>NZ_CP134205.1:0-451593 GCF_031597775.1 Streptomyces sp. BB1-1-1 | reverse complement strand
GTTGGCCTGACGGCCAACTACGGGCCTGACGGCCCGTCAAGGACTGTCGTCGTGCCTGACGGCACGACTGTGTGTCAGGTGATTGTGTTGGCCCTGGCGGGCCAACTTGGTTGGTTTCTGTGGTAGTTAGCAGGCCTGACGGCCTGCGCGGCAAAAGGATGCGTCCTGCCTGGCGGCAGGACAGGAACCGAGTTGAGGGCCTTTCCCCCTCACTGGGGGAAGAGCCGGCGCCTGGCGGCGCCGGTGATGTCAAAACTGGGTGGTTGCACAGATATTTGGGTTGCCCTCTCCCCCGACTACGTGCCTGACGGCACGACTGTGTGTCAGGTGATTGTTGTGTTGGCCCTGGCGGGCCAACTTGGTTGGTTTCTGTGGTAGTTAGCAGGCCTGACGGCCTGCGCGGCAAAAAGATGCGTCCTGCCTGGCGGCAGGACAGGAATCAAGTTGAGGGCCTTCCCACCGTTCGAACTGAGCGATCGTCGGGGTGGTTTCTGCTGGCTGGCGCGGGGATTTGTTGTGTCTGTGTGGTGAGGTGCTGGGAGGCTGGGGTGGTGAGTGGTGAGGGCACGACGCTGATGACGGTCAAGGTGGCTTTGGGTACGCGGGTTGAGCTCCGGGAGGTGGTTGAGAGGCACCGCGAGCTTCGGCGGGCGCTGGCGGGCAGTGCCCGGTGGGATGTGAGGGGCTTGAGTCGGAGCGAGGCCGCGGTGGTACGGGCCGGTTGGCGCAGGGAGGTGGCGCGCTTGCGGGATGCGGGTGAGGTGCTGGACACAGTGGATGCGCTTGCCGTTTTTGGGGTGCGTCGGGAGGTGGAGGTTCGAGGGTGGTGCAGGGTGTGGCCGGAGGCTGGCGAGGAGTTTGCTGGGATGGGGCGGTGGCCGGGGGCCCGGGATGGGGGCTATCCGGAGGCTGTGTCGTTTCGTCTTCCGGCTGGGTTGGCGTGGCAGGTGCGGGCAGGGTGCTGGTCGGTGTCCGCTGAGGCGGTTGCTGCGCTTCGGGACTGGCGTGATCGGTATCCGGGGATTGTCCGGCGGCGGCCGGAGCCTGGTGGTGAGGTGGCGTTGGCGGAGTATGAGCGACTGGCTGATCAAATCGTGACTGTGGGTGATGTGTTGCGGGCCGGTTTGAGGCGGGTGCTTGGGTGACCGGCGTGTCTTTTTTTAGTTTGTAAACTTCAAATGTGCTGCTCAGGGCGGCTTTTGGTAGTTGCTCCCATCTGGATTGCAGGCTAACTTCGCTTCCTGTGATTCTGTTACGGACTGTGCGGGTTGGAGGCTTGGGCATGGGTGTGCTGGCAGAGTATGAGGACTGGGCGCAGGTGCCCTGGTTTCTGATGTCGAAGAGTCAGCTGGCGTCGGGGGATCTTCCCCGGGTGCCTGGGGGGCCGGCTGATGCTCGCGTGCGCTCCTACCGTCAGGGGCGGCGGGGCTCGGTGGGGCTGTACCGCGTGGAGGCGAGTCGCCCCACGGCGTCGTCCGCTGGGCAGTTGGAGGCTTCTGCTCGGCGGCGCAGATTGATGGCGCATGTGTGTCAGCAGTGTGGTGCGTGCTGTGATCGCTCTCTTGCGGTGCGGGAGGGAGAGCGGTTGTGTCCGATGTGCTGGCGGATGCGGGAAGTGGCGGGTTTCCAGGCGCTGTTGCGGGAGCGGCGCGGGGAGCTGAGGCGTTGGGCGCGGGGGGTGCTGGGTGATCCTCTGCTTGCGGTGGTGTGGGTGGAGGCGGTGAGTGGGGGGCGGACGGCGTCGGGTCGGGTGCGGCCGGCGGCTGCTGCTGTTGTGAGCGCTGTGGACGGGAACGGGCGCAGGCTGGTGGAGGTGGTGGTGCGGTTCGCTGGGGTGGGTGGCCCTGGCGTTCCTGCGGGTGCGTGTTCGCCGGCTGAGGGTGCCGCCGTGTTGGAGCGGGCTCTGGGTCGGCGGCGGGTTTTGGCGTGGACGGAGGCTCAGGTGACGGTGCTGACAGGCCGGTTGGAGAGGCTGGGGCATCCGCTGCGGGTGGAGGTGATCAGCAGTCGGCCGGGGGCTGGGTGGGACGGGTGGCAGACGTCGGTGCGGGACCGTGTGGCGCAGTGGCGTGGGCAGCTGGATCCTGCGACCGGGATGTTGCTGCCAGCGTGGGAGCCCGGGCGGGCGGACCGTCTTCGTCTGCTGCTGGCGCGGATGGCTGAGTGGGATGGCGGTGACGGGTGAGGCGGTTGGGGGCTGGCCTGGTAAGGCTGTTGCTGGTCACATGAGGTTACTGGCCGGTTCGTCAGATGACTGTCAGTGGTGGCCTCTACCGTTTGGGGCGTGAGTCAGACACAACAGACGGGGCCGGTGTTCTCCGGGCGTGCCAGTGCGGTCCGTGCGAGTGAGGTGGTCTTGAGCCTGGTGGCATCCGGGCTGGTTGGCATGCGGGGTTGGGCGGGGGTGCGTCAGCTTCAGCAGCCGTACCACAGGAGTCTGCAGCTCGGGTTGGACCGGCTGGCTGCCTTGTGTGTTCGGGCGGGCAGGGCCGCCCCGGTCGGCGTGCAGGATCTGGTAGGGGTGTGGTGCGCCGAGCAGTCGGTGGATGCCTGGCCGCTGGAGTTCGACCCCGACGCACAGGTGCGGGGTGAGCGGCTTCTGATCGGCGGCGAGCCGAGCGAGTTCTGTCTGGAGTGGGCAGTTGCCGCCAAGGACGTGGTGTCCGAGGTGCACGAGAGCGCCCTGGTGAAGCACATCAAGGACACCGCTGCCCTGCTGGGGCGGCCGGAGCTGTATGCGCGGTGGCGGCTGTTCGTCACCTCGCACGCGGTGCTGGGGCCGGATGCGTTTTTGGCGGCGAAGAATGCGGTGCTGGATGTGCCGCAGTGGGCGACCTGGATGGAAGAGTCGTACGGGCCGGTACCGGTGGAGCTGGCGGTGAGCGGGCGCGTGGCGGTATGCGGAGGGTGCGAGCAGTGGATCGTTCCGCGGGCGGACGGCTTGGTGCGGTGCCGGGTATGGCGGTGCGGGCAGCGGCACGATCTTCCCGGGCCGGTCTGGGTGGAGGCGGAGGGGGCCCGGCGGCTGGAGCCGGAGCTTGTGCGGTTCGTGGCCCTGCCGGGACATCCGGAGCTGGATCTGGCACAGCGGCTGGCCGCACGAGGAGCGCGGGTGGTGCTGTACCCGAAGCTGGACTCGCTGGACCTGGTGGCGTTGTGGCCGGACGGCTACAGCGTCGGGGTGGATGTGAAGGATTGGCACAGTCCTTATCTGCTGGCCAGACGCATCAAGACGTTCCCCCGCTGGGGGGCGGGTGATCCGTACGCCTACCGCAAGGGGTATCTGGTCGTTCCACACGATCGGCTGCGCAGCAACCGCAGTTACCTGAAGATTCTTGAGCGGCACAGTGCGGCGCTGCGGGCGCAGCCGGAGATCGAGGTGGTCTCCGACCGGGCGCTGGTCGCCTCGTGCCCGGACGTGGGCCCTGTGGGGGAGGTTGTCTGTGGCGCGTGACCGGAGCGGCTGGTACGAGGGGCTGGGGCATCAGCTGCGTCGGACGGCCAAGAGCCGCGGCCTGGGGCGTGTGGATGTGCGGCTGGTGGCGTCGGTGGAACTGGGGCTGTCCGCGCTTGAGGCGTGGGCTGCGGGTGCGGCCGCGGCGGATGCCTGGGCGTTGATGGGCGGTTACGACTTCCGTACGCGCCGACAGCGTGCGGTGGCTATGACGTCGTCACTGCGGTGGCTGGTGGGCGAGCTGAAGAGCAAGCATGCGTGGAACAAGAGGCTGGAGGCGTACCAGGCGCTGCCGGAGATGTTGCGCCTGTTCGACGTGAAGGACCCGCAGCAGCCCCCGGAGCGGCGGGTGTCGGTGTCGGTGGCCTCCCAGCGCAGCCAGGTGTACGCACAGGCGCTGGCCGTGCTGCCGCAGCATCGTCTGCGGCGAGTGCGCCTGGCACAGGAGGGTGTGCGATACCGCATGGCGCGGGGGGATGCCGGTGTGGTCATCCCGGAGGGGATGGTGCCGCAGCCGGCACAGCGCCATCGTGCTGGCAGGCGGCGCAAGCCGGTGACGTTGCGCTGGTCGGCACTGACCGCGACGGCCGATCGCATGGATGCGGTGGACGCGCAGCTGGGTGAGCAGCGCAACTGGCGCCGCCGGATCGATGACCTGTATCTGCTGGTGCGGCAGCAGGACGGCCGGATGCGCGCGTCGAAGAGACTGCCGCTTCAGGATGTGGTGCACGTGGTGGGCATGCCGGCCGTCGGCAAGACCACCCTGATCACCGTCGCGGCCGTGTGGGCAGGCGCCGAGCCGCAGCGGCGGCACACCCTGACGGTGGTCCTCGGGGATGTCGTGGCTGTTTTGGACATGGTCACCGCGCTGTGCCGGTACGGGGTGCGTGCGGCGCCGATCCTGGGAGCGGCCAACCGGGGCCGGCACCTGCAGCAGGTGCACCGTCCCGTGGACGTGCATGCGCGGGGTCTGGCGTTGCTGGAGGATCCGCGGCTGCGGTGGATCTCCACCTCGTGTGTGTTGCAGGGCGTGGCCGAGCTGACCGAGCCGCTGGCGCTGAAGGACGCGCCCTGCTCGCACCGGCTGCGGCCGTGGAGCAGCGAAGGGACGGACAGGCAGCAGCGGGAGCCCGCTGTGGGATGCTCGCTGCTGCCGGTGTGCGGGCGGCACGAGGCGGCGCGGGAGCTGGTGGACGCCACCGTGTGGGTGGCCACGCCCGCCAGCCTGATGCATTGCCGGGTGCCCGAGCAGCTGTCGCAGCACGACATGCGGTATCTGGAGCTGGCCTGGCAGCGCAGCGATGCCTTCGTGGTGGACGAGGCCGACCGGGTGCAGATCCAGTGGGACCAGGCGTTCAGTCCCTCGCAGTCGCTGGCCGGCCCGGGTGAGGATGCCTGGCTGGATGAGGTGCGGCCGTTGTTCGAGCGGCACATGCGGCATACCCGCGGTCAGCACCTGTTCAGCGAGCCGGTGCGGGACTGGTCCGTCGACATCAGCACGGCCGGTCTGCTGGTGACCCATCTGCGCAGTCTGCTGGCGGAGCACGCCCATGTGCGCGAGTGGCTGAGCCAGGGCTACTTCAACGAGTTGCGGCTGGCGATGCGGCTGGCGAGCGAGATTGCCCGCCGACCGCGTCCCTTGGCGGAGGGTGAGGCGAAGCGGCGCGGGCAGCCGGCCATGTGGGACTCGGACGAGGAGTGCCGCAAGCGCTGGATGAACGTCTTCGTGGAGTGGCTGGATGCTCCCGCCGGACGCTACCTGGGGGCGGATGCCTCCTGCGCGTTCCTGCGTGATCTGACGGCGCGCGGGTATCAGCCACCGGGCCTGGTCACGCAGGACTTGGTGGAGTGGTTGCGCGGGCAGGACGACGTGGTGCTGAGCGGGGACCAGGCGCTGGAGCGGCTGGCGGTGCGGTTCCAGGTCACCATGATCGTCGCGTTGCTCGCCGAGAAGCTCGCTCTGCTGACCCGTGCCTGCTGGGAAGTGGAGATGGAGACCGGGCTGGAGGCGATGGGCTCCAGCCTCGTGCACCGCCCGCCGGCGGAGTACCTGCCGCTGGTGCCGGAATCGCCCATGGGCAACCTGCTGGGCTTCCAGTACCGCGAGAGTGAGGGCGCGGCGGAGCAGATCGGCACCCTGTCGTTCTTCCGCTGCTCGGGCATCGGCCGCTGGCTGCTGCTCAACCTGCCGCACCTATACCGGGAAACACACAGCGGGGCGGGCGGTGACGCAGATGCGGGGCCGGCGTGCCTACTGCTGTCGGCGACCAGCTGGGCTGGGAACTCGCCACGCTACGACGTGCAGGTGCCCGTCGCGGGCATCCTGGCCTCCCGCACCGGTGACAAGGTGCCCCTGCATGAGCGGATCGTGCTGGACTATCTGCCGGTCAAGGCGCAGGCCTCCAGCGGAGCCGCGTACATGGTGCGAGTGTCGGGCCAGCAGGGCCCGGAGCGGATGGAGGCGCTCAGGGAACTGCTGGCCGGGCTGTGCGGCAGACGGCTCGGGCTGCGCGGGCCGCGCAAGAGCCGGCTGGAGGAGATCCGCGACAGCCTGCCCGAGGGGCGCCAGCGTGTCCTGTTGCTGGTGGGCAGCTACCGGGAGGCCGAGGAAGTGCTGCGGCATCTGATCAGGATGCGGCCCGAATGGGCCGATCAGATCCTGCAGATGGTGCCCGACGACGACTCCGGCAGCCATCACTGGAGCGGGCAGACCATCGCCCGCGGCAACGTACACGCGATGGCCAAGCAGCAGGACGCCTGGATCCTCATCGCGCCTCAGCTGGCCATCGAGCGCGGGCACAACATCCTCAACGACGACCACGTCGCCGCGCTGGGAGCCGCGTTCTATCTGGTCCGTCCCCACTTGCATCCCGAAGACCTCAGCTATCACGTGCAGACGATGAACCGGTGGGCTGTGCAGGAGATCCGCGGCGGCGTGCCGTCGGCCGGCCCCGAGACGGCGCTGGGCGAGCGGGCGGGGATGTTCCGCGAGCTGGCCCGCCGCACCTGGCTCGACCTGCTGGAGGCGTCCTTGCGGTATGCGCTGACCGATGTCGGCTCGGCACAGCGGCGTGCCATGGACTGGACGAACATCGCTCCGCTGAACCAGATCATCGGCCGGATGCTGCGCGGCGGCGCCACGGCGCGTGTGTACTTCTGCGATGCCGCCTTCGACCCCACCCGCGACGACAGCACGCTGGTAGGCATGCTCGACGCCCTCGATGAAGCCCTCGACGGGCCGTACGGGCAAGTCGCCGGACCGCTGTACCGGCCCCTTCGTCAATCCCTGCACACCCTGGTGAGGCAACACCGTGCGCTATGATTTCTTACAGCCCCTCTCCTTTCGTCTGAAGTCCTTCGCCGGCCATGCGCTGGCGCAGTACTGGACGTGTGAGTTCCCGGCGGCCTGGGCGCGGCCGCTGCGTGAGCAGATCTTCAAGCCCACCACGGCCGAGGGTGAGGCGGAGGAGGAAGTGCGGGCCATTCCGCTGTGGGCTGTCAACAGTGCGATCGCCGCACTGATGCCGCAGGTCCTCACCCATGATGCCCGCGCGCGGCGAGGCGAGATGTGGCTGGCCTGGTCGGCGGCCGCGGGCGGGAAAACTCCGGACCGCACCCAGTTGGTGGAGTTCGTCAAGGGCGGCCTGATGGCCGCCGCGATGCACCGCAACCAGCTGGCCGAGCGGCGCTCGCGCCGGCAGGTCATCGACATCACCGCGCTGGCCCGCATCCTGGACGACTTCCGCGGCGAGGACCTCCATTTCACCCGCAAGACCCTGAACGTCGGGCTGGGTGATGAGCCGGAGAGTTCCGACTACACGCTGGTGCCGCACGCGCTGGCCGCGCACCTGTGCACGAGTGGTTGGAAGGTCGTCCACGGCAAGGCCGGCGCACCGGATGCCGGCATGGCTGCGGACGAGGTAGGCGGTGACCTCCAGGCGGCTGAACAGGAGGACGAGGAGGCTGAGTCCGAGGCAGTGGCCGAGGCGGTGCACACGTCGTCGTGGCGGCGGACGGCTGCCCGTGACGGGGCGGAGCTGGTGTCCTGGCCGCCGCATGTGTACGAGAGTTCGAACGGTGTGCGTTACCCGTGGTCCTACACGTTGCGGCTGTCGGTGCAAACCAGGGGCTTGGAGACGGCGGCGCAGCCGCGGCTGCACGTGCGGGTCGGGATGCGCCGGTGGGCCCGGTACAACGTCTTCGATCCGAAGCGGAACATCGGCGTGCATCTTTTGTCCCCCTCCCCCTGGTCGGATACCAGCAGCCCGTTCGGGCTCGCTTCCATGGCCTGGCATCCCGGCCCGGCCGGAAAGAAGCAGGGCTTCATGGGGTGGGCCGACGACTTGGTGCCCACACTGTCGCGTCTGGGTTCCTTCCCGTTTCTGCCCGTTCCCGCTGAGGTGGCCCGTGACCCGCTGGCCTTCCTCGAGCCAGGGCCTGACGGTGAGGGCCGCCCCAGGCCTCCCGTCGCGGGTGTCCCCTACCGGCCCGGGCTGGGAAAAAACACCGGGCACGCGGTCGGCGACGGTATCTCCGCCAAGGACAAGTGGCGCATCTTCAGCCAGCTGGTGCCCGCCCTGGCAGACTTCGCGGAGGTGGACGCTCCGTGTGAACGCGTCCCGATCCCGTCCCGCACGCGGCCCGCTGCCGCGGATCTGCTGCGCATCGACCGGAGCGCGCTGGCCGGGGCTGCAGGGTCGCGGATCGAGATCGTGCTGTGGTGCGACACCACCACCATGCGCGACGAGGCACTGAACGCGGTGGTGTTCGCGCTGGATCTGCCGGTGGACGTGGCCGGCCAGCCCGAACGGGTGCAGGCCTGGCGGCAGCGGTTCACCACCGCAGAACTCGAGGTGCTGCTGCGCGTTGAGCCGGTGGGCGAGATCGCCGACGACCTGGAGCTGGATGCGGACATCAAGCGCCGCAACGACCGTCTCAAGGCTGCCGGTGTCAGCCGCCAGCAGCAGGTCAGCCGCGGCCTCGGGCATCCCGAGGCTGGAACGACGGCCCGCTTCGTCCTGGTGGAGATGCGCGGCGCCGACGGTTTCGCATCCGTGGACCACGACCCGAAGATGGTGGTCCGGGCCGGGGCGGCGCTGTGTGAGGCCGTTACCCAGAACCTGCTGCCGCCCTCCGCGAGCGAGGAGACGGAGGACGGCCCCGACGACGACGCAGAGCAGAAGGAGAAGGAGTCGGCGAGCAGCCGGAGGGAGCGCACCCGCAGGGCGGTCAGTGACTTGCTGATCCGGCAGACAGGCTTGGTCAGGCCGCCGGCCCAGCAAGGCACCAAGGCCCACGAGTTGACCGACGTGGCCTGCCTGGGCCTGTGGGTGGTGCGCCGCACCGGCGACTTCAAGGCCGTCATGCCGCTGGCTGTGGCCACCGTTCCCGATCGGCCCCACGCCCTGGTACGTCTACCCTACTCCGGCTGGCTTCCCTATCACCGGGCGGCCATCCAGCTGGCCGGCTGGCACCGGCCGCGTACCTTCGACAAGCCGGAGGTGCAGGACTTCTTCGCCGACTGTGTGGCCGAGTCCTGTGACGGCGGCGATCTCGCCTTGTTCACCCTGGCCCAGAACATCCGCTCGCTGTGCCCGGCGCTGACCAATCCGCACCTGGCCGCCGACCGGCTCGCCTTCCATCCCGACCGGCCGCTGGCGGCAGACGACTGCAAGGGGCTGCGGCACATCCGGCTGCGGACCAACGTCCGTGACGAGACCGCCCAGCACTTCGCGTTCGGCAAGGGCGGGCCGGACGTGCAGGCGGGTGTGGGCGCAGGGCTGTGGGCAAGCAAGGACAACGACCGGTTGTTCTTCGCCACCGCCGACAAGCCCTCCACCGCCGGGCCGGGCAGTCCGAGCGGCTCCCGGCTCGAGCCGCACTGGGGCAAGGTCAGCAAGGACAAGGAAGGCTGGAAGCGCGACACCTTGAAGGACGTGTGGAATCCGCAGCTGCTGGAACTGCTCGTGGCGGTCAAGCAAAGCGACGACTCGCCCGCGGCGTGGGCGGCGCTGGCGCACCAGAGGCGCTTCGCGGCCGCGCACTTCGCCGACCCTTTGATGCTGCCCATCGAACTGCACCTGGCCCACAAGCTCGGCAGCGTGCTGCTGCCCTCCCACCAGCTCGAGCCGATCCAGCAGTCGGAATCCTCGTGACGCCGCCGCCTGCACCCCCTGCACCCCCCGGCGGGCTGTCGGGCGGTGCAGGCGGCCTTGCCAAGGGCCTGAATACGCGTCAGCAGATCTATCTCGAGGTGCTGTACGCGATCGACCGGGACAACGAGGAGGCCCAGAGGCGGCGTTGGCACGCCACCCGGGAGAGGCAGCCGGCCGAGCAGTGGCGGTGGATCACCTACGGCGTCGATCACCCGGCTGCCGAAGCCACGCCGGTCCAGCAGCAGCTGGGCCAGCGTGAAGTGCTCGATGCGGGCGCCGGTGCCACGCTGGCCGCTCTGCAGCGCAGGGGGCTGATCGAGCTCAGGCGGGTGGCGCAGGACTCACCCGGCGGCCCGGTCTGGCATACCCAGGTCCGCCTCACCCGCAACGGGCGGGCCGCCGGGCGGGCCCTGAGAGAGCCGTCCGACGAGCCGGCTCCCGACCGGTCGCTGCTGCCCGAGTGGCTGCAGGCGGCACTCGAAGCCGTCGCCTCCGCCCCCGAGCAGACCATCGCGAAGATCGACATCGGGCGGGTGGCGGCCCGCCGGCTCGGCCCGCACGGGCACGGCTACCTCGAGGACGCCAGTGCCTGGCAGTACCGTCTCACCCCGGCCGGGCTGGCGTACCTGGCCATGGCGCGGCAACGCTCCTGTGATCCCTCTTCCCCGGAGGAGAGCTGATGGGGGCCTTTCGCGCCGATCGGCGCATCGTGGCTGAGCGGCTGACCGAGATGGTTGGCTACCGGGCGGGACTGGCCATCGCAGAGACCGACATCCTGGACTGTCTGCAACGCCACGGCTATGCGCACTTGTATCCACCGGGCGAGGCTGGCGTGCGGATGCGCAGCGAGGCCTTTGAGATCATGAATCGCTGCGTTGCGGACTCGTTCGTCCAGCCTGGTGCGCTGCAGGCCATGCGGCCCATCCAGTACCTCCTGCGGGATCGGCTGCATGATAAAAAGTTGGTCTGGCAGGCTCTCGGTTTCATCGATGCGGTGCTCGAGTCGGTCCCGCCGCACCAGTTGGAGTCGCTGGATGTTCTGCAAGAACGCGGTGCTCAGCTCCTGGTGACGTCGATGGAGGTTCACTCGCCGGCTACGCGCGCGCTGCTACGGGACACAGCCCGTAGCCTGCATGGGGACGTGCTGGCTGATGCGGTCGACCTGGTGTTCCGCGAGGAGGACTTCAAGAATGCCTCCGACCCGTGGCGACAATGGGTTCGTACTGTCGAATGGAACGATGTCCTGGATCTGGCTGACTTGTTCACTTCCGACTCGGTGACCGCGTCCTACGGGCAGTTTTTCGATCAGCGGTTCGTGACCTATCTGGCCAGCCGGTATGAGGATCTGGCGGCTATTCACTGGCGGAAGTTCGAAGCGCTGGTGGCGGAGTACTTCCACAGGGCAGGTTTCGAGGTCGAACTCGGTCCGGGTCGCAACGACAACGGGGTGGACATCAGGGTCTGGGAGTCAGGCACCGCGGGCGGGGGGCAGAACCCACCGCTGATGATCGTGCAGTGCAAGCGGGAACGGCGCAAGATCAGCAAGGTGGTGGTCAAGGCCCTGGCCGCCGATGTCGCCTGGGAGCATGCCCGTACGGGCATGCTCGTGGCCACCGTCGACTGGTCGCCCGGCGCCCGGGAGGTGGTACGGACGCGCAACTACCCCGTCCAGGAGGTGAACGGCGAGGCGGTGCACTCTTGGTTGACCGCCATGCGCAGCAACGACACCGGGCTGTGGCTGCCTGGGTGACGGGGTCGGCGGGCTGATTGCGGCTGTGCGGCACGGCCTGGACCCGGCAGGGCTGAGCTTGGCCGGGATGCATCTCCCTATTCGTCGGCGGCGTCGAGGCGCAGCTCGTGCGGCGTGCTGCTCGTCTCACCGGTACCGAGGGCGGAGGTTGCCGTCCGGTTGTAGGGCAGGTCCAGCACGGGGAGCACGTAAGAGGCCAGCGCGGGCGCGGCGCGCTCAACGCATGTCACGGCGATGGCAAGAGCCTGACGATGCTCCAGAGAGAACAGGTGATCGAATGCAGGGGCTCGCCAGGCGTCTGCGCCGAGCAGAGCATCGAAGACCGCAAGGTCGATGGTCTGAGGCAGGTGGCGGGCGATGGGACTTCTGCGTCGCAGACGTTCGGACAGGTCCATGAACGTCACCAGCCAGGCAGGGGTCTGGGAGATCGCTGACCGCACCGAGGGAACAGGACGTTCGATCGCAGCAGCTCCGGACGTCCGATACGCCCGGTGAAGCGCAGCCAGCTCCTGACGCAGAAGCGTGTCTGCCATCTCCGCCACGCGCAGAAGCTGGCGGTCGTGGGGATCTCCTGTGCCCAGGCCCTGCTCGATCTCCTGCCTGGTGCCCTCGGACCCGACGGTATCGATCCGGCCCCCGGCGCGCAGGGCTGCCGCGAGGAGGGCCTGGAGGGCGTGGCCGGCCAGAAGCGGGGCAAGAGGGGCGGGTAGAACGGTGCCGCTCCTCAAGAGCTCATCGAGTGTGATCAGGGCCCCGAGTGTGCGGTGGGGAGCGGCCAGGAGAGCGTCGTGGCGGAGGAAGGCGACGAGACCGGACGGGAGGTCGCCGATCTTCTTCAGCTGCCGGTCCGCCTCGGCGCTCTGTTCCTTGAAAGGCGTGTCGCCGATGACACCGAAGTGCTCGGGCAGGTGCTGCAGTACCTGCTCGCGTCGGGTCAGCTCGGCCGTGCCGATGAGGTCGACCTCAATGCGGCGGGCGACATCCCGGCCCGCTTCGGTGACGGTCTCCCGCACGAGTGTGGCGCGGTCCGCGGCGAGGAGCTCCTGGAGTCCTCGCAGCCACAGCAGGCGGTCCTGCTCGCCGCTTTGTCCTCGGGTGGACTTGCACTCGCTGATGCCGATGTGGGGGCGCAGGCGGGCATCGAAGTCGATGGAGAGAACGTCGACGTCGGTCACGGTGCGGGTGCGTCCGGCAACCAGGTGGGCGACGGGGTGGCGTACGCGCACGAGAGAGCCCTCGGCGAACTCGGCGCGGGCGAACCGGCGTTCCAAGAGGTCACCTTTCAAAGCCCCGGCCTTACCGGTCATAGCGGCGTCGTCCCATTTCCTGTCGGAGCGCGGCGAGGATGTCCTGTGATGCGCTGGGGCTGGGGATGGCTTCCTTGGAGGGCTGGACGAGGCGGCGAGCCCTCTCGATCTCGGGCTGGAGGTAGCTGCGCTGGCCGCGCAGTCCGCCTGATGCCGTACCGCTGGAGCCGGTGTTCTCCAGGTAGGTGACGGCCTGTTCGGCGACGTCCGCCTGGAGCAGGACGAACTTGTAGTAGCTGTAGGCGGGCTCGACCCGGACGATGCCTGCGGTCTCAAGCATGGAGTAGTCGGTACTGATGTTGGACGCGTCACCGGCCTCGCCCTCTCGGATCAGTTTCCTCAGGAAGGCGGTGGGGGCGAAGAGCTGGTTGCTCGCATAGCGGTTGGCGAACATCATGGAGCCGATGAGCTGGCGGACGTTGCCGGAGGGGTCTGCCCCGGTGGGTGCGTCGAAGGCGGAGCGTCCCATGTGGGGTGAGAACAGAAAGGACCGTTCCTGGCCCAAGGCGGTGGTCACCAACGAGCGCAGCAGCAGCCCCTGGGAGACGGCAAAGTCGATCCACTTCCTGTCTGCCGAGGTCACCTCGTCCTCCGGGAGCCCGGCGGTCGCGGACACCTCCTCCAGCAGGCCGCTGAGAGCCGCACGTACGGCACCGTTCTCCGCCTGGATGGCTGCGTGGGAGTGGTCCTTGTCGACTGCCCATACATTCGGGTTGAAGAGCACCTCGTCCCCGTCGGCGCTGCGCTGGAGTGCGCACAGATGCAGGGACTGCAGGTCCTCGATGGCGCGGCGGGCGAGGTCCTCGGGGCCCAGCGGGGCGCACGTCTCCAGGGCAGTGTCGAGAGTGATGGGCATAAGCGTTGTCTGCCGCAGGACCTCCATGGCCATCCGCTCCAGCGGCTCGGGCATGGCGATCCCCAGGATGGCGTCGGCCTGGACAAACAGCTCCGGCAGCGGTGGGATGCGTTCAGACACAGCCTGGACAACACGGTCGGAGTCGCGTTCGAGGTCGATGAGGCCAAGGGTCTCAAGTGCCGGCAGGAGCTCTCTTTGCGTCTCCCGCTTGGGGATGCCAGCGTCCAGCCCGAGCGCAGCAATCCGGTCCGGGGAGCTCACTCCGCTGCCGCGGACCCGGATAGCCAACTCGATGATCTTCCCCGCGAACTCGAGCTGCCCCAGGTCCGCTTTCGGCTGGCTGGCCCCGTAGGCGCTCAGGTGACGCGAAAGGCCCAGCACGATCTCAGCCGTCGTCAGCACCCAGTCTCCGCTTTGTCGTCTTCCGTCATATGCCGTGACAGGTTGTCAGGGAACAGTCTAAAGCCACGCCATGGAGGCGAAGCATTCACAAGCACCGGAGCCTGCTGCGCCGCACGACCTGCCCGGAAGGCTAACTCCGCACGCGACCACTGCCCGCCGCAGGAGCCGCACACCCCTCAACCAGTGCCCGCAGCTTGGGCGTCAGGTCAGGGTGGTCGCCACGGGATGCGGACTGCAGCAGTTCGGCGCAGACCACCAGGAGAGCCGCGCGGCCAGCGGTGCTGGTCAGGGGCGAGACCCACTCGTGGTGAATGCGTGTGGCCGTGCCGGGGGCGAGTTGGGCGTAGGCGTAAAACATAGCCATGTCGTAACCGCGGGGCGCCAGGCCCCAGCCCTCCCAATCGAGCAGGGTGGCGCCGTGGGTGAGGTTGGCGGCATGGAAGTCGCCGTGCGCGCATTCCCAGTGCTGGATATGAGGTGCCGGTTGGCCGGTGTACTCGGGGACGGCGCGGGAGATCCATTCCTGTCGTACGGCCGTGCGGTCGGTGAGGACCGTGGCGATGGTCGACAAAGTCTTGCGGATCGTAGTGAACCACGCGTCGGTCAGGTCGAGTTCGTGGCGCAGGACTGGGTCTCGGGACAGTACGGGTTCGTCGACGTATGCGGTCAGCTCGGCGCGGTAGGCGTATCCGTCGTCGGTGTGGTCGTGCAGTGCGTGGAGTGCGGGTTTACGGACGGCGGGGAAGGCGGCGTGGGCTCGCTCAGTGCCCTCCCAGAGCTTCCCTCCTGCCTTCTGTTCGGGCATGGACAGCAGGCGCAGCCAGCATGCGCCATGCTCGGGATGGTCGGCGCGGCGGCTGAGGGTGCGGCCGTGCCAGCCCCAGACCTGCGGACCGTGGACAGCGGCGCCGAGCGCGTTGGCCGCGTGTGCGAACGCGGCCGGCATGCGCTTGGCGTCGTCGTCAGAGGGGGGCGGCGAGTACATCGAGGACCATCCTGAGCGTGGAGGGAGGGATGACGGGTGCGCCGGCCACGGCGAGCGCGTCATCCCAGTGTGCCGTCCGGCCGGTGGCCAGGAGCACCTTTCCGACGCCCGGGCATGAGGCGGCGGCCGCCAGGCACGCGGCGGCCACGCTGGCGCCCTCTTTGAGGAGGGCAGCGATCTCGGAGGTGGCCAGGGTGAGGAGTTCCCCGCCGTGCAGCGGGGCGGAGGCGTGGACCTCCCATCCGCGGTCAGCCGCCTGGGTGATCGGCCCGTGGCCGCCCAGGGCCTCACCCAGGTGGGTGTCCATGACCAGGCTGACGGGCAGCTGAAGGACACGCAGGTGGTGTTCAGGGGTTCCGGCCGCCTCGCGGGCCAGTCGGTCCAGCAGCGGCACGGTGAACGCGTCCTGGGCGAAGCCGCTCCACGTGGCCACGCCGTAGGCGGCCACCTCTTGGGCGTACGCGGCTTCTTCGAGGACGGCGAACGCCGCACGCAGCTCCCCGGCCAGGTCGTGACGGTCGCCCTGGTAGCGCTCGGGGTTGTGCAGGAACACCGCATCCAGCCGGTCGCGGCCCAGCTCGGTGCGGCTGCGGGCGGTCTGCCAGCGGACGAAGCCGGGAGCCATGCTGTGCCGGACCTTCGCTGTGGGGATGACGCCGGCGGTGCAGGCGGCGTGCGCGGCCGCCTCGGTGAGGAATCCGGCCTTCGTTGCGATGTGCAGCTGGGGGTGGTCGGCGAGGACGGGGGCCAGCAGCCGGTGGGCCCGGCCCTGGCAGTAGTTGGGGGCGGTGTCGATCCAGCCGGACGGGCAGCTGGCCGCTCGCCGGGCGGCGGTGGCCAGCTCGTCACCGGGAATCCGGTAGGTGCCCAGCGCCAGGGAGGCAGTCACGAATCTCCCCCGGCATGGACGGTCGCCATCTGCGCCGCGACCAGCTCGGTGACGAGGGCGGCCGCATCGGACACGGGCACGCCTGCCACCTCGGCGAGGTCGCCGAGCTGGTGCCACCCGGCCTGAAGGAGCCGGTGAAACAGGGGCGCGGCCGCGGCCGCGGCGTCGACCTCCTGACCGGCGCCCTGGATGCGCACCAGGTCCTCGCCGTCCACGGTGACCGCGGTGGCCCGGGCCCGGCCGGTCGTCAGCCGCACCCGCAGACCCGCATCGGCGGGAACGGTGGCCAGGTGGGGCAGGGACGGCCGCAGGCGGCCTACGTCCGCTGCGTCCTGGGCCGCGGCGTACCGGTCGAGCAGGTGCGGGTCCTCAAGTGCGGTGGCGACCTCCTTGCCGAGCAGGGCAAGGAACTGGGCCTGTGCCGCTTGCCCGGCGTGCAGGGGAAGGTCAACGCGGAAGGTTTCGGAAGCGAGGAGTTCGTCGGCGAGCCAGTCCAGCAGTCGGCTGCCGGTGTGCGGCGGGGTGATGCCGCACGTCAAGTGCAGGGAGTGCGTGTCCTGGTCTGCGGTGACGGCGTGCCACCAGCCGCGCGGCAGATACAGCGCGTCGCCCGGCCGCATGACCAGTTCGGCGACCGGATCGTCGGGCGGTGGCTCGGGGTCGGCGACATCCCGGTGCAGCGGCATGTGGCGGGTGGGCCCGAACAGGCGCCACCGCTTGGCGCCCTCTACTTGCACCACAAGGACGTCGTGGTCGTCCCAGTGGGTGCCGAACCCTTCCGTGGCCGTCCAGGAGGCGTAGAGGTTGACCTGTACGGGCGCCCGCAGCCAGCCTTCCAGTTCGGCGGCGAGGTCGCCGATCGGTTCGTGCAGGTGGTCAATCTGGTCGATGACGAGGGAGGCGCCCTCGGCGAGCCGCTGGTGCAGCTCGGCCGGGTGTACGCGCTGCCACACCGTGGAGCGGCGGGTGGTGACGGCCGTCGTGTACCGGTGCGGGGGAAGCATGTCGCCGTCGCGGGCGAGGCGCAGGCGGGGTGGCTGGAGCCGGTGCTGGGCCACGATGTCGTTGACGACATCGAAGGAGAACAGGGCGCCGAGTTCGGCCCTCGATAGGGCGCCGGGAACGTGTCGGTAGTCGCGGTGCAGCGTCTGGCCCAGGAAGTCGTCCTGGCCCAGACGCTCCGCGATGCGCAGTCGCGTCATCGCCGGCTCGGCCCGTCAGTCGTTGCCGTCGGACCGGCCGGTGCCGCCGCCGTCGGACGGGGTCGCTCCGCGGCCGCGGGCTGCGGCGATGGCCCGCCGGCCGCGGATCAGACCGGCGGACTCCCCCGCTGCGGCGGGGGTCGAGCTGGTGTTCGTCGGCATGGTGCTGCCCTCCTGGATGTCGGGGAAGCGGCTGGGAAAGTGGCCGCTCCACCACCTTTGCCGGTCGGCTGACGGCCCGTCATTGCTCAACTGCGAGCCGGGTATTGCCCGTTACGGACAATGTTCGCCATGTGCCCGGAGCGCAGCCGAGCGGATACCGTGAGCACGGCATGGCCCACTCGTCCGTGCCCGCCCCGGGGGGATCGCATGGCCACCGTCACCCGCGCCCGCCGAGCCGCCATCCAGCGTGCCGCGCAGCGCATCAGGATGCGCTGCCAGCGCGAGCATCACACTGTCGAGCGGACCGTCACCGAGATCCGCACCGCGCTGGTGGAGGTCACCGCTTTGGAAGCCTGGCGTCTGGCGCTGGGCTGGTCACGCGCGGACGCTATCGAGCAGGTCGCCGCGCTCTACGTCGACGCAGGGCTTCGGCCACGCGGCCTGACGGACGCGATGCTGTGCCGCTGGGAGCACGACGCGGGCCGGTGGCCGGACGACGAGTACACCGTGATGCTGTGCCGTGCCTACGGCGCCCGTCCTGAGCAACTTGGGCTGGACCGCTACGGGTGGGCATCCGGGCCGGGCATGTTCCGGTACGGTCGAGTTCACACCGCCGCCGACGACGGGCACGGCCCGCACGAACAGGAGCCGATGCGGATGACCACGGACGCGGGACTGCCAGCGGTACGCGAGAGCCTGCACCTGGCTCTCCTGGCCAGCCCCGAAGGCAGTCCGCTTGTCGTCGATCTGGCCGAAGCGGCCGTCGAGCACTACGCGCTGAACTACAGCAAGCATCCCCCGCACGTGCTGTTCGAGCAGGTCCGCGACGTCCGCAAGCTCCTGACACCCGCGCTGAAATCCGGTCCGGCCACCGAGGACGTGCGGCGGCAAGTGGGATGGCTATCCGCCCTCCTGGGCAACCTCGCCTACCACCTGGACGACGTCAGCGGCGCCCGCGTCCACCTCGACACCGCCGCAGCGCACGGGGCGCGGACGGGCGACCGCAGGCTTGAGGCATGGGCGTGGGGCGCACAGAGCATGGTCACCCGTACTTCTGGGCGCGTGGAGGCAGCCGTCGAGCACGCCGAACGCGGAGCCGCCGCTGCTGCACCCGGGCGCGTCCGGGCGCAGCTGCATGCGTGGGCGCTGCTGCCCGCCTTCGCAGCCGCCGGCCGCGGTGACGACGCCGACCACGCCCTCGCCACGGCAATGAACGAACTCGACACCGCTGACGAGCCCGAGGCGCCGGGCCGGTTCGGCTTCGACGCTGCCGAACTCGCCCTGCACCAGGCAGAGGCCTACCTGGCGCTCGGCCGGCCCAACGACGCCCGCGCCTGTGCGGAATCCTCGCTCGCCGCATGCCCGAGCGGCACCCCCGGCTGGGCCGCAGCTTCCCTCGTCCTGGCCCAGGCCGAGACTTCCGGCACTGCCCGGGACGCGGCCCAGCGGGCGCACGACGTCCTCGACCGCGTCCCCGCCGCCCGGCTCCGCTCCACCGCCCGCGCCCGGCTCTCCCGCCTGACCGGCATGCTCACCAGCCATACCGGCGCAGACGCGAGCGCCCTGGCCGAACGGCTACGGACGCTTCCCCCACCTATCGACGCCCACGGGCAGGCTCTCACCAGCTGACGTGGACCAAAGCGTGCACACAACACCGCGACCGGGCCCGTAACTGCGTTTTGGGTTACGCCAGTTGGGCAGAGTTGCTGTTCTCGCGGATTCTGGCTGCGGGGATGGCCGACGGCAGGGACAGATGAGGTTCAGGAGAGCTGTGCGGGTTTACGGGGTGGGGGAAGCACGGGCAGCAGCTCCCACAACGGCCGCGAACCGGCAGCCCAGGAACCGAGCAGCTGGCGGTCGACGAGGTGCAGCCGCTGCTGCCGGGCAAAGACGCGGCCGGGTTGGGTGATCCTGCCGTTCGTCACCATCACCACGACATCCGCCTTGTGGACCGGGCGTCCCGTTCCGTTGAGGACCTGCAGCTCCGGGGTGCCCACAGCGGCGCCTCGCTCACCGTGTCGGCGATGCTTGCACTGGATCACCCAGCGCCGGCCCTGCGGGTCGGTCGCCTTCACATCTGCTCCCAGATCGCCCTGCCCGCCGACCTGGACGGCGTCGGTGCAGCCGTCCCGGTTCATCAGGTCGCGGATGGCGTATTCGAACTGGCGGTGGCCCAGCGCGTCCAGCTGGGCCAGCCCGTAGCGCAGGGCCCGCGCTCTGGCACGCGCCCACTGCACGCGCTGGGTCCGCTCCTGCCACCACCCGATGCCGCCCAGAACGGCGACGACGGCGACGATGAGCAGCAGCCACCAGTGCGCGAGCAGCCAGTTGACGACCATCACCACCAGGCCGGCCGCTGCGATCGCGACCACGGCCAGGACGGTGACGGGTAGGTCCTGCTGGCTGCGTCGGCGGCCGGGCCGCGGGGTCGCCTGTCGCCTGGCCGGTGGACGCCGGGTCATCGCCCACCTCCCAGGGCAGAGAGGTCGATCGGGTACGACACGCTGGGTGTAGGCGCCGCCTTCCGCGGCTCAGGGGTGTCGAACTTGATCGGGTACGACACCGTCGGACGTGGAACAGCTGCCCGTGAGGCGTCGGCGGTGACGTCGTCGAAGCGGACCGGGTAGATCGCCGACGGCGTGGGCGATCCGCTGTCTGTTCCGTTCGCGGTCGAGGTGTTGCCGAGTCCCAGTACGGCCAGGCCGAAGACAGCGAAGATGGTCATCTCCCGGCGGGCGCCCGGCGCCCATCGGGAGTGTCCGCGTACCGGCGTTCCGTCAGAGCGCACGTACGGCCGGACAAATGGCATGTGGTTCCCCCAAGGTGGTCGTGGTTTTTCCCGCAGCACCCCCATGCTGGCGGCGGCCACTGACAGTCGATCAACGGGACGCCCTCAACAGCACTGATTCTGAGGTGAGTTCAGGACAGACGAGGCGTGCTCCTCCCCGGCGGCCCGCACCTGCAGCTGCCGGGCCGTGTACGCACATCCGGTCGGCGGGCGCACCGGCAGTTGACCTCCGTACAAGGCGCTCACGAGGGCATTCAGGCCGGGCGCGGGCTCCGCGAGGCGAACAGGAATGTCTCGTGCAGGGTGGCCGACCTCACGGGCAGACAGTGACGGTTCGAGCCATTTCCGTAAGAAGCTGTGATGGCGGGGAAAATGGGGGCGCGGCACGAGCCGCTCCAGACGAGCGCCCGCGCGTATCTGTGCGGGATCGGCGACATGGCCTATCTCGATGAGGCTCCGTTCGCGGCCCAGGCCATCACCGTGACACCGTTCCGGCCACCGACAGCCCCTATCTGGTCCTCCGGCTGCCGCCTCAGTGCCCTGTGGGTCCTCTCGGCACTCAGCCCGCAGACCGTGGCCGCCCGCCTCCGAGCGCTCGCTGCCGACCACACCGTCCTGCAGTCCGCCGCCTGACCGCGGACGTCTCCCCTCCTCGAAAAGAGGAGACGTACCACTGAACGTCCTCAGTCGCGGACGACTCTGTCATGCACCACCCCGTACGGATATCTGTGCTCAGCCGCTTGTTCGACTCTCCCCGGGCCAGCAGGAAGCGAGATGACGTTGTCCGGGGTGCCAGGGGCCGAAGGCGGCAGTGGGCCCTGCTCATGAATGAGGACGGCGCTGGCGAGCGCCAGGTTGGTCACCATGGCGGAGCTCGTCGAGCTCCGCCTCCTTGTTGGCCAGGCCTTTCCTGAGCCTGGTGACGGTCTCCCGTAGCCGCTATTCAGTCTCCGGGACCTGCTGGGTCTCGACGCGGACATGCTCGTAGAACTCATTCTTCAGGTCCGCATGCTGCTTGAGGAGAGCCATGCGATGGACGCCGCCCCGGCCACGAGAGCGACGACGGTTACACACCCAGCTCTGCCAAGGCAGCCTGCCGCTGCGGGCTGAGGCTGGAGCGGCGGCGGCGCAGGTTGCTCAGCCACTGTCCCAGGCGTACGTGGTCGCCTTCGATCTCTTCGATGTGCCGCTGGGGAACGTTGAGATGGCCCTCCCGCTCACGGAAAGCTCGTGCGGCAGCCAGTCCGCGCTGGAACGCGCGCTCACGTGCCGACAACTGGCTGTCCTCACTGTAAGGAACGGGCGCATCCGGCAGGTCGAGTCCCAGGCCCTTGAGGAGGCGGCACTGCTCGGGGTGCAGGACGTCGGCCCGAGCCTGCTGGGCCGTGAGCCACTCTTGTACCGATGAGGCGGTCGTTTCCCTTTCCGCTTGCTGGCGGGCGGCGTGATAGGCGCGTTGCCAGGTGATCGGCCAGGGCGGGTTCCACCACTGGTCCAGGGAGGTGAGGGCGGCGGTGCGTTCGTCGCTGAGGTGGTCGGCGCGGGTGCGTTGCGTGGCCAGCCAGCGGCCGAGGGGGAAGTCGTCGTGGACATGGTCGATTGGAACCGCGAGGTGGCCGTGGTGGGCAGCGTATGCGGTGGCGTGGGCAAGGCCCCGGTCGAAGGCCTGTTGGCGGGGGTCCCAGATGATGCCGAGGCGTTCGAGTGCCTGGGTGCGAGCCGCATCGAGGCTGCCGGCGGTGTGGAGGTGGCGTTGCCAGGTGAGCCAGCGGCCCAGGGCGTACCCCGTGGAGTCTTCGTAGTTCTGGGGGACGTCGAGGTGGTGGTGGGTGCGGTGGTAGCGACGTGCCGCGGTGAGGCCGCGGCGCCATTCGGCGCTCTTGGGGGCCAGAACCCGTAGGGAGAGGGCGAGGGCGACTTCCTCGGCCTGGGTGGGGCGGTCGAAGTGCAGCCAGGCGTCGGGGTCGTGCGGGGGCATGGTGGGCCGGTGGGTGCGGGGGTCGGCCAGGCGCGCTTCGAGGCGGTCGTCGTGGGCGCGCAGGGCCTGGATGGTATGCCACAGCGGGGTGTAGGCGTCGGCGCCGAGGAGGTCGTCGGGGTCTTCGCCGGGGGTGAGGTAGACGGGGACCACGAGGGTGGCCTTCTTGCGGGCGCCGGGTTGCTGGCGCAGGGCGCGGCCAACGGCCTGGACGGTGTCGACGGGGCTGTTTTTGGGCTCGGCGAAGACGACGGCGTCGATGGCGGGCACGTCGATGCCCTCCCCCAGGACACGGGCGTTGGACAGCACGGAGGGGGCGTGGGGGCCAGTGTGGGCGGCGAACTCGAGCAGGAGGCGGCGGCGGACTTGAGGGGAATGGCTGCCGCTGACCCAGTCCGCCCATAGTCCTTGCGGACGCAGGTCGGCGGAGAGAGTGGCGGCTGTGTCGGCCAGTGTGGTGGCGAAGGCGCGGGCGTCGGCGACGCGGTGGTGGAAGGTCAGGATGCGGCGCAGCTGGTGGTCGTGGATGGCGCGCAGAGCGGCGACCTGGCGGCCTGCCAGGCGTAGTCCGTCGACGCCAGCGCCGGGTCCGGTGGCCAGCCAGTCGCGGAGGTCTTCGTCGGTGACCACGGGGACGAGGATTTGGTAGTCGGCGAGCAGACCGAGGTCGATGGCGTCGGAGAGGGTCAGCCGGTAGGCGACGGGGCCGAAGAGGGTCTCGTCGTCCATAGACGCCACTGCGTCAGTGTCGTCGTCTGGGTTTTCTGCGGGGTCCCAGATGCGGGGGGTGGCGGTCAGGTAGAGGCGGCGGGCGGCGGGGATCTGGTCGTCGTGGTGGACGGCGGCCCAGGCCTTGCCGAGGCGGCCGGCGGTGCGGTGGGCTTCGTCGACGACTACTAGGTCCCAGGGGGGCAGGTGGTGGTCGCGGTGGGCGGCGATCACGGCGGGCAAGGAAGCGTAGGTGGCGTATGCGGTGATCGGCCCCGGGCGGGGTGCGGCGATGAGGGTGGTGAGTTCGGCGGGGTCCGTGGTGAGGGGGATGTCGGCGCCGAGCGGCTCGTGGTCGAGGGCCTGGCGGGCCGAGCACACCGCCACGGTGGTGCCCTTGCGGCCGGCCATGTGCCAGGAGCGGATTGTCTGCGACAGCAGGTCCAGCGTCGGCAGCAGCACCAGAGCACGGCCGCGCCGGGCGATGCGGGCGGTCGTGCGGGCGGCGATGAGGGTCTTGCCGGTGCCGCATGCAGCGATCACGCTCGCGCGGGGGTGCTCGCCGAGGATGCGGGTGGTCGCGGAGACGGCTTCCCTTTGGTGGGGGCGTAGTTCGATGGGTGCTGTGGCCATGTGGGACGCCGCTCCGGGAGATGAAACTGGTGAGGCGGTCATTGGGGGCGTTGCAGGAAGATCTTTTCGACAGTGTGGGCGGGCTGGTGGTTTTGCGGACGTGGAGCTGGCGGGCGTCTGCGGCTCAGCCTGCCGATGCTATGCGGAGGGCGCGGCTGAGTAGGACGGGGTTGCCCAGGTGGCGGCGTAGTTCTCTCTCCAGTCCGGCGACTGGCACTAGGTTCTGCGGGGCCCGGGTGTCTTTGTACTCGATGCTGGCGTATCGCGGCAGGATGACCTGGGAGAGGTTTGCCATTTCGATCGCCTCGGTCGCAGAGATGTCGGCGGCGCATTCCAGCCGCACTACCCCGGCCCACGGGGCACCGGGTGTGCACGGCAGCCGGAGGTACCAGGCGTGGCGGTCCCAGGAAGTGCCCATCAGGAACACCGGGCTGCGCTCGCCGGGGGCCAGGGTGGAGATCATGGCGTGGAGGTCGGGCGGCAGGTAGGCGGTGCGGTGGGACTTGATGAATCCCAGTGCGCGCGGCAGGTGGGTGCGGCCGCGCAGCGGGCCGTCCACGACCAGTAGGTCCGAGCCTTCGGGGACGCCATGGTCGGACAGGGCGGTGCGGGCATGGGTGGCGACGAGGACCTCGAGATCGGCGAGTTGGCGTTGCAGCGCCGTCGAGAGCAGCACGGCGAGGTTCTGGTCCTGGTCGTCGGGGGTGATGTGGGCCTTGTAGGTTCCGGCTGCGGTGGGCACGTCGGCGGCGTTGGTGGCGGTGGTGAACAGACCACGTCGGTAGTCGATGGTCAGCAGATGGGCGCCGTGGCCGGGGCAGCAGCAGACAGTGCCCGCTGCGTAGGAGGCGCATAGCGCCATCAGGGCGTGCCGGGCTGTGTTGCTGGTGCTTGTGGCCGGTTCGGCGGATGGGGGCTGCTCGATCCAGATACGGGCTTCGACGCGGCGGACGCCGTCGATGAAAAGGACTGCGCCTGGGGCGGATACTTGTGAGGGCGAGATGGGCTTCCAGTCGGCTGGGGCGAGTTCGATGTGGGGGGTGACCTTGGCTGTCGAGTCTTCGATGCCGTTCTCGGCGTTCTCGACGCTGGAGCCGTAGGTGGGGTCCCAGCCGTCGACGTGGAACCGCAGGCGGGAGGCCTGTGCTGCGCTGGTCATGTGCCCTGCCGGGTGACGGTGGAGGTGCGGGTGTCACGCTGGACGTGGAACTGGACGGGGATCTGTTCGGCGAGTGCAGTGACGTGGGTGATCACTCCAACCATCCGCTCTCCCTGGGCAAGGTTTTCCAGGGTGTCGGCGACGGTCTGGAGCGAATCGGTGTCGAGGGTGCCGAACCCTTCGTCGAGGAAGATTGATTCTAGTTTCGTGGCGCCACCCAGTCCGGCCAGTTGGTCGGAGAGGGCCAGTGCGAGGGCCAGGCTGGCCTGGAAGGTTTCGCCGCCGGAAAGGGTGCGCACCGAGCGCGGCGAGTCGGCGTCGAAGTGGTCGATGACGTAGAACTCGCCCTTTTGGTGGCTGAAGTCGAAGCGGTCGCCTGACAGTTGGCGCAGCGACTTGGAGGCGCCGGCGACCAGGGTGTCGAGGGCTGAGTTGGCGAGCCACTGGGGGAACTTGTTGGACCGCATCAGCCGGGCGAGCTCGGCGGCCACCTGTTGCCGGGTGCGGGCGTCGTCGATCTTGTCTCGTATCGAGGCAGCGTCGGCACGGCTGCGTTGGATCGTTTCGACCTGGCTGCGGGCGCGTTCGGCGGTGACCGCGACTATCCGCGGGGCCTGTGCGGCACGCGCTGGGGCGTCGCCGAGGCCGTGGGGATCCAGGTCGTTGTCGCGCAGGAGTGTCTCCAGGCGGGCCAGGAACTGGTCGGCTTCGGCCTGGGCGGTCTGGGCGTCGGATTCTGCACACACGGTGGCGGCCTGACGGTCGCTGACCGACCGGCTGGCCCAGCCGGTCAGGGTGGACCAGGCGACGGCGAGGTCGTCGGTATCGAGACTCGGTGGATTCAGCGCCGCCACCGCATCACGGCTGGTGGTCAACACGGACCGGGCTTTCGCGGTGCGCTCTTGCCACTGCTCCTGTTCGGCCGCCGCTGCCTTGGCTGTCTCTCGTGTGTGGCCGGCATCAGCGGCGGCTGTCGTCACGGCCGCCTCGAGGCGGGCGCATTCCTCGAACAGGGCCGGCAGTTCGTCTTCCGCAGGCGCCTGGTCCAGAAACTTATCGAGTTCGCTCAGGCGGTCGGTCAGCTTCGTCTTTTCAAGGTTGGCGGTTACGGCGTTCCGAACGGCTGCGGTGAGAGCGCTTTGGGCGTCGGACTGCGCCCGGTCGGCTGCCTCCCGCGCAATGGTCGCGTCCGAGTGGGCCTTTTCGGCTTCGGTGGTTTTGGCTGCGGCGGCTTCAAGATCGCGTTCTGTGGTGGCGGTCTGGGTGCGGGCCCAGGCCTCCAGGCCAGCCCAGTCAGCGGTCAGGTCGTCGGTGTCGGCTGCTGGCGGATCGAGGGCGGCCACCGTGCCCAGTGTCGAGTGCAGGGCGTTGCGGGCCCGGTCGAGTTCTCGCTGCAGCGCGGTCGCCGCCGACGTGGCGGAATCCTGCGCGGTTTGGGCCGTCTGCAGCGCGTCGCGGGCCTGCTGCTCATCAGCGGTCAACTGGTCGCGGGATGCAGTGAGTTCGTCGAGTTGGCCGCGGTCGGCGGTGCAGTCACGGTCGGCACCGGCGGGGCGACCGGGCAGCAGCGTGGCCAGCCTCGTGTCGAGCAGGGAGCGCTGGGTGGTGAGTTGGTCGACGGTCCGCTGTTTGTCGGCAGCCTTCGTTTTGGCTTCCTCGTGTTGGGCCAGCAGGTCACGGTGTTCTTCTGCGGCCGCGGCCCGCGCCTCCTCGGCTGCGTGAAGCGCGGGGTCGGACAGCGGCGGCGGGAGGGTGGTGACGTTCTGCTCGCAGACCGGGCAGTCATGGCCCACCTGAAGCTGGGGTCGCAGCTGGGCGGCACCAGCGAGGGCTTGGGCCTGCTCGAGCGCGGACGTGGCCGCGTTCAGGCGCGCCTGCGCGCCGGCCACCGCCTCCGCGGTCCGGCTGGTCGCCTCGGCACAGGCGTCCAGTTCGCCGGTGGCGTCGGTGAGCATGCCGATGACGTCGATGAGTTGGTCGAGCGTCTGGTGCGCGTCCGTGAGACGGCTGCCATCGCCGGCGGCGGCCAGCGCACGGGCAGCCTGCTCGTGCCGGGCCCGGGCCGCGGCCAGCTGCCCGGCGGCGGCTTCGACTTCGTCGGCATGAGCGGCCGAGCGGCTGGTCAAGTCGGTGACGCCGTCCGGGGTGCGGACGGCCACCAGCAGTTGGTGGCGACGCTGCAGCTTTTCGTGCGTCTGTCGAGCGTGGTCGCGACGCTCACGGGTCTCCTCGGCGACGCGGCGTGCCTCGTCGACGGCGTCCTTCGACGCCTTCAGCTGCTCTTCGCGCTGCGTCACCTCCCCCTGGGCGCGCTCCGCATCGGCGATGACGCCGTCGCGGCGCCCCGCCAGGGCTGCCCTCTCGGCGTACCGGTCGCGGGCGGGGGTCAGGTCGGTGCGCTGGGGCCCGGACTGGGCCTCTTTGGTGGCGTCGGAGAGGGTCTGGGCGGCCGCGTCGGCGGCGTCACGGGCCTGCCGGGCCGCTGCATGTGCCTGGGTGGCCTGACGTTGCAGCTCTTCGATGCCGTCGGGGGTGCGGATGGAGGTCAGCAGAGTGGCCTCGTCGCGCAGCGTGTCGGCTCGGGCGGCGGCCTCGTGCGCGCGGGTGTGTGCTGCGGTGATCTGGGGCACGAGTTGGTCGACGGTGACGGCCAGCTGTTCAAGGGCCTCGACACGCGCCTGTGCGGCGGCCTCGGCTTCGGGGGTAGCGTCGGCGTGCCGGCTCAGCTGGTTGTTGAGGACCTCAGCTTCGTTGGCTGCTTGGTCGGCCTGGGCGCCGGCGCGCTTGCCGATGCCTTCGTACTGGGCGGCGCCGAGGAGTTTGAGGAGGATCTGCTGCCGTGCGCTGGCATTGGCGGACAGGAAGCGGGCGAAGTCGCCCTGGGGCAGGACGACGCACTGGCAGAAGTCGTCGAAGGACAGGCCGAGCAACTGCTCGATGGCGGGGTTGAGTTCCTTGATCTCCCCGGCCAGTACTTCGGGCTGCGGCCCGTCTGCCTCGACCGCGGTGACGGTGGGGTCGGTGAACTGCACCAGGCTGACGGACTTCTGCTGGATGGTCTGGCCGCTGCGGCGGACCTCGCGGGCGACCCGGTAGCGCTGCGAGCCGACGTCGAAGGTGAGCGAGACCGTGCACCGGTTGCTCGTGGGGGCGAGCGCGTAGGCGATGGCGTTGCTGCGTCCCCACCGGTACGCCGAGCCGTACAGGGCGAAGGTCAGCGCGTCGAGGATGGTGGACTTGCCTGAACCGGTGGGGCCCACGAGGGCGAAGTAGTCGGTGTCGGTGAAGTCGACCACGGTGGGTGCGCGGAAGCCGGCGAAGCCGTTGAGCTCCAGGCGAACGGGACGCATCTGTGGGACTCCTTTGCGCGGGCGGAGGCAGGCCTGTGGTGTCAGGAACGGGCGGTCGAGCGGGTCAGGTCATCGTGCAGCTGGTTGAACAAATCCGTGACCCGGTCGTCGCTGACGCCGACGCTGTGGCAGTAGTCGGCAAACAGCTGCGCAGGTGTCCTGACCGGCTGGTGAACGCCGATCCCCGCCGTGGCGCCGGTGCTCGCGTGATCGGGGTGGATGAGGATCTGCAAGGCGTTGGGGAGGGCTTCGTACAGGTCCTCCCGCATGCCGGCGTAGGCGGGCTGGGTGACCACGAGCCGCAGGTAGTCCTCGCCGTAGCCGGCGGGATCGGCGGTCAGCTGGGCGACGGTTCCCTCGACGGTTCGCAGTCCGCGGCCGGCCGTGACGGGGATGTCGGTGATCTGGGCGGGGGTGCCGGGGGTGGCCTCGACGAGGCAGACGACGTTGGTGTTGTTCTGCTCGCCGAAGTCGATGACGTAGGGAGAGCCGCTGTAGTGCACCGGGCAGGCTGCGGGGATCTGCTGTCGGCGGTGCAGGTGGCCCAGGGCCACGTAGTGGGCGTCGACGGGGAAGATGGCGGCCGGCACGTGGTATTCCATGATGGATTGGGCGGATCGCTCGCCCCCGCCGAAGGTGCCGCCGGTGCAGGTCAGGTGGGCCATGATGATGTTGACGGCGTCCGGGGTGAACGCCCCGGTCAGGTTGGCCAGGACGTCACGGACGAGCTGGTCGTAGGCGCCGACGTTCTGCGACGGGGTGTTGGCGATGATCTCCGCGGCCCGGACGGCGTAGCGCTGGGAGAGGAACGGCAGGACGGCGACATTGACGGGCTCGTTGGTGGACTTGGCGCGGAAGGTGTGCACGCCGCCCTTGGAGGCCGCTCTGGCCTGTCCGTAGACGTGGATGCCGGCGACGTTCATCAGCGGCCTGTAGGCCTCGAAGGTGGCGCCGTGGTCGTGGTTGCCGGCGATGACGATGACCTCGATGCCCTGCTTGGCCAGGTGCAGCAGGGTGTACACGATCAGCCTCTGGGCGTCCGCGGTCGGTGCGGCGTTTTCGTAGATGTCGCCGGCTATGAGGACGGCGTCGACGTCGTTGTCGATCGCGATCTTGGTGATTTCTCGCAGGACGCGTGACTGCTCCTCGAGCCGACTGCGACCCTTGAGGGTTTTGCCGATGTGCCAGTCGGAGGTGTGAAGGAACTTCACGAGGCGGGGTCCTTTTCGGGTGGCTGAAGCAGAGCAGCGTGGCGCGTTGGTGCGCCGAGGAGGTGGCAGACGTCAGTAGGGTGGCTCGTCGATGGCGCCGTCGTCGGTGTCGTCGGGCCACGGATCGCTCTCTGGCTGGGGCAACCTGCTGAACGGGTTCGGTCGTGTCGCGCTGCCGGTGGCCTGGCCGGCTGCGCGGGTGCCGGTGGTGAAGGTGGGGTCGGCGACCTCGGAGAGCCGGGTGGCCCAGGCGGGGAAGGGAAATTCGACGGCCAAGGGCACTGGGATCTCCGGTTGGGAGATGAACATGGTGCCGGGCCTGGCGAGCGTGGCCCGCTGGCGCTGCGAGGTGGGCAGGAAGCCGTACTCGGGGCGGCTGGCCTCGGCAGCGTCGAGCCGGCCGACGATCTTGATCGAGGAGTTCGACACGATGCGCCGTTCCACCTCGGAGGCAGTCTGCTGGGCGCCGATGAGGATGATGCCGAGTGAGCGGCCGCGTTCGGCGATGTCCAGCAGTACGTCCTTGATCGGGGAGGATCCCTCGCGAGGGGCGTACTTGTTGAGTTCGTCGACCATCGTGAACAGCAGCCCGCCCGGGCCGGCTTGCTCCTTGCGGGCGGTCTCCGCGGCCAGCACGACACCGACGACGAACCGCTGGGCCCGTTCCGGCAGGTTGTGCAGGTCCACCACGGTGACCTGCTGCTGCGAGGTGTCGATGGAGTGCGAAACGGGGTGTTCGGTGACCGTGCTCAGGTCGCCGCGCAGCAGGGGCCCGAGCGGCCGCTGGGACGACCGCAGACGCCGCACGAACGCGTTCACCGTGCCCAGGCCGATGGCCGGGCCCGCCCAGTCCGAGCGGGTGACGTCGTCGGTGACCTTGTTGCAGATGAAGTCGATCAGGTCCGGCCAGGTGCGGAGGATGTTCCCTTCGATGGTGACCGCGCCGTCGTTGCCTGCGGGCTGGGCGTCGCGGCGCAGCTGGCTGGTGACCTGGTGCACGACGACCGTGTACTGGTTCTTCTCGTCCTCGACGTCCGCGAACACGTAGGGCAGCAGTTCGCGTTCGCAGAACTCGGCCAGGGTCCACCAGAACGCGGTGACGCCGCTGGTCCTGCCGGTGACGTGGGGGCGGCCGGTGGTGTCACCTGGCAGCGGCGGAGCGTAGAAGCCGGCCGAGGCAAAAGGGCGGGCGGGCAGGCCGAGTTGGGCGTACGTGGCGCTCAGCTCGCCGTCGAGGCGGGTGTTGGGCTGGTCGATGAACAGCAGGTCCTCGCCCTTGACCGAGAAGATCAGGGCCTTGGCGTTGACCGCGCGGGCACCCAGGGCACCCGAGGTGAACAGCGAATGCATCAAGAACAGCGCGAAGCTGGTCTTGGTTGCCACCCCTGAGATACCCGAGATCGACACGTGGGCGCCGCGGGTGCCGTCAAGGAACTCAAGGTTGAGATAGATCGGTTCGCCGTCACGGCCGATGCCGGCGGGAACACGCGCGTCCATCCGGTCGAAATACAGCGCGGCGTCCCGGGCCGCGCCCGCGGCCCGGATGGCGACCTCGCCGGGACGGGGTGGGACATAGCACTCGGGGTCGACGCGAGTGGTGGTGACCTCGGCGATCTCCTGCACGTTCGCCGGCAGGATTCCATCGGCGATGAGGAACACGTCCGAGCCGAACGCGGCACCCTCGTGGCGGGCAACCACCTCGGTCACCACGCCCGACGTGACAACCGTGCCCCGCCCGGGGATCTCCCGGCGGGTGCTGACCACGTCGTCGAGCTGCAGATAGGCGTCAGAGGAAAGAGCAACGTGGAACTTCAAAGGAGTGGAGTCCTCGGTGCCGGCTACCTTCCCTACCTCCTCTGCGGCGTCGTCGCTGGCCAGGAGGCCTGCAGAGGACTGCCATCTGGTCGCGGGTGCGGAGACACGGCCGAATACGGTGCTGTCAGCGCCGTGGGGCTCGGAGTCGGAGTCGGTCATCGGCCGTTCCCTGGATCGGTCTTACGGTGCCGGGCACTGCCGACTGGCGGTGGACACCGGTCGGGGCACCGAAACATCGGGCGCTATCTAACAAGTACAGACCGTAACTAACGGGATGCCTGCTGCGTGAGGTTTTGTCGATAACGGAGAGAAATCGGAGCAGGCCGAGGACAGTGCGCGAGCGCGGCAGCGTCCGATCCCCTGGCCGTTGGCGGCAGCGCGTCCGGCACTGCGCCGGGTCCCAGAGCCAGGCGATCACGGTGCCGCGGTGGCGGGTGGGGCGCCGTTCGGAGAGGAAGGATCACGGAGGCCACCTGTAGCGGCGGTGCACGCGAGACCCGGACGAGGCAGGGAGGGACTTCGCCGAGGGCTTCCCTGGCGCGGGTCTTGCCGCAGACGCTTCAGGGGACCAACGGCGACGCCACGCGAACCGGCGCGGATCGTTCTCCACGCGACCACTTCGCCATCCGATGCCTTGGAGCACCGCCGTGACCGCACTCCCCCCGCCGGACAGGCCATGATCAAATCATTGCGATTTTCGCAACCCCTGCTTACGGTGGAGTAATGACGGAATCGTTGAACGCGCGAGTGCGCCAGGTACTCGACGGCGTCGGCGACCACCAGGCGGAGTTCGCCCGGCGCATAGGAATGTCCGCCGACAAACTCAACAAATCCCTCCACGGCACACGCCGTTTCACCTCCCTGGAACTGGCGCTCATCGCCGAAGAGGGACACACCACGGTCGACTGGCTGCTGCACGGCACCGAACCGCGCAGGGCCACCGCGCTGGCCGCCCGCACCCGCGCGGGCGGCGGGGCAGCGCCGGACGACAGCAAGGCGGCGGTGCTCCGCCATGCCGAGATCATCGATGCCCTGGCCGGCGTGGGACACCACCTGGCTCTGCCGGAGCTCCCCGCGGTGCGCAGTGAGCCCGATCTGCTCGCGCAGGGGTCCCGGCTGGCTGAAGACGCCTCCGCCGTGATCGGCCTCAGCCCGCGTGGCGTCACCGTGCGAGGGCTCGCCGAACAGTGGGAGAAGGCCTTCGGCCTCATCGCTGCGGCCACCGACCTTCCCGACGGCCTGGACGGGCTGTCGTGGGACACCGGCGACTTCCGTCTCGTGCTGGTCGGCCGCACGGATGTGTGGACCCGCCAGCGCTTCACCCTCGCCCACGAGTTGGGCCACATCCTGGCCGGCGACGCCACCGACCGCCCCCTGACCGAACACATCGCCCCCAGCATCGACCAGGGCCAGGCCGAAATCAGGGCCAACGCGTTCGCCGCCGAACTGCTCATGCCGCACAAGGAACTGGTGCAGAGCGCCGCCGACACAGGGAGCCTGGACAAAGAGGGACTGCTCTCCCTGTCCTGGGAGTACCAGGTCTCCCCGAGCGCGATGGCAACACGACTGCGCGCGCTCGGCATCATCACCGACGAACAGCGCCGCGCGTGGTCGGCTGCCACCACCCGGATGGCGGCACTGCACGCGGGAGACCCCGGCCGGCACCTGCGGTACGCCCAGCAGGCCGGTGACGGCTGGTACTCCGCCAGCCTGGCCAAACTGGCCATCTCCGCCTACGTGAAAGGTGACATCAGCATCCGGCTCGTCGCCACCGTGACCGGACTGGACTCCGACCGGCTGCTGGATCTCTTCCATCCGGGCCCCGGTGCGCAGGAAGGGCCCCCGCCGCCCGACGCCCCGGCGGCCAGCCCTGCAGAACTGGCCTTCTTCCCGTGACCTCATGGTGGTTTCCCGACAACACCGTACTGTGCAACTTCGCTTCCGCCGACGCCCTCGGACTGCTCGAGAGCATCCTCAACGGGCGCGGACGGTGGACTGAAGCTGTCGCCTACGAAGCAAGCAGGTCGGCCCAGAGCGCCTACGCCCGGCTCGCCGATGTGGCTGCGGCGGGATGGCTCGGGGATCCTCTGGAAATCCAGGATTCCGAGGCCGACCTGGTCGAACGCGTGCGCCGGGCCGCGTTCGGCGGCTCCGCCAGTGCACCCTTGCAGCATCTGGGAGAGGCCCAGACACTGCACATCATCCAGCGCTGGCCGAACTTCAGGAGCTCCTTCTGGCTCAGCGACGACCGCGCAGCGTGCGATCACGCCCGGCGTCAGGGCATCACGACGCTGGAGACGCAGGACGTGATGGCCCATGGGTGCAGCGCGGGCGACATCACTCACACCGATGCCTACAAGCTCCTGAGGCAGATGCGGGATGCGGGCCGGTGCCTCTCCGTACCGGACGGTCCCTCCAGCTTGCTCCGCTAGTCCGCATCCCGACTGACCCCCTGTCAAAATTCGATCATTTTCGGTCTTTGTCGATCGATCGCCGGGAAGCAGGGGCTTCCCGCCCTAATCTGACTATCGGTACCTTCCTGGCCCCCTGCGGCCCAGAAACAGCCTGAGGGGACGGGAGTGGAGGAAGGCTACTTCGGGGGCGAAGACAGCCCCGAAGACGAGTCAGACGAGCGGCGCGATCTCTTCAGGTATGTGACGGTCGACAATGTCGATAATGCGGCCGAATACCTCGCCATCATGGACCAGTTCACGCAGACACTGCTGACCGACCTGTCCGCCGCGGAGGTCAGCGAGGCCCTGGCGAAACGCGGCATCACGCTGTCCCCGGAGGATGCGGAGGCCCGCTGCGCCAGCCTGGTCCGCTGGAAGAACCTCATGCCGTCCGCGCGCGACCCCCGTGTCCCCACGGTTGCCGCGCTGCGCTATACCCGGGCCCGTTTCCAAGTCACCCGGCTCGGCGGCACGGTCCACCGGCAAGTCACCAAGGTTCTGCAGATGCGCGACGGCGCGCGGGAGGTGGCCCGCGAACTGCTCGGCAGCATGGCCGCGTTACTGTCGAAGATCCTCCGCCAGGCACACCATCCCCGCACTATCGACGCCGAGGCCCTGGCGGCCGATGTCACCACCGTCTTCACCAACCAGGCGTACTTCGCTGACAGCATCCGCGACTTCTACGCCTATCTGTCGTCCGTGCTGGTCCGCTACGACCTGGCCGGTGAGGAGTACGCGTCGTTCAAGGGCCTGTTGCTGGAATACGTCCACCTCATCGACACTGACGTCTCCCGGCACTCACCCGCGGTCCTGAAATGCCTGGAAGACCTCCAGCCGGTCCTGGACCATGTTCTCAGCGCCCTCGACAGTCTGCCGGGCCTTGCCTCCGCGGACGGCGCCCCCGTCGAGCGTCTGCCCGGACGGCAGTACAACGACTGGGCGGAGCTGCAGGCCTGGTACAGCGGCGGCGAGGGAGGCTTGTCGGGCCCGGCGCAGCTGCGGGCCGCGGCCGAGTCCGCTCTGGGACAGCTGCTCACCAACGCGCGGCGCATGCTCACCCCCGGCGGCACCGGAGGAGCCAGGCGCAGCGACTTGATGCACCTGGCCGGCCTGTTCGCGCAGGCCAGTGTCGAAGAGGCGCACCGCGGCTTCTCGGCCGCCTTCGGTGCCTACCCGGCGCGTCATGTGAGTTTCGGGCCCGAGGAGGCCGACCCCCGCGACACCGCTTCGACCTCGTGGTGGGACGCGGGCCCGGTGGATGTCCCGGTCTCCTTGCGGGAGCGCGGCGACCGCACTGCGCGCGGACGCACCGCGCGGGTGCCCGACCCGGGCATGGACATCACCCGTCTGCAGGAAGAGGCCTCCCAGGAACTCGCGGCCCGGCGGACAGCCGGAGCCGAACTCGCCGCTGCCGGTGTGCTGGACGGAGCGCATCTCACTCCTGCGGCCCGTGACCTGCTGCTGGAGCTGGTGTCCATGGCTCTGGCCAAGGAACTCAGCCTGTCAGAAGCGGTGCGCGTGGACGACGTGGATCTCAACGTCGCCGTGGACGTCGCGGAGTCGGACACCGACACCGTGATCAGATCGGACGACGGAGGCACGACCTTCGTGTGTCTGGCTCTCAAAGCCTCGGCCGCCGACGAGGCCAGCCCCGGTGATGCAGGGGGCGAGAGCACGCCGGACGAAATCGCTGCCGACGCGGGTGAGAGCATGGCAGACGACGCTGCCGACGCGGGAGAGGACCAGCAGCCGCCCTCGGCCGCAGGAGGCGTCCAGTGAGCGTGGACAACAGGCCCCCCGGCTCCACCGCGCAGCACGAGGCGGCGGAGCGGCGCCTGGCAGCCCGTACCCTGCTGGCCTGCCCTGTGCTGACGTCGCACCAGCAGCCGGACCAGCTGGCCTTGGTTCGCAGGCATTCCGCCGCGCTGCGGTCCACCTTCGCCAAGCTTCTGAGCTATCACCTCATCGTGGAGACCTCCTTTGCCCGGCTGGTGAAGACGCCCCCGAGCCCGGACAGTCCAATGCGGCCCGTCCAGCGGGGAGACAGCCCGCCCTTCACCCCGCAGACCTATGCGCTGTTCTCGCTTGCCTGTGCCGCGTTGCTCACGCCCGGTACCGGGGAGTGGCTGCTGATCTCCTCGCTGGTCGAACAGGTACGGGCCGATGCCGCCTCGGCCGGTGTCGAACTGCGCGACACTCCCTCGGAAAACCGCCGCCTGGTCCAGGCCGTCGGACTTCTCATCGACTGGGGGGTGCTGACCGAGACCGACGGATCGCTGTCCGCGTGGAGTGAACGGCGCGAGGAGGGTGTGCTGCAGATCCACCGTCCCCTGTTGCCGCATGTGCTGCCCCGCCCGTTGCGCAATGTGGTCTCCCTGGCCGACCTGGCGGCTCAGCTGCCGAGCGGGGCGTCCGAGCCCCGGCGCAGTCTGCGGCGCCGGCTGGTGGAGAACCCGCTGGTGAAGCGGGAAGAGCTCCCGGAGGACGAGCGTGATGTCCTCTCCCGGGAACGGTCGGAGCTGACACGCCTTCTGGAGGAGCACTTCGGGCTGACGCTGGAGGTCAGGGCGGAGGGAGCTTTGGCCTACGACACCGAAGGGGCCCTCAGTGATGTGGCCTATCCGGGTCCGGGCACCGTGCGCCAGGCAGCGCTGCTGCTGACCGATGCACTGACCGATCTGGCCCGGCCGACGGCGGGTCACCACGTCCCCGGGGCGGCAGCAGATGTCCCAGGCCTCCTGACGCCGTGGGACACGGTCCGCAGCGAACTGGACGGCCTGGCTTCGCGCTACGCCAGGGCCTGGGCCGGTGCGTACATCGCCGATCCGGCGCGTCTGCAGAAGGAGGTTGTGGCCCTGCTGGAATCCATGTCGCTGGCCCGCAGTCTGCCCGAAGGTCTGGTGCTGCACCCGGCAGCGTCCCGCTACCGGCCCGAACCGCACGCCCAGCCGACGCGTGCCGCACGACGGCTGGCCGATACACCGCCCGACAGCGCCGGCGCCCCGCCTTCCGACGCGCTGTTCACCGAGTCCTTCCTCAGGGAGGCATTGTGAGTGCCCTCGCCTTTCCCGGCCCGCGCAAACCCGACAGCCCCGCGGGCGGCCGAGCGCACACCAGTACGGCCCATCCGTACCGGTGGCGGCTGAACCGGGCGGGAATCGTCAACGTCTGGTTCTACTTCGACCAGCGCTTCGATCTCTCCGGCGGCCGCCTGGTGCTGCGGGGATCGAACGGGTCGGGCAAGTCGAGGGCCCTGGAGATGCTGTTGCCGTTCGTGCTGGACGCCGACCGGCGTCGCATGGATGCCACCGGGTCCGGCAAGGTCCGGCTGGAGGACCTGATGCGGGCGGGCGGCGACGGCCAGGCCAACCGGCTCGGATATGTGTGGCTGGAGCTCACGCGTGACGTGGAGGACGCCGACGGTGAACAGCGCACAGAGTTTGTGACCACAGGAGCCCTGATCCGCTTCTCACACAGCACCGCGGAAGCAAAGGCCTGGTACTTCCTCACCCCCCTGCGGGTCGATGAGGACCTGGTCCTTCTCGACACCAGCCGGGTCCCTCTGTCGAAGGAAGGTCTGGCCGCCGTCATCGGAGCGGACCGTCTGACCTCATCTCCCGACGTCCACCGGGACCGGGTACGCACGGCCGTCTTCGGGCTCCACGGCGACCAGGGACGCGAGCGGTATACGGGACTGCTGCAACTGCTGCACACGCTGCGCTCGCCCGACGTGGGCAATCGCATCGACGAAGGCCGCCTGCCCCAGATCCTTTCCGACGCCCTGCCCCCGCTGTCCGACAAGGCCATCGCTACAGCGGGTGAGGAACTCGACGGGCTGGAAGAGACCCGGGCCGCGCTGGCCCGGCTCGAAACCGCCTACGGACACGTCGCCGACTTCCTCAGGGTCTACACCCGCTACGCCACGGGCGTCTGTATCGCCGCCAGTGACCGCGCCCAAGCCGCGGCCGTTCTCGCCCGGGACACCGACGCGACGGCCAGCGGACGGGAGAAGACACATGTTCAGCTCGTCCGCGACCATGCCGACGCGGTAGCCGAAAGCAGAGAACTGGACGGCTACCGAGAGGAGTTGGAAGCAACCGTTGACGGAATCCGGCAGTCGAGCGCCTACAAGGCTGCCCGGGAGCTCAGCGAACGCCTCAGCACCCTGCAGGCTCTGGAAGCGGCCGCCCGCAACGCCATGGCCACCGCCGAAGGGGCCCGCGAAGAAGAGCAGCGCGGCGTCGACGCGTGCAACGAAGCGGCCCAGGACACCAAGAGCGCGGCGGACGAGGCGGCCGAGATCGCCCAGCAGGCCGGTGAACTGCTGGTCCGCGCAGGCCTCAATACCCCGCTGCCCGCTGCTGCAGGCATCGAGGTGCGGCCGCCGGATCCCGTGGTGGAACCGGTGCGCACCACAGCGGATGCCGACCCGGAGCCCGTCAGCCGCCCGGCGGCACTGCACCTCGTCCCCGCCCCGGACCGCATCACCGCGAGTGTCGACGAACTGCTCGCGGCGATCCCAGCCCTGCGCTCAGCTGCGGCCACCCGGGCCCAGCAGGCAGCCGCGCGCGCCGGTGAGGCCAATGAGCTGGCGTCCTCCCTCGAGAAAGTACGGCGCGCACAGGACCGGGCCGAAGACGCCGCCGAAGACGCCACCGCGGCCGAAGACAAAGCCGAGCAGGCGGAAACCAGCCGCGATGAAGCGGCAGCGAAGCTGGCCGTGGACTGGCGGGCCTGGACCGCATCCTCGCGCTCGCAGCGCCTGCTGGGCGACGTCGACTGGCACAGCACGGCCGTCGCCGCCCTCCTGGACGACGTCGAAGCCCTGGCCGGTGACGTGCCAGCAGGCCCGGAAGCCGACCGTGAACTGGCCCGCCTGGACGCCCTCGCCCACCAGGTGGCCGCGCCTGCCCGGGCCCTGCACGCACAGCAGACGGCCGCCCTGGCCGCACAGGCGCAGCAGGAACAGGCCCAACGCGAGCATCTGCTGGCCGAAGCCGGGGAACTGCGCCGGGAGCGGGATGTACCGCCGGCGGTGCCCGACTGGCTGGACAGCCCGCCTGCCGGTGCACCGGCACTGTGGCAGCTGCTGGAGTTCCGTCCCGAGGTCGACGCACCCGTACGGGCCGGCGTGGAGGGCGCTCTGCTGGCCTCGGGGCTGCTGTACGGCGTACTCACGCAGGACGGCGACGTGGTCGCCGAAAGCGGCCAGCTACTGCTGGGGACCGGCGGTCCCCCGGCACTGCGCTCACTGCGCACACTGCTGGTCCCGGCCGGGAGCGACAGCAAAGAAGTGGCGCGCGTCAACGCCGTCCTGGATCAGATCGCCCTGAGCCCGGGGCACCCCACCTGGGTGTCGTCCGGCGGCTCGTGGGGCAACGGTCCTCTGACCGGATGTCACCGGCCCGCAACCGCCCGCTACATCGGCGCCACGGCGCGGGCGGCCGCCCGCGCGGCCCGTCTCGCCGAGATCGATGTCCTACTCAAACAGTTGCAGCAGGCGGCCCAGGCACGCAGTGAGCAGCAAGAAGCCCTGGAGACCAGGCTGCGGGACCTGGAGGCCCATCTGGTGGAGGCTCCACGTTCCGTGCAGCTCGCGACGCTGCGCCTGCAGGCCACCTCAGCCCGCGCAGACGCCGTCGCCGGACGCAGGCAGGCAGGAGCGCTCGCGGAGGAGGCAGAGCGGATGCAGCGGGCCTGGACGGCCCGCCAGCGCAGCCACCGCGAGGTCTGTGCGGCCCTGGGAATGCCCGACGACGTAGACGGTCTGCGGGCCATGCAGGCCTGTGCGGAGCAGTCGCAGACCATGTGCCGGGATGTGGATCGCGCCGGCGAAGCGGTCAAGAAGCATCTCGCCCGCCGACAGCTTCTGCTGGCACGCCTGCGCACCGTCCGCGACCGGCGCAGTGAGGCAGAGGGGCACGCCGAGTCGGCCGCCCTGGACTGGTCGCGGGAGGCCTCCGCGCTGGCCGCGTTGCGGGAGAGCCTCGGATCCAGTCCTCAGGAGGTGCACGACCGTCTCGACGCAGCCGAGCGGGAGCTGAAGCAGACCAAGGAGGTCCTGCAGCGCACCAATAGCCAGGTACTCGACCTGACCGGCCAGGTGGCCGCGGCCAAGGAGAAAGCGCAGGGCGCCCGGGAGAAGGCACACGAGGCCCGGGCGGCTCTCGTCCGGCAAGCCCAGGCGTTGCACCGGCGCCTGAGCCATCCGGCTCTGGCCGTGGCCCTGGTGCCGGGCACGGTTGCTCCTGCGGTGCTGCTGTCGGCGAGCGTCAGTGCGGACGATGTCCTGACGGCGGTGCGCGAGGTCCGGGCAGCGGTGCAGCGGCCGGACAGCACCGCCGATGCCACAGCGCTGGTACGCGCCCAGTCGGTACTGGAACGCAACACCGCGGGCGCCTACGACGTGACCGTCACGATCGAGGACGAACTCCATGTCGTGGAACTGACGGATGCCGGCGGGCGGCGCCACATCGCCGATGCCGCAGCCGAATTGCGTGATCGACGCGACCGCGGACGCAGCGCGCTGACCCAGCGTGAGCGCACGGCCTTTCACAACTTCGTGCTGGGCGGGATGGCCGAAGAACTCCGCAACCGCATCCTCGAGGCCGAGGATCTGATCAAGGCGATGAACACCTCGCTTCAGCCCATCACCACCAGCCACGGCATCGGCGTCAAGATCCGCTGGCGCCTGGCCGATTCGGCCAATGAACACATCACGCGGATCAAGGAACTGATGAAACGCGACGTGCATGTCCTGCGGGAAGCGGAATCCGAAGAACTCATCAGTCGGCTCAAGGCACTCGTGGACACCGCCTACAGCGCTGACCCCCAGGCCGGATACGCCACCCACCTGCACACGGCTCTCGACTACCGGGCCTGGCATGTCGTGGACGCCTTCATCACCGGTCCCCAGCCGGGCCAGGAACGCAAGATCAGCCGTCGGGCCAAGCTCTCGCAGGGCGAGACCCGCTTCGTGTCCTACGTGACCCTGTTCGCCGCCGCCGACGCCTACCTCAGCAGCCTGCCCGACACCGGCCGGGCCCTGCGGCTGATCCTCCTGGACGACGCCTTCGCCAAAGTCGACCACCGCACCATCGGAGAACTGATGGCGCTTCTGGTCCGCCTGGACCTCGACTTCGTCATGACCGGCCACGCCCTGTGGGGATTCTTCCCCGAGGTTCCCGCTCTGGACACCTACGAAGTGCGCCGCGCCGAAGGCACCGCGGCCGTGACCACCCACGTCCATTGGGACGGCCGCACCCGCCACCTGCGCGCCGCATCATGACCACCCATTCCCTCCCCCAGCTGCCCGCCCCCGTCCGCAGCTACCTCAACGACCCCAGCCTCACCGCGCTGTGGGCGGAGGCCCGCAAACGGCTGGAGCGCAACCGTCTGTCCCCCACCGGCACTGTGCAGGCCCAGCTCGACGCCGAAGGCGTCAAGCGGCTCGGAGGACTGCTCGGCACCCGGCTCGAGCCCGGCCTGCGCCGCATCCAACTGGGAGCACTGGACGCGGCCTTGAGGGCATCGGCCGCTCAATGCGGCCTCGTCAGCGTCGTCGCGGAGCTGACCGGCCGGCCCCTGCAGGACCGGACGTCGGCCAAAGAGGCACAGCAGACAGCGTGGACAGCGCTCTGGCAGCAATTGGACGGCGACCTCACCGGTGCAGGCCTGGCCCAGGCGGGCTGGATCGCCGACTGGCTCGGGGAGTTGAGAAGCACCGGCATCCTCACCCGCGCCGGCATCGAAGCGGCCTCTACCGCCCTCAGCGGCGCCGTACGCACCATCGCCACCCTCACAAACACCCCTCTTCACGCCCCGGTCGGCACCGGAGCGGAGGCCGTGAAGCAGTGGGAGCTGAGCGAGCTCGCCGCGCACACGACCGGCGACGCCCACGGACTCGACGAGGGCCGTCTCACGGGCATTCTGGTCCTCAAGGCCATTGCCGCAGCCTGCTCACTGCCGTCACCCGACTCGGCCGCAAGCCGCCGGCTGCTGTGGGAACGGGTCGGCGTCAGCACAGACTCCCTGTCGGGCACCATCATGGTCTGGCGGCTCGCCCCGCCCGGACCGCACCCCTGGGCCCAGATGATGCGCACCCGACGTGACCTTGCGCTGGTAACCCATCTGACCCTGCAAGAACTGCGCACCGTCCCGGATGCAGCCCTGACGGTGCCCGGGACGACGGTGCACTTCTGCGAGAACCCTCAGATACTTCAGGCCGCCGCACGCTACGGCCTGCCTGGCATCCTGGTGTGCGGCAGCGGCAACCCGTCCGCAGCAGGATGGGAACTACTGCGACGACTCATCGCCGATGGAGCAGACGTCATCTACCACGGCGACTTCGATTGGCCCGGCGTCGCCATCGCCGCACGGGTAATCCGGCTGGGAGCTCATCCCTGGCGCATGCATGCCACCGACTACCTCAACGCGCTTGCAGAGCTGCCCGCCGACCGCCTTATCCCACTGGCAGGGGCCCCCGCGCCTACCCCCTGGGATCCGTCACTCAAGGCCACGATGGCTCAACGCGGTCTCGCCGTCCACGAAGAAGCACAGCTAGACCATCTTCTTCGAGATCTGCGTCATGAAACATCCGTGTGACGCCCCCCAACTCTGGCAGTAGAGACCCCCGTTCGTGTCGCCGCAGGCCTGGGGGCGCTCATACCGCTCCTTTACCAGAATGCGCTTTCATGTACACCATGCGCATCACCACCCCCCTGCGGCACACCTTCGCCGTTGCCGCCGCGACCGCGGCCGTCGTGTTCGCCGCCCCACCTTCCTCGGCTGCCGATGGCGCGCCCGCCTCCACCGCCACCGAGCAGACGACTCTCCCCCTCCACTCGATCGCCGCTCTGTCCGCCGAGCGCATAACCACCGCCGACCTTGTCGCGGCCGCCAAGTGGGGCACCGGCAGCCCCATCGACGACCCCACCCGCGAACAACAAGTCCTCGACGCCGTGGCCGCCCAGGCCCAGCAACTGGGCGCCGACCCAGACGAGGTCCGTCAAGTCTTCCGAGACCAGATTGAGGCCAACAAGATCGTCCAGCGCGGCCTGTACCAGCGCTGGACTGCCCACCCGGACCAGGCGCCAACCACCCGGCCGGACCTGGGCGTCGTCCGGCAAGAGATCAACCGAATCAACAAGGAGCTCGTGCAGGCCCTGGCCGACACCGCCTCTGACCGCGCCGGGTTCTTCTGCCGCCCGGAACTCGCTCTCGCCGCCACCCAGGTCCACTACGACAGTCACCTGGACGGCCTGCACACCAAGGCTCTGGCCCGTTCCCTGCGCTCGGTCTGCACCGACAACCAGGTGACGCGGCGCTGAGCGACGGTTCGACCCTCCTTTCCCCTCGCCAGTCTTCTCGTTGAGCTGAACGAGTGATCCGGGCGGGAGGGAAAGGCGAGTACGGCAGGACTGGAAGCGATGCGATCGACGAGTCCACGCTGGTGCGAATCCTGAGCAGATCAAACCTGATCATGTTCTGCCCAGGTGGACACGCAGGGCACCTCCGCCCCAGGGCGCCGGGCCTGTCCGGTGATCACCGCCCCGGCTCGCCGCAGGGCTCTACCCGGGCGCAGCAGAAGTGGCTGGTGCTCGCTCCGGAAGCTTGCGGTGAGCGGCGACGAGGGCGTCCTGCTGCACCGGGCCGGGCAGAACACGCCTCCCTCCCGACGGCTCCCGCAAGTGACCGAGCCACCACGGGCCTTGGCGGCAGCGCGCATGATGACCGCGCTGGTGTCGGCCGACGGCGCGCAGCGGCTGGCCGTTCCCACGGCCTGCATGTGAATTCTGTCTCGACTGAGGACCTCCGAGCAGGCGAGGTAGGGAGCCGTCTCTCTTGGACCTCGCTGGTCTCGTATGCGGCGGGAGTTATCCCGTGAGAGCGAGGTTGTGCAGCCGGGCGATGCCGAGCATGGCGTGGTGGACGCCGTCGCCCTTGAGGCGGCAGTCGCGGAGGAACTTCCAGGTCTTCATGCGGGCGAAGACGTGCTCGACGCGGGCGCGGACCTGTTTGTGCGAGCGATTGTGCTCCTGCTTCCAGCCTGGCAACGCCTCGCCCGGGGTGCGGCGGTGGGGCATCAGGAGACCGGTGCCCGGATAGCCGCCGTCGGCCATCGTGAGGGTCTTGCCCACGGCGGCCTTCGCGCCAGATTCCTCCCATGCCCTGCAGTCGTTGCGATTGCCTGGCAAAGGCTCACCGACCACAACGACCAGGCGGGTATCCGCGTCAATGACGACCTGGTGGTTGGTGGAGTAGCGATAGTTCTTCGACTGTTCAGCGATGCTGTGGTCCCGGGTGGGCACCAGGGTGCCGTCGACGATCAGCACGGCGTCCTTGGCGAACCGGCGCCGCGACTGAAATGCGATGAGCGGGCCGAGCTGGTCGATGATGCGGTCGGCCGCCGACTTCGAGATGCCAAATAACGGGGCGAGTTGGCGCATCGTCAGGTTCGTGCGCCAGTAAGCGACGACCAACAGCACCCGGTCCCCCAGCGGCAGTCCCCATGGCCGGCCCTGGACCGGGGAGCCAGCGCCCTCACGGCGCAGCGCGGTCACCAACTTGCCGAAGGCGCGCGGGCTCAGCCCGGTAAGCGGGGCTATCAGGGACGGCTCGGACGCCGTGATCGCACCTGACACAGTCAAGATCATCACAGAGCAAGATCACTTACGGGACAGCCCTTAGCCATCGCCCAGTGGATCATCGCCCTCGCTCTTTCGGGGAGGGCTTCGTAGTCCCGCGCGAGACGGCGGTGCTGCATCAGCCAGCCGAAGGTCCGCTCAATCACCCACCGTTTCGACAACGGTTCGAACCTCTTCGCCCGTGGCCGCTGTACCACCTCGACATCGATGCCCAGCCGGGCTCCGTGGTTGAAGATGCTGTTCTGGTACCGCCGTCGGCCCAGACCTTGGTCACGCTGGGATGTGCCGCGGCCAGGTCGTCGAGCAGGAGCTTGCCGCCGGTGGTGTCGTGCACATTCGCGGCGGTGACCAGGACGGCCAGGACGAGACCGAGCGTGTCGGTGATCACGTGTCGCTTGCGTCCTTTGATCTTCTTGCCGGCGTCGATGCCCTGGCTGGTCTCGGCGACGTTTGCCGAGGTCTTGACGCTCTGCGCGTCGACCACGGCCGCGGTTGGCTCCGCTCGGCGGCCATGGAACCGGCGGGTCCTGTCGCGTAGCAGGTCGTGGACCTGCCTTCGCTCGTGTCATCCATCATGAACACAACGCTGGGAACGGCCCGTTCGACCCACCAGCGGTCCAGCATCACCACAGGGGTGGACCGTCGACGTGCTGGTGTGTGCCTGCACGGGGCTTCAGTCGACCGATACGTCCCGGTCGGGCGGGCCACGCTGCGTCCAGTGCGGCTTGGCGGTCAGCGCCGCCGGCGTTCTGTGAGTGCCATGCGGCCCGTCTTCGTACGGACTGCGCGGTAGTGCAGCGGCGTCAGGCGTGAGTACCGCCACGGGAGTGCCTCCGTGAAGCCGTCGACATGGCGGAACTGTTCCCTGGCTGCTCTGTACCGGCCCTGCAGGTACAGGAAGTACCCCAACAGGTGTCGTACTTCCGCAAGCCTCGGGTGATCTGGCTCAGCGAGTGCTGCGTCGGCGAGCGCTGCGTCGACCAGTACACGTACATCAGGGTGAAAGATCCGACACGACCCAGCTCGTCCACGTGGCTCTCATACCAGGCGATCACCGGCAGCACTGCCAGCAGACTCCCCGGCGGCGCACCGGCGGCCGACTTCTCGGCGAACTCCCGCGCGAGCTGATGCGAGCCTCACCATTTCGCGGTCCAGTACTGGAGGGCACTGGTGTGCGCTTCGAAGTGATGCGGCGCCAGGCCCGTGATCTGCGACCACAGCGCGTCCGTCTCCGCGTGGGAGTAGCCCAGTCCGCGCGCCCTCCAGAGCTCAGCGACGAGCGGTGTGGGGTCGCCGGGGCATAGGGCCACAACCCGCCCGATGTCGTCTGCGAGGCAAGCAACTCCCGGTGGAATGACTCGAACTGGCTTTGCGACGTCCTGTCCGTGTACGCACCGCCTCGCAGCTCCCACGCATACGAGATTCTGGCGCGAGCCACCACGAGCGCGGCGTCCGGGTCTTCGGGCCGGGCCTCCTCCCATGCCTTCAGCCAACGGTCGCTCCCTCTGGCAGCGACGTCCCCCAACCGCTGTGCGTACAGGGAGCGGCGCTCCCAGTCCTGGCCGGCGTCCTCGAAGAGCTGGGCCGCGGGCTCCCAGCGGCCCCGGGCGGCAGCCCTGCACGCGCGTTGCAACGGGCATCGGGGCCAGCGAGGTAGGAGTTCTGCCACCGCAGCGGCAGCAGGCCGTACTTGAGCCAGCACCAGAGCAACAGCAGACAGGGAAGGACAAGGAGTGTCATGGTTGGGCGAATCCCTCCAGGAAGAGTGCTGCGACGCGCGAAGTGGGGGGTGCCGGCAGTATTCCTGTCGCAACGGCAGGGACGACACGCGGAGTGCCGCTGCTGAGCGCGAATGGGCGCACCAGGCAAGGCGGGCTCACCACACTGCCCACCAAGACCGGGGCCTCCGAACGCCGCATCGCCCTCCCCACCCGCTGCGTCCAGTCGCCGAAGCTCCACCACGAGCAGCAGCAACGCGAGCGAAGGAGCACAAGGAGCGGCAGGACAGGGGGCGAGAACAGGCCGGATCGGCCTGGAGCGACAGCGGCTCGTCTTCGCCACGCCGACCGGACAGCCTCTCGACCCGGCCAACCTCACACGCCGCTTCCGCAGCCTCCTCGACCAAGCCGGGCTCTGCCGCATTCGCTTCCACGACCTCCGATATTTGACCGCCGCCCTGCTCCTGGAACAGGGTGGCGATCTCGTCGTGATCAAGGAGCTGCTGGGTCACGCCCACATCGGCATCACCGCCAGCGGCTACGCTCACGTACAACACCGACTCTAGCGTCACGCTATCGACGCCCTGGGCCATGCTCTCGGCGGCCAGGACGGAAACCCTGACGCCCCACCTGTTGCAGCCGTCGTCCGCTGACGTTGCCGTCAAGCAGCGCGAAGACGCCGTCGGAGATCTCCGGCGGGGTCTTCGTACTTCCCCCCCCAATTCTCCAGGGGGTGAGATCTATTATTCCGGAGAGAATCCCCGAATCACTGGATTAACCGCCAGCCCAGGAATGAACTCGATCAGACACGAGTGCGCCTCTCGCAGAAATTCAGCGAATACACCTACGAGCTCTTCGTGATCGGCAGAGACTCGCCAGTCATGCTTCGATGACGTAATCACGACGCGATTCTCCTCACGCCGAAGTCGAATGACTTCATCGTTCTCTGTGAAGCCGATCGCTGAATCTTCTCCCGAAGAAAGGCGATTCAACGCATGACGAAGAGACAAGGCCAAGTCCACAAGGGTCAGGTAACCCTGCCCAGATATGACCTCAACTCCATCGACCACTAGCTCTACGTGCACCCCGAAGTACTTGTAGCAAAGGTCGATCTCGCTGATGGCTGCCGGGCTGACCTTGCACGCCTTGTCCCAGGTGTCGCGCCAAGACGACCCAGACCCCGGGGGCTCAAAAGAGAAGTAAATCACGGATCCCTCAGCTTTTCGCTGCTCGTCTAGAACGGGAACGCCGTCACGACTTTACCGTCGTTGACGATGACGCGGATGCTTGTCAACTCTCCACCGCCATTCGCCGGACCAGCCCTGCCCACAGGAACACCGAAGTCCCATTCATATATCTGCCCGGCGCGGGGCCTACCGGTCTCAGGGTCCGGCGTGTTCGCTCTCGGCGTCCCTCGATTTATGGTCTCCGCTATTCGACCGCGAACATGCTTGGCCTTGCCCGTGAGGATTCCGGCCTTATCGTCGACCTTCGCACCGCCAGGCCGGTGCCGATCCACGATGTGCTGCCAGTCCCCATTTTCCAGCGCTGCGGTTCCGCACAGGCCATTCGAATTGTGAACGAGTACCGGTGTGGCGCCCGCCAGTACATAGTACGTGTGCAGGTCTTCGACTGTGAGGTTGTACGTCCGAGCGTGCTTGGTGTACGCACGGTTGCTGATGACGCGGACGGTGGTGCCGTCAGGGGTTCTGAGGGTCGTGCCTGCGGACAGGTTGCGGGCCTCGACCCAGGCGCCGATCTCAGGGACCCAGAAGGGGTGTTCGTGTGTAGCGGTGAGCTTCTTGGGCCCATCGGGTGTTTCGATGGTCAGTTCGTTGAAGTGCTTGTCGTCTTCGGTGACGATCAGGCGGGTGACCTTGCGGAGGCGGGTCTCCCCTGTTTCCGGGTCTGTGGCAACGACCTGGTCGCCGACCTCAACCTTCTCGATGTTCTCGGTCTCGCCGTCGGCCATGAGGACTTGGGTGCCGGGAAGGAAGCATTTACACCCCGACGGCTCTTCCTTTGACTTCTTCTTGAGCCATTTCTCGACAGCCTCTTTACCCCTTTTCGCAATCGAATCGGGTACCAGCTTCAAGATTTTCAAGAAGGGGAGATCCGTGGCGACGCCAGCGTAGTCCGAGCCGCTTGCCTCTCCGGTGAGCGTATTCTTCCACGATTCGACGTCGGGGAAGACGAGGGAGGCCATGAACTTGAGTGCGTTGTTCTGGGCCTTTAGGTTGTACGGCTTGACCTCGGTTCTTTTGCCCATCTTCGGGTGGAAGGTGCCGAATCGGTTGACGCTGTGGAGGTCGCCCTCGACGTCATAGGTATAAACGGAGGTTTCGTGAGCGTAGGACCAGGTTCCGTCACCGTTCGGCCTCATCCAGTCCCGGTAGGTGCTATTTCCGTCCTGGCAGCCTCTGTCGCAGTCGGTGACCGGCCTCAGGCCGTCGGGGTCGCTGGTGCTGATGGGGCTGTTTTTGGCGTAGGAGTAGCCGTTCATCTGCAACGGGTCCGTGATGTCCAGCAGCGGATCTGCGCTGATGAAGCGGCCGTTGGTCTGGTCGTACTCGCGCGCGCCGATGTGCGTCAGTCCGGTGGCGGTGTCGTCGATGCCGGTACCGAGGTAGCTACGCCTGTCTGGCCATGAGGTCGGTTTGGGACCGCGGGCCTCACCGAATGGTTTGAAGGCTCGCCTGGTCACCGGCTGGTTGGCTGCCATCTGGATGGTGGTGTTGGCGGTACCGAGATGGTCGGTGAGCTGGATGTTGCGGGTGTGGCCAGTGGTAGTGCCGTTTGAGGTGCGGACGACTGTCGGGGCGCCGGGGTGAGCGTAGTTGCGGGTTGCCTTGGTGATCTTTCCGGTGGTGTCGGTAGTGAGTTCCCCGCCAGGGAGGTAGAGGGTGGAGCCTTCGCTGGAGCTCTCCAGGAGGCGTTGGCCGCCGGTGTCGTAGGTGTAAGCGACGGTGGTGGCGCCGGTGGTCACAGTGGCCGGCTTGTTCTCGGCGGTCCAGGTGAGGCTCTGGGTGTCGTTGGCGAGGTCGCGTTTGGTGGTGTTGCCGGCCAGGTCGTAGGTGTAGGCGCTGCCGGTGCCGATGGGGGTGGTGGAGACCCAGCCCAGGGTGTGGGGCTGGGTGATGACCGCTCCGGTTGCACCGTTTCCGCCGATGGTGCCGTAGCCGGAGCGGTAGGTGATGTTTTTGGTGGAGTCGGTGATGTTGTGCTCGGTGAGAGTGGAGCGGTTTCCGAGCCAGTCGTAGCTGAATGCCTGGCGGTAGGCGGTGGCGGAAGTTGCCACCGTGCCGGGGGCCGGGGCGGCTGCGGCGAGCGTGCTGGTCAGTGAGGCGTCCGGGCTGGAGGTGTCGGTGGCCGCGTTCGGGGCGTCCGCGACTGGGCCGGACGAGTCGGCGTAGTCGGTGCGGTAGCCGAAGGTGGCACCGCCTGCGGTCTTGCAGCCGTTGCCTGTGCCGGTGGGGGTGATGTTGGAGGTCCAGGCGTGGACGAGTTCACCGAGGGCGTCGTAGGTGTAGCACTGCGTGTCCCACGTGGAGCCGGAGGCTTCGCTCAGCTTGCGGGCATTCGATGTGATGGTGCCGGTGGCGTCGTACGAGTAGTAGCTGTCGGTGATGCGGTGAGGTGCAGCGGTTTCGCGGTCGGCGACGGTGCGCTGGAGGCGTCCGGTGTGCGGGTCGATGAAGTTGGTGGTCCACACGCGGTAGGGCTGGGAGCCGGAGACGGTGCGGAGGACTTCGCCGAATGGGGAGTAGGTGACGTCAGCGGTGTACCAGCTGGAGCCGGCCGTGGACTCGGGCAGGCCGTCCTCGTTGTAGCGGGTGACTACCTTCTCGGAGGAGATGCCTCCCTTGGAGGGGTAGGTGACCGAGAGAGGCTTGCCGGTAGGTGTGTAGCCGTAGGTGTAGCTGTATGTGCCGGAGAGTCCGGTGGTTTTGGGGTTGGCGGGGATGGTGATGTCCCGCCCGGTGGGTTGGTAGTCGGTGGTGTAGCCGGTGATCTTGTCGACGTAGTCGCCGTCTGCGGTGTGGCGGGTCGAGGCGACCGGCATGCCGAGGGCGCCGGCGGCGTCGAACGTGAAGGACTTGATCGGGTTGGCCGTGGCTGACCCCTCGCGGACAGCGGTCACTCGCCCGAGGGCGTCGTAGGTCGTGTGCAGGGACTTGCCGTTGGCGTCGAGGGTGGCGAGGGGACGGTCGGCGCCGTCGTACGCGGTCGTCTTGGTGATGCCGGTGTCCGGGTCGGCGGCCTCCATTAGGCGGCCGCGGACGTCGTACTTGTACGTCCATTTGTTGCCGGCCGGGTCGGTGACTTCCGAGCGGTTGCCGCGGACGTCGTAGGCGTAGCGGGTCGACCGGGTTTCCGACTGGTTGGCGTCGGTGTACTGCTCGATCTCAGTGACCCGGCCGAGGGCATCCGTGGTGGTCCAAGTTGCCGGTGAGGTGTTGCCCGGGGGGTTCACGTGGACGGTGTTGGGCCCGTACGACGTGAAGGTCTCGTGCTGGAAGTCGCCGTCGTGGTAGGTCGCTTGGCGGATGGTGCGGCCCATGCCGTCGTACTGGGTCTTGACGTAGCTGGGAATGAGCGTCGTGGACCTGGGCTGGAACAGAGTGGTGGTCGGCTGGTCCGCGGCAAGGTAGCCGCTGGTGACGATGCTGGTGCGGCCGTGGTCGTCGTAGGAGGTGTCGGTGATGATGCGGCCGGGGCCGTGGGCCTCGTTCTGGGTCTGGACCGGGCGGAGGAGACCGTCGTAGATGGTGACCGAGGAGGCGTAGCTGCCGTCATCCTTAAGCGTCTTGGTCGTGACAGCGGCAGGGCTGGTCCTGGAGGGGGTGGCGGCGGCCTGTTGGTAGCTGATCTGGACGTCGGGGGTCTGCGAGCCGCTGGAGCGGGTCGGGGACCAGCCCTTGAGCAGGCGTCCGAGGTCGTCGTACTCGTACCGGGTCACGCGGCCGTTGGGGTCGGTGACGGTGAGGGGGAGGGCGCGGCCGGGGTCGAAGGCGGTCGTGGTGGAGTGGCCGAGGGCATTGATGGTCTTGAGGCCGGTGAGAGGGCCCCCGGTATCGGCCGGCGTGTAGACGTTCTCGGTCGTTCCTTGATTGGGCCTGGTGACCTTGCGGATGCGGCCGAGCGGGTCGTACGTGGTGGTGGTGACGATGCTGTGTGCGTCGCCGTCGCCGTTGGATTCGGCGACGGTGGTGGGCGAGCCTTTGATCGGCGTGGCGGTGTAGGCGAGATTGTCGTAGCTGGTGCGGATGGAGCGCAGCAGGTGGGTGGCGTAGTTGGCGCCGACGTACTGGGTGCAGGGCACGGCGATCGTGCGGGTCTGGGAGATCAGGCCGATCAGGTGTGCGTCGGTGTTGTGGACGTAGGTGTTGCGGGTGCATTCCTGCTCGGAGCGCGTTTCGCCGCCGTTGCCGTCGGGTTTGACGACGAAGCTTTCGACCTCGGTGGCCAGGCCGTAGGTGTCGTCGGCGGTGGTGAGGGTGCGCTTGGACTGCCATCCGTCGTCGAGGGACTGGATGTCGTCGGTGCGCTTGATGCCGACGCGGTGGGCCAGGAGCGGGTCCATGGCGGAGCCGTCCTCCGCTTCCCGGGCGCGGGAGGCGGTCTGCTTGGACCAGGGGAAGTTCAGGGTGCGCTTGACGAGTTGCTTGCCTGAGTCTTTGTAGGTGAGGGCTTCGGCGACCTGGCCCGCGTACTGGCGGCCGTCGTCGCCGGCCAGGGTGTAGGTGCCGGTGGTGTCCTTGACCTCACCGCCGGTGCCGAGGAAGTAGCGCGTCTCGGAGTAGGACTGCGACTGCGGGTCGTCGTTTCCGGTCTTGCTGGAGGTGGTCTTGCTGCCCTTGGTCACGGCGACCTGACGGTATCCCTGCCAGTCGCTGTACGTGCGCAGGGCCGGTCGCTGGAACTCGTCATCGGACTTGGCCCAGGCCGGGCCGGTGTACTTGTACTTGGTGACGATCGGCACGCCGTGGTTGGTGACCTTATCGGTCTCGACGACGGAGGCGACGACGTACTTGTTGAACCAGTGCTTGGGAGGGTTCCGCTCGTCGCCATCCGGGGACCAGCGGACGGGGTAGCAGGTTCCGTTCGCCTTCTCCTTGTCCTCAGAAGGCGGGGTGGCACAGCCGCCGGTGTACTCGACCTCGATGTCGGCGCCGGCCTCGGTGGCGACGGTGCCGATGCGGGGGCGGGTGAAGGCGGGTCGCTGGTCCTTGGGGCCGGTGCGGACGAGGTTGGGGAGCTGGCGGTCACGCAGGCGGGACTGGAGCGGTGAGGAGGAGCCGACGCGGTACTCGGCGAAGCTCACGCCGTCCTTGGACTGGACGGTGCCGGTGGTGTCGCCGGGGCCGAATCCGGTGCGGGTGATCGAGTTGAGCCAGAGTCCTGGGGAGGTGTCGTACCAGTCGGCGGGGAATGACTGGTGGAGGGTGTAGACGTCGACTTTGGCGAGGCCGGTCACGCCGGGGCGGGCGCCGAGGGTGGTGATGGTGTCCAGGCGCATCTGTGTCCAGAAGGACGGGAAGCCGGGGCAGAGCTTGGATGTGGCTTTGCAGTTGAGGTTGCCGGGGGTGTCCCACCAGGGGCGGTAGGCGCCGGGGTCGTCGGTCTTGGCGAAGTTCGCCGCGTCACAGGCGGTGGTGGACTTCAGGCAGCGCTGCTTGACGCCGAAGCTGATCTGCGCGGAGGGCTTGGACAGGTCGTCCGAGCGCATTCCGTAGTCGATGGTGGTGGGGTAGGCGAAGCGCTCGTAGCCTTCCGGGGTTTTGCGCTTGTCGCGGACGGCGTAGTAGTTCGTCTCCTGCTTCCAGTTGACGACCATCACGTTGCCGTGGACGTCGGCGACCTTGTCCAGGCCCCAGCGCCATGCCTGCTGCTTCCCCGCTCCGCAGCGGGAGTCGGCGAAGGCGGTTGCGTGGCAGGGTTCACCGGGGTGGTTGCCGAAGACGGGAGCCGTGGAGACGGAGTTGGTGTTGGCGTGGCCTCCGCCGACCTCGTGGCGGCCGAAGGTGTAGAGGGTTCCGTCGGTGGTGGTCACCTCCCAGTACTCGCCGTCGTTGTCGCCGTTCGCCGCACCGGTCTTGAGCGTGATCCGGGTGCCGTCGTCGGACGCGGGGCGGTAGGTGTTGGTAGTGCCGACGCGGACCAGTTCGGTGGTCCGGCCGGCGAGGGACATCACCGCATTGTGCGAGACCCAGCACAGGTCGGAGGTCTTGTTGGTCTTGGCAGTGTTGTTGGGGGCGCCGGCATCAAGGGTTCTCCGGTCGTCCTTGCAGCTGCGGTAGCGGCGCTCGATGTGGCCGGGGTCGTAGTCCCAGCCCTCGCCGATCCACGAGGCCTGCGGGGAGGAGACGCCCGTGCGGCCGTCCACGGACTGCGAGTTGTAGGTGAGCCCGACCGTCGGAGCGGGACCGGCCGGGGGCGCCGGAACGGTCAGCGGGTAGGACCAGACGAAGGCCCCGGAGCTGCCGGCATGCGACCAGGAGCCGGTCGAGGCAAGGGGCGTCGCCTTGAACGAGCCACCGGGGCCGGCTCCGGAATCGACCGCGCCGATCACGGTGGAGTCGCCGCTGCCTTCCGCGCCGAGCAGGCGGGAGCCCGCTGACTGAGCGGAGGTATCTTCGGACGCCGTGGCGAGCGCGTCGTCGGCGGCCGGATCAATGGTCGCGGAGACCGTGTTGGTGTCCGGGTCGTTGACCGTCTCCAGCTCCGTGTATGCCTGGCACTCCTCGACATCGGGAGTGGCCACGTAACAGGCAGGGAACTGGACCAGACGCAGACGGGAGCCCCAGTCAGCGCCGTAGAGGTTCTCGAAGGTGTCGTAGTCCAGCGAGAGCGAAACCGGCACCGCACCCGTGTCCGGCGGGTCCACGCGGATGACCGCACCATCCACACCCTGCGTAGTGACGTCGGTACGGGCATCCACCGTGACACCCCACGCACCGGTAGGGGTGGGCTGCCCCTCGGCAGGGGCGAGCGTGACCGGGACCTGGCCCAGCGACTGCGACTCGGCGGCGAACGAGCTCCGGGCGGCACCGGACGCAAACGTGACTGTCGTGGTCGACGCGGGAAGCGGAGTGGCGGTGCCGGGCGGCGCCGCCTCCCTGTCCTGCGGAACATCGGTCTTCAGGCTCTCGACATCCTGATTGACCGGGTTGCCGTCGGCCGGAACGACTTCGGCAAGTGACTCAAGGCGCAGCGCTTCGCGTCCCGGTCCGTTGACTGGCGGGACCGGCGGCACGGCCACCGCCGTCGCGGGCAGCAGACCGACAAGCACCGCGGCACCAGCTGCAGCGACAACAGCTCTGCGGGCGCGCAGGCTGCGGGAAAGGCGAGATCGACCGAACACGGAGGGTCCCCCCGGACCACTTGGAGCGGGGCCGGAGAGGGACCTCGCGCAGGACGAAACAGATCGGGCGAATTCTGTGAGAGCGATGTGAAGAAACGCTAGAGGCTCAGACCATTAGTGATCATCGTCACGGTTCGTAACGTGAGAATCACTCGCGAAGGGGAGCCGATCGGGTGTCATCCGCCTGATAAGCGACACATACCGACATGGACCCGGTCTCACTTGATTGAGCCTGATAGCGCTCAAATACCGAAATCCAGGGGGAGTTAGTGCCGATATGAGACCCGCTCTCGGCGCGGTAGACGCTCATCAACCTCAGCAGGGTGACTCCCGGAAGAACGGACATCGCCCGGCACGAGTTCCTGGCGCAAGAATCCACAGGGTGACGACAGGCGGCTCATGAGTCATCATCAGCTCGCCCCGCCATGCCCGCGCCCCCGTACGGAACGGTCCGCTTCGCCATGGCCGGCCACATCGTTCCGGAGGAGCCCGCACACGTTCATCCGTATGCCGGGCATGGGGAAAGGGACCTCTCACGATGCCAACCAGTCAGTTCCGTATGCCCGGACGCCGCACCCTGGCGTTCGCCCTCGCCACGGCAATCGCGGCGACCGGCATCGGTTACGCCGGCTACACGCGCTCCGACGGAGATCAGCAAGCTGCACCTCAGCGGACGAAGGCGGTCACCGAGTCCGCCGCCTTCGTCGAGGCCGCCCGCACGGGCAAGCAGATCGAGGTCACAGCGGACCGCACCGAGCGCTCCACCACCTGGGCCCGTCCGGACGGCCAACTCGCCACGCGGTTCCACGCCTCACCGATCCGGGTCCACAAGGACGGCGCATGGCGCGCGATCAACACCGACCTGCGGCGCACCGAGGCCGGCTGGGAGACCACAGCCACTAGCACCCGGATGGTGTTCACCGCAGGTTCAGGCAAGCAGAACGCGGAGCGGCCCTCCCGGGCCGGGGTTCAGCGTGTGTCACTGGCAAAGAATGCGTCGACCGCGGCCGGAGCGAGCGACCTCGTCACGCTCTACGTCGGTGATGCCGGCGAGTACGCCATCCAGCTCACCTGGCCGGGCCCGGTTCCAGCACCCATCATCGACGGCTCTCGCGCCCTGTACCCGGAGATCTTTCCCGGCGCCGACCTTGTCCTCACCGCGGACAACGACGGCTTCGCCCAGCTCCTCGTCCTCAAGAACCGGGCGGCCGCGGCCAACCCGCTGGCGCATCAGCTCTCGTACGGCATCACCTCCGAAGACCTGACCTTCCGCCTCGACCCGCTGTCCGGCGTCCTCACGGCCGAGACCTTCTACGGCAACGACGTGGCCAGCTCCGGCACCCCGCTGATGTGGGACTCCACCGGCCAGCCCGCCATCACCGACGGACAGGTCGGAGCCACTGACCAGCCGACCGGCTCGGAGAGCCCCGAGCCCAGCGCCTCGGCGTCCTGGATACCGGAAGAGGTGCCGGCCGAGGAGGCGACGAACGACTCCGAGTCGGACGAGCAGACCGACCGGGAATCCGAAGCCCCAAGCCTGCCCACACCCACCGACGGACCAGAGGTCACCCCCTCAGAAACCGCCCCGACCACCGCACCCGCCGAACCCACCCCCGGCCCGTCGCAGACCGGGTCAGCGGCAACGCTCTCGCTCCCACTGCTCGACGGGCCATCGCCGGACTCCCTGGGCAACACCGTGGAGTCCGACCTTTCGGGCGACAACTGGGTCATCACCCCGGACCTGGACTTCCTCAACGCTCCCGAGACCACCTACCCGGTCTTCGTCGACCCGTCCGTCACCAAGCACATGGACAACTGGACGACCGCCTACAGCCGGCACCCCAACGCCACCTTCTACAACGGCAAGGGCTTCAACAAGGGCGGCACCCACGAGGCCCGGGTCGGCTTCGAGTCCGACACCTGGGGCACTTCGCGCTCCTTCTTCAACATGAACTTCGACAAGAACCTCAAGGGCGCGAAGATCAGCAGCGCCAAGCTGCGCCTGTTGGAGACGTACTCCTGGTCCTGCAGCGCACGGTCGATGAGCGTCCACGTCACCGGAGCGATCAGCAAGAAGACCAACTGGAAGAACGCCCCAAAGCTCACCGACGGCAACAAACTGCAGACCCGCAGCTTCGCGCACGGCTACAAGTCCGGCTGCCGCGACGCCTACGAGACCTTCGACGTGAAGAAGGCCGCACAGAACTACGCCGACCTCGGCCGCTCCAAAATCACCTTCGGTCTGCGCGCCCGCGACGAGAAGTCCCGATACGCCTGGAAGAAGTTCCAGGCCAACGGCGACAACGGCCCAGCACTCGAACTCGTCTACAACCGCCGCCCTTCGTCCCCCACCAACCTCGACCTGTCCCCCGACGCCAAGTGCACCACCACCGAGCCGTACGTCCGGATGGGCGCTGGCAGCGTCACCTTCACCGCGCGGGCAAAAGACAAGGACAGCAACCTCGACTACCTGGACTTCGACCTCTGGCCCACCGGCAAGTGGGGCACCACTGGCGACGTGCTCGGCTCCACAGGCAAGGTGTCCACCGGCAGTGCCGGCGGCGACGCCCTGCGCTCCACGCCCGCCTTCTCCACCAGCAAACTGACCAACGGCACCCTGTACTCCTGGCGGGTCCGCAGCATCGACGACAAGGGCGCCACATCCGGCTACTCGCCAGCCAAAACGCCCTGCCGGTTCATCCTGGACACCAGCGCACCCAAGCGTCCCAAAGTCACCTCCACCGACTTCCCCGACGCAGACGGCTCGGAAAACGGCTTCGGCAACGACGCCGAGGACGCCAACTGGTCGAAACTGAAGTTCGGTACCGCGGGCGCTTTCACCGTCTACGCCGGCTCCACCGACACCGTCCGCTTCGAGTACTCGTTCAACGGCTCCAACTACAACTTCTCCAAGAGCCGTACCGCCGGCACCGCCGTCACCACCCCGACCACCATCACAGACGCCAAGCCCCCGACAGCCGGACCCAACGTCCTGTACATCCGTGCCGTCGACGCGGCAGGCAACGCCTCCACCCCGACCCTCTACTTCTTCTACGTCAGCCCACGTGACGAAGCCGACAACGCCGGCGACTTCACGGGCGACGACCTCGCCGACCTCATGGTCGTGACCGCCGCGGGCAATCTCGCACTCTATCCGTCCCAGGCCACCCCCGACCTCACCCGCGCCAGCGGTGACCTCGACTACTCCATGCCTGGCGCCTACCGAGCCAATCCCGCCAAGGACCCAGGCTCCGAAGACGGTCTTCCCAGCTTCGTCGCCGCACCCTCCGGTCACTTCAAGGACTCCCTGATCACACACAACGGTGACATCTACGGCGGAGACGGTCTCCAGGACCTCGTCGTCAGGGTCGGCGGAAAGCTGTGGGTCTACCCGGGCGACGGCTACGGCGCGGTGAACGTCGACAAACGAAGAGAGATAATCCTTCCGGCCGGCGCCCCGTCACCCGCGTCCATCGACCAGATCGTGGCAGCCGGTGACATCACCGGTGACGGAAGGACCGACTTCTTCGCCCGCGCCGGCACGGAACTATGGGCACTGGTCGGGTATCACGGGGCAACGATCAGCAGCGCCACCCGGCTCACCTCAACCCTCTGGGACGAGCGGGACATCGTCACCGTCGGAGACGTATCCGGCGACGGAGTCGCCGACATGATCTACCGCACCGACCCGGGCGCCTCCCTCCGTCTCCGCAAGGGCATCGCCCACGCCTCGGGCAACGGCGTCGACCTACAATCACTGGCCTCCGGGGCCAACTCCGCCGGCGGCACGGACATCGCGTACTCCGGAGGCGGCTGGTCCCGCGCCTCCATCCCTCACATTCTCGGCACCCCCGACGTCACCGGCGACTCCGTCCCCGACGTCTGGACCGTCCGCGCAGACGGCTCGGTCCGCATATACGCCGGAAAACCCGACGTACTCCCCGGCGCAGGAGCAGAAATCATCACAGCCCGCTCCTACTGGAAGGACCGCATCGCCATCGGATGACCCGCCGACGCCGAGCGCCCGGACCCCATCCTTGCAAGGGGGCCCGGGCGCGCTGCGCAGGACACAGACCGAGACCTGGGAGCAACTCAGAGCCGACCGGCAAGCGCTGCTAACGCGGACGACCGATTCGCTGCCAGTGAGGCCCTTATGTGCGATCGCCCTATGGTCTGCACGCAAAGCGCTGAGATCATGTCAACGCAGCTTCTTTCATCTGCAGTGCTGTTCGGTTCCGGAATGGGCATCATCGGACGCCCGGTGACGGCATCGCGCTACCCGATCGTTGACGGGCCCTGCTCTGCACGAGCTGGCCCGTATCTGGGCATACTGGAACATTAAGTGTCCTTCCTGCACCGCGCGCGGTGGTGCGCGCCGCTCTGCGATACCGGTATCTCCGGGTTCAGGCGGCGACGCCGAGTTCTTTCCGGGTTCGTTGGATGAACTCACGGACGGCCGGTTCCCGGCGCCACGGGACGAGGGCGGAGTTGAATTCGCGGACGTAGTCCTTGGCCCGGCTCGACTGGACGCGGGCGAGGATGTCGACGCTGCGGTTGCCGAGTTCGAGGCCGTGGTCGAGGTCGCGGGCCTGGAGGTGGGCGGTCCCGACGATGGCGAGCCGCATGCCGACGGACCGGGTGAACACGCCTGTCGGCATCGCGGCAGCCTGCTTGTTCCAGTCGAGGGCCGCTTTGGGATTTCTCAGGTCGCGGAAGACCTCGGCGGCATCCGCCGAGAGGCGGGCATGGTGATAGAAGTCGATCCACGCGGGTTCGTCTCCGCTGGCGTCCTTGACCTGTCCCAGCAGGTCCTCGGAGGCTTTCAGGGCCCGGGAGGCCGCTCGGGCATCGTTGTCCCGGGCATGGGCTCGGGCCTCGATCAGTTTGGTGAACGCGAGCACTCTCGGGACAGCCTGCCCCTTGGCCCGCTCGAAGGCGCCCTGGGCCATGTCCACGGCCTCGGACGCGAAGCCCCGCATCAGGGTCTGCATGGCCATGGTGGTCAGGACATAGCAGCCCAGCTGCACGTCACCGCCTGCGCGGGCGAGGCGGAGGGCCTGGATGAAGTACCGCTGGGCGGCATCATGCTGACCGACGTCGAATGCCGTCCACCCGGCGAGCCTGGACAGCTCGGCGGTCACCGAGAAGAGTTCACGGCCGATCTCGTCCGAGAAGGATCCCTGCAGCAGCGGGCCGGCCCGGTGGTCGAGGCAGTCGGTGACGGAGTTCGCCTTCCAGTTCCCGCCGCCGTATTTGGAGTCCCACCGGCGGGCATCGTCGGCGGCCTCGCGCAGTTCGTCGAGGTCGGCCCGGCCGACCTGCTTTCCGCCGCGATGGTCGGCGGTCTCGTCGGCGGGGGTGACGAGCCACCTGGTGACGGGGGTGGTGAAGGCGGATCCGGCCAGGAAGTCGCGGCGGTTCACGGAGCTCCAGAACGAAGTGGCGACGCGGACAGCGTCGGCGGGGTCTCGCGGGAAATCCAACCCCACATCCGCGTCGATTGTCTCCGCCTCGCCCATACCGATCTCGCCCAACGTGACCGGCCGGCCGAGCCTCTCGCCGATGGCCTGCGACAACAGCTTCGGGACCGGCCACTTCGGCGTCATCCCCCGCCTGCACCAGTTCGCCACGGAAGTATGCGAATAGTCGGTCTCTATCCCGGCGGCATGGGCGAGCTGGTTGACGCGCAGAGCCAGAGACTTGTGGCTCGCGCCGCTGGCTTCGATGAGCCGGGCCAGGTCCGCGTTGGGCGGACGGGTCCGGCGGGTAGTCGATGCCACGACCTTCTCCCTTGCCGGTGACAGGCCGGACCACGCACGACTCGAACAAGCAGTTGAGCACGTATGTCTGTACTTGATGGAGCACGGGGCCCGTACTCGACCGGGGATGAAGAGCCGTACATGTTCCGCGTGTTGGGCTACTGACGATATGCCTCCTGGCCCAGCCGCGAACCGCCTTTGCGAGTTGTGAGCCCCCCTGCGAGCCCTCCCGGCGATCTTGTCGGGCGGCTGTGATGAGAGCCCAGGCCGCCGCCGGGACCGGAACGGATCTCCTTCCGGCGGCGGCCGCCGCCAAGGCACCACCACACTCGGGGGTGAACCAGATATGTGCGGAATCGCAGGACTGGCCGGAGCCGACGCCGTCCGGCACGAGCACACGGTCGGCGCGATGGGCGCCTCGCAGGCCCACCGGGGCCCGGACGGCACCATGCACGCCGCTGCGGCCGATGGCCGGGCGGTGCTGGCCATGAACACGCTGCTGATCGTCGACCCGCAGGCGACGCCGGAGCCCTACCTCGACCGTAAGAGCGGGGTACTGCTGGCCTTCAACGGCGAGATCTACAACTACCGCCAGCAGGCGAAGGCCTGGGGCATCCATCTGGGCCCTCGGGACACAGACGCGCACTTCGTGCTGCGGGCCTGGACCAGGATCGGCCCGTCCTGCCTGGACGGGCTGGACGGCATGTTCGCCCTGGCCGTCTATGACCCGCGCGTCGGGAAACTGTTCCTGGCCCGCGACCGGCTCGGCGAGAAGCCACTCTACTGGCGGCTGGACGGCAGTCGGCTCGCGTTCGCCTCCGAGGTCACCACACTGACCGGCTACGGCTCCGCGCCGCTGGTCCTGCGGCCCGAGGTGCTGGCGATCGAGACGCCGGTCGGCGTCGACACCCCCTACCAGGGGATCCAGCTGCTGGCCCCGGCCACCCTGCTGTCCTTCGATGTCGCCACCGGCTCGCTGGACCAGCACGTCTACTGGCGCCTTGAGGACCGGCAGCCGTTCACCGGGACCTACGCCGAGGCCCTGGCGAAGTTCTCCGTTGTCCTGGCCGAGCAGGTTCCCCTGCGGGCCCCGGCCTGCGACTTCGCGCTCCTACTCTCCGGCGGGCTGGACTCGTCCGTGCTGGCCTACCTGCTGCGACCGCCGGTCTGCGTCACCGTCCGCTACCCCGGCCAGGACCGGCTGGATGAATCCGTGATCGCGGCGAGGGTCGCGGCCGACATCGGGGCCGAACTCGTGGTGGTCGAGCCGGGCCCGATCGACTTCACCAGGGCCTTGCCGCACATGATGTCCGCGCTCGACTACCCGATGGGCAACGCGTCCACGTTCTCCGAGTACATGGCCTACCGGAAGATCGCCGGCCTCGGGCTGAAGGTCGCGGCCGGCGGGCTCGGCCCGGACGAGTTCTTGATGGGCTACATCCGCCACGCCCTGGTCCTCTTCGACCCGGACGCCGTCCTGGCCGCCGGGATGGACGCCTACCGGCCGTTGGCCGCGAAACTTATGCGCACCGCCGGAGACAAGCTGGATCCGGCGGAGGCGGTGACCCGGCTCGTCCTGCGCGGCCCCGACCCCGAGGGGCGGATCCGCGACCTCATCGCCACCGCGATGGACAGGTCCGGCGGGGATCTGGCCCGTTGCCTCACCCTCGCCGACCTGGCGACGGCCTGGCGGCCGCTGGTGATGACCAGCGACAAGCTCGCCTCCGCCTACGCATTAGAGCGCCGCTCCCCCTACCTCGCCCGCGACCTGGTCGAGCTGTCCTGGCGGCTGTCAGCCGAGCACAAGATCGCCCACCCGGCCGAGGGCAAGCGCATTTTGCGGGACGCCGCGAAGGCCCTGGGTCTGCCGCGGGAGGTCTGGGGCAGCCGGGACAAGCTCGGCTTTGCTTCCCCGGCCCCCGCCTGGCTGAACGGGCCGCTGGCTGCCTGGGCCGACGCCCAGATCCACACCGCCCTGACGGAGGCCCCGGCCGCGATTCGGCCGCTGCTGGAGGGCGGCCTGAAGCCGGGCGGGCGGTTCGACCGCACCCAGATGCAGGCCCTCATGGCAGCCGTCTGGTTTTGCGGCCAGGCAGTAAGGGCTGCCGCATGACGATCCCCCACCTCACTACGGTGTCCGAATGCACCAGGACACCACTGCCGACAGCCCGGCCCCCGCCCGCGGAGCGGTCGCGATCATCGCCAACCGCCGCGGCGAGCTCCTTCTCCACCTGCGTGACGACCTGCCCGGCGTGATCGCCTGGCCGGATCACTGGAGCGTCCTGGGCGGCGGCTGCGATCCCGACGAGGACCCGGCCGCCGCGATCGTCCGCGAACTCGACGAGGAAGCCGGCCTGGCCGTCGACGACCTCACCGAGTTGTTCGAGATCCGCGACGAGCACGGATCCGGCCAGGTGATCACGTTCTTCGCCGCTTCCTGGGACGGCGACGAGACCACGCTTCCCCTCGCAGAGGGCGTCAAGCTCCAGTTCTTCGCCCCTGAACATCTCGGCATCCTCACGATCCCGCCGTTCGTCCGGGACGGGATCGACCGCTATCTGGCCACCCGGCCGACCTGATCACCCCGCCTTCACGGACGGGGTATGAGGTGGGCCGTCAGGGCGGCCCACCTCGGAAGGAACTCCCGTTCATGAAGCTCACGGTGATCGGCTGCGGCTACCTTGGCGCCACCCACGCGGCCTGCATGGCCGAGCTCGGCCATGAGGTCCTCGGCATGGACTGCGACATGGACAAAGTCGCGATACTGGGCTCCGGCAAGGCGCCGTTCCACGAGCGCGATCTCGACGAGATGCTGGCCCGCCACACCGCCAGCGGGCGTCTGAAGTTCACCGCCTCCTACGCAGAGGCCGCCGCCTTCGGCGACCTGCACTTCATCGGCGTCGGCACCCCCCAGAAGCCCGGCGAGCACGCTTACGACCTCGACCACCTCTTCTCCGCCGTCCGCCAGCTCGCACCCCGCCTGACGAAGCCGGCCGTCGTCGCGGTGAAGTCGACCGTCCCGGTCGGCACCGCCCCCCGCGTCCGCGATCTCCTCCATGAGTTCGCACCCGCCGGCGACCGGGTCGAGGTCGCCTGGAACCCGGAGTTCCTGCGTGAGTCGTTCGCCATCGAAGACACGCTCCACCCCGACCGGCTCGTCCTCGGCTTCGAGTCCGAGCAATCCTGGGCCGAAGCCGTGCTGCGGCAGTGCTTCGAGAAGACCATCGAAGCGGGAACACCGACGATCGTCACCGACTGGGCGACGGCCGAGCTGGCCAAGGCGTCCGCGAACGCTTTCCTCGCCACGAAGATCTCTTTCATCAACGCGATCGCCGAGATCTGCGAAGCCTCCGGCGCCGACGTCGGACAGCTCGCTGACATCCTCGGTCACGACGCCCGGATCGGACGCCGCGGCATGCGGCCCGGACTCGGGTTCGGCGGCGGCTGCCTCCCCAAGGACATCCGCGGCTTCATGGCCCGCGCCGGCGAACTCGGCGTCGACCAGGCTCTGACGATCCTGCGCGAGGTCGACGCGATCAACAACCGGCGCCGCGAGCGCATGGTCAACCTCGCCCGCCAGCAGCTCGACGGCACCCTCATGGGCAAGCGGATCACCGTCTGGGGCGCCGCCTTCAAGCCGAACACCGACGACATCCGTGACTCACCCGCCCTCGCGGTCGCCCAGAAGCTCCACGAGCTCGGCGCCACCGTCACCGTCACCGACCCCCGGGCCCTCGACAACGCCCGCAAGACCCACCCCGAGCTCGACTACGTCGACGACCCGATCGCCGCCGTCCAGGACGCTGATCTACTGCTGCACCTGACCGAGTGGCCGCAGTACTCCCACATCGACCCGCACCGCCTGGCCGCCCGCGCCAACGCCCCCAGGGTCGTCGACGGCCGCGGCACCCTCAACGCCGACACCTGGCGGGCGGCCGGGTGGGCCTTCCGCGCTCTGGGGCGGCCCTCCGCCTGATTGTCCTACTGGTCGGAGCGTTCGTTGCAGGAAAAGCCCGGCGGCCGCTGCCCTCGTCAGCGGTCGCCGGCGCTTCGGCGGCCTTCCCCGATCGTGCCGCCGCGTCCAGCTCGCCCCGGATGCGCCGCCTGCCGGTCCTCGGGGAACACGCCCAGCCGCAGCCTCGTCCCCCTCTGCACGTCCTCGCCCGGCACCAGCCAGGAGGCCGACGAGAGCCCGGCCGACCGCCACCTGGACACCGAGGACCTCCTCACCGTCATCCAGTACCTCCGCCCCGTCAGAACATCGAGGTCCGCGAACGCATCCTCACTCCGCTCGTACGAACTCCCCTATCTCACCTGGCAACATGCTGTCACCAGCGGAGTTCGCCATCCAGAGCGCCTCTCGGTCCGAACGCACGCCATACGACCCAGCTGTGACTTCGGTTTGCCCGGCTCTCCCGCCTTCACCGCATGCGGGGCGGCGCTCGCAGCAGCATGGCCACTGGCCAGTCCTAGCTTCTCTAGGCCGTGTCTCTTCGATCTATGGCTGTCGTCTGTGGGGTGACCGATGAGTTTCACGGGCCGCTACGGTCTATCGCGCAGTGATCATGACGAAAGGTGATGCGATGAGCTACGCAGAGGTCAACGGCCTGTCCCTGCACTTCGAGGAGCACGGCTCCGGTCAGCCCCTGATCCTGCTGCACGGCGGGCTGGGAGCGGGAGAGATGTTCGCGCCGCTGGTGCCGGCATTGTCGGAGAGCCGCAGGGTGATCCTGGTTGATCTGCAGGGTCACGGGCGCACGGCGGACATCGACCGCTCGCTGCGCCCTGAGCTGATGGCGGACGACATCGTCGCTCTGATCAAGCACCTCGGCGTCGAGCAAGCCGACCTGCTGGGCTATTCCACAGGTGCGGATGTCGCACTGCGGGTCGCGATCCAGCACCCGCATGCGGTGCGCCGGCTCGTGGTTGTCTCCACGCCCTGCCGGCGGGACGGCTGGCACCCGGAAGTCGTCGCGGCGATGGACCAGATGAGTTCCCAGGCCGCCGACACGATGAAGCAGTCCCCGATCTACGAGCTCTACTCCCGGCTCGCGCCCCGGCCCCAGGACTGGCCTGTGCTGGTCGGCAAGATGGCCGAACTCAAGCACCAGGACTACGACTGGAGCACCGAGATCCCCGCCATCACCGCGCCGACCCTGCTGGTCTTCGGTGACGCCGACGCCATCCGCCCCGCGCACATGGTGGAGTTCTTCGCCCTGCTCGGCGGCGGGCTGAGGGACGCCGGCTTCGACGGCTCGGGCCGCTCCGCCGCCCAGCTGGCCGTCCTGCCCGGCGCCAGCCACTACGACATCCTGGCCCACCCCCGCCTGGCGGCCACCGTCATGCCGTTCCTGGCGTCATGACCTGAGCCAGACGAGCAGCGCGGCGGCGGTGACGGTGCAGAGATAGACGTAACCGCGCTTGTCGTACCGGGTTGCCACGGCCCTGAGCTGCTTCAACTTGTTGATCGCCCGCCCCACCGAGTTGCGCGCTCGGTACCGGGCCTTGTCGAAGCCCGCGGGGCGCCCGCCGCGTGAACCACGCTTGCGGCGGGCGGCCTTGTGATCGATCTTCTCTGGGATCACGTGTCGGATCCCGCGACGCCGCAGATCTGCGAATCACGCCGTTGCTGTACGCCTTGTCCGCCGCCACACTGTCCGGCAGCCGCCGTGGACGCCCAGCCCCCAGCCGCGGGACCCGGATCTTGTCCATGACCGGCTCGAACTGCGTGCAGTCCGCCCGCTGCCCCGGCGTGATGACCAGTGACAACGGACGGCACTTGTCGTCGGCCGCCAAATGGACCTTGGTGGTCAGCCCGCCACGAGACCGGCCGAGAGCCTCGTCTGCCGCACCGCCTCCTCCCAGAACAGGCGTAGGCGCATGTGCGCGCGCACGTGAACTGATCTTTGTGCGGCCCCCTTTGGGACGGTGGATGGCGGGGCCTTCGGCGCCCCGGCGGCGTGCTGATGGGCCCGCACCGAGGTGGAGTCGACGTTGATGTCCCAATCGACGTCACCCTCGGCATCGGCGACGGCCTGAACATGCTGGAGCAGCTTCTCCCAGGTACCGTCGGCCGACCACATCAGATGCCGCTTGTGGACGGTCTGCCATGGGCCGAAGCGTTCAGGCAGGCTGCGCCACTGACAGCCGGTGGCGAGCCGGTGAATGATCCCGTTGATCACCTGCCGGTGGTCCCGCCACCGCCCACAGCGGTTATTGCTCCTCTGCAGCAGCGGCTCCAGCACCACCCACTCGCCGTCTGCGAGATCCCCCCTGCTGAGCATGACCACAACAACAATTCAACTGATCGAAGAGACACGGCCTAGGCGCTGTTTCTCGGATCTCCTGACTTGGGCGGGGTGTTGGGGTCAGGCTGGCTTCATGGGTCGTGGGGATCTGACGAACGCGGAATGGGCTCGGCTGGAGTCGTTCTTACCTCCTGGCGGTGCGCGGGGAGGTCGGTGGAGCGATCACCGTCGGGTGATCAACGGAGTGCTCTACCGGGTGCGGACGGGGGTGCAGTGGCGGGATCTGCCGGAACGGTTCGGGCCCTGGGAGACGGTCTATAAGCGGCATCGCCGCTGGTCAGCGGATGGAACGTGGAAGATGCTGCTGTCCCGTATCCAGGCCGCCGAAGATGCCGCGGGTGGGATCGACTGGGACGTGTCGGTGGACTCGACCGCAGTGCGGGCCCATCAGCACGCCGCCGGTGCGAGGAAGAAGCCGTCGGCCCTGGATGCTCAAAAGGGGAACGGCCGGGGGACGAACCAGGCCGATCCGGTGCTGCGGAAACTGGCCTTCCGCCTGGAGGAGGTGGTCAGATCGGCGAATGCCTGGGCCGCTCCCGCGGCGGATTCACAACCAAGATCCATCTCGCCGCCGACGGACGATGCCGGCCCCTCGCCTTCGTTCTGACGCCGGGACACTACGGTGACGGCCCTCAGCTCGAGCAGGTGCTGGAGCGGATTTCCGTACCCCGATCCGGAGTGGGACGGCCCCGCAGCCGGCCCGACCACGTGCTGGCCGACAAGGCCTACACGTCCCGAAGCAACCGGCGCTACCTGCGACGACGCGGAATCCGGCACACCATCCCCGAACGTCTCGACCAGCAAAGGCACCGGCACAACCGAGGATCTCAAGGCGGTCGGCCCATCGGATTCGACCGCGAACACTACAAGAAGCGCAACACCGTCGAACGTGCCATCAACCGACTCAAGGGCTTCCGCGCCGTCGCCACACGCTACGAGAAACGCGCCTACATCTACCTCGGCACCGTCGCCCTCGCAGCCCTCATGGTCTGGCTCCGCACATGATCCGAGAAACAGTGCCTAGTGCCGCATCAGGCAACGTTCGCCCTGGGCGGTCTGCGACGATGGCTCTATGGACGAGGAAGTCATTCCCATTCTTCGCGTCGAGGACGCTGCGGCGGCGGTCGCTTGGTACGAGCGGCTGGGCTTCGCCAAGCAGTGGGAACACCGTTTCGAACCGGGACTTCCCGCGTTCGTCGAGGTCGCCCGGGGCGGGGTGCGGTTGTTCTTGTCTGAGCACAAGGGAGATGCCCGTCCCGACACGTTGGTCTACCTCCGCGTTCATGATGTCGAGGCCATCGCCTCCGAGTTCGGTGTGCAGGCGACGGACGCTCCGTGGGCGCGTGAGATTGAGCTGCGCGACCCTGACGGCAACCGGCTTCGGATCGGCACGCCGACGGAATGACACTCGCCGGCAGCGCGCGGCAGGGAAGCTGTGCTGGTGGCTGAGCGAGTACGGGTCCGCGAGATCGATGACGACGAGGGGCAGCGCCTGCTGCGGATCATCCGTCGGGGCAGCGGGTCGGTGGTGACGTGGCGGCGGGCGCAGATGGTTCTGCTGTCCGCGCAGGGCATGCTCGTGGCGAAGATTGCCGAGGTGACGTTCACCAGCGCGGACCGGGTCCGGGATGTGATCCACAACTTCAACGCCGACGGCTTCGACTCCCTTTACCCGAAGTACAAAGGCGGTCGGCCCCGGACATTCACCCTGCCCGAGCGGCGTGAGATCAAGAAGATCGCCAAGTCCAGGCCGGCCGAGCACGGTCTGCCGTTCTCGACCTGGAGCCTGGCCAAGCTGGCCGACTTCCTGGTCGCCGAGGGGGTGGTCGACGACATCAGCCACGAGGGCCTTCGGGTCCTGCTCCGCGAGGAGGGCGTGTCGTTTCAACGCATAAAGACCTGGAAGACCTCCCGCGATCCCGATTACGCCGCCAAGAAGGCCCGCGTCGAGCACCTCTACTCGATCGCCGACGGTGAGGTCATACCCGAGGACGGCGAACCCGAAGTCGTCTTATGCCTGGACGAGTTCGGCCCGCTCAACCTTCAGCCCCACCCCGGCCGGCAGTGGGCCGAGCGCGGAGGACGGCACAAGGACCCCGGCCGGGAGCCGAGGCCCCGCAGGCGGGCGACCTACACCCGTCCGCACGGGGTCAGGCACCTGTTCGCCGCCTACGACCTCGGCAAGGACAAGCTCTACGGCCACATCAAGCCGACGAAGAACCGGACGAGGTTCCTGGAGTTCTGCCGCTACCTGCGCAGCCTCTACTCGCCGGAGATCCGCGTCGCGATCGTGCTCGACAACTTCTCCCCGCACCTGACCACGAAGAAGGACAGCCGGGTCGGCGACTGGGCCGCGGCCAACAACGTCGAGTTCGCCTACACGCCCACGAACAGCTCGTGGCTGAACCGCATCGAGGCCCAATTCACCGCCCTGCGCTACTTCACTCTCGACGGCACCGACCACGCCAGCCACAAGGAGCAGGGCAGCATGATCCGCCGCTACATCATCTGGCGAAACCGTCATGCCGACGACCAACGGCTACGGGCCGTGGTCGACAGGGCGAACGTTGCCTGATGCGGCACTAGTCCGGCGCCTCCCGCATGAGTGCGGTGAACGGAGATGCCGAACGGTGCTTCCCGCGTGGCCAGGTTTCACCAGACGGGCCCGAACGCCCTCTGGTGCCTGACGGGCACTCAGCGGACAATCAGTGCCACATTCTGTTGTCCGAGGGGGCCGGCATGGGTGTTCTGTGGCCGTTGGAGCCTGCTACGGCAGCCAAGCACCGCCTATACCAGCGGTACCTGGATGCTTGGTGGCCGATCCTGCTGCAGACCTCCCAGCGCACCGGCTACAGCAGGCCGCGGGTGACACTGCTGGACGCGTTCGCTGGCCCGGGCCGCTACGAGGGCGGCGAACCGGGGTCACCGGTGTTCATCCTGGACCGGCTTCTGCACCACACCGCCGTCGACCGGATGAACCTCAGCCCGCGACGGGTGCACCTGGTCTTCATCGAGAAGGACCGGGCCCGCCACGAACATCTCCTGGCCGAGCTGACGGACCGCTTTGGAAAGCTTGCCGACCTGCCGGTGCGAGTGGAGGTCCGGCGCGGCGAGGCGGGCCGGGACAGCCTGCCGGTGCTGACCGAACTGGGTGCCTGGGGCAATCCGATCCTCGGCATCTTCGACAGCTGGGGCAGCGTGAACGTGCCGCTGGAGGTGACCCGCCGGATCGCCCACAACCGCTCCAGCGAGGTCATCACCACGTTCGGGCCCAACTGGTTCAGCCGCCGCGAAGAGTTGAACGCCGACATCCTTGACGAGGTCTTCGGAGGCCGCGGTCACTGGACGCCGGCCGCGGACGAGGCACGGCCCGATGAGCGGTGGCGTGCGTGGCTGGGCACCTACCGCAGTGCGCTGCGCCGGGCCGGGTTCGGCTATCAGCTGCAGTTCAGGCTCGTGCCCCGTACCGGTCAGCCCCTGTACCTGGTCTTCGGCACCGGCAGCGACACGGGACTGAAGGCAATGAAAGAGGCGATGTGGAAGGTCGACGACCGTGACGGCGAGAGTTTCCAGGACCCCCGCACCCGCGGCGCCACGCCAGCCGGGCAGCTCGATCTCTTCCAGGCCTTCGACGCCTGTGACCCGGAACTGATCGAACTGGTCTCCCAGCGCCTCGGGGCCGGCATGGCCACGGTGGAGACTGTCGGCCAGTGGCTGCTGACCGAGACCGCCCGCTGGATGCCCACGCACGCACTGAAGGCGGTGCGGCAGATGCGGCAGGACGGCTCCATCGTGGTCCAGTCGTCGGGCAAGCTGACCAGCAAGAGCTGGATCGACCTGCCCGACGCGGCTTGACACGGCCCCGGTCAGACCGGGGTGCTGTCCCTGAGCTGCGGGTACTCCCGGACCTGCAGGGCAGCGGGAAATCGAGCGATGTCCTTGTGGTGCGTCTTGTCCCAGCAGGATCCGAGTTGTTTGACGAACGGCGCCGTACCGAAGCGCCGGCACCTGTCGACAATGCCAGCGGCCCACTCCTCACGCATCGGCCGGGCGCCCGGCCCGGACTCCCCGCCGACAATCGCCCAGTCAATGCCAGTCAGATCCAGGCTCGCGAGCGGCCCGAGCAGCGGCTCGCACGACAGGAACCGCACAACTGCAGGAACGAGCCTCAGGTCGTCCACGCGCGGCAGCTCTCTGGCAGTCTCCACCGACACACCCATCCACAGGTTGGCCGGCCACTCAAGACGGTCGGCGACCAACCGCAGCCGCCGCGCCCGCTTGGTCAGCACCTGATACGTGTGCTGCGGAGTGTCCGCGATCACCTCGAAGACCCGCCGCACGTAGTCCAGCGGGACTCGCGCGTGGAACAGGTCGCTCATGGAGTTCACGAACACGGTCCGCGGACTCTTCCACCCGTACGGCACGGCAAGCGCATCCGGGTGCAGCGTCAGCCCGAAGCCGGGGCCAGAGGTACGCGGGTCGCCGTCGTTCTGGTACTTCGCCGACCCCATCGCCTTGAGCCTCTTCGCCAGCGTGAGTGCATAGCAGTGATCGCAGCCAGAAGACACCCGGTCGCAACCGGTCGTCGGGTTCCACGTCGCCTCGGTCCACTCGATGGAGCTGCGGTCGCTCACCGGTCCCCTCCCACCCTCATGTCTCCGACATCACTGCACTGGCCGACGGCCACCGTGCGCTGCCTAACGATGCCTCCCCGGCCGGAGTCGCGGGACACTTACGCCGGTATCCGACCGCATCCGACCCCACACTTCCACATTCGAACCTCAGTCTGAATATCGCTGCGGTGACATTCCAGCGCTCAAGTCGGCTGCCCCAGCTCGGCTGTAGTCCGTCCGGCCTGTTCCCGGCGCACACGGCGCAGGGCAGCGATACGAGTGGCCTCAAGTTCGTACGCGACCCGGGCACGGTCAGGATGCGCGAAGGGCGCCCGTGCCGTCACCGGCGTTCGCTGTTTTCTCCGGACAACGGCGAGGACGCCACGGAAGCGGAGAGCGCGAAGAGCCAGCGGGAGCACACCTGCAGGTCAGTCGGTGACCTGCTCGGCGTAGGCGACGCGGGAGTGGTCGTCGACGACGGTGTGGACGAAGGCGGTTCCCAGCAGCGGTCCGCGGTACTTGTTGCGGGGCCTGTCGGGTGTTGCGGCACGGTTTCTGCGGCCCTGGACGCGTCCGACGTAGCGCCATCCGCCGCCGTCAGGGACGTTGCCGAGTTTCTTGACGTCGGTGTGGAGCATGGCGCCGGGGTGGGGGGTGTTCGTAGCGGCGGACCGGCTCCCCGGTGGCGCGGTCGATGTGGGAGAGGCGGTTGATCCGGCAGCGGGTCAGGACGGCGTGGACGGTCGAGGCGGGCATGCCCAGCCGTCCGGCGATCTGGACCGGTCCCAGTCGCTGCTTCCAGCGCAGGTGCACGATCTTGCGGATTTGTGGCTGAGTGGTCCGGGCCGGGCTTCGGTGAGGCCGTGAGGACCGGTCGGCCATCGCGGCCGGCCCGGATTGGGCGTACCGGTCGGCCCATCGCCTGGCGGTGGGCCAGGACACGGTGTAGCGCTCGGCCGCACGGGCGACCGGCCATCCCTCATCCACGATCAGACGCGCCAGGCGAAGTCGGGCACGGGGCGTCAGAGCGGCGTTAGCGTGAGACACGAAGGCCTCCTGGTTGGCGGAGCGGTTCCTCGACAGCTCCACTCCACAACCGGAGGCCTTCGTCGTCCTACAGATTCAGACCGTGTCGTCGCACAAACTCGACCAACCTGGCTGGGCAGTACATCTAGGACGCCAGCGCCTGGCAGTACCGCATCACCCAGACCGGACAGTCCTATCTAGACGCGCACTCCCGCCGAACACAGGGCGAGGCCAACTGACGACAACCTACCGACAGGGCCCAGCGCCTGACAGATGCACGGCCATTGAACCGAACCGCACACTCTCGCGCTGGAAGAACAGGCCACGACCAGGCTGAACACGCCTCACCCACTATCACGCACCAACTCGTTAGGAGGACTGTCGGATGACCAGTGCGGGATTCAGAACCAGCTTGGTTTCCGCCACGGGCTCGTTGTTGAGCCGGGCGATCATCAGGCGGGCCATCTCCCGACCCATCTCTTCCAGGGGCTGACGAACGGATGTCAGTGGCGGGTCGGTATCGGCGGCGACGGGCGAGTCATCGAACCCGACCACGGCCACGTCCTCGGGTACCCGGCGCCCCGCTTGCCGCAGGACGTGCAGTGCTCCGGTGGCCATGCTGTCGGATGCGGCGAACACAGCGTCCAATTCTGGTGATTGATCCAATAGTTGTCGCATCGCTGCGACACCCGAAGCATGCGTGAAACTGCCGTGCGCCTGTGCCAGAGGGCACAAGCCGCTTTCCAAAAGCACGTCGTGGAAACCAGCACAGCGGTCCATGCCGGCCTGGATGTCCTGGGGTCCAGTGATGGTCGTGATCCGGCGCCGGCCCCGCTCGACGAGATGTTGGGTAGCCAACCGGGCGCCTGCAATGTTGTCTACGTCGACGGACCAGTCCGGGATGTAGCCGGTAGGCCGGCCCACCAGCACAGTGGGCGTCCCGGACTGCTCGACGTCAGCTGGCAACGGGTCGTCGCCGCGGAATGAACTGAGCAGGGCCCCGTCGACGTGTCGGGCCTTGAGGAAGGTGGCCAGCCGGTCTCGGTCCTGCTGGGACTCGGCGATGGCCAGCAGTAACTGGATCCCCTCGTCCGCGAGACCCGCAGTTGCACCCCGCACGATGGCTGAGAAGTAGGGCTCTTCCCAGAAGACCCGCTCCTGCTCGACGGCGACGACGAAGGCGACGGTGTCAGTGCGCCGGCGCACCAGGGCGCGGGCCGCCGAATTCGGAACATAGCCCAGTTCGCGGACAGCCCGGAGTACGGCCTCACGCGAGGCGGTACTGACCCGCTCGGAACCGTTGATGACGCGCGAGACCGTGCTCCGGCCCACCCTGGCGCGCGCCGCGACCGCCTCGAGCGTCGCCCGTCGTCCCTCCACTGCCCCACTCCCTCGTCATCTCGAACGGCACGGACCGCTATGGCGCCGTCCGCGCCGACTGATCGCCGCAAGAGGCCGTGGTTCAGGTTATCCGGTGGGTTCTTCGGCGCCCGGCCGGACCGGCAAGCCGGTGCGCAGAGGCATACCTTAAAAGCTCGTAACAGGATCTCTAGTGAGCCTTCCCTAGCCGCTTGGGCGTCGACCGCGAACGGTTGACGGAGCCGGGCGATTAGCCCAGTCCTGGTCGACTCGGCACCAGCGAGACGGCAACAGGCATGGCTGAGCACGGGAACGTATACGTCGGCATGGTCGGGGACCTGTTCCACCCGGGACACGTCGCGCTGCTCAGGGCTGCGCGAGCTTCCGGGGAGCGGCTGATCGCCGGGGTGCTCTCTGACAAGGTCGTGGCCAGGTACAATCGCAAGCCATCATGACGCTCGCGGAGCGGGTCGCGGTGATTGAGGCATGCCGGTACGTCGACGTGGTACTCGCGAACGCGCCCTACCGTGTCACGAACGGGTTCCTGGACCTGCACGGCATCGACGTGGTCGTACACGAGGACGACCTCACGGCGGAGGCGCTCAAAGAAGTCTTCGGCCCAGTGGCCGATGCAGGGAAGCTACGCCTTGTGCGGTACACAGCCGGCGTCTCCACGACCGAGCTCATCCGACGGTGTCGCACGGCGGCCCCTTCGTCAGGGGGCACGGCGACGTCATAGGCGCGTAACACGGTCTCGGGGTCCGGCCTTCTTGAGTCGCCTCCAGCAAATCAGACTGCAGGCCAAGGAGAGAAAGGCGTCGTGGAGTTCAAGGCGGCGCTCCCATCGGACGGCGAGGCGTTTGAACTGGTGGAGCAAGGCCAAGCTTTGCTCGACGACGTAGCGGCATTTGCCCAGGCCCTTGATGTCCGGAGCCCCCTGCGGGAGATCACCGGCATGATCCGGCGTTTGCGCAGTTCGCGCTGGACGGCCCCCTTGTCGCCCAAGACGGAGCCGGGACGCCGGCGCGGTCGGCCGGGCCGCCCGGCAACGGGCGGGATACCTCGACGGCAGCGGTCGTGATGACGCGCAGCGGGGTGCCCTTGCCGTCACAGATCAGATCGTTCCTGCTGCCCGACTTCCGCCGGTCGACCGGCGACGGACCGGTCGCAGCACCCCCATTTGCGCGCGGACGTGGGAGCCGTCCACGCACGCGCGGGACCAGTCGAGCTCGCCAGCCGCGTTCAACTCGGCGAGCAGCACGCGGTGCAGTTGCTCGAAGACGCCGACTCTCTGCCAGCGGTCCAGGCGCCGCCAGCACGTCCGTCCGGAGCCGAATACCAGCTCCATAGGCAAAGGAATTGCCAGACAATGTCCTGGTGCAAGACATACAGGATGCCCTGCAAACACAGTCGGTCATCCACCGGATTCGGCGCAGGCGACCGTTCCGGCCAGGGCGGGAGCAACGGTTCGATCTGCGCCCACAAGCCGTCGTCCACGACCCACGGCCGAATCGTTACACGACACGAACGGCCGGTTCATCACCTCGGTCATGCCCGACCAGGACAAGTCGGGCCGGACAAGTTACCTAACGAGCTCGTGCACCGTAAGCGGTGAGACGTCGAGGACCTCAGCGGTACTTGGTGATCACACCTGCCGTGCCGGGATCAGGTCCGCGGTCTGCTGATGGGACAACAGACCTGCGACGGCTTTTCACGGTGTCGCTGATGTGCTCGCGGCGGCCGAGGTGGCGGGCCAGCGCCCGCCAGTTCTTCAGGTGCGCAATGCCGTGCTCCACGCGGATGCGCCGCGAGGAGTGCGCTTTGCGCTGGCGCTCGTGCATCTCCTCGTACCAGTCCGGAGCCTTCTTCTTGAACTTGCGGTGCGGCGGTGTCACTACGCGCCCACCGGTCTGGGCTCCCAGGCCCTGGTAGCCGGCATCCGCGAGGATCTCGGCTGCCGGGCCGCCCTCCAGGAGCCTGACCAGCCCTAACTGGCGGGCATGGGTGATGTCCGCGCAGCTGCCGTACTGAGTCGGGCTGCAGAAGAGCATCCGGCCGTCGCCATCGTGACGACCATGGTCTTGACCGCGTTCTGCTTGCTCTTGCCGGAGATGAACTTGTCCCGGTCTTTGCGTCCGGCAGCCGGGCGCCTGACCCGGATCTCGGTGCCGTCGATGATGCCGGTCTTCCCGCTGGCGCCGATATGGTCGATGACCTCGGCGAGGGTCCGCAGCCGCACTCCGGTGCTGATGGTGCAGCCTCGCTCGGCGAGCAGGGGTCGCACCTCGCCGATAGCCCGGGTGATGGTGGAGCGGTCGACGCCGAACCAGCTGGCCAGCACGTCATGCGTGGCGGCGTGACGGAGATGCACGAGCGTGGCCAGGAGACGGTCGACGAACACCAGCTGGTGCTTCGCGCCGGCGCCCACTGCCCGCTTCCGTGGCCGGGACGCGAGCTTGGCCTGGTGCCGCTCGTGCCACAACGGACCTACCTCAGCAACGAGTTCAGCAATCACAGCAGCCGAGAGGCCCGTGATCCTCCGGTTGCTGATGATCGCTGCACGAGACGCATTCCCCACCACATGACCATGATCGACCATCAGGAGCTCGACGTCTCACCGCTTACGGTGCACGAGCTCGTTAGGACGACGCTGCGGCTTTCGGACGCTTTCGAAAGCTGGCAACGGGGGGCGCACTGGCGGCGAAAGCCGTGTGAAGCCATCGTGGAGATGGCCGGTCTCTCAAGCCGGAATTATGTTGACAATCGAGGAGGTCACCGACACCGCTGCTGGGCGCACGTTCACGGAGGGGGCAGGGGCTCTTGAGCCTCTCGAAGCCGGGCGACTCCTTGGTAGGTGTCCACAGCGCGTAGCGGTTTCCACCACTCCGGATGACGCGTGTACCAGGCGACGGTTCGTGCCAGGCCGTCCTCGAAAGGCACGGCAGGTCGATACCCCAGCTCCCCAGAGATTCTGTCGGTCGTCAGGGCATAGCGCAGGTCGTGGCCCTTTCTGTCGGGTACGTTGTCAACCCGGGACCAGTCCGCGCCGAACAGCGCAAGGATATGCTGGGTGAGGTCCCGGTTGGTCAGCTCAGTCCCGCCCCCGATGTTGTACACCTGCCCCGGCCGACCATCCGCCGCCACGAGGGCCACACCCTGACAGTGGTCGTTGACGTGCAGCCAATCCCGGACGTGCGAGCCGTCTCCGTACAGCGGGACCCGATGCCCCTGGAGCAGTTGTGTCACGAAGCGGGGGATGACCTTCTCCGGGTGCTGGTAGGAGCCGTAGGTGTTGGAGCAGCGGGTGACGCAGACAGGCAGGCCGTGGGTCCGGTAATAGGCGAGAGCGAGAAGGTCGGAGGAGGCTTTGGAGGCGGAATAAGGGGAGTTGGGGGCCAGCGGAGCGCGCTCGTCCCAGCGGCCGGTCCCCCCGATCGATCCGTAGACCTCATCGGTGGATATGCACACGAAACGGGTCAACTGCGCTTTCAGTGCCGCTTCGAGTAGGCGGTGGGTACCGATGACATTGGTGCGCACGAACACGTCCGCTGCGGCGATCGACCGATCGACGTGCGACTCAGCTGCGAAGTGAACCACGAGGTCACTGTCGGCCAGCAGGCGATCTACCAGAGGGCCGTCACAGATGTCGCCCTTCTCAATGGTCAGCAGCGGATGATCGGTCACGTCACTGAGGTTGGTGCCGCTGCCCGCATAGGTGAACTTGTCGAGCACGGTGACACGAGCGGCGCGGAAAGCAGGGTACGCGCCGCCGAGCACGTGCTTGACGAAGTGCGAGCCGATGAAGCCGGCTCCTCCGGTGACGACGATGTGCACGAATCGCCCTTCTCATCCGATTATCAATCGCTAGATGTTCGCTCTTCATTCATGATGTCGTGGAGGTAGCGGCCGTAACTGGTATGTCTCAAGCGGGAGGCCAACTCCTGGCACTGCTCCGCGGTGATGAAGCCCATCCGGTAGGCAATCTCTTCGAGGCAGGCAATCCGCACACCCTGCCGCTGCTCCTCTACTTGTACGTAGTGCGCGGCCTGGAGCAGAGAGTCGTGTGTGCCAGTGTCCAGCCAGGCGAACCCGCGCCCCAAATTGACCAGTTGCGCTCTGCCCTGGTCGAGGTAGGCGCGGTTGACGTCGCTGATCTCCAGCTCGCCGCGTGCCGAGGGACGCAAGTTCTTGGCAATGTCGATGACGTCATTGGTATATGCGTACAGCCCCGTGAGTGCAAGGTTGGACCGTGGCTGGGCGGGTTTCTCTTCGATGGAGAGCAGGCGCCCGTCCGCTGCGACCTCCCCCACTCCGTACCGCTGGGGGTCGCTGACGGAGCATCCGAAGAGAAGGGCTCCATCGACGTGCGGCAGCCGGCTCCGGAGCAGTCGGGAGAAGCCGGGGCCATGGAAGACATTGTCGCCAAGAACCAGCGTTACGGGGTCAGTGCCGATGTGATCAGCGCCAATCACCAGGGCTTGCGCGATGCCGTCAGGCTGGGGTTGTTCTGCATAGGAGAGGGACAGACCGAGTCTGCGACCGTCGCCCAACAGCTCATGGAACATGGGCAGTTGCTCCGGCGAGGAAATTACCAGGATGTCGCGGATGCCGCCCAGCATCAGCACCGACAGTGGGTAGTAGACCATCGGCTTGTTGTAGACCGGCAGGAGCTGCTTGGAGATGGCGTGCGTGAGTGGGTACAGCCGGGTACCACTTCCGCCGGCCAGGACTATTCCCTTCATGGCATCGGCTTCGGCAACAGCTCCTCGATCCGCGGGACGGCTTCGCCAGGCAGCCCCGCCGCTCCCTCGAGGAGCCGCCGGTCGAGGGCTAGGGAACCGGAATGGCCGGAGTCGTCAATAGGGTCGAAGGTGTCACGCAGCTCGGTGAAAACTTTCATGACCTTCCTGCATCCGTCCGTCGGGTGACCGCCGCGGGACACTAGTGAGTCGCTACGGATACTCCCTTTCAGGGAATGCGGAAGCCCCGCTACAGGGTCCCGCCACGCAACAGAACAGCCCTCAGAAAATATCGCAGGTGCAACAAAGGAGTAGGCACGCTCTGCACATGGACACGGTCAAGCTCTTCATCGCCGAAGAGTTCGTACAGCAGTTTCCCTTGGAGGGCCACATCACACGTGGTGAGATCGAGAAAGTCTCTTCTCTTGATGATTCGCCATGCCTAAGAACGTAGATGTCGCAACAAAAATTCACAACAACTTTCACGCCACCTTCGCCGTGCCCGATTCAGGACTCTATGGTGCGGTTTGACGGTTTCTCGTCAGGCGCCCTGTGGGCACTCGGTCGGAGATCATCAAGGAAGTTGCGTAAAACGTTGCAGCTCAGCGCTGTGACGCCAGCATGCGCAGCCCCATCGGCGTGCAAGCGACAGCGCCGGTAAAGATGACCGAGGAGTGCTGCGGGATCGCTCCTCGGTCACAGTTTTTGAACACTTGCGAACACCTGCAAGCACCTCGGACGTACTGACGTCGTATTGGTCTGCGGGTCTCGAGATCTGCTTCATTCCGTTCAGGGGGCACTGTTGACATGAGGAAATCGGCGCGCTTCACTTCCGTGAGGTGGCAAGGAGGGCGCCCGCCCCTTCTGCTGACGGGCCACGGGCTCACGGCCGGTCTCAATCCCGGATTCGCCGGCTCGAATTATCCGGCCGTCATCGAGCACGCCGCTCCATTACGAAACGGCGCGTCGCGCTTTCGTGCCACCTCACTCGAAGCCAACGGGCGAGGGGGAATCATCAGCATGTTCTCAAGCAGCACGGGTAACGGGGCACGGTTAGCTCGTACCCTGGTCGGCTCCACCACTTTGGCCGGCCTCCTCTGGGCCGCGCCCGGACTGGCGCATGCCAGCGCCGAGGAGGATCCCGGGACGGCGTGTCCCTTCAATCGCACACTGTGCCTGTTCGAAGGCGCTGACTACTCAGGCGAGCGCTTCACGGTGCAGTCCCTCGACCCCTCCGCGAGCGTCTGCGTCGACCTTGTGGAGCATGGGTGGGGCAACAGAGCCCGATCGGCCGTGAACACGGCGGCGCGAACCGCCGCGCTCTTCCCCAATCCTGACTGCACCGGCAGAGCGGTGGGCGTCACCGATGCAACGCCCTCGCTGCCCTTCCAGCCACAGAGTGTGCAGGTCTACTGAGACTACGCCCCGCCCGGCCCCACGGCCCCCGCGACGAAAGGCGAACGCTCCACCATGAGGAGAGTTCTCGGGCGTGACTTCGGACTGCGCAGGTTCGTCGTAGCCCGAGCGCTCTCCCGGGCCGGCGACGCGGTCTTCCCCATCGGGCTCGCCGCCGCCATGATCCAGCAGGATTTCGGCGCCTCCGACGTCGGTGTGGTCATGGGTGCCTCCCTGGCGCCCGTGGTACTGCTGATGCCATTCGGAGGAGTGATTCTGGATCACTTCAGTGCCCGGACCCCCATGGTCGTCGCGGACGTTGTCCGCGCCGTGTTCCAGGGGTTTCTGGCGCTGCTGCTCCTGACCGGACGCCCGTCCTTGTGGCAGATCCTGGTGCTGTCGCTCGGCTCTGGGGCGGCGCAGGCGTTCTTCCAGCCGGGCGTCGCCAGCATGCTGCGGCAGTTGGCGCCGGACCGGCTGCGGCAGTCGAATGCCACGGTCCGCACCGTGGAGTCCGTCGTGTCACTCGCCGCGCCCGCCTTGGCCGGTGTGGTCATTGCAGTCACGGACGCCGCGATCGTCATTGTCCTGGACGCCTGCACGTTCGCCGCGAGTGCCTGGCTGATCGCACGCATCCGGCTGAAGAGCTCCGATCCTGTCGAGGCCCCGCCAAAAGTCTGGAAGGAACTGCGTGAGGGCTGGGACGAGTTCACCGCCCGGCCTTGGTTGTGGTCCGTAGTGTCGGTGTTCTCGCTGTTCGGCCTGGTGGTTTTCGGCCCGTTCGATGTGCTGAAAGCCATCGTGCTCATCGACCGGTTCGGCCCGTCGGCCTACGCCTGGCTAATATCAGCTTTCAGTCTGGGCGCTGTAATCGGTGGGCTGCTCGCTCTGTGGACCGCTCCCGTCCGCCCTTTACGGACGGGACTGCTGGCGCTGCTCGCATTCACGCCGCTCCCGATCGTGATTGGTTTCGACCTGTCGGCGGCCCTAGTGGCAGCGGCGATGGTAGCGGGCGGCGCCGCCAATGCCTACTGGGCAGTTGTGTGGGCGACCTCGGTGCAGTCGCACGCGCCGCCACATGCTCTGAGCCGTATTCATGCCTACGACGTGATCGGCTCCATCGGGCTCATGCCCGCGGGTCGAGCGCTCACCGGTGCGGCCACGGCCTTGACAGGCGCGACGACCGTCCTGCTCATCTCCTCCGCGGCCCTGCTCTTGGGCTGTACGGCGCTGCTACTGGTTCCCTCCGTACGCACCCTGCCCGCCGTGCAGCCGCCCAGGGAACGGAGCGATCCGGCCGGACCGACCGCTGACACTCAAAAAGCCCGCGACACCTAGGAGCAGCATGCACCCGCGAACGAGTCGCACGCTCACCACCAAGGAGTTCTCCGACATCAAGCACACGGTGTCGATCCGGTCGCAGTCGCGGGCGCGACTGCGCCGGGACGCAGGCTACGCCTCGGACGTCCCCCGCGAGGTCAGTCTACAACTCACCTACAAGTGCAACCTCCGCTGCACGCACTGCTACCAGTGGAACGAGCAGGGCTTCTTCCGCGACTGGGGGATCGACAAGCAGCGCACCGAACTCGACCTGTCCATCGTCGAGGACGTGCTGGCAGCCACCGCACCGGTACACGGCAAGCTCTTCCTATGGGGCGGCGAGCCGCTGATGCACAGCCGGTTCACTGATGTGTCGCGACTGATCGAGCGCTTCCCGCGCACGGTGAACATGTGCACTAACGGGTTGCTGTTCCAGCGCCGGATGGACGATCTGCTACGGATCGGGCAAGACCTCAACCTGCTGGTCAGCCTGGACGGTCTTGGTGCGGATCACGAGGAACTGCGCGGCAGGGGCACGTTCGAGCGCACCACGCGCAACATCGAAACGATGCTCGACCTCAAACACAGGGGGGACTTCCATGGCGAACTGTCTCTTTCCTGCATGGTCTCGCACGTGACGGTGCACCGTATGTATGAGTTCATGGAATGGGCAGAGGAACTCGACGTCAACACCGTCTACTTCCAGTTCCCCTGGTACATCAGCCCCGATGTCGCGCAGTCGATGGACTCCGTCTACAGCGAGCATTTCGCGTGGCTGTCACCCGACACCGGTACCGCACGCCCCACCTGGCACTCGTATACGTACCAACTGCCTCCCGAACTGCTGCCGGCACTGCGTGACTCCATGGCACGGCTGGCCGGCCGGGTCTGGCGTCCCCGGGTGCGCTACCAGCCGCAGCTGGAGCCTGACGAGGTCGAATCGTTCATCCTTGGCACCTCCCGGCCGGCACAGCGACGCACTCGATGCCTCGCCGTGACCAACCGGATGGAGGTACACGCCGACGGAAACGTCAGTTCGTGCAAGTTCTTTCCGGAGTTCGTGGTGGGCAATCTCTACCAGCACTCGACGGCGGACCTGTGGCAGAGCGAACGGTTCCGCCGTGTTCGCTCCGTCCTCGCCGAGACCGGCATGATGCCGGTCTGCTCCAAGTGCATCCTTCTCTATCTGAACGGAGTGTGACGCCCATGAACAGAGCGGCCCAGATCACCGAGCTGGAGTCCCGAGTGCGGAACGTGCTGACGGAGGTACTGGCGGGCAAGATCCTGCCGGAGCAGGTCACGATGGACGCGGACATGGTCCAGGAACTCGGCCTGGATTCCCTGCAGGCCATCCAGTTCCTGCTGCGCGTCGAGGACGAGTTCGACGTAGAGCTGGACTACGAGAACCTGCGGCTGGACCACCTGAGGTCGGTGAGGTTCTTCACTGTGGAGGTCCTTATGCCGCTGGTACGCGAGCAGTGAGCCATGGGTGCCCGTCCAGCGGAGAGGCCGTGCACTTCGGTTCCTTCGACGCTGAACGGCGCTGGCGCCCGGGCGGCCTCGCGTCCCTGCCCATGCTAACCGACCCGATGGCCGACCGTCTCGTGGCCTGCATGGACGAGGCACTATTCGCTGCAGCCACGCCGGGTGATCTGCTGATCACCCGAAGGGCGATAGACAAGGCTCATCTTCGGGCCTTGGAAGCGGCGGGATTCGGATGCGTGCATCGCTACGTGGGTGACGTGGACGGTGCCGCCGACGTTGAGCACCAACTGCTCGAGAACCCCGGACTCCTGCGCGCCATCAGCGAATACCGCCGCCTGAGCCCTTACGCGATCCTTCCCGCGACCGCCGAACTCGCCCGACTGACCGGGCACGCGAACGCCGTACCGTGCGAGGATGACGTGGTCCAGGTCAACAGCAAGGCGTGGTCCAGCCGCCTGTCCGTCCGGCATGGACTGGTGGGTGCCGGTCATGTTGTCAGCTCGACAGCAGAGCTGCACACGGCAGTGCAATCCGCCGCTGACCAGGGCCACCCGGTCATTCTCGTCAAGGATACTTACGGGGTAGCTGGCCGGGGCACCTTCGAGGTGACCTCCGACCGGCGGCTGGCCCGGCTGAGCAAGCACTTGCGCGGCCAGGAGGAGCGAGGGCTGCGCGTCGAGCTCGTGGTGCAGCCGCGCTACGACCGCGTCGCGGACTTCTCCACCCATTTCCATCTCGACCGTGACGGCTCCTGGCGGCTACTCGGTGTGCAGAGCCTGGTCAACTCTGGCTACCGCCATGAAATGTCCGGGCCGGCACCCCGCGCCCTCACGAGCGCACTGCGGCACCCTCCCCACCCGGACGTGTTGGAGACCGTCGCACGCGAACTGGCGGCGGCAGGGTACTTCGGCCCCGTGTGCGTGGACTCCATGGTGCTCCGGAGCGGAACTTGGGTCCCTGTTCTGGAGATAAATGCCCGAATGTCCATGGGCGGTCTGAACCTTCGGCTCGATGAGCGTGTGCGAGAGTACGGTCTGCGCAGCCACCTATGGCAGGAGAACGTGGCCGTCCCGGACGGCTTTGCCATGGACCACTTCCTTCGGGCATTGCGCGCGGAGAAACTGCTTTACGCGGGCGGGAGCGCACCCGGCGTCCTTCCCCTGGTGGGCGGCTCGCTCGCCGCCTCCCGGGGGCGCCTGGTCTGCGCTGTCTTCTGCCCGCCGGAGTCGTTCGCCCGCCTGCGGATACGCACCCGGGCCGCTGCCTCGTCGGCCGGGGTCGTCCTCGCGGGGGCAGCATGACCTGGGGCATCGGCCTGATCGGCGCCACCGGCATCGCCGTACGTGCGGTGATCACCCCGAGCCGGGAACGACGCGACATCACCGTGCGTGCTGTGGCGGCGTCCGACAGGGACCGTGCTTCGGCGTTCGGACAACGGCACCGGGTCAGGGTGCTCTCGAGCTACGAGGACGTGGTGACGGCACCGGATGTCGACATCGTCTACGTCTCGCTGCACAACTCTGCCCACGCCCACTGGGCCCGGATGGCCATCGCTGAAGGAAAGACGGTGCTGGTTGAAAAACCCCTGTGCCTGGGCCTCACGGAGTGCGACACGCTACGGGACGCCGAACACTTCGGCGGCGGGAAGGTCCTGGAGGCGCTCCCTACCCTCCGCCACCCCTGGAGCGACGTCGTACGGCACATGCTGGAAGCGGGGCGGTTCGGCCGGCTCCACGGCCTGCACAGCCGTTTCGGCTTCCAGCCACCCGCTTCCGGCGGATTCCGCCTACGACCCGAGCTCGGCGGCGGCATCTTCCTCGATTCGGCGAGCTACTGGCTCCAGGCGCTCCAGGACACCGTCGGACTGCCCCCGGCCAGCGGCGCTGGCACTGGCACGGCGCGAAGCGTAGAGCCCCATGGCGTCGACCACGCGTTCGAAGCGGAGCTGTCCTTGCCGGGCGCGGCAAAGGCCACCTTGTCGTGTTCCTTCGCTGCACGTCACACCGCTGAGCACGTCTTCGAGTTCGACGAGGCGCGCGTCCGCGTCCGCGGTGTCCTCCTGCCCACAGCGGGTGCGGTGCCGCTGAACGTCGCCGTGCGCACCACAACGGGCCGTACGGAGATCACACGCACGGAGCCGGTGTCGTACTACGTACAGCAACTCGACCGTGTCGCCGACCTGATGAGCGGCCGAGGGGGGCACTGGGGCGCTCAGTTGGCGGCGGCCCGGCCCAGAATCGTCACGATGGAGCGCCTCCACCGGACTGCGCGACGTGAAATCACACCGTCATCTTTGACTGGGAGCAGACATGAGACCTGAGGACCTCGCCCCAGGGGCCGCCGCCCTGCTCGCATCGGTCTCGGTCACACCGGCGGACGTGGCGCAGTGCGCGCCGCTGGCCGGAGGGACCTACAACTCTCTTCTCCGCGTGGTGCTCCGAGACGGCCGCCGATGGGTCGTGAAACGACCGCCGTCCCCGGGCAGCGGGGCGACGCTGGCCTACGAGCACAATTTGCTGCGCGGTGAGACCGAGTACTACGCAGCGGCGCTGAACATTCCGGACGTACCGGTGCCCAGGTTGATCCATGTGGAGTCCGTCGGTGAGCCGCCCGTCGTGGCGGGCCTCGTCATGACCGAATGCTCCGGTGTCCCATGGCACGAGACCGACGCATCCCTCAGCCCAGGTGAACGGACGCGACTGCGGGCGGAACTAGGCAAAGTCGTCGCCCGGCTGCACACCGCAACCGGCCCTGAGTACGGCTACCCCGCCCGGCCCTTCGGCCCGCCGGCCGCCAACTGGAGGCACACATTCGCGGCCATGACAGCCGCCGTCCTGGACGATGCGGTGCGCTACGACGTCCAGCTGCCCCATCCCGTGAAACGGGTGCGCGAGGTGTTCGCCGCGGCCGAACCCGTGCTGGCCGACGTGCCCCGTCCAGTCCTGGTCCACTTCGACCTGTGGCAGGGAAACCTGCTGCTCGACGGCGCGCCGGGAGCCCGGAACCTCAGCGGAGTGATTGACGCGGAGCGGATGTTCTGGGGCGACCCGGTCGCCGAGTTCGTCTCCCTCTCGCTGTTCGGTGACATCGAACAGGACGAAGACTTCCTGGCCGGGTATGCGGCAGCGGGGGGAAACGTGACGTTCACCGACTCCGTACGCCTGCGTCTTCACCTCTATCGCTGCTACCTGTACCTGATCATGCTCGTGGAGGTGGTGCCCCGGCGCTACTCCGCCGAACAGCGGGCTTGGACCCAGCAGCACGCAGGACGCCACTTGGTAGTGAGTCTCGACGCGGTGGCTTCCGCCCTGGTCGGCCGCTCGTGATCGCGATACTGACCTCGGGTGTCGCCCTCGGCGTTCACGTACCGGGGCTGCTGCTCGCCTCCCGCCTCGGCGAACGTGGAGCGAAGGTCGTCGTGGAGGTGATCGAGCGGCTGCTTCCCGATGACCGGCTCCGCATGGTCGAGGCTTCCCGCAGCCTGTTTCACCGGGACTTTCGCGTCGCCCGGGCAGGGCAGCGTCTTGCCGCCGACCCCGCCCAGGCCATCGACGACGCGGCGCTCGTAGCGCTGCACCGGCGCTGGAGGCAGCTCGGCGTGCAGCGTGTGGTGGTGTTCTCCGGATTCTGGCTTGGGGCGCTGGGTCGCCTGTCCGCCCTGGGGCTACGGGTGCCGGAGGTGACCATCTGCCAAGTCGACTCCGTGGAGTCCCCGTCGTTCCAGCGCGCCGCGCCCTCCCCGGTCGGCACGCAGGTCTTCCGGCTCGCCTCGTCGGCCAGCAGCGACCTGCCCTGCACGATCCCGGTCACCCGCCGGCCGCCGGTGCGGTGGCCAGAACGCGGCGGACGGCTCCTTGTGCACGGCGGCGGCTGGGGTATGGGCACCTATCGGCAGCGCGCGGCAGATCTCTCCGCCGCGGGGCACGCTCTCGACCTCGTCGTCCACGAGCTGGATGAGGCCGCGTCCGCGCCCGCGGGAACCCGCGCGTACCTGATGGACCCGTCCTGGCATCCGTGGCACGACGACGGATATCCGCCGCTCGGCCACCTCGCTCCCGGACAGGACCCTCGCACGGTGAAATTCCGGCGCGGCACCGCTCACCACTCCTCCTTCGACCTGGCCCGCGAGGCCATAGCCATGGTCAGCAAACCTGGCGGCGGTACTCTCTTGGACTCCCTGTGGTCCGCCACGCCCCTCGTCCTGCTCGAACCCTCGGGACAGCACGAGGAGCACAACGCCCGCCTCTGGTGCGACCTGGGCTTCGGCATCAGGTTCGAGCAGTGGCAGGACGCCGGCTTCGTCGCCGAATACTTGCGGCCCCTTCACGAGGCTCTGCTCACCGCAGGCACGGGACCGGCGCGCCCACTCGACATGGTGGAGGCGCTATGCGCCAGGAAGGGATCCTCATGTATGCGATGAAACTGGTGCACGCAGATCGCAGAGCGGCATTGCAGGCGTCCTTCACGCAGGAGGAACGGCTGGCCGCCGGGCGGGATGTGCACCTCCAGAACAACGTACTGACGTTCGGTTGCGTCGTCGAAGGCCCGCTGGACACAGGACGGCTCCGGCAAGCGTATCTGGCACTCCAGCAGCGTCACGAGAGCTTGCGCCTCGTCTTCCCAGGCCGCCCCGGGGGCGATGAGGCCGCGGAGTTGCGCGCACCCCAGGACGCTGGCTTCCAAGTCGTCGATGTCGGGGCCGACGACTCCACCAGCCTCCATCGTGCCCGGTCCGTGATCGCCGAGGCCGCTGCGGTGCCGTTCGACCTGGCGAAGGGCCCGCTCGTCAGGTTGCTGTGTGTGCGGATCTCTCCGGCTCTGCACGTCGTGGGGTTCGTGATCGACCACATCATTGTCGACGGTGAGTCCTGCCGGATCATGGCCGAGGACCTGTTCAGAATCTACGCGGCGGACACCGAGGCGCTGGCCGCCATCAGCACGCAGTTCCTCGACTTCGCCCACTCTGAGCGCCTCCACCTGCGGGGACCGACCCTCGACAGACTCCTGTCGTACTGGCGCCGCAAACTCGACGGTGTCGGGGCCATTCCGCCCTCCCACTTACACGATCCCCATGCAAGCGACGCACTCCAGCCGGCACCGAGCCATCAACTCTTGGTGCGCCGGGCCACGATCGAACCGTCGTCGTGCGGTCGGCTGCGACAGGCCGTGCGGCGACAACGCGTGACCCTGACGGCGGTGTTCGCCGCCGCCCTGAAGGACGTCATGCGCCGACGCCGACTGACTCTCGGCATGAACCCGGACCAGGCCGGTGACGTGGCAGTCATGGGTTCGATCAGCAATCGCCATCGCGACGATGTGCTGCACTCAGTCGGGTACTTCGCCACGCCGTGCGTCCTGCGTACCGACCTGAGCGACGCGCCCCCCTTCACCGAACTCGTTCGGCGTGAGACCGGAACGCTCCTCGGCGTCCTGCGGCACCAGGAGTTGCCGCACGCCTTGATGACCCGGGAACTTGATCCACAGCGCTACGGCGTGCGCCATCGGGGCGACCCCGGCGCAGTGCCCGCGTACGTCAACTTCGACGTTTCACAGGCCGGGACCGGCTGGTCGTTCACTGACGAGTCCTTGCGCGTGACGATGATCCGGATTCCGCGCAACGAGGTGCCCCGAGGAGGGGTGCGGTTGCTCGTGCGGGACGGGAAGGAGCATGTCCTCGTGGAACTGCGCACGGACGAATCCCGGTTCGGGCCGCGCTGGGCAGACGCGTTCCTCACCGATTATCTGACGCTGCTCAAGGCCTTCACCGAACAGGCACCGTAGGGCCAGCCAGGCGAATTCCCCGTACCGACCATGTATATCCAGACCTCCGGAGACAGCCACGATGACCGACGACCTCACCCTCGCCGCCCTCACGCGTACCAGCGGACTCGGAGTGGCCGAGGTGGCCAAAATGATCGACCACTCCTTGCTGCGGCCCGAACTCACCTGGCCCGAGGTGCGCACAGGATGTGCACTGGCTGCCCGGTACGCGGTGGCTTCCGTCTGCGTCAAACCCACCGACGTTGGGCCAGCAGCCAGGGAAATGGCCGGGACAGGCACTGCGGTGGGGACGGTGATCGGCTTCCCGCACGGTGCGTCCGTGACATCGGTCAAGACCGCTGAGGTGCACGCAGCGCTGGCGGACGGTGCTGTGGAGTTCGACATGGTCATCAACATCGCCCGGCTCCGAGCAGGGGACGAAGCCGCTGTAAGTGCCGACATAGCGGCCGTCGTCGAGGCCGCTCAGGGCGGACTGGTAAAGGTCATTCTGGAAAACGCCTACCTGACGGACCGGGAGAAGATCCGGGGCTGCGTCGTAGCAGAGTCCGCCGGTGCGCACTTCGTGAAGACCTCTACGGGCTTCGCCCCCACGGGAGCCACCCTGAGCGACGTACGGCTGATGCGCTCGCAGGCCCCTCCCCACATGGGTGTGAAAGCGGCCGGTGGAGTGCGTAGTCTCGACGCCCTGCTGGACATGTTCGAAGCGGGTGCCAGCCGCTTCGGAGCCACGGCCACTGCCGCCATCCTCGACGAACTGGCTATGCGCCACACCGGGCAACCGGAAGCGAGCCAACCGACCGAGTGAGGCCCACCCGTGGCGCCAACAGGCGGACAGCAGACGGCGGAATCGAGTCAACTCTCGGCGGGAGTCCTGTCCAGCCAGGACCGGCGTTCCGCGAGCCGTGACGGTTGGCCAATGCCCACTGGTATGCCGGTCGGCGGCGCCCTGTCGAATGCGATCCCCGCGACGGGCCCCTGCCCTTTCCCCTCCGGACAGAACCCACACAAGGTCACCATTTCGGGCGGCTGTTCCAGGCCGACAAGTGATGCGATCACCGAATAACAGCATTGACCTGAAGGTGGCGTCCGAGGTTGGATGATTCACACCCACAAAGTCAACTGTGCTCAGTTCTGCCCGGCCTGGACGAGTCCTCCCGACCGGGGCATCATGGGGGAGAATCTTGACTCGTTCCATCGGTATTGCGTTAGTGGGGTGTGGCTATGTGGCCGACTTCTATATGGCCACCCTTCCCAATTATGCGCACCTTCGGCTCATCGGTGTTTACGATGCCAGTGCAGAGCGTGCGGGAAAGTTCTCGGCCCATTACGGTGTGCCGTTGTACGTTTCGCTGGAGGAAATACTCCACGACACCTCTGTAGAAATAGTTGTCAACCTCACTAATCCGCACAGCCACTACGACGTGTCTCGCCGTGCTCTTGAGGCGGGTAAACACGTCTACTCGGAGAAGCCTTTCGCACAGGAGTGGGAGCAGGCCAAGGAGCTGGTGGCGCTTGCCGAGCAGCGGAGCCTCATCCTCTCGTCCGCGCCCTGCTCCCTGCTCGGGGAGACCGCCCAGACCCTGTGGCGGGCATTGCGGCAGGACACCATTGGCCGACCGCGTCTGGTTTACGCGGAGCTTGACGACGGAGCCATCCACCAGATGCCCTACCGAGACTGGATCAGCCCGTCGGGTGCCCCCTGGCCCTACGCCGACGAATTCCGCGTCGGCCCCACGCTGGAGCACGCGGGGTACTACCTGACCTGGCTCACCGCGTTCTTTGGGCCAGCTGCGGAAGTCGTGGCGTTCGCGGCTCTCGTGCAACCGGAGAAGCTGGACGGTTCGCGGCCAGGCTTCTTCGCCGCCGACTTCACGTCGGCGTGCATCACCTTCCATTCCGGGGTCGTGGCCCGGCTGACGTGCAGCACCGTGGCCCCCGAGAACCACACCCTGCAGATCGTCGGGGACGAAGGGGTGCTGGCCACCTCGGAATGCTGGGACTACGAAGCCGAGGTGACCCTGCGCAAGCGGGTGCGCGGGACCGACTCTGCGCACCATTACCTGACAGAGCACCAGGTGGTTCCCCTCGCCCGGCCCGCCGGCCGCCGCTTCCGGTACCAGGACACCCATGACATGGATTTCGCACGCGGGGTCGCGGACATGGGCGCGGCGGTGGTCGGAGACGGGGCTCCGGTACTGGGGGCCCGGCACGCTCTGCATGTCCTGGAGATCACCCTGGCCATCGCCCAATCGACGGGCGGCGCCAAAACAGTGATCACTTCCAAATTCGATGAACCACGGCCGATGCCGTGGGCTTTGCACTGACGACTCTCCGTGAATGGAGGCAGTAAGAAGATGATTTCTCCGGCAACTGCGACCTTCGTCATGCCGCACTATGCAGACGCCGCCAGGGCGGAAGATTATCTGGTGCAGACTCTGAAGAGTCTGCACCAGCAGACGGACCCTGATTGGCAGCTCGTCATCGTTGACGACGCCTCACCGGGGGCGCGGGACCGAAAACGGATCAAGATACTCCAGGACCTACACCCGGATCGTATATTCGTCATTCAGCAGACGGTGAATCGCGGCCAGGGATTCTGCAGAAATGTCGGCGTTCAATGGGCCAAGGAGCGCGGATCGCGCTTCGTGTTATTCCAGGATGCAGACGACATCGCCCACCCCAGGCGTCTGGAGGTGACCCGCCGCGCCTTCAAGCAGCGGCCCGACGTGGACTTCGTGTACTCGACGTTCTCCGTCATCGACGAGCACGGCAGTGGCGTTCCGACGACGCGTCTCACACCGTCGCTGCTGGAGATCATCGAGTCACACCGGGTGGATCCGGTCGAAGGCCCCCGTGCATGGATTCGCATGGGCGTCGACACCGGTTACACCACGCTCACTTCGACAGTCGCCGTGCGCACCGAACTGGCTGTCAACCACCCCTTCCCTCATGTACGGGCCTCCGAGGACGCACACGCCTGGTTCAGGATGGCCGCGGGAGGGACCTCGGTCGCTTACCTGCCGTCCATAGGCTGCCTGTACCGGGTGCCGCAGGAAATAGCGGGGTCGTCCGACCGTAACCGCATCGGCGCGGACTACTACCAGCGCAAGGCCGAGGTCGACACCGACGGGTTCTTCGAAGCAATCTCCATATCCCTGCAACGGCAGACCATCCAGCTCCACGAGGTGCGCGGTCTCAAGAACGCCTTCCTGCGGCGCCTCGCGCTCACGATGGAACGGGAAGGCCAGCACAATGTGGCCAGGGAGATCCTCGGTGCGGTCGGCCAGGTCGGCGTCCGGTAGCCGTCGATCTCATCATGGCACTGCAGTCATCTTCCCCCGCCGGGCAGCTCAGCCGTGCGCGCCGTTCGGTCTCGGGCTACTTCTTCATCAACGGTGTCGCTTTCTCCTCCTGGGTGGCCCGCATCCCCGACATCAAGGAGCGTCTCGGGCTCAGCGACGGGCTCCTGGGCGCCGCCCTGCTGGTTGCCGCGGTGGGCACCGTGCTGGGGCTCGCCAGCGTCGGGCGCTATGTCGACCAGCTGAGCGCGGACTCCGTCAGCAGGTGGGCCTCGGCCGCCGTGTCAATCGGTCTCGTCGGGCCCGGCCTGGCACCGAACCTGACAGTGCTGATGGCCTCGCTGATGTTCTTCGGCCTCGCGGGCGGTGCGTACAACGTGTCGATGAACGCTCAGGCCGTCGCGGTGGACCGGGCCTATGGTCGACAGATCATCACCTCATTTCACGCCGCCTACAGCGTCGGTGGTCTGCTTGGATCCGCCCTGGGAAGCCTTGCCGTGCGCCTCGATGTCGCACCGGCCGTGTCCTTCCCCGTTCTGGCCGGAGCCCTAATGGCAGGTGCGCTGGCATGCGGGCGCGGCCAGGTGCGGACCGCCGCCTTTGGGCAGCCCCCGGCGCCGGGTGGCGCGCGGCAGCGAGTGCGACGGCTAGACGGCCGTCTCATGCTGCTCGGCGCCTGCTGTTTCGCGTGCCTGCTCGCCGAGGGAGCGATCGCTGACTGGAGTGGGGTCTATCTCAGGGAGGATGTCGCGCTGTCCGCGGCGCTCGCCCCGACGGGCTACATGTTTTTCTCCGTAGCCATGGCGAGCGGCCGGCTCGTCGCGGACCGGCTGGCGGCGTCGATCGGTGCCAAGCGCCTGGTCACCTGCTCCGCGCTGCTCGCGAGCGGGGGGTTGTGTACCGGCCTGCTCAGCAACCAGGGCACGGCGGCGGTCATCGGGTTCGGGGTCTTCGGCGCGGGCCTCGCGTGTGTGATGCCGCAGATGTTCAAGGTGGCAGGGAACCTCTTCCCGCACGAGACGGGCCGGGCGGTCGCCGCCGTTGCGACGCTGGGTTACGCCGGTCTACTCAGCGGCCCGCCGCTGATCGGGCTGCTGGCCCATCTGCTGGGGCTGCCGACGGCCTTGGGTCTGCTGGTCCTGCTCATGCTCTTCGTCGCTCTCGCTTCTCGTATCATCACCACCTGGTCCTCCAAGGACTCCCGGCCCGCTGAGCGGCCCTCCGGGTGATCGGTTGGGCCCTGACCGCACCGCCCGCTACTGCGGTGACCCCACGACTTCACCGGGAGGCTGCTCTGGGGAGCGGTCGACGTACCGAATCCGCCCGACCAGGGCAGCAAGCAGGATGCTCGCTATTACGATCGAGCCCAGCGCGGCGCGCAGACCGACTGCACCGCTCAGCACACCGATCAACGCCGGCGCGGCCACCGTCGCTCCGGGCATCTGCCCTATCTCCACGACCGAGACTCCTTCGCTCGCGGTGAGGTCCTCCTGGTTCCCTGCGAAGGTGTAGACGTTCGGGTTGACGCAAGCCATCCCCACACTGAGGACGATGAACCCGATGATCGCCGCCACTGGGTTCGCGATGATGAGGCAGAGTCCGAACCCGGCGGCGGCGAACAATGTGGAGAGGCGGACGATGCGTACCGCGCCGAGGCGGGCCGTGGCGCGGTCGACGAAGAGCATGGCAAGTGTCCCCGCCGTGGCGGCGGCCGTGTAGGTAGCTCCGCCGAGAACCGGCCCTCCTCGCATGGTGTCCGTTACGTAGATTGCGCTCCACAGGATCGACGACTCGGTCACGTATCCCGTCAGAAAGGCCATCATGGCGATGGGCAGCATCCTTCGGTTGAACCGTCTGCGCAGGGGGATCCGAGCGGTCTTCGCCGAGTTGGTGGCCTCCTCCGGAAGCCACCGAGCCACCGCAGCCAGGCACGCTCCGAGCAGCCCGCTGGAGACAGTGAACTGCACCCAGGGCGGAACGCCGAACGCCGCCGCCGCGGTACCGGTCGCTCCGCCGGCCAGCGTTCCCAACCCGAAGCAGGCATCGAAGCTGCCCATGAGCGGCCGTCCGTAACGGCTCTGGACTTCCAATGCCATGGCGCCCATGGGGATGTCCATGATGTGAGCTACCAACGCCCACGTTGTCAGCCCCAGAACCACCGCACCGAAGCTGGGCGATGCTGCCATGAGCGGCACGGTGAGCAGGACGAGACAGGCGCCAGCCAATGCGAGCACCACGTTTCTCACCCGGCCGACGAGCAACACGATGGTGCAGAGGCCGACGATATTCCCGATGCTCGGGACAGTGTTGGCCAGCCCCCACAGTGCGTCGTCCGCGCCTACCTGTCGGCGTACCTCCGGCACACGAGCCGCCCACCCTCCGATGGGCATGCTCATGATGATGTAGAGCAGGCCGACGGCCAAGCGCGCGCGTCGCTTTGCGCGCGCGGATGTTGTCTCCTCCAGCTCCACAGGGCTGCCTGAACGGCGCACCGGGGGATTATTGTCTCGGCCTAATTCCGACATGCTGAAATAGCCCTTCACGCCGTTTCGCCGGCGTTGCGTGAGGCGCAGTACCGTGAAAAATCCGAGATCGTTGAGCGATACGCTACGAACGGACTGTGCGTCCCGTCAAGAAGCGCTCCGGAAGTCCGCCATGCCCCGACTTGCGCCACGGGCGATCTGGCCGGATAAAGCGTTCAGGCTGGTCAGAACCGGAGCGGAGTCGCATGGAGGCCAATATCCTTGGCCAGAACTCGACTTCCTCCCCCTGTGACGGGTAGGTACTGTTGGGCCCCAAGATCCGATCGGTGTCGAGCTGACCGTTGCGAAGTCTGACAATGACGAGTAAATGACCTCGGAGCAGGCCTTCCGTCCCATCGCCCTCAACCGGAAGAGTGCCAACGGCGTGTGCCTTGCGTACGGCGCCGGGCACCCCGTTTAGGGCGCCGCCGGTTAACACGGTGAGTGCATGTCTCCTTTCCGGGCATCAGAAAGCAGCGCGCTTGTGGGTACTACATCCTCACGTCTGGCCGAGATTCGCGTGATACTCGAGGAGGAGTTCGCTTGCGACCTCACGGATATCAGCCTGGAACCGTCTTTGCCGCTTGGTCATGACGGGGTCGGCCTGGACTCGCTGATGATCGTGGACCTACTCGCCAGATTGGAGTCGCGATATTCCACCGAAGTGGACATTTCCGACCTGATGGCTGGCGCTACCAGTATTACTGTCCAGGACCTTCTCCGGATCACTGACGGCTTGCCGCAACGGTAGGAACCGCCGATCGAACTGAGCCGTTCTCATCAGACCAGCAGGAGAAACGTTGCCTGACCGTACTCTGCTCGCAGATTTTGGCGGGAACCCCGTAAGGACCTCAGAATGGCCGTTATGGCCCAGACTCGATCCCGATACGAAAGCGATCCTTGCAGACGTCCTGGAGTCGGGGCGGTGGGCGATCAGCGAGGACCACAACGGCCAGCAGTTGTATGAGCGGCAGTTCGCCGACGCCTTCGCGCAGTATCACGGCGTACCCCACTGCGTCCCCACGAGCAGTGGCACTGCGTCATTGACCATCGCGTTCGAAGCGCTCGGCCTCTCGCACGGCGCCGAAGTACTCGTGCCGGGCCTCACCTGGGTGGCGTGCGCGTCGGCGGCGGCGAACCTGGGGCTCGTGCCGGTCCTGGTCGACGTTGACCCGGAAACACTCTGCATGGACCCGAAGGCGGCCGAGGCGGCTATCACGAACAGGACCGAGGCCGTGCTCCTCGTCCACTACGGCAGCAGCATCGCCGACATTGACGCGTTCATGTCGCTTTGCGAGCGGCGCGGTCTGGCACTCATCGAGGACTGTGCCCAGGCCCATGGCGCCATGTATCGAGACGCGCGCGTAGGCACCTACGGAGTCGTGTCCGCCTACAGCATGCAGGAGTCGAAGCTGCTGACCTCGGGGGAAGGCGGTGCGTGCCTGACCCGGGACGCGAATCTCTACGAGCGTCTCGTGGAGTACCGCGCCGATGGCCGGCGATACGCCGACGATCCCGGCGTGCGGGAGCCCAATCTCCGAGATGTCGGCACGGTGCAGGGCCGTAATCTCTGTCTGACGGAGATCGGGTCCGCGCTGTTGCTCGGTGGTCTGCGGCGCCTCGACGCGGAGAACGAACGGCGGTCGGCGAACGCGGCACATCTGTCTTCGCTCATCGAGAAGACGGGCTACGCACACTCGGTCCAGGCCAGGCCAGGGGTCACCAAGAGGGCCTACTACCGGTACTGCATCCGGCTCGACCCGGGAGTCATCGAGGGCGTTTCCGTCGATCGGGCGCTGAGCACCCTGAGCAGGGAGCTGCGTCTGCACTGCGAACCGCTGCACGAGCCACTCAACGCCTGCCGCCTCTACGACCCGCGACGGTCTCCGCACAAGTACGACCCCGCCCTGCTACCGCTACTGGACCCCACCCGGTTCGAACTGCCGAACGCACACGAGGCCCGCTCGCTGTTCCTCACCATCCCGCACCGGGCCCTTCTGGGCACCGCGGCAGACATGGACGACATCGCCCAGGCCATCGACAAGGTCATGACGAACGTCGACGCGCTCCGTTCCGAAGCGCTGATGGTGCCATGAGGCGTGCAGAGGAATGTGAGGTTGCATGACACTGCCGGACAAGCCGACAGCGGTCGGGGTCGTGGGCTGCGGCGAAATAGCGCAGATCATGCACCTACCGAATCTGCGCGAGCTGGATGACCGGTTCCAACTGCTCTCCGTATGCGACAACGACCCTGAAGTCCTGAAGTCGGTCGCCCACCGGTTTGGTGTGGAGAACGCTCACACCGACGCGCGGTATGTCCTCGAGGACAGAGCCGTCGAGGCTGTGGTGATCGCTACCTCCGGTGATCACGCCGGCCTCGTGGAACAGGCATTGGACGCAGGGAAGCACGTCTTCGTCGAGAAGCCGCTTTGCTACTCGGTCGCCGACGCCCGCCGGATCGCCGAGCATGCCCGGGCGGCGGGGCTGACCGTCATGGTGGGGTACAGCAGAATCTTCGACACGGCCTTCGACGAGTTCCACCGGCTGGCGAATGAACAACCGCCGGGACGGCTCATCACGAGTACCGCCGTGCTGCCGGACGACTACTTCTACCGGGCACATCACAGCGTCACGCACTGCACATCACCCGCCGCAGACAACACTGCGGCGGCCGAACCGACCTGGCCGTACTTGTTCGAGGAAGTGCTCCACAACCTCGCCACACATGAGCTGTACTGCCTGCGGCATGTTTTCCGGTCCGGATTCCACCTGAAGAGTGCCACTCCTCTCCTCGGACGCCGCGGAGTTCACGCGCTGTGGGAATCCGAAGACGGCGACACTGCCTCGATGACGTTGGCCGTGATGACCGGGTTGTCGGGCGGTTACCGCGAGGAGTTTCACGTTTCCACCCCTATGTCACAGACCACGCTCACGTACCCCTCGGTGTATCTCAAGAACACGCCGGCGACCGTGCACCACTCGTTCTCGGAAGGGTCGCACGGACCGCTACGTTCGCAGGTGTACGAAGGATCGTACGAGGATCCGTTCAAACGCGAGCTTGAGCACTTTGCCGACGTTCTGGCGGCGAAGAGGGTGAGCCGGTGCAGCGCGGAGGACGCAATTCACGACATACAGATGATAGCGGAGATCTACGACCGGGCCAGAAATGCGTAGATGCCACATCCTCGGAAAGTCCGTACAATGACGAATCGCATCTCAGTGGATCAGTCAGGTAACCTCTTTCCTGAGCTCCTCCCGCCGTTCACGTTGGACGGGCAGGAGCGATCGGCGCTGACGGCGGACTGCAGAAAAATTGCCGAAGGTACTCCGTTCACAGATCTGGACAGCAACGCCGCGCTCTCGTCCATGGTGTCCGGCGCCCGCCATCTGCCCGCCCGACTGGTGGAAGAACTCACCCATTTCCGCTGGACGAGCAATGATCACGGAGCCCTGGTGATAAGCGGCTTGCCGCTGGATCCGGTACTGCCGGACACACCGACTGACGAAGATAAGTTGCCGTCGAGACAGCCTGCCGACATACCGATATGCACGACGGTACAGTTGCTTATCCTCAGCGTACTGGGTGATCTCATCTCGTACGCTGAAGAAAAGGCTGGAGCGCTGGTTCAGGACGTCGTCCCGAAGCCGGGAATGGAAGCTCGGCAGGAAAACGTCGGCAGCTCACTCCTGGAACTGCACACAGAGAACGGATTCCATCCCACCAGACCTGACTTCATCACACTGCTGTGTCTCCGACCTGACCGCGACGATCGCGCCCAGACGGTGGTCGCCGGCATGCGCCACGCTCTCCCTCTGGTATCGCGTGACGCCATCGAGATCCTCCGGCAGCCGTACTTCCGGGTCGCCTACAGTTCGTCTTTCGTCGGCCCTGGCAAGCGTGTTTACTGCGATCCGATCCCCGTTCTAAGCGACTCGGGCGGAGCCGAGAGCATGGTCGTTGATCTGCACGGTATGGAGGCCACGACGGTCAGCGCCCAGACGGCGCTGACCGAGCTATTTGATGCTCTGCGGCAGTCCGTGGTGGGTGTGCGGCTGCGTCCTGGCGATTTACTGGTGGTCGACAACCGCACGGCGGTCCACGGCCGGACGGCATTCGTGCCTCGCTTCGACGGCTGTGACCGCTGGTTGCGCCGTGCTTTCGCGATCAACGATCTTCGTCGATCCGAAGCCGGGCGACCGCCCTACTCCCGGGTGATCCGTCGCAGCGTTCCCCCGCACGTTTCCCGCTTGTCCGGTGCCGACACCCATACGAGGGAAGGGAGCCGCGATGCTGCTCACGACGAGTCTGGAGGACCTCTCGGAGAAGGTGCCTGATCGCCCTCTCGTCCTCTACTCGGGTGGCGTTGACGGAACGTATCTCCTCAAGTGGCTGGTGGACCGTTCCGCCAACCCTCTGGCCCTGGTGATCGACCTGGGAACCAATGCCGACCCGGCCGCGACAGCACGGGCCGACGCCCTCGGTGTGGAGGTAGAGCGAGTCGATGCCACAGAGGAGTTCTTCCGGGAATTCCTGCCAGCCGCGATTCACGCCGACGCTTATTACGAAGGGCTCTACCCGATCGGCTCGAGCATCTCCCGGCCCCTGATGGGACGGCTCGCGGCGCAAGTCGCCCGGCAGCGCGACTGTGACACTATCTGCCACAGCGCGACAGCCATGCAGAACAGCGGCGTACGGCTGTCGGCCGCAATCGCCCACTTCAGCCCTGAGCTGCCACTCGCAGCTCCCTTTCTGCAGTCGGCGGTGTCCCGGGAGCGCATGGTCTCCGAACTCACTTCTATCGGGATCGAGTTCCCCCACGGCGTACACAGCATCGACACCAACCCGTGGGCCCGAGTCATCGAGTGCGGCAGCCTCGACAGCCCCGAGAACGAGCTGGACTCCGATGTCTTCCAGTGGTCGGCCACGCCGGATACCGCCTTTAAGGCCGGACCAGAGGTGATCGAGCTGGCATTCGATCGCGGCCTGCCAGTCTCGCTCAACGGCAAGGGCATGCCCCTGGCGTCGTTGGTCCCACAGCTGAACGAAATGGCGGGCGCCCGCGGGGTCGGCCGGTTTTCCGGACTCGAAGACACCTTCATGAGGGGCAAGAACCACGAGGTCAGGGAAGCACCGGCGGCATCCGTCATCACCACCGCGCATCGCGCTTTGGCCAACGCGGTCTTCGAGGGAAAGGAGTACGCCGTCCGGAACTTTCTCGCGACGGCTTGGACGCACTCCGTCGTGGAGGGCGGCTGGTACAACCACACGACCCAGTGCGTGCGGGACGCGCTGGAACAACTGGACCGCATCGTCACCGGAGTGGTGCGCCTGCGCATCTTCGCGGGAAGTGTTGGCGTCGAGCGGCTGGAGTCGCCGCACGGCCTCTATCGCCACCGGCTCACCGGCCCCGGGTGGCCCAGCGACCACACCGGCGCGCACGGGTCGCTGATTGCGACGCTGGCGCACATCGAGGAACTGCGACGCGACGACACCGACGACGGACCGGATCACGGCCGCACGGCCGAGGACGTACACCCCAGCGAGAGGAAACCGAAGTATGACGGCCGCTGACATCGTGGACCTGAGTCACCCAGTCCGCCACGGCATGGTGACCTACCCTGGGCTGCCCGGTCCGGAGGTCACGACCCAGATGTCCCGCGAGGAGTCGCGAACGCGGTACGCCGACGGCGTGGAGTTCCACATAGGCCGCATCAGCATGGTGGCCAACACGGGAACTTACCTGGACGCGCCATTCCACAGGTACAGCGACGGTGCAGACACATCCGGGGTCGCCCTCGACCGAGTCGTCGATGTCGAAGGTGTCGTCGTACGTACCAAGGAGACGGGTGAGGTCGGCCCGGAAGCCATCGACAGGGCAGCTGTAGCAGGCAAGGCCGTCCTTTTCCATACCGGTTGGGACGCACACTGGGGCACAGGCCGGTACTTCTCGGATACTCATCCTTTTCTGGGACGCGCCGCGGCCGAGCTCCTCGTGGAACTGGAGCCCGCGGTCGTGGGGATCGACTCCGTCAACATTGACTCGATGACCGACAGGTCGCGGCCGGCGCACTCATTGCTGCTGGAGCAGGGAATCCCGATCGTCGAGCACCTCCATCACCTGGACAAGTTGCCGACCTCCGGGTTCCGGTTCTTCGCGCCGCCGCTTGCGGTGGTGGGACTCGGTACGTGCTCCGTTCGGGCGTTCGGGGTCGTCGACCGGGACGGCGCTCCGCACGCCACCCCGAAAACCCGTTGAAGGGAGGAGAGTCATTACACTGGTCGATTCGATCCGCCGGGCCTTCGAGGATCAGCCGGAAAGTGTGGCGCTGGCGACATCCGACATGACCATGAGCTACGCACAACTGCACCAATTGACCGACCGGCACGCCGACGCGCTCATATCGGCGCGAGGCCCAGCGGGACCAGTCGCCGTCGTGTGTGACACCGACGGTGGTGCGATCCCCTTGGTACTCGGGGCCCTACGCACCGGTCGTCCGGTCGTACTGCTGCCCGGTCGGGCGACGTCTTCGGTTAGGGAGACATCGCTACGGGACACCGGCTGCTCTCAGATCGCCTGGCCCGGCGCCCGGCCGGAGGATATGCGCATCGAGCGGCTCGAACCGTCCGCAGAAACGCTCTGGCCTCGGGCGTCCCTCGTGTTCTGCACCTCCGGTTCGACCGGGCATCCGAAGCTGGTACCCCTGGGTGATCCCGCGCTCTGCCGATTCGCGGACTGGGCGGCCACCATGTTCGGTATCGGTGATGGCACCAAGGTGCTCAGCTACGCCCCTCTCAACTTCGATCTGTCACTTCTCGAAGTATGGACGACATTGTCCCGCGGCGGCACTGTGATCGGGGCGACGGGACCGACGCTGCGCGACGCCAAGCACCTGGCGCAGCTCGTCAGGAGGTGGCAGCCGGACGTGATCGAAGGCGTTCCGGTCCTGTACGAACTGCTCGCCCGCGGGTTGCTCTCACTGGCAGCTGGCGATGAGCTGACCACTCGACACGTCATCATGACTGGCGACAACACGCCGCAACCGACGCGCCGGGCCGTCAGGGACATGTTCCCCTCGGCCACCTATTACAACGTGTACGGAAGTACCGAGACGAACGACTCGCTCGTAGCCATACTGGACGATGAGCAGATGGTGTCCGACCAAATCCCCCTCGGCGAGCCGCTACCGGGTGTCGACATCCGGCTCGTCGCCGACGGCGGTGGCGAACTTGTCGGACCTGGTGTCGCCGAACTGTACGTCGCCACGCCGTTTCAGGCAGCCGGGTACATCGACCCGGCGGGGAGAGACGAAGGCAGCTTCGTCGAGGGCGCACAGATCAGTCCCAGTGCATCCGGCAGCACCTACTTTCGTTCCAGAGATCTCGTCGAGCGCCAAGACGACGGAACACTGTGCTTCATCGGCCGGCGCGACTGCCGGGTGAAGGTGCGAGGGGTCAGCGTTGACCTTGAAGATGTCGAGGACGCGCTTCTGCGGATGGAGGCCATCGTGGAGGCTGTGGCGCTGCCGTGGAATAGGAACGGCGACACCAGCGTCGCCGCGGTGATCAGGACGGACACGGACCACACGGTGTCGAGCGTCGACGTCCGACGATTCTGCGCCTCCCGGATCGAGCCCGCAGCCGTACCGTTTCGCATCGTGTTCGCCGACCGACCACTCCCGAGAACGTCCACCGGGAAGATCGACCGGAACGCGGCTGTGCAGTTTCTGCCGGCACCCAAGCCAGCCACCGCACCAGCCGATTGAGTCCGCAACAGTCTGTGTTCCTTCCGACGATACGACGAATATCGCCTGCGGGCAGACTGCTGCCCACGGCCGAAGGGTGCTCAATGCTCAGTCTCGGGGTGTACACCGGCCCGCACGACCCAGGCGCTTGCCTCATCGCCGACGGGAGCGTGGTCACGGCCATAGAAGAAGAGCGGCTCACCAGGGTGAAATACGGGGCCATCAGGAACTACCACGGCCTGTGGGAGGAGTTCGGGGAACGGTTCGGGTACTACCCGTGGGCCTCAATCAGCTACTGCCTCCAGGCGCGTTCGATCGGCCTGGACGATGTCGACCAGATCGTGATCGCCGACGACTACCTGGCGCCCATGGCCGGGCTCAACCTTCCAGTCCGCGACCCAGAACGCCTGGTGGTCGCGCGTGAGCCGAGCGGTAGCGTGCACCATTATGTGCACGCCCTGTCCGCGTTCTGGGCAAGCGGGTTCGAGGAAGCAGCGGTCTTGGTCGTCGACGGCGACGGCACGTGGACGGAGGAAGGCTACGAGGCCGAAACGGCGTACACGTTCACCCGAACTGGACGCCACTCCACCATTCTGAAGAATCGGTACGCACCGGTCAGGACCGACTTTGGAGCCGAAAACCTGTTCAACCCGGGCCTCGGCTGGATGTACGAGTACATAACCACGTTCCTCGGCTTCTACAACACCAGGGCCGGCGTGCCGGATGCGGGAAAGACCATGGGCCTCGCGCCCTATGGTGGCCCCCGTCCAGAACTGGCCGGCGAATGGTTCCACCTCGGCGAAGGCCGCTTCGACTTCCGGCCGTTCCTCGACTGGATCGTCGGCATGGGCTACGCCGAATTTCTGAACGACCAGAGCTTCAGTCTCGTACCGGACTCGGCGAATATCAGCTCCTTCGCGAAGGATCTGGCATGGAAGGTGCAGAGCGAGCTCGAGCGCGGAATGCTCGGCCTGTGCGGGGAGGTGCAGCGCCGGACAGGTCAACGCAATCTTTGCATCGCCGGCGGAGTGGGCCTGAACGCGGTGGCGAACGGAGTCCTCGCCCGTTCCGGGATCTTCGACCGGATCTTCGTCCAACCGGCCGCTGGTGACAACGGCCAAGCAGTCGGGCTCGCGTACTACGGCTACGTGAACGCAGGGAAGGCACGCGACCTCAAGCCAATCTCGCACTCGTACACGGGGCGGGGCTACGACACCACCGCCATTGTCGAGTATCTGGACGCTGTCGGTGCGTCCTACGAAGTGATCGATACCGATGGCCTCACGGACCGGACGGCCGCCGAACTGGCGCAGGGAGCTGTGATCGGTTGGTTCCAGGGGGGCAGCGAGTACGGGCCGCGTGCTCTCGGCCACCGGAGCATCCTCGCCGATCCGAGGCCCGAGGACATGCGTGACCGAATCAACCAGCAGGTCAAAATGCGCGAGATGTTCCGGCCCTTCGCGCCGAGCGTGCTCGAAAGCCATGTGAACAAGGTGTTCGACACCAGTACGGCCGCTGACACACGGTTCATGCTGTCCTGCTGCCCCGTACGCGAGGAGTGGCAGCAGATGGTGCCGGCGATCTGCCACGTCGATGGGACCGCCCGCATCCAGATCGTCGCCCCGGACGTCGACGAGCAGTACCACCGGCTTATCGCGAGCTTCTTCGAGACGACCGGTGTCCCCTTGGTACTCAACACATCGCTGAACATTCGCGGCATGCCACTTGTGGAGACACCGGCGGACGCAATCCAGTGCCTCCTGTCCTCTGATCTCGACGCCCTGTACATCCACAATATTCGCGTGGTGTACCCGGAGCACGAGCGGATCCGTCCCGACCTCGCCCCGGGCTGGACCGTTGCGGAGAACGAAGGCAGGTCCGTCCTAACCAACGGTGAGCGGACGCTGAGCGTGACGGAGGAGGAAGCCCGCCTGCTGTGTCGCTTCGACGGTGCGCGGAGCCTGCGGGATGCCGTCGAGGCAGCCGGACTCAAGCCGGACTCGGAGCCGCCCGAGCGCATCGCTGAACGCTTGGTCAAGTACGCCTACCGGGCTGGAGCGGTGACACTGCGGGCCGGCCGCCTGCCGTTCGAAACGCGGTGGACGTTCGGGCGGCTTCCGTTGGCCGACGGAGCCCGGCGACACACCCCGTATCCCGGCCCGGTCGGACCGGACAAGCTCATACTGCCGCGGTCGGTAGGGCGCTGAACAACCTCCACATCGGGCAATGCGCCGGCTGACGGGATTGGGGACTTACAGCATGTCGTTCACAGGCGTGGTCGGGCCGCTGCCTCGGGGATACGAACTGCTCTGGGAGCGGATGCACGAGATGTCGCCGGGGGATCCGGGTGGGTCTCGATTCACGGCTCTGCTGACGCGTGGCCTCGGTGGTCAGGTCGACGCGGACGCGTTGGAGAAGGCTCTCGCGGATGTGACGCGACGGCATGAGATGCTGCGGATGCGGTTCAAGACCACCGGTCTCGATCCGCTGGTGGAGATCGTGGAGGACGTCGAGGCGGAGTTACACGTCGAGGATCTCCGGCATCATCCGCCATCCGAGCGGCAGGCACTAGTAGCGCATGTCCTTTACCTGGAGAGCGTGCGTGCCTTCGACCTGGTGGCGGTCCCTGTGTGGCGCGCGTGTCTCCTCCGGTTGTCGGAGGACTACAGCATCCTGTGCGTCAGCTTTCCAGACTTCCTGTTCGACGCCTGGTCGGACCGGATCCTGGTGCAGGATCTGATGGCGTGCTATAGCGCACGTCTCGGGCTGTCTCGCCCGCCCACGCCGGTGTCCTACGGCTATCGAGACCTGCTGAATCTGCACGAGCGACAGTACGGGGGCCGTGGCCCGCGCATTCAGGAGCAGGTGAGCCGGCTCCATCCGCTGCCCCGGCCCCTGTCCATCGACCCCCGGGACACAGCCGCTTCCGACCTGCTGATTGACCCGGCCGCCATCGACTTCAGTGTGTCCTCCGAGGTGTCGGCGCGCTTGGACGACTGTGCGACCAGGCTTCGCACGACGCAGTACGTCGTCCTGATGGCGGCCTACTACCTCGTGGTCGCCAGCGTCTCGGGGTCGTCCAAGGTGGTAGTGAGCACGGTGACGCTGGGCCGTCACAGCAAGGCTGAGCGGGCGCTGGTCGGACAGTTCGGCCAGGACGTGTTCGTCCCCGTGAACATCGACTGGAAGGGGTCTTTGGAAGCCTTCGTGCAACAGGTGCACCGAGCACTGGCCGATGCCAGGCTGGCGCGGACGGGCTACCGAAACCTGGTGGAGTTGCTCGGTGAGGCCCATCGACCCAGGCCCTGGTCGGACCTCCATCTCTTCGACTCCTACTTCCAGTCCGTCGTACCCGAGTCGAGTGAGTCGTTCCCCGGTCCGCTGCGGGTCGACCATGAGCTCGAGGTCATACCGGCGCCGCTGCCGGGTGTGGACGAATACCCCCGGCTGGGTGACGTTCCGAGCGAGGCGATGCCGGTCTGGTGGCGACAGGCGCAGCCCTGGATGCTGGTGGACAGCCGCCGCCAGGGCGGGACTCTGAACTTCAACCGCACCTTCTACGACGAGTCACAGGTAAAGGGCCGTATCACCAGCTTTCTTGAGGTCCTGCGAGCGATAGCCGACGACAGCGGGCAGCCCGTGTGGAAAGCGGTCGGCTAATTGGCCGACCGGACAGAGAAAGCCAGCACACTCGGGCTGGCGAGTCGCCGAGGCGAAGGAGAGACGGTGGGGGGATGCGCATCCCAGCTGGAAGGCCTGGTCACTGTTGTCACACCGACGAGGAGACGGCCAGCCCTACTGAGCCGGGCGATCGAGTCCGTCCAGCGGCAATGCTGCCAGCATGTGCGAACGCACATCATCATGGTGGACGACTGCTCCGACACCTGGCTGGCCCTTGGGCGGGACCTACCCGCGACCGTGTGGCCGCGCTGGGCGCAACGAGGTCCGGACGACAGGAACGGGCCACGGCGCATCGCGTCCGTCCGGGACGTCGGGACGGAGCTGGCGCAGACACCTTGGGTTGCCTATCTCGACGACGACAACCAATGGGACGAAACACATCTGCACAGCCTCCTGATGAAGGCACGCGAGTCCGGCAGTCCGGCGGTGCACTCGTGGGCGCGTGTGATTCACCCGGACGGAGAGCCATATCTCGAGCAGCGTGACCCGTGGGCGTTCGGTGAGGAGAATGGACGCCGGGAGTATCAGCGGATGAAAGAGCTCGGAGTAGTTGAGCCAGGTTCTAACGTATTCAAGGATCGCGTCGACGCACACGACGGGCCCACATCAGTCCGGTCGGTGGACCAGAGTGCGTGGCTTCTCGAAACGGAGTTAGTACGGGGTATCCGCTTCAGCAACATGAGTAGACCGCCGGACCGGACGATGTCTTTGGGCGAGGATGACCTTTTCAACGAGAACTTGCTAGCCAAGAACATCAGAATCTGTGCCACGGAACAGGCGACACTGATTTACCAGCTCGGCGGATACTCAACAGCGCCGGAGGCAAACGAGCCGGCGGATTGGTGACCCGTCCGGCATCCTCGCCCCCTTCCCTGCCGCCGGTCCGTCCGGCGGCCGACTCCCCCTCCCCGTCCGGGGCACGGGGCACCACATCAGCCCGAAGCGGGCCGCAGGCCGCAGGGCTTGCCGACTCCTGGGGGCGGCGGAAGAGTTGTCTGCCCATTGCCTTCCTGGAAGGTGAGGGACCCACGCGCGGTGGGCGGTGGTGAAGACGACATCGCCCCTGCACCGAGAAACGCGGCATCGGTGACGTCCTGATGAGCGGCCAGGACGTCGGCCAGGCACAAGATCTCCCTCATCGAAGGCAGCCAGCGGGCTCTTGTCCCAGTCGTCGACGAGCCTGGCGCCGCGTTCAGCGGCACAATGAGGTACCAGCGGGCCGTAGAAGAGAGCCTGGATCTCCTCCGGGGTACCTGGCTGTGGGCCCAGGGCCGGTGCCTGGTGTGCAGCGTGTCGGTCTCCATCCGCAAGCTGGTCCGGACCTTTGATTCAGTGTCAACTAAGCTGCTCTGCAGGGCTGTTGAGATTCGAGCGGTGGGCTCATGACGGAGACACGGCGGGCGACGGCGAACACCGGGACGGCGGAGGCACCCCGGAGAGTACCTGGTGGGGGTGGCCGCCGCGATCCTCGGACTCCCGGCACTGGCGGTGACCGGATTCTTGGCCTGATGGCGTTCTGGGTGCTGTTCGGCGAGTCCTGAAGGGGTCCCCGCCGCGCCCACCCCCGGCCACGCCCGCCCGGCAGGCCGCCGGCCACGCACTGTCTGCGGGGCGGCACATCCGGTCTGCCGGACGCACGGGGCCACCGCATGCTTCGAGCGGGAAGTCCCGTATGGGAGAACGCCGTTGTGCATGTCGGCTCGGTCCGCACTGCCATGTCTTCACCGGAACGGTCCGAGCCGCGACAATCAGGAGGTCGTGCGGTGTCGTTCACTCCTGAAAGGCTGGACAGTTGCCCGAGCAGAACTGGCGGTTATCCATCGCGGTCATGACCCACGAGCTGCGGCTGGGCATGGCCGAGCGACTGCGGGACGCCCACCCGCACCTCGACATCCGTGTCGTCTGCGACACCGGGCCGCTGGGCGAGCGTGGCTCACTGCGGTCCGCCCGCAGGGCGTGGGCCGCGGCGGCGCCCTGGGCGACCCATCATCTGGTGCTGCAGGACGATGTCCGGCTGACCGGCAACTTCCTCGACCTCGTGGGCGAGTTAATCGAGCACTACCCCGAGGGTGTGTCCTCCCTCTTCGTCGAGTGGGGCTCCTGGACCGCCTCCGTGGCGCGCGTCGCGGCGCTCTGCGGGGCGGGCTGGGCCGAGGTCGTCGACGACTACGTGCCGACACAGGCCGTCGTGATGCCGGTGGCCCTCGCGAAGGACGTCAGCGCCTGGTTCGAGGAGGCGCTCGGCGGGGACGAGCCCGACGACGTCACGCTGCGCCGCTACCTCCGTTCGGCCGGCCTGACCCCGCAGGTCGCCGTGCCCAACGCGGTCGAGCACCGGGACGCCACCAGCCTGACCGGCAACAGCCGTCACGGCATGCGCTGCGCCACCTGTTGGACCGCGGGCGCCACCTCCTTGTCCGGGGTCGACCCACGGCGGTCGGTCACGGGCATCGACGCGGTTCCCGTGCTGGCCTGGTGGGGCGAGCCCGGCGCCTACTTCCGTTTCCGCGACCCGACGACGGACGGGGGCTGGCGCAAGGTGCCGGCTCTGGCGGCGCTCGCGGACCTCGGCTTCGGCGAGGACCACGTCCTGCGGCTCGCCGGCGACGCCCTGCGCCGGGAACGCGACACGGGACACGCGCGGCGGCTGATCGGTGAGCACCTGTTGTCCGAGCTGTGGCTCGCCGCGTTCGGCCTCGGCGTCTGTGCCGCCGCTGCCGGGGCGTCCCCGGCGGGGGAAGGCATGGAGACCCGGGTGGGGCGCCGCGCGCTGGGCACCATGGCGCTGGGCGCGGTGCGCAACCGCGTACCGCGCCCGCTGTTCGCCAAGGCCGCCGCGGTCCTGACGCCGGTGGTGCGCGACGCCGTCCGCGTGGGTCTGGCCGTCTGACGGCTCACGAACCGTCCGGTGGCGGCCAGGCGCCGTCGTCGTCCGGGTCGGGCAGGGGCACGAGTTCCGGCTCGCCCCCGGTGCCGAATTTCAGTCGGCTGCGGTGTCCGGCGGCGCGTGCGTAGCGGACGAGCGTGCGGAACCGGTCCGCCGCCTGGTCCGGGTAGTGGGCGTCGCTGGCCAGGGTGATCGGCACGCCCGCCTCGTGGCACATCCGCAACAGGGTCGGCGCCGGATACGGTTCCCCCGCCTCGTACCGAAGACCCGCACTGGACACCTCGAACGCCACGCCGCCACGCCGTGCGGCGTCGACCACGCGGCGGTACAGGTCGACGGGCTCCTCTTCGCAGCGGTGACCGAACTTCTTGACCACGTCGGGGTGGGCCAGCACCTGGACAATGCCGGATTCGGCGAGGTCCGCGACGAGCCGGAAGTAGTCCTCGTACGAACGCCGCACCCCGCGGCGCTCGAACTCGTCCGTCATCCCGTCGTGGTCCACGGCCCAGGAGCCGATCCAGTGCACGGACCCGATGAGATAGTCGAACGGGTACGAGGCGAGGATGTCGAGGATCTTCTCCATCCGGCCGGGCAGGAAGTCGACCTCGAGCCCGAGCAGCACCGGAAGCCCTCGGTCCCGGGCGCCCAGGACGGCCTCGGTGTAGCGGTCCAGACGGAGATTCAGCTCGTCGTAGTAGTACCGGCGGGACCGCTCGGAGAGATCGGCCGACTCACCGGTGTCCCAGAACCCCGCGGCGACGGGTTCCAGGTCCACGAAACGGTGCATGTGCTCGGTGAAGCCAACCTCGGTCGCTCCGCGCGACAGGGCCCGCTCCACATACGCGTCGACGTGCCCCTTCGGATACACGCCCGGCGGCGGGCTGTCCGGGCGGGGCGTGTGCGGATGGAGATGGACGTGATAGTCACCCATGCCGCTCGGCCGTCCTGCCGGAGAACCGCGCCTCGTACCGGTCGAGCGTCGCGGCGAACTCGGCGCCCGCGTCCAGCCCGGCCGCGTCCGCGAAGCCGAACAACGCGAACAGGACGTCGCCGAACTCCGACCGCACCTGGTCCGAGGGCGGGGTGCTGGTGGCCGAGGGCGCGTACCCGCAGTTCTTCAGGTAGGCGCCGGCCAGCTCCCCCAGCTCGGCGGACGCGTCGAGCAGGGCGACGTCCGCGGTGACCGGCATGTTCACGCGCCGGCGGAACGCCCCGGTCAGTTCCTGGCACTCGGTGAGGGTCGCGCCGACCGGAGGTCCGGCCGGATGCGCGTCGCTGATCATCGGTGGTGACCTCGCCTTCGTACGGGAAGGGCATGGCGGAACACGGCCGCTCGGCGGCCCGTATATCAGTACCACGTGCGTGTGGACATGGTGATCCGAATATGTGAACCGGCTGATCGAGAAGGGCCCGGCGACTCGGCGTAAGGCCATGGGGAAGGGGGCATGGATCGGTGCGGGATGATGCCGGCGGTAACGGAGTGACATGAGAGTGTTGATGATCGCCTCCAGCTTCCACCCCACCATCGGAGGTGCGGAGACGTACGCGCATGTGATCGCGGAAGGGCTCGCCGGCCGGGGTCACGACATCATGCTGGTGACCGACGCGCCGCGGGAGGACCCGGCCGGCCGGGCCGTGGAGGGGGATCCACGCGGGGTGGCGGTCCACCGGCTCACCGGGTACCGGGAACTGCTCGCGGACCCCAGCAAGGTGTTATGGGAGCAGATGGCCTTCTCGCTGGCACCGGAACTGGCCTCCTGTTCCGAGAAGTTCCGGCCGGACCTGGTCTTCACCAACACCCTCGACGCCGCCCTGGCCGGCAAGTGGATCGCGGTGGACCGGGGCATACCGTGGGTGGCGACCTTCCATGAACACGAGCCGGAGGCGCAGCCCCTGGGCAGTGCCCGGCTGCGGGTCGTCCACGAGATCCTGCGCCCCTCGCTCGTACTGGCCTGCGCGGAGAACTACGCCGACCGCGCCCGCCGGCACGGATCGGCCGCAGTCACCCGGCTGATCCCGCACGGGGTGGACACGGAAAGATTCCGCCCGGACCGGGACACGGACCGGATCCGCCGGCGCTACGGATACGGTCCGGACGACCTCGTCGTCGTCTGCGCCGCGCAGCTCAAGCCGCGCAAGGGGATCCTGGAGCTCATCCGGGCGTTCTCGCCGGTGCACACCCGGCTGCCCCGCACCCGGCTGCTGATCGCGGGCGCCGTCAGTTCCTCCTCGGGCGACTATCCGGGGAAGCTGCGAGAGGAGATCGACCGGCTCGGGATCGGTGAGGCGGTGCGCATCGACAGCGAGGTGACGTTCCACCGGATGCCGGACGTGCTGGCCCTGGCCGACGTCGTCGCCCAGCCCAGCACCGGGGAAGGGCTGAGCCTGGTCATGCTTGAGGCCATGAGTTCCGGACGGCCCCTGCTCACCTGCAACTTCCCGGGCATCGACGAACTGGTGCGGGACCGGCGATCGGCCTTCCTCGTGCCGTCCCCGGATCCCTCCCACCTCGCCGACGCCCTGTTCGAGCTGCTCTCCGACGAGTCGCTGCGCCGCCGCACGGGCGAGCTGGCTCGCGAGCAGGTGCTGACGCACTTCACGCTCCAGAGGATGGCCGAACGGACGGAGAAGGCCCTGCTCGCCGCCCTGGACCGGTAGCCGCGTCACCCCCGCAGCCGGGTGGGTACCTCGCTCAGCCGCTTCAGCGCTTCGGCACCGTCGACGGCCGCCACCTGCAGGGCCAGTATGTCGGGGGCGATCCCGTCGATGATCCCCCGGCACAACTCCACCACCCGGGAGACGTCGTCGTAGCGGGGGAACCGCTGGAGGACGCCCTCGTGGCCCATCGCGTCGGCGTCCTCGCGCAGCCGGCGCGGGCTGCCCTCCTGGAGCCGGCGCGGGGTGCGCATACCGCGCCAGGGCCGCAGGGCCTCCCATGCCTCCGCGTCACTGCGGGCGAAGACGAGGAAGCAGGTGAGGACGACCCTCGGCGGCCGGCGGCCGGCCGCCGCCGCGGCCTTCCGGGCCACGTCGACGACGGTCCGCCGGGTGTGGCCGACGTCCTTCACCGACGTGATCACGCCGTCCGCCAGCCGCCCGGCGGCCTCGGCCGACCTCGGCCCCGACGCGGCCAGCAGAACGGGGACCGGCCCGGGGGGCGGACTGTGCAGCTTCATCGACGACACGGGGTAGTACGGCCCGTCGGAGCCCACCTCGGCGCCCGCCAGCAGCGAATCCATCAGCCGCAGGGCCTCCTCGGTACGCGCGAGCCGCTCGCGGTACGGCGGCAGGGACCCCACCAGGGGCTGCTCGTTGACCGCCTGCCCCATACCGACGCCCAACTCGAACCGGCCGCCGCAGATCCGCCCGACTGTCGCCGCCGCCTGCGCCACGAGCACCGGATGCATCCGGAACAGCGGGCACACGGCCGCCGTCATCAGCGTCGCCGTCCGCGTGGACGCGGCCAGCGCGCCCAGCGTCGCCCAGCTGAATCCGGCCGCTCCGCCGACGTCCGTCCAGGGTTGGAGATGGTCGGACACCAAGAGCGCGTCGAAGCCGGCTGATTCGGCGAGCACTCCCTGCTGTATCAGCGCTTCGGGCTGCCATTCCTCATGCGCCAGAAACCATCCCATTCGGACATTCGGACTCACACGTCCTCCTCACCGCACGGGCCGTCGCGGAGTACGGCACCACCTTGACAGAACACCCGGGACGCCCAGAAAGTAATGGGCGTGACTTTACGCTTCGTTTCTGTGGTGGGCGGCGACCTTTCCCTGCTGCCCTATTCCTTGGATCATTATCGGGAACTGGGGGTCGAAAGCTTTCATGTGATACGCCACGTTGAAAGCCGCGCAGACCCGACGCTGGGTCCTTCCGTGGAAATGATGCGGGAGGCCGGGCACGAATTCGCCGACGTCTGCGTGGCCCCGTGGCACGAGGATCTCAACGCCGCGCTCATCCGGAAGCAGATGAGCGTCTGGCCGGACGACTGGTGGATCGTCGCCGACCTTGACGAGTTCCATGTCTACGACAGATCACCGGCCGAGGTCGCCGCCTACTGCGAAGAGCACGGGTTCGACTTCGTCGAAGGGGCCTTCCTCGACCGGGTCAGCGCCGACGGCCGGCTCACCGGCCCGCTGCCGCACGGCGGGGAGCCGCTGTGGCGCCAGTATCCGCTGGCCGGCCAGCTCACCCTCGGGCTGCTGGACGGCCGGCCGACCAAGGTGACTCTCGTCCGGGGCACGGTCGAACTCGATCTGGGCCAGCACTACGCCTGGACGGGCAGGGGCGTTCCCGTCGAGGAGATCTACGCCCAGGTTCACCACTTCAAGTGGACCGCCTCCGCGCGACCTCGCCTGACCCGGCGGGTGGCGGCCTACTCGTCGGGCGAGTGGCGCCTGCTGCACCGGTCGATCGTCGGGGAGTCGCAGCGGTTCCTCGATCATCTCGGGAAGAACGGCGGCAGGATCGACGTGGACGACCCCGGGTTCCGCTTCGCGCACTGCTCCCTCGACTACACGGACTACCCCGGCTGGGAGGACACGGGGCCCGCGCTTCGCCACCGGTTCCGGGCGTACGACGCCGCCCGCCGGGAGAAACGGCGCACCGCCGAGGCGGCCCTGGAGTAGGGTGGCGGCCCGGTACCACCGGGTTCTCCGGGCAAGGGAGTCCGGCGGTGGCACGCCGGTCACACCGTCGCCGGGCCGCCGTCCCGCCGGAACGGGGCGATGATCTTCCGTACGGCCTCCGCAGCTCCCCAGTCGTCGTCGTCATGGGCGATGACGCTCAGGAGTTCCCTGAGATGGAAGAGGTCCATCCGGTCCCGCCAGCCGTCGTCGATCCCGGTGATCTCCTCGTACACGGCGAAGAAGCGGTCCGAGGCGGGCGGGCGCGGGGAGCACCACAGCATGCTGAGGTCGATTTCCGGCCAGTTGTAGGACACCGCGGGGTCGATGAGCACGGGCGCGCCGTCGGCGGTGGCGACGATGTTCTCCTGCCACAGATCGCCGTGGGTCAGGCACGGGGGCCGGTCCGGCACGAGCTCGGGCAGGGCCGCGCAGAGCCGTTCCAGAGCCTGCCGCTCCGCGGCGTCGAAGGCCGCCTCGACCAGGGGTTCCGACAGCCAGCGCAGGATGCGCCGCTCCGCGAGGAACGCGTGGCCGTCGCTGTCCCAGGTGTTGTCCTGGCGCAGCCGGCCCAGCCAGCCCGGACGGTGCCAGCCGAACCGCTCGGCGGTCGTGGAGGTGTGCAGGGCGGCGACCGTGCGGGCGAGCCGCTCCCAGAAACGCTCGTCGTCGCGGCGCGGCAGCATCTTCTCCAGCACGAGCAGCCGAGGAGAGGCGCACAGCACCTCCGGCGTGATCGCCCCGCCGGTTCCGCGAAGCTCCGTCAGACCGGCGGCTTCGACGGGAAAAATGTCCCGTTCCGGCCCGAGAAGCGTTTTCGCGAATAACTGGGAATCGTCCTCCAGGGTCACCAGTCCGGCAATTGCGACCACTCCGCCGGTGGCTTTCTCCACCTCTTTGGCCGCGTATCCCGCTTCATGGAGACGCTTGATGAGTATCTCTTCGTCAGACACCCGGAAATCACACCACATTTTCCCCGCACACACCAGGGAACCGTTCCGGCCAGTTCATCGGTAGCCGCGGGCCTGAAGCGTGTACAACTCCGCGTAGAGACCGCCGCGCCGCAGCAGTGTGGCGTGGTCCCCGGATTCCGCTATCCGGCCGCCCTCGACCACGACGATGAGGTCGGCCATTCCCACCGTGGAGAAACGGTGGGAAACCAGCAGCGTGATCCCGCCGTCGGCCGCCGACCTTCCGGCCTGAGCCGCATAGCGCTGGAAAAGGGCGTGCTCCGCCTCGGCGTCGAGGGCGGAGGCCGGTTCGTCCAGAACCATCAGAAGCGGCCCGTCCCGCATGAACGCGCGGCCGAGCGCCAGTTTCTGCCACTGGCCGCCGGAGAGTTCCGCCCCGTCGGTGTAGCTCCTGCCGAGACGGGTGGCCAGCCCCTCCGGCAGCGCGTCGGGCACACCGGCCGCCCGCGCGCGTGTCAGAGCCGTCCGCACGGCCTCTTCCGAGCCGGCACGGGGCAGATCGCCCACGCCGACGGCCTGCCGGACCGTGAACTCGTACCGGACGAAATCCTGGAACGCGGCCGCGGTCCGGGCCCGCCACTTCTCGGGCGGTATCCGCCGAAGATCGACGCCGTCCACGAGAACGCTCCCAGCGGTCGGCCGGTAGAGCCCGCACAGCAGCTTGACGAGCGTCGACTTGCCCGCCCCGTTCTCGCCGACGACCGCGACCACGGAGCCGGCCGGCAGGTGCAGGTCCACGTCCCGCAGTGACGGCCTCGCGGCACCCGGATACGCGAACGACAGCCCGCTCAACGTGATGCCGTGCCGCAGCCGTCGCGGCACCGCCGCCGCACGGGCCGCGGCGGGCGGCGGCTGTTCCGGTTCGCATGCCTGCCGCAGCTCCCGCATCCGCCGGTCCACCCCGGTCAGGCGCTGCAGATCGGGCACCAGCGCCACGGTCTGCGCGACCTGCGTGTTGGCCTGCGCGGCGAGCACGACGACCAGCACCACGTCGCCCACCGACTGTCGTCCGGCGACCGCCTGACGCAGCATCAGCAGCACCGCGCCCACATAACAGGCGGCGAACACCAGCTGGCTCAGGCCCCGCAGTACGGCGGCCCGGCGCTCCGCCCGCCACAGGATGTCACCGGCCCGCTCCCACAGCTCCGCGTGGCTGCCACGCGCCTCCTGCTCCAGCCGGTAGGCGAGAAGTTCCTTGGCGGAGGAGGCGTCGGTCGCCAGGCGGACCAGGTTGAGGGCACGACGGGTCGGTTCGGCGGCCGTGCCTCTGGCGTCGTCCATGAGCCGTTCGGCGTGCCGCCCCGCCAGCAGCGGCGGTACGGCGGCCAGCGGGAGCAGGAGCAGCAACGGATGCAGCAGGGCCAGCACGACAACCGTGAGCAGCAGCCCGCAGCCGAGTCCGGCCAGGGACAGCAGCGCCTGCAGCGTGTTGCGGGTCTGCGCGACCTCTCGTTCCAGCACCCCGAGCAGGTCGGCGCGGCGCGGGTCCTCGTGGCTGTCCAGGCCGGCGGTCCCGTTGGCGAGGACGATCAGTTCGTCGCCGTAGTGCAGCATGTTCAGCTCGGCGAGCTCGAAGTACGCGATGTGCGCGAAGTGTCCGCAGGTGAGCGCGGCGACGAGCAGCACGGCGACCAGCACCCCCAGCGCCACCGCCCGCCCCGCCGCGCCCTGCTGGGCCGCGTCGAACAGCCCACGCAGCCCCAGCCCCGCCAGGGGCATCGCGACGCCGCCGGCCAGCATCAGTCCGAGCGCTGTCAGCGTCCTGGCGCGGCTGTGCCGCCAGCACGTCCTCAGCAGGTCCGCGGAAGCCCGGTGCAGACCGCCGCTCATCACCGTGCTCCCGGCAGGGTCGACGGGGGGCGCATCTCGGTGAAACGGTACGCCTGGAGCCGGAACATCCGGGCGTACTCGCCGCCCGCGCGCATCAGTTCGCCGTGCGAACCCTGCTCGCTCACCCTGCCGCCCGACAGGACGACGATGTGGTCGGCGTGCCGCACGGTGGCGAAGCGGTGGGAGATCAGCACGGTGGTCACTCCGGGGCGGACGAACTCCTGGTAGAAGCGGGCCTCGGCACGTACGTCCAGACTGGCCGTGGGCTCGTCGAGGATGAGGACCCCGGCGCCGTGCCGCAGCCGGAACAGGGCGCGGGCCAGCGCCACCCGCTGCCACTGCCCGCCGGACAGCTCGGTGCCGCCGGTCAGGTGCCCTGCCAGCGGGGTGCCGAAGCCGCCGGGCAGCGCGTCCAGCACATCCGCCACACCGGCTTCGTCCGCCGCGGTACGGATCTCCCGCCGCGCCCCGGTGGTGTCCTTGCGGTGGACGCTGCCGTAGCCCACGTTGTCGAAGGCGCTGGTCTCGTACCGGTTGAAGTCCTGGAAGACGACCGCGAGCTGGGACCGCCAGACCTCCGCCGGACAGTCCCCGAGCGGTGTGCCGTCTATGGTGATCCGGCCCTCGTCGGGCTCGTACAACCGGGTGAGCAACTTGATCAGCGTGGTCTTCCCGGCGCCGTTGGCGCCGACGATCGCCGTGCACTTCCCGGCTTCGATCCTCATGTCGAGGCCCTCGAAGACGCGCCGCTCCCGGCCGGGGTAACCGAAGGAGACCCCGGAGAAGGCGATCTCCCGCCGGAGGTCGAGCGGCGGCGCCTGCGGGGTCTCCGGGTTGTCCGGCCGTGCCGGGTGACTGGCCACGCCCTCCTCGAACGCCGTCAACGCGTCATGGGCGTTCGTCCCGAGGATCGTCTGCATGTCGGACTCGGGGTAGAACTCACCGAGCCGGACGCCGATCAGCACGGCCTGCGTCGCCAGCGCCAGCCCGGTGAGCGTGGCCCCGCCCGCTCCGGCCGCCGCGACCGCCGCCAGCACCGTCGCCGTGACCACCAGGCCGAAGGCGGTGTACCGCAGATGGGGCCACAGCAGCAGGCGACGGCGCTCCGCCCAGGCCGGTGCCATCCACTCCAGGGCCACCGCGCGGTGCCGGTCGCGCAGCCAGCCGGCCAACCCGAAAATCCGGATCTCCTTGCCCGCCGCGGCGCGCGTGGCCAGATCCCGCAGATAGCGTTCCTCCCGCCGGCGCCCCACGAGCGACGCCCAGCTCGCCATGTGACCCCGCAGTCCGTGGCGGAGCGAGTGGCGCATCGCCAGCACGGCGACGCAGACCGCGAGCCCGGCGATCCAGGAGAAGCAGAACCCGATGACCCCCACACAGCCCGCCAGCTGCATTCCCCGTGCCAGCAGATGCAGCAGGCCGGCGCACGCCTTCCCGGGGCTGTCCGCGCCGGTCTCCAGCTCCCGCCGCGCCTCGCTGAGCCGCTCCAGCAGCCGGGGGTCCTCCAGCGGACCGATGCCCGGTCCGCGCAGCGAGGCCGCGATGATCCGGTCGAAGAGCGCCCCGTCCACCCGTCTGGCGACGAGCTCACCGAGCATCCCCTGCACCGTGGCGAGCACTTGCTGCGCGGTGAACGCGGCGGACGCCACCACGAACGCCGTCAGCACCCCCGACCACCGTGCCGAGCCGGTGCCCGCCTCCAGTGCGGCGGGCACCCGGCCCACCATCACACTGCTGCTGACCACGAACACCACGGGCAGTACGCCCAGTAACACGTCGCAGGCCACCGTCGCCGCCACCGGACCGCGTCCGGCCGCAGGCAGCAGCCCCGCGATCCGCCGCAGCCCGGCCCGCCGCGCGCCCGGCGCTGCCCGGCCGGAACCGGTCAGGCGGCGCCCCATCGGGCACCTCCGCGCATCTCAGGCCGCTCCCGGCTCGAAGACCCGTTGCACGGTCGCCGGCGCGACGACCCTCGTGTCACCGAGCCGGAACGCCGACTCCACCAGCGACCGAGCGGCGGCGACGTCACCGCCGTCGTAGCACAGCTCCGCGAGGACATCGCCCTTGTCGACGCGGTCCCCGACCCGGCGCCGCAGCAGCACACCGGCGCCGTGGTCCAGGGGCGCGTCGTACGTCAGCCGCCCCGCCCCGAGCAGCAGGCTCGCATGGCCCACGGAGCGGGGCTCGATCCCGGTGACCCAGCCCGATCCGGGCGCCGTGACCGTCATCCGCCGCCCGGCGGACGGCAGCCGCTCGGCCTCCAGCGCGGCGGCGTCCGCCCCCTGCGCGACCGCCCACCGCACGAACATCTCGTACGCCGACCCGTCGTCGAGGACCCGGTCGATCCTGTCCATGGCCTGCTCGTCGGTGAGCGCGGCGTCGACGCTCCGCAGCATCAGCCGGCAGACCGTCGCGCACAGGTCCCACAGTCCGGGGACGCGCTCCCCGCGGAGTACGGCCAGCGCCTGGCGGATCTCCAGCGCGTTGCCCACCGCGGGTCCGAGCGGCTGGCTCATGTCGCTCAGCACGGCCCGCGCGCTCAGCCCGAACTCGGCGGCCAGGTCGAGCATCGTGCGGACCAGCTCGGTCGCGCGGTCCCGTTCCTGGATCAGCGCTCCGGCGCCCGTCTTGACGTCGAGGACCAGCCCGTCGGCCCGTACGGCGAACTTCTTGCTGATGATGCTGGCCGCGATCAGCGGGATGCTCTCCACGGTGCCGGTGACGTCGCGCAGCGCGTAGGTGGCGCCGTCACCCGGTGTCAGATCGGCGCTCTGGCCGGTGAGGACCATGCCGACGGAGGTGAGCATCGGCACGATCTCTTCGATCGGGATCGTGGTCCGGAGTCCTTTGATCGACTCCAGTTTGTCGAGCGTGCCCCCGGTGAAGCCGAGGGCCCGGCCGGTCATCTTCGCCACCGGGACACCGCACGCCGCGACCACCGGCACCACGATCAGTGTGGTGGTGTCCCCCACGCCGCCCGTGCTGTGCTTGTCCACGACCGGGCCGTCCACCCGGCTCAGGTCCAGCCGGCCACCGCCGATGGTGTGGGCCCGCGTCAGGGCCGCCAGTTCCGCCGTGGACAACCCCTGGCAGGCGATCGTCGCGAGCCAGGCCGCCATCTGGTAATCCGGAATCCGGCCGTGGACGTAGTCCGTGACGACGCCCTCGATCTCCCCGGCGTCCAGGACCGCTCCGGCGCGTTTGCGGTTGGTCGAGCCGATGACCCGGGCGGACGCCGCGGCGTCCTTGAGGTCACCGGCCGACGGGACGGGACTCATGCGGGCTCCTTCCGCGCTCCGGACGCCAGATGGGCGGCGACCTTGTCGGTGACGGCCCGTACGGCGGCCAGGTACCGCTCGTCCTCCTCCTCGAAGCCCGCCGGGGCACAGGGCACCGAGATCTTGAAGGTGCGCGCCGCGAGACGCTCGGCCACCGGGAACTCCGTCCGCACACAGGCCCGGTCGTAGGTGGTCACCGGCGACATCGGATGCCGGAACAGATGCAGCGTGTGCAGCGGCGACGTCGCCTTCGGGATGTCGACGTCGTCCAGCCCCTCGGCGTTGCACGCCGCCACCAGCCGGTCCCGGCCGCCCGGAACCCGGTCGGGATCGACGTCGAAGAGCAGCGCGTAGTGGGCCGAGGTCCGCTCCGGCGTCGACAGCGTCAGCGGCATGACCCCATCGATCCGCCCGAAGAGTCCCGCGATCTCCTCCGCGAACACCTGCTTCCCCTTGATCCAGGACGGCAGTTCGGCGATCTGGCCCACCGCGAAGGCGACGCCCAGGGGATGCGCCCGGTACTTCAGGCCCAGACCGGTCACGGAGTACGGATAGAGCGGCCCCTGCGGATCCATCTCCTTCATCGCCCGTTTGTTGAAGTGCCCCAGCAACTGCGCCCGGTCGTACACTTCCCGGCTGCGGGTGGCCAGCACGCCGCCCTCGCCGGCGGCGACGAGCTTCTGGGTCTGCAGACTCCAGGCCGCGGCCGCGCCGAAGGTGCCGACCGGGCGCCCCCGGTAGGTCGCGCCGTGCGCGTGGGAGCAGTCCTCGACCAGTGCCAGCCCGTGCTCCTCGGCGAAGGCCACGACAGCGTCCATGTCACACGGCAGACCCCACATGTGCGTGATGACGACCGCTTTCGTGCGCTCGGTGACCAGCCCCGCCGCGGCCTCCGGGTCGAATGAGCCGTCGGGCCGGCAGTCGGCCAGCACCGGCAGCGCGCCCAGCTGGAACAGCGAGGCGGAAGTGGCGAAGAAGGTGTACGACGGGCAGAGAACCTCGTCGCCGGGGCCGAGGCCGATGCCATAGAACGCCGAATGCAACGCCGCGGTACCGGAGTTGGTCACCAGGCTGTACGGAAGGTCATGCGCGGTCGACCAGGCGTCCTCGAACTCCGCCACCACACCGGAGCGGTCGTACAGCGACAGCTTGCCGCTCTCCAGTTGCTTCAGAACGCGCTCAGACCACTCCGATCGCCGCTTCGGCCATGGATACTCCGTCGACCGGCTCAGTACCGGCTGTCCCCCGTCGATGGCCAGATCCGAAACGGGCATCCTGAGTCTCCTCGTGCAGCGGTCGTACGGAGGTCTGTAGGGAAATGGAGCGGTAGAGCGACTCGATGGTGGCAGTGACGCGTACACCGTCCTGCACTTCGCGTTCGGTGAAGTCCGGGTCGGAGAGGTGGTCGAGCGTGCTCACCAGCACGCCGGACGCCGGATCCCAGGAACGTTCACCGGTCAGCCGCTCGACCAGGTGATGCGAGCGGTCGAACCGCTCGAGACGGTCCCGGGTGAGCTCGATGTGCCCGTCGGAACCGTAGACGCGTATCAACTCGCTCTTCCTGGACTCACAGAGCGAGAGACGGAGCACCCCGGTGACACCGTTCGGATAGGTCAGTGTCGACAGGGTGGTCTCTTCGATGTCGTAGGCGGCGTCCGGAACCAGCTTGGGCGCCGCGCTCGCGTAGACGAGTGACGGCATGCCGAAGAACCAGTGGAGCAGATCGATGATGTGGTACCCCATATCGATGATGGCCCCGCCGCCGGAGGTCTTCGCCTCGGCCCGCCAACCGGACTGGTAGGCGTCGGTACTGAGCTGGTAGGTGGCGTCGAAGTGCCTGACGGCACCGATCCGTCCCAGCGCTTCCTTCGCCCCCAGGTACAGCGGGTGATGGCGCCGCTGGACGCAAAGCCTCAGGTGGCCGTCGTGTTCCCGGACGGCCGCAGCGAGATCCCGGGCCTCCGCCAGCGACAGGGCGAAGGGCTTCTCCTTCAGCACGGGGATACCGCGGCGGCACAGCTCCAGAGTGATCTCGTGGTGGGTGTGGTGCGGTGTGGCGACGATGACGAGGCCGGGGTCCACAGCATCCAGCAGGGACGCGTGATCGGAGAAGAACCTCGGACGGGCGGCGTGTCCGTTCCTGGCGAGTGCCTGCGTCAGACGCGTTTCCGCGGCCGGATCCACATCACACGCCGCGACCAGTTCGATGCGTGAGGACAGGCCGACGAGGGCGGGTACGTAGTCGTCCACGGTCCTGTGGCCGGCGCCGATGACGGCACAGCGAATGACAGGTGAGCCTGGCAAGTTGACCGACCCCTTCCAGCGAATCATGTGACATTCATGGAGAAACCTCAGCCGGTGAGCAGGAGAGGGCGCGGGCGGTCAGGCCCGGGCCCGCTTCAGTTCGCTGAAGGCGGTGACGGCGGAGAGGGCGGCGATGCTGTCGTAGAGACGGGCGGACTCCTCCCCCGCCGGTACGGCGGTGAGGATCGGGCCGAAGAAGCCGGGGGTGTCACCGAACGCCACGATGGGGGTGCCCGACTCCTGGCCCACCCGGCCCTGCCCCTCCTCGTGGGACGCCCTCACGGCCGCGTCCCACGCCGGGTCATCGGCCGCGTCCGCCAGTCCAAGGGGCAGGCCGGCCGCGGTCACCGCCCGGCCGATGGTCCCGTCGTCCCACTCTCCGGCCTTGTCGTGCACGCGGGTTCCCAGTTCGGTGTAAAGGGCGTCCACCACCTCGTTCCCACCGTGCTCGGCGGCCGCTGCCAGCACGCGCAGCACGCGCGCCCCGCGCCGGTGCCCTTCCCGGTACTGGCTCGGGACGTCGTCCCGGTCCTCGTTGAGGACGGCGAGGCTCATCAGCCGCCAGGTCACCTTCTCGCCCCGGACGGCCGCCTCGGACCGCAGCCAGCGCGAGGTGCGCCAGGTAAAGGGACAGGTGGGATCGAACCACATCATCGCGCCCATTGTGCGCCCTTCCAGTTCGGAGTTGTCGTTCTCGGCTGTGGGCCGGTCAACGGCCGGCGCCTCGGGAAGCACCGGTGAACGCGGCCGTTTGACGCAGCGTTCCGGCGCGGGACAGGAAACGCTCCTCGACCGTGGCCCGCGCGGCCTTGCTCCAGCGGAGCCGGCCGGCCTCGTCCGTCAGCGATCTACGGACCGTCTCCGCCCACGGTCCACCGCCGTCGGTGTAGGGCGTGAGGAGACCGTTGACGTCGTGCTCCATCTGCTCGCTGATGCCGTCGATGTCGGATCCGACGACCACGGCGCCCCGCCACATCGCTTCGGCCACGGTCAGTCCGAAGCTCTCCCGGACACTGTTCTGCACCACCGTCCGGGCGTACCGCCGCAGTACGTTCAGCGCGAGGTCCTCGCCGGTGCGCCGCAGCGGGCCGAACCGCCAGACGTGGACCCGTTCACGCACTGGTCCCGCCAGTTCCTCGCGGGCCCGCATGAGTTCTCCCCACACCTTCCGGTTCACCGGGTAGTTCTCCCGGTCGTCGATGTGCGGGCCGACGAGTACGAGCTCCACGTCCGGCTCCTGCCGCGCCAGGTCCGCGAAGGCCCGGACCACGCCGAGTTGTCCCTTCAGCGGGTCCCAGCGGGACACCTGGAGCACGAAGGGCGACTCGGGGGCGCGCAGGCCACCGGTGCCGTGATCGTCCAGGAAGATATGGGTGTCTTCCCCGCCGATGTCCGCCGGCCCGGCGGTGCCGCGGGCCGCGTGGACGTCGGACCACAGCGCGGCGTAGGTCTCCTCCGGCAGGTCCCGGTTCTTCCACGATCGCGGGTCGATTCCCGGCGGGACGACGAGGATCCGCTCGTCGTCCTCCCAGCCCGGCCAGATCAGGCCGCGATGCGGGAACAATAGGTGGTCCACGACGTCCAGTTGAGGCCGGAGGAAGGAGACGGCGTCCTGGTCGATCATGTCCAGGTGCTCGGAGCCGACGTGACAGCGCCAGGCGATCCTCGGCGTCACGGGGCGGATCGCGGCCGCCAGGTTGAGCACCATGGGGTCGTGCAGGACGACCACGTCGGCGTCCCGGGCCGCCGCCACCACGGCTTCGGCGTTCGCGCCGAGGAACCGTTCGACGCCCGAACGCACCCGGTCCTCCGGGAAGTCGCCCACCGGCACGCCGTACAGGGCGTTGTGCAGGACGAACGCGGCGTCGTGGGCCTCGTCCAGATCGTTCGCCGTGACCCATCGGGGCTGCCATCCGGACTCGACGAGGTAGGGCAGCTCGCTGCGGACGACCTCACTGACCCCACCCAGCTTGTCGGTGGTGCTGACGTGAAGGATGCGCGGTCCGTCCGAGGTCATGTGTTGCTCCTCTTCGATTCGGGATACAGGACACGTGCGGGAAACGCCCTCTCGCAGGCGACGAAGCCCAGTCCGCCGAGCGCGACGAGTGCGCCCAGTACCAGCCACAGGGCCAGGCTGTTCCACTGCAGGAGCGCGCCGACGACGGCGGGACCGCCGACGCTGGAGACGGTCCACGACATCTGGAAGACCGACGAGTACCTGCCGCGCAGCGGCACCGGCGCGGCCTCCATCGACAGCGACTGGGCCGGCGGACCGGCGGACATCTCGCCGACGGAGAAGAGCATGATGCCGACCAGCGCGAGCCCCGTCGCGACCGCCCGGGAGCCGCTGCCCGCGCCCGCGAACACGGCGAAGGCGAGCAGGAAGGCACAGGCCCCGACGAGCACCGCCCGGGTGCGCCGCAAGCCTGCCAGGGAACGCGAGACGACCGTCTGGAACAGCACGGTCATGGCCGTGTTCACCGCGAACGCCACGGAGGGCACCCACGGAGGCAGGCCCAGCGTGTCGACGAAGTAGAACGGCAGCACGACGCTGGGCAGCAGCCACGCCACGGTCAGCGCGGTGTGCGCCACGGTCATCGCGACGTACGGGCGGTCTCCCAGAACCATCCGCCATCCTCCGGACCCGGCCGCCGGTTCCGCGTCCGGGCCCCCGGGGCCGTCCGCGTCCCCCACGGCGTCCTGCGGGTTCATGCGCAGCCGGAAGAACACCACGGCCGACAGGAAGGAGGCGGCCACGGCGACGATCAGGATCGCCCGGAGCGTGCCTACGTCACCGGCGGCGAGAGCGACGGCGGCGGTCGCCGCGCCGAGGCCGAGGGCGGCGCTCTTGAAGGCGTTGACGACCGCGAACCAGCGGTCCAGCGTCTCCCCCTCGGCGACCTGTTCCGCGATGAACACCGGCCAGCCGACCCAGTACAGGCGCTGCGAGAAGGAGATGAACGCGACCGCCGCGACCAGCTGGAACCAGCCGTGGATGTCGACGAGTCCCAGGTAGCCGAGCCCGCAGCACGCGTTGGCCAGCACGAGGGTTCGCTGGGCACCCCAGCGGTCGGCCGCACTGCCGGCCACGGGATTCAGCACCAGGGCGACGAGACCGCCCCCGGTCAGGATCAGGCCGATCTGTGCGACCGGCAGATCGGTGCTGAGCGTGAGGTAGAGGAATGTGAGGGGGTAGAAGGCCCCGGCGGCGAGCGTGTCCACGAGCAGGACACCGAGCATGATCTTCCGCTGGGGGGTGTCGGCCAGTGGTCTCCGCATGGCCTTTCCGGTCACCGTGGGCCGTTCCCGTCAAGGAAGGCGACCCGCACCGCGCCGCCGATCCGGCGGGCCTCGGTGAGGAGGTCGCCGGACCAGCGTTCCCACAGTCCGCGCAGCCGGGACGTGATCACCACGAGGTCGGCGGAGCCCGGTTCGAGCACGGTGCGCAGGCCGACCGCGTGCAGGGCCGTCGCGCCGTCCGCCGCCACGTCGTCCTCCGGCCACTCGTCGAAGTCGACGAACGTGCACGCCACGCCGCTGCCGGAAGCGCCGAGGGTCCGCAGGCCTCCCGCGCCCATGACCACCACCCGGGTCGGCCGGCTGCCGTCCGGCAGCGGTTCGGCCACCAGACGCGTCACCTCCTGGCGTACGTCGATGTCGCGGGCCTGCTCGGTCCAGTCGAGCAGTCGCCGGTACTCGTACTCCAGCGGCGGGTCGTAGTGGTTGCGGGAATACATCGCCCCGTACAGCTCCATGACCGGAGAGGGATGCTTCTCCCACAAGGTCCAGGAGTTGGCGCAGTTGCTGCTGCGATTGCCGTCCAAGTCCCGTTCGTGCGGGCTCTCCAGGGCCCACGCCCGGTGCGACAGGACGATCGGCATTTCCCGCCGGTGGACGCGGAACCCGAACTCCAGGTCCTCCCCGCCCCAGGAACGGAAGTCCTCGTCGAAGCCGCCGACCGCGTGGAAGTCGGCTGCGGGCAGGGACATGTTGAGCGCCCACACGTTCATCCAGGGGGCGGCAAGACGCCTCAGGTCGAAGCCCACCTTCTCCAGGTCGTCGTGGCGCAGGTCCCGGAACTCGGCCTGGTCGGCGTAGGTACGTACCACCTCCTCGGGTTCGTTGCCGGCGATGGCCTCCGTGAGCCCCGGGAACGGCCGGTACGGGTTGTAGCCGTAGGTGTAGCCCAGCACCAACCGGCCGACGGCCTCGCCGTGTTCGTGTGCCGAGACGTGCTCGGCGATGAAGTCGGGTCCGACCAGGGCGCCGGTGTCGAGGAAGACGAGCAGGGGGGCGCCAGCCAGCCGGGCGCCGCCGTTGCGTACGGCGGCGGCCCGGAAACCCAGGTCCTCCTGCCTATAGGAGACGATCCTCAGTCTGGTGGCGAACGATTCGACCACCTCGGCGGTGTGGTCGGACGACCCGTCGTCGGCGACAACCACCTCGAACCGTTCCGGCGCGAACCGCTGCCGCGCGAGCCCGTGAAGTTGCTGCCGGAGAAGTTCGGCCCGATTGTAGGTCGGTATCACCACGGAAACCTGCGCATCGGGTGGTTGCGTCATCGCTGTCCTTCGCTGTGGGTCAGAGCCGCGCTCAGGCGGGAGCGGGTACCGACAGGGCGGGATGCGCCGGTCCGAAGACGCCGTCGGGATCCACGCGTCGTCTGACGTCCTGGATGGACCGGCTCGTGTCGTCGGCCATCCGGCCGGGACGGTCCAGGTCGACCGGATCGCTGGCGTAATTGACGTAGTCGGCGTGCCCCTCACCGTGGAGGGACCAGGGACGGGTCAGCCGGCTGATGCCGCGTGCCCAGTCCCGCCGGGCGTCGTCCTGGGCCGGATCACGCCAGATCGCCATCGCCAGCACGGTGTACGCCGCGTCGCGGAAGGTGATGGCCCCCGGTTCCTCGGCGTCGGGCACGGCCCCGCCGAGCGGTGTGATGATGACCGTGTCCTCGACGCCGTCTCCGCAGCCGCCGCTCGCGTACTGGTCGACGAGCCCTTCGGCCAGTTCTCCGGGCAGCGCGGTGAGCGAGGACGTGGACCAGTAGTGCCGTAGGCCGAAGTCGGTCTCGCCCAGTGAGGCCTGCATGGACAGGTAGGAGCGGGGACCGAAGTCCTTGCCGGTCAGAGGCGCACAGGCCATCATGCGCTCGATCCGTCGTACGACCGCCTCGTCTCCGCCGGAGTAGAAGACGTTGGCGACGACGGACCGGACGGCCGGGTCACCCCAGGGTTCGAGCATCAGCAGGCAGGTCATGTCCGCGGGCGCGTCCGCCATCAGCTCGGTGAACGCCGCCATGACCGGGGTCGCGTACCGCAGCGGATAGGCGAACCGGCCTCCGTACACACGCGGCACGGGCGCGAGCCGGAAGGTGAACTCGTCGACGACCCCGAGGCCGTGTCCCGCGCCTCGCAGCAGCCGGTTCAGCTCGGCGTCGTGCTCGGCGTCGATCCACCGTCGTCGTCCGTCGCCCGTGACCATCCGGTACGACTCCACCCGATCGCAGGCCAGGCCCAGGCTGCGGGTGAGGTAGCCGAGCCCGCCGCCCAGGGTGAGCCCAGCGACGCCCGTGGACCCCACCGTGCCTCCCGTGGTGGCGAGCCCGTACCGCGCGGCGGCGGCGTCGATGTCGTCCCAGGTGGCACCGCCCTGTACACAGGCGAGGGCCCGTACCGGGTCGACCGTCACACCGCGCATCAGCTTGAGGTCCATCACGAGGCCGCCGTCGTTGGAGCCCGATCCCGCGACGTTGTGTCCGCCTCCCCGGACGGTGACGGTCGTACCCGCTTCACGCGCGGCCAGGACGACAGCCGCGATCTCGCGGCTGTCGACCGGCAGACAGATCACGGCCGGCTGTCGGTCGTGCATGCCGTTGAACATGCCCCGCAGTTCGTCGTAGCGGGGGTGTCCGGTGGTGACGACCCGTCGGGGACACAGTTCCTCGAGGCGTTCGGCCAGCGAGGGGTTCACGAAGCGGTCCTCGGTTCGAAGGCGATCCGGTGCCCCGCGAAGTCCACCTTCGTCCGGAGGTAGTGGTCGTTGAAGGGGTTGACGTGGCAACCCGTCGGCACGGACTCGGCCACTCTGATGCCGTGCTCCGACAGTTGCCGTTGTTTGTCGGGGTTGTTCGTCACCAGCCGGATCTCGTCGTGGCCCAGGGCGGACAGGACCGCGGCCGCGACCCCGTAGTCCCGCGCATCGTCCGGCAGGTTCAGCTTCCGGTTGGCCTCGAAGGTGTCGACGCCCGAGTCCTGGAGGACGTAGGCGTCCAGCTTGTTGTAGAGGCCTATGCCCCGGCCCTCCTGACGGAGGTAGAGAAGAATTCCGCCCTGAGCCGCGAACATCGCTAAGGACTCGGCGAGTTGCGGACCGCAGTCGCAGCGCAGCGATCCGAAGACATCACCCGTGAGGCACTCCGAGTGCAGGCGGACCAGCGGCACGGGGCCGGGGTCGCCGAACACGAGGGCGAGGGGTTCCTTGTCGACGGGCCAGTCGGGCGGCAGCCCCCGGAAGGAACGGACGGTGGGAATGGCCTCCGATCCGTCCGGAAGGGCGATCGGCATCTTCACCGTGGTGCGGATGGTTAACGAAAACCTGTCCTGATCGCCTTTCACCGCATGCGTGACCTGGGTCATCCGTGGTTCCTTTCTCACAGAACGGCGTTGTGTGCATCTCGTGCGTGAGTGAGTTCATGCCGGGCGGGCGGCAGCGGCACCGCGACCGGCCCGTCCCGGCGGTCACCGCATGGAAGCGAAGGTGACCGCGGGACGGCATGGGTGGCCGTGCTGGGCATGCGCCGATGCCACGGGCGTGCACGGCCTGGAGGCGAACTGCGTCATCGGCCGGCCTTGATCGGTGCGCACACCAGTGCTCACCAGGACTTCCGAGAGTTCGTCCGGTGCGGGCCGGGCCAGTACCGACGCGTGATGGTGAGGGTCAAAGACAGCAGGCGGACGCGCCTCTGAGGCGTGGCGTCACTCTGCTGACAACGGCCGTCAGGGACCGTGGGAAAAGCCGGCCAGGGGCAGGTGTCCCCGTGTCCGACGCGTACGGAAACCTACGGTGCTGAGATGATCATGATGTTCTGGTGCAGCCATGACAGCGTTCGATTCCCCCGTCGACAACCAAAGTGACGCTACGTCAATGCATGGGCCCCGATACGGACATAGAACACGCGCTCCCGCAGCCTGCCACTCGGGAGCGCTCCCACGAGCCTTGCACGGAGGTTTTGCCCGCGTCAACAGACCTTGTCCCGGCCTCTGTTCGGCCGCCCCGGCAGGCCGGACCCGCGGACCCGGAACACCCCGGGTCGGAGGCGTTCGCACGGCTTCACGCGAGCACCGGCGGAGCACGGCGACAGGCCGCGGCCCGCCGGGGCACCGACTTCCCGTAGCGGCGCTTTCAGCGCAGATGCGACGTGTCGTTGAAAACGCGCATGGATGCCTTCAATCCGACGCAAGAAACACCCGAGAAGGACGCCGGGGCCAGCTCCATGGCGAACAGCGATGCGCCGGGTGCTCCGAGCGCCAGCTGTATCAGCACCTTGATCGGCGTGACGTGGCTGACGACCAGGATCGTCCGGCCCCGGTACCGGGAGATCAGGTCGTCCCTGACCCCGGCCATCCGCCGTGCCACATCGGCGAAACTCTCCGTGCTCCCGGTGGGCGCCGTCCCGGTCGACGCGTGCCACGCCGCCAGGTCCTCGGGGAAACGGGACCGCACCGCGTCGTAGGTCAGCCCTTCCCAGTCTCCGAAGTCGGCCTCCCGGAGTCCATCCTCGACCACCAGGTCCAGGCCGAGCCGGCGGGCGACGACCGCGGCGGTCTCACGGCAGCGCCGGAGCGGGGAGCAGACCACCGCCTCGACGCCGGCGCCCGCCAGGAGCGTGGCCCCGGCGGCGCGGTCCGCTTGCCACCGCCCCACGTCGGACAGCTCGGGGTCAGTGCCGCCGCTCCCGGAGAAGCGCTTCTCCGGAGTCAGGGCGGTCTCGCCGTGACGCAGCATCAGCAGGGTCGTACGGGGCTCCGCGCTCTCCCCCGGGGAGGCCCACCCGCTGCCGCCCGAAAGGACGTGCGTCGGCGTCACGGGTCCAGCGTCCGGATACGGATTCGTTGTCGAGGTCATCCGCACAGGCTAGCCCTGGGTTCCAGCCATCAAGGCGACGCAGACCGTTTCACCAACTCCCTTATGGTGCAGGCTTGTTACCTTCTCAGAGCCCGGGATCCCCGGCCGTACCCGGACACCGCCCGTACGTCCGCCGCGGCGGACCGGGCTCCAGCGTGAATCCTCACAGAACAGAACGGATGATCCGATGACCAGCCGCCCGTACGTCGTGCTGTCCGCCGCGAGCAGCGTCGACGGCTATCTGGACGACCCCACCGACCAGCGACTGCTGCTGTCCAACGCTGAGGACTTCGACCGTGTGGACGAAGTGCGGGCGGGCGCCGACGCGATCCTGGTCGGCGCCACGACCCTGCGCCGCGACAATCCACGTCTCCTGGTGAACAGCGAGGAACGCCGAGCCGCCCGGCTGGCACGCGGCCTGCCCGCGCATCCGCTGAAGGTCACCGTCACGGCTTCCGGCCGGCTCGACCCCGGCCTCATGTTCTGGCGGCACGGGGACAAGAAGCTCGTCCTCACCGTCGATTCCGCGCTCGAGAGGGTCCGGACGGATCTGGACGGACTGGCCGACGTGGTGAGCACCGGCGCCGAGCTCGACTGGGGCCGGGTCCTCGACGAACTCGGCCGCCGGCACGTCAAGCGGCTCGTCGTGGAGGGCGGGGGCACTGTGCACACCCAGTTGATGGCACAGGACCTGGCCGACGAGCTGCACCTGGCCGTCGCCCCGCTGCTCGTGGGACAGCCAGGGGCGCCGAGATTCCTCGGCCCGGCCGACTACCCCGGCGGCCCCACCGCGCGGATGCGGCTGCTGGAGACGAGGGCGACCGGCGATGTCGTGCTGCTCCGCTACGCGCCGAAGGAACGGGTCCCGGCAGCCGGCCCCACCCGTGAGCGTGACCTCCATTGGATGCGCAAGGCGATCGAACTGGCCGGGAAGTGCCCTCCTTCCGAGGGCGCGTACTCCGTCGGCGCGGTGATCGTCGGTGCCGACGGCACCGAACTGTCCCACGGATACAGTCGCGAGGGCGATCCGCACGTCCATGCGGAGGAGTCAGCGCTCGCGAAGCTGCCGGCCGGTGATCCGCGGCTGCGGACGGCGACGATCTACACCACCCTGGAACCCTGCTCCCAGCGCCGGTCGCGCCCGCATCCGTGCGCTCAGCTCGTGCTCACCTCCGGTCTCCTGCGGGTCGTGATCGCCTGGCGCGAACCCTCACTGTTCGTGGACGACTGCGTGGGCGTCGAGCGACTCCGGGCGGCCGGGGTGACGGTGGTGGAGCTGCCCGAACTCGCCGTGGACGCGAAGGCGGCCAACACGCATCTACTCGGCACTGGCTGACCGCGGAACCCCGGCCATGCCGCACCCACCGGTTCGCGGACACCGGCCGTATCCGTCGTCGGTGTTTTCCGGAGGTGAGCCTCGGGGCCGGGGCCGAACCCGGTGCGGGCCGCGCCGCCGACGCAGTGCTCGGAGTCGTCAATCAGCCAACCACGTAAGCACACGCCTTTTCTTAACCCACAAGCGAAACATGCGGGTCGCCGTGTCTGGCCTGAGCTGCGACGACGCGGCCGGACTTCCTCGGTCCGCAGGGCGCGACCACCTGGCCACCGAGCCCGCCGGAAGCCACCCCATAGCGAAGAAACGGGAAATCCTGCCCCCAGGCGCCAAGGCGGGAAAGTCGCTGTTCCCGGCCCGCCTCCGCGATCTACGTTTGCGGTCGTGCCGGGGTGAAAGACACCTCGCTGCCGCACCGCTCACCTTCCCGCGGAAGTGAGCACGAGGAGCTCACCCGTCACCCGCCGTGTCCCGCTCTGCGGACACGAGTCTCTCCAAACCCATCGGTTCAACGGTCACGGCTGCCACGGAGCCATGGCCGTCATCACTGGCAACAACGACCATTGATCGCCTAACGACGAAGGACTTCACGAGATGAACAAGCTCGCCGCAGGCAACCGCACGTCCGCTCGCCCCTCCCGAACGCGCCTGGCAGCCACCGGAATCGTGTCGGTGGCCGCGCTGGGCATGCTCGCCCTCCCCCCTGCCACGGCCCACGCCGCCCAGTCGGCCGACTGCCCCTCCAGTGCTCTGTGCCTGTACTCCGGGCAGAACTTCGGAGGCGAACTCCTGACGTTCTCCTCGCTGACCAGCAGCGGCACCTGCGTCAGCCTCGTCGACCACGGATGGGCCGGACGGGTCGAGTCCGTGACCAACACCCACACCACCAGTGCGGCCCTCTTCCCGAGCGACGACTGCCTGGGCGGCCCGAGCCGCATCGACGCGGGGGCGAGCATCGGGGACCTCGGCTCCTTCGTCCCGCTGAGTGCCTGGGTACCCGGCCGGACGAACTGACCGGCGCCCTGAGTAGCTGCCCCGTCGTCCTGGTCCCGAGGGACGGGCGGCAGCCGGGAGGCTCGACCGGGTGATCACTGCCGGCCGCGGGCAGGGAGACAGGGCTTCCTGGCAGCTCGGGGTGGTGAAACCGCAGCTCGGGGTGGTGAAACCGACCGAGATCCAGGAGGCCCTGTCGCCGCGGCTGTCCTTGATCGCCCTTCGAGAGCGTGCGAGTGATCTGGTGGTGCGCGAACCCGGTCTCCGCGTCGGCACGGCATCCGCCTGCGCAAGGTGCTGTCCACCGTCGCCGCACGTGAACCCCGACAACTACTGGGATCTGAAGGCCAAGGCAGCCAAGACCTGTCACACTATTGCTCTCGAAGGGATACTCCCGTGATACGCCACCGCGGCCCCATCAGCGGCATCGCCGCATACGACAGCACCTATGTGGCCACCGCCGGATACGACAACCAAGTCGTGCTCTGGAACGCCGCCGACCGGCAACCTCTGGCCCGCGGGGTCCACGACCACCTGGCCAACCAAGTGTCCTTCAGCCCCGACGGCAAGTACCTGCTGACCTCCTCCAGCGACTACACGGCGCGGCTGTGGTTGCTCCCAGACCTGAAGCTTCTCACGGTCTTCTCGAAACATGACGACGACGTGGAGATGTCGGTCTTCCACCCGACCGAGCCACTGATCGCCACGGCCTCGCGCGACCACCGGGTGCGGGTGTACGCCTTCGACGGGGAGCTGCGGGCCGTCTTCGAGGGGCACACCGCGGACGTCATCTCCGTCGAGTGGGCCGGTGCTGGGGACGAGCTGATCTCGTCCAGTGACGACGGCACGATCAAGCGCTGGTCGCTGAGCACAGGCGCGAAGGTGGCGGACGTCGACCTGGGCGGAGTCGAGACGGACACAGTTGCCCTGGCCTCCAACGGCATTGTCTACGCGGGTAACGACGACGGTGAGATCGTCCTGGTCCGGGACGAGGGCACGACCATGCACCCGGCGCACGAGGCGGGCATCAAGCGGTTGGTCTACAACTCGGCCCGGGACCTGCTGGTCAGCCTCAGCTACGACCGGACACTGCGGGTCTGGGACACCTCCGACGGGCTGGCCCCCGTCGCCTCCTCGTCGCTGCCGAGTGACGTGTGGCCCCGCTCGTGCGCGTTCCTTGACGGCAACACGCTGGTGTTCGCGACGTTCGGCACCTCATACGCTACCTACCGCATCGACGACGCCTCCTGGGATCTGGACGGGGTGGACGACACGCCCGGTGTCAACGCCGTCATCGCCCGCCGAGGAGCCCGCCTCACCATCGGCGACGCCGGCACCCTCCGGGAGGACGGCACGGAGCGGGCCAGGACCGGCAGTCTCTGCAACTTCCTGACCGAGGTCGGGGGCCGCGTGGTCACCGGCGGCCAGATGGGGGCGATCTTCGACGCCTTCAGCGGCAAGGTGCTGCACCAGCACCGCTCGCCCCTCAACTGCGGAGCTGCATGGGTTCGCGACGGGCTGCCGCACGTGGTGATCGGCACGTACACGGGGGAGGGCCTGGTCTTCTCCCTGCAGCCCGACGGAGAGTTCCGGCTGGAGACGACGCTGAACCTGCACGGGAACGCGGTCAAGGGCATCGCGGTGAGCGGCGACTCGATCTTCTCGGTCTCGGCGGACGCCGAGGCGGCGTGGTTCTCCATCTCCTCCCTCACCGAGACGGGACGCGCACCGGAGGCCCACGACAAGATCGCCAACGGCTGCGTCGGCCTCGGTGACGGAGCCTTCGCCAGTGTGAGCCGCGACCTGAAGCTGCGGATATGGACCGGCAGGGACGCCGTTACGCTTGACACCCCGCACGACCACTCGATCAAGTGCGTCAGCGCCTCGGCGGACGGCCGCTACATCGCCACCGGCTCTTACAACGGGCTGGTTGCCGTCCACGACCGCGCCGACGGAACCTGGCCGACGGTCACCCGCCCCACCACGGCCGGTATCTCCTCGCTGCACTACGACGGCGAGGCGAGGACCTTCCTCGCCGGCTCCTACGACAGCAACGTCTACGAGATCCCTCTGGGGCAGGGATGACGCAGGCGGGGCTCCCGGCCAATCCCAATGACGTGACCGACCGCGAGGCGATGGGACTGCCCTGGTCCTTCGTCTCGCGCACGGACGGCCTCCTCTTGGCCGAGGCCCACCGCAAGCTCGCCGACCGGGAGCCGGAACACCTGGCGGCCGCGGCCTAGGACCGCTCACTGCCGTTCGTCGAGCGGCTCTCAGCCGGCTCCCTCCTCGGTTTGCTCGGGGACCCCAGGATCTCCGCGACGGACCCGGCGATGGTTGAGGTGCCGGCCGGTACGTTCCGTGTGGGGCTGGGATCCCGCGCGGGTGGCAGCGGTGGCCGAGAGGTGGCGCCATGTGGGCGTGCTGCCCGAGTGGATCCGCAAGGAGACCCCGAACACGTCGTTGACGTGGCGCAGTTCAGGATCGGGCGGTACCCAGCGACCAATGCCGAGTACCGGGAGTTCCTGGAGAACACGGACGCGCAGTGGCTGCCGACGTCGTGGCGCTTCGGGGGTGTACCCGGCTCACCTCTCCAACCGCCCGGTGTGGACGATGCCGCCGGAGGAGGCCGACGCCTACACCCGGTGGCTGGCCGAACGCGCCGGCCGGGCCTTCCGGCTTTCCACGGAGGCAGAATGGGAGTACGCCGCCTCCGGTGGAGACGGCCGGGAGTATCCGGGGGAGAAGAGTTTCGCCCGGAATGTGCCAACACCGCCGAGGCGGGACCCACTGGAGGCCCCCGTCGGGATCTACCCCGACAGCCGTGCGCCGTTCGGTTGCCCCCCCGATCGCGCTGTCGCGTCCAGCTCGCCCCGGATGTGCCGCTGCCGGACACGCTGACCAGGGACAGGTCCGTCGCACCCCGATGGGCGGCTTCGGCGATCAGGCCTTCCAGCAGCACACTCCGGCGTCCCTCCAGACCCGGAAGCGTCCGTAGACGGTGGGCCAGGGGCCGAACTCACCAGGCATCTCCCGCCACTGGGCACTGGACCGAAACCGCCAGACCACCCCCTCGAACTGGTCCCGCAGCCGGGGTATGGACCGTACTCACCGATCGGCAGGTAAGGCTCGATGAACTCCCACTGCACGTGGCTCAGTTGCCTCCGCGTCACACCCAGCGTCCTACCAGGCCCCATCCCCCGACAGGGACGGAACCGGAGTTTGGTTCACACCCTCGAACAAGCCTTGTGCCGTCGGTGGTACGACCAGGTCACCGCCGCCAGGAGCGGGCCCCACAGCAGCAGTGGGGCGTGGGCGGCGGCGAAGAGCACTTCACCGGCCGAGATGCTGGGGTCCGGGCTGGGCGAGGTCAGCAGTCCTCCGAAGAAGAGGACCCACCACAGGACGGTGACCGCGAGGGCTCCCAGCGAAGCGGCGAGGACCGCGAGCCCTCGGTCGACCGGGCGTCCTCCGAGGAACGGAATCCAGCAGGGCAACACCTCTTTCCAGGGTGACTGGGGAGAACTACAAGGCCGTTGACAATGGGCCGACCCGCCGACGCGTTCGCCGCCAATGACGTCGCTCGCAACCTGGACATCACGCGCCGCGACCCGATGTTCGCTTCCCTCGGCATGGCCCGGCAGGCGGCGATCCACGGCGCGGCGCACGACCGCACCGGCACTCGTCGTGCGTTCGACCAGGCGCAGGACGCCATGCTGCGTGCCGACCCGGGCGACTACCGGCCTGTATGGATGCTCGCCTTCTACGACCAGGCCGAGCTGCACTCCCTGGCCCTGTCCGCCCACTTGGCACTCGGCGACCACCCGACCGCCGAGTACCACGCCCACCGCTGCCTGGCCGCTCTGCGCCCCCACATGGTCCGGTCCCGGGCCATCACCACCACCCGTCTCGCACACGCCCAACTCGCGCAAGGCGCCGCCGACGCCGCCGCGACCACCGCGATGAAGGTCCCCGCCGACGCGGCTACCCAGCACGCCCGGGTAACGCGCATGTTGCAGGAGTTCGGAGCCGCGCTGCGTGCCACCGCGCCCCGCAGCTCCACCGTGCAGGCCTGGACCGAGCACACCGCCACCTGGAGGATGGCCGCATGACCACGGCTCCCGCCATCGAACTGCGCACGTTCACCACCCTCGACACCGCCCGCGGCGACCTCCTCGACGTCTACGCCGATGTGCGCGCCCCACTCCTCCACCTGCCGAACTACGCGGTCACCGCCTTCGGCGAGCGCCTGGACCGACACGGCGGCGAGCCGGGTTTCACGGCCGTCCTCGCCTACGCGGACGGACACCCGGTCGGTTACGCCTACGGCAACGCCATCGGACACGGCGACCGCTACTGGCAGCGCACCAGTCCAGCGCCGGCGGACGAGTACACCGAGCGTCCGGCCGTGGCCCTCAAGGAGATCGGAGTCCGGCCGGCGTGGCGGAAGACCGGCGCCGCCCGGCGCATCCACGACGCCCTCCTCGCCACGCGCGACGAGCCGTTCGTCACGCTCATGGTCAACCCGGCCGCTGGGGACGGAAAGGTCCACGCGCTCTACCGGTCGTGGGGGTACGAGGACATCGGGCGAAGCCAGCCGTCACCGGCGTCGCCCGTCCTCACCGTGATGATTCGCGCCGTTCGCTGATCGCGGCGAGGGGGGCTGAAGTCTGCACGCGCTACGGCTTCGGAGGCCGAGCACGTCATCGCCACGCCCGCAGGCCGGGCGGCGCGGCCACGGTGCCGCCGTTGTCGGTGCCCGATGGCACCATCCGGCCATGAGCAGCGACGGTTTCAACTGGCACGCTTTCCTCGGCCGGTGGCAGGAGGAGTGGGTTCCGCGCACGGACGCCGACCAAGACAAGGGAAATGAAGAGGCCCTCGTTCCCCTGGGCGGACCCGGCGCGGACGAAGTGGCGATAGCCACAGCCGAACGGCGACTGGGGCGGCGCCTGCCACCCTCCTACCGGGCCTTTCTGGCCGCGAGTGACGGGTGGCACGTCGACCAGACGGCCGGGATCTACCAGCTCGGCGGAACCTCGGACGTCGACTGGTTCCAGGATCCGTACGACATGACTTCGCTCTACGAGGAGATGCTGGGCCCCGATCCGAGCGAGGAGGAGGCCCTGCTGGCCGGGATGTGGAAACGGGCGCTGCGGCTCGAGACGGATTCCGACATGTCGTACGCCCTGCTCGACCCTGGCGACACCGATGAGGACGGCGAGTGGGCGCTCTACGTCTACCACGGCTGGGATGGTGAGTTGCCGAACCGCTACCCGTCGTTCCGCGCGTACATGGAGGCCATGTACCGCGGCTTCCACTCCGCCCGGGTTGGACAGACCCGACTTCGTGAACGCCACCACGCGCGCTCAGGACGCCAACGTGGAGGAGGCCCGTCGGCTGGCCCTGCGTGGACGGTACGAGGATGCCCTGCCCCGGCTCGAGGAGGCGCTGTCCTTCGGACGGCCGCGAAGCGCCGTCCTGCTCCACCAGATCCGGCACCTCCTGGATCCGCTCGGCTCCTTCGGCTACGACAGCCTGTCGTCGGACCCTTGCTACCTGCCGGAGGTCCTGCCCGTTGAGGCCATGAGTCCGGCGAGCGGCGCATGGCGGCTGGGTGGGGACGACCACTGGCTGGGGATGATGGCCGCCCGTGGGGTGGCCCGGGAGACCGCGGAGGCCGTACTGAGGGCGATGCGCGAGGGCACTCACCGCTACGCGCCGCCCGGCACCTGGGGCGAAGCCGTCGCCGAGGCCCGGGAGCAGGCCCTGTGGGGCGCGGGCGACACGGCGTGGCGGCTGCTGCGGAACGCACTCCCTGCGTGGGAGGCACCGGGCCCCTTGCTGATCGCCCCGATCGGGCTGCTGGCCGATCCGGTCCTGGGTCCGCTGGTCACGCCCGAACGGGGGCGCGAGCTCCTCGGAACACCGCGAGCCGGACAGACGGGACCCGCTCCCGAGCCGGTGCCCGATCTCGACCCGCCGGGCCTCGCCTGGCTGACCGGCCCGGACGCGAACCGGCAGCCGTTCGACGGCTACCGCTGTGTCTGGGCCGACGGGATCGACCCGACCCGCCTGCCTTCCCTGATCGGCGAGGAGGGCGCCGAACTGAGCGCACCGGTGGATCCGCGAAGGGCTTCCTGGCGGGCGCCCAAGCCCCATGAACGCGAGGGTGTGGAGCTCTGGGAGGACCGGGCCGTCGTCGCTGTCGGCCGCACGGGTGAAGGATGGGCCTTCGCATTCGACGGCCACTCCCACCACCACCTGAACGAACGGTTCGTGTCCCCCGCAGCGGCCGCGTCCCTCTCCGGCCGCGCGGTCGTGGTGTGGCGCGAGCCGGCGCCTTCTTCCCTGCCTGACCAGCCCGCCGCGTTCCACCTGTCGGTGGCCGAACACGGCGAGGAGCTCTACGCCTTCACCGTACGGGGTACGCAGATCCAGCGCTCCGGCGCGATACCGGAGGCCCTGGAACCCGCACACCTGTTCCGCCCGGAGGGCACCGAGCTGGACGGCGAACTGCGCGTGCTGGAGGCCCTGCACACCGAACTCGGGCTCTCCCTCCCCCGCTTCGCGCTGACCCGGGGAAGGCTGCGCACCTTCACCACCCGGTCATGGACGAGGGCGCCACGCGCGGGCGAGGGCTACGCCTACATCAGGGTCGGATGGCACCCCTCCTGAACGCGGTGTGGGACACGGGTCCACCGGCGCCGACGACGCCCCGACCGTGGCCCACGACTCAGGCTGATCGCGGATCGCGCACGACGCTCTTTGAGGCCGATCACTTCGCTGAGCTGAGCGGGTCGGCCACGTCCACGGCGAGGGCAACACTGCCGGATGCGACGTCGAAGCCATAGGGGCCGACTTCGATCCGTCCTTGACCGCACCTGCGGCCAGGTCAAAACCCGGATGCGAGCCTTCCTGTCCCAACGTAAACGCTGTACTGGTTGCCCATGACTCACACAGGTTTCCTTGGGTGCGGTGGCAGTCCAGGGAACGGCAGTAGACAGCCGGGATCTTGGCCTTGATCATCGGTGGGTGACCGACGACGAGATCGTGGAACGAGTTCGGGCCTATGCAAGAGCCCATGAGCTACCGCCGCCTGTGCCTCCCCAGGCAGTCGCTGAGGTTGAGGCCGTCGTGGGGTATCCCATGCCGGAGTTGCTGCGGCGTTTGTACCTGGAGGTCGCCAACGGCGGCTTCGGCCCTGACGGGAGCATTCTGTCCCTTACCGACGCGGGCGAGTGGTACAGCGATGAGGAGTCGCTCCTCCAGCTTGTACGTGACCGCGATTCCGTGTCCGAGCCGGAAGCTCCGCTCCAGCCGCGTCATGTACCACCGTTGGTGACACTGGGCTGCGCGATATGGTGGCATGTCGACTTCAGCACGCCAGAGGGCCGCATGTGGGGGTGGGACCCGAATGCGCGCTGTGAACAGCACCGCTTCTTCGTCGAGCGGTTCACCCTGGCGGAGTGGTTGGCGGACTGGCTGGAGGGCAACCGCACCTTCCCACATCCGCCACCCGTCGTGGACTGCCCCAGTTGCTGAAGGACTGCCCTAACGGTCCAGCCGGCGGTACCGGCCCTGGTTGAGCCCGCCGTAAAGAGCCCCGTGCCCACGGCGGTGTTCCGGCGCGAGCGCGAGATGGACCAGCGTGCGGACCGGCCCGTCCGTGCACAGCAACGCGTCGCACAACTCGAACAAGGCGTCGCCCCCGCGCGGTCATGCACGCGTACAGCTCCGACCGGAAGTGTGACACTTCCGCGAACGCATCCCGCAGGACACCCCGATGCACCAAACTCACGACCACGGCCTTCGCGCTGATCCACTCTGTGACGGAGCACAGGATCAGACGAAGGCCGCCTTCACGTCCGCTGAACTGCGAAAATACCGACCAAGTTCGAGGCATCGTTCGATGACCCGGCGCGGCATGGAGGCAGGCATCTGTCACTCGTCGTCCGTACGCTCCGCGGGAGTGTCGAGGTGCCTGTCGAGAAAGCCGTTGATGAACTCCACTCCGAAGGCGTGTGTGTCCTGCGAGACATCGGAGGGCGACTCACCGAACCACAGAACGGTCTCCGGGTTGCGCTTGGCCTCATCCAGCCACATGCGAAGCCTGCCGAGTCGTCCTCCGCTCAGCCGGACAACAGCCTGATGCACACGTTCACGCTCCGTGCCCGCATAGAGATCGAGGAGCGCCAGAACGCTCGCTGCTTCGGCATCCGGAAACGTGGCATTGCAAAGCTGACGTGTTGCTGGTGACACAGCCATGCCCGTCATCCTGCCGACCGCTACCGCGACCGGCAACGGCCAAGATAGGACGCAGGTTAGACGACAAGGTCAGTACCTGTTTCTCAACCTCGTAGCAGACAGTGATGTCCTTCGGCTGGTGCCGATGAGCGGAGGGATTGGCTACCACTCCAGATCGGAGGCTGGAAGGTTGCTGCACGGTTAGACTGCGGTTCGTGGATTGGATCGCGGCGTTGGTGACGATCAGCAGCGTGGTGCTGTCGGCCGTACTGGGGAACCTTTGGGTGCCGAAGGACGCTCTGCGCTGGTTTCGGGAACTGCGTCGCCCTGGGTGGATGATTCCGTTCCAGGGATTCCTGGTGGTGGGCTTGATCTATTACGTCCTGATGGGCGTGGTGTTGTACCGGGCGTTCGACCGAAGTGACGTGGCTGCGATCGTGCTGTCGTTCGTGGTATTGGTCGGCAACGAGGCTTGGAACTGGCTCTTCTTCGGCCGCCGCAGCGCGCGGGCAGCCTTCATCGGCATGATCGCGTTCGCAGTCCCGGTGCTCGCTCTACTGGCAGCCGTCGCCGAAGACCCACTGTCCCTGGTTCTCGTCAGCGTCTATTTCGCGTGGGTGCTCTACGACGTTGCGTGGACCCGCGCTCTGTGGCGGCTTAATTCCTGACGCTGGCGGTGGTGACCGTCACCGCCGGATTGATCAGTCCCGTTGCGCTTCGCGAGAGTTCGATTGCCCGCTTCTGCGGGAGCTTCGGCGGGTGATTCGCCTGGTCATGAGCGTGATCGCAGCCCAGGTGATCAACAATTCAGGATGCTGGATGAGCCGTTCGTAGTCGCGTTCGTAGTCGCGTGCGTGCATGACCCAGACGTGTGAGCGTTCGACAACCCGGCGCCGGGGCAGAACGACGAATCCGGAGGCGTCCTTCGGGCTGCTGACGGTCTTGATCGTCAGGTTCAGGTGAATTTTCGCCTAGGTCACGAGCTGTCCGGCATTGGCGGAGTCGGCCCAGACGATGGTGATTTCAAGGCGCGTCAGCCGCAGCCGGAAGAGGACTTCTTTAGACGTCATCTCAATTGGTGGTTTCCGGTGTGGATAGTCGCTGGCAGACGCATTGCGGTGGCGGTTGAATGCCTTGGTGAGCGCCTACTGGACGCCTGCCCATCACGCGGTGGAGCACGAGGATGCGGAGACCTTGGCCCGGTTGCTGGCCAATGGTGCCGATCCCAATGAGGTCTTCAGCAACAGGACGCTGCTGACGCATGCGATCGACGTCGAGGGCGATGGCTCGCTCCAGAGCGGCCAGCCGTTGGCCGTGCATACCACTGCGGTGCTGCTGTCCTTCGGGCTGACCCGGAACTTGCAGGTCCTGATGGTCGCACTCCCATGGACATGGCCGATCATTACGGCCACGACCTGGCGGTGCAGCTGCTGCGGGCCCACGTCAGCGGGCCAAACGCCGGTAGCAGATGAGGGTGCAGGCGATGCTCGTGAATGCGAGGAAGTGGTCGGCCTCGCGTTCGTAGCGCCGTGGAGTCGTCAGCAGCCGGCCAGCCAGGCCATGGTGCGTTCAACGCTCCAGCGGTGTCGCCCGAGTCGCTCTGAGTTCTCGACGCCCTTGCGCGCGATGCGGTGTCGGATGCCGCGCTGGGACAGCCATTTCCGCAGGTGCTGGCTTGCGTCGATGCGCCAGCGGACAGGAGTGCGCAGTCCACTGGCCGGTCGCGCCCCTCTATGAGCGCTGATCGGGGTATGGCCCGGTGCCGTCAGGATGGTTGTGAATCCATGACAGGCCTCCCAGATCGAGACGCTGGCGTGCGCGGGTGACCGCCACGTACGCCAGGCGGGCTTCGGCGTCGTCGACGGGGTCGGCGGCAGGAGATGGGGCACAGGCGGGGTCGGAGTGGGTGACCTCGGTGCGGTCGAAGTCGCTGGCGACGAGGACTCGCTGCCACTCGCGGCCCTTGGCCTTGTGTGCCGTGGAGACGGTGACCTGGGCCTGGCGTTCCGGGACGAGGTGTGCGACGGCGGTGAGGATGGCGTCGGCGCCGTGAGTGTCGACGAGATTGACCAGAGGCAGAAGGTCGCGGCCTGCCGGGTCGTGGGTGGCGTAGTCCTGCAGATCCCCCCAGCAGGGAAAGAGGACGAGTTCGGGATGGTTGGTACGACGTCCCTCCTTCAGGTCGCGGGCGGCGAGGGCCAGAGCCTGGAGGCTGTCCCCGCCACCGGCGAGGGCAACCCTGAGCCCGGAATCCATGTGTGTCATGACTTCGGCCATGGCTCCGACGTTGGTGCGGCACAGGATGGCGTCCGGGTCGGTGACGGGGCCGAGGTCGGTGGGGACCGAGGGGGTGCCGGTGAGGCGGATCGGGGCGTCTGCCAGTCGTAGCCAGCGGTTGGCTTCCTCGGCGAGGTGAGGGCCGAACCGGAAGGACTGGGACAGGGCGAGTTGGGTGCCGTGGAAGCCGGTCATGACGTCTTTGGCGCCGCGCCAGTGGTAAATGGCCTGTGCGGAGTCGCCGACCATGACCAGCTGGGCGTGGTCGCGCTGGTTGAGGAAGATCTGTTCGACTACGGGGTTGGTGTCCTGGGCTTCGTCCAGGAGGAGGAAGTCGGCGTCGAGCCGGGGGCGGGTGAGCGCCCAGATCTTCAGGTAGTGGTCGTGGTCGAAGCGGACAGCGCCGTCGTCGGGGTGTTGGAGGTCAGCCCAGGCTTTGTGAGCGAAAAGCACGATGTGCTCGGCAAGCTGGGTGTGGTGGTCTGTGTCTTCCAGGCCGCGCAGGTGGGGTACGTGGCAGTGGGTGATGGTCTCGTCGGCTGTGTGGCAGAAGCGGCTGACGGTGCGAAGGGCGGCGTTGGAGAGGGCTCTCTGGGTGATCTCGCGGTCCGCGATGCGGACAACTTTAGTGATGCCGAGGGCCTGCCCGGTCTGCCAGGCGGGACGGCGAGGGGCGTTGAGGCGGCGGGTGTAGCGGTGGCCGAGGGCGGCGTAGGCCAGGGAGTGGGCGGTCTTGCACCGGACGTTGGAGGGGAAGCGGGCGGCGGCGTCCTGGGCGATGGCCCGGTTGTAGGCGAGGTAGCGGCCTTGGCGGCTGGTGGTGCGGGCGAGCAGGTTGAGGGTGGTGGTTTTGCCGGTCCCGGCGCCGGCCTGCAGGGACAGGTGGTCGCCGTTGCGGAAAGTGTCGGCTGCGGCGGTCTGCTCGTGTGTGGCGGTCACCATGGTGCTGCTCCGGGGGAACGGGTCAGCGCGTGGCCGACAGCTGTCAGAAAGTGGGCGGGGGTTGTACCGGTGAGGAGGTGTTTCACAGCGCGATTGAGACGGTCGGTTTCCTCCCTGTCGTACTGGGTCAGCTTGTGGTGCAGCATCCGTTCCAGCGTCTGTTCGGGGGTTTGACCGGCCTCCTCTGCTGTTCGGCCGAGGATGGCTCGAGTGGCAGGCGGCAGAGAGACGTTGAGCAGAACCTGTCCATGCGTGTCGGGGTAGCGGGTGGTGATGACGTCGATGGGCAGGTGTGTGCCGATTCGCTGGCGCAGGCGGTGGGCGGCTCGCCGGGCGGTCTTTCCGGGGCAGAGTGCCATCAGGCGTGTGGCGTCGTGGTTGGCTGCGAGTGGGATGGAGCGGGTGGCTGCGCGGAGTTCGGCCGGACGCGCGGAACGGGTGAGCACGACTTCCAGGGCGTGGTGGGGCATCGTCACGTTCCTTGGCAGGGTCGGCGGGACGGGCGTGGAAGATGGGTGTGGATGTGATCGGCGTGCAGGAGGGGGTCGAAGACCTGCCATTCGGTCTGGTCGAGTTCGACGGGGACGGCTACGTGGTCCGGGCAGTGTTGAGCGCGCCAGCGCAGTTGCTCGACCGGGTCAAGTCGGTCGAGGTCGTAGACGGCCATCGGGGGCGGAGACTGGCCTCGGCTGTACTGAGGACCGACGGGCAGGAGCCGCCAGGTGCCTGCCGGGAAGCCGGCGTCCAGGACGCGCTGGCCACACAGGGGACGGTGAGGACGCTGTGTGATGCAGCGGATGTTGTCTAGTGGTGCGCTGGCCAGGTAGAGGGTCAGTAGGGCTCGTACGACCGGGCGGGCAGGGGTGGTGGACGGTTGCTCTGAGCGGTGCGGTGCGGGGGTGAGCAGGCCGGTGTCGATCAGGCGGCGGGTTCGCAGGGCGAGCCGGAGGCGGAGGGCGTCCAGATGGGGCCGGGACTGCGACGCGTCCGTTCGGCGGGGGCAGACGAGCCGGTGTGGGATACGGCACCACGGGCTGCCGTCACCGCTGGGGTGGGCGATGCCTGCGCTGAGGTGCCAGCGGCAGTCCTCGGGGATTACGGCAGAGGCCAGTTCTGCGGGGTGCAGGGCAATGAGTCGGTGATCCGCGCGCGGAAAGAGCTCGATCGGGTTGCCGCAGGCGGAGCAGCGGCGGGTTTGCCCGGCAGTCGGAAAGCGGCCTGGGCTAGTGGCGGTTGTTCGTAGCGGTCGCCTGCGGGGGCGCACGGTGTGAGGGATGCCGTGCAGGCGAGTGAGGTGGGAACGCATGCGCGGACCGTGTCAGGCGACACACTGTAATCGGCGCAACGACAGCCGAGGACCCCGCGAACGGCCCAACACTCGCGAACGTATGAGCGAAGGTACGTATGCGGGTGCGACTCTCTCTCGCCTCTTCGGGTGATTCGCTGCGGCGCGAATTTCAGGGCGTGGCCGGTTGGTCAGGTGTCGTTGCCGCCCGGCGGGGTGTGGTTGCTGCAGAGCGCCGCAAGCAGGTGCTCGATGGGTACGTCGAAGACGTGGGCGAGGGCGTGCCAGGTGGTGAGGTTGCCGGGGGTTCGGCCGTGTTCGAGGTCGATGAGGGTGCGGCGGGCCAGGCCACTGCGGTTGGCGAGTTCGTCGAAGGTCCAGCCGCGTTCGCCCCGCAGGCGTGCGAATTCCACGCGTAGTGCGCTGAAGTCGGGATCGGGGGGCAAGATCGTCACTCCACCATCCGACGGTGCAGAACCCTGCCCTGTCAGTGCGGGTTTCTGCACTATCTGCGCTGATGAGGGTGACATTCACGGTGCGGAAATCTGCACTAGCGTTCTGGCCGTCCTGGCGCCTGCTGCCAAGACGCCTGTCACACCAGTTGTGTTCACGGGAGGACGACGAGCCGATGAGGCTGGCCGGTACACAGGCCGCGGTGCGGCGCGTCTGGACAGTCGAGCTACGCCCGCGAGCGGGAGGGCCGAGACTGTTCTGCATCCAGTGCAAGGCCCACACACCCCCGGTGGATGTGTCCTCGGCCCGTTCGGCGGCCCTGACACATCTGGCCAGCCACGCTCGCGCCGAGGCGTTGCCCGGGCACCTGCGCACGTGCCAGTGCCGCGCCCTGGGCTGTACGTGGCATTCCCGCAGCCGAGGCTGCGGGGGGCCGGTGCTCCTGGCGCTCACCCGCCAGGCCGGCGGGCGCTCCTGGCGCCTGGCCGACGCCTGCGCCGCCTGCGCCGCAGCAACCAGCGAGACCGCCGTCGTGCCGGATACGCTGCTCGGCGCACGCCGGCCCAAGCCGGCGGGAGGCATCTTGCGGCGCGCCCGCCACGGACTGTCTCCGGGGCCCGACGAACGGGCCCGTGTGCGGGAGATGCTCACCTACCTGTCCGCCACGCTCCCCCAGTTCACCTCCCCCGCTGCCCGGCTGCTCGCCCTGCAATGCGCCCTGCGCTCGGACACCCGGGGACATGTCACTGTCGCGGACGGGATGCTGCGCAGCATGCGGCTGCGCGGGCGCCGGGAACTGTGGCTGGAGCTGGCTCAGGCCGGATGGCTGGAGACGGCCAGTCCCCGGCCCGGATCCGTGGCCGTACGGCTACTGGACGCCACCGTGCTCGACCAGGCGCCAGGCCGCGGCGCGCGGCGCCGCGCCGCTCACTGGGCGCTGCACCCGACGCCCCTGGTGGTGCCGGCTGCGGCTCCCGCTGTGTTGCAGCTGACCGCTCTCGCGCTCGCGTCACATACCTTACGCACGGAGGATTTGGACGCTGTGTCCCGCCTGTGCGGGCACTCCCCGCAGCAGACCATGGAGTTGCTCGACCGGCTGGTGTCGGCTCGCACCCTCGCATCTTGGCATCACCACCATGACACCGGTGAAGTGCTCTGGCAGTTCCCGCAACAGCTACCACAGTGCTCGGCAGACCGGACAGCTGAATACTGCAACCCGCGGCGTCCAGAACGGCGGTGAGCATGGATGCGGTCCGAGAGGGCCAATCCTCATCTCTCATCCGTACTATCTCCGCACGGGGGTATGCACGACTGGTGCTGCGGCTTTCCTCTCAGGAGCAGCCAGCGCATCCGCGTCCGGCAGTCACCTTCCCTCTCCACGTCCCTCACGCAGCCAAGGAGAACAGCACCATGTTGGAGACATCGAACACAACCGAAGTGGCCTCGCAGTATGCCGTCCAGGTGGCCAGCGACCTCGAGCGCAATGCCAAGGAGCAGGAGCGCATCGGCGCGGACATCGCCACGCTGCAGGAGAAGCTCACCGCCCTGCAGCAGGACCACAATGTTCTGGTGAACATCCAGCAGGCACTGGCCGGCACTGTGCCCGCGCCGGCTGCTGAGAGCACCACCGTGCCCTCACCCCGCAAGAAGACGGCCGTTGAGCCTACCGGCAGCAGGCGCTCGCAGACCGCGAGGACCACGGCCTCGCGGGGTCGCACAGCGGCCAAGGAGCCCGTCGCCGCCAAGAAGGCACGTGCCGCCAAGGCTCCGGCCAAGGCAAAAGCGGCGAAGAGCGACGCGCCCACCCTCGTCGAACTCGTCCGCCGTCACCTTGCCGCGCAGAGTGAACCGCGGTCCGCCGCAGAGGTCTCTGCCGGGCTGAACCAGGCCCATCCCGAACGTGCTGTCCAGACCACCGTGGTTCGCAACACGCTCGAAGGTCTCGTTGCCAAGCAGCGTGCCCAGCGCACCAAGCAGGGCTCCTCGGTCTACTACACCGCCACCGGTGGGCCCGAGCCCGTTGCTGGTTCCGAGGGCGCTGCACAAGCCGAGAAGATCAAGTAGAAGCCCAAGCCCGCTGCGCTCACCGCCCGCAGACCGGGCTGTGTCGTTGTCACATCACCGGCGACATAGCGTTGGCACGACGGGCCTGGCCCGGAGCGGGCGGCGGGGAGCCAAGGACGTCCGCCCTCTCCGGCTTGTGGCCCTGCTTGATATCACGGCTGAGCCACCCACCTGGGTCAAGCAGGCCGGCCACGGCTGGATCGCGCCCGATGCACTGCGTCATGACGTCCATCGCTTGCGCTTCCGCATGGCGGCAGCCGTCGTTCCGCCAAAGTCCCAAGGGCCCTGGCCGGTTGGGTTCCCTGTCCTCCTCGTGAGGGGATCATGCCACCATTCTGGTGGCGGCCGTCTTCTCACCTGATGCGGTGGCGGCCGTCATCGCACTTGCGACTGCGCCACTGGGCTACTTCGGTGCCCGGGCCGACGCGAAGGCCACTGTGCAAGCCGTCCGACGAACAGACCCGAAGCGCCGCCGACCAGCAGGCACTCACAGCCCGCCGCACTGTGTATGCAGAGTTCGCCCGAGGCGCGGTCCGAGGCGGTCCTGCACGTGGACCAGCAGGTTGAACGGATCCGGCGCGCCGCTGGGAAGAGGAACGAAGCCGGTTCCCGCGCGGAGCTTCTGAGCTTGAGGATTTGGCCGCGCTGGTCGCTCTGCTCAGAGACGGCGTGCACCCGAATGCGCTGAAGGAGGCCGTCCAGCTTGGCCTTCTGTCCCCGAGGGATGCTGAACGGATCGCGTCGTACTCGGTCCACTGGCCCGATGATGAGCCGCTGGAACGGGGTCGGCAGCAGCTTCAGCCCATGAACGAGGCTCTGGGTGCGTTCATACGAGAGGCTCACTTGGTTCTGCATCCGCCAGAGGTGGAACGGACCGCCCCGTGACCGACCGATTCCCTTCCAGTTCAGACGGGAGGAACCTTCGCTCTACGCCTCGCACACGGTGGGGAGCCGTTGGCCGCACGAGTACACAGGGCCGCCGTCAGCGAGAACGCCAAGTGCGTACTTCAAGATGGAGAATCTGGGCTTCGGGGCGGATACGGCCGGTCTCCGAGAGCCACTGGTGCACGGCGGCGGTAACGTCACCGCCGGCGGCGTCCACGCGGCGGGCGAAATCGGTCGCATCGAAGCCGCCGGTCTGGGCGGAGCCGTAGGAGCGTTCTTCGGTGTGGTCAGCGCGCTGGGTGACATCGCGGCGGATCCCGGGTGAGTCGGTGCGGCTGCCGGAGGGATGCACATAGGCGGTCTTGGCGAGGCGGACCGTGAAGGCCAGACGCAGGCCGCGGCGTGCCGCTTCGGCGATAAGGGGGCGCAGGCGGGCGGACCCGGAGGCGATGGCCTGGGAGGCGACGCGGCCGGTGCCGGAGCCGGTCGGGGTGATCAGCAGGGCTTTGGTGCGGACGCGGGCGCGGGTGCCGGAGGCGGTGGTACGGCGGGTGGTGTGGCGGGCCGCGATGGCGGCAAGTTCGGGCAGGTCGGTGACCCCGCCGGTTTCGACGGCGGTGAGGACCTGGCGCAGGGCGGGGACGAAGGCTGCGCCCTTGTTCCTGGAGTAGAACTGCGAGACCAGGGAGGGGTCGCGGTCGATGATGCGGGCGATGTCACGTTTGGTGTAGCCAGCCTGCTGGAGCCGGTCGGCGAGCTGAGCGGCTTCGTTCCTCCCTGTGTCCTGCGAGGAGCGTCGGCGACGAGTGCGGGACGGCATCAGGCCTCCTGCCGGGTGATGGCGTGGGTGGCCCTTCCAGCGTCCCGAAGGGTGAGGAGTTCCTCCTCGGTGGTGGGAGCGGTGACGGGGCCGGTGAGGTGGCCGCGCAGAAGGTAGTCGCCGGGCTGGTGGTGATAGGGCCAGTTCTGGTGCTGGGTGAGGTAGAGGGCATCGGTACGGAAGGCGACGACGGTGCCGGGCGGGGTGTGCAGGGCTCCGGCGTAGGCGTTGTCGTCGCGGTGGCGCTGGCTGAGGAGGGCAGCGCGGGCACCGGACCAGATGGCGGCGGCCCATTCTGGGTGGGCGTTGGGGTCGCGGCTGAAGCCGGTGGGGCGCTGCCAGGTGATCTGCTCGTCGTCGAAGCCGATGATCTCAGCGTCCGGGGGCAGGTCGCGTTCCATGGTGCGGGGAGTGGTGCCGGTGACCATGCGGGGACGCTGGGCGAAGGAGCCGATGCCGTACAGGAGGATGGCGCGTACGGCGCGGGAGGCGAGGTGGGCGGCGCGGGCCTGCTGGGGGTCGCCGTGGATCTGGGCCTGGGCGGTGAGGTTGGTCCAGGTGTCTTTGAGTTTCTTGGCCCAGTCGTCGAGGGGCTTGCCGTCTTCCCAGAGGATGCCGTCGAGGATTTCGATCTTCCACGGCTGAAGGGGGTTGGTCAGGGCGGTGTGGAGTTCGGGGCCTCCGGCCCAGGTGGTGAAGGTGGTGCCGGCAGTGGCGGGGTAGTGCCAGGCCCGGTCGCCCGGGGCAGGCGCCGGGAGGAGGCCGACGTGGTTCCAGCCGTCGGGCACGGTGACGCGGACGTGCCAGTGGCCGCAGCCGTACAGGGCGCGGATCTGTTCCTTCTCGCTCCAGGAGGCGAAGGTGGCGGCGGTGATGCGGCGGGGGGCGCCGACCGGGGACTTCCAGGTGTGCTTGGCGTAGGCGAAGGTTCGGTCGTACTCGACAAGGGCGGGCAGTTTTTCGGGGACGCGGGGCGGGGTGATCAGTTCGTTGCGGCCCTGGCCGGCGGTGGCGTGGAGCAGGCCGCGCAATTCTTCGGACAGGACGGGAAAGCCGTCGGCGTGCTGGCCGCGGATGGGGATCGTGCGGGTCCACAGGTCCCGGCCTGTCTGGGAGGGCGAGCCCATCAGGACGGCGTCGCTCCAGTGGCGGCGCAGGGCCTGCCACAGCAGGACGAAGGCGTCGCGGACGGTGGCCGGGGTGTCGTGGTCGTCGAGGTCGAACCACTCCCCCACCGAGCGGATCTCGACGTGGGCCTTGCCGTCGTCGCGCTGGTATCGGCCGACGGGGTTGCGGGCGTGGACGAAGTGTCCGGCCATGCGGTCGCGGCCGCGGCCGGTGTCGGTGCGCCAGCCGGGAGTGGGGGCGTTCAGCCAGGCGGTGACGGCGTCGCGGAGGTAGGGGTAGCGGTCGGCGTCGCGGTGCCAGGGGTCGCCAGCGGTGATGTAGATCCGCTCCACGCCGTCGGGGACGGCGTGGAAAACGGCGGTGAGGATATCTGCAGCAGTGCGGCCTGCGAGGTCCAGGTGGTGAATGTGCTGACGGTGGGCGAGGACGCCGGTGGCGGTGTCGAGGAAGACGGTGGAGCGGGCCTGCTGCGTGAAGTTCGGGCGAGTGGAGGCAAGGCTTGAGGTGTGGGTGAACCAGGCATCGCCCGCCTCCCCTGTGGGAAGGGCCGGCAGGGCCCGCGGCGCGTCCGTGATGGGCTTGGCCGAGGCGTCCGCTGGTTCTGCGGAGGGCCGCGGGGTTGGTGGGGTGCTCTGTGCATCGTTGATTGCGGGCGCTACTGCCTGCGGGGAGCCAGCCGGCCGGGCGTCGGCCTCAGCGGCGGCGGCCTCGGGGGGCGTGGCGGGCTCCGGGGCCTGGCCGGGTGCGGCGAGGTCGTCCGGGGCCAGCTCCGGAGCGAGGGCGACGATGTCGGCGACGCTCATCCCTGCTGCCGGGGCGATTCGCTCGGCCTTGGCTTTGCTGTAGGCGGCAAGGCGGGTGATCCGCTGGTCGCGGTCGGCTTCCAGCTTTGTCAGTTCCGCCCGCGACTTCTTGATCCTGTCCCGCACAGCGCGCAGTTCGGCGAGCGCGGCGTTGTAGCTCTGAGCGTCCATCAGCAGGCCTCCTTGACCGGCAAGTCACGCGGCTGTGCGGGTGGGAACGTAGGCGACGGCTCCGCCTGAGTGGGAGACGAGCCGCGTGCCGAGCAGGAGCTCGGCGAGCCACCGGTCGGCTGCCGACTCTGCCGTGATGGTGGTGTGGGGAGTGGCCAGGTCGGTGACGTACCCGGCCAGGCGGGCGTCGGGGAAGGCGTGCCGTCCCTTGGCGTTCTTCTCCCACCGCTGGAGACCGGTCAGGACGGCCACGACGTAGCCGGACAGGGTGACCGGCAGCACCTGTCCGGCTGCTACCCCGGCGGGGTCGCAGCGCCACCAGCCGCGCAGGGCTCTGACGAGGTCGTCGGGGGTGAGGGAGGAGGCGAAGCCTCTCCAGGCGCGGTCCGGGTCGTCGGCGGGCCGCGCAGTGTCGACGCGCAGGACGGCGACCTCCGGGGAAGACAGCTGATCCAGGGGGGCGTGGTGGCGGGTGCTGAGTGCCTGGACGGTTTCGAGCGGGACCATGACACGGACGCCGCGACGGGACAGTCCGGGCAGGAGTCCGGCGTTGACGAGTCGCCGGAAGGTCGTGATGGCGCATCCGAGCTCTTCCGCGGCCTGTCCCGTTGTCAGTAGCACCTTTCCCGCCCTCTCCTGCATGCCTAATCACTTATCTGATTGAGGATGCTAGTGGGCGTCCGAAGAGGAGTCAAAGATGAGCCGTGCATGCAGCGTCTGCCCCCGCTTACGCCGCTGGCGTCCCCGCAGGGCGCCAGCGGCGAGTGGGCCTCATCGGGTGGACTACGGCCTGCTGCGGTGTCAGCAAGCGGGTCCCGCCACGTCCTCGACGATGCGCACCACGCCTCCGGTGGACACGTGCTCGAGGGAGACCGTCTGGGCCCAGGCCATATCGGGTGCCGCGTCCGCCTTCGGCACAGGAGGGCAGCCGTTGCCACGCAGTTGCTGTTTCAGGTGACGTCCGAAAGCCCAGGCGTCCTGGGCTGCGGCCAGGTGCCAGCGGGCCAGGGGCCGCCAGGAACGGCCGATGGAGTGCAGACGGTGCCGGCCCTGGGCCACCGCCCACCCCAGGGCCCGGAGGTCATCGTGGACGGCGAGATAGAGGTAGCCCGGCTCCACCGGGCTGATGTCGAGCCGCGCGCAGACAGGGCAGGCACGGTGGTGACCGGGGATGCTCCCCGGCACGGGTGCCGAGTCGCTGTCACAGGTGGTGCAGCGTGACCTCCAGGGGGCGTTGACGTCTCCGGAGTACGGCTCCAGCGGCTCCAGTCCGTGCGTGATCATGCAGGCCACCGCCTGCTGCTCGTCCAGGGGGTGACGAACGGGGAAGGCGGCGGCCTTGCAGGCCCAGCACTGGTGGCCTCGCAGGCGTACCGACGCGAGGGTGGGAGTCCCGAGGTGGCCGCAGCGCAGGCATCTTGAGAGCCAGGGTCTCATCTGCTGCCCCGGATAGGCGGTAAGAGGGGCCAGTTCGGCGGACGTCATGATCTCCGCTGCCGCCACTGCGCCGAGGGCGCGCCCGGCGCAGTGGTTGCATCGGGCGTGTCCGTTGCGTACGTGGGAGAGGCGTTTGATCTTGACGGCGGCGCATTGTGCGCACCGGCTGCGCCACGGCTTGGCTGCGCCCGGGTACGGCTCGAGGGGCAGCCAGCCCCAGCGCTGCATGGTGGCGGCGGCCTGCGTGCCGTCACGCCTGAGCCTGTTGGAGATCTTCCGGGAGCGGCAGGTTCCGCGGCAGACGCCGCTGCCCTTGTTGACGACGTCGCTGTAGCGGGGGGTGTGGACCTCGCCGCAGGTCAGGCACTGGCACCGCCAGGGGTGCTGGGTTCCCGGGAATGCCTCCAGGGGCCGCGCGCCGCGTTCCATCAGCGCCTGGACGGCTTGGGCTTCTGTGATTCTGCGTGGTGCCATGCGCTCCCCCGATTCGGACTGCCGCCGCACGGCGACCTGCTCGATCGCCCTCCGTGCCGCGTCGCCCCATTGTGGCGGTGCCGGGCGGGCGGCGAGCGCGATCGGCCGAAGGTGCATCACGACGTGCCGGTGGCGCTCTTGTTTTGCGTGGACGGGCGGCGGCCGGACGGACTCTGCGCGTCCACCGTTTGGAGCAGGGGGTTACCTGAGGCAACAATGCGAAGGGGCAGGCCTCGGAACGTGTCACGGAGCCTCTGTTTTTTGCATCTGCACGTGCAGATGAATGGAAGATCGTCCTCCGCTGGACTTTGCATCCCTCCCACGGGTGAATGCGGAGATCTGCTGCTGACGAGCACCCTTCGGCCCCGCATTGACTGTCCGTCAAGGGTTGGCCGGTTCTCTCGCCTTATTGAACGGAAGGGTCGAGATCTGTCCGTTCCAGGGGCGTCAGATGTGTCGCGTGGACAGATTTTCACCAGACCGGAGAACTGGGCCGAACGGAGCGAGACTTGCACGTGCATTTTTGCGTGACGGTTGCCTTCTGGATCTCCGGGTTAACGTGACGACGACGCACGGGAGGGGGTAACTTCCTCCCCAGAAAGTGCCGTACGCCCCCAAACGCGGGCGGGCCCCGGGGGTGTCGCCACACCACCGGGACCCTGTTGCGGACGCTCAGTCAGAAAGGCTGCTAACCATATGAACGCCCGCTTCTTCCGGGGTATGCCTTGCATGCCCCGCGGACGCGAAAATACCATTTCGCGCTCCGTCATTCCACAAAACGCCTGCCTGGATGCCCTGGACGTCCGCCTGCGGCTGAGCTTCGTCCTGGTGGTGATCATCGTCGTGTGGGTGCTGGGATCCGGCGGCCGGGACGCCTGGCTGCTGCTGCCGGCCGCCGGCCTGGCGGCCCAGTCCTCCTTCCGCTACCTGCGCGTTCGGCTGTAGGGATCTGCTGCCTGCCGGAGCCAAGCGCTCCGGCGGCGGTGCCTGCGCGGTGCGCCGCGCAGGCACCGCCGTGCATCGACTTCACACGGAGGGGCGGAAGAGGGCAGTGCGAGCTCCGGTTCAGCGGAAGAAGTGCGGACACTGCGGGCAGCCGCTGCGTCTGCGGGAAGGGCGCGGACGGCGCCGGGACTACTGTGACGAGCTGTGCCGCAGGCGCGCGCAGCGGGCGCGCAACGCGCAGCGCGGTCAGCCGCTGGCGGTTCCCAGTGCCGCGCGCAGCGCACGTCACCTGGCGGCTCTCACCGGACGGCTGATGGCCTCCCAGAGGCTGCAGCTTCCGCTGCGGGCTCAGCTGGAGATCATCGACAGTGTCTACCGTCAGGCGGAGCGCTGTACGGCGGCAGTGGTGCATGAGGCACAGCAGGCAGGCGCGAGCTGGGAGGAGGTGGGCGCGGCCGCGGGCATCACCGCGGCGCAGGCCAGCGCCCGCTGGAGTACGCCTGCGCTGCGGGCCCTCTTCCCGCCCCGGCAGGCCGCGGATCGGCGCGGCGCCGTCCAGCGCCTGGCGGACGCCCTGGCTTGTCTGCAGATCAGCTCAGGCGTGGTGGTGGACGAGGCGGCCGAGCGGGCGGGGCTCCAGCCGGAGTACGTGCTCCAGGCATTGAACGGTGACGCCGTGCCGTCGTGGCCTGAGGTGTACACATTAGCCGGTGTGTTCGGTGGCACGGCGGAGGATCTGCGACTGTTGTGGGAGAGTGCCGCCGGCACGCTGATGACGTCTCGGTTGCCTGCTCAGGGAGCTGTCGGCTGCCTGGCGGCTGCACTGCGCGGTCTGCATCTGTCAGCCGGTTCCCCTGCTTTGCACAGGCTCGGTGAGCAGGCGCTGCTGCCTGTGGAGTGTCTGCGTCAGGTCCTGGCCGGCCGGCACGCTCTGCCCTGGCCGGCGACTGCCCGCCTGGTGCGTGCTCTGGGCGGGCGCATTGATGACGTCGAGCCGCTGTGGCAGGCGGTCCGTCAGGCTGCTGTGAGTCTGCACGGTTCCCGTCCTGCGGAGTCGGTCTGCGGCCGTTGCCGGGCGCAGACCGTGCCGGAGCGCGACTGAGATCACTGCGGCTTGTGGCGCCTGGGCAGCGGTCGGGCCAGCCTCAGCGGGTCCTCCGTGACCGTCAGCAGGCGGCGTGCGCCCCGGAATGCTCCGGGGCGCCTTTTTTCGCGCCAGAAAGGGCTCATTTCACGATGGGGTCTTTTTCCGCCGGTCAGCTTGGATGCCGTCTTGTGCGGTTCTAGCATGGGCGATTCACCGATGCGGACGGTTGGGGGCCCTTCTTGACGTACATGGCGGAAAACAACACAACTGGTATTGACGTGAGCGTGCCAAGCGTGGCGCGGATGTACGACTGGCTGCTCGGAGGGATCGAGAACTACGCCTCCGACCGCCAGGAGTGCGAGAAGCTCATGCAGATTGCGCCAGGCACCAAGGTACTGGCGCGCAACAACCGCGAGTTCCTCCAGCGGGTCGTCCGCGTACTGGCGAAGGACTACGGGATCCGCCAGTTCATCGACCATGGATCCGGCCTGCCTACGCAGGACAACGTCCATCAGATCGCCCAGCGCATCGACTCCAGCTCCCGGGTCGTCTACATCGACAACGATCCCAGCGTGCTGGCTCACGGGCACGCGGCGCTGGAGGAGAACGACAGCACCGTCGTCATCGATGCCGACATGCGCGACACGGAAGCGATCTTCACTCACCCCGAAGTGCGGCACCTGATCGACTTCACCCAGCCCGTTGCCGCCCTGTTCATCTCCGTGCTGCACTGCCTGCCCGACCGCGACCGTCCCGGGGAACTGGTGCGCGATGTGGCCCAGCGGCTCGCCCCGGGGAGTTTCCTGGTGGTCTGCCAACTCGTCAGTGCTGACGCCGGGGTGCGGGAGAGAGTGACCTCGCTGATGGACGGGGCGACCCATGGTCACTGGGGCAGGGTGCGGGAGGAAGAGGAGGTCCGTGCCTTCTTCGAGGGGATGCAGGTCCTGGAGCCGGGCCTGGTGGACGTGACCGACTGGCGGCCGGACGACAGTCTCCCGCCCCGCGCTCACAGCGACGAGTGGGTGGAGTGGGGCGGGGTAGCCCAGCTGTGACGGTCTCGCGCCAGCCGCATCCAAATCCTGTGAACAAGTGGCCGATCGGGCAGGCCGGCGCTGGGGAGCAGCTGGATACCCGCCTGCAAGGCGGATCTTCAAGGCGGGGTCAGACTGGCTCCTCGGCGTGGGCCGCATAGCGGTCCCGTGCCTGCTCCAGCATGGCCCGGCTGTCTTTCCTTCGGGCCGAGGCCTTCGCCAGATTGAGCAGGACCAGCCGGTACTGCTCAATCTCGGCGGTCCTGCTGAGGTACATCGCGCTGTCGATCAACTCCACATAGACGAGCTCCGAGGGCCCGCCGTCACCGAAAGTCAGGTGGGTGATGGGGTAGCTGGGTGCTGCGCTGGCGCTGCGGTCGAAGGGCACGACGCGGATGTTGATCCGGCCTTGGTCCGACAGCTGGATGAGATGGTCGAGTTGGCGGCTCATCACAGCAGGCCCGCCTACGGGCCGCAGGAGGATCCCTTCGTCCAGCATGGCGATGATGTCGGGCCGCTGAGGGCTGCGGATGATGCGCTGGCGTTCCAGGCGGAGCCGGACCCGGCGCTCCACCTCTTCCGGCCCCGCTCCGGGCAGACCGTTGGTGACCAGGGCCCGCGTGTATTCCATGGTCTGCAGCAAGCCCGGGACGACGTGGTTCTCATAGCAGTAGATGCGGGTTGCGCCGGCCTCGAGACCGATCAGCCGTTTGAGCCAGTTGGGCGTCACGTCGCTGTACTGCTGCCACCAGGCGTTGTCCTTGGCCTGTTGCAGGAGGGCTTCGATCTCGTGCACCCGGTCGCCGGCCAGCCGGTAGTGCGCTACCAGGTCCCGCACGTCGCGGTCCTTGGGCGGGCTTTCACCCCGCTCCAGACGGCTGAGCTTGGAGACCGAGCCGCGGATGACCGGGGCCACGTCCCGCAGAGCGAGATTGCGCTCCTTGCGGGCCTGGCGCAGCGCCTCCCCCAGCAGGCGGGCCGCCACCTCCGGCCTGGCGTTCTGCCCGGTGCTCCCGGGCACCGGTGCCGCGGCGGCCTCATGCAACCCGGAACCGGAACCGTCGGACATGCCAGCCCCCCTGCGAAACGGCCTTGGATCCGCGCCAGTTTCGCAGACTCGCATACTGCGTGTCCGACGGTTGCGGTCGGCCCGTCAGCCGGTCAGGTGGTCGAACTCGCCGGCCTTGGCCCCGGCCAGGAACGCGGTGATCTCCGCCGGGGAGTACACCAGTGCCGGACCATGGGGGTCACGGGAGTTGCGCAGGGCCACTCCCCCGCCGGGCAAGGCCGCCACTTCAACACAGTTGCCGCCCGTAGCGTTGCTGTGACTGCTCTTGATCCACAGCGCTCCGCTGATGTTCTGCGCCGGAAGCCCGTTGCGGTACTGCACAGCCGTCACCTTCTCTGGTCGCTCGACGATGCCCCACCGAACGAGTCCCTCGAGGGCTCCGCACACGGACCTCTGCATTGCTTCGCGGGACATGGGATCCCATATGCAATTGCACGGAGGGTGGGTTGCCAGGATCGTAGCCGCCTCAGCGGCGACGCGGTGTCCCCCGAAAGAGGCACACGGTGAACAGATATCACCGCGCCGACCAGGCGTGATGCGACTGAAGGCATGCCAGGGCAACGACCGCGCCCTGCGCCTGTACATGAGCAGGCGCGGGCTGTTCGTTCAGGCAGGGCCGAGCACTCAGGCAGCAGAAGACGTACCGATGTTCGATGAACACGCTGACTTTCGGGTCTCTGCGGCGCGATGAGGCTCCCGCAGCGCGCTGGCGCTTGAGTGCGTGTCCAGTTGAGCGTTCTCAGGCATGCGGCAACGCTAGCGGCCGGCACTGACAACGGCTCTGACGTGCGGCTGCACTCGTACGGGCCGACTGCGCCGGCTCCACTCGATGTAGACCTCCACCGGATGCTGGGCGGCCACCCGTCCTAGGTCAAGATCACCCGCTGAGAGGGAGGCTCGCACATGAGACTCCTGGTCGAACAGTATGGGAGCCCTCCATGGCCTTCGCTTCATCGAGGCAGAGGATGCCGACGCCTACCTCGACGACGCAGCCGCCATGGGCTTCGCACGCCAGCTGGTAGTGGCCGGGAACGGCTACCATCAGTAGCTCTACAGCTTTCAGGCGAACACTCCGGCCAGGTCGGCATCCGTATCCGGGAGACCCTCCCTCCGCTCCGGGCGAGGTCGAAGGCCGCCTCTTAATCACCCTCTCAGTCCGAGACCGGAACCCTGGTCGTCAATCAGCTCGGCCTTGGCCCCGCAGAGAGACGGACTTGCCCCGCCCAGGTGTGCGTCGGGGAGCTGCCTGATGGACCTGCCGCCAGGCCATGGGCAGCCTTCGCGAAGCGGCACTGCGAGATCTGGCCGCGTCTGGACGGCGGCCCCCCTGTCGGACAGCTGGCGGCACACCGCACACACCGAGCGCTACGTCCTCGACCTGGCATGGGAAGACAACCGTCCCCACGGGACATCGAGGACGACCGATAGTTCCAAGAACGGAGTTGCCGACGTTGCGGCATCCAAATCCGTCCGCGGCAGCCCTATGCACAGCAGGCCCCAGGAGATCATTCCCGCGCCGGGCGCCGGCGCACTTCGCAGGGCACAGGCGCTTCTGCCACGCCGAGTACACCGTGGCCAGGGCCTGCTACGGCCGTCGCTCGAGCAGCTGCGGGCACTCATGGAGGAAGCAGCTCCATTCATTCAGTGATCAGCTGCGGCTGGATCGAGGCTGGAGCCGGTATGACATTTCCACTCACACGGGCGGCGCACTCGGCAAATGGCTGATCGCGCCCCGGCGTTGGCCGCTATCAACGGTCCATGGTCATCTCTGTGCTGCGCGGCCTGGCCGCCGCGTCCCTCGCCCTTCTGTCCGTCGCCGCTTCCACGCCGGTCCACGCGGCGGAGACGCTGCCGCTCGCTGAAGCGGTCAGCCGCCTGCCGGTCGCGGCCGAGTCCCGTGAGGGCTACGACCGTGACGCCTTCCGCCACTGGAACACCGGCGACGATCCGGCCGACGGCTGCTCCACCCGCAACGAGGTCCTGCTCGACGAGGCCGTCGAGCCGCCTACGGTCGGGCCCCGGTGCCGGCTGTCGGGGGGACAATGGTGGTCCTACTACGACCAGGTGTGGGTGACCTCGGCCTCCGGACTCGACATCGACCACATGGTGCCCCTGGCGGAGAGCTGGGACAGCGGCGCCTCCGCATGGACATCCGAGCGGCGTGAGGCGTACGCCAACGACCAGGGCTCGGCCACCAGTCTGGTTGCGGTCACGGCCCGCTCGAACCGGTCCAAGGCCGACCAGGACCCGGCCCAGTGGCTGCCGCCGGCCACCGAGGTGCACTGCCGGTACATCGCCGAGTGGGTGGGCACAAAGCTGCGCTGGAACCTGAGCGCGGACGAGACCGAGGTGGCAGCCCTGCAGGAGGCTGCGATCGGCTGCCCGGAGCAGAGCGTGGCCTACGAGCCCGTCGCATAGTTCCCAGCTCGCCGCAGGGCGGGCGGTGATACGCAAGCGGATCGGCCGCCGGGCGTGTGCCCGGCGGCCGCTTTTCCCGTGGGGGGCCGATTCAGCCGTGGTAGGTGATGTAGCCGTTGCGGTCCTTGTCGTTGGCCTTCTGGGTGTAGGCGTGGACGTCGGCGCGGGCCCCGGTGGGCTTGTAGAAGTAGATGGTGTCCTTGTCGTTGTTCCAGATGAAGTTGCAGTTCTGGCGGTAGACGACGTTCTTGGCGTCCGAGTCGGTGCCGCGGCCCCCGCGCAGGCTCACCTGGTCGCCGGGATGCAGCGTGTGGCTGTTCTTGAAGGTGAAGGAGTTGCCGGCGGCGTCCTTGACCTTGTAGCCCTTCAGGTTCACGGTCGCCGTCTTCGAGTAGTTCTTGATCGTCAGGTACTCGGCAGCGGTGTTGCCGCCAGAGCACTTGTTGGAGTCCCGGCCCGGGGCGTCGTACTGCACGCCCTTGATCTTCAGGGCCGAGGAATACTCGGCGGCCTGCGCCGGAACGGCCATGGCCAGGCCGAGAGCGGTGATGGCCGCCGTGGTCGCGGCAGCGGTCAGAGTGCGCCTGATGCGCATGAGGAATCCCCCCTTCAGTGGTGCGAATGGAGCGCCCGGAGCCTACCGGACGTGATCAGGTAGTGGAGGTCGAGTGGAGAAAACGTGACTACTCATTGCCCGGACGAGGCGGATTCCTCCTGCGACGCGTCCCCGGATAAACGGCGATGCACGACGTATCCCGCTCGTAAACTGATGCGGCCGATCCGGCCCAGGCACGCTCGTGAGGGTGAATACAGACAGCATCCAGAACCGCCGTGTTGAGCGAGGCGTCGTCCCGGGCATGGAAGCGATCAACGAAGTACACGTGTCCGAACCCGGGCTGATCGTGGTCGATGTCGCCGCAGCCGACGACGCGACTGCATTCGCCTTTCACACGGCCCTGGCCTCCCGATGGGCCACAACATCCGTGGAATGCACAACTCGCGAGGCCGGGCAGCCGGGTGTGCGACTGCGTTGTTACCTCGACCTGCGCCAGTCGCCCCTCGATCCGCCCTGAAGCCGCCCACAGCTGCTATTGAGGCGGCTACGGCGTGACCGCGGTGATTGGCGCCGGGTCCTCACCACCGACCACACATCTCACTCTCTGGCTGCGCCCTGGGCATACCTCAACTTGTCCCGCAGCAGCTGTGGGCTGCCCTGACCCCACCGATGCCCGCTTGCAACCACATACTGCCCAGTGGAGCCGAGAGAACGAGATATTCCACCAGGGACGCCGCCCTGGCGCCGGCGGTGGAGTCTCGGGTTGAACCACAGGCCTCTGAGCGTCCAAACGACCTTCACGACAGTTGGGCGGACGAGCCTGACGCCGAGGATGTCCATCGACGACCGAGAGCACCGCCGATGCGGGCGCGGTACCGCCAGCTGGCACAAGGCCGTCGGGTAGACCGTCCATGGCGTCCAGTGCCCCGCGCTGACGCCCGCGGATTCGGCTATGCCCTTTCGTACCTTGAGCACATGGTGAGAACACAACCTGGCGCGGCCGACAGCCACTTGATCCGGATCGTCGCCGTGTCCGGACTGAAGCTGAGCCCGTACCAGCTGGAGCGATGGCGTACGGCCGGGCTGGTACCCCGGCGTTCAGAGACGCAGGTGACGATCGGTGGACGCACGGTTCACGCGCCGCAGACAGTCGCTCTCGTTGCGGGCCTTCTGGTTTGCGCTCCGCGGTGCCGGAGCAATGATGATCTGGCACTGCTGGCGTGGTTCAACCAGGTCCCGGTGCCCTTGGATCCTGTACGTGCAGCCCTGCTCAAGGCCTACTTTCCTTACTACAGCAAGGCCCGTGAGAGGGAGAACGAGGCATTGCAACGGATCCCGGCCGAGCACCGCGGGCAGGAGGGGCCGTGGTACGACTGGGCAGAGGCGGCAGCCTCCGTGGACATGGACAACAGATCGGCTGTCCAGCAGATGAGGGCCAATCTCCGGCGCCGCCGGGATCTGGTGACTGCATCACGCACCGAGCTCGATGGGCGGGTCTGCGGCGTGCTCACCTGGCTGAATGCGCCGGCCCTGCCGACGCACGACGGCGTGTTCATGGCCGACTTGCGGTCGGCCATGGCCTTCGACGGACCACCCGAGCAGTCGCGTGCAGCGTGGCTGCTCGCCGCGCACTACCACAGCGAACAGCTCGCGGACCGCGGCGAGACATCGGGGGCAGAGCGGCTTAGCACCTTCCTGGCCGTGACCGACAAGGAACTGGGCTTCCTGCGGGAGCAGGTGTGTGAGTCTTTGGACGCTGTGGGACGCATGGCGTCGGAGGGACGCCTTCGCCATGTCGAGGTGGAATCCGCCGGGATGGCTCGCATGGCGGGCCGCATGCTCGTGGAATGGACGACCGCGCGCCGGGCTCACCCGCCGGGATCACGCCCTGCCCAGGTGCTTGTGGACAGTCTGCGCAGCCTGTGGTCCCTGTGCTCGACCGATTCCGTCGGGGAGGGCCGCGGAGCGTTTGAGCGCCGGACCCGGTCCGGCTGTGAGGGGGGGGCCGGCACCCTAAAGGAGGCGGCAGACCTCTCCGATACGGAGCGCCCGGATGGTGGCCGATGACGGCGGGCCTCTACCCGTCCGTCTGCAGGTCCAGGACCTTACGGACGGCGACAGCGAAAGCCGAGATGAGCGTGTCGAGCCAGTTCTGCTGTTCAACCAGGTCTTCCCGCAGGCTGCTTACGTCGAGACCGTTGCCGCGTGCCTCAAGGATGTCCATAAGAACCATTGCTATTTCGCACGATGCGTCCCGCAGTTCCTCGGCTGCCGCGACCACCTAGTCTGGTCCTTCCACCATGACCATGGGCAGGGCGCGTAGTACTACGTCCACGGCTTGCCACAGCGGGAGGAAGAAGGAGGGTTCTCGGTCCAGGACCTGAACGAGGCATTCGATTTTCAGCCAACCTGATATTGCCTGATGTCGGCACCCGTCGTTCGTGAGTGCCAACCGTAATGATGTGGGGCCTCAAGGCTGAGCACTCTTCGGCTGCCCTCGAAGAGCAACCCGCACAGCGGACCCAAGTGAGGAACAGGACGATGCTGGAGGGTGCGCTGGTAGCGGGCGAATGTATCGCCCGAGCTGCCATGTGCAACAAGTAGATGTAATCCACACCTCAACAGGACGATGTCAACTCGCTGCATCATCAGGGAGCGGCCCCCCGCTCACGACGGAGGGCCGCTGATCGATGACCGTCCCGATCGAGGAGGAATCATCAACATCGAGCCTACGCGGCGAGAATCCGCTCAGCCGCCTGCAGCCAGCGCGACGAACCGCATCAGCCTCCCAGGTCCTCTCACAGTCGCAGGTGGTGGCGGAATCATGGCGCTCCTGACAGGCGCAAGCAGTGGCCTGGTCCCCGCCCTCACCATCGAAATCCTCATCCTCGTCCTGCTTCTCTTGGTCGCCGTGCCAGCCGTCTGGTCCCGCAACCCCGAACGGCGCGCGGCCTCGAAGGAGGTGCTTAGCAGCCTGCTTGGTCGATGACCTGGAACTCTCGCCAGCTGGGCCCGCTGCGCTCACTGGGCAGGTGTCACTGCCACACCGTCAGCACACCTCGCCCATGGGGAGGGAACCGCGAATGAGTGCCGCTGCTAGATGCCTAGTCACAGCACTGTGCCTAGCGCCGCGGCCTCTAGAGGGTCTAGGCCTCGTTTGGATCAGCGGGCGGACCAGAGGAAGATACCCGCAATATGAGGTCCGGCGAGGTAGATGGTGGCGGTCTCCTCGTAGCGGGTGGCGATGCCGCGCCACTGCTTCAGGCGGTTGATGCACCGCTCAACGGCGTTGCGTTGCTTGTATGCCTCGCGGTCGAAGGCCGGCGGTCTGCCGCCGGCCTGTCCGCGCTGTCGCCGGTTGGCCTGCTGGTCGGCCCGTTCCAGTATCACCGTGCGGATGCCGCGCCTGCGCAGGTGGTCGCGGATCGCGCGGGAGGAGTACGCCTTGCCGGCCAGGAGCAGGCCCGGCCTGGTGCGGGGCCGTCCAAAAGGGCGGGGAACGCCGCAGGCGGGCCGTGACGTCCGTGAAGGCGGGTGCGTCGCCGGCCTGGCCGGCGGTGAGGACGAACGCCAGCGGCCGGCACCGGCCGTCGGCCGCGAGGTGGATCTTCGTGGTCAGTCCGCCGCGAGACCGGCCGATGGCGTGATCGTTCGGCTCGTCGGCTGGCGCCCCTTCTTGCGGGCCCCGGCCGCGTGCTGGTGAGCGCGCACGATGGTGGAGTCCACGGACACGGCCCAGCTGACGTCTTCATTCGCGTCGGCCTTGGCCACCAGGGCGGTGAACACCCGCTCCCACGTGCCGTCGACGGCCCACATCCGCAGCCGGTTGTAGACGCCCCGCCAGTTGCCGTACTTCTCTGGCAGGTGCACCCTCTGGGTACCGGTCTGGAACTTGAAGGCGATCGCGTCGATCACCTCCCGATGGTCCCGCCAGCGGCCACCCCGCTTCGGCGTCCGGTCCGGGAGCAACGGCTCGATCCGCGCCCACTGCGCATCAGTCAACGGCACACCCGGACCAACGACCGGCTGATCCAAACCAAATGGCTTAGCCGGACTCCAAGCCGCGCACGGAGGAGGCCAGCGAGGGCTGTGCCGGTGACCGGACTCGCCCACCGGCACACCGGCGAAGGGCGCCGACCACGAAGGGCATGCATGTCAGGGTGCGCTCCGGCGCCCGTCCTGGAGGCCTGTCGGCGAAGTTCACCCCATGGTGCGGCGACAATACGAACGTGAGTTCGGGATTGGAACGTGAGCGTCCTCTTCCGGGTTGTTCACAGCGCCTGCGCGGCGCGGCCCGGTCAGGAAGCAGGTCGCGCCTGGCAGCCTCCGGCCCATGTGCTCCAGCATTGATGTCGCCGTGCGGGCCGACGGTGCGCTCTATACCTCCCCGGCGCTACGGGTCTTGTGGAATGTGCGTTCGTGCGAGGTCGCAACGATCGTGTGCCCGACCTGCGGGGCGGCCAGGCGCGCCCCGTGCCGCACTCTGCGGGACCGTCCCACGGCCGCCCTGCATCGCGGCCGCACCGTCCGCTATGTGAAGATGCGCTTCGCCCTCGACCTGGCCGAGCCGCACGAGCGGCCTGTCCGCTACCGGGCCGGTCCCGTGCTCTCCGGAGTGGGTCTCAAGGCCACCCGTGTGCCGCACCAGCAGCCGTGGCGGCTCCCCCTGCATGAGCTGGCGGATCTGGTCAACGTGAGCTTCTTTGACCTGGCAAAGGTGGTCACGGCGCACGCGTGCGGGCTTCAGCGCACCGGTCTGGACGAGTTGCTCTTCGGTCCGGACCGCATCGAGCAGAGTATCGATGCCCTTACCTACGCGATGCACGACCGGCAGATCCGGCGCGAGGTCTGCGTCCTGTCCGGCAGGCGTCGCGAGGAAGTGGAGGATCTGGCCGTGCAGGAGCGGGCCGTGCGGGACAGGCTGCGCGATGCGGAGCGGCGCCTCAAGAGACACCGCATCGCGGAGCTCACCGCCGCGGGGGTTCTCCCCTTCCCCGCGGCCACCGACGACTCCCGGCGTCTGGCGCGGGCGTGGCTGGGCCGGTACCTCCCGGACGAGAAGGAGGCGCTGGTACGCCGCCTCGCTGCGGACGCGGGGGTCGCGCCCTCGGCAGCCGTCCACATCCGCTCCATCCCGGAAAAGATCACACGCTGCATCGACAACGGATGGCTCGCCGCCCCTCTCACCGACGCGGTGCGCGAGCTGATCGAGCTCGACGGGCTGGCCTTCCGGCGGCGTCTCATCGCCGACGCCGCACAGCAGGACGCCCGCGACGACGCACTGTGCCACCCTCTGGTGCTCAACCGGTGGCGCGACCAGCTCACCGAGGCCCTCGCCGAGACCGCCCCGAGCGCGGCCAACCCCCACACCAAGCACCTGCACGACCTCACGCTCACGAGCCCGCCGCGAAGCGCCGCACAACTCGGACAACTCCACGACCGGCGACGCCTGTTCGCCGCACTGCTGCAACGCCGCTCCGAGTCCGTCCGGCTGATCACCGCGCTCAACGACGGCATGTCCATGGCCGAGCGCCAGGATCCCAGCTACGAGCTGCTGAAGAAGGCCGGGGACCAGGCCTACGACGAACTCGTGCGCCGCCACCCCGACCTCTACCAGCACATCCGCACGCATCTGGCCCGGTTCGAGACGCGCTACGGACGCCTGCAACTCACCGTGCCGCGGGCCCAACTACGCGCCCAGATCTACGACGAGCTCGACCGCATGCGCCCAGCGTGCCCGACCGCGGCCGCGCGCCGCTGACGTCCTGCGGGGCCAACTCATGAGCGAGGGTCCGGTGGCGCATCAGTGCTGGGGGAACCGGCGCTGTGACTGACCACGGCCAGCGGTCGACGACCTGCGTCGCCTGGAGTGCCCCGGCTGGGGTGCCTTCCACGAAGAACGGCGCGCAGTCCCGGCAGGCGATCTCCATCTCGGGTCGGTTCGCCAGCCATGCGGCCAGGCTGGACGTCTCCCGGTCAGGCAGCAGATCTACCGGCCGGCGGGACTCGACGTCGACGAGCACCATCACCAGTAGCGTCCGGAGGGCGGACCCAGACGCTCCCACACGGTCTGGGCGCATTCGTCTCAAGGTTTTGTGAGGAGCGGCCGCGGTCGGTCAAACGGCGGAGCCGCTGCGGCACGTCCGCACTCCGACTTCGCTCTAAATAGGGGCCCCGGTGCGGTCATCTGCGTTGGGGGGTGTGGCGAGTGGTGGGGTCGATACGGCTGAGTACCCAGCGGATGAGGTCCTTGTTCAGGGTGAGTCCGGGGTTCTCTTCGAGGGCATCGTGGAGGAGGAGGGTGATTCTTGCCCAGTTCCTGAATGATCCGTGGCCTGCCATGTCGTCGGTGTACAGGATCAGTTCGGGCTGCGCATCGGCCCAGATCCGCTGGTAGGCGGGGATGACGGCCTGGACTTCGGTGGGGGTGAGGGAGCTGAACTGGTACCAGTCGAGGATACGGGAGTGCAGGGCGGGGTTGTTGAGGATCTTCTGCCGTGCGTTGCCGCTGCCGACGAGGATGATGGGGGCGCGGCGTGCGTCGTCGCCCCACAGGGTGCGGAAGTACTCCAGTGCTTTGGTCCCGAGGCCTTGCGCTTCGTCGATGAGCAGGACGCGTGGCTCGGCTTCGAGTGCGTCGTGGATCTGCTGGTCGCAGGGGCCGACGGACTGCGGGGGTGGTCCGGGCAGGTCGAGGCGGCGCCAGAGCTGGGTGCGGATCTCGTTCATGTTGGCGCCGTTGTTGTAGCGCAGCCGTACGGTCGTTTCGGGGGCGTGGCGGCGCAGGACGGTGTGGACGGCGAAGGTTTTGCCGAGGCCGACGTGTCCGTGGATGCAGACCAGGGCGTTGTGTTTGATGGCCTTGAGGATGCGGGTTTCGGTTTCGGCTACGGCTTTGGTGGCCATGGCGTTGGCTCCGGTGAGGCCCAGGTAGTGGTCCTGGCTGGGTGGTGGGAGCTGGCTGGGGCGGGGCGCGGTGGCGGGGGCGGTCACGGCTGCTCCTCGGGTGGTGCGGACGGGGTGGATGGCGGTGTGGTGCGGGGGTCGAGGGGCCGGGTCAGCGCGGCGTCGGGTTCGGGCAGCTTGATGAGGTCTGGCAGTGCCTCGGCGGCCGGGGTGAAGCCGTCGAGGGTGCGCAGGTGCTCGAGGGCCTCTTCTTCGGGCATCGTGTCCAGGGGGACGGGTGGTGTGGGGCGGGTTGCGGCCGCGAAGCGTTCGTTGCGGTTCCTCTCGGCCTTCTTCAGTTGGGCGCGCAGGCGGTCGGCTTCGCGGCGCCGGGCTTGTTTGAGGCTGAGGGCTTGCTCCCGGGTGGCTTGTTGGGCCATGACGGCGGCGCCGAGGTGGCGGCCGGTGTGGGGGTCGTAGAGCTCGACGCGGTGGTCGTGGTGCGGGAGGTAGCGCAGGTGGACCTTTTCGCCGACGCGGCCGTGCATCCAGTCGGCGATGTAGTTGCGCTTGCGCCAGCGGACACCGCCGTTGTTGATGGTCAGGGGCTTGCCGTGGCGTTCGAGGGTGTAGGTGTGGAGGTCTTCGGCAGTGACGGTGTCGATGAGCGTGGGGTCGGCGTCCCAGGCTTGGCGGGGAGTCTGGCCTCCCAGGCTTTTGGGGGTGTTCTCGTGGTTCCAGTGGTGGACCCAGGTGAGGACCCGGTCGACGAACGCTTCGAAGTGAAGCAGTGGCTGGTCGGGGTCTACGGGTTTGCCACCGCGGAGGGCGGGGGCGTGGGTGTAGCCGGGCATGCCGGCGAACAGGGTCTTCTTGACGGCTCCGTTGACTGCTTCGACGTTGCCTTTGCCTTCGGGGGTGAAGGGAGGCAGGGCGATGATTTCGGTTCCCAGGACGCCGAGTGCGTCGGTGACCGTGGCGCACAGGAATTCCTTGCCGCCGTCGACGCGCACGTACCTGGGGATGCCGCCGAAGGGGCCGTGGTGTTCGTCGATCAGGATGGCGTCGCGGATGGCGACGAGGACGCCTTCGCGGCTGGGGCGTTGCGGGCTGATGGCGAGGCCGCAGATGGCTGAGGTGGCGCAGTCGACGAAGAAGGTGATCCAGGGTTTGCGGATGTGGCCTTCGATGCGGACTTTGACGCTGGCTTCGACGTGGTCGGTTTCCCAGGCGTAGTTGCGGTGGTGGCGTTCGCGTTCACCGGACACGTCGAAGCGCCGGCGGGCCTTCTCCCCGGCGCGGAGGCCGGCCCGCATGCCGGGGGTGAGGGCCTTGTTCGTGGCACGGTGGAAGGTGGGCAGGGACGGGACGGGGTGGCCTTCGGCGCGTAGTTCTCTCCAGGCGGCGGTGGCGTTGCCGCGCCAGCGGGCCACGGCGTCGAGCATGTGCGGGGTGAGGACGAAGCTGGTGCGGCGGCTTGGGGGTTGGTAGGTGCCGTGGTTGGCTCGGGCGTTGGCGAGCCAGCGGTCGACGGTGCGGGGGTCGACGCCGAAGGCGTCGGCGACGCCGACGATCCGGGTGCGGGTGAGCCGCTCTGACTGCTCGAGGGTGTAGAGGCGGTAGATGGCTGCGGCACGCAGGGCGTCGTGGTCGGGCGGGTGGGGCATCCGGGGTGTGCTTTCTGGTCGGGGTCAGGCCGGGGCGAGGGAGAGCAGGCCGGCTCCGTAGCTTTTTGCCCGGCCGATGCCGTTCTTCAGGGCGTCGGTGAGGGGGGTGGTGTCGGTGATGCGGGCGAGGCCGTCGAACTGGGTGAGCGTGAAGTAGGGGGCCGAGCGCGTCACGCGGGTGCGGGGAAAGGGGCGTGGGAGGGAGGTGATGGTGACGGGTTCGAGGCCTGCGGCGGTGGCGCGGCGCTGCCACCAGGCGAGGGCGTCGTCGCCGGTGAGGTGGGTGATCTTGCCGCGGCGCTTTCCGGTGACGGGGTGGGGGGTGGGGTTGCCTGCGGAGCGGGCGACGGTGGGGGCGGCGGTGATGCGGTAGCGCACAGTGCGGCCGAGGGTGAGGGAGTTCAGCAGAGGGGTGAGGTCGAGGGTGCGGGCGGTGCCGTAGTGGGCGGGCAGGGCGGTGAGGTCGGGCGGGTTGGCAGTCTGGACGAGGAGGACCGGATCGGGTCCGGGTTCGGTGCGGAACAGGAGGCCGGCCCTTGCCCGGGGGGTGGGGCCGGCGTGGTCGGGGACCAGACGCATCAGGGTCTTGTGGATGCTGTCGACGTCGGCGAGGTCTGCTCTGACCGCGGGATGGCCGGGGTCGAGGATGAGGCGGGAGAGGCTGGTCACGCGGGTGCTCCGTGCTTGTACGTGGTGAGGGCGTCGAGGGGTCGGGGGCCTGCGTAGAGGTGGGCGGGTAGGGCTTCGGTGGTCATCCACAGGGGGCGTGGCACGTGGCGTCGGGCGTGGCGGGTGAGGTTGAGGGGTTCGCTGGTGCTTTCCCGGTCGGGTGGGGTGGTCGGTTCGGCGCCTGGGGGTGGGTGTTCCCAGACGAAGGTGGTGGGCAGGTGCGTGTCGGCGGGGGCGGGGGGCCGGTTGCGGGTGAGGGGGGTGCGGGTGAGAAGTTCGTTGACGGGGTCTGGGCTGTCCGGGTTGAGGACGAGGGGTTCGTCGGGCAGGCAGGCGCGGCGGCCGAGGAAGAGTCCGAAGCGGGGACGTTCGAGGGTTTCGGCGATGTGGCTGATGAGGGCGACGGGCCCAGTGACGGCGACGGTGAAGACGGCGCCGGTGAGGTAGTCGCGGTGGGAGACGAGGGTGGAGGCGGCAGGTTTTCGCCGGGTGCCGTTGCCGGTGAGGAGACTCTGGTCGCGGGGGTGGCCGCCGCCGACGGTGTGGAAGTCGCGGTAGGGGGTGCCGGGCTGGTCGATGCGGATGGTGACGGTGAGGTCGCGGTGGCTCGGGGCGGTGGTGTCGCCTGATGTCCGAAGGTGGGGGTAGGGGTCGAGGGCGTGTTCGCGGGGGCGGCCCTGGGCGGCGGCGAACATGCCGATGAGTGCGGAGCGGGTGGGGAAGGCGCAGGTGTCGCGGTAGTGGAAGACGCCGCGTTCGCCAAAGGACTGCAGCAGGCCTGCCAGGCGCAGGACGAGGCCGGTCACGGCCGGCCCGCGGGAGTGAGGTCGGCGGTCGCGGCGGCGGCGCAGGCGGCGGCGAGGTCGTCGAAGGATGGGTGGCGGGCGCCGAGGTCCTTGATGGGCTTGGCCTGGGTGCTGGTGTGTCCGTGGGCGACGAGGTGGCGGGTGCCGAGCAGGCGGCTGATGGTGGCGGCGTAGTCGGCGAGCGCCTGGCGGGCGGGGGCGGTGTAGCCGCCCTGGGCGGGGGCGGTGACGGGCTGTTCGAAGGCGGCTCCGTAGGAGACGGAGCGGCGGTCGCGGACGGCGTAGTGGACGAGGTCGGGGACGGTGTGCGGTGCGGTGGCGGTCTTCTTGCCGCCGGGCATGCTCAGGATGAAGTGCTGGACGAAGAGCTCGACGAGAGCGTTGACCGTGGCGGCGGTGGTGGCGGGGCCGAGGTTCGCGTGGAGGTCGGTGATGTTGATCGTCGCGAAACGGTAGAGGACGCTGGTGGTCAGGAACGCGGTCTGGAGGTGGGCGCTGCCGAAGTCCCCGCTCTGGGGGAGGTCTTCCACCGCGGTGAAGAAGTCGGGCTGCGGGTCGCTTGGGTGCACGGAGAAGGCGGGGGCCATCTGTACGGCTGCTTCGACGTGGCCGGCGGGCAGTTCGGCGAGCATCCGTCCGAACAGGTTGATGCTGGCGGTGCGGCGGGTCAGGTGGGCGGCGAGGTCTTTGGCGGGCAGGACCGGCGCGATCTTCTTCTTGGGGGTGTGGGCGGCGAGTGCTTCTTCGAGGTCGGTGCGGTGCTTTTCGCACAGGGCGACGAGGTCGTCGATGACGTCCGTCGGGAGGTAGAGCATCGCCTGGGTGCGGTAGCCCTCCTGGTCGTTGTGCTGCAGGCCGTCCTTTTTGGCCGAGTGGACGATCTGGGCCGCGGCGAACGTGGCGAGGTCCTCGGGCCACTGGGCTTCCTGCAGTTTCCGGGCGACCAGGGGCGGCACCATGCGGGTGCGGGCGGCGTGTTCGCCCAGGTCCTGTTCGACGTTGAGGCGGATGGGGCGCTTCCATGCCTGGGGTGAGACGAACGCCCGGGTCGTGTTCCCGAAGGAGATGGTCTTGGGGTCGTTGTCGGCGTCGCGGTTGAGGTTCGCCGCGGTCACGGGCTGGAGGACGTGCAGGTCGAGGAAGCGTGCGGGGGTGTGCATGAGAGGGCTCTTTCGCGGTGGGGCGGCGGGCATGCCGCTGGCGCAGCCCGCGGACGGGGCTGCCGGAACAAGAGAGGGCGGTGCGGTGAGGTGCTGGTGACCGGTAAGTCATGCGCCGTCGGGCGATGTGGCGGTCGGGCGGGCGCCGGAGTTGCCGGCGGCCTGTGCGGGGTGTTGGCCGGAGCGAGCTGTCGCCGCTTCGTGCTTCAGGTGCGCCGGGGTTCGGGGGCGGCGAGGTAGAAGGCGTCGCGCCAGCGCAGTCCTACCTGGTCACGGCGGTAGGGGCGTTGCACCAGGTCGTGCAGGAGGACTCCCCAATCAGGGGTGATGCCGTCTTTGAGGAGTCGTGTGACGGGTGCGGGCAGCCGACGGTGGAGTTGGTCGTCGCTGAGGCGGGTCAGGAGGTGGAGAAGGCTTTCGGTGCGCTCAGCTCCGTGGCCTGCCCGGTGTACGGCGGTGGCGAGGGTGGCGCCGAGGTTCGGCCGGGCGAACCAGGCCGCCGGGTCCGGCTCCGCCGCCGGCTGGGTGGGGGCGACGAGGAGGCCGGTGGGGTCGTCTTCCGGGCTGAGCGGGCCGGGGTCGTGGTCGGGGCGTACGCCGGGGGTGTGGGACTGGGGTCCGGCCATCGCGATGAGGCTCGCGACGGTGTAGTAGGCGCGGCGCCCTTGGCGGTGTGCGGTGCGCCGGGCCAGGTAGCGGTCCATGGGGGCGCATTCCTCTACGGGCCGGCCTCTGCCCCGGCTGAGGCGGACGCGGACGCCGGTTTCGGCGCACAGGAGGTGGATGTGAGCGACGAACGCGTCGCAGGAGGCGCGGTGTTCGGTGGCGGTGGGCATCAGGCGGCTTTCCGGGGTGGGGCGGGCCGGCGGTAGAGGTCTTTGACGGCGTGGGCGACGGCGCGCGCCGCCAAGGTGTGGCGGGTCCGGGCGGCTTCGGTGGTCTCGCGCAGTGCGGTGGCGGCGGCGTCGGCGAAGGCGGTGGCGGCTGGAGTGTCGGGTTCGTCCAGGAGCCGCCGGAAGACCGTCTCGGCCTTCGGCCAGTACCGGGTGAGTGCCCTCTTCGCCCAGGATGGCTGTGTGGTGCGGCTGTGGGTGGCGGTGTCCCAGGCTTGTTTGGCGACGGTTGCCAGCCGCTGTGCGGTCTGTTCGGCTTCCCGGCAGCATTCGGCGATGCGCTGGGCTTTGACCGGGTCGTGTTCCTGGGTCCAGTTCAGCAGGGGCGGGGTGAGGGCGGTGTACCACTGCCGGTCGACGGCCTTGCCGTCCTGGTCGAATCCGTGGACGCGGATCCGCAGGCTGCGGCGCACGGGTTCGGGAAGGTCGTTGAGGGTGTCGAAGACGGCCGGCCGGCGGTGTGTGCCGTGTTCGTCGGGTGCCAGGAGCAGCGTCTCCAGGTCACGCCACCACGCGCGGGATGCGTCGGCGCGGTGGACGGTGCGGCGCCGGGCGACGTTCTTGCGTTCGGGGGTGATGCGGTAGGCGAGGTAGGGGTCGGTGGTGATGGGTTTGGGCTGCTGGGTGGCCCAGGTGAGGTAGGCGTCGGTGACGGTGGTGCCGTCTTGTCCGGGGACGAGGAGGATCGCGTGGCGGCTCAGTCCGGTCAGTTGCCGGCCGGGCCAGGTCACCGGGCGGTGGGAGGCGGCCTGCGGGCCGGGTGGTGCGGCCTCTTCCCAGGGGCAGGCGTCCGCGCCTGGCGGCTGGTCGTCGCCGGTGAAGGCGGGTACACCGGCCAGGAGCGTTTCGTGCAGGGTGCGGCCCAGAGGGTGGAAGGACACGCTGGAGCGCAGGGGCCCGCTGGTCTGCTTCTTGCTGGTGACGCCGTCCAGGGTGCGGGGGGTGCCGGTGCCGGCACGCCCGTAGTAGTGGTGGATGAGCAGGAGTTGCAGAGCCTCGGCGGTGGGAACGGGCTCGGCACTGTGGTGGCCGTGCGGGCTGAACCAGGCGAGGTTGTTGCCGGCGGGACGCCCGGGCACGAAGACGTTGATGCCGGTGCTGTGGTCGCACTGGGTGCGCAGCGAGGGGTCCTGCAGCCAGGGCCTGATGGGGTCGAAGACGTCCCAGACGTGCCGGCCGAAGTAGGCGTGGACGGCGTCCGGGTCGAAGCGGCCTTCTGCCAGGCGGCTGCGGCGCAGGGCGTTCCACTGGGATGCGGTGAGTTCGGGGTCGTCGAGGCCGGTGATGCGGGCCGCGACGGCGACCGCGATCCGCAGGAGCGCTGAGGCGGCCGGGGGGTGCGGCAGAGCGAGGTCGTCGATGCGGTGGGCGTTCAGGAACAGGGCACGCAGGCCTACTTGGTCGTACTGGTAGCCGGTGCGGACGTCGATCCAGGGGGCATCGGCCGCGCTGAACGTGGTGGTGGATGGGGGTAACGGGGACAAGAGCGTGTCTTTCGCAGAACCGAAGGGGCGGATGATGTGGTGAGGGGGTGCGGTCGGCCATGGGCCGGGGTGTTCTCGCGCGGCCCGTCGCTGTCGGGGCACGACGGCAGCATGTGCCGCGCATGGCCGGCTGCTGCGCACGGGCCATCACCAATGCCCTTGTCGGGCAGCGGAATGATGTGCGAGGTGCGGCCAGGGGTTCGATGGGCTGCGGGTACAGCGAATCATGCCGCCGCCGCGTCTCACGACCGGTAAGAAAGTCCGACGATCAAGCAATGGCGTAATGCTTTCGGCGCCATGCTTCACGCTCTGTGATTACTGCTGTTTGCGGTGTTGGAGGCCGAGTTCCTCGTCCAGGCGAAGCCAGTGGTGGCCGAAACGGTGTTCACTCTCACGGGTTACGGAATCGGTGGGCAGCAACACGATGTCGGCGAGCAGGGGGTGCTGCTTCCAGCTGGCGGGCGGCTGATGCCGGGCGGATGTGCGGGTGACCCAGGCGGCCGGGACGGGCAGTGAGTGGTCGAGGATGCTGCGCAGGTGGCGCGGGCTGAAGTGTTCTTGGTCCGGGAGCGGCAGCAGGCCTGCTGCGTCGAGCGTCAGGGTGCCGTCGGCGCTGCGGTAGCAGGGCAGCAGCCGGCGGGGCAGGAGGCCGGGCCGGGTGGCTGCCTGGGCGGTGGTGAGGTGCTGGCGGTGCAGGTCGGCCAGGGAGGAGACCCGTTTGGCCGGGGGCACCAGGTGGACTGCGCTGAGCTGCTCCTGGCGGCCGGTGCGGGACTGGTGCGCGGCGGCCATCTGCTGCAGCCGTGTCGTCTCTGCCGCGAACCCGGAGGTGACGCCGTGGACGTGTTCGACGAGAGCCTGGACATCGTCGGGAACGACGAGCGGCTCCTTCTCCAGGGACGGCAGGAGCCGGGCGGTCGCATGGAGAGCGACAGCGGGCTCGGCCGTGTCCCAGCCGGGCGGCAGAGCGGTCACACCGCGGGAGTTGACCGGATCCAGCACCGTCAGCGTCGGCATGTTGTCACCGTCCTCCCACCAGACGGGCCGGCGCTCCTGTCCGGTCCACAGGCGTGTGAAGCGGCCCAGGCGGCCCAGACGCTGCAGCAGACGCGCCACAGAAGCAAGATCGCTGACCATCAGGTCGACGTCGATGTCCAGGCTCACGTCGAGGAGGCTGGTGGTGACGACAACGCGCCGGGCCGGGCGCCGGCCCGTCGGCCCCAGTCGGCGGCGGATGGCTTCCAGCGTGTTCTGCCGTCGGCGCCCTCTCACCCGGGCGTGGACGAGGACCAGGTCGTCAGCAGGGCCGGCCCAGATGCGGCGCAGGGACGCGTAGGTGTCCTGCGCGTCGGCGACGGTCGCGCACACCACGGCCGCGCACCCGCCGTGCCGGATGACCGCCTGGAGCACGTCGGCGATCACCGCCAGCCGCTCCCCCGCCTCGACCGCACGGCCGGCCGGCCCCAGCCGCCGGTAGGTGACGGGGCGGACGCGGATGCGGGCGGTCCTGCGCTGGGCGGCCCGCTGCTCATCCTGGGCCGGCCCGGACATGCGGTGGGCGGTGGCGGTCGCCGCGTCCGCGAACAGCCACCCGGGGTAGCCGGGAGCGAACGAGGCACCGTGCAGACCGGTACGGCCTGCTCCCGACAGGTAGGCCCGCACCAGCTCGGTGGCGGTCGATGCGGGCATCGTCGCCGACAGCAGAACGACCGGGCAGTTCAGGGCTCCCAGCCACTGCAGCAGGCGCAGCAGCTGGAGCTGGCTGAACGGGTCCAGTGCGTGGGCTTCGTCGACCACGACGGTCTTGCCCGACAGGGCCAGCATGCGCAGCGCACTGTGGCGGACGGGCAGGACGGCCATCTGCGCCTGGTCGGTGGTGGAGACGGTGTACTGGGCCAACAGGGCGTTGTCCCGGCCGCGCAGCCACCGGTCGGGCCCGGCGGTGCCCGGGCCGTACTCCCTCTCGTCGTCGGCGCCGAGGTCGTCCTGGCCGTCGGTGAACGGGACGTCGGGCGGGCCGTCCAGGACAGTGCTGTCATCCGGGGACAGGCGCCGGCCGGCGTATGCCTCGTTGAGGTCGCTGTGGTGGTGCACCAGCGTCACCGGGGCGTACTCGACCTGGTGGGCGCGCACATACCGGTCCAGGACCTCGTAGGCCTGGTCGGCGGCGGCCGTCGCCGGCAGCAGCCACGCCACCCCCTGAGTACCGCAGTGCCCGTTGAAGATCCGCGCCATCTCCAGCGCGGCCACGCTCTTGCCCGTGCCCATCGCGTCCGTGACCACCGCGATGCCGCTCCCCCGCTCGGCGACCAGGTGCGGCAACTCCTCCATCACCGAACGCTGCAGAGCGGTGGGCTCCGTGAGCCCCGGGTGCGCGGTGGTGAACGGAATCTGGTCCAGTGCGAAGCGGGCGAGGCCGAGCCGCTCCACTTCCTCCTCGGCCTGCCGACGGGCGCGGCTATGGTGCTCGGCAGCGCCGAAGGACGGCGTGTCCGCGTTGGGCACCCAGTACCGGCGCTGACTCGCGACCCGGTCCGCGACCATCGTCAGCCCCGTGATCAGCACCGCAGCCTCCACCGACAGCCGATTCGGAGCCTCATCGACGCCGAACAGGTGCCACAGCAGCCGGGCGTAGCGGCGGCGCAGATCCTGCCACGCGGGCCCGCCCAACGTGGCCTCCACCCGCCGGGCGGACGCCGCCCCGTCCACGTCGAGTTGCAGGAACCGGCCGTGATGCCCGCCCAGACACTGAGCTGCACGCACAGCGGGACTGTCGTTACCGCCAACGGCGAATCCCAGCTCCCCCAGCAGCTGCAGCCCCACATGCATCGACGCACGCGCGTGCGGCACATGCACCACCGGGCCCGTGTCTGCCAGCAGGTCCTCCCCCAGCCGCACATACGCCGCAGGCTCGAGAGCCTGGAAATACGGGATCAGCTTCCCGATGTCGTGCATGGCAGCCACGAAACACACCACTGAACGCGCCTGCTCCTGCGGCATGTTGAGGCCTGCGCTGACGACCCGGCGCTGGCTCGGGGTCACAAACCGGTCCCACAGCACCCCGGCCACCGCCCCCACATCGATCAAGTGGAACAACAGCGAGTACACCCTCAGCGTCGTGCGGTCGAACTTCCCCCACGGACGACGGTCAACGCCGTCGTACCGGGCATCCTCAACAACTCCCATCCCCCAACGCTGCCACCCCGTGCTGCTCACGAGACCACGAACGCCAGAAAGCAGAGATTCCTGCCGTGCATCCAGTCCCGTGTGCCATCATCTCCCAGCCAGTCAGAAGCAAATGACAGGCACACCATGCCAGAACGGCCGGGCCGGAGAGGGCAGCGCCCGCGCGAGCGGGAGTGACCCGCCGCTGCTCGCGATGGCCCACAGCGCCGACCAGCAGCGCCCGCGCGAGCGGGAGTGGCCCGGCGAGGTAGACACGGCGGCCGCCTTCGCAGTCGCAGCACCCGCGCGAGCGGGGGTGACCCGCGCACCGGCAGCAGCTCTACGTAGCCGGCGCCGCAGCGCCCGCGCGAGCGGGGGGACTCGGCGACGTACTCCAGTGCGTTTCCACAATGGGGTGGAGCCTGCGTGAGCGGAGTGGAATTGGCCTTCCGTGGCTGCAGACTTTGCACGTAAGTAGTACAGTCCGTGCGTATCAGAGTTGCTCAGCCAGCGACTCATGAACCAGGCCAGTGCAGCCCGCGGAAACGTGAATGACTCGACGACCGCGTCCCGGCCCACGATTCGCCACCGGTAGCGCCCGCGCGAGCGGGGATGACTCGACGGGCACGATGATCCGCGCGACCTTGGTGGAGTAGCGTCTGCGCGAGCGGGAGTGACTCGGCAGGATTCGGGTCGGTGACGTCGATGATCAGGTAGCGCCCGCGCGAGCGGGAGTGACACGACCATCAGTAAGAAGACGAACAAGCAGAAGACGCAGCGTCCGCACGAGCGGCGGCACCCCGGGGCGCCATCGGGTTGCCACTCTCCCGGAACGGACGGCGGACACCGCGGCCGGACACATACATGCGGCAGCCCCTACCGTGGCCTGGAGATCGCTCGCCTGCGCCACGGAAGAGCGGAACGCCCGCGCGAGCGGGGGCACCGCGTCCAGCGTCTTTGCCGCGTTGGCCGTGGGAAACTTCGTGATCTATCCGGCCGCGGAGGCGGCGGGCTGTCGCTTCCGGGGGCCAGCAACAAGGTCATCGGCTGGCTGGCGACTTCTGCAGTATGCCTGGAAGCAGTACGAGATCGTCGGTCGCATCATCATTCCTCTACCCAAACCCAAGCAAAAGACGGGCAAATGCGCTAGGTTGCCCAGGTCAGAGAGGGTGACGCCCGCGCGAGCGGGGATGACTCCCGGCTCTCGCTCAACACCCGTTTCGATACGCCGTACCGCCCGCGCGAGCGGGAGTGACTCGACTTTGCCTCGGTCGACGACGAGTGTCTTGGGCGTGGAGCCCGCGCGAGCGGGAGTGACTCGAGGGTGGCGAACCGGATCGGACGGAGCCCGCAGTAGCGCCTGCGCGAGCAGGAGTGACTCGGCCCGGGAGGTGAGCATGTTGTCCGCCGTCTCGTACCGCCTGCGGGAGCGGGAGTGACCCAACGCTGGTGTCGATCCGGGTGGCCAACGGCCTGAAGAACCCGCGCGTTTGGACGATGAGATAAAGCCTGCGGAAGCGGGGATGATCCAGACTTCCTGTCCAGGACGGTGACCGCAGCGTTGCCGAGCCCGTTGAGCGGGAGTGTCCCTGTACGACCCTTACCGGATCAGCCGTCGTCTGCAGAGCCCGCGCCAGCGGGAGTGACTCGTCCATCGAGTGGGCCCGCGCCCTTCTGACCAGAGAGAACCCGCGCAAGCTGCGTGGCCTCCAACGGCCTCGTCTCATCCTCGTTGCTGTACTCGTAACGCCCGCGCGGGCGGGAGCGACCCGTGCTGCCCAGCCCTACCAGGTGATCACCCGGCTATCAGAGACGCGCGAGCGACCTTGAAGCAGCACTGCGTTCCGCAGAGAGGAGCTGGCGGAAGCCCGCGGTAGCGGGAGTGCCTCGTGTAGCAGGGCCGACTCTGCCGCAGCATCGGTATAGTGCCGGGCAGAACCCGACCGGCTAACACTCAAGTGCGACTTCGTGATCTATCCGGTCGCGGAGGCGGCGAATCGTCGGTGCCGGGTGACAGCGACAAGTTCATTAGTGGGCGGGCGGCTTCCGAAGCACGCCCCGGAGGCAGTACGAGGTCTTCGGTCGCATCATCCTTCCTCTACCCAAACCATGCAAAAGGCGGGCAAACTGCGCTAGAATGCCCAGGTCAGAGAGGGTAACGCCTGCGCGAGCGGGGATGACTCGGTGGCCGCGGGCACGAGTATCTGTCCGTCGGCGTAAGGCCCGCACGAGCGGGGATGACTCCCCGGCCACCACGATGCCCACGGTGATGAGATAGAGCCAGCGCGAGCGGGAATGACTCGTACGCGTACCTGCTGAACGGGCTGAACGCCAGGTGGCGCCTGCGCGAGCGGGGGGACTCTCCTGGAGCTCTTGGCTGGCAGGGCCCGACCCGTAGTGCCCGCGCGAGCAGGGGTGACTCGGCCGTCGTCGGCCGAGTCACCGAGACTTCCTGGCAGCCCCGCGTGTGGGGTGCCTCATTCTCAGCGGCTAACCAGCACACAAGGCCCGCTAGAGCCGAAGTGACTCATAGTCGACCGGCCCATGTGCAACACACGCGAACGCGGTCGGTATGAAGCCTGTGTGGGAACCATCTCACTACACCTTCAGAAGGAAAAAGCAGGTCACAGCTGCCCGGTCCGTGTGGTCCTCGAGGGTTTCTGAGGCTTGGTCGACTTCCGACCGTTACCAGACCTGGGTCGGCTGGTCCAGCATCAGGATGCGCGGAACGGGACGGCCTTGCGGGGAGGAGCAACGATGCAGAGCGAGATGGACGTTGACGTGGGAGCCGACCCAGTTCTCTCCACTGCCGATGCGGAAGAGGGGGGCCGGTGCCTGTTCAGTGTCGGTCACGACGGTCAGGCGGCTGACCTGGCCGGTATCGGACGGGGCTCGGCATCGCGCTCTGCTCGGCGCTGCGCGCCGGTCCTCCTCCGCCTTGGCGATGACTGCCCACTGCCCCGAGCCGCAGTTCGGACCCATGGCTGCACGATCAGCCCTCCGAGGCGGTGGCCTGGCCTCGTGTGGCAGCCGTCCCGCGATCACCTGAGCCTCGGTGCCTGCAGACCCTTTCAAGGGTCAGGTCGAGAACGCACGTCGGCTGGTGAGCCCGGTGCCGCGGCCTGGTCACCTGCTTCACGGACCGCCACCGTCCCGGCCGTAGGCGGGCTCGCCGAATACGCCAACGCATGAGCAGCGCAACGCCCGTTGCCACAGCACAGAGTGCCAGGCCAGCCGCTGCGCTGTGCTTGGCGGCGCGGTCTGCGGCATGCCTGCGGTCCCGCGCCGCCGCCTTCTGTCACTGCCTGCGTGTGGGCGTGCCGGCCCCCTCCGCCCCTGCGGCGTGCGAGAGTCTCACCTCTGCGCCTGCCCGCCAGGCCGTCCGGATGCGGTGACGGTGGTGAGTGCAGTCGCACCGACCGCCACAACGGGAACGATCGCTTCTGAACAGTGGGCGAGCGCCAGAACTACGACAGCGACCATTGACGTCAACGCGGTGAGGGCGCCGATCAGGCTGAGCCACCGCGAAGTAGACGCCGGCACGACGTCGTGAGGGGTCACGACGTCCTCTTTCATGCCTCCTCCGCCGATCGTGGCTTTCCAGCGGCCCCATGCTTGCGCTGCCGGTCACCGAGCCGGAGCAACCTGCGTCGCACCCGCTCACCGAACTGCTTGGGGTTTGTGGCGCCGCTGCGTCGCGCGGCCTCGGTCCAACTGCGAACGGAAGAGTCACGGACATAGAGGAGGGCGACATCCCGCTCATCCGGGTCCAGCGCGGCCAGGATCTCCCTTACACGCGGATCATTGATGGTCTGATCGGTGCAGGATCCGTACGGCCGGACCGTGTCGGCCGCCAGGTCGCCGAGGGTGAGTCCGTCCGTGGTCGGCGCGTCGAGCAGGGCCACCCGGCGGCCCTTGACCTTGTGCTCCCACAGTGGTTGGAGCTGGGTGTGGGGGCGTTCGGCCTCCCGTTTGACGTGCCGGGGGATCAGGAGTCCGGCGTCGTCTTCGTGCAGCATCGGCACCCAGTCGCCCATCAGCGCCGTGGAGGCGGCCTCTCGCCACTCGGGACTGTTCACGCCGCGGATGCCCAGCGTGTGGCGTGCAACGTGTTCGACCACCTCGTGATGCCCGTGCACTGCCGAGTGCTGGCCCTCCAGCAGGCTGGTCACCGGCCCGTAGAACAGTGCGTATCTCCGTGCCATCTCCACCGCTACGGCCCCCAGTAGCGCCTGCTCGTGGCCGGAGAGAGATGTGCGGGGCGGAAAGGTATGCGTCCGTGTCGAGAGCCGAGTGGTGATGTTGGCAACGGGGTACTGCAGATCGATGTAGTCGAGACCCTCGACTCCCACGGGCGGCGGCACGGGACGTAATGGGTCCACAGTCTGTACTCCTCCTGGTAGGTAGCGGTCTGGAAGGGCGGTGAAGCCCTACTACAAGGCCCGGCAGATGTCTCTTTCAGCACTGTCCCGTCAAAAAGTGATAGATCACACACATCCCGGTCGCGCTGGACCGGACGTGACACTCTCCCCCGCCTAAAGGCGGGGGCTTCTCGGCTTACGCCGGGAGGTTTCCTGCTTAGTCGCCGACTGCCCGCCCGGCGTACTCCGTTGAGGTCTTCGAGCAGCGTGGGCGTGCGGCCTTCCGTCCACCGTCACGGTTGCCGCTCCTACGCTCCAGCACACTGGATCCCGATGTACTGGGGAGGGATCACCACGCTGTACTGAGCGGATTCGAGCAGCAGTTGGTCAAGCGACTGCCGGAGGTGCGGACCGGGCGGGACGCGCTCGAGCGCACGAGGTTCGAACTTCAGCTTCCCGACGAACGGTGGTCAATACCGTCGCACCCCGGCCTCGCCCTGGAGTACGCCCAATAGCCACAACAACCAGCCATGCACTCCATCGAGCCCGCCTCGAACCGCCCGGCTCACCACGGCTCGAGCGCAGATGCGCCACCACTCCCCTACCCCGTCCTAAGCAAAAGCGGAGCAGGCCGCGTCAAAATGACCAAGTCACGAAGGATAGCGCCCGCGCAAGCGGGGATGACCCCCGCGCTGCGGCCTGGCTCGCCTCGGTACTTCGTAGCGCCCGCGCGAGCGGGGATGACCCGGTCATGGTCGGCTCCTACTACCGCGAGGACCTCTGGAGCTCGCGCGAGCGGAAGTGACTCGCGCCGCAGCTCTTCGCGGGACGTAGCGCTTGCGCGAGCGGGAGTGACCCGCGTCCCTCGTCAGTGGTGCCGATTGGTGCGGTGGAGCCCTCACTAGGCACTGTTTCTCGGATCATGTGCGGAGCCAGACCATGAGGGCTGCGAGGGCGACGGTGCCGAGGTAGATGTAGGCGCGTTTCTCGTAGCGTGTGGCGACGGCGCGGAAGCCCTTGAGTCGGTTGATGGCACGTTCGACGGTGTTGCGCTTCTTGTAGTGTTCGCGGTCGAATCCGATGGGCCGACCGCCTTGAGATCCTCGGTTGTGCCGGTGCCTTTGCTGGTCGAGACGTTCGGGGATGGTGTGCCGGATTCCGCGTCGTCGCAGGTAGCGCCGGTTGCTTCGGGACGTGTAGGCCTTGTCGGCCAGCACGTGGTCGGGCCGGCTGCGGGGCCGTCCCACTCCGGATCGGGGTACGGAAATCCGCTCCAGCACCTGCTCGAGCTGAGGGCCGTCACCGTAGTGTCCCGGCGTCAGAACGAAGGCGAGGGGCCGGCATCGTCCGTCGGCGGCGAGATGGATCTTGGTTGTGAATCCGCCGCGGGAGCGGCCCAGGCATTCGCCGATCTGACCACCTCCTCCAGGCGGAAGGCCAGTTTCCGCAGCACCGGATCGGCCTGGTTCGTCCCCCGGCCGTTCCCCTTTTGAGCATCCAGGGCCGACGGCTTCTTCCTCGCACCGGCGGCGTGCTGATGGGCCCGCACTGCGGTCGAGTCCACCGACACGTCCCAGTCGATCCCACCCGCGGCATCTTCGGCGGCCTGGATACGGGACAGCAGCATCTTCCACGTTCCATCCGCTGACCAGCGGCGATGCCGCTTATAGACCGTCTCCCAGGGCCCGAACCGTTCCGGCAGATCCCGCCACTGCACCCCCGTCCGCACCCGGTAGAGCACTCCGTTGATCACCCGACGGTGATCGCTCCACCGACCTCCCCGCGCACCGCCAGGAGGTAAGAACGACTCCAGCCGAGCCCATTCCGCGTTCGTCAGATCCCCACGACCCATGAAGCCAGCCTGACCCCAACACCCCGCCCAAGTCAGGAGATCCGAGAAACAGCGCCTAGGCCGTGTCTGACAAACGATCACGATGGGGGTGACCGCGTCGTCTAAAAAAAGCCATTCGTCCAAGCCAACGATCTACGCTGGCCCGATGGGGAACGATCGACGTGTCCGCCACCTCGTGGTCGACGAGGCTGTCTGGTGTTGGACTGTCCGGCAGCGAGTGAAACCGGACTACGCTGACTGCCGGCTGACGCTTTCACTCTTCCCAGAGGTCACGGCGCAGGGCGTTCGACGTCGATTGGCCTTGGTCTTTGCCCCGGGCCCGGACAGAATCGTTTCGAACTCGCACTTCGAGGCGGGCACGGTCGTGCGCCTCCCGGACCGCGCTTGGCTCAACCTCTACGAGCCCGGAACGGTTCGACGCCTGCTCGACGCCGCGGCGCCTGCTCTGGACACCCGGCCATCGGTGCAGAACCTCAAAGTGAACGGCTGGCCCTACTTCGCTGAAGTCGTGGACTGCCCCAATGCAGCGAAGTCTCATACTTGATCTTGTGGCTGGTCGTGGTGAGTTGACGGATGCGGCGTGGGAGCGGATAGCTCCGCTCTTGCCGGCGCTGGATGTCGAGGGTGGCCGTGGCGGGACCACCGGCAGGTGATCGACGGGGTGCTGTGGCGCTTGCGGACCGGGGCTCCGTGGCGGGACCTGCCGACGCGCTATGGGCCGTGGCAGACGGTCTACGAGCGGTTCGCCCGGTGGGAAGCCGACGGCACGTGGGCCCGGTTGCTGGAGCACGTTCAGGTCCGTGACGATGCGGTCGGCCGCCTGGAGTGGACAGTTTCGGTGGACTCCACCATCAACCGGGCTCACCAGCACTCCGCCGGAGCCGGGAAAAAGGGGACTTGGACGGGGACAAACTGGAAGATCCACAACGCTCGGCGGCGCGGCAGGCCCTCGGCCGGTCCCGCGGCGGACTGACCACAAAGGTCCACTTGGCAGCGGACGGCCGTGGCCTGCCCCTGTCGTTTGTCGTGACCGCCGGGAACGTGAACGCGACTCCACGATGTTCGACGCGGTACTGGACGCCATCAAGGTACCCCGCGCCACGGTCGGCAGGCCGCGACGCCGTCCCGACCGGGTGCTGGCCGACAAGGCGTATTCCTCACGGGCCATCCGAGCCAGCCTTCGGAAACGCGGCATCCGGGCCGCCATCCCCGAACGATCAGACCAGGTGGCTAACCGCAAGCGACGCGGCACCCGCGGCGGACGACCACCGGCCTTCGACAAAGAGCAGTACAAAGGCCGCAACGTGGTCGAACGCTGCTTCAACCGACTCAAGCAGTTCCGCGCAATCGCGACCCGCTTCGACAAGCTCGCCGTCCGCTATAAGTCAGGACTGCACCTGGCCTCGCTCATCTTGTGGCTCCGCGACACCACAGCGTGATCATTTGTCAGACACGACCTAGCGCCCGCGCAGGCGGGGGTGCCCCACACTTCCTGCCCAGGGCGGTTACCGCGGCGTTGCATAGTCCGCGCGAGCGGGAGTGACTTTATCGTCGGCTGATCCAGGTACAGCACGTGCGAGCGCAGTCGGCTGCGAAGCCTGTGTAGACCATCTCGCCACCGCTCAGCGCGAAACAGCAGGTCACAGCCGGCGTCGTATTGTGATTCTCAGTGGACTGAACTCGTGATTCTCAGATGCCTGCATCAGCAGTTCTCATGCTGCGTCTGAAGCAAACTCATGACACCCCTACAACTAGCGGGCCACGGACATCTCTCAGATGACATCTCAATGAGAATCGCGTGCGGCGCGGACGTGAGAGTCAGCAGCCAGGCGCTGGCCGCGTCCGCCGGCCAGCGCCTGGGTCGTGCCAACCGTCCACAGTGCCGCCGCGTAGAGCCCGGCGCTCAGTACCGTCCTGCGCTCCACCACGCCACCGTCCTCACAGACCGCCGTCTCGGGGGTTTCGCCCGGCCTTGCGACGGTACGGGCTCGGCCGGGCCTCGGGCAGGGCGCACACCTGCTGGCGCCGCGCGCCCCTCTCTGCTCTGACGCGCCGGGGACGGGGGTGGGCAGGCGGAGGTGCGGGGACGCAGGCACAGCGCACCGCACGCGCACAGCGCGCTGTAGAGACGGTGGCGCGGACGGACCGCTCACGCCCTGTGCGGGACCTGCCCAGCGGCACCGGCCCCCGGTTGCCGCACACGCGGAGCTGCCGACGTACGGGGCAATGACCAGAGCCGGCGAGGCTGGGCTGGACAGCTCGTGAGCGGCCGCCTCGCAGCGAGCCCCGTGGACCAAGCTCTGGCCTGCGCGGTCCATCTTCGGGTGAGACGAACCGGTATACATTCATCTGCGATGAGAACTGCGTCGTCTTCGCGGAGACAGATCAACCGCGCGTGCGATGGGCACCAGGCCGACCTCTCGGTCCCGGGTACCCGGTCATGAGACGGCAATGGGTCCTTCCGTGCGGCGTGGTCGCCGCGATGGTGGTGCTCACGCCTACCGCGATCGGCACCCGCAATACGCCATCGGCCCTCGGCTGGACCGCCATCCTCATCGGAGCCATCTGCCTGCTGACGCTGCTCGCCCTGGTAGAGCACCTGACCCCACCACCGGACCGGACCGATGTCGACACCGGGGAAGCCACGGCACCCGGTGCCTCGCGGCCGTCGGCCAGCGTAGCCGCGACGGCCTGTACGTCAGGGGAGATCCCGCGGCCCGACGAGAGGGTCAGCTCGTCCAGGTCTTGATCTGAGCGGCGACCTCCCGCACCGGGAGACCGTCCCGGGCGGCGCGGGCCAGTGGGAGGACGGTGTCCAGGCCAGGGCTCACCGGCATCCCGCACGCCGACAGGTAGGCCGCGGTCACCGTGGCCGCGAACAGCAGGTTCCGCTTCTCCAGGCTCGGGTTTCTCGCCAGCTCGCACAGGAGCGCCGCGGCCTTGTGATGGGGCTCGGGGTAGACCTCGCGGTCAAGGATCTCCGCCCGGTGGCGTGCTTCCGCCGCGACCGGGACGCCGTAGTCGACGACCTGGGGATCTCCCGGAATCTGCTGCGCCACCGCCAGGATCCACGCGAGGTCGACGCGAAGGTTCACGCGGCGTCCCTCGATGCCGTCTCCGCCGTGGTGTCAGGGAGGCCGGGGTACCGGTCCTCGCCGACTTCCGCGTCGAACAAGTCCGTGTACGCGGCCAGGAATGACGAGGCGCCGGCCATGAAGGCCGCGCGGGTCTGGTTCACGTCGGCCTCGATCAGATCAGCCACGTACCCCTGCAGGCTCAGGCCCCGCCGCTTGGCCCGGTCCTCGGCGGCGGCTTTGACGGCGTCGTCCAGGCGGATGTTCGTCTGCTTTGCCATACCCACACTGTAGCTATGTGCCGGTACCAGCACATAGCAAATGGAGAGGCCGGTCCGGGGCCCGGAGCGGAAGATGGGATTATTCCGGGGGCAAGTGGGACGGGCGCGCCGGGAGGGGCAACATGATCGACCTTGAAGAGCGCGTGAACCGCGTGTTCAATCCGGACCTGCGTCCCCTCGTCGGCGAGGCGTACCGCTGCTACGCCTCCGGCTCGGCCCGCGGCGCGATCGTCCTGACGTGGACAGCTGTCTGCGCCGACCTCATCGCCAAGGCCCAGATCCTCCACGAAGAGGGCGAGAGCCACGCGAAGGACCTGGTCGCCGACGTGGAGCGAGCGCAGGGCAGTGCGGAGTCCGAAGCAATCCCGATCATGCTCGGCCTGGAGAAGACCCTGCTCGACACGGCGGAGAAGCTCGAACTGATCGACTTCACCCAGCGCAAGCAGCTGGAGCGGATCCGCGACGACCGCCACCTGTGCGCGCACCCGTCCATCCGTCCCCTCGGCGAGCTCTACGAGCCGACGATGGAGTATGCCCGCGCCCACCTCGCGGCCGCGCTGGACGCCGTGCTCATCCATCCACCGAGCCAGGGCCGCAAGATCGTCAACAGCTTCCTCAAGCACGTCGTGGACCCCGGCTTCGTCTACGACACCGAGTACCTCACCCACACCTTCTTCGACCGTGTCCGTCCCAGCGCCAGGTCCAAGGTTGTCGAGGCCGCAGCCAAGTTCGCTGTCCTGGCGATCGAAGACCCCGCGATCAAGATCAAACCGGAGAAGTTCGCCGACCGGATGGCCAAGTGCCTGCGCAGCTTCGCCGCACGTGACGCCGACCTCGTCAAGAAGGCCGTCGCCAAGCAGATGACCCGCCTGGAGACGGCCGAACCCTCCGTCCAGCTCCAGGCACTCGGCCGGCTCGGCGACCTCCCGGCCTTCTGGGCCTCCCTGGGCACCCCCGTGCGCAACCTCCTGAACACCAAGATCGAGACGATCGGCACCCGGGCGCCGCACAAAGACATCACCACCGCCGAGGCCAAAGCCCTGGCCCTGGTCGCCCACCCCGAACTCCGCAAGACGCTGCCCGCCCTCACCACAGCGTTCTCCAACCTCTGGTACATCCCCCGCGCCGACATCATCGAGCAGCGCCCCGATCCGTACTTCACACCGTTTCTCCCGGCGCTCCTCAAGGACGTGGGCACCTTCGACCGCGGGCAAGAAGTCGCGGAGAAGGCCGTCCTCCCCTGCGCCGGCTTCCTGTCCCTGCCAGAGCTGGAACAAGTCCTCACGGAGTGGAACGAAAACGACCAGTGCTGGGGCCGCGCCATGCCTGGCTACCTCGTCGAGCTCTACACCCTCACGAGCCACCTCGGCGACGGGCGCAGGAGCCTCTGGGCGCCGATCCTGGAGGAGGTCCGGAGCGACGATCGGGTCTTCACCCTCCTCACCTCCGGCATCGGATCAGACGAAGCCGTCAGCACCTGAAGCCGGCCGTGTCGGACCCAGAGGGCATGATGATCCATACGCCGGACGAAGAAGCCCCTGCACTGCCCCTGACGGCGGGTGGCGTGCGCCGTCGGCTGACCGTCGCGGTGTGGTGGTCGGCGCTTGCCTGGCCAGCGCTCGCTCTCGCCCTGACACCGTTCCTTCTGTGGTGGCTCGACATGGGCATTGGCGAACTGACCACGGCGGAGGGCGCAGCCGGGGTAATGCCGGCTGCCATCGCCGTGGCCTACTTCGCCTGGCAGGCGGCACAGTCCGTCCGCGCGGAGCAGAGGACGATCGCCGACAAGGCCCGTGATCTCGACTTCGCCGCCACCCTGCCGGACAACCACTCCCAGCTGTCCCGCGCAGCACACGACTTTGGCACCGCCCTCCTGTCGGCTTACAGCCCCTTCAACACTCGTCTCCTGTCCCGGCAAGCGGCGGTGACGGCTGCCCGGCAAATCTCCCGTGAAGCGGAGGCCGAGGGCCTGAAGCCCGAGACGGTGCAGTTTGTTCGAGGACTTGCCCGAATGACGCCGTAGCCGACCGGCAGACCGGTCGCCGCGGTTCGCCATGAGACGCAGAGGTGCGCTGCCGCGGTGAAGGGGAGCGGAACCGAGCCCTGCCGGACGGCCACGTTCGCCGACTACGGTGATCACCATGGTGCGACGTGAAGTCGCTTGAGGTAGTGGTGCCGACTCGGGCCTGAACGTGATGAGTTGGCACCCGGCGCAGTGTGCAAGCGCTGTTCTCAGGGTCAGGTGCGGAGCTGGTAACGGCTCGGTGCCGAGCTGACCTGTAGTGCCCAAGGCCGGAGGGGCCACCCCGCTGGCACAGGAGAGAGAAAGGTCGGGAGGTCGAGGAACACGAACCCTCTGTCTATTAAAGCCTCGTGATCACCGGAAGTTCGGTGGCGGAATACGGGCTTAAAGGATCTAGCTCCTGGAGGAGGGAGCACGAGGGGTCACGTTGCATGTGGCGTGGCTTGGCACACCTTGGGATCCCGGGGCATAGAGGGCGGCCTACCCGGTCGTGTCTATCTCATGCGGAACACGGAAACCCCGATGCCCTCCGACTTGATCGGTAGGGAAAGCCGCAAGGCCGAACGAAGGGGCAGCGGGAACAGGATGGCTCAAAAAGCGAAGGCCGGAGTCCTGAAAGGGAACAGGAAACCCAAAAGATAGTGGCCAACTTCTGGGATAACTGTCCGGATATGGGGTCGTTCCCCTGACCTGAAAGGGTGCTGACGTGAGCCTGGTAAGACCTGGAAATGAAGCAAGCAAGACCAACGGAACCCAGCGAGAAGTTAGACACGGGAGGGCAGCATGAAACTTACGAATGCGGGCTCCTTTGCAGTGAACGGACGCCGGGGCGCTCTAACGGACTGGACTCTAGTTGACTGGGGAAAAGCCAATGCGAACGTACGGCGGTTGAGGCAGCGGATCTTCCGGGCGGCAAGCGAAGGAAACTGGAGGCAGGTTAAGAACCTGTCGAAGCTGATGCTGCGTAGCCACAGCAACACGCTCACAAGCGTGCGAAGGGTGACGCAAATCAGCAAGGGAAGAAAGACGGCAGGCATCGACGGGGAAAGAGCTTTGACCCCGACGAAACGTCAGAAGTTGGCTAGCGAGATTCATTACTCGACGCAACCCTGGCGTGCCGCGCCCGTCAGAAGGGTCTACATCCCTAAAAGTGGCGGCAAGCAGAGACCGCTGGGGATTCCAACGATTAGAGATCGGGTCATGCAAGCCCGCGTTAAAAATGCGTTGGAACCGCAATGGGAATTCCTCTTTGATCGAAAATCGTTCGGGTTTCGGCCCGGAAGAAGCGCCCACGATGCAGTTCACTACCTGTGGCACGCTGGAACTGGCAGACGGGGATACCCTCCCACGCGGCCATGGGTGCTTGATGCCGATCTTTCTGCGGCCTTCGACCGCATCAACCACGACAAGTTGATGGACGCTATCGGGGACTTCCCCGGCGGAGGGCTCATCAAGGCGTGGCTGAAGGCCGGCGTCGTAGAAGGCGAGATACTTACTCGCACCGAGGAGGGGACGCCGCAAGGCGGAGTAATTAGTCCCCTGCTTCTTAATATCGCGCTAAATGGAATGGAAGAGGCGGCTGGGTGCCGTTACTCCCCAGAAGGGCACGCCCAAAGGGAGGCGCCCATCTTGATCAGATACGCCGACGACTTCGTTGTGCTATGCAGAACGGCCGAGGAAGCGTACGAGGTCAAATCCAAACTGGTTGAATGGCTCGAACCGAGAGGGCTTGCCTTTAACGAGGAAAAGTCCTCAGTCAGGAGCCTCTACGAAGGCTATGACTTCCTGGGATTTACCATCAGGCGGTACGCGGCCAGCAAAAGGGGGGACGAGAGAACCCTGGTTACACCCAGCAAGGATTCCGTCGCGAGAGCGAAGAGAAGAGTCAAGCTGTCCGTGATGAAACACCGCGGAGTGCCAGCTGCGTCACTGATCGGAGCACTCAACCCTTACACCAGGGGATGGTCCAACTACTACCGCGGAGCATCATCTAGTCGAACGTATGCCAATCTGGACTGGTATCTAAAGCGATGCCTGTTCAAGTGGGGTATGCGGATGCATCCACGGAAGACAAAGGGTTGGATATGGAGGAGATATTTCGGTGAAAATCGCTTCCGCGATCCCAAAACTGGGAATCTGCTGGTCCCCTTTTACACGGAGATCACGCGCCATGTAGCCATCAAGGGGAAGGCGTCACCCGACGACCCAAGCCTAAAGACTTACTGGCGCCAGCGGAACGCGAAGAAGAAGCCGCCTCGAATGACGGCGCGAAAGTCATACTTGGCGGCTCGGCAAAAGGGCCTCTGTGCACTTTGTCGACAAGTGCTCATTGTCGGGGCAGAATACGAACCAGACAACGTGAGAGATTGGGTGCAATGGTTCGAAGCCATGAGGCACTCACTACACGCAGATCACTTGGTCTATCGTCGTGATGGTGGAAGCGATGACGTCAAGAATCTCCGCCTGGTCCACGCCGACTGCCATCGCCTGCATCATGCGGGGGATGGACGGCGTTCCCGACCAGCAACTGCGGTTGCCGACCCCTCGTGGTCTGCTTGAGCCGTATGCGGTGAGAGTCGCTCGTACGGTTCTTAGGGGGCCCCGTGTCTGAAGGCGCGGGGCTACCCGCCACACTGGGGGACATGCTGCAACGCCACGCTGGGCAGGCCGTGGTGGCAACCGCGATCATCAGCGAGGCCGTCATGACGCAGTTGCGCGGGCCGGCGGCCGGGATCGCCGTAGTCGTCGCGGCGGCGGCAGGCGGACTGTGGGCGGCGCAGGGGCGCGCCCGTCAGAAGTCGGCGATCGCCATGGGGCCGTCGGCACAGGCGCTGACCTGGCAGCCCCACGCAGGCCGTAAGCCTCGCCCTTCCGACAGCGACCTCTACCGTCACTTCGCGGCCAGGATGCGGCAGACCACCGAGCACGTACGCCGCACCGCCGCCGAGCGCGGGCTGGAGAAGGTCACCCTGGCCACCTCCGACGAGACCGATAGCTGGGCCGATGCCCGCTCCACCGGCCATGGCCGCCGGGGACACGTCTGGCTCGGAATGCGGTGGCTCCACCCTCGGCACACCGCCCACCTTCCCGCAGTCCTGGAGCACGAGCTCGCCCATCTCCAGCGCCGCGACACCGGCAAGCGCATCGCCGCCGAGTCCACCTTCGTGGCGACGGTCGCCCTGGCCGCCGGCTTCCTGTCGTTGCCCGTCTTCGTCCTGACCGCAGCGGCCGCCTGGATGTTGAACGCCCTGTTCTTCTGGTGGGGCGAACTCGCCTGCGACTTCGCGGCCGTCCGTACCTGCGGCCGGACTGCGGTGGCCGACATGTGGCGCGAGGACCTCGAGCGAGAGCGCGACCGCGCCCTCCTGCAACGGATCTGGGTGACGGCCCGAAGCGTGCGCACCCATCCACCTAAGCGCCTGCGGATTCTGTGGGCCGAACACGTTCCGTTGAGCGACGGACTCGGCCAGAAGCAACACCCGCTGCATACGGCCGCGGCCAGCTGATCCGGCATCCGTGTCCTCGCAGCGCCCCACGCTGCGCCCAAACCCGCCCCAATGGCCAGCCGCCTGCGCAATCCCACCTGACCGGCCGTGGCGCTTGGACGCCCCCGCTCAACTCTCAGAAGGCCGCTCCTTGCACGGCTGTAGGGGGGACGCACCATGACTGTGGCCGTGACTGCCGCATTGCTGGAGGAGCTGTTCGAGCGTGGAAACAGGCACGGTGATACCGCAATCGTCCTGGGAGAAGATGGCTGGGACTGCGACGTGCACCACGGGCGGAGGCCGTCGGAGAAGCTGACCGCGCTCACCTGGGACGACGCGACCGACTTCATCGGCAGTCACGAGCTGGACGACCAGGCGACGCGTGCTCTCCTCGCCAGGGCGGACTACTCGATCCGGGATGAGCAGGGGCAACCGACCCTGCCCGGCGACGACGTCAACTGGGCCGTGATCACCGCCGCGGTAGACGACGACGCCTCCACTACGGAGGACATCCCCTGGCAGAAGGCCAGATGGTTCGACCTCGGCACCACTCGGAGGGTCCTGGACCAGGACGACGAGGCGCTGCGCGAGGAGAGGCGCGCGTTCAGCCTGTGGGTGACCCGGCGCGGCCAGTGGTTGCTGGCCACCACCTCGCAGTACGACGGCGAGCCGGACCAGTGGGTGGAGTGCACCTCCGAGCATGCCGCTCTCCTCATCTATCGGGCTGACTGGTCGCTGCTGGCGGACGAGAGCGAGCTGCCACTGCTGGCCCGCGCCGCCCGCGCCGCCCGGGACCTCACGGACCTGCTCGACTTCCAGACGCCCGACTCGGAATCGGACCGCGAGCGCCAGGTGGCAGCCTGTTGGGGAGCGCGCGACGTCGCGACCGAGTACGAGCACGCCACCCGCGTCATCGGCACCCTCGTGCGCACGACGGTCCAACAGGAGATTGGCACCAGCCGACGGAACGCCGCGAGGACGGTCTACGTGGCACACGACGAGAACGCCACGAGGGCCGCGAACGCCCTGAACCTTTCGCGCCGGACCCTGAACGACCTTCTCTAGCCCCAGACGTAGCCGCCCGCCCCGGGCAGCTCCGGCGCGCACGGCAGCCTTCACGCCGCGGTGAAACAGCCGGCGCCGGCCACGAAGCTCTCCTTGTACGACAGCGCACCGGTCAAAGACCCGCGATCCGATTCTCCGATATGTGCGATAAGGCGCGGGTTGGCGCGGTACGTTGAGCAGCAGTCCCCCTGGACGCCGCGTCCCCCCGTGCGCTGCGTCCGGGGGCATACTCCCTCCGCCGGTCCGGCCTGATCATCAGCCCGGCGTCCGTCCCGCAACGACATCATGGTCCGGCCACTACCCTGGTGGCCAGCGGAGATCGAGGGAGCCACATGAAGCGCACGCGAGCTGTCGAACTGGTCGAAGCGATGCTCCACCGGCTCGACGGCCCCCAGGAATGGCCCCTCCAGCTGGTCCGGCAGGTGTGGCTGTTCGGCAGCTTCGCACGTGGCGCCCTCGAGCCCCACGACGTCGACGTCGCTGTCCGGTTCGAGCGCGACGAACGGATGAAGCAGGCCGTCGTCCAGGCCATCTTCTCCGGCGGCAACCCCTACGCGCCGCTGCGCCGCGCGCTCGCCGGGTCATCGCGCGGGCTGCAGTTCCAGTTCGAGGACGCGGCGCGCGAGCAACTGGAGGCCGAAGGCACTTTCATGCTCCCGCTGTGGCAACGGGGCGACACACTCGCCGAAGCGCTCGGCGTGCTCCACGCGATCGCCGAAGACCCTGAAGCCGGCCGGGCTGAGCGCCACGACATGATCGACGCCTTCGAAGGCCTCGACCGGCACATCCCCCGCCCGGTCCGGGCAGAACTGATCGGGTGGCAGCAGCAGGAGGCCATCACCATCTCCCGCATCATGCTCCCCGACGCCCCGGACGACACCAGTCTGCTGGCGACCCCGGACATGCGCTGGGCCTTCCGCCGGTGGAACGACGACAGCCCGCTGCGCCGCGCGGCCCTGGCGGGTCTGGCCCTCATGAAGGAACTCGCGGTCGAGTTCGACGACGTCGAGCTGGCCGGTCAGCGGCTGCCCACATCGCGGCGCCTCGCGGGACACCGCAGTGAGCCCCGCTGGTGGATCAACTGGAAGTGGCAGAACTACCAGAGCATCCCGTACTGCGTCACCCGCGCCGACGGCTGGCTGGAGGTCGTGCAGCCCACGCGGTCGCGCCCGCTGAACGCGTTGGTGATCAAACCTGGGCCCAAGGCAGCAGTCTTCCGACGCTGACCCCCGAGGGGGCAGCCCGCGACGCGAAGCGCGCCCACCTCGCGATCAAGCACCTCGCCTCCAGGAGGCTGAGACCAGCGATGGCGCCGAAGTCAACCGGTGAGAGCCCGGCCCGGCCGTGCCTCAGCCCCGGGCCTCACATCCTCGTTCACGGGATCGCTCGCGTGCGTCGAAACGATGTTCCGTTTGTCGGCGGGTGGGGCTACTGTCCAGAGACGCAAGATCGTAAGGGGGGCACATGACCATCACCGACGCTCGACCCGGCCGGCCTCCAGGCATCCGCCGGGGTCCCGATGGGCTCACCGACAGGCAGCGGACCATCGTCGACTGCATTGCCCGTTCTGTCGCTGACCGCGGATACCCGCCCTCGATGCGTGAGATCGGTCTGGCCGTCGGCCTGAAGAGCACCTCCAGCGTCGCGCACCAGCTCCTTGCCTTGGAACGCAAGGGAGAACTACGTCGAGACCCGCACCGTCCTCGCGCCTACTGCCTCCCCCTCAAGGCATCAAAGGAGGCGTACGAGCGGCCGGAGGGCGAGTCCGCAGCGGCGGAGGTCCCTCTGGTCGGGCGGATCGCGGCCGGTCCACCGATGCTTGCCGAGGAGATGGTCGAGGACACCTACGTCATGCCGCGCCAGCTGGTCGGCGACGGCGAGCTCTTCGCTCTGAAGGTGTCCGGGGAAAGCATGATCGAGGCAGCCATCTGTGACGGCGACGTGGTCACCGTACGGCGTCAGCAAGTCGCCGAGCCGGGCGACATCGTCGTCGCCATGCTCGACGGCGAGGCGACCGTGAAGAGGTTCCAGCGCGACGCGGCCGGCCACGCCTGGCTCGTCGCACACAACCCCAGGTTCCAGCCGCTTGCGGCCGATGACGCGGTCATCCTGGGCAAGGTCGTCGCCGTGATGCGCACCGTCTGACGATCCTCGCAGTGGAACCCGGACAGGCGTCTCCCGCCCCGGCCGTGCGCGAGCTCACGGCCGGGAGCGGCGCTGCATACCGTATGACCATGACTCTGCCGCTGGAAGACGACCCAAGGCCGCCCTACCTTCAGGCGGCCGAGGTGTTGCGCGCCAAGGTCTACAGCGGGGAGTACCCAGCCGGGAGTCAACTGCCATCGGCACGTGTACTCCAAGAAGGCTTCGGGGTATCCAGCTCAACCGTGCAGAACGCGTTGAGAGTGCTGAAGCGGGAGGGACTGGTCTACTCCGTGCTCGGCCGGGGCAGCTACGTCAGCGGCACGCACCCCGGCCTTCCGCCGGCGGCCGGGACGGCGCCTTCCCGTTTCCCCGACGCCGCGGTCACCGCCGAGCACGACCCCAGGCCCCCATACGTGCGTACGGCCGACCTGCTCAGGGAGGAGATACGGTCCGGGAACTTTCCGAGCGGCCGGCTTCCCTCCGCACGGGAGCTCCAAGACCGTTTCGGCATCGCCAACTCGACCGCACAGAACGCGGTGCGCGTACTCAAACGCGAGGGCCTGGTCTACGCGGTCAAGGGCAGGGGCGTGTTCGTCCGCAGCACCGCGCGACAGGGCGAGCAGCCCTTGCTCGGCGAGCAGGCGTTGTCAGCACGGCCGGATTCTCGGGAGCGGCCGCGAACCGAGGAAGAACTCGCCGCCGACCTGGCCGCCGCCGAGCAGCGCCTTGCCCGTGCCGCCGACGCCTACCAAGCGGCCGGTGCTCAGCTCGACGTCCTCATCCGCGAGGCCCGGCGCCGCGGCATGCCCGTACCGACTGCAGCGCATGAAAGGGACGGGGCCTCGGCCTGATGCGAGACCAGCCGATTCTCCGTTTCCGCCCCGAGAAGAAGTCCGGCGGTGAACGATGGGGAGCGTGACGCACGGGGACGCAGAGACCAGGCCGCCGCTCGACCGCACCAACGCCTTCACGGCCTTGGAGGCGGCGCTCCAGTGGTGGGGGGCTGATGTGCCGGAGGACCCAGGAGCGGGTGAGCTGGCGCATCTGCTGGACGAGATCGTGGACCGTCTGCGCGAGGACCGAAGGAACGAGCGGTCACGGGCGGCTGCCGAACCCCTGGTCCAGGCGGCGGAGGTACTGCGGGCAGTGGCGCGGCTCGGCAGCCTCCTGCCGGTGATCTCGTTGTGGCACCTGAGGACGGCGCTGCGACAAGAAGCCACGGCCCGCAGTCGACTCGCCGCGGAGAACCATCTCCAGCCGGTCGCGTCCCCCCTGTAGCCCGCGCCCGAACTGCGTGGCGGCGTGTCGCCCCTGCGAGCCGAACCCGAGGGATACAGTGGCGCCCTGCGGCATCGGTCTGCTGCTCCTCACGCGAACCTCGGCCCGCTGGTTCAAGGCGGAGGCGAAGAAGCTCGGCTTCGATCAGAGATCCCACCGACCGCACCACCGCACACCAGTGCCTGTTCCTCATGTTCCGCGGGCCGACGGAACGGAGCGAAAGGTACCCCCATGCCGGACACCCGGATCAGCAGCCGCGCCCGGACCTACGCCCTCTACACCGGTGCTCCCCGCCAGGTCGCGTGCGACGTCGTCGCCGGCCTTCCCCGCCACGCACCTCTCATCCCAGCCCCTGCCCACCAGGCGCAACTCCTGCTCGAGTCCGAGGCGTTCTACCGGATCCTCAGCTACCAGCGGGACTTCTTCGAGTTCCCCTTCGGGATCCGGTACGTACAGCCCACCGCGGAGGGAATCCGGCTCGACCTGGAGAGCAACGCGAGCCTCGACGGCCTGCTGGCCGCGCTGCTGCCCGGCCGCGTGCAGGCGGGCACCGGCCATGATGAGATCCAGGGTCTCAACGGGGTCCGGATCACCGCACGCACCGACCGCGGCATCGAGCTCCGCCGCCTCGGACAGCCGACCAGCATCCGGCTCACCGGAGTGTCCCGACGCGCATTCCAGAAGGCCGAGACCACCCTTGCCGAGCGAACCCACGACATCGGAGGCGAGGCCAGCTGGCTCGCCGAAGACACCTGGACCGCCGACGAGCGGCGCTGGGAGGACGAGCGCCAGCCCCTGACCTATGAGTCCACCTGGCGCGAGGCGGCCTGGCTCCCCAGCGGCTTGCTGCGCCGCCTCGGCCTCCTCCACACCGTCGCCGTCCCCCACGTGGTCACCGGCCACGAGTCCCGGCTGGGGGAGTGGTGGATCCTGGAACTGGACCACGCCTCCGACACCGGTCTGCGCCGCGCCGAGCTGGTCCAGGCCCTCACCGACCCGGAGCACGGTCTGCCGCTGGAACTGCGCGGGCACCGCGACCTGATCCCTGGTGAGAGCCTGGGCCTGGTCCTCCTGAAGTCCCCGGACGGCTCCGCCGCCCTCCAGCTGCGCTACGACCGCTTCGACTACCCGGTCAAGGAAGAGCGGGCGGAGATGTTCGCAGCGATCCGGCGACGGATCAGCGCTCTGACGGGCGAGGCCTTGCTGCCGTCGATGCCAGGCTGCTCGGCCACCGGCTGAGCAACACGACGAACCGTCAAGGCCCATGTCAGCACCCCTCCCCGAAAGGGCTGCCGCCACACAACTTCCCGCCCCCGCCCGAGCACATCAGGCTCAGTGTGGCCTCGGTCACCGCTGCGAGCGCCATCCCCAGCCGCTCCAGGTCGGCGTGCGCCAGCACACCGAGGTCACGCTGGGCTATCGGCTTCCCGCTCCTCCCGCTCGTTGTTGCCCTCGTGGCCGTGCCGGCGGCCGTGGAACATCATCGAGGTGCCGCCTTCGGGCAGGTACCAGCCGTCCGCGGCCATGTACGGCGGGATGTAGGCCGGATTGGTGTCGGTGTTCAGGGGCGAGTCGGCGTCGGTGACGTCGCGGATCACCCGGCGCTGGACCTCCCGGAAGTCGTAGCCGTCGGGGCCGTCGACCTTCCAGGTGATGTCCCGCAGCGCGGCCCGGCCCTCCTCGGGGGCGCCTGCGGTCTCGACCATCGGGTGGGCTTCGATCAGCCCCCCGTACAGGCACAGGACGATCAGGAGCTGGCAGACGCGGTCGGAGAACTCGCCGAAGCCGTACTCCTGCCCGCAGCCGCAGGACGGGTCGTGGGCGTGGACGGTGAACTCCACCTCGTAGGGCTTGCCGGTCAGCGCGTACGGGGGGAGGGGCTGGCCCGGGCCGGTGGGGCAGGAGTGAGCGGTGTCGAAGAAGTTGATCCAGACCTTGACGGACGTGGCCGCGAAGCCGGTGTACTCGGCTTCCAGGGCCTTCTCCAGGCGCTGGTGGGCCGCGTAGGCCTTCTCGTCCACGCTCTTCCAGCCCTCGCCGAGCCGGTGCCCGGCCAGGTGCAGGAACCGGTCGGTCAGCAGGCATAGCTCCTCGGCCGTCGGGAGCGCCCCGTCCGCCGTGCCGGACGTACCCGCGGGCACGTCCGGCACGGCGGCGTCCTGGTGGCCGGTATCGGCGTCGTCGTGGGTTGGCCAGACCTGGGTGAGTTCCTCACTGGGTTCGGCGCGGCGGATGAGCGCGAGGTCGGACAGGGTCATCCCGAAGTGCGAGTGGCCGTCCCACACGCTCAGCCAGGGCACGTCCGCCGGGCCGGTGCTGTGCGGGTGGACGTCGGTGACCTCGACGCAGACCTGTACCGGCTCGGGGAACTGGGCGCCGGGCCCGTACCACAGGGCCAGGACCCGGGTCCGGGAGCCCAGGAACTGCCGTGCCTGGCGCACCGCGTGCCGGCTGTGGTCCGAGGGGACCCACCAGCCCTCGCGTGCCCAGGCGTGGTCGGCGTCGACCAGCAGGGGGCCGCCCGCGTCGTAGAGCGTCTCGGCGGCCTGCCGCCGGGCCTCGGCCCGAAGCGCCGCGCACGGCTCGCCGACCGGGGCGGTGCTGCCCAGGCCATCGGCGTCCGGCCCGGTGACCGGCGCGCCGTCCCAGGCCGGGACGCCGGGCGGCGTGAAGGGGAGCGTGCCCAGGATCACGGCGACCTGGTTCGCCCGGTCGATGCTGTGGCTGATCCGCGCATCAGCGCCGGTGGCGGCGGGACGCTCGTCGTCGCCCCCTGCTCCGTAGCGGCGCCGCGGGTCGTCGGGTTCCTCGTCCAGGCTGTGCCCGAGCAGCATCGGCAGCAGCTGGCACTGGAGGAGCTCGGTCAGGCCGCTCTCGACGTTGAAGGCGTCCCCGGTGACCGCGAACGGCTTCATGATCTGGCCGAGGCCGTCGCTGAGGGAGTGGACGAGGTGGTAGGGGGTGCGGTGGCGGTCCCGTTCGCAGGCCTGCGTGGTCAGGGCCACCGCGAAAGCGATCGCGGCCGGCCACAGCGCGTCCCTCCAGCGCACGCCCACCTCGCGGCACAGAGCCTTCGCCGCGGCGCGGGCGGTGGGGTCGTGGCGGTCGACGGCGTCGACGAGCGCGGTCAGGTTCGCGCCGGCACCCAGGCGCCGGAACATCGGATGACGGTCGGCGGGCGGCGGCAGCCAGATCCAGGAGCGGACCAGCGGCTCGCCCCAGCGCTCCATCACGATCGGCCAGCCGCCACGCTCCCGAAGCGCGCGGTCGAGCCGGGCGCGCAGGTTCGCACCGCACGTCAGCGCGAGAACGGCCGCGACCGCGTCCCATCCCGCCGGGGCGGACAGATCCTCGTACAGGAGGCGGTCAAGTTGGACGGCGAGGTACGGAAGGTCGGTGCGGTAGGGCTGGTCGCCGTCGAAGACGCACGCGGGGCAGACCGGCGCGGCGCTCGGCGAGTTCCCCAGCAGGTGATGGGCGGGGTAGCGGTCGCCGCAGATCGGGCACGGCGTGGTGGAGTGTTCCTCCATGCCCCGCACCCTGGCCAGCCGGGTCCGGCCGAGCCCGGTGTCCAGGCGCCGTGCGGTGGCCCGGACCGGCTCGGTGGAGCAGTCGGCCAGGCCGTCCTCGAAATCGTCCACGGTGGCGTTCCCGGCCGGGCACATCGCCATCAGGTAGAGCGGCTTGGCCAGATCGCACTGCCCGGGGTCGTCCGGGTCACGCTCGGCGCCGTCGTCCTCGTCGTCGGCGCGCCCCACCGACAGGCTCAGCCCAGCGACGGGCCCGGCGTAGGAGGTCAGGCCGAAGCACTCCACGTCGGTCGCATCGCCCGCGCCCCAGCCCAGACGGCGGAACTCCTCGACGAGGGCCTTCAGGTAGTCCTTCGCGAGGAACGGGCCCGGATCCGGCTCGAGTGCGCCCTGCTCGGCGAGGAGGCGCACGGCCTCGGCGCGGCCGGCCTCGTCCAGAACCTCGGGCAGCAGCCCCTTCTCAGCGGCGTCGACGACGCGCTGCAACGCGCGCTGGTAGCCCATCTGCGTCTGCGCGTCGAGGGCCTTGGCGATCTGCCGGCGGTTGGTGGGATGCGTACTGTGCTTCGGTGACACGACAGCTCCTGCGCGCTCTCGGTCCGTGCCGCCCCACCACGACAGGAGCCAGAGCGCGTACAGGGGCGGTCACACGATGATTGGAAGCGCCAAGCATCACCACTGCATCACCCTCCAGCGGCAGCTGGATTCGCCACGGCCCGGAGGTGGGTCCGGGCACGGCACGTCACGGTGAGGTGCGTTTCCCCCTGATGCTACCGGGCAGCCAGCTGGCCAAGGACGCGGTACGCCAAGCCCTCCGTGGGCAACGACGGCCAGACCATGGGCGGGCCGAGCGTGCCCATCAGCATCGCGTCGGTGGGTAGGCCGGGCAGGTCGCGTCTCAGGGAAAATTAACGCGGGCCCACGCCCTGGCGGCGGCTACCGTGTCCACCATGAGCCCGTCCGGCCCGAGCGCCGTCCCGATCCCCCTGCACATCGCCGGCGAACCCCCGGCGTCCCCGGCGCCCCACGTGATCGGCACGTCCGCCGGGGCGGGCCCCGGGCCCGCCCCGGCAGTGCGGCCGAACGTGGTGGACTGGGCGGCGCTTGGGGTGGAGCCGCGGTGGAAGGATCAGGAGACGGGCGACTGCGCAGCCGTCCTGTCCCCCGTCCTCGGACCCGCCACCGGCCTTGAGCCCTACAAGCGCTACGCCGCGGGAGCCCGGAAGCGTGGGGAGACCGCCCTCGTCGTCGCCTGCACCGGCGCGGGCGAACGCAGGCACAACGTCTTCTCCGGACACGTCGCCCCCGGCATCCACCTGCCCCACTACTACGGCTCGATCTCCGCCAACCCGCTCCCCACCAACGTGAACCCCGAACTCGCTGACGGCCTGGACCACGCCGAACACGAACTCGGCACCCGGCTACTCAACCGTCCCCCGGACACCTGGTTCCGCCTGACCTACCTCAAGGACAGGCCCTCGCACCCCGGATCTGCCAGGATGTGGCCGCCGCCGGGGGAGGGGGAACTGCGCCCGATCCTGGTCGACGGCCTCGGCCACCCGGTGGCGGGGATTTGGATGCCGACGGGCGGCAGTGCCCGGTGGTTCGTAGTTCCCCACGGCACCGACCAGCATCTGCTGGTGGAGTGGCTGGTCCATCACGCGCTGCCCGCGTACGTGCCCGGCGCGCTGACCCGAGCCCGCTCGACCTTGGTGCGCGACCCGGCACTCGCCACCGACGCCGAAGCCCGGCTGCTCGAGACGATCGCCGAGGAACAGCGCGCCCACGAGCGGCGGCAGACCGAGCTGCAGCAGCAACTCACCGCGTTGCGGGCCGTGGCCGATCCCCTGCGCGACGGCCTGCTGTTCGGCACCGGCCGCCCGCTGGAGGATGCGGTACACGACGTCCTCGTGGCGGCCGGCGCCGCAGTGACCCGCCTCGACGACGTGTACGGCACCAAGTCGGCAGACCTGCTGGCCGAGTTCGGCAGCCGCCGAGTCCTGGTCGAGGTGAAGTCGGCGAACAACCGGCCACCGCAGAGCCTGCCCGACAAACTCCTCAAGCACCTGAACACCTGGCCCGGTCTGACCGGGACCGAGCCTGTTGACGGCGGCGTCCTGGTGGTCAACTACCAGATCAAGCTCCACCCTGCGCAGCGGGACACCGAGGTTTACACCGACCGCGCGTTCGCCGACGCGCTGACCGTGCCGGTGATCGGCAGCGCCCGCCTGTTCGACTGGTGGCGCCGCGATGACTGGGATGCCGTGCGACATGCCGTCTTCGGCGACACCGGCGTCGCGCAGCCTCCCGAGATCGCCGCGCCGGGTGCCGATCCGAAGGCGTCCGGGCGGCCCGGCCTGCTCTCGCGCCTGCGCCGGTAGCCAGCAGACGCCGGAGGACGACGGGACACGTCAGACCTGCTCGGCGTTGAGGAGGTCCGGGATCGGGCGGGCCTCCACCAACACCAGCTGCTCGGCCACTTACGGAGACACCAAGTACCAGCAGGACCGCCGTCAAGTCCCCGTCACCCGAACGGATTGCCGTCAGTCGGCGATCTCCTATGCTCCATGGGCGTGCCGTACGGTTTCCGGACTGCGTCCGCCCAGGGGAGGGCGCGGGCAGGACCTGGGAGAGGATGGCGACGGGGTGGGCGGGGATGCGACGGAGACGTGGGGCGAGAGAGCGGTCTGCCGGACCGCGGACCCGGACGAGCTGTTCGTCGAGGGCGCGGCCCAGAACCGGGCCAAGGCCCTCTGTACCGGCTGCCCGGTGCGCACCGAGTGCCTTGCCTACGCCCTCGACCACGGGATCGAGCATGGAATCTGGGGTGGCATGACCGAGCGTGATCGGCGGGCCCTCCTGCGGCGGCGTCCGCTGGTCACGTCCTGGCGTCGATTGCTGGAGGCCGCGCGGTCCGAGCATGATCGGCTCGTGCGCCCCGACGATGACGCGCCGGACTGGGAAGCCACTGCTTGATGGCCCGCCCCGACGAGATCCCTACAGCACGTCGGTCTCGGCGTCGACGTACCCGAACGCGTGGGCCATGTGCACCAGGGCCTCCCGGAGCAGGTGCTGCCGCTCGGCCCGGTCCATGGCCGGCGCTGCGGTGATGGTGACGGCCAGCTTCGGCCTGGGGCCGTTGTCGTTCGGCCCGAGGGGCCCCAGGTCGACGAGGGTGTCCAGGACCGGCAGGACGCCGTTCTCGGCGGGCTGTTCGCTCGTGATCCGCAGCTCGGTGGTGGGCGGTGCGGCCCACTTCAGGCTGGCGGGGGCGCCGACGATGTCGGGCAGCAGCTCGGCGGCTGTCTCCCACGCGGCGAGCAGCACGGCCTGGACCTCGTCGAGGCCCAGCTGCGTGTCACAGCCGGGTCGGAGGGCTACTGCCCACGCCTCCGGGTTCTCGATCAGGACGTCCGCGCAGGCGACCACGGTGGACTCCATCGTGGTGGGCAGGGCGAGCATGACGGAGGCCGTCACAGCCGGGGTGCCGTCGGGCCCGGCAATCGTGCACGTGTAGCCGGCGGACCGGCCCGAGTTACCGAAAGGCCCCCGCTCCCACCGGGCGGCGGGCAGCTCTGCGCCCCGGCGGCGGGACAGGAGCGTCACCGCGCTGGCCACCGCACTGTGCGGCAGCTGCTGCTCGAGCTGCGTGCGCCGGGACTTGTTGATCTCCAGTGTGCTCGCCTCGGCCCAGGGCAGGTTCACCAGGGCCCGCAGGCGCAGCGCCGGTGTCTGGCCGCCGGTCCCGATCTCCGCCGAGCGGCCCTGGTTCAGGCTGAAGCGGGGATCCGGCTGCCACCGCCACACGCCACGTCCCGAGCACGTCACGTGCCCCGGACCCCACAAGCCGCCGTCGAGGTCCACGCGCCGGGCGTCGGCCGGGATCACCCACGGGGCAGCCGTGCCCGCGGGCGGGCGGGGGAATCCGACGGCCGCGAGCGGATCCTGACCGCCCGGCGCCCGCCGACCGGCTTCGACAATCGCCTGCCAGACCGGCTCGGCGACGACGACCGCAGGAAGATCGGGGACCAGGCACAGCACCCAGCCCGGCTCACCGTCGACCTCGTGCCGGACATCCTGCAGCGCGGCCGCGCCCTGCGCCCAGGCCTCCCCGCCGGGCTTCCCCAGACCCGCGCCGGCGAGCTCCTCGTAGGCCGCCCTCATCTCCCGCTCACGGTCCGGCAGGCCTTGGCCGACCCGCGGCCCGCTGTCAGGCCCCGCTTCGGACACGGCCTGCCGGACGAGGTCGGCGAGAGCCAGGACAGTGGGCACGCCGGAGGCCCGGACACCGGCGGAGAGCAGCTGCACGATCTCGGCCCGGGGCAGCCAGTACGTGCTGTCCCCGTCCCGCATCGGCACCGCGACCGTGTCCGGACGCGGAGCCCCGGGCTTGCCCACCACGGCCGGCACGGCAAAGAGCGCATGATCGGTCTGCGCGGGGATCTCGATGAACAGCACCCGCTCGTCGCCCTCCGCCCCCGACCATCCAATGCGTACGCCGCGGGGAGCCGGGGAGACCCTCTGGCGGATCAGCTTGCGGATCTGGTCCACGTTCACCGCAGCCGGGTCGACGCCGACGACATGGTCCAGGACCTCTTCGTCGTGCTCAAGTCGGGTGGCGATGCCGACGACGATGACCCCGCCGCCCCCGTTGGCGAAAGCGGCGACGTCCTTGGTCAGCTCCTCGACCGCCTTCGGATCGTCCGCCACCCGGTACGGAGCCTTCTTCGCGTCGAGCCACTGGGTCTCGCGCAGCCCGAGCAGAGAGCCGGGCCGATGGGCCTCCAGCTCGGCCAGGGCGCTCTTCAAGTCGTTCACCACCTCGGCAGTATCCACTGGCGCACCGGCCTCCCGCGGCCGGATTTCGCAACCGCACCCGGCGGGAGGGAAGCCTTGGCCGTCCGCGTTCCAGTCAGCTGGTGCGCGCCTGCGTGTAGCCGACGATTCGCTGGGAGTCGTACTGCATCAGGGCGGCCAGGTCCTGCCCGGCCCACAGGGCGAAGCTCAGTGCGATCTCGCGGGCGTCTTCGAGTTCGGAGCCGGGCCGGAGGTAGGCGAGGAAGGGGACGGCGAGCCGTGCCGCACGCTCCTCGGGCCGCTCACCGGCCGGCGCGGAGGCGACGACGGTGAGAAGCTCCACGCAGGTGGGGCCGGCGGGGTGCGGATGGCGCTGGGTCAGGCTGACTTCGTCGCCGAATGCGCGAAGCCAGGAGTCGAACCGGTCCTGGTCCCCGCCGACGAGCTGGGTTCGGTACCCGGCGTGCTCGGTGGCCAGCCACTCGATCAGGACCAGGGCTTGTGGGCGCAGCCTGCCGGCGTCCCGCCAGGTCTCCAGTGCGGCCGTCAGAGCGCCGTACATTTCCATGTCGGCCGGCGGCGGCCCTTCGCCGCCCGCGCCGTGATAAGTGGCTTCTCTCTGAGCGGTCATCCTGAGCAGGGTGAAGGCGGTGCTGCGAGGACGGGACTGCGCGGTGGTGTCTGACATCGGCAACTCCTGTGCGGTGCTCGGCGAATGAGGGCTCGGGAAGCGAACTCGGCGGTTCGCGGTGGGGATCAGCGGATCGTCTGAGGCTTCGTCCGGAAGGAGAGGACGACGGCCTCGGGTCCTTGTCCCGGGGCGCCCTTGCATGACCTCTGGTGGCCCGCGTGCCAGAGGCCGGCTTCCTCCGGCAGGAGATCCAGCTCGGAAACGGAGCAGGCTCGGCACATGGCGGTGCGAGTCTCGAAGTCGTACCCGTACAGCGGGTGGGTGCCTGACGGATGCGGGTTCATGGGCCCCTCTCGAATGCCGTCCTTGTAGACATCGTGGTGCACCGAGGGCTCACTCAGACGGTTTCCGGTCGGGCTGCGGCGCGGGCAGGGTGTGCGACGGCCGCTCCCGCAGGGACAGCAGAAGGTCGCGGGCCGCGACCGCGTCACCGAGGGCGCGGTGCCGGCCGCCGAGCCGGAGGCGCGTGCTGGTGCCCAGCCACATCGATCGGCGCTTCATCAGGCACTGCCACGCCTGCACCGAGTGCAGCCGGCTCGGATCGACGCCGAGCGCGCGGGCGTGGCCGACGGACATCCGCCTGTCGAAGTCGCTGTTGTAGGCAAGGACGACCCGTCGGTCGACCGTGGCCAGGACCTCGGGGAGGACGGCGCTCCACGGCCGGGCGCCGGCCACCATGCTGTCGGTGATGCCGTGCACTCGGGTGGCCCCGGGCGGAATGGTGATGTCCGGGCCGGGGTGGACGAGGGTGTCGATGAGGACGGAGCCGTCGTGCGCGTCGACGACGGCCACCTCGATCACGCGATCCGCAGGCCCCAGGCCGGTGGTCTCGACGTCGAGGACGCAGGCGACGCCCGGCTGGAGCATGTCGTGGGCCCAGTGCATGGTCTGGCCCACCGGGCCGAGCAGCACCAGCCGCTGAGCATCGACAGCCCGAACGAGCCGCAGCGGCAGCAGCTCAACGACCTCCTCGCGGCCCGGCCCGCCACCGCGCGACGGTGCCCAGTCGAGCGACCACCGGTCCGTCGCCGAGGTGTACCGCGCCCAGGCGTCCACTCCTGCGGCACGCAAGGCGGCCGTGACGCCGTCGACCAGGCAGGCTCGCTCGGAGGCGGACCCGGCGAGCTCCCGCCAGGGCGAAGGGCAACGAGCCTCGGCACTGCGCGCTGCCGCCCAGTCCAGCGGTGCGGCGGCGACGGCGTCGAGCGCCGAGGCGGCGAAGCGCAGCGTCCCGGTGGAGCTGCGCCCGGCGGGAGCGAGGAGCCCGGCTTCGATGAGGTAGGCGAACTCGCGACGGTGCAGGCCCAGGTAGCGGGCGGCCTGCTCGGGGCCGAAACCACCTTCGGTGCGTTCCCGTGAGGGCACGGGCACAGAGGCCGTGGCCTGGATGTCCGTCTGCTGCGGTTGCATCGCCGAGTCCCTTCAGTCCCTACGCCTGAGAGCCGTCGTCGCGGTCGGCCTGGTCGGCCTGGTCGGCCAGGTGGAGAACGCCCCGGGCGCCGAGGACGGTCTCGAACATCACCAGGCGGCCGGCCTGGTCGGTTCCGGCAGCCGCGTCACTGAACCATCGGCTGGAGCGCAGTGCCGCGGCGACACACTCGGCCGTCGCGTCACCCGACGTGTCGGGCACCGGCAGCTCCGGCAGGTCCTCCAGCTCCATGTCGAAGTGCTCCAGGTGCTGGACGAGCAGGTGGGCCAAGGCACGCGACGGGTCGCTGGTGTGGCGGTCCCCGTCGTGGAGCTCCATCGACCCGGGAAAGACGACGGCGCGGGTGAAGAAATCGCACAACGCCCCGAACACCTCTGGGTCCGGGGCGTGACCGCGGTCATCGCGTGCCTGGAGGGCCCACCGCAGGATGACGTCCACGTGCGCGCGCCGGGCCTGTTCCGCAGCGTCCGGAGCGCCCGCGTCACCGCCTTCACGGGGGGCGGCCCCGGCGGTTCCCTCTGCCTCCGCGGGAGACGGCGCCGCAGTGGGCACGGCGTCACCGTCCAGTTCGGCCTGCCACCGGTCGAACGCCGCGGCTTCCTCCTCGGCCCGCTGGTAGGCCGCGTCGTACTTGTCGTCTCCGAGGACCGCGGCCGACTCCACCCACTGCGTGAGGAGCGCGGCGTGCTCCCACCGGTCCTCGGATGCCGGGAGCTGGTCGCGGCGCCCGTCCATGAGGGCCGGCAGCAGTCCGATGACCGCGTCCGGCGCCGCCAGCACCGGCACCGGCAGCGCGTCGAGCTTGTCGCCGCCCCGCTCCCGGTACGCCCAGCCCGTCGACGAGTCCCACACCAGCTCCAGCCCGTTGGGCCACTCCTCGCCGGTCAGCTCCGCAGCGCCGCCGATCCATGTCCACCGGGCCTCAGTCGCGCCCCGCGCCTCCGCCCGGCGCACCGCGAACTCGGCATCCGCGTAGCCGGCGCACGCGAGAGCGCCCTCCATGACGCGCGGGTACTTCTTCCAGCCCCTGAACGGGTCCACGGTGTGCCCTCTTCTGCTGCTTCGAACGGCCTTGTCTGTCCCGGTCAGCCTGGCAGCCGCCACTGACACCACCCCGCCAGCGATCGAACCTGAACCGAAAGTGCGACCGGCTGTGCGATTCCTGCGGCCGCCCGGCACCCGCCAGGCCCGGCGAGCCGGCGGCCGCAAGCCCGGCCACCCGCCGGTGCAGTCTCTGAACGAAGCCAGCCCCGGGCGGCGCCGTACGCTGCCAACGTGGCACCCATGGAATCCGTCAGTACCGCCCTGAGCCGTGTCTGGCCCGCCGAACTGCGCACCGACCGTCTCCTTCTCCGCCCGGTCACCCGGGAAGACGGTCCTCTGCTGGACGAGTTGCTGACCGACGACCGGGTCCGCGCCCACCTCGGCGGCCCGGTCACGCAGGATCGCGTCGTCGCCCGGCAGGCCGCCTACCCGACGACGGCCGGCGCCTTCACCGTCGTCCGCGTCGCCGACCAGCGCCAGGTCGGCCTGGTGACCATCGGCGCCGACCACAGGTGCGAGGGCCGCGCCGAAATCTCGTACCAACTGCTCCCCGTCGCCTGGGGCGAAGGCATGGGCCGGGAGGCCGTCGCCGCGGCCGTCACCTGGTGGACGGATGCCGTCCCCGGCGGTGGTCCGCTGGTCGCGGTCACCCAGAAGGCCAACCGCGCCTCGTGCCGCATGCTGGAGGCGATCGGCATGACGGTTGTCGACGAGCTCGACGAGCACGGTGCGCGCCAGTGCGTCTACACCCCCGCGGGCGACCAGGAAGACAGCGATCTGCGCTGGTTCCGCCTGCTCGCCGAGCGCCGGGACGCCGTCGAGCGGCACCGAGGCGCGCAGGCGCGCGCGACCGCGGCCGGCCAGGGCCTTCCCGACGACCTTTCGGCGCTCGCTCCCGAGGAACTGGCCCGGCTGTGCCCTGCTCGCCACGGCGCCTACGGCCGGATCTGCGCCCGAGTGGCCGAACACACGCCGGACCTTCACCTGGGCCGGGCACAGGACGGCGCGTGGATCGCCTGGCTGACGTCGGCTGACGCCTGACCGCCCACCCGGCGCGGCCAAGGGGCTCTGTCGGCGCTCAGAACTCGTCGGCGCGCATGGGGACGAGTTCGGCGACCTCGAACTGGGTCGTCTGCGGGTGCAGTTCGAGGAAGCGGGCGATGACCTGGGCGTGCGCCTGACCGGTGAACAGGTCCAGCGCCACGCGGTCGAGGGGACCGTCGTCCAGCTGCAGGTACGTCATGGCCAGATGGGCGCCGTGGTGCAGGGCGTCCTTCTCGGTGGGGTAGGTCCAGGTGCTCAGTCCGCGCCCCGGCTCGCTGCGGTGCAGCAGAACCCACGGGCCGCCGGCCACCCCCGTGGGCGCGCCGGCCAAGACCCGGCACATGCGGCACCACGTCACGTTCGCGGCAAGGCGCTCCGCCGGACCGGCACCCCACACCGGCTCCGGCACGACCACGCGCGGGACATCCGGCCGTTCGGGCAGGGCCTGCGGCTCCCGGGTGAGCAGTTCGGGGACCCGGTAGGCGGTGCGGGCGCGGCCCTTCCTGCCGACTGGGGGCTGCCACAGTGCACGCGGCCACGGCTCGTCGAGCGACACCGACGGTCCGCGACCGAGGGAATGGCCGAGGTCGGCCAAGCCCTCGTCGGACGGTGTCGGCTCCTCCCCCGGAGGCAGCGGCAACAGCCACCCGGCCGCGTCCTTCACCCAGGCCTGCCCACAGCCGCACCAGTGCACGGCGGCATCCTGCTCGGCGGGGCTGTCGTACCATCCCGGCTCCTCCCGGCCCAGACCGAAGCGCGCCATGCCGGTCGGCTTCTCGCACGGGCAGGACGCGAACCGGTACAGCTGCACATCGGGCTGCTCGTCGCGCGAAGCGTGCAGCCACGCCGGATGGACACCCAGCGCCCCCGCCAGCGCCTCCCGCTCACGATCCCCGGGCCGGGAGCGGCCAGCCGCCCAGTGCCCGATCTGGTGCGCGCCGACACCGACGTCGCCGCCCAGACCGACCGAGGTCTTCGCGGCGGCCTCCTGCAACAGCCGCAGACGCCGTACGAAGGGGGACAGCTCCAGCAGAGCCCACACCGGGTGCTCCCCACAAGGCTCGACGTACTCCGGATCGTCCTCCCACACCTCGTGAAGCTCGTTGTAGGACGAGGCGTGCTCGGCCAGCGTCTCGGTCATCCACCGGCGCACCGCGGCGTCGTCCGCCCACTGCTCATCGGTAGTCTTCTGAGCCGCCGCGTCCGCGTTCTCCGCCAGCACCAGCTCCTCGTGCATCGGGAAAAGGCACTCCTCGACGGCCAGCAACGCCCGGGAGGCGACGACACGGCGGGCCGGTTCCGGAACCGCTCCGCTCAGCACACCCGACAGCACGTCGACGGCCCGCACCACCAACCGGTCCTGCTGCTTCCCCCACCTGCTCACCCTGCCCCCATCCTGCGGCCGCCGCGGCCCCGCACGTGTCACATCATCCCGGCCATGACACGGAGGCGGGCGACAACGCCCGAAGTTCACCCCCACCAGAACAGCCCCGGCCGGAGCCCGGACAGCCAGCAGCGCCCGGCATCAGACCCAGCACGACCGCCAGCTACACGGCCGCATACGCTGGGCCGATGCCCGTCGTACCCCCGCTCTTCAGCGACGCCGAGACCGATCACCCCGCCATCGCCCAGTGGTGCTCCACCATCCTGGCCGGCGACACTGCCCGCCTGCTCCTCCTGGGTCCGCACTGGTCGGGCAAGTCCTACGCCGCCTACGCCGGGCTGCGCCGTCTCCTGGCCGCCGGCTATCGCGAGGAGAACATCACCGTCCACCAGGCCCACGAGCTCGGGCGCAGCTACGAGCCCGGCATGATCGAGAACACCACCGCGGTCACAGTCATCGACGACCTGACCCTCTCCGTCGACCTGGTGCGCGAGGCGAAGGTTCCGCTGAAGCCGGATCCGGCCGATGTTCAGGCCATGATGGCCCTGGAGGCGGGAGCGCTCGCGGATGCCGTCGCCCGCCTGAGCCTGCTGCCGCGCCGTTCCTGGCTCTTGATCGTCTCGAACCTCGACTGCCTCGCCGAGGCGGTCGGCCAAGAGACCGCCGACCGCCTCGTCGCCGTCGCAGAGCAGGCCGAACTCACCGCCCGCCCCCGGCCGACCGTGCGCTGGTAGCAGCCGGACATGCAGCACGCCCGCCGCACCTGACAGAGCTGGACTACGCTGCGCGCTGTCGGCAGGGCGCAGGAAGGGGCGGGTTGTGGCCAAGCGGACGAACGGTTCCGAGAAGAACCGCAAGGAGCCGATGTCCGGCGTCGCGCGCCGGCTGTGGGCGTTCTCCGGCAACGAGTGCGCCTGGGGCGACCCGCACTGCTCAACGCGGCTGGTCACGGAGGAGGGCGCCTGGGTCGGCAAGATCGCCCACATCATCGGTGCCGAACCCGGCAGCGCCCGGCACGAGGAATGGGACGGCCAGGACGTCGAACAGCTGCGGGACTTCGGCAACTTGATGCTGCTGTGCGGGGTGCACCACGACCTGATCGACAGCAGCGTCACCCGGCACGACTACACGGTCGAATACCTGCGGGCAGTCAAACAGAAGCACGAGGCCAGGTACCGGTACACGGTCGAGGCCATCGAGGCCGAGTTCCGCGACACCGTCAACGACTCCCGGGTCCGGCCCGCCGCCACCATGCGCCGCTTCTTCGCCTGGGAGAATGCCAACCAGGATCCGGAGGACGAACAGGAGACCCTCGAACTGGTCAACCGCTTCGCGCGGCGGGTCGGCGGCCTCACAAGGATGGCCCGACAGGTCCTCGCTCTCGTGGTGCACGAGGAGAGCACGGACTTCGAACTGGTGCTGAGGCGCTTCTCGGCGGACCGTACGACGCTGCTCAGCGTCGTACGCGAGCTGCAGAAGGCGGAGATGGTCTACCTCCACGACGAGGAGTTCGACGAGGACCGCGGGCAACTGTCCCTGCTCAGCGGCGCTCTGGAGGGCCTTTACGAGATGTGGGACGAGCTCCGGGGCTTCTGCCACGACGAGAAGGTCGACCTGAAGGAGCTCTTGGTGGACCTCGACTTCTCCCGCCTGGACTAGGCCGCCGACGACCGCACGACCTGCGCCCGGGGAGTGACGGCCCCGGCCGTACTGCGTCCCGTCACGGGGACCGGGGCCTGTCCCGCACACTCCATTCCGGCACGGGCCACGGCGAGCCTAACGGGTGACCCGAGAGCGCCTGCACGGATTCCCGCAGACCCGACTTCCCGGCCGCCAGGACGAGGAAGCAAGGACGAGCACGGTGCGGAGGCCGCCACAGGGCGTTCAGGCGACCGGCTTCCGCGCAGGACAGGTGCCGCGAGCGGCGTCACCGACTGCACCGTCCTCCCCGCCCTGGACGCGCGCCGTGTCGACCGCAGCGGGGACACCGTAGAAGCCACCGAACGCCTCGACCCCGCGCTTCCCCTCCAACTGGGCAAGCAGCGCCGCCGCCGCCACACCGCGCGCAAGCTCACTCGCCGTCCGGACCACACGGTCCTGTGCGCGCCCCGACCGAGGCCGACCATCGCTGAACTGCAACACATCACCGTTCTCGCCCAGGCTGCCGCCAGCGCGCTCGGCCTCACCACGCAGCCAGTTTTCAGCCTCCTCGCGAGAGTGGCCCCATTGCCGGAGCTTGCACGCGATGTCAGCGCCGCACAGAGGAACGGCGAAATCCAGGAAGAGCCGCAGCTCCGCAATGGCACTCAATGGTTCAGGCTGGCGCATAAAAATACCTCCTAGAATGCGCAAAGTCGAAAGTAGGTAGGGCTAAAGAAGTGGCTGGGTTCGAGGGGAAAGCGAGCAAGAGGCGTCGGTCGGAAAGATGCCGTCACGATCGGGCCACACGGCCTGCCAGTACGGCACGGCGATCTCCCTGCCGTACACCGCCCGCAGCATCGCGAACGGCTCCAAGGACTCCACGGGGCGCATGAGCAGCTGGAATCCGTTCGCGAGCAGCCCGTCCAGCACCTCACCGGCAACCGGACCAGACGATCCGGCGAACCGCTCGACGACGCTATGGAGCACGCCCTGCATCGCCCTGACGTCCAGCCCGGCCATGACGAACTCGCGTCCCAGAGACTCGTGCAGACCGACGGTGTAGCAATAGGCAGCAGAACCTTCATCTGCCATAACGGCCTGGACGGCGAATCCGTGCTCGGCGATCACGGATCGCAGCCGAGCAACATACTCCGTCATGAAATCGGGCGGACACACAGGGCAATCCGCTTCCCCACAAGAATCGTGAGGGCGGCCCTCCGGCAAAACATTGGCCGCGACGGCGGGCGTGAAATCCAGATCGCGAGCGACCAGCTGAGAAGGATCGCCGTCCGGACGGCACGATTCCAGAGCCGGAAGATCGATAAGGCCCCACCGGCCCTGCGACAGGTCACCGCCCAGGCACGACCATCCGTAGGCCTGGCCGCTCGCGTCATCAACCTCAACGACGTACCACTGGCCCCAGGCGGAGAAGTACCGCAGCCGGACCACCCTGTGCTCATGCGGCTCCAGGACCGTGGCCCACAGGCCCGGGATCTCGGCCAGCACCGCCGGAGCCGGGTAGAAGTCGTCGGCGCGCTCCTCGCGCCACAGCTCGGGCGGCCGCGTCATGACCGGATCACCTCCCTGCGCGGAGCGCTCAGGTTCGAGCTGGGCGCGGAAGAGCACTTGCTCGACGTCCGGGTGGCAGATCGACACCTCGTCACCGTCCCAGCGCACGGTGTACGCCCCCAGGTCGTCGGGCAAGGCGCGCAGTTCAGGCACGGTCTCCATCGCCCTGAGGAAGAGGGCGACGAACACCTCCTCACGTCCCCCCGAACCGGCAGAGACAGTGGTCCGCTCCCAGGGATGCCCGAGGAAGCGCATGCGGATGTCCGCCATGATCAGTACTCCAGTGAATCGAGAGGTGGGGCGGCCGAGGAGGCCCAGGCCGATGAGTGGGTCGTCGATTTCTCGGGCGATCGCTGAGCGGTGGCGCTTCGCCTCCGCATGCATCACCGGCATCCGGCCTCGACGGGGGATACAGGGGGAAGGCCCCGGCTCAGGAGCCGGACGACTGCTGCGCTCGGTACTGGCCCACCACGGCGAGCACCGCGACGCCGAGAAGGCCGGCTCCCTCGCCCGCCATCCAGTCGCCGAGCGGCGCTTCCGGGCTGTTGCTCAGCCTCTGGATGAGGTCATGCACGCTGACATGCGGGACCCCCTCGGCATCGCAACCAGCCTCGAAATGACCGAATTTGGGGACGTAAGCGTGGTAGTGCCCGTCGGCGCTCCAGTGAGGGTCCTGCCACAACTCGAACACCGCGTTCGGGGCGTCCTCCTCCAACCGCGTGGCGACCTCCTCGCAGAGTCCCAGCACGGCTTCCCGGGTGCGGTAGACCTGCCCCAGCGTGAGGACCTCGGTAGGACCACGCTCATACTCGCCGCGGAGTCCGTGCTCCCGCATGAGGTCGAGGAGTGGAACGAGTTCGGCGGCGGGAGCCGAGTGGACACGGAGCTGCAGATCAGCAGACACGTTTCTTCCTAGGTTCGAGCGCCACGGTGGGCGCGCACGTAGAGGGGGAGGGCAGGGCCGCGCATTGTCGGGAGGGCAGAGGCGAAGCAGAGCGCGTTCGGCTGCTCAGCCGGCGCACTGGTACCCGCGGGGAGCGGGTCCGGCGGCGTGAGGCGTATGGGCGGCTCTCCGGCGCGACGGCCGAAGACTTGGTCGACGATGACCGTCAGAGCCGCGATGTCTCACGCTGCCAGTCGCGCGTCTCGGCGCGGCGAACCAGACGGCGGAACCACGGCCCTTTTTCACCTTCGTCGCTGTACCGGCCCGGCAGGATCTTGCTCCCCACGGAGCCGGTCCGAGCGTTCTTGACCTTGCGACGCCTCGCGGGACGCTTCTTTGCCCCGGTTCCAGGGACAGGGGTACTCATGCTGAGATCAACTCCTCATCCGCCCCGATGCCTTACGCCTCGTCGTCGTTCTCCGCGCAGTCGGGGCAGTCGTCGGGACAGCGGGTCAGGGTGCCGTAGGTGTGAACCGCACAGCGCACACAGGGGCCGACGGAGGCGACATATTCGCCCTCGGTGCGGGTTTCTCCGGCCCAGTCGTCAGCCGGGATCCCGGTTGGTTCGTTGCAATGGCCGCAGTTGACCTCGCCGGGGCGGTAGATGGCCATCAGAGTTCACGCACGGACAGACCACCGTGCAGCCTCCACAGGAGCTCCGACATGTCGACGCCGACTTCGTGCTCGGCGTCGTTACTGTCGCCTTCGACGGCCTCGTTCCAACGTTCGAGAAGTTCTTCCACCTCGGCCTGTTCGGAGGGGCTGAGTTTGGTGTTCAAGACGCGGTCCTCTTGCTTACGCGCCCCGGCGAGCGGGGGCGGCTACTGGGGCTCGGGTATGGTCCGAGAGGGTTTGAAGATCAGCCACGTGAGGCTGCTCAGCTCCCGCTTCACTCCTCAGCGACCACCACCCGCACGCCCGACATCCGGCACTTCTGGCCGCGCACGGAGTGTCCCTCCAGCTGGCCGTTGATCAGGTCGACAACCGCTCCGCACCCGGCGGACGGACAGCGGACGGCCATCACTCGGCCCTCGTCGTCGAGGAGGGGCATCTCGTGCGCGAGAGCCATCGCGGTCTGCTCGCCCTTCAGTCGTACGGCGAAGGTCACCTCGCCGCCGGCCTGTACGTCATCGAGGCACAACTGGCACAGGGGCTGCTTGCGGGCTCTGGATGCGGCCGCTGGTGAAGGGGGCGCACGGTGGCCGTCCGGAGATACACCGGGCGGCAAGCCCGTCTCGGGGTCGATCAGGATGCTCGGAGCGGTGTGGCGTTCCAGCTCGTGGAAAATGGTCGGACGGCCACAGCAGGGGCATGTCATCAAATAGAACAACGCGAGCTCTCAGGATCGTCGGAGCGGTGTGGATGGGCGCGGACTGCCTTTGGGGAGGGGCTGTCCTGTTGTGGCTCGGGGCTTACAGGCAGATGCAGCCGGTGACCCGGGTCGGGTCGACTTCCTCGACGAGGCCGCGGGCGACGGCTGCTGGTCAGGTGGCTTATCGGCCGGTTCTGCGGGCCCGGCCCCACAAGAACAACAGTACACATTGGAAACCAAATAAGCAACAGATCGAGTTCTGGATCCTGTGCAAGGCGTGGAACGGTCCGGCTCCAGCCCGACCTTCGGTGTGCTGCCAACCAGAAGCCGGTTCACCTCGGTGATGCGAACCGGTATCCGCTCATCTTCGATAAGGCCCGTTCCTCCTGCGCTGAGACAGGTGAGCTGACCTGTGACAGCCCCCGGACGGATGCCAAACAAGATGGGAAATCGCTGTTCTGTGAAACGGAGTTGGGAACTGGCCAGGGGCGTTGTCGGTACCGGCCGCTATGCTCGGCGCAGCGCACCTCGCTTGTGCGCGCCGGCCCGGGCCCACCCCCGGGATATCGGTGAACCGTGCTGCCGCGCGGGTGCGAGCGACGACCGGTGCCCCTTTTTCCGAACCCGCGCACCCTGGCCAAGCTCGTGGTGGGACGAACCGCAACGCCAGGGCGCGACGAAGGAGAGGCGATGGCCCCGTCCCACAACACCACCAATCAGGAGCGGATCGCCCGCGCGCTGAACCGCACCACCAGTTGCGGCTACCAGAAGGCCCTGCAACGCGTGAAGGCCGCGGCCGAAGCGGGGCAGCTGCCCGCGAAGCTCGACCAGGCCGGCCGCGAAGAAGCCGTGCGTATGCTCACCGAGGGCCACTCCCGGCCCGCCCCGGGCGTCGTGAAGAGCGGCCCGTCCGCCGTCACGCAGCCCTCAGTCGTGACGGCCGGGCTGGTACGCGGAGGCATGGACAAGACGGTGGCCGTGACCGACGCCAGCGCCCTGGCCACCCAGCAGGGCCACCGGGTACTGCCGGTCGATCTGGGCGAGCCGCTCACCGAACTGAGGGCCGAGACGCAAAGGGCGATGGAGGCGCACCGGAACTTGCGGGACAAGGAGCGGGTCGTCGACGCCATGCGGGCGCAGCGGGACCGGCATCTGAACCCGTACCTTCTTCCCACTGTGCCGCGGGAACTGGTGCAGCAGGTGGAACTGCTGCTGGAGCAGACCCGGCGGCTGTCGCAGAGCGACACCTCGCAGTGAGCCGCCGCCGTCGACGAGGGGTCTCCGCCTGGTCCCGCCTCACCGACGGCCGGTCGCTCCCAGTCCCTCGGCAGGCACTCGGGCCCGCGGCTGTTGAAGGTTGCGGTCCAGCACCCGCACCGGGTAGTCGGCTGGCAGCTCGCGCAGGACCTCCACCGTCATCGGGTGCAGGTCGGCAAGGTCCTGAGCGGCCCTGGGACGCGGTCGGCTGCTGTGGTTGACTCCTTCTTCTCGCAGCGGATGGGGAACATATGAGCGACGAGACGATGCCGGACGTGACGTGGGAAGAGATCGCGGACAGCTGGAGGCTGGACGATCTGGTCGAAGGCCGAATGCGGCCCACCACGAGCGACGACGTGCGGACGCTGATGACGATCGGGGTGCTGCGCGGTCGCCCACCGCTGAATGAGACCGCGCGGCGGAATGCCTTCGACGCCGTGATGGCGGCGGCTGACGGCGGCGCGGAAGCCGACAGGGATCAGATTTCCCGGGACCCTGCCCGTATTGAGCAGACTCGCCAGGCCGCACTGCGCGCCCTCGAAGAGGCCCAGCAGCAACGCGAGGAGTGACCAGGCGCCCACGGCCGCAGACAGGAGTGCCTCCCAGCCGGGCGCGGTCGTTGATGCCTGTATGAGCGTTCGAAACCTCCTTGACATGGCCTTCGCGCAACCGACGTCCCCAGGTGCGCGTGACGGTGACCTCACCGTCACCGACCTTGGCTCGGGTGCATGGAAGGAGTTCCTTCTCGGTCCCGGTGCAGGGCCAGGCCGGTCGGGATCCTGGGACGAGCAACTGGCGGTGCTGTGGAAGCGGGTGGTCACGGAGTGCGGAGAGGCACAACGGCTCGCGGACGAGCACGACATCGACTGGGAGCTGCTCCCTCACGAGTCGAAGCTCATCCTCGCGGTGAGCGGCCCGGGCAACGTAGTGGTCGACGTCACCGCCGCCGCACTGGCGACCCAGCGGGAGCAGTGGAAGCTCGAGCGGCGCTTTGCCCGGATCCATCGCCGCCTGCCCTCGGACCTGTCCGGCCTGGTGCCGGCCGACGTCGGCGCGCTGCGGTCCGGCCTGCTGGACGAGCAGGACTTCCGCATCAGCACCTACGCGATTCAGCAGCACCTATCCGTGCGGTGGCTGCGCGCACTGACCGGTACCGCGGCCTATCTCGCCGCGGCGCACATGGTCCCCGCCCCGCTCGCCCTGGACGTGGTCACCACGGCCCCGCTGGACGAATCGACACGGGACGCTCTGCGGCTGCCGGCCCCCTGGTCGCTGATCACTCACGACGCCGTCCCCCTGCGCGCGGCCCAAGCCGATGACGACGAGCTCGCCGCGCTCGTCGAGGCCGGCGTATGCGTGGGACCGGAACCGGTCATCCTCGGCGGCCTGCTCGCCGCCCAGGCCGATGGTCGGCTCGACACGACGTCGGGATTCCTCCTCATCTCCTGCCTCGACGCCGCGGGCAAGCGGTGCCAGGTTCTGCAGCCGACCGCGTACGGCGACCACGCCGGCGGTCGTGTGCTGTACGGGTACGCCGCGCAGCTCGCGTTCGCCCGGTGGACGTCCCCGCCCGTTCTTCCGGACCCCGGGACGCAACCGTCGCGCAGCACTCTGGGCAGGATCGCCACGAGCGAGGCCGGACGGGCCGGCGGTTTCCATGGAGTCCGGCTCCTGGACTTCACCCCTCCGCCTGAGGGGCCGCCCGAGCAGCGCACCGCACCGGTGGGCTCCCGGGGACCGCTCACCCTCGGCACATGGAGGCGAGCACACTGGAAACCTGGAGTACGGATCGGCATCCGCGACAGCGCCGGGCGTCTCGTCGGGCCGGTCTACAAGGACGGCGCGGTCGAGGGAATCACGTTCAGCCGTGAGCGCCGTTTCTTCCTCCGTGCCCGGGTCCGCCCCGACCTGCCCCTCGCGCCCACCACCCCGGTCTACCGGATCCCGAACCCAGGGGCCTCGGGCCGGTGACCTTCCCATGGAGGTGCTGTCCGAGGGGGTCGCCGACCAGGTGGTTCCGGAGGTGGTCGCCCGACTGTGCCGCGAGCACGCGGCTGACACAGTCGCTCACGGGCTCCCTAGTCGCGAGGGCCGCAGGCACGGAGCATGCGCATGCGATGCGCCGCAGGGCGGCTTGTACCGTTGACGGCATGTGTGTGGATATTCGTACTGTGCTGCGTAAGCATGAGGAAGAGCTGCGGCGCTTTCGCCGGGACCTGTTCTCCACCGACCCGGCCGACAGCGGCTTGGCCTCCGTAGTGCCCGCAGCTGTGCTGGAGCAGATGCGGGCGAACGGACAGACGGTGCCGCACCGTTTCGGGCCAGTGCGTTCAGTGACCGACCGGCATGCCGTCCTGACCATCGTCGGGGACATCCTGGACCAGGCGGTACTCCTGGAGCGGCCGGGCCGGGAGGGGAGTGTGCTGACGCTGTCGGTCGCGGCGAAGCACAAGCAACTCGGCACCCGCCAGGCAGTCGACCCGGCGGAGGCGCGGGCCTGGGTGGAAGCGATCGTGGGTCCGGACTGGCTGCCGCACTTCTACTCTGCCGGCAACCTGAGCACCGTGGGCGGGCCGTCGGCTCCAAGGCAGCTGACAACGGCGTACTTCTACCTGTTCCTGGGCGCGGACGGTGTTCCGCATGCCGAGCCGGAGCATCAGCTCGGCGTGACGCTGTCCCCGCTCGCTGACGCTGCCTGATGCAGCACTAGACCGCCTGCTCAAGAAGTCCGGACCGCTGATGCAGCGGCCGAGCGCGTGTCCCTAGGACCGGCTGCCGGGCTCGGCGTTCCGGGGCTGGTGCCCCTCGCGGGTGTGCTTGGCCGGGTGGTGCGGATGGTTCTGCCACGGATCGGCCATGTTCATGAGCTCATGGAGAAGGCGTTCGGCTGTGTCGGAGTCGCCGGTATGTACGGCCTCGGCATAGGCCTTCTCCAGATCGTGGGCGGCGGTCCAGCTGTCCTCGTACGCCTCGCGGCCGTCGGGGTACTCTTCGCGGCGCCGGTCCTCGAGCCGGTCGACGATGAACTGGTAGACGCCTACACCGGTCTGCGAGTCCAAGAGCATGCGGTGGACCTTTCGGAGTGGGTGACCTGGTCAGCTGGGGGCCGGGGGCCGGGCTATCACCTGAGTGGTCGCGCGGCGCGGGCGCGCCGCGCGGCACGGAAGGCTTCGGCGGGATCGTCGCAGGCTCCGGGGGCGGGGCGCCACTCATCGGCTCGCCAGAGCGTGAAGGGGTACCACCGACCGTCGAGACCGGGTCGGATCTGGACGCCGGCGGTCGAGTCGGTGATCGCTCCGTCGACGATGTCGATGACGCCGAGCGCAACGGCGCGGGAGGTGCGGAGGGCCTCTGCGGCCTGTTCCAGCGTGCTCGGCGGGACTGTGGTCGCGGCAAGGGCGGCATGGGCGCCGGCCGGGCCGCCGTGGCGGTAGCCGATCATCATGGCGCGCAGCGCGGCTTCGGTGAGGCCGGTGGCGTCGGCGGCGGCCTGGAGCCGGTCGACACCGTGCGGGGTGGCAATGATCCGTACGGTGTCGGCAAGGTCGTCATGGGGTTGATCTGAGGCCGCGGACAGGAGGGCGCGGGCGCGGTCGGCCGCGTCCTGGGTCATCCAGGCCAGGTCCTGCGCGCGGGGACCGGGAACGGGCGGGTCGTCGAGGGTGGTGGTGACCGGGACGACGGGGTCGAGGTCGAGTTCGGGCATGGGGTGCGGGGCCCGGTGAGCCGCCAGGGAGTAGAGCTGGTCGGCGCGGACGGTTCCGACGGCGTCCGCTGGGAGGGTCCCGGGGTCGGTGTCAGCCACGAGGTCGCGTACGAGGCCGGCGAGGGCGCGGGCGGACATGCCGCGGGCGCCTAGGAGGACTGAAGCCGTGACGGCGAGCCGTTCGGTGACGGCGTGGCCGAGAGCGGCGCTGTGGTCACACACGCGGCCGGTGCGGCCGGTGGGGCAGGAACAGGAGAAGGCGATCTCTTCGGCCCCGGGCACGATGGCGATGCCACGGGCGTGGCCCGGGTCGGCGATGGCGGCGGGAACCCGGTTGGCGAGAAGGTCGGCGACGGCTTGGGTGTTGCCGGCGAGACGGCCGGCGAGGGTGTCCCACTGCGTTTCAGTCAGTTCGGGCAGGAGCAGGGCGGCTCGGTGGGTGGCCTTCTTCGCGGTCACGGCAGCCGTCAGGCGGCCGGGCTGCGCATGGATCTGGGCGATGGCGCCGTTGCGGTGGAGGTTGAGGCCCTTGCCGTAGGAGACGGAGCCGTTGGTCGCCAGGTGGAAGGCCTGCTTCCAGGCGGCGACGAGGGGGGCCATGTTGCGGATGTTGCCGGAGCCGGTCATCGGGACCCCAGGGCGACGAGCGCGTTGAGTTCGGTGTCGTCGAGATCGGCGAGGGCGCTCTCGCCGGAGGTGAGGACCGCCTCGGTCAGGGCCCGTTTGCGGGCGAGGAGTTCGTTGATGTGGTCTTCCACGGTGCCTTCGGTGATCAGGTGGTGGACCTGCACGGTGCGGTGCTGGCCGATGCGGTGGGCGCGGTCGGTCGCCTGGTCCTCGACGGCGGGGTTCCAGGGCCGGTCGTAGTGGACGACGTGCTCGGCCCGGGTGAGGGTGAGTCCGGTCCCGGCCGCCTTGACCGACAGGATGAACACCGGGGCGGGGTCGGGGTCGTTCTGGAAGGCGTCGACGAGGTCTTGGCGGCGGGCCTGGGGTGTGCCGCCGTGAAGGAAGCGTACGGAGCGGCCTCGGGCACGGAGGTGCTGTTCAAGGATGCGGCCCATCTGCACGTAACCCGTGAAAATGAGTGACGCTTCGCCACGCTCGGCCAGGGTGGGCATGAGGTCGTCCAGGGCTGCCAGCTTGCCCGAACGGCGGACGAGGTCCGCCGGGTCGATGTCCTCCAGCGGCTCCTTGAGGTAGAGGCTTGGAGTGTTGCAGATCTGGCGCAACGCCTGGAGCAGCTTGAGGACCAGGCCGCGGCGATGGATCCCGGTGCTGGTGGCGATCTCGTCCATGGTGTCGCGGACAGTCGCCTCGTACATGCCGGTCTGCTCGTCGGTGAGGGCGACGATGCGGTGGTGGTGGACTTTGCCCGGCAGTTCGGGCGCGATGCCGGGATCCGACTTGCGCCTTCGCAGCATGAACGGGCTGATGAGCCGGGCGAGTTGGGCTGCGGCGGGTGAGGTGGAGTCCTTCTCGACGGCGCCGTAGCGGGTGCGGAAGGCCTTGCGGGTGCCGAAGAGGGAGGGGTTGGTCCAGTCGAGGATGGCCCACAGCTCGGTGATGTTGTTCTCCACCGGGGTGCCGGTGACCGCGATCCGGCTGCGGGCCGGCAGGGCGCGCATCGCTTTGGCCGTGGCGGAGGTGGGGTTCTTGATGTGCTGGGCCTCGTCCGCGACGACCAGGCCCCACTCGGCGGTGGCGAGGGCGGCGGTGTCGCGGCGCGCGGTGCCGTAGGTGGTGATGACGACCGTGTTGGGTTCGAGGGCGTCCCGATCGAGGGTCCGGCCGGCGCCGTGGTAGCGCACCACCGTGGTGGAGGGCGCGAAGCGGGCGATCTCGCGTTCCCAGTTCGTGATGAGGGAGGCCGGGCAGACCACCAGCGTCGGACCGGTGGTGGTCTCGGCGCGGTTCAGGTGCAGGGCGATGGTCGTCAGGGTCTTGCCGAGCCCCATGTCGTCGGCGAGCAAGCAGCCGAAGCCCAGGTCGACCATGTTCGCCAGCCAGCCCAGGGCGCGTTGCTGGTAGTGGCGCAGCGTAGCTTTCAGAGCGGTCGGTGGCGGGGTGGGTCGGGGATCGTCGGGGGCTTGGCGCAGCGCGTCGATGAGGGTGGCCAGCGCGCCGGCGGGTCGGGCTTCGAGCGCTTCGCCGTCGAGGGTGAGCGTGCCGGACAGGGCGGCGGTCAGCGCGTCGAGGGACGGCAGGGGCGCGAGGTCGCGGGCTCGGGCTCGACCGGCGGTGACTGTGTCAACGAGGAGCCAGCGTCCGCGCAGCCGGATCAGCGGCCAGGCGGCGTCGGCGAGTGCGGTCATCTCCTGTTCAGTCAACGGTTCGCCGTCGAGGTTGATGTGCCAGCGGCAGTCCACCAGCCGGTTCAGGGCCAGGTAGCCGCTGCCCGTCGTGCCCTCGTCCTCGTGGGCGGGGTCGCGGGTGCCGAGAACGGCGGTGGCGGTGAGGGCTCCGAGGAGGGTGGGAGGCCACTGCACGGTGATGCCGGCCTCGCCGAGCGGGGTGGTGGCGTGGTCGTGGAGATGGGCCAGGTCCTCGGCGGTCAGGGAGAGGCGGTGGGGGCGTTCCTGGGCGGCGAGTTGGGCCAGGGGCGGCAAGTGGCGGGCGGCGCGGCGTAGCGTGCGCCGCACGCCGGGCAGTGCCGCGGGGGTGAGGTCGGCGTGGGTGCGCTGTCCGTCCCAGACGGTGATCGCCGCGACGGTCTCGTCCTGGTCACCGGCGGCCAGGTGGAGAACGGCCGGAGCGGCTGGAACCGGACCGTTTGCGTCGGGGTCCTTGATGCGCAGCACCAGGCGCGGAGAGGGGTGGGGGTCGACGCCGTCCTCGATCGCGTCCGCCCACCTCCATAGTTCCGGCGTCGGATCGGCGTCCTGGCCGGCTGGCCCGGTGTGCGGGCCGGAGCCCAGCAGCGTGGCGGCGGCGGGGGTGCGCAGGAGGGTGTCGGCGACCGCGTCGAGCAGGGGCCACGCCGCGTGCTCGGGGGACGGAACGCGGATGGGGTTGGTGCCGGCGAGGAGGCAGTGCCCTTCGGGGGCCATCAGGGCGGCGGCCGCGGTGACGGCGGTGCGCAGCGGTTCGGTGATCGGCCCGATGCGCCAGCAGCCCTGGCCGTCGGCGGTCAGGGCGGGGTAGACGCGTTGCTGGGCCACGCACGCCACGGCCAGTCGGAGGCAGGGGCGCCAGCCGGTGACGGAGGCGTGTTCGCCTTCCCGGGGGGTGAGCAGGGCCGGCAGGGCGAGACCGACCGGGACAGCGACGCCGGTCACGGTGGCGCGGCGGGGCATGATGCCGCCGGTCCCGGCAAGGACGAGGTCGCGGGTGACCGGCTGGAGCGGCGCCGGCACGCTGTCGAGCAGCTGCAGGTGTGTGCCGTCGGGCTGGAACAGCATCCATGAGGCCCGGGCGGGGTGGCGGGAAGGCAGCAGGGTCAGGGCGGCGCCGTCCGCGAGGGCCTGCTCGATCGCGCGATGCGCGGCGAACAGGTCACTTGGACCCGCGGTCAGGGCGGGCGGTGGCTCCTGGCTGAGGGCGGGCGGCGCGGGTGCTGCGGGCGGCAGGGGTGTGGTCGCCGGCTCGGGTGCCGGCTGCGGCTGGGGTTCGTCGGCGCCGAGGGCCTTCTCCAGGGCTTTGAGGAGACGGTCGGCAGCTTCGGCACGGGCCTGCCGTTTGCTGGATCCGGTGCCTTCGCCGATGAGCTGCTGGCCGCGGTGTACGGCGGTGACCGTGGCCGCGAAGCCGGTGGGGGACGGGGTCGGGGGCCGGTAGTCGGGCCGGGTGATGTGACCCGCCTGGTGAAACTCGTTCAGGACCGAGACGGCGTTGGATTCCCCGGCCGGAGCGGCGGCCCGAAGCGGGACGGCGGGTGTATCCCAGCTCCAGTTCTGCACCGCACGATCGGCCAGTGGGTCAGGCAGGCCGGCGAGTGCGGCGATGAGGGCGGCCATGGCCTGTTGCCTGGCTGCCTTGCGGGTGCGGGCCTGCTGAACGCTGCCGGTGAGGTCGCGGCCGGTGGGAGCGAAGGTGGCCTGCGCCACGAAGAACGGCAGGCCGTCGTCCCCCTGCCCCTCCCGGACGGTCGCGGCAGGCGTTCTCAGCATCTGGGCGTGCATGGAGATGATGCTCGGCGCCAGGGCCGGGCTGGCAGCGACGGCGAGGATGGCGGCTTGCCGGACGGGCGCCCAGTCCTGTGCTTCGGCCGTATCGAGGAGCACCGTCCGCAGGGCGGCGACGTCGAGGTGCCCTCGGGCGATGCGGTGCACGGCTTCGGCGGCGATCGCCGCCGCGGGAGCGCCTTGGGCGACAGCGCGTTGCAGCAAGCCGCGGAAGGTCTCCGCGTTCATCAGGGACAAGGTCGGGCCCTCGGTGGTCTCGGCGCGGGAGGCCGGGATCTCGGGGTGCGGGTTTCGAGTGGCCAGCGCTGCAGGGCTGATGGGCTGCAGACGGTCGATGGACAAAGACACTCCCCCAGTAACCGGACGCCGTCGAGACCGCCTCCATTGTGACCTGCGCAGGCGTCGGGTCCGCGCCGTACACACGAGGACCCCACCCAAGGGTGTTGCTTATTCTCATTTCGATATGTAGTTTGGTCATGTCGCTGGATACCGGCTCCCCCTCACTTCACCCGCATCACGCCGGGATTCCCATCTGTGCGCCGGCAGTTACACGGCGCCCGCTCTTGCGAGGATCGTCATGCACCTGGAACCCATGGTCTTCCGCTTCACCGCCAGCGGCCCCAGCGCCGAGAGCGCCTTCGCGAACCATGCCGCCGAGGACCGGAAACTTCCGGTCGACCCGTTCTCGCGGCGCGCGGACCTGACGAAGGTCGACCGCGTCACCGTCGTGCGCAGCCGCTCCGCACTGGGCCCCGTCATGGCGGGCTACTTCAACGCCTCCCTTCCGTCGCCCGTCCCGTACGGCGCCCCCCTCGACGAGGACGACGCCGACTGGCTGGCCGACCGCCTGATCGAGGACGACGCCCTGTGCGTCCGTTCCGGCGGCGCCGGAGCGCTGCTGCTCGAAACGGACGGGCCGGAGCCGCGCTGGCTCTTCTTCGGCTGGAGCACCCCCCTCGGCTGACCCCCTTCTGCCCGCACCCCATCTCCTCCAGCCGTGCCACGCCCAGTGCGGCTGCCAGCACCAAGGACTCGACCATGCCCACCCTCATGGCCCTCACCGACACCGACATCCGCATCCGTACCGCCACTCAAGAGGACGGTGACACCCTCGTCGAGCTGATTGCGCTCGTCGACCTCCAGTTGCGGGCCGAGGAACTGCCCGGTGCCCTGGACCCCATGCGGCACGCCCTCACCGACAGCGACGACGGCCCGCTCTCCCACCGCAGGAACCACTTCCTGATCGCCGAGAACAGCAAGGGCGCTCCCGTCGGAGCCATCGCGTGCGGCCACGCCAAGTGGATGTCCGACCCGAACCGCTCGCCCAAGATCATGCACCGGAGGATCGTCGAGCGCATCACCACCGTCCATGGCCTCGCCGTGGTTCCCACCTACCGGAACCAGGGAATTGCCCGCGCGCTCCTTCAGCACGCCGAGCAGACGTTCCGGGACGCCGGATACACGGCCCTGACGCTGCGCCACGAGCGAAGTCTCACGAAGTTCTACGGACGGCTCGGCTACACCAGCCACAACCGTCTGTCGCTGAAGCTACCCACGGGAGAACTTCTCAGCCTCGTGGACCGGGGGTGGAAGCACGCCTTCAAGGTCCTCACCCCTACCACCTCGATCACCACGGTCCAGGGGATGCCCACCATCACCGGTGCACTGTCCGACTGACGTCCCGCCAGCCCGGCCCAGTACGCATACCCGCACGTCCTTGGTTCCGGTGCCGGGCGGCCACGGCACCGGAACCAAGGGGCACACGCCAAACTGACCCAGCAGGCCGACGAAAAGGCCGGACGCTGATCACACGGGAAAGCGAGAATGTGAACCATGAGTGAAGGGGGACGTCAGCAGACGATCAGCGAGACCTTGAGGTTCACCGACCACCAGTACCGCCTCTATACCGCGATCCACGAGATCGGGCACGCCGCTACGGGCCTGGCCACAGGCAACTGCTCCGTCGACGCTTGCGAACTCACGATCACACCGGGCGCGGCGACGGACGCCTACACCGACATCTCCTGGGTACCTGATCACACCGCCCAGCACACCCAGCTCATCTTCCTCCACGGTGGTCTCCTGGCCCAGGAGCAGTGGATGAGGGAAACGCGCTTGTGGACCCCAGAGCGCAGCCTCGCGGCCCGGAGCGGCGCCCGCCACGACTTCGCAGCCATGGAGCAACTCGCGACGGATGAGTCGTCGGTCCGCAAGGCATGCGACGAGAGTCGCAAGCTGATGCTCCGGTACTGGCGGGGGATCACGGAGGCAGCGCAGCTCCTCTGCGACACCGGCCGCATCACCGGTCAGGAGATCTGCGACCTGCTGAACAGGTACGCGTAGCGCGGCTTGTCCTCAGCCCTTGGTGAGAACCGACGTCTGCTTCCCACCCAGCCCGGTCACTGCGGTTCGTCGTCCCCGACTTCCAGAACTGGAGGCTCCTGCCAAGTCAGGGTCTCCAAGGGCGACTGCAGGCGCCGGGCCGGGCCGGGCAGGGGCCTCATCACGGCGGAGGCTTCGTCGCTGAAGTAGACGACGGGCTTGCCGGGGGCGCCTACGGGCCCGGGTCCTCCTGTGCGTGAAATCTCGGTGGTCATCTGGTCCCCCTGGTTCGGCACGGGCCATGCCCGGTTGAAGGTCGGCACACAGGCCGGCTGCGAAAGCGTATCCAGTTTCCGAACGGCGGCCCGAGGAGATTTCCTCCAGGGGTGCATTCCCCAGGTCGTGTCTGCCTCAATCCGTAGCAACTCACCGCTCCTGGCCCGGCGCGTACGCATGTCCGCCACCGCGAACGCGTCGACCACCACTTTCGGGTCCGCGCCGTCGCCGCTCGTCCCCCAGCTCACGAGCACCATTCGGACACCACCGGACCGCTTGTAGCAGCCGATCCAGCCCGTGCCCCCGCCGGGGCCGCCCGGCCAGCGCGGCGCCGGAGGCCGACTCGTCGACCAGTCTGACAACGTGGGCCATCTCGTCCATGACCACCATGATCGGCTTGGGCGGCACCAGGACGACGTTCACAGCCGGACCTCGTTTCCGGACCGCGCGCGCCAGCTGGTGGAGCTCGCCGTGGCCCGGGTGGCGGACTCGGAACTCGTCCTCGTCGATGAGCACGGTCACACGGCTGTCTGCGGTGTCCGCGAACGGTCCGAACTGCTGCTGGGCGGCCTCCGATCCGAGTTCACGGCATTCGACGGTGTGCAGCGCGCGCCTCAGCACGGCCGCGATCTGGCCGGCGTCGGCGTCGACCGGCAGAGGAGGCTTCCCCCGTCCTGTAGGTCCGAGAAACGTTGCCGAGTCTGGCAGTTGATCGCTCATCGTGCGGTTCTCCTCTTCCTTGGGTCGGCGGGGTTCAGGCCTGGTCGAGGTGGTGTTCGTACCAGGCGGTCAGCTGGGTGGGGTCCTGCGGGAGAGACCTGACCAGGCGGAGGAGCCGTTCGCCGACGGGCCTGATCTCGGTAACCGCCAGGGCGGACAGATCGGTCGTGCGCAGGGCGGCGAAGCCGGCGAGGTGACGCTCTTCGAAGGTGCGCTCGCCGGGGAGGCTGTCGGCGGCAGCGAGGTAGCGGGTGACGAACGGGTCGAGCGCCGCGCGGTGGGCAGCGAGGTGGCGGAGGTAGACGGGGTTGTCGACCGAGGTGGTGTTGGCGGCTTCGTCGTGGCGAGGTGAGGGCAGTGCGAACCAGTCGCTGACGAGCGCAGTGAGGGTGGCCGGGCAGTCGGGCCTGTCGGAGCGGGTATCTCCTCGCCAGTGCCCGTCGGCTGCTCCCTGGGTTGCGCCCACGCGGTCGTGGAGGCGGCCGAGGACGCTGGCGAGGGTGAAGAACCCCAGAACGTAGTCGGCGCCGGCGATGACGGACCGGATGGTCGGCTCGGCCGACACCGCGGCGGGCAGCAGGAGGCGCTGCTTGCGGTGTTCGCGCTGGAAGGGAAGGCAGACCGCGGCTTCGATCGCGGCGTGTTCGGCCAGCAGGACGGCGGCGGCCTGCGAGGGCGCGGCCTCGCGCTCCCACTCCACTGTGTCGTCCTCGTCGGCGAGGTCGCTCAGCCCCAGTGCGTCCAGGCTGACGCGGTAGACGCCAGTAGTGGTCGCGGTCAGAGTCAGGACTCCGTCGCGGTCGGGCAGTGGCTGCGTGTGCTGAAGCGTGCCGTCGGCGCTGTCGCGGGTCCAGTCCGGATTGGCGGGGCGGGTCGCGGCGGCGAGCGCCCAGTCGAGCAGGTGGACGAGTTCTTCCTGGCCGGCGCTGATGAGGTCGGATCGGGAGGCGTCCGAGGGTCGGCTGCAGAAGTGCCGGCCGAGGCGCTGAAGATCTTTCTCGGGGAGGTCGGCGACGATCTCGGCGCCAGGCGGAAGGCAGGGGTCGCTTCCGTGGACCGTGCCTTCGGGGTACGTGCGGCAGCTGCCCGCCCAGCCGCCGGCAGCGTATACGCCGGCGTGGGCGGGGTCGGCGAGGACGCGGGTGGCGACGTCGAGAACGTGCTCGGCGGCCTGGACCACGTCAGGGTCCGCGTTGAGGCCGGCGATGTGGCAGAGGGCGCGGGCGGCGGGGTGCTCGGCGCCGGAGGGCGCGCGGGCGGGTTCGATCTCGGTGAGGAGGTCGAGGACAGCTGTGCACGGGTCCGCAGGGCCCGGGGCAGGAATTGGCCCGGTGGGCCACAGGGCCAGGGGGACGGACCGGGAGGTCCACAGCGGCAGGACGGTAGGGGTGGCCTCGCATGCCTCGAACAGGTGGAGGTTGCCGTGGTGGCGGGTGGTGAACAGGTGGACGTGACCGCTGATTCGGGTGAGGGCGTCGAGGAGCCGGATCCGGCGCAGGGTGGCGCACAGGTGATCGGCGATGCCCGCGAGTTCGGCGTTCTGGGTGGCCGCGTACTCGGGTTCACGGAGGAGCTGGGGGATCCAGTACGGCATCAGGCTGCTCTGGTCGGCGGACCGGCGGCCGAGCGCGGCACGCCAGTCGGTCTCGTTGATGTCGGCGAGGACCATCACCATCCCGGGCAGTGTCAGGACGATTCCGTCTCGGCGGCCGGCCCAGCGCAGGCCTGCGACGCCTGTTCCTCCCTCCCGGTAGGCGAGGGCGTCGATCCACCGGTCCAGCTGGGCGGGCGCAATCCGCACCACCAGTTCGTCGAGGCGGGGGGTGAGGCTGCGGATGCCGAACGGGCCGCCGGTGAGGGTGGTGCGGTGACGGCCGTAAGCGGCGATCAGCGCGTGGAAGATCCGTGCCTCTCCTCGTACCTGTTCGGGCGCGGGTGTCGAGATGAGGTGCTCGAGGTCCGTGAGCTCGGCTCGGGCCGTCTCTTCGGATTCGCCCGTGGCCATCTGGCGCAGGGCGACCGGGGAGACGGCCGTCTCGGTCGTGCGAAGGCTCTGCTGCTGCCGGGGCGTGTACGGGGTGAGGGTGTGGGTGAGGATCACGTGCTACTCCCGCTGTGAGGTCCGCTGTCACCTGCTACAGGTGTGCGGATGGCGCGCGGTGTGACAGCCAGAGCGGACGAATTTTGAAGAGCGCTGGGGCGCTGGGTGAAGTCGGCGTCGGGCACCGCCTCTGGTGAGCTCCGTGTGGCGGGACGTCTCAGGGAGCGGGCGGGGCGATGTCCGCAGCCGCGAGCACCGCGGCGATGGGCTCATGGGGAGCGGCGCCCTTCGCCGCGGGCATGAGCACGTCGAGAACACCCGGTTCGACCTGCAGCATGAGGGCCTCACTTCCTTCGTCGCCAGTATCGGCACGACTCGGTACTGGGCCCACCGCTCTTCTCTGGTTCGGTTCTGCTGGAGCGCGTCAGCGCTCACGCCGTCGGCGCAGAATGCGGAGAGCGTCTGTCCACCGGTGTTGCCGGCGCGCCGGGGGTACGGAGGGCAGATGCTGCGGGGGCGCGGGGATCGGAGGCGGGGCAACAGGCCGCGGAGGGAAGGCTGGCGCGGGATTTGAGGACGGGTCGGGGGTCGCGATCATGTTCTCAGGCAGGGGCATCTCGGTGTCCTGCTGGCCGGTCGGCTGCGGGTGCTCGGGTGCTGGAGCCGGTTCTGCCGCAGTTTCGGCGGGAGCTTCGGCCACAGGGGTGGGCGCGACGGGCGGCGGAGCGTGCCGCTCGGCGTACACCTCACGGGCTCGTCGCTCGCGCCAGCGGTAGCGGCCCTCCTGGGCGGCGTACAGCTCATTCATGATCTTGTGTGCGTCGGCGGGGTGGAAGACCGCCCGGGTGCGGGTCAGGGAGGACAGGGCGATCGGGACCAGTCCCCAGCAGTCCGCGGTCGGAGTCGGACGGGGTTTGCTGAGCCGCCAGTCGTCCCGAGGGTCCTTGTTGCGCGGCCACTTCGGCCAGGCAGTCCAGTCCTGCTCGGGGCGGGCGGGGTGCCGGAAGGCGTGGTAGCCGTAGGGCACCAGCACGAGTTTCCCGTCGAGCCAGTACACGTGCCCGCCGGCGTCGAGGATGGCCAGCTGCTGCTCGGTGGGGGCGACGCGCTGGTGCTCGACGTCGCGTCCGCTCAGGCGGACCGTGTGGCTGGGAAGCTGTCCGAACTGGCCGGGGTCGCGCCGCAGGAACCAGACGTGTGTGGCGCCGACGTGGTGCTCGCGTACCGCGAGGATGCGTCGGCGTACGGCTGGCGGGTTGGGAAGGGTGCCGGGCCGTTCAATGACCACGGTGGTGTCGCCGCACTGCGCGATGACGGCCGGCGGCAGCCCGATCGGCTGGTGCGGGTCGTCTCCGGGGGAGGCGAGGGTGCAGCCGGTGACCCCGGGCAGGGCCCGGATCTGGTGGCTCAGCTGGATGACGACCTGGTCGTCCGCGTCAATCTGTGCCTCTCGCTCGGGCATGCGGCACGGGCCTCCCCCCTGGTGGGCGAAGTGTGGCGTGACCTTCGCTTCGGGCCGGGCTCCCCTGAGCATCACGGGATCCGTGCAGGCCCTGCACAGGTACCGGCCGCCCGCCAGACCGATCGGCAGGCCCTCAACACCCTGGTCTACGTGGATCGGTCGCTTTGTCTCGGTATCCCATGCGCTTGCACCCATACGGCGATCATGACCGGCGGCGGGGCTGTCCGGCCAGACCCTCTCCCGCCAGACGGGCACCCCATGCCGCCAGGGCCAGCACGGCGGGAGACGACTTGTTCCCGAAGGCCGCCCGGCGGGAGACCACCCCCGTCGGCAAGGGTGACCCTGGGACACGGCGGGACGTCCGTGCTGCCCGGTACCGATCCGGCGGGTGGCATGCCCTGGCGTCCCCGGTGCGGGAAAGACGTGCCAGCCACGGCCCGCGCACCGCTCCCGCCCGCCGAGCCGGTTCAAATGGCCTTTGAGTGGGCTGAATTGTCATGCGCGGGTGGGCGCGATGTAGCGCCGGACAGCGACCATGAGGCCGATAGCCAGGGTGAGGCCGAGGAGGTGGAAGCCGCCGAGGACGGCCTTGGCGGTAGCGCCGGTGAGATCGTGGTCGTGGGTGACGTTCTGGCCGGTGACGTAACAAGCGCCCCAGATGATCAGCATGACTGCCGCCAGGACGACGAGGCGCGCGCCGACGGGGAGCCACTCCGGCCCTTTGGACGGGCTGACCTTGGTGCTGACGTGGGCGACATGTGTGGACAAGGCCTGTTCACGGGTTCCTGCCGGCTGGCGGGGCATCCTGCCACAGGAGCACGTGACTCGGAAGCGGGCCGTGCCGGCAGCAGTGGAGGCGTCCTCGTCGATGACGATCTCCGCCAGGTGGTGGCCGTCGTCGATGGTGAATCGGTCGAGCATGCTGCTCTCCATGGTCAGTTCCGGGCGGCCAGGCTAACGGTTTCGGCGGCGAGGCGTTGGCGGCGGGCGTGCTGGGTGTGCAGTGCTTCGTGCAGCTGGGCGGCCTCTGCTTCGGCGTCGATGTCAGGCTTGTCCGCCGGAGGGTGGCCAGCGGGGAGGATGAACTGCTCGTAGGCGTCGACCAACCTGTCGGCGTCCTCCCCGCGACGGAGGGACGCCAGGCGCGTCAAAGTTTCGGCGGCAACCTTCCATGCTTCGATGGCCCGGTGGGCGTCGTCCTCGGCCCGGACGTACGCCTGGTGGCCGTGCAGCCAGCTGCCCTTGCTGTTCGGGTCGGCCAGCGCCTCCCACCGGACGTCGACCAGGTGCAGAGCGCGGTCGCGCTCGGTACGGGCGTCTTCCTCTTCGGCGAGGCTGGCCCGCAGGTCGTTGTACTGTCCCAGCGCCATACTCAGTGCCAGCATCCTGCCGAACTCCTGCGAGTCGGGCGCCGCTGCCCGGCCTTCGTGCTTGGCCACGACAGCGTCGTAGAGCGGACCTCCCGGCTGGTCGTCATCGACACCGTTGAAGCCCTCGACGGTCACAGCGGTCATGTTCTTCCCCTTCGGGCGGTCGCGGGGATCGATGCCCCGGGACTTGAGGTCGTCGTAGATGGTCTGGCGGCTCTTGGCGCGGGCGGCCTCGGCGATGGCCACCACCGTGGCGCCCGTCCTCCACGCTGCTGCGACCAGGTCCGCGCGGCGGCCTGGAACGGACCACTCGCGCAGTGCTGACAGCGCCTTCTCTCGTTCCGTACTCACCACCCAATCATGTGTCTAAAGAATAGACATGTCTAGGTAATAGACATACAGTGTTAGCTGGAAGAGGTGGCCAAGGCTCGATCCGCAGCTTCCACGTGGCGTGAGTCGGGTCTGTTCGCCGGTCAGGCTGCGGAGGCCGACGGCCGCTATGCCGAGGTAAGGACTCCAGTGCGCGCGAAGCGCCAGATTCCTCGATCCGGTTGCCGCACGACAGCCGACGCCTTGGCGGCCGCCGAGGTGGAACAGTCGACCGGCGAGGAAGTGCAACGCGCGGCGGAGCCCCGCCTCCTGACCACCCCGCCGCCTCTGGGGTCGGCTCGCTCACCTGGCTCGGCCGGACAGCTAGAACAGGGTCAGCGGCTCGGGAGGGGCTGGGGTGGTCTGGTGTTCTCGGATCGCGTCCCGAAGCTGGGCGGCTGTCACACGGGTGCCGTCGAACGTCTCGGTCCAGCCATTGGGCATCTGGACGGCAGTGAGGAAGACGCCGTGCCCGGTGGCCCGTAGGCGCCGCAAGATCGTCTGCTCGACGGACAGGGCGTCGTCGCCGGTGGGCACGTGATGTTCGTAGAACAGGGCCCATCCGCGGCGACGGTGCTGGGCGATGCGGTCGTTGCGTTGAAGGGCTCCGGCGACGCCGATCTTGACGGCGCCGTGTTGCGCGTGGGTGACGACATAAACGCGAGCGGGCGCGGCGCGGTCGAAGCCGAAGCGGGCGCAGTACTTACATCTGCGGCCGCTGCGGATCTTGGCCAGGGTCGGGGTCGAAATGCGGCCGCAGGTGGTGCAGCGGCAGCGCCAGGGCGTCATGGTCGTGGTGTAGGGGTCCAGGGGCTCGAGACCGGCTTCGCGCATGGAGGCGGCGGCGCGCTCGGGGTCTTCGCGTCGTGCGGCGGCGGAGCGGAGGTCGGCGCAGCGTCGGCATCCGCTCTGGCCGGCGAGGATGGATCCGAAGGTCGGTGAGGTGATGGTGCCGCAGCCGTGGCACAGGCACCGCCAGGGGTAATTGACCCCGCGGTACGGTTCCTGGGGTTCGAATCCGTGCTCGCGCATCTCGGCGACGGCCAGGTCCTCGTCGTGGCGCTGCGCCTCACCGTTGGCCCGGTCGGCGCACCGCTTGCAGGCCGGACGCCGGCTCCGGCCGGTCAGGGAACCCAGGCGGGGGGAGACGATGGCCCCGCACTTGGTGCAGCGGCTCTTCCACGGGAACGCGGTGCCGGGGTACGGCTCCAGCGGTTCCAGGCCCGCCGCCCGCATCACCGCGGCCGCGGTCTCGGCGTCGTGGCGCATCGACTCGTTGGCCTTGCGCCGGCCGCAGGGGTAGCAGCCGCCCTGACCTCGCCGGATGGAGCCCAGCGTGGGCTTTCCGGGCGCTCCGCACGCCCGGCATCGGACGGGCCATGGTGTGTCTACTCCCGGGTACGGGCCGAGGGGTTCCAGGCCCGCGGCCCGCATGTCGGCCGCGGCGACGTCCGGTTCGACCGGCGCGTTCGGCGCGCACCACCGGCAGGGCCCGGCACCGGAGTTGATCCGGATGTAGGTGGGTGTGACCTCGCGTCCGCAGGCGAGGTGACGGCACCGCCACTTCCGGTCGCTGCCGGGATAGGCCTCCAGAGGCTCCAGGCCGGCCGCCCGCATCACGCCGGCCGCGGCCTCGGGCTCGATCCGGGCCCGCCCGGAGCAGTACACGCAGCCGCGCTGTCCCTTGGTGACGTTGCTCAGGCGTGGGGTCACCTCCCGCCCGCACGCCGTATGGCGGCACCGCCAGGGCGCGGAGCTGCCGGGGTAGGGCTCCAGCGGCTCCAGGCCCGCTGCCTGCATGATCTCTTCGGGTTCGCGGGGGTCCTTCCGTGGCCGGCCGGTGCGCGCCATGCTCCAACTCCCCGCTCGTGAAGGGTGAGCGGGGTCGTGCCTCGCTGTGCGGCGCAGCATAGAGGCGGCCACTGACATCGGCGCCGACCGCGGCCTTGCCGCCGGCGGGATGTGCTGCACGCCCGTCGCTTCGCCGGGCCGACCGGGCTCAGTTCACGGCATCGGCAGGGGCGCAGGGTTCGTCGCCGGTGCCGTTCGCTCCGGTCAGGTCCTCGCAGATCTTCAGGTGCAATCTGGTGGCGGCGGCATCGAGGCGCTCCCACTGTTCGGTGGTCAGGTCGGGCAGGAGGGCACCGAGGTGGTGCAGGGCGAAGGCGACGGCCGCCGGCACCGCGTGACCGAGGAGGTTGCCGATCCCGGCGCTGTGGGCGTCGTGGTCGAGGTCGCGGCCGCCGGACAGCCCGTAGGCAAGGCAGTACGTGTAGGCCGCTTCCTCCGTGAGGGTGGTGTGGGCGATGGCGCGTGCACCGTCGGCGCAGGCGACGGTGGCTAGGAGCTGGTCGATCACGGGGCCGGGAATGGTCTCGCCGGAGACGGTGGTGGCGTCGTTCATGTGGGGGTAACGGCGGTTCGGGGTCGGGTGACACGCCGGAGTTCGGCGGCTTCCGTCCGGGCTGCCGGGTGAGGGACGCGGTGGGTTCGGCGAGATGTGAGGACTGCGGTGAGAAGCGCTGTGGCTGGCCACAGCACGGCGGTGACGGCTGTGAGGGTGAGGGGCGGAAGGCCGGCGTGGTGGGCGGCGATCAGCACAGTGGAGGTCTGCAGGGCGCCGGCGGTCGTCGCGAGGTCGCCGTGCCAGGCCGCACGGTGGAGCGTGTGCTCGACCATGCGGCGCACACCGCTGGCGCAGGCGACCATGGTGGGCCCGCCGAGGACGCTGATGGTCAGGGCGGTCTCCCACCGGGAGAAGTCGGTGGCGAGGACGGCGAGCGCCACGCCGCCGGTGAGGAGCAGCAGGGTTGTGAGGGCGGCCGTGGTGATCCTCAGCTGCCCGGGGCGCGGGGTCTGGGGCGGGTCGAGGAGGTAGAGGACGGCGAGCAGCAGCCCGGCGAGCATGCCGATCCCAGTCGTCCAGGGCGTCGGCACGGTGGTGGTGAGCGAGAGGGCACCAGTGACGACGGCCGCGGTCAGGCCGGCCGCGCACACCGCGGTTCCGCGGGCGAGCGGCTCACGGTGGCGGCCGGCGGAGGTCGTGGTGGCGACCAACGTGGGCGGGTGCCGGTGCGCTGTGGCGGTGGGTGCGTCGGCGAAGGCGGCCAGCTCGGTGTGCAGCCGGGTGAGCCGCGTGCGGGTGTCGGCCGCAGTCGGCCGGCGGTCGGGGTCCTTGTCGAGGAGCTCCAGGACCAGCTGCTCGAGCTCACGGGGTACGCCGGAGCGCAGGGCGGACAACGGGGCCGGCTCGTCGTGGACGTGCTGGTTGAGGACCTGCCAGCCCGTGCCCGTGAAGGGGACGGAGCCGGTGAGCAGCTCGTGGAGGAGGCAGCCGAGCGAGTAGAGGTCGCTGGGTGAGCCCAGTGTGGTGTCGCCGCGCGCCTGCTCGGGCGACATGTAGGCCGGGGTGCCGATGGCGACGCCGGTCACGGTCAGGGTGTGGTGGGTGGCCTCGGCCAGGCGCGCGATACCGAAGTCGCACAGCTTCGCGGCGTTGCCGGCGGCCTGGTCGATGAGGATGTTGGCCGGCTTGAGGTCGCGGTGGACGATGCCGCGCCGGTGGGCGGTCTCCAGCGCCCGGCTGATCTGGATCGCCCAGGTCAGGGCTTCGGCGACAGGGAGCAGGCGGCCGGTGAGCATGTTCAGCGGCCGTCCGTCGACGAGGTCCATGGCCAGGAAGAGGATCCGGCGGCCGTCGAGGTCGCCGGCGCCGTGGTTCCGGACTGCGACGACGTTCGGGTGGGACAGTCGGGCGGCGACCTGTGCCTCGCGGCGGAATGCCGCTTCCCGCACCGGGTCCCCCTCCCCCACCGAGATGATCTTGAGGGCGACGTCGTGGTGTTGGTGGAGGTCCTCGGCGCGCCACACGGTGCCCATGCCGCCGTTGCCGATCGGCTCCTTCAGCCGGTACCGGCCGGCGACCGTCGTGCCGCGCATCAAGTCCTCCAGCCCTGCGTGCCTCAGCTCTGAAGCCGGCTGGCTCCAGACGCGCCGCGGGCAAGGGCGTGCCCCCGGTCCGGCGGAGCATACGAAAACGCCTCGCCGGGGCTGAGTGCGATGTCGACGCCGAGGGCTGCGGTCAGGTCGGGCGCGGTCGGATCACACGGACGCAGGCGCCTCCTGCGGCTCGCGGGGCCCCAGGTGGCGGACCATCTCCTCGCCCAGTTCCAGCAGCGTTTGGAGACGTTTCCTGGCGAGTGCCTTGTGCCCTTCGTCGATCAGGTCTAGCGCGGCTTCCCCGGCAGCGAGGTAGTCGCGAGTCCACTGGTGCAGAGGACTGTGGGCTCGGCGGATGATGCGGCCGGCCGCTTGAGCGATCGCTTGAAGAAGGTCACCGTCGAGATCTACCAGGTCGGCATGTGCGACTGTCTCCGTGTACCCGCCCTGAGGCATCTCCCTCTGCGGCAGCCTGTCGGTGGCCCCGCACTCCCGAAGGAATCCCAGCACGGCACGCTCAGCTTGCAGGGCCTGGCGTCCGGTCTCGAACTCCGTCACCATCTCTGTCACCCAGCCCTGCCGCGCGTGAGCCCTCAGCCGCACCTCTCGGGAAGCGGCACCCACCACCCCGACCTTGAGCGCAGCGAGCCCTTCGTGCCGTATCACGTACAGCAGAGCCGGTTCGTCTGCACGATCGCGGAAGTTGCCCCCAGCCACCCTGTCCCCCATCTCGTCGGTTGTGCGGACAGTACTGCCCGCCTCCGACAACGCCCCCTCTTGGCCGGAGCATGCCCCTTCGTACAGCCAGCCTGCCGGGCGTTCGACGAGGATCGTCATCGACGCCCAGGGAGAGCGCGGTATCCGGATACGACGACGGGCCCGGCTTTATGCCGGGCCCGTCGGTCAGTAGCGGGGACAGGATTTGAACCTGCGACCTCTGGGTTATGAGCCCAGCGAGCTACCGAGCTGCTCCACCCCGCGTCGGTGACGCCACTCTACACAGTGAGGTCCGGGGGGTGGCGCGCATTTTCGGGAGTCAGCCGCGGCGGACGATGTTCTCGGCCTGGGGGCCCTTCTGGCCCTGGGTCACGTCGAAGGTGACCTGCTCGCCTTCGTTGAGCTCGCGAAAGCCGTTGCCGGAGATGTTGGAGTAGTGCGCGAAGACGTCCGGTCCGCCGTCGTCCTGAGAGATGAAGCCGAAGCCCTTCTCGGCGTTGAACCACTTCACGGTGCCGCTGGCCATGCTGCTTGTCCTTCGATGTCGCCGGGCGCTTCCCGGTTGGTCTGGAGGTGGAGCCGCCCGTCACCGGAAGGCGTCCGCCGTCCGTTCTACCCCGTGGGCGGCACGTCTACCCTGCTCCGCGTGGTCGCGGCATGCCGTTGCGCCGTGAGTCCGGGGAACATGGCCTTCCGGTGATGAGCCGCTGCCCGCGCACGGCGGGCTACTTGCCCTTGGCGGCTTCCTTGAGCTTGGAGCCCGCGGAGACCTTCACGCTGTAGCCGGCCGGGATGTCGATCGGGTCGCCGGTCTGCGGGTTGCGGGCGGTGCGAGCGGCACGGTGGGTGCGCTCGAAGGTCAGGAAGCCGGGGATGGTGACCTTCTCGTCGCCCTTGGCGACGACGTCGCCGACGGTCTCGGCGAGTGCGGCCAGGACGGCGTCGGCGTCCTTGCGGGTGACCTCGGCTCGCTCGGCGAGGGCTTCGATCAGCTCACTGCGGTTCATGTGCGGTACTCCGTGCTGTTCGGGTTGCCGCGCCTGCTGGGCGGACGCGACGCTTGTGCCGTCATCCTGTCACCGGGGTCTGACAGTGAGGCCGCTCGGGGCGTGGCCCACCCCCACTTTGACCGGACACCGACCTCGCTCCCGCATGGCGCGCCGAAGGCATCCACTTGCCGCCAACGCCGGGCTGACCGTCGCGGGCAGCGCGGCTGATCTGTCGTGCAGCGGGGCCCCGAGCGCGGGAGTGCGGAGGGGTCAGTCCTGTCCCGGCGCGGTCGTGGGAGGGGCAGGCGGGTGGGAGGAGTGCTGACGCGGCAGGTGCGTGGCGAGCGAGCCGGCCGATGCCCGTGCAAGGAGGTCGAGAGCGTCGTCGTTGAGCCGTTGCGCCTCGGGGACGGCTGCCGCACGCTGCGCCGCCTCGGCTTCGGCGAGGTCCGAGGCCCGGGCGGTCTGCAGAGCGTCCTCGATGTGGGATATGCGGTCTTCGACCGCCTTGAGTGCTGCTGTGAGGCGGTCGCGGAAGACGTGGTCGGCCGCGGGATCGGCGAGGGCCGGTGTGCTGGCGTTGAGGGTGTGGCTGCGCTCGGACAGCTCTGCGTGCCGGGCGAGAAGTTGGGTGAGTGCGCGCGCTTCGGCGGCGAGGGTGAGCCGTGTCTCCTCGTCGCGCAGGGAGGTGCCGGCCTCGGTGACCGCGGCGATCCTGGCCTGGAGGGGCTTGAGGTCGTCCGGCAGTTCGCGCACTTCCTCCACCTGGTACCGGCCGCGGTATGTGACGGCTGCGGCGTAGCCGTCTCGGTAGCACAACCAGCGGTAGGACTCGCCGCGGTCGAAGAGACCTGGCCGCTTGCCGGCCCACGCGGGGCGCGCGGGGACGTCTCCGTGCGCGGGAGGCAGGAGCTCGGGCGGGACCCCGGCGATGAGGGCGGCCTGGCTCGCCGGTACGGACGGGTCGATGGTCACGCGGTATTGCGGTGCGGGCATGGAGGGTTCCTGGGTGGGTGGGAAGAGTCGTCCGCCCGGCTGCGGTAGCTGGCCGACGAATTGAGCACGGGGTGGGTGCGTACCGTTCGTGGCCGGGAGCTTCGCCGGCGGCGGGCCGGGTCTTTCGAGGAGCTTGGTTCAGGTGCCGGGGGTGGCTGTGTGCGTGGCGGGCGGCTGCGGGTGGCGGGTGATGCCGGCGACGGTGACGGCCTGGAGGTGTTCGGGGGGCAGGGTGTCCCAGCGTTTGCGGAGGTTCTTGAGCCACTGACCGACCTTGTACTCCTCACCGTCGACGGTGACGGTGTCGCGCTGGCGGATGTGGACGTGGCCTTCGCGGTCGCGGAAGGCGGCGACGGCCGCCAGGCCCTTGTCGAGCTGCCTCTGCTGGCGGGCGGCGCGGCCGGTGGGCTGCGGCGGCTCGTCTTCGGCGGGTTCGATCAGGGTGACGCCCAGTTCGCGCACGAGCCGGAGCTGCTCGGGGTGGAGCGTGCTGTAGTCGGTGCTCTGGGCGCGGACCCATTCGCCGAGGGGTTCGTCGTCGTCGGTGATGAAGTCCGCGGGGAGGTCGTCGAGGACGATGCTCGCCTCGGCGTAGGCGCGGGCGGTGTAGTAGAGGCGCTGCCAGGTGATCGGCCAGGCAGGGTTCCAGTACGGGTCGATCTCGGCGAGCGCGGTGTCGGTGGGGTCGGGTTCCAGTCCGTTTTCCGCGCGGGTGCGTGCGGCGGCTCGACGGTTGGTGAGCCAGCGGCCGAAGGCGTAGTCGCCGATCATCTCGTCGCTGGGAACGGCGAGGTGGCCGCGGCGGGCGGCCCAGTTGCGGGCGTGGAGGAGTCCGCGTTCGGCGGCCTGGGTCTGGAGGTTCCAGATGATGCCGAGGTGTTCGAGGGACTTGATCTGGGCTGGCTTGAGGGTGCCGGCCGCGTACGCCTTGCGCATGCGGTTGATCCAGCGGCCCAGTGCGAACCCGTTCTCGTCGTCGTAGAGGCGGGGGACGTCGAGGTGCCCGTAGGTCTGCTGGTAGGCGGTGGCCGCTTCCAGGCCGCGGCGGAAGGACGCCTCGCGGGGGTGGAGGACGCGCAGCCGGAACGCCTGGGCGATGGTGTCGGCGGGGAAGGGCCGGTCGAAGACGACGTCCACGGGCACGCCGGTCTCCTCGTCGTTGTCCGGGGCCGGGTGGGCGGGCTGCTGGGGAACGGCGAGACGGTCCGCGATGCGGTCGTCGTGCGCGCGCAGGGCCTGGAGGACCCGCCAGAGCGGCCGGTACAGGTTGGAGCCCATGAGGTCGTCGGCGTCTTCGCCGGGGGCGACGTAGACAGGGACGATGAGGGTGGCCTTCTTCCCCTGGCCGGGCTTTTGGCGAAGGGCGCGTCCGACGGCCTGGACCGTGTCGACGATCGACTCCTTGGGGTCGGCGAAGACGACGGTGTCGATGCTGGGGATGTTGACGCCCTCGCCGAGAAGGCGGGCGTTGGCGATCACGGTGCGGTGGGCCGGTTCGAGGAACTCGCCGGGTCGGCCGTCGAAGCGGTCCAGGAGCTCGCGGCGGTAGGCGGGGTCTTGGGTGCCGTCGAGGCCGGCCGCCCACAGCTCCCCCGGGTCGGGGCAGCTGGTTCCGGTCTCGTCGAGCGCGTAGAGGCGGGCTGCGGTTTCGGGGAGGGTGGCGGCGAAGGCGTGGGCGTCGTCGACGCGGTGGTGGAAGGAGACGACGCGGCGCAGGTCGAGCTCGGCCATGGCGCGCAGGACGGCGATCTGGAGTGCGGCCTGGCGCAGCTCGGCTTCGGTGGCCTTGTCGGAGATCCCGAGCCGGGTGCGGATGGTGGCCTCGTGAACTTCCATGACGACGACGCGGTAGTCGGCAAGGAGGTCTATGTCGATGGCCTCGGCGAGCGGGAGACGGAAGCAGGTGTCGCCGTAGAGGGCCGGGTTGTCCATGGACGCGACGAGCGAGTCGTCCTCGTCGTCACCGGGCTCGCCGGCCGACCAGATCCTCGGGGTGGCGGTGAGGTAGAGGCGCTTGTGTGCGGGGATCAGCTCGTCGTCGTGGACGGCGGCCCAGCGTTTTCCCACGTCACCACTGGTGCGGTGGGCTTCATCGACAGCCACCAGCGACCAGGTGGGCAGACCGAAGCGGTGGTGGGCGTCTTGGACACGGTGCAGGGAGTGGTAGGTGGCGAAAACCGTCAGGCCGGGGTTCTGGCGGACTGCGGCGGTCAAGGCGGCCGGGTTGGTGGTGAACGCGACGGACTCGCCCGCGGTGTTGGGGCGTTTGGAGCACAGGGCGAGAACCGGGCCGGTCATGCCGGCGGTGCGCCAGTCGTCGATGGTCTGGGCAAGGAGCTCCAGCGTGGGCAGCAGCACCAGCCGGGTGCCCTGGGGGGCGACACGGGCGGCGGTGCGCGCGGCGACGTACGTCTTTCCGGTGCCGCAGGCCATCACGACGGAGGTCCGGGCGGTGAGGCGCAGCGCGGTGTGCGCAGCGTGGACGGCCTTGGACTGGTGCGGGCGCAGCCTGATCCTGGGCGGCGGGGTGGTGATGGTCGCGGTCACGGGGTGGCCGGTCCTCTCAGCCGGGTGCGGGCGGCGGGTCAGGTGATGCTGAACTTGATGTGGTCGATGCTGGTCAGTGCGACCGACTGAAGGGACGTGGCGCGCGAGCCGCCGTCGGTGAAGTAGTCGTCACGCAGTCCGTCGGCGACGATCTGGGCGAGGTCTTCCTCCGAGGCGCCGGCCTCTTTGGCTTCGAAGAGGGCCGCGGCGGTGGTGGCGTCCAGACGGCGGGTCAGGCGGCGGTAGCGGGGGTCATTGGTGGTGCCCTTGGGAGACTTGAACCCGAATTTTCCTCTTACATCCACTTTGATCCCGCCGGTGGTGATGGCGTCCTGGAGCTTCTTCGCCTTGACGATCGGCTGCCAGAGCTGCTTGACCGTGGCTTCGATGAGGGCGGCGGTCTCCGGTTTCGCGGTCTTGATCTTGTCGTCGCGGTAGCGCTCGACGGTGCGCTGGGACTTGCCGATCTTCTCGGCGACGGCGCGGGCGGCCTCGGCGCGGCTCACGCCTTTCTCCTGCTTGAGCAGGAAGCGGATCCGTGCGCCGAGCGTCTTGGGGATCGGCTGGGAGAAGGCGGTCTCGGCGGCCTCGCCCAGGCGGTCTTCGATCAGTCCCACAGTCAGTCAGCTTCCTGTTCAGGCCACGCGGACGAGCGAGACGTCCTTGATCTCGTTGGCGATGTTCACTCCGTCGACGAGCAGGTCCAGCGCCCAGTCGATGGTCTGGGAGCCCTGGTGTTTGACCGAGCCCGGGTTGACGCCGAGACGGAACCCGCCCCGGATCGGCTCGCCGTCGGGGCCGAGCAGGAGGGGCAGCGGGGATACGCCGTCGACGGCGTAGACGACGCAGTCGTTGTTGACTGCGAGGGGGTAACGGCCCGCCGTGGTGGCGAGGTTGTACATCTTGCGGTGCATGTTGGTGCGCGCCTTCGACAGGATCATGGCGCGGATGTCGGGCCGCCACGTCAGCCGCTTCAGGGCCGGCCACGGGGCTCCGAAGACGTGGTCGAGGCCGAGGTTGGGGCGCTGGCGCAGCTTGCCGATCCCTGATTTGGCGGTGGCCTTGATGGCGTTCGCCAGGGCCACCAGGAGCGGGTCGCCGTCCTTGTAGCGGGCCATCGCCGCGAGGAAGGCTTCGTCGTCGAGGTCCTGGGTGACGCCGAGGTCGGCCATCACGGTCAGGTAGGCGTTGCGGAGGGTGTCGTACCAGGGCTGGAGGTAGGGGCTGTGGGTCTCGCGGACCCAGGCTTCCACGGGGCGGACGTCGGCGCCGAGTTCGACGGCGTAGGCGACGGTGGGGGTGGCGTACCAGGCGGGGCCTTCGGGGCGTGCGCCGCTGGAGGTGAAGGGACTGGGCAGGCGCGGGTCGGTCTCGACGTGGGAGAGGTCCAGGTACCAGGAGCCGGGTAGGTCGGGGGCGAAGTCGGGGTTGCGGGGGTAGTGGATGGCCGGGCCGGTGCCGACGTGGAGGCGCCGGCAGGCGGCGAGGAAGGCCACCTGTACGTCGAGGGCGGCGACGTGGGTGCGGGCCCGTTCGTCGTCGGTGATCAGTTCGGCGGGCCGGACCCAGATGCAGGCTTCCTCGTCGAGGGCCTCGCTGGCGGGCCGGGAGCCTTCCTCGGGGTAGTCGGCGGCGACAACGGGGTGTTCGTCGGGTGCCTCGCACGGGGCGGGCTCGACGACGGTGTGGAGGGTGTGGGGCACCTTCGCCGAGACGTATTTGTTCTCCTTCTCGCTCCACTCGGCCTTAGTGGGCGGGCGCAGCGCGGTCATGAGTTCGTCGCCGGTGACCGCGAGGGTGCCGCGGGGGGTGATGACCAGGCGGGCGTAGGTGCCGAGCATGGCGGCGAGGTCGGCTGCGGACAGGTCCCCGGCCTTGCCCCAGGCACGGGTCTCCAGCGCGCCCCAGGGCACGAGGGCGAGCTGCACGCAGTGGCGCTTGCCGTCGAGGCGCTTGAAGATCCTGGCCCAGGGGCCAAAGCCGGACTTGGTGAGCTCCCAGCCGGCCTTTGTGATGTTCTTGACGATTCTGTCGTCGGCCGGCAGGCGCAGGTCCTCCTGGTCCGCGAGGTCGGTGGGCAGGCTGAAGTGGGCCACGGCTCCTTCGGTGAGGACGAGCAGCGGGTCCTGGTCGAAGCCGTTGTCGTGGAGCTTGACTGCCCCCAGGCGGATCTTCTTCTTGTCCAGTGCCCAGGTGGCCAGGGCCTGGAGGGTTTTGGCCGGGCACGGGAGCGTGCGGCCGTCGACGAGGTGCGCGGTCAGGGAGCCGTCGGTGATGTCGAGGACGGCCAGCGGGCCGTCGGCGTACTCCGGGGGCACCGGCTTTACGGCCGGCTTCTTCACCGTTTTGCGGCGGGAGGCCGGGGTGGCGGCCGGGCGGCGCGGCGCGGCCGGCGCAGGGGCGGCGGGTACAGAGGGTGCGGCGGCAGCGGGTAGCGCCGGAGCAGGAGCGGCGCCCGGTACGGCGGCTGCCCGTGCGGCGGCCGCCGGTGTGGCGGAGGCTGTGGCAGCCACGGTGGGCGTGGGCGTCGGCGTCTCGTTCCGCGGGGTGGGGGTGGGAGTGGCCTGGGCGGTGGGCCGGGTGCCGCAGCGGGGCATGCCCATGGCGGCCATGGCCTGGAGGTACACGTGGCGGGGCTGGCCGTCCACGACGCTCGACGTCGGTTGCCCGCAGCGGACGCAGAGCCGGGTGATCCCCTCCGGCAGGTGCATGAAGGATTCGGGCGCGTCGAACTCTGGCTGCGCCGTCTCCGTGAGGACGGGAGCGGGATCGGGGTCCGGCCAGGACAGCTCGGGAGGGTCCTCGATGTCGAAGTCGAAGTCGAGCTCGAGAGGGGTCGCCTCCGCGGCGGCCGCGTCGGGCGCAGGCTGGGGCTCGAGTCCGGGTTCCAGGCTGGCGGAGTCGTCCTGCGCACCAGCGCGGGCGAGCTCGGCGGCGAAGTAGGCGAGGATCCTGGCGTACCGCTGCCCCTTCTCGCCGCGCGGTGTGCGGGGAGGGTCCGATTCCCAGGTCCACACCGTCTCGCGGCGCACATCGTTGGCCTGGCCCATCTGCGTCACCGTCCAGCCGAACGCCTCGCGGAGCCTGACGCGTTCCGCTGGGTCCGGCAGGGGCGGCACCGGGCCGTCGAACGGGATCCGGTCGAGTACGGCCGCTACCGGGTCGCTGCCCCCCATCTCCACCTCCACTCTCACCATTCAAATCTAACGCGAATCTAACGCAGCAGTCGCAGTCGGCGCAAGCGCCTTGCTGGTGTTCCAATATGTATTGTGACCGTTGCTTGATTACTTTTCAAGATGTATTGTCATCTCTCGTTGGTCAGGGCCGTCCGCGAAGACAGCGGTCGCGCCCAAGGAGGCCGTGCACACCGGAACTTGCCCGTCTTCTGGCCCGCCGGGACCTTCCTCCCGCGTCCGACATGACACCCGAGGAGTACGCACCATGCCCTTTCTGTCCCCCAAGCCAGGGGAACCCGCTGCTGAGGGGTCGAGGATCGTCGTGGAGGCCGGCGACATCCTGATGCGCCGCAGTCTCACCGATCACGCCCCCGCAGCCCAGGTGCACGTGATCGAGGCAGCCAAGGCCCTGGAGGACTTCCGTCTCGGCCACGGCTCCGCGCTGGAGCGCGCCGAGGCCCTCCTCGACCGGGCGATCACGACGTTCCAGGAACGCACCGGCGAGCACGACGAGGCCGCCTGGCAGGCTGCTGCGGTCTACATGGCGGAGCTGTGGGCGACGCGTTTCAGCGCGGCCCGCCTGACCGCGTTCGACCCGGCCCCGCCGCCGCCGTCCCGGTTCACCCCGGCACACCCGCTGCGGCTGGAGACGGTCAGCCGCGAGGCCCACGACCACGTGCTTCGCGCCGGCCGGTGCCTTGAGCGCACGGTGCGCCGCCTGGACGAGACGGACGTGGTCCGCGCGCAGCACGGCATGCACGAAGCCGCCCGGCTCCTCCATGACCAGCTCGACGGGCTGTCCATGCCGCTGTGGGTGCTCATCGGCAGGTTCTGCGCCGAGATCCAGGCGGAGAACCTCCGCATCCGCAAGGCTCCCGCCCCCAGGGCCACGGCCTGAGGCCCCCGCTCCTACGCTCGTCCCCGGGCGCGCCCGCCGCCCGGCACCAACCCTTCGCCCCCGTTGAGGAGTTCTCCATGAGCGCCACCCCCTCCCCCGTCTCTTCCGCCGCCGGCCCCGTCCGGGCCCGGCAGCTGTGGCAGGACATGGCCCCCGACATGGTCGACCGCGAGCGGATGCTGCGCGTTGTCGCCGTGACGGAGACGCACGCCGAGTGCGTGGTCGAGCGCGACAACAGGCCGGGGATGGCCGGCCGCAAGGCACGGCCGCTGGCCCTCAAGCGCTTCACGACGAGCGCGTTCAGGCTGATCGAGGATGCCGTTGACGACGCCGACCAGATCCTCTACGCACGCTTCCTGGCGGCGTTGACGGGCGTGCAGGGCACCAACCCGTCGCCCGTGGAGTACGCGACCGCGGCGCTGCGTGTGCACAACGAGCTCACCGCCGAGGCGGCGAAGGCCCACCACTGACCGGCCCCGCGAAACCCACTGCCGCCCGGGCGCCTTCGCGAAGGCGCCCGGACCGAGGGCGCGGCTTCGGACAGCCGCTCGACCGGCCTCCTCCGGAAGGCATGTACAGCTTCGTGCCGCTCCCCTACATCCGGTACTCGGCCGACGCCAAGAAGCTCTACGAGGACGAGGTGCCGTTACCGATCCTCCTGCCCAACTCGGTGCCCTCCGTGGACTACCGGAAGGTGATGACGCGCCTCGGCTTCGTCGATCTGGCGGCCTGAGCGTTTCCACTGGAAACGGCGGTGGCCTCCCACCCGCAGGGGGTGATGAGGGGCCACCGCCGTTCTGTGCTCGTACGGAGGCCGGCGCGCCCGGCCGGGGCTCACTCCTGGAACTCGCGGCTGGTCACGCCGTAGAAGGAGGGCTTCGCGGGCCGGACCTCGGACCGCTCCAGCGTGTCGGCGAGCGGGGCGAAGGTCTCGCTGCGCCGGACGACGTCGAGGAACTTGCCCAGCGCGTCCTTATCCTCCCAGAGCGCCGACGCGGTGCTGATGATCAACGACTTCAGGTGATCCGACTCGGTCACGGTCTCGCTCGCTGCCACGTTGTGTCCCCTCCTGGTCATCGGGACGATCAGCCAACCAACCGGCGACCCTGCCCCGCAAGACGGCCTTCGGTCAGGGATCGGTCCAGGATGCTGTGGGTCCCGACCCGGTGCCACACGATGTGCGGTCCCGCGATCCGCTCGCGGCCGTATGACCACGTTGCGCGGCCGTCCGGCGCCCAGGTCAATTCGTAGACACCCGGGGCACAGCGGACGCGCTTGATCCGTAAGCCGGGGCGGAACTGGCGGCCGGCGCGCAGGTCGGGGACGAAGGCGTCCAGGACGACGCGGCGGAAGCGCCGGCGCTGGGCGGGGGTGAGGTGATGGAGGTCGACGGTGAAGCGGGGGAGGGTCTCGAAGGTCGGCACGATGGGTTCCTCCGGGCAGCACGACGAAGCCCCCGACGGATGCCGGGGGCTGCTGTAGGCGGTGCTTCCTTGGTAGTGCTCGTCTCTTGGCGCGTGGTGATACTCAGTGGTGCTGATTGGTGGCGTCCGGGTCGTGGTGTGCGTGCTGCCGGAGAGCGATGACATTCGCGTCCGGCCCGGCGTCGCTTCCCGCCCGGCGGGCCCCGGTGAAGAAGTTCGGCCGCTTCTCCCGCCTGGCGGGACGTGGTACTGATCGGCCTTTTCTTGCAGCTCAGAGCCGTGTGACGTGGTCTGGATGACAGTGAATGTGGTCATCCAGACCGCTCAGATGTACCGCTACTACCTGCCCGGGGGGTCTGGTCGCTGCGCGCTTCTGCAACGACGAAAGCGAGGTCGGGCCGGCCGTCGCTTCAAGGACCATCCGCTGCTGTCGGTGAAGGAGCAGCGCACGCGCCTCGGGGTCGGCGTGCTTCTCCGCCTCTGCCTGAACGGCCGGAACGCGGGCTCCGTCCGGACGGATTCACCGCTCCCGTGTCCACGACGCCGGGTTCCACGAGCGCTGCGATGAGGCCGACGCGTCCCGTGGAACCCCTCTCCCGTCGCGGCTTTCAGCCCGGGTCTATACCTACCCGCAGGAGACCCGGCGCGGGCGCTGCCCCGACTGCGGGAGCCAGTTGTGCGCCCTGGGCAACGGCGCCGTGAGCATCGCGTTCAACTTCAGTGCCCTGGACGACTCCTCGGACCTCGTCCCGCAGTTCCAGAGCTACGCCCACGACGCGGTGCCGTGGCTCAGGCCGGTCACCGACACCCGGCCCACGGCTGCCGCGGGCAGCTGACCGCCGACCGGGAGCGTGCCCGGGGTCAGGAGGGGATGGTCGATGCCTTCGCGACGGCGTGGGCGTAGCTCATCTCGATGAGTTCGCGCTGCGCGGGAGTCTGCTCGGTCAGTTCGCGCAGCCGCTGGGTGTGCAGGTGGGGGTAGCGGACGTCGGTGCTGAGGGTGCCGTGGCGGGTGATCCACCGAGGGCTCGGCAGCGCGCCGTCGGTGAGGCCACTTCGCGGCGTTCCAGTCGGCGATCTCCTCGTCGGTGATGTCGTTGGGGGAGACTTCCGCGTCTACGGTCACCCAGTGCGCGCGGTGGAGGTGCTTCCACGTCCACCCCGCCAGCTCGCCGGAGTCGGTGCGCACGGGTTCGTAGGTGAAGTGGCGGGCTCCGTCTCCGAAGACGTCGCAGACGGCGGGTTTCACGGCGTCCAGGGCTGCTCGGTCGAAGTCGGATTCCCGTGTCCGGTCGAGGTACTGGTCACCCAGGACGCCGAGCCGCACCGCGGGCGCCCTGGTCGGCTCGGCCGGCTGGCGCAGGGCCGGTACGAGGTCGGCGACCCAGCCGCCACGGCCCAGGGCGTGAACGGTGACCAGGCCCTCCTCTTCCCACTGGCGGGCGAGGTCGAGCAGGCGCCTCCCGGGGGCCCCGTCGCGGCGGACGGAGCCGCGGAAGACGCCTCGGGCCAGTTGGTTCCACAGCCTGGCGTGAAGGGGGGTCGGCAGGGCCGGGCGGATAGTGTCGGCCAGGACGGTGGGGCGGTTGGCGGTCATGGACTTTTCCCCTTCTGCGGGAGGAACGGTGAGAGAGGGCTCAGGCGGCCGCGGGGCGGGTGCGGGCCAGCCGGTCGCCGAGATGGTGGACGTGGCCGAGGTACGTCCTGGCCCCGGCGGCGTGATCTGCCGGATTCTCGCCGGCCTGGAGGACGGGGACGTTGAGGGCTGCGAGCAGCAGAGGGCTGCCTGTCGGGCCGAGGCTGCGCAGCAGGCCCTGTGGCGGGCCGGACCGCACGTCCACGCGGCCGCGGTTGAGCCGCAGGTCCAGGACGGTGTAAGGCGGCCGGGGCCTGCCGGCGACGAAGTGAGCGAGCCAGGTGGCCCGGTCGTGGCCGGGGCCGGCCTCGTAGTCGGGCTCCGGGCACCCGAGGAGGAACTCGCCCAGTTCTGCCAGGTGGTGCCGGGCGAGGGCTGCGGTGTGCACGAGCTGGTCGCGGACGGTGCGGAAATCCGGCTCGGACAGCCAGAGGGCGACACCGGCCGGGGTGTCGGCCAGGACCAGACAGGCGCGCGGCGAGGCGGCGTTCAGCGGGATGGTGAGGGTGCGCACGGTACGGCTTCTCCAGGAGGCGGCGGGAGCCCTTGGCGGGCATGACGACCGGCCCGTACCGGAGCGGGCCGCGTCCCCGCGCTCGCGGGGAGAATCCCGCCAGGACCGGCTCTCCTGGCCCGGTCATGTTAGCCGCGCGCATCAGCCTGGCTCCGGGGTTGTCCGAAACCGGAGGGCCTGCCGCGGGGACGAAGACCCGTTGGCCGGACAACGCAACGCCTCGGCCTCGCGGAGGCGAGAATGGCGGCCATGTCACTCTCCCTGGCCCGCTGCGTGGAAGCGGTTGCCCGCCTGTTGGATGGATGCGGCCCGCTGGAGCCGGTCCGGCTGTGCATGAGCGAGGGCGACGTGCAGGCGGAGGTGTGCGCGAGCGGGCCGGCCGCCTCGGTGAGCATGGCGCGGCTGGCAGCGGTGACGGGCAGCGAGGCGGCCGGCCGGACCGACGATCGTGACGACGGCGTGCTCACGGCGGATCTGGACGACGGCGTGGTCCTGGTCGCCGCCGTGGACGCCCCGGTGCGCGGCGCCGCGACCGGGCTCCGCGCGACATCGACGGCTGCGGGAGCCGGACTGCTAAGGACGCTGGTCCCGTGGACGGCCGCACTGGACCAGGAGTTGTTGCCTGGGGCCCAGTTGTGGGTGGAGGACGACGGTCAGGGCTTCACGGTCCGGCTGCTGGCGACAGCCGTGTGCGGTGACGACCTGAAGAGCGTCGCCGCTGCCGCCGGGGCGGGACTGGAAAGCGTCCGGACGTGGCGGACCGACAGCGGACTGGACGGGCGAGGAAGCCTGCCGTGCGGCCAGAGCGTTCACCTCGGCGTCGTCCGTCTTGCCTGACCACCCCGGCCAGCCGCCAGCCACCTCGTAGTGCGCAGTGCTCCGGGCGTAGTTCGTGGAAGCGGCTCCGGGCCACCGGCGGCTTCATCTTCTCGTTGACGGACTGAACGGCGGTGCTCCACAGGCCCCGTGAACGGGCAGGAGCGCTCGGTGGCCGGCTTCCCCTGAGGGCAGAGATACGGCCTCCACCTCTCACCTGTGTTGCTTATTTGCATTTCAATGTGTAGTGTTATGGGTGTTGAGGGCGCCGTTCCCTTCCACCCCACACACCTCCGGAGCCGCACCGCCGCTCCCCCTTGCCGCCGTACGGAGCACCGATGAACCCTGCCCCCGCATCCGAACTGGCCACGGCCGTCCGCACCGCACTGACGCCGTTCGTCACCGACCCGACCGCCAGCACCCTGTGCGACCTGAGCCGCGCCGTGAGCAAGATGACCGCCTACGCCAACTCCGGCCACTACGCCGGCCGCAGCCATGAGGTCCCCGGGCCGTGGACCGACAGCTATTTCGCCTGCGACCACGCCCACGAGCACATCCAGAACGTCAATTACAGCTTCGCCACCAGCACGGCCCCCGCACCGCTGGACGTCCGCACCGTCAAGTACGCCGTCCTCGCCGCCGTCGCCCTCTTCGACGACGCGGTCCGCAGCGACACCCCGAACCCCGGTGCCGCGCACGAGTTCAGCGTCTTCGCGATCGCCCGCTCTGCTGCTCACCTCCTCGGAAGCGGCTGGTGGGCGGAGCCCGGCCTTCACAACACCAGCGGTCTCATCCAGCACTCCGTCGGTGAGGACTACCTCCTGGCTGTCGGGGACGTCGGCGACATGAGCCCGGAGCTGTACGTGGAGGGCGACGACCACCGGCACATCCTCTGGGACACCGCCGGTGAGGACCTGCCCGCACTCGCGCAGCGAGTCGCCGACATCATCCGCGACCCCGCCCTGGCCTGACCCCCAGCGTCGCCGCGCGCCGGGACGAAGACGCGCGCCGCCCGCCCTCACCCATACGGGCCACGCCTCGACCTCCCCTCTCAGAAGGACTCACCCGCATGACCAGCACCGTCTCCGTCTTTCCAGTACTCGGCGCGGCGATCATCGACCTTCTCGGCCACGACTGGAAGTTCGTGCACACCAGGCCCTCGCGGACCACCGGTTCGATCCGGCACCGCGACGGCAAGCACATCGGCTTCGTCGTCGCCGTGGATGCGAACGGCAACCTGACCCTCCAGGCCGGCGACTCCCAGCCGCTGGCCGTACTCCAGACCACCGAAACCGCCCAGGACACCGAGCACGCCGCGAACGCCGTCGTGGACCTGATCCGCGACTCGCTCAAGTCCGCCCCCGTCAAGCTGGACGACCAGCTGCCGTTCGAAACGCTGCTGGCCGTCTACCACTGGGCGGAGCGCCTGATGAACGCGCACATCGAGCAGGTGCTGCCCCGGCACGTGGAAGGCGCCGTCCGTGCGGCACTGGACGAGAAGACCCTCACCGAACACGGCTCACCCGTCTCGGCCGCCTTCGACACCACCGAGCAGGACAACGGCTACGTCTGGCTCGCCGACGAAACCCAGGTCGTCCTGGCCGACGGCACCCAGCGGACCGTCGACCTCGGCTGGGCGGGCCAGTGCCGGAACTTCCTTGTCGACCACGCCCTGGAGCACGAAGTGGGCGACGACGACGTCCTCACGGTGACCTTCGCCCCGCCCAGCCTCCGTATCGCCTGACCCAGCCCGCCCGTCGGAGGCCGCGTCCGCCGCACGGCCCCCGCCCCCCCGGAAGGACCCCCGCCATGGGCAACACCCTCACCACCACCAGCATCCTGACCGCCGTCACGCGCACCACCGTCACGGTCGCCGTCACCGAATCCACCGCCCACCGCATGACGCCATCGATGTGGGACGCCCTCGCCAAGATCGACACCTGCCCGCTCGACTCCACCGCCATGGCGTGGTTCGTCGGCACCCGGGGGCACACCCACGCAACCTGTTCCCGGCTCGTCCGGGCGGGCCTGGCCGAGTACCAGGGCAACGTCTGCCTGATCACCGAACCGGGCCGCGCCGCTCTCGCCCAGCGGTCCGCCGACAAGCAACCGGCCACCACCTGACACAAGCCCCCACCGCACCCTCCTTCCGTATCGGGGCCCAGTCCTGCAAGCCCGGCCCCGCCCGACCCAAGGTCCCAATGAACCCCCACGACGCAGCCCTCTCCCTCTTGGAAGCCCTCCTCGCCGAAGCCCGGCACTGGGCGTGCGACGACGCCGAGGACCAGGAGGTGCTCGAAGCGATCGCCCGCGCGCAGACCCCGCTCGACAAGCTCGCCCTGATGCAAAACTCCAGTCTCCTCCCCAGCGGCCTGTCCTCCGCGGTCGCTGACGCCCTCCTCGCACTTGACCCCGCCACCTACTCCCCCGCCCCCACACCGACGGCCCCTGGGACCTTCACAACCGACCCCGAACTCCACCGCATCCGCGAGGCGTTGATCACCGTGGCCGCCCCATCCCCCAAGGACGACGCCCCCGGCGACGTCTACGAGATCCAGGTCCACGGCGTCAGCGTTCTCATCCGCCGCGCCCAGTGGGGCGCCCACGCACCTGTCCCCTACGTGCACATCGAAGACCAGGCCGATACGCCCGGTCTGCTGCTCGTCGAGGTGAACAACGGCGGAAAGAACGAACACCCCCTCCCCCACGGAGCCCGCGCATGACCCTCGACCGCGCCTACGCCGGCGCCCGCCAGCTGATCGACCCCGACGCCGACTACACCGTCCACGTCCGTGCCGGCAACGGCTGGCAGTCCCCCGGCAACCGCGACCAACAGGAACTGCCGGGCCTGGACGTCCTGCTGGCCGCCCGCCGGGTGCTGCGCGCCCAACCCGCAGGCCGCGTATGGAGCACCCGCTCCGACACCCTGAACGTGTGCACCGGCGACGGCCTGCTGTGGCTGCGCTTCACCGTGACCACACTCGCCGAGACCGGCCTGTGCGACGCCGCCGAGTGCGCGGAGTTCCTCACCGACTCCGGCCACTGCCCTCGGTGCGCCGCCGGCCCCAGTCCCGGTCCCGGCGGCCGCGCCCCCACGGGGGTGTGGAAGGCGCTCGGCCTGGCCGACTCCGCCGTCCTGCCCGTCACACGAGACGACCTCACCACGACGGACCTGGTGCTCCTGGCCCTCGCCTGCCACACCCTCGACCAGCAGCACCATGCCGTCCACGCCCGCACGCCGCTGCCGCCGGAGGCCAGGCCGCTCCTTCAGCGCCTGGCACTCATCCTTGACGACCTCGACGAAGGCCGTTCGCACGCCCTGAACCCCGACGTCGTTTTCTCTCGGGAGGAGTTGCTCACCCTCGCCGACACGGCACTGGCCCTCTACCGTGCCCACGGGGACCCCGATGATCTCCTGGGCAGTCCGACGGTGCTGCGGCTGGCCCACCTCGCCTACGCGGACATGCCGGAGTGAAGCACGGAGGTCCGGCCGGCCTCGGCCGGGCCTCCGCCCGGACGGCACAGCCCGGCGTGTCCCACCGAACGGCGTGCCGTCACCCGCTCGCCGGCACCGGGGAAGCGTCGTGCGTCCGGTCGCACACGTCGCGGGCTAGGAGAACAAGCGCGCGTTCCCGAGCCAGGTCGTCATGGACTCCCGGGTCGCCGGGCGGCAGCAGTTCCAGCGCCCGGTCGATGGTGGCCAGGGCCTCACCGAAGCACCGCATCTCCCGCAGGACGCCGGCCTCCCGGAACAGCGCCACAGCGTCGGTGCGCCCCCTGAACGGCGGACGAGACAGGATCCCCAGCATGTGCTGGTGGCGCTGGGGCAGTCCATCGCCGAGCCACAACCCGTGCAGCAGAGTGTGAAGGACCTTCACGTCATCGCCGGCGTCGGCCAGGACGTCCTCCATGGCCTGCAGCCCCTGCGGCTTCGACTGGCCGAGCAGCGCGAAGGCGAACAGCGCGTGGCTGAAGACGTCCCAGGGACCGCGGTGAGCGCGCAGCACCTCTTCCAGCGCGACCCGTCGAAAGTCGTAGCGCAGCGCGAGCCCCAGAAGATGGATACGGGTACGGGCGGTCACGGCGTCGCCGGCAGGGGCGGCACCACTGGGGATCTCCTCGCTCACGCGGCGGCCGTCGCGCCGCGCCTGCCAGGCCACGTCGGCGAGGAACGCCGCCGACTCCTGCCACGTGGTCCGGGCGACACGCATCCAGTGCTCGGCCCGCGTCGTGAACACCGTGTCCGGGGCATCGCAGACATCGACCTGAGCCAGTGCGAGGACACCCGCACGCAGCTGCGGAACGTGCACGGCCTCCTCCAGCAGAGGCAGGACCCCCGGCTCGCCCAGCAGTTGGCGTGCCTGGGCAAAGCGTGCGAGACGGGCGGCCGGCGGATGCCGGACGAAAGCGAGGACGCCCTCGGGCAGTACGGACGAGGTCGGAACAGCGACAGTCAACGAAACCCTCCTGGGTCGAGAACAACAGCAGGTGAAGGAGCGAGCGCCCCTTCACCTGCTACAGGTGCTGATCCCGACCGCGGTGTGACACCCGGCAGCGCACTTTCTCGCGCTGACACGAGACGTTCCCCATGAGCTTTCACGCCCACCGCCGTGGCACCGCCCCTGTACCGGGTGCACGGAGGACCCGACGATGTACTCGGCCGCCCTTCGGGCTTGCTCCTGGCCACCTCGCCTACAACAACACCCTGGCCTGACCAGCAAGCCGTCATATTCCGCCCCGTAGAGCCCCAGGTTGGTGAAGCGCTGGTCGGCCTCCGGCGTAATCCCAGCCGGCAGTGCTGAAGAGCTTCTCCTGTCCGCCAACAGGTCGAAGCCGATCGCGTAGCTGCTCCCCTCGCCAGCGGCGTCGAACGCCTGCGCAGTCGCGTGCCAGCTGCCGCACGACCTCTACACCGTGCCCTGCACGCGGCAGGCCCCGGCCACTCCCACCATGCTCCCCGCGATTGCGGCCGTGACGGCCAACGGCGAGACGTCGGTGATCGATCCGGGCTCGATCACCGATGACCGGCCAGCCGCAGCTCGCCACCGAAAGCCTTCTCGGGGCGGGGCAGCGCAACCGCTAACCCATGGGTCCCCCTCGATCCCTCAGCGCCCAAGCACGCTGAGCGCCCACGCTGGCAGCTCCGGGCCCGGCGCGTGCGTGGTTGCCAGCCCCTGGCACCTGTAAGGCGCAAGTTTTCAGGTGCAGTCTCTTGGCGGACGACTCCACGGACTGTGCAGAAATTCGAGGTGACCGGCGAAGCTCACGCAACAGCTTCGGCCGGTAAGGCACTTCGTCGCCAGTTGACCGTTCCGCACACACGGTATTTCACGGCTCACCTGCCAGAGTAGACCTTGAAGCGAGACGTGACGTCTCGACCAAGCCCAGCGTCCGGCCGCCCACCCAATCGTCAAGAGATGGCAAAATGGCCCCTGACCTGCGAGTTTCACAAATTCACATACATCACTCACTTACTCACTCAGGCACTCACCTGCGAAGATCGGCATTTCCATAAACACCTTCTTCCTCGATTGTCCGCGTACTGAAATAGGTTCTACATTGGTAAATAGATTGGGTTTCTGTGCCTTTAGGGGCTAGAAGCAAGGAAAGCGAAGAATGATCTTGGGGGTCTCAACACGTCGAGCGACACGTCGATGTGACGTGACGTGACACACGCTCGCTGCCCCGTGTATGGTCACGCCCGAGCATGAAGGGACACGCGGGCCGATTGCGGATCACAGCATCCACTGTGGGCTAGCCAGCGCGTGGTTCTCGTGACCATCTCGCGACGGCGGAGAAGCCTTGGAACTTTACGAGTACAACGAACTGCAGAGTCGACTCGATGCGATCGCCGAGTTCGACGACATGTCAGATGACGCCATGCTCGCGGCGCTCGTCGAGCAGCTACGCCCCTACCTGCGGAACGTCATCGGTTCCACCATCGGTAAGGGCGGCGAAGGAAAGACCACCTTGGCCACCAACTTGGCCTACATGTTGGCTGAGGAACAAGCGAACCGCGACAGCCAAGGAAAGTCCGCCCTTCCGGTCCTCTACATGGAGATTGATGCCAACGGAGACGGAAGGACTGATCTGGGACTGGACGCAACGGCCTTCAATGATCACGGGAAGGCCCTCCGTGATGCGATCACTCACGATGGTCCCCTGAAGGTCGTCAAGAACGTTCGGCCGTTCCTGGATGCAACGATCTCGGGTAGGCACTGCTCCGATATCGCCGGTCGCATCAACAAGCTCGCCGACACTCACGCCATCGCCGCCTATCTCCTGCTGGCTCTGCTTCTGGCGCAGATCTCCCACCTGTACCGCTGGATCGTGCTCGACTTCGCCCCGGGCGACAAAGCCATCCAGCGAGCCGGCCTGGCGGCATCCACCCATCTCGTCTCGCCCATTCACAACACGGACAATGCTGCTCTGCGGGGTCTGTCCACCGTCACACGGCTTATTCGCGCCAACCGGCGCCTCAACCCGGAGGCGCAGCTCACTGCGATCGCCTTCCTGGGTTTCCGAAAGGTCAAGGGCGAGCCGACCACGGAGCTGACCAACGTTCGTGCCAAGATCGAGAAGTTGCTTACAGACGCTGGCATGGATCCTGGACTGATTCTGGACGAGTACGTACGCGATGCCCGCTCCATCGCTACCTTGTGCCGCAACCACGGCCGCCCCGCCCGCGAGTTCGCACTGGCGGCCACGGGGCAACTCCGCGACGAAAATGGCGAGTTGGTCCCCCGGCCTCGGGACGAGAACGGTCGCTACGTGGATGCACAGTCGTCCGTCAATCTTGCGGACGACTACTCGAACCTGGCACGAGGAGTGATCACCCGGGTGCGCCAGCGCAACGCCGAACTCCGTGAGAAGCAGATGCAGGGAGCGTCATGAGCAAGTCCACCGTCGGCACGGCGGGTACTGGAACCGGCCCCAAGGCCAACACCAAACGGGGTGAGCAGGCGGACAAGAAGGAGCACCTTATCGTTCCCGACCTGAACCTCGGGGGCGACGACGATGACGAAGACGAGGACGACTTCCGCCCGGTCCGCGCCTTCGTGCCTCCGACGACGGCGAAGTCGACCGCTGCTAAGGCTGTTGTTCCTCCGCAGCAGGACGAAGAGTCGGAGCGCAGCCCTGTTGCGGACGAGTCTGAACCTTCGCCCACTGCTAGCCGCGTCACCGTGTCGCCGACCCCGACACCTGGTCCCGCTGCTTTCCGTGGTGAACTTGGCCATTCTGCGGGGGACTCCGCTGAGAATGGGCGGGAGACGTCGCACGGGTCGGGAGAGCCGAGCAGCGGATCGGTAGGTGAAACTTCTTCCCTGGAGGGCGCCTCCGGGCGGTCCACGGTCGAGGTTCAGGAAGCTCCCACCGAGCAAACGGCGGAATTGGCCAGAGTTGACCGGCGTGCGGCGCCGGCCTTGCGTACCTCGGCTTCCTTGTCCGGACTCCCGGCCCGGCGGCCTGGTCGACGCAGGCCCGCCGAACCGTTCAACCCGGACGAGCCGCGCCAGCGCAATGAGCAAGCGATGCTTGAGTTGTCACAGCAAGCACCGGGCTACGCCTCGCTGTTGACCGTGTACAGCGCCTCTCAGCTGAACGCTGTGCCCTTCGAGAACCGCAACATCAACCTCTACGGCCTCACGGCAGACCAGGTCGGCACCCAGCGCACCGCCGACATGGCTCTGCTGAAAATGTTGACGTTCCAGCGACCGAAGCTAACTCCAGCGCATTACGTCGATGCCGCGCTGGAACCGGTGCTGAGGCCGCTCGACCCGGATGGCATCGACATGGAAGCCATGGAGGACGAGCGGGACTACGTGTGGCAACTCGCCCAGAAGGGTCTCGCGTACCGCAGGTACATCCTCAGCGACCCCGAGAGCGCCAACATGGACAACTACCGGCCCGTGTGCTCCTTGCGCAAGGATGTCAACGCTCGCCTCACCCGCATGATGGACCTCATGGACTCAATCCAGGGGATCCAGGCGAAGCCCTTCGAGATCGTCAGTGCCTGCCTTGCTGAGTACGTTGCCAGCCTGCCGGGAGAGCGCACGCACCTGTCGGAGTTCTTCCAGAAGCACCTGGTCACGACGATTCAGTAAGCAGCGAACCCAGCCCGCCTATCTCCCTCTCGGCCCCTGTTCCTATCCGTGGGACAGGGGCCGAGAGCCTCATGGCGCACCGCCGCAGCGCACCATGAGGCTCACTAGGCAAACACCCGGCTACCCTCAGTCACTTTTCCCTTTAACCGAGGCCGCACCGGGTTAAAGGAAACCGTCACACCCACGCGTCGAGCTCGGGCAGGTCCCACTTCGTGTACGTCAGCCGACGCTCGGCACCATTGATCAGGTCGAGCACGTCGGTGGCCAAGTAGGCACGCGTCCCTCGCTCCACCTCCTTCACCTGCACGACCCCGGCTCCAGCCAGTTCCTCCAGGGCGTTCGAGGCAGAGACGAAGGAGATGCCGAGCAACGACTGCGTAGCCCTCGCGGTCACAATCGGCACGCCAGGGAGCTGCTCCATCAACCGCACAACTGCAGCTCCCTTCCGAGGCTGTCCACGGAGTCCCTGCCCCTCCCTGTAGTGGGCGAGTTTCGCGTACCAGGCCCTCCGCATCTGGCTTAGCTCGTCGGTGAAGCGCCGAGCCTCTGCGACGGCATCGCGGGTAGCCGCCAGGAACACACGAATCCAAGCATCAACTCCAGCGGCCGCGGCGGAGCTGTCGGGCTCACCCACGTAACGGAACGCGTTGAGGCCGGCGATGTACTCGCGAGCATGAGCCAAGAGAGACATGGAGATCGGCAGGACATGTCCAACCGCGAGGCCTTGCCTGGCGAGTGCCGTGTGAATCAGGGCTCTACCGGTTCGACCGTTGCCATCGTTGTAGGGGTGGATCGTTTCGAACTGCGCGTGAACAAGGGCGGCCTGGACGAGGGGCAGCGGGTGATCTTCAGAGATGAAGGCAGCGAGATCGTCCATGAGAGGACCTACCGCGTCAGGGGTGGGTGGCACATACTCCGCTCCGTGCGGCCCGTAAGCGTTGCCTCCTACCCAGTTCTGAACGGTCCTTAGAAACCCCGATGACTCGTCTTGCTCTGTTTCCACCATCAGGGCGGCTTGTAGGCCGTTGATGTCGTCAACCGACACTGCCTCGGTCTCGGACAGCGCAGTGACGGCACGGCGCAGGGCCAGAACGTTGTTGACAACCTCGCGTGCGCTGTCGCTGATGCCGCGGTGGGTGCGCTGATCATCGCCGGCCTTGGTCGCGAGCATCAACTCAAGGTGAGCGATTGCTCTGGCGGAAGCCACCACGCCTTCGATGCGCGAGGACGCCACCGCCTCCGACCGGAGAAGGAAACGGGCCAGAGACTCCAGATGAGGACTGGTCGGCGCGGCGTCGTTGAAGGCACGAACCAGCCGGTCCACTTCGGCAACCTCTGCAGCAAGTTCGGCTGACAGACGGAGCTGGCGCCCCCGAAGTAGATCCGGCTCGTACGCGGCGAACGTCCGGAGGTCCTGCTCCTCCACACCAGGCGTCACGCCAGGCTGTGACGGCCAGGGCCGTTCCGAAAACCTTGCCACTAGACACGCTCCAAAGGTTCAGCCTCAAGCAGATCCATTTAAGGATAGTGTGTGCCCCGTGATGTTTGGTGTGATGCATGGGGTGGTTCCGGAGAGTGGGGCTCGCGCTCTTCTCGCCGGATGCCGTCCTGTGGAGGCTCTGGACTCACGCGCTTCGGGCCGGCACGAGGCACGCCACGCCTCGGCAGGGTCAACGTTGGGACCGTCGCCACGGTCACACCGCAGTGGTCTTCAGGCTCGGGGCGAAAGCGAAAAGGCGACCCATCGGGTCGCCTCACCGGGTGACTTCGCCAAGTCACCCATCACCACCGCTCGGGGTCGCCACCCTGAGCATTTCCGTGTCTGCCACATCGAGCCGACTTCGTCGGCGTCACTTGCAGCCTGCGGTGCCACCCGCATGCCGCAAGGGGAGGAGAAGCCAACGGCAACCTGACCTGACCCTTCCGCCCTCAAGCGGATCTCAACTTCACCCCCGCTGACCAGGAATTCTCCGTCCATCGGTCGAGCGGTCGGTCGCGTTGTGCCTTCATCCCTATGCAGTTCTGGAGCAGATCATAGCCGCCAACCATAGGGCTAGTCCCGTATTGCCAAAAAGAGCCTCGAACGAGTCTCCCCCGGACGATGCCCAAATCAGAACAAAAAGGACATCCGAGGGTGGTCGATGGACGTCGACTCATCCGCGGTGGCAAAGCACACCCCGTTCCTCCGACAAGGAAGGGCTTCCCGAACCGCTGGTGCTGCGCCCGAAGATGAGGCAGCGGCTCTCAAGCGCTCTCGATGCCCTGCTATCAGACCGAGCGGTCTACCAGCGCCCACTCGCCGAGGTATTGGGTGCCACGGTCCTGTTGGCGAAGTCGCCGGCGGGAGAGTCGCGGTTGGAGCTGCGCGCGGGGGAGCTGGCCCGGTGGCTGGGGGTATCGAAGTCCTACGTCGATCATCGGGTGCTGCCTGGGCTGCGTGGTTCTGGCACGGTGGCGACGGAGGTCGTGACGAAGACGGTGGACGGGGTGCGTCGGGTTGATGGCCTTCGTTGGGAGCTACTGCCACTGACTGCCGCTCAAGCCCGGGGCAACCCGCAGGCCCTGGTGCTGAAGAAGCGTGAGCTGGCTGTCCTGTTGGCGTTGTGCGAGGCGCTGTTCGCGCCGGGTTGGGCGCCGGTGGGTAAGCGGGAGACGCCTGCGGGTCTGCTTGGTGCTCGGCAGGGTCGAGGGGCGGCGGCGGAGCGGCTGGCGTTGCTGCGGTTGGTGCTGGCTGCCCGGTCGGATGGGCGGGTACGGCTGGTGGGCGGGGCGGTGGCGGCTGGCTGGGATCGTGCGGATGCGACGGTCGCGCGGATGTTGGGGTGTTCCACCGCGGAGGCGGCCCGGGTAGTGGACGGGCTGATCCAGCAGGGTTTGTTGGAGGTGCGGGGCCGGGGTGTGCCTGGTGCCCGGATCCGGATGGTGGTGCCGGCGGTAGCGGCCGCCCACGGCCGGAGTCCTGCTGCGGAGCTGCGGGTCGTGCCCGATCCGGCCGAGGCTGAACAGGCTGAGGACGTCGCCCCGGAACAGGTTCGAGTCTGCGTGCACTGCGCTTCGGGGTTGGACGAAGCAGGGCCGGAGGAGCCGGGGGAGGGGTGGGTCCAGGAGGGGTTCTTCGCGGTCGTGGACGGCGGCTGGGACCGCGGAGGTGATGGTGCACTCAGGGATCAGGAGGCTACCGAGGTTCTCCGGACTGACTCGGAGAACGCTTCTGACCTGGGGGAATGCAAGGATCAAGAAGGCATCGAGGCCTCCGGGGCGGAGACTGGTGGTGCGCTGCTCCACGCCGACCACGCGCCGGTGGTTGCTCATGGTGGTTCTGGTGCTGCTTCGTCTTGCTTTTCCGGCGAAGCCGCATCGCAGTTCCCACCGTTGCCGGAGCGCGCGGACGGGCGCGAGACCGAATGCGGATCGGGCTCGGGCCGGATCGGCGTGGTCGACGAGCCGGGTGGCCGGGGTGGCCCGCTTCGCGGGGAACAGCAGGCGGATCGAGCGGGGGAGTGCCAGACGGCTCCTGAGCCGGTGGTTGCGAAGCCGGTGCCGCTGCGGTGGTCGCTGCCGCGGGGCTTGGAGCGGGTTCTGGACCCGGTCCGGCTGGAGTGGGCCCGGATCGGGCATGCCGGGGGGCGCACCCGGGTGCGGGTGGCGCTCCAGGCCGAGTTGCGGCGGGTGGCCGGGATCGTGGGTTCGGAGCAGGCGCCGGTGGTGCTGGCTGAGCGGTTGGAGCGACGGCTTGCTGCTCAGCACGGTGAGCGGGTGCGTGAGCCGGTCGGCTGGCTGCTGTCGCGGGGTCTGCCGCAGCGGGCGGAGTGCTACGCGATGGCGTGCGACGACCAGGTGCGGATGGACACTGGGCTGGTGTGCCCGAGCTGCGAGCTGCTGATCGGGGACCGCCGGGCGCTGCGGCACCAGGTCTCGCGGGCCGTCGCCGCCGAGCTGCCCCGCCTGACGCCGGCCGAGGCGCGGGCGGAGGTTGAGCGGCGGCTGAGCCGGGAGGTAGCGCAGCGGGCCGCGCGGGACGCTGTCCGGCGCGAGCAGGCTGCGGTGGAGCGGGCGCGCCGCGAGGTGGTCTGGGCGCAGCAGCGTGAAGAGCTCGAGTCGGCGAAGGCCGCGTTGGCGGCCCGGCCGTGCGAGGAGTGCGGGGTGCCGGAGGCAGGTGGCTTGTGCCTGGTGTGTTCGCAGAACCGCACGGCCCGTGCGGCTGTGGAGCAGGCGGCGCAGGTCGCGGCCGTGGTGAGCGGGCCGGTGCGGGAACTGGGCGTGGTGGCCGAGCGGTTGGTCGCGTGCCGGGTCCGGCTGGAGGACGAAGTCGGCCGGTTGGCGGGGCGGTTGCGGCGCGAGGGGATGCCGGAGGCCGCGGTGGCCTGGGAGGCGCGCACCCTCGCCGAGGAGTTGCTGCGGCAGGAGCGGGCCCGCGCGATGGACGCTCTGCTGGCCTCGGAGGAGGCCCGGGCGGAGGCGGAACGGGTCTTCGGCGTCGAGCGGGCGCGGCGCGGCGGTGAGGTGCAGGCCCGTGCGGCGGCCGAGGAGGCGCGGCAGCGCTGCGCGGAGCTCCTTCTCGCCGAGCGGCTCGGCCAGATCCGGGTTGCGGAGCGGCCCCCGGCTTCGGAGGAGGTCGGTGGATGGCGGCAGCGGCTGGCGGCTCTGGCGGCGCGTCCGCTGCACGACGAGATCCGCGTGCCGCAGCCGGCGGCGGGCGGGTGCCGGGAGGCGGTGAGTGCGGCGTGAACGGGGGACTGGAGGTGGCCCTGCGGTGCGCTGAGCGGGGGTGGTGGGTGCATCCGCTGCTGCCCGGGTCGAAGCGTCCGGCGGGCAACTGCCGCCGGTGTCGGCCGCCGTCGGCCGGGGCGCGCCCGCCGTGCGGCTTCCCCGATGCGGATGGGTGTGCGTGCCGTGAGGAGGGGCGGTACTGCCACGGGGTCCGGGCGGCGACGCGGGAGCGGGAGCTGATCCACCGCTGGTGGCGTGGCCGGGACTTCGGCGTCGGCGTGGCCGCGGGGCCGTCCGGCCTGGTGGTGCTCGACCTCGACGACCACGACCGTCCGCCGCCGGAGCAGGCGCTGTTGCTGCCGGGCGTGGACCTGACCCAGCACCGGGACACAGATTTGGGCCGGGTGCGGAGCGGGGTGGACGTGCTGGAGTTGCTGTGCCGGGTACGGCGGGCGGGCAGCTTGCTGGAGGCCCCGGCGACGCTGACCGTGCAGACCCCGTCCGGCGGGATCCACCTGTGGTACCAGGCCGGGGAGACGAGCCGGTACGTGCAGGGCGCGGGCCGGCTCGGCTGGCAGGTCGACGTACGGGCCGGCTGGTCCACCGCAGTCGCGCCCGGCACCGTCACCGCGGCCGGCCGCTACCGGATGGTCGGGCACCAGGAGCGGCCGGCACGGCTGCCGCGCTGGGTCGCGCTGGAGCTGGACCGCGTCGGGCTGCGCCACCGCGATGTGGCCACCGGCCCGCCCCGCCGAGTCCGGCTTCCCCATCCCGCCCGCGAGAGCGGTACGCGGGACGCCTCCGCGTACGCCGCCGCGGCGCTGCGCGGCGAACTCGAGGCCGTGGCATCGGCCCGCGCCGGCCGCAACGACACGCTCAACCGCGCCGGGTTCCGGCTCGGTCAGCTGGTCGGCGCCGGGCTGCTGGAGCACGACCAGGTCCACCAGGCGCTCACCGACGCCGCCGCCCAGGCCGGGGTCGACCCCGGCGAAGCCAAAGCCCAGTCCACCCTCCGCCGCGCACTTCAGGCGGGCATGCGCTCGCCGCGCACCATCCCGAGCCCGGGAGCACGGTCATGAACCACCCCCTCACCTCCCGCGCCGCGCTGCCCTCCCCGGCCCGAGAACCCCAACCCGCCGACCCGGCCGAATCGGCCGGCGCGGGCGGGCCGGACGGGGCCCGGCCCGCGGAGCGGGAGCCGAAGCTGTCGCAGGCCGACATCCTGCTGCACCTGGGCATGGACCAGTACCAGCTGGTGCGCCACGACCAGACCGCGTACGCCGTGCCCGTGGACGGGCCGCCGATCGCGCGCCCGCTGCGCGCCAAGGGCGGCTTCGGCGGAACCGGCTCCCTGCGCCAACTCCTCAACCGCGCCTACGTCCTGCGCACCGGCCGCTCCCCGTCCCAGGGCTGCCTGACCGACGCGATCGCCTCCATGGACGCCCTGGCCCTGGACGCCGAGGAACAGCCGGTCTGCCTGCGGATCGCTCCCGACCCGGCCGACGACCAGGCGACCTGGTTCGACCTGGGCCGCTCCGACGGACTCAGCGTGCTGATCGAGCCGGGCACCTGGTCGGTGACCACCCCGCCCACCGGCGAGGGCCCGCTGTGGCGGCGCACCCGGCTGACCGGCGAACTCCCCATGCCCGAACGCGATCCGGGCGGCTGGCAGGCCGGACTCGGACTGCTGCGCGAGCTGTCCGCGCTGGCGGAGCCGTCCTGGCGGATGGCGGTCGCCTGGCTGCTGGCCGGACTGCGCCCGGACATGCCCCGCCCGATCGCGTACTTCAACGGGGAGCGCGGCACCGCCAAGACCACCTCCGCCCGGCAGCTGCTGCGCGTACTCGACGGGATCCGCGCCGAGGTCCGCAACGTCCCGCGCAGCGAGGACGACGGCGCGGTGGCCGCGTCCGCCGGGTGGACCATGGGCCTGGACAACCTCGCCGGCATCCCCCAGTGGCTCTCGGACTTCCTGTGCCGGGCGGTCACCGGGGCCTCCGTCGCCAAGCGCGAGGTCTACACCGACGACGACGTCACCTCCTGGGCCTACCAACGCCCGGTCCTGCTAACCGGCATCGACGTCGGCGCCCTCCAGCCCGACCTCGCCGAACGCCTGCTCCCCTTCACCCTGGAGGCCATCGACCCCAAGGCCCGGCGCAGCGAACACGAGCTGTGGCGCCGCTACCGCGCCGCCCACGGCCGCATCCTCGGCGGCCTGCTCGACCTGGCGGCCGCGGTGTGGGCGCGCCTGCCCGACGCGGCCGACCAGCTCGACCAGAAGCCGCGGATGGCCGACTGGGCCGAACTGCTGTGGGCACTCGACGCGGTCACCGGCTGGGACACCCTGTCCACCTACACCGGCTCCCAGGACGCGGTCACCGACGACGTCATCGACGCCGACCCGGTCGCCACCGCCCTCACCCGCTGGTCCGCCACCGCCGGAAGCACCGAGTGGCGGGCCACCACCGGCCAGATCGACGAAGTGCTGCGACCACCCGGGCCCATCCCCGAGGCCTGGCCCAAGACCACCGCCCTGCTCTCCGCCCGCCTGACCTCCCTCGCACCCGCCCTGCGTCAACGCGGCATCGACATCCGCAAGCTGCCCCGCACCAGCGCCACCCGCGGCTTCCTCATCACCCTTCGTCCGGACTCCGGACCACCGGTCTGACCTCAGGCCCCCGTACGGCTGCGAACCAGCCCTCACACCGTCACCGAACCCGCCGCCCACCCGAGACGCGCGGGCCTTCAGCACGTCCCGGACACCGTCGGGAGACCGGCCCGCGCGAACCGAAGGCACCTTCTGGGACTTCAGCCTGCCTTCCCGGCCGCTGCGCGCTGGACCGGGCCCGTTGTCGACGGCCGACGGGTCGCCGGAGAACGGCCTCGCCCGCGCAGCGATGACACGGTGCTGACGCTTCCCATGACGCACCCGATACCCGGCCCTCACCGGCGCCGACCTGGGGGTTTCTCTCCCACCAACCGGCTCTATGACGCTATGACGCTCTAGCTCCCCATCTCTCTGAAAAGAAGAAGGAGGAGGAGGAGGGAAGAAGATAGAGGCATGGTGCGCCAGAGCGTCATCAGCGTCCGCCTCTCGATCGCCCGGACGGCAAAGAAGCAGGTCAACGCAGAGGTCGAGGGAACGGGGGCAGCGTCATTCGGTAGCGTCACCGGTCCGAGCGCACGCGTCACCGCCCTAGCCGGCGGTCTGCACCGCACCGCGATCCGCCGTCCGTGAAGACACGCTCGTCGATGACGGTCTCGCCGAGGAAGCCGGCGGACTGAGGCGCCGGCCCTGCCACCTGACCACCGACGAAGCCCATCTGCCCCGGTCCCGAGCAGCTCCTGCAACTGGGCCTCGCCCGTGGAACCGCAGCGGGAAACGGCGCCGCCACCGGCATGAGATCGGCACTGCTGTGTCGGGGCCGGCTCTTGGCCCGGGCACAGCGCGCTGTCGAGTACGGGGCCCTGCGGCGCTGCTGTGCGGCAGTTCGGTTTCGGCCCTCACCTCAAGCCGCCTCTGGCCGCCGGGAAGCCAGCTGGGTGACCACCAACTCCCCTCCGCGTCCCCGGACGGCCTTCGCCCGGCAGAGCCGCCCCGATAGGTCACCGCGGCGGGGTCAGCCGTTGAGGCCCCAGTCGCGGACGGCCTGGGCCAGTTCCGCCTTGGTCATGCCCGTGGCCTCCTGGAGTTCTCTGAGCCGCTGCTGCAGCGGAATCTGAGGGAGCTGGGGCGAGACCGGTGAACCACCGCCCGGCTCCGCCTCCGCGAAGATGTCCGTCGGCCGTGCCGTCGCCGTGGTGACGCCCTCGGTCAGCGTGCGCAGAAGAGAGTGAGCCCGCCGGGCTGTGTCGCTGGCGAGCCCGGCAAGGCTGTGGTCGGCGAAACCGCGGACGCCGGGGACGGCCGGCTGGTCGGGAGAGCTCACGATCGGTGGGAGGGGCGGGCGAGTGGCCTGTTCCCCGTCGTGGAAGGCGATGTGGGCGGAGGTGACCGGCGGAAGCGGCGCGTGCCTGTGATCGTGGTGCTGGAGGCTGGGGTGGTCGGGGTCCTGGAGGCCGGTGAAGAAGTCGACCGGGGGGCGGCCGCGGAGCAGGAGAAGGACGAGGGGCATCGCGTCGAGGCAGCGAGCGACCTGGATCAGGGCTGTGGCGGCGTGCTTGCACCAGGCGCTGCGGCTGGAACAGCCGCATGAGGCGCGGCACTGGCCGAGGGCCGGCAGGAGGCGGAGGCCGTTGCGGGCACCTGCGACAACGAGCTCTTGGAGGACGTCCTCGGCCGGCATGCGTACGAGCCGGTCGGTCAGGTGGCGGGTGATCACGGTGAGGTCGCGCCACTGCCCGTGGTCCAGGACCGGGATGTGGATCGTCGGGTTGGGCTGGGGCACGTACGTGCGCGGGGCCGGGGCGATGCCGGTGGTCTCGTTGATCCAGCACCGGATGATGCCGGGCTCGATCACCAGGTGCGTCACGGCGGCGGTCCGGGCATAGGCGCGGGCGCGGCCGAAGGGGCTCTTCACGGTGCCCCTGGCCTGGGGCGAGAGCGCTTCCAGCCAGAGGCGGCCGCCGGCACCTTCGCACAGCTCGCCCCCCGGGAGCGGGTCAAAGGGGGTGAACCGCATCCGGTGGGGGTTGTGGTCGGTGAGGGTCATCCACTGCTCCTGAGCGCGATCAGGTCGAAGAGCTCCTCGTCGTTCAGCTCGGTCAATCCGCTGCTCACGTCAGAGAGGACGGAGTCGGCGAGATCCTTCTTCGCGGCCAGGAGCTCGGCGATCCGCTCTTCGACAGTGCCCTCGCTGATCAGGCTGTGGACCTGGACGGGATGGCGGGTGCCGATGCGGTAGGCGCGGTCGGCGGCTTGGCCCATCACGGCAGGGTTCCACCACTGGTCCAGGAAGACGACGTGCTGGGCGCGGGTGAGAGTCAGGCCGGTGCCAGCGGCCCGCAGCGACAGCAGGAACACCTTGAAGTCGCCGCTCTGGAAGGCATCCACAAGAGCAGGACGGCCGGCTACCGGCGTGCCGCCGTGCAGGAGGCGGTGATCGATGTGCTGCTGACCGAGGCGGGCGGAGACCAAGCGGGCCATCTCGACGTACTGCGTGAAGACCAGCACCGACTGCTGCTCGGCGAGCATGACGCTCAACAGGTCCTCGAAGAGGTCGAACTTCCCCGAACGGCCGGCCAGCCGGGCGGAGTCGGCCTCCTTCAGGTACTGGGCCGGATGGTTGCAGATCTGCCGCAACGAGGTGAGGAGCTTGAGGACCAGGCCGCGGCGGGCGATGCCATCAGCCGCTTCGATCTTGGCCATCGTCTCGCGGACCACCGCCTCGTACAGCACCGCCTGCTCGCGGGTCAGGCGCGCGAACTCAGACGTCTCGGTCTTGGGAGGCAGCTCCGGCGCGATGCCAGGATCGCTCTTGCGCCGGCGCAGCACGAACGGCCGGATCAGCGTGGCGAGTTCTGCGGTGGCAGCAGGGTCACGGCGCGCCTCGATCGGCTTCGCGAAGCGGGTCCGGAACGCCTTGAGCGGTCCGAGGAGCCCGGGGGTGGCCCAGTCCAGTACCGACCATAGTTCGGAGAGGTTGTTCTCGACCGGTGTGCCGGTGAGCGCGACGCGGCCGCGGGAGGGGATCTTCCGCAGGGCGCGGGCCGTGGACGAGGCGGCGTTCTTCACGTGCTGGGCCTCATCCAGGACGACCAGCGACCAGTCCACACCCGCGAGCCGTTCGGCATCCAGCCGGGCCGTGCCGTAGGTGGTCAGGACGAAGCCGGCCTCGTCGAGGCCGTCCGGCGTGCGGCCCGGGCCGTGGAAGCGGCGTACGCCCGTCGCGGGAGCGAACCTGCTGACCTCGCGTTCCCAGTTGCCCAACAGGCTGGCCGGGCAGACCACCAGAGTCGGACCTCGAGTCGCGCCGGTCTCCTGCCGGGCCAAGTGCAGTGCGATCAGGGTGATGGTCTTGCCCAGACCCATGTCATCGGCGAGACAGCAGCCCAGCCCGTTCGAGGTGAGCTGCTGCATCCACGACAAGCCGTGCCGCTGGTAGGGGCGCAGCGTGCCGGCCAGGGCATCGGGCGGCACCGTCTCGGGGACCGGGCTGGTGAGCACGGTGCGCAGGGTGGCGAGCCACCCTGCCGGCTCCACCTCGATCACCTCGCCCTCCACCTCAGTCTGGCCGGTCAGCGCCGCCGCGACGGCGTCGAAGGCGGCGAGGTCGGCGATCTTCCGGCGGCGGGCCTTGCGCAAGACGGCCGCGTCGACACGGACCCACTGGTCGCGTAGCCGTACGAAGGGCCGCTTCGCCTCGGCCAGCCGGTCCATCTCGCCCTCGGTGAGGTCCCCGTCCTTCCCGAGCGCCGCCTGCCATCGGAAACCCAACAGCGCGTCCGGACCCAGTCGGCCGGACGGGGCGGCCCCCGGCGTTTTCGGGCCCAGAACGGCCCGCATCGTCAGGGAGCGGACCAGATCGCGGGGCCAGTGCACCGCGCAGCCCGCGGCGATCAGGTCGTCCACCGCGTCACCGAAGAGATCGTCGACTTCCTCGGCGCGTACCTCCAGAGCGTCCGGAACGGCTGCGTCCAGCAGGCGCTCCAGTGGCGACCAGGCGCGCGTGGCGCCGCGGAGAGCGACCAGGGTGCCCTCCTTCCGGGCCGCGTCCGAGGACCCCGGCGGCGCCGGGCGACGCCACAGCGCGCCGGCGTCCACCAGGTCCTGGGGCGGGTCGACGTCCTGCACCTGGACCACGGCCCGCACACCGGTGTCGCCGATGTCCTCGATCTCCAGGCGCAGTGAGATCTGCACACTGACCGGCGCCCCCGCAGGACGGGCCTGCGCCCCCAGCGTCAGGTGCGGAACGTGCTGCGGAGCGCGGGCCGCGTACGCCCCCGAGCCGCCAGGAGGGCGCGCGAAGGAGTCGGCAGCCGCGTCGAGGAACGCGCCGAGCAAGAACGAGCGCTCGGGAACGGACAGCGGATAGCTGTTCGCGCCGAACGGCAGGGCACGGGCCTGCGGAGGCATCGACTCTGCGAGGACATCGAAGTACTCCTGCTCGTCCGGCAGATGAGCCGTGCTGCGCCAGGTGTCGAAACCCGCGGCCGTCACGTCCGGGAAGAGCCGGCCGCGCGCCAGCAGCTGGAGGGCGAACAAGGAGGCTGCCCCCCAGAACTGGCAACTCTCGTCACCCTCACTGTCGAGACGGCTGCGCGCGAGTACCGGCAGCGCGGCGTCGATGGGCATCCACCAGTACGGTGCCCGGGCCGAGCGGACACCGTCACGGCGGGCCCGCACCACCGTCGTCTCCCGCTCCCCGAGCACGGCGCCCTGGGGAACGGTCACCTTCTCAGGCGCCCCCATCGACGCCACGGGCCTGAAGAAAACCATCCGGCCCGCACGCGGAGGATCGGCAGGGTCGAACACCGCCGCGTACTCGATCAGGCGGTAGCGACCCACAGCAGGTGAACTCCCCTCAACCACCACACCCCTTACGCGAAGGGCACACGACGAAGCGGAGTTTGCCGGATGCTCCGGACCTGGGAGGGCGAAATGCAGTTGGAAAGACCCGATCGAGTGAAGAGGGCGCGATGACGCCCCCTGTCCGCGCTGCAACTGGCAGGTCCACGACCTACACAAGCCTGAACCTCGGACGCCGGTGCTCAAGACGACAAGGCGCCTGGAGAAGCGACGGCCCGCGGGCCGTCGCAGTCTGCTGCCAGAATGCCCGTCAGGCACTTCATGCGGTTCCGTCCCAGGACGGGCTTCCTTGTCCTAGCGTGGGATGCCGTGACGGTATTGATTGTGGGCGGCAGCGGATTCCTCGGCGCAGAGCTGGCCCGCCAGGGACGATCAGCGGGCTTGGAGACAGCCGCCACCTTCCGCTCGCGCCCCGGCGAGGGCACCGGTGTGTCGTGGCACCGCCTCGACCTGCGCAACCCTGCGAACCTCCACGAGGTCTTGGATGTCACCAGCCCCACGGCGATCATCAACGCGAGCAGCGGTGGAGCCGAGTGGGCAGTCACGGCCGAGGGCGGGATGCGCCTGGCCCAAGCCGCGGCGCAACGGGGCATCAAGTTGATCCACGTCTCGAGCGACGCCGTGTTCTCCGGTCTCAGAAACGGCCCCTACGACGAAATGTGTTCACCCGACCCAGTAACGCCGTACGGGGCAGCGAAAGCAGCAGCCGAGACGGCCGTGCGGCTCCTGAGCACGGGCGCCGTCGTCGCGCGGACCTCGCTGATCATCGGCGATGGCCAATCCGAGCACGAACACCTGGTGCACGCCCTGGCAGCCGGCTCGCGGGACGGGGCTCTGTTCACAGACGATGTTCGATGCCCAGTCCACGTCGGCGACCTGGCCGCCGCACTGTGGGAACTCACCTTGTCCGATACGGCTGGCGTCTTTCACCTCGCCGGTCTGGACGCCATCACTCGCCTCGAACTCGGCACCCTCATCGCACAACGGGACGGCCTTGACCCGTCGTTGTTGCCGAGCGGCCGCCGCGCCGACAGCGGCCTCCCCGGCGGACTCAGTGTGCGCCTCGACAGCCGCGTCACCCAGAAGCACCTCGCCACCCGCCTTCGCGGAGCCCGGGAATTCCTTCGGCACCCAGACTTCGACCGCTGACTCCCGAGGGCGAATAGCCGTAGTCCGGAACTGAGCGTGCTGGACGATCCTGCGCGCAGTGGGAACTCGGCTGGCGCGGGGTCGTTGGGGACCGCGACGGTTCAAGCTGATGGAGACGTTCGAGCAGGTCTCGGCCGACGCCGGTCATTCTTCAGCCCACCGCGTGAGCCCGACGGACAGCTCAGGCGAGCGCGTCCTCGAACACCAACCGGTTCGCGGCCGTGAACGCGAACTCCGCGCGGCTCCACTCGATCCTCGCTGCCAGCACTTCGGGTTCGGCGGAGGCAGTCTCGGAAGAGGCCATGAGCTCGGCCCAGAACCGTGCATTGCGCGCCTGTCGCTCGAGGATGGCGTCGACCACGGCGCCACGCTCCGGGCCCTGGAGGCCGTAGGCGTCGGTGAGGATCTTCACTTGCTCTGCCTGCCGCTCCACCGGGACGGTGCACTTGGACGCGATGCACCAGGTCCACGCGGCGTAACCGAGGTCCTCCAAGGGCGAGCCGGGCGCCGCAGTGTCGAAGTCGATCCAAGCGGTGGGCAGGCCGTCGACGAATACGGCGTTGTTCGGGCCGACATCGTGGTGGCACACCACTGGTGAGCGGCCGGCCAGCTTGCTGCCTCGCGTCGCGTCGTGCATGGCCCGCAGCAGTGCTCCGGCAGCCGCCACCTGACCGTCCTCCCACACCTGGAAACGCGCCGGGACCTCACCCGGGAGAAAGCTGAGAATGTCCATTCCGTCAGCCTGCCCGAGATATTTCGGGGCACCATCGAATGCCTGCTGCTCGAAAGTCTTCAGCAGGGCAGCGACGAAACCAGAGGACTCCGTCACCGGCCTGAGCACGGAATCATCAACCCGAATGACGCCTTTGGTCATCCGCCCACCGGAAAGCATGGTCACACCACTGGACGCATCAGGCATGACAGTCACCCTCGTACATAGATCTGAAATCGGCGCAGCAGCCACCTCGACCGCCGCACCGATGGCGCTGCGTCACCGACAAGCGACTGGACGATGCGCGCACGACAGGGCGCTCGTACGCAGCCTTCTCGGCCCGATGACTCAATCGCCGTCGTCGTCGGCCGGACTCATTGGCTCACGGCGACGTGCCCACCGCAGGGGTGATAGCCGAAGTCCCGGTGAACTCTGCGGCCAGAGCGTCCATCACGATTTCGTCGCACACCTGGCCGAGCCAGTACCCAGCCTGCCGGATCGGGCCGACGTGCTGGAAGCCGGCCTTCTCGTACGCGCGGATCGCACCCAGGTTCGGCGCGAGCACCTTGAGCCAGACCATCCGCAGATTCGTGACGTGGAACGCGTAGTCGAGCGTCAGCCGGGTCGCGGCGGTGCCCAGGCCCCGGCCGCGGACCTCCGGCCCCACCATGACCACGAACTCGGCCGTGCGGACGCTGGGATCGGGTAGCAGGGTCGCGACCCCGGCCGGGGCGGGCTCGTCGCCGGAGAGGTCGTAGATGGTGAAGCGAATGTTCTCGCCGCGTAGCTGGTGGGCCATGCCCTCGGTGCGGGCTTCCAGGGACTCGGGGGCCTGGCGCCCGTACCCGACCAGGAGCGCGGGTTCCTGTTCCCAGCGCCAGTACGTCTCGACGAGGTCGGCGCGGTAGGGCCCGAGCCCGCAGGTCTCGGTGCGTAGCCAGATGATCGGGTCAGCGGGACTGGTGATGGCGGTCTCCGATGGTGAGCACGGGGGTGTAGGCGCGGGTCGAGGACGGCTCGGCGACGTCGTCGCCGTCCATAGTCTGCACCCAGGCGTGGAGCCGGATCGGGTCGGACGCGATTCCGTGGCACCAGCGGACGCCGAGGCGCCGGGTACGCAGCAGCAGGACGGCGGCGACGGACTCCTCCAGGCACGCGGTGCGGCCGGGGGAGTACCAGCCGGCGCGCCGTACCGCGTTGACGGCGCTGGTCGCCTCCTGGAGTGTCGCGGCTCGGACGGTCGTGGCGCGGGCAACGGACAGGAGCGCGAGGGCGTGCAGCATGCCGGTGCGGGAGTGGCGGGTGACGCCGAAGGCGGTGGCGAGCGCGGCCGCGGCCGTGAGCGTCTCGGCCAGCGGGCCGCGGGGCGGCCGGGTGATACCTGCGGGATGTTCGGTGCTGCCCCAGCTCGCCTGAGCGGAGGAAGCGGTCAGCGCAGGCGTCCACGGTCCCGGCCCGCTGGCGGGGGTGAGCAGACCCAGGGTAAGGAGCCGACGGGCGAGGGCAGGGGCGATGCGGTCGAGGGCTCCGGTGCGGGAGACCGCTTTCCACCGTTCTGCGGCCGGGGGCTGGAGGGCCTGGACGCTGCCGGTGCGGTAGTCGATGAGGACCAGGACGTGGCCGAAGTCGACCGCGCGGACAGTTGGCGGACAAGTGACGAACGAGGGCAGGTCATCCACGACGGGCTCCATTGTGGGGGCGCGACCAGGTGGTGGCCGTGTGGTCGAGAGTGCGGAGCCACGCTTCGGCGGCCAGGGCCTGCTCCAGGGGTGCGAGGGACATCGGGATGCCGGCGGCGGCCTGGGCCAGGTGCGCCCGTAGCCCGGCTGGGTCGATGAGACCGAGAGCGGCGAGGCGGCCGTCGGCCAGGTGCTGGAGCTCCGGCAGGTTGGCGCGCAGCCCGGTGTAGTGGTCGGCGTTGAAGCTGCCTTTGGTCATCCGGGAGGCCAGTGTCTCCGGGAGGACGTCGGCCATGGCGTGGGCGAGCACCGGCTTGTAGGCGTGGAGCGGGGGCCGAGCCCGGACATCGGTGCGCAGTACGGCGTCGACGACGCGGGGGTCGACGAAGGGGTTGTGCAGCTCGATGCCGGACGCCGCGGCGAGCTGGGCGTCGGCGGCCGCGGTCCGGGCGACTTCGCGGACCTCGTCCACCAGGATCCGTACCGCGATGTCGAGACCGGGCAGCGCATCGGCCTCGGCGGCGACCTGGTGGGCGGCGCGGGACAGAAGCCGGACGGCGTCGGCCGTGGCCCAGTGGGGCAGCGGCGGGGCCGGGAACCAGCGGACGTCACCCCGGGCCGTCGAGGCGCCGTCTTCCAGCGCGGTGGCGAGGTCGGTCAGGGCCTGGGCGCGGTTGATGCGGGTCAGGGCACGCGCGTCGCGCAGCAGCGGCAGAACGGGGCTGTGGCGAAGCCGGGCCCAGCCTGTGGCTTCTGCGGCGGCCCGCCGGTAGAGGCGGTGGCTCAGCAGGTCGGCCAGGTGCGCGGCCGGCAGGAACAGCACGCTGTCGCCGCCGTCGCCGGTGAGGTGGGTCCGGCTGCCGAACCGGTCGTGCATCCACCGCAGCTGCCCTTCGAGCCGGGCCCGGGTCAGGGTGGACGGAACGGGTTCGTCCGTGGCCGGAACGGCGGTGATGTCGGTGTAGGGCAGGTGCTCGGGGCCCAGGGGAAGAAGGTGGTGGGCGAAATGCGGGTGGTGGGCGGCGGCCAGGCGCGCGTACGTGAGATCGGCGCCGCTCGTCTGGCCGGCCGGGTGGACGGTGACCGCGTTCAGCGTTCTGCCTTCGGGCAGGGCGGTCGCGGCGAGTAGGGCGAGGGAGGAGGAGTCCAGACCGCCGGACAGGTCGCAGGTCAGATCGGGATCACCCGCAACCCGCAGCCGGACAGCGTCCTTCAGCGCGGAGCGAAGCCGCTGGTGGGCCGGCCCCGGGACGGGATCGGGGCACCACACCGTCGCCCCCCGCAGGTCCCGGCCCGCGGCGAGCTTGATCCGGGCGCCGGGAGGGAGCTGCTGCACGCCGGCGAAGAACGTTCTGGTGCCGACCGCGGCAGGGACGTGCGGCAAGAGCACCGCGACGGCGACCCGTACAGCGTCCACCCCGGCGCCGATGAGGTCGGCCAAGACGCGCGCCGAGTTCGACCAAGCCCAACCGCCCTCGTAGCGGGTGGCATACAGCGGCAGCGCTCCGGCCGGATCAGTGTGCACGACCGTGTGCCGTCCGCGCTGCTCGACCACCGTGTACGCGCCGGACCACCGCCAGGCGACGTCCTTAGGCAGCGGCCGGTGGGTCAGCGAGCGCAGCTCGGCGTCGGTGGCGCTGCAGCATCCCAGCACCGTGACCCGGCCTCCGGCAGGCGTGCCGAACGACCGGGCGCCGAACGTCCCGTTCTGCCAGAGCAAACCGTCCGGGCCGAGACATGCGGCTCCGGGCGGCCGGAGCCCGCTGCCGGATCCGCGCGTGAACCCTCCGAAGATCACGATGAACCCCTTCCTGGTCTGGTGGCTGGCCGTGCGGCGTGGCGCCCCGGGAACCGGGGCGCCACGCCGCACGGGGTAGTCGGTCAGGCGCAGTTGTAGGCGCGGCGCTTGTCCTCGCTCTGGCCGCCGCCCTGGCCCTGGGTCAGGGCCACGAGGTCACCGAGCTCGACGAGCTCCGGCTCGGCGGGGGTGGTGGGGTGTGCGGTCCGGTCGTCCATGACGACTCCCTCCATACGGAAGAGCAGATGGGTGCCGCCGAGCGGTGCCCGACGGGTGGTGCCTCACCAGGACACCGCCGGCTCGGCCGAACGCCGAGCAAATTTCCGCCGCAAGCAAGCCGTTTGCGCGCTGCGCACACGGCCTCGACCGGGTGTCACCGTCCAGCTACCGTGAGCTGGCTGATGTCCGGTGTTCCCGAAGGGGGCGGCCATGCGTGCTCAGGTACCGGACTGGAACTCTCCGCGCGCCCAGAAGCTCGTCGCCGACGGCGACGTCGGGGGGCTGGTCCGCTGGGCCCGCCAGCAGCACGGCTGGCGTCAGGCAGACCTCGGCACGGCGACCGGCTATTCCGCCTCAGCCGTCAGCCGTCTCGAGACCGCCGAGCGGCCGGCGACCGACCTGGACATGCTCAAGCGGTTCGCCGAAGCCCTCGTCATCCCTGCGGGGGTACTTGCCGCGGTTCTCGGCGTAACACCGCTCCGGGACACTACAGTTGCCAGCGCCCAGCGCCCGGCCGTATCCGAGGAGGACCCGATGAAACGCCGGTCCCTCCTTGCCGTCGGCCTGGCCGTTCCCGCGCTGGCTCTCGACCACCTCGACGAGGCCCTCGCTCTGCTGCCCGCGCCCGCAGCCGCACCGAGCGCGGACCGCCTGGCCGTCCAGTACCGCCTGACGCGCGCTCAGTTCAATCGCGGCGCGCACGCCGACCTGATCAAGGCGCTGCCCGACCTCCTGGCCACCGCCGAGGCGTGCGCCGACCAAGGCGAAGCCGCCGACTACGCCCGACTCGCCGCCTGCTACGACCTGGCCACCGAAACCCTGTCCAAGGTCGGCCGCTATGACGCCAGCCGGATCACGGCCGACCGGTCCAACACCTATGCGCGCATCTCCGGCGACCCCCTGGCGGGTGCGGCGTCCGCCCGCGCCTTCAGCATCGTCCTGCGCCACGCCGGCCGCGCCGCCACCGCCCAGCGCGTCACCCTCCACGCCGCCGCTCAGGTCGAGACCACCGGACTCACCACCCCCGCGCAGGCCCGGACCTTCGCACAGATGCTCTGCACCGTCGCCTACGCCGCTGCTGAGGCAGGCGACCGCGACCGGGCCCTGGAGATGATCCGCGACGCCGAGCGCGCCGCAGCTCTTCTCCCGGAACAACCCGGTGGGCCGACCTTCGCCGTCAGCCCGGCCTCCGTGACCCTCTACAAGGTCGGTGTCTTGTGGTCCCTCGGCGACGCCGGCGCCGCCGTCCACGCCGGGCGGAACCTCCACGCCGGCCAGTTCGCCACCGCCGAACGCCGCGGCCGACTCCACACGGATATGGCTCGCGCCTGGTGGCGCTGGAACAAACCCGAGCAGACCGCCCATGCTCTCCTCGCTGCCCATCGCACTGCTCCTGCCGAGGTCCGCGACCGTCCCAGCATTCGCGCCATCGTCACCGACCTCGCCCAGCGTCACCCACACACCAGCGGCGTTCGCGAACTCGTCGCCGCGACCAGGACACGCGCCATGTCGTAGCCGCGTAGCGGCGCCGATCACTCGGACACAGCAGGCTCGCGAGCTGGCTTCAGCTGCGCGGAGCGCCGCACTTTCGTTCAGTCGAGTACCGGGATCGTGGCCAGCGGCGGGGTGCAGGGGCTACCGACGTCGACGTACTGCGTGCGTTCGCAGACGCTCTCGAACTCCCGCACGAAACATTTGGCTTGGCGCCGCCCGTGCCCCGGCCGAAAGTTCGACTTGGTCCGCCGATCGGCGCAACCACGCCTTCCCTCGACTCCCCGCCAGTAGGTTGGGTAGACCGGGTTGGGAGGGCGGTGATGATCCGGTGCACAGACGGAAGTTGCTCGCGGGCCTGACGACCACAGTCGCCGCAACGGTCGGCTACCCACTGCTCGAGAGCGGAACCGCGCAGGCCGACGAGGCCCTGCTCGGCGAGCTGCTCGTCGCCCGCATCAGGGACGCGATGCTCGGACTGGGCACGACCGTGGCCGCGCCGTCCTCCGAGGTGCTCTCCAGCGACTTCACACGCGCGCTCGCAGACTTCGACGCCTGCCGCTACGCATCCCTCGCCGTGCGCTTGCCCCGCCTCATCCGCGGCGGCCACGCGCTTTTCACCAACGTCGCCGACACGGAGCCGCACACCCTCCTGGCCAAGAGCTACCTGTTGGCCACCCGCATGTTCGTGAAGATGGACGAGCAGCAGCTCGGCTGGATGGCCGCCGACCGCGCGCGGCAGCTCGCCGAGGCAGCAGGAGACATCCTCGCGGTCGCCGAATCCGCCCGTCAGCTGGCCGTGCTCGCCAGGAAGGCAGGATGGCACGACCAAGCGTTGTCGATCGCGCTCTCCGCCGCTGACCACCCGGATCTACGAGGCATCGGACGAACCGGCACCGCAGTACGCGGGCTCCTGGTCCAAAGTGCGTCGTACACCCTCGCACGCCGAGGAGACCGGGACGGGATGCGGGAGCTGACCGACGAAGCCGCCGCCATCGCCAAGGAACTCGGCGGCGCGACCCTTCTGCGCGATTACGGGGGCGGCTTCAGCCCTCTCACCGTGCAACTCCACAAGATCAGCGCCGAGAATCACGCAGGTGATCCACGGGCCGCACTCGATGCCGCTCGCGCGATCTCGCTGAAGGCGCTGCCCAGCGTCGAGCGCCGCTCTCGTGCCCTCGGCGACATCGCCGTCACCTATGACCGCCTCGGCCGCCGCAACGACTGCGTCCGCACATTGCTCGCCGCCGAGCGATGTGCTCCGCAGGAGACCCACGCCCGTCCGGCGACGAAGTCCTTGATCTCCAGCCTGCTGGTTTCCGGCCCTACATCAACGGAACTGCGCGGTCTCGCGGAACGCAGCGGCGTTCTCGCCTGAGGAGGAGGCACTGAGCCGGCCCCCTTGGGTGGTGCGCACTCTGCTGGAACATCCCAGACCGCGAGCGGACACCGGTGCACAGATGATTGGCCCGGGTGAAGCTGAGTGTGGAGAAGCTCGCGAGAGGACCTTCGGCTCGGCTACCAGAGGCTCATAGCTTCCAGGACGCCCGCAGCCCTGGGCAGTGGCGTTACGGGCTCGCCGGTCAGCCGGGCCCTCATGGATGGTGCGTGGCTGGGGGTGCCTGTGACCGCGGCATACGGGCGTCCGTTGCCGGATGACCAAGGAGTCTAGCCACAGGGGCAGAGGTGAGGGCGAACGGGCTGTCCTCAGAAGGCTGTGCGAATGTCGCTGCGCGGGTCCCCAGCCACGAGCCGGTCCTTGTAAAGCCCGTCCTGCGCCCGGCGGCGCCATGGTCGGGCGTACCGAAGGGCCACGTCGATGTCCGTGTCGGCCGAGTCGAGGTCGATGTCCGCGACCGCCAGAGCGGGCTGCCCGTCGGCGGGGCACTGCGCCAGCCACCGGCCGCCGGGCGCCACGATCCCGGACGGCACCGTGGCACTGAACTGGGCTGGCACGGCGTAGCCCACCCAGTAGCAGTACAGCGTCCCGTAGGCCTGGGCGACGCGCGCCCTCGGAGCATCGTCGACCATCACGGAGAGCAGAACGCAGTCGACGCCCAAGCGCTCGTACTCCTCGAAGAGCGGCGGAAAGTGCGCCTCCACGCACAGCGCGCAGCCGATCCGGAAGCCGCTCACCTCGAAGACCAACGGCTCGCGCCCCGGGGTGTACAGGTAGGAGACCTCGGTATGCGACAGGAACCGCTTGTCGTACCTGGCGACCAGCTCGCCGCGGTCGGAGACGATGAAGAGGCTGTTGTGGGGCCTGTTCGGCGGCGTGAGCGGGTGCAGCGAACCGAACGCCGTCCACAACCGTAGTTCCCCAGCCAGCGCAGCGATCGACTCGGCCTCCTCGCGCATGACGTCCCAGGCGGCACGGCGCCAGTCGGCCGGGACCAGCTCGCCGTCTGTGCCAGCCGCCATCACGTGCTTGCTCGGATAGACGATCGCCCCCTCGGGGAATTGCACCAGCTGCGCACCCGCCCCGGCTGCCTCCGCCATCAGGGCCCGGATCTCCTGCCCGGCCGCCCGCAGTGCGCCGCGGTCGGTGGGGTCCTCTGGCACGGTGCTCTGCGCGACAGCCAGTCGCAACGTCCTCGGCATGGAGCGGACGCTACGCGACCCGCTACTGCTGCCCAGGGCGGGTGATGTGTTGCTCATGCGAGTCCTCGCTTCGAGATGGGCCGGGGGCTACAAGATGGTGAGGTCGGTGGCGACCGGCAGTTCGGTGAGGGGCTGCCGCGCGGCACGGGGGATCCCGAGCCTCACTCGGGCCTGGTGGACGGCGGCGAGCTGGTCGGCCGCCGGGAGACCCCAGTCAAAGAGCTCCAGGGCCTGCTCGGGTGTGGCCAGGACCCGGATGTGGTTGCGGCCGGTGGCCGGGTCTACGGATGGCGGGCCCAGACGGGTGAGGGGCGCGGCATAGCGGAGGCGGGCGTACGGCTTGTCGGGGTCGCAGAGGTGGCCCAGGAACAGCGGTGCACCGAACTCGGCCGAGGCTTCCTCGCGTACCTCCCGGCGCAGTGTGGCGAGCGGGTCGCCGCGGTCCAGGAGTTCGGGGGCACCGCCCGGCAGGAGGGCCGCGCCGGTGTCCGGTTCCAGAAGCACCAAGGCGCGGCCGTCGGGTCCGAGGAGCCAGCCCCAGACCTGGACCACCGAGAGCTGCTCTGGGGCGGGGCCGGCGTGGAAGGGCAGGTGGTGCCGGGCACGGGCGGTGCGAAGGGCGCCGGCCCGGTCCAGGACGGTGGGGGCGATCGGCAGACCGTTCTCCAGCAGGACGGGCCCGGCAGCGTTGATGCGGGCGCGCAGGGCGGACAGGGCCCGGCGGGCGTCGCCGGGAGACATCAGGTCCGGCAGCCGGGCGGGTTCGACGAACTCGACGGACGTGATCTCTCGGTCGGGCAGCTGCATGGCGGCGATCTGCTCGATGTCCCACGTGCCGCCGTCGTAGACGTGCAGGATCTCGCCGGGGAAGCGCATGCTGGCGGGCGCGTTGAGGCTGTCGGCGCTGACCCAGTCCACGGCGAGCCCGCGGTCGACGGTCATGGTGACGCCGAGTTCCTCGCGCAGTTCCCGCGCGGCACCCGGGGCCGGAGGCTCGTTCTTGTCGACGGCGCCTCCGGGCAGGAGGCAGGTCGTGCGGTAGTCGACGCGCTGGACCAGGATCCGGCCGCGTTCGTCTGTGATCACCACGGACGTTCCGGCCCATAGCGCGGCCGCGGCGCGTAAGACCCCGTACTCCTCGTCGGTCATCATCGTGCTGGGTGGCGTGTCAGGGGAAGGCGTGACGGTCATCTCGTCTCCGATCGTGCGGGAGGGACCATGTGGAGGGCGGTCGGTCAGGCGACAAGCCGATGAGGGTCACCCGGCGCGGGGCCGGGGGTGAGCCGGGTGAAGTACTCGGTGCTGATGATCTCGTCGCGTTCTGCTTCGGGCAGGCGGGCGAGCAGACCGGGCAGGGGCCGCTCGCGGACGACTTCGCTGCGGTGCGCGAGGATCGCCTCCATCTTCACCGTGGCCCACGGTGAGACGTCGACGGTCGTGGTCACGTACGCCTCCGGCACCGCGAGGAGCGTCTTCCCGACGCTCTGGAGGAGCGGGCCGAGCCGGCCCACACCGGAATCCGAGTGCGTGGCCGCGTACAGGGCCGCTGGCTGCCAGAGTTCGCCGGCGTCGGGATACAGGTACGGCAGGCCGGCGGCCTCGACGGCGAGGAGGGTGATCTGGTGGGCGCGCCGGTGGTCGGGGTGCCCGGTGAGCTGGCCCAGGGCGTCGTGGCCGACGACGACGTCGGGCCGGATCTCCCGGATGTGTGCGACCAGCCGTCCGACGGCTTCGTCGAGGGGCGCGTCGACGAGGCGTACGGCGCCGTCGGGGGCGGAGGCGGGGTTGCGGGCATCGGCGTAGCCGAGCAGCCGCGGGGCCCCGGCGCCCAAGGCGTTCAGGGCGTCGGCGAGTTCGGGGGCTCGGTGGCTCGTCGGCGCCCAGGTGGCGGTGACGACTGCGGTGCGGGCGCCGGCGGCGTGGTGCTGGGCGAGCACACCGCCGGCCAGCAGGCTCTCGTCGTCGGGATGGGCGAACACCCCCATCAGCGAGGGAAACGGCGGTTGGTTCATGGCGAAGAGGACTCCTCGTAGGGGCGGACGGGACGGCGAGGTCAGATGATCGGCGGCCGTCCGGCGGCGGTGAGCCGGTAGACGGTGCGCCAGCCCATCGGACGCCGCCCCTGCGTGCCCCGGCTCGTCCACCCTTCGCGCATGCCGCGCAGTGTCTGGCCCAGTCCGCCGCGGCGCACGGCCCGAGCCAGGGTGATCGTGGTCCAGGCGCTCAGGTAGAGGGGGAGGAGTGGGGCGGGGAGGTTGCGGTGGGCGATCCAGATCCGGTTCCGGGCGGCGAGCCGGTGGTACAGCGCGTGGCGGGCGGGTTCGGTGAGGGGGTGGTGCATGCGGATCGACGCCGCGTACCAGCCGCTCCAGCCCGCCTCATACAGCCGCCAGGCCAGGTCGAACCCCTCGTGATACAGGAAGAGTTGATCGTCCCACCCGCCGACCGCGTCGAAGGCGTCGCGCCGGATCAGGACGACGCCTTCGGTCATCGAGGCGACCTTCCCCGGCCGTTCCGGCTTCGAGGCGCGCAGCCGGGGGACCCAGCGGCGCGGCGTGGTCCCATCGTCCGGTCCGGTCAGCCGGGGCTGCACCCAGGCGGCTTCGGGATGCCGCTCGGCCTCGGCGACGAGCCGGACGAGGACGTCCGCGCGGGGGAAGCTGGCGTCGTTGTCGAGGAAGTACAGCCACTCGGCCGGATCGCCCGCCTCACGTAGCGCGTCGGCGCCGGCGTTGCGACCGCCGGGGATGCCGAGGTTCTCGGGCAGGCACACGGTAAGTGCACCGGGTGGCACGACCTCGGGCGCGCAGCCGTTGCCGACCACCACCACCCGCACGTCGACGCCGCTCTGGGCACGAAGGGTCGACTGCGCGGCTACTTCCTCCGCAGGGCGATCGTTCATGGTCAGAACGACGACGTCGACGCGCGGGCGGGACATGGGTTCCTCCAAGCCGTCGGGGCCGGTCAGGGCGTGGGGACGGGGATACCGGTCAGGTGCTCGGCCTGGCGGGCGACGAGCGGAGCGAGGTGAGGGTGAACACCCCGGGAGCACGCCTGGAGGAGCTGCCCGAGGGCAATGAGCTCCCCGGCCCGGCCGGCGTCCGTGTTCAGGACGTGGCCGAACTCGCGCCGGATCCGGGCGGCGGTCGCCGGCGCGGCCAGCGAGTACGCGTGCAGCAGCCCCAGGTCGTAGCCCACGGGCAGCCGACCCCAGTTCTCCCAGTCCAGCAAGATCAGGGGCGCGCCGGTGAGGTTCGCCCAGTGCAGATCGGCGTGCCCGGTCGTCGTCTGCCGGATCCGGACGGGGTCGATACCGAGGAAGCGGCGGAAGTTCCGGTCGACCCAGTTCTGCCGTACCGACTCCCGGCCGGTGGGCACCGTCGCGAGCGTTGCGAGCGCGGACCTCAACTCCGCCCACCACGAGTCGGGCAGAGCGACATCCTGGTCGAGCACGGGCGTGCCGCTGGTGACCGGCGGGGCGGAGACGTACTCGGTGAGCTCCGCCCGGTAAGCGACGTCCCGGGAGACCCAGTCGAGAACGCCGCGAAGCCGTGGCCGTGGCACCGACCGGGGTAGGTGCGTGTCCGCAGTCGCCGTCCCCTCCCACAGCCGTCCGCCCGCCTTTCCGGCCTCGGCGGAGACGATGCGCAGCCAGCAGTCCCCGGCCCGGCGCCCTAGGGTGCGGCCCTGCCACCCCCATACCTCCGGCCCCGATGCGGACATCCGGAACTGCTGGGCGGCGGCCGCGTGCGCGCGCCGCATCCGGTCGAGCTCGTCGCGCTCCGCCGGGGCGACGAACACCGCCTGTCGCAAGGTCCGTCCCACCGTCACACCCCCTCCGCCACGGCGTCGGCCACCGGACGCTCAACGGGCCCGGGCAGCACAACGTCACGCCCCGGCCACCGGAACACCAGCCGGCAATTCACCTTGTCCAGGACGTCACCGGCGGGCAACGCATCGTCGGGCGTGCCGGCCGGGTAGGCCGACAGGACGGGATCGGCGTGCTCGTCGTTGGCCTCGGCGCGGATGTGCCGGTCCCAGGCCAGCACCGTGGCCACCAGCCGCTCGGCGAGCTCGGGCCCCTGCTCGCCGAAGGCGTACGCGAACCACTCCCACTCCTTGTCTTCCCGGCGGTCGCTGTCCTTGGTCTGGACGTGGATCAGGTAGGCCAGCGAGGCCTCGCCGAGGATCGCGGGGGCGTCGCGGTCCTTCGCGATGCCGGTCACAGGCTCGGCGGGCTCTTGGTGGGCGGCCAGCCGGCAGAAGCCCGGCACGGTGGTGGCCGCGAACAGCTGAAGGGAGCCGAAGTAGGAGTTCGCAGCCCTCATGGTCACGCCGGTCGCGACCTCGTGCCGCCGTCCGCGCAGCGCCTCCTCCAGGCCCTGAGCGCCGACGGCGGGGCCGTCGTCGAAGCGCAGGGCCAGCGCTCCGTCGAGCAGGGGGACGACCGGGGCCGGGCGGCCCTGCTGACCCTGGTCGCGGACGAAGCCGCAGTAGGTGAAGCGGCGGGCGTGCAGCACCTCGCCGCGCCGCTCGAACTCGATCGCCCGGGTGTAGCCGCCCATCTCCAGCGGCATGACCAGGCGCCCGCCCTCGGCCAGCTGATCGCGCCATGGCGGACTGATGTCCCAGCAGTTGTAGGTGATCACGCTGCCGTCGAAGCCGCCGCGGGGTACCAGGTGGGCGGGCGCGCCGAGGGCGGCGTCGGCTTCGACGGCGGTGACGCGTCCGCTGCCGGCCTCCGTCAGGAAGGCGCGGGTGCGGCGGACGACCCACGGGTCGATGTCGACGCTCACCACGCGACCGTTGGCGGCGTGGGCGATCAGCTCGGCGTTGTAGCCACCGGATCCCGCCTCGTACACGATCGCGCCCGGCCGAAGACGCAGGCTCTCGATCATGTCGGCCTGGAGCCAGGCCGCGGACACCGAACTGATGGCCCTCCCGGTCTCGTCGCGCCGGGTGATGACGGCCCGGTCGCCGCCGTCGTACGCGTCCGCCAGGTTCACTTCCGGGGCGAAACGATGGCGGGGCACCGTGCGCAGCGCGCTGCGGACGGGCTCGGACGGGGCCCAGCCTCCGTCGATCACCGTCTGGGCCATCGCCTGCCGCAGCCGGACGGCCTCGGCCGGCTCGCCCGGCACGGGCGACGGATCGGCGGCGAGCGGGTAGGAGACCACCGGCGGCAGGTCCGGGATGACGCCGGGCCACACGCTGTCGATGGCGAGTGCGGCCGGGACGAAGACGTCGCCGACACAGGCGAGAGCGTGCAGGTCGAAGAACTCCCAGCGGTCGAACTTGTCCGCCTCCGCAGTGGTCAGGGTCCCCGTCCACGTCGTGATGCGGACGACGGCCGTGAGCCGCGGAATGCCGTGGCTGTCATCGACCAACATCGTCACCACGTGCGCGTCGCCCGGGTCGGCGACCAGGCCCGTCTCCTCGGCAAGTTCGCGCACCGCGGCGGAGGCGAAGTCCTCCGGGCCGGTGGTCTTGCCGCCGGGCAGCTCGAGCATGCCGAGGTGGGAGCGGCCGAGAAGGACCCGGCCGCCGTCGTCGGTGACGACAGCGAGGGCGCCGGTCAGCGCGTGGCCGGTGGTCGGACGCTTCTCGATGGCTCGGGTGTCGCGGTGGCACGGCCCGCGCAGCACCAGGAAGGCCAGTCCGTCCGCGTCCAGCCGCTCCACCGTCGCCCATCCCGCGCCAAGCAGCGTGAGCTCGTCCTCGTCCAGGGCGATGTCGCGCCGCTCCGACGGGGTGTTCTCGACGGTCGGGGTGATGACGACGAGCGCGCCGCCGTCGCGCAGCCGCTCGCCCAGCCCGTGAACGATCCGGCCGCGGTCCCTCACGAACGGATACGCCAGCCGCATCGTGATCAGGTCGTACCCCTCGGCGTGCAGCGGGGCCGAGTCGTCGCGCTCGATGTCCAGCCGCAACCAGCGCACGCCCTCGATGCCGGCGTGCTCCTCGCGGGCCCGGGCGATCGCACTGTCCGTGAAGTCGACGGCGTCCACGGTGTAGCCGAGCGACGCGAGGTAGGCGGCCAGCTCGCCGGTACCGCAGCAGGCGTCGAGTGCGCGGCCCCCCTCGGGAGCCGGGGCGTGCTCCGCGAGCAGGCTCCTCTCCTCGTTTCCGAGCCGGCGGAAGTTGCGCCCTTCGGTGTAGTGCTCGGACCAGTCAGCCCGGGTGTGTCCCACAGATCGCTCCTTGTTCGTGAAAAGCAGGGCGGTTGGTGCGGTGTCAGGGCAGTTCGACGGGGCCGTAGAGGGCGGCGGTCTGCTGGGTCTGCAGCGCCCAGTACCGGTCCCCGAGCGACCAGTGCCACCACTCCGTGCCGTAGTTGATCAAGCCCGCGGGGGTCAGCGCCCGGCTCAGCGTGGCTCGGTTCGTGCGCGCCCGGTCGCTGATTCCGGGTGCCTCGGTGTAGCAGGCCCCGTTGGACTCCTCCGGCGAGGCGTTGACGCGAGTGCCCATGTCCAGCTCACGGCCGACGTGGTCGATCAGCGTCACGTCGACGGCCGCGCCGGCGGAGTGCGGCGCGATCTCCGGAGGCGAGACGAAGCGGCTGGCTGCCTCCCGGATCTCGGCGGCCGACCATGCCGGGTGGGCGAGGGCGAGTTGGTCGGAGTACTCCTCGAAGTACCTCGCCTGCAGAGCCGGCGGCCGGAAGCCCTCGATGAACAGCAACGACACGCCGGCGGGCAGCAGCGACTGGGCGTGCAGCAGCCGGGTGAGGACCCCTCGCCGGACGTGGGCGAAGGCCCCGGTCTCGTCGCGTTTGCGGTCGTCGACTATTAGACCGTGCGCGCGGACGTCGACGAGGTCCTCGCCGCACTCCTGCACGGGAATCGCGGCCACTCGCGGGTCGGACATCAACACGACGTTGCTGCTCACGCGTTTCCCCAGTCCCAGGTGCCGAAGTACGCTGCCTGCCCGGTGCGCCGGGCCTCCTCCACCGCGCTCAGGCGTGCGAAGTCACGGGTCGGCATCAGCCCCTCCCACTGCTCCAGGGGCAGGACGCGGACCTCGTCGTGCTCCTGCGGATCCAGGGTGATGGAGCGGATCTGCGCCGCGGTGAGACGGCCGCCGTCGAAGATCATCCCAATCGTGCTGTAGGGCCACTCGGCGCCGGGCAGCCCGTACACGGTGGCCAGCAGCCGGGGCGGGCCGGACACAGGCAGCCCGGTCTCCTCCCGGCACTCGCGTACGGCCGTCTCCCAGGGCCGCTCCCCGTGGTCCATGGTGCCGCCGACCAGCTGCCAGGGATGCGCGGGGGAATACACGGAGTGCAGCTGCAGCGGCCGGTCGTTCTCGTCGGTGAAGTACAGGCAGGCGAACGCTGTGGCCTTCAGGACCGTCTCGGCGTACTGCTCGGCCGGCAGCCGGCCAGGACTGCCCAGCTCCGTGTTTGCCGCGGCCGACTGTTCGAGCCGCGTCATCCGCATCAGTGCCGGACTGCCCGTGAAGCCCAGCTCGCGGTAGAGCGGCTGCGCCTCCACGCTGGCGTGGAGCTCGAAAAGAGTCACCTGCTCGACGTCGGCGAGGTGGTCGAGGAGCGCGGAGACGACGGCCCGCGCGTAGCCGAGGCGCCGGTGGTCGGGGTGCGTGGCGACCACGTGCACGCGGGCGGCCAGGCCCCGGGGGTAGGCCGGGGCCGGGAGCACGGGGTGAATCAGGCCGAGGGCGCAGGCGGCCATCGTGCCGTCGGGTGCGTCGATGACGAAGGCCCGCGCGTCCCCCTGATCGGTCAGCCGCGGTGCCAGCTCCTGCGTGCACCGCCGGATCCAGTCCTCGTCCAAGGGTTTGGACAGGACGTGCGCGGAGCGCATCCGGATGATGGCCTCGGCGTCGGTGGTGGTCGCGGCGCGGACCGGCGGCCGGCCCGCGGTGCCCTGCGGATCGGTTGCTGGGGTAAGTGCCGTGTCAGCGTTCATGAAGCATCTCCTGTTGCCGGGGGCTCGCTCTGGTGTGGGCCGGCGGCGCGCAACCGGGCCAAGGTGCGCCGGCCGCGCTCCACGAGTTCCGGATCGCCGTGCGCACAGCCGTAGGCGATCCCAGACACCGCGTCGAGAGCCGAGTCGATGACGAGGCGGGCGTACTCGTCGGGACTCAAGGGCCTGCCGTAGCCGGCCATGAACGCCTCGATCAGGTCGTCGCGACCGTCGATGGCGCTGAACAGCCTCACCAGGTCGCGCACGGCCGGTCCCGGCTCGCTGCGCTCAAGGTCGATGACCGCGACAGAGCCCTCGGGCGTGCGGGAGTCGCCGGCGGAGTGGAGCACGTTACGGAGCTGGAGGTCGCCGTGGGTCTCCACCCACTCCAGCGGGCGCAGGTCGACAGCTCGGCGGACAAGCACGCGGACGAATTCCTCGTCCCCCGCCTCCAGGTACGGTCGGGCACCGGCCAAGTGCCGGTCGGCCTTGCCGACGGCCGGGCCGCTGCCGGCCGGCGCCGGCGTCGGCGGCAGGACATCGTGGATCCGCCGGGCCAGCTCCCCGATCTGCCGGTACACCTGGCGCTCGGCCCGCGGGTCGAGGACGGCGCCGTGCAGCGGGCGGCCCGGCACCGCGGTCAGGACGACCGCCCGCAGCGCCGTGTCGGAGGCGACCAGGCGCGGCGCGGCCCCGCGCAGCGCCGGCGCCCAGGTCTGCAGTCCTCGCACTTCCCGCGCGTGGAAACGATCACTGGGGTGGATCTTCACGTACCAGGTGCCGCCCTGGGCGCCGGTCGCCCGCCACACGCGGCTGTTGGCTCGCGCCCAGGAGGTGTCCTCCCAGCGGTTGATCCGGCCGACTGCCCGCTCCGCGAAGTCCACGACTGCGGGGTCGGGACGGCTGGAGTCTGCCCGGCCGGTTGCGTCCGGCACGATGCGCAAGCGGTCGGTGCTCGGGTCGAAGGCGATGGTGTCGCCAGGCAGCTGGAAGTGCACACCGAGACACGCACCGGCGGTGTAGGCGTCCAGTCCGGCACGGCAGTACGCCACCATCGGAGAGGGAAGGGCGTGCAAGGGCGCCCAGTCCATCGCGTCACAGACGTCCGGTTCCTCGATCCGGGGCTCGCCCTGCCACTGCCGGACCTCGAAGAAGTAGCCGGTGCGCGAGGCTCCGCCGGGGCCGCGGTGGTGCACGGTCACGGCTGCCCGTACGTCGGCCGGGTCGATGACGATGCCGCTCTCCTCCCGCGCCTCGCGGACCAGCGCGGCGACGACATCCTCGTGCGGACCGTCCAAGTGCCCGCTGACCAGGTGCCACAGGCCGGCGGCGTACACCTGCCCGGCCCGCCGTGAGAGCAGGATCTCCGGCCCTTGCGCGGTGTCCCTGCGCAGGATCAGGTGGACGTCCACCGCCTCGGTGTGTCTTCCCGCGCTCATCACGCATCCCCCGGGCGCCGGGCGAGCAGAACCCTGAACGTGGTTTCCTCGACCAGAGCCCCGGCCGCGGCGTGCGCGTGAAGCAGCGCGAGGGCTTCGTCCTCGAACGCCCGGTGCCGCTCGGCGAACAGCTCCTGTCCGGCGAAGGACGTGGTGCGCAGGTAGCCGAGTACCTCCTGCGGCGCCCAGGTGCGAGTGACGGGGAAGAGGTGTTCGGTGACGTCGCTGAACGCCGAAGAGGCCAGGTCCTCCTCGAATCGACGACGGGGCGGGGCGTAGAAACTGCGCGCGCCGGCCCTGCGTTCGGGGCCGAGGTAGTGCTGGATCACCTCGCGCAGCGCACGGGTCCAGTCGGCGTCGTGGGTCCACAGACTCCCGTCGCTCATGATCGCCACGGCGCCGCCCGGTGTAGCGACCCGGTCGGCCATCTCCAGGACCGCGGAGCCGTTCATCCAGTGGTAGGACCGGCAGCAGGTGATCAGGTCCGGTCCTGAGTCGGGTTCACCGGGCAGCGTCGCCAGCGGCTCGTAGTCGTCGGCCACCGCGTGGGCCAGAGTGAGGGTGCAGTCGCCGAGCAGGGGTCTGAGGGCTTGCCCCGTCTGGTGCAGCATCTGCCCGTTGACGTCGACCGCCTCGATGTGCGTCAGGAGTGCGCCGGCGGACAGCAGCGCCAGGGGCACCTGCCCGGTTCCGGTCCCCAGGTCGAGCAGCACCGGAGAGGGCCGGCCCCGCAGGACGTCGGCGAGCAGGTGCGCCGCGGTGTCGGGCAGGCCGGGCCGGTAGCGGGCATACGTCGCGGCCGCGGCCGCGAACAGTGCCTCCTGCTCCGGGTAGAGGTCCGGAAGAGGGCCGTAGGGATAGGTCACGAGGTGGCTTCCTCATCGAGCGGGTGGGGGGCGGACAGTTGCCAGGACAGGCGTCCGCAAGAGGAGACGGCTCTCTGCCCGTTGTCCTCGTCGAAAACGAGACGGAAGCGATCGGGGGAGCCTGCCGCACGCCATCGCTCTGCGACGTCGTGGATCTCCGCCCAGATGTCCCGCGGCCCGTCGACGGTCACTTCCCAGCGCCGGTGCCCGACCGGGCGCGCCCGCATCCAGGACCCGCACTCCGGTGCGCCGATCGTCAGGTCGTCCGCGCCGAAGTTGCGGACGAGGCCCGGGTGAAGATGGTCCAGGGCCAGCCACATGCCGCGATCGGTGTCCGCCGGGGGCACCAGGCGGCTGCGCTGGGTCCAACGACCCTCGCCGGTGGCGATCCGTTTACGGAAGTCGGCGGACAGGAACAGCCGCTCGAAGCCCGCTCCGCCGCGATGCCCGAACTCCACCGCGCGGAGCTCCGGAACCACCTCGCCCGCGGGGGTCTTGGTGATCACGGCGAGGCCCGGCCAGGACGGCGACGAGGTGCCCAACGTCATCAGGGCGCGACCGCCCGGGGAGAGCTGGTCCACCAGGGCAGGCGGGATGCAGGGTACGGCGAAGGACACGAAGATCCGGTCGAACGGCGCACCCTTCGGCCAACCGGCCGTCCCGTCCCCGCACACCACGGCGGGCCGGTATCCGAGGTCGGCCAGCCGCGCCCGTGCTGCCTCACCGACATGGCGGTCGACGTCGAGCGTGACGACCCCGCCGTCCCCGCAGACGAAGCACATCACCCCGGCGGTGACCGCCGCGCCGGTCCCGACATCCAGAACCCGCTGCCCACCCCGCAGGTCCAACACGTCCAACAGACCGGCGGTCATGCCCATCGTGCTCGACATCGCCGTCATGGAGCCCCCGCACCGAGGCCCGCCGTCCCGGCCGAGGAGCGGCTCACCCTCGTGCTGGACCGACACACTGTCCCCGCTGTACAGGACACCCAGCAGCTCCTCCCGGTCACCGGGCCGGGCCCAGTCCAGCAGGTCCCATCGAGGCGGCTTCTCATCCGGCGTGCTGCGCCGCACATACGCCTGCGGCATCAAGACCTCGCGAGGCAGGGCCAGCAGCGCCTCGCGGACCGGTCCGGCAGCAAGGTCGCCGGCCTGCTCCAGGCGAGCGACCATCGCCGCCCGGGCCGCGGCAGCATCGCCATGATCTCGGGCCTCGTCCCCGGACCGAGTGACCTCCGCGGCCTCTGCGGTCCTGGTGCGGGGCAGCACGGCGGTGGTGGGCCTTGCTGGAACGTGGGCGGCGGGAGCCGCGGGCCTTCGTGTGGTGTCCTCGGCGTTCAGCTCGGTCATGGTGCGCCTCCGTCCGACGAACTCTTGGTGTGGATGTCTGCGGCGGGTGCCGTCCCAAGGGCAGGCACCTGACGTGGGGGACCGGCGCGCGGGAGCTCTTCGGCAGGCGCGGGCTCCTTCGGCGCGCGCGAGGCTTCGGGCATCTGCCGCAGGCCGCGCAGCGGAGAGAGGGCCAGGACCAGCAGCGGCACGATGAGCAGACAGGCACCGATGAACAGGGCCGACCGGACGCCGGCCCATGTTCCCAGCGCGCCGGCGAGCAGCGCTCCGACCGGACGGGCACCGGCGGTCAGCCAGGTGCTCACCGCCTGCATCCGCGCCTGCATGCCGGAGTCGGTGATGATCTGCCGGATCGACCTCTGGGTGGTGCCTGCCGCGCCCGCGCACACCAACTGCACGAACAGCGCACTACCGATCACGATCTCCCATCCGAGACCGGGGGAGGCGAGCAGCAGCGGAACCTGGGTCACCGGCGTGATGGCGAGCGCGGCGAGCATCATCGGCCCGGGCCCGAACCGTCGGGCGAGGGCGGGGGCGAGGAGTGCCCCGGTGGCCGCGCCCAGGGCTCCGAGCCCCAGCACGACACCGAACGCCGTGGTGCTCATCGCGAGGGTCCGCAGCAGGTACAGCGCCCACAAGGTGTTGAGCAGCGCGAGTGCGAGGGACGTCGTCGCGTTGACCAGCGTCAGTGTGCGCAGGCGCTCGTCCTCGCGTACGTATCGCAGGCCGTCGCCGATCTCCGCCCACAGCCGGCGTTCCCCGGCCTGTACCCGGTCGGCCTCAGGAGTGTGAACGCGTGCGGTGCACCAGGCGCTGACAAGGTAGGAGAGGACGTCTCCAAGAAGGGCCCGGGCCGGTCCGACCAGGGCGGTCAGGGCGGCACCGAGGTGGCTTCCGGCCGTGGCGGCGATCGCGAACAGAGTGCCCACGCGGCTGTTGCTCCGCTGGATCAGGGACCGGTCGACCAGGCTGGGCAGAATGCTGATGGCCGCCGCGTCGTGCACCACGCCCGCGGCACCCTGCACTGCGGCGACGGCCATGAGCTGGGACAGGGTGAGGACGTCGAGGGCGGCTGCTACCGGCACCGTGGTCAGCGCGGCCGCACTCACCAGGTCCCCGATGATCATCTGGCGCTTCTTGGAATGGCGGTCGGCGAGCGCCCCGGCGTGGAGGGCGAGCAACGCGGGTGGCAGCAAGCCCAGGAACGCCAGCCAGGCCACCTGAGAGGTGGTGGCGTGCAGCTCCAGGACGGCGATCACGGGGATCACCATCGAGCTGATCGAGCTGCCGGTCACATTGGCGCTCTGTCCGATCAGGAACGTCCGGAAGTTGCGGTGCCTCCACAGCGACGGCTCGGGTGGTGCGGCGGAGTCAGGTGAGGAGGTCACGGAGCACCTCCTCCGCCTCGTCCAGGCGAGCGCACAGCACTCCCAGCGCTTCGTGGCGGGCTCGCCCGTACGCCTCCAGCTGAGGGGTGACCGCGGGCGGGTCGTCGAGCGGTTCGGAGAGCGGGTACACCGAGCAGGCCAGGTAGCCGGCCGCCACCCGGGGCACCGTCAGGAGGTCCTGGTCCGGCATGGCCGGGTTGGTCCCCCGGTAGGCGGCGACGGCGGTGACCAGGCCGGTGAGCCAGTCCGATGCGGTCAGGACCGTGCGCGGATCGAGCACGATGCGACCCAGTTCCCACATCGGGCTGCGATGTGTCGGTGGACGGAAATCGATGACCGCGGCGACCTCCTCGCCTCTCAGCATCAGGTTGAGGGAGGACAGGTCGCCGTGGACGATCTGCGTGGCGAGGGTTGTGGGGAGCGCTTCGAGCAGGGATGCCGTGGCGGGAAGCGCATCCAGCCGTTGCCGGGCGGTGTCCCTCGCCCACGTCCCGAACGAGGAGCTCGGGGGTTGCTCCTTCCAGCGGGCGATAAGCCGTTCGAGGCGCCGGCGGCCTCGCTGGACGTCGCAGACCTCATGCGAGGCGGCGCGGCGCGGTGGCCCGTCCGGATGCCGCGCGAGCGTGCGGTGCAGTCGGCCCACCATCGCACCGACGGAGGCCCACCGCCCGCCGGACAGACCGCCCTCCGCCGTCTCGGCATCCTCGGCGAACGCGGCGACGGACACCGCGGGGCCGCCGTGGACGGCGATGAGGTCGCCGTCCAGAGTGCGGCGCATCGTCGGCACCGGGACCCCGCCGAGCGCGGCGAACTCGGCGAGCTCGAGGGCGCGCCGCTCCGCGCCCAGATCAGCATGGTCCGGGTACACCTTCACAAACCACCGGCGGCCGTCGCCGTCCCTGGCCACGTAGTTGCGCGTGGCTGTCCCTGACGGTCCCTCGCGGACGTCGGTCGGGATGATGCCGTAGTGCATCGCCAGGAATCCCGCCGCGACCATGACGTCGGACTGCCGTTTCATCGCCCCGCCTCCGGCCTGCCGGGGCCGTTCATCAGCCGGCGCAGCGCTCGGGCGTCCGACTGCAGTTGATCCTCGTCCTGGCGTCCGAAGTCGAGCACGTCGAAGGGCAAAGGGCCGCCCGGCGCGGGGTCCGCACCCGCCTCGCGTCGCGGAACGACGTGCTGGTGAGCATGGGGAATGGCGTTGCCGAGCAGGAGGTAGTTCATCTTCAGAGGCTGGTAGTGCGCTTCGAGTGCGCGGCCCAGGACGAGAGTGTCGCGCCAGAACGCGGCGGCTTCGTCGCCGGTGAGTTCGGTGGGCTCGGCGACGTGCCGCGCGGTCACGATGGTGATCGAGTAGCCCCGGACCTGCCCGGAGCGCCAGAGGTAGGACTGGGAGACCTCGCCGCGGTGCAGAAGGATCCCCCAACCGATGTCGTCGGCCGTCCAGTCGTTGCCGCACATCGGGCAGTCGTGGCCGGCACGGTGCGCGAGGAAGTCGTCAGGCCAGGAGGCGCTGGGTGTCGGTGGGAGCGGCACAGGTTTCACCAGCCCGTCTGGGTGTACGGGCGGCCCGCGACGATGCCTTCGATCGCCAGGCGGGTGTACGGCACGACCTTCGCCGGAAGATCCTGCGGGCTGAACCACCGCCAGGCCACGCACCGGTCGGGCTCCAGGAGTTGCGGGGTGCCGGACCAGGTGTGGGCCTGGAAGACGAGCGCGATCCGTGCCCGCGCCGTCGGCGAGTCGACGTGGTGGATCACGTGCACGAGCTCGACGTCGCCGGGATCGATGATCAGCCCGGCCTCCTCCCGGGCTTCGCGCACCAGGCAGCTGACGGCGGCCTCCCTCTCGCAGTGACCTGCCAGAAAGTGATATTCGTCCGGCGCGAAGACCGAGTCGGGATGGCGCAGTCCGAGGAGGATCCGGCCCCGTTCGTCCTGGAGGTGAAGGTGGACACCGACGATGTGGAGCTCGGTCCCCTCGGGTGCCTCTTCGTGCAGAGGGCGGATGCGGTCCGGCGGGCTGCCGGCCGGGGGATGCTCGGCCGCATGGCGGCGGATCAGGTTGCCGAGGCCGGGACTCAGCCGCAGCCGGTCCAGCATGTCGGGGGTGAACCACTGCAACAGAACGCCCTCTTGCAGGTCCGCCGTGTCGGGGTGCCCGTTCCAGCGCGCCGTGTAGACCTTGATCGGCACCGCGAGGCCGTCGACGCTCGTCGCCTCCTCGACTGCGTAAGGCGCCAGGTCCACAGGTTCAAGGCCGGGGGCCTCCTCGGCGAGCTCCCGCCGCAAGGTCGCCTCCAGGCACCGGTCACCCATCTCCCGCCCGCCACCCAGAAGGTCGAAGACCCCGGGCGCCCAGATGTCCTCCCGCAGATCCCTGAGATGAAGCAGGTAGCGTCCGAAGCCGTCATGGACCAAAGCCGACGCATTGACGGGCTCCGGTTGCCCGTCGAGCCCCTCGGCCTGGGCGTCCAGCAGCTTGGCCCGCAGCGTCGGGGACCTGACGTCGGCGAACCCGAGCCACCGGGCACCCGAGACCTCTTCGTCCTGGAGCCTGAGCGGCGGCAGCTGCTCGGGGCTGACGTAGAAGGCGAAGCGGAAATCGAAGTGCTGATGGCTCGGCTCGCCCTTGGCGGGATTGGCGTCGATCCCGTGCACGTCGACATCGATCGGCGCCCCCAGGAACTGCGGGGTCAGACACAGGTCACCGGGCTGGATGCCCGTCTCCTCGGACACCTCCCGCAGAGCCGCGGCCAGCAGGCTCCGGTCCGCCTCGGCATGACCGCCCGGGGTGAGTAGGAGCCCCGTGGCCTTGTGGACGATGTGCAGTACGCGCCGGTCTCGGTCGATGACGACCGCGCTGCACGTGACGTGCCCGGGAAGCGTTGTCCGACTGGACGGGTCGTCCGGCCCCTCCAGGACGGCGAACAGCCCGGCCAGAGACTCTCGCTCGTGCGGGTGCCGGGTCAGGTAGCTGTCGAGGGTCGCGCGGATGTGGGAGCGGGTGATCGGCACGTCAACACCTCGAAGAAGCACGGAAGGACTGGTGGATGGGTCGAGGGCGGGCGGGGCAGCCGAGGCCGTGAGCCCGGGCGAAGCGAGGGAAGTGGTGCCGGGATCCTTCACGCGCGGGTCCCGTGCCTCTCGCCGTCCGGCTCCGAGGTCACCTGGTAGGACAGCAACTGCTGGAACAGGCCGCCTTCTTGCGCGGCGAGGTCCTTGTAGGTGCCCTCCTGCACGACCCTGCCCTCGTCGAGGACCACGATCCGGTCGGCGATGGCGACGTTGGTGATGCGATGCGTGACCAGGAGAACCATCCGGTCCCGGGCCAGGTCCCGCAGCCGCTGGAAGATCCGGTACTCGGCGCGGGGGTCGAGGTTCGCGGTCGGCTCGTCGAGGACCAGGAGCCCGGCCTCGCGGAAGAAGGCCCGCGCGAGTGCGATGCGCTGCCACTGGCCGCCGCTCAGCTCCTCCCCGTTCAGCCACTCGCGGGCCAGGAGCGTGTCCAGGCCGGCGCCGAGCTTGTCGACGACCTCATCCGCGTCGGCGGCCTCGCATGCCTCGCGGACCGCCGCGTCACCGCGGGCGGTGGGCTGCCCCTGGGTCACGTTCTCGCGGACCGTCAGCGGCCAGTGCGCGTAGTCCTGTGGCACCAGGGCCACCTGCTGCCACAGCGCCTGCGGGTCGGCATCATCGGTGGCGACGCCGTCCCACAGCACCTGTCCGCCGCTCGGCAGGTACAGGCCGCTGACCAGCTTCGACAGCGTCGATTTCCCCGAGCCGTTGAAGCCGACCAGTGCGGTGACCTCGCCCCGGCGCAGTGTGAGCGAGACGTCGGACAGCGCGTTGTGGTCCTTCCCGGCGTAGCGGTGCGAGACCTGCTTGATCTCGATCTCGTCCGGCGGTGCCGGCCGGTGCTCGCCGCGGCGCATGGTGTAGCCGCCGGCCAGGTCGAGGAACCGTGTCCAGTCGTCCATGTAGAGGCCGGTACGCACCGCGCGGGCCCCCACGGCGACCAGCCCGCGCACCGACTGGCCCACCGTCTGCAGAGCGAACACGGCCGTGCCGGCGTGGCCGACGCTGATGCGGCCGGTGGCCAGCAGCCACACCACCGCCGCCCACACGACAGCCGATCCGAGGCCGCCGCACAGGGCGCCGACCAGCGACATGCGGGCGCCCTTGTCGGCCGCTGTCCGGTCCTCACGGTTGATCCGGGCGACCGTCTGCCGGTAGCGGCCGGAGAGGAAACCGGCCATGGTTCCGGCGCGGATCTGGTCGGCGGCCTCGCGGGTGAAGATGTGCCACCGCAGCACCGACAGCATGCGGTTGTCGCCGTTGCTGCGCAGGTTCGCCAGGTAGCGGACTCGGGCGGCGCTGACCTGGGCGAGAGCCTGCGGAAGGCTTGCGGCGACCAGGAGAGGGAGGAGCACCCAGCTCACCCCGGCCAGGACGACGGCTCCGGCGAGGAAGGACGCGGCCGAGGCGATCAGGTCCTGGCCCTCGTCGATGAGGTCGCCGGTGACCTGGGCGCCGCGATCGGCGGCCTCACGGTCGCGGTTGAAGTCGGGGTCGTCGTAGGCGGAAAGCTCCACCCCGGCGCAGCCGGTGATCAGCATCTGCTCGGCTTCGCGCGACATGAGGGGGCTCAGCCGGGAGGAGAGCCAGCTGACGGTGATCCCCAGCAGTGCCCGCACGCCGGTGGCGGTGGCCAGCAGGGCTACGGACGGCCATGCCTGCAGGAGCCGGTGGTAGACGTCGCCGCTGGTCAGCAGTGCGGTAAGGGTGCCGCTGATCGCGATGAGGCCCAGAGCCTGCATGACGCCGGCGACCGTCTGGCACAGCAGGAGACCGGTGGTGGCCCGTCGGTCGACGCGCCAGGCGAGTGCCAGGGAGCGCCGGACCAGCTGGGGCAGGCGCCGGGCCATGTCGCGCATCCGGATGGAGCGGCCGGCCGCTTCCCGGCTGCCGGTCAGGTCCACGTACCGCATCTCCGGGACGGGGGAATTCTGTTCCGCGCCGGCGGCAGGCGCCGTTTCCGGCGCCTTGGTCGGCGGGGCGGGCGGAAGGGGGGTGGGGCGCGGCCCCGGGACGGTCTCGGCGGTTTCATCTGTCGACTCACTCATGCCGCCCACCTCGTATCCAGACGTGCTGAGGAGCGGGTGTCGTCAACACGACGCACCGTCGCGGGGGCAGGCCGTCGTTCGAATCCGGAGGGCTGATGCACGGGGGCGGGGGCGGGATTCACGATGTTCTCCATCTGGGCGGGTAAGTGGCACTGGTGCTCTAAGAACGCGTCGGATCGGGCTCCGTCACGGCTCATTTCGTGAACACATGTTCTGATCGGGGTGTTGGGGCGGGCAGGGTGCGGCGGCAGGCCGTGAAATCTGTTCGACGCGGCCGGGTCACCCCTTCGGGGGATTGCCGTGCCGACCGGGGCCGCGGTGCGGGGCATGGCTGACCGGGCCGTGGCGAGGAGAGGCACGGCCTGGGCGGAGAGCGGTCAGATCAGGTGGGGGGCCGGTCGCGGATCATGCTGAGATGACCGTGAACGACACAGGGGGAAAGCGGCGGCCGTTGACTTGGATCGCGACGGTGTACGGGCCAGGAGTGACCTTCGTGGTGGCCGTCGACCGCAGCTTGTGCGGCTTGGACAGAAGGAGCGGCCGGCCGGGTTGGACGGTGGTGCGGCTGAGGAAGTAGACCTTCTCGCGCGGCTTGCCGGTGGGCGTGGTGGAGGAGATCACGAACATGACATCCACCGGGACGGCCACGGTGGCGGTGAGGGCAGCGGAGAAGCTGAGCACGTCGCCGTCGGCCAGCTCGGTGCGTTCCAGGACGAGAGGTGTCAGCTCCAGCGGTGCGTCATGCGGGTAGCCGAGGAAGGCGTAGGCGTCCGGCGAGCCCTTCTTGAGCCTGCTCCGCAGGGCCGTCCGGGCGATGAAGGCGAAGTGCTGGTCGGAGGCGCCGGCGGTCTCCTTCCACCGCCTGAGGGTGGCCAGGACGAGTTCGGGTTGCGTGCCGGCGAGGTCGTGGAGGTGGTTGGCGACGGAGGTGCGGACGTAGGCGCTGGAATCGGCGTAGAGCCGGTCGAGCACGGGGAGCGCCGCATCGGCGGGCAGGGAGATGCGGGGTGCGCAGGGCAGAAGAGGGCGGGTGGCTTCGCTCGCGAGCCGGCGGGTCCGGTGGTCCTCGTCGCGGGACCAGGCATCGACGGCCTTCATCGTCTCGTCGGGGAAGGTGTTGAGGAAGTCCCGCACGGCGACCTCTGCCGAGAAGTACCGGGTGAAGTGCGCGAGGGCGTCGAGGGCTTGGGCCAGGTACTCGCCGGTGCGCAGGTAGCGGGCGACGAAGTCGGAGTGCGGGGAGTAGGTGTGCCATCCGAAGTCGTTCGTGATGCCGGCGGCCTCGGGCGTCGGCGGCAGCGAGCGCAGCAGGACGTCGAGGGCTTCGGTGCCTGTGACCGGAAGGTGGGTGTGCAGTGCCTGGCTGGTCCGAGTGATCCGGTCCTTCAGCTCCAGGCCGGGCAGGTCGGACATCACGTCCTGTACGAACGTGCCCGCGTCGAAGTCTGGGCACACGCTGTGGACTTGGTGTCCGATCTGGGTGATGCGCTCGCGGTTGAGGGCGGTTTCCTTCAGGGGCACCTTCACGGCCTTCGCGGTCATGGGCAAACACTAGGGCTGGCGACGAGCGCAGACAGCGTGTTCTCGCCGCCGGTCATCCCTCGGAGCCACGGGGATCCGCATGCTGTCGAACGGCAGCGCGATACAGCAGGCGGGGGTGGCGGGAGCTGTCGCATGGGGAGGCGGTGTGGAGGGTGGCGAGGTTGTCCCACACGACGAGGTCGCCCTGACTCCAGTGGTGGCTGTAGAGGTACGGCGCGCTGGTCGTGTGCTCCAGCAGTTCGTCGATCAGGGCGTAACTGTCCTGATCGGAGAGTCCGGTGACGCAGCGGATCACCATGGAGCCGAGCAGCAGTGAGCGGGCTCCGGTGACCGGATGGGTCAGGACGAGAGGGTGCTCGACCTCCGGGTGGCCGGCGAGGCTCCCGGCCGCTGCCGATGACTGTCCGCCGCTGGCCTGGCTCTGGAGCGCGCCGAGCTGCTCGATGGAGTGCACCGCGCGCATCTTCTCGATCCGCTGTCGCACCGCCGGGGGGAGGCCGGCGTAGGCACGGGTCGCGTCGGCGAAGCGGGTCTCACCGCCGCGTGCGGGGGTGATGACCGAGTAAAGCATCGTCGCCGAGGTGAGCTGGGGCTTGAAGCTGTTGTCGGCGTGCCACTCCTCCTCGTTGTCCCCGTCGTAGATGCCGATGTGCTTGCCGTCCTCGACGATGTTGCTGATGACGGTCAGGCCCGGGAAGCCGCCGACGGCGTACCGGCGATCGACGCTGGTGTCCACCGTCCCGAAACAGGAGGCGACGGTCAGCATGTCGGCGTGGTTCAGGTGCTGGCGGGGCACGATCAGCAGCCGGTGCTGGTGCAGGGCCGTCGCCAGCTGGGGCGCGAGGCTCTCGGCGTGGATCGCGAGGTTGGCATCGACGATGGCGCCGAAGCCGCTCTCGTCGAGCGGGCGCAGCGACAGGTCCATCGCTACTCCTTCCGGACGGTGACCTGGGTGGTCAGAACTGGAGCGAGGGCTGGAAGACGCGGATGTCCTTGACGCCGGAGGCGGCCATGCACAGCCGCTCGATGCCGATGCCGAGTCCGACGCTGCTGGCCGGCACACGTCCCGAGTCAATCGCCTCCCTGGCCAGGGCCTGCTCGTCGTCGTACAGGTCCACCGCGCGGGCCCGGTCGATGAACGCGGCCCCGTCGGGCTCGTCCTCGTAGCCGTGGACGACCTCGATGCAGTCGACCAGGACCTCGAAGCGGTTGAGGACGGCCGTCGTGCCGGGTGCCAGGCGGGCGCACGGCTCGTCCCCGCCGACCGGGTACTCGGTCAGGAACAGCGCGGCGCCGGTGCTCTGGACCTCCACCTCGCGTTCCACGTACTGCCCAAGCACTGTCTTGAACGGCACGTCCGCGCTCATGCCCAGGTGGGCGGCCATTTGAGCGGGAAGGTCCCCGAGGGGCTCGCGGCGCAGGTCGATGCCGAACTGATCGTGGACGTGGCCGGCGACGGAAACGCGCTGCAGGGTGTACGGGAGGTGCGGGCCGATCAGCGCCTCGGCGAGCGTCAGGAGGAAGCTGAAGTCCTCGCCGGCGGCGTAGAGGTCGAGCATCTGGAACTCGGGCGCGTGCAGCTCGTCGGGCTTCTCCGGCCGGAAGCACGCACCGATCTCGAAGATTCGCCGGTGGTGCTCCAGGTTCACGCGCAGGGCCGGGCCGATCATCGCCCGCAGGAAACGCCCGCTGCCGTGGTCCACCGGCAGACGGCGTCCCGGGCCGAGGTCGGCTCTGCGCATGGTCGGGGTGGTCACCTCGACGAAGGTCTCCGCGCGGAGGGTGTCCCGCAGGCTGAACAGCAGGTCGGACTTCATAACGACGGGGTTGAGCACGGGCACTCCCAAGGACGGTGTTTCCGGGCGGAGTTCGCGGGAAGCCGGGCCCCACGGTGATCTGTCGCGTGGCTTCTCGGCGAGGCCACAAAGTAGCCGCGCCCGCATACGCAGCAGAAGCCCTCCCACCCGCTCCGCCGCGTCCAACGAGCCCAAAATGGGGCTCGCTCAGGAAGAAAGTTCGGCGTTGTTGCAGGTCAACAGAGTTGTGGGCGCAACGCATGCGCAACGGTCCCGTGCAACCGACGCAACGGCCAGAGCCGTTGCGGCCCTCCCCAGCCGAGTTCTAGCGTGACTGGCCAAGCGCCCGGCTGACCGCCACGCAACGCTCCTCCACAGATGGAGAAGACGTGCTACGGCGCGGCCCTCTCCACCGGCGTGCGCCCATGCCACGGCGTGCCGAGCCGACGGTTCAGCACCTCACCGGACCCGCGGCCCGGCAGTTCCACAGCCCGATCACCCGGAATCGCGGATCACCCGCGACCGAGCAGGGAGAACTCGATGACCACTACCGCTGGTATGACCCCGGACACCGGCCTGAAGGCCGGCATGCGCCCCGACGCCGCGGACCTGAAGCTCGGGATGCGGCCGGACGCCCCCGTGCTGAAGGCCGGCATGCGGCCGGACGCCGCGGACCTGAAGCTCGGGATGCGGCCGGACGCCGCGGACCTGAAGGCCGGCATGCGGCCGGACGCCGCGGACCTGAAGGCCGGCATGCGGCCGGACGCCGCGGACCTGAAGGCCGGCATGCGGCCGGACGCCGCGGACCTGAAGGCCGGCATGCGGCCGGACGCCGCGGACCTGAAGCTCGGGATGCGCCCGGACGCCGCCGGCCTGAAGGCCGGCATGCGCCCCGACAGCGCCCTCGTCGCCGCCTGACCCGCGGCTGATCCACCCCTTCGTCGTGCTCCGGCGCGCCTGCCTAACGGCAGGTCGCCCGTGCTGCCTGCCCCTCGGGGGGCGTGCCGGAGTCCGGCCTCCTTTCATCCGCACCACGTCGACTGGAGAACCTGATGGGCAGCCCCGCCGCTGGCAGGACCCGCAACGGCACCGGAGCCTCCGGCCCTGTGCGCAAGGCCCTCGGCCAGCAGCTCATCACCGACCTGGAAAAGCTCTGCGGACGCCCGACCATCGGACTGTGGGACGTCGCCTGGGACCTCATGGCGATCGCCGCCGCAGCGATAGTCGGCCACCTCATCGGTCACGTCGTCGGTCCTCTGCTCGCCGTCTGCTACATCGGGGTGCGCCAGCGCCACCTGTCCAACCTCGGCCACGAGTGCGTGCACTCCAAACTCATGGCCACCCGCCGCGCCAACCGGATCGTCGGCTACCTCCTGACTGGCCTGCTCGGCGAAGGCTTCGAGCCCTACCGCAGCAGCCACTACGTCCACCACGCCAAGCTCGGCTCGGACGACGACCCCATGTTCCAGTCCTACCGCGCCGGCAACATCCGCGCCGCGGGCCAGGTGCCCAGCCGCCGCGCCTTCGTCCTGCGAGTCATCGTGCGCAACGCCCTGTGGCGGTTGCCGAAGACCGCGGTGCTGACCCTGCTCACCCGCGCGCCGGGGGAGACTTGGCGGGCCCTCGCTACCCGGGCCGTGCTGTGGGCCGGCGTCCTTGCCGCGCTGTGGCCCGTGGGCGGCGTGCCCTACCTCCTGCTCTACTGGCTGCTCCCCCTTGTCTTGGTGCGGCCCGTCGTCACCTGGATCACCGACCTCGGCAACCACGCCGGGCTGATCGAGAACGGCGACGTCCTCCTGCAGACCCGCGGCTGGACCTCCCACCGGCTGACCCGGCACCTGCTCGGCGGCCACCTTGACGACATGTTCCACCCCATCCACCACTGGTGCCCACAGATCCCCTGGCGGCGCCTGCCCGAGGCCCGGGCCCTCACCGCCGAGCACCTGCCGCGCTTCGGCGAAGTGCCGTGGTGCTCCGGCTACTTCTTCCGGCGGCGCTCCACACCCGACCAGCCTTGCGTGATCGAGGACATCATCGCCCGGCTCGCCGTTGCTCCCGGTGCCGCCCGCACCCCGCCCCGGCACGCCTCAGCCGCCTGACCTCGTCCTCGCCCGACCTCCGAAACCCCGTACGGCACCGCCCACCCCGGCCGCGCACCCGCGCGCCGCAGGCGAGGGCGCGCCGTCACTCGCCGCCGAGGAGGCGGCCCACCATGCCCCAGCCCGCGCCCACCTCGCCGCCGGCCCTGAACAGCTTCGACGAATTCACCCGGCTCGACGAAGTCCTCCTCGGCCGCGCCGAGTACTACGACGCCCACCACACCGACACCTCGTGGCGGTTGTTCTTCTACGACAACGTCGCCCCGGTCCTCCGTCGGCACGCCAGCCCGTCGGGGGAGGAGCTGCTGCCGATCCCCGGACAGCTGGTCGACGAGCTCAACGAGGACATCGCCGGCCTGGCCGAGGCCCTGACCGGATGCGGGGTGAAGGTCCTGCGGCCGGCGGCGCCCGGCAAGGACATCGACATCCGCTCCCCGCACTGGGACGCCCGGGCCACCCCGCCGCTCAACGTCCGCGACCAGACCATCATCCTCGGCAACACGATCGTGGAGACCGCGCCCCACGTCCGCGCCCGCATCTTCGAGAACGACCTGCTCAAGCCCGCCTTCTACCGCTACTACGAGGCCGGGGCGAACTGGTTGAACATGCCGCGCCCGGCTCTGACCCGCGACTCCCTGGACACCGCCTACTTCACCCGCCAGAACCTGGACGTCAGCCGCGCCACCGATGGCGAGAGCGCCGGCGCGATCGAGGGCCTGGGTCTGGAGATGGTCTTCGACGGCGCGCAGTGCATGCGCCTGGGCCGCGACGTCCTGGTCAACGTCGCCAACCACAACCACGAACTCGCCCTGCGCTGGCTGAGGGACAACATCCGCGACCTGCGGTTCCACCGCCTGGACGCCATGGCCGACAACCACATCGACAGCGTCCTGGTCCCGCTGCGCCCCGGCCTGATGCTGCTGCGCTCCCCGGCCTACCTGAAGTACCTGCCCAAGGCCATGCAGTCCTGGGACGTGATCTACGCCCCCGACACCGACGACAGCAACTTCCCGGACTACAGCGACCTCGGCTTCGTCATCCCCATCGGCAGCCGGTACATGGACATCAACCTGCTGTCCATCGACGAGAACACCGTCGTCGTCAACTCCCTCTACCCGGAGCTGATCGAGGTCCTGGAGCGCCGCGGGTTCACCGTCGTCCCGGTCCGCCACCGCCACCGCCGGCTGTTCGGCGGCGGCTTCCACTGCTTCACCCTCGACACCGTCCGCCGCGGCGGCCCCGAGGACTACCTCAGCTGACCTGGCACCCCCTCGCCACCGCGCCCCGGCACCCCCGAACACGGCAGTCCGCCCCGACGTCAGGAGATCCTCGATGGACACCGCCTACCCCTGGCCACCCGACCAGACCTTCTGGACCAGCACCTTCCCCGACCACACCACCGGGCGGACCACGCCCTTCCTGTTCAAGGGCATCATCCCCGCCACCGCGGCTGGCCCGGACGACGTCCTGACCGGGTTCGAGGCCATCCGCCGGGCCCACGCCGCCGGCACCGACATCAAGGCGCACGCCCGCGTCTACGTCGGCGAGGACCGCCGCGACGACCTCCTGCCCCAGGCGCTGACCGTCCGATCCTGGGACGGGGGCGTGGACGCCTTCGTGCCGTGGATGCAGGACCTGGCCGGCGCCGAACGGTTCTCCCTGGTCGTCAACAATCTGGAGACCGTCAGCCCTGCCCTCGCCGCCGGTCTCGGCACCTTCCTCAAGACCCTCATCGACGGGTGGGGCCTGCCGCTGGGCGGCGCCGAACAGGTCGCCTTCGCCGGGAACTACGCGGGCACCGCCTTCGGGATCCACGAGGGCTACGAGGACGCCTTCCTCGTCCACCTCGGCCCCAACGCCAAGAACTTCTACTGCTGGCCCGCCGAGCAGTACGAGAAGCTCACCGGCGGCAAGAAGCCCACCTACGGTGACTACCGTGCGCTGCTGGAGGAGGCCGAGCACTTCCTGCTGGAGCCGGGCGACGCCCTCTTCCTGCCCCGCCGGGTCTTCCACGTCGGCACCCAGGACACCTTCTCCGTCTCGGTGGCCATGCCGCTGTACACCTACCCGTACGCGCAGCTCCTGCAGAGCCGCATCATCCCGGACGTCCTCGCCGACCTGGCCGGGGACGGGCCCGACGACCCGCTCAACGAGCCCTCCGCGATGGCGGACACGACTGCCGGGCCCGGCGCCGTCGCAGACCGGCTGGTCGGCGTCGGCCGCGAACTCCTGCTCCTCGCCGCCGACCGAGTCCGCAGCGCCGCCCGCCAGCACGCCGAGCAGCGGTGGACCACCCTGCTGAGCAACGGCGGCTGGGAACTCGTCGAGGGCGACCTCTCCCGCCAGGAGGCCGCGGACGCCTTCGACCCCGAGCAGGTCACGCCGGGCGCCGGCATCCGCGTGATCGCCCCCTACCAGGTGACCACCCTGCTCAGCGACGACGGCGACTCCCACCAGGTCCTGCTGCGCGGCCACCAGGTGGGCGTCACCCTCGACGGCGCGGGCCTGGACCAGGACACCGTCACCGCCCTCAATCGCGGCGACACCCTCGTCCTGCCCGACAACGCCGAGCTCCTGACGGCCGTCCGCGCCCTGGGAGCCACCGGCGGCCTGCTCCTGACCCCCCGCCCCTCCGACCCGAAGGACGCCGACGCATGACACCCGACAACAGCCTCGTCCAGGCCTATCTGAAGGCCCATCCCGAGACGCAGAGCGCCGTCAACGGCACCTTGCTGGGCAAGTTCACCTCCGGCACCGCCCTGGTCACCGCGCACCTGGCCCCGCTGGTCGACTGGACGTACGCGCGGATCGCCGAGAAGGTCGGCGCCGCCGACCTCAACGAGGCCCAGGCCCGGATGTACATCGAGGAGCTCTCGGTGTTCGCCCGCTACAACGCCCAGTACCTCAAGACGGCCGCCACGGCCGTGGAGGGCTACTGCCCCGAGCTCGCGCACGAGCTGCGCCGAAACCACCTGGAGGAGGGCGGCGAGCGCGGCAAGGTGCCCGCGCACTACGTCCTCTACACCAACGCGCTCCTCTCCGACCTCGGCCTGCTCGTCAACGGTCACGTGCCCGCCCCCGAGACCGAGACGCTGGTCAACCTCCACCAGTGGATGGTCGGCTCGCACATGCCCAGCCACATCGCCGGCGCCTACTACGCCACCGAAGCCGTCGCGATCGCCGAGACCGAGATCCTGCGCGACATCACCAACCGCTACGGCGAGCTGACCATCGGCCGCAGCGGCAGCGAGCTCAAGGCCCTGCACTACTACTACGAGCTCCACCTCGACGACGAGCACGAGGCCGCCCAGGTCGGCGGCATGAGCGTCGAGGCCGCCCACATCGAGGGCCTGGCCAGGTTCATCAAGGAGAGTGAACTCTTCCACATCGACCTGCCCCAGGCCCTCGACGGCTGGCTGACGATCACCGAGGGGATGACACACTGGTGGGCTCAACTCGCCCACCGCGCCTCGGAGATGAACTGATGAACGCCACCCCCGACATCGTCGCCGCCGCCCAGGAGCGATCCGGCGGATGCTTGTGCGGAAAGATCCGCTTCACCGTCAAGGGCGAAGCCGTCTACCCGCACACCTGCAGCTGCCCGCACTGCCAGAAGCTCGGCGGCGGCCCGATGATGTGGTGGGCCGGCTTCGCCCCCGAGAACATCACCTGGACCGGTGAGAGCGAGCAGATCTGGTTCGAGACGTTCAAGGGCGAGGCCAAGCGCAGCTGCTGCCCGAACTGCTTCAGCCGCCTCGCCGCCATCGACAACGGCGTCCCGGAGATCGGCATCGTCGTCACGGCCCTGGACGACACCAGCGGCGACGACCTCGTGCCGATCAACCAGTCCTTCCGCGACAACGCCGTGCACTGGCTGCCCCAGGTCCCGGACACGCAGAAGAAGAGCCCCGTCGGCTGACACCCGCGAGACCTCCGGGGCCGGCAGTCCTGACCTGCCGGCCCCGGGCCCGCACCCTCCTGGGACCGTCTGCGCCGCGTCCGGCTCACCGTCCGACCGTCCCGCCCCCGGCCCAGGAGACCCATCGTGCTCACCCCGCACGCCACCAGCGAGTACGGCGCGCTGCGCCACGTCGCCATGCGCTACGCGAGCGACGTCACCCCCGACCTCGACGGCCCCGACGTCCACCCCGTCCTGACCCGCCAGATGACCACCAGCTCCTGGAAGCCGTACGACCCGGCCACCGTCCGCACTCAGCAGGACGCCCTGATTGGCCTCCTCCGCGGCCGCGGCACCACGGTGACCCTCCTCGACGCCGCGCCGGGCTGCCCGGTCCAGCACTACCCTCGCGACATCGCCTTCGTCATCGACCACGTCCTGGTCATGGCGCGTCTGAACTCCACGCACCGCCTCCCCGAGGCCGACGCGCTCGCCCCGCTGCTGACCGGCGCCCCGCACGTCGCCAACCTGGACGAGGGCACCATCGAGGGCGGTGACATCGCTCTGCACACCGGCACCGTCCTGGTCGGCCTCGGGGAGGAGACGTCCCCCGCGGGAGCGGGGGCGCTGCAGCGGGCGCTGGCCCACCACGGCGTCGATCGCGAAGTCCGCCCGGTCCGCTTCGCCACCCGCGGCATCGTCCACCTGGACGACCACTTCACCATCGTCGCGCCCGGCACCGCCCTCATCCACCGCGACGTCTTCCCGCCCGCCGAACTGCGCTGGTTCGAGCAGCACTTCGACCTCATCGACGTCACCGAGACAGAGGCCCGCGCCGTCCAGGCCAACGTCCTGGCGATCGCTCCGGACACCGTGATCGTCACCGCCGGCAGCGACCGCATCGCGCGGGAGCTCACCGCACGCGGACTCGAGGTCCTCCCCGTCGACTACAGCGAGGTCACCCGGATTCCCGGCTCGCTGCGCTGCACCACCCTGCCGCTGACCCGCGCCTGATCCACCCCGATCCCGCCCCGCCGCCGTGCCGCGCGCGGTGCGGTCCTTCGCCCGATTCCTGGAGCTGTCGTGTCCGACCCGCTGCTGCCCGTGCTCCTCGCCGTCCCGGTCGTGGTCCTCGCCTGCCAGGCCGGCGGGCGCGCCGTCAGGCTGCTCGGCCAGCCGCCGGTCATCGGCGAAATCTTTGCCGGAATCCTGCTCGGCCCCTCGCTGCTCGGCTGGCTCGCCCCCACCGTCCAGCACCACCTCCTGCCGACCTCGGTCCTGCCCGTCACCTCCGCCCTGGGCACCCTCGGCCTCCTGGCCTTCCTGTTCCTGACCGGACTGGAACTCGACCTGCGTAGCCTGCGCACCACCCGCGGCGCCGTCGCCGCGGTCAGCCTCACCGGCCTCCTGCTCCCCATGGCCCTCGGCGCTGCCCTGGCCGCCGCCCTCTACCCGCACTTCGCACCGGACGGCGTCGAGCGGCTGCCGTTCATCCTGTTCGTCGCCGTCGCCCTGAGCATCACCGCCTTCCCGGTCCTCGCCCGGATCCTCGCCGACCGCGGCCTGGAGACCACCCCCCTGGGAACCTTCGCCCTGGCCTGCGCCGCCACCGATGACGCCCTCGCCTGGTGCCTGCTCACCGCCGCCGTCGCCCTGGCCACCACCGGCACCGCCCTGTCGGCCCTGACCACCCTCGCCCTCACCGCCGCCTACGCCGCCGGCCTCGCCCTCATACGCCCCCTGCTGCGCACCCTGCTCGAGCGCGCCGGCCGCACCGGCGACGAACTCGTCCTGGCCCTCCTCTTCGTCGGGCTGTGCCTCAGCGCCTACACCACCGACCAGATCGGCGTGCACCCCGCCTTCGGCGCGTTCCTGTTCGGCGCCGCCGCCCCCCGCGGCCTGCCGGCCGTCGAGCGCAGCGCCGCACGCATCCGCGCCGTCGTCCTGCCACTCCTGCTGCCGCTGTTCTTCGTCGACGCCGGCCTGCACACCGACTTCTCCCACCTGCCCGCCGGACAGTGGGCCTGGGGCGCGGCCATCCTCGCCGTCGCCATCATCGGCAAGTGGGGCGGCGCGGCCGGCGCCGCCCGGCTCACCGGCTCCGACTGGCGCTGGTCGGCCGCCGTCGGCACGCTCATGAACTGCCGCGGCCTGACCGAACTCGTCGTCCTCGGCATCGGCCTGCAGACCGGCGTCATCACCGAGACCCTGTTCACCCTCCTGGTGATCATGACCGTCATCACCACCGCGGCCACCGCCCCGATCCTCCGGCGCGTGGCCGGCGACGACCCGCGAATGACCTCACCGGCACCCCACGACAATCCCGAGAGCGTCCCGGCCCGGAAGGCGATCCGATGACCCGCTCCCCGAACCCGGTCCTGGACGCGGTCCTCACCCGGCGCAGCGCACCCCGCCTGACCGAACCCGCCCCCGGCCCCGCCGACCTGGAGCGCCTCGTCCAGGCCGCAGCCACCGCACCCGACCACGGGCGGCTTCGCCCCTGGCGACTGGTCGCGGTGAGCGGCGACGAGCGGGCCCGCCTCGGCGACGCGCTCGGCGAAGCCGCCGACACCCCGGAACAGGCCCGCCGCGCCACCGAGAAGCCCCAGCGCGCGCCCCTGATCCTGACGATCGTGCACCGGCCCGTGCCCAACCACCCGAAGGTCCCCGAGTGGGAGCAACTGGCCGCCACCACCGGCATGGTCACCACCCTCTCGCTGCTCCTGCACAGCCACGGCTTCGCGTCGATCTGGCGCACCGGCGCCGCCATCCAGGCACCCCAGGTTCACAAGTACCTCGGCGTCGACGACGGCGAACAGCTCCTGGGTTGGCTCTACGTCGGGACCCGGTACGCCTCCGACGCCGCCGACCGGCGGCCGTTCGACACCCCCACCAGGATCACCTGGCACACCACCGGCATCTGAACCCTTCACCCAGCACACGACACGTCGGCAGTGGGGCTGGGCGGACGCCGATACCTCCGCGAAAGGCAGACCATGCGCGACATCCAGCACATCGAGATCCCCGGGCACACCGTGGGCGTGCGCGTCGACCCCGGCCCCGAGCGAGAGGGCCGCCCCGCCCTGTGGCCGAGCGTGGGGGAGTACCCGATCTACGACCCGTTCCTCTACACGACCATGATCACCGACGACGAGCGCAACCACCGGTTCCGGGCGGCACTGGCGTACCTGGCACCGGGCCGGCGCATCCTGGACATCGGGACGGGCCAGGACCTGCTCTGGGCACGAGAAGGCGTGCAGGCCGGAGCCCGGCACGCGGTGGCCATCGAGGTCATCGAGGACGCGTTCTACAAGGCGGCCGCCAACCTGCCGGCCCTCGAGCCCTCGGACCGGATCACGCTACTGCTCGGCGAGTCGACCAGACTCCGCTTCGCCCCCCGCGCCGATGTCTGCGTCGCCGAGATCATCGGCTCGCTCGCCGGCGCCGAAGGCGCGGCGGCCGTCCTGGCCGACGCCCGCACCCGCCTCCTGGAACCCGGCGGCCTGGTCATCCCCCACCGCGCCGTCACCCAGGCCGCCGCGGTCCGCCTGTCCGACCTGCTCCCCGAACAGCCCGTGGCGTTCGCCGAGGCCGCACTCCCGTACCTGCGAAGCATCTTCGGCTGGCACGGCAGCCCCTTCGACGTACGGCTCAGGGTCGAGAACCCGCCCGCCGACGCGCTGCTCTCCGAGGGCGCTCCCGTGGAGGTGCTCGACTTCAACGGTGACCTGCAGACGCAGCAGCGTACGACCACGCACTTGGCCATCACGCGGCCCGGCCTTGTGGACGGCGTGCTCACCTGGCTCAACCTCTGGTGCATGCCGGACGAAGAGCCGCTCGACGCACTGCGCATGAAGACGAACTGGGCCACCATCTACCTGCCGCTCTTCGACAGCCCCGTGTCGGTCGAGCCTGGGGACGTCCTGGAGCTCACCTTCACGGCCGCCCTCAGCGACGACCGTGTTCATCCGGACTATCAGCTCCAGGTTGTCCTGCGCACCGTCGGCGGGCAACAGCACCGCGGCTCCCTGATCTCCCCGCACCACGGCGGCGCCTTCAGGTCCCACGCGATCTACCAGGATCTCTTCCCCGCGGGCTGACCGGCCGCCAGGCCGCGCCCGGTACATCGCGGCCCCGGGCGCGGGGCGTGCTGGCGGGGGCCGAAAACCTCAGAAGTCGAGTAGCGGCTCGCCCGCGTTCAGGCGGTCCAGGCGCTCGGACAGCCGCCGGCTCATGAGGTGCTGCGACGCCCGGGAGGCCTGCCTCGCCGCCGTCATGTGCTCGGCCGAGTCACCGCGCAGCCGCGCCAGCACGGCCTCCGTGATCAAGAGTTCCACTGTGTCGCGTGTCCGGTCCGACGGAAGGGCCGACGCCTCCTTGAGGGACTGAGTGCCCTGCTCGGCCAAGCCGGCGACGGCGAACGCCCACGCCGCCTGTCCTTCCAGCTCACGCAGATCGAACCACTCAAGCCAGGCCGGGCCGGCGCTGCTCTGCGCGCGGATGAAGAACTCGCGGGCCCGCTTCACTGCCGCCACGACCTGGTCCGCCTGCCCGTTCAGCGCCCACGCCCGGGCTTCGGTCACGCACGCGTAGGCCCTGACCAAGGGAGGGGCCCCCTGGGCCGCCAGCACAGCGCTACGCGCGTGAGCGAGCACATCCGACTGGCCTCCCTGCGTCGCCGCCAACCGAGCCTGATGGATGTGGACCCGGGTGACGCGGGCGCGGTCGCCGATCGCCTGGGCCAGCCGCATCGCCTGAAGGTCGTAACGCTGGGCGAGACCGGGAAGCTGGTCGTCGTAGGCCATCGAGGCCATCGCGAGGACAGCGTCCACCACGCTGCCGTACAGTCGGCGCCCAGTCCTGGCGGAGAAGCTCCCGTTCAACATCGGCGTGGCGTGCGTGTCCATCATCGACGCGAACGCGCCGCGGAACTTGCCCCCGCCGTGCTGGGAATCGAGCTTGCCGAACAGTCGCGTCTGCTCGTCGAGAAGGTCGATGTCCGCCGCAGTCACCTTGTGCTGCCCGTGACCACCGATCACGGCGTCGGCCGGCATGACGAGTGCTTCCCTCGAGGCGGGACCGAAGACGCTCGGAGAGAATGCGCTCTTGACGACGTTGCGCCGGCGCATGGCGTCCAGGGCCCACAGCTTCGAGAGCATCCGCACGGCGTGAGGGACATCCAGGTACTCCAGCGACTGCGCCGCGACCAGGCCGGTGTCGGACGGCCAGCCCAGGCTCTCCGGCGTCACCACCCGGTGCAGGGCATTGGACAGCACATGGCACGCGGCGGCCGCGAGGTCGGCGCTGGGGGTTGCGCCTTTGCACCATCGCGAGACGGTGCTCGTGACCACCGTGTAGGGCAGGTGGATGGCCTTGCATCGAGCGGCGATCCGGCGGGCGAAGCCGCTGATGGACCAGTCCAGCGTTTCCAGATGCTTGAGTAAGACCTCGTTGCGCTCCACCTTCGCTGATCCCGGCTTCGTCATCGCGCCGCCCATCGTCGTGAGGTCAGTGGAGAGGGCGAAGTGGCGCCAACCGGGAAAGTTGGCGCCCACGTCGGGGGAGGAGGGGAAGTAGGGGTGGGGCCGGTGGCGTTCACCTTGGCGGCTGAGACGAGCAGGGTGATCAGAACGCCCAGCAGAATCACGGCGAGGCAGCCGCCGAGATCGCGGAGCGTCGACTTCAGCGGATCCTGGTTCCAGGACCGCCCGTCGCCTTGGTCCGAGTCGTGCTCTACCTGGGCCGCCGGGCGGTCGGGGATCGAGCGGCGGCGAACGAAGGCGTCGATGGCGGACGGTGCGTACCCGAAGTGCCGGCCCCGTTCGGCGTCGTCCCTGGGCTGGACCGGGCCCCAGTCGACGGTGTGGCAGGTGTCTCGGTGGACCGACAGACCGAGGCGGACGCGCGGGAATCCGGGCCGGCCCCGCAGGGCAGCCCAGACGCGCACGGCATCGGCCACGGTGCCCACCGACAGGTAGCCGCCGCGGCGGCTACCGCCGGTGGGCACCGCAAGGAGTACGGCGCCGTCCACCTTCACACCAACCGCGCCGTTGAGGAGGTTCGGGTCGGCGAGGCGTTCCCAGAACCAGGCGTAGTCCTCAGCGCACTCTTCAGGTGAAGGGCGGCAGAGCGGAGCGGCGATGTGCGCCAGCGGGAAGCGGGGCATGGAAGGTGCGGGCTTCGCATCGTGGGCATCGGTCACGCCGCCCGGGTGAGCGGGTGGTTGAGGATTTCGGTGAGGGTGTCCCGGTCCAGGCGCACCACAACCGTGTGGTGGTCGGACAGGCCCTTCATGTCGACGACCTCGACCTCGCGGACGGCGGGCAGGAGTTGCTTGCTGGCGTAGATCCGGTCGATCCGCGCGTCCGGGCCGTGGGTGTCGCAGGCGTCGACCGTGGGCGCGACCGCGCTGGTGTCGCCCGTGGCCGCGACGAGGTGGCGGGCGACGTCCTGGAGACCGGCGGTGCGCAGGGTGTCGTCGGGTCGGTCGTCCATCCGGCGCACGCCGTCTGCCCCGCAGTAGGAGCGGTGCGCCCGGTGGGGCTCGTCCCGGATCTCCTCCAGGACGGGCAGGGCCGGATCTCCCGGGGTGCCGACGACGGGGTAGCTGTTGTTGTCGCCGCCGAGCAGCGCGGGGTAGTGGACGTACCGGTCGCCGTCCTTCACCCACTTGTCGTTCCACTTGGTCAGCCACTCGGCCTCCGCCAGGCGCGTCGTGGGGGAGCAGTAGTTGAGGTGGTAGGAGCCCACGATCAGCGGGGCCGCGGCGGGGGCCGTTCCGGCGAGCTGGAAGCTGCAGACGGTCGGCGGGAGCGCCCACACGGGGCCGGTTTTGGGGTACTCGCTGACCGGGGTGAAGAGGTCCGGGTCGTGGTAGAGGGCGGTGCAGCACTCCGGGCCGATCAGGCCGGTCATGCCGAGCACGGTTTCGGCCGCGTTCGCGAGGTCGTTGCCGTTGTCCTGGGCGTTCCACATCTCCTGTCGCAGGAGCAGATGCAGGTCGAGTGAGGACAGCTTGTCGTGCATCCGCTGCCACAGTGCGCGGTCGCCGCCGCCGTTGTTCTCGAAGTTGCAGATCGCTGCGTTGATGAGCATGGAGCTTTCCCCCAGAGGTCGAAGTGTCAGCGGGCGGGTGTGAGGACCTGGCGCAGGACGTCGAGATCGAAGCGCGCGACCAGCAGGGCATGGTCGGACACCTCCCGCACCTCGTCGGTGGCCAGGACGTCGAAGGCGAGGAGGGCCGGGGCGAGGTCGGGAGTGCAGTACATGCGGTCGATGCGCTGGGCGGGACCCTGATCGTTGCGCTTCAGGCTCGACGTCGCCGCAAGGGCGCCGGGCTGGCCGAGGATGGTGCCGGCGTGCAGGCCGAGGTCGGTGAAGACGGGGTTGCCGCCGGAGAGGATCTCGTCCGGCCGGGTGTCCGAGACACGCCGGCCGTCGCGCTCGATGGTGCGGTGCTGGAAGTGGACGCGGTCCTCGACCGTGTCCCAGTCCGGGAGCGCCACGGACTCCAGCTCTGTCTGGCGCGGGTAGCTGTTGGCGTCCATCCCCACCAGGGCGCTGCGGCCATGATCGGCGAGGGTGGTGAGCCGCCTTGCTTCGGTCGCGCGCAGGTCCGGGTCGTAGTGGCACAGGTGCGCCGAGGCGAGGTCGAGCGACTTGGAGCAGCCCTTGAGGCGGACGCGGGGGTTGCAGATCGGCTTCCACGGCAGGTCGTGCTCGAAGTAGCCGTCGATGAGGAACAGGGTGGGGTCGACCATGACGCCGACCGGGTTCTTGCTGCGCCCCTCCCGCGGCGCGGGCATGAACGGGACCAGGCCGCCGAGCCGATTGGCCTCGGCGTACAGGTCGGCCTTCCCGCGGTCCCACGCGCCGGTCAGTTCTTGGCGCAGCACGATGTGCGGTTCGATGGAGGCGAGGATGTCTCGGGCCAGGTCGCGGTGGTCCTCCCCTCCGCTCCGGCCGCGGCCGTTGTGCTCGATGTTCCAGCAGGCGATGCGCACTTCATTGGTCACAGACGGCAATCCCTGTTCGTGGTCTCGACAGTGGGCGGACGCGGCGGGGCTCACCCGGGCGGGGGTGAGGACGCAGTGGAAGATCGCGTGGCCGAAGGGAGCCATGGCCAGGAAGCGGTCGGAGACCTCGGCGACTGCGTCGTCGGCGAAGGCCTCCAGGCACCGCAGGGCCGAGGCGAGGTCAGGGACTGCCGGGACAGTCGTGCGCCCTCGTGCAGGGTGATGAACGGGACGGGCCGTGACGCCCCGGCCGGGATCGGACTCAGCACGACGACACCAGGAGAGTCCGATCGTCTCCACGCCCGGCTGACGCGGCCGGAGCGCGCCCGCATGGGCCGCCACGTCTGCTCTGCCACACCGGCAGTGAGGGCGGCACAAGGGGCAGGGCGCCTGAAGTGGATCACGCTGCCCCCGCCTGCGGCAGTTCCAGCGTGACGATGAACGGCAGGTGGTCGCTCAGGCCCCGGGCTTCCTCGGTATCGGGGACCTCGCACCCGGTCAGGGCGGGAGCGAGGCCCGGCGCGAGGAGGATGTGATCCGAGCGGTGGTCCCACCGCTCAGCGTCGCTCCAGTAGCCGGCCGTGCGTGGCACCGGGATGCCGAGCGCCGCGACAGGATCGGTGAAACCGGCGTTCACGAGCTTGGCCATCGCCAGGCGGTCACTGGCGCCGTAGCTGCCGTCGGGCAGTTGCGACCGGTGGCGGGAGTGCAGTTCGGCCGGAATGACTCCCCAGTCCTCCAGCTCCTCGTCGACGAGGCCTTGGACGTTCAGGTCTCCGGCCAGGACGACGCGTCGGCCGGCGGCGCCGTACTCGGTCAGCCAGTCGGCTTCGCGGGTGCGGCTGCTGCCGTTGAACGGGGCCAGGTGGGTGTTGAGCACGGTGAGTTCGTGACCGTCCACAGTGAGGTGGGCACGGGAGACGGCATGGTGGAAGGTGCCTTCTGCGACATCGGGGTGGAACGCCGTACACCGCACGCGGGGCCACCGGTACAGGGTGACCAGGTGACACTTGTGGCTGTTGGACGGAGCGAACTGGGATTGCATCCCGAGAAGTTCGGCGAAGCCGAGCATGCGGGCGTGACCGCCCTCGTCCCACCTCTTCGCCTCCTGCAGGCACAGGACGTCCAGGTTCTGCGCCCGAAGGAACTCCGCCTGGGCGCGCCAGCGCTCACCGCCGCCGTTGAGCAGGTTGTACGTACCCAGCCGAACGGTGATGGTCATGCCGCACCGCCGGCAGCCGCCTGGTGGTGGCCGTGGGCGGACGCGGCGTGCCGGTTGTCGTGCGGCTGATACATGGCGGCGGGCCGGTGCAGGATGGTGCGCATCTGCGCGAAGTCGAACTCGGCGCGCAGGGGCAGATGGTCGGACAGTCGGCGCAGTTCCGGGGTGTCGCAGACGGTGTAGCTGGTCAGGGCGGGGGCGAGTTCCGCGCTGAGGTATCCGCGGTCGATGCAGTACCTGGGGCCCTTCGGCCGACCGGGGTGGTCGCGGTAGCCGGAGGAGGGGTTCAGGGCATCCGGCTGACCGAGGTGCTCGGCAGCGTGGCGGCCCATCTCGACGTATCCGGCGGCGAGCATCTCGCGGTCCGGGCGGTCGTCGGTGTGACGGCGGCCGCCGTCGAAGTAGGTGCGGTTGGCTACGAAGGCGAGGTCGTCGTAGTCCTCCCACGGACCGCCCTCGTCGGCGCGGTAGCTGTTCCAGTCCCAGAAGTGGAGGGCGAGCCAGCCGGGCTTGGCCAGGGTGGAGCACCACTTCGCTTCGGTCAGCCGGTACTCGGCGGACCAGTAGCAGGCGTGCCCGCTGACGCAGTTGATCTGCCGCGGGCTGAAGGTGCCATCGTCGTCGCGCAGTCTCACCGCGATGTTGGCCGGGGCATGCCAGGGGGCCCAGCTCTGCTCGTACTCCTCGACGAAGGCGAGCGGGCCGCCGCGCTTGACGAAGATGGCGTTGTCGTTGTTGCTGCCGGGCCGGTGGACGGCGATGTACCCGTCCATGCCCAGACGCTCGGCGAGGACGTCGAGCTGTCCGGGCTGGACCTCCTGCTGGAAGAAGATGTCCGGGTCCTGCAGCTGCACCCAGGTCGCAGCTTCCTCCCAGTTGATGCCCTTTTCGACGTTCCAGTTCAGCGCGGTGATCGTGCTTGCGTTCATGCCGCGTTCCTTTCGGGCAGAGGGGCGGGCTCCGCTGCAGCGGAGACGGATAAGGAGGCGAGCGGCCCGTGCCGCTCACGCAGACGGCGGGTCTGTTCGGTGTACGGCGGCAGGCCCGCGCCGGCCCGGCGGGTGTCGAGCTGCGCGCGATCGGCGATCGGGTGCGGCTCGAGGAGCCCGTCGGGGCGGTACCAGTGCTGAGTTCCGTACATCTGGGCTTGCCCCACGTTGACCAGGCAGCGGTCGTGCAGGTGAGCGAGCTGGGCGCTGGTGGCGTCACCGGCTTCCACGGCTCTCCGGAGCAGACCAAGTAGCGTCCGCTGAAGCGCCGGGTCGTGGTCGGCGTGCACCGCGATGTCCACGGCGGCCTGGCAGGCGTCCGCCCCCACGGTGCTGCGGCCCGGCCACTGCCCGAGCCGTTCGACGATCCGCTTCAGCCCGGCGGCGTTGTCGTGCTGGGTCTGGGCGAGGGCCGCCAGCGCGTGCGGTGACATGCCGAGGCGTTCGGCGCCGGGTGTGCGCCAGTGCTCCTTGGCCCGTTGCGCGCGGTCCAGCAGGTCCTCCGCGAGAGCGGGGTAGCCCGGTTCGGGCTGGTGGGGGTCGTTCACGAGCTCACCTGCTCTTCCGTGCCGGCGGTGCGGCGCCCGTGCTTGGTGGCCCCGGCTTCGCTCAGGAGGGAATGGATGGCTCCGTAGGACCGGTTTGTCACCTCGCAGATCTCCCGGATGGTGACCGTGCGGCCCGGGGTGCGGTAGGCGGCCACGACCTTCTTCGCGAACTTCGCCCGCGCGGCGCCGATGAGCTTCTTGCCTGTCTCGATGAAGGGCAGATCGAGGCGTCCGGGGGGAGGGGTCGACTCCGGGCTCCGTGTCGCCACGGCGGCCGCGGGCGTTCTCGGTGAGGTCACAGGACGCTCTCCTCACGCGCGAGGGCAAGCCCCGCTCCGAGGGTTCGGATGTGCTCGAGCATCGCCTCGTACTCCTTGTCGTCGTCGCTGATGTCGAGCCGGGAGGCGGCGAGGATGCCGTGGATCTCCCGGCGCAGGGCCGCGGCGAGCAGCCGGGCGAGCTGAGGGCGTGTGGCCGGGCCGGTCGGTCCCGTGATGTCGAAGGTGCGATCGGCGACCGTCCAGCCCAGGCGGGTCGCGAGGGCCTGCGCGGCGGCGAGACGGGGAGCGGGATCCTCCCGGAAGCCGACCAGTACGTACAGAGCGATCCGCTTCTCGCCCGATTCACGTCGCAGGACCGTCTCCAGTTGCGCGCGTCGCAGCAAGCCCAGGCGAGACACCGCGGCATCACGGTCCAAAGCAGTCGTCACAGTGGTCATGCCGGGCCGCCAGCGACCTTGAACTCAGGCCACGGCCACACCGGTTGGGGCCGTGCGGAGGTGGTGTGGAAGACGGCGTACTGCCCAGTCGGGACGAGCCCCGGAAGGGGAGCACGCACGGCGAGGAGAATGCCCGCCACCGCCACCGAGATGCGTAAGGGCAGATCGCGCAGGTCAAGTGCCGCCGACACCTCTTCACGGTGTTCAGCGCGCGGACGCTGTCGCGGAACGGCGGCCTGTTGCTGGCGGCCCAGGGGGATGCGGTCTGGTGCAATCGAGACCTTCACGGGAGGTTCCTTCAATGCGGGGGCACAGGACGTGGGGAAGGCTTGGCGAGTGCTCTGCAGCCGCACGAGGGAAGAGGCGGCGTCGAACCGAGCGCGATCAGCGGACACGGGCTCCGCCTTCTTCCATCGGTCGACTGATCTGAGCGGGCAGCGCTGTGGCGGCGCCGCCGGGCATGACCTGCAGCTGGCGGACGGGCGAGACCCACAGCAGTGCAACGGGGCTGAGGAGGAGCACCGTGCCGGTCAGCAGCGCGGCCCACACACCGACCACGGCAGCGACGGCGCCGGCCACCAGGGTCGCCAGGAGCCGGGCCCCGGCAACCAGCCACACGGAGGTTTGCTGGACACGGGACTGAAGGTGAGATGGGCACAGTTGCTGGCGGAGCGACCGCTGTGTGGAGGCCGCCGCCGTGACCGCTACCGCCTTGACGGCGCTGGCGGCGACCAAGGTGATCAACCATCCGTGCCCGGAGCGGGCGAGAAGGAGCGGAATCCCGCATATGGGGTACGCGGCGAAGCCGACGAGCAGGACCATTCCGGGTCCCAGCCGGCGCACCATCCGGCTGGCACCCAGGGCGCCTACGAGGCTGCCGACCCCGACCGCGCCCAGCACCAGTCCGAGACCGATGTCGCCGTAGTCGAGTTCGGTCAGCAGGTAGTACGCGAAGTACGTCGTGACGATGGCCTCGGCGAACGCGTGGTAGGCCATCGTCAGGACCAGGGGCCGCTGAAGCGGATCTCGCAGTACGTGCGCCATGCCCTCACGGATCGACGTGATCATCCCGGCGTGCGGGACGGCTGAATGCTGGGCTGCGTGGACGGTGGAGATACGCGAGGCGCACCAGGCGCTGATCAGGTAGGACGCGGAGTCCAGGAGCAGGCAGCGGGCGGCGCCCAGCAGACTGACCGCGGCGGTCCCGACGTAGGTTCCGGCGGATCCGGCGACGGCGAAGGCCGCCATCGCCTGGGCGTTGGCATCGGGCAGGAGTTCGGGTTCCACCAGCTCGGGCACGATGGCGATCGCCGCGGCCTGGTGCAGCACCGTCAGCGCCCCCAGCAGGAGCGCCACGCAGTACAGGACCGGCATGGACAGGGTGCCGGTGGCCCAGCAGGCGGGGACCACCGTGACCACCGCGGCCGCCGCGAGGTCGGTGCCCACCATCAGCTGCTTCTTGGAGAAGCGGTCGCCCGCGACGCCAGCGGGCAGCGCGAGGAGGAACGCGGGCGCCATCATGGCGGAGGCGAGCGTGGAGACCTGGCCCGGAGTGGCGTCGAGTTCCATCGCTGCGATCACCGGGAGCGCGACTGCGGAGACCGACGAGCCGGCCAGGGCTGTTGCCTCGCCCAGCCAGTAGGTCCGGAAGCTGCGGTGTCCGCGCAGGGAGGGCGCCGGTGTCGAGGAAGGGGCAACGGGAGCATCGACGGATGCCGGCTGAGGGGGCAGAGGACTCACCGTGCCTCCCGGTCGGACATGGTCCACAGAAGGCCCGCGCGGGCGGCGTAAGCGACTGCTTCGGCCCGCTGGTGTACGCCCAGCCGAACGAAGATGTTCTTGAGCGTGGACCGGACTTGCTCGGGGTTTCGGCCGAGCCGCCGGGCGATGCCCATACGCGTCAGCCCCTCAGCCACGAGGAGCAGGACGTCGACCTCCGAGGGCTTCAAGAGGATGCCGGGCTGCCCGAGCGTTTGCTGACGCGTCGGCTCGGCCGCGGCGGTCCGAATGCTGCTTCCCAGTCCAGGCGGGAGGCGGTGCCCGCCATCGGCGGCCAGAGCCTTCACGCGCTGAAGGAGGTCCGGGTCGTCGTGCAGTTCGGAGGTGCGCACCACCGCTGCCACGCCGTACGGCGCGACAGCGACGATGTCGTGAGCGCCGACGAGGTCGGCCATCAGGACGACCGGGACGTCGGGGTGGCGCTCGTAGTGGGACTTCAGAGCGTCATGGCAGGCTCGATCGATGCGGTCGGCGGTCACGACCACGACGCCCTGGGGGGCCACGAAGCTGCCACCTGCGGGACCCGGAACGGGCGCGGCGCCCCTTGGGGGCGAGCCCTCGGCAAGAGCGTTCCGACTCATCAGGCCGCTCCCTCGAGCGCGGGGAGCGATGCCCGCTGGTCACAGAGTTCCAGTTCGAGGGCTACCTCCACGACGCCGAAGTGGCTGAAGCCCTGCGGGAAGTTCCCGAGCTGCCGCTGCAGCTTCGAGTCCCACTCCTCGGCCAGCAGCCCGACGTCGTTGCTCAGGCTGAGAAGGCGCTCGAACAGGGTGCGTGCGTCGGCGTAGCGGCCGATCATTGCCAGGTCCTTGGCCAGCCAGAACGCGCAGACGAGGAAGTCACCCTCGTCACCCGGCAGCCCGTCCATGCCGACGTCGTCACCGTTGGTCGGGTAGCGCAGGACGAACCCGTCGGAGGTGGAGAGTTCCCTCTGGACGGCCTCGATGGTGCCGATGACCCGCTCGTCGTCCGCCGGCAGGAAGCCCACCTGGGGGATGAGCAGCAGCGCGGCGTCGAGGTCCTGGCTGCCGTAGTACTGGGTGAAGGTGTTGCGTTCGGCGTCGTATCCGTTGGTGCAGACATCGTGGTGGATGGTGTCTCGCAGCGTCCTCCACTGCTCGACGGGGCCGTCGGCATGACCGTCGTCGACGAGTTTGACGGCCCGGTCGACCGCGACCCAGGCCATCACCTTGGAGTGCACGAAGTGCTGGGCGGGACCGCGTGATTCCCAGATGCCCGCGTCAGGCTCACGCCAGTGCGTCTCGACCGACTCCACGAGCTTGGTCAGAAGGGTGTTGCTGGTCTCGTCGCGTTCCAGACCGAACAGGGCGGCCAGGTGCAGGGTCCCGATCACTTCGCCGTACACGTCCAGCTGGCGCTGGCCGGCGGCGCCATTGCCGATGCGTACCGGTGCCGACCCCTCGTAGCCGACGAGCCAGTGAAGCGTGGTCTCCGGCATCTCGCGCTCCCCGGCGATGCCGTACATGATCTGCAGGTTCTCCGGGTCGCCGGCGACCGCGCGCAGCAGCCACTCGCGCCAGGCGCGGGCCTCGTCGAGGTAACCGGCCCGCATGAGGCTGGAGAGGATCTTCGCGGCGTCCCTGATCCAGACGTAGCGGTAGTCCCAGTTGCGGACACCGCGGATCTCTTCCGGCAGCGACGTGGTCGCCGCGGCGGCGATCCCTCCGGTCAGTGGGTTCGTCAGTGCCTTCAGCGTGATCAGTGAGCGAATGACCGCGGCCCGGTAAGGGCCGCTGTAGGTGCACCGCGAGACCCAGTCCGTCCAGAACTTCTCGGTGTCCTCGAAGGCCTGGTCGATGTCGAGCTTGTCGGGCGCGCCCTTGTAGGAGGGCTGCCAGCTCAGAGTGAAGGTACTGCGCTCGCCCTCGGCGAGCGTGAGGCGGGAGCGTGTGGTCAGCGACTCGCCGTGGGTTTCCGCATCGGTATCCAGCCAGACGGCGTCGGGGCCGGCGACCGCGCGGGTGCGGTTGTCAGCGGTCTTCTGAACCCAGGGCACGACCTTGCCGTAGTCGAAGCGCAAGGACAGGGCGACATCGACGTCGACGGTTCCGGTGACGGCTTCGGCTATCCGCACCAGGCGCGGCGTGTCGTCGGCGTGCGTGCGCGGCGGCATGAAGTCCGTGACGCGCAGCGTGCCGGTCGGGGTGTCCCACTCCATTTCCATGATCAGCGTGTCGCCGCGGTAGGAGCGGCGGTCGGCCGCGGGGCGCGAGCTGGTCTCGGGCACCGACGGCCCGATGTGCCAGTAGCCGTTGTCGGGGGTGCCCAGCAGTCCGGCGAGCACGGCCTCCGAGTCCAGCCGGGGCAGGCACAACCAGTCGATCGTCCCGTCGCGGCCGGTGAGCGCGGCAGTCTGGAGATCGCCGATGAGTGCGTAGTCCTCGATACGCCCAGCCATGGAAGTCCGTTCTGTTCGATGGTCCTGCGGGGGGACCGCGGTGGTTGTCGTGTCGTGCGGCTCGACGCCCGCGGATCGCGGGAGCCACGGGGTGCGGTGAGGCCGGCGGAGCAGATGCTGCGCGGCCTCGCTTCGGCGCGGATTACAGCGGGGTGGGCAGCTGCGCGGCGGTGGTGATCACCGCGACGGCGATCAGGAAGGTGGCCAGCCGGGCGATGTCCTTGCCTCGCACAGGTGAATCACCCGCCCACAAGAGCGAGGGGAGAGGGTCGTTCCGGACGGGGCGGGTTGGCGAGCAGCCAGGTGGCCGCCTCAACCACGTCGTGCGCCACGTGGGTGGGTTCCGGGTCGAGGTGCTGGCGGGTACGTCCATTGGCGATCCATACGGTGCGCAGCCCCGCGTGCTGCCCGCCGCCGATGTCGGCGATGAGACTGTCGCCGGTCATCACCGCGTGGGCGGGATTGTCGACGCCCAGGTCGTCCAGTGCGACCTGGAACAGGGCCTCGTCCGGCTTTCGGATGCCGTACTCGCCGGAGATCACGACCGAGGCGAAGTAGCGGGTCAGGTGAGCGGTTTCGAGCTTGCGGCGTTGCGCGTCGGGCGATCCGTTCGTGATGACGCCCAGTTCCCAGCCCTCGTCGGCGAGTTGCTGCATGGCGGTGCAGACCTCGGGGCGGTAGGGCACGAGCTCGGCGGAGCGTCGCCGGTAGTCGGCGTGAAGGGACGCGATGGAGCGCCGGAGTCCGAAGGTGTTCTTGAGGTCGGCGAAGAACGCGTGGCGGGCGCCGCCATGGAGCGTCTCGGCTCTCATCAGCGCGGACAAGGGGATGCCGGTGGAAGCGCAGAACTCCTCCGCCCACCTGGCGAAGGCCGTTGCGTGGTCGGTGAGAGTGCTGTCCAGGTCGAAGAGTGCCGCTTTGTGCATCGTGGTCACCCCCACACCGGGCCAGGGCCCGACAGCGCGACCCCGGCTGGGCAGGCCGTGGGGAAGTCAGCCGCCACCAGGGTGGTCACGTCGAGTTCGGCGTTGGTCAGCTCGCGCATCAGCTGGCGGGCGACCAGCCGGTGCAGGGCGTCATCGCCGAAGCGGACGACCTGGTTGGGCTGCGGGTGGGGGTCGGTGGGGGAGTACAGGGTGCCCCGCACGCCGATGACTGGGGCTTCGCGCACGCGCAGAGCGATGAACCCGCCCTGAAGTTCCCGGCACGCGCGCAGGGCACGCCGGGCGCACGGGACGCAGACCGCGGGCGTGGCGGTCGTGATGCTGGTGGGGAAGGACACGAGCGCCTGGGTGTTCTCATCGGCGTTCAGGAGCCAGAGCGTTCCGCGTTCGTCGCGGTCCGGGTCGCCCTGGCAGACCCCGCACAACGGCCGCCCGTCCATGACCTCGCGCTGACGCGCGGGGTGGTGCGCGGCCCAGTCCGGCTCGCCGGTCGGACTCCCGCCCCACCGCTCCCAGAGCAGGCCGTCGACGTCGCGGTCCTCGGGCCGTTCGTCGGCGAAGTAGACGTGCCCGTTCTCGTCGAACAGCACGGTGACGTCGCACTCGAACTCGCCCGCGAGGGGGGCGATGTACAGGGGGCTGCGCCGCTCGGGGGTCTGGTTCGTGGAAGGTGGGGCGCTGAGGGCTTGCACGGACGTCTCCTGGTCAGACGGTGCGGATCGGCTTCGGTGTCTGCGGTGCGCTCGGGTGGCCGGCGCGTCTCCGGGTCGGCTGGCTGCGGTTATGGGTGTTGCTGTTGGGCAGCGGAGGCGGGGCCCTATGCGTCGGCTGCGAGGGATGTGAGGACGGGGTGGACCAGCAGCGGTCGGCTGAGCCGGTTGCCGTCCCGGCTCACCCATCCGGATGCGCCGGTCCACGCGTCTGGCCGGGCTCCGGGCGTGGGGAGGGTGAGACTGGTGCCCGCCTGGAGGTAGGTCGTGTCCGGCGGCCAGGCGGGTTCGTCGGACTCCGGGGGGAGGAAGATCCCCCACTGCCCGGCGTGCGCGAAGACCCAGCCCAGAGGAGCGGTCCGGGCAGGTCTTCCCGCCAGGGCGCTCGTCAGGAGCCGGCCGAGCCGCTCGGACATGAGCAGGACCTCCCAGTCGGGCCCCACCCGGCGCGGCCGGGGGGCCAGGGCGAGATCGGGTTCCGGTTCCAAAGCGGTGCGAGTCACGAGGGTTGCGAGGGTCATGTCACGGTTCCTTGCTGGCACGTCTCGGTCGAGCGGGCCGGGGCGCCGGAGGCGGACGGGCGGGGGGCGAGTTCGACGGCGAGCGGCGCGCTGCTGTAGCCGCGCAGGAGGTTGTTCAGGACGCGGACCGGCTCGCCGTCGAGCGTGAGGTGGGAGCAGCGGGCGGCCAGGGCCCGCAGGACGGTTCGCGCCTGGAGCTCGGCGAGCGGGATGCCTGCGCACAGGTGCGGTCCGCCGCCGAAGGCGAGGTGTTGGTGGTTACGCAGGCGCCTGACGTTGAACTCGTCGGCTTCGTCGCCCCAGTGGCGGGGGTCACGGCCGGCGGAGCCGTACAGCAGCCACACCTGGTCGCCCGCGGGCAGGTGGACGCCGCCGATGTCGGCGTCCTTGGTCAGCAGCCGCCCGAAGCCCTGTATCGGGGCCTCGAGTCTCAGAGCCTCGTGGAAGGCGGGCGTGGCCCAGCGGACGGGGTCGCGGCGGAGGACCTGCCACTGCTCCGGGTGCCGGGCGAGTTGAACGAGGCAGTCGGCGAGGCCGAGGACGGTGGTGTCGATGGCCGCGGCCGTGTAGGCCGAGGCGAGCGGTACGGCGTCGTCCTCCTCGATCTGCCCGGCATCGACGGCTTCGAAGATGGCCCCCATCCACGATTCGGAGGGCACGTTCTCGCGGATCAGCTTCTCGTGGAGCATCTCGACCATGCGGGACGCCAGCGGCAGCGCCTGCTGGTAGCGGTCGCCGTGCGGGCCGAACACGTCGAACGTCGCCGCCGCGCCGGACAACAGCACTCTTCTGTCCGCGTCGGGCAGGCCCATCAGCTCCATCACCGTGTCGCAGACCATGTGGCGTGCTAGGGCGACGGCGTCGAACCGGCCCGGCTGCGTGTACTGGTCCACCAGGCGTTCGGCGCGGTCGGTGATCCGGCGGGCCAGGGCCTTCATCGCGCGGGGAGCGAGTTGCTTGGACAGGACGCGCCGGAGCTTGGCGTGCTGCGCACCGTCGGAGGCGAGGACCGTACCGGCGAGGATCTCCCGGTTGGCGAGGGCGGTGAGGGCTATCCCGCCCTCGGAGCTGAAGACGTCCGGGGCCTTGAGGATCGCGTCGAGGTCGGCGTGCCGGGGTATGGCCCACACGCCGTATTCCTCCAGGTGCACGGCGGCGCCGGTGCACCGCAGGGCGCCGTACGCGGGGTACGGGTCGGCCAGCACGCGGTCGTCGAACAAGCGAAGGGAGCTGGTGGGCGCGGTGCTGTTCTGCATGGCTTCTCCCGGTCGAGGGCTGGTCAGCGATGGTCATGCGGTCGTGGCGGCGCGGGACCGGGAGATCGCCCGGTCGAGCACGGCGAGCAGGGCGTCGCGTACGGAGGCGCGCTCACGGGCGTCGATCATGACGACGTCGTCCTCGTCGACCGTCTTGAGGGCCGCGGCGATCTGGCTTCGGTTGAAGTCCTGCTGCCGGTGGAAGCAGTTCACGGCGACGATGTACGGCACGCCCTTCTCCTCGAAGAAGTCGAGGGCGGGGAAGGACGCCTCGAGCCGGCGGGTGTCGACCAGGACGATCGCGCCCTTGGCACCCTCGACGAGGTCCGGCCACATGAACCAGAACCGGTCCTGCCCCGGGGTGCCGAAGAGCATGAGCACGTCCGAGTCGAAGGTGATCCGGCCGAAGTCCATGGCGACGGTCGTCGTGTCCTTGTCCGGCGTGCCGGCCAGGTCGTCGACGGTGGTACTGAGCTGACTCAGGCGCTCCTCGGTGCGCAGCGGGGTGATCTCGCTGATGGCGCCGATCAGCGTGGTCTTGCCGACGCCGAAGCCTCCGGCGATGAGGATCTTCACGCTCTGCGCGGGCGGGTCGCGGTGATCAGAGGTTTTCAAGTCCGGTCCTGATTCTGAGGAGGAGTTCGGTGTCGGGGCCGTTGTCACCGACGAGGCCTTGGTGGGTGACGAGTGCGCGGTTCTCGAGTTCGGCGACAAGGGCAGCGGTGGGGGTGAGCTTGATGCGGAGGTTGGCGGCGATCTCAGCGACGGCGATGCCGGTGGGACGGTCGGCGAGACGCAGGACCGTCTGCCACTTCTCCGGGACACTGGCGAGCCGGTCCGGTGGTGCGGTCGTACGAATCAGGGTCTGCATGGTGATCCGCCTGCCGTCTTCCGCGCTCGGTGCGGCCAGGCGCGGGGCCGTCCAGGTGAAGGGACGGACCCCGCGGTGCGGGGCCATCGTGGTCAGCTCCCGGCCGCGCGGGGCGCGGTGTCCATCCGGGGCTTGAACGCGCCGGCGATGCGAACCGTCTCGCGCATGGCGTCACCGAGGCGGGCGTCGAGGGGGAGCACCACGACCAGCACGGATCCCTCACCACACGTCGTGGCGATCACGTGATTGCGCTCCAGCGTGAGGTTGACGTGCTTGAACTTGGACGTGTTGCCTTCCAGCGCCCTAGCCGTTCCGTTGGCGAGGCTGGCCAGGCCGGAGGCGGCAGCGGCGAGCGTGTCGTCCTGGCCGTCGGGCAGCCCGTACGCGCACCGAGCCAGGCCGTCCGTGGACAGCAGCAGCATGCCGATGGCCATGGGCACGTTCGTCGCGAGCTGGTCGCGGAGGTTGTCGAACTGCTTCTCCTCGCCCGGCTTCTTCGGGGCCACGGTGTTCGGGGACTGCATGAGGCTCATCGCTGATCTCCTGGGTTGGTGTGCTTGATGTCGTCGAGGGCGTCGAACATGCCGCCGTCGTGCGCGGCGGAGGGCGGGGGCGTGGTAGTGGCCGGCGGGGTGGAGCCCTCCGACGCGTCGGCGCGCAGCTGCGCGGCCAGGTGAGTACCCGGGTGCCGCTCAGGGAGTTGTCCGTCCGCGCCGGCCGATGCTGGGCGCGGGGCGGGCAAGGCAGCCGTCTGGGGCGGGGACTGCGCCCCGCCCAGTGCCGTTGTGGGTTCCTGGGGCCGACGGAGCTGCAGGCCGCTTCTGGTGACGAGCTCGGACGCTGCGGGAGCGGACTTGGTCTCCGGCTGGTCGGGGGCTTCGGCGTGCAGGGCCCAGGGCACCAGCACGATGGCCGTCACCCCGCCGTAGGGGGAGTCCCGCAGCGTCACCGTCAGGCCCATGCGCTGAGCGAGCTGGCCGACGACGAACAGCCCGAGCTGGTCCGTCTCCGTCAGCTCCCGGTACAGCGGGGTGTGCGCCAGACGGGCGGTGAGCTGGGCGAGGTGACCCGGCCACATCGGCTGCCCGCGATCCTCGACCTCGATGGCGATGCCGGCGGAGGTGCCCGTGACACGGATGACGACCTCAAACTCCTTCGGGGAGAACTTCACTGCGTTCTCGATGAGTTCGGCCAGCAGGTGGATCAGCTCGGGCGCCGCTGCGGCCTTGATCCATGCCTGGGCGCGCACGTCGTCTCGGGTTCGCCCCATGCCGGCGCTCTCGCTGATCGCGCTCATCACGATGTCCGCGATGTACAGGGGACGGTCGGAGTCCTCGTCCAGGTACCCCCCGGAGAGGACCAGGAGGTTCTCCAGCAGGCGTCGCTCGCGGGTGGCGGTGTACTCCAGCGCGTAGAGGTGGCCGACCAGTTCGCGATCGGAGTCGTACCGCTGCTGCAGGGCGTCCAGGTCGGTGAGCAGGGTGCGGGAAAGGCCCGCGGCCCGGGTGGCGACCATGCCGCTGAACCGCTGGAACCCCTGTCGCTCCTGGTAGAGCGTGAGGGCCGCGTCGGCGGCCTGGTGAGCCAGGGAATGAACCGCACTCTCGATGCGCGTGAACTCATCCCCGACGTAGGCGGGTTCCCCCGGAAGAAGGGCGATGTCGGCAGCCTGGCCGTGCTGCAGGGCATCGACGATGGCCGGCAGGTGCTCCGTCGCCACGGCTGTCGCTTGGGCGCTGACCTGGCGGGAGCGCCGGATGACGGTCCGCAGGAGGCCGACGATCAGCGCGGAGATCACGATGATGGCGAGCAGGCTGCCACCCACCAGCCAGAGCACCTGGGCCCGGATTTCGTCCGCCCGCTGGTAGCCGTGGGCGAGCAGCCCCTGAGTGCGGGCCAGGTTCAGTGCGGCAACCTTCTGGCTGACCCGGGCGTAGGTTCCGTCCCAGTCCTTGAGCGCGGTGATGTTCTGCAGGTCGGCGCCGTCACCATCGTCGGGTGCGTTGATCACGGCCTGCTCGGCGCGCAGCAGCGCCTTCCAGTCCGCGCTGGCGACGATGGCGTCGTACTGCGCCTTCTCCGCCGCAGGGAGGTATGGGGCGATCCACCGCTCGTACATCACCTGCTGCGTGCCGTAGGCGGAGGCGAACGCAGTTCGGCGGGCGGGGGTCATCCGGCCGGACGGCACGGACGCGGCCAGCAGGGTGTCCTGCTGGGCGAGCGCGTCACTGGCCCAGAACAGGCCAACGAGCGGTCGGGTCTCCAGCGCGAGCGGCCCGTCATCCATCGCGGACAGGGCCTGATAGAAGGCGATCATCCGCGCGATGAGGTCGGTGTAGTAGCCGGTGGCCTCGTCCGTGGTCTCCGTACGGGCGTCGACGCCCTGCCGGGTCTGCGGGAGCTTCTCCAGCCGCGTGTAGATGTCCTCGACGTACTCCCAGCGGCGCCGCTCGTCCGTCTTGAGCGTGGTGCCGGACAGCGTCTTGAAGCTCGCGATGCCCTGGTCGGTCAACTGCCGCTGCTTGTCCAGCGCCTTCTTGTTCGTGGCCGTGGGATGCGCCAGGTACGCCGCGGTGAGCTTCCGTTCGCTCTGCGCACCCACGAAGAGAGGCAGGCTCGCTTCTCCTCCGAGGCGGCCGGTGGCCGAGTCGCGCCGCAGGCTGTCCTGCCGCTGCCAGTCCGGCCACGCGTTCACCGCGACTGCGCCGATCAAGGCGGCGACCGTGATGACCGCGACCATCACCAGCCGGGCGCGTACGGTCACGACGAGTCGGCGCCTTCTGCGCCGCCTGGGCTGAGTGGGGGAGATGTCGGGGGTCATGGAGTCCTCGGACGAAGGGTCGGGGGAAACGGGCAAGGGTGTGGACCGGCTGCCGCGGGGGGCCTGGGAACCGCGGCAGCCGGGGCGGCAGCACGGGGGATCTGCCACTTGCTTTCGGCTTCCGGGACCGGGCCGGCGGTGTGCCGAGCGATCCCCCAGAGTCGGAAGCCGAAAGCCCACGGGCGAGCACCGGCGACGGGCGGGGCGTGGTGTGTCGCCAAGCTCGGGTCTATGCGGGCGGTCTGCAGTCCCCCGGCGAACCCGCCGCGGTACTGACCAACTCGGCCACGCGACTCGACTTGTGCTGCGAACGGGTTCGGGTGGGGCCGGACTCCAGCATCCGGGCGGGCACGGGGAGGAGCATCGGCTCCGTCCGTTCCGGCTCGCCCGGGTTCTGGCGGGCGTCCACTGCCTGGCCACCGGAGGGGAGGGGGCCTTGTGTGTCCGTGCGACGCGGCAGGGCGTTCACACGGAGAGCGTCGATCAGGGCCTGGGCGATCTCTGCGAGCCGGATGGTGAGGATCACCAGGGGCATGCGTCCATCCGGCACCGGCTCCCCACGGATACGGCGTGCCTGGATGACCAGGGCCGGGGCCGTGTCCGTGCCTTCCAGGAGTTGCTCCAGGTGCGGGAGCTGCTGGCGCAGCCCTACGAGGAGCAGCATGACGTCGTTGTCGTCGCGGGGCAGCGGCGAAGTGCCCATCACTCGTTCCACCAGGTCCTCGACAGCGTGCACGGTGCCGAGGGGGTGGCGCCGCCCGATCTCGAAGGCGCGGGAAGAGGGGCGTCCACGCGAGTCGCGCTTCGGACGCAATGCCGAGTACACGTTGTCTCCGATCAAGGGGCGGGAAGAGGCCGGTCGGTCTTCCACGACCTGGTGGTTCAGTGCGGTGCCTGTGTCGGCACCGCTACGCCGAGGCCGGCCGAGGCGAAGCCGTGCCGCATCCTGCTGTCCCGCCGAACTGCCCTCGCGGACATCGGCAACGGGCAGGACGCCAAGAACCGACGCGATGAGAGTGATCACGGCAACCTTTCCGTGGACGGCGGGGCGAAGGAGCTGCGAATAGCGTTGCCGTTCCCCGGCATGCTCCGATAGCGAAATCGGACCCCACTTCTCCCCACTTCGAGTGCACGGAGGACGACTGAAACCCCCCTTCAGATCCCAGAAAGGCACGGACAATAGTGATGAATTCGGGCACGCGCCCCGACGTTGATGCTCTTCTGCGTGACACCGCCGCTGGAGATCAGCTTCGCCGCCCCACTTCGCCCCACTTCCCTGGAAGCGGTTGACAGGATTTCCGAAAGTGAGGTAAATGCGATCTGCGCGGCCTCTGAGACCCCCATCTTGGTATCTGCCCAGGTGAGGTGGCATCTGGCGCGCGAATGGGGGCATCGCTGCTGGACGGGAGAATGGGCGGCAGCCGCTTACTGAAACATCTCGACTCGTGCCAAGCGTACGAATATCGTCTATTTGTTCCCGCTTCGGTTCCCTTGGTGCGTCTCTGCGCGCGCCGGGAGAGCGATCAGGCGTCGGTGAAGTGGGGAGAAGTGGGGGCGGGTTTCGCTATCACCCTCGCCGCGACATGCGCCACGGTATTCAGCAGGACGTCCCGTCCGTGCCCCGGGCATCGCGATTGCAGCGAGGAGTGATCCCACCGTGCTTGGTCCTACCAGCACTGTCTTGCCATGTGTCCATGGACGCGACGGCGGTCGCGAGGTGACGCACGCTGCGATTGACCTCTACGGCCTCGAAGCCCCGCAGAGCGCCGCCCGGCACATAGTCCGCACGGCTCTCGCGGGGACGGCCGACAGCGAATACACGGACGACGTGGTCCTGGTGGCTGACGAGCTGGTGGGCAACGCCGTCGAGCACGCGGGAGCAGCGCTCGACATCTCCCTCGATGTGTACGACTGGGGAGTGGCAATCCAGGTTCGGGATGACGGTGAAGACACCACCGCGGTGCCGGGGGTACCACCGGCCGCCGATGAATACGACGAAGGCGGGAGAGGCCTGTTTCTGGTGGACGTACTGGCGAGCGCCTGGGGAGTCCAGCGCGACAAGAAGGGGAAGCGGGTCATCGCGATCTTCCTCTACCGGGCCGGAGACGCTGACCGATGACACTGAGCGATCTCGCGCCCCGCCGTTTGGCCCCAGACCTGACGGTGCGGCCTCTGGGCATCAGCAGCGGAACCTCCCGTTGGGCCCCGAGCGCCCCTCACCCCCAGGACGCACGGCTACTCGACGGGCTGCGGCGCGCTCTGGAAGCCGGCGGCAAAGATGACGGAATGCAGTTGCTCGACACAGCCGACAGCCACCGGTGCGGCCACGCCGAGCGACTGGTCGGCAAAGTTCTCAAGGAGCACCCGGGTCACAGAGTCCAAGTCGCGAGCAAAGTCGGCCGGATGCAGGGTTCTGCTCCGCACCCCTACGCCGGCCCGCGGGTCCGCCACCAACTCGAGCAGACCCTGGAGAACCTGTATCTGGACCAGTTGGCCCTCTACACCCTGGAGTCCTACGACTTCGGGCTTGGCGACCGGTACCTCGACCCTGTGATCGAGCAGATGCGGGCCCTACGCGATCTCGGCCAGATCCGAGCTATCGGGCTGCGAGGCCCAGGATCTCGCTCCTCAGAACGCTCGATAGGTCGCTTCCTGGACCTTTTCGACCGGATCCGCCCCGACGTGCTCTGGACGCAGGCGAGCGCGTTGCTGCCGCTGGCCGATCTCGGGGAAGGTGAAGATCTCGGCGCCTTCGCTGTGCGCCACGGCGTCGGTCTGGTGATCGCCTCCCCGCTGGCGCATGGGGTGCTCGCGGGCGGCTGCGTGGAGCGTGCTCTGGCCGTGTGGCCGGACACGGAGCCCGGCCATGGGGCGGTAACTGCAGCAGTCACCCACGGTCTCGCACAGCTGGCCGGCCGGTTCGGCTCGTCTCCGCAGGATCTGGCCCGGGTCGCTCTGCGGGCCATCCTTCAGCGTGTCCAGAACGCTGTGCTAATTCTCGGCATCGGCGACGAGCAGCACCGGCACGACCACGGTCTCCTCGGCCAACCCCTCACCGAGCAGGAACTCGCTTTCGCCGAAGAGGTATTCGCCCGCGTGCGGAGCGCGCTGTTCAAGCCCGACGAGCGCGCTCCATCCGTGGAAGTCATCGTGTGATCATCCGAGCGGACGGGCTCCTTCAGAGAGCGACTCCATCGCGGAGGTAGCGCGGAACCCCGTCGTCCAGGACCTGGAGGGCGTTGACGGTCCGAGCGCGCTGGCGCTCTGGCAACAACGGCAGCGCTTCCGGGATCTCGAAGAAGCGGTGCTCGGAGATCTCCTCGTCGACCGGCTTGAGTCCGGCAACCTGCTCGGCTGACAGGACGCCGGCGTCGAAGACGAACCCGAGGAGGTCGTCCCACGGGCCATGGGGCCCGACCCAGTCGACGACCAGGAACCGAAGATCGGCAACCGCGAGGTCGAGCTCTTCCCTGAGCTCGCGTCGAAGGGCGTCCTCGGGGGCCTCGTTGTCTTCGGCCATGCCGCCGGGCAGATCCCAGCCCGATTTGTAGGTCGGATTCACCAGAAGCAGCCTCCCGGCGTGATCCCGGATCAGCGCGTCCGCAGCGGCACGCTTCCGGGCCTGCTGGGCATTGCCCTCGGCCAGGTAGGCCTCACGGCCGGGATCGCCTGGCATGGGTGCATCTTTCACTGCGGACCTTCCGGGAGCGCGAGACTGCCGAGCAGCAATCTACGGTGCTGTGCCGTGGCGGTCATCCGTGAGAGGAGCTCGCGGACCTCGCGGATCTGTCGGTAGGGGCCGAAATCAGCCTGCAGAGCGTCGAGTTGATGGCTGAGGCGCAGAGACGTCACCGACTGGCTGGCGTTCAGCAGCTCCATGCCGACCGAGCAAGCGGCGTCGGGCCTCCCCTGCGCGAGGAGAACTCGCGCCAACGTGACCTGCCCGAACGCGCGGCTGCGGACCCGGCTCGCATCCCGCAGCGCCAAGGCGTGCTCCGCTTCCTTGGCTGCCGCTTTGAGCGCGCCAAGATCCAGGAGAACAGAAGCTGCCTCGCTGGTGAGTGCTGCCTCGTCGAACGGAGCGACCCATCTGGACGGCGGCGCCGTCCGCGCGAGGGCCAGGGCTTCGCGTGCCGAATCAAGCGCGCGCTGCGCCTCGGACTCGGCATTGAGCTGCGCCAGCGCCCGGGCCTCCATGGCGTGCAGGCGAGCCTTGAGGGTCGGCACCTGCGGGCCGGCCACGAGGCGCGCGAGCCCGCTGCGGGCGAGATCTGCCGCGGCATCGACCTGACTGGTCTGCAGGGCGAGGTGGCTCATGCCGGCCATCACGTTCGCACCCGCCGCCACGTCGGTCAGACTCTGCGCCAGCCGACGGGCACGATTGAAGTGGCCGGATGCCAGGTCGTCTCGGCCCGCATCGTGGGCCATCCAGGCTGCCATCTCGGTGAGGACAACCGCCGCGCCGAAAGCGGTCTCGCTGTCTTCGTCTCTGTCCGCTGCACCGAAGAGGGCCGGGGCAACGACCGTGTTGAGGTAGTGCACCACAGACCGGTACACGTGCCCCCCGCCGAGCTGGCGGTCAGCGAGGCGGAACGACTCCATGGCGGCCAGGTGAGGCGAGCTCGAGTCGTTCCCCGCCATGGGAGCCGTAGTCGTTACTTCGGGCTCCAGCGAACCGAAGAGCTGATTGGCCGGCTCGCCGAACAGGTGCTCCAGAACACGGCACGTCGTCGGTCGCGGAAGGCCCTTGATGTCTCCGGCCATCCAGCGGTCCCAGGTGGACCGTGCGACGTACACGGAGGCAAGGGAGGCGTTGCCGTCGAGCTGGGCAACCTCCTTGGCCGCCTGCTTGAAGTGGACCGTGAAAGTCTCGAAGATGCGCATGCGGTGGGTCTCCACCACCTCTGGGAATCGGATTGCCCTGCGCATCGTCACACTCCGCCTTCAGCTGCTCTTGCCGAAGCCGAGCAGGGGTACGTCGTACAGGTCCGCGCTGCGCCGGCGAGTCAGGGCCGGCCCGTCGACGTCACCGACGACTTCGACGATGGGGATCTCGCAGATGAACTGCACCGTCGCGCCGAGCAGGTGCGACACCCGCCCTTCGGCGGACTTCGCCTTGAGGCCGGCCGCGACATGGATGTGTGGGGCCAGGCAGTCTTTCTCGGGGTCCCAGGCGAGCGTCCCACCGCCGAGCGCTTCAAGCGTCTCGACGTGTACTTCTTCCCACAAGGGGGCCTCGGGGTCGGCGAGGGGTTCACACGAGCCCACCAGCCGGGCCGCCCGGAGGCCGCCGACGAATGTCGGGATGTATCCGGCCCGGATGTCCTGGTCCGCGCAGAACTGCGTGAGGCCCTCCAGGAAGTCCTCCCCGTGGTCGAGAGCGAGCACGAACTGCCTGCCGGTGCGGACCTGGGCGAAGCGCATGGTGGGTGTCCTTTGTGCTGGTCGATGATGGTCAGGAGCGGTCGAGGAACGCCTTCGCGATCTCCGTGCGAGGCGTGTCGGCTGCCAGCAGGGCGGCCAGGAGCAGCCGGGCCTTGTACGGGTCGAGGGTTCCCGCCCCGATCAGGCCACGGGCCAGCAAGTCGCGCTCGGAGCCGTCGAAGCCGTAAGTCGAGGTCAGGACGGGGCCGGCGCCGATGCGAGTGGCGAGGACGACCGGCATGGCGGCCACCAGCTCCTCCAGCGGGCCGCACCAGCTCTTGGGGACGTGCCCGACGCCGAACGCGGCCACCACGAGGCCGGAAATCTCGTTCTCCAGGCCCTTCAGCAGCGTCCCGTTGCTACCCAGGGATGCGGTGACGATCTCCACCTGCGGCAGGGGAGCGATCGGCAGCGGCAGGGGAGCGATCGGCTTCGGCAGCCGGTGCAACCGCACCATCCCTTCCACCACGTGGCCCAGCGGCCCTGTGTTCGGCGATGCGAATGCTCCCGGGCTGGTCGTGTGCGTCTTCCGGACGTGGCGGGCGGCATGGATCTCGTCACCCAGGACCACGAGGATCCCGGCGCCCCGAGCCTCTGAACTGCTTGCAGTCTGCACGGCGGCCAGGAGGTTCGCCGGACCGTCGGCTCCGGCCGACGCGGCATTGCGCATCGCGCCGGTGAAGACCACCGGCATCGAGCCCGGGTAGTAGAGGTCGGTGAGGTACGAGGTCTCCTCGAGGGTGTCGGTGCCCTGCGTCACCACCACCCCGTCGAAGCCCTCTCCTTCGGCCCTGCTGAGCCGTTCGGCGAGGCTGACGATGTCGCCGGTCGTCAGGGAGGCCCCGGGCACCTGCCGGAAGTCCTCCACCGTGACTCCAGCGGTGTCCTGGAGGTCGGGAACGGCGCCCACCAGGTCGGAGCCGGTCAGCGTCGGTGTGACGCCGGGGGCCGCTGCGGTGCGCGTCATGGCGATGGTGCCGCCGAGGGTGAGCACCAGGACGGTGCGGTTCGGGGCAGGGTCTGCGGAGAGCACGGAGGGCCTTTCGGACGGGGTGGCTGCGCGGACGGCAGTCATCGCGGGACTAGCCGAGTTTGCCGAGGAAGAGCAGGGTCTCATCCAGCGCTTCTACGGTGAGCAGACGACTGCGGGGCCGAACGAGGCCGGCCACGCCGTACTCGCCCAGAGCGTGGCAGCGGGCGGTCAGCCAGTTCCAGTCGAGGCCGAGGTAGTCCGCGAGGGACCGTAGGCGGCTCGCCGGATCCTCGCCCGCGAGCACGTCGGCTCCCTGCGCGTCGGCGAACACGGTGGCGTAGGAGCGCAGATCTCCGCGGGATGACGTAGTGCGGGCCGCCCACAGCGCACCGCCCGGGGCCCGGACCCAGTTGGCCACGACGGCCCGTTGACCGGGCACCAGGGCTACCCCGTCCATCTCCGAGTACTCCGTCTTCGGCACCACCCTCACGCGGATCCCGCAGCGCTCCATCAGAGCGATCGCCAGCAGCAGCAAGATCCGCTCGTACTTCTCCGAGCGCGCCACCACGGCCTCGGGCAGACAGAACACCCGGACGGTCTGCGCTGTCGCGCTGTGGAATCGCTCAAGTGCTCGCAGGTACTCCAGCTTGTGTCGGAAGAACAGCCAGCAGGCCGCCTCTTCACCGGTCTGCTCACGAGTCCAGAAGATCGGAACTTCGCTCGCGTCCGTCAGTTCCTGCTGGATGTGCCGGGCACAGAACGCCGATCCCATCCAACTACTGCCGACGGTCGACAGGTCAACGAGCAGCTGGCTGGGCGCCGAGCGGGGCATGGACAGGTAGGCGTCGAGAAGGTTCTGTTCTGCGTCGAGCGCCTGATCATCGGACAAGAGGCCGTCATCGAGCTGAGTGAGCGCCCAGAGAATGCCGTAGGAGAGGTCGTCCAGGAGGTACGCCGAGGGGATCGACATCGGCCCGGTGTCAGGCGATCCGGGGAGAGTGGGCCTCCGAGCGCCCGCAGCGTCGCGGACGTACACGTTGACATCGTCCCGACTGTCCTCGACGCCGACAAGGAACCCACGGCGCGCCGGCCGTAAGAACCGCTCCAGGTCGCGTAGTCCGTCAGGGTCCAGCCCATGCACGCTGGCTTCCCCGTCTCGTCTGATGACGGGAAGAAGATGGATGGCGGCGCTGGTTCCGTCCAGGCGCTGCTGTCCGGAGATCTCCCAGAGCCCAGCAGGCCCGCCGGCAGGGAGCAGCACCGTGGATGTGGGCCAGCGTGCGCCGATCCGCGCAGCCACCGATTCCAACGGTGCCGTTGGCTCGCTCGCTTCGGGCGCCAGGTTGAACAGCTCCTCGACAGTGTGCCCGAGCATGCGCTCCAGAATCTGAGCAGCCTCGCCGCGAGGACGACCGGACCATGTGCCCGACGACCACCTGTCGAACGTGGTGCGCCCAACGCTGGCTGTGGCCAGCCGACGGTTGCCGGTTTCCCGCGCGAGATCACGACCAGTGGCCGCGAAGTGGACGCAGAACGCCTCCCACCCAAGAAGGTCCCGGTCCTTCAGAAGGAGGCTGAACAGCGTCCGGCGCATCGCGGAAGCTCCTCCCTGGGCGTATACGGGCAGCGGAGCGCCTCCACGCGTGGCGACGGGCGCTGCACACTTCGTGACCATGGCTAGGATGCTCCCTGGGGCGAGTCCTTAGCAATATGGTCGAGCAAATTGCTTAGCCATTTTGCTTGTAGGTGCCGTGGAGAGCCGTCAGACTGGCCACCATGCCAGAAGCGAAGACGCCGTGGTCGTTGACCCTCAGCGAAGTCGGCCTGCGCCTTGAGGAGTTGCGCGAGCGGCGCGGCCTCACCCAAGGTGACGTCGCCGGCCATGAAGTGCTGGTCCGTCGCGGTATCAGGATCGACAAGAGCGGGCTGAGCAGGCTGGAGGGCGGACAGCGCCGCCGTGTCGCCCGCGACCTCGTCGAGGCGCTGCTTGAGGTCTACCAGGCCAGCGCCACGGAACAGTCAGAGATTCTGGCCCTTCTGAGTGCGGACACCACCCCCGCGGGCCGCCCGCGCCCCGCCCTCTGGCGGCGTAACGCTCACCTCCTGGGCCCCATGCAATTCGAGGGCTTCTTGAAGATGGAGCGCCGGGCCACTGCCCTGTCGAACTTCGAGCGCGACATCTGGCCGGGCCTCTTCCAGATCGAGGACTACGCCTACAGTGTCATCGCTCAGATGAGACCCGATCTACGCCCTTCCGAGGTCAAGGCGCTTGTCGACGTCCGTATGGACCGTCAACAGCAGGTACGAGAAGGCGCACTCTCAGAGTTCCGCGCCCTGGTAGACGAGCGAGTCCTAAGCTCATCCGTCGACGACCGAGCCGTGGCACGTCGACAACTGGAGCGCAGTCTGGAGGAGTCCGAGGACTCCCGCAACACCATCCGCATCCTGCCGGAGGCAGTCGGACTACACCCGGGGGCAGCAGGTCCATTCGTCGTCATGGCCTTCCCCGAGGCCGCACGACAGGTCGTGTGGGTGGAGACAATGGTCAGTTCGCTGTACTTCGACGGAGAAGAAGATGTGCAGCGCTACACAGCAGCTTTCACCAACCTGTGGGAGCGGGCGCTGGACCCCGACGAGACGCGCACGCGCCTCAAGAAAGAGATCAAGGAGCTAGAACAGTGACAGAAAAGCCGGACCCGTCCTCATTCGACCTCGCATCGGTCGACTGGACGGTGTCCAAGTACAGCGGCGGCGGCGGAAACTGCGTGCGGGTCGCCGTCGTGGACGGGTACGTCCTGGTCGGTGACTCGCAGAACCCCGATCGACTGCCCCACGTCTACACCCCGGCCGAGGCCAAGGCGTGGCTGCTCGGCGCGAAGGACACGGACTTCGACTTCATCCTCGGTCTGTGACTCCAGCCTGAACCACCGCACGACAACGGGCCGGCCCCATGGCAGATGGGGCCGGCCCGAACTGGTCAGGCGCCTCGTGCTCCGGCGTCGAGGGTTTCCGCCGCGCTGAGTGCCGCCAGGCTCTGGGCCTGCCCCACCGTCAAGGACAGGGCACCGGCGCGGAACGCCTCGACGGTCCGCGCGGCGGCTTCAGCGTGATAGTCCCACCGGTCGGTCCCCGGCCCCCGGTGCGCGGTCAGCAACTCGTACCCGGCACGCTGCGCGGCCGCGAGGCCGTCGTGGTCCTCGGGGGCCGTTCGCGGTCAATGGTGCTAGCCATTCGGCGGCATGGGACTGGACGATCTCGGCGTAGGGGCGGTAGCCGACGACGGTTCCGCACTGCCCGCCAGTTCCTTCAGTGCTGCGCCGTCCGGTCCAGTTGCTTGCGAGCCATCGGTAGCGTCGGCAGACCTCAGCCGGTAGTCGACCGACGGTCGCGTGCGCGGGCGCGCCGTTCGATGACGACGGCCGACGGCGCGGTGCACGCGGTGATCTGGCGAGGACCGACACAGCGGTACCCCTCCTCGGTTGCCTTGCTCCGCTCGCAGCCGCATCTCCCGTCAAAGAAGCCATTGGACGTCACGAAAGATCGAGGCTTGGGGGGTGGCGCTCCCGGTTCGCTCCCGTACTGCTCAGGAACGCGAGAGGCATTGCGCCGTTCCCACTGTTCGTTTCTCGGGCGGGAGCAGAAGCGTCCTCGGCTTCACAGATCTTTCTGAAGTAGAAATTTCTGAGGCAACCCAGCTGGCAAGCTCGGGAATTCGTGTTGCTTTGCGTTCCAAGGCGTACGAAGTGTGTCCTCCGCGAGCCGACACCTGGCGGATGAGTTGGAAGTTCTGCTGCTGGTAGTACTCGGCGAGAGCAGGGGAGCTGCAGTCTCGACGTACGCGGCTGATGCCTTCGCGTGCAGCACGGTCGACGACCCAGTGAGCGATGACTGCGCCGAGCTTGCGGTGGCGTTCGGCAGGGTCTGTGACGGTGCCGTTGAGGTAGTAGGCGCTTTCGGCGGCCTCGGTCGTGGTCCAGGTCCAGGGCGCGGCGGTGCGAAGGATCGTGGTGCAGCCCAGGATGTGGTCGTCGTGTCTGGTGAGGACCCACATCTCGCTCGGGTGTCGTGTGCAGTTGCTGGCCAGTTCGTGGACGTGCTTTCCCCAGCTGTGCCAGTTCGGGAGCTGCTTGTCCTTCATCCAGTCGGAGCGGGCCTGGATCATCTCGGCGAGGCGGGGTTGGTCGTCCGGTGTGGCTGGTCGCATCGCGAGCATGCGGTCCGCTCCTGAGTGTGCTCGTCCACGAGCGGGTCAACAAGTTGGTGTGCTGGGCGGAACATTAGAGGCCTACTGGCTGGTAGCTACAACTTTCCCGCCGGAGCACTTCGAAACTCTGAATGAACCATGCCGGTACGTGGAGGGATGCCCGGAAAGCGGTCCAGGTCGACGAAGTCGCCGGCCGCCGGGCCGGCCCGGCTGGCGTTCGTTCAGGCCGCGGTGGGCACGGCTCGGCGCAGTCCGTCGGCGAGGCGTTGGGCGAGGAGGGCGGCCTGGAGGGCACCGGCTGGCCCGGGAGAGGTCTCGATCGCGCGGATGAATGCGGAGCCGACGATGACCGCGTCGGCGTAGGAGCCGACGAGCGCTGCCTGTTGTGGGGTGGAGACGCCGATGCCGACGCCGATGGGGAGGTGGGTGAGGGTGCGCAGGCGGTCGACGAAGGTGTGCAGGCCGGGGTGGAGGGGGCCTTGGCTGCCGGTGACGCCGGCCGTTGCGGGGGCGTAGATCATGCCGCTGGCGGCGGCGCATACGCGGGTCAGGCGTTGGTCGGTGGTGTTCGGGGCGACCACGAACACGGTGTCCAGGCCGTGCTCTTGGGCCGCGCGTAGCCAGTCGGTGGCCTCCTCGACGGGCAGGTCGGGGATGATGACGCCGGCCCCGCCGGCGGCAGCGAGTCGCTGGGCGAACCGGGCGGGTCCGTGGTGATGGACGGGCTGCCAGTAGGTCATGACGACCAGCGCGGTGCGGGAGGCGGCGGCGAGTTCGCGCACGGTGGTGAAGAGGTGCTCGGTGCGGAATCCGGCCCGGAGTGCCTGTGCGGCGGCGTGTTGGATGACCGGTCCGTCCATGAGGGGGTCGGTGTACGGCAGACCGATCTCGATCACGTCGGCGGTCGTCGCCAGGAGATGCAGGGCGTCGAGGCTCTGGTCGAGCGTGGGGTAGCCGGCGGGGAGGTAGGCGGCGAGGGCGGCCCGTCCGTGGCCGCGGGCGTTGGCCAGTGCCTGCTCGAGACGGGATGCCGGGACGCCGGGTGGGGAGGAGGTGAGGTTCATGGTGCCCGTCCTGGAGTTCGGCCGCCCGGTCGGCGGTGGTCCGGTCCGGGGCGGGGGAGCCTGCCTCGGAGGCTGGCTGCGAGGTGGGGGCCGGGCTCCGGATGCGGGTACGCCGACGGCGGCCCGGGGTCACAGTGGGCCGGGCCGCCGTCGCGTCGTCCTGAGCCTGCACAAGGTGGCGGCTCAGGCGTGGGAGGGGCCGGCAGAGTTCGGGTCAGGTCGTCTCTGCCGGCCGGGTGGAGGGGTCAGTCCAGCTGCATGGGCACGTTGATGTACTGGGCGGCGACCCAGCCCTTCTTGCCCTTGTGAGCGCCGGACTTCACGGTGACGTAGCCCCAGGCGCCGGGCTTGCCGTTGTCGCCCTTGTTGCACTGCCAGTACACGTCGGTACCCCGGGAGAGCTGGCCGGTGGCGGTGTAGCCGGTGCCGGGACCGGTGCGGAACTTCACCGTGGTGTACACGTCGGTGTTGAGCTTGATCTGGTGGGTGCAGGCTCCGCTGCCGACCGTCGCGGCGCTCGCGGTGGAGGCGGTGGCGACGGCGCCGCCGAGGAGCAGCGCGCCGGTGGTGGCCACGGTCGCGACGCGGCGGGTGAGGGTATGCATGGGCGGCTCTTCCTGGTGTCGTCGGCCCGAATTCGCTCGCCGGACCTGCGCAGGGCCTCTCCGCCTCGGCACTGATGAGGTGCGGCGAAGGCTGGCGAAGAATGGTCCGGAACGCGATGTGTCTGTTTCCGGGTTCGATCTTCGTGCTGCGCAAAGAATTTGACCAGGCTCCGCTCATTGCGGAAAATCGCATGCCGGAATAGCGGGGTCAGGTGAGAGCCGTTCCGGTAATCGCTATTCAGGAAGAGCAATTACAGGAAGCGGCACTTCCGGGAATTCGGGGCGGGGGTCAGGCCGCGGCGACGGAGACGGCCAGGGCTCCGATGACCATGTAGGGGCCGAAGGAGACGTGCGTGCGGCGGGCGCGGCCGGCCGCCATCCGCGCCACCTCCGAGACTGCGCCGACGACGAAGCCCGCAGCCGCTCCCCAGAACAGGATCGTCCAGCTGCTCCAGCCCAGGAGCGCGCCGATGGCCGGCGCGAGCTTGACGTCTCCGAGCCCCATTGCGCCGGTGAGCGCGATGAGGAGGAAGACGAGGGTGAGTACGGCAGCGGCGGCTGCCGCGCGGCCCAGGCTCCCGGACTCGCCCGCCATCGCAGCAGCGGAAAGCAGGATGAGCGTTCCGGCGCAGGCGGGGAGGGTGAGGATGTCGGGGAGCCGCTGAACGGCGAGGTCGATCAGAGCCAGCGCGACGCCGCACGCGGCCACCCAGTACTGAGCGGCGGCGAACCAGCCGCTCGCCCCGCCCGCCGCGACGACGGCGAACGCGATCGCGGCCGCCGCTTCCGGCGCAAGGGGGCGCGGTCCGATCGTTTCTGAGCACGCCGGACAGCGACCGGAGAAGGGCAGGAGCGGCAGCCGGCGGTCGAGGACGGCGATGCCGCAGTGCGGACAGTTGCTGCGTGCGGCCGTAGGCGCCGGCACGGACCGGGCGAAGATCACGGGGCGCGCGGCAGCGCCGGCCAGGGCTCCGACGGCGGCGGTCAGGGCAACACTGAGGGCGGACAAGACGGACTCCTCGTTCACGGCCGGCCTCCCCGTGACGGGCCGGTCGGATTGAACCCTACGACCCCCGTGCGAGTGCCCCTTCTCCGCGCTGCCGGGACGGTGGCCGGGCTGTGGACGTCGTGAGGCAGCAGGTCAGGCGCCTCGTGCTCCGGCATCGAGGGTTTCCGCCGCGCTGAGTGCCGCCAGGACCTGGGCCTGCCCGTCGGCCAGGGGCAGGCTGCCGGCGGTGACCGCCTCGGCGATCCTCGCCGCGTGTTCCAGCGCGATCGCCACGCCGGTCGGTTCCCGGTGCGCGGTCAGCAACTCGTGTCCCGCGCGCAGCGCGGCCGCGAGGTCGCCGTCGTGGTCCTGGGGGCCGTTGGTGGTCAACGGCACCAGCCACAGGGCGGCGTGGGACTGCACGATCTGGGTGTAGGGGCGGTAGTCGGTGACCGTGCCGCACCGTCCGCCGGCCCCCTCGGCGCTGCGCCGTCCGGTCCAGTTGCTCGCCAGCCAGCGGTGGCGTCGGCAGACCTCCAGCCGGTAGTCCAGCGACCGGTCGCGTGCGCGGACGCGGCGTTCGATGACGACGGTCGACGGCTCGGTGCACGTGGTGATCTGGCGCAGGACCGGCACAGCGGTACCCCCTCCTGGTCGCGGGTGAGGCTCTGATCATGACCAGTGGAGGGCAGGGCCAGCGTCCAGGATCGGACGCTACGACTGTGACCCGACTCTCATCCTCTGGCCGGGGTGTGAGGCTGAGCGTCGCTCCCCGTGCCGCCCGGAGAGGCCGGGTGCGGCTCGTCGGCGTTCACCCAGACTCCCTCGGCGACCTGGTAGGACCCCGTCAGCTTCTCTCCGTCGGGCAGCCCGTTGGGGAAGATCCAAAATCCGTTCTCTCCCCGGTAGGCACCTGCGGCTTCGCGGGCCCGCTCGGTCTCGAAGGCCTGGCGGACGGTACTGCACAGCGTGCACGGGCATGCGGCCGGCCGCTCGGCTGCGACCCACGCTTCGTACAGCTCCTGCCCTCTGTCCGCGGGCAGTCCCCGCGCGATGGCGACCGCTTGGAGCATGGCGTCCCACCGGGCGGCCTCGGCCGCCGGCGGCTCGACGGTGCCGGCGAGGGTCCGGTGGCTGTGCTCCTGGTGGACGTGGCGGAAGACGCGTACGGACATGCCGCGAGTCTGGCCCGCCGGGGTCCGGCGGAGCCAGGGGTTTGCGGATACTTGCGCGCAATGGGTTCCGCGGCGTCACGGCCGGCCGGGGGAGGGGGTCACGCCCGGACGTCGCCGGGGGTCATGTCGTCCCGGATTCGCACGTAGCGCACCGGGTGACGGTGCCGGCCCAGGTCGAGAGCGGTGTCGGCTTCGACCTCGGCGACGAGGTCGGGCGCCACGGGGTGGAAGGCCAACGGCTCCTTCACTCCCCACCCGGCCGAGAAGGTGCGGCCCCACCAGGGGTGCTCCGCTCCCGCCGGCCGCAGGGCGGCGCCCAGCTCGGCGGCCGCCTTGCGGGGCAGCGGGGTGGAGCGGGCGACCAGGCGGAGCCGGCCCGCCGCGTCGAGCCGGCCGAGCAGGAGACTTCGGGGCGCGGCCACGGCGCCGGTGACCGCGCCGATGATCCCTTCCGTCGTGAGGCGGGTCCGCAGCTTCATCCACCCGCGCTCTCCGGACCGGTATCGCGAACCCGGGTCCTTGATCATGATTCCCTCGATCCCGGCCGTTCCCCAGGCCGGGTCCAGCCAGCCGAGGGCGAGCTCCCGGTCCAAGGTCTGCGGGCACAGCGCCCACGGTGCTGTCAGCCGGCGTCCGGCGAAGAGGTCCTCCAAGGCGTCCCTGCGCCGCCACAGCGGCTCATTGAGGAGAACAGCACCGGACATCTCGAGCACGTCGAAGACGATCAGGTGGGCCGGCCGCTCCAGCGCCGCCCGCCTGGCGGTGGCACCCCGGCGCCGGGCTCGTTCCTGCAGCGCGGTGAAGTCGAGCCCGTCCGCTCCCACCGTGACCAGCTCGGCGTCGAGGACCGCTTCGACGCCGAGCGCGGCCGCGGCCGCGACGAGTTCCGGGAACGCGGGACCCAGATCCGCGCCCCGCCTGGACTGGAGGAATGGCTTGGGGCCGGCGAACACCAGTGTCCGGAACCCGTCGGCTTTCTGCTCGAACAGCGCGGGCCCGGCCCCCGCAGGCGGCAGTGCGGTGACGGAGCGGGCGAGCATCGGCTCGATGGGCGGGGACAGGTGCACCCTCCACTCCTACGCCCCGCGCGTCCCGCTCGCTCGTCGTGTCGGGCCGCCTGGTCGCCGGCACGGCGCTCCGGGGAGAACGGATCCTGCACTCTCGCCTCGGGCGGCGCACGATGCGGGGTCTCCATCCGCACGCGTCCCGCTGAAGGGAGGGCTGCCGGGGCCGCGGCAAGCCTGCTCCCTCGGGGAACGACGGCTCCTTGGCCTGCGGCGAAGGGTCAGTCCTGACGCCACGGCTCCCGAGTGCCGCGCCGACTCGAAGAAGAATTCGAACACCTGATTGAATTGCGTCATGGAGCAGCAGATCTATCCCCCCGACCTCGTCCAGGCGCAGATCGCCTTTCTCCGCGCCTACCGGGCGCTCGCGGCCGACCCCCGCGCCTGCACCACCGTGCGGCGCCGTCAGCTGCTGCACCTGTCCGCCCGGGTCCTGTTCCACCCCCACTGGGCGGGAACCGTCGGCAGAGCCCACCTTGAGGGCCTGCGGCGGCAGGCCCGGGCGCTGGAGCAGGCCCCCGCCGCCTAGCCCGGTGAACGACCGCCCCGGATCTCTGCCTGCCCGGATACTGCTCGTCCTACCCGACGAGCAGACCGTGGAGGTACGTCTGTACGAGAGGTTCAAAAGCGCCCAGGGGCACCCGTGGCGCTACCGCATCGGCGTGCCCTCGTGGGTGGCTACGGAGGACGGCGTCGATGCCGCCGAGTACACGGTGTGGGTCACCGACCAGCAGCTGCGGCCGATCGACGGAGTCGACCTGTCGAACGTCCCGAACCACCGAGACCCCAGGACCATGCCTCCGCCCAGGCCGACCGGCTGGATCGTCCGGCCCGCCGGCCGCCGCGGCACGGTCGTCCATGACGCCGCCTGCCCGGCAGCTGCCGGAGGCGGACGTGAGATCGGCGCCCTCGAAGCACTGGATGCTCTGATGCGGCCCGGAGCCAAGGCGTGCCATGACTGCCCGGCCGCCGAGATACTCATCCCCGCCCTGGACCTGGGCCAGGGCTACGGCTGAACCTCACGCACCCCGGCCACGGTGCGCTACCCCCGGCCGGGCGATCTGTCCCGCGCCCTCAGCACTGCCAAATCCGGCGCCCGGCCGGGACAGGGTCAGCACCCGTACTCGTCGAGCACCGCCCGGGTCGCCCGGTCAAGCGGGCGCAGTGGGTGCGTACCGCCGTCCTCGGCCGGTCCCAGGCGCAGCGTCGCGCCTCCCTCGACGGGGGTGACGGTCAGCACGCCGTCGTCGACCATGGCCCGGACGGCGTCGTGCCGGTAAGGGCTGGCGGCGAGGCAGCCGTCCGCGTACTCGCGGTCGTAGCGGTCGTACGGGCCGGCGAAGTAGTAGTCGGCGACGGGCCCTTGGCCCTGCCACACCGTGAAGGCGACCACTGCCGCGACGATTCCGGGGAACAGGGCCTGGGGCCCGGGCGCGGCGATCAGCCTTGGGCCGTGCCGGTGGATCAGGGCTGTTCCGGTGCAGGCGATGAGGCCGGCCGCCAGGAACAGCAGCGTGTAGTGGGACAGCATGTCCGCTCGCTGCCCGAAGGTGAGCGGCAGCCCGGTGCATGCGAGTACCAGCCAGCCGAGTCCGGCGAGTGTCGCGCCCTGGTAGCCGTTGAGCTTGGCCGGCCACTTCGGCCGGTCCGCTACCAACTGCTGCTCGCGCCCTACCCAGCGGCCGGCACCGCGCAGCCGTCCCGGATCCGGCGAGGCGCCCTCCGCCCGGTGCTCGGCAAGGAGAGCGAGAACCGCGTCGCCGAAGGCGAGAGCTCTGGCGTGCACAGCAAAGCGGTCGGTGCTCAGCTGGTTGAACTCGGCCTCCCGGCCGGGCTGGATCCGCGTGCCGGTCGCCCCGCCGCGGGGGAAGACCCGGTTTAGGGGGTGTCCGGGGTCGGGGAACCCGGGCAGTGTGGGGGCCGTTCGCCCCGCGCCGAGCAGACCGGCGGTACTGCCCGTCCGGTCAGGGATGTACGACTCGTACAGCCGGTCCACCCGCCGGTCGCCGCGGAGGCTGGCCTGCAGGGACTCGGCCTGGTCGATGACGGCAGTGAGGAGAGGATCGGACGGGGCGCTGCGCATCCGTGCCAGGGCGGCGTCCCGGGGGACGGCCTGCCACACCCCGCCGAGCCGGTCCAGCGCCCGGTCCTTCCACACATCGCGCAGGCAGGGCCAGACGCGGGCGACCGGCAGCCGCCGGGGCGGACGCCGGTCGGTGAGGTGCGCGCGCAGCAGCGTGCTCGCGCTGCGCAGATAGTCGGTCTCGGCCGCGTAGGAGATCGCGACGGCGGTCGTGCGCTGCCCGCTAGGAACATCCTGCACGCGTTGGGCGGCGGCCCGGGCCGCGTCCCCCTGGGCGCTCAGCTCCGCGATCGCCCGATGCCAGCGGCTGCTCACCGGCCGCCCCCTATCTGTACCCGGTGTGGTGTCGACTCTGAGGCTACCCGCACGGTCCGACACGGCATTCTCCCCCGGCTCGGTCCTACCGGCCGGGGGAGACGGAAGCCGGGCAGTCAGGCCGCCACGGGTTGGTGGGACCAGTTCAGGTCGACGTGCGTGGCACCCTCGCGGACCACGATGGGGCCGTGTTCCTTCTCCAGCCGGCGGTACTCGTTGCCGCCGGAGTTCGGGTTCTTGTACCCGGCCCACTTGCCCAGGTCGGCCTGCAGCAGGGCTACGCCGGCGGCTTGGTGGGCGACGTAGATCCGCTCGGCCCGCTGCCGCTGGGTGAGGTTCTTCGGCAGCACGGAAAGGTCGATGTCGATGCTCAGCCGCTCCCGTGCCTCTTCGTCTTCCTCGTTGTCCGGCGGGTTGTCGTGCTCGGGGTCCGGCTCCTCGCCCTCGTGCTCTTCCTCCCCCTCCTCGTCGCCGAGGGCGTCCTCGCCTTCACCCGGCAGCGGCTCCTCCTCATCGGACTGACCGGCCATGGAGCTCTCCGCGGCAGGCTCCGGCTCAGGTTCCGGGTCCTGCTCCGCTTCTGGCTCGGGCTCCGCCACCGGCTCCGGCTTCGGTTCGGCAGCGGCCTGGGAGCGCGGTTCGGCCACCGCAGCGGGCTCCGGGGCCTCCCGGACCTCCTGCGTGGCCGGCTCCTTCTCATCCTGCGGCGGGGTCGGCGGCGCGGATGCCGGGGAGGCTGGTGGCACCGCCACGCGCGCCGGTGGCTCTTCGGCCTTCTCGGCGGTGGCCTGCGGGCCGCTGACCGGCAGCGCGTTTACCGGAGCCGCGCCGACCGCGGCGGCCGTGGCGGGGCCCATGACGGGCGCCGGGGCGGTGCGCTCCACGGTCACCTCTGCCGCAGGGGCCGAGGGGCGAGGGCGGTGGGAGCCGATCACGCGGACGTTGTCGACGGTCCCCAGGAGCTCGGCCCGCCACGCCTTCCACATCCTGACCGGCGCGCCGATCGGCCAGGGCAACCACAGCAGCAGGCTGTAGGCCCGGTCCCGGTCGGCCTTGCGGCGCTTCTGCCGGCCCATGATGACCTGCTCGATCTTGTACAGCAGCATCTCGAGCAGGATCGCGTACACCAGCGGCGGGACCACGGCGAGGAACGCGCTGCCGGCCCCCGCCCCGGGGGCATGGAGCAGGTTCATCGCCGCCGAGGCGGACACGAACCCCATCAGCAGGATCCGCGTGATCGCGGAGGAGCGCAGGGTCAGGGCCTCGAAGAAGCGGATGAGGGAGAGGCTGAGGGCGCCGGCGTCCAGGAGCAGCGCGAACCCGGTCGCCGCGTCCCAGTCACCGCCGTTGTGCGCATGGGCGTACTCGCGCTGCGCCCCGAAGGAGAGCCAGGCGGCGATGCCCGCGAGGACGAACATCATCAGACAGCCGATGCCGAGCGCGATCACGGCGAGGCGGCGCTGCCAGGCATTGCGGCGCTGGAGGGCGAGCTGGGCGCGCTCCTCGGCGGTGGCGTTCTGCTCGGCGGCTCTGCGCCGGTTGCCGAGCACCATGGCGACGGCGGCCGCAGCGCCGATCCCGCCCACGGCGAGGCCGGCGGGCAGCGCCCACTGGAAGGTGGTCATCGGCGGCCTCCTTCCCTGGTGAGGCCTGCCGGGGTGGTGGGCCCGGCGGGCGGGATGAAGGCGTGCTGCCGGCGGCGGCTCATGTGCGCGGTCTCCTTCGTCGGATGAACGGCCGAAGAGGCCCCTCGCTCTCTACAGGTGTGATCGAGCGGTGCGGTGTGACACCGGAGGTCAGTGAATCTGCGACGGATCATGAGGCCGCGGACCCCAGAGTGGGCTTGATCCTCTCGCCCTTGAGGAGCGTGCGGAGCAAGCCGACGGTCTCGGGCGAAGAATCAACGCCCTCTTCCATGTTGATCCGCGCCAGCTGGGCGGCGGCGCGCTCCAGGCCCTCGCGGTCGCCCATCTCGTGGCAGATGGTGAAGAGGTCCCGGTAGAGCAGCTCGCTCTGGGAGTCGACGAGCATGCCCTTGGTGACGGCCTGGGCCGCCGCCCGGTAGTCGCGGACTTGGCGGCGGCGCTCGGCGAGCTCGTGGGCGACGTCGACGATGGCGCTGATCATCTCCTGGATGTCGGCCTCTGCCCAGCAGTACTTGGAGGGGTCGACGTCCGCGAAGGGGCGGCCGCGCACGAGGGCCAGAGCGTGGGCGAGGGCGACGTCGGCGTCCTGCCCGTCGTGGTGCATGCCCTGCTGGTACAGCTCCTTGAACCGGTCCCAGTCCGAGGTGACCGCGGGCCCGAGGCGGTAGACACCTTCGGTGACCGCGGGAAGGTAGGCGCCCTGGGGGTCGTCGGCGGGCAGATGGGGGTTGGGGCCGAGCCAGGAGCGCAGCCGCGAGATCGCGGTGTTGCGGGTGCTGGAGGTCTTGCGCAGCCCGGGCCAGATCGCGTTGTCGAGGTCCTGGCGGCCCAGGCCCGGGTGCAGCACGAGCCAGGCGGCGATCTCCAGAAGGTGGTTGTGCCGGTTGCTGCCCACCCGGCCCTGCGCGCCGGTCAGTGTCACCGGGCCGAGGACCTGGACCTGGGGGCCTTCGGGCTCGGCCGGCGGGGTGGCCAGCGCGGCCAGGACGGTGGAGGTCGCGGCGCTGGGGCGGGGAATGATCCGTGCTTCGGTCGCTGTCGCGGCTGGCGCGGTCACAGCGAACGCGGCCGCGGTCAGACCGGACTCGGCATCGTCCTTGTCGTCGGCCAGGGCCGAGCCGTCTTCCGGGCTCTCCTCCTCGTCCGGGCCGTCGCCGAGCGCGGCGGCGGACAGACCGGAGCCGGCCTCTTCGCCGTCGGGCGGCACCGGGGAGTCGTCGTCCCGCTCGCCGAGCACTTCGCCGAGGACCGTTTCGAAGTCCTGCTCCGGCTCGGCGGTGTCCCACACCTCGGCACCCAGCGCGGACGTCTCCTCGGGGGCGCCGTCGTCCTCGGCAGGCTCGGGCACCTCCCAGCCGGTGGGCTCGCCCGCAAAGTTGCTGTCGGCGTCCTCGTCGGGCTGTTTGTCGAGGGTGGGGGAGCCCGCGACCGCGGGGGACAGAGCGCTGCCGTCCTGCTCTTCCTCCCAGCCGTCACTGCTGCCACGGTCTGCCGGGCCCTCGTCGGGCGTCAGGGCGGGGGAGAAGGCGGTGAAGGCCGGCAGAGCGGTCGCCAGGCCGCTGCCCTGCGTGGCGACCGCGGTGGTCACTGCGGGGGCGGCGGTGGTCTCCGGAGCGAGCGCAGAGTCCTCGCCCACCGGGACGGTGGAGCGGGGGCCGTTGGTGTCGGCTGGTCCGGTGTGTCCCGTCCACGGCGGCGGGGGGACGTCGTCGGTGCGGCTGGAGGTGGCGATCAGCTGGACGAGCCGGTCGTAGGAGTCGGCATCCAGGTGCTGGAGCTTGACCGCGAGGTCCAGGTCGGGCAGTTCGACGAGGGTGCCGGGCTGGGCGGGCAGGGTCCAGGCGCCGGGCAGGTCGAGTTCGCCGCCCGCGGCGGTGACGACCGCGACCGAGGTGCGGGGCCGGGAGGCGAGGAGGTCCTCGAGTTCGGCGGCCGCCGGGCCGGTGGGCGGGGCGGTGGCGATGAGGATGCGGGGGATCCAGGTGTCGCCGCCGTCCTCACCCAGCCGGGCGGCCCGCAGGTGGTCGTGGCCGCCGTCGATAAGGGCCTGGCGCTGGAAGGCGTCGTGCGCCTGGAGGTCGGTGGTGGCCGGGCCGAGGTCTGCGTGGTGCTCGATCTGGTCGGGGTAGAGGTGGTGCAGGTCGCTGCCGGCACCGGCGAGGACGATCTGCGTGTCGGGCGCCAGCCGGGAGGAGGCGAGTTCGACGGCCAGGGCGAGCATGACCGCGCGGACGTCGGCCGGGCTGCCGGCCAGGCGCAGCAGGCCGATGGCCTCCAGGTTGACCAGGACCGTGTCGCCGTCCTCGGTCTCGCCCAGGCTCACCAGGGCCGGGTAGGGCACGGTGATGTCGGCGGCCTCGTCCTCGTTGAGGAGAGCCGCGCCGCGGGCGGGGCACACCCACGCCGTCGGCTTGGTCTCGTGCTCGGTGAACGGTGCGACGGTCGGGGTGACGGCTGCCAGGTGGAGCTCGATGCCGCGCGCGGTGATGCGCATCGCCTCGACCTCGGGGAGAGGCCGGCCGGCCTGACGGCAGTTGGCGGCCAGGGTGCGCAGGGCGCGGTCGGCGAGCGCGGCGCCGGTGATGTCGGACGCCACGCGCAGCTGCTTCTCGAAGTCGGCGGTTGCACCGGAGGGCATCGGGATGCGCCGCTTGGGGCGTCGGCGGCGCTGCTGGCGCGCGCGCCGGGCCGCGACGACCGCGAGGACGGCTGCGGCCAGGATGCTGCCCGCCGCGGCGATGCTCTGCACGCTCTGGTCACCGCTGTCGGCGGCCTCCGCGGTGTCGTGCGCCTCAGGCGCCTGGGTGGGCGTGCCGTGCTGCTCCCGCTCGCGGTCGGGTGCCGGGTTTTGCGCGGGCGGCTGCTCGCTCGGCTGCTCGGTCGGCTGTCCACCGTCCTGGCTGTCCTGGTCCGAGCCCTGGCCGGGGGTTTGGGCCGTCTCGCCCTTCTCCCCCTGGTCGGCGCCCGGGCCCGGCTTTTCCTGGGCGGGCGGCTGTGTCTGCTCGGCGCCGGGCCGTTCCTCGGCCTTGCCCTGGTCGGCGGGCTGCTCACGCGGGGGCTGCGCCTGGTCCGGCTTCGAGTCGCTTGGGTCGCTGCCGGCCGCGGCGGGGATCTTCAGCTCCCAGCCGGGGTAGATCTCGTCGGGGTCGCCGAGGGCGCGCCCGTCGTCCTGCTCCACGCCCTTGTTCGCCTCGACGATCCGGGGGTAGGCGTCGGCGTCGCCGAGCTCGTCCTCGGCGATGCCGGTCAGCGTCTCGCCGGCGCGGACGGTGTGGGTCTCGGACGCGGCCTTGGAGCCGGCGGTCTGTGTCCGGGCTCCGCCCTGATCGGCGGAGGGTGCGGGCGAAGCGTCGGCGGGCAGGCGGAGGATCCAGCCGGGCTGCAGGACGGTGGTGTCGGCGGTGACGAGGGAGCCGTCCGCCTGGCGTACGCCGTCATTGGCGTCGACGATCCGGTGCCACTCGATTCCGGCGCCCAGGCGCTTCTCCGCGATGTCCCAGAGGGTGTCGCCGTCCTGGACGTGGTGGACCGGACCGCGCCAGGTCGACGAAGCCGGGGCCGGCGTCTCGGTCTGCGTGCCGGCGCTCACGGATGCCGTGGCCGCGGTGGCCGAAGCGGCAGGCGCAGCGGTGGCCGGGGTGGCCATGGCCGTCCCTGCGGGCAGAAGGATGAGGATGCCGCCGACGAGGGCGCCGGCCAGTTGCTGGGAGCCCCCCAGCATGCGGATGCGGGGCGCCCGGACGTGGCGCAGCGCGGCGCCCGTCTCCAGCACGACGGAGATCACGAAGCTGATCCAGCCGTACCAGCCGATGAGGGTGACCGCGCCCAGGAACAGCTGGCCGGTGTCGGGGCTGGTGAGCGCGGTGGTGATCTCGCCGACGCCCGGGACGTGGTCGGGCAGGACGCCGATGCCGAGCAGCACGGCGGGGACGCCGGCCACGAGGGCGACCAGGGCGACCAGGGCGAGGAGCGCGCGGGCGATCGTTGCTGCGGTGCTTCGGTTTCTCATGACCCCTACCCCTGGTAGACGAGGTTGGCGCTGCCGGTGCCGGTGACTGTTCCGCTGGCGCCCCCGAGGTAGAGGGCGGTGTACGTCTCGGTCACGGTCACCTCCAGGGACCCGCCGTCCTCACTCACCCGGACCGAGCCGTTGACGCCCTCGCGGCTGAGGTAGGTCCGGGCGGCGGCCACGGCCGCGTTGCGGTCCACGCTGACGCCTTGGCCGGAGATGGCCTTGCCCGCGTCGACGGCTTGGCCGCCGGCTCGTGCTGCCTCGTGCGCGACGCCCTCGGCGTGGGTGAGGGCCCGGAGCTTCCCGGCGCCGTCGTAGACGAGTGCGGCCACGAGGAAGAGCGCCACGATGGTGACGAGGACGAACAGGCTCATCGCACCGCGGTCGTCGCGCAGGGCGTGACGGATCCGCGAGGTGAGAGCGAAGCGGGCGGGTGTCATGCGGTGGTCCTGTCAGCCGCGCTGGCGGTAGGAGTCGATAGACGAGGTGAAGGTGCTGGTCATCGTCTTGGCGCCGGGCAGGCCGGGCAGTCCGATGTCGGAGAGCCGCACGGTGCACGTGACTGTGGCCGTGGTGCTGGCCGGTTCACCGATCGGTGCGGCGAACCCGCCGGTGGACACGGAGACGGACGTGGCGGTGCACTGCAGACCCTGTTGGGTCAGCACGCTGCGCGCCACTTGCGATCCGGCGGTGCTGGCGGACCCGCCGGTGCGTTCCAGCGATGCGGCGCGCGCCGCGTTGCGGGCTGCGGTGTCGACGGCGTTGTTGGCGGACCCGATCCGGCCGAATGCGACGACCAGGAGCAGCACCATGATGAGGACGGGGAACAGGATGACCGCTTCCAGCGACAGCGAGCCGCGGTCGTCCCTGAGTCTGTGGATGATGGTCACCGGGCCTCCGTGACACGCTCGGCGGCCGCGTCGGCGTGCTGGTCGATCCTGAGCTTCAGACCGGGGATCATCGTGTCGACGTAGCCGGTCACGCGGATCGTCACCGTCGCTCCCTTGCTTCCGCTCACCGACGTGCCGGAGATGCTGCCGCCGGCACGGGAGAGGAACTCGCGGGCCTCGGTGGTGCCGGCGCCCGCTGATGCTCCGCGGACACGTGCCGACTCCACTCCCAGCTGGGCGGCGGACATCGCCACGTTCTTGGCGTGCCACCACAGCCCGACGTGTACGACCAGCAGGATGGCCATCACCACGACGGGAAAGATGATCAGCATCTCCAGGGACATGGCTCCGCGGTCCCGCGCGTCGCGTTGGGCGAGCGCGCGGGACCAGCGGCGGACAGTCCTGCGGAGGGGCATCACTTGATCGTGGCCGCCTTCTCGCTGATCTTGGTGGCGATCACGGCGACGGCCACACCGGCGGCGACCACGAGACCGGCGATGATCATCATGGTCTCGATGGATATGGCGCCGCGGTCGTCGCGGGCGTCGCGCAGCCGGTCGATGCGGGCGGCGAAGAAGGCCTTCAGGAAAGCGAAGTTCGGGTCGGTACCCATCGTGTTCTTCCTTGTCTCTTGCGGGAGTTAGCTGGCCATGATCCGCGAGATCGCGGGGTAGCCGATGTAGACGGTCATGATCAACACGAGCATGGCGACGGGCATCACCATTTTTTCCGAGGCCATGTTGGCCTGGGCCTTCGCAGCGGTGACCAGGGCACCGGAGAGCGACTTGGCCTGCGCGCCGAGGGTGTCGCCAACGGCTGCGCCCTCCTCGCCGGCGATGGCGATGATGTCGGCCGGCGCTCCGAGTTCGGGGACGTCGAGTTCGAGAGAGAGACGCTTGAGGCCCTCCCACGGGCTGATGCCCTCGAGTTCGGCGCGGGTGATGGTGTCGCGGATCTTGGCGAAGACCCAGCCCTCACCGACCTCCGCGGCCCTCTTCAGGGCCTGGGTGGGTGCGGCGTCCGCGGCGCGCTCGAGCTGGACCAGGCGCAGGTATGCCTTGACGGCGTACCGGAAGTCCTCCTTGGCTTCCACGGCCTGCTGCTTGAGCTGGAGATCGGGCAGCAGCCAGAAGATGACCGCGAGCCCCAGTCCGGCGATCGCCGGGATCGCCACGGGGAAGGGGTAGCCGGCCAGGTTCGCCAGGCTCACCACCAGCACGGGAAGCAGCAGTCCGTACAGGGCGAGTGCGAGCTTGCGGCCCAGGTGTGCGGCCGGGGAGCGGCCCACGAGTTCGAGCTGCTGACGGGGCAGGCGAAGGGTGCCGTCCCCGACGGTGCGCAGCAGGAAGACTCCGGCCTTCTCCATCAGGGTGTTGGCCTGGCTGTCGCGGTTGCGTTCGAGGTTCTCCAGCCGGGTGGCGTCCATCCTCGACAGGACGTCGCCCAGGTCGGGCCGGCCCGGGAGGACGCCGCGAGCGGCGATCACCAGGCCGAGACCGGCGACGGCGCCGCCGATGACGGCGTAGGGAGAGAGGTTCACGGCGTCTCCTCGGTGATCTGGCCGCCGGATCGGTCGGCCGGAGACAGGAACCGGGGCGCGGGCTCGATGATCGCCATGCGGCGCATCCAGACCTTGACCAGGACGAAGGCGATGGCGACGAAGACGAGGACGAGCTGCCCCGTGACGGTGTTGTAGGGCTCGACGTAGGTGCCGGAGAACGCGGTGACACCGAAGATCCCCAGGCAGAAGATCGTCACCCACCTGTCGTTGGTGCGCGGCTTCTGCCGGTCGGCCTCGACCTCCCGGCGTGAGAGGACCTCGTGCTGAAGTGCGCCGGCAAGCTCGCGCAGGGCCTTGCTCAGGCCGCTGCCGCGGTCCGTGACGTGCAGGATCAAAAGGGCGGCGACCTCGTCGACCATGGCGTCGTTCAGGTCGTCGGCGAAGGCCCGGTAGGCATGCTCGGGAACCCAGCCGGCCTGCTGACGGGAGACAAGGAGACGCACGTCCTCGCGAATCGCCTTCGGCACGGTCTCCAGGCTGCGCTGAATGGTGGCCTCCAGACTGACACCGACGGTGTGGATGTCGGACATGCGCCGCACCCACTCCTCGATCGCCTCCAGCTTCTCGATCTGCGACTTGCCGGAGCCGGAGGTGTTCAACAGCCAGGGCAGGCCGGTCACGACAGCGACGGTGAGCAGGCCGCCGACCAGCCACCCGGTGAACAGCCATACCCCCAGGCCCGCCACCACTGCGCCGGCCAGCCGGACCTGGCCGCGCGCCCACCACGACGTCGGCGTACGGGTGTCCTTGACGAAGAAGCCGCGGACCTTGCGCTCCAGACGGCTGCGGCGCCGGACCGTCGTCGAGGGCGCCCAGCCCACGCCGCCGGCCACGGCCACGACGAGACCGCCGACAGCCGCAAGACCCGCGAGCGCGGCGAGCAGGGAGCTGAGGGTGAGCGTCACAGCGGCACCACCGTCTCCAGCGGCGCGCCCCAGCCGCCCCACGGGCGCTGCAGCACACTTCGGTCCAGGCCGGCGCGCACCAGGTCTTCCAGGTTGGTCTGGGAGATGTTCCCGTGCGGGACGGCCCGGGGTTCGCGTCGGCCGTCCTGCTCGCGCGGGGCGAAGACCATCTGGTACGAAGGCCGGCCGCCCTCGCCGATGCCCGTGACCTCCATGACGTGGGACACGAAGCGGTGCTTGCGCCCGGGCTTGCCGTCCGGGGCGACGAGTTCGCTCTCGTCGACCAGGCGTACGTAGACGACGAAGTCCACGGCCTGGGCAATCAGCCGGTTGGCCAGCGCCTCGGTCATGCCGATGCCGGCTTCCAGACACAGGGTGACCAGACGCTCGATCGACAGCTGAGGGCTGCGGGCGTGAAGGGTGGCCATCGACCCGCCCTCGCCCTCGTTCATGGCGTGCAGCATCGGCACGACTTCCTTGGAGCGGACCTCACCGACGATCACGCGCCGCAGCGACATGCGCAGCAGCTGAGGGAAGAGGTCGGAGAGGTTCAGCTCGCCCTGGAGCTTGCCGTCCGCGCCGCGCTCACCGTTCGACTCGCGCCCTTCGTAGGCGACGACCTCGGGACCGTCCGGGTCCTCGTGGAGGTGGAGTTCGTACTCCGACTCCAGCGTTCCCACACGCTCGGTGCGCGGGATCTCCCGGGCCATGGCGCGCAGCAGTGACGTTTTTCCGACGCCCTGGGAGCCCACCACGATGACGTTCTTGCGGCCCCGGACCGCAGCGCGCAGGAAGTGCGCGAGGCAGGAGTCGATGGTGCCCCAGCGGACCAGGTCGTCCAGGCCCTGCCCGCGGGTGCGGTGGCGGCGGATGACGATGCTGGGCCTCGGCGTGACGTACGCCGAGGCGGCAAGGCGGGAGCCGTCGGCCAGTCGGAGGTTCAGGTTCGGCGTGGCGGGCGTCAGCGCCCGCTCACCCTGTCCCTGCATCCGCGCGAGGTGGTTGATGAGGTTGATCAGGTCCCGGTCGGTCTTCGCGATCGGGTCCCACGTCATCGTCGGGCGGTCGGCGTAGTCGACGCGCACCTTGTCGCCGTAGATGATGATGTTCTCGACGTGCGGGTCGTCCAGGAGCGGCTGGAGACGGCCGGCGCGGAACAGCTCGTCGAAGACGGCCTCTCGTACAGCCCTTTCCTGCTCGGGGCTCAGGTCCGTGCCGCTGGCCGCGTACTTTGTCGCCCATTCCGAGACGACCTGCCTGATGATCGACTGGCCGCGCTGCCGGCGGTCCTGCTCGGTCATGGACGCGTCTGCGCCCGCGGCCTCGCCGATCTTCATGCTGGCCCGGGACCGCAGTTCGGCGATCACCTCATGCCCGACCGGAAGCGCGGCCGGACCGGAGGCGTCGGAGACGCGCAGGTCCTCGGGCAGGCGGGCAGGAGAGACCTGGGCGGGCACCGGTCGCAGGACAGGTGCGCTCTGCCGGCTGGTTTCGCTGAGGGCCTGGGTGAAAAGGGTCGTGTAGTCGGGGGCCGGGGTCTCCGGCCTGATGTCGGTCATGAAGCCCTCCCGGCGACCGTCGGCAATCCGGCCGGCCGCAGCTGCACACGGCGCCTGGTCACCAGTTCGTTGATCGTTTGGTGGGCGGTCCGTGCGGAGCGCAGCAAGGTCCGCGGCATCTTCTTGTAGGCCCCGTGCGTGAGGACGTCGGCACTGTCGGGGTCCCACGCGAGCATGCCGACCACGGGTGCCTGCAAGTGCTGCTGGACCTGGCTGGAGTTGAAGGAGCCCTCCTCGATCAGGAGCACCCCCAGCGCGTCGGAACCCGTCCCGTGGTGAGCCAGTTCCTCCCGCAGAACCCGCACCGCGGGCGCGGCGGCCGCGATGGAGGCCTGGGTGGTCCGCACGACCATGAGCACGACGTCGGCGCGGTGCAGCAGAGGCGTCGGGTAGCGGGTCGTGCTCAGCCGGGACTCGGACTCGGTCAGGATGCGGCCGGCGTCGATGATCACGTCGTGGCCGGTCTGGTCCATCACGCTCAACAGACGGGAGATCGGGTCCCAGGTGCGGCTGAGGGAAGCGGCCTGCGTGGGATCGGTGAGCCCCGGCAGGAGCAGCCGCTGCCCGCTGTTGTCGCGGTCCAGGCTGACGAAGTGCTGGGAGAACTCACGGGCGAGGGTGCCCTGGCGGTCCGCGGCCGCCAGGCGGTGCAGACCGACGGCTGCGCTGCCCTCGCCGCCCAGGTATCCGGCACGGACCGTGCCGCCGCCCGGGTCGGCCTCCACGAGCAGGGACGGCTTCGGCGAGGCCAGGGTGAGGGCGAGCGCCGAGCACGTGACCCCGCTGGACTTGCCCGACACCAGCGCGATGACCGCCATCAGCCGGCCGCCTTCAGCACGACGGTCACCGCGCCCCGGGCGGCCCAGGTGGCCAGGGGCGCGCTGTCGGTGCCCGCGACCGCCACATCGACGACGACCGCACCGTTCGCGTCCGGCGCCGAGACACCCACGACGATCGCGTTGATGGTGTCCGCGGTTTTCTGCGTGGACGATCCCTTCGCCACATCGGCGTCGTCCTGCGGCGTGTGGACGAGGGCGACCGCGTCGCCGGCGCGCAGTCGCTGCGCCGGGAGCTGTCCCGGCTTGGCGAGGATGCCCACGGTGTCGCGGTCCTTGGCGACGGGACTGCCCTCGCGCACCGAGGAGTCGGTGACGAGCGTGCCCTTGGGCAGGTCGGCGGCGGCGGTCTTGCCGACGATGTCACCGCTGCGGCTGACCGGGACCGGCGCGAGGGCGGCATCGGGAGCGACTTGTGCGACGACGAGGTCGCTCTTCTTCACCTTCTCGCCCGCCTTGACGTCGTGCGCCAGGGCGATCACCGGAGTCCGGTTCCCGGCCTCGTCGACCTGCCACACCGCGAGGAGCGCCCCGACCGCCGCCAGGGCCAGGCCGGCGCCGACGACAACCGGGCGGCGCCGGCGCCGGGGGGCGTCCTGGGTGATGGGGACAGGGCCGCCGGGGGCTGCCGCGGCGGGCTGGGCAGCCGTGTTCTTCTTCGCGAATGTCGTCGCCATGATTGCTGTGCTTCCTCGTTAGTTGACGACTTGGAGTTCGCCGATGTTGATCGCGGTGCCGGCGTTGCGCGTCTCGTTCGGCAGCGTGCCCGTCTCACCGTTGGTGGCGGTCCAGTCGATCACCCAGGTAGTCGTCGCGGTGACCTTGTAGGAGCCGCCGTCGGGCACCTTGGTGTAGGTGTGGCCGCAGTCCGGGGACTCCTTCTTCCCGAAGGACTGCTGGTACGGAGTGCCGGGCTTGGTGCAGGTCACGGACGAGCCGTCGCCCATGGACCAGGTGATGGACTTGACGTGGGCGGTCGCGGTCACCGAGAGGCCTCCGGCGGCCGCGGTCGTGGACTGCGGGCCCCAGGTGTTGGGTGTCTCCTCGGTCCACAGCCACACCGGCATGCCGACCAAGCCCTTGGAGCCGGCGGGGGGTGCGCTGCCGACCTTGGCACCGTCCAGGCGCATCATGCTCAGGGCCCGCTGCGCCAGTTCGGCTGCCGTGGGGCCCTGCTGGCCCAGCGGATCGGTTTCGGACCAGCGGGCGAAACCGTCGGTGGGTGTGGGGCGGGCGTGGATCTGCGCCATGCACGCGAAGCCGTAGATGGCGCCGGTGGTGTGGCCGTCCCAGATCGGGTCGGACTTCGGGGGCTGCGGGTCGAGCTTGCGGATGTAGCAGGCGTAGGCCTCGCTCCAGGTGCCGACGCCGGGAATGTGGCACTCCCATCCCGCGGTTCCTGGAACGGTCGTCGCGCCTGTGGCACACGTCTTGCCGTCGCCCTTGCCGCCGCCTCCGCCGCCCCCTCCGCCGCCGTGCCCGCCCGTGCCGCCGTTGCCGCCGCCCCCGCTGCCTGTGCCGGGTACCTCGACGCCGGCGCAGACCCAGGAGCTGTTGCAGGAGCCGACGTCCGTGTCGCCTCCGTCCGCCCACGCCTGAGCGGGGAGGAGGAGGTAGACGATGCCGGCGAGCGCGGATATGACCGCCGCGGCCCTGCGGGTCAGCATGTGCGGTCCTGCTGCTGGGTTTCGACGATCATCCACTTCTCACCGACGGTCCGGGCCGAGATCGTGGTGACGAAGCGGGTGAGCCGCTCCTTGGGCAGCTTGACCTCGTCGCCCGTCTTCTCCTTGAGCAGCTTCCAGTTGGTGACGTCGACGCAGTCGGTGATGGTGGCCTTCTTCGGCGACTCGTCCAGGCTGACCGCCGTGACCTCCGGGGAGAGCTTCGGCTCGCCCTTGATGACGTTGCCGCTGATCTTGAGCGCGACGAGTTCGGACTCGGCCTTGCCGAGAGCCTTGTCGAAGGCGTACTTGTCCAGGTCCGTGCCGACGGGGCTGGCCTTCGCGTACGCCTTGACCTGCGCGTCCCAGTAGCTGCGGTAGACCGCCAGGACGTCGGCCTTGGCCGCGGCCTGCGGGTCGGTGCTTTTGCTCGCGCTCGGGCTGCTCGAGGCCTCGGGCTTCTCCTTCTCGCCGCTCCCGCAGCCGGCGGCCGTGGCCGCGACGCTGAGAGCCGTGGCCGCGACCACCGCACGACGCAGCCAGTGGTTCGTGCCGGAAGCGTTTGAGATCGACACTGGCGTATCCCCCTTGTGAGTAGTGGTGACGGCTTGGATCGTAGAAAACGGAGGCGTGGCCTCAGGCAAGGGCACGGCCGAAGCCGGGGGTGACAGGGGCCGGACGTGCGGCGAGGCCGGGCTCCGCCGGGCACCGGATGCCTGCCGGCAGGCCGGCGGTGCGCTGCGGCCCGGGGGGTACAGGTACGGCTCCGGGCGCGCCGAGGCGCGCGGCAGGAGCGGCCTGGTGGCCGAGGCTGTTTGCGGAGCCGGCGGTGGTCTGGTTCAACGCGACTGTCCCCCTCGCGGTCTGGGACTGGGCGTCTCCCACAACGCGATCAGTCCGAGCCTGATTCTGGCCAGAAAGATCAGGTGCTGCCAGGCTCCGTTTTTTCCGGTAGACGCACTTCCGGTATATGCCGCTGGCGCGGGCGGTTCGAAAAGGCCGTGGCCAGGGTGTTAGGGCTTGATCAGCAAGGCCGGTCCCGAGGCGCGCAGAGCGTTCCGCGCGGCTTCCTGGTCGGCGCCGGTGATGGCGTTAAGTCGACGTTCGACGAAGGGCGTGGAGGGGTGGTCCTTGCCGTAGACCGACTGCAGCAGCGCCAGGAGAGACGTGCCGGTCCTGACGGCGTCGTGCGCGTTGGTGACGGTGAGCCAGGAGGCCGCGCCGTTGCGGGCCTGCCGGCGGATCTGGCTGTGCTCGGCATCCAAAACCCGCTGCCAGGCACCGGCGGCGTACACCGAGACCTCGGTGGCCATGGCGGGATGCCCGGCGAGCTGGGCGCAGAAGGCGACGAGCTCGAAGGCGTGGAGGGTGTAGTTGTGCAGGGGGCCGTGGCTCTCGGCGAGCTCCTCGCTGAGCGTCCGGGCGACCGTCAGGGCTTCCTCGCACCGGCCGGCGCGCAGCATCTGGCGGAGGCTCTCGATGCGTGGGGCGAGGAACTCGGGGACGGTGGCGGGGACCGGCAAGGCGGTGGCGGGGCTCATGAACTCTCCCTGGGGCGAGGCGGCTTCGAGCGGATGCCGCCGCCGGGGGGCCGGCGGCGGCATCCGGAATCGAGTCCAGCAACGGAGTGCTGCTCGACCGCGCACGTCAACGGGCGTGGGAGTGCCCTCGGTGCCTGGGTGGGCGCTCCCCCGTGCATGCACGGCGCGCCGACATCGGTAGTTGACCGGCTCCGCGCGGCGCGGAGCAAGCCCCGCGCGCCCCAAGCGGTTCATATTTCAATGATCGGAACGGAGTGGGCTGCGCTGTTTCACCAGCCGGAATTGGCGGGATGCCGTCACCGGGCATCAGATCAGGGTGTGAGGGGGCCGGCCGAGGAGCGGTCCCAGGCGATGCGTGCCGCGTGGTCCATCAGCTCCAGCAGGTCCGGGGCGGTGGAGTCCTGGTCGAGGTGGCGGTACTCGGTGCTGAGGGTGATCGCGAGCCGCTCGGGAAGGCCGAGGCCGGGGTAGCGGTCCTCCTTGATCAGGATGCGGGCCGCCTCGACGGCGGTCCGGCCCTGGCCGTGCATCACGTATGCCTGGTCCGCGAGGTCGTCGAGGTAGGCGACGTAGCGTCGCAGGCCGTCGGGGGTCATCAGCGGGCCGTGGCCGGGCACGATCCACTCGGGGTCGAGGTCCAGGATCCGCAGGCAGGCTGCGGAGACGCGCTCCAGGGGGCCGGCCCAGTGCGAGGGGTGGTCTCCCGCGAAGACGATGTCGCCGGCGAAGACCACGCGCTGCTCGGGCAGATGGACGACGAGGTCGCCGACGGTGTGGGCCGGTCCGACCTCGTGGAGCTCCGCGGGTATGTCGCCGACGCCGAGGTCGTGGCGTCCGGTGAACGTCGTGGTTGGCGGGAGAACCTGTATGCCCGCGAAGTCGAACCTGCCGAAGTGCTCCCGGAAGTACCAGCCGAGCGGCTGACCGGGGTCGGTGTCGTGGATGAGCGCCTGCAGCTGCTGCGGCTTCGGCTCCAGGCACTGGTGCGCGAGTGCGGCGTGGGTGGCGAAGACCTCCGCGCCGGGAAGTTGCTGAAGGCCCCAGGTGTGGTCGCCGTTGGCGTGGGTGACGGCGACCCGGTCCAGCGGGACGCCGGGGCCCGCGGCGGTGCGGGCCGCGGTGAGGAAGGCATCGGTCAGGGCGGGTGTGTAGGGGGTGTCGATGACGAGGGCCTGGCCCCCGGAGACGACAAGACCGCAGTTGGCCAGGCCCCAGGTCGCCCCGTGCCCGGGCTGCCAGACGAAGACGCCGGGCGCGATCTGCTTCAGGTCAGTGGTAGCCATGGGCATGCATTGTGCGGGCCGCGGCCGCCCGGACGAAATCTCTCCGCCCCGGCGGCCGCGGGCCCAGGCGTCAGGGGTGGGGTGTGAACGGAAGGAGGAAGAAGCGGGCGCCCGGGCTGCCGAACGGCTGGGCGGCGCACATGGTGACGGTGCCCAGCTGGGACGGCGCATGCCGCTCGCAGCACCGGGTGCGGTGGTCCTCGGTGCCGCGCGGGGCCACGTAGCCGGCATGCCGCATCGGTCGGGCATCGCCGTCGGGGTGGATGTACGCGAGGCTGTGGTCGCGGTAGATCGGCCCCGCCACCGCGTCGTCGTTGACCTCCTTGTCCAGCAGCCGGAGATCCTCGTTCTCGGGGTGAGCGGCCACCGCCGTGCGCAGCTGGGCTGCGACCTGCGGCGCCCAGCGTGTGTCCCAGTCGACCAGGTGATGCTCGCGGGCGTCCTCACGCAGGAGCATCCACCGGATCAGGTTGCGTTCGGGCAGCTTCGGGGACTTCCCCTCGGGCTGGGGGAACATCCGCTTGAAGTCCTCGTTCGCGGCCAGCACGTTCCAGGCGACGTCGTTGATGTAACAGGGCTGCCCGGACACGCCGTTGACGGCCACCTGCCACGCCGGGTCGACGTTCGATCCCGCGCACGGATCCATGGGGAACGGGGGCTCGTAGCCGATCGCGTAGACGTAGAGCGCGGTCCGCTCGCGCTCCTCCATGTTCAGCACCTTGGCCACGCTGTCGAGGAACAAGGTGCTCGGCTGGGACGTGTTTCCGCGCTCGAACTCGGCGTAGGTCTTCTCCGTGACGAACAACGCCTGCGCCACCTGGGCCTGCGACAGCCCGCGCGCGCGCCGGCCCCGGCCGGTGCGCTTGGGCCAGCCGAGCTCGACCGGGTCTATCTGCTTACGCTTCCATTGCAGCAGCTGCTGCAACGCCTCCTTCTGATTCAACTTCGAACCTTTCCCCGTGTCGCCATCCCCGTGCTGACCCCGCGATATACCGGAAGCGCTCGCTCCTGAAATTCGAGGACCGGAAAATTCAGAGCCTGGTGAGCAGGATCTTGGCCGGTAAGAATCGGCCACTGGATCGAATCCGCGTTGTGGGAGACGCGAAGGTCCTCCACAACCGCGAGGGGGAGTTCGCGTTGCTGCATCCCGTTGCCACCCCGCCCGACCGCACCGGCGGCGCCGTGGCACGCACCATGGCGGTGCTCAGAGCGCTGATCTGCCTCGGGCCGGGTGAACACCCTCTGGCCTCGGTTGCCGAGTCCGCGGACCTTCCCGCGCCGACCGCTCACCGGTATCTGCAAGCCTTGATGCGGGAGGGCGCCGTCGAACAGCGGGGGCCGCGTGCTCGGTACGCGCTGACTGACGCGCTGCACGGTTCCTCCCCTTCGACACCTTCCCAGCCCCTCCAGGCCGGCACGCCCTCCCCTGCGGTGAGGGCCGAGATCGTCACACTACAGTCGAGAACAGGCCAGGTCGCATTTGTTTACCGACCACACCTGATCGGCACTCCGATGAGAATCTGCGCGGAACGGGCATACGGCCCACACGCTGACGAGATCCTCACATCCCCTCAGATCGCATTGCGTTCTCTTGAGTCAGCGCCGCTGGAGGCCGATGCCGCCGGGATGGCGATCCTCGCCTGTCTCGGCTCCGTCGGCGCCAACAAGATCGACACCGCGTACGTCCGTGAGGAAGGTCACGCGATCAGCCCTTCCCCGCTTCCGGGCCGCACCATGATCGCCGCGCCAGTCTGGTACGGCTCGGCCGTCGCCGGTTCGGTCGCACTGCTGGCCAAGGACGGGCCCATGCGAAGAGCCGCGACCCGCGCCCGGTACGTGACCGCCGTGATGGACACCGCCGCGGCGATGAGCGGACACCTCACCCGCTCCGGCGCGCGCCGGGCCAGTTGATTGACTACGAACCCCCACAGAGCAGTACAGAAAGGCGCCATTCCGTGTCCCGTTCAGTCCTGATCACCGGCGGCAACCGCGGCATAGGCCTCGCCATCGCCCGCCACCTCGCCGAGGCCGGCGACCGCGTCGCCGTCACCTACCGCTCGGGCGAACCCCCCGAGGGCCTGCTCGCCGTCCGCTGCGACATCACCGACACCGACCAGGTCGACGCCGCGTTCAAGGAGGTCGAGGAGCAGCACGGCCCCGTCGAGGTCCTCGTCGCGAACGCCGGCATCACCAAGGACCAGCTCCTGATGCGTATGAGCGAGGACGACTTCACCTCCGTCGTCGACACCAACCTCACCGGCGCCTTCCGCGTCACCAAGCGTGCCTCGCGCGGCATGCTCCGCGCGAAGAAGGGCCGCGTGGTGTACATCTCCTCCGCCGTCGCCCTGCGCGGCGAGAGCGGCCAAGCCAACTACGCCGCCTCCAAGGCCGGCCTCGTCGGCTTCGCCCGCTCCATGGCCCGCGAACTCGGCTCCCGCGGCATCACCTTCAACGTGATCGCCCCCGGCCTCACCGAGACGTCCATGAGCGAGGCGCTGAGCGAGGAGCAGCTCGAGAACCTCAAGGCCCAGATCCCGCTCGGCCGCCTCGCCCGCGCCGAGGAGATCGCCGCGACCGTCGCCTTCCTCGCCTCCGAGCAGGCCGCCTACATCACCGGTGCCGTGGTGCCCGTCGACGGCGGCGCCGGCATGGGCCACTGACCGCCGTGACCGCCCGCCACCCTGGAGTTCGATGAACGCATGATCTGACAGGAGGCAGTCCCCCGTGGGCTGCCCCGCGGCAGCAGGACCTCGGTGTGTCCAGCACCTCGGCCCGCCCGCCGTACCTCTGCCACCACCCGGCGAGTGTCCAGCCCGCCAGGTGAAGAACCCGGTCCGCAGACCGGGCAACACCGCCCCAGCCAGGGCGGATCACTTGGTTCCCGAAGAACCCGGCCCCACCGAAGAGGGGCTCGCGCATGCCCGAAAGGAGGGCGTGCCCTGCCCATGATGCAGCATGCCCACGCGCCGGTCCACGCAGCCGCCGCTCCGCCGTGCCCTCCGCGCGGACAAAACCGAATATCCCCGAACAACCGATTCACCCCAGTCTGTGAGCACGCGGACCAGGAGGTCGGCACCACCGCGTCCCGGCGCACCCGGCGCGGTGACTTCCTGCGCGCCGCCACCTGGGCCATCACCCAGCGCCTGCACCCCAAGGCCGGCGACACCACGCTGCGCGTCGCACGCGACCTCGCCGCCCGCCTGAACGCCGACGGCCACGTCGCCTACTGCCGCGACACCATGTGGCGCCGCCTCGGCATCAGCCGGCGCACCCTCGAGCGGCACATCGCCGTTCTGCGCGAGCTCGGTCTCCTCGTCTGGACCGTCCACGGAAGCCGTACCAACACCCGTCCCGCCGGAAGCGGCGAATGGGCCGGCACCGCCACCATCTACGCCGCCGTTGTCCCGCCTGCCTGGGACGACGCCCTCGGCCACCGCGTGAGCGGCCACGGCTACCACGCCCGGCACATCGGATTCACCGATCACGGACGCCAGATGGCCATCGCCGACGCCCGCCGACGCGCCCGCCCTGCCCGCCGCGATCACCGTGACACCCCTTCCTGTAAGACCAACCACCCACGTCCTACAGCTGAGATGAGAGGGAAGAAGAACAACACCAGCGCGCCCTGCGGCTCGCGGCCGCGACCTCCCCGCCGACACGAAGTCCCCGAGCCCTACCGGGCCAGCCCCGACCAGGCTGCTCACGCCGTCTCGGTCGCCGCCTGGGTACGCCCCCGGGTGCCCTGGACCCAGGGGGAGAGCCTGCGCCGCCTCGCCTTCGCACTACGGCCCTGGATCGCCACCGGCCTCTCCGCCGCCGACATCGCCGCCGACCTTTCGGTCTGGCGCGTGCCCCGGCGCCCGGCCTCACCGGCCAGCGTGATCATGGCCCGCTGGAGCGAGACCGACGGCCAGGACGAGCCCACCGCCGACCCCGACACCGGAGAGGACACTCCTTGCGGGGTCCCGCCAAACGCGGACTTCCTGGCGGCCATGGACGCCGTCCGCGCCCGTCTCACCAGCCTGTCGCCGCCCGTCGCGGCGGAACCCGATCTGCCCGGCTTCGTCATCCGCGACCGGATCCTTGCCTCGTTCGCGGAGGCGGACCGGGCCCGCCGCGCGCGCACCGCCGAGCAGTGCTCCACCTTCGCCGAGTGGGAGGCCATCTGCGACGCCCGAGAGCGAGCCCTCGAATGAACCCGCGCCGACCCAGGCCACGCACGTACGGCACGCACCAGGCGACGGCGCCGGTGAGGAACCCGACCGCGAAGCTCTCGGACCGGAACACGGCGCCCCCTTCCCCGTTCAGGACGACTCGGCCGTCGGGGCGGTCTCGGGCACGGACTCCTCGCTGGTCGCCCCCTGGGCCTTGCCTTCGGCGCCGCGCCGGCGCGTGCGGATGACCGCCCGCACCGACCGGAACAGGGCCCGGACCAGTCGCCACAGACCAACCGCGCCACAACCCACCGCCGCGCCGCTGGTCCCCAGACGCGCGAAGGTCTCCAGCCAGCCCGGCCAGTGCAGGTAGCTCAGCGTCAGCGACGTGCCGATCAGGCTCAGGCTGAGCACCATCAGGACGCTGCTGTGCCCGATCACCCCCCAGGTGCGCTTCAGTTCGGCGTATGCCTCCGGATTCGCCTCCCGCCACGGGACGGACCGGCCGGTCTGCTCGTGCTCACTCATCGCTCTCTCCGCTCCTTGCAGGCCGAGCTCCGTCGTCTTGAGCCCCGCCCAGTACCTCCCGGGCATGGCGCAGTCCCGCTTCCAACTCCTCCAGTTCCAGCCGCGCTTCGTCCAGCAGGTGCCGGGGCAGCAGCCCTTCGGGCAGCGCGGGCCTTACGGGCGCGGCGGCAGCGCGGTCGTCACGGATCGCCGACTCCACCGCTTCCTCCTGCCGTTCGACCTCGACGGCCTGGTCGACCAGGAGCGCGAGCGCCTGCGCGTATCCGAGGAGGAGGCCGCGGGCTTCCACGTCGTCCGCTGCCAGCGGCACGAGCCCGGCCGCGTCCCACACCAGTCGCGGCAGTACCGCCGCCACACGCAGTAGTTCATAGCGCTCGCTGCGCTCGGCGAGCATGCGCAAACGCTGCTCGTCAGCCAGCATCCCGAAGAAGACCGCCGCGTACGCCTCGCTCGTCTCGACCACGCGCACGCGACGCCGGGTAAAGCGCCTGACGGCCGAAGGCAGTCCGACGGCCGCGGCCACGCCGACCGCGCCGGCCGTGAGGAGACCGGTGACCGCCGGCAGCAGGGAGGTCGCCGGGCCCAGAGCGGCGAAGGCGGTCACGGTGAACAGCGCGGTCCGGCCGACCGGGAGAGGGCGGGGAAGGCCGAGGCCTCCCAGCGTCCAGATGCGCAGGGCAGCGCGACGCCCCCACACCGTCCGGCACGCCCAGCGCCCCAGCCGGTGCTGTTCCGGGTCGAAGAGTCCCACCTCACGCAGCGCACCCGCGCGGTCCGGCCCGAAGGTATCCCAGCGGAGCCAGCCGCCCCGGGTCCGCTCGCGTATCAGCAGTGCTTCCACGGCGGCCTTTTCGGTGGCCGGGTCCGGGAGCCGGCCACCGAGCTCGGCGCGCACGGCGTGGTGGAGCCGGGAGGCTTCCCGGACCGCGTGGTTCCACCGGTGGAGGTCTGCGTCGAAGGGCAGCGGCTGTACGGCCGGCCTCATCGCCGGGCCGCCTCGGCCGGACAGGACTCCAGGGCGGTACGCAGGGCCGTCTTCTCCGACGGCGTGACCGACAGGCGGTACTTGGTCTTCACGCGGACCTGCGCGGTCGCGTACCAGCAGTGCACCTCGGCGCGCGGAGGCATCCACGCAGAGGCGTCCTTGGCGCCCTTGCCGGCGTTCGTCGGACCGTCGGTAGCAACCAAATTCTCAAGATCGTTCGCGAAGTTCAGCCTCTGCTCGGCGGTCAGGTTCCGGGCTCCTGACTGCCACCCGAGCGCCAGCGGGACGACGTGGTCGATCTGCACGGTCATCGACGTGCGAGGGCCGCGCTTGAAGTCGATCGTCCGGCCCGTATACCGGTCGTGAAGAACGCCGGACATGACGGTGCAGCCGTCCTCAGCCCGAACGATGTCGTCCAAGTCGCGTGCCAGCACGTCCTGACGCGTCGGACAGGAGTTCCCCGACATCTCGACTGTGCCCGCATCGCTCCATGCCGGTCCGAAGGCGTCGCGGCTGTATCCGGCAAGGGAGGTCTGGGCCCGGACCGTCAGGTTGTTCAGATGGGCCAGCGCGGTTCCGTCTCCGGCCGCGGCCGGGCCGCGAGCGGGCGCGGCATCGGCGGCGGAGCCGGGAGTAGTGAGCGGTCCACAGGCGGAGGCGGCAAGCGCGCCGGCGAGCACGAGGCCGACGGCCAGGAGGCGAGGGGCCATGTAAGGGAGTCCTGTTCGGGTCGGAGAGGGCACCGTTCACCTGTTACAGGTGTGGCGAGGTCCTGCGGTGTGACAGTCCGCCCGAACTTTTCTGGGTTCCTTCAGCCGAGCGTCCCCTCGAAGGTGACCTTGGAGCCGCCCGCGTCGACTGCCTCGACCGTCACCGGGCCCCCGACCGCGGTCTCCGGAACGCGAAAGGAGACGGTCTGCGTGGCGGTGCGGTATGGGGCGATCGCGGCGTCGCGGTACCCATACACCGGCCGGACGGTCGCGGCCAGGTGCAGCTCTTGACCTGTCAGGATCCGCAGGGTGGTGCCCAGGCCGGACATCGGGTCGCCGGACCGGTTGACCACGCTCAGCTCCAGGCTCCCGGTGCGCGAAGCACTTTTGCCGCTCACCGTCACCTTGCCCACGGACACCTGGCCGTTCCACTGCCCCAGCGGCGCGACCGACTGCCCGGCCGGCGCACCCTGCGGCGCCTGCGGGGCCGGGGAGCCGGCGGCATCGCCCGGCAGGGCGCCCTCGAAGAACAGCAGCTCTGGCTCGGCCAGCCCCTCCTCGGTCGCCTCCACGGTCACCGTGACCGGCAGACCCTGGGCCTGGTCGGGAAGCACCAGCTTCACGTCCCTGTAGACGGACCCGTTGGGGCGCACCTGCTGCGGCTCGTCCCTGGAAGAGGATGCGCTGCTGTCGGTGGCCTCGGCAGCGGTGCGGCCGAGAACTCCGTACCGAGCGGTGACGGTGGTCCGCGGCGCGGTCGCGACCTGGGCGCGCTGGTTGGCCACGGTCACCCGCGCCGTGTACGCGCTCGAGCCTGCCGGCACGCCGGCCACGGCCTGCAGCCGCTCGAGGCCCTGCAACGTCACCGTCCACCCTCCGTCACTGACCGGCAGCGCGGTCCCGATCTTCACGATGCCGTCCGGCAACGCCGTCGAGGTCGAGGGCCGTGCCGCAGGGGTGGTGCTGTCCGTCGCCTGACGGTCGGCCTTGGGGTCGCTGTCGGAGCCGACGCAGCCGGAAATCAGGACCGCACCAGCCAGGAGCACGGTCGGAAGGGCGTGGCGAAGGCGCACGGGCATGGGTCCCCCTTGTCAGCTACCGGATTTCGGTAGAGGGGGATCATGCCAAAACGCGTCAGGCCGGGGCCGGACGCGCTGGTGGGGGATGTCTGGTTCGGGCCGCCCGCCGCCTGCGAGGGCGGCGGGGCACAGCGTAATTCGGTGATGCCGCGCTGCGGGGGCCCGTGTGGGGGGCAGCGCGGTGATCGTCTGCTCCGGCGGCCTCTCATACGCGCTCCCCCGGCGGGGGCATTTCCAGCGGGAAGACGCCCGTGCCCTGTCCCATCAGCCACAGGGCGGGGGCCAGAGTGCGGCCCTGGGCGATCCGGGAGATGTGGTTCTGGGCGCGGTGCGTCGTTGCCACGCCTGCGGTGCGGGTGACGGCTAGGACCGTGCCGTCGGCAAGCACCGCGGTCAGGCTGCGCTGTCGCCGCGCCCCGGGAGTGTCCTCGATGTCAACGCCTTCGATGACTCCGCCCGGTTCGAGTGACCATCGCTCGGCGAGGGCGAGCAGTCCTACCACCGGGCCCATCGGGTCGGTTCGGGAGTCGGGGCCCAGCCCTGCGGAGTCGTCGAGCAGCGCCTGCCCGTACTTCTCCATAGCGCTCTGGAATTTCGGCCCGCCGTCATGCGCCCAGCCAGGGACGTCCAGCTCCTCGACTGCGACAGCTTGGCTGTCGGGCTGGTCGGGCTGTGGGCCGATCATCTCCGGATGCGGAAGGCGGATCTGCATCCAGGTGACCGGCAGGCTTCCCCAGGAGATGGCCTCGTGGAAGTTGTGTTCCAGCGCGACCAGGGCATCCCCAATGACAACGCGGGCTCTGTGGCTCAGTAGTTGTCGGGCGTAGCTTCCGGTATTGATCAGGCGGGTCATAACAGTCGGTCCTCTCACAAGGTGGTGCAACGGGAACGTGAAGCGCCGCTGCGGGGAGTTGTCCACGGACAGGGCGGGCGCCAGCGCGGCACGGACGGCCGCGCGGGAGGTATCGGAGACCGGGTTCCGCACGGACCTCTCGGTGTACTGGTCGGCGAGCTGGACGAGCGCGAGGATCCGGCCGCCACCGTCGTGAGCGTGGTCCTGCTCTGGTGCCCACCCGTCAGGGCCAGCCGGTCGCCCGGCTGCGACTCACAGGGTGATCGGGATGGGGACGAGGAAGTACTCGAGGTCGCCGACGCGGACCCGCAGAGGGTGCCCCGGCGGGAGATTGAACAGCTGATGATGCACGGTCGCCGGGGAATGGCGCGCGCTCAGCGCGGGCTGCAGCGCGGTACGGACGGCAGCGCGGGAGGTGTCGGACAGCGGGTTGCGCTCGGCGATCTCGGCGCACTGGTCGAGCTGGGCGTCGGTCAGGTCGGGCCCAAGGCCCTGGCGGAGGGCCTCGACAGCGACGGCCGGGGCCAGGACTGCCCGGTTGTGATCGCGGCATACGTGGCCGGGCGTGCCGTGGGGCTGGAAATGGCGGGCGGTGCCGATGGAGGTCAAGGGGAACTCCCGAGGGTGAGGAGGGCGGAGTCAGTGCACGCGGATCGTCGCGGTCTCGGCGACGGTCAGGACGTGCGCGGGGAGCGTTGGGCGGCCTTCGACCATCGCCCGGTACATGCGGTGCACTCCGTCGATCAGCAGGCGAGCCGGGCCGCTGTCGAACTCCAAGGTGGCGATGATGACCGGCTGGCCGAGGTCGGTGCCCATCGCGTGTTCGGCGCTGAAGTGGGACTGGTCCGGGCCGAAGACAGGGCACCAGGACGGGCCGTCGTAGTCCGGCCTGAGCAGGCTCAGATGGTAGGCGGCCGACCAGTTGTCCACGGGGGCCTGCTCTGCGGTGCGGGGGCGCTTCTCCAGGAGGCGCATGGCCCCGTCGATGTCGAACAGCCAGCGTCCGTACTTGAACAGCTGGAGGGAAGGGGTGGTCACGGTTTCTCGCTGACGGGTCGGGGATCGGTGAGGGGAAGGGGGCGGGTTGCGGTGGCTGGCAGGCACGGGGGCGGCCGGGCGCCACCTCGGAGTCGGGGCGGCGCGGGCCGTTTCAGCGGGGGCCGAGTGGGATGGCCAGGACGCCGACGTGAGGCAGGCTCATCTCGGCCAGCAGTTGGGCGGCCCTGCCGTCAGGGGTGCTCGGATCGCTGGGGTCCAGGCGTATGGCGCCCCGGTGGGGGCCCCGCGAGGGGTGGAGCTGCACCGTGTTCCCCGGTGCATTGTGCTCGAAGACGCTGATGACGGCGTAGTCGAACCCGCCGTAATTCGGGTAGCGCTCGGCGACGGCCGCAGACAGGGCGGTGACGAGTTCCGGGCTCGGTGAGGCGACCGAGAGGGGAAGTGGGCAGCGAGGTGGCCGGAGGCGCAGAGCAAGGGCGCGGATTAGGACGCTGAGGATGCCGAGGCCGAAGCCGATGGCGAGAGAGGCTGGCTGGATCACGGTGTTCCCCTGGGGTTGCGGCCGGGCTGGTGGTGGAGCGTGGCTCTAGGCACCGGTGGTGGTCACGGCGGCGTGGACCAGGCGGGCGAGCCCCCGGCGTCGCTGGCGCTTGGTCAGTCCCTGCACGCTTCCGGCGTTCTCGTGACCGGTGGCGGCTGTCAGGCCGGACACGAGGGCGTGGACCAGTTCCTTGCCCTCGCCGCTGGGCGCGGCCGCCGTCAGGGCCCGGACGAGGGGCCTGGTGGCCGCGAAGTACGCCTTGACGAAGCGGGGGTCCCGCTCGGCCGCGACGGCGGTCAGCACGCGCATGACCGGCAGGTGACCGCTCCAGCCGTCGAGTACGGCGTCGACGAGCCGGGCGGCGCCGGGCAGTCCGTCCGAGGACCAGGCGCCGTCCTCGAAACCGGCGAGTGCCGCGTTCGTCTCCTTGACCAGGAGCCGGGACGCTTCGAGGACGACGCCCTCAATGTCGGTGAAGTACTGGTAGAACGTCGCGGGCGACGTGCCCACCGCTCGGGCGATGTCCATCACCTTGATGTCGCGGTAGGGCCGAGTGGCGAGAAGCTCGATCGTCGCGTCCAGCAGCTTCTGGCGGGTCTGGAGGCCGCGCTGGTTGGGCACGCGGCGCTCGGGGGTGCGGGTCACGATGCGGTTGGGCACAGCCGTCTCCTGAGCTGGAGGGAGGAAGGGGAGCGGACCAGGTCTGGGGCGGTGCCGCCGGACCCGACGAGTAATCACATTACACACTGAAAAGTTAATAGGCAACATGCGGGGCAGGGATTCACGAACTCCCGCCGCCGGCCGAGGGTCAGCTTCCGCCTGCGGGGAGCACCTCAGAGCCGAAGCGGCGCTCGAGGAGGGCGAGTGCACGCGAGCACTGGCCGTCGACCCAGGCGCGCTGCTCGGGAGTGAGGGAGGCGTGGACGGCTACCTCGTAGTCGGACGGCGCCTCCCAGAGGGGGACGACGACGGCGGCGATCTCGCGGGCAGCCTCAACCCAGTCGGCTGCGGCATCCGCCGGCACGTTGAACAGCGGAGCGCCGGGGCTGGCCGGGTACGGGTCCTGTCCGAGCGGGCCGGGTGTGCGGGCCAGTTCTGCGGCATGTGTACGAAGATGTTCGGCGGGACAGGTTCCGTCCACGTACTGCTGCTCAACTGCCCTCCCGTGTTCGCGCAAGAGGGCGACGTGGTCGGCGGGGAGCTTGAACTGCTCGTGCGTGCTGCGGCAGTCGCGTCCGTCCCGGCCGTGTCGCCGCACGACCTCGCCGTCCCGCCACTCGTAGCCGGCGCCGAGTACCACCAGGACGTGGTGGAGGGCCTGGGTGCGATTGAGTACCGAACAGGGGCTCTCTCGGATCATCTCGCTCAAGGTGTCTTCGACGCCTGCCATGAGAGACCTCCTAGGCGTAGTGGGTCGAAGTCGTCCCGGCCGCACTGCCTGGATGGATGGGGGCCCGACACGCATGACTGTACATACTGAAATATAAATACGCAACATCCGGCGGGTTGGTGGCCCGCCGCCTTCGATCTGCGCTCGCGCGGCCCTGGCGGCTGCGTCCGCGTTCTCGGCGTGGAAGGTGTCGATCCACCGGGAGAAGTCGCCTTCGCCGCCGTTCAGTTCGACAGCGGCAGTGGCGTGTTCGCCCGGAACAACACCGGCGATCAGCAGCGCGTCGACGCGGTCGTGTCCCAGCTGTGCAGGCGGCCCGGCCGGATCCAGACCGAGGCCGGCGAACATCTCCTCCGACGGCCAGCTCCGGGGGCTCCGGTCGGCGCCCGGGGCCGGCATCGCGCAGGGAGCACCACACGCGGATCAGGGACACCACGGCCGAGGCGCAGTGTGACGGTCCCCCGAGGACTTGAGAAAAGAGAATGCTGGGCGATGCCCCGGCACAGAGTGACGGGGGCACTTCTCACGCCTCGGGCCGCGGCGCCTTCGGGGCCCGGGCGGACATGCGGTGCGTGAGGGCATGCGCGCCGGCGAACACCGCCCCTGCGCCGAGGGCCAGGTAGTCCGCTGCCCGTCCGCGCAGGACGAGAGCCTCACCATGGCCGAGCAGCAGCACGGTGCAGACGGCGAAGGCTCCGGCCACCAGCGCGGTGTCCAGAACGGCCGCGGCAGCGCCCCACACCCAGTGGGCGCGAGCCGGGGCTACCTTGCGCTCGTCCCGCCTGCGGAGGACGGCGCACGCCCGGTGCCGGGCGAGCCGGCGCGTTTCGAGGACAAGGACAGCGACCGGGACGACGAACAGCCACATGACGGGCTGCTCCACCAGTACGCCGCAGCCGGCGAGCAGCGCCACCAATCCGTAGACGGTGTGCAGCGGCTGGCAACGGCGGTGCTGGACGGTGCGGGGACGGAAGTCTTCGGACATGGCTCTCCTCGGCTGAAGACGATCGGGTTGCTGGGCTTGGCGCACGGGTCGTGCAACCTGGCCGGGCGGGACGGGGCCCGCCCGGCCACAAGGGGGAGTGTCAGGCGTTCGCGGCGCGCCGGGGCGTCGCCGAGGGGCGGCGGAGCCGGGCGCGGCGCAGCCGGTCGGACCAAGGAGCGTCGGCGGGCCCTACGGGGTGCTCGGGGATGGTGATCTCGTAGTGCGGGCAGCTACCGGGCTTCTCCGTCTCCAGGAGGGCGTGTCGGTGGGAGTTCGGGCACTGTTGGCGCTCGTGCTCCTCCCTCCAGTAGCGGACCGCCAGCGTGCGGCCGGTTCCGCCATCGCGTGCCTGGCACGGCTGCTCCTCCCGGAAGCGCTCGCCCGCGTCCGGGTCCACCCACCAGTTCTCGACCTGGCCGGAGTCGCAGATGCCCCGTCGCCGTTCGGCCTCGCGCTTGCTGGGCTTGAGCTGGTGAACCTGGTGGGCCAGGACCCGCACCGTGGACCGCTTGTGCTGGGTCAGCAGCTCCCACAGGGCCCGCACGTGGCGGAGCATCAGCTCCTGGCCGCCCTGGCGGCCCGATCCGCTCAGGTACCGCTCCGGGGCGTGCGGGTCGCGAAGCCGGGTCTCGGGCTCCAGAACCTCACCGGGGCGCGCCAGCAAGGTCTCGTACGGCGAGAAGGGCAGCTGTAGCAGCGACTCGTCGCATGTCAGCGCGGTGACCCATGTCCAGGGGGCGTCATCGGACGGAGGTTCCACCGGCTCCAGGAGCCGGTCGGGACGCAGAAGGAACCAGCCTTCTTCCGCCGGGGGCGACCACGGGCCCCATACATAGCCGACGATGCGTCGGCCGTTGGGCAGCGCGAGGGGGGTGTCGAGGAACAGCATGCCGCGCGAGGCGGGGAGGTGTGCGGGATCGAACGGGGTCGTGCTCTTCTCCGTTCGCCGCACCACGCGGCGCAGTGCCATCTGGCCGAGGGAGTCGCCGATCTGGAAGAGGCGGGCGGAGGAGGCCCGGTCGGCTTCCTGGCGCAGCTGCGTCACCACTGCCGCCTCCAGGCCGTCCGGATGTCCGTACGGTGCCAGCCGCTCGCGCTCACGCCGGTACACCTCGGCCTTCGTCTGCGCCCAGTCGAGACTCTGCCTGTGGGCTTCCACGTACCGGCGGCGCCACGTACGGATGCGGTGCTGGTCGGGAGTCTCCCAGGCCACGTTGTCCGCGCGTGCGAGACTACGGCCCGGGGTGGCTTCCCCGGGGCGCAGCCCCAGCTCGCGGAACCGGCGGACCTCGGCGTCGGCGTCATCGACGACGACGTCCGGCGGGTCGATGATCATCCGCTGGTGCCTGTCGTTCGGATCGAGTGCCCATTCCATGCCCGCGAGCTGCGCCAGCACCGCGCGAAGGGTCTGCTGGTCCGTCGTCTTCAGGAAGTCGAGAACGAGCAGCTGGACCGTGTTCGGGTACGCGTCGGCCGCCGCGAACCGCAGTATGCGCTTGAGGAACGCGCCGCCCGGGCCGTGCTGGCCGCCGGACAGCGTCAGCAGTTGATCCGCCGCCCGCTGGTCGCCCAGTGCCGCGTTTGCAAGGTGGTCGTACACCTGCCGGAAGACGGCCATCTCCTCTTCTTCGGTGAGGATGCGATCGAGGGCGCCCCGTACCCGCGCCGAGGATGCCGGTGGGACTTCTGCCGCGACCGGCGGCCGCACCAGCTGACCGGCAGCGGCGTGCAGCTCCCGGTACAGCTCCAGCTGGAGTTCGGTGAGGATCAGGAGGTCGTTGGGCTTGACCGGAGTCCGCTTGGTGGCACGAGCCACGGTCGCCAGAAGCTCGGAATCCGACAACTCGGGCATGTTCGAGTGCATGTCATCCCTACCTGGACGTGGGGTGTTTGGGGAGAGGTCGCGGGTGCCGAGCACCAGGCGATGGCATGACAGTACACATTGAAATAGGAATACGCAACATCGACTGAAGTGGAGGCCGCGCCTGGCGGGTGTGAGCACCCGTCCATGGCGCGGCCATTCAATGCACTGGACCGCGCAGGGGCCGAGAGACGGGATCGCGCTTACCGTGCGATGGCCGCCTCGGCCCCTTTGCGTCAGGCCAGGTAGTCGGCGACCAGGTCGGCGAAGTCCTCGGGGGTGAGGACCGTGACGCCGAGAGTGGCCGCCTTGACTGCCTTCGAGCTGGGCTTGCCTCCGGTGGACGGCGCGGCGACGAGGATGGACGTCTTCGCACTGACGCTGCTGCCCGCGCGGCCGCCGGCCTTCTCGATCAGGGCATTCATCTCGGACCGCCCGTAGGCCTCCAGTCGCCCGCTCATCTTGCCGGTGACCACCACGACTTTCCCGGCCAGCGGACCTGCATCCTCCGCCGTCGGCGCCCCCTGGGGCTCGGTCATGTTGACGCCCGCCGCGATCAGCTTGTCGATGACCGGCGCCAGTGCGGCAACCTGCTCGACGATGACCGGGGCCTTCTCGGGGCCGATGCCCTCGACGCCCTGCAGAGCGGCAGCGTCAGCCTGCCGGATGGCGTCCATGGTCACGAAGTGCCGGGCGATGCGCCGGGACATGCTGCGCCCGGTGCCGAGCACGCCCAGTGCGCAGAAGACCCGGCTGAGAGGGAGTGTCTTGGCCGCCTCGATCTGCTCGGCGAGCTTGACGGCCCGCTTGGCACTCTTGGACGCCTCGGTGAGCTGCTCGGCCGTCAAGGTGAACAGGTCGGCGACGTCGTCCACGTTGCCAGACGCGACCAGGGCCGCCACGTAAGTCTTGCCGAGGCCGTCGATGTCGAGCATCTCGCGCTGCGCGGCGTACTCGATCAACGCCGGGAGAGCGCACGCGGTGCCCTTCGCGCATCGCCACCGCTTCTGCGCCTTGTTGATCTCGCCACCACAGTTCGGGCAGACCTCGGGCAGCGGCACCTCGCGCGCCCCCTCCGGACGCAGCTGGACCACGGCCCCCTGCACCCGGGGGATGATGTCGCCGGCCTTGTAGACCGTCACGGTATCGCCGAGGTGGAGGTCGCGCCGGCGAATGTCGGCGGGGTTGTGGAGGGTGGCCCGGGTGACGTTGGAGCCGTCGATCTCCACCGAGGTGAGGATCGCGGTCGGCGCGAGGACCCCGGTGCGGCCCACCTCCCACACGACGTCCTCCAGGACGGTCTGCCGTTCGACCGCGGGGAGCTTGACCGCGATAGCCCAGTGGGGGAAGCGGGAGCCGAACCCGGCCGCCGTCTGTTCTCCTGTGTCGTTCAGCTTGATCACCACCCCGTCGATTCCGACGGGCAGGTCCGCACGCATGGCGGCGATCGCGTCAACCTGCTCCTGTGCTCCGGCCAGGTCGGCGACGAGGTGGAGCCCTGCCGGGGAGTCCGCGGTCGTCTGGATGCCGGCCGCGGCCACGGCGGCCAGGGTTTCGGCGTGCGTGGCTCCGGCGGGAAGGAACGATACGCCGTCCAGTTCGACCGCGCCGTAGGCCCAGAACGTCATCTGGAGCCGGTACGGCCGGTCCTTCGCCCTCAGCGTCCCGGCCGTGCCGTTGCGGGGGTTGGCGAAGACCTGGGCGTTGTGAGCGGCACGGACCTCGTTCGCCTTCTCGAACTGCTCCTGGGTGAAGGCGACCTCGCCGCGGACCTCGACGGTGACCGGATCGGCCAGACGCTCGGGGAGGCCGTCGATCTGTCCGATGACGTGGCTGATGTCCTCGCCGTGACTGCCGTCACCGCGGGTGATGATCTGCATCAGACGGCCGTCGCGATACCGAGCGGCCACGGCAGCACCGTCGATCTTCGGCTCCACGGTGAACCCGCCCTGCGGCGCGCGGCCCAGACGGCGCTGGACCGAGGCGCCCCATGTCACCAAGCCCTCGGCGTCGAAGACGTTGTCCAGGCTCAGGAGGCGAGTGGTGTGCGCGACGTCGCCGACGGGCGCTGCACCGTCGGCCACGAGCCCCGTGGGGGAGTCCGGGGAGACCTCGGCGGGGTTCTCCTCCTCCCAGGCCTGCACCGACCGTCGGAGCTGATCGTACGAAGCATCGTCCAGGACGCTGTCGCCGTCACCGTAGTACGCCTGCGAGGCCTCGCGCAGGAGCTGGAGCGCGGCCTCGTACTCGATGCGGTTGGACACGGCAGACTGCGCCTGAGCGGCGGGAAGAGTCGTCATGAGGGTGATCCTCTCTTAAGGGTCTGACAGTGGCCGCGCGCCCGGGTGCAAGGGCACATAGGGCAACGCGGGTCACCGAAGATGAGCGGCTGGCTTGATGCCGGGACGGGCGGTTCACGCCCAGCGCCCCGAATACAGCGGGTGAAGAGAAGGAGGTAGCAGAGGATTGTTCGGCCAGGCAGTGCTGAGGGGTGAAGAGGGCGGCGAACGGTGACGCCGACGAGTGGATGCGGAAACCGCGTCCCTAACCGAGGAGTCGCGAAGCCTCCGCGCTCACCAGGGTGCGCCGCATCGACGGCTCAACTTGCCGCAGCAGAGCCACCGTGCGAGCGAGCGAGGAACGCGGCACTGAGCGCAGCAGCACGGAGGCAACGTCGTCTCGGAATGCGTAAGTACCGGGGCGCCCGGGAACGGCACGGAGCAGGCCGCTCAGAATCACCTCGGCCAAGTGGCTCGGACACGGAGCCGTCCCGATCGAGCGGTGCACCAACTGCATCACCGGCAAGTGGGGGACGCCTGCCGCCAAGTACCCCGCGAGACGGACCGCTTCGGGGGAAGCAGTGGCGCGGAAGCGGAGGACCAGTTCCTGAGCAGCGCACCCCGCCAGAGAGGCGGTCCCTTCGGCCGGAAGTGCGGGCGGAATGAAAGCGACCGCCGCCGGGACCTCGACACCGCCGCCGAGGAGCGCGAACCAGTTCTCCAGCCAAGGAGAGGCGGGTTCCAGAACCGGAACAGGGATGCTGTCCGCCCCCGTGTCGGGCGCACTGTCGTACGCCGTGAAGCTCAGTGCGGAGTTGGCGGCTCCGGCGGCCGGGGCGTAGATGCTGCCGGGCGTCCCGGGCAGCGCCGTGCGCTGCCACATGCGCTCCGGCAGCGGCTGAACCACCGCCACCGGGCGCACACGCGCCCAGCTGCGCAGAGTCTTGTACCAGCGTTCACCGGCCGGGCCGGGGTGCCACTGGGGGCCGGAGCAGTCGCTGAGCACGAGGGTCACCAGTCGGTCGTCCTCGCCTTGTCGTCCTCGCAGCGTGCCATCGGCCTTGAGAACGGCCACCGTCACACTCTGGAAAGGGCCACTCCGGGTGAGGGACTGGCGCAGCTCCCGCAGCAGCGGTCCCCACATTGACATCGTGGGCCCGGCATCGAAGACAAGCTGGAGGCGATCCGCCGGAGCCCTGTTCAGGGCTGCGGCCGTGTTCGTCCGTATGGTCACGTCGTCTCCTTGGGGCCTTGGTGAGGGGGCGAGGCCCGGACCGGACGGGGGGTGTCGGTCCGGGCCTCACGGCCCCGGCCGCCGAGGGGAGAGCCACGGCCAGGGCGAGCCGCGCGAAGCGCGGCTCCTTCGGAATTGGCTTTGGTGTGGGCGGCTTCCCGCCCTCACGACAACTACAATACATGCTGAAATAAAAATACGCAACACTCACTCCTGGGTCGGGTCGTCACAAGTACCTGCCCACCCTGCCCCGTTGCGTCTACCCTTTCGGCCAACCTGGTCGCCGGAAAAGCCCAGGAGTGGCGGCGCGGCCCTCCCGACGCCGGCCCCTGTGGTCGCCTAAGCCGCGCCGTCCTGGGTCTGGCCCTCGACGCGATGCAGCACGTGCGGGGCGATGAGGTCAGCGCCGCCGTCATCCCACCGCACGGCCTGGAAGGCGTACGGGGCGGCGCCCTCCGCCATGCCGAAGGTGTGCCCGGAGCGTTCCGTCCCCCGGGCCCGCATGACCACGTGCGTTCCGTCCGCGTAGTAGGTGAGCGTGGGATCGAACATGGTCGCGGGGCGGGTCACGTCCGATGCCAGGGGGCGTGCCCGGATCACGATGTCTGCGACCTTGTCGGCGTCGACACCAGGGATGTTCATGCGACGGTCGGGCTCGACCTTCCAGGACAGGCCGGGGAACAAGCGGTTCACCTGCGCGCGGACCCACAGCCACGCCTCGTCCGATGCCTCCTCGGTGGGCTCGTTCGCAGAGGAGTGCCAGCCCTCGGCACAGTCCGCGCCCTGTTCGCCGAGGAGGGCCATCACCTCGGCGCGGGTGATCTCGTCCGGGAGCTGGGTGCCGGCCTGCAAGCGGTGGACGTACCGGTGGAAGAGCTGGAAGGCCAGGGACTCGCCGTCCAGGTGATGGGCGTAGACGATCCGCAAGACCGTCCCGTGTCCCTCGGAATCGGGGGCCAAGGTGGCGATGGCGGGCGGCGGTGTGGTGTTGATGGCCATGAGAGGGCTCCGTTTCGTGCAGGGATGAGGAGGTGAGCGGCGGCCGGCCGCGGGATGCGGCACGGCCGCCGCGGCGGGTCAGGAGGGCGGAACGAACTGCCACGGCCAGAACGGCGGACGGGTCGTGGTGGGATACAGCACCGGCCGGGCCTTCTGCTCGGCGCTCGCCCGCTCGGCACGCCCTTGTGCGGCCTCCTCCAGAAGCCGGGGATGCTTCAGGGCGTCGCCGCAGGAGACGGTCACGTGCTGGCCGAGCCTCCAGAGCTGCGCGTTCACGGCGCAGCACGCGGCGTTGAGTGGGTCGAGGTCGTTCAGCCACCAGCGGTACTCGGCGGGGTCGGCGCCGAAGTACCGCATCGTGGCAGCGGCGGCCCGGGTCATCGTGCCGGTCCCGGCCGCGGGTTCGAGGAGCAGATCGCCGGGCCTGCGGTCGGTGGAGAGAAGGATGTCGCCGACGTTGTCGGCGGCGATCGCCGGGGTGAAGAACTCGCTGGTCGACTGTCGTTCGCTGTAGCTGCGCATCCGGGTGATGAGCAGGCCGAGGACATCGTCGGACTCGGCGCGGGCGGTGTCGGAGCAGTACTCCAGCAGCCCTGCGCGCACGAGGGTCCGGGCATAGTCGGCCAGGCCGCGGACGTCGCTGTCGGTGGGGTGGGAGAGCCAGTCGTGGAGCGGGCGGGCGGCCTCGGTCAGGTCCGGGTCGTAGGTCCAGAACGAGTTCCATCCCGCTCGAAGGGTGTCGACGAGCTGTTCGTCGTCGAGGGGGAGCAGGAGCGGGCCGTAGTCGGGGCCGTCCGGTCGTGAGGGCGCGCAGAGGGCGAGCGCGGCCAGGGTGCCGACCGCGATGGCCCGGTCGCCGGAGCCCCCGCGGTTGGATGTCCACCAGGCGTGCGCGGCGTCTGCGATGGCGTGGGCGTGGTCCCGCCCGCTTTCGGGCGCCATGGCGCGGCGCAGGCCGCCGGGCGGGATGCCGTACAGGGTCACGCCGCGCTCCCCGGCCCCTGCGCGATGAGGCGGTCGAGCTCGGCGACGAACGGCGGCAGGAGGGTCCGCTTGCTGCCCGGGCGCCGGGAGCCGAAGGGCCGCAGCACCCCGGGGCGGCCGCTGTGCTGGAAGTCGCTGTCGATGATCCAGGTCGGGTCTCCGGGCATCCGGGACAGGCGGTAGGCGGCCTTGTTGAGCAGCGAGCTGTGCTCGAAGAGGAGGAGTTCGGCGTACCAGCCGGTGACTGCTCCGGCCTGGCGCTCCTCAAGGACCGGCACGACGCCGGTGTGCTCCAGGGCGTTGTCCTCGTCCGGGACTGTGGCGGTGAACGTCTGGGCGGTGCGCAGCGGGGTCAGGACCCGTTCTGCGGCCTGGTGGGCTTCGGGGTAGCCGATCGGGTCGGCGATCAGGCACCGTCCGGCGAGTGTGAGCGGATCGTGGGTGACGGAGGCGGGGAGATCCAGCGGGGCGAGCTCCCGCAACAGCGCCTCGTGACCGAGGGTGGCGAGGTACCAGTGCTGCTGAGTACGGGTGTTCGGGGGCATGGTGTCCATGGGGCCCTTCCTGGGGGCGGCGGGCGCTGACGGATGTACCGCGCCCAGCGGGTCAGTTCGGGGGTGCGTCGTGGCGGAGGGGCCGGCCACGGTGAAGGCCGAGGACGGTGCCGACCTCGAAGCCGCGGGCCAGGCCGAAGACTTCGCCCATGCGCCTGCGGGTCTCGGTGTTCTGCCGCTCACGTCCGGTGTGCTGGTCGAAGGCGGGGATGATCAGTTTCATCGGGTGTGCTCCGTGGCGACCCAGCCGGGAGCGAGCGCGGCCGCTTGGGCCGAGGTCCTCGCTCCCAGGCGTGGCTCAGGCGCGCGCCGCCTCGGCCTCCTCGTCCTCTGCCTTGAGGTCTTCGAAGTAGTTGCGAGCGCTGTCCACCATGCCGGGGACGTCGCACCCGAAGGACTCGGCCGCGTCCAGGAGCGCCGCGAGCATGGCGGCCTCTCGTTCGGCCCCGGCGGCGGCGACGGCGCACAGGACATCGAGCTTCACGGGGTACGCCTCGCTGCGCAGCCCCTCGGCGGCCTGGTGGAGCTCATGGGGGGTGACCCGCCTGTCCGTCAGGCAGAAGACCTGAGCGACCAGATCTCCGATCACGCGATCGGCGCTTTCCTGGTCGTCCACGACCCGGTCGTCGGGGATGCTGAAGGCGATCTGGGCCATGGCCTCGGCCGCGAGGACGCCGAGCCGTACGCGCTCGGCCAGCTTGGGAACGGGCAACAGGGCCTTGGGTGCCTGCCTGTTGTAGGCCTCCAGCGCCGCGTGGGCCCATGCGGCGCGGTCCGCGAGGGTGCACTCACGTGCGGGGTTTATGTTGACGCCGGATTCCGCGGCTGCGGTGAAGCGAGCAGCCTTGCGGTCGGGGATGGACGTGTCCACGGTCGTTCCTCTGGGTGAGGTTTCAAGATGGTGGTGTGCGTGAGAGCGGTACGTCGCTCGATCACAAGAATCACATTACATATCGATTACTGAATACGCAACATGCTTTAGCTGGGTCGACGGGCATCTACCCACTTCGGGTAGGGGAGTGCTGGCATGCCGAAGACCGCCCTCGACCGCTCGGCCCGAGTACGGCCAACGGGCAGGGCATACCTATATGTCCCCGGGTGCCTCTGGCGCCTGGCCCCGATCTGTTCCAACGCGGTGCGCAGCCAGGCACGCCGGTCGGCCCCCGCAGGGCGCTGCGAGGCGCCCAGCGCCATGATGCGGCGCTCGAACCCGTCAGCACCACGGTCTCCGGTGACGAACTTGGCGATCGACCGGGCCGGGAGCACCTGGCCGTCCGGCAGCACGATGACCGTCCTCGCAGTGCTGCGGCCCGTATACGTTGCGGAAAGGGCCTGGTAGATAACACCCAGGTGCCCTCGGGGCGAGCCGGCGGTGCGCCCATCCGGCAGGGTCCGAAGCCGTGCGACGGGGTCCGCGTAGGTGACCACCCCCCGCACCCCGTGGCCCGCAGCAAGACGCAGAGCCGCAGCGACCGTGAAACTCTCCCCGTTGCTCGCCACCGAGGGGGACAGGCACACCCTCGACATTTCCAACGCCTCCGTATACGGCTCCAGCGACGGGAAAACCCTGGTCAGAGCCCGGCGGCTCATCGGAACACCCAGGACCACGACACCCACCAACGGGTGGCCGTCGACCACCTGGCCGTCGTCGCCCCCTGCTGCCTCGAGGTCCACTAGCCCAAACCGGTGGACCGCCGGCGGCCACCCTGACAGGTAGTGGTTCGCCTGGATGTACTCCCGGGCGGGCGCCTCCGCCAGCTCGACCACCTCGTAGCGACGCCGGTCAAAGCCGCCCTGCGACGTATGCACCCACGTCGGTACACCGCCGCTCCACCGCTGAGCCCAGCCCTCGGCGCTGCCGGCAGCCATGGCTTCCCACCGCGCCGGAGCGGGCCCGAGCGGCGCGCTCACCGCTCCTGCCCGGCTTCGGCCCGCGCGGCGAGACGGATCTGGGAGAGGCGTTGCTTCATCTCCCCGATCCCGCCGGCTCCGGCGAGCGGTGCCTCAAGGCCCGGCCAGGACTGCCGGGCGAGGGCCACGTACTTGCTGCCGGCCAGTACCGTCACCTCCGCCGACTCGATGCCGCGTTCCCAGACCTGCGCCTGCACGAAGTCCGCGCTGACGCTGCCGGGGTCGCCCACGGTGATGTCGTAGGGGGCGATCTCCGTGGTCAGGTCCAGAAGCCCGTGGGCGGCGGAAAGGATGTACTGGCGGCCGCCGTCCTGAAGCAGGGCTTTGGCCGTTTCCCGGCAGGAGCCGTGGAAGGTTCCGACGTACATCGCACCGGCGGTCACTCGGCGGTCCTGCTTGGCCTTTCCGCAGCCGACGACGACGATCCGGAACCTGCCCGCCCCCTCGGCGCGGGCCCGCTGCCAGCCGGCCTCGGTCAGAGTGCCGCCCCAGACGTCCAGCTGGTCCCGCGTCGCCTCCTGTCCACGAAGGATGTCGCGGCTCTGGTCCAGGCCGACGTAGCCGGCATCGGCGAGGGACACCAGGGTCCGGAGGTTGACGGACTTGGGCAGCAGCCCGAGAGGGTCCTTGGCCCCGGCGAGGAGGGCGCGGCGTTGGGCGGTGGTGATGCGGGGTGTGGGGGTTCCGGCCGTACGCGGCCGGGCCCGGGCACCTGGCGAAAGGGACGTGCCGGCAGGGCTGTTGTGGGTGTGGTCGGTGGTCATCATGTTCCTCGTGAGGGGGTCGGCGCCGGCTGGGTGTCGGCCCAGCGGGCGGGCAGGGTGGTGTCGCCGTCTTCCTCGCGGCGTTGGTCTTCCAGGTCCGCGGCGCGGACGCGTCCGATGTGCCACTGCTCGGCAGTGTGGCCGCTCGGCCGGCGGCACCGCTGTCGGGGCGCGGCTTTGCACGTGGGGCAGATCAGGGACGCCGGGCAGGTGTCGCCGATGTCCGCGCCGTCGCAGAACGCGCAGGGCCGGACCGTGGCCGGCAGTGCGCGCCCGGCGACGTCGACGAGGAGACCGGCCGCGCGCCACGCGCGTTCCTCCGCTCTCGTCGACGGCGGCCCGAAGCTCTGGCGGTTCACGCCCCGCCTGCCTCGGCTGCCGGGTCCGCGCGTACGAAGGTCTCGCCCTCGGGCCAGATCGCGACGATCTTGTAGCGGGACAGGAACTCCCGTGCGACCGGGCCCGGCTCCATCGTGAACAGCAGCGCACAGTGGGCGGGGGAGAAGAACCGCTCGCAGTCGCTGATCACCCCGTACGCGGTGATGAGCGCGCGATAGTGGGTGCGGTGGCATGCCATCACCAGTTCTCCGGCGGTCGCGTCGAAGAGGTCGGTGGACGCCAGAGCGGGATCCGTGACGACGCGGTGCCGCAGTACACGGTGTCCCTTGGCCGTCAGGTGGAAGAGGTAAGCGGTCAGGACCACGTCCTCCGAGCGGTCCGCCTCCCCGTCGTTGGCCCGGCCGGGCTGGGGCCGGGCGGGCACGGAAGGGGCCAGGAAGGCGACGTGCGGGCGGTCGGTGGTCATGGTGTGGGGCGCTTCCGGATTCGGGCGAGGGTACGGCCCGGTGACGGGACGGTCGGGGGCCGTATCCGTTGCGGTGGTGTGAGGGAACGAAGGGATCCCGGCGCGTGCCGCGGGCGAGCAGGCCGGAACCGGCCGTGGACATCGCGGAGTGCTCTGCAGACGCCGGGTGGCGGGCGGGCGGGCGGGCGACGGCGCCTCGCCGGGATCCGGAAGTGAAACGCGGCGGCCCGGGGCCCGTCTCGGGCGGCGCCCAGCATGCGGTGCTGACCTGGCTGCGAGGGACGGGCGCTACTCCAGCGCGCGCCGGCGGGCCGGGGGCGATAGCAGCGGAGACATGACGTGCCCGGCCTGACCCGGGCTGGTGGCGGGCAGACCGCGGTCGTCAGCTTCGATCACTGCTCGGCGACGCCTGCTAGGGCAGCGGCGCCCAGTCGAGCTTCGAGTACCGTCGGCCGAGCTCGTACGCCGAATACGTGACCGGACGCCGGTCCTTCTCGTGGACCGTGACGACGATTCCGTCCGGAGAATCTTCGAGCCCATCGACCCAGACGTACTGGAAGTACCCGCCGGCCGCGCTGTAGTGCATGAGGCGGTCCCCAGGGGCGACGGGGGCTTGGACCGTGCCGCCGGTGTACCGCTTGTAGGGCACGAGGACCCTTGGGACCCCTTCCGGCACGGCCAGGGCCCGATCGGTCAGCATGTCGCTCACATGCTCCCTGATCAGCTCGTAAAGGCTCCGGGGCGGCGGGTTCTCCGCTGCGAGTGACACGAAGGCCAGCCGCAGCCCTTCGTCGTCCTGGGCGGGCGGGCGCTTGCGGCTGTCAGCGAGGGCGAGGACGTCTTCGGCGTACCGGAGGGCCAGACGTCCGCGGTGCAGCTGGGCGGTGGCGGGGGAGTTCGCGGCAACGCATGCGGGGCAGGACAGCGGGGCGTCGGTGACGCGCGCTGGATCGAGCTTCTCGTAGTGGTGGACGACCGAGTACCGGCCCGCTTCGCAGGCCACGTCAATCAGGAAGCCGGTGTGGCTGTTGAGCAGTCCCTCGTGAACGGCGCCGTCGTGGCCGGTGATGTTCTTGTGTTCCATTTCGTCTGACCGCCCCAAGGGGCAGCGTCCTCGCCTTCGGTGTGTACGTGGTGGCTGGCGGCCTGTGGTCCGGCGGCACGGACGCGGTGCTCGCGGCGGCACCGCGTCCGTGCCGCCTGGCTCACTTGCTCAGGTAGAAGGTCACCCCGCGGCAAACGAACCGGATTGGCCCCGTCGCGTTGATGATCAGCTGGTACGCCTCCTGCTCGGAGACCGAGCCCGGCTCCGTCACGATCTCGTCGAACCGGGTCTGGCCCTGGAGGTAGCGGACCAGCTCGTACTTGGCGACCGGCCCGTCGAGCGGGATCGTCGACCCCATCGGGGGGTGGAAACCGGTCAGGCCGCGCCCGATCCATCCGGCCGCGAGCTGGACCGGCGCGGAGAAGGGAACGCGGTGCGCCAGGTGCCGGGCGACGGCCTCGTGGGCACGCTGGTCCCACATTCTGTCCCAGACGTCGCTCGCGTTCCTGGCCTCCTCGTCGTACGCCGCCAGGGCTCGGCGCATGTTGAGGTACGCGTTGCCGTCGCGGAAGTGCCGGGACGTGGACCAGTTGCCATCCGCGTCGAAGCCGTCGTCCATCGACTGCCCGTCGTGCTGGCGGCCGACGATCCAGTGCCCCGTGGACTCGTCAACACCGAGCCACACGCCCTCGAAGGAGCCGCGCCACTCGCGCCGCGCCTGGTGGACCACGGTCCAACCCTGGTGCTGCCCGCCGGTCTTGATGCGCATGCGTGTCTCCTGGCCTGTCTCGTCGGTAGGGAAAGGCGGGGCGCTCAAGCCGGGAGGCGAGCGCCACCAACACGGATGACAATACACATAGAAATATGAATAAGCAACGTTGCTTGTTGTGTTCTTCGGAGCCGGGTTACGCCTGCGGTAAGCCGGAGTCCATCAGGACCGGGCTGGAGAACTCGCCTTCTCCGAAGCACTGCTGGGGGCCGGCCGCAGCGCGGGGAAGGCGTCGGCCAGGACGTCCTCGGCGAGGAGAGCTGGCGAGCACGAATAGGCGAGCGTCTCCTGCCCGTCGCCCGACTGCACGACGGCCAGATCCGCTTGCCGATCGGCGACTTGATGCAGGGCGCGGCGGAGGTCGGCGGTGCCGGTGAGAAGGAGTCGGCCTGGCCCGAGGGGGTCGGAGGCGAGCCGGGCCAGGCTGATGGAGCCGGCCACAGGGCCTGCGGTCCGGGCCGCGAAGTCCAGACTCGCGTATGCCTGAACGGGCGCCGGACAGTGGCGGCCGGCCGTGCGCAGCAGCGCCACGAGGTGGCTTCGGTCGGCTGTGCGGTCGGCGGGAGGCTCGGAGTCGAGCAGGTGGAGGGTGCGGAAAGGGCTGGAGAGCTCGTCCTCGATGTTCGCGGCGGTGTGGTCGCCGGGAGCGTACATGGTCACCAGGCAGGCGATGTCCGAAGCGAGTACCGACGGGGCCGGGGTCTTGTGGCCGGCCGCTTCGGCGGCGGCCGCCAGGCGCCCCTGCGTCTCCGCGCGGCTGGACCGGCTGAGCGGGGAGTATCCGAAGAGATACCGCCAGCTGGGCACGTGGCACTGCTCGGCGCTCACCAACCACCAGTGCAGTAGCCACAGGCTGCTGTCGAGTTCAAGGTAGGGATCGGCGCCGGTCTCGTCTTCAAGGAGCCAGCGGGCGCGGTCGGTGGGGACCAGATCCTGACCGTTGCGGGCGGCCAGCCCGAAGGCCTGGGACCAGAAGGCCATGGACGGGACCATGCTCTTGCCGACGCCGAGCACGACGGTCGCGTCGGGGCGGCGCAGGGCGGCTGGGTCCTGGAGCAGGGCGTCGTAGACCTTGCGCAGCCACCCGTAGCGCGGTGGATAGCCGCGGTGCCGGCCGAAGGCTGGCAGGCAACCGGTCATGGCGGTGCGATTCGACACGGGGGTCCTTTGCTCAGTCGAGGGAGAGGGGGCTGCGGTCGGAGAGGGTGAGCCGGGCGACGAGACGAGCGAGGGGGTGGGCCCAGTGGGCCGGGGCGTCGCAGATGAGGAACTCCTCGCTCCAGGTGGTGCCGTCACCGATGAGCGGTCGACTGGTAAGGCGGACCTGCCTCGCGTCGGCTGCGGCGGGGGAGAGGTCGAGTTCGTAGGACCGGGCCTCGGTGTCGATGTACCAGGAGAGATCGCCCTCGGCGTCGGGGCATCCGCAGGACAGCGTGTACACACGGGTACGACTGGGAGCGGGCAGGACGACGCGCAGCGCCCGGGCTACGCCCTGGGTTTCGCTGTGGTCGTGGGTTTCCGCCATGGTTCCTCCTTCGGGCCCGGCCCACGGGGTTGTGGGCCGGGCGGAGCGGCTACCTGCTGGCCGTAAGGGCGTCCAGCAGCTGGTTGGTGGTGCGGGTGGCGATCGCGAAACCGATCAGCTTTTTGACGTCGTCGCAGTGACGGGCCATGCCGCGCGCCTGAGCGAGGGTTTCCTCGGCCAGGTCGGGCTGCGCGAGAACGTCTCCACAGCCGACGAACGCACGGGGGCCCAGTTCCCAGACGAGGGTGTTGACGGCGGCTCCGGCGGCGGCCAGGGGGTCGAGTTCGAGCATGACCCAGCCGCGTTCCGCAGGGTCCTCTCCGTCGCGGCGCAGGTCCTGTGCGGCGGAGCGGAAGAGTCCTCCGGTGCCGGCGGCCGGCTCGAGCGCCCACTCGCCGCGTTGACGGGGTCGCTTTCCTATGCTGCCTTCGGCCAGCACGTTGGCCATCAGATCGCTGATGTCGGGCGGTGTGTGGTACTCGCCGAGGCTGCGCCGGGAGTGGTGGTGGCGCAGGCTCGTGATGACCCAGGACATGAGGTCGGTCCGGGACCGCTCGGCGGGGTCGGTGTCTCCCGTGTGCTGAAGGACTCCGTGGCGCAGCGCGGCACGGGCCACGGCGCGTACGCCCGCGAGGTGGGTGTCGTGTAGGTCCTCCCTGGTCCAGTCGAACAGCGGGCGGGCGGCGGTCCACAGGTCGGGGCGAAGGCCCCAGTAGAAGTTGGCGCTATCGGCCAGGCCTCGGACCAGCACGCGCGGGGGCTGCGCGGCGATGTATGCGGCGATCGTGTCGGCGGCCTCGGCACCGGGGGACTTCTGGGGCCACAGGGCGAGGGCAGCGACGACCCCTGCGGGGATGTCGAGCCGACTGCCGCCGGCGGAGTGCCAGGCCTCGGCGACCGCTTCGCCGAGGACGGAGCCGGGGCTACGGCTGATGGAGATCGGGGGGCAGTCGGTCGTGCCGACGTGCCGGGCGCAGCTCGGATCGGTGCACTTGCGTGCCCCGTGGGTGAGCACCTGGTCGATGGCCTCGGTCACGACGGTGGCAGTGGAATCAGCGGACATGAGGGTTCCAGGGCATGGGTGGGGTGTTGTGGTCAGGAAAGGAAGCCGAGGCCGGGGCCGCGAGCGGAAGGCGTCGCTCGCGGCCCTCGGACCTGCACGTTGGGGTGACGGATGCAGTTCGAGCGGCACCCGGCTCTTTCAGAGGATTCCGCGGCAGGCCAGGTCGGGTTCGCACAGGGAGCACGTCCCGCACGGAGCGCGCTCGGTGCACCCCGGCTGCCGGAGGGTGTCGGCCTCGGCGTTTTCGCGACGGATGAACTTGGGCCATTCGCGCTCGTACAGGAACTCACCGGCCCACTCCCGGGACTGGAACCCGGGGATGCGCGAAGCATCGTTGGCCGCGTCCGGCTGGGCGACCCACGTGGTGGTGCCGTCCGAGAGGGTGTGTTCCCACACGTAGCCGTACATGGTGGAGTGGTCGGCCTTGCTCACTACGAGGAACCCGCGGGTGTAGTCGTTGTGGGCGGCCTGGAAGTCGATGTGCTGGGTGAGGCCGGGCAGCATGATCACGTCTCCGGAGGCGGTTGCGGAAGAACCTGCCGCGCCCGGAGCCCACCGCCTCTCGGCGTATGGGACCGGCGTGGGTTCCGGCGGAGGGGACCCGGGCGCGGCGGTCAGGCAGGTCAGGTGTTGCGCGGTGCGGTGGACGCGGCGGCGTACTTCACGCACGCGGGCATGGAGTCACGCAGATCGGGGCCGCGGCCTCTGCGCCTTCCGTGAGCCCGAAGCCCGCACTTGAGACGCTCTCGACCGTCGTCGAGCTGCCTCACCACCTTGTTGGCGCAACCTCCGCAGACGGCGGGCGGGTTGTCGAGATCGGCACCGAGGAGCGGCATCCGGGTCGCGGGGTGCTCACCGCGGTCGAGGTACATCCGTATCGATCCGCGGGGAGGGTATCCCGTGTCCGTGGAGGGGATCAGGGGCGTGGTCATGGTGAAAGTCCTTCCTGACGGGATCGTTCGTGGGGTAGCAGCACCGCGGGCTGCGGCGCCGGGGCGGTGCCCGGCTACTTGGCCTTGCGCTGGTCGACCCGGTGGGCCTGGGATGCCGCGCGCATGACGTCGTCGAAGTCGACACCGAGGTTCTGGGCGTAGGCGCGCAGATCGTTGAGCAGCACGTGCAGCGCCTTCGAGAAGGTGGGGTAGGCGTCGTCCGCCATGTGCACGCGGAGGGCGGCGGCGGCGTCGCTGGCGTGCACGTACACGTCGAAGAGGTGGTCCCCGGCGGCGGAGTCGTCCGTGTTGTGGATCGGGGCGACGGACGGGGCGAGGTTCGGCATGGCGGCCAGGGGCCGTTCGTCGAGCCGCGCTTTCGCGTCGCCGTCGAGGCAGCGTTCGACGTCGGCGCGCATGTGACTGGCCAGGTGCATCAAGTCGGTGGTGACGTCTACCAAGGTCAGCCAGACGTCGGCCCAGCCCCTCCGGTAGGCGAGAAGGGCGGCGTCTACCTCTACCTCGTGGACGACAGCAAGCACGGAGTACTCCAGAGCAGTAAGGGGGTTGTGCGGCGTGGCCTCGAAGGCCCGCCAGCGATGCAATCAATCTACACATTGAAACGCGAATAAGCAACATCTTGGGTGGTTGTACATGCGTCCGGGGTCAATCTCGGGACGGTGGGCCGGGCAATCACCTGCCCGGCCCACCAACCGAGTTCCCAGGGTATGCGGCGCGCCAGCCGGGGCGCCGGAGCCTTCCTACTCGCCGGCGCCCCTGCGCGCCCGCCGCTCGGCCGGAGGCTGCCGACGGGGCATCGTGCCGACGAAGACCAGGAGCGCACCCAGCGCCACCCCAACCGCGATGATCGCGCCGACAACGCTCGCGGGCTCCGGCACCCACACGCTCACCAGGGCGACGACCGCACTCGGCACGCCCCATCGGAGCGCCCAACGGCCCCACGGGTTCAGACTCTTGCCGTGGACAACCGGCATCAGTTCCTCCTTAGTTCTGGATGCCGGCCGACACCTGCATCCGTAGGTGAATTCTGCGGCCCGGGAGGGCAAGCAGCCCGGGCCGTGATCGGGTCAGGCACGAAACTGCTCCCCGTCGAAGTACGCGCCACGGGCCATCCGGGTGTTGGGAAGGATGCCCGAGACGACCGGGGAAGTAAGACCAGGGACGTCCGCGAAGGTCGTGTATCGGTCCAGGAGCCGGGCGGCCACCCGGGTGTCGCCCCAGCGGTGCCCGACCGCGTTCAGGGGGCCGAGGGACACGTTCAGGCCGTCCATGATCGAGAAGCCGAGGCCCTGGTAGTAGCTTTCCAGCCCAGGGAAGCAGTTGAGGGTCAGCAGGCCGTAGCCGGCGCGCGTGAAGCGACGTACGGAATGCCGGACGAGTTCGGACCCGACGCCTCGCCCGCGCTGCTCGGGGGTCACGGCGACCGCAGTGATCATCGCGATGCGTTCCGCCAGAAGGTGCGCCAGCGCCACGTCGACGCCGGGATGGTCGAAGAGCCACAGCGGGGGGCCTGCGAGGAGGACGCCGAGCGTCTCGCCTTCATTGCTTTCGGCCACGACCATCAGGGCCCGGAAGTGGGAGAGGGGCCCTTCCTGAGGCAGGGACAGGTTCGGCCGGACGTCTTCGAACGCGTCGGGATCGTCGGGGTTCACGTCGGCGAGGAGCCGCATGACGGCGTCGGCGTCGGCGGGCGCCGCGTCGCGGAGGGTGATGCCGGGCAGGCGCGTGCGGGTGGTACCCATGGAGGCTCCTGGGGTGATGCGAGGCGCGGCACGTCGCCTCTGCGGTGGTGGAAGAAAGGGCGGCCGGAGGGGTCCTCAACGGCAGGCTCGGTGACGGTGGATCGTGCGCGGGATTCGGGCCCAGGGGCCGGGCCGACCGGAGCCGAGGGGGCTGCCAGTGCGGCCCGGAGCGCTGTGCCGAGGGACGTCAGTAGATGTGGCGGCCGTCAGGGACGGTACGGCCGATCAGGCGCCAGGGCGGCCCGTCGTTCAGGACGCCTATCGGGCATCGATCCGGCCGGTGTGTCGACAGGTCGGCCTCGATGGCCGTGTACCAGTGCCGCGTGAGAGGGCACCGCGTCCCGCGTTCGCATCCCGGCCGGGCCGCGACGAATACGTGGTAGACGTCCGGCGACGTGGGGAGTGACCGGCGGAAACCTTCAGAGATGCGCTTGCCGTAGGCCGACAGGCTCTCGCTCCGGTACCGCCCCCACACCTGTGTGCCGTAGACGAACTGGGTCTGGCCGTCGCGGTCGAGCCGCCAGCGCAGCGAGGAGCCGTAGCGCGGGTCGTCGGGGTCTGACTCGTCCGCGCCCGCGGGCACCGCTCCGGTCATGTCGAGGACAGTCTGGCCGGTCCCGGTGAACGCCTGAGGCACGGCCAGCGCCCAGTAGGAAGTGGCGCTCTCCTGCCGCCGGTACGGCCTCCGCCGCTCGCTCTGTGTCCCCGCCTTGCGGCGCTTTATGAGCGGCTTGTTCCGCTTCATTTGAATCAGTCCCCGGATGCGCTGAGACGGCGCGACGCCTAGAGCTGCGCTCGTCAAGTGGGTTGGTGTGGTGGGGCGTTGCCCGACCTGTAAATGACAATACACAATGAAACGAGAATAGGCAACGAATCTAAGTGGTGCTGTCTCCACCGCGCCGTGCGAGCTCCGCACCCGCTTGGAACCGGTCCCAGGCCAACCGGCTGTCGACCGCGTCCTCGATCGCTCTCCAGACCAACCCTCGCGCGGGGTCCTCCGGAACGTGGGGCTCTCCGCAGTTGCCCCGGATGACCGCGACCGTTTCGCCGACCGGCGGTCGGGCCCGGTGCACGAGGATGCAGGTGGGCGTTCCGTGCCCCGGGATGTAGGCGCCGGAGGTGTCGATGATCCAGCGCGCGTCGAAGCGAGGAAGGAACTCGGTGACGTAGCGCCTGCCGAACTCCCGTTTCATGAACGAGTTCGCGGTCAACTGCGCCACGAATCCACCCGCGACGGCCAAGTGCTCGAGCATCAGCGCGGTGAAGGGCAGAGCCAGCGAGTACTTCCCGGCCGCCACCTGCGGGTAGGCGGCGCGGACCTGGTCGCGGACGACAGGGTCCTTCGGGGTGATGTACGGCGGGTTGGCCACGCACGCGTGGTAGGCGCCGGCTGCCAGCAGGGGCTCGGTGCGGTCCAGCAGGGAGTCGGCGGCGGCCACGTTGACGGGCCACGACGCCGGGACGCGGTCCAGGCCCACACCGAGGACGTGCGCGGAGCACGCCAGAAGACGGTAGGCGGTCAGTGCGGCGGCGTACGCGTCGAGGTCCACACCAGACACCGCGGCGAGCGCCCGCTCGACGGCCCGTGGCCCGTGCCCGACCGGGCTGCGCCGGCGGCCGTGCACCGGCGGGACGCGGACCATGTGGAATGCAGCCACGGCGATGTGCCCGGTCCCGCAGGCGGGGTCGATCATCCGGACGTCGGCCGGCCCCCATTCCTCCATGGCCGGCTCCAGCGACAGGCGCAGCAGGAGACGGGCGACCCAGGGCGGCGTCTGACACAGGGCGCGCCCCTTGCGGGCCTCCTCGGACAGCAACTGGTAGGCGTCGCCCAGCGCGTAGCCGTCCACGCGACGCTCGTCTTCGAGGGCAGGGTGCCGGTCCCAGAACTCCTCGACGGCGGCCCAGGCCGCAGCGCCGAGCGGCTGCTCCCACAGGGGCAGTACCGCCGGATCGGCGAGCGGGGCCAGGGCGGGGTGGCAGTTCGCGAGGTTCTCCAGGGACTTCAGCAGGCCGTCCGGGCCCGGTGGGCGGTCGTCGGCCGGGGCCAGGCCGTGGTCGTAGGCGTGGCGGACGAGGGCCGCGGCATGGATCCATAGGGCGGCCGTGCGCCGCTCTCCGGTGTCGCGTGCGACCGTGGCGGTGAGCCTGTCGTAGGAAGCCGGGGGCAGGGTGCGGGTGGTCATCTCTCCTCGCAAGGGTGGGGTTACTGGTCGGTGGTCATCGAGGCCCACACCCCGGCGAAACCGGGGCGGGCCTTGTCCTGCACGCCGGCCGGGGCGGTCACGTAGAAGTCCTCGACCGTGCCGTACGTCTTGGAGTCCGGGCGGACGCGAGTGCGGACACGGTCGATGCCGACGCCGTGGGCTGTCGTGGAGTGCTCGACCGGGCGGTCCAGGGCCGTGGCGGCGTTGTGCAGGAAGGCGCCCACTTCGGTGCGGCTGCCGGTGCGGACGGTCTCCACGGACCGGTAGACAGTGCCCTTGATGCCGCTGTCGCGGCACTCGGGCTTGGCGCAACGGTCACCGTGAGCGGTCTTGCACTCGGGCCGGCGGCCGGGGGTGTAGGCACGCCGCAGCCGGTAGACCGCCCACGTCTCCTCGTCCAGCCGGGCGTTGAACCGGCCGAGCGCCTCGGCGTTCTGGTTGTCGGTGACCCGCCTGAACAGAGTGTCGTCCTTGTAGAGGGACATGTTGTCGTTCAGGGCCATCGCCAGGTACTCCAGGCGTAGCACGCGCGCCGCGAGGTCGGGGTACTTCCGCAGCCGCTTCAGGTGGTCCGGCTGGGGCGAGCAGACTCCGGAGAACGGGCATACCGGACAATATGACTTGGCCATGTCAGTTCCAAGGCGGTCCTTCACGTAGCCCTGCACGTCCTGACGAGCCCAGCCGAGCCTGAGCAGCGGGTAGTCCAGGGCGAAGGTCTCGTAGCCCGCCGTCTGGTTGCGCTCGGCCTGGAATTTGTTGGCCTTGACCGCGCGCTTGTGCTCGTCGGCGTTGTAACCGAAGAGCTTGCCGACGGTCTGCCCGCCCGACCGCTGGAGCTGGAGGCGGTCGATCGGGAAGGCCTTGTGCTTCTGGCTGCATACGTGGCCGCCGGCATACTGGGGGACCGTGCCGTTCTCCTCCATCTCGTCCATGAGCGTCCACGGGCCCTTGCTGAACACCTTGCCGGGGTTCGTGGTGTCGGAGAGGACTTCGACACCTGCCGAGTCCGGACGCCCGGCCCGTGCGACCTGCGTGTACCGGATGCCTTTGCCCCGGAGCAGCGGGAGAACGTGGTTCTCGACGTCGGCGATCGTGTCGGGAAACTCGAACCCGGTCATCGCCGTCACGATCGAGAAGTCGGAGAAGTCTTCGGCGATCCCGAAGGCGGTTGGATCGTCGATGATCGCCAGGACCAGGGCCGTCGAGTCGACGCCAAGACCGAAGTTGAGCGACTTGTGCTTCGTCGCGCGGAAGGATTGCAGAGCCTCTGCGGAGGCAACCTCGGCCGGAGCCGACCCGCCGGGCGACGTGGTGGGACCGGCCTCGTCGAGGTCGGGATCGAACAGGGTGAGGGAAGTCATGGGCGCGTACCTGCGGGGATCAGGGCGGGTGCGGCCGGGAAGGGCCGCACCCGCCGGGGGAACGGGGGATCAGGACTGGGGTTTGGCGGCGCGTGCGGCCTCGACGCCCGCGGGGGTGAGGAAGGGCCGGTGCTTCGGGCCGCTGCGGCCGTCGTCGCCGTCGGTGGGCTGCGGGACACCGTCGGCGTCGCGGTACTCGACGAGGCCGAGGCGGGCGAGGGCGACGGCAGTGGGCCAGCTGACCTCCCGCAGCGCGCTGCCCTCGTCGGCGGAGTCGACGGCCGCCAGCTGGGAGTCGTTCAGGATCGCCCGCCGCCCGGCGCCGGTGATGACGTACGGTCCGACGCCCTGCTCCTGCGCCACTGCCGCCGGGAGCCGGTAGCCGTCGGCGTCGTTGCGGTAGACCAGCCCATCGTCCAGGTAGACCTGGAGCGTCGTGCGGCTGCCGTGCGACGTGAGGTGCCCCGACGGATGGACGCATGCGGCGCGGAGGTGCTTGGGCGCCGGCGGGTAGGCCTTGATGGTCATCGCGGCCCCTCCAGTGCGAGAGTCGGCGCCGGGGTGAGAGCTGCCGCCTGCGCACCGATCGCCACCGCTTTGACCCTGTGTTCGCAGCCGGGGCGCTCGCACTGCTCCGTCGCCCGCGGGTTCGGCCACTGGCAGTCCGGACAGCTCCACATCAGCCCCGCCGAGGCCGCCACCATGCGGATCACGGCTGCCTGCACTGGGTCGGCAGCGTCCAGGAGCTGCTCCAGCACGGGGGGATGCGGGGCGTAGTGGTTGCTGTCGTCGAGAACGACGGTGTCCTCGACGACGACGCGCAGCGGCACGGACCCGTCCGGCCGGACGACATGCTCGGGATCGGCGCTGTCGGTGTGGACCGAGACCCGTACGACGCCGTCCTCGGCGTCCACGTAGCCGAAGACGAGCACCCCGGCCACCTCGATGCACGACGGTCCGTCGTCATCGGCGGCGTAGTAGACGGCGCCGCGGTTGAGGCCTTCGGCCGTCACAGCGTTGGGGAAGGCGAAGTCCAAGGGAACAACCCGAGAGCGCTGCGGCTGTCCGATCTCCTCGGGGTACAGCTCGAAGCCCTGATCGGGTACCGCGTCGCCGTCGGGGCCGTAGTAGAGGTCGATCGCCTCGGCGTCGTCGGCCGGAGGTTCGTCGGGTACGTCGCCCTGGCCGCCCACGTTGGCCCAGCTGCTGCGCACGTGGGTGGCGAGCTCCGCAAGGGCAGCGCCCTTGGTGGCGTACGGCGCCGTGGTGTCCTCGTGGCGGGTCCAGAGGCGCAGCATCCAGACCTGCTCACCGGGGCGAGGCCCCAGGAAGGCGGAGACGGCCGGGGACCTACGACCGGAGCTCTCGGCGACGATCTCGGCGTGAACGCGCTGGGCGAGCTCACGGTACTGCGGGGGAAGTTCGGCGGCGGCCGGGGAGTGAGCCAGGGCGCCGGCGATGCGTACCAGGCTTTCGATGTCGGAGGGGCGGAAACGTTCAGCGAGCATGGTCATCCTCGTGGGTGGCCCGGCGGGCACGGGCGCGCCCGCCGGGCGTTGAAGGGGGAGGGCTACGCGCCCAGTTCCAGGAGCGCCGCGACCATGGCGAGGGCGCGCTTGCGCTCGGCAGACACCCGCACGCGGCGGATGCGCTTCGGGCCGGAAGGAAGCTGGATTCCCACGGCACCGCCGCGGTCATCCCGGCGCAGCTCGTACTGGGGCGTCGAGAGCATCCAGGCGTCCCAGTCGTCGGCCTTGCGCCCGGCCCGCAGCTGGGATTCCGCAGTGGGCGCCGTCGCGGGGCAGGAACAGGCCGGGTCGTCGCACGGACGGCCCGCCGGGTGCCGGGAGATGACGCCGCCCGGACGGTAGGTCGCGCTGGTGCCGTTGAGCATCGGGCACGCCTTCTCCGAATACATCAGGCACGGCGGGTGGAGCCCCGGTTCCGGCGCATACCCGACACTCACGTCCTGGGGGCGGACCAGCACGTAGAACCACCGCTCCAGCGGCCGTGCGCAGATCTGGCACAGGCCGTTCTCGAAGGCCCGGGCACGCTTGAGCGGGTCGAGCCCGCCGAAGACCGGCAGACCGTTGTGCTCGAACGAGACGTACGGGACGACCAGGCCGCCATGGGTGGGACGGTGCGCGCACGCTGCGGGGATCGCCGGGGCACTCACTGGGAATCACCCCCGGCGAGCTCCCAGGAGGGGCGGGCGAGCTCGACCAGGAAGGTGTAGGCGGCGTCGCTGGCCTGGAGTACACGCACGACCGGGAGCTGCTGGTACCGGCTGAGGAACTCGCCGATGGTCAGAGCGGTGTCGTGTGAGTCGTCCGGGTAGGTGCCGCGGTCGAGGGGGACCAGGCGGTCGCCCTGGTGCTGCGGCCACGTGTACGCGGCGAGGAGCTCGGCCTGGCTCCAGTTGTGCGGGTTGGCGCGGACCTTGACGAGTTCGGCGCCCGGCGCCAGCTTCCTGAGCGAGTCGAGGGGCGCCGTCCGGCGCGGTTGGGGGTTGCTCGGGCCCATGGCGGTCTCCCAGTTCGATGCGGGCGCTGCGGCGGCCCAGGGCGGTGAGGTGGAAGGCTGCGGGATGGCCACGCAGCGGTGCAGTGCCTGGCGGCCGCCCTCACGGCGCCGGCGCGGGCCGGAACACGGGCTTGAAGGGGAGAGCGGCCGATCGACCAGACACCAGAACAATACACACTGAAAACTAAAGACGCAACATCACGGCGTGAGGTGCTCCGTCATCTCCTTCGGACACGGTGAAACGGGACGCCAGCAGCGACACACAGAGCTGCCGGATGCCTCCCTGCTCCCAGAGCGCCCGGGACTCGGGCAGCGCGGCCGGCCACCACTGCACCGACACTCCGTCGCGCGCCACGTCGACGGCGACTCCGTATCCGTCGTCCTTGCTCCAGTCGGCCATGCGCACGTGCGGGCGCAGCACCTCAACCGCCCCCTCGTAGAGGCGGATCGCCTCCTCCTTCGCGCTGCGCGCCGCCTGCCGCAGAGCCTTTGCCTGTACGGCGGACACCGGACGGTAGACGGTGCTGGTCTCCTCGTTCTGCGCGAGGACGACCAGGGCTCCCCCCTGCGCAGCGAGTGCTCGGTCCCGGCCGGCTTCGGTGACCAGCTCCAGCAGCTGCTCCGCGGAGACGGTCGTGGTGATGCCGCTCTCGGGAACGCCGGAGGCCCGGTAGTGCCTGTGCTGCACCAGGTCCAGGGCGTGCTTGACGTCGAGCATGGCGCGGGCGAGCTCGGCGGAGCCGGGCTGCCCGTTCGCTGCGTAGCGGGTCAGCCGCCGATGGACCTGGGCCGCTTCGCGCTCATCGGGTTCGTCGAACTGGCTGCTAGCCACCTCTCGTACGGCGAGGTCGATCACCTGTGTCAGGTACCCGGCAGTGAAGGCCCTGCGCCGGAGCAGGCGAAGCGCCAACTGTTTGGGCGAGCCGGCAAGGACGGCGGTTGAAGTCTCGGTCACGACGGAGTCCCTCCTCGGTTCGCCGGTCACGAGCCGGGCTGGTGGATGTATGCGGTCCACGCGTCGTACTCGGCGGCGGTGAGAACGGGGGGCGGGACGATGGGGGCGCGCCCGAAGCACTGGTCGCAGGTGCGTACATGCGGTTCGGTGCCGGCGGTGTCACTGCCGCGGCCCGGCAGGATGGCTCCGCAGACGGGCAGGTCCGGCGAGACGGACGGGTCCAGCCTCAGATGCAGATCCCGGCCGTGGAGGACCGGGCGGACCGTGACAGAGTCCTGCCCGGGAGCGGGGCCGAAATGCTTCGCCAGGAACCGCACGACGAGGGCGTGAGCTGTCTCGGCCCGCTCGTCCAGGGTCCGGGAGTCGGCCGGCGGCCGTTCGACGATCCGCAGGGGTTCCTGCTTCTCTGCGACCAGGCGGTCGACGAGGACCTGGCCCTCGGTAAGGAACTGCGGGGCGTCGCCACGGGGGTCGCTGCTGCGTTTGCCGACCCAGATCCACGACAGGGGCACGAAGGCGGCGAGCTCGCTGAGGAGGCCGTACCAACGGCTCACGGCCCACGTGGTGTAGGTGCCGCATGGCCTGTGGCGGCAGGAGCCAGCCGGCGCCTGGCAGGCGCGCAACTCGAAGCGGAGGCCGAGATCGGTCGCCTCGGCCCGAACAATGCCGAGCTCCATCACACCGCCGCTCGGGCGCGCCCGCGTCCACCAGGCCGGTTCACCGTCCAACAGCGGGCCGGGCTCAGTACTGCGCCCGGGTCCCTGCGCTTCCGCGGAACGGGCGGAGGCCAGCGTCCGATGAGCGGAGACGACACGGGTGCCGTCGATCACGAAGTAGTTCATCAGAGGTTTCTCCGGTCCGGCCGGGCGCACCAGCGCCCGGCCGTCGAGCAGGGAATGCCGGGAGGGGGGCCCGGCGAGGGTGGATCAGGCGAGCGACTTCTTGGGGGCGGCCTTGACGGGCTTCTTCGGCCCGACCTTCATGGCCGGGCCCGTCTTCTTGGCCGCCGCTCCCGTCTTCTTCGGAGTGGCCTTCTTGGTCATCGCCTTCTTCGCCACGGCGGAGGCACCGGTGAGGCTTCCCTTGGGAGCCTTCTTGACAGAGACCTCGCCGCCCTTGGGGAGCTTCTTGGCACCGCTGGCCAGGTCCTTGAAGCCCTGCCCGGCCCGGAAGCGGGGGACGGAGGTCTTCTTGACCCGCACCCGCTCCCCGGTCTGGGGGTTGCGGGCGTAGCGGGCCGGTCGGTCGACCTTCTCGAACGAGCCGAAGCCGGTGACGGAGACGCGGTCTCCGGCGACGACGGCCCGGACGATGGCGTCGAGCACGTTGTCGACAGCTTCGACGGCCTGCTGGCGACCGCCCATCTTGTCCGCGATCGCGTCGACGAGCTGGGCCTTGTTCATGGTGGAACTCCTGTGAGTTGGCGTGCACTTCGATGCCGGAGCTGGGGCCGCTGACGTTCAGGGCGCGGAGCCGACGTAGGGAAGCGGGGCGCGTCATCCAGGACGGGTCGAGCGCCTCCGACAACAATGACAGTACACATTGGATAGGTAATACGCAACGCTAATCGTCATGTTGACGAAAGTAGTTCGGTCGTGTCACTCTGACGTAGCGACAGCGGGTTTGAGCGCCAGGCGAGTTCACGCCGCCCTCCCCGCCCCCGCCCTCCTCAGACCACGCACGTAGTACATGACTTCGGGAGAACCCCCGTGAACGCCAAGCTCGTTGCCCTCACAACCTCCACCCCGGCCCCGGCGGCCCACTCGCTCAACATCCACGCCACCGACCGCGCAGCCGGCGTCCTTCTCGGCGCTGCTTGCGGTGATGCCCTAGGCGTTCCCTATGAGTTCGCCCGCCGACTGGGCTCCGATGAGAAACCCGCCATGATCGGTGGCGGGCTGGGCCCTTACAAGCCAGGCGAGTACTCCGACGACACTCAGATGCACGTGTGCATCGCCGCCGTCGCGTCCACCGGCACCGACCTCACCAACCCGACCGCACTCGACCAGATCGCCCGCAACTTCCACTTCTGGCGCGACGGGGGCGCAAGCGACATCGGAAACCAGACCAGCGGCGTGCTCCGCGCCGCGAAGAGCCACAAGACGGGCACGCCCGCCCAGGCCATGACGGCGGAAGCCGACGCCTACACCGCCCGCACCCGGTTCAGTGCGGGCAACGGCTCGCTGATGCGGACCGGCATCGTGGCCCTCGCCTACCTGGACGACGTGGACGGAATGGTCCGGGCCGCCACCGTGATCAGCTCCCTCACCCACAGCGACCCCGAGTGCGTCGAGGCGTGCATCCTGTGGTGCGCGGGCATTCGGACCGCCGTGCTGGAAGGCACTTTCGACGGCGTCCGCGACGGCATCACACTGCTCCCCGAGGACCGGCAGGAGATCTGGCACGCGAGGCTGGACGAGGCCGAGGCGAACCCGCCGCACCACTGGGACCGCAACGGGTATGTCGTCACCGCCCTCCAGGCCGCGTGGTCCGCAATCACCCGCACGCCCGTTCCCGAGCTGGCACCGGAGCGTGGATCGTTCCCCGCCCAGCACTTCCAGCTCGCCACCGAAGCGGCCGTCCGGGCGGGAAACGACACGGACACCGTGGCCGCGATCGCGGGTGCCCTCCTGGGAGCGCGCTGGGGCGTCTCGGCCATCCCGCTCGCCTGGCAGCAGGCCGTGAATGGCTGGCCCACAATGACCGCCCCGGATCTCGTCCGCCTGGCCGTCCTGACCGCCCGCAAGGGCATGGACGACAACGACGGATGGCCCTCGGCCCCGCGCGTCAAGATCCCCGGCTACGCCGGAAAGGAGTACGCCACACAGCACCCTGACGACCCCGGTGTCCTGCTCGGGAACCTCCCCATGACTGAGTTCGCTGGCACACCGCCGGTCGATGCGGTCGTCTCCCTGTGCCGAGTCGGACAGGGGCCGATCTTCTCCGGGACCGACGTCGAACACGTCCGCGTCTGGCTGGTCGACAAGCAAGGCGAGAACCCCAACCTTCACTACGCCCTCGACCAGGCGGCCCGCCAAGTTCTCCGGCTCCGCAAGGAAGGCAAGCGGGTCTTCCTCCACTGCGTCGCAGGCCGCTCGCGCACCCCCGCCGTGGCAGCGACGTACAGCACGCTCCTGGGAACGGACCCCCGCACCGCCCTGACGGACGTCTGGGCGGCCCTGGGCAAGCACTGGACCCTCCTGGCGCACCCGCAGCTCCACGACGCCGTCTATGAGCTGGCCGGGCAGCCGCCGTACCCGCCGCAGCCCCGTCCCCGCCGTCGCTTCTTCCGCAAGCGCAGCTGACACGGGCGGTGCGCCACAGCGCTGAAGCCACAGGCGCGGCCTCTACCCGGAGGCCGCGCTCAGCGATGCCCGCGCACGACATCCCCACAGGGGACAGAACTGGTGACGGTCACCACGAGGTCGTCACCACGAGCGAATGGAACGATGATGCCCGCGCACGAGGCAGGTCACGAATGGATCTACCGCGTCACGGCTCTAGCCGATCCGCCGGAGAGCAAGTACGTCCTCGCACCGTACGAGGCACAGTCGCTCACGCGGCGCCTACGAAACGTCGGCTACGAGGCGCAGGTCGCTCGGGTCCCGGCAACCGCATTCGTCCTCATCAGCGATGAGGAACTCGACGCCCTCGTCGTCTCGGCGGACAACGAACCCGGGAGTACCCGATAGAACACCCCACGCCAGAGCGAAGCCTCCAGCAGCACGCGAACGCCGAGAGCCCGCCGGTCAGACGACCGGCGGGCTCTCGCATGTCCAGGACCGTCCGCCCTACCGATTCCCGTCCCGGGGGCCGGCCCGCCGAGCCAGCCGGCAGCCGGTCGGCGGCCATGAAAGCCTCTTAGCGCCTGGGACCGAAGCGGCCGGACCCCCTGCGACTGAGGACGAACCCGTAGACCGTCTCGCGATACCAGTGATCCTGGAAGACCCGAGGCTTCTTGCCGTCATCGGCAGTCCGGTCGGCGTACGGGACCTGTCCACGGGCGTGGTAGGCGCGGATGGTCTCGCGCGCGAGTGCCTCGCCCCGGGTGGTCATACCGAGCACCTCGGCGAAGTCGTAGATGTCCAGCAGGTCCCGCGGATCTCCCTCGGGCAGATCGTGGACCAGAGCCGGCCCGGTTCCCTTGAACGCCGCCCAGACATGCGGACGGTGCTTCTCCACCCACGCGTCGACCTCGCGCTGGTCATAGGTACGCGGCTGCGTGCTCCGAGGTGCAGGGAAAGCCCGGCGAACGACCTTGTCGCCCTCGCGCTTCTCCTTGACCTTGGTCCACTGGAGGCCGGTGTACTCGGAGACGCCGTACCGCGGACCGATCATTTCCGCAGTGAGCTGCGCCTGTTCGCCCTGCGCCTCGGCGGCCGGCTCTGCCGCCGGCGCCGGGGCGGCGCGCTTCTTCTCAGCGCCGGCGTCCTCGTCAGCTGCCGACGGCCCAGCCCACGCGTGGCCGGACAGCTGAGCGCGGCGCTGGGCCGTGACCCAGGTCCGCCGGCGATTCTCGCGCACCCACTCGTCGACGTCGGCCGCGTTGTACCCGCGCTCGCCAGCCTCAGGGAACCCCTCAGCGCGGATCCACCCCCGGGCCGTCTGCCCGCTGACGCTGTATGTGGTCGCGATGGCCTGGGCGTCCAGGTGCTCCGTGCGCGCGGTGGACGAACGGCTCGGAAGCGCACTGCCGGCTGCAGGGGCCTGCGCGGTGCTCACCGGTTCCTCGGCTTTCGTCTGCCGGCGCATGCGCCGCGGGCGGTTCACGAACGCGTAGGCCGTCTCGCGGAACCACCTTCGCTCCGTGACCTCGGGGGCCTTCCCGTCTCCAGGCACGCGGTCAGGGCCGGGCATCTTCGGCGGCTTCTTGGACATGTAACTTCGCAGAGTGGCTTCCGGCACTGGCTCCGTCCGCCCGAGGGCCTTGCCCTCCCAGGCACAGATGTCCGATAGCGTCACCAAGTCCTTCGGCCCGCCGGCGGGCAGACCGAACGGGTTGTCCGAGTCCTGCCCCTTGGCCCAGTGGACCGGCAGGTTCTCCTTCAGCCACTCGTCCACCAGCGCGGCATCGCGGACCAAGGTCCGTCCCGGACCTGACGGCCAGCCCTCAGGGAAACCCGGGAGCGTGGTCCAGTAGGCCACATTGCCCTCATTGGCCTCATACTTCTCCGCGATGTCCTGTGAGGTCACGAGTTCATCAGCGTCGGCGGGAATCACCGTTACTCCTTGTCGGACCGGCAGTGAACCCGCAGGCCGTGGTCGTGGCCCCGCGGGTGGGGGCCTGGTCGGTCAAGCTCGAGGTGGAGCCGGCACCGTCGGCTCCACTGCGCCGGCCCCGATCGCGCAGGGGCAGGCGCTAAAGTACATCACGGTAGAACAATACGCAACGCCTCCCCGAGGTGGCGCCGTCGCACGCCCGCGGGGGTGGTTTTCGGGGCCGGGCGCACATACGCCCGGCCCCGAAAACACCCCCGCGAGTACTCAGTGCGCCAGCGTGAACTTCTGGCCCGCGACTGCCTTCTTCGCACGCAGCTTCTCGTCGCGCGCCCGCTGAAGGCTTCCAAATGTCTCCGACCCCTGCTTCTTGAGAAGGTGCGGAATTCGATTCGCCGGGATTCCGACGAGCGGGGAATCGCTCAGGACCGACAGAAGATCCGACTCTGTCTGGTCGGTATAGTCGGCGGCGATCAGTGCCTCGACGTCTGGGAAGACGTCCGCATGCCTCTCGGTGCTCACATCGATCAGGTGGTCTTCTTTCCCTCCGAGGCTGTAGCACCAGAGGAAATTATCAGGAGCATCGTTTACGACAAGCCTCTTGAAACGGCTGATTTCCTTGGTGTAGCAGTAAAAGCGAACGCCCGGTGAGCTGCGCATGATGCGCATCCAGGTGAGAAGGTACTCGTCGGAAAAGAACTCGCCTGAATCATGTACGCGAATCCACTTGTCGACGTACCGCTTGTGCCTGAGTTCCTCCGTCATCTGCCTCTCGAACTCCTCCGGATTGTCCCGGCAGAGGAGGAGATTCCGAATGTGTGCTGCGCGAACATTCTTGAACCGATAGGTGCCGACCCGGGCGTAGCACAATTGGGCACACACGCCAGCCTGAGGGCAGACGTTGAAATGGCTTCCGTCGGGCATTTCGATCACAAAAGCTGGCAGAGTCCAATTGAATACACCGATCCTCCTCAGGTCTGAGTTCTGGGTGAGGAGCCGCTTAGGGGTGGTGCGGCCAGTCGATTTCGTGCTCTCAGACATCTCGTTCCTCGTGTTTCGAAGGGGAGGGGCGGGCGGGTGAGGTGCCGGGGCATCCGACGTGCGGGCGCATGCACGCGTGGATTCCGAGCGCGGTCACGCCGCCGTCGGCTCTCGCGAGCACGGCAAGTCCCTGGGCGATGGCGGTGCGCGCGCTGCGCTGGTGGTGGCCGCCGTATTGGGCGTCGTCGCCGTGGCTGGCGATCAGGTCGGCGGCCCGCGTCGAAAGGCGCTCGATGTCGGGTTCTGAGAGGTCCCGCAGTTCGGCGATGCACAGCGGGACCATGAACAGCAGCCACGTCACCCACGTCGAAGACGCCGGCGTCGGGCTGTCTTCGGGGGCGGTGACCACCCGGCCGAATGGGCCGTGCGTGTCAGGGGTGGGCTGCACCGGCTCTTTGCTGGCATCGGAGGGGGGAGTGGCTGTCGTCATGGTGAGGTGTCGCTCCATGCAGGGCGCCCCCGGCTGTATTCAGCCGGGGGCGCCCGTTGGGGGAGGGGGAAGCGCGATCAGTCGCCGCGTGCGGGGCAGTCGGCGGCGTGCGCGGGGGAGGTGCGCTGGCGGGCGGACCCCCCGAGCCCACGGGACTGGAGGAGGTAGTCGCCCAGGTCTCCCAGGGAGTTGATCTCCTCAGTGGGCACCGGCTTGCCGCACAGGGCGCACGGGGCGAGGAGGTCGAAGACGAGGCGGCGGCGGTCGTCATAGGTCGCCAGGAAGTCCAGCGTCCTGTCCGCGAAGGAGATGGACAGGGCCACCGCGGGGAAGTGCACGCCGTCCACGACCAGCGGGTGGGTGTCGTCGTCCCTGGTGCGGATACCGATCGGGCGGCCAAGGGAGTGGAGCGAGAGGCGGTGGCGGAGTACCGCTTCGACCCAGCGGAGCTCGGCGTCATGGCTGTGGAGGGCCGGGTCCGGGCCGATCTGGCTGGCCTGACCGGTCTGTGCGCGCTCCACCGCGGCCTTGACGGCTGCGGCCTCGATGGGGTTGAAGGGCTTCCTCATGGTGCTCGGCATGGCGTCTCCGAGAAGAAGGACCGGCCCGTGATCGGCACACTGGCGCGCGTCATGGTCACCGGGACTGGATTCGGAGGCCGCGAACAGCGGCTCCGGTCGGCGGAAACTTCCGCCCGACACAGATCACAGTACATATTGGAAATAGAATACGCAACATTGAGAGTGAAGGGGTGGCCGGCCAGCCACTGCTCTGCCCGGGAAGACGTACAGGGGGAGCGGCGGCGGCCGGCCGGGTTGCCGCGGGTCTACGCCGGCGCGGCGGTGAGTTGTCCGACCTGGTCGAGCAAGAGCTGGGCCCGGGCGAAGGCGGCCGCCTTGTGACCGTACGACGGAACAACCAGGTGCATGGTCTCGTGCGCCAGGGCGCGATCGGCCTCCTCGCGCGTGGTAACCAGCTTGAGGTTGATGGCCATCAACGGCACCCGCAGCCGTGCGGTCTTCGGGCCCAGATACACCTGGGCGGCGTAGTGCGAGAGGTAGGGCATGCCGCTGATCGAGGCGTATGCCACAAGATCGGTGACGAGGTGGAAGTCGCGCCCGGACACGGTCGCGAACAGCTTGGCGCGCCGGCGCAGCCAGTTCACGTCGACGGGAAGGTCGCGCTCGTGTTCCAGGAGTGGGCTCCGCAGGTCAGCGTGCCGCTGCTCGGTCACCGGGTGCGCTCGGTCTGCCATGGGTCTCCTCCTCTCGAGTGCGGGCCGGCTCTTCGGCCGGGTCGTTCAGCCGGCCATCCCCGCGTGGGGGCCAGCCAGTGGTCTTCTCGGCCGTCGGCCGCGGGGACATCATGCCAACACGCCCCGCCGTCGCTCTTCGGCACCGGCGACGGGGCCGTTCACGCATAGCGTCCGTGCCAGGAGTCGGCATCCAGTCGACCCAGTGCGGCGTCCTCCTCCGGGGAGAGACGGTTGGTGAAGTCGTCCCAGCGGGTGAGCTGCTCGAGCTCGGGGCCGTCGGCCGGCTCGATCCGTGCCTTCTGCCCTGTGGTCAGGTCTATCTCCACTCCGTCGTCCACGACGTCAGCACGCGCCACCGGAAGGGATCGCCGCCGGGCCAGGCCGAGGTTGAACAGGTAGCCGCTCCCGGTGTCCTGGCCGCCGACCAGGGGCCTGATCCATATGACCTGGTCGCCGTCGTCCTCGTAGCGGTGGTGCCGGGCGAGGGCGGCACGGAAGACCTCCGTCCCGTCGGGGTCCGACACGACCAGGCGCGCGCCGGCGTCCACTGGGTCGCCGGTCGGGCTGTGGTTGCCCGCGACGAGGTCCGAGAGCCGCTGGCGCCACTGCTGCTGTGTTGCTGTCATCGAATCGCTCCTGGTCAGATCTAGTAGTCGGCTTCCGTGCACAGGACATCCTCGACGGGTTTCCCGCCGAGCTGGGTGATGCCCCGCGAGGTGAGGGAAGCGAGGATGCTGTTGCGCTCCGCGGCGGTGTGGCACACGATTCGGCTGGGGGCCTCGGCCCCGAGTAGGTCGATCCCGTTGCGGAACATGATTTCGTTGCTGCTGCCGGAGAACTTGGCGATCTTCATCGGGTCCCGCGTGATCGCCCCGGCGTTGTAGTTGTGGTGCGCGGGGTTGATGGCGCCGTAGTGGTCGCCGTTGTAGGCGTAGTAGTCGCTGCGCTGCATGAGCACGCTTGGGTCGTCCCAGATCAGCCGGCCTCCACCCGGGGAGCTGGGCGTCTTCTTGACCCGCAGGAACACCGAGTTGGCACCACCGGTCATCTTGTCGGACTGCTCGCTCATGCCGAGCCCGCCACCGATGCCCATCACTGCACGCTTCTCCGTAGAGGCCAGGACCCCCGTTCCGAGGAGACTGGCGAGATCGCCGCCGTTGAGGTTGTGGGTCAGCGACCGGCCCTTGAACGCGCCCTGGACCTCCGCCTTCTTTCCGGTCACGTCGAAGCGGGACCAGGTCAGCCACTTGCCGCCGGTCGACGGCGTCGGCTCGTAGCCCGGGCTGGCCGCGAGTTCGGCGCCGCTGGCGAATCCGGAGGCCTTTGCGACGGCGTCTCGGACGACCTCGACCTTCATCGGCAGCACCTTGTGGGATGCCTCCAGGTGGATCCTTTTCATCGCCGTCTGCAGGGCGTCGCTGTCGAGACCCATGAGGGACTCCATGCGCTGGTGAACGATCTCCTGGACCTGAAGATCCTGGAGACCCTGGGCCGTCTCCATGGCGCCCTTCATGCCGGCCGAGCCCTCCAACCCCTGGGCCCGGATGTTGTTCGCCAGGTACGTCCACTCCCCCTCTGCCGCGGTCATCGGCTTGTTCATCAGGTGCAGCTGCTCCAGCCGCTCCACGAGGTCCTTACCGTGGCCGGCGCCCGCAGGGGCGTGGACCTCGAGCTGTCCCCGCAGCGAGAACTCCGTGTTCGCCGGGTCGTTGTCCTTGTACGGGCGGTAGACGGCCTTCCAGCCGTCGCCCATGTCGATCTCGTACTCCGTGCCGTTGGCGGAAGAGCGGGTGACACCGTCCCACGACGTCTGCCCGGTCGCCGGGTCGAGGTTTGCCTTGATCCGGCTCGCCTTGCGGACTGTCGCGGCGAGCGTGCCGGGCTCCGGATCCCCGTCGGGCACCGGTATCTGCTTGGTGACCATCTTGGTTGAGGTCACTTCGTAGGCGTCCATCCACGGCATGGGCGCCCCACCGTTGTCGATCTTGTCTTTCACGACGTTCAGCTGGTGCAGGTAGTGCAGGGCCATGGCCTTCTCGTCGTCGCTGATCGACGGGTTGTGAAGGACGTCGGCGACTGCGTCGTAGGCTGCCTGGTGCTTGGCGATCGATGCTTCCGACATCTCGGAGCCGGTCTTCAGCTTGTGCTGCACTGAGCTGATGGCGGTCTTGGTCAGCTCGGCCAGCTTCTTCTGCTTGTCGAGGTCAAGTCGCTCCTTGACCTCCTCCTCGACCTGGATCTCCTCCATGTGCGTGCCGGGGATGCTGAGCGCATCGAGCAGCTTCTCCTCGGCCTCCTCGGATATGTGCGTGAGCAGCACCTCCCGTGGACCGTCCGAGGAGTCGTAGGCGACCAGGGTTGCTTCGGAGTTGATGAAGTCGTCGCCGCCCACCAGGATCGGCGTACCAGTGGGCTCGCCCACCGGAGGCGCCGCCGGAACCGGCGTCAGCGGCGGGTCCGTCTCCTCCTCCTCCTCTTCCTCCTGGACCTCCTCGATGTCCTCGGCCTGGAGCAGCACGGCTTCCTCCGCAGACGGCTCCTCACCGCCGCTTTGCAGCTCTCCCTCGGCTGCGACGCCCTCGGCCTCGGCAGACGCCTCTGCGGTTTCCTCCTCCGGCGGTGCGGCGGACACGGCCGGCTCGGGTTCCGGTTCGGGTTCGGTGCCCACGAGCGTGTCCAGCTCCGCCAGCGGGTCGTCGCCGGCCGGAAGTTCCGCAGGGGGAGCCGACTCGACAAGCGGCTCGGGCAGTTCCGGCACCTCGAACGCGGGGTCCCCCGCAGGTCCCACGGCCGCGCCCGCAAGGTCTGCCGCCTCGGCCGCTGCCGGCGCGCCGGTGATGTCCAACGGGGCAGCGGGGGCCTCGGCGAGCGCGGTGGGACTGACCGCGTAACTCTGGTGGCTCGACTTGGATCCGGTTCCCATCAGTTACCACCGCCGTGCTTGAGGGAGGCGCCGGAGGGCAGACCCAGCTGCTTGACGAAGAAGTCGGAGAAGTTCTGGCGCAAGTTGTTCTTCCTCTCTACGGCGTGGTCCAGGAACGCGGTCGCGATCTGGTCGTTGCTGACCTGGGACTGCGGGATCTTCAGTGCCTTCGCTGCCCGGCTGCGCATCTGCGGCACCCACGCCACGCCACTCTTGGCGCCCTCGTGCGCGGTGGAGTGCAGGATGGAGCGCAGCTGTGCGTCCGGCATGGACTCGAACTTCTTGATCACCGGGTGCGCGGCGGCAGGGTTGATCTTGACCCCGCTGGCGAGACCACTGCCCAGGGCTGCCTGGTAGAGCTTCTGGTGGACGGGAGTGAACCCGCCCCCGCCGCTGGGGGCGTAGTCGACCGACAGCTTGTCCGCGCCGAAGTGCTTGAAGGCCTGGCCGCGGTCGATCTGCACGAGGCCGCCGGAGGGCGTGCTCAGCCAGTTGTCCTGGTGACCGTCGTGTTCGCCGACGAGCCACGACCCCACGTGCGACCGGACGATCGCGTCGACCTGGGACTGTGTCCACTGACTCGGGCTGGAAGTGAACGGCTTGGCGTCCTTGAGCAGCGGCTGGATAGAGCCGACCGTTCCGTCGGCCTTCTTGTGGTGGTACACCGGCACAGCCGGCACGCCACCCAGCGACAGGACGTGGGACGCGGCGGCTTCGGTGTGCCCCAGGGCACCGCCGTGGTTGTGGTCGGCCTTGAACATCCACTGCGAGCCGTCGGGCGCAGCGTGGATGGTCTTGGCGTACGTTCCGCCGAGGTTCGACGCTGTGGTGCCGGGGCCGAAGGCCCAGCTGGCGACCTCTTTGGCGTCCACGCGGGCCGGCATGTCCTGGTGGGTCGCCTTGGCGTGCTGGACTGCTGCCATCATGGCCTGGACGTTGGCGTTGAAGGAGCCCGGCTTCGGCGCCTTCAGCGGCTTCGCCGCAGCAGTGGCCGGCTTCGCTCCGGAGCCGGTGGCATTCGCAGGCAGCTTGCTCGCCAGGGCCTGGACCGCCTCGTCCGAGGCCAAGCCGCCGTCGGGCTTCATCGAAGGCGCTGCCGCGGCCGCAGCCTTGGCGGCCTTGGCCGCCTCCTTCTTGGCGACGTCCGCAGTGACCTTGTCCTTGATCGCCTGCTGGTCGTACTTCTCGTTGAAGCTCGCGGCAATGTAGTTCTGGACCTGGGCACGCGTGGCCTTGGCGTTGTTGTCCATCCCCAGCTCGGCCGCGACGCCGCGCAGGTCGGAGAGCTTCTGCTTCGCGGCCCACGCCTTGAAGTCGTTCGTCAGATCGCTGGGGTGGAGGTACTTCCCTGGCCCGAGGGCCGGATGCTCGGCGTACGGGGTGTCGCTGGCACCCCCTTGCTGGGTGTAGGCGTACCAGCCCTTCACGGCCATCTGCATGTCTTGGACGTCGCCGGCGTTCTTCGCCCAGGCGGCGATCGTCTGCGGTGCGCCCGGGTCGCCGGCCGACGGGAGGTTCAGGGGCTGCCCGCCCTCGGGCGCCACCGCAATGTGCGCGGCGTACCCGGCGTCGAGGTTCGACAGCTGCTCCTGTCGCTTGGCCGCCACGGCCTTCAGCGACTCCACTTCACTCTCGGGTGTGTTCGGCCGCATGAGTGTCACGAGCTGCTGGCCACTGAGGTGCGTCGCCTCGGTCTCGCTCAGCTGGCCAGTAGCGAGAGCCTCCTGCACCGAGGGCTGGACCACCTTCGGGTGCATGTACTTATGGGTGAGGACCTCGTCAACCGCCAACTTGGCCTCGGCCTTGGCCTTGGCCAGGTCCTCGCCGAGCTCAGGACAGTCGGCCGAGGCCAATTTCTGCTCGGCCGCGAGCATCGTTTGGAGGGCCTCGGCCTGTTTCCCCTGCCACTGGGGCCCGTAGGTCTTCGACGCGTCGGTCCAGGCGTCGATCGACGCGGTTACTGCCTGGGCGGAGGCCGTGACCTCGTCCGGCGTGGCCTTCCATGCGCCGCCACTGAGGGGCGGGTCGGTGCCCTCGATCTCGTGCAGGTCGGCCAGCGTCATTCCACCGACCGTCTTGCCAGCGAGCAGCTCGTTGTACCGGTTGAGCGCGGCGGCCTGGATCTTCGCCTTGGACGGGATGTCGCCCGGGTATGCAGGGTCGAGCCAGTGGATGAGGGGGTGCTGGCCCTTGCCGGACAGGCCCACAAGAGCGGGGTGCTCGAAGCCCTTGGCCTCGGCGATCTCGCGCAAGTCATCCTCGTCGAGCGAGTTCAGGTAGGCCAGGGTCTGCGCCTTCAGCGCCTTGGTGTGGGCTTCGATCTCCTCGTCGGAAGCGCCCGCCTCCTTCAGTTTCTCGATGGCGTCTTGAGCCTGTTCAACCTGGCCGACGAAGAGGTCGTACCGCTCGACGGGGTCCGTCGGGACCTCGTCCTCGGGATCGAGGGCGAACGGCGGGTCGGCGAGCTCCCCCATGAGGTCCATCGCGACTATGAGGTCGGCCTTGGCCTGGACCTCTTCATCGGACATCGCCTGTGCAGGCGCCTCGGCCACCACATCGTCGGTCTCAGATGCCGTGGTGGGTCCCACCGCGTAGGAAGCGTGCGAGGACTTGCTGCCGGTGCCCATCAGACATCACCGCGCGGCGGGAGCGCAGGGAAGACCTCGGCGAGCAGTCCGTCCAGAACGAGGTCGGCTGCGTGCGTGAGGTCGAGCGCGCCCTCCGGAACGTCCGCCGGTTCGAGCGAGCACGTGCCCCCGGATTGCGCGATCCAGCGCTCGATGTCCTGGCTGGTGGTGGTCTCGCCGAGGCGCTCGCGCCAGGGGGCGGCCGACTCGTAGACGAGGGGGACCCAGCGCACGACCCGTTCGGCTGGCTGGCGGCTCTCGTCGAGGCCGAGCACGGCGACGGGGTCGACGGGGAGGCCGAGCGCGGGGTGCCAGACGAGCAGGATCCACAGTCGCCAGGCCGGAGCGGCCGTCGACGGCTCCGCCGTCTGGGTTTCAGTGGTGTCAGGTTCGGTCGTCACGGAGGCTCCTCCCAAAGGTGCTTTCACCTGCTACAGGTGTGGGAGGAGCCGCCGGTGTGACAGTGCGCGCGAAGAATTTTTCAGCGGCCGGGCAGGAGCGAGGCCATGTACTGGACCGTAGCGGCGAAGGCGTCCTCGCTCCGGGCGTGGACGTCCTCGCGACCGTTGGCCGTCATGATCGCGCCATGCAGGGCGTACTGGTGCGGGTTCTGCGAGATCAGGGTCAGCCGGGGGCCGAAGATCTGCGCCATCTCGGCAATGCGGTTGGCCCGGGACAGACCGGTGAGGAAGACCGGCATGTCCTCGGGGAGGTTCTCGGCCAGGAAGTGCAGACCGGGCCGCTCCCAGCTGTCCCAGTCGGCGTTGTCGCGGACCGTCTGCACGTTGATGGCGATGGCGGCTGGCTGGGTGTCCTCGATCCAGGAGACGTAGCGCTGGAGGTCCTCGAGCCGGAACCAATAGCAGTTCGGCACGACGTTCACGCCGGCCTCGGCGAACTCCTGCGCGAGGAGGAGCGATCGACGCATGTTGAGCAGGTGTTCCGTGCGCGGCCAGTCCCCGTAGATGCTGTAGTTGCACGAGAGGACCAGGTCCCACTCCTGCTCGGCGATCCGCTCGATGAGCCTGTCGGTGCCGCGGCGGGTCCAGAAGGCCTCGACGAGCGGGTCCTCGCCGTAGCCGACCAGCACGGCCTTCTGGTGGTCTTTGAGGGCGAGGGCCTGGCGGGCGGTCTGCTCGGTGAACCGCTTGTAGAGCGTGTGGGTGTCGGGCGAGAACACGCGCCGCAGACCGACGCCGTAGGCCGGCCAGTTCAGGCTGGCGTCGAGCTTGGTGACCGCGGAGCCGTCGGTCATGGGGATGAAGGACGGCAGGCCGGCGGGCAGCGTGCTGTCGACGCTGATGTCGTCGAAGGTCAGGGTGCCGCCGACGTCCGCCATCCACCCGGCTATGTCGGTCCGGCTCCCGCACCGGATCGGGCACTTGCGGGTCACGCACGCGTTCGCCGGTGCGTCGGCCTCGGCTGCTGAGCACCCGCAGAACCGGCAGTCCGAGTTCTGGCCGGTGCACAAGGGCTCGACGGTGGCCGGACCGCCCCGGCCGTCGGGTCCGGCGTAGAAGGCGCAGCTGTTGCAGTCGCAGCCGCGGCCCGGGAGGGGAACGCCGACGGTCGGGATGGGCAAGGAGACACTGGTCATGCTGCTTCGCTTCCTTCGGTGATTGCGTCGTCGTCCGTCGCGCCGTCGGCGGACGCGTCGTTGAGATGGGCGTGGAGCTCGCGCAGGGCGAGGCGCAGGGAGCCGCGGTCGTACCGCGCGATCTCCTTGCCGGCCCGGACCTCGGCCAGCAGCCCGCGGATGCCGTCCAGCGCGGTGCGGATCGTGTTGGGCTCCACAGCCGGACGGCTCGGGGCGGCGTCGGCCGGCATCGCTTCTGGGGCGGCTTCCGGTGCCGGCGCCGCAGGCTGCAACGGCCTGTCCGGCTCCGCGGTCGCTGCCGCTTCGTCCACGCCGAGGGGCGAAGCAGCAGCGTCGTCGCCTTCTTCGGTTTCCTCCTGGCCCTCCATCCGGGTGGGGACCCGGGTGAGCTTCGCCCGGCGGTCGGCGTTCGCCGCGTCCTGCCGCTCCTCGGCTTCGGTGATGATCTCTTCTGGCCCGAGCTCGGGCTCCTCCAGGCCGACGTTCACGGCGGTCGGCAGCAGGTGGAGCCGCTTGGTGGACTTCAGCGCCGCCCAGATGCCCTCGGCGGCCTGGGCCCGGCCGTTGCGAAGCTCGGCGAACCGGATCCGGGTGTTCAGGCGGACTGCGGCCTCGTCCATCTCCTCGGTGAGGTCGCGAGGCAGCGCGCGGAAGGCCCGCACGAGCTCGCCGGCCTTGCGCTCGTTGAGCTGCAGACCGAGACGGTCCAGCACCTCGCTCCAGGGGGCGGCACAGGAACTGTCGGTGCCGCGGATCTTCTCCAGGGCAAGGAACCGCTCGGCCGGGTCAGGAATCGCGTAGACCTCCTGCGGCACGGGCTTGCCGGCCTTCAGGAGCTTGCCGACGAGGATGGCGCATCGCTGGTACAGCAATGCGGCAGCCTGCTCGCCCGGGCGGAGGGGCTCGCGGGCGAAGTTTTCGACGAAGCGCCACATGTGGCGCTCCTCCTCGGACAGCGGGCCCGGGCAGACCACGGCCGGCAGCGCCTGGAAGTGCGGGTTGTCCGGCCGGTTGACGGCGCCCCAGCGCATCGCGCGCAGGCGGCGCTCCCCGGTGACCAGGCGGATCGTCGGCGCCTTGCCGTCGACGACGATCTCCTCGGCCAGGACCGGCTCCAGGAGGCCGATGACGGACATGGAGGAGATGAGGTCGGCGAGCTCGGACGGAGGCAGTGAGTCGGAGGGGTTGCGGGCGTGGGGCTCGGTGAAGGGCGCACCCTGCCCGCGTAGCGGCAGCATCTCGAATCGCCGCTGCCGCAGCTTGACGCTGCGGTGCAGGATCTCGGTGAGCCGGATCATGCTCCCGCCGTCCGGCGGAGCCGCGAGCGAGGTACTGGTCATGGCGCTGCTTCCTTCAGGGCCGCGGGGCGCGGCCGGTCACTTCGTGGCCAGGTAGAGGTCGGTGGGGGCAGGGCGGGCAGACGGCGTGCCGCGCAGCAGCGGAGTGAAGATCGGGGCGAAGGGCCCGTGCTCCTGGAGTTGCTGCAGGGTGGTGACGCCGATGCTGATGTCACCCTTGAGCCGGCCGAGGCGGACATCCGCGCTGGCGCGCGTGTAGAGGTCTTCGGTGCGCGCGGCCAGGCGCTGCGGGCGCCGGTCGGGCTCCCCGGCCTTCGGCGGTGCCGCATCAAGGATCACCAGCACTCGGGGGAAGACCGGGTAGTTGTACATCCACGCCGGCCGGGTCGCGTTCACGGTCCGGCGCCTGCGGTCCGCGCTCTGCGGAACGTATTCGTACAGCCGGCCGTACGCCTGCAACTTTGCGGCGAGCCGCGCGGAGGTCATCGTGGCGCGGTCGAACTCGATGAAGAAGCTGAGCATCGTGCGTCGGCCACCACGCTCCACGTGCACGTAGTTGAGGACGGCGTCGCTGATGACGTGGTCGTCCTCGAAGCGGCGCTGCCCGTCACGGATCCGGTTGGCGACCTCTGGGGTCCAGTCCAGCGGACCGCACTCGTGACCGAGCCGGCGCGCCCACTCGACGAAGGCAACACCGACCTCGTTCACGCCGAGCGTGTGCGCCTGCCGGGCACCGGCGACCGACTCGGGCGAGACCCGGTACGGCCGGGAGGGCAACTCTCCGGCCTCCTCCACCGACGCGGCACCGGCGTCGGTGAGGAACCACAGGAAGGGCTGGCTCCGCACACGCCCGCGGCCGCCGGGTCCCTGGGCCCGGATCCGGCCGACCAGCCCGGCCTGGTGCAGCTCGCCGAGCTGCCAGCGCAGGTACACGGGACGGGCCGGCCGCTTCTCGGGCAGCGTCAGCAGCACGTGCAGTTGCTGGGTGGAGAGCACCCGGTGCTGATACAGCAGCCCCAGGACCTCAGTGCCGATCGCGTGGAAGCTGCGCGTGGGTGCTGGTGCGGCAGCTTCGACAGGGGGGACAGTCATCCGAGCCTCGACTGGTTGGGGTTGATCGGGTGGACGTTGTCGGGGGCTTCACCGGCCGGGGCCGGGTCCGTGCCGCTGATGACGGGGCCTTCGCTGTCGTGGACCCGCGGCTTGGCCGCCCCGCCGCCGGACGCTGGGCCGTTGGCCGGTCCGTTCGGGCCCTGGGGGGCGCGCGGTGCGGTCTCGCGGAAGTCGGGCTCGTCCGGCGGCAGGTCGACGTCGGGGTCGTCGTCCGGCGGGACGTCGAGCGTGACGATGAACCGGCGCAGCCGCCAGTCCAGGCGGCGCAGGTCGGCGAGGATTTCACGGACCGAGCGCCGCTGCAGGTTCTCGTCGATGGCTCGCGCCAGCCGCTCCTCGTTCTGCGGCCGGTAGTAGTCGCCGTACAGGTCCTCCACCGAGGCGCCCCGGACACGGAAAGGATCGGTCGTGCCGCCTTCGAGCGTCACGGACATCACGTAGTTGTACCGGTTGAGCTGAACGATGGTGTCGGAGGCGACCTTCTTGCCCCAGCGACGGGTCACCAAAGCGGCCTCGTCGACGTCGGAGGCGGTCGTCGACAGGATGGACAGGTTCTGAAGCAGGCCCTGCCTCGTGGTGGGGCTCAACCGCTGCGCCATCTGCGTCATGGCAAGCAGCTTCACGTTGTACTTGCGCAACTGCTCGGTGATCTGAGCCAGGGTGCCCTTGGCCGCGCCGTCCACGCTCGTCAACTCGTCGATGAAGGCGTAGAAGTCGCGCCGCTGGTCAGGCGCGGTGTCGCGTCGCGAGAGGCCGGCGCGGAAGAGGTCGTAGACCAGCAGGGAGCTGATGATGCGGTCGACGTCACCGGTGCCCGCAGGGCAGACGAAAACGATCTTCCCTGTGTCCATGGCGTGCCGGATGTCGTACGTCGAGCGGCTCGATCCCAGGAACGCCTTGACGGCGTTGGAAGAGGACAGCCGTTCGATGATGCCGATGACGATCGGAATGGCTTCCTTGGAGTACCCCGGGAAGGTCTGCTCCCAGAAGTCCCGCACGTCCTTTGGCAGGTACGGCAGAACAGTCATGCGCCATACGTCGTCGGTGAGGATCGTGCGGATCTGGAAGACAGTGGGGGCCAGGTCCGGCCGTCCGGCCCGGCAAACCTGCCACGACAGGTACACCAGGGATTCCACTGCCCGGGTCAAGATGGTCTTGGCGCGGGCTGAGGCATCGTTCCAGCCCACTGCGGCAGAGAAGCCGGTGACGATGTACTGGACGATGTCGGGGATCTCGGCCTCGCGCCGGCGCTCCATGGACAGCGGGTTCCAGGAACCGACCATCTTGTCGAGCTCGGGGCTCGTGAGGTCGATCTCCCAGATTCGGTCGGCCAGTTCCTTGTGCGCAAGGTACGGCCGGGCACGGGTCCACCCGTCACCGTGGGGGTCGAGGAAGAGCACGCCGAACCCGCCGTGGGCGATCGCGATCGCCTGCACGAGCGACATCTCGGTCTTGCCGAAGCCGGATTTGCCGAGGAAGAGGGCGAAGAGCAGGTACTTCAGCGGGACGCCGGCGAGACGCTCCCCGCCGCCGGACTTGGTCACCCACCCCAGGGGCAGCAGACCGCGCTGGCCCGTCCACGTCGGGAGCGCTGCGGGGGGCGGCGGGACGACCCCGCCCGAGCGGGTGATGTTCGGGGCCATGTTGTGCTTGGTGGGCGGCTTGAGCAGCCCGGCGATCTCCTGCGCGGTCACCCAGGAGTGCCGGCGCGGCACGAAGAGCCCGGTCTCGAAGCGGCGGTCGAACTTGCCTCGATAGATCCAGTGGTCCGCACGGACGCGGGTGACACCGAGGTGGAGACCGACGGGGCGGAGGTGGTTGTCGCCGGACCACGGCTCCAGAGCGGCGAGGACCTGGTCCAGCAGCATCCGGGCCCGGTACTCGTCGCGTGCGCAGGTGCGGACGAGTAGCTGCATGGAGAAGACGGGTTCGGCACCGGGGACCAGCTTGCCCATGGCGGCCTTCATGTCCGTGACGCGGTGGGCACGCTGCTGGTGGTGCGGGCGCTGGCGGGCGCCACCGCCCTGGTTGCCCTTCATCTCGGTGGCGATTTCGGACATCACCTGTCCGAGGTCGAAGCCGAACCGGTTGGTGCGCTGCTGCGGCATGCCGGGTATGGCGGGCCCGTCGGAGGGGTTACGGCGGGCATGGGCCAGCAGGCGCCGACGGCGGCTGCTGACACGGTTCGGAGTGACGGGAACGAGGTCCAGGACAACGTCAGCGCTCTCGCCGAGGTCCTCGCGGACGTCGGCTACCGCGTTGGCCAGTGCCTCGAGCGGATCCGGGGTGAGCGGCACTTCGCGTAGGGCGAGGTGGTCGGGGAGGGCAAGGGCGAGCTCGGCGCGGGCGTAGTGCATCTCCCGGGTAGCCGACTTGCCGCGGTCGTCCGCTTCCGGTTTGGCAAGATCGACGGGCGGAGCGTCGGTCGTGTCTGGTGCGATGGTCATGATCTACCTGTCTGTGGTGTGGGTCGCGGGGCGTCAGGAGCCGAGCCGGATCTGCGGCCGTTCGCGCGCAGCACGGCCGTCTGCCTCCACGGGCCGCATCTCGACCTGGGCGTAGCCCTGGTGGCGCAGCACCGACATCGCCCGGTCCGGGCCCTCGACCCTCATGGACAGCGATCCGTTGGAGCACGTGAAGCGGACACGCAGAGCACTGGTGCGGGTCGAGGAGACGAGCCAGCGCGACACGCTCTTGTGCGCGCGGGCCATCTGGTGTCCGAAGCGGATGACCTCCTCCGGATTCGGGTCGAAGCCCGTGGTCGGCAGCACCTCCAGAGCCGTTCGCTCGGACATCGGGCCGCGGGAAAGGGCCCAGCGGACTGCGGCAGCGGCACCACCGACAGCAAGGGCCAGCAGCGCGACCCACCAGGCGTTGGCCATCACCGTGTCCGTCAGCCGCTCGGCATGGCCGGGAAGGTCCCCAAGGAAGCCGATCGCGCCGTTGACGAGATCGGTCGTGTTCATCGCTCACCGCCTGAGGACGAGGCGAGCGGCGGTGCCGCGGCGGCCGGAGCGGGCACGGGGGAAGTCGGGAGCACAGCGGCACCTCCAGAGAGCAAACGGGCCTTTCACCTGCTACAGGTGTCGAGATCCGGCTCGGTGTGACACTCCGCTGAGAATTTCTTCGCGAGGTTGCGCCGGCCGGCGGCACGACCCCTCGCAAGGGCACATGACGCCGGCCGGCGGGTCAGATCTTGACGCCGTGACCACGGAGGTAGGCCACCGGATCGATGTCCGATCCGTATTCGGGCCCGGTGCGTATCTCGAAGTGGAGGTGCGCACCGCTGACGTTGCCCGTGGCGCCGGAGTAGCCGATCCGGTCGCCGCCCTTCACTTTCTGGCCGTCGACCACGGCCAGCGAGGACTGGTGCGCGTACTGCGAGTACATGCCGTCCCCGTGCTTGATCACCACCTGATAGCCGTACGCGCTGTTCCAGCCGGCTGTGACCACGGTTCCCGGGCCCACCGCACGGATCGCGGTCCCGGTGGGCACCGGGAAGTCGATACCGGTGTGGTAGCCGCTCGACCACATCGACCCTGAGACCCGGTAGCCGGTGCCGATGTGCTTGTCGGCGACCGGGGCGACCCAACCGCCCGAGCTGCCGCCGGTGGCGGGTTCGGTGTAGTCCGGACGCTTCATGATCAGAATCCGGTCCTTCCAGTACGACAGGGGCTTGATCCTGACCTTGGCGCCGGTGTGCGGCGCGTCGATCACCTTTCCGCCGCCGATGAACATGGCGACGTGCTCCGGGCTGGAGGCGCTGCCGTCGGAGAAGATGAGGTCGCCGGGGCGCAGGTCGTTCACCGACTTCACCTTGCTGCCGATCTTCACCTGGTCGTAGGTGCTGCGGGGGAGGTTCTCGCCCACCTTGCTCCAGGCGTACTTGACCAGGCTGGAGCAGTCGCACCGGTTGGCGCCGGTGAAGTTCGGCTTGCAACTGCCGCCGAACAGGTAGGAAGTGTTGAGGGCCTCTCTGGCACCGGCGACGACCTTGTCGAGACCGCCGGAGACCTTGCCGTCCATCGGCGCCGACCACCGTTCGGCCCGGTCGCGGATCTCGCGGACGTACCTTCTGGTCTCCTCGTAAGGCGGGATCCCGCCGTACTTCTTCACCTTGTACCCGCCGGCGTTGTAGGCGGCGAGCATGTTGTCGACGACATCGCCGGGCACACTGCGGATCTCATCGGCGAGCTTGCAGTCGTAAGACACCATCGACGGGACTGCATCCTCAGGGTCCAGCGGATCCGCGCCGCCCTTCTTGTTGGCGTCGATGCCTTCTGTTGCCCAGGTGGAAGGGATGAACTGGGCGATGCCCAGTGCGCCGGCTCCGCCGTCGGGTGGGTTCTTGCGGAAGGTGGACTCCTGGTAGAGCTGGGCGGCGATCAGGGACGGTGTGACTTCGGCGCAGCCGTAGTCCCGTACCGCGTCCAGGATGATCGGGCGCAGCCAGTCGGGAATGTCCTTGGTGTCCGACAGGCCGCCGCCGAACCCGGCGTTCTCCAGTGCGTCGCTGGTGTTGTCCTCACCGATCGCCGACGTCAGTGCCAGCACCGCGGCCATGATCAGACCGAGACCGAGCAGGCACGAGAGGAAGGCCGCTATCAGCACTCGGCGCAGGGTTTTGGGCTCGCCCTGTTCAGACATTGGGCAACCCGACGACGCGCCAGCTCCCGTCGGCGGTACGGCGGAGCTTGAGGGCCACGTGCTCTTCCGACGCGACGGCAGGGCCGCTGGCTGGCGTCTCCGTCAGCTTGTAGAGCACACGGGCGAAGCCGGAGTCCTCGGTGGGGGCGGGCGCCCCGTCCGGCAGTGAGACCCGCAGAACCGTCACGGTGACCTGGACCTGGCGGTCCTTCCAGTCCTGCCACTGCCGCCCGCCGGCGCTGCCGCTGGTGTGGCTGCGCAGGTCATCGGCGAGATCACCGTCGGCAAGGGCGGCGGCACGTCGGGACGCGTCGCCGTACGTGCTGTCGTGACCGGGGCGGGCGTCGTGGCTTGCCCACGCGGTCGTGAAGGCCCGGGCTGCCTCCTGCATGGGAGCGGGCAGCTGACTCGGCGCCGAGGTGGCGGGAGACTCGGTCGGCTCGGCGACGGGCGATGCTGTCGCCGGGTCTGCACTGCCGGAGCTGCTCCCGGTGGTTGCCGAGGGCATGGCTGTGCGCGGAGCGGAGTGCGGGGCCGCGGAACGATCGGCATCACCGAGTCCGAGGAAGAGGGCGACACCGATAGCTGCCAGGACCGCCGCAGCGGCGAACAGCGCGATCGTTCCGCGCTGGGCGCGGACAAGCGCGACATCGGTTTTGGGCATGGGGGTCCCCTGTGAGGTGGTTCTGGTGCGGTGATCTGGGCGGCCGGGGCCTGGTGGACCCCGGCCGCAGTCCGGTTACGGCCGGGGCCTGGGCGGGCCGGGCGGCCGGGTGGCGCGCCGGATGGCTCGGGGCGAAGCCGGCGGCTTGGCCGGCGTCGACTTCTTCGCAGCCGGCGGTGTCGGCGGCGCAGGGGTGGGCGGGGTCGGCATCTTCGGCACCGCGGTTGGCCCGGCGGCCGGGGGCTTCATCGAACTTGGTGTCTTCGCGCCGGCTGACTTGGACGCGGGCTTGCCAGGCGTCTTGGCTCCGGCCGCCGACGGCGCGCCTCCGGGGGTCTTCGGCGCGATGGCGCCGGCCCGGGGGCCGGGAGGATTCGTAGTGCTGCCATTCGACTGGATCTGTGCCAAGCCGAGGTTGACCTGCGCCTTCGTCCCTTGCTGCGCGACGAACCTGCCGGCCGTGGCGACGTTGCGCTTGTACTCGGCGCCGAAGTCCTTGGCCTCCTGGACCTTCTTGTCGACGGTGCGTTCCTTGACGGCCTTGAGCTGGTCGCGCACCTGCCCCGCACGGGCGGTGGCCGCAGCTGTGCCCCGCTTGGTAGCGGCAACGCCGCGCGGGACGCCCACGGGCGCGCCGACGGTGGCCATGAAGGCGAACTTCGTCGCCTTCGCCCCGTACTTGGCGGTGGCGGCGGCCGCCTTGCCGGTGGCCATGGTGGCCCTACCGCCCCGGGTCTGGGACATCTTGTTCGCCGCGGCCGTGGCAAGCCGCTTCTTCAGGGTCTGCTTGGCCGCCTGCTGCGCCGCCACCTTCGCGGCCGTGCTCGCGCCGCCGGTGCCGACGGCCGCGGCGGCGTTGGTGGCGAGCCGGGCCGCGGTCCGCAGCCGGCTGGCCTTGCGATTGGCCTGCGGCGAACCGACCCAGGTGTTCTTGGCGGCCTTCAGGCCCTGGCCGACGGGCCTGCTCACGCGCCGGGCCTCGCCGCGGGCCTCGCCCCACATCTGCTTCAGGCCGGGGGCGGTCTCGGCGTAACGGCCGGGGCTGCTGAACACGGACCGGCGGCCGGCACCACCGACGCGGGCGTTGGCGAGCTTGCGATTGAGGTTGACCGCGATGCTCTGGGCGGTCTGCTTGATGCGCTTGTGACCGGCCAGACCGGCGACGGCGGTGACGTCGATGACGATGAATTTCACGGCGAGGACGTCGCCGGTGTCCGCGTCGATCAGGGCCAAGATGATCAGGATGAAGATCGCCAGGAAGAGGATGGCGATGATGATGCCCAGGACGGCCTTGGTGATCGCGGAGCACCATCGCCACAGGGTGGCGCGGCCACCGCCGGGCAGGATGCCGGCCGTGAGGGCCCAGTGGCCGCGGATCGCCTCGAAGGCCAGCCAGCCCTGCGCGGTAAGGAACGTGCCGGTAACCAGAATCATGAGGACGGCCACGATGACGGCGGCGATCGCGACAAACAGAGCGGAGAAGGCGAGGTCGGCCGAGGCCCGCTTGGCCTTGGGCTTCACGTCCCCGCATGCGGCCTCGAACTTCTCCGAGTTCTCGGTGAGCTGCCCGATGAAGTTCGTGTCGTAGACCGAGTCCATCATCGCGGCTTCCCAGTAGTTCACCCCGAGCTGGTCGAGGTTGAACTCGGCGAGCTTGAACTCGCGGAACGCCTTGTCGCACGCTCCGTCGAAGGTCTGCCCGTACACCATGAGCTGGTTGGGCTTGACGATGAACGCTTCGACGAGGGCGTCGGTGATCGGCTTGGCCACGTTGTTGGGGTCTGCGCTGCCTTGGGCGCTCGCGGGGTCGTCGGCCAGCACGATGGAGGCGACCTCCAGGGTGAAGTCCTTCGACTTCCCCAGCAGACCTTCCTCCGAGAGCAGCATGGTGGAGCCCTGCGGCTGCGCCTGGTCGTGCTGGCCGAGCAGCACCTGGGCCGGAGAGACCAGCACGGTGGTGGTCAGCGCCGCGACCACCAAGGAGACCCCGATCTCGGCGAAGCCGCGCGAGCGCTCCTTGAACAGGATCAGCCAGCCGCAGTAGAAGCCGGCGAACGTCAGGAACAGGCCGGGGAGCCCCAGCCTGTCGATGACCTGACTCTTAATGGTGCTGGAGATGTCCTCGACGGGGCCGACCATGACCTTGGCCAGCCCGAAGTTCAGCGCCCACTTGATCAGCCAGCAGGTGAAGCCGATGACCCACTTCGAGACGCCGAAGAGCAGCTGGGCGACGATGTTCCAGATCTTGAGGTCGATGTCCTTCCAGCCGCCCGTGTCCGTCTTGACGGTGTAGGAGCTGATCGGGACGCCGTCCTTGTCGGTGACGTTGAACGGCTGGAGGAGGCCGTCGCTGCCGTCCTTGGGCTTCTGGTTCAAGTTCTTGCCGGCCGGGCCGGCGGCCGGCGCGGACGTGCTGGGCGACGGCGACGGGTCCGCCGTCGCCGCAGGGGCCAGCACCACGGTGAACACGGCCAGCAGAACGGCGATCAGACCAAGGCGCCGCTTGATGCCCCTTCCCTGTATGCGACTCATGCCAGGGCTCCGTCCGCCTTGGCGAACTCCACGGCCTCGTCGTCCTCTTCGGTGGCCTGCCCGGGTGTGGTCGTGATCGCGGCGGCCGCGTTCTCGTCCGCAGGGATCAGCACCTTGATGCCCGCGATGCGCTTGCGGAGGTCGCGATACAGGCCTTCACCGGCCCGCAGGGCGCGCTCGGTCTCGCTGACGTTGAGCGGAGAGAGGTTCTCGGTGATGACCTTGAGCATCTCGTCGTCGGTCGGGTCGAGGTCGAGGAACTCCAGGCACCGCGCGGCCAGGGCCTTGCCGCGGTGGCGGAAGACGAAAATGTGGCTGAGCAGCGCCCGGATCTTGTCGCCGATCTCGGACTTGGGGCCGATGTCGTAGGGGTCGTGGCTGCCGGCGAAGGCACCGGCGTTGTGCTTGCGGCCGTCGGCGATGAGCTCAAGCATGAGGTTGGAGCCCTCGGCGGAGGAGGTGAGCCACCAGCACTCGTCGAGAAAGACGCCGGCGAACTCGTTCGGGTCGGCGAACGCGATCTCGCGGCAGAGAGCCGTCATCAGGTACATCAGCCGCCAGCCGAACCGCTTCTCGACCTCCAGGCTCGGGAGGCGGTGCTCGGAGAGCTCCTCCTTGGTGGGCAGGCCCAGGCGGTCGACGGCGAAGACGATGCTGTCGGAGTCGGTGATCCGCACGACCGGAAGCGTCGGGTCGAAGATGGTGCGGCCGAGGTCCTTCTTCGCCAGCGAGCGCAGCTTCCGGACGAGTTCGGAGGCGGCGGCGCGTACCGCGTTGTCGTTCGGCTCCTCCGGGTCGGGCGTGCGGGCCCGACCGGCGAGCGTGTTCATCAGCGCGGTCATGCTCGGCTTGGGCCCGAGCCGGGTGGCCTCGATCGCCTCGGCGAGGGTGATGCCCTCGATGCTCATCGAGCCGATGTCCAGGAGCGGGGTGAGGAAGGACTCGGTGTAGCGGGCGGCGCGCGGGCCGCGGAAGACGCGCAGGGGGTCCAGGCTGACGCCGGCGTTCTCGTCGACGTTGATGATCTGCGTCGTGCCGGGGCACGCGAGCGCGAACCGCGACCATTCCTGCTGCGGGGTGCGGTCGATGACCAGGGCGCGGCCGCGGGAGTTGCGCCGGCCGGTGCGGTGCCCGGTGGTCAGGATGCTGTACATCGCGCACTTCATCGCGACGGACTTTCCGGAGCCGAGCTCGCCGACGAACGCGGCGGACGCGGAGGCGTTGACGCGGGGGCCGTGGGAGAAGTCCACCAGTACGGGGCGGACGCCGCCGCCGTTGAGCTGGAGGCCGAAGAGGCTGCCGGAGTCGTCGCCCAGGCCGGCGCCGCAGAACGGCATCGACATGGCGAAGTCCCTGGCCAGCAGGTACTGGGTGTAGTCGAGCATCGGCCCCGGGGTCTTGGTGCCGGGCAGCATTCCGTGGAAGAGCGCGACCTGGTCGCCGGTGGGCCTCACGAGCGTGTAGTCGTTGCCGCCAAAGTGGTTGGCCAGCGACGTCGCCTTCTCGTCCGCCTCCTCGGGGGTCGTGCCCCACACGCAGGTGGCGACGGTGGCGCGGATCTCTACCTCGGTGCTGGAGGCGGTGAGCCGGTCGCGGTACTCGTCCAAGGCGAAGGAGGCCTTGTCGAGCGAGGCCGGCACGCCGGAGGTCTCGCCGTCGTATTCGCCGCGCTGGTGTGCGAGCTCGCGCTGCTGGCGCCGGCTCTTGGGCTCCGCCTTCGAGCCGGCCTCGACGTTCAGCCGGACGGCCCAGTCCACGGGGAAGTTGAATTCGTCCAGCGCCGCCAGGTACTCGCTGCCGGGGAACCGGAAGGCTTCCGGCATCTCAGAGAGAACGCAGAACGCCTGGTAGGAGTCTCCGTGTTCACTGGTGGCGCGCAGGTAGCGGCGCTTGAAGGGGTTGGTGGGGCCCTTGGAGGCGCGGGTGCCGCGGCCGCCCTCGTCCAGGATCACCTGGGTGTGGGCGGTCACCGTGTGGCCGCGGCCGCGCAGGGCGCGCGGGGCGCCGTCCTCGGGCAGGAGCGGCTCGGCGAGGCCGCGGCGGGCGCTGTGCCCGTAGATCCACAGGATTTCCGCCTCGGTGGCGGGGCGCATCTTGATGCCGGAGGGCCAGCCGGCGGCCAGGCGGTTGGCCTGCTCCAGGCGCTGGCGTTCCTCGGCGAGGGAGATCGGGGCGACCGGCAGGCCGAGGGCGCCCATGACCTCGACCTGGAGGGAGGAGAAGACGGCCTTGGTGCTCTGCTTGAAGTCGAGGTGGGGCAGGGGGACGGCGAGGAAGTCGACGCGGCCGGTGAGTTCGAGGTCCTGGAGCTGGTCGAGGACCTTGAGGGCCAGGTCGACGTACTCGGGGGAGGCGTCGAGGTCGACGCCGGCGGTCATGCGGGTGACGACCGACGCGGCGTCGACGCTCGGGCACAGGCTGAGCAGGAGGGCCTCGCCCCGCAGGGACTTGAAGAGGGACTCCAGGGCGTCGAGCCGCTCGCGCTTCGTGGACTTGCTGGCGTGGGTGTAGTTCTCGGTGTCGACGCGCCACACCGCCCACACGGTGGCGGCGGTGGTCCAGATCAGGTGGCCGCTGATGTGCCGGACGGGGAGACGCATGGGGTTCTTCCTTCTGTGCGGGTGGTGGGACGAGGCGGTGGGTCAGTGCTCGTCGAGGGAGGCGAGGAGGGCTTGCAGCCCGGTCTTCGGCTCTGTCCGGCCCGCCGTGGCTGCAGCTGGTACCGAGACCGGGCGGGCACCTCGCCTGGCCGCGGGAGCGGGCTGCGGGACGGGTTTCGTGGCGGCCGCCGGGGCGGGCCGCTCGGCGGACCGGACGCGCACCGTGCAGGTGGCGGTGGCCAGTCGCGGTCGAGCGGCCCGCTGCGGCTTGCCGGCCAGGCGCCCCTGGGCCGGAGTGGAGGAGTAGATGAGCAGGCTGCGCACGGCGCGGGCCGGGTCCCGGCCGTCGAGCCGCGCGTACCGCAGCACCCAGGCCAGACCCCACGGGATCAGTGCCATGAGGATGAAGTTCATGGCGCCGAAGTGGGCCCACAGGTCCCTGGTCATGACGAGGAGCCCGAAGCTGATCACCATCGTCATGACCTGGGTGATCGTGTAGGGCCCTCCCGGGAGCCGACCGGCTCCCGGGAGCTTGCCGATGACGAGCGGGTGCCGACGGGCTCGCGTGTACGAGTGCCCGACCAGCTCCTCCTCCGAGGCGCTCACGCGACCCGCCAGCCCTCACCCGCCAGCGCGGGTGCGCCGCCGGTGATGTCGACGACGGAGGCCGAGCCCGCGGTGTCGTTGATCTCCGAGCCGACCTTGGTCTGCAGGACGTTGAGGTTGCTGATGCCCCACAGCACGAGGGCGGCCAGGACAAAGGCCACGAGGGTGCCGACGAAAGAGCGGGTCTTCCACCAGGCCATCAGCACGGCGATGATCGCCATGAGCGCGGCCACGGTGAGAACCAGCGCGCGAACCTGGCCCGTCTTGGTGTTGGCCCAGTCGAGGACGTCGCCGGCAAGGACGACGTGGTCCGGGTTGGCTGCTGCCAGGGTGTGCATGAACGTTTCCTCTTTCTTCAGGAGTTCGACGGCGACGGCGAGGGAGTTGCCGCAGCTGCGTCGGGGCCAGGGGTGGTGGTGTGCGGCGCCGCCGAGGGCGGGCTGCTCGCGCGGATCGCCGGGGCGTCGTCGACGGACGCGACCTCCCAGCGGCCGGCGCGGGACTTGAGGGTGAGCGCGTAGCTCAGCGAGACCGGGCTGCCGGCCTGGTCCGTGGCATCGACCTGGACCAGCTGGTGCAGCACCGTGCCGTCGGCCGGCACCTTCTGCTGGCCCGGGCCGGACGAGTCGTCCTGGACGCCGGTCACCTTCACCGCGGCGTACGGCGCAGGGCTGATCGGCTGGAGCCGCGTACCGGGCGAGGTGTACCGGTCGAGCTCGGTCGTACCGGTCAGGTAGGCGGCCAGAAACCCGCGCGAGGTCTCGACCGACGGGTCCGCACTGCTCGAGCCGCGGTCGGTCTCGTACGCCAGGCCGCCCGGCTTGAGCGCGGTGGGCGCGGCCACCTGCGACGGCAGCGACGTCGCTGCGTAGCCGGCGGTGGCACCCGGCTCGGTGCCGCCGGCACCAGCCGGGCCAGTGGCCTGGATCCCGACGCGGAAGTACTGGACGCCCAGCCGCTTGGACTTGCCCTTGTCGTCGTGGGCGGTGACGTCCGCGGCGACGGTGATGGACCAGTAACCGGGCTGAACCTCGCGGGACGCGATCACGGTGGACTGCGTGGCCGTACGGGTCCCGGGCTTGACCGCGAGCGCGACGGAGCCGGAGTAGTACGGCGCCAGGTCCCGTTCGGTGCCCTGGCCGGCCTGCAGATAGGCGGCGACGAACAGCTCGGCGAAGCCGGCCGGCCCGACCGGTGATGCCGGCGACGCCGCGGCGACCGGCTTGGCCGCGCCCTGGGCGGGAGCGGACGAGGACAGGAACGCGAGTGCGCCGAGGGCCGGGCCGGAGACAACGAGCACCCAGACACCGGCACGGACCAGCCGGGAGAGGCCGGCCATCTGGGCCGTGCTCGTCTTCCACCCGGTCTCATCCGGCTCGTCCGCCGACGTCTCCGGGAGCTCCTCGACCTCGTCGTCCCAGGCTTCCGCCTCGACGAGCTGCTTCTTGGCCGCCTTGCGCGGCCGACGCTGCCGCTTCACGACGCCGTCCGCAGGGCCTGGACGGTCAGGACCGTTGAGATGCGCTCCTTGAGCTGGTCTGGCGTGCGCTGCAGCAGAACGTCCCACGACGCCAGAGATGCCTCCGACTCCCTGTCGAGGAAGGCACGCATCTGCTCATGCAGGTCACGGTCCATCGGCCGGCTCACCAGAGCAGCGGCGATCTTGGTCAGTTCGCGCGAAGCACGGGCCACACGGGCCTCGTCGGCGTCGAGCAGCTGTCGGCCGGTGCCGGCCGGGGACATCGTGGTCACGTCGGTTCTCCCGGAGTCGAAAGGGTGGGCGGGGGCGTTCAGGTGGGGCTGGACCGATCTGGCGGCCCTCTCGCCTGCTACAGGTGTTGAGGAAGCGCGCGGTGTGACAGTCGGGCTGAGGTTTTTTCGAGCAACTTCTGCGGCGCCCGATCCGAGGGGCGTCGGCGGCTCTCAGGCCGCGGCGCGGTACTGCGCGAGGTCCGACTTCGCGCGCAGTGTGCGAACGGCACGGCTGGCGTGCTGCCGCAGCAGGTCTCCCTCGTGGCCCATGGACCGGGTGGTCATGTGCCGCTGGTCGGGGCGCTGCGAGGTGGACAGGTAGTACCGGGCGATGCGCTGCGCCTCGAACTCCTTGAGCGCTCCGACCTCGACGGCCCACAGCAGCAGGTCGAGGACCTCCGTCCGCGTCTCATGACGCGACAGGGCCGGCTCGTTGACGTCGACGAGCTCCATCTGGGCTGCCCGCACCAGCAGGTCGGCGAGCTCGACCGTGCGGTGCGGGGTGTCGGGGTCTTCGCTGGAGACGACGTGCGCGTATCGGGCGTGGCACTCGGCTTCGGCCAGGGGCGCGACGCCGGCGGCGAACTCCTGGACGTCCTCCACGTCGTCGAGGCAGGCGGCCAGAGTGCGGCGGGTCAGCTGCAGGGTGTCGAGCGCGAGGTTGTTGAAGATCCGCCGCGGCCGCCGGTCGAGCGGGTAGGTGCGGACGACCTCGAATGCCGCGCCCAGCACCGTCGCGCACACGTCGTCCCACGGCAGGCCGTAGGACCTCCGCTGCGTCTTCGCCATCAAGACCGCCTTGGGCAGCAGGACTCGCACGGCCACCCGCCATGCGAGGTGGGCGTCGAAGCCGATCCCGCCGGCTCGCTCGACCAGCAGGTGCATCACGCGGTCGTGGCCGTCCAGGTCCCCGCGGCGGTGGTAGGCGGAGATCTTGTCGACCACGTCTTGAGGACCGGCCGCTCCGGCAAGGTCCGGGTGCTCCTCGGCCCACGCCTTGACGCGGTCGGCCGCCCGGAGGTCGCGGCAGAGCGCGACCCAGTCGCGGTTCATCACGGTGAGCGTGTCGTAGCGGGTCGTGGACTCGGAGGAGTCGAGTGCCGGGGTGTGCTGGGTGGTGGCCACGTCCGTGTCCGTCCTTTCGCGCCATCTGGTCTCGATGGCGCTCACACTCCCGACACCCCCCTTGACCGCGGTCTGACCGCTCTCGCGGCGCGACGAGGTCAAGGGGAAACAGGCCTCGGCACCTGGGTGGCCCGGGTGGGCAAGGGGGCCGTGGTCAAGGGGTGGGCGGAGTGGTCAAGGGGGTGATGCCCACCGGGTGGGGTGGAAAGGAGTGGCCCCCACTCGGGTGGGGGCCACTGGCAGTGGAGGGACTTCGGGGCCGATGCCGGCTCATCCACTGGATCGGGTGGAGCCCACCGAGTGGATGGAGCGCGCCCTCGTTGAAGGGCTGCGTACATCCACGCACCGGCCGCCCAGTGGGCTTGGCGCTCCCACCCACCCATCCATCCATCGCCGTCGCGATGGACGCCATCGCCAACTCGGTTCGAGACCCGCGGGCTGCCTTCACATCTGGACGTCGTTCTGTACCGCTCCGATGTGCGCTGGGAGAGTCGCTGCCCGGCCCCCCGGGGCACGCCGTCGCGCACTCTTTGGACCCGCCCCCGGTGCCGGTGAAGCACGCCAGCCTCCGCGGTGGCGGGGTTGGGGACGCCCATGCTGTTTCCCCTTGACCTGAGTCGAGGTCAAGGGGAAACAGCAGTTGCCCAGGCCCATGGTCAAGGGGGGGGGAAGAGAGGCCGGTCAAGGGGTGGACAGGGCAGAAGGGGGCGTCACCAGAAGCCGCCCGCGTACGACCCGCCCGGGTGGCGGCACGTGCCGCTTCCCGAAGTCCCGGCCCGCTCCGGATACCTGGGTGGGCAAGGGGCCATGGCCACAGGGTGGGCGGAGTGGTCAAGGGGGTGTCCGCAGGGGGAGGTGGCTGGGGGCCCCATTCCGATCGGAGGCTGGGGTGAAGGCCACCGGCAGTGGATGGACCCCCCAAGAAGGGAGCCGGTCAAGGGGGTGGCGAGCTCGCGCGGTGAACCCGGTCAAGGGGGCGAGAGAGCAGAAGGACGTCATCAGAAGACGTTTGCCGGGGCCGTCTCGGTGAGCTGACACGCTCTGCTTCACCTTCCACCGACACCTCGGGCTGACGCCGCCTTCCCCCTTGGCCCCGGGGGATCGAGTGGAGTCCACTGCGTGGGTGGGCCATGGCCACTGTGTCGCCCACCGGAGTTGCATGGGTCGGTGGACGACACCCGGTGGCGTGGGTCGACTCCACCCGGGTGGGCACCAAGGTGTAACCGAGTCCCGGATGGAGCCCACCCAGTGGGTGGACTTCGACGCCGGCTGCCCGCTCCGCCCACTGGATTGGATGGAGCACATCGAGTGGGTGGACCAGAACCCATCGCGGAGTGTTCGGGCCCATCCACACTCAGGCCCGCGGGGCGTCGGCCGCCCACACTTCGGTCCATCACGATGGACGCCATCGCGACGTCGGGCTGAAGCCCCGGAACCGTCATCACTCCTGCACGGCGTTCCGCGTGCACCGGTATGCGCGCCCAGGGGAAGCCCGTCCGCCCCATTGCTCGTCCGTTGGTCGGCTGGTCCGCGTCGAATCGGCTACCGCTGTCGTCGGTGCTGCGTCCCAGCCACATCAGTTCCTGGACGGTGAGCGGCCGCCGGGTTTCCCCTTGACCTGGGCCGAGGTCAAGGGGAAATGAACAGGCCCGAGTCCGCGGTCAAGGGGGGAGGCAAAGCCGGTCAAGGGGGTGGGGAGCTCGCGCGGTGAACCTGGTCAAGGAGGGAGAGAAGTGCGAGGGCACCTCGGGGCGGGCGGAATGCTCCCGCTTCTCCACGATGCCCTCTGGGCTCCGGGCAGACGCCGTCTCTCGCCTTGTCCGCCGGTTCCCATCGGTGGCACCACCAATGCACTGGGACCCGGGGACATCGAGTGGAGTCCACTGAATGGAGGGAACGGGCCGGTCCATCGGGTGTCGTCCACCGGGAGGAGTGGCCGATGGCCAATGGCGGGGGTGGGGACGCACTCCACTCCACTGAGTGGGCTCCACCCCGCACTCGGTGGAGCCCACTCAGTGGAGTGGAGTGGGCGATGGATGGCGGGTTGTGCGAGTGGACCGGGACGGAGATCGCCGTCGCATCGGGCTCGGTGGTGTCCACTCATTCTGTGGCCACGGCCCTCGGTCCCACTCCCTGCCGATGACTTCGAGGTACCGCGGCGCCAGGCGATGGACGGTGGAGTTCCCCTTGACCCGGACCGCGTGTCAAGGAGGACCCCGGCGGGTGGGGGAAGCCGGTCAAGGGGGCCTCCACGCTACGTGGAATCCCTGGTCTGAATGGCCGACCGGGCGCCGCGGTGCGGTTGACGGGCCCAGCTTCGGCCCGCCGGCGCCTGCCGGAACAGAATGCGATCCGTGGCTGTGGCTCGGGGCCACCTGGGAGTGTCGATCCTTGACGGGGGGAGAGGGCGGCTCATGATGCGGCCCGCTCCATCCGGCGGGTCCGGCATCGGACGCAGAGCCCGGTGGAGCCGAGGGCCGGCCGGGTGCATCCACTGCCGTCCCATCCCGCGCACACTTCGAAGTGTGTCGACGGGAACGGGCCGCTGGCCCGTCCACCCTCGTGCTCCTCTCGGCACGGCTTGCACCTTGGGGCCGGCTTGGCGCGGTTCAGCACCAGGACGGCGCAGCCGCACTCCGGGCACCGGCCCCGAGGAGCCGCAGGAGTGGACGGCTGGACGGGAACCCGAGCAGGTACGGAATGGACGATGCCGGGGGTGGGCGGCTCGGGCTGCGCCGTGGCGCGGCGCCGGTCGCGGACGATCTCCTCGCACACGGAGCACCGGCGGCCGCTGCTCCACAGGACGCCGGCCTCGCAGTCGAAGATTCCGCAGCCCCAGTGGGGCAGGCCGACACCGAGGATCCACCGGCCGGGATCGCGGATCTCGTCGGTGAAGGCCCGGGCGGCCCGCGTCTGGAGACGCTGCCGCAGACGGGCGTCGTCGACGCCGGAGCGCAACTGTTGGCCGACCTCCCGGGCGATGCGCCGCTGCATGTAGATGCTGGTCTGCCGGTAGAGCCACTGGACCGGCTCGAGGACGCCGTGCACCCGGGCACTGATGGTCAGCTGAGGCCCGCTGTAGGCGCGGGTGGGGTTGGTCAAGGGGGTGCCCGAGGGCTTGGTCAAGGGGTTGGTCAACGGGGTCTGGTGGTCATCCGCGCGAAGCGCGAGCTCGCCTTCGTTCGTGCCGCGCGGTAGTTGCGCAGCGCGGTTTTCCACACCTTCACCTACCTGTACTTCGCCTACGGCGGGTGAGAAGAGGGCTCGCTCGTCATCAGGTCGGTCAGTCCTAGGTTCTTCCTTAGTCGCGAGTGATCCCTCACCAGCCGACGAACCCGATCCCTCACCAGGACCAGAAGTGGAGGAGGGCGCGACGTCCGTGGAGGACGGTTGTCCACAGCCCGGGTCCTGAGTGGCGGGCGGGATGTCGTGAGCGACGAAGTGGTGGCGGCCGCGTACGCCGGCGCGCCGCTCCACAGTGATCCACCGCGTCGCCTCCAGCTCGTCGACGATCTCCCCCGCAGCCGCGGTGGTGAGCGGCTGGCCGGCCCGTCGGCCGCTGTAGTGGTGCAGCGCCCCTGCGATCTCCGACTCGGTGAGCGGGATCTTCTGGGCTTGGGCGTAGGCGATGAGTGCGTACGCGCGCAGCTGTCGCGGGGTGAGGTCCTCGGACGCCGCGACGGGGATCCACACGAACCGCTCGGCCGGGGAGAGCGGCCGGGTACGGCGCACCGCCGAGGTACCGCACCCGCCGGGCAGCGAACGGCGGGTCGAGGACAGCTCGACGACGCCGTCGGGCCCGGGGTGCATCAGCTGCGTCATGCCGCGCTCGACGGAGGCCTTGGACAGGCCGACGTACTCCGCGATGGTCACGGTCGCCGCCGTGCAGCCCTCCGGACGCAACGCCAGCGCGGCGATCTTCACGTACGCGGTCACCGCGACGTCGGCGTAGTGCGGGTTGACGACGAGGCGCAGGGGCACCTTGACCCGCTGGCGACGCTGCGGACGCGTCTGATCACCCGCCGGCGGCGGGCTGCTCGGTACTGCTGCTGTGCGGGGCACACTTCTCCTGGCGCACCGGCGCCGCGGGGCGGCGACTCGGGTGCGCTGGGTCTCGACGGCGTCCGGCAAGGACGCGGTCTGGGGTCTGGCCAGGGGCACTCGGGCGGAAGCTGAAGAAACGGGTCCTTCAGCTGCTACGGGTGTCGAAAAAGCCGACGGTGTGACAGTCCGGCCGAGAAAATCCCTGACGAGCCTGTGACCTGCGGGTCAAGGGGGCGTCCGGGGTGGCAGCAGACCCCCTTGACCACCCCCTTGACCGGGGCAGTGAAGGCCCGACGGCCGGGCGTAGGGAGCGAGGCGCCGACCTTGCTGGTCAAGGGGGGCTGACCGGGACTGGTCGAGGGCAGATCGCCGGACCGCTCTGCGCCGCGGCCGATCCCGGCCGGAACGCCGACCGCGAGAGCGCGCACGCAGCGTGGTGCTGGCGTCACGGATGGGCGAAAAACCGCCGTGAACGACCTGCTTCGATGGCGTCCGAGCTGACAAAGGGCATGGGTGTACTGCAAGATGGACCCCGTTCTCCCGGGTCGCCCCGGGAAACGACGAACCCCTTCGGGGGGGATTGCTGCTGGAGGGCAGTGATTGCCGGACCATTCGGTCTGGCCCTCGCTCAACTGGGCCGCTAACCCAGGACTGAGCGGTGACGGCCGGCAGAGGAGCTGCTAACTCCGAAGCCGGCGGAGAGGGGCGAGGAGCAGCCTTTGCTAGAGGCGCCCGCCCGGAAGACCTACGACATCCGCAACTCCCCCTTCCAGGGGGTTTTCGCGTTTCTGGGCCCGGTCGCGCCGGGCAGCGCCCACGGCAGCGCCGCGCCCGGCGCGGCGGAACCGCTCGGGGTCTGTGCGGTGCTGGTCATGGGAGAACCGCCTTCTCGGTTCACCGGGCTCCTCCTCGGCGCTGTGCGCCGGGGCCCGAGGTGAGGCGTATTGGATCAAGCGGAAGTCACCCTATCCCCTGACCGCCGCCGCGCACATGCTCTCGGCGCGTTGCCCATTCGACGTCGAAAAGCGAGGCGAAATAGGAGCACTTGACTCAAAAGCTGCTAACTAGCGCTTCTCGTACGAATAGTCACCCGATCTGCCCGTACTACCGTCAAAAGGAATGAAGTTGGGCGTTCATTCATAAAACCGGTCCTTCGAACCTCGAACACCGAGGTGGCGATTTTGGACTTGAGGAGCGAGCACTCCTCGGTGGTGGCCGGCCTCGCGCCCCAGCTGCTGGTGTGGCTGTCCTCGCGCCGCAGCGGGCCCACCGTGAACGGCGCGACGGTGGCGGCCTCGGCCGAGTTCACCGCGAGCGGGTCCGGGGTGAAAAGAGTCTGCAGCGCCCACGGAGTGCCGGCCTGCAGCAGTACCGCCTGCCGGATGGACAGGACGGCATTCGGTGCCAAGTCCAGAGCCTCGACCGCAGGGGCATCGGTGCCAGGGTCTCCGCGCCTCAAGTTGGTGTGGCTGTCGCCGGCGGAATCCGCCGGCCGCAACAGCCCGTCCTCGTGCAGCCAGACCTCCATGGCGGCGGCCGGCTGCAGGACCCGACTGCGGCGGCGGGGGGCCGTCTCGACCAGGCCCTCCTCCTCGAGGAGCCGCAGCGCCTGGGCCACGGTGTTCGGTGCGACGCCGAGCTTCTCACCCAACTCGCGCTGACCGGGGAGTTTCTCGCCCGGGGCCAGCCTGCCGCTCAGGATGTCGGCGCGCAGCGCGGCCGCGACCTGCTCGTGCGGGTGATGGGACGTCATGGGCATGGGCACATCTTGCCGCACCCGCCAGAGCTCACGGCTCATCCGCTGGACCTTCTTCCTTGACGTGATCGCCGACAGCATGCATCATCTGACGCATCTGCATTAAGGCAGTTAAGGCAGATGGCGCGTGGAAAAGCAAGAGCGACCCCCGGGGCTGGTCCCCCCGGAGGCCGCGAACGCGCCTCACCACCCACCAGAGCGTCACAGGAGATGAGATCGCGTGAACACCATGATGGCAGCCCACCCCCCGACGCCGGCCCGTCGGCGGGTGAACCCTGAGGACGGCGTCGCCGCGTACATCGCCGAGAGCGTGCCGGTCGACTCCCTCGTCGCCGGCCGATACCTGGCCGGTCACGACGGCCGGCTCATCGCACAGCAGCTGCGGGCCCCGCAGCTGCGCCGGGCCATGGCCCACTCGGTGTGTCACACCGTCCAGCCGGACGTCGACAACTTCTACCAGGAGGACGGCGAGCCGGACGCCGACTGGCAGCAGCGCCGCACCCGCACGGTCCGCGACCACTGCACCGTCTGCCCGGTGCGGGCCGCGTGCGCCGAGCTCGCGCTCCGCGACGAGGACACCGTCGGGGTTCGCGGCGGGCTGGACCCGGAGAAGCTCGACCGCCGGCTGGCGGCCGAGAGCACCCGGCTCGAGCGCGCCCGCGCCGCCGACGAGCAGGCCGGCGAGCAGCAGCGCGCCCGCATTGCTGCGGGGGCGGAACTGCAGCGGCTCGCCGGCCAGTACCTCGGCACCTCCGGGAAGCCCGAGAAGCGCCTGGAGAACATCGAGAACATCCGCGAGGCCGCCCGTCACCGCGACGAGCTCGTCGCCGCCCACCGTCTCACCGCCGGCTGGACAGCCGCCGCATGAACTCCGCCGGCGACGTCTACGCCCTCAACCGCGCCCTGGTCAGCGCCCTCGCCCGCCGCGACGACGTCCTCTTACTTCCCGTCCTCGTACCGGCCGGCGCCGACATACCGCCCGTCAACCCGCTCACCCTGCTGCTCCTGGTCCTGCTCGGCCAGGCCAGGGCCGAGCGCGACGCCTACAGGAACTGGGTCACCCAGGACCCGGCCCCGCCCAACGACGACCCGCTGCGCGCCCAGGCCGCCGAAGCGGCCAGCAACCTCGCCCGGAGGGACTCCCCGTGACACCCGACCTCGCCCCCCACGGCGCGGCTCTCGCCGACCTCTTCGGCAGCTGGCAGTTCGTCCTCGGGGCGCTCGTCCTCACCCTCGGGCCGGCGATCGCCCTGCGCCGGCGCCGCATCGCCTCGGCCGCGCTCGCCGACAGCGAGCGCGCCGCGGCCGTCGACCGCCGCGGGCGCCGGGTCGAGGACCTCCTCACCGTCGTCATCGCCGCGGCCGCGGCCGCCCTGTCGGCCACCGGTCTGCGCCGGGTCGGCCAGCACCAGATGGGCCTGGAAGCCCCGTTCGACCTCCTGCCCTTCGTCGCACTCGATGTCGCGGCGATGGTCTGCGGCCGCCGAGCCCGCCGCCGCGCCCGCGACGGCGACGGATCAGGCCTGTCCGGGGCCCTCTTCTGGATCCTCGCCGGCATCAGCTCGGTCTTCTCCGCGTCCGAAGCCGACTCCCTCCTAGGCGGCGTCGTCCGCGCGGTCTGGCCGGTCCTGGCCGCCGTGCTCTGGGAGATCGGCTCGCTCGAGGAGCGCCGCGCCGCCCGCAACAAGGGCGGACGCCCGGACCGACGCATCGCCCTGGTGCGCCTGCTCCACCCCGTCGAGGCCTTCCGCGTCGCGCTGCTGCTCGCCGCCCGCCAGGACCTGGCCCAGGAGGAAGCCACCGCCGAGGTCCGGATCTCCCGGGCCGCCTACCGCTGGTACCGGCTTCGCCGTGCCCAGGACGCGGTCAAGCAGGCCGGCAGGATGACCCGCTGGGCATACCGCCTCGCCGAGATGCATGCCGACGGCCGCGCCCAGGATGCCAGCGAGCGAGCGGGATGCTCCGACCCCGCCATCCTGAAGCGCGTCGTCGCCCGGCTGCAGCTGCGCGTACGCCAGTCCGACATCGCCGGGATGAACCTGCGCAATCCCGTCGCCTTCGAGGGCATCCTCAACACCCTGATCGGCACCATCCCGACCATCCCATCCCAGGCGGCCGGCCCTCATCCCGTTCCGTCATCCCGCTCGGATGACGAGGAAGAGGTGCAGGTCAAGGACGGGATGGGGCAGAGAGACGAGTCCGGGAAGGACACCGTCGACGAGGACGTCACGTCGTCTGGCGCGGACGTCGATGCCGAGCAGGATGAGGACATGGCCGCCGGGCGCAAGACCGACGAGGAAGTCATGGCCGCCTTCGTCCAGACCGTCCCGTTCAAGGATGACGGCAAGCCCGCCTGGGGCATCAACCGGATCGCTGCCGCTCTCGGTATCGGGAACCCGCGGGCCAAGAGGTTCGTGGACACACGGGCCGAGTGGCTGCCCAAGGCTCTGGCCGCCCATCCCGCCGCGCGCGTCACCGACGGCGAGCAGCCCGACCACTTCGACCAGGCCCTCGCCCTCGCGAACGAGCCATCGCCGTCGGCCGCGGGCCCTCAAGACCTCCAGCCCGCCCCGGCACCGGCCGGCCCGCAGCCGCCTCTCGACGAGCTCTTCCACCTCGACCCGACCGTGGGCGACCACTTCGAACAGCACGACAGCGGCCTCCTCGTCCCCGCCGCCGGCAGCCGACCCTGACGCCCCGCTCCGCAGGGCGCCCAGGAGGGCTGCCCGCGAGCACGACCGTGAGGACCACACATGCCCGCCACCACCTTCGACCAGCACGTCAACGAGGCCCTCGCCCTCATCGCCCCGGCCCGCCGCCCGGCAACAGCCGCCCGGCCGGCCCGATCCGCCGCCGCCCCGCAGCACGGCCGGCCCCGCCTCGCCCTCGTGCGACGCCCCGCCTCCCACGAAGGGAGCGAGCAGTGAGCACGACCCCTTCCACCCGCGGCCGGACCAGCCGGGCCCACTCCCGCACCCCCGACAACGAACCGCCCCAGACCCCGGAGACGGACAGCGACACGCCGGACGACGAGACGCAACTGCGCCGCTTGCTGACCCGTATCGGTGTCCGGCCGCTCGGCCACGCCGAGCAGCCTATCGAGGAGGAGCCCGAGCCAGGCGCTGCCCGCCCCGACCACGCCCTGGACTCCGCCGGTGCCACCCGCCGGATCTCGATGTCGCCCGGCGGACGACTGCCCGTTCCCGGGCAGACCATCGACCTGACGGACCTCCAGCAGCAGGCCCCGGCCGACGGGCCGATGCCCGCCGAGAATCAGGACGCCACACCTGACCCGGCCGGGCCATCGGAGTCGCAGTCCACGGGCGAGCAGGCGAAGAGCGCCTGGCCGCCTCGCATCTCTCGGCGCCGGCGCAAGGGCGACGACCAGGCCGAAGACCCGGCCGCCGCGGATGCGGAGGGCGACGGGCCCGACTGGTTCCGCGTACGGAAGAGCGCCGATCCGCAGGCATCGGACCCGGACACCTACGAGGTGCACAACCACTACTACGGCACTGGCCAGGAGCCGTCGGCATCTGCAGGGGAGAGGACCGGGCCGGGCCGCAACCGCAGCTCTCTCACCGCCTGGTGGGCGTCGCTCACACCGCTGCAGCGGTTCATCCTCCACAACGGATCCGCCGCAACCGCCGGTGCCTGGAGCTGGGGCGTGTTCACCGCCCAGTGGGACGCCGGGCTGCCTCAGTGGACGCTCGCCGTCATGCACGACGCTGCCGCCAGCAGCAACGAGCCGTCCACCCCGTTCATCGTCGGTGGCGGCGTGATCCTGCTCGCCGCAGTCGTGGGCGGCGGCATCTCCGCCTTCGTGGAGAGATGGCTGTACCGGCTGCCCTCGTTCTGCGCCGCGGTCCGCTTCCTCACTCATATCCCGGTCGCCTCCGCCGGCATCGCCGTCCTGCTGTTCTTGCCCTCCACCTTTTAAGGATTCCCGTGACCAGCCTGCTCGCCGCCGGGGCCGGAACCAGCGCCCTCGGCCCGATGTCCGCCACCGCCGTCAGCATCATCTTGATCGTCACGCTCATCTACGGCATCTGGGGCAAGGGCAAGAAGAAGCTGGCCCGGGGACCGGCCCAGGCCATCGGCTTCTTCGCCGAGCTCGCCTTCCTGCGTGCCGACTCCTGGCCCCACGACCTCGGCACCGCTGTCCAGGACATCCCACGCCAGATCGCCGCGAACCCTGACCTAGGACCCATCGGCATGACTGCCGTGGTGATCATCCTGCTCGTGCTGTCCGCCTTCGCCCCCATCGTGCCGTTCACCGGCGCCCTGTGGGGGATGCTCACCGCAGCCGCCATGGCCGCCGCGCAGGGCTCCATCTGGCGGGCGGTCGTTGCCGTCGCCACTGCCGGACTGTCCCTGGTGGGCGCATGACCGGGAAGTCAGACACGACGAACACCGCCAAGCAGAAACGGCGGACGATCAGGGTGGAGCACATCCCGTTCGTACGCGAGGTGCCCGTCGTCGCCAGCGCCACCATGGTCGCCCTGCGCTACGTCGGCGCCTGGCTGCGCGCCGGCGACCAAGAGCGAGGCGGGTTCCTCGTCCGCCTCGGTGCACTCGGCCTTGGCGGCTACATCGCTCTCTACTTCACCGAGAAGCATCCCGGCCTCTGGTACGTATACGGCGCAGCCGGTCTCGTCATCGTCACGACCGTCGCCGTTCGCACCGGTCTGTCGGCCGGCCGCACGGTGAAGGACCTGGAAGTCGCACACGCCACTGCCGCGGCGGAAGAGCCGCAGGGGAGCGCCACCAAGAACGATCATGAAACGCCGGGGGAGCAGGACCCCGAAACGACGCCGGCGCAGGTCACTTCAGCCGAAGCCGATGCCGCCTTCGCAGTGTTCATCGAGCACAGCGTCGCCTTCGCCGTCCGCCAGGGCCGCAAGGGCGTCCACACCGACACCCTCCTCAAGCGGATCCACCAGGAGGGAATCCTGGCCGACTGGACGGAACCCATGATCAGGCAGAAGTGCAAGTCCCTCGGCATCCCCGTCCGAACCCAGATGGGCATCCAGGGGAGGAACTACTTCGGGGTGCACGTCGAGAACCTCGAACAGGCCCTCGGCAGAGCCCTACGGATCCCCGCCCAGCTCGTCCCCGACCTCACCCCGAACGCCCCCGCCGCGCCCCCTGTCGGGACGCCCGCCCCGCCCCCCGAAGTCGCCTTCCTCGCGGCCCCTGCGGACGCCGACTGATCCCCTCCACCCGGGAGCCCCCTCGCCGCCGCCCAGAGGGAGCTCCCGGGTGCCCGAAACCTCCTTCGGCCAGCTGCCTCTCCCCTCCCCCACAGGGGCCCCGCCGGCCATCTATCGGCCACATCTACGACCGTCTGACCTGCGGATCTATCCCAACGGTAGAAGCCTCTACCGATCTCATCTACCGGGCCCTATCGGCTTGTTCTCCTCCCGCAGTGCGCCGCCGCCCGGTACCGTCGAACCACATCCGAAAGGACCGGTGGAAGGGGAGCCCGCGGTGGCATGGCGGTATGAGTGCGGCCCGTGCGGGGTCACGACCGGGTGGCTACCGAAGGAGCAGGCGTCCGCCAAGCGCGACGAGCACCGCGACAGCGACCATCCCGGCATGATCCCGACAGCTGAGGTGTTCGAGTCCAACGCCAAGCCAGTCGCCAAGGATCCGGCCGCCCTGCGCATGTGGGCGGCCATCGCCGCAGTCTGCCTGCTCGCCTGGATCATCCAGTCCATGCGCTGACGCCCGCGATCGCCCGCTCGGCGCTCAGGCGCGCTCGCAACCGGGCAGTTCCAACAACGTCTCACGGTGAAGAGCAGATTCATACTCATCAAGCGAACGTTGCCTATTCATGTTTCACTGTGTACTGTGGTCTTCACGGAGAAAGTTCCGCCTCTGTGTCACACGCCGCTCGCGCACAACACCTGTAGCAGATGAGCGCACCCACACACCCTTCCTGGAGTCCACCGTGACCACGCCCCGCACCCTGACGCTCGGCACCGCTATAGCGGCCGCCGCGCTCCTCGCCCTCACCGGCTGCGCCAACAAGCCCGTCGAGCACGGCGAAGTCATCGACAAGCGCGGCTACGCCGGTCGCTGGATCCCCGAGTACGAGGACGTGTACCGCCAAGACTGCTCGACCATCCGCACCAGCTCGTTCACCACCACCGCCTTCGCGGGCCGCATCGGCGGCTCCAGCGGAGGCAATTCCAGCGGAGGCAAGTCCAGCTCGTCGGGCAGCACCGGCAAGAAGAACAACGACACCACCCCCGACGGCTCCGGCGGTTCGTCCGGCGGCACCCCGCCCGGCAAGTCGCTCACGAACGGAGGCACCTCCGGCACCGCCAGGCCCGACTCCTCCGGCTCGACCACAGACGGCAGCAGCCAGCCCACCAAGCAGTGCCAGCGCCACCACGTCGGCCGGAAGCAGACCGGCCAGCGCTGGCAACCGGGCAAGTGGGAGCTCCAGCTCCGCGACGGCGACCGAACCGGCTGGGTCACGGTCTCCGAGACCACCTACAACGACACCGATCTCCACGACCACATCTGACCGACCCCGGAGACCTCGACCCCTATCAGGAGTATTCGTCATGCCCCGTGTACCGGAGTACACGTCGTTCAGCATCTACATGCTGGAGCCACACGCTGATCATGCGACGGCCGGGAACGGCTACATCCCGATCGAAGCCATCGCCGAGCGCGTCTACGGCAAGCCGTACAACTCGCTGCGCGGATGCCAGCGGGACGACGAGCACATCGGTAATGACAGCGTGAAGCTGTACGAACTTGCCTCCGACGGGGACTACGAGGAGGCACTCGAACAGTTCGACGACGCCGAGCTGTACTTGGGCTGGGACTCCCGCATCGGTGAGAGCGTCGTCAAGACCGGCATGACCGAGCTGGACTACTGGCTGAGTATCCGCGTCGCTGACGAGCACACGCCAGCCACTGTCGAGGCGAACCCGCCTGAAACGCAAGACCTTGAGAACGCCGTATTCGAGAACCGATTCTTCGCCGATCGTGCCTTCTCCCCGTCGCTGAAGCTGATCCTCGCCGATCTCATCCGACGCGGCGAACTCCCGCGCAGTAACTACCTGTTCCGGCACTGGTGGTGATCGAAACGGAACGAAAACCGACGCCACATAGCCCCCGCGAGGCACACCTGACCCGCTTCCCGGGCGACCCGCTGCCACGCGATCAGTTACCCACCCCAGCACACCCGCCCCCGACGACCTTCGATGCGGGGCCACCACCCGGTGGCCCCGCATCACCCAGTGGGAGACACCAGATGCACCCCTTCGTTCTCGGAACTGTCCTCGGAGTCGCCGTCACCCTGCTCGCTCTTGCCCTCAGCCGGCGCTTGACCCGAAAACCGCACTGCCCCTGGTGCGCCACAGCCTCGTCCTGGCCCACCTCCCAGCACGACGCCCTGCACTGCCGCGGCTACGTACAAGAACGCCGCCGCGAGCGCCTCCGCGACATCGCACACGGACGCCCGGTTCCGGAACCGAACCCCTGGGGACACGCGCACCTCCTCGACGAAGAACGGCGCTAGCCGCCGCGCAGGCTCCGTCCCGCCACCATCTCCCCAGCCCTCCACCCCACAGTCACTTCACCCAGCCCACCAGATGAGGACCGATGTCCGGCTGCCTCGCCGCACTCCCGACGGATCACACCCCCTGCGCCGGCCCCGCCGTCGTCACCGTGCTCGACGCGGACAACGCCGGCGCCGACGGATGCGAACACCACGCCGCACGCCTCCTCGCCGTCCTCGACCGCGGTCGCGTCTTCGCACTGCCCCACGCCCCCGCCGGAGCCGCGCACAGCGTCTTCAAGGCCGCAGCTCCGCAGGACGAACGCCTTCACCGCCTGACCGACGCCATCCTGCCCTCGCCTGCAACGCCCTGCTGAAGCGTGGGCCGACCAGGCCCAGCACAACCGCCAGCAATCACCCTGAAGGGAACCCTCGTGCCCGTCGGCCACCACCCCGAACACGCCGTAAAGGCCTACCAGGACGAACGACCGTCCGTCACCCGACTCATCCTCGAAGCGCGGTGGGCGCACTACCGCCTCACCGACACTCTCGAACACGACCCCGACAGCAACACCGTCCCCGCCCTGCGCCGCCTCAAGCTCCTGCACGCCGGCGCTCTCATCGACGTCCTAGCCCTGCGTACCCGAGACCCCGACCTCTACGAAGCCGCCCGCGACCACGGCGCCGCCCTCCGCGAGGTCGACGGCCTGGCCCTCGACGACCACCCCCACAACGGTCTCGACCACCTGCGAGCCCAATACGCGCGGCTCCATCACCACACCCACAGCGACGCATGCCGAGCACCCCATCCCGCTGACGAGTCTCGGCCGACCAAGCGCCCCTTCCGCCGATCCGGCCCCCGGCTGGTGCGCCACATGCTCGACGCCTACGCATGGGCCCAACTCGGCCTCACCTCCCGCTTCCACGCCGTCGACGTGGCCAGCGAGCAACGGCGACACTTCATGACCCGCGGACTCCTTCTCGACTGGGCCGCCACCGCAGCTCCGACCGACAGCGCCGCAGCGGCGGCCGCCGCCAACGCTGGCCACGCCCTGCGGACCTTCGACCGCCGGGCCGCCCTGAATGACCTCCGTGCCCGCGCCTACCTCCGCGACGCCTTCCGCGACCTCGACGACCAGGAGGAAGACGACGACCCGCACCCCCGTGACTGTCCAGGACACTGCTACGGCACCGGCGAAGTCCTCACCGTGCTCACCTGGGAGCACCAAGGCGACGATATCTACACCCCGGTCCACCAAGAACCGGTCCTCTGCTTCGGCACTGGCACCGCCCACGCCCCGGACTGCGCCACCTGCGATGGCCACGGCTTCACCTACCCGCCCGGCTACCGCGAACTCTGCCTCGACGGACGCTCTCCCAACGGCGCGCCAGCCACCGCCCTGACGCCGCAGGAAGCGTGACCCCACCGCGTCCAGGACCGCACGACCGCCGGTGCCGAGCGGCACGCCCGACCTGCGCCGGCGCCCCGCCCTCCGGCACGCACCAAGGGGGTGTGATTTCTCCCCCCAAGACCAAGTGGGGGAGAAATCTCTCCCACCACGGCAACAGAGAAATCTCCCCCCTGACGGAGGGAGATTTCTCCCCCCTCCCCAGAGAACCCACTAGCCGGAGGGGGGTGATTTCTCTCCCCCACGCAGATGCCACAGGGGAGAGAAATCACCCCCCCCCAACGGCTCGACTCAACCCTGCTAAGAGCCCCAAAAGACCATCCTGCCCTACAACTTGCCCTGCAACAGGCCCCACAACTTGCCCTACAACTTGCCCTTCGCCTTGCCCCACAACTTGCCCCCACGCTGCGCACTCGACAGGTGAAACTGCACTTCAGCGGCACGGTCAAGGGGGCCGGTGCGCGCCGACTACTTCTCTATAAGACCCATAAGGGAACTGAGGACAACAGCGAAGAGCCATAGACGAACGACAGGAAGGAGGAAGCCGGCAGAGGAGGGAGGAGGAAGGGAGACGGATGAGAGAGCAGCAGGACGGAAGGAGCGAGGGAAGGAGGAGCAGCGAAGAGCGGGAGCAACCAGAACGACAACAGCAAGCGAGAGGAAGAAGCCGAGGAGCGCAAGAGCCGAGGAGGTAGAGGAACAGCCGAAGCAGACAACGACAGACGAGACACAGATAGACCACGAAGCACTGAGACAGTCGGGGAGAACAGAGAACGGAGGAAGCGCCAGGGACTGTGAGCACGAGGTAGAGAGCCGAGACGGGTTCGAGGGCGCCAGGGAGTTGAGCAGATCGCCGAAGCTGCGGAACGCAAGCGGCCCCGCCCAGCGAAACGCTGAGCGGGGGCGAGCAGGGGGGCGGGGGCGCGCCGGGTGACGCGCGGCACGCGAGACTACGAAACTTGCCGCAGCATCCGCCAAGCAGCCGCCCGGCCGCTGGCGCTGACGCGTTCCGCCGCATGGAGTCGCAGCGCCCGCGCTCGTGCGAACGCTGCGGCAGCCTCGCGGTCGCCACCCGCTGCGCGGGCAAGCAACTCCGTGATCTCGCTATCGGTCATCAGGGGGCCTTTCGGTGCAGACAGGTGAGCGTTACCAGTAATCGGGGGCGGGGGCGGCCCGGCCCCGGTGGTGGGGGGGCCAGGGCCGGGCCTGGGGCGGGCTCGGGCGGCCCTTGGAGGGCAAGGCCGCCCGGCCCTGGTCTGGGAGCTACCGCCGCCCCACGGAAGGGCTACAGGGGAATCCGGGGGGACTGCGTGTCCAGCCGTGCCATACGGCAATCGGCGCAGAGGTCCGCGTTCCCCTCCGTCTTGTTGCCGCACTCCTCACCCCACCCGGGGCAGACGCGTACCTCAGTCTGCGGGGAGCGCTGCTTCTCAGGCCCCAAGCGCCAGATCTTGAAGCCCAGTTCTTCCAGCTCCGTCGCAGCGTCGTCGCTGAGTGCCTCACCATAGGTGTCGCTGAACGCTCCAAGCGCTTCGTCGAGCAATTCGCATTCCCTCGTGGTGAAGATCGGCTGCGTCACTGGAAGTCCTTACGGGGATGGTGATGGACCGTTGGCATGGGCGGGGCCCTTGGGGCCCCTGGTGGGGGCGTGGGGGGCGGGGCGGCCCTTGGTGGGGGTTGGGGGCCGCCCCGTGGGTTGTTGGGGGGTTAGGCGGTCTTGTAGCCGTTCAGCTTCTCGACCAGTTCGGCGCGCATGAAGGCGAGGGCCTGTGCCTTGTCGTCGAGCTTGTTGATCTGGGCCTGGACGGCTTCGGCGCGCTGGGTGTTGAGGAACTTGGTGTAGGTGGCCTGGCGGGCGGGGGTGGCCTTGTCGGTCTGGTAGGTGGTGATCAGGCCGGTGACGAGGTCGCGGACCTTCTCGAAGGTCTCCGGGCTGGCGTTCTCGGCCGGGGCGCTGGTCTCGAAGGCGGCCCCCAGCATCCGCTTGCGGAACTTGAGCAGCGGCGCGTTCCCGTTGTCCGTCTCGGCGGTCAGGTCGGCCGGGTTGACCAGGTGGCTGCCGACCACGTACGGCAGCTCCATGTCGCCCAGCTTCGGGGCGTCGGTCCGCTCGTGGCGGTCGGTGGCGCTGCCCTTGCCGAACTGGACGTTCAGCAGACCCTCGGTCTTCGGGAACAGCTCCCAGTTCGGGTGGACCACGACCGTGCCGATGGGGAACACCCCGTCCTGGAGGACGCGGGACAGGTCGTAGATCGCCTCGCCGTTCTCGCCCGTCTCGACGGCGTACGAGTAGGTGTTACCGGCCGGGGTGGTGAACGTCTGGGTACCGGACATGAAGATCCCCTCCAACAGGGTCAGTAGGTGGTTTCTCGGCCGGTTCTTCGTTCCCCCGACCTCGTGATAACTACAATACACACCGAACCATGAATACGCAACATCGGAACGGGATCACCCCCACACGCTCAACCAAACCCGTACCCATCTAGAAACCTCACCCCCCTGGGACCGCCTCGCCCGGCGACCGACCGCACCCGCCCCCGGCTCATCCCGACCCTGCCGGGGTCACCAGCGGCCACCCGGCCGCACTTTCGTGCGACCCCCGATCCACCCCCCGGACGGTCCCGCAACGCGAATCTAACGCCACCCCCGGAACTCACCTCCGCCCAACCGGCGAATCTAACGCCCAGCCCGTACGCGCCGATTGGAGCGGCCCCGGATCTAACACACCGGGGCCATCGGATCTAACACGCCGCCAAATACCGGACCCTGAATCTAACGCCACCCCCACACGCGCCCCGGAAAGCCGTACAGGACCCCGTGAAGCCACGACACCCGAACCCCTTCCCCAACCGCCATGACCCCTGTAGGCTGCTGCTACATCCCACACAGGGGCACCCCGGCCCCGCCGGAACAGCCCCCGGGCACCGGGGAGCGGACACCCCGTCAATTCCCGCCGCACAACTTGAATTCAAGGGCTCGAACCCCTAGAATTATCTGGCAGCACAGGAAATCGGGACCACCCGCAGAGAAACACCACCGGGACAACCCGAAAACCCGTAGAGAAACCACAGAAAAGGCCCGCCAGGACCACGAGGGAACCCCCTCCCACCTAGCCAGCCATTCCTTAACACCAACCACACGAAAGAGAAACCGCATTCGAGGCCGCACCGCCCTCCGGCCCGCCCCGCGGGCCGGCTCCTCGGCCGGCCTCCAGGCCGGCCGGTCAGCGCTCTGCGCTGACGGTCTTTCAGAGGGCGCTCTGCGCCCCTCTGTACCCGCTCCGCGGG
>NZ_CP134204.1:0-24983 GCF_031597775.1 Streptomyces sp. BB1-1-1 | reverse complement strand
GCGCGCGCGGTCTCCTGCGGAGACACGACGCGGAGTGACTGCGTCACTCCCAAGGGGACCGCGCCGCTGCGCGGCGCCGGGGGGAGTGGCCCCGGCTGGCAGTCACCTGCGGTGACTGCGGGGCGGTCCCGGTTGGCTCCGGGTCTGCCCGCCGGCCTGTGGTGTGGCCGGCCTTTCTGCGGCTGTTCCGCTCCCTCTCGGGTAGCGTTTCCGCTGGTCAGGGAGCTGATCGGCCGCTGTCCCGATGGTCTGTGTCCTCCGGCCCCTGCGGGGCCTCCGTCCACCGGTCGCGCTCCCGCGCTCCCTTGCAGCTACAGTATGCAGCCAACGAGGGGGCCGTGTCCAGTCCTTCGGGAAGATCCGTACCACGTCACAGAGCGTAACACAAGCCCGGGGCGCCCTCCCCTGACTGGTCTACACCACTCAGAAAAGCCAAAAGGCAAGGAATCGAGAGAATGACGAGCGGGAAGCGAATACCGAATCCGCAAAACAGCCTGCCGTTAACCACCCGAGAAACGCAAGCAGAATAGGGGATCGCAGAATGCCGGAATCACCTCTCAGTAAGGCCGAGGACGCTAAGGGGCGCCGGGATATCGGCGGTGAGATCGGGGCTTTGGTCGACGGCCACAACGCGCTCACCGGGGCGCCCTGGTATCCCGCGCAGGTCGGCGACCGCCTCTTGGTCACCTACGAGGAGACCGAGCAGGACCCGCGGTGGACCGAGACGTACGAGGTCGCCGAGGAGGCCGGCGGGCGCGTCCTGCGGCCGGTCGGGCACACCGCGCCGGACGACTCCTTGGCCGGCTGGTTCGCCGGGCCGCCCGAGCTGCACGGCGGCGACCCGTTCGAGACTCCGTGGATGGAGGCCGGCCCCGATCACCTCACCGTGACGCGTGGTGGGGACGTCGTCCACCAGGGCCGCCACGCCCTCTCGCGGCCGGACGACGCGCCGCCGCGCCTCACCACCGCGGCGGGTGCCGACGGCGCCGTCGGGTGGGCCGTCGTCCAGGAGCGCGGGTTCACACCCGCCGAGCTGGACAGCTTGCAACACAAGATCATCGCCAGGGCGCAGGAACTCGTCCGGGGTGACCAGGAGTAGGGACAGCAGCGAGGGCGCCGGCCGCTGTGCTTGGCCGGCGCCCTCGGGTCAGCGGTGGGTTCGCCCGTCTCTCAGTGCAGGACTGCCCAGTGGACGACCGTGCCGGGCGCGCCCGGCTCTAGCTGGACGTCGCCCGATGCGGGAGCCTTTAGGTGGAGCAACGTTCCATCGCACGCCACGCCCTTGCTCTCGGACCATCCGTTGGAGCGCGTCAGCATGACTCGCATGGGCTCGTTGTCTGCTTGGGTGCAGGCGGCGACCAGGAGAATCTCGGTGCTTGCGCTCTTCGAGGTCAAAGGGATGTCCAAGGTCCCGCGGCCTGTCCCCTGCCGCTCGATCGACCAGCGCGAGGGCACGGCGTTCTTCAAGTCCCGCTTGAAGTCGGGGGGCTCTGTGGTTGCCGGCGCTGGCGGTGGAGTGGGGGCGGCGGCGGCCCTGGTGCTGGCCGCGGCGGGGGCGGGCCGGTCCGGGGCCTGGTCGGTCGGGGTAGGGCTCTGGCATGCGGTAGCTGCCGCCAGGACAAGCGGCACGGTCCACTGACCTCTGCGCACGGCCGGCTCCTTCGTTCTACGCGCTCTCAGTGAGGTACTGCTGCTACTGAACACCAGTAGGGGCGGTGTGGGTGTAGTTCCCGGCCCTGAGCCGTTCCCTGACGCGCTCTTCCAGGCCCGGGAGGCGGTTGGCCGCGTCAGGCTCCGTCAGCTCCACCACGAGCGCGCGCGCCGCCTGGGCGAGGGCGACGTCCGTGAGGTCGAGGTCGAGGGCGGCGCCGTTGCACCAGCGCTTGAGGGCCTTGTGCAGGCCGGGTGCGAGGTCGACCGTCACGCGGATAGGCGTGGTCCGGATCGTCTCCTCAACCGCGGTGGGCAGCTCCTCGTCAGTGAACCGGCCTTTGTTTCCCCGACGGCTCATGCCTGCGCCCTTTCCCATTCAGTGATGATTTCCTCGGCTGCGGCCGGGTATGTCGTGCCCTTGGTTTCGATCTTTTCGCCGTACGCCTGTCGGTACAGATCGTCATGGAACATGATTACGGTCTGCATGACTTTGAATCCCTTTTCCACAAGGGAGTCCCTGAATTCTGCATCCGGCCCGGTTTTTGTGGCGTAAGGGCGATTGGTGCGCGTCAGCAGAACCATTTCGCACATGGGGTCTCTTGGGCGGCCGATTTGCTCTCGGAAGTCCCGCGCCTCATTCAGCTTTTTGCGGAGTTGCAGCATTGTTCGGCGTACTTCCATTCCCCCCGGGGCCAGGGGGAAAATCCATACGTCGGCATAGGCGAGGGCGGCTCGTGCAATCGCCTCGTGATCTTCGATCTGTGGCGCGTCGACCACCACCGCGCCCCGTCCGTCTTCCAGGGCGGGGAGGGTGCGGTGCAGGGTCGTGACCACCTGCCCGACCACGGGGAAGCCGAGGCCTTCCGCGTCCTGCATCCAACTGAGGCACGACGCGCCCTTGTCGGCGTCGCCGAGCACCGGTTCGATGCCGAGTTCCTGAAGGCTCTTGCAGAGGAACACCCCTGTGGTGCTCTTCCCCACCCCGGGTTTGATGCTGACGAGTGCGATCCGCAGTACGGGCATAGCCGTACGGTACTGCGGCTACTGCCCCTCAGTACGCCACTCCGGGTCACGCGTCGCGCAGGCTGCGGCGTAGACGGCGCACGGCGCGGCGCACGGCCAGGGCGCGGGCGACCCGGGGACCGGCGTACACGGCGATGACGGGGCCGGCGCCCGCGGCGAACGCGGTGAACGGTCCGGCCCAGCAGCAGACGAGGATCACGCCGCCTACGAGCAGCAGTAGGCCGAGGGCCACCGCGAGGGCCTGGTGCTCGTCGTGGTCCTGGTCGTGGTTCATCCGCTCCCCCTCGCTCGTGATCACGAACCGTCCAGGCTAGCGACGGGCACCGCCGCCCGCCCCCCAAATACGCATGACCCCACTGCACCTACTGAGTGTCAGTAGATGCAGTGGGGTCATGCAAGGGCCTCGCGGCCCCTTGCTGGCCCTGCGGGGCCGAAGCGGGGGAACCGGCCGACGCGGGGCGGTTCGGGCTCTCAGGGGCCGCTCAGGGCGTCCTCGGGGCGCCCCCGGGGAGGGCGCCGGCTACAGGTCTTGGACGGCGCGCAGGGCTTGATCCACCCGGGACATGGTGGCGGGGTCAACCGGGCCGCGGAGCTTCGCGCCCTCGAACCGGTCGGCCCTCATCTGCGTGATGTTGACGGCGACGGCGGTGCACGGGACCGGGTCGCCGATCACCACCGACATGGCGGTGTCGGGGTAGCGGCCGCTGTCGTGCAGCACGATCACGAGGACGGCGCCGTACGACTGTTCCAGGCCGGTCAGGCTGATGATCAGGACGTGGCGGCCGTCGGGGAGGGTCCAGATTTCACCCCGGTTCACAGGGTGTCGCCCTCGCCCACCAGGTCCTCGCCGAGGCCGAGCGCGGCGAGCTGCTGCGCGGCGTCGAGGGTGGCGGCGCGGCGGGCCGCGCGCACCACGTACGCGTTCACGCTCATGCCGGCCTCGGAGGCGGCCGCCCTGATCGAGGGTGCGAGTTCATCGGGGATGCGCAGGGTCATGGTGGTCACAGACATGGTTGCAGGGTAGCCACCGGTACGCGGTGGCGTAAGGCGGTTGCGTCCGGAAGCGTCCGCCGGCCTCTGCCCGAGGGGGCAAGATCCTCCTATGAGCACCACGCGCCGCCGCCTCGGGACGGGCCCGAGCACCACCAGGAGCACGCCGGCGACGGACGCGGGTCCGCGTCTGCTGCCGATCGAGCGGCTTGCCCCTGACGCGCTCCTGGACGGCTCCGAGCACCGAGGGCCGCGCGGGGCGGAACAGGTCGGGAATCAGGCTCCGATTCCGACTGCGGAAACGTAGGCGTATGCCGTGTAATCGGAGTCGAGATCCGAAATGACGTCATCCCAAATCTCGTCCATCAGGTCCTCATCCTGAGCGGCCCACGCATCGACAAGAGCGCCCCAGAGATACCGGACGGTGATCGAGCGGTTCGTCAGGTCGCGACGCGTGCCCGTGGTGCGGCGACGGGGCTCGGGGACATTGCGTTCGTCCACAGGGTAGATCTCGACTTGTCGTCCCCGGCCGTTGTTGTCGAGGTGCCGCTTTAGCCATCCGGACCGGATCAGGTTTTCCCGCCGCCGGGTCCAATAGGCGTTGTCGATCTTCTGCCGGTTCTCGGCCGAGGGAGACACCTTTCCCTTGTACCAGTTCTTCATAGCGCGGTCGGTGATGCCCTGTTCCCTCATCGCCTCGCGGCCTTTTGCGCTATTGAGGTACCGCAGCCGGGCATTCATGCCTCGCTTTGATGTGACGGGCGAGGAGATACCGGAGGTGTACACGATCCGGTTGAGTTCCAGAATCAGGGCTTCACCGCCCTTCATCCCCTGCGCGTTGTATTTCCCGAACTCGCCCCAGGCGGCCCACAGTCCCGGTGATCCGGCCATCAGCGCTTACCCCCGAGCATGTACACCCTCTTCTCCTTGACCTGGTTCAGGTCTCGGCCTTCCGGGAACACCTTCCGCCAGTCGCCCACGACGTGGAGTTCGTCCGTACCGGAGATCTCTACGACAGTCAGCCCGTGGGCGCGCGCCTTTTCAGCCTTCATCCACAGATTGGCGAACGCCTTAGAGCGGATGATGTGCATCATGTCCGGTCGGCGGAGTTCCCGGTTACTGCTGGATTCACCGATGGTGGACACGAACTTAGAATACATGGACTTCACGTATTCCAGGGTGATTCCGTCACCTTCGGCAATGGCATTCTTTCGCACTTCGGCGAGGGCGCGGCGCAGCTTTTCGAGGAGCGCTTCCGTGGCGCCGGAGACGAGGGATCGGTGGATCACGGGGGCCTCGGCGAGGGCGGGCCGTACGACGTCGCCCCCCTTGCCGACGACCGGCCGGGCGACGTCCAGGAGGAGGCGAAGCGTGGACTCCGTCACCCACAGCTCACCAGGCTCCATGCGGTTGCCCAGCGGGTTGGGGAGGTCGGGGTGGTCCCACTCGGCCGGGGTGATCAGGTGGACGCCGGCCTTCTTGGGGTTGTGGGTGCCGCTGGTGTCCTCCTGCAACCGGCCGATCGGCAACCAGCACTTGAGGGCGGACAGGTAGGCCGCGTTCATATCGAGGGCGGTCACCTCGAATTCCTCGCCGTTCTTCGCTGCGGCGACGACTTCCCTGTTACGCCACTTCGGGCGGCCCTCCCAAATCTCGTCGGCCCCCTTCTGAGACCTCTTGTTCAGAATCTCGTGAGTCGGCGGGAATTCCGAGTGCTCGTATCGGCCGCCGACGCGGGAGGCTTTGAAGAGGGCCATCACGTCGGGAATCGCGGACTTGATGAGGGCGGCCTGCGCTTCCTCGTAGTCGCCCTGGTGCTCGGTCAGCACGTCGCGTACGCGGGCGTTGATCTGGTCAACGAGCGACGAGGAGGCGTAGCCGGGTGCCCGGCGCGGGGGAGCTGCGGCGGCCGCCGGTTCGGCCGGCGCAGGGGCCGCCGTGGGCTCCGGCTCCGGCTCCGGGGTCGGGTCCGGGGTCGGGTCGACCGGCGCGGCCTCGGCCTCCACCGCCCCCTCGGCGCCGTGCTGCGCCGCCGCGTCCGTGGCGGCGGCGCACTCCTCGCGGGTGAGGTGCTGCGGGATGCCTTCCACCTCATCCTCGGCCGGGGCCCCGCACAGTACGCAGGGGCCGCCCTGCCGCCCGCCGCGCGCGGGCACCGCGGCCTCGCCCTGGACGCGCGGGGCGGGCAGGGGCGGCGGCGCGGCGGTGAACGTCGCCGGGACGTCGGCGGCCGCCGTGAGGGGGATCAAGGTCTGGTCGGCGGCCGCCCGGCCGGCGGGGAGCGCCGTCACGGCGTGGGTGGGACCGGCGAGGAGATCGAGGACGCGCACGCCGTAGTGCCCGGCGATCCGGTCGACGTCATCGAGCGTCCAGTGCTGGCGGCCGGTCTGCTTGCGCGACACCTGCGCCTGCGCCTGCCCGATCCCCACCGCGAGGTCGCCCTGACGCTCACCGGTCCGGCTCATGAGCGCGGACACGGTGAGCCTGAGCAGATCTTCCGTACTGAGACTAGGACTCATGCATAACACTCTAGCATCGCAAATACAGATTCAGTATCCGTGATGCGCTTTTCTCTCGCATGAGACGCTGCGCAAGGTACTGCGGGTACGTGGCCTACTGAGGGTCAGTGGCTACCCGTGAGCGCGTGTGTGCCGGATGAGGTGAGCGAGGCGCACCGGTTCGTCCGTCCCGACGGGCACCCGCCACACGGCGCTGAGCGCGCCTTGCTCCTGGACGTCCGCGAGGGCCGCCACCCCGACGGCGAACTGACGGTTGCGGATGCCCCGCAGGGTCGCCACGCCGTTGAGGACGTCGGTGGCGCGGGTGCTGAGGACGTCGGCGCTCTTGCCGTCCAGCACGATCAGCAGCGGCGGGAACCGGTCGCGGCCGGCGGCGCGCGGGTAGCGGGTCCACCAGTCCGGCAGTCCGGCCGCCCTCGCCGGGGTGCGCGGGCCGGCGGCGCGGGTGTGGGTGCGGTACCGCTCGTACGAGGCGACCTTGGTCACCAGGCGCCCCAGGGACATGGTGGCGCGGTCGACCTCTACGAACGCGTGCGGCACGTCGGGGTAGCGCAGGTGCAGCACCGCGTCCGGGATGAGGAGGCCGGCGGAGCCGAGGGGGTGGGCCACCTCCACCTCCCAGTCGGCGACTTCCCCGAGCGCGGTCCCGAGGCTGGTGTCCGGGCGCAGGTTGCGGGAGAACGCGACGGCGGCCGCGGTGACCGCCAGGGCGTGGGCGTACGCGGGCGAGGCGGCGACGTGCTCGCCCGTGACGCTGGTGGTGCGGTGGTCGGCGAGGCCTGCGCGGCGGGCCTCGGCGAGGCCGGCGGGGGTGAGGAACCAGATGTTCGGCCGCCGCTCCTCGTTCGCGGCCACCAGGCCGGAGCGCGCCATGCGGCGCAGGTGCCGGCGGACCGTGCTCGTGTCCGACGCGGTCGGGGTGAGCCAGGTGTGGAACTGGTGGGGCGTGGCCACCCGCGTGCACGCGAGGAGCTGCAAGATTCGCAGCTCGTGTTCCACTCCCAGGTCGGTGGTGGCAGGGGCTAGAGAGGAGTCGGCGCCCTGCGCGGCCCTCTCACCCACCCTGCGAACTGCGGAAACGGCGCTGCGGCGGGCGAGGGCCGTGTGCGCGGCCGCGGGCCCTTGGCTGTGCTCCCGAGCGTGCCCGCGGGCGTGCTCCTGGCCGTGCGCGGCATCCGGCGCCGTTCCGGCCGGCGCGGACGAGGAGGCGGGGGTGGCGGCGCGCGCCTGCGGGTCGGTGGTCGTCATCGAGGGGGCTCCGGTTCCGTCGGCGTCCTCCGCCCTCGGTCGTGAGGGCGGGCCGCGCCGCCGACGAGGAGTCGGCCGCGCGTCGGCCGCCACCCTGGACAACCCCCCCTTGTCCGCCGTCTAATTGCCGCTTTTGTCGCACCGTGTCAAGGGGAAACGCGCCCTTGGGCGACCCCGGACAAGGGGGGTAGCAGAGCCGGACAAGGGGGGGGTTGCAGAACTGGACAAGGGGGGAGGCGCCGGCCTCGGAGGGCCGCGCGCCGTCGAAACGGGCGAGGGCCCTGCCCCTACTGACTAGCAGTAGGGGCAGGGCCCTCAGTGGTGGATCGGATCAGCAGGGAAGGCTCGGGGGCAGGTTGGCGAACGCGCGGCGCACGTAGCCGGTGTACGACGAGCCCCACCCGCCGTGCTCGATCTGGCGGACCTTGACCAGGCCGACGCCGTTGGCACGGGCGCACGTGCCGAGGAACTGGAAGCGGGTGCCCTCGCCGATGCCGCTGCTGGTGGCGTTGCCCCGCGAGTCACGGAGGATGAGGCCTCCGGTGCCGCTCTTGGGGGTGCCGTAGTAGGCGGTGTCCGAGTAGCTGACAGAGGACTTCTCGGCGGCGGACGCGGTGGACGTGGCGCCGATCGTGGCGAGGGTTGCGGTGGCTGCGATTGCCGCCGCTGCGGTGACCATTCGATTGTTCACAGTGCTGTTCCCGTTCTGTTCATGATCCTCTCTGAGACCCCCCGTGGGCGGCGAGGTCTAGCAACGGACCGACGCGCCGCCGGAATCGCTGCACAGGAGGAATGATCACAAACTCTCGGACCGATGACCACCGATTTCCTGAAACTACTGAAGTTACTGACCTTCAGTACCCCCAGTAGGCGACTGCGCCCCGGACCGCGGGGGGACGGTCCGGGGCGCTGGGAAGGGGCCTACCGGCCCGCGGTTCCGGTTCGGCCGGCGCGCTGCTGCGCGAGGGCCGCACGGGCGGCTCGAACGGTGTCGACGCCCACCCGTATTCGCTCGGCACGCTGCCAGAGTTCGGCCCGCCGGTCATCGGTCACAGCCACGCCCCCGGTTCGACGGTCGCGTACTCGCAGTAGGCCCGCCGGTAACGGCGGTGTCCGGTGTCGCGGGTGTGCTCGGCCATCCACGTGTCGAGGTGATCGGCGTCCGGCAGGGGGCCGGACTTCTCGCCGCAATCCTCCTCGTCGCCCGAGACGCACACGGCCTCGAACTCCGGGTGCGCCAACTCGTCGGCCGCGGCGCCGGCCTGCCCGGAGGTGCGGGCCGCCGGGGAGATCTCGAACGCCCGGAGCCGGAACGTGCGGGTGGTCATCGCTGCTCACCCCTCAGCCGGTCGGCGTGGTGCGTGGCGCCGCCGTACTCGCCGGTCTGCGGGTCGCGCGCACTCACGGTCATCGTGATGACGTACTCCCAGGTACCGGGGACCGACCCGGGGACCCTCGCAAGGGACAGGCCGTGCGGTTCGAGGTTGGGGGACTGCCGTGCGACGTCGGCGGCGGCCTGGAGCGCGTCGGCGGCGGTCTCCCCGTTGCAGACCAGGGCCGTCAGCGCGGACACCGAGACGTCACTCGACTGCCCTCGGTCGACGAGCGCGCCGACGGCGCCGGTCGCCACATCGAGGGACCGCACGAGGTCTTGGGCGAACAGGGGCGGCCGGCCGGTCCCGACCGTTTCGACCGCGCTCCCGCCTGCGGGGCGGGTAGCGGGGAGGTGACCGGAGGGGCCGCGTTCGGGCGGCGGTGTGCCGTTGTGATGCGCCATGACGGGACGGTACGGGCGGGCGGCCTCGGCGGGGGCGAACAGAGTGTTCGCCTTGCGCGGGCCGCCCCCGCGCTGGACATGGCAGGCCCCCGGAACCAGGCGCGAAGGTTCCGGGGGCCGAGGGGTCCACAGGCAGCTCCCACGGGGGGAGGAGCCGCCTGTGGAGTCAGGAGGCGCAGGCGGGCGCGCCGCGCGCCGCGTCGACCGCCACGGCGGCCGCGCACAACCGGGCGGGGTCAACATAGCGGGGACAGAGGCGGGCTGGACGGCTGAGGGTGGCGGCCTCCCATGTCCCGTCGCCGTTCGTCGGCATCAGGACCCATGATCCGCGCGACAGTACCCGCACGCCCCGCACGCCCTGGACGTCGGAGACCTCGGCGGCCGCCGCGCCCGGGGCGACGAGCACGATCAGCTCGTACCGGCGATAGTCGGCGTACACGCCGAACCCTGCGTCGAGGGGGACGTCGAGGGCATCGAGCGCAGCGAGGCCGCGTTCGAGGGGGGCGATCACCACCGCATCCCACGACGTCCCCGCCGCGGTCAAGGTGGTGGCCGACAGACCGCCGACGCGCAGCCGGCGTTCCATCTCGGTATCCGGGTGCCGGAAGGAGTCGACCCACCCCGGACCCGATGCGGTGGTGTTCTCGGAACTGGCCATATGCGCACGGTAGGGGGCGTACAACGGAAGGTAGGCGAACAGAGTGTTCGCCTTGTTCCGCCGTCCCGGAGATCCCTATGGACACCAGGGTCATCGGCCGCCGCATCGCCTACTGGCGCGAGCGCCGCCGCCTCTCGCAGACCGAGTTCGGCCGCCTCATGGGCGGCCGGAGCAAACGGTGGGTGCAGTTCCTCGAAGCGGGCGACCGGCAGGCCGACCCGCGCTTGTCCGTGCTGGAGGACGCGGCCCGCGTCCTGACCGTCGATCTCCTCGCACTCCTCACCGCCGGGCCCGAGGACGAATGCGTGGACGCGGCCGAACTGGCACGCATCCGCACCGTTCTACAGAGCCACGACGTGATCACCGGCACGGACGACTCCGACCCCGCCGACCCCCTGCCGGTCGACGTCCTGCGCGCCCGGGTCCGTCACGGCTGGACGTCGTTCCAGGCCTCCCACTTCGCCGCCCTCGGCCGCCTGGTGCCCGAACTCCTCGTCGCCGCCAACCGGGCCGCCGCCCGCCACCAGGGCGTCGACCAACTAGCGGCGTACCGGTCCCTGTCGATGGTGTTGCAGCTCACCGAGGCGGCCTCGATCAAGTTCGGTGACGGCGCCCTCGCCACGATCGCCGGCCACCGCGCCGTCACCGCGGCCGAACGGTCAGGGTGCCCGGTCATCATGGCGTCGGCGTGCCGGCATCTGGCGGACGCGATGACCGCCGACGGGCAGGCCCGCGCCGCCGCCGACTTCGCCGTGGCGGCCGCCGCCCGCCTCGAACCCGACCTCACGGCCCGGGGCGCCGACGGGTTGTCCACCCTCGGGATGCTGTACCTCAAAGCCTCGATGGCGCGGGCGGTGGCGGCCGAACGCGACGACCGCCACGCCGCCGCCGACGCCCGCGCGGTCCCCGACCTCTTGGACCAGGCCGACGAGCACGCGGCCGAACTCGGCGACGCCGGCGACGGGAACGCCCTGTTCACCGCGTTCTCGGGAACCAACGTCGCGTTGTACCGGGTCGCGGCGCATGTGCAGCTTTCACAGGGCGCGGATGCCGTCGCCGTCGCAATGGAGATCACCGCCGACGACCGCGCCGCCCTCCCCCGCGAGCGCCGCGCACACCACCTCGCCGACCTCGCCCGCGCGTACGCACAGGCCGGGGAGCGGGAGACGGCGGTGGACACCCTCCTGGACGCGGAGAAGGAGGCGAAGGAGGAAGTGCACTGCCGCCCTCGGACCCGTCAACTCGTTGACGACCTGCGCCTTTTGGGCGTGGGGGGCGCGGAAGGGCGCTTGCGGGCACTCGCCGTTCGCTGTGGACTGCCCGGGTGACTAGCACCCTCTATGTGATCTCCAGTGCCGCGCCGCCCGCCCGCCGTGTCCAGACCGGCATCCGTGCCGCGCAGGCCCGCGGCTGGGACGTCTGCCTCATCCTCACGCCGTCCGCCCACAGGTGGGCGACCGAGGACGCCGTGGGCGAGCTGGACGCGCTCCGCACGCTCACCGGCCATGCCGTCCGCCACCTCTACAAGCTTCCGTCCGGGGAGGACGTCCTGCCGGATGCGCACGCGCTCCTCGCTGCGCCCGTCACCCTCAACACCCTCACGAAATGGGCCGACGGCCACGCGGACACCCTCGCCCTCGGCCTCCTGACCGAGGGAATCGGCCTCGGCCTGCCGATCGTCGCCCTGCCGTACATCAACGCCGCGCAGGCCAAGCACCCCGCCCTCCCCCGCGCCGTCGCCGCCCTGCGCGAGGCCGGCGTGCGGGTGCTCCTGGACGACGACCACGACGAGGGGTTCGTGCCACACCCGCCGAAGCGCGGCCGCGTCGAGGAATACCCCTGGGATCTCGCCCTGGACGCGCTCCCGCCTGCCTGATCGCTTCCCCGGCCTCCGGCCGGGGTCCAACGAGTCAGCCCGGCATCGGTTACGGTCGCTCACCAGCCGGGACCGCCCCACCCCCGCACTGCCCCTACTGAACCTCAGTAGGGGCAGTGCGACGTTGGGGGACACGGCGGCCGAGGTGTCGAAAGCGCCTGTACGCCGCTGTGAGCGCCGAACTCCTCGCCCCCTGGGGGTTTTCCCCGACGGCCGGTGATCGGCGCCCACGGCCGCCGCTCTGGCCCTTGGTGCCTGTCTGTGCCTTGTCTCGATGAACTCTCCGCGCCCCTTGATGCTCAGCCGTCACACGCGCGCGCACGCGCGTCCTGTGGTTGCTGTTCCCACATCAGGTGGTTGCAGCTTGCTCAACGGCGATCAACCACGGGAACACGGGGGCTCGGCTTGCCGAGACCTGCGTGAGCGAAGCGAACGTGTCTATGGGGGTCTGGGGGGAGGCGATCCCGAAGGGACGACGAGCGAAGCGAGGAGCAGTCCCCCCAGAGATCAGAGAGTGCGAAGCACTCACGATGATCTGTCTAGCTCAAGCTCTGTGTGCCTCCCCTTCTCTCTAGATCAACTCTGTCTGTATTGCCCGGCAGATTTGACGGAGGGGGGCCTTCAGATCTGCCGGGGGAGGGCCCGTCAGAAATGAGGGGGGCGCCCCCGTCAGGAATGACAGGGGGCCGAAGAGCTGCGCAACCTCGCAAAATCGCCCCCGTCAGGAATGACGGGGGCGATCGGTCCTCCATAGCTGAGGGGCCCCGACGAACGTCCGCTCGTCGGGGCCCCTCATGAACGTGCCGTTGGTCAGTCGGTCGGTTCGTCAAACTTCGTCACGTACAGGTTGGTGGTCTGCGACCCGTCATCCCGGTAACGGGGGCGGACTTCCATGCACTTCGCAGCGACCAGGCGGCGGATCGTGCGTTCCACCGTCGACCGGCTCACTCCGAACTCTTCCGCGATTGTGTCGATTCCAGGGAAAATGGCATCAAGCCCGCCATACCTGGCACGCAACCAGTCGTAGAGCCAAACGTCTTTGAACGCCCTCTTCACGACCCAACCGGGGGTCATGGAGAAGCCGCGGGGACCCTCATGGACTAGCCCCTCAGGGGGCGTATTGTCCGACATAGGCAGAACATCCTTCCTGCCCCGAACTGCTACTAGGCGCAAGACGCGCGCGCCCGGTATGCTGGCCCGAAGCGATAGCAGCGCGAGCGGCCCCCCGGCGACCAACCACAGGGGCCGTTTCGCATTTCTGGATCATGTTGCGTGATCCAGATTTTGCACTAGTGGTGCAGATGAGCCTACTCCCTGTGCAACGGAAAGCGGATCACCTGGGGGTGATCGTCGTCTGGGTGCCACCGATGCAAGAGGCGCGGCGCGCGGCGGGGAGTTGACTCACCGCGTGATCGGCGCCCCGCAGCAACTCGGGTACGGGGACGCCGTAGTGGGCCGACAGCTTGTCGAGATCGTCAAGGTTCCAGCACGACCCCTTCGTCCCGCCGGCCTGCTTGCGGGACACCTGTCCCTGACTCAGCCGGAGGCCGCGCGCGAGGTCGGCCTGAGTCTCGCCGGTTGCGAACATCAGGGCCGCCACCGTGAGCCGTAAATAGCCCGCTGTACTGGGCATATGGGCAACTCCCATGAAATATGAACTGGGTGCATACGGGCGTTCAGGAAGAGCGCTTCCCCTTGCGGGCCGGCGCGCTCTTTTCGCGTACCGGGAGGCCGGCCTCGCCCAACCATCGGTAGAGCACGCTGGGGCCGACGCCTGCGAGTTGGCGGATGCGGCTCCGGCCGGCACCGAGGCGGGCCGCGTTCACCGCCGCAGGCTTGATCTCCTTCGTCAGGATCTCCTCGGCCTGTTTCAGCAGCGCCGCCCGCCGCTCGCCCGCGTCTTTGACGGCGCGTAGCGCGGCCGCCTGCTGCTCTTCTGGGATCTCGGTCACGCGAGGAGCATACCGAAAAACACTGGCGGTGTCGTTGTTGCACCGCCGGTGTTTTCTGTGTCATGGTGGTGCAGCCCCGGAAACGAGGGCGGCCCCCAGCGGCGGTGTTGAAGCACCGCCCGGGTTGTTGAAGCAACCCATGCCAGGGGCCTTGACCGACCGCCTTTGATGCAACCAAAGGAGGTGCGATCCATGACGGATCGTATCGTCGGCGCGCCCATCAACGCGCCTCTGCGTGACCTCGTCGAGCACCTGGTGCGCGACGACAACCGGACCGGTTCCGAGCCGGAGCCCGACACCACCCCCGCCATCCCCGCCCCGTCGACCGGGGGTGTGTCGTGGCGCTGAAGGACCGCAAGCCGATCAGCACCAAGCCCGGCGGCCCGTACGCCGACAGGGGCACCCCGACCGAGTACAGCGCGAGTCGGGGCGGCTGGTACCCGGCGGAGAACAAGCCGGTTCCCGGCACCCCTCGGAACGGCAAGCCGAGGGAGGCGCGGTGAGCGAGCAGCAGACCGAGCAGCAGAAGTGCCTCCAGGAGTACAAGGAGGCGCAGGCCCGTCGTCAGCAGTCCGGGGCGGAAGCGAGCGTCCAGCGCGCTCTCGCCGGGGCCCACGCGCAGACGACCATCCCGCGGACGACCGGCGGGGGTGCCCGATGAAGAACCCCCTCGCCTTCCTGTTCGCCGACCCCTCCCAGCACGGCGGCCGCGGCGACACGATGGGCCGACCGGCCCGGAGTGCCGCCGAGGCTGACCGGCAGGGTTGGGCCAACTGGCAGGCCACCGACGGGTTTTCGCGCGGCATGGGGAACGGCGGCGGGCGCCGCCGGCGCTTCGGCCGGAGGACCTGACCCGCTGATCCCATGAAACCCCCTCGTCACCGGAAGAGCACCCGCCGCAGGATGGGCGGGCGAGGCCACCGCGTGACAGTCCCGGAACACGGCGCGAGGCTGCCGGATCGACTCCGGCCCGGGACACCAGCACCGACCACACCGACCAGGAGGACCCAGTGGAACCCGAGTTCATCACCGGGGAGGAACTGACCAGGTGGGCCGACACGTGGGACCGGCTGGCGGCCCGCGCGTACGCGGCCGCCCGTGACGGCGCCCTCGTCGCCGCCGACCCGGCGCGCAGCGAGTACACCCGGGCGTGCGCGGCGCGGGCCGCCGAGATCGCCCGTGGGAACGCCCGCGAGTACCGGGCCGAGGCCCTGGTCATGCGCGACGGCGAGGTGCCGGAGCCGTACTGGCACGCCTACACCACCGAGCCCCCCGAGACCCCGTGACCCACGCCCCAACCGCCCCGCAGCACCACGACGGAGGACAGCACGTGACCACCATGACCGACCCGCGCACCGAGGCCGCCCCCGGGCGTCCGCCGGAGCCGGAGCCCCCCACCCGAGAGGCGCCGGCCGCCGGGGCGGACGACAGCGGCCGCGCCACCGAGGCCGCCACCGAGTCCTCCTCGGAGGCCTCGCCCGCGCCGCGCCGCCGCCTCACCACGATCATGTGGTTCGTCGCGGCCCTCGCGGCCCTCGCCGGTCTCGTCGTCGCCGCCGTCGGGTTCGCCCTCTCCTACGACGCGTTGGTACAGGCGGCCCGCGGCTGGGGGTTCGGGCCGAAGGGGTCGTACGCCTTCCCGATCGGTGTGGACGGCTTGATCGTCGCCCTGTACTCGATCGCCCTCGTTCTGGCGTGGCGCCGGATGCCCAAGCCCATGCTGCTGATCGCCGCGCACGCCACCACCGCCGTGACGATCGTGCTCAACATCCTCGCGGCCGCCGACAGTGCGCCCGGGAGCCCTGGGGTGTGGGAGGTCGCGCAGACGGACCCGGGGCGGCTCCTCGCGCACGCCGCGATGCCCGCCGCCTACGTACTGCTGACCGAGGCCGCACGCCACCTGATCACCCGTACCGCCCGGCTGGAGTCCGGCGAGCGCGGCCTCACCCTCGCCGACTGGTTCCTGCGGTTCGGGACGACGTGGTGGGTGTTCCGCACTGCCAAGACCTACCCCATGTCCTACGGCGACGCCCGAGAGATGCGCCGTGAACTGGCGATTCACCGGGTGTGGATTCAGTACCGCGAGGAGATCGAAGGGGCCCGCCGCGAGGCGGCCGGACGGGGCGAGGAGTTCAGCGAGCACGACACCGTGACCGTGCTGGACCGCCTCCCCGATCTCCTCGCGCCGTACGGCGTCGGTGTCGATGAGGCTCTGGCCCTGCCCGACCGGATGCGCCGCGAGGAGCAGCAGCGCCGCGCCGACCGGGAGCGCGCCGAACAGGAGCTGCGCCACAAGGAGGACGCCGACCGCCGCGCCCGCGAGCACGCCGACAAGTTGGCGACCCTCGCCGCCAAGGCCGAGGAGCTGCGCGCGCAGGGCGAGGTGGACGTGCTGAGCGTCCAGGTCGACGGCGAGCGGAAGGCGGCCGAGCACCGCGCCCTCGCCGCCGCCGACACGGCCGGCATCGAGGCCGCCGCCGCCCGCACCGCCGCTGAGCGGGCCGCCACCGAGGCGCAGCGCCGCGCGGTGGCCGAGGAGGAGGCCGAGGAGAACGCCCGCACGGCGGCTCTCCGGAGCAAGGCGGCCGAGGACGAAAAGGCGGCCCTGACGACCGAGCAGCAGAACCTCCGCCGCCGTCAGGAGGTCGCCGACGCGCAGAAGCGGGCCGCCGACACCGAGGCCGCGGCGCAGCAGACCGCGAGGAAGGCGGCCGAGGACAAGGCGGCGGCCGCCGCCGCCGACCGTCAGGCGATCGAGGACCGGGAGGCCGCCGCGCGCGCCGAACTGTCCGCCCTCGCTGCCGAGGACGCGGCCGGCCTGACCCAGCGGGAGCGCAACATCCGGCGTACCGCTCGGATGATCGCCACCGAGGCGGGCGGGGAGTCCCTGCGCCTGCCCCTGGCACGGATCGAGGAGGCGTTCAGCGTCGCCAACGGGACCGCCTCCGGGTACCGCGAGGAGGCCGCGCGGCTGTTGGCCTCCGGCTACGACCACCGCGCCGACCCGGTCCACCAGGCGGCCGCCTACTCTCACGGGACGTGATCGCTCCGTGACGGGTCCGGCGGGGGATTGGGCCCCCGCCGGACCTCCCTCCCAGAACTGACCGCACCTGACAGCACGTCACAGAGAGGTAGATCCAGTATGACCCCACCTACGACGGACACCGGCAGTTGCCGCGTCACCCTTCCCCCCATCCGGCACCAGTGGACGGACGCTCCGGCCCCCGCGAGGCGGCCGTGGCAGACCCTCGGCGGTGACGAGCTGCGCGTGCGCGCGTACCTGTGGCGGGTCTTGGGTGTCGGGGCGGCCGCCTCGGCAGGGAGGTAGCAGTGAGCAGCACCGACGATCAGCCGTGGTGGAGCGTCCAGGAGACCGGCGCGGACTCCGGCGGCGACGACCGCCAGGAGGACCGCGAGGCCCTGACGGACGCGGCGGCTGACCTGCGGTACGCGGCCGAGTACATGCGGGACGCCGTGACGCCGGCCGCGCCGCCGAAGGAATCCAACTGGGACTTCACGTGGCTGACCCAGATGCGGAAGCGCAGCGACAACGGCAAGGCGTTCGTTGACTCGCTGTGGACCGTCGGACCGGCGTACATGCTCTTCCTGGCATCGCAGCGCTTTGAATTCTTTACCGCCGCCGGAATGACCTTTATGGGTTTCATCATCATCGGCGGTTGGCACCTGCGCGTAGAGCGCAAAGCAACTCGGCTCCTTACCTGGGGCCTGCCTGTGGGACTCGCGTACTACGCGCCCGTGGCAATCATCTTCGGACTCGGCCAAGTGCTCGTAGGGGGCTAAGAAAGTGAAGACCGTAACTCTCGGAATGTTCACCGTCGGAATCCTGATTCTGGTGGCGCGGCTGGGATGGTTCTGGTTCAAGAGCAGTTCTCGGGACTGGTCGAAAGTCGCGCCGTTCGGAATGGGTGCCGCCGCCTTTGCGGCTGCGGGTGCCTGCGCCGGGGGAATCATCGGGACAATTCTCACGTGGGCGCGTAACGGTGTCGGAAAGGCCGGTGACTTCGCTCTGGAGAAGGGCACCGGAGCCAGCCACGTTCAGATCTCGCGCCCTGCTGAGTTCGGAACTCTCACGCCGTTCGGTGCGGTCATCATGCTCGTCATGGTCGTGCTCTTTGTCGTCATCCTGAAGTCGGCGAAGAAGAAGCCGAAGAAGGAACTCATGTGGGGCGCCCCCTGCGGCCTGGCCTTGGGCCCGTTCGTCGGCGCCGTCACCCTGACCCCGCTGATCAACTGGATTGGCACCGTGGCCATTCAGCAGCCGTTCTTCAGCTGACCCACCACCCCACCCCGCCCGGCCCGGACGGAGACCCCGTCCGGGCCGCGCTCTTCCCCCTCGAACAAGGCGCCGGAGACGAGATGAGCGACGAAACCGCCCCCATTGACCTTGAGAAAGAGCCCACGTCAGCCGAGGACCCCGCCGCGGCCGCGCCCGAGGCGCCCGAGGCGCCGGCCGACACCACCGACGGCGAGACCAGCGCCGCCGCAGGCCTCGGCCGTACGACCGTGACCCGGATCGGGCAGGGCGCCCGCAACGTCGGGGCGAGCGTCCGGCACACCCTGACCACCGGTCACCAGAGCGACGAGGAGTTCCGCCGGCTCCTCGTCCAGCGCCAGCTCGCGGCGTACGACGAGGTACGCGAGACCGCCCGCGAGGAGCTGGAAGACGTCCACAAGCGCATCACGCGCCTCGAACGCATCGGCGCGGAGGACGGCTGGACGCCGGAGCAGCGCCAGGCGGTCAAGGTGCTGCGCGAGGAGCGCAAGGGCCGCACGGCTGCCCTGAAAGACCTGATGAAGACGCCGTTCGCCCCTGTCCAGCCGACTGATGACCAGATCAAGCGCGCCCGCCGCGCAGGCAGTACCCGCCGGTTCGTCGCGCTCCTGGTGGTGATCGGCCTCCTCGGTCTGCTGTGCGTGCGGGCGCCGCAGCTCTTGCTCCTGGTGCTCCCCGTCGGCGTGGCCGTCCTGTGGTGGCTCGGCCGGCGGCCGCCGACCCTGACGCAGCGCCCCGTACCGGAACGGCTCCTCGCCCGCGCTGAACTCGCCCTGCCCTCGCAGGCCGGACCGGGGGACGCGCCGGGCGCCGACCCGGAGGAGCCCCGCCAGTACCCGATCGCCGACGTCTCCACATCCGAGGAGGCCGAGGAGGCGGTGCGGCGCGTCATCACCGCGGCGGGCGGCGACCTCGCGGCCGTCACCGACGGGCACCGCGAGCCGTGGGGATGGTCGGTCCGTGTCCGGTTCCGCAGCGGATCGCCGGACGACCTCAACGAGGAGAAGACGTACAAGAGGCTGATCACCGCGTGGCGCCTGCGCCGCGCCGGCCTCCTGATCGAGGCCGACCCGGAGTTCGGCGACTCGTGCACGGTGCGCCTGGTCATGCGCGACCCGTTTACGCCGGAACTGGTGGGCGCCGTCCCGTACCGGCCGCCGCTGTCGACCTCGATCGTTGACCGCTTCGACTTCGGCGTGGGCATGGACGCGAGCGAACTTGCGTTCAGCCTCGCCGGACTGATGCTGATCATGGTGGGCGACACCGGTAGCGGTAAGTCCGGGATCGCCCTCTCCCTGGCCGAGGCGGTCACGTCCACCCGGGACGCCGTCCTGATCAACCTGGACCCCGCCGGGTCCGGCGTCGGCGACCTCGGCCCCGCCATCACGCTGGACGCCTGCATGGATCAGGCGCTGATCGGCAACGTCCTCGATTTCCTGATCAAGCTGTGCTCGGCCCGCGCCCGCCAGCGCAGGGCGTACGGGTGGGGCAACAAGTGGCGGATGAGCCCCGAGCACCCCGCGTTCGTGGTGCACATGGACGAATGGCCGCAGCTTTCCGAGAAGAATAAGAAGAAGCTCATCAGGGCAATTCTCATCGGCCGCAAAGAGGGTGTTTGGTTCGAGGGCTTTTCCCAGTGGGGAACTAAGGACTATTTGGGGGACGCTATCGGCCCGAAGATGCCGGGAAAGATCCTCGGAGCATGCCGCAGGGTCGACGTTACCGAATTGCTCGGAGGCGGCTCGATCGGCGAGGGATACCGCGCCGATCTGCTTCAGCCGGCCACCCACACCGAGGCTGGCGACGCCGGACAGATCTACGCTCAGGGCCTGCCCGGCATGCCCTCCCGCCCGGTCCGGTACAAGTTCCGGGAGATCACGTCCGAGTACGCCGCCCGGGTCGGTGCGGAGCGCGCGGCCGCCGGCCTGCCTGACGTCACGTTCACGCTCACCGAGGCGGGCCTGATCAAGGAGTGGCACAAGCTCCTGAAGGCGGCCGCCGCCCCCGCCCCGGGCCCCGCCGCCGGCGGCGGGGACGACGACGAGCCGGAGGTGCCGCCGATCCTCGTCGTCATCGCTGAGGCATTCGTCCAGGAGGACGACCCGGAGTTCCTGACCCTCGATCAAGTCCACGTCTACCTCAAGAAGGACGACGCGGCGAAGTGGGGGAGGTGGGACGACCGCGACGACAAGGGGCGCCTGCGGGAGCTGGGGAAGGCCCTCGCCCGCGAACTGCGGAACGCGGGGGTGACGTTGGCCTCGGAGAAGATCACCGAGGCCGAGGGACAGCCGCGCGGTTACTACGCGGCCGCGGTGCAGCAGGCCCTCGCGGGGGTCTCCTCGGACGACTCCACGGACGACTCCTGATCGGCTGACCATTGGCGTTGATCGGCTCACCGAGGCCGATCAACGCCAATGGTCAGCCGATCGGAAAACCGTTGGTGACCTGCTGAAACCAATGAATCCGATCATGCAGCGACACCCCCCCGTTTCCCGGCGGAACCGGCCCTCGGAGGTGATCGGACAGGGGGCTGCGGTCCTGATCGGCCGAACGGCGCCCGTCCGAATTGCTCCGCCCCCGCCCGGGGGCCTGAGACCATCAGACGAACCCCACCAGGAGGCCACACCGATGCTGCTTGCTGAGCCGTCCCCCGACCCGTGCGCCAACGTCGTCGGCGTCGCACGGGACGCCTGTCTGGGCAAGTCCACCACCCCGAGGGACCCCACCGAGTCCCTTGATCCGCTCAGCTCCCTCGCCCACTCGGTGGCGCGCGGCGCGGCCTGGACGGTCGAAAAGGTCGGGCACGCCCTCGATGGGTCCGCCACCGTCGACTTCACCAGCACCAAGTTCCTTCAGCAGTACGCGATCGTGTTCGCGGCCTCCACGGTGCTGACGCTCGTCCTGTGGCTCATCGCCGTCGCCAAGCGCGCCATGCGGGGTGTGCCGCTCCCCACCGCGTTCGGTGAGGCGGTCGGGTTCCTCTGGCTCACCGTGATCGCCTCGGCCTTCACGCCGCTCACTCTCCAAGTCGTCGTGAGCGCGGTCGACTCGGTCACCAACGCCGTGACCGGTTCCGACGGCAGCATGCCGGCGCTCTTCAAAACGCTGGCCGAGGTTCTGCGCCGCGACGGCGACATTGTCGGCGGCGGCCCAATCATGCTGATCATCGTTTCCGGGGTGACGATCATCGCGGCGGGAATCCTCGGCCTCGAACTCGTTCTGCGGGCCGCGGCCCTCTACCTCGGCGCACTCCTCGGCGTCGTGGTCTACACGGCACTGGTCGACCGCGACTTGTGGGGCAAGGTGCGTATGTGGGCGGGAATCATGGTCGCCGTGATACTGCTGAAGCCGATCATTGAAATTGCCCTCGGAATCGCGGACGTTTTCACCCAGGGGCAAGGGTCGGACCCGGGAACGGTGCTCGTCGCCGGAAACGCCGTCGTCATCATCGCTATCGGGGCAGGCGTCGCCATCTTCCGATTCGTGCCCGGGTACGGGGACGACATTAAGGCGGGCCTCGCCGTGCGCGCCGGAGCGACGGCCGCGCGCGGCGCCCTAAAGGTGACGGGAACTGCGGCCGGAGTTGTCGCCCAAGGAATCCAGACGCACGCCGGACGCGGAGACAACAGCCGACGATCCGGCGGACAGGGAGGCGGCGGGAGGAACAGCCGCGTAAACGGTGTCGCCGACGGAATGTCGACCCACAGCAACCGAGGAACCGGAAAGCAGAAGAAGAGCGGCGACAAGTGACGTCACTCCGCGCATAGCGCATACGGAAACAGCAAAAGGGGCCTGCGGTCGACCACCGCAGGCCCCTTTCGCGTATGCGGATTCCTTATCCGCCCAACTTGGTCAGTATCGGCGGCATCCGCTCACCGGTCACGGCCGTCAGAGAAATTACGGCATGACCGGTCTGCATCTCGTTCGCCAATTGCGACGGAGACCACCGTTGCCGCTCCTCGCGGCGCATGGTCACCGATTTGGTTGTGACGTCTCGGCCAGTGACCATTTTCCGCACCGCGTGCCACACCTTTGTTCCCGGATGCTCGGCGCGCACCTGCCGGTGAGTAATTGCCTCTGTCTCCACCCACTCAGTTCCCCACGCGGTGGCGAAATGCTGAGCATCCCAGGAACTCACACCCACGCACGCGATACGACAACCCACCGCCGCCAATAGGTGATCCCTCAGACCTTCGGGGATATCGCTCAGGTTCCGCAGAGAGAACAGCACACCCGCGTTGCTCCGCCGGAGACTTTGCAGCCCTCGCAGGGAATTAGGGGTGACGGTCTGGATAGCGTCCTCAAGTACGAGGAAGGCGAACACCGACTGATCTCGGCGGGATGCCGCCCACTCGGTGAATTGCGCGAGCACCAGGCGCGCGATGATGCGCGAGGCATCCGTGTGCACCCGCCCCGGCAGGTCAATGCGCACCCGTACGGGCCGGTCAATGTGCTGCATGCTGAACACCGCGCGGTCGCCGGCCGCGTCCCCCAACCCCGGGGCGGCGAGGAGGGCGTGGAAGGCCGGCCGGTCCAACAGCGCCACGCGGGTGGACAACGCCTCCGCAGGGCCCCCAGGAGCCGCTGAGCGCCGCTCGAACGCGTCCAGCTCCCGCAGGTGGGCGGTTGCCTCGCGCTCGTCCAGCGCGGCCCGCAGAGCGGCGCGTGCGGCCTCGCTGTCCAGGAGGTCGCGCAGCTCGTCGACGCCGGGGAACCGGTCGTGCACCGCGCGCCAGGGTCCGAGGAGCTGCGCGAGGGCGGTTGCGGCCCATCGGTCGTCGCGGCTGGCCTCGGTGAGGTCGCCCACCAGGGCCTCGGCGAGCACCGCGGCCGCCTCGTCGGCGTCGTCCAGGCCCGCGTACAGGTCGAGGCCGTGCGCGATGCTCGGATCACCGGCCCGCAGCACCACGTCAAAGGCGCGGTTCTGGGGCGCCGCGGAGCCGGCCGACGTCACGGCGACCACCGCGGCCTGCCCCGCGAGTGCCTGAAGGCACAGAGACTCAATGACCGGCCCCACGATGCCCTCGGCCGGCTCCCGCCCCGACGGGCCGACCACCAGCGCCGACGTCCCCAACACCGCCGGATCGAGGGCGATCCCCGCGCCCCGGTACACGTACGGGTTGCGCGGGGAGTCGGCCGCCGCCCCGATCCGCACCTGACGCAGCGGGAGGTCGTGCTGCGCCGCGCGGGCGGGAAGATCCCGCGCCCCCGACCCGTGAGCGCAGGCAGCAGCACCGCGTGCTCGTACCTGTTCGGTGATCTCGGCCCGCGCCCGTCCGGTCCGCCACGCATGATCAATCCGGGCATAGTCGACGTCGGTCATCCGGCCCTCGCGCAGCTCGGCGGCGAGGGCGTCGGCCGCCGCCTCCGCGCCGTCCGCCCGCAACTGGGGCCACAGCGCCGGATCGGACTCCGGAGGCGGCGGTGGCGCCCCCTGGGCGGCCTCGGCGTTGGCGTTCGCCTGCCGTACGGCGGCCCGGGTACGGCGCAGCAGCTCCGGCCACCCACCGAGGCGCCCGAAGAACACCGCGATGCCGCCGAACACGACCGCGTAGTACGTCCAGGAGGCGACCACGAAGTACATCGACTGGAACGCGTCATCGGGCGTGAGCAGCAACAACGGCCAGATCCAGAACTGACCCAGGTAGCCGTTCCACAGCAGTGACCCCAACAGCCACCCCACCAGCGCCGATGCCACCGCGCCGACGAGGAGTTGCCGCGTCGGCACCTTGTCGGGCTCCTCGGCCGCGCGCGGCTTGTGCCCCGCCCGCCAGATCCCCGGACCCGCCTTGGGGCGAGGCATCCGCAGCCACGTGACCAGCGGGTGAACCGTCGCACCGGGCGGGGCCGGCGGCCTCGGCGGGAGCGCCGGAGGCTGCCGAGGAGGCGGCGGTGGGGTGGCGCCCACGCTCGGCACCGCGCGCTGGTCCTGGCCGTGCTGCTCGCTGTCCATCCCCGTCTCCCTCTGTTGTCTCGCGCTGCCAATTTATAGGCGACTTGGGGCGCTTCGGGCGCCCTTAAACGCACCCGAGACTGAGGGCACTGTGGCTACTGAATATCAGTAAGTGCAGTGCCCTCAGTAACCTCAGTAGATTGGGCGGCCGAGACGGACACCGACGCGTCCGAGATCACCCGAGGCGTGCGTGAGACGACTACAAGTCGACATGAGACCGCCCTCAGCACGCCCGAGACCCCTCGAAAGCGGGCGCAAATGACGGACGCTGACCGCTCGTCACGGAATCTCGACGGAGAGACGCCACCAAGGGAATGCGCGGCGCATCCGAGATCCGGTATCGGACGCGAAAGAGCGGGGCCCGGAGAGAGCCATAAGGAGGGAACTACGGTAAGAGCATCAATTCTCTTCCTCGATGATTGCCTGGCATAGGTCGACGCAATCAGAGCAGATATTTACCCCCGGGCCGGTAATCAAATGACCCACCTGATTACGAGTCTTTCCGCAGAATGAGCAGCAGAATCTAGCAGGCCCGTATTTCAGGACCTTTGTGCAGATGATTCCGCCTTGAATTTGACCCGTCATTCTCTCGTTTCCCTGTCTTTTGGCTTTTCTGAGTGGTGTAGACCAGTCAGGGGAGGGCGCCCCGGGCTTGTGTTACGCTCTGTGACGTGGTACGGATCTTCCCGAAGGACTGGACACGGCCCCCTCGTTGGCTGCATACTGTAGCTGCAAGGGAGCGCGGGAGCGCGACCGGTGGACGGAGGCCCCGCAGGGGCCGGAGGACACAGACCATCGGGACAGCGGCCGATCAGCTCCCTGACCAGCGGAAACGCTACCCGAGAGGGAGCGGAACAGCCGCAGAAAGGCCGGCCACACCACAGGCCGGCGGGCAGACCCGGAGCCAACCGGGACCGCCCCGCAGTCACCGCAGGTGACTGCCAGCCGGGGCCACTCCCCCCGGCGCCGCGCAGCAGCGCGGTCCCCTTGGGAGTGACGCAGTCACTCCGCGTCGTGTCTCCGCAGGAGACCGCGCGCGC
>NZ_CP134203.1:7125000-8788812 GCF_031597775.1 Streptomyces sp. BB1-1-1 | reverse complement strand
GTTGGCCTGACGGCCAACTACGGGCCTGACGGCCCGTCAAGGACTGTCGTCGTGCCTGACGGCACGACTGTGTGTCAGGTGATTGTGTTGGCCCTGGCGGGCCAACTTGGTTGGTTTCTGTGGTAGTTAGCAGGCCTGACGGCCTGCGCGGCAAAAGGATGCGTCCTGCCTGGCGGCAGGACAGGAACCGAGTTGAGGGCCTTTCCCCCTCACTGGGGGAAGAGCCGGCGCCTGGCGGCGCCGGTGATGTCAAAACTGGGTGGTTGCACAGATATTTGGGTTGCCCTCTCCCCCGACTACGTGCCTGACGGCACGACTGTGTGTCAGGTGATTGTTGTGTTGGCCCTGGCGGGCCAACTTGGTTGGTTTCTGTGGTAGTTAGCAGGCCTGACGGCCTGCGCGGCAAAAAGATGCGTCCTGCCTGGCGGCAGGACAGGAATCAAGTTGAGGGCCTTCCCACCGTTCGAACTGAGCGATCGTCGGGGTGGTTTCTGCTGGCTGGCGCGGGGATTTGTTGTGTCTGTGTGGTGAGGTGCTGGGAGGCTGGGGTGGTGAGTGGTGAGGGCACGACGCTGATGACGGTCAAGGTGGCTTTGGGTACGCGGGTTGAGCTCCGGGAGGTGGTTGAGAGGCACCGCGAGCTTCGGCGGGCGCTGGCGGGCAGTGCCCGGTGGGATGTGAGGGGCTTGAGTCGGAGCGAGGCCGCGGTGGTACGGGCCGGTTGGCGCAGGGAGGTGGCGCGCTTGCGGGATGCGGGTGAGGTGCTGGACACAGTGGATGCGCTTGCCGTTTTTGGGGTGCGTCGGGAGGTGGAGGTTCGAGGGTGGTGCAGGGTGTGGCCGGAGGCTGGCGAGGAGTTTGCTGGGATGGGGCGGTGGCCGGGGGCCCGGGATGGGGGCTATCCGGAGGCTGTGTCGTTTCGTCTTCCGGCTGGGTTGGCGTGGCAGGTGCGGGCAGGGTGCTGGTCGGTGTCCGCTGAGGCGGTTGCTGCGCTTCGGGACTGGCGTGATCGGTATCCGGGGATTGTCCGGCGGCGGCCGGAGCCTGGTGGTGAGGTGGCGTTGGCGGAGTATGAGCGACTGGCTGATCAAATCGTGACTGTGGGTGATGTGTTGCGGGCCGGTTTGAGGCGGGTGCTTGGGTGACCGGCGTGTCTTTTTTTAGTTTGTAAACTTCAAATGTGCTGCTCAGGGCGGCTTTTGGTAGTTGCTCCCATCTGGATTGCAGGCTAACTTCGCTTCCTGTGATTCTGTTACGGACTGTGCGGGTTGGAGGCTTGGGCATGGGTGTGCTGGCAGAGTATGAGGACTGGGCGCAGGTGCCCTGGTTTCTGATGTCGAAGAGTCAGCTGGCGTCGGGGGATCTTCCCCGGGTGCCTGGGGGGCCGGCTGATGCTCGCGTGCGCTCCTACCGTCAGGGGCGGCGGGGCTCGGTGGGGCTGTACCGCGTGGAGGCGAGTCGCCCCACGGCGTCGTCCGCTGGGCAGTTGGAGGCTTCTGCTCGGCGGCGCAGATTGATGGCGCATGTGTGTCAGCAGTGTGGTGCGTGCTGTGATCGCTCTCTTGCGGTGCGGGAGGGAGAGCGGTTGTGTCCGATGTGCTGGCGGATGCGGGAAGTGGCGGGTTTCCAGGCGCTGTTGCGGGAGCGGCGCGGGGAGCTGAGGCGTTGGGCGCGGGGGGTGCTGGGTGATCCTCTGCTTGCGGTGGTGTGGGTGGAGGCGGTGAGTGGGGGGCGGACGGCGTCGGGTCGGGTGCGGCCGGCGGCTGCTGCTGTTGTGAGCGCTGTGGACGGGAACGGGCGCAGGCTGGTGGAGGTGGTGGTGCGGTTCGCTGGGGTGGGTGGCCCTGGCGTTCCTGCGGGTGCGTGTTCGCCGGCTGAGGGTGCCGCCGTGTTGGAGCGGGCTCTGGGTCGGCGGCGGGTTTTGGCGTGGACGGAGGCTCAGGTGACGGTGCTGACAGGCCGGTTGGAGAGGCTGGGGCATCCGCTGCGGGTGGAGGTGATCAGCAGTCGGCCGGGGGCTGGGTGGGACGGGTGGCAGACGTCGGTGCGGGACCGTGTGGCGCAGTGGCGTGGGCAGCTGGATCCTGCGACCGGGATGTTGCTGCCAGCGTGGGAGCCCGGGCGGGCGGACCGTCTTCGTCTGCTGCTGGCGCGGATGGCTGAGTGGGATGGCGGTGACGGGTGAGGCGGTTGGGGGCTGGCCTGGTAAGGCTGTTGCTGGTCACATGAGGTTACTGGCCGGTTCGTCAGATGACTGTCAGTGGTGGCCTCTACCGTTTGGGGCGTGAGTCAGACACAACAGACGGGGCCGGTGTTCTCCGGGCGTGCCAGTGCGGTCCGTGCGAGTGAGGTGGTCTTGAGCCTGGTGGCATCCGGGCTGGTTGGCATGCGGGGTTGGGCGGGGGTGCGTCAGCTTCAGCAGCCGTACCACAGGAGTCTGCAGCTCGGGTTGGACCGGCTGGCTGCCTTGTGTGTTCGGGCGGGCAGGGCCGCCCCGGTCGGCGTGCAGGATCTGGTAGGGGTGTGGTGCGCCGAGCAGTCGGTGGATGCCTGGCCGCTGGAGTTCGACCCCGACGCACAGGTGCGGGGTGAGCGGCTTCTGATCGGCGGCGAGCCGAGCGAGTTCTGTCTGGAGTGGGCAGTTGCCGCCAAGGACGTGGTGTCCGAGGTGCACGAGAGCGCCCTGGTGAAGCACATCAAGGACACCGCTGCCCTGCTGGGGCGGCCGGAGCTGTATGCGCGGTGGCGGCTGTTCGTCACCTCGCACGCGGTGCTGGGGCCGGATGCGTTTTTGGCGGCGAAGAATGCGGTGCTGGATGTGCCGCAGTGGGCGACCTGGATGGAAGAGTCGTACGGGCCGGTACCGGTGGAGCTGGCGGTGAGCGGGCGCGTGGCGGTATGCGGAGGGTGCGAGCAGTGGATCGTTCCGCGGGCGGACGGCTTGGTGCGGTGCCGGGTATGGCGGTGCGGGCAGCGGCACGATCTTCCCGGGCCGGTCTGGGTGGAGGCGGAGGGGGCCCGGCGGCTGGAGCCGGAGCTTGTGCGGTTCGTGGCCCTGCCGGGACATCCGGAGCTGGATCTGGCACAGCGGCTGGCCGCACGAGGAGCGCGGGTGGTGCTGTACCCGAAGCTGGACTCGCTGGACCTGGTGGCGTTGTGGCCGGACGGCTACAGCGTCGGGGTGGATGTGAAGGATTGGCACAGTCCTTATCTGCTGGCCAGACGCATCAAGACGTTCCCCCGCTGGGGGGCGGGTGATCCGTACGCCTACCGCAAGGGGTATCTGGTCGTTCCACACGATCGGCTGCGCAGCAACCGCAGTTACCTGAAGATTCTTGAGCGGCACAGTGCGGCGCTGCGGGCGCAGCCGGAGATCGAGGTGGTCTCCGACCGGGCGCTGGTCGCCTCGTGCCCGGACGTGGGCCCTGTGGGGGAGGTTGTCTGTGGCGCGTGACCGGAGCGGCTGGTACGAGGGGCTGGGGCATCAGCTGCGTCGGACGGCCAAGAGCCGCGGCCTGGGGCGTGTGGATGTGCGGCTGGTGGCGTCGGTGGAACTGGGGCTGTCCGCGCTTGAGGCGTGGGCTGCGGGTGCGGCCGCGGCGGATGCCTGGGCGTTGATGGGCGGTTACGACTTCCGTACGCGCCGACAGCGTGCGGTGGCTATGACGTCGTCACTGCGGTGGCTGGTGGGCGAGCTGAAGAGCAAGCATGCGTGGAACAAGAGGCTGGAGGCGTACCAGGCGCTGCCGGAGATGTTGCGCCTGTTCGACGTGAAGGACCCGCAGCAGCCCCCGGAGCGGCGGGTGTCGGTGTCGGTGGCCTCCCAGCGCAGCCAGGTGTACGCACAGGCGCTGGCCGTGCTGCCGCAGCATCGTCTGCGGCGAGTGCGCCTGGCACAGGAGGGTGTGCGATACCGCATGGCGCGGGGGGATGCCGGTGTGGTCATCCCGGAGGGGATGGTGCCGCAGCCGGCACAGCGCCATCGTGCTGGCAGGCGGCGCAAGCCGGTGACGTTGCGCTGGTCGGCACTGACCGCGACGGCCGATCGCATGGATGCGGTGGACGCGCAGCTGGGTGAGCAGCGCAACTGGCGCCGCCGGATCGATGACCTGTATCTGCTGGTGCGGCAGCAGGACGGCCGGATGCGCGCGTCGAAGAGACTGCCGCTTCAGGATGTGGTGCACGTGGTGGGCATGCCGGCCGTCGGCAAGACCACCCTGATCACCGTCGCGGCCGTGTGGGCAGGCGCCGAGCCGCAGCGGCGGCACACCCTGACGGTGGTCCTCGGGGATGTCGTGGCTGTTTTGGACATGGTCACCGCGCTGTGCCGGTACGGGGTGCGTGCGGCGCCGATCCTGGGAGCGGCCAACCGGGGCCGGCACCTGCAGCAGGTGCACCGTCCCGTGGACGTGCATGCGCGGGGTCTGGCGTTGCTGGAGGATCCGCGGCTGCGGTGGATCTCCACCTCGTGTGTGTTGCAGGGCGTGGCCGAGCTGACCGAGCCGCTGGCGCTGAAGGACGCGCCCTGCTCGCACCGGCTGCGGCCGTGGAGCAGCGAAGGGACGGACAGGCAGCAGCGGGAGCCCGCTGTGGGATGCTCGCTGCTGCCGGTGTGCGGGCGGCACGAGGCGGCGCGGGAGCTGGTGGACGCCACCGTGTGGGTGGCCACGCCCGCCAGCCTGATGCATTGCCGGGTGCCCGAGCAGCTGTCGCAGCACGACATGCGGTATCTGGAGCTGGCCTGGCAGCGCAGCGATGCCTTCGTGGTGGACGAGGCCGACCGGGTGCAGATCCAGTGGGACCAGGCGTTCAGTCCCTCGCAGTCGCTGGCCGGCCCGGGTGAGGATGCCTGGCTGGATGAGGTGCGGCCGTTGTTCGAGCGGCACATGCGGCATACCCGCGGTCAGCACCTGTTCAGCGAGCCGGTGCGGGACTGGTCCGTCGACATCAGCACGGCCGGTCTGCTGGTGACCCATCTGCGCAGTCTGCTGGCGGAGCACGCCCATGTGCGCGAGTGGCTGAGCCAGGGCTACTTCAACGAGTTGCGGCTGGCGATGCGGCTGGCGAGCGAGATTGCCCGCCGACCGCGTCCCTTGGCGGAGGGTGAGGCGAAGCGGCGCGGGCAGCCGGCCATGTGGGACTCGGACGAGGAGTGCCGCAAGCGCTGGATGAACGTCTTCGTGGAGTGGCTGGATGCTCCCGCCGGACGCTACCTGGGGGCGGATGCCTCCTGCGCGTTCCTGCGTGATCTGACGGCGCGCGGGTATCAGCCACCGGGCCTGGTCACGCAGGACTTGGTGGAGTGGTTGCGCGGGCAGGACGACGTGGTGCTGAGCGGGGACCAGGCGCTGGAGCGGCTGGCGGTGCGGTTCCAGGTCACCATGATCGTCGCGTTGCTCGCCGAGAAGCTCGCTCTGCTGACCCGTGCCTGCTGGGAAGTGGAGATGGAGACCGGGCTGGAGGCGATGGGCTCCAGCCTCGTGCACCGCCCGCCGGCGGAGTACCTGCCGCTGGTGCCGGAATCGCCCATGGGCAACCTGCTGGGCTTCCAGTACCGCGAGAGTGAGGGCGCGGCGGAGCAGATCGGCACCCTGTCGTTCTTCCGCTGCTCGGGCATCGGCCGCTGGCTGCTGCTCAACCTGCCGCACCTATACCGGGAAACACACAGCGGGGCGGGCGGTGACGCAGATGCGGGGCCGGCGTGCCTACTGCTGTCGGCGACCAGCTGGGCTGGGAACTCGCCACGCTACGACGTGCAGGTGCCCGTCGCGGGCATCCTGGCCTCCCGCACCGGTGACAAGGTGCCCCTGCATGAGCGGATCGTGCTGGACTATCTGCCGGTCAAGGCGCAGGCCTCCAGCGGAGCCGCGTACATGGTGCGAGTGTCGGGCCAGCAGGGCCCGGAGCGGATGGAGGCGCTCAGGGAACTGCTGGCCGGGCTGTGCGGCAGACGGCTCGGGCTGCGCGGGCCGCGCAAGAGCCGGCTGGAGGAGATCCGCGACAGCCTGCCCGAGGGGCGCCAGCGTGTCCTGTTGCTGGTGGGCAGCTACCGGGAGGCCGAGGAAGTGCTGCGGCATCTGATCAGGATGCGGCCCGAATGGGCCGATCAGATCCTGCAGATGGTGCCCGACGACGACTCCGGCAGCCATCACTGGAGCGGGCAGACCATCGCCCGCGGCAACGTACACGCGATGGCCAAGCAGCAGGACGCCTGGATCCTCATCGCGCCTCAGCTGGCCATCGAGCGCGGGCACAACATCCTCAACGACGACCACGTCGCCGCGCTGGGAGCCGCGTTCTATCTGGTCCGTCCCCACTTGCATCCCGAAGACCTCAGCTATCACGTGCAGACGATGAACCGGTGGGCTGTGCAGGAGATCCGCGGCGGCGTGCCGTCGGCCGGCCCCGAGACGGCGCTGGGCGAGCGGGCGGGGATGTTCCGCGAGCTGGCCCGCCGCACCTGGCTCGACCTGCTGGAGGCGTCCTTGCGGTATGCGCTGACCGATGTCGGCTCGGCACAGCGGCGTGCCATGGACTGGACGAACATCGCTCCGCTGAACCAGATCATCGGCCGGATGCTGCGCGGCGGCGCCACGGCGCGTGTGTACTTCTGCGATGCCGCCTTCGACCCCACCCGCGACGACAGCACGCTGGTAGGCATGCTCGACGCCCTCGATGAAGCCCTCGACGGGCCGTACGGGCAAGTCGCCGGACCGCTGTACCGGCCCCTTCGTCAATCCCTGCACACCCTGGTGAGGCAACACCGTGCGCTATGATTTCTTACAGCCCCTCTCCTTTCGTCTGAAGTCCTTCGCCGGCCATGCGCTGGCGCAGTACTGGACGTGTGAGTTCCCGGCGGCCTGGGCGCGGCCGCTGCGTGAGCAGATCTTCAAGCCCACCACGGCCGAGGGTGAGGCGGAGGAGGAAGTGCGGGCCATTCCGCTGTGGGCTGTCAACAGTGCGATCGCCGCACTGATGCCGCAGGTCCTCACCCATGATGCCCGCGCGCGGCGAGGCGAGATGTGGCTGGCCTGGTCGGCGGCCGCGGGCGGGAAAACTCCGGACCGCACCCAGTTGGTGGAGTTCGTCAAGGGCGGCCTGATGGCCGCCGCGATGCACCGCAACCAGCTGGCCGAGCGGCGCTCGCGCCGGCAGGTCATCGACATCACCGCGCTGGCCCGCATCCTGGACGACTTCCGCGGCGAGGACCTCCATTTCACCCGCAAGACCCTGAACGTCGGGCTGGGTGATGAGCCGGAGAGTTCCGACTACACGCTGGTGCCGCACGCGCTGGCCGCGCACCTGTGCACGAGTGGTTGGAAGGTCGTCCACGGCAAGGCCGGCGCACCGGATGCCGGCATGGCTGCGGACGAGGTAGGCGGTGACCTCCAGGCGGCTGAACAGGAGGACGAGGAGGCTGAGTCCGAGGCAGTGGCCGAGGCGGTGCACACGTCGTCGTGGCGGCGGACGGCTGCCCGTGACGGGGCGGAGCTGGTGTCCTGGCCGCCGCATGTGTACGAGAGTTCGAACGGTGTGCGTTACCCGTGGTCCTACACGTTGCGGCTGTCGGTGCAAACCAGGGGCTTGGAGACGGCGGCGCAGCCGCGGCTGCACGTGCGGGTCGGGATGCGCCGGTGGGCCCGGTACAACGTCTTCGATCCGAAGCGGAACATCGGCGTGCATCTTTTGTCCCCCTCCCCCTGGTCGGATACCAGCAGCCCGTTCGGGCTCGCTTCCATGGCCTGGCATCCCGGCCCGGCCGGAAAGAAGCAGGGCTTCATGGGGTGGGCCGACGACTTGGTGCCCACACTGTCGCGTCTGGGTTCCTTCCCGTTTCTGCCCGTTCCCGCTGAGGTGGCCCGTGACCCGCTGGCCTTCCTCGAGCCAGGGCCTGACGGTGAGGGCCGCCCCAGGCCTCCCGTCGCGGGTGTCCCCTACCGGCCCGGGCTGGGAAAAAACACCGGGCACGCGGTCGGCGACGGTATCTCCGCCAAGGACAAGTGGCGCATCTTCAGCCAGCTGGTGCCCGCCCTGGCAGACTTCGCGGAGGTGGACGCTCCGTGTGAACGCGTCCCGATCCCGTCCCGCACGCGGCCCGCTGCCGCGGATCTGCTGCGCATCGACCGGAGCGCGCTGGCCGGGGCTGCAGGGTCGCGGATCGAGATCGTGCTGTGGTGCGACACCACCACCATGCGCGACGAGGCACTGAACGCGGTGGTGTTCGCGCTGGATCTGCCGGTGGACGTGGCCGGCCAGCCCGAACGGGTGCAGGCCTGGCGGCAGCGGTTCACCACCGCAGAACTCGAGGTGCTGCTGCGCGTTGAGCCGGTGGGCGAGATCGCCGACGACCTGGAGCTGGATGCGGACATCAAGCGCCGCAACGACCGTCTCAAGGCTGCCGGTGTCAGCCGCCAGCAGCAGGTCAGCCGCGGCCTCGGGCATCCCGAGGCTGGAACGACGGCCCGCTTCGTCCTGGTGGAGATGCGCGGCGCCGACGGTTTCGCATCCGTGGACCACGACCCGAAGATGGTGGTCCGGGCCGGGGCGGCGCTGTGTGAGGCCGTTACCCAGAACCTGCTGCCGCCCTCCGCGAGCGAGGAGACGGAGGACGGCCCCGACGACGACGCAGAGCAGAAGGAGAAGGAGTCGGCGAGCAGCCGGAGGGAGCGCACCCGCAGGGCGGTCAGTGACTTGCTGATCCGGCAGACAGGCTTGGTCAGGCCGCCGGCCCAGCAAGGCACCAAGGCCCACGAGTTGACCGACGTGGCCTGCCTGGGCCTGTGGGTGGTGCGCCGCACCGGCGACTTCAAGGCCGTCATGCCGCTGGCTGTGGCCACCGTTCCCGATCGGCCCCACGCCCTGGTACGTCTACCCTACTCCGGCTGGCTTCCCTATCACCGGGCGGCCATCCAGCTGGCCGGCTGGCACCGGCCGCGTACCTTCGACAAGCCGGAGGTGCAGGACTTCTTCGCCGACTGTGTGGCCGAGTCCTGTGACGGCGGCGATCTCGCCTTGTTCACCCTGGCCCAGAACATCCGCTCGCTGTGCCCGGCGCTGACCAATCCGCACCTGGCCGCCGACCGGCTCGCCTTCCATCCCGACCGGCCGCTGGCGGCAGACGACTGCAAGGGGCTGCGGCACATCCGGCTGCGGACCAACGTCCGTGACGAGACCGCCCAGCACTTCGCGTTCGGCAAGGGCGGGCCGGACGTGCAGGCGGGTGTGGGCGCAGGGCTGTGGGCAAGCAAGGACAACGACCGGTTGTTCTTCGCCACCGCCGACAAGCCCTCCACCGCCGGGCCGGGCAGTCCGAGCGGCTCCCGGCTCGAGCCGCACTGGGGCAAGGTCAGCAAGGACAAGGAAGGCTGGAAGCGCGACACCTTGAAGGACGTGTGGAATCCGCAGCTGCTGGAACTGCTCGTGGCGGTCAAGCAAAGCGACGACTCGCCCGCGGCGTGGGCGGCGCTGGCGCACCAGAGGCGCTTCGCGGCCGCGCACTTCGCCGACCCTTTGATGCTGCCCATCGAACTGCACCTGGCCCACAAGCTCGGCAGCGTGCTGCTGCCCTCCCACCAGCTCGAGCCGATCCAGCAGTCGGAATCCTCGTGACGCCGCCGCCTGCACCCCCTGCACCCCCCGGCGGGCTGTCGGGCGGTGCAGGCGGCCTTGCCAAGGGCCTGAATACGCGTCAGCAGATCTATCTCGAGGTGCTGTACGCGATCGACCGGGACAACGAGGAGGCCCAGAGGCGGCGTTGGCACGCCACCCGGGAGAGGCAGCCGGCCGAGCAGTGGCGGTGGATCACCTACGGCGTCGATCACCCGGCTGCCGAAGCCACGCCGGTCCAGCAGCAGCTGGGCCAGCGTGAAGTGCTCGATGCGGGCGCCGGTGCCACGCTGGCCGCTCTGCAGCGCAGGGGGCTGATCGAGCTCAGGCGGGTGGCGCAGGACTCACCCGGCGGCCCGGTCTGGCATACCCAGGTCCGCCTCACCCGCAACGGGCGGGCCGCCGGGCGGGCCCTGAGAGAGCCGTCCGACGAGCCGGCTCCCGACCGGTCGCTGCTGCCCGAGTGGCTGCAGGCGGCACTCGAAGCCGTCGCCTCCGCCCCCGAGCAGACCATCGCGAAGATCGACATCGGGCGGGTGGCGGCCCGCCGGCTCGGCCCGCACGGGCACGGCTACCTCGAGGACGCCAGTGCCTGGCAGTACCGTCTCACCCCGGCCGGGCTGGCGTACCTGGCCATGGCGCGGCAACGCTCCTGTGATCCCTCTTCCCCGGAGGAGAGCTGATGGGGGCCTTTCGCGCCGATCGGCGCATCGTGGCTGAGCGGCTGACCGAGATGGTTGGCTACCGGGCGGGACTGGCCATCGCAGAGACCGACATCCTGGACTGTCTGCAACGCCACGGCTATGCGCACTTGTATCCACCGGGCGAGGCTGGCGTGCGGATGCGCAGCGAGGCCTTTGAGATCATGAATCGCTGCGTTGCGGACTCGTTCGTCCAGCCTGGTGCGCTGCAGGCCATGCGGCCCATCCAGTACCTCCTGCGGGATCGGCTGCATGATAAAAAGTTGGTCTGGCAGGCTCTCGGTTTCATCGATGCGGTGCTCGAGTCGGTCCCGCCGCACCAGTTGGAGTCGCTGGATGTTCTGCAAGAACGCGGTGCTCAGCTCCTGGTGACGTCGATGGAGGTTCACTCGCCGGCTACGCGCGCGCTGCTACGGGACACAGCCCGTAGCCTGCATGGGGACGTGCTGGCTGATGCGGTCGACCTGGTGTTCCGCGAGGAGGACTTCAAGAATGCCTCCGACCCGTGGCGACAATGGGTTCGTACTGTCGAATGGAACGATGTCCTGGATCTGGCTGACTTGTTCACTTCCGACTCGGTGACCGCGTCCTACGGGCAGTTTTTCGATCAGCGGTTCGTGACCTATCTGGCCAGCCGGTATGAGGATCTGGCGGCTATTCACTGGCGGAAGTTCGAAGCGCTGGTGGCGGAGTACTTCCACAGGGCAGGTTTCGAGGTCGAACTCGGTCCGGGTCGCAACGACAACGGGGTGGACATCAGGGTCTGGGAGTCAGGCACCGCGGGCGGGGGGCAGAACCCACCGCTGATGATCGTGCAGTGCAAGCGGGAACGGCGCAAGATCAGCAAGGTGGTGGTCAAGGCCCTGGCCGCCGATGTCGCCTGGGAGCATGCCCGTACGGGCATGCTCGTGGCCACCGTCGACTGGTCGCCCGGCGCCCGGGAGGTGGTACGGACGCGCAACTACCCCGTCCAGGAGGTGAACGGCGAGGCGGTGCACTCTTGGTTGACCGCCATGCGCAGCAACGACACCGGGCTGTGGCTGCCTGGGTGACGGGGTCGGCGGGCTGATTGCGGCTGTGCGGCACGGCCTGGACCCGGCAGGGCTGAGCTTGGCCGGGATGCATCTCCCTATTCGTCGGCGGCGTCGAGGCGCAGCTCGTGCGGCGTGCTGCTCGTCTCACCGGTACCGAGGGCGGAGGTTGCCGTCCGGTTGTAGGGCAGGTCCAGCACGGGGAGCACGTAAGAGGCCAGCGCGGGCGCGGCGCGCTCAACGCATGTCACGGCGATGGCAAGAGCCTGACGATGCTCCAGAGAGAACAGGTGATCGAATGCAGGGGCTCGCCAGGCGTCTGCGCCGAGCAGAGCATCGAAGACCGCAAGGTCGATGGTCTGAGGCAGGTGGCGGGCGATGGGACTTCTGCGTCGCAGACGTTCGGACAGGTCCATGAACGTCACCAGCCAGGCAGGGGTCTGGGAGATCGCTGACCGCACCGAGGGAACAGGACGTTCGATCGCAGCAGCTCCGGACGTCCGATACGCCCGGTGAAGCGCAGCCAGCTCCTGACGCAGAAGCGTGTCTGCCATCTCCGCCACGCGCAGAAGCTGGCGGTCGTGGGGATCTCCTGTGCCCAGGCCCTGCTCGATCTCCTGCCTGGTGCCCTCGGACCCGACGGTATCGATCCGGCCCCCGGCGCGCAGGGCTGCCGCGAGGAGGGCCTGGAGGGCGTGGCCGGCCAGAAGCGGGGCAAGAGGGGCGGGTAGAACGGTGCCGCTCCTCAAGAGCTCATCGAGTGTGATCAGGGCCCCGAGTGTGCGGTGGGGAGCGGCCAGGAGAGCGTCGTGGCGGAGGAAGGCGACGAGACCGGACGGGAGGTCGCCGATCTTCTTCAGCTGCCGGTCCGCCTCGGCGCTCTGTTCCTTGAAAGGCGTGTCGCCGATGACACCGAAGTGCTCGGGCAGGTGCTGCAGTACCTGCTCGCGTCGGGTCAGCTCGGCCGTGCCGATGAGGTCGACCTCAATGCGGCGGGCGACATCCCGGCCCGCTTCGGTGACGGTCTCCCGCACGAGTGTGGCGCGGTCCGCGGCGAGGAGCTCCTGGAGTCCTCGCAGCCACAGCAGGCGGTCCTGCTCGCCGCTTTGTCCTCGGGTGGACTTGCACTCGCTGATGCCGATGTGGGGGCGCAGGCGGGCATCGAAGTCGATGGAGAGAACGTCGACGTCGGTCACGGTGCGGGTGCGTCCGGCAACCAGGTGGGCGACGGGGTGGCGTACGCGCACGAGAGAGCCCTCGGCGAACTCGGCGCGGGCGAACCGGCGTTCCAAGAGGTCACCTTTCAAAGCCCCGGCCTTACCGGTCATAGCGGCGTCGTCCCATTTCCTGTCGGAGCGCGGCGAGGATGTCCTGTGATGCGCTGGGGCTGGGGATGGCTTCCTTGGAGGGCTGGACGAGGCGGCGAGCCCTCTCGATCTCGGGCTGGAGGTAGCTGCGCTGGCCGCGCAGTCCGCCTGATGCCGTACCGCTGGAGCCGGTGTTCTCCAGGTAGGTGACGGCCTGTTCGGCGACGTCCGCCTGGAGCAGGACGAACTTGTAGTAGCTGTAGGCGGGCTCGACCCGGACGATGCCTGCGGTCTCAAGCATGGAGTAGTCGGTACTGATGTTGGACGCGTCACCGGCCTCGCCCTCTCGGATCAGTTTCCTCAGGAAGGCGGTGGGGGCGAAGAGCTGGTTGCTCGCATAGCGGTTGGCGAACATCATGGAGCCGATGAGCTGGCGGACGTTGCCGGAGGGGTCTGCCCCGGTGGGTGCGTCGAAGGCGGAGCGTCCCATGTGGGGTGAGAACAGAAAGGACCGTTCCTGGCCCAAGGCGGTGGTCACCAACGAGCGCAGCAGCAGCCCCTGGGAGACGGCAAAGTCGATCCACTTCCTGTCTGCCGAGGTCACCTCGTCCTCCGGGAGCCCGGCGGTCGCGGACACCTCCTCCAGCAGGCCGCTGAGAGCCGCACGTACGGCACCGTTCTCCGCCTGGATGGCTGCGTGGGAGTGGTCCTTGTCGACTGCCCATACATTCGGGTTGAAGAGCACCTCGTCCCCGTCGGCGCTGCGCTGGAGTGCGCACAGATGCAGGGACTGCAGGTCCTCGATGGCGCGGCGGGCGAGGTCCTCGGGGCCCAGCGGGGCGCACGTCTCCAGGGCAGTGTCGAGAGTGATGGGCATAAGCGTTGTCTGCCGCAGGACCTCCATGGCCATCCGCTCCAGCGGCTCGGGCATGGCGATCCCCAGGATGGCGTCGGCCTGGACAAACAGCTCCGGCAGCGGTGGGATGCGTTCAGACACAGCCTGGACAACACGGTCGGAGTCGCGTTCGAGGTCGATGAGGCCAAGGGTCTCAAGTGCCGGCAGGAGCTCTCTTTGCGTCTCCCGCTTGGGGATGCCAGCGTCCAGCCCGAGCGCAGCAATCCGGTCCGGGGAGCTCACTCCGCTGCCGCGGACCCGGATAGCCAACTCGATGATCTTCCCCGCGAACTCGAGCTGCCCCAGGTCCGCTTTCGGCTGGCTGGCCCCGTAGGCGCTCAGGTGACGCGAAAGGCCCAGCACGATCTCAGCCGTCGTCAGCACCCAGTCTCCGCTTTGTCGTCTTCCGTCATATGCCGTGACAGGTTGTCAGGGAACAGTCTAAAGCCACGCCATGGAGGCGAAGCATTCACAAGCACCGGAGCCTGCTGCGCCGCACGACCTGCCCGGAAGGCTAACTCCGCACGCGACCACTGCCCGCCGCAGGAGCCGCACACCCCTCAACCAGTGCCCGCAGCTTGGGCGTCAGGTCAGGGTGGTCGCCACGGGATGCGGACTGCAGCAGTTCGGCGCAGACCACCAGGAGAGCCGCGCGGCCAGCGGTGCTGGTCAGGGGCGAGACCCACTCGTGGTGAATGCGTGTGGCCGTGCCGGGGGCGAGTTGGGCGTAGGCGTAAAACATAGCCATGTCGTAACCGCGGGGCGCCAGGCCCCAGCCCTCCCAATCGAGCAGGGTGGCGCCGTGGGTGAGGTTGGCGGCATGGAAGTCGCCGTGCGCGCATTCCCAGTGCTGGATATGAGGTGCCGGTTGGCCGGTGTACTCGGGGACGGCGCGGGAGATCCATTCCTGTCGTACGGCCGTGCGGTCGGTGAGGACCGTGGCGATGGTCGACAAAGTCTTGCGGATCGTAGTGAACCACGCGTCGGTCAGGTCGAGTTCGTGGCGCAGGACTGGGTCTCGGGACAGTACGGGTTCGTCGACGTATGCGGTCAGCTCGGCGCGGTAGGCGTATCCGTCGTCGGTGTGGTCGTGCAGTGCGTGGAGTGCGGGTTTACGGACGGCGGGGAAGGCGGCGTGGGCTCGCTCAGTGCCCTCCCAGAGCTTCCCTCCTGCCTTCTGTTCGGGCATGGACAGCAGGCGCAGCCAGCATGCGCCATGCTCGGGATGGTCGGCGCGGCGGCTGAGGGTGCGGCCGTGCCAGCCCCAGACCTGCGGACCGTGGACAGCGGCGCCGAGCGCGTTGGCCGCGTGTGCGAACGCGGCCGGCATGCGCTTGGCGTCGTCGTCAGAGGGGGGCGGCGAGTACATCGAGGACCATCCTGAGCGTGGAGGGAGGGATGACGGGTGCGCCGGCCACGGCGAGCGCGTCATCCCAGTGTGCCGTCCGGCCGGTGGCCAGGAGCACCTTTCCGACGCCCGGGCATGAGGCGGCGGCCGCCAGGCACGCGGCGGCCACGCTGGCGCCCTCTTTGAGGAGGGCAGCGATCTCGGAGGTGGCCAGGGTGAGGAGTTCCCCGCCGTGCAGCGGGGCGGAGGCGTGGACCTCCCATCCGCGGTCAGCCGCCTGGGTGATCGGCCCGTGGCCGCCCAGGGCCTCACCCAGGTGGGTGTCCATGACCAGGCTGACGGGCAGCTGAAGGACACGCAGGTGGTGTTCAGGGGTTCCGGCCGCCTCGCGGGCCAGTCGGTCCAGCAGCGGCACGGTGAACGCGTCCTGGGCGAAGCCGCTCCACGTGGCCACGCCGTAGGCGGCCACCTCTTGGGCGTACGCGGCTTCTTCGAGGACGGCGAACGCCGCACGCAGCTCCCCGGCCAGGTCGTGACGGTCGCCCTGGTAGCGCTCGGGGTTGTGCAGGAACACCGCATCCAGCCGGTCGCGGCCCAGCTCGGTGCGGCTGCGGGCGGTCTGCCAGCGGACGAAGCCGGGAGCCATGCTGTGCCGGACCTTCGCTGTGGGGATGACGCCGGCGGTGCAGGCGGCGTGCGCGGCCGCCTCGGTGAGGAATCCGGCCTTCGTTGCGATGTGCAGCTGGGGGTGGTCGGCGAGGACGGGGGCCAGCAGCCGGTGGGCCCGGCCCTGGCAGTAGTTGGGGGCGGTGTCGATCCAGCCGGACGGGCAGCTGGCCGCTCGCCGGGCGGCGGTGGCCAGCTCGTCACCGGGAATCCGGTAGGTGCCCAGCGCCAGGGAGGCAGTCACGAATCTCCCCCGGCATGGACGGTCGCCATCTGCGCCGCGACCAGCTCGGTGACGAGGGCGGCCGCATCGGACACGGGCACGCCTGCCACCTCGGCGAGGTCGCCGAGCTGGTGCCACCCGGCCTGAAGGAGCCGGTGAAACAGGGGCGCGGCCGCGGCCGCGGCGTCGACCTCCTGACCGGCGCCCTGGATGCGCACCAGGTCCTCGCCGTCCACGGTGACCGCGGTGGCCCGGGCCCGGCCGGTCGTCAGCCGCACCCGCAGACCCGCATCGGCGGGAACGGTGGCCAGGTGGGGCAGGGACGGCCGCAGGCGGCCTACGTCCGCTGCGTCCTGGGCCGCGGCGTACCGGTCGAGCAGGTGCGGGTCCTCAAGTGCGGTGGCGACCTCCTTGCCGAGCAGGGCAAGGAACTGGGCCTGTGCCGCTTGCCCGGCGTGCAGGGGAAGGTCAACGCGGAAGGTTTCGGAAGCGAGGAGTTCGTCGGCGAGCCAGTCCAGCAGTCGGCTGCCGGTGTGCGGCGGGGTGATGCCGCACGTCAAGTGCAGGGAGTGCGTGTCCTGGTCTGCGGTGACGGCGTGCCACCAGCCGCGCGGCAGATACAGCGCGTCGCCCGGCCGCATGACCAGTTCGGCGACCGGATCGTCGGGCGGTGGCTCGGGGTCGGCGACATCCCGGTGCAGCGGCATGTGGCGGGTGGGCCCGAACAGGCGCCACCGCTTGGCGCCCTCTACTTGCACCACAAGGACGTCGTGGTCGTCCCAGTGGGTGCCGAACCCTTCCGTGGCCGTCCAGGAGGCGTAGAGGTTGACCTGTACGGGCGCCCGCAGCCAGCCTTCCAGTTCGGCGGCGAGGTCGCCGATCGGTTCGTGCAGGTGGTCAATCTGGTCGATGACGAGGGAGGCGCCCTCGGCGAGCCGCTGGTGCAGCTCGGCCGGGTGTACGCGCTGCCACACCGTGGAGCGGCGGGTGGTGACGGCCGTCGTGTACCGGTGCGGGGGAAGCATGTCGCCGTCGCGGGCGAGGCGCAGGCGGGGTGGCTGGAGCCGGTGCTGGGCCACGATGTCGTTGACGACATCGAAGGAGAACAGGGCGCCGAGTTCGGCCCTCGATAGGGCGCCGGGAACGTGTCGGTAGTCGCGGTGCAGCGTCTGGCCCAGGAAGTCGTCCTGGCCCAGACGCTCCGCGATGCGCAGTCGCGTCATCGCCGGCTCGGCCCGTCAGTCGTTGCCGTCGGACCGGCCGGTGCCGCCGCCGTCGGACGGGGTCGCTCCGCGGCCGCGGGCTGCGGCGATGGCCCGCCGGCCGCGGATCAGACCGGCGGACTCCCCCGCTGCGGCGGGGGTCGAGCTGGTGTTCGTCGGCATGGTGCTGCCCTCCTGGATGTCGGGGAAGCGGCTGGGAAAGTGGCCGCTCCACCACCTTTGCCGGTCGGCTGACGGCCCGTCATTGCTCAACTGCGAGCCGGGTATTGCCCGTTACGGACAATGTTCGCCATGTGCCCGGAGCGCAGCCGAGCGGATACCGTGAGCACGGCATGGCCCACTCGTCCGTGCCCGCCCCGGGGGGATCGCATGGCCACCGTCACCCGCGCCCGCCGAGCCGCCATCCAGCGTGCCGCGCAGCGCATCAGGATGCGCTGCCAGCGCGAGCATCACACTGTCGAGCGGACCGTCACCGAGATCCGCACCGCGCTGGTGGAGGTCACCGCTTTGGAAGCCTGGCGTCTGGCGCTGGGCTGGTCACGCGCGGACGCTATCGAGCAGGTCGCCGCGCTCTACGTCGACGCAGGGCTTCGGCCACGCGGCCTGACGGACGCGATGCTGTGCCGCTGGGAGCACGACGCGGGCCGGTGGCCGGACGACGAGTACACCGTGATGCTGTGCCGTGCCTACGGCGCCCGTCCTGAGCAACTTGGGCTGGACCGCTACGGGTGGGCATCCGGGCCGGGCATGTTCCGGTACGGTCGAGTTCACACCGCCGCCGACGACGGGCACGGCCCGCACGAACAGGAGCCGATGCGGATGACCACGGACGCGGGACTGCCAGCGGTACGCGAGAGCCTGCACCTGGCTCTCCTGGCCAGCCCCGAAGGCAGTCCGCTTGTCGTCGATCTGGCCGAAGCGGCCGTCGAGCACTACGCGCTGAACTACAGCAAGCATCCCCCGCACGTGCTGTTCGAGCAGGTCCGCGACGTCCGCAAGCTCCTGACACCCGCGCTGAAATCCGGTCCGGCCACCGAGGACGTGCGGCGGCAAGTGGGATGGCTATCCGCCCTCCTGGGCAACCTCGCCTACCACCTGGACGACGTCAGCGGCGCCCGCGTCCACCTCGACACCGCCGCAGCGCACGGGGCGCGGACGGGCGACCGCAGGCTTGAGGCATGGGCGTGGGGCGCACAGAGCATGGTCACCCGTACTTCTGGGCGCGTGGAGGCAGCCGTCGAGCACGCCGAACGCGGAGCCGCCGCTGCTGCACCCGGGCGCGTCCGGGCGCAGCTGCATGCGTGGGCGCTGCTGCCCGCCTTCGCAGCCGCCGGCCGCGGTGACGACGCCGACCACGCCCTCGCCACGGCAATGAACGAACTCGACACCGCTGACGAGCCCGAGGCGCCGGGCCGGTTCGGCTTCGACGCTGCCGAACTCGCCCTGCACCAGGCAGAGGCCTACCTGGCGCTCGGCCGGCCCAACGACGCCCGCGCCTGTGCGGAATCCTCGCTCGCCGCATGCCCGAGCGGCACCCCCGGCTGGGCCGCAGCTTCCCTCGTCCTGGCCCAGGCCGAGACTTCCGGCACTGCCCGGGACGCGGCCCAGCGGGCGCACGACGTCCTCGACCGCGTCCCCGCCGCCCGGCTCCGCTCCACCGCCCGCGCCCGGCTCTCCCGCCTGACCGGCATGCTCACCAGCCATACCGGCGCAGACGCGAGCGCCCTGGCCGAACGGCTACGGACGCTTCCCCCACCTATCGACGCCCACGGGCAGGCTCTCACCAGCTGACGTGGACCAAAGCGTGCACACAACACCGCGACCGGGCCCGTAACTGCGTTTTGGGTTACGCCAGTTGGGCAGAGTTGCTGTTCTCGCGGATTCTGGCTGCGGGGATGGCCGACGGCAGGGACAGATGAGGTTCAGGAGAGCTGTGCGGGTTTACGGGGTGGGGGAAGCACGGGCAGCAGCTCCCACAACGGCCGCGAACCGGCAGCCCAGGAACCGAGCAGCTGGCGGTCGACGAGGTGCAGCCGCTGCTGCCGGGCAAAGACGCGGCCGGGTTGGGTGATCCTGCCGTTCGTCACCATCACCACGACATCCGCCTTGTGGACCGGGCGTCCCGTTCCGTTGAGGACCTGCAGCTCCGGGGTGCCCACAGCGGCGCCTCGCTCACCGTGTCGGCGATGCTTGCACTGGATCACCCAGCGCCGGCCCTGCGGGTCGGTCGCCTTCACATCTGCTCCCAGATCGCCCTGCCCGCCGACCTGGACGGCGTCGGTGCAGCCGTCCCGGTTCATCAGGTCGCGGATGGCGTATTCGAACTGGCGGTGGCCCAGCGCGTCCAGCTGGGCCAGCCCGTAGCGCAGGGCCCGCGCTCTGGCACGCGCCCACTGCACGCGCTGGGTCCGCTCCTGCCACCACCCGATGCCGCCCAGAACGGCGACGACGGCGACGATGAGCAGCAGCCACCAGTGCGCGAGCAGCCAGTTGACGACCATCACCACCAGGCCGGCCGCTGCGATCGCGACCACGGCCAGGACGGTGACGGGTAGGTCCTGCTGGCTGCGTCGGCGGCCGGGCCGCGGGGTCGCCTGTCGCCTGGCCGGTGGACGCCGGGTCATCGCCCACCTCCCAGGGCAGAGAGGTCGATCGGGTACGACACGCTGGGTGTAGGCGCCGCCTTCCGCGGCTCAGGGGTGTCGAACTTGATCGGGTACGACACCGTCGGACGTGGAACAGCTGCCCGTGAGGCGTCGGCGGTGACGTCGTCGAAGCGGACCGGGTAGATCGCCGACGGCGTGGGCGATCCGCTGTCTGTTCCGTTCGCGGTCGAGGTGTTGCCGAGTCCCAGTACGGCCAGGCCGAAGACAGCGAAGATGGTCATCTCCCGGCGGGCGCCCGGCGCCCATCGGGAGTGTCCGCGTACCGGCGTTCCGTCAGAGCGCACGTACGGCCGGACAAATGGCATGTGGTTCCCCCAAGGTGGTCGTGGTTTTTCCCGCAGCACCCCCATGCTGGCGGCGGCCACTGACAGTCGATCAACGGGACGCCCTCAACAGCACTGATTCTGAGGTGAGTTCAGGACAGACGAGGCGTGCTCCTCCCCGGCGGCCCGCACCTGCAGCTGCCGGGCCGTGTACGCACATCCGGTCGGCGGGCGCACCGGCAGTTGACCTCCGTACAAGGCGCTCACGAGGGCATTCAGGCCGGGCGCGGGCTCCGCGAGGCGAACAGGAATGTCTCGTGCAGGGTGGCCGACCTCACGGGCAGACAGTGACGGTTCGAGCCATTTCCGTAAGAAGCTGTGATGGCGGGGAAAATGGGGGCGCGGCACGAGCCGCTCCAGACGAGCGCCCGCGCGTATCTGTGCGGGATCGGCGACATGGCCTATCTCGATGAGGCTCCGTTCGCGGCCCAGGCCATCACCGTGACACCGTTCCGGCCACCGACAGCCCCTATCTGGTCCTCCGGCTGCCGCCTCAGTGCCCTGTGGGTCCTCTCGGCACTCAGCCCGCAGACCGTGGCCGCCCGCCTCCGAGCGCTCGCTGCCGACCACACCGTCCTGCAGTCCGCCGCCTGACCGCGGACGTCTCCCCTCCTCGAAAAGAGGAGACGTACCACTGAACGTCCTCAGTCGCGGACGACTCTGTCATGCACCACCCCGTACGGATATCTGTGCTCAGCCGCTTGTTCGACTCTCCCCGGGCCAGCAGGAAGCGAGATGACGTTGTCCGGGGTGCCAGGGGCCGAAGGCGGCAGTGGGCCCTGCTCATGAATGAGGACGGCGCTGGCGAGCGCCAGGTTGGTCACCATGGCGGAGCTCGTCGAGCTCCGCCTCCTTGTTGGCCAGGCCTTTCCTGAGCCTGGTGACGGTCTCCCGTAGCCGCTATTCAGTCTCCGGGACCTGCTGGGTCTCGACGCGGACATGCTCGTAGAACTCATTCTTCAGGTCCGCATGCTGCTTGAGGAGAGCCATGCGATGGACGCCGCCCCGGCCACGAGAGCGACGACGGTTACACACCCAGCTCTGCCAAGGCAGCCTGCCGCTGCGGGCTGAGGCTGGAGCGGCGGCGGCGCAGGTTGCTCAGCCACTGTCCCAGGCGTACGTGGTCGCCTTCGATCTCTTCGATGTGCCGCTGGGGAACGTTGAGATGGCCCTCCCGCTCACGGAAAGCTCGTGCGGCAGCCAGTCCGCGCTGGAACGCGCGCTCACGTGCCGACAACTGGCTGTCCTCACTGTAAGGAACGGGCGCATCCGGCAGGTCGAGTCCCAGGCCCTTGAGGAGGCGGCACTGCTCGGGGTGCAGGACGTCGGCCCGAGCCTGCTGGGCCGTGAGCCACTCTTGTACCGATGAGGCGGTCGTTTCCCTTTCCGCTTGCTGGCGGGCGGCGTGATAGGCGCGTTGCCAGGTGATCGGCCAGGGCGGGTTCCACCACTGGTCCAGGGAGGTGAGGGCGGCGGTGCGTTCGTCGCTGAGGTGGTCGGCGCGGGTGCGTTGCGTGGCCAGCCAGCGGCCGAGGGGGAAGTCGTCGTGGACATGGTCGATTGGAACCGCGAGGTGGCCGTGGTGGGCAGCGTATGCGGTGGCGTGGGCAAGGCCCCGGTCGAAGGCCTGTTGGCGGGGGTCCCAGATGATGCCGAGGCGTTCGAGTGCCTGGGTGCGAGCCGCATCGAGGCTGCCGGCGGTGTGGAGGTGGCGTTGCCAGGTGAGCCAGCGGCCCAGGGCGTACCCCGTGGAGTCTTCGTAGTTCTGGGGGACGTCGAGGTGGTGGTGGGTGCGGTGGTAGCGACGTGCCGCGGTGAGGCCGCGGCGCCATTCGGCGCTCTTGGGGGCCAGAACCCGTAGGGAGAGGGCGAGGGCGACTTCCTCGGCCTGGGTGGGGCGGTCGAAGTGCAGCCAGGCGTCGGGGTCGTGCGGGGGCATGGTGGGCCGGTGGGTGCGGGGGTCGGCCAGGCGCGCTTCGAGGCGGTCGTCGTGGGCGCGCAGGGCCTGGATGGTATGCCACAGCGGGGTGTAGGCGTCGGCGCCGAGGAGGTCGTCGGGGTCTTCGCCGGGGGTGAGGTAGACGGGGACCACGAGGGTGGCCTTCTTGCGGGCGCCGGGTTGCTGGCGCAGGGCGCGGCCAACGGCCTGGACGGTGTCGACGGGGCTGTTTTTGGGCTCGGCGAAGACGACGGCGTCGATGGCGGGCACGTCGATGCCCTCCCCCAGGACACGGGCGTTGGACAGCACGGAGGGGGCGTGGGGGCCAGTGTGGGCGGCGAACTCGAGCAGGAGGCGGCGGCGGACTTGAGGGGAATGGCTGCCGCTGACCCAGTCCGCCCATAGTCCTTGCGGACGCAGGTCGGCGGAGAGAGTGGCGGCTGTGTCGGCCAGTGTGGTGGCGAAGGCGCGGGCGTCGGCGACGCGGTGGTGGAAGGTCAGGATGCGGCGCAGCTGGTGGTCGTGGATGGCGCGCAGAGCGGCGACCTGGCGGCCTGCCAGGCGTAGTCCGTCGACGCCAGCGCCGGGTCCGGTGGCCAGCCAGTCGCGGAGGTCTTCGTCGGTGACCACGGGGACGAGGATTTGGTAGTCGGCGAGCAGACCGAGGTCGATGGCGTCGGAGAGGGTCAGCCGGTAGGCGACGGGGCCGAAGAGGGTCTCGTCGTCCATAGACGCCACTGCGTCAGTGTCGTCGTCTGGGTTTTCTGCGGGGTCCCAGATGCGGGGGGTGGCGGTCAGGTAGAGGCGGCGGGCGGCGGGGATCTGGTCGTCGTGGTGGACGGCGGCCCAGGCCTTGCCGAGGCGGCCGGCGGTGCGGTGGGCTTCGTCGACGACTACTAGGTCCCAGGGGGGCAGGTGGTGGTCGCGGTGGGCGGCGATCACGGCGGGCAAGGAAGCGTAGGTGGCGTATGCGGTGATCGGCCCCGGGCGGGGTGCGGCGATGAGGGTGGTGAGTTCGGCGGGGTCCGTGGTGAGGGGGATGTCGGCGCCGAGCGGCTCGTGGTCGAGGGCCTGGCGGGCCGAGCACACCGCCACGGTGGTGCCCTTGCGGCCGGCCATGTGCCAGGAGCGGATTGTCTGCGACAGCAGGTCCAGCGTCGGCAGCAGCACCAGAGCACGGCCGCGCCGGGCGATGCGGGCGGTCGTGCGGGCGGCGATGAGGGTCTTGCCGGTGCCGCATGCAGCGATCACGCTCGCGCGGGGGTGCTCGCCGAGGATGCGGGTGGTCGCGGAGACGGCTTCCCTTTGGTGGGGGCGTAGTTCGATGGGTGCTGTGGCCATGTGGGACGCCGCTCCGGGAGATGAAACTGGTGAGGCGGTCATTGGGGGCGTTGCAGGAAGATCTTTTCGACAGTGTGGGCGGGCTGGTGGTTTTGCGGACGTGGAGCTGGCGGGCGTCTGCGGCTCAGCCTGCCGATGCTATGCGGAGGGCGCGGCTGAGTAGGACGGGGTTGCCCAGGTGGCGGCGTAGTTCTCTCTCCAGTCCGGCGACTGGCACTAGGTTCTGCGGGGCCCGGGTGTCTTTGTACTCGATGCTGGCGTATCGCGGCAGGATGACCTGGGAGAGGTTTGCCATTTCGATCGCCTCGGTCGCAGAGATGTCGGCGGCGCATTCCAGCCGCACTACCCCGGCCCACGGGGCACCGGGTGTGCACGGCAGCCGGAGGTACCAGGCGTGGCGGTCCCAGGAAGTGCCCATCAGGAACACCGGGCTGCGCTCGCCGGGGGCCAGGGTGGAGATCATGGCGTGGAGGTCGGGCGGCAGGTAGGCGGTGCGGTGGGACTTGATGAATCCCAGTGCGCGCGGCAGGTGGGTGCGGCCGCGCAGCGGGCCGTCCACGACCAGTAGGTCCGAGCCTTCGGGGACGCCATGGTCGGACAGGGCGGTGCGGGCATGGGTGGCGACGAGGACCTCGAGATCGGCGAGTTGGCGTTGCAGCGCCGTCGAGAGCAGCACGGCGAGGTTCTGGTCCTGGTCGTCGGGGGTGATGTGGGCCTTGTAGGTTCCGGCTGCGGTGGGCACGTCGGCGGCGTTGGTGGCGGTGGTGAACAGACCACGTCGGTAGTCGATGGTCAGCAGATGGGCGCCGTGGCCGGGGCAGCAGCAGACAGTGCCCGCTGCGTAGGAGGCGCATAGCGCCATCAGGGCGTGCCGGGCTGTGTTGCTGGTGCTTGTGGCCGGTTCGGCGGATGGGGGCTGCTCGATCCAGATACGGGCTTCGACGCGGCGGACGCCGTCGATGAAAAGGACTGCGCCTGGGGCGGATACTTGTGAGGGCGAGATGGGCTTCCAGTCGGCTGGGGCGAGTTCGATGTGGGGGGTGACCTTGGCTGTCGAGTCTTCGATGCCGTTCTCGGCGTTCTCGACGCTGGAGCCGTAGGTGGGGTCCCAGCCGTCGACGTGGAACCGCAGGCGGGAGGCCTGTGCTGCGCTGGTCATGTGCCCTGCCGGGTGACGGTGGAGGTGCGGGTGTCACGCTGGACGTGGAACTGGACGGGGATCTGTTCGGCGAGTGCAGTGACGTGGGTGATCACTCCAACCATCCGCTCTCCCTGGGCAAGGTTTTCCAGGGTGTCGGCGACGGTCTGGAGCGAATCGGTGTCGAGGGTGCCGAACCCTTCGTCGAGGAAGATTGATTCTAGTTTCGTGGCGCCACCCAGTCCGGCCAGTTGGTCGGAGAGGGCCAGTGCGAGGGCCAGGCTGGCCTGGAAGGTTTCGCCGCCGGAAAGGGTGCGCACCGAGCGCGGCGAGTCGGCGTCGAAGTGGTCGATGACGTAGAACTCGCCCTTTTGGTGGCTGAAGTCGAAGCGGTCGCCTGACAGTTGGCGCAGCGACTTGGAGGCGCCGGCGACCAGGGTGTCGAGGGCTGAGTTGGCGAGCCACTGGGGGAACTTGTTGGACCGCATCAGCCGGGCGAGCTCGGCGGCCACCTGTTGCCGGGTGCGGGCGTCGTCGATCTTGTCTCGTATCGAGGCAGCGTCGGCACGGCTGCGTTGGATCGTTTCGACCTGGCTGCGGGCGCGTTCGGCGGTGACCGCGACTATCCGCGGGGCCTGTGCGGCACGCGCTGGGGCGTCGCCGAGGCCGTGGGGATCCAGGTCGTTGTCGCGCAGGAGTGTCTCCAGGCGGGCCAGGAACTGGTCGGCTTCGGCCTGGGCGGTCTGGGCGTCGGATTCTGCACACACGGTGGCGGCCTGACGGTCGCTGACCGACCGGCTGGCCCAGCCGGTCAGGGTGGACCAGGCGACGGCGAGGTCGTCGGTATCGAGACTCGGTGGATTCAGCGCCGCCACCGCATCACGGCTGGTGGTCAACACGGACCGGGCTTTCGCGGTGCGCTCTTGCCACTGCTCCTGTTCGGCCGCCGCTGCCTTGGCTGTCTCTCGTGTGTGGCCGGCATCAGCGGCGGCTGTCGTCACGGCCGCCTCGAGGCGGGCGCATTCCTCGAACAGGGCCGGCAGTTCGTCTTCCGCAGGCGCCTGGTCCAGAAACTTATCGAGTTCGCTCAGGCGGTCGGTCAGCTTCGTCTTTTCAAGGTTGGCGGTTACGGCGTTCCGAACGGCTGCGGTGAGAGCGCTTTGGGCGTCGGACTGCGCCCGGTCGGCTGCCTCCCGCGCAATGGTCGCGTCCGAGTGGGCCTTTTCGGCTTCGGTGGTTTTGGCTGCGGCGGCTTCAAGATCGCGTTCTGTGGTGGCGGTCTGGGTGCGGGCCCAGGCCTCCAGGCCAGCCCAGTCAGCGGTCAGGTCGTCGGTGTCGGCTGCTGGCGGATCGAGGGCGGCCACCGTGCCCAGTGTCGAGTGCAGGGCGTTGCGGGCCCGGTCGAGTTCTCGCTGCAGCGCGGTCGCCGCCGACGTGGCGGAATCCTGCGCGGTTTGGGCCGTCTGCAGCGCGTCGCGGGCCTGCTGCTCATCAGCGGTCAACTGGTCGCGGGATGCAGTGAGTTCGTCGAGTTGGCCGCGGTCGGCGGTGCAGTCACGGTCGGCACCGGCGGGGCGACCGGGCAGCAGCGTGGCCAGCCTCGTGTCGAGCAGGGAGCGCTGGGTGGTGAGTTGGTCGACGGTCCGCTGTTTGTCGGCAGCCTTCGTTTTGGCTTCCTCGTGTTGGGCCAGCAGGTCACGGTGTTCTTCTGCGGCCGCGGCCCGCGCCTCCTCGGCTGCGTGAAGCGCGGGGTCGGACAGCGGCGGCGGGAGGGTGGTGACGTTCTGCTCGCAGACCGGGCAGTCATGGCCCACCTGAAGCTGGGGTCGCAGCTGGGCGGCACCAGCGAGGGCTTGGGCCTGCTCGAGCGCGGACGTGGCCGCGTTCAGGCGCGCCTGCGCGCCGGCCACCGCCTCCGCGGTCCGGCTGGTCGCCTCGGCACAGGCGTCCAGTTCGCCGGTGGCGTCGGTGAGCATGCCGATGACGTCGATGAGTTGGTCGAGCGTCTGGTGCGCGTCCGTGAGACGGCTGCCATCGCCGGCGGCGGCCAGCGCACGGGCAGCCTGCTCGTGCCGGGCCCGGGCCGCGGCCAGCTGCCCGGCGGCGGCTTCGACTTCGTCGGCATGAGCGGCCGAGCGGCTGGTCAAGTCGGTGACGCCGTCCGGGGTGCGGACGGCCACCAGCAGTTGGTGGCGACGCTGCAGCTTTTCGTGCGTCTGTCGAGCGTGGTCGCGACGCTCACGGGTCTCCTCGGCGACGCGGCGTGCCTCGTCGACGGCGTCCTTCGACGCCTTCAGCTGCTCTTCGCGCTGCGTCACCTCCCCCTGGGCGCGCTCCGCATCGGCGATGACGCCGTCGCGGCGCCCCGCCAGGGCTGCCCTCTCGGCGTACCGGTCGCGGGCGGGGGTCAGGTCGGTGCGCTGGGGCCCGGACTGGGCCTCTTTGGTGGCGTCGGAGAGGGTCTGGGCGGCCGCGTCGGCGGCGTCACGGGCCTGCCGGGCCGCTGCATGTGCCTGGGTGGCCTGACGTTGCAGCTCTTCGATGCCGTCGGGGGTGCGGATGGAGGTCAGCAGAGTGGCCTCGTCGCGCAGCGTGTCGGCTCGGGCGGCGGCCTCGTGCGCGCGGGTGTGTGCTGCGGTGATCTGGGGCACGAGTTGGTCGACGGTGACGGCCAGCTGTTCAAGGGCCTCGACACGCGCCTGTGCGGCGGCCTCGGCTTCGGGGGTAGCGTCGGCGTGCCGGCTCAGCTGGTTGTTGAGGACCTCAGCTTCGTTGGCTGCTTGGTCGGCCTGGGCGCCGGCGCGCTTGCCGATGCCTTCGTACTGGGCGGCGCCGAGGAGTTTGAGGAGGATCTGCTGCCGTGCGCTGGCATTGGCGGACAGGAAGCGGGCGAAGTCGCCCTGGGGCAGGACGACGCACTGGCAGAAGTCGTCGAAGGACAGGCCGAGCAACTGCTCGATGGCGGGGTTGAGTTCCTTGATCTCCCCGGCCAGTACTTCGGGCTGCGGCCCGTCTGCCTCGACCGCGGTGACGGTGGGGTCGGTGAACTGCACCAGGCTGACGGACTTCTGCTGGATGGTCTGGCCGCTGCGGCGGACCTCGCGGGCGACCCGGTAGCGCTGCGAGCCGACGTCGAAGGTGAGCGAGACCGTGCACCGGTTGCTCGTGGGGGCGAGCGCGTAGGCGATGGCGTTGCTGCGTCCCCACCGGTACGCCGAGCCGTACAGGGCGAAGGTCAGCGCGTCGAGGATGGTGGACTTGCCTGAACCGGTGGGGCCCACGAGGGCGAAGTAGTCGGTGTCGGTGAAGTCGACCACGGTGGGTGCGCGGAAGCCGGCGAAGCCGTTGAGCTCCAGGCGAACGGGACGCATCTGTGGGACTCCTTTGCGCGGGCGGAGGCAGGCCTGTGGTGTCAGGAACGGGCGGTCGAGCGGGTCAGGTCATCGTGCAGCTGGTTGAACAAATCCGTGACCCGGTCGTCGCTGACGCCGACGCTGTGGCAGTAGTCGGCAAACAGCTGCGCAGGTGTCCTGACCGGCTGGTGAACGCCGATCCCCGCCGTGGCGCCGGTGCTCGCGTGATCGGGGTGGATGAGGATCTGCAAGGCGTTGGGGAGGGCTTCGTACAGGTCCTCCCGCATGCCGGCGTAGGCGGGCTGGGTGACCACGAGCCGCAGGTAGTCCTCGCCGTAGCCGGCGGGATCGGCGGTCAGCTGGGCGACGGTTCCCTCGACGGTTCGCAGTCCGCGGCCGGCCGTGACGGGGATGTCGGTGATCTGGGCGGGGGTGCCGGGGGTGGCCTCGACGAGGCAGACGACGTTGGTGTTGTTCTGCTCGCCGAAGTCGATGACGTAGGGAGAGCCGCTGTAGTGCACCGGGCAGGCTGCGGGGATCTGCTGTCGGCGGTGCAGGTGGCCCAGGGCCACGTAGTGGGCGTCGACGGGGAAGATGGCGGCCGGCACGTGGTATTCCATGATGGATTGGGCGGATCGCTCGCCCCCGCCGAAGGTGCCGCCGGTGCAGGTCAGGTGGGCCATGATGATGTTGACGGCGTCCGGGGTGAACGCCCCGGTCAGGTTGGCCAGGACGTCACGGACGAGCTGGTCGTAGGCGCCGACGTTCTGCGACGGGGTGTTGGCGATGATCTCCGCGGCCCGGACGGCGTAGCGCTGGGAGAGGAACGGCAGGACGGCGACATTGACGGGCTCGTTGGTGGACTTGGCGCGGAAGGTGTGCACGCCGCCCTTGGAGGCCGCTCTGGCCTGTCCGTAGACGTGGATGCCGGCGACGTTCATCAGCGGCCTGTAGGCCTCGAAGGTGGCGCCGTGGTCGTGGTTGCCGGCGATGACGATGACCTCGATGCCCTGCTTGGCCAGGTGCAGCAGGGTGTACACGATCAGCCTCTGGGCGTCCGCGGTCGGTGCGGCGTTTTCGTAGATGTCGCCGGCTATGAGGACGGCGTCGACGTCGTTGTCGATCGCGATCTTGGTGATTTCTCGCAGGACGCGTGACTGCTCCTCGAGCCGACTGCGACCCTTGAGGGTTTTGCCGATGTGCCAGTCGGAGGTGTGAAGGAACTTCACGAGGCGGGGTCCTTTTCGGGTGGCTGAAGCAGAGCAGCGTGGCGCGTTGGTGCGCCGAGGAGGTGGCAGACGTCAGTAGGGTGGCTCGTCGATGGCGCCGTCGTCGGTGTCGTCGGGCCACGGATCGCTCTCTGGCTGGGGCAACCTGCTGAACGGGTTCGGTCGTGTCGCGCTGCCGGTGGCCTGGCCGGCTGCGCGGGTGCCGGTGGTGAAGGTGGGGTCGGCGACCTCGGAGAGCCGGGTGGCCCAGGCGGGGAAGGGAAATTCGACGGCCAAGGGCACTGGGATCTCCGGTTGGGAGATGAACATGGTGCCGGGCCTGGCGAGCGTGGCCCGCTGGCGCTGCGAGGTGGGCAGGAAGCCGTACTCGGGGCGGCTGGCCTCGGCAGCGTCGAGCCGGCCGACGATCTTGATCGAGGAGTTCGACACGATGCGCCGTTCCACCTCGGAGGCAGTCTGCTGGGCGCCGATGAGGATGATGCCGAGTGAGCGGCCGCGTTCGGCGATGTCCAGCAGTACGTCCTTGATCGGGGAGGATCCCTCGCGAGGGGCGTACTTGTTGAGTTCGTCGACCATCGTGAACAGCAGCCCGCCCGGGCCGGCTTGCTCCTTGCGGGCGGTCTCCGCGGCCAGCACGACACCGACGACGAACCGCTGGGCCCGTTCCGGCAGGTTGTGCAGGTCCACCACGGTGACCTGCTGCTGCGAGGTGTCGATGGAGTGCGAAACGGGGTGTTCGGTGACCGTGCTCAGGTCGCCGCGCAGCAGGGGCCCGAGCGGCCGCTGGGACGACCGCAGACGCCGCACGAACGCGTTCACCGTGCCCAGGCCGATGGCCGGGCCCGCCCAGTCCGAGCGGGTGACGTCGTCGGTGACCTTGTTGCAGATGAAGTCGATCAGGTCCGGCCAGGTGCGGAGGATGTTCCCTTCGATGGTGACCGCGCCGTCGTTGCCTGCGGGCTGGGCGTCGCGGCGCAGCTGGCTGGTGACCTGGTGCACGACGACCGTGTACTGGTTCTTCTCGTCCTCGACGTCCGCGAACACGTAGGGCAGCAGTTCGCGTTCGCAGAACTCGGCCAGGGTCCACCAGAACGCGGTGACGCCGCTGGTCCTGCCGGTGACGTGGGGGCGGCCGGTGGTGTCACCTGGCAGCGGCGGAGCGTAGAAGCCGGCCGAGGCAAAAGGGCGGGCGGGCAGGCCGAGTTGGGCGTACGTGGCGCTCAGCTCGCCGTCGAGGCGGGTGTTGGGCTGGTCGATGAACAGCAGGTCCTCGCCCTTGACCGAGAAGATCAGGGCCTTGGCGTTGACCGCGCGGGCACCCAGGGCACCCGAGGTGAACAGCGAATGCATCAAGAACAGCGCGAAGCTGGTCTTGGTTGCCACCCCTGAGATACCCGAGATCGACACGTGGGCGCCGCGGGTGCCGTCAAGGAACTCAAGGTTGAGATAGATCGGTTCGCCGTCACGGCCGATGCCGGCGGGAACACGCGCGTCCATCCGGTCGAAATACAGCGCGGCGTCCCGGGCCGCGCCCGCGGCCCGGATGGCGACCTCGCCGGGACGGGGTGGGACATAGCACTCGGGGTCGACGCGAGTGGTGGTGACCTCGGCGATCTCCTGCACGTTCGCCGGCAGGATTCCATCGGCGATGAGGAACACGTCCGAGCCGAACGCGGCACCCTCGTGGCGGGCAACCACCTCGGTCACCACGCCCGACGTGACAACCGTGCCCCGCCCGGGGATCTCCCGGCGGGTGCTGACCACGTCGTCGAGCTGCAGATAGGCGTCAGAGGAAAGAGCAACGTGGAACTTCAAAGGAGTGGAGTCCTCGGTGCCGGCTACCTTCCCTACCTCCTCTGCGGCGTCGTCGCTGGCCAGGAGGCCTGCAGAGGACTGCCATCTGGTCGCGGGTGCGGAGACACGGCCGAATACGGTGCTGTCAGCGCCGTGGGGCTCGGAGTCGGAGTCGGTCATCGGCCGTTCCCTGGATCGGTCTTACGGTGCCGGGCACTGCCGACTGGCGGTGGACACCGGTCGGGGCACCGAAACATCGGGCGCTATCTAACAAGTACAGACCGTAACTAACGGGATGCCTGCTGCGTGAGGTTTTGTCGATAACGGAGAGAAATCGGAGCAGGCCGAGGACAGTGCGCGAGCGCGGCAGCGTCCGATCCCCTGGCCGTTGGCGGCAGCGCGTCCGGCACTGCGCCGGGTCCCAGAGCCAGGCGATCACGGTGCCGCGGTGGCGGGTGGGGCGCCGTTCGGAGAGGAAGGATCACGGAGGCCACCTGTAGCGGCGGTGCACGCGAGACCCGGACGAGGCAGGGAGGGACTTCGCCGAGGGCTTCCCTGGCGCGGGTCTTGCCGCAGACGCTTCAGGGGACCAACGGCGACGCCACGCGAACCGGCGCGGATCGTTCTCCACGCGACCACTTCGCCATCCGATGCCTTGGAGCACCGCCGTGACCGCACTCCCCCCGCCGGACAGGCCATGATCAAATCATTGCGATTTTCGCAACCCCTGCTTACGGTGGAGTAATGACGGAATCGTTGAACGCGCGAGTGCGCCAGGTACTCGACGGCGTCGGCGACCACCAGGCGGAGTTCGCCCGGCGCATAGGAATGTCCGCCGACAAACTCAACAAATCCCTCCACGGCACACGCCGTTTCACCTCCCTGGAACTGGCGCTCATCGCCGAAGAGGGACACACCACGGTCGACTGGCTGCTGCACGGCACCGAACCGCGCAGGGCCACCGCGCTGGCCGCCCGCACCCGCGCGGGCGGCGGGGCAGCGCCGGACGACAGCAAGGCGGCGGTGCTCCGCCATGCCGAGATCATCGATGCCCTGGCCGGCGTGGGACACCACCTGGCTCTGCCGGAGCTCCCCGCGGTGCGCAGTGAGCCCGATCTGCTCGCGCAGGGGTCCCGGCTGGCTGAAGACGCCTCCGCCGTGATCGGCCTCAGCCCGCGTGGCGTCACCGTGCGAGGGCTCGCCGAACAGTGGGAGAAGGCCTTCGGCCTCATCGCTGCGGCCACCGACCTTCCCGACGGCCTGGACGGGCTGTCGTGGGACACCGGCGACTTCCGTCTCGTGCTGGTCGGCCGCACGGATGTGTGGACCCGCCAGCGCTTCACCCTCGCCCACGAGTTGGGCCACATCCTGGCCGGCGACGCCACCGACCGCCCCCTGACCGAACACATCGCCCCCAGCATCGACCAGGGCCAGGCCGAAATCAGGGCCAACGCGTTCGCCGCCGAACTGCTCATGCCGCACAAGGAACTGGTGCAGAGCGCCGCCGACACAGGGAGCCTGGACAAAGAGGGACTGCTCTCCCTGTCCTGGGAGTACCAGGTCTCCCCGAGCGCGATGGCAACACGACTGCGCGCGCTCGGCATCATCACCGACGAACAGCGCCGCGCGTGGTCGGCTGCCACCACCCGGATGGCGGCACTGCACGCGGGAGACCCCGGCCGGCACCTGCGGTACGCCCAGCAGGCCGGTGACGGCTGGTACTCCGCCAGCCTGGCCAAACTGGCCATCTCCGCCTACGTGAAAGGTGACATCAGCATCCGGCTCGTCGCCACCGTGACCGGACTGGACTCCGACCGGCTGCTGGATCTCTTCCATCCGGGCCCCGGTGCGCAGGAAGGGCCCCCGCCGCCCGACGCCCCGGCGGCCAGCCCTGCAGAACTGGCCTTCTTCCCGTGACCTCATGGTGGTTTCCCGACAACACCGTACTGTGCAACTTCGCTTCCGCCGACGCCCTCGGACTGCTCGAGAGCATCCTCAACGGGCGCGGACGGTGGACTGAAGCTGTCGCCTACGAAGCAAGCAGGTCGGCCCAGAGCGCCTACGCCCGGCTCGCCGATGTGGCTGCGGCGGGATGGCTCGGGGATCCTCTGGAAATCCAGGATTCCGAGGCCGACCTGGTCGAACGCGTGCGCCGGGCCGCGTTCGGCGGCTCCGCCAGTGCACCCTTGCAGCATCTGGGAGAGGCCCAGACACTGCACATCATCCAGCGCTGGCCGAACTTCAGGAGCTCCTTCTGGCTCAGCGACGACCGCGCAGCGTGCGATCACGCCCGGCGTCAGGGCATCACGACGCTGGAGACGCAGGACGTGATGGCCCATGGGTGCAGCGCGGGCGACATCACTCACACCGATGCCTACAAGCTCCTGAGGCAGATGCGGGATGCGGGCCGGTGCCTCTCCGTACCGGACGGTCCCTCCAGCTTGCTCCGCTAGTCCGCATCCCGACTGACCCCCTGTCAAAATTCGATCATTTTCGGTCTTTGTCGATCGATCGCCGGGAAGCAGGGGCTTCCCGCCCTAATCTGACTATCGGTACCTTCCTGGCCCCCTGCGGCCCAGAAACAGCCTGAGGGGACGGGAGTGGAGGAAGGCTACTTCGGGGGCGAAGACAGCCCCGAAGACGAGTCAGACGAGCGGCGCGATCTCTTCAGGTATGTGACGGTCGACAATGTCGATAATGCGGCCGAATACCTCGCCATCATGGACCAGTTCACGCAGACACTGCTGACCGACCTGTCCGCCGCGGAGGTCAGCGAGGCCCTGGCGAAACGCGGCATCACGCTGTCCCCGGAGGATGCGGAGGCCCGCTGCGCCAGCCTGGTCCGCTGGAAGAACCTCATGCCGTCCGCGCGCGACCCCCGTGTCCCCACGGTTGCCGCGCTGCGCTATACCCGGGCCCGTTTCCAAGTCACCCGGCTCGGCGGCACGGTCCACCGGCAAGTCACCAAGGTTCTGCAGATGCGCGACGGCGCGCGGGAGGTGGCCCGCGAACTGCTCGGCAGCATGGCCGCGTTACTGTCGAAGATCCTCCGCCAGGCACACCATCCCCGCACTATCGACGCCGAGGCCCTGGCGGCCGATGTCACCACCGTCTTCACCAACCAGGCGTACTTCGCTGACAGCATCCGCGACTTCTACGCCTATCTGTCGTCCGTGCTGGTCCGCTACGACCTGGCCGGTGAGGAGTACGCGTCGTTCAAGGGCCTGTTGCTGGAATACGTCCACCTCATCGACACTGACGTCTCCCGGCACTCACCCGCGGTCCTGAAATGCCTGGAAGACCTCCAGCCGGTCCTGGACCATGTTCTCAGCGCCCTCGACAGTCTGCCGGGCCTTGCCTCCGCGGACGGCGCCCCCGTCGAGCGTCTGCCCGGACGGCAGTACAACGACTGGGCGGAGCTGCAGGCCTGGTACAGCGGCGGCGAGGGAGGCTTGTCGGGCCCGGCGCAGCTGCGGGCCGCGGCCGAGTCCGCTCTGGGACAGCTGCTCACCAACGCGCGGCGCATGCTCACCCCCGGCGGCACCGGAGGAGCCAGGCGCAGCGACTTGATGCACCTGGCCGGCCTGTTCGCGCAGGCCAGTGTCGAAGAGGCGCACCGCGGCTTCTCGGCCGCCTTCGGTGCCTACCCGGCGCGTCATGTGAGTTTCGGGCCCGAGGAGGCCGACCCCCGCGACACCGCTTCGACCTCGTGGTGGGACGCGGGCCCGGTGGATGTCCCGGTCTCCTTGCGGGAGCGCGGCGACCGCACTGCGCGCGGACGCACCGCGCGGGTGCCCGACCCGGGCATGGACATCACCCGTCTGCAGGAAGAGGCCTCCCAGGAACTCGCGGCCCGGCGGACAGCCGGAGCCGAACTCGCCGCTGCCGGTGTGCTGGACGGAGCGCATCTCACTCCTGCGGCCCGTGACCTGCTGCTGGAGCTGGTGTCCATGGCTCTGGCCAAGGAACTCAGCCTGTCAGAAGCGGTGCGCGTGGACGACGTGGATCTCAACGTCGCCGTGGACGTCGCGGAGTCGGACACCGACACCGTGATCAGATCGGACGACGGAGGCACGACCTTCGTGTGTCTGGCTCTCAAAGCCTCGGCCGCCGACGAGGCCAGCCCCGGTGATGCAGGGGGCGAGAGCACGCCGGACGAAATCGCTGCCGACGCGGGTGAGAGCATGGCAGACGACGCTGCCGACGCGGGAGAGGACCAGCAGCCGCCCTCGGCCGCAGGAGGCGTCCAGTGAGCGTGGACAACAGGCCCCCCGGCTCCACCGCGCAGCACGAGGCGGCGGAGCGGCGCCTGGCAGCCCGTACCCTGCTGGCCTGCCCTGTGCTGACGTCGCACCAGCAGCCGGACCAGCTGGCCTTGGTTCGCAGGCATTCCGCCGCGCTGCGGTCCACCTTCGCCAAGCTTCTGAGCTATCACCTCATCGTGGAGACCTCCTTTGCCCGGCTGGTGAAGACGCCCCCGAGCCCGGACAGTCCAATGCGGCCCGTCCAGCGGGGAGACAGCCCGCCCTTCACCCCGCAGACCTATGCGCTGTTCTCGCTTGCCTGTGCCGCGTTGCTCACGCCCGGTACCGGGGAGTGGCTGCTGATCTCCTCGCTGGTCGAACAGGTACGGGCCGATGCCGCCTCGGCCGGTGTCGAACTGCGCGACACTCCCTCGGAAAACCGCCGCCTGGTCCAGGCCGTCGGACTTCTCATCGACTGGGGGGTGCTGACCGAGACCGACGGATCGCTGTCCGCGTGGAGTGAACGGCGCGAGGAGGGTGTGCTGCAGATCCACCGTCCCCTGTTGCCGCATGTGCTGCCCCGCCCGTTGCGCAATGTGGTCTCCCTGGCCGACCTGGCGGCTCAGCTGCCGAGCGGGGCGTCCGAGCCCCGGCGCAGTCTGCGGCGCCGGCTGGTGGAGAACCCGCTGGTGAAGCGGGAAGAGCTCCCGGAGGACGAGCGTGATGTCCTCTCCCGGGAACGGTCGGAGCTGACACGCCTTCTGGAGGAGCACTTCGGGCTGACGCTGGAGGTCAGGGCGGAGGGAGCTTTGGCCTACGACACCGAAGGGGCCCTCAGTGATGTGGCCTATCCGGGTCCGGGCACCGTGCGCCAGGCAGCGCTGCTGCTGACCGATGCACTGACCGATCTGGCCCGGCCGACGGCGGGTCACCACGTCCCCGGGGCGGCAGCAGATGTCCCAGGCCTCCTGACGCCGTGGGACACGGTCCGCAGCGAACTGGACGGCCTGGCTTCGCGCTACGCCAGGGCCTGGGCCGGTGCGTACATCGCCGATCCGGCGCGTCTGCAGAAGGAGGTTGTGGCCCTGCTGGAATCCATGTCGCTGGCCCGCAGTCTGCCCGAAGGTCTGGTGCTGCACCCGGCAGCGTCCCGCTACCGGCCCGAACCGCACGCCCAGCCGACGCGTGCCGCACGACGGCTGGCCGATACACCGCCCGACAGCGCCGGCGCCCCGCCTTCCGACGCGCTGTTCACCGAGTCCTTCCTCAGGGAGGCATTGTGAGTGCCCTCGCCTTTCCCGGCCCGCGCAAACCCGACAGCCCCGCGGGCGGCCGAGCGCACACCAGTACGGCCCATCCGTACCGGTGGCGGCTGAACCGGGCGGGAATCGTCAACGTCTGGTTCTACTTCGACCAGCGCTTCGATCTCTCCGGCGGCCGCCTGGTGCTGCGGGGATCGAACGGGTCGGGCAAGTCGAGGGCCCTGGAGATGCTGTTGCCGTTCGTGCTGGACGCCGACCGGCGTCGCATGGATGCCACCGGGTCCGGCAAGGTCCGGCTGGAGGACCTGATGCGGGCGGGCGGCGACGGCCAGGCCAACCGGCTCGGATATGTGTGGCTGGAGCTCACGCGTGACGTGGAGGACGCCGACGGTGAACAGCGCACAGAGTTTGTGACCACAGGAGCCCTGATCCGCTTCTCACACAGCACCGCGGAAGCAAAGGCCTGGTACTTCCTCACCCCCCTGCGGGTCGATGAGGACCTGGTCCTTCTCGACACCAGCCGGGTCCCTCTGTCGAAGGAAGGTCTGGCCGCCGTCATCGGAGCGGACCGTCTGACCTCATCTCCCGACGTCCACCGGGACCGGGTACGCACGGCCGTCTTCGGGCTCCACGGCGACCAGGGACGCGAGCGGTATACGGGACTGCTGCAACTGCTGCACACGCTGCGCTCGCCCGACGTGGGCAATCGCATCGACGAAGGCCGCCTGCCCCAGATCCTTTCCGACGCCCTGCCCCCGCTGTCCGACAAGGCCATCGCTACAGCGGGTGAGGAACTCGACGGGCTGGAAGAGACCCGGGCCGCGCTGGCCCGGCTCGAAACCGCCTACGGACACGTCGCCGACTTCCTCAGGGTCTACACCCGCTACGCCACGGGCGTCTGTATCGCCGCCAGTGACCGCGCCCAAGCCGCGGCCGTTCTCGCCCGGGACACCGACGCGACGGCCAGCGGACGGGAGAAGACACATGTTCAGCTCGTCCGCGACCATGCCGACGCGGTAGCCGAAAGCAGAGAACTGGACGGCTACCGAGAGGAGTTGGAAGCAACCGTTGACGGAATCCGGCAGTCGAGCGCCTACAAGGCTGCCCGGGAGCTCAGCGAACGCCTCAGCACCCTGCAGGCTCTGGAAGCGGCCGCCCGCAACGCCATGGCCACCGCCGAAGGGGCCCGCGAAGAAGAGCAGCGCGGCGTCGACGCGTGCAACGAAGCGGCCCAGGACACCAAGAGCGCGGCGGACGAGGCGGCCGAGATCGCCCAGCAGGCCGGTGAACTGCTGGTCCGCGCAGGCCTCAATACCCCGCTGCCCGCTGCTGCAGGCATCGAGGTGCGGCCGCCGGATCCCGTGGTGGAACCGGTGCGCACCACAGCGGATGCCGACCCGGAGCCCGTCAGCCGCCCGGCGGCACTGCACCTCGTCCCCGCCCCGGACCGCATCACCGCGAGTGTCGACGAACTGCTCGCGGCGATCCCAGCCCTGCGCTCAGCTGCGGCCACCCGGGCCCAGCAGGCAGCCGCGCGCGCCGGTGAGGCCAATGAGCTGGCGTCCTCCCTCGAGAAAGTACGGCGCGCACAGGACCGGGCCGAAGACGCCGCCGAAGACGCCACCGCGGCCGAAGACAAAGCCGAGCAGGCGGAAACCAGCCGCGATGAAGCGGCAGCGAAGCTGGCCGTGGACTGGCGGGCCTGGACCGCATCCTCGCGCTCGCAGCGCCTGCTGGGCGACGTCGACTGGCACAGCACGGCCGTCGCCGCCCTCCTGGACGACGTCGAAGCCCTGGCCGGTGACGTGCCAGCAGGCCCGGAAGCCGACCGTGAACTGGCCCGCCTGGACGCCCTCGCCCACCAGGTGGCCGCGCCTGCCCGGGCCCTGCACGCACAGCAGACGGCCGCCCTGGCCGCACAGGCGCAGCAGGAACAGGCCCAACGCGAGCATCTGCTGGCCGAAGCCGGGGAACTGCGCCGGGAGCGGGATGTACCGCCGGCGGTGCCCGACTGGCTGGACAGCCCGCCTGCCGGTGCACCGGCACTGTGGCAGCTGCTGGAGTTCCGTCCCGAGGTCGACGCACCCGTACGGGCCGGCGTGGAGGGCGCTCTGCTGGCCTCGGGGCTGCTGTACGGCGTACTCACGCAGGACGGCGACGTGGTCGCCGAAAGCGGCCAGCTACTGCTGGGGACCGGCGGTCCCCCGGCACTGCGCTCACTGCGCACACTGCTGGTCCCGGCCGGGAGCGACAGCAAAGAAGTGGCGCGCGTCAACGCCGTCCTGGATCAGATCGCCCTGAGCCCGGGGCACCCCACCTGGGTGTCGTCCGGCGGCTCGTGGGGCAACGGTCCTCTGACCGGATGTCACCGGCCCGCAACCGCCCGCTACATCGGCGCCACGGCGCGGGCGGCCGCCCGCGCGGCCCGTCTCGCCGAGATCGATGTCCTACTCAAACAGTTGCAGCAGGCGGCCCAGGCACGCAGTGAGCAGCAAGAAGCCCTGGAGACCAGGCTGCGGGACCTGGAGGCCCATCTGGTGGAGGCTCCACGTTCCGTGCAGCTCGCGACGCTGCGCCTGCAGGCCACCTCAGCCCGCGCAGACGCCGTCGCCGGACGCAGGCAGGCAGGAGCGCTCGCGGAGGAGGCAGAGCGGATGCAGCGGGCCTGGACGGCCCGCCAGCGCAGCCACCGCGAGGTCTGTGCGGCCCTGGGAATGCCCGACGACGTAGACGGTCTGCGGGCCATGCAGGCCTGTGCGGAGCAGTCGCAGACCATGTGCCGGGATGTGGATCGCGCCGGCGAAGCGGTCAAGAAGCATCTCGCCCGCCGACAGCTTCTGCTGGCACGCCTGCGCACCGTCCGCGACCGGCGCAGTGAGGCAGAGGGGCACGCCGAGTCGGCCGCCCTGGACTGGTCGCGGGAGGCCTCCGCGCTGGCCGCGTTGCGGGAGAGCCTCGGATCCAGTCCTCAGGAGGTGCACGACCGTCTCGACGCAGCCGAGCGGGAGCTGAAGCAGACCAAGGAGGTCCTGCAGCGCACCAATAGCCAGGTACTCGACCTGACCGGCCAGGTGGCCGCGGCCAAGGAGAAAGCGCAGGGCGCCCGGGAGAAGGCACACGAGGCCCGGGCGGCTCTCGTCCGGCAAGCCCAGGCGTTGCACCGGCGCCTGAGCCATCCGGCTCTGGCCGTGGCCCTGGTGCCGGGCACGGTTGCTCCTGCGGTGCTGCTGTCGGCGAGCGTCAGTGCGGACGATGTCCTGACGGCGGTGCGCGAGGTCCGGGCAGCGGTGCAGCGGCCGGACAGCACCGCCGATGCCACAGCGCTGGTACGCGCCCAGTCGGTACTGGAACGCAACACCGCGGGCGCCTACGACGTGACCGTCACGATCGAGGACGAACTCCATGTCGTGGAACTGACGGATGCCGGCGGGCGGCGCCACATCGCCGATGCCGCAGCCGAATTGCGTGATCGACGCGACCGCGGACGCAGCGCGCTGACCCAGCGTGAGCGCACGGCCTTTCACAACTTCGTGCTGGGCGGGATGGCCGAAGAACTCCGCAACCGCATCCTCGAGGCCGAGGATCTGATCAAGGCGATGAACACCTCGCTTCAGCCCATCACCACCAGCCACGGCATCGGCGTCAAGATCCGCTGGCGCCTGGCCGATTCGGCCAATGAACACATCACGCGGATCAAGGAACTGATGAAACGCGACGTGCATGTCCTGCGGGAAGCGGAATCCGAAGAACTCATCAGTCGGCTCAAGGCACTCGTGGACACCGCCTACAGCGCTGACCCCCAGGCCGGATACGCCACCCACCTGCACACGGCTCTCGACTACCGGGCCTGGCATGTCGTGGACGCCTTCATCACCGGTCCCCAGCCGGGCCAGGAACGCAAGATCAGCCGTCGGGCCAAGCTCTCGCAGGGCGAGACCCGCTTCGTGTCCTACGTGACCCTGTTCGCCGCCGCCGACGCCTACCTCAGCAGCCTGCCCGACACCGGCCGGGCCCTGCGGCTGATCCTCCTGGACGACGCCTTCGCCAAAGTCGACCACCGCACCATCGGAGAACTGATGGCGCTTCTGGTCCGCCTGGACCTCGACTTCGTCATGACCGGCCACGCCCTGTGGGGATTCTTCCCCGAGGTTCCCGCTCTGGACACCTACGAAGTGCGCCGCGCCGAAGGCACCGCGGCCGTGACCACCCACGTCCATTGGGACGGCCGCACCCGCCACCTGCGCGCCGCATCATGACCACCCATTCCCTCCCCCAGCTGCCCGCCCCCGTCCGCAGCTACCTCAACGACCCCAGCCTCACCGCGCTGTGGGCGGAGGCCCGCAAACGGCTGGAGCGCAACCGTCTGTCCCCCACCGGCACTGTGCAGGCCCAGCTCGACGCCGAAGGCGTCAAGCGGCTCGGAGGACTGCTCGGCACCCGGCTCGAGCCCGGCCTGCGCCGCATCCAACTGGGAGCACTGGACGCGGCCTTGAGGGCATCGGCCGCTCAATGCGGCCTCGTCAGCGTCGTCGCGGAGCTGACCGGCCGGCCCCTGCAGGACCGGACGTCGGCCAAAGAGGCACAGCAGACAGCGTGGACAGCGCTCTGGCAGCAATTGGACGGCGACCTCACCGGTGCAGGCCTGGCCCAGGCGGGCTGGATCGCCGACTGGCTCGGGGAGTTGAGAAGCACCGGCATCCTCACCCGCGCCGGCATCGAAGCGGCCTCTACCGCCCTCAGCGGCGCCGTACGCACCATCGCCACCCTCACAAACACCCCTCTTCACGCCCCGGTCGGCACCGGAGCGGAGGCCGTGAAGCAGTGGGAGCTGAGCGAGCTCGCCGCGCACACGACCGGCGACGCCCACGGACTCGACGAGGGCCGTCTCACGGGCATTCTGGTCCTCAAGGCCATTGCCGCAGCCTGCTCACTGCCGTCACCCGACTCGGCCGCAAGCCGCCGGCTGCTGTGGGAACGGGTCGGCGTCAGCACAGACTCCCTGTCGGGCACCATCATGGTCTGGCGGCTCGCCCCGCCCGGACCGCACCCCTGGGCCCAGATGATGCGCACCCGACGTGACCTTGCGCTGGTAACCCATCTGACCCTGCAAGAACTGCGCACCGTCCCGGATGCAGCCCTGACGGTGCCCGGGACGACGGTGCACTTCTGCGAGAACCCTCAGATACTTCAGGCCGCCGCACGCTACGGCCTGCCTGGCATCCTGGTGTGCGGCAGCGGCAACCCGTCCGCAGCAGGATGGGAACTACTGCGACGACTCATCGCCGATGGAGCAGACGTCATCTACCACGGCGACTTCGATTGGCCCGGCGTCGCCATCGCCGCACGGGTAATCCGGCTGGGAGCTCATCCCTGGCGCATGCATGCCACCGACTACCTCAACGCGCTTGCAGAGCTGCCCGCCGACCGCCTTATCCCACTGGCAGGGGCCCCCGCGCCTACCCCCTGGGATCCGTCACTCAAGGCCACGATGGCTCAACGCGGTCTCGCCGTCCACGAAGAAGCACAGCTAGACCATCTTCTTCGAGATCTGCGTCATGAAACATCCGTGTGACGCCCCCCAACTCTGGCAGTAGAGACCCCCGTTCGTGTCGCCGCAGGCCTGGGGGCGCTCATACCGCTCCTTTACCAGAATGCGCTTTCATGTACACCATGCGCATCACCACCCCCCTGCGGCACACCTTCGCCGTTGCCGCCGCGACCGCGGCCGTCGTGTTCGCCGCCCCACCTTCCTCGGCTGCCGATGGCGCGCCCGCCTCCACCGCCACCGAGCAGACGACTCTCCCCCTCCACTCGATCGCCGCTCTGTCCGCCGAGCGCATAACCACCGCCGACCTTGTCGCGGCCGCCAAGTGGGGCACCGGCAGCCCCATCGACGACCCCACCCGCGAACAACAAGTCCTCGACGCCGTGGCCGCCCAGGCCCAGCAACTGGGCGCCGACCCAGACGAGGTCCGTCAAGTCTTCCGAGACCAGATTGAGGCCAACAAGATCGTCCAGCGCGGCCTGTACCAGCGCTGGACTGCCCACCCGGACCAGGCGCCAACCACCCGGCCGGACCTGGGCGTCGTCCGGCAAGAGATCAACCGAATCAACAAGGAGCTCGTGCAGGCCCTGGCCGACACCGCCTCTGACCGCGCCGGGTTCTTCTGCCGCCCGGAACTCGCTCTCGCCGCCACCCAGGTCCACTACGACAGTCACCTGGACGGCCTGCACACCAAGGCTCTGGCCCGTTCCCTGCGCTCGGTCTGCACCGACAACCAGGTGACGCGGCGCTGAGCGACGGTTCGACCCTCCTTTCCCCTCGCCAGTCTTCTCGTTGAGCTGAACGAGTGATCCGGGCGGGAGGGAAAGGCGAGTACGGCAGGACTGGAAGCGATGCGATCGACGAGTCCACGCTGGTGCGAATCCTGAGCAGATCAAACCTGATCATGTTCTGCCCAGGTGGACACGCAGGGCACCTCCGCCCCAGGGCGCCGGGCCTGTCCGGTGATCACCGCCCCGGCTCGCCGCAGGGCTCTACCCGGGCGCAGCAGAAGTGGCTGGTGCTCGCTCCGGAAGCTTGCGGTGAGCGGCGACGAGGGCGTCCTGCTGCACCGGGCCGGGCAGAACACGCCTCCCTCCCGACGGCTCCCGCAAGTGACCGAGCCACCACGGGCCTTGGCGGCAGCGCGCATGATGACCGCGCTGGTGTCGGCCGACGGCGCGCAGCGGCTGGCCGTTCCCACGGCCTGCATGTGAATTCTGTCTCGACTGAGGACCTCCGAGCAGGCGAGGTAGGGAGCCGTCTCTCTTGGACCTCGCTGGTCTCGTATGCGGCGGGAGTTATCCCGTGAGAGCGAGGTTGTGCAGCCGGGCGATGCCGAGCATGGCGTGGTGGACGCCGTCGCCCTTGAGGCGGCAGTCGCGGAGGAACTTCCAGGTCTTCATGCGGGCGAAGACGTGCTCGACGCGGGCGCGGACCTGTTTGTGCGAGCGATTGTGCTCCTGCTTCCAGCCTGGCAACGCCTCGCCCGGGGTGCGGCGGTGGGGCATCAGGAGACCGGTGCCCGGATAGCCGCCGTCGGCCATCGTGAGGGTCTTGCCCACGGCGGCCTTCGCGCCAGATTCCTCCCATGCCCTGCAGTCGTTGCGATTGCCTGGCAAAGGCTCACCGACCACAACGACCAGGCGGGTATCCGCGTCAATGACGACCTGGTGGTTGGTGGAGTAGCGATAGTTCTTCGACTGTTCAGCGATGCTGTGGTCCCGGGTGGGCACCAGGGTGCCGTCGACGATCAGCACGGCGTCCTTGGCGAACCGGCGCCGCGACTGAAATGCGATGAGCGGGCCGAGCTGGTCGATGATGCGGTCGGCCGCCGACTTCGAGATGCCAAATAACGGGGCGAGTTGGCGCATCGTCAGGTTCGTGCGCCAGTAAGCGACGACCAACAGCACCCGGTCCCCCAGCGGCAGTCCCCATGGCCGGCCCTGGACCGGGGAGCCAGCGCCCTCACGGCGCAGCGCGGTCACCAACTTGCCGAAGGCGCGCGGGCTCAGCCCGGTAAGCGGGGCTATCAGGGACGGCTCGGACGCCGTGATCGCACCTGACACAGTCAAGATCATCACAGAGCAAGATCACTTACGGGACAGCCCTTAGCCATCGCCCAGTGGATCATCGCCCTCGCTCTTTCGGGGAGGGCTTCGTAGTCCCGCGCGAGACGGCGGTGCTGCATCAGCCAGCCGAAGGTCCGCTCAATCACCCACCGTTTCGACAACGGTTCGAACCTCTTCGCCCGTGGCCGCTGTACCACCTCGACATCGATGCCCAGCCGGGCTCCGTGGTTGAAGATGCTGTTCTGGTACCGCCGTCGGCCCAGACCTTGGTCACGCTGGGATGTGCCGCGGCCAGGTCGTCGAGCAGGAGCTTGCCGCCGGTGGTGTCGTGCACATTCGCGGCGGTGACCAGGACGGCCAGGACGAGACCGAGCGTGTCGGTGATCACGTGTCGCTTGCGTCCTTTGATCTTCTTGCCGGCGTCGATGCCCTGGCTGGTCTCGGCGACGTTTGCCGAGGTCTTGACGCTCTGCGCGTCGACCACGGCCGCGGTTGGCTCCGCTCGGCGGCCATGGAACCGGCGGGTCCTGTCGCGTAGCAGGTCGTGGACCTGCCTTCGCTCGTGTCATCCATCATGAACACAACGCTGGGAACGGCCCGTTCGACCCACCAGCGGTCCAGCATCACCACAGGGGTGGACCGTCGACGTGCTGGTGTGTGCCTGCACGGGGCTTCAGTCGACCGATACGTCCCGGTCGGGCGGGCCACGCTGCGTCCAGTGCGGCTTGGCGGTCAGCGCCGCCGGCGTTCTGTGAGTGCCATGCGGCCCGTCTTCGTACGGACTGCGCGGTAGTGCAGCGGCGTCAGGCGTGAGTACCGCCACGGGAGTGCCTCCGTGAAGCCGTCGACATGGCGGAACTGTTCCCTGGCTGCTCTGTACCGGCCCTGCAGGTACAGGAAGTACCCCAACAGGTGTCGTACTTCCGCAAGCCTCGGGTGATCTGGCTCAGCGAGTGCTGCGTCGGCGAGCGCTGCGTCGACCAGTACACGTACATCAGGGTGAAAGATCCGACACGACCCAGCTCGTCCACGTGGCTCTCATACCAGGCGATCACCGGCAGCACTGCCAGCAGACTCCCCGGCGGCGCACCGGCGGCCGACTTCTCGGCGAACTCCCGCGCGAGCTGATGCGAGCCTCACCATTTCGCGGTCCAGTACTGGAGGGCACTGGTGTGCGCTTCGAAGTGATGCGGCGCCAGGCCCGTGATCTGCGACCACAGCGCGTCCGTCTCCGCGTGGGAGTAGCCCAGTCCGCGCGCCCTCCAGAGCTCAGCGACGAGCGGTGTGGGGTCGCCGGGGCATAGGGCCACAACCCGCCCGATGTCGTCTGCGAGGCAAGCAACTCCCGGTGGAATGACTCGAACTGGCTTTGCGACGTCCTGTCCGTGTACGCACCGCCTCGCAGCTCCCACGCATACGAGATTCTGGCGCGAGCCACCACGAGCGCGGCGTCCGGGTCTTCGGGCCGGGCCTCCTCCCATGCCTTCAGCCAACGGTCGCTCCCTCTGGCAGCGACGTCCCCCAACCGCTGTGCGTACAGGGAGCGGCGCTCCCAGTCCTGGCCGGCGTCCTCGAAGAGCTGGGCCGCGGGCTCCCAGCGGCCCCGGGCGGCAGCCCTGCACGCGCGTTGCAACGGGCATCGGGGCCAGCGAGGTAGGAGTTCTGCCACCGCAGCGGCAGCAGGCCGTACTTGAGCCAGCACCAGAGCAACAGCAGACAGGGAAGGACAAGGAGTGTCATGGTTGGGCGAATCCCTCCAGGAAGAGTGCTGCGACGCGCGAAGTGGGGGGTGCCGGCAGTATTCCTGTCGCAACGGCAGGGACGACACGCGGAGTGCCGCTGCTGAGCGCGAATGGGCGCACCAGGCAAGGCGGGCTCACCACACTGCCCACCAAGACCGGGGCCTCCGAACGCCGCATCGCCCTCCCCACCCGCTGCGTCCAGTCGCCGAAGCTCCACCACGAGCAGCAGCAACGCGAGCGAAGGAGCACAAGGAGCGGCAGGACAGGGGGCGAGAACAGGCCGGATCGGCCTGGAGCGACAGCGGCTCGTCTTCGCCACGCCGACCGGACAGCCTCTCGACCCGGCCAACCTCACACGCCGCTTCCGCAGCCTCCTCGACCAAGCCGGGCTCTGCCGCATTCGCTTCCACGACCTCCGATATTTGACCGCCGCCCTGCTCCTGGAACAGGGTGGCGATCTCGTCGTGATCAAGGAGCTGCTGGGTCACGCCCACATCGGCATCACCGCCAGCGGCTACGCTCACGTACAACACCGACTCTAGCGTCACGCTATCGACGCCCTGGGCCATGCTCTCGGCGGCCAGGACGGAAACCCTGACGCCCCACCTGTTGCAGCCGTCGTCCGCTGACGTTGCCGTCAAGCAGCGCGAAGACGCCGTCGGAGATCTCCGGCGGGGTCTTCGTACTTCCCCCCCCAATTCTCCAGGGGGTGAGATCTATTATTCCGGAGAGAATCCCCGAATCACTGGATTAACCGCCAGCCCAGGAATGAACTCGATCAGACACGAGTGCGCCTCTCGCAGAAATTCAGCGAATACACCTACGAGCTCTTCGTGATCGGCAGAGACTCGCCAGTCATGCTTCGATGACGTAATCACGACGCGATTCTCCTCACGCCGAAGTCGAATGACTTCATCGTTCTCTGTGAAGCCGATCGCTGAATCTTCTCCCGAAGAAAGGCGATTCAACGCATGACGAAGAGACAAGGCCAAGTCCACAAGGGTCAGGTAACCCTGCCCAGATATGACCTCAACTCCATCGACCACTAGCTCTACGTGCACCCCGAAGTACTTGTAGCAAAGGTCGATCTCGCTGATGGCTGCCGGGCTGACCTTGCACGCCTTGTCCCAGGTGTCGCGCCAAGACGACCCAGACCCCGGGGGCTCAAAAGAGAAGTAAATCACGGATCCCTCAGCTTTTCGCTGCTCGTCTAGAACGGGAACGCCGTCACGACTTTACCGTCGTTGACGATGACGCGGATGCTTGTCAACTCTCCACCGCCATTCGCCGGACCAGCCCTGCCCACAGGAACACCGAAGTCCCATTCATATATCTGCCCGGCGCGGGGCCTACCGGTCTCAGGGTCCGGCGTGTTCGCTCTCGGCGTCCCTCGATTTATGGTCTCCGCTATTCGACCGCGAACATGCTTGGCCTTGCCCGTGAGGATTCCGGCCTTATCGTCGACCTTCGCACCGCCAGGCCGGTGCCGATCCACGATGTGCTGCCAGTCCCCATTTTCCAGCGCTGCGGTTCCGCACAGGCCATTCGAATTGTGAACGAGTACCGGTGTGGCGCCCGCCAGTACATAGTACGTGTGCAGGTCTTCGACTGTGAGGTTGTACGTCCGAGCGTGCTTGGTGTACGCACGGTTGCTGATGACGCGGACGGTGGTGCCGTCAGGGGTTCTGAGGGTCGTGCCTGCGGACAGGTTGCGGGCCTCGACCCAGGCGCCGATCTCAGGGACCCAGAAGGGGTGTTCGTGTGTAGCGGTGAGCTTCTTGGGCCCATCGGGTGTTTCGATGGTCAGTTCGTTGAAGTGCTTGTCGTCTTCGGTGACGATCAGGCGGGTGACCTTGCGGAGGCGGGTCTCCCCTGTTTCCGGGTCTGTGGCAACGACCTGGTCGCCGACCTCAACCTTCTCGATGTTCTCGGTCTCGCCGTCGGCCATGAGGACTTGGGTGCCGGGAAGGAAGCATTTACACCCCGACGGCTCTTCCTTTGACTTCTTCTTGAGCCATTTCTCGACAGCCTCTTTACCCCTTTTCGCAATCGAATCGGGTACCAGCTTCAAGATTTTCAAGAAGGGGAGATCCGTGGCGACGCCAGCGTAGTCCGAGCCGCTTGCCTCTCCGGTGAGCGTATTCTTCCACGATTCGACGTCGGGGAAGACGAGGGAGGCCATGAACTTGAGTGCGTTGTTCTGGGCCTTTAGGTTGTACGGCTTGACCTCGGTTCTTTTGCCCATCTTCGGGTGGAAGGTGCCGAATCGGTTGACGCTGTGGAGGTCGCCCTCGACGTCATAGGTATAAACGGAGGTTTCGTGAGCGTAGGACCAGGTTCCGTCACCGTTCGGCCTCATCCAGTCCCGGTAGGTGCTATTTCCGTCCTGGCAGCCTCTGTCGCAGTCGGTGACCGGCCTCAGGCCGTCGGGGTCGCTGGTGCTGATGGGGCTGTTTTTGGCGTAGGAGTAGCCGTTCATCTGCAACGGGTCCGTGATGTCCAGCAGCGGATCTGCGCTGATGAAGCGGCCGTTGGTCTGGTCGTACTCGCGCGCGCCGATGTGCGTCAGTCCGGTGGCGGTGTCGTCGATGCCGGTACCGAGGTAGCTACGCCTGTCTGGCCATGAGGTCGGTTTGGGACCGCGGGCCTCACCGAATGGTTTGAAGGCTCGCCTGGTCACCGGCTGGTTGGCTGCCATCTGGATGGTGGTGTTGGCGGTACCGAGATGGTCGGTGAGCTGGATGTTGCGGGTGTGGCCAGTGGTAGTGCCGTTTGAGGTGCGGACGACTGTCGGGGCGCCGGGGTGAGCGTAGTTGCGGGTTGCCTTGGTGATCTTTCCGGTGGTGTCGGTAGTGAGTTCCCCGCCAGGGAGGTAGAGGGTGGAGCCTTCGCTGGAGCTCTCCAGGAGGCGTTGGCCGCCGGTGTCGTAGGTGTAAGCGACGGTGGTGGCGCCGGTGGTCACAGTGGCCGGCTTGTTCTCGGCGGTCCAGGTGAGGCTCTGGGTGTCGTTGGCGAGGTCGCGTTTGGTGGTGTTGCCGGCCAGGTCGTAGGTGTAGGCGCTGCCGGTGCCGATGGGGGTGGTGGAGACCCAGCCCAGGGTGTGGGGCTGGGTGATGACCGCTCCGGTTGCACCGTTTCCGCCGATGGTGCCGTAGCCGGAGCGGTAGGTGATGTTTTTGGTGGAGTCGGTGATGTTGTGCTCGGTGAGAGTGGAGCGGTTTCCGAGCCAGTCGTAGCTGAATGCCTGGCGGTAGGCGGTGGCGGAAGTTGCCACCGTGCCGGGGGCCGGGGCGGCTGCGGCGAGCGTGCTGGTCAGTGAGGCGTCCGGGCTGGAGGTGTCGGTGGCCGCGTTCGGGGCGTCCGCGACTGGGCCGGACGAGTCGGCGTAGTCGGTGCGGTAGCCGAAGGTGGCACCGCCTGCGGTCTTGCAGCCGTTGCCTGTGCCGGTGGGGGTGATGTTGGAGGTCCAGGCGTGGACGAGTTCACCGAGGGCGTCGTAGGTGTAGCACTGCGTGTCCCACGTGGAGCCGGAGGCTTCGCTCAGCTTGCGGGCATTCGATGTGATGGTGCCGGTGGCGTCGTACGAGTAGTAGCTGTCGGTGATGCGGTGAGGTGCAGCGGTTTCGCGGTCGGCGACGGTGCGCTGGAGGCGTCCGGTGTGCGGGTCGATGAAGTTGGTGGTCCACACGCGGTAGGGCTGGGAGCCGGAGACGGTGCGGAGGACTTCGCCGAATGGGGAGTAGGTGACGTCAGCGGTGTACCAGCTGGAGCCGGCCGTGGACTCGGGCAGGCCGTCCTCGTTGTAGCGGGTGACTACCTTCTCGGAGGAGATGCCTCCCTTGGAGGGGTAGGTGACCGAGAGAGGCTTGCCGGTAGGTGTGTAGCCGTAGGTGTAGCTGTATGTGCCGGAGAGTCCGGTGGTTTTGGGGTTGGCGGGGATGGTGATGTCCCGCCCGGTGGGTTGGTAGTCGGTGGTGTAGCCGGTGATCTTGTCGACGTAGTCGCCGTCTGCGGTGTGGCGGGTCGAGGCGACCGGCATGCCGAGGGCGCCGGCGGCGTCGAACGTGAAGGACTTGATCGGGTTGGCCGTGGCTGACCCCTCGCGGACAGCGGTCACTCGCCCGAGGGCGTCGTAGGTCGTGTGCAGGGACTTGCCGTTGGCGTCGAGGGTGGCGAGGGGACGGTCGGCGCCGTCGTACGCGGTCGTCTTGGTGATGCCGGTGTCCGGGTCGGCGGCCTCCATTAGGCGGCCGCGGACGTCGTACTTGTACGTCCATTTGTTGCCGGCCGGGTCGGTGACTTCCGAGCGGTTGCCGCGGACGTCGTAGGCGTAGCGGGTCGACCGGGTTTCCGACTGGTTGGCGTCGGTGTACTGCTCGATCTCAGTGACCCGGCCGAGGGCATCCGTGGTGGTCCAAGTTGCCGGTGAGGTGTTGCCCGGGGGGTTCACGTGGACGGTGTTGGGCCCGTACGACGTGAAGGTCTCGTGCTGGAAGTCGCCGTCGTGGTAGGTCGCTTGGCGGATGGTGCGGCCCATGCCGTCGTACTGGGTCTTGACGTAGCTGGGAATGAGCGTCGTGGACCTGGGCTGGAACAGAGTGGTGGTCGGCTGGTCCGCGGCAAGGTAGCCGCTGGTGACGATGCTGGTGCGGCCGTGGTCGTCGTAGGAGGTGTCGGTGATGATGCGGCCGGGGCCGTGGGCCTCGTTCTGGGTCTGGACCGGGCGGAGGAGACCGTCGTAGATGGTGACCGAGGAGGCGTAGCTGCCGTCATCCTTAAGCGTCTTGGTCGTGACAGCGGCAGGGCTGGTCCTGGAGGGGGTGGCGGCGGCCTGTTGGTAGCTGATCTGGACGTCGGGGGTCTGCGAGCCGCTGGAGCGGGTCGGGGACCAGCCCTTGAGCAGGCGTCCGAGGTCGTCGTACTCGTACCGGGTCACGCGGCCGTTGGGGTCGGTGACGGTGAGGGGGAGGGCGCGGCCGGGGTCGAAGGCGGTCGTGGTGGAGTGGCCGAGGGCATTGATGGTCTTGAGGCCGGTGAGAGGGCCCCCGGTATCGGCCGGCGTGTAGACGTTCTCGGTCGTTCCTTGATTGGGCCTGGTGACCTTGCGGATGCGGCCGAGCGGGTCGTACGTGGTGGTGGTGACGATGCTGTGTGCGTCGCCGTCGCCGTTGGATTCGGCGACGGTGGTGGGCGAGCCTTTGATCGGCGTGGCGGTGTAGGCGAGATTGTCGTAGCTGGTGCGGATGGAGCGCAGCAGGTGGGTGGCGTAGTTGGCGCCGACGTACTGGGTGCAGGGCACGGCGATCGTGCGGGTCTGGGAGATCAGGCCGATCAGGTGTGCGTCGGTGTTGTGGACGTAGGTGTTGCGGGTGCATTCCTGCTCGGAGCGCGTTTCGCCGCCGTTGCCGTCGGGTTTGACGACGAAGCTTTCGACCTCGGTGGCCAGGCCGTAGGTGTCGTCGGCGGTGGTGAGGGTGCGCTTGGACTGCCATCCGTCGTCGAGGGACTGGATGTCGTCGGTGCGCTTGATGCCGACGCGGTGGGCCAGGAGCGGGTCCATGGCGGAGCCGTCCTCCGCTTCCCGGGCGCGGGAGGCGGTCTGCTTGGACCAGGGGAAGTTCAGGGTGCGCTTGACGAGTTGCTTGCCTGAGTCTTTGTAGGTGAGGGCTTCGGCGACCTGGCCCGCGTACTGGCGGCCGTCGTCGCCGGCCAGGGTGTAGGTGCCGGTGGTGTCCTTGACCTCACCGCCGGTGCCGAGGAAGTAGCGCGTCTCGGAGTAGGACTGCGACTGCGGGTCGTCGTTTCCGGTCTTGCTGGAGGTGGTCTTGCTGCCCTTGGTCACGGCGACCTGACGGTATCCCTGCCAGTCGCTGTACGTGCGCAGGGCCGGTCGCTGGAACTCGTCATCGGACTTGGCCCAGGCCGGGCCGGTGTACTTGTACTTGGTGACGATCGGCACGCCGTGGTTGGTGACCTTATCGGTCTCGACGACGGAGGCGACGACGTACTTGTTGAACCAGTGCTTGGGAGGGTTCCGCTCGTCGCCATCCGGGGACCAGCGGACGGGGTAGCAGGTTCCGTTCGCCTTCTCCTTGTCCTCAGAAGGCGGGGTGGCACAGCCGCCGGTGTACTCGACCTCGATGTCGGCGCCGGCCTCGGTGGCGACGGTGCCGATGCGGGGGCGGGTGAAGGCGGGTCGCTGGTCCTTGGGGCCGGTGCGGACGAGGTTGGGGAGCTGGCGGTCACGCAGGCGGGACTGGAGCGGTGAGGAGGAGCCGACGCGGTACTCGGCGAAGCTCACGCCGTCCTTGGACTGGACGGTGCCGGTGGTGTCGCCGGGGCCGAATCCGGTGCGGGTGATCGAGTTGAGCCAGAGTCCTGGGGAGGTGTCGTACCAGTCGGCGGGGAATGACTGGTGGAGGGTGTAGACGTCGACTTTGGCGAGGCCGGTCACGCCGGGGCGGGCGCCGAGGGTGGTGATGGTGTCCAGGCGCATCTGTGTCCAGAAGGACGGGAAGCCGGGGCAGAGCTTGGATGTGGCTTTGCAGTTGAGGTTGCCGGGGGTGTCCCACCAGGGGCGGTAGGCGCCGGGGTCGTCGGTCTTGGCGAAGTTCGCCGCGTCACAGGCGGTGGTGGACTTCAGGCAGCGCTGCTTGACGCCGAAGCTGATCTGCGCGGAGGGCTTGGACAGGTCGTCCGAGCGCATTCCGTAGTCGATGGTGGTGGGGTAGGCGAAGCGCTCGTAGCCTTCCGGGGTTTTGCGCTTGTCGCGGACGGCGTAGTAGTTCGTCTCCTGCTTCCAGTTGACGACCATCACGTTGCCGTGGACGTCGGCGACCTTGTCCAGGCCCCAGCGCCATGCCTGCTGCTTCCCCGCTCCGCAGCGGGAGTCGGCGAAGGCGGTTGCGTGGCAGGGTTCACCGGGGTGGTTGCCGAAGACGGGAGCCGTGGAGACGGAGTTGGTGTTGGCGTGGCCTCCGCCGACCTCGTGGCGGCCGAAGGTGTAGAGGGTTCCGTCGGTGGTGGTCACCTCCCAGTACTCGCCGTCGTTGTCGCCGTTCGCCGCACCGGTCTTGAGCGTGATCCGGGTGCCGTCGTCGGACGCGGGGCGGTAGGTGTTGGTAGTGCCGACGCGGACCAGTTCGGTGGTCCGGCCGGCGAGGGACATCACCGCATTGTGCGAGACCCAGCACAGGTCGGAGGTCTTGTTGGTCTTGGCAGTGTTGTTGGGGGCGCCGGCATCAAGGGTTCTCCGGTCGTCCTTGCAGCTGCGGTAGCGGCGCTCGATGTGGCCGGGGTCGTAGTCCCAGCCCTCGCCGATCCACGAGGCCTGCGGGGAGGAGACGCCCGTGCGGCCGTCCACGGACTGCGAGTTGTAGGTGAGCCCGACCGTCGGAGCGGGACCGGCCGGGGGCGCCGGAACGGTCAGCGGGTAGGACCAGACGAAGGCCCCGGAGCTGCCGGCATGCGACCAGGAGCCGGTCGAGGCAAGGGGCGTCGCCTTGAACGAGCCACCGGGGCCGGCTCCGGAATCGACCGCGCCGATCACGGTGGAGTCGCCGCTGCCTTCCGCGCCGAGCAGGCGGGAGCCCGCTGACTGAGCGGAGGTATCTTCGGACGCCGTGGCGAGCGCGTCGTCGGCGGCCGGATCAATGGTCGCGGAGACCGTGTTGGTGTCCGGGTCGTTGACCGTCTCCAGCTCCGTGTATGCCTGGCACTCCTCGACATCGGGAGTGGCCACGTAACAGGCAGGGAACTGGACCAGACGCAGACGGGAGCCCCAGTCAGCGCCGTAGAGGTTCTCGAAGGTGTCGTAGTCCAGCGAGAGCGAAACCGGCACCGCACCCGTGTCCGGCGGGTCCACGCGGATGACCGCACCATCCACACCCTGCGTAGTGACGTCGGTACGGGCATCCACCGTGACACCCCACGCACCGGTAGGGGTGGGCTGCCCCTCGGCAGGGGCGAGCGTGACCGGGACCTGGCCCAGCGACTGCGACTCGGCGGCGAACGAGCTCCGGGCGGCACCGGACGCAAACGTGACTGTCGTGGTCGACGCGGGAAGCGGAGTGGCGGTGCCGGGCGGCGCCGCCTCCCTGTCCTGCGGAACATCGGTCTTCAGGCTCTCGACATCCTGATTGACCGGGTTGCCGTCGGCCGGAACGACTTCGGCAAGTGACTCAAGGCGCAGCGCTTCGCGTCCCGGTCCGTTGACTGGCGGGACCGGCGGCACGGCCACCGCCGTCGCGGGCAGCAGACCGACAAGCACCGCGGCACCAGCTGCAGCGACAACAGCTCTGCGGGCGCGCAGGCTGCGGGAAAGGCGAGATCGACCGAACACGGAGGGTCCCCCCGGACCACTTGGAGCGGGGCCGGAGAGGGACCTCGCGCAGGACGAAACAGATCGGGCGAATTCTGTGAGAGCGATGTGAAGAAACGCTAGAGGCTCAGACCATTAGTGATCATCGTCACGGTTCGTAACGTGAGAATCACTCGCGAAGGGGAGCCGATCGGGTGTCATCCGCCTGATAAGCGACACATACCGACATGGACCCGGTCTCACTTGATTGAGCCTGATAGCGCTCAAATACCGAAATCCAGGGGGAGTTAGTGCCGATATGAGACCCGCTCTCGGCGCGGTAGACGCTCATCAACCTCAGCAGGGTGACTCCCGGAAGAACGGACATCGCCCGGCACGAGTTCCTGGCGCAAGAATCCACAGGGTGACGACAGGCGGCTCATGAGTCATCATCAGCTCGCCCCGCCATGCCCGCGCCCCCGTACGGAACGGTCCGCTTCGCCATGGCCGGCCACATCGTTCCGGAGGAGCCCGCACACGTTCATCCGTATGCCGGGCATGGGGAAAGGGACCTCTCACGATGCCAACCAGTCAGTTCCGTATGCCCGGACGCCGCACCCTGGCGTTCGCCCTCGCCACGGCAATCGCGGCGACCGGCATCGGTTACGCCGGCTACACGCGCTCCGACGGAGATCAGCAAGCTGCACCTCAGCGGACGAAGGCGGTCACCGAGTCCGCCGCCTTCGTCGAGGCCGCCCGCACGGGCAAGCAGATCGAGGTCACAGCGGACCGCACCGAGCGCTCCACCACCTGGGCCCGTCCGGACGGCCAACTCGCCACGCGGTTCCACGCCTCACCGATCCGGGTCCACAAGGACGGCGCATGGCGCGCGATCAACACCGACCTGCGGCGCACCGAGGCCGGCTGGGAGACCACAGCCACTAGCACCCGGATGGTGTTCACCGCAGGTTCAGGCAAGCAGAACGCGGAGCGGCCCTCCCGGGCCGGGGTTCAGCGTGTGTCACTGGCAAAGAATGCGTCGACCGCGGCCGGAGCGAGCGACCTCGTCACGCTCTACGTCGGTGATGCCGGCGAGTACGCCATCCAGCTCACCTGGCCGGGCCCGGTTCCAGCACCCATCATCGACGGCTCTCGCGCCCTGTACCCGGAGATCTTTCCCGGCGCCGACCTTGTCCTCACCGCGGACAACGACGGCTTCGCCCAGCTCCTCGTCCTCAAGAACCGGGCGGCCGCGGCCAACCCGCTGGCGCATCAGCTCTCGTACGGCATCACCTCCGAAGACCTGACCTTCCGCCTCGACCCGCTGTCCGGCGTCCTCACGGCCGAGACCTTCTACGGCAACGACGTGGCCAGCTCCGGCACCCCGCTGATGTGGGACTCCACCGGCCAGCCCGCCATCACCGACGGACAGGTCGGAGCCACTGACCAGCCGACCGGCTCGGAGAGCCCCGAGCCCAGCGCCTCGGCGTCCTGGATACCGGAAGAGGTGCCGGCCGAGGAGGCGACGAACGACTCCGAGTCGGACGAGCAGACCGACCGGGAATCCGAAGCCCCAAGCCTGCCCACACCCACCGACGGACCAGAGGTCACCCCCTCAGAAACCGCCCCGACCACCGCACCCGCCGAACCCACCCCCGGCCCGTCGCAGACCGGGTCAGCGGCAACGCTCTCGCTCCCACTGCTCGACGGGCCATCGCCGGACTCCCTGGGCAACACCGTGGAGTCCGACCTTTCGGGCGACAACTGGGTCATCACCCCGGACCTGGACTTCCTCAACGCTCCCGAGACCACCTACCCGGTCTTCGTCGACCCGTCCGTCACCAAGCACATGGACAACTGGACGACCGCCTACAGCCGGCACCCCAACGCCACCTTCTACAACGGCAAGGGCTTCAACAAGGGCGGCACCCACGAGGCCCGGGTCGGCTTCGAGTCCGACACCTGGGGCACTTCGCGCTCCTTCTTCAACATGAACTTCGACAAGAACCTCAAGGGCGCGAAGATCAGCAGCGCCAAGCTGCGCCTGTTGGAGACGTACTCCTGGTCCTGCAGCGCACGGTCGATGAGCGTCCACGTCACCGGAGCGATCAGCAAGAAGACCAACTGGAAGAACGCCCCAAAGCTCACCGACGGCAACAAACTGCAGACCCGCAGCTTCGCGCACGGCTACAAGTCCGGCTGCCGCGACGCCTACGAGACCTTCGACGTGAAGAAGGCCGCACAGAACTACGCCGACCTCGGCCGCTCCAAAATCACCTTCGGTCTGCGCGCCCGCGACGAGAAGTCCCGATACGCCTGGAAGAAGTTCCAGGCCAACGGCGACAACGGCCCAGCACTCGAACTCGTCTACAACCGCCGCCCTTCGTCCCCCACCAACCTCGACCTGTCCCCCGACGCCAAGTGCACCACCACCGAGCCGTACGTCCGGATGGGCGCTGGCAGCGTCACCTTCACCGCGCGGGCAAAAGACAAGGACAGCAACCTCGACTACCTGGACTTCGACCTCTGGCCCACCGGCAAGTGGGGCACCACTGGCGACGTGCTCGGCTCCACAGGCAAGGTGTCCACCGGCAGTGCCGGCGGCGACGCCCTGCGCTCCACGCCCGCCTTCTCCACCAGCAAACTGACCAACGGCACCCTGTACTCCTGGCGGGTCCGCAGCATCGACGACAAGGGCGCCACATCCGGCTACTCGCCAGCCAAAACGCCCTGCCGGTTCATCCTGGACACCAGCGCACCCAAGCGTCCCAAAGTCACCTCCACCGACTTCCCCGACGCAGACGGCTCGGAAAACGGCTTCGGCAACGACGCCGAGGACGCCAACTGGTCGAAACTGAAGTTCGGTACCGCGGGCGCTTTCACCGTCTACGCCGGCTCCACCGACACCGTCCGCTTCGAGTACTCGTTCAACGGCTCCAACTACAACTTCTCCAAGAGCCGTACCGCCGGCACCGCCGTCACCACCCCGACCACCATCACAGACGCCAAGCCCCCGACAGCCGGACCCAACGTCCTGTACATCCGTGCCGTCGACGCGGCAGGCAACGCCTCCACCCCGACCCTCTACTTCTTCTACGTCAGCCCACGTGACGAAGCCGACAACGCCGGCGACTTCACGGGCGACGACCTCGCCGACCTCATGGTCGTGACCGCCGCGGGCAATCTCGCACTCTATCCGTCCCAGGCCACCCCCGACCTCACCCGCGCCAGCGGTGACCTCGACTACTCCATGCCTGGCGCCTACCGAGCCAATCCCGCCAAGGACCCAGGCTCCGAAGACGGTCTTCCCAGCTTCGTCGCCGCACCCTCCGGTCACTTCAAGGACTCCCTGATCACACACAACGGTGACATCTACGGCGGAGACGGTCTCCAGGACCTCGTCGTCAGGGTCGGCGGAAAGCTGTGGGTCTACCCGGGCGACGGCTACGGCGCGGTGAACGTCGACAAACGAAGAGAGATAATCCTTCCGGCCGGCGCCCCGTCACCCGCGTCCATCGACCAGATCGTGGCAGCCGGTGACATCACCGGTGACGGAAGGACCGACTTCTTCGCCCGCGCCGGCACGGAACTATGGGCACTGGTCGGGTATCACGGGGCAACGATCAGCAGCGCCACCCGGCTCACCTCAACCCTCTGGGACGAGCGGGACATCGTCACCGTCGGAGACGTATCCGGCGACGGAGTCGCCGACATGATCTACCGCACCGACCCGGGCGCCTCCCTCCGTCTCCGCAAGGGCATCGCCCACGCCTCGGGCAACGGCGTCGACCTACAATCACTGGCCTCCGGGGCCAACTCCGCCGGCGGCACGGACATCGCGTACTCCGGAGGCGGCTGGTCCCGCGCCTCCATCCCTCACATTCTCGGCACCCCCGACGTCACCGGCGACTCCGTCCCCGACGTCTGGACCGTCCGCGCAGACGGCTCGGTCCGCATATACGCCGGAAAACCCGACGTACTCCCCGGCGCAGGAGCAGAAATCATCACAGCCCGCTCCTACTGGAAGGACCGCATCGCCATCGGATGACCCGCCGACGCCGAGCGCCCGGACCCCATCCTTGCAAGGGGGCCCGGGCGCGCTGCGCAGGACACAGACCGAGACCTGGGAGCAACTCAGAGCCGACCGGCAAGCGCTGCTAACGCGGACGACCGATTCGCTGCCAGTGAGGCCCTTATGTGCGATCGCCCTATGGTCTGCACGCAAAGCGCTGAGATCATGTCAACGCAGCTTCTTTCATCTGCAGTGCTGTTCGGTTCCGGAATGGGCATCATCGGACGCCCGGTGACGGCATCGCGCTACCCGATCGTTGACGGGCCCTGCTCTGCACGAGCTGGCCCGTATCTGGGCATACTGGAACATTAAGTGTCCTTCCTGCACCGCGCGCGGTGGTGCGCGCCGCTCTGCGATACCGGTATCTCCGGGTTCAGGCGGCGACGCCGAGTTCTTTCCGGGTTCGTTGGATGAACTCACGGACGGCCGGTTCCCGGCGCCACGGGACGAGGGCGGAGTTGAATTCGCGGACGTAGTCCTTGGCCCGGCTCGACTGGACGCGGGCGAGGATGTCGACGCTGCGGTTGCCGAGTTCGAGGCCGTGGTCGAGGTCGCGGGCCTGGAGGTGGGCGGTCCCGACGATGGCGAGCCGCATGCCGACGGACCGGGTGAACACGCCTGTCGGCATCGCGGCAGCCTGCTTGTTCCAGTCGAGGGCCGCTTTGGGATTTCTCAGGTCGCGGAAGACCTCGGCGGCATCCGCCGAGAGGCGGGCATGGTGATAGAAGTCGATCCACGCGGGTTCGTCTCCGCTGGCGTCCTTGACCTGTCCCAGCAGGTCCTCGGAGGCTTTCAGGGCCCGGGAGGCCGCTCGGGCATCGTTGTCCCGGGCATGGGCTCGGGCCTCGATCAGTTTGGTGAACGCGAGCACTCTCGGGACAGCCTGCCCCTTGGCCCGCTCGAAGGCGCCCTGGGCCATGTCCACGGCCTCGGACGCGAAGCCCCGCATCAGGGTCTGCATGGCCATGGTGGTCAGGACATAGCAGCCCAGCTGCACGTCACCGCCTGCGCGGGCGAGGCGGAGGGCCTGGATGAAGTACCGCTGGGCGGCATCATGCTGACCGACGTCGAATGCCGTCCACCCGGCGAGCCTGGACAGCTCGGCGGTCACCGAGAAGAGTTCACGGCCGATCTCGTCCGAGAAGGATCCCTGCAGCAGCGGGCCGGCCCGGTGGTCGAGGCAGTCGGTGACGGAGTTCGCCTTCCAGTTCCCGCCGCCGTATTTGGAGTCCCACCGGCGGGCATCGTCGGCGGCCTCGCGCAGTTCGTCGAGGTCGGCCCGGCCGACCTGCTTTCCGCCGCGATGGTCGGCGGTCTCGTCGGCGGGGGTGACGAGCCACCTGGTGACGGGGGTGGTGAAGGCGGATCCGGCCAGGAAGTCGCGGCGGTTCACGGAGCTCCAGAACGAAGTGGCGACGCGGACAGCGTCGGCGGGGTCTCGCGGGAAATCCAACCCCACATCCGCGTCGATTGTCTCCGCCTCGCCCATACCGATCTCGCCCAACGTGACCGGCCGGCCGAGCCTCTCGCCGATGGCCTGCGACAACAGCTTCGGGACCGGCCACTTCGGCGTCATCCCCCGCCTGCACCAGTTCGCCACGGAAGTATGCGAATAGTCGGTCTCTATCCCGGCGGCATGGGCGAGCTGGTTGACGCGCAGAGCCAGAGACTTGTGGCTCGCGCCGCTGGCTTCGATGAGCCGGGCCAGGTCCGCGTTGGGCGGACGGGTCCGGCGGGTAGTCGATGCCACGACCTTCTCCCTTGCCGGTGACAGGCCGGACCACGCACGACTCGAACAAGCAGTTGAGCACGTATGTCTGTACTTGATGGAGCACGGGGCCCGTACTCGACCGGGGATGAAGAGCCGTACATGTTCCGCGTGTTGGGCTACTGACGATATGCCTCCTGGCCCAGCCGCGAACCGCCTTTGCGAGTTGTGAGCCCCCCTGCGAGCCCTCCCGGCGATCTTGTCGGGCGGCTGTGATGAGAGCCCAGGCCGCCGCCGGGACCGGAACGGATCTCCTTCCGGCGGCGGCCGCCGCCAAGGCACCACCACACTCGGGGGTGAACCAGATATGTGCGGAATCGCAGGACTGGCCGGAGCCGACGCCGTCCGGCACGAGCACACGGTCGGCGCGATGGGCGCCTCGCAGGCCCACCGGGGCCCGGACGGCACCATGCACGCCGCTGCGGCCGATGGCCGGGCGGTGCTGGCCATGAACACGCTGCTGATCGTCGACCCGCAGGCGACGCCGGAGCCCTACCTCGACCGTAAGAGCGGGGTACTGCTGGCCTTCAACGGCGAGATCTACAACTACCGCCAGCAGGCGAAGGCCTGGGGCATCCATCTGGGCCCTCGGGACACAGACGCGCACTTCGTGCTGCGGGCCTGGACCAGGATCGGCCCGTCCTGCCTGGACGGGCTGGACGGCATGTTCGCCCTGGCCGTCTATGACCCGCGCGTCGGGAAACTGTTCCTGGCCCGCGACCGGCTCGGCGAGAAGCCACTCTACTGGCGGCTGGACGGCAGTCGGCTCGCGTTCGCCTCCGAGGTCACCACACTGACCGGCTACGGCTCCGCGCCGCTGGTCCTGCGGCCCGAGGTGCTGGCGATCGAGACGCCGGTCGGCGTCGACACCCCCTACCAGGGGATCCAGCTGCTGGCCCCGGCCACCCTGCTGTCCTTCGATGTCGCCACCGGCTCGCTGGACCAGCACGTCTACTGGCGCCTTGAGGACCGGCAGCCGTTCACCGGGACCTACGCCGAGGCCCTGGCGAAGTTCTCCGTTGTCCTGGCCGAGCAGGTTCCCCTGCGGGCCCCGGCCTGCGACTTCGCGCTCCTACTCTCCGGCGGGCTGGACTCGTCCGTGCTGGCCTACCTGCTGCGACCGCCGGTCTGCGTCACCGTCCGCTACCCCGGCCAGGACCGGCTGGATGAATCCGTGATCGCGGCGAGGGTCGCGGCCGACATCGGGGCCGAACTCGTGGTGGTCGAGCCGGGCCCGATCGACTTCACCAGGGCCTTGCCGCACATGATGTCCGCGCTCGACTACCCGATGGGCAACGCGTCCACGTTCTCCGAGTACATGGCCTACCGGAAGATCGCCGGCCTCGGGCTGAAGGTCGCGGCCGGCGGGCTCGGCCCGGACGAGTTCTTGATGGGCTACATCCGCCACGCCCTGGTCCTCTTCGACCCGGACGCCGTCCTGGCCGCCGGGATGGACGCCTACCGGCCGTTGGCCGCGAAACTTATGCGCACCGCCGGAGACAAGCTGGATCCGGCGGAGGCGGTGACCCGGCTCGTCCTGCGCGGCCCCGACCCCGAGGGGCGGATCCGCGACCTCATCGCCACCGCGATGGACAGGTCCGGCGGGGATCTGGCCCGTTGCCTCACCCTCGCCGACCTGGCGACGGCCTGGCGGCCGCTGGTGATGACCAGCGACAAGCTCGCCTCCGCCTACGCATTAGAGCGCCGCTCCCCCTACCTCGCCCGCGACCTGGTCGAGCTGTCCTGGCGGCTGTCAGCCGAGCACAAGATCGCCCACCCGGCCGAGGGCAAGCGCATTTTGCGGGACGCCGCGAAGGCCCTGGGTCTGCCGCGGGAGGTCTGGGGCAGCCGGGACAAGCTCGGCTTTGCTTCCCCGGCCCCCGCCTGGCTGAACGGGCCGCTGGCTGCCTGGGCCGACGCCCAGATCCACACCGCCCTGACGGAGGCCCCGGCCGCGATTCGGCCGCTGCTGGAGGGCGGCCTGAAGCCGGGCGGGCGGTTCGACCGCACCCAGATGCAGGCCCTCATGGCAGCCGTCTGGTTTTGCGGCCAGGCAGTAAGGGCTGCCGCATGACGATCCCCCACCTCACTACGGTGTCCGAATGCACCAGGACACCACTGCCGACAGCCCGGCCCCCGCCCGCGGAGCGGTCGCGATCATCGCCAACCGCCGCGGCGAGCTCCTTCTCCACCTGCGTGACGACCTGCCCGGCGTGATCGCCTGGCCGGATCACTGGAGCGTCCTGGGCGGCGGCTGCGATCCCGACGAGGACCCGGCCGCCGCGATCGTCCGCGAACTCGACGAGGAAGCCGGCCTGGCCGTCGACGACCTCACCGAGTTGTTCGAGATCCGCGACGAGCACGGATCCGGCCAGGTGATCACGTTCTTCGCCGCTTCCTGGGACGGCGACGAGACCACGCTTCCCCTCGCAGAGGGCGTCAAGCTCCAGTTCTTCGCCCCTGAACATCTCGGCATCCTCACGATCCCGCCGTTCGTCCGGGACGGGATCGACCGCTATCTGGCCACCCGGCCGACCTGATCACCCCGCCTTCACGGACGGGGTATGAGGTGGGCCGTCAGGGCGGCCCACCTCGGAAGGAACTCCCGTTCATGAAGCTCACGGTGATCGGCTGCGGCTACCTTGGCGCCACCCACGCGGCCTGCATGGCCGAGCTCGGCCATGAGGTCCTCGGCATGGACTGCGACATGGACAAAGTCGCGATACTGGGCTCCGGCAAGGCGCCGTTCCACGAGCGCGATCTCGACGAGATGCTGGCCCGCCACACCGCCAGCGGGCGTCTGAAGTTCACCGCCTCCTACGCAGAGGCCGCCGCCTTCGGCGACCTGCACTTCATCGGCGTCGGCACCCCCCAGAAGCCCGGCGAGCACGCTTACGACCTCGACCACCTCTTCTCCGCCGTCCGCCAGCTCGCACCCCGCCTGACGAAGCCGGCCGTCGTCGCGGTGAAGTCGACCGTCCCGGTCGGCACCGCCCCCCGCGTCCGCGATCTCCTCCATGAGTTCGCACCCGCCGGCGACCGGGTCGAGGTCGCCTGGAACCCGGAGTTCCTGCGTGAGTCGTTCGCCATCGAAGACACGCTCCACCCCGACCGGCTCGTCCTCGGCTTCGAGTCCGAGCAATCCTGGGCCGAAGCCGTGCTGCGGCAGTGCTTCGAGAAGACCATCGAAGCGGGAACACCGACGATCGTCACCGACTGGGCGACGGCCGAGCTGGCCAAGGCGTCCGCGAACGCTTTCCTCGCCACGAAGATCTCTTTCATCAACGCGATCGCCGAGATCTGCGAAGCCTCCGGCGCCGACGTCGGACAGCTCGCTGACATCCTCGGTCACGACGCCCGGATCGGACGCCGCGGCATGCGGCCCGGACTCGGGTTCGGCGGCGGCTGCCTCCCCAAGGACATCCGCGGCTTCATGGCCCGCGCCGGCGAACTCGGCGTCGACCAGGCTCTGACGATCCTGCGCGAGGTCGACGCGATCAACAACCGGCGCCGCGAGCGCATGGTCAACCTCGCCCGCCAGCAGCTCGACGGCACCCTCATGGGCAAGCGGATCACCGTCTGGGGCGCCGCCTTCAAGCCGAACACCGACGACATCCGTGACTCACCCGCCCTCGCGGTCGCCCAGAAGCTCCACGAGCTCGGCGCCACCGTCACCGTCACCGACCCCCGGGCCCTCGACAACGCCCGCAAGACCCACCCCGAGCTCGACTACGTCGACGACCCGATCGCCGCCGTCCAGGACGCTGATCTACTGCTGCACCTGACCGAGTGGCCGCAGTACTCCCACATCGACCCGCACCGCCTGGCCGCCCGCGCCAACGCCCCCAGGGTCGTCGACGGCCGCGGCACCCTCAACGCCGACACCTGGCGGGCGGCCGGGTGGGCCTTCCGCGCTCTGGGGCGGCCCTCCGCCTGATTGTCCTACTGGTCGGAGCGTTCGTTGCAGGAAAAGCCCGGCGGCCGCTGCCCTCGTCAGCGGTCGCCGGCGCTTCGGCGGCCTTCCCCGATCGTGCCGCCGCGTCCAGCTCGCCCCGGATGCGCCGCCTGCCGGTCCTCGGGGAACACGCCCAGCCGCAGCCTCGTCCCCCTCTGCACGTCCTCGCCCGGCACCAGCCAGGAGGCCGACGAGAGCCCGGCCGACCGCCACCTGGACACCGAGGACCTCCTCACCGTCATCCAGTACCTCCGCCCCGTCAGAACATCGAGGTCCGCGAACGCATCCTCACTCCGCTCGTACGAACTCCCCTATCTCACCTGGCAACATGCTGTCACCAGCGGAGTTCGCCATCCAGAGCGCCTCTCGGTCCGAACGCACGCCATACGACCCAGCTGTGACTTCGGTTTGCCCGGCTCTCCCGCCTTCACCGCATGCGGGGCGGCGCTCGCAGCAGCATGGCCACTGGCCAGTCCTAGCTTCTCTAGGCCGTGTCTCTTCGATCTATGGCTGTCGTCTGTGGGGTGACCGATGAGTTTCACGGGCCGCTACGGTCTATCGCGCAGTGATCATGACGAAAGGTGATGCGATGAGCTACGCAGAGGTCAACGGCCTGTCCCTGCACTTCGAGGAGCACGGCTCCGGTCAGCCCCTGATCCTGCTGCACGGCGGGCTGGGAGCGGGAGAGATGTTCGCGCCGCTGGTGCCGGCATTGTCGGAGAGCCGCAGGGTGATCCTGGTTGATCTGCAGGGTCACGGGCGCACGGCGGACATCGACCGCTCGCTGCGCCCTGAGCTGATGGCGGACGACATCGTCGCTCTGATCAAGCACCTCGGCGTCGAGCAAGCCGACCTGCTGGGCTATTCCACAGGTGCGGATGTCGCACTGCGGGTCGCGATCCAGCACCCGCATGCGGTGCGCCGGCTCGTGGTTGTCTCCACGCCCTGCCGGCGGGACGGCTGGCACCCGGAAGTCGTCGCGGCGATGGACCAGATGAGTTCCCAGGCCGCCGACACGATGAAGCAGTCCCCGATCTACGAGCTCTACTCCCGGCTCGCGCCCCGGCCCCAGGACTGGCCTGTGCTGGTCGGCAAGATGGCCGAACTCAAGCACCAGGACTACGACTGGAGCACCGAGATCCCCGCCATCACCGCGCCGACCCTGCTGGTCTTCGGTGACGCCGACGCCATCCGCCCCGCGCACATGGTGGAGTTCTTCGCCCTGCTCGGCGGCGGGCTGAGGGACGCCGGCTTCGACGGCTCGGGCCGCTCCGCCGCCCAGCTGGCCGTCCTGCCCGGCGCCAGCCACTACGACATCCTGGCCCACCCCCGCCTGGCGGCCACCGTCATGCCGTTCCTGGCGTCATGACCTGAGCCAGACGAGCAGCGCGGCGGCGGTGACGGTGCAGAGATAGACGTAACCGCGCTTGTCGTACCGGGTTGCCACGGCCCTGAGCTGCTTCAACTTGTTGATCGCCCGCCCCACCGAGTTGCGCGCTCGGTACCGGGCCTTGTCGAAGCCCGCGGGGCGCCCGCCGCGTGAACCACGCTTGCGGCGGGCGGCCTTGTGATCGATCTTCTCTGGGATCACGTGTCGGATCCCGCGACGCCGCAGATCTGCGAATCACGCCGTTGCTGTACGCCTTGTCCGCCGCCACACTGTCCGGCAGCCGCCGTGGACGCCCAGCCCCCAGCCGCGGGACCCGGATCTTGTCCATGACCGGCTCGAACTGCGTGCAGTCCGCCCGCTGCCCCGGCGTGATGACCAGTGACAACGGACGGCACTTGTCGTCGGCCGCCAAATGGACCTTGGTGGTCAGCCCGCCACGAGACCGGCCGAGAGCCTCGTCTGCCGCACCGCCTCCTCCCAGAACAGGCGTAGGCGCATGTGCGCGCGCACGTGAACTGATCTTTGTGCGGCCCCCTTTGGGACGGTGGATGGCGGGGCCTTCGGCGCCCCGGCGGCGTGCTGATGGGCCCGCACCGAGGTGGAGTCGACGTTGATGTCCCAATCGACGTCACCCTCGGCATCGGCGACGGCCTGAACATGCTGGAGCAGCTTCTCCCAGGTACCGTCGGCCGACCACATCAGATGCCGCTTGTGGACGGTCTGCCATGGGCCGAAGCGTTCAGGCAGGCTGCGCCACTGACAGCCGGTGGCGAGCCGGTGAATGATCCCGTTGATCACCTGCCGGTGGTCCCGCCACCGCCCACAGCGGTTATTGCTCCTCTGCAGCAGCGGCTCCAGCACCACCCACTCGCCGTCTGCGAGATCCCCCCTGCTGAGCATGACCACAACAACAATTCAACTGATCGAAGAGACACGGCCTAGGCGCTGTTTCTCGGATCTCCTGACTTGGGCGGGGTGTTGGGGTCAGGCTGGCTTCATGGGTCGTGGGGATCTGACGAACGCGGAATGGGCTCGGCTGGAGTCGTTCTTACCTCCTGGCGGTGCGCGGGGAGGTCGGTGGAGCGATCACCGTCGGGTGATCAACGGAGTGCTCTACCGGGTGCGGACGGGGGTGCAGTGGCGGGATCTGCCGGAACGGTTCGGGCCCTGGGAGACGGTCTATAAGCGGCATCGCCGCTGGTCAGCGGATGGAACGTGGAAGATGCTGCTGTCCCGTATCCAGGCCGCCGAAGATGCCGCGGGTGGGATCGACTGGGACGTGTCGGTGGACTCGACCGCAGTGCGGGCCCATCAGCACGCCGCCGGTGCGAGGAAGAAGCCGTCGGCCCTGGATGCTCAAAAGGGGAACGGCCGGGGGACGAACCAGGCCGATCCGGTGCTGCGGAAACTGGCCTTCCGCCTGGAGGAGGTGGTCAGATCGGCGAATGCCTGGGCCGCTCCCGCGGCGGATTCACAACCAAGATCCATCTCGCCGCCGACGGACGATGCCGGCCCCTCGCCTTCGTTCTGACGCCGGGACACTACGGTGACGGCCCTCAGCTCGAGCAGGTGCTGGAGCGGATTTCCGTACCCCGATCCGGAGTGGGACGGCCCCGCAGCCGGCCCGACCACGTGCTGGCCGACAAGGCCTACACGTCCCGAAGCAACCGGCGCTACCTGCGACGACGCGGAATCCGGCACACCATCCCCGAACGTCTCGACCAGCAAAGGCACCGGCACAACCGAGGATCTCAAGGCGGTCGGCCCATCGGATTCGACCGCGAACACTACAAGAAGCGCAACACCGTCGAACGTGCCATCAACCGACTCAAGGGCTTCCGCGCCGTCGCCACACGCTACGAGAAACGCGCCTACATCTACCTCGGCACCGTCGCCCTCGCAGCCCTCATGGTCTGGCTCCGCACATGATCCGAGAAACAGTGCCTAGTGCCGCATCAGGCAACGTTCGCCCTGGGCGGTCTGCGACGATGGCTCTATGGACGAGGAAGTCATTCCCATTCTTCGCGTCGAGGACGCTGCGGCGGCGGTCGCTTGGTACGAGCGGCTGGGCTTCGCCAAGCAGTGGGAACACCGTTTCGAACCGGGACTTCCCGCGTTCGTCGAGGTCGCCCGGGGCGGGGTGCGGTTGTTCTTGTCTGAGCACAAGGGAGATGCCCGTCCCGACACGTTGGTCTACCTCCGCGTTCATGATGTCGAGGCCATCGCCTCCGAGTTCGGTGTGCAGGCGACGGACGCTCCGTGGGCGCGTGAGATTGAGCTGCGCGACCCTGACGGCAACCGGCTTCGGATCGGCACGCCGACGGAATGACACTCGCCGGCAGCGCGCGGCAGGGAAGCTGTGCTGGTGGCTGAGCGAGTACGGGTCCGCGAGATCGATGACGACGAGGGGCAGCGCCTGCTGCGGATCATCCGTCGGGGCAGCGGGTCGGTGGTGACGTGGCGGCGGGCGCAGATGGTTCTGCTGTCCGCGCAGGGCATGCTCGTGGCGAAGATTGCCGAGGTGACGTTCACCAGCGCGGACCGGGTCCGGGATGTGATCCACAACTTCAACGCCGACGGCTTCGACTCCCTTTACCCGAAGTACAAAGGCGGTCGGCCCCGGACATTCACCCTGCCCGAGCGGCGTGAGATCAAGAAGATCGCCAAGTCCAGGCCGGCCGAGCACGGTCTGCCGTTCTCGACCTGGAGCCTGGCCAAGCTGGCCGACTTCCTGGTCGCCGAGGGGGTGGTCGACGACATCAGCCACGAGGGCCTTCGGGTCCTGCTCCGCGAGGAGGGCGTGTCGTTTCAACGCATAAAGACCTGGAAGACCTCCCGCGATCCCGATTACGCCGCCAAGAAGGCCCGCGTCGAGCACCTCTACTCGATCGCCGACGGTGAGGTCATACCCGAGGACGGCGAACCCGAAGTCGTCTTATGCCTGGACGAGTTCGGCCCGCTCAACCTTCAGCCCCACCCCGGCCGGCAGTGGGCCGAGCGCGGAGGACGGCACAAGGACCCCGGCCGGGAGCCGAGGCCCCGCAGGCGGGCGACCTACACCCGTCCGCACGGGGTCAGGCACCTGTTCGCCGCCTACGACCTCGGCAAGGACAAGCTCTACGGCCACATCAAGCCGACGAAGAACCGGACGAGGTTCCTGGAGTTCTGCCGCTACCTGCGCAGCCTCTACTCGCCGGAGATCCGCGTCGCGATCGTGCTCGACAACTTCTCCCCGCACCTGACCACGAAGAAGGACAGCCGGGTCGGCGACTGGGCCGCGGCCAACAACGTCGAGTTCGCCTACACGCCCACGAACAGCTCGTGGCTGAACCGCATCGAGGCCCAATTCACCGCCCTGCGCTACTTCACTCTCGACGGCACCGACCACGCCAGCCACAAGGAGCAGGGCAGCATGATCCGCCGCTACATCATCTGGCGAAACCGTCATGCCGACGACCAACGGCTACGGGCCGTGGTCGACAGGGCGAACGTTGCCTGATGCGGCACTAGTCCGGCGCCTCCCGCATGAGTGCGGTGAACGGAGATGCCGAACGGTGCTTCCCGCGTGGCCAGGTTTCACCAGACGGGCCCGAACGCCCTCTGGTGCCTGACGGGCACTCAGCGGACAATCAGTGCCACATTCTGTTGTCCGAGGGGGCCGGCATGGGTGTTCTGTGGCCGTTGGAGCCTGCTACGGCAGCCAAGCACCGCCTATACCAGCGGTACCTGGATGCTTGGTGGCCGATCCTGCTGCAGACCTCCCAGCGCACCGGCTACAGCAGGCCGCGGGTGACACTGCTGGACGCGTTCGCTGGCCCGGGCCGCTACGAGGGCGGCGAACCGGGGTCACCGGTGTTCATCCTGGACCGGCTTCTGCACCACACCGCCGTCGACCGGATGAACCTCAGCCCGCGACGGGTGCACCTGGTCTTCATCGAGAAGGACCGGGCCCGCCACGAACATCTCCTGGCCGAGCTGACGGACCGCTTTGGAAAGCTTGCCGACCTGCCGGTGCGAGTGGAGGTCCGGCGCGGCGAGGCGGGCCGGGACAGCCTGCCGGTGCTGACCGAACTGGGTGCCTGGGGCAATCCGATCCTCGGCATCTTCGACAGCTGGGGCAGCGTGAACGTGCCGCTGGAGGTGACCCGCCGGATCGCCCACAACCGCTCCAGCGAGGTCATCACCACGTTCGGGCCCAACTGGTTCAGCCGCCGCGAAGAGTTGAACGCCGACATCCTTGACGAGGTCTTCGGAGGCCGCGGTCACTGGACGCCGGCCGCGGACGAGGCACGGCCCGATGAGCGGTGGCGTGCGTGGCTGGGCACCTACCGCAGTGCGCTGCGCCGGGCCGGGTTCGGCTATCAGCTGCAGTTCAGGCTCGTGCCCCGTACCGGTCAGCCCCTGTACCTGGTCTTCGGCACCGGCAGCGACACGGGACTGAAGGCAATGAAAGAGGCGATGTGGAAGGTCGACGACCGTGACGGCGAGAGTTTCCAGGACCCCCGCACCCGCGGCGCCACGCCAGCCGGGCAGCTCGATCTCTTCCAGGCCTTCGACGCCTGTGACCCGGAACTGATCGAACTGGTCTCCCAGCGCCTCGGGGCCGGCATGGCCACGGTGGAGACTGTCGGCCAGTGGCTGCTGACCGAGACCGCCCGCTGGATGCCCACGCACGCACTGAAGGCGGTGCGGCAGATGCGGCAGGACGGCTCCATCGTGGTCCAGTCGTCGGGCAAGCTGACCAGCAAGAGCTGGATCGACCTGCCCGACGCGGCTTGACACGGCCCCGGTCAGACCGGGGTGCTGTCCCTGAGCTGCGGGTACTCCCGGACCTGCAGGGCAGCGGGAAATCGAGCGATGTCCTTGTGGTGCGTCTTGTCCCAGCAGGATCCGAGTTGTTTGACGAACGGCGCCGTACCGAAGCGCCGGCACCTGTCGACAATGCCAGCGGCCCACTCCTCACGCATCGGCCGGGCGCCCGGCCCGGACTCCCCGCCGACAATCGCCCAGTCAATGCCAGTCAGATCCAGGCTCGCGAGCGGCCCGAGCAGCGGCTCGCACGACAGGAACCGCACAACTGCAGGAACGAGCCTCAGGTCGTCCACGCGCGGCAGCTCTCTGGCAGTCTCCACCGACACACCCATCCACAGGTTGGCCGGCCACTCAAGACGGTCGGCGACCAACCGCAGCCGCCGCGCCCGCTTGGTCAGCACCTGATACGTGTGCTGCGGAGTGTCCGCGATCACCTCGAAGACCCGCCGCACGTAGTCCAGCGGGACTCGCGCGTGGAACAGGTCGCTCATGGAGTTCACGAACACGGTCCGCGGACTCTTCCACCCGTACGGCACGGCAAGCGCATCCGGGTGCAGCGTCAGCCCGAAGCCGGGGCCAGAGGTACGCGGGTCGCCGTCGTTCTGGTACTTCGCCGACCCCATCGCCTTGAGCCTCTTCGCCAGCGTGAGTGCATAGCAGTGATCGCAGCCAGAAGACACCCGGTCGCAACCGGTCGTCGGGTTCCACGTCGCCTCGGTCCACTCGATGGAGCTGCGGTCGCTCACCGGTCCCCTCCCACCCTCATGTCTCCGACATCACTGCACTGGCCGACGGCCACCGTGCGCTGCCTAACGATGCCTCCCCGGCCGGAGTCGCGGGACACTTACGCCGGTATCCGACCGCATCCGACCCCACACTTCCACATTCGAACCTCAGTCTGAATATCGCTGCGGTGACATTCCAGCGCTCAAGTCGGCTGCCCCAGCTCGGCTGTAGTCCGTCCGGCCTGTTCCCGGCGCACACGGCGCAGGGCAGCGATACGAGTGGCCTCAAGTTCGTACGCGACCCGGGCACGGTCAGGATGCGCGAAGGGCGCCCGTGCCGTCACCGGCGTTCGCTGTTTTCTCCGGACAACGGCGAGGACGCCACGGAAGCGGAGAGCGCGAAGAGCCAGCGGGAGCACACCTGCAGGTCAGTCGGTGACCTGCTCGGCGTAGGCGACGCGGGAGTGGTCGTCGACGACGGTGTGGACGAAGGCGGTTCCCAGCAGCGGTCCGCGGTACTTGTTGCGGGGCCTGTCGGGTGTTGCGGCACGGTTTCTGCGGCCCTGGACGCGTCCGACGTAGCGCCATCCGCCGCCGTCAGGGACGTTGCCGAGTTTCTTGACGTCGGTGTGGAGCATGGCGCCGGGGTGGGGGGTGTTCGTAGCGGCGGACCGGCTCCCCGGTGGCGCGGTCGATGTGGGAGAGGCGGTTGATCCGGCAGCGGGTCAGGACGGCGTGGACGGTCGAGGCGGGCATGCCCAGCCGTCCGGCGATCTGGACCGGTCCCAGTCGCTGCTTCCAGCGCAGGTGCACGATCTTGCGGATTTGTGGCTGAGTGGTCCGGGCCGGGCTTCGGTGAGGCCGTGAGGACCGGTCGGCCATCGCGGCCGGCCCGGATTGGGCGTACCGGTCGGCCCATCGCCTGGCGGTGGGCCAGGACACGGTGTAGCGCTCGGCCGCACGGGCGACCGGCCATCCCTCATCCACGATCAGACGCGCCAGGCGAAGTCGGGCACGGGGCGTCAGAGCGGCGTTAGCGTGAGACACGAAGGCCTCCTGGTTGGCGGAGCGGTTCCTCGACAGCTCCACTCCACAACCGGAGGCCTTCGTCGTCCTACAGATTCAGACCGTGTCGTCGCACAAACTCGACCAACCTGGCTGGGCAGTACATCTAGGACGCCAGCGCCTGGCAGTACCGCATCACCCAGACCGGACAGTCCTATCTAGACGCGCACTCCCGCCGAACACAGGGCGAGGCCAACTGACGACAACCTACCGACAGGGCCCAGCGCCTGACAGATGCACGGCCATTGAACCGAACCGCACACTCTCGCGCTGGAAGAACAGGCCACGACCAGGCTGAACACGCCTCACCCACTATCACGCACCAACTCGTTAGGAGGACTGTCGGATGACCAGTGCGGGATTCAGAACCAGCTTGGTTTCCGCCACGGGCTCGTTGTTGAGCCGGGCGATCATCAGGCGGGCCATCTCCCGACCCATCTCTTCCAGGGGCTGACGAACGGATGTCAGTGGCGGGTCGGTATCGGCGGCGACGGGCGAGTCATCGAACCCGACCACGGCCACGTCCTCGGGTACCCGGCGCCCCGCTTGCCGCAGGACGTGCAGTGCTCCGGTGGCCATGCTGTCGGATGCGGCGAACACAGCGTCCAATTCTGGTGATTGATCCAATAGTTGTCGCATCGCTGCGACACCCGAAGCATGCGTGAAACTGCCGTGCGCCTGTGCCAGAGGGCACAAGCCGCTTTCCAAAAGCACGTCGTGGAAACCAGCACAGCGGTCCATGCCGGCCTGGATGTCCTGGGGTCCAGTGATGGTCGTGATCCGGCGCCGGCCCCGCTCGACGAGATGTTGGGTAGCCAACCGGGCGCCTGCAATGTTGTCTACGTCGACGGACCAGTCCGGGATGTAGCCGGTAGGCCGGCCCACCAGCACAGTGGGCGTCCCGGACTGCTCGACGTCAGCTGGCAACGGGTCGTCGCCGCGGAATGAACTGAGCAGGGCCCCGTCGACGTGTCGGGCCTTGAGGAAGGTGGCCAGCCGGTCTCGGTCCTGCTGGGACTCGGCGATGGCCAGCAGTAACTGGATCCCCTCGTCCGCGAGACCCGCAGTTGCACCCCGCACGATGGCTGAGAAGTAGGGCTCTTCCCAGAAGACCCGCTCCTGCTCGACGGCGACGACGAAGGCGACGGTGTCAGTGCGCCGGCGCACCAGGGCGCGGGCCGCCGAATTCGGAACATAGCCCAGTTCGCGGACAGCCCGGAGTACGGCCTCACGCGAGGCGGTACTGACCCGCTCGGAACCGTTGATGACGCGCGAGACCGTGCTCCGGCCCACCCTGGCGCGCGCCGCGACCGCCTCGAGCGTCGCCCGTCGTCCCTCCACTGCCCCACTCCCTCGTCATCTCGAACGGCACGGACCGCTATGGCGCCGTCCGCGCCGACTGATCGCCGCAAGAGGCCGTGGTTCAGGTTATCCGGTGGGTTCTTCGGCGCCCGGCCGGACCGGCAAGCCGGTGCGCAGAGGCATACCTTAAAAGCTCGTAACAGGATCTCTAGTGAGCCTTCCCTAGCCGCTTGGGCGTCGACCGCGAACGGTTGACGGAGCCGGGCGATTAGCCCAGTCCTGGTCGACTCGGCACCAGCGAGACGGCAACAGGCATGGCTGAGCACGGGAACGTATACGTCGGCATGGTCGGGGACCTGTTCCACCCGGGACACGTCGCGCTGCTCAGGGCTGCGCGAGCTTCCGGGGAGCGGCTGATCGCCGGGGTGCTCTCTGACAAGGTCGTGGCCAGGTACAATCGCAAGCCATCATGACGCTCGCGGAGCGGGTCGCGGTGATTGAGGCATGCCGGTACGTCGACGTGGTACTCGCGAACGCGCCCTACCGTGTCACGAACGGGTTCCTGGACCTGCACGGCATCGACGTGGTCGTACACGAGGACGACCTCACGGCGGAGGCGCTCAAAGAAGTCTTCGGCCCAGTGGCCGATGCAGGGAAGCTACGCCTTGTGCGGTACACAGCCGGCGTCTCCACGACCGAGCTCATCCGACGGTGTCGCACGGCGGCCCCTTCGTCAGGGGGCACGGCGACGTCATAGGCGCGTAACACGGTCTCGGGGTCCGGCCTTCTTGAGTCGCCTCCAGCAAATCAGACTGCAGGCCAAGGAGAGAAAGGCGTCGTGGAGTTCAAGGCGGCGCTCCCATCGGACGGCGAGGCGTTTGAACTGGTGGAGCAAGGCCAAGCTTTGCTCGACGACGTAGCGGCATTTGCCCAGGCCCTTGATGTCCGGAGCCCCCTGCGGGAGATCACCGGCATGATCCGGCGTTTGCGCAGTTCGCGCTGGACGGCCCCCTTGTCGCCCAAGACGGAGCCGGGACGCCGGCGCGGTCGGCCGGGCCGCCCGGCAACGGGCGGGATACCTCGACGGCAGCGGTCGTGATGACGCGCAGCGGGGTGCCCTTGCCGTCACAGATCAGATCGTTCCTGCTGCCCGACTTCCGCCGGTCGACCGGCGACGGACCGGTCGCAGCACCCCCATTTGCGCGCGGACGTGGGAGCCGTCCACGCACGCGCGGGACCAGTCGAGCTCGCCAGCCGCGTTCAACTCGGCGAGCAGCACGCGGTGCAGTTGCTCGAAGACGCCGACTCTCTGCCAGCGGTCCAGGCGCCGCCAGCACGTCCGTCCGGAGCCGAATACCAGCTCCATAGGCAAAGGAATTGCCAGACAATGTCCTGGTGCAAGACATACAGGATGCCCTGCAAACACAGTCGGTCATCCACCGGATTCGGCGCAGGCGACCGTTCCGGCCAGGGCGGGAGCAACGGTTCGATCTGCGCCCACAAGCCGTCGTCCACGACCCACGGCCGAATCGTTACACGACACGAACGGCCGGTTCATCACCTCGGTCATGCCCGACCAGGACAAGTCGGGCCGGACAAGTTACCTAACGAGCTCGTGCACCGTAAGCGGTGAGACGTCGAGGACCTCAGCGGTACTTGGTGATCACACCTGCCGTGCCGGGATCAGGTCCGCGGTCTGCTGATGGGACAACAGACCTGCGACGGCTTTTCACGGTGTCGCTGATGTGCTCGCGGCGGCCGAGGTGGCGGGCCAGCGCCCGCCAGTTCTTCAGGTGCGCAATGCCGTGCTCCACGCGGATGCGCCGCGAGGAGTGCGCTTTGCGCTGGCGCTCGTGCATCTCCTCGTACCAGTCCGGAGCCTTCTTCTTGAACTTGCGGTGCGGCGGTGTCACTACGCGCCCACCGGTCTGGGCTCCCAGGCCCTGGTAGCCGGCATCCGCGAGGATCTCGGCTGCCGGGCCGCCCTCCAGGAGCCTGACCAGCCCTAACTGGCGGGCATGGGTGATGTCCGCGCAGCTGCCGTACTGAGTCGGGCTGCAGAAGAGCATCCGGCCGTCGCCATCGTGACGACCATGGTCTTGACCGCGTTCTGCTTGCTCTTGCCGGAGATGAACTTGTCCCGGTCTTTGCGTCCGGCAGCCGGGCGCCTGACCCGGATCTCGGTGCCGTCGATGATGCCGGTCTTCCCGCTGGCGCCGATATGGTCGATGACCTCGGCGAGGGTCCGCAGCCGCACTCCGGTGCTGATGGTGCAGCCTCGCTCGGCGAGCAGGGGTCGCACCTCGCCGATAGCCCGGGTGATGGTGGAGCGGTCGACGCCGAACCAGCTGGCCAGCACGTCATGCGTGGCGGCGTGACGGAGATGCACGAGCGTGGCCAGGAGACGGTCGACGAACACCAGCTGGTGCTTCGCGCCGGCGCCCACTGCCCGCTTCCGTGGCCGGGACGCGAGCTTGGCCTGGTGCCGCTCGTGCCACAACGGACCTACCTCAGCAACGAGTTCAGCAATCACAGCAGCCGAGAGGCCCGTGATCCTCCGGTTGCTGATGATCGCTGCACGAGACGCATTCCCCACCACATGACCATGATCGACCATCAGGAGCTCGACGTCTCACCGCTTACGGTGCACGAGCTCGTTAGGACGACGCTGCGGCTTTCGGACGCTTTCGAAAGCTGGCAACGGGGGGCGCACTGGCGGCGAAAGCCGTGTGAAGCCATCGTGGAGATGGCCGGTCTCTCAAGCCGGAATTATGTTGACAATCGAGGAGGTCACCGACACCGCTGCTGGGCGCACGTTCACGGAGGGGGCAGGGGCTCTTGAGCCTCTCGAAGCCGGGCGACTCCTTGGTAGGTGTCCACAGCGCGTAGCGGTTTCCACCACTCCGGATGACGCGTGTACCAGGCGACGGTTCGTGCCAGGCCGTCCTCGAAAGGCACGGCAGGTCGATACCCCAGCTCCCCAGAGATTCTGTCGGTCGTCAGGGCATAGCGCAGGTCGTGGCCCTTTCTGTCGGGTACGTTGTCAACCCGGGACCAGTCCGCGCCGAACAGCGCAAGGATATGCTGGGTGAGGTCCCGGTTGGTCAGCTCAGTCCCGCCCCCGATGTTGTACACCTGCCCCGGCCGACCATCCGCCGCCACGAGGGCCACACCCTGACAGTGGTCGTTGACGTGCAGCCAATCCCGGACGTGCGAGCCGTCTCCGTACAGCGGGACCCGATGCCCCTGGAGCAGTTGTGTCACGAAGCGGGGGATGACCTTCTCCGGGTGCTGGTAGGAGCCGTAGGTGTTGGAGCAGCGGGTGACGCAGACAGGCAGGCCGTGGGTCCGGTAATAGGCGAGAGCGAGAAGGTCGGAGGAGGCTTTGGAGGCGGAATAAGGGGAGTTGGGGGCCAGCGGAGCGCGCTCGTCCCAGCGGCCGGTCCCCCCGATCGATCCGTAGACCTCATCGGTGGATATGCACACGAAACGGGTCAACTGCGCTTTCAGTGCCGCTTCGAGTAGGCGGTGGGTACCGATGACATTGGTGCGCACGAACACGTCCGCTGCGGCGATCGACCGATCGACGTGCGACTCAGCTGCGAAGTGAACCACGAGGTCACTGTCGGCCAGCAGGCGATCTACCAGAGGGCCGTCACAGATGTCGCCCTTCTCAATGGTCAGCAGCGGATGATCGGTCACGTCACTGAGGTTGGTGCCGCTGCCCGCATAGGTGAACTTGTCGAGCACGGTGACACGAGCGGCGCGGAAAGCAGGGTACGCGCCGCCGAGCACGTGCTTGACGAAGTGCGAGCCGATGAAGCCGGCTCCTCCGGTGACGACGATGTGCACGAATCGCCCTTCTCATCCGATTATCAATCGCTAGATGTTCGCTCTTCATTCATGATGTCGTGGAGGTAGCGGCCGTAACTGGTATGTCTCAAGCGGGAGGCCAACTCCTGGCACTGCTCCGCGGTGATGAAGCCCATCCGGTAGGCAATCTCTTCGAGGCAGGCAATCCGCACACCCTGCCGCTGCTCCTCTACTTGTACGTAGTGCGCGGCCTGGAGCAGAGAGTCGTGTGTGCCAGTGTCCAGCCAGGCGAACCCGCGCCCCAAATTGACCAGTTGCGCTCTGCCCTGGTCGAGGTAGGCGCGGTTGACGTCGCTGATCTCCAGCTCGCCGCGTGCCGAGGGACGCAAGTTCTTGGCAATGTCGATGACGTCATTGGTATATGCGTACAGCCCCGTGAGTGCAAGGTTGGACCGTGGCTGGGCGGGTTTCTCTTCGATGGAGAGCAGGCGCCCGTCCGCTGCGACCTCCCCCACTCCGTACCGCTGGGGGTCGCTGACGGAGCATCCGAAGAGAAGGGCTCCATCGACGTGCGGCAGCCGGCTCCGGAGCAGTCGGGAGAAGCCGGGGCCATGGAAGACATTGTCGCCAAGAACCAGCGTTACGGGGTCAGTGCCGATGTGATCAGCGCCAATCACCAGGGCTTGCGCGATGCCGTCAGGCTGGGGTTGTTCTGCATAGGAGAGGGACAGACCGAGTCTGCGACCGTCGCCCAACAGCTCATGGAACATGGGCAGTTGCTCCGGCGAGGAAATTACCAGGATGTCGCGGATGCCGCCCAGCATCAGCACCGACAGTGGGTAGTAGACCATCGGCTTGTTGTAGACCGGCAGGAGCTGCTTGGAGATGGCGTGCGTGAGTGGGTACAGCCGGGTACCACTTCCGCCGGCCAGGACTATTCCCTTCATGGCATCGGCTTCGGCAACAGCTCCTCGATCCGCGGGACGGCTTCGCCAGGCAGCCCCGCCGCTCCCTCGAGGAGCCGCCGGTCGAGGGCTAGGGAACCGGAATGGCCGGAGTCGTCAATAGGGTCGAAGGTGTCACGCAGCTCGGTGAAAACTTTCATGACCTTCCTGCATCCGTCCGTCGGGTGACCGCCGCGGGACACTAGTGAGTCGCTACGGATACTCCCTTTCAGGGAATGCGGAAGCCCCGCTACAGGGTCCCGCCACGCAACAGAACAGCCCTCAGAAAATATCGCAGGTGCAACAAAGGAGTAGGCACGCTCTGCACATGGACACGGTCAAGCTCTTCATCGCCGAAGAGTTCGTACAGCAGTTTCCCTTGGAGGGCCACATCACACGTGGTGAGATCGAGAAAGTCTCTTCTCTTGATGATTCGCCATGCCTAAGAACGTAGATGTCGCAACAAAAATTCACAACAACTTTCACGCCACCTTCGCCGTGCCCGATTCAGGACTCTATGGTGCGGTTTGACGGTTTCTCGTCAGGCGCCCTGTGGGCACTCGGTCGGAGATCATCAAGGAAGTTGCGTAAAACGTTGCAGCTCAGCGCTGTGACGCCAGCATGCGCAGCCCCATCGGCGTGCAAGCGACAGCGCCGGTAAAGATGACCGAGGAGTGCTGCGGGATCGCTCCTCGGTCACAGTTTTTGAACACTTGCGAACACCTGCAAGCACCTCGGACGTACTGACGTCGTATTGGTCTGCGGGTCTCGAGATCTGCTTCATTCCGTTCAGGGGGCACTGTTGACATGAGGAAATCGGCGCGCTTCACTTCCGTGAGGTGGCAAGGAGGGCGCCCGCCCCTTCTGCTGACGGGCCACGGGCTCACGGCCGGTCTCAATCCCGGATTCGCCGGCTCGAATTATCCGGCCGTCATCGAGCACGCCGCTCCATTACGAAACGGCGCGTCGCGCTTTCGTGCCACCTCACTCGAAGCCAACGGGCGAGGGGGAATCATCAGCATGTTCTCAAGCAGCACGGGTAACGGGGCACGGTTAGCTCGTACCCTGGTCGGCTCCACCACTTTGGCCGGCCTCCTCTGGGCCGCGCCCGGACTGGCGCATGCCAGCGCCGAGGAGGATCCCGGGACGGCGTGTCCCTTCAATCGCACACTGTGCCTGTTCGAAGGCGCTGACTACTCAGGCGAGCGCTTCACGGTGCAGTCCCTCGACCCCTCCGCGAGCGTCTGCGTCGACCTTGTGGAGCATGGGTGGGGCAACAGAGCCCGATCGGCCGTGAACACGGCGGCGCGAACCGCCGCGCTCTTCCCCAATCCTGACTGCACCGGCAGAGCGGTGGGCGTCACCGATGCAACGCCCTCGCTGCCCTTCCAGCCACAGAGTGTGCAGGTCTACTGAGACTACGCCCCGCCCGGCCCCACGGCCCCCGCGACGAAAGGCGAACGCTCCACCATGAGGAGAGTTCTCGGGCGTGACTTCGGACTGCGCAGGTTCGTCGTAGCCCGAGCGCTCTCCCGGGCCGGCGACGCGGTCTTCCCCATCGGGCTCGCCGCCGCCATGATCCAGCAGGATTTCGGCGCCTCCGACGTCGGTGTGGTCATGGGTGCCTCCCTGGCGCCCGTGGTACTGCTGATGCCATTCGGAGGAGTGATTCTGGATCACTTCAGTGCCCGGACCCCCATGGTCGTCGCGGACGTTGTCCGCGCCGTGTTCCAGGGGTTTCTGGCGCTGCTGCTCCTGACCGGACGCCCGTCCTTGTGGCAGATCCTGGTGCTGTCGCTCGGCTCTGGGGCGGCGCAGGCGTTCTTCCAGCCGGGCGTCGCCAGCATGCTGCGGCAGTTGGCGCCGGACCGGCTGCGGCAGTCGAATGCCACGGTCCGCACCGTGGAGTCCGTCGTGTCACTCGCCGCGCCCGCCTTGGCCGGTGTGGTCATTGCAGTCACGGACGCCGCGATCGTCATTGTCCTGGACGCCTGCACGTTCGCCGCGAGTGCCTGGCTGATCGCACGCATCCGGCTGAAGAGCTCCGATCCTGTCGAGGCCCCGCCAAAAGTCTGGAAGGAACTGCGTGAGGGCTGGGACGAGTTCACCGCCCGGCCTTGGTTGTGGTCCGTAGTGTCGGTGTTCTCGCTGTTCGGCCTGGTGGTTTTCGGCCCGTTCGATGTGCTGAAAGCCATCGTGCTCATCGACCGGTTCGGCCCGTCGGCCTACGCCTGGCTAATATCAGCTTTCAGTCTGGGCGCTGTAATCGGTGGGCTGCTCGCTCTGTGGACCGCTCCCGTCCGCCCTTTACGGACGGGACTGCTGGCGCTGCTCGCATTCACGCCGCTCCCGATCGTGATTGGTTTCGACCTGTCGGCGGCCCTAGTGGCAGCGGCGATGGTAGCGGGCGGCGCCGCCAATGCCTACTGGGCAGTTGTGTGGGCGACCTCGGTGCAGTCGCACGCGCCGCCACATGCTCTGAGCCGTATTCATGCCTACGACGTGATCGGCTCCATCGGGCTCATGCCCGCGGGTCGAGCGCTCACCGGTGCGGCCACGGCCTTGACAGGCGCGACGACCGTCCTGCTCATCTCCTCCGCGGCCCTGCTCTTGGGCTGTACGGCGCTGCTACTGGTTCCCTCCGTACGCACCCTGCCCGCCGTGCAGCCGCCCAGGGAACGGAGCGATCCGGCCGGACCGACCGCTGACACTCAAAAAGCCCGCGACACCTAGGAGCAGCATGCACCCGCGAACGAGTCGCACGCTCACCACCAAGGAGTTCTCCGACATCAAGCACACGGTGTCGATCCGGTCGCAGTCGCGGGCGCGACTGCGCCGGGACGCAGGCTACGCCTCGGACGTCCCCCGCGAGGTCAGTCTACAACTCACCTACAAGTGCAACCTCCGCTGCACGCACTGCTACCAGTGGAACGAGCAGGGCTTCTTCCGCGACTGGGGGATCGACAAGCAGCGCACCGAACTCGACCTGTCCATCGTCGAGGACGTGCTGGCAGCCACCGCACCGGTACACGGCAAGCTCTTCCTATGGGGCGGCGAGCCGCTGATGCACAGCCGGTTCACTGATGTGTCGCGACTGATCGAGCGCTTCCCGCGCACGGTGAACATGTGCACTAACGGGTTGCTGTTCCAGCGCCGGATGGACGATCTGCTACGGATCGGGCAAGACCTCAACCTGCTGGTCAGCCTGGACGGTCTTGGTGCGGATCACGAGGAACTGCGCGGCAGGGGCACGTTCGAGCGCACCACGCGCAACATCGAAACGATGCTCGACCTCAAACACAGGGGGGACTTCCATGGCGAACTGTCTCTTTCCTGCATGGTCTCGCACGTGACGGTGCACCGTATGTATGAGTTCATGGAATGGGCAGAGGAACTCGACGTCAACACCGTCTACTTCCAGTTCCCCTGGTACATCAGCCCCGATGTCGCGCAGTCGATGGACTCCGTCTACAGCGAGCATTTCGCGTGGCTGTCACCCGACACCGGTACCGCACGCCCCACCTGGCACTCGTATACGTACCAACTGCCTCCCGAACTGCTGCCGGCACTGCGTGACTCCATGGCACGGCTGGCCGGCCGGGTCTGGCGTCCCCGGGTGCGCTACCAGCCGCAGCTGGAGCCTGACGAGGTCGAATCGTTCATCCTTGGCACCTCCCGGCCGGCACAGCGACGCACTCGATGCCTCGCCGTGACCAACCGGATGGAGGTACACGCCGACGGAAACGTCAGTTCGTGCAAGTTCTTTCCGGAGTTCGTGGTGGGCAATCTCTACCAGCACTCGACGGCGGACCTGTGGCAGAGCGAACGGTTCCGCCGTGTTCGCTCCGTCCTCGCCGAGACCGGCATGATGCCGGTCTGCTCCAAGTGCATCCTTCTCTATCTGAACGGAGTGTGACGCCCATGAACAGAGCGGCCCAGATCACCGAGCTGGAGTCCCGAGTGCGGAACGTGCTGACGGAGGTACTGGCGGGCAAGATCCTGCCGGAGCAGGTCACGATGGACGCGGACATGGTCCAGGAACTCGGCCTGGATTCCCTGCAGGCCATCCAGTTCCTGCTGCGCGTCGAGGACGAGTTCGACGTAGAGCTGGACTACGAGAACCTGCGGCTGGACCACCTGAGGTCGGTGAGGTTCTTCACTGTGGAGGTCCTTATGCCGCTGGTACGCGAGCAGTGAGCCATGGGTGCCCGTCCAGCGGAGAGGCCGTGCACTTCGGTTCCTTCGACGCTGAACGGCGCTGGCGCCCGGGCGGCCTCGCGTCCCTGCCCATGCTAACCGACCCGATGGCCGACCGTCTCGTGGCCTGCATGGACGAGGCACTATTCGCTGCAGCCACGCCGGGTGATCTGCTGATCACCCGAAGGGCGATAGACAAGGCTCATCTTCGGGCCTTGGAAGCGGCGGGATTCGGATGCGTGCATCGCTACGTGGGTGACGTGGACGGTGCCGCCGACGTTGAGCACCAACTGCTCGAGAACCCCGGACTCCTGCGCGCCATCAGCGAATACCGCCGCCTGAGCCCTTACGCGATCCTTCCCGCGACCGCCGAACTCGCCCGACTGACCGGGCACGCGAACGCCGTACCGTGCGAGGATGACGTGGTCCAGGTCAACAGCAAGGCGTGGTCCAGCCGCCTGTCCGTCCGGCATGGACTGGTGGGTGCCGGTCATGTTGTCAGCTCGACAGCAGAGCTGCACACGGCAGTGCAATCCGCCGCTGACCAGGGCCACCCGGTCATTCTCGTCAAGGATACTTACGGGGTAGCTGGCCGGGGCACCTTCGAGGTGACCTCCGACCGGCGGCTGGCCCGGCTGAGCAAGCACTTGCGCGGCCAGGAGGAGCGAGGGCTGCGCGTCGAGCTCGTGGTGCAGCCGCGCTACGACCGCGTCGCGGACTTCTCCACCCATTTCCATCTCGACCGTGACGGCTCCTGGCGGCTACTCGGTGTGCAGAGCCTGGTCAACTCTGGCTACCGCCATGAAATGTCCGGGCCGGCACCCCGCGCCCTCACGAGCGCACTGCGGCACCCTCCCCACCCGGACGTGTTGGAGACCGTCGCACGCGAACTGGCGGCGGCAGGGTACTTCGGCCCCGTGTGCGTGGACTCCATGGTGCTCCGGAGCGGAACTTGGGTCCCTGTTCTGGAGATAAATGCCCGAATGTCCATGGGCGGTCTGAACCTTCGGCTCGATGAGCGTGTGCGAGAGTACGGTCTGCGCAGCCACCTATGGCAGGAGAACGTGGCCGTCCCGGACGGCTTTGCCATGGACCACTTCCTTCGGGCATTGCGCGCGGAGAAACTGCTTTACGCGGGCGGGAGCGCACCCGGCGTCCTTCCCCTGGTGGGCGGCTCGCTCGCCGCCTCCCGGGGGCGCCTGGTCTGCGCTGTCTTCTGCCCGCCGGAGTCGTTCGCCCGCCTGCGGATACGCACCCGGGCCGCTGCCTCGTCGGCCGGGGTCGTCCTCGCGGGGGCAGCATGACCTGGGGCATCGGCCTGATCGGCGCCACCGGCATCGCCGTACGTGCGGTGATCACCCCGAGCCGGGAACGACGCGACATCACCGTGCGTGCTGTGGCGGCGTCCGACAGGGACCGTGCTTCGGCGTTCGGACAACGGCACCGGGTCAGGGTGCTCTCGAGCTACGAGGACGTGGTGACGGCACCGGATGTCGACATCGTCTACGTCTCGCTGCACAACTCTGCCCACGCCCACTGGGCCCGGATGGCCATCGCTGAAGGAAAGACGGTGCTGGTTGAAAAACCCCTGTGCCTGGGCCTCACGGAGTGCGACACGCTACGGGACGCCGAACACTTCGGCGGCGGGAAGGTCCTGGAGGCGCTCCCTACCCTCCGCCACCCCTGGAGCGACGTCGTACGGCACATGCTGGAAGCGGGGCGGTTCGGCCGGCTCCACGGCCTGCACAGCCGTTTCGGCTTCCAGCCACCCGCTTCCGGCGGATTCCGCCTACGACCCGAGCTCGGCGGCGGCATCTTCCTCGATTCGGCGAGCTACTGGCTCCAGGCGCTCCAGGACACCGTCGGACTGCCCCCGGCCAGCGGCGCTGGCACTGGCACGGCGCGAAGCGTAGAGCCCCATGGCGTCGACCACGCGTTCGAAGCGGAGCTGTCCTTGCCGGGCGCGGCAAAGGCCACCTTGTCGTGTTCCTTCGCTGCACGTCACACCGCTGAGCACGTCTTCGAGTTCGACGAGGCGCGCGTCCGCGTCCGCGGTGTCCTCCTGCCCACAGCGGGTGCGGTGCCGCTGAACGTCGCCGTGCGCACCACAACGGGCCGTACGGAGATCACACGCACGGAGCCGGTGTCGTACTACGTACAGCAACTCGACCGTGTCGCCGACCTGATGAGCGGCCGAGGGGGGCACTGGGGCGCTCAGTTGGCGGCGGCCCGGCCCAGAATCGTCACGATGGAGCGCCTCCACCGGACTGCGCGACGTGAAATCACACCGTCATCTTTGACTGGGAGCAGACATGAGACCTGAGGACCTCGCCCCAGGGGCCGCCGCCCTGCTCGCATCGGTCTCGGTCACACCGGCGGACGTGGCGCAGTGCGCGCCGCTGGCCGGAGGGACCTACAACTCTCTTCTCCGCGTGGTGCTCCGAGACGGCCGCCGATGGGTCGTGAAACGACCGCCGTCCCCGGGCAGCGGGGCGACGCTGGCCTACGAGCACAATTTGCTGCGCGGTGAGACCGAGTACTACGCAGCGGCGCTGAACATTCCGGACGTACCGGTGCCCAGGTTGATCCATGTGGAGTCCGTCGGTGAGCCGCCCGTCGTGGCGGGCCTCGTCATGACCGAATGCTCCGGTGTCCCATGGCACGAGACCGACGCATCCCTCAGCCCAGGTGAACGGACGCGACTGCGGGCGGAACTAGGCAAAGTCGTCGCCCGGCTGCACACCGCAACCGGCCCTGAGTACGGCTACCCCGCCCGGCCCTTCGGCCCGCCGGCCGCCAACTGGAGGCACACATTCGCGGCCATGACAGCCGCCGTCCTGGACGATGCGGTGCGCTACGACGTCCAGCTGCCCCATCCCGTGAAACGGGTGCGCGAGGTGTTCGCCGCGGCCGAACCCGTGCTGGCCGACGTGCCCCGTCCAGTCCTGGTCCACTTCGACCTGTGGCAGGGAAACCTGCTGCTCGACGGCGCGCCGGGAGCCCGGAACCTCAGCGGAGTGATTGACGCGGAGCGGATGTTCTGGGGCGACCCGGTCGCCGAGTTCGTCTCCCTCTCGCTGTTCGGTGACATCGAACAGGACGAAGACTTCCTGGCCGGGTATGCGGCAGCGGGGGGAAACGTGACGTTCACCGACTCCGTACGCCTGCGTCTTCACCTCTATCGCTGCTACCTGTACCTGATCATGCTCGTGGAGGTGGTGCCCCGGCGCTACTCCGCCGAACAGCGGGCTTGGACCCAGCAGCACGCAGGACGCCACTTGGTAGTGAGTCTCGACGCGGTGGCTTCCGCCCTGGTCGGCCGCTCGTGATCGCGATACTGACCTCGGGTGTCGCCCTCGGCGTTCACGTACCGGGGCTGCTGCTCGCCTCCCGCCTCGGCGAACGTGGAGCGAAGGTCGTCGTGGAGGTGATCGAGCGGCTGCTTCCCGATGACCGGCTCCGCATGGTCGAGGCTTCCCGCAGCCTGTTTCACCGGGACTTTCGCGTCGCCCGGGCAGGGCAGCGTCTTGCCGCCGACCCCGCCCAGGCCATCGACGACGCGGCGCTCGTAGCGCTGCACCGGCGCTGGAGGCAGCTCGGCGTGCAGCGTGTGGTGGTGTTCTCCGGATTCTGGCTTGGGGCGCTGGGTCGCCTGTCCGCCCTGGGGCTACGGGTGCCGGAGGTGACCATCTGCCAAGTCGACTCCGTGGAGTCCCCGTCGTTCCAGCGCGCCGCGCCCTCCCCGGTCGGCACGCAGGTCTTCCGGCTCGCCTCGTCGGCCAGCAGCGACCTGCCCTGCACGATCCCGGTCACCCGCCGGCCGCCGGTGCGGTGGCCAGAACGCGGCGGACGGCTCCTTGTGCACGGCGGCGGCTGGGGTATGGGCACCTATCGGCAGCGCGCGGCAGATCTCTCCGCCGCGGGGCACGCTCTCGACCTCGTCGTCCACGAGCTGGATGAGGCCGCGTCCGCGCCCGCGGGAACCCGCGCGTACCTGATGGACCCGTCCTGGCATCCGTGGCACGACGACGGATATCCGCCGCTCGGCCACCTCGCTCCCGGACAGGACCCTCGCACGGTGAAATTCCGGCGCGGCACCGCTCACCACTCCTCCTTCGACCTGGCCCGCGAGGCCATAGCCATGGTCAGCAAACCTGGCGGCGGTACTCTCTTGGACTCCCTGTGGTCCGCCACGCCCCTCGTCCTGCTCGAACCCTCGGGACAGCACGAGGAGCACAACGCCCGCCTCTGGTGCGACCTGGGCTTCGGCATCAGGTTCGAGCAGTGGCAGGACGCCGGCTTCGTCGCCGAATACTTGCGGCCCCTTCACGAGGCTCTGCTCACCGCAGGCACGGGACCGGCGCGCCCACTCGACATGGTGGAGGCGCTATGCGCCAGGAAGGGATCCTCATGTATGCGATGAAACTGGTGCACGCAGATCGCAGAGCGGCATTGCAGGCGTCCTTCACGCAGGAGGAACGGCTGGCCGCCGGGCGGGATGTGCACCTCCAGAACAACGTACTGACGTTCGGTTGCGTCGTCGAAGGCCCGCTGGACACAGGACGGCTCCGGCAAGCGTATCTGGCACTCCAGCAGCGTCACGAGAGCTTGCGCCTCGTCTTCCCAGGCCGCCCCGGGGGCGATGAGGCCGCGGAGTTGCGCGCACCCCAGGACGCTGGCTTCCAAGTCGTCGATGTCGGGGCCGACGACTCCACCAGCCTCCATCGTGCCCGGTCCGTGATCGCCGAGGCCGCTGCGGTGCCGTTCGACCTGGCGAAGGGCCCGCTCGTCAGGTTGCTGTGTGTGCGGATCTCTCCGGCTCTGCACGTCGTGGGGTTCGTGATCGACCACATCATTGTCGACGGTGAGTCCTGCCGGATCATGGCCGAGGACCTGTTCAGAATCTACGCGGCGGACACCGAGGCGCTGGCCGCCATCAGCACGCAGTTCCTCGACTTCGCCCACTCTGAGCGCCTCCACCTGCGGGGACCGACCCTCGACAGACTCCTGTCGTACTGGCGCCGCAAACTCGACGGTGTCGGGGCCATTCCGCCCTCCCACTTACACGATCCCCATGCAAGCGACGCACTCCAGCCGGCACCGAGCCATCAACTCTTGGTGCGCCGGGCCACGATCGAACCGTCGTCGTGCGGTCGGCTGCGACAGGCCGTGCGGCGACAACGCGTGACCCTGACGGCGGTGTTCGCCGCCGCCCTGAAGGACGTCATGCGCCGACGCCGACTGACTCTCGGCATGAACCCGGACCAGGCCGGTGACGTGGCAGTCATGGGTTCGATCAGCAATCGCCATCGCGACGATGTGCTGCACTCAGTCGGGTACTTCGCCACGCCGTGCGTCCTGCGTACCGACCTGAGCGACGCGCCCCCCTTCACCGAACTCGTTCGGCGTGAGACCGGAACGCTCCTCGGCGTCCTGCGGCACCAGGAGTTGCCGCACGCCTTGATGACCCGGGAACTTGATCCACAGCGCTACGGCGTGCGCCATCGGGGCGACCCCGGCGCAGTGCCCGCGTACGTCAACTTCGACGTTTCACAGGCCGGGACCGGCTGGTCGTTCACTGACGAGTCCTTGCGCGTGACGATGATCCGGATTCCGCGCAACGAGGTGCCCCGAGGAGGGGTGCGGTTGCTCGTGCGGGACGGGAAGGAGCATGTCCTCGTGGAACTGCGCACGGACGAATCCCGGTTCGGGCCGCGCTGGGCAGACGCGTTCCTCACCGATTATCTGACGCTGCTCAAGGCCTTCACCGAACAGGCACCGTAGGGCCAGCCAGGCGAATTCCCCGTACCGACCATGTATATCCAGACCTCCGGAGACAGCCACGATGACCGACGACCTCACCCTCGCCGCCCTCACGCGTACCAGCGGACTCGGAGTGGCCGAGGTGGCCAAAATGATCGACCACTCCTTGCTGCGGCCCGAACTCACCTGGCCCGAGGTGCGCACAGGATGTGCACTGGCTGCCCGGTACGCGGTGGCTTCCGTCTGCGTCAAACCCACCGACGTTGGGCCAGCAGCCAGGGAAATGGCCGGGACAGGCACTGCGGTGGGGACGGTGATCGGCTTCCCGCACGGTGCGTCCGTGACATCGGTCAAGACCGCTGAGGTGCACGCAGCGCTGGCGGACGGTGCTGTGGAGTTCGACATGGTCATCAACATCGCCCGGCTCCGAGCAGGGGACGAAGCCGCTGTAAGTGCCGACATAGCGGCCGTCGTCGAGGCCGCTCAGGGCGGACTGGTAAAGGTCATTCTGGAAAACGCCTACCTGACGGACCGGGAGAAGATCCGGGGCTGCGTCGTAGCAGAGTCCGCCGGTGCGCACTTCGTGAAGACCTCTACGGGCTTCGCCCCCACGGGAGCCACCCTGAGCGACGTACGGCTGATGCGCTCGCAGGCCCCTCCCCACATGGGTGTGAAAGCGGCCGGTGGAGTGCGTAGTCTCGACGCCCTGCTGGACATGTTCGAAGCGGGTGCCAGCCGCTTCGGAGCCACGGCCACTGCCGCCATCCTCGACGAACTGGCTATGCGCCACACCGGGCAACCGGAAGCGAGCCAACCGACCGAGTGAGGCCCACCCGTGGCGCCAACAGGCGGACAGCAGACGGCGGAATCGAGTCAACTCTCGGCGGGAGTCCTGTCCAGCCAGGACCGGCGTTCCGCGAGCCGTGACGGTTGGCCAATGCCCACTGGTATGCCGGTCGGCGGCGCCCTGTCGAATGCGATCCCCGCGACGGGCCCCTGCCCTTTCCCCTCCGGACAGAACCCACACAAGGTCACCATTTCGGGCGGCTGTTCCAGGCCGACAAGTGATGCGATCACCGAATAACAGCATTGACCTGAAGGTGGCGTCCGAGGTTGGATGATTCACACCCACAAAGTCAACTGTGCTCAGTTCTGCCCGGCCTGGACGAGTCCTCCCGACCGGGGCATCATGGGGGAGAATCTTGACTCGTTCCATCGGTATTGCGTTAGTGGGGTGTGGCTATGTGGCCGACTTCTATATGGCCACCCTTCCCAATTATGCGCACCTTCGGCTCATCGGTGTTTACGATGCCAGTGCAGAGCGTGCGGGAAAGTTCTCGGCCCATTACGGTGTGCCGTTGTACGTTTCGCTGGAGGAAATACTCCACGACACCTCTGTAGAAATAGTTGTCAACCTCACTAATCCGCACAGCCACTACGACGTGTCTCGCCGTGCTCTTGAGGCGGGTAAACACGTCTACTCGGAGAAGCCTTTCGCACAGGAGTGGGAGCAGGCCAAGGAGCTGGTGGCGCTTGCCGAGCAGCGGAGCCTCATCCTCTCGTCCGCGCCCTGCTCCCTGCTCGGGGAGACCGCCCAGACCCTGTGGCGGGCATTGCGGCAGGACACCATTGGCCGACCGCGTCTGGTTTACGCGGAGCTTGACGACGGAGCCATCCACCAGATGCCCTACCGAGACTGGATCAGCCCGTCGGGTGCCCCCTGGCCCTACGCCGACGAATTCCGCGTCGGCCCCACGCTGGAGCACGCGGGGTACTACCTGACCTGGCTCACCGCGTTCTTTGGGCCAGCTGCGGAAGTCGTGGCGTTCGCGGCTCTCGTGCAACCGGAGAAGCTGGACGGTTCGCGGCCAGGCTTCTTCGCCGCCGACTTCACGTCGGCGTGCATCACCTTCCATTCCGGGGTCGTGGCCCGGCTGACGTGCAGCACCGTGGCCCCCGAGAACCACACCCTGCAGATCGTCGGGGACGAAGGGGTGCTGGCCACCTCGGAATGCTGGGACTACGAAGCCGAGGTGACCCTGCGCAAGCGGGTGCGCGGGACCGACTCTGCGCACCATTACCTGACAGAGCACCAGGTGGTTCCCCTCGCCCGGCCCGCCGGCCGCCGCTTCCGGTACCAGGACACCCATGACATGGATTTCGCACGCGGGGTCGCGGACATGGGCGCGGCGGTGGTCGGAGACGGGGCTCCGGTACTGGGGGCCCGGCACGCTCTGCATGTCCTGGAGATCACCCTGGCCATCGCCCAATCGACGGGCGGCGCCAAAACAGTGATCACTTCCAAATTCGATGAACCACGGCCGATGCCGTGGGCTTTGCACTGACGACTCTCCGTGAATGGAGGCAGTAAGAAGATGATTTCTCCGGCAACTGCGACCTTCGTCATGCCGCACTATGCAGACGCCGCCAGGGCGGAAGATTATCTGGTGCAGACTCTGAAGAGTCTGCACCAGCAGACGGACCCTGATTGGCAGCTCGTCATCGTTGACGACGCCTCACCGGGGGCGCGGGACCGAAAACGGATCAAGATACTCCAGGACCTACACCCGGATCGTATATTCGTCATTCAGCAGACGGTGAATCGCGGCCAGGGATTCTGCAGAAATGTCGGCGTTCAATGGGCCAAGGAGCGCGGATCGCGCTTCGTGTTATTCCAGGATGCAGACGACATCGCCCACCCCAGGCGTCTGGAGGTGACCCGCCGCGCCTTCAAGCAGCGGCCCGACGTGGACTTCGTGTACTCGACGTTCTCCGTCATCGACGAGCACGGCAGTGGCGTTCCGACGACGCGTCTCACACCGTCGCTGCTGGAGATCATCGAGTCACACCGGGTGGATCCGGTCGAAGGCCCCCGTGCATGGATTCGCATGGGCGTCGACACCGGTTACACCACGCTCACTTCGACAGTCGCCGTGCGCACCGAACTGGCTGTCAACCACCCCTTCCCTCATGTACGGGCCTCCGAGGACGCACACGCCTGGTTCAGGATGGCCGCGGGAGGGACCTCGGTCGCTTACCTGCCGTCCATAGGCTGCCTGTACCGGGTGCCGCAGGAAATAGCGGGGTCGTCCGACCGTAACCGCATCGGCGCGGACTACTACCAGCGCAAGGCCGAGGTCGACACCGACGGGTTCTTCGAAGCAATCTCCATATCCCTGCAACGGCAGACCATCCAGCTCCACGAGGTGCGCGGTCTCAAGAACGCCTTCCTGCGGCGCCTCGCGCTCACGATGGAACGGGAAGGCCAGCACAATGTGGCCAGGGAGATCCTCGGTGCGGTCGGCCAGGTCGGCGTCCGGTAGCCGTCGATCTCATCATGGCACTGCAGTCATCTTCCCCCGCCGGGCAGCTCAGCCGTGCGCGCCGTTCGGTCTCGGGCTACTTCTTCATCAACGGTGTCGCTTTCTCCTCCTGGGTGGCCCGCATCCCCGACATCAAGGAGCGTCTCGGGCTCAGCGACGGGCTCCTGGGCGCCGCCCTGCTGGTTGCCGCGGTGGGCACCGTGCTGGGGCTCGCCAGCGTCGGGCGCTATGTCGACCAGCTGAGCGCGGACTCCGTCAGCAGGTGGGCCTCGGCCGCCGTGTCAATCGGTCTCGTCGGGCCCGGCCTGGCACCGAACCTGACAGTGCTGATGGCCTCGCTGATGTTCTTCGGCCTCGCGGGCGGTGCGTACAACGTGTCGATGAACGCTCAGGCCGTCGCGGTGGACCGGGCCTATGGTCGACAGATCATCACCTCATTTCACGCCGCCTACAGCGTCGGTGGTCTGCTTGGATCCGCCCTGGGAAGCCTTGCCGTGCGCCTCGATGTCGCACCGGCCGTGTCCTTCCCCGTTCTGGCCGGAGCCCTAATGGCAGGTGCGCTGGCATGCGGGCGCGGCCAGGTGCGGACCGCCGCCTTTGGGCAGCCCCCGGCGCCGGGTGGCGCGCGGCAGCGAGTGCGACGGCTAGACGGCCGTCTCATGCTGCTCGGCGCCTGCTGTTTCGCGTGCCTGCTCGCCGAGGGAGCGATCGCTGACTGGAGTGGGGTCTATCTCAGGGAGGATGTCGCGCTGTCCGCGGCGCTCGCCCCGACGGGCTACATGTTTTTCTCCGTAGCCATGGCGAGCGGCCGGCTCGTCGCGGACCGGCTGGCGGCGTCGATCGGTGCCAAGCGCCTGGTCACCTGCTCCGCGCTGCTCGCGAGCGGGGGGTTGTGTACCGGCCTGCTCAGCAACCAGGGCACGGCGGCGGTCATCGGGTTCGGGGTCTTCGGCGCGGGCCTCGCGTGTGTGATGCCGCAGATGTTCAAGGTGGCAGGGAACCTCTTCCCGCACGAGACGGGCCGGGCGGTCGCCGCCGTTGCGACGCTGGGTTACGCCGGTCTACTCAGCGGCCCGCCGCTGATCGGGCTGCTGGCCCATCTGCTGGGGCTGCCGACGGCCTTGGGTCTGCTGGTCCTGCTCATGCTCTTCGTCGCTCTCGCTTCTCGTATCATCACCACCTGGTCCTCCAAGGACTCCCGGCCCGCTGAGCGGCCCTCCGGGTGATCGGTTGGGCCCTGACCGCACCGCCCGCTACTGCGGTGACCCCACGACTTCACCGGGAGGCTGCTCTGGGGAGCGGTCGACGTACCGAATCCGCCCGACCAGGGCAGCAAGCAGGATGCTCGCTATTACGATCGAGCCCAGCGCGGCGCGCAGACCGACTGCACCGCTCAGCACACCGATCAACGCCGGCGCGGCCACCGTCGCTCCGGGCATCTGCCCTATCTCCACGACCGAGACTCCTTCGCTCGCGGTGAGGTCCTCCTGGTTCCCTGCGAAGGTGTAGACGTTCGGGTTGACGCAAGCCATCCCCACACTGAGGACGATGAACCCGATGATCGCCGCCACTGGGTTCGCGATGATGAGGCAGAGTCCGAACCCGGCGGCGGCGAACAATGTGGAGAGGCGGACGATGCGTACCGCGCCGAGGCGGGCCGTGGCGCGGTCGACGAAGAGCATGGCAAGTGTCCCCGCCGTGGCGGCGGCCGTGTAGGTAGCTCCGCCGAGAACCGGCCCTCCTCGCATGGTGTCCGTTACGTAGATTGCGCTCCACAGGATCGACGACTCGGTCACGTATCCCGTCAGAAAGGCCATCATGGCGATGGGCAGCATCCTTCGGTTGAACCGTCTGCGCAGGGGGATCCGAGCGGTCTTCGCCGAGTTGGTGGCCTCCTCCGGAAGCCACCGAGCCACCGCAGCCAGGCACGCTCCGAGCAGCCCGCTGGAGACAGTGAACTGCACCCAGGGCGGAACGCCGAACGCCGCCGCCGCGGTACCGGTCGCTCCGCCGGCCAGCGTTCCCAACCCGAAGCAGGCATCGAAGCTGCCCATGAGCGGCCGTCCGTAACGGCTCTGGACTTCCAATGCCATGGCGCCCATGGGGATGTCCATGATGTGAGCTACCAACGCCCACGTTGTCAGCCCCAGAACCACCGCACCGAAGCTGGGCGATGCTGCCATGAGCGGCACGGTGAGCAGGACGAGACAGGCGCCAGCCAATGCGAGCACCACGTTTCTCACCCGGCCGACGAGCAACACGATGGTGCAGAGGCCGACGATATTCCCGATGCTCGGGACAGTGTTGGCCAGCCCCCACAGTGCGTCGTCCGCGCCTACCTGTCGGCGTACCTCCGGCACACGAGCCGCCCACCCTCCGATGGGCATGCTCATGATGATGTAGAGCAGGCCGACGGCCAAGCGCGCGCGTCGCTTTGCGCGCGCGGATGTTGTCTCCTCCAGCTCCACAGGGCTGCCTGAACGGCGCACCGGGGGATTATTGTCTCGGCCTAATTCCGACATGCTGAAATAGCCCTTCACGCCGTTTCGCCGGCGTTGCGTGAGGCGCAGTACCGTGAAAAATCCGAGATCGTTGAGCGATACGCTACGAACGGACTGTGCGTCCCGTCAAGAAGCGCTCCGGAAGTCCGCCATGCCCCGACTTGCGCCACGGGCGATCTGGCCGGATAAAGCGTTCAGGCTGGTCAGAACCGGAGCGGAGTCGCATGGAGGCCAATATCCTTGGCCAGAACTCGACTTCCTCCCCCTGTGACGGGTAGGTACTGTTGGGCCCCAAGATCCGATCGGTGTCGAGCTGACCGTTGCGAAGTCTGACAATGACGAGTAAATGACCTCGGAGCAGGCCTTCCGTCCCATCGCCCTCAACCGGAAGAGTGCCAACGGCGTGTGCCTTGCGTACGGCGCCGGGCACCCCGTTTAGGGCGCCGCCGGTTAACACGGTGAGTGCATGTCTCCTTTCCGGGCATCAGAAAGCAGCGCGCTTGTGGGTACTACATCCTCACGTCTGGCCGAGATTCGCGTGATACTCGAGGAGGAGTTCGCTTGCGACCTCACGGATATCAGCCTGGAACCGTCTTTGCCGCTTGGTCATGACGGGGTCGGCCTGGACTCGCTGATGATCGTGGACCTACTCGCCAGATTGGAGTCGCGATATTCCACCGAAGTGGACATTTCCGACCTGATGGCTGGCGCTACCAGTATTACTGTCCAGGACCTTCTCCGGATCACTGACGGCTTGCCGCAACGGTAGGAACCGCCGATCGAACTGAGCCGTTCTCATCAGACCAGCAGGAGAAACGTTGCCTGACCGTACTCTGCTCGCAGATTTTGGCGGGAACCCCGTAAGGACCTCAGAATGGCCGTTATGGCCCAGACTCGATCCCGATACGAAAGCGATCCTTGCAGACGTCCTGGAGTCGGGGCGGTGGGCGATCAGCGAGGACCACAACGGCCAGCAGTTGTATGAGCGGCAGTTCGCCGACGCCTTCGCGCAGTATCACGGCGTACCCCACTGCGTCCCCACGAGCAGTGGCACTGCGTCATTGACCATCGCGTTCGAAGCGCTCGGCCTCTCGCACGGCGCCGAAGTACTCGTGCCGGGCCTCACCTGGGTGGCGTGCGCGTCGGCGGCGGCGAACCTGGGGCTCGTGCCGGTCCTGGTCGACGTTGACCCGGAAACACTCTGCATGGACCCGAAGGCGGCCGAGGCGGCTATCACGAACAGGACCGAGGCCGTGCTCCTCGTCCACTACGGCAGCAGCATCGCCGACATTGACGCGTTCATGTCGCTTTGCGAGCGGCGCGGTCTGGCACTCATCGAGGACTGTGCCCAGGCCCATGGCGCCATGTATCGAGACGCGCGCGTAGGCACCTACGGAGTCGTGTCCGCCTACAGCATGCAGGAGTCGAAGCTGCTGACCTCGGGGGAAGGCGGTGCGTGCCTGACCCGGGACGCGAATCTCTACGAGCGTCTCGTGGAGTACCGCGCCGATGGCCGGCGATACGCCGACGATCCCGGCGTGCGGGAGCCCAATCTCCGAGATGTCGGCACGGTGCAGGGCCGTAATCTCTGTCTGACGGAGATCGGGTCCGCGCTGTTGCTCGGTGGTCTGCGGCGCCTCGACGCGGAGAACGAACGGCGGTCGGCGAACGCGGCACATCTGTCTTCGCTCATCGAGAAGACGGGCTACGCACACTCGGTCCAGGCCAGGCCAGGGGTCACCAAGAGGGCCTACTACCGGTACTGCATCCGGCTCGACCCGGGAGTCATCGAGGGCGTTTCCGTCGATCGGGCGCTGAGCACCCTGAGCAGGGAGCTGCGTCTGCACTGCGAACCGCTGCACGAGCCACTCAACGCCTGCCGCCTCTACGACCCGCGACGGTCTCCGCACAAGTACGACCCCGCCCTGCTACCGCTACTGGACCCCACCCGGTTCGAACTGCCGAACGCACACGAGGCCCGCTCGCTGTTCCTCACCATCCCGCACCGGGCCCTTCTGGGCACCGCGGCAGACATGGACGACATCGCCCAGGCCATCGACAAGGTCATGACGAACGTCGACGCGCTCCGTTCCGAAGCGCTGATGGTGCCATGAGGCGTGCAGAGGAATGTGAGGTTGCATGACACTGCCGGACAAGCCGACAGCGGTCGGGGTCGTGGGCTGCGGCGAAATAGCGCAGATCATGCACCTACCGAATCTGCGCGAGCTGGATGACCGGTTCCAACTGCTCTCCGTATGCGACAACGACCCTGAAGTCCTGAAGTCGGTCGCCCACCGGTTTGGTGTGGAGAACGCTCACACCGACGCGCGGTATGTCCTCGAGGACAGAGCCGTCGAGGCTGTGGTGATCGCTACCTCCGGTGATCACGCCGGCCTCGTGGAACAGGCATTGGACGCAGGGAAGCACGTCTTCGTCGAGAAGCCGCTTTGCTACTCGGTCGCCGACGCCCGCCGGATCGCCGAGCATGCCCGGGCGGCGGGGCTGACCGTCATGGTGGGGTACAGCAGAATCTTCGACACGGCCTTCGACGAGTTCCACCGGCTGGCGAATGAACAACCGCCGGGACGGCTCATCACGAGTACCGCCGTGCTGCCGGACGACTACTTCTACCGGGCACATCACAGCGTCACGCACTGCACATCACCCGCCGCAGACAACACTGCGGCGGCCGAACCGACCTGGCCGTACTTGTTCGAGGAAGTGCTCCACAACCTCGCCACACATGAGCTGTACTGCCTGCGGCATGTTTTCCGGTCCGGATTCCACCTGAAGAGTGCCACTCCTCTCCTCGGACGCCGCGGAGTTCACGCGCTGTGGGAATCCGAAGACGGCGACACTGCCTCGATGACGTTGGCCGTGATGACCGGGTTGTCGGGCGGTTACCGCGAGGAGTTTCACGTTTCCACCCCTATGTCACAGACCACGCTCACGTACCCCTCGGTGTATCTCAAGAACACGCCGGCGACCGTGCACCACTCGTTCTCGGAAGGGTCGCACGGACCGCTACGTTCGCAGGTGTACGAAGGATCGTACGAGGATCCGTTCAAACGCGAGCTTGAGCACTTTGCCGACGTTCTGGCGGCGAAGAGGGTGAGCCGGTGCAGCGCGGAGGACGCAATTCACGACATACAGATGATAGCGGAGATCTACGACCGGGCCAGAAATGCGTAGATGCCACATCCTCGGAAAGTCCGTACAATGACGAATCGCATCTCAGTGGATCAGTCAGGTAACCTCTTTCCTGAGCTCCTCCCGCCGTTCACGTTGGACGGGCAGGAGCGATCGGCGCTGACGGCGGACTGCAGAAAAATTGCCGAAGGTACTCCGTTCACAGATCTGGACAGCAACGCCGCGCTCTCGTCCATGGTGTCCGGCGCCCGCCATCTGCCCGCCCGACTGGTGGAAGAACTCACCCATTTCCGCTGGACGAGCAATGATCACGGAGCCCTGGTGATAAGCGGCTTGCCGCTGGATCCGGTACTGCCGGACACACCGACTGACGAAGATAAGTTGCCGTCGAGACAGCCTGCCGACATACCGATATGCACGACGGTACAGTTGCTTATCCTCAGCGTACTGGGTGATCTCATCTCGTACGCTGAAGAAAAGGCTGGAGCGCTGGTTCAGGACGTCGTCCCGAAGCCGGGAATGGAAGCTCGGCAGGAAAACGTCGGCAGCTCACTCCTGGAACTGCACACAGAGAACGGATTCCATCCCACCAGACCTGACTTCATCACACTGCTGTGTCTCCGACCTGACCGCGACGATCGCGCCCAGACGGTGGTCGCCGGCATGCGCCACGCTCTCCCTCTGGTATCGCGTGACGCCATCGAGATCCTCCGGCAGCCGTACTTCCGGGTCGCCTACAGTTCGTCTTTCGTCGGCCCTGGCAAGCGTGTTTACTGCGATCCGATCCCCGTTCTAAGCGACTCGGGCGGAGCCGAGAGCATGGTCGTTGATCTGCACGGTATGGAGGCCACGACGGTCAGCGCCCAGACGGCGCTGACCGAGCTATTTGATGCTCTGCGGCAGTCCGTGGTGGGTGTGCGGCTGCGTCCTGGCGATTTACTGGTGGTCGACAACCGCACGGCGGTCCACGGCCGGACGGCATTCGTGCCTCGCTTCGACGGCTGTGACCGCTGGTTGCGCCGTGCTTTCGCGATCAACGATCTTCGTCGATCCGAAGCCGGGCGACCGCCCTACTCCCGGGTGATCCGTCGCAGCGTTCCCCCGCACGTTTCCCGCTTGTCCGGTGCCGACACCCATACGAGGGAAGGGAGCCGCGATGCTGCTCACGACGAGTCTGGAGGACCTCTCGGAGAAGGTGCCTGATCGCCCTCTCGTCCTCTACTCGGGTGGCGTTGACGGAACGTATCTCCTCAAGTGGCTGGTGGACCGTTCCGCCAACCCTCTGGCCCTGGTGATCGACCTGGGAACCAATGCCGACCCGGCCGCGACAGCACGGGCCGACGCCCTCGGTGTGGAGGTAGAGCGAGTCGATGCCACAGAGGAGTTCTTCCGGGAATTCCTGCCAGCCGCGATTCACGCCGACGCTTATTACGAAGGGCTCTACCCGATCGGCTCGAGCATCTCCCGGCCCCTGATGGGACGGCTCGCGGCGCAAGTCGCCCGGCAGCGCGACTGTGACACTATCTGCCACAGCGCGACAGCCATGCAGAACAGCGGCGTACGGCTGTCGGCCGCAATCGCCCACTTCAGCCCTGAGCTGCCACTCGCAGCTCCCTTTCTGCAGTCGGCGGTGTCCCGGGAGCGCATGGTCTCCGAACTCACTTCTATCGGGATCGAGTTCCCCCACGGCGTACACAGCATCGACACCAACCCGTGGGCCCGAGTCATCGAGTGCGGCAGCCTCGACAGCCCCGAGAACGAGCTGGACTCCGATGTCTTCCAGTGGTCGGCCACGCCGGATACCGCCTTTAAGGCCGGACCAGAGGTGATCGAGCTGGCATTCGATCGCGGCCTGCCAGTCTCGCTCAACGGCAAGGGCATGCCCCTGGCGTCGTTGGTCCCACAGCTGAACGAAATGGCGGGCGCCCGCGGGGTCGGCCGGTTTTCCGGACTCGAAGACACCTTCATGAGGGGCAAGAACCACGAGGTCAGGGAAGCACCGGCGGCATCCGTCATCACCACCGCGCATCGCGCTTTGGCCAACGCGGTCTTCGAGGGAAAGGAGTACGCCGTCCGGAACTTTCTCGCGACGGCTTGGACGCACTCCGTCGTGGAGGGCGGCTGGTACAACCACACGACCCAGTGCGTGCGGGACGCGCTGGAACAACTGGACCGCATCGTCACCGGAGTGGTGCGCCTGCGCATCTTCGCGGGAAGTGTTGGCGTCGAGCGGCTGGAGTCGCCGCACGGCCTCTATCGCCACCGGCTCACCGGCCCCGGGTGGCCCAGCGACCACACCGGCGCGCACGGGTCGCTGATTGCGACGCTGGCGCACATCGAGGAACTGCGACGCGACGACACCGACGACGGACCGGATCACGGCCGCACGGCCGAGGACGTACACCCCAGCGAGAGGAAACCGAAGTATGACGGCCGCTGACATCGTGGACCTGAGTCACCCAGTCCGCCACGGCATGGTGACCTACCCTGGGCTGCCCGGTCCGGAGGTCACGACCCAGATGTCCCGCGAGGAGTCGCGAACGCGGTACGCCGACGGCGTGGAGTTCCACATAGGCCGCATCAGCATGGTGGCCAACACGGGAACTTACCTGGACGCGCCATTCCACAGGTACAGCGACGGTGCAGACACATCCGGGGTCGCCCTCGACCGAGTCGTCGATGTCGAAGGTGTCGTCGTACGTACCAAGGAGACGGGTGAGGTCGGCCCGGAAGCCATCGACAGGGCAGCTGTAGCAGGCAAGGCCGTCCTTTTCCATACCGGTTGGGACGCACACTGGGGCACAGGCCGGTACTTCTCGGATACTCATCCTTTTCTGGGACGCGCCGCGGCCGAGCTCCTCGTGGAACTGGAGCCCGCGGTCGTGGGGATCGACTCCGTCAACATTGACTCGATGACCGACAGGTCGCGGCCGGCGCACTCATTGCTGCTGGAGCAGGGAATCCCGATCGTCGAGCACCTCCATCACCTGGACAAGTTGCCGACCTCCGGGTTCCGGTTCTTCGCGCCGCCGCTTGCGGTGGTGGGACTCGGTACGTGCTCCGTTCGGGCGTTCGGGGTCGTCGACCGGGACGGCGCTCCGCACGCCACCCCGAAAACCCGTTGAAGGGAGGAGAGTCATTACACTGGTCGATTCGATCCGCCGGGCCTTCGAGGATCAGCCGGAAAGTGTGGCGCTGGCGACATCCGACATGACCATGAGCTACGCACAACTGCACCAATTGACCGACCGGCACGCCGACGCGCTCATATCGGCGCGAGGCCCAGCGGGACCAGTCGCCGTCGTGTGTGACACCGACGGTGGTGCGATCCCCTTGGTACTCGGGGCCCTACGCACCGGTCGTCCGGTCGTACTGCTGCCCGGTCGGGCGACGTCTTCGGTTAGGGAGACATCGCTACGGGACACCGGCTGCTCTCAGATCGCCTGGCCCGGCGCCCGGCCGGAGGATATGCGCATCGAGCGGCTCGAACCGTCCGCAGAAACGCTCTGGCCTCGGGCGTCCCTCGTGTTCTGCACCTCCGGTTCGACCGGGCATCCGAAGCTGGTACCCCTGGGTGATCCCGCGCTCTGCCGATTCGCGGACTGGGCGGCCACCATGTTCGGTATCGGTGATGGCACCAAGGTGCTCAGCTACGCCCCTCTCAACTTCGATCTGTCACTTCTCGAAGTATGGACGACATTGTCCCGCGGCGGCACTGTGATCGGGGCGACGGGACCGACGCTGCGCGACGCCAAGCACCTGGCGCAGCTCGTCAGGAGGTGGCAGCCGGACGTGATCGAAGGCGTTCCGGTCCTGTACGAACTGCTCGCCCGCGGGTTGCTCTCACTGGCAGCTGGCGATGAGCTGACCACTCGACACGTCATCATGACTGGCGACAACACGCCGCAACCGACGCGCCGGGCCGTCAGGGACATGTTCCCCTCGGCCACCTATTACAACGTGTACGGAAGTACCGAGACGAACGACTCGCTCGTAGCCATACTGGACGATGAGCAGATGGTGTCCGACCAAATCCCCCTCGGCGAGCCGCTACCGGGTGTCGACATCCGGCTCGTCGCCGACGGCGGTGGCGAACTTGTCGGACCTGGTGTCGCCGAACTGTACGTCGCCACGCCGTTTCAGGCAGCCGGGTACATCGACCCGGCGGGGAGAGACGAAGGCAGCTTCGTCGAGGGCGCACAGATCAGTCCCAGTGCATCCGGCAGCACCTACTTTCGTTCCAGAGATCTCGTCGAGCGCCAAGACGACGGAACACTGTGCTTCATCGGCCGGCGCGACTGCCGGGTGAAGGTGCGAGGGGTCAGCGTTGACCTTGAAGATGTCGAGGACGCGCTTCTGCGGATGGAGGCCATCGTGGAGGCTGTGGCGCTGCCGTGGAATAGGAACGGCGACACCAGCGTCGCCGCGGTGATCAGGACGGACACGGACCACACGGTGTCGAGCGTCGACGTCCGACGATTCTGCGCCTCCCGGATCGAGCCCGCAGCCGTACCGTTTCGCATCGTGTTCGCCGACCGACCACTCCCGAGAACGTCCACCGGGAAGATCGACCGGAACGCGGCTGTGCAGTTTCTGCCGGCACCCAAGCCAGCCACCGCACCAGCCGATTGAGTCCGCAACAGTCTGTGTTCCTTCCGACGATACGACGAATATCGCCTGCGGGCAGACTGCTGCCCACGGCCGAAGGGTGCTCAATGCTCAGTCTCGGGGTGTACACCGGCCCGCACGACCCAGGCGCTTGCCTCATCGCCGACGGGAGCGTGGTCACGGCCATAGAAGAAGAGCGGCTCACCAGGGTGAAATACGGGGCCATCAGGAACTACCACGGCCTGTGGGAGGAGTTCGGGGAACGGTTCGGGTACTACCCGTGGGCCTCAATCAGCTACTGCCTCCAGGCGCGTTCGATCGGCCTGGACGATGTCGACCAGATCGTGATCGCCGACGACTACCTGGCGCCCATGGCCGGGCTCAACCTTCCAGTCCGCGACCCAGAACGCCTGGTGGTCGCGCGTGAGCCGAGCGGTAGCGTGCACCATTATGTGCACGCCCTGTCCGCGTTCTGGGCAAGCGGGTTCGAGGAAGCAGCGGTCTTGGTCGTCGACGGCGACGGCACGTGGACGGAGGAAGGCTACGAGGCCGAAACGGCGTACACGTTCACCCGAACTGGACGCCACTCCACCATTCTGAAGAATCGGTACGCACCGGTCAGGACCGACTTTGGAGCCGAAAACCTGTTCAACCCGGGCCTCGGCTGGATGTACGAGTACATAACCACGTTCCTCGGCTTCTACAACACCAGGGCCGGCGTGCCGGATGCGGGAAAGACCATGGGCCTCGCGCCCTATGGTGGCCCCCGTCCAGAACTGGCCGGCGAATGGTTCCACCTCGGCGAAGGCCGCTTCGACTTCCGGCCGTTCCTCGACTGGATCGTCGGCATGGGCTACGCCGAATTTCTGAACGACCAGAGCTTCAGTCTCGTACCGGACTCGGCGAATATCAGCTCCTTCGCGAAGGATCTGGCATGGAAGGTGCAGAGCGAGCTCGAGCGCGGAATGCTCGGCCTGTGCGGGGAGGTGCAGCGCCGGACAGGTCAACGCAATCTTTGCATCGCCGGCGGAGTGGGCCTGAACGCGGTGGCGAACGGAGTCCTCGCCCGTTCCGGGATCTTCGACCGGATCTTCGTCCAACCGGCCGCTGGTGACAACGGCCAAGCAGTCGGGCTCGCGTACTACGGCTACGTGAACGCAGGGAAGGCACGCGACCTCAAGCCAATCTCGCACTCGTACACGGGGCGGGGCTACGACACCACCGCCATTGTCGAGTATCTGGACGCTGTCGGTGCGTCCTACGAAGTGATCGATACCGATGGCCTCACGGACCGGACGGCCGCCGAACTGGCGCAGGGAGCTGTGATCGGTTGGTTCCAGGGGGGCAGCGAGTACGGGCCGCGTGCTCTCGGCCACCGGAGCATCCTCGCCGATCCGAGGCCCGAGGACATGCGTGACCGAATCAACCAGCAGGTCAAAATGCGCGAGATGTTCCGGCCCTTCGCGCCGAGCGTGCTCGAAAGCCATGTGAACAAGGTGTTCGACACCAGTACGGCCGCTGACACACGGTTCATGCTGTCCTGCTGCCCCGTACGCGAGGAGTGGCAGCAGATGGTGCCGGCGATCTGCCACGTCGATGGGACCGCCCGCATCCAGATCGTCGCCCCGGACGTCGACGAGCAGTACCACCGGCTTATCGCGAGCTTCTTCGAGACGACCGGTGTCCCCTTGGTACTCAACACATCGCTGAACATTCGCGGCATGCCACTTGTGGAGACACCGGCGGACGCAATCCAGTGCCTCCTGTCCTCTGATCTCGACGCCCTGTACATCCACAATATTCGCGTGGTGTACCCGGAGCACGAGCGGATCCGTCCCGACCTCGCCCCGGGCTGGACCGTTGCGGAGAACGAAGGCAGGTCCGTCCTAACCAACGGTGAGCGGACGCTGAGCGTGACGGAGGAGGAAGCCCGCCTGCTGTGTCGCTTCGACGGTGCGCGGAGCCTGCGGGATGCCGTCGAGGCAGCCGGACTCAAGCCGGACTCGGAGCCGCCCGAGCGCATCGCTGAACGCTTGGTCAAGTACGCCTACCGGGCTGGAGCGGTGACACTGCGGGCCGGCCGCCTGCCGTTCGAAACGCGGTGGACGTTCGGGCGGCTTCCGTTGGCCGACGGAGCCCGGCGACACACCCCGTATCCCGGCCCGGTCGGACCGGACAAGCTCATACTGCCGCGGTCGGTAGGGCGCTGAACAACCTCCACATCGGGCAATGCGCCGGCTGACGGGATTGGGGACTTACAGCATGTCGTTCACAGGCGTGGTCGGGCCGCTGCCTCGGGGATACGAACTGCTCTGGGAGCGGATGCACGAGATGTCGCCGGGGGATCCGGGTGGGTCTCGATTCACGGCTCTGCTGACGCGTGGCCTCGGTGGTCAGGTCGACGCGGACGCGTTGGAGAAGGCTCTCGCGGATGTGACGCGACGGCATGAGATGCTGCGGATGCGGTTCAAGACCACCGGTCTCGATCCGCTGGTGGAGATCGTGGAGGACGTCGAGGCGGAGTTACACGTCGAGGATCTCCGGCATCATCCGCCATCCGAGCGGCAGGCACTAGTAGCGCATGTCCTTTACCTGGAGAGCGTGCGTGCCTTCGACCTGGTGGCGGTCCCTGTGTGGCGCGCGTGTCTCCTCCGGTTGTCGGAGGACTACAGCATCCTGTGCGTCAGCTTTCCAGACTTCCTGTTCGACGCCTGGTCGGACCGGATCCTGGTGCAGGATCTGATGGCGTGCTATAGCGCACGTCTCGGGCTGTCTCGCCCGCCCACGCCGGTGTCCTACGGCTATCGAGACCTGCTGAATCTGCACGAGCGACAGTACGGGGGCCGTGGCCCGCGCATTCAGGAGCAGGTGAGCCGGCTCCATCCGCTGCCCCGGCCCCTGTCCATCGACCCCCGGGACACAGCCGCTTCCGACCTGCTGATTGACCCGGCCGCCATCGACTTCAGTGTGTCCTCCGAGGTGTCGGCGCGCTTGGACGACTGTGCGACCAGGCTTCGCACGACGCAGTACGTCGTCCTGATGGCGGCCTACTACCTCGTGGTCGCCAGCGTCTCGGGGTCGTCCAAGGTGGTAGTGAGCACGGTGACGCTGGGCCGTCACAGCAAGGCTGAGCGGGCGCTGGTCGGACAGTTCGGCCAGGACGTGTTCGTCCCCGTGAACATCGACTGGAAGGGGTCTTTGGAAGCCTTCGTGCAACAGGTGCACCGAGCACTGGCCGATGCCAGGCTGGCGCGGACGGGCTACCGAAACCTGGTGGAGTTGCTCGGTGAGGCCCATCGACCCAGGCCCTGGTCGGACCTCCATCTCTTCGACTCCTACTTCCAGTCCGTCGTACCCGAGTCGAGTGAGTCGTTCCCCGGTCCGCTGCGGGTCGACCATGAGCTCGAGGTCATACCGGCGCCGCTGCCGGGTGTGGACGAATACCCCCGGCTGGGTGACGTTCCGAGCGAGGCGATGCCGGTCTGGTGGCGACAGGCGCAGCCCTGGATGCTGGTGGACAGCCGCCGCCAGGGCGGGACTCTGAACTTCAACCGCACCTTCTACGACGAGTCACAGGTAAAGGGCCGTATCACCAGCTTTCTTGAGGTCCTGCGAGCGATAGCCGACGACAGCGGGCAGCCCGTGTGGAAAGCGGTCGGCTAATTGGCCGACCGGACAGAGAAAGCCAGCACACTCGGGCTGGCGAGTCGCCGAGGCGAAGGAGAGACGGTGGGGGGATGCGCATCCCAGCTGGAAGGCCTGGTCACTGTTGTCACACCGACGAGGAGACGGCCAGCCCTACTGAGCCGGGCGATCGAGTCCGTCCAGCGGCAATGCTGCCAGCATGTGCGAACGCACATCATCATGGTGGACGACTGCTCCGACACCTGGCTGGCCCTTGGGCGGGACCTACCCGCGACCGTGTGGCCGCGCTGGGCGCAACGAGGTCCGGACGACAGGAACGGGCCACGGCGCATCGCGTCCGTCCGGGACGTCGGGACGGAGCTGGCGCAGACACCTTGGGTTGCCTATCTCGACGACGACAACCAATGGGACGAAACACATCTGCACAGCCTCCTGATGAAGGCACGCGAGTCCGGCAGTCCGGCGGTGCACTCGTGGGCGCGTGTGATTCACCCGGACGGAGAGCCATATCTCGAGCAGCGTGACCCGTGGGCGTTCGGTGAGGAGAATGGACGCCGGGAGTATCAGCGGATGAAAGAGCTCGGAGTAGTTGAGCCAGGTTCTAACGTATTCAAGGATCGCGTCGACGCACACGACGGGCCCACATCAGTCCGGTCGGTGGACCAGAGTGCGTGGCTTCTCGAAACGGAGTTAGTACGGGGTATCCGCTTCAGCAACATGAGTAGACCGCCGGACCGGACGATGTCTTTGGGCGAGGATGACCTTTTCAACGAGAACTTGCTAGCCAAGAACATCAGAATCTGTGCCACGGAACAGGCGACACTGATTTACCAGCTCGGCGGATACTCAACAGCGCCGGAGGCAAACGAGCCGGCGGATTGGTGACCCGTCCGGCATCCTCGCCCCCTTCCCTGCCGCCGGTCCGTCCGGCGGCCGACTCCCCCTCCCCGTCCGGGGCACGGGGCACCACATCAGCCCGAAGCGGGCCGCAGGCCGCAGGGCTTGCCGACTCCTGGGGGCGGCGGAAGAGTTGTCTGCCCATTGCCTTCCTGGAAGGTGAGGGACCCACGCGCGGTGGGCGGTGGTGAAGACGACATCGCCCCTGCACCGAGAAACGCGGCATCGGTGACGTCCTGATGAGCGGCCAGGACGTCGGCCAGGCACAAGATCTCCCTCATCGAAGGCAGCCAGCGGGCTCTTGTCCCAGTCGTCGACGAGCCTGGCGCCGCGTTCAGCGGCACAATGAGGTACCAGCGGGCCGTAGAAGAGAGCCTGGATCTCCTCCGGGGTACCTGGCTGTGGGCCCAGGGCCGGTGCCTGGTGTGCAGCGTGTCGGTCTCCATCCGCAAGCTGGTCCGGACCTTTGATTCAGTGTCAACTAAGCTGCTCTGCAGGGCTGTTGAGATTCGAGCGGTGGGCTCATGACGGAGACACGGCGGGCGACGGCGAACACCGGGACGGCGGAGGCACCCCGGAGAGTACCTGGTGGGGGTGGCCGCCGCGATCCTCGGACTCCCGGCACTGGCGGTGACCGGATTCTTGGCCTGATGGCGTTCTGGGTGCTGTTCGGCGAGTCCTGAAGGGGTCCCCGCCGCGCCCACCCCCGGCCACGCCCGCCCGGCAGGCCGCCGGCCACGCACTGTCTGCGGGGCGGCACATCCGGTCTGCCGGACGCACGGGGCCACCGCATGCTTCGAGCGGGAAGTCCCGTATGGGAGAACGCCGTTGTGCATGTCGGCTCGGTCCGCACTGCCATGTCTTCACCGGAACGGTCCGAGCCGCGACAATCAGGAGGTCGTGCGGTGTCGTTCACTCCTGAAAGGCTGGACAGTTGCCCGAGCAGAACTGGCGGTTATCCATCGCGGTCATGACCCACGAGCTGCGGCTGGGCATGGCCGAGCGACTGCGGGACGCCCACCCGCACCTCGACATCCGTGTCGTCTGCGACACCGGGCCGCTGGGCGAGCGTGGCTCACTGCGGTCCGCCCGCAGGGCGTGGGCCGCGGCGGCGCCCTGGGCGACCCATCATCTGGTGCTGCAGGACGATGTCCGGCTGACCGGCAACTTCCTCGACCTCGTGGGCGAGTTAATCGAGCACTACCCCGAGGGTGTGTCCTCCCTCTTCGTCGAGTGGGGCTCCTGGACCGCCTCCGTGGCGCGCGTCGCGGCGCTCTGCGGGGCGGGCTGGGCCGAGGTCGTCGACGACTACGTGCCGACACAGGCCGTCGTGATGCCGGTGGCCCTCGCGAAGGACGTCAGCGCCTGGTTCGAGGAGGCGCTCGGCGGGGACGAGCCCGACGACGTCACGCTGCGCCGCTACCTCCGTTCGGCCGGCCTGACCCCGCAGGTCGCCGTGCCCAACGCGGTCGAGCACCGGGACGCCACCAGCCTGACCGGCAACAGCCGTCACGGCATGCGCTGCGCCACCTGTTGGACCGCGGGCGCCACCTCCTTGTCCGGGGTCGACCCACGGCGGTCGGTCACGGGCATCGACGCGGTTCCCGTGCTGGCCTGGTGGGGCGAGCCCGGCGCCTACTTCCGTTTCCGCGACCCGACGACGGACGGGGGCTGGCGCAAGGTGCCGGCTCTGGCGGCGCTCGCGGACCTCGGCTTCGGCGAGGACCACGTCCTGCGGCTCGCCGGCGACGCCCTGCGCCGGGAACGCGACACGGGACACGCGCGGCGGCTGATCGGTGAGCACCTGTTGTCCGAGCTGTGGCTCGCCGCGTTCGGCCTCGGCGTCTGTGCCGCCGCTGCCGGGGCGTCCCCGGCGGGGGAAGGCATGGAGACCCGGGTGGGGCGCCGCGCGCTGGGCACCATGGCGCTGGGCGCGGTGCGCAACCGCGTACCGCGCCCGCTGTTCGCCAAGGCCGCCGCGGTCCTGACGCCGGTGGTGCGCGACGCCGTCCGCGTGGGTCTGGCCGTCTGACGGCTCACGAACCGTCCGGTGGCGGCCAGGCGCCGTCGTCGTCCGGGTCGGGCAGGGGCACGAGTTCCGGCTCGCCCCCGGTGCCGAATTTCAGTCGGCTGCGGTGTCCGGCGGCGCGTGCGTAGCGGACGAGCGTGCGGAACCGGTCCGCCGCCTGGTCCGGGTAGTGGGCGTCGCTGGCCAGGGTGATCGGCACGCCCGCCTCGTGGCACATCCGCAACAGGGTCGGCGCCGGATACGGTTCCCCCGCCTCGTACCGAAGACCCGCACTGGACACCTCGAACGCCACGCCGCCACGCCGTGCGGCGTCGACCACGCGGCGGTACAGGTCGACGGGCTCCTCTTCGCAGCGGTGACCGAACTTCTTGACCACGTCGGGGTGGGCCAGCACCTGGACAATGCCGGATTCGGCGAGGTCCGCGACGAGCCGGAAGTAGTCCTCGTACGAACGCCGCACCCCGCGGCGCTCGAACTCGTCCGTCATCCCGTCGTGGTCCACGGCCCAGGAGCCGATCCAGTGCACGGACCCGATGAGATAGTCGAACGGGTACGAGGCGAGGATGTCGAGGATCTTCTCCATCCGGCCGGGCAGGAAGTCGACCTCGAGCCCGAGCAGCACCGGAAGCCCTCGGTCCCGGGCGCCCAGGACGGCCTCGGTGTAGCGGTCCAGACGGAGATTCAGCTCGTCGTAGTAGTACCGGCGGGACCGCTCGGAGAGATCGGCCGACTCACCGGTGTCCCAGAACCCCGCGGCGACGGGTTCCAGGTCCACGAAACGGTGCATGTGCTCGGTGAAGCCAACCTCGGTCGCTCCGCGCGACAGGGCCCGCTCCACATACGCGTCGACGTGCCCCTTCGGATACACGCCCGGCGGCGGGCTGTCCGGGCGGGGCGTGTGCGGATGGAGATGGACGTGATAGTCACCCATGCCGCTCGGCCGTCCTGCCGGAGAACCGCGCCTCGTACCGGTCGAGCGTCGCGGCGAACTCGGCGCCCGCGTCCAGCCCGGCCGCGTCCGCGAAGCCGAACAACGCGAACAGGACGTCGCCGAACTCCGACCGCACCTGGTCCGAGGGCGGGGTGCTGGTGGCCGAGGGCGCGTACCCGCAGTTCTTCAGGTAGGCGCCGGCCAGCTCCCCCAGCTCGGCGGACGCGTCGAGCAGGGCGACGTCCGCGGTGACCGGCATGTTCACGCGCCGGCGGAACGCCCCGGTCAGTTCCTGGCACTCGGTGAGGGTCGCGCCGACCGGAGGTCCGGCCGGATGCGCGTCGCTGATCATCGGTGGTGACCTCGCCTTCGTACGGGAAGGGCATGGCGGAACACGGCCGCTCGGCGGCCCGTATATCAGTACCACGTGCGTGTGGACATGGTGATCCGAATATGTGAACCGGCTGATCGAGAAGGGCCCGGCGACTCGGCGTAAGGCCATGGGGAAGGGGGCATGGATCGGTGCGGGATGATGCCGGCGGTAACGGAGTGACATGAGAGTGTTGATGATCGCCTCCAGCTTCCACCCCACCATCGGAGGTGCGGAGACGTACGCGCATGTGATCGCGGAAGGGCTCGCCGGCCGGGGTCACGACATCATGCTGGTGACCGACGCGCCGCGGGAGGACCCGGCCGGCCGGGCCGTGGAGGGGGATCCACGCGGGGTGGCGGTCCACCGGCTCACCGGGTACCGGGAACTGCTCGCGGACCCCAGCAAGGTGTTATGGGAGCAGATGGCCTTCTCGCTGGCACCGGAACTGGCCTCCTGTTCCGAGAAGTTCCGGCCGGACCTGGTCTTCACCAACACCCTCGACGCCGCCCTGGCCGGCAAGTGGATCGCGGTGGACCGGGGCATACCGTGGGTGGCGACCTTCCATGAACACGAGCCGGAGGCGCAGCCCCTGGGCAGTGCCCGGCTGCGGGTCGTCCACGAGATCCTGCGCCCCTCGCTCGTACTGGCCTGCGCGGAGAACTACGCCGACCGCGCCCGCCGGCACGGATCGGCCGCAGTCACCCGGCTGATCCCGCACGGGGTGGACACGGAAAGATTCCGCCCGGACCGGGACACGGACCGGATCCGCCGGCGCTACGGATACGGTCCGGACGACCTCGTCGTCGTCTGCGCCGCGCAGCTCAAGCCGCGCAAGGGGATCCTGGAGCTCATCCGGGCGTTCTCGCCGGTGCACACCCGGCTGCCCCGCACCCGGCTGCTGATCGCGGGCGCCGTCAGTTCCTCCTCGGGCGACTATCCGGGGAAGCTGCGAGAGGAGATCGACCGGCTCGGGATCGGTGAGGCGGTGCGCATCGACAGCGAGGTGACGTTCCACCGGATGCCGGACGTGCTGGCCCTGGCCGACGTCGTCGCCCAGCCCAGCACCGGGGAAGGGCTGAGCCTGGTCATGCTTGAGGCCATGAGTTCCGGACGGCCCCTGCTCACCTGCAACTTCCCGGGCATCGACGAACTGGTGCGGGACCGGCGATCGGCCTTCCTCGTGCCGTCCCCGGATCCCTCCCACCTCGCCGACGCCCTGTTCGAGCTGCTCTCCGACGAGTCGCTGCGCCGCCGCACGGGCGAGCTGGCTCGCGAGCAGGTGCTGACGCACTTCACGCTCCAGAGGATGGCCGAACGGACGGAGAAGGCCCTGCTCGCCGCCCTGGACCGGTAGCCGCGTCACCCCCGCAGCCGGGTGGGTACCTCGCTCAGCCGCTTCAGCGCTTCGGCACCGTCGACGGCCGCCACCTGCAGGGCCAGTATGTCGGGGGCGATCCCGTCGATGATCCCCCGGCACAACTCCACCACCCGGGAGACGTCGTCGTAGCGGGGGAACCGCTGGAGGACGCCCTCGTGGCCCATCGCGTCGGCGTCCTCGCGCAGCCGGCGCGGGCTGCCCTCCTGGAGCCGGCGCGGGGTGCGCATACCGCGCCAGGGCCGCAGGGCCTCCCATGCCTCCGCGTCACTGCGGGCGAAGACGAGGAAGCAGGTGAGGACGACCCTCGGCGGCCGGCGGCCGGCCGCCGCCGCGGCCTTCCGGGCCACGTCGACGACGGTCCGCCGGGTGTGGCCGACGTCCTTCACCGACGTGATCACGCCGTCCGCCAGCCGCCCGGCGGCCTCGGCCGACCTCGGCCCCGACGCGGCCAGCAGAACGGGGACCGGCCCGGGGGGCGGACTGTGCAGCTTCATCGACGACACGGGGTAGTACGGCCCGTCGGAGCCCACCTCGGCGCCCGCCAGCAGCGAATCCATCAGCCGCAGGGCCTCCTCGGTACGCGCGAGCCGCTCGCGGTACGGCGGCAGGGACCCCACCAGGGGCTGCTCGTTGACCGCCTGCCCCATACCGACGCCCAACTCGAACCGGCCGCCGCAGATCCGCCCGACTGTCGCCGCCGCCTGCGCCACGAGCACCGGATGCATCCGGAACAGCGGGCACACGGCCGCCGTCATCAGCGTCGCCGTCCGCGTGGACGCGGCCAGCGCGCCCAGCGTCGCCCAGCTGAATCCGGCCGCTCCGCCGACGTCCGTCCAGGGTTGGAGATGGTCGGACACCAAGAGCGCGTCGAAGCCGGCTGATTCGGCGAGCACTCCCTGCTGTATCAGCGCTTCGGGCTGCCATTCCTCATGCGCCAGAAACCATCCCATTCGGACATTCGGACTCACACGTCCTCCTCACCGCACGGGCCGTCGCGGAGTACGGCACCACCTTGACAGAACACCCGGGACGCCCAGAAAGTAATGGGCGTGACTTTACGCTTCGTTTCTGTGGTGGGCGGCGACCTTTCCCTGCTGCCCTATTCCTTGGATCATTATCGGGAACTGGGGGTCGAAAGCTTTCATGTGATACGCCACGTTGAAAGCCGCGCAGACCCGACGCTGGGTCCTTCCGTGGAAATGATGCGGGAGGCCGGGCACGAATTCGCCGACGTCTGCGTGGCCCCGTGGCACGAGGATCTCAACGCCGCGCTCATCCGGAAGCAGATGAGCGTCTGGCCGGACGACTGGTGGATCGTCGCCGACCTTGACGAGTTCCATGTCTACGACAGATCACCGGCCGAGGTCGCCGCCTACTGCGAAGAGCACGGGTTCGACTTCGTCGAAGGGGCCTTCCTCGACCGGGTCAGCGCCGACGGCCGGCTCACCGGCCCGCTGCCGCACGGCGGGGAGCCGCTGTGGCGCCAGTATCCGCTGGCCGGCCAGCTCACCCTCGGGCTGCTGGACGGCCGGCCGACCAAGGTGACTCTCGTCCGGGGCACGGTCGAACTCGATCTGGGCCAGCACTACGCCTGGACGGGCAGGGGCGTTCCCGTCGAGGAGATCTACGCCCAGGTTCACCACTTCAAGTGGACCGCCTCCGCGCGACCTCGCCTGACCCGGCGGGTGGCGGCCTACTCGTCGGGCGAGTGGCGCCTGCTGCACCGGTCGATCGTCGGGGAGTCGCAGCGGTTCCTCGATCATCTCGGGAAGAACGGCGGCAGGATCGACGTGGACGACCCCGGGTTCCGCTTCGCGCACTGCTCCCTCGACTACACGGACTACCCCGGCTGGGAGGACACGGGGCCCGCGCTTCGCCACCGGTTCCGGGCGTACGACGCCGCCCGCCGGGAGAAACGGCGCACCGCCGAGGCGGCCCTGGAGTAGGGTGGCGGCCCGGTACCACCGGGTTCTCCGGGCAAGGGAGTCCGGCGGTGGCACGCCGGTCACACCGTCGCCGGGCCGCCGTCCCGCCGGAACGGGGCGATGATCTTCCGTACGGCCTCCGCAGCTCCCCAGTCGTCGTCGTCATGGGCGATGACGCTCAGGAGTTCCCTGAGATGGAAGAGGTCCATCCGGTCCCGCCAGCCGTCGTCGATCCCGGTGATCTCCTCGTACACGGCGAAGAAGCGGTCCGAGGCGGGCGGGCGCGGGGAGCACCACAGCATGCTGAGGTCGATTTCCGGCCAGTTGTAGGACACCGCGGGGTCGATGAGCACGGGCGCGCCGTCGGCGGTGGCGACGATGTTCTCCTGCCACAGATCGCCGTGGGTCAGGCACGGGGGCCGGTCCGGCACGAGCTCGGGCAGGGCCGCGCAGAGCCGTTCCAGAGCCTGCCGCTCCGCGGCGTCGAAGGCCGCCTCGACCAGGGGTTCCGACAGCCAGCGCAGGATGCGCCGCTCCGCGAGGAACGCGTGGCCGTCGCTGTCCCAGGTGTTGTCCTGGCGCAGCCGGCCCAGCCAGCCCGGACGGTGCCAGCCGAACCGCTCGGCGGTCGTGGAGGTGTGCAGGGCGGCGACCGTGCGGGCGAGCCGCTCCCAGAAACGCTCGTCGTCGCGGCGCGGCAGCATCTTCTCCAGCACGAGCAGCCGAGGAGAGGCGCACAGCACCTCCGGCGTGATCGCCCCGCCGGTTCCGCGAAGCTCCGTCAGACCGGCGGCTTCGACGGGAAAAATGTCCCGTTCCGGCCCGAGAAGCGTTTTCGCGAATAACTGGGAATCGTCCTCCAGGGTCACCAGTCCGGCAATTGCGACCACTCCGCCGGTGGCTTTCTCCACCTCTTTGGCCGCGTATCCCGCTTCATGGAGACGCTTGATGAGTATCTCTTCGTCAGACACCCGGAAATCACACCACATTTTCCCCGCACACACCAGGGAACCGTTCCGGCCAGTTCATCGGTAGCCGCGGGCCTGAAGCGTGTACAACTCCGCGTAGAGACCGCCGCGCCGCAGCAGTGTGGCGTGGTCCCCGGATTCCGCTATCCGGCCGCCCTCGACCACGACGATGAGGTCGGCCATTCCCACCGTGGAGAAACGGTGGGAAACCAGCAGCGTGATCCCGCCGTCGGCCGCCGACCTTCCGGCCTGAGCCGCATAGCGCTGGAAAAGGGCGTGCTCCGCCTCGGCGTCGAGGGCGGAGGCCGGTTCGTCCAGAACCATCAGAAGCGGCCCGTCCCGCATGAACGCGCGGCCGAGCGCCAGTTTCTGCCACTGGCCGCCGGAGAGTTCCGCCCCGTCGGTGTAGCTCCTGCCGAGACGGGTGGCCAGCCCCTCCGGCAGCGCGTCGGGCACACCGGCCGCCCGCGCGCGTGTCAGAGCCGTCCGCACGGCCTCTTCCGAGCCGGCACGGGGCAGATCGCCCACGCCGACGGCCTGCCGGACCGTGAACTCGTACCGGACGAAATCCTGGAACGCGGCCGCGGTCCGGGCCCGCCACTTCTCGGGCGGTATCCGCCGAAGATCGACGCCGTCCACGAGAACGCTCCCAGCGGTCGGCCGGTAGAGCCCGCACAGCAGCTTGACGAGCGTCGACTTGCCCGCCCCGTTCTCGCCGACGACCGCGACCACGGAGCCGGCCGGCAGGTGCAGGTCCACGTCCCGCAGTGACGGCCTCGCGGCACCCGGATACGCGAACGACAGCCCGCTCAACGTGATGCCGTGCCGCAGCCGTCGCGGCACCGCCGCCGCACGGGCCGCGGCGGGCGGCGGCTGTTCCGGTTCGCATGCCTGCCGCAGCTCCCGCATCCGCCGGTCCACCCCGGTCAGGCGCTGCAGATCGGGCACCAGCGCCACGGTCTGCGCGACCTGCGTGTTGGCCTGCGCGGCGAGCACGACGACCAGCACCACGTCGCCCACCGACTGTCGTCCGGCGACCGCCTGACGCAGCATCAGCAGCACCGCGCCCACATAACAGGCGGCGAACACCAGCTGGCTCAGGCCCCGCAGTACGGCGGCCCGGCGCTCCGCCCGCCACAGGATGTCACCGGCCCGCTCCCACAGCTCCGCGTGGCTGCCACGCGCCTCCTGCTCCAGCCGGTAGGCGAGAAGTTCCTTGGCGGAGGAGGCGTCGGTCGCCAGGCGGACCAGGTTGAGGGCACGACGGGTCGGTTCGGCGGCCGTGCCTCTGGCGTCGTCCATGAGCCGTTCGGCGTGCCGCCCCGCCAGCAGCGGCGGTACGGCGGCCAGCGGGAGCAGGAGCAGCAACGGATGCAGCAGGGCCAGCACGACAACCGTGAGCAGCAGCCCGCAGCCGAGTCCGGCCAGGGACAGCAGCGCCTGCAGCGTGTTGCGGGTCTGCGCGACCTCTCGTTCCAGCACCCCGAGCAGGTCGGCGCGGCGCGGGTCCTCGTGGCTGTCCAGGCCGGCGGTCCCGTTGGCGAGGACGATCAGTTCGTCGCCGTAGTGCAGCATGTTCAGCTCGGCGAGCTCGAAGTACGCGATGTGCGCGAAGTGTCCGCAGGTGAGCGCGGCGACGAGCAGCACGGCGACCAGCACCCCCAGCGCCACCGCCCGCCCCGCCGCGCCCTGCTGGGCCGCGTCGAACAGCCCACGCAGCCCCAGCCCCGCCAGGGGCATCGCGACGCCGCCGGCCAGCATCAGTCCGAGCGCTGTCAGCGTCCTGGCGCGGCTGTGCCGCCAGCACGTCCTCAGCAGGTCCGCGGAAGCCCGGTGCAGACCGCCGCTCATCACCGTGCTCCCGGCAGGGTCGACGGGGGGCGCATCTCGGTGAAACGGTACGCCTGGAGCCGGAACATCCGGGCGTACTCGCCGCCCGCGCGCATCAGTTCGCCGTGCGAACCCTGCTCGCTCACCCTGCCGCCCGACAGGACGACGATGTGGTCGGCGTGCCGCACGGTGGCGAAGCGGTGGGAGATCAGCACGGTGGTCACTCCGGGGCGGACGAACTCCTGGTAGAAGCGGGCCTCGGCACGTACGTCCAGACTGGCCGTGGGCTCGTCGAGGATGAGGACCCCGGCGCCGTGCCGCAGCCGGAACAGGGCGCGGGCCAGCGCCACCCGCTGCCACTGCCCGCCGGACAGCTCGGTGCCGCCGGTCAGGTGCCCTGCCAGCGGGGTGCCGAAGCCGCCGGGCAGCGCGTCCAGCACATCCGCCACACCGGCTTCGTCCGCCGCGGTACGGATCTCCCGCCGCGCCCCGGTGGTGTCCTTGCGGTGGACGCTGCCGTAGCCCACGTTGTCGAAGGCGCTGGTCTCGTACCGGTTGAAGTCCTGGAAGACGACCGCGAGCTGGGACCGCCAGACCTCCGCCGGACAGTCCCCGAGCGGTGTGCCGTCTATGGTGATCCGGCCCTCGTCGGGCTCGTACAACCGGGTGAGCAACTTGATCAGCGTGGTCTTCCCGGCGCCGTTGGCGCCGACGATCGCCGTGCACTTCCCGGCTTCGATCCTCATGTCGAGGCCCTCGAAGACGCGCCGCTCCCGGCCGGGGTAACCGAAGGAGACCCCGGAGAAGGCGATCTCCCGCCGGAGGTCGAGCGGCGGCGCCTGCGGGGTCTCCGGGTTGTCCGGCCGTGCCGGGTGACTGGCCACGCCCTCCTCGAACGCCGTCAACGCGTCATGGGCGTTCGTCCCGAGGATCGTCTGCATGTCGGACTCGGGGTAGAACTCACCGAGCCGGACGCCGATCAGCACGGCCTGCGTCGCCAGCGCCAGCCCGGTGAGCGTGGCCCCGCCCGCTCCGGCCGCCGCGACCGCCGCCAGCACCGTCGCCGTGACCACCAGGCCGAAGGCGGTGTACCGCAGATGGGGCCACAGCAGCAGGCGACGGCGCTCCGCCCAGGCCGGTGCCATCCACTCCAGGGCCACCGCGCGGTGCCGGTCGCGCAGCCAGCCGGCCAACCCGAAAATCCGGATCTCCTTGCCCGCCGCGGCGCGCGTGGCCAGATCCCGCAGATAGCGTTCCTCCCGCCGGCGCCCCACGAGCGACGCCCAGCTCGCCATGTGACCCCGCAGTCCGTGGCGGAGCGAGTGGCGCATCGCCAGCACGGCGACGCAGACCGCGAGCCCGGCGATCCAGGAGAAGCAGAACCCGATGACCCCCACACAGCCCGCCAGCTGCATTCCCCGTGCCAGCAGATGCAGCAGGCCGGCGCACGCCTTCCCGGGGCTGTCCGCGCCGGTCTCCAGCTCCCGCCGCGCCTCGCTGAGCCGCTCCAGCAGCCGGGGGTCCTCCAGCGGACCGATGCCCGGTCCGCGCAGCGAGGCCGCGATGATCCGGTCGAAGAGCGCCCCGTCCACCCGTCTGGCGACGAGCTCACCGAGCATCCCCTGCACCGTGGCGAGCACTTGCTGCGCGGTGAACGCGGCGGACGCCACCACGAACGCCGTCAGCACCCCCGACCACCGTGCCGAGCCGGTGCCCGCCTCCAGTGCGGCGGGCACCCGGCCCACCATCACACTGCTGCTGACCACGAACACCACGGGCAGTACGCCCAGTAACACGTCGCAGGCCACCGTCGCCGCCACCGGACCGCGTCCGGCCGCAGGCAGCAGCCCCGCGATCCGCCGCAGCCCGGCCCGCCGCGCGCCCGGCGCTGCCCGGCCGGAACCGGTCAGGCGGCGCCCCATCGGGCACCTCCGCGCATCTCAGGCCGCTCCCGGCTCGAAGACCCGTTGCACGGTCGCCGGCGCGACGACCCTCGTGTCACCGAGCCGGAACGCCGACTCCACCAGCGACCGAGCGGCGGCGACGTCACCGCCGTCGTAGCACAGCTCCGCGAGGACATCGCCCTTGTCGACGCGGTCCCCGACCCGGCGCCGCAGCAGCACACCGGCGCCGTGGTCCAGGGGCGCGTCGTACGTCAGCCGCCCCGCCCCGAGCAGCAGGCTCGCATGGCCCACGGAGCGGGGCTCGATCCCGGTGACCCAGCCCGATCCGGGCGCCGTGACCGTCATCCGCCGCCCGGCGGACGGCAGCCGCTCGGCCTCCAGCGCGGCGGCGTCCGCCCCCTGCGCGACCGCCCACCGCACGAACATCTCGTACGCCGACCCGTCGTCGAGGACCCGGTCGATCCTGTCCATGGCCTGCTCGTCGGTGAGCGCGGCGTCGACGCTCCGCAGCATCAGCCGGCAGACCGTCGCGCACAGGTCCCACAGTCCGGGGACGCGCTCCCCGCGGAGTACGGCCAGCGCCTGGCGGATCTCCAGCGCGTTGCCCACCGCGGGTCCGAGCGGCTGGCTCATGTCGCTCAGCACGGCCCGCGCGCTCAGCCCGAACTCGGCGGCCAGGTCGAGCATCGTGCGGACCAGCTCGGTCGCGCGGTCCCGTTCCTGGATCAGCGCTCCGGCGCCCGTCTTGACGTCGAGGACCAGCCCGTCGGCCCGTACGGCGAACTTCTTGCTGATGATGCTGGCCGCGATCAGCGGGATGCTCTCCACGGTGCCGGTGACGTCGCGCAGCGCGTAGGTGGCGCCGTCACCCGGTGTCAGATCGGCGCTCTGGCCGGTGAGGACCATGCCGACGGAGGTGAGCATCGGCACGATCTCTTCGATCGGGATCGTGGTCCGGAGTCCTTTGATCGACTCCAGTTTGTCGAGCGTGCCCCCGGTGAAGCCGAGGGCCCGGCCGGTCATCTTCGCCACCGGGACACCGCACGCCGCGACCACCGGCACCACGATCAGTGTGGTGGTGTCCCCCACGCCGCCCGTGCTGTGCTTGTCCACGACCGGGCCGTCCACCCGGCTCAGGTCCAGCCGGCCACCGCCGATGGTGTGGGCCCGCGTCAGGGCCGCCAGTTCCGCCGTGGACAACCCCTGGCAGGCGATCGTCGCGAGCCAGGCCGCCATCTGGTAATCCGGAATCCGGCCGTGGACGTAGTCCGTGACGACGCCCTCGATCTCCCCGGCGTCCAGGACCGCTCCGGCGCGTTTGCGGTTGGTCGAGCCGATGACCCGGGCGGACGCCGCGGCGTCCTTGAGGTCACCGGCCGACGGGACGGGACTCATGCGGGCTCCTTCCGCGCTCCGGACGCCAGATGGGCGGCGACCTTGTCGGTGACGGCCCGTACGGCGGCCAGGTACCGCTCGTCCTCCTCCTCGAAGCCCGCCGGGGCACAGGGCACCGAGATCTTGAAGGTGCGCGCCGCGAGACGCTCGGCCACCGGGAACTCCGTCCGCACACAGGCCCGGTCGTAGGTGGTCACCGGCGACATCGGATGCCGGAACAGATGCAGCGTGTGCAGCGGCGACGTCGCCTTCGGGATGTCGACGTCGTCCAGCCCCTCGGCGTTGCACGCCGCCACCAGCCGGTCCCGGCCGCCCGGAACCCGGTCGGGATCGACGTCGAAGAGCAGCGCGTAGTGGGCCGAGGTCCGCTCCGGCGTCGACAGCGTCAGCGGCATGACCCCATCGATCCGCCCGAAGAGTCCCGCGATCTCCTCCGCGAACACCTGCTTCCCCTTGATCCAGGACGGCAGTTCGGCGATCTGGCCCACCGCGAAGGCGACGCCCAGGGGATGCGCCCGGTACTTCAGGCCCAGACCGGTCACGGAGTACGGATAGAGCGGCCCCTGCGGATCCATCTCCTTCATCGCCCGTTTGTTGAAGTGCCCCAGCAACTGCGCCCGGTCGTACACTTCCCGGCTGCGGGTGGCCAGCACGCCGCCCTCGCCGGCGGCGACGAGCTTCTGGGTCTGCAGACTCCAGGCCGCGGCCGCGCCGAAGGTGCCGACCGGGCGCCCCCGGTAGGTCGCGCCGTGCGCGTGGGAGCAGTCCTCGACCAGTGCCAGCCCGTGCTCCTCGGCGAAGGCCACGACAGCGTCCATGTCACACGGCAGACCCCACATGTGCGTGATGACGACCGCTTTCGTGCGCTCGGTGACCAGCCCCGCCGCGGCCTCCGGGTCGAATGAGCCGTCGGGCCGGCAGTCGGCCAGCACCGGCAGCGCGCCCAGCTGGAACAGCGAGGCGGAAGTGGCGAAGAAGGTGTACGACGGGCAGAGAACCTCGTCGCCGGGGCCGAGGCCGATGCCATAGAACGCCGAATGCAACGCCGCGGTACCGGAGTTGGTCACCAGGCTGTACGGAAGGTCATGCGCGGTCGACCAGGCGTCCTCGAACTCCGCCACCACACCGGAGCGGTCGTACAGCGACAGCTTGCCGCTCTCCAGTTGCTTCAGAACGCGCTCAGACCACTCCGATCGCCGCTTCGGCCATGGATACTCCGTCGACCGGCTCAGTACCGGCTGTCCCCCGTCGATGGCCAGATCCGAAACGGGCATCCTGAGTCTCCTCGTGCAGCGGTCGTACGGAGGTCTGTAGGGAAATGGAGCGGTAGAGCGACTCGATGGTGGCAGTGACGCGTACACCGTCCTGCACTTCGCGTTCGGTGAAGTCCGGGTCGGAGAGGTGGTCGAGCGTGCTCACCAGCACGCCGGACGCCGGATCCCAGGAACGTTCACCGGTCAGCCGCTCGACCAGGTGATGCGAGCGGTCGAACCGCTCGAGACGGTCCCGGGTGAGCTCGATGTGCCCGTCGGAACCGTAGACGCGTATCAACTCGCTCTTCCTGGACTCACAGAGCGAGAGACGGAGCACCCCGGTGACACCGTTCGGATAGGTCAGTGTCGACAGGGTGGTCTCTTCGATGTCGTAGGCGGCGTCCGGAACCAGCTTGGGCGCCGCGCTCGCGTAGACGAGTGACGGCATGCCGAAGAACCAGTGGAGCAGATCGATGATGTGGTACCCCATATCGATGATGGCCCCGCCGCCGGAGGTCTTCGCCTCGGCCCGCCAACCGGACTGGTAGGCGTCGGTACTGAGCTGGTAGGTGGCGTCGAAGTGCCTGACGGCACCGATCCGTCCCAGCGCTTCCTTCGCCCCCAGGTACAGCGGGTGATGGCGCCGCTGGACGCAAAGCCTCAGGTGGCCGTCGTGTTCCCGGACGGCCGCAGCGAGATCCCGGGCCTCCGCCAGCGACAGGGCGAAGGGCTTCTCCTTCAGCACGGGGATACCGCGGCGGCACAGCTCCAGAGTGATCTCGTGGTGGGTGTGGTGCGGTGTGGCGACGATGACGAGGCCGGGGTCCACAGCATCCAGCAGGGACGCGTGATCGGAGAAGAACCTCGGACGGGCGGCGTGTCCGTTCCTGGCGAGTGCCTGCGTCAGACGCGTTTCCGCGGCCGGATCCACATCACACGCCGCGACCAGTTCGATGCGTGAGGACAGGCCGACGAGGGCGGGTACGTAGTCGTCCACGGTCCTGTGGCCGGCGCCGATGACGGCACAGCGAATGACAGGTGAGCCTGGCAAGTTGACCGACCCCTTCCAGCGAATCATGTGACATTCATGGAGAAACCTCAGCCGGTGAGCAGGAGAGGGCGCGGGCGGTCAGGCCCGGGCCCGCTTCAGTTCGCTGAAGGCGGTGACGGCGGAGAGGGCGGCGATGCTGTCGTAGAGACGGGCGGACTCCTCCCCCGCCGGTACGGCGGTGAGGATCGGGCCGAAGAAGCCGGGGGTGTCACCGAACGCCACGATGGGGGTGCCCGACTCCTGGCCCACCCGGCCCTGCCCCTCCTCGTGGGACGCCCTCACGGCCGCGTCCCACGCCGGGTCATCGGCCGCGTCCGCCAGTCCAAGGGGCAGGCCGGCCGCGGTCACCGCCCGGCCGATGGTCCCGTCGTCCCACTCTCCGGCCTTGTCGTGCACGCGGGTTCCCAGTTCGGTGTAAAGGGCGTCCACCACCTCGTTCCCACCGTGCTCGGCGGCCGCTGCCAGCACGCGCAGCACGCGCGCCCCGCGCCGGTGCCCTTCCCGGTACTGGCTCGGGACGTCGTCCCGGTCCTCGTTGAGGACGGCGAGGCTCATCAGCCGCCAGGTCACCTTCTCGCCCCGGACGGCCGCCTCGGACCGCAGCCAGCGCGAGGTGCGCCAGGTAAAGGGACAGGTGGGATCGAACCACATCATCGCGCCCATTGTGCGCCCTTCCAGTTCGGAGTTGTCGTTCTCGGCTGTGGGCCGGTCAACGGCCGGCGCCTCGGGAAGCACCGGTGAACGCGGCCGTTTGACGCAGCGTTCCGGCGCGGGACAGGAAACGCTCCTCGACCGTGGCCCGCGCGGCCTTGCTCCAGCGGAGCCGGCCGGCCTCGTCCGTCAGCGATCTACGGACCGTCTCCGCCCACGGTCCACCGCCGTCGGTGTAGGGCGTGAGGAGACCGTTGACGTCGTGCTCCATCTGCTCGCTGATGCCGTCGATGTCGGATCCGACGACCACGGCGCCCCGCCACATCGCTTCGGCCACGGTCAGTCCGAAGCTCTCCCGGACACTGTTCTGCACCACCGTCCGGGCGTACCGCCGCAGTACGTTCAGCGCGAGGTCCTCGCCGGTGCGCCGCAGCGGGCCGAACCGCCAGACGTGGACCCGTTCACGCACTGGTCCCGCCAGTTCCTCGCGGGCCCGCATGAGTTCTCCCCACACCTTCCGGTTCACCGGGTAGTTCTCCCGGTCGTCGATGTGCGGGCCGACGAGTACGAGCTCCACGTCCGGCTCCTGCCGCGCCAGGTCCGCGAAGGCCCGGACCACGCCGAGTTGTCCCTTCAGCGGGTCCCAGCGGGACACCTGGAGCACGAAGGGCGACTCGGGGGCGCGCAGGCCACCGGTGCCGTGATCGTCCAGGAAGATATGGGTGTCTTCCCCGCCGATGTCCGCCGGCCCGGCGGTGCCGCGGGCCGCGTGGACGTCGGACCACAGCGCGGCGTAGGTCTCCTCCGGCAGGTCCCGGTTCTTCCACGATCGCGGGTCGATTCCCGGCGGGACGACGAGGATCCGCTCGTCGTCCTCCCAGCCCGGCCAGATCAGGCCGCGATGCGGGAACAATAGGTGGTCCACGACGTCCAGTTGAGGCCGGAGGAAGGAGACGGCGTCCTGGTCGATCATGTCCAGGTGCTCGGAGCCGACGTGACAGCGCCAGGCGATCCTCGGCGTCACGGGGCGGATCGCGGCCGCCAGGTTGAGCACCATGGGGTCGTGCAGGACGACCACGTCGGCGTCCCGGGCCGCCGCCACCACGGCTTCGGCGTTCGCGCCGAGGAACCGTTCGACGCCCGAACGCACCCGGTCCTCCGGGAAGTCGCCCACCGGCACGCCGTACAGGGCGTTGTGCAGGACGAACGCGGCGTCGTGGGCCTCGTCCAGATCGTTCGCCGTGACCCATCGGGGCTGCCATCCGGACTCGACGAGGTAGGGCAGCTCGCTGCGGACGACCTCACTGACCCCACCCAGCTTGTCGGTGGTGCTGACGTGAAGGATGCGCGGTCCGTCCGAGGTCATGTGTTGCTCCTCTTCGATTCGGGATACAGGACACGTGCGGGAAACGCCCTCTCGCAGGCGACGAAGCCCAGTCCGCCGAGCGCGACGAGTGCGCCCAGTACCAGCCACAGGGCCAGGCTGTTCCACTGCAGGAGCGCGCCGACGACGGCGGGACCGCCGACGCTGGAGACGGTCCACGACATCTGGAAGACCGACGAGTACCTGCCGCGCAGCGGCACCGGCGCGGCCTCCATCGACAGCGACTGGGCCGGCGGACCGGCGGACATCTCGCCGACGGAGAAGAGCATGATGCCGACCAGCGCGAGCCCCGTCGCGACCGCCCGGGAGCCGCTGCCCGCGCCCGCGAACACGGCGAAGGCGAGCAGGAAGGCACAGGCCCCGACGAGCACCGCCCGGGTGCGCCGCAAGCCTGCCAGGGAACGCGAGACGACCGTCTGGAACAGCACGGTCATGGCCGTGTTCACCGCGAACGCCACGGAGGGCACCCACGGAGGCAGGCCCAGCGTGTCGACGAAGTAGAACGGCAGCACGACGCTGGGCAGCAGCCACGCCACGGTCAGCGCGGTGTGCGCCACGGTCATCGCGACGTACGGGCGGTCTCCCAGAACCATCCGCCATCCTCCGGACCCGGCCGCCGGTTCCGCGTCCGGGCCCCCGGGGCCGTCCGCGTCCCCCACGGCGTCCTGCGGGTTCATGCGCAGCCGGAAGAACACCACGGCCGACAGGAAGGAGGCGGCCACGGCGACGATCAGGATCGCCCGGAGCGTGCCTACGTCACCGGCGGCGAGAGCGACGGCGGCGGTCGCCGCGCCGAGGCCGAGGGCGGCGCTCTTGAAGGCGTTGACGACCGCGAACCAGCGGTCCAGCGTCTCCCCCTCGGCGACCTGTTCCGCGATGAACACCGGCCAGCCGACCCAGTACAGGCGCTGCGAGAAGGAGATGAACGCGACCGCCGCGACCAGCTGGAACCAGCCGTGGATGTCGACGAGTCCCAGGTAGCCGAGCCCGCAGCACGCGTTGGCCAGCACGAGGGTTCGCTGGGCACCCCAGCGGTCGGCCGCACTGCCGGCCACGGGATTCAGCACCAGGGCGACGAGACCGCCCCCGGTCAGGATCAGGCCGATCTGTGCGACCGGCAGATCGGTGCTGAGCGTGAGGTAGAGGAATGTGAGGGGGTAGAAGGCCCCGGCGGCGAGCGTGTCCACGAGCAGGACACCGAGCATGATCTTCCGCTGGGGGGTGTCGGCCAGTGGTCTCCGCATGGCCTTTCCGGTCACCGTGGGCCGTTCCCGTCAAGGAAGGCGACCCGCACCGCGCCGCCGATCCGGCGGGCCTCGGTGAGGAGGTCGCCGGACCAGCGTTCCCACAGTCCGCGCAGCCGGGACGTGATCACCACGAGGTCGGCGGAGCCCGGTTCGAGCACGGTGCGCAGGCCGACCGCGTGCAGGGCCGTCGCGCCGTCCGCCGCCACGTCGTCCTCCGGCCACTCGTCGAAGTCGACGAACGTGCACGCCACGCCGCTGCCGGAAGCGCCGAGGGTCCGCAGGCCTCCCGCGCCCATGACCACCACCCGGGTCGGCCGGCTGCCGTCCGGCAGCGGTTCGGCCACCAGACGCGTCACCTCCTGGCGTACGTCGATGTCGCGGGCCTGCTCGGTCCAGTCGAGCAGTCGCCGGTACTCGTACTCCAGCGGCGGGTCGTAGTGGTTGCGGGAATACATCGCCCCGTACAGCTCCATGACCGGAGAGGGATGCTTCTCCCACAAGGTCCAGGAGTTGGCGCAGTTGCTGCTGCGATTGCCGTCCAAGTCCCGTTCGTGCGGGCTCTCCAGGGCCCACGCCCGGTGCGACAGGACGATCGGCATTTCCCGCCGGTGGACGCGGAACCCGAACTCCAGGTCCTCCCCGCCCCAGGAACGGAAGTCCTCGTCGAAGCCGCCGACCGCGTGGAAGTCGGCTGCGGGCAGGGACATGTTGAGCGCCCACACGTTCATCCAGGGGGCGGCAAGACGCCTCAGGTCGAAGCCCACCTTCTCCAGGTCGTCGTGGCGCAGGTCCCGGAACTCGGCCTGGTCGGCGTAGGTACGTACCACCTCCTCGGGTTCGTTGCCGGCGATGGCCTCCGTGAGCCCCGGGAACGGCCGGTACGGGTTGTAGCCGTAGGTGTAGCCCAGCACCAACCGGCCGACGGCCTCGCCGTGTTCGTGTGCCGAGACGTGCTCGGCGATGAAGTCGGGTCCGACCAGGGCGCCGGTGTCGAGGAAGACGAGCAGGGGGGCGCCAGCCAGCCGGGCGCCGCCGTTGCGTACGGCGGCGGCCCGGAAACCCAGGTCCTCCTGCCTATAGGAGACGATCCTCAGTCTGGTGGCGAACGATTCGACCACCTCGGCGGTGTGGTCGGACGACCCGTCGTCGGCGACAACCACCTCGAACCGTTCCGGCGCGAACCGCTGCCGCGCGAGCCCGTGAAGTTGCTGCCGGAGAAGTTCGGCCCGATTGTAGGTCGGTATCACCACGGAAACCTGCGCATCGGGTGGTTGCGTCATCGCTGTCCTTCGCTGTGGGTCAGAGCCGCGCTCAGGCGGGAGCGGGTACCGACAGGGCGGGATGCGCCGGTCCGAAGACGCCGTCGGGATCCACGCGTCGTCTGACGTCCTGGATGGACCGGCTCGTGTCGTCGGCCATCCGGCCGGGACGGTCCAGGTCGACCGGATCGCTGGCGTAATTGACGTAGTCGGCGTGCCCCTCACCGTGGAGGGACCAGGGACGGGTCAGCCGGCTGATGCCGCGTGCCCAGTCCCGCCGGGCGTCGTCCTGGGCCGGATCACGCCAGATCGCCATCGCCAGCACGGTGTACGCCGCGTCGCGGAAGGTGATGGCCCCCGGTTCCTCGGCGTCGGGCACGGCCCCGCCGAGCGGTGTGATGATGACCGTGTCCTCGACGCCGTCTCCGCAGCCGCCGCTCGCGTACTGGTCGACGAGCCCTTCGGCCAGTTCTCCGGGCAGCGCGGTGAGCGAGGACGTGGACCAGTAGTGCCGTAGGCCGAAGTCGGTCTCGCCCAGTGAGGCCTGCATGGACAGGTAGGAGCGGGGACCGAAGTCCTTGCCGGTCAGAGGCGCACAGGCCATCATGCGCTCGATCCGTCGTACGACCGCCTCGTCTCCGCCGGAGTAGAAGACGTTGGCGACGACGGACCGGACGGCCGGGTCACCCCAGGGTTCGAGCATCAGCAGGCAGGTCATGTCCGCGGGCGCGTCCGCCATCAGCTCGGTGAACGCCGCCATGACCGGGGTCGCGTACCGCAGCGGATAGGCGAACCGGCCTCCGTACACACGCGGCACGGGCGCGAGCCGGAAGGTGAACTCGTCGACGACCCCGAGGCCGTGTCCCGCGCCTCGCAGCAGCCGGTTCAGCTCGGCGTCGTGCTCGGCGTCGATCCACCGTCGTCGTCCGTCGCCCGTGACCATCCGGTACGACTCCACCCGATCGCAGGCCAGGCCCAGGCTGCGGGTGAGGTAGCCGAGCCCGCCGCCCAGGGTGAGCCCAGCGACGCCCGTGGACCCCACCGTGCCTCCCGTGGTGGCGAGCCCGTACCGCGCGGCGGCGGCGTCGATGTCGTCCCAGGTGGCACCGCCCTGTACACAGGCGAGGGCCCGTACCGGGTCGACCGTCACACCGCGCATCAGCTTGAGGTCCATCACGAGGCCGCCGTCGTTGGAGCCCGATCCCGCGACGTTGTGTCCGCCTCCCCGGACGGTGACGGTCGTACCCGCTTCACGCGCGGCCAGGACGACAGCCGCGATCTCGCGGCTGTCGACCGGCAGACAGATCACGGCCGGCTGTCGGTCGTGCATGCCGTTGAACATGCCCCGCAGTTCGTCGTAGCGGGGGTGTCCGGTGGTGACGACCCGTCGGGGACACAGTTCCTCGAGGCGTTCGGCCAGCGAGGGGTTCACGAAGCGGTCCTCGGTTCGAAGGCGATCCGGTGCCCCGCGAAGTCCACCTTCGTCCGGAGGTAGTGGTCGTTGAAGGGGTTGACGTGGCAACCCGTCGGCACGGACTCGGCCACTCTGATGCCGTGCTCCGACAGTTGCCGTTGTTTGTCGGGGTTGTTCGTCACCAGCCGGATCTCGTCGTGGCCCAGGGCGGACAGGACCGCGGCCGCGACCCCGTAGTCCCGCGCATCGTCCGGCAGGTTCAGCTTCCGGTTGGCCTCGAAGGTGTCGACGCCCGAGTCCTGGAGGACGTAGGCGTCCAGCTTGTTGTAGAGGCCTATGCCCCGGCCCTCCTGACGGAGGTAGAGAAGAATTCCGCCCTGAGCCGCGAACATCGCTAAGGACTCGGCGAGTTGCGGACCGCAGTCGCAGCGCAGCGATCCGAAGACATCACCCGTGAGGCACTCCGAGTGCAGGCGGACCAGCGGCACGGGGCCGGGGTCGCCGAACACGAGGGCGAGGGGTTCCTTGTCGACGGGCCAGTCGGGCGGCAGCCCCCGGAAGGAACGGACGGTGGGAATGGCCTCCGATCCGTCCGGAAGGGCGATCGGCATCTTCACCGTGGTGCGGATGGTTAACGAAAACCTGTCCTGATCGCCTTTCACCGCATGCGTGACCTGGGTCATCCGTGGTTCCTTTCTCACAGAACGGCGTTGTGTGCATCTCGTGCGTGAGTGAGTTCATGCCGGGCGGGCGGCAGCGGCACCGCGACCGGCCCGTCCCGGCGGTCACCGCATGGAAGCGAAGGTGACCGCGGGACGGCATGGGTGGCCGTGCTGGGCATGCGCCGATGCCACGGGCGTGCACGGCCTGGAGGCGAACTGCGTCATCGGCCGGCCTTGATCGGTGCGCACACCAGTGCTCACCAGGACTTCCGAGAGTTCGTCCGGTGCGGGCCGGGCCAGTACCGACGCGTGATGGTGAGGGTCAAAGACAGCAGGCGGACGCGCCTCTGAGGCGTGGCGTCACTCTGCTGACAACGGCCGTCAGGGACCGTGGGAAAAGCCGGCCAGGGGCAGGTGTCCCCGTGTCCGACGCGTACGGAAACCTACGGTGCTGAGATGATCATGATGTTCTGGTGCAGCCATGACAGCGTTCGATTCCCCCGTCGACAACCAAAGTGACGCTACGTCAATGCATGGGCCCCGATACGGACATAGAACACGCGCTCCCGCAGCCTGCCACTCGGGAGCGCTCCCACGAGCCTTGCACGGAGGTTTTGCCCGCGTCAACAGACCTTGTCCCGGCCTCTGTTCGGCCGCCCCGGCAGGCCGGACCCGCGGACCCGGAACACCCCGGGTCGGAGGCGTTCGCACGGCTTCACGCGAGCACCGGCGGAGCACGGCGACAGGCCGCGGCCCGCCGGGGCACCGACTTCCCGTAGCGGCGCTTTCAGCGCAGATGCGACGTGTCGTTGAAAACGCGCATGGATGCCTTCAATCCGACGCAAGAAACACCCGAGAAGGACGCCGGGGCCAGCTCCATGGCGAACAGCGATGCGCCGGGTGCTCCGAGCGCCAGCTGTATCAGCACCTTGATCGGCGTGACGTGGCTGACGACCAGGATCGTCCGGCCCCGGTACCGGGAGATCAGGTCGTCCCTGACCCCGGCCATCCGCCGTGCCACATCGGCGAAACTCTCCGTGCTCCCGGTGGGCGCCGTCCCGGTCGACGCGTGCCACGCCGCCAGGTCCTCGGGGAAACGGGACCGCACCGCGTCGTAGGTCAGCCCTTCCCAGTCTCCGAAGTCGGCCTCCCGGAGTCCATCCTCGACCACCAGGTCCAGGCCGAGCCGGCGGGCGACGACCGCGGCGGTCTCACGGCAGCGCCGGAGCGGGGAGCAGACCACCGCCTCGACGCCGGCGCCCGCCAGGAGCGTGGCCCCGGCGGCGCGGTCCGCTTGCCACCGCCCCACGTCGGACAGCTCGGGGTCAGTGCCGCCGCTCCCGGAGAAGCGCTTCTCCGGAGTCAGGGCGGTCTCGCCGTGACGCAGCATCAGCAGGGTCGTACGGGGCTCCGCGCTCTCCCCCGGGGAGGCCCACCCGCTGCCGCCCGAAAGGACGTGCGTCGGCGTCACGGGTCCAGCGTCCGGATACGGATTCGTTGTCGAGGTCATCCGCACAGGCTAGCCCTGGGTTCCAGCCATCAAGGCGACGCAGACCGTTTCACCAACTCCCTTATGGTGCAGGCTTGTTACCTTCTCAGAGCCCGGGATCCCCGGCCGTACCCGGACACCGCCCGTACGTCCGCCGCGGCGGACCGGGCTCCAGCGTGAATCCTCACAGAACAGAACGGATGATCCGATGACCAGCCGCCCGTACGTCGTGCTGTCCGCCGCGAGCAGCGTCGACGGCTATCTGGACGACCCCACCGACCAGCGACTGCTGCTGTCCAACGCTGAGGACTTCGACCGTGTGGACGAAGTGCGGGCGGGCGCCGACGCGATCCTGGTCGGCGCCACGACCCTGCGCCGCGACAATCCACGTCTCCTGGTGAACAGCGAGGAACGCCGAGCCGCCCGGCTGGCACGCGGCCTGCCCGCGCATCCGCTGAAGGTCACCGTCACGGCTTCCGGCCGGCTCGACCCCGGCCTCATGTTCTGGCGGCACGGGGACAAGAAGCTCGTCCTCACCGTCGATTCCGCGCTCGAGAGGGTCCGGACGGATCTGGACGGACTGGCCGACGTGGTGAGCACCGGCGCCGAGCTCGACTGGGGCCGGGTCCTCGACGAACTCGGCCGCCGGCACGTCAAGCGGCTCGTCGTGGAGGGCGGGGGCACTGTGCACACCCAGTTGATGGCACAGGACCTGGCCGACGAGCTGCACCTGGCCGTCGCCCCGCTGCTCGTGGGACAGCCAGGGGCGCCGAGATTCCTCGGCCCGGCCGACTACCCCGGCGGCCCCACCGCGCGGATGCGGCTGCTGGAGACGAGGGCGACCGGCGATGTCGTGCTGCTCCGCTACGCGCCGAAGGAACGGGTCCCGGCAGCCGGCCCCACCCGTGAGCGTGACCTCCATTGGATGCGCAAGGCGATCGAACTGGCCGGGAAGTGCCCTCCTTCCGAGGGCGCGTACTCCGTCGGCGCGGTGATCGTCGGTGCCGACGGCACCGAACTGTCCCACGGATACAGTCGCGAGGGCGATCCGCACGTCCATGCGGAGGAGTCAGCGCTCGCGAAGCTGCCGGCCGGTGATCCGCGGCTGCGGACGGCGACGATCTACACCACCCTGGAACCCTGCTCCCAGCGCCGGTCGCGCCCGCATCCGTGCGCTCAGCTCGTGCTCACCTCCGGTCTCCTGCGGGTCGTGATCGCCTGGCGCGAACCCTCACTGTTCGTGGACGACTGCGTGGGCGTCGAGCGACTCCGGGCGGCCGGGGTGACGGTGGTGGAGCTGCCCGAACTCGCCGTGGACGCGAAGGCGGCCAACACGCATCTACTCGGCACTGGCTGACCGCGGAACCCCGGCCATGCCGCACCCACCGGTTCGCGGACACCGGCCGTATCCGTCGTCGGTGTTTTCCGGAGGTGAGCCTCGGGGCCGGGGCCGAACCCGGTGCGGGCCGCGCCGCCGACGCAGTGCTCGGAGTCGTCAATCAGCCAACCACGTAAGCACACGCCTTTTCTTAACCCACAAGCGAAACATGCGGGTCGCCGTGTCTGGCCTGAGCTGCGACGACGCGGCCGGACTTCCTCGGTCCGCAGGGCGCGACCACCTGGCCACCGAGCCCGCCGGAAGCCACCCCATAGCGAAGAAACGGGAAATCCTGCCCCCAGGCGCCAAGGCGGGAAAGTCGCTGTTCCCGGCCCGCCTCCGCGATCTACGTTTGCGGTCGTGCCGGGGTGAAAGACACCTCGCTGCCGCACCGCTCACCTTCCCGCGGAAGTGAGCACGAGGAGCTCACCCGTCACCCGCCGTGTCCCGCTCTGCGGACACGAGTCTCTCCAAACCCATCGGTTCAACGGTCACGGCTGCCACGGAGCCATGGCCGTCATCACTGGCAACAACGACCATTGATCGCCTAACGACGAAGGACTTCACGAGATGAACAAGCTCGCCGCAGGCAACCGCACGTCCGCTCGCCCCTCCCGAACGCGCCTGGCAGCCACCGGAATCGTGTCGGTGGCCGCGCTGGGCATGCTCGCCCTCCCCCCTGCCACGGCCCACGCCGCCCAGTCGGCCGACTGCCCCTCCAGTGCTCTGTGCCTGTACTCCGGGCAGAACTTCGGAGGCGAACTCCTGACGTTCTCCTCGCTGACCAGCAGCGGCACCTGCGTCAGCCTCGTCGACCACGGATGGGCCGGACGGGTCGAGTCCGTGACCAACACCCACACCACCAGTGCGGCCCTCTTCCCGAGCGACGACTGCCTGGGCGGCCCGAGCCGCATCGACGCGGGGGCGAGCATCGGGGACCTCGGCTCCTTCGTCCCGCTGAGTGCCTGGGTACCCGGCCGGACGAACTGACCGGCGCCCTGAGTAGCTGCCCCGTCGTCCTGGTCCCGAGGGACGGGCGGCAGCCGGGAGGCTCGACCGGGTGATCACTGCCGGCCGCGGGCAGGGAGACAGGGCTTCCTGGCAGCTCGGGGTGGTGAAACCGCAGCTCGGGGTGGTGAAACCGACCGAGATCCAGGAGGCCCTGTCGCCGCGGCTGTCCTTGATCGCCCTTCGAGAGCGTGCGAGTGATCTGGTGGTGCGCGAACCCGGTCTCCGCGTCGGCACGGCATCCGCCTGCGCAAGGTGCTGTCCACCGTCGCCGCACGTGAACCCCGACAACTACTGGGATCTGAAGGCCAAGGCAGCCAAGACCTGTCACACTATTGCTCTCGAAGGGATACTCCCGTGATACGCCACCGCGGCCCCATCAGCGGCATCGCCGCATACGACAGCACCTATGTGGCCACCGCCGGATACGACAACCAAGTCGTGCTCTGGAACGCCGCCGACCGGCAACCTCTGGCCCGCGGGGTCCACGACCACCTGGCCAACCAAGTGTCCTTCAGCCCCGACGGCAAGTACCTGCTGACCTCCTCCAGCGACTACACGGCGCGGCTGTGGTTGCTCCCAGACCTGAAGCTTCTCACGGTCTTCTCGAAACATGACGACGACGTGGAGATGTCGGTCTTCCACCCGACCGAGCCACTGATCGCCACGGCCTCGCGCGACCACCGGGTGCGGGTGTACGCCTTCGACGGGGAGCTGCGGGCCGTCTTCGAGGGGCACACCGCGGACGTCATCTCCGTCGAGTGGGCCGGTGCTGGGGACGAGCTGATCTCGTCCAGTGACGACGGCACGATCAAGCGCTGGTCGCTGAGCACAGGCGCGAAGGTGGCGGACGTCGACCTGGGCGGAGTCGAGACGGACACAGTTGCCCTGGCCTCCAACGGCATTGTCTACGCGGGTAACGACGACGGTGAGATCGTCCTGGTCCGGGACGAGGGCACGACCATGCACCCGGCGCACGAGGCGGGCATCAAGCGGTTGGTCTACAACTCGGCCCGGGACCTGCTGGTCAGCCTCAGCTACGACCGGACACTGCGGGTCTGGGACACCTCCGACGGGCTGGCCCCCGTCGCCTCCTCGTCGCTGCCGAGTGACGTGTGGCCCCGCTCGTGCGCGTTCCTTGACGGCAACACGCTGGTGTTCGCGACGTTCGGCACCTCATACGCTACCTACCGCATCGACGACGCCTCCTGGGATCTGGACGGGGTGGACGACACGCCCGGTGTCAACGCCGTCATCGCCCGCCGAGGAGCCCGCCTCACCATCGGCGACGCCGGCACCCTCCGGGAGGACGGCACGGAGCGGGCCAGGACCGGCAGTCTCTGCAACTTCCTGACCGAGGTCGGGGGCCGCGTGGTCACCGGCGGCCAGATGGGGGCGATCTTCGACGCCTTCAGCGGCAAGGTGCTGCACCAGCACCGCTCGCCCCTCAACTGCGGAGCTGCATGGGTTCGCGACGGGCTGCCGCACGTGGTGATCGGCACGTACACGGGGGAGGGCCTGGTCTTCTCCCTGCAGCCCGACGGAGAGTTCCGGCTGGAGACGACGCTGAACCTGCACGGGAACGCGGTCAAGGGCATCGCGGTGAGCGGCGACTCGATCTTCTCGGTCTCGGCGGACGCCGAGGCGGCGTGGTTCTCCATCTCCTCCCTCACCGAGACGGGACGCGCACCGGAGGCCCACGACAAGATCGCCAACGGCTGCGTCGGCCTCGGTGACGGAGCCTTCGCCAGTGTGAGCCGCGACCTGAAGCTGCGGATATGGACCGGCAGGGACGCCGTTACGCTTGACACCCCGCACGACCACTCGATCAAGTGCGTCAGCGCCTCGGCGGACGGCCGCTACATCGCCACCGGCTCTTACAACGGGCTGGTTGCCGTCCACGACCGCGCCGACGGAACCTGGCCGACGGTCACCCGCCCCACCACGGCCGGTATCTCCTCGCTGCACTACGACGGCGAGGCGAGGACCTTCCTCGCCGGCTCCTACGACAGCAACGTCTACGAGATCCCTCTGGGGCAGGGATGACGCAGGCGGGGCTCCCGGCCAATCCCAATGACGTGACCGACCGCGAGGCGATGGGACTGCCCTGGTCCTTCGTCTCGCGCACGGACGGCCTCCTCTTGGCCGAGGCCCACCGCAAGCTCGCCGACCGGGAGCCGGAACACCTGGCGGCCGCGGCCTAGGACCGCTCACTGCCGTTCGTCGAGCGGCTCTCAGCCGGCTCCCTCCTCGGTTTGCTCGGGGACCCCAGGATCTCCGCGACGGACCCGGCGATGGTTGAGGTGCCGGCCGGTACGTTCCGTGTGGGGCTGGGATCCCGCGCGGGTGGCAGCGGTGGCCGAGAGGTGGCGCCATGTGGGCGTGCTGCCCGAGTGGATCCGCAAGGAGACCCCGAACACGTCGTTGACGTGGCGCAGTTCAGGATCGGGCGGTACCCAGCGACCAATGCCGAGTACCGGGAGTTCCTGGAGAACACGGACGCGCAGTGGCTGCCGACGTCGTGGCGCTTCGGGGGTGTACCCGGCTCACCTCTCCAACCGCCCGGTGTGGACGATGCCGCCGGAGGAGGCCGACGCCTACACCCGGTGGCTGGCCGAACGCGCCGGCCGGGCCTTCCGGCTTTCCACGGAGGCAGAATGGGAGTACGCCGCCTCCGGTGGAGACGGCCGGGAGTATCCGGGGGAGAAGAGTTTCGCCCGGAATGTGCCAACACCGCCGAGGCGGGACCCACTGGAGGCCCCCGTCGGGATCTACCCCGACAGCCGTGCGCCGTTCGGTTGCCCCCCCGATCGCGCTGTCGCGTCCAGCTCGCCCCGGATGTGCCGCTGCCGGACACGCTGACCAGGGACAGGTCCGTCGCACCCCGATGGGCGGCTTCGGCGATCAGGCCTTCCAGCAGCACACTCCGGCGTCCCTCCAGACCCGGAAGCGTCCGTAGACGGTGGGCCAGGGGCCGAACTCACCAGGCATCTCCCGCCACTGGGCACTGGACCGAAACCGCCAGACCACCCCCTCGAACTGGTCCCGCAGCCGGGGTATGGACCGTACTCACCGATCGGCAGGTAAGGCTCGATGAACTCCCACTGCACGTGGCTCAGTTGCCTCCGCGTCACACCCAGCGTCCTACCAGGCCCCATCCCCCGACAGGGACGGAACCGGAGTTTGGTTCACACCCTCGAACAAGCCTTGTGCCGTCGGTGGTACGACCAGGTCACCGCCGCCAGGAGCGGGCCCCACAGCAGCAGTGGGGCGTGGGCGGCGGCGAAGAGCACTTCACCGGCCGAGATGCTGGGGTCCGGGCTGGGCGAGGTCAGCAGTCCTCCGAAGAAGAGGACCCACCACAGGACGGTGACCGCGAGGGCTCCCAGCGAAGCGGCGAGGACCGCGAGCCCTCGGTCGACCGGGCGTCCTCCGAGGAACGGAATCCAGCAGGGCAACACCTCTTTCCAGGGTGACTGGGGAGAACTACAAGGCCGTTGACAATGGGCCGACCCGCCGACGCGTTCGCCGCCAATGACGTCGCTCGCAACCTGGACATCACGCGCCGCGACCCGATGTTCGCTTCCCTCGGCATGGCCCGGCAGGCGGCGATCCACGGCGCGGCGCACGACCGCACCGGCACTCGTCGTGCGTTCGACCAGGCGCAGGACGCCATGCTGCGTGCCGACCCGGGCGACTACCGGCCTGTATGGATGCTCGCCTTCTACGACCAGGCCGAGCTGCACTCCCTGGCCCTGTCCGCCCACTTGGCACTCGGCGACCACCCGACCGCCGAGTACCACGCCCACCGCTGCCTGGCCGCTCTGCGCCCCCACATGGTCCGGTCCCGGGCCATCACCACCACCCGTCTCGCACACGCCCAACTCGCGCAAGGCGCCGCCGACGCCGCCGCGACCACCGCGATGAAGGTCCCCGCCGACGCGGCTACCCAGCACGCCCGGGTAACGCGCATGTTGCAGGAGTTCGGAGCCGCGCTGCGTGCCACCGCGCCCCGCAGCTCCACCGTGCAGGCCTGGACCGAGCACACCGCCACCTGGAGGATGGCCGCATGACCACGGCTCCCGCCATCGAACTGCGCACGTTCACCACCCTCGACACCGCCCGCGGCGACCTCCTCGACGTCTACGCCGATGTGCGCGCCCCACTCCTCCACCTGCCGAACTACGCGGTCACCGCCTTCGGCGAGCGCCTGGACCGACACGGCGGCGAGCCGGGTTTCACGGCCGTCCTCGCCTACGCGGACGGACACCCGGTCGGTTACGCCTACGGCAACGCCATCGGACACGGCGACCGCTACTGGCAGCGCACCAGTCCAGCGCCGGCGGACGAGTACACCGAGCGTCCGGCCGTGGCCCTCAAGGAGATCGGAGTCCGGCCGGCGTGGCGGAAGACCGGCGCCGCCCGGCGCATCCACGACGCCCTCCTCGCCACGCGCGACGAGCCGTTCGTCACGCTCATGGTCAACCCGGCCGCTGGGGACGGAAAGGTCCACGCGCTCTACCGGTCGTGGGGGTACGAGGACATCGGGCGAAGCCAGCCGTCACCGGCGTCGCCCGTCCTCACCGTGATGATTCGCGCCGTTCGCTGATCGCGGCGAGGGGGGCTGAAGTCTGCACGCGCTACGGCTTCGGAGGCCGAGCACGTCATCGCCACGCCCGCAGGCCGGGCGGCGCGGCCACGGTGCCGCCGTTGTCGGTGCCCGATGGCACCATCCGGCCATGAGCAGCGACGGTTTCAACTGGCACGCTTTCCTCGGCCGGTGGCAGGAGGAGTGGGTTCCGCGCACGGACGCCGACCAAGACAAGGGAAATGAAGAGGCCCTCGTTCCCCTGGGCGGACCCGGCGCGGACGAAGTGGCGATAGCCACAGCCGAACGGCGACTGGGGCGGCGCCTGCCACCCTCCTACCGGGCCTTTCTGGCCGCGAGTGACGGGTGGCACGTCGACCAGACGGCCGGGATCTACCAGCTCGGCGGAACCTCGGACGTCGACTGGTTCCAGGATCCGTACGACATGACTTCGCTCTACGAGGAGATGCTGGGCCCCGATCCGAGCGAGGAGGAGGCCCTGCTGGCCGGGATGTGGAAACGGGCGCTGCGGCTCGAGACGGATTCCGACATGTCGTACGCCCTGCTCGACCCTGGCGACACCGATGAGGACGGCGAGTGGGCGCTCTACGTCTACCACGGCTGGGATGGTGAGTTGCCGAACCGCTACCCGTCGTTCCGCGCGTACATGGAGGCCATGTACCGCGGCTTCCACTCCGCCCGGGTTGGACAGACCCGACTTCGTGAACGCCACCACGCGCGCTCAGGACGCCAACGTGGAGGAGGCCCGTCGGCTGGCCCTGCGTGGACGGTACGAGGATGCCCTGCCCCGGCTCGAGGAGGCGCTGTCCTTCGGACGGCCGCGAAGCGCCGTCCTGCTCCACCAGATCCGGCACCTCCTGGATCCGCTCGGCTCCTTCGGCTACGACAGCCTGTCGTCGGACCCTTGCTACCTGCCGGAGGTCCTGCCCGTTGAGGCCATGAGTCCGGCGAGCGGCGCATGGCGGCTGGGTGGGGACGACCACTGGCTGGGGATGATGGCCGCCCGTGGGGTGGCCCGGGAGACCGCGGAGGCCGTACTGAGGGCGATGCGCGAGGGCACTCACCGCTACGCGCCGCCCGGCACCTGGGGCGAAGCCGTCGCCGAGGCCCGGGAGCAGGCCCTGTGGGGCGCGGGCGACACGGCGTGGCGGCTGCTGCGGAACGCACTCCCTGCGTGGGAGGCACCGGGCCCCTTGCTGATCGCCCCGATCGGGCTGCTGGCCGATCCGGTCCTGGGTCCGCTGGTCACGCCCGAACGGGGGCGCGAGCTCCTCGGAACACCGCGAGCCGGACAGACGGGACCCGCTCCCGAGCCGGTGCCCGATCTCGACCCGCCGGGCCTCGCCTGGCTGACCGGCCCGGACGCGAACCGGCAGCCGTTCGACGGCTACCGCTGTGTCTGGGCCGACGGGATCGACCCGACCCGCCTGCCTTCCCTGATCGGCGAGGAGGGCGCCGAACTGAGCGCACCGGTGGATCCGCGAAGGGCTTCCTGGCGGGCGCCCAAGCCCCATGAACGCGAGGGTGTGGAGCTCTGGGAGGACCGGGCCGTCGTCGCTGTCGGCCGCACGGGTGAAGGATGGGCCTTCGCATTCGACGGCCACTCCCACCACCACCTGAACGAACGGTTCGTGTCCCCCGCAGCGGCCGCGTCCCTCTCCGGCCGCGCGGTCGTGGTGTGGCGCGAGCCGGCGCCTTCTTCCCTGCCTGACCAGCCCGCCGCGTTCCACCTGTCGGTGGCCGAACACGGCGAGGAGCTCTACGCCTTCACCGTACGGGGTACGCAGATCCAGCGCTCCGGCGCGATACCGGAGGCCCTGGAACCCGCACACCTGTTCCGCCCGGAGGGCACCGAGCTGGACGGCGAACTGCGCGTGCTGGAGGCCCTGCACACCGAACTCGGGCTCTCCCTCCCCCGCTTCGCGCTGACCCGGGGAAGGCTGCGCACCTTCACCACCCGGTCATGGACGAGGGCGCCACGCGCGGGCGAGGGCTACGCCTACATCAGGGTCGGATGGCACCCCTCCTGAACGCGGTGTGGGACACGGGTCCACCGGCGCCGACGACGCCCCGACCGTGGCCCACGACTCAGGCTGATCGCGGATCGCGCACGACGCTCTTTGAGGCCGATCACTTCGCTGAGCTGAGCGGGTCGGCCACGTCCACGGCGAGGGCAACACTGCCGGATGCGACGTCGAAGCCATAGGGGCCGACTTCGATCCGTCCTTGACCGCACCTGCGGCCAGGTCAAAACCCGGATGCGAGCCTTCCTGTCCCAACGTAAACGCTGTACTGGTTGCCCATGACTCACACAGGTTTCCTTGGGTGCGGTGGCAGTCCAGGGAACGGCAGTAGACAGCCGGGATCTTGGCCTTGATCATCGGTGGGTGACCGACGACGAGATCGTGGAACGAGTTCGGGCCTATGCAAGAGCCCATGAGCTACCGCCGCCTGTGCCTCCCCAGGCAGTCGCTGAGGTTGAGGCCGTCGTGGGGTATCCCATGCCGGAGTTGCTGCGGCGTTTGTACCTGGAGGTCGCCAACGGCGGCTTCGGCCCTGACGGGAGCATTCTGTCCCTTACCGACGCGGGCGAGTGGTACAGCGATGAGGAGTCGCTCCTCCAGCTTGTACGTGACCGCGATTCCGTGTCCGAGCCGGAAGCTCCGCTCCAGCCGCGTCATGTACCACCGTTGGTGACACTGGGCTGCGCGATATGGTGGCATGTCGACTTCAGCACGCCAGAGGGCCGCATGTGGGGGTGGGACCCGAATGCGCGCTGTGAACAGCACCGCTTCTTCGTCGAGCGGTTCACCCTGGCGGAGTGGTTGGCGGACTGGCTGGAGGGCAACCGCACCTTCCCACATCCGCCACCCGTCGTGGACTGCCCCAGTTGCTGAAGGACTGCCCTAACGGTCCAGCCGGCGGTACCGGCCCTGGTTGAGCCCGCCGTAAAGAGCCCCGTGCCCACGGCGGTGTTCCGGCGCGAGCGCGAGATGGACCAGCGTGCGGACCGGCCCGTCCGTGCACAGCAACGCGTCGCACAACTCGAACAAGGCGTCGCCCCCGCGCGGTCATGCACGCGTACAGCTCCGACCGGAAGTGTGACACTTCCGCGAACGCATCCCGCAGGACACCCCGATGCACCAAACTCACGACCACGGCCTTCGCGCTGATCCACTCTGTGACGGAGCACAGGATCAGACGAAGGCCGCCTTCACGTCCGCTGAACTGCGAAAATACCGACCAAGTTCGAGGCATCGTTCGATGACCCGGCGCGGCATGGAGGCAGGCATCTGTCACTCGTCGTCCGTACGCTCCGCGGGAGTGTCGAGGTGCCTGTCGAGAAAGCCGTTGATGAACTCCACTCCGAAGGCGTGTGTGTCCTGCGAGACATCGGAGGGCGACTCACCGAACCACAGAACGGTCTCCGGGTTGCGCTTGGCCTCATCCAGCCACATGCGAAGCCTGCCGAGTCGTCCTCCGCTCAGCCGGACAACAGCCTGATGCACACGTTCACGCTCCGTGCCCGCATAGAGATCGAGGAGCGCCAGAACGCTCGCTGCTTCGGCATCCGGAAACGTGGCATTGCAAAGCTGACGTGTTGCTGGTGACACAGCCATGCCCGTCATCCTGCCGACCGCTACCGCGACCGGCAACGGCCAAGATAGGACGCAGGTTAGACGACAAGGTCAGTACCTGTTTCTCAACCTCGTAGCAGACAGTGATGTCCTTCGGCTGGTGCCGATGAGCGGAGGGATTGGCTACCACTCCAGATCGGAGGCTGGAAGGTTGCTGCACGGTTAGACTGCGGTTCGTGGATTGGATCGCGGCGTTGGTGACGATCAGCAGCGTGGTGCTGTCGGCCGTACTGGGGAACCTTTGGGTGCCGAAGGACGCTCTGCGCTGGTTTCGGGAACTGCGTCGCCCTGGGTGGATGATTCCGTTCCAGGGATTCCTGGTGGTGGGCTTGATCTATTACGTCCTGATGGGCGTGGTGTTGTACCGGGCGTTCGACCGAAGTGACGTGGCTGCGATCGTGCTGTCGTTCGTGGTATTGGTCGGCAACGAGGCTTGGAACTGGCTCTTCTTCGGCCGCCGCAGCGCGCGGGCAGCCTTCATCGGCATGATCGCGTTCGCAGTCCCGGTGCTCGCTCTACTGGCAGCCGTCGCCGAAGACCCACTGTCCCTGGTTCTCGTCAGCGTCTATTTCGCGTGGGTGCTCTACGACGTTGCGTGGACCCGCGCTCTGTGGCGGCTTAATTCCTGACGCTGGCGGTGGTGACCGTCACCGCCGGATTGATCAGTCCCGTTGCGCTTCGCGAGAGTTCGATTGCCCGCTTCTGCGGGAGCTTCGGCGGGTGATTCGCCTGGTCATGAGCGTGATCGCAGCCCAGGTGATCAACAATTCAGGATGCTGGATGAGCCGTTCGTAGTCGCGTTCGTAGTCGCGTGCGTGCATGACCCAGACGTGTGAGCGTTCGACAACCCGGCGCCGGGGCAGAACGACGAATCCGGAGGCGTCCTTCGGGCTGCTGACGGTCTTGATCGTCAGGTTCAGGTGAATTTTCGCCTAGGTCACGAGCTGTCCGGCATTGGCGGAGTCGGCCCAGACGATGGTGATTTCAAGGCGCGTCAGCCGCAGCCGGAAGAGGACTTCTTTAGACGTCATCTCAATTGGTGGTTTCCGGTGTGGATAGTCGCTGGCAGACGCATTGCGGTGGCGGTTGAATGCCTTGGTGAGCGCCTACTGGACGCCTGCCCATCACGCGGTGGAGCACGAGGATGCGGAGACCTTGGCCCGGTTGCTGGCCAATGGTGCCGATCCCAATGAGGTCTTCAGCAACAGGACGCTGCTGACGCATGCGATCGACGTCGAGGGCGATGGCTCGCTCCAGAGCGGCCAGCCGTTGGCCGTGCATACCACTGCGGTGCTGCTGTCCTTCGGGCTGACCCGGAACTTGCAGGTCCTGATGGTCGCACTCCCATGGACATGGCCGATCATTACGGCCACGACCTGGCGGTGCAGCTGCTGCGGGCCCACGTCAGCGGGCCAAACGCCGGTAGCAGATGAGGGTGCAGGCGATGCTCGTGAATGCGAGGAAGTGGTCGGCCTCGCGTTCGTAGCGCCGTGGAGTCGTCAGCAGCCGGCCAGCCAGGCCATGGTGCGTTCAACGCTCCAGCGGTGTCGCCCGAGTCGCTCTGAGTTCTCGACGCCCTTGCGCGCGATGCGGTGTCGGATGCCGCGCTGGGACAGCCATTTCCGCAGGTGCTGGCTTGCGTCGATGCGCCAGCGGACAGGAGTGCGCAGTCCACTGGCCGGTCGCGCCCCTCTATGAGCGCTGATCGGGGTATGGCCCGGTGCCGTCAGGATGGTTGTGAATCCATGACAGGCCTCCCAGATCGAGACGCTGGCGTGCGCGGGTGACCGCCACGTACGCCAGGCGGGCTTCGGCGTCGTCGACGGGGTCGGCGGCAGGAGATGGGGCACAGGCGGGGTCGGAGTGGGTGACCTCGGTGCGGTCGAAGTCGCTGGCGACGAGGACTCGCTGCCACTCGCGGCCCTTGGCCTTGTGTGCCGTGGAGACGGTGACCTGGGCCTGGCGTTCCGGGACGAGGTGTGCGACGGCGGTGAGGATGGCGTCGGCGCCGTGAGTGTCGACGAGATTGACCAGAGGCAGAAGGTCGCGGCCTGCCGGGTCGTGGGTGGCGTAGTCCTGCAGATCCCCCCAGCAGGGAAAGAGGACGAGTTCGGGATGGTTGGTACGACGTCCCTCCTTCAGGTCGCGGGCGGCGAGGGCCAGAGCCTGGAGGCTGTCCCCGCCACCGGCGAGGGCAACCCTGAGCCCGGAATCCATGTGTGTCATGACTTCGGCCATGGCTCCGACGTTGGTGCGGCACAGGATGGCGTCCGGGTCGGTGACGGGGCCGAGGTCGGTGGGGACCGAGGGGGTGCCGGTGAGGCGGATCGGGGCGTCTGCCAGTCGTAGCCAGCGGTTGGCTTCCTCGGCGAGGTGAGGGCCGAACCGGAAGGACTGGGACAGGGCGAGTTGGGTGCCGTGGAAGCCGGTCATGACGTCTTTGGCGCCGCGCCAGTGGTAAATGGCCTGTGCGGAGTCGCCGACCATGACCAGCTGGGCGTGGTCGCGCTGGTTGAGGAAGATCTGTTCGACTACGGGGTTGGTGTCCTGGGCTTCGTCCAGGAGGAGGAAGTCGGCGTCGAGCCGGGGGCGGGTGAGCGCCCAGATCTTCAGGTAGTGGTCGTGGTCGAAGCGGACAGCGCCGTCGTCGGGGTGTTGGAGGTCAGCCCAGGCTTTGTGAGCGAAAAGCACGATGTGCTCGGCAAGCTGGGTGTGGTGGTCTGTGTCTTCCAGGCCGCGCAGGTGGGGTACGTGGCAGTGGGTGATGGTCTCGTCGGCTGTGTGGCAGAAGCGGCTGACGGTGCGAAGGGCGGCGTTGGAGAGGGCTCTCTGGGTGATCTCGCGGTCCGCGATGCGGACAACTTTAGTGATGCCGAGGGCCTGCCCGGTCTGCCAGGCGGGACGGCGAGGGGCGTTGAGGCGGCGGGTGTAGCGGTGGCCGAGGGCGGCGTAGGCCAGGGAGTGGGCGGTCTTGCACCGGACGTTGGAGGGGAAGCGGGCGGCGGCGTCCTGGGCGATGGCCCGGTTGTAGGCGAGGTAGCGGCCTTGGCGGCTGGTGGTGCGGGCGAGCAGGTTGAGGGTGGTGGTTTTGCCGGTCCCGGCGCCGGCCTGCAGGGACAGGTGGTCGCCGTTGCGGAAAGTGTCGGCTGCGGCGGTCTGCTCGTGTGTGGCGGTCACCATGGTGCTGCTCCGGGGGAACGGGTCAGCGCGTGGCCGACAGCTGTCAGAAAGTGGGCGGGGGTTGTACCGGTGAGGAGGTGTTTCACAGCGCGATTGAGACGGTCGGTTTCCTCCCTGTCGTACTGGGTCAGCTTGTGGTGCAGCATCCGTTCCAGCGTCTGTTCGGGGGTTTGACCGGCCTCCTCTGCTGTTCGGCCGAGGATGGCTCGAGTGGCAGGCGGCAGAGAGACGTTGAGCAGAACCTGTCCATGCGTGTCGGGGTAGCGGGTGGTGATGACGTCGATGGGCAGGTGTGTGCCGATTCGCTGGCGCAGGCGGTGGGCGGCTCGCCGGGCGGTCTTTCCGGGGCAGAGTGCCATCAGGCGTGTGGCGTCGTGGTTGGCTGCGAGTGGGATGGAGCGGGTGGCTGCGCGGAGTTCGGCCGGACGCGCGGAACGGGTGAGCACGACTTCCAGGGCGTGGTGGGGCATCGTCACGTTCCTTGGCAGGGTCGGCGGGACGGGCGTGGAAGATGGGTGTGGATGTGATCGGCGTGCAGGAGGGGGTCGAAGACCTGCCATTCGGTCTGGTCGAGTTCGACGGGGACGGCTACGTGGTCCGGGCAGTGTTGAGCGCGCCAGCGCAGTTGCTCGACCGGGTCAAGTCGGTCGAGGTCGTAGACGGCCATCGGGGGCGGAGACTGGCCTCGGCTGTACTGAGGACCGACGGGCAGGAGCCGCCAGGTGCCTGCCGGGAAGCCGGCGTCCAGGACGCGCTGGCCACACAGGGGACGGTGAGGACGCTGTGTGATGCAGCGGATGTTGTCTAGTGGTGCGCTGGCCAGGTAGAGGGTCAGTAGGGCTCGTACGACCGGGCGGGCAGGGGTGGTGGACGGTTGCTCTGAGCGGTGCGGTGCGGGGGTGAGCAGGCCGGTGTCGATCAGGCGGCGGGTTCGCAGGGCGAGCCGGAGGCGGAGGGCGTCCAGATGGGGCCGGGACTGCGACGCGTCCGTTCGGCGGGGGCAGACGAGCCGGTGTGGGATACGGCACCACGGGCTGCCGTCACCGCTGGGGTGGGCGATGCCTGCGCTGAGGTGCCAGCGGCAGTCCTCGGGGATTACGGCAGAGGCCAGTTCTGCGGGGTGCAGGGCAATGAGTCGGTGATCCGCGCGCGGAAAGAGCTCGATCGGGTTGCCGCAGGCGGAGCAGCGGCGGGTTTGCCCGGCAGTCGGAAAGCGGCCTGGGCTAGTGGCGGTTGTTCGTAGCGGTCGCCTGCGGGGGCGCACGGTGTGAGGGATGCCGTGCAGGCGAGTGAGGTGGGAACGCATGCGCGGACCGTGTCAGGCGACACACTGTAATCGGCGCAACGACAGCCGAGGACCCCGCGAACGGCCCAACACTCGCGAACGTATGAGCGAAGGTACGTATGCGGGTGCGACTCTCTCTCGCCTCTTCGGGTGATTCGCTGCGGCGCGAATTTCAGGGCGTGGCCGGTTGGTCAGGTGTCGTTGCCGCCCGGCGGGGTGTGGTTGCTGCAGAGCGCCGCAAGCAGGTGCTCGATGGGTACGTCGAAGACGTGGGCGAGGGCGTGCCAGGTGGTGAGGTTGCCGGGGGTTCGGCCGTGTTCGAGGTCGATGAGGGTGCGGCGGGCCAGGCCACTGCGGTTGGCGAGTTCGTCGAAGGTCCAGCCGCGTTCGCCCCGCAGGCGTGCGAATTCCACGCGTAGTGCGCTGAAGTCGGGATCGGGGGGCAAGATCGTCACTCCACCATCCGACGGTGCAGAACCCTGCCCTGTCAGTGCGGGTTTCTGCACTATCTGCGCTGATGAGGGTGACATTCACGGTGCGGAAATCTGCACTAGCGTTCTGGCCGTCCTGGCGCCTGCTGCCAAGACGCCTGTCACACCAGTTGTGTTCACGGGAGGACGACGAGCCGATGAGGCTGGCCGGTACACAGGCCGCGGTGCGGCGCGTCTGGACAGTCGAGCTACGCCCGCGAGCGGGAGGGCCGAGACTGTTCTGCATCCAGTGCAAGGCCCACACACCCCCGGTGGATGTGTCCTCGGCCCGTTCGGCGGCCCTGACACATCTGGCCAGCCACGCTCGCGCCGAGGCGTTGCCCGGGCACCTGCGCACGTGCCAGTGCCGCGCCCTGGGCTGTACGTGGCATTCCCGCAGCCGAGGCTGCGGGGGGCCGGTGCTCCTGGCGCTCACCCGCCAGGCCGGCGGGCGCTCCTGGCGCCTGGCCGACGCCTGCGCCGCCTGCGCCGCAGCAACCAGCGAGACCGCCGTCGTGCCGGATACGCTGCTCGGCGCACGCCGGCCCAAGCCGGCGGGAGGCATCTTGCGGCGCGCCCGCCACGGACTGTCTCCGGGGCCCGACGAACGGGCCCGTGTGCGGGAGATGCTCACCTACCTGTCCGCCACGCTCCCCCAGTTCACCTCCCCCGCTGCCCGGCTGCTCGCCCTGCAATGCGCCCTGCGCTCGGACACCCGGGGACATGTCACTGTCGCGGACGGGATGCTGCGCAGCATGCGGCTGCGCGGGCGCCGGGAACTGTGGCTGGAGCTGGCTCAGGCCGGATGGCTGGAGACGGCCAGTCCCCGGCCCGGATCCGTGGCCGTACGGCTACTGGACGCCACCGTGCTCGACCAGGCGCCAGGCCGCGGCGCGCGGCGCCGCGCCGCTCACTGGGCGCTGCACCCGACGCCCCTGGTGGTGCCGGCTGCGGCTCCCGCTGTGTTGCAGCTGACCGCTCTCGCGCTCGCGTCACATACCTTACGCACGGAGGATTTGGACGCTGTGTCCCGCCTGTGCGGGCACTCCCCGCAGCAGACCATGGAGTTGCTCGACCGGCTGGTGTCGGCTCGCACCCTCGCATCTTGGCATCACCACCATGACACCGGTGAAGTGCTCTGGCAGTTCCCGCAACAGCTACCACAGTGCTCGGCAGACCGGACAGCTGAATACTGCAACCCGCGGCGTCCAGAACGGCGGTGAGCATGGATGCGGTCCGAGAGGGCCAATCCTCATCTCTCATCCGTACTATCTCCGCACGGGGGTATGCACGACTGGTGCTGCGGCTTTCCTCTCAGGAGCAGCCAGCGCATCCGCGTCCGGCAGTCACCTTCCCTCTCCACGTCCCTCACGCAGCCAAGGAGAACAGCACCATGTTGGAGACATCGAACACAACCGAAGTGGCCTCGCAGTATGCCGTCCAGGTGGCCAGCGACCTCGAGCGCAATGCCAAGGAGCAGGAGCGCATCGGCGCGGACATCGCCACGCTGCAGGAGAAGCTCACCGCCCTGCAGCAGGACCACAATGTTCTGGTGAACATCCAGCAGGCACTGGCCGGCACTGTGCCCGCGCCGGCTGCTGAGAGCACCACCGTGCCCTCACCCCGCAAGAAGACGGCCGTTGAGCCTACCGGCAGCAGGCGCTCGCAGACCGCGAGGACCACGGCCTCGCGGGGTCGCACAGCGGCCAAGGAGCCCGTCGCCGCCAAGAAGGCACGTGCCGCCAAGGCTCCGGCCAAGGCAAAAGCGGCGAAGAGCGACGCGCCCACCCTCGTCGAACTCGTCCGCCGTCACCTTGCCGCGCAGAGTGAACCGCGGTCCGCCGCAGAGGTCTCTGCCGGGCTGAACCAGGCCCATCCCGAACGTGCTGTCCAGACCACCGTGGTTCGCAACACGCTCGAAGGTCTCGTTGCCAAGCAGCGTGCCCAGCGCACCAAGCAGGGCTCCTCGGTCTACTACACCGCCACCGGTGGGCCCGAGCCCGTTGCTGGTTCCGAGGGCGCTGCACAAGCCGAGAAGATCAAGTAGAAGCCCAAGCCCGCTGCGCTCACCGCCCGCAGACCGGGCTGTGTCGTTGTCACATCACCGGCGACATAGCGTTGGCACGACGGGCCTGGCCCGGAGCGGGCGGCGGGGAGCCAAGGACGTCCGCCCTCTCCGGCTTGTGGCCCTGCTTGATATCACGGCTGAGCCACCCACCTGGGTCAAGCAGGCCGGCCACGGCTGGATCGCGCCCGATGCACTGCGTCATGACGTCCATCGCTTGCGCTTCCGCATGGCGGCAGCCGTCGTTCCGCCAAAGTCCCAAGGGCCCTGGCCGGTTGGGTTCCCTGTCCTCCTCGTGAGGGGATCATGCCACCATTCTGGTGGCGGCCGTCTTCTCACCTGATGCGGTGGCGGCCGTCATCGCACTTGCGACTGCGCCACTGGGCTACTTCGGTGCCCGGGCCGACGCGAAGGCCACTGTGCAAGCCGTCCGACGAACAGACCCGAAGCGCCGCCGACCAGCAGGCACTCACAGCCCGCCGCACTGTGTATGCAGAGTTCGCCCGAGGCGCGGTCCGAGGCGGTCCTGCACGTGGACCAGCAGGTTGAACGGATCCGGCGCGCCGCTGGGAAGAGGAACGAAGCCGGTTCCCGCGCGGAGCTTCTGAGCTTGAGGATTTGGCCGCGCTGGTCGCTCTGCTCAGAGACGGCGTGCACCCGAATGCGCTGAAGGAGGCCGTCCAGCTTGGCCTTCTGTCCCCGAGGGATGCTGAACGGATCGCGTCGTACTCGGTCCACTGGCCCGATGATGAGCCGCTGGAACGGGGTCGGCAGCAGCTTCAGCCCATGAACGAGGCTCTGGGTGCGTTCATACGAGAGGCTCACTTGGTTCTGCATCCGCCAGAGGTGGAACGGACCGCCCCGTGACCGACCGATTCCCTTCCAGTTCAGACGGGAGGAACCTTCGCTCTACGCCTCGCACACGGTGGGGAGCCGTTGGCCGCACGAGTACACAGGGCCGCCGTCAGCGAGAACGCCAAGTGCGTACTTCAAGATGGAGAATCTGGGCTTCGGGGCGGATACGGCCGGTCTCCGAGAGCCACTGGTGCACGGCGGCGGTAACGTCACCGCCGGCGGCGTCCACGCGGCGGGCGAAATCGGTCGCATCGAAGCCGCCGGTCTGGGCGGAGCCGTAGGAGCGTTCTTCGGTGTGGTCAGCGCGCTGGGTGACATCGCGGCGGATCCCGGGTGAGTCGGTGCGGCTGCCGGAGGGATGCACATAGGCGGTCTTGGCGAGGCGGACCGTGAAGGCCAGACGCAGGCCGCGGCGTGCCGCTTCGGCGATAAGGGGGCGCAGGCGGGCGGACCCGGAGGCGATGGCCTGGGAGGCGACGCGGCCGGTGCCGGAGCCGGTCGGGGTGATCAGCAGGGCTTTGGTGCGGACGCGGGCGCGGGTGCCGGAGGCGGTGGTACGGCGGGTGGTGTGGCGGGCCGCGATGGCGGCAAGTTCGGGCAGGTCGGTGACCCCGCCGGTTTCGACGGCGGTGAGGACCTGGCGCAGGGCGGGGACGAAGGCTGCGCCCTTGTTCCTGGAGTAGAACTGCGAGACCAGGGAGGGGTCGCGGTCGATGATGCGGGCGATGTCACGTTTGGTGTAGCCAGCCTGCTGGAGCCGGTCGGCGAGCTGAGCGGCTTCGTTCCTCCCTGTGTCCTGCGAGGAGCGTCGGCGACGAGTGCGGGACGGCATCAGGCCTCCTGCCGGGTGATGGCGTGGGTGGCCCTTCCAGCGTCCCGAAGGGTGAGGAGTTCCTCCTCGGTGGTGGGAGCGGTGACGGGGCCGGTGAGGTGGCCGCGCAGAAGGTAGTCGCCGGGCTGGTGGTGATAGGGCCAGTTCTGGTGCTGGGTGAGGTAGAGGGCATCGGTACGGAAGGCGACGACGGTGCCGGGCGGGGTGTGCAGGGCTCCGGCGTAGGCGTTGTCGTCGCGGTGGCGCTGGCTGAGGAGGGCAGCGCGGGCACCGGACCAGATGGCGGCGGCCCATTCTGGGTGGGCGTTGGGGTCGCGGCTGAAGCCGGTGGGGCGCTGCCAGGTGATCTGCTCGTCGTCGAAGCCGATGATCTCAGCGTCCGGGGGCAGGTCGCGTTCCATGGTGCGGGGAGTGGTGCCGGTGACCATGCGGGGACGCTGGGCGAAGGAGCCGATGCCGTACAGGAGGATGGCGCGTACGGCGCGGGAGGCGAGGTGGGCGGCGCGGGCCTGCTGGGGGTCGCCGTGGATCTGGGCCTGGGCGGTGAGGTTGGTCCAGGTGTCTTTGAGTTTCTTGGCCCAGTCGTCGAGGGGCTTGCCGTCTTCCCAGAGGATGCCGTCGAGGATTTCGATCTTCCACGGCTGAAGGGGGTTGGTCAGGGCGGTGTGGAGTTCGGGGCCTCCGGCCCAGGTGGTGAAGGTGGTGCCGGCAGTGGCGGGGTAGTGCCAGGCCCGGTCGCCCGGGGCAGGCGCCGGGAGGAGGCCGACGTGGTTCCAGCCGTCGGGCACGGTGACGCGGACGTGCCAGTGGCCGCAGCCGTACAGGGCGCGGATCTGTTCCTTCTCGCTCCAGGAGGCGAAGGTGGCGGCGGTGATGCGGCGGGGGGCGCCGACCGGGGACTTCCAGGTGTGCTTGGCGTAGGCGAAGGTTCGGTCGTACTCGACAAGGGCGGGCAGTTTTTCGGGGACGCGGGGCGGGGTGATCAGTTCGTTGCGGCCCTGGCCGGCGGTGGCGTGGAGCAGGCCGCGCAATTCTTCGGACAGGACGGGAAAGCCGTCGGCGTGCTGGCCGCGGATGGGGATCGTGCGGGTCCACAGGTCCCGGCCTGTCTGGGAGGGCGAGCCCATCAGGACGGCGTCGCTCCAGTGGCGGCGCAGGGCCTGCCACAGCAGGACGAAGGCGTCGCGGACGGTGGCCGGGGTGTCGTGGTCGTCGAGGTCGAACCACTCCCCCACCGAGCGGATCTCGACGTGGGCCTTGCCGTCGTCGCGCTGGTATCGGCCGACGGGGTTGCGGGCGTGGACGAAGTGTCCGGCCATGCGGTCGCGGCCGCGGCCGGTGTCGGTGCGCCAGCCGGGAGTGGGGGCGTTCAGCCAGGCGGTGACGGCGTCGCGGAGGTAGGGGTAGCGGTCGGCGTCGCGGTGCCAGGGGTCGCCAGCGGTGATGTAGATCCGCTCCACGCCGTCGGGGACGGCGTGGAAAACGGCGGTGAGGATATCTGCAGCAGTGCGGCCTGCGAGGTCCAGGTGGTGAATGTGCTGACGGTGGGCGAGGACGCCGGTGGCGGTGTCGAGGAAGACGGTGGAGCGGGCCTGCTGCGTGAAGTTCGGGCGAGTGGAGGCAAGGCTTGAGGTGTGGGTGAACCAGGCATCGCCCGCCTCCCCTGTGGGAAGGGCCGGCAGGGCCCGCGGCGCGTCCGTGATGGGCTTGGCCGAGGCGTCCGCTGGTTCTGCGGAGGGCCGCGGGGTTGGTGGGGTGCTCTGTGCATCGTTGATTGCGGGCGCTACTGCCTGCGGGGAGCCAGCCGGCCGGGCGTCGGCCTCAGCGGCGGCGGCCTCGGGGGGCGTGGCGGGCTCCGGGGCCTGGCCGGGTGCGGCGAGGTCGTCCGGGGCCAGCTCCGGAGCGAGGGCGACGATGTCGGCGACGCTCATCCCTGCTGCCGGGGCGATTCGCTCGGCCTTGGCTTTGCTGTAGGCGGCAAGGCGGGTGATCCGCTGGTCGCGGTCGGCTTCCAGCTTTGTCAGTTCCGCCCGCGACTTCTTGATCCTGTCCCGCACAGCGCGCAGTTCGGCGAGCGCGGCGTTGTAGCTCTGAGCGTCCATCAGCAGGCCTCCTTGACCGGCAAGTCACGCGGCTGTGCGGGTGGGAACGTAGGCGACGGCTCCGCCTGAGTGGGAGACGAGCCGCGTGCCGAGCAGGAGCTCGGCGAGCCACCGGTCGGCTGCCGACTCTGCCGTGATGGTGGTGTGGGGAGTGGCCAGGTCGGTGACGTACCCGGCCAGGCGGGCGTCGGGGAAGGCGTGCCGTCCCTTGGCGTTCTTCTCCCACCGCTGGAGACCGGTCAGGACGGCCACGACGTAGCCGGACAGGGTGACCGGCAGCACCTGTCCGGCTGCTACCCCGGCGGGGTCGCAGCGCCACCAGCCGCGCAGGGCTCTGACGAGGTCGTCGGGGGTGAGGGAGGAGGCGAAGCCTCTCCAGGCGCGGTCCGGGTCGTCGGCGGGCCGCGCAGTGTCGACGCGCAGGACGGCGACCTCCGGGGAAGACAGCTGATCCAGGGGGGCGTGGTGGCGGGTGCTGAGTGCCTGGACGGTTTCGAGCGGGACCATGACACGGACGCCGCGACGGGACAGTCCGGGCAGGAGTCCGGCGTTGACGAGTCGCCGGAAGGTCGTGATGGCGCATCCGAGCTCTTCCGCGGCCTGTCCCGTTGTCAGTAGCACCTTTCCCGCCCTCTCCTGCATGCCTAATCACTTATCTGATTGAGGATGCTAGTGGGCGTCCGAAGAGGAGTCAAAGATGAGCCGTGCATGCAGCGTCTGCCCCCGCTTACGCCGCTGGCGTCCCCGCAGGGCGCCAGCGGCGAGTGGGCCTCATCGGGTGGACTACGGCCTGCTGCGGTGTCAGCAAGCGGGTCCCGCCACGTCCTCGACGATGCGCACCACGCCTCCGGTGGACACGTGCTCGAGGGAGACCGTCTGGGCCCAGGCCATATCGGGTGCCGCGTCCGCCTTCGGCACAGGAGGGCAGCCGTTGCCACGCAGTTGCTGTTTCAGGTGACGTCCGAAAGCCCAGGCGTCCTGGGCTGCGGCCAGGTGCCAGCGGGCCAGGGGCCGCCAGGAACGGCCGATGGAGTGCAGACGGTGCCGGCCCTGGGCCACCGCCCACCCCAGGGCCCGGAGGTCATCGTGGACGGCGAGATAGAGGTAGCCCGGCTCCACCGGGCTGATGTCGAGCCGCGCGCAGACAGGGCAGGCACGGTGGTGACCGGGGATGCTCCCCGGCACGGGTGCCGAGTCGCTGTCACAGGTGGTGCAGCGTGACCTCCAGGGGGCGTTGACGTCTCCGGAGTACGGCTCCAGCGGCTCCAGTCCGTGCGTGATCATGCAGGCCACCGCCTGCTGCTCGTCCAGGGGGTGACGAACGGGGAAGGCGGCGGCCTTGCAGGCCCAGCACTGGTGGCCTCGCAGGCGTACCGACGCGAGGGTGGGAGTCCCGAGGTGGCCGCAGCGCAGGCATCTTGAGAGCCAGGGTCTCATCTGCTGCCCCGGATAGGCGGTAAGAGGGGCCAGTTCGGCGGACGTCATGATCTCCGCTGCCGCCACTGCGCCGAGGGCGCGCCCGGCGCAGTGGTTGCATCGGGCGTGTCCGTTGCGTACGTGGGAGAGGCGTTTGATCTTGACGGCGGCGCATTGTGCGCACCGGCTGCGCCACGGCTTGGCTGCGCCCGGGTACGGCTCGAGGGGCAGCCAGCCCCAGCGCTGCATGGTGGCGGCGGCCTGCGTGCCGTCACGCCTGAGCCTGTTGGAGATCTTCCGGGAGCGGCAGGTTCCGCGGCAGACGCCGCTGCCCTTGTTGACGACGTCGCTGTAGCGGGGGGTGTGGACCTCGCCGCAGGTCAGGCACTGGCACCGCCAGGGGTGCTGGGTTCCCGGGAATGCCTCCAGGGGCCGCGCGCCGCGTTCCATCAGCGCCTGGACGGCTTGGGCTTCTGTGATTCTGCGTGGTGCCATGCGCTCCCCCGATTCGGACTGCCGCCGCACGGCGACCTGCTCGATCGCCCTCCGTGCCGCGTCGCCCCATTGTGGCGGTGCCGGGCGGGCGGCGAGCGCGATCGGCCGAAGGTGCATCACGACGTGCCGGTGGCGCTCTTGTTTTGCGTGGACGGGCGGCGGCCGGACGGACTCTGCGCGTCCACCGTTTGGAGCAGGGGGTTACCTGAGGCAACAATGCGAAGGGGCAGGCCTCGGAACGTGTCACGGAGCCTCTGTTTTTTGCATCTGCACGTGCAGATGAATGGAAGATCGTCCTCCGCTGGACTTTGCATCCCTCCCACGGGTGAATGCGGAGATCTGCTGCTGACGAGCACCCTTCGGCCCCGCATTGACTGTCCGTCAAGGGTTGGCCGGTTCTCTCGCCTTATTGAACGGAAGGGTCGAGATCTGTCCGTTCCAGGGGCGTCAGATGTGTCGCGTGGACAGATTTTCACCAGACCGGAGAACTGGGCCGAACGGAGCGAGACTTGCACGTGCATTTTTGCGTGACGGTTGCCTTCTGGATCTCCGGGTTAACGTGACGACGACGCACGGGAGGGGGTAACTTCCTCCCCAGAAAGTGCCGTACGCCCCCAAACGCGGGCGGGCCCCGGGGGTGTCGCCACACCACCGGGACCCTGTTGCGGACGCTCAGTCAGAAAGGCTGCTAACCATATGAACGCCCGCTTCTTCCGGGGTATGCCTTGCATGCCCCGCGGACGCGAAAATACCATTTCGCGCTCCGTCATTCCACAAAACGCCTGCCTGGATGCCCTGGACGTCCGCCTGCGGCTGAGCTTCGTCCTGGTGGTGATCATCGTCGTGTGGGTGCTGGGATCCGGCGGCCGGGACGCCTGGCTGCTGCTGCCGGCCGCCGGCCTGGCGGCCCAGTCCTCCTTCCGCTACCTGCGCGTTCGGCTGTAGGGATCTGCTGCCTGCCGGAGCCAAGCGCTCCGGCGGCGGTGCCTGCGCGGTGCGCCGCGCAGGCACCGCCGTGCATCGACTTCACACGGAGGGGCGGAAGAGGGCAGTGCGAGCTCCGGTTCAGCGGAAGAAGTGCGGACACTGCGGGCAGCCGCTGCGTCTGCGGGAAGGGCGCGGACGGCGCCGGGACTACTGTGACGAGCTGTGCCGCAGGCGCGCGCAGCGGGCGCGCAACGCGCAGCGCGGTCAGCCGCTGGCGGTTCCCAGTGCCGCGCGCAGCGCACGTCACCTGGCGGCTCTCACCGGACGGCTGATGGCCTCCCAGAGGCTGCAGCTTCCGCTGCGGGCTCAGCTGGAGATCATCGACAGTGTCTACCGTCAGGCGGAGCGCTGTACGGCGGCAGTGGTGCATGAGGCACAGCAGGCAGGCGCGAGCTGGGAGGAGGTGGGCGCGGCCGCGGGCATCACCGCGGCGCAGGCCAGCGCCCGCTGGAGTACGCCTGCGCTGCGGGCCCTCTTCCCGCCCCGGCAGGCCGCGGATCGGCGCGGCGCCGTCCAGCGCCTGGCGGACGCCCTGGCTTGTCTGCAGATCAGCTCAGGCGTGGTGGTGGACGAGGCGGCCGAGCGGGCGGGGCTCCAGCCGGAGTACGTGCTCCAGGCATTGAACGGTGACGCCGTGCCGTCGTGGCCTGAGGTGTACACATTAGCCGGTGTGTTCGGTGGCACGGCGGAGGATCTGCGACTGTTGTGGGAGAGTGCCGCCGGCACGCTGATGACGTCTCGGTTGCCTGCTCAGGGAGCTGTCGGCTGCCTGGCGGCTGCACTGCGCGGTCTGCATCTGTCAGCCGGTTCCCCTGCTTTGCACAGGCTCGGTGAGCAGGCGCTGCTGCCTGTGGAGTGTCTGCGTCAGGTCCTGGCCGGCCGGCACGCTCTGCCCTGGCCGGCGACTGCCCGCCTGGTGCGTGCTCTGGGCGGGCGCATTGATGACGTCGAGCCGCTGTGGCAGGCGGTCCGTCAGGCTGCTGTGAGTCTGCACGGTTCCCGTCCTGCGGAGTCGGTCTGCGGCCGTTGCCGGGCGCAGACCGTGCCGGAGCGCGACTGAGATCACTGCGGCTTGTGGCGCCTGGGCAGCGGTCGGGCCAGCCTCAGCGGGTCCTCCGTGACCGTCAGCAGGCGGCGTGCGCCCCGGAATGCTCCGGGGCGCCTTTTTTCGCGCCAGAAAGGGCTCATTTCACGATGGGGTCTTTTTCCGCCGGTCAGCTTGGATGCCGTCTTGTGCGGTTCTAGCATGGGCGATTCACCGATGCGGACGGTTGGGGGCCCTTCTTGACGTACATGGCGGAAAACAACACAACTGGTATTGACGTGAGCGTGCCAAGCGTGGCGCGGATGTACGACTGGCTGCTCGGAGGGATCGAGAACTACGCCTCCGACCGCCAGGAGTGCGAGAAGCTCATGCAGATTGCGCCAGGCACCAAGGTACTGGCGCGCAACAACCGCGAGTTCCTCCAGCGGGTCGTCCGCGTACTGGCGAAGGACTACGGGATCCGCCAGTTCATCGACCATGGATCCGGCCTGCCTACGCAGGACAACGTCCATCAGATCGCCCAGCGCATCGACTCCAGCTCCCGGGTCGTCTACATCGACAACGATCCCAGCGTGCTGGCTCACGGGCACGCGGCGCTGGAGGAGAACGACAGCACCGTCGTCATCGATGCCGACATGCGCGACACGGAAGCGATCTTCACTCACCCCGAAGTGCGGCACCTGATCGACTTCACCCAGCCCGTTGCCGCCCTGTTCATCTCCGTGCTGCACTGCCTGCCCGACCGCGACCGTCCCGGGGAACTGGTGCGCGATGTGGCCCAGCGGCTCGCCCCGGGGAGTTTCCTGGTGGTCTGCCAACTCGTCAGTGCTGACGCCGGGGTGCGGGAGAGAGTGACCTCGCTGATGGACGGGGCGACCCATGGTCACTGGGGCAGGGTGCGGGAGGAAGAGGAGGTCCGTGCCTTCTTCGAGGGGATGCAGGTCCTGGAGCCGGGCCTGGTGGACGTGACCGACTGGCGGCCGGACGACAGTCTCCCGCCCCGCGCTCACAGCGACGAGTGGGTGGAGTGGGGCGGGGTAGCCCAGCTGTGACGGTCTCGCGCCAGCCGCATCCAAATCCTGTGAACAAGTGGCCGATCGGGCAGGCCGGCGCTGGGGAGCAGCTGGATACCCGCCTGCAAGGCGGATCTTCAAGGCGGGGTCAGACTGGCTCCTCGGCGTGGGCCGCATAGCGGTCCCGTGCCTGCTCCAGCATGGCCCGGCTGTCTTTCCTTCGGGCCGAGGCCTTCGCCAGATTGAGCAGGACCAGCCGGTACTGCTCAATCTCGGCGGTCCTGCTGAGGTACATCGCGCTGTCGATCAACTCCACATAGACGAGCTCCGAGGGCCCGCCGTCACCGAAAGTCAGGTGGGTGATGGGGTAGCTGGGTGCTGCGCTGGCGCTGCGGTCGAAGGGCACGACGCGGATGTTGATCCGGCCTTGGTCCGACAGCTGGATGAGATGGTCGAGTTGGCGGCTCATCACAGCAGGCCCGCCTACGGGCCGCAGGAGGATCCCTTCGTCCAGCATGGCGATGATGTCGGGCCGCTGAGGGCTGCGGATGATGCGCTGGCGTTCCAGGCGGAGCCGGACCCGGCGCTCCACCTCTTCCGGCCCCGCTCCGGGCAGACCGTTGGTGACCAGGGCCCGCGTGTATTCCATGGTCTGCAGCAAGCCCGGGACGACGTGGTTCTCATAGCAGTAGATGCGGGTTGCGCCGGCCTCGAGACCGATCAGCCGTTTGAGCCAGTTGGGCGTCACGTCGCTGTACTGCTGCCACCAGGCGTTGTCCTTGGCCTGTTGCAGGAGGGCTTCGATCTCGTGCACCCGGTCGCCGGCCAGCCGGTAGTGCGCTACCAGGTCCCGCACGTCGCGGTCCTTGGGCGGGCTTTCACCCCGCTCCAGACGGCTGAGCTTGGAGACCGAGCCGCGGATGACCGGGGCCACGTCCCGCAGAGCGAGATTGCGCTCCTTGCGGGCCTGGCGCAGCGCCTCCCCCAGCAGGCGGGCCGCCACCTCCGGCCTGGCGTTCTGCCCGGTGCTCCCGGGCACCGGTGCCGCGGCGGCCTCATGCAACCCGGAACCGGAACCGTCGGACATGCCAGCCCCCCTGCGAAACGGCCTTGGATCCGCGCCAGTTTCGCAGACTCGCATACTGCGTGTCCGACGGTTGCGGTCGGCCCGTCAGCCGGTCAGGTGGTCGAACTCGCCGGCCTTGGCCCCGGCCAGGAACGCGGTGATCTCCGCCGGGGAGTACACCAGTGCCGGACCATGGGGGTCACGGGAGTTGCGCAGGGCCACTCCCCCGCCGGGCAAGGCCGCCACTTCAACACAGTTGCCGCCCGTAGCGTTGCTGTGACTGCTCTTGATCCACAGCGCTCCGCTGATGTTCTGCGCCGGAAGCCCGTTGCGGTACTGCACAGCCGTCACCTTCTCTGGTCGCTCGACGATGCCCCACCGAACGAGTCCCTCGAGGGCTCCGCACACGGACCTCTGCATTGCTTCGCGGGACATGGGATCCCATATGCAATTGCACGGAGGGTGGGTTGCCAGGATCGTAGCCGCCTCAGCGGCGACGCGGTGTCCCCCGAAAGAGGCACACGGTGAACAGATATCACCGCGCCGACCAGGCGTGATGCGACTGAAGGCATGCCAGGGCAACGACCGCGCCCTGCGCCTGTACATGAGCAGGCGCGGGCTGTTCGTTCAGGCAGGGCCGAGCACTCAGGCAGCAGAAGACGTACCGATGTTCGATGAACACGCTGACTTTCGGGTCTCTGCGGCGCGATGAGGCTCCCGCAGCGCGCTGGCGCTTGAGTGCGTGTCCAGTTGAGCGTTCTCAGGCATGCGGCAACGCTAGCGGCCGGCACTGACAACGGCTCTGACGTGCGGCTGCACTCGTACGGGCCGACTGCGCCGGCTCCACTCGATGTAGACCTCCACCGGATGCTGGGCGGCCACCCGTCCTAGGTCAAGATCACCCGCTGAGAGGGAGGCTCGCACATGAGACTCCTGGTCGAACAGTATGGGAGCCCTCCATGGCCTTCGCTTCATCGAGGCAGAGGATGCCGACGCCTACCTCGACGACGCAGCCGCCATGGGCTTCGCACGCCAGCTGGTAGTGGCCGGGAACGGCTACCATCAGTAGCTCTACAGCTTTCAGGCGAACACTCCGGCCAGGTCGGCATCCGTATCCGGGAGACCCTCCCTCCGCTCCGGGCGAGGTCGAAGGCCGCCTCTTAATCACCCTCTCAGTCCGAGACCGGAACCCTGGTCGTCAATCAGCTCGGCCTTGGCCCCGCAGAGAGACGGACTTGCCCCGCCCAGGTGTGCGTCGGGGAGCTGCCTGATGGACCTGCCGCCAGGCCATGGGCAGCCTTCGCGAAGCGGCACTGCGAGATCTGGCCGCGTCTGGACGGCGGCCCCCCTGTCGGACAGCTGGCGGCACACCGCACACACCGAGCGCTACGTCCTCGACCTGGCATGGGAAGACAACCGTCCCCACGGGACATCGAGGACGACCGATAGTTCCAAGAACGGAGTTGCCGACGTTGCGGCATCCAAATCCGTCCGCGGCAGCCCTATGCACAGCAGGCCCCAGGAGATCATTCCCGCGCCGGGCGCCGGCGCACTTCGCAGGGCACAGGCGCTTCTGCCACGCCGAGTACACCGTGGCCAGGGCCTGCTACGGCCGTCGCTCGAGCAGCTGCGGGCACTCATGGAGGAAGCAGCTCCATTCATTCAGTGATCAGCTGCGGCTGGATCGAGGCTGGAGCCGGTATGACATTTCCACTCACACGGGCGGCGCACTCGGCAAATGGCTGATCGCGCCCCGGCGTTGGCCGCTATCAACGGTCCATGGTCATCTCTGTGCTGCGCGGCCTGGCCGCCGCGTCCCTCGCCCTTCTGTCCGTCGCCGCTTCCACGCCGGTCCACGCGGCGGAGACGCTGCCGCTCGCTGAAGCGGTCAGCCGCCTGCCGGTCGCGGCCGAGTCCCGTGAGGGCTACGACCGTGACGCCTTCCGCCACTGGAACACCGGCGACGATCCGGCCGACGGCTGCTCCACCCGCAACGAGGTCCTGCTCGACGAGGCCGTCGAGCCGCCTACGGTCGGGCCCCGGTGCCGGCTGTCGGGGGGACAATGGTGGTCCTACTACGACCAGGTGTGGGTGACCTCGGCCTCCGGACTCGACATCGACCACATGGTGCCCCTGGCGGAGAGCTGGGACAGCGGCGCCTCCGCATGGACATCCGAGCGGCGTGAGGCGTACGCCAACGACCAGGGCTCGGCCACCAGTCTGGTTGCGGTCACGGCCCGCTCGAACCGGTCCAAGGCCGACCAGGACCCGGCCCAGTGGCTGCCGCCGGCCACCGAGGTGCACTGCCGGTACATCGCCGAGTGGGTGGGCACAAAGCTGCGCTGGAACCTGAGCGCGGACGAGACCGAGGTGGCAGCCCTGCAGGAGGCTGCGATCGGCTGCCCGGAGCAGAGCGTGGCCTACGAGCCCGTCGCATAGTTCCCAGCTCGCCGCAGGGCGGGCGGTGATACGCAAGCGGATCGGCCGCCGGGCGTGTGCCCGGCGGCCGCTTTTCCCGTGGGGGGCCGATTCAGCCGTGGTAGGTGATGTAGCCGTTGCGGTCCTTGTCGTTGGCCTTCTGGGTGTAGGCGTGGACGTCGGCGCGGGCCCCGGTGGGCTTGTAGAAGTAGATGGTGTCCTTGTCGTTGTTCCAGATGAAGTTGCAGTTCTGGCGGTAGACGACGTTCTTGGCGTCCGAGTCGGTGCCGCGGCCCCCGCGCAGGCTCACCTGGTCGCCGGGATGCAGCGTGTGGCTGTTCTTGAAGGTGAAGGAGTTGCCGGCGGCGTCCTTGACCTTGTAGCCCTTCAGGTTCACGGTCGCCGTCTTCGAGTAGTTCTTGATCGTCAGGTACTCGGCAGCGGTGTTGCCGCCAGAGCACTTGTTGGAGTCCCGGCCCGGGGCGTCGTACTGCACGCCCTTGATCTTCAGGGCCGAGGAATACTCGGCGGCCTGCGCCGGAACGGCCATGGCCAGGCCGAGAGCGGTGATGGCCGCCGTGGTCGCGGCAGCGGTCAGAGTGCGCCTGATGCGCATGAGGAATCCCCCCTTCAGTGGTGCGAATGGAGCGCCCGGAGCCTACCGGACGTGATCAGGTAGTGGAGGTCGAGTGGAGAAAACGTGACTACTCATTGCCCGGACGAGGCGGATTCCTCCTGCGACGCGTCCCCGGATAAACGGCGATGCACGACGTATCCCGCTCGTAAACTGATGCGGCCGATCCGGCCCAGGCACGCTCGTGAGGGTGAATACAGACAGCATCCAGAACCGCCGTGTTGAGCGAGGCGTCGTCCCGGGCATGGAAGCGATCAACGAAGTACACGTGTCCGAACCCGGGCTGATCGTGGTCGATGTCGCCGCAGCCGACGACGCGACTGCATTCGCCTTTCACACGGCCCTGGCCTCCCGATGGGCCACAACATCCGTGGAATGCACAACTCGCGAGGCCGGGCAGCCGGGTGTGCGACTGCGTTGTTACCTCGACCTGCGCCAGTCGCCCCTCGATCCGCCCTGAAGCCGCCCACAGCTGCTATTGAGGCGGCTACGGCGTGACCGCGGTGATTGGCGCCGGGTCCTCACCACCGACCACACATCTCACTCTCTGGCTGCGCCCTGGGCATACCTCAACTTGTCCCGCAGCAGCTGTGGGCTGCCCTGACCCCACCGATGCCCGCTTGCAACCACATACTGCCCAGTGGAGCCGAGAGAACGAGATATTCCACCAGGGACGCCGCCCTGGCGCCGGCGGTGGAGTCTCGGGTTGAACCACAGGCCTCTGAGCGTCCAAACGACCTTCACGACAGTTGGGCGGACGAGCCTGACGCCGAGGATGTCCATCGACGACCGAGAGCACCGCCGATGCGGGCGCGGTACCGCCAGCTGGCACAAGGCCGTCGGGTAGACCGTCCATGGCGTCCAGTGCCCCGCGCTGACGCCCGCGGATTCGGCTATGCCCTTTCGTACCTTGAGCACATGGTGAGAACACAACCTGGCGCGGCCGACAGCCACTTGATCCGGATCGTCGCCGTGTCCGGACTGAAGCTGAGCCCGTACCAGCTGGAGCGATGGCGTACGGCCGGGCTGGTACCCCGGCGTTCAGAGACGCAGGTGACGATCGGTGGACGCACGGTTCACGCGCCGCAGACAGTCGCTCTCGTTGCGGGCCTTCTGGTTTGCGCTCCGCGGTGCCGGAGCAATGATGATCTGGCACTGCTGGCGTGGTTCAACCAGGTCCCGGTGCCCTTGGATCCTGTACGTGCAGCCCTGCTCAAGGCCTACTTTCCTTACTACAGCAAGGCCCGTGAGAGGGAGAACGAGGCATTGCAACGGATCCCGGCCGAGCACCGCGGGCAGGAGGGGCCGTGGTACGACTGGGCAGAGGCGGCAGCCTCCGTGGACATGGACAACAGATCGGCTGTCCAGCAGATGAGGGCCAATCTCCGGCGCCGCCGGGATCTGGTGACTGCATCACGCACCGAGCTCGATGGGCGGGTCTGCGGCGTGCTCACCTGGCTGAATGCGCCGGCCCTGCCGACGCACGACGGCGTGTTCATGGCCGACTTGCGGTCGGCCATGGCCTTCGACGGACCACCCGAGCAGTCGCGTGCAGCGTGGCTGCTCGCCGCGCACTACCACAGCGAACAGCTCGCGGACCGCGGCGAGACATCGGGGGCAGAGCGGCTTAGCACCTTCCTGGCCGTGACCGACAAGGAACTGGGCTTCCTGCGGGAGCAGGTGTGTGAGTCTTTGGACGCTGTGGGACGCATGGCGTCGGAGGGACGCCTTCGCCATGTCGAGGTGGAATCCGCCGGGATGGCTCGCATGGCGGGCCGCATGCTCGTGGAATGGACGACCGCGCGCCGGGCTCACCCGCCGGGATCACGCCCTGCCCAGGTGCTTGTGGACAGTCTGCGCAGCCTGTGGTCCCTGTGCTCGACCGATTCCGTCGGGGAGGGCCGCGGAGCGTTTGAGCGCCGGACCCGGTCCGGCTGTGAGGGGGGGGCCGGCACCCTAAAGGAGGCGGCAGACCTCTCCGATACGGAGCGCCCGGATGGTGGCCGATGACGGCGGGCCTCTACCCGTCCGTCTGCAGGTCCAGGACCTTACGGACGGCGACAGCGAAAGCCGAGATGAGCGTGTCGAGCCAGTTCTGCTGTTCAACCAGGTCTTCCCGCAGGCTGCTTACGTCGAGACCGTTGCCGCGTGCCTCAAGGATGTCCATAAGAACCATTGCTATTTCGCACGATGCGTCCCGCAGTTCCTCGGCTGCCGCGACCACCTAGTCTGGTCCTTCCACCATGACCATGGGCAGGGCGCGTAGTACTACGTCCACGGCTTGCCACAGCGGGAGGAAGAAGGAGGGTTCTCGGTCCAGGACCTGAACGAGGCATTCGATTTTCAGCCAACCTGATATTGCCTGATGTCGGCACCCGTCGTTCGTGAGTGCCAACCGTAATGATGTGGGGCCTCAAGGCTGAGCACTCTTCGGCTGCCCTCGAAGAGCAACCCGCACAGCGGACCCAAGTGAGGAACAGGACGATGCTGGAGGGTGCGCTGGTAGCGGGCGAATGTATCGCCCGAGCTGCCATGTGCAACAAGTAGATGTAATCCACACCTCAACAGGACGATGTCAACTCGCTGCATCATCAGGGAGCGGCCCCCCGCTCACGACGGAGGGCCGCTGATCGATGACCGTCCCGATCGAGGAGGAATCATCAACATCGAGCCTACGCGGCGAGAATCCGCTCAGCCGCCTGCAGCCAGCGCGACGAACCGCATCAGCCTCCCAGGTCCTCTCACAGTCGCAGGTGGTGGCGGAATCATGGCGCTCCTGACAGGCGCAAGCAGTGGCCTGGTCCCCGCCCTCACCATCGAAATCCTCATCCTCGTCCTGCTTCTCTTGGTCGCCGTGCCAGCCGTCTGGTCCCGCAACCCCGAACGGCGCGCGGCCTCGAAGGAGGTGCTTAGCAGCCTGCTTGGTCGATGACCTGGAACTCTCGCCAGCTGGGCCCGCTGCGCTCACTGGGCAGGTGTCACTGCCACACCGTCAGCACACCTCGCCCATGGGGAGGGAACCGCGAATGAGTGCCGCTGCTAGATGCCTAGTCACAGCACTGTGCCTAGCGCCGCGGCCTCTAGAGGGTCTAGGCCTCGTTTGGATCAGCGGGCGGACCAGAGGAAGATACCCGCAATATGAGGTCCGGCGAGGTAGATGGTGGCGGTCTCCTCGTAGCGGGTGGCGATGCCGCGCCACTGCTTCAGGCGGTTGATGCACCGCTCAACGGCGTTGCGTTGCTTGTATGCCTCGCGGTCGAAGGCCGGCGGTCTGCCGCCGGCCTGTCCGCGCTGTCGCCGGTTGGCCTGCTGGTCGGCCCGTTCCAGTATCACCGTGCGGATGCCGCGCCTGCGCAGGTGGTCGCGGATCGCGCGGGAGGAGTACGCCTTGCCGGCCAGGAGCAGGCCCGGCCTGGTGCGGGGCCGTCCAAAAGGGCGGGGAACGCCGCAGGCGGGCCGTGACGTCCGTGAAGGCGGGTGCGTCGCCGGCCTGGCCGGCGGTGAGGACGAACGCCAGCGGCCGGCACCGGCCGTCGGCCGCGAGGTGGATCTTCGTGGTCAGTCCGCCGCGAGACCGGCCGATGGCGTGATCGTTCGGCTCGTCGGCTGGCGCCCCTTCTTGCGGGCCCCGGCCGCGTGCTGGTGAGCGCGCACGATGGTGGAGTCCACGGACACGGCCCAGCTGACGTCTTCATTCGCGTCGGCCTTGGCCACCAGGGCGGTGAACACCCGCTCCCACGTGCCGTCGACGGCCCACATCCGCAGCCGGTTGTAGACGCCCCGCCAGTTGCCGTACTTCTCTGGCAGGTGCACCCTCTGGGTACCGGTCTGGAACTTGAAGGCGATCGCGTCGATCACCTCCCGATGGTCCCGCCAGCGGCCACCCCGCTTCGGCGTCCGGTCCGGGAGCAACGGCTCGATCCGCGCCCACTGCGCATCAGTCAACGGCACACCCGGACCAACGACCGGCTGATCCAAACCAAATGGCTTAGCCGGACTCCAAGCCGCGCACGGAGGAGGCCAGCGAGGGCTGTGCCGGTGACCGGACTCGCCCACCGGCACACCGGCGAAGGGCGCCGACCACGAAGGGCATGCATGTCAGGGTGCGCTCCGGCGCCCGTCCTGGAGGCCTGTCGGCGAAGTTCACCCCATGGTGCGGCGACAATACGAACGTGAGTTCGGGATTGGAACGTGAGCGTCCTCTTCCGGGTTGTTCACAGCGCCTGCGCGGCGCGGCCCGGTCAGGAAGCAGGTCGCGCCTGGCAGCCTCCGGCCCATGTGCTCCAGCATTGATGTCGCCGTGCGGGCCGACGGTGCGCTCTATACCTCCCCGGCGCTACGGGTCTTGTGGAATGTGCGTTCGTGCGAGGTCGCAACGATCGTGTGCCCGACCTGCGGGGCGGCCAGGCGCGCCCCGTGCCGCACTCTGCGGGACCGTCCCACGGCCGCCCTGCATCGCGGCCGCACCGTCCGCTATGTGAAGATGCGCTTCGCCCTCGACCTGGCCGAGCCGCACGAGCGGCCTGTCCGCTACCGGGCCGGTCCCGTGCTCTCCGGAGTGGGTCTCAAGGCCACCCGTGTGCCGCACCAGCAGCCGTGGCGGCTCCCCCTGCATGAGCTGGCGGATCTGGTCAACGTGAGCTTCTTTGACCTGGCAAAGGTGGTCACGGCGCACGCGTGCGGGCTTCAGCGCACCGGTCTGGACGAGTTGCTCTTCGGTCCGGACCGCATCGAGCAGAGTATCGATGCCCTTACCTACGCGATGCACGACCGGCAGATCCGGCGCGAGGTCTGCGTCCTGTCCGGCAGGCGTCGCGAGGAAGTGGAGGATCTGGCCGTGCAGGAGCGGGCCGTGCGGGACAGGCTGCGCGATGCGGAGCGGCGCCTCAAGAGACACCGCATCGCGGAGCTCACCGCCGCGGGGGTTCTCCCCTTCCCCGCGGCCACCGACGACTCCCGGCGTCTGGCGCGGGCGTGGCTGGGCCGGTACCTCCCGGACGAGAAGGAGGCGCTGGTACGCCGCCTCGCTGCGGACGCGGGGGTCGCGCCCTCGGCAGCCGTCCACATCCGCTCCATCCCGGAAAAGATCACACGCTGCATCGACAACGGATGGCTCGCCGCCCCTCTCACCGACGCGGTGCGCGAGCTGATCGAGCTCGACGGGCTGGCCTTCCGGCGGCGTCTCATCGCCGACGCCGCACAGCAGGACGCCCGCGACGACGCACTGTGCCACCCTCTGGTGCTCAACCGGTGGCGCGACCAGCTCACCGAGGCCCTCGCCGAGACCGCCCCGAGCGCGGCCAACCCCCACACCAAGCACCTGCACGACCTCACGCTCACGAGCCCGCCGCGAAGCGCCGCACAACTCGGACAACTCCACGACCGGCGACGCCTGTTCGCCGCACTGCTGCAACGCCGCTCCGAGTCCGTCCGGCTGATCACCGCGCTCAACGACGGCATGTCCATGGCCGAGCGCCAGGATCCCAGCTACGAGCTGCTGAAGAAGGCCGGGGACCAGGCCTACGACGAACTCGTGCGCCGCCACCCCGACCTCTACCAGCACATCCGCACGCATCTGGCCCGGTTCGAGACGCGCTACGGACGCCTGCAACTCACCGTGCCGCGGGCCCAACTACGCGCCCAGATCTACGACGAGCTCGACCGCATGCGCCCAGCGTGCCCGACCGCGGCCGCGCGCCGCTGACGTCCTGCGGGGCCAACTCATGAGCGAGGGTCCGGTGGCGCATCAGTGCTGGGGGAACCGGCGCTGTGACTGACCACGGCCAGCGGTCGACGACCTGCGTCGCCTGGAGTGCCCCGGCTGGGGTGCCTTCCACGAAGAACGGCGCGCAGTCCCGGCAGGCGATCTCCATCTCGGGTCGGTTCGCCAGCCATGCGGCCAGGCTGGACGTCTCCCGGTCAGGCAGCAGATCTACCGGCCGGCGGGACTCGACGTCGACGAGCACCATCACCAGTAGCGTCCGGAGGGCGGACCCAGACGCTCCCACACGGTCTGGGCGCATTCGTCTCAAGGTTTTGTGAGGAGCGGCCGCGGTCGGTCAAACGGCGGAGCCGCTGCGGCACGTCCGCACTCCGACTTCGCTCTAAATAGGGGCCCCGGTGCGGTCATCTGCGTTGGGGGGTGTGGCGAGTGGTGGGGTCGATACGGCTGAGTACCCAGCGGATGAGGTCCTTGTTCAGGGTGAGTCCGGGGTTCTCTTCGAGGGCATCGTGGAGGAGGAGGGTGATTCTTGCCCAGTTCCTGAATGATCCGTGGCCTGCCATGTCGTCGGTGTACAGGATCAGTTCGGGCTGCGCATCGGCCCAGATCCGCTGGTAGGCGGGGATGACGGCCTGGACTTCGGTGGGGGTGAGGGAGCTGAACTGGTACCAGTCGAGGATACGGGAGTGCAGGGCGGGGTTGTTGAGGATCTTCTGCCGTGCGTTGCCGCTGCCGACGAGGATGATGGGGGCGCGGCGTGCGTCGTCGCCCCACAGGGTGCGGAAGTACTCCAGTGCTTTGGTCCCGAGGCCTTGCGCTTCGTCGATGAGCAGGACGCGTGGCTCGGCTTCGAGTGCGTCGTGGATCTGCTGGTCGCAGGGGCCGACGGACTGCGGGGGTGGTCCGGGCAGGTCGAGGCGGCGCCAGAGCTGGGTGCGGATCTCGTTCATGTTGGCGCCGTTGTTGTAGCGCAGCCGTACGGTCGTTTCGGGGGCGTGGCGGCGCAGGACGGTGTGGACGGCGAAGGTTTTGCCGAGGCCGACGTGTCCGTGGATGCAGACCAGGGCGTTGTGTTTGATGGCCTTGAGGATGCGGGTTTCGGTTTCGGCTACGGCTTTGGTGGCCATGGCGTTGGCTCCGGTGAGGCCCAGGTAGTGGTCCTGGCTGGGTGGTGGGAGCTGGCTGGGGCGGGGCGCGGTGGCGGGGGCGGTCACGGCTGCTCCTCGGGTGGTGCGGACGGGGTGGATGGCGGTGTGGTGCGGGGGTCGAGGGGCCGGGTCAGCGCGGCGTCGGGTTCGGGCAGCTTGATGAGGTCTGGCAGTGCCTCGGCGGCCGGGGTGAAGCCGTCGAGGGTGCGCAGGTGCTCGAGGGCCTCTTCTTCGGGCATCGTGTCCAGGGGGACGGGTGGTGTGGGGCGGGTTGCGGCCGCGAAGCGTTCGTTGCGGTTCCTCTCGGCCTTCTTCAGTTGGGCGCGCAGGCGGTCGGCTTCGCGGCGCCGGGCTTGTTTGAGGCTGAGGGCTTGCTCCCGGGTGGCTTGTTGGGCCATGACGGCGGCGCCGAGGTGGCGGCCGGTGTGGGGGTCGTAGAGCTCGACGCGGTGGTCGTGGTGCGGGAGGTAGCGCAGGTGGACCTTTTCGCCGACGCGGCCGTGCATCCAGTCGGCGATGTAGTTGCGCTTGCGCCAGCGGACACCGCCGTTGTTGATGGTCAGGGGCTTGCCGTGGCGTTCGAGGGTGTAGGTGTGGAGGTCTTCGGCAGTGACGGTGTCGATGAGCGTGGGGTCGGCGTCCCAGGCTTGGCGGGGAGTCTGGCCTCCCAGGCTTTTGGGGGTGTTCTCGTGGTTCCAGTGGTGGACCCAGGTGAGGACCCGGTCGACGAACGCTTCGAAGTGAAGCAGTGGCTGGTCGGGGTCTACGGGTTTGCCACCGCGGAGGGCGGGGGCGTGGGTGTAGCCGGGCATGCCGGCGAACAGGGTCTTCTTGACGGCTCCGTTGACTGCTTCGACGTTGCCTTTGCCTTCGGGGGTGAAGGGAGGCAGGGCGATGATTTCGGTTCCCAGGACGCCGAGTGCGTCGGTGACCGTGGCGCACAGGAATTCCTTGCCGCCGTCGACGCGCACGTACCTGGGGATGCCGCCGAAGGGGCCGTGGTGTTCGTCGATCAGGATGGCGTCGCGGATGGCGACGAGGACGCCTTCGCGGCTGGGGCGTTGCGGGCTGATGGCGAGGCCGCAGATGGCTGAGGTGGCGCAGTCGACGAAGAAGGTGATCCAGGGTTTGCGGATGTGGCCTTCGATGCGGACTTTGACGCTGGCTTCGACGTGGTCGGTTTCCCAGGCGTAGTTGCGGTGGTGGCGTTCGCGTTCACCGGACACGTCGAAGCGCCGGCGGGCCTTCTCCCCGGCGCGGAGGCCGGCCCGCATGCCGGGGGTGAGGGCCTTGTTCGTGGCACGGTGGAAGGTGGGCAGGGACGGGACGGGGTGGCCTTCGGCGCGTAGTTCTCTCCAGGCGGCGGTGGCGTTGCCGCGCCAGCGGGCCACGGCGTCGAGCATGTGCGGGGTGAGGACGAAGCTGGTGCGGCGGCTTGGGGGTTGGTAGGTGCCGTGGTTGGCTCGGGCGTTGGCGAGCCAGCGGTCGACGGTGCGGGGGTCGACGCCGAAGGCGTCGGCGACGCCGACGATCCGGGTGCGGGTGAGCCGCTCTGACTGCTCGAGGGTGTAGAGGCGGTAGATGGCTGCGGCACGCAGGGCGTCGTGGTCGGGCGGGTGGGGCATCCGGGGTGTGCTTTCTGGTCGGGGTCAGGCCGGGGCGAGGGAGAGCAGGCCGGCTCCGTAGCTTTTTGCCCGGCCGATGCCGTTCTTCAGGGCGTCGGTGAGGGGGGTGGTGTCGGTGATGCGGGCGAGGCCGTCGAACTGGGTGAGCGTGAAGTAGGGGGCCGAGCGCGTCACGCGGGTGCGGGGAAAGGGGCGTGGGAGGGAGGTGATGGTGACGGGTTCGAGGCCTGCGGCGGTGGCGCGGCGCTGCCACCAGGCGAGGGCGTCGTCGCCGGTGAGGTGGGTGATCTTGCCGCGGCGCTTTCCGGTGACGGGGTGGGGGGTGGGGTTGCCTGCGGAGCGGGCGACGGTGGGGGCGGCGGTGATGCGGTAGCGCACAGTGCGGCCGAGGGTGAGGGAGTTCAGCAGAGGGGTGAGGTCGAGGGTGCGGGCGGTGCCGTAGTGGGCGGGCAGGGCGGTGAGGTCGGGCGGGTTGGCAGTCTGGACGAGGAGGACCGGATCGGGTCCGGGTTCGGTGCGGAACAGGAGGCCGGCCCTTGCCCGGGGGGTGGGGCCGGCGTGGTCGGGGACCAGACGCATCAGGGTCTTGTGGATGCTGTCGACGTCGGCGAGGTCTGCTCTGACCGCGGGATGGCCGGGGTCGAGGATGAGGCGGGAGAGGCTGGTCACGCGGGTGCTCCGTGCTTGTACGTGGTGAGGGCGTCGAGGGGTCGGGGGCCTGCGTAGAGGTGGGCGGGTAGGGCTTCGGTGGTCATCCACAGGGGGCGTGGCACGTGGCGTCGGGCGTGGCGGGTGAGGTTGAGGGGTTCGCTGGTGCTTTCCCGGTCGGGTGGGGTGGTCGGTTCGGCGCCTGGGGGTGGGTGTTCCCAGACGAAGGTGGTGGGCAGGTGCGTGTCGGCGGGGGCGGGGGGCCGGTTGCGGGTGAGGGGGGTGCGGGTGAGAAGTTCGTTGACGGGGTCTGGGCTGTCCGGGTTGAGGACGAGGGGTTCGTCGGGCAGGCAGGCGCGGCGGCCGAGGAAGAGTCCGAAGCGGGGACGTTCGAGGGTTTCGGCGATGTGGCTGATGAGGGCGACGGGCCCAGTGACGGCGACGGTGAAGACGGCGCCGGTGAGGTAGTCGCGGTGGGAGACGAGGGTGGAGGCGGCAGGTTTTCGCCGGGTGCCGTTGCCGGTGAGGAGACTCTGGTCGCGGGGGTGGCCGCCGCCGACGGTGTGGAAGTCGCGGTAGGGGGTGCCGGGCTGGTCGATGCGGATGGTGACGGTGAGGTCGCGGTGGCTCGGGGCGGTGGTGTCGCCTGATGTCCGAAGGTGGGGGTAGGGGTCGAGGGCGTGTTCGCGGGGGCGGCCCTGGGCGGCGGCGAACATGCCGATGAGTGCGGAGCGGGTGGGGAAGGCGCAGGTGTCGCGGTAGTGGAAGACGCCGCGTTCGCCAAAGGACTGCAGCAGGCCTGCCAGGCGCAGGACGAGGCCGGTCACGGCCGGCCCGCGGGAGTGAGGTCGGCGGTCGCGGCGGCGGCGCAGGCGGCGGCGAGGTCGTCGAAGGATGGGTGGCGGGCGCCGAGGTCCTTGATGGGCTTGGCCTGGGTGCTGGTGTGTCCGTGGGCGACGAGGTGGCGGGTGCCGAGCAGGCGGCTGATGGTGGCGGCGTAGTCGGCGAGCGCCTGGCGGGCGGGGGCGGTGTAGCCGCCCTGGGCGGGGGCGGTGACGGGCTGTTCGAAGGCGGCTCCGTAGGAGACGGAGCGGCGGTCGCGGACGGCGTAGTGGACGAGGTCGGGGACGGTGTGCGGTGCGGTGGCGGTCTTCTTGCCGCCGGGCATGCTCAGGATGAAGTGCTGGACGAAGAGCTCGACGAGAGCGTTGACCGTGGCGGCGGTGGTGGCGGGGCCGAGGTTCGCGTGGAGGTCGGTGATGTTGATCGTCGCGAAACGGTAGAGGACGCTGGTGGTCAGGAACGCGGTCTGGAGGTGGGCGCTGCCGAAGTCCCCGCTCTGGGGGAGGTCTTCCACCGCGGTGAAGAAGTCGGGCTGCGGGTCGCTTGGGTGCACGGAGAAGGCGGGGGCCATCTGTACGGCTGCTTCGACGTGGCCGGCGGGCAGTTCGGCGAGCATCCGTCCGAACAGGTTGATGCTGGCGGTGCGGCGGGTCAGGTGGGCGGCGAGGTCTTTGGCGGGCAGGACCGGCGCGATCTTCTTCTTGGGGGTGTGGGCGGCGAGTGCTTCTTCGAGGTCGGTGCGGTGCTTTTCGCACAGGGCGACGAGGTCGTCGATGACGTCCGTCGGGAGGTAGAGCATCGCCTGGGTGCGGTAGCCCTCCTGGTCGTTGTGCTGCAGGCCGTCCTTTTTGGCCGAGTGGACGATCTGGGCCGCGGCGAACGTGGCGAGGTCCTCGGGCCACTGGGCTTCCTGCAGTTTCCGGGCGACCAGGGGCGGCACCATGCGGGTGCGGGCGGCGTGTTCGCCCAGGTCCTGTTCGACGTTGAGGCGGATGGGGCGCTTCCATGCCTGGGGTGAGACGAACGCCCGGGTCGTGTTCCCGAAGGAGATGGTCTTGGGGTCGTTGTCGGCGTCGCGGTTGAGGTTCGCCGCGGTCACGGGCTGGAGGACGTGCAGGTCGAGGAAGCGTGCGGGGGTGTGCATGAGAGGGCTCTTTCGCGGTGGGGCGGCGGGCATGCCGCTGGCGCAGCCCGCGGACGGGGCTGCCGGAACAAGAGAGGGCGGTGCGGTGAGGTGCTGGTGACCGGTAAGTCATGCGCCGTCGGGCGATGTGGCGGTCGGGCGGGCGCCGGAGTTGCCGGCGGCCTGTGCGGGGTGTTGGCCGGAGCGAGCTGTCGCCGCTTCGTGCTTCAGGTGCGCCGGGGTTCGGGGGCGGCGAGGTAGAAGGCGTCGCGCCAGCGCAGTCCTACCTGGTCACGGCGGTAGGGGCGTTGCACCAGGTCGTGCAGGAGGACTCCCCAATCAGGGGTGATGCCGTCTTTGAGGAGTCGTGTGACGGGTGCGGGCAGCCGACGGTGGAGTTGGTCGTCGCTGAGGCGGGTCAGGAGGTGGAGAAGGCTTTCGGTGCGCTCAGCTCCGTGGCCTGCCCGGTGTACGGCGGTGGCGAGGGTGGCGCCGAGGTTCGGCCGGGCGAACCAGGCCGCCGGGTCCGGCTCCGCCGCCGGCTGGGTGGGGGCGACGAGGAGGCCGGTGGGGTCGTCTTCCGGGCTGAGCGGGCCGGGGTCGTGGTCGGGGCGTACGCCGGGGGTGTGGGACTGGGGTCCGGCCATCGCGATGAGGCTCGCGACGGTGTAGTAGGCGCGGCGCCCTTGGCGGTGTGCGGTGCGCCGGGCCAGGTAGCGGTCCATGGGGGCGCATTCCTCTACGGGCCGGCCTCTGCCCCGGCTGAGGCGGACGCGGACGCCGGTTTCGGCGCACAGGAGGTGGATGTGAGCGACGAACGCGTCGCAGGAGGCGCGGTGTTCGGTGGCGGTGGGCATCAGGCGGCTTTCCGGGGTGGGGCGGGCCGGCGGTAGAGGTCTTTGACGGCGTGGGCGACGGCGCGCGCCGCCAAGGTGTGGCGGGTCCGGGCGGCTTCGGTGGTCTCGCGCAGTGCGGTGGCGGCGGCGTCGGCGAAGGCGGTGGCGGCTGGAGTGTCGGGTTCGTCCAGGAGCCGCCGGAAGACCGTCTCGGCCTTCGGCCAGTACCGGGTGAGTGCCCTCTTCGCCCAGGATGGCTGTGTGGTGCGGCTGTGGGTGGCGGTGTCCCAGGCTTGTTTGGCGACGGTTGCCAGCCGCTGTGCGGTCTGTTCGGCTTCCCGGCAGCATTCGGCGATGCGCTGGGCTTTGACCGGGTCGTGTTCCTGGGTCCAGTTCAGCAGGGGCGGGGTGAGGGCGGTGTACCACTGCCGGTCGACGGCCTTGCCGTCCTGGTCGAATCCGTGGACGCGGATCCGCAGGCTGCGGCGCACGGGTTCGGGAAGGTCGTTGAGGGTGTCGAAGACGGCCGGCCGGCGGTGTGTGCCGTGTTCGTCGGGTGCCAGGAGCAGCGTCTCCAGGTCACGCCACCACGCGCGGGATGCGTCGGCGCGGTGGACGGTGCGGCGCCGGGCGACGTTCTTGCGTTCGGGGGTGATGCGGTAGGCGAGGTAGGGGTCGGTGGTGATGGGTTTGGGCTGCTGGGTGGCCCAGGTGAGGTAGGCGTCGGTGACGGTGGTGCCGTCTTGTCCGGGGACGAGGAGGATCGCGTGGCGGCTCAGTCCGGTCAGTTGCCGGCCGGGCCAGGTCACCGGGCGGTGGGAGGCGGCCTGCGGGCCGGGTGGTGCGGCCTCTTCCCAGGGGCAGGCGTCCGCGCCTGGCGGCTGGTCGTCGCCGGTGAAGGCGGGTACACCGGCCAGGAGCGTTTCGTGCAGGGTGCGGCCCAGAGGGTGGAAGGACACGCTGGAGCGCAGGGGCCCGCTGGTCTGCTTCTTGCTGGTGACGCCGTCCAGGGTGCGGGGGGTGCCGGTGCCGGCACGCCCGTAGTAGTGGTGGATGAGCAGGAGTTGCAGAGCCTCGGCGGTGGGAACGGGCTCGGCACTGTGGTGGCCGTGCGGGCTGAACCAGGCGAGGTTGTTGCCGGCGGGACGCCCGGGCACGAAGACGTTGATGCCGGTGCTGTGGTCGCACTGGGTGCGCAGCGAGGGGTCCTGCAGCCAGGGCCTGATGGGGTCGAAGACGTCCCAGACGTGCCGGCCGAAGTAGGCGTGGACGGCGTCCGGGTCGAAGCGGCCTTCTGCCAGGCGGCTGCGGCGCAGGGCGTTCCACTGGGATGCGGTGAGTTCGGGGTCGTCGAGGCCGGTGATGCGGGCCGCGACGGCGACCGCGATCCGCAGGAGCGCTGAGGCGGCCGGGGGGTGCGGCAGAGCGAGGTCGTCGATGCGGTGGGCGTTCAGGAACAGGGCACGCAGGCCTACTTGGTCGTACTGGTAGCCGGTGCGGACGTCGATCCAGGGGGCATCGGCCGCGCTGAACGTGGTGGTGGATGGGGGTAACGGGGACAAGAGCGTGTCTTTCGCAGAACCGAAGGGGCGGATGATGTGGTGAGGGGGTGCGGTCGGCCATGGGCCGGGGTGTTCTCGCGCGGCCCGTCGCTGTCGGGGCACGACGGCAGCATGTGCCGCGCATGGCCGGCTGCTGCGCACGGGCCATCACCAATGCCCTTGTCGGGCAGCGGAATGATGTGCGAGGTGCGGCCAGGGGTTCGATGGGCTGCGGGTACAGCGAATCATGCCGCCGCCGCGTCTCACGACCGGTAAGAAAGTCCGACGATCAAGCAATGGCGTAATGCTTTCGGCGCCATGCTTCACGCTCTGTGATTACTGCTGTTTGCGGTGTTGGAGGCCGAGTTCCTCGTCCAGGCGAAGCCAGTGGTGGCCGAAACGGTGTTCACTCTCACGGGTTACGGAATCGGTGGGCAGCAACACGATGTCGGCGAGCAGGGGGTGCTGCTTCCAGCTGGCGGGCGGCTGATGCCGGGCGGATGTGCGGGTGACCCAGGCGGCCGGGACGGGCAGTGAGTGGTCGAGGATGCTGCGCAGGTGGCGCGGGCTGAAGTGTTCTTGGTCCGGGAGCGGCAGCAGGCCTGCTGCGTCGAGCGTCAGGGTGCCGTCGGCGCTGCGGTAGCAGGGCAGCAGCCGGCGGGGCAGGAGGCCGGGCCGGGTGGCTGCCTGGGCGGTGGTGAGGTGCTGGCGGTGCAGGTCGGCCAGGGAGGAGACCCGTTTGGCCGGGGGCACCAGGTGGACTGCGCTGAGCTGCTCCTGGCGGCCGGTGCGGGACTGGTGCGCGGCGGCCATCTGCTGCAGCCGTGTCGTCTCTGCCGCGAACCCGGAGGTGACGCCGTGGACGTGTTCGACGAGAGCCTGGACATCGTCGGGAACGACGAGCGGCTCCTTCTCCAGGGACGGCAGGAGCCGGGCGGTCGCATGGAGAGCGACAGCGGGCTCGGCCGTGTCCCAGCCGGGCGGCAGAGCGGTCACACCGCGGGAGTTGACCGGATCCAGCACCGTCAGCGTCGGCATGTTGTCACCGTCCTCCCACCAGACGGGCCGGCGCTCCTGTCCGGTCCACAGGCGTGTGAAGCGGCCCAGGCGGCCCAGACGCTGCAGCAGACGCGCCACAGAAGCAAGATCGCTGACCATCAGGTCGACGTCGATGTCCAGGCTCACGTCGAGGAGGCTGGTGGTGACGACAACGCGCCGGGCCGGGCGCCGGCCCGTCGGCCCCAGTCGGCGGCGGATGGCTTCCAGCGTGTTCTGCCGTCGGCGCCCTCTCACCCGGGCGTGGACGAGGACCAGGTCGTCAGCAGGGCCGGCCCAGATGCGGCGCAGGGACGCGTAGGTGTCCTGCGCGTCGGCGACGGTCGCGCACACCACGGCCGCGCACCCGCCGTGCCGGATGACCGCCTGGAGCACGTCGGCGATCACCGCCAGCCGCTCCCCCGCCTCGACCGCACGGCCGGCCGGCCCCAGCCGCCGGTAGGTGACGGGGCGGACGCGGATGCGGGCGGTCCTGCGCTGGGCGGCCCGCTGCTCATCCTGGGCCGGCCCGGACATGCGGTGGGCGGTGGCGGTCGCCGCGTCCGCGAACAGCCACCCGGGGTAGCCGGGAGCGAACGAGGCACCGTGCAGACCGGTACGGCCTGCTCCCGACAGGTAGGCCCGCACCAGCTCGGTGGCGGTCGATGCGGGCATCGTCGCCGACAGCAGAACGACCGGGCAGTTCAGGGCTCCCAGCCACTGCAGCAGGCGCAGCAGCTGGAGCTGGCTGAACGGGTCCAGTGCGTGGGCTTCGTCGACCACGACGGTCTTGCCCGACAGGGCCAGCATGCGCAGCGCACTGTGGCGGACGGGCAGGACGGCCATCTGCGCCTGGTCGGTGGTGGAGACGGTGTACTGGGCCAACAGGGCGTTGTCCCGGCCGCGCAGCCACCGGTCGGGCCCGGCGGTGCCCGGGCCGTACTCCCTCTCGTCGTCGGCGCCGAGGTCGTCCTGGCCGTCGGTGAACGGGACGTCGGGCGGGCCGTCCAGGACAGTGCTGTCATCCGGGGACAGGCGCCGGCCGGCGTATGCCTCGTTGAGGTCGCTGTGGTGGTGCACCAGCGTCACCGGGGCGTACTCGACCTGGTGGGCGCGCACATACCGGTCCAGGACCTCGTAGGCCTGGTCGGCGGCGGCCGTCGCCGGCAGCAGCCACGCCACCCCCTGAGTACCGCAGTGCCCGTTGAAGATCCGCGCCATCTCCAGCGCGGCCACGCTCTTGCCCGTGCCCATCGCGTCCGTGACCACCGCGATGCCGCTCCCCCGCTCGGCGACCAGGTGCGGCAACTCCTCCATCACCGAACGCTGCAGAGCGGTGGGCTCCGTGAGCCCCGGGTGCGCGGTGGTGAACGGAATCTGGTCCAGTGCGAAGCGGGCGAGGCCGAGCCGCTCCACTTCCTCCTCGGCCTGCCGACGGGCGCGGCTATGGTGCTCGGCAGCGCCGAAGGACGGCGTGTCCGCGTTGGGCACCCAGTACCGGCGCTGACTCGCGACCCGGTCCGCGACCATCGTCAGCCCCGTGATCAGCACCGCAGCCTCCACCGACAGCCGATTCGGAGCCTCATCGACGCCGAACAGGTGCCACAGCAGCCGGGCGTAGCGGCGGCGCAGATCCTGCCACGCGGGCCCGCCCAACGTGGCCTCCACCCGCCGGGCGGACGCCGCCCCGTCCACGTCGAGTTGCAGGAACCGGCCGTGATGCCCGCCCAGACACTGAGCTGCACGCACAGCGGGACTGTCGTTACCGCCAACGGCGAATCCCAGCTCCCCCAGCAGCTGCAGCCCCACATGCATCGACGCACGCGCGTGCGGCACATGCACCACCGGGCCCGTGTCTGCCAGCAGGTCCTCCCCCAGCCGCACATACGCCGCAGGCTCGAGAGCCTGGAAATACGGGATCAGCTTCCCGATGTCGTGCATGGCAGCCACGAAACACACCACTGAACGCGCCTGCTCCTGCGGCATGTTGAGGCCTGCGCTGACGACCCGGCGCTGGCTCGGGGTCACAAACCGGTCCCACAGCACCCCGGCCACCGCCCCCACATCGATCAAGTGGAACAACAGCGAGTACACCCTCAGCGTCGTGCGGTCGAACTTCCCCCACGGACGACGGTCAACGCCGTCGTACCGGGCATCCTCAACAACTCCCATCCCCCAACGCTGCCACCCCGTGCTGCTCACGAGACCACGAACGCCAGAAAGCAGAGATTCCTGCCGTGCATCCAGTCCCGTGTGCCATCATCTCCCAGCCAGTCAGAAGCAAATGACAGGCACACCATGCCAGAACGGCCGGGCCGGAGAGGGCAGCGCCCGCGCGAGCGGGAGTGACCCGCCGCTGCTCGCGATGGCCCACAGCGCCGACCAGCAGCGCCCGCGCGAGCGGGAGTGGCCCGGCGAGGTAGACACGGCGGCCGCCTTCGCAGTCGCAGCACCCGCGCGAGCGGGGGTGACCCGCGCACCGGCAGCAGCTCTACGTAGCCGGCGCCGCAGCGCCCGCGCGAGCGGGGGGACTCGGCGACGTACTCCAGTGCGTTTCCACAATGGGGTGGAGCCTGCGTGAGCGGAGTGGAATTGGCCTTCCGTGGCTGCAGACTTTGCACGTAAGTAGTACAGTCCGTGCGTATCAGAGTTGCTCAGCCAGCGACTCATGAACCAGGCCAGTGCAGCCCGCGGAAACGTGAATGACTCGACGACCGCGTCCCGGCCCACGATTCGCCACCGGTAGCGCCCGCGCGAGCGGGGATGACTCGACGGGCACGATGATCCGCGCGACCTTGGTGGAGTAGCGTCTGCGCGAGCGGGAGTGACTCGGCAGGATTCGGGTCGGTGACGTCGATGATCAGGTAGCGCCCGCGCGAGCGGGAGTGACACGACCATCAGTAAGAAGACGAACAAGCAGAAGACGCAGCGTCCGCACGAGCGGCGGCACCCCGGGGCGCCATCGGGTTGCCACTCTCCCGGAACGGACGGCGGACACCGCGGCCGGACACATACATGCGGCAGCCCCTACCGTGGCCTGGAGATCGCTCGCCTGCGCCACGGAAGAGCGGAACGCCCGCGCGAGCGGGGGCACCGCGTCCAGCGTCTTTGCCGCGTTGGCCGTGGGAAACTTCGTGATCTATCCGGCCGCGGAGGCGGCGGGCTGTCGCTTCCGGGGGCCAGCAACAAGGTCATCGGCTGGCTGGCGACTTCTGCAGTATGCCTGGAAGCAGTACGAGATCGTCGGTCGCATCATCATTCCTCTACCCAAACCCAAGCAAAAGACGGGCAAATGCGCTAGGTTGCCCAGGTCAGAGAGGGTGACGCCCGCGCGAGCGGGGATGACTCCCGGCTCTCGCTCAACACCCGTTTCGATACGCCGTACCGCCCGCGCGAGCGGGAGTGACTCGACTTTGCCTCGGTCGACGACGAGTGTCTTGGGCGTGGAGCCCGCGCGAGCGGGAGTGACTCGAGGGTGGCGAACCGGATCGGACGGAGCCCGCAGTAGCGCCTGCGCGAGCAGGAGTGACTCGGCCCGGGAGGTGAGCATGTTGTCCGCCGTCTCGTACCGCCTGCGGGAGCGGGAGTGACCCAACGCTGGTGTCGATCCGGGTGGCCAACGGCCTGAAGAACCCGCGCGTTTGGACGATGAGATAAAGCCTGCGGAAGCGGGGATGATCCAGACTTCCTGTCCAGGACGGTGACCGCAGCGTTGCCGAGCCCGTTGAGCGGGAGTGTCCCTGTACGACCCTTACCGGATCAGCCGTCGTCTGCAGAGCCCGCGCCAGCGGGAGTGACTCGTCCATCGAGTGGGCCCGCGCCCTTCTGACCAGAGAGAACCCGCGCAAGCTGCGTGGCCTCCAACGGCCTCGTCTCATCCTCGTTGCTGTACTCGTAACGCCCGCGCGGGCGGGAGCGACCCGTGCTGCCCAGCCCTACCAGGTGATCACCCGGCTATCAGAGACGCGCGAGCGACCTTGAAGCAGCACTGCGTTCCGCAGAGAGGAGCTGGCGGAAGCCCGCGGTAGCGGGAGTGCCTCGTGTAGCAGGGCCGACTCTGCCGCAGCATCGGTATAGTGCCGGGCAGAACCCGACCGGCTAACACTCAAGTGCGACTTCGTGATCTATCCGGTCGCGGAGGCGGCGAATCGTCGGTGCCGGGTGACAGCGACAAGTTCATTAGTGGGCGGGCGGCTTCCGAAGCACGCCCCGGAGGCAGTACGAGGTCTTCGGTCGCATCATCCTTCCTCTACCCAAACCATGCAAAAGGCGGGCAAACTGCGCTAGAATGCCCAGGTCAGAGAGGGTAACGCCTGCGCGAGCGGGGATGACTCGGTGGCCGCGGGCACGAGTATCTGTCCGTCGGCGTAAGGCCCGCACGAGCGGGGATGACTCCCCGGCCACCACGATGCCCACGGTGATGAGATAGAGCCAGCGCGAGCGGGAATGACTCGTACGCGTACCTGCTGAACGGGCTGAACGCCAGGTGGCGCCTGCGCGAGCGGGGGGACTCTCCTGGAGCTCTTGGCTGGCAGGGCCCGACCCGTAGTGCCCGCGCGAGCAGGGGTGACTCGGCCGTCGTCGGCCGAGTCACCGAGACTTCCTGGCAGCCCCGCGTGTGGGGTGCCTCATTCTCAGCGGCTAACCAGCACACAAGGCCCGCTAGAGCCGAAGTGACTCATAGTCGACCGGCCCATGTGCAACACACGCGAACGCGGTCGGTATGAAGCCTGTGTGGGAACCATCTCACTACACCTTCAGAAGGAAAAAGCAGGTCACAGCTGCCCGGTCCGTGTGGTCCTCGAGGGTTTCTGAGGCTTGGTCGACTTCCGACCGTTACCAGACCTGGGTCGGCTGGTCCAGCATCAGGATGCGCGGAACGGGACGGCCTTGCGGGGAGGAGCAACGATGCAGAGCGAGATGGACGTTGACGTGGGAGCCGACCCAGTTCTCTCCACTGCCGATGCGGAAGAGGGGGGCCGGTGCCTGTTCAGTGTCGGTCACGACGGTCAGGCGGCTGACCTGGCCGGTATCGGACGGGGCTCGGCATCGCGCTCTGCTCGGCGCTGCGCGCCGGTCCTCCTCCGCCTTGGCGATGACTGCCCACTGCCCCGAGCCGCAGTTCGGACCCATGGCTGCACGATCAGCCCTCCGAGGCGGTGGCCTGGCCTCGTGTGGCAGCCGTCCCGCGATCACCTGAGCCTCGGTGCCTGCAGACCCTTTCAAGGGTCAGGTCGAGAACGCACGTCGGCTGGTGAGCCCGGTGCCGCGGCCTGGTCACCTGCTTCACGGACCGCCACCGTCCCGGCCGTAGGCGGGCTCGCCGAATACGCCAACGCATGAGCAGCGCAACGCCCGTTGCCACAGCACAGAGTGCCAGGCCAGCCGCTGCGCTGTGCTTGGCGGCGCGGTCTGCGGCATGCCTGCGGTCCCGCGCCGCCGCCTTCTGTCACTGCCTGCGTGTGGGCGTGCCGGCCCCCTCCGCCCCTGCGGCGTGCGAGAGTCTCACCTCTGCGCCTGCCCGCCAGGCCGTCCGGATGCGGTGACGGTGGTGAGTGCAGTCGCACCGACCGCCACAACGGGAACGATCGCTTCTGAACAGTGGGCGAGCGCCAGAACTACGACAGCGACCATTGACGTCAACGCGGTGAGGGCGCCGATCAGGCTGAGCCACCGCGAAGTAGACGCCGGCACGACGTCGTGAGGGGTCACGACGTCCTCTTTCATGCCTCCTCCGCCGATCGTGGCTTTCCAGCGGCCCCATGCTTGCGCTGCCGGTCACCGAGCCGGAGCAACCTGCGTCGCACCCGCTCACCGAACTGCTTGGGGTTTGTGGCGCCGCTGCGTCGCGCGGCCTCGGTCCAACTGCGAACGGAAGAGTCACGGACATAGAGGAGGGCGACATCCCGCTCATCCGGGTCCAGCGCGGCCAGGATCTCCCTTACACGCGGATCATTGATGGTCTGATCGGTGCAGGATCCGTACGGCCGGACCGTGTCGGCCGCCAGGTCGCCGAGGGTGAGTCCGTCCGTGGTCGGCGCGTCGAGCAGGGCCACCCGGCGGCCCTTGACCTTGTGCTCCCACAGTGGTTGGAGCTGGGTGTGGGGGCGTTCGGCCTCCCGTTTGACGTGCCGGGGGATCAGGAGTCCGGCGTCGTCTTCGTGCAGCATCGGCACCCAGTCGCCCATCAGCGCCGTGGAGGCGGCCTCTCGCCACTCGGGACTGTTCACGCCGCGGATGCCCAGCGTGTGGCGTGCAACGTGTTCGACCACCTCGTGATGCCCGTGCACTGCCGAGTGCTGGCCCTCCAGCAGGCTGGTCACCGGCCCGTAGAACAGTGCGTATCTCCGTGCCATCTCCACCGCTACGGCCCCCAGTAGCGCCTGCTCGTGGCCGGAGAGAGATGTGCGGGGCGGAAAGGTATGCGTCCGTGTCGAGAGCCGAGTGGTGATGTTGGCAACGGGGTACTGCAGATCGATGTAGTCGAGACCCTCGACTCCCACGGGCGGCGGCACGGGACGTAATGGGTCCACAGTCTGTACTCCTCCTGGTAGGTAGCGGTCTGGAAGGGCGGTGAAGCCCTACTACAAGGCCCGGCAGATGTCTCTTTCAGCACTGTCCCGTCAAAAAGTGATAGATCACACACATCCCGGTCGCGCTGGACCGGACGTGACACTCTCCCCCGCCTAAAGGCGGGGGCTTCTCGGCTTACGCCGGGAGGTTTCCTGCTTAGTCGCCGACTGCCCGCCCGGCGTACTCCGTTGAGGTCTTCGAGCAGCGTGGGCGTGCGGCCTTCCGTCCACCGTCACGGTTGCCGCTCCTACGCTCCAGCACACTGGATCCCGATGTACTGGGGAGGGATCACCACGCTGTACTGAGCGGATTCGAGCAGCAGTTGGTCAAGCGACTGCCGGAGGTGCGGACCGGGCGGGACGCGCTCGAGCGCACGAGGTTCGAACTTCAGCTTCCCGACGAACGGTGGTCAATACCGTCGCACCCCGGCCTCGCCCTGGAGTACGCCCAATAGCCACAACAACCAGCCATGCACTCCATCGAGCCCGCCTCGAACCGCCCGGCTCACCACGGCTCGAGCGCAGATGCGCCACCACTCCCCTACCCCGTCCTAAGCAAAAGCGGAGCAGGCCGCGTCAAAATGACCAAGTCACGAAGGATAGCGCCCGCGCAAGCGGGGATGACCCCCGCGCTGCGGCCTGGCTCGCCTCGGTACTTCGTAGCGCCCGCGCGAGCGGGGATGACCCGGTCATGGTCGGCTCCTACTACCGCGAGGACCTCTGGAGCTCGCGCGAGCGGAAGTGACTCGCGCCGCAGCTCTTCGCGGGACGTAGCGCTTGCGCGAGCGGGAGTGACCCGCGTCCCTCGTCAGTGGTGCCGATTGGTGCGGTGGAGCCCTCACTAGGCACTGTTTCTCGGATCATGTGCGGAGCCAGACCATGAGGGCTGCGAGGGCGACGGTGCCGAGGTAGATGTAGGCGCGTTTCTCGTAGCGTGTGGCGACGGCGCGGAAGCCCTTGAGTCGGTTGATGGCACGTTCGACGGTGTTGCGCTTCTTGTAGTGTTCGCGGTCGAATCCGATGGGCCGACCGCCTTGAGATCCTCGGTTGTGCCGGTGCCTTTGCTGGTCGAGACGTTCGGGGATGGTGTGCCGGATTCCGCGTCGTCGCAGGTAGCGCCGGTTGCTTCGGGACGTGTAGGCCTTGTCGGCCAGCACGTGGTCGGGCCGGCTGCGGGGCCGTCCCACTCCGGATCGGGGTACGGAAATCCGCTCCAGCACCTGCTCGAGCTGAGGGCCGTCACCGTAGTGTCCCGGCGTCAGAACGAAGGCGAGGGGCCGGCATCGTCCGTCGGCGGCGAGATGGATCTTGGTTGTGAATCCGCCGCGGGAGCGGCCCAGGCATTCGCCGATCTGACCACCTCCTCCAGGCGGAAGGCCAGTTTCCGCAGCACCGGATCGGCCTGGTTCGTCCCCCGGCCGTTCCCCTTTTGAGCATCCAGGGCCGACGGCTTCTTCCTCGCACCGGCGGCGTGCTGATGGGCCCGCACTGCGGTCGAGTCCACCGACACGTCCCAGTCGATCCCACCCGCGGCATCTTCGGCGGCCTGGATACGGGACAGCAGCATCTTCCACGTTCCATCCGCTGACCAGCGGCGATGCCGCTTATAGACCGTCTCCCAGGGCCCGAACCGTTCCGGCAGATCCCGCCACTGCACCCCCGTCCGCACCCGGTAGAGCACTCCGTTGATCACCCGACGGTGATCGCTCCACCGACCTCCCCGCGCACCGCCAGGAGGTAACCAATGTCCCGTCCATCGCCAACCGCATGCAGTTCATGGACGAGAACAAGACCTGGCGGCGCGTTGCCCGGGCGAACACCGCCACCAGCGTGACCCTCCCGGCCTGCGGCACGGCCTACAAGCCGCCGAACTGCTTCACCACCAAACTCACCGACAGCACCTCCTTCACCGAGTGGAACGTCAGCAAGCCCCGCAGCACCACGACCAGTGCGCAGTTCGGCCCCGCGGCCGCCGCCACATCCGCTTCCGCTCAAACCGTCCCCGCCGTGTTCAACGGCGTGGACCAGCGCGCGCTCCAGACCTGCATGGAGGAGGACCCGGCAGGCTGCCTCGATACCGTGCCCGGTCTCGCCGAATGCGTCATGACCCAGGACGCCTGTAACGCCGAGGCTCTGCAAGCCACCGACGCGCCTGCCATACAGCGCCGCAGCGAACCGGACGTGTCCGCCGCTCAGATCCGCTCGCAAGCTGCCAAAGCGTTCGGCGTGGGGAAATCCGACCTTACCGTCACGGCACCGCCCACCGCGGTGGCTTCCTTCGACGCTACGAGCAGTGAGACGGCCTGGACCGTCTCCTCGACGCACACGACCGCAGGTCTGCGCCCCAGTGACGGCCGGGAATACGAAGGTTTCCAGGCTTCGTACTCAGCCCAGGGTGATCTTCTCAATGCTTGCTGGGGTGACCTGTGCCCCTGACACAGCCTCTTCGCTCCCCAGCCGACCGATCGAACGCCACCGCCCCGCAAGGAGCCCTCCGGTGAGAATCCGCCGCCGTCTCACGCGCGCCGCCGCCACCGTGTCGGTCATCAGCCTGCTCACTGTCGCCCTCACCGCCGCTGGCTCCGGCGCCGAGCCAGTCTCCGCCCCTGACGGCGACCAGTTGGGATTCGTTGATGCCGCGACGCTGCCGGCTGACGAACTCAAGGGGCTTGACCGGCCACAACCGCTCGCCGCCTACACCGGTGACCCCGCTGCCCGAACAGCCGCCGAACCCACACTCGCCGCGGATGAGGACCTGCGCACACAGTGCGAGGCACAGGCTGAGAAGGCCAAAACCGCACAGGGCTGGATCAAGAGCCGTTTCGAGAGCTGCCAGAAGCGCCCCTACGACCTCGTGCTGCGCAACAAACAGGGAACCCAGTCCATCGGCCGTCTCTGGTTCGACATGTGGACGCTGGGATTCGCCTACGACGGCTCTCGTCGGGTGGACTATACGGCCAGCATCGAGAACATCCGCGTACAGACAGTCGGTACCGAGGATGCCACCAAGTGGCGTGTAGGCCAGCACTTCCGTAGCACGATCAACGCGAGCAGCAGCGACCCCGACCCCAAGCTGACGCCCCCGCAGACGACGTCGCGCGACGAACTGCTCGGGGCATGGGACAGCACGCCCTTGTGGACGCTGACCTACACCTCCCCCGACAAGGGAGCTCTGTACAGCAGCGGCAACCAGCAGCGTGTCTACGCCACCGTCGTGATGGACGTGACCGCGGACTCCCCCAACGCCACTTCATATACAGAAGTCGACGCCTACCGTTCGGGCGTCCGCTTCGACTACGCCGGACCGGTTGCCGGCAAGTACAAGGGAACCGTATTCACCGAGGCCCGCGTCGAACTGAGCATGAGCCAGAGCGACCCGGATGTCGACGAAAGCGCTCTGCACATCGACGACGCGCAGAAACGGCCGGAGCGGACGTTCCCATCCTGGCCGAACAAGACCGTCCCCGGCGCGAGCGAGCCGCTGCACCGGCTCATCGACGCGGATGAGCAGCAGAAGAACCGCAGCAAGTCCATCGCGACCTGCAACAACGTCTGGGGTGACTACAGCGGAACGTCCCTGCAGTGCGACGAGTACCCCTTCGCCTCAACCAAGGAAGGGTCCAACAAGGGCGACGACCGGTACTCCGTCCGTCTGATCGAGGGAGCCGACAATGAGGAAGGAGGACGTCGGCTCAACACGATGTATACCCTCAACCGGATGCTGGACGGCGACCCGTTCTACGTGAAGATCACCCGCTGAGAGAAAGGCCCGTTCATGGGGCTCCTGTCCGAGTACAGCGTCAACGCCGTTCCAGGTCGTCGCTTCATCGAGGTGTATGACGCCGACGCCTACCTCGACGACGCAGTCGCCATGGACGCCGCACGCCGGCAGGTGGTGGCCGGCAACGGCTACCACCTGTACCTCTACAGCCTTCAGGCAGATATCCCCGCCCAGGTCGACATCCGCATCTGGGACGCACCGCCCCCTGCTCCGGGCGACGCCGAAGGCCACGTCGCCATCACCCTCGAGTCCGAAACCGGAGCGCTGGTCGTCAACCAGCTCAGCTACGGTCCCGCCGGGGACATGACCTTGCCCCGCCCAGGGGTGTACCGGGGAACCGCCTGGTGGACCGGCCGCCAGGCCATGGGCAGCTATCACGAAACGACACTGCGCGATCTGGCCGCATCCGGGCCGGAAGCCCGCCTGGCGGACGACTGGCGGCACACCCCGCACACCGAACGGTACGTCCTCGATCTGGCCTGGGAGAGAGACCCGTCCCCGCTGGACGTAGAAGACGACTGGTGATCCTGCGGAAGGGAACTACGCACGTCGCGGCATCCGATCCCGCCTGCAACGGGCCTTCTGTACAGCGAGCCTCTGACCTCGCACCTTCACGAGGTGGGCTGTCCCAGGCTTGATCAAATAGGCGGAGAGTTTCTCCTGGCCCGCAATGATGGGACTCGTCTAAGGGCCTGTTAGCTGGACGGAAGGAAGCACTCTCCAGGTGAAGAAGCGTATCGGGTTGTCACCGCGTGTCCGCATCGAGAGTCGCGGACGGGCGGTGGTCTCGCAGGCCGGGAGTGTGCTGCTGGTCTCGTGCGAACGGCCAGGTGCTGCGGCGCAGGATCTGCGGGCGAGGACGGCCCTTGGTCTGCAGGCGCCGGGTGAGCTGGTCGAAGACGGCGTCCAGGTCGAGGAACTCGTTCGGGGAGGCGACGCCGCCTCGCAGCAGCTCGAGGAGTTCGCCGGTGAAGGCGGTGTGGGGCTCGCCGGGCGGGGACAGTGCCACAGCGGTCTCCGCCGCGGCCGCCATCAAAATGGTGCCGTCGATCTCAGCGAGGGCCGCGACCGACTCGGACTGCACGCCGAAGGCACGGGCGCTGTAGCAGCAGTCGAGGATCACGATCCTACGGGTGGCACCGCTCGTCTCGATGGACCGCTTGAACCACTCATAGGGCACGGCCGTGCTCGGCGGCCAGATGCAGCACCGGGTCACCCAACAGGCCCTACCTGGCCGAACTGAAGGTGGACCGCCTCGCAGTAGGCTCCGTTGCCCGGCGGACGGGAGGCCTGCGCCCGGCGGCTTCACCGCGGTGCGGCGCGGACGCCCTCCTCGCGGTCCTCTTTCCACGCCCTGCACCGGGGCCTACTGTCGTTGCCATGGCCAACGGGGTGTTCCACACCGGGCACGGCATCGAGATCAATCTGACGTATGAGGATCTCGGCAACCCGGGGTATGCCGGGCTGCTGGAGGAGATCATCCAGCCCGTCGATCAGCGCGCCAGGAACCTGCTGCAGTGCCTGAAGGACTACCGGGGCGAGCATTGCCAGTGCGCTCTGGCCGGCAAATCACCGTGGATGTTCGTGCGGCGCCGACGTACCCGCGGGCAGGTGACGTGGGTGGCGGCGCATCTGCCCCTCACCCATGTGGCGACACCGCAGGAGAGCGACAAGCACAAGGCGATGAAGGAGCGGATCGCGCGCACGGCAGCGCGGCACGGGCTGGGTGTGGAGACCGAGGCCCGGTCGCCCGACGGGCGGGTCGTCACCGATGTGCTGGTGACGGGAGCGGGCGCACGCGTTGGATGGGAGGCCCAGTACTCCCCCATCACCGCCAACACCGTACGGCGGCGCTCCGCCAAGGCCCGCGAGCGCAACATCGCGCCGCTGTGGGTGACGTCCGACGACTCTTCTGCCCTGATTGACCGTGCCCCGTGGACGCGTGTGGACGACGTGCCCTGGCAGCGCATCGTCTCCCCGCTTGCCCTCATCATCCGCGGCGGGGTCCGGCACCTGCAGATCTGGAAATGCACTCCCAGCAGCGAGCGCCCCTGCCCCACAGCAGGTGGCGCCTGCAGGATGTGGCACAGCGGCTGGTTCCTGCCCGCCCTGTGCATTCCCCAGGAGCGTGCCACCGCACTGGACGAGCTCGTCGTCACCAGCGCTGACGGCGAGCACTTGCCGGTGCGCTCCCGCGACCCGCAGGACGCGCGGCGCACCTCCTACCTGTGGGCCCTTGCGCGCGACGTCGGCCGCTGGCGCGAGATCACCGCAGAGGCCGGCGACACCTCCGAGCCCGGTCCGGTCGACGACGAGCCGGTCACCTACCGCGAGCAGGAACTCGACATGTCCTGCCGCTACGGGGAGGAGGGCCCCCACACCAGCAGTCCGCGGCCGCCACGCGACAGAGCCTCGGCCATCGGGCTGCACACCTTCGGCCACGCCCCCGCCGATGCCCTCCTGCAGCCCTCGAGGCCTGTTGCCCTGCGCCTGTCACCGCGCGAGCGTCTCGTCGTCGCAGCGGAACTGAGGTGCCCGTCCTGGGAGGTTGGGCCCTGCATGCTGTGTGCTGCCCCCATCCACCGCTACGGGCCCCGAAGCCCCAAGGTATGTCCCGCCTGCCGCATGCCTACCAGCTCCTGACCGTGTAACGGTCGTGGCGCACCGCCCGAGCACGCACAATCACAGTGCTCAGCCCTGCCGAACTCGCCGACATCTTCCGGGCCGAGCAAGCGCTGCCATCACAGTGGCTGCCCCTGCTGAAAGCGACCCCGGTCAAGGAGTAATGAAACGGCACGTGGGTCCCTCATGCCGACGGGCATGAGGGACCCACGTCCGCACCGGCTCCCTGCCAGCAGCCTTCCAGACAGGAACGACTTCGTGATCTATCCGGGCGCGGAGGCGGCGGGCCGTCGCTTCCGGGGGCCAGCAACACGGTCATCGGCTGGCTGGTGACTTCTGCAGCATGCCCTGGAAGCAGTACGAGATCTTCGGTCGCATCATCGTTCTCTCTACCCAATCCCACGCAAAAGACGGGCAAACTGCGCTAGAATGACCAGGTCAGAAAGGGTAACGCCCGCGCGTGCGGGGATGACTCGCCGCAGGCGAGAGCGACGATGACATGCACCGGTAACGCCCGCGCGAGCGGGGATGACTCGGTGCGTAAGAGCCCGACCAAGAGCGCCACTGCCCAACGCCCGCGCGAGCGGGAGTGACCCGTCGCCGTCGGTACGGTCGCCGAAGTGCGCTCCATGGTCTCGACGATGAGGCATGGCCGACGCGAGCGGGCTGATGCGTCGTTCGTGGCACCAACCTCGGCGCCCAGGCCGTCGAGCCCGCAAGCAGGGGTGACTCGTGCTGTCAGCCCTGCCGTGTCGTCATTGGCCAGCAGAGCCCGCGTGAGCGGGAATGACTCCGCGGCTCTGTTCAGCTTGCTGCTCCGGCCAGGTGCCGTAGGCCGTGTCTGACAAACGATCACGATGGGGGTGACCGCGTCGTCTAAAAAAGCCATTCGTCCAAGCCAACGATCTACGCTGGCCCGATGGGGAACGATCGACGTGTCCGCCACCTCGTGGTCGACGAGGCTGTCTGGTGTTGGACTGTCCGGCAGCGAGTGAAACCGGACTACGCTGACTGCCGGCTGACGCTTTCACTCTTCCCAGAGGTCACGGCGCAGGGCGTTCGACGTCGATTGGCCTTGGTCTTTGCCCCGGGCCCGGACAGAATCGTTTCGAACTCGCACTTCGAGGCGGGCACGGTCGTGCGCCTCCCGGACCGCGCTTGGCTCAACCTCTACGAGCCCGGAACGGTTCGACGCCTGCTCGACGCCGCGGCGCCTGCTCTGGACACCCGGCCATCGGTGCAGAACCTCAAAGTGAACGGCTGGCCCTACTTCGCTGAAGTCGTGGACTGCCCCAATGCAGCGAAGTCTCATACTTGATCTTGTGGCTGGTCGTGGTGAGTTGACGGATGCGGCGTGGGAGCGGATAGCTCCGCTCTTGCCGGCGCTGGATGTCGAGGGTGGCCGTGGCGGGACCACCGGCAGGTGATCGACGGGGTGCTGTGGCGCTTGCGGACCGGGGCTCCGTGGCGGGACCTGCCGACGCGCTATGGGCCGTGGCAGACGGTCTACGAGCGGTTCGCCCGGTGGGAAGCCGACGGCACGTGGGCCCGGTTGCTGGAGCACGTTCAGGTCCGTGACGATGCGGTCGGCCGCCTGGAGTGGACAGTTTCGGTGGACTCCACCATCAACCGGGCTCACCAGCACTCCGCCGGAGCCGGGAAAAAGGGGACTTGGACGGGGACAAACTGGAAGATCCACAACGCTCGGCGGCGCGGCAGGCCCTCGGCCGGTCCCGCGGCGGACTGACCACAAAGGTCCACTTGGCAGCGGACGGCCGTGGCCTGCCCCTGTCGTTTGTCGTGACCGCCGGGAACGTGAACGCGACTCCACGATGTTCGACGCGGTACTGGACGCCATCAAGGTACCCCGCGCCACGGTCGGCAGGCCGCGACGCCGTCCCGACCGGGTGCTGGCCGACAAGGCGTATTCCTCACGGGCCATCCGAGCCAGCCTTCGGAAACGCGGCATCCGGGCCGCCATCCCCGAACGATCAGACCAGGTGGCTAACCGCAAGCGACGCGGCACCCGCGGCGGACGACCACCGGCCTTCGACAAAGAGCAGTACAAAGGCCGCAACGTGGTCGAACGCTGCTTCAACCGACTCAAGCAGTTCCGCGCAATCGCGACCCGCTTCGACAAGCTCGCCGTCCGCTATAAGTCAGGACTGCACCTGGCCTCGCTCATCTTGTGGCTCCGCGACACCACAGCGTGATCATTTGTCAGACACGACCTAGCGCCCGCGCAGGCGGGGGTGCCCCACACTTCCTGCCCAGGGCGGTTACCGCGGCGTTGCATAGTCCGCGCGAGCGGGAGTGACTTTATCGTCGGCTGATCCAGGTACAGCACGTGCGAGCGCAGTCGGCTGCGAAGCCTGTGTAGACCATCTCGCCACCGCTCAGCGCGAAACAGCAGGTCACAGCCGGCGTCGTATTGTGATTCTCAGTGGACTGAACTCGTGATTCTCAGATGCCTGCATCAGCAGTTCTCATGCTGCGTCTGAAGCAAACTCATGACACCCCTACAACTAGCGGGCCACGGACATCTCTCAGATGACATCTCAATGAGAATCGCGTGCGGCGCGGACGTGAGAGTCAGCACCCTCACTACCGCAGCGCACGAGATCGGCGACAGTGACCTGCCAGCCGCTCCGGTGGGTGCTGATGTATCCGAAGATCCCCTTCGCCTTGAAGCCCAGCCTGCCGTCGCGGAACAGCGCGTTGGAGATCTGGGTGAACTGATCACCCGCCATCACGCCCCGTCGGATCCCCCCGCCGAAGCCTCCGGTGCGACCGGCCTCCGGAACCGTGATCACCGAGTCGGCTGCGGCCAGCGTCATGTCCAGGACGGCGGGGTGGTCGGTGATGCAGTAGACGCTCTCGCCGAGGGTCCCGTCCCGGTGGCGCAGGCGGTCACAGATCAGATAGCCGTGCTCCTCCAGTTCCCTCAGGCCAGCGCGTACCGCGTCCCTGCCGTCGGGGCCCACTCGGACGAGGTCGGCGATCGTCACCTTCCAGCCGCTGCGGTACGTACTGACGTACCCGAAGATTCCCTTCGCCCGGTACGACAGCCGACTGTCACGGAACAGACCGTTGGCGATCTGCGTGAACTGATCAGCGGCCATCGCGCCCCGGCGAATCCCCGCCCCGAAGCGACTCACCGCGACTCCCCGCGCACCGGGTACACGCAGCCGCCGAGGCCCGGCAGCCGGACCAGGACAACAAGCTGGCCCAGGCCACCAGATGAGGCGACACACACAAGATTCATGACGGTCAGCCCACCGGCCAGCCCCGACCAGACAGGCGACCACAACCCCCGACCACAGGTCACGATCCGACAACAGGCGTGCTGAACAACCGTGGTCGGTCTCATGGTCGGCCCGACCAAGGAGAGCCTTTCGCGTGCCAGACGGTGTGCACACTCGCGGCTGCGCACTAGGCTCGGCGCTCAACGTGCACGCACCTGCACAACGAAGGCGGGGTCATCCACACTCGGCGAGCGCGCCTAGTGTGCACAGCGGGACTGCACAGTCACGGAAGGCTGCACAGTCGATCCGCTGCTGCACCGTCGGCATGCCACCACGTGGCTTCCCATCCTGGCTGCAGATCCTGCCGTGGACCGTGGTCGGCCCGACCAGACGGGCGGCCACCATCTCCGGCTCCGGCCCCCCGGCACGAAACGCCGGCATGCCCCCTGACCAGCCATGGTCGGACCCATGGTCGGGCCGACCAAGCCGGCCTCTCCAACCACCGACCAGACAGGCGGCCACCACCCCCGGCCATCCACCACGAAAACCGCGGTATGCCCTCTGACCAGCCATGGTTGGCGCCATGGTCGGGCCGACCAAGGATGCCTGTCGCGTACCAGGCGGTGTGCACACTCACGGATGCACAGTGCGGCCACTTGCTTGTGGGCCTGGCCGCTGTCGGAAGGTGGGCTCATACGGCTGCGCGGGCAAGGCTGAGCAGGCCGGCGCCGTATGACTTGGCTCGTCCGATGCCGCCCAGTACGGCCTCGGCGAGGGCGTCGGGGTCGGTGACGGTGGCGGTGCCGTCGTAGCGCACCAGGTGATGCCGCACGGCGACGGTGTTGTTGCCGCGGCCATGCACGGCAGCGATCGGGGTGGGCAGTGCTGTGGTCAGGTGCAGTCCGGCCTCGTGGGCGCGGCGTGCCCACCACTGGTCGGCGTCGGGTCCGGTGAGGGCGATGCGTTTGCCACGCTGGCCCTTGTTCTCCAGTGGCAGGCGTTCGGTTTTGACCGGGTTGACGACGATGCGGTAGCGGACGTCGAGGCCCTTCTGGAGGGCGTTGAGCACGGGGGTGAGGTCTTTGACGTCGGCGTGGCCGTAGTCGTCGGGCAGGCGTGTCGGGTCGAGGATGGAGGCCTGGACCAGGAGCGTGTTGAAGGTGTCGGACACGTCGAGGCGGTACAGGAGCCCGGCGGCTTGCCGGGGGCTGTCGCCCAGGCCGTCGGGGACCAGACGCATCAGGGTGCGGTGCATGTCGGTAGCGTTGCGCAGGTCGCTTTGGACGGCGCGGCTGTGGGGATTGAGGCGGATGCGGGCGAGGGCCGCGCGGGGGCTCATGCGGCGGCCTCCTTTTTGGCGTAGTCGCTTGGGTTCGTGTGGCGGGTGATGCCCTGGGCCGCGGTAAGCGGGCTGAGCAGCGCGGAGCGTATGGGGTAGGGGGTGGGGTCACCGTCGGGGGTGAACATCGAGCGTTCGTCACGGGACTGAATGGAGCCGGCCAGCCGGAGCCGGAGCCTGTTCACGTGCGCGCTCTGGCGGGGCAGGTGGCGGTGGTGAGGGTGTAGAGGGGGTAGTGGTTCGCCGCTTCGGGCACGTCGGGGCACGTCTGCACTGTGCGGTGGCACGGTCGGATGCCTTGCACGTTGCAGCTCAGTTCGGCGGGCCTCGCGCGCGGTGGGCACGATGGCGAGTGGCCATACAGTCACCGGGTGCTCCTCTCCACCGTGGCGAAGTGGGTGTCGATGTACCTTTGGAGCGTTCTCAGGTATCCGGTGCCGAGGCCTCCGTAGGCGGCGTTGGGCAGGTGCACGGCACGCCGGTACAGCGGCCGAGGCCGGTATTGGCGTGCCAGGGGGGCGAAGGACATCGGCTCGTCGGTGACTTCGCCGCTGTGGTGGTCTCCGTCGCCCTTGTCCGGGGTGGCGGAGTTTATGGGGAGCGCATCGAACGGTCTGTCGCTGTAGAAGTCGATCGGCTGCGGGCCGTTGCGCGGTCTCTTGGCCGCCAGGGGCAGCTGCAGTAGGTGGCGCAGGGGGTCTTCCGCGCAGTCCAGGAGGATCGGGCCTTCTGGTGGGCAGGAGCGGCGGCCGAGGAAGAGGGGCCAGTGCGGGTTGCGCAGGGCAGCGGCGCATGTGTGCAGCAGCGTTTGGTCATCGGAAGTCAGGGCGAGCGTGAAAGCTGCGTCGGCCAGGTATTGGCGCTTGGATACCAGGGTGCCCTTGCCCTCGGGGCGGTGTTTTCCATCGACGGTGATCACTGTCTCATCGGCTGGCAGTCCGCCGCCGACGGTGTGGAAGTCGGACAGCACCAGGCCGGGTCGGTCGACACGTACCGTCATCGACAGCTTTGTGAGGTCGTCCAAGGGCGCTTGGCGTGCTCGTCCGAGAGCTGCGGCGAGCATGCCCACGATGCCGGACCGGGTGGGGAATCGGGCTGTGTCGCGTCGTGTGTACTTGCTGTGCGTGCCCCAGGACTGGAGTGGGCCTGCCAGATGCAGCAGCAGTCCTCGGGAGGGACGGTCGGTCACTGTGGGGCCTCGGCGAGAGCGAGGTCGACGGTGGCGGTGACGAGAGCCGCGAAGGAGGAGTGACGCTCGCCGAGGTGCTCGAGCTTGTCGAACTGGAGGGAAGCGTGTGCCGCGTGCAGTACGCGGTCGGGGCCGAGGAGGGTGTTCGCGGCCTTGGCGTAGGCATCGATGCCTTGCACGGAGCGCCCGACGAAGCCGCCGTGTCCGGCGGAGCGTACGGGTTCCTCGAAGGCTGCGGCGAACGACAGGGGCCGGTCGGAGCGGACGGCTACGTGGACCAGGTGCGGGATGGTGTGCGGGGCGGTGGAGTTCTTCTTCGCCTGCGGCAGGGACTCGATGAAGGAGTGCAGGAACTGGCCGACGAGTTCGCGGGCGGCATCGAGTGCGATGTCGTTGTCATCGCTCAGGTTTTTGATGAGTTCTTTGAGATCGACGGTGGCAAACCGGTAGAAGGTGCCGGTGCTGAACTCGGCCGTGCCCATGTGTCCGCTTCCCGTCTCGTCGCCCTTCGCCGCGGTGACATCGTCGACGGCTGCGAAGTAGTCGAGTTCGACCTCAGTGGTGTGCGTGGTGAAGGCGTGCGCGACCTGGACGGCGCCGTCGACATTGGCCTGGTCGACCTCGGTGAGCATGCGGCCGAAGAGGTTGATGACCCCGTTCTTTTTGATAAGAATTTGGTCGATCTTGCCTTTCAGGGCGCTTTCTGGCTTGTTCTTTCCTTTTCCGGTGAAGTCGGTCGTGAGCGCGTCCTTGTGGGCTTCGGCGATGTCGGCCAGGTCCTCGACAGCGTCTTCGGGAAGATAGACGAGCGCGTTGGTCAGGACCTTGTTCGTGATGGGCTGCTTGTCCTTTCCCTTGGCCACCTCCCACTTGATGCTGCTCCCTGCCGCGACATGTGCACCCGCGCGTTCGGCGAGCGCCTTGTCCCACCCACGCTCACGCAGCACCCCGGTGACCCGCTCGCCGATGCGGCGTGTGCGCAGCGCGTTCTCGCCGAGCGTGTCCTGGAAGTGCTCGCGGATGGCCCGTTTCCAGGACTGGCTGGAGATACGGGTACGCAGGACGTCACCGTAGAGCATGCTTTTCACCGAGTTGGTGTCGTCCCGGTTCAGGTTCGCGTAGGGAACTGGTTGGACGACGTGGATGTCGATGAAGCGTGGCTTGAGGTTCATCGGGGATCTCCTGTGGGTGAGGGTTCAGTCTCGGTCGGCGCCGGCCGTGATCCGGTAGAAGTCCTGCAGCCAGCGGCGGCTGATACGCCCTGACTGGTACTGCCAGTCGATGAGGTCTGCCAGCAACTGCCCCCAGTCGATGAAGACTCCGGTGGTACGTACCTGATTGACCGCAGCGGGAAGGTGCAGGTGGATACCGCGGCGGCTCTGCCGTGTGAGGAGATTGATACGGCTTTCCGCGGCGCTCATCCGCATCGGCTTGCCCTTCGCGGTGACGGCTTGGCCCAGGGTGGCACCGAACGAGGAGCCATACGGGGTCGGCCCGGGCGGAGCAACCTCCTGGTCCGGTTCCGCCTCCTCTCGCAGAGCCTGCTTTTCTGCCGTTCGGTGTTCGTCGGGGGTGTCTTCGTCGTCTCCCTGGTCGGGTGAGAAGGCATGTCGGGGTTGGGCCGCGATCAGCGAGGCCACCGTGTAGTGGGCCTGGGCTGTCTTGTCGTTGCACCCTTCCGGCAGCCGCGGTGTCAGCAGGCGGTGCATGGGGCGTGTGCGCGGGTGGTCCAGGTCGCGGCGCAGCCCGGCACGCAGCGCCGCGCGGGCACCGGGGTCCGTGCGGCACAGACGTTCGATGTGCGCGGTGAATGCGGCGTACGCGGCGCGATCGCTCTGCCGCTTGCTCGCTTCGAAAGCTTGGAAGGTCACGGCTTGTCCTCGGGTTGGCGGGCGACGGTCACGGCTTCTTGGCCGCTCTTTTCGTCGCCGGTTGTTCCATCGCCTTGAGGGGGTCTTTCAGGGCGGCGAGGATGATGGCCTTCGCCCGGGTGACGGCCTTCGCGCCCCGTGGTGTGCGTGTCACGGAGCTGGTCACTGTCTCGTAGGCGTCGAGTGCGTGCCGCCCGAAGGCCCGGCAGGCGGCCTCGAAGTCGAATGCGGGGTCCATGGCGCCGCCCGAGCGTGTCAATGTCCGAAACCGCGACCAGAACTCGTCCTCTGCTGCCGGCCAGTACCGTGCCGCGGCGGCGTCCTGCCAGGCCCGTGGATCGTTCTTCTTGTCATCCGTGTACTTCAGCCAGGCTTCCTTCGTGGCCTGCTCCAGGCGGTTGCCGAAGAGCTCGCCGAGTTCACGGAGCTGGCGTACGGGCCGCTCGGTGCTCGGGGCATCCTCTTCCACCCGGGACAGGAGCACCGGGGTCACGGAGTCGACGTACTGGTGGTTGGCTGCCTGGCTGGAATCTTGTTCGAAGCCGAGGGCGCGTACCCGTAAGTACTCGCTGACGTCGAAGGCGTGGTCCATGACCTTCGGCTGGATGGGGCTTGCGTCGTCCAGTTGCTTGAGCAGGAGGGCGTCGATGTCCCGCCACAGAGAACGGGAGGAGTATGCGAGCCGGGGAGATGTCTTCCCGTCCTTGGTGATGTCCCAGATCAGGTAGTCGTCTTCCGGCCGGATCCGTTCGGCGTCATAAGCCCAGGTGATGTACGCGTCCGCCGTATGCTCGCCGTCCGAGGTGGGGACGAGACAGAGCGCGTGCTGTGAACATGCGGTGAGCTGTGAGCAGGGGCCCTGCGGCTCGGGCATCGGCCTGAGCGGGTCCGGGAGCTCTTCGCGCTCCCAGGGGCACAGGTCCGTGTGCCGGCTGACGTCACCGCCCGGCGGTGTGAGACCGGCCAGCAGCGTCAGGAGCAGGTTGTCGCACTGAGGGTGGTACGACAGCGCGGCTCGCAGTGGTGAAGCTTTCGCATAGTGACTCCTCACGTGCCCGACCGCACGGCTGGAAAGGGCGCCGGGGTCTCCCCAGTAGTGCCAGGTCAGTAGGGACAGCGCTGACTGCGAAAGATCGGGAGGTAGAGGGCTGTCGTGGCTCCAGTGCTCGAACCAGGAGTGGTTGTTGCCCGCTGCCCGGCTCATGACCAGCTTGTGGACGCCGGCCGTGCTGTTCCTGTCGCACTGGTCAGGGAGGCGCGGGTCCTGGAGCCAGGGACGATCGCCGTCGAACAGGTCGAAGCGGTGGTACCACTGACCGAAGTAGCCCTCGATGCCGGCTTTGCGGCCGTCAGACAGGTCGACGCTCCGCTCGGCAAGCCCTTGTTCGAGAACAAGTTCCCGCCGGTCGCCCCAGCTTCCGGGCCCTGCCTCGTCCAGAGCGGTGATCCGGGCCGTCAGCGCGTACAGCAAGCGCAGCAGCGCCGAGTGAGCCGGAGCCTCCGGGATCAGCAGAGTGCGGATCTCCCGGGCGTGCACAAACAGGTCCCTGAGCCCCACTTCAGGTGGGCCTGACTGCCCCTCCACCCATGCGACCGGAATCCATGGCTGGTCGATCAGATTGGACACAGACGTGGTCACGCGCCCCTCCCCCCTCTTTGCGCGTCACCGAAATACTAGAAGGACAACAGGGGAGAATGTAGGTCGTTAAGGCAACCGGTCGACCGTCAGGCCGAGTTCACTCACGTGGAATCGGTGCCTCTCACCGGTTCGCACCCACGTACCGTCTTCCCGGGTCATGTTCAGCCGGAGGACAGTCTTGAGGGCGGCCATGCCGCGCCAGCCGCTGTTTGCATCGCCCGCCACGCCGTCGACGAGCCGCTGCGGTACGGGGATCAGGTAGGGGACAAGCTGACCCGGCCTCGGTCTGCGCTTGCGCTTGGAATCGAACGCAAGCCTCTGTCCGAGGGCCCCGGCCTCAAGGAGAGACCCCGGGTACAGGCACACCACATGCACCATCTCCTCGCCAAGAACGGAAGAGAGCAGTTCGGGCTCCATACCGGGGTGGTCCCGGCTCAGCAGGCCGAGGTCGCCGTCAAGCTCCCGCGGCCCCGGCACCTGCAACCAGCCCGCAGTACCGGTGGCCCTTCGTTCTCGGACCGTCCGCCGGTTGTCAAGCCGCTGAAGCTCACGGCCCGCAGCCTCCCCCTGCCTGTCGACGAGTTCGTCAGCGTACACCGCGTCCAACAGCAGGGGCACGTCCTCCGGCATGGAAATCGTCCTGCCGGCCCCCAGGGCGATCTCAGTACGCCGCACCAGCGCGACATCGTCCAGGCCGGACCTGCTGTCGGCTCGGAGCACCACGAGCCGCGGCTGGCCCCCCGCGCTCTGGCCCGCACGGGCCAGCAGGTCCACAAGCGGTGCCGGCCCCGAAACGACGAGGTCGAAGCTCAAGCCCCTGACATGTTCCAGCATCGGCGTCGACACCAGCACGGAAGGGCCGCTGACGCCGCCGTCGGGAGAGAACGCGCTCCGGCAGGCCGCGAGACGCCACCATCGGTCCTTGTTGCTCATCTGTTCATGGACCAGGGACACCTCGAGGCCGGGCAGCTCCTGTGAGAGCAGGAGAAACGTGCGGATGGCTTCCGCAGGCGTCGACCGGTAGACGACGGCCCTGCCATGGCCGGCCTCGACCAGGGGTGCAAGAGCCGCCCGGATCTCGTCGTACGGCTCACCGTCAACGACCTCGACGCTGAGCGTGCTGTCACGCGCGGCGTCCGCAGTCTGCCGGGGCAGGTGCCCCCTTCCGGACTGAGCATCCACGAACGACCACGCCGGCAGCCGGCGAGGCTGCACCATCGGCTCCGCTGCTCCTCCAGAGCCACGGCGATAGGCCGCCAGCATCGCATCCACCGACTTGTCCGCAGACATCGCGGCCAGGACCACGGGAATCCGCAGCGCAGCGGCCCACTCCAGGAACCGGAGCATCAGCTTCTGTCCCCAGGCACCGCGGGCATGGGCCTCATCCACCACGACGACCTTGCCGGAGAAGGCAAACAGCCGCATCACGTTGAACTTCACCGGCAGGACCGCCTGGAGAAGTTCGTCCACCGTCCCCGTGCCCAGCGCGGCCAGGAGCGCGCGGTGGTGGGAATTGAGCCAGCTGTTCGCTGCCGGGACCCATTCCTCACCAGGCTCCGCGCTGACATCACCGGACGCATGGGCGTGCGCCCACTGCTGCGCGGCTTCCGCCGGTTTCAACCGCGAAGAGCTGTGAAGCAGCAGCGACCGCCAGGGGCCCGTCAGGGCCTGCTCAGCGAAAGCATGCAGCTGCGCCATGTGGCTGTCGGCCGCCGAACCGGTGGGCAGCGCATAGAACAGACCGCGCGCTTTCGCCGCATGCCCGAGGACCGCCGCTGCACGAAGAGCCGCCTCCGTACGCTCCTGCGACGGCGAAGCCGTCACCACCACCAAGCCCGGCCCGTGCTCGGCCACCAGACCAGGCAACTGGGCCTCCACACTGGCCACAAGACTGATCTCGCCGGCACACTGGGCCGGCTTGGGCCGGGCGAAACCCGTCCCGAGCAGGTCGCTGTGCTCCACCAGACGGACAGCTGCTGCTCGGGCGACCTGCCAGTAAACGTCCAGGTCCTCAGGGGTCCCGGCCCATCCCTCCTCCCTGAGCCTGGCCTGAATCTCTTCTTCGATACTGGCCAGCCAGTCCGACAGGGTCACCAGCCCCGTCAGAACCACAGCCGCTCCCGGTGACATCCGCCCCTGCGGAACCGACACCGCCCCTGTCACTCTGCGCACCTCATCGAAGTGGGCCCGCCGCTGCTCCTCCCACCGGCCCGTGCCCAGACCGGGGTGACGGGCGACAGGGCACCGGTAATCCTTGGCGTAGACAACCGGATGGAAGCGGCCGCCGTGCCCACCGAGCAGCTGGGCCACCGCGTGACTGAGCTGGGACTGCGGACGCCGCTTCGACGACGGATAGCCGATCTCCTCGAAGATCCCCGCCAGCCACCAGTGCGCCGCCGCCTCGTGTGACTGCCTGTCCAGCGCGGCGCCGGCCGCGGACTCGTAGCCTTGCTCATCGCCCAGCTCCTGCGTCAGCAGCTCGCCATCCGCGCTCTTCGGGCCGTTGCGGTGCAGTTGGAACGGCACGCTGATCTTCCCGATATCGTGCAGTCCCGCCCAGAACGCCGCGAGCGCCCGCGCCTTCCCGTCCGGAACCTGCAGCGCCCCGACCACCATGCTCCGCTGGTGCGAGGTCAGCAGTTCGTCCCACACGACCTCCGCCACGGCTGCCGTATCCAGCAGATGACAGATCAAAGGGTGCGTGCGGTGAGCCCCGCGGGCGTTCTTGCCCAGCCCGGCAGCCTTGCCCCACAGGCGGGAGTCCAGGGACATGGGGGTGCTCCTTGTCGCGGATCCAGCGCAGGCGCGGCCGCGGCAGGCACATCCGGCCGCAGCTCCCCCTCATCTGCTTCACCTCGTCGAAGGCCGACGGGGGCAGTTCCCGCAAGCACTGCCACACCAACGGGTTCCCGCCGTAGAGTACATACCGCTGCACGCCTCCCTGGGAGGTGCGCGGAACCTCATTGCCTCTCCAAGCGACGGCACAGCCGAGAAGAACGCACGACCCTCCCGAGGGATGTGGCGCAACCTCGGCCCAGTCTGCGCTCTGGAGATACAGTGTCCCGGTTCCTGCACAAGTTCGTCCTGCGCCGCGAAGTACTTCTCGGTACCTCGCGCGTAGTGATCAGCGCCACTATCGGTGCCCTGATCAGCGAACTCGTCAGCTGGCTCATCTGAGCCAACGGTGACGGACCCCAAGGGGTCCGTCACCTCCTGTTTGCAGACGATCCCCACAGGCTGAACACCCCTCCGCGCAACGGGGATACACCACAGGACGAGAAGCCCGGCTACAGCGGACGCCGTCAAAACCGCGAACGGAGAAGACCCCGCCGTCTCAAGACGCCCTCCCCACTAAAGCGGGGGTGTTCCGGTGGTGGCAATTCCGGAAGTTCACATCCTCTCGCCCTCCCCGCCGACGCGGGGGCCGGTCCGTATGTTGAGAGGATGGAGCCATGCTCAGCCTCGTCCACCGTGCCGACGCGGGGGTGTTCCGGCACGATCATGGCTTGGCACCCCGGCGCAGTGGTCCTCCCCGCCGACGCGGGGGTGTTCCGTCCAGCGCAAGGGCGTAGGAGCTGCGGAATCCGTCCTCCTCGCCGACGTGGGGGTGTTCCGGCCATTCGCCCTGAGCAGCTTGTTGTTGCCACGCCCTCCCCGCCGACGCGGGGGTGTTCCGGCCTCGGACAGCTCTTCGGCGCGGGTGTTCTCGTCCTCCCCGCCGACGCGGGAGTGTTCCGACCTGCCAGGGTCGCGCGGCCTGGGGCCCGTGGTCCTCCCCACCGATGCGGGGGTGTTCCGGCCTCCGCTGCGGCCCCCAAGCGCTTCTCTGGGTCCTCCCCGCCGACGCGGGGGTGTTCCGGCGCCGGTGCCGGAGTGCATGGTCTACGTGGAGTCCTCCCCGCCGACGCGGGGGTGTTCCGTCCAGGCCCGCGTTGTACATCCGCCAGCCCTGGTCCTCCCCGCCGACGCGAGGGTGTTCCGCTGTTCCGGCCCGTGCACGAGGGCGTGTGGTGGTCCTCCCCGCCGACGCGGGGGTGTTCCGCCCTTGCGGATGAGGCCCTCGTCCAGCGTCTCGTCCTCCCGGCCGACGCGGGGGTGTTCCGGCATGGGCCTGTTTCCTCCGTGGGCTTCCCCTGTCCTCCCCGCCGACGCGGGGGTGTTCCGTCGGCGTACGTGTCACCGGTGATGCCGATCCGGTCCTCCCCGCCGACGCGGGGGTGTTCCGTAGCGGGCGTGGCTCACGCCGTTGCGGGCTCGGTCCTCCCCGCCGACGCGAGGGTGTTCCGCTGCACAAGCCCAACTACGTCAAGGCCATTGAGTCCTCCTCGCCGACGCGGGGGTGTTCCGGTCGGCCCGGCCGCGGGCCTGATCCCGATTCTGTCCCCCCGCCGACGCGGGGTGTTCCGACGATCCGCCGCGTGCTGGACGACGCCGGGGCGTCCTCCCTGCCGACGCGGGGGTGTTCCGAGGAGGGCGTTGCCGTCGTCGGTGAACGTGTCGTCCTCCCTGCCGACGCGGGGGTGCTCCGCTCGAAGCCGAGGTCGCCCTCCCGGCCCTGTTGTCCTCCCCGCCGACGCGGGGGTGTTCCGTCCCAGTCAGTGTCGACGAAGGTCTGAGCCATGCATGTCCTCCCCGCCGACGCGAGGGTGTTCCCAGGACATTTTCGACGCGGTGTGGAAGACAGACGTCCTCCCCGCCGACGCGGGGGTGCTCCGCCGTAGTTGTCCAGGCTCTCGGGCTCGTCGTCGTTCTCCCCGCCAACGCGGGGGTGTTCCGACGGAACTCGGGACTGCGCCGGGCCTCACGGTGTCCTCCCCGCCGACGCGGGGGTGTCCCGACCTGCTGCGTGTACCACTCGATCGCCTCTTGGTCCTCCCCGCCGACGCGGGGGTATTCCGAGGGCGTGGTCGCTGTCGCGCTCGCCGCCGCGGCCCTCCCCGCCGACGCGGGGGTGTTCCGGCGGTCGCTCCGCACACGGAGCGTGCGGTGTAGATCTCCCCGCCGACGCGGGGGCCGATCCGTAAGTTGGGAGGATGGAGCCATGCCCAGCCTCGTCCACCGTGCCGACGCGGGGGTGTTCCGGAGGCCCGCGCCGCCGCCAGGGCCGCCCGCTTGTCCTCCCCGCCGATGCGGGGTGTTCCGCCACCGCCGGGGGTGCCTGATGCCCGTCGCCCGTCCTCCCCGCCGACGCGGGGGTACCCCGGATGGGCTACGGGACCGAGGCTTGAGGCACGCGCGTCCCGCCGCTGACACAGGGAAATGTTCCAAGCTGAACAAGCTCTTCCTCGCCCTCGGCCTAGTCCTCCCTGCCGACGTAGGGGCGTTCCGGTCAAGGCGACTCGGACCCAGTTCCAGGACACGCCATCCCCGCCGACGCGGGGGTGTTCCGATGCTGTGCGTGGACGACCATTCCACGGTGTCGTCCTCCCCACCGACGCTGGGGTGTTCCGTCGTCGCGGGCGGTCGAGGCCGTACAGGACTTGTCCTCCCCGCCGACGCGGGGGTGCTCCGTTCAGGTTCACCGTCACGAAGCCCGCCTTGAGGTCCTCCCCGCCGACGCGGGGGTGTTCCGGTTCCGCCGACGTGGACGAGGTCGTTGTACCGTTCCTCCCCGCCGACGCGGGGGTGCTCCGCACACGACCCAGGCTGTTCCGGAGCGCACCGCGTCCTCCCTGCTACGCGGGGGTGCTCCGACGGTGGGGAGCACGATGTACAGGAACGCCAAGTTGCCGGCCGACACCCGGATGCTCCGGTCAGACAGGATGGTGCTCGTGGCCGACGCTGATCTTCCCCGCCAACGCGGGGGTGTTCCGACGCCGCAGGCCGTGATGTGGGGCCGGCTGTCGTCCTCCACGCCGACGCGGGGTGTTCCGCTGCGTGAGCATCATCCAGTGCCGGCGCTTTTGTCCTCCCCGCCGACGCGGGGGTGTTCCGCGTTCCTCATCAGCCTCGGTCTGATGCGCCGCGTCCTCCCCGCCGACGCGGGGGTGTTCCGCACACGGTGCCGAGCACCGTGTCGCCGTGGAGGTCCTCCCCGCCGACGCGGGGGTGTTCCGCCCCCCAGGGCCTTGATGTTGGTGTAGTGCTGGTCCTCCCGCCGACGCGGGGGTGTTCCCGGGTCCAAGCCGGTGCGCGGCACAGGTGCAAAGTCTTCCCTGCCGACGCGGGGGTGTTCCGCTGGGGAACGGCCGGGCGACCTGTGCGTGCACGTCCTCCCCGCCGACGCGGGGGTGTTCCGCCGATTGTCGAGAAGCGGGACGCGCTCGAAGGGGCCTCCCCCGTCGACGCGGGGGTGTTCCGGCCAGTGGAGCCCTGTCCGCGCTCGGGCCGATGTCCTCCCCGCCGACGCGGGGGTGTTCCGTTGTAGACGGTGGTGAGCTGGTGGGTGCCGGAGTGCGCGGGGGTGTTCCGTCGACGGCGGTGTCGGCCGTCAGGCCAGCCTTGTCCTCCCCGCCGACGCGGGGGTGTGCTCCGCCCTCGTTCAGAATCCGGGCCTGCGGGTACAGGTGCTCCCGCCGACGCCGGTGGTGTTCCCGAGTCCAGGCCGGTGCGCGGCGCAGGTGCAAAGTCTTCCCTGCCGACGCGGGGGTGTCCCGACGCTGTCGATCGCGTGGAACCTGCGGCTGGCGTCCTCCCCGTCGACGTCGGAGAGGCCGACGCGGGGGTGTTCCCGTGCAGGTCGCCGGGAAGGTCGAGTTCGTGCAGTCCTCCCCGCCGATGCGGGGGTCCGCTGGCGCGGATCGCTGCGCTTCGCGGGCAGTCGTCCTCCCCGCCGACGCGGGAGTGTTCCGTGGCTGTCCGATCCGAAGGAGAAAGCGCCGCTGTCCTCCCCGCCGACGCGAGGGTGTTCCGTACATGGCGGAGATCGCCAAGCGGGTGCAGCGGTCCTCCCCGCCGACGCGGGGGTGTTCCGTACGTCAAGCCCTGGCGGGATGACGTGGTGGGGTCCTCCCCGCCAACGCGGGGGTGTTCCGCGGCCCGGCCGGCTACTCGTCGAGTACTTCGGGTCCTCCCTGCCGAGGCGGGGGTGTTCCGGCGTAGCCGGGCCGGTCGCTGCCCCACGAGGGGCCCTCCCCGCCGACGCGGGGGTGTTCCACGCGTGTGGCGTCTGAACGTCGTGGAGACGACGTCCTCCCCGCCGAAGCAGGGGTATGCCCTGGGCACAGCAGCAGCTCACCACCGCGCGGGGGGTCCTCTCTACCGATGCGGGGGCCGTCGCTTTGCAGCCACGTGACGGCGTCTATGCCCTCCCCGCCGACGCGGGGGTGTTCCGACGATCGCCCACCACAAGTCGCGCGCCCCGAAGTCCTCCCCGCCGACGCGGTTGTTCCGGCGGTGAGGCACAGACCGGCGGCTTCGCGGGCGTCCTCCCCGTCGACGCGGGGGTGCTCCGCACACGACCCAGGCCGTTTCGGAGTGCACCGCGTTATCCCTGCCGCGCGGGGGTGCTCCGACGGTGGGGAGCACGATGTACAGGAACGCCAAGTTGTCCCGGTCGACACCGGGGGTGCTCCGATCAGACAGGATGGTGCTCCTGGCCGACGCTCGTCCAGCCCCCCGCCGACACGGGGGGCTCCGAAGTCCCGGCTCGGGAAAAGCACGTAGGTCTTGTCCTCCCCGCCGACGCGGGGGTGCTCCGGTCGCCCTGATCCCGACCAGCATCGCCGCCGCGTCCTCCCCGCCGACGCGGGGGTGTTCCGAACGCCGTCCTGTACGGCGCGCGAGAGACCGGGTCCTCCCCGCCGACGCGGGGGTGTTCCGTCGCTCGTCGTCGACACGTGCACTGCGACGTGGTCCTCCCCGCCGACGCGGGGGTGTTCCGGTGGCGGACATCCTGGATCAGGTCGGCGCCGGGTCCTCCCCGCCGACGCGGGGGTGTTCCGCCGTCGACCTGGTTGCGGGCGGTGCCCCAGACGTCCTCGCCGCCGACGCGGGGATGTTCCGACACTCTTCGCGTCTCCCCCGGCCGGGATGGTGTCCTCCCCGCCGACGCGGGGGTGTTCCGACGATCCGGTACACGGGGGTGCCCGGCTCGGAGTCCTCGCCGCAGACGGGGGGGTGCTCCGGTGGCCGACCAGTCCATCTACGTGCAGGATGGGCCTTCCCCGCCGACGCGGGGGTGTTCCGTGCTGGAGCAAGTCAGCTTCCAGTTCCTCCGGGTCCTCCCCGCCGACGCGGGGGTGTTCCGTGCCTGCCCCGCTCGGCGTCGTCCCTGGGCTGGTCCTCCCCGCCGACGCGGGGGTGTTCCGCCGGGCCAGGTATGGCTCACACACAAAGCGGAGTCCTCCCCGCCGACGCGGGGGTATTCCGACATCGTTCGACCCGGATGTGGACGAGTCCCGGTCCTCCCCGCGGAGGCGGGGGTGTTCCGTCGCGCAACACCCCGGCGATTCCGCCCCGTTCGTCCTCCCCGCCGACGCGGGACTGTTCCGGGCCCGGTCGGCGCTCCGGGCCCTTCCCCCTTGTCCTCCCCGCCGACGCGGGGGCGTTCCGACGACGACGGGGGTGTCCTTGGCGGTGTCATAGTCCTCCTCGCCGACGCGGGGGTGTTCCGACAACCGACCGAGGTGAAGAAGCGCTCGTCGTGCCCTCCCCGCCGACACGGGGGTGTTCCGGAGTGGGGAGAGGTGGTCACCCTCGGGGTGGCGTTCTTCCCGCCGACGCGGGAGTGTTCCGCCGGGATCGCTGCACGACGCCATCGCCGCCCGGTTCTCCCCGCCGACGCGGGGGTGTTCCGCCTTCGAGGGAGGCCCCCGCTAATGGACTCCGGTCCTCCCCGCCGACGCGGGGGTGTTCCGGGCTGGCACGCGCACGAGCTGCCCATGCCCGGGTCCTCCCCGCCGACGCGGGGGTGTTCCGTACTCACCGACGGTGGGAGCCAAAGCCCCACCGTCCTCCCCGCCGACGCGGGGGTGTTCCGATCCCGGCCAGGTGCTTGCGCGCGGTCACGTCGTCCTCCCCGCCGACGCGGGGGTGTTCCGTCCCATGCCGCCGCCAGAGTGATCCGGTGCCAGTCCTCCCCGCCGACGCGGGGGTGTTCCGACGGCGCAGGGCGGGAACGTCGCCCCCTTCGAGTCCTCCCCGCCGACGCGGGGATGTTCCGAAGGCCCGCCCGACGTTCACGATCGGGGGCGAGTCCTCCCCGCCGACGCGGGGGTGCTCCGTCGACAAAGCACCTCTCGAACGTGAGGTCGCCGTCCTCCCCGCCGACGCGGGGGTGCTCCGCGCCGGTCCCGCACGATGCAGTGGCCGTGTCGGTCCTCCCCGCAGACGCGGGGATGCTCCGCAGCTGTGCCGCCGCGGGGCCTTTCCTGGTCTTGTCCTCTGCGCCGAGGCGGGGGTGTTCCGCCGCGTGCCACCGTGACGCTCCACGTGAACAGGTCCTCCCTGCCGACGCGGGGGTGCTCCGCCGTTCGTCTTCGGGTAGAAGGTGTCGAGCGGGTCCTCCCCGCGAAAGCGGGGGTGTTCCGTTCTTGAAGCTGGAGTTCCAAAAGGACCGGTGGTCCTCCCCGCCGACGCGGGAGTGTTCCGCAGCGCAAGCACGACGCGAGGCTGGCCCCGCAGCCCTCCCCGCCGAGACGCGGGGGTGTTCCGTCCGCCGTCGAGCGGGGCTTCACAGCTCTCCGGTCCTCCCCGCCGATGCGGGAGTGTTCCGACGATCCGGTACGCCGGGGGGTGCCGGGTTCGGAGTCCTCCCCGCCGACGCGGGGGTGTTCCGACGGAGCTGAGTGGGGGGTCCCGCCGTAGGCGGTCCTCCCCGTCGACGCGGGGGTGTGCCGATGCGCGGCGCCCTGGTCGTCGCGTTCCGTCATGTCCAGATTCCCAAGCCTCGGCCTGTCCTTTCACCGAGCCGGGGCGCTCCGCTCGGTGGCTGCCCGATGATGTGCTGGGCCGAGCCCTCCTCGCCGACGCGAGGGTGCTCCGAGCTCCAGGGACTACTCGGGTGAGGCCAGGCCGGGACCGGCGATGTCCTCCCCGCCGACGCGGGGGGCTCCGGCCCGGACGGCGTCCGGCTGGTTCGTGATCAGGGTCCTCCCCGCCGACGCGGGGGTATTCCGCAGGCTGGTCACCGACGGCGTGCGTCGGTTCTGTCCTCCCCGCCGAAGCGGGGGTGTTCCGTCCAACGGGGCGGGCCCGCCGCCGATGTTGCCGTCCTCCCCGCCGACGCCGGGGGTGTTCCGCCCAAGGTCGTCCCGCACGACACCGGCCTCGCGTCCTCCCCGTCGACCCGAGGGTGCTCCGGCGTGCCCCACGCGGCCGGTGGCCTTGTCGACGTCCTCCCGGCCGACGCGGGGGAGTTCCGTGCCAGGGCGCGATCGTGAAGCATGAGGTGCTGTCTTCCCCGCCGACGCGAGGGTGTTCCGGGCGCCATGTCCGGGCTGGTCGCCGCGGTCGAGCCCTCCTCACCGACGTGCTCCGGTCAGACAGGATGGTGACCGTGGCCGACGCTGGTCCTCCCCGCCGACGCAGGGTGTCCCGGCAGGAGGTGACCGTGGCCGACCAGTCCTTCCCTCCTTCCCGCCGATGCGGGGGTGTTCCGACCCCGGATTGCTCGAGACGCTGGAGTCCAGGTCCTCCCCACCGACACGGGGGTGTTCCGGTGCAGGGCATGGCGCAGGCCATCACCCTGTGGGCCTCCCCGCCGGCGCGGGGGTGTTCCGGCCCCGCTGGTGGGCGGGGCCTTGGGTGTCTCGTCCTCCCCGCCGACGCGGAGGGTGTTCCGACCGGTGGTGTGTACGACTACGACGGCGTCCTGTCCTCCCCGCCAACGCGGAGGTGTTCCGCTGCAGGCCCTCTACGGAGACGGCGGCTCCGGGTCCTCCCCGCCGACGCGGGGGTGTTCCGGTCCGTGGAACAGTGCGGAGCGCGGCGCGGCGGCCCTGCCCGCCGTCGCGGGGGTGTTCCGGTCATCGCCGACAAGGGACGCTCCCTGCCCGCGTCCTCCCCGCCGATGCGGGGGTCTTCCGCGGCCGTCGATGTTGGAGTAGATGGCGCCCGGGTCCTCCCCGCCGACGCAGGGGTGTTCCGGCGTGCGAGGAACTGGGGCGCAGCATCGCCGCGTCCTCCCCGCCGACGCGGGGGTGCTCCGGTGCCCGCCATGATGTGGAAGACGACGCCGCGGTCCTCCCCGCCGACGCGGGGGGGCCGGGTGGAGCACGCGTGACGACGACCGGAGAGTTGTCCTCCCCGCTGACACGGGGGCGTTCCGCTCGGCAACAGCCTCGGCACGCTCAAGGGCCGGTCCTCCCCACCGACGCGGGGGTCTTCCGTCCTGAAAGCCGCCGCGATCGCCGGGGCGATCGTCCTCCCCGCCGACGCGGGGGTGCTCCGCCCGCCCTGGACGCCATGTCGGAGTTGCTGGGGCCCTCCCCGCCGACACGGGGCTTCCCGATCGGCGCCCTGAACGCCGTCGTCCTCCCCGGGCCCTCCCCGCCGACACGGGGGTGTTCCCATCCCCCGCTGGTGGGCCTCCTTCACGGGCTGGTCCTCCCCGCCGGCGCGGGGGTGTTCCGCCCTAGGCGTCGAATTTCGGGACGAAGTCGCCGTCCTCCCCGCCAACGCGGGGGTGTTCCGCAACTCAAGGAGCTGCGCGACCGGCTCGTACCGTCCTCCCCGCCTACGCGGGGGTGTTCCGTTGGCCAGACGTACCATCTTGCCGGTGCCCGGGTCCTCCCCGCCTACGCGGGGGTGTTCCGTCCTCGCCGGTGTGATTCGGCCCCATGTAGTAGTCCTCCCCGCCAACGCGGGGATGTTCCGGCGAGGTAGCCCTCGACGGTGCTGCGGTCGTGGTCCTCCCCGCGCCGACGCGGGGGTGTTCCGCAGGCGGCCTGCCCGGCGAGGGTGGCGTTCTTGTCCTCCCCGCCGACGCGGGGGTGCTCCGCGGTACCAGTGCGGCGGCAACGGAAACCCGTCGTCCTCCCTACCGACGCGGGGGTGTTCCGCGCTCGGGTGCCCGGTACACGGTCGCCGTCGAGTCCTCCCCGCCGACGCGGGGGTGTTCCGGTCATGGGCCAGGTCGAATCCATCACCGTCCGGTCCTCTCCGCCGACGCTGGGGTGTTCCGCCCAGGAAGAGCGCGAGGGTGCCATGGCCGAGGTCCTCCCCGCCGCCGCGGGGGTGTTCCCTCGCCGAGGGCGTTGCTGGAGTGGAGGTGAGTGTCCTCCCCGCCGGCTCGCGGGGGTGTCCCGCACCAGCCGACCACCACCACGGCGGCCCGACCGCCTTCCCCGCCGTTGCGGGGGTGCTCCGGGTCCGGAGTCCCTGGACCGCATGCTCCTCGTGCCCTCCCCACCGATGCGGGGGTGTTCCGCCCTGGGTGCCGTCGCCGGTAAGGAGCTGGGGGCCTATCCGCCGACACGGGGTGCTGTGTCCAGAGTCGTCGACACGCGGAACTGAGCCGCGTGGCAGCCGGTTCGATCGGCAGGAGTATTCGGGGCCTAGGCTCCCAGTCGTGATTCAAACCATTACTTTCGACGTTGGCGAGACGATCACCCGAGACGATCGGTACTGGGCGTCCTGGGCCGACTGGCTGGAGGTCCCCCGCCACACCCTGTCTGCGCTCGTGGGTGCCGTCGTCGCTCAAGGGCAGGACAATGCCGAGGCCCTGCGTCTCGTGCGGCCGGGCATCGACGTTGCTGCCGAGTACCGCGCCCGCGAGGCCGCCGGCCGCGGCGAGACCCTGGGCGAAGACGACCTCTACAGCGACGTACGGCCTGCACTGGCCGCCTTGCGCGACCTAGGCATACGCGTGATCGTCGCGGGCAACCAGACGACTCGCGCAGGTGACCTGCTGCGCAGCCTCGCCCTTCCGGCAGACCTCGTCGTCACCTCCGGCGAGTGGGGTGTTGCCAAGCCGGACCCAGAGTTCTTCCACCGAGTGCTGGAGGTGGCGCAGGCGGAGCCGGACGAAACCCTGTACGTCGGCGACCATCCAGCCAACGACGTTTTCCCCGCAAAGGCTGCCGGCCTGGGCGTCGCACACATCCGCCGAGGCCCCTGGGGCCACCTGTGGGCGGACTCCCGTGAAGTGGCGGCCGCGGCGGACTGGCGGATCAACAGCCTCACGGAGCTGGCCGACATCGTCCGCGGCTGACCAGTGCGAAGCGGCCCCACTGCTCGAAGCTTGGGACCGTTCGTGTGCACGTGACGTGTGGACGCGAGTACCGTTCGAAGTGGACGCGCCGAACTGGAGTCTATATGCCCGCACCTACGGACAGCGGGGTAGGCCGCCGGATTGCCTACTACCGCAGTGTGGTCCGCCCGAAGATGACGCAACAGCAGCTCGCCGACGCCGCCTGTGTCGCCCTCGGGACCATTCGGAAGATCGAACGGGGCGAGCGAGGCGTCACTGGCGCCACCCTGGAGGCCGTCGCTGACGCCCTCGGGGTAGACCCTGCCCGTCTACGGACCGACCGCGGCGCTGCGCAGACGCGCGTGCATGCTGCGCTGCCTGCGCTCTCTGACGCGATCGCCACCTACGACCTTCCCGACGACGGCCCCACTCGTCCCCTGCATGATTTGCGGGCTGCGGTCGCCGAGGGCGCCAGGTGGCGAGTGGCCGCCCAGTACACGCGGATTGTGCGTGCGCTCCCCGACCTGTTGACGGAACTCGCCCGCGCCTTCCACACCGCTCCAGCCGAGGACCGCTCGGAGATCGCAGGTCTACTCGTCAGGGCCTACCGATCCGCTGACGCAGTCGCCTACAAGTTCGGGGCCCGGGACCTGTCCGCCCGCCTGGTCGACCTGATGCGGTGGGCTGCCCCCGAAGCCAGTGACCCGGTGTTGACCGCCACCGTGGCCTACGTGCGGACCGAGACGTTTTTCGCTGCTCAGGCTCACGAGGCCGGTCTCAGAGCCCTCGAACAAGCTCTGGACGCCGCCCCCTGCGCATCGGCAGCCCCAGCCATCGCCGTCCGGGGCGCACTCCACATGCGGGCAGCGGTCATTGCAGGCCGGGCGCACGACGACTCGGCAGCGACGCGACACCTGGACGAGGCCCGCACATTCGCGGACCGGATTCCGGAAGGCGTGTACTGGGGCACCGCCTTCGGCCCGGACTCCGTGCGCGCACACGAGGTGTCCGTCGCCGTTAGCCTGGGAGACGAGCACATCGCACGGGCTCTGGACGTCGCGAGCGAGTGGAAGCCACCCAAGGAACTGCCGGCCGAGCGACGCAGCGGCTTCTACATCGAGCTGGCCCGGGCGCAACTGTGGACCGGGCTCGCCGACGATGCCTTCGAATCGCTGAAGGTGGCCCGGCACATCGCCCCGCAGCATACCCGGGAGCACCCGTGGGTCCGTGAGGACGCTGCCCGACTGCGCCGCCTCAAGCGTGCCGACTCGGAGACGCTCACGAACTTCGCTGAGTGGTGCGCAGCCACCTGAACTGAGCCGCCAGCTACCCCTTGCTGGGGTACTTGTGCCTCCCGTCGGCCCCCACCATCTGTTCCACGCGCAGGAACCAGCAGATGGGAACCGGGATGCCGCACAAGCTCCGGCCCGTGCCCGCAGTCGTCGAGGGGCGCGTGAGCATCGTCCGACTACACGGTGAGGCGTGCTTCAACTGCGGAGCCGTCAACCGGGCCCTTCGCGCGGCTGGACACCTCGTGGTGCGTGGCAACAACCGCGTGTGGGAGATCTTCACGTGCGGGTGCCGCAATCAGAGGGCCACCGCGTGACCGGTGTACGGATGTCCATAGACCCCGGCGGCCGGGCGAACGGCCCCGGGGCATGGCCCACGCTTCGAAGGAGCGTCGACACCATGGAAGTTACCGCCCGCAGGGAGCGTCCTGCCAGGATGCGCCTCGGCCGTTGCCGAACTCACCGACACGACACGTTGCCAGGCAGCATGGCGATGGGTCTCATGGGCACCTGTCCTGGCTCCGCGCTCCCCCCGCGCCAGGCGTGCCTGATTGACCGATTCGGTAGGGCGGTGACGAGGTGAAGAGGGCTCATTGCGTTACCACTCCGCCAGCTACCGGCTTGCGTTTGCACCCCAGCCTCCGCGAGCCCACCCATACACCGCTCGCCCCGCGCCGCGGCGGGGACGTGATGGATGAGCGCTTCGAGGTCTCCGCCGAGCGCAGCAGCCTACCGCCGCACCGTAAGGACGCCTTACGGGTGGGGACCATGCGTCGGATCGCGGCAGCGCGGCTGCGCTACTGCGGACTTGAGGCCATGACGGATGACGTCATGCTGATCGTCTCGGAGCTGATGACCAACGCCCTGCAGCACAGCGGCACCACAGAGATCAGCCTGATCATCACCGTGACCGACGGGGCTTTGCGGGTGCGAGTCCGAGACGGCATGCCGACTCCCGCCGCACCCCAGCGCCCCGGGCTCACCGCGGAGTCCGGTCGGGGGCTGCTGCTCGTCGACGCCGTGGCCAAGGAGAACGGCGGCACCTGGAGGACCAGTGACGCCGGCGCGGAGACGTGGTGCTGCCTGCCGATTCCCCCGCAGGGAAAGCCATGACCGTCTTAACCGCCCCCTCGTGGTCTGCACCGCTGGCCCCGTCAGAACTGGCCGACGTCTTGACGAAGCTGCGGCAGTGGACCCCCTACGACGGCGAGGCGGTCCTCGACGACGTCGGCGCAGTACTGGACGACGTCCTCCCACCCCGGGACCTGCTCGCTGACCTTGCGGTGCGCCTGCGTGGGCACCTGGCCCGGCTCGCGGACATCGCCGTCGCCACCGAGGCCGACCAAGCGGATCATGAGGCGAAGCGCCTGGTCCGCCAGGCCCGAGCAGTGTGCGCTCAGCAGGCGCCCGTCGCGCACGCGCCGACTGTGGGCCAACTGCGCCGACTGGCCTGGGCCGTCAACGAACTCCTGGAGCGCCTGACAGTCCTCGGATGTCTCAGGGAGACGGCATGAGGACTCCCCAGCTCCCATCTGGCACGACGAGAGAGAAGAACCGCACCGTGTATGCCGTGTCCGATCAGGGCCTGGTCCCCTTCATCACCCAGCGCGAGGGCGAGGAAGCGGCGCCGGACAACCTCCTCATCCACCAGCATGCAGCCGGGCCCCGGCTGTACTACGGCGACGAAGACCCCAGAGACCGGCCCCTGCGCGGCATCCTGTGGGCGCGGTGCGGCTTCAACCCCATCGACGAGCGGCAGATGCCCACCGGCACCCCGCTGTGGAAGCTGATGCACCCCTACCGGCAGATGCTCTGCATGCAGACACTGCACTGCCAGGTCTGCGCACGGCCCGCCCGTACTCCGCTCGGCTTCATCTTCCTCACCGGCCCCCGGGACGAAGACCCCGCCAGGGCTGAGATCCTCACCAACCAGCCGCCGGTGTGCACCAGGCACGTGCGTACCGCGGCCGCGCTCTGCCCCCACCTGGAGAAAAACCCCATGGTGTTCCTGGCCCGGAGCGCGCCCCTGTACGGCGTGCACGGCACCCTCTACGGCCTGAACGCACAAGCGCAGGTCCAAGTCGTCGCCCAACCCGACCACGCCCTGCCCTTCGCCCACCCCAACCTGACCACCCTACTCGCCTCCCAGCTCATCCGACGTCTCAGCTCCTTCCGCGTCCTCGACATGAACGCACTCCTGCAGGAACTCGCCGACCACGCCGCACCAGGTTCGGCCCGTGCCCCGGCGGCTCACCGCTGAAGTCCAGCCGGCCAGGCCGGCACCGTCACTGTCCCGACCCAGGATCCAGGCGTTGCTGCCCCCAGTGGCCAGGAGCGTCGCAGCGCAGGGCCTCGAAGACTCACCGGTCGGCCACGCGAAGGACAGGCGGCCGGTGAACAGGGGCGGGTCCGCGGAGTTCCCCCGACTCCACCTCTGCACGGACCCGCCCCACCCCAACCACCGCCACAAGGACGCGCTTCCCCAGCGTCACCCCTAAGCCCTCCCCTCGTTTAAGTGTGAAGGAGTTCCACACGTGAAGGCCCCAGAGGCGACCGCCCCGGTCGTTCGCACAGCCACCCTGAAGCTGCCCGCAGACACCGGCGCAATGACCATGGCACGCATCATGGTCCGCACTCTGCTCACCGTGCTCCACTGGCCCGGCAACGTCCACGCTGCGACCGACGTCCTGGGCCACCTCGTCGACAACGCCGTCCAGCACGGCCACACCCTCGAAGCGACAGGCCGCCTCCGCGAGATCCGCGCCTGGCTCCGGGTCACCGAAGCCCACGAACTGATCATCGACGTCGCCGACACACACCGCCTTCGAACACTTCACCGACGCCGTCAACGGCCGCTCAGGGCGCAGCCTGTGGCACGTCAGGCAACACGGCGCCCACCTCAGCTAGTTCCTCACCCCCCAGTGCGGCGGCAAAACCGTACGCGCCACCATGACCGCCACATCCTCGCCCCCGTGACCACCGCCGTTCCCGCCTTCGCGCCGGTGCCGGCGCGAGGCAAGCCCCGGCTCGCGCCCCCCGTTATGTTTTTCACGGTCCTGCAAGAGGGCCGCTGGCCTCCGGGCCCGGCATGACTGGTCCCCCCCCCTGTCGAATGCATGACCTGGGGGGTGGTGTCACCGGGCCTGGGAGGCGCCGTTGGAGACGCTGATGAGAGGTCCGACTACCGCCTGGCCGGGCGCAAAGCCCGGCTGTTTGCGGGCGGCAGGTCTGCATAACGTGGATGCGCGCATACGACGCCAACGCCCTGGCCAGCACCGCATGATTCCCGTTCAGGAGGATGGGTTGGACGACATCGACAACGTGGGTGTCTTCCTCGGCCTGGACGCCGGCAAGAGCGCCCATCACGGGCACGGACTGACTCCAGCTGGGAAGAAGGTCTTCGACAAGCAGCTGCCCAACAGCGAGCCGAAGCTGCGGGCCGTCTTCGATAAACTGGCCGCCAAGTTCGGCACCGTGCTGGTCATCGTGGACCAGCCCGCCTCGATCGGAGCCCTGCCCCTGACGGTCGCCCGGGGCGCCGGCTGCAAGGTCGCCTACCTGCCCGGTCTGTCCATGCGGCGGATCGCCGATCTCTACCCGGGCGAGGCGAAGACCGACGCGAAGGACTCGGCGGTGATCGCGGACGCCGCACGGACCATGCCACACACCCTGCGCTCGCTGGACCTGACCGACGAGATCACCGCCGAGCTGACCGTGCTGGTGGGCTTCGACCAGGACCTCGCCGCCGAGGCGACGCGCACCTCGAACCGGATACGCGGCCTGTTCACCCAGTTCCACCCCAGCGTGGAACGCGTCCTCGGCCCGCGCCTGGACCACCCCGCCGTGACCTGGCAGCTGGAAACGCTACGGTTCCCCAGCCGCCCTGCGCAAAGCCGGACGCCGCAAGCTGGTTGAGGTGATCCGGCCCAAGGCCCCGCGCATCGCCCAGCGGCTGATCGACGAGGTCTTCGACGCGCTCGACGAGCAGACCGTCGTGGTCCCGGGCACCGGCATCCTCGACCTCGTCATCCCGTCCCTGGCCCGTTCGCTCGCAGCCGTCCACGAACAGCGACGAGCCCTGGAAGCGCAGATCGGACAGCTGCTGGAGGCCCACCCTCTTTCCGCGGTCCTGACCTCGATTCCCGGGGTCGCGGTCAGGACCGCCGCCACGCTGCTGGTCACCGTCGGCGACGGCACCAGCTTCCCCACCGCCGCCCACCTGGCCTCCTACGCCGGCCTTGCCCCGACCACCAAGTCGTCGGGGACCTCGATCCACGGCGAACACACACCCAGAGGCAGCAACCGGCAACTGAAACGCGCGATGTTCCTGTCGGCGTTCGCCGCGCTGCACGATCCCGCCTCCCGCACCTACTACGACCGATGCCGGGCCCGCGGGAAGACCCACACCCAGGCACTGCTCCGTCTGGCCCGACAACGCATCAACGTGCTGTTCGCGATGCTCCGCGACGGCACCTTCTACGAACCCAGAACCCCACGTCTCACTTGACGAAAGACATAGAGGCACCCCGCCGGCCGCCTCAGCTCACGAGCCGCGGCCTTCAAACCCATGGGCGTCAGATTGCGCAACCTGTCTCCGCCGGAAACCGAGCCGGGGCATGCTTGCCTGTCAGCCGCAGCTGAGGTACTCGTAACCCGCCTGGCGTGAGTCGTCGTTGGCATCGGGAAAGACGTACTTGCCTTCGGCGTTTCGGCGCAGGTCGAAGCTGTGCTTTTTGCCCTGGTACCTCAGATACAGCGTCTTGCCGCGAGCGGCCGAACCACCGATCTGGTACATGTGCTTGTTGGCCAGGCCCATGGTCTCCCCACCGACCAGGCCGTCCCTGTCGGCCCCCAGCTGCCTCTGCAGGTGGATGGTCGAGTAGTAGGTGCGCCACCCGAAGTACCCGTCGATGTCGCTCTTTTCGAAGATCTCGCCGTCGTAGTTGGTGGCGTACGCGCCCTCCGCCCACAGGATGCGCTGCCACAGACACGTGGCGTTGGAGTTGGAGTAGGGCTCCAACCTCCCGAGATTCCCTTCGTCGTCCCAGTCGTCGGAGAATCTGTCGTATCCACGCACCCACCCGTCGGATATCTTCGCTGAGGCAGGCGATGCCGACAGTCCCAGCACGGTCACGACGGCGGCGCTCATGACCGCCGCAACTACCCGCGAACGCTTCCCGTGAAAGCCCATATCTCCTCCTGTGCCTGCGTCTGTACCGTGGTCATGCGCATGCTCGCAGAGGTGTGGGTCCAGAGGACCCTAGATAGTTTCAGGGTGTTCCGGCCGACCATTGGGTCGGCCGATCACCGCTCCTGGTTCCTTGCTGGGTGTGGGCATCGGCCACACCCAGCTGGGGCTCACCCGCAGAGCTGCATCGGATCTACGCCGTCCTTGAGAGCGGCCGGTCGAGCCCGCATGACTCAACCCGGCGGGCGCTTCAACGGTGGCTTGCGCGGCGCCGCGGACGTCGGCCAGCTCGCTGGCGAGCTGGGCGAGGTCCGGCTTCGGGCGCAGCAGGGCGAGCACAGCTTCGTTGACCGTCATCAGGTGGGAGGCGCCCGTGCGGCCCGCGCCGCGGGCCGGGTTACCCATCCCCCCATTACCTTCTTGGTGGCCCCGCAACGGCTCTCCAACCGGCTTCGCGGCCTGTTCACGCAGGTCCACCCGCACCTGGAACGGGTACTCGGCCCGCGCATGCAGAACCCCGCCGTCCTGGTCCTGCTGGAGTGGTTCGGCTCGCCGGCCCAGATACGCCAGGCCGGACGCCGCAAGGTCACCACCTTGATGCAGCCCAAAGCCCCGCGGATGGCGGCCCGTCTGACCGAGGACGTCTCCACCGCGCTCGACGAACAGACCGTCGTAGTCCCGGGCACGGAGGCGGCGGCGCTGATCGTCCCCAGCCTGGCCCGGTCCCTGACCGCCGTGCTTGACCAGCGGCGCCTGCTGGAGAAACGAATCGACGAGCTGCTGGAGGCACACCCTCTTTCCGCCGTCCTGACGTCGATGCCCGGCGTCGGCGTCAGGACCGCGGCCCGTCTCCTCATCGACATCGGGGACGGCACCAAGTTCCCCTCCGCTGCCCACCTCGCCGCCTATGCGGGCCTCGCCCCGACGACCCGCAGTTCGGGCTCTTCGATCCGCGGCGAACAGCCCTCTCGCAGAGGAAACAAGCAGCTCAAGCGCGCTTTCTTCCTCTCTGCGTTCGCCGCTCTGTCCGATCCCGCCTCCCGCGCCTACTACACAAGAAGATCAAGGAGGGCAAGCACCACACCCAGGCCCTGCTCTGCCTCGCCCGACGCCGAGCCGACGTGCTCTTCGCGATGCTCCGCGACGGCACATTCTACGAACCCCCGCGCACCCCACGCGATGGCTCCATGAACCAGCCCACAGGCCAATCGACTCACATCAGCACCTCGTGCCGTCCATCCACGCCGAGACCTCCGCGGCACCCTGCCGGACAGCTTCGTCCTGGTCCCGAGCGAGCTGCCCGCAGATCGCTGCGATGTCCAGCACACCGTCCGGCCCCACGAGCGCGTCATGCAGCCCGGTCTGCAGCCAGTCAGCCTGATGGTCGTCAGCCTCGGCAACCGCGAGAGCAATGAGCCTCACGGCGGCCACCGTCCCCACCCGGGCCAGCGCCTCTGCCGTCTGCCGGGTCACCGTCGTGTCCTTGGCGTCCAGCAACAGCCCCACCAACGCGTCCGCAGCCTCATGAAAATCAGCGAAGGAAGCAAGGTCACGCCCGGCACGAACACGCTGCGACCACGAAGGAGACGACGCCTCAGCCAAGGCCGACTCCAACCCACTCATCATCTCCGCCACGACCAGACAGTCTCATGCCCCACTCAGATGATCGAACCCCGGGCCAACGCTGCCCACCGCTTGACCAAGGACATAGAGGCATCCCCCCGACAGGCCGGCCCCAGTGCGCACGACGGCGGTCGCGGCCGACCCCGCGGGCTATGCACAGATGTTCATCGACGCGTGGCTGCGCAGCAGCGCGGACGAGGCGGACAGTGCGCAGGCGCGTAACCCGCTACGCGGTCCGCTCCGGAGTGGAGGACACAGTCAACGAGTTCGCCCACGGACACGGCCTGCGGTGCTGCCGCTGCCGAGGACAGAGAAAGGCCCACATCCAGCACGTCCTGACGGCCATCGCCGTCAACATCGAGCGTCTCAGCGGACTGTCACCAACCGAGGAAGCCTCCACGGCCCGCCGACCGACTGCCTTCCAGAACTACCTTGATCAGCGCGAGATACCCCGGCCGAAGTCCTGGCGAACCCTGGGAACCTGACCGGCATCTGCAAGATCCCCGACAGAGTCAAGCTAGAGCAGGGCGCCGCCGGAAACCTCGATGCGCTGGGCAGTGGCCCAGCGCAGTCCGTCGGAGGCGAGCGTGGCGATGGCGTCGCCGATCTCGGAGGGCTCGCCGACGCGGCCCAGAGCGGTCTGCGCCGCCAGCCCCGCTCGCATGTCGCCGTCATCGCGCATGGCACCACCGTTGAAGTCGGTGGCGGTCGGCCCCGGCGCGATGGAGTTGACCCGGATGCCGCGCGGGCCCAGTTCCAGGGCCAGGGTGCGGCTGAGCGCTTCGACAGCTGCCTTTGATGCCGAGTAGACGGCGGTGGCCGGGCTGGTGTGGCGGGTCAGGGAGCTGGAGACGTTGATGACGCTGGCGGGGTCGGCCATCAGCGGCAGCAGTGCCTGGATGAGGAAGAACGTCCCACGGACGTTGGTGTCCATCATCGCGTCGAAGTCCGCGACACCGACCTGCTCCAGGGGGCTGAAGATCCCCACACCAGCGTTGTTGACCAGGATGTCCAGCCGCGTGGCGTCCCAGGGCTGCAGGTGCTCGCTGAGCTCGGCCGCGAAGGGCAGGAGCGAGGCGACATCGGCGATGTCCAGACGCAGCGCGAGGGCATCGGACCCGGCTGCCCGCACCGCCTCGACCGTCTCCTGCGCCTCGGCCTCATCACCCCGGTAGGTGACGATGACCTTGATGCCCCGCTGTGCCAGGGCCAGCGCCGTGCTGCGGCCCAGCCCCCGGTTGGCACCGGTCACCAGCGCGATCTTCTTGCTGTTCATGGAACTGCTCCTCGGATGGGAACGCGAGAACGCTGCAGGGCTCGCCGCCCGACGCAGGAGGCGAGTCACTTGACTCGCCTCTTTCCACCGTAGGTCCGCCCTCGGAGGCGAGTCAAGTGACTCGCCTCGCAGCGGCGGGCATACTGACTCCATGACAGAAGGACTCTCCGACCACCACCGACGGCTCGCCCAGCAGAAGCGGGAGGCGATCACCTCCTCCGCCACCGCCCTCTTCCTCGACCACGGCTACGCAGGCACCTCACTGGCCCGCATCGCCGAGGCGGCCGGGGTGTCGAAATCCACGCTGTTCAAGCAGTTCCCCACGAAGGCGGCCCTGTTCGAGGCCATCGTGAGCGAATCGTGGAAGCAAGGGTCCGGTCACGCCCCGACCCCGCCCCCGGCCGGCGACCTACGTGCGGGCCTGGCAGCCATCGGCCGCGGCTACGCAGAGCTGGTCGGCCAGCCACGGATGACGGCCCTGTTCAGGATCGTCATCGCCGAACTGCCGCGCCTGCCCGAACTGGGCAGAATGCAGTTTCAGCTGGGCAAGCTGCCCTACTTCGACTCCGTACGGCTCTACCTGCAATCCGAGCACGAGGCCGGCACCGCGCGAGTGCCCGACCCAGAAAGCGCCGCCAACCAGTTCCTCGGCATGATCGCCAACTTCGTCCTGTGGCCCCGCATGCTGCTCACCGACTGGGACCCGGCCGCCGACGAGACCGACCGTGCCGTCGACGAGGCTGTGGAGACGATGCTCGCCCGCTACGCCACCGCTCACCACAAGTAGTTGCCCTCGCTCGCACCCCCGACGCTTCGCACGGGTGAGCGCGAGCCCCACCGTGCGGTCAGTGCCGGGCAGGGCACGCGTCATTGACCTCGATCAGCGCACCGTCGGGGAGACGAACAGTGTGCCCGCGCATCCTCATCGCCGGACGTGCCGCACACCAGGCCCTGCGGCACGTCCGGCAGCCGCTTCCACGGGTCGCGGTGCGAGTCGTAGACGTAGCCGACCCCCTCGGAGAGCTGGGGGTTGTCCCTCCACCACATGATCGATGACTGTGGACAGTCAACTAACTCGGCTTTGTACCTCCCCCGGCGCACGTGGGCTCACCGGGCTACTCGAGTGGACGGCTGGGTTTGTTCCCAGGGAGCGCTTTGTAGCGATCGCTATTCGCGAGCCGCTGTGCGATACGCCCAGGCGGTTCGGACCAGCTCCGCAGGCCTGTTATGAGTCGGGCATCGCGGCACGTGACCAGTAGGCCGCACTTGGTAGGGCCCGCGTCACCTCCCGGGGCTTTGGGCCGTTCTCTCACCACCCGCCCTTGACCCACCCCCGGCAGCCTCAAGGACCGGAACACTGCCGGGGGCCGTACAAGCGTCTGTGGTGGCATCGGTGGCACGCTGCACACATGACTGCTGGCGACGAAGTGATCTGCCGCCCCCCGCGTACCCGGCCCTTGTGGGTGTTCGTCGGGCTGGGCGCGGCCGGCGCTGTCCTGGCTGCGGGACGCCTGGTGTACTCGGGCGAGTTCGTGGACTGGTGGGTGGGCGGCGGACTGCTGGCCGCTGTGGTGGGTGTCGCGTTCCTCCACGCTGTCACCCTCGAGGTGAGAGCGGACGCTTACGGCGTGCACACCGGCTCGCGGCTGCGCCGCCGCAGAAGCGTGCCGTGGCGCGACATCGCCGATCTGCGCGTCCACATCCAGTACGGGCGGCACGGGGAGGAGTACTTCCGCGTCGGCATGGTGGGGCGCAACGGCCGCACCCGACGGCTGCCCCTGCCGCTGTCCGTATCCCGGGGGGACCGGGCGGACTTCGACGCGACGCTGGACGCGTTGCGAACGCTTCACCGTCGTCACGGGAGGCCCGAGTCTGACCATCTCGCTGTCATTTCCAAGCGCACCAGCGGGCGCGGGGTCGCTGTGCCGTTGGTCCTGTGCGTGCTGTTGCTCGCGGGCGCGGGGCTGGCTGCGTGGTTCGTGCCCGTCACCGGGGCGACGAAGGAGGCATGGACGTCGGCCGTCCCGTGTGCCGCTGGGATGGCGTCCGCCGAGAGTCGCGAGTGCCTGACCACCGAGGACGCCGTGATCGCGCGGACCGAGGTGGGCGAGGCGAAGCAGCCCAGCCGGCTGTACTTCGCAAGCGGCCGGCCCCTGGACCGGATCACGGTCTCCCGGGAGGGAGCCGAGGGATTTCGCGCCGGTGACCGCGTCGAACTCACCTGGTGGCGCGGTCAGGTGAGAGTGGTCGCGGGGAACCACCACGTCTGGCGCGAGCACTTCACCAGCGCCGGATCGGTGGCCGTCATCGCGGCTACGCTCGCCCTCGCCGCCGGCTGGCCGGCCGCCCGGCTGCTGGTGCACCGGCGCGGGCGGCGGCTTGCCGACGACGAGGTGCTGCCGTCGGTGCTGCCATTCCTCGGCGCCCTGGGCGCCACAGCCCTGTGGCTGCTGCCGCTCTGCTACCACCACCCCCTGGGGCCGCCGACCTCCATCAGGTTCCTCGTCTGGGCGGCCGCGGGGACGCTCGCCACGTCGGGCCTGTTCGCCCTGGCCTGGCGCGCGACCCGGATCCGAACACCCCTCCAAGCGGCATCCGGGGCCGCGCCCCGGGAGCCCGCTGCCGCAGACGTGTTCCTCGCTGCCCGCTTTATGGAGAGCACCGACTACAACCCGAACTACTTCGGCACCCATATCGTGCTCGGCGACAACCCGCCGGCGGTCGTTCCGCACCCCGGCCCGGGACGGTTCGCGGCGCGACCGATCCCGGTGCAGCGGCTCACGCTCCAGGGCGTACGGCGACTGCGCGGCGGCGACGGCGAAGCCGTTCCCCGCAGCTGGCACGTCGCCGAACTCGACGACGCGGGCGAACCGGTCCGCCTCGCCGCCGCCCCCGCCGACCTGATCCGCATCATCCAGGCGCTCAACGCCACACGAGCATCCCAGAAAACCACGCTCACCGAGGCCTGACAGGAACTACGCGAAGGGAAGCCGGACCCCGGGGTGCGAATGGCATCGCTGCGTGGGACGGAGGCGGCGCGTCTGGTCCTCTCCGACCTCGATCTGCCGGGGTGCCTGTTCGCCGGGACCCCTGAACCAACTTCGCCTGGAGGGCGCCCGCACCTTCGACAAGGCCCCGCCCGTAGTGCACTGGCGACACTGGCCACCCTCGCGGTTCACCGAGCGCCGCGTCCTGACCGAAGAACACCACCGGCGTGCCAGCCAGCCGGAAGCGATGCGAGGCTGGAACCACACCGTCCAGTCCACCGAGTGGATCATCGCGCAGGGCATCCTCGACGAGACCAACGCCGCCGCCCAGGGCGCCGACGTCGTCCTCATCGACCGCGCCGCCCATGACGCCGTCGTCTACTTCGAGGCCGCGATGGCGTTCCGGGCCGAGACGCCGCCCCGGCTCTCGAACGCGAACGCCTTCTGACCCTTGCCTCCACGCAGCTGCCCAAGTACGACCTGCTCTTCGCGACCGTGCTCGACGAGACCGTGCCCGTCGACACCGGTCACGACTACGACGCCGGATTCCGGCGCCTCGTCGACGACCGCGTGCACATTCCCCTCGCCTCATGGAGCGGCTCCCCGCTGCGGCTTCCGCTCCCGCACAACAGGTGGGTGCGGCGCGATCGTGGGCAATGCGGCCGCCGGCGGTGGGCTGCGGCGTCCTGATCGTCATGGCCACCAGCGGGTGTTGCCGCAGCTTCACAGCCCCTGCCTGACTCCGGGGAGCACTGCGGCACCGAGGAGTCACCGTCCCGCATCGCTGCAAGTCGTCGTTTGCCACGGTCTGTTGCCGGGCGGCCCAGTGTCGCTCAGAGCGCTACATCTGTCCTACTCAACGCCTGAAGTGGGCATTTTTGTAGGACATGTGTTTCTATTACACCGCTGAAAGATCATTTGCAGCTCGATCCGCCGGGGGGAACGACATCGGCGGGTCGCGTGCTGCGACCATGGAAAGTACACACATGAGAACCACCTGGCATGCCGCAGGCATAGCCATGCTGACCGCCACAGCCGTGCTCCTGGCCACGCCGAACGTCGCCGTCGCAGCCGGCGGAACCAGCCCTGCGGACGCGGAGGCGGAGCGTGCCGTCTCTGGGCTGCTGGAGGCGGTCGACCAGCTCAGAACCCACCCGATCAAGGAGGCCGAGAGCGTCGAAGCGGCACAGACCGCCGCACGGATGCAGGACCACCGGGTCGAGGTCCTGCAGATGCGCACGGAGACTGACACCGTATTCGCCAACTCCGACGGCACCCTTACCCGAGAGACGTCCGTAGCGCCCGTCCGGATGCTCAAGGACGGACGCTGGACGGACGTCGACGTGGACCTTCGACGCGAGGCCGACGGTGACATCGTCGCCAAGGCCCATCCGCGGGGGCTTTCCCTCGCCGGAAAGGGCGGCGCCCTGGCGCCCTCGCTGCGCAGCGCCGCGGCGGCACCGCGGACGCAGGCCCGCGACCTGGTCACCCTGGGCAGCGGCGACCACAGGATCGCCGTCCAGTGGAAGGGCGGCCTGCCCGCCCCACGGCTGTCCGGCAACACCGCCACCTACGAGAACGCCGTTCCCGGCGGTGACCTGGTCGTCGAGGCCACCCGTACCGGTTTCGAGCAATTCCTCCAACTGCGGCGGGCCCCGCGCGGCGGCGCGCCCCTGGTGCTGCCGATCGTGCTGCCCGAGGGTATGACCGCCAAGTCCGGCACTGACGGCGGCGTCGACTTCGTGGACGACTCCGGCGAGACCGTCGCGACGATGCCGGCCCCCACGATGTGGGACAGTCAGGTCGATCCGCGCTCCGGGGAGCACGTCAACCGCAAGCGGGTCGCCATGGACGTCACCCAGTCCGGCACCACCATACAGCTCACCCTGCACCCGGACGCCGACTGGCTCACCGCCCCCGGCACGCAGTACCCCGTCACGATCGACCCGGCGACGGATGCCCTCGACGTCCTCTTCGACACCTTCGTGCAGGGCGGCGACACCACCGACCAATCCGCGAGCACCGACCTGAAGGTGGGCTGGCCCGGCAACCTCGAGGGCACCACCAAGCGCGTCGCGCGGTCCTTCCTGACCTTCCGCACTGCGAACTTCGCCGACGCACTGGTGTCCAAGGCGTCACTGAAACTGTGGAACTACCACTCCTGGTCCTGCGCGAAGCGCGGCTGGGAGGTGTGGGCGGCGGGGGCCGCCGACACCAACACCCGGTGGACCAAGCAACCGGCGATGACGGAGAAGTTCGCAACCTCCACCGAGACCAAGTCCGCGACCTGCAACAACGCGGGCTGGGTCACGGCCGACATCACCAAGCTCGCGCAGACTTGGTCCTCCGCCCAGGCGGAGACCGGATCCCTGGCGCTGAAGGCCGCCGACGAATCCGACACGTACGGCTGGAAGCGATTCTACTCCGCCAACGCCGTCAACGAGGACCAGATCCCCACCCTGGAAGTGACCTACAACTACCGCCCCTACAACGGGGTCAACCTCCAGGCCGGCGCACCCTTCATCTCCTCCGGCGGCATCTTCCGGGTGAACACCACCACGCCGGTCCTCCGGTTCTCCACCGTGGACACCAACGGCGAGGACGAGGTCACCGGCACCTACGAGATCACCGACACCGCGACCGGCAAGGTGGTCACCACCGTCAACGCCGTCCCGGCGCCGGCCAACAGCACCTCGCAGGTGAAGGTCCCCGCGGGCAAGCTCTTGTCGGGCCACACGTACAGCTTCCGGACCACCGCCTACGACGGCACGCACTACGCCAACGGCTGGTCCGCCCCGGTCCGCTTCACTGTCGACACCGCGTGGAAGCCGACAGCAGCGGAGAACGCCCTCGGTCTGGCGAACACGTACTCCGACGCCGCCGACGTCACCGCCGCGACCTCGTCGGACTCCACCTACGCGTCCATCGCGGTCACCGAGGACAACGTGGTCTCCGTCCCCTGGGACGGCAGGAACAACGCCATCGCCATCCGCAATGACCTCATGCCCAACAAGCTGACCATCCCCGCGGCCGGCACCAAGGGCACCCAGGTCGGCGGCAACGTCGTCTACACGTCGACCGGCCCGGTCGAGACCGTCGTACAGCCCACCGTCGACGGCGGATCGCGCACGCTGAACATCCTGAAGAACGGCAGCGCGCCGCACGACTACGAGACCGGCTTCACCATGCCCACGGGGATGAAGGCCGTCACGCACGACGACGGCTCGGTCTCGCTCTACGCAGCGGGTGACGAGAACGCCGGGAAAGCCCCCGCATCGAACACCGCCGGCTTCTTCGACGCCCCCTGGGCCAAGGACGCCGCCGGCAATGACGTGCCGACCAGCTACAAAGTCGTGGGCAACAAGCTCGTCCAGCACGTCGACTTCGACATGAACAGCTCGTTCCCCATCGTGATCGACCCCTCCTGGTGGTCCACCACGAAGAAGATCGCCAAGTGCGCGCTGGCGGTGTCCGGCTTTATCTTCACCTTCACGCCCGCGGGCAGCTCCAAGCGCGTCCTGACCGCCGTGAAGCTGGTGAAGAAGATCGGGGTCAAGAAAACCGCGAAACTCATCCAGACCTATGCCAAGCGCCGCAAGCTGACCTCGGCGCACCGCAAGGCGGTCGCGGCGCTGCTGGGCATCCCGGCCCTGAAGAAGGCCTGCAAGTTCTGATCATGGAGGACCAGTGATTGCGATAGCGGCGGTCCTCGCGGACATCGTCCTGATCCTGACGCACCGCGTACGCGCCTCGCCGGAGTCGGCGAAGTACACGCCGTGGCCCTACATGGCCGTGGGCCTCGCGGGATGCGCGGCAGGCTGGCTCGCCATCGGCCGGCCGGATACGGCCTGGGACGACCTGTTCCTGACGCTGGTCTGCGGCGTGGTCGTCACCTCCGAGGCCGCACATGCGACCCGGACCCTGTCCGGGCGGACGTGGGCGGGCTGGGCGACAGCCTTTGTGAGTGGAGCGGCAGCGGCCACCTGGCTCCTGCCGGACCCTCTGCCGTTCACCTGACACCCCACCTCGGCCACTGGGCCAGGCAGGCCCCGCACCGGCGGCCGACCCCGGTGAACCGGGGCCGGCCGCCGGTCTGCGTGGGGGCCAGGCCACAGCGGTTGCCCGGTCCCCCACGGCCAGCGGGGCCGGACGCGCGCCAGGAATGCCGGAGCGGGCCGTACGTAGCGGGCGTCGGACGCGTTCGCCTGCCCCCTCCTGGGGCCGGCCGCTCTGCGCCACCCGCTGCCCGAACCGGGCACCGTCACCCCCGAGGACTGCTACGACGACGCCTGTGAACAGGTGGCGGAGCAGCGCAGGCAGGACGCCTCGCGTCTGGAAGCCGCCAGCGATGGCCTCAAGCCGGACCCGCTGCTGCTGACGCTCGAGGGCCTGACGGCGCCAGCCCCACCAGCACACGCCGGGCGTATCGGAGCTTCTCCACCTGGCGGCATAGCCCGCCTGCTGGATGCCGCACCAGGGGGCCGACGGCCCTGGCGCGAACTCTGCTCTACTGCTCGTGCGGACGGCGGCAGTGCCATGTCCATCAACCCGCGCCGGATCTCCGGGTGCGGCAGTGCGGCATCATCCTGCCGAACCCTTTTGCGGTCTTGAAGTTCGAGTTGCCCTGGCGTTCGGCATGCAGACCATGACGTACTCGCCGCCGATCAGGCAGCACAGCCGTGCGGTTGTGCTGCCTGGTCGGCGGCGTGGGCAGAGTGTCAGCAGGCTGCTGCCAACCGTTCAAGCCGGGCGGCCAGCGATGGGTCTGGCTGGGGAACGAGGCCGTAGTCGTCGTCGCAGACGGAGTTCAGGTGCCCAACGGCATCTCGTAGCGGTTCCGGGCGGGGATGCTGCGGGCAGCTGCTGCAGGTTTGGAAGTCCATGTGCAGCTCCAACAACTGCATGGCCTGGGGGCGATAGTGCCCGGGTTCCCGGTCGAGGAGCGTGGCCTGCTCGGCCCACAGCTCTGCGTCCCGGGCTTCGCCCCGGCGTAGATGGAGCAGGTGCAGGCAGTAGGCGGAGGTGGCGTTGCCTGCGCCGGCGGCGAACTGCCACCAGAATCAAGCGCCGTCTTCCTGGTGGGCCAGGTCGAGCAGGCAGGCGAGAATGAGGGCGCCGTCGGGTTCGATGCGGCGGTCATTGACGAGGCGGGCGACGTAGGAGGGCGTCTCGGTGTCGTGGATACTGACTTCGGCCGTCAGGGTGGCGCTGGTTCGTCGAGTGGCAGGCCGGTGCCCGCTATGAAGCCATCGAGAGTGCCGGGCCGGCACTGAAGACGCTTGAGTCGGTTGCGGACGAGGGCTTCGAGTCGATCCAGGGCGGGTACGGCGAGGTTGGCCAGGCTGCGCTTGACGTGCGCCCATACCTCCTCGACGGGGTTGAGGTCGGGCGAGTAGGCGGGCAGCAGGAATACCGTCAGCCATTCACGCTCGGCGATCAGCTCACGCACGGCGTGGGAGACGTGAGTGTTCAGCCGGTCCCACACCAGCACGATCGGCGCTTTGACGAGTGGGTGGACGCCGTCGATCGGCGCGATGAAGTCGCGCTCGCCCACGCTGCGGCGCTTGCCCTTCCCTGCGGGGTGGACGCGCAGGCGGTGGCACAGCCGGGTACGGGAGCCTGGCCGTATCGCGATCAGCCCGGCCACTGACAGGCGCCCCGAGCGGCGGCCACTGACGGTCACGACCGGTGTGTGGCCGCGCCGGCCCCAGGTTCGTCCTGTGGGCGGCCGTCGGGTGAACCCGGCTTCGTCCTCGAAGCAAATGGAGCCTCCGCAGGCCGCCCGAGCCCTTTTACCTCAGCCCACGTCGCCTCCTTTCACGCGGCTACGGCCTGCTCATCGCGTTCGGCGACCCGCCGCGCGGGGACCTGCGGGCTGAAGCCGAGCCGGTGCATCAGCCTCGTCGCCCCAAAGACGCTGTAGGAGACGTGGAGCTTCCTGCCGATCAGCGTGGCGACCCTCGCCGCGGTCCACACCTGGTCCTCCACCCAGCCATGCGGGGCCGGCCTCTGCTCGAGATACCCGGCGAGCTTCTCCAAGCAACGTGGAGACAGACGGCATCGCGACCCGCTCGGGCCACGGGAGGCCAGAGCCTCACGACCGCCGTCCCGCCACAGCTGGTGCCACTGGTAGGCCGATTCCAGGCTCACCCGCAGGCGCTTTGCGACCTCCGGCGGCTTGATCTCCTGCCCGAACAGCTCGGCTGCCTGCACCCGTACCGTTTCACGGCGCTGCCGCCCCGCAGCGGTCAGCCCGCCCCCATCTGCATACGTCACACAACACGGAAAACAGCCACCGCTCCAGGCCCTTCAGGGGCTTAACGACCGCCCCCCGCCACAACGGGGATTGCGTGGCGGGGCGGAAGGCTGGACTGACAACCATGCCCGGCCGCGCCCGCGGGCTTCACGGCTACAGTCCAATCACCAACATCGCGGGAGAAGTGGGGACGCCGTGATCTTCACTGGCATGTGCTGCCCGCTCCCGCCACGGAGGCGACAGCGCTCGGCAAGCCGTACATCGGCCTGACCTAGACTCGCGGCGTGCACCGGGTCGTGCCCGAGTGGATGCACTGCACGCTGGTGCACGCGATCGGCGCCGATGCCGACTCGGACCCGGTCAGCGGCGGCATCGGCCGCCTGGTCGAGGACGTCGAGCCGTTCACCTTGACTCTCGGTCGGCCGGACATCGGGCAGGTCGCGGTCGAGGCGGCCGGCTGGCCCGGCCGGCCACACCAGGCGCTCGTCGAGCACGTCGTGGCAGCCCATCAGCTGACGCGTACCGGCTGTCGCCCAGCCAGTACCCCCACATCTCCCTCGCCTACGCCGGGCAGGGCGCGGAGGACGTCGACCGGCTGGGATTGAAGGCGCGGCTCTCCGACATGGAGGGCCCGCAAACGGTCGACGTGCACGTGGACCGTCTCCACCTGGTCGCTCAACAGCACGACGGTGCCCGCATCGCCTGGCAGTCTCTCGCCCAAGTGTCCCTCAAGGGCGTCGATGACGAGGCGTTTCTCGGCAGCCTGGAGGTCGCGACGGGCCGCGCTGCCGTTCGCCAAGGACGGTCCGGCAAACCGTAGTTGTCGCCAGGTAGAGGCGTCGGTGTCAGGTCCCAGGCGAAGGCGCTGTCGAGTGCAGTCGCGGCATCGACCGTTCCGAAGAGGAAGCGGCCCGGCGCCACACCGACCGCAGCATCCTTGCTGGTCAGCGTATACGCGACGCCAGTGCCTACAGCCGTCGCATATCTGGTTTCGGCCCCACGAAAGGCAGTGATCGCAACTCAGTGGCTGAGATTGGGGGCGGGCCCGCTGGGCGTGCGGCAGCAGGACCACCTCGCGGTCCAGGTCAGGGGCGAGCCAGCCAGCCTTGTTCAGGACCCGGGTGACTCCGACGGGCCGGTGAGGCAGGGCGTCAAGGATCGCGGCGTCGACCAGGTCCTGGCCGGCCGCGTCGCGCGCCGCCAGCGCAAGGGCCAACATGTTCATGGCACTGGCGCGCCATACACGCCCGAGGCAGTGCTCGGCCTGCACTTGGCCGACCAGCGGTTTGAGTCGGATCAGATCGTCTTGGAATCGGCTGCGAATCGCGACGGCGTGGTGCTCCAGCAGCCGGTACGGTGCAGGGAACAGGGCCACCTGTCCACGCACTGTCGGCGGACAGATCCGCTCGTCGTCCACGATGAGGGCGGGGCGCTGGGCGCGTGCCCAGCCACGTGCGTGGTAGCGGCCGTCAGTCTGCAGGCGGTAGGTACCGGTGGGCAAGGCAGGCCGACGGACGGAAGCAGGCAGACAGAACGCGAGCTGGATCCATGTCGGCTGCTCTGCGGCATGTGCGGGTTCGAAGTACCAGGCCGCGTCGTACTCGGTGACAGCTACGACACACGCCCGGCAGAAGCCTTCATCATTGATGCGCCACAGCCGCTTGCACCGTCTGCACTCGCCCTCCGGGTGGTTCCGTTTGGAGCGCCACTGGTGGCAGGGGGAGCAGAACGGTGACTGGACCCGCAGCCCCCAGCCGAGGCAGCCGGCGCACTGCCCCAGCGAGGGCAGGCGCTTTCGTCTTGGAGCCACCTCAGTTCGGTGGGAGTGACCTGGGCCACCCCCTCCCGATGGACCTGCGCGGCACCGGCCTGGGCGACTCGCCCGCAGCCGTAGCGAGCCCCTCGTCCTGGGCCACCGGTGTCTTCCCGGCTACAGGTTCGGCGACGAGCAGGTCCGCGACCGTGCACTGAAGAGCAGCGCAGATCAGGTCCAGGTCGTCCAACCGCACCGTTACCGGTGTGCCCGACCAGAGCGCGGAGACCTTCGACATCGACGGAGTGAAGCCGGCTTCTTTGAACACGGGCATCAGGTCACTGGGCCTCCAGATGTCGCGGTTGGCCGCCGCCCACCGTAGGTTCCACTTCACGACAGACCCCCCGTGTCCACGCGCAGTCGTTGTGCGGCCCGAGCCGACGAACGTCGGCTGGCCATCTCTGGATCGCTCTGAGCGGACAATAATGGTGGGCTCGGGTATTGGAACTCTCCGAATGCCGGGCCATGGCCTTGATCGACAGTGGTGTTCAACGCTGGCAGGCTGGCCCGATGCGGATACCCAGACGAGCAGCCAGAGTCGCGGTCCTGGACCCGGCGGGGTCGGTTTTCATGCTCCGGTATGACAACGAGGAAGTCGGCGTCCACTGGGCGATGCCCGGCGGAGGGCTGGATCCGGGCGAATCGCCGCTGCAGGCCGCTGAGCGCGAGTTGCGCGAGGAGACCGGGTGGACCGACATCGAGATCGACGGCACCCTGCTGTGCCTGTGGGAACACGACTTCACGAGGGCTGGGGTGCCGGTTCGCCAGCACGAGCACATCTTCCTCGCGCATGGTCCCCGCCGGGACCCAGTCGGCGACCTTGCTGCTTCGCATGCCGCAGACAAGATCCTGCGGTGGCGATGGTGGTCGCCAGCTGATCTGTCCGGTGGTTGTGAGCCGTTGTGGCCGCCGCAACTGCCCGAGTTGCTCGCCGACGTGCAGAAAGACGGTGCGCCGGCGACGCCTGTTGACCTTGGTTTCGTCCGGAACGGGTTGGTCAGCGGGAGCTGATCGGGGGCGGATCTCAGGAGCTGTTCCGGCGGCTGATCTCGGCTGCGTAGGCGCCCCAGTCGCCGGCGGCGGTTCGCTGCCATTTGACGGCGACCGTGATGTCGATGCCGAGCGTGCGGGCGAGGACCGCGGCGGGCAGCTCGGTGGTGAGCTGGAACAGGGCAGTCGACCGGGTCTCGGCGAGCCGGATGCCGAGTTAGCGGAGCCGTTCGCCCATGGCCCAGACGCTGATCGGGCGGCCAGGCTGGCCGCCGGGGAAGAGCCAGGGTGAGTCTGTCCGGGCGAGGACGGCATGGCTCCGGCGAACCGCAACCTGCTGAAGGGCGAGCTCAGCGACGGGACTGGGCAAGTCGACGGGGACGGCGCCGAGGCGGAGGCGGACTGCTCCGTCGGTCTCCTCGACGTGGTCGACGGTGAGCCGGGAGATCGCCGCAGGCCACTGGGCATAGAGGAGCAACAGCAGGCCGGCGAGGCGGTCTTCGGACTTGAGGGTGTCGTCGTGCAGCAGACGGCGGGCGGTGGCCCAGCGGGCCTCGTCGTCCATCGCCTGGGACGGGCCGTTCCATCGGACGGCCGGGAAGCTGAGATCGCGAGCAATCTTCTGGGCGAGAGCCCAGCGCACGAAGTGCCCAGCCTCTCGGCGGTGACGGACGTCGTCGCTGGTCAGCCAGCGTTCAAGATCGGCCTGACGGCAGGTCGCCAGTGTCAGGCTCTGGGCCTCGATCCAGTTGAGGAGGTGGACGGCTGCCCGCAGGTGCTGGCGGACGACGGTGAGCTGGGTGTGTGTGATGTCGTTGCCGCGGCTGCGTCGGCGAAGCCGCCGCAGGAGGTGCCAGGTCGCGTACCGGTGCAGGATTTTCCGTCCCTCGGCGGTGGTGTGGGAGGTGACGAGATCGTTCACGTGCCGTTCCAGGCGGACCATCTGCTCGTCGCGCTGGGACAGCGTGCCGGTGGCCACGAGCACGCTGCGGATGTGCTCGACGACCTTGCCCGCCGGGAGTTCGTCCAGCGCCTCGTGTGTCAGGGGCCGACGGCCGGAGCCGAGATCGGACAGGACGGTGGAGACGATGCCGCCGGAGAGCCAGCGCATCGCCGTGCCGGCCCGTTCCGTCTCGGCCAGGGCGTCGTTGAGGGCCTGCAGTTTCGGGGGTATGGAGCCCGAGCCGTCGGCGAGAAGCTCGTGGAGCCGCTGCCTGAGAGTGCAACGACGGCATGGCCCCGGTGAACGCAGTCGCTCGGCCTGCCCGCAGGTGGGGCAGGGGTGCCAGAGCTCGGCGTCCGGCTTGGTGCAGGGGCCGCAGATCGGAGCGTCCGTGGTGCCGGAATGGATGCCACGGACGTGTCCGCAGGTGGTGCAGCGGGCTTGGCGCTGGAAGCAGCCGCGACAGCGGGGCAGGCCGGTGAGCTTCGAGTGACTGCCGGGAGCGGTGAGGCCGCAGATGGAGCAGACCAGGACTGGCAGGGGGCAGCAGTTGGGGCAGAGCGGGCCCTCGTCGGTGCGGGTGTGTACTCGCCGCCGCTCCTTGCATCCGATGCAGACCTCGGCGTTCGTGGGGTCGGTGACCAGGCAGTTCGGACACAGCGGTCGCCCTTGCTCGTCGCGGGTGGCAGGCTCGCGGCGGGCTCCGCAGCGTACGCATTCTTCAACGCGGGACTTGGCGATGCAGTTGCGGCAGACCCGCTGACCGTCGAGCGGCTTGTCGATGCGAACCACCCGGTGGCAGCGGGGGCAGGTCGGTCGGACGATCCCGGCGACACCGGCCTCGTGCAGAAGGTCGATGAACCTCAAGATGGCGCGGTGCGGGGCGAGATGGGCCTCGCCGGTCAGCAGGCGAGGGTTCTCCTCCAAGGCCCAGACCACTCGCTGGCGATAGTGGGGACGGTGGGGCGCCGACCGGTGCAGAGCCTCGGCGACCACGTCACGGTCGGCGCCCGGGGCGATCGTGTTGATCACCGTGTGGACGACCGTGGCCGGGTCACGGTCATCGTGGTCGGGACACACCGAACAGCGTGGCAGGCCCTTGCGGTCCCGGAAGGTGACGCGCCGGGTGTTGCCGCAGGCGGCGCACTCGGTGGTCTCCTTGATGCAGACCGAGCAGTACCAGTCCTGGCCCTGCCGCTGGAGGCTTCGCAGCCCCTTCCCGCAGTCCGCGCAGACCGGTGGCGAGACCGCCGTGGCGCCGGCCTTGCGAGGGCGATGAGGAGGTCGCCGACGGCCCGTGGCGCCGGGGACCGGCCGTCGGTCAGGACGGCGGGCCGTGTCGCCAGGAACTTGGCCAGGTTCGTGACTTCGCGCGGCCGCCCGCCACCGCGATGACCACGGTCCGGATGGTCTCGGAACCGAGTTCGCTCTCGGCCTCCGCGACCAGGTCCGTGATCAGGCCGATCGGGTCCGCGACGGCGCGGTCGAGAGAACCAGTGTTGGTCACGGCCGGCCAACACTCTTGATCCGGGCCCGCTTTGGCCGCAGTCCGCCGAGTCCTTCTGTGTCGGGGGCCGTGCCGCCGACGGCTGCCTTCTTGGGCTTCTTCATGGCCCCGGCCACCGCGATGGGCTCGATGAGGTCGTCCATGGTGCAGTCCAGGATGTCGAGCAGGGCCATGAGGATCTTCAGGCTCAGTCGCTCCGGTCGCTCGACGACGAGCCGGTAGATCTGGCTTGAGGACAGGGTGATGCCGCGCTCGGCGAGCGGAGGGATGAGGTCGGTGGTGGAGAACATCCCGCGGTCGGCCATGACTTTGCGCAGGTGCCAGTGGTAGTCGAGCTTGGCGGCCATCGCCGGATCCCTCCTGTCAGGCTCCGGCGAACGCCGGGGCCAGTGCCTTGTGCAGGGAAGTGTTCATGAAGTCGTCGCTGACGTGCGTATAGATGGCCAGGGAGCTGTCGCTCTCGTGGCCGACCTGCTGCTGGATGAAGCGGCGGTCCACCCCGTCCTCGGTCAGGTGCGTGACGTACGAGTGCCTCAAGGAGTGCGGGACCAGCTCCTTCGGCAGCTTGAGGGCGTCGCGGTATGCCTCGAACCGGTCGTTGATCGAGCCGGGCCGCAGGCGTCCACCGCGTTCGGTGATCCACAAAGCGGGGTGATCGGGGAATCCGAAGCGCGGACGGACGTTCTCGACGTAGTCGGCGACCCCCTCGACGGCCCAGTCCATCACCGAAAGCACGTTCCGGCGCCGCGGCGGCTGGCCCTTCTTGGCCTTGCCATAGCGGACGTTGAGTGTGCCGTACCGGCCGAACTGCCGGGCCTGCGGGTTGCGCCCGAAGTCGACCACATCGAGCTTGGAGGTCTCGGTCCGGCGAAGCCCCCACCCGTAGATCACCTTGAAGAGGGTGGCGTCGCGGTAGGCCGCCAGGGCGCCCTTGCGTTTGGCCCGCAGGGCTCGTTCGACCTGGTCGTCGGCATAGTCGAGGAAGAGCTGCAGCTGTTCGCGGGTGAACGGCTTCGCCTCCGGGTCGACCTCGTAGTCGTTGAGGTGGGCGATGGTGTTCCACTCATGACAGACCGCCACCGGGAAGGTGCCGAAGGCTTCCTCTCAGGCAGGGCCCCAGCCGTAGCGGCCGTCGATGAGGAACTCGCTGAATAGTCGCACGGTGCCCTGGTAGCTGCGGATCGTCGACGGAGCCAGATGCTTGTCGCTGGTCAACGAGACCGACCACTCATCCATGTGGGCCGGCGTCCACTGCCACGGGTAGTCGTTCGCGAACTCCAGGAACCGGCGTATGAGTCGTTCCCGCGGCCCGATCGTGTCGTCCTTCAGCCCCCGCGACTTCTGCTGAGCACGCCAGCCCCGCAGCATCGCGTCGAACATCGCGTTCTCGGGACGCAGCTGGACCACCCCGGAGACGAGCTCCAGTTGAGCCGACCCCTCCAGGGCCACCTTGCGCTGATGCACCACTCCAGACCCAGACCATCCCTTCTGGAGGGAGGATCATGCATCAGAAGGGATGCGATCGGCAACATGCCTGGTCAGGCAGCTAGGTCGTAGTAGCCTCGGAGTCCTTCAAGCCCTCGCCGCGACCTGGCGACCTGCGACTTCTCGCCCATCTGATGCAATTCCCGAGGGTTAATGTACCGAACCGTGGTCGTCGTCCAGTCATGACCGAGCAACTTCTGCACCTCCCACAGCGACATCCCCGCCTCGTAACGGTGTGTGGCACAAGCATGCCGAAGCAGATGAGGAAAGATCCGCTCGACCGGACCTGCCAGGTGGGCCTCCGAGGCTCTCGCCAGGGCCTTCCGTAGCGTCGACGTTGTCACCGCCGGGCCGACAGGGCTCGGCATGCCGCCAAGACCTCGCGCCAGGCGCTCCGAGGGCCAGACCGGCGACTCAGGGTGCTCCGGGTCGTCTGAGAACAACCCGCGGACCTCCTCCACGTACCACCACAGCAGCTCACGTCCCTCGGCGAACAGAAACGCCTCTCGCTGCCGCGGCCCCGACCCTCGGGCGCCCTTGCCCTGGACGACGAACCGCCCGAAGTCGCCGGCCTTCCAGTGCAGGTCCTTCATGCGCATCTGGCACAGCTCCGAGGCGCGTACTCCGGATATGTAGATCAACTTCGCCATCCGTAGTCCCTGCACGCCACCGCCTCCTTGCGAGCGTGCGCCAGCCGGCGAAGAACTCGTTGACCGCCTGGGCCGACGGTGGCACCCGAAGGCCGAAGTCACCGCGGTGTGCGTGTCGGTTGAACGGATCGATCGGCGACTCGACCGCCGCCCCGAACCGCTGGAAGATCTCTTGCGCGTAGCGTTGCTCCAGGAATGCGAAGAAGCGCATGGGTGCGAAGTAGCGGGCGGGCCGGTGTGCGGTGCCAGTTGCCAGGAGCCGGCGGACTTCTGCCACGGTGAGCGAAGGGTGGAACCGTTTCTGCATCCCCCTTTGCCGCTGCCTGTGCTGCCGTGGCCGCGAGAAAGGCATGCGCGAGCATGGCCAGGGTGATGTGCCTCATCCAGCCGACGTAGCGGCGGACTTCGTACTGGTCCACGCCGCACTCGTTCTTCGCGGCCTGGAAGCATTCCTCGATCGCCCACCGGCGCCCGGCAACGCGCACGAGCCGGTCGACGCTGGTGCCCACCGGCGCGTATGCGACGTAGTAGGCGATCTGATCGGGCCTGCTGATACTGCGCCGGGCTCTCACCGCAACGCACCGTCGTCCGTTGACGGGCGCCACCGCCTCGTTGAGCGCTGCCGAGCTCGCTCCATCGCTCACGTCGCCGCTGAGAGCCCGTGAACAAACTGATCATTTCCGGTGCTTGGCGTCCTTCGCGCACGCCAGGCGCCGGGACATCATCATGATCATGGATCACTCGGCCACGGCTTGTGGTGCTCGGGCAACGTGCGTAGTCGCGTACGCAGCGGCGACGCTGGAAGATCCAGGACCGTGGGCGCTCCACCACCCAGCTGGGTGGGAGTACCACGAGGCACCACGCATCCGGCCACCTGGTCGCGGCGGACGATGGCGGACTCCAGCGCGGCTGCGGCGCGGCGGGACTGCATCCGGGCGTCGATGGAACAGCCCCCGATGCGGCCGGAGTACGCGTCCGGTCCTGGTGGTTGACGCTGATCACCCTGCGCGCGATCGTTGTTGTGCCTCGTGATCTTCTCCGACCGGGCCGGTTACATCGGCGGCGATGGGCCCGAGGACCCTGAATGCAGATCCCGCGGCGGCACGTCACGGAAGCCGGACTCCGCCCGAACTCCCGTGTCCAAAAGGGCTGAACGGCCTGGTCGCATCCCTCGTACCGTCGGTCGTCGTCGCTCGCGCCCCTCTCCGCCCGGGGCGGCTGAACCGGGACCAGTTGCCGCACAGCAGCGGCTGGCACCGCGGTTCGTCGTCCGCCAGGCACGAGGTCACCACCGTGGTCATGGTGGCCGCCGCGACGGGCGGCGGCCACCTCGCCAACGTCACCGCCGCCGGATTCCCCGGCGGCCTCGCCGGCACGCTCGCCGCAGCCGGCGCCGCCTTGGCCGACGTTCCGATCGGTGGTGAACCCTGGGCGGCGGACCACAGGGATCAGTCTCCCCGAGCCGCTTGCAGCGTGGACCGCAGAGCGTGGAAGGCGGGCTTGCGGCCGAAGTCCTCGGTCATGACCGTCGCGGCCCCTTCCCCCTGGAAGAACACCGGCACCCATGAGTACTTGTCGGTGAAGCCCCAGATCGTGAACGAGTTGCAGTCCTCGACGGACAGACACGCCGACAGCGCTCGTTGGTAGTAGTCGGCCTGCTGCTTCTGCTGCGCGTCGGTGGGCATCCCGGTCTCCGGCAGGTCCATCCGTACGTCCAGTTCGGTAACGGCCGTCTCCAGGCGCAGCGCGTCGAACCGCCGCAGGTTCGTCTCCAGATCCTCCGGGAAGGCGTACCGCGTGCTCAGGTGTGCCTGCACGGAGAACCCGTGCACGGGCACCCCCTGCCGGATCAGGTCCTGCGTGAGGGCGTAGTAGGCATCACTCTTGGCGTTGACGCTCTCGACACCGTAGTCGTTGAAGAACAGCTTCGCCTTCGGGTCGGCCTCGTGCGCCCAGCGGAAGGCGTCAGCGATGATGCCCGGGCCGAGTTCGCGGATCCAGATGTTGTCCTGCGTACGCAGATCCCCCCGGTCGTCGAAGATCTCGTTCGCGACGTCCCACTGCTGGATCCTGCCGGCGTACCGGCCGACGACGGTGGTGACGTGCTCGCGCAGGATCGCGCGCAGTTCCTCCTTCGAGAAGCCGCCCTGCTCCAGCCACTGCGGGTTCTGGCTGTGCCACAGCAGCGTGTGCCCCCGCACGACCTGACCGTGCCGCTCGGCGAAACCGACGATGGCGTCCGCGGCCTCGAAGTCGTACCGGTCCCGCTCCGGGTGGACGAACTCCCACTTCATCTGGTTCTCGGGCGACACCGAGCTGAACTGGCGCCCGAGGATCTTCCGGTACGTCTTGTCCGAGGTGAACGGGTCCGGGTAATCCTGCTCCAAGTGGTGGCCGCCGCCTGCCACGGCGGTGCCCACGACGAAATCCTCGGGGGCGGCGTCGCGCAGCCGGTCGAGCCTGGCGTTGGAGTGCGGGACGGACTGCCGGTCGGCCGCCGGGTCGGCCCCGGCCACGCCGGCCGTGAGCGGCAGGGACAGGGCGGCGGTGGCCAAGGCCATAGTGAGGAAGCGGAGACGCCTCATACGGAAAGCCTCATTCCATATCCTTCGAAAGATTCGATACTTGGGTCGAAATATTTGCAGTGACGGCAGCTAAGCGCCTGCCCGGGGCAAGGTCAATACCCGTACACACGGACTCACCGCCAGAAGCATCGTTCCCGTATCAGTGCTCATCACAGAACGGTCTGAAGCGCTGCAAACCAACCTCGACAGGAGTCGTCTCGAGTAATTGGTTCCTGCGGCAGGGACTTTCAGTCAGCTTGCCCTGTGACTTTCGTCGGCAGGCCCCGAGTACCGAAACGTTTCGACGGGTACACGTCTTGACGTCCCGAAAGTAGGTTGCCTAACGTCGTCGTCGCTCCATGGAAGACCGCGTGGAGGCACCTTTTCGGGAAGCCTCGTCGTCGTACCCGGCTGTGCGGTTCACGGGGCTGCGCCGCTGACGGTCGGCGCCATGAAGGGACGGCACCGCCGTGCGAAGAATGTCATGGATCAGCAGTCTCACCGCCGTAGGCCTGCTTGCGATCTCACTCCTGACCGCCGCCTCCACCGGCGGAGCGGCGGGCGCGGCCGACACGGAAAACACGACCCGGGAAGGGCGGCACTGGGTGAACACCTGGGCGGCCATGCCGCAGTTGACGGAGCCCGGCAACATGCCGCCGCCGCCGTTCACCCAGGAGGATGCCGTCCTCGTCGACAGCACCCTGCGTCAAACGGTGCGGGTCACGGTCGGCGGGGAGCGGATCCGGCTGCGCTTCTCCAACGCCTTCGGCGGCGCTCCCCTGCCGATCACCTCGGTGTCGGTGGCACGCCCGGTCGACGGCCGGGCCGGGGTCACCAGGATTGAGCCCGGTTCCGCCCGCACGGTCACCTTCCAAGGCGGCTCGTCGACGACCGTGCCGGTGGGTGCGCAGGCCGTGTCCGACCCGCTGCCGTTCGGCGTGGCGGCGGGGAGCAACCTCACGGTGACGGCGTACCTGGCCGAGGGCCAGGCGTCGCGCGACATCACCTCGCACCCCGGGTCGAGGACCACGTCCCACCTCCTGGCCGGTGACCACGTCGATGCCGTGGACCTGGCGGGGGCCACCCCCACCGACCACTGGTACTTCCTGAGTGGGATCGAGACGTGGGCGCCGACGCGCACGGCCGCTGTCGCGGTCGTCGGGGACTCGCTGACCGACGGGCGGGGCTCGACCACCAACATGAACAACCGCTGGCCCGACCAGTTCCTCGACCGTCTGCTGTCACGGTCCGGCGGCACGGCGGGCACCGCCGTCCTCAACCAGGCGGCGGGCGGCAACCGTGTACTGAACGACGGTCTGGGTCCGAACCTGCTCGCCCGCCTCGATCGTGACGTGTTGGCGCAGAGTGGTGTGGAGTGGCTCGTCGTCTTCGAGGGGATCAACGACATCGGTACGGCGTCGGCCACGCCCGCCGCGCAGAAGGACGTCGCGGCGCGGTTGATCGCGGCGTACGAGCAGATCGTCGTCCGCGCGCACGCCCACGGCATCGAGGTGTACGGGGCGACCCTGCTGCCGTTCGGCGGCAACGAGACGTACGACGACGCGGAAGGGCTGCGGGAGGAGGCCAGGCGGACGGTGAACGCGTGGATCCGTGACAGCGGCCGGTTCGACGCGGTGATCGACTTCGACGCGGCGGTGCGGGATCCAGCCGCTCCGGAGCGGCTGCTGCACTCCGCCGACGGGGGCGACCACCTGCACCTGAACCCGCACGGCTACGGTCTGCTGGCCGACGCGGTGCCCGTCCGGCTGTTCCGGGACGCCCGCGGATAGGCAGCGCCCCCCGCACGCACTCCGCCGCCCCCCTGCCACTCCTTGTCTCACACTTCACGCCCTGTCCCGATCATTCCGTTCCGGAGGTCGAGTAATGAGCAGGTCTTTCGGAGGCGTCACCCCCGCTTCCCCGTCCCCGTCTCCCCGTCGGCGCACGGTGCTGGCGGCGGCCGTGGCCACCGCGGTGGCCTCCGTCGCTGCCCCCTCCCCCGTGGCGGCCGCCGCCCCGGCATCGCCGTTCGGGCCGGGTGCCGCCGCCGGGAGACCGGGGTCCGGCTCCGGCCCCTACCGCCGGTTCGTGTCCTTCACCCCCGCCCGGGACGCCTTTCCACTGGTGGCGGGCGGACGGGCGGCGCCGCTCGTGGTCGACGAAGGCGACCACCCCGGCGTGGTGCGGGTCGTCGGGGATCTGCGTACGGACATCGGCCGGGTGACCGGCACGGAGCCCGCCGTTGCACACGGCCTGTCGGAGGCGGAGTCGCGGGACATCGTGCTCGTGGGCACGCTGGGCCGCAGCCCTCTGCTCGACGGCCTGGTCGAAACCGGGAAACTGGACGTGTCCGGTATCGGAGGAAAGTGGGAGACGTCTCTCCAGCAGGTCGTGCGCGATCCGCTGCCGGGCGTGCGGCGCGCCCTCGTGGTCGCGGGCAGCGACCAGCGCGGGACGATCTTCGGAGCGTACGAGGTGTCGCGGCAGATCGGGGTGTCGCCGTGGCACTTCTGGGACGACGTGCCCCCGCACCGCCACGACGAGCTGTACGTGCTGCCGGGCCGCCACACGCAGGGCACTCCGGCGGTGAAGTACCGCGGCTTCTTCATCAACGACGAGAACCCGGCGCTCGGCACGTGGGCCCCGGCGTACTTCGGCCCCGGCCTCGCGCCCGGGTATCCGAACGGCTTCAACAGCAAGTTCTGGGAGAAGATCTTCGAGGTCATGCTGCGGCTGAAGGCCAACTACCTGTGGCCCGCCGTGTGGGGCCGGGCCTTCGCCGAGGACGATCCGGAGAACCACGCGACCGCCAAGCGCTACGGCGTTGTCATGGGCACCTCCCACGAGGCGCCCATGATGCGGGGCATCGAGGAGTGGAACCGCCACGCCGTCGCCGCGCGGCGCGACGCCGCCGGGCACATCACCGTCCCGGGCCGCGACCCGTACGGCGGCACCGGCGAGTGGAGCTACCGCCGCAACCGCGACGCCATCGAGGCGTACTGGCGCGACGGCGTCCGCCGCATGGTGGAACAGGACTTCGAGGGCGTCGTCACACTCGGCATGCGCGGCAACGGCGACGTCAGCCTGCCCGACGGCGACGGCATCGAGCTGATGGAGTCCATCCTCGCCGCCCAGCGCCGCATCCTCGCCGAGGAGGCCGGGGCCGACCGGCTCACCGCGATACCCCAGGTGCAGACGCTCTACAAGGAGGTCCAGCGGTACTGGGACGAGGGCCTGCGCCCGCCCGAGGACGTCACGGTGATCTTCTGCGACGACAACTGGGGCAACATGCGCAAGCTCCCGGACCAGTCGATGGAGCCACGCGCGGGCGGATACGGCATCTACTACCACTTCGACTACGTCGGCGGCGGCCGGAACTACAAGTGGGTCGACACCACCAACCTCACCTCCACCTGGGAGCAACTCCACCTCGCGTACACGTACGGTGTGGAGCGGCTGTGGGTGGTCAACGTCGGCGACATGAAGAACCACGAGCTGCCGCTCCAGTTCTTCCTCGACTACGCGTGGGAACCCGAGCGCTGGCCGCTGGAGCGCCTGGAGGAATGGGAACGGGCTTACGCGGAGGAGAACTTCGGCCCCCGGTACGCCGCCGCGATCGCCGGGGTGCTGCACGCGTACGGTGTGCTCCAGGCGCGCCGCAAACCTGAACTGCTGAACCGCCGGATCAGCCTCGACCCGGCGAAGAACCCGGCCACCGACCCCTCCGCGGTGGCTTACGACGACCGGCAGAGCCCGTACCACCTCAACCACTACCGGGAGCTGGAGCGTGTCACCGACGAGTGGCGGCGGCTCGCCGGGCGCGCCGAGCGGATCGGGGCGCTGCTCCCGGCCGAGCGGCAGGACGCGTACTTCCAGCTCGCGTTCTACCAGGTGAAGGCGACGGCGAACCTGTACGCGCTGCGCGAGGCGGAGTTCACCAACCTGCACTACGCGACGCAGGGCCGGGCGGGGGCGAACGCCCTGGCAGACGTCACCGATGCGCGCTTCGCCGACGACCAGGCCCTGTCGGACCACTACAACGAAGAGCTGGCCGGGGGGAAGTGGAGGGGCTTCCAGACCCAGCCGAAAATCGGTTATGGAAATGTGGCGCGGTACGGCCCGGACGCGGCCTGGCAGCAGCCGCAGACGCCGGACCACGTGGCGCTGCCGGACGAGGTGTTTCCGGCGGTCCAGCGCGTCGAGGTCCCGGCGGGGGCGGAGATGGGCGTAGGGCTCGACGGCTCGGACGCGTGGTGGCCCGCTTCGGACGCGCCCGCGGTACTGCCGGCGCTGAGCCCGTACCGGACCGCGCCCGATCCGTACGTCGAGGTGTTCAACCGGGGCCGGGAGCCGTTCGCGTACCGGATCGAGTCGCCGGTGGAGTGGCTGACGGTGGACCGCGCGCGGGGCCGGGTGACGCACCAAGTGCGGGCGACGGTGCGGGTGGACTGGCGGCGTGCGCCGCGCGGGACCACCGAGGTGCCGCTCACGGTGCGCGGACCGGGTGGCCGGGCGGTGCGGGTGACGGCGCGCGTGGAGAACCCGCGGCTGGGCGCGCGCGGGGGGCGCCGGGGGTTCGTGGAAGCGTCGGGGTACGTGGCGATGGAGGCGGCGCACGCCACGCGCGCGGTGGAGACAGGCGGGGTGACCTGGCGGGAGATCCCGGACATCGGGCGGACGGGGTCGGGTGTGACACCGTGGCCGGTGACGGCTCCGAGCCGCGCGCCGGGCGGGAACGGCCCGCGCCTGGAGTACGAGGTGACGCTGACGACGGACCCGGGGACGGTGCGGGTGCTGGTGTACCTGTCGCCGCGCAACAACGTGCTGCCTACGGAGGGCCTTCGGTACGCGGTGTCGTTCGACGGCGCTGCGCCGACGACGGTGAACGTCACCCGGGTCACGGGCGCCGACGACACGTCGATGAACAAGCAATGGGAACGAAACACCTCGGACAACACCAACCTCACGGTCACCGAGCACACAGTGTCCGGGCCGGGCACCCACACCCTGAAGTTGTGGATGGTGGACCCGACGGTGGTAGTGCAAAGGCTCGTCGTCGACACGGGCGGGCTGAAGCCGAGCTACCTGGGGCCGCCGGAAAGCCACCGAGCCGGCCGCCGCTGACGCCGCGGCGGACGGCCCCGACTCCGCTCGCGCCCCGGCATCCTCATCCGCCCCCTGGTGCCCGCGATGCTCGCCTCGTCTTTGCTCATCTGGGCCCAGACGATCCGCGAGTACGCCCCCGCCCTGTTCTTCGCCGGGGCCGGGTCACAGGTCATCGGCACCACCGCCATCGTCCTGGGGACGCAGGGCGAGACCGGCTCCGTCGCCGCTCTCGCCACCCTCCAGATCGCCGTCGTCGCCGGCCTCGCCGCCCTCCTCTTGCGGATCGCTTTGACCAGAGCGCTGTGGCTGTCGGAGATGCCCAGGCGGACGCAACTCAGTCCGCGTTCTCGCAGGTGACGCAGGAACTGGGCCCAGAAGACTTCGGTCTCGCTGTCGCCGACCATGACACCGACGACCTCGCGGCCGCCGTCCTGGGTGACGCCGATGGTGAGGCTGATCCTTTGGAGTGGGCACCCTGGCATTGGATCTTGACAGTTCAGGGAGGGATGTCCACGTGGGACGCAAGTCTCCGTACCCAAAGGAGTTCGGGAAGGACGCGGTCGCGCTCCACCGTGCCGCGGCCGGGAAGCGGACGTACGCGGCGGCGGCCGCGAATCTCGGCATCACCGCGGAGTCGCTGCGGACGTGGGTGCGCAAGGACGAGAGAACCAGGACGTGCCCGGACGTCGTGACACGGGCGGCGAGGTGGATGAGCCGGCCCTGCTGCGGGCGGAGAACACCCGGCTGCTGAAGGCTGAGAAAGAGTGGCACCTCGAGCGCGAGATCCTGCGCCGGGCGGCCGCGTATTTCGCTCGGGAGGTGAAGTGAGCCCTCGCCGCTGGGACTTCATCTCCGACAACCGCGCCGACTTCGGCGTCAAGCGGATCTGCCGGGTGCTCGGTGTGTCCCACGCCGGTTGCTACCGCCATCTGGCCACCGGGCAGGCCCGCGCCGAGCATCGGGCCGAGAGAAGTGGGCCGTGAGCGAGATCCGTGCCATCACGCCGCGCACGATGGCGTTTACGGCGCCCCGCGCGTCCATGCCGAGCTGCGTGCGAGGGGACGGCGGATCAACCGCAAGCGCGTGACCCCGCTGGTCAGGAAGTCGGGCAGGTAGCGCATCGGCGCCAACCCCAGGGCCAGGTAGCAGGGGGTGTACAGCCAGCGGGGAGCACTGACCCACAGGACACGAAACGCGACGCCGGCCAGCGCACCCGTCCACACGATCCACAGCAGCAGAGCTTGCCGGTCAGGGGGAAGGAGCACGGCCAAAGGAGTGCAGGTTCCGGCGATGATCAGAAAGATGTTGGCATGGTCGAGGCGACGCAGAACGGCCTCGCCCAGCGGCCCCCAGGTGCCCAGATGGTAGACGGCACTCGTCCCGAACAGCAGCCAGGCAGTCACGGCGTACACGGCGCAGGCCCAGGTCGCCGGCGTCCGGGCCAAGCAGATCAGGACGACGCCGGCACTCAACGAGGCGGGGACCATCACGGCGTGCAGCCAGCCACGCAGCTTCGGCTTGACCGGCTCGACCAGGTCCGCCGCCCACCCGGCCAGATCGGCGACAGGATGAGGGTTCTCCTCCGCACTGCCACTGTGTGTTCCGCCGGGGAGACCGCCTACGGCCTCTCCAGCCACAGCTCCCCGTACCGTCTCGGACCCATGGGCGTCATCGAAAACCATCTGATCATGCCAGGAGCCTGCCCGAAACAGCCTGCCGAAGGTCGAACTCCCACCGCCAGACCGGCATCGCCGGGCGGGGACAGCGCCGGGCAAGATGTGGACGACTCCCCCCCGGCAGCTCTCGTGGACAGCCAGCAGGCGTACCAGGCTGCGGAACGCGGCGCGGTGTTTCTCACCCTGAGTGGCATCTTCGGCGGGCATCCTGAACGGCAACTGCAGCCTCGACCTCGTCGCAGAGACCGCTACCGCGCCTCCTCCCCAGGCGATTGACGCGTGCAGATGGCGCCATGCACCGGTGCGGGCTCCGTACGGCTGGTCCCGGCCCATGGCCGACGGCTCAGGGCTGACTCACCCGCCTCAGCCACCAACTCGCAGCTGAGCCCCGAAGGGCGCAGCTCCGGCTGCGGGGCCGCGGAATACTCGGCTGCAGCTGAGGTCGGCCCGCTTATAGGATCCTCGTTCGAGGCGCTGACACGGCGCCCTGCCGACCGTTGGCAGTCAACGGACCGAGGATGCGTGGCGCAATGAGCAGCCGACTTTCCGCAATCTCCTTCGACGCGCACCAGCCCGAGCGCCTGGCACATTTCTGGTCCGGTGTCCTTGGCTTGGAGAGAGCCGACGACTCCTACGATGGCGTCGCCCTGCTGTCTGGGAATGACGCCGGCTACCGCCTCGGCTTCCGTCCCTCCCAGACGCAGAAGGCCGCCCAGAACCGGCTGCACTTCGACCTGACCAGCTCCTCCCCGGAGAACCAGCAGGAGACCGTGGCCAAGGCCCGTGATCTCGGTGCACAGTACGCTGATGTCGGCCAGGGACCGGACGCGTCCCATGTGGTACTCGCCGACCCCGAGGGCAACGAGTTCTGTGTCCTTGAGCCGGGCAACAAGTTCCTCGCAGGCTGCGGCTTCATCGGAGCGCTCGCCTGCGATGGTTCGCAGACCGTGGGCTACTTCTGGAGTGAGGCGCTGGGCTGGCCGCTGGTCTGGGACCAGGACGAGGAGACTGCCATCCAGTCACCGAACGGCGGTACGAAGATCACGTGGGGTGGGCCGCCGCTCATGCCGGACCCCTGCAAGGACCTGCACTTCGACCTTGTCCCGGACGAAGATCAGCAAGCGGAGGTCGAGCGCCTGCTCTCTCTCGGGGCGAAGCGTCTGGGCCCCGCCCACGGCGGGGACGGTGCAGTGCTGCTGGCCGACCCCGATGGCAACGAGTTCCGCGTGCTCATGCGCCGGTGAAACGGGACGGTGGTAGGCGGTCTCTTCTGTGAAGAGTGCAGCAGAGAGTCGGGCAGACCCACGTCCCCCAACGGGCAGCTCAACCCGTGCTGCAAGGAGCGAGCTCATCTGAAGCGCTCCGGGTCTGAGGGAGGCTCCATTCCCTGAGAGGGTCGAGTCATGGCCCGTCCGTCCCCTTACCCTGCCGAGCTTCGTGAGCGTGCGGTGCGCATGGTCGTGGAGGTTCGTCCCAACTACCCAACTGAGTGAGCCGCGATGAGTGCGGTCGCCGCGAAGCTGGGCATCGGTTCCGCCGAGACGGTGCGGACGTGGGTCCGCAAGGCCGAGGTCGACGCCGGTCAGCGTCCCGGGGTGACGTCGGAGGAGGCCGCGGAGATCAAGCGTCTGCGGGCCGAGAACCCCGAGCTGCGCAGGGCGGACGAGATCCTCAAGGCGGCCTCGGCTTTTTTCGCGGCCGAGCTCGACCGGCCGTCGAGGCGCTCGTAGCGTTTATCGACGCTCACCGGCAGGTGTTGGGAGTCGAGCCGATCTGCAATGTTCTGACCAGCCACGGGCTGAAGATCGCGACGAGTATCTACTACGCCGCCAAGAACCGCACCCCCAGCCCGCGGTCGGTCCGCGACGCGGAACTGAAGACGCAGATCAGCCGCGTCCACGCCGACAACTTTGGTGTCTACGGAGTGCGGAAGGTCTGGCGGCAGCTGCACCGCGAGGGTCTCCCCGTGGCCCGCTGCACGGTCGCCCGGTTGATGCGTGACCTCGGGTCTTGAAGGTGCCCGACGCGGGAAGAAGATCCGCACCACCGTCCGCGACGACGACCATGAGCGGGCCGCCGACCTGCTCGGACGCGACTTCACCGCATCCTGTCCGAATGAGCGGTGGGTCGCCGACTCACCTATGTCACCACCTGGTCCGGCATCGTCTACGTCGCGTTCGTCGTGGACGTGTTCTCCCGGGCGATCGTCGGCTGGTCGGCCGTCACCAACAAGCGGGCCGAGCTCGCCCTCGACGCCCTCGGCATGGCCCTGTGGCGCCGCGACCGGGCCGGCTCCCCACGGGCCCCCGGGCTCGTTCATCACTCGGACGCGGGCAGTCAATACACGTCATTCGCGTTCACCGCCCACCTACTCGAGGCCGGCATCGACGCCTCGATCGGCACCGTCGGCGACTCCCTGGACAACGCCCTCATGGAGTCCCAGATCGGCCTCCACAAAACGTACAGAGCCCGGCACGCGGTCGATTGCGGAATCAACCGGCTCAAGCGCAACCGGTCGGTAGCCTGCCGCTTCGACAAACACGCGGGCGGTTTCGAGGCCACCGTCCTCATTGCCGCGATCAACGAATGGCTGCCACCCACCAGAAGGTGTTGGCCGGACCAGCCGGAGATGATGCTCAGCTTGTCATTTATGGACCGGTCTAACGCCGCTCGAACTTGGTTGGAGTTTTCGCAGTTCGGCGGACGTGAAGGCGGCCTTCGTCTGATCCTGTGCTCCGTCACAGAGTGGATCAGCGCGAAGGCCGTGGTCGTGAGTTTGGTGCGTCAGGGCGTCCTGCGGGATGCGTTCGCGGAAGTGTCCGGTCGGAGCTGTACGCGTGTCTGACCGCGCGGGGCGACGCGTTGTTCGAGTTGTGCGACGCGCTGCTGTGCGCGGACGGGCCGGTGCGGACGCTGGTCGATCTCGCGCTCGCGCCGGGACACCGCCGTGGTCACGGCGCTCTGTACGGCGGCCTCAACCAGGGGCGGATCGATGTCGCACGGTTGGGTCGTGCCCTGGTCGGGGTGCCGCTGCCGAGGGCGGCGGACGGTCGGCTCGTGCTGGCGGTGGATGTCTCACCGTGGCCGCGGTCGGACGCCAACACGTGTGCCGACCGGGCCTTTTGCCACACGTTCGGCCGGGGTGAGGGCAAGCATCAGATGGTGCCCGGCTGGCCGTACTCGGTGGTGGCCGCGCTGGAGACCGGCCGCACGTCCTGGACTGCAGTGCTGGACGCGGTCCGCCTGGAGCCCGGCGCCGACGTCGGCGCGGTCACCACTGTGCAGATCCGCGAGGTCGTCGAGCGGCTGGTCGCCGCGGGCCAGTGGAAGCCGGGCGACCCGAAGGTTCTGGTCGTGCTGGACGCCGGATACGACGCCCCGCGCATCGCCCACCTGCTCACGGGGGCTGCCCGTCGAGATCCTCGGCCGGCTCCGCTCCGATCGCGTGATGCGTCGGCCGACGCCGCCGCGGGTTTACGACCCCAAGGGCGGCCGACCACCCAAGCACGGTGGCGAGTTCGTCTTCGGCGATCCCGCAACCTGGGGCACCGAGCAGGCCGTGACGGCCATGGAGACCCGGCTCTACGGGAAGGCGACCGTGCAATCACGGGGCCGGCTGCACCCGCGGCTGACCCGCCGGGCAGCATGGCTCGACCACGACGGGCCCCTGCCCATTATCGAGGGCACCGTCATCCGCCTGGTCGTGGAGAAGCTGCCCAGCGGCGGGGTCAACAAGCCCGTCCGGCTGTGGTGGTCGGGCACCGACGCCACCGAAGCGGACGTCAACCGCTGCTGGCAATCCTTCCTCCGCCGCTTTGACATCGAGCACACGTTTCGCCTGTTCAAGCGGACACTCGGGGGGACCAAACCCCGGCTTTGCAGCTCGGAAGCGGCCGTCCGGTGGACCTGGCTGGTGATCGCCGTCCATGCCCAGCTCCGGCTCGCCCGCCCGCTGGCCACCGACCTCCGCAGGCCATGGGAGAAGCCGACGGAGCCGAACAAACTGACACCCGCACGCGTCCGCAGAGGGTTCAGAAACCTGCGCACGAAGGCCGGCTCTCCGGCTGGTGCACCGAAACCATCTCGTCCCGGGCTCGGCCGACCACTTGGCTCGAAGAACCAGCGGCTGGCCGCTCGTTACGATGTGGGCAAAGCCCTCGCGACCGGCGAGGCATACAGCCGCCTGACGCGGGACGGCGTGATCTTCGGCGGGGGCTCTCATGACAGGCGGCAACAGGTCCAGCACGGATATCGGCGGCGGTCACATCGGACTGGCCGTGACGATCATTGCTTTGATCGTTGTCGCCAGCTTCTCCGGCGCTCGCTGGACTTCGATCGTCGCAGGAGGCTTCACCGCCTGGTTCATCCTCGCGCTCACCGTCATCCACATCAGAGGCGGACCGCGGCAGGGAAGCTGTTCGACGGGCCTATGTCGTTCCTTGCGGCTGGGGTGACTACGTCACCCTGTGATGGGGTTAAACGACAAGCTCGGCTAGTCTTTTAACCTCTGTCCGTTTGGGTCTGCGGGCGCACCTCCGAGAGGCGCGATTTCTGATCACGCGGAAGGGGAGAGCTGTTCGCGCACCCATTTGGGATCGGGGTTGGTGTGTGGCTGGCCCGCCACGACGACGGTCGGCACGGTCTCGTTGCCGTCGTTGGATGCCCTCACCGCTGCGGCTCCTGCCGGGTCGCGCCAGATGTTGGCGCCGAGCTTGGTGCGCTCGGCGTTGGTGGCGATTTCCAGACGGTCTCGCGAGACCCACCAGCAGGCCAACGGTCACAGGGAGTAGGCACACCACAGAAGGTGGCTCTGTCGCTAATTCGGGGGTGGCGGCTTCTTGATCATGGTGAGAGCAGGATGCGGCGTCGTAGGAGATCGAATCTGGCGCGGCCGTACATCTGTCTCTTCAGCAGCTTGATCCTTGTGACGTTGCCTTCGACTGCTCCGGACGTGTAGGTCGCGGTGAGGGCGGCCTGGTGGCTGCGTGGTCGCGTCGCATGCCGTTGGCCAGAGTTCGGTATTCGCGTTGGCCGTCGAAACGGACGTCGGCGATCGAGACATCGAGGGCCAGGTGTTCACCGCGGCGGTCGCGGATCATGAGTGCCGGATGCGGGCATACTCGTTGGTCGTCGCGAGCGCGGGGTTTCGATCGCACAGTTCGTCGAGACCCTTTCGTGCAACGTTTGTGAGGCGCTCGGGCCGGCGCATGATCCAGTCGGTGGCCTTGCGGACGGTCAGATGAGGCAAGGGGGGCGCCGGGATCGCACCGCTGCGGTAGGGCTTCAAGTGCCGGCGGACGGTGTCGACGTCGCCGCGGTAGCCGAGCCGCTGGATTTCCCGGGTGAGGGCAGAAGCATCGGTGCAGCCCTCCAGCCAGCGATGGCGCAGGTAGAGACGGTAGTCGTCGATCAGGGTGGGTCGGTCGATGGCTGCGATGAGAAGTTCATCGGCGTCGGCGGCCCGTGCGAATCGGTTGGCAGTGCCGCGGCTGAGCTGGAGATCGCGGGCGGTGGCACGAAGGCTATCGCCGCGTTCGATGCGTTCGTGGATCTGCTGGTGGCGTTCGGGGGTGCGGGCGACCAGAGGCCGAGGCCGCCCGTGGATGCCCAGTTCTGCGCGGCTGGGGCCTTGATGGGGCGGGCCGCCTCCGGTCCGGACGTCGAGGAAGGTGAGAGGCTCTCTCCGGTCGGCGCGATGCCGCCCGATGACGCGTTCGACTGCTTGAGCCAGGTGACCGGCATCCGTGTGGGCCCTCTCGCGGCGCAGCAGCTGATCGTCGCCGCCACGGCATCCTGCTCACCGGCGGGAACCGACACGACGTCACCCAACTCCCGCCGCTGCAGGACCCAGTCCCACCGGGGCGACGACTTCGACAAGTACCGTCGCATGCTGTGGAAGCGCGGCATCGACCCAGCTTCCTCCGAACCGGCGCTCACCCGCCTGGACGGGCTGCACAGAGTCGACTTCCCGCCCGCTCGTGACCGACGTTTGCAGAAGGTCGAACTGATCATCCCACGAGAAGCAGGGCGTACCGACCGGGTGGTATGCAAGTGGGCCTGTCATCGCCTAGCCTCGTGTCACCCGGCCCGCGCGGGCGGGCCGCATCCTCCGACGACCGACAGGAGAAGCCCGTGGCTGTCGATCCCGACAAGGCGGTTCTCGACGCCTTCGCCAAGCAAGGCCCCGAGGGGCCGCTCGTCATGCTGAACCTCCTGCGGTTCACGCCGGGCGGCCGGCCGTCCTACGAGGAATACTCACGCCGGGCAGCCGTCTTCCTGAGCAGGTACGGAGGGGAACTGCTCTACGCAGGCGACGGCGCTGCACCCCTCGTGGCCGGAGAAGGCCAGGCTTGGGACGCCGTGCTGCTGGTGCGTTATCCCGACCGGGAAGCGTTCTGCGGCATGGTCGCCGACCCTGAGTATCAGCGGATCACCGCGCTACGGACCCGCGCGCTTTCCGAGGCCGTACTCCAACCGACCGCACCCTGGACATCTCGGTCCGGCTCACGACCGTCCTGAAGACGCGCAGACGGAGGCAGCGGTCACGCACCGGCGAAGCGGCCGACACGGCTTCACCCTCCCGTCGAGGGGAATCGCCGCTGCTCGAGCCCAGGCGCTCGACGCCGTGAAGGAACATGTCGCCGCCTCCGGCATGGGAGTCGCTTACGCCCAGCGAATGATCAACCCGAACCGCCGCCGGCTGATCCTTCGCCGCCCACCATTCCAGCAGTGCGACGACGGACACCGGCATGTTGATCCTGCGGCCGTTCACGGGCCTTCTGGTTGCCGGCCACGGCGTGCAGAAGGTCAGCTTCCACTTGGGCGGCAAAGGGCTGGCGGGCCGCGCGCAGGAGTTCGGGGGAGCCGGGTTCCGCGGTGGAGTCCTGACCGCGCCGGCGGCAGGCTGCGGCCAGATCGGGGCAGGGCTGCTGCGGGCCGCTGGGCTGCTCACCCCTCTGGCCGCGGCCGGCGCCGTCATGACCCTCGCGCTCCGGTCAACTGGCCGCACGGACTACGGGTGCAGAACGACGGCTGCTGTACCCCCTGGCCCTCATCGTCCTGCCTACCGCCCTGACGCTCACCGACCTGGCCGCTGCTCGGTCGGCACCCGCGGCATCAGGCGGTGCGGACCTCGGTCGGCTCACCCCTCATGCGGACAGTTCCTCGGCGGTACGCGGCTCCCCTCGCGGCCGGGCGCCCGATATGCGGGGCGTGCCGCTTCGGCAGCCGACTGCGGAGCATGCGTCGGCGACCAGCTCTGACGACGGCTTCGACCGGTGGCTTCCGGCACGCGTCGGATTCATGTGAGATAGAGCACCTTCAGGAACCATAGGCAGGATCGGCGACGCCAGCCTAAAGTCCTGGGGTTTGCGGAGCCTTTGCCTCCGCACCACCCGGCCCGTCCTTCCGCTCCGTACATGACCTGTACGCACATGCGGAAACCGGGCCGATTCCCCGACTCACGAGGAACCGGGAAGCATTCGCATGAGCACGTTGGAAACCTGGGTCGTCGAGTTCAACGACGCCTTCTGGACATACCTGCTGATTCCACTGGTCGCCGTCGCCGGTGTCTGGTTCACGCTGCGCTCCAAGGGTGTGCAGATCCGTCTCATCCCGGAGATGTTCCGGGTCTTCAAGGACAAGCCACAGTCCGGCATCAGCCCCTTCGGCGCCTTCAGCATCTCCGCCGCCGCGCGGATCGGCACCGGCAACATCGCCGGTGTGGCCACCGCGATCACCATGGGCGGCCCCGGAGCCGTCTTCTGGATGTGGATGATGGCCCTGATCGGCGGTGCCTCGGCGTTCGTCGAGTCGGTTCTGGCCCAGCTGTACAAGGTGCGCGACACCGAGCCCGGTACGTACCGAGGTGGCCCGGCCTACTACATGCAGAAGGCGCTCGGAATGCGCTGGCTCGGCGTGGTCTTCGCCGTTCTGATCACGCTGACGTTCGGGTTCGTGCTGACCGCGGTGCAGTCCAACACCATCACGGTGGCCACGAAGGGCTCCTTCGGCTCGGACGCCTCCTGGTTCAACCCCGTCCTCGGTATCGTGCTCGCCGTGCTGCTCGCGCTCGCGGTGTTCTTCGGCGTGAAGCGCCTGACGGCCGTCACCAAGGTCATCATCCCGGTGATGGCCGGGCTCTATCTGCTGGTCGGCCTGGTCATCGTGCTCCTCAACCTCGACAGCGTGCCGGGCATGCTCGGCGACATCATCGGCGGAGCTTTCGGGTTCCGCGAGGTCGCGGGTGGCGCCGTGGGTACGGCGATCCTGCAGGGCGTGCGGCGCGGCATGTTCTCCAACGAGGCGGGCATGGGTTCCGCCCCGAACGCCGCCGCGTCCGCGGAGACCACGCACCCGGTCAAGCAGGGCCTGGTCCAGACCCTCGGCGTCTACTTCGACACCCTGGTCATCTGCAGCATGACCGCCTTCGTGATCCTCTCCGCCAACCCGACGCTCGGTGAGCGCGGCGGCGCGGACGTCACCCAGTCCGCCTTCACCAGCGCGCTCGGCGACTGGGCCGGTCACCTGCTGACCCTGGTCGTCTTCATGGTCGCCTTCAGCTCCATGATCGGTAACTACTACTACGGCGAGTCCAACATCCAGTTCATCACCCGCAGCAAGAATGTGATGAGCTCGTACCGCGCAATGGTCATCGCCTGTGCCGTCCTCGGCGCCATCGGCTCCGTACCGCTGGTCTGGAGCCTCGCAGACGTCACGATGGGCGCGATGGTCCTGGTCAACCTGATCGCGATCATCCCCCTCGGCACGGTCGCCTTCCGCCTCCTCGACGACTACATGGCCCAGCGCCGCCAGGGCCTCGACCCGGTCTTCCGCAAGGACCAGGTACCGGGCCTGCGCGGCGAGGTGGAATGCTGGGGCGCGTCGGACGAGAACGCCACCCTCAAGGAGCGGACGCCGGTCGGCTGACTCTGACACGCGCGCCCCGACACGACCGTAGACGCCCGAGGGGCGGCATCCTGGAAGGGTGCCGCCCCTCGGGCGTCACGAGGCCGGGCGCGGCTGCGGCGCGAAGGGATGCACGGCCGCTGCGCCATCGAGCGCTTGATGGGCGAGGACAAAGGTGACCGGGTCCACTTCCGCTTCCGCTTTGACGGCGCCGACGCATATTCCGACCCCGCAGTGGATGCCTGCGCGGTCGACAAGGAGCGTGTGGCGTTGGGGTGTCAGACGGTTTACTCGTCCCAGGCGTTCGGGCCGGCCGACGATCCGCTCACGGGCGACGACTGGCTCGCCGTCGAGCACCCTGAGCAGGTTGCCGGAGTGTTGTTTATCCCCGATGACCAGTCCTACGACCGACGCACCTGTGAAGAGGACATCAAGGACGGTGGCGGGGTGCATCCTCCGGAACCGCCCATCAAGGGGGATCAGTTGTAGGGAGGTCAAGGTGGTTGAGCGTGAGGCACGAGTCTGCCGGCGCCCCGGTGTTTGTGCCGTTTGGTGGTCTGGGTTGCGTGCCCATCGCCTCGGTGCCACCTTGTCGCGGCCGCTCCGAATTCTCAGGATCGGCCACCGCTTCGGTTTCTTGATCGCTCGGCCCCAGTCCCGGCCGGACCGGGGCGGCAGCAGACAGGACCGCGCTGGCGGCCCGCTCGGCGGCGAGCCGAACTCGGGGCCCGCAGGCCGGTCAGCACTTGATCGTGTCCTGAAGGGCCTTTGAACGTCGGTATGGATTCGATCGACCGGCCGCGGCCCGGTTCGGCCATTGGAATTGGGCCGCCCCGACAGGCCTCTCGGTGCACCTTCCCGTCCCTCTACGCCCATCCGGCTTCGCTCGGGTCACCTTGTACCTGAGCGTTCACTCTGCGAACTGCGTGGGCCAGGCACTGTCATCGCATCCGCAAGTTCCAGATCCAAGCGGCTGCTCATGTCCACCTCGAACCGGCCGTGCGGATTCACATGGGTCCAGAACAACGGCGACAGCGTCCCACGGTCCGCGTCGGTGAGCTTGTCCGCCCGCTTCGGATCGGCCAGGACCTCCTACATCGGCAGCGTATTGACATTCACCAGCGCCGACTGGAGCAAGTGCAGCGCGAAACATGCTGGCCTCTTCCATCAGGGCGACGGTAATCGGCTCGTGGTTCGAGTCAGTCAGCAGAGCGGCGGATCAGCCCGGCGACACCGCACCCTCTGGCACTCCGAACCACTCCTCCAGCGCCTCCGCCAGCCCGGCCGTCGACTTCGGCGCATGCGCCCCTGCGTCGGCCGCCCAGGCCGTGCAGCCGTCCGGGCGGACGAGGAGCGCAGCCAGTTCCGGGCGGGACGGGCAGCCGACCGTCAGGGTGTCGACGCGGCCGGCATACCCCGCAGCGAGGGCCCGGTAGTGCATGGCGGCCTTCCCCGTGATCCCCAAGAGCCTCATCAGCCGGAGGGGGTCCGCTGTCTGCTGCTTCGTTGAGAATGCGGTCCTGGCACAGGCGGACCAGGGTGAGGCCTGGCGGCACGTCGACACGGAGCAGGGTCTTACCGACGGCGGGGTGGTCGGGGTCGAGCGCCGATCTCTGGCTGACGAGCAGGCGGGGTTGGTCGAGGCGGCCAGCGGCAGTGTCTGTAGTCAAGCCAGTCGGCGGCAATCTGGTGGGTGAGTTCCTCCGGGTAGAGGATGTGCCGTCGAAGGCCGCGGCGGATGACGAGGGTGCCGCGTGCGAGATCCAGGTCGCCGGTCAGGATCGTGCGGAGTTCGTGGACGGGCACGGCATGGACTGCGGCCAGGACGAGGACCAGACGCCCGAGCGGGGTCTTCGTCTGCTGCAAGGCGCTGGCCAGCAGATCGCTGGGGACGGCTTCGGGATGCCTGTCGGGTTCCCGACGCGAAGGTGCTGGGCGGGGTCGCGGAAGACCACCCGTTCCCGCTTCAATGTTCTGAACAAGCTGCGTAGGGCGAGGGCGAGCTGCCTGCGGGCACTCCCCGACGCTCTGCTCTACTACCGCAGCCACGGCACCGACACGGCGGGCAGCAGGGAGGGCGGCGGGTCGATGCTGCGGGCGTTCGTGGAAGTCGACCGGGCCACGATGGGAACCCGAGCGCCTCTCCTAAGCCCAAGACGATCAGGATCTGCAATCCGAGCAATCCGCCACGTCCTCAAATCCTTGATGCCCGAATCATCTGAGGAAGAAGAGCCGCCCTGGTCGCTTTCAAGAATCGCCATCAACGGCGCCATCAGCCGCGACAAGCTTGTCTGCGGCCTCCGGAAGTTCTTGCACAACCCAGATTCGGAGGCCAGCGTCGGCGGTCTCTTCCTCGGTGCGGTGTACACACCGGACGCAGCCACACATGGGGCGGGCCGGCAGCCGGGCAGTCAAGAGTCGAGAACTCGTGTCAGGACAGTGGCCAACCCTCTCAACCACCACTGACCAGCGGCAACACACCCAGGCCCGCTGCCACTCACCCACTGCCCCAAAACCGAAAGATCGCACGTGGAGATCACGATCGACGGCGGGGCGGGGCCGCCGCCGGCCGTCGCCCCCGCCCCGGCGCAGCCTGCCCAGCAGCCCAAACCCAACGCCAAGCCGTCAGCGGCGACGGAACCAACGGCGGCGCTTGGGTTGCGCCGCGCGGAATTCCTCAAGACGGGCCACGTCTGCCGGAGTGGCCACCGTGTCGAAGGCTGCTTTGGCTTCTTTCGCGGTTTCGTCGGCAAGGATGAGGCGGAACAGTGCTGTGCCCGAGAGAAGAGCGGCGCCGGCCTGGCTGTCGCCGTCGGCGGCGAGGCTATGGAGGGCCCGGACGACCGGCATTGGGTCCCTGATGTCGGCTAGCCGGGCCCGTACCCGGCCGTCGACGCGCTCGTCCCGTAGAAGGAGTGCCTCGCGAACCAGATCATCGGTGAGTGGGAAGTTGGCGTAGCCCCCGACGGACGTACCGCTGCCGCGTATCTGCCGAAGTGCCGAGATCGCCCGCCATCGCACGGAACTCTCCTGGTCAAGAGCCATCACGAGTAAGGTCGCCTCGATCTCGGCGGACGCCGCGACGTGGGTGAGGCCGCGGGTAGCAGCCCAGCGGACCTCTTCGTTGTCGTCGTCGACTGCAGCGAGGAAAGCCGTCGCGGGCACCTCTCGCTCGGCGGCGAGATCAGCAAGCAACTGCAAGAGGTTGACCCGCCCCTGCTCGGTCTCCTCCGTCTCGAACCTAGCGATCACCTGCCCCGGTGTGACGCCGTACTCGATGGCGACCGCCGCGATCTCGTTGGTCATCCTGCCGTTGCGTTCCGTGATGACTAGCCCGTCCATGAGCGCGTCAACCGGATCGGCCGCGTGGATGGTCCGCAGCGCCATCGCCGCGTAGTAGACACACGCTTGATCGCGAAGCGCCGCGACAAGAATGGGTGCGGCGCGCTGGTCACCGAGCGCATGTAGCGCCGTCACCAAGCCCTGCCGCAGCTCGTACGGGTCCCTGTACCCGCGCAGCTCTAGCAGCCCGGTCGGTTGGTCTCCGACGTAATCGGCACGCCACGCGTCGAATTCGGCCTTGGCCTCGGTCAACCTAGCAAGGTAGTCGGCGCGGTCGTCGAGCATCTGCTGCAGCCGTGCCACGAGCACGGGCACGGCGTCCTGTCCGATCTCCGTCAGCCGTGTGACAGCCCTGTCCCGCAGGCTCGGACCGCCCCAATCATCATCCCCAGTACGCCAGTTGGCGAGGTTCTCGATTAACTCGTTCAGCTCGGACACGGGCTCCACCCTAACGACAGGCACGGGGACCGGTCCCGCGATGGCTTCAAGCTGGGGTGCGCTTTGCCTCCAGCTCCACACCGTAGGCGGCCTGTAGTCCGTGCCACGCGCACACCGGTCGCCAGCCGATCCTCGAGTCATGAGCCGGTAATCGCACTGGCCTTCCCCGCCTCACATCGCAGACACCTCGTGGCGGCGCGAGCGCGCCAGCCCTGTGTGACGCGCGGAAGCCGACCACTTGGGTGACCTGTCGCCGCAGTCCTGCACGAAGGCCACCACCGTCGCCGCGCCGCGCGACCGGTAACCTCCACGCCCGCGTTTACCGCCCCCACGTCAGCACTCCCACTTGCCCCCGACGTAACGAATACCGGTACGGCTGTGCGCGATCAACCCTGCCTGGTACTCCGCGTCGCGTGCCATCGTCGGCGCCGGCAGGGAGCCAACGGGGGCACAACCGCGCACCGCCTCTCCCGACTCGCTGTGAGCAAAAGGGAGTCCACACGAAGAGGACCGGGCTGCGCTGGTCCCACCTAGCCCACCGGGAACGGCACCGCCCAAGCCGACCCGGAGTACGTATTCATCGCCAACGAGGCGAACTCTCGGCTGGAGCTCGAGACGTCCCCGGACGGGGACGGCGAGGTCGTCCTGGCGTCCCGCACCGCAGACACGCGGCAGCGCTGGCGCCACCAGACCGGGCACGGGGATTTGAGGGCCGACTCGCAGTTCATCGGGAGGCGGCTGACAGCCCCGGTCTGGGCCGGAGGGACCTGCAGGGGTCGCCGCATCGACTACATCATGATTCGCTGCGGCCCCTACGAGCCCACTCTGCGCACCATCTCCTGCCAGCGCGTCCTGGTGAGCCCGGTGAACGGCGTTTACGCGAGTGACCACTACGGCCAGGTCGCCGACCTGTCGATGCCCGAGCACCTGCCAGGCAGTGGAGTGATACTCCCCCACAGCGGTGTCTAGATGCGTGAGGGGAAATGGGCTTCGCGCCGCGCCCGTTCGGTGTCCTCGGGCTCTCCCAGCTCGGTCAAGATGGCGGCCAACAAGGTGATCACTTGGATCGTCAACGGGTCGTTTCGACCGCATGCGTCCTCCGCCATCCCCAGAAGGTCCGGCGCCTCGTCTTCGGCCACCTCAGACTGCCCTGCACCATGCAAGCCAGAGATCCGCCGGATCCGTTGCTCCACCACGTGCCGAGCACCCGGCCCCACGGCCCTGGGTGGGAGTGGCGGGACGGGCGGGACGCCAGCACCAAGCGGTTCATTGGGCGCACGGACACGGTGCCGCGCACGGTTGACAAACACAAAGGACCGCCAGCAGCAGGCAGACCCCGTGGAGGGAGGCCCGCACACGGTTGTAGCGTCCTCGCGCCGCGGGACCAGAGAAAGAGCGGGGACCAGGCAGGCGAGTGCGGCATGGACGCGGGTTCCGAGTGGGTAGTCGCCCGGGATTCGCGTGACGCGGCCTCATCGGTGTGGGGCCCGCGCCGGTCACCTCGGCCTTCGACGCCCGCAGACCGCTCGTCGCCGGCCAACCGCTGCCGAGGCTGCGCGAGAGCGCGTCGAGGCAACGAGAGCGCAGGGCTCAACCCGGGTACAGACGGAGCAGCCTGGCCCAGAGCCGGTCAGACGCACAGCGCCGCCGCTGACACGACCAGCACCGACGTGGTCAACGTCCCGACGGTCCCGTCCGAGGACCGTCGGCTTCGGAGTCCACCCGTGAGCGGGCCAGGGAAACGGAGAGGGCGCCAGTCCAGTGGGGAGGTACGCACGGACAACCCGACGCGGAGGGCCTTCGATCGGGCGAACACACGCGTGCGGTTGCACACCGCTGTGCCTCCGAGCCGACCCGCCGGACGGACGACCCGCCGAGGCCAGGGCCGAGGAGTCGAGCGCATTGAGGACGCCTGACAACAGGGTCGGAACCGTCCCGCTTCCTGTTCCGCCCCCGGATCGTCCCGGGTATCCAGGTCGACGTGGTCGGGTGCCAGCAGGCCTGCGCCACGGCGCACCGTGACGTGTCCGTCTCGCATGGCCTGATCGTGCCCACGACGGCATGCTCAGCCCCTCTCTCGGCACCCGGAAGTGACACTCGCGTGCTGCGGCCAAACCGTGCCCTCCGCAGTTCCGCCGGCATGCCCGCGAGGGGGCGGCCGCCGCCCCCTCGCGTCACCACATCATCACCACGGCCGGTTCACGGCGCCCATGGCGTCTCGACGGCCCAGGTGGTGTCCTCCGTGAAACTGGCCGGATTATCCCACTCGTGTGCGCCGCCCGGAGTCGCCAGCCACAGCTCGGCCCGGTAGTGGCGCAGACACTGGTCGGGGAAGTTGTACGCGGACAGGCGCACGCCTCCTTCCCCCTGGACGGCGCACCACGTGGCGTCCGCCCTGAACAGCGCGGAGTCACCGCCCTCCTTGTAGATCCGGAACTCCCGGTGACGCAGGTACTGGCCGGGGAAGTTGCGGGACTCGAAGGAGTAGCACCTGCTGTCGGCGAGGCCCGGCACGATCTTCCACGTGGCGTCGTTCTTCAGCAGGCCGGAGCTGCTCGCGTCGACGACCTCGGTGAAGCCGAGTCCGTCCTGGTGACGCACGTACCTGGTGGTGTAGCCGGGGGTCGTCACCCGCAGGGACTTGTACTGGTCGGTGGGCAGGGTGACCGGAGGCCGTGCGTTGCGGGAGGCGTTGATCAGGGCCTGGTTGGCGGCCTTCACCCGGCTCTCGTCGACTTTGACGACCTGACGGTCGTAGGTGAGCAGGCCGTTGACCTCGTTCTCGACGTCGGTGATCTCCGTGTAGACGGAGGCCGACAGGCCGAGCGGCATCTGGGTCTCGCGGATCGCGTCGATCAGCCCGACGAAACGGTTGTTGAGGTGAGCGAGGCTCGGCTGGTTCTCGTAGCTGAACCCGCCGCCCGGGTACCACTCGTGGCCAGCCACCCTGTATCCGAGTCCACCGAACTCGCCGAGCACCGCGGCCCGGGTGGCGGACGGCCTGGTGACGCCGGGACCCACATAGATGTGGTGGTCGATGACGTCGCCGTTGCCTCCGTCGACGGAGCCGCAACAGTTGATGCCGCTCATGTTGTTGACCAGGCGGGAAGGGTCGTACGCCTTGACCTTGTCGGCGATGCGGGCCTGGTCGTACTGGCCCCAGCCCTCGTTCTGGTTGACCCACATCACCACCGACGGCGAGCTGCGGTGCTGGTCGATGACGCGCTCGTACTCAGCCTCCCACTGCACGCGGGCGGCGCTGTCGGGGGTGCGCAGGTCCATCGACGGCATGTCCTGCCACACCAGCAGTCCGAGCCGGTCGGCCCAGTAGAACCAGCGCTGCGGCTCGACCTTGATGTGCTTGCGCACCATGTTGAAGCCCAGGTCCTTGTGCTTCTGCAGGTCGTGGCGCAGGGCCGCGTCGGACGGGGCGGTGTAGAGGCCGTCAGGCCAGTAGCCCTGGTCGAGCGTGCCGGTCTGGAAGACGAACTTGCCGTTGAGCAGGGGCCGCAGAACGCCGTCCACCTTGCCGAGCGAGACCGAGCGCATGCCGGTGTAGCTGCCGACGGTGTCGACGACCGCGGAGCCGGAGAGCAGCTCGGCCTTCACGTCGTACAGGAACGGGTCCTCCGGGGTCCACAGGCGCGGGCCGGGGACGGACACGGTGAACTGGGAGCCGACCGCGCCGGTCGCGCTGCCCACGGTCGAGCCGCCCGCGGACACCGTGACCCTGGCCTGGTGGCCGCCCAAACCGGCGCCACGCACCGTCACTTTCAGGGTGTTGTTCGCCAGGTCCGGCACCATGTCGAGGCGGGTGATGCGGGCGGGTGCGGTGGGCTCCAGCCACACCGTCTGCCAGATGCCGGACGCCGCGGTGTAGAAGATGCCGCCACCCGGGTGCGGGGCCACATCCCGGATGCGCTGCTTGCCGACGGCCTGGCCGCCGGTCTCCGTCGGGTCCCACACCGATACGACGATCGTGTTGGTACCGCCGTTGAGCAGCGGGGTGATGTCGTACGTGAAGGAATCGTAGCCACCGCTGTGGACCGCACCGGTCTGCTGCCCGTTGACCCAGACCGTGGTCCGCCAGTCACTGGCGCCGAAGTTGAGCTGGACGCGGCGGCCGTTCCAGTCCGCCGGGACGGTGAAGGTCCGCCTGTACCACAGCTTGTCGTCCTGGGTGATCCTGCGCTGGATGCCGGAGAGCGCCGACTCCGCGGCGAACGGCACCCTGATCCGGTCAGGGAAGGCGGCGGGCTGCCCGACGTCGGCGGCCGTGACGGCGAAGTCCCAGATGCCGTTGAGGTTCTTCCAGTCGGGGCGGGTGAGCTGCGGCCGTGGGTACTCCGGCAGCGGGTTGTCGACCGGGACCTCGTTCGTCCACGGCGTCGTCATCGGCGCGGGTTTCGGGGTCCACGCGGCCGTCTGGCCGGAGGCCGTCGACGTGGTGACGAGCAGGCCGGCGAAGAACATCGCACAAGCCGTCAGCAGTGCCGCGAGGGCGCGCCACCGTCGTCTCGGTCCGAGAGGGCTGAGCGAAAAGCGCATCAGTACTCCTTCGTGGAGGAGGTGCAATGGCGCAGGGAGACACCCGGACACAGAGCGCTGCCGCAAAAGAGGGACTGCAGCTGTCCGGTCTGTCCGCACGGAGGTTTTACATCGTTAGAAGGGCACTGTAAAGGCTCCTCGTCCAACAAGGCATCATCCGCCGGCGGGGTGATCGAAGAACTTGGCCGCCCCGTCCGCGGAACACATCCCGGACTCCGTACAGACCGAAGATCACCTCACCCGGCCGCCCCACAGATCGATTCCAAGGGTTCTCGCTTCTGCACACCGACCTGCACGGCCGCGGTCCGTCCACGGAGGTCGCGCCGCGCGAGCAGATGATCCTGCTGCGCGATGACCCACCCCTGCCGACACAGATGTGGGTCCTGGCACCGCAGATGTGGGAGGACCTGCTCACCGAGTATGGCTTCCGCGTCGACGCCATCGACCTGCTACCGCATCCCGACGAGAGCGCCACAGTGGTCCAGCAACTCACTCGCGCCCGCCGCCTGCCGGGCTGATCCACAGCCGCCTGCGGCACGCAGCCCGATGCCGGGCAGGCCCTGCGGCCACGAGCCTTATGAGACGTGGTAACCCTTCCCAGTTGTAACACCCCACCAGACAACGACCAGTTGCAGTCCTCCGTGCCGCATGTCTCCATGAGCCGGTCAATACCCGCAGATGGCATCCTCGTCCGAACGCCCGCATCATCTGGAACAGGCCGCCTTGCAGCACGGGATACGGCCCGCATCAGCCTTCGCCTAGTGCGCAGCCCCGAGGTACCTGGCAGATCATCGTGCCGCTGAACCGGCCGGCCAGCCCGTTCCTGGTCCCGGGCGACGAGCTGTCGCTGAACGGTCAGGTGGTCGCGCACGTCGAGCGGCGATCAAACCGATCCGGCGCCCCGGGCACTGGGCGCTGCTCGGCGGCAACACCGAGAGGGGTGAAACCTGCGCTGAAGGCATCGTCCGCGAACTCGACGAGGCGACCGCTGACCGAGCCGACCGACTAGGTCAGCACAGGGAGGGAGGTCAGCCCGCGCAGAAGGCGGGTGCGCTGCCATTGCAGCCGATCGGGTGGTACGGCGAGCCTGAGTCGAGGACAGCGGGCCAGGATGGCTCGCAGGGCGATCTCCGCTTCGGCCTTCGCCAGGGGCGCGCCGATGCAGCGGTGGATGCCGTGTCCGAAGCTGAGGTGGCCTGCGACCTTCCGGCTCAGGTCAAGCTGGCCAGGCGAGGGAAAACGCTTCGGGTCGTGGTTGGCAGCGCCGAACGCCACCAGCACGGGGACACCGGAAGGGATATCGGTGCCGCCAAGGGTGACGGCTTCTGTGGTGAACCGGAAGGTGGCTGTGCCAACGGGGGCATCGAAGCGGAGAAGTTCGTCGAGCGAGGCCGATACGGTCTCCGGGTTTTCCCGGAGTCGTTCCAGCTCGGCTGGATGCTGGAGCAGCGCCAGGACTGCGTTGCCGAGGAAGTTGGTGGTGGTCTCGTGTCCAGCGACGAGCAGCAGCACCGCCAGGGACACCAGTTCCTCCTCGCTGAGATGGTCGCTGCCGTCGCGCGCCGAGATCAGGCGGTCGAGGAGTGAGTCACCCGGGTGCAGACGCGTCTCGGTGATGAGGCCGGTCATGTACTCGGCGATGGCGTGCGATGTGGTGTCGATGAGGTCGGGCTTCCCGGCGGCGAACAGTTCTTTGGACCAGCGCTGGACGTCGGGTCGGTCGGCCTCGGGGACACCGAGCAGCTCGCAGATCACGATGACGGGTAGCGGTACTGCCAGGTCAGCGACGAGGTCGACCTGTTCGCCGGCAGACCACTGGTTCAGGAGCGTGTCCGTGACCTCTGCGATGAAGGGGCGGAGTTCCGCGACAGCTCCTGTCGTGAACGCGTTGGTCACCAGTTTGCGGAGGCGGGTGTGTTGAGGCGGGTCGCTGGAGAGCATGTTGTGCGTGACTGCGGGGTGCAGGCGGCGCCGTGATTTCTTGTCGGCGAAGAATGCGGCCGTGTCCTTCGAGAGCCGTGGGTCGGCGAGGGCCTTTCGGGCTTCTGCATACCCGGTGACCAAGTAGCTGCTGTGCCCACTCGCGCCGACCGGCACTTGCTGCACGGGGCACTTCGAGCGCAGGGCGGCATAGGTTGGATACGGGTCGTGCAGGAATGCTGGGTCTGTTGTCGGGTCGCTCATACGATCAGACTCCAACTGGATCGGGCCGGCCGTCGTCGGCGACACGCTCAAGGGCGCGGTGGGCGTAGGCGTCGGCCACCAGGAGCAGCCACTCCGTGTCAGCGCGGGCGATGGGCATCGCCCCCGCCATCGAGGCGACGCCCGAGACCCCCAGGATCAGTCCGACCTCATGGTTCGACAGGTCCACCGCCCGGCTGAGGAACAGCACCGAGGAGGCCAGGTACATGCCCACACCGACCGCGTCCGCCAGTTCGACCGCGTAGATCGGCGCCCTCGATACTCCGGCGCGGTCCGCGCGCGGTGCTTGTTCGGTGAGTGATGGCCCGTCGGTCACGTCTGCTCCTGGTCTGTGTTCCTCGGTGGTGGCATCGGGGGTGTGCTCACCCGTGACGCGCGCCGCCCGGAGGCGTCACCGGCCCCAGGCGCACGTCCAGCGCCTGCTCGACGGCCTCGGCCAGCGCGCGTGCCTCGTCCAGCGTCCCGGCCCGCAGCATGTAGCTGGCCAGATGGAGGGTGCGGGGCCCGGCTGACCTGCTGGCCCGGCCGGAAGCGCGGGCTGAGGTAGACGAGTTCAGGGAATCGCTCGCGCACCTTCGCCGCTTCCTCCTGCGAGGCGACACGCCACTCACCCTCCGGAATGGGCATGAACCGGTGCCAGGCCGCCCGGCGCAGCACGACGTCCTGGGTGGGCGGCAGGCGCAGTGCGGCCCGGCCGATCTGCGCCGCGTAGTCGTAGTCGGCCGCCGTCCGCAGGAGATCCGGTACGGGGCCACCGGCGCGGGCGTTGACCTCGATGACCGCCGGGCCGCGCGCGGTGAGGGCCACCTCGGTGTGCACGGCGCCGCTGGTCAGGCCCACAGCGCGGATCGCCCGGTCCGCGCAGACGATCACGTCCGCCTGTCGCGCCGCCGGAAGCCGTGAGGGCAGGATCAGGCCCTCCTCCGCATAGCCGTGCCGCAGGCGCAGCCGGTCCGTCACCACCAAGTGGTGGGCACGGCCATGCGGTGAGGCCCTGTGCCGTCCAGACGCAGCACGTCGAACACACAGCCGCGCAGGTTCCGAGAACCCCGGACACCAGGACACCGGGATCCGCACGTAAGGCTCAGAATCAGAACGGTTTCACTTCCGAGTGTCCTTCGGTGCCGCCACGCTCGCGCAAGGGTGAATGCGCAGCGGAATGAGAACCGCCGCCCCAGGGCGGGGCGTCGTGCCGGTCATGGAAGCGATCAACGATGTGCACGTGTTCGAACCCGGCCTGGTCGTGGTCGACATCGCCGCGGCCGACGACGACACCGCGTTCACCTTCCACACCGCCCTGGCGGCCGGTTGGGCCACCACCTCCGGGGAGCGCACGACACACGATCCGGGCCAGCCGGGCGTCTGGCTGCGCGGTTACCTCAACCTGCGCCAGCCCCTCAGCCCGCCCGACAGCTTCCACGGCCCCGGGTAGGCAGCTCGCGTCCCTGCAACCCGGGAAGCCGCTACGCGGACGGACTGTCCGTGGCCGGGGACGAAACCCCTTCCATCGTAGGCGCTGGAACATGCTCATGGAGAAGCGCGCCTTGCGCCATGGCAGAAGCAGCGCGCTCGCCATGCACAGCAGACCGGCGATGAGCAGGGCGCCGCGTACCCCCGCTGCGGCGGCGATGAGACCACCGACGATTACGAAGGCGGCCTGGCATGTCTTCGCGCCAACGGACCGGGAGGTGCCGACGCGGGACATGAAAGCGTCCGGTGTGGCCGCCATGCGATACGTGGTGGACGACGGGATGAAAACCCCGGCGGAGAAGAGCAGGCCGAAGTCGGCGGCCACGATGACGAACACGCCGAGAGCGCCGGAGGGCGTCAGCGGCACCCCGCGTGTCGTCCCTGCTTTTGCGACAGGAATACTGCCGGCACCCCCCCCACTTTGCGCGTCGCAGCACTCTTCCTGGAGGGATTCGGCCAACCATGACACTCCTTGTCCTTCCCTGTCTGCTGTTGCTCTGGTGCTGGCTCAAGTACGGCCTGCTGCCGCTGCGGTGGCAGCACTCCTACCTCGCCGGCCCCGATGCCCCGTTGCAACGCGCGTGCAGGGCTGCCGCCCGGGGCCGCTGGGAGCCCGCGGCCCAGCTCTTCGAGGACGCCGGCCAGGACTGGGAGCGCCGCTCCCTGTACGCACAGCGGTTGGGGGACGTCGCTGCCAGAGGGAGCGACCGTTGGCTGAAGGCATGGGAGAAGGCCCGGCCCGAAGACCCAGACGCCGCGCTCGTGGTGGCTCGCGCCAGGATCTCGTACGCGTGGGAGCTGCGAGGCGGTGCGTACGCGGACAGGACATCGCAAAGCCAGTTCGAGTCATTCCACCGGGAGTTGCTGGCCTCGCAGGACGACATCGGGCGGGTTGTGGCCCTGTGCTCCAGCGACCCCACACCGCTCGTCGCGGAACTCTGGAGGGCGCGCGGACTGGGCTACTCCCACGTGGGGATGGACGCGCTGTGGTCGCAGATCACGGACCTGGCGCCGCATCACTTCGAAGCACACACCAGTGCCCTCCAGTACTGGACCGCGAAGTGGCGAGGCTCGCATCAGCTCGCGCGGGAGTTCGCCGAGAGGTCGGCCGCCGGTGCGCCGCCGGGCAGTCTGCTGGCAGCGTTGCCGGTGATCGCCTGGTACGAGAGCCACGTGGACGAGCTGGGTCGTGTCGGATCTTGCACCCCTGATGTACGTGTACTGGTTGACGCGGCGCTCGCCGACGCAGCACTCGCTGACCCGGATCACCCGAGGCTTGCGGAAGTACGGCACCTGTTGGGGTACTTCCTGTACCTGCAGGGCCGGTACAGAGCAGCCAGGGAACAGTTCCGCCATGTCGACGGCTTCACGGAGGCACTCCCGTGGCGGTATTCACGCCTGACGCCGCTGCACTACCGTGCGGTCCGTACGAAGACGGGCCGCATGGCTCTCACGGAACGCCGGCGGCGCTGACCGCCAAGCCGCACTGGACGCAGCGTGGCCCGCCCGACGGGGACGTATCGGTCGACTGAACCCCCGTGCGGGCACACACCAGCACGCCGACAACTCCCGGACAGACCCCCGCCGACGATCGCCCCATGTGTGGCTGCTGCCCGCGAGTACGGTGTGCTGTCGGCCGCAGGCCGGAGCAAAGCGAGGACCTGGCCGGCGCCGCCGTTGACCGGCCGCCCGGCCTATGTGCCGATGATGCGTTGGGTCCTGTCCGGCGGATCATGGTCGGAGCGATAGTCGGATCGCGGCTGCGGTGATTGTGCCGTGGAAGACATATGCTCTCTTGTCAGGGAGAGTCCCGAAGCTGTCCACCGCGAAACGGCCGACGACCTGCGGCCCAGCGCACAGACGGTATTTCCAGGCCGCGGTGCCGGTGGGAAGGGCGTGCCTGAATGAGACAACGCAACGACGGTCAGGAGACCCTTGTCGGCCTTTGTCCCGCAAGGCGCGTTGAGCTCACAGTGCGTGACGATCGTCATCGTCGCCTGCGCGCGGGGCGTCCGCGGCGTGGGCGTGGGCGTGATGGACCTTGCGTTGGTCCGGCCTGTTGGGCATCCGGTGCCCGGACGGGCATACGTTCCGCCCTGCGGCCACCCATCGGTGACAGGACGTACAGGACCTGACCTCGCTCAGGCCTACCAGCCCGGAGGCCGTCAGGCGGCGTAGGCAGTCAGTGTTCCGCTTCACCCACACATTCCACTTTCTGGCCGCAAGTGCAGTAATGCCCGGCATCGGCCGGCTCCTTCCTGGGGCTATCAGCACAAGACCATCTGCCCGCTATTCCGTGTTGCTATCGCCTTGTGGCGTCGTTCGGAACGGGCCCGGTGGGGTGCATAGACTGCGCGGCCTTGCCGTCTGGCTGCACCAGTGAGTCCCGCTGTTACGGGGTCGCCAGCTGATGTGCTTCATGAGCGATCGCCGTCTCCGAAGAGTGCAGGAGGACGACGGCTTACCTCCGAGTCCGCGCTGCCCGCACCGCTACACGTTCTCTGCACAGCGCCGTCACCCTCATTCAGGGTCGTCCAGCAGGGCAATGCGGGCGATGATGCGTTTGCCGACGGGTTCCCGCTGTGCTGCGAAGCCCTGGGCGACGGCCATGACGATCTCCAGGCCGTGCTGGCCCACTCGCCCGACATCAGCGGCCCGGGCCAGCGGCAGCATGGGTTCCGAGTCCCAGACCACTACCTCGACCGTGTCACCGACAATGCGCAGGTCCATCAGCACCGGCCCCGGAGCGTACTTGCACGCGTTGGTGACCAGCTCGCTGACCACCAGCTGCGTCAGATCCATCGCACGCTGGCAGACCGGCAGGCCGTGCTCGGCCTGTACCCGGGTGAGGAAGTCCGCTGCCAGGTGACGGGCCTGGCCGATGCAAGTGCGGTCGCCGTCCAGGGGGACCGTGTTCTGTATGTTCTGCTCGTACCGGGCAGTGCCGTCCTCACCCACAGGCACTGATTCCATCACCACCCCGTTCACACTCCCGCACATACCCACGCCTGTGCGGCACATGCTTATTTGCCGGCCGCCCGCGCGCGGGCATCAGCCGTGCGGTGTAAGGCAGCAGATCTGGCAAGGACCCTGATCTGCGAGTATCGCCCCCATGGCTCAGCACCGATCGAGGAACGGCGGACCACCATGTACTGAGTCTGGCCGGAGAGGTCGACCATCACACCGCGCACCAGGTGCGGCAGGCACGGGAGTCTTTCCTCTGCGGGCGACACGCTGTGTCACAGATCGCCGGCCGTCCTTTCTGCGGGTGATCGCAGGAGGCTACAGTGACATGCCCGCTGGGCAGGCGCCTTCACCCGCCTCCTGCTCCGACCGGTCCCCGTCGGACGTCCCCAAGCGGGCCGGCGGTGCATACAGATTGCCCCCCGGCTGATACGCACCGCCCCACTCCCCGCCTCGGCGAACACCGTCCGATATGGGCTACTTGCCGGAAGGTCGCGTCTTCTTCACGCCCCTTGGGATTGTCCACCTCCCGGATACGGGCACCCGCCTGTCCTCACCGTGAGGGAGGGAACACCCTGTGCTGCTGCTTGCCGTCCTGCTGCTGCCCGCACTCAGTCTGCTGCTGGTGATCATGAGCCGCATCGAGGACCACTTACTCAACGACACCGACCCCACTCACCGCGCCCGGCATGCACGACCTCGCCACCTGCGTCTGGTCCCCGGCGGGAAGAGCGGAGCCAGCAGCCCGGTGCTCCCGGCGCAGCAGTCGGACCTGCGCAAGGACGCCGCCTGACTTTCCGGTGGCACCTTCCTTGGCGACGGGTCCGGGAGGAGGGCAGCGCCTTTGCCTCAGCAGCCCTCTGGAAGGTTCTGGAGCAGTGTTGGAGGAGACCGGCGATGACCTCGGCAGTGGGCAGGGCAGGTTTGGGCAGATGCTCCGGTAGGGCGCCCCACACGCGGTCAGCCGACGTCGCCTCGATGTCGAGAACCGTGTGACCGCGCGTCACGAGCAGATGACTGCTCTATCAGGGCGACAGTGCCGTGGTGCGGGTCGTCGGTCGCCGCTTTCGCGCGCAGGTGGCCCTAGCGTCGGTGGGGCTCAAGCAGTGTCCCCGCCGGCCGGCGTCGGGGCGGAGTGCGGCGGAGGAGTAATGGCGCCATCCGAAGAACCCGACCGCCCAGCCGGTGACCGCGGCGCGGATCCGGTGAAGGGGCCGGGCGATCTGCCGAAGCGGTCCTGGACCAGTGTGCTGAAGCGGACGATCAAGGAGTTCAAAGCCGATGCGTTGACGGACTGGGCGGCGGCCCTGACGTACTACGGCATCCTGGCGCTGTTTCCCGCCGTACTGGCCCTGCTGTCGATTCTGGGGCTGATCGGGAAGTCGGCGATCCAGCCGTTGATCGACAACGTCGCCGGCCTCGCTCCCGGGGCCGTGGGCGACATTCTGACCGCCATGCTCAAGCAGCTCGGCGGCGGCCAGGGCAAGGCCGGAATCGCCCTCGTCATCGGTATCGTCCTCGCCCTGTGGTCCGCCTCTGGATACGTCGCGGCGTTCATGCGTGCTTCCAACAGCGTGTACGACATCGGCGAGGGCAGGCCCGTGTGGAAGACCCTGCCGACCCGGCTGGGCATCACCGTCGCGGTCATCGTCCTGTTGGCCCTGACAGCGGTCGGCGTCGTCGTCACCGGCCCTTTGGCGCAGAAGGCCGGGGAGCTGCTGGGGCTGGGCAGCACCGTCGTCACCGTGTGGAACATCGCTAAATGGCCGGTGATGGTCCTTCTGGTGAGCCTGGCCATTGCCCTGCTCTACTGGGCCGCGCCGAATGTCAAGCGGCGCTTCCGCTGGGTCAGTGCGGGCAGCCTGCTGGCCGTTCTCATCTGGATCGTCGCGTCGGTGGCGTTCGCTTTCTACGTGGCGAACTTCGGCAGCTACAGCAAGACGTACGGCACCTTCGCCGGCATCATCATCTTCCTGGTGTGGCTGTGGATCACGAACATCGCCATCCTCCTCGGCCTGGAGTTCAACGCCGAGATGGAACGGCAGCGGGCGATCGAAGGCGGCCACCCGCCCGGCGACGAGCCCTACGCCGATCCCCGCGACACCCGCAAACTACCGCCCGACTCCCCGCACGGAGACGCCCGATGATCTCGAGAGAACGTCCGGGCTGGGAGAGGTCGTATCAGTCGTGCGGTGGTGGCTGGCTACGCAGCCGCTGCCAGTACTGGTGGACATGCTCTTCTGCCTCGCGCAGGACAGCATCGGGCTGCGGGACTGGCCCGGCCGGATCACTGGAGGGGGCCGCCGAGCCGTGTGGCGGGGTGGTGCGGCGCCAGGGCGGGCGGGCAGAGCTCGCTCCCTGACGCCGGGCGCGGGAGCGGGTGACGGCCCAACGCAGCAGCAGGACCAAGGCGGTGACCGTGCCCGCGGTCATCGCGGGCACGAGTTGGTGTGCGGGCATGAGCGGCGTCTCTTCCTGGTCAGCCGGGCCAGGTGCCGGTCAGGCGTCGGGTTGCCGCAGCGCCACCGAGGTCCACGGCCGTCTTGACGCCCGCGAAGATCGCGCCTTGCCGGACGGCAGCGGTCACGACCTCGCCCCACCCGCGTTCTTCGCCGGTGGCATCGGGTGCGCCCTCGTCATGTCCCAGCACCTTCCACACCCCCACCTTCGACGCCTTCATCTTCTGCCTCCTGTTGCGTTTACTGCCTCTTCTTGCGGCGCAGCAGCAGGCAGGCGACGACCAGCGCTGCTCCTGCGGCGATCAGCGGCGTGCGGTTGTTGCGTACCGGTTCGGGCGCCTGGTCGTGCCACATCTGCTGGGCCTACCCCGCCGTGGCCTTCGCCTGGTCCGCGGCTGCGGCGGCCTTGTCCTTGACCGGGTCGGGCAGCCTCTCCTGCACCAGGTGCGCGGCCTCGGCCGCCTTGGCCTTGACCTGCCCGGTCAGCTCTGCCGCCTTGGCGGACGCCTGCTCCTTGGCCTGGGCTGTCTTCTCCTGGGCGCGCGCCTTGACGTCGGTCTTGTCGGCCAGGGCCTCGACCATGTCCCCCAGTTCGTGGCGGGTGTGCTCGACCTGCTCGCGCAGCTCTTCGGGACTGGCGGCGGTGGGCTTGTCGTGGGGCGGCTGGGTCATCGCTTGGCACTCTCCTTGATCTCGGCCACGTCGGCCTTCACGCTGTCGATGGTCTGTTCAGCGGCCGGCGGGGCGGCCCGAGTGACTTCCTTCTTGCCCGTCAGCGCCAACACACCCGTCACCACACCGAGCACCGCAGTCACGATCAGGGCCGCCGCCCACACAGGCAGTACCACCGCAAGGGCCGCGATCGCCGTGGCGATCAGGGTCTGAAGGGTGAAGAAGCCGGCCAGGCCGGCCCCGCCGAAGAGGCCGCCGCCCTTGCCGTAGCGCTTGCCCTTCTCCTTCATCTCCGCCTGCGCCAGCCGCATCTCTGCCCGCACCAGCTCGGTCAGCTGCTGCGCCGCACGCTGCACCAGCTCCCCCACCGGCTCACCACTCGAAGAAGAACGCTCGGTGTGGCTGCCGAGGTCGGGACGGCTTGTCTCAGCCATCGTCGTCACCCTTCTGCCGTAGTAGCCACCCGAGTCCCACCGACAGGCGCAGGAACACCTGCCCGGCAGCACTGACACAACCCGTTCACGAGATCACCTTCTGTAGCGGGCGCGGGAGCCGGTGTACGGTCCATGCGCCGAGGCCGCCGATGGCGGCTCCGGCGGCGACGTCGCTGGGATAGTGCGCGCCCGAGTGCACCCGTTGCACCGCGACCGCCACGGCCGGCAGGGCACAGACTGCGCCGGCCGCCGGCCAGATCACCGCTACCGCTGCGGTGAACCCGGACGCGGCCGCGGTGTGCCCGGACGGAAAAGACGAGGAGTCGGGGCGGTCGTCGACGTCGTCGTGCGGAACAACCGCCTTGGGCGGGCGACGCCGCTCCCACACCGGCTTGACCACCGCGTTCGACAGAACCTCGGAGACCGCCATCGCGGACAGTCCCGCCAACGCGGCCCGCTTGCCCCGCATCCCACCCACCGCTGCCATGGCCAGCGCGGCGCCCCACCACAGCTTGGTCCGCTCCGCCGCTTCTTCCACCACCGGCGCACACCTGCGCACCCACCCGGGCCGCCACGCGGCCACACGCCGCAGCGGGCCCCGCTCCACCCGGCACAACTTGGCTTCCACGTTCATGACCGGGCAAGTCACCCGTGCGGGCCGTATCAATCCGTGCATGTACGGCAGCCGTAAGGTCACTGTTGTGCTTCGCGGCGGTCCTGCTCGTCCCAGGCGCGGGTGTCGCGCGGAGGTACGTAGGGCTCCTCCTCGGGATCCATGCCGCCGGCGATGGCACGCTGGCGGGCCATCTCCGCGTCGAACTCGAGGCCCAGCAGGATCGCGATGTTGCTGACCCACAGCCACACCAAGAAGATGATCACCCCGGCCAGCGTGCCGTAGGTCTTGTTGTAGGCGGAGAAGTTGGCCACGTAGAACGCGAAGGCGGCCGACGCGAGCATCCAGATAACCAGCGCGACCACGCTGCCCGGGCTGACCCACCTGAAGCCACGGCCCTTCACGTTCGGGGCCGCCCAGAACAGGATCGCGATCATGAGAACGACCAGGACCACCAGCACCGGCCACTTCGCGACCGACCACACCGTCAGCACGGTATCCCCGATACCCAGCGCGGCCCCCGCCTGCTCGGCGATGCCGCCGGTGAAGACCACGATCAGCGCGCTCACCACCGCCAGGACCAGCAGGACGACCGTCACCCCGACACGCACCGGAAGCACCTTCCACACCGGACGCCCCTCCGGCATGTCGTAGACCGCGTTCGCGGAACGGATGAACGCCGCGACATACCCGGAAGCCGACCACACCGCAAGCACGAGACCGGCCACGGCCATCAACGACCCGACACCGCCACGGCCCTGCAACTGCGTCACCGCATCACTGATGATGTCCCTGGCCGAACCCGGCGCCAGCTTCCGCAAGTTCCCCAGGACCTGGTCGGTCGCCGACTTCCCCGCAAGACCCAGCAACGACACCAGTACCAGCAGCGCGGGAAACAACGACAGCACCCCGTAGTACGTCAGTGCTGCCGCCCGGTCGGTGAGTTCGTCGTCCTGGAACTCCTTCACGGTTCCCCTGAGCACCGCCCACCACGACCGCTTACCCAGCTCTGTGGGCTCATCCGGCTCCCGTCGCTCCACCTCAGCGTCGGGGCCCGCCTGCGATTCCGGCAGCGCCGCCTCACGACCTGCTGTGCCACGCGCCCTGCCCCGGTCATCTCCTGAAGTCCCTACCATGACACCCGGAGTAACCACGTCTGATGTGAGCATGCCCGAACAAGGGAATCGGTGTCAGTGACCGTTCAGATTCCCCGCTCGCGGCCAATTGGTGGGGAAGCTGCCTGGTCGCAATTGGGCGCAGGGTTGTCGCGGCGGGCGCGGCCGGCTCCGATCAGCAGCAGGGCGCACGCGAGCACGAAGAGCGGCCAAGGCGTGAACGGGAGGACCACGGCGTCGACGACGGTCCAGCCCCCCAGCGTCCAAGCGATGAATGTCGGCGGGATGATGCCGCGGCGGTCCAGCCACAGCACCGTCAGGCCGACCAGGATGAGCGGTACGCCAAAGCTGTCCAGGCTCAGCCAGTACGCGCTGCCCGCCGGGCTCATATCGGCAAGGTCCTCGCTCCACAGTCCGCCGCTGAACCATGTCCCGGCGTGGCGCGCGGCTTTCTCCACCGTCAGGGCGCCGAGCATGTGCGCGGTTCCACATAACGTGATGATCCAGCCAGCCCACTTGATCATCTGAGTTTCCGTTCTTGTCGCGAAGCCACGGGGTGCGACTTCATCGCGGTTGTCTGTGCGTCGGGCGCCAATGATCTGTACAACTGCCGTTCCGATACTGCTGTTTCGATACTCTCGTTCCGTATCATGTGGGCATGACAGTGAGAAGGCAACGGGGTGGACGCCCCCGAGACAGTCGCGTGGATCACAGAATCCTGCAGACAACGCGTGAGCTGATCGACGAAGTCGGCTACCCGGCCCTGACCGTGGATCAGGTCGCGACGCGCGCCGGAGTGGGCAAGGCGGCGATCTACCGCCGCTACGCTTCCAAGGCCGAGATGGCATTCGTCGCCACCATGCACGAGCAGCAACCGCTTCCGTTGGCCTGCACCGGCTCCTTGCACGGGGACCTGCTGGCATTGGTCCGCACATTTCACGTCCGCATGACCGCCCCGGCGGCCCGACATCTGGCACCGGCCCTGATCAGCGAACTTGCCGTCAATCCTGAACTGGATACCCGGTTCCAGGAAACCTTCCTGGCCGCCGAACAGGCCACTTTCGCCGAAATAATCGAACAGGCCGTGGCCCGCGGCGAACTGGCCGGGACCGTCGACCCCGCGATGGCCCACCTGCTGCTGCTGGGCACCCTGGCGTCCGCGCTGTACATTCTCAACCTGCCCGTCGACGACGCGATGGTCACCGACCTCGCCACCGCCACAACAGCGGGAATCACCGCCCTGGCCGACCGGCACCACAGCGACCCCGGCGGAGCCGCCGAGCAGCGCCGATAAGGCCGTTTCTGCTGGTTGCTCGCCGCCCGGGACCCCACGGCCCCGCCCTCGTGCTCACCACAATGACCGCCCTTCCGCCGGCCAACACCTCGGTCTCCGCGATCCTCTCAGCCTCCCGCCCACCCGTCCGAAGACTGGGGGCGTTGCCGACCACCGGATGACCAGAACCCCGTTGCGTGTAGGGCACTGGAGTGACGGGGGCGTCTGTGGCCATGCGGCCGAAGCCAGTACCGTCGGTGCGGCCGGTCGATGCCGCCCCTCGTCTCACCACGCAGACAGGCCCGCCCAGCGCCGCGTACGGGCCTTCTCGCGAACACGGAGGACTTCCGCCCCTGCCCAGCAGGGAGGCAGAAGCCCTCCGGAGACCGCCTGGCCGTCAGCGCAGGCTCAGAAGCTGATGCACACGGGGCCCTGGTTGACGTTAACCACACAGACCTGCGTGACGTCGGCGTTGCACGCGTTCATGTCGCCCTGGTCCGTTTCCCCCCTTCCCGTCCTCGCTGTAGTCGGACGCCTGGCCGCCGGACGCCTTCGTCGCTGCTCCGTCCTGGCCCTGATTCAAGGACGGAGCAGCGACGGAAGCGGCCGGAGCCGTGGGTCCGTACGTCCATGCCTCGCCAACGTGAACAGCGGGGGCCGGATTGGCGGGTGCTGCAGGCGCCTGCGGGCTCCGGAAGCGGGCGGGGGGTGCCAGGAGCCGGCATAGAGTACACCGTCCAGTTCTCGCCTGCAACCTCTGCCGGGGAACGCTCCTGCAGATATCAACCCCAGCGCGGTAGCAGCGCTGACGGCGACAGCGGCGGCCTTACGGCCTAGGTGTATTGATCACGAGCGTTGTTAACGTCGGCGGGGCTTGATCATGGCGAAGACCTCCGGTGTGGTGGAGCTGTCTAGGACTGCACCGCACGGAGGTCTTCGTGTCCCACCATAATGCCCGGCTGACCGTTCACGGCAGGCGGCTGCTCATCGAGCGTGTCCGTGCAGGCCGTCCGGTCGCGCATGTCGCGGCCGAGATGGACATCTCCCGCGTCACGGCCCACAAGTGGGTTCGCCGCTGGCGGGCCGAAGGCGAGCAAGGGCTGCACGACCGCTCCAGCCGGCCCCGCACGACACCGCACCGCACCGCACCCCGGCAACGACCGAGGTCCGGGTGTGCCGCCTGCGTCAGGACCGCAAGCTCGGTCCCGCACGTCTGGGACCGATCCTGGGCCTGCCCGCCTCGACCACCCACCGCATCCTGACCCGGCACGGCCTCAACCGCCTGGTCTTCCTGGACCGGCCCACCGGGCAGGCCATCCGCCGCTACGAACGCGACCGGCCCGGCGAACGCACACGGCACCGACCTCCCACGCGCCCTTCCCTCGTCCTTTCCTGATGTCCCTTCCATGAGACCGGGAGCAACCGCGTCTGATGTGAGCATGCCCGAAGCAGATCTGCTTTGAAAGCACCGCCTCGCCGTGGTGGTACGCCCGTTGGCACACACAGGCCCTGGCCGTTGGCGCGGTAGGGGCCCGGCCTCCTACACACCTCCCGACAGGGCACGCTCCCAGAGACGTCCGCCAGAACGCGATGCCCGACTGCTGGTCGTGGAAATCCGGTGTCGGCCCGTCCTTCCACGTGCGCACGGCAGTGGAGGAGGGCAGGAGTTCTCACGGCAATCCCACACGGAACTCCACGAGGCGGCCACCCTCGCCGGGAAGCACTTCCCGCCGACCGGGCACCGTCCCCTGGAGGAGGGTGCGCCCCGCTCGCCACAGGGGGGGAGCAGCGGGGCGCACCCCTCGAGTGGCCGGGACACGCGCGCCTTTCACCGCTCCGACTCGCGCGGCCGCCGGCCCCCTCTACCGCGACAGGCACACTGGGGCGGCATGCCTCTGGGCCCCCAGGCCCCCGGGCCGGCGCCTTTGTCCGCCACGCGCCACACCGCATTCGGCAGAGTCGTCCCTGCGAGCAAACGGGGTACGCGGCACAGGCCGGATCGGACTCACAGGAGGGTAGGACACGTGCGACAGCCGCTTGCCTGGATGCTCGCCCTACGGGGCGCAGCGGCCGCGGCGTTCGGATTCTTCGCCCTGATCTGGCCCACCGTGACGGTAACGGCGCTCTCGCTGCTCTTCGGTGTCTATGCGCTGCTCGACGGCACCGCTCGGCTGGTCGCCGTTCTTCGACCGCACAAGGGACACGACGAGACCCACACGGCGCGGGCGAGTGGCGGCATCTTCAGTGTGACAGCCGGCTTCCTCGCCGTGGCGTGGCTGGGCTTCACCGGCTGGACGCTGGTCATTCTCATCGGTGCCTGGGCCATGGTGACCGGGGCCACCGAAATCTGGGCGGTCCTTCGGTCCCGCGGTGTGACTCACGAGCGGGTGCTGCTGGTGACCGGTGGCGCCGCCATTGCCGCCGGACTCCTGCTCTGGCTGCGCCCCGATCACGGAGCGAACGCCATCGCCGACGTGACCGGCGGCTACGCACTGATCAGCGGAGGGCTGATGCTTGCGGTCGCCTGGCGACTGCGGGACACCATGACACTCCCGTCGAAGGCCACACGTCACATCTGAGAGGCCCCGGCACGGTTGCGGGTTCCCCCTGGGCAGGAAGGCTGCGGCACACTCCCGCCGCGCCCTTGGTGGTCTGGCAGGGGTATGTACAGTTGATCGCCGATCCCGCGGGTACCCACGGGATCATGACAGAGGTGGTGCAGGCAGGTCTGTGGGGGCTGGTCGCGGGTTCGGCCCTGTTGTTCGGAGCTTTGCTGGGGTTCGGGCTGCGGGTTCCGCAGAAGGTGATCGCCACCGTGATGGCCTTCGGCGCCGGCGTGCTGCTGTCGGCGGTCAGCTTCGAACTGGTCGCGGAGGCGTACGACCAGGGAGGGCTGGCTCCTGCGGCTATCGGCACCGTGGCCGGTGCCGGCGCGTACACCGTGGGCAACGTGTGGCTGGCACGCCGCGGCGCCCGGCACCGCAAGCGCTCCGGCCACCGGCGGGCGCAGTCCCAACCGTCCGAGGTGCAGCAGGGCGGTTCGGGTCTCGCGCTCGCGCTCGGTGCGCTGCTCGACGGCGTCCCGGAGTCCGCGGTGATCGGCGTGAGTCTGCTCGACGGCGGGGCGGTCAGCCTGGTCACCGTGGCAGCTGTCTTCATCAGCAATGTCCCCGAGGGGCTGTCCAGCTCAGCGGGGATGAAGAAGGCCGGCCGCGGCAAGGCGTACGTCTTCGGAGTGTGGGGCGCGATCGCTGCGGCGAGCACGCTCTCCGCCATCGTCGGCTACACCGTGGTCGGCGGCTTCTCCCCCGCGGTGATCGCCGCCGTGACCGCGGTGGCCGCAGGCGCGATCCTCGCCATGATCGCCGACACGATGATCCCGGAGGCCTTCGAGGACGCCCACCTGGCCATCGGCCTGGTCACCGTCAGCGGCTTCCTCGTCTCCTTCGCCCTCTCCCACGCCTGAAGGCGCCGGCGAGCGGTGCATGGGCGGGCGCGACGCCTCCGGGAGACCGCCCGCAACGATTCGGGGGCCCGGTCGCCGGTTGCCCCAGACCTCGCAGGTCGTCGCTGCCTGGCCGGGGAATCGTCTGGGTCAGCCGTATTGGCGGTGACGGCGCGGTCCGGCGAGGGTGGGAAAGCACGCGACGCCTCGTCGTCGGCCCCCGCTGCCCGCCTGCCTGAAGGAGCACGATCATGTCCGGACGCCACACGCTCATCCGCAGCCTGCACGACGTAGGACTGGCCGCCTGGTTCGGCGGCTCCCTGATGGGTGCGGTCGGTCTCAACGGGGCGGCCGAGGACGAGGGCCCCACGGTCGCCGCCCGGGCCCGGATCGCTTCGGCCGGCTGGGCGAAGTGGGTACCGGTCAACGCCGCCGCCATCGGCGCACACCTCTTCGGTGGCGGCGGCCTGCTCGCCGTGAACGCCCACCGGGTCAGAATCCAGCACGGCGTCGGAGCCTCCACCACCGCCAAGACCGTCGTCACGGCGGCCGCCCTGGCCGCCACCGCCTACGCCCGCGTCCTCGGCAAGAAGGTGGAGCTGGCGTGCTCCTCGGCCCCCGAGGACAACGAGAAGGCCGGTCAGCACCCCATCGACCTGCACAAGGCGCAGCGTCAGCTCGCCTGCGCGCAGTGGGCGGTGCCGGCCCTCACCGGATGCCTCGTCATCCTCAACGCCCTCCACGGCGAGCAGCAGCGCCCCATGGAACAGTTCCACGGCATGTGGGAACACGCCCGGTCTACGGCCCCGCTCGTCCGGTGAGAGGCCCATTCCAGCAGTGAGATTCTGCGAAAAGGAAAGCCGCCCTCCTGGCGAGCAGCACATCGCGCTGCACGCCCGTCCCCCTCACCGTGGCGCAGCTCGGTGGTCCGGTGGCCGGCCCAGGTTCGGTCCGATCAGTTTCCGGACGGCGATCACGGCCGCGGCAGCGGCGATACTGCCCCACGACGGGTCGTCCGCGAGCCTGATCAGTCCGGCTGCACTCAAAAAGTCCAGCAGCACGCCCAGTGACACACTGACCTGACGCGTCACCGTGTAGGTCAGGGAGGCACTCAGCAGCCCCGTCACGGTCGTGAGGACGGCCGCCACATGCAGCCAGTCCGTCATCATGCGGCGGTCTTGTTCTCACCGGCGCCGAGCTCGACCCGTTCCTGCGCGATCTCCCGCCCGAGGAAGTAGTGAGAGCCGTACGGATGGCGGCGATGGCTGCCAGCTGCCCGATCTCGGTGAAACTCGGCGCTACCGCGGTACGCAGGACGTCGCCTGCGAGCTGGAACTCCAGTCCGAGGGTGAGGAGACGCCCGAGGCAGAGGCGGATCCGGTTGAAGCCGGACACCCTTCGGCCCCTGCGCAGGCCGGCGCGCACGAACTGGAGGAAAGCCCAGATGGCGCCGATGAAGATGATCAGCGCTCCGGCCGACTCGACGAGTCTGACGAGTACGCCGATCATGTTGCGCAGGGTCGATTCCGGCAGTACGCCATCGATAAGGGCATGCGGCGCCCATTCCCGTGCCCATAGCGCAGCCACCGCTCGCCGCGGCATCTCACCGGCCTGGTCCATCACGGAGCAATCCGAAGACAAACCGCCGGGCTCGGGGCCTCGGCGCCTTCCGAGCGCGGCCAGCGACGTGCGGCGCCGGAGTCTGGATGCCGTGAGCGCGCTACCCGCGGCTGCGGGACCGCAGCATCTGGCCCAGAGCGCGTCGTATCGGTAAGGGCAGTTGGTGCCGGTTGTCGAAGCCATCAGCTGCCGGGCGACGGCGTGCAGTTTCACGTTGTTGTGCTGGGACAGAGCCACCAGCACCTCCCAGGCCTCTTCTGGGGGGCAGCGTCCGATCACCATGATCATGCCGCGGGCCTGGTCTCTCACCGGGCGGGGCGCCAGAGCGTGCCGCAGCTGCGCATTCTCCTCGCGCAACCGGTGCGGCTCTCGTGCCATCTGGATATTCGTGCCGGGCTCGCCCGCGTCGGGCCCGGGGCGCCGGTGCGGCACAGTGCTCTCCTCATCCGCAGCCGGGCCGGTATGCGCGCTCGGACGCGGTGGTCAGGCGTGGGGGTCGGCGGCGCTCATGGCACCCAGGGCGGATTCATGGTCGTGCTCCACGGCGAGGTCGCCCAGGGCGACGATGCCGACCGGTCGGCCGTCGTCGACGACCGGCAGCCGACGCACCGCCTTGGAGCGCATCAGCTGCACCGCCCGGTCGATGTCGTCGTCGGGCGCGACGGTGACGAGCTCGCTGCTGCACGCCTCGGCCACCGTGCGGACGGAGACGTCACCGCCGTCGGCGAGGACGCGCACGGTCAGGTCCCAGTCGGTGACCAACCCGCGCGGCCGGCCGTGATCGGCTACCAGCACAGCATCGTGTCCAGTTCTGATCTGCGGCCGGGCTGGGCGGGCGAGCCCAAGTGGGACGGCTTCCGGGCGGCCGTCTTGGTCGATGCGGGCCGGGTGGTGATGGGGTGATTTGCCGGGTGCCAGCGTTGGTCGCGGTACGCCTTGGACGCATCGTCCTGGTCGGATGATCCGGGTGCGGGTTTGACGTCGCCGGCCTGGTAGTGCCATCAGTCGGCTGCGTCGCTTTCTCCTCGGGCCAGGTAGTGGAGGTAAGGGCAGCAGGCGGCGGCGCCGGGTCCGATCAGGCCGGTTGGGCCTGCGCCACGGCTGGGGCAGATGGTTGTGAGCGGGTGCGCAGCCGCACGGTCAGCGCGCTTACACAACCGGCGAGGATGCCGAAAACGAGCGCCGCGGGCACACCTGAGCCTATGGAGACGTAGTAGAGCAGTGGCCCGCCAGTGCTGCTCTGGTAGGAGAGCAGCAATTTCCAGATTTCACTCACCTCGACGCCGAGGGTGGTGGCGGCGACGGCGCCGAGCGCGTAGGCCGGGTAGGTCACGCGGTCGAGCAGGCCGGGCAGCAGCCGCAGTCCCCACCAGACCAGGGCGAGCAGTGCCACGTCGCCGAGGCGGTACAGCAGCCAGCGCCCCAAGTCGGAGCTGGTGGGCATGGTCCAGGCGCTGAGCTGGATCCACTGCCGCAGCGGCTCACCGGGCTCGGACAGCCGCCCTCCGGCCCCGGACCCGGTCTGGATCCGCCCGGCGACCCGGTCGTTGGAGAGCGCGACGAGGGCGAAGGCGACGACGAACCGGATGATCTCGGCGACCGGGAAGATCATGTCGGCAGTTGACGCCTTCTGCCGCAGCTCCCCGTTGGCCGTCATCCGCAGCTCGATGTCCTGAGGGCCTGGCAGTTCGTCGGGGGTGACGAGCCAGGGGCCGAGCGGGGTGAAGGTCTCGCAGTTCTTTCCCTTGTCCCGCTGGCCGCCGCGCTCCAGCTGGTAGGCGCGTTCGGACACGTCGTCGCAGAGGGTGTATCCGGCCACGTACGAGAGGGGATCGGTGGTAGGGCTCAGGTAGCGGGCGGTGCTTCCGTGCCGCAGGTCCACGCGGGGCAGCTCGGTCACCCCGCGGTCCGTCAGGGCGCCGGGGGCGAGCCGCGCCTGCAGCCGGGAGATGCCGTTCCCCGGCCAGGAAGTCTCAGGTGGGACACGTCCATCGCTATCCGGTCGTCGAGAGCCAGGGCGGGGCGCTCCTGCCCGGCCCGACATGCGGCGCGGTCCAGGTCGAGAAGCGCTACGACCTGCCCGTGCAGCACGGCACTCGCGTGGACGCCGTACGCCGCGACGCGGGCCGGCTCCTGGTCGAGGCGGAGACCGGCACGTGGCTGGCGAAGGCGGTCATCAGCGCGACCGGCAGCTGGTCGCGTCCCTTCCTGCCCGCTGTCCCCGGCCGATCCGTCTTCACCGGGCGGCAGCTGCACACCGTGGGCTACCGCTGTCCGGCCGACTTCGCCGGCCGCCGCGTCATCGTGGTCGGTGGCGGGAACTCCGGCGCCCAGATCGCCGCCGACCTCGCCCTGGACGGCGACGTCGAGGTGACGTGGGTGACCCAGCGCCCGCCGCGGTTCCTGGCCGACGACATCGACGGCCGCGCCCTGTTCGACGTCGCCACCGCCCGCCGCCGCGCCCTCTACGCAGGCCGCGACGACACCGGCGGCGTCGCCTTCCTCGGCGACATCGTCGCTGTGCCGCCGGTCCGCGCCGCTCGCGACGCCGGACTTCTGCACGTGAAGCCGATGTTCGCCCAGTTCACCGCCGACGGTGTCCAGTGGGCCGACGGCCACCGAGCCGACGCGGACGCGGTCATCTGGTGCACCGGCTTCCGCCCGGCCCTGGCCCACCTCGCCCTGCTGAACCTGCGCGGCCCGCGCGGGCACATCCCCACCGACGGCACGCGCGCCCTCGGCGAGCCGCGGCTGCATCTGCTCGGGTACGGCGACTGGACCGGTCCGGCCTCCGCGACCCTCATCGGCGTGGGCCGCCCAGCCCGGGACGCGGTGCGCGAGATCGCCGGGCTCCTGTGAGCGCGGGGGCAGCCGTCCCCGGCCGCGCGGTACCGGGCGGCCGGGGGCGTGCGACTACGCGCCTTTGACCATGGTCTGGCCGCAGCAGCATGTCGGGTTCTGCTGGCCGCCGCAGCTGGCCGGGGCGCCCTTGGTCACCGTCAGCTCGCAGCCGCAGTTCTCATCGGGGCAGCGATAGATCTCACCCTCACGGAACGGCATCGCGCTCACCTCCTTGTTCGCGTTTCTCTTCCGTCGCGAGCGACGCTAGAACCTGGCCCCTGGGGCAAGGTCAACACTGGGCGGAAGGAGGAACGCACATGGCCATGCAAGGGATGACGATCGGGCAGGCGGCCAAGGCCGCCGGGCTCACACGCAAGGCCGTCCGGGTCTACGAAGCGAAGGGGCTGCTGCCCAGGGCGGAGCGCAACCAGGCCGGCTACCGCCTCTACAACGAAGACGACGTCGAGCTGCTGACGTTCATCCGCCGGGCCCGCGCACTCGGCCTGCACCTGGACGATGTCGGCGAGGTCCTGCACGTCCGCCGCGGTGGAACCCCGCCGTGCGACGCTGTCCGCACCCTGCTCGACGCGCGCATCGCCGAGATCGACGCGACCATCACCGATCTCCTCGCGCTGCGCCAGACCCTCACCGAGACCCGTCGGGGCGCCGACGACCGGCCGTGCGGCGAGCCGGCCATCGTGTGCTCGATCATCGAGGACGCCTGAACCCACCGCCATGTCGGCCGCCACCTACGTGACGGCGGGGCCGCGGCGCACAACCAGAACGCCGGCCCGTTCGATCGTCAGGCCGCGGCCGGCATGGCCAGCAGCTTGCCCATCGCGGCGAGCACCGACGGCTCGACCCGGTGGTACACCCAGGTGCCGCGCCGCTCGGAGGTGAGCAGCCCGGCCTCCTTCAGCTTCTTCAGGTGGTGGGACACCGTGGGCTGGGAGACGCCGACGTCGGAGATGTCGCACACGCACGTCTCCCCGCCCTCGTGCGGGGCCACCGCGGAGAACAGCCGCAGCCGGACCGGGTCACCGAGCGCCTTGAACATCCGCGCGGCCGTTTCGGCCTCCTCGGCGGTCATCGGGCGCTCGGTCAACGGGGGGCAGCACGGCGCCACACCCTGACCTTCGGCGGTCTCGAGCAGTGGCAGCACCTTCGCATTCGGCATACGTCTATATTGACAGGAACCGAACCAGCACGGGCGGAGCTGTCACCCACGCGCAAGGTAAGCGGCCAAGCACCGGGCAATGCGCGCGGCGTCCCGGCCGACGCCGCGCAGCGAGTTCGACGACAGACTGCGCTGCCATTCCAGCCCGACGAACGCCAGCCCCGGCACACCGGTGGCGAGGCCCTCGCGGTGCCGGGGGTTTCCCTCGGTGTCGAGAGCGCCGTCGAGGCCGGCGAGGTAGGGCAGATCGGGGCGGTAGCCGGTGGCCAGCACGATCGCGTCGGCCTCCTCCCGCTGTCCGTCCGGCCAAACGAGTTTGGCTCCGTCAGCGCCGGTGAACAGCGGCTGCCGGTCCGGCCGACCGGCGGCCAGAGCGGCCCGGTAGCGGCCGTCGTCGAGCACCGGCTGGGCCGGCGGGCGCGACAGGAGCCGGCCGAGGGGTGCAGTGTCCAGGCCGGTGCGGGCCGTCCAGAAGTGCAGATCGCGGCCGAGGATGCGCTGGGCTGCGAACTTCACCGGCCCGCGGGTGGCGAGCGTGACCCGTGTCGTCCCTGCGAGCTCGGCGGCAATCTGCACCGCGGAGTTCCCGGCCCCGACCACAACCACCCGCCGGCCGGAGAAGGGGGCCGGCCTGCGGTAGTCGGCGGCGTGCAGCACCTGCCCGGTGAACCCGTCCAGACCCCGAAGCGAGGGCCGGTGCGGGCGCCCGAACGTCCCGGAGGCCGCCACGACCGCCCGCGCGGACAGCCGCCCGCCGCCCTCCAGTTCCACCCCGAAACCGCCGCCGGCGCGGAGGACCACACCGACGCGGCAGCCGGTGCGGATCTCGGCGTCCAGGCGGCCTGCGTAGGCGGCGAGGTAGGCGACGACCTCGTCGCGGTGCGGGTAGCGGTCGCGGTCGGCGCCCGGAAACGGCATTCCGGGCAGGGAGCTGTACCGGGCGGGTGAGAACAGCGTGAGGCTGTCGTAATAGTGCGGCCACGACCCGGCCGCACGGTCGGACGCCTCCAACACCACCGGCCGCAGCCCGCGCCGCAGCAGCGCGTGGGCGGTGGCGAGACCGGACTGGCCGCCGCCGATCACGGCGACATGGATGTGCTCCATGAGTAGCCCCTGGTTTCGACGAATGTCTATGTTGACGCTCATCAATACAGGTTTAATGCTGGGCCGCGCAAGCCATCGACAGATGTCGAAACACGCAAGGAGTCGCCGTGAACGCGCCCGCCACCACCGAGCTGCCCGTCGCCGTGATCGGGGCCGGACCCGCCGGCCTGGCCGCCGCCGCCCACCTGATCGACCAGGGCATCGAGCCCCTGGTCCTGGAGGCCGGGTCCACCGCCGGGGCCGCGGTGCGCGAGTGGTCTCACGTGCGCCTGTTCTCCACCTGGGGCGAGGTCGTCGACCCCGCCGCCGAGAAGCTCCTGGCTCCCACCGGCTGGACCCGCCCCGACCCGGCCACCTACCCCTCCGGCGGCGACTGGGCCGACCTGTACCTGCAGCCGCTCGCAGACGGCCTCGGCGAGCGGGTCCGCACCTGCCGCCACCGTCACCGGAGTCTCCCGGACCGGCCGGGACCGGGTCGTGGATACCGACCGCGAGCAGCAGCCGTTCGTCGTGCACGTCGCCCACGCCGACGGCCGTGAGGAGCGCGTCTTCGCCCGCGCCGTCATCGACGCCTCCGGTACCTGGTTGACGCCGTCCCCGGCTGGCGGCAGCGGCCTCGCCGCCCTCGGAGAGAAGGCCGCCGCGGACCGGATCACCTACCGCGTCCCGGACCTGAAGGACCCCGCCGTCCGGGCCCGGTACGCAGGCAAGCGCACCGCCGTGATCGGTTCTGGCGCCTCCGCGTTCACCGCCCTTGCCTACCTGGCCGACCTCGCCGAGGCCGACGACGGCGCGGGAACGAAGGGCGTGTGGGTCCTGCGCCGGGGCATCTCCGGCTCGACCTTCGGCGGCGGAGAGGCCGACCAGCTCCCGGCGCGCGGCGCCCTGGGCCTGGCGGCGAAGGCCGCCGTCGACGAGGGCCACGCGGACGCGGTCACCGGCTTCCGCACGGAGGCGATCGAGTGTGACGCCGACGACCGCCTGATCCTGGTCGGCGAGGACGGCCGCCGCCTGGACGCAGTCGACGAGGTGATCGTCCTGACCGGCTTCCGTCCCGACCTGTCCTTCCTCGACGAACTGCGCCTCGGGCTCGACGAGCGCCTCCAGGCGCCCGTCGCCCTGGCTCCGCTGATCGACCCCAACCAGCACTCCTGCGGCACCGTCTACCCGCACGGCCACCGCGAGCTCTCCCACCCGGAGCAGGGCGTGTACCTGGTCGGGATGAAGTCCTACGGCCGCGCCCCGACGTTCCTGGCGATGACCGGCTACGAGCAGGTCCGCTCCGTCGCCGCGGCGATCGCCGGCGACCTCGACGCGGCCGACCGCGTGGAACTCACCCTGCCCGAGACCGGAGTCTGCGGCGGCGCCGGCCTCTTCGACGCCCCCGACGCCGCTGAGGCCGACAGCGGCGGCTGCTGCGCGCCGGCGCCGCAGCTCGTCCAGCTCGGCGCCCCCGCCCAGGTCGAGGCGGCTGCCGAGCAGGCCCCGGCGGGCGGCTGCTGCGGCTCGTGACCAGCCTGGGGCCCCCGCACGCGGGGCCGCGACCGGAACAGGGGACCGGTCGCGGCCCCGCGCCGCCGTGCTCCCTCTGCGCCACGCAGATCATGAGCTGGGGCATCGTCTACTACGCCTTCCCCGTCTCAACCCCCAGATCACCGCCGCCACCGGCTGGCCGACCGGAGCGACCACCGCGGCGTTCTCCCTCGCTCTCGCCATCTCCGCACTAGCCGGAATCCGCGTCGGACGCATCCTCGACCATCGCGGCCCGCGCACCGTCATGACCGTCGGCTCGGTGCTCGGCGTCGTCAGCCTGCTGATCGTGGCCGCAGCGCCCAACCTGCCGGCCTTCTGCGCAGGTTGGGCGCTGGCCGGGCTCGCGATGGCGGCCACCTTCTACCAACCCGCGTTCGCCGCCCTCACCCGCTGGTGGGCCCCCGACCACATCCGCGCCCTGACCATCGTCACCCTCGCGGCGGGCTCGCCTCCACCGTCTTCGCACCCTTGACCGCGGCCCTCGCGGACCACCTGTCCTGGCGCCACACCTACCTCGTGCTCGCCGTCATCCTCGCCGCCGTCACCATCCCCGCCCACGCCCTGGCCCTGCGCGCACCCTGTCCCGACGGCCCAACCAGCCCGGCGCAGGCGACCGAAGGCGCGGCCGAGGTCGGGCGCAACCGCCCCTTCCTGCTGCTCGCCACCGCCTTCACCCTCTCGGGCTTCGCGATGTACGCCGTCGTCGTCGCCCGTCCCGCTCCTCCTGAGCGTGGGTACACCACCAGCCGGGCCGGGTGAGGCACGTTCGGGCGGCCTATCAGTGAGTTTCCAGCTGGCCAAGCAGTTGGCGGAGGTGCGGGCCGAGCGCGACGAACTTGCTGTCGCCGAACGTGTCCTTGAGCGGGTGAACGAGCAGCTCGTCGACGAACGCGCCCTGGTTGCGCCGATGCCCGGGCAGGTGGGCGGCCGGGCGTGATGCTGATCCCGCACCGCGAGCCGGGCTCGGACGAAAGCATGCTGCCGCCGCCTTACCAGCGCATCCTCGCCGCCGTGCGGCAGGCCGCCGGACCGGCAAGGCCGCGAGGTCGGCGAAGTGGTGGGGGTGGACGTCAGCGTGCGGGCCAAACTGGAACCACTACGCAGCAAGCTGGTCAGACTCGTCGATCGCGGCTGGCTGCGGAAACTGCCCGACGACCGGTTCACCACCCGCCTGTGACCAGGAACGCCGCCACTCGGAGCGGCTGGGCGCAGGCGTAACCGGGGTGCCCCCGACGGCCGTTGGACTTGTGTGACGAATACCAAAGAGCGCGCCGAGGACAACTACTCGCTTCTCTACCAGTGCCGTCTGCCGCTGTCCACGCACACCGTCAACCACCTCGCCGACCTACTGCGGCGTCACCTGAAAGCGATTGGGTTCCGGAGGCAAATCCTGCCGCCGGGCAAGATCGCGGTGATCGTCCTGGCCGTACTCCGCCACTACCAGCGCCAGGCCGACATGGCAGGTGGTAACAACGTGTCCGAGTCCACCGTCCGCCGCCGGCGCGGCGAGCTGATCGGACTGCTCGCCGCCCACGACGACCACATCCTGGCCCACCTGCGCGCCGCCGGCCTCGGGGCGCTGGCCGACCTCGGCTTCCGCGGCCTGGACAACGACATCCTCGACCCCGTGATCCTCACCGGCCACGCCGCCAGCCACACCCACACGCTCTCGCCAGGGCTTCGCTCACCTCAAGAACTGGCGGATACTCGCCAAACTCCGTGCCGATCCCGCCCGTGCCACCCAACTCTTGCGCGCATTGCTCGTCCTGACGAACCTCGAAGTCAACCGCTGACGGATGATCTTCTCCGCGAACTCACGCCCACGACCAGCGTGAGCACCCCGAGAACCGGTCACACCAGCCTTTTGAATTGCTTCTTCAGGTTGGCGAAGGCTCAAGCAGGGCCACCGCGTCGCCATCACCGCACGCGACGCCGACCGGCTCGCGGCCTTCTCCACCTCCGTCGCGGACCGGGACCGGCTCCTGACCATCCCCGGCGACACCAGCGGTGCCGTTCGGCGATGGACAAGACGGCTAGCAGCGGCTAACAGAATGGGCGTCGCGGGCTGACCTACAGAGATCCCGGCTCGCCGTCGGCAATGAACCGTGTCAGGGATTGCTCCAGCAGTTCTAGAAGCAGCCGCAGGTCATCGGCTACCTTGTCGAGCTCCGGTTCGTCCAGCGACGCCGTCCTCGTCCGATGAACCGACCCATCAGGGCCCGCGACGTAGGACAGGCCGCCACCGTTCGAGCCGATGACCAGACCGGGCCTCTTCTGGTTCGTGTCTACGTCGACAGCGCCGTACTCCTGGAGTCGCAGAAGGACGTCACTTGCTGGGTGCAGGAAGTAGCCGTTGCCGACGTCCGCCCAGGTGACGTCGCCAATGCTGTCGTAGAAGGTGACCAGGTCGGCCGGGATGAGGCTCGCTTGGGCAAGCGCGCGAGCCGCGGTTTGATCGTCGCGGTTGGCCGGCCGGACCTCGTTGACGCCAGGGGGAAAGCCGTGCCGGCGCCCGAACTCGCCTGTCATTACCGTGAGGGTCACGGAGACTCTGTCCGTCCACGAGGCCAGCCAGGCGGGTGCAAGCGAATGGTCACTCATGCGGCCGGATCATGGCATGAGCGGCGGACATACATGAGGTGACCGGCTAGTTTCAGGAATGTTTCGTGGATGTCGGCGCGTCGTTCCCACCGGATCGGCAGGCGTCGGAAGCCGTGCAACCAGGCAAAACTCCTCTCCACAACCCAGCGGTAGGTGCCCAGCCCGGTGCCGTGTCGGGTACCGCGGCGAGCAGGGACAGCGTTGCGTGACGTCGTTGCGGTTGCCGCCGGTCAGCAGGACCGCGAGCGGGGTGCCGCGCCCGTCAGTGAGCAAGTGATGCTTGGAGCCAGCTCGTCCCCGGTCGACCGGCGAGGGGCCCCGTCTGGCACCCCCGTTGAGGAGTCGACCACGCAACGGGACCAGTCCAGTCGTGAGACCGCGTTCAGCTCGACCAGCAGGACCTCGTGCAGCCGCTGCCAGACGCCGACCTGGTTCCAGTCCCGTAAGCGGCGCCAGCACGTCATGCCCGAGCCGAAGCCGAAGCCTTGCGGCAGGTACTCCCACTGGAACCCGGTGTGCAGCACGTACAGGATCCCGCACAGCACCTGCCGGTCTGGCAGCGGCTTGCGGCCCGGGTCCGAAAGCACCGCTCGCGCTGCGGCAACAGCGGCTCCAGGCGGTCCCACAACTTATCCCACACGATCCACGGCGACGTCCCCACACCGGACCGAAACGCTCAACTACTGTTCTGGAGGCGGCAATCAGGACCGAGCCACCTCTTTGTGTTAGTCGCTGTAAGTTCCACTCCCTGATGGATGGCAGGCACGCTGCGCAGCCCGCGATGCACTGAAGCTCTGTCAGCGCATCGCGGGGTGCGAAGAGACAGCCGCCCAGTGCGGGGCATGTCAGGCAGGATCTGCGTACCCGCCGTCCACGGTCGGGTGACTGTCGCCCGGGTACTCAGAAGCCCGCAGGTGCTCCCCCAGCGCCTGGATGACTCTCTGGGGAGCGACGAGCTCCTCGAGGACCTGAGTGGGAACAGCCTCGGCATCCTGCACGACCGCAATTGGTCCACAGGCCACCACTTCTACCCCCTTACGGCCTGTGTGCCGGGCCGATGAGTTTGCCAGTTGTATGGGGTCCTCCTTGTGACGATTCCGCCCCGTCGGCGGGACCAGGAAACGCCGGCCCCCGGCGCCTCAGCCGCTGCTGGAACCAGCCGGGTGAGCCATCTTCCTTCACCGCGGACCATGGTGATCGGAACCTGCAGTTGAAGGACGATCCCTGCTCGGTCGTCCGGCAGGCTCGGGGAGGCGACGGATCTGCTTGATGACGCGCTCACGCAGGAGGAGGTACTCCTCCCAGCGCCGAGGCAGAGCCCCCGGGGGGCGCTCGACGACACGGGCTGCGGTGACAGTCTGGCCATCCTGGAACTGCTCGCGCGTCAGGTCGAGCTCCACACCGCTGGGCAGCCGATTCCACCAGTGAAAGCCTTGCGGTTCCCCGCTGCAGTGGACCTCCCCAACCATGAGGTCGCCACCGAAGATGTCGTTCACAATCAGAGCCGTGACGTCACAGTGGCCCCACGCCGGGTTGCCGGGCTGCCAGCCGGCGCGAGCGAGGTCATCCGGAGAACAGGTGTAGGCGGCCCAACTGGTGCGCAGGGGTTTGTCGATGTCCAGCAGGTTCCAGGGGATCATCCCGTCAGCATCGCTCATCCGGATCCGGGACCAGGGACTCTGTCACGACAGCCTCATGTCCACCCCAACCAGGCTGATCTCCTCTGGCAAAGGAGCTTCGACATGAAACGCACGGACACACGAACGCCCAGCTCTTCGGACAGTTCCCGGGCTGCGGCTTCCTCATACGACTCGTCCACGTCCACGGCACCGCGGACCATCACGCCGGAACCACGGCAGCGGGCCAAGCGCTGCTGCAACCACTCGAACGCCAGCCGTTCGCCCTCCCACACCACCTGCTCCCCGTCCAGGCCGGTGTCGTCGGGCAGCTGCGAGAGGGCGGCAACCCCGGATTTCCCGGAACGCGGCCTCACCGCCGAGTGGAGGGCGCGCTCGCGTTGGACACCATGAGTTGCAGATCTCCTGGCCCTGGGCACCATTTATCTGCACCCGCGGATTGAGGATTTCAGGAAACAGGCACAAAGTTTCTTTACAGTAACGAGCGGAGCGGATTCGTTCAACACGCCCGGAGCGCCGCAACGTGCTACTGTCATGGTCAGTTGCAGTTTTGGTTCCCGAATTCCAGTGCTTCCTGTCGACCTCTGTGCGGATGGAAGTATTTTGGCACCGGTTTTTCCGGACGGGGCGATCATCGCGGCGACGCGGCGTCCGTACAGTGCAGGCGCCGACGCACTGCCCCGAAGGAGAAAAGACATGGCCAGTGGCACCGTAAAGTGGTTCAACGCGGAAAAGGGCTTCGGCTTCATCGAGCAGGACGGTGGCGGCGCCGATGTGTTCGCCCACTACTCGAACATCGCCGCCCAGGGCTTCCGCGAGCTGCTCGAAGGCCAGAAGGTGAACTTCGACATCGCGCAGGGCCAGAAGGGCCCGACGGCCGAGAACATCGTCCTCGCCTGACTCCGGCGCGCCCTTCGGCGCGCACTTCGTAGCTGGGGCCCGCATCCTTCGGGGTGCGGGCCCCAGCTGCATGCTTTTTCGTAGCCATTTTCACCTGCTGCACGACCGCGAGGAATCCGCAGAGTCAAGCACACGGGTTCCCGTTTCACTCGGCCTATTCTTGCAATTCTCCATGCGTTCGCTGCTGCGGGAATTCCTTGATATGTGCCGCATCGAGGAAGGTTCCGCATGAACCGCACACGCACGAACGACCGCTTCTCCCACACTCGCAGCGGCAGCGCCGCCCCCGCGAAGAACGGCGGCCGATACGGTTCCCCGGCCCGCTCCGGCGGGCCGTTCCGTTCCAACGGCGACGGCCGCGGCCGTCGTCCAGCCGCGGTACAGGGCGAGTTCGCCCTCCCGAAGACGATCACCCCGGCGCTCCCCGCCGCGGAAAGCTTCGCCGATCTCGACATGCCCACGCAGCTGTTGGCCGCCCTCGGCTCACAGGGCGTGGCCGTTCCGTTTCCGATCCAGGGTGCGACCCTGCCGAACTCCCTCGCCGGCCGCGACATCCTCGGCCGGGGACGCACCGGTTCCGGCAAGACCCTGGCCTTCGGGCTGGCCCTGCTGGCCCGTACGGCCGGACAGCGCGCCGAGGCCCGGCAGCCGCTGGGACTGGTCCTCGTACCGACGCGTGAGCTGGCGCAACAGGTCACCGACGCGCTCATGCCGTACGCCCGGTCGGTGAGGCTGCGCCTGGCCACGGTCGTGGGCGGGATGCCGATCGGCAGGCAGGCCAGCGCGCTGCGCGGCGGTGTCGAGGTCGTTGTCGCCACTCCCGGGCGCCTCAAGGACCTCATCGAGCGCGGCGACTGCCGGCTGGACCGGGTCCGTGTCACCGTCCTCGACGAAGCGGACCAGATGGCCGACATGGGCTTCATGCCGCAGGTCACCGATCTGCTCGACCAGGTGCACGCCGACGGACAGCGCATGCTGTTCTCCGCCACTCTCGACCGCAACGTCGACCTGCTGGTGCGCCGCTACCTGAGCGACCCCGTCGTGCACTCCGTCGATCCGGCAGCCGGCGCGGTCACGACGATGGAGCACCATGTGCTGCACGTCCACGGCGCCGACAAGCACGCGGCCACCACGGAGATCGCCGCGCGCGAGGGCAGGGTGTTGATGTTCCTGGACACCAAGCACGCCGTGGACCGTCTCACCGAGCACCTGTTGAGCAGCGGGGTCCGGGCCGCCGCCCTGCACGGGGGCAAGTCGCAGCCGCAGCGCACCCGTACGCTGACGCAGTTCAAGAACGGGCACGTCAACGTGCTGGTAGCGACCAACGTCGCGGCGCGCGGAATCCACGTCGACAGCCTCGACCTCGTCGTCAACGTCGACCCCCCGACCGACCACAAGGACTACCTCCACCGCGGCGGCCGCACCGCCCGCGCCGGCGAGTCCGGCAGCGTCGTCACCCTGGTCACGCCGTCCCAGCGCCGCGCCGTGACCCGCCTCATGGCGACGGCAGGCATCGTCCCGCAGACGACCCAGGTCCGCGCCGGGGCGGAGGCCCTGCACCGCATCACCGGCGCCCAGGCTCCCTCCGGTGTCCCGGTCGTCATCACCGTACCGGTGGCCGAGCGCCCCAAGAAGCGTGGCGCCACCTCGCGCGGCCGGCGCCACCCGGCTTCGGCGGCCCGGCGCGCGCCCGCCCGGCGGTCCGTCACAGACGCGGCAGCCTAGAACCATCCTGATCAGAAGGCTGGCCCATCAGTTGACCGAACCCTGCAGGAGGCACTACTTGACGCTGGTCCAGGCGCAAGCCCGCTCGATGAGCACCGACGCCGCGCACAGGACGGCCGCCGACGCGATGGACGCGGCCGGGCCTCAAGTCTGGGAGGACATGACCGTCGAGGTGGCGCTGTCCGTCATGGCCGCCGCCCGCACGGGTCGCCTCGTCGTCTGCGACGAGGACGGCCAGTACATCGATCTGGTCACCCGGGACCGGCTCAATGCCGTGCGGGACGGTTCCGGATACTCGGACCGGGTCCGTCTGCGGGACATCACCGCGACCGTCGGACCCCTCGTCTCCCCGCTGACCACAGTGGCCGAGGCCGAGCACGCAATGCGTCACCAGCGGTTCGGGGCCCTGCCCGTGGGTGACGAACACGGCAACGCCCTGGGCGTTCTCGCCCACTCCCGCTGACCAGCCTCACCATGGTCGGCCCCTGCCCCTCTTCTCACTGTGAGGCATCATGCGCTGTGTCATCGCCCGCTTCCCGTTCGAGCTCACCAAGGGCGGCGTGCTCGAAACGATGAAGGGCGTCAAGCCCGAGCCGGTCACCGGCGACTCGGTGATCATCGGACGCCGCCACTACCCCACCAAGCAGGTCGGTCAGGTCATCACCCGCCAGGACCGCCGTGACTTCAGCGGCGGCGAGGTTCTCCGGGCCATGGCCCGGCTCGGCTTCACCTGCCGCACCGCGCCCGAGGCTGCGACCGTGACCGCGAGGATCGTCGACCCGCTCCAGCGGGCTTCCGCGATGCTCGGCGCCCCCTTGTCCATCTGACCCGGCGGGACAGTCACGAACCAACAGCGGTCAGGGCCCTCACCGGCGCACGCGGGTGGGGGCCCTGACCGCGTGCCACGGCGTTCCCGGTCGGCGGCGGCCCCAGAGCGGGAGGCAGGTGGTGCTCAGTGATCGGAATAGCTGAAGTCACCCACGGTCCAGGCGCTTACGTCCTCGATCGCCACACGGTACATCCCGCCTGTTTCCGGGATCCCCATCGTGCCCTGCAGAATCCTCGCAACATGGAAGTGCAGATGCGTGGGCGGCCCGTCTCTTTCCACAGGGGTATCGAAGACGGCAGAGAACTCGCCCAGGTCGGCGGAGCCCGCCAGTACCTCCGACACCCTCTGCCTCCACACGGCTTCGGGGGCCAGGCGACCGGTGAGGACAGCGCCACCGGTAACCACGGTCAGGGACATCCGACTGCTTTGCCCGGACTCCACGAGGGCGACGATGTCAACGATCAGCCCGTCAGACTTCGACATGAGACGGGATTCTATACACCAAGCGGCCCGGACAGTAACGCCACTCGGTCAGAGCGGGCACTCACGGCCCTGCCACCCAAGGCCCGCGCATCACCGTTCCCGATCGTCGATCCCCCTCTGGCGTCGCTCACGCCGCAGGTCCTGATCGGTGCCTCCTGGAGACGGCCCGGAAGGCCTACCCCGCACCGCGATGCCCCATGTTTGTTCCGCCGGAGGTCAGGCTCCCCGCCGGTGACGCGACGGCCGAGGGCGGCGCCAGGACGGCGGAGACGGCCCCCAGGAGCGTCATGGCGTGGTGGGCGTTCAGGTGTGAGAGTCCGAGTCCCCCAGAACATCTGGTGGGCCCGACGACTGCACCGTTATGCTGCCACGTCCTACAGGTCAGGGAGGTTCCGCACCATGAGCAGCAGCCCGTTGCCGTTTCCCGATCGGATCGAGCTCACAGGGGAGGGCATCGTCCTGCGTGACTGGACGGAAGCAGACCTGGCCGTGATGCCGGATCTGTTCGACCATCCCGACATCGCGTACTGGACGCCGATCGTCTCGCCCTTCGACGAAGCGGCCGCTCGCGCACGGCTGGACAGAGAGCGGAACATACGGGCGGAGGGCACGACCATCCTGCTCGCCATCACCATCGACGGTCGCGCGCCGCTTGGCGAGGTGATGCTGCGGCGCGCTCCCGAGGGCACAGAGATCGGCTACGCGGTCGGCCCGGCGTACCGCGGCCAGGGGCTGGCCGCGCGGGCGGTGCGGGTGATGGCCGCATATGCCTTCGAGCAACTGGGTGTGGAAGAAGTGATCCTGGAGCTGGAGGCCGAGAACACCGCCAGCGTCGCCGTGGCCACCAAGGCGGGCTTCAGCCTGCTCGACGTGCCACTGATCGAGGGGGACGAGAAGGGACGCCCCTATGTCCTGCAGACGTGGGGCCTGCGGGCACCGGCGTCAGGCACGGAGCCAGCCGCCGTCGACTCTGCGTCCTTCATGCGGGAGCCACGCCGCTGAAGCTGTCGCCACGCTAATGGGTCTGTTTCGGTCCTTACTCGTCGAACCCGAAAATCGTAGCCGCGTGAGACCGCGGGCACCGAGGGCCGCCGGAAGCGCGCGCCCTTATGTGGTAGCGAGCCGGGCTAATGGTGCGGCCGATTGCAGAGGAAGCAGCCGTCCCAGAGCGGGAGCGCGCTGAGGACGCGGTGGCGCACGCACGAGGCCATCGAGGCCTCGTTCGGGCCGGGGAAACCGCGTGCGGCGCTGCTCTCGGCGGGTAGGACGCAGGTCTCCACCATGGTCGCGAAGCGGTGCAGGTAGTTGTGCACGCGGGGCGGGTGGTAGCCCAGCTCGCTCCAGCGATGTCCGCTCGCCGCGAGTGCTGTGGCACGCAGCACGAAGTCCTTTGCGCGGGCGCGTTCCCGCTCCGTCGTACCCCAGTCGAACTCCGCCAGGTCGAACCCGACGGCACCGCGCCCCATGACGTTCTGGTCCTGCAGGGTCAGCAGCGCCGCGAAGCGGAAGTCCCAGTCCTCGGAGGCGAGATCGGACACGGCCAGCATCAGCACGTCGATGAACACCGCGGTGGCGCCATTGGACAGGTCCAGGTCGTGGCTGCCGCCTGAGAAGATGTTGCTCACCGACCTATGATGCGGTCCCGGCCCTCCACCTGCTTGGAGAAGACGCATGACGGATGCCAGCACCGGCAAAGTGGTCGTGAACAGAGTGATGTCCCTCGATGGGTTCATCGCCGGTCCCGGCCAGACGATGGACTGGATCTTCGAGCACATGACGTCGGCGACGTTCCCGGAGGTCATGGCCACCACGGGCGCCATGCTCATCGGCCGGGGCACGTACGAGGTCGGCAAGCGCATGTCCGACGAGAACACCGACTACGACGGCGGGACGCGGTTCGTTCTCACCCACCGCCCGCCCGACGAGCCGGACCCCAACGTCACCTTTCTCACCTGCGACATCGAGGAAGCCGTGGCCACGGCACGCCGCGCCGCCGGCGACAAGAACCTGGAGATCCTCGGCGCCGACGTGGCTGCCCAGTGCCTACAGCGCGGCCTCGTCGACGAGATTCTGGTGTACGTGCTGCCGGTGCTGCTCGGCGATGGCGTCCGCTTCACGCCGCCGGGCCTCGACCGGATCGACCTGGAACCGTTCAGCAATGTCCAGTCAGGCGGGGTCACTATGCTGCGCTTCCACGTGCGCAAGTAGGCACGGTCGCCACTACCAGCCTACGCGAGTTGGACCGGCACCGAGACGCGAGCCTGGGACGACAAGGCCTCCCTGCATTCGAGTCGGCTTCGCAATCCTCGTGCTGCACCGGAGGCCCTGGCTTGCGCCCTTAAGGCCGGGCGCACCAGCCGCATGGAGAGGCCAGCCACCCTCCGCCGCGCAGCCTCACAATTTCACGGCACCGGCCATCACCACGAGACTCGAACTCATGTTGGAGCTGTTCACCGAAGGCTTCGGGCCGGCGGGTGAGCTCGACGGCCTGGGCCTGTGCAGCGGGCCCGGCACTCATTGTGGTTGCCGGGCACCGGCTTGCCGACAGCGACGACCAGGCGAGCGTCGGCGTCGATGACTACTGGGTGGTTAGTGGGACCGGTCGTTCCTGCTGGAGGCGACCAATGCCCCCTTTCCGCGGCCGCCCGCACCTCCGTCCGTCCGCCTCACTGTCTGCTTTCTCCTGCGAGGCCGTAGCGGGTCAACCATCCATCCGACTTCACAGAACCTCCACGTTCGCGCTCTGTGCGTAATACAGTTTTCCCGCGTGACTCGTCATCTTGTCGCGCAAGGGGGCAGATGTAGCGGAAATCCTCCGCATGCCCAAGGTGCGCCGCTGGGGGGCTTTGTGCAGAAAATGATCATGGGTTCGAACGTGGCCCTGGCGGACCTGAGCGACAACATCGGTTCAGTGATCGTCAGTCTGCGGTGGGCCAGTCCCACCGGCGAGGGCGACGCGGACGTGTCGGTCCTGCTGCTGGACGAAAACGGCAAGGTGCGCAGCGACGGAGACTTCTACTTCTACAACCACCCGGTGGCCGCCGATGGAAGCGTGCAGCTTCTGGGTAAGACGCCGACGTCGGACGGCAGTGAGGACCGGATCAGCTTCGACCTCACGGCCGTACCGCCAGCAATCGAGCGGATCGTCGTCGCTGCCAGCAGGTACGACGGGGCTCGCTTCGGTGACCTGGAGGACGTGAGGATCACGCTGGCCGACGCCGCCGGTGACAGCCTTCTGCGGTTCGCCGTCGATGACGCGGGCTCGGTGGCGGCGGTCATCTTCGGCGAGTTGTACCGACGGGGCGAGGGATGGAAGTTCCGTGCCGTCGGGCAGGGCTACGAATCAGGGCTTGCCGGGCTGGCGACGGATTTCGGCGTCGACATCGAGGACGACGCGGCCGAGGAGGCAGCGGCAGCGCTCGTCGCTGCAGAAGCCGGCGAGGAGGCGGACGCGACGGCTTCTGGGCCGGTCGAGGAACCGGTCGAGAAGGCGACGCTTGAGGCCATCCCTGCTCCTCGCCAACCGGAGGGCGCAGCCACCGAACCGAAGAAGCCGGCCGCTCGCCCCCGAACGGCGAAGAAGAAGGTCACCCTTCCCAGGACGGTGAAGAAGACCCTCGCGGAGAACGATTCCTGGAAGCAGGCCAGGCTCTTCCCGGTCTCGGTGCTCAAGAGCGACCGGGACCGCGAGATGCGCGCCACCTCGGTATTGCTGTCGGTGATGGCGCAGGTACCGGAGTTCAGTAGGAGGCTGACCGCGGGGTTCGGGGCTCCGGCGGGCCGCATGGAGACGTTCACGGAGGTCTCCCTGCCTCACGGTGACAGTCCGCGGCGCCCGGACGGGGTGATCCGCGTGGAACGGGCGGGCAAGTTGTGGACCGCGCTGGTCGAGACGAAGACGAACGGCAACGGTCTCAAGACCGACCAGGTGCAGGCGTACACGGACATCGCAGCACGCCGCGGTTACGAGGCCGTGATCACACTGACGAACGATGTCGCGCTGGAAGGCAGCCCGCTCGTCGACGTCAAGATCGACAAACGCCGCAAGCACAAGGTTGCCCTCTGGCACCTGTCCTGGGCAGAAGTCGCCCACCAGGCGCAAATGCTGATCAGGCACGAGGGAGTGAGCAACGCGACGCACGCGTGGCTGCTCCAGGAACTCCTGCACTACCTGCATCACGAGAACTCCGGCTGCCACGGTTTTCAGAATATGGGCCCCGCCTGGGTCCCCGTGCGCAACGGCATCGACGATGAAACCCTCTGCCAGGGCGACGCCCGCGCACTGGAAGTGGTCGAGAACTGGGAGCGACTCATCCGCCAGGTCTGCCTCAGACTGGGTGGCGAACTGGGAGAGAAGGTCCTTCCCGTTCAACGTGCCAAACGCGGAACCGGCCCCAAGGAACGCCGGGACCGCCTCGCCGACCAACTGTGCCTCGACGGCCGCCTCCATGCGGCACTGCGCATCGACAACACCCCAGGTGTTCTGGCCGTCAGCGCCGACCTGCGCACCGGGAAGCTACGCACCTCCATCGAGATTCCGGCCCCACAGCAGGGCTACCCCCTCAGCTGGGCCAAGCGACTCGTCCGGCGCCTGGCCGAGGCACCGGCCGACCTGCACATCGAGACCCTCACCGACAGCGATACCGGAGGCCCTCGCGGAACCCTGGAGCGACTCCGCCCCGAACCGGCGGACCTGCTCCCGAAGGAAAGCGGCACCGCAATCACCGGGTTCCGCCTGTCCCTGCTCAAAAGCATGGGAAGCGGTCGCGGCAACGCCGAGACCGGCTTCATCCGCAGCGTCGACGACGCCGTAGACCGCTTCTACACCACCGTCGCCGTCCACCTCGACACCCCAACAACACGCCGGACAACATCCGGGGAACGCGCCACGACCGGATGACGCCAAGACACAGCCGCGGCGACAGCGTCTGTGTCCGCCGGGGGGCTGTCTCTTGCGCACGCCTGCAGCCGGCCTGCGCGAGAGCCCACCTCACGCCTGCACCAGACAACGGGTATCGGAGGACGAGGCCGGCGAAAACGCCGAGGCAACCATGCTGATCGAGATCGGCGGCACGCTGAGCGTCGAACCACACCATGTGCAGCTACCACTGGGCCATGGACGAGGTCATCGACCACTACCTCCAATCCGACAGCCACTGCCCCGCCCTGGTCATCTTCCAGACCGACGGCGGCCCCACCAGCAAGTACGCTGCCGAGCGCTACCTGTGCAAAGCCGCGCGCCTTCCTCTGTTCTGGCAGTTCATCGGCTTCGGCGACCCCGACGACAACGAGTTCGCCTTCCTGCACAAGCTGGACACCCTCGCCGTCCCGACTCGTCGCATCGTCGACAATGCAGGCTTCTTCCATGCTGGGCGCACCCCGCATGCCATACCCGATGACCGCCTCTACGACCAGCTCTTGCAGGAATTCCCCGACTGGCTGACCGCCGCCCGCACCGCCGACATCCTGCAGTAGAGCCGTTGTATACCCACCGAACGTCCCATCAGCGACTGGACCGCACCACTACAGCATGGCGCACGCGGACGCGGGCGGTTCGGATCGAGCAGACGCGACGGCTGACCAAGCTGCGCGGGGAGGGTCTGGTGGACCGGGTGACGCTGCCGCAGCCCGGCCGGACCAGCTGCTGGTTCGTCACCCAGTACGGGGGCAGATCGTCTCCGAGTAGCCGGAGCTGCGGGACTGGCGACCTACGCGAACGGCGTCCGACCACACCGCCGCCCGGCTCCGGGACGGGCACGCGCTGACGGTGACGGAGACCGGGCAGGCCTTCACCTGTCCGGTGGGCCGGTCCGGGAAGGCGATGGGGTTGAGCCGGTGGCGGGCCAGGATCCGGTGGATGGTCGAGGCGGGCAGGCCCAGGATCGGGCCGAGGCGGCCGGACCGAGCTTCGGTCCTGGCGCAGGCGGCACACCTGAGCCTCGGTCGCCGCCGGGGTGCGGCGCGGTGTCGTGCGAGGTCGACTGGAGCGGTCCTACAGCCCTTGCTCGCCTTCGGCCCGCCACCGGCGGACCCACTTGTGAGCCGTGACGCGCCAGATGCCCCGAACCAGTCCCGCCTACCGCAGGCGGATCTCCAGGTCCGTGGACGGTCAGCCGCTACCGCGCCGCAGTTGGCCACCGCGGAACGTGCCGGCCCCGCCGGCCGCCGCCCTCGCATCGGAGGCGGAAACATTCCGGCAGCGACGCCAGGGTGCCTTCCTCCACTCCGTCACCGCAGAAGCAAGCCGCCCTCTCACACACGCCCGTCAGTTCCTCTCAGGTCGGTCCTCCTCCGAGAGGAACTGCAGCTCCATTGACGAGGATGCCTTTCCGTTCAAGACTTAAGGGTCGGCCCTGGCGACGAGGCCGCCCGTGATCAGGTCGGTCAACGCGGTGACCGCTTCGCCGTCGGTTGCCCGCTCCCGGTTCAGCTCGGCGGCGATCGCCTCGGCCGCGCCCAGCACCGCGAGCAGCCGGCCCATCAGCGATCTCGCCGACGACCTGCTGCGCTACGCCGTACCGCGGCACACCTACACCGACGCCATCGCCCTGCTCCTGCTGCGTAACCGATAGGACTCGTCCACGGCCTGCTCCGTAACGCGAAAGTCCGACACTGCAGACACCACCAACGCGTCAGCGCAGCGCCGATGACATCCTTTCGTTCAGGACGGGCCGGTCCTCATGCCCCCCCCCTTCGCGCTGTCGGTGGCGTCGAGAGTGGGACCACTTCGATGCCGGCCACTCCCTGGGCGCGCCGGCTGGGGTGCCGCGACAGCCGAACAGCCGGGCTTCGGGCGGCCTCGACGAGGGCCCCATGGGAACGGGTCCGGGTGCGTGACCACTACCGCGGGTCGTCGTCCGGTCCGGGCCGCCGCACCACTTCGAACAGATCGTTCCGGTCGGCCAGCGTCTCCAGGGACAGGGTGCGGTATCCGGCTTGGTCGAACAGCACAGTGATGCGGTCTCCATCCTCGCTGAGCACCGTTCCCCCGCCCCACTGACCGTGCCGTACCTGAGTACCGACCGGGTAGCGGGCGGCGGTGGGATGTACGGGCCGCTGGGCCTCGGCGGGCCCTTGGCCGCCGGTGACGTCCTCCGCCTCACACCGGTCGCAGTTGTCGCACGGCGGCTCGTAGACCTCGCCGAAGTATCCGAGCAGGAAGTAGCGGCGGCAGCCGGTTTCCTCGGCGTACGCCCGTGCCATGGCCACTCGCGTGCGGTCCGTACGCCGATGCGCCTCGGCCGTGCGTGCGGCCTTCTCCGCCGCCTCGCCAGGTGGTGTGTCCGGCGCCGGGCGTACCTCGCCCTCGTCTCCGGTGGCGACCGTTCCGGCCTCCTCCAGGAGGTTGACCGCGGCCGTCACGCGTGGGCGGGACAGACCCGTGTCCTGGCGCAGTTCCGCCAGGTCGGCCGGGTCATCGTGGTGGTCGTGGACGGCGTCGGCGACGTCCGTCAGCGCCCTTCTGCCGGTGGTGCGTGCGGCGAAGAACGTCTGCATTCCGGTGTCCTCGGGACGGTAGTACAGCACGGCGTTGGCCGGGCGGCCGTCCCTGCCGCAGCGGCCGATCTGCTGGTAGTAGGCGTCGAGCGAGCCCGGGAGCGCGGCATGCAGCACGTACCGCACGTCCTCCTTGTCGATGCCCATGCCGAAGGCCGAGGTGGCCACGATCACGTCGGCCCCACCGGACTGGAACGCCCGGTGCACCCGGGTACGCTCGGCGGCGCTCAGACCGGCGTGGTACGCCTCGGCCGCAAGTCCCAGTGAGGCCAGTTCCCGTGCGTAGTACTCGGTGTCCTTGCGTGTACCCGCGTACAGCAGGCCCGGTTTGGGCTCGGCCGCGGCCCGCTCCACGACGGCGTGGCGACGCTCGTTGTCGTCCTGGAAGCGCCTGACCTCCAACCGGATGTTCGGCCGGTCGAAACCGGTCACCAGCAATCTCGGGCGATTCATGCCCAGTCGCTCGGCGATCTCCTCGCGCACCGGCGGTGCGGCGGTCGCCGTGAGAGCCAGCAGAGAGGGCCTGCCTACTCGTCGTACGGCCTGTTCCAGACGCAGGTAGTCGGGCCGGAAGTCATGGCCCCAAGAGGACACGCACTGCGCCTCGTCCACCACGAACAGAGCGGGCCGTAGCTCGGCCAGCCGCTCGACCACCTCGTCCTTCGCGAGCTGCTCGGGCGCGAGATAGAGGAACCGAGCGCTGCCCTCGCTCACCTGCTTCCAAGCGGAGCGCTCCTCCGAGGAGGCGAGGTCGGAGTTCACGGCGACCGCGCCCGGCGACCGCTCGCCCCCGGGCAGGCCGGCGATCTGGTCGCGCTGCAGGGCCAGCAGTGGTGAGACGACCACGACCGGACCGTCCAACAGGAGGCCGGGGACCTGGAACACCGCGGACTTGCCGGAGCCGGTCGGCATCACCACCAGGGCGTCCGACCCGTCCAGCACCCATTCCATGGCTGTCAGCTGCTCCGGGCGCAGGTTGTCCCACCCGAAGACGTCCGCTGCCACACCGCGCAGTCGTGCGGCCCGCTGCCCGCCCGCGGCCGGTCCCGTCGTACCGCCCATGCCCAGTACCTCACTCCGTTCGCGTCGGCCAGCAGCCCGCGAGCATCCAGGCGGACGCCCTCGCCCGTCCGCATCGCCGAGCGCCTGTCTGCCTCGGTCGGCCGACCCGGCGTGTCCGCCGACGGCAGGGCCCCGGGTACCCCGTCGGTGGAGAACAACCGGTCGGTAGGAGAGGTGATCGGCGCTGTCCGGGGCGGAGCCCCCGTGCAGCTCGTAGCCGTAGCCGTAGCCGTAGCCGGGAAACGGCGGTCGATGGCTCCGGAGCACCCAGGTGGTGCAGGAGGAGGCGTCGAGCAACTCGAACAGGCAGGCCGCACACAGGGGATCGCGCACGTCCCGCCACCAGCCGGCCATGACCGCTCGGCCGGGGTCGACGCCGCGCGGGTCCGGCGGTGGGTCGTAGCGGGCGTGAGGCGCCCGACGGGCCGCACGGCCCTCGGACGGTCACGCCCGGGGGGCAGCCATCCCCGCGAGGCAGCGCTCGGTGAGACCGAGGGGGGCGGCGGCCTGCTCAGGGAGCGACTTCGTTCACCGACGCCCTTGGTTGCTTGCGCAGTCGGTCACCGGAGTCTGTCGGCCGTCGGGGTCGGTTGTGTGGCGAGTGCGGATCAGCTTCGCTGTCCTGCGGAACGAGGTTGGCGTACTCCTCGATGTGGGTGATCAGGCCGATCTGTCCGTCCGGCCCGGGTGAGCCGCGGCCGAGGTGACCGGTGTCGGACCCGGCCGGCGGCGGGTACCGCTCCCAGGGCCAGTCTCCTCCAGGCCGTGAACGCGTTTTGTGGGCAACGCGGGCCCGGAAGAGGCAGTCAGCCGTTACGACGCGCGGCCCAGACGGTGCGCTCGGTGCGCACCGCGAGGTCGTCGCGGCGCAGGATGCTGTGCGGGCTGTCGGTGTCGAGGAGCCGGTCGAGAGCGGCGACGTCGTACGTCGACAGGACGTCGATGGCCCTGTGACGCAGGCGCTGCAGGGTACCGAGGGCGTAGGCACCGATCGCCGGATTGCGGGACCCTTCGATGTCGACGGTGACGGTACGTTCGCCTTCGAGGGAGAAGCCGGCGGCTGTCAGCATGGGCCCCCAGTCCGCACCGCGGTGGGGCACATGGTGGGCGTGGAACTGCCGGCCGGCGGCGTGGCAGCGCTCCTCCAGGCCGGGCCGCTCACTCGGGGCGCCGGCGGGCAGGAAGCGCGGGAAGTCTGCGAGTTCCACGACGGCGAAGAGCCCTCCCGGCGCTAGCAGGTCGTACACGTTGCGCAGCGTCTGGTCCGAGTCGGCGATGTGGTGCATCGATGCGGACGCCCACACCAGGTCCGGGCTGCCGAGGTCCGGCCAGTCGCGCTGGTCCAGGTCGGCCAGGACCGTTCGCACGCGGTCGTCCACCCCCAGGGCACAGCTCTTCTCCCGCAAGCGTCGCAGGTGGCCGGCCGAGGCGTCGACCGCCGTGATCCGGGCACCGGGGAACCGGTCGAGCAGGGCGAAGGTGCCCGCACCTGTCCCGCACCCGAGGTCGACGACGTCGCGCGGGGGCGTCTGGACCGGCAGCCACTGGGTGATGGCGGCCGTGTGTTCGGCCAGGACTTCGGCGTCCAGGTCGAGAATCTCCGCTTGGCCGTCCCTGCTGTGCAGATGGTCATGGCCGTGGGGTGTGTGGGTCATGACCTCACAGTAGAACCGTCATGCGCGTACGGCACGACCTGTCCCCGAATACGCAAGAAGGAGGCTCCAGAGCATGCGAGCTGGGCAAAGCACCCGTGCCCGCACCGCATCACGACGTCATGTGCGTGAAACGCTTCCGCCTCAGTCGCCGGTGCGCTCGCTGTCGCCGTCGCGCTGATGGCCGCGGCGGGCGTCCCGGTCGAAGATGCCCAGGATCTCGCACGGCCCTCCCTCCGCACCGATGGCGTGGGGCAGCATGGTGGGGAATTCCGCGGCCTGGTTGGTCTCGACGCGGAAGCGGCGGTGGCCCAGCATGAGGGTCGCGGTGCCGGAAAGGACGACGAGCCATTCGCGCCCCGGGTGGGCGCGCATGCGGGCTGGGTTGTCCGGTGGGGGTTCGGTCATCCGCTGGCGGACGACGCTCATGCCCGGCTCGCCCTTCATGGGCCAGCGCATGAGCCCGTGGGCTCCGTCGATCATCGGGCTGGTGACGACGTCGTCGGACGCGGTCTCCACAAGCTGGTCCAGCGAGGTGTCCAGTGCGCGGGCGAGGATGACCAGTTGGTCGAGGGCCAGGCGGCGCTGGCCGTTCTCGATGCGGCTCAGCGAGGACTGGCTGATGTTGGCACGGCCGGCCAGTTCCTCGAGCGACCAGCCCTGCGCCACCCGCAGGGCGCGAATCCGCTTGCGTACGAGGCTGTCCAGATCACCATTGTCTTGCGTCATGGGCAACATTGTATGCCGGTACTGCATAGTGGGCTTAGCTTCGTGTGCAGAGGCCCGGGACCAGGCGGGCCAGCTCGAAGGAGAGGGCCGATGTCATGGCTACCGCAACCGCCCCGTACGAAAGCGGCATCCTGCCGGACGAGACCGTAGACAGCGTGGTGATCGGCGGCGGCGCCGGACTGAAGGACACCCGAGCCCGGTTCGCCGCCCGCGATGTTCGCGTCGTCGACACACCCGTCCAGGAGGTCGTCCCGGACGGAACCGGGAGGTGGCAGGAGTTCGCCTGACGGCGGCCAGGCCGTCGAACGTCGCATCCTGGCCGTCGCCACGCGGACGCACGACCGTACCGAAGGGCTGGACGGGCTGAAGCTGCCGATGGAGGACCTGCCCGACGTCGTGGGGCGCCGCTTCGCCTCCGGCATGGCCGGCACCACCGACGTGCCCCGCGTGTGGGTGGCCGGGAACGCCACCGACCTCACCGCGCAGCTCGGCGCCTTGGCTGCCGTCGGTGACCTGGCCGGCTCGCACATCAACGCCGTGCTGGTCGCGGCGGACGCCGACGCCGCCCTCGCCACCGGCCAGGGCACCGCGACCGCCTGAACGCCGGGCCCGTACCGGCTCGCACTTCAGCCGCACGAGGCCCTGCCCCCTGCTCCATCCACCCGGGTGACCGGCCCTGTTCCGGCGCTCGATTCACATGCCCTTTTTGAGAGGAACATATGAGTACGCACCCGTTCCGCCAGGTGGCGGCCGAGAAAGGCATGGGCGCGCCGGACGCGCGTCAGCTGCGCAGCATCCTGATCGCCGTCTCCATAGCCCTGATGGCCGTCATCGCGTCCGTATCGGGTTTGAACGTCGCGCAGACCCACCTCGCGGTCGAGTTCGACGCCTCGCAGAGCACTGTTCTGTGGATCATCAACATCTACACCCTGACCCTGGCGGCGCTGCTGCTGCCGCTCGGCGCGATCGGTGACCGCCTGGGCCGCAAACCCATGCTCCTCACCGGGCTCACCGTCTTCGGCATCGCGAACGTGGCAGCCGGCTTCGCTCCGAACGCCGAGGTGATGCTGGCCTCGCGGGTGGTCTCGGGTGTCGGAGCGGCCGTGATCATGCCGATCACCCTGGCCGTGATCACCTCCACCTTCCCGGAGGAACAGCGCGGCAAGGCGATCGGCGTGTGGACCGGTGTCGCCGGCGGCGGCGGCATCCTGGGCATGTTCCTGTCCGCCCTCCTCGTCGACGTCGCGGACTGGCGCTGGTTGTTCGTCCTGCCCGTGGTCCTGGTCGCCGCCGCGATGGCCATGACGCTCAAGTCCGTTCCCAACTCCCGCGAACGCTCCACGCACCCCTTCGACACACTCGGCGCACTGATCTCCGTGGTCGCCGTGGTCGGCCTCATCTCCGCCCTGCAGGAAGGCCCCGAGCGCGGCTGGACCGACGCCGCGTCGCTGACCGGTCTCGGCGTCGGACTCGTCGCCGCAGTGGCCTTCGTCGCCTGGCAGCTGCACCGCCGCGACGCCTCGCTCCTGGACGTGCGCCTGTTCCGTGAGCGCGGCCTGGCCGGCGGCTCCCTCACCCTGCTCGTGGTCTTCGGTGTCCAGGCCGGTGTCGCCGTGGTCCTCTTCCCGTTCTTCCAGGCCGTGCTGGGCTGGTCCGGGCTGCAGTCCACCCTGGCACTGATGCCGATGGCCCTCATGATGATGGTGCTGTCCGGCGCCGCCCCCAAGGTGGCCGCCCGCATCGGCTCCCGCTCGACCATGGCCGTCGGCATCGCGCTCGGCGCGGTCGGTCTGGCCCTGATGGCCCTGTTCGTCTCCGTCGACGGCGGTTACCCGGCCATCCTGCCCGGCATGATCGCCATGGGTGTCGGCATGGGCCTGGCGATGACGCCGTCCACCGAGGCCATCACCATGTCGCTGCCGCGCGAGAAACAGGGCGTCGCCTCCGCGCTCAACGACGTCACCCGCGAGTTCGGCACCGCGCTCGGCGTCGCCCTGCTCGGCGCCCTGGTCTCCGCCGGCTACCGCAACGCCATCGACGACGAGCTCGACCCTCTCCCCGCCGACACCGCGGACACCGCACGCGAAGGCATCGCCAACGCCCTTGAGGCATCCGGCGGCGCGGGCTCCCATGCCCAGGACCTCGTGCACGCCGCCCAGCAGTCCTTCGTTGACGGCTGGCAGCAGGCCATGTGGGCCGGCGTGGCGGTCATGGGCGTCCTGTCCGTCTACGTCGCCCTGCGGGGCCCGAAGTACGCCGTCCCCGCGCCGCGTCCCGACAGCGAAGTCGCCGAGGCCATTCCCTCCAAGTGATCTGCGACCGCCGGGACTCCCGGACGTACTCCCCTCCCGGCGGGCGCCGCGCGCCACTCCGCACCGGCCGCCCGGCGCCCGTACGCGGCGACGTCACGTAGATACGTCACCGGGACACCACGACCCACCGGGGACCCACCGAAGTCGAACTTGCCGAACGTCTCGGGATCAGCCGCCGTACCGTCCGCCGCGACATCGAGCGGTTGCGAGGACTCGGCTGTCCCTTGCGCGCCACCCCGGCGCAGCCGGGTACCAGCTCGGCGCCCGGCGCCCCGGCCGCCTGGTCCTTCCCGCAGTCCTCGCACGGCAGGCCTGGCGCACCGCTTCGGCGGCCGCCGCGCGTCGTCGGTGGCGTACCGCAGTTCCCAGCACCGCACCGAGGTGGTCGCACTCGCGACGCCGGAGGCGCGGAGCCAGTTCGGGATCCTCGATCGCTTCCTCGCCGAGGCCGCCGACGGAGCGGGCGGCCGATTTGTGTCCTGGGCGAACCACGACACCTGCGCGAAGACCATGCTTACGACTCTCGAGGTCATCGAGACCGAGCAGTTCGCCGACCGCATCATCGTGGTGACCCGCGACGCAACGGCTCTGTACGACAACGAGTTCGTCGATGGCGCGTGGGCCGCTGGCCCGCCGCCGACAAGGCCGTCGCTCGCGGGCGTTGCCGCGTGGTCGGCCCGGGAGACGGCCGGCTTCAATGACGACATCGCTCGCGCAGAGGTGCGTGTGCACCGAGATGTGCCGGGTGAAGACGAGCGCCTGGCCGTCGCACGGGACGCGCGGTTGGCCACCGCGCGTCCCGAGCCGGTCCGCCGCATCGCCCAGCCGCGAAGGCGCGCACCGGGCGTCGACCACCACCAGCTCTCGCCGCCAAGCACCGGTGGGTCTCCGACGAGCTGATCGTCCCGTCCTACCTGAGCGGCGTCGTGACTGCCTTAAGAGCTCGTAACAAGATCATGAGTGAGCCTTCGCCCAGGACGGACTCGGGTAGCCGTCGTGATCGGCCGGGACGTCCGGCGACGGGCGGGATGCCGTCGACCAGGTCGGAGCATCTGGGTGATGTCGTTGACGTTGGCGGCGGTGGTGATGACGTGCAGCGGGTGCCCTTGCCGTCACAGATCAAGTGGTGCTTGCTGCCCGTCTTTCGCCGGTCGACCGGCGACGGACCAGTCGCAGCTCCCCCTTATTCGCTCGGACATGAGAGCCGTCCACGCACGCGCGGGACCAGTCGAGTCCGCCGGCCGCGTCCAGCTCGGCAAGTAGGAGGTGGTGCAGTTTCTCGATACTCCGGCCTGCTGCCAGCGGGCCGGACGCCGCAAGCAGGTCTGTCCGGAGACGAAGCCCATTTTTAGGGGCAGGAGTTGCCAGGCGATGTCCTGGTGGGGACGTACAAGATGCCCTGCAAGCACATCCGGTCGTCCACCGGCTTCGGCCCCGGTGACCGCTCGGGCCCGGGCAGGAGCAGCGGTTCGATCCGTGCCCAGAGACCGTCGTCCACCATGCAAGGCCGAGTCGTCACACGACACGAGCGGCGGAGCCATCACATCGGTCACGCCTGACCAGGGCACATCGCCAAGATCCTGTTACGAGCTCTTAGCCATGGAAATCCCCCATTGACGATATTGATGTCTCCGCGCACGGGCGCGGAGCAGCGCGGCGGCCTCGACCGATGCGGCCAGGCGGCGCTGGAGGCGCGCAAGCTCAATCAGGATCGGCGCCACGTCCACGACGACCTCGGGCTCGGGAAAAGCCTCGCGGCTCAGCTGTAGGTTCTCGCGGTTCGGGTCCTGTTCAGAGACTGTGAGCTGCGGCTTGGACCCGGTGTCTCACGCCGTTTCCAAGCCGGCCAGTCTCACGGTTGCGTCCGAATCCCCGGACCGGCCACGAGGAGCAGCGGCCGGCCGGCAGGAAGCCGTCCACAGGACATCGCCCCGAGTTGTGCCTCAGCGAAATGCGGCGATGCTACGGGCGACCCAGTCGTTGAAAAGACGCGGAGCGCGGCCGAGGACTCGTTCCACGTCCGAGCTGATCCGCAGTTCCGCGGCGTTCGGGGCGGAGATGATGTCCAGGGTGTCGTCGGCGAGCTCCGGCGGCACGAACTGGGTCATCGCGGCCTTGGCCTCCTCGCGGGTGAGTTCGTGGAACCGCACCGGTGAGCCGAGCGCGGCGGCGATGACCTCCGCCTGCTGACGGGGCGTGATCACCTCGGGCCCGGTCAGCTCGAAGATTCCGCCAGTGTGCCGGTCGTCCAGCAGGCAGGCCGCAGCGACCTCGGCGATGTCCGCCGGGTCGACGATCGGAACCCCGACATCGCCGAAGGGTGCGGAGACCGTCCCTTGCGTGCGAACGGACTTCGCCCACGCCAAGGCGTTGGAGGCGAAGCCGCCCGGTCGTAGGACGGCCCAGTCCAGGCCGGACTCTCTCAACGCGTCCTCGACCGCGCGCATCGCGATCCGCGACGGGCCGAGCGGCCTGGTCGCCACGCCCTGCGAAGAGAGCAGGACGACTCGGCGGACCCCGCTTGCAGTGGCCACGTCGATGAGGTCGGTCAGCCTGGCTTCGGGGGCGTGCAGGTCGCCGGACAGTAGGAGGAACAGCGCCTTCGCCCCATCCAAAGTGGGGGCGAGGCTCTGCGGCTCGGCCAAGTCAGCCGGCACGTGCCGGACTCCGTCCGGCATTGCCGCCGCGTGCCGTGACACCGCCGTCACCTGCTCGCCCGCCTTGGCCAGGGCCTGCGTCAAAGGCCGGCCCACATTCCCGGTAGCCCCGGTCACCACGATCATGTTCAGCTCCTAGTCCGTTGTGCACTGCGGCAATTGACGCTAGAAGGCAGACTTACTTTTTGTAAGAACATACCTAGAGGTAAGCTCCAGACATGAGGGAAGGTGCGCAGCTGACGCAGGCCGAGGCGGGCAACCGGTATGAGGTGTTTCACACCGACTGCCCTGCGCGCGACGTGGTCGACCACGTGACCAGCAGGTGGGGTATCTGGGTGCTGATCGCCTTGCGGAGCACCGACCTTCGGTTTTACGAGCTGCGCGACAGCATCCAGGACATCAGCGAGAAGATGCTCGCTCAGACACTGCGCGCACTGGTCCAGGACGACCTGGTCTGGCGGAAGGTCGAGCCGACGACGCCACCACAAGTCACCTACGGGCTGACTGAGTTTGGCCAGGATCTCGGTGAGCCACTGACGGACTTGTTCGACCGGATCACCCAGCGGCTGGCAGCCAGCAGGACGTCTGCCACGGACAAGCCGACCGCAGAAGATCAACGGGTGCCGTAGCCCAATCCCGGTCTTCGACAACAGCGCCGCGTTGCCGCCGAACGCTCGCTGTCGCGGCGATCTCCCCCACCGCACACCTCCAAGCCCACGAGCGATGCCCCGTGAGCCCACGGCGTCAGCGAGCTTCCACCAGGGGCACCAGAAGCAGCGCCCAATCACCTGTACGAGTGAGCGGCTTGACCGGTCAGTCTCAGATTCGTGTCAGATAGGCCATCGCTTGGCCATCGCTCGTGAGATTTGGCCACGAAAGACCTCGCCGGGGCCCTGCGTGTCCAGGTCAGCCGCTGTCTGCACGCGGTGGATGGAATCCCACCGGAGCGCGGCCGTACTGCGTCGGTGGGTGGGTAGCGCGGGCCGCCGCACCGCCCTCCTCGTCGCGGTCCTGCGGGAGGGCCGCCGGTCGCCCGGCCCGCGAGACCGAGCAGAACAGGTCACTCTCTCCGCGACCACGTCCTCGATCCGCCGGACCGTGGCTGCCGGTGATCGTCGCTGCTCGAGGCTTCAGCACCTGCGAGGAGTGGTGCGGCGAGCCGTCGGCTCTCACTGAGCGCTGCCTCTCCGCGTTCGCGGGGGGGGGCGCGTCCGTACTCATGGCCAGCGGGCACCACTCCCCCGGCCTGAGTGAGTACCGGATGAGTAGTAGCCCCCTGCCCCCGAGCAGTCCCTGTGCCGCGCCGTGGTGGCCGGCGCTAGGCGCCATCTCCGGCCGGCGATGGACGCGCCAGCTGCCGTTACGTGCAGAGAAGTTCACCTGGCCGTCGGCATCGCCGCACCAGTGGTACACGCGACCGGCGCCCCATCTGGTTGAAGCTGGGTCTGCCCGTCCGGGCAGAGGCGCCGGTGGAGGAACCGACCCCGACCCCCGTGCCGACGCTGGACGAAGGACGTGCCGGCGGCGGCACAACGGTTCCCATGGGCCGTGGCCGCGCGGGTCTGGTGTCTGCTCCACAGCAATGCGGCGCGGGGGGCGAGGACCTGGCCGCGTGGGGGTACGGAGCTCGTGCGTGCTCTCTGCGTACCTTCACTCCGACGAGCCGACGTTCTTGCGCCCCTCGGCTGGCTGCCGCTGTCATCGTTGGTCGTGACACGCGCTCAGGCGTGATCTGTCGCGCTTGTGCGCGCGAGAGCGTCAGGGACGGGAAGTAGAAGGCGAAGGGTTTTCCATGGTCATCGGGGACATTCCCGCTTTCACCGGCACGCCCGTCGTGGGCCATCCCCACGTCGAAGAAATCCAGTCCCAGTCACTGGCGTGGATGTGTGACATGGGCCTGCTTCCCGTCCCTGAGCTACGGGCCAGGTATGCGGGCATGCGGGTGGGGGCATGGCCCAGCCATTGTTATCCGTACACCAGCTTCGACTACGGCCTGTTGCTCGCGTGCTGGTGGTCTTGGTGGACCTACGTGGACGATGTCGCACCGCAAATGGACTGCGATCAGTGGCTGAAGCTGTCGATGGACATGGAACACGTGCTGCGGTGCGCCGGGGACAGCGCGGTACCGACCGGTGGCTCAGACTCCGGTCAGCCGTTGCTGCGTTCCCTGGCAGACCTCTGCCGACGCACAGCCGCCGCCGGCAGCGACGCCTACTACGAGCAGGTCGCCGCCGGCAGCATCGACGCCCTTTACGGCTTCGGACTTGAGGCACTCAACGAGCGTCTGCACCGCATGCCGGACATCGACCTGGAGCTGTCGACGCACTGCGAGTACCTGCGGGGCCGGTACAAGACGATCGGGCTCATCGTCGACGTGGCTTACATCGAGGGCGCTCTCGGCTTCGACGTTCCGCATGCGGTGCGCCGCACCACCGCCTGGCAGGACGTGCTGGAGACGGCGTTCAGCGTCATGATCCTTCAGAACGACCTGGTCGGAGCGGATCGGGACGACGCAGCCAGCGACACCTACAACGCCGTCAGTCTTCTGTGCCGGCGGCAGGGGCTTTCCCCCGCGGACGCCGAGCGCCAGGTCACCCGCACCATCGCAGCCAGGATCACAGAGTTCCTCCACCTTGAACGCGTCTTTCCCGACCGCGTCATGGACCTTCATCTGTCCGCCCTGGATCTCCAACAGGTGCAAGACGTCATCGGCAAGGTGAAGATCATGAGCCAGGGTGCGCTGGCCTGGTACACCGAGACGTCCCGTTACATCCCCGAACAGAGCAGACAGACCCCCCTCGCGGTGCCAGACATGACTGAACCGGTGGTCTGAAGCCTCCTGGCCGAGCACCGCCGGTGCCGGAGTCGCCCTGCGTCCGACTACTGACGGCGAGCAGCAAGTCCAGCAATTTCCCGACCGGTTCGGCCTGGCGCTGGCCCACTCCGACCGCCGCACCGCCCGCGTTTACGAGAAGCGCCCCAGGCCGGCCGATAGGTGCCGCTGCCGTGGCCCTCCTCCCGCTGGCCCACTCCACTGGACGCGGTGATCGCAGAGGCGCGGCTGTCGACGGAGCATCAGGCAGGTCTCGTCCTCGCTGTCCCGGCCTACACCACCGGGGCGGGCACGTCGATCGGCGGCCGTACCTGGGTCGTTCGCGCGTTGACCCCGATCGGCGACGAGGTCGAACTGACCATCGGCGGCGCTTCCCGCACCTGAGTGCCGGTCTCGGAATCCAGCGTCCCGGTTCAGTCCCGTTCCCACTCGAGCCCGTACACCCCGGGCGGGCACTTGGCGGGGAGCACATGAGCGGCGTGGGAGGCGTCCAGTTCCACCCGGTGACGGTCACGCGGTTCGTCGCCGAGCCGTTCCCGGTAGTAGTAGTGGCAGTGTGCCGGGAGCGCGAGCGGATGGAACCGTACGTGCAGCAGGTAGGACCGGAGCGGGTCCCGGATACGGCGCTCGTGCGAGTGCGAGGTCATGGACGTGCGTCCGATACGAATGGTGTAGTCGACCACCGCTGTCTCGTTGCGGGCCAGGGGCCGGCCGAAGGAGATGTCGGCCACCACGCTGCACAGGTCCGGCACGAATTGTCTGCCGGTCAGTTCCCCGTTGCGTACGACGATGTCGACGTCGTCGGACGGCTGCGCGTCCAGGAAGTGGACGACGGTGACTTGCCGGGCACCGGCACTGACCGCGCGCAGGACGTTGGTCACGGTGATCTCGCGGATGGAGCGGTGCTCGTCCAGAGTCATCGTCTCGTGGCTGACGAGCAGTTGGGTGTCGGCGTTGAAGTGGGCGAATGCCTCGCCGAGGGCTTGCTCGAGGTCGGACTTGTCACCGTAGACGCAGCGGGCGGCGGTGGGATCGTGGGCCAGGGCTCGGCCCCGGGGGCGGTGGGGTCCGAGCAGGGAGCGCAGAGTGCCCGACTCGAGGCCGAGCATGGGCTCCAGAGCGTCGATGGCCTGCAGCGACTGGGAGCGCTCGGGTTGGCTGCGTCCACGCTGCCAGTGACTGAGTGTGGCCACGCTCACGTTGATGCCCTGCGCCTGCAGGCGGCCGCATATCCGCTCCAGGGGCAGTCCGCGGCGCCGCAGAGCATCTCGGAGGGCGAGGGCGAAGTTCGTTTCGGTTCCACAGTGATCGTGGCTCGAGCTGGTCGGCATGACTTCTTTCCACGGGAGTGCTGCCCCCTGCCGGCGACCGGACCGCCCGCCGACGGGACCGCCCACCGTAGCCGGTGAACGGTCCCTGGTCATCCGTAAAGCGGGCGGAGGTCAGTTGGTGTTCAGCGTCAGGCCGTAGTAGCTGAGCGCGTCGTCCAACGGCTGGAAGTAGGAGGAGCCGCGGGAGTTCACACCTCCCGTGCACTGCTGGCCGGTGGGGCCGCCGGAGGTCAGGCCCTGGGCCTGGTTGCCGGAGACGTAGGCGCCGCCGCTGTCACCGCCCTCGGTGCAGACGGTGGAGCTGCCGAGGCCGGTGACCACGGTGTCGGGGCCGCCGTTCTGGTCCGTGTACGTCACGCTGACGTTGTACGACTCGACCTTGCCGCAGGTCCAACCGGTGGTCTGGCCGGACTTGCACAGCGCGGCCCCCGAGGCGGCACGCTGGCTGCCCCTGACGGCGACCGGGCTGCTGTTGCCCCAGGTGCCCACGCTGGTGGCGATGGAGTTGCCGGCGTCGATGGCGGCGACGCCCATGTCCACACTGCGGGAGCCGAGCGCGAACCGGGTGTCCGTGGCCTTGGCGAAGCGCGCGTTGTCGTAGGACAGCACGGGGAGGTCCTGCACGCAGTGTCCGGCGGTGACGAGGTACTGCTTGCCGCTCCGGTCGTGGGCGCCGTAACCGACGGAGCAGACGAAGCCGTTGAAGGTCATCTGACTGCCGGGGTAGATCACCGCCTGCGGGACGAGTTCTTCCCGGCCGCGCACGATCCTGACCGCGGATCCGTACTTCTCGGCCTCGGTCAGGAAGGCCTTGGCGGCGGTGCCACGATCGCTGTTGACCTCGATCGTTACGGTGTCCGAGACCAGGTCGACACGCCAGGAAGCCACGCCGGCCGGCACTCGCTTGACCGCGAGCGTGTCCAGCTTCGCCTTGATCCGGTCCAGTTCGGTCTGGCCCCGGGCGGGGACCCGGGCGGCCAGTCCGGCCTTCTCCACCTTCTTGGCCTCTGCGGTGTCGTCGGCGTTGACGGTCAGCTTGCCGGCGGCGTCGACGAAGGCTCCGTCGGCCGATATTCCGCTCTTGGTCAGGCTCGCCAGTCTGGCCTGCTGTGTCGCCTGCTGGTCCAGACGCTCGACGGCGGCCTTCTCGCTGACTCCGAGTGATGCGGCGAGCGCCTGCACCATCTCCGGCTGGTACCGCGGGGCGGTTCCGGTGTCCTGGGCCTGGGCACCGCTCACGGCGGAAACCGAGAGAAGGACGCCGGCTGCGGCGACGAAGGCATACTTACGCGAAATGCGCACACTGATTCCTTCCAGTAGCAGGCAAGGTCGCGCAGCAGAGGGCGACTGCTTGCCTGGTGGCGACAGTTGGGGGATGGTCGCCACGCCTTGACTCTGGCCGAGCGGAGATCGGCTCATCAAGGCCCGGAGCAGCGAGGGTTTTTAACAGAGATGGTTCAAAACTGTATAGGTCCGCGCCGTGGGACGGGATGCGTAGCGGGTGGGGCGCCGCCAACCTGAATCGCGTCCCCAGCTCAGCCAACAGGAGTTAGTGGAGTAGCACCCGAGGGGGCCTTCTGGCGCCGCGAGATGGGTCGGCTGGTTCAACAACCAGCGTCTCCACAGCCATCGAAGACGAGCCGCCTCACGGGGCGACGCATGGCAACGAGCCCTTCCAGGTGGACTACCGGTGCGGGTCGGTGACAGTGCCTTCCAACGGGAGTCACTGCTACGTCGCGGACGTCGAAGGCACCGAGATCGAGTGCGGCCACCGACGGCCACTCACCGCTGAGACCGCCGTGATACCTGACGCCGCTGATCAGGCCGTCTTCAGCGGCCATCCGCCCCAGCGGGTGCCCTTCTCGCTGCGTATGCGGGCGCGTTCGCGGCGTTTGGCGGCCGTAATGCACAGTGGGCCGGCCACTCCTGTGAGGCCCGGGCCGTGGCCGCGCCGCGCCACCTCAGCCGGGCGTGGAGACGGTCGAAGACGAGGCGGCCTTCCTCCCACGGACCGCGACCGGGCTGTGGCCGTGACGGCGTTCGCCCGCGACGCGGGCCTCGATCCGGGACGGTGCCCCTGGGGATCCGCAAGCTGGAACAGGATCTGGGCGGCGAGCTCCTGGTCCCCGGCGGAGTCAAGCACCCCCGTGCAGTTCACCAGCCTCGGCGAGAAGGTCGTGGACGCCGCGGCGCCGTATACCGACCTGTTCGGTGATCCCCCCGGACCACTAGCCCGCAGGCATGAGCGACGCTGCATCCGGGCGGTATCCCTGCGCGCGGGCCGCGAGGAGTGTGGATCATGGGAGGGGGCGTTCTTGGCCCGCGTCGAGGAGCTCGGTCACGAGCCGACGGGCGTACGCGGCGTCGAGTCCGGCCGGGCGGAAGAGGATGCGGTACATGATGGGGGCGACCAGGCGGTCCATCGCCGTCTCGACGTCGGGAGTGTTCTCCTCGCGGTCGATCGCGCGGGCGAGCATGACGTCGACCTGTTCGGCCGCGTAGGCCGAGCACTGACCGGCGTTGCTGCCGTCCGGGTCGCCGAGCAGAGCGTCACGGATGTAGGCGCGGCCGGAGGGGGACGACATCTCGTCGAGGAACTGTTCGGCCCAGGCCGTCAGGTCGGACAGCAGGTCGCCGTGGCTCTCCGGTTCAGTGTCGGGCCGCAGGCGCTCTACCGCGACGTCCGACAGCAGCTCCTGCAGGTCGCCCCAGCGGCGGTAGATCGTCGAGGGGGTGACTCCGGCGCGCTGGGCGACCAGCGGGACGGTCACCGCGTCGCGGCCCCGCTCCGACAGGATTTCGCGGACAGCGGCGTGCACCGAAGCCTGGACCCGTGCACTGCGCCCGCCGGGGCGCACCATCGGCTTACGACTCATGACTCCACCTTAAAGCACGGTTATTGCGTTTAGGAGGAGCATGCGGCTCGACGGCCGCGTCAGGGCCTCCTCGCCGGTCTCCCCGCTGCGCGCATCCGGTCCTGATCCCGACCGGCCGAACGGCATAGGGGCCGGGCCGGAACCGTCCGGCCCGCACACCGCTCTCAGGCGGTCGGCGCGAGCGATCGGGCGGGCTGCGTCCGCTCGTAGGCGTGGCCCACCCGCAGCAGCTGCCGCTCGCCGAAGGGCCGTCCGAGCAGCTGCATGCCGATCGGCATGCCCGCCGTGTCGTGGCCCACCGGGACGGACAGAGCGGGCACTCCGGTGATGTTGGCCGGGGAGGACAGACGCACGTAGGCGTCGGAGACGGCCTCGGTCGAGCCGTCGGACCATGTGACGCTCTCCTGACCGGCCTTCACCGCGGTCATAGGGACCGCCGGGGCGGCGATCACGTCGACCTTCTCCAGGATGCGGGCCCATTCCTCCTGCATGAGCGTCCGGGAACGCTGGGCACGCAGATAGTCGCCCGCGCCCATCAGCTCACCGGCCTCCAGGAGGATGCGGACGTCCGCCTGGTACAGCTCGGGGACCGTACGCAGTGTGCCCTCGTGGTAGGCGGTGGCCTCCGGCACCATCAGCCCCCACTGGGTGGCCTGGATGTACCGGGTCATCGGGATGTCGATCTCGACGAGTTGGGCGCCGAGCGTCTCCAACTGCGCGATGCCCCGGCGGACTGCGTTCTCCACCTCCGCGTCGACACGGTCGAAGTAGTAGTTGCGTGGCACCCCGACGCGCACGCCCGCCAGGTCCGGCTCCCGTTCCGGCCGGTGGTCGACGGCGGGGGTGTCCAGCGAAGCGGGGTCGCGCGGGTCGTGCCCGGCGAGGACGGACAGGACCAGGGCCGCGTCCTCGACGGTGCGGGTGACCGGACCGACGTGGTCCAGCGACCAGGACAGCGACGTGACGCCGTGGCGCGGCACCAGCCCGTAGGTCGGCTTGAAGCCGACGACTCCGTTCAGCGCGGCGGGAACCCGGATCGACCCGCCGGTGTCGGTGCCGAGGGCGAAGGTCGCCGCCCCGGCCGCCACCGCCACGGCGGACCCGCCGCTGGAGCCTCCCGCGACCCGGCCGCGGTCCCAGGCGTTGCCGGTCTGCGGGGTGGTCAGGCCGTAGGCGAACTCATGGGTGTGGGTCTTGCCGACCAGGACGGAGCCTGCGGCCCGCAGCCGGGCGGCGACCGTGCTGTCGGCGGCGGCGCGGTGGCCGGCCCGGACCCGGGAACTGGCGCTGGTGGGCGAACCGGCGACGTCGATCAGGTCCTTGAGCCCGGCCGGGACGCCGTGCAACGGCCCCCGGAACACGCCGCGGGCCGCTTCCTGCTCGGCCTCCCGCGCCGCGCCGCGGGCCTGCTCGGCGGTGACCGCGACGTACGCCTCGACGTGCGGGTCCACCTGCTCGATGCGGTCGAGGACCGAGTCCACCAGCTCGACGGGGGACAGCCGGCGGGCCCTGATCTGCTGCGCGGCGTCGGCGAGGGTCAGCTCATACGGCTGCATCGCGCTTCTCCTTTCCGGCGCGGTAGGCGCCGGCGGGCGGGGTGTCCCCGAAGTCCAGCTCACGCAGGACCGCGACGACGGAGTGGATGTGCTGGGCGGTGGCGGCAACCGCGGCGTGGCGGTCATCGGGCAGCGGAAGTCCGGCACGGGCGGCCCAGCGGGCGGCCTCGGGCGGCGTGAGTTCAACGGAGGGCACAGTTTCTCCTGATCAGAGGCGTGGTTACGAGGCACTCCAGCACTCCACACCAAAAGCTAACGGTTTGCGTTAACCCGAACGTAGGGCCTACGGTCGGGTTAACGCAAATCCATTGCATTTACAGAAGGAGTCCCATGCCCGGCGTCATCTCCGACGTACAAGCGATGGCCGACGCATCCGCGAACTCCGACGCACCCGCGCACGTCGCTCGCCAGGCCACCCGCACCCGTACGTCTACGCAGAGGCGCACGGCTTCTTTCGCCCTCGACGTGTCGATACTCGCGGCCCTCCTGGCCGCGTCCAGCGCTCCGACCCCGCTCTACCCTCTCTACCAGGACCAGTGGGGCCTCTCCGCGCTCGCCGTCACCGTGGTCTTCAGCGCGTACGCCCTGGCCCTGTTGCTGGCCCTGCTCACCACCGGAGCGCTCTCCGACCACCTGGGGCGACGCCCCGTCCTGGCAGGCGCCCTGCTCATGGCGGCCGCCTCCATGGTCCTTCTGGCCTCAGCGGACGGCGCTGTCTCCCTGGCCATCGCCCGGGTCCTGCAAGGTGCGGCCACCGGCGCGGCCACCAGCGCCGCGGGCGCGGCGCTCCTCGACCTGGAAAACGCCCGGCGCCCGGGCCGGTCCGCCCTGGCCAACAGCGTCACCCCGGTCGCCGGCATGGCCACCGGCGTGCTCGTCTCCACCCTGCTCGTCAGTTTCGCCCCCGCCCCCACCGTCACCGTCTACGTACCGCTGGCGGCGTTGTTCCTCGCCCAGGCGATCGCGGCCACCTTCACCACGGAGACGGCCCACCGCCACGCGGGAGCGCTGCGGTCGCTGCGCCCGCGGGTCGGCGTCCCACCCCCGGCCCGCCGCACCCTGCTGGCCGCGGGCGCCGCCGTCGGCACCGTCTGGGCGCTGGGCGGCTTCTACTCCTCCCTCGGCCCGGCCCTCGTACGCCTGGTGGCCCCCGACGCCCCGCAAGCAGCCCGCGGCATGGTCTTCTTCACCCTCAGCGCCACCGCCGCGCTCACCGTATGGGCGCTGCGGCACAGGCCGCCCTACGCCACGGCGATCGGCGGCTGCCTGTCCGTCCTGCCCGCCGCGGCGCTGACCCTGAGCGGTCTGCACGGCGCCGGGCTGCCCGCCGTCTACGGCGGCGCGGTGCTGGCAGGCATCGCCTTCGGCGCCGTTTCCCAAGGGGCGCTGCGTATGCTCCTCGCCTCGCTCGACGAGCGGGACCGCGCCGCGACACTGGCCGCCTACTACATCCTCAGCTACCTCTCCATGAGCCTGCCCGCCGTCGCCGCGGGCGCCGCCACCCAGCACTACGGACTGGGGACCGCCTCACACGCCTACGCCATCACCACCGCTCTCCTCGCCCTGGCGGCCCTGGCGCCACTCACCGCGTCACGACGCGGGGCGGCCCATCCCGAAGCCGACCGCTCCCCCTGAAGAGAACAACCGACCACCTCCGCTGAAAAGAACAAGGAAACGACGCACCATGCGCACCTCCCCCGCCGCCACCCCCATCCCCTCCTGGAGCGTGGGCGGCGTCACCGTCCACCGCATCGACGAAGTCGCCCTGCCGCCCGCGACCGGACCCTGGCTGCTGCCCGACGCCACCCCCGAGGTGGTGACCGCCCAGGACTGGCTGCACCCCCACTTCGCCGGCCAGGACGGAATCCTGCACATCGACAGCCACAGCTTCGCCTTCGTCGCGAACGGGCTGCGCGTTCTCGTGGACACCGGCATCGGCAACGGCAAGGAGCGCGCCAACCCGGCCTGGCACAACCTGCGGACCGACTTCCTGGAGCGCCTCAGCGCCGCCGGTTTCCCCCCGGACTCCGTCGACCTGGTGGTTCTCACTCACCTGCACGCCGATCACGTCGGCTGGAACACACGGCACGTGAACGGCGAATGGGTCCCCACCTTCCCCAACGCCCGCTACCTCACCTCCCGCGCCGAGCGGGAGTTCTGGGCCACGTACGACATGGAGGAGGCACGCGAACAGATGTTCCGCGACTCCGTGATCCCGGTCGAACAGGCGGGTCTGCTGAGCACGGTCGACGTCCCGCACAAGGGGGCCGAGATCGCCCCCGGCCTGCGCTTGATCCCGACGCCCGGCCACACCCCCGGCCACGTCGCCGTGGAACTGACCAGCCAGGGTCAGACGGCGCTGATCTCCGGCGACTGCGTCCACCACCCCGTCCAGCTCGCCCACCCCGTCATCGGCGCCTGCGTCGACATCGATCCGCGACAGTCCGAGGCCACCCGCCGCGAGCTGCTCGGCTCCCTCGCCGGCACGGACACCCTCCTCCTCGGCACCCACTTCGCACCGCCCACCGCCGGCCGCGTGGTCACCCACGGGGACGCCTACCGGCTGGAACCCGTCCCTGCTTCCTGACGCCGTTGCCACGCCGTCCCGGTCACCGCAGGTATGGCCCAGCCCCCGGACCAGCTGGACGTGGTGATCACCCGACGGACGCACCGGCGAAACCGGCCCCGGACGGATTGCGCCCAGCCCTGGCCTGGCCAGGAAGCTATGTGGCTGGCAGCGCCGGTTGCACCGCAGGCAGGATTTCAGCCCGGGGCAGGTCTTACCGCAGCGGAAACACAGCTCCACCGACACGTCCGGGTGGCTGCGGTGAGAACGTCACAGACCAGCTCGTGGTTGTCGCAGCTCAGGCACCCTCCTGCTGAGACCGCTGCGCCCGGCCCGCATGTCCTGTGTGATTCGCTGCCGGGCCTCGTCGGGGAGGGGCGGGGTGACCTGCGCTCCTCTGTCCGCCGCTGGCCATCTATCGGGCGAAGCCACATAGCGCATGGACGGCATCGGGGCACCTGGGGCGCACCACTGTCCCGTGACAGGGCACCTGGACCGCTGCCATCAGAGTTGGAGTGATGCGGAAGCCCAACAGGCACCGACAGTGCAAGGTTTTGTGAATTCAGCCATGCGTGTACTGTCGTGGTGTGCTGACTCTCGCTGCTGACATCGAGGTGCTGGCGCGGTTCGGCCGCGCCCTCGCCGACCCGATCCGCTGCCGGATCCTCCTTGCCCTGCGCGAAGCCCCGGCCCATCCCGCCGACTTGGCCGATGCCCTGGACATCTCCCGGACCCGACTGTCGAACCACCTGGCGTGCCTGCGCGACTGCGGCCTGGTCGTCGGGGTGCCGGTGGGCCGGCGCACCCGCTACGAGCTCGCCGATGAACGTCTCGGGCATGCGCTGGACGACCTGCGCACCGCCGTGGTCGCCGTTGAAGCCGACAGGACGTGTGTGGACGCGGACGAGAAGGGCTGCTGCTGATGGCCGCCGGGATATCCATCGGCAAAGCCCCTTCCCCGGCCCGCCGCGACGTCCTCGCCAGGCGGATACGGCTGTTGGTCGCGGCCACCATCACCTACAACGTCATCGAAGCGGTCGTCGCGATCACCGCTGGGACGATCGCCTCCTCCACCGCGCTGATCGGCTTCGGGTTCGACTCCGTCATCGAGGTCTCTTCCGCCGCCGCGGTCGCTTGGCAGTTCTCCGCCTCTGACCACCCGACCCGGGAAGCCAGGGAGAGGCGCACCCTGCGGATCATCTCGGTGTCGTTCTTCGCGCTCGCCGCGTTCGTCAGCGTTGACGCCGTCCGCGCGCTGGCTGGTACCGGCGAGGCCGAGCGTTCCATTCCCGGCATCGTCATCGCCGCCCTCTCCCTCGCGGTCATGCCGTTCCTCTCCTACGCCCAGCGCGAGGCAGGCCGCGAGCTCGGCTCCGCGAGCGCGGTCGCCGACTCCAAGCAGACGCTGCTGTGCACCTACCTGTCCGCGGTGCTCCTGGTCGGCCTGGTCCTCAACGCCGCCCTCGGCTGGTCCTGGGCCGACCCGATCGCGGCCCTCGTCATCGCCGCCATCGCCGCCAAGGAAGGCCGCGACGCCTGGCAGGGCAAGGGCTGTTGCGCGGCCCCGGCCGCAGCAATGCCGCCCACCGGTGCCGAGGAGACCGACACCTGTGATTGCCGCTCCGGCTGCGACTGCTGTGGCTGACCGCATCACCTAACGCTGTGGGCCCTGGCGAGACACCGACTGGCTCAGCGAAAGTGCCCGCCGCTGCCCCGTCTCTCCCAGCCCGCACCTGTTGATCACCACCCATAGCGCCCACCACCCCAAAAACCTGACCGTGCCCTCACGGCGCCGGCGGCAGGGGTCCGACCTTCAGGCCGCCGCGGACGCGCAGCACGCGGGGCCGATGACGGAACCGGCCAAACTCCTCCGGTCGTTCCTGGTCGGTCTGGATCTTCGCCACCTCGCTCGCGATGACCCCTCTACGCGCAGACCGACGCCAGCGTGCCCAGGTCGGTGGGCTGTACGAGGTCGACCTGACGTCAGACGGCGCCACCCCGCGTACCGTGGCCACCCGTCTCGGGTGCAGCGTCCGCGTGGCGCTGGACGGCGCGGGCCGCGCGTACGTCTGCGACTCGGTCGGCGGCAAGGTGCACGAGGTCGTCGTGGCCGACGGCGAGGCCAAGGGCCGTCAGCGCATCGTGGCCGACGGCCTGGGCAACGTCAGCGGCATCGGGCTGGACCGCGACAACGGACTGATCTACGTCAGCAACCGGCAGGGCAAGCTGCTGCGGATCTCCGGCGTACTGCGCGGCGCCCCGGCAGCGTCGTAGCGAGGCACGGCCCCCGCGGGGGCCCGGACGACCGTGCTCACAGCGTGCCCAGTTCCACCGCGCGGGCCATGGCCCGGTACTACCCGACGTCCTTCGGGTGCAGGTGGTCGCCTCTGTCGTACGCGGGCGCGATCCGCTCCGGGGCCCGCGGATCTGCGAGAACCTTAGTGGCTCGACGGCCTCGCGAACAGCGGACTGGTCCCTCTCGGCGGTTCCCGCCCTTGCCGGCGCTCAGCGGTGTCATCTGGTGTCGGCCGCTGGGGGTGTGACGGTTGCTGCATCGCGGTGTCCGGCGAGGAGGGCTGCGGCAGATTCTGCACCGGGACCCAACGAGTAGTTGCCTCCGGGAACTGGAACGTTCCTGGAGGCAGCTCGCGGTGAGCGGGCACCGGGTTCGCGCCGGGAGGGGGAAGGCCGGCACAAGTCCCCCTTTTTCAGCTGCTCACCGCGCCGTGAGGACAGAGTCCTCTGCGGCGGTCTGGGTGGGTGCGGTGGTTTTGCGAGGAAGACCGGTCGTGATCAGAAGCCCGATCAGCATGCCCGCCGCGGTGAGCAGGACGACGAGGAACTCCCCGTCCGCGGTGGCATGTCTGAAGGGCATCTCCCGCCTTGCCGTCGGTGCCGACGTCGGCGATGGCGGTCAGGACGGCCAGGCCGATGGCGTTGCCGATGTTGAGGGTGGTGGAGGCCATGCCGTTGGCGATGCCCTGCTCGTTGGGGGCGACGCCGGTGGAGGCGGCGATCCACATGGCGGTCCAGACGATGCCCTGGTCGATGCCGGACAGGATCAGGCCCGGCAGCGCGGTCGTGTAGGTGGCGTCGGCATCGAACCCCAGGGCGAGGACAGCGGTGCCGACGGCACCGACGGCGAAGCCCGCGATCAGCGTGGTGCGGGTGCCCAGGCGGGTGGTCAGACGTTCACCGAGCTGGGTGCCGGTGGCGATGGCCACGGACGGGACGAGGAAGGCCAGCCCGGTTTCCAAGGCACTATAGCCGTGGACGTTCTGCATGAGGACGGTCAGGAAGTACGGCAGGGTCCCGAAGGTGGCCATGTAGATGAAGGTCACGGTCATGCCGACGCTCAGGCTGCGGTTGCGGAAGAGCCGGAACGGCATCAGCGGATCCTTGCTGCGCACCGGAGAGCAGCACGATCGGCCGGAGGAAGGCGCGTGGCGGCGGAAGAGACCGGTGAGGTGGGTGACCGCCCTCTCGATCAGTTCACCGGGGTCCAGGACCTGCCAGGAGGCCGGGGCGCCGAAGACCTTCTGGTCGGTGACGATCCGGGAGATGCCGTGCTCGTAGACCGCGAGCAAGTGGGCGTCCTTGTTGGTGGTGCGGTCGTACAGGGCGCGGGGGGGGCGACCTGGGCCTTCTCGCAGCGGGCGGCGATGGTGACGCGATCCTCGACCACACTCCCCTCCTGCAGAAGGCCGTCGGCGAAGGCACCCCCGGCGACATCCTCAAGCAACTCGAAGAGAGAGATCGACCGAGCCGGAGCCGCCTTCGCCTCCACGTCCGGCCACGCGCGCTGAACCCGTGAACAGGACGAACGCCGCACCGGTCAGGCCCGCGCGGACCGTACCTCCAGGGGGAAGTGGCACAGGGCGGTGTGGTCATCGCCCGCGTCCTCGGGCTCCCGGCCGACGACGGGGGGCGCCTCGGTGGCGCACGTGTCCTCGGCGCGCCAGCAGCGGGTGCGGAACCGGCAGCCGGAGGGGATGTCGAAGGGCGAGGGGATTTCTCCCTTGAGCTGGATCTCCTGGCCGTGGGCGGCGCGGGAGGCGTCCAGGACCGGTGCGGCCGACATCAGTGCGGCGGTGTAGGGGTGCTGGGGCCGGTCGAAGACCTCCTCGGTACCGCCGTGTTCGATGACCTTGCCCAGGTACATCACCGTCACCCGGTCGGAGATGTACCGAACCACGGACAGGTCGTGGGAGATGAACACGTACGCTACGCCGAGGCGGGACTGGAGTTCCGAGAGCACGTTGAGGACCTGGGCCTGGACCGACAAGTCCAGGGCGGAGACCGGCTCGTCACACACGATGAGGTCGGGGTCCAGGGCCAGCGCGCGGGCGATGCCGATGCGCTGGCGTTGACCGCCGGAGAACTCGTTGGGGTAGCGGTGGGCGTCGCTCTCCCGCAGCCCGACCAGGGACAGCAGTTCCCCGATCCGCTTCGCGCGGTCCCTGGCCCCCGGGACGACGTCCCGGTGGGTGCGCCACGGCTCGCCGATCAGATCGGCGGCCGACATACGGGCGTTGAGTGAGGCGAAGGGGTCCTGGAAGACCATCTGGACGCGGCGCCGCCAGTTCAGCAGTTCCTTGCCGCGCAGGGCGAACGGGTCGACACCGTCGTACCGCACCGTGCCCGCGTCCGGGCGTTCCAGCCCGAGCAGCACCCGGGCGAGAGTGGACTTGCCGCAGCCTGACTCGCCGACGAGCCCGAGGGTCTCCCCCCGGCCGAGCCGTACGTCCACTCCGTCCAGGGCCGTCAGTCGGCGGCGGCCGCTGCCGAAGCTCTTGGTGACACCACGGACCTCGAGCAGCGGCGGGTGTCCCTCGGTCCGGGGTCCGGGGGCCTCGGTGGTGGTGGACTCAGTCACGGTCGAGCTCCTCGGAGAAGTGACAGGCGGCCGAACGTCCGGCGCCGGTGGCGCGCAGGAACGGCCGCTCCCGGACGCAGCGCTCCCGCACCAGCGGGCAGCGGGCCTGGAAGACACACCCGGACGGCACCGCGCTCAGCTCGGGCGGGCTGCCGGGGACCGCGGGCAGCGGCTGTCCGCGCACGGCGTCCTCGGGGACGGAGTCGAGCAGTCCACGGGTGTAGGGGTGGCGGGGTGCGGAGAAGACCTCGCGCGCCGTGCCCTTCTCCACGACCGTTCCCGCGTACATCACGACGACGTCGTCGGCGCGCTGCGCGACCACGGCGAGGTCGTGGGTGATCAGTACGACGGCCATGTCCCGCTCGTCCTGGAGGTCCCGCAGCAGCCGCATGATCTGTGCCTGCACGGTGACGTCGAGGGCGGTGGTCGGTTCGTCCGCGATGAGCACGTCGGGGTCGAGGGCGACGGCCATCGCGATCAGCAGCCGCTGGCGCATGCCGCCGGAGAACTGGTGCGGGTAGGACTTGGCCCGCTGCCTCGGCTCGGGAATGCCGACGCGGGTCATCAGCTCGATCGCCTTCTCGTGGGCCTCGCGCCGGGAGAGCCCGCGGTGGATGCGGAACGGCTCGCCGATCTGCCGACCCACGGGCTGCACGGGGTTGAGGGCGGTCAGGGCGTCCTGGAAGACGATGGACAGGACGGGGCCGGCCAGTTTGCGGCGCTCGGCCGGGCTGAGCCGCAGGGTGTCCCTCCCCCGGACCCGTACGGCGCCCCCGGTCACCTCGGCGGCGGGGTCGAGCAGGCCCACGACCGACAGCGCGGTCATCGACTTGCCGCACCCGGACTCGCCGAGGAGGGCCAGGGTGCGGCCGCGGCGGACACTGAAGCCGACGCCGTCCACGGCGCGCACCGTCCCGGAGGCCGTGCTCAGGTCCACGCACAGCCCTTCGACGTCGAGGGCGAGGTCCGCGGCGGACGGGGCGGACGCGGATGTGGTCGTCACGGGATCATCTCCGGGGGAACGGCGGCGGAGGCTCCGCGGCGCTTGCGGGGCAGCGTCAGACGCCAGCGCTGGGCGGGGTCGGTGGCGATGCGGGCCCAAGCGGCGAGCACCGTGGCGGACACGGTGGTGAGCACGATGGCCAGCCCGGGCAGCACGGTGATCCACCAGGCGGTCTGGAGGTACTGCCGGCCCTGGGCGACCATCAGGCCCCAGCTGACGTCCGGGGGCTGGATGCCGATGCCCAGGAAACTCAGCGAGGACTCGGTGAGCATCACGAAGCAGAAATCGAGGGTGGCGACCGTCAGCAGCGTCGGCAGGGCGATCGGCAGGATGTGCCGGTAGATGATGTGCCGGCTGGGGGTGCCGAAGGTGCGGGCCGCGTCGACGAACAGGCGGCTGCGCAGTTCGGCCGCCTCCGCGCGGGAGGTGCGCAGATACACCGGAACGCGGGCCACGGCGAGGATGAGCACGATGTTGAGCGCGGAGGGCGAGAAGACGTACAGCACGACGACCGCGATGAGCAGGGACGGGAAGCTGAGGATGACGTCGGCCACGCGCATCGCCACGCTCTCCCGGCGGCCCCCGTGGTAGCCGGCCCACAGGCCGATCGCCGATCCGACGACCAACGAGCAGAGCACCGCGGGGACGGCCACGGACAGGGTCGTCGCCGCCGCGTCGATCAGCCGGGCCAGCACGCTGCGGCCGAGGACGTCGGTGCCGAGCAGTCCGTGGAAGCCGTCGCTCAGGGAGGGCGCCCGCAGGGAGGCGTCCAGGTCCTGGCGCTGTGCGTGGTCGCCGATGAACAGCCGGCCGAAGAGGGCGGCGAGGAGGACCACGGCGAGGATGACGGCTCCGACGGCGGCGGCCCGGTCCCGGCCGAGCAGTCGCCACCAGCGGGGCGGGCTCTTCCGGGCGGGGGCGGACTCCGGGGCGTCCTCACGCCCGTCCGCGGCGGAGAGTGCTTCTTCGGTCATGATGCTTCCTTCGCTCACGCGGCCGCCGCCTCACGTACTCGGGGGTCGGTCAGCGCGTGGCAGACGTCGACGAGGATGTTCAGCGCGAAGATCGTCACCGCCGTCATCAGGACGGCGGCCTGGAGGACCGCGAAGTCCCGCTGGAGGATGGAGTCGATCATGAGTTTGCCGATGCCGGGCCAGCCGAAGATCGTCTCCACGATGACGGCGCCGTTGACCAGGCCCACCGTCAGGTCGCCGGCGACGGTCAGCACCGGCGTCACGGCGTTGCGCAGGGCGTGGCCGAAGATGACCCGACAGGGCGTGGCACCCTTGCTGCGGGCGATCTTGACGTAGGGCGCGGAGAGCGCGGAGACCATGCTGCCGCGCACCACCTGGACGAGCACGCCGAAGGGGCGGATCAGCAGGGTCGCGATGGGCAGCACCCAGACCTCGGGCCCGCCGAAGATGCCCGAGGTCGGCAGCAGGTTGAGGCTGACGCCGAAGACCAGGACGCCCATGATGGCGAACCAGAAGTCGGGGATGCTGGCGGCCGTCATCGACAGCAGGCTGGCGATCCGGTCCACCGGGGAGTTGGGCCGGTAGGCGGCCAGGCTGCCGATCAGCACCGCGCCGGTGATCGCCAGCAGCATGGTGACGCCGGCGAGCTGGAGGGTGACGGGGAAGGCGTCCAGCACCATTTCGGTGGCGGACTGCCCGGTCCGCAGCGAGGTGCCGAAGTCCAGGTGCGCGGCGTCGACGAGGTAATTCCACAGCTGTGCCGGTACGGAGAGGTCGAAGCCCTGAGCGGCGGAGAACTCCGCGCGCTGTTCGGGGGTGGCGCTCAGCGGGAGATAGAGGTCGACCGGGTTGCCGGTCATCCGGGCCAGGAAGAACACGCCCAGCACCACGCATACGAGGGGGATGGCGCTGGAGAGGATGCGCTTGCGCAGAAAGGCGGCCATGTCAGTGCTGTCCCGCCTTCGCCGAGCCGACCTCTGCCAGCCGCATCTCGTCTCCGGTGGCGGAGTTCGGCTCGTACCGGATGGACGGTGACAGGCCGAGCAGTCCGCTCATGTGGGCCAGGTGGGCGTACTGGACGACCGACCTGTTCTGCTCCGCGAGCAGGCCGGCGAAGGCCTTCTGGCGCTGCTCGCCGAAGAGCGCGCCGGCGTCGGCGACGCGCCGGTCGAGTTCCTCGGTGCCGAAGGTGGACTGAGGGCCGTCGCTCAGCAGGTACTGGCTCGTGGTGAAGGCCGCGTCACCGGCCTGGTTGCCGTGCATGATCAGCAGGGCTATGGGGCCGACGTTCTTGGGCAACGGGCGTAGCTGGTACTGGAGTTGGGTGGCGGTGTCGGCCATGCGGACCTTGACGTTCAGTCCGATCCGCTGCATCTGGTACTGGAGGGCCTCCGCCGTCTCCGACACCCCGGCGAACATGCCGTTGCGTGCGACCAGGGTGATCTGCCGGTCGACGGGTACGCCGTCGGCCGCGGCCTCCTCGATCATGGCCTTGGCCCGTTCCACGTTCTGCCGGGTCGGTTCCATCTCCTCGTTGTGTCCGACCACTCCGGGCGGGACCAGTTGGCCGGCCGGTTCGGCGAGTCCACCGAGCAGGGCGTCGATGATGCCGTCCCGGTCCAGAGCCAGGTCGACGGCGCGGCGTACCCGTATGTCGTCGAGCGGCGCCTCGCGGCCGTCCAGCCGCAGCGCGGTGGTCTCGTTGTTGGGGTAGGCGACCGTGGTGTCCTTCTCGGCCTCGATGGGATCGAGGGCGACGGCGATCTCCGCCTCACGCTTGTCGATCATGGCGGCGCGGACGCTGGCGTCGCTGCGCCATACGTAGCGGGCGCGGGAGAAGTCGGGGGCGTCGCCCCAGTAGTCGTCGTAGCGGCTGAGGTTGATCGCCGCTCCGGGCTGCCAGGAGCTGACGGCGTAGGGGCCGGTGCCCATGGGGATACGGACCTTCGTCTCGGGGTCCGTCGTGCGCGGCACGATCTCCACGAAGCTCAGGCGCAGCGGCAGGATCGGATCGGGCTGCTCGGTGGTGACGGTCAGCCGGGTGTCGCTCTCCGCCTCCACCTTCAGGTCGTTGTCGCCGAAGACGTAGCCCTCGACGTTGCAGGCGAGGTCGGAGTTGACCGCCCGGTCGATGGAGAAGGCGGCGTCCTGCGCGGTGAAGGGCTCGCCGTTCTGGAAAGTCACTCCCTCGCGCGTGTCGAAGGTCCAGGTGCGGTCGTCGGTCTGTTTCCAGCCGGTGGCGAGCAGCGGGTGCAGCTCGCCGGAATCGGGGTCGCGTTCGACGAGGGGCTCGGTGATGTTGGACCTGACGACCACGCCGGTAGCGGTCAGCGATGCCTCGCAGGGTTCCAGGGTCGGTGGCTCCTGGGTGAGCACCACCCGAAGGGTGCGGCCATCGGCACGGCCGGCGTCACCGGCGGCACTGCCCGCCACGGCGCAGCCGCTGGACAGCAGCACCGCGCCCGCCAGGAGTGTCGCCGTCGGCGCGCGCAGGCGCCTTCGTCCGGTGGGCGGGAGGGAGGGAGCGGAGAACTTCATCGTCGACCTGTCTCCGGTGAGTGCTGGTGTGGCGCGTTCCACGTACGGCGACCGCGAGAGGCTGTCTACAGTTGCGTACTCAGTCCGCATCTGTGAACGCCGAAGCTAATCCGGCACTGCGGCAGCGTCAAGACATGCGCGGGAACGGATCCATCTCGCTCGCGCTGCTCACCTGCGGCATCGGGGCCCACCCATTGACACCACCTCAACAGGCTGTCTACAAATGAGAACGTCGACTACATATGAGGATGCCCTTCATGATGCGGACCTCAGAGCGGATCGCCGGCGTCACCGTGACCCCCGTGGCCTTCCGGGACCCGCCCTTGCTGAACGCGGTCGGAGTGCACGAGCCCTATGCGCTGCGCACCGTCGTGGAGATCACCACCGAGTCGGGTGTCAGCGGCGTCGGTGAGACCTACGGCGGAACGGTGCATCTGGAGCGACTGCGGCGTGCCGCCGACGAACTGGCCGGCATGGACGTGTGGCGGCTGAACGAGCTGATCGCCCGCACCACACGTGCGCTGGGTGCCGATACGACGGGCGGCGACGGCATGTCCGGCATGGTCACGGGCAGCAGCACGGTGGACCGGGTCATGTCCCCGTTCGACGTCGCCTGCCTGGACATCCAGGGCAAGCTCGTGGGTCGGCCGGTCAGCGATCTGCTGGGCGGAGCGGTGCGCGACTCGGTGCCCTACAGCGCGTACCTCTTCTACAAATGGGCCGCCCACCCGGGCCGGGAGGACGACGACTGGGGCCCCGCCCTCGACCCGGCGGGGCTGGTCGAACAGGCCCGCCGCATGATCGGCACGTACGGCTTCACCTCCATCAAGCTCAAGGGCGGCGTCTTCCCGCCCGACGAGGAGATCGCGGCGGTCAAGGCGCTGCGGAAGGCGTTTCCGGGGCTCCCCCTGCGGCTCGACCCCAACGCGGCATGGAGCACGGAGACGTCCCTGCACGTCGCCCGCGAGCTGAACGGCGTTCTGCAGTACCTCGAGGACCCGACCGAGGGCGTCGGTGGCATGGCCGCCGTCGCCCACGCGACCTCCACGCCGCTGGCGACCAACATGTGCGTGGTCTCCTTCGACGATCTCGCCCCGGCGGTGGCGAAGGGGGCCGTGGGCATCGTCCTGTCCGACCACCACTTCTGGGGCGGTCTGCGACGCTGTGGACAACTCGCCGCGATATGCGAGGCCTTCGGGCTCGGCCTGTCGATGCACTCCAACTCGCATCTCGGCATCAGCCTCGCGGCGATGACCCACCTGGCCGCCGCAACACCCCGGTTGACCTACGCCTGTGACACGCACTGGCCCTGGAAGCGGCCCGACGAGGACGTCGTCGACCCCGCCCCACTGCGGTTCAGCGAGGGTCGGCTCGCCGTGCCGACGGCTCCCGGACTCGGTGTGGAACTGGACCGGGAAGCCCTCGCCCGGCTGCACCGGCAGTACGTCGACTGCGGGGTGCGCGACCGCGACGACACCGGCTACATGCGCCGCTTCGAACCCTCATTCTCCATCAAGACCCCCAGGTGGTGAGCGGCCGATGCGCATCATGCTCAACCACCGCGTCCTGAGCCGCTTCCACGACCGGCTCAAGGCGTCCACACAGGGCGAACACGACTGGTTCGAGGCCTTCGACTGGGACGCCGCACGGCTCTCCGAGGCCGTCACCGACATCGACGTCTACGTCGGCTCGAAGCTGCGCCCCGAGGACGCCCGGCGCGCGCAGCGGCTGCGGCTCGTCCACGTCGTCGGCGCCGGCTACGACGGCATCCCGCTGGACTCGCTCCACCCTGGAGTCACGGTGGCCACCACCCACCACCACGGCCGCTCCATCGCCGAGCACGTGCTGATGTCGGTCCTGATGCTCTCCCGCGACGTCCTGGGCGCCGACCGCGCGCTGCGCGCCGGGCACTGGCGCAACGTGGCGGTCGATCCCGCGCTGCCCTTCGGGACCACGCTGCGGGGCCGCCGGGTGGGCATCATCGGCTTCGGCGAGACCGGCACCGAGGTCGCCCGGCTGTGCCAGGCGGCCGGCCTGCGCGTCCGCGCCGTACGACGCGACCCCTCGGCCCCGTTCCCCGCGGACCTGCGGCCCGACTGGGTCGGCGGCGACGACCGGCTGCCCGAACTGCTTTCCGACTCCGACATCGTGGTGGTCACCGTTCCGCTGAGCCCTGCCACCCGCGGACTGATCGGCCCCGCCGAACTGAAGGCCATGGGCCCCGAGACCCTGCTGGTCAACGTGGCGCGGGGGCAGGTGGTCCAGGAGGAGGCGCTCTACGAGGCGCTGGCCTCCGGCACCATCGCGGGCGCCGCGCTGGACGTGTGGTGGTCCGGCCCGCCCGACCCGCCGAGCCGGCTGCCCTTCCACGACCTGGCGAACGTGCTGATGACCCCGCACCACTCGGGCCACACCGCCGACACCTTCGCCGCTCGCGCGACCGAGATCGCCGAGAACATCGACCGGTTGGAGCGGGGGGACGCGCTGGCCAACGTGGTCCGTGCCGGTTCCCCCTCCACCGGCCACTGACCACACCACTCCCGTCCCTCCCCCAGAGTAGGAAAGCACTCATGCTCGAAGGCGTTCTCTTCTTCCCCGTCACCCCGTTCACCGCGACCGGTGACGTCGACCTCGACGCGCTGCGCCGGCACATCGCGGCCAGGGTCGACGCCGGCCCGGGCGGAGTCTTCGTCGCCTGCGGCACCGGCGAGTTCCATGCCCTGGACCACGAGGAGTACAGCCTGGTCGTACGCACCGCCGTCGACGCGGTGGGCGGACGCGTCCCGGTGTACGCCGGGGCCGGCGGCGCCGTCGGGCAGGCCCGCCGACTCGTGCGGGCGGCCGCGGAGGCCGGAGCGGACGGTCTGCTGCTCATGCCGCCGTACCTGGTCGAGTCCCCCGCCGCCGGGCTCGTCGCCTACACCCGTGAAGTGGCCGGCGAGACCGCCCTGCCACTGATCGTCTACAACCGGGCGAACGCCCGCTTCGACGAGCACTCGGCGGCCGCGGTCGCCCAGCTGCCCACCGTCGTGGGCTTCAAGGACGGCACCGGTGACCTCGATCTGCTCGCACGGATCGTCCCCGCCGTGCGGGAGGCGCTCGACGGGACCGGCAAACAGTTCCAGTTCTTCAACGGCATGCCCACGGCCGAGGCGAGCCAGCTCGCGTACCGGGCGCTGGGCGTGGAGCTGTACTCGTCGGCCGCCTTCGCCTTCGCGCCCGATGTCTCCCTCGCCTTCCACCGCGCGGTGGAGGAGGGCGACCAGAAGCGGATCGACGCGCTGCAGCGCACCTTCTTCCACCCGCTGGTCCGGCTGCGCGAGCGGGTCCCGGGGTACGCGGTGGCGCTGGTGAAGGCCGGGGTCACCCTGGAAGGCCTTGCGGCCGGACCGGTCCGACCGCCGCTGACACCCCTCACCGCGCCCGAGACCGAAGAGCTGGCGGCCATCATCGCCGAGGCACGCGCCGTACTCGCCTCCTGAACGCGCACAAGGGGTCTCGGGGCGTCCTGATGCCCCTTACGGGCATGAGTCGTCATTGTGCTGTTTCGGTGTTAAATGGACCGTATGGACCAACTGCTCCGGCGGGTGCGGTCCTGGCGTGGGATACGCAGCGTTGCCGGCCAGATATTCGCTCTTCAGGTCGTCGTCGTCATGGTCCTCGTGGCGTCGGCGGCCATCGCTCTGCTGCTGCAGTCACGGAGCGACGCCGAACGCGGAGCGAGGCAACGGTCACTCGCCGTGGCCGCTGCCGTCGCTTCGAGCCCCGCGGTGGAGCAGGCGGTCACCGCCGGCCGTACGAGCGCCGCACTCCAGCAGCAGGCCAGACTGACCCGCGAACGCTCCGACGTGGACTTCGTCGTCGTGATGAGTCCCACGGGCATCCGCTACACCCATCCGAACGCCGCCCAGATCGGCCGGCACTACATAGGCAGCATCACGGAGGCGCAGCGGGGCGGCATCGTCACCGAAACGACCACCGGCACGTTGGGCCCCTCCGTCCGGACCGTCGTCCCCGTGACCGGCCCCGAAGGCAAGGTCGTCGGGCTGGTGTCCGCGGGCATCACCGTCGACCATGTGAGTGGGGTCGCCGGACGGCAGGCGCCGATCGTCCTGGGGGCCACCGGGCTGGCGCTCGCGGCGGCCACCGGTGGAACCGCGCTCATCGGCAGGCGTCTGAGCCGCCAGACGCACGGGCTCGGACCGGTGCAGATGACGCGTATGTACGAGCACCACGACGCCGTTCTGCACTCGGTGCGCGAAGGTGTCCTCATCGTCGATCCGCACGGCTGTCTGCTCCTGGCCAAAGACGAAGCGCGGCGCCTGCTCGCACTTCCGGAAGACGTGAGCGGCCGGCCCGTCGCGGAACTGGGGCTCCCTCCGAGAGCCGAACAGCTCCTTCTCTCGGGCACCGCGACCACGGACCAGGTGATCGAAATCGGCGACCGGCTGCTGGCCGTCAGCCAGCGCCGCACGGCACAGTCCTCCTGGCCGGGGGGCTGGGTCGCCACGCTGCGGGACACCACCGAACTCAGCGCGCTGATGGGCCAGGTGGAAGTGGTCCAGGAACGGCTCAGGCTGCTGTACGACGCCGGGCTGCGCATCGGCACCACCCTCGACGTGACCCGCACCGCCGAAGAACTGGCGGAGTTCGCCGTGCCCAGGTTCGCCGACTACGTCACCGTGGACCTGGCCGATGCCGTGTTGCGCGGCGAGGAACCGGACCAGCTGGGCGCGGCGGAGCTTCGTCGTGTCGCGGTGCACGGCATCCGTCAGGACGCACCGCTGTACCCCGTCGGCGCGCTCATCCACTTCGAACCCGACACCCCGCAGGCGGCCGGCTACGGGTCCGGTCGGGTGACGCTGGAGAAGGACATGCCGGCCTTCTTCGGCTGGCAGGCACAGGACCCCGAGCGAGCGCGCAGGCTGGTGGCCCACGGCATCCACTCCATGATCGTCGCCCCCTTGCTCGCTCGGGGAGCGATCCTCGGTGTGGCGACCTTCTGGCGTTCGAGGGAGCCGGCTTCCTTCAACCAGGAGGACTTGTCGCTCGCGGAGGAACTGGCCGCCCGCGCCGCGGCGAGCACCGACAACGCGCGCCGCTTCACGCGTGAGCACACCATGGCGGTCACGCTGCAACGCAGCCTTCTCCCCCAGGCCCTGCCCGAGCAGAACGCGGTGGAAGTGGCGCATCGCTATCTCCCGGCGGAGGCGGGTCTCGGCGGCGTCGGAGGCGACTGGTTCGACGTCCTCCCTCTCCCCGGAGCGCGCGTTGCCATCGTGGTGGGCGACGTCGTGGGGCACGGACTGCACGCCGCCGCCACCATGGGCCAACTGCGCACCGCCGTGCACAACTTCTCGACGCTCGATCTGCCGCCCGACGAACTTCTCTGGCACCTGGACGAGCTGGTCACCCGCATCGACCAGGACCGCGACGGCGGCAGCGGAACACCGACGCTCACGGGCGCCACCTGTCTGTACGCGATCTACGACCCGGTCTCGCGTCTGTGCACCATGGCCAGGGCGGGCCACCTGGAGCCCATCCTCGTACATCCGGACGGCCAGGCCCACCTGCCCGGAGTACCGGCCGGCCCGCCGTTGGGTCTGGGCGGGCTGCCGTACGAGAACACCGAGGTGCTGTTGCCCGAGGGCAGCAGCATCGTGCTCTACACCGACGGCCTGATCGAGGACCGTCGGCACGACATCGACGAGGGCATCGAGCGCCTGCGCGGTGTCCTGGCGTCGGCCGGGCGCACACCGGACCAGATGTGCCAGGCAGCCATGGACGCCATGTTGCCCGTGACACCGCGCGACGACGTGGCACTCCTCGTCGCCCGCACCCGGCAGCTCGACGAGGAGCACACCGCGGCCTGGGACGTGCCCAACGACCCCTCGGCCGTGGCCGGTGTCCGCGCCGGCGCCACCCGGCTGCTGCGGGACTGGGGCATGGAAGAGGAGGCGTTCACCCTGGAGCTGATCCTCAGCGAGCTGGTCACCAATGCCATCCGGTACGCGACCGGTCCCATCGGTGTGCGTCTGATCCACGACCGGACCCTCATCTGCGAGGTCTCGGACGGCAGCGACGTGTCGCCGCACCTGCGCCGGGCCACCACCATGGACGAAGGCGGCCGGGGTCTCTTCCTCGTGGCCCAGTTCGCCGACAGCTGGGGCACTCGCTACACATCCGGCGGAAAGGTGATCTGGACCGAGCAACGCCTCGGCACGGAGCCATGACCCGGCCTGCATACCATCGCTGAGGCGTGTACCGGGCTCAGTGCGTCGGGGACGACAGCGTCAGCCGCGGTTCACCCTGCCGGTCCGGTGGCCCGAGCACCGCCATGAAGGACTCGGAGCGCAGCAGCAGCCCCTCCCCCGCCCGCTCGCAGCTTACGGTCAGCGGCTCGGTGGCCGGTGTCCCGTAGCGCACCGCGAAGACGTCGAGTCCCTCCGGCATGGCAGGCGCCGGTCCCGCTTCCAGGGCGGTCGTGGTTCGTATGTGCCGCCAGCCCGCGTCGGGGTCGCCGTAGCCGCGCGGATCGGCGGCCAGTTCGAAAGCGGCCTGCTGCTGGGTGAGTTCGGTGCGGGCGTCGAAGAAGTCGGGGCCGCGTTCACGAGGGTGCGTCAGACGGAGTTCGCCGGCCGACGCGACGAGCGGGAAGTCACCCACCCGGCGGAACCGGTGGCAGTCCGCGACCACATAGGGCATTCCCGCGAGCAGGTGACGCTTCCCGTCCAGCCGTTCGACGATCACGGTCGTCCACAGCCGAGTGCCGTCCGTGACGTACAACGACCGGACGTGCCGGAGCACATGGTCCGGGCCGACGACCGGTTTGCTCACCAGTTTGGCCGCGAGCCCGTCGGCCCGGCGATCCGCCACTCGCACGGCGCCCATCGGGCGGCACAGCAGGAATCCGTCCGTCACGGGTCCGAATCCGTGCTGCCGGTTGACGGCGGCCGCGATGAGGGCCGTGCCGCCCACCTCCATCACGGACGGTGTCATCCGGTCGTCGAAGGTAACCGTGACCGTACCGGATCGCAGTTGGTGGCGGGCGGGTGCCGTGCGCGGGGCGCGGTGCCAGCGGGTGGTGTCCTGGATCTGCCACACGAGCATGAACGCGAAGTGCCCGTCGAGACCGCCGTCGGCTCCGACCGCGTGTCTGACCCAGCGCGAGTCCCCGGCGTAGCGGCCGATGTCGGCGCCGATGCGGTGGCCGAAGTACCGCAGCCCGAGGACTGACTCGAAGGCGGAGTGCTGTTCGCTGTAGCGCGGCCCGCCGATGTCGAAGCCGCTCCCGCAGAGCCGCGCGTCGATGTAGCGGGCGAGGGTGTCGCCGTCCTCCGCGAAGACCTCCTCGCCGCTGACCCGGTGGGCCTGGGCGAGGAACGACAGGGAGATCGGACCGTAGTTGTTGTCGTACGCGCCGCCGTGCTCCGGGGGCAGGAGCGCGCCACGGTCCTGTACGCGGCGGACCCGAATCTCGTCGGCGTACAGCCGCATGGCGCGCTCGCGGACCGGGGCGCCGTCCCCGGGCGGAAGGTGACGGGCGAGCATCAGTCCGCCGACCACGCAGCCGATGGCCTGGTTCGCCGCGTCCTGCGGGTTGAAGACCGTGGCCTCGGTGAGCCAGCGCCAGTAACCGCCCGCCACGCTCAGCAGTTCGCGGTACTGCTCCTCGCCGACGAGCCCGTCGGCCGCGTCGAGCACGTTCACCGCCTGGAGCAGTGCCCACACCGTGCTCGGCCAGTCACCCACGGGGTGCGCACCGGCCTGAAGCACGTAGCGCGCGCACGGCAGACCGGAGTCGCGGACCGTCAGGTTCGGGTAGCCCGGGTTGTCCTCGGTGAACACGCGTGAGCGCAGGTGGAAGGCGAGGCCGCGGCGCACGGCTTCCGGCAGGCGCGGGTCCTTGGTGCGATGCCAGGCGAGGGCGAGCAGTGACGTGATGCCGAGTGAGGTGTCGCCGATGTCCTCTCGTGCGGCCGGGTGCTCGAGGTTGCCCTCGGGGGTGATCCGGGACAGTGCCGTCTCGGTGACGCCGGCCAGCACGGCATCGTAGGCGGCCGGGTCGTCCGGGAGATGGTGCAACTGGCCGTGCTGGTGGGGAAGGTGCATGTGCTCAGCCCTTCATGCCCGAGGTCGACAGGCCTTCCACCAGTCGCTTCTGGAAGATGAGGAAGCAGATGAGTGTCGGCAGGAGGGCGAGCGTCGACATGGCGAACATCGCGCCGTAGGAGGAGCCGCTCGTCTGGTCCATGAACAGCGTCAGGCCGAGCGGGACGGTGAACTTGTCGTTCTGCTGCAGGTAGACGAGCTGGTGGAGGAAGTCGTCGTACGTCCAGATGAAGGTGAAGATCGTGGTGGTGATCAGAGCCGGCTTCATCAGGGGCAGGATGATCTTCCAGTAGATCTGGAGGGGGTTGGCGCCGTCCATCATGGCGGCCTGGTCCAGCTCGCGCGGGATGGAGCGGATGAACTGGACCATCAGGAAGATGAAGAAGGCGTCCACCGCGAGGAACTTCGGCACGATCAGCGGCAGGAACGTATTGATCCAGGTCAGGTTGTAGAAGATCGTGTACTGCGGGATCAGGACGGCCTGCGTGGGCAGCATCAGCGTGCCGAGCATGAGACCGAACCAGATCTTCTTGCCGCGGAACTCGAAGCGGGCGAAGGCGTAGGCCGCGAGCGAGCAGGAGATCACGTTTCCGATCACCGCGCCGATCGTGACGATCAGCGAGTTGGTGATGTAGAGCGAGAAGGAGTTGCCGGAGCCGGTCCAGCCGTCGGAGTAGTTCTCCGGGTGCGGCGAGCTCGGGATGAGCCCCGGCTGGGTGAAGATCTCGGTGTCGGGCTTGAGTGAGCTGCTCAGCATCCACAGCAGCGGATAGAGCATGACGATCGCCACGCCGATGAGCACGGTGTGGATGAAGACGCGGCGTGGACCGGTGGCGGAGCGAAGCTTGTGCAGCGGCGACTTCGGGGATGCGGTGACGGCGGACATGGTGGGAAGCGCTCCTCGCTCAGTCGTCGTAGTGGACCCAGTAGCGGCTGGCGATGAAGTTGACCGCCGTGAAGCCGGCGATGACCAGGAACAGCACCCAGGCGAGCGCCGAGGCGTAGCCCATCTGCAGGTCGGTGAAGCCCTTCTTGTACAGGTACAGCGAGTACAGCATGGTCGAGTTGAGCGGTCCGCCGGATCCGTTGCTGACGACGAAGGCGGGGGTGAAGGTCTTGAACGCGTCGATGATCTGCAGAACCACGTTGAAGAAGACGATGGGCGTGAGCAGTGGCAGGGTGATCCTGAAGAACCGGGTGACGGGACTGGCGCCGTCGATCGCGGCTGCCTCGTACACGTCCTTCGGCAGTTGCTTCAGGCCGGCGAGGAAGATGACCATCGGGGTGCCGAACTGCCAGACGGCCAGCAGGATCAGCGTGTAGAGCGCGGTGTCGGGGCTGGAGATCCAGTCCTGGCCCTCGATGCCGAACCAGGCGAGGAAGTCGTTGAACAGGCCGTCGCCGCCGAAGAGCTGCCGCCACACGATGGCGATGGCGACCGCCCCGCCGAGCAGGGACGGCAGGTAGAAGGCGGCCCGGTACAGGCCGATGCCTTTCAGGTCGCGGTTGAGCAGCATGGCCACCGCGAGGGCGAGCGCCAGCTTCAGCGGCACCGAGACGACGACGTACAGCAGGGTGGCGTGCACCGAGTCCCAGAAGACCGGGTCGTCGGTGAACATCTTGCTGTAGTTGTCCATGCCGACCCACCGCGCGGGCGTCAGCAGGTCGAAGTCGGTGAAGGACAGGTACAGCGAGTCGAGCATCGGGTAGATCGTCAGGCCGAACAGGCCGACGAACCAGGGCGCCAGGAAGAGGTACGGCCACCAGCCCCCGCCCCGCCCTCTCGCGAGACGGCGGCGCATGCGGTCGCGGTCCCGCTGGTCGGACCGGGTCGCGGTGGCGGACTGCTCCCTCACGGCCTCGTCTGTCTTCGCGGTGGTCATACTCATCTCTCTGGCCTCTCCGGGTTCACCCAGCGCCGACCGGCGGCGGTCCGCCCACGGCTCTCGAACGGCACGTCGGCCGAGCGGTGCGCTCAGCCGCCCAGAACCCCGGCCGCTTGGTCGAAGAACTCGCCGAGTTGTGCCTTGATCGATTTCTTGCCGAAGGCGACGGCGAGGTTCGACTGGAAGAGCAGGTCCCAGATCTGGTCGGCTCCCTGCGGCGGGGGCGCGGGAGCGGGCAGGACGTCGGCCGCCTTGGAGACGCGCTTGGATATGTAGTCGGCCATCGCCATGTTCCGCTTGTCCGTCTCGTTCAGGCCCGAGGCGATCAGGTTGCGGGCCTTCTCGGTCGGCGGGATGCCGCGGTACAGCTGCATGTCCTTGATCGCCGTGGTGTCCTGAGCGAAGAACGACATGATCTTGACGGAGTCGGCGACCCGCTTGCTGGCCTTGGTGGCGCTCAGCAGCACACCGCCGTTGACGAAGTTGCCCTCACGGGCTCCGGACCCGTCGCCCTGCGGGGTGGGCAGGAAGTCGAGCTGCGCGTCGGTGATGGAGCCGCCGGCGCCGTAGACACCGATGTCGAAGGTGAACAGGGCCTTGCCGATGACGACCGCGTTCTTGGTGAGGTCGTTGTGCGCGGCGGAGGTGATCGCAGGCGGCGGGCAGGCGTTGAGCTTGCGCATCTCCGCCCAGTACTCCCACCACTGCTGGAGGGTGTCGGCGGTGAAGCCGATCTTCTTGCCGTCGTCGGAGAAGAACGTCTGGCCGTGCTCGCGGGCGAAGACCTCGAAGGCCTGGAGAGCGCCGCCACCGACGTCGTCGACGCCGTAGACCTTGCCGCCGCTCTTCTTGTGGACGTCCTGGGAGATCTTCCTCAGGTCGGTCCACGTCCACTCGGGGTCCGGGAACTCCAGACCCAGCTCCTCGAGGCCGCTGCGGTTGACGGTGAGCTGATTGACGCCGATGCCGGACGGGACGCCGTACAGCTTGCCGTCGACGGTGCCGGCCGCGAGCAGGGTCTTGGAGAAGCCCGTGAGGTCCAGGCTCTCGCCGACGTACTCGTCGATCGGGGCCAGGACGCCTTTGCGCGCGTACTGGGCCACCAGGGCGGTGTCCATCTGCAGCAGGTCCGGGGCGCTGCCGCCGGCGATGTTGGTGTTGAACTTGTCGAAGAACCCTTCGTATCCGGAGTAGGTCTCCCGGATCTTGATCTTCGGGTTCTTCTCCTGGAAGTACTTCAGCGCCTTCTTGTAGGCGTTGTGCCGGTCGTCGCTGCCCCACCAGGTCATGGTCAGGTCGCTGCTGGTGCTGCCGGCGCCGGTGCCACCGCTGCAGGCGCTGAGCGCGCTGCCGAGGGTGCCGGCGACGGCGAGGCCACTCGCGGTGCGGAAGAGGGTTCTGCGCGAGATCTGGTGACCCACCGGGTCCTCCTGGCGTACGTGACGGATCCCCGGCCGATCGAACGGCTCGGGCCTTGTCCATCGGGTCTGTTCCAAGGGGCAGGCGTCCCTGTGCGTGCGGCCTCGCCCGGCCGCTGCGCACTGACGGGCGGGGATCCCCGGCCACTTCGGGCCGCAGTCGTACGAGCGCGCCCTCGTACGGCTGCCGTACTTCGCGTACGGCCGGACGCCTCACCCGGAGCCGGGTCCCACCGGCTATGGAAAGCGCTTGTCCGGACATTGGCAGAACCACGTGCGAGCCGTCAATGCTTGACCCGTCTGCCATCGGTCACGGTTTGACGTCCATGGGCCACGGCGAGCCGGCTCGCGCCCGCCACGGTGCCGGTGTCGCCCAGCATGCTGCTGACCACCTCGGTGGGCCAGCTCAGCCGCGCCAGCTCGGCCCGTACACCGCGCAGGAGCTGCGGATACGCGCCCGTGCCGCCGCCCAGCACGAGCAGCCCGGGGTCCAGTACGGCGGTCACCGCGGCGGCGAGCCGGCCGATGTCCGCCGCGTGCCGTTCCACCACGGCAAGGGCTGTGGCATGACCTTCGTCGGCGAGGGCGAAGAGGCGTTTCACCGTACGGGGACACGGCCCCGCGGCGCTCTGCCAGGCATCCGCGGTCCTGCGCAGGAGGGAACGGGAGCCCATGTGCTCTTCCAGAGCCTCACGGCGCGGTTCACGGCTGTCGCTCCACGGGTAGGGCAGCCGGGCCACCTCTCCGGCCGCACCGTTCGCCCCGCTGAGCACGTGACCGCCGACGACGATGCCCAGGCCGATGCCCACGCCGACGCGCAGGTAGCCGAAGGTGTCTCTGCCGCGCGCGGCACCCTCGTGCAGTTCGGCGAGCGCGGCGCAGTTGACGTTGTTCTCCAGGTGGACGGGAACACCCGGGGGCAGCGCGACGGCCATGGCGTCGTAGACGGGTCCGGCCTTGGCGGTCGCGGGACGCATCCCGGCGCCTCGCCGGTCCTGTGCCGCGACGTCGCCCACCGCCACCACGATGGTCCGCAGCGGGGCGCCGGCCGGCAAGGCGTCCAAGGTCGCGCGCACGGTGTCGGCGGACTCCTCCCGCGACCCGGTCCCCTGGGCGAGCAGGCTGCCGTCCAGAGCGCATCCCCGCACCCGGGTGTGGCTGGGGCCGAGGTCGACGGCGAGTACGGCGCCGGCGGCGGGCCCGAGCCCGTAGACGGCGGCGGAGCGGCCGGTGCCGCCGGAGACGGTTCCGGAACGCGCGGCGAGTTCGGCTCTCTCCAGTTCGGCGACGGCCGAGGAGACGGTCGGCTTGGACAGACCCGCGCCGGCCGCCAACTGAGGCCGCGTGGCGGTGCCCTCCTGTGCCAGAACGGCGAACACCGCGCGTGCGCTCTCACTCAGATTCAAGGCTTCTCCCAGGTCGTGCCGCGGTGGTCCGGTGCGAGAGCACGCCGCTGCGGTCCGGTCGAACGTGGGCGGCGGTGGTCCGGTCGGAAAAGGTTGCACGGAACCGGGATTCCGTACCCTTGACGCACCCTACTTCGTTAGTTAACTTCCTAACGAAGTTGCGCGGTACCCGCCTGCCGTGCCCGTCAGGAGCCCGTCCCGGGGCTCCCCCAGTACTTACGCGAGGAAAGAGCACCGTGCAGGACACGGCTCGCCCGCCGTTCGCTCCGCGTGTGTGGGAGGGTGCGTCACTCGCGCCCTCATCCCCCGTGCCCTTCGTCGTGACTCCCCACCCCGCCCGTTGTGACTTCAGAAGGAAAGGCACCCTCATGCCCGGTGCGGTGCACCCCTGTTATCCCACGGACAGAGCCGCCGTCGACCGCCGGGCGTTCCTGCGGGCCTCCATGGGCGTCTCGGCCGGGCTGGCAGCCCTCCCCACGGTCCTCTCCTGGCCGGCGGCCGCCGCCTCGGCCGCCACCAACACCTCCGCCGCCTTCGTCGACGCGTACACCACGAACGTCGTCGGCAATCGCACGTCCGAGACCAACGCGGCCGTGCACATCCTCGACGGCTTCGCCCGCATCTGGAAGACGGGTGCGGCCTGGGACACCGGCACCGCGCTCCTGCCCGGTGTCCTGCGCGCCAACATGCGGTACTGCGCACACGCCACCCGGAGCCGCACGGAGGCCGAGGCACGCACGGCCTTCATCCAGGACCGCCAGCACCAGAGTTACGCGGTGATCACCGGGCTGGGCCCGCTCGCCGACCTGTACAGGAGTGGCGCCAAGGCCGTCACCGGCATCACCTCGGCGCCGGAGGGCATCCCGGCGGACAGGGTCCACGACACGATCCCGGCCGACGCGCCGGCCGGCTCAGCGCTGGGCGCCGGCGCCCACGACTCGGACCTCGGCAAGGTGGCGGAGCTCATCGACACCGTGCGCGGTCCGTTCGCCTCCAGCAACCCCTCCAAGCTCGCCTACCAGTACCCCCGTCCATGGCGCATGAACGAGGACAGCGAGGTCATCGACACGGGGAGGACGGACGAACAGGGCTTCCCCGTGTACGAGTCCGACGTCGTGGTCGTCCCGCAGCTGCTACGGCAGCGCGGCACCGCACCCGCCGACGACGGCGGCTTCACCAGCGGGCACACGAACGCCTTCTACCTCGCGGCCCTGGCCTTGGGCTACGCGGTCCCCGAGCGGTTCCAGGAGCTGGTGGCCCGGGCCTCCGAGCTCGCCCACACCCGCATCGTGGCGGGCATGCACTCCACCGTGGACGTGGTCGGCGGCCGGATCCTCGCCACCGCCCTCGCGGCCGCGGCCCTCGCCGACCCGAAGAACGCAGGTCTGAAGGCGGCTGCCCGCGCGCAGGCCGCCGCGTACTTCCAGAAGATGACGGGCACCACCTCGGACACCCTCTACGAGTACGCGCACTCGGCCGGCCCGGACACCGACCCCTACGCGGACCGCCGCGCCAACCGGGTGGCGGTCGGGCCCCGGTTGACGTACGTCCTGCCCAAGCGGCACACACACGACCCCATGACCGTGCCGAAGGGCGCCGAAGTCCTGCTGGAGACGCGGCTGCCCTATCTCTCGGCGGCCCAGCGCCGCGAGGTGCTCAGAACGACCGCGCTGCCCGCCGGGTACGTCCTCCTGGACGGCTTCGAGAAGTGGGGGCGGCTGGACCTCTTCGCCGCCGCCGACGGTTACGGGGCCTTCGACACGGACGTGTCCGTCACTCTGGACGCCGACGCGGGGGGTTTCGCCGCCGCCGACACCTGGCGCAACGACATCGGCGGCGTGGGCGCGCTCGTCAAGCGCGGCAGCGGCACGCTCACCCTGACCGGCGACAACGACTACACCGGTGGCACCAGGCTGGAGAAGGGCGTCCTCGCCACCTGTTCGGCAACCGCGCTGGGCGGTGGTGACGTGCGGGTGAGGGGCGGGGCACTGCGCGCGATGTCGCCGCTGCGGGTGCGCGGCTCGTACGTCCAGGAGGCCGGCACGACGCTCGACGTGACGCTCGCCGGGGCACGGGTACCGGCGCTGGAGGTGAGCCGTCGGGTGCTGCTCGACCCGGGCAGCAGGCTCGTCGTCCGGCTCGACGACTCCTGCCGTGCGCGGCGGGGCGCCGTCCTGCCGGTGCTCGAGACTCCCGCGCTGCGGGGGCGGTTCGGCAGCATCACGGTGGACGGGTTCGACGCCGAGCCGGTCTTCACGCCCCGCGGGCTGTCGGTACGGCTCGTCTGACCGGCGCGCCGAGCCGGAGGTCCTCGCCGACGACGGGTCGAGGTACACCCCGCCGGGCCGAGGTTCACCTCCGTGCTCGGTGGGCGAGTAAGCGTTCACCCATGAGGAGGCCTTCATGCACGACGAACGCCGGCGCATCGAGGATCGCGCCCGGCGCCTTCACGAACAGCGTGTGAGGCCCGCGATCTACGCCGCCACCGTGCCCCTCGACACGGAGGCCTGGCAAGCGCCTGGGGAGCCCGTCCCCTTCGAGGAGGCCGCCGCGGCGTCCTACGAGCCCTTCTCGATGGGCACCCCGTGGGGTCCGCCGTGGGGCACGACCTGGTTCCGGATACGCGGAAGGGTTCCCGCGGAGTGGGCCGGCAAGCGCGTGGAGGCCGTCATCGACCTCGGCTTCGTCGGCGGCTGGCCCGGCAACCAGGCCGAGGCGCTCGTCCATCGCACGGACGGCACCCCGCTGAAGGCCGTCAACCCCCTCAACCAGTACGTGCCCATCGCCCGTCCCGCGGCCGGCGGCGAGCGGATCGACTACCTGGTGGAGGCGGCCTCCAACCCGGACATCCTCGCCGACAACTTCTCGCGGACCACACCGCTGGGCGACATCATCACCGCCGGCGACAAGCCCCTCTACACCTTCCGGCGCGCCGACATCGCCGTCCTCGACGAGGAGGTGTGGCACCTCGACCTGGACATCCAGGTGCTGCGCGAGCTGATCCCGGAGCTGGGCGAGCACGACCCACGCCGCCACGAGATCGCGCACGCCTTGGACCGGGCCCTGGACCTGCTGGACCTGGAGGACGTCTCCGGCACGGCCGCCGACGTACGGGCCGCGCTGCGTTCCACCCTGTCCAAACCCGCGCATGCCAGCGCCCATGTCATCTCCGGTGTCGGCCACGCACACATCGACTCCGCCTGGCTCTGGCCGATCCGGGAGACCAAGCGCAAGACGTCCCGCACCTTCTCGAATGTCACCGCGCTCGCCGACGAGTACGAGGATTTCGTCTTCGCCTGCTCACAGGCGCAGCAGTACGAGTGGGTGCGCGCCACGTACCCGAAGGTCTGGGCTCGCATCCAGGAATCGGTCGGGCGGGGCCAATGGGTGCCGGTCGGCGGCATGTGGGTCGAGGCCGACGGCAACCTGCCCGGCGGTGAGGCCGTCGCCCGTCAGCTCGTCCACGGCAAGCGCTTCTTCATCGAGCACTTCGGCGTCGAGACCAAAGGCGTCTGGCTGCCCGACTCCTTCGGCTACAGCGCGGCCTACCCTCAGCTCGCCAAGCTCGCCGGCAACGAGTGGTTCCTCACCCAGAAGATCTCCTGGAACCAGACCAACAGGTTTCCCCACCACACCTTCTGGTGGGAAGGGATCGACGGCACCCGGATCTTCACTCACTTCCCGCCGATCGACACCTACAACGCCCGCTTCAGCGGCGAGGAGATGGGCCGCGCCACGCGCAACTACCAGGAGAAAGGCGTCGCCACCCGCTCGCTGGCCCCGTTCGGCTGGGGCGACGGCGGTGGCGGTCCCACCCGCGAGATCATGGAGCGGGCCCGCAGGCTGGCCGATCTGGAGGGCTCGCCGAAGGTCGTCGTCGAGCACCCCGACGCCTTCTTCGCCAAGGCCCGCGAGGAGTACCCCGACCCCCCGGTCTGGGTCGGCGAACTCTACCTGGAGCTGCACCGCGGCACCTACACCTCGCAGGCCCGCACCAAGCAGGGCAACCGCAGAAGCGAACACCAGCTCCGTGAGGCCGAGTTGTGGGCGACGACGGCCGCGCTGCACGTGCCGGACTACGCCTACCCGTACGAGAGACTCGACCGGCTGTGGAAGACGGTCCTGCTCCACCAGTTCCACGACATCCTGCCGGGATCGTCGATCGCCTGGGTACACCGGGAGGCCGAGGCCGAGTACGCGCGCGTGGCGAAGGAGGTCGAGGAACTGACGGCCGGGGCGCTCGCGGCACTCGGCGCAGGCGGACCCTGTGTCTTCAACACGAGCCCGGTCGAGCGCCGGGAGGTCGTACGGACCGCCGACGGCTCCCTGGTCCACACCGTCGTCCCGGCGAACGGCAGCGCGCCCCTCGGCGTCGGTGAGCGCCCGCGGCCGGTGACGGTCGCCGGCCGCGTCCTGGACAACGGCCTGGTACGAGTGGAGGTTGCCGAGGACGGCACCCTGGCCTCCGTACGCGATCTGCGAAGCGGCGGCCGCGAGATTCTCGCCGGCCGGGGCAACCTGCTGCGCCTGCACACCGACCTCCCGAACCACTGGGACGCCTGGGACGTCGACAAGCACTACCGGAACCGCTACACGGACCTGCTGGACGCGCAGTCCGTCACGGTGGTCGAGGAGGAACCGCTGCTCGGGGCGATCCGCGTGGAGCGCTCCTTCGGTAAGGGCTCCACGATCGTCCAGACCATCACTCTGCGTGCCGGCAGCCCTCGCATCGACTTCGAGACGCACATCGACTGGCAGGAGGCCGAGAAGTTCCTCAAGGCGGGCTTTCCAGTGGACATCCGGGCTGCCCACTCCTCCGCCGAGATCGCCTTCGGCCACGTCCAGCGGCCCACGCACACCAACACCAGCTGGGAGTCGGCCCGCTTCGAGGTCTCCGGCCACCGCTGGGTCCACATCGGCGAACCGGGCTACGGCGTCGCGGTCATCAACGACTCCACCTACGGGCACGACGTCTCGCGCACGGTCCGGGAGGACGGCGGTACGACCACCACGGTCCGCCTCAGCCTGCTCCGCGCCCCACGGATCCCGGATCCGGAGGCAGACCAGGGCAGGCACCGTTTCACGTACGCACTGCTGCCGGGCGCGACGATCGAGGACGCGGTCGCCGAGGGCTACGCGCTCAACCTGCCGCTACGGCTGGCGGACTCGGCCGGCCGCCCCGAGCCGGTCGTGTCCGTGGAAGGCACCGGAGTGACCGTCGAGGCGGTCAAGCTCGCCGACGACGCCTCGGGCGATGTCGTCGTGCGCCTCTACGAGTCCCGCGGCGGACGGGCCAGAGGCACTCTGCGCACGGGCTTCCCCCTGGCGGACGCCCAGCTCACCGACCTCCTGGAACGCCCGCTGACGACGGCGGACGCGAACGGCGACAGCGTCCCTGTCACCCTCCGCCCCTTCGAGATCCAGACGCTACGGCTGACCGTGCGGAAGGCCTGAGCAGGCCCTGCGGATGCCTGGTTCTGGGGCCGGCCGAGTGTCGGCCCCAGAGCCAGGCACAGCTCCGGATGGTTCCTGCGGGCGGAGAAACTACTGCCTGTCGAGGACTCCGGGGGTGTCGTGCAGGACCACGCTCCGCTGCAGCGGAACCCGGTCTGTGCGGAGCGTGTTCACGGGCGCCGCCGGGTCAGCGATGCCGAAGGAGATGCCGAACAGCAGCTTGAGCTCCGCGGGGACACCCAGGAACTCGCGGACGGTGTCGGCGTAGACGCCGAGTACGGTCTGCGGGATGCCGGCCAGCCCGCGGGCCGCCAGCGAGAGCAGGAAGTTCTGCGCGTACATGCCGATGTCGCCGGCCGTCCGTACGCCGTCGCCGAGTGCCGGCATGAACAGGAAGGCGGCATGGGGAGCGCCGTAGAACTCCAGGTTCTCGCGTACCGCCGCCCTCCTGCCGTCCCGGTCGGAGCGCTCGACGCCTCGGATCCGGTAGACACTCGCGCCCAGGGCCCGCGACCGCTCGAGGTAGAGGCCGTCCCCGTAGCCGTCGGTGAAATCCGGGGAGGTCCGCCCCTCCTCCTCGGCCCGGAGCAGCTCTTCGGCCAGGGCGTCCCTCGCCGCACCCGAGACGACGTGCACTGACCACGGCTGGGTGTTGCTGTTCGAGGGCGCCGTCTGCGCGTCTTCCAACACGCCGCGAATGTCCGAAGGGGACAGGGCGGTGGGCAGGAACTGCCGGGGGGAGCGTCGTGAGCGTGCGATCTCGGTGAAGGCTGATGTGGTGCCGGGCAAGGCGATTCCTCTCCTAGGCGCGCAGTCGCCGCCACGGCCGCCGCGGCCGCCGCGGCCGCCGCGGCACAGTGCAGTACGGCAGGCCACGAGAGGCGGTAGCCGAAGTGGGGGCTGTGCGCTCTTCATATTCGTCTGTGTGTGCACGAGAGCCGCGTCGGGTGTCTCAGCGGTGGGCGGCGCGGTTCATCTCGACGACGTCGTCGACGGTGGGGTTGGCCGGGAGGGCGGCGAAGCGTTCCGGGAGGCTGTCGCGGATGGCCGAGTCCTTGACGCGGTCGGCCGCGGCCAGGGCCGCCGGCAGCTCGTCGAGGGTCAGTTCGGTGCAGTAGGCGGGGCTGTTCGGCTGCTGGCGCCAGGAGTCGGCCAGCGTGCCGGCGTCGTAGGGGTCGAAACCGGTGTCGTCCACGAGCCGCATGGCCACACGCCGCGCCTCCTCGGAGTCGCCGGCGACGGGGATGGCGAGGCGGCCGGGTGTTCCTGCCGGAACACCCTTGGTCCGCTGGGTCTCTGCCAGGGCGGCGTTCCACACCTTGACCACGGGGCGCCCCAACTGCTTGGCGTTCCACACGCTCTCGACCTCGCCCTTGCCCACGGCCTCGATCTGCCCGCTGAGGTGTGGATAGTAGTTCGAGGTGTCGATGACCACCGTCTCTGCGGGAACCGAGGCGAACAGGCCGGCCAGCTCCCCCGCCACCCCGAAGGGGATGGCCAGGACGATGACGTCCCGGCCCTGGACGGCGTCGGTGAGCTCCGCCGCACGGGCCCCGGACTCCAGCACCTCCGCCCGGACGGCCTCGGGGCCTCGGGCGTCGGCCACCTGGACGTCGTGCCCGGCCGTGCTGAGCTTGGCAGCGAGGTTTCCGCCGATGGCACCGGCACCTATGACAGTAATTTTCATGATTTGTCCCTTACAAGGATGTGCCGCCCCTATGGAAGCGCGACGTGACGATGGCAGCGCGACGTGACGATGGCAGCGCGATGTGATGGCCGTGTGGTGGTGCCGCCTGGCCTTGCGGAGGCGAGACGCGGTGTCTGGCGCTTTACGCCTGGATGTCCTGCTCGCGGTAGCCGCTGGCGATGAGCGTGCGGAGCCGGTCGAGCGACTCTTCCTCGGTACCGGTGCCCTTGATCCAGGCAACGGAACAGGCCGCGAGGAACAGGTCGTGTCCCCGCACCGACGCGCGCACGCGCCCCGCGAGCTGCGCGGCTCGCACGTACTGATCGGTGGCGGCGATGAGGATGTCGCAGGGAATCGTGAGCGGGTTGTCCGGCTCCTGCGCCCGGGCCGCGGCCATCAGTGGGTCCGGCAGCCCACTGAAGGAGCTGAAGTACTCCTCCATCGCCCGCAGCCACTGCTCCAGCGCCTCGGCCGGGTCGCCGAGCTGATCGATGCCCGCCTGACGGGCCTCCAGTTCTTCGGAGCGCGTCTGCAGCACAGCCGCCAGCAGTGCTTCACGGGTGGGGAAGTGCCGGTACAGGGTGGCGGGCCCGACTCCCGCCTCCTTGGCCACTGCCTCCAGGGAGGTGCCGACCCCGTGCTGCAGGAAGTGACGCTGCGCGGTCTCCAGCAGGGCCACGCGGTTGCGCTGGACGTCCGCGCGGGGCTTGCGTCCCCGCAGTTCACCGGCGCTCATGCGCCCTCCCGCCTGCCGTGATCGTGCGGCCGCATCAAAACGGATGCTGCCTCCGTACATAGTCGAGAGTAAAACGGAGGGGGCATCCGGTCAAACGGGCGCTTCGTCTTCGCTGTCGGCGAATCCGCGGGCCGACGCCGCGGTGCACCCGAGCAGGCCGAGGGGGTGCACCGATCAGCACGAGCCGCTACCCGGTCCACCCGGCAGGGCAGCGCGGGCCCGTCACTCCGCCTTGGGCTGGGTGCGGCGGGCGTAGGCGCGGGCGGCGCGGGCGCGGTCGCCGCAGCGGGTGGAGCACCACTGGCGGCGGCCGTGGCGGAGCAGGTACCGGTTGCAGGGGGTGGAGCCGCAGGCGGTGAGGCGTTCGGCGTCGGGGCCGGTGAGCAGGTCGGCGGCGTCGGCGGCCAGGGCCGCCAGGGCGTGGTCGACGATCTCGGTGGTGGGGTGCGGTGTGGCGCGGTAGGGGCCGTTCTTGTCGTCCCACCGCAGGAGCGGGGCGGTGGGGACGCGGGTCATCGCGTCGTTGATGGCCGTGAGGGCGGCGGGAAGGGCGGGAAGCCCGCCGGCGTGGGAGGCGAACAGCGATCTGATCTGTTCGCGCAGCGAGCGCAGCTGGGCCGCACACATTTCCAGCATGCCGGCGTCGACCGGTGCGAGGCCGCGTTCCGTCAGCCAGCGGTTGGTGTGCGCTGGAGTGCCCAAGCGATCGACCGTGTGCCCTCCGGGCATGACGATCGCACTGTTGGCCAGGGCCAGGGAGAGGTGCTGCTCCTCCCCTTGCGCGGGCGGCGGAGCGGGCTCTTCGATCACGAACTCCTGCATAAGCCTCATGGTACGGCTTGCATGCTTCCGTGAGAAATGGTTACTGTCGTCTCACGTTTCACCAACCCCTATCCGTGAGGTCATCCTTCCGTGTCTGCTCCTTCCGCAGCGTCCACCCCGTTCCCGGTCCGCGTGTTCGGCGGACCGACCGCTCTCTTCGAGTACGGCGGTCTCCGCTTCCTGACCGACCCGACCTTCGATGCTCCCGGCGATCACCAGGCGCCCGCCGTGGTCCTGACCAAGACCGCCCCTTCCGCCGTCGACCCCGCCGACCTCGGACCCATCGACGTGGTGCTCCTCTCGCACGACGAGCACGCCGACAACCTCGACACCTCCGGTCGGGCCCTGCTCGCCGACGTACCCCTCACTCTCACCACACCCAGTGGCGGACAGCGCCTCGGCGAGAAGGCCACGGGCTTGGCCGACTGGCAGTCCATCGAGCTCGACCGCCCCGGCGGCGGCACAGTCACCGTCACCGGCGTGCCTGCCATCCACGGCCCCGGCCCGCGCCACGAGGTCGAGCCGGTCTGCGGCGAGGTTGTCGGTTTCCTCCTGACCGGGGAGGGCCTGCCCACCGTGTACGTCAGTGGCGACAACGCCTCCCTCGACGCGGTCAAGGACATCGCCGAGCGCTTCGCCCCGGTGGACACCGCCATCCTGTTCGCCGGCGCCCCGCGCTTCGCGGAGGTCTTCGACGGCGAGGTGATCGTCCTGGACAGTGCCCAGGCAACCGAAGCCGCCCAGCTCCTCAGCGCCCGCCGCGTGGTGCCCGTCCACTACGACAGCTGGGCCCACTTCACCGAGGGCCGCACCGAGTTGGCAGCCGCCTTCGCCTCCGCCGACCTGGCCGACCGTCTCGACTGGGGTCAGCGCCCCTGAACCGGGATGGCAGAGACCTCCACGGCGCCCTGTGCAGGCGCTGTTGACGGCGGCCAGCGCGGTGGCGGGGGCGGGGTGGCCGCCGACCTGGGCGGCGAGCAGGGCGCGCACCTGTTCGCGCAGCGAACGCAAGCGTGCCGCTGGTGGGCGCCCGACGGGGTGCCCAGTGCGTCGAGGAACTGGTCACCCGGCAGGGCGGTGACGCTGTTGGCGAAGTCGAGCGCGGGGTAGTGCTCAGCGCCCGGCACGGACGGACGGCAGCCCGGGGTCCACGGTGTCGACGATGGCGTCGACCCCACTCACGTTTCTCACGGTACGCCTTGCATTTATCCGTGACACACGCCTAGGGTCACGGATGTAGTCCCACCTATCCGTGAGGAGATGTCGTCATGGCAGCAACCAGCGCATCCAGCCAGCAGGCCCCCATTCGTGTCTTCGGAGGGCCGACCGCACTCATCGAGTACGGCGGGCTGCGGTTCCTGACCGACCCGACCTTCGACGCTCCCGGCAGCTACCCCTCCGGGCTGGCCAAGACCGCGCCTCCCTCCGCCGCACCCGCCGACCTGGGCCGCATCGACGTGGTGCTGCTGTCGCACGACGAGCACGACGACAACCTCGACACCTCGGGCCGTGCCCTGCTCGCCGACGTACCCCTGACCCTGACCACGCCCAGTGGCGCGGGCCGGCTGGGCGGCACCGCACGCCCCCTGAAGGACTGGGAGTCCATCGAACTCGACCGCCCCGGCGGCGGCACGATCACCGTCACCGGCGTCCCGGCCCTGCACGGGCCCGGGGCACGCGAGGACCTCGAACCCGTCGTCGGCGAGGTCGTCGGCTTCGTCCTGAGCGGTGACGGCCTGCCCACCGTCTACGTCAGCGGCGACAACGCCCAGCTCTCCCTGGTCCGTGAGATCGCCGACCGTTTCGGCCCGGTGGACACCGCTGTGCTGTTCGCCGGCGCGGTCCGCACTCCCGTCCTGGACCGCTCGCTGCTCACGCTCGACAGCGCTCAGGCCGCCGAGGCCGCCCGCATCCTGGGCGCCCGCCGCATCGTGCCGGTCCACTTCGACAGCTGGGCCCACTTCACCGAGGGCCGCGAGCAGCTCGTGGCCGCCTTCACCACCGCCGGATTGCTCGACCGCGTGGAACTGGCCTGACCTCGAACGCCCTGGCCGCCGCGGTGCGTCACGAGCTCACCGCGGCGGCCCATTCCCCGGCCCGGCCACCCGCGCCGGGCCGGCGCACCGCAGAAGGAATCCTCATGAACGACCCGATCAAGGGCACAGCCCACGGATCGGCTCCCGCGCCGTTGTCCGTCCTCGATACCGCCCTGGCCGGCCGCGGCATCAGTGCCACCGACGCTCTGGCCGGCAGCATCGCACTGGCTGAACTCGCCGAGAGGCGCGGCTTCACCCGCTACTGGGTGACCGAACACCACTCCATGCCCGGCGTCTCCTCCTCCAGCCCCGCCGTCCTGCTGGCCCGGCTGACCGCCCACACCACACGGCTGCGGCTCGGCGCGGGCGGAGTGATGCTGCCCAACCACCCGCCACTGATCGTCGCCGAGCAGTACGGCCTGCTCCAGGCCCTGGCCCCCGACCGGATCGACCTCGGTCTGGGCCGCGCCCCGGGCACCGACCAGGCCACCGCCGCCGCCCTGCGCCGTGGACGCTCCGACAACGACGACTTCCCCCAGCAGGTCGACGAGCTGCTGCACTTCCTCGACGACGACTTCCCCGAAGAACACCCCTACCACGAGCGCGTCTACGCCGTGCCCGGACCGGGACAGGACAAGGAGAACCGTCTTTCCCAGACAACCGGCCGCCCCTCGGTCTGGCTGCTGGGCTCCTCCGGATACTCCGCCCAACTCGCCGCCCACCTGGGCCTGCCCTTCGCCTTCGCCGCCCACTTCTCTCCCGAGCACGTCGCCGCCGCGCTCCAGCTCTACCGCGACCGGTTCACCCCCTCAGCCGTCCTCGCCGAACCGTACGCACTGGCCAGCTTCGCCGTCATGGCCGCCGACGACGAGCACGAGGCCCTGCGCCAGACACACAGCTACGCCCACAGCATGATGCGCATGCTCCACGGCAGGTCCTACCTGGTGCCCACGCCCGACGAGGCCGCCTCCTACTCCTGCACCGCCTCCGAGCAACAGGTTCTCGACCGCTGGACCAACAGCGTCCTGCACGGCACACCCGACCAGGTCACCGCGCATCTCAACCGCCTGCACGAGGCAGCCCGCCCCGACGAGATCATGATCGCCAGCGTGGGCCACACCCCTCATGCGCTCCTGCACTCAACAGAACTCATCGCCGACGCCTACATTCTGCCGACCACGCCGGCCCCCGTGTCCGTTCACTGAACGACCCCGGGCAGTTCGCGCGGGCCACACGCAAGGCACAGTCGACGTCGCCATCGCCATCGCCGGAGCCACCGGTGGTATGACCTCCGGGATCGTCGTGGCCGCAGCCAGCTACCCCCTCCTCGCCCTCACCGGCGCCGCCTTCGCACTGGCACTCCTCCCCGCAGTCATCGTCACCGCCCAGAAGAAGTCGCCCCGCACGTCTTCCTCGGAAGACCGATAGACCGGCACCGAACCTCGTCGACGCGGACGTGGAGGAGGTGTTCATGAAGGAAGCACATCAACCCCAAGCGGTACCTCCGCCAGCGCATGGACCAGGTTCTCGCCGACGAGCCCGAGGACGTCCGCGAGGCGTACCTCCAGGCGCGCCCTACGCGGGATCCGGCACCTCCATGGCCCATTTCCCCATGGCCTCCAGGACATCGCGCAGCCCCGTACCAAGAGGGGTCAGCGCGTACTCGACGCGCGGTGGGATCTCCGCGTACGTCGTGCGGGTCACGATGCCGTGCCGCTCGAACTGCCGCAGCCGGCTGGTCAGCGTGTGCGGACTGATGCCCGGCAGGGCGGCGCGCAGCTCGGTGAAGCGATGCGGGCCGTGCAGCAGTTCACGCACGATCAGGGTGGCCCACGGCCCGTTCAACAAGGTGAGGAATCGGGCGACACCGCACTCAGGAAGGCAAGGATCAGTCATGTTTTCGACGATAACTCCATTAGTGCAGTTGATGTAACCGGTGCTCTGCATGCACTAATGACTGCATGACCTACGTGATTCACGGCGCCACCGGCGCCCAGGGTGCCCCCGTCGTCGCCACGCTCGCCGCCGCGGGCAAGCCCGTGACCGCTCTGACCCGCGACCCGAACGCCGCCGTGGAGGGCGCGCGCACGGTGGCCGCCGGCTACGGCTCCATCGACGCACTGATCGAGGCGTACCGGGACGCCGACGGGGTGTTCGTCCACCTGCCGATGGTCTCCGAGGAGGACCGCCAGACCTACGCACGCAACATCGTGGCCGCAGTCCGCGAGGCCCGCCCGGCCCACGTGGTGTTCTCCACCAGCGGTGCACCGACCGACATCGGCGGCGCGGCAGCGGAACTGGCCTCCGGCCTGGCGAACAGCGGGGTGTCCCACGCCGTGATCGCGCCCACGCTGTACCTGGAGAACCTGCTCATGCCCTACGTCATCGACACGGTCCGCGAGCGCGACGCGCTGCCGTACCCGATCCGCACCGACTTCCCCGTCTCCTGGGCGTCCCACCTGGACATCGCCGACGTCGTGCTCGCCCTGTTCGACCGCCATGACGTGACCGGCCAAGTCTCTGTCGGCCAGTACCCGGCACTCACCGGACCGGAGCTCGCAGGGGCGTTCGGCGCCCACTTCGGCAAGGACGTCGTCTTCGAGCCGATCACCCCCGAGCAGATGCGGGCCTCCGTCGCGCCCGTGATCGGCGAGGGCCCGGCCGCCGACGTCGCCGGGCTCTACCAGGCCATGAGCACGCTGCCCCACCGGTCGATCGCACCGGAGAACTCCGCCCAGAAGCTGCTCGGCATCACCCCCCGTACCACCGGTCAGTGGCTGTCCGACATCGGCCTCTGACCACAACCAGTGTCGGCTCCGGCCGAGTTCGCCGAGGCTTGGCAGGCCGCCGTACGTGGCGGGCGGCCCGCCAAGCCTTCATTTGCTTCTGGACAGGCATCTATAGACAGCTCAACGGATCAGTGGCGAAGCCTGGGCTACGAACGCCTCGATCGCGTGTCTCGCCCGGGCGTCCAGTGCGTCCCGCTCGGCTTGGTCACGTGCGGTCGACACGTCCCGCGTGCACTCGTAGGCCTGCTCGGCAGCGAGGTTCACTCCCTGGTCATCAGTCAGCAACTTGACCCGGTAGAGCACTTGCCGTGTCACTGTTCGGAGGCGGTGTGCTTCATCGCGTGCCGTGATGAAGGCTTCTCCGTCAGGGTCATGCTGCTTGCGGTACCAGCGGTCCGCCTGGCCATGGCGGTAGTCCTCCACTGCCGCGGCGAACGAACTGTAAGTGGCTATCCGCTCCTGCCGGAGTGCCTCTGACCGCGCGAACAGCTCACTGCGTCCGGACGCGAGGCGCTGGAAGAGGTGCGTGATCACGGCACCCATGAGTGTGCCCCCGACCGCTACAACGCTTGTCCATATGGCTTCCATGGCACCAGCTGATCACAAAGGTGACTGACGCACTGTCAGTGCCGGCGTCTCGGGACGGCTGCGAATCCACTTCGTCAGCATGCGGGGTGCCGGTGCGGTGACCGGCCGCGGTGAGGTGCGCTACTCCCCCAGGTGGGCGCGCTCGTCTGTCTCCTTGGCGGCGGACAGCTTCGAACCCCTGGTCACCGCACGTGCAGTTGCGGTGTTCGCCGGTGGTCAACGGGCGAGGAACTCGACCGCGAGGGGCGCGAACTGCTGGTGGTGCTGGAAGACGCCGCCGTGACCGGAGTCGGGGTAGATGATCAACTCGCTGTCCTTGATGCGTCGGTGCAGGTCTTCGGAGAGGACCGAGGGCACCATGCGGTCGTTGTCGCCGTTGGCGATCAGGGTGGGCTGGGTGAGCTGCGACAGGTCGTCGGGGGTGGAGCGCCCCCACTTCTTGATCGCCTTCAGCTGCCTCTGGAATGCCTTGACCTCGATCTCCGCATCGCGGTCGGCCGTGCGCTCCTTGAGCCGGTTGACGAACGCGCGCGCGGCGGACTCGCCGGCGGCGTCGCGGTTGAAGAACAGGAACTCCTTGGGGTCCGACCGGGTCAGGGTGGCTCGCGTATGTCCCAGTACGTGGTGCCGGCGACCTTGTCGATGTCCTTGCCGCCCTTGGGCCCGGTACCGGTGAGGACGAGTTTGTGGACGACCTCTGGGTGCTTCACCACCAGGGCCTGGGCGATGAAACCACCGAGGGAGAAGGAGAAGACGTCGACCTTGTGACACCGCCGGCGGTGCGGAGCCGGTCGATGCCGGCGCGCCCGCCCTACGCCATCGAGACGACGACCTTGCCGGCCTTGGCCCGACACTTCTCGACGTACTCCATGGCTTGAAGGGTTTCGTCGAACGGGAAGACGCGGTCGACGACGGGGCGGATCTTCCCGGCGTCGATGAGAGAGGTGAGTTCGCGCAGCTGGTCGCCACTCGCCTTCATGAACAAGAACGAGTACGTCACGCCGAGGCGCTTGGCCCGGCGCCGGGTCGTGGAGCTGAGCGCGGTCATGGCCAGGCGGAGAGCCGGGTTCGCGCCGAGTTCGCGGGCGAAGGACGGGTCGGGCGGGCCCGCGACGCTGACGGTGATGCCGCCGGGCTTGAGTACACGCAGAGACCTGGCCAGGTTGTCGCCGCCGAGGGAGTCCAGGACGACGTCGTAGCCGTCGAGGATCTCGGTGAAGTCCTGGGCGCGGTAGTCGATGGCGACGTCCGCGCCGAGTTCCCTGACCACATCGACGTTGGCGGTGCTCACGGTGGTGGCCACGTGCGCGCCCAGGGCCTTGGCCAGTTGGACGGCGATGGAGCCGAGACCGCCGGCGCCCGCGTGGACGAGGACCTTTTGACCCGGCTGCACGCGTGCCCGTTCGACCAGCGCCTGCCATGCGGTGAGGGCGACCAGGGGCAGGGAGGCGGCCTCGGTCATCGTGAGGCTGTCCGGCTTCGGAGCCAGGTCGTCCTGGTGGACGGCGAGGTGTTCGGCGAAGGTGCCGATGCGGTCCTTGTCCGGCCGGGCGTAAACCTCGTCGCCCACCGCGAAGCGGGTGACGGACGGGCCGACCCGCACGACCTTCCCGGCGAAGTCGTTGCCCAGGACGAGCGGGAGACGGTAGGGCAGGAACGCCTTGAAGGCCCCGTCGCGCAGCTTGATGTCCAGCGGGTTGACGCTCGCCGCCCGGATCTCGACCAGGACCTCCTCGGCGCCCGCCTGCGGGTCGGCTACCTCTGCGGCGCGCATCCCGGCCGGGCCACCGTACTTCTCGACCAGGAAAGCCTTCATTGTCGTCTCCGTTCCGGTTCCCGTCCGTGGGAGGACGGGGTCTTCGTTCGTCCCGGGTTTCTCTCAGTACGAGATGGTTCGTGGCGTCTTCTTGACTTCGGCGCCGGTCGCCCCCCCCCAGCCGCGTTGACCCTTCAGGCCACCGGCACGACCGGGGCAGTGATCCGGTCGGCGGCGCCTCCCTGGATGCGGTCCAGGGAGACGCCGATCGCCTCGTGGGGAACGCCGAGCGGCACCGCGCTGAGGGAGAGGTTGCGCGGGCCGATGATCGGGACGAGCGTGGCCACGGACCTGGCGGCGCGCTCGCGCACCCAGGCCACCGCCACCTGCGCGGGCGACACGCCGGTCTCCTCGGCGGTGGCAGGACGGTGTCGACGACGAAGGTCTTTTGGTCGGTGCTCTCGGTATGGATGACCACGCCCAGGTCGCTCAGGCGCCCCTCGGCGGAGCTGCGGTACTTGCCGGTGAGCAGTTCGCCGCCGAGCGGGGACCACAGGGCGGCGCCGAGTCCGAGGCTCTCGGCCATGGGCAGGATTTCGCGGTCGGCTGTGCGTTCGACGAGGCTGTACTCGTGCTGGATGCCGATGATCGGGGCCTGGTTCCTCAGATCGGCGAGGGTCACCGCGCGCGAGACGCGCCAGGCTGGGAAGTTGGACAGTGCGGCGTGGTGGATCTTGCCGGCGCTCACCAGGTCGTCGAGTCCGCGCAGGAGCGCCTCCATCGGAGTCAGCTCGTCGGGGAAGTGCACCCACAGCAGGTCGATGTAGTCGGTGCCCAGGCGCTTCAGGCCGGCCTCCACGGAGGCGACCATGTTCTTGCGGCTGTTGCCGGTCTTGGAGATATCCGGCTGCGGCGCGGCACCGAGGGAGAACTTGGTGGCCAGGACGAAGTGCTCGCGGTCGGCGGAGATCAGCTTTCCGGTCAGTTCCTCCGACTCGCCGAACTGGTAACCGTCCGCGCTGTCCAGGAAGGTGCCGCCGGCCTCGGCGAAGCGGTCGGAGATCCGCCGTGCCTCGTCCGGTTCGGCTCCGGCGCCCCAGCCAGTGCCGAAGTTCGCGGTGCCCAGCGCGTACTCGGACACACGCAGTCCGGTCCGGTGTCCAAAGGCCGTGTAGCGCATGAGATGTCCTTGCAGCAGGGGTGGGAAGGCGGTCGCACCGGAGCGGAGAGGTGAGCGTCAGCCCGCGTTCGGCCGGGGTGCCGCGGACAGGCCCTGCTTGACGTACCGGCTGGTCTCGTCGGCGAGAACCTCCGGCAGGCCGGTCTCGATGCCGTACAGGGCCTGGGCCGCGACGTCGGCGGCGGCGGCCTTCTGATCGGCGGGGATGAGGGCGGCCATGTCGGTGTCCATGTAGCCGACGTGCAGCGCCGAGACGGTGATGCCGCGCGGTGCCAGCTCCTCACGGGTCGCATCGCTCAGGGCCCAGGCGGCGGCCTTGAAGGCCGCGTAGGAACCGAGGCCGGCCGGGTGGAACCAGGACAGGGCGGACAGGACGTTGAGTACGGAGCCGCCGCCGTTGCCCTCGATGACGGGGGCGAAGGCCCGGGTGGCAGCGAGCGGGCCGAAGAAGTTGGTCTCCATCTCGCGACGCGCGTCGTCCAGGTCACCGCCGATCAGCGTCGCGCCGGTGGAGATGCCCGCGTTGTTGATCAGCAGGGTCGCATCGGAGGCGATGCGGGCGGCCTCCCGTATCGACTCCTGGTCCGTCACGTCGAGGCGCAGCGGGATGACGCCCGGTACGTCGACCGTCTCGGGGCGGCGGGCCGCCGCGTACACCTGGACACCGCCTCCCGGCTGTTCCGGGAACAGGGCGCCCAGGTCAGCGTCGCCGACCTGATGAAGGCAGCCGGTCTCACTCACGGCGCCTTCTACAAGCAGTTCGCCTCCAAGGAGGCGCTCGTCGACGAGGCCACCGCCCACGCCTTCGGCGAGCTCGCCCGGCGCTACGCCGCCGGGCTCGAGCGGCACGAAGGGCAGCGCGAGGCAGCCCAGCGGGCCCTGATCGACACCTACCTCTCCGTCGAACACCGCGACGCCCCGGCGGACGGCTGCCCGGTCGCCGCACTCGCCACGGACATCGCACGTGAAGGCGGGGGTCGTGAGGCCCGTCGCGTCTACACCGAGGGGGCGGCCGACTTCGCCGATTTCCTCGACAGCGACGAGCAGGACGGCATCGTCCGCCTCTGCACCCTGTTCGGTGCGCTGGTCCTGTCCCGGGCCACCAAGGGCTCCCCGCTCTCGGAGGAGATCCTCGCCGCCGCGCACGCAGCCTTGGCCGGGGGCGCGGCGGTCGAGTAGGTGATGCGGGGTGTACTCACCCAGGCTTCGACGGAGGAGTTCAACCTGCTGTACGGGGAGTTCGTGGCGGCGGGGAGCGGGATCGAGACGGTTGCGCGTGAGTGGATCTGTGACGAGTTCTGCTTCGTCGCGTCGGCATACGGGTTCATGGACGCGGACGCCTCGTTGAGGTGGCCTCCGCCCGGCCCTCCGGCGTGTCCAGGCGGGCGTCGGGCTGCGGCGCGGTGAACTCGATCCCGGCCCGGCCGGGGAAGTGGTTGTTCGCGGCCAGGGCTCAGCCCTGAGCCCGTCCGGCCGCCTCGATCAGGTGGCCGGCCGTGTGCAGCGCGGCATGCGCGGTGCGCAGCGGCAGGTCGACGCGGATCTCGACCGGCTGTCCGACCGAGAATTCAGGCAGCGCGTCGTTGCCGCAGGCCACGGCCAAGGCCAGCCCGGAGTCGTGGTCGCGTACGGGAGTGATCTCGTGGCCGTCCACCTACCCGCGGTCGGCGGGCGCGGCTGACCGCCGGCCCCGCGGCCGGAACAGCCGTCGGCGCGGGTCGCGCAACTTCCAGGTGAGCGGTGTGCCGCGCCGTCCCGGCGGCGCCTGGCTGATGCGTCAGGTGCGTCCGGTGCGGCGGGCGTAGGCGCGGGCGGCGCGGGCGCGGTCGCCGCAGCGGGTGGAGCACCAGTGGCGGCGGCCGTGGCGGAGCAGGTAGCGGTTGCATGGGGCGGAGGCGCAGGCGGTGAGACGCTCGGCGTCGGGGCCGGTGAGGAGGTCGGCGGCGTCGGCGGCCAGGGCCGCCAGGGCGTGGTCGACGAGTTCCGAGGTGGGATTGGACATGGCGCGGTAGGGGCCGCTCTTGTCGTCCCAGGCCAGCAGCGGGGCGGTGGGCACGCGGGTCAGGGTGTCGTTGATCGCGTTGACGGCGGCGGGCAGGGCGGGGAGCCCCGCGACACGGGACGCGAACAGCGCCCGGACCTGCTCGCGCAGGGAACGCAGCTGCGCGGCGCACATGTCGAGCATGCCCGCGTCGACCGGGGTGAGGCCCTGCTGCGTCAGCCACTGGTCGGCCCCGGCAGGCGTACCGAGCTGGTCGACGTAGCGCCCGCCCGGCAGCGCGACGGCGCTGTTGACCAAGGCGAGTGAGGGATGCTGCTCCGCCCCCGGCGCCGGCGGCAGCCCGGACCCGGTGATGACGCTCTCTTCCATACCCCTCATGGTACGACTCGTCCGCAACCGTGACTCACGGTTGAGCTTGCCATCATCCATGACACCCACTTATAGTCGCATCACGGTTCAAGTAAATCTATCCGTGAGGGCTTGTTGTGTCTGTTTCCCGTGCGACCACACAGTTCCCCGTCCGCGTCTTCGGTGGCCCCACGGCCCTGTTCGAATACGGCGGCCTGCGCTTTCTGACCGACCCCACCTTCGACGCCCCCCGCTCCTACCCCGCGCCCCCCGGTGCCCCGGCCCTGACCAAGACCGCCCCCTCCACCGGCACCCCCGAAGACGTCGGCCCCGTCGACGTCGTCCTGCTCTCCCACGACGAGCATGACGACAACCTCGACAACGCCGGCCGCGCCCTGCTCGCCGATATCCCGCTCACCCTCACCACCACCGGCGGCGGCGAACGCCTCGGCCAGAAGGCCACCGGTCTTGCCGACTGGGAGTCCATCGAGCTGGACCGCCCCGGCGGCGGCACGCTCACGGTGACCGCAGTCCCCGCCATCCACGGCCCCGGCACCCGCGAAGAAGTCGAACCGATCGCCGGACAGGTCATCGGCTTCATCCTGACCGGCGAGGACCTGCCCACCGTCTACGTCAGCGGCGACAACGCCTCCCTCGACGCCGTCCGCGAGATCGCCGAACGCTTCGCCCCCATCGACACCGCGATCCTCTTCGCCGGCGCACCCCGCTTCGCGGAGATCTTCGACGGCGGACTGATCGTCCTGGACAGCGCCCAGGCCGCCGAGGCCACCGAGACCCTGGGCGCCCGCCGCGTGGTGCCCGTCCACTTCGACAGTTGGTCGCACTTCACCGAGGGCCGCGACGAGCTGGAGGCCGCCTTCACCGCCGCGGGTCTGGCCGACCGCCTGCAGCTGAGCTGAGCGCAACCAGCCCTCTTCCCTTCCTGTGGGGGTGCCCGGCTCGCCGGGCACCCCCACAGGCCGCAAACGCCCTACCCCGCCCTCTCCTGCGGGCGCGTGTGAAGGCACAGCCCTGCATTCCCCGTCCACGTCCCGAAGCAGTCAGTCATTTTCCGCTCCCCGCCACTCACCGCCTCCGGCACCGGCCCGGCGAACACCCGCACGCAAAAGCGCGTCCCGGCCGTGCTGTTCGCCTCCCAAATCCTCAGCGGCCTGCTCACCGCAGGCTCCGCGCTGACCGCCGGACCCTGATCGGCACGTCTTGGGGCGTAGCGAGGCAGCTGCCGTGCTCGCTGGTGAAGGAGGTGCCGCATGCGGCGGTCAACGCCGCTTGCACGTCCTCGGCGCGGTGGAGACGCACAAGGCTCTCATTCAGCGGAAGGCCGGTGGGGCTCCGGGTGGAGGGCGCCTGAGCACCTGATTGGTCATTCACTGGTCCACTGGGGGCAACCACGCGGGCGGTGAGCGGGCGCGGTGGCCAGAAATCGGTCGTTGAGGGACAGACTCGGTGGTGAATTCGCGTGCGTTGTTCCCTTCGGGGTACTTCGTCGGCGCGCGTCTCCCCCCTCGCGCTCAGGAGGCACCCTCATGACGTTCAATCCGCTGGAGCAGCGGGGTATCCCGCTGGACCGTCAGCTGCGTAGCTGGCGTGAGCTGAACGTGGATCCGATCGACCCGGACCACTGTGACCCGTACACCCGGTGCCGGATCATCACGATGAACGGGATCGAGGTGGAGGCGATCATGTTCAGCCACCAGCTCGCCCGGCACACCGTGGACCCGGAGATCAAGCGGCAGCTGGCGCGCGTGCGCTACATCGAGGCGCAGCAGCAGAAGGTGGTGAACTGGCTGCTGCCGGGTGTCTCCTCGGTGCTGGAGACGACGATCGCGTACGAGCAGGTGGCGGTGGACCTGACGGCGTGGGTGGCGCGGATGGAGCCGGACCCGTACCTGAAGCAGGCGTACCAGTTCGGTGTGCTGGAGGACTTCGACCACCTGTACCGGTACGCGAACCTGTACGAGATGATCGAGCACCGCAAGGCGGAGTCGATCGTCGACGGCCTGACCGAGGTCATGCCCGGCCGGCCCACCAGGCTCCACCACCGTAATCCGGTCGACAACGTCCGCGACCCGTACGCCAAGGACCAGACCGACCCGCTGTCGAAGCTGCACGCGCTGACGGTCATGTCGGCGGAGCAGCAGACCATGAACTTCTACATGAACACCGGTCCCACCTACATGGAGCCGATCGCCCGTCAGCTCTACCAGGAGATCGGGCTGATCGAGGAGGAGCACGTCACCCACTACGAGTCCCTGGTGGACCCGGGTGAGACGTGGTGGGAGCAGCTGGTCAACCACGAGTACAACGAGTGCTACCTCTACCACTCCTTCATGGAGCAGGAGAGCGATCCCAAGGTCAAGGCGATCTGGGAACTGCACCTGAACATGGAGCTGGAGCACCTGCACGCCGCCTGCGACCTCATGCGCCGCCACGACGGCCGCGACCCCGCCTCGGTGCTCGCCCCCGAGCTGCCCAACGTGCTCACGTTCGAGCCGAACAAGGGCTACCTGCGGGAACTGCTCGACACCCAGATGGACCTCACGACGCTCGGGGCGGGTTACGTCCGCGAGGCGCACGAGCGGTTCGAACAGATGCAGGAGCAGATCCACGGCGGCGAGGCACCCCCGAGCGACCGGGTGATGACCGAGCACGACGAGATGTTCGGCCGCGAGTACCGCGTCCAGACCGAGGGCGAGCACCCCGATCCCTCCCAGCGCGAGAAGTAAGGAGGCCGGGATGTCCGAGCTGAAGACCCCGCACGCCGGGGACGACCAGGCCAAGGACGACGACGTCGTCGCCCTGCTGATGCGCCAGCACGGTGACATCCGCAATCTCTTCGACGAGGTCGAGGCGGCCGAGGGCGAGGAGCGCCGCGATGCCTTCCGCCGGCTGGTGCGCCTGCTGGCCGTGCACGAGACGGCCGAGGAAGAGGTCGTCCACCCCTTCGCCCGGAAGGGATTCCCCGGCGGCGAGCAGGTCGTGAAGGACCGTCTCGCCGAGGAGAAGGCGGCCAAGGAAACACTGGCCGCCCTCGACGAACTGGACACCGACGACCCGAAGTTCATGCCCCAGCTGCTCAAGCTCCGCAAAGACGTCCAGGAGCACGCGCGGGCCGAGGAACGCTACGAGTTCAGCCACATCCGCCGCAGCACCGACGCCGCCAACCTGGCCGCGATGGCCAAGGCCATCAAGGCCGCCGAGGCCATGGCACCCACCCGGCCCCACCCGGGCGTCGAATCCGGGGCCAAGAACATGGCCCTCGGGCCGGTCGCCGCCCTCATGGACCGCACCAAGGACGCCGTCCGCAAAGCCATGGGGAACTGAAACTCGTCCCCCTCCGGCTCACCCCCGGGGTCCGCCAAGCCGGACCCCGGGCACGTGGCAGGACACTGGCCGGTTGCACCAAGGGCGCCGTCGACGCCGTGATCCGCCCGGCTCAGGAAAGGGGAGTCGAGGGCTCAGGTGCGGTGGTCAGCTCCCCACTCGCTGGCGGGTCCTGCGCGCGTGGCGGACGAACACTTCACCGAGGGTGCCCGCGAACATGCCCAGCGAGCCCGCCACAAACAGCCACAGAGCGACTTTCTCGAGACTTGGAAACAGGAAACACACACTACCGACCAGAAATGCCGTGTTGCCGAAGCCGCCGATCACCAAGTGGATCAGCGGAAAGTCCTGGAGCAGGTATCGTTCGAATCGGGCCAACAAGCCGTCATTCCTTCCGGTCCTGGGTCGTCCAATGGCTGCACGAGCTACTGGGGTACCGCCCGAAGCGAGGCAGGAAACACCCCGTTGCCGTCTCGCCGACCGCCACTGAGTCACCACGGACTGCCTCCGTCCGTGGGCTTCTGTCTCCGGTCATGGCCGTCCTCGCCGTCGAGCGCAGCACATGGGCCAGGACAGAGACCGTGGACGACGACCAGGCGGTGGCCCGTCCCCACGCGGCTCGGGATCGGCGATGATTCCGTCCGGATGCCGCCGACAGCACCAGGGTGAGGTCAGATGGTGCAACGCCGCCTGGTGCTTTGACCGCACAAGCTCGCCGGGGTCGACGATCGAGAGCATGATGACGAGCGGTCGGCCTCCCCATCGGGTACGCGCCCGCCATGGGCCTTGGAGGGTTCGCATCGCCGGCTCAGCAGTAGGGTGAAACGGTGACCTCCTTACCGGAAAACTCGCCGCCGCTGATCGGCGAAGGCGACCGCAATACGGCCGTGCAGCGCCTGCAGGAGGCGTACGCCGAAGGGCTCATCTCCCATGAGGAGTTGGACAAGCGCCTTCACCAGGCGCTTACCGCCAAGGCGCACAACGAGCTCTCATTAGCTCTGGTCTCGCTCCCCGAGGAGCACCCCGGAAGCACGTCGACGATCGCGGCCGCCGGCGGACGGATCCAGCGGCGCGGCGCATGGCGGGTACCTCGATTCCTCAAGGTCGGGTCAGCATATGGAAGGGTGCGCCTGGATCTGTCCCGGGCGATCATCGAGCATTCGCTCGTCGACATCGAGCTGCAGCTCGGAACCGGCGGGGCCAAAATCACGGTGCCTCGTGACGCGGTGGTTGACGTCGAAGGTTTGAGCACTGGGTGGAAGGACCTGCGCTACAAGGTGCCTCGGCGTTCCCGGCCCGGCGGGCCAACGGTGCGAATCTCTGGAACCATGGGCTTCGGACGCTTGAAGATCCGCCACGCCCGGCGTTGAGGCCGCATCCGGCGCTTCGGCCCCGCCGACTGCGGGGCGCCTCAACGGACGACCGCACTGTCGATTCCCTACAGAGGGATCGTTCGCAATTCCGAATCGGCAGCCGAGTTGTCGTGGGGCGTCGGGCGGCCAATCGTTGGAAGCCACGAACGGCAGGACCATGAAAGCCACACCCGGCGCCCATGAGTGAGCGACCTTGCGAAGGGCTCGCCCGATCCCGAATAAGAGCCCAGCGAACCTTGAGCGTATGCCATCCTGCACTGAGACTCAGCTGGAGATGGGCTGCACGGACTGAGGCGCCAGCGCGGCAACAGTCCTCAGAAACGCATGCTGTTGCTCGCGTGCCTCGTGCGGAGTGCACGTTTGCGTCTGGACACCAAACGTCGCGTCACGAGCGGCCGTCGCCAACTCGAGAAGGCTGTCGTCCCGCGTGGACAGCCGCAGCCGGTTCATCGCGTAGTTCACCTGCGACCGAGAAGCCCAACTTTCCTTCCTGGCCTCTCTTTCCTGCTCAGGCGTCGTCTCGGCAGAGGAACGCAGGCTCGTCTCCCAGTACAACCGCCCTCTGTAGTCCGTCAACGCGTCGGCCAGCATGATCGCTGCCTCTCGAAGACGCTGCAGCCCGGCTTCCCGCTCGGCCCGGACCGATATCCACCGTTGCAACAGTCCCGTGGCGAGTACTCCCAGCAGCGTCCCCGCCACAGCCACCACACTCGCCCACATACCGTTCATGGCCCCCGCCCTTCAAGTGAGATACATGCACTGCCGTCCTACCCACACGATCAATCTTCAGCGGGTACAGCTGCGTGACCTCGAACGCACCCGCCGGTGGACGCCGACGAGGAACGCCGCGAAGCCGAACACCAACAAAACTCCAGCGCTGCGGGTCACACCGAGCAGGCCGGCCACGGAACGATTGCCTTCACCCGTCTACGTACCGGCCGACTCGGGGAGCAGCCGGATGAATGCGCTGTCGAGTCATGCTCAAGACCTAATCCGTAGTTATGAGCGATCCGTCGGAGCGGGTGTTCCTCGGAGCGTTCGAGTACCAGACTGTGACATCCAGAGGCAGCCGGGCCGACAAGGCCTCAACGTAGACCGGGTGCGCGGTCTGGTGCGAGTGGTGGTGGCAGTCACGCAGGCGCCGGACGGATGCCTCACGACCGCCGAGCCTTGACGCCTAGCTGTAGACCGTGCGTCGTCCGGCGCCCGCGCGACCGCCACCACCTTCGTCGGCGCCGGACGGATTCCTAAAGCCAGCCTGGTCCATGAGGCCTCGGCTGAGACCTGGTGCCGTCCGGCGTCGTCAATCCCAATCGCCTTGATCACTCGTTGGCTTTGGTGGTGCGAGCCCATCGCACGGTGACCTCTTGATATGCCCGAGCCGTCTGAGCTCCCGCATAGACCGAGGCCCGTGGGGTGCGCTGGTGCCACGAACGGCTAGTGAGGTGGCGGCCCGACCGCGATGCGGTCGAGGCCTGGGATTAGGTCGCTGCGTGGCCCGCATGCGCTCGTGACCAGCGCAAACACCGAACTCTGGGGAGGGAATCTTGATCTACTGCGGAATCGACTGGGCGGAACGAACCCACGATGTCGCCTTGGTCGACGACACCGGCCAGCTGCTGGCGAAGCGGCACATCACCGACGACGCAGCCGGCTACAGGGTCCTGCTGGAACTGCTCGTCGAGTATGGCGACATCGAGGAGTGTCCGATCCCGGTCGCGATCGAGACCTCCCGCGGCCTGCTCGTCGCGATCCTGCGGACCGGCACGCGCAAGGTGTTCGCGATCAATCCGATGGCCGCCGCCCGCTACCGCGACCGGCACAGCGTTTCCCGCAAGAAGTCCGACCCCGGCGACGCCCTGGTCCTGGCCAACATCCTCCGCACCGACATGCACGCCCACCGGCCCCTGCCCGACGACTCGGACCTCGGCCGCGCGATCACCGTCCTCGCCCGCGCCCAGCAGGACTCGCTGTGGAACCGCCAGCAGCTCGCCAACCAGCTCCGCTCCCTGCTGCGCGAGTACTACCCCGCTGCTCTGGCCGCCTTCGCCAACTGGACCAACGGCCTGTGTCGACCTGAGGCCCGCGAGCTCCTCAAGACCGCCCCGACCCCGGCCCGGGCCGCGCGGCTGAACCGCACCCAGATCCAGGCCGCGCTCAAGCGCGCGGGTCGCCAGCGCGGCATCGAGGCCGAGGCCGAGCGCCTCCGCGAGGTCTTCCGCGCGGAGTGGGCCCACCAGCCGCCGCTGGTCGAGGACGCGCTCGGCAAGCAGATGCTCGCCCTCCTCATCCAGCTGGACGCCGCCTGCACCGCCGCCGACCAGCTCGCCGAAGCGGTTGAAGAGGCCTTCCCGCAACACCCGGATGCTGAGATCCTGCTGAGCTTCCCCGGACTCGGCATCCAGCTCGCCGCCCGAGTGCTGGCCGAGATCGGCGACGACCGCGCCCGGTTCGCCGACGCCCGCGGACTCAAGGCATACGCCGGCTCCTCACCCATCACCCGCGCCTCCGGCAAGAAGTCCGCCATCACCAGACGCTGGGTGAAGAACGACCGGCTCAACCACGCCGGCTACCTCTGGGCCTTCGCCTCACTCCGGGCATCCACCGGAGCCAACGCCCACTACAGGCGCCGCCGCGAACAAGGCGACTGGCACGCGGCCGCCCAGCGCAACCTCTTCAACCGCATGATCGGACAGCTCTACCACTGCCTGCAGCACCGGCGATGCTTCGATGAGAGCCTGGCCTTTCCGGCGTCACCTGAAGCGACAGAAGCCGCTGCTGCATAGATCAACCGACTGGGTCGCAGCTCACTTAGGGATGACCAGCCCGCGGTCACGCAGCTGAGGCAGACAGATCTTCAGGCAGGCCTCCACCGAGGCCGCATCAGTGCGCACGAGCAGGTCCTCATAAAAGGGGCCGCCGTTCGCGACGAAGGTCCACGGCCGGACGCCATCACGCATGCGCTCCGCATCCGCCTTCAAGAGCACCGTGACACCCTGCTCGGCCAGCGCCTCCATCACGCGCACAACGTCGACCATCGTTCCAACCCACCCGTTCGAATAGGGAGGTCACGCTACACGGGCCAGGGGGGTGCGACTTGACGGCATAGCAACGTGAGGTGTCTGTGGATCGGCTCGGGAAGGACGTACCTTCCCGGGTGATCGATCGATAGGCCACCGAGCAAGGCCGGTGTTCGCGGCACTGGCCGGGAAGGCGCCTCCGTGCTCAGCGTAGTGAATGACGACGGCACCACCACCAACCGCTCCTACCCGATCGACGAGATCGCCCGGAAGGGCGCGCGAAGGCGCCTGGCCGCCGCGCTGGAAGCCGAAGTCAACGCGTATACGGCCCAGTTGGCGAGCGACTCCGACGATCGTGTCCAGCACCTGGAAGTGCGCAACGGCTGCCACCAGCCGGCAAGGTCACGACCGCGGCCGGCGTGGTCGAGGTGAAGGCGCCACGCGTGAACGGCAGGCGCATCGACGAGGCCACGGGCGAGCGCAATAGGCTCTCCTCCGCCACTCTGCCGCCGTGGTGCCGCAAGTCCCCCAAGATCAACAATCGGCTGCCGCGGCAGTGGTGGGCCGACCACACCGCGTTCACGAACGACGAGCTGTCCGAAGCCGACTACGTCTGCGTGTGGGCCGACGAAGTTTCCCAAGGAGGTGGAGAAGTTCACCGATGATCAAGGCGCGGGCGGCATGACCGCCACCGGCATGCGGCCGGCCACCGCCGCGGACGAAGAGTACTGCTTCCAACTGCACAAAGCCGCCATGGGCGCCTACATCACCCAGATCTGGGGCTGGGACGAAGACGTCCAACGCGACTTCCACGCCCGCGCGTTCAGCCCTGGGCGCTGGCAGATCATCACCGTCGACAGCGCCGATGCGGGCATGGACGTCCTCGCGGTCAACCAGCGAGCCCATGCCCTCTACCGGCGCATGGGTCTGCACGAAGTCGCCCGGCACGGCAAGAACGACATCAAGATCAGGATGTCAACCAAGCCGCCTCTGCGCGGTCCGAGTCACGGATCTTGACATTGACTTCTGCTGTCCGAGGCCCGCGCCCTGCACGAGCACGACCAGGGCCGTCGCCGGCGGGTTCAGAGCACCGCGGTGCCGACGGAGATCGCCTGCGGAGTTCTGGGGCCGGAGGGTGCGGTCGCGCCCTCTTTGAGTTCGCAGAGCACGACCGCGAAGTGAGTAAAGGCATCAGCCATTACTCGTGGCAGCCTCTCGATTCAGTGCGCCGCCCAGGCTCACAGCGTGAAGCACCGCGAAGAGGGGCGAAACAGGGTCTCGAGGGCGGGTCCGGCGCTGTCAGCGCCGGGGCAGGGCGAGCGCGCACAGGGCGAACACTATGGCGAATGCCGCCTGGACGAGCATGCAGATCGCCAGCGCGTTCGTGTAGGCCTGACCTGTCGGGGCTGTGGAGCCGGCCAGGGTCGCAGCGAGGAGACCTCCGGCAACGGCGACGCCGAGGCCCATCGCGGCTTGCTGTGTGGTTTGAAGCACGCCGGATGCTGCTCCCGCAGACGCCGGAGGGACCTCGGCGATCATCGCTCCGACGAGCGGCCCGAACATGAGGGCCTGACCGACACCGACTCCGACGAGGAGGGCGGCGAACGTCCACGAGTTCAGGCCGGCACCCTGGAGGAATGCGGAGACGGCTGTGATGCTCAGGAGTGCGGCTTGGGTGAGGCCGCCGATGGCGAGGAGCCTGCGGAACCCGAAACGGGGCGCGAGTTTTCCCGACCAGATCGACACCGTGAGGAAGCACAGGGAGAACGGCAGCAGCACGAGGGCCGCGTGCATGGGAGACCATCCGAGCCCGGTCTGCGTGGAGATCGCGTAGAGGAACGTGAACCCACCGAACGCGGACTGGAGCATCAACGCCATCACCAGCCCGATCCGGTAGGAGCTGAGTCGAAACAGGGGCGGCGGAACGAGCGGGACGCGGTCACTACGGTGCAGCCGCAACTGCCACCGCCAGAATCCTGCGAAGAGTACGGGCGTTGCCCCCAGCAGCACCCAGCACCAGACCGGCCAGCCCAGCGCGCCGCCCTGGGAGATCGGGATCATGAGTGCCAGCAGGGCGAGCCCGAGGAGTGTCGTCCCGATCAGGTCGAGCGATCGGTGGCCGGGCGCACTGGTATCGGGCAGCCAGCGCAGCGCAGCGCCGAACGCGATCACGCCCATGAGCACGCTCATAGCGAAGATCATTCGCCAGGGGGCACCGAGCAGGGGGACGGACAGCAGCACGCCGCCGAGGACCTGACCGATCGCCGTGGCCCCGCCCGCGGTCGCACCGAACAGCGCGACAGCCCGGGCACGTTCGGGCCCCTGGGTGGACGCCGTGATCGTCGCCAGCACCTGGGGAACCATGGCCGAAGCGGAGATCCCGGTGAGGGCCCGCGCGGCGATCAACACGGTGATGCTCGGGGCCAGGGTCGCGACCAGGGAGAACAGGGTGAACCCGGCCATACCGAGCAGGAAGAGTCGGCGTCGTCCGTACAGATCCCCGAGTCTGCCCCCGAGGACCATCGGAACGGCGAACCCCAGCGCATACACCGACACCACCAACGACTGCTCGGCAGCCGTGGCCCCCAAAGACGCACCGATGTCGGGCACGGCGATACCCGCCGCCGCGAAACTGACCACCGACAGCAGCAACGCCGACAGTGTCGTCAGGAGTCGGCCCGTCCCGAGCCCCGGAGTTGGAGGCTCGGGCAGGCCCAGTGCAGACGGCGGCGCGGCGCGGTCGTCCTTCCTACCAGGTTCGCCTGTAGGGGAAAGCGGACTGCCCTGCGGTGCAGAAGATGTGGTCATGCCGTCGATCATCGAGCGCCGCTTATCCTGGAACCAGAAGTCCATTTATGGGGGTACTGCCACCACCCGCATACCGGGGCTCTCCGTACGGGAGGACGAAGACATGACAGAGACCGGGCCCGCCGCGGTACGGCGCGAGGTCGGTGACTTCCTCCGCAGTCGGCGCGAACGAGTAACGCCGCAGCAGGTAGGCCTCCCGTCCACAGGGCGACGGCGGACGCCCGGGCTACGGCGCGAAGAGGTCGCCGTCCTCGCGGGGGTCGGCGTCACCTGGTACACGTGGCTCGAACAGGGTCGGCCCATCAACGTCAGCACGCATGTCCTGCAGGCGGTCGCCCGAGCCCTGCAACTGGATGACACCGAGAGGCGGCACCTGCACCAGCTCGCCGGATCGAGTACGCCGAAAGCCCAGCCCTCTGCCGAATGTGATCCGGGGCTCATCGCGGCGTTTCAGCCTGTCCTGGACAAGCTCGACCCGTTCCCCGCGTGCCTGCAAACCCCGCTGTTCGATGTGGTGGCATACAACCGTGCCTACCGGTTTCTGTTCACCGACATGGACCTCATCCCGCCGGATGAACGCAACTGCGCGGTGCAGTTCTTCACCGACCCTGACTGGCGCAGCCGCTACGTCGACGTTGACCTGGTTGCCGCCCGGATGGTCGCGAGATTGCGCGCCGAGGTCGGCGCCGACATCGGCGCCCCTGCCGCTGGCGGAATCGTTGACGACCTCCGGGAACGATCAGAGGATTTCGCCCGCCTGTGGGCTCGTCACGACGTGCTGCCCCGGCAGTACGAGACAAAACGCCTCGACAGTCCTCTTGTCGGGCAGCTCCGGCTGAACTTCGTCTCCACCGATGTTCCGGAGACGGGACACCGGATGACCGTGATGACGCCGGCCGATGAGTCCACCTCCCTACGTCTGACCCAGATGGCGGGCCTCACCGCCGCGACTACGCGGGCGTAGAACTGTAGAACTGGAGAAAATCGCCGCTCGGGGCGGCACCTCACGACTGCGGCAGGCGTGCACGGTTGCGGTGTTCGCTATGGTGGAACGGGTGCTTGGGAAGCAGGCACGCCCGCGGCGCACGCATGTATGTGTGCCGCGGACACTGTTTCCTCCAGGATCTCAGGGAGTCCGTAGCGTGAGCCACGAATGCCGGGATGCGGCGCCTGCCGGTCGCGTAGCGCCTCGTGTCACCGTGACGGTCAGGGGCGCCCAACGGGGTGGCGTCGAAGAGCGTAATCGCCGGCTGGCTCATGCCGGTGTCGCACGTGCCCAGGAGGTGCTCGTCGGCCGCTACCGGTTGGCCGGCCCGCAGGTCTCCTTCGAGTTGCTGCGCCAGACGTCGCAGCGGTTCAACATCAGGCTGCACACCCTGGCCGACGCTGTCACGCATATTCCCGGGCCCGGCGCCGGCGCGGCACAGTGGTTTCCCCGTCGAGCCCGTTACAGTCCGCCGCCGCTGACGGGCCTGGGGGTGGAGGGACCCGAACGCCGCCACCACGGGGCCGTACTGAGGGCTGCGATGCGGCGGATGCTGCACATCACCGACACCGGGATGGGCAACGTGCAGCTGGCGGAAAACGGGCTGCTACGCCTGGAGAAGCACACGGGTCTGAACCAGGAGTTCACCGACTTCTTCGCGTTCGTCCAGGACTCGACCACGGCCTGCGCGCAGGCAGCCCAGGAACGACGTCAAGTCACGGTGAAGGACGCGGCCGTCGCGGACATCTTCGACGACGACTCCCGCCACGCCATCCTGCAGACAGGCGCCCGGGGAGTCCACAGTCTGCCTCTGACCAGTCCGTCCGGGGCGGTGCTGGGCATGGTCTCCTCCCACCACGAACGGCCCCTGCCCGGCCTCAGCCAAGCCCAGCTCGATGCTCTGGACACCCTCGGAACGCAGATCGGCCGATGGCTGCTCTGGCACCGGCACACCGTTGTCCTGGACGCCCTCGAGCACCTCCACAGCATCAGCATCAGCGCCACAGCCCGCTGACCATTCCCGGCCAGAGCTCAGCTGCCCACACCCGATCCCCCGGGCAGGGTGCCCAGGGGGAACTTGGCCGACGTACGACGGCCCCGCCCCGGGGCATGACCGATACGGGGCCGTCCTCCCGACCCCCGTGACGGGAGGACGGCCCCGGCCTTTGCGGTGGCCGCCCGGTCAGTACAGCTTGTCGACGGCCGTGCTCGTGGTCTTCTTGAAGGCGGCCACGGGCGCGTTCCCGAAGTCGCCCATCTGTCCCCACTCCACGACGGTGACGGTCCTGCCGTCCCGCCCGACCGACAGCAGGGCGATGTCTGTGGCGCCCCAGGACGTCTCGGTGTGCAGGCCCCGGACGCGGGCGCCCTCCTCGACCGGCAGCTTGCCGTAGTCCCGGCCCTCGGCCTCGACGTCGGGCGAGGACTCCTCGATACGGTCGGCGCAGGTGCGGATCAGGTCGTCGTAGTGCTTCGCCAGGGCCTTGGCCTGGGCGGCTGTTCCCGTCACGACGGTCAACTGCACGGCGCTGGTCTCCAGGTCGGTCCGGAACTCCCGGTGCCGGTAGTCGTAGGCGGGCACGCCCTCCGTGCTCACACAGAGGCCGAGTTCCTCCGGAAACCCGTCGGTGACCGGCCCGGCGGTCCAGGACGACGTCGGATGCGGCGGCAGCTGGGACGCCGACAGGAACTTGGGCGTGGGAGCCTTCGGCGCGGCGCCGGCGGCCGGTGCTGTGAGGACCGCGCCCACCGCGAGGGCGGCGACGGTGAGTGCGGTGAGAGCGCTCGTTCGGACGCGCATGGACATGGGTGTTCCCCCGTGGATGAGTGCGTGGACGTGGATGCCGCGGCGAGGCCGGCTGGTCTGCCCGGGCCTGGTCGGTGCCGCACCAAGAGCATCAGCGTTCACAGCGGCCGGGCGCAACAGCCGACGGCCGATCGGGCACGGTGGAACCATCCCAGCCCGTCTGACGTGCAGGTACATGGGGTGCCTGGGATACCGTCCCGGGCCGGATGGGCTCGTACGAGGACGGGGGGAACCTGTGTCGGCACAGGACGACGGCGACGGCATCGACGAGGTGGCGGAGTTCGCGGTGCTGCTGCGGGCCCTGAAGGAGCACACGGACCGGAGCTATGGCTCGCTGGCCCGCCGCCTGGGCATGAACACCTCGACGCTGCATCGCTACTGCGCGGGCGACGCGGTACCGCTCGACTTCGCCCCCGTGGAACGCTTCGCGGCCCTGTGCGGGGCGACCTCGGAGCAACGTCTGGAACTTCACCGCCGCTGGCTCCTGGCAGTGGCAGCCCGCCACCGGCCACGTACGGCGGGGGCGGCGGCGAGCACGCCCGACGCCACGGCGGCACAAGCCGTGGACGACGCGGCGGACGGACCGGACCCAGCGGTGGAGGGCATCACCGAACCGAACACGGCGCCGAAGGCCGCCGGCGGCCGCCCGGTCGCCACGCCGGACACAGCGCCGAAGGCCAGCAGCAGCCCGGTCGCCGAAACGGGCCCTGCGCCCGGACCGCCGGGCGCGCCCCCGCTCCCGCGCCGCCCCTGGTACCGCCGTAGACGCCTCGCGGTCGCCCTGGTCTCCGTCTCTGCCGTGCTCGCGACTCTCGGGACCCTGTCCGGCCTGCCGGACGGGCGGCGGACGTCCGCCGACGGTCCTGCCCGGGCCGCCGGTCCGACGGCGTCCGGCCCAGCGGCGTCCGGCATGGCGGAGGCCACGGCGCCTGAGCGACGGGGCGCATCGCCCAGCCCGAGCGGCACCCGCACCTACGAGCGGCCTTCGGGTTCCGCCACCCCGAAGAAGACGCCGGACACCTCTCACCCGCCCGGCGTGACCTCCGGCCCGCCCCGCGGCGAACAGCCCGCCGGGCTGCCGCTCACCTGGTCCGTCAACCCCCACGCCTGGAAGCTCGGTTGTGGTCACGACTACGTCATCGCCAAGCCGCCGCACCAGGTCCCCCCTCCCCCTGCACCGCAGGACGCCGTGCCCTGGGCGGCGACGCAGAGCGCGGTGCACGGCGGCGAGACGCTCGTGCAGCTGTCGGTACAGGGGCGCAGCGACACGGCCGTCGTGCTGGAGGCGCTGCGGGTGCGCGTGGTCGGCCGTACGGCGCCGGCCGAGGGCAACGCCTACGCCATGGACCAGGGCTGCGGCGGCTCGATCACTCCCCGGTACTTCGCCGTGGACCTGGACAAGGACCGCCCCATCGCCCGCGCGGTCGCCGGGAACGATTCCGGCACGCCGATCCCGGCCGTGCGCATGCCCTACCGCGTCTCGGCAAAGGACCCCGAGGTGCTGCTGGTCACCGCCGAGACCAGTTCCTGCGACTGCCGCTGGTACCTGGAACTGGACTGGTCCTCCCAGGGCCGCAAGGGCACCGTGCGCATCGACGACGACGGCCGCCCTCTTCGCACCAGCGCCATCAAGGGCCTGCCCCGGTACACGTACGACACTCTGGAACACCAGTGGAGGCCCGACAGCTCGGACACGGCTTAGTGATCATTTCAGGATGAGGTTCGGAGTCGTCGCAAGCAGACGCCACGCTACCGCGCCGGGCATCGGGCCGGTCGAGTGGTCAAAGGTCCGCCGCGAGGAACGGTCGCAGCAGGATCAGCAGGGCGTCGGGACGGTCCAGGGATGATGTGGCCGCAGTCTTCGATGACGTGTCCTTCCAAGTCATCTGCTAAGAGCGTAGTTGGTGTTCGAGAGCGCGGCCCACTGGGTGAGCGCCGATCGTCATCGCGGGGACGGTCAACCGAGCCGAGTCCACTGCCGACCGGATGTGGCGGGCGGACACCGGCAGCGCCCGGTACGGGCCGAACGCGGCGCGCAGCGCGTCGCTCGGCGCGTAGGCCCGGACTGTCGGGGCGCGCACGTCCCGCGGCACCCCGCGGCCGAGCGTGCCGCGGTCGAGGAACCACTCCACGTACCGCTCCTCGTGCCCCGCCAGCACCGACTCCGCCAGCCCGGGCTCGCCGTGGAAGCCGAACCACCACGGCGGGCCGTCGGCGAGGAAGCCCTCGGCCCCGGGCAGCCGGCCCAGCGACTCCATGACCACCAACCGCCGTACGAGGTCGGGCCTACGCATGGCCAGCAGGAAGGCGGGCGGGGTGCCGACGTCGAAGCCCACCACTGGCTTCGTTGATCTCTAGGAACAGCGTTTGTCGACCGGTTCCGGAGGCGGTTGGTGATCACCCAGCTCGCGGATGTCGATGACAAATGACGGCACTGTCGTGTCTGGGGACACGGGACGGCCAGCCGCCCGACAGGGCGGCTGGCCGTCGAGGGTGGGAGTAGTGACAGAGGCCGACCGGAAGGGAGACCGGGGGCGGTTCAGGCCACGTAAGAATCTCGTTTATGGCGCCATGTCACGCAGATCTGGGCGGTTCCTCGGCAGTCCGAAGCCCGCCATCTCTTTTTCCTCGTAGGACAGGAAGCCCAGACTCCGGTAGAACGCGTGGTTGCGCTTGCCCTCCGGTGACGACTCGTGGTCCGTGGACAGGAGGAAGAAGCGGCAGTGCGAGTAGCGCGGCATGAGGTCCTCGATCAAGGCCCGGCCGATGCCTTGCCGGTGATACGCAGGGTTGACCACGACGTCCTGGACGTAACAGATGTGCTCGTCGTCAGAGATGGTCCGGGCCAGTCCGAGGAGCGTTCCTGAACCGTCTCGTGCCGTGATGACGAGGTGCGAGTTCAGCAGGCCGCGGCAGAGCTTGTCGACGTCGCTGGTGTAGCCCTCCCAGCCGACCGAGTCGTAGAGGCTGAGCATCTCCTCATGATCGAAAGCTTCCTCTTTCGCTATGAACACACCAAAACCCCTATGCAGCGGACTGCTTCTGATTACGAACTCGACACCGCATCTGACTTCACGCTCGTCAAGCACGTCAAGATCGGCAGCCATCGAACTCAGCCGGCTTTGGCGGGTTCCTCGGCTCGTGCGCGGGTGCTGGCGAGGCGATAGGAGTCTGTTTCGGTCTCGATGATGGTGCCGTTGAAGGTGAGGCGGTCAACGATGGCCGCGCAGAGGCGGGGATCGGCGAAGGTCTTGGTCCAGCCGCCGAAGGACTCGTTCGAGGCGATGGCGACGCTGTTCTTCTCCTCGCGTTCCGTCAGGACTTGGAAGAGGAGTTCGGCGCCGCGTCGGTCGAGTTCCATGTAGCCGAGCTCGTCGATGCAGAGGAGGTCGACGCGGCCGTAGCGGGCGATGGTCTTATTCAGTTGCTTCTCGTCGGCCGCTTCGACCAGCTCATTCACCAGCTTCGTGGCCAGCGTGTAGCGGACGCGGTAGCCCTTCATGGCTGCTTCGGTGCCCAGGGCGATGAGCATGTGGGACTTGCCGGTGCCGGAGTCGCCGATCAGGCAGAGTGGCTGGCTCTTCTTGATCCATTCGCAGCTGGCGAGGGTGTGGATGGTGGCGGCGTCGATGTTGGGGTTCGCGTCGAAGTCGAAGGCCCGCAGCGACTTCTCCCGCGGGAATCCGGCCGCCTTGATCCGCCGCTCCGAACGGCGACGGGACCGGTCGTCGCCCTCGGTCATCAGCAACTCAGCGAGGAAGCCTCGATAGGCCATCTGGTCCTTCATCGCCCGGTCGGCGATGTCGGAGAACTCGTTGCGAATCGACGGCAACCGCAGAAGCCGACAGGCGCTGTCGATGGCGGCGTCGGCGGCCTGCTCGGTCAAGCCTCGCTGGCGGGGCAGGGTCACTGTGCTTCTCCCTCACGGTGGTCGCCGCCGCTGGTGCGACGGCGTCGGAGCAATTGGTCATAGGGGGCCACCGAGGGCAGCGGCCTGGTGTCCGCAGGAAGGTGCGCGAGCCGCCACTCGTGCAGGGACGTCACCGTCGCCGACGATTCGCCGGAAACCAGCCGGTCCGCTGCAGGGGCGGGCTCGGTCTCCGCCTGGGCGGCCTTGCGTGCTTCCAGAGCGACCGCGTCCGCGGTCATCGCCCCGGCCCGCAGGGCCGCAGCCAGGCCGGCGACGACATGCTCATGGGCCAGATGACGCCCCAGCAGAAGCACCTCGATCAAAGCCCGGGTGCCGTCCCGGTCACCATGTATCTTCCGGGCCTGATCCCACCAGGCGTCGTGAACCGGGGTGAACCTGCCTGCCGAGCGGGCCTGTTGCAGTGCTGTGGAGCCAGGGAAGGCGCCCGGCTTGCGAACCAGGACTTCCAGGTAGTGGTCCAAGTCCAAGCGGACGGCGCCCTTCGCGATCAGCCGTTCGTGCCGGGCAACTTCCACGTTCTGGTCGTAAACCACCAGGTGAGAGGCGTGAAGTACGACGCGCACGCGTTTGCCGATCAGCCGGATCGGGACCGAGTAGCGGTTGGTGCGGACCGGGATCTGGCCGTAGCGGTCGACCCGCGGGGTGAACAGCCGGCCCGTCTCGAACGGTTCCTCGGGCAGCGGCATCAGCAGCGGTTGTTCGAGGCGAAGTACTCCGCGACCGTCTTGGGCCTGGAGCCGATGCGGCGGGCGTCGTCCTGCCGGTCCCACTGCTCGACCATCTCATTCAGCTCGGCGAGCGAGGAGACCTCGGGGACGGGGACGAAGTGGTTGCGGCGGAAGTAACCGATCATCCCTTCGACTCCGCCCTTCTCGTGGGCGCCTTCGACGCCGGGTCGGCAGCAGAAGCTGTCGATGCCGAAGTGCGAGCGGAAGGCGATCCACCGGTCGGCCTCAACTCTTCCGCGGCTCTGCCCCAGCACCCTGGCGACGGCGGCCTTCAGGTTGTCGTAGCGGACCTTCGTCCTCGGCACCCCGCCCAGCGTCCGCAATACATGAACGTGGCCTTCGAAGAACGCTTCCTGTCCGCAGGAGGCGAACACGCGGTGGACGGCCTTGCCCGAGTACGACAACCGGAAGGAGAAGAGGTAGCAGGTCACCAGCTCGCCGCCCAGGCGCACCGTCACGTCACCGAAGTCGACCTCCGCTTCATGACCGGGCAGGTGCGTCTGCGGGACGAATGCTTCCAACGGAGCCTTGCCGGACTCGACCAGGATCTCGGGCTTCCGGCCGGCGATGTAGTAGCGCACCACCCCATAGGAGACGTCCGCCCCGTGCTCCTCGATCAGCCGGTGAAAGATCCGGGTGACCGTGTGCCGCTGCTTGCGCGGCGCGTCCAGATCCGCCCGCAGGATCCCGTCGATCACCGGCTTGTACGGGTCCAGCGTGGTGGCTCGGGGAGGCAGCTTCTTACGAGGCTCCGGCCAGGACGAGTCCAACGCCTTCCGTACCGTCCGCCACGTCACGCCGTGCTTGCGCTCAAGCTCCCGCATCGACATGCCGCCGCGATGGTCGCGCCGGATCGCCGCGTACAGCTCGACCTTCGACATTTGCGGCATGACCAGGACCTTTCACCAGGAGCATCCCGATGCTGCCCTGGCAAGAACCCCAGTGCCTCCCGAACTCATCAACATCACCCGACCGTGGTTCTGGGCGCCTCCCAAACCCGTCGACAAGTGACGTCGCTACTGCTCGATAAAGCCACCACCACGGCCGCGGAGGGGGCGCCGAGCACTTCCAGCAGGCCTTCGGCGTCATCGGCCAGCGTCCCGGCGTCGTAGCCCTCCGCGGGCCGGGCGCTGTCGCCGAAGCCCCGCAGATCCGGTGCGATCACCCGGTAGCGGGTGGCCAGTTCGCCGATGGCATGGCTCCACACCCGCCAGGTGTGCGGGAAGCCGTGCAGCAGCAGGACAGCGGGCCCTTGCCCTGCCGTCGCCACGTTGAGCTCGACGCCGTTTGGCCGTGACTCGGCGCGACCCGACCTCGGGGTGAGACTCGGGATGAGAGGGATCGGCGGGCAGGGGGACGGCTCTGGCGGTCAAGGTGCTGGCGGAGGCCTCCCCGCAGGAGGTGCGTTTCGCGGAACTGCAGCGCCGGATGCCCGGGATCTCACAGAAGATGCTCTCGGTGACACTGCAGAACCTGGTGCGCGACGGCCTGGTCACACGCCGCGTCGAGCCGACAGTTCCGCCCCGCGTGCACTACCGGATCACCGAACTCGGCCTGTCACTCGAGGTCGCGCTCGCCGGCGTCCGCGCCTGGGCCGAAGAGCACATGGCCGAGGTCGACCGGGCAAACGAGTTGAGCTGAGCCACTGTGTGGCTCCTGCCGGAGCCGGGTGCTTCGTCACCACCTTCGTCACCACCTCCCGGCGGACAGCACCGCACTGGCGTCCTTGCGATGCCCCCCCTGTTCTGTTCCGCCGGAGGTCAGGCTGCCTGGGTGAGTTCTGCGCGGCCGAAGAGGATCGCGTAGCCGGAGGGGAGCTGGGCGAGGATGCGGTCGAGCAAGTCGGGCCCGGCGATGCGGGCGACGACGCCCAGGACGGATCCGACGTCCCAACGGGTGGTGGCCAGGGTGCCGCCGGTGCGGGTGGCGAGGTCCCTGACGAAGGCCCAGCCGGTCATCGAGTCGGTGGCGGGTACCTGGGCGGCGAAGATCTGCGCGGCTTCGCGGGGCAGTCGGGCTGCCAGCTCTACACGTTCCTCGCCGGTGACGCGACGGCCGAGGGCGGCCAGGACAGCGGCGACGACTTCCTCGGCCCGTTCACGCGTGGGGTAGGCGCCGTTGTAGCGGACCTGCTCCAGCATCCGGTCGTACAACATGGCCGGGATCGTGGTGCCCGTCGCCGGGGCCGTCTTGGTCTGCATCGGTGAAGGGTGCCTTTCTCGCTCATGGGGTGGGTGACGGAGTGGTCCGGTGACCGCGGACACGGTGGCTTCAGTCACCGGATGTCGTATCGAAGGTCGTGGTGTCCTGCGGCCGGCCGAAGAGCAGGTCATATCCGGGCGGGAGCTGCAGCAGGATCCGGCGGGTCAGCTCCTCGCCCGCGGCGTCGGCGGTCACGCTGAGCACGGCGCCGATGTCCCAGGCCGCGGTCTTTTCGGTGGCTCCCTCGATCCACGCCGCGGTGGCCCGCACGAACCGTTCCGCGGACAGGGGCTCGGCGGCCTGGAGTGGATTGAGCAGGATCAGAGCGAAGGTCTCCGGGAGCCGGGCAGCCAGGTCCGCCCGGACCTCGCCGACCAGGTGCGCGCCCAGCAGTCCCAACACGGTGCGGGCGGCACGGTCCGCCTCCGCGCGAGTCTCGTACTCGCCGCGTTCCTGTACCTGGTCGAGGAACACGTCCCAGTGCATGGCCATCGGGATCCTCCTTGCCCTGACGGTCCGTGCCGGCGGGCGGAGGGCGGGCGCTGTGGGGAGCCGGCCCGCCCTCCGTCGCCGTGGGGCTGGGTCTCAGCCGGAGATCTCCTTGCGCCCCTCGCCGACGCCGATGGAGATCTTGCGCGGCTTGGCGCGCTCGGCGATCGGGACGCGCAGGGTCAGCACGCCCGCGTCGTAGCCGGCGCTGATGTGCTCGGTGTCGAGGGAGTCGGCCAGCACCACCTGGCGGGAGAAGACACCCAGGGGGCGCTCCGAGAGCTCCATCTGAATGTCGTCGCTCTTGGTGACGGGACGGCGTTCGGCCTTGACGGTCAGCATGTTCCGCTCGACGTCGATGTCGATCGCGTCCGGGTCGACGCCGGGCAGATCAAAGGCGATCACGTAGGCGTCGCCCTCACGGTAGGCGTCCATGGGCATCGCCGACGGACGCGACCAGGTGCCGGGCGTACTGCCGAACAGCTGCTGGGTGATCCGGTCGAACTCACGGAAAGGATCGGTGCGCATCAGCATCGTGAACCACCTCCAATACAAGTAGAACCGCTCATGCGCTGCTTCCTGTATTTCTTGTAGCATGTCATCGAAACGATGACAAGCGCAGAAGTCACCTGTCGGGTGACGTCCTCGAGTGGAGGTGAATCATGACCGCGGACCCCCAGAAAGCCGGTACGCAGCCCGCGTCGTTCCTCGCTGCCAAAGCGGCACTGGCGGCGATCGACGAAGCCGTCCACACCGCCCAGGGACCGCAGTCCGCAGAGCGGCCCGGTACCGAGGTCAGTCCCGACCAGGCCCTTGCCGCGCTGCTGCTCCTGCGCCAGGTCCGCGCCCATCTCGCGGGCTGGGAAACGGGACTGATCGAAACCGCACGTGATGCGGGGGCCAGCTGGGCCGAGCTCGCCCACCCCCTTGGTGTCGCCAGCCGGCAGGCCGCCGAACGCCGCTATCTGCGCCTGCGCCCCGGAGCCCCCGGCACCACCGGCGAACAGCGCGTACAAGCCACCCGGGACCGCCGCGCCGCCGACCGCACCGTCACCGCCTGGGCCCGCGGCAACGCCGCCGACCTGCGCCAACTCGCCGGCCAGGTCGTCGCCCTCACCGACCTCCCCGCCAAGGCCCGCACCCCTCTCCTGCGGGCACTCGGCCACGACGACGCCGCCGATCTCATCGACCCACTGGCCCGAGCCCGCGGCCACCTCGCAGCCGACCACTCAGAACTCATCGTCCGCATCGACAACCTCACCCGCCACACAGCCCAGCTCCGCACACCGGGGCACGGCAAACGCCAGTCCTCCGGGTAACAGACGGCTCCGCCCCCTCCGCGGCGTGCGCTGCGGCGGCGAAAGTGCACCCTTGTGGGCGAGCCTGCCTCACCTTCTGTGGGGCAAGCGCCTTCGATGGGAGTCCTTGTAACCAGCGAACGCGTCATGGAGCGCTGGGCCAGAAAGGTGTGGGTCCGCTTGCTGCCGGTCAAGCATGCACGGGGCGAAGCCTTGACCGCACTTTTACGGCAATGCGACGACAACACGCTGATTGTGGGCCGACGCAACCTCGTGGTACCCAACGCCTTCATCATCGAGTTACTGCCGGAGACCCACCAGTTGATCTCCGCCAGTCCTCTGCCGGTGGCACCAGCCCTCGCCACCGAAGTGCGCCGCCACGCCGCCCAGCAGGGTTACACCTTCGCCGGCCCTGTCACTGTCACCCTGTGTCCCGCGCCAGATGACACGACCGTCCGGTTCCGCGTCCACAGCCGCATCGCTCCGGCGCGTGGGCGACCGTGGCCGCGGACATAGTTCCTGCTCCAGTGGTGGCCTACGGACAGCATCAGGTCCATTCCCGTCCCGCCCGGCCGCCTGCGAAGAGGCGTCCGTAACCCGACCGCCGTCCTCTCGCGCAGGCCAGGTCAGGCGTCGGTCTTGTCGGAGCGGTCAGCGGGACGTTGGCGTAGTTGCTCGTTGATGCGCTGGGCTTCTTCGAGTTGGTCTTCGAGGACGATGATCCGGCAGGCGGCTTCGACGGCGGTGCCGGCGTCGACGAGTTCGCGGGCGCGGGCGGCGATGCGTAGTTGGTAGCGGGAGTAGCGGCGGTGGCCGCCTTCGGAGCGCAGTGGGGTGATGAGGCGGTGTTCGCCGAGGGCGCGGAGGAAGGCGGGGGTGGTGCCGAGCATGTCGGCGGCTCGGCCCATGGTGTAGGCGGGGTAGTCGTCGTCATCGAGAGGGGTGGCGGGGCGGGTACTGCGAGGGGGCATAGACCTCTTCTTCCGTGGACGCGTCGGGGGGCCCGGGCGCCGACTGGCGCCCGGGCCCCGAGCTTTCAACACCATCTGCCGGCTGACGTCAGCCGGTTTTCTTTGTCCGCTTCGGTCCGCCTGGGAGGGCGGGGCTGCGGGGATCGCGGATGCGTGACCGGGGACCACCTTCCAATCCGGGGCCTGCGGTACCCGGGCGGTCTTGCCTGGCCCGGGCGATCCTGATGGCGTTCGGCTCCTTACCTGTTTCGGTTGATCCGTCTGTACTGCTGGGTTGCGCGGTACTGCTGTGCGGCCCCTGGGGCCGCTCGGCCCGGCAGCCAGTGGAGGAACCCGCCACTTCCGGCTCCGCCACTCCGCTGCCGTGCCATCTCCTTTGACCTGCTGCGCGGCAGTTCGTCTCTGCCGCGCCCGTCGACTTCTGGGCTACGAGGAAAACGTTAGCCGGAGGCGACGCCAATGTCTACAGCGGACACGACAGGTTTACTCCATCCGTGGCCCCGGGGATTCTGTCTCTTTTGCACTCGGAAGGAGTACCTGCCTGGTTGAAGACCGATCGCGGGGGCACAAGCCCGACTCAGCAGTGCAACCGACCAGACGGGGTGCTTTGCGCATGAGCGAGACGGAAACAACCCATACCGCGTCCGCTGCGAGGCCCGTGGTGGTGGAGGACGACAGCCCTGCCGGTATCCCCCGCGCCCGCGAGGTGGCCCGCACCTTCGCCGACAACCTCGCACCGGCCCCGGCGGCCGAGACAGCGGAAACTCTCGCCCTGGTGGTGTCCGAACTGGCCACCAACGCACTGCGGCACGGCGGCGGCCGCTACCGAATGCGCCTGCACGCCGACCAGGACACGCTGCACGTCGCCATGAGCGACCCCAACCCCACGCCCCCGCGAGAACGGACTCCCGACCTCAACGGCGGCACCGGCGGCTTCGGCTGGCACATGGTCCGCCGCCTCACCAGCAACATCGCCATCACCCACGGACCCGGGCGCGGCAAGACGCTGCACGCAGCCCTCCCCCGGTGACCACCACCGAGGAGGGCAGTCATGCGCTCCACTGGCAGTCTGGCCTGCTACGGGCGCTGACCCGGTGGGGCCTGTGATCTCGGTGCCGTCGGGGCTCGTCGGCGGTCAGCCGGACACGGCGGCTGTCACTGTTCGTCCGACGCCGAGCGACTCGTAACGACTCAACGAATCGAGACGTATCGTCTTGCCAGTCGCCCCGTCATGTCGTACCGTCCTGCGCATGGGTTCCCTGTGAGATCAACGGTGCCGACCGCGTAGAGCAATGCTCCGCCGTCGCCGCACACAGCCGTGCAGTCATCCACCCCGAACCCGGCCCGCGCCGAAGCACGCGCGGCCAGGAGGAACCCGATCATGCACACCTCACAACTCACCCTTTGCCACGTCACCAAGCGCTACCCCGGCCGCACCGTCCTCGACCAGGTTTCCTTCACGCTCAAACCGGGCGAGAAGGCCGGTCTGATCGGTGACAACGGCGCCGGCAAGTCCACCCTCCTCAGGCTCGTCGCAGGTCAGGAGCGCCCGGACAGCGGCGAGGTGACCGTGACCGCCGCCGGTGGCATCGGCTACCTGCCGCAGACCATCCCCCTGCCCCCGACCGCCACCGTCCAGGACGCCGTCGACCTGGCACTCGCGGACCTGCGCACCCTGGAGGCAGAGCTGCGCCGGGCCGAGCAGGCGCTCGGTGACGGTGAGGACCCGGCGGCACTTGCGGTGTACGGGGTTCTCCTCGGGCGTTACGAGGCTCGGGGCGGCTACGACGCCGACCATCGGGTGGACGTCGCGCTGCACCACCTCGGCCTGCCGGCTCTCCGCCGCGAGCGCCGGCTGGGTACCCTCTCCGGCGGCGAGCGATCGCGTCTCTCCCTGGCCGGAGTCCTCGCCGGCCGACCGGAGTTGCTGCTGCTGGACGAGCCGACGAACGATCTGGACGATCAGGCCGTCGAGTGGCTGGAGGCGCAGCTACGGGCACACAGCGGCACGGTGCTCGCGGTCACCCATGACCGCGTCTTCCTGGAGCGTCTGACGGCCACGATCCTGGAGGCCGAAGCGGGACAGGTCACCCGTTACGGCGACGGTTACACCGGCTACCGTACGGCGAAGGCGGCGGAGCGCCGCCGCCGGCTCCAGGAGTACGACGAGTGGCGGTCCGAGCTGGCCCGCAATGAGCGGCTGGCCGTCGGTCACGCTGCTCGGCTCGACGCCATCCCGCGCAAGACGTCGCTGGCCAACTTCGGCCACGGCGGCTTCCGCGCCCGCGGCCGGGCGCACGGTGCGATGGCCCGCATCCGCAACGCCCACGAGCGGGTCGAGCGGCTGACCGCTAATCCGGCGGCACCGCCGCCGGAGCCGCTGGCCTTCACGGCGCGCATGGCGACCGGGTCCGTCGCCGACGGCACCGAGGCCGACTCCGACGAGCTGCTCGCCCTACGACTGTCGGACGTACGCGTCGGTGACCGCCTCCACCTCGGCTCACTCGCCCTCGGCCGCCACGGCCGGCTCCTCGTCACCGGGCCCAACGGCGCTGGCAAGACGACGCTGTTGAAGCTGCTCGCCGGTGAGCTGCGGCCGGACGAGGGCGCAGTGCGGGTGCCGGGCCGGGTGGGCCATCTGCGCCAGGGCGAGACACCGTGGCCGCCGGACTTGACGGTGGTCGAGGCGTTCGGGCTGGGCCGCGTGGGTACCGCCGACGAGCACGCCGACGCTCTGCTTGCCCTCGGCCTCTTCCGCCCCGCGGAACTCCGCATGCGCATGGGCGAGCTGTCGTACGGCCAGCGACGCCGCGTGGATCTGGCCCGACTGGTCTCGGAACCCGCCGATCTCCTGCTGCTCGATGAGCCGACGAATCACCTGTCACCGGCGCTGGTCGAGGAAGTGGAAGAGGCGCTCACCGGGTTCCAGGGGGCGATCGTGCTGGTCACACACGATCGTGCGCTGCGGAGGCGGTTCCAGGGCGAGCATCTGGAACTGCCGGGGAGAGCGGAAGTCCGGGTGGGGTGACGGCCGGCCGGGCCTGCCCCGGTTCACGGACACAGGAGGGGGAAGTCAGCCTCGGCCCGAAGAGATCGAGGGATGGCGACGGGCCCGCCGTCTGCACTGGGGCGCCGCATGCCCTGTACTACCGCATCGTCCACGAAGAACCCGACCTGAGCGCGCTGCCACCGGTGCTCGGCAACGGGAGTCGCCCACGTGTATGCGATGACCCCTCTGACCGTCCGCCCGAGGGCGCTCACTGCCGGCCGCCCGGCGGCGCGGTTTCGGAGAAGCGGGCTCAACTCCCTCTCCGCCCTCGAATCGCCCTCTATCGGCCACCCGCCACCCGCCACCCACCACCGGTGTTGAAGGATTCCCGCTCGGCTTTGAAGAATCTCTGAAGCCGGTCGTGACAAGGTGCCGCCGGTCGGTGTCCATGCCGTCGGAGGACAGAGTTCTGGAAGAGGTGACCCAGCCGGGTCAGGAGATGGCCGCGGTCCCGGTGCGCGAGTGCGGCGAGAAGCTGGTCGATCTGCGGGCGGTGCGCGCGCTGCGGCTCGCCGGCCGGCTCCCGCCGTCGGCGCCAACCCTGCTGCGGCTGGGAGTCGTGGACCGCCTGGTCACCGCGCAGACCATGCTGCCGGAGGGCCTGCGGCTGCTGGTCCTCGACGCGTATCGGCCCGCCCTGGCGAGGACCCGGCCCGGGTGCTCCGGACATGAGACCGGTGCGGCAGCCGACCTGACGCTCTGCACGGCCGACGGCGCCGAACTGTGGCCGGGAGCCGTCGGGTTGTGGCCGGATACGGCGGCCGATTCCAGTGCGGCATGCCCCGCGCCCGATCCCGTCGCGGCCGAGCACCTGAGTGTGCTGAGTCAAGCGTTGAGCTTTGCGGGGCTGAGTAACTACCCTGAAGCGTGGTGGCATTGGTCCCACGGTGACTGTTCATGGGCGTATCAGCGGGGTGTCGGTCAGGCGAGATACGGCCCTGTCGATCGCTGAGTGACGGCCGCCCGTCGGCCACTGCCGCCTCACAGCGTCGTTGAGGGGGACAGCGTGCTGCACTTGAGGCTGCTCGGCCCGGTCGAGGCCGACAGCGGGGACGTCCGGATCGAACTCGGCGGGGCCAAACCACGCGCCCTGCTGGCGGCGCTGGCGTTGGCCCCCGGGCAGGTGGTGCCCATCGACCGGCTCGTCGACGTCGTGTGGTCCGAGGACCCGCCGCCCAGCGCCCGCGCCCTGATCCACTCCTACGTCTCCACCCTGCGCCGCTCCTTCGCCCGGGCGGGGCACCCCGAGGTCATCGTCACCCGCGCGCCCGGCTACGTGCTGCGACCGGAGTCGGTCACGGTGGACGCGGACCGTTTCACCGCTCTGCGGAGGCAGGCCAAGGACCGCACCGCCGCGCGGGACTTCGCCGGGGCTGCGACGCTGCTGGACGAGGCCAGGGCGCTGTGGCGCGGCCCCGCCCTCTCCGGGCTGGCGGACTCGCTCCTCGGCGGGGAGGCCCGGCGCCTGGACGAGCTGCGGACCTCGGCCTCCGAGGAGTTCTACGCCGCCGAGCTGGCTCTGGGCCGGCTGGATCACCTCGCGGAGCTCACGGCCCTGGTCGAGGCGCATCCGGTCGACGAACGGCTGCGCGGCCTGCTGATGGTGACCCTCTGCCGGCTGGGCCGCCAGGCGGACGCCCTGGCCTGCTACCGGGCGGGCCGCGACGCCCTCGTCGAGGAACTCGGCATCGAGCCGGGGCCCGAACTCGACGCTCTGCACTCGGCCATCCTGCGCGGTGAGGACGACCGGCTGCTGCCCGGGAGCCCGCTCAGCCCGCCCACCTCCGGAGTCCACCGGCCTCCGGCCCACCTCCCGCCCGGATCAGTGGACTTCACCGGACGGTGCGCGGAATTGCGCGCCCTCACCGAGGGTCTGACGGCCAGGGCGAGCGCGGTGCAGGTGGTGGCCGGGCCCGGCGGCAGCGGCAAGTCGGCGCTGGCGGTGCACGCGGCACACCAGGTGGCGGCGCACTTCAAGGACGGCCAGCTGTTCGCGGAACTACGGGGCATGTCCGACTCCTCGGCCACCACGGACGAGACCCTGGGCGGTTTTCTGCGGGCGCTGGGTGTGCCGGACGGACTGCTGCCCCCCAGCACTCAGGCCAGGGTGGAGCTCTACCGCACCCTGCTCGCGGAGCGGCGCCTGCTGATCGTGCTCGACGACGCCGCGAACGAACAGCAGGTGCGGCCCCTGCTGCCGGCGGGCAGCGACTGTGCCGTGCTGATCACCGCGCGGGACCGGCTGGGCGGGCTCGCGGGGGCGCGCCTCACCGAGCTGGACGTACTGGCGCCACAGGAGGCGCTCTCCCTGTTCACCACGATCGTCGGTGCGGACCGGGTGCGGGCGGAACCGGACGCGGCGATCCGCATCCTCGCCGCGTGCAGCCATCTGCCGCTGGCCATCCGTATCACGGGGGCACGCCTGGTGATGCGCAGCAGACTGCCCCTGGCGGTGCTGGCCGACCGGCTGGACGACGAACGCCGCCGGCTCGACGAGCTGTGCGTCGGGGACCTCGCGGTACGCACCACCATCAGCCTGAGCTTCCAGGTCCTGGACGAACAGGCCCGGACGGCGCTGGGGCGGCTCGGCCACCTGGGGCTGCCGGACTTCTCCAGCTGGGTCGTCGGCTGGCTGCTGGGGGTGGCGGAGGCCGAGGCGCAGCAGCTGCTGGAGGCGCTGGTCGACACCCAGTTGGTGGGCTTCACGGGCGTGGACGCGGCGGGCGCCGACCGCTACCGCCTGCACGACCTGGTACGGCTCTTCGCCCGGGAGTACGCGGAGGAGAAGGAACCGGCCGACGTCCTGCGGGCGGCCGTGGAAGCACCCCTGCGCGGCTGGCTGGGGCTGTTGCACGCCGTCGCGGCGAGCCGTCCGCCGGCGGAGATGGTCTGGCAGCCCAGTCACTTCCTGGGGGATGCTGTGGGGGGTCGTGATTCGGCTGCGGCGCCGTCGTGGCTGGACGGCCCCCGCGGCGGAGCCGGACATCGATACGGTCACCCGCCCGTTGTACCCCTTGTGCCCCTTCGGGACGCTGCCGTAGCGTCGGCGCCCGAGCCGCCCGGCGACTACATCGAGCACGTCTGGCAGCCGCACCCCGCCACCCCTGCCCCGTCGCCCGACCTGCCCCGCGCCTACACCGAGCGCGTCCTCGCCGACGTAGCCGGATGGCTGGCCGGTGAGGAGCCCGCGCTGGCGCTTGCCGTGGAGCGTGCCGCCGCGCTCGGCCTGGACCGGCTGGTGTGCGAGGTGCTGTCGGCCCACACGGCGGTCGAGCTCGGCAACAACCGCTTCGAGTTCCGTGAACGGATCACCGGCCTCGCCCTCGACGCCGCCCGGCGCGTCGGCGACCAGCGCAGCAAGGCCGCCATGCACGCCGAATTCGCCCAGATGCGCTATGCGCAGGACCGGTTCACCGAGGCCCGAGCACACTACGGGGAAGCGCTCGACGGCTTCCGCATCGAGCATGATGTCCGGAGCCAGGCCGCCGCATTGGCCGGTCTGGGCACCGCATGCCGCGAGCCGGGGCATCTGACCGAGGCTCTGCACTTCCTGGACCAGGCCGGCGTCCTGCTGCGGGCCCTGGGCGACCACCGCGGCATCGCCTACGTCCACCGGATCCGCGGCTCGGTCCGGCTGGAGCAGGGGGACTACCCGGGCGCGCGGGACGACATCGACGTATCGCTGTGGGGATACCGCAAGGCCGGCAGCCGCCGCGGTGTCGCCCTGGCACTGCGCACCGAGGGCCTGTACCACCGTGCCCGCGGCGACTACGACGAGGCACTGCGTACCTGCGCCGAGTCCGCCGAGATCTTCGCCGGGCTCGGGGACGAGCTGATGCGCTCCTATGCGGTACGGGCCCACGCCAAGGTGCAGTTGCGGCTGGGCCGGGGCGCCGAGGCACTGCCCCGGCTGGAGTGGGCGCTGAGCGTGGCCGGCAGCGCGAACGACCGCTTCGGCCAGGCGGTGACGCTGCGGGTGATCGGGCAGCTGCATCTGGCCGAGGGACGGATCGACCTGGCACTGAGCTGCCTGAACTCCGCGATGGCCCTGTGGGAGGCGATGGACGTCCAGTTGTGGCGGGCCCGTACCGAGTACGACCTGTCCCTCGTCCACGCCGCGCTGGGTGACACGGCCGCCGCCCGGGCGGCCCGGACCCACGCCATGGGCGTCTTCGCGGACCGCGGTGCCCGCGAACACGTCGAGCTGCGGGGACAGTTGAAGGTCGGCGCAGATTGGTTGGAGGTCGATTGAAGGGGGCGCGTCGAGGCTGTGCGGTGCAACGACCGCTCACTCCCCAGGGGGGAAGACACCATGCGCAGAACCCTGCGGCGCTTGGTGACGGCGATGACCTGCGCGCTCGCCGTCACCCTGCTCGCCCTCACCACCGCCGTCGTCAGTGAAGTTTCCGCACCCACCACCGCCCACGCCTCGTCGGTCGGCGGGTCGATCAGCCGCAATGAGGTCCTGAACCGGGCGAAGTGGTGGATCGACAACTACGGCGTCATCTACAGCCAGAGCATGGCGGACGCCAAGCCGTCCGTGACCGGCGAGAAGTACCGGCCGGACTGCTCCGGATTCGTCTCCATGGCGTGGCGGCTGCCCAAGGTGAGCGGCAATGACCGCTGGACGGGCAACCTCAACTCGTTCGGCGACACCGCCACCTTCTCCGACCTGAACGACCTCCAGCCGGGTGACGCCATCCTGGGCAAGGACGCCGGCCATGTCGCCCTGTTCCACCGGTGGACCGACTCCAGCAAGACCAGCATGCAGGTCTACGAGGAGTACGACTGGGGCAAGGCGGGCCGTCACGCCACCCACACCAAGTCGTACTACGCGAACGCGGGGTTCGTAGGCGTCCGCTACGACGAGATCGTCAGGTCCACCGGCCCCGCCGTCGTCTACGGCGCCCTGAGCGACGGCCGCCTCACCTACACCCGGCTCGACACGGAGACCGGCAAGCGGACCCACGGCGCGGTGGCCTCCACGGCCAAGCTGGGCTTCACTCCGAAGGCCATGGCGACGCTCAACTTCAACACCGTCCTCGTGACCTCCACCGCCGGTCATCTGTACCGGGTCGACGTCATTACGAACAACACCTCGCTGGTCTTCTCCAAGCCGGTCGACCTGGGCAAGGGCTGGACTCACGACCTGCTCACCTACGACGGAAGCGGCCACCTCTTCGGCATCGCCGACGGCACCCTGCGCCGCTACAACATCGGGGCCGCCAAGCCCAGCGCCTCGCACATCACCGGGAACACCCTCATCGACACCGGGTTCACCCTGAAGACCCTCGGCTCCACCGGCCCGGACTGGCTGCTGGGCACCACGAGCGCCGGGGAGCTGCTCTCGTACAGGATCGACGGCGCCGGCGACTGGACCCGCTACGAGCTGAAGTCGTCCACCTGGCAGGTCATGGACGCCCTGATCACCCCGGGCGGCGGCGCCTTCTACGGCCACCGCGCCGAAGGCTCGCTGCACGCCTACCTCGACACCCTCCCGTACAACGGCAGCGGCGCCGACCTGGGGGGCACCGGCACGGTGGACGGCAGCGGCTGGACGCAGACCCTGTTGTCCGCCCAGCCCCGCACCGCGGCCTAGAGGCAACGCGTTCCGGTCGGGCCCATCGGCTTGACCGGAACGCGCCGGTCTGAGCGTCCCGGTCGGCCGGGCGGATGCCACGCCCCGGCGGCGTCCTGTCAGACAGAGGAGCGGGCCACGAACTCGGCCATCACATGGACTGTCTTGGGAGCCTGCCGACCGTTGAGCCGCTCGATGAGCAGTTGGGCGGCCGACCGGCCGACCTCGGCCGCCGGATAGCGGATGGTGGTCAGCCGGGGGCGCACAAGCGAGGCGAAAGAGGCATCGTCGTGGCCGATCAGGGCTACGTCACCCGGGATGTCGACGCCCAGTTCATGCGCCTTGTCCATGGCCCCGACGGCGATGACGTCGTTGCCGCAGAAGACCGCGTCGGGCGGATAGCGGCGGCTCATGAGCGCCCCGAATCCGGCCGCTCCAGCCTCTCGGGTGTGCTCACCCCGGACCACCAGTTCGTGCGGCAGCGACATGCCGAACTGCATGGCGAGAGCTCTGAGGTGTTCCAGGCGCGGGTCCCCGCCCGTGGCGTCGCGGGGGCCCGCGATCATCGCGATGCGCCGCCGCTGAGACGTGGACACCCGTTCCAACGCGCGCCGGGTGGCGACCCGGGCGTCGGGCGTCACCAGATCGATCGGGCCGAAGGAGACGTCGGCACTGATGACGACGGGCATGCCGGCGTCGACGAGCGGCTTGAAGTCCTGCTGCTTGAGCCGGAAGGGAGTGATGACGACGCCGGCGAACCGCTGGTGCACCGCCTCCGCCAGCAGGGCCCGCTCCTCGTCCCGGCGCGCGCCGGTGCCGCAGACCACGACGTGCAGCCCCAGGCCGCGCAGCTGCTCCTGAAGCGTTGCCGCGAGTTGGGCAAAGAACGGGTTCGCGATGTCCGGCACGATCAGCGCCACGAGACTGGACCGGCCGGTGCGCAGGCTGCGGGCCGTGACGTTGACGGTGAAGGACAGCTCCTCGATGGCGGCCTCCACCACGGCCCGGGTCTCGGGCGCCACCGGCCGCTTGCCGGAGAGCACGTAGGAGACCGTCGCGGACGACACCCCGGCCGCACGGGCGACGTCGGCCATGGTGACCCGCTCACGCACCACACACGCTCCCTTCCCGGCCACCCTACTTCACGTCCGTTCTCTCCCTGGAAGCGCTCTCACACGGAGGCCGCCCGGGACGCCCCTCGCAGCTTGTGAGCGCCGAGGAGGTGGGAGGAAGGGCACGCGCCTACGCCTCCCGCCCAGGAGCCGCAACGCGACGCAGGCGTACCAGCGTGCTCGCGCAGTCGCCGGGGGGCAGGTCGGGCAGCGGGAGGCCGTGGCCGGTCAGGGTCGCCCCGGACCATGTGCGCCCGGTCTCTTCGTCCCGGTACCGGGCTTCATCGTCCAGTCCGCGCAGTCGCAGGGGTGGCAGCGCGGGGCCGAACGCCGTGCTGGGCCGCCAGATCAGTACGGCGGCGCGGTCGCCGTCCTCACCGACGTACTGCACGGCGGCCAGGGGCCCTTCGCCGGGAGTCAGCAGGCGGTACTGCCGTCCGTGCTGCACCACGGGACGGATGTCCTTGTAGACCCGGACCAGTTCCGCGGCCTCGGCGAGTGCCGTGTCCGACCAGCGCGTCAGGTCCCCTCCGATGCCGAGGACTCCTGCCATGGCGCTGTGGAAGCGGAAACGCATCGGCACCACGCGGCCGGTCAGCGGGTTGGGACTGTCGGTCACCCAGGCGGACATGACACCGGCGGGGTAGAGCTGGCTGAAGCCGTGCTGGATGGTGAGGCGGTCCACCGCGTCGGTGTTGTCGGAGGTCCACACCTGGTCGGTGCGGGCGAGGATGCCCGGGTCGACACGTCCGCCGCCGCCCGCGCAGGCCTCGATCCGCAGGTGCGGGAAGTCCGCTCGCAGTCGGTCCAGTACGCGGTACAGACCCCGGGCGTGCTCCACGTGGACGCGTCGGGCGTCCGGTCCCGCCGCGTGCCCGCCCGCTTCGGTGAACGACCGGTTGAAGTCCCACTTGAGGAAGTCGACCGCGTTCTCCACCACGACCTCGCGCAGCCGGCTCAGGGCCCACTCGGTCACCTCCTGCCGGGAGAAGTCCAGGACGAGTTGGTTGCGCAGCTCGGTGGCGGTGCGGTCGGGCAGGTGCAGGACCCAGTCGGGGTGGTGACGGAACAGGTCGCTGTCGGCATTGACCATCTCCGGTTCCACCCATAGGCCGAACGCCATGCCCAGGCGGTGGACCTCGTCGGCGAGCGGGCGCAGTCCGCGGGGGAAGCGCTCGGGGTGCGGTGTCCAGTCGCCGAGTCCGGCCCGGTCGTCGTCGCGGCCGCGGAACCAACCGTCGTCGAGCACGAACAGTTCGGCGCCCAAGTCGGCGGCGCGCCGTGCGAGGGCCAGTTGGTTGTCCTCGCTCACCTCGAAGGAGGTGGCCTCCCACGAGTTGTACAGCACCGGCCGCGGTTCCTCCGGGTGGGGCAGGACGTGCGCGCGCAGGTGGTGGTGGAAGCCTCTGCTCGCGTGCCCGAAGCCGTGCGCGGTGTGCAGGGCGAGGCTGACCGGCGTGCGGTGCTTCCCGCCGGGTGCGAGCCGCAGTTCGATGCCCTCGTGGCCCTCCCCCGCCACCACGCCGGTCCGGCCGGCGGCGGTGCGCTGGACGGTGAGGCGCCAACTGCCGCTGGCGGCGAGCGCGACGACCCAGACCTCGCCGTGTTCCTCGCCCGCGTCCCCGGCGTCCAGCGCCGCCCAGGGGTTGGCGTGGTGACCGGTGTGGCCGCGGCGGCTCCCGATGGCCGTCTCGCCCACCGGCAGGGCGGGCCTTTCGAGGCGGCCCTCGCTGGACCAGCCGCCGTGCACGGAGCCGATCCGCCAGGCCGGCCGCTGCGGCAGCGGCCAGTGCGCCGAGGCGTACCGCAGCAGCAGGATCTCCCCGTCGTCGTCGGTGCCGGTGTGGTGGAACTCCGCCCACCGTTCCAGTACGTCGCCGTCGGCGGGGACGCGGTAGTGCAGATGCCAGGCCAGCGGACGGGTGCGGTCCCGCATGCGGACCACCAGGTGATCGTGCGCTCGCAAGGTCACGTCCGACACGGTCGGCTCCAGAGGGCTGGAGCCGTCGGCGAAACGGACGTCCAGGGCGGGCACGCCGAAGCGGGCACCGCCGTCGACGGGGTACTCCTCCACTCCGTCCCAGCGGCCGGCGAAGCTGTTGTCGTGCTCGGTCCACACCGGCAGCGCCACCGCGTCGACGAGGGGCAACGGAGCGCCCCAGTGGACGTGCCGCACTGTGCCCGCGGCGCGGTCCACCCTCAGTACGTACGCACTGTGGGTGGTGCGCAGCAGTACGGTGCCACTCGCTTCGTCGATCTCCACCATCGGGGCGGCATGCTTCATGATCACGTGTCCTCGTGGGTGGCTTCTCTGGAGCGTCGGCAGGTCAAGCCGGGGCGATCGTGAGGTCCTCGCGGACCACGACCACGTCGCCGGGCGGCACGACCACCCGGCCGTCGGTGATCTCCGCGCCGGCGACGCCAACTCCGCTGACGGAGACGTGGGCGGTGTCCAGCGTGTGGTTGATCAGGAAGAGGTACGCGTGCTCCTCCCCCGTGCGGCGTACCGCCTCCAGCCCCGGCGGGGCGTCGACGACGGGGTTCGCGCCGGCCTGGGCGCAGAGGGTGCGCAGCACCTCGCGCAGTGCCGTCACCGGCAGGCGGGTGGCCGTGTACCAGGCGGTGCCCCGGCCGAAGGAGTGCCGGGTGACGGCGGGGCCACCGTGCGCAGGCCCGCCGTCGGTGGTGTCCGCGAAGCGCAGCACCGGTGTGCAGCCGCGGGTTTCGACGCGTTCCACCCACTGCCGGACCCGTGTTCCGTCCTCCAGGAGGGCGTGGTCCTGGGTGCGCAGCGGCAGGTACTCGTCGACGACGAGTCCGAGGACTTCGCGCAGCGCCCCTGGGTTCCCGCCGAGGTGCACCCTGTCGTACTCGTCGACGACCCCGCTGAAGCAGCCGACGGCGAGATGCCCGCCCTGGTCGACGTAACGGCTGAGGTTGTCGGCATCGTGGTCGGACAGCAGGTAGTTGCTGGGGGCGAGGACGGCGCGGTAGCCGGTCAGGTCGGCGTCGGGCGGTACGAGGTCGCAGGTGATGTTCAGCGTCCACAGCGCCTCGTACCAGTCGCGGACCGCGTCCAAGTAGCGGGTCTGGTCCGACGGGCGGGCCTGCAGTTCCAGGGCCCACCAGGTGTGCCAGTCGAAGAGCATCGCGACGTCGCCGCGCACGCGGCTGCCGGTCACCTCCCTCAGCGCGGCCAGTTCGGCTCCCAGCGCTTTGGCCTCCTTCCAGACACGGCCTTCGGTGCCGGCGTGCGGAAGCATCGCGGAGTGCCATTTCTCGGCGCCGACGCGGGACTGCCGCCATTGGAAGAACATCAGCCCGTCCGCGCCCCGGGCGAGGTGGGCCAGACTGTTGCGGCGCATCTCTCCCGGCTGTTTCGCCACGTTGACCGGTTGCCAGTTGACGGCCGAGGTCGAGTGCTCCATGAGCAGCCAGGGCCGGCCCCGGGCCATGCCCCGGGCCAGGTCCGCGTTGAGCGCCAGGTCGATGTGTCCGTCGGGGTCGGCGGCCGGGAGGTAGTGGTCGACCGAGACAAGATCGCATTCGGCGGCGAAGGCGTAGCCGTCGACCTTCTTCTCCAGCGTGCCCATCACGTTGGTGGTGACGGGCACGCGTGGGGCGATCCGGCGCAGGATGGCGGTCTCCGCGCGGTGCCGGGTGAGCAGGGCGTCGGAGGAGAAACGGTGGTAGTCGAGTTCCTGTCCCGGGTTGCGGAAGGCCGTGGTGTCCCGGGGCGGGTCGATCTCTTCCCAGTCGCCGTAGCGCTGGCTCCAGAAGTCGGTGCCCCAGACGTCGTTGAGGGCGTCGAGGTTCTTGTACCGCTCCCGCAGCCAGGAGCGGAAGGCGTCCGCGCTGGTGTCGCAGTAGCACAGGGCGTTGTGATTGCCCCACTCATTGTGCACATGCCATACGACGAGTGCGGGGTGGTCGCCGTACCGTGCCGCCAGCGCCGTGACGAGGGCGTCCGCGGCTTCGGCGTAGGCGGGGCTGCTGGGGCAGAAGACCTGTCGGCTGCCGTGGGCGAGGCGGGTGCCCGAGGCGGTGACCGGCCGGGCGTCGGGGTGCTGCCGGGTGAACCACGGGGGCGGGGCGGCGGTTGCGGTGGCGAGGTCCACGGCGATGCCGTGTGCGTGCAGCAGGTCGAGGACCTCGTCCAGCAGGCGCCAGTCGTAGGTGCCGGGGCGCGGCTGGATGCGGGACCAGGAGAACACGCCGACGGTGACGAGGTTGACGCCCGCCTCACGCATGAGGCGTACGTCCTCCCGCCAGACCTCGCGCGGCCACTGCTCCGGGTTGTAGTCGCCGCCGTAGGCGATGCCCCCGAGAGTGCGGGTCACGTCGGTGAGGGGGTGGTTCACGATTTCACGGCTCCAGCGGCGAGTCCGGCGCGCCAGTAGCGCTGCAGGAGGAGGAAGGTGAGCACGATGGGCACGACGGAGATCAGGGCGCCCACGATGGTGAGGGTCTGCAGTTCGGGCAGGCGGCTGGTCTGCGACTGCCAGGTGAACAGGCCCAGGGTGACGGGGTACAGACGCTCGTCCTGCAGCATGATCAGGGGCAGCAGGAAGTTGTTCCAGATGACGACGAACTGGAACAGGAAGACAGTCACCAGGGCGGGCGCCATCAGGCGCAGTGCGACGGTGCGGAAGATACGGAACTCGCTCGCGCCATCCATGCGGGCGGCCTCCATCACCTCGTCCGGGACGGACGCGGCGGCGAAGATGCGGGAGAGGTAGACGCCGAACGGGCTGACGATGCTGGGGAGGAACACCGACCAGAAGGTGTCGGTGGCGTCGAACTCGGCGAACATCAGGAAGAGCGGCAGGGCGAGTGCGGTGGCCGGTACGAGGACGCCGCCGAGGACGACGGAGAAGACGGCTTCCCGACCGCGGAAGGTGTACTTGGCCAGGGCGTACCCGGCCGCGGCGGCCAGGAGCGTGGCGACGGCCGCGCCCAGGCCCGCGTACAGCAGGCTGTTGAGCAGCCAGCGGGCGTAGACACCGTCCTGCTGGGCGAAGAGCGAGGACAGGTTGTCGCCCAGGTGCCATTCGGCGGGGAGGAAACCGGGTGTGCTGACGAGGTCGCTCTGGCTCTTGGTCGACGACACGAGCAGCCAGTACACGGGCAGCAGCATGTAGCAGGCGACCGCGATCATGAAGGTGACGGCGACGGCGGTGGACACGCCGGTGCGCGGCCGTCGGCGCGTGGTGGGTGCGGGAGCGTGGGCCCCCTCGGTGCGGGTGAGGAAACTCATCCCTGCCTCCTGGAGGTGAAGCGCAGGAACGCGAACGAGAGGACGAACGTGACGAGAGCGAGGACCACGGAGAGGGCGGCTGCCTCGCTGTAACTGTCGCCCGAGGCGAGCGAGTACGCGGCGATGTTGGGGGTGTAGGTGCTCGTCACGCTGGTGGATATGGAGCGGAAGACCTGCGGCTCGGTGAAGAGCTGGAACGAGCCGATGATGGAGAAGACACCGGTGAGCACCAGGGCCGGCCGGATGATCGGGATCTTGATGCGCAGGGCGATGGTCCAGGCGCTCGCCCCGTCCACCCGGGCCGCCTCGCCGATGTCGGAGGGCACGGCCTGCAGGGCGGCGTAGATGATCAGCATGTTGTAGCCGGTGTACGTCCAGGTGACGACGTTGGCTATGGACCACAGGATGGCGTCGGGGCCGAGCAGGTCGACATCGGCGCCGACGTTCCGCAGCAGGTCCACCACGGGCGACAGCCGCGGGTCGTAGAGGAAGGCCCACATCAGGGCGGCCACGACACCGGGGATGCCGTACGGCACGAAGTAGACGAGCCGGAAGAACTTCTTGGCGCGCGCCACGGCGGAGTCCAGCAGCAGGGCGAGGACCAGGGAGAGCAGCAGCATCACGGGGATCTGCACGAGGGCGAATCCGAGGACGCGCAGCAGGCTCTCGGTGAAGTAGTCCGCCTGCAGGACCCGCGTGTACTGGTCGAACCCGGCGAACACCGTCTGCGTCCTGCCGAAGGTGCCGCCGGTCCGCTCGGTCTTGTGCAGGCTCTGCCAGAAGGCGTAGCCGACCGGGACGAGGGTGAAGAGGACGAAGGGGATGAGGAAGGGGGCGAGGAAGGCGTACGGGGCGAGGGTCCGGCGCGGGCGTCGGCGCGCCGGGGCCGGTGCGGCGGTGGTGGGAGTCACGGGCAGCCTTTGCGGTGCTGTTCCTGCCGCCCCGAGGCGGCAGGAAGGGCAGGAGGGGTCCGACGACGCGGTCTACTCGGTCACGTCGAGGGACTGCTTGCGCAGCGAGTCCGCGCTCTGCGCGCCGGTGTCCTTCAGCACGTCGCTCAGGGTGGTCTTGCCGCCGATCACGTTCGCCGTCCCGTCGCTGAGGTACCGGTAGGTGTCCGTCATCGTCGGGCCCCAGGTGAAGCCGGTGTCGACGTTGGCGGAGGCTTGCGCGAAGACGTCGAAGATCTTCTGCTTGCCGTAGAAGTCGACCGGCTGCTGCAGCGCGGGCAGCTCCAGGCCCGCCTTGGCCGCCGGGTAGAGCCCGCCCTCACGGTTGAGGATCGCCAGTGCCTCGGGGTCGGTGTTCAGCCACAGGGCGAACTTCGCGGCCTCCGCGGGGTGTTCGCTGCCGCCCATCACCGTGGTGGTGGACCCGCCCCAGTTGCCGGCCTGCTGGTCGCCCGCCTTCCACTGCGGCATCGGGGCGACCGCCCACTTGCCGTCGGTGGACTTGGCGTTGTCACGGATGGTGCTGTAGCCCCAGGCCGCGCTGACCCAGGTCACGACCTCGCCGGTGTTCCAAGCCTTGTACAGGGCCGGGGAGAAGCCCTGGAGGTCCGTGGCGACGAGCTTGTCGTCGATCAACTTCTGCCAGTAGTCGGCAACCTGGCGGCTCTCGGGCCGGTCGACGGTGACCTTCCAGGCGTCACCGTCGCGCTCGAACATGGTGGCCTTGTTCTGCCACAGCAGACCGGTGAACCAGTTCGGGTCCGTCTGGGAGAAGTGGGTGATGAACTTCCCCTCCTTCTTGAGCCTGCGGGCCTGCTCCGCGTACTCGTTCCAGGTGGCGGGGGCCTTCATGCCCAGCTGGTCGTATATGTCCTTGCGATAGAACAGGGCCATGGGGCCGGTGTCCTGGGGCACGGCCCAGACGCCGTCCTTGCCGTCGGCGCCGAACTCCACCTGGGACCAGGTCCAGTCGACGAACTTGTCGCCGGCCTCCTTGACCCCGGGGCAGGAGGAGATGTCGGTCAGGCCCTGCTTGAGCCGGAAGCTGGCCAGGGAGTCGTACTCGACCTGGCCGAGGTCGGGGGCCTTGTCCGCCTTCAGGGCGTTGGACAGGTTCTGGTAGGTGCCGGCGTTGCCCGAGGGAACCGTCTTCAACTTGACCTGGATATCCGGGTTTTCCTTGTTCCACACGTCGATGGCCTTCTGGATGCCGGGGACCCAGGACCAGTAGTCCAGCGTGACCTGGCCGGAGGCGGGCTCGCACGACCCGCCGGCCGCGCCGTCGGTCTCGTCGCCACCTCCTCCACCGCAGGCGGTCACCGCGGTGAGGGTCAGTGCCACTCCGCCGAGCATGCAGCGTCTGGCCAGGTAAGTGCGAGCAGGCATCACCATGAGGTCGCTCCTTGCGCCGATGTCCGCTCCGACGAAGCGGTGGGCACAAGAGATAACGCGAACCCACAGAAGTCAACAGCGCAGGAGGAGAAAGTCGACCTCGATCCTCGTTCGCAATCAGACCGTTACATCGCGCACAGTGATTGAATGGCTGTTGACCTGGAGTTTTAAGGATTCAGTCGACACGGGCGGACAGCGCTCCCGCCGTGCGGAATCGATTACGTTCCGGCGCCCGGCGCCGCCCTCCAAGAACATCGGCGCACACCGGGAACGGCCCGATCCAGCTGTCGGGCCGTCACCGAGCAGAGCTACTCGTGCGATTGCCTTAGCGAACTCACGCGAACGGATCGGTCGGGGTGCAGGAACGATGACTCACAGGACCGACCACGCACGAGTGGGGCGGAGCGGGTTCCGGCCGGGTCCTTGCGGAATCGGGGTCAGGCGTCTTGCCGTGCGGATGCGGGCCCCGGTGCGGTGGCTCGGGGCTCGGGTGCGGTGGGTTCGGGCAGGGTGCGGAAGAGGAGCCAGCTCAGGGCGGGCATGGCGATCAGGGGGGTGAGGGCTGTGCGGAGGGATGTGGAGTCGGCCAGGTGTCCCAGCAGGGGGCTGATGAGGCCCCCGATGCTGACGGTGAGGCCGAGGGTGACGCCGCTGGCGGTGCCGATGCGGGAGGGCAGGTAGTCCTGGCCGAGGGTGACTTGGAGGGAGAAGGGGACGTACAGGCCGGCGGAGGTGAGGGCCACGAAGAGGAACATGACCGGGCCGGGTGTGTAGATCACTCCGGTGACGGCGGCGATCGAGAGCAGGTAGGACCAGCGGGAGACGCGGACGCGGTCGTAGCGGTTGGCCAGGGAGCCGCCCAGGACCGAGCCGACGGCGCCGCCCAGGAACAGCAGGAACAGGGCGATGGTTCCCGCGGTGGTGCTGTCCTGCATGCGCTGCTGGGCGTAGAGGGAGATGAAGGTGCTCAGGCCGGTGAAGACGATGGAGCGGAAGACGACCGCCAGGGACAGTCTCACGAACGAGGCCACATCGTCCGCGCTCCGGGGCGCCTCCGACCTGGACGTGCCGGCCTGGGGTCGGGCGAGCATCCGCAGGACGGGCACGCACAGGGCGGCGCCGGCGAGCGCGGGGATGACGAGCACGGGTGTCCAGTGCAGGGAGCCGTGTCCGATCGCGGCCGCCACCATGAGCGGGGCGAGCGCGAAGCCGATGTTGCCGCCGAGGGAGAACCACGCCATCGCGCTGTGGCTGCCTTCGCTGACCAGTCGGGCCACGCGGGCGGATTCCGGGTGGTAGGCGGCCACACCGACTCCGGAGACCGCGACGAAGAGCAGAGTAAGTCCGTAGGAGCCGCTCAGGCCGCTCAGCGCGATGCCCACACCGCCCAGCAGGGTGCTGACCGGCAGCAGCCACGGCATCGCCCACCGGTCGGTGAGCGCACCGAACAGCGGCTGGGCCACCGACGACAGCAGGGAAGCGGCCAGCACGATGCCGGAGGCCACCGCGTAGGTGTAGTCCCGTTCGGCCACGAAGAACGGGATCAGCGCCGCGACGGCGCCCTGGTAGATGTCGACGCAGGCGTGCCCCACGGCCAGCAGGGAGATCGATGTTTTCCTTCGCACGCCTCCCATGCTGGGAGAAGCATCGCTGTCGCGCTTTCGATAGATTGACAGATGATGCAGGAAATCCGCCACACCCCCGTCGCGCCGACCCGGACCCAGCGTCTTGCGTCCGGCGGCGAGATCGACGCGCACCGCCACGACGACCACCAGATCGCGTACGCCAGCAAGGGCACCATCGCGGTGACCACCAACGCCGGCTCCTGGGTCGCCCCCGCCACCCGCGCGCTCTGGATCCCCGCAGGCACCGTCCACCAGCACCAGGCCCACGGCGAACTCGACCTCCACCTCGTCGGCCTGCCCACCACCGAGAACCCCCTCGGTCTCGACAAACCGGCCGTCCTCGCCGTCAGCCCGCTCCTGCGCGAACTCATCGTCGCCTATACCTGCGACCCCGATAACGACAGCCCGCCCCGACTGCGCCTGCGCGCCGTCATGCTCGACCAGCTCGCCCTCTCCCCCGAGCAGCCGCTGCACCTGCCAACCCCTACGGACCCTCTGCTCCGGGAACTGCACGACGTCCTGCGCGCCGACCCTGCCGACAACCGCTCCCTCGACGACCTCGGACGCCGGATCGGCGCCAGCGCCCGCACCCTTTCCCGCCGCCTCCGCGCCGACCTCGGCCTCACCTACCCCCAATGGCGCACCCAGATCAGGCTCCACCACGCCCTGATCCTCCTGGCCGACGACACCCCCGTCACCACCGTCGCCCACCGATGCGGCTGGTCATCGGCCAGCACCTTCATCGACGTCTTCCGCCGAACCTTCGGCCACACCCCCGGCGCACGCCCCACCACCTGACACCGGTGACCACCGCCACGGCGTTCCGCCCGTCCCAAGTACGGTGCCCAGCCCTGTCGTTGGCTGATGCGCGCACAGCCCAATGGCTGCCCGGCCGGTCTCGACGTGGTGCGTGAGTACGAATGGCGGCCGGAACAACGTGTGGGCGGGGTCGCGATCGCGGTCGGCAGGGCGTGCGCTGCCGTTGGTCACGGGGCTTCACCGGGCAAGGCCGTGTCGATGCGGAGCGCCTGCAGGGTGTCGAGTTCGCGGTCGATGTCGCGTCGCTTGGCCTCCAGGCGCTCGGCCTCCTGGGCGAACAACTGCTCCATGAGACCGTTGCGCTCTTCGAGCGGGGCCTCCATGCAGGGAAGCACTTCGTCGATGGTGGTGCTGCCCAGGCCGGCGGCGAACAGGTGCTGGATCATGACGACCCGCTCCACCATGGAGCTGTCGAAGTCGCGCCAGCCGCCAGGGGTGCGCTCGGAGCGGATGAGCCCGTGTGCCTCGTAGTACCGCAGGGACCGGGTGCTGACGCCGCTGGCAGCCGCCAGCTCGCCGATGCGCATGAGACCTCCTGAACCGTTCGCCAACTCCCGTTCCTTGAAGTTGACACCGGCGTGAAGTTACACGATCTGGGTGTCGCACCCACAGGGGGTGCCTCGGGGAACCGGAGGTCGCCGTGACTGCTCAGATCCATGTGTGGTCGGACTACGTCTGCCCGTTCTGCCTGATGGCCGACGAGCTGATTGAGCGCGCGATCACCGATCGGCCCGATGTCGAAGTCGTCCACCACGCTCACGAGCTGCGTTCCCGGCCGACGCCCACCCTGCGGCCGGAGGACCCGTACCTGCCCGACATCTGGGAGCGTGCCGTGTACCCGATGGCACGTCACCATCAGGTGCCGATGCGGTTGCCGGCCATCTCGCCGCAGCCCTACACCGAGCTGGCCTTCCGGGGCGCCCAGTACGCCGCGGAGCAGGGGCGGGCCCACGCCTACCACCGTCGCGTGATGACGGCGTTCTTCCGCGAGGACCTCGACGTCGGCGACCGCGCGGTCCTGGTCCGGCTGGCCGAGGAGGCCGGGCTCGACCCGGCCGCCTACGCGGCGGCCCTCGACGAGCAGGAGTACGCCGAGCGGCACCGGCAGGCACTGGCCGAGTCGGCGCGGATGAACATCACCGTCGTGCCCACCATCATCATCGGCACCCGGCGCATCGAAGGCGTCGCCACCGAAGGCGTGATCCGCCGGGCCCTGCACGAAGCGGCCGCCGCATGAGCGCGGACACGTCCCGGCTCACGGCTCTGATGGCCGACGCCGTGGAGACCTGCGTCCGCCGGGTCGAGTCCGGCGGGGTTCCCTTCGTCGGACTGCTCGTCGCCGACGACGGGTGGGTCTCCGACCCCGGCGTGAACCTCGTCGACGAGACCGGCGACCCCACCGCCCACGCGGAGATCGTCGCCCTGCGCAAGGCCGTCCGGGCCCGCGGCCGGGCTGCTCTGCAGGGAGCCACCCTGCTGGCGACGGGAGAGCCGTGTGCACTGTGCTACCGCGTCGCCGCCGCCCACGGCATCGCCGCGGTCCGCTTCGCCGTCGATCGCGACACCGCCGCCGCGTGGGGCTTCGACTACCGGGCCGGCTACGCCGTCGACGCGACCGACCGGCTGCCGCTGGCGGCGACGGCCCGGCCCCTCCCGGTGGAGCGGGGCCTGGCCCCCTTCGCCCGCTACCTCGACCTGCACCGCGACGGCTTCACCACCCACTCGTCACCCACCACCACGTAAGGACACCGTCATGCACTGGCTCTACCTCGCCATCGCCGTCGTCTTCGAGATCGCCGTCGCCCTCACCGCCGGCAAGGCCCAGGGCTTCACCCGGCCCGGCTGGACCGCCGCCACCCTGGTCAGCGGTGGCATCGCCACCTACCTCCTCAGCCAGGCACTGCTGACCTTCGAGGTCGGCGTCGGCTACGCGATCTGGACCGCCGTCTCCGGCGTCGGAATCGTCGTGCTCGGCGCCCTCCTCTTCGGCCAGCGTCTGGACTGGCGCAAGTTCGTGGGCATCGCCGCCGTCATCGTCGGAGTCGTCGGCCTCCAGCTCAGCGGAGCAGCCTGACCACACCGGAAACCAACCAACCCCGCCCCGCCCCGCCCCGCCGAGACCGTCCCCGAGGAGAGAACTCACATGTCCAGCGCCACTGCCCCCACCGCCGACAACACCACCCCCACCACCGCCACCACCGAGAACGTCACCGCCCGCAGCGACCGAGCCCGCGCATGGCTGGTCCTCCTCCTCGCGGGCGCCTTCGAGATCGCCTACGCCTTGGCCGTAGGAGGCAGCCAGGGCTTCACCGTGCTCTCCTGGTCCCTGATCGCGGTGGCCTTCTTCCTGCTGACGCTGTTCTCCCTGAGCCTGGCCCTGCGCACCATCGACGTAGGCATCGGCTACGCCGTCTGGGCCGGCATCGGCGCCGTCGGAGCGGCACTGCTCGGCCCGGTCTTCTTCGATGAGACCCTCACCCCGGTCAAGGCCCTCTGGCTCACCGTGATCATCGGTGGCGTCGTCTGGCTCAAGCTCGCGGACAGCTCCAAGCAGACGCGGACCGAGCGGTCCGCCCACCAGTGACGGTCACGGCAGCCATACATGCGAGGGCGGGCCCGGCGATGCCGGGCCCGCCCGCTCGTACGGGGCTACGTCCAGCGCATGGCGCGGTCGAAGCGCTACTGAACCTCGGCCAGCACGCGCAGAATCGCGGCCTCGTCCTCAGCCGTCTGCAGCCGTGCTCTGAAGTCGGGGTCCATCAACTTCCGCGACAGCAGCGCGAGAATCCGAAGATGTTCGTCACCGGCGGCAGCCTCCGGCACAGAGATCATGAAGACGAGCTTTGCTTCCGTCCCGTCGAGCGAGCCCCACTCGATCCCCTCCGCGGACCGTGCGAAACCGACGACCGGTGCGGTGACAGCATCCGTCTTGGCATGCGGAATGGCGATCTCCTCGCCGAGCCCGGTCGTGCCCTGCTCCTCGCGCCGCAGCGCGGTCCGCACGAGCTCCTCGACGTCGGCGACCTTGCCGGTGGCGGCGAGCAGGCTTGCCATCTCACGGATGGCGGCCTCCTTGTCGTGCGCGTCCAGCTGCCGCTTCACCGTCTGCTCGGTGAGGTACCCGGAGAGTACTTCGGGTTCGGGTTGGGGTTCGGGTTCGGCCGTTGCGGCAGTCGACGCCGGGGCGGACGCGGTGACCTGAGTGGCGGATACGGAGCCCTTTGCGGCCGCACTGGCTCCGACGGTGGCGGCTCCGGGCTCGGGTGCCGTGGCGGGGTGCGGCACGGACACCGGTCCGGCCTGCTTCTCCTGCTTGGCGGACTGACGGCTCGCCTTCAGCTCCAGGAGCGCGTTCGTGGCCAGGGCAGTGACAAGCACACCCGCGACGATCGCCACGAAGAACATGGCCACACCGTCGATCGCCGTGAACACGGCGACGATCGGCCCGCCGTGCGGTACCGAGTCCTCGACCCCCGCGAGGCCCGCGATGGCGCCGGCGACCGCTCCACCCAGCATGTTCGCCGGGATGACCTGCGCCGGTCGCGCCGCCGCGAAGGGGATGGCGCCCTCCGAGATTCCGAAGAAGCCCATGAACAGCGCCGCGATGCCGGTGTCTCGTTCCTGCTGCGTGTAGAGCTTTCGGCGCAGCAGCGTCGCCAGACCCTGTCCCAGGGGCATCACCGGGATCGCCGCCGCGGCCATGCCCATGACCGCGTTGTTGGTGCCGATCAGACCGGTGCCCACCAGGAACGCCGTCTTGTTGACCGGGCCGCCCATGTCGAAAGCGATCATCAGACCGATGACGGCGCCGAGCACGATCGCGCTCGACCCGGTCATCCCGTTCAGCCAGCTGGTGAGGTGTGTGAACACCCAGGAGATCGGTGTGCCGATGACGTAGATGAAGAACAGGCCGACGATCAAGGTGGACACGATGGGAACCACGATGATCGGCATGATCGGCTGTACGAACTTCGGCACCTTGATCTTACGTATCCACAGCACGACATAGCCCGCGAGGAAACCGGTGGCGATCGCGCCCAGGAAGCCGGCGTTGGCGTCAGCGCCGTAGATGCCGACGCCGTCGTAGGCGAGGAAGCCTCCGATCATGCCCGGAACGAGCGCGGGCCGGTCGCCCAGGGCGAAGGCGATGTAACCGGAGAAGATCGGCAGCATCAGCTTGAAGCCCAGGCCGCCCAGGGCGTTGATGTCGTACCAGAAGGAGTCCTTCGGGATCTCGATACCGTCCGGCGTCGTATGCCCGCCGATCGCCAGCGCCACCGCGATGAGCAGCCCGCCGACCACGACGAACGGGATCACGAAGCTCACGCCGTTCATCAGCGCCTTGTATGCCGCGCTGCGCTCCTTGCCGCTACCGGACGAGGCCGCGGCGGGGGTGGCGCCGCCGCCGTCCCCGCCGCCATGCACGGGCGCGCTTCGCACCTGCTCGATGAGCTGCTCGGGGTGACTGATGCCCTCGGACACCCCGACCGACAGGACCCGCTTGCCTTCGAACCGGCCGCGGTCGACGTCCTTGTCCGCGGCGATGATGACGCCGTCGGCACCTCTGACATCGTTGTCAGTAAGGACGTTCTCGGCCCCGATGGAGCCTTGCGTCTCCACCTTCATCTCGATGCCGAGGGCGTCCGCCGCCTGCTGCAGCTTCTCCGCCGCCATGTAGGTATGCGCGATGCCGGTGGGGCAGGCGGTCACTGCGAGCAGCTTCAGCTTCTTCTGCTGCGCGGCCGCCCCGCCGCCGGAGTGGGCGTCTGCCGGACTCGTCACGTGGTTCTCCTTTGCGCCTTCTCGCTTCAAGGCCGCACAAGCGTGCGCGGCGGCCCTGCGTGCGTCCCTGCAATGCCACATGTTTGCACAGGAGCGAAAGTGCAAAGGAACAGCCGCCTCACGCCGTCCGGGCCAGGTCCTGGGGTCCCACACTGTGGGCGAAGGGCAGGCCCCGGGCGTAGCGGGAGATCTCGGCGGCGGCGTAGTCGGCCATGCGGCCGAGCTCGCTGCCCAGGGACCCCGCGATGTGCGGGGTCAGGAGCACGTTGGGCAGCCGGTACAGCGGCGACTCGGCCGGGAGCACCTCGGGGTCGGTGACGTCGAGAACCGCGTGGATGCGGCCGGACGTCAGGTGGGTGATGAGTGCTTCCGTGTCGACCAGGGAGCCGCGTGCGGTATTGATCAGTGTGGCGCCGTCGGGCAGCAGGCCCAGCCGCCTGGCGTCGAACATGTGGTGTGTCTCGGGCAGTTGCGGAGCGTGGATGGAGACGACATGACTGCGCCGGGTCAGTTCGTCGAGGCCGACGGACCGCGCCCCGAGAAGGGCGGCGCCGGTGTCGTCCAGATACGGATCGTGGACCAGGACGGTGAAGTCGAACGGACGCAGCAGTTCGATCACGCGGCGACCGGTACGAGAGGCGCCGACGATGCCGACGACGCGCCGGTAGTTGCCGTGGCCGGCGAAGTAGGGCAGCAGTGGGTAGGCGGCGCGCTGTTCACGGTAGGCGCACGCGCTCTCCAGGATGCGCTTGCCTGTGAGCAGGATCGTGGCCACCGTGTACTCCGCGACCGGCAGCGCGTTGGCGGCTGCCGCGCTGGAGACGGTGATGCCGCGGGCCCACACGGCGTCGGTCACATGGTGCTTGACGGACCCGGCGGCGTGGACGACTGCTCGCAGCCGGGGCATCGCCGCGAGGGCCCGCTCCGTCAGCGGTGGGCAGCCCCAGTGGGTGAGCAGGACCTCCGCGTTGGTGAGGGCCTCGGCGGCGGACGGGTCCGCGAAGTCGGTGACCAACAGGTCGGGGTCGAGGTCGGCCGTCTCGCTGAGCAGGTCGATGGCGCCCTCCTCGCGCAGGGCGTCGCGAGTCTCCAGGGACATCGCGAGGACGGTGTGCGGGCGCCGCGGGCGGGGGCCGGGTGTGAGTCGGGGCAGTTCGGTCGCGGCCGGCGCCGTGGTGTGCCTTTCGGTCATCGTCACTTCACCGCGCCCGCGGTGAGACCGGAGCGCCAGAAGCGCTGGAGGCAGACGAAGGCGATGATCAGGGGAAGGACCGAGATCAGTGCCCCCACGATCGTCAGCATGTAGAACTCCGGGTTCTGCTGGGAGGACTTGCTCCAGATCGCCAGGCCGAGGGTGACCGGGTAGAGCTTGTCGTCGCTCAGCATGTAGAGCGGCAGGACGAAGTTGTTCCAGCTCGATGTGAAGGTGAAGAGGAACAGGGTGACGAAGCCCGGGGCGATCATCGGCAGGCCGACCGAGCGGAACACGCGCCACTCCCCCGCGCCGTCCATGCGGGCGGCCTCGATCACCTCGTCGGGGATGTACCCCTCGGAGAACACCCGGGCGAGGTAGACGCCGAAGGGGTTGACCAGCAGGGGAACCAGGACGGCCCAGTAGGTGTTGTCGAGGCCCGCCTTGCCGGCCAGCAGGTACTGCGGCAGCACGAGGACGGCACTCGGGACGAGGACGCCCAGCAGCACCAGGCCGAACAGCTTCTCCTTGTGCCGGAAGTCGTACTTGTCGAAGGCGTAACCGACGGCTGTGCTGACGAAGGTGGAGGCCAGGCAGCCCAAACCGAAGTACAGGACGCTGTTGAGCAGCCAGCGTCCGTAGATACCGTCGCCGTAGGAGAACAGATCACCGAGGTTGGTGAAGAGGTTGAAGTCGGCGAAGGTGAATCCGCCGGTGCCGACGAGATCGCCGTGGGACTTCGTGCTGGCGACGAAGAGCCAGGTCAGGGGCATCAGGGTGTAGCAGGCGAAGAGGGCGAGGATGCCGTTGACGACGGCTTTCGAGGTCCACGAGCCACTCGGACGGACACGCTTCCGGGCTCCTGGGCGGGGGCCGGGTGGCCGCCTCCGGGTCTTCGGGCCGCTCCCCTTTCCGCCGGTGCGGGGGGTGGGAGACCCGGTGACGGTGTGGGTGGTCATGCTGCCTTCCAGCGGTTGCCGAGCTTGGTGACTGCGTAGGAGAGGGCGCCGGCCGTCAACGCGATCAGGATCGCCGCCGCGGAGGCGAGGCCGGGCTGGTGGTCGACGAAGGCCGCCTTGTGGACGAACATCACCGGTGACCAGTCGCGGTTGATGGCCTCCGACTGTGTGGTGAGCATGTAGGGCTCGTTGAAGAGCTGGATGGCGCCGACGCAGGTGAACAGGAGGCTGAGGACCAGGGCGGACCGGATGTGGGGGACCTTGATCTGGAGCGCGGTGCGGATGGCCCCGGCGCCGTCCATCGTGGCCGCTTCGAGCGTCTCCCGGGGGATCGCCTGAAGCGCGGCGTAGAGGATCACCATGTTGTATCCGACGTAGTGCCAGGTCACGATGTTGACGACCGAGGGGATGGCGAGGGGCGCGGAGAAGAAGTCGACGCTGAGGCCCACCGAGTCGAACCAGTCCATCACCGGGCTGAGACTCGGGGAGTACAGGTAGACCCAGATGATGGCGGCGATCACGGTGGGCACCGTGTAGGGCAGGAAGAGGGCGAGCTGGAACAGCCGCCTGGCCCGTGCGACGGTCGAGTCCAGCAGCAGGGCGAGGAGCAGCGCCGCGCACGTCATCAGCGGGATGTAGACCGCGACGTAGCCGATGACGTGGACGAAGGAGGCGCGCAGGGCCGCGTCGCCCAGTGCGTCGGCGTAGTTGCCGAGGCCGACGAAGACGCTCTCGGTACCTCCGAAGCCGAGGCCGGAGGACCGTTCCGCGAACAGGCTCGTCCAGACCGCGTACCCGATGGGGGCGACCATGACGAGCGTGAAGAGGACGAAGAAGGGCACGAGGTAGGCCGCGGCGGCACGGCGTTGGGCGCGCCCGGCAGCGGGGCGGGCAGGGGATGGAGCCGGGACTGTCATGGAGTCTCCTGACCGGGGCGCCGGGCACGGCGGGGCCGGAACAGTGTCGGGTCGGGGCGGTGAGGCGGCCGGACGGGCCGGGGACCGGCGGTATTCGGCGGCCGCCGGGCGCGGCTCAGCCGGCGCTCTTCGGCGGCCGCCGGGCGCGGGCTCAGCCGGCGGTCTTCAGTCCGCGGTCGTCGAGCGCCTTCAGCGCGGCCCGCTGGGCCGCCTCGAAGCCGGCCGACCAGCCGCCCTTGGCCACGGCGCTCTCGAACGCCTCGTTCACCGAGCCCTGCACCGGGCCCCAGGTCCAACCGGTGACGACGGTGTCCACCTGGTCGGCGGCGACCTGGTAGAGGTCGTTGGCGAAGTAGCCGTCGGCGGCTCGGGCGAACTCGGTCGCCGCCACCTTCTGCAGGCCGGGGTCGGCGGGCAGGACGCTGCTCGGTGCCTCGGCGTCGGCGAGCCGGGCCTTCATGGCCGCCGGATCGGTGGTGAGCCACTCGATGAACTCCGTCGCGGCTTCCGTGTGTTCGCTGCCCTTGGGTACGGCGAAGGAGGTGCCGCCCCAGGTTCCGGTCGCCGGTGTGCCGTCCCACGTGGGCAGCGGCGCCACGGCCCACTTGCCCTTCTGTTCCGGTGTCTGGGATATCAGACCGGCTCCGCTCCAGGGGGCGCCGATGAAGGCGGCGACCTGGTTCTTCTTCTTGGCGGTGCTCTCCTCCTCACTCCACGCGGGGTGGTTGAGCACCAGGCCGTCGCCCACCAGGCCGTCCCAGAACCCGGCGACCTTCTGGGCGGGCTTGTCATCGATGTTCACGGTCCAGGCGTCGCCCGCGACGCCGAAGCCCTGGGAACCCGCCTGCCAGGCCAGTCCGTTGATGAAGGGAATGTCGCCGCCCTTGGGGGCGTTCAGGATGCGGGTCCCCTTGTCGGCGGCCTTGATCTTCTCTGCCGCCTTCTCGAACTCGGCCCAGGTGCTCGGCACTTCTACGCCGGCCTTCTCGAACAGGTCGGTCCGGTAGTAGAGGAGCTGCGGGGTGACGTCGAAGGGGACGCCCCAGGTACGGCCGCCCGGAGTGACCAGCGACTGCAGGCTCTCGGGGAACGACTTGACCAGCTTGCCGGAGCGTTCGGTCAGGTCCTCGAGGTTTCCCTGGCTGGCGAACTCGGGGAGCATCGCGTACTCCATGCCGACTACGTCGGGTGCGCTGCCGGCCTTGATCGCGCTGTCGATCTTGGAGTAGCCGTCGGTCCCGGCGGTGATCTCGGTGTACTCGACCTTGATGTCCTTGTGCGTGGCGTTGAACTTGTCGACGACCTCCTCGGTGCCGACCATCCAGGACCACATGGTGAGGGTGACCGGTTCACCGTCCGACGCCCCGGACGTGCCGCCGCCCCCGCCGCCGCAGGCAGTGGCGAGGAGGGCCAGACAGCCCAGGGAGGCCGTGAGGGCGAGACGGGGTATGCGGTGGGCGGGCTTCATGAGCACTGGCTCCTCGATGAGCAAGGCGCCTCAGCGGCCGGAGGCGATTGCGGTCATCATTTGCGCAGAACGATCGCCCGTCAAGACCGAACGACCAACTCGATCAAAACAATCATCCAAGGATCCGGCTGCTCCTGACCCGGCTGCTCCGCTCTTCGACGACCGGACGGAGGCTCAGCGCGGCGGCGCGCAGGACGCCCGCACCGTGAGCCGGGGTACCAGCGAGACGTGCCGGCTCGGCGCCGAGGCACCCGGGCCGGCACCGAGCCGGGCGAACATCATCTCGACGGCCGCCTCTCCCACGGCCGACCGGGGCGGGGCCACGGCGGTCAGCGGCACATCGGCCAGCGCCGCCATCTCGTCCTCGTACGCCACGAGCGACACGTCGGCCGGGAGGGAGAGACCCCATTCGCGCAGCCGTTGCACGACGCCGATGGCGGTCTGGTCGTTGTGGACGATCGCCGCGGTGATCCCGTCGTCCGCCACCGATTCGTACAGCAGCCGAGCCGCGGCCTCCAGGGCGGCCGGGTCCTCCGGATCGACCGACACGATCGGCGGCGCCGACAGGCCACGGGCCGCGACGGCGGCCTCGTACCCCTCGCGGACCTGCGGTGACGTCGGGTTGTCCTGGGCGAGCAGGGCTATCCTGTCGTGCCCCAGCCCGGCGAGATGGTGGACGGCGGCGGCGCCACCGAGCACATGGTCGGAACGCACACTGTCCAGACCGGCCAGCCGGCCCCCGAGAGGGACGCGCCGGTCCACCAGGACGGCCGGGACCCGCAGCGCCAGCAGCTGTTCCTCCTGCGCCGTACTGGGCACCCCGCGTTCCCAACTGGGCTGGAGCAGCAGGCCGTCGACGCCACCGTCGAGCATCCGCCCGATCTGCGCGGTGTCCTCCTCGGACCGCCAGTGCGCGATCCCGAGCACCAGTCGGCCGCCGCGCGCCGCCACGGCGTCCTGGGCGCCCTTGACCAACTCCGCGAAGTAGTGCTCCATGCTGGGCACGACCATGCCCAGGACGACCGCGGCGGATGCCGGCGGTGCGGGCGATTCCGTCCCGGAGGCCGTCGGTTCCGGGCCGTGCCCGACCGGCCGCGGCCGCTCGGGCCACGAGACCGAGCCGTGCAGTCTGGTCAGCCGGCCCTGCTCGGCCAGCGCCTCGACATCGCGCCGCACGGTGACCGCGGAAACCCCCAGTTCCCCCGCCAGCTCCGTGACCCGGAGACTGCCCCGTCTGCGCACGATCTCCAGCACCCGTTCATGGCGCTGATTGACATGAGACCGCATCCGTCGTCCTCCCGGTGAACCCCCGATTGCTGCGCGTTCCACCGTACTCTACTGATCGAATCTTACGAAGCTTACGTATTGAGCATCTCGCACACATCGTGCTAGAAACCCATCCACCCCTCGGGGCGAGGCCCCTCTCCCCTCCCCTCCCCTCCCCTCCCCTCCCCTCCCCTCCCTCCAGCCTTGGAGACATCATGCCGACACCCTGGTCCCGCCGCGGCTTCGTCAAGGCGACGGGCGGTGCCGCCGCCGCGCTGAGTCTTGCCGGAACCGCCTCGGCGACGATCCCGACCAGTCCCGCCCACGCCGCGCCCGCCGAGTTCGAGAACCTCAGAGCCACCTGGCGCGGGCTGGTACTCGGCTCCGGCTTCAGCCCGACCGCGGAGCCCTTCGCCTCCAAACTCGCGCAGTTGGGCAGGAGCGCCGCCGGCTGGAGGAGCACGATGCGGCCCGCGCCGGGCTCCCTGTGGCCGGACATGGTGTGGCTGGACCCGGAGCCCGACACGGACACCGAGTCGTACGCCTACTCCGCACAGATCCAGCTCACCTTCCAGCGGCTGCGTTCCATGGCGGAGGCCTACGCCCAGCCCGGCACCGGTCTGACCGGCGACGACGCCTTCGCGCAGGACGTCGTGACCGGCATCCGGCATACGGTCGGCGACGTCTACCACGCGGGCCGGGCCCGCTACGGCAACTGGTACAACTGGCAGATCGGCGGCCCCCAGGCGCTGCTGGACGCGGCGATCATCCTCTACGACCACCTGGACGCCGAGCTGATCGTCACGATCACGGAAGCCGTCCGCAGCTTCGTGCCGGACAGCGCGGTGGCGTCCTACACGGGCACCTCCACCGGCGCCAACCGCGTCGACCTGTGCCGGACGATCGCGCTCAGCGGCCTGGTCGGCGAGGACGCCGACCGGCTCGCCGTCGCGGCCGGGGCCCTCTCCCCCGTCTTCCCCTACGTGACCTCCGGGGACGGCCTCTACCGTGACGGCTCCTTCGTCCAGCACACGTGGGTGCCCTACGCCGGGTCGTACGGCGCGGACCTGTTCACCGGCCTCAGCCTGCTCCTCGCGCTGCTCGCCGGCTCCCCCTGGGAGGTCACCGACCCCGCCCGGCAGAACTACTTCGACGCCGTCGAACGGGCCTGGGCACCCTTCCTCCACAACGGTCTGTGCATGGACGCCGTCTCCGGTCGCGCCATCTCGCGGGGCCTGCCGCCAGGTGATCCGAAGGGCGCCAACGACGACCACCTGCGCGGCCACTCGATCATCGCCTCCATCGTGGCCCTGGGCGAGGCCGCGAGCACCGAGCAGAACGCGCGCTGGCGTGCCCTGGCGAAGGGATGGATCCAGCGGGCCCGCTTCAGCCCTCCGCACACCAACCCGATGCTCAGTGTCCACAAACTCGCCCAGCTCCACAGCGTCGTGCACGACACCGCGGTCAAGCCCCTGCCCGAGCCGGTCGAACACCGCCTCTTCCCCTCCCAGGACCGGGCGGTGCACCGCCGCCGCGGGTGGGTGGCCTGTCTGTCCATGGCGTCCGATCGCATCGCGCACTACGAGTGGGGCAACGGGGAGAACCTCCGCGGCTACCACACCGGCGCCGGCTGGCTCTGCTGGTGGGGGGACGACTACGCCAACGAGCAGTACTCACAGACCTTCTGGGCCACCGTGGACCCCAACCGACTGCCCGGCATCACCGCCTCCCAGAAGAGGCTCGCCGACGGCCAGGGCGGCCAGTGGGGCGCCGAACGCCCCGCGGTGAAGTGGGTCGGCGGCACGACCGACGGCACGTACGCCGCGGTGGGCCAGCATCTGAAGGGCCTGGCCTCGACACTGGAAGCGCGCAAGTCCTGGTTCTTCCTGGACGAGGGGATCGTCTGTCTGGGCGCCGGCATCACCGCTTCGGACGGCGAGGCGGTCGACACCGTGATCGACAACCGCCGCCTCGGCCCCACCGGCACCAACGCCCTCACCGTGGACGGCCACCGCAAGCCCGCCTCGCCCGGCTGGACCGAGACGCTGACCGACCCGAGCTGGGCGCACATCGCCGGCCACGGTGGCTACGTCTTCCCGGCGGGCGGCCGCGTCACGGCACTGCGCGAGGAGCGCACCGGCCGATGGAGCGACATCAGGACCGGCTCCTCCACCACCCCCTTCACCGACCGCTATCTCACCCTGTACGTCGACCACGGCACCGATCCGGTCGACGGCGCCTACGCCTACGTCGTGTTGCCCGGCGCCGGCGCCGCCCGCACCGCCGCCACTGCCGCGAGCGCACAGGGTCTGCTCAGAACGCTCGCCAACACACCACAGGCCCAGGGCGTCCACGTACCCTCCCTCGGCTTCACCGCCGTCAACTTCTGGACCGCCGGGAAGGTCGGCGACCTCACCGCCGACGCCCCCTGCTCGGTACTGATCCGGCGCCGGCGCGACGGGACCGCGGCCGTCTGCGTCTCCGACCCGACCCGTACCCTCACGACGCTCACCGTGACGTGGCGGCACCGGGTCACCGCGGTCCTCTCGCGGCCCGGCACGGTCGAGCGGGCCGTATCCGGCCGCGACCTGACCCTCACCTTCGGCGATCTCACCGGCGAGGCGGGCGCCACCCAGAAAGTCATGGTCAGGACCGGATGACGAGCTCAGACCGCCGCGTACTTCGCGACCGCCCCGGTGACCTGGTCGCCGTCGAGGGGGAAGCCGGGGAAGCGGGCCAGGCGCGCGAGGGGGATGGCGCGGATCATGGGTCCGCTGTGCGGATCGGACAGGATCGCCCCGAACCCTTCGGTGCCGAGCAGTTCGCGCAGCCAGGGGCCGGCCGCCGGATGGGCGAGCCACTGTTCCGCCGTGGAGTCGGCGTGCAGCGGAACGGCGAAGGTCTCCCCCGTGAGCTCGACGGTCGTCTCCAGGCGGATGTCGCGGGAGGACGCGCCGACACGTAGGGCGAACTCGCCGCCCTCGACCGTCCAGCGCCCCATGGCCTCGTGCCAGAACGCGAAGGCCCGGCGGCCCAGCGTGAGGGTGACCGGGGCGCTGTGCCCCGGTTCCAGCCGGACGCGCGCGAAGGCCCGCAACTCCCGCGCCGGGTGGTGGACGGTCGACTCGCGGTCGGTGACATACAGCTGGACGGTCTCCGTGCCGGCCCTCTCACCGGTGTTGGTCACCGTCAGGGTGACCTCGACCCGCGGGTCGTCGCCGTCGGCTCGGACGGTGGCGGTCAGGTCGCTGTAGGCGAAGGCCGTGTACGACAGACCGTGCCCGAAGGGGTAGGCCACCGGCAGCTGCCGGGTGTCGTACCAGCGGTAGCCGATGAGCAGGCCCTCGCCGTAGCGGACCTGTCCGAACGCGCCGGGGAAGGCGCCGACGGCCGGGGTGTGCTCGTAGCGGACGGGGTTGGCGTCGGCCACCGCGTGCAGCAGCTCGACCTGCTGCGCGGGCAGGTCCATGCGGGTGCGGTCGTAGCCCTCGGACTCGTACGACGGGGGGAGCCCGAGGAACAGGACGGCGACGTCGGCATCGGCCGCGGCACGGACGGCCTCCGCGATGAGTGCGGGGTCGGCGTCCTGCTAGCGTCAACTCCAGGTAGGTGCGAAGGGAGGAAGCCCTCGGGCGGCACGGTCTGTCTCGGATCACCGCGACGGCTGGGGCGGCGCCCAGATCTTCCTCACGGCGCGCAGCGGATCGTGCCGGACGCGCGGTGGATCGTTCCAGAGCATGGTCGCGCGATCCGCACAGCTGTAGCGCGGCCATGACGGTCCCGGGTCCAGGTCTCGGACGAACGCGACCCAGGCCGCGTGCATGGTGTCGGCCAGGTGTTGCGGCGGGCTGTCGCCGAGGGCGGCGGTGACACCCTCGGCTTCGAGGAGGTCGAAGGCGTACGGCAGGTCCGCGCAGTGGTACGCCAGACCCTGGGCGGTGGCTGACCAGAGGAACTGGTAGAGCCAGGTGGGGCGTTGGCGGCGCGCTCGGGCTTCAGCGATGGCCAGCGCCGGTGCGCGGAACATCCTGTCGGTGAGGGCATGGCCGCACAGGGCGCCCGGCTCACTCGCGTGGTCGGCGTACGTGTCGAGGAAGAGCCGGGTCCGCTGGTCGTCGAGGCCGAGGTCGGCGAGCATGCCGTGCAGGTCGGCGTCGGTGAGACCGGGTTGCGGCATGCCGTTGAACTCGTGCGCGGTGAAGCCGGCCATCAGCGGGACGTCTGCGCCCGCGTCACCGGCGGTGAGGGCGTCGGGCACCGCCTCGGGGATCAGCTCGCCGTCGGCGAAGGGGGCGAGGGCGAGCGTGGGCAGCCGCCGACTGCCGGGGGCGGGAGCGGTGAGCGCGTCCTGGTGGACGAGAAGGTCGGCGTCGGTCATGCGCTGGAGCGCGGCAGCGGTGGCGGGGACGCCGGTCCGCCGGGTGAACCGTGCGGTGACGGCCTCGGCCGTGTGCCGGTCCTGGGGCTCCATGACGGCGCCGGACGCGGAGATCGCCGCCCGGAACAGGCCGCGGGCGGTGGGTGTGGCGAGCAGGGTCTGGACGGCGCCGCCGCCCGCCGACTGGCCGGCGATGGTGACCTTGGCGGGGTCGCCGCCGAAGCAGCCGATGGTGTCTCGGACCCACTCCAGGGCCGCGATCCAGTCGCGGACGCCTCGGTTGTCGGGCGCGTCGGGCAGGTGGAGGAAGCCCTCGACGCCGAGCCGGTAGCCGAGGGAGACGAGGACGATGCCGTCGCGGTTGAAGGACCCGCCGTCGTACCACGGGCTCGCGGCCGAGCCTGCGACGAAGCCTCCTCCGTGGATCCATACGAGGACCGGCAGGCCGGCGGTGGGCGAGGGGTCGGGGGTGAAGACGTTGAGGTTGAGCGTGGCGGCGCCGGGGATGGTCGGCTCGGGGATGGTGGTGACGTCGGCGAACGGCCTGCGCTGTGCGGTCGGTCCGTAGGAGGTGGCGTCGAGGACGTCGGTCCAGGGGTCGGGCGGCACGGGTGAGGCGAACCGGAGTTCCCCGACGGGCGGCCGGGCGTAGGGGATGCCGAGGAACCGTGCTCCGGTGGCGTGGCGCGCACCGCGTACCGGGCCGTGCGGCGTCCGGAGAATCACGGACGTCGTGGCGGTGGTGTCGTGGCTCACGAAAGACTCCAGGAAGGCAACTCGCGCAGACCGGCCGACGGCCGGGAGGAGCGGAGGTGCTCCTTCGACGCGGAGGATGACGCGGAGGGTGACGCAGGGGGTGACGAGGTGTCGGCGGCGGCCACGCCGAGGGTCGACAGGACGGCGCCGGACACGGCCGTGGCGGCGAGGAGTTCGCGAGGGGTGAGGACCATGAGCGGATTCCTTCACGTGTGGGACGGGGACCGGGGGCGGCGTCGGGTCAGGCGGCGGCCGCCCCCGGTGGACTGAGCGGACCGATGGTTCAGAGGTCCAGGCCGGCTCCGTACGGGAAGAGCGGGTCGTCGGTGTCGTGCGGCACGTCCGGGCGGGAGCTCTCGACCGCGGCCATCGAGCGGGGCATCTCGAACGGCAGCCGTCCCTCGGCGCGGGCGCGGCCGAAGGCCACGTCCAGCAGGGCCGCGTCGTCCGCGCCGTAGTCGGCGATGAGTGCGGCGGCCCGTTCGGCGATCTCGGGGACGACTGCGGGCCGTTCGAGGTTGAGGAACACGACGGTCGGCACGGTGTCCAGCAGCCGCAGGACCGGCCCCAGTTCGTCCTCGGTGAAGTCCAGCCGTCCGGAGTGGAACAGTGACTCGAAGCGGTTGTCCCGCTGCTCGTACGGGGTGTGCAGCCGCAGTACGGCGAGGTCCGCGTCGGCCGGGTCGCCGACCACGTCGCCGTAGCGGGCCGCGACGGTGGCGTCGACGCCCTCGGCGTACAGCTTCGGGCGTTCCGGGGTGACCGGGAGGGTCCGGTCGCGGTTGACCAGGACGGTCAGCGAGCGGCGCTGGGCGGCCTCGCCGGCGGCGCGGAACTCGCTGTCGCCGACGATCTCCTCGGCCAGGTCCGGGTCCACGTACGGGTTGTCGAAGAGGCCGAGCAGGAACTTCTCGCGCAGCAGGCGGCGTACGGAGACGTCGAGGCGCTCCTCGCCGATGCGGCCGGAGCGCACGAGTTCGACCACGACCTCGGGGCACGCCTCGCCGCCGAACTGGTCGGCGCCCGCGTCGATGGCCTTCGCCGCGCGCGCGGCGACCGTGAGGTGCTCGATGCCCCAGGCGCGGGCCTGGTGCAGCTCGCCGAAGATCTCCTGGTCGGTGAGCAGGCCCCAGTCGGTGCAGACGATGCCCTCGAATCCCAGCCGCTCGCGCAGCAGGCCGGTGACGACGCCGTGGTTGAAGCCGAAGCCGACCTCTTCCCAGTCGGTGCCGACGGGCTGCCCGTAGTACGGCATGATCTGCGAGGCGCCGGCGGCGATGGCGGCCTCGAACGGCTGGAGGTGGTGCTCGCGCATGCCGCCGGGGTAGATCTGCTCCTTGCCGTGCGCGAAGTGGGGGTACTCGCCGTCCTTCTGGGGGCCGCCGCCGGGAAAGTGCTTGACCATGGTGGCCACACTGTGCGGACCGAGCGTGTCCCCCCGGCCCTGGAAGCCGCGGACGTACGCCTGGACCAGCTCGCTCGTCAGGGTGGCGTCGGCGCCGAAGGTGCCCGCCTGGCGCGACCACCGGGGCTCGGTGGCGAGGTCGATCTGCGGGTGCAGGGCGACACGCAGGCCGACCGCCATGTACTCGCGGCGGGCGATGTCGGCGAAGCGGTGGACGAGTTCGGGGTCGCGGACGGCGGCCAGGCCGGTCGGCTCGGGCCATGCGGAGAACGCCCCGGCGTTCATCGAGGCGCCGATGTTGGCCGTGAAGGAGTGGCGGGGGTCGGTGGAGACGGTGACCGGAATGCCGAGGCGGGTGCCGGCGGCGAGTTCCTGGACGGCGTTGTGCCATTCCGCCAGCTGTCGGGGTCCGGCCGTGCCGAAGAGGTTGAAGTGGCTCATCAGCTTGGTGCGGATCGCACCGCTGGTGTCCGCGGGGACGAGCCCCTCGTCGCCGGCCTCGACGGGCCGGCCGTCGGGGTGCAGCGGCAGCATGGTGTGGAAGAGCAGACCGGCCTTCTCCTCCAGGGTCATCCGGCCGAGGAGGTCGGCGACCCGTTCGTCCACCGTGCGGGAGGGGTCCTGGTACGGGTGGCCGTCATTGCGTCGGGCGGGGGGCATGGGTTCCTCCTGGTAGAGGCGGGCGGGTGACCGGGGGGGCGACCGCGCTGTCAGCGGACGCCGCGGATCGGGACGACGGCGAGGGCGCCCAGGATCGTGATCGCGGCTCCGGTGACGAACAGCGCGGTGTAGCCGCCGAGCGAGGCGACGACCAGCGAGGCCATGAACGGGGCGATGATCTGAGGGCCGGAGTTGGCCACGTTCAGGACGCCCATGTCGCGGGCGGCGTCGTCCGCGCTGGGCAGGACCAAGGTGACCAGCGCGGTGTCCACCGCCATGAAGCAGCCGAAGGACAGACCGGTCAGGACACAGAAGACGAGCATGCCGGCCCAGGTCGGGGTGACGACCGGGATCACCATGCCGATCGCGGTGAAGACACAGGAGATCGCGATGAACGGCTTGCGGCGGCCGATGCGATCGGAGAGCACACCGCCGGCCACGGTGGACAGCAGCATGCAGACGGAGCCGAGCGGGGAGACGATCGCGACGGCGCCGGCCGGGGACAGCCCCTCGGGCAGGTCGCTGTGGTCCTGGAGGATGTACAGCTGGTAGAGGATGACGGCGAAGTAGCCGAGCATCATCAGGAACCGGCCGATGAAGGCCCACCGGAAGTCGTCCGCCTTCATGGCGGAGCCGAACGCGGAGAGCTGGCGGCCCAGGGGCACCGTCTCGATCACGGGCAGCCTCTCTTCCCGGACCATGGCCGTGAACAGCGCCGCCGCCACGGCGATGACCGCGCCGAGGACGAGGTAACCGGTCCGCACGTCGTGCGGGACGAAGACCGTCGCGACGGTGACGCCGATGATCGAGCCGATCGGCATGCCGATGCCGACCATGGCGGAGGCGAGGCCGCGGCGCTCCGTCGGCACCCGGTCGGGGACCACGGCGGTGATGGCGGCCTGGTAGACGTTCATCATCGCCTGGACCAGGCACCAGCCGATGGTGACCAGCAGGATGCCGCGCACCGCGCCGAGCAGCGCGAGGGCGCCCAGTGCTGCGAGTCCGCCGCCGAGGATCCACGGGTTGCGCCGTCGGGAGCGGTCGGACAGCAGTCCGGCCAGCGGGTTGAAGAGGGTCGCGAACACGGCGGCGACGCCGGACACCAGTCCCAGGTTGGCGACCTTGTCCGCCGGGTCCAGCGCCTCCACCTGCACGGGCAGCAGCACCTGGCCGACGCCCATGTAGACCATGAACATCGCCGTGTGACCGATGGCCAGCAGGGACAGGAGCCCGCCCAACGCCGTGGAGGTGCGCTGCGGCGCCGACGTCTCGTCGGTGCTCACCGCGACCTCTCCCACGGGTGCGTCGTGCGTATCAGGTCTGGAACTGCTCATATCCGGCCTCCTGGGTGGCGGCTCTCACGGGCGGGAACGCAGAGAGGGGGTCGCCGCCGGCGGCAGCGCGGGACGTGGGCGGCGCAGGCGGCTCGTGCCGCCGAACACCGGACTGTGTCGCGGACGCGGCGTCGGGGCGGCTCCCGCCCCGTGTGGGCGAGCACAGGCAATCACGAAATCTGAGCGGGTAGTGGGTTTTCAAAAAGTGGCTTGGATCACACTTCTGTGGGTTGCCCCGGCGCTCGACTACGGTGATCGGCATGGACCGGACGAACAGCCTTCGGCGCGGAGGCGGCGCCACGGCGCGCGGCCCCTACGCCGTCGGTGACGAGCGCCGACGGCGCATCCTGGACGCAGCCGTGGAGCACTTCGCGCAGTGGGGCTTCCACGCCTCGTCCCTCGCCCGCATCGCGAAGGACGTCGGTGTCACGCAAGGCGGCCTGCTGCACCATTTCCGCAGCAAGGAGGACCTGCTCGTCTCCGTTCTCGAGCGGAGCGAGGAGAACGACGTCGAGCAGTTCTTCTCCTCGGAGTTCGACTCCGCGGCGGACTGCTTCCTGCGTCTGATCGAGCTCGTCGACCACAACGGCCGCCGCCCCGGCCGCACTCGGATGTTCAACGCCCTGGTCGGCGAGTCCTGCGAACCCGGCCACCCCGCGCACGCCTTCTTCACCCGCCGCTACGACAAGGTCGTCACGCAGCTCTCCGGGACCCTCCGGGCCGCTGTCGACACGGGCGAGCTCCTCCCCCGCACCGACTGCGACGCGGTGACCCGGGAACTCGTGGCCGTCATGGACGGGATCCAGCTCCAGTGGGCCCTCAGCCCGGACTCCACGGACATGGCGCAACGCCTGCGCACCTACCTGGACCGGCTGTACCGGTCGATCTCCACCACCGGCACGGACCTGCCGCCCACGGCGCCCCCCGCCGGCGGCTGAGGTCAGGGCCGGACGGTCCGCGCACCGGACCGGCCCTGGTCCACTCGATCAGACTCGGAGCCACCTGGGGCGCCATTGACGCGCGTAGCCCGTTGCCGCACGCTGAGCGTCGGATGTTGTCGACTCAACGGTCGGGAGGCCGGGATGTTCAGACGCATGTCACGTCTGCTTCTCTCACTTGTCATGCTCATGGCTGGCGCGGTGGTCGGGGTCGGCGCCACCGCCGGTGCCGCGCACGCCGACTCCTGCTACACCTGGAACCGCACCCTCTCCCAGGGGTCCTCCGGCGGCGACGTGACCCAGCTGCAGATCCGGGTCGCCGGCTGGGTGACCTCCGGCGAGCGGCTCTCCTACGACGGTCAGTACGGCGCACGGACCGCCGCCGCCGTCAAGAAGTTCCAGGCCGCGTACGGACTCAGCGCGGACGGTGTCGCCGGGCCCGCCACCTTCAGCAAGATCTACGCCCTCCAGGACGCGGACTGCACGCCCGTCCACTTCAGCTACGCCGAGCTCAACAAGTGCAACTCCGACTGGTCCGGCGGCGCGGTCTCCGCGGCCACCGCCAAGTCGAACGCGCTCAAGACCATGTGGAAGCTGGAGGCGATGCGGCACGCCCTCGGTGACGTGCCGATCAACATCTCCAGCGGCTTCCGCTCCCGCGCCTGCAACAACGCGGTCGGCGGATCCGCCACCAGCCGTCACCTGTACGGCGACGCCGCCGACCTCGTCGGCTCGCCGAGCCTGTGCCGGCTCGCCCAGCAGTCCAGGACCCACGGCTTCTCGGAGATCCTCGGCCCGGGCTACCCCGGCCACAACGACCACACCCACGTGGCCTTCGACCCGTCACCGTACTGGTCGGCTCCCACCTGCGGCATCTGAGTCGGCGTGACCGCCGGAACCGGCGGCCCTCGGGAGTGAGGGAGAGCAGGTGGTGAGTGTTCCGGGCCCGTTCGCCAGGAACACCCACCACCTCCGCACGACTCACCTTTTTCCTCACTCGTGACAAAGCATGGACGGCCCCGGCAGAAGTCCCTACTGTGTCCGTTGCGACGCTGAGCGCCCCATGGCCCACGCGTACGCCCCTCCGTATCCGGGACGACGGCGCGCCCCGGCAGCGGTGGATCTCTCGCTTACCCGATCGAGTTCCTCATGCCCGAGGGACCGTCAGGAGGTCACGTGTATCCACGGCTGTACCCCCGCCGGCTCGGCAGACGCCTGGCCGGAACGCTCATCGCTTCCTTACTGGCCGTCGGCCTGTCGTCGTCCCCGTCTCCCGCGGGCACCCCGGCCGCCGCGGACCTCCCCCCGCAGGAACCGGGCGTCACGCTGCGCGTCTTCGACGTGCAAGCCCCGTTGAACGAGATCTGCACACTGAAGGCGGGCCAGACCCCGAACGTCGACAAGCTGATGCCCGTGGTCGACTGGTCCTCGGCCGAGGACTTCGGTCTGGAGAGCAACTTCGTCACCCACGTCCTCGGCAACCTGGACGCCGCCCAGGCGGGCAGCTACACCTTCCGGCTCACCAGCGACGACGGCTCCCGTCTCTGGATCGATGACCAACTGGTCGTCAACCACGACGGCCTGCACGGACCGGAGCCCAAGGACGCGACGGTCGACCTGACGGCCGGCTCCCACTCCCTGCGCATCGAGCACTTCGAGCGCGACGGCGGTCAGCAGCTCACCCTGGCCTGGAAACCGCCGGGCGCCCCGGGCTTCAGTGTCGTGCCGAACTCGGTGCTCAGCACCGACGCCGACGTCGTACGCGTGACGGCACCCGGCCGCAAGGAGTGCGAGGGAGGTACGGACTCACCGGGAGACGGCCTGCCGCTCACCGGTGTCCACCCGAACTACACCCTCACCAACCTCCGGCCGGACGGTTTCGAACCGCAGGTCTCCGCGATGGACTGGCTCCCGGACGGACGTCTGGCCGTGGCCACCTGGGGCGGCAGCAACAACACCGCGGGCGAGGTCTACCTGCTGAGCAACGTCACCGGCGCCACCGGGCCGGACAAGGTGACGGCCAAGAAGGTCGCCTCCGGCTTGAAGGAGCCGATGGGCATCAAGCACGTCGACGGCAAGCTCTACGTCTCGCAGAAGCACGAGCTGACCGAGCTGAACGACACCGACGGCGACGAGGTCACCGACCAGTACCGGCGCGTGGCGACCTGGCCGTTCGGCGGCAACTTCCACGAGTTCGCCTTCGGCCTGCTGTACCAGGACGGGTTCTTCTACCTGAACCTGTCGGTCTCCATCAACTACGGCGGCGCCACCACGGACCCGCAGCCCGCCGAGAACCGCGGTACCACCATCAAGGTGAACAAGGAGACGGGCGAGGTCTCCTACGTCGCCGGCGGACTGCGCACCCCGAACGGCATCGGCTGGGGCCCCGAGGGCGACCTCTTCGTCACCGACAACCAGGGCGGCTGGCTGCCCTCGTCCAAGCTCGTGCACATCAAGCAGGACCGCTTCTTCAACCACTACACCAACCCGGACGGGCCCTTCGACTCCCAGCCGGTGACCAAGCCGGTGCTGTGGCTGCCGCAGAACGAGATCGCCAACTCGCCGAGTACGCCGTTGCAGTTGAAGGACGGTCCCTTCGCCGGCCAGATGCTGTTCGGCGACGTGACCTACGGCGGGATCCAGCGCGGGTTCCTGGAGAAGGTCGGTGGCGAGTACCAGGGGGCGGTCTTCCGTCTCACCCAGGGGCTGGAGGCCGGCGTAACCCGGATCAGCGTCGGCCCGGACGGGGCGCTCTACGCGGGCGGTCTGGGCGCGGGCGGCAACTGGGGCCAGGAGGGCAAGCTCACCTACGGCCTGCAGAAGCTGACCCCCAACGGCGCCGACGCCTTCGACATCGGCGCCATGCGCGCCGTACCCGGCGGCTTCGAGCTGGAGTACACGCAGCCCCTGTCGACCGACACGGCGAACGAACTGGCCAACCGCTACAGGATCAAGCAGTGGCGGTACGTGCCGACGGCCGACTACGGCGGCCCCAAGGTCGACGAGGAGACACTCACCGCGCAGTCGGCCACGCTGTCCGCCGACCGCAAGACCGTCACCCTCGCCGTCCCGGGCCTGAAGGCCGACCGCGTGGTCCACGTCCGCTCGCCCCGTCCCTTCAGCTCGGCCGACGGCGAAGCGCTGTGGAGCACCGAAGCCTGGTACACGCTCAACAAGCTGCCGGGCGGAGCATCCGGAACGGGTGAGGTGAAGGGCGTCAACGGCAAGTGCCTCGACGTCGACAACTCCCAGACCGCCGACGGCACCGAGGTCCAGGTGTGGACCTGCAACGGCACCGGCGCCCAGCAGTGGACGCTGCCCGGCGACGGAACCGTACGCGCCCTGGGCAAGTGCTTGGACGTGTCGGGCGGCGGCACCGCCGACGGCACGAGGGTTCAGCTGTGGACCTGCAACGGCAGCGGCGCACAGACCTGGCTGCCCCAGGCCGACGGCACGGTGCGCAACCCGCAGTCGGACAAGTGCCTCGACGCCTCCGGCGGCATCTGGAACGACGGCACCCCGGTCCACCTGTGGACCTGCCACACCGGGCCCAACCAGAAGTGGACCCTGCCCTGACGGTCGGGCCGACACCACCCCACGGGTGGCACCGGTGAAAGGCGGGCTCCGGCGCCCCCGCGGGGAAGCCGGAGCCCGCTTCATTGAGTGAGGCCGTGACCGTAGGGATACAGAGCGCCTGTGCCGTCGGCGCGGGGGACGGTGACGGGCAGCCGGCCTCGGGATGCGGTAGACGGAGGCGTCGATGCGCTTCTCGGTCAGCTCGCCGTCGGCGACGGCGTCGAGGACGGCCCGGTGGGCGACGGCGGTGTTCGGCGGCATCAGGCGCTGGTCGGCTCCCGCTCGACCTGGTGCAGGCGGGCACGCGACGGGGGTTCGACGAGGCCTTGGGTGCCCGGCCCTCTCCACCCGGAATGCGTCATGGAAGGCGGGAGTTGTCGGTGGCGGCAGCCATGATGGAGGCGTGGACCACAGCCTTGTCATCGCAGCCGCACAGGCCGTCGGCATCCGGTGAGGCCTCGGCGCCACGAGGGTGCGGGACGTCGCCGATCAGGCGGGGGTGGCGACGGGTACGGTCACGTACTACTTCCGGGAGCTGGACGAGCTCTTCGACCTGGTCTTCGCCGAAGCCGTCGACCGTTTCTGCACCGACCGCGAACAACACGCCGACTCCCACGACGACCCCGGCCGGCGGCTCATCGCCGTGCTGAGGTCCGGCCTGCCCACCGGCCCGGACGACGAACTGTGCTGTCTCCTGTACGAGTTCTCGCCCCAGGCCCGGCGCCGGCCCGGCGACGCCCTGCTCCGCAAACAGCTCTACGAGCGTCAGGTGGCCCTCTACCGGCGCATCCTCGTCGACGGTGCCGAGCGCGGCGCCTTCACTCTGCGCAGCCCCGCCGGGCAAGTGGCCGCGAACCTGGTCGCCCTCGAGGACGCCTACGGCTACCACGTCATCGCGCAGACCTCCATGCGACGGGACGAGGCGGAGCGGCACCTGTTCGGCTACGCCGCCCTGGCGACCTCCGCCTCCCTGCCCTCCCCCGTGGAGGCGATGTGACCGGCCAGGCCGTCAGCCCTCTTCGCGCAGGCCCCAGGGGGACCCGTACTCGGTGAGCAGGTCGAGGAAGGGCCGGGCCGGGAAGGCCTCGGGACCGAGGACTCCCCTGCCCTCCCAGGCTCCGGTGGCGAGGAGTTCGAGGGCGACGACCGGGTTGATCGCGGTCTGCCAGACGACGGCCTGTGAACCGTACTCACGCATCGACCACTCGTTGTCGACCACGTGGTACAGGTACACCTCGCGCTCCTTCCCGTCCCTGGTGCCCTTGACCCAGGTGCCGGCGCAGGTCTTGCCGGTCATCCGGTCACCCAGGGTCGCCGGGTCGGGCAGGCAGGCGGCCACCACGTCGCGCGGGGAGACGGCGACCGGCCCGTTCGCGCCGGGCACCGTCACCTTGGCGGTGGAGTCGAGGCCGAGCTCGTGCAGGGTGCGCAGCTTGGTGATGAAGTCCTCACCGAGGCCGTACTTGAACGTCACTCGGCGCGCGTCGACCCAGCGGGGGATCAGCAGCACCTCCTCGTGCTCGACGTTCACGCATTCCACCGGGCCGATGCCCTCGGGGAAGTCGAAGGTCTCCGGCTCGCTGAAGGGAGCGGTGGTGAACCAGCCGCGGTCCTTCTCGAAGACCACCGGCGGATTGAGGCACTCCTCGATCGTCGTCCAGATACTGAACGACGGCGCGAAGTCGTAGCCCTCCACGGTGAGGTTGGCGCCGTCACGGACACCGATCTCCTCGATGTCGTCGAAGAGTTCGTCGGCGGCGTACCGGGCGAAGACGTCCGACAGGCCGGGCTCCACACCCATGCCGACCAGGGCCAGCCGCCCGCACTCCTCCCAGCGGCCCGCCAGGCCGAACTGCTCGTCGCCGAGCTTCACACCGCACTCCTCGTGCGGGCGGTCGGCGTGCGGGGCGGACAGTGACATCGCCATGTCCAGGTAGTGGGTGCCCGCGGCGAGCGCCGCTTCGAACAGGGGCATCACGAAGCGCGGGTCGGTCGCGTTGAGCAGGACGTCGCAGCGGTGCTCGGCGAGCATCCGGCGCACGGCCCCACCGTCCGAGGCGTCCAGCCGCCGCGCCGTGAACCGGTCGCCCTGCTCCCCCAGCGCGGCGACGGCGGCCTCGGCACGGGTGAGGTCGTAGTCGGCCACGACCATGTGGGTCAGGAACTTCCTGCGGGCAGCGATCCGGGTGACGGCGGTGCCGACACCGCCCGCGCCGACGAGAAGTACACGCATGTCGGACACCTTTCGTGCTCCTTGTGAGGGGGGCGAGCGCCTCCCCGGGTGCCCTGATGGAACGGGACGGCGAGAGATAAGGTCAACCGCGTTGGCATAAGGGTTGGCAAACGCGTGGGTACGAGAGCCACCGGTCGCGGTGGTGGCAGGGAGGGTGCGATGGCCAAGCAGGTGGTACGGGAAGAGGCGCGGCGCAGGCGGCGGCCGACCCGGCAGGGGACGGTGCTGACCGAGACACTCATCGTGCACACGGCGCTGCGGCTGCTGCGGGAGCACGGCAGCACCGGACTGACCGCCCGGCGCCTGGGCCTCGCGCTGGGCGCGGACCCGAGCACCCTGTACCGGTACTTCGCGGGCATGGACGACCTGACCCGGGCCATCGGGGACGAGTTGATGGGCCGGGCCCTGGCGAGCTGGACGGCGACCGGTCACTGGCGTACGGATCTGCGTGCCCTGGGGCTCGCCATCCACTCGGCCTACCTCGCCCATCCGCAGGCCGCCGTGCTCACCGCGAGCCGGGTCACCGGGCGCCCGCGGGAGATCGCGGTGGACGAGGCGATCCTCGGCATCCTGCGCGGCGTCGGCCTTCCGGACGAGACCGCCGTCCGCGTCTACCACGCCTTCATCGACCAGAGCCTGGCCTTCGCCGCTCTCGACGCCGGGGCGCTCGCGCTGGCGGAGGAGACCCGCACGGCCGACGAGGAGATGTGGGGCACCACCTACGCAAGGCTGCCGGCGACGTCGCATCCCCATATCGCCGCCACCGCCCGGCTCCTGACCCGGCGGATGCCGCACAGCGCCTACCCGACCGCCCTGGAGATGCTGCTGGACCACACCGCGGCCCAACTGCCCTCGCAGTGAACCGACCGGCGGCCCCGAAGGCCGGTGCCTCACCGGCCGTGCTTATGGTCCTCGGCATCGGTACCGGCCTGCCCACCGCCGGCAACACGCACGAACTGGCCGAGCGCCTCGCGCCGGAGAGCCCTGCTGGGTCGGGGGTGTCGCTGTCGGATCGACCGCTCAGGCGGGACAGGCCGCCGCTGTGATCGGTACGTGCGCGCCGCCCCGCCCGTCGCGGTCCAGGAGCCGGCCCATGCGTTTGGCGGTGTGGAGGGTGATGCCGCGTTCGCTGATCCGCAGTTCCGGGTGGCGGCGCAGTATCCGCTCCTCCAGGGCGGCGCAGTCGCCGGGGGAACGCAGCCACACCGACAGCAGCAGGTTGTCGCGGCCCGTGACGGACGCGCACAGCCGGGTCTCGGACAGCCCGGCCAGCGCCTTCGCGACGGCCTCCACGCCGGGGCCCGGCGCCGCGATCCGGAAGTTCGCGATGACGGGCCAGCCGGCCAGCCGCTGGGTCAGGTCGCACCGGAAGTAGACCTCGCCTCCCGTGATCATCCGCCGCAGCCGTCGGCGTACCGTCGTGTCGCTCAGTCCGCACTCACGCGCCAGTTCGGCGTGGCCACGACGCGCGTCCGCGCCGAGGGCGATCAGGAGCCGGTGATCGCTCTCGTAGGGGCCCGTGCCCGGCCTCGCACGGCCATGGCTCTCGCCGCCGCGCAGATCCGCGCGCTGCCGCTCGTTGAGCGTGTGCACCAGCCATCCGCTGCCCTCCCGGTGGACGGCGGTGCAGATACTCAGCCGCACCGAACGGACCGTGTCCAGGCCGCCCAGCCGCCGGGTCACGAAGTCGTCGAGGGAGGGCAGGTCACGGGCGGCGACACCCAGGAACAACTGGTGTTCTCCCGTGGTGCGTTCGAGGCTGAACACCGGGCCCCAGGACCGCAGTCGGGTGGTCAGGGAGTCCACCGCCGCCGCCTCGCAGGAGAGGTCCACGTAGCCGACCACCGAGGCGTGCCGCGCGGGATAGGCCGTGATCCAGGCCACGCCGCTGTCGGAGAGACGGCGCCATCGGCGGGCCGCGGTGGTGGCGTCGATGCCGATGACCGCGGCGATCCGCGACCAGGGCGCCCGGGGGTCCAGTTGCAGGGCCTCGACCAACGCCAGGTCGATCTCGCTGAGTTCGGTGACGTCGTCGTGGGCGAGGCCGGTGGGCCCGGGCGCGGCGGGTGGCGGGAGGGCGGTGTCGGTGGGGTGCACGCGTCTCATCCTGTCAGGGCCGGCGGGCAGGGGTTGGCGGTTTTCCGGCAGGGAATGGGCGCGCGTGCCGGATTCCTGCGATACGGAGGCGCTGAACGGCGGACGGTGCAGGGTTTCCGCCAAGCGTCGGCTCGCCCAGCGGGAGGACACCCGTGCACCGAACCACTCGAACCACCGCGGTCCTGCTCTTCGTCGCCTGGGCCGTGGACTACATAGACCGACAGGTCATCAACCTGGCCCTGCCGTCGATCGGAGACACCTTCGGTCTCACCCACGGCGAGCGGGGCATGATCCTCTCCGCGTTCTTCGTCACGTACGCGCTCACGCAGATACCCGGCGGGCTGATCGCCGGCCGCTTCGGCGGGGTCCGGGTGATGTGCGTGGCGCTCGCCCTGTGGTCGTTGTTCACCGGGCTCACGGCGATCGCCTGGTCCTTCGCCGCTCTGCTCGCCTTCCGCTGCCTCTTCGGTGTGGCCCAGGGCCTGTTCCCGGCGGCCGCCCTCGAAGCGCTCAGCCGCCGCAGCGTCCCCGAGCAGCGGCTCACGGCCAATGGCTGGGTACAGAGTTCCAACGCGGTCGGTGGTCTGCTGGCCGCCGTGCTGGGCGGGCTGCTGCTGGCGCACTGGGACTGGCGCGTGATGTTCGTCGCCGTCTCCGTACTGGGCCTCGTGGTCGTGGTCGCGATCCGCCGCTGGATGCCCGCCCCGCTTCCGGCGGAACGGACCGGCCCCGTCCTGCACCGCGGCGGCAAGGGCGCCTCCGCCCTGCTGCGGTCCCCGGTCATCTGGGGTTTCGCGGTGATGTTCTTCGCGTACGACACCGTGGTCTGGGGCCTCAACAGCTGGAGCGCCTCCTACCTGATGGAGGAGCGCGGTCTGCGCGTCAGCGACGCCGGGCTCGTGTCCCTGGGGCCGACGCTCTGCGCGGCGGTCGCCGCCGTCATCGGCGGGCGGTTGTCCGACCGGTTCGAGGGCCGGCCGCGTCGCATCGTCGTCCCGGCCATGTCCGCCGCCGCCGTGCTGCTGGTCGTACTGCCGCTCACCACCTCGCTGGGCGGGTTCGTGGTGGTGGGCACGCTCATCAGCGCGGTGATCGGCCTGTGCTACATGCCCTGCTTCTCGGTGCCCCTGCGCAGTCTTCCCCCGGACCTGGCGGGTGCCGCGTCGGGCATCATCCTCTTCGGCGGGCAGCTCTCCGGGATCGTGGTGCCCACCCTGTTCGGCCACGTGGTCGACGTGTGGTCCTACCGACTCGCCTTCTGGTCGCTGGCCCTCGGGCCCGTCCTCGCGATCGCGGCCGTGCTCTGCCTGCCCCAGACCTCCCACCGTTTCCTGGCGCGTCTTCGCGCCGTCGTCGGCGACATTCACACGAAGGAGGACGACAGCGATGCGTCCACAGCTCCCCACTCCGCCTGACACCGGCCTGGCCGCCGGTCTGGCGGCCCACCTCCCGCACTGGGAGGAGGTCTACCGCGAGCTGCACGCCCACCCCGAACTCGCCTTCGAGGAACACCGCACCGCGGCCACCGTCCTGCACGAGCTGTCCCACCTCGCCGGCTGGGACGTGACCGGGCAGGTCGGGGGCACGGGCGTGGTGGCCGTGCTGCGCAACGGTGACGGGCCGGTGTTGTGGCTCAGGGCGGACATGGACGCCCTGCCCGTACACGAGGCGACCGGCCTCCCCTACGCCTCCACCGAGGCGGGCGTCATGCACGCCTGCGGTCACGACGTGCACGTGGCCGCCCTGCTGGGGGCCTGCCGGCAGTTGGCAGCGCAGCCCGAAGCCTGGCGGGGGACCGTGGTGGCCGTCTTCCAGCCCGCCGAGGAGGTGGGCCGCGGGGCGCAGGCGATGCTGGACGACGGTGTCCTCGACCGGTTCCCCGGCCCCGAGGTGGTCCTCGGCCAGCACGTGGGGCCGCTGCCCGCGGGCCTCGTGATCACCAGGCCGGGGACCGTCATGGCCGCGGCCGACAGTGTCCGCGTCACCCTGCACGGAGCGGGCGCCCACGCCTCCACACCCCATCTCGCCGTCGATCCGGTGGTGATGGCGGCGGCTGTGGTCATGCGGCTGCAGACGCTGTCCGCGCGGTTCGCGCCGCTGATTCCGTCGCCTCTCCTCACGGTCGGTGCCCTGCATGCCGGCACCGTCCCGAACGTCATCCCGCACACGGCGGAACTTCTCTGCAGTCTCAGGACGTTCGACGAGCAGACCCGCGAGGAGGCGCTCGCCGGCCTCGGGCGCATCGTCCGCGCGGAGGCGGAGGCACAGGACGCGCCCGCGCCGCCGGACATCCAGACGTACGACTCCTTCCCGCTCACGGTCAACGACGCGGACGCCACCGAACGCGTCCTCATGGCCCTGGAGGCCGGCGGCACGCTCGGCCACGTCCTGCCCGCTCCCCTCTCGGCCAGCGAGGACTTCGGCCGCTTCGCGACGGCCGCCGGCTGCCCGTCGGTCATGTACCACTTCGGCGGCGCCGACCCCGCGGGCTTCGACGCCGAGGCCGTCGCCGCCCTGGAACGCGGAGCGCTCCCGCCGGGCACGGTCATGAACCACTCCCCGCGCTACGCACCCTCCGCACCCCACGCCGTGGCCGCCGGGGTCCGCCACCTCCTCACCGCAGCCGGGGCGTGGCTGACTCCGCCCGCGACCGCCAACTCCCTTGAATGGACAGCCCGATGACGCACTGGAAGCCCCTCGTGCTCGCCGCCGCGCTCGCCCTGTCGACGGCCGCGCCCGCCACCGCCGCGCAGACCGGCAGTCCGGGACGCGACGCGTCCGCCGCACCCGCCGTGCCCGACTGCGCCTGGCGACCACTGGGTTACCGGTCGTCCAATGTGGCCTACCCGGACACCAACTCCCAGTACTGGCTGCTGCACTACACCGTGCAGCAGGACCTCACCATCGAACTCGACGGCCGTTACCCCGACGCCCGCTATGCCTCGTTCGCCTCCTACGACGCGTCCCGCGACAGCTTCACCGGCCCCGACGGCGCCCCCGCCGTCCTTACCGACCACCAGATCGCGCCGGACCGGGGCAGTCACAACCCCTACCGGGAGCACAGCCGCCCCGGGGGCAAGTTCACCGTGTCGGTCACCGACCGGGCCGGCGACCGACGCAACGCCCTGCCGCTCGCTCCCACCGGAACGCCCGAGGGCGCCGAGGGGACGGTGATCTACCGCGTCTACCTGCCGCACGGCGAGATCCGGCTGCCGAAGGTCACCTTCCTCCGCGACGGCCACCGGGTACGCGTCGCGGCCTGCGACGACGCACTGACCACCGGCGTCGCCGCGCCGTCGAGGGGCACGGCGCAAGGTGCCGAGGGGACCGGCCCCGCGCCCGCACCGCCCGCCACCGCGAGCGAGCCGCCCCGGCCGGCCTTCTCCCGCCTGGGCGGCTCAGGACTGTACCCCAACCCCGACAACGCGTACGTGGCCACCGGCTTCGACGCCCCGCCGCCGGGGCAGGTCCTCGTCGTACGCGGCAAGGCGCCCGCGGGGACGACCGGAGACCGTGCGCGGCCCTGGCCCGACCCCGAGGCCCAGGTGCGGTACTGGTCGATGTGCAACAACCTGTGGTGGGGACCCGGCGAGGTCGTCGCCAACCCCCTGCCCGACGGCACGGTGGACACCGGCTGCCGCACCGACCACGACACCCGTCTCGCCGCCGACGGCACATACACGTTCGTCGTCGGCACGGAGGAACAGCGCGCGACCGTCGAGAGCGTTCCGGGCGTCACCTTCCTGCCGCTGTCCGCGGCGACACCGACCGACAAGCATCTGCTGATCCTCCGCAACATGCTGGCCGCCCCGGACTTCGCGGAGGCGATCCAGCGAGTCCCCGTCGGCAGCGAACCTGCCCGCACCGCCGAGGTGATGGGCGACCACTACCCGAGGACGGCTTACTGCGAGCTCACCGCGCTGACCGACTCCGGCCCGGACGCCTGCCCGGTCGGCTGAGCGCCACGAGGCGGCCGTCCCGGAAGACCTCACCGCGGAAGACGAGACGCGTGCGGCGATCTCGTCACGGGGCGGCCCGGGGCGTCTGCCCTCGACGATCGGCACACACCTGCTGTCGATGCTACGAATCGGCACATATCGTCGGCGTATCGAGATGCGCATACGGGCCGGCAACACCGCGCTGCCTTGACTGGCGGCATGCCTCGCCTCACACCTTCAGCACGAAGCAAGGCCCGCCGAATACACCGACTCCTCGCCGTCGGCCTGACAGCCGTCACGGCGGCGATCGCCACTGCATGCGTCTCCCCACAGCAAAAGCCCCCGGCCGCCGGGTTTCCCGCCGCGTCCTCCCCGCCGTCCGCGTCCGAGGCCGACGGTGTCGTCCCCGACGGCGTGACCGTCCTCGATGACGAGGTTCCCGCGGTGGCCAGGCTCCACCCCGATCTCCTCGATGCCCTCCGCCAGGCCGCGACAGCCGCCGCGGACGACGACGTCACGTTCTACGTCAACAGCGGCTGGCGTTCCCCGGCGTACCAGGAGCGGCTTCTTCGTGAGGCGGTCTCCAGGTACGGGTCCGAGGACGAGGCTGCCCGCTGGGTGGCCACCGCGGACACGTCTCCTCACGTGTCGGGGGACGCGGTCGACCTCGGCCCGTCCGATGCGACGGACTGGCTGTCCGAGCACGGCGCCGAGTACGGCCTGTGCCAGATCTACCGCAACGAGCCCTGGCACTACGAACTGCGCCCCGAAGCGATCGACGACGGCTGCCCGACCATGTATGCCGACCCCACCGAGGACCCGAGGATGCGGCAGTGACCGGCAGCGAGCGGAGACGGACCACGACGCGGGCCGACACGGCGCTCCAGCGCTCGGCGGGCCGGCGCTCGGCGGTCAGGATGCCTGGACTTCGTCGAAGAGGGCGAGGGCTTCGGCGGGATTCGGGCTCACGAGGCGTTCCAGACCCGCCGTCGTGATCTCCGCCCACGTGCCGGCCCGCGCCCACATCCGTTCTTCGAAGGCGCGGACGACCTGGTCGACATCTCCGGGGCCGGTGGCGATCGACTCGGCGAGTTCGGCGCCTTCCAGCATCGCCAGGTTCGCGCCCGCCCCCAATGGGGGCATCAGGTGGGCGGCGTCGCCCAGTAGCGTCACCCCGACGACGTGCGTCCAGGTGTGGGACACGGGCAGGACGTGGAGGGGGCGGTGGACGAAAGCGCCGCCGTGGCGGAGGAGTTCGAGGACGGGAGCGGCCCAGCCGTCGAACCGAGCCAGCAGGCTCGATCGCACGGCCTCGACGTCCGCCGGGTCCAGGTTCGTGTGCCAGACCAGCGGTACGCGGAACTGGGCGTACACCTTCACGTGGCCGCCGCCGTTGCGCTGAGCGACGAGCGCCCGGTTCACGCCGTACACGGCAACGGAACCGTCGCCTGTCAACCGGGCGAGGTCAGGGTGACGGGTGTCGATGTCGTCCACAGAGGTCTCGACCAAGGTGACGCCGGTGTAGTGCGGCGTCACCGACGAGACCGCGGGGCGCACCCGGGACCAGGCGCCGTCCGCGCCGACCACGAGGTCGAACCTCTCCTGTCGCCCGTCCTCGAAATGGACCAGCACGCCGCCCCGGTCCCCCGGCACCACCTGCGTCACGCCCCGCCCCCACTGGACGTCGAGAGGGCCGAGCAGCAGGTCGCGAAGCTGCCCGCGGTCGATCTCGGGATTCGCGGTGTCGCCCGGGCGGGGCCGCCAATCGCGCAGGACGGTCCCGGCCGTGTCCAGGATGCGCATGGCCTGCCCCTCGGGACGGGACAACGCCTGGAACTCCGCCAGCAGCCCCGCCTTGTCCAGCGCCGACTGACCCAGCCCTTCATGCAGGTCCAGCGTGCCGCCCGGAGGGCGGGCATCGGGGGCGGGACCGCTTCCGACAACGGCGATCCGGGGTCTCATGCCGGTAACTGTATGGCGCGCCCTCAGAGGCTCATCTGCTGTGCGCCGGGGCCGGCGACTGTGGCCGCGACGCAGTCACGGCGGCGCCCGCGACAGTCGCGGCGGGCCGGCGCCAGCGCCGACGCGGCGGCGCCATGCGGTCGCCGGCGCCGACAGCACTGCGCTTCAGGGGCAGGACAGGGGTCACTCACCCGGCCTGATGCGCCCGCGCCAGGCTCCGGACTCACCGCCGCGGCCCTCGATGTACTCCTTGAAACGCTGCATGTCGCCCTTCACCCGCCGGTCGATCACTCCGAGCATGTCACCGGTCTTCTCCGCGACGCCGGTGGGCTCGACCTCCATGACGAGCTCGACCCGAGTGTGCGTGTCGTCCAGGCGCTGGAAGCGGACCGTGCCCTTCTGCTTGCTGTCACCCGTGGTCGTGCGCCACGTGATGCGCTCGTCGGGGAGCTGGTCGACGATCTCGGTATCGAACTCGCGCTTCACTCCGCTGACGTTGGTGGTCCAGTGGTTGCGGCGCTCATCGACCTGCCTGACTTCCTCCACGCCCTCCATGAACTGCGGGAACTTCTCGAACTGGGTCCACTGGTTGTAGGCGGTGTGCACCGGAACGTCGACTTCCACCGTTTCCTTGACCGTGCTCATCTGGCAACCTTCCTCTCTACTGAATTCGTCGCATCCGGCGCCGGCGACCGGTCCGCGGCCTCGGCACGCCGAAGCGAGTACCCGCAGATCAGCCGTATAACGTCCGGTCAGCACTTGGGCAGGCCGTGGTGGCCGTGGCGACGCGTCTGCTGACCGGTGGGTCGTGGCGGGACACGGCCGCCCGGTTCGAGCAGCACAATGGCGAGCATGAACACTGCTCGGGATCTGTTCGTCATCACCCTGGAAGTGCCGTCCAGCCGACCGATCGCGCAAGGCGACGTCTCCTTGGTCCTCGCGGGCGCCGAACTCGTCGATCTCCGCGACGCACACGTCCTGCGCCTGGACGGCGACCGCATCGTCCCCCTCGACGATCACCCCGACGGCACGGACGCCCTCACGGCGCAGGCCGCCGCCCAACTCGTCACGGAGCCGCCGTACGAGACGGTGGAGCAATGGCTCTGGCGGCGGGGCCGCGGGCTGGCCGGTTCCTACGCCGATGACCTCGCCGCGCGGACTGCGGGCGACGCCCGCGGTGGACTCCTGCCGCGGTTCCTGCGCCACTTCGCTCCCAACCGCTCCCAGGAGCCCTCCGTCCGGCCACTCCACGAAGCCACAGACCCTCATCAGGGACTGGACGACTCCGTTCTGGCCGCCTTCGCGGGCACGCTCGGAATCGGGGAAGCGGCGCCGCCGCCACCCACCGAACCCACCGAACCCACCGACACGACCACGGCCGATCAGGCGGACGACGTCGGGCTCATTCTCGCCGTGGTGAGCGACGCGCTGATGGAGCTCGAGGCCGAACGTCAGCGACGCCAGATCGAGCAGGATGCCTACGACAACGTGTGGCGCGCGCCCTGACTCCACACGTACTGCCGCACTCGCGGCGCCGCGCATCGGCGTTGGGTTGGGACGGGGCCGGGAGAGGTCCGCGTGCGGGTAGGGTCCTTCGGCATGCGCACAACACCTCCCGGCATACGCCCGGTCAGCCTCCGCGCCGTCCTCGAGGCGCTGCGGGACGCCGCCCGTGTCCTGGAACGGGGCCGCCGGTGAACACCCCCCGCTGGGTCACCCCTCGCCGTCTCGGCGCCGCCGCCGCGATCTACGGCGTGTTCGTCTCGGGCTGGTACCTGGGGCAGCCTGTGACCCCCGAATGCCGCGTCGACCAGGCCGCCCTCGACCGGATCACCGAGGAGTACGAAACCGGGCCAACTCCCACGCCCACTCCGACGCGGACGGCGTACCCGCCACAGTACGACTCGGAGACCCGCCTCCCGCGCGACCCGACGCCGGAGCCGTTCCACGACCTGCCCAGGGTCGCCGACGACGGGCTGTCCGTGACGCTCAGGGCCTACGCCGTCGCCTGCGTCAACGATACGAGCGAACGCCCCCGTCTTCAGGGGTGGTTCGAGGGCCACTGGTGGTAATGAGGTGGCGTGACCCGGTGTGTCCGCCGACGCGGGCGACGGCCTCGTGCCGTGGGACACTCCCCGGGTGCCTGCCTGGATAACCCTGCGCCGTCTCGGCGCCGCCACCACTCTGTACGGCGTGTTCCTGGCCGGGTGGTGGCTGGGCCAGCCCGTTCGCTCCGACGGCTGCCTCGAGGACAGGTCCGCCGTCGGCGCGGACGGTCGTCCCGCGTCCGTGGAGCCGGCCGACCCCGGCCGGTACCTCGCGAGCCTCGACCTCGACTTCGGACTCCTCGACTGGGCAGACGACTTGGACGGCTACCGCGACGGCGAGTACGGTCCCAACGACTACGGACACGTCCTGCAGGGCGAACTCGAAGCGCACGTCACGTCCGGTGCGACTTACACGACCTGCTCCTACAAGAAGCGCGCCCGCCTAGTGGCATGGATCAACGGCGACTGGGGCTGACGGTCGAAGAGGCGCCCATGCATGTCTCGGCGTTACCGGGTCTCGGCCGGGACCAGGTGGTCGCCAGGGATGCCGGACTTCTCCGGGCGGTAGTAGTCCCTGATCCCGTCCGCCCAGGTGGACACGCGGATGCGGTCCTCCGCGTCCGGGCCGAAGGCCTGGAAGAGCGCCTCGATGTTGGGCCGTTGGAACCCGATCGCGATCATCAGCGAGACGAACTCGGGGCGGGCGACGAAGCCGTCGCCGTCCGGATCGCCCATCGCGGCGAGCGCTTCCGCGAACTCGTCCACGGTGGCGTCGAACCGTTGCGGATTGAGGACGACGGAGGTGAACTCCTCCGGGCTGACCCGGCCGTCGCCATTCGCGTCCAACTCGTTCAGCAGCGTTTCCCCGTAGCGACGGAAGGCACCGGCGAGCCGGTCCGCGGTCGCCTCGTGGGCATCCGGTACCGCGGCCACGACGCGATCGCTCATCAAGTCGAAGTCGGAGAGCTCCAGGTATCCGTTCCCGTCGGCGTCGAAGAGGGAGAAGACCAGCTCGATACGGTCGGTCGCCTCGGTGGTGGGCGTCATGGTGCACCCCTGCCTTTCCTGATGAAACGTCTTCGGCGAGTTGCTCGCCGGGACCCGGCCCCGGCGGCTGACTCACTCTCCAGGAACTTCGACCACTCCGGCAGGAAAGAGCGGCACTTCGCACCCGAACGAGGGGACTCCTCTCATCCGCGCATGAAGCGGGGCGGGTCTGGACATCACCGCGGCCATGACACCCGCGCGGGACACCCGCGCGGGACACCCACGCGGGACACCTGCGCGGACAACCAGGCGTTGATCCTGACCGAAGGACGTTCCCCCCCCAACACCCTGGTCACCGGGCGGCCGAGACGGTGTGGAACGAGGTCTTCAGCCGGTGCGGCGGCCGCTGCTCGCGCGTACTTCGAGGTGGTGCGGGATCACGATGTCGAGGGGCGCCACAGTGGAGGCCGGGCTGTATATGCGATCGGCGAGGCACTGCAGGGCCCGCTCGGCGATCTGTCGCTTGTCCGGCACCACGGTCGTCAGCGGCGGGTTGGCGTACTGCCCGTCCTCGATGCCGTCGAAGCCCACGACGGCCAGCTCCCCCGGGACGCTCAGACCACGTGCGTGAGCGATGTGCAGTGCGCCCAGGGCGAGTTCGTCGGTGAACGCGAAGACCGCGTCCGGCCGGGCCTCCGCGTCGTCCGTCCGGGCCGCCGCGTCCAGCAGGGCGGTCATCGCTTCCGCTCCGTCCTTGCGGTGCAGGGTCGTCACGGGCTGCTCCAGGGCGGGGTCGGGCTGCAGCCCGGCGCGCTCGATGGCCCTGCGGTATCCCTCCAGGCGCTGCCGGGCCGTCTCGTTGCGCAGATGCGGCTGCGGACCGATCGCCGCGATGCGCCTGCGGCCCGACTCGAGCAGGTGGGTCGTGGCCTCGTCGGCCGCCAGAACGTTGTCGACGGCGACACGATCGGCGAGCCCGTGCGGCTGCCGCTCGCCCAGGAGGACGACGGGCACGTCACGGGACCGGTCGGTCAGTTCCTCCGGTCCGAGGGCCCAAGGGCTGATGATCAGGCCGTCGACCAGACGACCGCCGGCCCCGTCCAGGAGCCGCTGCTCCGCCTCCGGGTCCCCGAACGTCTGGTCGATGACGACGGTCCAGGAGCGGTCCTGGGCTGCATGGACGATGAGGCTGGCGAGTTCGCCGAAGTACGGTGAGTAGAGTTCCGGAATGGCCAGGCCGATCAGGCCGGTACGTCCTGCGCGCAGATTGCGGGCGGCCACGTTCGGCCGGTAGCCCAGCTCGTCCAATGCGGCCTGGACCCGGACCCGTGTTTCCTCCGCCACCGAAGCCGAGCCGCTCACGACGTTGGACACGGTGCGGGTGGAGACCCCCGCCAGGGCGGCGACATCCTTCAGACGACTACTCACAGCCGACATCCTCGCACGTCGCGGTAACGGTCACCAGATTCTTCGGGCTACCTATTGCAACGTCGCATTCAACGTCGCAACATGGTCGCACTCCGCACAGCGCAAGGAGGCGCATCATGAACGTGCCTGTTTTCCCCGGCATCGACGTCGTCGACCTGGACCTCGACGTGTCCGGGGACGTGGAATCCCTGTACACGGACGGCATCACCGCGCGTAAGGGCGCGTTCACTCCGCAGTGGGCCGACCGGCTCGGCGAGGACGTCGACAGGGCGTTCGAGGAGGCCCGCTCACGTCCCGGCGGCGCGGTAGGCCGCGGACCGAACCGCTACTACGTCGAGATCCACCCCGAGCAGATCCGGGGCTTCGTGGACCTCGTCGACCATCCCTGGGTGCGTTCCCTGTGCACCGCGACGCTCGGGCCGGACTACCGCATCGTGGAGCTCGGCTTCGACGTCCCGCTGGAGGGCGCCGTGAACCAGCCCTGGCACCGCGACTTCCCCATGCCCGAGGAGACCCGCCGCGAACGGCGCCTCACCTCCCTGGCCTTCAACGTGACCACCGTCGACACCGAGGAGGACATGGGCCCCTTCGAGATCGCTCCCGGCACCCAGTGGGACGACAGCGAGGAGTTCGAGCACGGCATGTTCCCGCCCCGGTCCCACTACGGCCGCTACGCGGAGCGGGCGGTGCGCAAGTACCCGAAGCGCGGTGACATTTCTGCGCGCACGGCCCTGACCGTTCATCGAGGCACCACCAATCACTCCGCGAAGCCCAGGCCCGTACTGGTCCTGGGCGTCGACGGGCCGGAGGCGACGAACGGCGACCGGCACGACACGGCGGTCACCCGGGCCTACTGGGAGGCGCTGCCGGACCGGGTGCGGCGCCACCTGGACTGCCCGATCGTGGACGAGCTGACGCCGGTGACGCAGAAGCACACCATCGAGGGTCTGGTCATGGGCGATGCCTGAGACCCTCGCGGCCACCCCCGCGACCACCGGGACCGGGTCGCCCGGCCGGCAGCCGGCCCAGGTCTACGCGGTCGCGGCGGTGTCCGCTCTGGGCGGCCTGCTCTTCGGCTACGACACGGGCATCATCTCGGGTGCCCTGCTCTATCTCCGCGAGGACCTGGGGCTGTCCTCCCGGGGGCAGGAGATCGTGGTCAGCGTGATCCTGGTCGGTGCGATGGTCGGGGCCCTGTGCTCCGGCCGTCTCGCCGGACGTTTCGGACGGCGCCGGGTGATCCTCTGGGTGGCGGCGGTCTTCGGCGCGGGCGCGTTGGGAGCCGCCCTCGCGCCGGGGACCGGGACCCTGATCGCCGCTCGCTTCGTACTCGGCCTGGCCGTGGGCGGAGCGTCCAACATGGTTCCCGTCTACATAGCCGAGCTGGCTCCCGCGGCCATCCGCGGCCGCCTCATGGTCCTGTTCCAACTGATGGTGGCCATCGGGCAGTTGATCGCGTACCTCTGCGGTTGGCTGTTCGCCGGCAGCGGCGGGTGGCGGATCATGTTCGGGCTCGCCGTCATCCCGGCGGTGGTGCTGGCGGTCGGCATGCTCAGACTGCCGGAGAGCCCTCGGTGGCTCGTCGAGCACGGTCACGAGGACGTGGCGAGGGCCGTCCTGCGACGCCTTCGCCCGCGTGACGCGGATGTCGCGGCCGAGATCAGCAGTATCCGTGAGGTCTCCGTCGCCTCTCCCCGCGCCGACCGCCGTGCGCTCACCCGGCCCTGGGTCCGGCCGGCCCTGGTCGTCGCCCTGGGCGTGGCCGCCTTCTCCCAGCTGACCGGGATCAACGCCGTCGTCTACTACGCCCCGACGATGCTCTCGGACGCCGGGTTCGGCGACTCGATCGCGCTTCTCACCGGCATCGGCATCGGCACGATGCTCGTCATCGCGGGTGTCACCGGTGCGGTCGCCGTGGACGCGCTCGGCCGGCGCCGCACGATGCTCTGTTTCGTACCGCTGTCCGGGCTGGCCATGACGGTACTGGGAGCCGCCTTCCTGATGGACGACTCCCCCGCCCAGCGCTGGACCGTGATCGCCGCGCTGTTCGCCTACATCCTCTTCAACGGGATCGGCATGCAGTCGGTCGTCTGGCTCATCGCTCCGGAGATCCTCCCGCTGAGCGTGCGCGGCCCCGCGACGAGTCTGGCCACCCTCACGGTCTGGGGGTTCGACCTGCTGATCGCGGTGACCGCGCTGAGCACGATCAACGCCGTCGGGCGGTCGGGGACGTTCTTCATATACGCCGCGATGAACGTGCTGTGCGTGGTCTTCGTGGTGTTCAAGGTTCCCGAGACACGCAACAGGTCGCTCGAGAGCATCGAGAAGGCGCTACGGGCCCCCGGCGGTCTGCGGCGCAATCTGACGGCGCGATCCTGACCGCGGCGCCCGGCGCACCAACCCCGTGGGAGGTACCGGGCCCGCACCCGGCCCCCGGGTGAGCGGCCGGTTCTGCTCGATCAGCGCGTCCGCGGCGATGACCACGAGCCCGATCAACATGTCCACGGCCCCTGCGCGGCAGGAGGACAGCCACGCGGGTCGAGACGGTCCGGCAACGCGTCGGACGCGGCTTCGACCTGCGCGAGCGGGGCGCCGCTAGCGCACCGAGCGCGGCTTGTCCGCGAAGACCCACCGGTTGCCCGCGAGGGCGTCGTTCTCCTCGGGCAGCGGGCCGCGGCCGTGCCGGTGGGTGAAGTCGAAGGGGGTGCGGACCGAGGTGGACCAGCCGCTGTTCGCCAGATGGGCCGCGGAGTCGGGCCTCGGCTCTCTGCTGAACAGGTGCAGCAGGTCGATACCGAGTTCCTGGTGCGTCGACCTGTACAGCGGACTGTCGCGGTACTCCATCAAGTCCTTCTCGAGCTTGACCTCGAACGCCAGCGCGCTGCCCGCCGCACTCAGCCGGTCCACCGTGCTGATCAGGTAGGTCTCCGCCGCGTTGGGCAGGTAGAACAGCAGGCCCTCGGCCAGCCACACGGTGGGCGCCGCCGGGTCGAAGCCGGCTGCCGTCAGCGCGCCGACCCAGTCGGCGCGCAGATCGACGGCGACCGGTACGCGCGTCGTCACCGGTGCCGCCGACAGTGCGCCCAGCACCTCGTGCTTGAACGCGAGGACACCGTCCCTGTCGATCTCGAAGATCACACAGTCGGGTGGCCAGTCGAGGCGGAAGGCCCGGGTGTCCAGCCCCGCCCCGAGCAGGACCACCTGGCGGGCGCCGCCGTCCCGGACCGACCGGAGGACGAACTCGTCGAGCACGCGGGTCCGCAGCCCGAAATAGCGGGCGAAGCGCCCCCACAGCGGGCTCGCGTCCCCGTCCGGCGCCTGGTGCAGGCGGACCGGCCAGTGTGCGGACGCCGGTGCGGAGAGCACGAAGTGCTCCGCGTAGACGTCCTGGGCGAGGCTGTCGGGGCGGTGGGTCTCGATCGCCCGCGCGGCGGCGACCAGGAGGGCGGTGAGACCGACCCCTCCCGCCACGCCGTCCATGCCCTCCGCGCCGGTGCTGCGATGTGCCGTATCGGCCATGCGTTCTCCCCTGGTGCGAGTGGTAGGAGTGGTACGAGTGGAGGCCGGCGTCTGAAGGGGACGGCAGCTCAGGTCGGACGCGTCGTGCGAGGCCTGGTTCACCGCTCCCGTCCTTCCGGGATCAGGACGGGTTTGACGACGCGGCCCGTCTCACAGTCGTGTTCGGCCTCGTTGATACCGGCGAGCGGATAGGTACGGATCAGTCGGTCGAAGGGAAACCGCTCGGCCTGCCAGAGGGCGGTCAGCCGCGGGATCAGCAGTCCGGGGACCGCGTCACCCTCGCAGATGTGGGAGATCCTGCGCCCGCGGTCCAGTGTTCCCGGTTCCAGCGGCAGCGCGGTGTGGAGCCGTGCCACCAGGCCGAGGTGCCCGTTCGGACGCAGCGACCGGAGCGCATCGTTGATCAGTTTCGCGGAGCCCGTGGTGTCCAGCGCGTACCGCGCTCCCCCGCCGGTCAGCCGCTGGATACGGTCGGGAAGTCCGGCCGACGCGGCGTGCAGCGGAAGGGCGTGGAAGCGCTCGGCCAGGGCCAGCCGTTCGGGGTGCCGGTCGACGGCCACGGTCACCGCGCCGGCGGCGTGCGCCGCCATCACCGCGGCCAGCCCCACCGCTCCCGCGCCGAAGACCGCGAGAGTGTCACCCGGCCCGACGCCGAAGGAGTTGAGGACCGCTCCGGCGCCGGTGAGGAAGCCGCAGCCCAGTGGTCCGAGCAGTTCGAGGGGCAGCGCGGGATCGACCCGGACGGCATTGCGGGCCGGGACCAACGCGTACTCGGCGAACGAGGACTGGCCGAACCACCGAGGAGCCATTTCCGTGCCGCCGGCGTCGGTGAACCGGCCGGCCTTCTCCTTGCGCCCTCCGAAGAGGTTCAGCGAGGCGAAGGAGTCGCAGTAGGCGGGGGCCGCGCCCATGCAGTTGTGGCAGTGACCGCAGGAGTCGAAGCTCAGTACGACGTGGTCGCCGACGTTCAGACCGGTGCGGGCGCCGCCCGTCTCCACGACGATCCCGGACCCCTCGTGACCGAGCACGGCCGGGAGCGGTGAGCGGCCCGCCGAACCACGGACCGCGAGGTCGGTCCGGCACATCCCGCAGCCCGCGATCCGGACCAGGATCTCGCCCTCGGCCGGCCCCTCCTTCAGCATCACCTCCTCGACGGTGAACGGGTCCTCGTACGAGCGCAGTACCGCCGCACCGAACTTCACGTCACGCCTCCTCGGGACGCCTCCTCGGGCCGGTGCACGACGAACGGGCTGAGGTTTCCGTAGAGACCCCACGGTCCGCCCGCGACGCCGACGCCGCTCTGCCCGACACCGGCGAAGGGCTGTGCGAGGGACAGTTCGGCGTGGTGGTTGATCCACGCGGTTCCGCACTCCAGGCGGTCGGCCACCGTCGCGGCCAGGTCGAGGTCGGTCCCCCACACCGAGCCGCCCAACCCGAAACCGGTGCCGTTGGCGGCCTCGACGGCCTCGTCGAGGGTTCCGTACGGCAGCACCGGCAGGACGGGGCCGAACTGCTCCTGCGTCACCACCGGGCTGTCGGCCGGTACGTCGGCGAGGATCGTCGGGGCGAAGAAGTACCCCGGCCGGTCCAAGCGGTGCCCACCGGCGGCGGCACGGGCGCCGTCGGCCAGGGCCCGGGCCGTGTAGTACTCGACGCGGGCCAGTTGAGGGGCGTTGCTGACCGGTCCGAGCCGCGAGTGGGGGTCGAGGCCGGGCCCGACGACGGCCGTCTTCGCCCGGTCCGCCAGCGCCTCCACCACCCGTGCGTGGAGACGGGCCGGGGCGTAGACGCGCTTGACCGCCATGCAGACCTGCCCGCAGTTGCGGAACGCCGCCCAGAACAGCCGGTCCGCGCTCGCCTCCACATCGACGTCGTCCAGCAGGATGGCGGCGTCGTTGCCACCGAGCTCCAGGGTGACCCGTGCGAGCGAGGCCGCCGCGCTCGCGGCGAGGGCCCGGCCCGTGGCCGTCGACCCGGTGAAGCTGACGTGACGGATTCCCGGGTGCGATGCGAGCCGGGCGCCGAGTGGCTCACGCCCGGTGACGATCGTCAGCACCCCCTCGGGCAGGACGCCGGAGAGGACGGACCCCAGCAGCCGGGTGGCGAGGGGCGTGAACGGGGAGGGCTTGAGCAGCATGGTGTTGCCCGCGGCGAGCGCCGGCGCGAACTTCGCCGACGCGAGCTGCAAGGGGAAGTTCCACGGGACGATGGCGGCGACGGGCCCGAGCGGTCTCCACCGCAGCTCGCTGCGTACGGGGCGGCCGTCCGTGATCGGCTGGGGCCCGGCGTCCAGCTCGGCGAAGTAGCGGAGCCGGGCGGCGGTACGGGCCACCTCCGCGTACGACTCGGTCAACGGTTTGCCCTGTTCACGGGTGAGCAGGGGGCGAGATCGGCCGCCGCCGCCTCAACGGCGTCCGCCGCCGCGAGCAACGCGGTTCTGCGGGCGCCTGGGTCGGCCCGCCAGCCGCGCCAGGCCGCGTGGGCCCGGTTGACGAGCGCGTCCAGCTCGTCCGGCCTGTGATCGGGAGCCTCGTCGAAGGCCTCGCCCGTCGCCGGATCGACGACGGTCAGGCCCCCGTCCCCGCCCCCACCCCCGCCCTGGCCACTGGGCCGTTGCGGGGAATGCAGGGAATGTCCTGTCACCACGGCGGGGGTCAGCTCGCCGTGGAGGCGGCCGCGTGCTCCCGGACATGCCGGTCCATCTCCGCCCGGAACGCCGCCACCAGGTGCGGCTGGATCCGGCCGGAGTTGCGGTCGCCGCCCTCGCAGACGGCACCGCGCACCCCGACGATGTCCGTCTCGATACGGGCGAGTTCTCCCAGGTCGCCGACCTTGACGCTGCCCGCCAGCGCGGCGAGGAGTCCGGCGTCGTGGGCACGCCGCACGAACTGCGCGCATACGTCGGGCGGAAGGTGGTCGAAGAGCCGGGTGCCGTCCTTGACCGCGGTGTCGAGCATGGCGGCGTCGCAGCCGGAACGGCGCGCGATGTCGGGCAGCGCGAGTGGGTTGACGCAGCCGATGCGGTGGGCGTCTGCGTAGCCGGAGGCGACGACGAACGCGTCCGCCCGGTAGTCCTTCACCGCGCGGACGACCCCTCGCATGACGTCGACGGCCTGTTCGGGTGTCGTGCACCCGTAGAGGCCGACCTTGATGTAGGTGGCTCCGGAGACGGCCGCACCGAGCGCCGCCTGGGCCACCGTGCCGGGCTTGTACGGTACGTCCCCCACGGTGGCGGAGACCGGTTTGTCCGCCGGCACCGCCGTACGGATCTCCCTGATGACCCAGGGGAAGTTCGCGCCGAGGGAGCCCTCGTCGGGCTTCTTGACGTCGACGATGTCGAGGTGCTCGGCCGCCTTGGCGCAGTCGAGTGCCTCGTCGACACCGTCGGGAGAGATGAGAAGCAACAAGGTGGAATTTCGCCAAGGCGTACGCGGCGGAGAACGAGAACAACCTCGTGAACGCGTACTACGAACGGCCCGCGATGTTGACGCTCGCCGGAGACGTGGCCGGCCACCGGGTCTTGGACGCCGGCTGCGGCTCAGGGCCCCTGACCGCCGCACTGCGCGACCGCGGTGCGGTCGTCACCGGGATCGACGCCAGCGCCGGGATGCTCGCACTTGCCAGGCGGAGGCTCGGTGACGACGTAGCCCTGCACCTGGCCGACCTGAGCGACCGCTTGCCATTCGATGACGGTGCGTTCGACGACGTGGTCGCGTCGCTGGTCCTGCACTACCTTGGGGACTGGGAACCGACGTTGGCCGAGTTGCGGCGAGTGCTCAGGCCCGGCGGCCGGCTGATCGTGTCGGTGGACCACCCTGTCACGGCCTACACGATCCGGGACCCTCGGCCCGACTACTTCGCGAACACGAGCTATACCTTCGACTGGATGCTCGGCGGGCAGTCCACCCCGATGCGACTCTGGCGCAAGCCGTTGCACGCAATGATCGATGCTTTCACCACCGCCGGATTTCGTCTGTCCGTCATCAGCGAGCCGCAGCCTGACCCAGCCGCCCGTGACCTGTTCCCCGACGGCTTCCGCGACCTTTCGACCAAGCCGTGCTTCCTGTTCTTCGTCGTCGAGGTACCGCCGTCGGTCACCGGCCCGGAGGGCTGATCAGTCGCGGCGTCGAAGACGCCGAGCCGACACCCCGATGACACAATTTCAGGTCCCCGGCCTTGCCCCGCCGATGCCGCGAAGCCAGCCGGATGGAGAGGGCCCGGCCGGGAGGGCGGGCCGCCGTCCCGGCCGGGCGGCACGACCGCGCCAGGCTGGGAGGTGTCAGCACGAGCCGCTTCCTTCACGCTAGGCCGCCACGGCCGTGCCCGCGCGCGGAGCGCCTGGTCAGTGGGCCGACGGGGTGCCGCCTTGCTCAGCGGCTCACCCCCCATGATCGCGGACGCGGCCGGCGCACCTACTGCGTCGGACCGGCGATGTGCCGAGGGAAGAAGGCGAACTTCACTCGGTAGTCGGGATGGTCCTTCCAGCGGTGGGCGATGTGCTTCAGGGTCTCCCAGTCGTCTGCTGCCGATCGAACACCGTCCGTCTCAGCCCGCAACAGGCTGGCAGTGCTCGCGGCGCGGGCGACTTCGTATTCCAAGGCGTCGACGGCGAGCATCGCGTCGCGAGCGTCTTCCTGGTAACTGTGCACGGGCAGCCTCACGTCGCTCCCGGAGGAAGGCGCCGAGTTGGTCGAAGTCGTCCGCTGTGAGTGCCATGCCCTGCTCTCCTGGATTCGGACTGCTCAGCGGCTGGATTCGGTGATGCCGGCCGCCGGCTCCCCCACCACTGCCAGCACGCCCTGGCCGAACGCGGTCGGTGCCACGAGGATGCCGAAGACCAGGACGATCAGCACGGTCAGCTTCTCATCGTTGCGGCTGCGTGCCTGGGTACGCCGGCCCAGCCGCACGACCTCCTGACAGGTTGTAGCCAGCACGCATTACTGAGACGTCCGTATCCTGCAAGGTTGGCGGCAAATACCTGTCAGATCGGCCGGATTGGCCGTCTTGCCTCCGACGGACCCCGCCCGCAGCCGCGCTCACATCTCGTCCGGACCCACCGGGCCAGGAGAACCGTTCGCGTTCCCAGTACTGGCGGCGGCGCCGCTACGGCGGACCCGAAAGCGACGGTGGTCGCCGGTTTCAATGTGTGCGTAGGGCGAGTTGCGATGCATGCCGCATTCCGATTGTTCAGTGCGTCGGGGGGATGTAGCGTCGCGATCATGGAATCACTGATCGGAACCACCACCGACCAGGCGCCTGCGAACCCGGCCGCCACCGATGACATGCTGGACACACAGCCGGTCGGCTACTGGTGTGGCCTGACGCATACGACCGTCACCCGGCATCTGCGTGACGCCATGGCCAAGATCGACGTCACGCAGCCGCAGTACTGGGTGCTCAACCGCGTGAACGGCGGTCCCACGGCGCCGAGCCGTGAGGAGGTCATCGCGCAGCTGACGCATCTCGCTGACGGGCCACACGAGATCGCCAGGGTCGTCGACCAGTTGCACCACCGCGAATGGCTCCGGATCGACGACGGACAGCGCCTGTACCTCACGGATGCCGGGGAGGCCGCCAGAGTCCAACTCCGTGAGCTGGCGACCGAGGTACGCGCCGTGGTCCACCAGGGCATCAGCGACGAGGAATACGTGGCCGCGCTCAAGGTGCTGCGCAGGATGGTGGCCAATGTCGAGGGCGGCGGGGGGTCGTAGTCATCCCGTTGCCGCTCTGTGCTCTTGTGGCCGCCCGGGGAGAACTCGACGGGTACCCGGTGGGACGCGTTACTTCGGTGCCTGGAAGCCGCCGATCTGCTGTTCGAGCAAGTCGGCCAGCCGCAGTGTGGTGCGATCCTCGAACATCGGACCTATGAGCTGCACTCCCACCGGCAGACCTTCGGAGGACCGACCCGTGGGTATCGCGGTGGCGGGCAGGCCGGACATGGTGGCCAGACCGGCCCAGACGAGCTGGTCGAAGAACGGGTACTCGACGCCGTCGATGTCGAGCCGACGCCCCAGCAGATCAGGGCTGTGGTCGTGCGGGAACGCGGGAGTCGGGGTGATCGGACACACCACGGCATCGAACTCGCCGAACAGCTGCCGCCAGCCGTGACGGTGGAGCTCGCGACGGTTGTTCACCTCGATCCAATCGCTGTGACTCAACACCATCCCGCGCAGCCGCGCCGCGTCGAGACTCTGGTCGTCCGCGCTCAGTCCGGCGGCACGGGCCTGCAGCTGCTCGTACGCTTCTACGGGAAAACGTGCAACGGAGCCCGAGAACAGCAACTGCGTGTAAAGCGTCGCGTCTTCGGCCAGATCGGGCAGCAGCGGACTGTGCCGTTCGACGTGGGCGCCGCCGTCTACAAGTGCTTCGGCCACCCGGTTCACGCCGGCCCGCACATCGGACCCGGTCGGAATGAACGGATGCTCGTCGAGGACCAGGACCCGGTACTCGCTCAGCCGCTCGTGGCGCGCGGGCGGCAGGGTCAACTCGTGCGCCACGCCGAGCGTCAGCGGGTCCGGCCCGGCCATGACGTCGAGCAGGAGTGTGAGATCGCCTGCGGTGCGCGCCATCGGGCCGACGACGGCGAGGTCGAGGTCGACCGGCAATGCCGGTGTGGCCGGCGGGACCATGCCGCGGGTCGCCGCCAGCCCAAGTGTCGGCTTGTGCGCGTAGACACCGCAGAAATGCGCGGGGGTACGCAGCGAACCGGCGATGTCGGAGCCGATGGACAATGCGCCGAATCCAGCCGCCAGGGCCGCCGCTGATCCGCCGGAGGACCCGCCCGACGTACGATCGTGATCCCACGGGTTGTTGGTGGTGCCATAGATCTCGTTGAAGCTCTGCAGATCTTGCAGACCCAAGGGCACATTGGTCTTACCGAGCACCACCGCGCCAGCGGCTTTGAGCCGCGACACCTGCACCGCGTCCTCGGCCGGTACAAAGTCCCGGTACTGCGGCATGCCCCAGGTCGTGGGCATCCCGGCGATGTTGTAAGACTCCTTGACTGTCACCGGAATACCCAGAAGCGGCCGATCCTCGCCCCGACCGAATGCCTGGTCGGCATGTCGTGCAGCCACCCGGGCACCATCGAAGTCGGACACACAGACCGCGTTGATCGCTCCCCCGTCCCGCTCGATCCCAGCGATCGCCGCCTCAGTCAATTCCACCGAGGACACCGCACCAGCACGCAACGCGGCCTTCAACTCTCCGGCCGACCGAAAATTCCAATCCATGAATTCGACGCTAACGGACCGCTACAGAGGACATAAAATCCCACTTCCCGCAACGGAAAAGTGCGCGAACACTGTGGCGAGAGCCGTCAGCAACGTCCGAGCCCGCAACAACGAGGCTCGCTGAGTGAAGACCAAGGATTCGACTTTCTGGGGTTCGACCTCAGAAAGTGCGTTGCCTGTGGTTGATCGCGCGGTCGATCGCACCTGACTGAAGGCGTGCGTCTGGTGGCCCGTCGCCTCACAGGCCCATCCGTGACGTACACCACACCCTCTAATACCTAGCTTTCACTAGGTATTAGTCGCATGATGGCCGCCATGCTTCGCCACTGGACCCCGACCGCACGCGTCGTCAGCCCCCGCCCCACCGGCCCCGTCCCCGCCGAAGGCGGCGCCCGCCCCGCCGCGCTGCTGCGTGGTGAGTTCACCACGCGGGCAGCGGTGCGATCGGCGCAGCTCCTCGTCACCGCCCTCGGCGTCTACGAGCTGGAGCTCAACGGAACCGTGGTGGGCGACCACGTCCTGGCCCCCGGCTGGACGAGCTACCGCCACCGGCACCGCTACCAGTCCTTCGACGTCACGACCCTGGTCCGCGAGGGCCGCAACGCCTGGGGAGCCCAGCTGGCCGACGGCTGGTACCGGGGTCTGCTCGGATTCAACGGCGGCACCCAGGACATCTACGGTGAGCACACCGGTCTCCTCGTCGAACTGCGCATCGAGTACGCCGACGGCTCCGTCGACACCGTCGGCACCGGGGACAGTTGGCGCTGGAGCCCCGGGCCCGTCCGCGCCGCCGGTTTGTACGAGGGTGAGGAGTACGACGCCCGCCGCGAGCAGTCGGGCTTCAGCGAGGTCGGCTTCGACGACTCGGCGTGGCAGGCGGTCGAGATCCTGGACTTCGACACCGCCGTCCTCTTCCCGGCCGACAGCCCGCCGGTGCGCCGCATCGAGCACCTCGCACCCGTCTCCGTGACCACCTCGCCCACGGGCCGGACCGTCCTCGACTTCGGCCAGAACCTCGTCGGGCGGCTCCGCATCCGCGTCCGCGGCGAAGCGGGCCGCACGGTGAGCCTCCGCCATGCCGAGGTCCTGCAGGACGGCGAACTGTGCACCCGTCCGCTGCGGTACGCCACCGCCACCGACCGCTACGTCCTGCGCGGCGACCCGGCGGGCGAGGAGTGGGAACCTCGCTTCACCTTCCACGGCTTCCGCTACGCCGAGGTCGAGGGCTGGCCCGGCACGCCCGACCCCGCCGACGTCACGGCCGTCGTCCTCCACAGCGACCTGCGCCGCACGGGGTGGTTCTCCTGCTCGGACGACTCCCTGAACCGCCTGCACGAGAACGTGGTGTGGGGGATGCGCGGCAACTTCGTCGACGTACCCACCGACTGCCCGCAACGCGACGAGCGCCTCGGCTGGACCGGCGACGTCCAGGTCTTCGCCCCCACCGCCGCCTTCCTCTACGACGTCCGTGACTTCCTGCGCTCCTGGCTGCGCGACCTCGCCGCCGACCAGGGCGACGACGAACGCCACGTCCCCCCGGTGTTCAGCCCCGACATTCCGGTGATCACTCCGGTGCCCGTCCCGCCCGGCAACCCGCCGATGGCCGGCTGGTGCGACGCGTCCGTCATCGTCCCCTGGGTGCTGTACGAGCGGTACGGCGACACCGAGGTGCTGCGCGCCCAGTACCCCTCGATGCGTGCCTGGGTCGACGCCATCGACCGGATCGCCGGGCCGGCCCGGATCTGGGGCGAGGGTTTCCAGTTCGGCGACTGGCTGGACCCGACCGCCCCCGCGGACGATCCCGGCCGCGCGATGACGTCGTCCACCCTGGTCGCCACGGCGTACTTCGCGCACTCCGCACGGCTGTTGGCCCGCACCGCCGAGGTCCTGGACGACCGCCACGATGCCGCTCGATACCACGCCCTGGCCGACGCGGTCCGCGACGCCTTCCTCGCCCGCTTCCACACCGGCGGTGGGCGCCTGACGGAGGAGACCCAGACCGCCTACGCCCTCGCCCTGTGCTTCCGGCTGCTGGAGAACGACGCCGAGCGCGCGGAGGCCGGACACCGGCTGGCGGACCTGGTGGCCGGACGCGGCCATCGCATCGGCACAGGCTTCCTCGGCACCCCCCTGGTGTGCGACGCGCTGACCGACACCGGACACGTGGGCGCCGCCTACCGGCTGCTGACCCAGCGATCCTCCCCTTCGTGGCTCCACCAGGTCGACATGGGCGCCACCACCGTGTGGGAACGGTGGGACAGCATGCTGGACGACGGCAGCGTCAACCCCGGCGAGATGACCTCCTTCAACCACTATGCACTCGGTGCGGTCGCCGACTGGATCCACCGAACCGTCGCCGGCCTGGCACCCGCAGAACCAGGCTACCGACGGCTGTTGATCCGTCCCCGCCCCGGCGGCGGCCTCACCTGGGCAAGGGCCGAGCACGACACTCCGTATGGCCGGACCGAGACCGGATGGCGTCTCGAAGGGGACACCCTGCACGTCGACGTCCTCGTGCCGCCCCACGTCACTGCACTCGTCGATCTGCACGGCGCGGAACCCGTCGAGATCGGGCCCGGCCGGCACTCCTTCTGGACCCCGTTCAACGCAACCGCACGGTGACGTCCGTTCATCGGCTCAGGACGACCCGCTCAACGGCTCAACGGCTCAACGGCTCAACGGCTCAACGGCTCAACGGCTCAACGGCTCAACGCAAGGATCACACATGACGCACACCAGCCTGCCCGACACATTCCTGTGGGGCGTGGCCACCGCGGGGCACCAGAACGAGGGCCACAACAGTGCCAGCGACACCTGGTTCCTGGAGAACACCACGCCCTCCCTGTTCCGCGAGCCGAGCGGACCGGCGTGCCAGGGCTACCAGCAGTGGGACACAGACCTCGATCTGGCCGCCGGACTCGGACTCAACGCCTTCCGGTTCTCCGTCGAGTGGGCCCGCGTCGAACCGGAGCGCGGGGTCGTATCCACCGAGGCCCTCGACCACTACGAGCGCAAGGTCGACGGCTGTCTCGAACGTGGCATGGCCCCCCTGGTGACCTTCAACCACTTCACCTCACCGCACTGGTTCGCTGCGAGCGGTTCCTGGACCGCCGACGACGCCCCGGCACGGTTCGCCGAGCAGTGCGACCGGGTCATGGCCCGCTTCGGCGACCGCATCGCGTACGCCGTGACCCTCAACGAACCGAACCTGGAGCAGTTGCTGCAGGCGGGCGGAAAACTCCCGGCCGAGGCGGAGACGCTCAAGACGCAGATGCTCGCGGCAGCCGCACGCGCCGCCGGAAGCGACACCTACGCCAGCGCGAATGTCATCCCCGCCCACCGACAGGACGAGTTCCAGGCGGCGTTCACCCGTGCCCACCGCGCCGCCCGCGACGCGATCAAGGCCCGCCGCGGCGACGTGCCCGTCGGCGTCTCCATCGCCATCGCCGACGAAGTGGCGCTGCCTGGCGGCGAGGTACACCGGGACGCGAAGCGCGCCGCGGTCTACGACCACTGGCTGCGCGAGGCCCGTAACGACGACTTCATCGGCGTACAGAACTACGAGCGCATCGTCCACGGCCCCGACGGCGAGGTGGCGGTCGACGGTGAGCTCAACGGCATGGGCACGGCCATCGCACCGGAGTCCCTCGCCGGCGCCGTGCGCTACGCCCACGAGGTGGCGGGAGCACCGGTCCTCGTGACCGAGCACGGCATCCAGACCTCGAACGACGCACAGCGCGCCGCCTTCGTGCCCGCCGCGGTCCACGGGCTGGCGGCCGAGGTCGGCGCGGGCACACCTGTCCTCGGATACTGCCACTGGACGCTCATGGACAACTTCGAGTGGATCTTCGGGTACGGGGCTCAGCTCGGCCTGCACGAGGTGGACCGCAAGACGTTCCAGCGCCGTCCGAAGCCGAGCGCGAAGGCGTACGCGGACGTCGTGCGGAGCTACCGAGGTACGCCCGCCCCCAGCTGGACCTGACCAGGCCGGTGAGTCCGACCCGCGCCGCGCAGCGGACGTACTCACAGCTCGCCGCCCACCAGCGCCTCTGCATGCCGCGGAGGTGCTGGTGGGCTACGGCCGTGGGCGGCTAGGCGGCGTCGGTGTCCGCGGGGTCCCGCAGTGGCGGGATGAACAGTGAGATCGCCAACGTCAGCGCGGTGAGCAGCGCTCCGGCCCAGAAGAGCCAGGCGTAGCCGCCGTCCTGGTAGAAGGCGGTGCCGTCCACGACGGTGCTGTGGGTGGCGAGGGCGGCGAACGAGAGGGCGGTGACGATGGCGCCGAAGAAGTTGATGAGCATGTTGAGCATGCCGCTGCCCAGGCCCTGTTCGTCCTTGGAGACCACGCCGACGACCAGCACCGGTGCTCCCGCGACGACGAGACCGGCGCCGAGGTTGGCCAGGCACGAGGTGAGGATGAGTTGGGTCTCGTCGGCGTGGAAGAAGCCCACCAGGCCGTAGCCGACCGCCATCAAGGCCAGTCCCGTCCACCAGATCAGGCGTGCGTCGGTCCTGCGCAGGAGGCGGCTGGCGACGAGGCCGGCCCCGAACATCACGACGTTCCAGGTCGCGCTGACGACGGCGTTGTGCTGCGCGGTCCACCCGAGACCCGCGGACACGCCGGGGATGTGAGGGTAGAGGGCGAGCAGGATCGCCATGCCGGGCATGGTGTAGGCGACGGACTGAGCGAGCCCTCCGGTGACGAGAACCAGGGCGACCGGGCGGCGGCTGAGCACCTTCAGGTCCAGGATCGGGTGGGCGCTGGAGCGTTCCACGAAGAGGAAGACGACCAGCGCGGCGAAGCCGACGGTGAGCCAGCCGAGGGTTTTGGCGTCGGCCCACCCCCAGCTCTGCCCCTGGCCGACCGCGTAGACGACCGCCGTCAGCCCTCCGCCGAGCACCAGGCCGCCGAGCCAGTCGAAGCCGGGCCGGCGGTCGTGCCGCGGGGTCTGCGGCACCAGGAAGGCGATCAGCGCGAAGCCGACGGCGGAGGCCGCGGCGAGGAACCACATCACGCCTTCGTAGCCCCAGCCGTCGACCAGCCAACCGGCCAGGAACGGCGCGGTCAGGGCCACCAGGCCGAGACTGCTGCCCAGGACGGCGCTGGCCGACTTCACCAACCGTGGGGGAAAGACGTCCCGCACCGCGGGGAAGGACAGGGCGGCGAACGGGCCATAGCAGCCGGCGACGGCCCGTCCGACCAGCAGAAGCCAGAAGCTGCCCGCCATCGCGGCGATCACGTCTCCGACGACCCCCAAGCCGGTCATCACGAGCATGAGCCGCTTCTTGCCGTACCGGTCACCCAGTTTCATCACGAAAGGCGTCAGCAGCGTCGAGACGAGGACGACGGTCAGACCGAACCAGGCCACGTGGGTGGTGTGGAAGCTCTGCGCCACGCTGGCGGTGGCATTGGCGCCGAGGATGCCGGCGGCGGCCAGGAGCTGGGTCGGCCAGATGAGCGCGATGAGTATGGCGACCAGTCGCGGGGTCCATCCCGCGGTGCCGGTGGGCGATGCTGCGTCGAGCGGGGGGCTGGCAGACGTCGGCGTCATGGAGCCGCTCCTTTCGCGAACAGGGCAGGGTCGGGGTCGGAGTCGGGGTCGTGTGTGGAACTGCCAGGCCGTGATCCAGGGCTCACATCTCGGCCACAGGCTCGAAACGCTCCCCGGCTTCCGGTTGATGATGAGGTCAATACTTAGTGGATACTAGGCATTAGAGGAGTGATGCACGTCACACGCGCACGACTTCCGGGGCGCTCCCGCCCGGCGGCAACGGAAGCGGGCGGCGGGCACTCGGTAGATTGGCGGCATGGGGACACCACGGGGGCCGCGCGGCGGCTACGCAGCAGGGCTGGCGAGGCGCAACCAGATCCTCGAGGCCGCACTGCTGCGCTTCGGCCAGGACGGTTACCGCAAGACCTCACTGGCCCGCGTCGCCCGCGACGCCGGCATCACCGACGCCGGGCTGCTCCACCACTTCCGCGACAAGCAGCAGCTACTGCTGGCCGTGGTGCAGTACTGGCACCAGCAGCTCGACGAGCAGTGGGCACGCGTGTCCGACTCGGTACGGGACGCCTTCCGCTGCCACCTGGAAGACACGGCCAAAATCCTCACCACACCGGGAATCCTCGAACTCGCCGTCGTAGTGGGCGCCGAGGCCACCGCTCCCGACCACCCCGCGCACGACTTCTTCTCCGGATGGCAGGAGAAGGGCGTGCAGGAACTCGCGGACCGCCTGCGCACCGGCGCCACGACGGGCGAGCTCAAAGCGGACCTTGACCATGAGCGCATCGCCCGGGAGTGCGCGGCACTCGACACCGGGCTGCGGGTCCAGTGGCTGACCAGCGGACGTTCCTTCGACTTGGTCGCCGTGATGGGCTCGCACCTGGACCGCCTGATGCGCCACATCTCGGCCGACGGCGAGGGGCTGTAGCGCTTCGGGGAAACGCCAGAGCTGGTCGGACACGTGGGGCGGCCGCCGCAAGGCGGTCGGCGTGACGGCCGGCCCCGACCCCGACCCCGCCCCGCCCGTCGCGCTGTGCTGCCTGCTCGGCATGCTGTTGAGCCAGGCCGCCCTGGGAGCTCTGTGACCGCAGTACGCCGGTGAAGCTCCTCAACGGCAGGCCGCGCTCATGCACGAGCGAGTCTTCCGAGCCGCCGTCGCTGAGCCCAGAGGCCTGCGACAGCACGAGGTCCGCGACAGCGGTCCGGAGCCACGTGGGCAGCAGATTCCGCACGGCCCATTGACCACGAGCACAACCACCCCTACGTTGAACCGCATTCCGGCACGATTGATTCGCATCACGGAACCAGGGGGTTCTCGTGGCACTCGTTCCTGCTGTTTCCCCTCTCTCCCACTTCACGGTGGAGGGGCGTTCCATCGTCATCACCGGGGCCACCGGCGCCCTCGGCAGTACGGCGGCACGCGCCCTGAACGCCCTGGGCGCTCGGCTCACCCTCGCCGGCGGCAACGCCGACAAGCTCGACGCGCTGGCCGCGGAACTGGACGGTCCCGGACCGGTCGAGACCGTCCGGCGCAGGCCGGACGCTCCGGACGATGCCGAGGCGATCCTCTCCGCCGCCGTGACGACCTACGGTGACGTGCAAGGACTGCTCGTCGCCTCCGGCATGAACCACGTCGCGCCGATCACCGAGATGAAGGTCGAGGACTTCGACGCCGTGCAGTCGGCGAACGTTCGCGGCTCCTGGCTCATGTGCCAGGCGGTGGGGCGGCACATGCTCGGCCACGGCGGCGGCGGCAGCGTGGTGCTGGTGTCCTCCACTCGCGGCCGGCTGGGTCACCCCGCCGGATACTCCGCGTACTGCCCCTCCAAGGCCGCGGTCGACCTGCTCGGCCGCAGTCTCGCCGCCGAGTGGGGCGGTTCCGGAGTCCGGGTGAACGTGCTGGCTCCCACCGTGTTCCGCTCGGAGCTGACCGCCTGGATGTACGAGGACGACGAGAAGGCCACCGCGACCCGCGAAGTCATGCTCGCCCGCATCCCACTGGGTCGGCTGGCCGAACCGGAGGACTTCGCCGGAGCGTTGATCTACCTGCTCAGCGATGCCTCGTCGTTCGTCACCGGACAGGTGCTGTACCTCGACGGGGGGTACACCGCATGCTGACAGTCGCCGTCGTCGGCGCGGGCCTGATGGGCCGCGGCATAGCCGAGGTGTTCGCCGGCGCGGGCCATCCAGTACGTCTGCACGACCTCGACGGCGCCACCGTGCACAGCGCGGTGGAGAGTCTGCGGACGCTCGAAGGGGCCGTCGACGGCAGCACCGACCTCGCAGAAGCCGTCACGGGAGCCGGCCTCGTCGTCGAGGCCGTCGCCGAGAATCTCGCCGCCAAGCAGGATCTGTTCGCCCAGCTCGACCACCTGCTGCCGGACGCGCTGCTCGCCAGCAACACCTCCGTGCTGCCGGTGAGCAGCATCGCCGAACGCACCGCCCGACCCGAGCGAGTCGTCGGCACCCATTGGTGGAACCCGCCCGGCCTGATCCCTGTGGTCGAGGTCGTCCGCGGCAAGCACACCAACGAGGAAACGATGGAGCACACCGCGGCGTTGCTGACGTCCCTCGGCAAAGTGCCGGTGCGCGTCGAGCGCGATGTACCGGGATTCGTCGGCAACCGGCTCCAGCACGCCCTGTGGCGCGAGGCGATCGCGCTGGTCGCGAACGGGGTGTGCACCGCGGAGACAGTCGAGACGGTCGTACGCAACACCATCGGCCTGCGTCTGGCCGCCATGGGTCCCTTGGAGAACGCCGACTACGTCGGGCTCGATCTCACCCTGGCCATCCACGATGCGGTCCTGCCCGACCTGAACCGCTCGCCCACTCCTTCCCCACTGCTCAGTAAACTGGTGGCGGCGGGCGACCTGGGCGCCAAGAGCGGCCGCGGCTTCCTGACCTGGCCCGAAGGCAGCCGCGAACGGGCAGGCGCACGCCTGGCCCGGCACATCACCCGGCAACTCGCGGCCACGGCGGACAACGACCCGCCCACGGCGTGAGCTGCCCCTCCCCGCTTCTCCACCCAAGCGGCCCCGCCCGGACACCGATGAAGAACGAAAGGCAGAAACCATGTCCAACACCCCCTTCGCCTGGCCCCTCGGGCCCAACGAGCAGGGACTGGAGTTCTACGACCTCTCCCACCCGTGGGGGCACGGAACGCCGTGCTGGCCGTACTTCGAGGACGTGAAGATCGAGCGCCTGCACAGTATGTCCAAGTCCCGCGTGCTCACCCAGAAGATCACCACGGTGATGCACTCGGGCACCCACATCGACGCCCCCGGCCACGTCGTGGAGAACACTCCGCTGCTCGACGAGATACCGCTCAGCTCCTTCTTCGGCACCGGTGTCGTCGTGTCCATCCCCAAGAAGAAGTGGGAGGTCGTCACCGCCGCCGACCTGGAGGCCGCCAGCCCCGAGATCCGTCCCGGCGACATCGTCATCGTCAACACCGGCTGGCACCACACGTACGGCGACAACAGCGACTACTACGCCTATTCGCCCGGCTTCTACAAGGAGGCCGGAGAGTGGTTCGCCGCCAAGGGCGTCAAAGCCGTCGGCACCGACACCCAGGCACTCGACCACCCGCTGGCCACCGCCATCGGCCCGCACGGCCCCGGCGCGCCGAACGGCCTCCTCCCGTGGGCCTGCGAGGAGTACGAGACCGAGACCGGCCGCAAGGTCGCGGACGACTTCCCCGAGTGGGAACCGTGCCACCGCGCCATCCTGTCCAAGGGCATCATCGGGTTCGAGAACGTCGGCGGCGACCTTGACAAGGTCAGTGGCAAGCGCGTCACCTTCGCCGCGTTCCCCTGGCGCTGGACCGGCGGCGACGGCTGCATCGTCCGCCTGGTCGCCATCGTCGACCCCACCGGCGCGTACCGGATCGAGAAGGGTGAGCGCGAATGAGCGCTCTGCGCGTCACCCGGCTCGACCAGGCCCCGCCGTACCAGCCGCCGTCGCACCACGGCGTCGGCGCACTGCGGCTGCAGGGCCACGAAGCCGGCCCGACCACGCGGTTCTGGACCGGGCTGTCGTACTACCTGCCCGACGGGGCGGCGGACGCGACGCCCACGGTGGAGGAGACGGTGTACGTCGTCCTCGACGGTGAACTCGTGGTCACCGCCGACGGCGAGGAGGCAACGCTGCGCCCCCACGACTCCGTACACCTGGCCAAGGGCCAGGTCCGCTCGGTGGAGAACCGCTCCAGGCGACCGGCCACCCTGCTCGTCACCGTCGCCCTGCCATACGAGGAGACCTGACGTGGGCGTCGTCATCACCGTCGCGCCCACCGGGCCGATCGCCACGAAGGCCGACAACCCCGTTCTGCCCACCTCTCCGGAGGAAATCGCCGGAGCCGTCACCGACGCCTACCGGGCCGGCGCGTCGGTCGCCCACATCCACCTGCGCGACGAGCGCCAGCGGCCGACCGCCGACCTGGAGACCGCGCGCCGGACCATGGGCCTGATCACCGAGCGCTCCCCGATCCTCGTCCAGCTCTCGACCGGAGTGGGGCTCAGCGTGCCGTTCGAGGAGCGGGAGCGGCTGGTGGAGCTGCGGCCCCGCATGGCCACCCTCAACCCATGCTCGATGAGCTTCGGCGACGGCGAGTTCCGCAACCCGCCGGACAAGGTGCGCCGCCTGGCGGCCCGCATGCGTGAGCTCGGCATCAAACCGGAGCTGGAGATCTACGACACGGGGCACCTGGAGGCGTGCCTGCGCTTGTGGAAGGAGGGGCTGCTCGCCGAACCGCTGCAGTTCTCCATCGTCCTAGGCGTCCGCGGCGGCATGGCCGCCACCGCTGACAACCTCCTCACCATGGTCCGCCGACTGCCACCGGGCGCGATCTGGCAGGTCATCGCGATCGGCCGGCACAACCTGCCGCTCACCGCGATGGGCCTGGCGCTCGGCGGCAACGCCCGCGCGGGCCTGGAGGACACCCTGCACCTGCGCAAGGACGAACTCGCCCCCGGAAATCGAGCCCTCGTCGACCGGGCGATCGCCCTCGCCCGCGACCTGGACCTTCCCCTCGCCGGGGTGGAGGAGACCGCACAGCTCCTCGGCCTTCCGGATCGCATGACCTGAAGGGGACGCCCCGACCTCTGGAGACCGGGAGAAGGGAGCTGCACGGAGGTCGTGTCACCCGGACCGCACCCATGCGGCAGGCTGTCCGGGACACGACGTACGAAGGGAACACACGCCATGACGGCGGTTGACGAGCACTCAAGGCCGGGGCGCGGCAGCGCGGGCGGCATCCAGGTCATCGCACGAGCGGCGGAGGTGCTGCGCCTGCTCCAGGCAGCCCCGTCCGGCCTCACCCAGGCGGAGGTGGTCGAGCGGATCGGCCTCGCCAAGTCCACGGTCCACCGCATCCTCGGTGCCCTGGAGGCGGAAGGACTGGTGACGGTGGCCGGCACCCGCGGGCGGTACCGGCTGGGCCCCGAGATCCCCCGCATGGCCGCGTCCGTGCGGTCAGCGATGATCGTCGACCTGCGTCCCTATCTCGAGGATCTGTCTCGCCTTCTCGAGGAAACGGTCGACCTGTCGATCCTCGAGGACCATCAGGTGGTCTTCGTCGACCAGGTCATCGCCGACCGTCGGCTGCGCGCGGTCAGCGCGGTCGGCGCCGGCTTCCCCCTGTATTGCTGCGCCCCCGGCAAGGCACTTCTCGCCGCCCTGCCGGCGGCCGCGCTCGAGGACGCCGTACCGCACCGGCTCACCGCCGAGACCCCACATACCCTCACCACCCGCTCCGCGCTGCGGGGCGAGCTCGAAGACATCCGCCGCACCGGCATCGCCTTCGACCGTGAAGAGCACACCCTCGGCATCTCCGCCGCCGGCGTCGCCATTCGTACCGCGGCCTGGGGCACCGCAGCCATCAGTGTGCCCACCCCGACGCAACGCTTCTCCGGGCGCGAACGGGCGATCACCGAGGCCCTGTCGCAAGCCAGGGAGCGCATCGAAACGGACTTCGGCGTCATGGAGCCGGCACCGTGACGACGCGTCGCTCGGCTCGGTGCACGTGCTTCCCGCGTCCTCCTCCCGCACCGTTCCCGAGACAGAAGGAATCGCCCTCATGAAAGCGAAACCGTCTCCAAGAGGCCCCGACCCGCAACGTCCCGCGACTGTATGGCTGTTCATCCTCATGGCCGCCCTCATCGCGATGTTCGAGGGCTACGACCTGTCCGTGTACGGGGCCACTGTGCCGGCCTTGCTGCGCGAGCCCGGCTGGGACCTGTCCAAGGGGGAGGCGGGCGACATCGGTTCGCTCGTCGCCGTCGGCATGCTGATCGGGGCCGGCATCGCCGGGGCCGCCGGGCGGCGCCTGGGCACCCGCCGGCTGCTCCTGAGCGGTCTGTCGTTCTTCTCCCTGTGCATGCTCGGCTCCGCTCTGGCCGACGGGCCGGGTGTGTTCGCCGCGTCCCGTCTTTTCGCCGGCATCGGTCTGGGCGTGGTGCTGCCCACGCTCACCGCCGTCGTGGGTGAGATGTCCGTGCCGCGGGTGCGTGCCCGCAACATCGCGGTCATGATGGCCGGTTCATGCGTCGGCTCCCTGGGAGCGCCACTTCTCGGCTCGTGGCTGCTGCCGGACGTCTCCTTCCGGGTGCTGTACCTCGTCGGCGCGGCCGCTCTGATCACTGTGGTGCCGTGGGCCTTGCTGCGCCTGCCCGAGAGTCCGCGGTACCTGGTGCGTACCGGCCGCGCGGCCGAAGCCGCCCGGACCGCCGTCCGGTTCGGGCTGCCGGCCCCGCGACCGCCCTCCACGTCACAGCCCGGGCACCGGTTCCTCGGGCTCGGCCCGCTGCTCCAGCGCCCGCTGGTCGTCACCACGTTGCTGTTCTGGGTGATGACCTTCTGCGGGCTGCTGCTGATCTTCGGCTTCAGCACGTGGCTGCCGACGCTCATGCAGGCCGGCGGCTTCTCCATCGGCTCGGCCCTGACCATGACGTGCCTGTCGTGGATCGGCGCGGGTGTCGGCATGGTGCCCGGAGGGGTGCTCGCCGACCGGTTCGGTCCCAAGCGCGTGGTGAGCGGCGCCTTCCTCGTCGGGGCCGCCGGTCTGCTCCTGATGAGCCGGAATCCGGCCGGCTGGGTGCTGTACCTCTGCCTGCTGCTGTGCGGCTTCGGGCTGCTGGCCTGCCAGGCGTTCGTCAACGCCTACCTGATCGGCAGCATGCCGGCGGAGCTGCGCGTCCCGGCCGTCGGGTGGTCGTTGTCCGTCGGCCGGCTCGGCGCCATCGCCGGCCCGTCGCTCGGCGGGCGGATCCTCGACTCCGGGCTGGGCCTGGAATGGAACTTCTACTTCTTCGCCGCCACCGCCGCCGTCGGCGCCACGGCGGCGATCGCCGTGCCCACCGGTCCGCTCGGCCGTCCCGCCCGGCGCCGGACGACCACTGCTCTCGGCCCGGCCGGCAGCGCCTCGGCCGTCTGAGCCCCGTTTCCGCACCGGCTCCGCCGCCCTCCGCGCCTCACTCGGGCCGTGCCCGCCGGCCGTGCATCCCCTCGTAGCCACACGCTCCCCGGAGAACCCCAGCCATGAAGAAGATCGCGATCGAAGAGCACTTCACCACCGCCGCCCTCGCCCACTACAGCCTGCCCGCCGCGGCTCTGTTCGACCCGCCCCAGTGGGACGCCGCCATGCGGCGACTGCTGGACTTCACCGACGTCCGACTGCCCCAGATGGACGAGCTCGGCATCGACATGGAGGTGCTGTCGCTGACCGCCCCCGGTATCCAGGCCGAGACGGACACCGCCGTGGCGGTCGAACGGGCCGCCGAGGCCAACGACTTCCTCGCCGAGATCCTCCGCAAACACCCCACCCGCTTCTCCGGTTTCGCCGCACTGGCCCTGCAGAACCCGGACGGCGCCGCGGCCGAGCTGGAACGAGCCGTCACCCAACTCGGCCTGCGAGGTGCCCTGATCAACGGTCACACGCACGGCGAGTACCTGGACGCGGACAGGTTCCGGCCGGTGTGGGAGCGCGCCGAGGCTCTCGGCGTGCCGATCTATCTGCACCCGGCCAGCTCCTACGACGTGTGGCACAACGTACGCGGCCACGAGGAACTGATCGGGCCGATGTGGAGTTGGGGCGTGGAGACCGCGACCCACGCCCTGCGCATCGTCTTCGGCGGCGTCTTCGACCGCTTCCCCGGTGCCACCCTCGTCCTCGGCCACATGGGCGAAGGACTGCCCGGCCACCTGTGGCGCCTCGACAGCCGATGGCACTTTCTCAACCAACGCGGCATCCACCTGGCCAAGCCACGCCCCTCGGACTACGTCCGCGACAACATCATGATCACCACCAGCGGGGTGTGCGACCACGCCCCCCTGCTCGGCGGCCTGCTCGCGCTCGGCGCCGACCGGATCATGTTCTCCACCGACTACCCCCTGGAGAGCAACCAGGAGGCCGTCCGCTTCATCGAGACCGCCCCGATCAGCGAGACCGACCGCGCCAAGATCTGCCACCTCAACGCCCGGCGCTTGCTGAGCCTCTGATCAACCGAACCCGCACCCCCCTGTACGGAAGTGGTCTCCTCCCCCGCCCGCGCCGTGCCGCGATGGGGCCGGCTACTCGCGAGCAGGCCGGCGGCGACCACTTGATTTCGACGACCTCTAATGTCAGGCTACCTGACATAATCCCAATGGCACAGATCCGAGGAGACGGCATGACCATCGAATACGCCACCCGCTACCGACAGGCGTCGCGCATTCCCCCGGAGCCCGGCAAGCCGTACTTCATCGAGAAGGGCGAGGGGGACCGCGCCCACCTGTTCGGCGATCTGATCACCATCTACGCGGGCGGCGAGCAGACCGAGAACACCTTCAACTTCTTCACCGTCGAAGGCCCGAAGGGCGACATCATCCCGGCCCACCTGCACACCGACACGCACGAGGTCTTCTACATCACCCAGGGCGCCGTTCGGCTGTTCGTCGAGGACACCGAGGGCGATCAGCAGGAGAAGCTGCTCACCCCCGGCGACTTCGGCTTCGTGCCCAAGAACTGCCGGCACGCCTACCGCATGGAGCGCCACCACAGCCAGGTCGTCGGCGTCGCCGCCGGCCCGGGGGGCACCTTCGAGCGGTTCTTCGAGAACCTGGGCGCGCCCGCGGAGCAACTCGGTCTGCCGCACCAGCCCGTCATACCGGCACCGCACAAGTTCGCCAGCGTCCCCGAGCAGTACGACGTGCGTTTTCTGCCGGACCACCAGTGGCGGAACCGATGACGGCGACCGGGCCCTCGCTGCGGGAACTGATCGCCGCACCTCACCCCGACCACGCTCCGCTGCCGCCCGCCGCCCCGAGCGAGCCCGGCGTACGCGAACTGCGCGGCGTGCCCTACGCCGAGGTCGAGGGCGGCCGTCCCCTGGAACTCGACCTCTGGTTGCCCGGGGCCTCCCGGACAGGGCCTCTTCCGCTGGTGCTGTTCGTACACGGCGGCGCCTGGCGACGAGGCCGGCGTGACGACATGGGTATGCGCACGCGTCACTGGGCCCCCGGGCCCTTCGCACGCATCGCGGCGGAGGGCTTCGCCGTCGCCTGCGCCGACTACCGGCTCAGCGCCGAGGCCACCTTCCCCGCCCCCTTCGACGATCTGCGCGCCGCCCTGCGCTGGCTCACCCTGCGCTCCGCCGAACTCGGCATCGACACCAGCAGAACGATCGTGTGGGGCGAGTCCGCCGGCGGACATCTCGCCTCTCTCCTCGCCCTGACCCACACCGAGCCGCCGCTGGTCGGCGCCGTGATCTGGTACGGACCGAGCGACCTCACCACCGCACGGGGCCGCTTCACTCCCGAGGACGCCGCCACCCCCGAGGCGCTCATGCTCGGCACGGCCCCGGCCGCCGCCCCGGAGCGTGCCCGTGCGGCCAGCCCGCTCACCCACGCGCACGCCGACGCGCCTCCGTTCCTTCTCGTCCACGGCGAGCAGGACACCATGGTGGACTGCTCACACAGCCGATCCCTCGCCTCGGCCCTGGAGAACGCGGGGTCGCCGGTCGAGTTGAGGACGGTGCAGCACGCCGACCATGGCTGGCATGGGCTGCCCGATGACCAGGTGGAGGGGCTCTTCACCCACTCCCTGGCGTTCGCCCATCGTCTCGTGGTCTGACCCCGGGAACCGGCGCCCGCCCGAGCCGGCCGAGGCGATTACCGACCCCGCGTGCCGGTGGCGGGCCGGCCTCGGGGATGGCCGACTGTCCGCAGGCGGGGCCGAAACGACAGCCCGGCGTCGGGATCAGGAGTCGTACAGTTCGTCGACGAGCGCGAACCCGTCCGCGATCCAGGCCAGTTCGGTGCGGGCGCGGGCGATGAGGCCGTCGTAGGCGTACACCTTGTAGCGCACCGCGAGCTCGGCCTCGCGCTCGGTCAGCTTGGACAGGCGGGCCGCCAGGGTGGGATGGGTACGGTCGACGAGCGCGGCCCGGGTACCTTCGAGCATGCTCAACTGCTCCTCCCAGTACGCCTGCTGTGCCCGGAGATGCTCACGCACCGATGCGGGGTCGGCGAAGTCGAAGTAGGCCGCCTTCAGGTACGCCGGATCGCGCTGTCGCTGAGGCGTCAGCGGGGACCCCATCCACTCCCGGAAGTCGGCGAGACCGGCGTCGGTGACGTGGTACTCCTTCTTCGTCCCCTTCTTGCCCCAGGGCACCTCGACCGAGGTGAGCAGCCCGTCGCGCTCCATCCGGTTGAGCTCGGGATAGATCTGCGAGTCCGGGGCGTGCCAGACGTGGGCCACCGAGCGACTGAAGCTTTTCGAGATGTCGTACCCGGTCATCGGACGACCGGTGAGCAGCGCGATCAGCGCGTAACGCAGCGACAAGGCCCCTCCCCCTCCGGATTTCTCAGGCTACCGGCTATTGCCATCTAACTATATCCATAGTTAGTTTGTGGCCCACCCGACACATACCTCTCTTCATAGGGAGTTCGTTCGCATGCCCCGCACCGCCTCCCCCTCGGACACCGCGCCACCGACCACCGCTGCCGCGAAGATCTTCAACCACCCCCGCAACGCCTGGTACGCCGCCGCCTGGGACCACGAGGTCACCGGCAAGCAACCGCTGGCCCGTACGGTCGCCGGCGTGCCGCTGGCGTTGTGGCGCGGCACCGACGGCCGCGCGAGCGCCCTCGCGGACGCCTGCTGGCACCGGCTCGCGCCGCTGTCGAAGGGCAGAATCCTGGGCGACGAGCTGCAGTGCCCGTACCACGGTCTGCGCTACAACGCGACCGGTCGCTGCACCGGAATGCCCGCACAGGAGACGATCAACCCCAGCGCGGTGGTCCCCTCCTACCCCGTCGTCGAACGTCACCGGTACGTCTGGGTCTGGGTCGGCGATCCGGACCTGGCCGATCCGACCACGGTGCCCGACATGCACCAGATGGACGACCCCGCCTGGGCCGGCGACGGCGAGACGATCCACGCCGACTGCAACTACCAGCTCATCCTCGACAACCTCATGGACCTCACCCACGAGGAGTTCGTGCACTCCTCGAGCATCGGCCAGGAGGAGCTGTCCGAGTCCGAGTTCGACATCACTCACGAGGGCAATACGGTGACCGTCACCCGGTGGATGCGCGACATCGACGCCCCGCCGTTCTGGCTGAAGAACATGCGGGACAAGTTCCCGGGCTTCTCCGGCAAGGTCGACCGCTGGCAGATCATCACGTTCGAGGCGCCGGGCACCATCCGTATCGACGTCGGTGTGGCGAAGGCGGGTACCGGTGCTCCCGAGGGGGACCGCAGCCAGGGCGTCAACGGGTACGTGATGAACACGATCACCCCCGAGACCGACCGCACCTCCCACTACTTCTGGGCATTCATGCGCGACTACCGCCTGGACAGCCAGACCATCACCACCCAGCTGCGCCAGGCGGTGCACGGCGTCTTCGGTGAGGACGAGGAGATGCTGCGCGCCCAGCAGCACGCCATCGACACCAACCCCGGGCACGAGTTCTACAGCCTCAACATCGACGCCGGCGGGATGTGGGTACGCCGGATCCTCGAGCGCATGCTCGCCGCCGAGGGACGCCCCTCCTCCGCGCCGGCCGCCGGTCAGGGGGCCTGAGATGGCGGTGCAGACACAGAACCGCCGGCAGCGCGCCCGTGTGGTCGAGGTCTCCGACGTCGCCGACGGTATCCGTCGCATCGTCCTGGCCCCCGAGCAGCCCGAGCACGCCGCGCCCGGCACGCACATCGACATCGAGATCGAGAGCGGGGACGGCGTCCGCCGGGTGCGTTCCTACTCCGTGGTGCGCTCCGAGGACGGCGGCCGCCGGCTGACGCTCAGCGTGCGCCTCTCCCCCACCTCGTCCGGTGGCTCGGCGGCGATGCACCGACTGCGGGTCGGGGACGGCCTGACCGTCACCGGGCCGCTGCAGAACTTCCCGCTCGCGGTCGGCGCCACCCGCTACGTACTCGTCGCAGGCGGCATCGGCGTCACCGCGTTGGTGGCCATGGCCACCGCGCTGCGCCGGCGCGGTGCCGACTACCAGCTGGTGCTCGTCGGTCGCAGCCGCGCCGTGATGGCGTACGTCGACGACCTGGTCGCCGAGCACGGCTACCGCGTGCGCGTCCACGTCGACGACGAGGGCACCTCGCTGGCGATCGACGACCTCGTCGCCGGGATCGCCCGGACACCCGCCGGCGCGGGCACCGAGCTCTACATGTGCGGCCCGATCGGGCTCATGAACGCCATCTCGCGGAGTTGGGCCGAGCACGAACTGCCGGCGACCAATCTGCGCTTCGAGACATTCGGTTCCAGCGGCCGTTACCCGGCCGAGGAGTTCCTGGTGCGCCTGCCCGACCTCGACCGGGAGATCACCGTCGCACCCGACACCTCGATCCTCGACGCCCTCGAGGCAGCCGGGGTCGACACGCTCTCGGACTGCCGCAAGGGCGAGTGCGGGCTGTGTCTGGCGGAGGTGGTCGACTCCACCGGCACCATCGACCACCGCGACGTCTTCCTGAGCGAGACCCAGAAGGAACGCTCGAACAGGCTGTGCCTCTGCGTCTCCCGAGCAGTGACACCCGACAGCGGCTCGGGCGATCCCGCTGTCCTCTCCCTCCGCCTCACCTGAGCCGGTGCACCACCGGGTCCGCACGGACCCCTCACCACCTGGACACCCATGATCACCGCACGCATCTCGCAGGCACCGATGAGCGGCTACCAATGGCTGATCGTCGCCCTCTGCACCTTCATGAACTGCCTGGACGGCTTCGACGTCATGGCGGTCGCCTTCACCGGGCCGTCGGTCACCAAGGAGTTCGCGCTCAGCGGCTCGGAGTTCGGCCTGCTGGTCTCGGTCGGCCTGATCGGGATGGCGATCGGCTCGATGCTGCTCGCCCCCTTCGCCGACCTCATCGGTCGACGCCCGCTGATCCTGATCAGCCTCGCCCTCGGCACGATCGGCATGTTCGGCGCGGCGATGGCATCGTCGGTGCCGGTGATGGGCATCTCCCGGCTCATCACCGGCATTGGTGTCGGCGCCATCCTGGCCAGCACGAATGTGATCGCCAGCGAGTTCTCCAACGCCAAGAACCGCGGTCTGGCCATCGGCATCTACACCGCCGGGTACGGGATCGGCGCCACCGCGGCAAGCCTGGTCGCCAAGGCCACCGTGGGGGGCGACTGGCGGATCGTCTTCTACGCCGGCGGTGTCGGGACCCTGCTCGCCCTGATCGTGATCGCCGTAGTCCTGCCCGAGTCGGTCGCCTTCCTCGAGCAGCGCCGACCCAGCGGCGCGCTGGAGCGGATCAACCGGACACTGGCCCGGATGCGGATGGAGCCCGTCACCGACACCGACCTCGACCAGGCGGCCGCCACCCGGACGGGCACCGAGCGGGCCGGGACGGGATGGCTCAAGCAGCTGCTGACCCCGACGATCCTGCTCTGGCTGATCTTCATCACGATCATGTTCGGCTTCTACTTCGTCAACAGCTGGACCCCTACCCTCCTGGTCGAAGAGGGCCTGTCCGAGAGCGCGGCGGTGACCGCCGGGATGGCGATCTCGATCGGCGGCACAGTCGGCTCGGTCCTTTACGGCGTCGCCGCCCGGGTGCGTACGCCGCGGGTGGTCCTGATCGGGTTCTCCCTACTCGCGGCCGCGATGATGATCGTCTTCATCGTGAGCACCTCGACGCTGTGGCTCGGGTTCGGCATCGGCGTCGTCGTCGGTGCTCTGATCAACGGCTGCATCGCTGGTGCCTATACCGTCGGTCCGCCGCTCTACCCGGCCAACGTCCGCAGTGTCGGCATGGGCTGGGCACTCGGGATGGGACGCATCGGCGCCATCCTGTCCCCGACCATCGCCGGCCTGCTCAAGGACACAGGTGCCTCCGCGACCCTCCTCTACGTCGGTGCCGCCCTGGTGGTCGCCGTCTGCGCGCTCGTCCTGGTGGGCCTGCGCCGGTACGACCCCGAGTCCGCTCCCCCGGCGAAGGAAGCACTCGCCGTCTGACGTACCGTCCGGTCCGGGAAACCGCCCACGAGGCTGTGAACGAGGCAGGAAGGCGCCCCTGGAGGACTTAGCCGAGCATCTCGGCGAGTTCGCGCAGATTTTGGGCCCTGTACGTCGGTGGGATCATGACTTCCGGGTAGGCCGCCGGACCCCGGCGCAGCCATGCGCCGCCGAGTCCCGCCCGTTGGGCGCCATCGACGTCCCACGGGTGGACGGCGACCAGCATCGCCTGGTCGGGTCGCACGCCGACGTGTTCGACGGCGTACCGGTAGGCGGCCGGAGCCGGCTTCCAGCACCGCGGCCCGCCCACGTCCAGCTGGGCCTCGAAGCAGCCGAGAACCCCGGCTCGCGTGAGCAGCCGCTCCGTAAGAGCCGCGCGGCCGTTGGTCATGGTCACCAGCCGGAACCCCGCCCGGTGCAGAGCCTGCACGCCATCGGGGACATCGGGGTGCACGTCCAACTCCGCGAAGCCGTCCAGCACGTAACGCGCCGCCTCCTCGACCGCCTCGCTGTCACCCGGCCATCCGTGGACGGTGGGCAGCAGGGCCCGGATCCCGTCTCGGGCCACGGCGGAGAACTCCGCGAAGGCTCCGGCAGCCGTGAGCGCGAAGCCGTCGCGCAGCACCCCCGCGAACCAGGTCTCGAGCAGGTGCGGGGGTGCGCCGACTTCCTCGAAGCGGACCCGGAGCGGGCTCAGGTCGCTGAGGGTCTCGTTGACGTCGAAAACGAGCACCTGCGGGTTGCGGTTGCTCATGGTCTCCTCCTCAAGACTGGGGCCGCCACGTGCGTCCCGTGAGTCACGACGGAGCGTGCGTCACCTGGCGTGCCGGCGCTACCGTGTCGCGCTCTCCTCTCCGCCGTCGTACTCAGCAGGCGGATCACTCAGGAGCGACTCGCCGAAGACACGGAGCCGGCCCAAGGCATCGGTATCCGGCTCCTCCCTGCGGGCCAGCGCGTTGTGGATCTCCTGGTAGACAGACGCTTCCAAGCCACAGCGCCGGCAGTCCTCCAGGTGTGCCGCGAAGCGGCGCGCCGTGATCTCATCGGTTTCGCCGTCGAGGTAGGACTGGAGCCCGCGGGCCACCTGCAAGCAGTTCATTCGGCGTTCGGCCGACGTACGCCGCCACCATGGACGCCTCTTCACATCACACCTCGTTTCGGCGCCAGTCCTGCCGTGGCCAGGCGCGCCCGTATCCGTTTGCGCGCCCGGTGCAGCCGGCTCATCACGGTGCCTTCGGGCACATCCAGCAGGTGGGCGGCTTCCGCATAGGTGAGGCCGTCGATGTCGACCAGTTGCACCACTTGGCGGTGCTTGTCCGGCAGTGCGCACAGCGCCTCGTCCACCACCTCGTCGAACGCCTCGCCCACAACGATCTCTTCCGCCGAACCACTGGCGCCCGTGGTGCTCAGCCGGTCCAGATCGGTGTCCGGGTCGTCCAGGAGATGGGGACGGCGGCGGCGGTGGCGATTGATCTCGGCCCGTCGCATGATCGTCAGCAACCACGCGCGCGGATGCTTCCCGTCGAAGCGGTCCACGGCCCGGTAAGCGCGCAGCAGGGTGTCCTGCACGAGATCCTCGGCGTCCGCCGGCTGTGAGGTCAGCGTCATCGCCACCCGCAACAGCACCTCCACCTCCGGCAGCACATGGGCGGCGAACGCCTTGGCCCGAGGGTCCGCCGGGCCCAGTGGCGCTGTCACTTCTTCTTCCACGCGGTGGAAACCCCTGATCTGCGGCTCCGCATTCCATCTCCTTCTGATTCTTGTGTTGCCGATCTCCGTCGAGACGGGGCCGAGGAGCTTCCCGAGGCTGGAATGCCGCGTACAGCAGGGCGGGTTTCCGCTGCATGAAATGGCAGCGCGTTCCCGGGCCGGGGCGAATGTGGGCCGAGTGCCGGGAGAAGGTACGCCATGTGCGGCTGCACGGCGAGGTGGAAGCGTACGCCGATGGGCAGCTCACGGGTGCGCATCGCATGCAGGTGGCCGCTCACATCGCCTGCTGCTGGGCGTGCAGCGGCAGCCTGCAACTGCTACAGCTGATCAAGGCGTCCCTCCGGCACAGCCCTCGGCGGACGCCCCCCTCCCTCGCGTCGGCCCGAGTCCGGCGCTTCGCTCAGGACCTCACCACGCCTACGGGCGAGGGCCGGCCCGGCCGTTGACGGGCGCCGGCCCGACAGGTGAGTCCTGGTGGCCCGGCGCCCCGGCCCGCTGTCAGCAGCAGCCCGACGGGGCGCCCGTGCCCGGTGCAGTCGTCCCCTCCGCGGGATCGCACGGGAACAGGCCGAAGTGGTGGCTCTTGTCTCCGGTGACGGTGAAGTGAGCCGCGTAGCGGGTTGCGCCGAGCATGTCGGCGGTATTGCCGCAGACGAGCATCGGCTTGCCGGTATGGAAGCGGTGGTGGTCGTCCAGGTCGAAGGCGTGGGGGTGCTCGGTGAGGGTGCCGCGGTAGACGGCGACCTGGCCGTAGTCCTCGCAGCGGTCCTCGAGGGGCAGCTTGAAGGCACGGACGGTGCGGGAGGTGAAGGTGGCGAATCCGATCTTCCGCTCGATCTCCGGGTCACTGATCGTCACGGGAGAGGACGCGGTGGCTCGGGCGTCCGGACATCCGTTGTCTGCCAAGATGCGGCGGAAGTCCTCGGTGTACAGGGCACCCGCCAGGCACTCCCCGACGAGGACGGGATCGTCGAGGAGGGCGGACGGCAGGCGCCGGTCGGCGAAGATGTCGGAGAAGTACAGCTCGCCGCCGGGCTTGAGGACGCGGAAGATCTCGGAGACGACGCGCGGCTTGTCCGGAGACAGGTTCACCACGCAGTTGGACACCACCACGTCCACGGAGCCGTCCGGGATGCCGGCCGCTGTCAGGTCCTCGATGTAGCCGTGCCGGAAGTCGGTGTTGGCGTGGCCGAACCGTTCCGCGTGCCAGTCCTGGTGGCGGCGGGCCACGGCCAGCTGTTCCTCGGTCATGTCGACGCCGATCACCCGGCCGGCGGGGCCGACCAGTTGGGACAGCACGTAGACGTCCCGACCGGTGCCACAGCCCAGGTCGAGCACGGTGGCGCCCTCAAGCGCGGGAGGGATGGGTGAACCGCAGCCGTAGAAGCGCTCCATGACCTCGTCGTGCACCTGGGCCAGAGCCGCGGCGATGTGTGGCGGCGGCGCCGTGTCCGTGCAGCAGGCCGAGGTCTTGAGGTCGGCGGAGGAGGCAAGCACCTTCCCGTAGTAGTCCCTGACCGATTCCGCCACGGATGCGCGGGCTGTCCGCTGTACTGGGGGTACGTCGATCGTCGCCATGTGCTCTCCCTGATGCGCGTCTTCTCGTGCTCCGGCCGGCGGTTCGCCGGGCCGCGACGGGAACCCGCTGTGCGGCGGTCGTCATTCCCCGCCCGCTGCGCCGTGATCCGTCCCGATGGTGGGTGTCGGGGCAGCGCGTCCCACTGCCGGTGGCGCCTCACTGCCGGTGGCCGGTGGCATCGGCGTGGCTTTTGCACCCACCGACTCCGACGCCGGGGAGCGGACCCGCCGTGCGGCCCACCAGCCCCCCGCGCTCAGCGCCGCCAGACCGGCCAGCGCGATCCACAGCCCGGGGGACGTGGGATCGCCCAACGAACCACCGAGCCCGGTGTAGACGACGGTTCCCGGCACGATGCCCAGGGCCGTGGCGGTCACGTAGGAGGAGAAGCGCACACCGGCCACCCCTGCCCCGTAATTGATCAGCGAGAAGGGGAACAGCGGTACCAGCCGCAGAAGGAGAACGGCTGCGAACCCTCGGCGCGTCAGGTAGGCGTCCAGCCGGGCCAGCCGTCCCGAGCCCGCGTAGCGGGCCACCACCGGGCGCCCCAGCCAGCGGGCGACGCCGAACGACAGTGCCGCGCCCGCCGTCGCTCCCGCGAGCACCGCGCCGATCCCCAGGGGCAGCCCGAACAGCGCCCCGGCGGACGCGGTCAGTACCGAGCCGGGCAGCAGGGCCGTCACCGCCAGGGCGTAGCAGACCGCGAAGATGACCGGGCCCCACCAACCGAGCGAATCGATCCACTGGCGCGCCTCGCGCATCAGGTCCGCGCCACCCCAGGCCACCCAGGACGCGAACGCCACCAGCAGGGTGATCAGGACGGCCAGCCGTACCCACGCCGTGCCCGTCGGCCGCTCCGCCGCCCCCTCCGGGCCGGAATCGGACGGCGCGGGAGGGAGTGCGTGGGAGGGGGACGGCGTGCGCCTCATATCGGCTCCGGTGACGGTTGCTGGGCGGGAAGGTCGGCCACCACGCGGCGCAACGGCAACTCCAGGCGCCGTCCCGAGGACGCCCACCGCGCCAGGGAGCGCTTGGCTGTCTGGGCGCGGTGGTGGGTCAGTCCGGGCAGGTACAAGGCATCGGCCAGCAGGGCCGCCGCTTCGGCCGACTCGATGGCCAGGGTGAAGACGCGCCGCTCGTCGCGGCGGACGCGGAACCCCGCCGCGCCCAGCAGGGGCGCCAGCCCGTCGCGGGCCTGCGGGTTGGGCCACGGCTGGCGCACGGCGCGCAGGGCTGCCATCACGCGGAGCCAGCCGAGCAGGCCGGACGGGGAGAGCCCGGACTGGGAGGGCACCAGCGCCGCGAGCGTCCCCCCGGGCCGCAGCACGCGCCGGATCTCCCCGAGCACCTGCGGCAGCGGGGTGACGACCGGCAGGCATATGGCCGCACAGACGGCCCCGACGCTCGCGGAGGTGACTGGGAGCGCGTCCGCGCCGGCCCTTACCAGCGGCCAGCGGCCCCGGCGCGCCGCTTCCGCGAGTTCCGCCGCCGACAGGTCGACGCCGACCCAGTCGGCGTCCGGCAGCTCGTCGCGGGTGGGTGCCGAGCCGCAGGCCAGGTCGAGGATGGTGCCGCGAGCGCCGTGCAGCGGTTCGGCGAGCCAGGTGTAGGGAGAGGCGTCGGCCAGCGAGAAGAGCTGCTCGGTGATACCGGGGTGCGCGTGGTGGTAGGCGGTGATGAAGCGCCGCCAGTCCGGTTCGTCCATCCGGCCCTGCCTCTCGACCCGCCCATGGCGGACTGCTCGCCCTGCCCTTGCCGTCGGGAACCCTGCCGGGCCGGCTTCCCATTCCGTCGCGGACACGCCGGACGCGGACGGATGACGGGGAGACGGCGATCGTGACCGTGATCGTGGGGCTGGGAAAGGGAAGGACCGGACTGGGTCAGCGGGTTCCCCTCACGTCCCACGACCGCAAGCCGACCGTCACACGACGGCGCACCGATGAGAAAGTCCGAACCATGAGTAGGTACGACCTGGTGGTCATCGGCGGTGGCAGCGCCGGGTTGACCGCGGCCCGCACCGCCGGGCGTTTCGGCGCCCGCACGCTGCTCGTTGAGCGGGACCGGCTGGGCGGGGACTGTCTGTGGACGGGATGCGTACCGAGCAAGGCGCTGCTCCACGTGGCCGCCGATGTCCAGGCGGCCCGCCGCGCCGCTGCCTACGGCCTCCCGCCGGTGTCCGGCCCGGCCGACCTCGCGGCGGCCATGACGGAGGTGAAGCGGGCGATCGGCGCGATCGAGCCGCACGACTCGGCGGAGGCGCTCGCCCCGTACGGCGTCGAAGTCGTACACGGCGCCGCGTCCTTCACCGGCCCGGGCACCCTGACCGCAGGCGAACGGAGAGTCTCCTTCCGGTACGCCCTGATCGCCACCGGCTCTTCGCCGGCCTTGGCGCCGGTCCCCGGCCTGGCCGAGGCCGGACCGCTGACCAGCGACACGGTCTGGGAGCTGTCCGAACTCCCGCGGCGCATGGTGGTGCTGGGCGGTGGGCCCGTCGGCTGCGAGCTGGGCCAGGCGTTCGCCCGGCTGGGCTCGCAGGTCACCCTCGTGGAGGCCAAGGACCGCCTGGTCCCCGGCGAGGAGCCCCGTGCCTCTCAGGTCCTGCGGGAGCGACTGGAAGCCGAAGGCGTCACCGTCCTGACCGGCTACCGCGCCGAAAGAGTCGACACCGGCGCCGTGCACGGGCCCGGCGGGCCGCTCTCGTACGACGCGCTGCTGGCCGTCACCGGCCGCGGCGCCAACACCCGAGGGCTCGGCCTGGAGCGTGCCGGTGTCGAGCTGACCGACACCGGCGATGTCCGCACCGACGGACGGCTGCGCACCACCAACCACCGCGTCTACGCCGCCGGGGACGTGACCGGCCGTTCGGCCTTCACCCACCTGGGCGGCGTGCAGGGCGGGGCAGCGGTCACCGACGCCCTCCTCGGTGTGCGCCGCCCCGTCGACCACCGGGCGGTGCCCTGGGTGACGTACACCGATCCCGAGGTCGCCCGGGTCGGACTGACCGCCGACGAGGCACGCGAGAAGTACGGCGACACCGCGCGTGTCCACACCCTGGAGAACGACCGGGTCGACCGCGCGGTCACCGACGGCCGCACCGAGGGCTTCACCACCCTGGTGCTGGGCCCGCGCGGAAGGATCGTCGGGGCGACGGTGGTGTCACCGAGGGCCGGGGAGACGATCGCCCATCTGGCGGCGGCGGTACGCCAAGGCTGGACGCCCTCCGACTACGCCCGCACCGTGCACCCCTACCCGACCTACGCCGACGGCCCCTGGCACACGGCGCTGGCCGACGTCTACGCCCGTCTGGCACGGGGCAGCGGTCCCATCGGCGCGCTGCTGAAACTCCGCAGAAGGGTGATCCGGTGATCCTCCGTCTCGTCCTGGGCGCCGTCCTCGCGGTGACGGCACTGGGCCGGCTCGCTTCGTTCGACGCCATGCCCGCCCTGCTGACCCGCCTACGGTCTGACGTCCGGCCCGGCCTCGACCGCCCTGGCCGTGTTCCTGATCGGTACCGAGGCGCTGACGGCCGCCCGGTTCCTCGTCCGGCCGACCCAGGCGTTCGCCCGCGGACTCGTTCACTGTGGCACGGACTCCGGCGGGCCCCCTCGCTTCGCGTCCGGCCCGTCACCGCGGCCCTGAATCTGCGGGAGAGCCACTGATGCGGATCATCGCGAGACTGCGTGCCCTCGAACGTGCCACCCGTCCCTACGACACCGAGTTCGCCGAGGCCATGGAACGCCGCTGGGCGGAACTCCCCGGCACTGCCAGGACGCCCGGCCAGATCCTCGGCCGGCACGGCGTCGGCTGCGAGGGCACCCACGGCGTCTTCCCCAAGTGCAACCTTAAGTGCACCCCCTGCTACCACTCCCGGGACGCCAACCAGGTACGTGTGGACGGCCCTCACACCCATGAACAGGTTGCCGCGCAGATGCGCCTGCTCCGTGAGTTGCGGGGTCCGCGCGCCCACACGCAGCTCATCGGCGGCGAGGTCAGCCTGCTCGCCCCCGACGACCACGCCGCCGCCCTCGCGATCATGCGGGAGCACGGCCGGGAGCCGATGAGCTTCACCCACGGCGACTTCGACTACGACTACCTCACCCGGCTCGCGCTCGGCCCCGACGGCACACGACGTTTCGGACGGCTGTCCTTCGCCGCGCACTTCGACAAGTTCATGTACGGCCGGCGCGGCATCGAACGCCCGTCGGACGAGCAGGCGTTGAACCCGTACCGGGCCCGTTTCGCCGCCATGTTCTCCCGTCTGCGGCGCGAACACGGGGTGCGGTTCTTCCTTGCACACAACATGACGGTCACGCCGGGCAACCTCGACGAGGTGGCCGGCGTGATCCGCGACTGCCGTGCGATGGGCTACGGCATGTTCTCGTTCCAGCCCGCCGCGTTCCTCGGCGACGAGCGCCGCTGGAAGGAGAAGTTCCGCGAGGCGACCCCCGACGCGGTGTGGGCGGAGATCGAACGCGGCGCCGGAACCCGGCTGGACTACCGGGTCTTCGAGAACGGCGATGTGCGCTGCAACCGCACCGCCTACGGCTTCTACGTCGGCCCCCGCTGGTATCCGTTCCTCGACGGCGACGACCCGCGCGACCTCGCCGTACGCGACGCGTTCTTCCGCTACTTCGGGAAGATGACCTTCACCGGTACCCCGCCCGCCCTCCTCGCGGCCAGGATCCTGCGGGTGGTGGCGCGCCACCCCTCCACCGCGGTGACCGCGTTTCGCTGGCTGGCCCGCACCGCCCGCCGCGTCGGATGGACGAGGCCGGCCCGCCACGGGATGCGGGTCCGTCCGGTCACGTTCGTGATGCATCAGTTCATGGACGCCGACGTCGTCGCCCCGGCCTGGGAGATGATGCGGCGAGGCGAACGCGCCGCGGAGCCCCGGCTGCGCGAGACCCAGGAGAGGCTGGCCGCCTGTCACTACGCCATGGCCCACCCCGAGGACGGCACCGTCGTTCCCGCCTGCGTGCAGCATGCCGTGCTCGACCCGGCCGAGAACGCGGCCCTGCGCACCCTGCTGCCGATCGTCGAGGTCCGTACCCCGGACGACAGCCCGCCCGGAACGTCACCGAAGGAGAAGAAGTAGACCATGCGCATAGGTGTGATCACCGGCTCCGGCAGCTACGACTGGCCCCACCTGGAGGGCGCGGCCGAGCGGACCGTCGTCACCGGCCACGGCGAGGTCACCGTCACCGAGGGGCGCCTCGGAGACGTGGAGATCGTGCAGCTGTCCCGGCACGGTGCCGGCCACCACCGGCTCTCCAGCCAGGTCGACCACAAGGCGAACCTGGCTGCTCTCCTGGCCTGCGAGGCGGAGGCGGCGGTGTCCCTCACCGTCTGCGGCTCCCTGGACCCGGACCTGCGGCCGGGCTCCCTGGTGGTCTTCGACGACCTGTACTTCCCCGCCAACCGTCTGCCGGACGGCACGCCTTGCACCTGGTACGCCACCCCCGGCGAGGCGGGGCGCGGACACTGGATCTTCGACCGGCCGTTCAGCGAGCCACTGCGCAAAGCCCTGATCACCGCCGCCGAGCAGACCGGGTTCCCCGTCGCCGCACGGGGCGTGTACGGACACGTCGACGGCCCCCGCTTCAATTCCCGCGCCGAGGTGGCCGCCCTGGCCGCGGCCGGGGTGAGTGCCGTCAGCCAGACCGCCGGTCCAGAGGTCGTTCTGGCCGGGGAGGCCGAACTGCCCATGGCCCTGGTCGGCTTCGTCACCGACTACGCCAACGGCGTCGCCTCCGAACCGGAACCGGTGCAGGCGCTGCTGGACCGCATGGCGGCGAGCAAGGAGGTCTTCGCCACGCTGGCCGGGCACGCGCTGCCCGCTCTGGACGCCTTGAGCGGTGCCGGTTTCGTCTACCGGTTCGACGCGTGAACGCCCCCGCCCACATGGGCGTCCCCGCGATCCTGGTCATGGCCAAGGCGCCCGTGCCCGGCACGGTCAAGACCCGGCTGCACCCACTGCTGAGCCCGCAGCGCTGCGGGCGACTCCAGGCCGAACTCATTCGCCACACCCTCGCGCTGGCCACGGCGCACACCCCGCGCACCTACCTCGCCTACGCTCCGCGCGACGGCGAGGACGCCATCGGCACGACCGTGCCCGACGGCGTCCGACGTCTCCTCCAGCGCGGTGATGACCTCGGACAACGCCTTGCCGCCGCCATAACCGACGCCTTCGCGGACGGCGCGGGGCCGCTGCTGGTCATCGGCACCGACGCGCCCACCCTCACCCCCGGCCACCTGACCGCCGCGTTCACCGCCCTGGAAGACCGGGACGTGGCGCTGGGCCCCGCGCTCGACGGCGGCTACTACCTGATCGGCCTGCGGGCCGCCCACACCTCGGTCTTCGCCCTCCCCCCGGACCTCTGGAGCACGGATCGCGTACTCGCGGCGACCCGCACCCGCGCCCGCGCCGACGGACTCGGCGTCCGACTGCTGTCTCCGCTGCGGGACCTGGACACCCCGGAGGATGCCGCCGCGCTCCTGCCCGATCCCGCGCTGCCCGCGCCGATCGCCGCCCTGCTCCAACCCGTGGAGGCACCATGACACGGGTGTCGATCATCGTCCCGGTGCTCAACGAGGAGACCGGGGTCCAGCGTGCCGTGAGCCGCCTGTGCCGGGACTTCCCCGACTGCGAGCTGATCGTCGTGGACGGCGGCTCCACCGACGCCACGGCCGAACTCGCCGCCGTCCACGCCACCGTGATCGCCAGTGAGCGTGGCCGGGCACGGCAGATGAACGAGGGCGCCCGGCACGCGTCCGGCGACACCCTGTGGTTCATCCACGCCGACACCGACATCGATCCCGGCGCACTGGACCAGATCCGGGCCGCGCTCGCCGACCCGGCCGTGGTCGGAGGCGGCCTCACCCTCCGCTTCGACCGCCGCACCCCCGGCCTGGACTACCTCGCGTGGACGTCCAACGCCCGCGCCCGCCGGCTCCATCACATCTTCGGCGACCAGGCCATGTTCATCCGCCGCAGCGCGTTCGAGGCCCTCGGCGGCTTTCCCGACCTGGCCATCATGGAGGACCTGGAGATGTCGCGGCGCCTGCACCGTCGCGGCCGGCTGTGCGTGCTGTCCGCCACCTCGACGGCCTCCTCGCGTCGCCTGGTCGCCCACGGAACCTGGCGCATGATCGCCTTCATGCAGTACCTGAAACTGCTGTACTTCGCCGGCGTCGGCCCGGAGGCCATCCGCGCCCGCTACACGGCGGGCCCCCGCCTCCTGCCGGGCCGGCGCCCGGGGGCAGCACGGACCGGCCGGCCCTGAACGCCCCTCTGCCCTTCCGACACCTTGGAGACCGACCCCATGCGTATCGCCGTCTGCGGAGGCCCCTACGGCAACCCCTACGCCCTCCAGGCATTTGTCGACGACGCCCGAGCCCGCGGCTGCGAGCGGCTGTTCTGCCTGGGCGACCTCGGAGGCTTCGGCGCCGAGGTCGACGCCCTGTGGCCGATCCTGTCCGACAACGGCGTCGAGTGCGTCGCCGGGAACTACGACGTGGCCATCGCCCGCGGCGACACCGACTGCGGCTGTGGGTACCGCGACCCGAAGGACAACGAGTACGCCCAACTCGTCTACGACCACACGCTCGCCACCACCAGCCGTGACTTCGCCGCCTGGATGGGCACCCTGCCCACCGAGCACCGGGAGACCATCGACGGCGTCGACGTCCACATGGTCCACGGCTCGACCCTGGCGCTGAACGACTTCTGGTGGGCGTCGCTCCCCGAGGAGCAGCACCGCCTCCGTGCCGAGGCGTCCGGAGCCGACGTCGTCCTGTGTACCCACAGCGGACTCCCCTGGCACCGCCGCATCGGAGACACCCTCGCCGTGAACGTCGGTGTGCTCGGCAAACCCGCCAACGACGGCCGTCGCGAGGTCTGGTACGCGATCCTCGACCTGTCCGACGGGCACGTCACCGCCGAGCTGGTCCCGCTCGCGTACGACTGGCGGGCACAGGGCCGCTCGATGCGTGCCGCCGGGCTCCCCGAGATCTTCGCCGAGACCATCGAGACCGGCTGGTGGACCACCTGCCTCGAGATCCTGCCACCGCGTGAGCGTTCCCGCGGCCGCTACCATCTCTACCGCTCGACCCTGCCCTCCGGCTTCCGCCCTGCGGACGACGGCTGGGGCGATACCGCGCCCAAGGCCCTGGAAGGCGGCGACCGGCCGGTGGTCCCGCTGTTCGGCACCCCCTACTTCCCGTCGCGGCTGTGGGTCTACACCAACTTCCACTGCAACCTGGCCTGCGACTACTGCGCGGTCGCCTCCTCCCCGAAGGCGGTCGCCCGCACCCTGCCCGCCGACACCTTCCGCGCCCTCGTCGACGAGGCCGTCCAGGCCGGGTTCACCGAGCTGTACCTCACCGGTGGCGAACCCTTCCTGCACCCGGACATCATCGGGCTTCTGGACTACGCCTCCGCCGAGCTGCCCACCGTCGTGATGACCAACGCGATGCTGCTGCGGGGCCGCCGAGCCGACGGTCTCGCGGACCTGGCCGGACGCAAGCTCACCGTCCAGACCTCCCTGGACGGCGCCACCGCCCACACCCACGACCGGCACCGCGGCCCCGGCTCCTGGCAACGATCCGTCGACGGCATCCGGCACCTGATCGACCTCGGTCTGCCTCCGCGCGTCGCCCTCACCGAGACCCCGGACAACACCCACGAGATCCCCGCCGTCGCCGAGCTGCTGGCCGGCCTCGGTCTGCCCGCCGACCACTTCGCCGTACGTCCGCTGCTCCGCCGCGGCTTCTCGGAGACCGGAGTGGAGATCGGCGAGGATTCCAGCGTCCCCGAACTGACCGTCACCGCCGACGGACTGCACTGGCACCCCGCCGGCGCCGACCTCGCCAGCAGCCCCGACCTCCATCTCGCCCCCGTCGGCACCCCGCTCGCCACGGGCCAACAGCTGGTCACCGAGCGGTTCTTCGCCGCCCGCCTCACCGACGGCACCCTGCCCCGCCCCGTCCACTGCGCCATCTGACCCGTACGGAAAGGGAGCCCACCATGCAGCGACACGTCGCGATCCTCGGCGCCGGCCCCGTCGGCCTCGACGCCGCCCTCGCCTGCACCGACGCCGGATGGCCGTTCACCGTCTACGAGGCCGCGGACACCGTCGCCGCCCACGTGCGGGCCTGGGGGCATGTCCGGCTCTTCACCCCGTGGGACCTCAACGTCTCCCGCCGGATGCGGACCCACCTGCCGCACGCCCCGGCCGGCGACGACTGCCCCACCGGCACCGAACTGGCCACCCGCCTCCTCGACCCGGTCGCCGCGCTGCCCGCCCTCGAAGGCCGCATCCGGTACGGCACCCGCGTCGCCGCCGTCGCCCGCACCGGACTGCTCAAACACGAGCAGATCGGCACCGACACCCGAGCCGCCGCGCCCTTCACCCTCCTGCTGGACAGTCCCGACGGCGAGGCGACCGCCGAGGCAGACCTCGTCCTGGACTGCACCGGCACCTACTCCCACCCCAACACACTCGGCCTGGGCGGCATCCCCGCCCCGGGCGAGCGCGCCATCGCCGACCGCATCACCCGCGCCCTCCCGGACACCCGCGACCCCGGCCGCTGGGCCGGAACCGTCCTGCTCGTCGGTGCCGGAAAATCCGCCCAGACCGCGGCCCGCGACCTGGCCGCTCTGCCCGACACGCGCGTCGAGTGGTCGGTGCGCAGCCCCGCACCCGACTGGGGCGCCGTACTCAACGACACTCTGCCCGGCCGTCAGCATCTGGTGGACACCTCCCGCGCCCTCGTCGACGGCGCCAATGACCGCGTCACCGTCCACACCGGCGCCCACGTCCGGGCCCTGCACGGCGCGGGCGACCGGGTGCGCGTCACTCTGACCACCACCGGCGGCCCGCGCGAGGTCGTCTGCGACCACATCGTGGCGCTGACCGGCTACACCGGCGACGCCTCCCTCTACCGGCAGTTGCAGGTCCACGAGTGCTATGCCACCGGCGCCCCGATGAACCTCTCCGCCGCCCTCCTCGGCTCGGCGGGCGGCGACTGCCTCGCCCAGCCGTCCGTCGGCATCGACGCCCTGCGCAATCCCGAACCGCACTTCTTCATCCTGGGCGCCAAGTCCTACGGCCGCCTCAACACCTTCCTGCTGCGCACGGGATACGAGCAGATCGACCAGCTCGCCGCCGCGTACACCGCCGAAGCAGAGCCTCTACCTGCCGGTACGTAACTGGACGGACGTGCCGGACAGGAATCAGCGCATCCGGGACGGGGCACTCGGCGGAAGCACTGACTGGCAGACAGCCGAGAGCGGGAAGGGATCGTGCATGCTTGAGATGCCGCCGATGGCGGCCCCACCGGCCGAACCCGTCGACGCCCCCCTCACCGCGCCCGACGCCACGAGCGCTGTCGGCACCGTCCTCAAGCAGGTCATCGACGTACGCCTACGTCACTCACATGCCGTTGACCCCGTGTTCGCCAAGGAGCTGGCCGATCGCCTGGCTCGGCTGACCGAGCGAGGCGGCAAACGGCTGCGCACGGCGTTCGCCTGCTGCGGCTGGCGCGCCGCGGGCGGCTCGGGTGACACCACGGCGGTGCTGCACACCGGTGCCGCCCTCGAACTGCTCCAGGCGTGCGCCCTCGTACACGACGACGTGATGGACGGGTCCTTGCAGCGCAGGGGCGCACCGGCCATGCATGTCGAACTCGCCCGCGCGCACTGGGCCGCGGGCATGCACGGCTCCGCGGAGTCGTTCGGGACATCCGCCGCCGTGCTCGCCGGTGACCTCGCGCTGGCCTGGGCAGACGACCTGCTGACGGAGACGGCACTCGGCACGCCGCACGGACGGCGCCTGCACGAGGAGTGGCAGGCGATGCGTACCGAGATGGTCGCCGGGCAATACCGCGACCTGCGCGCTCAAGCCGCTCGTTCGTCCGGTGTCGACGAGGCTCTCTCCATCGCCGCCCTGAAAAGTGCCCTGTACACCGTCGCCCGGCCCCTCGCGCTGGGGGCGTCGCTGGCCGGCGCCGACGACCACGCGCTGGACGCGCTGCGGGCGGCCGGCCGATGCGCTGGACTGGCCTTCCAGCTCCGTGACGATCTCCTCGGCGCCTTCGGCGACCCGGCGCTGACGGGCAAGCCGGCCGACGACGACCTGCGGTCGCGCAAGCTCACCTGTCTCCTGGCCGTCGCACTGCGACTCGCCGACGCCACCGGGGACCATCACGCCGCGGCAACGCTGGCACCGGACGGGGGCCCCAGGTCCGAGCATGCCGTCGAGCGGATGCGGGCGGCACTGAAGCGCACCGGTGCCCGGGACCTGGTGGAGGCGAAGATCTCGGAGCTGACGGACATGAGTCTCGGGCACTTCGAGCGTGCCGGCGCACCCCCTGCCGTACGGCACGAGTTCACCAGGCTGGTCCAGCGCGCGACGGGCGTGCCTCAGCGCCGTGCGGAGGAGGCCGCGTGAGGAGGGCCGCCGCCGGGACCGACCGACCATGTCGTCCAGGTGCAGGCAGCACAGGGGCTCTCGGGCCAGGATCCGCCAGGGCAGTACAGCGTCCGGCGCGGTGAGTGCCGCTCGGCCGGCGCCCCGAAAGCACGCCGACACTCGACGACGGGCGAAGCGGGAGCGACCGCCGGTCCGGCGGACCACGTTCCCGCCGGGCGTTGCCGGGCGCCACGGCCGATCGCCCCGGACGGTGATGTCACGAGGACACCGACGACTCCAGGGCGGCGACGGCCTCGGCAAGCCCCGAAGGGCGCGCCAAGCCGGCCACTGTCTGCCCCGCCCAGCCGGGTCCGAGGGTCAGGACGACCGGCCCGCGACGGGCACCACGCACTCCCCACCGCATCGCGGCCACGTGCTGGGCCAACGGCCGGCTGGCGGTGCCCCGGGACTGGGCCCACAGCCCCACCGCGGCCGGCCCGGTCCTGCGCACCGCCGCGACGAGCGACTCGACGGGCAGGGCACCGCCGAACATCCGCACGGGAACACCTCGCTCGGTGAGTGCCGCGGACAGTACTTCCGGGGGCAGCGTGTGGTTCTCCCCCGGTACGCAGGCGAGCACCGTGGTGGCGCCGGGACGGTCCGCGACCGTGTTGGGCGTGGTTCGCCGTAGCGCGCCGGAGACGTGCCAGGACAGGAAGTGCTCGACCTCGACGTACTTCTCCCCCGATGTCTCCCACTTGCGGCCGACGGCTCATGGCCGCCCGGTCCCTCGGCGACGCCTACGAGGCCGAGGACGTGACGCAGCAGGTCTTCATCGGCGCCTGGCGCGGGCGGCACGGTTTCCGGCCCGAGCGGGGCGCGCTCGGCTCCTGGCTGGTCGGCATCACGCGCGGCAAGATCGTCGATGCGCCGGCAGCCAGGACGAGGCGTCTGGCCCTCGTCGACTCGGCCGTTCACGAGGCCACGCCCGCCCGGTTCGTCCAGTCGGCAGCTGACGAAGTACTGGACCGCGTGCTGCTCCTCGATGCCCTGTCCCGGCTGCCTCACGCTCAGCGAGAGGTGCTGTGCATGGCCTTCTACAAAGACCTCACGCAGGTCCAGATCGCGGAACGCACCGGTGTGCCCCTGGGCACGGTCAAGAGTCACACCCGCCGCGGCCTGCACCGGCTGCGTCTGGTGATCGACCAGGCCCGCGCGCACGGCACGAACGACTGGCCGAACCGAAGGAGCCATGCCGCGGGCGCATCCGTGGCACCGCGGAACCGCGAAACACAACCGAGACTCCGCTCGAAGGGATGATCCCCATGACTTCCCGGACCCACATAGCCGTCGCCGCCTCGGCCGGTGCCTGCGCCCTGGCCCTCGGCGTGACCGCACCCGCCATGGCGGCTCCCGCCCAGGCACAGGACAAGGCCATGGTCTCCGTCTTCCACGGCATTCCGGGAATGACGGTCGACGTCTACGCCAACGGTGACGAGCTGCTCAGCGACTTCGAGCCCGGCACGGTCACCGATCCGCAGTCCCTCGACGCCGGGACCTACGACATCCGGATATTCGAAGCGGGCCAGAGCCCCGACGGCACACCGGCCCTCCAGAAGCAGGTGAAGGTGCCTGAAGGCGGCAACGCCACGGTCGCCGCCCACCTCTCCGCCGACGGCGAACCCCGGCTGACGGCATTCACCAACGACGTATCGAAGGTGGACGCCGGCAAGGCACGCCTGACGGGCCGCCATGTCGCGGCCGCTCCCGCCGTGGACGTACGGGCCGGTGGGCAGCCCGTCTTCACCGACCTGACCAACCCCAACGAGGACACCGCGGCAGTCGACGCGGGCACCGTGAACGCCGACGTCGTCCTCGCCGGCACGGACACCGTGGCCATCGGACCGGCCGCCCTGGACCTCAAGGAAGGGACGAGCAACGTCGTCTACGCCTGGGGCAGTGCCGAGGACAAGAACCTGGCCCTGGCCACCCAGACGTTCAGCGGCATGGAATCGATGCCCAGCAGAGCGCACGCGGGCGGCAGCGGCGCCGCCGCCACGCCGAACTCCCCCGACCAGTGGCTGGCCTGGGCCGCCGCGGCCGGAGCGATCACAGTGACGGGCGTCCTGGTGGCTCGCCAGGTCGCGGGCCGACGCGGCTGACGCCGCGCGTCCGCCACATCGTTATGACATCCATTTTCATGAATCGTCTGGCTCGCTCACCGATCGCGCCCGGAGGTCCTCATGGCCGTACCAAAACGCAAGATGTCACGCAGCAACACCCGTCACCGCCGCGCGCAGTGGAAGGCCACGACGCCGCAGCTGGTGACGGTCACGGTGGACGGCGTGCGGCACCGCGTCCCCCAGCGGCTGGCCAAGGCGTACGACCGAGGCCTGCTCCGCCCCGAAGGCTGACCCCGGCATGACCGACGCCCCCTCGCGGCGCCTTCCCGTCACCGTCCTCCAGGGATACCTCGGTGCCGGAACCGGCTGGCGCGCGAGGGGCGTTTCGACTACCTCCTCATCGAGTCCTCCGGTCGCCGAGCCGTCGGGTCCCTACGAGGGCCGCTGACGCTGGGACGCTCTCCCGCCGTCACGCGGCCCGTTCCTGTGGCGACCTATCCGAGGACCGCTCCCGCGGGCGCCGGTGACCCGTCCCATCTCATACGTGACCAGGGGAGGGCCAGTTCGTCCGTGCCGCGTACCGGCCGGGGGGCCAGGTCCTCGATACGCGCGGCCTCCCGGTGCCGGGCGAACACGGTGTCGACGTAGCGATGGCCGGTGTCGGCGGCGATGAACAAGGCAGTACGGCCGGGCTCTTCGCGGCGTTCCCACTGGGCAGCGAGGTAGGCGGCTCCGGTGGACAGGCCCGCGAACACGGCGTGCCGGCGCAGCAGGTCGACGCTGCCGGAGAGGGCGGCGTCGAAGGCGAGCCAGTGCAGGATGTCGTAGAGGTCGTGGCGGACGTTGCCGAAGGGAATGGAGCTGCCGATGCCGGCGATGATGATCTCCGGATCGGCGACGTGCTCGCTGCCGAAGGTGACACTCCCGTACGGCTGGACGCCCACGAGTCGCACGTCGACGGATCGTTTACTCAGGTAGTGGGCGAGGGCGCCGGTGGAGGCGCCGGAGCCCACGCCGCCGACGAAGGTGAGTGAGTCGCCACCGGTCCGGTCGTGGATGAGTTCGGCGACGGCTTCGTAGCCGAGGTAGTGGATGTCGTCGTGGTACTGGCGCATCCAGTGGTAGTCCGGGTTCTCCCGCAGGATCTCGCGGACGCGGGCGACGCGGCGGTTCTGGTCGTGCTTGAGGCTGCTGCTGGGCGGCATCTGCTCCAGATGGGCGCCGAGTACGTCCAGTTGGGTGCGCAGGGTGTTGTCGACGGTGGTGGAGCCGACGATGTGGCAGCGCATGCCGTAGCGGTGGCAGGCCAGGGCGAGTGCGTAGGCGTAGATGCCGCTGGAGCTGTCGACGAGGGTGTCGCCGCGCCGTACGGATCCGGTGTCGAGCAGGTGGCGTACGGCGGCCAGGGCGGAGACGACCTTCATGGTCTCGAAGCGCAGGCAGAGGAGGCCGTCGTCGAGGCGTATCAGGTCCGGGCGGCCGATGGCTTCCGAGATGTGTTCGTCCACGGGAACTCCTCGCTGGTGTGGGACGCGAAGGTGGTGAAGGTCCGGGTCGGTGTGATGCCCTCGCGGTCCAGGGCACGGGTGCAGCGGCGCAGTCTGTGGTGCAGTCCGGGAGTGCGGGGGTCGTAGAGGACGCCGGCGACGTTGCCGCTGTGGGCGATCTGCACGCCGACGGCACCCGTGCTGTCGGCGATGCCGGTGAGGACCGGGAACTCCTGGTGCCGCAGGACGCGTTGGCGCAGGCGGGCACTGGCGGTGCTGACCCGGCCGAGCAGGGCGGTGTCGACGTCGGTCACCGCCCTGCGGAGCATACGGCGCAGGTGTCCGTAGGCGGCGAGGTCGTCGTCGTGATGGAGGGCGGGGAGGGAGAGGGTGTCGATCGGTGCGCCTCCGGCGAGCGCGCACCCGACCACCACGGCGGGCGGCAGCGCGGAGCCCAGGACTTCAAGGACACGGCCCTCGCGCTGCGCGAAGAGCAGTGGGCGTGAACCGTGCATCAGGGGGTCGCTGGCGCCTTCGGCGCGCACCGCGATCCGGGCGATCGTCTCCGCCGGCAGCAGCACGCCCCAGGAGTCGGCGACCGCCCGCACAGTGGCGATGACGTCACTGGTGGAGGAGCCCATGCCGAGACCGACGGGGAGGCCCCCGGTGAGGGTCAACTCCCCACCGCAGGGCTCCGCGCCGCGGCGTGCGGCGCACTCCCGTACCGCGAGTGCGGCCGCCGCCCGCGCCTTGGTCCGGCCGGCGGGTGTCACCGTCACCTCGTCCGGCGAGCTGCCGGGCCGGTGCGCGAAGCGGGCGGTGCTGCCCGGTCCGTTCATGGGCAGCGTGACCAGTGCGTGGACGGTGCGACGCCGCTCGTCGAGGAAGACGCCTTGCAGGATCTCGCCGTGGTGGCAGGCGGCGCGTCCGGTGCCCTCCGTGCCACGGGCCGCGGCCTTCGGCGGGCGGGTGGCGGCCGTCATGCGTCGGCCGCCACCCGGTAGCGGTACAGGGTGGTGGGTTCGGCGCTGAACTGGGAGAAGGGGAAGGGCTCCGCGGACAGGGCGGTCACGCCCTGTCCGAGAAAGGCCCGTGCCACGGCGCTGCCGGTCTGGGCGTAGACCACCAGGGGCACGCCGCGTTCGCGGCAGCGAGCCAGGACGGTGTCGAAGCTGCCGTTGCCGAGGGTCATGCCGGTGGCCACGACGGCGTCGGCGGTGTCGAGGACCTCGTGCATGTCATCGGTGACCAGGTCGCCCCATTGGGTGGTGCGCAGGTTGAAGTCGCAGAGCAGGGGATCACCGCCGCGCTCGCGGATGGCCGCGACGAGCGGGTTGACCACCCCGATCAGACCGACCTTGACTCCGGCGTCGATGTTCAGGAGCCCGGCGATGGCTGCGTCCCGGGCCAGCGCCCGGGTCTCGGGCGTCCCGGCGGGCAGGGTGACCGGTTCCGCCTCGGTCGCCTCCCGGTGCGGGCGGGCGGCGCTGAGGCAGGCGTCGAGCGCGGCGATCCGCAGCGGCCTCGGCGCCTCGCGCAGCAGTGTGTCGAGCGTGGCACCGGAGGCGTCGCGGCATATGGAAGCGTCGACCTCGCCCGCCTCGAAGGCGCAGCCGCCGAAGGAATCGCCCAGGCGGACGAGGACGTACTGGTTGAGGTACGTGGTGTTCCCGCCGGCCAGCCGGGTGCCGTGGTGCACCCAGAACACGCTGGTGGCGACGAGGTCGGCGGGGCGGGGGCCGTGCTCGCCCGCCAGGACTGCGGCCAGGAGTTCCTCGGTGTTCTTCATCGCTGTCCTCCGGTGCGGGGCGTGTCGTGGGTGATGCGGAAGAGGAAGGTCAGCACGCCGTCCTGCCAGTCGTGGAGATGGTCGATCCGCGGGCTGAGCCCGTGGTCCAAGGCGTGCTGGACCAGGGCCCGCAGATCCGCGGTGTTGGAGGCGATGACGTAGATCTCGCCGCCGGGGGCCAGCAGGTCCCGTTCCGCGATCTGGGCGAAGAACTTCGCCAGCAGCGGTGCGCCCACGCAGACGTTGCGTACGACGTCGGGGTCGTCGCTGACGGTCTGGCTGACGGCGGGCGGGTTGAAGGTGACCACGTCCAGCCGGGCATCGTCGGGGAGAGCGTCGAAGACGTCACTCACCGCGGGGAGGAACGCGGTGTCGGGGCGCTCGCCGACCAGGCGCCGGTAGTGACCGGTGGCGGCGGCCACGCTCTCCGCGTGGACGTCGAGGGCGTGGATCTCCCGAGCGCCACGGATGCCCGCCGCCACGGCCTCGACGCCCAGGCCGACACCCATGGCGGCGTATCGGAGGCCGCGGGTCTCGATACGGCCGTCGAGCACCCGTTCGTGGATCAGGCGGCTGGTCCAGCCGGGTATGAAGACGCCGGGCGGAACGTCGAACGTCCAGCCGTTCCACTCGTAGGAACGAGTGGTGTGCAGGTCGGCCTTGGGCTGGTTGAGGGTGATGATCCGGTCGGCGGGCAGGGGCGGGGGCAGCTGCTCCAGAAGAGCCTGGCCGATCGCGTAGCGGTCCATGGGGTCCTTTTCTTCTCGCACAACGGGGTGGTCTGTGCCCACGTCGAAGTCCGGCCTGTCCGGCGGGCGTTCACGTCCGCCGGACAGGCCGTGGCGCGCGGTGACTCAACCCTTGAGTTCGCGCAGGTAGGTGGCGAACTTCTCCAGGCCGTCGATGTTGCGGGGGCCGCTGATGCCCTCGTTGTAGTCGAGGACGAAGAAGTTGTTCTTCTTCACGGCCGGGAGTCCCCTGGTGTGAGGGGATTTCTTCAGGAAGTCGATCTTCTTTTCGGCGGGCAGGTCGCCGTAGTCGAGGATGACGACGACTTCGGGCTCGGCCTCGGCGACGGATTCCCAGTTGACCTGGGTCCAGCGCTCGTCGAGGCCGTCGAAGACGTTCCGGCCGCCCGCCGTCTTGATGATGTCGTTGGGGGGCACCTGGTTGCCCGCGGTGAACGGCTGGTCGGTGCCGGAGTCGTAGAGGAAGACGGGCACCGGATCACCTTCCGGGGCCTTGGCCTTGACCTCCTCCACGCGCTTCTTCAACCCGCCGACGACTTCCGTGGCCTTCTCCTCGACCCGGAAGATCTTGCCCAGCCGTTCGAGGTCGGTGTAGAGAGCCTCGAAGGGGCTCATCTTCTCGGGGTGGCCGGGGTAGTTGAAGCAGCTCTCTGTGTGCATGAAGCTCTGGATGCCGAGCTTGTCGAGGATCTCGGGCGTGATGCCCCGCTCGTCCTTGAAGCCGGAGTTCCAGCCGGCCACGACGAAGTCGGACTTCGCCTCGACCACGACCTCCTTGTTGAGGAGGTCGTCGCTGAGCAGCTTCACCTTCGCGTATTCGGACGCCCACGGGGACTCGCTCACCGGCGGGTTCGCGGGAGGCATCACATAGCCGTGCACGTGCTCGGTCAGACCGAGGGCGAACAGTTTGTCCGCGCTGCCGCCTTCGTAGGCGACGGCCCGCTCGGGCACCGTGTACTCCACCGGTTCACCGCAGCGCTTGACGGTGACCTTGCCGGACGCCTTGGCGTCCGATTCGACCTCGGCGCCGCATCCGCTGAGCACCAGGGCAACCGCCAGGGCGGAGCCGAGAGCGGCAGGTCGGCGGACCGGGGCGAGGGTTCGGGTTGTACGCATGCGTGAGTAGCCTTTCAGCGGGCTGAGTTGAGCGAGTACAGAAGCTGGGGGTCGCCGGTCAGCGGGTGCGGGACGACGCTGGCCGTGACACCGAAGACGTCAGCGACGAGCTGCGTCGTGAGTACGTCCACGGGGGTGCCGGAGGCGACCAGGCGGCCCTGGGAGAGCACGCCGAGCCGGTCGCAGGCCGCCGCGGCGAGGTTGAGGTCGTGCAGGACGACGAGGACGGTGAGCCCCGCCCCGCGCAGGAGCGAGAGCAGGTCGACCTGGTGGCGGACGTCCAGGTGATTGGTCGGCTCGTCCAGGACGAGGATCTCCGGTTCCTGCACGAGCGCCCGGGCCAGCAGGACGCGCTGGCGCTCACCGCCCGACAGCGTCAGAACGCCCCGGTGCGCGAGGTGGGCGATGTCGAGCTGGTCCATCGCCCGCTCGCACAGGTCGCGTTCTCGGCCGCTGAGCGCCTGGTTCCCACGGAGGTGGGGCGCCCGTCCGAGCGCGACGACCTCCTCGACCGTGAAATCGAAGTCGACGCCGCCGTCCTGAGTCATGGCCGCGATGGTCTGTGCGCTGTGCCGCATCGGGAGCCGGGTCAGGTCCTGCTCGCCCACCCAGACGGTTCCGGAGCTGGGACGCAGCGCCCGGTACACGCACCGCAGCGCGGTTGACTTGCCGCTTCCATTGGGCCCCACGAGCCCCACGACCTGACCGTCCGGCACCTCCAGGGACAGTCCGCGCACGAGGCTCTTACCGTCCATCACCACGGAGAGTTCATCGAGTTCAAGGTCCACGTCAGCGCCCTCCGAAGGTGTAGCCCCTGCGGCGCATCAGGGCGATGAAGACGGGCACCCCCACGAGCGCGGTGATGACCCCGAGCGGCAGCTCGCGCGGGGCGACCAGGGTCCGCGCCGCCAGATCGACCCACACCATGAAGATCGCTCCGACCAGTGGCGCCACGGCGAGCACGCGAGCGTGCGTGGCACCGACGACCATCCGCACCACATGCGGCATGACAAGTCCGACGAACGCGATGGCGCCGCTCACGGCGACCATGACGCCCGTGACGAGCGAGACGAGGACCAGCAGCACCTTGCGGTACCGGTCGGGATCGAAGCCCAGGCTCGCGGCGGTCTCATCGCCGAGGGAAAGAACGTCCAGTGCCCGCCCGTACCGGTACAGGACCGCGAGGCCGGCCAGCACCACGATGGAGACGACGGGCAGCGCGCCCCAAGTCGCGGCGCCGAAGCTGCCCATGGTCCAGTAGAGGACCATGCTCGTCGCCTCGCTGTCCGGCGCGAAGTAGATGATCAGGCTCATGACAGCCTGGAACCCCAGCGACATGGCCACGCCCGTCAGTACGAGGCGCAGCGGTGACAGCGCGCCCCGGCTGGAGGATGCGGCGTACACCAGGATCGAGGCGACGAGCGCACCGATGAAGGCACCGACGGAGACGGCGTAGATGCCGAGTATCGCGAACCCTCCGGTGACCGTGACACCGACGGCACCGACGGAGGCGCCCGACGAGACACCGAGGACGAAGGGGTCGGCCAGCGCGTTGCGCACCATGGCCTGGATCGCCACTCCGACCGCACTCAGTCCGGCTCCCACCAGTGCCGCCAGCAGCACGCGCGGTGTACGGATCTGCCAGATGATCTGGTAGGTCGTCACCTCGTCGGGGCCGACGCGCCCTCCGCTGAGAGCCGCCCACAGATGACGGGCGGTCTCCCCCGGGGTGACGACCGCGGGACCGAGTCCGATGGCGACGACGACGGACACGAGCAGGACGGCGGCCAGCACCACGCAGCCGAGCAGGAGCGCCTTCCGAGATGCGAGCCGGCCCCGCGCAGGCGCCGCGGCCCGAGGCGCCGACGCCTCGGCCGGTTCGGCCGTGTCCCCGTCGGCCGAGGCCACGGAGGTCGAGGACGGAGGCACGTGCGTTACCTTCACTTTCCCTCGCTAATGAAAATCATGTTCATGTCGAGAACTTAGCATGCGGACTCGACATGCGGACTCAACCCGGCAGACAACCCGGACCGACAGGCACCACAGGACTGCGACTCCCGTCCCGAGGCGGCGGCCGAGAGCACTCTAATGGAAATGATTATCACTGCGATAGTGTGTTGCCGACGCCGCGCTGCCCGTCGCGTGCCACGGCCGGTCCCGCCGCACAACCTCGCTCTCAGGCAGGGCCGTTGCGGCCGGCTCGCGCCCGATCCGTCACCCCTTCAACAGGACAGGAGTGCTTTCCGTGCCCACCCCCTCCGCCCCTTCCACCTCCGCCGAGGCTCCGCCCCTGAAGCAGCGCTCGATCCTGCTCGACCTGGCCTTCCTCCGTCTCTGGACGGGCGCCACCGCATCGGGCCTGGCCACCTGGGCGCTGCCCTTCGTCCTCGGCCTCGCCGTCTTCGAGCGAACCCTGACCGCCACCGAACTCGGCCTGCTGCTCGCCGCGCGCACCGTCGGGTTCCTCGCCGCGGTGCCCGTGGCCGGAGTACTGGCCGACCGGCACTCCCGCCGGGGCGTCGTCCTGTGGGCGGGGCTCGCCGCCGGAGCCTCAGCGCCGGTGATCGCCGTCGGACTGGACCGCTCGGTGCTTCTGATGGCGGCGGCCGCCGCGGTGGCCGGAGCCGGCCAGGGCGCCTGCCGACCCGCCTACCAGGCCCTGACCGCCGAGGTGGTCGACGCCGACCGCAGGCAGCAGGCCAACGCCGCCATGACCTTGGCGGTACGGGTCACCACGCTCGTGGGACCTTCACTGGCCGCGCTGCTCGCCGTCTTCCTGGACACCTGGGCACTGCTGGTGGGCATCGGACTGCTCTGGCTCGTCGCGGCCTGCGTTCCCGGACGCGGCGCACGGCCGGGGGGCGCGCAAGACACGTCGGAGCCCTCAGCCGCGACGGGCGGGGCATCCTTCCTGGCCGAGTTCACCGAGGGCGTCCGCGAGGCTCGCAGGCACCCCTGGTTCCTCGCCGGTCTCGGCGCGCTGACCGCCGTCATAGCCACCGGCTACTCCGCGACCGGCGTCGCCCTCCCCATGGTCAGCCGCGACGAATACGGCACCGAGGTCGTCCTCGCGGGCGCGATGACCGCCTACACCGCCGGAGCGCTGGGCGGTGCGCTGCTCATTGCCCGCTGGCGCCCCCGCTCCCCCGGCCGGGCCGCCCTGGCCGGCCTCGCCGCCTACGGATTCGCCCCGCTCAGCCTCATCTTCCCCGTGCACCCGGTCGTCGTGATGGCCGCCTACGCCGTCGCGGGTATCGGCATCGAGCTGTTCAACGTGCCGTGGTTCACCGCCGCCCAGCGCGAGGTCGCACCGGACAAACTGGCCCGGGTCTCCTCCCTCGACTTCCTGCTCTCCTACGGCCTCGCCCCGGTCGGCCTCGCCGTCATCGCCCCCGCCATCGACGCCTTCGGTCCCGAGGCGGTCCTCGCGGGCTGCGCGCTCATCTGCTTCGCTGCACCCGCCACCGCCGCCCTGGTGCCCAGCACCCGCACCTTCTCCGCCGCACCCGGGCGCAGCGACGCCCACTGACGGCCGCAGCGAAGAACCCACCCCTGACGGGCAGCCTGGAGCCATGCACACACACGCTCATTCCCACCCTCCACAGGACGTCCTCGCCTCCGGCCCAGGCATCGTCCCCACCCGCGTCCCTCACGGACGCGTTCGCGAAGCGCGCGAACTGCTCGCCCGCGACGGGGCGGTGATCCTCACCGGCCACGAGAACACCTCCGACGCCTTGGTGGTCGCCGCGGCCCAAGTCATCGGCGACCGCCTCCGCGAGCTGTACCCGCACCGGGTCCGCACCTCACGCGAAGGCACGCCGGTCCACCTGCACGCAGACAGCTTCGACATCGTCGTCGACATCGGCGGCGTACCCCACCGGCGTCGACACCCCGACGAGGACCACGTCCTCGTCCAGTGCACACGGCCGGCACCCCACGGGGGCGACTCCTTCGCACTGGACGCCTACGCCTTCGTCGACGGTCTCGCCTCGACCGACCCCGCTCTCCACGCCTTTCTCACCGGCTCGGACGTCGATCTGTACGGCGCGTGGGCGGATCTGCGCGGGCTCCCGGCGAACCCCCGGATCGGGCGGCACGTCGAGTACACACGGACCGGACGGCGCATCGTGCGCCGCACGGACGGCGCCGTGCCGATCCACCGCGACCCCGACATCGAACACATCCGCACCCAGCTCGCCCGCCTGACCGCCGCCGTGCACGGCATCGAACCGTCGCTCCCGCGCTTCCCTCTCGACGAGGGCGACATCCTGGTCCTCGACAACTACCGCTGCTGGCACGGACGGGACGGCCACACCGGTGAACGCACCGTCCGCATCCTCACCGCGCGCAGCTCCGACGCGGGCTGAGGCCCGGCGTACGCTCGCGCCGGTCAGTGCCGGTGGTGACACCCGCTGATCGGCGCGGATCAGGAGAACGGTGGTCTGGTCATCGGCTCGAACGGCGGCGGCCTGTCCCGTGAGGTGCGCCAGTCCCGCACGCGTCACTGGCGTAGAGCCAGCCTGCCGTCTTCTCTGGGGGTAACCGTGTGGCGCGAGGCGAGTGGAGAACACTTCGTGCAGCTCAGCGCCGGTGCGATCGACACTGCCGCGTGCAACATGTGTGGCGCCACCGCACCTTCGAGTGGTCTCGACTCGACGACCGGAACTGAAGGTCACTCAACAGAGGCAGCACTTCGTGTCGTCTCCGGGCTGGAGATCCGGGTGCCGTCGCTGATGAGGCCGCGTGAGGAGCTGGACCGCAACCGCCGAAGAGATCCTGGCGAAGGTCCGTCTCGTCCAGACCAACGTCAAAAGCTCCTCGCAAACAACTCGAAGTGATGCAAACAGGATTACGAGACACTAGGCACTGTTTCTCGGATCATGTGCGGAGCCAGACCATGAGGGCTGCGAGGGCGACGGTGCCGAGGTAGATGTAGGCGCGTTTCTCGTAGCGTGTGGCGACGGCGCGGAAGCCCTTGAGTCGGTTGATGGCACGTTCGACGGTGTTGCGCTTCTTGTAGTGTTCGCGGTCGAATCCGATGGGCCGACCGCCTTGAGATCCTCGGTTGTGCCGGTGCCTTTGCTGGTCGAGACGTTCGGGGATGGTGTGCCGGATTCCGCGTCGTCGCAGGTAGCGCCGGTTGCTTCGGGACGTGTAGGCCTTGTCGGCCAGCACGTGGCCGGGCCGGCTGCGGGGCCGTCCCACTCCGGATCGGGGTACGGAAATCCGCTCCAGCACCTGCTCGAGCTGAGGGCCGTCACCGTAGTGTCCCGGCGTCAGAACGAAGGCGAGGGGCCGGCATCGTCCGTCGGCGGCGAGATGGATCTTGGTTGTGAATCCGCCGCGGGAGCGGCCCAGGCATTCGCCGATCTGACCACCTCCTCCAGGCGGAAGGCCAGTTTCCGCAGCACCGGATCGACCTGGTTCGTCCCCCGGCCGTTCCCCTTTTGAGCATCCAGGGCCGACGGCTTCTTCCTCGCACCGGCGGCGTGCTGATGGGCCCGCACTGCGGTCGAGTCCACCGACACGTCCCAGTCGATCCCACCCGCGGCATCTTCGGCGGCCTGGATACGGGACAGCAGCATCTTCCACGTTCCATCCGCTGACCAGCGGCGATGCCGCTTATAGACCGTCTCCCAGGGCCCGAACCGTTCCGGCAGATCCCGCCACTGCACCCCCGTCCGCACCCGGTAGAGCACTCCGTTGATCACCCGACGGTGATCGCTCCACCGACCTCCCCGCGCACCGCCAGGAGGTAAGAACGACTCCAGCCGAGCCCATTCCGCGTTCGTCAGATCCCCACGACCCATGAAGCCAGCCTGACCCCAACACCCCGCCCAAGTCAGGAGATCCGAGAAACAGCGCCTAGCGCCGCCGGTCGAACTTCCTGGCAAGAGACCGGAGGCCAGACGAGGAACGACGAGCCTCCTGAAGATGCTGACGTTCCATGAGGAGCCTCATATATGCACTGTAATCCTCGCCAGAAATAATGGCAGCGGTGCGAAATACCTGGCCGTGTTTCGCGTCAATCTCAGCCATGATCCTGGAGATATCAGCAGCGACAAATTCGACTACGGCAGCCGCCTCGCGAAGATAATGTGCCGCCTTGGTCTCGTCGAGCGCACTTCTCGACTCCACCTCGCGCAGTAGCTCGCGCATCCGGGCATCAACGCCCTGTACGTCCAACCCCTCTGCTTCAGCCGGCCAGCCAATGCGGCCGTAGCGGTCGGGTCCGTAGTGCGCGATGTACTCGCTGATGATTATTTTGGCTCGACGCCGCAGCATGCTCGGTGTCCTACCACAGGGCTGTTGTCGGCGGGAAGGCCGGCCGGGCCAGCCCTATCCGGGTCGATGGCCGCACGGCAGGACAATGGCTTCTGCGTCAGCCGCGTTTCCGTTGGAGTTCGTCGATATCAGCTGGGGCTCCCAGTCCCGGCTCTTGCCGCGCCTGAGCACCCAGCACCTGTGACAGCCGCTTCTCCAACTGCTGGACGCGGGCGGCCAGGCGGGTGGTGCGGGACTGGGCGTTCGCGAGATCGGCTGGAGCGAGGCCCGGTTCACCGGCGAGGTGCCAGCCGGGTCCTGAGCCGTCGGTTCGAGCTCGGCCGCATGGACGATTTCGAGCAGGTCGCGGTGACGATATGAGAAGCTGCGATCGGCTCCGGCTTGCCGGGCGATGGCCGAGACGCTGATTGGCGTGCCGTTCCTCGCGGCGTTCTTCACCGCGGTTGCGACCCGCTGGCGGCGCCGCTCGGTGTCGGCCTGACGGCCGTCACGCATGGCAGGAATCACGGCAGCCTCCGGCAGCAGCTTCGTCACCAACTGCCCGTCGACCTCGACGACGACCGGAATCATGATGTCGGGCAGAGCGTTGACCCAGGCCCGATGGGCATCACCGATCGAGCCGATCGGCCTCGTTCCTTCCGGGTTGGCCACCGGGCTCGGCAGCAGCTTGAGCTGGCCGGCCGGAGTGCCGGGGAATCGATCGCGTACCCATTCCTGCTGTGCAGTGATCACGGCGGCGGTCGCCTTCGCGATCGGCGGACGACGGCCCAGCCGGGATCACGCTGACCCGGTGGTGAGCCCCGAAGACGCCGGCCTCGGCGAGGAACGCGACCCGGTCGCAGAAGCGCGGATGATCATTCTCAGGTCATCGTCCATCCCCGCGCGGACCAGGTCGTCCTCTCCCAGCGTCTCCAGGCTGGGGACTTGGAGCAGGCGCAACTGATCGCTGATGTGCCGCATCCGGTGATCCTTGGTCTTCGCCTCCCGGGCGGTGCGGATCTGGAGGCAATAGAGGAGCTCGGCGACCAGCCGGTCGGGCAGTCCGCGCAGGCTGACCTCGCGGTTGACCGGCACCGACGACGAGGTCAGGCGCCACCGTTCCTCGTCTCCGTCGAAGGGTCCCAACCTGTGGGCCTTCGGCAACTACCCAGGCTTTGTTCGCGGGTTCGTCGCGAACCGAGCCACCACTGCGGCCCTTCGCCGGAGTAGAGCGCCAGGACGGTACGGGAGGGCCCCGGCCTGTCGGGCCGGGACCCTCCGCTGTGTTCGTGCGGACTGTGTTCGTGCGGGCGCGAGGGTCAGTGGCTGCCGGCGAGTTCGCCGGTGAGCTTGCCGTGGAGGTCGGCGCTGGGGTCGTTCAGACCAGTGATCTGGACACTCTTGCCGCGCTGCTTGTACTTCGTCTCGATCGCGTCGAGAGCGGCGACGGAGGAGGCGTCCCAGATGTGGGCGGCGGAGAGGTCGACGACGACCCTTGTCGGGTCGCCGGCGTAGTCGAACTGGCCGACGAGGTCGTTGGAGGAGGCGAAGAACAGCTCGCCGGTGACCCGGTAGACGACCGTGCTGCCGTCGGGGTCGGTGACGGCGGTGACGTGGGCGAGGTGGGCGACGCGTTTGGCGAAGATGACCATGGCAGTGATCGTGCCGACGACGACTCCGATGGCGAGGTTGTGGGTGGCGACCACCGCAGTCACGGTGATGACCATCACGGCGATCTCCCCGGCAGGCATCCGCTTGAGGGTCTTGGGCGCGATGGAGTGCCAGTCGAAGGTCGCGAAGGACACCATGACCATGACGGCGACCAGGGCCGCCATGGGAATGTCGGACACGACCGGCCCGAAGGCGATGCACAGGACCATGAGGAAGCCGCCGGCGAGGAACGTCGAGACCCGGGTGCGGGCGCCGGACACCTTCACGTTGATCATCGTCTGGCCGATCATGGCGCAGCCGCCCATGCCGCCGAAGAAGCCGGTGACGATGTTGGCAACGCCCTGGCCGATGGACTCGCGGGTCTTGGAGGAGTGGGTGTCGGTGATGTCGTCGACCAGCTTGGCGGTCATCAGGGACTCCATCAGGCCCACCAGCGCCATCGCGAACGCGTACGGGGCGATCGTCGTCAGGGTGTCCAGGGTGAACGGCACGTCCGGCAGGCCGGGTACCGGCAGAGAGGACGGCAGGGCCCCCTTGTCGCCCACGGTCGGCACCGCGATGCCGGCCGCGACCGTGATGACGGTGAGGATGGCGATCGAGACGAGCGGGGCCGGGATCACCTTGGTGACCTTCGGGAAGAACACCATCAGCGCGAGACCGCCGATGATCAGCGGGTACACCGCCCAGGGCACGTGGTGCATCTCGGGCACCTGAGCCATGAAGATCAGGATCGCCAGGGCGTTGACGAAGCCCACCATCACCGATCGCGGCACGAACCGCATCAGCTTCGCCACCCCGAGTGCGCCAAGCACGACTTGAATGACACCGGCGAGGATGACAGCGGCGATCAGGTAGCCCAGGCCGTATTCGTGATTCAGCGGGGCGATCACGAGGGCGTTGGCGCCGGTGGCGGCGGAGATCATCGCCCGGCGTCCGCCGACGATCGAGATGACCACGGCCATGGTGAACGAGGCGAACAGGCCGACCGCGGGGTCGACACCAGCGATGATCGAGAACGAGATCGCCTCGGGGATCAGCGCGAGGGCGACGACCAAGCCGGCCAGAACCTCGGTGCGCCAGACCTTCGGGTTGTTCAGCCAGTCCGGTTCGAGGCCGCGCAGTCGCGCGGCGGGAGTCACAGCAGCAGAAGACAAGAGGATGCGTACCTGTCGTGCTCGGGCACGCCCCTATGTCAGGCCGGGGGCGTGCGGGAAGGACGCGCGGAGGGCCGGGCCGGCACCTCGCGGACGGCCCACGGAGCGGGCCGGAAGCCGAAAAGAGGGGACGTGAGGTGGGGCGGCGCCCACGGGCGGCCGGCGGCTCACGCCCGGGAGCGAAGGGTCACGGCGGGCAGGCGGCGGCGATCGGCGTCATGGGCTCACGCACGCTCTCTCCTGCAAGAAGTCGGATCTTCGTTGGGGGCGTCGTCGGCCCCGGGACGGCAACAGCGGGGCAGCCGGGCCGCCCTCACCACGGATAACTCTACCTTAACGTTAGAGTAGAGATCGGCAGGGCCGCACGGAACTCGGTCCGCCACGAGGAGAAGGGCCAGGGACACGGGCGTGGACGGCAGGCACATGCAGATCGGCGAGGTCGCCGCGCGGACGGAGCTGTCCCTGCGCACCATCCGGCACTACGAGGAGACCGGGCTGGTCAGCCCCTCCGCCCGCTCCCAGGGCGGATTCCGCCTCTACACGGAGTCCGATGTACAGCGGCTCATGGTCATCCGCCGCATGAAACCGCTGGGCTTCTCCCTGGAGCAAATGCGCGACCTCCTCGACGCCACCGACCGCCTCGACCACGCCGACACGGCTGACGGCGCCGAGCGCGAGGCACTCCTGGAGCGGGTGCGGACCTACGAACAGGACGCCAGCCGCGAGATCGAAAAGCTGCGCATCCAGCTGACCCGCGCCGAAGACTTCGCCGCCACCCTCCGCACCCGCCTTGACGCCGCGCACCCCGAGCACGGTGCCGCGGCCTGACCTTCGGCCATCAACCGGCACCGCGCGCCGCGCACCGGCTTTTGGCAGTCGCCTGCCCGGCGGTTCACGTGGCAACAGCCCGGATGCGGAACGTCAGTCCGTCCAGGCTGGTCAGACGCTGCTCGCCGACGGTATCTTGCCCGTCCGGCATTCCGTGTCCCAGAACGCGTGCACGGCCAGCTATGGCTTCCGGATCGTCAACGGCGACGACGAGCTCCCAGCAGGCTGCGTGCTCCTCGGGGCCGTGCAGCGGGACGAAGTCCGCGCAGCTGGGCACTGTGTCGAGCACGTCCCGGTAGAAGCGGCGAGCCTGCTCGGGGCGGGGGCAGGCAAGGACCATGCGCTGTGGTGTACGCGTCGACGGAGACCATCGGTTGGAAGGGGGCGTCTGCCACAGGGAGAAGGCCGCGCCCATGGGATCGATCAGGGTGGCGATGCGGCCCTGGCCCCCGGCGTCGAAAGGCGCGAGCACGAGTTGGGCACCCGCCGCGATGGCGGCTTCCGTGCGGGCCTCGACGTCATCGACGGCGAGGTAGTAGGCGATGTGCGCAGGAGTGCCCGGCGGATAGATCGGAGAGCTGAGGTCGCTCACGCCGCCGATCTGATGACCGTCGACGAAGATCTTGATCGCGCGGCGCCAGTCGCTTTCGTCCACGGCGAACCGCCAGCCCAGCACAGCGGAGAAGAAGGCTGCCGTGCCCGGTACGTCGTGCGTCTTGACGTCCATCCAGCAGAACTCGTTCAGCGCACCGAGGTGAGGTGTCGTCGTCAACTGCCTGCCCTTCTTGCCGTATCGACCAGCTGCCGTAGTAGCTGACTTGTTGTCTTCTCAGCAACCCGTTTGAGGCTGGTAGCCGTGGAGGAACGCCCGCACCCCGGCGGTGATGAGCGCGGTACGGACCGGGCCGGACAGCGGCGCGGCACCATGATGGCTGCGCTCGGACACCGCACCGGAGGTCAGCAGGAGATAGTGGTCGGCCGCCAAGGCGGCATCATCCACGTCCAGGATCCCGAGGTCGGCCAGGCGGCGCAGTTGGTGGGCCAGTTCGCGTTGGGTGCGCTGCGGTCCGGACCGGTCCCACGCCTGGAGCAGGCCGCGCGGCAGGTGTCCCGCCTCGGCCCGCATCCGGCGTACGACGGCGAAGTGGTCGGCGAACTCGGCACGCGGCCTGTTCCAGGCCGTGGCCAGGGCGAGCAGGGCCGCCTCCAGGCGGTGCTCTTCGCTCACGGGTCCCAGGTGCCGTTGGGCGAGGTCGACCAGGACGTCGGCCACCCGTGTGGAGCTGTCCTCGATGACTGCGGCGAACAGCTCCTCTTTACCCCTGAAGTGGTTGTAGATGGTGCGGGTGGACACCTCCGCCTCGGCGGCGATGGTCTCGATGCCGGCGGCGGTGAATCCTTCACGGCCGAACACGGCACGGGCCGCCGTGGTGATGGCTTCACGCTTGGCGACGCGGCCCCGCGGCACACCGGTCGGTGCAGACACGCACACTCCCCTTATCTGCAATACGGGTATTACCTTTCTGCCATCGTCATTGTACTTTCTGAGGATGGTCAACCCCAGCGAACCGGAGAAGAAAACCGCCGGCACCGATGGTTCGGACGCCGGCGAGGGCGCGGCTGCGGGGCGCACGCGATGGGCGACGGTTGCCGTCTCCGCGCTGGCCACGCTGCTGGTGGCCAGCGAGTTGAGCATGGCTGCTTTCGCGCTGCCGCTCATCGCCGCCGACCTGGACGTCACCGGCGGTGCGACAGCGTGGGTGCTACTGGCCTACCAACTGCCCCTGGCCGCACTGGCCCTGCCCGCCGGCCGCTGGGTCGACCGCAGTGACCCCCGGCCCGTGTTCGCCGCCTCCCTGATTCTGGTCGCCGCCGCCAGTGTGCTGGCCTCCGCCGCTCCGCAGTTCTGGCTTCTCCTACTCGCCCGGGTGCTCCAGGGAGTCGCGGCGGCCGCCTACCTCGCCGTCTATCTGCCGGTGGTGCCTCTGGCCGTACGGCCGGGCCAGCGCGGCCGGGCCATGAGCTACCACGCCACGATCATGATGGTCGGCAGTATCGCCGTCGCACCTCTCGGCGGCTGGCTGGCCGACGCCTACGGATGGCGTGCGGTGATCTGGGCCAAAGCGCCCCTGCTGCTGGCCGCCGCCGTGCTGGGCCTGCTCACCGTGCCCGCCCGCGCCCGGGCCGCGGACAACTCGAGGCCGGCGGGGCGAGCACTGGCGGGGGACGTGCTGCTCGTCGGGGCCGCGGTCACCGCTGCCCTGCTGGCGATCGAACAGAGCGGACACCGCCCTGCCTGGGCAACAGTCTTCGCCGTCCTCGCCCTCGCCCTGGCTGCGGGATGGACACGCCTGGACACCTCCCGGCCAGTCCTCATGCTCCTGCGCCGCGGTCCACTGGGATGGCCCACGCTGGCGCTGACGCTCAACGCCTCGGTCATTGGCCTGATCACCTTCCTCCTGCCGTTCTTCATCAGCGACGTGATGCACCGCGGCCCCGGGCTCCTGAGTACCGCCCTGGTCTTCTTCATCGCCACCAGTGCACTGATAACGCCGCTGGCCGGACTGCTGGCCGACCGCTTCCGCCCTCTGCCGGTAGCCGCATGGGGCGGCGCTCTGACAGTCGCGGCTCTCCTGCCGATGCTCACCCTTGCCCCGGACGCAGGCTTGACCGACCTGGCCTGGCGCATGGTGCTTCTGGGCATCGGGATGGCCCTGTTCAACTCCCCGAATATGACCGCGATCCTGGACGCGACCCCTGACAACCACGCCGGAACCGTCGGCGGTCTCACCAATCTGGCCCGCACCCTGGGAACCACCCTGGGGCCGGCCCTGGCCGCACTCGGCTGGACCCTGGGCTCCGGCGGCACAAGCGGCTTCCGAGGCGGCGTGTGGGCCCTGTCCCTACTGACTCTGGTCGCTTTCGCAGCCCTGCTGGCCGCCGTCCGCGCAGGCCGAAGCAAGACGCCAGTGAGCTTCCCAGCCTCATGAGCGGCGGTGCGTGCTTTACCCCCGCGTCAGGCCGTCTGCCCTTCAGTGCGACGACGTAAAGCGCAAGGACTCACTGTTCCGTGGCTGCGCAGGCGGCGAGGTAGTCCGCCCATCTCATCTTCTGGGAGGCGAGAAGAGCCAGTTGCCGACCGCCCGCGAACACCACTGTGGGGCTGGTGGGCTGGCATCGGCTTCTTGTGGTGGGCTACGTTGTGCAGTCATGACTACCGGGACGGCATTGCGCCACACACGGATTGGTGACCCGGTGCTCTTCTGAGCGCCGTACGGGCCGGTGCCGGCCCGCTGTTGCATCGAGGATCTTGCGCTGCTGCGCGGGCTCCGCCTCCGTCGTGTTGATCACAGGCTCGACACACATCAACCACGACAGGAGAATTCGTCATGCCCACCAAGATGTTGCAGATTCCCACCGCGGACGGCCAGGCCGACGCGTTCGCTGCCTTCCCCAGTGGTGAGGGGCGGCACTCAGGGGTGCTCATGTACGCGGACGGCTTCGGGATCCGGCCCGTGCTGCGGGAGATGGCCCTCGGACTGGCCGGGCACGGATACTACGTACTCGTGCCCAACCTCTTCTACCGGCACGGTCCGGCACCGGTGATCGAACTTCCCGAGCACATTGGAGAAGAGGTCCGGCCGGCGCTCTTTGCCCAGCTGATGCCCCTGATCGAGGCGCACACCAAAGAACGCGTCCTGAGCGACGCCGACGCCTATCTCAAGTTCCTCACCTCTCAGCCAGAGGTCAGCGCCGGGCCGGTCGCGGTGACCGGCTACTGCATCGGCGGACTCCTGGCGACGCGCACCGCCGCGGCCCACCCCGGCCAGGTAGCCGCACTCGCGGCATTCCACGGGCCGGTGGGAGTCGACGGACCCGAGAACCTCTCCAAGATCACCGCCGAGGTGCATTTCGGCCACGCCGAGAGCGACTTGACGCCCGAGGCCCTCAGCGAGCTCAACCAGGCACTGGACGAGGCAGGCGTCGGCTACACCTCCGAGATCTACCCCGGCACCGTCCACGGCTTCACCATGTCCGACACCGATGCCTTCAACGCCGCCGCACTGCGGCTTCACTGGGACCGCCTGCTGCCCCTTCTCGACCGCACCCTGACCAAGAGCTGAGGCTCGGCCCGAGAAGCAAGCCCGAGGTACACGTCTCCGGAGCACTGGTGCGATGTTCCGGAGTCGGTGGAGGGTGGGCGGCGCCGATGCCCTGGCCGTCGGGCATCTGGTCAAGGGTGCGGTCGAGCAGGTTCGGTTCCAGCGCTGTGGCCCACCCCGTCCACGGCCGGAGCTTCTCGGGGCTGCCGGTCGCCCGGTGACGTCAGGTCACGGTCGCCGGGCCGGTGCCCGCGTCGCTCGGGTCAGGGGGTCAGGACGGTCTTGCCGGCCAGGTCTCCGGCGGCAGCCGGGGCGCGGACCGCGGCCTGGTCGGCGCGCAGCCGCTCGGCCAGGTCTCCGCCCTCGGCCCGGGCGGCCAGCTCGGCGAGCTGGGCGACGTCGCTGCGCGCGAACACGTGTACTGTGCGCACCCCGCGCCCGGCATCCTGCGGGCCGGGAGTGGTGACGCTGACGAAGGCTCCGCCGTCGGCGACCAGGTCCACCAGCTGCGCGTTCTCCTCGGGGCCGGCGGGAGCCAGTTGCAGCACCACGTCGAAGTGCTGCCCAGTCAGCGCCTGCACAACGGGGGTCACGGCGTAGTCGACGATCCGGTCCGCGCCGTAGGAGCGGACACGGTCGCGGCTGCGCGCACCGGCGGTCGCGGTCACGGTGGCACCGGACTGCGCGGCAAGCTGGACGGCGTACCCGCCCACTGCGCTGCCTGCGCCGTTGATCAGGATGTTCTGCCCGGGCTTGAGGTCGGCGTGTTCGAACAGGGCCTGCCATGCCGTCAGCCCGACGAGGGGCAGGGCCGCGGCGTCGGCCAGCTCGACGGTGCGGGGAGCGGTGGCCAGCGCCTCGGCGGAGGCGGCGACGTATTCGGCGGCCGCGCCGGGCGCGGTCGCCGGCAGAAGCGCGACCACCGCGTCCCCCACGCTCCAGTTGGGCACGCCCTCGCCGACCTCGGTGATGACTCCGGACAGGTCGAGGCCGGGAACGTGCGGGAAGGCCAGTGGGATCAGGTCCTGTCGCAATCCCGCGCGGAGGCCGGAGTCCGCGTCGTTGTACGAGGTGCCGGCCACCTGCACCACTACTTGACCCGCACCTGGCACCGGCCGGTCTGCCTCCTCGTGGACGAGCACGTCGCTGCCGCCGTAGGAGTGGTAACGCACTGCCTTCATGAATCCTCCCCTTCGCTTGCTTGCATGGCTCATCGGTTATCTCCCTGGTGGGTCAGCTGGAGCAGGGCTCGTGGCCGAAGCGGCCCCTGGTGTTCACCGCAGGGTGAGCGGGGCCTCGGATGTGATGTGGGAGAGTTTCTCCGGGTTGCGAACGTAGTAGAGGCCGGTGATGCGGCCGTCCTCGACGCCGATCGCCATGACGCCGTCGATCTCGCCGTCCAGGCGGACGAGGAGTGCCGGGTTGCCGTTGACCAGGGTCGGTTCGGTGGAGAACGTGCCTTCGAACTTGCCCACGCCCCCGGCGAACATACGGGCCACGCGCTCGGCGCCGGTGACCGGCCGCAGCGCGGCGTGTTTGATGCCGCCGCCGTCGCTCATCAGGACGACACCAGGGGCGAGTATCTCAAGGAGGGCCTGCGGGTCCCCGGTTTCGACGGCGTGCTGGAACGACTCCAGGACCGCCTGGCCCTCGTTCGGGGAGACCACTCGGCGGGGGCGGCGGGCGTCGACGTGCCGGCAGGCGCGGTGGGCGATCTGACGGACGGCTGCGGGGCTCTTGTCGACGGCGGCCGCTATCTCGTCGTAGCCGATGTCGAAGACCTCGCGCAGCACGAACACGGCGCGTTCCACCGGTGACAGCGCCTCGAGGACGAGCATCAGGGCCATCGACACGCTCTCGGCGAGCTCGATGTCCTCGGCCACGTCCGGCGCGGTGAGCAGCGGCTCGGGCAGCCAGGGGCCGACGTATGCCTCCCGGTGGCGCTTGATGGTGCGCAGCCGGTTGAGCGTCTGGCGGGTGGTGATCCGGACCAGGTAGGCGCGCTGGTCGTTCACCTGCCCCAGGTCGGCCTTGACCCAGCGCAGCCAGGTTTCCTGGACGACGTCTTCGGCGTCGGCGGCCGATCCGAGCATCTCGTAGGCGACGGTGAAGAGCAGGTTGCGGTGGGCGATGAACGTCCGGGTCGCCGGGTCGGTGGCGCCGTCGCTCATCTCTCGTCCCCTCTCCTCGTCCTTCGCGGTCGGCTCGGGCGGCCGACCGCCTTCGTATGCGTCCGCAGCAGGATCCTCGCAGCAGGCACCGGTCAGACCGCCCGGTCGGCGGCGGGTGCCTCGGCGCGGTGAGCGCGTAGCAGCTGCCGTCGCTTGGCGACACCTCCCGGCATGCGATGCAGCCTGTACGAACCGGGCTTGTGCGCCTCTCCGGCCAGGTGCCTGGGAATGCCCTTGCAGACCAGTTCCTTGATCCTGGCGCCCAAGCCGTCGTCGATGTGCAACCACACCGCGGCGTCGGACCTGTTGGCGAACTGGTAGATGCCCGCCCTTCGGCCCAGGCTGATGCACTGGGCGTACATCGACTGATGAAGGTTCTCCGGCTGCTCACCCGCGAGTCGGCTGAGCACGGTGTCGGCGGCCCGCGCGCCCAGCGGCACCGCGTTCAGACAGCTCATCCGCAGCGGCAGGCCCGACGGTGCCGCCGAGTCCCCGGCCGCCAGGATGCGCGCGTCGTCCACGCTCGTCAGCGTCTCGTCCGTGAGCAGGCGCCCCACCGCGTCGGTGCTCAGCCCGCTGCGGACGGCCAGATCCGGAACACCGAAGCCGACGGTCCAGACGGTGACCTCGGTCGGCAGCTCACGGCCGTCGGCAAGCCGCACGGCTTCGCGGGTGACCGCCGCCACCGTCGCGTCAGAGCCGTCGATGACCGTCACACCCAGCTTGGCCAGCCGCTTCGCGACCGAGCGCCGGCCCCGGCTGTGCAGATACGGGCCCAGCACACCTCCGCACACCAGGGTCACCCGGCGGCCGGCCTCCGCCAGCTCGGCGGCGGTCTCGATGCCGGTGGGACCGGCGCCGACCACTGTCACGGGGGCCGTCGCGGGCGCTGCGTCGAGGGCCGGGCGCAGCCGCTGTGCTTCCCTCCAGCGTGGCGATCGGGTAGGCGAACTCGGCCGCCCCTGGCACGCTCGGTTCGGCGCTGCCGCTGCCCACCGCGTAGATCAGGTAGTCGTAGCCGAGCGCGCCGCCGGCCGTCAGTGTCACGCTGCGCCCGGCCACGTCGATCCTGGTGACGGTGTCGACCACCACCCGGACGCCCTCGGCCAGGACGTCCCGGTAGGAGACGACCGCATCGTCGGATCCGCCGACCAGCTGGTGCAGCCGGACCCGATGGACCAGGTCCGGGCGCGGGTTGATCAGCGTCACTGTCACGCCGTCGCGCAGCATCAGCCGGTTCGCGGCCATCACGCCCGCGTATCCGCCACCGATTACGACCACATGCGCGTTCCCCGTCATCATGCCTCCTCCGATTCCAGGTGTTCGGCCTCAAGACACCGATCTATGGGACTCTGTGACAGGACGTGAGTCAGGTCACTTCACGAGGCTCGGCTGGAGCTGAGACCACAGGGGCGCCGGGTGCGCGCGAAGTCGGCTGGAGGCAAGCCGGCCCGTCGTCGTCGAGGCGCTGTTCGTAAGTGCATTGCATGGTCGTGCCTTTGTTGACGACGGCTCGACGCGCAGCGTCACGGGAGGGGGGTTAACCCGACCACCGATCCGGTTGGCCGCCCCATCGCGCGGGCCCGTGCTCGGCGGGCACGGTGGCTCGCACAGAGTGGCGGGACTTGAGGCGCATCGCCGCAGCCATGGCCCTTGGCAGTCAAGGAAGTACACGTGACGAATCACAAGCGTACGCTGGCCAGCACACTCACACTCGCCGTGGTGGTCGGCGTCACGGGGGCCGCGCTCCCGGAGAGCACCACCGCCACGACCACCACTGCGAAGTCCGCCACCGCCACCGCCACCGAGCATGCCCGGCTGCGGGAAGTCCTGCGGCGGCTGACCACCGTCGACGGCGCGCCCGGAGCCCTCGCCGAGGTGCGGGACGCACGCGGCAGCACAGTGCTGACCAGCGGCATCGGGAACGTGAAGAGTCAGGCGCCGGTGCACCGCGACAGCAGGTTCCGGATCGGGAGCATGACCAAGACGTTCACGGCGACGGCCATGCTCCAACTGGTGGGACAGCGCCGCGTCGACCTCGACGCTCCGGTGGAGCGCTACCTGCCCGGCGTCGTGCGCGGGCACGGCAACGACGGACGCGTCGTCACCGTCCGCCATCTGCTCCAGCACACCAGCGGCCTCCCCGACTTCCTCGACTACTTGAAGCCGCAGGAGATCGTCAAAAATCCGCTGGCCCACCGCGATGCCCGAGACCTCCTGGACATGGCACTCGAACATCCCCCGACCTTCGAGCCGGGCACCGACTGGGAGTACACGAACACGGGCTACCTGCTGGCCGGCATGATCATCGAGAAGGTGACCGGCCACACGTACGGCGACGAGATCCGCGAGCGCATCATCGAACCGCTGCACCTGCGCGAGACGTACGTGCCGCGCACCTCGACGATCCCCGGCCCGCACCCGCGTGGATACGCACAGCCCGGCGAGGACGCGCCGCTCCTGGACATCACGAGGATCAGTCCCTCCGTCGGGGGTGCGGCGGGCGGAATGATCTCCAGTGGCACCGACGTCAACCGGTTCCTGGGCGCCCTCCTGCGAGGCGACCTACTGGGCCCGGCCGAACTCCGGGAAATGATGAGGACCCGGCCCACGGGCAACACGGACGGCCGCGCGTACGGCCTCGGGCTGGAGAGCAGGCCGCTGCCCGGCGGCGGCCTCTACTGGGGGCACACGGGTGACTTCCTGGGGTACGAGACGATGGCCGGCGCCACGGTCGACGGCAGGCAGGCGACGGTCATGGTGAACCTCGGTCCGGGGAGTTCGGACGCACAGAGCGACGACATCAAGACGGCCGTCCAGACGGCGCTCGCCGAGGGCTGCCCTTCGACCCGTCATTAGGCACTGTTTCTCGGATCATGTGCGGAGCCAGACCATGAGGGCTGCGAGGGCGACGGTGCCGAGGTAGATGTAGGCGCGTTTCTCGTAGCGTGTGGCGACGGCGCGGAAGCCCTTGAGTCGGTTGATGGCACGTTCGACGGTGTTGCGCTTCTTGTAGTGTTCGCGGTCGAATCCGATGGGCCGACCGCCTTGAGATCCTCGGTTGTGCCGGTGCCTTTGCTGGTCGAGACGTTCGGGGATGGTGTGCCGGATTCCGCGTCGTCGCAGGTAGCGCCGGTTGCTTCGGGACGTGTAGGCCTTGTCGGCCAGCACGTGGCCGGGCCGGCTGCGGGGCCGTCCCACTCCGGATCGGGGTACGGAAATCCGCTCCAGCACCTGCTCGAGCTGAGGGCCGTCACCGTAGTGTCCCGGCGTCAGAACGAAGGCGAGGGGCCGGCATCGTCCGTCGGCGGCGAGATGGATCTTGGTTGTGAATCCGCCGCGGGAGCGGCCCAGGCATTCGCCGATCTGACCACCTCCTCCAGGCGGAAGGCCAGTTTCCGCAGCACCGGATCGACCTGGTTCGTCCCCCGGCCGTTCCCCTTTTGAGCATCCAGGGCCGACGGCTTCTTCCTCGCACCGGCGGCGTGCTGATGGGCCCGCACTGCGGTCGAGTCCACCGACACGTCCCAGTCGATCCCACCCGCGGCATCTTCGGCGGCCTGGATACGGGACAGCAGCATCTTCCACGTTCCATCCGCTGACCAGCGGCGATGCCGCTTATAGACCGTCTCCCAGGGCCCGAACCGTTCCGGCAGATCCCGCCACTGCACCCCCGTCCGCACCCGGTAGAGCACTCCGTTGATCACCCGACGGTGATCGCTCCACCGACCTCCCCGCGCACCGCCAGGAGGTAAGAACGACTCCAGCCGAGCCCATTCCGCGTTCGTCAGATCCCCACGACCCATGAAGCCAGCCTGACCCCAACACCCCGCCCAAGTCAGGAGATCCGAGAAACAGCGCCTAGGTCCTGTACCGCGAATCTTGTGACCACCCGCAGAGGAGCACCGCACACGCCCCGGCGGTCAGCAACCCGCCGGTGAGGAAGGTGCCACGCACGTCGGCCAGCGGCAGAACCAATGCTCCGAGTGCGGCGCCCGCCGCGGGCCGGTGGTGCAGGACATGCCCGCCGCCTGCGCGGTTACGGCAGCGGTCAGCGAGAGCTGAGGGAAGCGGCGAGGGAAGACGACGACCCGAGTCGGAGCCTCGTGCACCTCAAGTCGCGACGCAACACGGGCCGACTGAGGCGTCGGTTGCGTCGAGGGCCGACAGCGTGCGCGAGGTACGCGAGAGAGACGGTGACGGGTGCGGGCGGTGGTGAAGGCGTGCGGCAGTGGCCTTGCCCGGCGGCTTAGCGGGTACCAGGTGGCTGAACGAGAGAGGGGGAGGGACTGTTGCCGTTTGACAACTATAGTCGTGAGGCAACAAAGTACCCGTGGCGAAACGTGGATGAGGAAGGGGCCGGGATGCTCCGATGGGCCGGCGTTGTACCGCACGCCGGCTGCCGACGTGGCGCCTGGCCGGGACGTCTGGCGCGGCAGCGCTCGCTTCAGGCGGACCGGGCTTCGGAGTCGGCCTCATGGTGTATCTGGCCTGCCGCCGCGTCGCAGAAGGCTTCCAGGCCTTCGAGCAGCGCCGCCCTTTTGGCCGCGGGCATGACGTCCAGTACCGCCCGCAGTTCACGCTGCCTGCGTTGGCGCAGGTCGTCGAGGAACGCGCGGCCTCGATCGCTGAGGTGCAGCCGCACCTCGCGGCGGTCGGACGGGCTCACTACGCGGTCGACGAACCCGGTGGCCTGGAGCCGGTCGCACAGCCGGCTGGTCGAGGGCGGCGTAGAGGCGAGGGAGTCGGCGAGAGTGCGCAGGTTGATGCCCTCGTGGTGTTCGAGAATGAGCAGCACTCGCAGCTGGGAGGCCGAGGCGGGAGCCGTCGAGGCGCGGCCCCAGAGCACTTCCAGGAGCTCCGCGGCCGTTGAGGTCACGCGTGCGACCTCGTCGGGCTGTGGGCGGGGGCGGATAGTACTCACGGCCATACTCTCGCAGACGCTGGGACGGATGTCAGCGTACTAGGACCGCCCTCCGGCTGCCGATGTCTCGGGTAGCCAACTTCCTCACTTTGATCATACGTCCGAATATTCGCGGCAATCCAGGTATGCCAGATAAATGATTGGACTTCCCGTCATGAACAGATTCGTGATCGCTGAACGTGCTGTCCGTACGGCGGCACCGCATGACTTGCTCGACGCTGTCCGTCGTGTACTGGTCGAGCAGTACGCGGCGGACGGTGTCGAGCTCTTCATGGCCGATTACGGGCTGACGGTGCTGCAGCCAGTGTCCGTACTGCCGCACACCCTGGAGCCGGTGTCGGTGCACAACACCGCCGAGGGCCGGGCGTTCGGCGCCCAGGAGCCGTTCGTGGAAGACGCGCCGGGGGGTGGCTTGGTGCGCGCGCATCTGCCGGTGACCGTGCGTGGTGACCGGCTGGGCGTGCTGTCGGTCGTGTTGCCGGGCGGGGACCATGTACGCGGATGCCTGACGGAACTGGCCGAGATCGCCGAGGTGCTCGGGCGCGAGGTCGTCGTGGCGGAGCGGGACACCGACCTGTATCTGCAGGCGCGCCGCAAGGACCGGCTCACGCTGGCGGCCGAGATGCAGTGGCAGCTCCTGCCCGGCCGTTCCTCCACTCGGCCCGAGTACGAGCTGGGCGCTCAGCTGGAGCCCGCGTATGCCATCTTCGGCGACAACTTCGACTGGTCCGCGACCGCGGAACACCTGATGCTGTACGTCACCAACGGCATGGGCGAGGGCATAGAGGCCTCCCTGCTGACGAACCTGGCCATCAACGCCCTGCGCAATGCCCGGCGTGCGGGCCTGCCGCTCCCCGACCAGGCGGCCCTGGCCGACCAGGCGGTGTACGCCCAGTACCGGGGCGAGTGTTACCTGTCGGTGCTGATGTTCGACTTCGAGCTCGCCACCGGCCGGGCCTGGGTAGTGGACGCCGGGTCGCCGCAGATGCTCCGGCTGCGGGAGGGAAGCGTGGAGCGCATCGAGCTGGAGGCACAGCTGCCGCTGGGCATGTTCGAGGAGACCGACTACGTGGCCCAGGAGTTCCGGGCCGAGCCCGGCGACCGCCTGGTTTTCGTCAGCGACGGCGTCTATTCGGTCGCCTCACCGAAGGGCGAGGCCTACGGGGACGTCGCACTGGCCCGCGCGATCCAGGCCACGCGCCTGCTGCCGGCCGCCGAGGTTCCGCGGGCCATCCTGCGGGAGCTCACGGGTCACCGCGGCCGGCGGATCCCGGACGACGACGCTCTCGTGGTCTGCCTGGACTGGCTGGGACAGTGACCAGCGGTGCCGCACCGAAGCCCGCGCCGGGTAACGCTTGTTCGCGCCGCGCTTCCGGGGCTAATGTTTGCCATATAGCAATTATTGTCGAAGTGCATGCCGTTCGGCGGCGTGGAGTCTGTGCGCAAGGGAGACGATGTAAGTGTCGGAGCGGGACGCGGCCCAGGAGCCGGCGGCGCGGCAGGTAGGCGCCTTCCTCGACCAGCGCCGGGAGCAGCTCGCCCAGCGCTGGGCGGACGCTCCCCTGTTCCGCACGGTCTTCACCGTCTCCCGTGACGAGGCGGTCGAGGCGGGCAAGGCCGTGGTGGACGCGCTGGCCGTCGTTGCCTCTTCCGGCCGGCCCGAGGACGTCGCAGCGCCCGGCTTCGCGGCAGTCCGTGACCAGCTGGGACGTATGGCCGCGTCCCGTGCCCGGAGCGGGTTCTCGCCGGCCCAAGTCGCCGATGAGGTCGCCACGTTGCGGATATCGGCTACGGAATTGCTGCTCGCGGAGTTCCCCGACCCCTCGGACCAGCAGGGCCGGGATGCCGCGCTGGCTCTGACCGTTCTGATGGGCACCCTGCGTCTGGTCGTGATGGAGACGGCGCTCAGCGCGGGCGAGGAGCTCATCGCGCGCCAGCGTGAGCAGCTTCTCGAGGTGGCCACCCCGGTGATCCGGCTGTGGGACGGCGTCGTGGCGGTACCGCTGATCGGCACTCTCGACAGTGCCCGCAGCCAAGTCGTCATGGAGAGCCTGCTGGAGGCGATCGTCGCTCAGCGTGCCCAGTACGCCATCCTGGACATCACCGGTGTGCCCACGGTCGACTCCCTGGTCGCCCAGCACCTGATGAAGACCGTGGCCGCCGCACAGCTGATGGGTGCCGAGTGCATCGTCTCGGGCATCCGCCCGGCGATCGCGCAGACCATCGTCCACCTCGGCATCGACCTCGGACCCATCACCACGCGCGCCGGCCTGGCCGATGCCCTCGCCTACGCCCTGGGCCGGCAGGGCATCGAAGTCTCCCCGCGGACGCCCTCGGTTGCGGGCCGACGGTGACCTTGCGGCCCGCGGTCTCCGTACCGGTCCTGGAGCTGGGCGACATCCTGCTGGTCACCCTGCAGGGAGATCTGCACGACGGCGCGGCAGAGCAGCTTCAGCACGACATCACCCACCGCATCGCACAGCAGTCGGTGAACGGCGTCGTCATCGACATCTCCGGCGTGGAGATCGTCGACTCCTTCCTGGGCCGCGTCCTGGCCGAGATCGCCGCCAGTGCCCGCCTGTTGGCAGCGCGGACGGTACTGACCGGGATGCGCCCCGCCGTCGCGATCACGTTGGTCGAACTGGGACTCGCCCTGCCCGGCCTGCGCACCGCCCTGGACGTCGAGAGCGCGCTGACCCTGCTGGGAAACGCTCCCTCGGCGGCACAGTCCCCACATCCGCAGGAGGGCGCGTCATGCAAGCCCAACTCGGCCTGACGACCAGGATCGCGATCGGCTCGGACGCCGACCTCGCCTGGGCGAGGCATCAGGTGCGCCAGGCCGCGGCCGCACTCGGCTTCAGCCTGGTCCAGCAGACGAAGCTGGTCACCGCTGCCAGCGAACTGGCCCGCAACACTCTCGTCCACGGCGGCGGCGGACATATGGAAATGACCGCGCTGGACGACGGCCAGGCCCGTGGGCTGCGACTGTCCTGCATCGACGAAGGCCCCGGAATCCGCGACATCGATATGGCCATGACCGACGGCTACACCACCGGCGGTGGCCTTGGCCTGGGCCTGAGCGGGGCAAAGCGCCTGGTGCAGGAGTTCACCCTGGACAGCCGGCCCGGACAGGGCACCAATGTCACCATCACCGAGTGGATCTCCGCACTGCCCACTCCCCGCAGCGGTGTCGTGTGAGCCGCGTCTGGGATGTGCCGGTGCACGACACCACACGCGTCCGGGATGTACGCGTGGCCGCCGAGGCGGCGTGCGCCCGTGCCGGACTCGATTCCCAGCGCACCGCCGTCGGCGCACTGGTGGCCACCGAGCTGGCCACCAATCTCCTCAAGCACGCGGGCGGTGGCCGCATCGTGATCAATCTCGCCCAGGATCCCGACATCGGCGAGGGCACGTCGTCGTGGGTCCAGGTCACCTCACTCGATCACGGGCCTGGTATCCCCGACGTGGAAGCAGCACTGCGTGATGGCTGCACGACAGTTCCGGCCTCGCTCGGCGCCGGACTGGGGACGTGCCTGCGCGTGTCGAACACCTTCGACCTGCACAGCCGACGCGGACAGGGCACCGTGGCAGTGGCTCGCGTCGGGCCCGCACCCGCCGCCCGGGCTCGCATGCTCCGCCCCGGTAGAGGCGTGCGAGCCGGCGGCATCAACGTCTCGCTGGCTCAGGACGAGTACTCGGGTGACGCCTTCGGCTGCGTGCGCTCGGGCAGCCGTCTGACCCTCATGCTGGCCGACGGGCTCGGGCATGGCATCAGGGCCGCGCAGGCCGCCGTCGCCGCCGTCGCCCAGCTGCGGAACACCGTGGGCCGGCCTCCGGACGAGGTCCTGCGCAGCATCCATGGAGTGCTGCGTTCCACCCGGGGCGCGGCCGTCGTCGTTGGCCAGGCCGACGTGGCCACCGGCAGGTTCTCCTTCTGCGGGGTCGGCAACGTCGGTGCGCGGCTTCACTCCGGCGGCACCTGGCGACCGCTGCTGTCCCACCCGGGCATCGTGGGGGCGCGCCTGCCGGCGTCCCTGCCCCTGCAGCACGGAACGTGGCGGGCCGACAGCCTCCTCCTCGTGCACAGTGACGGCCTGCCCAGCCGCTGGACGCCGCCCACCGATCCCCAACTCCTCACCCTCGACCCCGCCCTGATCGCAGCAGTCGTACTGCGCGAAGCCAGTAGCGCAGCGCGCCCTCTGCGTGACGACACCAGCGTGGCCGTACTGACCAACGGCCACCGTGCGTATCCCGATGACCGTCCCTGACATCTGGCCGATCGGCTCGTCCACCGACGCGGCACGCGCCCGGACAGCCGTGGCGCGCCTCCTGTCCGACGCAGGCGTTCCCCTGCTGGAACGTCTGCGTTTCGTGACGGCTCTGACCACCCGGTTGCGTCACTGTCTTGAGGAACGAAACGGCGATGGCGCGTACGAACTCCAGCTGCACCTGCATCGGCCCGCCCCCGGCACCGACGGGCAGCTGCAACTAGCCCTGCGTCGTACCGGACAGCCGCCACAGGAGTCCGGATGGCACCTGACGGCCACCGTCCACGAACCCGGACGGCTCGGCCTGGTCGGCCTCCCCTGCCCGGACCGCACCGTGCTGGCCGACGCACTCATCGCCGCCGACGAGGACGCGGGAGAGGCCCTGCGGCGCCTGGACGAGCAGCACAGCCTCGTCCGCTTCCACCGGGAGGAACTGCACCACACGAACCAGGGTGTTTTGGCCCTCCACGCCGAACTCGACGCCGCCGCTCTGCGCCAGCGGGAACTGCTGGACGCCGAACGGCAGGCACGCTCGCAGGCCGAGAACGCCCGGCGCCTGCTCACCTTCCTCGTCACCGCCAGCGCCGCCGTCAGCGCGTCCCTCCGCCACGACGACATCCTGCGACGCCTGTCCAGCCTCCTCGTGCCCGACCACGCCGCGCACGTCGATGCCTGGCTCTTCGACGAAGACCAGAAGGGGCGCGGCAGTCACCGCGCCATTCCCCGACCGGCCGCCGCCGTGGTCGCCGCCCGCACCGGCCGTCCCCAGCTAGCCGCCGCTCGCCCCGGCGAACTGCCCGGCATCGACGACCTTCCGCCCTCGGCGCTGACCCCGGACAAGACCATGCTGTCCATCCCCCTCTCCGCACCGGGACCGGAAGTGATGGGTGTGCTCACCCTCACCGCACCAGGACCCGCCTTCGACCCGGACACCTGCCTCATGCTGGTCGAACTCACCCGACGAGCAGGCGTCGCCCTCGAACACGCCCGCCGCTACGAACAGCACAGGGACACCGCCCAGACCCTGCAACGCGCGCAGCTCACCGACCTGCCCGCCACACCGGGGCTGTCCCTGGCCGCCCGCTACCTGCCCGCCACCCGCGCGCTGAACATCGGCGGCGACTGGTACGACGCCTTCACCCAGCCCGACGGCAGCTTCCTCGCCGTCATCGGAGACGTCACCGGCCACGGACTCGACGCCGCCGTGCTGATGGGCCAGCTACGCACCGCGCTGCGCGCCTACGCGGTCTCGGGTGACGGCCCGGCCGGCATCCTCACCCGGATGCACGGCATGCTGCACCACCAGCAGCCCGAGCTGTACGCGACCGCGGTCCTGGCCCGGTTCAGGCCGGGCGAGCCGGGCATCACCTGGGCGACAGCCGGACATCCCCCGCCCCTCGTGCGACTGCCCGACGGCACGGTCCGCGTCCTGGATGCCGCACCCGGTCCCATGCTCGGGGTGCCCGTGCCGTACGAGTACCAGGAGCACGCCGCCGACCTGCCACCCGGCTCGACTCTGGCCCTCTACACCGACGGGCTGGTCGAGCGGCGAAAGGAGGACATCGACGCCGGCATCGGGCGCCTTGCGCAGGCTTTGAAGGCGCTGGACGCGGTGGACCTGGCACACGATCTGGACGCTGCGGCCGAGGGTCTGCTCAAGCCGTTGCTGCATGGTTCCGAACGCGACGACGATGTGTGCCTGCTGCTCTGCCACACCACCGTCACCATGCCGTGACGCACATCTACCCGTCCAAGTGACGGTGCGCGTCACGGGGGTTCGGGAACCGCGAGGAGGGAAGGCGGGCGCCACCCATGCCGACCCGGGTGCGCCCTGTCCTCACGGGCCCCCGGGCAGCGGTGAACCGGATTCCCGCGCTGCCAGGAAGGCCCGCATACTCCGACTCAGCGCCGCGCGGTCGGCGGGTTCCATCCCGGCCAGCACAGCGGTGAGCGCCTGCGCTCTACGCCCTGCGACGTCGTCCAGCACCCGGTGTCCTTGCGCGGTGAGACTGAGCTGCACCTCACGACGCTTGTGCGGGTGCAGCGCACGTACCAGCAAACCAGCGGCTTCGAGCCGGTCACACAACCGACTGGCGGTGGGGAGCCCTACAGCCAGCCGTTCGGCAAGGCCGGTGAGATTGAGGTCAGGTACCGCCTCCAGCGCCCGCAGTGCCCGCAGTTGGTGCACGGACAACCGCAGCACCGCCTCCTGAGCAGCCAGCGACCACAGACTCGTCAAAGACTCCACGGCGTCGGCAATCTCCAGGGCGACGTCCTCGGGGCCATCGCCCGAGCCTCTCACATGGCCGCCGCCCGAACTGCCGAGACCAGTCACAAAAACATCACTCTCAGTAACCTCTAGCGCGGGCAATACGGGGTTCCCGTTCAAACGCTGCTACCCGAAGAGCGCGGAGGCAAGCGATACCGAGGTGGGCCTGTTGAGGCAGCCCTTCAGTCCTGGGGGTCACGCAGGCCGACGCAGTCGAGGGCCCAGAACGCCTCCGAGTAGACGAAGGTGCCCGTCATCCACGGCTCGTGAGCGGACAACCGGGCGACCTGGAACGCGGCTTCAGGGATACGCAGCGACGGCGAACGGAAGCCCACCGCGCCGGCGCCCTCGAAGCCGCGCGTGCCGTAGTAGTGCGGCGAACCCTCCAGGAACACCAACGGCACACCCTGGCTGTCGGCCGCCTCGAGGGCGTGGGCGACGAGCTGCGTACCGATGCCCTGGCGCTGGAACTCGGGGACCACGCCCAGCGGTGACAGCGACAGGACGTCCACGATCCGGCGCGGAGCGTCCAACCGCGTCGCGCTCAGCAGGACATGCCCGACGACCCGGTCATCAACGACCGCGACGAAGGACATCGGCGCCAACGCGGCCTCCGCGACGCGAAGTGCCTCCACGAGACCGGGAACCCGATCGCTGTCCCCGAAGGCGCGCGTATGGACCTCGCGCACCTCTCGGTGGTCGTCGGTGGTCTCCTGCCGGATCACCAGCCCGGCACCAGCGGTAGCGATCCGGGAGCCCGCAGGCGCATCGTGTGAGGTCATGGCCGCGAGGGTAGATCGCATGGCGGCTCAGCGCGAGGCGATTACGGCACGGGAGGAGGATCTCCGCGTCAGCCCCGGCCCAGGACGCAGAACTCGTTGCCCGCCGGATCGGCCAGAACGACCCAGGAGACGTCACCCTGACCCACATCGGCCCGTACCGCGCCGAGGCCTTCGAGCCGGGCGACCTCCTTCGCCTGGTCCTCGACGGGGTCGGACATCACGTCGAGATGGACGCGGCTCCGTACGACCTCGTCGTCGGGCGTGCGGCGGAACTCCAGGAACGGTCCGACGCCCTTGACGGAGCGCAGCAGAGCCCGGTCGTCGGTCAGCTCGTGGACGGTCCAGCCGATCGCCTCGCCCCAGAACCGGACCATGGCCCGTGGGTCGGCGCAGTCGACGACGACGGCGGCTATCGGCCCGGTGTCCCGGTAGAGGTCCCGGGGCTCCAGGACGCTGAACACGTTGCCTTCCGGGTCGGCCATCACCGTCCACGGCGCGTCGCCCCGGCCCGCATCGGCAGGCGTCGCCCCGAGCTCCTTCAGACGTGCGACCAACTCCGCCTGATGGACGTCGGAGGTGGTGGCGAGCTCGATGTGCACGCGGCACTTCACCGTCTCCGGGTCCGGGACGCGGACGAGATCGATGCAGACGGCGGCCGGGTCGGGCCAGTCGAAGCCCACGGGTTCCAGGTTGGTGACACCGGGCCCCTCGCTGGAAACACCCCAGCCGAGCGCCTCGGCCCAGAACTGGCCGAGCGCCGAGTCGTCCCGGGCCTTGAAGTTCACCTGAACAAGTTGCAGCGTCATGCCGCACACCCTAGGTGCTCCCCCATCGGGCAGGCCTGCGAGATTCGGACAGCAGAACCTCGGCACCGCGGTGGAACAAGGCCGCGCTGCGGGCAGGTCGGCGTGGAAGACGGTCGGGCCGTCGTCCTCGACCGCGGGGGCCTCCCGTTCGAGCACGCCCGTCAGCTCGTCGTCCAGGGACGCAGCTTCTCGGGATTGGCGACGGCCCAGAAGTTCCTGATGCGGTCGCCCGCGACTTCGAACGCGATGACCACCGCGGTGACCCCGCCGCGCTCGACGACCAGGCCGGGCTGACCGTTGACCGTGCGTTCCACGATCGTCAGGTCGTCCGCCGTCGCGGTGACGGCCACCAGGTACCGCGCGATCTGCTCGTTGCCCACGACGGGACGGGGCGCTGCGCTGGCCAGACCTCCGCCGTCGGCGACCCCCGTGGCGTCGGGGTCGAGCAGGTCGATCAGGGCCGCGATGTCCTTGGCCTCCCACGCGAGTTTGAAGTCTCTGACGAGAGCGGCCTGCCGCGACGCCCGGGCCGCCGACACTTCGGACGCGCGGAGACGGCGGCGGGCCGCGGAGGCCAGCTGTCGGCAGGCCCCCGGCGTACGGCCGACGATCTCGGCCACTTCGGCGAAGGGATAGCCGAAGACGTCATGGAGGATGAACGCGACACGCTCGGCCGGCGTCATCGCGTCGAGCAGGACGAGGAAGGCCATGGTGACCGACTCGTCGAGCGTCACACGGTCAGCCGGGTCGGTGGTGGCCCCGCCCTCCCTCCCGCCGGACCACTCCGCGCGATCGGGCAACGGCTCGGGGATCCACTCGCCCACATACCTCTCGCGCCGCGCCCGCGCCGAGCCGAGCTGGTCGAGGCAGATGCGGCCGGCCACCTTGGTCAGCCACCCGCCTGGCGACTTGATGCCCTCCTGCTGCTCCTGGGTCATGGTGTACCAGCGGGCGTACGTCTCCTGCACGACATCCTCGGCGTCGGCCAGGGAGCCCAGCAGTCGGTAGGCGAGATTGGTGAGCCGACGCCGCTCGCTCATGATCGTGCTCAGAGCCGGGTCGAGGCGAACGCCTCCCGGCTCGGTTTCGGTCCTCATGTCTCGCCACTCCTTCGGTCGCGTCCGGCCAGGCCACACCGGTATGACGAGACAGCCCCTCCAAATGTGAGGTGACATGCCGACCTCACATCCGCTGGGGCCGCGTCGTCATACCGGTAGCAACGTCGACTCACGCACGGCCGTTCCACGGTGGAACGGCCCTGCGGGGAGGGGAGAGAGCATGGAAGCCCGTTTGAACCTGTTCGCCCAGCCGGTGGCGGCCCAGTTCCTGAAGCATCTCGCCACGGCGGGCAAGGCCGTGTCGGATTCGGCGCTGCCGGCCACCACGCAGGAGCTGGTGCGCATCCGCGCCAGCCAGATCAACGGCTGCGGATTCTGTCTGGACATGCACACCAAGGAGGCCGCACACGCCGGAGAGAGCGCGGTGCGCCTCCACCTGGTCGCGACCTGGCGGGAGGCGTCGGTCTTCACCGACGCGGAGCGAGCCGCCCTGGAGCTGACCGAGCAGGGCACCCGCGTCGCCGACGCGGCCGGTGGCGTCACCGACGAGGCCTGGACCGACGCCGCGCGGCACTACGACGAGGAACAGCTCTCGGCCCTGGTGTGCCTCATCGCCGTCATGAACACCTTCAACCGCCTCAACGTCATCGTCCAGCGACCCGCGAGCGACTACCAGCCCGGCCAATGGGCCCAGTGGGCCTAGGGAACCCGAAACCCCACCCGAGCCACGGACAGAAGGGAACTTCGCAGTGACAAGGCTGCGCGTCCTCACGTTGAACGTGTGGAACACCCGGGGAGACAGCGCCGCGCGCATGGCGCTGATCAACGCTGAGCTACGGCGACGCGCTCCGGACCTCGTCGCGTTCCAGGAGGTCATGCCCGGCCAACTGGACCAATTGATCGCCGGCACCGGGCTGCACGGCACCGACCAGTCGCAGATGTCCATGGCGGCGCCGCCCTTCGCTGAGCGGTACGGCGGCACGGCGGTCGCGACCCGATGGCCGCATCGCATCGTCGAAGTCCTCGACCAGCGCGGCACGGACGCGCCCGACGTGCCGTGGCTCACGCTGGCGGCACACGTGCCGCTGCCGGATCTGGGCGAGGTGCTGTTCGTCGCACCCACGACCTCGTTCCGGCTCGACATGGAGGCGGCACGCGAGCGTCAGGTGATCGCCCTCAGCGACCTGGACGCCCGGCACCGGACGGCCTTGCCCACGATCATGGCCGGTGACTTCAACGCGGACCCGGACACAGCCGGCGTCCGCTACCTGACCGGCCGGCAGTCGCTCGCAGGACGCAGTACGCACTATCACGACGCGTGGGAGGTCGCGGGTTCCGGGCCCGGCCACACCTGGTCGACGGACAATCCCAACGCGTCCGAGGACATCGCTCGTCTGGTGCGCCAGCCACGGCACCACCGTCGGCTCGACTACGTCCTCGTCGGCTCGCCACACGCTCATCCGCACGCCTTCGCCCACGTTCTCGACGCCCGGCGCGTGTTCGACGAACCCAGCGACGGTGTGTGGGCCAGTGACCACTGCGGTGTCGTCGTCGATCTGGACCTGGGAGTAGTCCAGTGACCCGGGCACGGGTCACTGTCGACCACGCAGGCGGCAAGGCGCCGCATCCGCACCCCTGACGCCCTCTTCCCACACAGGAGCATCCCAGCATGTCCATCACGTCCCTGCCCGGCGAACTGTCAGGCAACTACCTCCTCGACACCACACGTACGCGCGTCGGTTTCATCGCCCGGCACACCATGTCCACCAGGGTGCACGGGCGGTTCGAGGAGTTCGAGGGCAACGCGCACCTGGACGTCGGCCACCCGTCGAAGTCCGAGATACGGCTGACGATCCGGGCGCGGAGCATCCGGACCGGCAAGCCGCAGCGCGACGATCTGCTCGGCGGCAAGTTCCTGGACGCCGACGGCCACCCGAATCTCACCTTCGTCTCGACCAGGGTGGAGCAGGCCGAGGAGAACGTCTTCAGGGTCACCGGCGATCTCACCATCCGCACCGTGACCAGGCCGGTCACCGTGGTGTTCACGCTGACCGGCACGGAGACCGGACCCCGGGGAGCCTGCCGGATCGGCGCCCGGGGCAGAGCCACCATCGACCGCAACGATTGGGGTGTGAACTGGAACGCCATGACCACGGCCATGGTCAGCCCCAAAGTCACCCTCGACTTCGACGTCTCCGTGGTCCGCCGACCCTGACGGGACGGGCGTAGGCACGGTCCCGTTGGCCGTCGGCGTCCTCAGCCAACGGGACCGTGGCCCTCAACCGTGGCGGGCGAGGTGCTCCTTGAGCGAGAACCCCTTGGCCGTGGCGTCCTCCGGTGTCAACCTGACCCGCCTCCCCAGAAGTCGCCGGGCCGCCCCGGTCAGCCGTGCGGCGACCGACTCCGCGTGGCCGACGGCGTTCTGCACGGATTCCAGCCGCGAAAGGTTCCCGGAACTCGCCTGCGGAAATGCCGCGCAGTCACCGATGGCGGAGATGTGCGGATCCGCGGTGAGCAGGCGGGAGTCGGTGATGATGCCGTCACCCACCGGGAGGCCGGCCGAAGTGGCCAGGTCCGTGCGGGGACTGACTCCGACACCGACCAGGACCAGATCCGCCGGCAGCACGTCGGCGCCGTCCAGTTCGACCGCCGTCACCTGTCCCCGGCCGTCCCCCCGCAGTGCCGCGACGCCCCGGCCGAACAGGAGCCGGGTGCCTCGCTGGTGGTGCAGCCGTGTGAAGCACTCGGCGGTCCGCACCGAGACGACCCGGGCGAGTGGGCGGGCGTCCTGCGCCTCGACGACGTCACCGTCCGCTACCCGGGTCGCACCCGGCCCGCGCTCTCCGGCGTCTCCCTCACCGTCCGCCCCGGTGAACATCTCGCCCTCGTCGGCCCGAGCGGCGCGGGCAAGTCCACGCTCCTGGCACTGCGCCTCGGCTCGTGACCTCCGAATCCGGCCGGCTCGGGGTCGACGGCACGGACCTCGCGCACCTCGACCCCGACGACTGGCGCGCCCAGGTGGCCTGGGTGCCCCAACTCCCGCATCTGTTCGCGGCGTCCATCGCGGACAACATCCGCCTCGGGCGGCCCAACGCGAGCGACACCGAGGTGCGGCGAGCGGCCCGCACCGCCTTCGCGGACGGCTTCATCGAGGCGCTGCCGAAGGCGTACGAAACCCCGCTCGGCGAACATGGTGCCGGGCTCTCGGCGGGGCAGCGGCAACGCATCGCTCTGGCCCGCGCGTTCTGCAAGAACGCCCCCATTCTGTTCCTCGACGAACCGACCGCTCACCTCGACCCCGACAGCGAGGCCGTCGTCAGCCGCGCCACGGTCCGCCTCATGCGGGGGCGGACCTCGATCGCGGTCGCTCACCGCACGAGCCTGCTGCCGCACGTCGACCGGGTCGTCACCGTGCGCGCCGGCCGCCTCGTCCTCTCCCGACCGGCGCCCGTGGAAGGACTGGTGACCTCATGACCGTCCACGGCCGACTCGCGGTTCCCGTCCGGCCGGGCGGGCCCCGCCCCACCGTCCGACTCCTGCAGCACCTTCTCCCGCACTGGCGCCGGCTGCTGCTCGCAGCGCTCGCCTCGGCCGGCAGCGAGTTGGCCGCCGCCGCGCTGATGACCACCGCCTGCGGTTCGTCGACTACGAAGCCGGGAGCGTCCTGGTCGCCGGACGCGAACTGCGCGAGATCGCGGGCAGCGAAGCCCGCCGCGTCATCACCGGGATGACCCAGGACGCCCACGTCTTCCACACCACGATCCGCGCCAACCTGCTCCTGGCCCGCCCCGACGCCACGGACACCGACCTGCGCGAGCAGTGCGCAGGGCCCGGCTCCTGGAGTGGGTCCAGTCGCTGCCCGACGGCTGGGACACCCTCCTCGGCGAGGACGGCGCCGCCATGTCCGGCGACCAGCACAGTCGTCTGTTGCTCGCCCGCGCGCTGCTCGCCGACCCGCTCGTCCTCGTCCTGGACGAGCCCACCGAGGGACTCGACCCCGACACCGCCGCGGCCGTGCTGGCCGACATCCTCGACGCCACCCGCGGTCGCACCACGCTCCTGGTCACCCACGATCCAGGGGTGCGGGATTCGATCATTCATCTCCACAACGGCTGGGCGGCGACACAACCCGCCCCCAAAGACCGTAAGACGCAAGCAGAGACAGCAGGCTGACGGCAAGTGCGAGCACCAGGTCCGCTGTTCCCCTCGGAGTGCCTCCTCGTGCAACGCTGCTCGATCTGATGGCGGCATGAAGGCCCTCCGCACGGTGCGACGTCAGGACGCACTCAAGCTGCTCGCGAACCCGAACCATGACAGGGACGCGACGCTGCTGAGTGAGGGGCACAGCTCCCGGAGCTTGGCTCGAGGCCGTGCTGCTCGACGGCGATGAGCCTGAAATTGAAGTCCCTGAACGTGGCCATGCGCACAACACAGACGGACGTCCGGTCACTGACTGCTAGGTGGGCCGTAGGGCTGGAGGAGCTGGTCGACGGGTGCGTAGTCGTCGGTGAGCACCTGGGCGTCGTCGATCCAGGAGGTGAGGTCGTCGCCGGAGGCGATCCTCCAGCCGGTTCGCCGGGCATCAAGCGCTTCCTGGGTCGCGCGTAGGTCGACCTGCCGGTCGGAGGCGAGCACCACCATGTTGCCGCCCTTCGCGGTGGTGGTCCGGCTGAGGCCGATGTCGCCGGGTTCACCGATGAGGACGACATGTTCGAAGGTCTCGGCCAGGGTGGCCACTTCGGCGCGTGCGAATTCCAGAGCGCCATGATCGATGAGGTTGGCGATGTACAGGCCGTCCTCGTCGAGCACCCTGCGTACGTCGGTCATCGCCTCGACCGTGGTGAGGTGCCATGGGACGCTGACGCCCCCGAAAGCGTCGCCGACGACGAGGTCACGGCTGTTCGTGGCCAGTCGTCGCAGGCCGAGCCTGCCGTCCTCCGTGCGTACGTCGATACCGGCCTGCGGCGTCAGACCGAGTTGGTCATGGTTGATGCGCACGACCCCGCTGTCGATCTCGGACACAACACTGTGCGTCCCGGAACGCGTCGCCGCGAGGTAGCGCGGCAAGGTGAGACCGCCGCCGCCCAGATGGTGAGCGGTGAGTGACTCTGCTCCGGGGTAGGCGGTGTCGACCACCGAGGCGATGGCGCGCACATACTTGAACTTCAGGAAGGTCGGGTCGTCGATGTCGACGTACGAGTGCCTCAAACCGTCCAGGACGAGTGTGCGGCCGCCGACCCGGTCGGGATCCGCGACGACCCGTGCGCAGTGGTACCTGGTCTCCGTGTCGCAGGCACCGGGCGCCACACTGCCGGCGAGGCCGCCGGCGACGACCACGAGTATGAGGGCAGGGGTGCTGATCCACCCGCGCATGCGCCACTCGACCAACGCCGAGCCGACCACCAGCAGCACTCCGAGGCCGATGAGGATGCCGCTGACGGGCCAGCGCGAAATAAGGACGAAGCCGGTGAGGACGGTGCCGAAGATGGCGCCGACGGTACCGACGCCGGACAGCCGTCCGACGACCGTTCCGGTCTCGGCAATGGTGGTGAGACGCAGTTTGGTCACCACGGGCGTCACCGCGGAGAGCAGCGCGCCCGGCAGGAGGACAGTCAGCGCCGCGATCAACAGGAGCATCGCTGGTGCCCACTCCGCGGTGGTGCGGAGCACGGCAGGGGTCAGCGCGACGACCGCTCCCGACACCCCGAGCGAGGGCCCCAGAAGCCGGCGTGGATTGACCTGGTCGGCTACGCGCCCGCCCAGCCAGGAGCCGGCAGCGATCGCGGTGAGGGCGATGCCGATCACCATGGTGCTGGTCTCGAGGGTGAGGCCGAGATAGGGGGCCAGCAGCCGCAGAGCGACGATCTCGACCACCAGGACCGCGGCGGAGGACCCGAAGACGAGCGCGGCAGCCGCACGGGAACCCAGGCCGCCGCTGTCGGGCGTGCCCTCGGCGAGAGGCGCGGAAGACGATCCGGTCATGGGCGACATCCTGGCATGCGGTGGGAACACGGGCAGGGGTTGAGAGAAGGCCGTCATCTCCCACTCCGCTGCGGAGGGCCGTTGTCGGTCGTGAGCGCCCGGGCCGGGAACTGGCCGACTGGTCACCGCGTTCGCTTCGGCGCCTGCGGGCGACACGCGCCCTAGGCACTGTTTCTCGGATCATGTGCGGAGCCAGACCATGAGGGCTGCGAGGGCGACGGTGCCGAGGTAGATGTAGGCGCGTTTCTCGTAGCGTGTGGCGACGGCGCGGAAGCCCTTGAGTCGGTTGATGGCACGTTCGACGGTGTTGCGCTTCTTGTAGTGTTCGCGGTCGAATCCGATGGGCCGACCGCCTTGAGATCCTCGGTTGTGCCGGTGCCTTTGCTGGTCGAGACGTTCGGGGATGGTGTGCCGGATTCCGCGTCGTCGCAGGTAGCGCCGGTTGCTTCGGGACGTGTAGGCCTTGTCGGCCAGCACGTGGCCGGGCCGGCTGCGGGGCCGTCCCACTCCGGATCGGGGTACGGAAATCCGCTCCAGCACCTGCTCGAGCTGAGGGCCGTCACCGTAGTGTCCCGGCGTCAGAACGAAGGCGAGGGGCCGGCATCGTCCGTCGGCGGCGAGATGGATCTTGGTTGTGAATCCGCCGCGGGAGCGGCCCAGGCATTCGCCGATCTGACCACCTCCTCCAGGCGGAAGGCCAGTTTCCGCAGCACCGGATCGACCTGGTTCGTCCCCCGGCCGTTCCCCTTTTGAGCATCCAGGGCCGACGGCTTCTTCCTCGCACCGGCGGCGTGCTGATGGGCCCGCACTGCGGTCGAGTCCACCGACACGTCCCAGTCGATCCCACCCGCGGCATCTTCGGCGGCCTGGATACGGGACAGCAGCATCTTCCACGTTCCATCCGCTGACCAGCGGCGATGCCGCTTATAGACCGTCTCCCAGGGCCCGAACCATTCCGGCAGATCCCGCCACTGCACCCCCGTCCGCACCCGGTAGAGCACTCCGTTGATCACCCGACGGTGATCGCTCCACCGACCTCCCCGCGCACCGCCAGGAGGTAAGAACGACTCCAGCCGAGCCCATTCCGCGTTCGTCAGATCCCCACGACCCATGAAGCCAGCCTGACCCCAACACCCCGCCCAAGTCAGGAGATCCGAGAAACAGCGCCTAGGCGTCCGCGAGGAGGGGGTCGTACGGGGTGCTGGTGCGGCGGGCGGACATGAAGGAGAGGAAGTCGCTCACGAAGGCGCTCCGGCCGTAGGCAGCCCCGTGGTGGCGAGGTCGCGGTGGAAGGCGGTGCGAAAGAGGTTCCGGTACTCCTCCGTGTCGATGGTTCCGCTGCCGTCCTTGTCGGTGGCGTCGAAGAGGACCTCGGCGACGCGGATGAGCGCGGCTCCCGCGAGGGAGGGCACGGCCGCGGCGTACTCCTGCGCGCTCACCCGGCCGTCGCCGTCCGTGTCGAGGGCAGCCTGAAGTTCGCGCCACCAGGCGGCGAAGGCGTCGTACAGCCGAGTCTCCTCGGGCTCGTCCAAGTCGAGTCGGGTGTGAGGAGGCGGAGCAGGGCCGACGCCCGCTTCGTGCGGCCGCGCAGGGCGGCCACGGTCCGGGCTCGGGGGTCGTCGCTTCCGGGTGACAGGGAGACGAGTTCGATGATGCTTCCGGCGTTGAGCCGGCCGTCGGGCAGGAATCGAGCCGGCCCGGCGGCGAGGTACGCGCCCTGTATGAAGGCCGCCTCGATGATGTCGATGACGGTGGCCTCGGCGGCCTGGTGGCCCGCCGTGCGCGGCAGTGAACGTCGCTGCGCCCACCGCCCGTTGCCATCCATCACGCACGCCACGTGTCGGGGCACCGCGCGCCCCGCTCCGTCGCTCCGCCGTTCCCGGCGGGGCAGGTCCACCGTCGCGGAGTGTCCACCTGGAACGTCGTAGTCCGTCATGCCCGGCCCCGCTCCCCCCGCAGTGACGCAACCGGTAGTGCCGTGCTCGCTCACGCCTGTCCCGCCTCGTCCCCCGCCCTCACCGGCGTGTTTCCTGCCGGGATTCTGGCAGCAAGGAGAGGGAGGAGCCGATGAAGCTGTGGGTGAAGGACAGCGGGAGGCGTGAGGTGAGGTTCTCCAGGGTGCCGATCAGGTCGATGGTTCGTTGATCGAGACCGGCGTGCTCGGGAGTGGTTCGGTGGTCAGGCTCCGGCCCCGGCGCGGACGATGCGGGCGACGATCTGCTCGGCCACGGCCGGCAGGTCGGCGTCGGTGACGAGGCGGACCGGGCCGGCCGGGTCGGCGTGGAAGACGGTCAGGCCGTCGTCCTCGACCGTGACGTGGCCGCGTTCGAAGGTGTACAGGTCGGGACGCAGCATCGACAGGGCGGTGATCGGGTCGTGCGGGGTGGTCCAGGTGCGGCTCTTGAACTCGATCCAGGTGTCGATCTCCCGGGCCAGGGCGGTGCCGTAGGGGCCGGCGGCGCGAATCGCCTCGATGCCGTCGCTCTCCACGCGGAAGCGGGTGGTGGTCTCCAGGCCGCTGACGACCATGGGCAGCCCGGCCTCGAAGACGGTGCGGGCGGCGGCGACGTCGCTGAGGATGTTGTGCTCGGGCTTGGCGTCCGGGCCGAAGAAGCCGCCCATCAGGTACACGGTGCCGACGGCCTCGGCGAAGTCCTCGTGTCGTTGGAGGGTCTGTGCCAGGTTCGCGAGCGGTCCGATGGCCATCACGTCGACCTCGCCGGGCCGGGCCCGGACGGTTTCGGCGAGGAAGTCGGCGGCGTTCAGGTCGTCGCGGACCGGCTCGGTGTGCAGGTCGTCGAAGCAGGTGCCCTCGTGGCCCGGCCACCACACCTCCTTGCCCGACAAGGTCTCGGCAGCGCCCGGGACGACGGTCGGGGCGTGGCCGGCGAGGGCGGCGAGGCGGTGGGCGAGCCGGGCGCGCAGCAGGGTGTCGCCGTAGACGGTGGTGATGCCGACCAGGTCGACTTCGGGCGAGCCAAGGAGGACGCCGAGCGCCAGGGCGTCGTCGACGTCGCTGCCGATGTCGGTGTCGAGGACCAGGGCGCGGGGGTGCGGGTGGTTGGCGGTCATGTAAGGCTCCGTGGGCGGTGAAACGAGTGGGAAGAGTGGAGTGGTGGGGCGAGTGGAGTGGTCGTCGTGGGCCGGGGGCTACTTCAGGCCGCTGCCTGCGATGGACTGGGTGAAGTAGCGCTGGAGGCGAAGTAGTACCAGCAGGGGGATGAGGGTGAGGATCGCCGCGGCGGCGAAGACCTGTCCGTAGTCGACGACGAGCTGGCCCTGGAGGGTGCTGAGCGCGATCGGGCCGAGCTGGCGGCTCGGTTCGGTGCCGATGAGCAGCGGCCACATGTACGACTGCCACTGGAAGGTGAACAGGGTCAGGCCGGCGCCGATGAGGGCGGGGCGGGAAAGTGGCAGGTAGATCTTCCAGAAGACGCCCCACCAGCCGAGGCCGTCCATGCGGGCGGCTTCGACGAGTTCGCGGGGCACGGCGAGGAAGAACTGCCGGAGCAGGAAGATGGCCAGGCCGTTGCCGATGCCGGGCAGCATCAGGCCGAGGTAGGTGTTCTGCAGTCCCCAGTCCCGGAGGGTGGCGGACAGCGGGATGGCGATCGCGTCGAAGGGGATCATGAAGCTGAGGAGGATCACGGCGAACACCGCGCCCCGGGCGGGGAAGTCGAAGACCGACAGGGCGAACGCGGCGGTGGCCGACAGCAGCAGGCCGACGACGATCACCGCGGCGGCCACGCCGACGGAGTTGAGCACGGCCCGGCCGAAGTCGCCCTGGAGGAGGGTGGCGTAGTTGTCGAGCGTGGCGTGGGTGGGGACGAAGGAGCGCCAGGTCAGCTCGTCCAGGCCGGCGAGCACCTCGTCGCCCGGCCGCAGGGAGCCGGCCAGTACCCACAGCAGGGGCAGGGCGAACAGCAGGCCGATGGCGGCGGCGACGACGGCGGGAGCGTGCCGCAGGGGGGCATGCCGTCGGTGGGCGGTGCGGGCGGGTGGGTCGGTGAGGGTGTCGGTGGTCATGGGTTACTCCTCGCCGCGCATCAGCCGGTACTGGACGCCGACCACCACCAGGGTGATGGCGACCAGGAGCACCACTTCGGCTTCGGCGTAGTGGATGTCGCCGACGCTGTAGGCGCGGCGGAAGACGTCGTACATCATCAGGTTGGTCGAGCCTTCGGGGCCGCCCTGGGTGAGCAGTTGGACGGGGGCGAACACGAGGAAGTTCGCGACGGTGTCGGCGACGAGGACGAAGGCCAGGGGGCGGCGCAGCAGCGGCAGGGTGATGCGGGTGAAGCGCTGCCATGCGGAGGCGCCGTCGACGGCGCAGGCGTCGTAGACCTCGCCGGGGATGTCCTGGAGGCCCGCGATGAGGAAGGTCATCCAGTAGCCCACGCCGACCCAGGACATCAGCACGATGAGGGAGGGCAGTGCCTGCTCGGGGCTGGTGAGGAAGCGCTGGTCGGGCAGGCCCAGAGTGTGCAGCAGGGCGTTGAGGGGGCCTTCGGGCCGGTACAGGATGCTCCAGATGACGGCTGAGACGGCCGGCGGCACGGCGATGGGCAGGAAGACCAGGGAGCGCCAGAAGCGGGCGCCGGCGAAACGCCGGTTGAAGAAGACGGCGAGGGCGAGGGCGGCGGCGACCTGGAGCGGGTTGATGACCAGGCTGAAGACGAGGGTGACCAGGATGCTGTCGCGGAACTGGGGGTCGTGGAACAGGTCGCCGTAGTTGTCCAGGCCGACGAAGCGGGTGACGCCGTCGGTGAGGCTGTGGTGGTGGAGGCTGTCGACGACGGCCATGCCGGCGGGCAGCAGGCGCAGCACCACGAGGGCGAGCACGGCGGGGGCGAGGAAGCAGAGGGCCGGCTTGAGCTGGGATGCCTTCCGGGAGGGCAGCGCGGGCTCAGCGGACGTGGTGGGGCGGGTGGGTGGCTCGCCGTGCTCGGCGGCCGGGCGGACGGAGGTGTGTGCGGAAGTACGGGCGGAGGCGCGGGGTGTGGTGCGGGGTGTGCTCATCGCAGGCGCTCCCAGGTGCGGACCAGTTCGTCCGCCGCGTCGGCCAGTCTGGAGTCGGCGGGCGAGCCGTTGCGGATGTCGGAGAAGGCGGAGCCCATGACCGTCTCGAACTGGGTGTAGCCGATGCTGCGGGGGCGGCTGACGGCCGTGTGCGCGAGTTCGTGGCGCATGATCCGGGGCACGCCCTCGGTGGCGCGGGTGGCTTGGCGTTCGAGGTCGGCGGTGTAGCGGTCGAACGCCTCGCGGTTGGCGGGGATGAGCGGGGAGACGGCGACGGAGGCGAGGTTCCCCTCGGGATCGAGGGAGGCGAATTCGGTGAACCGGCCGGCCTCTTCGGCGTTCAGGCTGTACGGGTTGACGCCGATCGACCAGGAGCCTGTCGGGGTCACGGGCCGGCCGTCGGCGAAGTACGGCAGCGGGGCGACGCCCCAGTCGAGGCCCTTCACCGCGGCGAACTCGCTCAGTTTGGAGGGGCCGCCGACGAAGAAGGCGGCCTTGCCGGTGCTGAACAGCGAGGAGGTCTGGGCCTGGGTGACGGCCCGGGGTGCGAGGCCGTCGGCGAAGAGCCGGCCGTACCAGGTCATGGCGCGGACCCAGCCGTCGGTGGTGACCGCTGGGGTGAGCATGTCGTCGCCGGTGATGCCGGAGCCGCCGCCCAGGCCCTCCACGAGGGGCTGGAGGCAGTAGTAGGACTGGATCTGCTCCAGGACCAGGGCGTACTGGGCGCCGGTGCGGTCCTGGGTGCGGCGGCCGGCCTCGGTGGCCTCCTCCCACGTCCAGCGGTCGGCCGGGTCGGGGTGGGGCGGGCGGACGCCGGCGGCGTTGAGCAGGCGGGTGTTGTGGAAGAGGTACTGGGTCGACGTCCACAACGGCAGTGACCACAGGTGTCCGTCCCAGGAACTGGCGGTGTACTGCTCCTCGCTGACGGCGGCGCGGGCCCGGGCGTCGGTGCCGTGGCGGGTGGCGCCGAGGTCGGTGAGGAAGCCGCGGGCGGCGAGCGCCGGGACGCGCGGCTGGTCCGCGAAGTAGACGTCGATGGCGGTGTCCTTCGCGGTCAGCCGCAGTTGGAGCACGTCGCTGAGCTGGGTGGGCGGGATGGCGGTGTAGTCGACCCGGGATCGCGGCCGGGCCGTGCGGTACGCGTCGGTCAGGGGCCGCAGGCTTTCGGCGGTGTTGGGGCCCAGGAAGCGCAGGGCCGTGCCGCCGTCGGCGGTGCCGCCGCGACCCGAGCAGCCGGTCAGTGCCGCGCCGCCGGCGGCCGCGAGGGCGGCGCCGAGCAGTCCTCTGCGGCTGAGGCGGCCCGTGGGCGGGCCGGAGGGTGGAGGGGAGGCCATGACCAATCCAAATCGTTTTGCATCACACGAGGATCGTGGGAGCACAGGCTTGGGGCGGGCAGCGCATTCTCGGCGTCGACCCGGAGCAGCACGCTACAAAACGTTTTGCATTTTGGGTAGAGTGCGGGGAGACCGAACGAACGGCGGGGCAGACCGCCGACGGGTGACGGAGGCGGGATGCGGCACAACGGCCGGGCCACCATCGTGGACGTGGCGACGACGGCGGGGGTGAGCGTCACCACGGTGTCCCATGTGCTCAGCGGCCGCCGGCCGGTGTCGGCCGCCACCCGCGCCCGGGTGGAGGAGGTCGTACGGCGCCTCGGATACCAGGCCGACCCGTCGGCGCGCGGACTGCGCACTCAGCGCACGCGTCTGCTCGGCCTGGTGGTGCCGGACATCACCAACCCCTTCAACGCCGAACTGGCCGCCGGTCTGCAGGAGGCGGCGCTGGCCGAGGACTACCTGACGGTGGTGTGCGAGACGCCGAAGGAGCCGTCCCGGGTCCGCGCGGTGATGCGGCAGCTCACGGCACGCCGGATCGACGGCCTGGTGCTGGGCCGGTATCCCACCGACGAGGGGGTGCTCGACGCGCTGCTGGCGACCGGCGCGCCCGTGGTGCGGCTGGGCGGCCGACTGGACGCCGGGCCGGGGGACGTCGTGCACGCCGCCGAGACCGAGGGCATGCGGGACCTGGTACGGCACCTGGTGCGCGACCGCGACTACCGGCGGATCGGCTTCATCGGCGGCGCACCGGGCGCCGAACCGGGCGGCGATCGCCATCGCGGCTACCGGGAGGCGTTGACCGAGGCCGGGCTCGCGGTGCCCGAGGAGCTCGTCGTGTGGACGGACTTCACCCGCGAGGGCGGCCGGGCGGGCGCCGCCCGGCTGCTGGCCGCCGCCGAACCGCCCGACGCGATCGTCTGCGCCAACGACCTCATCGCGATCGGCGCCCTCGACACGGCACGGACCTCGCGCCTGCCGGTACCCGGCCGGGTGGCGATCACCGGTTACGACGACATCGAGGCGGCGGCGCTGGTCTCCCCCGCCCTGACCACCGTACTGAACCCGGCCAGGGAGATCGGGCGGTCGGCGGCCCGCGTGCTGACCGACCGGCTCGACGGGCGGGACGACGGGCCGGCCAGGGAGGTGCTGCTGGCGCACCGGCTGGTACGGCGCGAATCCGCCTGATGCCCGATGAGGGTTCGGTCCTCATGACGGCTGCTTTCTTCCGCGTTCGAGGCGGACCGCCGCAGACGCCGTGCCGCACCGTGCGGGCGGCCGGTCCGGCAGAGGGAATCGGGGACCCGTTGGAATACCGCACGGAGTGGCTGCGCAGCTTCGTGGCCGTGGCCGAGCACGGAGGGTTCTCCGCGGCCGCCGCCGCGCTGTACCGGTCCCAGTCGCGGGTCAGCGCACATGTGGCGGCGCTGGAGAAGGCCCTGCACGTGAAGCTGTTCGACCGGACGCTGCCGCCGACGGTCCTGACCCCGGAGGGCCGTGAACTGCTGCCGCTGGCCGGGATGGTGCTGCGTCAGACGCGGCGCATCACCGAGACGGCCGCCGAGGTACGCCGCGGGCGGCGCGGCGAGGTACGCCTCGGCATCTGCACCGGCGCGGCACCCTTCCTCCTGCCCCGGACCCTGATGTGGCTGCGGCGCGTCCGGCCGGACGTGCGGGTCGAGACGGCCGAGGACACCACGGCCGCACTCAGGAGCCAGTTGCGGGAGGGACGGCTCGATCTGGCCGTCGTCCCCGTCAGCGGCGACGGGGAGGACGCCGAACCCCTCCTCGGGTGGTCGCGCCTGTGGCGGGAGCAGTTCGTCGTCGTGGCGGCCGGGGACATGGCCGCCGAGCTGCCGGCGCGGCTGTCCCCCGCCGAACTGCGCGGCCGTCCCCTGGTGATGACGGACGACGCGGCGGACGCCCTGGCCGGGGTGCTGCCCGGTGCCGGCCGCGGCGGGCGGGCCAGCCTGCCGTCGCACGACCCCGGCCGGCCCCCGGCCGTTCTCCGTACGCCGCAGGCGCAGACCGTCGTGGCACTCGTCCGACTCGGCTGCGGTGTGGGCGTGGCGGACCTCCTGGCTCTGCACGCGACCGATCTGACGGACGTCACGTCCGTCCGGCTCACCGGCACGCCCACGCACCGGGAGATGGCACTGGGCAGACGTACCGACCGCGCCGACTCCCCCGCGCTGCGGGCGGTGGCGCGCTGCGTGCGGCTCGCGGCGCTCCCCGCGGCCGCCGCCCAGTCCCGAAGCGGCGCTCCCCCGTTCCCGGCACGGTGAGGCCGTGGCCCGTACGCGGCGGCGCATGGCGTCCGCCGCCGCGTGCACGGCCGTCCGATCAGCTCCAGGTGCGGTCCCAGGCGACCTTCTTGTTCCACTCCGGGGTCGGGGCGAAGAGCTTCTCGCCCTTGAGGAGGTGCTTGGCCATCTCCTTCTCGTCCATCTCGATGCCCAGCCCCGGCTTGTCGGTGAGCTGGTACCAGCCCTTGTTCATCAAGGGCTCCTCCTGCTGGACGAGGTCGTTCCAGAACGGCACGTCCGTGGCGTGGTACTCGAGGGCGACGAACGTCTCCGTTGCCGCCGCGATGTGCGCACTCGCCATGGCGCCCACCGGGGAGCCGGCGTAGTGCAGGGGCATCGCCTTGCCCTTCTCGGCGGCGTAGTCACCGATGCGCTTGGTCTCCAGGATGCCGCCGGCCGTGGCCGGGTCGGGCTGGATCAGGTCGACGGCGTCCTCGTCGCACAGCTTGCGGAAGGCCTCGAGTCCGTAGATGTCCTCGCCGGTCATCGTGGGCACGTTGACGGCCTTGGTGATCTCCTTCCAGTCCTCGGTGTGGAACCACGGGACGAGGTCCTCCAGCCATGCCAGGTTGTACCGCTCGAAGCGGTTGGCCAGCCGGATCGCGGTGTTGACGTCGAAGTGGCCGGTGTGGTCCATGCCCATCGGTATGTCGTACCCGATGGCGTCCCGCACCGCCTCCACGTACTCGGCCATCATCTCCAGGCCCTTGTCGGTGAGTTGCACCATCGTGAAGTTGTGCTGCGTCTGGCCGTACGACCCCGGGTCGCCGTTGTACTGCTCCAGGTTGTCATCCCAGTAGCTCCCGCCGACGACGGTGCCCGGCTTCTTGGCGACGAGTTCCAGGCCGAGGTCCATCTTGAGGAAGGTGAAGCCCTTGTCGACGCGGTCCTTCATGCGGGCCGCGTACTCCTTCGGGTTCTCGGACTCCGTGGTGTCGGTGTAGAGGCGGATCTTCTTGCGGTAGGCCCCGCCCAGGAGCGCGAACACCGGGACGCCGTACGCCTTGCCGGCCAGGTCCCACAGGGCCATCTCGACGCCGGACACACCACCGCCGCGGCGGCCGTGGTTGCCGAACTGCTTGATGCGCTTGAACAGCATCTCGACGTTGCAGGGATTCTCGCCGAGCAGGCGGGACTTGAGTTCGAGGGCGTAGCGCTTGTCCGCGTCGTCGCGCACCTCGCCGTAGCCGCTGATGCCCTGATTGGTGGAGATGCGGACGATGGGGCTGGTGAAGGGCACGCCGTCCAGGACGGCCACCCGCAGGTCGGTGATCTTCAGCTGGGAGGGCTTGGAGGCCCGGCTGACGTTCTGGGAGAGGTAGTCGACCTGCTCCTCGACGGGCCGCATGGCCAGGGCGCCGAGGCTGAGGCCGCCCAGACCGGCGGCGGAGAGCTTGAGCAGGCTACGCCGGGACTTTCCCTCGGAGCGGGTGGTCTCTTCGGGGGCGGACGCTTCGTCGCGCATGGGTGAGCTCCTCGTTTCGGGCGTGAGTGGGGTCGGGGACCCGGGGATGCCCCGGCCGCGGTGGCAAGGTCCCGCCGTGGCCGGGGTGGTAGGGAGCGGCCGCACGGGCGGGCGGCCGATGACGTGGGGGTGGCGGGTGATGGGCGGGCCCGGTCCGCACCGGTGGCTGGGTGCCGGCCACTGGGTGCCCAGCCGAGGTGGCTGGACGTGTGCCTGCAACCCGGTGTTCGGCCGAGGCGCGCTCAGTCGGAGGCGTCGATGATTTCCTGGACCCGGTCGGCCGGGACCGGCAGCTTGTCCTTGTTCTCCTTCAGCCAGCCGAGGAAGTCGTCCTTGATCTTCTGCTCTACCTCGTCCCAGCCCTTGTCCAACTGGCCCGACGTGTAGGTCCCGTCGGCCAGGCGTTCCTTGGTGAACATGTCGCGCAGCAGCGACACCTCGGCATCCTCGATGAGGCCCTCGGCGAGGTGCGCCGGGACGAAGACGACGCCCTCGCGTTTGGCGATCACGATGTCGCCGGGCAGCACGACGGCCTCCCCGATCCGGGTGACACGGTTGACGCCGGTGAGCATGACGTTCTGGATGTACGAGGGGTGCCAGCCGCGGACGAAGGCGTTGAACCCCTTGATGTCCTCCAGCTCCTCCAGGTCCCGCAGGGTCCCGTCGAAGACGACGCCGTTGCCGGTCCTCTTGTGGATCGTGCTGCCGAGGTTTCCGCCGATGAGCGTTCCGTCCTGGACCTTCCCGAATCCGTCCGCGACGTACACGTCACCCTTCTGAAGTTTCTCGATCGGCCAGGTGTTCATCTGGCCGTCGTTTCCCGCGGCGTGGCCGGCGTCGGTCATTCTCTTTTCCAGGCCGGGATTGCTCGGCATGTACTGGGCCGTGAGTGCCCGACCGATGATCGTCCTGTTCTCGTGGATCATCTGCCAGCCGCCGGCGAATTGGTTCGCGTACCCCTCGCCCTTGAGGTAGCCCCACGCCTGTTCGATCGAGACGACCTTCATGCGTTTGAGGAGGTCGTCGGAGACCTTGGGGCGGCCGTCGGGGAACCGGGCGCCCTTCCAGTCGGCGGTCAGTGCCAGGACCTGGGCCTTCGACGCGACGGGATTGACGTCCCGCGATGCGGCCGACGCGGCCGCCGGCCCGGACTTCACGTCCGCGGCTCCCGCCCCGGCCTCGTACCGGGCGGGCGCTCCGTGCTGGGGCGAGCCGCCGGGGACGGCGAATGCCGTGACGGCCATTCCACCGGCGAGCAGCACGGATACACCGGCCGTGGCGGACGCCAGATACTTCGGTTTCTGCATCGGATTTCCTCCAGGGAGATCCACGGGAGGCGCGCCCGGACGCACCAAGGGACATTTCCGGGCCGGGAATGAGGCGGTGCGAGCGAGCACCGATTCGGCACGCGGAATTCTGAGGAGGCCGATGTCCGCGTTCCGACCGACCGAAAGAGTAGGGGCGTGTTCGGGGGACAGGAAGGACCGCGGCGCGATACCCGGATTCGCTTGGCGAATAGCGGCCGGGCGGCACCTCGTCCACGCGGGTCAGGGGGAGGGGACGGTGGCCGCGGCGTTGGGGGCGAGACGGCGGGTGCCGCTCGGGACGTCGGAGGACTCGATCTCCCTCAGCAGGGTCCGCGCGGCGGGTGTCAGGGGGTTGGTCGCGTTCCAGTGGACGGCGACCCGCCGGCCGCACGGCACGTCCATCATCCGCGCCACGACCCCGGTGGCGTCCGCCGAGGTGACCGCCAGCACATTGGTGACCCCGATGCCCAGGCCGCTGCGGACCAGGCCGATGAGTGTCTGGGGCTGGTTGGTGGCCTGGACGGCGTTGGGCTCGAAGCCGCGTTCCCTGAACGCCCGGTACGTCTCGAAGCCCATGGCCTCGGGAGATCCCAGCCTGCCTATCGTGATCAGCGGATACTGCGCGACCCTGCCGACCGGCAACGGCTCCGGCAGACCGGCCAGCGGATGGTCGGGCCGGTGGACGACGACGAGCCCTTCCCACCACAGCGGGCGTGACTCCACGGACGGGCCCGGCGGCGGAGACATGGGGCGCAGGGCGATGTCCACCTCACCCGCCGCCAGCGCGCCGTCGAGTTCCAGGGTGGGGCGTTCCACCAGGACGACCTTGATGGCGGGCCGGGTACGCGCCATGCGTTCCAGCAACTGCGGCACGAACGCCGCGCTCGCGCTGGGGAAGCTGCCCAGGGTGACGATGCCACGGGCGGCCCCCCGGTGCGCGGCCATCCGGTCCTCCGCGTCGGACAGCTGGCGCAGCATCGTGCGGGCGTGCTCGGCGAGGACGGCACCCGCGTCGGTGAGCGCGACCGGCCGCTGATCCCGGTCGAACAGCGGGACACCGGCCGCCCGTTCGAGTGCGGCGACGTGCACGCTGACCCGGGGCTGCGAGCGATGCACCACCTCGGCCGCCGCGCTGAAACTTCCCGTGTCGATGACGCCGAGGAAGGAGACCAACCACTCGAGACGCAGATCTGTTCGCAACATGCTGCCTGGGTGTACGCCCCCGCGAGGGCCGTCGGCAAGAGTGTCGTGCCCTGCGGATGAGGGGCGATCCGGAAGACGAATAGGCGCATCCGCGCCGCGGGCTTAACCGCGTCGGCCCAACCGTTCTACGCTCACGCTCCATCGTCCCCGCCACGGCCCCTCGTCCGGCCGACCGCCACGAGGGCCGTGCCCCAGGCCGCGCCGACACAGTGCCGAGCGCAGGCAGGCGGATGTCCCGGCACGCCCCGTCCGGGCCCGCTCGCGCTCATGTCCGGTGCCCGCTCGCAACAGGAGCTCTCGATGACCCAAGTCCCTCCGCCCGCACCGCCGCCCGGGCGCGTCCGCTGGTCGATGATCTGGCTTTCGTTCGGCGCCATCACCATCAACTACCTGGACCGCGCGAACCTGAGCATCGCGCTGCCGTCCATGCAGGAGGAACTGGACCTGTCGAAGACCGTCACCGGCCTTCTGCTCGGCGCCTTCTTCTGGACGTACGCGGCCTTCCTGCCCGGTGCCGGCTATCTCGTCGACCGCTTCGGCGCGCGCCGGATGATGGCCTTCGCCCTGATCGCCTGGTCGGTATCCACGATGCTGGTGGGCGCCGCGACCGGCTTCATCGTGCTGCTGATGCTCCGGCTGCTCCTCGGCGCGGTGGAGTCGCCCGCGTATCCGTCCAGTTCGCAGATCGTCGGGCGCTGGTTCCCGGTGCGCGAACGGGGCATGGCCGCGTCGATCTTCGACAGCGGCGGCCGCGCCGGCACCGCGATCGCGCTGCCCGTCACGACCGCCGTCATCGCCTGGCTCGGCTGGCGCGGTTCGTTCGTGGCCGCCGGTCTGCTGGGCCTGGCGTTCAGCATGCTGTGGCTGAAGTTCTACCGGGACGTCGACGAGCACCCGCGCCTCGGAGAGGCGGAGCGCGCCTACATCCGGGACGGTGCGACGGCCACGGCCGGTCAGGACGGCCCTCCGGCCATGCCGTGGTTGCAGCTGCTGCGCTACCGCACGGTGTGGGGCATGGTCCTCGGCTTCTTCTGCCTGTCGTTCGTCCTGTACTTCTTCATCACCTGGTTCCCGTCCTACCTGGTGGACGAGCGGGGCTTCGACCTGCTCAAACTCGGCTTCCTCGGCATGCTTCCGGCACTGCTGGCCATCCCCGCGCAGTGGTTCGGCGGCTGGCTGCAGAAGTGGCTGCTGGTCCGGGGCCGCTCCGTGACGTACGCGCGCAAGTTCCCGCTCGTCACGGGCCTCGTGCTGTCCTCCGTGATCGTCCTCGCCGGCTACGTCGAGAACGCGTACGCCGCGCTGGCCCTGCTCGCCCTGTCCCAGTGCGCACTGTGCTTCGCCGCGTCGAGTCTGTGGGCCCTGCCCGCCGACGTGGCGCCCAGTCCGGCGAACGTGGGATCCATCGCGGGTATCCAGGGCCTGGCCTCCAACCTGGCCGGGTTCGTCAGCCCGCTGGTCGTGGGCGCGCTGCTGGACACGTTCGACGGGTCCTACCTCGTGCCGCTCGCGGTGGCGGGCGGGATGTCCCTGGTGGGCGCCCTGGTGTACGGGTTCGTCCTGCGCTCGCTCGTCCCGCTGGGCTCCGACCGACCGGACCGGGGCGAGGGCGGGAAGGGCGCCGCGGCGGAGCCGGTCAAGCCGGAGGCGACCGCCTGACACCCGCCCTCCTTCCTTCCTTGTTGTTTTGCTGCCACTCGACGAAAGGGCTACGCCTTCATGTCCGACACCACTTCCTCCGACGCTTCCTCGCGCGAGTCCGCTCACTACCCCGAGGACGTCCTCGAGGCGTTCCGGTCGATCACCACGGCCTCCCTCGCCGACGCCGTGGAGCAGCACGGCCGGCGCGGTTACCTGACCGGCGCCGTCCACCAGGTCGCCCCGGGGTCCGGCACTCTCGTCGGTCCCGCGGTGACGGTGCGGGAGATCCCGGCCGACGAGTCACTGCCTCCCGAGCACGCGCTGCAGGCCATCGACGAGGCCGCTGCCGGCAGCATCGTCTGCATCGACGCGGGCGGCGCCGACGTCGCCGTGTGGGGAGGGCTGATGACGGCCGGTGCCGTGGCCCGCAAACTGGCCGGCTGTGTGCTGGACGGAGGCGTCCGGGACGTCACCGAGATCACCCGGGACTTCCCCGGCTTCGCGGTGTACGCCCGCACGGCGGTGCCGGCCACCACCCTGGGCCGGATGCGCACCGTGTCCCTCAACGAGCCGGTGGTGGTCGGCAGCGTCGACATCCGCCCCGGTGACCTGATCGTCGCCGACCGGGACGGCGTCGTACGCGTCCCGGCCGACCTCGTGGACGCCGTCCGGCGCACCGCGGAGGAGATCGAGGAGCGGGAGAAGGAGCAGACCCGCCTCATCCTCGACTCCGGTTCGCTGCGCGCCGGTCTCGCCCGCTACCACCGGATCTGAGACATGACCGCCTCCGACGCAGCCTCTCCGAACGACGACGCCGAGCAGCACAGCAGTACGGGTCCGCGGTTCGCGGAGTTCCTCGCCCTCGGCGAACCGCTGGCCGAGTTCAACGCGGAGAACGAGGGCCTCCTCACCGGAGCCGGACGGTTCACCCTGGGTTTCGGCGGCGACACGTCCAACGCCGCCGTCGCCGCGGCCCGCACCGGGGCCCGCACCGGCTACCTCACGAGAATCGGTGACGACGCCTTCGGACACCTGCTGCTTGACATGTGGCGGAGCAACGGCATCGACACCTCCGCCGTGATCCGTGAACCCGGCGGGGAGACGGGGCTGTACTTCGTCACGCGCCAGCCGGAAGCCGGGCACCGCTTCACCTACCGGCGCGCCGCTTCGGCCGCCAGCCGTCTGTCCCCGGCCGACGTACCGCTGGACGTCGTCGCCCGGGCGGGCCTCCTGCATGTCAGCGGCATCACCCAGGCGATCTCGTCCTCCGCCTGCGACACCGCTCTGCACGCCATGCGGGCGGCGCGCCAGGCGGGCACTCTCGTCTCGTACGACCCGAACCACCGTCCCGCGCTGTGGCCGCTGGAGCGGGCGCGAGCCGTGATCCTGCACAGCGCGTCCCTGGCCGACATCGTGCTGCCGAGCCTGGAGGAGGGGCAACTCGTCACGGGCGAGACAGACGCCGAGGCGGTCGTGGAGTGCTTCGCCCGGCTCGGGCCCCAAGTGGTGGCGCTGAAGATGGGCGACAGCGGTGTGCTGCTCTGGAACGCGGGCCACCTCACCCACGTCCCGGCGCACACCGTGCGTCCGGTGGACGCCACGGGCGCCGGTGACACGTTCGACGGCGCCTTCGGGGCCCGTCTGCTGGCGGGCGACACCCCACTGGCGGCGGCCGAGTACGCCGTGGTGGCCGCGGCCCTGACGACCACGGGACTGGGCGCCGTCGATCCCATTCCGCACCGCAGGACCGTGGAGGAGATCAGGTCGGCCGCGGGCTGACCGCCTCGCGCGTGCGGACGCACCCGCGGCCGGTGGTGCCGGCCGCGGGTGCAGCGCGTACGTCAGCGGATGAACTGATCCACGAAGTCGGCCCCGAGCCCGACCTTCGTGTAGTGCTCGCGACACATGTCGATCTTCGTGAACGTGTCCTCGTACCCCGTCTGCACGCCGTTTTCGTCGACGTAGGCCATGGCACCGGTGATGTTGAAGAACGTGATCATTTCCTGACAGTCCTCCGGCACGGCGAGCGTGTGGATCTCTCCCGGGGGTTCGTAGACGAAGTGTCCGGCCTCGGCGACCCAGTCGTGTTCGTAGTAGTGCCACCTGCCCTTGAGGACGTAGCCGAACACGGCGCCGGGGTGGCGGTGACGCGACACGATGCCGGCTGCCGTGACCTTCAGCAGGTTGCACCACTGTCCGGTGACGGTGTTGAACATCAGGGGCCGGAACCAGACGTCGGGCGCCTGTGGCACCCATACGCGGTCGTCGTCCGGCAGCGCGGGCACGGCTATTTCCGGTGGCACGACCGATGAGTGCGGGATGACGGGGCCGCCACCGCGGGAGTTGGCGGGCTGGGATGAGGCGTTCATGGTGCGAGTCCCTCTCGTCGTAGCTGCTTCGGTTTGTCCCGCCGCCCTGTCGACGTGGACGTACGGCGGTACGCGCGCGGCCGGGCGACCGGGGCCGGCCCGGCCGCGGCACCACCCAACCCGCGGGTCACCTCACGTCTCGACACTCATTCCGTAAGGGAATCGGGGCCATTCGCGCTGCGCGCACCCGGTTCGCCCGCCCGTCCTCGTCGGCAGTCGCATGGCCGCCATCTGCTTCGCGCATGGACGCTGATGCGCGGTACGGACCTGCCGTTCAATCGGCGTCGGTACATCAACGAGACGGAACACCGAGGAGCAGCCGTGCACGCTGGACCAAGGACGACGCCAGGCGGCAGGACCGTCGTCGTGACCGGGGGGACTCGCGGCATCGGGGCGGCGGTCGCGAGGCGGTTCGCGGCCGACGGCGACGAGGTCACCGTGGCCGACCTCCACACCGACGGCGTCGAGGACACCCTTCCGCGAGGAATACGTGCGGTGACGGTGGACGTGACCCGGGACAGTGAAGTGCGTGCCCTGCTGGCGCGGTTCGCCCGGGTCGACGTCCTGGTCAACGCCGCCGGCGTCATCGCCCGGGACCGCGAGTACGAGATCGACGCCTTCGAGCGAGTGGTCGCGGTCAACCTCACCGCCGCCATGCGGTGCTGCCTGGCCGCCCGTGAGGCCCTGGCCGCCGCGCCGCACGGCTGCATCGTCAACGTCGCCTCCATGCTGAGCTTCTTCGGCGGTCCCAGGGTCCCGGCCTACAGCGCGAGCAAGGGCGGCGTGGTGCAGCTCACCAAGGCACTCGCGGTGGCGTGGGCGCGGGAAGGCATCCGGGTCAACGCCGTCGCGCCCGGCTGGATCCGTACCGGGCTGACCGACGACGTACAGGCGAACGACGAGGCGAACCGACGCATCATCACCCGCACCCCGATGCGCCGTTGGGGCGAGGCCGGTGAAGTGGCCGGCGCCGTCGCCTTCCTGGCGGGAGCCGACGCCGCCTTCGTCACGGGCACGGTACTCGCCGTGGACGGCGGGTACCTCGCGGCGTGAGTGCCCCGGCGGGGCGGGACCACGGGCACCCCTCCGGGCGGGGCCGGTGCCTGGCGACGGTGCTGCCGAGGTTCTGGCCGGTCACCGGCGTGGCAGTCCGCTGCGCCACCGCGCCGGGTCGATCCGGCCCTCGTACAGGGGGAGTTCCAGCGGCTGCCGGCCGTGCTCGAACGGGTCCCAGACGCGGGTGAGACCCGCGGTGCCGTGCTCACGGACCCGGCGGGCCTCGGCGAGGTCGGGGACGTCCGTCACGACGATCTCGGGTTCGGAGCCGGACTCGGCGCGTGCCCGGCCTTCGGGGTCCACCACGACGCTGCGGCCTGTCCCGTCCGGGGGCGCGGCGTTCACACTGGCCATGAAGACCTGGTTGACGATCGCGTTCGCGCGGGCGATGACCAGTTCCTGGGTACGGTCGACGGTAGGTGTGCGTACGAGGTTCAGCACGAGGTCGGCGCCCTGCCACGCCAGGTGCCGCGTGACCTCCGGGAACCAGGCGTCGTAGCAGATCGACAGGCCTACGCGTCCGTGGCCCTCCACGTCGAAGACGACGAAGCGGTCGCCTGCCGCCGTGGTCTCGTAGGGGTGCCACGGGAAGATCTTGCGGTACTCGGCGACCCGCCTTCCGTCGGGTGCGTACACCGGTGCCGTGTTGTAGACGCGGCCGTCGTCGCCGCGCTCGTAGACGCTTCCGGGGACGAGCCACAGCCCGAGTTCGCGGGCCAGGCCGGCCAGCATCGTGCCTCTGGGGCCGTCGAGTTCCTGTGCCGCGGCGCGCATGACCCGCTCGGGGTCCTCGTCCGGCCGGTGCCCGCACAGGTGCAGTTCGGGGAACGCGAACAGCCGGACGGCGGGGTGGGTGCGGGCGAGTCGGCGCACCTGGTCGGCGAACAGGTCGAGGCTGTCGTCGGCGTGGTGGAGGGCGGCCGTCTGCACCAGGCCGAGCGGCAGGGGGGTGGGCATGGCGAAGGGCACCTTCCGCGTTCGGTGGCGTAGGGACGAAGGGGGTGCGCAGCAGCGAATCATCCGGCCGTGCGCGGGACAAGCCCGGCCTCTCCTGTGACATCCACAGGAGAAACCTGTGCCCGCGTTCCAGTGGGGGCCGCTGGTCCCCGTAAGGTTCCGGCATGTCTGTCACCTGGCCCTCATCCGTTCCGGCCGCGTCCTTCCGGGAAGGACGGACCGCATGACCCTCAACCAGCTCAGGGCCTTCGTCGAGGCCGAGCGGCTCGGGTCGTTCACCGCCGCGGCCAAGGCCATGGACATCGCCCAGGCCTCGGCCTCCGAGCTGGTCCGGCGCCTGGAGGCGGAACTGGACACGGAGCTGTTCGTCCGCGGCAGCCGCACGCTGACCCTCACGACCGCCGGCCAGGAACTGCTGCCGTACGCGCAGGAGGCGCTGGCGGCGGCGGACAGCGGTATGCGCGCCGTGCACTCGCTGGGCTCGCTGGGCGGCGGCACGGCGACGTTCGGAGTGCTCCGGAACGCCGACTACTACCTGCTGGCGGACCTCGTGCAGATGTTCCACGCCCGCTATCCCGAGGTCCGGGTCCGGCTCGTCGGCCAGAACTCCGCGGAGACCGCCGCCGCCGTGGCCGCCGGGCGCATCGAGGCCGGGCTCGTCGTCCTCCCGGTCGACGACGAGGAACTCGCGGTCACACCGCTGCTGCGCGACGAGGTGTTCTACGTCAGCGCCGACCCGGAGCTCACGCGCACGCCCGTGACCATCGAGGCGTTCTCGCGCGCCCCCCTGGTGCTGTACGACGCCCACTACGGGTGGCAGGACCCGACGCGGCGGCAGCTCGCGGAGCGCGCCCAGCTGGCCGGCGTGCGGATCGATCCGCTGATCGAGCTGGAGCACGTCGAGGCGGCCGTGAAGCTGGCCGCGGTCGGCGTCGGGGACACGATCGCCAGCCGCGCGGTCGTCAGCGGCCCGTCGTTCCCGTCGGGGCTGCACACCGCGTCGTTCGCCGAGCCGCTGTACGACACGATCGCGCTGGTCCGCCGCCGGGGCCGGCCGCTGTCGCGTGCCACCCGGGAACTGGCCCGGCTGGCCGAGGACACGTTGCGGGAGCTGCGCCAGAACCTGGCGGTGTGACCGGCCCGCCGCACAAGCCACAGGAAAACCCTGTGGTTCGCTGAGGACTGGCCCCTCTAGTCCTGTGGCTGCGTCGCGCTTAGCGTTCCCGGCATGCAGATCACGCACGAAGAAGCACAGGCCCTTCCCCCTCTCCAGTGGCTGAAGAAGCCCGCCGTCGACGGCCCTCCCGCCCAGCGCGATCCCAAGGTCGTCGAGCGGGTCTCGCAGATGCTGCGGGAGATCGAGCGCAAGGGCATGGACGCGGTCCGCGCCTACGCCGAGGAGCTCGACGGCTGGTCCGGCGACCTGGAGATCGGCGAGGCCGAGCTGAAGAAGTCCGGGGACGCGCTGCCCCCGGACGTCCGTACCGCGCTGGAGATGGGGTACCAGCGCACGCACCGCTTCGCCGCCGCGCAGCGCGAGCACCTGACCGACTTCGAGATCGAGCTGGCCCCCGGGGTGAACTGCGGCCAGCGGTACGTCCCCGTCTCCCGTGTGGGGGCGTATCTGCCGGCGGGCCGGTTCCCGTTGCTGGCCAGCGCGTTCATGACCGTCAACGTCGCGAAGACGGCCGGTGTGCCGACGGTCGTGGCGTGCACGCCGCCGTCCGGCGAGCACGGCGCCCACCCCGCCGTCCTGTACGGCGCCCACCTGTCCCGGGCCGACCGGGTGTTCGCCGTCGGCGGTGTCCAGGCGCTGGGCGCGATGGCCTTCGGTCTCCTCGGGGAGGCGCCGGTCGACATGCTGGTCGGCGCGGGCAACGCCTTCGTCACAGAGGCCAAGCGGCAGCTGTTCGGCCGGGTCGGCATCGATCTGCTCGCGGGCCCGTCGGAGGTGGCGGTGATCGCCGACGACAGCGCCGACCCGGCGTGGGTGGCGGCCGACCTGCTCGGTCAGGCCGAGCACGGTCCCAATTCGCCCGCCGCGCTCATCACCACCTCCGAGGCGATGGGCCGCGCGGTCGCCGCCGAGGTGGAGAGCCAGTTGGAGAGGCTGACGACGCGGGACATCGCGGGGCCCGCCTGGCGTGACTTCGGCTCCGTGATCGTCGTACGGGACCGGGACGACGCGGTCGCCGTCGCCGACGTCCTGGGTCCCGAGCACCTGGAGGTGCACACCGATGACGACGACTTCTACCTGCGCAACCTGACCAACTACGGTTCGCTGTTCATCGGCCCGTGGTCCACCGTGGCGTACTCCGACAAGGGCATCGCCGGTACGAACCACGTCCTGCCGACGGGCAAGACCGCCCGCTACAACGCGGGCCTGTCGGTCTCCCGCTTCCTCAAGCCGCTCACCTACCAGCGGGCGACCGAGGAGGGCACGGCCGCGCTGGCGCCCGCCGTCGAGCGCATCTCCGCCTTCGAGGGTCTCGCCGCGCACGGGGCGACGGCCACCGTGCGCATCGACCGGGTCGGCCGTACGTCCTCGGCGTTCGACTCCGTCCCCGCGCCGCTGCGCGAGCGGCTCTGAACCGTCGCCGTCACGGCGCCGCCGCGCGGACGGGACGGCTGGACACCCGGAGCGCCCGCGACGCACGGCGCGGGCGCTCCGGGCGCCGCGGACGGCAGGCCCACCGCTTCTCCGCGGCGCCGCGGACGGCACGGCCCGCCCCCTCCGGCCGGGCTTCCGCTCCCCGCTCCCTCCTCCCCCGAGGTCTCCCATGCACCACCGCTCTTCGTCCGCTCCCCCGTCGGGCGCCCCCGGCACCGCCCTCACCCAAGGGCTCAAGGGCCGCCAGATCACCATGATCTCCATCGGTGGGGTGATCGGGGCCGGACTCTTCGTCGGTTCCTCCACCGCCGTCGCGGCGGCCGGGCCCGCCGTGCTGATCTCCTTCCTCCTGGCGGCCGCCCTGGTCGTCCTGGTCATGCAGATGCTCGGGGAGATGGCGGTCGCGCACCCCGACACCGGCTCGTTCTCCACGTACGCCGACCGCGCCCTGGGCCGCTGGGCGGGTTTCTCCATCGGCTGGCTGTACTGGTGGTTCTACATCCTCGTGATCCCCATCGAGGCGATCGCCGCCGGCGAGGTCCTCGGCGGCCTCCTCGCGCTGCCCAGCTGGATACCGGCCCTGACGCTGATCGCCGTCCTGGCCGGCAGCAACCTTCTCGCCGTGCGCAACTACGGCGAGTTCGAGTACTGGTTCGCGCTCCTCAAGGTCATCGCCATCGTGGCGTTCCTCGCCCTAGGTGTGCTCGCCGTCCTCGGCCTGCTGCCGGGATCCGACGCCCGTGGAGTCGGTCACCTGTGGAGCGAGGGCGGCTTCGCGCCGAAGGGCGGCATGGCCGTACTCGCCGGGCTGCTCACCGCGATGTTCAGTTTCCAGGGCAGCGAGATCGTCACCATCGCCGCCGCGGAGTCCGAGGACCCGAGGAAGAACATCAAGAAGGCGGTACGTGCCGTCGTCTGGCGGCTCGGACTCTTCTACATCGGATCGATCTTCGTCGTCGTCAGTCTCGTGCCGTGGAACTCGGACGCGCTCGCCGACGGCTCCTACCAAGCCGTCCTCGACCGCATGAACATCCCCGGTGCCGGGCGCATCATGGACGTCGTCCTCGTCGTCGCCGTCAGCAGCTGCCTGAACTCGGCGATCTACACCGCGTCCCGCATGGCCTTCTCCCTGGCCCGGCGCGGCGACGCCCCGGCGGCCTTCGCCGTCACGTCCGCGACGGGTGTGCCGCGTACCGCGGTCGTCGCGTCCACCGTCATCGGCGTCGTCGCCGTGATCGCCAACTACGTGCTGCCGGGGGTGTTCACGTACCTCATCGCATCCAGCGGCGCGATCGCCCTGATGATGTATCTGGTCATCGCGCTCACCCAGTACGCGACCCGGCGCGGGGGAGGACCCGAGCCGTCCGAGGTGCGGATGTGGGCGTTCCCGTACCTGACGCTCGCGACCATCGCGTTCATCGCGGGCGTACTGGTCCTCATGGCGGTTCTTCCGGGGCACCGGCTCGAACTGTGGCTGTCGCTCGGACTCGCCGCCGTGCTCGTCGGAGTCGGAGTGCTGCGCCAGCGGCGGCTCCGCGCGCTGCCTCCGGCCGAGTCCCGGGCCGGTGCCGAGGCGCCCTCGACGTCCTCGCCGGCCGATGCCGTACGGGGGTGACGGCTCAGGCCGGCGGCCCGTGCGTCCCCCGCGGCACGAACTCCGTCGGCAGGACCAGGCGCTCGCCCGCGGGATCCGCCTCGCCCGTGATCCGGCGGACCAGCAGGCGTGCCGCCTGACGGGCCAGCTCCGGCAGGTCATGGCGGACCGTGGTGAGGCGGAGCACCTCCCAGGAGGCCATGGGGAGGTCGTCGAAGCCGATGACCGTGAGGTCGCCGGGTACGCGCAGGCCGGCGGCGCGGGCCGCGTTGAGGACACCGACCGCCACCACGTCGTTGCCGCAGAACACGGCGGTGGGCGGCTGCGCCGCGTCCAGCAGGAAGGGCAGGGCCCCGTATCCGGTGTCGTACTCGAACGGCCCCCGTACGACCCGGTCCTCGGGCAGGCCGATGCCCTCGTCGGCGAGGGCCAGGCGGAAGCCGAGTTCCCGTTCGCGCCCCGTGGTGGTGTTGACGGCACCGAAGATGCCCGCGATGCGGCGGTGCCCGAGCCTCGCGAGCTCGCGGGCCACGAGGCGGCCGCCGCCCTCGTTGTCGACGACGGAGGCGTAGTCGCCGGCCCGGCCGGTGTCGCGGTTGAGGAACACGTACGGGACGTCGCGGCGGTCCAGCTGGGCCGGGAGGCGGGAGTCGGTGGTGGCCGTCGCGAGGACAACGCCGTCGAGCGACTGGTCCAGGAGGTTCTCCTGGGCGACCGCCTCGTCGGAACGCTCGGTCAGGAGCATCATCCGGTAGCCCAGGGTTTCGAGTTCGTCGTGCAGAGGCGCGACGACATGCGGGTAGAAGGGGTTGGTCAGGTCGGTCACGATGACGCCGATCCGCCGCGTGGAGCGGGTGGACAGGGAGCGGCCCACTTCGCTCGGCACATAGTTCAGCGCGCGTGCCGCCTCCCTGACCTTCTCCCGCGTCACCGGCGACACGCGGGGGTCGTCCCGCAGGGCACGGGACACCGTCGGCTGGGAGACGCCCGCCAGCCTCGCCACGTCATGACTCGTGATCGCCATCGACCCTCTTCTCGTAGTTCGCCGCGCCCCGCGGCACCCTCCCAGCCAGGATACGTATGTATCGGATGGTCGGTTCTACGCGGGTCGCATGCAAAGCCTCTTCTCGTTCGGCCGGAAACCGGCGTAAGGCAATCCCGACCCACCCCTTGACATTGCCGGTGAGGCGCCCTGTCATGGGAATGCATACGTATTCACGAGCCGCGTGGCCAGTCTCTGTTCGCGGCACTCCCCCGCGCTGTCCACGGGACCGCCAAACCCACAGGAGTCGTCATGCCCGATGCCGTCGTGTCCCCCTCCGAACTCGACCGGCGCACGATCCGCCGCAGCGAGTTCGTCTCCTGCAACCAGGCGTTCATCGACTGTCGTACGCCGGGCTCGGACCGCAAGGAGAACTACGCGATGATCGGTCCGGGGGTGTCGCAGGCGGCCGGCCAGTTCGTCAATCTGCGCCTTCCGCACGGTTACAACATCGGTGCCGCGGCCATGCCCCACGGCATCACCAACAATCTGCACCTGCACTACACGGCCGAGGTGTTCGTCTGCACCGAGGGCGAGTACCTGCTGCGCTGGGGCGCCGACGGCACCGAGGGCGAGCTGCCGCTGCGCGCCGGTGACATCGTCTCCGTCCCGACCTGGATCTTCCGCGGGTTCACCAACACCGGGCCGGACGACGGATGGCTGTTCACCGTCCTCGGCATGGACGACACCGGCGGCATCATCTGGGGCCCGTCCGTACTGCGCGAGGCCGAGGGGCACGGCCTGTACCTGACCGCGGACAACCAGCTCGTCGACACCGTCGCCGGGGACGAGATCCGCGAGGGCGCGGAACTCGTGCGGCCGATGGCGCAGGAGCACATCGACCGGCTGCGCCACTACAGCCCCGAGGAGATGAGGCGCCGGATCGCCGCGACGGACGAACTCGTGTGGTCCGAGAACCCGTTCCTCGACAGCTCGCTGCCCGGCGCGGGCGCACGCCTGAGCTGTGTCATCGGGTACGGCATGACCGAGGACCCGCACCAGGAGCCGCGCATCTTCAACCCGCACGGCCACAACGTCGCCTGGCTGCGGGCCGACCCGGGCCAGGGGGTCTCCACGCACCGCCAGCACGAGACGCAGACGCTCATCGTGAAGGACGGCCAGTGGGAGATCACCCTCAACCGCACGGACCCGGTCTCGGTGCGACTGGGCCCGCGCGACATGCTCTCCGTGCCGCAGGACGCCTGGCGGACCCTGCGGAACGTCGGCGACGACCGGGGCGATCTGCTCGTGGTCAACTCCGGTGACGGACGGGTCCGTCTCGAATGGGACGAGGAGGTCGTCAAGGCCGCCGCCGACGCCGGGCTGGGCATCGACCACAACGGGTACGTCGCGCCGTACGCGCTCCTGCCCCACGCCGCACGCCGCTGATGCCCCTCCCCTCCCCCGCCCCTTCGGACGGGCCGATGCCACTGGTCACCGTCCCGGGCATGCTGTGCGACGCGAGCCTGTGGTCGGACGTCGGCTTCCCGGACGGGCACCCGGTGCACCACATCGCGCTGACCGAGCCGTCCGTCGGGGAGCTGGCCGACTCCGTACTGTCCGCGACGACCGGCCGGTTCGTGCTGGTCGGGCTCAGCCTCGGGGCCATCGTCGGGTTCGAGGTACTGCGCCGGGCCCCCGAGCGAGTCGCCGGGCTGTGCCTCGTCTCCACCAACGCGGGGGCGCCGCGCCCCGAGCAGTACGCGGCCTGGCGCGCGCTGGACGAGCTGGCCGGCGAGGGCCGGTTCGACGCCGTGGTCGAGCGGACCCTGCCGGGCATGTTCGCCCGGGACCCGGCGCCGGACCGCCTCGCGGAGCGTTACCGCCGCATGGCCCGCTCGGTCGGCGCACGCGCCGCACGCGCCCAGCTCGCCGCGCAGGCCACCCGCCGGGACGCCCTCGCCGCCCTGCGCACCGCCCGCTGCCCCACGGCCGTGGTGTGCGGCACACGCGACGCCCTGTGCCCGCCCGGCTTCCACCGGGCCATCGCCGACGCCGTCCCGGGTGCCCGGCTGCACGCGGTGCCGGACGCCGGGCACCTCCTGCCGTGGGAGCGGCCGGATGCGCTCACGTCGGTCCTCGACGGCCTCGTGACAGCCGCGCAGGTCGGCCACCGTCTCGCGCGGGCGGGCCGGCCCCTCCGCTCCACCGCCCTCACCCCACCCCTTCCCTCCCTCCATACGAAAGAGCCGCCATGCCCCACCACCTGAAGTCCGCCGTCCCCGCCGGTCAGGTCCGCGCCGCCCGCGCGGACGTCGCCGAGCGCGTCACCGGGATCCTCGACGACATCCGCGAGCGCGGCGACGAGGCCGTCCGCCAGTACTCGGAGAAGTTCGACGGATGGAGCCCCGAGTCGTTCCGGCTGTGCCAGGACGACATCGCGCGGATCGTCGCCGACGTGCCCGGAACCGTCCTGGACGACATCCGCTTCGTGCAGGAGCAGGTACGGACGTTCGCGCAGGCGCAGCGCGACTCGATGCACGACATCGAGATCGAGACGCTGCCGGGCGTGCGCCTCGGCCACCGGCACGTGCCGGTCTCCGGCGCGGGCGCGTACGTGCCCGGCGGCCGTTACCCGCTGACCGCGTCCGCCCACATGACGATCGTGACGGCCAAGGTGGCCGGCGTCTCGCGGGTGGCTGCCTGCACCCCGCCGATCCGGGGCGAGATCCCGGCCGCGACCGTCGCCGCGATGCATCTCGCGGGGGCCGACGAGATCTACCTGCTCGGCGGAGTGCAGGCCGTCGCGGCACTCGCCGTCGGCACGGAGACCATCGGTCGGGTGCCGATGATCGCGGGCCCGGGCAACGCCTACGTCGCCGAAGCCAAGCGGCAGTTGTTCGGCGAGGTCGGCATCGACCTGTTCGCCGGTCCCACCGAGATCCTGGTCGTCGCCGACGAGCACGCGGACCCCTTCGTGGTCGCCGTGGACCTGCTGTCGCAGGCCGAGCACGGGCCCGACTCCCCCGCCGTCCTCGTCACCACCTCCGAGGACCTGGGCCACGAGGTCGAGCGGCACATCGAACGCCTGCTGCCCACCATGCCCACCAGGGACTTCGCCGGGCCGGCCTGGCGCGACCACGGTGAGATCGTCGTGGTCGACTCGCTCGACGAGGCGTTCACGACCGCCGACTCCTACGCCAGTGAGCACGTGGAGGTCCTCACCGAGAACCCGCGCCAGGCGCTGGAGCGGATGCACGACTACGGGGCGCTGTTCCTCGGCGAGGGCACGTGCGTCTCGTACGGCGACAAGGTGATCGGCACCAATCATGTGCTGCCCACCCGCGGCGCGGCCCGCTACACGGGCGGGCTGTGGGTCGGCAAGTACCTCAAGACGGTGACGTACCAGGAGGTGACCGACACGTCCTCCTCCGCGCTGCTCGGTGAGGTGTGCGGACGCGCCGCACGTGTCGAACTGTTCGAAGGGCACGCGCGCTCGGGTGACGTCCGCGCGGCCAAGTACGGCGGCGCCGCGCTGCCGTGGAACGAGGAGGCGGGCGCGTGACCGGCACGACGGCCCCGCTCGCGGGCCGCACCGCGCTGGTGAGCGGGGGCGGCAACGGCCTGGGCGCCGCCATCGCCCGGTCCCTGCTGTCCGACGGGGCGCGCGTGGTCATCACGGGCCGCACCGAACGCACACTCAAGGAGACGGCCGCACGGCTCGGCCCGGGCGTCGACCACCACGTCTGCGACGTCTCCCGGCCCGGCGACGTGGAGGCGCTCGCGGAGCAGCTCGCGGACGAGGAGATCTCCATTCTGGTCAACAACGCCGGGGTCGCGGGGCCCGTCGCGGCGCTGGCGGACGTCGCCCCCGAGGAGTGGGACGAGGTCTTCGCCGTGAACGTGCGCGGTGTGTTCCTCATGTGCCGCGCCTTCCTGCCGCCGATGACCCGGCGCGGGGCCGGCGACGTCATCAACGTCGCCTCCGTGTCGGGCAAGCGACCCCTGCTGCGGCGTACGCCCTACTGCGCGTCGAAGATGGCCGTCATCGGGCTCACGACGACGCTCGCCGGTGAGGTCGGGCCACTCGGCGTGACGGTCAACTCCCTGTCCCCCGGCCCGGTTTCCGGCCCTCGCATGGAGCGCAACTTCCGGCTCGAGGCGGAGCGCACGGGCAGCAGTTACGCCGAGGCCGAAGCCGCGTTCGTGTCACGGTCGGCGCTGGGGCGGATGGTCACCGAGGCGGAGGTCGGCTCGGCCGTGACCGCGATGCTGCGGATGCCGGGGCTGTGCGGGGCCGACATCGACCTGTCGGCCGGGATGGTGGCCCGATGACGCCGCGCGTGCCCCGGCGGCGCCCGTCGCTCAAGGGGCGGCTCGGGGCCGGGGAGCGGCTGTACGGCGCTCTGCTGCGGCTGCCGTCGGAGACGCTCGTCGAGATGGCGGGTGTCGCGGGGCTCGACTACGTGGTCCTGGACTGCGAGCACGGGCCGGCCGACATGACCGCGCTCCAGCACCATCTGACCGCCGCGGCGGCGCAGGGCGTCGACGTTCTCGTACGGGTCGGCACCGCCGAACCGGCACTGGCCCTGCGCTGTCTCGACCTCGGCGCGGCGGGCATCATCCACCCCCACGTCGACAGCGCCGAGGACGCCCGGCGGGCCGTCGCCGCGGACCATTACCCGCCGCTGGGGCAGCGCGGTTTCGCCACGTACAGCAGAGCGGGGCGCTTCGGCACCGTGCCGGCGCGGGAGCATCTGTCGGCGGGCGAGGACACCGTGGTCGTGGCGATGATCGAGACGGAGCGGGCCTGTGCCGCGGCCGGGGAGATCGCCGCGACGAAGGGCGTGGACGCCGTCCTGGTGGGACCGTCCGACCTCGCGGCGGACTGCGGTTTCCCCGGCCAGGACGTCATCGACGGTCTCACCCGGAGCGCCCATCGGGCCGCGCGTGCGGCGGGGCGGGCCGTGATGACGATCGTGCCGTCGGCGACGGCCGCCCGCGGGGCCGAGGAGGCGGGCGCACAGCTGATGCTGTTCAACATGGCTGCCGTCCTCATGGACACCTTCCGCTCACTCGTGCCACCGACACCCGACTGAGGAACCCTCCGTTCCGGCCGCTCCGCACACCCCTTGACGCCACCCCGGACGCTCCTTAACGTTCACCGCAGTTCATCGATTTCATACGTATGCATCTCTATTCATCCGCGCGATCGGAGAAGCCATGTCCGCTGCAGCGCCACCCACCGCCGCCGTCGGCGTCCCAGAGGACACCGCGCAGAAGCGGAAGGCGATACGTCGCGCCATCGGCGCAGGAAGCATCGGTAACTTCGTAGAACAGTTCGACTACGGCCTCTACGGCTACATGGCCCCGATCATGGCCCCGGTCTTCTTCCCCGAGACCGACAAGAGCGTAGCGGTCATCAGCACGTACGCGATCGTCGCCATCTCCTGCCTGTTCCGTCCCCTGGGCGGCACGCTGGTCGGCCGCTGGGGCGACCGGGTGGGCCGCAAGAAGGCACTGCTCTACACCATCGTCTTCATGGGCGTCACGACCGCGCTGATCGGGCTGCTGCCCACCTACCACGCGGTCGGCATCCTCGCCCCGCTGCTCCTCCTGCTGCTGCGCGTCGTGCAGGGCATGGTCTCGGGCGGCGAGTACGTGGGCGCGGTGGCGTTCGTCGTGGAGTGGGCGGAGCCGAACCGCCGCGCCTACTACACCTCGTTCGCCTCCAACAGCTGCTTCCTCGGCATCCTCGCGGGGGCCGGGACCGCCGCGCTGACCAGCTGGTTGATCCAGGGCCCCGCTCTGGAGTCGTGGGGCTGGCGGTTGCCCTTCATCCTGGCGCTGCCCCTGAGCCTGGTCGGGATGTGGCTGCGCCGGCACATCTCGGAGTCGCCGGAGTTCGTCCGCGCGACCGAGAACGGCGCCGACGTGGTGAAGGCGCCGGTCCGAGAGGCGCTGCGCTCGCAGTGGCGGCCGATCCTCGTCTTCTGCGGGGCCTCCATCATGCTGGCGATCCTGTCCTACACCTGGGTCACCTTCTATCCGGAGTACCTGACCGGCACGCTCGGTCTGCCCCGCTGGATGGGGCTGGCGTCCAACGCGATCTCGGTGGCGGTGCTCATTCCGCTGCTGCCGCTGGCCGGCATCCTCTCCGACCGCATCGGCCGCAAGCCGATGCTGATCGCCGGGGCCGTCGCCTGTCTCGTCCTGGTGCCGCTGGCGTTCAGGGTCGGCGAGGGCGGCACGTTCGGCGCCGCCGTCGCGAGCCAGCTCATCTACATCGTCCCGGAGTTCTTCCTCACGGGCATCGTCACGGTCTGCGCGGCCGAACTCTTCGCCACGCGGACCCGGTTCAGCGCGAGTGCGATCGCGTACAACAGCTCGTTCTCCGTGTTCATGGGCATCACGCCGTTCGTGGCGGCCCTGCTCGTGAACACCTTCGACACCATCTACGCCGTCTACGCCTACCTCGCCGCCGGCGCGCTCCTCGGCCTCGTGGTGGTGACCTGCTTCATGACGGAGACGTACCGCAGTCAGCTGGGGGCCGACAAGTTCGCCCGCTGAGTCGTCAGTCGTCACATACGTATACGCACGCCGGGACACCGAGAAACCGGCACATCGAGAGAGGGAACCACCATGCCGCTCGACCCCATCGCCTACCAGCCGTACGCGGACCCGGACGACTTCATCCGTGAGGTGACCGACCGCATCTGGGTGGCCCGCGACATCGACCACATCGTCGAGAACTACGAACCGGACTCCATCGTCCACACCAGCCTGGGCACGGTCGTCGGACGCGACGGAGTGATCGAGGGCAGCACGATGCGCATGGCCTCGGTACCCGGTCACGTCGGGCAGGCCGAGGACGTGGTGTGGGAGGCACGCGGCGACGACGCGTTCCTCAGCTCGCACCTGGTCTTCTCCGCCGACGAGCACCTGCAGGACGGCCGCCTTGTGCCCGTCCGCAAGCGCACGGTGGCCAACTGCCTCTACCGCAGGGGCCGGATGGTCGAGGAGTGGGTCGTCCGTGACGATCTCGCGGACTGCCTGCAGCTGGGGCTCGACCCGGACGAGGTCGCCCGCGGGCTGCGCTTCCAGGGGTACACCGGGTCGATGACCGAGGCCGCTCCGAAGGAGGTGCTCCGGGTCGGTGACAGCGGGGAGCGCCCCGACCAGTTCCGTCCCGAGTGCGAGATGGTGCTGGAGTTCATCGAGGACGTGTGGTCGCAGCGGCGCCTGAACAAGGTCCATGACTACATGGACCGCGACCTGTTCCTGCACACGATCGGCGACCGCACCGTCATCCGCCCCGAGCGCTACCAGGCCGATCTGCTGGCCATGGTCGGCCCGTTCCCGGACGCGCGGTTCGCCGTCCGTGACGTCCAGGCGAACTACAACGAGCGGTACGCGGGTCTGCGCGTCGCCGTCATGTGGACCATGCATGGCACGTACCGGGGCACGCCCACCTTCGGCGCTCTGACCGGGCAGCCGGTGACCGTGCTCGGCGTCTCCCAGTTCCTGATCCAGAACGGCCGGATCGTGCGGGAGTACCGCGTGTACGACGAGATCTCGCTGCGCGCCCAGATCAACGCGGCACGCGGGGACGGCACTGACGAGGTCGACGCCAACATCTACTGAGCCGCACACCCCGGAGCTCCCGTCGGACAACAGCGGCGGGGGCTCCGCGCTGTCAGGCGACCGTCGCGCCCGCGTTGCGGATCAGTCGCCGGAGCACTTTCAGCGTGGTGACGTAGTCCGCGTCGTCTATGCCCTCATGGAGGGCGGCGCGGATCGCGGGCGCGTTGCGCGCCAGGTCGACGCGGGCCCTCTCCCCCTCCTCGGTGAGCCATAGGCGGTGCTCTGCGTCCCGGGACAGCCAGCCGCGTTCCAGGAGCACCTCGGCCTCCGCCGCCAGATCGTCCTCGGGGCGGACGTAGGAGGTCATGGCCTCCCGCAGCTCGGACAGGGTCATACCCTCGCCGTCGGGGGAGATGTCGTTCCTCGACAGGTTGCGCAACAGCCAGAACTGGGGCTGGGTGTAGCCCTTTTCGGCCTGCCGGGCCCGGGCGTACGAGATGAGCGCCTCGTAGGCGACGCCGGTCCAGTACGCGGCGGGCTGTCCGGCGAGTTCGGCGTCGGAGATCTGCTGGGTCGCCATGGGGTGTCCCTCCTGCGTTTCGGTGCGGAGCCTGCGCGCTCCGCGGGTCATACAGGGAACGTACGACCTCAAGTGCGGTTGAGAGCAAGCAGGTGATCTTCAGGAGGTCGTCGGCGCGGAGTCGGGAAGTCGACCGGTCAGCGAGCCTTGATCGCTTCCGAGCCCGGTGGCTAGGTTGGCCGGCATGGTTGACCTCAGACCCCTCGCCTGGCCGCCTGCCCCGATCAAGACCGAGCGGCTCGTACTCCGCGAGTCGGAGGCCCGGGACCGTGCGGCGGTCATCGAGCTGAACGCCTCGCCGGAGGTGGGCACCTATCTCGGTGGCCCTCGACCGCGCGCCGAGCTCGAACGTACGGTGCCCGAGGTGCCCGGACGGCGCCCCGGCTTCTTCGTGGTCGAACTCGACGGGGCGGCTGTCGGCACCATTCAGCTCGACCCGCAGGACCCCGAGCGTCCGGCCGGGCGACGGGAGGCCGGGGAGACCGAGCTCGGCTACTTGTTCCTGCCGGAGGCGTGGGGGCGCGGGTACGCCACCGAGGCGTGCACAGCCGCACTTGACTGGTTCGCCGGCGCGCTGCCCGGTGAGCCGGTGGTGCTCTACACCCAGACGGCCAACGCCCGCTCGATGCGCCTCGCGGCGAAGCTGGGGTTCACCGAGCTGGAGCGGTTCGAGGCGTACGGTGCCGAGCAGTGGTTCGGCGTGCGGTCTTCGGCCGGACCGCCCGCTTGAGCTCGTGCGCGACAGCGCGGATCGCGCTCGGGTCAGGCGTTGCGCGGGGTGACCAGGCCTGATTCGTAGGCGAGGACCACGAGCTGGGCGCGGTCGCGGGCGTGGAGTTTGGCCATGGCCCGGTTGATGTGGGTCTTGGCGGTCGCCGGGCTGATGACCAGGCGGGCGGCGATCTCGTCGTTGGACAGGCCCTGTGCGGCGAGGGCGACCGCCTCACGCTCGCGGCTGGTCAGTTCCTCCAGGCCGCCGCGGGCGCGGGCGGGGGGCGGCTGGGTAACGTACCGGTCGATGAGCTTGCGGGTGATGGCGGGCGCGAGCAGGGCGTCACCGCGGGCGGCGACGCGTACGGCGTGCAGGAAGTCCTCCGGCACGATGTCCTTGACGAGGAAGCCGGCGGCGCCGGCGCGCAGCGCGTCGAAGACGTACTCGTCCATGCCGTAGTTGGTCAGCATGACGACGTGCACCCCGGCCAGGGCCGGGTTCGCGGCGATGCGCCGGGTCGCTTCGATGCCGTCCATGACGGGCATCTGGATGTCGATGAGTACGACGTCGGGCAGCTGCTTCTCGACCAGCGCCAGGCCCTCTTGGCCGTCGGCTGCCTCGGCCACCACCTCGATGTCGTCTTCGAGGGCGAGGAGCGCGCGGAAGCCGCTGCGGATGAGCGGCTGGTCGTCGACCAGCAGGACACGGATCACGACGTTCCGTTCGTGGGGAGTTCGGCCTGGACGGTGAAGCCGCCCGCGCTGTGCGGCTCGGTGCGCAGCCGGCCGCCCAGGGCCGTGACGCGTTCGTGCATGCCGAGCAGCCCGAGGCCGGACGTCGGCGCGGGGCTCGGGGTGGCCTTTCCGTCGTCGTCGACGCGGATGGCGAGGGCGCCCGGCCGGTAGTCGATCAGCACCGAGGCGGTGGTGGCGGCGGCGTGCCGGGCGACATTGGTGAGCGACTCCTGAACGATCCGGTAAGCGGTCCGGCTCACCGCGGCCGGCACGGCGTGGGGACGGCCCTCGATCGCCAGCGTCGTCTCCAGGGCGGTCGTTCGGAACCGTTTCACCAGGTCCGGGATGTGGTCGAGTCCGTGCGGCGGGGTGGTGTCGTCGTCGCGCAGCGCCTCCAGGGTCGCGCGCAGTTCCCGGCTCGCCTCCCGGCCCGCTTCCTGGATCGCGAGCAGGGCCTCCGGCACCTGCTCGCCCCGCCTCCGGGCCACGTGGACGGCGACCTCGGACTGCACCTTGATGACCGAGATCTGGTGGGTGAGCGAGTCGTGCAGCTCCCGCGCGATGCGCAGCCGCTCCTCGTCGGCCCGACGTCGCGCGGTCTCCTCACGGGTCCGCTCGGCTTCGTCCGCCCGCCGTTCGGCCTGCCGCACCGCCTCTCCGGCGGCGAACGCGGCGATCAGCCAGGCGATCTCCAGGGTGTTCCGGGCCTGCGTCACGAGCTCACGCGCGGGCCCGTCCTCGAAGACCAGGGCGGTGAGCTGCAGCACCGCCAGCAGGCCGACGGAGGCGGCCAGTGTGACGGCGCGGTGCCCGGCGCGTACCGCGCCGTAGACGGCGACCAGGTAGGAGACGGCGAGCACCTCGAACCCGGTCGCCTGGTAGCCCGCCGCGCACAGTCCCGTGACGGCCAGGACCAGGAGCGGTGCCCGGCGGCGCGCGGCCAGCGCCAGCCCGCCGGCCGCCAGCAGAACGGTGCCGAGCAGCTCGCGGTCCCCGGCGGGATGCGGACCGGCCGGCCCGCTGCTCAGCAGCAGCGCCGTCACGCCCGCGGCGATCGACCAGTCGATGATCCCGGCCGGGACAGCGAACCGTCCTTTGTCCATGGGTGCACCGTAGCCCGATGCGGTGGTGGGCGAGTCCGGCCCACGGACGACCGGTCGGCTACCGCGTGTGCGGTATCCGCGCGCCGCCTGCCGCGTCCGCGGTACGTGGATGCCGCAGCGGCGGCAGCGGCAAATGCCCGCGTCCGCCGGACGACCGGCAGGGAGAACGGCGCGCATGCTCGAGCCCGTCGAACGTCGCGATCAGCGGCGGAGAAGGAGGAGAGCGGCATGAGTGCTTCAGCAACGCTGATGGCGGCCGTCGAGGGCGGAGTCATCGGCGACGGGCGGACCGGGGCCAACCTGGCCCTCGGGGTGGGGCTGCTCGGCCTGGCCATCGGCTGGCCGGCCCTGACCCGCGCCGGCGGCCGGATCAGCACCGGCAACGCGCGCACCGGCGGGATGTCGGCCATCGCGGTGGGGGCGGTCGGCACGATCCTCGCGGTACTGCACGTGGCAACCGCCGGCGGCGGCCCCGGCACCGGCAACGGGCTCGTCGGCGCCGTCGCAGCGATACCGCTGGGCCTGGGCGCCGTGTTCCTCGGCCGCCAGGCGCTGATCCGCTCGCGCCGCGACGACCGGCCGACCGATCGGACGACCGTCTGACCGTTATCCGTCTCCGGGCCACGGCCTGCGTGCGGCCACCGCACCGAGAACACGTCGGCGTCACTCTTCGCGCCGCGTGCACTGCTCAGGCCCGACGGGGACACACGCGGTGATCCGCTTCCCCATGGGCCAACGGGCGACGACCACTTGGGCGCCGACCACGTGCACGAGATGGCGAACGACCAGGGCCGGAAGGGCCGGCGCCGCCCCCGGCCACCTGCACGCCGCCGCCGGCCCCCGCCGCTGAGCGGGAGTTCCGACGTGGCTCCGCCCGATGGTTGCCCGCGCCGTGGAGGGGTACCCCGTCGATCTTGGGAGGAGAGAGGAGAGTCGTGTCTGAGGACAATGTCAAGAACATCTTCGTGGTCGGTCTCGACGAGGCCAACCTTCCGACACTCCAGGCCGTACCGGGCGCCGATTCACTGCGCTTCCACGGCCTGTTGACGGTGGAGGAGCTGCAGGACGGCGAGGTGTCGCTACCAGCGGTCGTGGAGAAGGCACAGAAGGTACTGGACGCCTTCGACGGAAGCATCGACGCGATAGTCGGCTACTGGGACTTCCCGGTCAGCACCCTCGTCCCGATCCTCGGCGAACGGTACGGCACCCGGACCACCAGCCTCGAGTCGGTGGTCAAGTGCGAGCACAAGTACTGGAGCAGGCTCAAGCAGCAGAAGGTGACGGACCGGCATCCGCGCTTCGGCCGCGTCGACCTGGAGGCGGATCCGCCGCGTCCCCCGGACGGCGTGCGGTTCCCGATGTGGCTGAAGCCCGCTTTGTCCTATTCGTCCGAACTCGCCTTCGGGGTCGGGGACGAGGAGGAGTTCCGGGCGGCCGTCGCGGAGATACGCGAGGGCATCTCCCGTATCGGCCGCCCCTTCGAGCACATCCTCGACCAGGTCGAGCTGCCGCCGGAGATGGACGGTGTCGGTGGCCGCGTGTGTCTCGCCGAGGAGTCGCTGTCGGGTGTGCAGGTCGCGGTGGAGGGTTACGTGCACGAGGGGGAGGTGACCGTCTACGGCACGCTGGACTCCATCGACTATCCGGACACGCCGTGCTTCCTGCGTCACCAGTACCCGTCCATGCTGCCCCCGCAGGTCGTCGCCCGGCTGCACGAGGTCACCGAGCGGGTGATGCGCCGGATCGGCTTCGACTCGGCGACGTTCAGCGTGGAGTACTTCTACGACCCCGGCAGCCAGGACATCAGCCTGTTGGAGATCAATCCGCGCCACTCGCAGTCGCACGCCGAGCTGTTCCAGTACGTGGACGGTGTCCCCAACCACCACCCCATGGTCGCCCTCGCCCTCGGGGATGACCCGCGCATGCCCCACCGGCAGGGCCCGTACGCGATGGCGGCCAAGTGGTACCACCGGTGGTTCACGGACGGAGTGGTGCGCCGCGTGCCCTCCCCCGAGGACATCGCCCGCATCGAGAGCGAGATACCGGGCGTACGGATCGAGGTCATGCCCGAGCCCGGCCAGCGGCTTTCCGACCTTTCCCAGCAGGACAGTTACAGCTACGAACTCGCACACATCTTCACCGGCGGCGACGACGAACAGGACTTGCGCAGAAAGTACGACCAGTGCGTCGCTGCCCTGGGCCTCACCTTCGACGAGCCGTCCGAAGGAGCGCGAGGTTAAGGAGCACCGACCATGCGTCATGTGACCCACCTGCCGTACACGACGAAGGAAGAGGAACACGTCGTCATCCCCATGTCGGACGGCGTCCGTCTGTCGGCGCGGATCTGGCGGCCCACGTCGTCGGATCAGGAGCCCGTGCCGGCGGTGCTGGAGTACATCCCGTACCGCAAGCGGGACCTCACCGCGGAACGCGACTCCATCCACCACCCGTACATCGCCGGGCACGGCTATGCCTGCGTCCGCGTCGACCTGCGGGGCACCGGCGAGTCGGAGGGGGTGCTGCGCGACGAGTACCTGGAGATCGAACAGCGCGACGCCGAGGAGGTGCTGGCCTGGCTCACCGAACAGCCCTGGTGCGACGGCACCACGGGGATGATGGGCCTGTCCTGGGGGGCGTTCGCGGCCCTCCAGGTGGCGGCCCGGCGGCCACCGAGCCTGAAGGCCATCGTCATCGCGTCCTTCACCGACGACCGGCACGCCGACGACATGCACTACATGGGCGGAGCCATGCTGTCGGACAACCTGGCCGAGGCGGGCACCATGTTCGCCTACGCCACCTGTCCCCCCGACCCGGCCGTGGCCGGCGACCGCTGGCGGGACATGTGGCACGAACGCCTCGAACACGCACGGCCCTGGGTCCTGGAGTGGCTGCGCCACCAACGCCTCGACGCATACTGGCGGCACGCCTCGGTCGCCGAGAACTACCAGGACGTACGCTGCCCGGTGCTCGCCTCCAGCGGCTGGGCGGACGGCTACTCCAACGCGGTCACCCGGCTGCTCGCCCACCTGGACGTGCCCAGGAAGGGGCTCATCGGCCCCTGGTCGCACAAGTTCCCCCACCTCGGTGAGCCGGGCCCCGCCATCGGCTACCTGCAAGAAGTCGTGCGCTGGTGGGACCACTGGCTCAAGGGCGTCGACAACGGCGTCATGGACGGTCCGATGCTGCGGACGTGGATGCAGGACAGCGTCCCACCGTCCACCTCGTACGAGGAACGGCCGGGACGCTGGGTGGCGGAACCCCGCTGGCCGTCCCCGCACGTCCACCCGGTCACGCACCCGCTCATCGGGCACCGGATCGCACCTCCCGGCGCGCTGGACGGAGAGACGGCTCCCGAGACGGCCGAAGTCACGAGCGAACGGACAGAAGAGACAGGCGGGACAGGAGGAGCCGAGGATCGCGACGTCCTGACCGTGCGGTCCCCGTTGTCCGTCGGGCAGTTCGCCGGCAAGTGGGCCTCCTACAACGCACCCCCCGACCTGCCCTACGACCAGCGCGAGGAGGACGGCGGCTCACTGGTCTTCGAGACCGCCCCGCTCACCGAACGGGTGGAGATCCTCGGTTCGCCGACCCTCGACCTCGACCTGTCGGCCGACGAACCGGTCGCCATGGTGGCCGCGCGGCTGTCGGACGTCCGCCCGGACGGAGCGGCCACCCGGGTCACCTACGGCCTTCTCAATCTCACCCGGCTGGACAGCGCGGAGCAGCCCGAGCCCCTCGTGCCCGGCCGTCGTTACCGCGCCACGGTCCACCTCAACGGAGTGGCGCAGAGCTTCCCGCCCGGCCATCGCATCCGGCTCTCCCTGTCCACCTCCTACTGGCCGCTCGCCTGGCCGCCGCCGAAGCCGGCGATGCTCAGCGTCCACGAGCACTCCAGCACGCTCACCCTCCCCGTCCGGCCCCCGGAGAAGGCCGACGACACCCTGGCCGCGCCGTTCGGCGAGGCCGAGGGCACCCCGCCCATCAACACCACGACGGTGACACCGCCGGAGGAACGGTGGGACGTCAAGCGGGACCTGGTCGGCTACCACTCCGAGCTGGACACGGTGAAGGACCGGGGCACGGTCCGCTTCGAGGACATCGGTCTCGACGTCGGCCGGCGCGCGCACGAACGCTACGCCTCCGTCGCCGACGACTTCACCTCCGTGAGCGGCGAGTCCACGTGGACCATGGACTTCCGGCGCGACGACTGGAACGTACGGGTGGTCACTCACACCCGTCTCACCTGCGACGAAGGCCGGTTCTTCGTCGACGCGACACTGGACGGGTACGAAGGCGGCCGACGGGTGTTCTCGCGCACCTGGAACGAGACGGTGCCCCGCGATCTGCTCTAGTGATCCGAGCCGAGCCGATCCGAGCCGATCCGATCCGAGCCGATCCGAGTCGGAGGCTCAGTCGAGACAGAACTCGTTGCCCTCGATGTCCTGCATCACGATGCACGAGTCGTTGCCGTCGTACAGCAGCCGCACGCGTACCGCGCCGAGCGGGATCAGGCGTGCGCACTCGGCTTCGAGTGCGGCGAGGCGCTCCTCGCCCACGAGCCCGGTGCCGACCCGCACGTCGAGATGCACCCGGTTCTTGACGACCTTCCCTTCGGGAACGCGCTGGAAGAACAGTCGCGGGCCCGCACCGGAGGGATCGCCGCATGCGAACCACGAACCCCGTTCTTCACGCGGCCGCGAACGATCGAAGTCGTCCCATGTGGCGAACCCCTTCGGCGGCGGCGACACGACGTACCCGAGCACCTCGCACCAAAAGCGCGCGAGGCGCTCGGGTTCCGCGCAGTCGAAGGTGACTTGGAACTGCTTGATCGAAGACATCGGCGCACCCTAGCAGGGGGTTTTGCTGCCCATCTCCCGGTAGGGACGGGCCCCGGCGCGGCCAAGCACCTGCCCGGGCTCAGTCGCCCGTGCCAGGCTGGTGACCCACGTCACATCCGGCTCCTGTCAGCAATCGGGACGCCATCTCGTTCAAGGGGCACGCGAACGAGACAGGGAGCAACGCCATGAAGCACCGCATCGTCGTACTCGGCGCCGGATACGCCGGGGCCTTCGCGGCCGGAAACCTGGCCCGCCGGCTCTCCCCCGCCGACACCGAGATCACCGTCGTCAACGCCGTGCCCGTCTTCGTCGAGCGGATGCGGCTCCACCAGCTCGCGAGCGGCCAGGACGTCGCGTTCCGCGAGCTCGCCGACGTGTTCGCGGGCACCGGGGTGCGGCTGCGCCTGGCGCGCGTCACCGGCGTCGATCCGGAGCGCAGGGCCGTCGCCGTGACCGGCGAGGACGGGCCCGGCGAGCTCGCGTACGACACGCTGCTCTACGCGCTCGGCAGCTCCGTCGCCCACCACGGCGTCCCCGGGGCGGCCGAGTACGCCTTCGATGTGACCGGCCGTTCCTCGGCGCTGCGGCTGCGCGAGCGCCTGGCCGGCCTGGACGAGGGCGGCACCGTGCTGGTCGTCGGTGAGGGGCTGACCGGCATCGAGACGGCCACCGAGTTGGCCGAGTCCCGGCCCGACCTCTCGGTCGCGCTCGCCGCCGGCGGCGAGCTGGGCACCTGGCTCTCGCCGGGGGCCCGCCGTCACCTGCGCCGGGCGTTCGACCGGCTCGGCATCACCGTCCACGAACACACCCACATCGAAGCAGTCGAGCCGACACGGACGATCACCGCCGGCGGTACCTCCGTCCCGGCCGACGTGACCGTGTGGTCGGCCGGGTTCGCCGTGCACCCCATCGCGGCCGCCAGCGGCCTGGAGGTCGCCGAGACGGGGCAGATCGTCGTCGACCGCACCATGCGCTCGGTCTCGCACCCGGACGTCTACGCCGCCGGCGACTGCGCCTACGCGATCGGCGACAACGGCCGGCCGCTGCCGATGTCCTGTGCCTCGGCCGGCTTCACCAACATGCAGGCGACCGCCGCGATCATCGCGCGCCTGACGGGCGGCGACGTCCCGACCACCGGACTGAAGTACCACGGCAACCACATCAGCCTCGGGCGGCGGGACGCGATCTTCCAGATGGTGGACGGGGACGTCCGGTCGAAGTCCTGGTACCTCGGCGGCCGGACCGCCGCGCGACTCAAGTCGGGCGTGCTCAAGGGGGCCGGGTGGGGCATCGCCCACCCGACCTTCGGCATGCCCAAGCGCAAGCGTCGCCTGGTCACCACGCCTGAGCGGTCCGGTGTGCTGGGCGCCGCATAGGCTGTCGCGCATGGACAGTGCAGCCGTCGATCGTTTCGAGGCCAGCCGGGGCCGGCTGGCCTCGCTCGCGTACCGGCTGCTCGGCTCGGCCGCCGACGCCGAGGACGCCGTACAGGACACGTTCCTGCGCTGGCAGGCCGCGGATCACGAACGGGTGGAGGTGCCGGAAGCGTGGCTGACCAAGGTCGTCACCAATCTCTGCATCGACCGGCTCCGCTCGGCGCAGTCGCACCACGAGCGGGCGGCCGGTGCCTGGCTGCCCGAGCCGCTCCTGGCGGGTGACCCGATGCTCGACCCGGCCGACACCTTCGAGCAGCGCGAATCGGTGGCCTTGGCCGTACTGACCCTCATGGAGCGGCTCTCGCCGGTCGAGCGGGCCGTCTACGTCCTGCGTGAGGCCTTCTCGTACAGCCACGCCGAGATCGCCGGGATCCTCGACATCACCGAGTCCGCGAGCCAGCAGCACGTCCACCGGGCCCGGGGCCGGGTCACCGCCGAGCGCCGCCGCGGGGGTGAGGCCGACCCCGCGTCGGCCCGCCGGATCGTCGAGGAGTTCGTCGCCGCCGCCACGTCAGGGCGCACGGAACGACTGGTGGCGCTGCTCACCGACGACGTGACGGCGGTCTCGGACGGCGCCGGACTGGCCAGGCGGCTGCTGCGGTACAGGACGCGCGAGCGCGTCGCCTCCTACGTGCGGGCCGGCTTCAGGCCCACTCCGGCGAAGCGGCGGCTGGCCGGTGGCTCGCCTGCGATGCATATCGCGTGGATCAACGGCGCCCCGGCCGTCCTGGCAGTGATCGAGGGCCGGGTGGTGGGCGCCGTGGCGTTCGAAGTGCGCGAGGGCAAGGTCGCGTCCCTGTACGGCATCGCCGCCGCGGACCGGCTGGCGCGCCTCAGCGAGTCCTGGCGGCGGCGCGGATCCGGCGCGCCGGTCATCGAGGCGTGGTGACCCGGGCCGGAGCAGGCGGGAAGGCCGCTAGGGCCTGTCGTTTGGATCTTGCCGGCGTCGCGGGGCTCGGGTGGGCTGAAAGGCGCAGCCTCTCGGTGGCCCAGGCTCGCGATGGGCGGGTTCGGGAAGGCGTCTGCGCAGGTCTTCCTCCCCCGCCGTCAGGCGACCGGGGAAGGCGGCCGTCGGGCAGGGCTTCCAGTGGTTCGAAGCCCTGCCCGTCGAGGGCTGGTTCGCCGGTCTCCGGCCGACGCGCTCGCTACGAGCGGTCGCGAGGCCGTGTCACGCGACGGCGGTTCCCTCGAGCTCGACCATCAGGTCGGGAACCGCCAGCCGTGCCACCCCGAGCATTGTGGTGGTCGGTGCCACTCCGGCCGCGCCCAACCGCGACGCCAGCAGGCCGTAGTGTTCGAAGAGCCCGTCGACGTCGGTGGTGTAGACGTTGAGCCGGACGAGGTTCGCGAGGGACATGCCGGCCTCGCCGAGCACGGCCTCCAGATTGTCGATGGTCAGCGCCAACTGCGCCGCCATGTCACCGGCGTGCTGAGGCTTGCCCTCGCCACTCATCGAGGCCTGCCCGGAGCAGTACAGGGTCCGGGTGGCCCCGGAGACGATCTCACCCTGGTTGTAACCCATGTCCACCGACCACGTCCACGGGTTGACCGTCGATCGCTCCATTGCCACATCAGCTCCATTCGGTTCACCGGCAGCAGTACGTACGTCCGAGGACTCCGCAACCACCGTCCTCGGCATCACGTCGACAAGCCTCCCTGCGAATGACGACGTCCTTGGTCATGTATTCCGCTAACGTGCTCGGATGCGTGCCGACCGGTTGATCTCGTTGGTGCTTCTGCTGCGCCGACACGGTCGGCTGACCGCGGCCACGCTCGCCCGCGAACTGGAGGTGTCCACCCGCACCGTGCTGCGCGACATCGAGGCGCTGTCCGCAGCCGGCGTCCCGGTCTACGCCGAACGCGGGCGGCGCGGCGGATTCGCGTTGTTGCCCGACTTCCGGACCGATCTCACCGGACTGCATCACGACGAGGCCCTGGCCTTGCTGGTCGCCGGCTCGGGACGCGGCGAGCGGGTGTTCGGCCTCGGTTCGGCGCTCGCGTCGGCCATGCGCAAGGTGGCCGACGCGCTGCCCGAAAGCCATCGCGACACCGCGAGCGACGCGGCCCGGCGATTGCTCGTCGACCCGGAGACCGACCTGCTCTCGCGCCGCCTTCCCACCGAGGAGTTGCCCGACCCCACGATGATCGAGGTCCGGCGCGCGGTGCTCGTCGGCCACAAGCTGCGCATCCACTACGCGGCCACGGGCCAGGCCCCGCAGTGGCGCACCGTGGACCCGATCGGTCTGGTCACCGTGCACGGCAGGGGCTACTTGCTGGCCACGAGATCCGGCACGGACCGCACCTACCGCCTGTCGCGGATGTTGGCCGCCGAGGAACTCCCAGAACCGGCGGAGCGACCGAACCAGGTCGATCTGGACCGGATCTGGCGGGAACGCTGCGCGCAGTTCCTGTCCGAGGGCGACCAAGTCAGCGTGCTGGTACGGGTGAACCCGCTGCGGAGGGAGGAACTGGTGAGCACCGCGCTGGCCGTCCGTGCCGAGGAACCCGACGCGGACGGCTGGCCGCGGCTGGAGGTGATCTACCAGGACGCACGACACGCCGAGTGGGCGCTGTGGCAGCTCACCACGGACGCGGAAGTGCTGGACCCGCAGTGGTTGCGCGCCTCCCTGCGCGACCGCGCGGCCGCGATGGTCTCCTGTTACGGAGTGTCGTCCTGATGAGGCTTGACCTCAAGTCAAGTCGAGGTCGCAGAGTGGGAGTTCTTCTGCCGGCCTCCTGGAAGGAACGGCCATGCGCGCCGTCGTGCTGCACGAGTTCGGACCCGCTGACAACCTCCGTCACGAGACGATGCCCGATCCGGTTCCGGGTCCGGGCGAGGTCCTCGTCTCGGTGAGGGCCGCGGGAGTCCACCAGATCGAGACGGCGCTGCGCGAAGGACTTCAGATCGGTCCGCCGCTTCCCCAGCTTCCGGCGGTCTTCGGGGGCGAGGTGGCCGGCGTCGTCGAGTCGGTCGGGCCGGACGTGGACACGGCCTGGATCGGCGCCAAGGTGGTGACCTCTCACGGCAGGCCGGGCGGCTACGCCGAGCTGGCCGCCGCCGACGTCGCGTCCCTGCACCGGATCCCGGCCGGACTGGGCTACGAGGCCGCCGTCACGATGGTCGTCACCGGCACCACCGCCATCGGCCTGCTCGACATCGCGGAGCTCACCTCCGACGACGTCGTTCTGGTCACGTCCGCCGCCGGTGGGATCGGCCGTCTGGTCGTCCAGTTCGCCCTCCGCCTCGGCGCCACGGTGATCGGCGCGGCGGGCGGTCCGGCCAAGACGGCGGCCGTGCGGGAACTGGGCGCCGATGTCGCGGTCGACTACAACCTGCCGGACTGGGCGGACACGGTCCGCGAGTCCCTGGGCCCGCGCGGTGTCACGGTCGTTCTGGACGGGGTCGAGGGCGGCAAAGGACGGGCCGCCTTCGGACTGCTGGCCGGAGGCGGGCGCCACCTCAGCATCGGTGCGGCCTCCCGGGAGGAGTTCCGCCCGGGCGAGGCGGAGCTGAAGGAGCGCGGCGTACGCTTCACCGACGCGCTAACCCTGCTGTTGGCGGGCCAGGACGCGCCCGCCGACGAGGCTCGCGCACTCGCGGCGGCCGCCGAGGGGAGCCTGGTGCCCGCCTTCCAGACCTTCCCCCTGTCGCAGGCCGCAGCCGCGCACGCCGCCCTGGAGGCGCGGGAAACGACAGGCAAGGTCGTTCTCGTCCCCGACGCTCGATGACGAGTACTTCGTCCGGTACGGTCGCGGCATTGTTGTCGCTGCTGGGTGCCATGGGGTTCGTGTACGGACTCCCCTGCCTTCCACAGAACTGAGAGTAGGTTTCGTCAATGGCATGTCGTATCAGTGAACTTGTGCTCGGTTGCCGCGACCCCGAGGTGCTGGCGCGGTTCTGGTGCGAGGTCCTGGACTTCGTCGTGCTCGATCGCGAGGACGACGGCACGCTGGAGATCGGGCCGCGCGAGGGGTTCGGTGGCCCGCAGCCGACCATCATCCTCAGTCGCAGGGACGAGCCGGAGAAGGGGAAGTCCCGGCTGCACATCGACGTCAACGCCACCGACCGGGATCAGGACGCCGAGCTGGAACGCCTTCTCGCGCTGGGTGCGCGCCCGGCCGACATCGGCCAGACGGGGCAGGAGCAGTGGCATGTCCTGACCGACCCCGAAGGCAACGAGTTCTGCCTGCTCAAGGCCCGCCTCAATCCGCTCTGAGGCTCGTCGCGCGGCTTCCGACGACGCACCGCCGCGCCGTCCCCGTGCAGGACCCGTTCCCGATCGGTCCTCCGGCTCCGCGCCCTCCTACGGGTGCAGTTCCAGGCTGATGTGCGGGGACAGCGCGCGGAGGAAGTCCGCCGCGTCGAAGGCCTCGCCCGCGGAGACGACCCCGACCGCGGCGGCACGTCCGTCGAGGACACGGCCGAGCGCTTCCACCACCAGCGGCGCGGTGACGGCGTAGATGTCCTGTCCCCGGGCCACGGCGCGCCGTTCGGTGTCACCCGAGCGCACCAGGACGTCGACGAGGAAGGTCTGGGCGGACCGCCCGCGCTCGTCCACCGCGGCCGGTGTCGGCGTGTCCGGGGCGGCGATGTCGCGGGCCGCCTCGACCGTCATGTAGGTGCGCACTTCGGGAACGGTCAGGTGGCTCGGTATGGTCACGACGTCGGCCATCGTGAACTCCGCGATCACGGGGCGCGGTCCCACGGGGGCGGGGAAGGGCCAGTCCTCGGTCCGCGCGGCGTCGTTCGTGTACTCCAACCGCCCGCCGGTGTAGCGCACCCGCCGGCCGTCGCGCCGCTGCCGTGAGACGGCGCCCGCCGTGCGGGTGCCGGTGGTGGGGTGCCAGTCGCTCAGTGCGTAGGCGATGTGCGCCTCGTCGGCCACCGTCCAGTCACCCATCGCGGCGGAGGCCAGCAGGTCGCCGAGTCCGCCGAAGAAGGCCATCGCCGGGACGATCACTGCCCCGGCGTCCCGGGCCCGGTCGGCGAAGTGGGCGAAGGTGTCGGCGTTGGCCTCGATCTCGGCCGCCACGTCGAGGTACGGGAGTCCCGCCCGCAGGGCCGCCTCGATCACCGGTGCGGCCGTCACGGCGAAGGGGCCGGCGCAGTTGATCACGGCCGCCGCTCCGGCAAGCGCACGGTCGAGCGAGGCAGGGTCGTCGACCGACGCCGGGCGGGCCTCCAGCCCCGTCTCGTATGCCAGTTCCTTCAGTTTGCCGACGTCGCGACCGGAGAGGACGAGGCGGAAGCCACGCTCTCTCAGCTCTGCGACCACGAACCGCCCGGTGTGCCCGTACGCGCCGAACACCGCCACTGTCTGGCCCGACTCCATGAGTTCTCCCCTTCACTCGAACGACCCGCTGCGCTCCGACACGAACATCCTCACGAGAACCGGCCCCCGCCACTACTGTCCGGAACGCCATCACCCATACAATTCCGGACATGACCACTGTCGCGCTGGCCGCCACCGACGGCATGCTGCATTTCGAACTGTCCTTGGCGTGCGAGGTCTTCGGGACCGGACCGGCGGACATGGTCGACCCCTGGTACCGCCTCTCGGTCTGCGGCCCGGGCCCCGTGCGGGTCGGCCGCTTCCGGCTGGAGCCCGACCACGGACTCGACCACCTCCCGCACGCCGACACCGTCGTCGTGCCCGGGTGGGCCGACATCGACCGGGATCCGCCGGCCGAACTGGTCGAGGCGGTGCGCGCGGCCCACGAGGCCGGCGCGCGTGTGGTCTCCCTGTGCACGGGTGCCTTCGTGCTGGCCGCCGCCGGCCTGCTGGACGGCAAGCGCGCGACCACGCACTGGGCCCACACCGAGGAACTGGCCCGGCGCCACCCACGGGTGACGGTGGACGCGGACGTCCTCTACGTCGACAACGGCAGCGTGCTCACCTCCGCCGGCAAGGCAGCGGCCATGGACCTGTGCCTCCATCTCGTCCGCCTCGACCACGGCTCGTCGGTCGCCAACAGGCTCGCCCGCCGCCTGGTCGTGCCGCCCCACCGGGACGGCGGGCAGGCCCAGTTCGTGACCACTCCGGTCCCCGCCCCGGCCAACCACCCGCTCGCCGAGCTCTTCCCCTGGATCCTGCAGCGCCTCGACCACCCGCTCACCGTCGAGGACCTGGCCCGCCAGGCACGCATGAGCTCGCGCCACCTGGGCCGCCACTTCAGGTCGGCGACCGGCACCACCCCGCTGCGGTGGCTGCTCACCCAACGCATCCGCCACGCGCAGGAACTGCTGGAGACCAGCGACGACACCATCGACGCGATCGCGACGGCAACCGGCATGGGCACCGCCACGACGCTGCGCCGGCACTTCCACCGGACGGTCGGTGTGCCGCCGGACGCCTACCGCCGTACCTTCCGCTCGCGGACCCGACCCACCCGGACGACCCCGGAGCCCGCGCCTCCCCGTCCGATCCGGTGACCGCTTCGCCCGGCGGCGGACCACCCCGTCGAGCCGACCGCGATCATCGGGCGTGCGAACCACCCAACTCCGCGCGGAACCGGGCGTGATGTGGCAGTATCCGCTGGCATGACGCCCTCAGCCGTGTGGTCGTTCCCGTCCGGTCGTCGCCTGTTCGTCGTGCTGCTGGTGCTGGTCGTGTCGGTCGCCTTCGGCGCGAGTGACGCCGGCTCGACGACCGGGGGGCCGGACGTGTCGAGGGCCGCCGCGACGCCCGATCGCGCTCGCTACGACGTGACGCTGCGCTCCGACGCCGACGGCGGCCACTGGACCGGACGGCAGCGGGTGTCGTTCCGGAACGCGTCCGACCGTCCGCTGCGCGAGGTGTACCTCCGTCTGTGGGGCAACGGCGAGGACCAGTGCGGTACACCCGACGCGCGCTCCCCCGTCACGGTCTCGCACGTGGACGGTGGCAAACCGGACGGCCTCGCCGTGAACTGCACGGCCCTGCGCATCGCTCTGCCGAAGCCGCTCGCGCGCGGTCAGCGGACGTCCGTCGCCTTCGACGTCTCCATCACCGTCCCCGACCGCAACGCCCGCTTCGGCCGCGAGGGCGCCTACCGCTTCCTGGGCAACGCGCTGCCGGTGCTCGCCGTGCACGACGCGAAGGGGTGGCACCTCGACCCGTACGTGGCGACGGGCGAGAGCTTCTACGCCCTGACGGGCGACTTCCGGGTCCGTCTCGACCATCCGTCGGCACTCAAGGTGCCGGCAACCGGCCACACCCGCACCCTTCCCGGCGGGACCGGCCGCACGGTCACGCTCAGCGTCGCGAACCGGGTGCGGGACTTCGCCTGGGCCGCGGGTCCGTTCCGCACGGCGACGGAGACGACGCCCGGCGGCGTGCGGGTGAAGTCGTACTGGGCACCCGACACCCCCGCCGCGGGCGTGCGCCTCAACCGCGTGGACGCCGTCGCCTCGATCGACCGGTTCGGCAGGGAGTTCGGCCGCTACCCGTACGGCGAGATCGACCTGGTGATGACCAGCGGCTTCGGCGGCGGCATGGAGTACCCCGGCCTCGTCCTCCTGGGCACCACCGAGGAGGGCAGCGCCGTCGTCCACGAGGTGGCGCACCAGTGGTGGTACGGCATCGTCGGCAACGACGAGTACGCCTCACCCTGGCTGGACGAGAGCTTCGCCCAGTACGCCAATGCCCGCTTCCACGGCTGGGACACCCGCGACTGCTGGTCGGACGTCTACTGGCCCGACGACAGCACCGCGCTGACCGCCTCGATGGCCTACTGGTCGCGGCACCCCGGCGAGTACCACCTCGTCTACACGGCCGGACCCTGCGCCCTGGCCGACCTCGAACGCACGCTCGGGGCCGACACCATGGCACTGCTCCTCAAGCGATACGCCCAGGACCACTGGTACGGCGTCTCCACCACCGCAGACTTCAAGAAGGCCGCCCAGGCCCTGACGGACGAGGACCTCGGCCCCTTCTGGGAAACCCACCGCATACGCTGACGGCCCGTCCCGCGACATGCCGAGCCCGGCCGAGCCGAGCCGCAGTGTCGGATTGGCGGATTGGCGACCGTGTGCGGTGGGCAGGGAGCCAGATGGTGTCATGCACACGACTGCCCTTCCCCCACAAGGAGGTCGAATCATGCACGTCCGTACCCTGACCGGCGGCCTGGCCGCGGCTCTGCTGCTGTCGCTCCCCCTGCTGAGCGGCCAGGCCGTGGCCGCCGAACCGTCCGGCGGCACCACGCTCCCCCTGTCCGCCGCCCGGGTGCTCACCTACGACGCGAGCGGCTCCGCGGAGTTCGCGTCCGCGGTCGACCGGGGCGCGGCCATCTGGAACGAGAGCGTCGACGGCGTGGAACTGCGTCCCGCCGCATCCGGGCAGCGCGCCAACATCCGGATCCTCGCCGACAACGGCTGGCCGCGCGCCCTGCCCACCTCCCTGGGCAACGGCACCGTCTACATCGGACGCCAGGCCGTGAACCAGGGCTACAACACGGTGCGCATCTCGTCCCACGAGCTCGGCCACATCCTGGGCCTGCCGGACCGCAAGCCCGGCCCCTGTTCCAGCTTGATGTCGGGCTCCACCGCGGGCGTCCCGTGCACCAATCCCTACCCGAACGCGGCCGAGAGGGCCGAGGTCGAGGACAACTTCTCGACAGGGTTCTCGGCAGCCTCCCGGGCACCGGTGCCGGCGCCGCGGGCCGCCACGGTCGGGGGCTGACCGGTCGCACGGGCCGCGGGTCGTCGATGGGGCATCGCCGCGTCCGGGCCTAGGATCGGGAGCGTGGACATTCCCCATGACCTGATCGTCCTTGAGCGGGCGGCGGAAGAGCAGCGTGCGCGCCTCGCCGGACTCGACGGCGAGGAGTTCGACGTACAGCACCGGGCCTGGCAGGAGGCCGCCCAGGCCGCGCAGGCGGCGATCGCCGATCACGCCACGGTCAGCGGCCAGTCGGCGGAAGCCGTCGAGAGCGAGGTCAAGCGCGCCGTCCGGCGGACGGAAGAGGACCCCGCCGAGTAGCCGGCCGCGGGGTGAGCGCGGCGACCGTCGGGCCCTGGCCGAACGTCGGCCGTCCGGCCCGTGGCGTCCGGGCCGGACGCCACGGGCCGGCGCCGGCGTGACCGTGTTCGACGCCCACGGGCGTGCCGTCAGCGAGGGCCGTGCCGCGCTGCGCCCCTACGACACACCGCGCCCGGGCGTCGTGGAGCATCCGGACGACGACCTGTGGACGTCGATCGGCGTCGCGAGCCGGGCCGCGCTCGCCTCGTTCGACGGGGACCCGGCGGACATCGCGGGGGTGGGGCTCTGCACGATCCGCTTCTGCCACGCCGTACTCAAGGCGGACGGCACGCTGGCCCAGCCCGTCATGAGCTGGATGGACGAGCGCGTCGGCCTGCCGTACACGGACACGAATCCGCAGGCCGCCCGCGTCACGACCAGCTCCGGCTACATCAGTCACCGGTTGACGGGGAACTTCCGTGACACGGCGGCCAACTACGCGGGCAGGTGGCCCCTCGACCCGGACACCTGGCGGTGGACCGACGACGACGCGGAGATCGCCGAACTCGGCATGCGGCGCGAGCTCCTCTTCGACCTCGTGCTGCCCGGCGACATCCTCGGAGAGGTCACCGACGCCGCGGCGCGGCACACGGGCATCCCCGCCGGCGTACCCGTGGTCGCCACGGCCAACGACAAGGCGGCCGAGGCCCTCGGCTAGGTCAACTACGCCTCCGTGCCGCGCTCCTACCTGTACGAGTCCGGCGGAGTGCGGCGCGGCATGTGGACGGTCAGCTGGCACCGCGACCTGCTCGGCGAGGAGGTCACCGCCGCGGCGCGCGCGGCCGGGCTGAGCGTGGAGGACTGGGCTTCGACGGACGCCACAGCCGCTTCCACATCTACCGGTCGATCCTCGAAGCCCTCGCGATGACGATCCACGACACGACGGAACGCATGGCGGAGGAACTCGGCACCTCGTACCGCGAGGTCATCGTCTCCGGTGGCGGCGCACGCTCCGATCTGATGATGCAGATCCACGCCGACGTGCACGGCATCCCGGCCCGCCGCGCCGAAGCGTCCAGTGCCGCGGGCCTGGGTGCCGCGGTCTGCGCGGCCGTGGGCCTCGGCGTGTACGCCGACTTCGAGGAGGCCGTCACCCAGATGGTCCGCCCCGGCGAGGTCTTCCTCCCGGACCGGGACAACCACGACCTCTACCGCCGGCTCGAGGCGGTGTACCGGGACGTCCGCGACCACACGGACGCGCTCTACCGCCGCACGCACGACATCTTCGGTTGAGCGGAGCCGTCGGCTATCCGGGCGTGATCACCACCGTGACCGTCCGGTTCCTCGCGTCGGTCGCGTGCGCCGCGTCGCGCTGGTCCGCGCTGGCCGTGGTGAAGGCGGTGAGGGGCTTGCCGCTGGCGGCGCTCAGCTCCCGGGCGGCGATGAGGGCGCGCCAGAGGGAGAGGACGGAGCCGCCGCTGGTCGGGGCGCCGGGCACGGTAGCGGTCTGGCCGTAGATCTCGACACGCACCGTCCGCCCGGCCAGTCGTTCCCCGAGCCGGGTGAGCCGTTCGGCGCCGGTCGGGGTCAGCTGAGCGCCCTCGGAGAACAGCCCGTCGGCGAAGGTGACCTCCACGGAACTCGCCTGCACCACCGGGCTGATGCCGGGCGCCCGCAGGGTGTCGGCCAGCGCCGTGGCCGCCTCCGTCCGGCGGGCCGTCTCGCGGACTTCGTCTCGTGCCCGCTCCGCCCGGCGTTCGGCGTCGAGGCGCTCGGCGAGCTGTTCCGCGCTCTCGGCCCGCGACGGACCCGCCTGCGTCGTGCCTCCGCCCGCGCCGTCGGTGAGCACGACCGCGCAGGCCGTGATCGCGGCCACGGCGCAGACCGCGGCGGCCAGTGCCGTGCCGGCGCGGTGCCGGGAGAGTGCCGCTCGCGGGCCGCGTCGGCCGAGCCGGTCGATCCTCGCCAGCCCGGCCGCCGCGGCCGGATCCCCCGGTCGCCGTTCCTGGACCCGCCGCCAGTACTCCGCCGACCGGGCCAGGTCTCCCCGCTGCGCGTACACACGGGCCAGCAGGTCGAGTACGTCCCGATGCGTCGCGACGCCGGGCTGGTCGGCCTCGTGCAGCAGGCGCAGGGCACCGTCCGGGTCGCCGGAGCGGGCCGCCGTCCGGGCACGCGAGACGAGCAGCGCGACCCGGAGCGACTCGGCGGCGGGGGCCGTGGCCCCGGATTCCGCGACGCCGGTTTCCGGACGGCCCGGCCCAGCGCCGTCCGTCACCGTGCCCTCCTTGCCGGTGGACAGGATCGCGCCGGGCGGGACACCCGTCGGGATTCGGGATGTGGACACCGTCGACTCCTCGTGCCCTCGTGGGCTGACTAGTTGATACCGCCGGAGAGCCGCTCGGCCTCCTCGGCGGCTCCCGGGGGCAGCAGTCGGCGCAACCGCTCATTGACACCGGCGAGGGCGCGGCGGTCGCCCGCCGCAACGGCGCGCCGTCCCTCCAGGATCGCGGCGTCCGCCTGGGCGCGGGAGAACATCTCGTCGCGCATCTCGACCAGCGCGTGGAAGACGGCGTACTCCCACTGGTCGGTGCGGCGCAGCAGTTCGACATGGAATTCCCCGGCCCGCTTGATGAGCCGCCGCAGGTCCGCCGGGGTCGCGTCGTCGCCGAGCGAACTGGCGCGGTCGCGCATGCTCTGCAGCTCCCGCCGGTCCGACGGGCCGCCGCCGACCTGCTCGACGATGTCCTCGCAGGCGCTGAGCAGATCCCACAGTTCGCGTTGCAGTCCCGGGATCTCGATCGCCTCCTCGATGTCGTCGAGCTGTGCCTCCACGTCGCGGATCCGCCGGTCGCTGGTGACGGCGGCGCCCGTGTCGACGGCCGCCGCGTCGACCTCCTTGCGCAGTTGGGGGATGGTCTTCTGATCCGAGAGATCCTCCAGCCGCGTCCGTGCCTGCTCGGAGTGGATCTCCTCGGCCTGGTCCTGGAGGAGGTGTGCCCGCTGTTCCAGATCGTGCAGGCGGTCCACGAGCTCGGAGTGTTCGGGGGCGAGCAGCTCCGATCGGTTGATACTCGCCTCGAACTGCTGCTCAAGCAGGGGGATGTCGGCGGTGACGAGGACCTCGCGGTTGCTCGCCTGGATCTCGAAGGTCACCTCGACCTCGCTCTGGGCGGGCAGGTCGATCCGGATGTCGCGCGGGCGGATCTCGAGCAGCCCCACCCGGGTGTTGCGGTCGGCGCGCCTGCGCTCGCCCTCCAGCAGGGGGATGCGGATGACGGCGTCCGGCTGGGTGCGGCGCAGCGGGATGGTCGTCCGGTAGGGCTTGGTCACCTGGGCCGGCAGCGTGGTGCCCTTGCGCAGCAGCGGGTCGAAGGTTCCGTCGGCCTTGCCGATGCCGAGGGTGCCGGTGAGCACCGCGTCGCCGGGGACGACGGCCGCGTGGGCGATGGAGAAGGTGTCCCCTGCCAGGTTCCGCCGGGTGCCGGAGTTGTCGGTCAGCTCCACGGTGAAGCGCGACCTGGCGTCGGCGTCGATGGCCACCTCGGTGTAGAAGCTGCCGTCCGTGCCCAGTTCGGTGCTCGGGCCCCGGAACGGCGGCCGGCCATCGGGGTTGCTGAGGGTGACGGTGAACCGGGCCCAGTCCACCGCGCCGCCGCTGGTCACCTTGCCGGAGACGGGGATGCCGGTGGTGTCGACGGACTGCGCCGGGTAGTGGAGCTGGATCGCGAACTCGCCCGGGGCCGCCCTGTGCGGCTTCTTGGGCAGCCGGACCGTGCGGGCGAACACGGCGGCTCCGCGCGCGACCACGGTGGTGGGGTCCTGGCTGTGGTCGAGACGGATTCCGGGGCCTTCGACCGGGTCGGCGAGCAGTTCGCGCAGCCCGGGGCTGAGGGTGGCTCCGCCGACCAGGAGCAACCGGTCGATGTGGTCGGGGCGCAGCGAGCTCTGGGCCAGCGCGTCCCGGCAGAGCCGGATGGCGCGCGTGTAGAACGGCAGGGCCAGATCGTCCAGGGCGCCCCGGGTCAGTGTGAACTCGAAGGGCTCGGTGCCGCCGCTGCCGTCGTCGAGGTCGGTGGAGATCTCGACCGAACCGGCGCGGGAGAGCGCGATCTTGGCGTTCTCCGCCTCCAGCTTGAGCTTGGCGAAGTTCTTGCGCCAGCGGCGGCGGTTGTTGCGGCTGAAGTCCGCCAGGCCGAGGTCCCGCCGCACCGCGGGGGCCAGCAGGTCGTCGACCAGGGCCCAGTCGATGAGCTTGCCGCCGAGGTAGGGGTCGCCGGCGTGCTGGATCAGCTGCAGCTCACCGTCGCGCTTGCTCATCAGGGCCGCGTCGAAGGTGCCGCCGCCCAGGTCGAACACCATCCAGTGGGCGGAATCGGAGGTGTCCTGCACGCCGTAGGCGATGGCGGCGGCGGTCGGCTCCTGCACCAGCGGGCAGTGCTCGCCGAGCCCGGCGAGGGCCGCGGCGGAGCTGGTGGCGTTGTTCTGGTTCAGGGCGAAGGACGCCGGGACGGTGATGACGGCCGCCTCCGGCTGGTGACCGTACTCGTGTGCGGCGTCCTGCCGCAGGGACTTGAGCACCTCGGCGGAGAGCTCCTCGGGCGTGAGCGTGATGCCCGTACGCTCGAAGAGGCGGCCCGCGCCCGCCGCCCCCATCTCCAGTTTGAACTCGGCGTACGCGTTGTCGGGATCGCTCTCCGTGCGTTCCCTGGCCCGCCTCCCCACGTGGATCACCCCCTCCTTGGGGACCCACACGGCAGAGGGCGTGAAGTCCCAGCCGTCGTTGTTCTTGATGACCCGTACACCGTCGTCCTCCGCCACCGCGATGGCGCTGTTGGTGGTGCCGAGGTCGATGCCGAAGTCGATGGTCTCGCGCATGGTCGTTCTCCTTGGTCACGTGCCAGGGTGTGGTTCGGGTGCGGGCCTGCCGACGATGACCTGGCCCATCCGGATCCGTTCGCCACGGAAGTAGACCGACGGCCGTACGGTCTCCAGCACGACCTCGCGGTCCAGTTCCGGTTCGTCCTGGAACACCAGGACCTCCAGGGACTGTCCGGAGTCGAACGGCTTGCCGTCGTGCTCCTGGATCTCCAGCCCGTCGTCGGCGAGCGCCTGACGGCTCGCGTGGACCTGGCGGCGCACTTGCCGCAGGTCGGCCGCGGAGAGGGGGCCGGTGCCCTGGTCGAGTTTGCGCTGGGCGCGCCAGAGGCCGATGGCCGCACCGAGCAACGCGTCCGTGCCGGCGCCCTCCGGGGTGCGGGCCTGCTCCGCGAGCGCTTCGGCGGCCTCGACCTCGGCGAGCACGGCCGCGGCCCAGTCGGCCTGGGCCGGTTCCAGCAGCGGCCGGGGGACGCGGAACTCGGCCGGGTGCCTCAACTGGCCGAGCAGGGCGCGCACATCGCGTGCTCGCCGGTGGATGCGGGGTGTCATCGGTACCTCCTGCCGGCCCGGTGGATCCGGAACCGCGCGTACCACTCCGTGAGCTTCTCGGCGGCGCCGTAGAGCAGACCCACCACGAGGAAGGCGCCGACGCCCGCTTCCCACCCCCTGGTCACCCACAGGGCGGTCACCGCACCGATCATCAGGGCGGCGAGCAGACACCCCCACCATTCACCGCCCGAGACGGTGGACGGCTGTCCCGGTGCCGCGCCCGCGAGAACGCCGCCCAGGGACCAGTCGTAGATGACGTCCCAGTTCTCCTTGAATTCCCTCACGTGGCGTTCCGGCGCGATTTCGTAGGCCCTCTCCGCGAGTTCGACCACCGTGCTCCGCTGCTTGGGACTCGGCCGGACGGACTGGTGGTAGCCCAGCATCGCCACCGCGAGGTTGCCCACGCCCACCGCGACGATGTGCGCGACGTCGTCGTACCGCCAGTCCGACACGAACGCCCGGAATTCCCCGAAGCGTTCGAACGCCGGGAGCACCCTCTGCCGCACGATCAGGTCGGCGTCCCCGAAGAGCCGGGCGTCCTTCTTCTCGTTCGTGGCCCGCAGGGCGTCGATGATGTCCTGGACCGTCTCCTCCACCGTCTCCTCGAAGAGTTCGTCGAAGAGCCCCGAGAACGCCCTGTGTTCCGCCCAGCCGGCGCAGACTCGGGCCAGCCGCGGCCGGAAGTCCGGGTCGGTGGCCAGTGCCCGGAACGGGGAGACGAGCAGGCGGGGCAGTGCGGCGAGGAAGTCGTCCGCCGTGTGCTCACCCAGCCGGGGATCGTCCAACTCCGTGAGCCGGTGGGCGATGTGCCGACGGAACTCGGTGCGTTCCAGCAGCGCTCCCCAGCCGCCGGCCGCGCCCTGCCAGAGCATGTCCCGTCCGTCCGTGGCGGCGTGGACTCGTCCGGTCTCCGCCTCCAGCGCCATCGCGTGGAAGCGCACCGCGTCGTCGTGCTCCTCGTGCACGGACGCGGGGCAGCCGCACTCCGGTCCGGGTTCGCCCCACCGCCACAGGAGTTCGTCGACCAGCCGGCGCCTGGGGTCCTGGAACTCCTCGAACGCGGCCCGGACCTCCTCTTTGCGGAACGCGCCGGCGACGGGTGAGTCCGGATCCGCGGGCCGGGTGTCCTCGACCGCGAGCCGGGCCTCCAGCCGCTGTCGGTGCTGCCGTACGGCGCGCCCCTGCGCTTTGACGGGGAGCCCGGTGACGGCGAAGGCGTTGTCGCGGTACAGCCGTGTTCCGGCCAGATCCGTGAAGCGGGACAGGTTTCCGGTGCCGTTCCGGGAGTCGGACGGCTCGCCCCTCCGGTCGCCCGCAGTCGTCTTGTCCATCCGCTCTCCATACGTCCGCTGCCCGTACGTCCGTTGCTCGCGCGTCACGCCCTTCACATGACCACCCCCCGGCGCCACGTCATCAGCCGAGCCATGTGCCGTTCCCGGAGCCGGGGATGCCGGCTGACGGTCTCCTCCAGCTGATTGGCGGCATCGGCCAGTCGCCCCGGCATCCGAGAGAGCTCGATGACCGCTCGCACCTGCTCCTCCACGGACCGCTCCACCGCAGTCTCCCGCGGTGGCGGCCCCGCCCCCGTCGACTGCCGTAAGGCCTTGGCCCGTTCGGCGACCTCACGGGCCGTGGCGGGCCGGTCGGCCGCTTCCACGTGCAGCATGTCGGCGACCAGCCGGTCCAGTTCGGGTTCCACGCCGTCGTTGAACGCGCTCGGCGGCAGCAGTGGCTGGTTGAACCGCTCCAGCGAGAAGGACTGCACCGGGTCGCCGCCGTTGTACGGGAAGTGGGCGGTGAGCAGGAAGTACGCGATGGTGCCCAGCGCCCAGACGTCCCCGGCGCACGAGTAGCCCGTACCTCGGCGCAGCACCTCCGGCGGCATGTAGGCGACGGTCCCCTGGGCGCTGGCCGCCATCGTGCCCGGGTCGGTCTCCTTGGCCAGCCCGAAGTCGCTCACCTTCACCCTCAGTCCGGACTCGTCGTAGGTGATGAGCACGTTGGCCAGCGACAGATCACGGTGCACGATCGGGTGCGGCCGCTCATGAGCGACGGCGAGCCCTTCCGCTGCCTGCCGCAGTACGGCCGCGGCCTCGCCGACCGGTACCGCGCCGGAGTGCGAGTCGACCAACCGCTCCAGGCTGCCGCCGGCCACGTACTCCATGGTGATGTAGCCGCGCATCCCCTCGGAGGTCTGCACGGTGCCCGCGTCGAACACCCGGATGATGTTGGGGTGTCCCAGGGTGGAGAGGATGCGGGCCTCGTCGAAGAGCCTGGAGGTCGCCTCCAGCGAGGCCACGTGCTTGAAGATCTTCAGCGCCTGCCAGCCGAGGATGTGGTGCCGTACCCGGTACACCTCGGCGAACGCGCCCTCGCCCAGCCTGTGGTCCACGACGAGCGCCGAGTTGATCCGCTGTGCACGGATCAGCAGTGTCCCCTCCACGCCCGTCGCGTCCCCCGTCATCCGCCGCGCCCCTTCCCGTGCCCTCGGTCGGCGCCACCGTGGCACGCAGGTCCCGGGAGGGGTCCCGGGACGCGCGCCGGTTCAGGAGTGGGTGACCTCGATGCGGGAGATGCGGACCTCGCCGTGGTTGTCGTCGGCGCACGGCTCGGAGTTGTCGCAGTTGGCCTGCGTATAGGCGCCTGCCTTGAAGTAGTTGGTGTCGGAATCGTGCGAGATCGTGGTCTCGCGGCGGCCGTTGTAGTACACGGCGATCCGGCCGTTCTCGGCCACGAACCTGGCCTCGAACTCGGTGCCCAGGTCGTAGTCGTCGGTGACGAGGTGGTGGTGACGGTCGTCGCCGTCGGTGATGTAGAGGCTGCTGCCTTCGAGACGGAAGACGGTGACGTCGTCGTCCCCGCCGTGGACCTGCGCGCCGACCAGGTACGGCCGCTCGGCGGGCAGCGCCGTGAACGCCTCCCTGACCACGAGCGTGTGGGTGCCGTCCGTGGTGGACCAGGCGGCCTCGTCCTCGCCGCCCTCCGTCATCTCGCGCAGTTCGGCGCGCGGGTAGCTGGAACCTCCGGTCGTCACACCGTTGACCGCGGCCCGGAACCTGACCGCGTCGCAGCCGGATTCGGCCCGGAACCAGGGCTCGGCGGAGTAGGCCGCCAGCTCGGGCTGGGTTATCTCGGTGGGGTCCTCGTCGTCGCCGGTGGGCAGGGTCAGCTTCCAGTCCGTCAGGTCGAGGACGTCGGCGGGGTGCGCGCACCGGGCGGCCGCCGCCCGCTCGTGCGCGGCCCGGGTGTCGGCGTGGGCGTTCAGGGTGAGCGTGGCGGTCGTGACGGCCGCGGTGATGCCGGCGAGCACGGCGGTCCGGGTGCTGGGCATGGCGGGGCTCCTCGCGTCGGAGTGTTCGGAACGGGCCGAACGCGCACGGTAGACGCCCCTGTCGGGACCCCTCCCGTGCCTCGCGGTCCCGGGCCGGTCCCCGTGCTTGACCGGTCCCGGGTTTGCGCACGCTGCGTGCGACTGTGAAGGCTCTGGGTAGACACTGTGTGCGGCCCGCCGTGCACAGTAGGTTCGAGGCGTACGCGCGGCCCCGGACCGTGGCCGTGTGCGTTCCGGACTCGACCGAGGGGGAAGATCCGTGCGTTCCGGTGAGGAGTTCGCCGACCGCTATGTCCTCAAGGAGGTCGTCGGCGCGGGACGGGGCGGCGACGTGTGGCTGGCCCACGACACGGTGGTCGGCCAGGACGTCGCACTCAAACCGGAGCGGACGGACGGCGAGAGCGAGACCGCGCTGCGGCGGCTGCTGGGCGAACCGCGTGCCATGGCCAAGTTCCGCGGCCACCCACATGTGGTGACCCTCTTCGACGTGGTGACTGTGGAGCAGGACGGGCCCGGGTCACGCACGTACTGGTTCGTCATGGAGTACGTCCCCGGCGGCGGCCTGGACCGGTGTCCGACGGTCTCTCCCGAGCGGGCGGCCCGCATCGGCGCCCAGCTCGCCGACGCGCTGGCCGCCCTGCACGAGGCGGGCATCGTCCACTGCGACGTCAAGCCCGCCAACATCGGCGTCACCCGGCACGGGTCCGCGAAGCTGCTGGACTTCGGCGCCGCTCACCGGGTGGGCGGCACCGAGACCATCACGGTCGACGGCCCGTTCAGCTTCACCCCGGACTTCGCGGCCCCCGAGCTGGCCCGGGGCAACCTCCCCCGGCCCGCCTCGGACGTGTTCTGTCTCGCCGCCACCCTCTACGCGCTGGTCACCGGGGCGCCGCCGCGCGGGGGCGCGCCCGACGACGACGCCCCCGCCGGGACGGCGGAGGACGGGGAGGAGTCGGAGCGCCTGCGGTACTGGAAGGCCGAGCAGGGCGTCGTCGAGCTGGACTCCGCCGCCGTGGGGCCGCTGTACCCCGTGCTCACCGCCATGCTGCGACGCGACCCCCGGCAACGCCCCTCCGCCGCCGAGGCCGGGCGCCTTCTGGAGCAGGTCGCCGGATCCGAACCGGCACCCTCCCGGGACACGGCCACGACCGTCACCGGACGTCGCCGGTGGCGGCGACCGCTGATCGCGGCAGGCCTGGCCGTCTGCGCCTTACTGGCGCTGGGGCCGGCCCTCGTCCCCGGCACCGACGGCGGCAGGGCCACGCCCCGGCCCAGCCAGAGCCGGCCGACGGACGCCTCGGACGGCGAACCGCACACACTGGTCGGTGATCCGCGCACGGCCGACGTGTGCGCCCTGTCCCACCCCGCCGCGCTCGAACCGTTCGGCGACGCGAGGGTGGACGCGGACTACGGGAACTTCGACCGCTGCGACATGCTCGTGAGCGTCGACGACAGGACCCGGATCGACGTCTCGATGCGCCTCCTCGACGGCTCACCCCCGGAGGGGACGACGCCCTCCCGCACCGTCGGGCGGATCGGCATCCTGGAGGAGGAGTCGGAGAGCGAGGAGTGCCAACTGCTACTGACGTCGGACGCCGACGGCGCGCTGGTCGAGGTCCGCGCCAACATGGGCGAGGGCTCCGTGGTCGGCGGCACCGCGACCCTGTGCGCGGTCGCCGGCAAGGCCGCCGAGAGCGCCGCCGAGGTCCTCGACCGGGGCCCGCTCCCCCGCCGTTCCCCGCCCTACCCGCGCACGTCGCTGGCCTGGGCGAACGCCTGCGATCTGCTCGACGCCAAGGCGCTGTCCGCGGTTCCCGGCCTCAAGGTGGACGTGCCGGACGTCGGCGTCGCGAACTGGAGCTGCGAGTGGTCGAGCGACGTCGACGACCTGGATGCCGAAGTGGCCTTCTTCCGGGACCAGCCCAGGTCCGCGGCGGACGGCACGGCCCTCAGCCTCGCCGGATACCGCGCCGTGACGGAACCGGGTGACGACGGGGACACCTGTTCGGTCTTCGTCGAGTACCGCAGGTACAGCGGCCAGAACGCCAAGACCGCCGCCGAGATGGTGCGCCTGGACATCACGGGGCAGCGGCCCATGGATGAGCTCTGCGGGATGGCGGAGGACCTCGCCGCCTCGGCCGCGGCGGAACTCCGGGCGCGATGACGCGGCGCTGATCCGCTGCTCCGCCGGCCCCTCGTTCAGGACGCGGGGTCGGGCCAGGGCTCGTCGTCCTCCATCAGCTCCAGGTCCGGCGGCACGAGCGTCGTCGACTCCACCAACCCCTTGATCAGGTTGTGCAGCAGGCTGTTGTCGCCCGGGCGGCCCTGCGCCTTGTCGTGCAGCAGCGGATACCGGAAGCCGGTGCGGTGCAGGCGGTGGCGTACGACCTCGATCCGGTGTTCGATCCTGCGCTCGGTCCAGTTGGCGTCCGGGTGCAGGTAGCCGAGCTGCTTGGCGGCCGTGGCGTACGTCAGAGGGCGCGGCTCCTCCTCGTACAGCAGGTATCGCTGGCCGAGGACGACCAGCAGCAGCCGTTCGTCGTCGTCGAGCGCCCAGGTCTCCGGACGGACGGTCTCGGCGCGGCGCCGCGACACCGGCCCCTGGTCGTCGTGGCCCGCCACGTACAGCTCGACCAGATGCTCGCGGTAGCCGGAGCCCTTCACGAACAGCGGGGTGTAGCCGGTGGCGAGCGGGATCGCGTCGGAGCTGAGGTGCATCATCCGGCCGCGGGGCAGCCGGACGAGCTGCTGCCCGGTGTTGCGCAGCCACCACAGGCCCTGACGGTATGTCAGTTCTCCGTGCCGGCGGCTCACCCGCAGGTCGTCCACGCCCACCCCCAGGTCCACATCGGGCTTCTCGCCCCGCCCGAAGCAGACCGTCAGCCCCGGTCGGGGCGGCGCGCTCAGCTCACCGGTGACCGTGCGGGCGTGCAGCGTCCCGGGCTTGGTGGGCGCGACACCGCGCGCGAGGCTGGCGGAGAGGGGCATCGCTGGTCTCCTCGGTTCTCGGCGTACGGCGTACCGACCAGTGTCCGCCCCCTCCGCGGGACCCCTCCCGAGCCGGGCCGCCGCCGCGACGCGAGCACATTATGTTGGTCCTGTGCAGCTTCGCGGTCGACCCCATGGAACCCGGACGAGGCGACCCATCTCGCTGGGCGGTGCCCGGCGACGCCGTGATAGCACGGAGTACCAGATGGGAAAGGGCTCACGATCATGGGTATCTTCAGCCGTCGCCAGACCGCCGTCATCGAACGGAACCCGGCTGACGACACCGGCGTCTCAGGCGCGGAGGCCGCGGCCCGGAGCGTCGCGCTCGACCCCGCGCTTCGCGCGCTGACCGGTCGATGGACCATCGACCGACCGCACAGTCGCATCGGATTCTCCGTACGGCACGCGATGGTCACGACCGTGCGAGGGGCTTTCGCCGACTACGACAGCACGTTGTACTTCGACGGAGCCCGGCCCTCCGAGTCGCGGGCCGACCTCGTCATCCGGGTCGCCAGTGTCGACACGGGCGTGGAACAACGGGACGCGCACCTCATCGGCCGCGACTTCTTCGACGTGGGCCGCTACCCGGAGATGGTCTTCCGCAGCACCTCCACCGTCCACGAGGGCGGTGAGACCTTCCGCATGACCGGGGACCTGACCATCCGCGACGTCACCCGGCCCGTCGATCTGCAACTCGACTACCTCGGCTCGGTCCTGGACCCGTTCGGCGCCGAGCGGGCCGGCTTCGACGGCACCACCACCATCGACCGTACGGAGTGGGGCCTGGTCTACAACCAGCGCCTGAAGGCGGGCGGCACCATGGTGAGCGAGAAGGTCCGGCTGCAGTTCGACATCTCCGCGGTCCGGTCGCCGTCATAGGGCCGTGAAGTGCTGGTTCTCCGAGCCGTCGCAGTTCTGGATCCGCAGCGGCTCGCTCGGGCCGGCCAGGGTGAGGCAGAGCCCTCGCGCGGACGTCGGCCGGATCGTGGCCCCGTCGCGGACGAACTTCTGATGTGCCCCGCCGTGGCAGTTCCACAGGACCAGGCCCGTGCCGGCCGGATACCTGGTGTCGGGGACGTCCAAACAGCGGTCCTGGGTCAGCTCGGTATGGATGGTGCCCCGAGCCGGGTCGTACCACCAGCCCTGGTTGCGGCCACCGTGGCACTCCCAGCCGAGGACCCGGGTGCCGTTGGCGCTCTCGGCGGCGCCGACGTCCACGCAGGTGCCGGTCGCCCGGTTCGTCAGCGGTCGGTAGGCCGTGTCCCAGGCGTACGGGAAGAGGACCGGCTTGCCGGAGGAGTCGACGTCCGCGCAACTCGCCTCGTCGGCGCCCGAGGCGTACAACTGCGTGAGGCAGGAGGCGAAGGCGGCGTGGCCGCGCTTGTTGGGGTGGAAGGACTGGCGCAGGGAGTTCTCGTCCGGCACGCCGGGCTTGGAGAGGTCGATGTAGGCGCCCCGGGCCCAGGTGTCCTCCATGCAGACCTCGTGGCCGTGGAAGAGCCGTGAGTTGTCGAGGTAGATCGCGCCGGTGTCGGCCGCGGCCTCACGCATTCCGCGTTCGAAGGCGGGGACCGCGCTGTCGCGTCCCCAGGCGGTGTCGGAGTCGTATCCCAGCCCGCCGCAGGCGAGTTTGCCGGCGAAGGCCGGGTTGTCGCGGAAGTCGGGGCCGATGGGGCTGGGGTAGCCCATGAGGACGAGTTTGTAGTCGCCGTCGGCGTAACCGGCGTCCCTCATCACGCTCTTCAGGTCGCGCACGGTCTGCTCGACCTTGGGCACGAGAGCGTCGACGCGGTCCTGCCAGCCGGGGGCGTACTTGGATTCGCAGGGGCCCTGGAGGAGCAGGTAGCGCGTGACGCAGTCGGTCATGACGGGGCCGAACTGGAGGTCGTCGTTGGCTCCGGCGACCAGCAGCACCATCTTGACGCGGGTGTTCCGCGCCTTGATCGCGAGGCTGTCGCTCTGCACGAGTTCGTCGGCGTACTGCTTGGCGCCGCCGATGCGGATGTTGCCGGTGTACGCGCCGGAGCACGACACGTCGAGCGTGAGGTCGGCGGGGATCCCGGTGCGGTGGATGGCGGCGTCCGGCGAGCGGTGGCACCAGTTGTCGGGGCCGTTGGTGCCGGGTTCGTAGGTGCCGATCCCCTCCCCCGAGATCTCGCTGTCGCCGAGTGAGATCAGGCTGGTCCTGCGGTCGCCGAGAGGTCGTTCCGCCGGGTTTCCGTAGAGCTTGGTGGCCTCGGCGGCGCGGATGGCCTCCAGTTCGGAGGAGAGCGGTACGGAGGAGACGGACTCGGCGGAGCCGGGCCGGGCGGCCTGCGCGGGGGCGGCGGCGGTGATGGATCCGCATGCCACCGCCACCGCGGCGGCGGCCGCCGTCAGCCAGTGGTGTCTGTGCCATGTGCCCTTCACTGCACCTCCTGGTGATGGGGTTACCAGGGGTTGTACTGGCCGGTAGGCGCCGTGGGAACACTCGAAACAAGACAACTACTCAACTTTTACGCGGAGTGACGACGACGGTGACATGCGCGCCGGGCCGCGCCCGCACGCGCGCGATCGCCGCGCGGTCACCCGGCAGCACGGGCGTGGCCGTGCGGGCGCCGGTCAGCTCGATGCGCCAGCCGCCCGCCCGGGGCGGCACGGAGATCTCGGTGACACCGCGCCCGGCCCGGTACGACAGCCGGAAGGCTCCGCTGCCCGGCTCGTGGACCTCGGCGGTGACCCGGCCGGCGACCGCCGGGGCGTACGGCGCCGCGGTTTGCTCCTTGTTGGTCCGGAAGCGTCCCTCCGCGTCGACGGCGCAGTATCCGCCGCCGTAGCACCACGCGTAGCCCGCCCAACCGGAGCTGTAGCGGTTCAGGGACGACAGGGCGTCCCGGTAGAAGCGCCCCATGTTCGGCAGGGAGTTGTTGAGCGGGCCCCACTCTCCCACCACGACGGGAACGCGGTATCGGCGCGGATAGACGGTCACCGCGGACTCGTACGCCTCGATCCAGCCGGCCGAAGGGTCGTAGTCGGCGCCCGCCTCCATCGCCGTGTTGTAGAAGTGGGGCGCGTAGACGGCCTTCGGGTCGTCGATCCGGCCCAGGCCGGTGGGGACGCCCTCCCCCACGATCGGGGTGGGTTCGAAGAAGATCCAGGAGTCGTCGTCGACGGACCGCACGGCGTCGGCGAGGCGGTTGTACAGGGGCGTGAGCTGATCGCGCTCTATGCGCCGGGCCGCCGTCGGCAGGTCCTCGCCCTGTCCGATCTCGCCCATGGGTTCGTTGATCAGGTCGTAGCCGAGGACGGCCGGATGGTCCCGGAAGCGTCCGGCCAGCACCCGCCACATGTCCGCCTGCGCGCGCCGCAGGTCCGGGTCCTCGTAGAGGTGGGTGAAGGCACGCTGCACGGCCGGTTCGAAGTACTCGGCGAACCAGTCGTCGGGGTGCGGCTGGAACGGCAGCCCGTCGGTCCTCGTCGCCCACTCGGGGATGCCGCGGTGCCCGAACGCGGGCCCGAAGACGTCCTGGTGCGCGTCGATCAGGACGTGGACGCGGTGCTTGTGCGCCCAGTCCAGGACGCGCTCGATCCGGCGGAGGTATCGCTCGCTGTACCGGCCCCGCTCGGGTTCGAGGTCGTCCCAGAAGACCAGCAGCCGCGCGAAGTTGAAACCCCGGGCCCGCAGGTCCCGGAAGTGCCGCTCGCCGATCGCGGACAGAGCGGCCTCGCCGCGGTGGGTCTTGTCCTCGACGTTCCAGCCGCGCAGGGTCAGGACCCGGCCCCGGTCGTCCGTGAGCCGGGGTATGCCGAGGGGCGGGTCCCGGTGGTCCTCGACGGCGGCCTTCGCGTGAGCGGTTCCGGTGGACAGCAGGACGACACAGACGAGCGCGGCGCACAGACGGCGGTACATGGGACCTCCGGCACGGTCGGTCGACAGTGCCGCAGATCACATCAGGAAAGCTGAGGATTGTTCAAGAGTGCGGGCGCCGACGTCCGTCACGGCCCGCCTCGGCGTCTCAGTCCTCCGCGATCAGGGCGGGAGTCGACCGGGTGAGCACCTCGCCGCGGAAGAAGGCGGGGCTGCGCCGGCGCATCACGCACATGATCACCACACCGAGTGCGAGCAGCCCCACGCCGATCACGAAGACGGATCCGACCCCGAGGACGGACGATCCGCTGCCGTAGGCGGGGTCCCACATGTCGGCCAGCGTCTTGACGAAGACGGCCGCGAGCAGGCCGCCGCCGACGACCGGGAAGAGCCCCTTGAACATCAGGTCGCGCCCGGACCTGAGCAGGTCGGCGCGGAAGTACCAGGCGCAGGCGAAGGCCGTGAGGGCGTAGTAGAAGCAGATCATCAGGCCGAGCGCGTAGATCGTGTCGACCAGTACGTGCTCACTGACCAGTGTCATCACCGTGTAGAAGACGCCCGTGGCGATGCCCGCGGTGACCGTGGCACGGCCCGGGGTGCGAAAGCGCGGGTGGACCCGGGCGTAGGAGGCGGGCAGTGCCTCGTACGTCGACATGGCCAGGACCGTGCGGGCGACGGGGATGAACGTCGTCTGCAGGCTCGCCGCCGCCGACGCGAGGACCGCGACGAACAGCAGGACGCCGAGGCCCGGGCCCATCACGGGGCCGGCGAGCGCGGCGAAGACGTTGTCCGACGTGTCGGGGTTGGCGAGTCCGAGGCCCTGGTCACCGGAGCCCACGACCATCTGCGCGGCGACGCCCGTGGCCAGGTAGGAGCCGACGAGCACGATCATGGCGACGAGCGCCGCCCGGCCCGGCGTACGGCTGCTGCCGCTGGTCTCCTCGTTGGCCGTCAGACAGGCGTCCCAGCCCCAGTACATGAAGATCGACAGCGACAGGCCCGCCGTGAAGGCGGCGAACGACTGGACGGCGAACGGGTTGAGCCACGACCAGGAGAAGTCGGCCGAGGTGGGGAGATCAGCGCTCCCGGCCTTCGAGAAGGCCATCGCCACGAAGACGGCCAGCACCACGAGTTGCAGCGCCACCAAGGCGTACTGCAGGCCCTTGGTCGCCGTCATCCCGCGATAGCTGATCACCGTGGCGATCGCGATCAGCGCGAGGCAGGTCACGATGTGCACGAACTTGTTGCCGTCCAGTTCGGCCACCGTGGCACTCCCGGTGATCTCTCCCGCGAGCAACCAGAAGTACGAAGTCGCCACACCGGCCAGGTTCGACAGCACGATGATCGTGGCGATCACCAGGCCCCAGCCGCACATCCATCCCACGCGCGGACCGAACGCCTGCACCGTCCAGGTGAACGACGTGCCGCAGTCGGGCATCGCCTTGTTCAGCTCGCGGTAGGCGAAGGCGACGAGCAGCATCGGCAGGAAGCCGGCGAGGAACACCGCCGGCATCTGCAGTCCTACCTCGCCGGCGGTCGAGCCGAGCGTGGAGGTGAGGCAGTAGACCGGGGCCACGGTGGAGACGCCGATGACGGCACTGCCCATCAGGCCTACGGAGTTCCCGTTGAGGCCCTTGGCGCGCATACCTTCGGCGGAGGCACCGTCGCCCGGCTCGGGGGCCTCCAGCCGCACGTCGAGCTGAGTCATGAACAAGACGTTAAGTCCTGCGGTTTCCGTGGTGGCCGTTACATGACTCGACCCGCCTTCACTCACTTCACCATGGGATTGAAGGCAGCTTCGGTAATACGCCTGCACTGCGGAGGAGAAGGGTCGGCATCACTCGCATCTCCCAAAGAGCGAGCGATGACTGTCCGATATTCGGTTATCGCAGAAGTGGCCGATTCACGCGGTTCGGATACGCCGCATGACCTGCGTCACACTTCCGGAACCCGTGGAGGGGCGGGCCTGCTCACAGGCGAGCCGGCGCGCCCGCGCGCTTGTAGGTGCGCATCAGGAGCGAGGTGTCCGCCGAGTGCAGTCCGGGCAGGCCGCTGAAGGCGCGGGCCACGAACGTCCGCAGCTCGGCCATGGAGGCATGGCTCGCGTAACCGAGGATGTTCGTGCGCCCGGTGGTCAGCGCGAGGTGGCGTACGGACGGCTCCCGCGCGAGGACGCGTACGGCCTCGTCCACCGCGCCCGGGTGGACGGTGAGCCGGAAGCGCCCCTCGACCGGGTAGCCGAGGACGGCCGGTTCGGCGAGCAGCCGCAGATGCAGCGCGTGCGAGGTCATCAGCCGGGCGAGGCGTCGCCGGGCCGTGGTCTCGCCGACGCGCAGCTCGCGGGCGAGACGGCTGAACGGGATCCGCGCGTCCTGTTCCAGCAGCGTGACGAGGGTGCGGTCGAGCGCGTCGAGCGGGGGCGGGTCCGGCAGGGGGCGGCCCTCGCTGACCGTACGGCGGACGAAGGTGGGCTCGGGATCGAGGGGTGACCAGTCGTTCGCCGTGAGCAGGAGCCGCAGGACCACGGACGAGTGGACGTCCCGTACGCCCTCGATCCGGCCGATTCCCTCGTCGACGGCGGTGAACAGCTGCTCGTGATCGTGTGCCTGGAGTTCGGCGAACACCTGAAGGTCACCGGTGGCGACCTCGACGGACCAGACGTCGGTCCGCCTGGCCAGGGCCGTCGCCGTCTCGTGCACCCGGCCCGGCAGGGAGGTGACGGCCAGCTCGGCGACGATGCCTTCTCCGAGGTACTCGGGCACCAGCGCCGCCGTGAACCGTACGAGGCCGGTGCCGGTCATGCGTTCCAGACGGCGCGCGACGGTGCGCTCGTGCACGCCGACCCGGGTGCCGACGTCGGCGAGGCCGGCACGGGGCTCGCGGCCGAGCACACGCAGGATCGCGTGGTCGACGTCGTCGAAGGTGGACGGCGATCGGCCTGGCCTCCGACGAGCACCATCGCTCGTCGCTCTTGGCACGTCTCGCGAATCGGCGGGCGGCAGAGGCGGCGGCCTGTCTCTGAGAGCCGCCCGTCCCGGACTGCCTACCGCCGTCGTCCCGGGCCTCCGGCCGCCGTCACCCCTCGACCGCGGCCGGCCTCGGGTCGGCCCGGCGGCCTTCAGGGCGCGGGCGGGAGCGGCCCGTCGCCGCGGACGGCCCGCCAGAGTTCCGTGGCCTCGGGCTGGGCGGCCACTACGCGGTTGGGGTCCTGGGGGTACGGCCGTACGGGCAGGGTGCGGAAGTCGATGTCGTCGGGTTCGATGCCGCTCAGGCTGCGCGCCAGCGCCGTCAGGGCCCGCAGGGAGCCGAGGTCCTCGTCGGTCGTCAGGGCCGAGGTGGCGGTGTCGGCGACCCGGTACAGGCGGACGGGGTCGCTCAGCAGCCGGTCGGACCGCAGCTGTTCGGTCAGGGCCGCGAGGAACTTCTGCTGGAGCCGTATGCGGCCCAGATCGCTGCCGTCCCCGATGCCGTGGCGGGTGCGCACGAGGGCCAGTGCCTGCTCCCCGTTCAGGTGATGGGTGCCCTCGGTGAGGTCCAGGCCGCTCTTGGGGTCGTGGATGTCCTGCGGGACGGAGATCCGCACCCCGCCGATCGCGTCGATGAGCTTCTTGAAGCCCGTGAAGTCGACCTCCACGACGTGGTCGACACGCACCCGGCTCATCTCTTCCAGGGTCTTCACGGTGCAGGCGCTGCCGCCGACCGTGTAGGCGGTGTTGAACATCGCCGCCCGCTCCTCCGGCGTCGATCCGCCGTCCGGCCGGGGACAGGGCGGCCGGTGGACGACGGTGTCGCGGGGGACGCTGATGACGGCGGCGGTGGTCCGGTCGGCGTCGAGGTGGACGAGCATCGCGGTGTCGGACCGCGCCCCGCTGACATGGGCGCCGTAGGCTCGGTTGGCCCCGGCCCGGGAGTCGGAGCCGAGCACGAGGATGTTGGTGGCCCCTTCCGCGGTGCGCGCCGGCCGGTCGTCGCCCAGTCGGGCGTCGATGTCGGTGGTGGCCAGGTTGCCGTCGAGTCGGTGGTAGGCCGCCCAGCCGCCGAGGGCGAGGGTCGCGCAGAGCAGCCCGCCGGCCCCGTACAGGGCGCGGCGGCGGGAACGACGCCGACGGGTCTTGTCGGCGTGGCGGGCGCCACGGGCGTGGCGGGCGAGGGTGAGGCGCACAGTGGATGACCTCCGTGGGGACGGCCCCGCGGGGTGGACGTCCCGCAGGGCCGCTCGGGTCCGTCAGACGTGGTAGCGGTCGGTGGCGAAGAGACGGAGGTTGTCGGCGACCCAGTCGGAGGTGTGCCGGAGCCCTTCCTCCAGCGAGACCTCCGGCTGCCAGCCGGCCCAGTCGCGGGCACGGGAGTTGTCGGAGAGCAGGCGCTGCACTTCGCTGCCCGCGGGGCGCAGCCGGGCGGGGTCGACGACGATCTCGGCGTCCCGGCCGGACGCGGCGATGAGTGCCTTGGCCAGGTCGCCGACGGAGATCTCCTGGCCGGTGCCGAGGTTGACGGCGTGCCCGACGGCCCGGTCGCAGGCGGCCAGGGCGAGGAAGCCGGCGGCGGTGTCGGTGACGTAGGTGAAGTCCCGGGTGGGGGTGAGTGAGCCGAGGCGGATCTGCCGGGTGCCGGAGTGCAGTTGGGACAGGATCGTGGGGATGACCGCGCGGGCGGACTGCCGGGGTCCGTAGGTGTTGAAGGGGCGGACGACGGTGACGGGGAGTTCGAAGGCGTGCCAGTGCGACAGCGCCATCATGTCGGCGCCGATCTTCGAGGCCGAGTACGGCGACTGCGGCTGCAGCGGGTGGTCCTCGCTGATCGGCGCGGTGCGGGCGGTGCCGTAGACCTCGCTGGTGGAGGTGTGCACCAGGCGGCGCACCGCGTGCCGTCGGCATGCCTCGGCGATGTTCTCGGTGCCGACGACGTTGGTCTGGACGTAGGCGCCCGGGGACTCGTAGCTGTAGGGGATGCCGATGAGGGCGGCGAGGTGGAAGACGGTGTCGCAGCCGGCCACGGCGTCCATCACCCGGCCCGCGTCGCGGACGTCTCCGGCGAGCATCTCGACCGGGCTGTCCGGGTCGGTGAAGTGGTGGGCGAGGTGGCCCTTCTCGGCGTACGGCTTGTAGTGGACGAACGCGCGGACCTCGGCGCCGCGGGCGACGAGGAGGTCGACCAGGGCGGAGCCGATGAACCCTTCGGCTCCGGTGACCAGGACGGTGCGGCCGGTCCAGTCGAAGTCGGCGGTGGTGTGCGGGGCGGGGGTGCGCGGGATGGTCATGCCGGGGTCTCCGTGTCGGTGTGGTGGGCGGGCAGGGGTCGGTGGCCGGAAAGGGCGGGGTCGCCCGGGTGCGGTGCCGGTCGGCCGGACAGGCGCAGGACGTGTGCGGCCAGCAGGTCGGCGGCCTGGGCGTGGGTGCCGGGGTTGGCCGCGGCGGCCATGGCGGCCAGCCGGGACGGATCGGTCAGCAGCGGCGCGACCAGGGTGGCCAGCCGGTCGGCGTCCGTCTCGGCGTCGGGCAGCAGCAGACCGGCGCCGACGTCGGTGAGGACGCGGGCGTTGTGGGTCTGGTGGTCGCCGGGGGCGTACGGGTACGGCACCAGGACGGCGGGAGTACGGGTGGACGCCAGTTCGGCGACGGTCGACGAACCCGCTCGGCAGACGGCCAGGTCGGCGGCCGCGTACGCGAGGTCCATCCGGTCGAGGTAGGGGACGGCCGTGGCGACGCGGGCGGCGCCGGACCGGTCCAGCTGCCGCCGGGTGTCCTCCAGTGCGGCCGGACCCGTCTTGATCAACAGGTGGACGTCGGTGCGGTGCCGCCAGTGCCGCGCCAGGCCGGTCGCCGCGGCGGTGAGCCGGGCGGCGCCCAGGCTGCCGCCGTTGACCAGCAGCAGCCGGCCGTCGCCCGGGACGCCGAGCGCGTGCCGGGCGGCGGCCCGGAGTCCCGGGCGGTCCAGCGCGGCCAGCTCCGCGGCGATCGGCATGCCCACGGTGTCGGCGTGCCGGCCGCCGGAGAGGTGTTCCCGGGACTCGTCGAAGGCCAGGGTGATCCGGTCGGTCAGCATGGCCGCGAACCGGTTCGCGCGGCCCGGTACCGCGTTCGACTCGTGGATCACGCTGGGCAGGCCGGCCATCCGGGCCCCGACGATCACGGGTGCGCTCGGGTAACCGCCCATGCCGACCGCGACCTGCGCGCCCTGCTCGCGCAGGATCGCCCGGCACTGGGCGCCGGACTTGGCCAGCGCGGCGGGCAGCAGGAAGCGCTTCGCGCCCAGCGACGGATCGAAGGGGATCATGTCGACGGTGTGCAGCGGGTAACCGGCCTCGGGAATGAGCCGGGTCTCCAGCCCGCGTGTCGTGCCGACGAACGAGACCACGGCATCGGGTACGGCCCGCCGCAGCGCGTCGGCCAGTGCCAGGCCGGGATAGATGTGGCCGCCCGTGCCGCCGGCGCCGATCACCACCGACAGACGGGACTGGGGGGTTCGCGGTATTCGCGGTGTCCTCATGGGGGCCACGCTGCTGACGCGCTCTAAGAGAGATCTAAGAACCGGCGCCCCGGACCGACGCGCGGCCTGGCACCGCCACGCTGGACGGACGGTATAAGAGGTCTCTCAGAAATGCTTTGGCAGGCTGGTGCCGTGGCGAAGCGAATTCTGGTGGTGGACGACGAGCCGGAGGTGCGGGCCGCCGTCGAGGACGGCCTGACCGTCGAGGGGTACGCGGTGCGGGGCGCCGCCGACGGTCTGGCGGCACTGTCCGACGTGGCGGTCTGGCAGCCCGACGTGATCGTCACCGACGTGCTGATGCCGGTGCTGGACGGTCTGGGGCTGTGCCGTCGGCTGCGTGCGATCGGGGATCGTACGCCGGTTCTCGTGCTGACCGCGCTGGACGCGGTGAGCGAGCGGGTCGACGGGCTGGACGCGGGCGCCGACGACTACCTGGTCAAGCCCTTCGCGTTGGACGAGCTGACCGCCCGGGTGCGAGCGCTGCTGCGCCGGGCCGCTCCCGAGGGGCCGGAGGACGGCGGCCGGCTCGCCTTCGCCGACCTGGAGGTGGACCCGGAGACCCGCACCGGATGGCGCGGGGGGCGTGCCATCGAGTTCAGCCACACGGAGTTCGCGCTGCTGGAGCAGTTGCTGCTGAATCCCGGTCAGGTGCTGCCGCGTGCGGTGCTCTTCGAGCTGGTCTGGGGCCGCGACTTCGGTCCCGACTCCAACTCCCTCGCGGTCTACGTGGGCTACTTGCGGCGCAAGCTGGAAGCGGGTGGCGAACCACGCCTCGTGCACACGGTGCACGGCGTGGGGTACCGGCTGGACACGGCATGAGCGGGCCGGAGGGGTCCCGCGGCGGGGCGTCGTGGCGTGCGCTGCTCGGCCGGCTGCGCGACCGCGCGCCGCGTCGACTGCGTACCCGGCTGGCGCTGGCGGCCTCCGCCGCGGTCGCGCTCGTCGTGGTCGGTGTGTGTACGGCGGCCTTCCTGGTGCTGCGCTTCAAGCTCCACCAGCAGCTCGACCAGAGCCTCGCCCAGTCGGCGAACCTCGTCTCGCGCCAGGAACATGCCTCCGGGCCGGGCGTCGTCCGGGCGGAGTGCCGCTACCTGGGCGCTCCGGCCTGCGCGCAGATCGTCCCGCGGGACCCCGCCGACGATCCCGCCGAGCCCTACGCCCTGCCGGTGTCCGACGGGACGCGCGAGGTCGCGGCCGGCCGGCGGGAGCCCTCGTACCGCGCCATCACCGTCGCCGGTCATCCGGCCCGCATGCTCACCACCTCCTACGGTGACGGCAGAGCCGTGCAGGTGGCGTTGCGTTCCGACGTCGCCGACCGGGGCGTGCGCCAGGCGGCCTGGCTCCTGGTGGCCGTGGGGGCGGCCGGCGTCCTCGCGGCGGGTGGCCTCGGCTACGGCGTCGCGCGCACGGGGCTGGCACCGGTCACCCGGCTCACGGCCACGGCGGAACGGGTGGCCGCCACCCGGGACCCGCGGCACCGCATCACCCTGCCCGGACCGGCGCCCCGCGGCCCCGCCCGCGACGACGAGATCACGCGGCTCGCGGCGACGTTCAACACCATGCTGGAGGAGCTGGACCGCTCCGTCACCGCCCAGCGGCGGCTCATCGCCGACGCCTCCCACGAACTGCGCACCCCGCTGACCGCCCTGCGGACCAACGCCGAACTCCTCGCCCTGGCCGACCGGCTGCCCGCGGACCGGCGGGAGCGGGCCGCCGGGGCGCTGGTGCGGCAGTTGACGGACGTCACGAACCTGGTGAACGACCTGATCGAGCTGGCCCGCGACGAGGAACCGCGTCCGCTGCTCGAACAGGTCGATCTGGCCGGCCTGGCCCGGCACACCGTGGACACCGCCCGGGAACGCTGGCCCCAGGTCCGCTTCGACCTCCGCACGACCGGCCGGGCCACCGGCGCCCTGCGCCCCGGCATCCCCTCCCGACTGGCCCGTCTGCTGACGAACCTGTTGGACAACGCGGCGAAGTTCAGCCCGCCGGGCGGCGAGGTGGAGGTGGTGGTCGACGACCGGGAGCTGACCGTCCGGGACCACGGGCCCGGTGTCGCGCCCGGGGACCTCCCCCACATCTTCGACCGCTTCTACCGCGCCCCCTCGGCCCGCTCACTGCCCGGTTCCGGACTGGGCCTGGCGATGGCCCGGCAGATCGCCCGCACACACGGGGCCACGCTCACCGCGGAGCAGGCTCCCGGCGGCGGTGCGCTGTTCCGCCTCTCCTTCGGTCCCTGGCCGGAAGCTCCACGCGCGTGGGTCGCGGAGTGAGGCCCGCGCCGCGTCCGAAGGGGTCGCGTGCCGACGGTCCGCCTCCGTGCCGGCGTGCCACCGTCTGGGCGGTCGTGGTCTGCCGGGCATAGCCTGCGGCACAGTGTCACGTACGTCAGCTGTCTCAGGAGGTACCGCATGCCTCAGCTTGTGACGTCTCGGGAGTTGGACGTCGTCGTGGACCACCGGCTGTTCGGCCTGGTCGACGAGGAGGGCCAGGAGGGCGAGCGGCCGGCGTCGCCGCGGTCGGTCGGCAGTTTCGTCAGTTCCAACGCCACCATGCTCTACATCGGGTCGGACGAGGACATTCTCAACGCGCGGTTGCGGCTGGAGGCTTGGGACGGACCGGCGACCGCCCCCGCGGACGAGTGGCCGTCGACGGAGGTCCTGTCGCTGGACCTCCCCTCGGGCCGGTTCCTGGTGGACGAGATCGCCGCCGGGGGGAGGTCGGACGTCTTCCGGCTCCCGCATGCCGGCCGGTGGCGGGCGCGGGTGGGCTGGCGGGAGAACGCCCCCGCCCCGGACGGCGGCTTCGCGGAGCCGGGCGGCTGGGCACTGGTCCAGTTCTGGCCGGACGCGGGCTGAGCGGGATCGATACGTGTGCGGGGCCCGACCTCGTCGGCCGGACCCCGCACAACCACTGGTCAGCGGTCAGCGGATGGGGATGTGGAACGCGTCCTGGTCGAGCAGCCGGTCGACGTCGTACCAGCGGCCGAGGCGCCTCCCGGCTTCCTGGTTGACCTCACTGTTGACCCATCGCGCCGAGTAGTGACGCTCGTACTGGGCACCGCCGTACGGTTCGTCGGGGAACAGGTGTCGTCCCGCGCCCTCGTAGGTCGAGGCCATGGGGTACTCGTCGCAGTCGTACGGACCCTGGTTCACCGGGAGGGTCGCCTTGAGGTCCTGCATCGCCTTGGTGGCGCAGTAGTTGCGGACGATGCGGCGGTTCTCGTCGTACCGGAAGCCCTGCTTCTCGCCCTTGGCCTGTGCGAGACGGTGGATCGGGTCGCCGGGTGTGCCTCCGGCCAGGTGCTTGTCCGCCTGCGTGGGCATCGTGGCTCCAGGGTTGGCCCGGGCCTCTTCCAGGTGGGTGGCGACGCCGGCCACCTGCGCGTCGGACTTCGTGTAGGACATGCCCGGCACCGCCCGGTCGAACACGGACCCGAGCTTGTGCGACTGGAGGTACCACGCCGAGTCGAACCGCATGCCGCCTTCGGGGCTCTCGGTGTCGATGATCTGGAAGTACCAGGGCAGATCGAACTCGTACTCGATGTGGAACACGCCGGTGGCGATCTGCTCACCCCACAGCGGGTCCGAGCTGATCGCCTGGGAGGCGATGTCGAAGTACGCCTCGTCGTTCACGCGCCACTCGTTGATGGTCTTCTCGGTCTCCTCGTTCTCGTGCGCGTAGCAGGCGTGGTCGTCGTTGAGGTTGGAGTCCTCGTCGGTGTAGGTGCCCTCGCACTCGATGGCGGCACTCATGTCCGCTCCGGAGCCGGCGAACGGACCGGTGGTGACGATGTTCTCGACCTTGAGCCGGAAGTCCGCCCAGCGGAAGTTGGGATGGTCCTCGTGTCCGCCGACCTTGCCGTAGCCGATCAGGGTGTTCGTCGAGGAGTAGACGCCGGTGATCTTGCACTGCGGCGGGAAGAGGCCGCATTCGAAGGCCGGCATGAACAGCAGGTGCTTCTGGCAGTACGAGTAGCGGTTCTTGATCCACCCGGCGTCCTGCGATGCCGCGTCGGAGTTGGCGCCGCACTCCTCCCAGTTGGTGTAGTCGTAGATGTCGGCCGGGATGCGGCCGTTCGGGAACCGTGAGGAGTCCACCACGTAGCTCGCCGGGTCCGCGGCGAGGGCCGCATTCTTCGTCATCTGTGAAGGACCCGCGGATGTCGACGGCTTGATGCCCAGCCGGTCCAGATCGCCGCGCTTCGTCACTTCCTCGACGAGCTTCTCCGGGTCGGCGATGAGCGCCGGGTCGGATATGACGTACGGGGTGATCTTGTAGGTGGTCTTTCGGTCTTCCTGCGGACTTTGCGCCTGGGCCGGCAGGGCGCCGACCAGCAGCAGAGCCGCGGCGGCCAGGCCTGTGAAGGCCGCCTTGAGGCGTAAGGATGTCACTGCGCCGTTCCCCCTGTGAGTGCAGTAGGCGTGCGATACGCCAGTACAAACCCAAGGAGTGGTCGTGTACAGGTCAAGTACGGCCAATGGTCCGGCGCGGTGGGCTCGCTCCAGAGCCAGCTCAACGCCTTCCGCGCTGCGTGCCCGCCTGTCCGAAAAGCAGGGGACCGATCGGACCCGGGGACGGCCTGCGAGACTCCGATCAGGGTCTCGCAGGCCGCCTCCTGCCTTGCCCGAGTGGTGCGGCTACTTCTGGTCGACCGGCAGGGCCAGGTCGGTGACCTGGTACTTCTTCGGGAACGCACCCATGTCCGTGGCCTTGCCGGCCAGGATGTCCACCCCGTACAGGCGGTAGGTGCCGCCCGAGCCGATGGCGGCGAACCCGTGGTTCGTGCCGGTGGCCGGGCTGTAGTGGATGTCGAAGCCGGCGTCCAGGCGCGCGTCGACGCCGAGGCTGCCGGTGGGAGCGAGGGTTCCGGCGTTGGCCGGCGACTGCAGCGAGATCCGGTCGGCCATCGTGTCGAGGTCGAACAGAGTCGTCGCGGTCGCCGCGCTGAGGTCGTTGTTGGTGTACGCGGCGCCGGTGACCCCCATGGCGGTGGACGGCGGGGTCGTCGGGTTGGTGAGCGTGCCGTCGACGGTGGTGGCACGCGGGGCCGCCGGGTCGTCGATGTTGTGCCGCAGGTTCTGCCCCGTGTCGGAGATGACCCGCAGCCGGTTCGCGGCCGGGTTGAAGTCCACACCGAAGGCGGTGCCGGAGAGCGCCACCGTCAGCTGGGAGGTCTTCGTCGCTTTGGCGTTCATGGTGTTGAGGGTGTAGACGCCACCCTTGTCACCGACGCCGTACAGCCTCTCGTTCTGCACCCGGAAGTCGATTCCCACGAGCCTGGTGTCCCCGGACAGCCCGGAGACCTTGCCCAGTGACCAGGTCTTGGCCGGCTCGTCGACCTTGAACTCGACCAGACGCTGGTCGCTGGTGAGACCGACCGCGGTCAGCCCTCTGTGCTGGGACGCGGCCGGCGTGCCCGGGGCTGCGAGTGCCGGGACGGTGCACAGGGCGGCGAGAACCACCCCGGCCGTCGCGACAGTACATTTACGCATCTCTTGTTCCCTTTCAGGAGGCCTCGGCCTGAATCGCCGAAGGCTCTGAACGGGATCCGTCGCCGCCTGCCGGGCGGACTGGCGGCGACCGCGAAGGCCACCCGAATGGCCCCCGTCCGTGTGCGGGGCCTGCTCTGTGCTTCGGGGCCGCCGGGAGACGTCAGGCGTAGTGGCGGTACACGGCCTGGGCCACGCAGGCGGGCTTGTCGCTCCCTTCCGTCTCCACGGTGAACGTCAGCGGCATCTGGACACCGTTGCCCTTGACCTCCTGCACGCTGCCGACGGCGCCGTGCAGGCGGATCCTCGCCCCGACGGGGACGGGGCTGGGGAAACGGACCTTGTCCAGGCCGTAGTTGACGCTCATGGACACGCCGGTGATGTCCAGCAGCTCACCGAAGAGCGGGATGATGAGGGAGAGGGTGAGATAGCCGTGGGCGATGGGGCCGCCGAAGGGACCCTTCTCGGCCATCTCCGGGTCGGTGTGGATCCACTGGTGGTCGTCGGTGGCGTCGGCGAAGGTGTCGACCCGTTCCTGGGTGATCTCTCGCCATTCGGTGCGGCCGAGGTCGGCTCCGCTGAGGGACTTGAGCGCGTCGAGGCCGTTCGCGGTGGTGGGCACGGGGGTTCCTCTCGGTGGGGCGGGCACGGGTGAGGCGGGCCGGAGGGGCGCGCCCTACGGGTGGGGGCGATGGTCGGTGGGGGCGCTCGCGTAGCGGTCGCGCACGACGGGCTTGATGATCTTCCCGGAGGCCGTGCGAGGCAGGGTGTCCGTGACGACCACGGACTTGGGGATCTTGTACTTGGCGAGCCTGCCCCGCAGGTGGCCGAGGATGTCCGGCTCGTCGGCGACGGCTCCGGGCTTCAGGACGACGACGGCGCGGCCCACTTCGCCCCAGGTCCGGTCGGGTATGCCGATGACCGCGCATTCGCTGACGGCCGGGTGGGTGAGGAGCACGTCCTCGACCTCGGCCGGGTACACGTTCTCCCCGCCCGAGACGAACATGTCCTTGACCCGGTCGACGATGTAGGCGAACCCGTCGGCGTCGATGCGGGCGACGTCGCCGGTGCGCAGCCAGTGGCCGTCGGTCAAGGCGGCCTCGGTGTCGGCGGCTCGGCCCCAGTAGCCGGTCATGACGTTGGGGCCGTGGACGAGGATCTCGCCGCGGTGTCCGGGTTCGGCGTCGCGTCCGTCGGGCAGCACCACGCGGGTGTCGGTGAAGAAGTGCGGGACTCCGGCGGAGCCCGCCTTGGCCGCGGCCTGCGCCTTGTCCAGGAAGAGGACTCCGGGGGACGCCTCGGTCATGCCATAGCCCTGGCTGAAGGCCAGTCCGCGGGCGAGGTACGTGTCGATGGTGCGGGTGGGGACCGGTGCGCCGCCGCAGCTGACGGTGCGCAGGCTGGACAGGTCCGTCGTCGCCCAGCGGGGCAGGGCGGCCATCGCGTCGTACATCGTGGGGACGGCGAACATGTGGGTGACGTGCCGGTCCTCGATGGTCTCCAGTACCCGCTCGGCGTCGAACGCGCCGAGCAGCACCACCCTGCCGCCCTTGAGGAGGGTGGGCAGGCACGTCATGTTGAGGCCCGCGGTGTGGAACAGGGGCGCGACGACCAGGGTCACCTCGTCCGCGGCGAGGTCCGTGTCGACGAGGACATTGACGCTGTTCCAGGTGATGTTGGCGTGGGAGAGGACCGCTCCCTTGGGCCGGCCGGTGGTTCCGGAGGTGTACATGATCATGCAGGGGTCCTCGGGGGCCACGGTCTCGTCCAGGGGGTCGGTCCCGCCGGCCGTGAGCAGTTCCTCGTAGCCGAGGGCGCCGTCGCCGGGCCCGTCGAGCGCGACGCGGTGACCTACGCCGGCCCGGTCGGCGGCGGCGCGGGCGGCGTCGGCCTGCTCCGGCGCGTGGACGAGGACGGTGCTGCCCGAGTCGGACAGGCCGTACGCCAGTTCCGGGGCGGCCAGCCGGATGTTGAGCGGGACGAAGACCGCACCGAGTGCACCGGCCGCGAACAGCGTCTCCAGGAAGGCGGGGTGGTTCGGTCCCAGGTAGGCGATCCGGTGGCCGCGTGCCACGCCCAGTGCGCGCAGGGCGTGGGCGAGGCGCAGGACGCGCTGGTGCAGCTCGCGGTAGGTCCAGGTGCGGTCCTCGTGGACGAGGGCGGTCCGGTCGGGTGTCTTGCGGGCCCGGCGGGCCGGCCACGAGCCGATGCCTTGGTTCAACACGGCGACTCCTTCAGTCCTTGGTCAGACCGAGCAGACGGGCGGCGTTCTCCTTGAGGATCTTCGGCCGGACCTCGGGCTTGATGTCGAGCTTCTCGAAGTCCGCCAGCCACCGGTCGGGGGTGATGACCGGGTAGTCGGAGCCGAAGAGGACCTTGTCCTGGAGCAGGCTGTTGGCGTAGCGCACCAACTGCGGCGGGAAGTACTTCGGCGACCAGCCGGACAGGTCGATGTAGACGTGCGGCTTGTGCGTGGCCACGGCGAGGGCCTCGTCCTGCCAGGGGAACGACGGGTGCGCCAGGATGATGCGCAACTGCGGGAAGTCCACGGCGACGTCGTCGACAAGCATGGGGTTGGAGTACTTCAGCCGTATCCCGCCCCCGCCCGGGACGCCGGCGCCGATGCCGGTCTGGCCGGTGTGGAACAGGGCGGGCACGCCGAGTTCCTCGATGGCCTCGTACAACGGGTAGGCCATCGGGTCGTCGGGTGAGAAGGCCTGGATGCTGGGGTGGAACTTGAAACCCCGTACGCCGTGCTCCTCCACCAGGCGCCGGGCCTCCCTGACTCCGGCCCGGCCCTTGTGCGGGTCGATACTGGCGAACGGGATGAGCACGTCGGCGTGGGCGGTGCAGCTCTCGGCGATCTCCTGGTTGGAGATCCTCGGGTGCCCGGTGGCGTGTTCGGCGTCCACGGTGAACACCACGGCGGCCATGCGGCGTTCGCGGTAGTGGGCGGCCATCTCGTCGATCGTCGGCTGCCGGTGACCGTGCGCCTTGAAGTACTCCTCCGAGGCACCGAGGAGTTCGGGGCTGAGCGCCCCGTGGCCGTCCTTGGACACCTCGGCGTGGGTGTGCACGTCGATGGCGGTCAGCCGGTCGGGATCAAGGGTGAGGTCGCCCATCTCAGGCCCCCGGCGCCTGCGGAGCCGGAATGCCGTACGTCTCCGGCTCGGCGCCGACACCGCCGGTCCACTCCTCGGCGATGGCGTCGGCGCTCCAGCCTCCGTCGGCGAAGGCGACCGCCTTCTCCTTGGGGTGCGCCCACAGCGCCAGCCGGTCGCCGCCGATGCCGATGGCCTGCCCGGTGACGTCCTTGGAGGCGTCCGAGGCCAGGAAGGTGATCAGCGAGGCGACGTCCTCGACCGTGCCGAGGCCCTCGTCCCTGCGCAGCCAGTCCGGCAGCGGATCGCCGGTGCGCTCGGCCTCCTCGATGACCGGCCCGAACGCCGGGACGGTCTTGGTCATCTCGGTGGCCGCGACGGGCACGACGGCGTTGACCGTGATCTCGGCCCTGGCCAGCTCCATCGCCCAGGTGCGCGCCATCGCCACGATGCCCGCCTTGGCGGCGGCGTAGTTGGTCTGACCGAAGTTGCCGCGCTGTCCGGCCGGCGAGGAGATCAGGACGAGGCGGCCACCGGTGCCCTGCTCCCGCATGCGGGTGGCGGCCGCGCGGGCGCAGGTGAAGGTGCCGCGCAGGTGGACGCGGACGACGGCGTCGAAGTCGTCGTCGGTCATCTTCCACAACACGCGGTCACGCAGGATGCCGGCATTGGTGACCAGCACGTCCAGGCGCCCGAATTCCCGCACCGCCGCGTCCACCAGTTGCTGGGCCGCCTCGCTGTCGCCCACGGCCGCCACGACACCGGCCGCCTTGCCCCCGTCCGACGTGACGGTGGCGACGGCGGCGTCGACCGCGTCCTGGTCGACATCGTTGACGACGACAGCGGCTCCCGCCGCGGCGAGGGCCCGGGCGTACCCGAGCCCGAGACCGCGTCCGCTGCCCGTGACGACGGCGACTTTCCCGTGCAGATCCATGGAGGGTGCCTCTCGTGTGGAGGGGAGGAGTTGTGCGCCCGGCACAGGCCGGGATCGACAGGAATCCTGATGAACAACAGCCTTCAGTCTGGTAATCAACAGGATTCCTGTCAATGCCCTAGGGTGAGACGTACCGCCGCACCGGCGGTGTCCGTCGCAGGAGCCACCCGGAGGGCCCCGCCCGGCCCATCACCACAGGAGGACCGACGTGAGCGCCTCGCTGCTCTACCTGGTCAAGAGAACGGAGTTGGCGGTGCGCGCCCGCCTGGACGAGCTGCTCAAGCCGGCGGGTGTCACGGCGTTGCAGTACACGGCCCTCACCGTGCTGGAGCGGCACGACGGCATCTCCGCCGCGCAACTCGCCCGCGACTCCTTCGTCACCGCCCAGACCATGGCCGACATGGTCCGCGCACTGGAGAACCGCGGCCTGATCCGCCGCGAACCCAACCCCGACAACCGCCGCGAGCGCCTGATCCTGCTCGCCGACGCGGGACGCCGGCTCCTGGCCGAGTACGCCGAGCCGGCTCGCGGACTCGAGGACCGCATGGTCGCCGGCCTGGACGCCGAGCAGGTCGACCTGTTCCGGGACGCGCTGAACCACGCGTGGCGGTCACTTTCCTGAACCGCGTGCATGGCGGACGCCGCCGGTGACCGGTGCGGACACGCCGGTCACCGGCGACACGACCGCTACCCGAGCGCGTACATGCGGATGGCGACGACGTCCTCGCCCTCCGGGCGGGCGAGACCGACGAAGACCGTCTCGGCGAGCCAGCGGTGAGCGGGTGCGTCCGTACGGAAGACCGGTGACGTCCGGTAGTAGTGGCCGGCCTCCGTGACCTGCAGGTCCCCGTCGAACTGGTCCGGGCTGTCGGCCTTCGGCCGGTAGTAGCCACGGTTGACGATGTCGATCACGGCACCGTCGTCGGCCTGGAGCAGATAGCGCGCCTCCAGCTCGCAGACCTCCCCCCGCGTGCTGCTCCAGTCGCCGCCACCGGGCAGCACCTTCCCGCGCAGGCGAGGTCCGTCCACGCTGCCTCCGACGATGGGCGTGAACTCGGCGACCTCCCCGTCACCGTGGCCGATGTGCAGCGTGCCGGTCACCTCGGCACGTATCTCGAAGGCGAAGACGAGGGCGGGAGTGAAGGACATGGCACTTCTCCGATTCTCCAGGCGGGATGACGTGCTCGTTCAGCACGCGTGATCGTCGTGCAGCGCTCTTGACTCGTTAGCTCACCAGATGCAAGCGTGTTACGCAACAGCGTTATATGACGTTCGTTTACGACGGCCCGTCGGCAGTCTCACCTCCCCGTCGCGGGCCTCCCCCTTCCCTTTGCTTTCTCACTCCTCTCGGCAAGGAGCATCGCCATGGCTGCGAAGAATCGAGTGCTGACGGGGCTCGTGGGCGTGGGGCTGCTGGCCTCGACGGCATGCACCAACTCCTCGAACGAAGCCGGCGAGACCCCCGGGAGCGCCGACCGGCTCACCACCACCACCGAGCCCGGAACCTCCGAGGTCGACCGCGTGACCTGGGCGCTTCCCTACGGCGAGCCCACGACCCTGGACCCCGCGAAGGTGGGCGACTACTCACCCCAGACGGTCGGGGCGAACCTCTGCGACACGCTGACGCGGATGAACGCCGACTTCTCACTGAGCCCCGGACTCGCCCGGAAGGTCACCTGGACCGACGACCGCACCCTGGTGCTCGACCTGCGCTCCGACGTGAGGTTCTGGGACGGCTCCCCCATGACGCCCCAGGACGTGATCCACAGTCTGGAGCGGCAGCGGGACCCGAGGACGCAGGCCCTCTACGGGAACTACCTCGCCGCCGTGACGTCCATCAGGGCCACCGGCCCGCATCAGGTGACCCTGCGCACCAAGACCCACGACCAGACCCTGCCGAAGGCACTGTCGACCTCGTTCGGCGCGGTGAACAAGAAGGCGTACACCGAGAAGGCGGGTTCCGCCTACGGCAGCGCCAAGGGCGGCCTGATGTGCACGGGACCGTTCGAGCTGGGTGCATGGAAGTCCGGCGACAGCATCACACTCGAACGCAACGACGCCTACTGGGACACCGGGCTCAAGCCCAAGGCGGCCCAGGTCACCTTCAAGTTCATCACCAACAGCAACACGCTCACCAGCGCGCTTCTCTCCGGTGAGGTGGACGGCACCTACGAACTGCCGCCCAGCAGCGCCACCGCGCTCGCCAAGGCCGGCAGCGGCGCCGTCCATCTCGGTCCGTCCACCCAGAACGTGCTGCTGATACCCGCCGGCGATCAGTCGCCCGCCGCCGACCGCGCGCTTCTGGACGCCCTGTCGCACGTCATCGACCGCGAGGCACTGATCAGACACGTCTTCGGCGGTGACGCCACCACCCTGAAGTCACTCGTCCCGCCGCTCACCTGGAGCGGTGACGAGGCGGCCGCCCGGTACGACGCCGCCTACGAGAAGCTGCCCGCCGCACCGAAGCCGGACGTGGAGCGGGCGAAGCAGCTGCTGGAACAGGCCGGTCCGGTCTCCCGGCCCCTGGTGGCCGCCATCCCCGCCGGTGACCAGCGTGGTCTGCAGGCACTGACGTTCATCCAGGCCGCGGCCAAGAAGATCGGCGTCGACATCGAGATCAAGCAGCTCCAGCCCACCGAGATGTCCTCCCTCTTCTACGACCCCTCGGTCCGCGAGGGCCTCGACCTCGTCCTGACCTTCGGATACGTCACCATGCCGGACCCGGCGTCCTACGTGGCCGAGAGCGTCACCCCCCGCGGCCTCTTCAACTGGACGAACTACGACAACCCCGATGTCACCCGGCTCCTCGACCAGGCACGTGCCTCCGCCGACCCGGCGGCGACGGCCAAGGCGTACACCGAGGCCCAGGCCCTCTTCACCCCCACCACCCCGGTGGTCTACCTGGCCACCACACACGAACGGATGTTCATGAACAAGCGCCTCAGCGGCGCACCCACGTCGTTCGCCTACATGGGCATGCCGTGGGCCGCCCACCTCGGCGGCACCGGCAGGTGACCCGCATACCCTCATCACAGGAGACAACGATGACCGACACTCCGGGCGGCAAGCCGCTGTGGGACCGTTCGGCTGCCGAACTGGCCGCCGGAATCCGTGCGAAGGACTTCTCCGCGACCGAGGTCGCCAAGGCCTTCCTCGCGCGTATCGACGAGACCAACCCGCCGCTCAACGCCCTGGTGGACATCCGTCCCGAGGATGCGCTGGTCCAGGCCGCCGCCGCCGACACGGCGGTCGCCGCGGGCGGTGAGCTGCCCCCGCTGCTCGGTGTCCCGGTCTCCACCAAGATCAACACCTCGCTGCGCGGATACGCCAGCTCGCACGGCGTCGCGGCCTGGGCCGGTGCCGTCGCCCAGGACGACGCCGTGTGCGTCGCCGGTCTGCGCGACGCCGGGGCGACCCTGCTCGGCCGCAGCAACAGCCCGGCCTTCGCCGTGCGCTGGTTCACGGCCAACGACCTGCACGGCAGGACACTCAACCCGTGGCACTCCGGCCACACCCCGGGCGGCTCCTCCGGAGGGGCCGCCGCCTCGGTGGCCGCCGGGATGACGCCGATCGCGCAGGGCAACGACATCGGTGGTTCCGTCCGCTTCCCCGCCTACTGCTGCGGCGCCGTCGGCCTGCGTCCCACCGTGGGACTGGTCTCCGGTGTGGAGCCGCACGGCGCACAGGAGTTCGACAGCCCGATGTCCTTCCAGACGATGGCGGTGCACGGGCCGCTCGGCTGGACCGTCGACGACGTCCGCCGCGGTCTGCACGCCATGGTGACCCCGGACCTCAACGACCCCGTGGGACTGCCGGCCCGCCCGCCCCTGGGCAGGCCCGGCCCGGTCAAGGTCGCGATCGTCCGCGACGCGGGACTGGCCAGACCGCACCCCACCGTGAACGCCGCCATCGACGACGCGGCCCGCTGGCTCGGCGAGGCCGGCCACGAGGTGGAGGAGATCGAACTGCCGCTGCTCGGCGAGGCCGCCCGGCTGTGGTCGCTGCTGCTCTACCAGGAACTGCGGACGATGATGTCCGAGATCGAGCTGTTCGGTGACGATGCCGTACGCGTCTCGCTCGTTTCCTCCTTCGCGGCGGCCGCGGAGATCTGGGGCGAACAGCCCAGCCTCACCGAGTACATCAGGGGCTACGCCCGTCGCGGCACCCTCATCAGCCGCCTTCAGCGGTTGCTGGGCGACGACCGCATACTGCTCACGCCGGTCTGCGCCGAGCCGCCCTTCGAGCAGGACGCGGATCTCGCCGGCGACGCCCGGCTGAGCGAGCTGCTGGCCGCGCAGTGGCCGATGCAGGCGGTCCCGGTACTCGGCTTCCCGGCGATGTCCGTCCCGACCGGCGTCAGGGACGGGCTCCCGTCCGGCGTGCAGCTGATCGGCGGACGCTTCCAGGAGGACCTGCTGCTGCACGTCGCCACGGCGATCGAGGCCCGGGCGACGCGGGCCCGGCCGTCGTTCGCCGGCGGACTCTCCTCCTGACTGCCTGGCCTCCATGCGGGAAGAGGACGTTTGCCCCGCCCCGTCCGGGGCGGGGCAAACGTCTTCTCGTCACGTCTTCTCGCATTGGGGCATGCTCCGCGTGCCCCCGTCAGGCGGCAGCCGTGCCCGCCCTTCTCCGCGGTCTCCAGCCCGGCTTGGGAATGGACTCGATCAGGCGCTGGGTGTACGGATCCTGCGGACTGCCCAGGACGGTTGCGACCGGACCGTGTTCGACGGCCCTTCCCGCCCGCATCACCAGCACGTCGTCACTGATGTGCCGGACTGCCGCGAGGTCATGCGTGATGAACAGCAGGGCGGTCCCGGTGTCCGCGCGGATCCGCGCGAGCAGGGCCAGGATCTGCGCCTGGATGGAAACGTCCAGGGCCGCGATCGCCTCGTCCAGGATCAGCACCCGCGGCTCGGCCGCCAGTGCGCGTGCGATGGCGACGCGCTGACGCTGTCCGCCCGACAGCGCCTTGGGCAGGGAACCCGCCTGCCGGTCGTCCAGGCCCACCATGTCGAGCAGCTCCTCCACCCGGTCCCGGAGCTGGTCCGAGGGCGGGCGCCGGTGCAGCAGGACCGCCTCGGCGACGGCGTCGCGCACACGCTGGCGCCGGTCGAGGGACGAGTAGGGGTCCTGGAAGACCATCTGGATCCGCCGGCCGCCGGCGCGTCTCCCGCGCGATCGCGTCCGTCCCGGCCGCCGCTCGTCGCCCGCGACGACGACGTGTCCGCCGCTGGGCGTCTCGAGCCCGGCGATCATGCGGGCGGTGGTCGTCTTGCCGGAGCCCGACTCGCCGACGACCGCCAGGGAGCCGCGCTCCGGGAGCGAGAAGGTCACGTCGTCCACCGCGACGAAGTCGCCGAACACCTTGCGCAGGTTGCGCACTTCAAGCATGTCTGCCTGCCTCCTCGGGCGAGAACGTGTGGGGGAAGTGGCAGGCCGCCGTGCCGTCACCGGCGGAACGCGGTAGCGGTCGGTCGCTGCGGCACAGCTCCCGCACGCGGGGACACCGGGCGCTGAAGGCACACCCGCGGGGCACTTCGAAACCGGACAGGGGCCTGCCGGAGATGGCACGCAGCTCCGCGTCGGCGGCGTCGACCGAGGGACGGGAGGCGAGGAGGGCGCTCGTGTACGGGTGTGCGGCGCCGCCTCGCAACCGGCCGGCGGGCAGTTCCTCCACCGTCGTGCCCGCGTACATCACCGCGACCCTGTCGCACACGGCGGCCGCCAGTTCGAGGTCGTGGGTGATGAACAGCATGGCGAGCCCGCGGGCTTCGCGGGTCTCTCCGATGATGGCCATCACCTCTTCCTGTGTCGTGACGTCGAGCGCGGTGGTCGGCTCGTCGGCGAGCAGCAGCCGCGGTTCGGCGGCGAGCGCGGCGGCGATCATGACGCGTTGGAGCAGGCCGCCCGACAGCTCGTGGGGCCGTTGCCGCATCCGCCGCTCGGCGTCGGCGATGCCGACCTCCCGCAGGATTCCCACGACTTTCGTGGTCGCGGCGGCGACCGGAACACCGCGTGCGGTGGTCAGCCCCTCGATCAGGAAGTCGCCGACGCTGCGGGCCGGGTTGATGTGGGCTCTCGGGTCCTGGAACACCATGGCGACATCGGCGGCACGGAACGCGCGCAGGCGCTCCGGCCTCATGGCCGGTACGGACTCCCCCGCGAACAGCAGGTCTCCGTGGACGCGCGCGCCCTTCGGCAGCAGTCCCAGTACGGAGCGTGCCGTCAGGGACTTGCCCGATCCCGACTCGCCCACGAGGGCGACGGCCGTGCCCTCGGGGATGCTCACGTCGGCGCGGTGGACGACGGTGCGCACGGCCCCGTCGAGGGGCAGGTCGATTCTGAGCGCGTTGATCTGGAGCAGCGGTGGTGAGCTCATGCGTTCTCTCCGAGCAGGCGTCGGGACAGCCCGGTCCCCAGCAGGTTGAACGCGACGACGACGACCAGGATGGCGAGGCCCGCGTACAGCGACTGCTGTGGATGACCGGCGAGGATCGAGGGGGATCCGTTGGCCACCATCAGTCCCCACTCCGGGTCCGGGGGCTGGCTGCCGAGGCCGAGGAAGGAGATCGCGGCGACGTCGAGCAGGGCGTACCCGAAGCCGATGGTGGCCTGGACGAGGACGAGCGGCAGCAGGTTGGGCAACAGGTGCCGCAGCCAGATGCGGGTGGTGGGGGCGCCGAGGAGCCGCAGTGCCGACACGTACGGCAGGTTGCGTTCCTTCATCGCGGCCGACCGGACCACGCGGGTGATCAGGGGCAGGTAGGCGATCGACAGGGCCACGAGCGGCGCGGTGAGTCCCGCTCCGAAGACGGCCGCCACGAGGACGGCCATGATCAGGCCCGGGAAGCCGAACACGACGTCCAGAGCGCCCGAGATGAATCGGTCGATCCAGCCGCCGAACCAGGCGGCGGCCAGCGCGAGGAGGGTGCCGAGTGTCGTGGAGACGGCTATCACCACGGCGGGGGCGGCCAGGCTGGCCCGGGTACCGGCGATCAGCCGGGACAGGATGTCGCGTCCGGTGTCGTCCGTGCCGAACAGATGGGCCGCGGAGGGACCGGCGTTGACATTCAGCGGGTCGACGGCGTTCGGATCGTGCGGAGCGATCAGTGGCCCCAACACGGCCAGCAGGACGAACAGGGCGACGACACATCCGGCACCGAGCATCAGGCGGTCCCGGGGGCGTCCGGTCCGCGGCTCGGGGGTGGTCCGGGTGAACAGGGCGGAGGTCATCGGGCCCCCTTCTGTGCGGCTCGGGGGTCGAGTGCGGCGCTGACCAGGTCGACGGTGGTGTTGATGACGACGAACACGACCACGAAGATCAGTGACACGGCCTGGACGACGGCCATGTCCTGCTTGGAGGCCGCCTCGATCATGAGAGCTCCGAGTCCGCCTGTGCCGAAGGCCTGCTCGGCGACGGCGGCGGTGGCGATGAGGCCGGCGATGCCGACGCCGGACACCGCGAAGACGGGGGCCGACGCGTTGTGCAGCACGTGCCGTCTGATCACCGTCCATTCGGGTACGCCGCGGCTGCGTGCGGTCTCCACGTGCTCCGAGCGCGTCTCCGCGCGGACCGCGGTACGGGTCACCTGGGCGACGTAACCGATCCAGGTCATCGCCAGCGCGAAGGCGGGCAGCGTCAGGTTGGAGAGGGTGCCGGTCAGGCCCTCGCCGGAGCCGTAGACCGGGAACCACGGGAGCTGGACGGCGAAAAGCCAGATGAGCAGGACCGACATGACGAAGGTCGGCACCGCCATCGCGCCCGCGGTGAGGGCCGTGGTGAGCGTTTCCGTGCGGCCGCCGCGCAGCGCGGCGAGGGTGCCGATGGCGGTGCCGACGGTGAGGACGAGGACGGAGGCATACCCGACGAGGGCGAGGGTGTCGCCGGCCCGCGCGCCGATGAGGTCGGCGACGGAGTCGCGGTAGACCAGGGACTGGCCGAAGTCACCGTGCAGGCAGCCGCTCAGCCACTGCCAGTACCCCTGGATGAACGGATCGTCCAGGTGGTATTCCTGGCGGATCCCCGCCAGGACCGCGGGGTCCGGGTCGCGGCTGCCGCCGACGAGCAGGGTGGCCGGGTCTCCGGGTGTGAGGAACATGGCGCCGTAGATCGCCAGGCTGGAGACGAGCACGGTCACGACGAGCATGCCGAGCCGGGTGGCGAGGAAACGGAGGTTCAACTGGGGTCACCTCCGTCGCCGCTCGCGGGCAGGACGGTCAGGCGCAGCCGGGAGGGGTGGGCGGGTCCGGTCCGGAGCGTCTGCAGGCTCGCCTTGGGAGCGGTCGTGAGCCACGGGCTTTCCCGTGAGCCTGAGTTGGGCAGGTGGTTCGGGAAGTCGCTGCCGGCGATCATCAGTGCGAGTCGGTGACCCGGGCGTACCCGGTAGCCGGTGTGGCCCAGGGCGATCTCCACCTCCCTGGGGCCGTCGGCCTGCGCACAGCCGCGCACGATCAGGCGCGCCGTGCCGTCCGGTGCGAGATCGAGGAGGCGCACGAACACGTCGAACGTCGGTGCCGTGCTCTCCACATGCAGCACCGCGTGCACGGGGCCGGCCAGGTCGAGTGGTGTGCCGGAGGCGGTGCTCGTGAACACGAGGACGTCGTCCCGGTCGAGGGTGCGGCGCTCGTCGACGTGGTCGCGCAGCTGCATGAAGGTGTCTGCCGCGGCCGACGGCACGAGATCGTCCGGGTCGTAGCGCCACTGCGCCGATTCCGGTCCGTCGGCCGCGTCCGGGGCGAGCTTCCCCCCGGGGACCGTGCCGGCCGCCGCGGCCGGGTCCGTCAAGTGCAGCTCGGTGACCGTGGCTTCGGGCAGCGGCCAGGTGGAGGCGGTGTGCCAGCCCTCGTGGCCGAGCTTCCAGCGCACGCGGGGCAACGACTCGGGCCGGGCGGTGCCCTTGAGGAAGACGTCGAAGAACTCGACGGCGGGACCCGTGTAGGAGTCGAGCATGCGCTCCAGGGCGGCGTCGTCGACGAGGTGGTCGGCTTCGGGCGACACCGGGGCGTTCTCCAGGAAGTAGTTCTCGTGGTCGATGGTGTCGGCGATCAGGTACTGCACTGCCGCCCATCCGGGACGCCGGGCCAGTTCGGTGTAGTCCCGCATGTGGGCGATGCCGAGGTTGTCGAACCAGCCCACGCAGTGCAGGACGGGCACCGGTCGCGCCTCATAGGGATGAGGCCCGTTGTACGGGGCGAGGGGGATGCCGCCGACGACGAGGTCGAAGCCGGCCGAGCGCTTGCCGATCGCGGCGAACGCCTCGTCGTACGCGGCGACGAGCGGACGCCTCGTGAGATCGACGTCGAACTCATAGGTGTCGTCGTCCGTCCAGACCTGCGCCTGGTAGGTGGCTCCTTCCAACCACAGGGGCTGTGGGCCGGAACCGGTGTCGTAACTGGCGATACCGGGGCCGTTGTTGGTGCAGGTGACCCGGGGGACGATCGCGCGGAGAGCGGGATGCTGACTGGAGACCGCCGACCACTGGGTGAATCCGTAGTAGGAGTCGCCGAACATCCCGACGGTCCCGTCGGACCACGGCTGGCGGGCGATCCATTCGAGGGTGTCGTACCCGTCGTCCACTTCTCCGGTCCAGCCGAGCGTCTGCCCCTGCGAGCGGAACTTGCCGCGGACGTCCTGGACCACCATGACGTAGCCACGTGCCGTGAAGCGTTCCGCGATCCGGTCGAAGAAGACGTATCGGCTGTTCTTGTCGTACGGCAGACGGACCAGCACGCTCGGTGCCGGACTCTCCGGATCGGCGCCGTACACATCGGTGGCCAGGAGCACACCGTCACGCATGCGCACCATGTGCTGCTGCGCGTGCGACGGGACGGGCTCCGGGGTGACGCGCTTGATGGCAAGGCTCATGAGGCCTCCACGGAAGCAAGGTGAAAAAACAGCGTGATATAACAGAGTTGCATTTCGCTTGTTCAGCGTCAACCCCCCTCTGAGCTAGGTTGCTGCCATGCCGATCGACGTCGACGAAGTCCAGCGCCGCAAGGCAATCGCCCAGGCGACCCTCGCTGTTGCCGCCCGTGAAGGGGCGAGCGCGGTCACCATCCGTGCCGTCGCCAAGGAGCTCGGCGGCTCCACGGCGATGGTCACCAACTATGTGCCGACACGGACAGCTCTGATCACCAACGCCGTCCGTGCGGCCGAGTCCCGGTGGCGGACCGACCTGGAAGCCCGCCTGGGCGATCTGGTCGGCGTGGATCGGCTGCGGGCGACGGTGGAGTGGCACCTCAGCACCGAACCCGAGGACCTGCTGTTGCGGACACTCTGGGTCGAGATGCTCTCGTCGGCGCACAACGACCCCGCCGAGGTCGACCGCCAGGAACCACGTGAAACGCGCCAGGAGCTCCTCGAAGCGTCGGCGGCCGCAGGCGTTCCGGACGCCGGCCTCGCCGCCGACGTCCTGTCACTGCTGACTCGCGGCTACTACGTCTCCACCATGGAGGAGCCCGCCTATTGGACACCGGAGCGGGCCGCCCGGGTGGCCGGCGCGGTCGTGGACGCCCTCATCGACGACTGAGAAGGCCTGGTGCACATCGGTGGAATGACCGATGTGCGGGAGGCGGGGGTGTCGTCATAGTCCTCGGGAGATCGTTCGCGGGTGGCCGTCGTGCGCCCGGCTTTCGAAGAGGACCTTCCATGGACACGTATGCGGATCTGGTGTTTCTCGGCGGACGGGTGGTCACGGTCGACGCCGAGTTCTCCGTCACCTCGGCCCTGGCCGTGACCGGCGGAATTATCAGCGCCGTCGGTGGGCGGGACGACGTCGCGCCGCTCGTCGGGCCCGGCACCCGGGTGATCGACCTGCGCGGGGCAACGCTGCTGCCGGGTATCAACGACTCCCATCTGCACGGCTGCGCGTTCGGCATGGCGACGCCACCGCTCTCCGTCGACCTCGGCCACCCCACCGTGTCCTCCCTCGCGGACGTGGCCGAGGCGGTGCGGGTGGCCGTCGGGCGAGCCCCGGGCGGGCAGTGGATCACGGGGCACGGCTGGGACACCGGTTACCTCCAGGAGTGCGTCACCGATCCGTCGCGGCTGCCCTCGCGGCACGACCTGGACGACGTGAGCCCGGACCACCCCGTCGTCCTGTACTCCTTCTCCGGGCACGCCACCTGGGTCAACTCCAAGGCGCTGGAGCTCATCGGCGTCGACCGGCACACCCTGGCACCGCCCGGCGGGGCCGTCGTCGTGGACGACGCCGGGGAGCCGACCGGCCTGCTCCACGAGGGCGCCCAGGCCCTCATCCAGAACGCGCTGCCGCCGCTCAGCCGGCAGGAGCGGACCGACGCGATCAGGTCGACCCTCGCCACGCTCGCCCGGCTCGGCGTGACCAGTTACACCGAGCCCGGGCTCGGTCCCGGCGGCGACGGCATCATGCGGGGAGCGCTCGGCACGCAGACCCTCGACGTCTACCGCCGACTGCTGGCCGAAGGGGAACTGACCGCCCGCGTAGGCGTCCTGCTCCTGCCCACCGGGATGGCGGGCACGGCCGAGGAGTTCGCCCGCACCCTCACCGCCCTCGGCGAATCCGGAGGGTCCGGCGACACGGATCCGCGCCGCCTCGCCATCCACGGGGTCAAGGTCTTCGCCGACGGCATCGTCCCCAACAAGACGGCCTGGATGAACGAGCCGTACGTCGGCGGTGGCTGCGGCTCCCTGTGCGTCGGCGGCGAGAACGACACCGAGCGGACCGCCGAGATCGGCGCCATGGTCCGGCATGCCCACACCGCCGGGTACCAGCTGGGCGTCCATGCCACCGGCGACCGGGCAGGCGACACCGTCGCGGACGCCTTCGCCGCGGCCATGGCCGAGTATCCGCGACCCGACGCCCGCCACTACGTCATCCACGGCGACTTCCTCACCGCCCACAGCATGAAGGTCCTGGCCGCGCACGGCTTCGGCGTCAACATGAACCCCACCATCAAGTGGACCGTCGCCGACATGGAGGAGGAGTTCGTCGGCGCCGAACGGGCCGCGTACGCATGGCCCTACCGCGACGCCATCGACGCCGGCGTGCGGGTGGCGAGCGGTTCCGACGCCCCGGTCACGTTCCCGGACTGGCGCCAGGGCGTCGCCACCATGGTGCTGCGCGAGTCGAAGGCCACCGGCCGGGTCAGCGGCCCCGACCAGCGCATCGGCCTGGCCGAGGCGATCCGTACGTACACGATCGACGCGGCCTGGCAGGACTTCGCCGACGACTGGAAGGGCTCCCTGGAGCCGGGCAAGGTCGCCGACCTCTGCGTACTCGACGGGGACTTGCTCGACGCCGACCCCCACGACATCCCGGAGATGCCCGTGGTGCTCACCGTCGTGGAAGGGCGGGTCGTGCACGACGCCCTTCGCGATTGACGTATCCCGGGCACATGATCATCCTTGGCGGATGGCAGCGGAGCGGAGCACGGCGGACATCCTGGACGCGGCCGTCCACGTCCGTGAGGCCGCCCGGAGCGCCACGAGCGGCGAGACCGGCGTCGACGCGGTCCTCGCGGCGCTGTCGGAGGTGATGGCGTACGACCACGCCTCCCTGGCCCGGTGGGATCCGCTGCGCCGACGCCACACCACCCTGGCGGGAAGCTACCCGGACGACGCCACGGCCTACATCGAGACCCGCCTCCACCACGACCCCGTGTTCCCCGTGCTCCGCAGCCCCGCCCGGGGCGGCCTCTGGCTCAGTGACGTCCCCGGGCAGCTGCTGGCCGCCTCCCCCGGCTTCCAGGAGGTGCTGCGTCCCCTGGGCGTCGAGGACGGCGTGGCCCAGTGCCTGTTCGCCGCCGACGGCCGGTACGTCGGGATGCTGAACGTCAGCACCCGCCGTCCACGGCGCACGTCCGACCCGGCGCGCGCCGTGGTCACCCTGCTCACCGAGGCGCTCGCCGCGGCCGTCGGCTCCCCGGCGTGCGCACCTCCCCGCCGGGTCGCCGCGGATGCTCGGCGACCCGGCGGCCTCTCGCCACGGGAACTCCAGGTGCTGGCCGAACTCACCACCGGCCGCACCAACCGTGAGATCGCCGAGCGGCTGCACATCACGCCGCGCACCGTGGGGACCCACATCGAGCACATCCTCGCCAAGCTCGACCTGCCCAACCGCGCGGCCGCCGCCGCCAGAGCCGCCGCCTGGGGCATCGAACCCTCCCGCTGAGGCACCTCCGCCGACGATCCCGGGACCGTGTGCCGACAGGTCCGGTTCCGTCACCGATGAGTTAGGTGCAACCTTTCGGTTGCACTGGATGGCGAGAAGTGCAACCATTGAGTTGCAGCGAGAGAAACGAGGGAGAAAGCCATGAACGACACCACCCACAAGGGCGCGGAGCTCGACGAACTCGACCGGATCGCCCGGCAGATCGACATCGACGCCCCGGCCGACCGGGTATGGGAGCTGGTAGTACGGCCCGGCTGGTACATCAATGACGGCGCGGTCGAGGACGAGCAGCACCTGAGCCACGAGGGCGACGTGGCCGTGGTGCGCCACCCCTCGCTGGGCGAGTTCCGCTTCCGGACGATGGAACTGGACAAGCCGCGCTACGCGGCGTTCCGCTGGATCGGAACCCCGTCCCGGGACGAGTCGACACCCTCGACCCTGGTCGAGTTCTGGATCGACGAGCGGGACGGCGGCGGGGTGACCCTGCGCGTGGTGGAGAGCGGGTTCTCCGGCCTCGCCGACGATCCGGCGGCGTGGCTGAAGGAGCGCGAGGGCAACGACAAGGGCTGGCTCACCGAGCTGGCGGCCGCGAAGGCGTTCGTCGAGAAGAGCGCGTCGGCCCCGACGGGGCACTCGTGACCGCCCCCGCCCTTCCCGACGTGTGTGCCGCGCTCGGCGACGCGACGCGCTGGGAGATCCTCACCCGGCTCGGCGAGGGCCCCATGTCGGCGTCCGCGCTTGCCAGGGTCCTGCCGGTGAGTCGGCAGGCGATCGGCAAGCACCTGGAGGTGCTGCGCGAGGTCGGGTTGGTCGAGTCCGAGCAGCGCGGGCGCGAGGTCGTGCACGTCGCCGTCGGGGCCCGACTCGGCGCGCTGGCCCACGAACTCGACCGGATAGGCCGCTCCTGGGAGACCCGTCTGTCGCGGATCAAGGAACTGGCGGAGCGTCCCCGACCGGACGCCACGGGCTGACGACCTTCCAGGCCGAACCGGGCCGCGCGTCTCACGCCTCTCCCGGGACCGCCATCTCCCCGAGCAGGGACCAGTCCTCCTGCGGGACCGTGACGTTGACGATCCGGGGCGTCTCCACCAGGTGGGGCGGCAACGTCCTCCGGGCCTCGGCGAAGTGGCCGGAACCGACGTGGGCGGCACCGGCCTCTTCGTCGCGGAACGCTTCGAGCAGCACGTACTCGGTCGGGTCGTCGACGCTGCGGGACCAGTCGAACCACAGGCACCCGGGTTCGCCGCGGGTCGCCTCGGTGAAGGCGCGGGTGATGTCGGGCCAGGCGTCGGCGTGCTCGGGCCGGACGCGGAACCTGGCGGTGATGAAGATCATGGGTGGGCCTCTCGGACGTGCGGGAACGGCCGTTCCGACGGGCAGGGGATCACGAACACGCGTCCCCGGACGCGTCGGACGCGGGTGAGCCACCGCCGGGCCGGCGCAGCGGCCCGGCGAGTGGTTCGGCGAGTGCTTCGGCGAGTGCTTCGGCGAGTGCTTCGGTCACCCTTGGGTCGGGGTGAGCACCACGAAGTCCGCGTTCGACGGATCCACGCACACGGCCAGCCGGCCGACGCCCTCCGCGTCCTCGGGGCCCATCTGCACCCTGCCGCCCTTCTCCGTGACCGCGGCGACCGCCGCGTCGCAGTCGCTGACGGCGAAGACCGGGTGCCAGTACGGTCGGCCGTTCGCCAGGGCGAGATCCTGTTCGCGGACCTCCATGAGGCCGCCGTGCATACGCTCCTCGGCAAGGCCGGCCGGAGTGATGAGAGAGTACGTGCCCCCTCCGCCCGGCAGCGCCATGTCACCGAACTGCCAGCCGAAGACACCGCCGTAGAACTCCTTGGCCGCCGCCGCGTCGCTCGTGTACAGCTCGGTCCAGCACAGTGAGCCGGGCTGGTCCACCAGCTCGACACCCTTGTCCTTCCCCGGCTGCCATACGGCGAACTGGCCGCCCGAAGGGTCGCTGTACTGGGCCATCCGGCCCCAGTCGTCGAGATCCATCGGCGCCACCCGCACCGTGCCGCCCGCGCTCCGCACGGTCTGGGTCGTGGCGTCCGCGTCACTGACGCAGTAGTAGATCATCCAGGCGGGGCGCGCGCCTTCCTCGGTGAGCTTGCCGAGCCCGGCGACGACCTTGCCGTCCTTGCGGAACATGCCCCCTTCCATGTCCTCTCCCATGGACTCGTAGTCCCAGCCGAACACGGCGCCGTAGAAGGCCGCGGCACCGCGGACGTCGGGGGTGCCGAGGTCGAGCCAGCAGGGAGAGCCGGGGACGAAGTCGTTGGTGATCACGGCGATACCCTTTCGCAGGTCCTGTGTGGACTCAGCGTGACACCCCGCACTGACACACGCCCGTCGTGCTGGTCCGGTCCGCACGGGCTCCCATGACCTGTACTCCCCTTACCTGTGCCGTTACCTGTGCTGTTACCCGTGCTGCTGCGTGTAGTGCGCGCGCAGCAGGTCCGCGCCCCAGTCGTGGCGGACGTGCCGCCAGACCGAGTGGGCGTGGTTGCCGTCGTCCTGGGTGTTGTCGTACTCGATGAGCAGGTCCGGGGCTCGGACGCAGTAATAGTGCCGGTCCCCGGGTGCGCGGCCACCGGCCCAGGCGAAGGAGAGGGCGTCCAGTCCACGCGCCACCATGTCGGACCAGCACTCCCGCGCGTACTCCGCGGGCGCGCGGTCGAGGTAGCGGCGCACCAGGCGCTCGAGCAGCCGCTGCTGGCCGGGGGTCATGGCGCCGTACGGCAGGCCGGCCGGCAGCAGGTCCGGATCGGCGAACGGGTCGGCGCGGGTCAGGATGTCGTCCGGCGGCGCGGCGGCGAAGACCGCCCTCGCCCGTCGGCCGACGTCCAGGTCCGTGACCAGGTCCCGGGCCAGATCCTCCTCCGGCCCCAGCAGCCGGCGCCCGGCCTGCGGGCCGTCCGCGATGCGCGCCGGCTCCGCACCGATGAAGTGCGGCGTCACCCGGATCCCGGCCGCCGTGATCAGTACGTGTACGGCGAGGTGGTGGCCGTTCATCCGCCAGCCCCAGGGACCGTCACCGTCCGGGTCGCCCAGCAGCCGCACCCAGTAGCGGTCGGCCCCCGTGGCGCCGACCATGGCGCGGCGGTGCCGCTCCACCTCGATCGCGCCGCGCGCCAAAGCCGCGCCCGGTGCACTGTGCGCCGCGGCCAGCAGCGCATCGACAGCCTCGCGCTGCCGGCCGCCGAGACCCTCGGTGGGCAGACCGGGGCGCGGGCCCGGCAGATAGGTCCACTCCCGCAGTTCGGGCGCGTCCAGCCTGGCGGGCCCCGCTCGCAGCTCGCTCACCTGCTCCGGCTCCAGCACGGAGAGCAGCGCACGCACCGCCTCCCGCATCTGCGCGGCCGCCGCCTCCGATCGATGCCCGTCCACCGTTTCTCCTCCCCCTCGGCCCTCGACGCGGCGCGTCCTCGGGGCGGTGCCACACTTTGCGATACATGGTCCGCCACCCGGCCGCGAGGGACACCGTATTCCCGGGTCGGCGGACACGCGGGAATCCTCCCGCAACCGGAGGGCCACCGTCACTCGTGCACCTTGCACGTTCTGGCGCAAATAGCGCATCGGACGTGACGGACGCGGGTAGCCTGCCAGATATGCCAGAGACGGGGTCCCCTTTCACCGGCGCGTCCGAACTGCTGTCCACAATCGGGGAGTTGGTTCAGCGGCCCCGGTTTCTGGCCAGGACCTCGGACGACGAAGTTCGAGGCGAGCGGCCACTACCGCTGGTGTGTCTCGTGCGCGACCGAGGTACGGACGATTTCCTCTCCGCACTCAATGAGCGGCTGGAGGCGTCCGACCACCGGTCCTCGGTACCCCACGCCTATATCGACGCCCACTCGGTGGAAGACTCGGTGACGGACCGCTGGCAGGATGTCCAGGACCGGTCGCTCCCGCTGATTCCGCTGCTCGACGAGCTGAGGACCAAACTCGCCGGCGACCGCTTCGGCCCCGGGCGTCCCTTCCGCTTCGACTACTACCGGCTGGCCGACTGGCTGACCGGACAGCGGCTTTCGCCCACGCCGGGACGCCACGAGCAACAACTGGCCGACCTGCTGCGCCATTGGAGTGGCCGGGCGCACCGGTCGGACCCCGGCGCTCTCACCACCTCCACGGCCGCCGCCCCCTCGGCCTTCAGCCTCATCGGATCCACCCTGTATCTGCTCGTGGAGGTCGGCCGCCGTATGGGGCTGCGCTGGCTGGGGCGGCGCAGCCCCGGCCTGGGGCGGGAGGCACGCTGGTTCATGCGGCGACAGCCGTTCATGGTGCCCCGCCACTCGACCAGCTTCCGCGGGTTCGCCGAGCGGCTCACGGAACGCGGCCGGGAAGCGGAGAGCCCCGAGCAGATCAAGAAGCTGCTGGTGCACGCGTTCCTGGAAGATCTGCGCCGGGCGTACCGCCGTCGACGCTGGGTCGTCTTCCCCAAGCGCTCCGGATGGCGCCGTACGACCTACACGACCGTCCTGCTCGACAATCTCACCGAAGGCAATGGCGGCTGGGAACTGCTGCGGCTCATCAGCGAGGTCCGCAACGAGACCGGAGAACTCGACCCCCTCCTCGTCGTCGCGGCAACCGACGAACGCCCGGCCGCGCTCGAGGCAGGGGACTCCGGCACTCTCTGGAGTCCCCAGGATGCCCCTGCCGCGCTGACGGCGTGGCTGGACAACCTGCCCAGCAAACGGCAACGCCTGGTGGAGAACGCCCGTTACCTGTGGATCGCGCTGCCGCCCTCGCAAGTGAGCCGGCCCGACGGCCGGGAAGCCCGGGTGAGACCAGGGGGCTTCCGTCCGCCCTCGCCTCCCTTGCTGGCCCGACGGGGCATCGGTGAAACCCTGCTGACGATCGCCATGGTCCTGGTGCTGCTTCCCGTGACCCGGAACGTCATCGACTCGTGGGCCGCCGAGTGCGTCTACTTCCGTTCCGGCTTCCACGACGGCGTATCGGTCAAGACCGTCGAGATCGGCCCGGACGACCGCCAGTGCATCGGCTACAGCGACGACGCCGTGCAGATCTTCGGCACCAACCAGCGCCTGCGCTGGGCCCAGCAGGCCATCTTCGCGCAGAACGAGGCGGCGAAGAAGCTGCACCGCCAGCAGCCCGGCCGCCCCTATCTCAGCATCGTGCACTTCGTAGGGCTGACCCACCGAGAGGCCGCGCCCGACACCGATCACGCTGCCGCGGAGGAACTCGAAGGGCTCCTCCTGCGCCAGCGGGCACAGAACGTCAAGTCCAAGACGCAGCCGCTCCTGCGTGTCATCGTGGCGAACGGCGGAGACGGTATGCGCAAGGCGCCCGAGGTGGCGCGTGACATGCTCCGACCGCTGTTCGACAAGGATCCCTCGGTGGTCGCTGTGGTCGGGCTGGACCGCACGGTCAGGGAGACCGAGCAGGCGATCACCGAGATCGGCCTCGCCGGTGTTCCGGCCATCGGTACCACTCTGACCGGTTCGGGGCTGGGTGACAGATCGCCGCTGTACTTCCAGATGGTCCCGGACAACACGGTGCAGGCTCAGCTGATCGCCGGCTACGCGCAGCTGCTCGAGGCGCGGAAAGTCACTCTGTACCATCCTGAAAAGACGGACAGTTACATCGACACCCTGGCCGAGGCAGCTGATGCGGAGCTGGGCGAGCGGAACGTGCCTGTGGCAGAGGCGACTTGGGATGAATCAGCCGGTGAGGTCGCTTCCCTGTGTGCGGACGGCGTCGACCGGAGCGATGAGATCGTCTACTACATAGGGCGCGAGGACGACTTCGGGGACTTCATCCGATCCGCGACCAACGGCTGTACCAGTCAGCGGAAGCTGCCCCTCATCGTCGCCGCCGACGCGGTCTCCCGGTTCGTCGCGCAGGGGGAGAATCGTAAGCAGAGTGCGCTGGCGAACAGGTCGATGTCGTACGTCGGGATGGGCAGCCTCGTCACGCTGGCGGGTGCGTCGTGCTCACAAGAGGGGCGTCCCGCGCCCCTGATGGGAATCGGGACGCCCTTGGACGCGTTCTGCGCGGGCTACGGAAAACTCCGCACGGAACTCGGGAAGGCGCTGCCCGAGAAGGAGTCACCGCAGACGCCGTGGCCGGCCGAACGAACCGGCACGGCGTACGACGTGGCGGGACTGCTCGTCGAGGCCACTTCCACATTGCACCAGCAGTTGGACACAGAGACGAAGGAAGCGGCGCCGCACCGGGCGGCGATCGCCCAGGAGCTGCGGGAGAACACCTACCAGGGGGCGACCGGGAAGATCGACTTTCGGGCGTCACGCATCGGCAACGAGCGCAATCTCGCGATCCTGCGGATCGCCAATATCCACGACATGGGCTCCGCACCCACCTGCCTGTACATGAAGGGCGACCTGTTCGACGCGCAGCAGCAGCGCGCCCCGGACACCGGTTGCCCCGAGTAGCGGCTCACCCCTCGCCGCGTGCCTTCATCACCGCCCTGTTCAGCACCCACAGCCCGATGCCGATGACCAGCAGCACGCCCGCCCGGATGTAGACGTGCGCGGGCCGGTCGGACAGAGGACTGGCCAGAATGAGGGAGGTGACCGCGCCCAGCACCGGCAGAGCGGTCGGCGTACGGAAGTGCTTGTGCTCGACGCGGTCGCGGCGCAGGACCAGTACGGCGATGTTGACGACGGCGAAGACGCACAGGAGCAGGAAGGCCGTGGTGTCGCCGAGGCCCGCGATCTCCCCGGTGGAGACCAGTCCGATGGCGAGCACGGAGACGAAGACGATCCCGACGACCGGCGTACGTCGCCGGGGAAGAACGCGGCCCAGGGCGCGCGGCAGGATGCGTTCGTTCGCCATGCCGTAGCAGAGCCGGGAGGCCATCATGATGTTGATCAGTGCCGAGTTCGTGACCGCGAACAGGGCGATCAGCGCGAACAGCTTCGGCGGAAAGTCCAGCCCGCCTGCCTTGACGACCTCCAGCAGCGGGCCGCTGGAGCCCTCCAGCACGCGGTAGTCGACGAGCAGCGAGGAGACCAGGGCGACCAGGACGTAGATGGTCCCGGTGACGGCGACGCCGATGAAGATGGCACGCGGAAACGTACGCACCGGATCCTGGGTCTCCTCCGCCATGTTGACGGAGTCCTCGAAGCCCACGAAGGCGAAGAAGCCGAGGGCCGTCGCCCCCAGCACGCTGGTGATCAGTGCGTAGCCAGTGCCCCCGGCCTGGAACTCGCCGAGCCGTGAGGGGTCGCCGTCTCCGGTGAGGACCGCCCAGGCACCGACGGCGAGGATGACGAACAGGCCGGTCAGCTCGACGACGGTGAGGACCACATTGGTCTTCACCGACTCGGACACGCCGCGCAGATTGAGGGCCGCGAGGGCGAGGATGAAGAGGATCGCGATGAGAGTGGGCGGGAAGAAGTCCGTGAACTCGGCGAGGTAGTCGCCACTGAAGGCGCGCGCCGCCGCGCTCGCCGAGGACAGACCCGAACACATGACCATGAAGGCGACGATGAAGGTGAGGAACGGTACCTGGAACGCCTTCTGGGTGTACAGCGCGGCCCCGGCCGCCTTCGGATACTTGCCGACGAGTTCCACGTACGAGGCCGCTGTCAGGATCGCCACGACGAACCCGATGACGAACGGCAGCCACAGCGCCCCGCCGACCTTGCCCGCGACCTGACCGGTGGTCGCGTAGATGCCGGTACCGAGGATGTCGCCGATCACGAAGAGGATCAGCAGTTTGGGACCGATGGCCCGCCGCAAGGGAGTGTCGTCGCCCGCTCCCTCCGGCGCAGCAGTGGCGTCTCGTCCGCCTGTGGTCACGGAGGCTCCCCCCTGAAGTGTCTGGTACTGAACAACGTCTCCCCTGCCCGGAGGGCCGGTGGATCATGCCCGGGCATACTGCACTCGGAAGCACGCCGACGGGACCGACGCCGGCGGACTTGCCGCATGCCGGGGCTCGGCACCGGGACGAGGGAGACCGACGTGGAGGCTCTTCAGGCCGGGTCCACGTCGGTGTGCAGCAGGTGGTGGTCCGAGTACTGAGTGGGTCGCACGCGGTGTTCGAGCGGGGTGATGCCTCGCAGGAAGACGTAGTCGAACTTGCTCTGCCAGTCGGTGGTCGGCTCGCAGGAGCCGGCGGGCGAGGGGCGGCACTGGGGGTCCGTGTCCGCGGCCAGGGCCCACATCGGGGCGAGTTCGGGAGCGTCCGGCACGGCGTTGAAGTCGCCGAGCACGACCGCGCGATCGTGCCGAGCGACCTCAGCCGCGAGTACGCCGGCCTGGTCCGCTCGGACTGCTTCCTGACGTCGCTGGGCGAGGTGCGTGTTGAAGACCCGGACGGGCTGACCGCCCACCAGGGTGGTGACCGCCATGTACCCGCGGTCTTCGGAACCACCGTCGGGGTATTCCACGTGGACGCGGTCCGTCATCGGTGCTGCCGAGAGGATCGCCTGGCCGAAGCCCCCCGGATTCCACGGCACTCCCCCGCAGCGGCCCCGGTGTTGAAGGACCATCCCGTACTCGACGTGATAGACCAGCCCGTAAAGGCTCTCCAGATGATCCCGGATCCTCTCGACGTCACGCACGCACGCTTCCTGCAGGCCGATGACCTGGGGCGCGTATGTCGCGATCTCCGCCGCCCGGTCGACGTTGCTCACCTCGCAGGGGTTGCAGATGTTCCACGTCATGACCCGGTTCGGGACGACATCCCCGACGGCATCGACGGGGAGTGACCTCACGAAGAGGGCACCGCCCGGTGTGCTGGGGCCGACGAGCAGCATGCAGACCACGGTCATGGCGCCTGCGAGCAGCCACCTGCCCCTTGCGAGCACCATCGCCTCCTGATTTGTCGATCCACATGGCATCCGACGTCTCCACACGCAAGGTTATGGGACGGGGCGACACGGACGGCTTCGTCGATGGCCGCCCGGTTCGGCCGCCCGGTTCCGGCAGTTGGGGGACGGACGTCGTCGTGACCAACTGCGATGCTAGCTTTGCCTCTTGAGCCAGGGGACAGCACATGACATCGACTACGTTTCGTATCGGCGGGGACCTGGGAGTACGGCGGCTCGGGTTCGGGGCCATGCACTTGTCGACGGAGCCGGGTGCGGCCCGCGAGAACTCTCTCGCGGTGGCCCGGAGGGCCGTTGAGCTGGGCGTCACTCTGATCGACACCGCGTATATGTACGGCGGGGGCGCCAACGAGGAACTGCTGGCCGAGGCCCTGCACCCTTACCCGGATGGGCTGCTGATCACCACCAAGGTCGGCCTTGCCCGATCGGGTCCTTCAGGCGAGTGGAAGCTCGATGGGCGGCCGGCCGTTCTGCGCGATCAGGTCGAGCGGGCCTTGCGCCGGCTGCGCGTTGAACGGATCGAGCTGCTCCAGTTGCACCGGATCGATCCGGAGACGCCGCTCGCCGATCAGCTCGGCACGCTGCGGGACCTGCGAGCCGAGGGCAAGATCGGCCGGATCGGGCTGTCCGAGGTCACCGTGGACGAACTTGACCAGGCACGGCGGATCGTCGATGTCGCGAGCGTGCAGAACCGCTACAACGTGCTCGACCGCGAGCACGAACCGGTACTCGCCGCCTGCGAGTCCGCGGGGATCGCGTTCCTGCCGTGGCGTCCTGTCGCCTGGGGAGATTCCGGAGCGAGGGCCGAGGTAGCCGCTGTGGCGGACGAACTCGGTGCCACTCCCACGCAGGTTGCGCTCGCATGGCTCCTCGGCCATTCGCCCGTCGTCCTCCCGATCCCGGGCACCGCCCGGGTGAACCACCTGGAGGAGAACCTCGCCGCGGAACGCGTCCACCTGACGTCCGGCCACCGCGATCGCCTCGACCGGCTGTCCGACCTGGCGTAGGCCCTGACGCCCGGTACGGAACTCCTAGCCAGGGCCGGCAGTCCGCTCGGCCGGTACCTCGGAGTGGTGAGGGCAGGAGGCGGCGACCACGAAGGGCCACACCGACTGGATGAACGTCACGACGCGTTCCGCGACGCCGGCGTTACCGTGTCGGTGCATCTCGATCAGGAACCATGCTCCACCGGCGGCCATCAGGACGGTCACCACGATCGAGGGCGCAAGCCTCAGAGCCCAGGGGGCGGCTGCGCCGCCGTTGGCGGCCAGTACCGGCCACACTGCCAGAAGTGTGAATCCGACTGCCACCACCGTTCCGTGACGCAGTGAACCCCCGCTGGTCGGTGCGGGGAGCAGTGCCACCGCCAGCGCCGCGAGACCGCCGCCGCCCAACGCCACGCGTCCGGCGGTGGCAGCTGTCCGCAGTCCCCAAGCCGTCAGCAGGTGGCAGGCGCCCAGAGCCAGGAACGCCGCCGTCATCACCCAGAACCCGGAAGCCCCGTAGGCCCCCAGGGCGCTGATCGTCTCGGTGACGGGGTCGTAGGCGGGCCCTTCGAACAGTGCCGCGCCCGTCCAGCCTCCGATCAGCAGGAGGGGCGCACACCCCGACGAGAGCAGGACCCATCTGGGGGCAAGTCGCATTGGATCACCATAAAACGTCACCCCCGCCCGGAGCCGAACCCGGGGCTTCTCCGGCCGCGGCATGCGCGGCACGCCGCCCGACGGAGTGGTCAGGCGGCGTGGCAGAGCACCGCGGGGGCGGCCGGGGCGGAGTCGCGGGCCACGGTCGCGGGCACGGGGCGAGCGGTGGGGACGGTGGCCGCGACCTGCGAGCGATGCCGTGCGAAGACGACGAGGCGCAGCACCGCGAACCGCGCGACACCGGCGAGTGCGGAGGCGGACAGGTAGACGACCTGCTCGAGCACCGCACCGGGCGCCGCCACCAGCTGGTGAAGGGCCAACGTCGCCGCGCAGGTCACCGCGTACGCGGCCGCCGCGGACCCGGCCGACTGCGCGTGCTGGCGCCGGGTCGCGTGCCCGCCCGCGCCGAAGGTGAAGCGGGCGTGCAGCTCGGTCGCGAGCAGGGTGGAGCCCGCGGTGATCAGGGCGTTGGCCAGCATCCAGGGGATCCAGAGGGCGACGACCGCCACGGCGAGGCTGGAGGCGATCCCCACTCCGCCGCCGCAGAGCACGAAACGGGCGAAGGAAGTGAAGGGCCCGGGTGCCCGCTGCCGACTCTGTGCTATTTCCATGATCCGCCCCCTGCCGGCTCACCAACGAAACGCGCACTTCCCGATCCGTGCGACTGTCGCCCCGCTGTTTCCAACATAGGAAACGCTACGTTGCGTTCACTATGTAGGCAACCGAATTTTTGCACGTGAGCGCTATTGCCACAGGCAGAACGCTTTTAATCGTTGCAATGTCCCGAACTTAATGCAACGAACTCTGTTGCCGCTCGTTGCAATGGCGGAACCACTGGGCGTCCGGCCCCTACGCCACCGCATAGTCTTTCCCTCATGACGCGCGCGTGGGTGTTGCCGATGGCGTTCGTGGTCTGCGGCGCACTCGTCGGGCGACGAGACCGTGCCGACCGTCATGGTGGCAGGCCGACCGCACGTCAACCCCGACCCTGAATGGCTGCGCGGACAGATCCCTCCGACCGCTTCCTGAACGGCGGGGCGAGCGGCGCGCTTCAGCCCACCCAGGCACGCGCCTCGTGTTGTGCCTGGGTGGGCCGGGGGTCAGTGGCCGGCGGCGACGCCGGACAGTTCGTTCGTGCTCTTCGGCAGCGTCACCGACGTGACCTTCTCGCCGGACTCGATGTCGACGGCGTGCAGCTTCCGCTGGCCCGGTTCGGAGACGTACGCGGTGTGGTCGCGGACGAAGAGGGTGGGCCGGGCCTGCTGCCAGTCCAGCGGCTCCTGCCACTTGTCTGCGTATCGCCTTGCTCACTGTGTGTGTTCCTTTCCGGCCGCACGGAGGCGGCGTCGGTGTCTCTGTCGGTGGCGGCCGGTCGTGCCAGCGCGGTGGCGCGGTGGCGCGGTGGCGCGGTGGCGCGATCGTGCGGTCGTGCGGTCGTGCGGGTTCAGTCGCCGGGGAGGCCGTCGGTCATCGCGGTGGTGTTGGCGCGCATCATCTGCAGGTAGGTGCCGGCGCCCTTGCCCTTCTCGGTCAGCGACTCGGAGTAGAGCTCGACGACGCGGACCCCGCCGCCCAGTTCCGTGCGCAGCACCTCGGCCGGCCGCTTGGGCTGGGAGGAGTCGGCGAACACCGTCCGGACCCCGGCCTCCCGCATGGCTTCGGTGAGCGAGCGCAGGTCGGAGGAGCTGGGCGAGGCCAAGGTGGTGCCGCTGGGGAGCACCGCACCGATCACCCGGAAGCCGAAGCGTTCCGCGAGGTAGCCGAAGACGTGGTGGTTGGTGACACCCCGGACTCGCGGGCGGCGTCCACGTGCCGCAGTACGTTCTCAGATCTGGCAACCGGCCTGACGGTGTTGTCCGGTGCGGGGATGCCGGAGTCCGTGGAGTTCATCGCCGGTAGGCGGTGGCGGCGACGGCGGGCAGGAGCGCGAGGGACAGAACGCCACCGGTGAGGGCGAGGACGGGGTAGCCGCCGGCGGCGACGACCAGGCCGGAGGCCATGCCGCCGGTGGCGCCGGCGACGGCGATGGAGACGTCGACCAGGCCCTGTGTCTTGGCGCGGGTGGCCAGCGGCACCGTGTCGGTGATGATCGCGGTGCCGGACACGAGGCCGAAGTTCCAGCCCAGCCCGAGCAGGGCCAGGGCGAGTGCGAGCAGAGCCACGGAGTCGCCGGGAGCCACGGCGGCGAGGATCCCGGCGGCCAGGAGCGTTACGCCGGAAGCGGCGGCGACCTTCATGCGGCCGAAGCGGTCGACGAGCCGGCCGGTCAGCGGGGAGGGCAGGTACATGGCGCCGATGTGGATGCCGATGACGAGGCCGGAGGCGGCCGTGGAGTGGCCGTGGTCGTGCATGTGGACGGGCGTCATCGTCATGACCGCGACCATGACGAGCTGAGTCAGGACCATCACCAGCGCACCGAGGACGACTCCCCCCGGCGCTTTTCCCGCGGCCTGCTCCTGGGGCGACGGTGTGCCGACCGTACTGCTCTCCCGGGACGCTGCGATCGTGCGGGCCAGGAGCAGCGGGTCGGGGCGCAGCCAGAGGGCGAGGACGAGGGCGGCCAGGGCGTAGGCGGTGCCGGACAGCAGGAAGAGGCCGGCGAGGTGCGGGATGCCGAGGGTCTCGGCGAGGGTGCCGGTGGGTGCGGCGAGGTTGGGGCCGGCGACGCCGCCGAGGGTGGTGGCGACCAGGACGGTGGAGACGGCGCGGCCCCGGTGGTCGGGGGTGGCGAGGTCGGCGCCCGCGTAGCGGGCCTGGAGGTTGGTGGCGGTGCCGGCGCCGTAGACGAACAGGGCCGTGAACAGCAGGACGGGGTTGTCCAGGACGGCGGCGGTGATGACTCCCGCGCTGCCCAGGGCGCCGGTGAGGTAACCGGCGGCCAGGCCGGGGCGGCGTCCGCGGGCCTGGGAGATACGGCCGACGGCGATGGCAGCCAGCGCGGACCCCGCGGTGACCAGCGCACTGGGCAGCCCGGCGAGGGTGGTCGAGCCGAGCATGTCGTGGGCGAGCAGGGCGCCCACGGTGACACCGGCGGCGAGGCCGGCACCGCTGAGGACCTGGGAGGCGACCAGGACGCGCAGGATGCGGCGCTGCGCCGGGGCGGGGTCGGGTATGCCGGAGGCCGCAGTCGGGTGCGCGGGAACGGGCGTGGTCACGAGGGCTCTCCACGGGTCGGTGCGGGTGAGCCGAGCTGTTCCGGCTCTCGGCGAGGGCCGCGCCGCGCACGGCGAGCAGGTCGGCCTCCGGCCCGGGCTTCGGCGAGCGCACCGCGGGACGCGTCGGCACAGGAACCGCCACGTGATGCGTTGCCGTGGAAGTGCGTGAGGTGCGACCGGGCTCGCAGCTCTTCGCGGGTCACTTCGGCGGAGGCGCCAGGACCCGAAAGCGACCGGGTTCCGCCGGATCCCGGTCGACGACTTGGACTGGTGCCCAGGCCCACTGCCATACGCTGATGCCTGGCGTACGGGAGAACCGGATCTGCCCGCGGGTGCCTTCCACCGCGACGCTCGGCCAGGATGCGGCGGTGCGCGCCCGTTCCACGCCGTGAGCACGCAGCACATCGGCGAGGACGGCGACCGTGTCGTACCCCTCGAAGGCGACGAAGGAGGGCGCTTCGGCCAGCCGCTCGCGGAGGGCCGTCTCCACTCGCGCACCGAGTGGGCCGAGGCGCTCGGGCAGGTAGCGCAGGAACGGGACCGCGGCGCTGTCGTCGCCCAGCGAAGCCGCCCATTCGGCGAACTCCGGTTGCCCGGCCGGAGCGCCGATCATGATCCCGGCGAGGCGCTGGTCGCGGCGGACGGACCTGACGATCGACACTGCCGGCTCCGGGTGGCCGACCAGAAGGACGAGGGCTGTCGCGCGCTCGGTGACGAGTTCGTCGCACACGGCCGTGGGGTCGAGAGCGCGCATGTCGAGTTCGGTGACGGTGCCGCCGCGTGGTGCGAGGCAGTCCCGCAGGACGCGGGCCCCGGATGCCCAGTAGACACTCGGCTCGGCGGCTACGGCGATTCGGCTGTGGCCCGCGTCGAGGAGGAAGTCCGCGTAGATCCGCCAGCCGTGCGACTGCGCCGGGGCGAGGCGCGCGACCCACTCCGTCGGCTGGTCGGTGAGCGCGTCGAGAACGGCTGACGAGCAGAGGAAGGGCAGGCCGAGGGCGTCGGCCCTGGCGGCGGCGGCGCGGGCGACGACGCTGTGATACTCCCCCGCCAGGGCAGCCACGCCCAGGCCGGCCAATTCATCGACGGCCGCCGCGGCCTTCTCGGGATCGGCGGCGGTGTCCCGGACCAGCAGTTCGAGTGGTCTTCCGACGATGCCACCGGCGTCATTGACTTCGTGAACGGCCAGTTCGAGCCCGGCGAGCAGGTGCCGGCCCGCCTCGGCCCAGCCGGGACGGGACAGCGGAACGAGCGCGCCGATCAGGACGGGTGATCGGTCGGTCGGCTCAGCCGCCGGCGACGATGGTGGCGCATTCACGTGTTGGCGTCTCCCGTGCGTGGGTTGGGGTTGCGGCTCTGACCGTCCCGGACATTGCATCCGCCACCAGCACCGAAAGGCAACCGACTATTTGTTCGCCGAGCCGCCCGGTGACGATGGCCGACTTGCCCTGCAAGCTAAGAGAAGTAATGGGGTGATTGCATAACGCACTATGCATGCATGATGCATACAGCCCTTCGGTAAAGGGTTCGACGGCTTGGGGGAACGAGATGCTGACCGGGATCGTGATCGACGCGCTGGATGTCGCGCGCATGGACCGCTTCTGGCTGGACGCGACGCGCGGCCGGACGGGCGGCCTGCGGCTGCGGTTCGTGCCGACCGCGAAGCCGAAGGCGGCGCACAAGAACCGACTCCACCTCGACCTGGCCGGAGGACCGGACTGGCGGGCCGAGGTGGCGCGGCTGCTCGCACTCGGTGCGACGCGGGCCGACATCGGCCAGGGGGACGTCCCCTGGGACGTGCTCGCCGATCCGGAGGGCAACGAGTTCTGCGTGCTGCGTCCCGGCCATCCCGGCGTGCTCGCCGACTCCGGACTCGTCGCCATCTGCCTCGACGTCGCCGAGGAGAACCGCTGCGCGCAGGCGGCCTTCTGGCAGTCCGAGGCCGACTGGCACGCGGTCGAGTCCCACACGTGGGGCGTCCGGCTGCGCCAGGAGCCCACCAGCACGGTCTCGCTGGTGCTGGGTCCGCCCGCGGCGCCGAAGGCGGGGCGGAACCGGCTGCGTTTGGAGGTCACCCATGGCGATGGGGAACCCGGCGAGTTCCTCGACGCCGGCGGGAACGAGTTTCTGGTCGCGCGTTGACCCCCGACTGTTCGGGCGTCGAGCCGCTCCCGAAAGCTGCCCTGTCCGCCCGTCGACCGCGAGGTCAGTCCACCACCAGGACGACCTCCAGGGTCCGGGGCCCGTGGACGCCTTCCACCCGGTCGAGTTCGATGTCGCTCGTCGCGGACGGGCCGGAGATCCACGTGGTCGGGCGGGTCGGGTCGAGGCGCGGCATGGCCTGCGGGAGCGAGGCGACCACCTGACCGGGTACGTCGACGACGCAGATGTGCAGGTCGGGGATGAGGGTGAGGGCACGTCGGCCCTGCCCCGGGCCGGCGTCGAGTACGACGGTGCCGGTCTCCGCGACGGCGAGGGCGCAGCCGGTGACCACGGCGTCGGCGGAGTCGAGCTCTGCCGGGGTCAGGGGCGGGTCGTCGTATCGTCGCCGGGCGTCCGAGTCGGCCAGCCAGGCGCCGGGCAGGCCCGGCGGTACGACGACGGAACGTGCGCCGTGGTCGGCGAGGAGCCGGCCGATGAGTGACGGAAGTCCCTGCCGGGTGCCGCGGTGCACGCCGGCCCGGTAGTCGACGAGGTTCTCGTGGAGGAGGTCGAGCACCGTGACGGGGTCGTCCGGCGTGTGGCTCACGAGATAGTCGCGCGTGACCTCGGGGGCCTCGGGCGCTTCGGCGAGGGCCCTGCGCACCCTGCCCAGGACTCGGTCGCGGGAGGAGGACGGAGACGTCATGCGTGGTTCTTCTTCCACCAGTCACGGAAGGGTTCGGCGGGTATGGCCGGCAGGTCGCGGCTGTTGGTCCACTCACGCGCGCCGGGGCCGGGAAGCCGTTTGGGATGCAGCTTCCGGGTCCTGGAGGCGAGCCGTTCACCGGCGTTGAGAGCGGCCGGGTGGTCGAGCAGCCAGGTCGCCGTCCGCATCGCGACCCCCTCCAGACGGTGCCCTTTGCCGCCTTGGTCGGCGACCTTCTCCCGCAGGTGCACCAGGACTTCGGGGATGTCGATGGCGACCGGGCACACCTCGTAGCAGGCACCGCAGAGCGAGGACGCGTACGGCAGGGAGGCGTCGATCTCGCTGCCCGTGCCCCGCAGTTGCGGGCTGAGGATCGCGCCGATCGGGCCCGGGTACACCGAGCCGTAGGCGTGGCCGCCGGCCCGCTCGTAGACCGGGCAGACGTTCAGGCACGCCGAGCAGCGGATGCAGCGCAGTGCCTGGCGGCCGACCTCGTCGGCGAGGGTGTCGGTGCGGCCGTTGTCCAGCAGGACCAGGTGGAAGGTGCGGGGACCGTCGCCGTCGGTCGTGCCCGTCCACATGGTGGTGTAGGGGTTCATCCGCTCGGCGGTGGACGAGCGGGGCAGGAGCTGGAGGAAGACCTCGAGATCGCGCCAGGTGGGGATCACCTTCTCGATGCCGACCACGGAGATCAGGGTCTCGGGCAGGGTCAGGCACATCCGGCCGTTGCCCTCGGACTCCACGACCACGAGTGTGCCGGTCTCGGCGACCATGAAGTTGGCGCCGGAGACGCCGACCTTGGCGCGCAGGAACTTCTCCCGCAGGTGGAGCCGGGCCGCCTCGGCGAGTTCGGCCGGCGTGTCGGTCAGGCCCTCGGGGGCCGGGCGGCCCCACTCGCCCATCTCGGAGCGGAAGATGTCCCGGATCTCGCCGCGGTTGCGGTGGATCGCCGGCACCAGGATGTGCGAGGGCCGGTCCCTGCCCAACTGCACGATCAGCTCGGCGAGATCGGTCTCGTAGGCGCGGATGCCCTCCGCCTCCAGCGCCTCGTTGAGACCGATCTCCTGCGTCGCCATCGACTTGACCTTGACGACCTCCGACTCCCCGGTCGCCTTCACCAGGTCCGCGACGATCCGGTTGGCCTCCTCGGCGTCGGCGGCCCAGTGCACCGTCCCCCCGGCCGCCGTCACCGCCTCCTCCACCCGCACCAGATACCGGTCCAGATGCCGCAGCGTGTGATCCTTGATCCGCTTCCCGGCCTCGCGCAGCGCCGCCCAGTCGTCCAGCTCCGCGACCGCACGGGCCCGCTTGTCCCGGATGGTGTGCGTCGCGTGCCGCAGATTGCCCCGCAGGGTCGTGTCCCGTACGGCGTCCCGTGCCGCCTCGGGGAAGGACGGCATTCCCATGAAGGTCCCACTCATCGCAGCGGCTCCTCTTCCGTGCTCGCGAGGATCTCCGCGAGGTGCAGCGCCCGCTGCGGTGCCTGCTGGCGGCGCAGCATGCCGCCGATGTGCATGAGGCACGAGTTGTCGGCGCCGCACAGCACGTCCGCGTCCGTGGACAGGGCGTTGCGGATCTTGTCGTCGCCCATCGCCTCGGACACGTCGGCGTTCTTCACGGCGAACATTCCGCCGAAGCCGCAGCACTCCTCGGCGCCCGGCAGTTCCACGAGTTCCAGTCCCTTGACCGCCTCCAGCAGCCGGCGGGGCCGGTCGCGCAGGCCGAGCACGCGCAGCCCGTGGCACGAGGGGTGGTAGGTGACCGTGTGGGGGAAGTAGGCGCCGACGTCCGTCACCCCGAGCACGTCCACGAGGAACTCCGTCAGCTCGTGCACGTGCGGCACGAGGGACGCGGCGGCGTCGGCCAGCTCCCCGCCCCGGCCCTCGGCCACCGCCCTGGCGCCGATGCGGGGGTAGTTGTCGCGGACCATGGCGACGCAGGAGCCGGAGGGGGTGACGACGTGGTCGTAGCCCTCGAAGGCCCGGGCCATGCGGCGCACCAGGGGTTCGGTCGCGCGCCGGTAGCCGGTGTTGTACTGCGGCTGGCCGCAGCAGGTCTGGGCGGCGGGGAAGTCCACCTCGACTCCGAGGCGCTCCAGCACCTTGACGGTGGCGATCGCCGTGGACGGGTAGAGGGCGTCGTTGACGCAGGTGGCGAAGAGGGCTACGCGCATCAGGGCTCCGTTCGGGCAGGGCTGAGCCTGGCGGCTGCCGCGTCCCAGGCCGCGCTGTCGCCGCGTGGGGTGTAGCGCCGGAGGTGCTGGGTCGAGGCGACGAGTCGGCGCATCGCCGCCAGGTCGGCCACCAGCCCCGCGGCTCGGGCCTGGACGAGGATGTTGCCGAGTGCGGTGGCTTCGGTGGGCCCGGCGACGACGGGCAGTCCGGTGGCGTCGGCGGTGAGTTGGCAGAGCAGGTCGTTGCGGGAGCCGCCGCCGACGAGGTGGACGTGGGTGATGTCGCGGCCGGCGAGTTCGGCCGCCTGCCGCAGGGTGCGGCGGTGGGCCAGCGCCAGGCTCTCCAGGATGCAGCGGACGACGGCACCCCGGCTGCCGGGGACCGGCTGGTCCGTACGGCGGCAGTACTCGCGGATCCGTTCCGGCATGTCGCCCGGGGCGAGGAACCCGGGGTCGTCCGGGTCGACGACCGCGCCGAACGCCGTGCACCGGGCGGCCTCGGCGAGGAGTACGGGGATGTGTGCGGGCGGGCCCTGCGCCTCCCAGGTCCGGCGGCACTCCTCGAACAGCCACATGCCCATGATGTTGCGGAGGTAGCGGACGGTGCCGTCCACGCCCAGTTCGTTGGTGAAGTTCGCGGCCCGGGATGCCTCGGTCAGCACCGGGGCGTCCAGTTCGAGGCCGGCCAGGGACCAGGTACCGCACGAGATGTAGGCGAAGTGCGGTTCGGTGGCCGGGACGGCGGCGACCGCGGAGGCGGTGTCGTGCGAGGCGACGGTGACGACCGGGGTGCTCGCGTCGAGACCGGTGTGGGCGGCGACGTACGGCAGGAGGGTTCCGGCCGGGTCGCCGGGGTGGCGCAGGGGCGGCAGCAGGGCCGGGTCGATGGAGAGCCGGTCGAGGAGTTCTCCGGACCAGCCGCGTTCGCGGGCGTCGAAGAGGCCCGTGGTGGAGGCGTTGGTCGCCTCCGCCCCGATGGTTCCGGTCAGCCAGTGGACCAGCAGGTCCGGGATCAGCAGCAGGGTGCGGGCAGCCTCCAACTGGCTGCTGCCCGCCGCCGAGGCGAGCTGGAAGACGGTGTTGAACGGCAGGTGCTGGAGTCCGGTGATCCGGTACAGCTCCTCGGGCCCGACGCGGGGCCGGACGCGCTGGGCGGCGTCGTCGGTGCGGCTGTCCCGGTAGTGGTACGGGGTGCCGAGGAGTACGCCGTCGGCGTCGAGGAGTCCGTAGTCCACCGCCCACGTGTCCACACCGATGGAGACGACCGAACCGGCCCGGGCGGCCTCCCGCAGTCCGTCGACGGTTCCCTGGAACAGTGCGAGCAGGTTCCAGTGCAGTCCGTCGGGCAGGCGTACGGGCGTGTTGGGGAACCGGTGGGCCTCGGTCAGGTCGAGGTTGTCCGGCCCTACCCGGCCGAGGATCACCCGTCCGCTGGTGGCCCCGAGGTCGACCGCGGCGAACGCCGAGGGGAAGGCCGAGGAGGCCGGGGTGGTGGTCACGTGGTGTTACCTCCGCTGTGCGCGGCGAGGAGTGGGGTCCCTGATGCCGCCGCGGCATCGCACCGGCATCAGGGCGGGCTCGTGGGTCAGCGCAGGAACGCCGCGGCGACACCCGCGTCCACCGGGATGTGCAGGCCGGTGGTGTGGGTGAGGTCGCCGCCGGTGAGGGCGAAGACCGCGTTCGCCACGTGCTCGGGCAGCACCTCGCGCTTGAGCAGCGTGCGCTGGGCGTAGAACTCGCCCAGCTTCTCCTCCTCCACGCCGTACACGGCGGCCCGCTCGGCGCCCCAGCCGCCGGCGAAGATGCCGGAGCCGCGGACGACTCCGTCGGGGTTGACGCCGTTGACGCGGATGCCGTGCGCGCCGAGTTCGGCCGCCAGCAGCCGCACCTGGTGGGCCTGGTCGGCCTTGGTGGCGGAGTAGGCGATGTTGTTGGGTCCCGCGAACACGGCGTTCTTGGAGGCGACGTAGACGATGTCGCCGCCGAGCTTCTGCGCGGTCATCACCCGGGCGGCCTCGCGGGAGACCAGGAAGGAGCCGCGGGCCATGATGTCGTGCTGAAGGTCCCAGTCCTTGGCCGTCGTCTCCAGCAGCGGCTTGGAGATGGAGATGCCGGCGTTGTTGACGACCAGGTCGACGCCTCCGAAGGCGAGTACGGCCTCGGCGAACGCGGCGGCGATCTGCTCCTCGCTGGTGACGTCCGCGGTCACGGCCACGGCCCTGTCCGGGCCGCCGAGTTCCTCGGCGACGGCCGCCGCGTTCGTGGCGTCGAGGTCGGCCACCACGACACAGGCGCCCTCGGCGGCGAGCCGGTGCGCGATGGCCCTGCCGATGCCGGAGCCGGCGCCCGTGACGAGCGCGACCCTGGTGGCCAGCGGCTTGGGCGCGGGCATCCGGCGCAGCTTGGCCTCCTCCAGGTCCCAGTACTCGATGCGGAACTTCTCGGACTCCTCGATGGGGCTGTAGGAGGAGACGGCCTCGGCGCCGCGCATCACGTTGATCGCGTTGACGTAGAACTCGCCGGCGACACGGGCGGTCTGCTTGTCCTTGCCGAAGGAGAACATGCCGACCCCGGGCACCAGCACGATCGCCGGGTCGGCGCCGCGCATGGCCGGTGAGCCGGGGACGGCGTGCCGTTCGTAGTACGCCCGGTACTCGGCGCGGTACTCGGTGTGCAGCTCCGTCAGCCGGGCGATCGTCTGCTCCAGCGGCGCCCCGGCGGGCAGGTCGAGGACCAGCGGTCGGACCTTGGTGCGCAGGAAGTGGTCGGGGCACGACGTGCCCAGGGCCGCGAGACGCGGGTGCTCGGCGCGGGAGAGGAAGTCCAGCACCGTCTCGGAGTCCGTGAAGTGGCCGACCTGCGGCCGGTCGGCGGAGGCGATCGCGCGGACGTGCGGGGCGAGCGCGGCGGCACGGGCGCGTCGCTCCGCGCCGGGCAGCGGCTCGTAGCCGTCCCGCACCGGGCCGAACGGTTCGGGGCGGCCCCGGTCGGCGAGGAACGCCTCGGCGGTGCGGATGATGTGCAGCGAGTTGGCCTCGCATTCCTCGGAGGTGGCGCCCCACGCGGTGACACCGTGGCCGCCGAGGACGCAGCCGACGGCCTGCGGGTTGGCCTCCTTGACCGCGGCGATGTCCAGGCCGAGCTGGAATCCGGGCCGCCGCCACGGCACCCACACGACCCTGTCGCCGAAGCACTCGGCGGTCAGCTTCTCGCCGTCGGCCGCGCAGGCCAGCGCGATACCCGAGTCGGGGTGCAGGTGGTCCACATGGGCCGCGTCGACCAGACCGTGCATGGCGGTGTCGATGGACGGCGCGGCGCCGCCCTTGCCGTGCAGGCAGTAGTCGAACGCGGCGACCATCTCGTCCTCGCGCTCCACGCCCGGGTAGACACCCTTCAGGGCGTGCAGCCGGTCCAGGCGCAGCGCGGCCAGTCCTTCGGCCTTCAGCGTGCCCAGGTCGCCGCCGGAGCCCTTGACCCACAGCAGCTCCAGCTCACCGCCGGTGACGGGGTCGGTGGCGGTGCCCTTGGCGGAGGTGTTGCCGCCCGCGTAGTTGGTGTTGCGCGGGTCCGAGCCCAGCCGGTGCGAGCGCGCCAGGAGCCCGGCGACTTCGGGATGAATGGCGGAGGCCATGATGCTCTTTCCTTCGGGATGAGTTGACGACGGAGGATGCCTGAGAGGTCGCGCGGCGCCCCGGAAACGCGGTTACGCGCCCCAGCCGGCCTGCTCGCCGCCCACGCGTTCGGCGACGATCCGCTCCTGCCAGCCGCTGGCGCGGTAGGCGGCGATCGGGTCGGGGTTCAGGCCCTTCTCCTCGCGGATCTCCGCCAGCAGCGGCCGGACGTCGGTGTTGTACGCGTCCATCAGGACGGCGTTGGACGCCAGGACGTCGCCAGCTGCCTGGGCCGCGGCCAGTGCCTCGTCATCGACCAGCAGCGCCTTCGCGGTGGCTTCCTGGACGTTCATCACCGAACGGATGACCGCCGGGATCTTCGCCTCGATGTTGTGGCACTGGTCGAGCATGAAGGCCACGCCGGCGGCGGGGTCGAGGCCGCCGTTCTTGATGACCTCGCGGAGGATCCGGAAGAGCTGGAAGGGGTCGGCGGCGCCGACCATCAGGTCGTCGTCGGCGTAGAAGCGGGAGTTGAAGTCGAAGCCGCCGAGCTTTCCCTCGCGGAGCAGGACGGCGACGATGAACTCGATGTTGGTACCGGGCGCGTGGTGCCCGGTGTCCACGACGACCTGTGCCTTCGCACCGAGCTTCAGGCAGTGCGCGTAGGCCGTGCCCCAGTCGGGGACGTCGGTCGTGTAGAACGCGGGCTCGAAGAACTTGTACTCCAGGAGCATCCGCTGGTCCTCGCCCAGGCGCTCGTGGACGGCGTGGAGGGCCTCGGCGAGCCGGTCCTGGCGGGCCGTGATGTCGTCCTGGCCGGGGTAGTTGGTGCCGTCGGCGAACCACAGCTTCAGGTCGCGGGAGCCGGTGGCGTCCATGATGTCGACGCACTCCATGAGGTGTGCGAGCGCCTTGCGCCGCACCGCGGCGTCCGGATGGCAGACACTGCCGAGTCTGTAGTCGTCGTCCTGGAAGACGTTGGCGTTGATGGCGCCCAGTTCCAGGCCGCGGTCCTTCGCGTGCGCGGCCAGCGCCGTGTAGTCGTCCACCTCGTCCCAGGGGATGTGCAGCGCCACCCGGGGTGTCACGCCGGTGAACTCGTGCACCTTGGCGGCGTCGTCCAGCTTCTCGCGCGGGGTGCGCGGCACGCCGGGCTGCGCGAACACCTTGAAACGCGTGCCGGAGTTGCCGTAGCCCCAGGAAGGCGTCTCGACCCGCTGGTCGGCGAGTGCGGTTCTCACGGCAGTGATGTCAGGCATGTCCACCTCTGGATGCGCAAGTTGCCCCTTCATGGGGTACTTGAATTGACCTGTCGTATGAATCGATTCAGGCTGCCGCCGAAACTAACCCGTGAGGCAACCTCCGTCAAGGGTCTCCGCAGCGCTCGACCCAGCTATTTCCTGCCACCTAGCCGCAAAATCCGGGCGACCGAACGAGTCCCGGACCCTTGACGTCCCGGACGCGCTGAAGCTAGCTTCCCGGCAACTCCATTGAAACATTTCACTGCGGCGTTTCCGCTCGGCACACGTACTGGAGAGAACTCATGACTCGTCCCGAACCGGAGACCACTCCGGTGCTCGCCCTGGAGGGAGTGAGTAAATCCTTCGGCGCCGTCCGAGCCCTGCGTGACGTCTCGCTGCGGCTGTACGCGGGCGAGGCCCACGCCCTGGCGGGCGAGAACGGCGCCGGCAAGTCCACCCTGATCAAATCTCTCGCAGGCGTGCACCGTCCGGACACCGGAACGGTCCTCCTCGACGGCGAGCCGGTGGACTTCCACAGCCCGGCGGACGCCCGCGACGCGGGGATCGCCGTGATCTACCAGGAGCCGACGCTCTTCCCCGACCTGTCCGTCGCGGAGAACATCTTCATCGGACGACAGCCCCGGCGCTCCCTGGGCAGGGTGAACCACCGTACGGTCAAGACGGCCGCGGCCGAACTCTTCGCCCGCCTCGGTGTCGCCCTCGACCCCGACCAGCCGGCCCGCGGACTCTCCATCGCCGACCAGCAGTTGGTGGAGATCGCCAAGGCCCTGTCCTTCGACGCCCGTGTCCTCATCATGGACGAGCCGACGGCGGCGCTCACCGGCAGCGAGGTGGCCCGGCTGTTCGGCGTGGTCGAGACGCTGCGCGAGCAGGGATCGGCGGTGCTGTTCATCTCGCACCGCCTGGAGGAGATCTTCGAGCTGTGCCAGCGGGTCACCACCCTTCGGGATGGTGCCTGGATCGCCAGTGAACCCCTGTCCGACCTCGACGAGGACGGTCTGGTGCGCCGCATGGTCGGCCGCGATCTGGAGGAGCTCTACCCCAAGCAGCAGACCCGGATCGGCGAGGTCGCCCTCAGCGTGCGCCGGCTGACGCGCGAAGGCGTGTTCACCGACGTCTCCTTCGACGTCCGGCGCGGCGAGATCCTCGGCCTCGCCGGTCTGGTCGGGGCGGGTCGCAGTGAAGTGGCCCGCGCGGTCTTCGGCGTCGACCGGTTCGACGGCGGTGAGGTCGAGGTGCTCGGCCGGAAGCTTCCGCCGGGAGCTCCGAGCCTGGCCATGGCCGCCGGACTCGCCCTGGTGCCCGAGGACCGCCGCGCCCAGGGCTTGGTGATGGACATGTCCATCGAGCGGAACATCGGGCTCACCGGCTTCGCGGCCACCTCCCGGGCCGGGCTGATGAACCGGCGGGCCGAGCGCAGCCGCGCCGTGGACTGGGCGACGAGGCTCCAGGTGAAGTACGCACGCCTGGCCGACGTCGTGGGGACGCTCTCGGGCGGCAACCAGCAGAAGGTCGTACTGGCCAAATGGCTCGCCACGGCCCCCCAGGTGCTGATCGTGGACGAGCCGACCCGCGGTATCGACGTGGGGACGAAGGCGGAGGTGCACCGTCTGCTGTCCTCGCTCGCCGCCGACGGGGTGGCGGTGCTGATGATCTCGTCCGACCTGCCGGAGATCCTCGGCATGGCCGACCGGGTCCTGGTGATGCACGAGGGCCGGCTGACCGCGGAGATCCCCCGGGCGGAAGCGACCGAGGAGAGCGTGATGGCAGCCGCGACCGGCCGCACCGACCGAGGGAGGAAGGCGGCATGACCACGACCGTCGAGCCGGTGCGGCCAGAGGTGGCAGCCGAGTCCGTCGCCGCGCGGCGGCTCATGGACAGGATATTCAAGGTCCGCGAACTGGCCGTGATCGCGGTGCTGGTGGTGATGCTCGGCGCGACCCAGCTGTCCAACTCCGAGTTCCTCTCGCAGCAGGGCATCAGGGACCTGATGCTGAACGCGACCATCCTCGTGCTGGTCGCGATCGGCCAGGCGATGGTGGTGATCACCCGCAACGTCGACCTGTCGGTCGGCTCCGTGCTGGGCATCTCCGCCTTCGCCGCGGGGCTCTACCTCAAGGACGGCGGCCACCCGCTCCTCGCCGTCCTGCTGGCCGTGGCGGTCGGTGCGCTGTTCGGCGTGGTCAACGGCACACTGGTGAGTCTGGGCAAGGTGCCGGCACTGGTGGTGACCCTGGGCACCCTCTACATCGTCCGCGGCATCGACTCGATCTGGGTCGGCTCCCGCCAGATCACCGCGAGCGCCCTGCCCGACGGCTTCGTGGACTTCGGCAGCGACGGCATCGGGGTGGTCCCCTACCTCGCACTGCTCACTCTGGCCGTCCTGGTCGTCGTGGCCTACTACCTCCGCAACTACCGCAGCGGACGGGACATGTACGCCCTGGGGTCCAACCCGGAGGCCGCCCGGCTCGCCGGTGTCCCGATCCGGGCCCGCATCATGACGGCCTACGTGGTCTGCGGGGCGCTCGCCGGACTCGCCGGCGCCCTGTACCTCGCCAGGTTCGGCAACGTCGACTCCAACACCGGCAACGGGTACGAACTCGTCGTGGTGAGCGCCGTGGTCGTCGGCGGCGTCGCCTTCACCGGCGGATCGGGCACCGTGTACGGCGCCGCGCTCGGCGCCGTACTGCTGACCTCCATCAACGGTGTGCTCCCGGCCCTCGGCGTGAGTTCGGTCTGGGTCACCGCCATCAACGGCTTCCTGCTGCTGCTCGCCATCGCCGTCGACCGGGTTCTGGCGCTCAGAGTCTCCGGAGCCCTGCGCAAGAAGGCCGCACAGTCGAGGAGTGCCCGTCATGCCTGACACCACCGTCAAGTCCCCCGTGCTCTCCCGTCTCGGCGGCGCGGTGCGCTGGGACACCTCGGTCGGCGTTCTGCTGGTCGTCCTGCTGATCTCTTCGTTCTCCTTCGTGGAGAACTTCGGCAACGCCCTGAACGTGTCGTTCCTCATCGGCAACACCCTGCCCATCGCCCTGATCGCCCTGCCGATGGCGATGCTCGTGGTCTCCGGCGAGGTGGACCTCTCGGTCGCCTCCACGGCCGGTCTCTCCAGTGCCGTGATGGGCGCGCTGTGGAACGCCGGCCTGGCGATCGAGACGATCATCCCGCTCTGTGTTCTGCTCGGCGTGGTGTGCGGCCTGGTCAACGGCCTGCTCGTCACCCGGCTCGGGCTGCCCTCGCTGGCCGTCACCATCGGAACGCTCGGCGCCTACCGGGGCATCGCGCAGATCGTGCTCGGCTCCGACTCCGTGACCGACTTCCCCGTTCAGTACCTGGACTTCGGTGCCGGCCGGTTCGGGGACACGTTCCTCCCGTACGCCGTCGTCCCGTTCGTCATCCTGCTGGCGATCGCCGTCGTCGTGCTGCACGCCACGCGCTTCGGCCGGTCGCTGTTCGCCATCGGCGCCTCCGAGGAGGCCGCCCGCTTCGCCGGTGTCCGGGTCAAGCGGCTCAAGCTGGCCATGTTCGTGTCCACGGGTGTGATCTCCGCTCTCACCGGTGTCTTCTGGACGCTGCACTACGCCAGCGCCCGCTACGACAACGCCACCGGACTGGAACTGTCCGTGATCGCCGCGGTGCTGCTCGGCGGCATCGACTTCGACGGCGGCAAGGGCACGCTCGGCGGCGCCATCGCCGGTGTGTTCCTGCTCGGCACGATGCAGAACGTCATGAGTCTGCTGAACGTCTCCGCCCAGTCCCAGACCGTGGCGACCGGCGTCCTCCTGGTGATCTCCGTTCTCGCCCCGCGGATCGGCCGCCGGATCTCCCAGGCACGGGCCAGAGGGAGAACGGCCGCCTCCCCACCGCTGACGGCCCCTTCCCCGTAGTCCCTCGCCACTGGCTCCTCTCCGGCCCTCCCCTCCCCCCTCCCTCACAGGTAAAGGAACTCCCCATGTCCGGCACCACCGCCAGATCACGCCGCCTGACCCTCGCACTCACCACCGTCACCGCACTCGCGCTCGGCGCCACCGCCTGCGGCGGCACCACCAAGGACGACGCGTCCAAGGACAACGGCAGCGCGGCCGTCGGCAAGGCCGACCCCGACGCGGAGACCAAGAAGGGCCTCACCGTCGCCTTCCTGCCCAAGCAGGTCAACAACCCGTACTTCACCACCGCCGACAAGGGCGGCGAGAAGGCGCTCGAGGAACTGGGCTCCACCTACAAGGAGGTCGGCACCAGCAGCGGCACCGACACCGCCGGCCAGGTCAGCTACGTCAACACCCTGACCCAGCAGCAGGTCGACGCCATGGCCGTCTCCGCGCAGGACCCCGGCGCCCTGTGCACCGCACTCAAGCAGGCCATGCGCAACGGCGTCAGTGTCGTCACCTACGACTCCGACACCAACAAGGACTGCCGCCAGGTGTTCGTCTCCCCGGCCTCCGCCGAGGACCTCGGGCGCACCCAGGTCGAGCTGCTGGCGAAGCAGATCGGCGGCAAGGGCGAGATCGCGATCCTGTCCGCGGCGCAGACCGCGACGAACCAGAACACCTGGATCGACGTCATGAAGGAGGAGCTGAAGAAGCCCGCCTACAAGGACATCAAGCTCGTCAAGACCGCCTACGGCGACGACGACGCCCAGAAGTCGTTCCAGCAGACCCAGGGGCTGCTCCAGGAGCACCCGAACCTGAAGGGCATCATCTCCCCCACCACCGTCGGTATCAAGGCGGCCGCCCAGTACCTGTCCGGCTCCAAGTACAAGGGCAAGGTCAAGCTCACGGGACTCGGCACCCCGAACGACATGCGCGCCTACGTCAAGAACGGCACCGTCGAGGAGTTCGAGCTGTGGGAGCCGGCCAAGCTCGGCGCACTCGCCGCCCACGTCGCGGTCGCCCTCGAATCCGGGCAGATCACCGGCAAGGAGGGCGAGACCTTCAGCGCCGGCGACCTCGGCACCATGACCATCGGCGCGGACGGTGTCGTCTCTCCGGGTGAGCCGACCGTCTTCGACAAGGCCAACATCGACGAGTACGACTTCTGATCCGTACGACACTCGTGGGGCCCCGGCATCGTCGGGGCCCCACGCTCGGCAACAGGGTGATCCGATGCAACGCGTCTGCTTTCTTCTCAAGGTCCGCTCCGAGATGGTCGCCGAATACCGCGAGCGCCACAGGGACGTGTGGGCCGACATGCTCGCCGCGCTCTCCCGGGCCGGCTGGCGCAACTACTCCCTCTTCCTGCGGGAGGACGGCCTGCTCGTCGGCTATCTGGAGACCGACGACTTCGAGGCGGCCCGGGCGGCCATGGACGCGACCGAGGTGAACACGCGCTGGCAGGCCGAGATGGCGGGGTTCTTCGAAGCACTGGACGGACAGGCACCCGATGCCGCCATGCGTCCCCTCACCGAGGTCTTCCACCTGGCCTGAACCGGAACCCCGGCATCGCAGGACGAACGCTTCCCCGGACCGGCTCGACGGCCGGGGGCAGGACAGCAGGGAACACACATGACGCACTCCACGCCGACGGTCGGCATCAAGGACGTGGCGCGGGAGGCCGGCGTCTCCGTGGGCACGGTCTCCAACGTGCTCAACCGGCCCGGCCGGGTCTCGCAGCGGACGCGACGTCATGTGGAGCAGGTGATCGCGCGGCTGGGTTACGTGCGCAGCGAGTCCGCCCGGCAACTGCGGGCGGGCCGCAGCCGTGTCATGGCGCTGCTCGTCCTCGACATGGGCAATCCGTTCTTCGTCGACCTGGCCCAGGGAGCCGAGCGCACGGCCCGGGACGCGGGACTCGCCGTCACCCTGTGCAACAGCGCGCAGAGTGCGCGGAAGGAGGCGGAGTACCTCGAACTCTTCGCCGAGCAGCGGGTCCGCGGGGTACTGGTCACCCCTGCCGACCCGAGTGGGCGCAGCCTGGTCGACTTCCGCCGGCACGGTATTCCCTACGTTCTGGTGGACCGGGTGGCCGGCGACGCGGAGGGCTGCTCCGTCTCGGTCGACGACGTCACGGGCGGTGCTCTGGCGATCCGTCACCTCACCGGCGCCGGGCACGGTTCCCTCGCCTATGTCAGCGGACCGCCCCATCTGAGGCAGGTGCGGGACCGCCGGACCGGGGCGCTGGAAGCCGTCGCCCAGGCCGGTCTGCCCCCCACGGCGTTGCGGGAGATCCCCACCGAACGCCTCGACGTGGCCGCCGGACGCGACGCGGGGGCCAGAGTGCTGGGTCTGGCCCAGCGGCCCACCGCCGTCTTCTGCGCCAACGACCTGCTGGCCCTCGGCGTGCTCCAGTTCATGTACACGGCCGGGGTCAAGGTCCCCGACGACCTCGCCATCGTCGGGTACGACGACATCGAGTTCGCCGCCGCGGCGACCGTACCGCTGACCTCCGTCCGCCAGCCCGCCCGCGCCATGGGCGCCATGGCCGCCGACCTGCTTCTCCAGGAAGCCGGCGACCAGGCGGACGAGCACCGTCACCAGCACGTGGTGCTCCAGCCCGAGTTGGTCGTCCGCGGTTCGAGCCTGCCCGGTCGCTGAGGCCCGCCGCGCGGCCAATATGTTCGGGGACGGGGAAACCCGACCCGGCATCCGCGTTCTTCACCCGTTGACGAACAGAGTTTGTACTCACTGATGACAAACTTATAGACGCGGCGAGCAAAAGGCTCCTATGGTATGCGACGCCCGGTCGTCTTCAGGCATCTCGCGCACACCACGCGTCACCCCCGGGGAGGATGCATGAGTTCACGGTCCCGCTCCAGAACCCGCGGACGGCTGGCCGGTCTGGTCGCCGTCTCGTTCCTGTTCGGCTGCTTCACTTCCGCGCCCGCCGGCGCCGCCGGCCCGGCCGACGACCTGCCGCCGCAGGAACCGGGCGTCACACTGCGCGTCTTCGACATCGGACAGCCGATGAACGAGATCTGCGTGCTCAAGCCCGGACAGACCCCGAACGTCGACAAGTTGATGCCCGTCATCGACTTCTCCACGGCCGAGGACTTCGGCATCGGTGACAACTTCGTCTCGCAGGTGATCGCGAACATCGAGGTCCCCGAGGACGGGGCCTACACCTTCCGGCTGACCAGCGACGACGGCTCGCGCCTGACCATCGACGACCGGACGGTCATCGATCACGACGGCCTCCACGCGGCCGAGCCCAAGGACGGCACGACGACACTGACGGCCGGTCACCACGCCCTGCGCGTCGATCACTTCGACCGCACGAACGACCAGCAGGTGACGCTGGAGTGGAAGCCGCCCGGCGCGGCGGACTTCGCCCTGGTCCCGAACTCCGCCCTGAGCACCGACGCCGACGTCGTACGGGTCACGGCCCCCGGCCGCAAGCAGTGCGAGAGCGGCACCGACACCCCCGGCGACGGGCTGCCCCTGGACGGCGTGCACCCCGACTACACGCTGACGGACCTGCGGCCCGACGGCTTCGAACCCCAGGTCACCGGCATGGACTGGCTCCCGGACGGCCGGATGGCCATCACCACGTGGGGCGGCACCGACAAGACCGAGGGCGAGGTCTACCTCCTCGACAACGTCACGGGCGCGACCGGTCCCGACAAGGTGACGGCGAAGAAGGTCGCGAGCGGCCTCAAGGAGCCCATGGGCATCAAGGCCCTCGACGGGGCCCTGTACGTGTCGCAGAAACACGAGCTCACAGAGCTGCGCGACACCGACGGCGACGACGTCACCGACGCGCGGCGCACCGTGGCGACCTGGCCGTACGGCGGCAACTTCCACGAGTTCGCCTTCGGCCTGCTCTACCGCGACGGGCACTTCTACCTCAACCTCTCCGTCGCGATCAACTACGGCGGCGCGACGACGGACCCGCAGCCGGCGCCGAACCGGGGCACCACGATCAAGGTGAACAAGAAGACCGGCAAGGTGACCTACCTCGCCGGAGGCCTGCGCACCCCGAACGGCATCGGCTGGGGCCCCGGCGGCGACCTCTTCGTCGCCGACAACCAGGGCGGCTGGCTCCCGGCCTCGAAGCTGGTCCGCATCAAGCCCGACCGCTTCTTCAACCACTACACCAACCCGGCCGGCCCGTTCGACGACCAGCCGGTGACCGAACCGGTGCTGTGGCTGCCGCAGAACGAGATCGCCAACTCCCCCAGCACCCCGATCCTGTTGAAGAAGGGCCCGTACGCCGGCCAGATGCTGTTCGGTGACGTGACCTACGGCGGACTGCAGCGCGCCTTCCTGGAGAAGGTGAAGGGCAAGGACCAGGGCGCGGTCTTCCGCCAGACCCAGGGCCTGGAGGCGGGCGTCAACCGCATCACCCAGGGCCCGGACGGCGCGATCTACGCGGGCGGCCTGGGCGCCGGGGGCAACTGGGGCCAGGAGGGCAAGCTGTCCCACGGTCTGCAGAAGCTCACCCCGAACGGCGGCAAGGCGTTCGACATCCGCGCCATGCGGGCCGAGCGGGGCGGTTTCGAGCTGGAGTACACCCAGCCGCTGTCCCAGGAGACGGCGGACAAGCTCGCCGAGAGCTACCGGGTCGAGCAGTGGCGCTACGTGCCGACACCGGCGTACGGCGGCCCCAAGGTCGACGAGGAGACCCTCGCCGTGACCTCCGCACGGCTGTCCGAGGACCGGAAGAAGGTCACGCTGCGGATCACCGGGCTCAAGCCCGACCGTGTGGTGCACGTCCGCTCACCCCGTCCGTTCAGCTCGGCCGAGGGTGAGACGCTGTGGAGCACCGAGGCCTGGTACACGCTCAACGCCATGCCGGGCAAGCAGCCCCCGACGACGTCGTACGAGGCGGAGGAGGCGCAGCGCTCCGGCGGCGCCGGCGTCAACACCGATCACACGGGCTACTCCGGCAGCGGCTTCGTGGACGGCTACGGCACCCAGGGCGCGGCCACCTCGTTCACCGTCGACGTGGACAGGAAGGGCACCTACGACGTGGCCCTGCGGTACGCGAACGGACCGAACCCCTTCACCGGCACCAAGACGGTGAGCGTGTACGTGGACGGCAGGAAGGTGAAGCAGTCGAGCCTGCTCAGTACGGGCGGCTGGGACGACTGGTCCACGCGGACCGAATCGCTGAGGCTGCGCAAGGGAGCCAACACCATCACCTACCGGGTGGACGAGGGCGACACCGGACACGTCAACCTCGACATGATCAGTGTCCATCCCGAGGGCGAGCGCGTCGTCCTGTTCGACGGCGCCGACCGCGCGGCCTGGCAGCAGACGGACGGCCGCACCGCGCAGTGGCCGCTGACGGACGGCGGGATGGAGGTGTGCTGCGGCGACCTGCGCACGAAGCAGGCGTTCGGTGACTTCAAACTGCACGCCGAGTTCTGGCTGCCGGAGCTGCCCACGGACGTCACGGGCCAGAACCGGGCCAACAGCGGCATCTACCTCCAGGACCGCTACGAGATCCAGATCCTGGACTCGTACGGTGACACCACGCCCGCGGACAACGAGGCCGCCGCGATCTACCAGCAGAAGGCCGCCGACGCCAACGCGGCCCGCCCGCCGGGCACCTGGCAGACGTACGACATCACCTTCCGCGCGGCGCGCTTCGACGACCAGGGCGCCAAGACGCAGGACGCGCGCGTGACGGTGGTGTGGAACGGCGTGACCGTCCACAAGGACGTGGCGCTCAGCGGCCCGACCGCCGGGGGCGCTCAGGAGGGGCCGGCTGCGGGTGCGCTGCGCCTTCAGGACCACGGCAACAAGGTGCGGTACCGCGACATCTGGATCGAGCCGTTGTCGTAGCGGCTCACGAGACGGTGGCCGGCCCGGACGTGCCCGGGCCGGCCATCACCGTCGCGTCTGCTCCGACCAGATGACCTTTCCGGTCTCGGTGTAGCGGGTTCCCCAGCGGTCGGCCAGCTGGGCCACGAGGAACAGGCCGCGGCCGCCCTCGTCGGTCGTGGCCGCGTAGCGCAGGTGCGGCGCGGTGCTGCTGCCGTCGGAGACCTCGCAGATGAGGGTCCGGTCGTGGAGCAGCCGGACCCGGACAGGATCGGTGCCGTAGCGCACCGCGTTGGTCAGCAGTTCGCTGAGGATCAGCTCCGTCACGAAGGCCGCCTCGTCCAGGCCCCACTCGGCGAGCCGGTCGGTGACCTCGCGGCGGATACGGGAGACGGCGGCCGGGTCCCGCTCCACGTCCCAGGCGGAGACCCTGGACGGATCGAGCACGCGGGTGCCGGCCACCAGGAGGGCCACGTCGTCGGACGGCCGGGACGGCAGCGTCGCCAGCACATCCGCGCAGGTCTCCTCGGGTGTTCGCCCGGCCCGGGCGAGGCTCCGGCGCAGCAGCTCCATGCCCTCGTCGATGTCGCGGCCCCGGGTCTCGACGAGGCCGTCCGTGTACAGCACGAGCCGGCTGCCTGCGGGCAGGTCGAGCTCGACCGCTTCGAACGGCAGGCCGCTGCCGACGCCGAGAGGCAGCCCGACGGGGCTGCCCGGGAAGTGCACGGACCCGTCGGGCAGCACCAGCGCGGGGCTGGGATGTCCCGCCCGGCTCAGGGAACACCGGCCCGCCACCGGGTCGTAGATCGCGTAGAGGCAGGTCGCCCCGGCGATCTCGGCGCTGTCCGCACCGCCCTCCTGGTCGAGCCGGGAGACCAGTTCGTCCAGGCGTGCGAGGAGTTCGTCGGCCGGCAGGTCGAGAGCGGCGAAGTTCTGCACGGCGGTACGCAGCCGTCCCATGGTGGCGGCGGCATGCAGACCGTGGCCCACGACGTCGCCGACCACCAGGGCGACACGGGTCCCCGGCAGCGCGATCACGTCGAACCAGTCGCCGCCCACCCCGGCTTCGGCCGGCACGTACCGGTGGGCGATGTCGAGGGCGTCCTGCTCGGGCAGCCCGCTCGGCAGGAGGCTGCGCTGCAGGGTCACCGCCGTCTGGTGCTCGCGGGTGTAGCGACGGGCGTTGTCGACGCACACCGCGGCCCTGGCGGCCAGTTCCCGAGCGAACACCTCGTCGTCCGCGTCGAAGGCTGCCGGGTTCTCCGAACGCCAGAAGTTGACCAGGCCGAGGACGACGCCCCGTGCGTGCAGGGGGACGGCCAGGACGCTGTGGAAGCCGTACTCGATGATCCGTTCGGCGTGTGCCGGGTCCTGCCCGTACCGGCCGAGTACGGTCTCCACGTCCGCGTCGGGCAGGGAGTGCCGCTCGCCGTCGCCCAGGGAGCCGGGGCTGGTGGGCACGGTGCCGGTCACCCGCCCCGGGGGGTGCAGCGGGTGGTCGTCGCGCAGGCCGGCGACGGCGGCACGCCGCACCTGTACGACCGTGCCGTCCGACTCACGCGGTTCGTCCCCCCGGAACACCGACAAGGCCAGGTCCACGGTGGCGAAGTCCGAGAACCGCGGAGTGGCCACCCGGGTCAGTTCCTCCGCGGTCGTGGTCACGTCGAGGGTGCTGCCGATCATCTTGCCGGCCTCGTAGAGGAGCAGGAGACGCTCGCGCACCGCCTCGGCCCGGCCGATCACCGCGGCGAGTTCGGTGGTGTCCCGGAGGGTCGCGACGGCGCCCGGCGGCCCGCCGCGGTCGCCGGTGACCCGTACGTTGACCGCGAGCAGCCGCTCCCCCACCGGCACCACCTCGTCGGTGGTGGGTCGCCCGGACTCCAGCAGTTCGGCGATCCGGGAGCGCAGGCCGCACTCGGCGACCGGGCGCTCTTCCACGTCCGCCGGGAGCCCGAGCAGTCTGCGTGCCTCGTCGTTGGCGAGAACGAGCCTTCCCTTTCCGTCGACGATCAGCACTCCCTCCCGGACGGCGTGCAGGACCGCGTCGTGGTGCACGTACATGCGCGTCATCTCGGCGGGGCCGAGCCCGCGGGTCTGACGGGACAGACGCCGGTTCACCAGGGCCGAGCCGCCGAGCGCGAAGACGAGTCCGCCGGCGGTGCCGCCGAGGATGACCGGGATCTGACGGCCGACGGACTGGTTGATGTCGCCGAGTGTGATCTCGACGGCGACGATGCCGGCGACCGAGCCGTCGTCCCGGAAGACGGGGACCGTGGAATCGACCGCCGGCCCGACGCTCGCGTCGAGTTCCGTCGTCAGGGGAGTGCCCTGCACCACCTTCTCGTAGGGGCCCAGAACACGCTTGCCGATGAGATCCGGATCGGGATGCGTGTAGCGGATCCCCTGGGTGTCCGAGACGACGACGAAGGCGACGTCGGCCGCTTCACGGACCGCCTCGGCCCGGGGCTGCAGCGCGGCCGTCGGATCGGGACTGTCCAGGGCCGCCGCGGTCCCGGGGGCGTTGGCGAAGGTCTGCGCGACCGACAGGGTCCTGCGCCGGGCCTCCTCGGTGCCGTCCCGCCGGACCTGCAGCACCAGGGCGATCACCGCGGCCACGGCCAGCAGCGCCACCAGCACTGCCTGCAGCAGAAACACCTGTCCGGCGACGCTCCGCACCTTCGGTCCACGCTTGGCGGGGCCGGGCCGTGCCTTCGGTCCCCGCGGCCTTGGGTACAGCCGGGACACAAATTCCCGGAAAGGGCTATTCGCGGACATATGCCTGATTATTGCCCTCGCTCGGCGGGCCCTGCTCCGCGACACCGCTTGACCGCGACACGAACCGCGGCCCGACGCCCTATGGCGTACGCGCGTAGACCTCGGGCACCATTCGTCCTGCACCGCATGCCCGATCACCCCACTGTCAGCACGACGCACGGCATGGAGGCCCGGTGCTTCAAGTGGAGTTCGACGAAGGCGCGTTGACCCGATTAGGGGTGGCGCCGAGCGCCGACCCTCTCTGGGAGACGGTGCTCAGCCTTCACCTGTTGCAGAACGGTCAGGAATCCCTGGCCTACGACCCCTGGCGGCGCGAGGTGCGCGTCGCCCTGCGCCGTACCGGACTCGCCGACGACGTCCGGGCGTTGCTGCCGCTGTGCCCGCCCGCGGGGTACTTCCCGGACTTCCTCACGCCCGGTCGTGGCGACCTTGCCCTGGAGGACGGTGTGGACCGGGTGCAGTCGACGCCCCGGCGCAGACTCGTCGCCGAACTCGCCCGGCTGTGCGCGGACTTGCGTGGTCCGGTGCCGCGCAGTGTGCGGTGGGTGGCCACCGGTGACGCGTCCGCGCTGCGCTGGCTGGGCGGTACCCTGCGGCGCTATCACGCCCTTGCCGTGGCACCGTACCTGTCCGTGATCCGCGGGCGGGCCGCGGAGGACCGCGCCGGTCGAGCCGAGGCTGCTCTCGACGGTGGCGCCGAGGCGCTGCTGGCGAGCTACGCGGAGCTGCCGGGCTGGCGGCGGCAGGGCTCCCGGCTCGCGGCCCCCTACCCCGAACCCCGGCTGCTGCGTCTGGGCGGGCGCCCGCTGACCCTGCTGCCCGGCTTCTTCTGCGTACGCACCCCGCTGGCCCTGGTGGACGAGTCGCTGCCGCTCGTGCTGGTGCATCCGCTGGACCCGGCGCCGGGCTGGCTCCCCCGGTTGCGTGCCGGCGGGGCCAGACCGTCCGTCGCCCAGCTGATCGGTGCTTCCCGGGCCCACGTCCTGGAGTCGCTGGAGATCCCGATGACGACGACGGCCCTGGCCACGGCGCTGCGCCTGGCTCCGTCCACGGCGAGCCGGCACGCGGCCGTGCTGCGTGAGGCGGGGCTGGTGGCGACCCGCCGCGAGGGCAACCGGGTGCTGCACCGCCGCACCGCGCTGGGGTGCGCGCTGCTGGACGGGGCGGCTCCCGCGGTGGGAGCCGCCCCGGCAGCGCCGCCGGTCGCCCGCCGAAGCCCTCCGCGGGCTCAGCAGGTGGGCACGCCCGGGAGCCAGGATTCGGCGACGTCGATGAAGATGTTGGAGACATAACCGCCGTAGTCGGGCAGGTAGGACCACCCGTCGTTGCTGTAGCCGGCGTAGTTCACGAGCTGGCCGTGGACCTGGCACCTCACCCGCACGGTCGTGGGGCCGGGCAGGCTCGCCACGCGGGTGGAGGTGGTCGTCGCCTGCTGCCGGACGCTCACGTCGGTGCCCCACGTCGGGAACGACGTGGTGTCGCCGCCGCCGTCGGTCCACAGGTAGGTGACGGTCACCCAGCCGTTGTCGTCGAGGCCGACGTTGTAGAAGGTTCCGTCGGCCAGGTCGATGCCGGCCGGATTGGCGACCTGCCGGCCGAACTCGTCCCGGCCCCCGTTGTAGCCGTTCTCGTACGCCGCCTGCGCCTGGGGCAGGCCCCGTGGCAGGTCCTTCCACTGCTCGCGCTGCGCGGAGGGGTTCCAGTGGTCGTCGTGCGTGTTCCACGGGCCGACGTCCCACACCGGCGCCGTCTCGCAGCGGGCCGGCCCGCACACCTGCACCGAGTACTGGCCGCTGCCCTTGGGCGACAGGGCCCTGCGCGAGGGGAGCGCCACGAAGTGGTCGTTCTCGCGGATGACGTGGCCGTTGGCCGTGGTGTGCCCGACCAGCCCCTCACGGGTGGCGTAGACGCGGGCCGAGAAGGCGGCGGCCGCCTTCGGCGTGGGTTCGACGGGGGTGCTTCCCGTGTCGTCCGCTGTCAGCGTCAGGGCTCTCACGACCGCTGTGGCCCCGCCCTCGGCGTTCCACAGGGTGAGCCGGGCCTGGACGTCGACGACGTCGCGCGGCAGTTCCACCGCGGTGCCGGTCACCGCCTGACGCCACTCGGTCCAGGTTCCGCCGGCCGTCCGGCCCCGCACGTCGACCTCGACGCTCGCCGCCTCGGGCACCGTCGCGTCGAGGTCCACGGTGACCCGGTTCACCGGCCGGTCCACGCGGTGCGCCTCCAGCACGGCGGAGGCGTAGCCACCGTCCCGGCCCAGGGAGGCGGGGCTGACGGAGCCGTCCCGCACCCGCAGGGCGCCGGCGGCGTACTCGACGTTGACGTCGTCGGCGCCCGTCCGGGTCAGGTCCGGGCGCCAGGAGTCCGAGGTGGACGCGGAGGCGGCGCCGGCGGCCGGAGCCGTGGCCAGTGCCGATCCGGCGAGGGCGAGGGCGAGCAGGCAGGCCGTGCCGCTCAGTGCGCGCGAGGACCGTGTTCTGCGGCGCGCGGCGGAGCTCCCGCGCCGGGTGGAAGGGGTCAGCATGTGGGCACTCCAGGGAGCCAGGCGTCAGTGACGTCGATGAAGATGTTGGAGAGGTAACCGCCGTGGTCCGGCAGGTACGACCAGGCATCGTTGCTGTAGCCGTCGTACTCCACGAGTCCGCCGCGGACCTGGCAGGCCACGCGGACGGACGTCGGTCCGGGCAGGCTCGCCACCCGGGCGGAGTCCGTCGACGGCTGCTGCCGGACGCTCACGTCCGTGCCCCACGTCGGGAACGGTGTGCCCGTGGCACCGTCGTCGCCGCGGACCAGGCTCAGGTAGTAGGCCCAGTCCCAGTGCGGGCCGGGGTCGGTGTGGTCGTTGCCGGGCACCTCGCTGTGTCCGACGATGTGCGCGCGGTCCCGCGGAATGCCGTACTTGTCGGTGAGATGGCGGGTCAACGCCGCCGACGAGCGGTACATGGCGTCGGTGAACCAGGCGGGATCGCTGACGTAACCCTCGTGCTCCACGCCCACGGAGTGGGGGTTGGCCGAGCGGGCGTGCCAGGCGGTGTCGCGTTCGCGGACCGTCTGGGTGATCTGCCCGTCCGAGGACCGCACCACGTAGTGGGCGCTGACCTGTGCGGCCGGGTCCTGGAACCAGCTGATGGAGCCCGCGTAGGAGCCCTGCGTGACATGGACGACCACGGTCGTGATCGCCGAGCTGCGTCCGGCGGAGTAGTTCCCGGAGTACGCCGGGTTCCAGAGTGCGGACGGATAGTCCACGGCCGCGGTCGGCGCCGCGACGGCCTCGGCCTCGGCGTACGCGCCGCGCTCGGGCCGCACCGCACGCGGCGCGACGGTGACCCGCTCGCCGCCGGTGACGTGGGTCCCGATGCCGTCGCCGAGGATGTCGTAGACGGCGTCGGCGTACAGGCGGGCCGCGGACTCGCTGCCGGAGGCGCCGTAGCGGGCCGCGACCGGATACCAGGCGCCGAGGCGGTCCCGGTCGGCGGCGTCCAGGCCGGCCTCGTCGGCCAGTGCCCGCAACACGGCTGCCCCGCCGTGGATGTTGGCGCCTAAGTCCTGCTTGAGTTCGGCAACGCTCGCGCCGGTCAGCCGCGCGGCCCGTTCCAGGGTGTGCCGTCCGGGGTTGCTGACCAGGTGCATCATGCCGTAGCCGTTGTCCTGGCTGGGCAGGCCGGCGTGGCCGTCGAGGCGGGTCTCGCCGTAGCCGACGGCGACCAGGAGGTCCCGGGGGACGTCGTAGGCGGCCGCCGCACGGGCGAAGGCGCGGTTGACGGCGGTGTCGGGCGCGGACGGCGCCGGCGCGGCGGCGGCCGGGGCCGGCTGGCCGGTCAGGGCCAGGGCGGCTGCCACGGCCGCGGCGCACACTGCGCTGCGGACGCGTCCGACGAGGAGTCCGGAGGACATGTGGGGGTTCTCCGCTCTCTCCGGTGCCCACGGGTGTGTGTGGGGGTGGTCTGCGGGCGGGCACGGACTCTGCGGGTGGGCCCGGACCTCGTGCCGACCGTCGTGATGCCCGACCGCGCGGGCACCGGAGTACGCGGCCGGCCGGTGCCGCGGGCCGAACAGGGCCTGGGGACACGGGAGTTCGCCGTGCCGGTGATCGCATGATGGATCGCCCACCTTGTCGTGGGCAAGTCATTGCAGCCTGAGCGAAACACACCGCCACCGCCTTGCCCCGCCGACGGCGCCTCCCTACTTTGTGCCGCGGTCCGCCGTCCCGACGGGCGGCGGTCTCCTGCTGCTTTCCCCACGAAGGAGCGATCCGCCATGCCACTCAGACGCCTGTGGGCCGTGACCGCCGCCGTGCTGTGCGCGCTGGCCGGCCTGTTGCTCGGTCCCGTCCAGCCGGCCGGCGCGGCCACCTCCGGTGCGGCCCTGGCCGCGGCCCCGAACTTCAAGGCCCCGTACCCCTGCGGCCAGAAGTGGACCTACAGCCACCACTCGGCCGAGGTCCGCCGGGCGCTGGACTTCGTCCGCGCCGACGGCGGCACCACCAACGGCACGCCGGTCCTCGCCTCCGCGGCGGGCACCGCCTACCGGCACTTCCAGGCCGACGGCGCCGGGAACTACATATCCATCGAGCACGGTGGCGGCTGGCGCACCTACTACTTCCACCTCTCCGCCTTCAGCGTCCCCGACGGTGCCCAGGTCGCCCAGGGCCGGCAGATCGGAACCACCGGCAGCACCGGCAACTCCAGCGGCCCCCACATCCACTACGAGCAGCTCTACAACGGCGTCGGCCAGGACATCCGCATCAACGGCGGCGCGCTCGCCTACCCGGGTGGCTATCACCAGTACTACCTGACCAGCGACAACGACTGCGGCGGGGCCGGCACGCCGTTCACGACCTGGGGCAGCGGGGTGCGGGTGCGCGCCGACGCCCGTCTCGCCTCTCCGGTGGTGGCCACGCTCCCCGGTCCCACCGGCGTCCGGGTGCTGTGCCAGAAACAGGGCGACACGGTGAACGCCGAGGGCTACACCAACAACTGGTGGAGCAAGCTGCGCGACCAGAACGGCTTCGTCAGCAACATCTACATCGACCACCCCGCGTCCCAGCTGCCCGGCGTCCCTCTCTGCTGACCCGGCGCGCGGTCGGCGGACGTGTCGCTCGCAGGTGGAGAGGCTTTTCGGACGGACCGGCCAGGGAACACGGTCGCTGACCGCGCACCGCGAGACATCAGGAGGCAGACGTGGCGGACGACCAGCACGATCAGCAGAATCCGACCGAGCAGTACCCCCGCCCCGACTTCGCCTCGCAGGACCAGCCGCACCCGGGCTGGACCGGGCCGATGGACCCGCCGCCCGACCACGGTGAGGATTCCTACCGCGGGTCGGGCCGTCTGGTGGGCCGCAGGACCGTCGTCACCGGCGGTGACTCCGGCATCGGCCGAGCGGTGGCCCTGGCCTTCGCGCGCGAGGGTGCCGATGTGCTGTTCACCCACCTCGCCGAGGAACAGGACGAGGCACGGGAGACCTCCCGCCTGGTGGAGGACGCCGGGCGGAAGGCCGTCGCCGTCTCCTGCGACATCCGTGAGGAGGAGAACTGCCGGGCCTTGATCGACCGGGCCGTGGCGGAGTTCGGCGGTATCGACGTCCTGGTGAACAACGCGGCCTACCAGATGGCCCAGCCGGACGGCATCGAGGCGATCACGACGGAGCAGTTCGACCGGGTCGTGCGGACGAACCTCTACGGCATGTTCTGGCTGACGAAGTTCGCCCTGCCGCACATTCCCGAGGGCGGCAGCGTCATCAACACCACCTCGGTCCAGGCGTACAAGCCCAGCCCGCACCTGTTGGACTACGCGACGACCAAGGGCGCGATCGTGACCTTCACCCAAGGGCTGGCCCAGATGGTCGCGGAGCGCGGCATCCGGGTGAACGCGGTGGCCCCGGGGCCGGTGTGGACTCCGCTGATCCCGGCGACGCTGCCGGACACCGCCGAGTTCGGCAAGCAGAGCCCCCTGGGCCGTCCCGCGCAACCGGCCGAGCTGGCACCGGCGTACGTCTATCTCGCCTCGCAGGAGGCCGGCTACGTCACGGCGGAGATCCTGAACGCGACCGGCGGCACGCCACTGCCGTGACCGTGGTCCGGTCCGTGGGGCCGGGGTGCCGCGGCCCCACGGCGCCGGTCGGCCGGACCGCGGGCAGCCCGTTCCGTACCCTGGCGGCATGCGCATGCGCCCCACTCTGAGCTGGACCCCTGCCGAGGACCTGCCGCCGGGCACCACCGACCCGGAGCCGGTCGTCGACGCGCTGAGCAGCGGCGGCGTGCTGGTGCTCAGCGGGGCGGGCATCTCCACCGAGTCGGGCATCCCCGACTACCGGGGCGAGGGCGGCAGCCTGAGCCGGCACGTCCCGATGACCTACCAGGACTTCACCGCCGATCCCCAGGCTCGACGCCGGTACTGGGCGCGCAGCCACCTCGGCTGGCGCACCTTCGGCCGCGCCCGCCCCAACGCCGGGCACCGGGCCGTCGCCGCGTTCGCACGGCACGGCCTGCTCAGCGGGGTGATCACCCAGAACGTCGACGGTCTGCACCAGGCAGCCGGCAGCGAGGGCGTCGTGGAGCTCCACGGAAGCCTGGACCGGGTCGTCTGCCTGTCCTGCGGTGCCTTCAGTCCGCGCCGGGTACTCGCCCGGCGGCTCGAGGAGGCCAATCCGGGCTTCGATCCGGTGGCCGCGGGGATCAACCCCGACGGTGACGCCGACCTCACCGACGAGCAGGTCGGGGACTTCCGTGTGCTGCCCTGCACCGTCTGCGGCGGCGTCCTCAAACCGGACGTGGTGTTCTTCGGCGAAGCCGTTCCGCCGCGGCGGGTCGAGCACTGCCGCGAGCTGGTCCGCGACTCGGCCTCACTGCTGGTACTGGGCTCCTCGCTGACGGTGATGTCCGGGCTCCGGTTCGTCCGCCAGGCGGCCCAGGACGGGAAGCCGGTGCTGATCGTCAACCGGGACCCGACGCGGGGCGACCGGCACGCCCTCACCCGGGTCGCGCTCCCGCTGGGAGCCGCCCTCACCGGCGTGGCCGAACAGCTGGGCATCTCCCTCGACGGCCACGGCGGGCACGGCGGCCCGGGGGACGTCATGACGGCCTGACCGGTGCCCCGGCCGGCCCCGGCCGCGTCACCGCCCCGCGATGCCGTCCCCGTCTCACCGCCCCACGGCGCCGTCCCCGTCGCCGGCCACGGCGATGTCCGTGCGGGAGCTGACGTTCAGCTTGCGCATGATGCGCGCCACGTGGTGCTCCACGGTCCGGGTGGACAGCACCAGGCTCTCGGCGATGTCGCGGTTGGCTCGTCCCTGGACGACGAGCCGGGCCACCTCCTGTTCGCGCGGGGAGAGTTGGTCGCCGTAGCCGAGGCGTCCGCGGCGGTGTGTGGTGACGATGTCGTGGCGGCGCAGCAGCCGGTGGCAGCGGGCGACGTCCCAGCGCGCCCCCAGCCTCCGGTACTGCTCGATCACCCCGTGGACCGCGCGTACGGCTGCCTGTTGCCGCTCGGACGCGTCCCGTTCCGCCGCCTCCGGACCGGGCAGGAGGCACCGTCCTCGGGCCTCGGCGGTCCGAGCCGCGTCGAAGGGGCGGCCGAGGCGGCGCCACTCCGCCTCCGCCTCGGCCAGCAGGAGGGCCGCTCGGTCGGGCCGCCGCTCCTCCTCGGCCAGCAGTGCCCGGCACACCGTCAGCGCCACGCGGGCGGCGGGCGCGTCGCGGTCGGCGGTGCCCGCGTCGAAGTCCGCGACGATCCGGTGCGCCCGCTCGGCCCGGCCGCTGCCGCACAGGGCTTCGACGGCCGTGGGGACGACCTCGGTGGCCCACACCCAGCCACCGGTCCGCTCCAGGTGTCGCAGGGCGCCCTCGACGGCGTCGCACGCCTGCCCGGGCCGGCCGGCCTCCAGGTGGACGCGGGCGATGGCCGCGGCGGACGCGGTGATGATGACGCCGGTGTCGTAGCGGGTCGTACGGGCGGCCTCCGCGAGGTCGCGGCGGGCGCGGGGGACGTCGCCCAGCACGTGCAGGGCGGTCAGCCCGCGCACCAGCATCGCCTCCGCGGTCAGGTCGGGTATCTCCTGGTACAGCCGTGCGGTGTGGTCGGCGTCCTGGTGCAGGCGCTCCCACCGGCCCTCGTGCCAGGCCAGCACCAGGCGCCCGGTCTGCGTGAGCCCCTCCAGGTACGGGCTGCTGGTGTCGGCGAGTCCGGCGGCCGCGCGGAAGAGGAACTCCCTCGCCTTGTCGGCGTGTCCCAGGGCCATCGAGGCGTGCGCCAGATTGGTCCAGCCTCGGGCGTACTGCGCCGCCTCCATGACCGACGAGGCGGGGCCGCGCAGCGCGTCGGCCGCGGCCCACGCCCGGTGGTCACCGAGCAGCATGAGCGCGGTGGCGCGGTTGGCGGCCATCGCCGCCCTGGCCACCGGGTCCGTGACCCGCCCGGCCACCGCCTCCGCCCGCTCCAGCCAGGCCACGTGCCGTCGCACCGGCCAGCCCTGGATCGACGGGATGGCGGCGACCAGCATCGCCCGTACCGCGGTCCGCGGGTCCGAGACCTCCAGGTCGGGGATGGCGCGGGCGACCTCGTCGAGGCTGTCGAGCGCGCCCCCGCTCTGGTTGCGCAGGACCACGGCGAGGTGGAGGCGCATCTCCCCGCTCAGCCGGGGCGGCGGCGCGTCCTCGTCCAGCACCCGCCGCACCGCGCTCACCACCTGCTCCCCGGCCCTGGCCAGTTGCGCCGTGCGGGCCAGCTTGGCGGCGGTGCGGATACGGCCCCCGGCTCTCGGTTCCTCGGTGACCGCCTGGGTGTAGAGGGTGGTCGCGGCGGTGTAGTCGCCCTCGGCCGCGGCCCGGTCCGCGGCCGCGACAAGGCAGCGCAGGCCCTCCTTCGTCCGGCCCGCCGCCCGGTACAGCCGGGCCAGCTCCGCGAGCGGCGGCGGTCCGCCGCGGCGCCGCAGCGCCCGTGCGGCCCGCAGACTCAGCCACGCCAGTCTCGGCCCCGGCATGTCGTCCAGCACGGCCTGCCGGTCCAGCGGGTGCCGGAAGCACGGGTGCGGTCCGTCGGCGCGGAGCACCGACCGCCGTACCGCCTGGGCGACGGCACGCTCGGCCCGCCCGGGTTCCAGGTCGGCCACCTCGGCCAGGGTGTCGACGGTGACGGGCAGGTTCAGCACCGCCGCCGCCTCCACGACCCGTTGCGCGTCGTCGGTGAGCGGTCCGCGCCGCTGCGCCAGATCGCGTCTCAGCCGCGACGGCACCCCGGCGGCGAGCACGGCCCGCACGGTGCCCTCGGCCGGTGCGACGCCCTCGGCCGCTCCCGTGGTGCCGCCTTCGCACACGGCTCGCAGCAGGGCCTCCGCCGCGGCCGGGAAGCCGCCCGTCCGCGCGTGCACCGCCTCCGCGGACCCCGGCTCCGTCGCCCGCTCCCCCAGTCGGCGCCGGACGAACTCGCCCGTCTCCTCCGGCGTCCACGGTCGCACCTCGACCTCCTCGACGAGCACGTGGTCCGGTACGCGGATGCCGAGGGCCGGCAGCCCCGGAGCCCGGCGCTCGGTGAGGACCAGTCGTAGCCGGGGCGGCGGATCCGCCAGCAGTCGGTGCAGCAGGTCCCGGGTCGCCGGGTCGGCCCAGTGGACGTCCTCCACGACCATGACCGCGGGGCCGTGGGCCGCCAGCAGGGAGCGGACCGCGCGCGGCAGCAGCCCGCGCCACACCTCCGGATCGGCGGCGGCCTCGGGCGGCTCCGGGAGCCGGTCCGCCAGTTCGGGCACCAGTGCGGCCACCACCCCGGTCAGCGGGGGCAGGGCCGTTTCCGCCCCGTCCGCGCGGTACGGCAGCCCGGCCAGGGCGTCGGCGATCGGGGTGAGGGCGGTGTCCTGCGACACGTCGGGGCAGACACCGCGCAGCTGCGCGCAGTCCCGGAGCCCGTCGTCGGCCAGCGCCTCGTCCACCAGCCGGGAGGCGCCCGCACCGGCCTCGCCGCGCACGACCACGACACACGGTGGCCGGCGGAGCGCCGCACGGACCCGGGCCACCTCGGCGGTGCGCCCGACGAACCCGGCGGCAGTGCCCGCTGCCGCGGGGTCCGTCCCCCGCGGTCCGGCGCCGTCACCTGTCCCGGGACCGGGGAAACGTCTCTCCACAGGTGCCTCCTCGGCGCCGCCCACCACGCTCGTGCGCAGGTGGTCTACCGGTCGGCGGACTCCGGTGCAATAGGTGTCCACCACCCAGGCATTGGAGACGCCGTCCACCCCGCCCGGTCCCGTACCCGGGCCGACCCGTCGTCGCCGTTCTTTGGGTAGGGCTACGGATTGCCGGGGTGCGGCCGGACGCCCGAAGCTCTGAGCGGTCGGCCGCCGCAACGGCCGCCCGTTCCATCAGACGCGGTGTCGCCCGGCGCCCCACTCCGCGCGGCACCCGCCCAACCCCGCCCCACCGCTCGTGGACCGCTCAGGACACCGGTGGCGAGATTGTCATGCACTCGCCACGCCCTGCACTCCCCACGTACTGGGTGGCTCACGCCGCGACGGCTGCCGCCGTCCGGATCCGACCCGGTTCCGGACCGCTCTCAAGGGAGAAACCATGGAGTTCGACGCTCGCGCCGTCCGGCGCGTGCTCGCCGTCGGCGCCAGTGCCGCCCTGCTCTTCGGGGCCGCCACGACCGCCGGGGCCGCCCCCGTACCGCCCGGCGACGGCGAGGGACGCATCGTCGGCGCGGACCGTCCGGGCGCGGTCGACGGTTCCTACATCGTGACCTTCGAGGACTCGGTCGCCCGGGCCGACGTGCCGGCCTCCGCGAAGGCGCTGGCCAAGCGGCACGCGGGCAGCCTGCGTTACACCTACACGGCCGCGCTGCGCGGCTTCGCGGTCAGAATGAGTGAGGCGGAGGCGAAGGAGCTGGCCGCCGACCCGTCCGTGGCCCGCGTGGAGGCCGACGGCGTCGCCTACGCGGTCGACACACAGACCAACCCGCCCTCGTGGGGGCTGGACCGCATCGACCAGCGCGACCGGCCGGTGGACTCGCGCTACACGTACTCCACCAAGGCCTCGAACGTCACGGCGTACATCGTGGACACCGGTATCCGCATGTCCCACCGCGACTTCGGCGGCCGTGCGGTCAGCGGGTACGACTTCATCGACAACGACCGCGACGCCTCCGACTGCCAGGGCCACGGCACGCATGTCGCCGGTACCGTCGGCGGTGCCGCGCACGGCGTCGCCAAGGGCGTCGAGCTGGTCGGTGTCCGGGTGCTGAACTGCCAGGGCACGTCCGGCAGCACCTGGGGGCCGGTCCTCGCGGGCATCGACTGGGTCACCAAGAACGCGGTCGAGCCCGCCGTGGCCAACATGAGCATCGGAGGCGGCCGGACCCAGTCCGTCAACGACGCGGTGGCCGCCTCCATAGCCTCCGGCGTCACCTGGGTGGTCGCCGCCGGCAACAACAACGCCGACTCCTGCCAGTACTCCCCGTCCTCGACACCGTCGGCGATCACGGTCGGCGCCACGTCCGCCAACGACGCCCGCTCGACCGGCTGGTCCAACGGCCAGGGCTCCAACTACGGCTCCTGCCTGGACCTCTTCGCTCCGGGCAACGCCATCGTGTCCACGTCCAACGCGGGCGACACCGCCTCCCAGTCGATGAGCGGTACGTCGATGGCCGCACCGCACGCGGCGGGCGCGGCCGCACTGCTGCTGTCGGCCAACCCGACGTGGTCCCCGGTCCAGGTGCGTGACCGGATGGTCGCCGACGCCACGTCCGACCGGGTCGGCGACGCCCGGGCCGGCTCGCCCAACAAGCTCCTCCACACCGGGACCGGCACGCCGCCGCCCACCGGACCCCTGTTCGAGAACACGGACGACCACACCATCCGTGACAACGCCACCGTCGAGTCCCCCCTGCCGGTCACCGGAGTCGGCGGCAACGCCCCGGCCGACCTCTCCGTCAAGGTCGACATCCGGCACACCTTCCGCGGCGACCTGCGCGTGGAGCTGGTCGCCCCCGACGGCACCACGTATCCGCTCAAGGACTACGACAGCAACGACAGCTCGGACAACGTGCAGGCCACCTACGCCGTGGACGCCTCCGCCGAGACGGCCGACGGCACGTGGAAGCTGCGCGTGAACGACAACTGGGTCAACGACACGGGGTACATCAACGCCTGGTCGCTCCAGTTCTGACCACCCGCTCCCCCCTGTGACACGGGCTCCGGGCCACCCCCTCCCCTGGGCGGCCCGGAGCCCGCCGCACGGCCGGGCCAAGTTACCTGTGCGTTCCGCACGTCGGAGACGTGACAGCGGTGACTGTCGGGGACCCGGCGGCGCGTGACAGCGTCTTGCCCGGCACCGACCAGGTGAAGGGAGCAGGCGTGAACAAGGGCTACGCCGTGTACTGCGACGCGGATCCGCACTTCTACGACGCGCCGCACCGCACCGGCCCCGGCACCCGATCGGCGGGCACCCGGTACGCGGCTGCCACCCTGCCCGTACCGGCGGGATGGCAGCGTGGGGAGAGCGGCGACTGGCTCGCTCTGCGCCCGCCGGCCGCCGTACTGCCGGCGCAGGGCTGGAAGATCCACGTCTCCGCCTGCCTCGACAACGCCGAGTCCGTCCTGGAGCGGGTACGGCACCACTGCGTCGAGCGTGGCATCGCCTTCAAGTTCGTGCCCAGCCGCTACCTGCTGCACCAGCGCAACGCCAAGTACGCGGACCGGGCGGGCAGCGGCAAGTTCGTCACCGTGTACCCGGCGGACGAGGAGCAGTTCGAGCGCCTCGTGGGCGAGTTGGCCGCTCTGCTGGACGGCGAGCCCGGACCGCACATCCTGAGCGATCTCAGGATCGGCGACGGCCCGGTGCACGTGCGCTACGGCAGCTTCACCCGCCGCAACTGCTACGACGAGAGCGGGGAACTGCGGCCGGCCGTCGCGAACCCCGAGGGAGTACTCGTCCCCGACTTCCGCGGCCCGGTCTTCCGTGTCCCCGACTGGGTGAGCGTGCCGGCCTTCCTCCAGTCCCACGTCGACGCACGGGCGACGGTGACCCTGGCCGGCATCCCGTACACCGTCGAGTCGGCGCTCCACTTCTCCAACGGCGGTGGTGTCTACCGGGCACGGGACACCCGTACCGGCGAGGTGGTGGTCCTCAAGGAGGCCCGTCCGTACGCCGGGCTGGCGGCCGACGGTGCCGACGCGGTGACCCGGCTGCATCGCGAACGCCGGGCCCTGGAACAGCTGTCGGGCCTGTCCTGCACGCCCGAGGTGCTGGACAGCTTCGCCGTCGGGGAGCACCACTTCCTGGTGCTGGAGTACCTCGACGGCAAGCCCCTCAACACCTTCTTCGCCCGGCGGCACCCGCTCATCGAGGCGGACCCGGACGAGCGACGGCTGACCGAGTACACCGAGTGGGCGCTCGACGTCCACGCCCAGGTGGAGCGGGCCGTCGAGGAGGTGCACACGCGGGGCGTGGTCTTCAACGACCTGCACCTCTTCAACATCATGATCCGCGACGACGGGCGGGTGGCCCTGCTGGACTTCGAGGCCGCCCACCGCGTCGACGAACCGGGCCGGCAGACGGTCGCCCACCCCGGTTTCGTGGCACCTGCCGGCCGGCGGGGCACCGCCGTGGACCGGTACGCGCTGGCCTGTCTGCGCCTGGCCCTGTTCCTGCCGCTGACCAGTCTGCTGGCCCTGGACCGGCGCAAGGCGGAGCACCTGGCCGACGTGGTGGCGCGGCAGTTTCCCGTGGAGCGCGCCTTCCTCGACGCGGCGCTCGACGAGATCGCCGACTCCTCCGACCGGCGTCCGGCGGCACGGCCCACCACCGAGCACTTCGTTCCCGTTGTGCCGGGCGACTGGCCCCGCAGCCGGGACTCGATGACGGCGGCCGTCCGGGCGTCGGCCACTCCGTCGCGCGAGGACCGTCTCTTCCCCGGCGACGTGGCTCAGTTCGCCACCGCCGGCGGAGGGCTCTCGTTCGGCTACGGAGCGGCCGGCGTGCTGTACGCCCTGGCCGAGAGTGGGGCGGAGCGCGACGAGAGCGAGGAGCAGTGGCTGCTCGACCGGACCAAGGAACTCCCGTCGGGAATGCCGTTCGGCTTCCACGACGGGATCGCGGGAGTCGCCTGGGCCTTGGACCACCTCGGCCACCGGGCCCGGGCGCTGGATCTCACGCGTCTTCTCCTCGAGCATCCCCTCGACGCTCTCGCCACCGACCTCCACAGCGGAACGGCCGGAGTGGGCCTGGTCCTGGACTCCCTTGCCGCCGCCACCGGCGACTCCGCCCTGCGCGACGCGGCCATGCGGTGTGCCGAACTGAGCGCCCGGTGCCTGCCGGCCGACGCACCGGGCCGAGGGTCCGAACGCCGGAATCGAGCCGGTCTCCTGTACGGCGCCACGGGCAGCGCCCTGCTGTTCCTGCGCCTGTACGAACGCACGGGGGACACCGGCCTGCTCGACCTCGCGGGCGACGCGCTGCGCCAGGACCTCGCGCGCTGCGTCCGCGGCGCGGGAGGCGCGCTCCAGGTGGACGAGGGCTGGCGCACGATGCCGTACCTCGGCGCGGGCAGCGTGGGCATCGGCATGGTGCTCGACGACTACCTGGCGCACCGCGCCGACGAGCGGTTCGAGCAGGCACGGGAGGAGATCGTGCGCGCGGCGCAGGCCATGTTCTACGCCCAGCCGGGGCTCTACCGCGGCGTGGCCGGCATGGTGCTGTACCTCGGCCGTACGACGGCCACCGGACCGGGCACCGGCCCCGAGGCCGTCCGGCGCCAGACCGACGCGCTGACCTGGCACGCCATGTCCTACCGCGGTCATCTCGCCTTCCCCGGCGAGCAGATGATGCGCCTGTCCATGGACCTCTCCACCGGCACGGCCGGATGCCTGCTGGCCGTCGCGTCCGTGCACGGCGACCGGCCCGCCGGTCTGCCGTTCCTCCCACCGCCGCGGAGAGTGCCGCGGCCCATGAGCCGGCCCCTTCAGGGGTCGTGAAGAGAGCACCCGTTGTCCTACGAAGGGAAGCGAACATGAACCTGTTCGAGCTGCAGTCGATGGAGACCCCCAAGGAAGAGGCCATGGGCGACGTGGAGACCGGCAGCCGCGCGAGCCTGCTGCTCTGCGGCGACAGCAGCCTCAGCGTCACGACGTGTAACTGACGTCCGAGTCGGCCCGCCGCGATCAACGCGGCGGGCCGCGCGCCGCGGTACCGGCGCCCCGGCCCACCGCCCGGGCGCCGGTACCGCGCTTCGTCGCCGCCCGTGCGGCGCCGACCACGAGGAGGGCAGCTGGTGGGAAGGGACCCGGGCCGGCGGCGGCCGATGCGTCAGCGGCACGACTCGCCCGGCTCACCCGGCACCGACCCAGGGCGGGGGCCCGAACTGCTGGTCCTGGTGTGCTCGGTGGTGGCGGCGGCGGTCGCCGTCGTCCAGCCCCTCGTCCTGGGCCGCACACTGGACCTGCTGCTGCACGACGGTGCCGTGGGCCCCTGGCTCCTGGCGAGCGCCGCACTGCTCGTCGGCGAGATACTCCTCGACGGTCTCACCGCGCTGCTCACCGGCCGGTGCACCGCCGACTGGACGGCCTCCATCCGCTCGCGCGCCCTCAAAGGCCTGTTGCACGCGGTGCCGGATCTGGCCCGGCCCCATTCTCCCGGCGATGTCGCGACCCGGCTGACCCTCAACGCCTCCGACGCGGGCGCCGCGCCGGCCGCCAGGGCCGCGCTCGCGGCCTCGCTCCTCACTCCGGCCGGCGCGCTCGTCGCACTGGCCGTCGTGGACGTGTGGGTCGCCGTGTGCGTGCTGGCCGGACTTCCGTTCCTCGCCCTGGTGCTGCGGGCGTTCGCGCGGGACACGGGTGCTTCGGTCGGGGCCTACCAGCGGGTGCAGTCGGACATCGCGTCCCGGCTGCTGGAGACCATGGAGGGCGCGGAGACCATCGCCGCCGCCGGCACCGCCGCACGTGAACGCGAGCGCGTGCTCGGCCCGTTGGCCGAACTCGGCACGCTGGGCGCACGCATGTGGAGGCTGCACGGCAGGGCACTGGCCACCGGCGGTGTCCTGGTCCCGCTGCTGACGGTGGCCGCCACCGCGGTGGGCGGCCTGCGGCTCGGCGCCGGGGCCCTCAGCGTCGGCGAACTGCTCGCGGTGTGCCGTTACGCGCAGTTGGCCGCGGGGTTCGGCGGGGCCGCCACGCTGGTCGGCGCGCTGGTCCGGGGCCGCAGGGCGCGGGAGCGCACCGCGACGCTGGAACGACTGCCCGCCCTGGCCTACGGAACCCGGACACTGCCCCCGGCGGGCCCCGGCACCCTCGAGCTGCGCGAGGTACGGGTCCTGCGGGACGGGACGGAAGTCCTGCGGGCGGACCACGTGGTGGTGCCGGGCGGTCTGACCGCCGCGGTCGTGGGACGCAGTGGCGCGGGCAAGTCCGTCCTGGCCGCCGTCGCCGGCCGGCTCATCGATCCCGACCGGGGCCAGGTCCTGCTGGACGGCACACCTCTCGGACTTCTGACCCGCTCCTGTCTACGCGCCGAGGTCGGCTTCGCCTTCGCGCGTCCCGTCCTGGGCGATCGCACCGTCGCCGAGGCGGTGGCGGCCGGGCCGCGCACCGTGTCACCCCACCAGGTCAGGGCGGCTGTTCGCCTCGCGGACGCCGAAGCCTTCGTACGCCGCCTGCCGCGGGCATACGACACCCGGCTCGCCGACACGCCCCTGTCCGGCGGCGAGTACCAACGTCTGGGACTGGCGCGGGCCTTCGCCCACGCGGGCCGGCTGCTGGTGATGGACGACGCCACCTCCAGCCTCGACACCGCCACGGAGCACGCGGTGGAACAGGCGCAGCGCCGCTCGCCCCGCGGCGCCACACGGCTGGTCGTGGCACACCGGCCGTCGGTCGCGGCCCGGGCGGATCTCGTGATCTGGCTGGACGACGGCCGGGTGCGGGCGGTCGGCAGCCATCGGCGACTGTGGGAGGAGGCGGCCTACCGGGCGGTGTTCGGCACGTGCGAGAACGGTGTCGGGCCGGTCTCCGCCGAGGACGGCCCGGGCGGGACCCGTCACGGTCGGACCGGCCTTCCGCGCGAAGAGGCGCGACCGTGACAGCCACCGGCCGAGGACCCGCGGCAGAGCCACGGCGCGAGTCGGGGACCCTGCGACGGGTCGGGCCGCCCGCCCGCCGCTTCCTGGCCGCACGCAGAACGGTCCTCGCACGACTCGCAGCATGGTCGCTGGCCGAGTCGGCACAGACCTTCCTGGTCGGCTACGGCGTCGCGCAGGCCGTCGACCGGGGATTCCTCGCCGGTGACACCCGCACGGGTCTCGGCTGGCTCGGGGTGGCCGCCCTCGCCGTGGTACTCGGCGCGCCCGTGATCAGGGGCGTCTTCGCCGAGCTGGCCGGACTGACGGAACCACTGCGCGACCGGCTGGTGCGGCGGGCGGTCGACCAGTCCATGGCCCGTGCCCTGGCCCGTCCCGGTGGCGGGGACCGCGCCGCCGTCTCACGGCTCACCAACCAGGTCGAGATCGTGCGGGACAGCTTCGCCGGGCTCGTCCTCACCTTGCGCTCGTTCGTCTTCACCGCGGCCGGAGCCCTGGCGGGACTGTTCTCGCTGGACCCGGCGCTCCTCGTGGTGGTCCTGCCGCCGCTGGCCGGTGGCCTGACCCTCTTCCTGCTGACGCTGCGGCCCATGGCGGCGGCGCAGCGCCGTGCTCTCAACGCGGACGAGGCACTGGGCGATCACGCCACGCGTGCCCGCGGGGGGCTGCGTGACATCACCGCCTGCGGTACCCAGGCGGAGACGGCACGAAGCGGAGCACGGCTCATCGCGGACGCCGCCGCCACGTCCCGTGTCCTCGCCCGCTGGGCCGCGGTGCGCACCCTCGCCCTCGGTGTCGCGGGTCAGCTGCCCGTACTGCTCCTGCTGGTCGCCGTGCCGTGGCTGCGCGGCAGAGGTGTCACGACCGGCGCTCTGCTCGGGGCGTTCACCTACCTCGCCCAGGCCCTGCTGCCCGCCCTGCACACCCTCATGACCGCGATCGGCGCGGCGGGAACCCGGCTGCTCGTGGTCCTGGACCGGTTCACCGTGCCGGAGGCGCCGCCGTCCCCCGCCGGGGCGGCGCCACCTGCGGCGCTGCCCGGGCGTGCCGGGCTGCCGCGACCCCCGGTCCGCTCCCCGCTCCCGCCGATTCCGGCGCCGTCGCAGCGGGTTCCCGCGGTGGAACTGCGCGCGGTGACCGTCGGCTACGGCGCCCGGGCGGAGCCGGTCCTCGACGCCCTCGACCTGCGCGTCGAGGAAGGCGAACACCTGGCCGTCGTGGGCCCCAGCGGCATCGGCAAGTCGACCCTCGCCCGTCTCATCGCCGGGACGTGCGCGCCGTGGAGCGGTGTGGTGCGGGTGACCGGCCGGACGGTCGCCGGCCGGGGGGCGGCGGAGCTGGCCGCGCTGCGCGTCCTGGTGCCCCAGCAGGCGTACGTCTTCACCGGTACGGTCCGGGACAACCTCGCCTACCTGCGGCCGGACGCCGCCACCAGCGACATCCAAGCCGCCGTCCGAGACCTCGGAGCCGCTCCTCTGGTCGAGCGCCTGGGCGGGATCGGCGCGCCGCTGCGCCCCGACGACCTCTCGCAGGGCGAACGCCAACTGATCGTCCTGGCGCGCGCTCACCTGTCCACGGCACGGCTTCTCCTGCTCGACGAGGCGACCTGCCATCTCGACGCGGCGTCCGAGGCGCGCGCCGAGGAAGCGCTCGCCCGGCGTCCGGGAACACTGCTCGTCGTGGCGCACCGCATGTCGTCCGCGGTCCGCGCCGACCGGATTCTGGTGCTGGACGGCGTCCGGGCGGCCCACGGCACCCACCGGGAGCTGCTTGAGCGGTCGTCCCTCTACCGCGACCTGGTGGGGCACTGGAGCCGAACCGGAGGCTGACCCGCGAGCCGTGCCCCAGCGTCCGCGTGCCCGCCGCTCACATCCAGCCGGCGCCCTGGACGATGCGAATCGCGTCCACGCGGTTGCGCGCCCCGACTCTCCGGATCGCACTGGCCATGTAGTTGCGGACGGTCCCCCGGGAAAGGTGCAGACAGGCGGCGATCTCGGCGACGGACGCCCCCTGCGACGCCTGGAACAGGACGCTCAGCTCACGGGCGGTCAGTGGCATCTCGGAGGCCCGCAGCAGTGCGACGGTGAGCCGCTCGTCGAGGAACCGTTCCCCCTTGGCCACCGTGTGCACCGCCGCGATCAGCCGCTGCGACGAGGCGTCCTTGTCCACGAAGCCGAGCGCTCCCGCGTCGAACGCCCTGCGCAGCACACCCGGCCGCTCCGGCGCCGCGAGGACGACCAGCCGCGTCCCGCAGCGGTCCCAGACGGGCACTCGGCCGGCCTCGCCGGGCGGTCCCTCCAGACAGTCCCCGTCGACCACACACACGTCCGCGGGTAAGTCGTCGTCGTCCGGGCCGTCCCCGCGGGACGACATGGAGGAGACGTCGAGTCCGTCGGCCGACCGCAGCAGTTGCACCAGTGCCGACCGCAGCAGCGTCGCGTCGTGCACCACAAGAACGCGGACCATGTACAACCCCCTGGTTTCCCCGGCCGCCCGTGGGCCGCCGGGCTCGTCCCCCTACCGGTCCCCAGCCGTCTGCCCCCGAGCGCCGCACAAGAAGCACGGAGCTCGATCACGCCCGGGGCCCACCGTCGGCAATACGCCGTTCTGAGCGCCGTCGGGGAGGGAGAGGCGACGCGGAATCGGGCCGGAACGCGTCGGTGGCCCGCGTGGAATCGGGCGGCGGCACTCGGTGCCGACCTCGCCCGTGGGCTGTTCACATCGCGGTTGGTGGTGCCGGGCGGCCGGCGGACAGCGCGACGCGGCGAGGCCGTGCCGTTCGCTACCGGAGAGTCACAGACCGAAAACAGGCGAAGTGAATGTGGCCCGAATGCCCAGTGCACCCGTCCGGCGCGTCATCACCCCGCACGGCCATGCCCCGCGGCGCTTCCCGCCGTCGGGGCGTCCGTCGGGGCGTCCGGGGGGGCGCCCGGGGGGCCATAAGGATGGCCGGAGGCCGTGTCGAGCGGCCCTCGCGGAGCCGGTCGGCCATCCTGGGCCGGAAGCGGCGCCCTCCCCCACGATTAGGAGCACGGCCATGCCGACGGACCCGGTTGGACGTTTCCTGGCGGCTCTGGACCCGGATCACCGGGATGCCGTCAGTACGAAGCCTCGCGAGGAGCAGGAACGACTGGCGGAGGACTGGGAACGGGAACTCCGGACGGACACCGATCTCGACACCCTCGACGAGTTGTCCCCGTCGGCGGCGGAGGCCGAGGCCGCCAGGCGGGTCCTGGGCGACCGCTGACCCATCTTGCCCACGGCTCCCACTCACCGGACGCCTCCGCCGGACGACCCCGTGCTCCCGGGGCCCCCGGCGTTCAGATGCTGCAACGCCTCGACCAGTTCCTGGCAGGCCCGTTCCACGGACCGTCTGGTGTTGATCTGTTCGCTGATCACTGAGGACAGCAGGAGCGCGGTCAGGCCCAGGGTTCCGTTGAACGCCTGAAGCTTCATCATCGTCTCGATGTCGGTCAGCCTGGCGAAGGAACCGGCCTCTTCCCTGGCCGCGACGGTGGCCATCACGGAGGCGAAGAGGGCGCACGGCATGCCGCCCGCCAGCTGGAAACGCAGCGCGGCCCAGATCAGCAGCGGATACACCAGGAACAGGACGCTGACCGAGCTGTACGTGACCAGTGGCACCAGGACGCACACGACGAGTGCGAGCCCCGCGGCCTCGCCCCATCGACCGGACGGGGGCGGCCAGCGGGCCCGGTGCAGCAGAAGCAGCAGCGGAGTGACGATCACGACGCCCATCGCGTCACCCACCCACCACGCCAGCCAGACGAGCCAGAAGTCGTCGGCGGCGAGCTTGTTGGTGAGGGCGAGTGTGCCGACGCCCACGCCCGAGCTGATCAGCATGGCTGTCATCGCTCCCAGGAACACGAGCGTCAGGCCGTCGCGCAAGCGGCTCAGACTCACGCGGAATCCCACCGCGCGCAGCATCAGACAGGCGCACGCGGGCGCGAGGGTGTTACCGAGCACGATCCCGGCGGCGGACAGACGGGGAGCGGTCAGAGACGCGACCACCAGCAGGGCGCCGACGGCGATGCCGGGCACGCACCGCAGTCCGAAGAGCAGCAGGCAGGCCACGGCGACGCCGGTGGGCGGCCAGATAGGGGTGACCACCGCGCCGTCCGCGACCAGTTGCTGCGAGAGCCCCAGGCGTCCCGCCGCGTAGTAGCAGACGGCGACGAGCAGCGTCTCGCAGACGAGGACGATCGGTCGCGGCCAAGCACGGATACCCACCACAGCAGCCATCAGACACCGAGGCCGACGCATCAGCGAGGCGAGCCGCGCATCGTCCCGCCCTACGGCGTAACAGCACGTCCGTCATGGCCGACGACGAGCACGGCCGCGTCGTCCTCGTGCCCCACCAGTTCCGCGTTCTTGAGCACGGCGGCCGCCAGCGAGTGCGCCTCCATGCCCGCGACGGCGGCGACGCCTGCCAGCCGCACGACCCTTGCGAGCCCTTCGTCGACGCTCAGGGAAGGCCCTTCCACCACGCCGTCCGTGAGCAGGACGAAGACTCCGCCCGTGGTGAGCCGGTACCGGGTCACCGGGTACTCGGTCCCCTTGAGGACGCCCAGCGGTGGCCCCCCTTCGTCCTCGGAGACCTCCGCCTTGCCGTCGGCCGTGGCCCATACGCAGGGGATGTGCCCGGCCCGCGCGCTCTCCAGGACGCCGGTGGCAGGGTCGAAGCGCATGAAGGTGCAGGTGGCGAAGAGGTCCTTGTTCAGGGAGAGAAGCAGGTCGTTCGTGCAGGCGAGCAGGTCGCCGGGCTCACTCGTCACGGAGGCGAGCGCCCGCAGGCCCACGCGGATCTGCCCCATGAAGGCCGCCGCGTCGATGGCGTGGCCCTGGACGTCTCCGACGGAGAGGCCGATACGGCCGTCGGGGAGTACGAAGGCGTCGTACCAGTCCCCGCCCACGTTGAGTCCGGCGTACGCGGGCGAATAGCAGGCGGCGAGATGAAAGCCGGGGACCGTGGGCAGGCTCGCGGGAAGCATGTCGCGTTGCAGCGCGACCGCCAGCTCCACCTGGGACCGGCGCAGCTCGGCCAGCTCCCGTGTCTGAGTGGTCAGCGATGCCAGCCTGGCCAGCAGCTCTTCACCGTCAGGTGCGGGACGCTTGCGGAACATCGACCACTCCCGGGCCATCCGATCCGCCTGTCCTCGCGGCGGCGCCTCTAGAAGCCGGACGGTCCAAGTCTCTCATTCGCCTCGGCAACAGGCATACCGAAGCCGAACCGACCGTGGCCGAGAGGCTCCAGCCCAACTTAGGTTAGCCTGGCCTGCATGGCGAAGGTCCGTCGGCTCATGCCTCAGCAACCCGGAATGTTCCGCGCCCGTGTGGTGCGCACGGAACGTGTCTCCCCGTCCATGCAGCGGGTGACCGTCGCCGGAGCGGAACTCGCCGAGTTTCCGTGGCTCGGGTACGACCACTGGTTCCGTCTGTTCCTCCAGCTCCCCCATCAACGGCGCCTCCGGCTACCGGAGTACACCGGCTCCCAGTGGTGGCAGCCCTACCTCGCCATCCCCGAGCACGAGCGGCCGCACTGCGCCAACTACTCCGTGGCCGACTTCCGTCAGCAGGCGGCGGAGATGGACATCGATTTCGTCGTGCATCGCGGCCCCGGGGGCGAGATCGAGGGCAGAGCCGCGATCTGGGCCTGCCGGGCCGCCCCGGGCGACGCCCTCGCCGTGCTCGACCAGGGCATCCTCTTCGACTGCCCGCACGACGCCTCCGAGGTCACCGTCGTGGCCGACGAGACCGGGTTGCCCGCCGCGGCGGGCATTCTGCGCTCCCTGCCCGGCGGGACCGTCGGACGGCTCATCCAGGAGGTCCCCACCGCGGCTGACAGGCGTGTGCTGGACGGTCCGGCCGGCGTGACCGTCTCCTGGGTCGTGCGTCAGGACAGCGGCTCGGTGCCCGGCGCCGCCGCGCTCCGTGAGCTGCGACGGCTCGCCTCCACCGATGCGACGGGGTACGCGTTCGTGGTCGGCGAGTCGACCCTGGCCACCGAGGGCCGCAGGCACCTGCACCGCCTGGGGTTGCCCAAGGACCGCATCACCTTCTCGGGCTTCTGGAAGCACGAAGCGGCTCAGGCCGCCTGACGAGGAAGGGCCGCGGCCGGAAGCCCACTCACCGCGCCTGCCCCGCGATCATGATGAGGTTGCCGCAGGTGTCGTCGAAGACGGCGGAGACTTCGGGACCCATCTCAAGGGGTTCCTGGGTGAAGTGCACGCCCAGGCCACGCAGGCGCTCGTACTCCGCCTTCACATCGTCGACGGCGAACTGGGCCAGCGGGATGCCGTCCTCGACGAGCGCGTCGCGGTAGGCCTTGACGGCCGGGTGGCCGGCGGGCTCCAGGAGGAGTTCGGTGCCGCCGGGCTCGTCGGGCGACACGACGGTCAGCCACCGGTCCTGCTCCCCCACCGGCACGTCGTGCTTCGTCACGAAGCCGAGAATCTCGGTGTAGAAGCGCTGGGCCTTGGCCTGGTCGTCGACGAAGACGCTGGTCAGATGGATCTTCACGGGGTGCTCTCTTCCGGTTGGGACGTGTCGGGCCCGAGCCATCGCTCCATGCCCCGCCGCAGCGGGGCCGTGTTCAGCTCGTGGAACTTGTAGCGGCCCTCCCGCCTGGTCTCGACGAGCCCGGCTGCCTCCAGCACGGCGAGGTGCTGGGAGATCGCCTGGCGCGAGATGGCGAGCTGGTGCTTCATGCTCAGTCTCGAGCAGATCTCGAACAGTGTCTGTCCGGACTTCTCGGCCAGCTCGTCGAGGATGGTACGGCGGGTGGGGTCGGCCAGGGCTTTGAAAAGGTCGTCGGCCACGTCCACAGGATAGGCAAGCAACCACTTGCCTATCAAGTCGTACTACCGGACCGCGGTCGCGACCTCCCAGGCGAACCCGTCCGGATCGGTGAAGGAACCGTCGCCGCCGCCGATCGTGAGCCCGTGCGGTCCGGTGCCCTCGGGAGAGACTCCGGCGTCCTTGGCGAGGGCGCGACGGCCGTAGAGCGCCAGCTTGATGGAGTTCGGCGGTGTTTCGAACTCCACGTACTTGCGCCCGAAGCTCTTGCCCACGGTGAGGCCGCGAGCGACGTAGAACCTCTTGGTCGCCACGACGTCCTCGACGCCCAGCAGGAGTACGAACTGGTCGATCCGCCGGGTGGCCGGGCCGGTGTCCTTCTTCGCTGAGGTCGCGATCTTCCAGAGCGCCCCGTCGGGGGCGCGTACGACACCGCCGTATCCCCAGAAGGACTTCGTGGCCGGCTTCACGACCGACGCCCCGGCGGTCACCGCCGCGTCGATGAGGCCGTTGACGGTGCCCGGCTGGGACACGGTGAGCGACAGGGTGAAGCCGCGGAAGCCGGTGGCGGGGGTGGTCTCCGACGCCCGTACTCGTACCTGGCTGCCCAGGCCGAAAGCGGCGTCGTAGAAGCGGGTGGCGGCGGCGGGGTCGTTCGCGCCGAGGGTGACGGAGTCGATGGAGGCCATGCACCGAAGGTATGGGCGGCCCCGGCCCAGGTGCTTCTCCGATCCTGACCGCTTCGTGCCCCAATAATCGCGTGCTCCGCACCGGAACACACGTTACCTTCGTCGGTATGAACGTCATCGGCCGAACCATCTCCGCGACCGCGCGAGCGACCAGCTCGCCGGTTGCCGCCGCCTGACCTTCTTCTCTCCCCACCGGCGACCGGAAACGGCCCGTCGGTGGTTTTCTGTGACGTTCCGACGTCCTCGCCTCCGAGTGACGACCACGCGGTCCCGTTGTCCGGTGCCTCTCCCGCTGCGACGCGAAGGAGTCACCCTCATGAACACCGAGCGCATCGTCCGCACGTTCGTCGAGTACTTCGAGGAACACGGTCATCGCCGGATCAGCGGATCGACACTGCTGCCGCCGCCCGGCGACACCGTGCTGTTCACCACTTCCGGCATGCACCCCATCACCCCGTATCTGGAGGGCCGCCCTCACCCACTGGGCCGGCGGCTGGTCAACGTGCAGCGCTGTCTGCGCACCACGGACCTGGACGAGGTCGGCGACAGCACTCACCTGACGGTGTTCGAGATGCTCGGCACCTGGTCACTGGGCGACTACGACGGCTCGCGGAGTCTCGACTGGGGCTACAGGCTGCTCACCGAGGGACTGGGTGTCGATCCGGGCCTGCTGCACGCCACCGTCTACGGCGGCGACGACCAGGTCGGGCCGGACACCGACTCTCTGCGCCTGTGGCAGGAGCGCGGCGTGCCCGTGGAACTCACGGTGGAGGACAACTGGTGGTCGAACGGGCCGACCGGCCCCTGCGGGCCCGACTCGGAGATCTTCCTGTGGAGCGGTGACACCCCGCCCCGGTCGACGCCCACCCGTGACGACCGCTGGGTGGAGGTGTGGAACCACGTGATGATGCGCCACCGTCGCCTCGACGACGGCCGCCTCGTACCGCTTCCCCAGCGCAACGTCGACACCGGGCTGGGCCTGGAGCGCCTCGCCTCGCTGTTGCAGGGCAAGTCGTCGGTGTTCGAGTGCGATGTCTTCGACCCCTGGCGGCGTGTCGTGCCGTCCCTGTGGCCACTGGACGAACCGTCGCTCCGCCTGGTCCACGACCACCTCCGCTCGGCCGTCGTGATCGTCGGCGACGGGGTCCGCCCGGCCAACACGGGCCGGGGTTATGTGCTGCGGCGCCTGCTACGACGGGTGCTCACCGTGCTGTGGCGGGACGACCCGTCGCGCGGTCTCGGCGACCTGCCGGACGAGTTGGTCTCACACACCCTCGACCACTTCCGGCAGGAGGAGGAGCCCGGCCGCGTACGTCGAGTCCTGCTGGAGGAGGAACACCGGTTCGGCCAACTCATGGAACGCGGGCGGAAGGTGCTGGCCCGGCCCCGGTTCCGCGGCCCGCTGGGAGACGAGGATTTCCATTACCTGCACGACACCCACGGTCTGCCGCGTGACCTGGTGGTGAGCCTGCGCCAGGAGTGACGGCTCGCGGGGCCCTGGCGCTTCGATGTCAGTGGCCCCGCGTACGGTCTGCGCATGGCTGACCGGAACCCTTCCCCGAACTCGGTGCACGACTTCTCGACCTGGGCGCCCGTACTGCGGCTTCTGCGCGACGGCGGCACGCGGGAAGCGACCGCGTCCTCGCCGCTGCGCGTGACGGGACGCATCGGCCGACAGAGTCGGAGTCTGCCTCTGCGACGACAGGCGTCCCCGAGTGGGCGGGCCGTCCAGGAGGCGGACACGCGGGACGAGACGGAGGCGGTGGAGCGGGTGCGTCACGCGCTCGTGGCCGCCGGCATCGACGAGATCTCGTTCACGACGAAGATAGTGCCCGCCGGGGAGACCGCGATCCGCCTGCTGGCGCGCAGTCCCGCCACGGAGTCCGGACTCGGCCCGCATCCGGGCGCGCTGCTCCTGGTCGAGGGCGCCGTGCCACAGCCTTGGCGCTGCCTTCCCGACCCGGTGCCCGGCGCGGTACCGGCCGCTTCCGCGGACCCGGCGCTGCTGGAGCGGACAGTCCGTGAGCGGTTGCCCGACGCCGTCGGCGCGACCGAGGCGGAGATCGCGGGTGCCGAAGCGCGCCTCGGCGTCACCCTGCCCGAGGAGCTCAAGGCGCTCTACCGGGTGACACGGTCCCGGTGGGAGGACTGGGGCGACGACCATGAGGCACCGGCGCGGGAATGCGCCGCGGTCGGCTGTGAACTCTTCCCGTTGGACGACGTGTACATCGCCGACGCGTCGTCCCGCCATTGTTCGTGGACGTTCGCGGCGATGGAGGCGGTCGTCACTCCGCCCCACGCCGCCGTGCAGGGCCTGGTCGGCTCACCCGGCTGGCTCGTCTTCGGGGACAACGGCGGCGGGGACCGGCTGGCGGTCGACCTGACGCCCGGCCCGAGCGGACACCTCGGGCAGATCATCATGATCGGCCACGAGGAGAACGTCGGTGCCTCACTGGTCGCGGACTCGCTCACCGACCTGGTGACGGACCGGCTCGGCGAGCCTCGTGGCGGCTCGCACGAGGACCGGCCGCCGGCCGTCGCCCACGTCAACATCCGAAGCCTGCCCAGCATCGAGGCCGCCGCGCACCCCGGCCTGGAGGTGCTGTCCATCGGCGTGTGGGACGCCGAGCCGCTCAGCCTCGCCCCGGTCATCGGACTGCCCCGGCTGAGGACCCTCGTCGCCTATCCCGGTACGCTCGCCGATCCGCTGGAGATCGCCGAACTCACCGCCCTGGAGTACCTGGAGATCGGTCCGGAGGAATGGCGCGTCCTCCTGGACGCGGACGCCGTCCCGCGCGGTCTGTCGGCCGCCGCCGTCAAGGTGCACGGTGACGATGACCGGGACGTGGCGCCCGTCAGGGCCGTCGTCAACGAACTCCTGGCCCTCTGGGGCCGGCCTCAGATCATCCAGACCGTCCTCCGGGGCGACCTCGGCCCCACGCCGTAGCCGACGCCGAGGGTTCGCCTCACAGACACCCTTCCGCCCCCGCTTCGTACAGGAGACGCTCACATGCCAGACCTGGAGATCGATGCCCTCGTGTTCGACGTGCTCGGCACTCTCGTCGACGAACCCGGCGGTGTCCGCGTCGGCATCCGTGCGCTCGGCCCGTCTCTCGACGACGCCCGGGTCGAACAGCTTCTCTCGCTGTGGCAGCGGCACGTCGACCGCGAGCAACGCCGTATCGTCGCCGGCGCCCGCCCCTACGTCACGAGCGACCTGCTCGACCTGGAAGCCGCACGGCTCGTCGCCGATGCCGTCGGGGTCGGCGACCCGACGGCCGTGGCGGCGCTGGCCGAGTCGGGTCGCAGGCTCGCGCCGTGGCCCGACACCGTGGCGGGCCTCGCCCGACTCGCCGAACGGTTCCCGCTGATCGGGCTCTCCAACGCCGGCCGGGCGGCGCTGCTGGAGCTCAACGCCCACGCCGGACTGCGCTGGCACCAGGCCCTGTCCGCCGAAGACGCCCGGACGTACAAGCCGGACCCGGCGGTCTACCAACTGGCCATCACCGTCTCCGGACGACCGCCGGAACGGCTCCTGATGGTCGCGGCCCACGCCTGGGACCTGCGCGCGGCACAGGACCTCGGCCTGCGCACCGCCTACGTCGCCCGCCCCGTCGGCGAACCGCCCGCGTCCTCGGACCGCTTCGACCTGCACGCCGACGGCCTGGCCGACCTGGCCGACCGGCTCGACCACGGCCAGGGGCACGTTCGGCGGGGCGGGCGGTCGTAGAATTCGCCTGTTCCGCGGCCGGCCCGTCCTGACCGGACGGGAGTTTCCCGAGTCGTGGTCTTCAGCTGGACAGGACAGGCCTGACGGCCCAATCGACCGCCAGACGCAAGGAGTTGGCCATGGCCCCACAGGACGCACACGGGGCCCAGGCCGCGCAGGACACGGCCCGGCGATTGCGGACGATCAGCGGCGAACTGGCGGACCGCTTCTACGAGCGTGCCGACGTGGTGCGGACCCTGGTCGTGACGCTGCTGGCCGGGCAGCACTCGTTGGTGCTCGGCCCACCCGGAACGGCGAAGTCCGAGATGGCCCGGGAGCTCACCGGCAGGATCGAGGGTGCGTCCTACTGGGAGATCCTCCTGTCGAAGTTCACCGCGCCGACGAGGATGTTCGGCCCCATCGACGTCGCCGCGCTGGCCCGCGGCGAGTACCGCCAGGTCTACGACGGCCGCGCCACGACCGCGCACGTCGCGTTCATCGACGAGATCTTCAAGTGTTCCACGGCCGCGCTCAACGAGACGCTGGGCTATCTGAACGAGCGGATCTACCATCCCGAGAGCGGCGGCGAACCGATCCGCTGCCCCCTGATCGGGGCCATCACCGCGAGCAACGAACTGCCCAGCGGAGAGGATTCGGCCGCGATCTACGACCGGCTGCTGGTGCGGGTCGAGGTCAAGTACCTGGAGGACCCCTCGAACTTCGCCTCGCTGGTCCGCTCCGCCGTCAGCCGCCCGGCGGCACCGGCACGCACAACGGTCCAACTGGCCGCGTTGCAGCACGCCGTGACCGAAGCCGTCCCTGCCGTGGACGTCCCCGACGCGATCGTGGACGCGGTGTGTACGCTGCGGGCCGCCCTGCGCCGCAAGGAACTCGTGGCGTCCGATCGCCGCTGGCGGCAGGCGGTGGGCCTGCTCCAGGCGTCCGCGTACCTCGACGGCCGCCCGGCGGTATCCGAGACCGACCTGTCGGTGCTGACTCACGTGCTCTGGAACTCCCCGGCCGAACGTCCGGCCGTCGAACGCGAGGTACTGCACCTGGTCAACCCCGACGCCAAGGAGGCACTCGACCTCGCCGACACCATCGACGAACTGGAGGCCCAGCTCGACGCCATGGCCGGGCAGTCCCGCGAGGCACTGAGCGAGTGGGTCATCAAGAAGGCCCACAACCAGCTCGCCATCGCGGGGCAGCAGTTGGAGAAGCTGCGCGAGGAGGCGGCGAGCGCCGGCCGCTCCACCGCCGCCATCGACCGGGTCACCGGCCGCCAACGCGCCGTACGCGCCCGCGTCCTCACCGAGGCCCTCGGCGTGGACGCGAGCACGGTGCAGGCCCAGCTCTGAGGACCGGGGCGACGGAGACCATGGAAGCGACACCGGGCAACCTCGGCGAATGGGCGGGCCGGGCCGAGAAGTGGCTGGTCCTGTCCTCCGCGGCGCCAACGCGGTACACCACGGCCGTGGTCGCGGACCGGTTCGACCGGATGACATGGCGCGACACCTACGAGCAGTCGACCGGGCTACGCGAGCTGGCCGAGGAACTGAACGAGCGCCACGACCACACCGCCGACCTCCTGACCGACGTGTTCCTGGCCGCGTACAAGGCCGGCCCGCGGCTGCGCCGGCCCGCGGAGATGGACCCCGCCCGGCTGGTGAACCACCAGGCCATCACCTCCTTGGTGGACTCACCGGAGTTCGCGGAACTGCACCGGGAGACGGTCGGCGACCCCTACGCCGCCGCCATGGCCGTACTCGCCCAGGCCCCCGCACTGCGCCGCATGCTGGACGGCTCACGGGAGGCGCAGGACCGGGCGGAACAGGCGAAGAAGGCCCGCCAGGACGCCGACGGCGCCGCGGCCGCGGTGGGCGAGGCGCTCCAGGCCGCCGCCGAGGACGCTACCGTTTCGGCCGCCGACGCCGTACGGCAGGCGATCGAGGCCGCCGAGGCCGCCGACGCCGCTGCGCGGGAGGCCACCCAAGGCGCCGCGCAGGCCCTCGCGGTCGCGGTCCCCGGCATCCGCTCCGCCACACGGAACGCGGCTTCGCAGGCCGCCGAGTCCGCGCGGGAGGAGACGGCGCTGATGCGGGCATGGGGAGTCGGCCCCGGCGAGCTGGAGCGGATGCCGTTCGGCCGGCGCGCCCGGCTCGCCGAGCGGCTGCGCACCGGCCGTCTCGCACAGTGGGCCGAACTGATCGGCCGCTTCCGGAAGATGGCCGACGGCGAGCGCGCCCGCAGGGTGGAGAACGCCACCGGCGAGCTGGTCGGCGTCACACTCGGCGACGACCTCTCCCGCGTCATCCCCTCCGAACTGGTCAACCTCGGCCTGCCCGAGCTTCGTGCGGTCTTCGCCGCGCGCTACGCCGCGGGAGAACTGATGCTCTACGACAGCCAGGGAGAGCAGACCACCGGCCAGGGCGCGATCATCGCGTGCGTGGACACCTCGCACTCCATGTACGAGGCGGGGCCGGGTGGGATCACCCGGGAGGCGTGGTCCAAGGCCTGCGCCCTGGCCCTGCTGGATCAGGCCCGCCATGCGGGGCGCGACTTCGTCGGCATCCTGTTCGCCGCCGCCGACAAGCTCCAGGTCTTCCGCTTCCCGGCCGACCGGTCCGCCGACCTCGCCCAGGTCATCGAGTTCGCGGAGACCTTCCTCGGCGGCGGCACCAGCTACCAGAGGCCGCTGACGGCGGCCCGCGAACTGCTGGCGGAGGAGTTCAACGACGCCGCCCGCAGGCGCGGCGACATCGTGATGCTCACCGACGACGACTGCGGCGTCACCGAGGAATGGATGCGCGGCTGGAACGACGCCAAGCATCTGCTGGGCTTCCGCGTCTTCGGCGTGGCCATCGGCGCCCCACGCGTCGCCGAGGCCGACTCGGTCCTCGACGCGCTGTGCGACAACCTGCGTTCCGTGGAGGACTTCACCGACGTGCACGCCGCCGCCGACCTCTTCCGTGTGATCTGACGAGGAGTCGCGCCCGCGCGGGCGCTGTGGCCCTACTCGAAGAACTTGAGGCTCCAGCCGGTGTCGTTGTCGGGGCCGGGGACGTTGGCGCGGCTGTAGGTGGTGCCGCCCCACCAGCAGAAGGTGCCGGTGTACCAGTACCGGTTCTCCCACGAGTACGGCGTCCCCTTCGGCACCGCGTGGAACATCAGCGGGAACCTCGGGCCGGCGGGCGGGCTCGTGGCGATGTCGCCGTCCAGCAGGACGAAGCTGTGGTGGCCGGGTCCGTTGACGTGCAGTGTCGGGTCCCAGCCGGGCATCATGGTCGCGCGGTTCGAGCCGAACAGGCAGCCGTTGGACTTGTACCAGTCCCACACGTGCGTCGGGTCGCCGCCGGCCCGCAGTCTCAGGTCGGCGAGACAGTACTGGTCGCTCCAGCTGCCGTTGGCGGAGTACGCGATGTGCAGCTGCCCATTGGGGTCCCTGACGGGTTCGGGCCCCTCGTTGATGAACGGGTTGCCGACCACCCGCTCCCAGCTCTCCCGCGGTTGCGAGATTACGTGCCGCGCGCCGGTCGGTGTGGTCGGGCTGCTCATCCGCGCGATGTAGAGGTTCTGCTCGACGTTGGTGTCGCCGGCCCAGCCCGACCAGACGAACCAGCGTTGCCCGTTGAAGGTGAACAGGGTTCCGTCGATGGCCCACTTGTCGTCCGGCAGGGCCAGCCGCGTCTCGGCGGTGTACCCGCTGTCCGGAGCGGCGGAGCTGATGACGTACATCCGGTGGGCCGCCCCTCGGCCGGCCGTGAAGTAGATGTAGTAGCGGCCGCCGTCCCGCACGATCTCGGGAGCCCACACCTCACCTCGGTCGCGGGTGTCCGACCAGACCTGCCGAGCGGGTGCCGACGCCAGACCGGCCGTCGACGCGGCCTGACGTACCGCGAGCCCGCCACCGGTGGACTGCACCGAGACATAGGTGCCACCGACCCGGATCACACTGGGGTCGGCGGCCCGGAGGCTGGTCCGGTCCGCCTGCGCGGACCCGGCGGACGACAGGAGCAACACGACGGCGAGGACACCGGACAGCGCGGCCGCGACGGCGCCGGAGGCGCGGCGGGGGCGCTTCATGGTCCATTTCACCGGTGGACGTCCAGGCAGGGGCGACATGTCCCTCCACTTCCACGCGTCTGATTTACATCGATGGAAGAACGCACGCTCAGCATCGTGATTGGTGGCGGACATGTCAATACGGTCGTCGCCACCAACGGCGCCCTCCGCTGAGTCGAACATCCCGCGCGCACGTAGGTAGTACGGGAGGGCTCTCGCCCTCCCGGCCCGCGTCGCCCGAGGACGCACACCGATTCGAGGAGAGCGCACCGATGAGCACCGCACGCCTGAACGACCGGCTGACCAGGCAGCAGCCCCTGGTCCTCGGACTGTTCCGCATCGTCCTGGGCCTGCTGTTCACCAGCGAGGGCGCTGCCACGGTCTTCGGGCTACTGGACCGGCCGGCCAGCCCCGCGGGTGACTGGCCCTTCTGGTACGCCGGAGTCATCGAACTGGTCGCCGGCGCCCTGGTGCTCATCGGCGCGGCGACGCGCGGCGCGGCGTTCCTCAGCTCGGGGGCCATGGCCTTCGCCTACTTCACCGAGCACCAGCAGGACGGCCTCTTCCCCCTGCAGAACGGCGGCCTGTCCCCGGCGCTGTTCTGCTGGGGGTTCCTGCTGCTGGTCTTCTTCGGACCGGGCTCCCTGTCCCTGTCGGGACTGCTCCGCCGCGGCGACACCGTTCCGGACGCCGCACAGCCGGTGACCGGGCGGGCGTCGTGACCGTACGGCACGAGCGTCGCCACCGGTACCGGGCGTGAGAGGCGCTTCGAGGGTGAGGCCGGCCGTGGTCGACGGCGGCGGCGGATTCGCCGCCGCCGTTCGCTACGACCGCCCGCCGAACTGCCAGTTGTGAACCTCGATGTCGGCGTACCGGTCCGTCGTGAGGACGGCACGTGCCGCATTCGGGTCCGGTGCCCGCATCAGCACCGCCGTGCCCAGCCAGCTGGCGCCGTCGTCGGACAGCAGGGGGCCGTACGCGATCAGTTCGTCCTGGTCGGGCGGCACCGCGAGGTCGGCGGCCCGACCTGTGCCGAGGCCGAGCACCAGATATCTGTCGCCGCCGCTCCGACCCCCGGGAAAGTCCCACATGGTGCGCCCCAAGACGTTGCGCCACCGGCGCAGCAGCACGTCGCGGTACACACCTGCCTGGTAGCCGGGCTCGCCGAAGGCGAACTCACGGGCAGCGGCGGCATCCGGAAGGTCGACGATGTGCACGCTACCCGTGGGTACATCGCCGTCGCCCTTGCCGTCACCGGTGAGGGTCGGGCCGCGGGCGATCATCTCCCTGGAGTAGCGGTCCATGTAGGACCAGTGCTCTTCCAGCAACTCGTGTCGGAGCGCCACGGACCCGGGCCTGTCGCGGTGGTAGCAGAAGAACTCCATGGCGTCAGTCTTCAGCATCGAGCGAACCCGCCACACGTTCGCCTCCGGTCACCCTTTGGCCAGCCGTTCGTGCATATGCAGAACGAACGTGCGGCGCAACCTCTCCCCAGGGCATCGCCGTTGGGTATGCATGGAACCTCCAATCGAGATCAGCTACAGCGATGTCGGCGGCTGGACCATCGTGGAGCTGTACGGGGAGGTGGACGTGTACACGGTGCCGATGATCAAGCAGTACATGATCGAGCGGCTCGCGGACGGCCACCGTCGCTTCATCGTCGATCTGCGCCAGGTGACGTTCATCGACTCCATGGGCCTGGGCGTCCTGGTCGGCGTCCTCAAGCGCATCCTGACGGTCCATGGCGAGCTCAAGCTGGTCATCACCGACGCGAACACCAAGCAGCTCTTCGCCCTGACCGGGCTGCGGCACGTCTTCCCCATCTACGACTCGGTGTACCAGGCGAGACGGACATCATGAGACCGGTCGGATCCACCACCCACCCTTGAGGTGGTGCGGTTGTCCTGGCGGGCTGGGCCCGCGGCAGAGCGAGGGCGACGGCTCGCGGCAGAGCGAGGGCGACGGCTCGCGGACACTGACGCCGGCCAGCCGAACGCTCGTGGCCGAAGAGCGACGTACGCCCAGGGGTGCCGCCTTGACTGGTGACCCGCCGACCCTCATATTCACCAACACCCCGTCGCTCACTCCCATTCGAGGTGACCAGTGAGAAGCCTCAGAGCCTGGGCTGCCCTGTACGCAGCCGCTGCCCTCGTCCTTCTCACCACGGCCCTGAGCCCCGCCCCCACCTCCCCGGCGGCCGCCTCCCCACCGGGCGAGCCGGCCTTCGCCACCCACCCCGCCAAGGCGGTGCTCGCCCGGCTGTTGCCGCGCCACGTCTCGCAGTTCAGCCTCGTTCCGGTGCGTCGCCCGTCGTCCGGGGACTACTTCAGCGTCTCCGGCCACGCGGGCCACGTGCGCGTACGGGGCACCAGTCCCGCCGTGATCCTCAGCGGCGTCAACTGGTATCTCAAGTACACGGCCAAGGTGGACATCGGTTGGCCCGGGCGGAGCACGGCGAGGCTGCCCCGCACCCTGCCCGCGCCCACGGGCACCGTCCGCAAACACGCTTCGGTCCCGCACCGCTTCGCGCTCAACGACACCGACGACGGCTATTCCGGTGCCTACCGCGACTGGGCGTCCTACGAGAGGCAGATCGACCTCCTCGCCCTGCACGGTGTGAACGAGGTCTTCGTCCAGATGGGTGCCGACGCCGTCTACTACGAGACGCTCCAGGAGTTCGGCTACTCCGAGAAGGAACTGAGATCCTGGATCCCCGGTCCGGCGCATCAGCCGTGGTGGCTGATGCAGAACATGTCCGGCTTCGGCGGCCCCGTCTCCGAGCGGCTCATCCAGCAGCGGGCAGACCTCGGCCGCAGGATCGCGAACCGGCTGCGCCAACTCGGTATGACTCCCGTACTGCCGGGCTACTACGGCACCGTGCCTCCGGGGTTCACCGAGCGGAACCCCACCGGACCGGTCGTCCCGCAGGGCGACTGGGTCGGGTTCGAGCGGCCCGACTGGCTCGACCCGCGCAGCGAGGCGTTCCCCAGGGTCGCCACCTCGTTCTACCGCCACCAGCGTGAGCTGTTCGGCGAGTCCACCATGTACAAGATGGACCTCCTGCACGAGGGCGGACGGCCGGGGAACGTGCCTGTCCGGGACGCGGCCCAAGCGGTGATGAACGCCCTCCAGACCGCGCGCCCCGGCGCCGTGTGGACCCTGATCGGCTGGCAGAACAACCCCTCGACGCAGATCATCGACGCCGTCGACAAGAGCAAGCTGCTCATCGTCGACGGACTGTCCGACCGCTACAACGGACTCGACCGGGAAGCCACCTGGCACGGCGCGCCCTACGCGTTCGGTACGATCCCCAACTTCGGCGGTCACACCACTGTCGGCGCCAACACCGCCGTCTGGGCCGAGCGCTTCGACCAGTGGCGCACCAAGCCCGGCAGCGCACTCTCGGGCATCGCCTATATGCCGGAAGGCACCGGCGGCAACCCGGTCGCCTACGAGCTGTTCACCGAACTGGCCTGGCGCACGGGCCCGCTGGACCACCGAGCGTGGTTCGACGAGTACGCGGAACGCCGCTACGGCGGTGCCGACCCGCACGCCGCCCGGGCGTGGGAGCTGCTGCGCACCGGCCCGTACAGCACACCGTCCGGGACCTGGAGCGAGTCCCAGGACAGCCTGTTCACCGCCCGCCCCCGGCTGACGGCCACCAACGCGGCCAGCTGGAGTCCCGGTGCGATGCGTTACGACCCGAGCACGGTGCACCGGGCGCTGGCCGAGCTGCTCCAGGTCGCACCGGCACTGCGTACCACCGACGCCTACCGCTTCGACCTGGTCGACGTCGCCCGTCAGGCCCTGGCCAACCGCAGCCGGACCCTGCTCCCACAGATCAAGGCCGCCTACGACGCCAAGGATCTGCCCGGCTTCCGTGAGCGGGCCGCCGAGTGGAAGAGCGACCTGGCCCTGCTGGACCGGCTGCTCGCCACCGACACCCGGTTCCTCCTCGGCCCGTGGCTGGAGGACGCCAGATCCTGGGGCCGCACGAAGGCGGAGAGGGCCGCTGCCGAGTTCGACGCCCGCTCCATCCTCACCACCTGGGGCCACCGCTCCGGCAGCGACTCGGGTGGCCTGCGGGACTACGCGAACCGGGAGTGGTCCGGGCTGGTCTCCGACTTCTACGCGATGCGCTGGACGACGTACCTCGACTCCCTCGACACCGCGCTGGCCACCGGCCGGGCACCCGTGGCCATCGACTGGTTCGCACTGGAGAACGCCTGGAACCAGCAGCGCGACAGCTACCCCGTCCGAGCGTCGGGCGACCCCGTGGCACTGGCCGCCGCCGTCCTCGATGCCCTGCCCACTCCTGCTCCGGCCGGGCCGCCGTCCGGGGCCGGGCCGGCCGGGGGCGACGCCTGACGGGACGTTCCCCGTCCTCGGACAGCCGATTCACCGATCCACTCCGCCGGTTGGTCGATCGTCTCGAGAGGCTGGAGGCTGTAGTGAAGCAAGTGGGCAACAGACGTGTCGGTGTCGTGGTGGCCGTGCTGAGCGGTCTGACCTTGGCCGCGGCAACATCGACGACCGCGCACGCCGACGACCGGTCCGACGACCGGCCCGACGCCATCGCGCACCGCGGATCGTCCGGCATGGCACCGGAGAACACCGCGGCCGCCATCGACCTCGCCGTCGACCAACGCGCCGACTTCGTCGAGATCGACGTCCAACGCACCAAGGACGGCAAACTCGTCAACTTCCACGACTGCACCATGGAACGCACCACCGACATCGAAGAGGTCTACCCCGACCGCCCCCGCTACCGCGTCTCCGACTTCACCTGGGCCGAACTCCGCAGACTCGACGCCGGCTCCTGGTTCCACCACGACTACACCGGCGAACCCCTCATCACCGTCGACCACGTCATCTCACGCATCGACCACACCCGCACCGGACTCCTCGCCGAAATCAGCCCCTGCGGCCACTACACCGACATCGCCACCGACCTCGCCGAAAACCTCCAGAACAAACCACGCTACGTCCGCCGCGCACTCGCCCGCGAACAACTCGCCGTCCAGTCCTTCCAGACCGACGACGCCCACCAATTCCACACCCACCTGCCCGACATCCCCATCGGCCTCCTCGACGCCGACCGCCCCACCGACACCGAACTCCTCGAACTCAGCACCTGGGCCGACCAAGTCAACCCCCAACACACCGTCACCGACCAGAACCTCGTCGACCGCATCCACCAACTCGGCATGGACATCAACGTCTGGACCGTCGACGAACCCGGCGCCATACGCAAAATGACCACCCTCGGCGTCGACGGCATCATCACCGACTACCCCCAATCCCTCACCCAGCGTTGACCCACGGAGCAGATCGCGCGTGCGGTGGCTCCCGCGGGCTCCCGGGGTGTGGAATGGCCTGGTGAACTCTCGTACACCCGGCCCCGAGCGCCCCGAGCGCGCCCGCCCCGCCTCCCACAGCCTGACCGGTGTCGGCCTCGCCGTCCTCGATCCCACCGGACGGGTCCTGCTCGGCCTCGGCCACGACGGCCGCTGGGAACTAACTGGAGTACGAGCGGGTTCCTGCGAGTGCTGAAGCGGTACGTCGTTCCATCTCAGCTGGTAGGAGGCTCGCCCGGCTCGATGAGCGGCCACCCCGGATCTTAGGCTGTTCTCCTGAATTTCAGGAGTTGCTGCTGTAATTTCTCCATCCATGGCAGATCTCAGGACGCGCGTGCTCTCCCTCGTGCCGCCGCCCAGCGAACCGTCCTCCGCGGATGTGGGGTTGCCGGGCGGCGAACCGGGGCTGAGCGATGTGTTGCTGCTGCAGCGCCGGTACGCCGGCGCGGTCGACCGGGAGGACGAGCAGCTGTTCTTCATGGACACGCTGGTCGAGTACCAGTGGGCGCGAGATGTGGCGGGCCTGGCGTCTTCGACGCTGGACCGGCTGACGAAGCCGGTGATCGAGGTGTGTGACCACTACGGGGTGGCGCCCTGGCGGTTGACGCCTCGTCACGTCGATGCCTACTTCGCCGGAGTCGGCAAGCGCCAGGCGCCGACGGTCCGATCGAAACTGAACCGGATCGACCACTTCTTCGCGTTCCTGGAGCAGCGCTACGCGCACGAGATCTTCCGGCGGTTCGGGGCGGCGGTCGAGTCGCCGATCGATCCGTTCAACCGGCACGCACACCGCGGCGACTTCGGCCTGCGGGTGCCGCCGTCGGCGCGGGCGGTCGGCGAGTTCTTCGCCAGCTGGCGGCGGGAGCTGGCGCACGCCCGCAAGGAGGCGGTGGCGTGCAGGGACTACGTGATGGCGAAGTTGATCTACATCTCCGGGGTACGCGCTTCGGAGCTGTGCCAGATGCGCATGAAGGACCTCCACTGGGAAGCGGGCGACTTCGGGCGCTTCGTCGTCCAGGGCAAGGGCGCCCGAGGATCGGGCCCGCGGCAGCGCGAGGCGTTCCTGTTCGCCGAGGGCCGCGAGTTGCTGTGGTGGTACGTGGAGGAGGTGCGCGGGTTGTTCTCGGACGACCCGGAGCACCCCGAATCGCCGGTTTGGCCCTCGGAGCGGCTGGCCCGGGATCTCGGGGGCGGGCCGAGTCCGGTGGGGCCGGCGGTGACGACCTCAACGCTGCGGAAGGCGCTGGTGCGGGCCTCGGCGGCTCACCTGTCGGGTCCGGTCGAGCGGATCTTCCCGCATCTACTTCGGCACGCTTGTGCCACACACCGCTACGAAGCCGGCATGTCGCTGTGGGAGGTGCAGAAATTGCTTGGCCATGACTGGACGACGACCACGGTTCGGTACATTTTGTCTGCTCAGGGCGATCCGGAGATGGCGAGCCGGCGCTCGTCGGCTCGGGCATCACAGCGATTGCGCGTGGACGCGGGGGGTCTGTCGTGAAGTGGAACTTGCGGTGGGCGGCGGCCAACCGGGGCATCTGGAGGCCTAGCGAGCTGATGCCCGTGTTCGCGGAGGTCGGATTCACTCCGTCGCTGTCGAAGGTCTCCGCGCTCTGGTCGGGCACACCGGTGACGGTGCGGCTGGAGGACCTCGACCTGATCTGCGCCGCGCTGGACTGCACGGTCGCGGACCTGCTGGTCGCGGAGCCCGTGGCCCGGAAGACTCCGGCAGTCCAAGACGAGGAACTGGCGAAGGCCGCGGGAGAGCAGCCGCGGCCCGTGCCACGCCGGCCGGGCGGAACGGGGCGACCGAGGTCGCTCCCGCCGAACTGACATGACCCGACCACGCATACGCGTCCCTTCGCTGGGGCAGTGCTCGGGGTGTCTCGGCTGGGGACCGCGAGCGCAAACACCTTTCTGTTCCCCGTGCCACCAGTGGCGCTCCAAGCCTTACCACCCGGCAGCCGAGTGCCGGCGCTGCAAGCGGCTGTGGCGGGTCAACAAGGAAGGCTTCTGCCGGGCATGCGTCGTGGCGATCACCGAGTACGACGCGGCCTGGTACTACGAGCCCGTCCAGGCCGCACGCCGCCCGGTGTGGACCCAGCTCTCGTTCTGCCTGCCGGCATCCATCCGGCGGCCCGCGGCGCCCACCGGCACCTACCGCCTGCACTCCGACGGCCGCTACCAGACACCTGGCTGGGCACGCGCCCAGCGCCCGGCCGCCGTCCTGAACGATGGGCGGATCTGCCCGCCGGCAGTACGCGGACAGATAGCCATGTTCCCCGCGCCCTACCGACTGCTGGAACACCACGCCGTCCTGCTCCGCGACCGGCTCCGGGGCGATCTGGAACGACTGAAACCGCTGATCAACGAAGTACAGAAAGAGCACCGCCTGGGCCGCACCTGGCGCGTCAGCGCCAAGGACGCCTTGGCCCTCGCTCTGGCGGCCCGCGACGCCGCAGGCCAGGACCTGGTCGACGCCGCCATCCTTGACGCCCTGCCTCACCGGCCCTCCGGAGTCACTACGGTCCTGAACAAGGCCGGGCTGCTGGCGCCTGATCTCGACCACGGGGTGGCCGTACTGCCGCACGCCCAGCGGGCCCGCTCCCAACCTCAGCCGCGAAGCTGCGAACAGTGCCTTTCGTGGGGCCGAAACCAGTTGTGCGACGCCTGTAGGCACTGGCGTCGCAAAAACGCTGATCAGCAGGGATGTTGCGGGCGGTGTGGCGCCGGGCCGCTTCCCCTGCAGAACGGTCGATGCCGCGACTGCACAAGCCTTCGCCTGCGGCTGGGACCCGACACCGACGCCAGCACCTGGCGACAGCTGCGGTTCGCCGGGCCGTCCCGCCCGGCGGGCATCAGCGCAAGTCGCCCCGAAGTCCACCGCGCAGATCGACTGGTACTCAGCCCGCCGGTCGCGCAACATGCAGGCCAGTTGACGATCTTCGAAGCGGAGCGGGACTGGCGCCCGCTGGTCAACGCACTCCTGCCATCCCCGCCGCCATCGGTGACGACCCTCCTGGAGGATTTCGCCCGGCACGCCACCGAGCACCGCTGGAGCCGGCAGTCCCACGAGTCCACAGCTCGGGTCCTGCGGATGGCCGCCATCTGGCTGGGCGCCGAGACCACCTTCCGCGAGGATGACCTGCGGGCGCTGACCCGCGCGTGCCGCAGCGGTGGTCGCATCGGCGGTCTGGTCGCCTTCCTGAACCAACGCGAACAGCTCCTGGCCTCGCCCCCGCGCCGCAACCGCAACGAGGCCTTCGTCCAGCGCAGCATCGCCGCCTTTCCACCCCGAATCGGCGACGAACTCGGACCCTGGGTAAGGGTCCTGCGCGGAACCACCCGTTCCCACCACCTCGCCACCGACTACGGCACCATACGCCGCTACCTCTCCTACCTGGCCACACCCCTGGCTGACTGGACCAGCGGCTACACCACCTTGCGCCAAGTGACCACAACCGACGTCACCACCGCTGTCACCGCGGTCAAAGGCCCGCGCGCCCACGAGCGAGCAGTGGCCCTGCGATCACTCTTTCGTGCCCTGAAGCACGCCAAGCTCGTCTTCGCCGATCCCACCCGCAGCCTGCATGTCACCCGCCAGGAACTGTTGCCCACCACTCTGGCCCCCGACCGACTGGCCGGGCTCCTGGAGACGAGCGCCAATCCCGCTACCCGCCTGGTCCTGGCCTTGGTTGCCCTTCACGCAACCAGTGGCACCGACTTGCCTGACCTCACCCTCTCCGACGTTCTGCTCACCCGCCGGCAGCTTCTGATCCGCCGCCCTCACGGCCGCCACATCGTTCACCTCGACGACACCACCGCCGCCCTGCTGCACACCTGGCTCCGCTACCGCCATCGGCGATGGCCACGCACCGCCAACCCCCACCTCCTCGTTACCCAGCAGACCGCCAGCACCACAGATCCCATCTGCACGGACTACATCTACAGACGATTCACCCCCGCCGGTGTGACTCTGCGCGCTGTTCGCGCCGACAGAATTCTGGACGAGGCCCGCGAGACCGAAGACCCCGTTCATCTCGTTCGTGTCTTCGGAATCTCCGTCACCACTGCCATGAAGTACATCCACACAGCTCACCCCCACCGCGGCGGCCCTGTTCCTCACTGAGGCAGACATCCGCCCCGGGAAGCACCAGCACCCCCAAATAGCGTCGCTCCAGGACCCTGACCTGCCTTCACGATGGCGGCAGCTCAGTGTTGAGCCTCTCGGCAGGCACTCGCTCGATGCGGGTCCATCCCCTCCAGCCCCGCTCCTCCAGGATCTCCAACAACCGTGCGGCGTGCGGTGAGGACTCGACCATGGTTGAGTCCAGCAGGTCGACGAACTGATCGTCGATGCCGTCGTCGGCACCCACCTCGCCGGCCTCCACAGCGCGGACCATCAAGCGCTCCATGATGTCGGCGACCTCGACGATCCGCGGATCGTTGGCCGGCCAGTAGAGTGCCCCGCTGAGAAGGCTGTAGAGCTTCACCATGTCGGGGTCGTTCAACTCCTCGTGTTTCTTGGCGATCACGGAGTCGATCGAGTGCGGCACCTGGGCGGCGATCATGATCCAGGCGTCCCGCTCCATCTCGATGTACCGCTCCTCAACGCCGAGACCGCGCAGCCGGTCGAGGTAGTCCACGACGCTCTGCGGGAGCGCCAGGTGCTCTCCGGCGGCGAGCTTGGCGAGTCGGCTGCGAGTGTCCTGCAGCCGCCGGATCTCGGCACGCAGGGCCTTGTCGATCTCCTGGACGCCGGCGGCGAACTCCTCCGGGCCGGCGGCGAGCAGTTCCTGCACCCGGGCCAGCGGCACGCCGGCGTCTGCGAGCGTGCGGATCCGGATCAGTCGCCCGACCGCGACCGCGTCGTAGGACCGGTATCCGGACCGGTCGCGCTCGGGTTCCGGCAGCAACCCGATCCGGTGGTAATGGCGTACCGCCCGCACCGTCACCCCGGCGTACGACGCAAGCTGGCTGATGGTGAGCATGGGTCTCAGCCTGCCTCAGGCGATCTTCCGGCGATAGGCGGCCATCGCGAAGACGTACGCCACGACGAGGATGCCGACGCACCACGCGAGGGCGGTCCAGATGTCGTCACCGACCGGCTGCTGGGCGAACAGGTTGCGGATCGTGTTGACGATCGACGTCACCGGCTGATGTTCGGCGAACCAGCGCACCGGGCCGGGCATGGTCTTTGTGGGCACGAACGCCGAGCTGACGAACGGCAGGAAGATGAGGGGGTAGGCGAACGCGCCTGCTCCCTCGACCGACGACGCGGAGAGCCCGGGGATCACGGCGAGCCAGGTCAGCGCCAGGGTGAACAGGAGCAGGATGCCGGCGACCGCGAGCCATGCCGACACTCCTGCCCCTGAGCGGAAGCCCATGAGCACAGCGACGCCCACGACGAGCACGAGCGCGATCAAGTTGGCGACCAAAGAGGTGACGACGTGGGCCCACAGCACACCCGACCGCGCGATCGGCATGGACTGGAATCGTTCGAAGATCCCGCTCTTCACATCGGTGAACAGCCGGTACGCGGTGTAGGAGATGCCTGAGGCGATGGTCATGAGCAGGATGCCGGGCAGCATGTAGTTCACGTACGGAACCGACCCGGTATCGATGGCGCCGCCGAACACGTAGACGAACATCAGCATCATGGCGACCGGCGTGATGGCGGTCGTGATGATGGTGTCCATGCTGCGTGTGACGTGGCGCAGGGTCCGCCCCGTGAGCGCGGCAGTGTCGTTGAAGAAGTACGTGGTCATCCTCGTCCCCCAGTTGTCGTGCCAGTGACGTCGCTCTTGTCGCTGCCGCCGATGACTGCGAGAAAGATTTCCTCGAGAGTCGGCTGCTTCTCGACGTACTCGACCTTGGCGGGCGGGAAAAGCTGCTTGAGCTCGGCGAGGGTGCCGTTCACGATGATCCGACCCTGGTGGAGGATCGCGATCCGGTCGGCCAGCTGCTCGGCCTCTTCCAGGTACTGCGTGGTGAGCAGCACCGTCGTTCCGTGACCGGCGAGCTCCTTGACCGCGTCCCACACCTCGATGCGCGCCTCTGGGTCGAGTCCGGCCGTTGGCTCGTCCAGGAAAATCACCGGCGAATTCCCGATGAGGCTCATCGCGATGTCCAGCCGGCGGCGCATCCCACCCGAATACGTGGACACTCGCCGCGCGCCCGCCTCGCTCAGCGAGAAACGCCTCAGCAGGTCATCCGCAGTCGCGCCAGGGTCCTTGAGGTGGCGCAGCCTGGCGACCAGGGCGAGGTTCTCCCGACCGCTGAGGATCTCGTCGACGGCCGCGAACTGCCCGGTGAGACTAATGGACTCCCGCACGTTCGCCGCTTGCGTGGCGACGTCGAAGCCATTGACGCTCGCCGCCCCCGCGTCGGCTTTCAGGAGCGTGGCGAGGATCCTCACGGTCGTAGTCTTGCCCGCCCCGTTGGAACCGAGCAGGGCGAAGATACTGCCCGGCACCACGTCGAAGTCCACACCGCGCAGCACTTCGAGCTTCCCGTACGACTTCTTGAGACCTTGCACGCGAATCGCCGGACCGGCGATCGATTGGGCTGTCATGGTCATCTGCCTCCTTCGCGGAGCTGTTCCAGGCGACTGCGCGGAAGCTCCTCCCGGAAGGATGGAGGGTTGACCCAGCGTCAAGGTCAAGCCCGTTCCGACCACGGCACTCAGATCGCCTACCGGCCAGACACACTGCAGCGATGACGGGCCGCTCGCCCCGAGCTCGTTCGGCCGCGAACCCGCCATACTCATAGCTGTCGGTGCACCACTCACGCGTCGGTTCCTGCGACTCACCGGCCAGAAATCGACGAACCCGCCTGCTTCCCCCGGTGGCAAGGTCGACACCGGCGAGGACTTCGAGACGGCCGCCGCCCGTGAACTGGCGGAGGAGACCGGACTCGCGGTTCCGGCGACGGACGTACGGGTGGTGGCGGTCCTGGTCGACGGTCTGGGCGGGCTGACCCGGGTGACGGCCGCGGCCGTCACCCGGCGGGCCGCGGGTACGCCCCGGGTCACCGAGCCGGACAAGATCGTGCGCTGGGAGTGGTTCGACCGCGACGCGGTACCGTCCTCGCTCTTCGCTCCGTCCGCCTCGGTCCTGGACTGCCTGTGGCCCGAAGCGGCACCACGAGGACCCGCCGGGGTACGTCGCTACGAGGTGCTCGCCGACCGGGTGCGCGGGAGCGGGCCGAACGCGTTCAACCGAGTACTTCCCTGAGTCGGTCGCACACCCGCCGCACGTCCGCCGCCTCGGGGAAATGCCCCGCCTCCCCCATGGCCACCTGCAGCGCGGGGCCGAAGGCGGCGAACCGGGACATGTCCCGTGCGCCCACGGGCTGTACGACGAAGTGGATGTGACCGGGCACCCCGCCGGCGTGCGACCACAGACACACGTACACCTGCTCCGGGGCCATCACCTCGGTGACGGCGGCGCTGACCCGCTGCAGCAGGGGGCCCAGCTCGCCGGACTCCTGCGCCGTCAGCTCGGCCACGTGCAGCACGTGCCGGGCCGGCTTGACCACCAAGGTGCCCAGGCCGAGCGGTCCGACGCAGTGCTCAACCACCCATGACTCGGTCCGCAGCACGCTACCGCCCGGCAGCGGTGCCCTGCCGAGCATGAGGTCGCAGGCCTTGCATCCGCCGCCCGCACCCGTGTCCTCAGCCATGCCGCTCCCCCTTCGCAGACGTCTCCGGGCTGCCACGCCCGCATTCGATCACGGCAGCCCGCCCATGAGAAAGGTGCTCCGCGCACCGGCCCGGTGTCGGGCCGTGCCGGCTTGTGGCCCGGTACCGGCCCCCACCGTGCGGGCGGCAGCTCTCCGGAAAGCCGGGCGAAATAAATTCGGCGGCGATGTCGAGAACCCGTGATCGGCTCCGACCCAGGGGCGAACGCGACCACAATGGGTCGCAACAGCACCGCCGAGGAGAACACCATGGCCAAGTACCTGCTGCTCAAGCACTACCGCGGCGCTCCGGCTCCGGTCAACGATGTGCCCATGGACCAGTGGACGCCGGAGGAGATCTCGGACCACATGCAGTACATGAACGACTTCGCGGCCCGGCTCGAGAAGACCGGCGAGTTCGTCGACGGTCAGGCGCTCGCCCCCGAGGGAACGTTCGTCCGGTACGACGGCGAGGGGCGCCCGCCGGTCACCGACGGCCCGTTCGCCGAGACCAAGGACCTCATCGCCGGCTGGATGGTGATCGACGTCGACAGCTACGAGCGTGCCGTCGAGCTGGCCGGGGAACTGTCCGCCGCCCCGGGGGCGGGCGGGAAGCCCATCCACGAGTGGCTCGAGCTGCGCCCGTTCTACGGCGTGACGCCCACCATCACGGAGTGACCTCACCCATGGACGAGGCCCTGCTCCGCAGCCTCACACCGAGCGTCCTCGCCATCCTCGTCCGCCGCGGAGCCGATTTCGCGGCGGCCGAGGACGCCGTACAGGACGCACTGGTCGAGGCGGTCCGCGTCTGGCCGGCCGACCCGCCCCGGGACGCGAAGGGCTGGCTGGTCACCGTGGCCTGGCGCCGGTTCCTGGACGCGACCCGGGCGGACACCGCCCGCCGCCGGCGTGAGGACCTCGTCGACGAGGAACCGGCGCCCGGGCCCGCGCCCCAGGCGGACGACACGCTCCAGCTTTACTTCCTGTGCGCCCACCCGTCGCTGACGCCGTCGTCCGCGGTCGCCCTGACGCTGCGCGCCGTCGGTGGGCTGACCACCCGTCAGATCGCGCAGGCCTACCTGGTGCCCGAGGCGACCATGGCGCAGCGCATCAGCCGGGCCAAGCGCACCGTCTCCGGGGTGCGGTTCGACCGGCCCGGCGACGTCGCCACGGTGCTGCGCGTCCTCTACCTGGTCTTCAACGAGGGCTACTCCGGCGACGTCGACCTCGCCGCCGAGGCCATCCGGCTGACCCGGCAGCTCGCGGCCGCGATCGACCACCCCGAGGTGGCGGGGCTGCTCGCCCTGATGCTGCTCCACCACGCCCGGCGGGCCGCCCGGACCGCGCCGGACGGCAGTCTGGTGCCGCTCGCCGAGCAGGACCGCCGCCGGTGGGACACGGAGTCGATCGCCGAAGGCGTCGGGATACTGCAGGCGGCCCTCGCCCGCGACCGACTGGGCGAGTTCCAGGCCCAGGCCGCCGTCGCGGCACTCCACGCGGACGCGCCCACCGCCGGGGAGACCGACTGGGTGCAGATCGTCGAGTGGTACGACGAGCTCGCGCGCCTCACCGACAGCCCGGTCGTCCGGCTCAACCGCGCGGTGGCCGTCGGTGAGGCCGACGGGCCGCGCGCCGGCCTGGCGGCGCTCGCGGGTCTGGACGCCTCACTGCCCCGCCACACCGCGGTGGCGGCGTACCTCCACGAGCGCGACGGCGACCTGGTGACCGCGGCACGGCTGTACGCCGAGGCGGCCCAGAAGGCGCCCAACCTCGCCGAGCGCGCCCACCTGACACGCCAGGCCGCCCGGCTCAACGCCCGCCGACGCCACTGACGGGTGCGCTCGGAACCTCCGCGGCACTCGGCGCGACCCGACGCAGGTTCCGATCACGAATCCCCGCTCCGTCCTCATTGACATGGACGCGTCCCGGCGTAACTCTGAGAGCGCTCTCACAATCGGTACGGACCAATCCCCCCACACCCGCACGGAGGTGGAGAGTGCTCTCAAGCCTCAAACACCGTCTGCTCGCCGTGGCCATGGCCACAGGCCTGGCCGGCGCCCTGCTCACGTTCGGCGCCGCACCGCCCGCGGACGCCGCGGTGCCCGCCACCATCCCACTGAAGATCACCAACAACTCGAGCCGCGGCGAACCGGTCCACATCTACAACCTGGGCACCTCGCTGACGACGGGTCAGCAGGGCTGGGCCGATGCGAACGGCGCCTTCCACGCCTGGCCCGCCGGCGGCAACCCCCCGACTCCCGCGCCGGACGCGTCCATCCCCGGACCCGCCGCCGGGCAGACCAAGACGATCCGCATCCCCAAGCTGTCGGGACGCATCTACTTCTCGTACGGCCAGAAGCTCGACTTCCGGCTGACCACGGGCGGCCTGGTGCAACCGGCCGTGCAGAACCCGAGCGACCCCAACCGCAACATCCTGTTCAACTGGTCCGAGTACACGCTCAACGACGCCGGGCTGTGGCTCAACAGCACCCAGGTCGACATGTTCTCCGCGCCCTACACCGTCGGCGTGCAGCGCGCCGACGGCAGTGTGGCCGCCGCCGGACGGCTCAAGGCCGGCGGCTACAACGCGGTGTTCAACGCGCTACGGGCGCAGCCCGGCTGGGGCGGGCTGATCCAGACCCGGTCCGACGGCACCGTCCTGCGGGCGCTGTCGCCGCTGTACGGGCTGGAGACCGGGGCGCTGCCCGCGTCGGTCATGGACGACTACATCAACCGCGTCTGGCAGAAGTACACGTCCGCCACGCTCACCGTCACGCCGTTCGCGGACCAGCCGGGCACCAAGTACTTCGGGCGCGTCTCGGGCGGTGTCATGAACTTCACCAACAGCTCCGGGGCCGTCGTCACGAGCTTCCAGAAGCCCGACGCCTCCAGTGTCTTCGGCTGTCACAAGCTCCTGGACGCCCCCAACGACCAGGTACGCGGGCCCATCTCGCGGACGCTGTGCGCCGGCTTCAACCGCTCCACGCTGCTCAGCAACCCCAACCAGCCCGACTCCTCGGCGGCCGACTTCTACAAGGAGTCCGTGACCAACCACTACGCCCGGATCATCCACGACCGGATGGCCGACGGGAAGGCGTACGCCTTCGCCTTCGACGACGTCGGCCACCACGAGTCGCTGGTGCACGACGGCAACCCGGCCCAGGCCCAGCTCACGCTCGACCCGCTGAACTGAAGAACCGGTGACCGGGTCCGCCCCCGCCCGCCGCGTCGACGCGGCGGGCGGGGGCGGACCCATGGGTCAGGCGCCGGGCAGGACGCCGGTGCGGGCGACCTCGGAGTACCAGCGGGCGCTGGCCTTGGGGATGCGCGTGCCGGTCGGGTAGTCCACGTAGACCGCGCCGAAGCGCCTGCCGTAGCCGTGGGCCCACTCGAAGTTGTCCAGCAGGGACCACAGGAAGTAGCCGCGCACATCCACGCCGTCCACGATGGCCCGGTGCACGGCGGCCAGGTGGTCGCGTACGTAGGCGATGCGGGCGGGGTCGTTGACCTGTCCCGAGGGGTCGGCGTAGTCGTCGAACGCCGCCCCGTTCTCGGTGATGACCAGCGGCAGCCGCGGGAAGTCGGACGCCAGCCGGGTCAGCAGGTCGTACAGGCCGGTGGGGTCGACGGCCCAGCCCATGGCGGTGGTGTCGCCGGGCGGCTGGTGGAAGGCGACCCGCTCGGCCCCCGGCCACGGGGTGTGGGTGCTCCTGCCGTGTCCGTCCGAGGTGTGCGTGCCGCTGCCGTCGGCCTCGGAGACGAGGGTGGGCGTGTAGTAGTTGACGCCGAGGAAGTCCAGCGGCTGGTGGATCCGCCGCAGGTCGCCGTCCTGGACGAAGGACCAGTCGGTCAGCGCCGCGGTGTCCTTGAGCAGGTCCTCCGGGTAGGCGCCCTGCAGCATCGGACCGGTGAAGACCCGGTTGGCGAGCGCGTCGATCCGGCGGACCGCGTCCGCGTCGGCGTCGCTGCCGGTGAGCGGGCGGACGTGGTGGATGTTGAGGGTGACCGAGCACTGGGCGTCGGCGCGGACCCGGTCACGCAGTGCCTGTACGGCCAGGCCGTGCGCCAGGTTGAGGTGGTGGGCGGCGCGCAGGGCGGCGACCGGGTCGGTGCGGCCGGGGGCGTGCACGCCGGAGCCGTAGCCGAGGAAGGCGCTGCACCAGGGCTCGTTGAGGGTGGTCCAGGTCTTCACCCGGTCGCCGAGGGCGTCCGCGGCGAGGGCCGCGTACTCGGCGAACCGCTCGGCCGTGGCACGCTCGGGCCAGCCCCCGGCATCCTCCAACTCCTGCGGCAGGTCCCAGTGGTAGAGGGTGGCGACGGGCTGGATGCCCTTCTCCAGCAGGTCGTCGACGAGGCGCCGGTAGAAGTCCAGGCCCTTCTGCACGGCGGGGCCGCGGCCGGTGGGCTGGACGCGGGTCCAGGCGAGGGAGAAGCGGTAGGCGCCGAGCCCGAGCTCGGCCATCAGGGCGACGTCCTCCCGCCAGCGGTGGTAGTGGTCGGTGGCGATGTCACCGGTGTCGCCGTTGCGGACCCGGCCGGGGGTGCGGGCGTAGGTGTCCCAGATGGACGGCGTACGGCCGTCCTCCGCGGCGGCCCCCTCGATCTGGTACGAGGCGGTCGCGGAGCCCCAGAGGAAGCCCTTGGGGAAGGTACGGGCGGCGTCCGGGGCGGACGCGGTCTGCTGTGCTGCGGTGACCACGTAAGTCCTTTCTGGGAGGGGGTGTTCGCGGGCGCGCGAACGCCTGGCGAGGTGGGGATCGTGGTGCGGCCCGGCGGCTCGGTGCCGGACCGCACGGTGGCGGGTCAGCCCTTGACGGCGCCCGCCATGATGCCGCTGACGATCTGGCGGCCGAAGACGATGAACATCAGCAGCAGCGGCAGGGTGCCGAGCAGCGCGCCCGCCATGATCAGCGACTGGTCCCGGACGTATCCCGCGCTGAGCTGGGTGAGCGCGACGGGGACCGTCGGGTTGGTCATGTCGAGCACCACGAAGGGCCAGAAGAAGTCGTTCCACGCGTGCACGAAAGTGATCATGAACAGGACCGCCATCGCGGGCCGCGCGACGGGCAGCACGATGCTCCAGAAGATCCGCAGCGAGTGCGCCCCGTCCACGCGGCCGGCCTCGACGAGTTCGTCCGGCAGCGCCTCCGACAGGTACTGCCGCATGAAGAAGACCCCGACCGCGCTGACCAGCGTGGGGAAGATGACGGCGGGCAGCTGCTGCGACCAGCCCAGCTCGGACATCATCATGAACAGCGGTACGACACCGAGTTGCGGCGGCACCATCATGGTGCCGATCACCAGCATGAGCAGGGCGTTGCGGCCCTTGAACCGCAGTTTGGCGAAGGCGAACCCGGCCAGCGTCGCGAACATCACCGTGGACAGGGCGATCACCCCGGCCACGATGAGGCTGTTGAGCATGGCCTTGCCCATCGCCGCCTCGTCCCAGGCCCGGGCGAGGTTGCTGAACAGGTTGGGGCCGGGCAGGAACGGCGGCGGGGTCTGGCTCACCCGGGTGTTGTCGGTGGAGGCGGCCACCATCGTCCAGTAGAGCGGGAAGATCGACAGGATTGCCATGATGGCGAGCAGGACGTAGGCGAGCGGGCCCGCGTGGTGCTGGCGGCCGGCGCCCTGGCGCAGCAGCCGGCGGCCGCCGCGGCCGGCCGGCTTGTCGGCGGGGGTCCGGTCCGGGGCGTCCGTCCGGGCCGGGAGGCTTTGGGTGGTCATGGCGACTCCAGGTCAGGACGTACGGGAACGCAGGCGCTTGATCAGGCGCTGGGTCACGAAGACGAGGACGAGCAGCATGAACATCGCCCAGGCGACGGTCGCCGAGCGGCCCATCTGGTAGTTCTTCCAGCCCTCCTCGTACAGCAGCAGGCCGAGTGTCTGGTACTGGTTGTCCGCGCCACCGGTGATGCCGTTGGGGCCCTGGCCGAAGATCAGCGGTTCACCGAACAGCTGGGTGGCGCCGATCGTGGAGAGCACGATGGTGAAGACGATGGTGGAGCGGATCCCGGGGACGGTGACATGGGTGAACTGCTGCCACCGGGATGCGCCGTCGAGGGAGGCCGCCTCGTACCGGTCGGCGGGGATGGCCTGCATGGCGGCCAGGTAGAGCAGGGCGTTGTAGCCGGTCCAGCGCCAGATGACGATGGTGGAGATCGCGGCCTGGGCGGGCCACTTGTCGGCCTCCCAGTTCACCGGGTCGATACCGACCGTTCCGAGCGCCCAGTTGATCATGCCGAAGTCGCGTTCGAAGATCATGGTGAACACGAGGGCGGCCGCCGCCACCGAGGTGGCGTAGGGGACCAGCGAGGCGACGCGGAAGAACAGCGAGGCCCGCATCCGGTAGTTGAGCAGGTGGGCCAGGCCGAGCGCCATCATCAGCTGCGGCACCGTGGAGATGACGCCGATGGTGATGGTGTTCCGCAGCGCGTTCCAGAACCGGGAGTCGCCCCAGAGTTCGACGTAGTTGTCGAACGCCACCCACTCCATGACGTCGAGGGTGGCCAGTTCCACGTCGTGCAGGGAGATCCACGAGGTGTAGACGAGCGGGTAGAAACTGAACGCGGCGAAGACCACGAAGAACGGTGCGACGAACGCGTACGGGGCGCCCTTGATGTCCAGCCGGTGCAGCAGTGCGCCGCGCCGCCGGGCGGTGCGCTCGCCGCCCGTCCTGGGGGACGGACCGGGAGGCTCGTCCCCGGTCAGGGCCTTGGTGGTGGAGGTGGCCACCGGACTTCCTTCCTGAAAGCAGATGTGTGAGCCGGGCCCCGGGCCCGCCGGCGGGTCGCCGGCGGGCCCGGTCGGCCGCGGGGGCGGCGGATCAGCCGACCGCCTTCTCGATGCGCTCCGTGGTGGTCTTCCACGCCTCGTCACGCGAGGTGCCCTGCTCCACCAGGGCCAGGCCCTGGGAGAACGTGTCCTTGATCGTGCCGTCCTTGCGGCCGAGTACCTGCTTGTCCGGGATCTCCTGGGCGGCGGCGCCGAAGATCTGGCCGATCGGGGCGTCGCTGAAGTACTCCGACTTGGCGCTCTTCACATCGGCGCTGTCCAGCGCCTGGAGCGAGGACGGGATGTTGCCGATCTCCTTGAAGATGTGGGCCTGCTGCTCGGGCGCGGTCAGCCAGGCGACGAGCTTCTTGGCCTCCTCCTTCACCGGGCTCTGCTCGACCACACCGAGGAAGGATCCGCCCCAGTTGGCGCCCTTGGGAGCCTTCGCGACGTCCCACTTGCCCTTGTTCGCCGCACCGGCCTTCTCACTGATGTGGCTGAGCATCCACGCCGGGCACACGGCGGTGGCGAACGTGCCGTTGGCCAGACCCGGGTCCCAACCGGGCTGGAACTGGCGGAGCTTGGCCGACAACCCCTCCTCCCCGGCGTCGGCGGCGAGGTTCCACGCCTCCTTGACGGCCGGGTTCGTGTCGTAGATCAGCTCGCCCTTGCCGTCGTAGTACTGCTCGGGGTAGCCGTAGACCATGGCGTTGAACAGGCCGCTGGCCGCGTCCATGTAGGCCACGTCGCCACCCTTGAAGTCCTTCTTGAAGGTGCGGCCGACCTCGACGTACTTGTTCCAGTCGCCCTCCCACAGCTTGGCGACCTCCTCGCGGTCGGTGGGCAGGCCCGCCTTCTCGAAGTAGTCCTTGCGGTAGCAGACGGCCATCGGGCCGATGTCGGTGCCCAGGCCCAGCACCTTGCCGTCCTCGGTGCTGATCTGGGACTCCTTCCAGGGCAGGAAGTGGTCGGTCCCCGACATCTCGGAGAAGTCCGCGAACTTGTCCGCCTGGGTCTCGGTGATCTCCTTGGCCCGGCCGATCTCTATGCCCTGGATGTCCTTCAGGCCCTTGCCCGCGGCGAGCCTGGTCTGCAGCGCGGTGTAGTACGTCTGCTCGTCACCGGCGATCTCGGCCTTGATGTCGACATCCGGGTTCTCCTTCTCGTACTGCTCGAGAAGGCCGGTCTCCTTGATGCCCATCACGCCGTACAGGCCCATCGTGATGGTGGTCTTGCCGTCCTCCTTGCCACCACCGGTGACCGAGTCGTCACTGCTGCTGCAGCCCACGACGAGTGCCAGCGCGCCGGCGGCCGCGACCGCCGCCACCGCCCTTGTGCGCAACGAACCGAGACTGCCCATGGATCTCCTCCTAGCGACGGCGCTGACACATCGGCGTGACGAGTTGTGCGATGACCACAGCGACGACTACAGCGGCTCTGACAGGTTTGGGAACGTACCCAAATGTGGTGGGCACGTTCCCACCGGCGCATCGAAGACTCGTGGGAGCGCGCCCATCTGTCAATGACTTGAACGCAAGTTGCCGGTGAACTCCGATCGCCGCCCTCGTCCTTCAAGCCTCGGGGGGTGCTCTGCCGACGGCCGCGTCTGCAAGAATTGCCGCAGGTCACCTCCGCGGCAGGCACGGCCGCCGCGGCCGCCGAGGGGGGAGTGCATGACCGGCAACCGCCGTCCCACGATCAAAACGGTCGCCGCCCGCGCCGGCGTGGGCCGCACCACGGTCTCGCGTGTCGTCAACGGCTCGGAACTGGTCAGTGCCGACGCACGCGCCAGGGTCCTCGCCGCGATCAAGGAGCTGAACTACGTACCCAACTCGGTCGCCCGCGGCCTGGTGACCAACCGCACCAACGCCGTGGCCCTGGTGATCCCGGAGTCGGAGAGCCGGCTCGGCTCGGAACCGTTCTTCGCCGCACTGATCCGGGGCGTCAGCGGCGCTCTCGCGGAGAGCCGGACCCAGTTGCAGCTGATGCTCGTCCGCGACCAGGCCGAGCGGGACCAGCTGACCGAGTCGGTGGCGACCCGCCGCGTGGACGGCGTCCTGCTGGTCTCCGTGCACTCCGAGGACCGGCTGCCGGGCATGCTGGAGGAGATGGACCTGCCCACCGTGCTGGCCGGCCGCCGCGACGCGGGCGAGCGGCTGAGCTACGTCAACGCCGACAACGTCGGTGGGGCCACCGCGGCGGTCCGGCACCTGCTGGACAGCGGCAGGCGGCGGATCGCCACGATCACCGGCCCCCTGGACATGGACGTCGGCCGCAGCCGGCTCGCGGGCTGGCGCGCCGCGCACGGGGAGGCAGGGGTGCCCGCGAGGGAACTCCTGGTCGAGGCCGGGGACTTCACGGAGGAGGGCGGGAGCAGCGCCATGCGTTTGCTTCTTGAACGCGCCCCGGACCTGGACGCCGTCTTCGCCGCCTCCGACCTCATGGCGGTCGGCGCCCTGGCCGAGCTCCGCCGGCAGAAGCGGCGGGTTCCCGGTGATGTCGCCGTGGTGGGCTTCGAGGATTCCGTCCTCGCCCGCCACACCAACCCACCTCTGACGACGGTCCGTCAGCCGGTGGAGGAACTGGGCCGGACCATGGCCCGGATCCTCACCGACATCACGCAGCACGGCGCGTCCCGGCAGCAAATGACCCTGCCGACCGAGCTGGTGGTGCGCGAGTCGTCCTGACGCACGGCCCGGAGACGAGGTCGAGGAGGGCCGGGCGCGGACCCGCGCTCCATCAGGTCGCGGGCCCCGCGCTCCGCTAGTCGGGGACGGCGCTTCCCGAAGGGGCAGGCCCCACCGGCCCAGCCGGTACTCGCCGCTCGGCTTCCAGCCCTGGACGCGGGCTCGCAGAGCGGCCAGGACGACCATCTGGAACGCGGCGTAGATGCCCAGGATCGCGAAGGACACGATCTTGGTGAGGGCGTCCGTCGAGATCAGCGAGCCGACGGCGATCAGCGCCGGGACGACCGCGGCGACCAGCAGCGCGTACTCGGGCACCGCGCGGGTCGGGGAGAACTTCCGCAACAGCCGGTGGCCGATGATCATCTCGTCGCGGGCGTAGGAGTAGATCAGCCGGCCCGCCGCGGCCTGCAGACTGACGGTGCAGGAGAGGAAGGAGATGAGGACGACGGCCATCACCACCCGTGCGCCGGCCTCGCCGAGGGCGTCGAAGAGGACCCTCACGACCGGGTCGGAGTCCTCGCCGGAGATCACCGCCCGGTAGTCGACGACGGCCAGGAGCAGCGTCAGACAGGTGAAGGTCGCCGCCGCGCCGCCGACGTAGATGGTGCGTCGCATCGCCTTGGGAATCACCTTGCCGGGGTGGGCCACCTCCTCGGCGACGTCCCCGCAGGCCTCGAAGCCGTAGTTCTGGTAGAAGCCGATGATCGCCGCACCGAGGAAGACGGGCAGGTAGGAGCCGTCGCCGGCGGTCCCGTAGTCGTCGAAGAGGACGCCCAGGCCGTGGAAGCGATGCGTGACCAGCAGGATGACCCCGACGACGAGGGCGCCGATCAGTTCCGCGCCGAAGCCGATCAGCGCCACCCACGAAAGGGCCTTCGTGCCGGCGTAGTGATGAGCACCGCGACGACGATCAGCGCGATCGTGCACAGCACGGTGGTGTGCACGGTGGCGCGGAAGCCGAGCATGATGGCGATGTAGGGCCCAGCACCGTAGGCGACGCTGGTGATGGTGACGAGCAGGGCCCACATGTAGACCCACCCGGTCATCGAGGCCCAGCGTTTGCCCCACAGCCGCCGGGCCCACGGGTAGACCCCGCCCGCGATCGGGTACTGCGCGACGATCTCGCCGAAGACCAGGGCGACGAGGAACTGCCCGCACCCGGCCATGACGAAGGCCCAGATCATCGGTGGTCCGCCGTCGGCGAGTGCCGTGCCGAAGAGCGTGTAGGTGCTCACCACCGGGGAGAGGTAGGTGAAGCCGAGGGCGAAGTTCGCCCACGGTCCCATGTCCTTGCGGAACTCCGATTCCTTCTGCCCGTGGCCGGCGTCCGGGGGCCGCCCGGCGTTCCGGGAATCGTGATCGGGCCTACCCTTCCACGGCCGGCGGCCGTGGGGCCGGCCGGGCGGTGATGAGGTCCGCCGCGCGTTCGGCGGCGAGCAGTACGGTGACCATCGGGTTGATGGTCGGCATGGTGGGGAAGACGGACGCGTCCACGATCCGCAGCCCGTCGTGGCCACGCAGCCGCAGCTGGGGGTCGAGCACCGCCATGGGATCGTCCTCGGCGCCCATCCGGCAGGTCCCGGCCGGGTGGTAGACGGTGTGCGCGGCGCGGCGTCCGTACTCGGACAGGTCGGCGTCCGAGCGAACGTCCGGACCCGGCGCCACCTCGCGCAGCAGCCAGTCGCTGAACGGGGCGGTGGACGCCACCTCGCGGGCGATCCGCAGGCCTTCGACGATGGTGCGCTCGTCGTGCCCGTCCGGGTCGGTGAAGTAGCGGAAGTCCAGGGCCGGTTTGACGTCCGGGTCGGCGCTGCGCAGCCACATGCGGCCGACGGACCGGGCGCGTGGCACGTTCGGGGTCATGCAGACGCCGTGTTCGGGGACGGGGTAGCCCAGCCGTTCGGTGTTGGTGGTGAACGGCACCTGGTAGAAGTGGAACATCAGGTCCGGGCGCGGGCCTCCCGCCGGGTCGCGGCGCAGGAAGAGCCCGGCGTCGGAGTCCATGGCCGAGTTGGGCGGCAGCGGTTCACGGGTCTCCCACACCATCACCGACTCGGGATGGTCCAGCAGGTTCTCGCCCACCCCCGGCAGGTCGGCGCGGACCTCGATGCCCAGGTCCCGCAGTCGGTCGGCCGGGCCGATGCCGGAGAGCATGAGCAGCCGGGGCGTGTCGATCGCGCCGGCGCACAGCAGCACCTCGGCGTCCGCCTCCAGTGTCGAGAGGGAGCCGTCGGGGTTGCGGACCTGGACGCGGGTGAAACGGCCCTCGCTGTCGGGCGTCAGCCGGTATGCCCAGGTCTCCAGGCGCAGCGTCAGGTTCGGGCGGTTCAGTACGGGGTGCAGGTAGGCGACGGAGGCGGACGAGCGGGTGTTGGTCTCCGGGTCGTAGGCGACGGAGAAGAAGCCGGCGCCGTCGGTGAAGGGGCGGGCGTTGAAGTCCTCGACGACCGGCACACCGAGCCGGGTGGTCGCCGCCGTGACGAAGTCCTGGGCGATCGCGTTCCGGTCGGCGGCGCCGACGGGCACGATCGTGTTCTGCAGCCGTGTCCGGTACGGCAGGATCGTCTCCGGCTCCCAGCCGGTGCAGCCGCGCTCCGCCCACTCGGCCAGGTCCTGCGGGAACGGAAGGAAGCTGATCAGCGTGTTGTGCGAGGAGCAGCCGCCGAGGACGCGGGCGCGGGAGTGCAGGATGTGCGAGTTGCCGCGGGGCTGTTCCTCGGTGGTGTAGCCGTAGTCGAACTCGGAGCCGAGCAGGTTGATCCAGTTTCGGAGCCGCAGGATCCGTTCGTCGCCGACATCGCTGGGCCCGCCCTCCACCACGCACACGCGGCAGGCCGGGTCCTCGCTCAGCCGGGCGGCCAGTACGCAGCCGGCCGTACCGCCGCCGATGATCACGTAGTCGTAGGTCGTCGTCTCGTCGTCCATGGCGTCGCCTTCTCTCTCGCCCTGCCCGCTCAGCCCTTGAACCAGCCGGAGGGAGCCGGTCTGAGGTTCTGGTAGATGTGCTTGGCCTCCTGGTATTCGCGCAGGCCGGTGGGCCCGAGTTCCCGGCCGAAGCCGGAACGGCCGAAGCCGCCCCACTCGGCCTGCGGCACGTAGGGGTGGAAGTCGTTGATCCAGACCGTGCCGTGCCGCAGCCTGCCGGCGACCCGCTGGGCTCGGCTCGCGTCGTTCGTCCACACGCCGCCGGCCAGGCCGTAGCGGGTGTCGTTGGCCAGTTCGACGGCCTCGTCCTCGGTGCGGAAGCGCTCCACGGTGACGACCGGACCGAAGACCTCCTCCTGGACGATGCGCATGGAGCGGTCGCAGTCGGCGTAGACGGTGGGCAGCAGGAAGAATCCGCGGGACAGCTCGGGGTCGTCGGGGCGGCGGCCGCCGCAGACCAGGCGGGCGCCCTCGTCGCGGGCGATCTCCAGGTACTTCTCGACCTTCGCCCGGTGTTCCGCGGAGCTGAGCGGTCCGCTCTCGGTCGTCGGTTCGAGCCCGCTGCCGAGCCGGATGGACTGGGCGCGGGTGGCCAGCCGCTCCACGAACCGGTCGTGCAGGCCGTCCTCCACGAGCAGCCGCGAGCCGGCCGAGCAGACCTGCCCCGAGTGCAGGAACGAGGCCTCCAGGGCGTGGTCGACGGCCGCGTCGAAGTCGCAGTCGGCGAAGACCACGTTGGGGTTCTTGCCGCCGAGCTCCAGGGCGAGGTTCTTCACGCCCGGCGCGCACGCCTCCATGATCCGGCGCCCGGTGGCCAGGCCGCCCGTGAAGGAGACCAGGTCCACCTCGGGGTGGGAGGACATCGCCGCGCCCACGGTGCCGCCGGGGCCCAGGACCAGGTTCGCGACCCCGGGTGGCGCTCCCGCCTCCGCGATCAGCCGGACCATGTGGATCGTGGACAGCGGTGTCGTCTCGCTGGGCTTGAGCACGAAGGTGTTGCCCGCCGCCAGGGCCGGGGCCACTTTCCAGGAGGCCTGCAGCAGCGGGTAGTTCCACGGCGCGATGAGGGCGCAGACGCCGAGGGGGTGGTAGGTGACCCGGCTGAGTACGTCGGGGCCGACGTCCACCACCCGGCCGCCGTCCTTGTCGGCGATCTCGGCGAAGTAGCGGAACGCGTTCGAGACGTCCTCGACGTCGATGCGTGCCTCGGCGAGCGTCTTGCCGGTGTCGAGGGATTCGACATGGGCGATCTCCTCCTGGTCGCGCAGGAGGAACCGCGACACCCTGAGCAGCACGTCGGCCCGCTCCCGGGTGGGTGCCGACGGCCAGTCGCCCCGGTCGAAGGCCCGCCGGGCGGCTCGTACGGCCAGGTCGACGTCCGCCTCGTCGGCGTCGTCCACCTGCTGGATGACGGACGCGTCGAAGGGGTTGATCACGTCCCACCGCGCGCCGCCCACGGCGCCCGTCCACTCGCCGTCGATGAACAGTTCCGGCATCGCAGGCTCCCTCACTCGTACCTGTCCGGTGCCGACGCAGCCCTCCGGCGCGGCACACCTGGCACCAACATCGTCCGAGTGGCCCGCGCCGGTCATGTGGACGCACCGGCCGAGGGAGGGTTGGGCGGGGATGTGACCTGGTTGGGCTAGCTGGGGCGTGGATGCGGAGGCTGGTTGCCCTCCGGAGGCCGACGGGGGCGATCCGGAGATCGGAGGTCGTGTCGCCGCAGGCGGGCCGGCCGAGCCGAGCCGTCAGGCGGGCGCCCTCGTGGTCGGCGCGGGCCGACGGGTGGGCGGCGTGTCCCGGTGGCCGGGGAGGGCGACGCCGCCGGTGACGATCGCCTCCTGTCAGCCCGCGTCGGGCAGCGCCCCCGGGAGGCCGTCCTCCTCCGCCTGCCGCCGCGCCCGGCGGGCGTTCTCCTCGCGCACCGCCTCCAGCCACCGCCACGGCTTGATCTCGTCCAGGGTGAGGCCCGGGCACGCGAGTCGGTGGGGGACGCGGCGCGTGGCGCCGGGCGGAGGCTCGTTCAGACCGCTGTTCCAGGCCTGCCCGCCGGAGTCGATGTGCCAGCGGTGGCCGCCGGGGACGAGATGCGCGGGGACGGCGGGCAGGGGCTCGAGCAGGACGTGCCGGCCGGTGTAGGTGGGACGGCGTTCGCCGACCAGGCCGCAGTGCGGACAGACCGGCCGGGCAGGCGGTTCGGGCCCGGTGGCGCCGTCGCGGGCGGCCTGCGCCCGGTCGACGCTCTCCCAGGGCCCTGGGGCATCGACGGGCGGTTGCCGGTGGCTGTCGGGGCCGGGTACCGGGAAGAGGGTCGGTTCGTGTGTATCCCCCATGGACGCGAGCGTGCGGGGGAGGCAGGGAGCGGGACAGGGCGCAAGACGGGCGCAACGGCAGCATGCGGACGGATCGCACGGGCGCGGGCCCGGCGGGTCACCGCGAGGCCGACACCTCACCGACAGCAGCGTGCACGTGTGCTCGGACGTTCCATGGTCTTCGGCTGCCGGCGGCCGGCGGCCGGGCGGCCTGGCAGACTGACGGACGTGACAGCTCACGAGACAGTGCGCGCCCCCGTGTTCGCGCAGATCGTCCGGGCGCAGGATGCCACCCCGGCCCTCCGTCGGGATCTGCGGGACTGCTGGACGGCGGTCATCAACGCCGGGGGCGCGGTCATCCCCATGGGCTGTCCACTGCCGCCGGTGCCCTCGCCGGAGGTCGAGCCGGCGCTGGACGAGATCGTCCGGGGGCTCGCTCCGCAGCGCGGCCGGATCCTCCTCGCCACCGTCGACGGCGCACTCGCGGGCTGGGTACTCCTGCGCCGCGAGCCGCACCCTCTTGTCGCCCACTGCGGAACGGTGAACCACCTCCAGACGCACGTCCGTTTCCGCGGCATGGCCGTCGGTGCCGCGCTGATGCGCCGTCTCCCGGAGATCGCCCGCGACGAGATGGGCATGGAACGGCTGCGGCTCACCGCGCGGGCCGGTCTGGGGCTCGAGGACTTCTACCGCAGGGCCGGCTGGACCGAGGTCGGTCGATGGCCGGGGGCGCTGCGCGTGGCGCCCGGTGACGACCGTGACGAGATCCTGATGAGCCTCGCCCTGTGAACCGGCTGGCGTTCAGTCGCCCTTGACCGCCACCAGGACGGCACTGTCGCCGAACTGCCAGACCGGCGCGACGTGGCGGAAACCCGCCCGGCGCAGCAACTCGGTGTGGCGGTCCACCGCGAGATCCTCCCCGGCTCCGCTCCCCCCGTGGGCCGCGTGGCGCTGGGCGCGCTCGGCGAGCAGGTCGGCCAGCTCGGGGTCCCGGGCCGCCGCGGTCCACCACTCCTGCCAGTCCTCGTGGGCGTGGCCGCCCATCCGCTCGGCGCGGCGGCGGCCCACGTGGCCGGTGATGTCCGAGCACGGTGCCTCGCCGGGCGGGAAGTGGTCGCCGTTGACGAGTACTCCGCCGGGGCGCAGCAGCGCGGCGAGACGGCGGTACGTGTCCAGCAGTACCGGCTCGGGGAGGTAGTGCAGGGCCGTCGTGGAGACGGCGGCGTCCAGGGGGCGCTCCAGCCCGAGGGCGTCGGTCCAGCCGTCGGCGCCGATCACGGTGTCGACGTAGCGGGCGGCGTTCGCGTGGTGGGTCCGTCCCAGTTCCAGCAGCAGGGGGTCCATGTCGGCGGCGACGATCTCCGCGTCCGGCAGCCGGTCGACGAGTCTGGCGGCCAGGGAGCCCGGGCCGCAGCCGAGGTCGAGCAGGAGCGGCCGGGGACGGCCGGCCGTGACGTACTCGACGACATCCGTGATCACCGTGAACCGCTCCTCGCGGTCCACGGCGTAGCGCTGCTGCTGTCGCTCCCAGCGCTCCACCCACGTCCTGGCCACCGCCATGCTGATGCCCATCTGGTCGCGCCACCTCTTCCGTTCCTCACCCGTAGTGGTCGCGATCGAATCTACAGGTGGAAACGGTTATCACTTGCCATATCGCTCGTCCTTCACGCCAATGACGCCAGTACGGTGAGCAGACGGTCGATTTCCTCCACCGTGTTGTAGACGTGCGGGCTCACCCGCACCGACCCGTCCTTCTCACCCGCGCCGGCCTGGCAGAGGCTGTCGGCCCGCACCATGAAGCCGTGGCTGTAGAGGATGAACCCGAGGTCGTCGGACGGGATGTCCTGGTGCCGGAAGGTGACGATGCCGTGGCGGCGCTGGGCCGCGGGGAGCGCGGAGTCGGCGGCAAGACTGGTGGGACAGCCGAGGATCTCGTACGGGTCGAGGTGTCTGAGCCGGTCGGTCAGCCGGGTCGTGAGGCCGGCCGTCCAGCCTGCGATCCGGTCGGGACCGGCCAGGTCGAGCCAGTCGAGCGCGGCCCTCAGCGACACGATGCCCACCGTGTTGGGCGTGCCCTGCCAGCCGGCCGGCCGGAAGGCGGGCCCCCGCGCGTTGCGCGCCCAGACCGCTCCCGAACCCGGCAGGGCCATCGCCTTGTGCCCCGAGAAGACCACGAAGTCGACGTCGAGCGCGGGATCGGCCAGGTCGACGGGCAGATGGCCGACGCTCTGGGCCGCGTCCAGGCAGATCGGCACGTCCGGGCCGACCGCCGCGCGGATGCGGTGCACGTTCATGTCACCGCCGTAGACGTGGTGGACGTGCGTGGCGGCCACGAAGCGGGTCCGCGGACCGACGAGGTCGCCGAGGGCACGGTGGTCGTAGTCGCCCGAGACCGCCTGGTACGGCAGGGCGCGCAGGTGCACGCGGATGCCGCGGGCGGCCAGCAGCCGCTGCGCTTCGACCCAGGGGTCCAGGTTGGCCCGGTGGTCGGCGAACGGCACGAGGATCTCGTCGCCGTCGTCGAGGTACGGCACGAGCCAGTCACGCGCGACGGTGCGCAGGCCCTCGGTGGTGCCGCTGGTGAAGTGCACGGTGGAGTGGTCCGGTTCGGGATCGCCGAGGAACTCCTTGACCCGGTCCCGGGTGCCCTCCACCAGCTCCGTGGTGCGGTTGGCCCAGGGGTAGGTGCCGCGGCCCGCGTTGGCGTTCGACGTCGTGAGGTAGGTCTGGACGGCCTCCAGCACGGCGCGCGGCTTCTGGGACGTCGCCGCGCTGTCGAGGTAGGCCGACTCCGGATGTGCGGTGACGATGGGGAACTGCTCCCTCAGTTCCCGCTGCCAGAGCGCCGCGCTCATTCGCGCACCAGCGGGGCGCCCGCGTCTCGCCAGGCGACGATTCCGCCGGCCAGGCTTCGCACGTCGGGGTGGCCCATGCGGGTCAGCAGGGCGGCGTAGCGCAGTGACCTCTCGCCGACGGGACAGGCCAGCAGTACCGGTGTCCGCCTGGCGAAGGGGAGCCCGCCGCGGACGAGTTCCTCGAACAGTTCGTCGACGATGTTGACCGAGCCCTCGATGTGCAGGGCGGCGTAGGCGTGCGGGCTGCGCAGGTCGACGACGAGCGGCCGGGGGTCGCCCTCCGTGAGCCGGCGGCGGGCCTCGTCCACGGTCGCCGACCGGCCGCCTGCCCGCACCTCTTCCTCGGTGAGCGTCGCGAGGGTGGGCCCGCGGCTCGCCCTGCCCAGCAGTTCGGGGCGGCGTGCGCGCACGTAACTCAGGTAGCTCTCCGCCCGGTCGCACACGATGAACACCGCGGTCTCCCGGCGCCCCGACCCCTCCAACGCGGCGTCGACGTCCCCCAGATGCCGCACCGCGCCTTGATAGGCGGCGCCCCCGGTCGGTCCCGTCAGCAGTCCGCAGCGGCGGATGAGGGTGAGCATCCCGTCGATGGCCTCGCCCGAGGTGACGGACTCGATCGTGTCGTACGTCGCCGGATCGAACAGGCCGACCTGATGGACCTCGTCGATGGTGCGGATGCCGGGGATGAAGTCCGACTTGTGGGCGACCAGGCCGAGTACCCGTACCTCCGGGTCGTGCTCGCGCAGCACCCTGGCGACACCGGTCGACGAACCGGCCGTGCCCACGCAGGCGACGAACCAGTCCGGCGCCCGCCCGTCCAGGTCCTTGACTATCTCCGGCCCGGTGCCCTCCGCGTGTGCCTCGACGTTGCGCGGGTTGAAGTACTGGTCGGTGTGCAGGTACGTGCTTCCCGGCTCCGAGAGGGTCCGGTGGAAGTGGGTCAGCGGATCGTCCGTGTCGGTCGGGTCGAGGCACTCGCTGCGCCCCGGCAGCTCCTCGATCTCGGCGCCCAGGAGCAGGAGCAGCTCCTTGATCTCCGGCACGCGCAGCCGGTTGGTGACGCTCTTGAACCGCATTCCGTGCATGCCCGCCAGCAGGGCGAGCGCCTTGGCCGTGTTCCCGCTGGAGAGCTCCACGACCGTCCTCTCCCCGGCGGCCGCGTCCTCCAGGTGAGGGCGCGCCATGTGCCAGGCGGGCCGGTCCTTGACGGAGCCGAACGGGTTGAGCATCTCCACCTTCGCGTAGAGGTCGATGTTGCGCAGCCCGTGCACGGCGGGGTCGATGCGCACGAGCGGTGTGTTGCCGATGGCCTCCGTGATGCTGTCGTACCTCATGCGGGCGTTCCCCCCGGGTGTGTGATCGGCCAGTAGTCCTCGTCCAGGCACCAGCGCCAGAAGTCCCCCTCCCTTTCGACCGCCACCGTCCGCGCGAGGGGCTGCCGCTGCGCGTGGTGGGCGTGGAAGTCCATCGCGTACCCGGCGGTGTTGACGAAGGCCAGCAGATCACCGGCGCGCGGCAGCCTGGGCAGGAACACCAGGCGGCGGGTGATCAGATCGGCCTCCAGGCAGAGGTTGCCGACGAGGTGGACGCCGACCGGCCCCTCGTCGTCCTTCTCCGGTTCGCCGCGCGGCAGCAGTACGGGGTCCACGAGGACTCCGTGCTCCTCCAGGCTCACGTCCCCGGCGTTCATCCCGAGGCGCACCAGGTAGGGCGCCGAGTCCTCCCCCGTGCGGCGCACGTCCAGCACGCGGGCCAGCGACAGCCCGCACTGGTCGACCAGGGAACGGCCGGGTTCGATGTGGAGGTCGTGGAGATGTTCCAGCAGCAGGGTGCCGAGTCCCCGGCCCAGCACCGGCGCGGGGAGCGAGAGGAGTTCGTCGAGGTAGCCGGGGCCGGCGGCGGGGCGGTGGCCGGGGTACAGCGCGACGGACCCGCGCACCGTGCCGCCCTCGTTGCGCAGCCCGTAGCCGTGACCGCGCCAGGTCAGGGGCGGGCGGCCACCGAGGACCGCCTCGCTGAGCGCGGTCGTCCAGCGTTCCCACTCCTCGGCGTCGGCGACGTAGCCGACACCGAATCCGCCGCCGATGTCGACGGCGCGCGGTGCCAGGCCCCGGGCCCGGCACCGGTCCATGAGCAGCACGCACTGCTCCAGGGCCCGGCCCTTCTCCTCCAGGCCCGTGGTGTCCAAGTGATAGGCGAGGCCCGTCAGTTCCACGGCGTCCGCGTGCCGTTCCACGGCCGCCAGAAGCTCCTCCACCTCCCCCGCGGGGGTGCCGAAGCGGCTGCGGCGCGACAGCATCCGGGTGCCCGCTCCCCCGTGGTCGGCGGCCGACTCGAACCCGGACAGGCGCGCCAGGACGTCGACCCGCGGGAGGCCGTACTTCCGTACCAGGTCGGCGAGTTGTTCCAGCTCGCGGATCGAGTCCAGGTTGACCGTCGCGCCCACGCGGGCCGCCAGCCAGAGGAACTCCCTGTCCTTGGGACCGGTGGCCATGACACGGTCCCCGGTGAAGCCGCAGCTCAGGGCGTGCCGGAGTTCGTCCAGCGAGGCGACGTCGACGCCGACGGCGGCCGGTGCCTCGGCGGCCAGTCTCCGCACCAGGGCGCTGGACCGGTTCGCCTTGTGCGCGAAGTAGACGCGCCCGGCCAGATGGTGGCGACGGTAGACGGCCCGGAATCGCTCGGCGTTCGCGGCGACCGACTCGGGGAGCAGCACGTTGAGCGGAGAGCCGAGCGCGTCGACGAGCGAGTGCAGGAATGGTGCGGCCCCCAGCAGTGAGGCGAGCGGTGGATCCACCCGCGGCCTCAGATATAAGGGCACATCCACGAAAGACCCCTCCCCGTGTCGGCCGACCGTCGTTGCGACGACCGTTCGGGAGTAGTCGTTTCCAGGTACACACGCCGCTAAGCCTCGGGGCGCGGCCAGGGGCCCGGGCGGCCGCCTGCGCCGCTACCGGCCGGCTCGGCGCCCGGAGCGCTCCGTGCGCCTCCCAGCAGCTCGTACACGCTGGAGAAGCTGTCCTGCCCGTGGCCGTCCGCCGACCGTCTGTCCAGCAGGACCTTCAGCGGCTCATGGACGTCGGAGGCCACTCCGGCGGCTTCGCCGAGGCCGATCAGGCTGTCGACGCCGGCCCGGTTCAGGTCGACCGTGGAGACCCCGGAGTAGTGGAAAGCCAACGCGCCGTGCGGCGCGAGGATGCCGGCGGGGCGGTGCGCATGGCACTCGCCTCGACGTGGTACTGGTTCCTGCGCGGCAGGCTGAGCGAGGCCCGGGGATCGCTGGACGCAGCGCTGCGCGTCACCGGCGACACCCCGACGGCTCCGTTCCCAGGTCGCCTGCTGGCACGCGGCATTCACCGTACTGGCCGGGGACGGGAGGCGCGGCCCGGCCACCCGTCCTGCCGAGGATGCTGCCCTCGGCCGGGCCGGTGGCGCACGTGCCGTATGGTTCCTCGGCTACGCGTTGCTCAGCGCGGGCGAGGACCTGGCCCGCAGCGAGGCGCTGGTGGGCCGAGCCCGACGGACTTCCGCTCTTCGGCGAACTCGGCGATCGTCTCCTGGCACCGGGAGGTCGACTTCGGCCCCGACCCCGCGCTCCCCCACGCCGAACTCGGCTTCCTCGCCGAACAACGCGGCGACGCCCCCGGCGCCCCGCTCCCCGAGGCCGAGCGCGGCGACGTCGAGCGCATCACGGCCAGGGCTCTCGCGGCGTTGGGGGCGCGGACCTTCGCCGCCGAGTACTCGACGGATGCCGACGACGACGATCCCGACCTGGGGGACCACGGCGGGCCGACGGCTGGAGAAGGCTGAGGGAACCGGCGCCTGCCTTACGGGGCACAGGCCTCGGCGATGGACAGGCTGTTCTCGTAGAGGTGGTGGCGGGTGATCCGGCCGTCCTCGACGGTGAGGCGGAGGGCGAACGGACCCTCGAAGGACTTGCCCGTCACCCGTACGGTCCCCGAGATGTGTCCCATCAGGACGGCGTCGGTGCCGTCGACGAGGAAGGTGTCGAGGCAGGCACGCGCGTCGTCGGGCACGGTGTGCTGCATCAACTCCGTGAACTGGGCGGCGCATTCGGCGGCCGTGGACCGCGGCCGGATCCATGGAACGGCGGGGTTGTCGGCGAGCAGCCAGTCGACCTCGTCGGCGAAGAGGTCGACGAGCCGCCCGGTGTCGCCGGCCATGCGGGCGGCGAGGAAGTCCTGCACCACGGCCCGGGTGGCCTCGGCGACCGAACTCGCGGCGCCGGCGGAACTCGGCGTGGTGGCGGTGGGCTTGGCGGACATGCTGCTCTCCTCGCTGCTGCGGCTGGGTCCCGGCCGGGGGTGGTTCGCGGGGTTTCCCGTCGACGCACTTGATCCTGCCGGGGGGAGGGAGAGCGGTCGATTACCCCGAAGGTAAGTGCCGGGGATGATCGGGGAGGGCCAGGGTGCCGATGCCGCTCCGATCGAGTCCCGCGTAGCCCGACTGGGCCAGTCGGCTGACGGCGAGCGTTGCTCCGCGGGCTGTCGTTCGTTAAGGCGGACATGATCAAGAAGCTTGCCTGTGTCTCCGTCATGGCCACTGCTCTCCTGGCGTCCGCACCTGCCGCCGAGGCATCCCCCGTGCCCGGCCCGTCCGCCGGGATCCCCGGCGGGCCTCTCCTGGACGGTCTCCTCGGGTCGCTCGAGGTGGGCCACCCGGCCACGTCCCCGCAGTCGCTGCTGCCCGAGGGCATCCTCGGCAGGTGACGGGTGCCGTCGCAGTTGATCACCTCGGACGCTGATCAACGTCCCGTTGGCGCCGTCCCGTTCGCGTCGCCCCGTTCGCGCGGACGGACGGGCGCGAATGCGCGTAATCGTCCCTTCGGCCTCGGATCAGCCGGTTCACCGTTACGGTCCACCGGCTGATCCCGGCGCCGCCAGACCGCGGCAGGCTTCCCGTAACCACCGTCCGACAGCCTCCAGGGAGTCATTCGAACGCGGGAGGCTGTAGTGAAGCATGCGAGCAACAGGCGTGTCGGTGTCGTGGTGGCCGTGCTGAGCGGTCTGACCGTGGCCGCGGCGGCATCGACGACCGCGCACGCCGACGACCGGCCCGGCGACCGGCCCGACGCCATCGCGCACCGCGGATCGTCCGGCATGGCACCGGAGAACACCGCGGCCGCCATCGACCTCGCCGTCGACCAACGCGCCGACTTCGTCGAAATCGACGTCCAACGCACCAAGGACGGCAAACTCGTCAACTTCCACGACTGCACCATGGAACGCACCACCGACATCGAAGAGGTCTACCCCGACCGCCCCCGCTACCGCGTCTCCGACTTCACCTGGGCCGAACTCCGCAGACTCGACGCCGGCTCCTGGTTCCACCACGACTACACCGGCGAACCCCTCATCACCGTCGACCACGTCATCTCACGCATCGACCACACCCGCACCGGACTCCTCGCCGAAATCAGCCCCTGCGGCCACTACACCGACATCGCCACCGACCTCGCCGAAAACCTCCAGAACAAACCACGCTACGTCCGCCGCGCACTCGCCCGCGAACAACTCGCCGTCCAGTCCTTCCAGACCGACGACGCCCACCAATTCCACACCCACCTGCCCGACATCCCCATCGGCCTCCTCGACGCCGACCGCCCCACCGACACCGAACTCCTCGAACTCAGCACCTGGGCCGACCAAGTCAACCCCCAACACACCGTCACCGACCAGAACCTCGTCGACCGCATCCACCAACTCGGCATGGACATCAACGTCTGGACCGTCGACGAACCCGGCGCCATACGCAAAATGACCGCCCTCGGCGTCGACGGCATCATCACCGACTACCCCCAATCCCTCACCCAGCACTGACCAGAGCGTCCGGAAGTCACCGCGTTGACACACACCGCCATCGGGCGTTGACTACCAGTACGGCGCAGAGCCAGGCCGCTCCGGGGAACCGGTGATCCAAGCAACCCAGGAAAGCGGCACTCGATGATGTACGACCAGACGCGCGCACAGCAGCCGTCGGATCAGCCCCCGCGCCACCCCGAGCACCGGTCCGCGGCGCCGGACGCGCTCCTGCCGTCGGACGAGCGGGACGCGGTCCTTCAGCGGCTCCGCCAGGCCATCAACACCTTCGCCGACACTCCGCTTCAGGCGCTGGAAGAAGCGGAGGGCGCCTTCGACGACGCCGCCGCCCACCTCGCGAACGCCCTCGCGGAACGACGCCGTGCCCTTCACGAGAGCTGGCAGGACCGCGACCCCGAGACGCAGGCCGAAGAACTCCGGATCGCGCTGCGGCAGTACCGGGAGATCACCCAGCGACTGCTGCGCACCTAGGCCGCTCCGCGTTCTGTTGCGCGTCGGCCCTTCGACACCGGGGCTAGGCGCTCCTCGGTTTGCGGGCCGGCTGTTTGCGGGCCGGTGCCTTCTTCGCGGTCGTCGCCTTCGCGGTCGTCGCCTTCGACGCGGTCTTCTTCGCCGCTGTCTTCCTGGCGGGTGTCTTCCCCGCCGCGGGCTTCTTCTTCGGTCCCGGCAGCTCGTGCACCTCGGCGTGCCCGTCCTCGCCCCGGGACTCCTTCGCCTGGGACACGGACTCCTGCAGCGCGGCCATCAGGTCCAGCACCTGCCCCGGCCGCTCCTCCTGCTCGGGTGCCGCCGGCGGCGCCCTGTGCTCGCGCTTCGCCTCGATCAGGTCCGCGACGGCGTCCGTGTAGGTGTCCCGGAACTCGTCGCCCTCCAGGTCGTCGCGGGTCATCGTGTCCATCAGCGCGAGCGCTCCTTCGATCTCCTCCTCGGCCACCTCGACCGGCGGCGGGGTGAGCGACGAGGGGTCGCGGATCTCGTCGGGCCACCGCATGGCGTGCAGCACGATCGCCTCGTCCCGCACCCGCAGCAGGCCCAGCCGCTCCCGGCCCGACCACGCGTACTTCGCCACCGCAACCTTCGACGACCGTGCCAGGGCCTGACGCAGCAGCTCGTACGGCTTCGCCGCGACCTGTCCGTCCGGCTGCAGGTAGTAGCCGTCGCCGATCCTGATCGGGTCCACGGACCCCAGCGGTACGAACGCCACGATCTCGATGGCCTTCGCGGTCGGCAGCGGCAGCTCCCGCAGGTCCTCGTCGGTGACCGGAACGATCTGCGTCCTGGTCAGCTCGTACCCCTTGCCGATCTCGTCGGCGCGGACCTCCCGGTCCTCGAGCTCGCAGACCTTCCGGGTCCGGATCCTCCCCTGGTCCGCCAGGTGGTAACGGTGGAAGCGGATGCTGTGGTCCTCGGTCGCGCCGACCACATGGATCGGCACGGTGACCAAGCCGAACGAGATGGCACCGCTCCAGATCGACCGGGGCATGGACAGGCCTCTCCACGAAACGTCCCCGAGCAGCACCAGACTAGGAGGGACACGGCGGGCCCGCACGTGCGCCACCGGCGCCGGCCTCGGCCCGGGGCATCACATGCCATCACGGCAGGACGGGCGTAGTGTCCTCATATGCGTGATGCTCGGTGTGGTCGGCGTCGAGCAGCCCTGCCGGAGCCGGAGTTCTGATGGACGCCGCGATGGCCGCCGTAGTACGGGAGAGCGGTGCGTTCGGAGGGCTGTTGTACGTGCTGCCGCCGGGCGACAACGCCCTGTGGCAGATCCTGGTGGCGGGCGTTCCCCAGGAGATCGCCGCTCCGTGGCGGCGCGTCGCGCTGACCGATCCGATGCCGGTGGCGGACGCCGTCCGCGAGCGGCGCCTCGTATGGGTCGGCGGCCGGGAGGAGATGGCCCGCCGGTATCCGCGGCCGGCGCTGGTCCTGCCGTACGACTTCGCACTGGCGGCCACCCCGCTCGCTTCGGGCACCACCGTCCGGGGCGGACTGGTGCTGCTGTGGTCCGGGACCCATCCGGAGCGGCTGAGCCCCGAGGAGCGCGACGTCATCCAGGAGGGCTGTCGCCACCTGGGCGGGATCCTGCAGCAGGCGGCGGACCGCGGCGACCCGCTGCTGCCCGCGGACCGGCCACGGACCCTGCCTCCGCCGGCCGGGCGCACTCCCTCCCCCGCCGAGGCGACCGCGGTGTCGGCCTTCGTCGACCGCCTGCCGGGCGGGTCCTGCGCGCTGGACATGCACGGACGCATCACGTTCATCACCCCGGCCGGGGCCGACCTGGTCGGTGCCGATCGAACCGACCTGGTGGGTGCCCTGCCGTGGGAGGCGCTGCCGTGGATGGACGTACCCCATGTGGAGGACCGTTACCGGGCCGCGCTGGTCAGCCGCCGGCCGCAAAAATTCAGCGTCCTGCGTCCCCCGGACACCTGGCTGGCCTTCGAGCTGTACCCGGACGCCACCGGTATCAGCGTCCGCATCACCCCCGGCGGCCCGGCCGAGGACATTCCCCCGTCACCGTCCGTGCCGACCGCGGGCCCCAGCCGCGCCACCGTTCTGTACCACCTGATGCACCTGGCCTCCACCCTGACCGAGGCCGTCGGTGTGCAGGACGTGGTCGAGCAGACCGCCGACCAGTTGCTGCCCGCTCTGGGTGCGCAGGCCATGGTGTTGATGACCGCCGAGGGCGGCCGCCTGAAGATCCTCGGCCACCGCGGCTACTCCGCCGAACTCATGGACCGCTTCGACGCCGTTCCGCTCAGCTCGGACATCCCCGGCGCCAACGTCCTGGCCCGCGGTGTCCCGGACTTCTTCGCGTCCTTCGCCGAGCTGCGGCACGCCTACCCCACCACCGTGCACGAGGACGGCATGGCCGCGTGGGCGGTCCTGCCGTTGATCGCGTCCGGTCGGCCGATCGGCTCCCTCCTCCTCGCCTACAAACGGCCGCACGTCTTCCCGCCCGGCGAACGGGCCGCGCTCACCTCACTGGCCGGCCTGGTCGGGCAGGCCCTGGACCGTGCCCGTCTCTACGACGCCAAACACCACCTCGCACACCGCCTGCAGTCCGCCCTGCTCCCGCACACCCTGCCCCACGTGCCCGGCCTGCGGGTCGCCGCCCGCTACTTGCCGGCGGCCCGGGGCCTGGGGATCGGCGGTGACTTCTACGACCTCATCCGTCTCGACGAGCACACGGCCAGCGCCACCATCGGCGACGTACAGGGCCACAACGTGGACGCCGCCGCGCTGATGGGGCAGGTCCGCACCGCCGTGCACGCCCACGCCACCGTGGGGGCGACCCCCGACGACGTCCTGGCCCGCACCAACCGCCTGCTCACCGACCTGGACCCCGGCCTGTTCACCAGCTGTGTCTACGTCCACCTCGACCTCGCCACGCACCGGGTCTGTCTGTCCTCCGCCGGTCACCCGCCGCCGCTGGTGCGCCATGCCGACGGACGCATCGAACTCCTCCAGGTGCCGCCCGGCCTCCTGCTCGGCATCGAGCCGGACGCCCAGTACTCGGTGCTGGAATGCGACCTGCCGCCCGGCAGCGTGCTCGCCCTCTACACCGACGGACTCGTCGAAGCCCCCGGAGTCGACCTCGACGACGCCACCGCGGCCCTCGCCGGGCTTCTCGAACAGGCCGATCCCACCGACCTCGACGCGATGGCCGACACCCTCATCCGGCACGCGCCCAGCCCCGGCGACGACATCGCCCTGCTCCTCCTCAGTACCCGTGCATGACGCATGGGGCACTCCCGTGACCAGCAGATCGTTTTACACAGGCAAGTAGGACTGACGCCGGCCGGCACAGGCCGGCAGCGGAGGAGAAGAACCTCGATGAAGCACCAGAAGGTGTGCGATCTGATGAGCGACGCCGTGGTCCGCGTCCAGCGCGGCACACCGTTCAAGGAGATCGCCCACCTGCTGCAGGAGTACGACATCACAGCGGTGCCCGTCGTGGACGAGGAGAACCGTCCGGTGGGAGTGGTGTCCGAGGCGGACCTCCTGCAGAAGATGTGGGGCGGAGACCACGACCGTTCTCCGGAGGACGGGGAGGGGCCCCGGCCGGCCGGAGGCAAGGCGTCCGCCACGGACGCCGCCGGGCTCATGACCTCGCCCGCGGTCTGCGCGCGGGAGAGCTGGAGCGTCGTGGACGCCGCCCGGGTGATGGCCCGGCACGGCATCAAGCGGCTCCTGGTCGTCGACGAGGGAGGGCGGCTGATCGGAGTCGTCAGCAGAAGCGACCTGCTGCGGGTCTTCCTCCGCAAGGACCGGGCGATCCGCACCGAGATCATCGAGGAGGCGCTGGTCGGGTCCCTCGGACTGGCTCCCTCGTCGATGCAGGTGGATGTGACCCACGGCCATGTCGTCCTCAGCGGCCGGCTCCCGGGCGAGGTGTCCGTTTCCGTGCTGGAAGAGCTCTGCCGGCGCGTCGACGGTGTCGTCGCCGTGGAGTTCAGACCGGCGGGAGAGGCCGGCGCCGAGGGCTCGGCCTCCGTCGGCCGCTGACCGGTCGCGCGGCTCCCTCGTGCGGCCGCCGACGCGCCCGCCCGTGCCCGCCTCCGGGGGGGAGGCGGGCACGGGCGGGCGGGACCGGGCGGGCGGACCGGGTGTGGTCAGACCCCGGTCGAGTCCTTCACTTGGGATGCCTTCGCCGAGGGCTCCGGCACCGCGGCCGGGGCGGGCGCGGGCCCGCCCTCGCTGAGTCCGAACCGGCCGTGGAACTTCCGCAGGAAGCCGGGCGCGTACCAGGCCGAGCGGCCGAGCAGTCGCATGGCGGCGGGCACGAGTACGCCGCGGACGGCGACCGCGTCGATGAGGATGGCCAGCCCGCTGCCCAGGCCGAACATCTGCATGAAGCTGATCTTGGCGGTCCCGAAGGCGAAGAAACTCACGGCGAGCAGGCAGGCCGCCGCGGTGACGATGCGTCCGGTGTGGCCGAGGCCGTCGACCACGGCGGACTCGTTGTCCTCTCCCAGATCGTGGAGTTCCTTGATCCGGCTGGTGACGAACACCTCGTAGTCCATCGAGAGACCGAAGGCGATGCAGAACATCAGCACGGTCATCGACGCCTCCATCGGCTGCGGTGTGACACCGAGCAGGGAGGAGAGGTTGCCGTCCTGGAAGATCCAGGTCATGACGCCGAGCGTCGCCCCGAGACTGATCATGTTGAGGACCAGCGCGCGCAGCGGCTGCACGACGCTGCCGGTGAAGAGGAAGAGCAGGAGGAAGGTGGTGAGGGCGACCAGCCCCAGGGCGAGGGGGAGCCGGCCGCTGATGGAGTCCTTGGAGTCGACCAGTTGGGCGTCGGCTCCGCCCACCAGGGGCTCCGTCCCCGCGGGCCCCGCGACCGCTCTCACCTCCTTCACCAGGCTCTGGGCCTCGTCCGACTTCGGTGTCAGGCCGCTCACCACGGTGACGCGCTGCGCGTCGGGACGGCTGAGGGCGGCGTTGCCGGGGCCGTCCGCCGTGGCGCGTCCGCCGGCGTAGGTCCCCGTGCCCGCCTCGACGCGGACGACGCCGTCGAGGGCGGAGAGTTCGGCGGCGTAGAAGCCGAGCGGCTCCCGGCCCACGGACTCGTCGATGACGACGTGGAGGGCCGCGTCGTCGTTGCCGGCGAACTTGTCCCGCAGCACCGAGGCCACCTGGCGGCTCTCGGCGCCCTCGGGCAGTACGCGTTCGTCCGGCGTGCCGAGGGTGATGCCCAGCAGTGGGCTCGCCGCCACCAGTAGTACCGCGAGTACGGGCAGGGCGGTGAGCACGGGCCGCCGCATGACGGTGCGGGCCAGGCGTCCCCACAGGGGCGCCCGGGCGCCGGTGCGTGACCGCTTCGCCCACGGCAGCCGTCCGCTGTTGACCCGGTGGCCCAGGACGACGAACAGGGCCGGCATCACGAACAGGGTGCCGGTGGCGGCGATGACGACGACACCGACGCCGGCGTAGCCGAACGAGCGGAGGAAGTACTGCGGGAACACCAGGAGCGCCGCGAGCGCGACGGCCACGGTCGCGGCGGAGAAGGCGACCGTACGGCCCGCGGTGCGTACCGTGTGACGGACGGCGTCGTCCACGGTCGATCCGGTCGCGAGTTGTTCCCGGAACCGGCTGATCATCAACAGGGCGTAGTCGATGCCCAGTCCGAGTCCCAGGGCCGTGGTCAGGTTGGTCGCGGAGACGGAGACGTCGGTGACGCCTCCCAGGAGGGCGAGTTCGGCGAACGTTCCCGCGATGGCGAAGATCCCGATGATCAGCGGCAGCAGGGCCGCGACCACGCTGCCGAAGACGACCAGGAGCAGTACGAGGGTCAGCGGTACGGCGATGGCCTCGGCCAGCAGGAGGTCCTTGGGCGTCTGCGTCTCCAGGTCGTTGCCGACGGCCGCGCCGCCTCCGGCCCGGACGTCGAGTCCGCCCTCGTACGCTCCCGAGTACGCGTCGATGACGCTCTTGGCGTTCTCCCTCTGCTCTGTCTCGTCGCCCTTCACGTGGGCGAGCACCAGGGCGTCGCGGCCGTCCTCGGAGCGCAGGGCGGCGTTGTCCGCGTCCCAGTACGAGATCACGTTCTCGAGGTCCGCCTCCTTTCTGAGGTCGGCCGCCAGGGCACGGCCGCTCCGCGCGGCGTCCGGCGCGTCGATGCGGCCTTCGGGGGCACGGACCAGCAGGACCAGGTTCGTCTCCCCGCCGAACTTCTCCTCGATGGCCTCACCGGCTCGGGTGGACTGGGAGGCCGGGTCGTCGTAGCCGCCCCCCTTCAACTTGCCGAACGCGCCGGCCCCGACGGCGCCCATGAGGGCCACGGCCACGACGGCGACCACGAGTACCAGCCGGGACCGGCGGATCGCCAGTTCGGCTATGCGTTCAAACACGCACGTTCTCCTTTGTGTCCTTGCGGTGAAGTCGACGGGAAGCGACCGGAGTTGCCCTTTCGGGGCCGGCACAGCACTTCGTCGCCGCGAGACGACGTTAGAGAGACGGTGGAAGATTTGGCAGTGTGAGATTTACCTAACACTGTTCGGTTTTTGATATCCCGTCAGGTCTCGCGCCCGTACGCTCACCGCATGCCCTCAGACGAACACCCGCCGGCTCCAGGCTCCTTGCGCGAGCGGCGTCGGACCGCCGCGGCCCGGGAGATCGTGGACGCTGCGGAGCACCACATCGGGGAGCACGGGCCCTCGGCCCTGTCACTTCGCGCGGTCGCCCGCAGTCTGGGCATGACCGTGCAGGCGCTCTATCACTACTTCCCGAACCGCGACGCCCTCGTCACGGCCCTCATCACCAAGGCCTACGAGGACTTGGCCGAAGCGTTGCAGGCAGCCGTCGACACCGCGGTGGACGACCCGTCCACACCGCGCCTGGTGACGGTGGCGGAGGCCTACCGCGGCTGGGGCATCGCGCACCCCGAGCGCTTCCAGCTCCTCTACGGCACACCACTGCGGTACTACGCGGCGCCCGCCGAGGGCCCGACCACCCAGGCGGTGCGCCGGATGGGCGCGATCTTCCAGCGTGAGCTGTTCCGCGGGTTCACCACGGCACAACTCGCCGCGGCCGACATACCCGCGCTCTCGTCCCCGCTCCGGGAGCATCTGGAACGCCTGCCCGCGAACGGGCAGGGAGACCTACCGCCGCCTGCGGTCTGCCTCTTCCTGAGCGCGTGGGGGCACCTGCACGGCCTCGTCGTCCTCGAGGTGTTCGGGCACACCTCTTTCCTGGGCGAACATCAGGCCGAGATCTTCCGCACGTCGGTCCGGATCATGCTCGATGACATCCACAGCCGGATCTCCCGGCCTGCCGCGGACTGAGGGACGGCGTGCGCCGGGTTTGCTCATGCCGACAGGCTTCACGGTTTCGGGGCGTCGTCACGGGGTTCGGCCAGTGCCGGGATCTCCGGGTGCTCGCGCAGCGCGGCGATGACCGTGTTCACCGCGGCGCGCTGCGGGGTGCCGCGCCGCACCACGACGGCGACGTTGCGGTGCACCGGTGGGCTGAGCTCCCGGGTGACGACGGCGTGGTCCGGCGTGACGGCCAGGGCGGGCAGCAGGGCGATCGACCCGGCCGACTCCACGTGTCGCAGCAGCATCAGGTAGTTGCTGAACCGGCATGCCACCCGGGGTTCGAACCCCGACTCGCGGCACAGCCGCACGGTCAGGTCCGCCATGTACGACTGCGGTCGGTCACAGGCCCAGGTCTCCTCCTTGCAGGCCGCGAGGTTCACCGCCGTGCGGGAGGCGAGCGGATGGCCACGCGGCAGCACCAACACGACCGAATCGGTCCCCAATGACGTGATCTCGAGGTCCGCACCCCACGAGAGGCCCGCGTAGTCGGTGGTGGTGACGATGACGTCCGCCTCCCCCGAGCGCAGTGCGGGTCCGCTCTCGTGCGGCTCCATCTCGACCAGCTCGACGTGCAGGTGCGGGTGGGTGGTGGCCAGGCGCGTCGCCGCCGGGACCGCGAGGGTGTAGATCGCGCTCTGGAACACCCCGAGCCGGACGGTGCCGATGGGCTCGTCGTTCAGCGCGCGCAGTTCGGCCTCGGCCTCGGCCATCCGGTCCAGGATCTCCCGGCCCCGGCGGGCCAGCACGAGACCGGCCGGGGTCAGCCGCACCCGCCGCCCGGTCCGCTCGATCAGCCGGCACCGGGTCTCCGTCTCCAGCACCGCCAGTTGCTGGGAGACCGTCGACGCGCTCAGATGCAGCGTTTCGGCGACCGCGCGGACCGTACCGAGAGTGTCCAGCAGGCTGAGCAGCCGCAGCCGTCCCGAGTTGAGCACGCCTCGATTGTACGGAGCCCTGTCCGACTTTGCCGAACAGCAGCATCGAATCTGTGCGATGGACACGCGCAGCGGCGCGTCTCTAACGTCGGTCGCATGCCTTCCGAGACAGCCTTCGCCGACCCAGAGCGCCACCTCATCCGCTACTCCGGCCACGCACCCTTCTCGCCGGAGGTCATCACCCGCGCCGCGGGCACGTCGGTGTTCACCGAGAGCGGCCGTGAGCTGCTCGACTTCACCTCCGGTCAGATGAGCGCGATCCTCGGGCACTCCCACCCGGCGATCGTCTCGACGGTGCGTGAGCAGGTCGCGCACCTCGATCACCTCCACAGCGGCATGCTGAGCCGTCCGGTCGTCGAGCTCGCACGCCGGCTGGCCGGCACCCTGCCCGACTCTCTGGACAAGGCGCTGCTCCTGACCACCGGGGCGGAGGCGAACGAGGCCGCGGTGAGGATGGCGAAGCTCGTCACCGGCCGCCACGAGATAGTCTCCTTCGCCCGGTCCTGGCACGGCATGACCCAGGCCGCCGCGAACGCCACCTACAGTGCGGGCCGCAAGGGCTACGGCCCCGCCGCGCCGGGCAACTTCGCGCTTCCGGTGCCGGACCGCTTCCGCCCCGCCGTCGTCGACTCCGACGGCGAGCTCGACTGGCGTCGCCAGCTGGACATGGGCTTCGAGCTGATCGACGCCCAGTCGGTCGGCAGCCTGGCCGCGTGCCTGGTCGAGCCGATCCTCAGCTCCGGCGGAGTCGTCGAACTGCCGCCGGGCTACCTCGCGGCCCTGGCGCGCAAGTGCCGGGAGCGCGGCATGCTGCTGATCCTCGACGAGGCCCAGACCGGGCTGTGCCGCACCGGCGACTGGTACGCCTTCCAGCACGAGGGGGTCGTCCCCGACATCCTCACGCTGTCCAAGACGCTCGGCGCGGGGCTGCCGCTGGCCGCCGTACTGACCAGCGCGGAGATCGAGCAGCAGGCCCACGACCGGGGGTTCCTCTTCTTCACCACCCACGTCAACGACCCGCTGCCGGCCGCCGTGGGCAACACCGTCCTCGACATCCTGGTCCGCGACCGTCTCGACGAGCGTGCGCGCCGGCTCGGCACGACCCTGCGCGGTCATCTGGACAAGCTCGCCGCCCGCCACGACGTCGTCGGAGACGTCCGCGGCCGGGGACTGCTCCTGGGCGTGGAACTGGTCGGGGACCAGGTCCTGGGCGACGGGGGCGCCGACCGCCTCGGCGCGGCCGTCACCCGGCGCTGCTTCGACCTGGGGCTGCACATGAACATCGTCCAGCTGCCCGGCATGGGGGGCATCTTCCGCATCGCGCCCCCGCTGACCGCGAGCGACGACGAGATCGCCCGGGGCGTCGCCGTCCTCGACGAGGCGCTGACCGACGCGGCCCGGGACCTCTGAGGACTCCGCGCCCGTGCGAAGGCCCCGGTGGCCTGGAGGTCCAGGTCACCGGGGCCGTACGCGTGGGTGTCAGACGCCGGCCGTCTCCGGCTCGCGGGCAGGCTCCGGGGGCGCGGTGGTGTCACCGAGCTCCTTGTGGAGCTTCTCGCCCTCCACGTCGACGTTCGGCAGCAGGCGGTCCAGCCACTTGGGCAGCCACCACGCCTTGGTGCCGAGCAGGGCCAGCACGGCGGGCACGATGGCCATGCGGACCACGAAGGCGTCGAAGAGGACGGCGATCGCGAGGCCGAAGCCCATCATCTTGATCATGTTGTCGTCCTCCATGATGAAGCCGGAGAAGACACTGATCATGATGATCGCGGCCGCCGCGACGACCCGGCCGCCGTGGGTGAAGCCCGTGGTGACGGACTCGGCGGCGGACGATCCGTGGACGTAGGCCTCACGCATGCGCGTCACCAGGAAGACCTCGTAGTCCATGGCCAGGCCGAAGACCACGCCGATCATGAAGATGGGCATCATCGACATGATCGGGCCCGGCTGGGCCACACCGAAGAGGTCGGCGAGCCAGCCCCACTGGAAGACCGCGACCACCGCGCCGAGCGCCGCGGCCACCGAGAGCAGGAAGCCGAGGGCCGCCTTCAGCGGGACGAGGATCGAGCGGAAGACCAGCATCAGGAGCAGGAAGGCGAGGCCGACGACCAGGGCCAGGTACGGGATGAGCGCGTCGTCCAGGGTCTGCGAGAAGTCGATGGTCATCGCGGTCGCGCCGGTGACCAGCATGGTCGCGCCGGTCTCGGCCTTGATGTCGCCGGACAGCGAGCGAATGTCCTTCACCAGCGACTCGGTGTCCGCCTCGCTCGGCCCCGTCTTGGGCACGACCGTGAGGAGGGCGGTGTCGCCCGCCTCGTTGAAGTTGGCCGGGGTGACGGCGGCGGCCTCGCCCAGGCCGGTGATCTCCTTGCCGACGGTGTCGGCGGCGGCCTTCGCGTCGTCCGCGCCCCGGGTGTCGATGGTGACCATCAGCGGGCCGTTGAACCCGGCGCCGAAGGACTCGGACAGCATGTCGTAGGCCTTGCGCTGCGTGGTCTCGGGCGCGGAGCTGCCCTCGTCGGGCAGGCCCAGCTCCATGCTCGCGGCCGGCACGGCGACGGCGCCGAGGCCGAGCACCGCGGTCAGCAGCACGGTCACCGGACGCCGCAGCACGAACTGCGCCCAGCGGGTGCCGAGCTTCGGCTTGGCGGACGCGGCCCGCTGTCCGGCGGGCGCCTTGCGGTCCTTGCGGCTGAGCGCCTTCTTGCCGGCGAAGCCGAGCAGCGCCGGGGTGAGGGTGAGCGCGATCAGCACGGCGATGCCGACCGTGGCCGCTGCGGCCAGGCCCATCTTGGTGAGGATCGGGATGTTGACCACCGCGAGGCCGGCCAGGGCCACGATGACGGTGAGTCCGGCGAAGACGACGGCGGAGCCGGCGGTGCCGGTCGCGCGTCCGGCGGCATCCTCCGGGGTGCGTCCCTCGGCGATCTCCGCGCGGTAGCGGGAGACGATGAACAGGGCGTAGTCGATGGCGACCGCGAGGCCGATCATCATGGCGAGGGTCGAGGTCGTCGCGGAGAGTTCGAGCGTGCTGCCGAGCGCCCCGATGGCGGAGATGCCGATGCCGACACCGATGATCGCCGAGAGTAGCGGCATGCCGGCCGCGACGAGCGAGCCGAAGGTCAGCAGGAGGACGATCGCGGCGACACCGATGCCGATCAACTCGGCGGTGCCGCCCATCTCCTGCTCGGCCATGACCGCGTCGCCGCCGGTCTCGACGGTGAAGCCGTCGCCGCGCGCGTCGTCGGTGGCGGCGGTGAGCGAGTCACGTGCCTGGTCGGTCAGCTCCATGGCGTTGACCTTGTACGTCACCGAGGCGTACGCGGTCGTACCGTCCTCGCTGACGGCGTCCGCCTTGAACGGGTCGGCGACCGAGGCGACCTGCGGGCCGTCGCCGAGGGCCGTGACCAGCTCCTCGACCTTGGCCTTGCCGGCCGGGTCCGATATCTTCCCGCCGTCGGGGGCGCGGATCACGACGCGTGCGGTGGCGCCCTCGGCACTGGCGGCCGGGAAGCGCTCGTCGAGGAGGTCGAATGCCTTCTGGGACTCGGTGCCGGGCATCGAGAAGGAGTCTTCGGGCGGGGCGGGCGCCGTGGACGCGGCGACGCCGGCGCCCACGAGTATGGCCACCCAGAGCAGGGCGACGAGGCCGCGGCGCCGGAACGCGCGTCGGCCGAGTCGGTAGAGGAACGTAGCCACCTGGGACCAATCCGTCGGATGTCGGGCAGGACGAAGACCCGGCACATGGGGGGAAGGCAGAGACGCTGACCGGGGTACGGTTCCATGCTCGCCCGGCGTCTCCCGCATTTGATCCGACCCTGGGGCTGGACTGACGTACTGCATCGGGTGTAGTGCGACCCCGTGCTCCTCTCCCCCGGGTGTAGATCGCGGCGATGGGTGTACGCCGCACTTCGTTGCCGCGGGCAGCCGATGCCGCGCGCACCACCAGGGAGGGGGTGACTCCGCTGAGTACGGGGTCGCCGACGTCCAGGTGCCCGAGCCCGACCCGGTGCCGGCGCTCACCATCGGATGGGTCACCTGGCACATCGGCTACTGGTGGACGGCCATGCTCCGCGACTGCTCTTCTGGCCGGGCACCGCGGAGGGCGCCGTGGACTGGCTGCGCGGACTGCACGGGCAGTGGCGGGCGCGGCTGGGCGACCTCACCGACGCCGAGCCGGACTCCACTGACAGGACCGTCACCCTGCCCTGGGGCGAGGGCATGTCCCTGGCGGACGTGGCCGGCTGGGTCAACGTCGAACTGACCAAGAACGTCGCGGAGATCGGGCTCCTGCGCATCCTGCGGGGAGCCCGGAACGCCCCTCGCTGACCATGGCGCCGTGGCGGTACGTCCGCCGTCGTGGCCGGACCGCCGTCCGGTGCGACACTCAGCCGGTCGACGCGGCGAGGCGGACCCGGTCGCTGTCCCGGTCGGAGAGGAAGGACGCCAGCGCCCGCCCCTCCTCGGCGACGGCGGTGCGGTCGGCCCGGGAGAGGCGGCGCAGCGGTGTGACGGTCACCGTGCCGGCCTCGACAGTCCAGGTCGCGGCGACCCGGCCGTCGACCAGGACGACACAAGCGCCGGCGACCGACAGGCCCCGGTGGGCGTCGTCGATGATCCGGCTCCGGTCGTGGTAGCCGAGGATCGCGTTGTCGAACGCCGGCAGGAACCGCAGCGGGGCGGGGCTGTCGGGATCGGGGCGCGGCGCGTCCGCCAGGTCCAGCAGTTCCCGGCCGCGCTCGTCCCGGAAGGCGACCAGTTCCCCGCGTACCGCGGCGACCGCGGCGGGCAGTCCGGCGAGGCCGCACCAGGCGCGCAGGTCCGCCGATGCGGCGGGTCCGAACGCGGCGAGATAGCGCCGTACCAGGGCTTCGCCGACCGGATCGGAGCCGTGAGGGGCCGGCGGGTCGATCTCGCGGCCCAGCCATGAGGAGAGCGGGGCGTTGCGCACACCGGCCCTGCTGCGCCACAGCCCGCGCGGTGGCAGCTGCACCATCGGGATCAGCGCGACAGCCGTGCAGCGGCAGTCCGCCGCCGTCGCCCGCGCCGTGACGCTGGTATCTCGTCGCCTGGGACCTCGACCGGGACGACTGGCGCGTCTTCCGCGCCGACCGGATCACCCCGCGCGCTCCCACCGGGCCCCGTTCCACGCCGCGGGAGCTGCCCGGAGGAGATGTGGCCGCCTTCGTGACCGGCGGGTTCCGCGGCTCCGACCACTCCCCCGAATGGCCCTGCCGCGGGGAGGTCGTCCTCCACCTGTCCGCCGCCACCGTGTCCCCCTACGCCCCCGCCGGAACCGTCGAGGAACTCGGCCCGGACCGCTGTCGGCTCACCCTGGGTTCCTGGTCGTGGCCGGCCCTCGCCGCCACCATCGGCGCCTTCGACACCGACATCGAGGTCATCGGCCCGCCCGCGCTCAAGGAGGCCTTCGCCCGCCTGGCACAGCGTTGCGCCGACGCCGCGAGGAGTACACCCAGCGCACTTCCTACGCCGACGGAGGGCGCTCCCACCCGACCGTCGAGCGCCGTGAACGGGCGCCGTACGGTTCAGCCCGACGCGGGGTTCCCGGCCGGCCGGACCATGGCGCCCGCCAGCGCCCGGAAGGTCTCCTCGGGGTCGCTCCCGCTCAGCAGTCCGTCGAGGTTGCGGGAGAGCAGCAGCGTCACGAAGCCGTGGGCCATCGACCAGGCCGCCATGAAACCGAGGGCCGGATCGTCGCCGTGGCCCTCCACGGCCGCGCGAAGCCGGGTCCGCGTCCGCTCGCGCGCGGCGAGGAGCTCCGGGTCGTCCGTGCGCAGCAGTTCCGGCCGGAACATGACCTGGAAGTGCGCCGGGTGCGCGGTGGCGAAGCGCACGTACCGGACCCCCAGGTCACGCAGGTCTTCCGCCTCGCCGAGTGCGGCGGCCAGAAGGCCGTGCCCCTCGGCCGCGATGGCCGTGAGAAGGCCCGCGCGGTCCTTGAAGTGATGTGCGGGCGCGGCGTGGGAGACGCCCGCCCGGCGGGCCAGGTCCCGCAGGGACAGGGCGGCCGGTCCTTCGGTGGCGATGACGTCGAGGGCCGCGGTGAGCACGGCCCGTCGCAGGTCTCCGTGGTGGTAGGCGCGTTCGGCGGTCATGAGAGCAGGCTAGCGCAATCTAGTCATTGACAAGACCGTACGTCGACCGACAATCTAGTCGGTGCCAAGATATGGGACTCGCGGAACGAGGACGCCATGGGTATCGACCACGGACGCGTGCGGCAGATGTGGCACCTGCTGGAGCCGCTGCACGCCGTCGTCTACTACGCGCCGGAGGTCTTGGAGGAGATCCGGGCGCTCGGTTACGACACCGACGAGCGCTGGCCGAGTTACTTCCCCTTGCGGGCGGCGCCGCTCGGGGCGCCGGAGACCCGTCTGGTGGCATCGGCGTTCTACAGCTTCAGCCCGCGCATGGTGGCCGAGCACATCCCGGCCGCCTGGGACGTCGCCGCACCGGACAAGGTGCTCGCCGCCCGGGCGCGCGGCGTCGACCGGGCGTACACCGCGCTCATCGGGGACCGGACGGGCAGTCCCGATCTCTCCGAGGCCGCCGCGCTCGCCCGCCGGGCGGCGGAGGCCGCGCCCACCGGAGGCCGGCCGCTCGCCGCCGCCAATGCCGGCCTGCCCTGGCCCCGGGAGCCGCATCTCGTGCTGTGGCAGGCCGCGACGATCCTGCGCGAGCACCGCGGCGACGGTCATCTCGCCGCTCTTCTGACCGCGGGCCTCGACCCCGTGGAGGCGCTGGTGTCCTTCGCGGCGATCGGCGCGGCGCCGGCCGGCGTCTTCGCGAGCCGCGGCTGGAGCGAGCACGAGTGGGCGGCGGCCCGCGAACGACTCTCCGTGCGCGGCCTGCTGGAGGCGGACGGCACCGCGACCGACGCGGGCCGCGCCCTGCGCGCCGAGGTCGAGCGCCGTACCGACGAACTGGCCGCCGCTCCCTGGCGGGCGCTCGGTGACGAGGACACCACGCGGCTCGCCGAACTCCTCGGCCCGGTCTGGCTGGACGTGCTGGGCTCCGGCTTGCTGCCCCGCGAGAACACCCTCGGCATCGGCAAGGTCTGACCGGGCGGCGAGAAGGGGCGGGGCGGCCGGATTCGAACCGGCGTCCTCCGAGATGATGTCGCGGCGCACTACCTCTGTGCTACGACCCCGCCTTGCCGATGATCATACGGAACGCCCCCCGCGTTCCGGTAGGCGTCACACCCGCTGGGTCTGCTCCGCGCCCACGGGCTCCGCGGCCATGCCCCCCATCACGATGCGCGACCGGCTGTGCAACCGCAGCGAGGCGACGACGAAGGCGATCGCGACCAGGGTCATCGCCGCGCCCGCCCAGGCGGTGGCGGCGTAGCCGAGGCCCGCGTCGATGACCGTGCCGCCGAGCCAGGGGCCGCCGGTGTTGCCAAGGTTGAACGCGGCGGTCGTCGTGGCGCCGGCGAGGGTGGGCGCGGCGCCCGCGACGTTGAACATGCGGGCGTTGAGCGCCGGTGCCGTGTAGAAGGCGGAGACGCCGAGGAGCAGGGAGAGGGCGATCACGACGGCGGGGCTCGACGCGAACAGCGCCAGCGCGGCCAGCAGCACGGTCGAGGCGGTGATGCCGGAGAGCAGCACGCCGAACAGGTGGGCATCTGCGATCCGGCCGCCGATCGTCGTGCCGATCAGCGCGCCGAGCCCGAACAGGGCCAGCACGGTCGGCACCCAGCCGTCCGCCAGCCCGGCCACGTCGGTGAGCAGCGGCGCGAGATACGAGAAGGCACAGAACACGCCGCCCGCGGCGAGTGCGGTCACCACGACGGACAGCCACACCTGGCGGTCGCGGTAGATCGCCAGCTCACCCTTGAGCCGGGGCCGCTGCTCGGGCAGGGGGATGTGCGGGATCAGGGTCACCACACCCACGAGCGCGACGGCGGACGCCGCGCCCACCGCCCAGAACGCGGACCGCCAGCCCAGGTGCTCACCGAGGAAGGCGCCCACCGGGACACCGAGGACGTTGGCGATCGACAGGCCGCCGATCATCACGGCCATCGCCCGGGCCCGTGAGGTCTTCGGCACCATGGCGATGGCGACGGCGGCGCCCACCGCCCAGAATCCGGCGCACGCCAGCGCGCTCACGACACGCGAGACGAAGAGGATCTCGTACGTCGTCGCCAGCGCACCCGCGACCTGGCCGAGGCCGAACACCGAGATCAGCGCGACCAGCGTGATCTTCCGTGGCAGCCGCAGGGTCGCGACCGCGAGCAGGGGCGCGCCGACCACCATGCCGATCGCGAAGGCCGATATCAGCAGCCCGGCTTGGGGTATCGACACGTCCATGTCGTCGGCGATGGGCGGCAGCAGCCCGGAGAGCATGAACTCGCTCGTGCCGAGGGCGAATACGGACAGGCCGAGGATGTATACGGCGAGCGGCATGCGGGATGCCGGGGGCCGTGCGGAAGAGTCGGGCATGACAGGTGTCAACGACGCCCTTGATCCCGCCATTCCCGCACGCGGGTGCCGTCTCACGATGCGGCGGGGCCGTGGTGGCCGGGCCCATTGTCAGTGGTGGGAGGCAGGATGCCACTCATGACGACTTCCGCAGCAGTGATCGTTGACGCCGCCGCCTACGCGCAGGCCGTGCAGGACGCCGCGCGTGCCGCCGCCGCCTACTACGCGGGCGGCTCCTCGCCACTGGACGACGACACCTACGACCGGCTGGCGAGAGGCATAGCGGCGTGGGAGGCCGAGCACCCCGACGACGTGCTGCCGGACTCCCCTACCGGGAAGGTCGCCGGCGGCGCGGCCGAGGGCGATGTGCCGCACACGGTGCCGATGCTCAGCCTCGACAACGTGTTCTCACCGGAGGAGTTCACCGCCTGGACGGCGTCCCTCGCGCGTCGCCTGGGCCGGGAGGTCACGCGGTTCGGCGTCGGCCCCAAGCTCGACGGGCTCGCGGTCGCCGCCCGCTACAGCGGTGGCCGCCTCACCCGGCTGATCACCCGCGGTGACGGCACGGCCGGCGAGGACGTCTCGCACGCCATCGGCACCGTCGAGGGGCTGCCCGAGACGCTGTCCGAGCCGGTCACCATGGAGGTGCGCGGCGAGATCCTCATGACGACGGCCCAGTTCGAGCATGCGAACGAGGTGCGTCTGTGTCATGGCGGGCAGCCGTTCGCCAACCCGCGCAACGCGGCCGCGGGCACGCTGAGGGCGAAGGAGCGCGCCTACACGGTCCCCATGACGTTCTTCGGGTACGGCATGCTGCCCCTGCCCGAGACCGAAGCCGCGCTCGCCGGGCGGCTGGTGGAGCTCGCGCACAGCGACTTGATGTCCATGGCGGCCGGGCTCGGCGTGCACACCAGCGCGGGGACCGCGGTCCCGGACGTCGTCGCCGAGACGCCGGAGCAGGTGGTGGCCAGGGTCCAGGAGATCGCCGCGCTGCGCGCCGAACTGCCGTTCGGCATCGACGGGATCGTCGTCAGGGCCGACCTGGCCGCCGACCAGCGGGCCGCCGGATCCGGCTCCCGCGCGCCGCGGTGGGCGATCGCCTACAAGCTGCCGGCCGTGGAGAAGATCACCCGGCTGCTGGAGGTGGAGTGGAACGTGGGCCGCACCGCCATCATCGCCCCGCGCGGCGTCCTGGAACCGGTCGTCATCGACGGCTCCACGATCACCTACGCGACCCTGCACAACCCGGCCGACATCACCCGCCGCGGCCTGCGCCTGGGCGACCACGTCATGGTCCACCGCGCCGGCGACGTCATCCCCCGCGTCGAGGCGCCGGTCGCCCACCTGCGCACGGGGGACGAGCGGCCCATCGCCTTTCCCGAGCTGTGTCCGCGCTGCGGGTCGGACATCGACACGAGCGAGGAGCGCTGGCGCTGCGCGCAGGGGCGCAACTGCCATCTGGTCGCCTCCCTCGTCTACGCCGCGGGCCGCGACCAGTTGGACATCGAGGGCCTGGGCACCACCCGCGTCGTCCAGCTCGTCGAGGCCGGTCTCGTCGCCGACCTCGCCGACCTGTTCGCCCTCCGGCGCGAGGAGTTGCTCGGCCTCGAGCGGATGGGCGACACCAGCACCGACAACCTGCTCGCCGCGATCGCCAGGGCCAAGGAGCAGCCGCTGTCGCGGGTGCTGTGCGCGCTCGGTGTCAGGGGTACCGGCCGGTCCATGTCCCGGCGCATCGCCCGGCACTTCGCCACCATGGACCACATCCGCGCCGCCGATGCCGACGCCATGCGGCAGGTCGAGGGCATCGGGTCGGAGAAGGCCCCTGCGATCGTCGCGGAGGTCGCCGAACTCGCTCCGCTGATCGACAAACTCGCCGCCGCCGGCGTCGGCATGACCGAGCCCGGCGCCACTCCGCCGCAGGCGCGTACCGATGCCGAAGGCCGAGGCGACGGCGAAGGCGAAGGCGCGGCCGCGTCGCCGGTGGAGGGTGGTCCGCTGGCGGGGATGAGGGTGGTGGTCACCGGCGCGATGACCGGAAACCTGGAGAAGCTCTCGCGCAACGAGATGAACGAACTCATCGAGCGGGCCGGCGGGCGCTCGTCCTCCAGCGTCTCCAAGAAGACGACGCTCGTCGTCGCGGGTGAGGGGGCCGGCTCCAAACGGGCCAAGGCCGAAAAGCTCGGCGTCCGACTCGCCACCCCCGACGAGTTCGCCACCCTCGTCGCCGGTCTCGTGGAGTGAGCCGAGCACGGTGGTGGCCCACGCCAGCTGAAGAATCCTATGGGATCTGCCAGGAGCGGCAAGCATCTTGACCAGGTGATCGCATCTGCCTCACCATCAGAGGCGGCATGATCCTATGTGATTCCAGCCCTCCGGTACTCCAGTGGGGATACGACCATGGCAGCGGCGCGCATCACCGACCTCGACGTGATCGACATCCGTTTCCCCACCTCACGCGAGCTCGACGGCTCCGACGCGATGAACCCCGACCCCGACTACTCGGCCGCGTACGTGATCCTGCGGACCGACGCGGGTGACGGGCTGGAGGGCCACGCCTTCACGTTCACCATCGGGCGCGGCAACGACGTGCAGGCCGCGGCGACAGCCGCCCTGCGCGACCACGTCCTGGGCCTGTCCGCCGAAGCGGTGTGCGCCGACCCCGGGTCGGTGGGCCGGGCCCTGACCGGCGACAGCCAACTGCGCTGGCTCGGCCCGGAGAAGGGCGTGATGCACATGGCGATCGGCGCCGTGGTCAACGCGGTGTGGGACCTGGCGGCCAAGCGGGCGGGCAGACCGGTGTGGAAGTTGCTCTCCGACGCCGAACCGGAATGGCTCGCGGACCAGGTGGACTTCCGCTACATCGAGGACGCCCTCACCCGTGAGGAGGCCGTGGCGCTGCTCCGGCGGGGCAAGGCCGGTGCCGTCGAGCGCGAGGCCCGTCTCCTGGCGAACGGCTACCCGGCGTACACCACCTCCCCCGGCTGGCTCGGGTACTCCGACGAGAAGCTGGTCCGGCTCGCCGAGCAGGCGGTCGCCGACGGCTTCACGCAGATCAAGCTGAAGGTCGGCGCCGATCTCGCCGACGACGTCCGCAGGCTGCGCGCGGCGCGCGCGGCCGTCGGCCCCGACGTCCGGATCGCCGTCGACGCCAATCAGCGCTGGAACGTCGCGGAGGCCGTCGAGTGGACCAACGCACTGGCCGACCAGGCCCCGTACTGGGTCGAGGAGCCCACCAGCCCCGACGACATCCTCGGGCACGCGGCCGTACGCAGGGGCGTCGCCCCGGTCAAGGTCGCCACCGGTGAGCACGTCCACAACCGCATCGTGTTCAAGCAACTCCTGCAGGCCGAGGCGATCGACGTGCTGCAGATCGACGCGACAAGGGTGGGCGGCGTCAACGAGAACCTGGCGATCCTGCTCCTCGCCGCCAAGTACGGCGTCCCGGTCTGCCCGCACGCCGGCGGCGTCGGCCTGTGCGAACTGGTGCGCCATCTGTCGATGTTCGACTACGTGGCGCTGAGTGGGACGACCGAGGACCGCGTGATCGAATACGTGGACCATCTGCACGAGCACTTCAAGGACCCCGTCACCGTCGCGAACGGGCACTACAGGGCTCCCACGACACCCGGCTTCTCCTCGGAGATGCACGCCGCGTCGATCGCCGCCCACCGGTATCCGGACGGTTCCTTCTGGGTCAGCGACGCCACCGGCCTCGCGGAACGGCGGAAAGGTACGGATCGATGAGTGAACTGTCCGGGCTCAAAGCCCTGGTGACCGGCGGTGCGTCCGGCATCGGCAGGGCCACCGCCGCCCTGCTGGCCGCCCGCGGCGCCGACGTCGCCGTGCTGGACGTCGACCCGTCACGCGTCGGCGAACCCCTGCGCGGTTACCTCGCGGACGTGTCCGACGACGCGTCCGTGCGGTCCGCCGTCGCCACCGCCGCCGAAGACCTGGGCGGCGTCGACATCCTGGTCAACAACGCCGGCATCGGCGCGGTGGGCACGGTCGGGGACAACGACGACGCCGAGTGGCACCGGGTCCTCGACGTGAACGTCCTCGGCATGGTCCGCACCACCCGCACGGCACTGACCCACCTGCGGGCCTCCGCGCATGCCGCCGTCGTCAACACCTGCTCGATCGCCGCCACGGCCGGCCTGCCGCAGCGCGCCCTGTACAGCGCGAGCAAGGGCGCGGTGCTGTCCCTGACGCTGGCCATGGCGGCGGACCACCTCCGGGAGGGCATCCGCGTCAACTGCGTCAACCCCGGCACGGCGGACACCCCCTGGATCGGCCGCCTCCTCGACCGGGCGGCGGACCCGGTCGCCGAGCGGGAGGCGCTCGACGCCCGGCAGCCCATGGGCCGGCTGGTCACGGCCGAGGAAGTCGCGGCGGCCATCGTGTACCTGGCGAGTCCGGCCGCCGCCTCGGTCACGGGCACCGCGCTCGCCGTGGACGGCGGAATGCAGGGCTTGCGGTTGCGGCCGGAGGCGCGGTGACCCGCCCGGACCCGAGCGGTGCGTGCCCGCCGCTGCCCAGCCGCGCCCTCGGCCGGAGTGACGTCCGCGTCACCGCCCTCGGTTTCGGCGCCGCGGCCGTCGCCGGTCTCTACCAGGACGTGGGCGAGGAGGAGGCCGCGGCCGCCGTGGACGCCGCCTGGGCGGCGGGCGTCCGCTACTTCGACACCGCCCCGCACTACGGCCTCGGTCTGTCGGAACGCAGACTGGGCGAGGCTCTCAGGGGCAGGCCGCGGGACGGCTTCACCCTGTCCACCAAGGTGGGCCGGGTACTGGTGCCCCACGACGGCGGCGGGGACGACCTCGCCCACGGCTTCGCCGTACCGGCCACCCACCGGCGGCGGTGGGACTTCAGTGCCGACGGGGTGCGCCGCTCGCTGGAGGACAGCCTCACCCGCCTCGGGCTCGACCGCGTCGACCTGGTCCTGCTGCACGATCCCGACGACCACGAGGAGCAGGTGTTCCGGGAGGCCTACCCGGCGTTGGAGGACCTGCGGTCGCAAGGGGTCGTACGGGCGATCGGCGCGGGAATGAACCAGACCCGGATGCTGACGCGCTTCCTCAAGGACACGGACGTCGACGCCGTGCTGTGCGCGGGGCGCTACACCCTCCTGGAACAGGGCGCGTTGGATGCCCTGCTGCCCGCTGCGGAGGCGGCCGGCAAAAGCGTGGTCGTCGGCGGTGTGTTCAACTCCGGCCTGCTGGCCGATCCGTCGCCGGGTGCCACGTACGACTACGCGGCCGCTCCCGCTGACCTCCTGCGCCGGGCCGTGCGGATGCGCGAGGTCACCGAGTCGTGGGGAGTGCCGTTGCGTGCGGCCGCGCTGCGCTTCCCCTTCGGGCATCCGGCGGTCGCCTCCGTCCTCGTCGGGGCGCGGTCGGCCGCCCAGGTGCGGGACGCGACCGGGCTGTTCCACCGGCCCCTGCCCGACGCGGTGTGGGAGGGGTTGCGGACGCGGAACCTGCTGTCCGGTGAGGTACCGGTGCCGGCCGGGAGCGAGTCCTGAGCCTCGTCCGCACGCACCACCACGGTCGGGGCAGCGGGAACCGGTGCGCTGTCAGCCGGGCCCGAGCCGGCCCAGTCGGCGTTCCAGGCTGCGGGCGAGGTGGTCCGCCATCGCCTCGGCCGCGCGTTCGGGCCTGCGGCGCAGGATCGCGCGGACCACGCGCTCGTGCTCCGCGAGGGTCGGGGCGCCTTCGCTCTGGAGACTGCTGAGGCGGAAGATGTGCAGATGGGAGTGGAGCCGCTCCACCGCGTCCGCGAGCAGGGGCCGGCGGGCGGCCTCGGCGATCGCGTCGTGGAAACGCTGGTCCAGGACGGCGAAGTCCCGGTAGGCCGCGTACGGTCCGGCGGGGCCGGGGTGGGCCTGCATGTCCTCCAGGATGGCTTCGACGGCGTCGAGCTGGGACTCGTCGGCGTGGCGGGCGGCCAGGGCGGCGGCTCGCGGTTCCAGGAGCAGCCGCATCTCGAAGAGTTCCTCCACTCCCTGCCGGGTCAGCAGCTCGGTGGCCCGGTAGCCGGACAGGGAGCGCTTGACGACGAGACCGTCGGACTCCAGCCGCGCCAGGGCCTCGCGCACGGGGGTCGGGGAGACGTTGAGCGTGCGGGCCAGGGCCTCGATGCCGACGCGGGCACCGGGAGCGATCTCATGGTCCATGACCATGGCCTTGACGTCCTCGTAGACGCTGTCGGACAGCACCTGCCGGACCGGTGCCGAGGACGGCCCCTTCGCCCCGGCCGCGTCGTCGGAGACGGACGGGTCGTGTGCCGGCATCCGGGTCTCCTCAGTGCGCTGTGCGTTACGGCGGGCGCCAGTTTAACGAGGTGGGGCGGCCGCTTCGAGGTCGGCGACGGTGCCCGACATGATTGTCCGCACCTGCTCGGTGATGAGGTCGGCCGGCCAGTCCCACCAGGCCACCGCGAGCAGCCGGGCGACGTCCTCGTCGCTGTAGCGGGTGCGGATGAGCCGGGCGGGGTTGCCGCCGACGATCCCGTAGTCGGGCACGTCCTGGGTGACGACGGAGCCCGCGCCGATGATCGCCCCGTGTCCGATCCGTACGCCGGGCAGGACCGTCGCGCCGTGGCCGAACCAGACGTCGTTCCCCACAACCGTGTCGCCCCGGTTCGGCAGGCCGGTGAGCAGGTCGAAGTGCTCGGACCAGGAGCCGCCCATGGTGGGGAACGGGAAGGTGGAGGGGCCGTCCATGCGGTGGTTGGCGCCGTTCATGATGAACCGCGTGCCCGTCCCCAGCGCGCAGAACCTGCCGATGACGAGCCTCTCCGGCCCGTAGTGGTAGAGCACGTTGCGCGTCTCGAACGCCGTCGCGTCGTCCGGGTCGTCGTAGTAGGAATACTCCCCCACCTCGATCAGCGGGGAGGTCACCAGCGGCTTGAGGAGCACCACCCTCGGCTGCCCGGGCATCGGATGGAGCGCCGTGGGGTCTGCGGGCACGGACATGTCGGGCTGCTCCTCGGGGTCGGCGTGCGGTGACTCGGCCCCATGATCGCCGCAACATGGCTCGTGGGACACCGGTTTCGGGAGTGTACGTTCGTACGCTTCCGACTGTAGGCTCCGGGCATGACTGTTGACGTACTGCGTCGGCCCGCCCTGGCCGAACGGCGGGCTCGCGTGGCCGTCGCCGTGCTGTTCTTCACCAACGGGGCCCTGTTCGCCAACCTCCTGCCGAGGTATCCGCAGATCAAGGCCGACCTCGGTATCGGCAACGCGGCCTACGGGCTGGCCGTGGCGGCGTTCCCGGCCGGCGCCATCGCGGCCGGTCTCGCGGCCGGGATACTCGTCCGCCGGTTCGGCTCGGCGCGGGTTGCGGTCGGCGGCACGCTGCTGACCGGGGTGGGGATCCTCGCCGCCGGACTGGCGGACTCGGTGGTGCTGTTCGCGGCCGCGCTGTTCCTGGCCGGGGCGGCGGACGCGTTCACCGATGTCGCGCAGAACGCCCACGGCCTGCGGGTGCAGCGCCGTTACGGACGCTCCATCATCAACTCCTTCCACGCCATCTGGTCCATCGGCGCGGTCACCGGCGGGTCCATGGCCGCCGCCGCGATGGCGCTCGACGTCCCGCGGGGCGGGCACCTGCTGTTCTCGGCCGTGGTGTTCGCGGTCGCGGCGTGCGTCGCCCTGCGGTTCTGCCTGCCCGGCCCCGAGACCGAACCGGACGGGGAACCCGACGCCGAGGGCCGGACACCGCGGCAGACGCGGCGCACGGCACCGGGGCCGCGTACGGGCTACGTACTCGCCGCGCTCGTCCTGATCGCCACGGCCGGCACGCTCGTCGAGGACGCGGGCAGTTCCTGGGCCACGCTCTACCTCTCCGACTCGCTGCACGCGTCGGTGGCACTGGCCGCCTCCGGCTATGTCGCCCTGGTCGGGGCACAGTTCGTCGGCCGGCTGATCGGCGACCGGCTCGTGGACCGGTTCGGCCAGCGCGCGGTGGCCCGCTCCGGCGCTCTCGTCGCCGCGGCCGGCATGGGCCTGGCGCTGGCCGTGCCGACGGTGCCCGGGACGATCCTCGGATTCGCGGCGGCCGGGTTCGGAGTGGCGACCCTGGTGCCGGCCGCGATGCACGAGGCGGACGAGCTGCCCGGCCTCAAGCCCGGTTCCGGGCTGACCATCGTCTCCTGGCTCATGCGGCTGGGGTTCCTGCTCTCCCCGCCGATCGTGGGCCTGGTCGCCGATGCGTCGAGCCTGCGGGCGGGGCTGCTGGTGGTGCCGTTCGCCGGGCTCCTCGTGCTCCTGCTCGCCGGAGTGCTGCAGCCCCGGCGACGGTGAATGTACGTTCGTACGCTCCAGGGTACGATCGTGCGCATGCCGACGGACCACTTCGCGCAGGACCCCCGCACGAACCTCGAGCGCATGGAGGCGGGCGACCTCTACATCGCCGACGACCCCGAGATCGCCCGCAGGCAGCAGCAGGCCGTGCGGCTCGCCGCCCGCTACCAGGCCGCGTACGTGGAGGACGCGGAAGCCGCGCGGCCGATCCTCGCGGAACTGCTCGGCTCCTTGGGCGCCGAGGCCCACGTGCGGCCACCGCTGTACGTCGACTACGGCAGCAACATCACGATCGGCGCGCGCACCTTCGTCAACTACAACCTGACCGCGCTGGACGTCGCGGCGATCACCATCGGCGAGGACTGCCAGATCGGGCCGGGTGTCCAACTGCTCACCCCCACGCACCCCCTGGAGGCCGAGCCCCGGCGGGACAAGCTGGAGGCCGCCCGGCCCATCACCATCGGCGACAACGTCTGGCTGGGCGGGGGCGCCGTCGTCCTGCCCGGCGTGACCATCGGCGACAACGCCGTCATCGGCGCCGGAGCGGTCGTCACGAAGGACGTGCCCGCGAACGTCGTGGCCGTCGGCAACCCCGCCCGCCCGGTGCGGAAGGTGTAGGCCTGCTCCCATGGCAACCGGACACACGGATCCGCGGCGGCGTGAACGCATCATCGCCGCCACGCTCGACCTGATCGCCGAGGAGGGCATCGCGCGCGTCTCCCACCGGAGGATCGCGACGCGCGCCGGGGTCCCCCTGGGTTCGATGACGTACCACTTCAGTGGCATCGAAGAGCTGCTGCGGGAGGCGTTCGGCCGCTTCACCGACCACATCGTCGCCGTGTTCGACGCCCACCTCGGCGCGGCGGCCGACCGCGACCAGGCCCGGGCGGCGGTCGCCGACCTCGTACACGAACTGTCCGAGGGGAGCCAGCGGGACCTGGTGCTCACCCAGGAGCTGTACACCCTCGCCGCGCGCCAGCCGGCCTACCGGGAACTCACCCACGAGTGGATGCGCCGCAGTCGCGTCCACCTGGAGAAGCACTTCGACCCGGACACCGCCCGCCAGCTCGACGCCCTCATCGAGGGTCTGACCCTGCACCGCGCGCTGGCCCGTGAACCCCACGGACGGGCCCTCACCGCGGAGGCCATCGCCCGCGTCACGGCCACGGACCGGCGCGTCTCCTAGGGGGTGTCGTTCGGATCAGGCCGACTCCGGGCGACGGTGCCTTGCGACCGGCCCGAGCGGGGTCTGGTGCGTGCAGCTGCAAGGCGGAGGAGGGCGACAGAGCGGAGCCCTGGCAACCGACGACAACGCCGCTGGGGGCACCTCCCACGCCTTTAAGGCAGTGGGGGAGCGCGTGCCAGACCCCGCGACCCCGGCAAGATCCGAACGACACCCCCTGGCCGCCCGTGCGGTACAGGCCTGACCCCTGTGCCGCACGGGCATCCCCTGTGTCAGCAGACGCCGTCGCCCGGCTTGGGGTTGCCCAGGCCGAACAGGGGGCGCAGCTTGAGACCCACCCAGGTCCCGGCGAGCGCGAAGGCACCCCACAGCCAGCCGCTGAGGCTGCCCGAGGCGATGCCCGCCAGATAGGCGCCGATGTTGCAGCCGCCGGCCAGGCGGGCGCCGATGCCCATCAGCACGCCGCCGAGCACCGCCGCGAGCGCCGTGCGCCAGGGGATGCCCCGGTGCAGGGCCCAGGTGCCACCGACCGACGCGGCGACCGCGGCGCCGATCATGATGCCGATGTCGGTGAGGCTGGTCTTGTCGGCGAGCACCGGGCCCGCCAGCATCTCGGCGTTGCCGGGCCGCTGCCACCACGTCCAGTTCTCCGGGTGTCCGCCGAGCGCGCCCACGAGTTCGGAGCCCCACAGGCTGAAGGCGCTCGTGACGCCCCAGGCACCGCCGGAGACCCACAGCACGCCTGCTCCGAGCACGGCCAGCGCGAGGGCACCGGCGGCCGGCGGCCAGGAGCCGCGGACGGCGCGGACCGCCGCACCGCGCGCCGAGGGCACCGCCCCGAGGGGCGGCGGGTTGCGGCGGGCCTGGACGCGCCGCGTGACCAGCACCACCAGCAGCAGCGCGGCGATGGTCACGGCCCAGGAGCCGAACCAGCCGACGTGGTCGGACAGGACGACGGGCTCCCAGGCCGGGAGGTCCTTCCACAGGTCGAACTGCCAGGCGGCGAGCGTGGCGCCCGCGATGAAGCCGCCGAGGGTCAGCACCACCGACCCCTGTCCCGAGCCGACGGCGAAGAGGGTGCCCGAGGCGCAGGCGCCGCCGAGTTGCATGCCGATCGCGAAGAGCGCCGACCCGGCGAACAGACCGACCCCGATGGACCCGGCCGACGGGGCCGGCTGGGAGCCGAACAGCCCGGTGCCCGTGCCGATGAGCAGCGCGAACAGGGTGGCCGTGGTGCCGAGCAGCAAAGTGTGCGCCCGCAGCCCGGCGCCGTTGCCGACGGCGACCAGCTGCCGCCACGCGGAGGTGAAGCCGAACCGGGAGTGGAAGAGGGCGACGCCCAGACCGAGACCGAGCAGCAGCAGCACGCCCGGCTTGGCGCCGTGCGCGGACCACACGTACGCGGTCAGGGCCGCCGCGAGCAGCCCGGACACCGCGAGTGGCGTCCGGCGCACCGGGGGCAGGGGCGGCGCCTCGGGCCGTGCCGAGGAGGTGGGCGAGGGGGCGAACAGGGCGGCGGGCGCGCGCGGCGGCGCGGCCGGGGCCGACCCGGCTGGGGGTGCGGTGGTCACGGAAGATCTCCGGTGTGGTGCACGGGGACGGCGGGCGAGGGCACTGCCGTACCGGCGGCGCGGTTCACGCGGCCGGTACCGGGCTCAGTGGCGACAGAGGCCGTCGTCGACGCACCACGCCGAGTTCGCGAAGAGCGCGAGGCACAGCAGCGGAGCCGATGCATACATGCGTGCGAATATACGGAGTGGGGCGCTCCGGATGCCAGGCCGTCTCGCCATGCGGATGGCGACCTGGACGGCAGGCGAGCCAAGGCCCCGAAGCAGAGGACTGCCTCGGGGCCTCACAGCGAGCGGCGTGGCTACAGCGTGCGCTCCAGACGGTCCGCCACCAGCTTCACGAACCGGGCCGGCTCCTTCGGCCGGCCTCCCTCACCGAGTACCGCCAGGGCGTGCAGCAGTTCGGCGGTCTCGGTCAGTTCCGTCCGGTCCCGCTGTTCCGTGTGCGCCCGGTTCAGGGCCTTCACCAGCTGGTGCTCCGGATTGAGTTCGAGGATCCGCTTGGCGTGCGGCACCTCCTGGCCCATGGCCCGGTACATGTTCTCCAGCGCGGGCGTGAGCTCGTTCGCGTCGGAGACGACGCAGGCCGGGGAGACCGTGAGGCGGGAGGAGAGGCGGACCTCCTTGACGTCCTCGCCCAGGTGCTCCGTCATCCAGCCGAGCAGCCCGGCGTACTCCTCGCTCTGCGCGTCCTTCTCGGCGTCGCTCTTGTCGTCCTCGGTACCACCGAGGTCGATCTCGCCCTTGGCCACCGAACGCAGCGGCTTGCCCTCGTACTCCCCCACCGCGTCGACCCAGACCTCGTCCACGGCGTCGGTCAGCAGCAGCACCTCGACACCCTTGGCCCGGAACGCCTCCATGTGCGGGGAGTCCTCGATGGCCTGCCGGGACTCGCCCGTCATGAAGTAGATGTCGTCCTGGCCGTCCTTCATCCGCTCCACGTAACTCTTCAGCGTGGTCGGCTCGTCGGCGTCGTGCGTGCTCGCGAACGAGCAGGCGGCGAGGATCGCGTCCCGGTTGTCGGAGTCGGTCACCAGGCCTTCCTTCAGGACTGCGCCGAACTCCCGCCAGAAGGTGGCGTAGCGGTCCGGCGCGGACGTCATCAGGTCCTTGACCGTGGCCAGGACCTTCTTGGTCAGGCGGCGCTGGATCATGCGGATGTGGCGGTCCTGCTGGAGGATCTCGCGGGAGACGTTGAGCGAGAGGTCCTGCGCGTCGACGACACCCTTGACGAAGCGGAGGTAGGGCTGCAGCAGTTCCTCGCAGTCGTCCATGATGAAGACGCGCTTCACGTAGAGCTGTACGCCGCGCTGGTAGCCCTGGGTGAACAGGTCGTGCGGGGCGTGCGAGGGCACGAAGAGCAGTGCCTGGTACTCGAAGGTGCCCTCGGCCTGCAGCCGGATCGTCTCCAGCGGTTCGCGCCAGTCGTGCGCGATGTGCTTGTACAGCTCGTGGTACTCGTCGTCGGACACCTCGTCGCGCGGGCGGGCCCACAGTGCCTTCATCGAGTTGAGCGTCTCGGCCTCGCGCGCCTCGGCGCCGTCCTCGGCCGGCTCCGGCAGCAGGCGGATCGGCCACGTGATGAAGTCCGAGTACCGCTTGACGATCTCCTTGATCTTCCACTCGGAGGTGTAGTCGTGGAGCTGGTTCTCGGCGTCCGCGGGCTTGAGGTGGAGGGTGACGGAGGTCCCCCGCGGCGCCTCGGCGACCGTCTCCAGGGTGTACGTGCCCTCGCCGCGCGACGTCCAGCGAGTGCCCTCGGTCTCACCGGCGCGCCGGGTCACCAGGGTGACCTCGTCCGCCACCATGAAGCCCGAGTAGAAGCCGACGCCGAACTGGCCGATGAGCCCGTCGGCCCCGGCGGCGTCCTTGGCCTCGCGCAGCTCCTGAAGGAACTTGGCCGTGCCCGAGTTGGCGATGGTGCCGATGAGGTGCGTGACCTCTTCGTACGACATCCCGATGCCGTTGTCCCGCACGGTGAGGGTGCGGGCCTCCTTGTCGACGTCGAGCTCGATGTGGAGGTCGGTCACGTCGACGTCGGGAGTGTCGTCCCGCAGGGCGGCCAGGCGCAGCTTGTCCAGCGCGTCGGAGGCGTTGGAGACGAGCTCGCGCAGGAAGACATCCTTGTTCGAGTAGACGGAGTGAATCATCAGCTGCAGGAGCTGACGCGCCTCTACCTGGAACTCAAACGTTTCGGTCGTCATGGCTGGTGAGTACCTCACAGGTCCGCGGTCTTCTGCACTGGCGGAAGTCACTCTAGAACAGCCCGGGTTCCCATCGGCGCCGGTCAGCCGTCCTCGAGCACGGCGGCCTCCGCCAGCCAGTCCGTCACGACGGAGTGGCGGTCGGTGCCCGTGCCGAAGAGGCCTTCCGCGTCGAGGCGGGCCATGGCCGTCTCCATCGCCCGCAGTCTCAGGTCGAACTCGGCCTCCCACTCTCCGTCGGGCAGGTCGAAGAGCTCCCCCCGGGCCTCGAAGAGGGGCCGCACCGGCTCCATATGGCGTTCGCCGTAGCCGCAGAACGGGGAGTCGGCGTAGGACCACTTGATGTCCAGCGGCGCGCAGCCCTGGCGTGCCGACTCCTCGGCCAGGGCCTGGACGGACCACGCGGACAGCACCGGCCCGTAGGCCTCGCCGGGGGTGACGAGGGTGCAGTAGTAGAACCGGTGGTCGGGATGGTCGCGGAACAGGTCCAGGAGGGCGGCGCGGGCCGCGCGGTGGACGGCGTCGGCGAGGTCGGTCTCGGTCGGTGGCACGGCATCGGCTCCCGGTGCGCGCGGGGACGGCAAGGGCTCGGTGAGCATAGCGACGGGCACCGACAGCGCTCACGGCAGTCGGCGGACCGGGCGACTTGGCCGGCCGGCCTCCGCGAAGGCGGGCGCAAGAAGTTCCGTCAACAACGTTGACTCAAAGTCAGGGCGCATGCACATTACTTAAAAGTAGAACCGACCGGTAACCAGCGGTCACGCGCTCGCTCGACTCCCCTGCCCGCACCCCGAGAAGAGAGACCACATGCCGAAGCATGCCCTGCGCCGTGTCATGACCGCGTCAGCCGCCCTCGCCGGCACACTGGCTCTCGGTCTCACCGACGCCACCGCGCACGCCACCCCCTCCCTGGACTACGTCGCCCTCGGCGACAGCTACAGCGCCGGCTCGGGCGTCCTGCCCGTCGATCTCACCAACCTGCTCTGCCTGCGCTCCACGGCGAACTACCCGCACGTCATCGCCTCCGCCACGGGCGCCCGCCTCAAGGACGTCACCTGCGGCGCCGCACAGACTTCCCACTTCACCCAGGCGCAGTACCCGGGCGTCGCACCCCAGGTGGATGCGCTCAGCACCGGCACGGACCTGGTCACGCTGACCATCGGCGGCAACGACAACAACACGTTCATCAACGCCATCACGGCGTGCGGCTCCGCCGGGGTCCTCAGCGGCGGGAAGGGCAGCCCCTGCAAGGACAGACACGGCACGTCCTTCGTGGACCAGATCGAGAACAACACCTACCCCGCGCTCAAGGCCGCGCTGCGCACCGTCCGCGACAAGGCTCCCAACGCCCGGGTGGCGGCCCTGGGTTACCCGTGGATCACACCGGCCACCGCCGACCCCTCCTGCTTCGCGAAACTGCCGGTCGCCGCCGGTGACGTGCCCTACCTGCGGGACATCCAGACACGCCTCAACGCCGTCGTCGAGCGGGCCGCCGAGGAGACCGGTGCCACGTACGTGGACTTCTCCCGGGTGTCCGAGGGCCACGACGCCTGCGAGGCCCCCGGAACCCGGTGGATCGAACCGCTGCTCTTCGGACACAGCCTGGTCCCCGTGCACCCCAACGCCCTCGGGGAGCGGCGCATGGCCGAGCACACCATGAGCGCGCTGGGCCTGAGCTGACCCGCACCCCCCCACGTACGCTGGCTCCGTGCCGTCCTCCCGCCTGCGTCGTGTCGCCGTCCTTGTGCTCGAGGGTGCCAAGCCGCTCGATGTCGGTATTCCGGCGCAGGTGTTCACCACGCGCGCGAGCATGCCGTACGAGGTGCGGGTGTGCGGCGCGGCGCCCGGCCTCGTGACCGGCGGTGACGGCCTGTCATACCACGTGGCCCACGGCCTCGACGCGCTGGCCTGGGCCGACGTGGTCTTCCTGCCCGGTTACCGGTCCCCCGACCTCGACGATCCGCCGCGGATCGTCGTCGACGCGCTGACGGCGGCCCACGGACGGGGCGCGCGGCTCGCCGCCATCTCCACGGGCGCCTTCGCGCTCGCCGCCACGGGCCTGCTCGACGGCAGGCGCGCCACGACGCACTGGCACTACACGCGGGCGCTCGCGGCGAAGCACCCTCTCGTGCGGGTCGACGAGAACGTGCTGTTCGTGGACGAGGGCAGCGTGCTGACGTCCGCCGGCGCCGCCTCGGGCATCGACCTGTGCCTGCACATCCTGCGCGGCGACCTCGGGGTGGCCGCGTCGAACCACGCCGCCCGGCGCCTCGTCGCCGCCCCCTACCGCAGCGGCGGTCAGGCCCAGTACGTGCCGCGCAGCGTGCCGGAGCCGCTGGGCGAGCGGTTCGCCGCCACCCGCGAGTGGGCGCTGCGCCGGCTCGGCGAACCACTGACCCTGGAGGCCCTCGCCCGGCACGCGGCGGTGTCGGCGCGCACGTTCTCCCGACGCTTCGTCGACGACACGGGGTACACGCCGATGCAGTGGGTCATGCGCGCCCGTATCGACATGGCCCGTGAGCTGCTCGAACGCTCGGAGCGCAGCGTCGAGCAGATCGCCGCCGACGTCGGCCTCGGCACCGGTGCGAATCTCCGGCTGCACTTCCAGCGCATCCTCGGCACCACGCCGAGCGAGTACCGGCGCACCTTCGCCCAGGGCGACTAGCCCGCCACCGCCGCCTCCCGCGCTTGGCGCGATCCTTGCGAACCGTGGCACTCACGCCGCTGCCGTCGGCGGACGCCGCGCGGGAGTCTGGTGGCGGACCGCACGGCGAACCCGAAGGGACACCACTCATGACTCGCATCGGCATCAACGGTTTCGGCCGCATCGGACGCAACGTGCTGCGCGCCCTGCTCGAACGCGACAGCAAGCTCGAGGTCGCCGCCGTGAACGACCTCACGGAGCCCGCCACCCTCGCACGGCTGCTGGCCTACGACTCGACGGCAGGCCGGCTCGGCCGCCCGGTGACCGTCGACGGCGACACCCTCGTCGTCGACGGCCACCGCATCAAGGTGCTCGCCGAGCGCGAGCCGGCTCGGCTGCCCTGGGCCGAGCTCGGCGTCGAACTCGTCCTGGAGGCCACCGGCCGCTTCACCTCGGCCGGCGCCGCCCGCGCCCACCTCACCGCGGGCGCGAGGAAGGTCCTGGTCAGCGCGCCGTCGGACGGCGCCGACGTCACTCTCGCGTACGGCGTGAACACCGACGCGTACGACCCGGCCGCGCACACGATCGTCTCGAACGCGTCCTGCACGACCAACGCGCTCGCGCCGTTGGCCGCGGTCCTCGACGAGCTCGCCGGTATCGAACACGGCTTCATGACGACGGTGCACGCCTACACGCAGGAGCAGAACCTCCAGGACGGTCCGCACCGCGACCCCCGCCGCGCCCGCGCCGCCGGGGTCAACATCGTGCCGACCACGACGGGCGCCGCCAAGGCGATCGGCCTGGTGCTGCCGAATCTGGACGGCAAGCTGTCGGGCGACTCGATCCGGGTGCCGGTGCCGGTGGGTTCGATCGTCGAACTGAACACGACTGTCGCCCGTGACGTGACGCGGGACGACGTGCTGGCCGCCTACCGCGCCGCCGCGGAGGGGCCCCTCGCGGGCGTGCTGGAGTACTCGGACGACCCGCTGGTCTCCTCGGACATCACGGGCAACCCGGCCTCGTCGATCTTCGACTCGGCCCTGACCCGTGTCGACGGCCGCCACGTCAAGGTGGTCGCCTGGTACGACAACGAGTGGGGCTTCTCGAACCGGGTGATCGACACGCTCGGACTGCTCGCCACACGCTGAAAGCATGGCCGGTGCGACATCACGGGGGCTCGCACGTCACAATGGTGCGATGAGCAATTCCAAGGTTTACTTCGACATCGACATCGACGGCCAGGATGCGGGCCGCATCGTCTTCGAGCTCTTCGAGGACGTCACCCCCAAGACCGCCAAGAACTTCCTCGAGCTGGCCACCGGCGAGCACGGCTTCGGCTACGCGGGTTCCCCGTTCCACCGCGTGATCCCGCAGTTCATGCTCCAGGGCGGTGACTTCACCGAGGGCAACGGCACCGGCGGCAGGAGCATCTACGGCGAGAAGTTCGCGGACGAGAACTTCCAGCTGAAGCACACCGAGCCCTACCTGCTCTCCATGGCCAACGCGGGCCCGAACACCAACGGCTCGCAGTTCTTCGTCACCACCGTCCCCACCCCCTGGCTGGACGGCAAGCACGTCGTCTTCGGCAAGGTCGTCGAGGGCACGAAGGTGGTCGACAAGATCGAGGGCTACGGCTCCTCCCCGTCCGGCCGCACCTCCGCGAAGATCGCGGTGCGGGCCTCCGGCAAGCTCGAGGGCTGATCGGCCGCACCAGGACCTGAACCGAAGGGGGCCCACCGCACACCGTGCGGTGGACCCCTTGCCGTCCCGTCTGGTGAGGGGCGCCAGGTGGTGCGACGCTGGGGTGGAGAAGCATCCGAGCGAGGCAACCCGGGAGGGCCGATGGGACGGGACGTCCCGGCGCTGGTCTTCACCCGCGAGGACCGCCGCCGGTACCGGAGCAAGATGCAGGAGTGCCTCGAGGCCTTCGCACAGATGCTGCGCGAGTCACGGTTCGAGACCGAGCGGCCCCAGGTGGGGCTGGAGATCGAGCTGAACCTGGTCGACGACGAGGCCGAGCCGGCGATGTGCAACAGCGACGCGCTCGAAGCGATCGCGGACCCCGCCTGGGCCACCGAGCTGGGCCGGTTCAACCTGGAGATCAACATCCCGCCCCGCCGGCTGACGGCGGGCGGCCCCGACTCCTGGGAGACCGAGATCCGCGCCGCCCTGAACCACGCGGAGGACCGCGCCAAGTCGATCGGCGCGCATCTGATCATGGTCGGCACCCTGCCCACGCTGCGCGAGACGGACGTGGGCGAGGCCGCCCTGTCGGAGAACCCGCGCTACCGGCTGCTCAACGACCAGGTCTTCGCCGCCCGGGGCGAGGACCTGCACATCGAGGTGGACGGCGTCGACCGCCTGCGGACCTACGCGGACACGATCATGCCGGAGGCCGCCTGCACCAGCACGCAGTTCCACCTCCAGGTGTCCCCCGACGAGTTCGCCGACTACTGGAACGCGGCCCAGGCGATCGCCGGGGTCCAGGTCGCCCTCGCGGCCAACTCGCCCTTCCTGCTCGGCAAGGAACTCTGGCACGAGAGCCGTATCCCGCTGTTCGAGCAGGCCACCGACACCCGGCCGCAGGAGATCAAGGCGCAGGGCGTACGGCCCCGGGTGTGGTTCGGGGAGCGGTGGATCAACAGCGTCTTCGACCTCTTCGAGGAGAACCTGCGCTATTTCCCGGCACTGCTGCCGCTGTGCGACGAGCAGAACCCGGTGGAGACGCTGGACCGGGGTGACATCCCCGACCTGGGCGAGCTCACCCTCCACAACGGCACCATCTACCGCTGGAACCGGCCCGTCTACGCCGTCGCCCACGACAAACCGCACGTCCGGGTGGAGAACCGCGTGCTGCCCGCCGGCCCGACCGTCGCCGACACCCTCGCCAACGGCGCCTTCTACTACGGGCTCACCCGCGCTCTGGTGGAGGAGGAGCGGCCGGTGTGGTCGCGGATGTCCTTCTCGGTCGCCGAGGACAACCTGCACACCGCGGCCCGGCACGGCATCGAGGCACAGTTGTACTGGCCGGGCGTGGGCGAGGTGACCGTGCCCGAACTCGTCCTGCGGCGGCTGCTGCCGCTGGCGCACCGGGGACTGGAGCTCTCCGGCATGGACGCGGCCTGGCGGGAGCCGCTGCTCGGCATCATCGAGCAGCGGTGCGTCACCGGGCGCAATGGCGCGGTCTGGCAGAAGGAGATGTTCCACCACATCGACGCCTCCGTCCATCCGGGCCGCCACGAGGCGCTGCGCCGGATGACACAGCAGTACATGGACTACATGCATCTCAACGCCCCGGTCCACACCTGGCCGGTCGACTGAGGGCCGGCGCCCCGCGCGGCACGCGCCCAGGACCAGGGAGGCGGCAGACGATGTGCCGATGGCTTGCCTACTCGGGAACGCCCGTGCTGCTGGAGACCATCCTCTACCAACCGCAGCACTCACTGATCGACCAGAGTCTGCACGCCCGGATGGGCGTCGAGACGACGAACGGGGACGGGTTCGGCGTCGGATGGTTCGGGCCGGAGATGACGACGCCCGCGATCGTCCGGGAGATCGGTCCGGCGTGGAGCAACCGCAATCTGCGGGAGATCGCGAGCCATGTCCGCTCACCCCTGTTCTTCGCGCACATCCGGGCCTCGACGGGCAGTGCGGTGCAGCAGACCAACTGCCACCCGTTTCGCCACGGCCGCTGGATGTGGATGCACAACGGCGCGATCGCCGAGTTCCACCGCGTCCGGCGCGACCTCGCCCTGGCCGTCGATCCGCGGCTCTTCACGCACATCGAGGGTTCGACGGACTCGGAGATGATGTTCTTCCTGGCCCTCACGTTCGGCCTGGAGGACGACCCTCCGACGGCCGTGGCGCGGATGGCGGGGCTGGTGGAGGAGGTCGGACACCGGCACGACGTGGAGTACCCGATGCAGATGACGGTCGCCGTGACCGACGGGCTGCGGCTGTGGGCCTTCCGCTACTCCAGCCAGGGGGAGTCACGGTCGCTCTACTACAGCTCGCGTGTGGAGAGCCTGCGGGCCCTCCAGCCCGACCTGCCGTTCCTCCGGGAGGCGTCCGACGAGACCCGCCTCATCGTCTCGGAACCCCTGGGTGATCTGCCCGGTGTCTGGAACAAGGTGCCCGAGAGCAGTTACGGCGTCGTCCAGCCGGAGGGCGATGCCATGCTGCCCTTCGCCCCGCAGCCCGCCCGGCCCCATTGACACGGGTTGACACGGGCGCGAGGAGATCACACAATCGGTGCCATGACCACATACCGGTTCGGCACCACGGCGGAGTGTCCCCGCGTGCCCGAGCGAACCGGCTGTGAGCGCTCCGGCCGATAACGGCCGTCTTCGAACCGAGGTCCCGACGCGTCCCGCGTCGTGAGCCGATCGGTGTTCCTTCCGGCGAACAGTCCGGAACACCTTCTTTTCCCGGGCCCGTCCGGCGATGACGTCGTACCGCCATGGCCCGGCCCGCCCGTACCGCCGCACAAGGGGAGGACTCCCATGACCGTCACTGCTGCCGGCCCGATCACCAGTCTGCGAGAAGCACGCGTTCCGGAGGACGGAATGTACGAGGGCCGGCGTGTGCTGCGCCGACTGCCCGCAGGATGGGAGGAACGGCCCTACGAACTCTTCGAGGTCGTTCCGCAGGCGCGCACGATCGGCGCCGAGATCAGAGGCGTCGACCTCTCGCGCCCGCTCGACTCCGCGCTGCGCGAGGAGCTGAACCGCGCCCTGCTGGAGTGGAAGGTGCTGTTCTTCCGCGCCCAGCACCTCACCTCCGACCGGCAGCGCCGCTTCGCGGGCCACTGGGGCGAGTTGGAGACCAACCCCCTGCTCGCCGCCGGCTCCAGCGAGGACGTCGTCCGCTTCGACAAGGCCGACGGGGCCACCCCGACGTACGAGAACGTCTGGCACACCGACGTCACGTTCCGCGAGCGGCCGGCGCTCGGCGCCGTCCTCCAGTTGCGCGAGGTCCCGCCGTTCGGCGGGGACACCATGTGGGCGGACATGGCGGCCGCCTACGACAACCTCCCGCAGGAGGTGAAGGACCGCATCGACGGTGCTCGCGCCGTGCACGACTTCATCCCCGGCTTCGCGAGGTTCTACGGTCCCGAGCGGCTGATCCCCCACCAGGACCTCTTCCCGCCCGTGGAGCACCCCGTCGTGCGCACCCACCCCGAGACCGGACGGCGCATGCTGTTCGTCAACACCTCCTTCACCACCCACATCACCGGCATGGACCGGGACGAGAGCGACCGGCTGCTGCGCTTCCTCTTCCAGCAGGCGCACGTTCCCGAGTACCAGGTGCGCTTCCGCTGGCAGCCCGGCGACATCGCCTTCTGGGACAACCGCGCCACGCAGCACTACGCCGTGGGCGACTACGGCTCCGACCGCCGCGTCGCCGAACGCGTCGCCATCGAGGGCGACCGTCCCTTCTGACCCCGCGCGACCGGGGCCCGCTACTTGGGATCCTGCTCCTCGATCGCGGCCGGGCGCAGTTGCGCGGCACGGATGCGTGAGACGTCGAGTTTCAGGCCGCGGTCGAAGCGGTAGATGCCGTTCTGCTCCTGGAAGACGTCGGTCAACTGGGTGTAGCAGTAGCCGAACATGTCGCGGTCGCCCAGCAGCACCCCGGTCAGGCCGCTGAACCGTTCGTGGAACTCGTCCTCGTTACGGACCCGTTCCCCGTAGCCCCAGGACTCGGTGCGGTCCTCTCCGGAGCGGTCCGCTGCCGCCTCCGGGTCCCACCAGATGCCGCCGAACTCGCTGACGAAGTACGGCTGGCCGCGGTAGGGCTGTGAGTAGGGGGCGCCGTTGTCGTAGGCGTTGACGAAGGGGGCGTCCTTGGCGAGGCCCGACATCAGCTGGCGGAAGGCCGCCGGGTCCTGTTCGTAGTTGTGGGAGTCGTAGATGTCGGTCTCGGCGACCCGGTGGGCGTAGCCGGAGGCGTCGATGACGGGTCGGGTGGTGTCCATGGCCTTGGTGGCCAGGAACATCGCCCGGGTGACGGCGTCGAGCTGGGTGATGCGGTCGTGCAGCTTCTGGTAGGTCTCGTTGAGCGGGCACCAGCCGATGATCGAGGGGTGCGAGTAGTCCCGTTCGAGGGCTTCCAGCCACTGGCCGACGTAGGAGGCGTCGGGCTGCTGGTTGTCGCCGGAGGAGCCGCCCGTCTCGCAGCCCCAGTCGCCGAACTCGCCCCAGACCAGGTAGCCGAGGCGGTCGGCGTGGTACAGGAAGCGCTCCTCGAAGACCTTCTGGTGCAGCCGGGCTCCGTTGAAGCCGGCCTCCATGGCCAGCTCGATGTCCCGGACCAGTGCCTCGTCGGTCGGGGCGGTCATCAGCCCGTCCGGGTACCAGCCCTGGTCGAGGACGAGGCGCTGGAAGAGCGGGCGCCCGTTGAGGGTGACGGCCTTGCCGCGCAGGCCCACGGCGCGCAGCCCGGCGTAGCTCTCCGCGCTGTCGACGACCTGTCCGGCGTCGTCGAGGATCTCGAAGCGCAGGTCGTACAGGTGCGGGTCGTCGGGGCTCCACTCCCGTCGCCGGTCCTCCGGCACCGGCAGGTGGAGGCGCGGGGCGAGGTCCAGGTCGGCGCGGGCCTCGGCGCGGCTCACCTCGCCGTCGGCGTCGCCGAGGACGGCGCGTACCCGGTGGCCGGGCCGGTTGCCGGACAGGGGCAGTTCGAGGTGGAAGGCCGAGCCGGCCAGGTCGGGGGTGATCCGGGGGCGGCGCAGGTGGAGGTCGGGGACGGGCTCCAGCCAGACGGTCTGCCAGATGCCGGTCACCCGGGTGTAGTTGCAGTCGTGGTTGGCGTACCGCACGGCCTGCTTGCCGCGCGCCTGCGGACCGGACCTGGGGTCGCGGGCCCGGACGGTGACGACGACCTCCTCCCCCGCCCCGGCGATGTCGCCGAGGTCGGCGGTGAAGGGGGTGAAGCCGCCGCGGTGCCGGGCGACCTCCTTGCCGTCGGCCCACACGGTGGTGTCGTAGTCGACGGCACCGAAGTGCAGCAGTACGCGGCGTCCGGCCCAGGCCGCCGGCAGGGTGAGGGCGCGCCGGTACCAGACGGCCTCCAGGAAGTCGGTGTCCCCGATGCCGGACAGCTCGGACTCGGGCGGGAAGGGGACGAGGATCTCGTCCCGCAGCTCGCGGTCGAGGAGGCCTCGTTCGAGTCCGCTGTCGCCTCGGTCGGTCTCGAACTGCCAGGCGCCGTTCAGGTTGAGCCAGTCGCGGCGCACGAACTGCGGTCGCGGGTACTCCGGGCGCGGTGCGGAGTGAGTGGGCACACATGCTCCAGTCGATCGGTGGGCCGGCGCGGGAGCGCCGGGCCCGTGTGTACGGCTGTGGGGTGTGGTTCAGGAACCGCCGAGGCCGGTGGTGGCGACGGAGTTGACGATGCGGCGCTGGAAGAGGAGGAAGACCACGATCAGCGGCAGCGCGGCCAGCAGGGCGGAGGCCATGGACTGCGCGTACTGGATGCCGTAGGCGTCCTTCACGGTGGCCAGGCCCACCGGGAGGGTCATCAGGTCCGGGTCGTTGGTGACGATGAACGGCCACATGAAGTTGTTCCACGCCCCGATGAAGACGAAGATCGCCACCGCGGCCACGATCGGCCGCGAGAGCGGCAGCACGATCGACCGGAAGACCCGGAACTCGGAGGCCCCGTCGATCCGGGCCGCCTCCTCCAGCTCCTTGGGGATGCCGTCGAAGAACCGCTTGAGGATGAACACCATCATCGGCGCGACGACCTGGGGCAGGATGACCGCCGCGTAGGTGTCGACCAGGTTGAACAGGAGCATCTGCTCGAACAGCGGCACGACGAGCAGCTGCGGCGGGATCATGATGGCGGCGACGGTGACGGCGAGCAGCGCCCGGCGGCCGCGGAACGTGCCGCGCGAGAAGCCGTACGCCGCGAGGGTGGAGACCACCACCGTGATCAGCGTGACGAGTGCGGCGATGAAGAAGCTGTTGAAAGCCCAGACGGTGACGTTCCCGCGTTCCAGGATCTGCTGGTACGCGTCGATGGTGAAGGCGCCCTTGAACGGCGAGAGGCCGGGGGTGGAGACGTCCTCCTCGCTCTGCGCCGAGGTGGTGATCGCCCACGCGAACGGCACCAGCCAGACGACCGCCAGGACGGCCAGCGCCGTCCCGGCCAGGACGCGGGGCAGCCGGCCGTGGCCGAGGAGCAGTGGGGAACCGGACGCTTCGCGAGGTGGACGGCGCCGCGTGCGGACGGTGGTGGCGGTTGCGGACACGGTCAGTCCTCCTGGCGGAAGAGGCGGAGCTGCACGAGCGAGACGACGATGACGAGCGCGAAGAAGAGGTAGGAGATGGCGGAGGCGTAGCCGAGCCGGTAGCCGGTGAAGCCGACGTCGTAGACGTACTCGAGGACGGGGCGGGTGGAGCCGTTGGGGCCGCCCTTGGTGAGGATGTAGATCTGGTCGAACACCTTGAGCGACGCGAGGATCTGGAGCATGGCCACCAGTGCGGTGGTCCGGCGCAGTTGCGGCAGCGTGATCGACCACAGGCGCCGCCACGCCCCGGCGCCGTCGAGTGCCGCCGCCTCGTCGAAGGTCGAGGGCAGGGACTGGAGCGCGGCGAGGTAGAGCAGGAAGTTGAAGCCGACCGTCCACCAGACGGTGAGGGCGGCGACGGACCACATGGCGACGGACTCGTCGGACAGCCAGCCGACGGAGTCGAAGCCGAGCGTGGTGAGGAGCTGGTTGCCGAGCCCCAGTTCCGGTTGGTAGAGCCAGGTCCAGATGAGGGTCACCACTGTCACGGGCAGCAGGTAGGGGGCGAAGAACGCCAGTCGCCACGCCCACTGCCCGGCGAGCCCGCTGTGCACCAGCAGCGCCATCGCCAGCGCGACCAGCACCAGCGGCACGCTGGAGATGACGGTGAAGAAGACCGTGTTGCCGAGGCTGCTCCAGACGTCCGGGTCGCCGAACGCCTCGCTGTAGTTGTCGAAGCCGACGAAGCTCGTGTCGCGCAGGGCGAGCGAGGTGTCGGTGAAGCTCATCCACAGCCCTTGCACGATGGGCCACACCATGAAGAGGCCGAAGACGAGCAGGAACGGCAGGACGAAGACGAACCCGGTGCTCGGGGTGGTGCGTATGCGGCGCAGGGCGGCTCGGCCGCGGCCGCCGGTGCGCACGGCGGGCGGGTCGGTCTGCGCCTCGGCGCCGAGAGGTGCGGTGGTGGTCACGTCGGTCACTCCTTCTGCTGGTCAGGCCACCGGGTTGGGCTGCCGCAGCAGCGCGTCCGCCTCGCGGACCATCTGACGCACCGCCTTCTCGGCGGACGTGTTGCCCAGCAGCGCCGACTGGAGCGGCTGACACATCCGGTTCTGGAAGTTCGAACCGGCGCCGACGAACCAGTTGGGCGGGTCGAGCACCGCCACCTTCGCGGCGTCCGCGTAGGAGGACTGCGGGTCGAGGGCCGCGTACTCCGGTTCCGCGAGCACGGGCTGATAGGCGGGGATGTGACCGGCGCTCGCCCAGGTGAGGCTCTGCTTGAGGATCTCCGCGACATACCGGTGGGCCTCGCGTCGCCGCGCCGGGTCGGGGTTCTCCTGGTGCGGGAGGACGAAGCTGTGGCTGTCGGTGTAGACGGCCGGCTTCTCGAAGACCTGGGGGAAGGGGGCGGCCCCCAGGGGGATGCCGGACTGCTTCAGTGTCGGCAGCTCCCACTCCCCGAGCATGGCCATGCCGCCGCGGCCGCCGGTGAAGGCGGCCACCGAGCCGTAGTAGTCCAGGTTGTTGGGGTTGGTCCGGCCGTCGAAGAGCTGCTTCATGAACGTCACGACGCGTACGGCGGCGTCGATGTCGATCTCCGGGGGTCCCCCGTCCGGCAGGGTGAACTCGGCACCGGTCTGCGCGTAGAGGCCGGCGAACAGCCGCCAGTTCTGTGCCGTGTCGGTGACGTGGCCGAAGAGGATGCCCGACTCCCCGGTCGCCTCGGCGAGGGCCTTGCCCGCGTCCAGCAGCGCCTCGGGCGAGCCCATCGGAGCCAGTTCCCCCGAGGAGTCCAGGAGACCGGCGGTGTCCGCGGCCTCCTTGTCGTAGAAGACGATGAACGGGTGGACGTCGAGCGGGATCGCGTAGACCGTTCCATCGTGCTGCGTGCGCGCCCAGACGGCCGGCGTGAAGTCCTTCCGCGTGACCCCGAACTCGGCGAGCAGGTCCAGGTCGAAGGCGTCCACCAGGCCGCCGGGCGCGTAGCCCGCCAGCCGGGACAGATGCATGGCGGCCACGTCGGAGGCCCGGCCGCCGGCGGCGGACATGGCGAGTTTGGTGTAGTAGGACGGGCCCCAGTCCAGGATCGTGCGGTCGACCTCGAAGCCCTCGGCCCCCGCGGCCCCCTTGGAGACGGCCTCGATCATGTCGTCCATCAGCATCCCGTCGCCGCCCTGGAACAGGTCCCAGACGCTCAGCGCGGAAGCGCCCGAGGCGGAGGCCGGTGAGGCGCAGCCGGAGAGCGGGCCCGCGGCGAGCAGGGCTCCCGTTCCGGCCATGGTGTGACGCAGGAGCCGACGGCGGCTGAGGCGGCGTACCGGGTCGGACGCGGCCGGCACCCCCCGGGCAGGCAAACGGGAACTCATCGCGGACCTTTCGACGGCCGGACGCTGATGCGGTGGCTAGTTTTTACATCGATGTACATGGGCTGTAAAGAGCTGTGGCCCCAAGACGGGCAGCGGCGACGGTGCGCGGGGAGTCACGCCGGGGGGTTACTCCGACCTGCGCTCGGGCCGGTGCGGTAGCGGGACATAGACTCGGCCCTCGCGTGAGAGGCAGGGAGGTCTCGGTGGCACGGCCCAGGATCAAGGACGTCGCACGTCGTGCGGGCGTGTCGGAGAAGACGGTCTCCAATGTCATCAACGACTACGCCCATGTCTCCGACCGGACCAGGCAGGTGGTGCGCGAGGCCATCGAACAGCTCGGCTACCGGGTGAACCTGGCCGGGCGTCATCTGCGCAAGGGCCGCACCGGCATCATCGCCCTGGTCGTTCCCGAACTGGACATCCCGTACTTCGCCGAGCTGGCGCGGCATGTGATCCGCGAGGCCGAGCAGTGCTCCCTGACCGTGCTGATCCATCAGTCCGGGGCGGATCGCGACCATGAGCTGGCGGCGCTGGCCGGCTTCGGCTCCGCCTTCGCGGACGGGATCATCCTGAGCCCGCTCGCCCTGACCGCGGACGACCTGCGCGACCGTGCGGGCGCCCCGCCCACCGTGCTGCTCGGGGAGCTGCTGGAGGAGGGTGCCGACCACGTGGCCATCGACAACGAGAGCGCCGCGCGCGAGGCGACGAACCACCTGATCGGTCTCGGGCGGCGCCGCGTCCTCGCCGTCGGCGGGCGCGACGACTCGGGTCTGGGGACGGCCGAGGCCCGCACCCGGGGCTACCGCGCCGCCCTGGAAGAAGCGGGCATCGCCTACGATCCGGCGGCCCTGCTGCCGGTCGACTCCTTCCGGATGCCCGACGGCGCCGAGGCAGTGGCGCGGGCGCTGCGGGACGGCGCGCGGCCCGACGCGCTGCTCTGTCTCAACGACCAGTTGGCGCTGGGCGCGTTGCGCGCCCTGCACGAGCACGGCGTCAAGGTGCCCGAGGACGTCGCCGTCATCGGCTTCGACGACGTGGAGGGCGGGCGTTTCAGCGTACCGACGCTGAGCACGGTGGCCCCCGACAAGGCGGCGGTGGCCAAGGTCGCCGTGCAACTGCTCCAGCGCCGCATCGAGGAGGCGACGGGACCGGACGGCGTGAGTGACGGCGCCGATTCGGGTGTGCTGTCGCCCCAGGACCGCATCGTGGCCCACCGGCTCGTCCTGAGAGAGAGCACGGAGGGCCACGAGCGGCGCTGAGGGGGCGGTCGGTGCGGCGAGCGCGGGCAGCGGGCCCACGACGGGTCCGATGAGGGCAGTGACGGGCAGGCGAGCGCGCCTGCTCAAAAATGGTATTCCATTTTGCCGCAGACCTCTTGACGGTGCCGTTTGGCGAAAACTACGTTCTGTTCATCGGAACGCCGCTTCCGCTTTGTGGAACTCTCCAACTCCCCGCACCTGATCCCAGGAGTCCCGTATGACTGCCCTGGAAGACCGCCGCTCGCCCGCGGAGACCAGCGACACCGCCCCCAGCTCGGGTCTGTACACGTACGACCTGGCCCCGACGAAGAGGGAAGGGCGCCGCTGGGGCGCCTACAACGTCTTCACGCTGTGGGCCAACGACGTTCACAGCCTCGGGAATTACGCCTTCGCCATCGGACTGTTCGCCCTGGGACTGAACGTGTGGGGCATCCTCGCCGCCTTCGCGCTCGCGTCGGTCCTGCTCTTCCTGCTGCTGACGCTGTCCGGGTTCATGGGACACAAGACCGGCGTCCCCTTCCCCGTGATGAGCCGCATCGCGTTCGGCATCAAAGGAGCGAAGCTCCCGGCCGCCGTTCGAGGCGCCGTCGCCATCGCCTGGTTTGGTATCCAGACCTACCTTGCCTCCGCGGTGCTGAGCACCCTGCTGGTGGCGATGTTCCCCGGCCTGGCCCGCCTGGACACGAACTCCCTGCTCGGCCAGTCGACGCTCGGCTGGATCACCTTCCTGGTCCTGTGGGCCCTGCAAGTGGTCATCGTGAGCTACGGGATGCAGATGATCCGCCGGTACATGGCCTTCGCGGCGCCCACCACGCTGCTCACCATGTGCGCCCTCGCGGTGTGGATGTTCGTCCGGGCGGACGGCTCGATCAGCCTGTCCAACGGCGAGCCGCTCACCGGCGGCGCGATGTGGCTCCAGGTCCTCCAGGCCGCCGCCCTGTGGGTCGTGATCTACGGGACGTTCGTCCTGAACTTCTGCGACTTCACCCGGTCCGCCAGGAGCCGCGGCTCCATCGTCCGCGGGAACGTGATCGGCATCCCCGTGAACATGCTCTTCTTCGCCGTCATCGTGGCGATCCTCAGCGGAGCGCAGTTTTCTCTCGACGGGCACGTCATCACCAGTCCGACGGACATCGTCAGGACCATCCCCCACATGTTCCTGCTGGCCGTGGCCTCACTCGCCCTCATCGCCCTGACCGTGGCGGTGAACCTGCTGGCCAACTTCGTGGCACCGATCTACGCCCTGGTCGACCTCTTCCCGCACCGGCTCGACTTCCGCCGGGCCGGCCTCGTGAGCGCGATCCTGGGCCTGGTGATCACACCCTGGAACCTCTACAACAGCCCGGTCGTCGTCAACTACTTCCTCGGCGGGCTGGGCGCCCTGCTCGGCCCCCTCTTCGGCGTGATCATGGCGGACTACTGGCTGCTGCGGAAGTCCCGGGTGAACGTGCCGGCCCTCTACACCGAGCAAGCGGGCGCCGAGTACCACTACCGCCGCGGCTACAACCCGCGGGCCGTCGCCGCCTTCGTGCCGAGTGCCGCCATCGCCGTCGTCGTCGCCCTGGTGCCCTACTTCCACGCCGCGGCCGGCTTCTCCTGGTTCATCGGCGCGATCATCGCCGCGGCGCTGTACGCGCTCATCGCCGACCGCGCCTCGCCGATCCGCGACGTGGACGGCGAAGCCATCGCCGTCGCCGCGGAATAGCTCCGCCGTCGCCGCGCCACTCCCCACCCGAGCGGAAGGCCCGCCCATGCGCATCCTCGTGGTCAACGTCAACACCACGCAGTCCATCACCGACGCGATCGGCAAGCAGGCGGCCGGCGCGGCCTCCCCCGGCACCGAGATCGTTCCCCTGACCCCCGCCTTCGGCGCGGAGTCCGTCGAGGGGAACTACGAGAGCTACCTCGCCGCGATCGCCGTCATGGAGACCGTCCGCGCGCACCCGGAGCCGTTCGACGCGGTGATCCAGGCCGGGTACGGCGAACACGGCCGGGAGGGTCTTCAGGAACTGCTCGACGTCCCCGTCGTCGACATCACCGAGGCCGCGGCGAGCACCGCCCAGTTCCTGGGCCGCCGCTACTCCGTCGTCACCACCCTCGACCGCACGGTCCCCCTGATCGAGGAGCGGCTGGAGGTGGCCGGGCTGAGCGCCAGATGCGCCTCCGTGCGCGCCAGCGGGCTCGCCGTACTGGAACTGGAACGGGACGAACAGGCCGCCGTGGACGCCATCACCGCGCAGGCCGCCCGCGCGGTCGAGGAGGACCGCGCCGAAGTGATCTGCCTGGGCTGCGGCGGCATGGCCGGTCTCGCCGAACGCGTGGTGGAACGCACCGGTGTCCCCGTGGTCGACGGGATCGCCGCCGCCGTGACGATCGCCGAGTCACTGGTCCGGCTCGGCCTGTCCACGTCCAAGGTGCGCACCTACGCGCGACCGCGCCCCAAGCAGATCGTCAACTGGCCCCCGAAGGCGGTCTGAGACCTCCGAGTCCCGTGCCTCTCCCCCTGTCCCTCTCCCCTGTCCCGCGCCCCCGGTGGGCGGCCGCAAACCGGCCGCACACCGGCCACACCGGCCACACCGGCCGCGGGGTATTCTGACGGGCCGCCCGACCGACGCCCCGCACCGGCGCGGTCGGCGCGCCTCGGAACGGGAAGACAGACGAAGGACGGCGATGGCTGCGTCAGAGGGCTTCACGCCCGAGTCCGAGCGGGTCACGCGGCAGTTGCGCGACGAGATCGTCGACGGTGCGCGGCGGCCGGGCAGCCGCCTGGTGGAACGGGAGCTGGCCGAGGCGCTCGGTGTGAGCCGGCTGCCCGTCCGGGAGGCCCTGAAGACCCTGGTGGCCGAGGGCCTGGTGACGCCTCGACCGCGATCCTGGGCGGTGGTACGGGAGTTCACCACGAGCGACATCGCCGACCTCGACGAGGTCCGTTCGGGCCTGGAGACCCTGGCGTTCCGGCTCGCCGCCCAGCGGCACACACGTCCCGGGCTGGAGAAGCTCCGCGCGACGGTGGACGCCGAACTGGAGGCGGCCCGCGCGGACGACGCGGTGCGAGCCCGCCGGGCTGCCGCCGACTTCCACCAGACGGTCATCTCCCTGGCCGCCAACGAGCTCCTCAACGAACTCGAGCGCGTCCTGCGCAGCCGGCTGCGGTGGCTCATGGGCCAGCACGACGACCTGCTGGCCGTGGCGCTGGAACACGAGGCTCTCTACCAGGCCATCGCGGAGCGCGACGTCGAGCGCGTACAGGCGCTCGTCCTCCATCACCTGGCGACGAGCCGCAGCGCGGCCCTGGGCCACCACGCGCGGGAACGGGCGCAGGAGAACGAACAGCCTTAGCGCGGCTTTCGGCGGCGAACAGCGGGCATACGGATGTCCCGAGGCCCTCTCCGTCGCCGACCAACGGGAGTTCCCTGTGACGCCGAGCCTGCGCACCGCCCGCGCGTGCCGTGCCGCCGCCGCCCTCCTTCTCGCGGCGGCCGGATACGCGGCCACCCACCACCCGTGGCTCGCCCTGCCCGGCCTGTACGCCGCCGCCGTGTTCGCCTGGTGTGCCGCCCGCGCCCGGACGGAGCACCGGCTGCGGGTCGCGCGGGCACAGCGCGCCGAGCGGCTGGCACGCCCCCGCCTGCGGCAGCCGCTCGCCGCGACGCTGAAGCCCTGTTGCGCGTTCTGGCAGCACTCCGACGGGGCCGTGCACGGCCCGGGGTGCACCCGCCCCGCTGCCGCCCGCGTCCCCTTCCGCGACGACTGCTGCGAGCGGTGGTGGACCTCTCTGGGCGCACGGCACGACGCGGGCTGCCGCCATCACGTCGGCACGCCGGAGCACGACCGGGCCCGCACGACCCCGCAGTGAGGCAGCAAGCCCGCAGTAAGGCGGTAAGCACGTCACCGCTCGTGGGGATCGCCCACTGCCGGGCCGTCACCGCCGTGCCTGCTCCAGTGCCGTCCGCAGGGCCGGCGGGGTGGCGGCCGCCCAGGCCTGGGGGGAGCAGGAGTGGGGATACGGGACCGGTCCGGCGGTCGCCGAGCGGTCGTAGCCGGCGAGGACCTCGGGCAGCCGGTGGCCGTGGTGGGCCGCCGCCGCGACGAGCCCCTCGGCGACGGTGCGCACCTCGGCCGTGAGCCCCTGGCGGGCCAGGCCCAGGGCGATGACCGCGTTGTCGTGCGGCCAGGCGCTGCCCCGGTGGTACGACAGCGGGTGGTACGGCCGCTGGCCGGCGGCGAGGGTCCGGATCGCCCAGCCGGAGAAGAAGTCCGGCTCCAGCAGCCGTCGTCCCACCCGGCGGGAGCGTTCCGGGTCGAGGATGCCCGACCACAGCAGGTGCCCGGCGTCCGAGGCCAGCACGTCGACCTGGCGGCCGTCGCCGTCCAGTGCGAGCGCCGGGAAGTCCGCCTCCGGCATCCAGAAGTCCGCGGTGAAGCGGTCCCGCAGCCGGGCGGCGGTCTCGCGGAGCCGACGCGCGTAGGGCTCGTCCCGCCAGATGTCCTCGGCGAGCCGGGCCGTGCGCAGGAGCGCGTCATAGGCGTAGCCCTGCGCTTCCGACACCGCGATGGGTCCCTGGGCCTGGGTGCCGTCGCGGAAGCAGATGGCGCCCGCGGAGTCCTTCCAGTTCTGGTTGACCAGCCCGCCCGGGTCGGGGGTGTACACGAGGTAGCCGTGCTTCTCCAGGCCGCCGTCGGTGAGCATCCAGTCGACCGCCTTCCGGGCGTGCCGCTCCAGACGTACGGCCAGGGAGCGGTCGCCGGTCGCCTCGTGGTGGGCGTGGAGCAGGACGAGGAAGAGCGGCGTGGCGTCCACGGCACCGTAGTACCGGCCGTACGGCACCTGCCGGAAGTGGGCGAGTTCGCCGTGCCGGGTCTCGTGGACGATGCGTCCGGGCTGCTCGCCGCTGAAGACGTCGTGGCGCTGCCCCTGGGTGGCGGCGAGCGCGCTCAGGACGGCGGCCGCCGTCGCGGGCCGGTACGGCAGCAGGAAGTACGACGTCAGCAGTGAGTCGCGGCCGAACAGGGTGAGGAACCAGGGGATACCGGCGGCCGGGACGCGCACGTCCTCGCCGTCGACGCCGGGGACCGGGATGGTCAGCAGGTCGATGTCGGCGAGACCGCGCTCGACGGTGAGCGTCAGGTCGTCCGTCGCGTCCGTCGCGTCCGCCACGTCCGTCGTCGGTTCATGCCGGTTCGGGCGCCGTTCGGCAGCGGCAGCGGCGGGCATAGTACGTCCGTGCGGGTGGGCGCGGACGGTCAGGTGCAGGTCGGCCCGGCCGTGGGCGTCGAGCGGCAGGTGCCAGGTGAACGTCCGCGCGGTGGGCCCGGGTTCGGCCTCCGGGGCGTCGACCGAGTCCGGGGCGGGGCGGCAGACGACCTCGGTCCGGGCGTGCCAGTCTGCTCGCCGGTAGGTGAGGAGCAGACCGTCCGCGGTCTCCTGGACCCCGTGCTCCCCGCCGGGCTTGGCGTAGTGGCGGTCGTCGGCGCGGAGTTCGAAGAGGTCGGCGAAGTCGGCGTCGACGGTGAGGCCGAGGCGGGCGGTCACGGGGCCGGGGCGGTTGCTGACCAGACTCAGGTGTTCGGTGAACGTGCCCGCGGTGACGCTCTGCCGCCGGAAGACGGTGTACGCGGGCGGGTCGTCCCGGGTGCCCTCGGGGGTCAGGACGCAGGCGGCCGTGTCGTCGGTGTCCGCCGTGGCGGGAACGAGGGCGGTGGGCGCGCCGGCGTCGACGGTGAGTCGCCAGCGGCTGAGGTGCCGGGCGTCCTGGAAGAACAGTCCGTCGGGCGTCGACCCGCGGATGCCGCTGATCTCCCCGTCGGTGCCGAGGCGGACGAAGGTGGCGTCGCGCACCAGTTGGACGCGGGGGTCGGCCGCGGTCACGGCATGGGCTCCTTCGGGTCGGCGCTCAGCAGGTCGAGGGCGAGAGCTGCGGTCCAGGAGAAGTGCCGGGTGCCGCGGGCCTCCCCGCTGGACGGGTCGACGTACTCGGCGAATCCGGAGCGTCCCGCACGGGCGAGGAAGTCGGCGCGCAGACGTTCGGCGTCCTGCTGGAGGCCGTGGGTGCGCAGCCCTCGCTCGATCAGCCAGGCCGTGTTGAACCAGGCCGGTCCGCGCCAGTACCGGGTGGGGTCGAAGGCGTGGCCGGTCAGGTCGTAGCTCGGGACCAGGCTGGTGGCCGGGGCGGCGAAGCGCGGGCCGGTGAGCGTGGTGTGCAGGCGCCGGACGACGTCCCGCGGCAGGTGCGGCACGAGGAGCGGGACCAGTCCGCTGACGCTCCCCTCCTCGACCGGCGTGTCGGTGTGCAGGTCGCGCACGCGGAAGAGGCCGGCCTCCTCGTCCCAGAGCCGGTCCGTCAGTGCCCGGGTCAGCTCGGCGGCCCGCTCGGTGTGCCGCTGCCCCGGCAGGCCCAGTTCGCGTGCCATGGCGGCCAGGGCGAGTTCGCTCACCACCAGCAGCGCGTTGAAGCACGGGTCCTCCACGGCGAACCGGTGCCGCACGACGCGGTCGTCGTAGCCGGCTTCCCGGTACTCGGTGGCCAGCCGGACGTAGCGGCCGTAGTCGAGGTCGGTGGGCCGATCGGCGGGGTGGCCGTGGTCGAGGTCGGCGCGCCGGAAGGTGTCGGGCGGGCTGGGTTCTACGCGCTGGAGGGCCCGGTCCCAGCAGGGGCTGTTGTCCATGCCGGGTTCCCAGGGGTGGACGACGGCCGCGAGGCCCCCGCCGCCGAGGTCGCGGCGGGTGCGGAGGTAGTCGTGCCAGGCGGTGAGCCGGGGGTGGACGCGGGCGAGGAAGCCGCGGCGCCGTGACTCCGCCGGGTCGGCCCGGTGCACGAGCCACGCCGCCAGGGCGTGCACCGGCGGCTGGACGATGCCGGAGGTCTCGGCGGTCGCCGGTGCGCCTGCGGCGCGGCCGGCCCGGGAGGACTGCCAGAAGTCGGGGCTCGGGAAGTACGCGTCGTGGGGCAGGGCGGGGTTGAAGACGATGTGCGGCACGCGTCCGTCGGCCCACTGCGCGGCCAGCAGGGACTCCAGTTCGCGCTGGGCGCGGCGCACCGAGAGATGGCGCAGTCCGATGGCGACGAAGGCGGAGTCCCAGCTCCACTGGTGGGGGTAGAGGGTGCGGGAGGGGACGGTGGAGGTGCCGGTCCAGTTGTCGATGAGGACCCGCGCCGCACCGCGCCGCAGGGTCAGGTCCGCGGGCGCGGTGGGCGCGGGCCGGTCCAGGAGCTCCAGAGGGGACTTCACGCGCCCGACCTCGCCAGGAACGCGGGGACGGAGCGCACGGCCTCGACGGGGTCGCCGGTCAGCCGGCATTCGAGGGCGAGGTGGCCGTCGTAGCCGATGGTGTGCAGGGCGCCGAGCCAGGCGGGCCAGTCGAGGTGTCCGGCGCCGGGCTGGAAGCGGTTGGAGTCGGAGACCTGGGCGTGGCCGATGACGTCGGCGTGGGCGAGGATCGCGGCGGCGGGGTCGGGCTCCTCGATGTTCATGTGGTAGCTGTCGATGCCGATCCGGACCGAGTCCAGGCCGACGGCGCGGATCAGGTCGGCGGCCTGTTCGAGCCGGTTGACCATGTGGTCCTCGTAGCGGTTGAGCGGCTCCAGGAAGAGCGTGACGCCCTCGCGGCGGGCGTGCTCGCCGAGTTCGGTGAGTCCGGCGAGGAGCACCTCGCGGTCCTCCTCTTCGGTGCGCGGCGGTGTGAAGGGCGGCAGGCGGCGGGAGAACATTCCGTACGAGGCCGGGGTCTGGGCGCCCACGCCGCCGATCTCGGCGATGACGGTGAGCTGTGACTTCATCTGGGCGACGGCGTCGCGGCGCAGGTCCTCGTCGAAGGCGCCGAGGAAGTGCGGCATGTCGACGCAGACGGTCGGCATGACGACGCCGTCCTCGCGGGCCTGCTTGAGTTCGCCGCGACGGGAGGCGAAGTGGAGGTCGCCCTTGCCGCGCAGTTCGATCGCGTCGTAGCCGGCCTGCTGGGCGAAGTCCCACTTGGCCTGGAGGGTGTCCCCGGGCAGGAGCTGTTCCTGGACGGCGGTCTTGAGCATGGGGGGCCTTTCAGAAAAATCCGGTCGCAGAGGAGCCGGGTCTCAGAATTCCAGGACGACCTGCAGCGCCTCGGCGGGCCGCTCGTCCAGCAGTACGTAGGCGTCGGCGGCGTCGGCGACGGGGACGACGTGGCTCACCAGGGTGTCGACGTCCACCTGGCCCTCGGCGACCAGGCGCAGGAAGGTCTGCTGAAGGCGTTCGACGGTCCAGCGGTTCGACAGCTGGGGCGGGACGCCGCCGATCTGGGAGCAGATCAGCTGGACCCGGTTGTGGTGGAACTCGTCGCCGAGGCGCAGGCCGATGCCGTCGCCCTGGTAGAAGCCGGAGGCCACCACCCGGCCGCCGGCGGCGACCGAGCGCAGCGCCTCGTGCAGGGCCGGGTAGGCACCGCTGATCTCGATGGCGAGGTCGGCGCCGAGGCCACCGGTGGTCTCTCGGACGCGTTCGGCGACGGCGTCGGTGCGGGCGTTGAGGGTGTACTGGGCGCCGTACCGCTTCGCGATCTCCAGGCGGCCGTCGAGGGCGTCGACGGCGGTGACCCGGGCACCGCTGAGCCGGGCGAGGCGGGTGGTGAGCAGGCCGATGACGCCCTGGCCGAACACGGCGACGTCCTCGCCGAGGTGGATGTCGCCGGCCAGGACGGCGTTGAAGGCGATGGCGCCGACCCGGGCGAAGGCCCCGGCCAGCGGTTCGAGCCCGGTCGGCAGGGTGTGACCGATCATGCGCTCGGCGGGGACGATGCCCTCGCTGCGGTGGCCCCAGATGCCCCAGACCAGGTCGCCGGGGGCCGGCAGGCCCGGGGTGCCGGCGAGTTCCGGGGAGACCTCGACGACCTCGCCGACCTCGGAGTAGCCCCAGCCGGCCACCGGGTACTCGATGCCGGGCGCACCGTCGCGGAAGAGCCGCGCCCCGGGGTCCCAGGTCCGGGTCAGGTACGGGTTGGTGCCGCGGTAGGCGGTGAGTTCGGTGCCGGCCGAGATGCCCGAGTAACGGGTACGGACCCGCAGATGACCGGGCGGCAGTTCGGCCCTGACGTGCTCGGCCACCTCCACCTGACGGGGGCCGGTGAACTGGACGACGCGCTCCACGGATGACACGGCTGACACGAAGGGCTCCGGAAGGGTTGCTGGTGCGGTTGCGTCGACAATATCCGCAACTTATGTCTTGTCAACCAGCAAAAGTAGTGCTGTGATGCGTGGCGAGCAGACGTAAGCCGGAACGAGGACACTCAATGCGCATCAGGACCCTGCGGTCGAGGACGACCGCGGTCGGCGTCACGGCAGCCATGGGAATCGGGCTGCTCTCGGGCTGCGCGGGCAGCACCGGGCCCGGCAAGCCGGACCGTGAGATCACGGTCTGGTCCCAGGAGAACCTCCCCGACCGCGTCGCCGCGACGCGGAAGGTCATCGACGGGTTCGAGAAGAAGAGCGGGATCAAGGTCAAACTCGTCGGGGTCGACGAGGCCCAGATGCCGCAGCTGATCATGTCGGCGGCGGCGTCGGGCACGCTGCCCGACGTCATCGGCGCGGCCCCCATGGGCCAGGTCTGGCAGATGTACACCAACGGCCTGCTGAACACCGACATCCCGAAACGGATCGTCGGCGAACTCGGCCGGGACACCTTCAACCCCAACGCGCTGGAGCTGACCTCCGACGGCGCCACCAGTCTCGGCGTGCCCTCCGACGCCTGGCTCCAGCTGCTGGTCTACCGCAAGGACCAGTTCGCGCGGAAGGGCCTGGCGGCTCCCGACACGTACGCGAGGACGCTGGCCGCCGCCGAGGCACTGACCACCAAGGGCCACGACGGCATCTCGGCGGCCACCGACCCCAGCGACGTCTTCACCTCGCAGAGCTTCGAGAGCCTCGCCCTGGCCAACGACTGCCAACTGGTCGACGACCGGCACGAGGTCGCCCTCGAGTCCCCGCGGTGCGAGGCCGCCTTCCGCACCTACGACCGGCTCGCCCGCACCTACGGCGCGCCAGGCACCCAGACCGTGGACTCCACCCGCGCCACCTACTTCGCCGGCCGGTCCTCCATGGTCATCTGGTCCTCGTTCCTGCTCGACGAACTCGCCGGCCTGCGGGGGGACGCCCTGCCCAGCTGCCCCCAGTGCGCGAAGGACCCGCGGTACCTGTCGGACAACAGCGGCATCGTCACCGCGATGAAGGGGCCCGACGCCCAGGAGGCGGCCCAGTTCGGCGAGATCACGTCCTGGGTGACCACCAAGACGGCCGAGACCGCGGCGTCCCGCGAGTTCATCGAGTACATGATGGGCACCGGCTACGAGTCCTGGTTCGGCATGGCGCCCGAGGGCAAGATCCCGGTCCGCAAGGGAACAGCCGCCGAACCCGAGCGCTACCTCGACGCCTGGCGCCACAGCGACATCGGCGTCGACACCCGCAAGCCCCTCGACGAGGTCTTCCCCGAGACCCTGCTCGACCAGCTCGCCGACGGTGTCGGCAACCTGCGCCGCTGGGGCATCACCCAGGGCGAGGGAGCCCTCGTCGGCGCCACCAACGGCGAACTGCCCGTACCGAAGGCCATCGGCGCCATGACCAGCGGCCAGAGCTCGCCCTCGGAAGCGGCACGCGACGCCGACGAAGAGGTCGCCGCCCTGAAGAAGTCCCTGCAGTAGCCGCCCGCCTGCACGTCACGAAGGTCCCTCATGACAACAGCCCCAGTCGGCGCGCCGCAGCGCCGGGACACCAGCCCCCGGTCCACGGACCGGTCCGACGCACCGGGCCGCCGTCCGATGACCGCCAGCCGGCGCGCCAACCGAGCGGGCCTCGCGTTCGTCTCCCCCACCTTCCTCGTGGTCCTCGTGGTGGTCGTGCTGCCCATCGCGTGGACCGTGCTGCTGGCCTTCCAGAAGGCCAAGCTCGTCGACATCCAGGGCATGGGCCTGTTCGGCAACTGGTCCCTGGACAACTTCGCGCAGGTCTTCGACTCGGCCGGCTTCTGGTCCAGCCTGTGGACCACCCTGCTCTACACGGCGGGCTCCACGCTCGGCTCCGTGGTCCTCGGCCTGGTCGCCGCGCTCGCGCTGCGCAAGCCGTTCAAGGGGCGCGGGGTGCTGCGCGCGGCGATGCTGCTGCCGTACGTCGCGCCCGTCGTCGCCGTGGCCTTCGTCTGGGAGGTCGCGCTCAGCCCGCAGTACGGCGTGGTGAACGACTGGGGGCGGCGGCTGTTCGGCTGGGACGACCCGATCGCGTTCCTGTCGACCCGCGAGTACGAGGTGAACCTCCTCGGTCTGCACTTCGACATCCCGCTGGCGCTGCTGACCGTCATCGTCTTCGAGTGCTGGCGCTACTTCCCCTTCGCCTTCCTGTTCATCCTGGCCCGGCTGCAGGCGGTGCCGGACACCCTGGAGGAGGCCGCGCTGGTCGACGGCGCCACCATCACCCAGCGCTTCCGGCACGTCCTGCTGCCCCAGTTGATGCCGGTGATCGCGCTGCTGTGCGTGCTGCGCTTCATCATGACGTTCAACAAGTTCGACGACGTCTACCTGCTCACCGGAGGCGGAGCCGGCACCGACGTGGCCGCGGTGCGCGTCTACGACTTCCTCACCGCCCGCTACGACGTGGGGGCCGCGGCCGCCCAGGCGCTCGTCCTGGCCCTCGTACTGATGATCCTGCTGGGCCTCTACTTCAAGTTCTTCGGCAACAAGGTCCAGGAGGAAGCGTGACGCAGAACGTGCCCCAGAAGGCGGCGCTGAGCCGGGCCCGGTTCGAGGAGCGGTTCTTCGGCGTCGCGCGGTGGATCGTCATCGCGTTCCTCGCCGTGATCACCCTCCTGCCCTTCTACTACATGGTGCTGCTGTCGCTGAAGCCCATCGACGCGCTGCTGCTCGACCCGGGCTCCCTGTGGATCTCGGCGAAGGACTTCACCCTCTCCACCTACCAGGACGTACTGCGCTCCACCGACGACGGCGGCCAGGGCTTCCTCAAGTTCCTGGTCAACTCCGCGCTGGTCTCCCTCGGCACGGTGGCGCTGACCCTGGTGGCCGCCGTGCCCGGCGCCTACGCCGTAAGCCGGCTGAAGTTCTTCGGCCACCGCCAGGTCAGCGCCCTCTTCCTGGCCGTGTACATGTTCCCGGCGACCCTGCTGGCCGTGCCGCTCTTCGTCATCTTCGCGAAGATCGGCCTGTCTTCCAGCCTCGTCGGTCTCGCCATCGTCTACGTCGCCCAGACCGTGCCGGTGTCGATCTACATGCTGAAGAACTACCTCGTCACCATCCCGGCCTCCATCGAGGAGGCCGCGGCGCTGGACGGGTGCTCGCGGCTGCAGACCGTCCGCAAGGTGATCCTGCCGCTGGCCCTGCCCTCCCTGATGGCGACCGGGCTGTACGTCTTCATGATCGCGTGGAACGAGTTCCTGTTCGCGCTGCTGTTCCTGGCCGCGGACCCCGGTCAGTGGACGGTCTCCCTGGGACTGGCCCAGCTCTCCAACGGCATCGAGGTGCCGAAGACGATCCTGATGGCCGGTTCCGTGGTGCTGACGATCCCCGTGGTACTTCTGTTCTTCGCCGCCGAACGACTGCTCACCGAGGGTCTGACCAGCGGCGCCGACAAGAGTTGAGCCGTGGGGGACACCATGATGACGCCGAGTCAGGCCAGCGCCGGCGCGCTGCTGCAGCTGATCCGCAGCGGCCGCGCCAACACCCGGGCCGACCTCCAGCACGCCACCGGACTGTCCCGGTCGACCGTCGGACAGCGCCTCGACCTGCTCAACCGCGCCGGATGGCTGCGCCACACCACGGGAGCCTCCACCGGTGGCCGCCCGTCCCACCGGATCGCGTTCGATCCGAGCCACGCCTCGGTCATCGCCTTCGACCTGGAGACCCGGCACGCCCGCGCCGCCGTGCTCGATCTCGCGGGCACCATCCTGGCCGAGCACACCGGGCCGATGGATGTCGGTGCGGGCCCCGATCACGTCCTGGACCGGCTGGCCGAGTGGTTCCCGGACCTGATCGCGGCGGCCGGGGTGCCGGCGTCCCGTGTCGTGGGCATCGGGCTGTCCGTCCCGGGCCCGGTCGACTGGGAGTCCGGTCGGGTGATCGAGCCGCCCATCATGCCGGGCTGGGACCGGTACCCCATCCGGGAGCGGCTTCAGAAGGCATACGCGGCACGGATGGGCCTGGACCCGGAGGCCGACGCCGTCCCGGTGCTCGTGGACAACGACGCCAACCTCATGGCGCTGGCCGAGCACCAGGCCAACCACCGCGACTGCTCGTCCTTCCTGCTGCTGAAGGTCTCCACCGGCATCGGCGCGGGTGTCGTCATCGGCGACAGCCTCTACCGCGGCATCGACGGCGGCGCCGGCGACATCGGGCACATCCGCCTGCACGACCGGTCCGACGCGCTGTGCATGTGCGGCTCCCACGGCTGCCTCGCGGCCGTCGCCAGTGGGCGCGCGATCGCCAAGGAGCTGTCCGCCCTCGGCCTGGACACCGCTTCCGGTCGGGACGTGCGGCGCCTGCTCAACGAGGGCCATCCGGACGCCGTACGGCTGGCCCGGGAGGCCGGGCGGCGGGTGGGCGAGGTCCTGGTCACCGTCGTGACGCTGCTCAATCCCGGGGTGCTCATGATCGCGGGTGAGCTGTCCGGGGTGCCCTTCCTGACCGGGGTGCGCGAGTTGGTCTACCAGCGCGCGATGCCCCGCGCGACGGCCAACCTCCAGGTCGTCACCTCGCGGCTCGGCGACCACGCGGGACTCGTCGGGGCCGCCGCCATGGTCGTGGAGCACCTCTACTCCCCCGCCGGTGCCGACGCCCGCCTCGACCGCCTCGCGCCGTGAGCGCACCGCAGCCCCTCCCCGCGCTCCCGCCAAGAAATCCCGATCAGCACCAGGAAGACAGGAACACCGTGACCGCTGCCCCCGCCCCCTGGACCGGCCGGCCCGTCGAGGTCGGACTCGTGGGCGCCGGCCCCTGGGCCCGCACGATGCACGCCCGGATACTGGCCGCCGGGCCCGAGACGCGGCTGGCCGCGGTCTGGGCCCGCCGCACGGAGGCCGCCCGCGAGACGGCCGAGCCCTACGCCGCCCATGTCGCCGCGGACTTCGACGAGTTGCTGGACCGCTGCGAGGCCGTGGCCTTCGCCGTGCCGCCCGCCGTCCAGGCCGAGCTGGCACCGCTGGCGGCGAAGCGGGGCAAGGCCCTGCTGCTGGAGAAGCCGCTCGGGCCCGATCTGGCCTCGGCCCACCGCGTGGCCGACGCGGTCGCGGAAGCCGGTGTGGTCTCCCAACTGGTGCTGACCAAGCGCTATCACCCGGCCACCCGGGCCTTCCTGGACGCCGCGCGCGCCGTCGACGTGGCCGGGGCCCGCTCCTGCTACCTCCACGGCGCCTTCCTGCAGGGCGAGTTCGCCACCGGCTGGCGCCTCGAACACGGTGCCCTGCTCGACCTCGGCCCCCACCTGCTCGACCTGCTGGATGCCGCGATCGGCCCCATCACCGGCCTCCGCGCCACCGGCGACCCGCGCCGCTGGGTCGAACTGACCTGCGAGCACGAGAACGGAGCCGTCAGCCAGGCCTCGCTGTCCGGCTCGGTGGCCGTCCCACGCACGCTCACCCGCGTCGAGCTCTTCGGCCCCGAGCACCCGCTGGTCTACGACACGGCCGACATCGACCACGAGGAGTGCTGGCCCGTCCTGCGCCACGACTTCGCGACGGCCGTCCGCAGCGGCACGCCGACCCCGATCGACGCACAGCGCGGCCTGTACCTGCAGAGCCTCCTCGACCGGGCGGTACCCGGCTGACCGGCCGCCGCGACGGCCCCGCGTTCAGCGGGTGTCCGTCAGGCCGCCCGTGACGGCGATGACCTCGCCGACGGTGAAGCTGGAGTCCGCGTCGGAGGCCAGGTACACGTAGGCGGGAGCCACCTCCTCCGGCTGGGCGACCCGCCCCATGGGTGCCGAGCTGCCCAGGTTCGTCAGATAGTCGTCGGGGAAGCGCTGCCCCGCCAGGTTGAGCACCGTCCAGGTGGGGCCCGGGGAGACGATGTTGGCGCGGACGCCGCGCTCGGCGAGGTGCGGGGCGATGGACTTGGTGAAGACCACCAGGGCGGCCTTGGAGGCGGCGTAGTCCATCATGATCTCGCTGCCCTTGAGCGCCTCCTCGGACGCGGTGGCGATGACGGCGTCACCGTGGGAGAGGTGCGGCAGGGCCGCCATCACCAGGTGGAAGTAGGCGTAGACGTTCGTCTTGAAGACCCGGTCGAAGTCCTCGGCGGTCAGATCGGACAGGCTGTTCTGGCTGTTGAGGTAGGCGGCGTTGCTGACCAGGACGTTCAGAGCGCCCAGCTCCGCGACGGTGCGTTCGACCACATCGGCGCAGAAGGCCGGGTCGCACAGGTCGCCCGGCAGCAGCAGGCAGGTGCGGCCCTCCTTCTCGACCGCCTCCCTGGTCTCGTCGGCGTCGCTCTGCTCCTCGGGCAGGTGGACGATCGCGACGTCGGCCCCCTCCCGTGCGTAGAGCACGGCCACCGAACGGCCGATTCCGGAGTCGCCCCCGGTGATCAGCGCGACCTTCCCGGCCAGCTTCCCGGAGCCCCGGTAATGGGGGGCGAGGTAGCGCGGGCGCACTTCCATCCGCTCTTCCAGACCGGGGCGCTGCTGACGCTGGAAACGGTACGGCGGAGAGAGCTCCGCCTCCTCCTGGGGCATCGCCGGACGGTCGAGCGGTCCGCCGCCCGTTCCGTTCCTCTCCACCATTACTGGCCTCCACACGATCACGTACGCGGTCGGCGCCGCCGGTCGGCGGCGCCCAGCAATCGCATGTCCGGAGCTCAGAGCCTCAAACAGCTCCGTCGGGTTCAGTCGACGACCGCGGTGGCCTCGACCTCGATCAGGTGCTCGGGCACGTCCAGCGCCGCGACACCCAGCAGGGTGGCCGGCGGTGCCGCGGTGACCCCCAGCCTCGCGGTCGCCCGGGCGATGCCCTCCAGCAGCAGGGGCATCTTGTCGGGGGTCCAGTCGACGACATGCACGTTCAGTTTCGCCACGTCGTCGAAGGAGGCACCGGCCGCGGCCAGGGCGGTGGCGACGTTGAGGTAGCACTGCTCGGCCTGGGCCGCGAGATCGTCACCGCCGACCGTGGTCCCGTCGGCATCCCACGCGACCTGCCCGGCGGTGAAGACCAGCTTCGATCCGGACGCGATCGACACCTGCCGGTAGACGTCGATCTCCGGCAGTCCGCCGGGGTTCACCAGGGTGATGGCCATGACGTGTCTCTCCTTGCCGTTCACTCTCTTGTGGTTACTCGGGAACCGTAGGAGAGTGAACGCTGACATGGAAGAACGCACTTTTCAGTGACTGGGGAACCTGATGGTGACCAAGCAGTTCACGGGCTCGCCCGACGACGCGGACCTGACGCGCGCGGACTCCCTGGCGCGGGAGATCTTCTCGGACATCGCCAACAAGTGGGCGCTTCTGCTCATCGAGGCGCTGGGCGACCGCACCCTGCGTTTCAGCGAGTTGCGGGACGAGATCGAGGGCATCAGCCACAAGATGCTCACCCAGAACCTGCGCATGCTGGAGCGGAACGGGCTGGTGGAGCGGTGCGTGCACCCCACGGTGCCGCCGCGGGTCGAGTACACCCTCACGGAGCCGGGGCGGGGGCTGTTGAAGACGACGCACCACATGTGCGACTGGACTCACCAGTACCTGGGCCACATCGAGGCTTCCCGTCGCGGCTTCGGGGCATGACGGGCGCCGCCCGGTTCAGCGCCGTCGGCGAGCGGGGCCGCGGAAGACGGCCAGCCGCAGGACGACGAAGCGCACGACGGTGACGGCGACGGACGTGGCGGCGAGGACGCCGGTCTCGGCGGCGGGCGAGGCGCCGGGCTCGGCGTGCCTGAACCACAGCACGGCGCCGGACGTGACCAGGTAGCCGAGCACGAAGAGGCCGCCGGCTCCCAGATGGGCGCGGACCGCCCCCGCCGCGGTGTGCCGGAACGTCAGCCGCCGGTTCGCCTCGGTGTTGAGCACGGTCAGCACCAGCAGGGAGACCAGGTTGGCGGCGGCCGGTGGCCACCACAGGCGCAGCACCCAGTACAACAGGGCCTGCCCGACGGTCGACACGATGCCGATCGCGACGAACCAGCCGACCTCCCGCGACCACACCGTGCGCCGCGTGGAGGTGGAGGGAGCGCGGAGCGGCTCGCCAGGCTCCGGAGTGACCGGTGACGCGTTCAGCCGAGCCACACGTCACGCCCCCACCCATGCCGACCGACCGTCAACTCCCGGTCGCGCAGCCTACTACGCCACCGTGAGACACTTTGCCCGGCCTTTGCCTTTCGGGAACCGAGCGGCCCACGGGTGCGTTCATCCTGATAGCCGCGAGAAATCGCGGCCAAGGACCAAGACGGACACGCAGCAGCAACAGAAGCCGAGGTGGCACGAGTGGCGATGTGGGACAAGATCAAGGACCAGGCCAAGACCTTCCAGCAGTCCCAGGGCACTCGGGGAGCGAGCGGACCCGGGCAGGGCCCGCAGGGACATCAGGGACACCAGGGATCCGGCCGGCCCGGCTCGTCCTCCGGCGGCTCCAAGGCCCAGCTGATCGGGATGTTCAAGACCCAGCTCGCTTCGGTCAAGACCGAACTCAAGAGCGGCGCCTACCGGGACGCCAGCATGGCCATGTGCGCGCTGGTCGCCGCGGCCGACGGCCAGGTGGAGCCGGCCGAGCGGCAGCGCGTGGAGGAGCTGATCGTCTCCAACGAGGTCCTGCAGAACTTCCCGGCCGACCAGCTCCGCCAGCGTTTCAACCAGCACGTGGACAAGCTCGTCGCCAACTTCGAGCTGGGCAAGAGCGAGGCCCTCCAGGTGATCGCCAAGGCCGCCAAGAAGCCCGCGGAGGCCCGGGCGGTCATCCAGACCGGCATGGTCATCGCCGGAGCCGACGGGGTCTTCGAGCCGTCGGAGCAGTACGCGATCCGTGAGGCCTGCACCGCGCTCGGCGTGTCGCCGTCGGAGTTCGGCGTCTGACCGAGCCGGGTCCGTCAGCCTCGCCGATGGGGAAAGCGTTTGACGGCCGTCGGCGTCGCGGGATCGGATGAGCCGCATGAGCTCAGCAGGGCAGACGCGGCAGGGCCTTCACCCCCTCGACGACCGTCTCGTACGGCGCCTGGTCGCCGGGCAGTTCCCGCAGTGGGCGGGGCTGCCTGTCGAGCGCTTCCCGTCGGGCGGCACGGTCAACGCGATGTACCGGCTCGGCGACGAACTGGTCGTACGGCTGCCGTTGATCGAGGGCGGGGTCGGGGACGTGCTGGCGGAGCGGGAGTGGCTGCCCCGCCTGTCGCCCCTGCTGCCCACCGCCGTCCCCGAGGTGCTCGGGGACGGCGGGCCCGCCGAAGGGTATCCGTGGCCGTGGTCGGTGTACCGGTGGCTGCCCGGGGAGATCCCCGATGCCGGAGCGCTGAGCGAACCCGCGCTGCTGGCCGGGGATCTGGCCGGGTTCGTGGCGGCGATGCGGAGCGTCACCCTGCCGGACGCGCCGCGCGCCCATCGCGGCGGCCCGCTCGCCACGCTCGACGAGGCGACCCGGTCCGCGATCGAGGAACTGCGCGGCCTCCCCGAGGAAGGTGTCGACTGCGACGCCCTGGCCGCCGTGTGGGAGGACGCGCTGCGGGCCCCGGCCTGGGACGGACCGCCGGTCTGGCTGCACGCCGATCTGATGCCGGGCAACCTGCTGGTGAGCGGCGGCAGGCTGTCCTCGGTGATCGACTTCGGGTGCATGGGAGTGGGCGACCCGGCCTGCGACCTCTTCCCGGCCTGGAATCTGCTGCCGGCCGGCGCGAGGGAGGTCTTCCGCGAGGCGCTCGGCGTGGACGACGCGGCCTGGCGGCGCGGCCGCGGACGGACGCTCTCCCAGGCGCTGATCGCGCTGCCGTACTACCGCGAGACCAACCCGGCGATGGCCGGTAACGCCCGCCACGTGATCCGGGCGGTGCTGGCGGAGAACGGCTGAGCGGGTCGGCCGCCCGACCTCCCGCGAGCTAGGGAACGATGCCCACACCGTCGATCCGGCTCCACGCCCGCTCCTGCGCGGCGGTCATGGCGGGCCAGCCGAGTCCGCCCGGCCTGGGCCGCACCCGCGAGGCGTACGGCGCGGGCCGGTATCCGGGGTCGTAGAAGCAACCGTCGCCGTACGTCGCGTCGAAGGCGCCGCAGGAGTCCGCGACCGAACGCGGGGTCGGCTCGAGCCGGGATGTTAGAAACCCGCCGAGGCCGGGGCCACCCCTTCGATCATTGCGTTCATAGTGTTCGCCCGCTCGCCCGAGGAGTGCTGCGGGCTCAGCTGTCGTAGTCCACGGTCAGCTTCTCCGAGACCGGGTACGACTGGCAGGTCAGGACGTAGCCGGCGTCGACCTCGGCCGCTTCGAGCGCGTAGTTGCGGCGCATGTCGACGCTGCCGTCCGTGACCAGGGCGCGGCAGGTGCCGCAGACGCCGCCCTTGCAGGCGAAGGGCAGGTCGGGGCGGGTCTGCTGGGCGCCGTCGAGGACACTCCGCTCGCGGGCGAGGGAGGACGTCGTGGAGCGGCCGTCCAGGGTGATGGTGACCTCGCTGACGGGTCCCTCGGGGCCGGCGTCCTCGTGGCGGACCTCCCGCACGGGCTCGTCGTCGGCGAAGAACAGCTCCCGGTGGACGCGGTCCGCCGGGACGCCGAGGCCGGCCAGGACCTGCTGGGCGTCGGCGACCATGCCCTGCGGGCCGCACAGCCACCAGTGGTCCGCGCTCTCCACGTCCACCAGGGAGTCGACCAGTGCCGAGAGCCGCTCCGCGTCCAGGCGGCCGGAGAGCACCTCGGCCTCGCGGGGTTCGCGGGAGAGCACGTGGACCAGGTGGAAACGGGCCGGGTGGAGGTCCTTCAGGTCGGCCAGTTCGTCGGCGAACATCACCGTGTCGGTGCGGCGGTTGCCGTAGAACAGGGTGACGGTCGAGCGGTCGTCGGCGGCCAGCACCGACTCGGCGATGGACACCATGGGCGTGATGCCCGAGCCGGCCGCGATCAGTACGTGGTGGCCCGGGGTGGTCAGGTCGGGCGTGAAGAAGCCGGTGGGGGCCATCACCTCGACGGTGTCGCCCGGGCGCACCTCGCTCACCAGCCACGACGAGAACAGGCCGCCCGGCACCACCCGGACACCGATGCGCGGGACCGTACCGGCCGGTGCGCAGATCGAGTACGAGCGGCGCTCGTCCCGGCCGTCGACCTCGCGCCGCAGGGTGAGCGACTGTCCCGGGGCGAAGGCGAACTCCTCGGCCAGTTCGTCCGGGATCTCGAAGCTCACGGCCGCCGCGTCCGCGCACAGCCGCTGGACGGCGGCGACGCGCAGGCGGTGGAAGGCGGGACGGCGGCGGGTGCGCGCCGGCGGTGCCGAGGCGGACGCGGTCGCCGAGGCGGGGGCGGTCGGGGCCATCAGATCTCCTTGACGTACTCGAACGGCTCGCGGCAGGCCCGGCAGCGCCACAGCGCCTTGCAGGACGTGGCGGCGAAGCGGGAGGTCTCCTCGGTCTCCGCCGAGCCGCACCGGGGGCAGGGCACCGCGGGCCGGGTGGGCGACAGGACGAGGGAGACCGGGCCGCGGGGGGCGGCGCCGGGCGGGGCGATGCCGTGCTCGGCGAGCTTGCGGCGGCCGGCCTCGGTGATCCAGTCGGTGGTCCACGGCGGGTCGAGGAGCGTACGGATCTCCACGCGCGCGTACCCCGCGTCGCGCAGTCGCGCGGCGACGTCCGCCCGCATCTCGGCCATGGCCGGGCACCCCGAGTAGGTGGGGGTGAGGCTCGCGACCACGGTGCCGTCCCCGGTCACCTCGACGCCGCGCAGTACGCCGAGGTCGGCGAGGGTCAGCATGGGCAGCTCGGGGTCGGGCACCTGCTCGGCGACGTGCCGGGCGCGGCGGACGTCCAGGAGTGCGGGGCCGCCGGTCACCATGTCGCCTCCGGGTGGGCGCGGGCGACGCCCTGCAACTCCGCGAGGAGCGGCGCCAGATGTTCGGTGTGCTCGCCGGCGCGGCCGGAGCCGGGCAGCGGGCGGTACACCGGCAGGGGCAGTCCGGCCGCCTCGGTGACCTGGCGCAGGTCGTCGGCGACCTCGTCCCGGACGTCGTACGCGGTGTGCAGTTCGCCGAGGTACGGGGCGATCTGCTCCAGCGCCGCGCGCGTCCTGCGGTGCGACTCGTCCGTGCCGTCGCCCAGGCGTACGACCCACTCGGCGGCGTACTGCCGGTGGTACGTCAGTTCCTTGACGCCCTTCGCCGCGACCGCCGCGAGGACCGGGTCGGGGTGGGCCGCCAGCCGCTGGAAATGGGCCAGGCGCCAGCTGGAGAGAACCAGGAGCCGCACGATCGCGAACGCGAAGTCGCCGCCGGGCAGTTCGGCCAGCGTCACGTTGCGGAAGTCGCCGGCGTCCCGGAAGTAGGCGTAGGCGTCCTCGTCGCGGCCGGTGCCGTCGACCTGGCCCGCGCGCGAGTAGAGCAGACGGGCCTGGCCGAGGAGGTCGAGGCCGATGTTGGCCAGCGCCACCTCCTCCTCCAGCTCCGGCGCGCGCGTGACCCACTCGGCGAGCCGCTGCGCCGAGACCAGGGCGTCGTCGGCGAGCGCCACGCAGTCCGCGGCCAGTGCACCGGCGTCGACTCCCTCGGGCACGGTGGTGTCGACGCCGTGCAGCGGGTCCTCGAAGCCGGTGCCGTAGGCCCAGCGGGTGTCGTCCTCGTGTCCCTCGGCCAGGGTCAGGTAGACGTGGTCGTCACTCATGCCCTGCTCCTAGATGTGGGGGACGTCGTCGGGGATGTCGTAGAAGGTCGGGTGGCGGTAGACCTTGTCGGCGCTGGGCGCGAAGAAGGGGTCCTTCTCGTCGCGGGTGGAGGCGGCGATGTGCTCGGAGCGCACGACCCAGATGCTCACGCCCTCGTTGCGCCGGGTGTAGAGGTCGCGGGCGTGGGTGAGGGCCATCGTGTCGTCGGCGGCGTGCAGCGAGCCGACGTGGACGTGGTTGAGGCCGCGCTTGCCGCGCACGAACACCTCGTACAGCGGCCAGCCCTGCTTCTCGGCGCTCATGCCGCCGCTCCCTTCTCCGTGCGGGCCGCCTGCTTGGCCGCGTGGGCGGTGGCCGCCTCGCGCACCCAGGCGCCCTCCTCGTGGGCGGTCCGCCGCCGCTGGATCCGCTGTTCGTTGCACGGGCCGTCGCCCTTGATGACGCGCGTCAGCTCGTCCCAGTCCGGGGTGCCGAAGTCGTGGTGCCCCGTCTCCTCGTTCCAGCGCAGCTCCGGGTCGGGCAGGGTGACGCCCAGCTTCTCGGCCTGCGGGACGGTCATGTCGACGAAGCGGCGGCGCAGTTCGTCGTTGCTGTGCCGCTTGATCTTCCAGGCCATCGACCGCGCCGAGTTGGGCGAGGCGTCGTCGGGCGGGCCGAACATCATCAGGGACGGCCACCACCAGCGGTTCACCGCGTCCTGGACCATCTCCCGCTGGGCGTCGGTGCCGCGCATCATCGTCATCAGCAGCTCGTAGCCCTGCCGCTGGTGGAAGGACTCCTCCTTGCAGATGCGCACCATCGCGCGCGCGTACGGCCCGTACGAGCTGCGGCACAGCGGTACCTGGTTGCAGATCGCGGCGCCGTCCACGAACCAGCCGATCACGCCGACATCGGCGAAGCTCGGGGTCGGGTAGTTGAAGATCGACGAGTACTTCTGGCGCCCCTCGATCAGCCGCTCGGTGAGGTCGTCGCGGTCCGCGCCGAGCGTCTCGGCCGCCGAGTACAGGTACAGCCCGTGGCCGGCCTCGTCCTGGACCTTGGCGAACAGGATCGCCTTGCGGCGCAGCGACGGCGCGCGGGTGATCCACTCGCCCTCCGGCTGCATGCCGATGATCTCCGAGTGGGCGTGCTGGGCGATCTGCCGGATCAGCGTCTTCCGGTAGCCGTCCGGCATCCAGTCGCGCGGTTCGACGCGCTGGTCGTGCGCGATCGTCGCGTCGAAGTGCTCCTGCAGCCCGTCCGGGGGCGGCGCCTCGGCGGCGTGTGTCGTGGTCATCGTCACCAGCTTCCCAACCGACCATTCGTTCGGTATCAGTGTGACGTGTTTCCCGGTGCCGGGCAAGACCCGGACCCCCGCCGACCACACTCTTGACAGGGCAACCGCACGGCTGGATTACTGGGCCCTGCCATGCGCTAACCGAATGGTCGGTCGGGAGACAAGGTGGTGGGACCACGTGCTGGGAAGGGTGTCGCAGGCCGCTGAGCCGACGTCCACGGAGGTGATGTTCTCCGCGGACGAGGCGTCCCGGCGGCTGGGCATCGAGCTGGTCGAGCACGGCGAGGGAAGCGCCGTGCTCCGGATGACCGTGACACCGGCGATGGTCAACGGACACCGGATCGCCCACGGCGGCTACCTGTTCCTGCTCGCCGACACCGCCTTCGCCTGCGCCTGCAACAGCCACGGCCCGGTGACCGTGGCGGCGGGCGCCGACATCGTCTTCGTCGCGCCGGCCCGCGAGGGCGACGTACTCGTGGCGAGCGCCGAGGAACGCGCCCGGTTCGGCCGCAGCGGCGTCTACGACGTGACCGTGCGGCGCGCCGGAGAGGTGATCGCGGAGTTCCGCGGCCGCAGCCGCAGCGTGCGGGACACTACGGCGCGCGAGACGCCGGGCACGACGACGAAGGAGTCGCGATGAGCAGCGAGCCGACGACCGGGACGGCCCCGGCACCCCGCCGAGGAGAGCCCCTCCCCCACGACCTGCTGGACGGCGCCGAGCGGCTGTCCCGTGAGCAGCTCCGGGAGCTCCAGCTCGACCGGCTGCGCACGACGCTGCGGCACGCCTACGAGAACGTGGAGCTGTACCGCAGGAAATTCGACGCCGCCGGGGTGAAGCCCGACGACTGCCGCAGCCTCGCGGACCTGTCCAGGTTCCCCTTCACCACCAAGGCCGACCTGCGGGACACGTACCCCTTCGGCATGTTCGCCGTCCCGATGGCCGACGTGCGGCGCGTGCACGCCTCCAGCGGCACCACCGGCCGGGCCACCGTCGTCGGTTACACGGAGGGCGACCTGTCGATGTGGGCGGACGTCGTCGCCCGTTCGATCCGGGCCGCGGGCGGCCGCCCCGGCCACAAGGTGCACATCTCCTACGGCTACGGGCTGTTCACCGGAGGCCTCGGCGCGCACTACGGCGCCGAACGCGCCGGGTGCACGGTGATCCCGGCGTCCGGCGGCATGACGGCCCGGCAGGTGCAGATCATCCAGGACTTCCGGCCCGAGATCATCATGGTCACCCCGTCCTACATGCTCACCCTGCTCGACGAGTTCGAGCGCCAGGGTGTCGATCCGCGCACCACCTCCCTCCAGGTCGGCATCTTCGGTGCCGAACCGTGGACCGAGGAGATGCGCCGTGAGATCGAGGAGCGCATGGACATCCACGCCGTCGACATATACGGGCTGTCCGAGGTGATCGGCCCCGGCGTGGCGCAGGAGTGCGTCGAGACCAAGGACGGGCTGCACGTGTGGGAGGACCACTTCTACCCCGAGGTGGTCGACCCGCTCACCGACACCGTGCTGACCGAGGGCGAGGAGGGCGAGATCGTCTTCACCTCACTCACCAAGGAGGCGCTCCCGGTCATCCGGTACCGCACCCGCGACCTGTCCCGGCTGCTGCCGGGCACCGCCCGGCCCGCCTTCCGCCGGATGCGGAAGGTCACCGGCCGCTGCGACGACATGATCATCCTGCGCGGGGTGAACGTCTTCCCCACCCAGATCGAGGAGATCGTGCTGCGCACGCCCGGCGTCGCCCCGCACTTCCAGATCCAGCTCACCGAGCGCGGTCGCATGGACCACATGACCATACGGGTCGAGGCACGCCCCGACGCCGGCCCCGAGCAGCGCGCGGCCGCCGCCAACGCGATCCGGCAGGGCGTCAAGGACGGCGTGGGCGTCACCGTGGAGGTGGAGATCGTCGACCCGGAGACCCTGGAGCGCTCACTGGGCAAGCTCCGCCGGGTGAGGGATCTGCGCCAGGCGTGACCGTCGGCCGGCAGAGGGACCAAACGTGAGCACCGACACGTCCGTTCACCACTCGTGCTGGTGTGCGGAGAGGTGTGGATGGGCAGTCACTGCATGATCGGGGGAGGTTGAGTCCGTCCTGGGGGGAAATCCCGTGCGTGTGTGTGTGATCGGTGCAGGTCTGTCGGGGTTGGCGGTGGCCCACGCCCTGAAGGCGCGTGGCATCGGGTTCGTCTGCCTGGAGAAGGCTCCCGACGTCGGCGGGATCTGGCGTCAGCCGGAGGCGGCCGAGCGGGGCCCCGGGTACCTGTCGCTGCACCTCAACACCGCCAAGCAGCTGACCGGTTACGCCGACTTCCCGATGCCGGACTCGTATCCGCTCTATCCCCGGCACAGCCAGGTCGCCGCCTATCTGCGCTCCTTCGCCGACCGGGCCGGCCTGCGCGACCACGTCGAGCTGCGGACCGAGGTGGTCTCCGTGGACCAGGACGCGGACGGCAGGTGGACGGTGGTCAGCCGGGACGCGGACGGCGAGATGGCGTCGCGGCGGTTCGAGCAGGTGATCGTCGCGTCGGGACACCACACCGACCCCGCTCTGCCGGACCCGCTCCCGGCGGGTTCCGAATCATTCACCGGAACGATTCTGCACTCCCTCGACTACCGCGACGGCGGCGACTTCGCAGGCCGGCGCGTCGTCGTGGTGGGCCTCGGCGCCTCGGCGGTGGACATCGCCGCGGACCTGTCCCGGCACGCCGCCGAGACCGTGCTCTCGGTGCGCCGGGGACTGCACATCGTGCCCAAGCAGTTGTACGGGAAGTCGCTCGACGAGATCGCCGAAGCGCCCTGGTGGAACGAGATGTCCTTCGCCGAGCGGCGCAAGTGGGCCGAGGAGGCCCTGCTCGTCGCGCGCGGCAGACTGGCGGACTACGGCCTGCCCGAGCCCGACCACCCGGTCTTCTCGTCGGCCACGACCCTCTCGGACGAGATCCTCAGCCGGATCCGGCACGGCGCCGTGACCCCGAAGCCCGCGATCGCCTCCTTCGACGGCGACGAGGTCGTCTTCACCGACGGCACCCGGGTGGCGGCGGACGCGGTCGTGTACTGCACCGGCTTCCACATGACCTTCCCCTTCCTGCCCGCCGGCTGTCCGGTGGCGGCGGACGGCTCGGTCGAGCTGTACAGACGGGTGGTCCCGGCCGACCGGCCGGGCCTGTACTTCGTCGGGCTGGTCCGTCCCGTGGGAGCGATCACCCGGTTGGTGGAGGCCCAGGCGCAGTGGGTGGCGCGGATCATCGACGGCGAGGCCGAGCTGCCCGCGGCGGCGGAGATGCGCGAGGAGATCGGCACGTATCTCGCCGCCATCGTCGAGCGCTACGGCCGGACCCAGGGCGCCTCGATCCAGGTCGACGTGGGCCCGTATCTGGCGGAGTTCCGCGAGTCGCTGCCCGTGTAGCCGTCCCGCCGGGTGCCGCCACCGGCACCCGGCCACCCCGTCCGTGACCAGGACTCCCGGTGGGTCTCACCGGGAGCCCTGCGGTGTCCGGAAGGCCCGCTCAGTGCACCGCCACCGGGTGGCGGACGGACTCCACGGCCGGCGGCCTGACCGCGTACGCCTCCGAGGAGAGGTAGGCCGTCACCCGCGGCGGGCGGTCCTGCTGGTGGGCCAGTGCCAGATAGGCGATCAGCCCCACGCCGTCCTCGGGCCGCCGGTCGGTGAGCGCGGCCAGGGCACGGGCCGGCACCGAGGCGTCCATGCCGTGATGGCGCAGCACGCTCGCCGCCCGTGCCAGGGTCTCCCCGTCGTGCCCGGCGTAGTCCCTGACCGGGATGTGGAGGGTGAAACCGCTCGGTCGGGCGGCGGCGGTGTCGGTGAAAGAGTGGCAGGACAGGCCGGGCCGCCTGCTGAGCCCGGTCACGTCGGGGCCCAGGCCCGCGGCCGTCCGGAAGAATCCCTCGATCGCCGCGGGGCCGGGTCCCGGGGACATGCGGGACAGCCGCCCGGCCTGGCCGGCCGTGAGGTCCTCGTGGCGCACGTACACCTTCGCCCGGGGCTCCTCCCAGTCCCCCAGGTCCAGGGCGAGGAAGGGGTACCCGCTTCCCTGGGGCAGGTTGGCGAAGGCCTGCCGGTGGCCCAGCCGGTGCAGAGCCTCGCGCACGGTTCCGGCGGAACGTTCCGCCCCGTTCGCGGCCGGGTTCAGATAGACCTTGACCTTGGGCACACCGCCCGGTCTCAGCTCCAGGGCACACCACAGGGCCAGGGCACCCTGCGGTGAGGGCGGGAGAAAGAGGTCCTCGAGGTCGTCGAGCGGTCCGGTGGTGAAGTGCCAGCGCCGGGCCATCGCCCGGATCGCCTCGAGTCCGACACGGCCGCCCCGGGCCAGGCTGTCTGCGCCGCAGCCCGGGTCCAGGAGCACCCGCAGGGCGGGGGCCGCGTCGGGCTGGAAGGAGAGCGAGAACTCCACGGGGGTGTGGTCGTCGGACAGGAAGGTGCGGCTGGGTGGCGGCAGGCTCAGCGGCCGCTCGGCCACCGGGCCCAGCGAGTCGGTCAGGACACGGGCGTACGTATCGACGTCGGCCTCGGACAGGCCGGCGACCGCGCCGAGTCTTCGCAACTGGCCGCCGGTGAAGGCGCCGAGCGTCTGTGTGCCCCGCAGGCCCGTGTCCGTCGGTGCGGCGGTCACCGGCCCGTCCCCGGCCGGGGCCGCACAGCGAGATACCCGCCTGGGGAGGCGGGTATCGGGGGGTTCGGCGGCGGGAAAGCGGCGTTCGTGGATATGTGGTCCACGACACCTCCTTTTACTCGTAAGCAACTTGAATGCCGCGTTGCTCACTACCCGTGCCGTTGAACCTTCATGCGGGAGGGGCAGGTTGGGAGGGTGTTGCGCATGTCACCGTGTGAGCCAGTTGAGGAACTGGCTCCACATGCCGCTGCGTTCGGCCGGCCGGGCCGGACCCGCCGCCTTGTCCGGCTCGGCCGCCCCGGAGCCCGGCTGCGGGTCGCCGCGCCGCCCGGACCGCACCGGGGTGAAGCGGGCCGGGAGGGTGGCCAGGGCCCGGTTGAAGGGACCCGGACGCCACGTCAGGCTGTCCTCGGGGACGGCGAGTTCGACATCGGGCAGTTCGTTGAACAGGTGCTCGATGGCGGTGACCGTGATGTGCCGGGCCGGCTCCTTGGACGGGCAGGCGTGCGGGCCGGCGCTCCAGGCCAGGTGCGCGCGGTTGCTGCCGGCCTGGCGCGACGCCCTGAGTGCGGGGCCGGTGTTGGCCGCGGCGAAGCTGACCAGGACCAGGTCGCCCGCCTGCAGTCGCTGTCCGGCGAGTTCCGTGTCGGCGGCCGGGTAGTGCGGCGCGTAGTTCGACATCGGGGGGTTCTCCCACAGCGTGTCGTCGAGGGCCTCGTCGATCAGGCCGCCCTCTCGGGCGTACCGCTCGTGGGTCAGGAGCCGGTGCAGGGTGTTGCCGATGAGGTTGCGCAGCGGCTCGGCGCCCGCACCGAGCAGCAGCGCGAGCTGGTGGACCATCTCCTCGTCGGTCAGCCCGGCCTCGTGCTGCATCAGCCAGGAGGTGACGTCGTCACCGGGCTTGCTCCGCTTGAGCGCGACCAGCTCCCCCACCGCCTGGAAGAGCACCGCGGTGGCCTTGTCGGCGTTGACGCCGTCGAACATGCCGGAGATGCCGAACAGCACCCGGTCGCCGATGTCGGCGGGGCAGCCGAAGAGTTCGTTGAACACGAACAGCGGCAGCTGCTTGGCGTAGTCGCCGAGCAGGTCGGCCGAGCCGCGGCCGCGGAACTGGGCGATGAGGTAGCCGGAGATCTGCTCGGTGCTCCGGCTCAGCCGACGGGTGTCCACCTTCGCCATGCTGTCGGTGACCGCCTGGCGCAGCCGCAGGTGGTCGGCGCCGTCGGCGAACATGCAGTTGGGCCGGTAGGCGAGCAGCGGCGCGACGGGGCTGTCCGGGCCCACCTTGCCCTCGTTGAAGGCCCGCCAGCGACGCGCGTCCTTGCGGAAGGAACCGGAGTCCTGCAGCAGCTGGAGCGCCGCCGCGTAGTCGGTGACCAGCGTCGCCTCGACCCCGGGGGCCAGCTCGACGGGCGCGGCGGCCCCGTAGTGGCGCAGGTACTCGTAGTAAGCCTGGGGGTCGGCGGCGAACTCCGTCCCGTGCAGCGGCACCCGGGCGCCGGAGCCGTGGGCCGGGCACCCGGGCGGCGGCACCGGGGCGGTGTCGTGGGCGTTCATGTCTGCTCCCAGCTCCTAGCGGGTGCGGTCCAGCAAGTAGCGGACGAGGGTGGTCAGTGCGGCGGCCGAGGACTTCTCGTCGCGGGCGTCGCAGGTGACGACGGGGGTGTCGTCGAGCAGGTCCAGGGCCTCGCGCAGCGCCCGCTCGTCGCGCAGCGGCGCCCCGTCGAAGTGGTTGACCGCGATGGCGTACTCGAGTCCGTAGTGCTCGATGAGGTCGATCACGGGGAAGGAGTCGGCCAGCCGCTCGGGGTCGACCAGCACCAGGGCGCCGAGCGCGCCGCGGGCCATGTCCTCCCACATCTGCACGAAGCGCTGCTGGCCGGGCGTGCCGAACAGGTAGAGCACGACGCGGTCGCTGATGGTGAGGCGGCCGAAGTCCATGGCGACCGTGGTGGTGGTCTTGCCCTGGACCCCCTTGAGGTCGTCGACCGCCTCGGCGGCCTGCGTCATCGTCTCCTCGGTGGAGAGCGGCTCGATCTCGGAGATGGAGCCGATGAGGGTGGTCTTGCCCACCGCGAAGTGTCCGACGACGAGGATCTTCACCGCGGTCTGGGTCGCCCCGCCGCGTACGTAGTCCTGTTCACCCAAACTTGGCGCGGAGCCCATTGAGCACCTCCTCCAGGATCTCCCTGTCGGCCAGGCGCGCGGGGGCCACCGGCGGGCGGGTCATGACGTAGCCGCCTTCCATGAGGGATGCCAGCAGGATCCGCACCACGCCCAGCGGGAAATGGGTGTGTCCGGCGATCTCGGCGACCGAGAGATAGCCGGCCGAGCAGAGTTCCAGCAGGCTCTGCTCCTCGGGGGACAGCCGGGTCGGCCGCCGCGCGTCCTCGGCCGAGGCGGTGACCAGGGTGATGAGGGAAAGGTCGTCCTCGTCGGGCAGGCCGCGCCCCTTGGTGATGACGTACGGCCGTACTAATTCGGCGGCCTCCGGCTCCCAGCCGTCGCGGCCGGTCATGAGCGGGTGCCGAGGTTCTCGCGCGGCGGTGTCGTCAGCCGCTTGCCGAGCTGGGCGACGAGCTGCTGCATCCGGAAGGTGATGTCCGCCATGTCGACCTCCGGGGAGGCGGAGACGCCGAGGTAGGCGCCCTCGCCGGCGGAGATCAGGAACACCCAGCCGCCGTCGAACTCGACCAGGGTCTGCCGCCACGCCTGGTGCGGGTCCTCACAGAAGAAGGCGAGGGTGCGGCTGAGTGACTGGACACCGCTCATCGCGGCGGCGACCCGGTCCGCGTCGTCCTTGTCGAAGTCCTGCGTCCGGGCCATCAGCAGGCCGTCGGCGGAGATCAGGACCGCGTGCAGGGCCCCGGGAATCTCCAGGGCGCTGTCGAGCATCCATGACAGATCGTCGTTCACGAGTCCTCATGTCCTTCTCTGCTTGCACCAGGTGTTCTGCTCGTCCGGTCCGTGTCCTCGGGCCGGGTGACGCGGCCGGTCTGCGTGCCCCGCTGGAAGGCACCCATGATCTGCGCCTGCTCGGAGTCGGAGCGGCCCGCTTGGCGCGGGCCGGAGGAGCTGCCGGGCACGATGGCCATCGGGCGCTTGCGGCGCCGCCGGGGCAGACCGTCATCGGTCTGGGACGAGGTGAGCGCCGTCTCCGGTCCACCGTCCGGGCCCGGCCGGGCCGTACCGCGGGCGGCGGGGGCGGGCGCCCTCTTCTCCGGCATGGCGGTGAGCAGTTCGTGCGGCAACAGGACCACCGCGCGTACACCTCCGTAGGGGGAGGAGGAGTCCACCGACACCTCGAAGCCGAAACGCTCGCACAGCAGGCCGATGACCGCGAAGCCGAACTGTGGCGGGTTGCCGAGCCCCGCCACCCCCGAGGCCCGCTCGGTGGCGAGCAGCTTGTCGGCGCGGGCACGCTCCTCGTCGCTCATGCCGACACCGGCGTCGTCGACGACGACGCAGATGCCCTTGGGCACGGTCCGGATGTTGATCTCGACGACGGTGTCCGGGCTGGAGTAGCTGGTGGCGTTGTCGAACAGCTCGGCGAGGGCCAGGGCGACGGGTTCGACGGCGCGGCTGGTGATGCCGAAGTCGACCTGGGAGAGGATCTCCACCCGGCGGAAGTGCCGGATCCGGCCCTGGGCGCTGCGCACCACGTCGTACACCGAGGCGGTGTCACGCCGGCCACCGAGCCAGCCGTCGCACAGGACCGCGATGGACTGGGCGCGCCGGCCGAACTGCGAGTTGGTGTGGTCGATCTCCAGCAGGTCCTGCAGGAGCGCCGAGTCGCCGTACTTGCTCTGCAGCCGGGAGAGCACCAGTTGCTGTTCGGCGGCGAGGCCCTGCAGGGTCCGCATGGCCGATTTCAGCACGGTCTTCGTCTCGTCCTCGGCCCGCTCCTGAGCCGCCCGCACGGACTTCCCGTAATCGTTCTCCAGCTCCGTGTAATGATCCCTGAGCCCTTGGACCTGCTGCCGCAGAGCTCGTGCCGCCCTGCGCTGGCGGCTGATGAGCGCAGCGGCGGCGACGAGGGCGACGAGAAGGACCCAGAGCAATGGGTTCCCTGTGTATTCCGTCATAAGACTCTCTTCAGGCGACTGAAGGCCGGCTTGCTGGATTCCCGTCTACGCGGGCGGCCCGGTGGACTGCCCGCACCGGGGTTGCCGTCCGGGCTGTCCCTGAAGTCGGGGATGCGGCATTTCACCCATCCGCCCGCTCCGCAAACGCGGTGATCGTATCACCGCGTGATCAGGTGAATTTACGTCAAGAAGTGTTCAACCAGGACCGGTTGGGACCGGCATCTGGATCGACTCGGGCGGTGGGTACAGTCGGCCCCGTGAAAGATGCACAAGACACCTTCCGGCCGGGTCCGTGGGCGGCGCGGGGCGGCACGGGGTGACGCCGGAGGCCATGGCCGCCGTGTTCACGGCGGGCGTCGGGGCCGGGGCGATCAACAGCGTCGTCGGCTCCGGAACCCTGATCACCTTTCCCGTACTGCTGGCGACGGGGCTGTCCCCCGTCACCGCCACGGTCTCCAACGCGCTCGGCCTCATCCCCGGCTCCATCAGCGGGGCGATCGGCTACCGGAAGGAGCTTCGCGGCCAGCGCCGGCGCATCCTGAAACTGGGCGTCGGCGCGCTCATCGGCGGCCTCGCCGGCGCCACGCTGCTGCTGGCGCTGCCGGCCGACGCGTTCGAGACGATCGTGCCGGTCCTGGTGGGTCTGGCCCTGGTGCTGGTGGCACTCCAGCCCCGGATCGGCAGGCTGGTGCAACGCCGCCGCGAACGCACCGGCAACTCCCCCCGCCGTGACGGCGGCCCACTGCTGTTCACCGGCCTGACTCTCGCCAGCGTCTACGGCGGCTACTTCACGGCCGCGCAGGGGATCATCTACCTGTCCCTGATGGGCATGTTCCTCGACGACTCCCTGCAGCGCCTCAACGCCGCCAAGAACGTGCTGGCCGCCATCGTCAACACCGTCGCCGCGCTCTTCTTCCTCTTCGCCGCGGACTTCGACTGGACGGCCGTCGCGCTCATCGCGGTCGGCTCCGCCCTCGGCGGTTACCTCGGAGCCAAGGTGGGCCGCCGCTTCAGCCCGCTGGTCCTGCGGATACTGGTCGTGGCGGTCGGCACCGTCGCCCTCGTGCAGCTGCTGCTCCGCTGACCCGGCAGCGGGCCCGCGGCGTACTCGGGTACGTGAGTACGTGGGTACGTGGGTTGAAAGGCGACCGGAAGTGGAATGTGCCCCACCGCTCGCCCGCCCACACCCTGACGGCGCCTGACGGGCCGTGGCGAACACCACGCCCTCGCGCGGATTGTTCCGGGCGGTGATCAGGGAAGCCATGGAGGCGCCCAAGATCGACTCGAAGGGACGCACCCTCGTGACGCTCGTAGCGCCTCCCCCCATACCCAGAGCAGCGGGCTCGCTGCCGCTTCTGGGTCACGCGATACAGCTCCTGCGCGACAACCTCGGCTTCATCGCCTCACTGCGCGCCTCCTACGGACCGCTCGTCGAGATAACCCTCCAGCCCGGCACCCGCACACTGGTCGTCCAGGACCCCGACCTCATCCGCACCATGCTGACCGACCTCGGACCCAGCCTCGACAAGGGGCGGTTCTTCGAGAAGATGGGCCAGTTGCTGGGCGACTCCGTCGTCACCGCGGCCGGCCAGGCCCACGTCCGCAGACGACGCCAGCTCCAACCGGCCTTCGCCCGCGACGAGATCGCCCGCTACGTCGACACCATGCGCGGCGAGACCGAGGCCGCCGTCGCCGGCTGGGCCCCGGGCCGCGTACTCGACGTGCGCGAGGCCATGGTCGGGCTCAGCCTGAACATGCTGGCCAAGACCGTCTTCTCCGGCAGCCTCGACGACACCACGTTCCGTCGGCTGCGCGCGGACCTCTCGGTGGTGATGAACGGCGTCGGCGCCCGGGTCATGCTGCCCGACTGGATCGAGCGCCTGCCGCTGCCCGTCAACCGCCGCTTCACCGCGGCACGCGACGCCGTACGGGCCACCATCGACCGGGCCGTCACCGACCTCCAGGCCTCCGGCCACGACACCGGCGACATGCTCTCCCTGCTCCTGCGCACCACCGACGAGGAGACCGGCCGACCGCTGACCGGCCACCAGATCTCCTCCGAGATCCTCACCCTGGCCGTGGCCGGCACCGAGACCACCGCCTCGGTGCTGTCCTGGGTGCTGTACGAGCTCGCCCGGAACCCCGGTGTGGAGGCGCGGGTGCTGGACGAACTCGACGAGGTGCTCGGCGACCGGCCGGTCACCTTCGACGACCTGGGCCGGCTGCCGTACCTGAAGAGGGTCGTCGACGAGACCCTGCGGCTGCACCACACCGGGTGGCTCGTCACCCGCCGCACCGTCGCCGAGACCCGGCTCGGCCCGTGGACCGTGCCCGCCGGGACCGAACTCGCCTACTGCCAGCACGCACTCCACCGCGACCCCGGACTCTTCCCGGATCCGCTGAGGTTCGACCCCGACCGCTGGCTGGACAGCGACCAGCCCCGGCCCACGCACGCGTTCCTGCCCTTCGGCGCGGGCAAGCACAAGTGCATCGGTGACCGGTTCGCCCTCACCGAACTCGTCACCGCCATCGCCACGATCACCCGGCGGGTGCGGCTGGAACCGGCTCCCGGTCGGACGGTGCGGCCCGTCGCCGCGGCCACCGTACGGCCCCGGACCCTGCTGATGACCGTGCGCGACAGAAGGGACGCACCGGCCTCGCCCGCCGGCTGAACCGACTCACCGGGCCGGCCGGCAGGCTCCGCCGGCCGGCCCGGGCCCGCCATAACGGCGCGTTATGACCAGTCGGGATTGGTGGCCGCGGATCCGCGCCCGACATGCTGAGCGGCGCCCCCACACATCAACACGCGCCCCCACGCGTGTCGTCGGAATCGAGGAGCCTTGCGCATATCCAGACTCGTCCCCACCTTGGCGGCCGCTCTCATGGCAGCCCTGCTGTCCGCCCTCGCGCTCGCACCCAGCGCCTCCGCGGCGGAGCCCCGGCCCGGTGACGGCGGCCCCCAGCCGATCATCGGCGGCGGCTACGCGCAGAACGCCCCCTGGGCGGCCCGGCTGTTCTCCAACGGAACCCAGACGTGCTCATCGACCATCATCTCCCCCACCTGGATCCTGACCGCCAAGCACTGCGTGAGCGGCGGAAACCTCTCCTTCCGCATCGGCAGCCTCGACCAGAGCTCCGGCGGCACCGTGGCGAACGGCGTCCAGACCGTCACCCACTCCTCGTCGGACCTCGCGCTGGTCCGGCTCGACCGCTCGGTGTCCGCCTCCTACGCACAGCTCGGGCAGCCGGGCACGGTGCGGGTCGGCCAGGGCGTGCAGGTCTACGGCTGGGGCGCCACCTCCCGGTGCGGCTCGGAGATCAACTGCCAGTCCCGGTACCTGAAGGTCGCCAACCTGACCGTCACCCGCGGCTGCTACGACGCCTACTACGGCCAGGCGATCTGCGCCCGCCCCGGTGACGGCATCACCGCGGGCGGCGACTCCGGCGGCCCGATGATGGCCGGCGGCGTCCAGGTGGGAGTCGCCTCGACCAGCGACCGGCAGACCACCACCGCGTACACGAACGTGACCGCCTACCGCTCGTGGATCCAGTCGGTGGCGGGCGTCTGACCCTGACCCGTCTCCGGCGTGGAGCGGACCGGGCCGTCCAGGAACCGGACGGCCCGGCAGGCGCGTGGTGGATGCATCTACCGTTCCCCGTGAACGATCGGCGTCCCGCGCGAAGGAGTTCCGCTATGGCCGGGCAGACAGTCGAGTCAACGGTGGACGAGTACGAGGCCGCCGTCCTGCGGCTCCAGGACGTCAGCGTCCGCCGCCACACGACGGACCACCTGATCCTCGACGGGGTCGACTGGACGGTCCGGCCGGGAGAGCACTGGGCCCTGCTGGGAGCCAACGGCGCCGGCAAGACCACCCTGCTGCGGCTGCTCGGCGCGCTCATGCACCCCACGACCGGCACCGTCGAGGTCCTCGGCAGCCGGCTCGGTCGGGTGGACGTCCGTGAGCTCCGGGCACGCATCGGCCATGTCAGCTCCGCCCAGCGGGTGCCGCAGGACCTCACCGCCCACGCCGTCGTACTCACCGGCCACAGCGGCACCGTGCAGCCCCTGTGGCGGACGTACGACGACGAGGTCCGGCTCCGGGCCCACGACCTCCTCACCGAACTCGGCATCAAGGAACTGACCGACCGGCCGTACGGTGTCTGCTCGGGCGGGCAGCGGGCGCGCGTCCTCATCGCCAGGGCGCTGATGGCCGACCCGGCCCTGCTGCTCCTGGACGAGCCGTTCAACGCCCTGGACCTGCCGTCCCGCGAGGATCTCGTCGAGGCCATGCACCAACTGGCCGAGGGGCGCCGGCGACTGGCCACCGTGACGGTCACCCACCATCTGGAGGAGCTGTTCCCGGCCGTCAGCCACGGCCTGCTGCTGCGCGAGGGCCGGGTCCTGTCCCAGGGGGCCGTGGACGGTGTCCTGACCGACTCCCTCCTGACCGCCTGCTTCGGCCGCGACATCACGGTGTCCCGGCGCGACGGGCGCTGGTCGGCCTACTCGGGGCGCCGAAGCCACGCCTAGGGAGTGTCGTTCGGAGCCGTGCGAGGGGCGGCCCCGGACGTATCGGCTCACCGAACGTCCGGGGCCGCCCCTCGGCTCCCCCGCCGGGGACTGCCCGTCCGCCGGCCGGCGGAAACGGGAGGCGGGGGTGGAGGGCACGAGTGCGCGCCCACGGGTGACCCCGGTCAACACGGCGACGCCGTCGGGGTGCGAGGTCGTCCCGTGCGCGCTGCCGGCTCGTTCACGGGGCATGCGCACGGGTGGAGGACCTCCGCCTCGCCCGTCCCGCCCCGACACGAGGAGCAGCCGCACCGTGGGAACCGCCGTTCACGTCCCGCAGACCCGGGACATGCTCGGAGACGAACTCTCCGGCGACGAAGCCCTGACCGCCCTGCGCCGGTACGGCGGCCTGCGGCTGCTGACCGACTCCTTCGCCCGGTTCCGTTACGCGGACGGTTTCACCAACGCGCGGGCCCTCGCCTTCCAGGTGGTGCTCGGCCTGGTCCCGTTCACCATCGTGCTCGTCGGCCTCGCCACGTCGGTCCACACCGAGGGTGTGGGACGGGTCATCGAGCTCACCCTCGGCCGGATCGTGCCGGGCGCCAGCGCCGACGTCGTGGAGAAGGCGTTCGAGGGCACCCGACGCAGTGCCGACAGTGACGCGTGGAGCACGCTCGCACTGTGGCTGGGACTGGCGTTCGCCGTACTGAACCTCGCTTCGGCCATGGGCCAGATCGAGCGCGGCGCCAACCGCATCTACGGCATCGAGCGCGACCGCCCCGTCCACCGCAAGTACGCGAGGGCGCTGGTGCTCGCGCTCACCGCCGGCCTGCCCATGGTGCTGGGGTTCCTCGTGCTCGTCGCCGGTGAGGCCGTCGGGGACGCCGTGGCCCGCTCCGTCGGCGACCGGGACGGCGGCACCGGGTGGTGGAGCGTGCTGGAGTTGCCGGCGGGACTGCTGCTGGCCTGGGTCGCCTCGGCGGTGATCCTGCGCTGGTCGCCCCGCCGCGACCAGCCCGGCTACACCTGGCTGGCCTTCGGCTCTGCGGTCCACCTCGTGCTGTGGATCTCGGCGACCTGGCTGCTCGCGCTGTACGTCGGGCACAGCGGCGCCTTCGGTGCCGTCTACGGTCCGCTGACCGCCTTCATCGCGCTGCTGCTGTGGGCGAACCTCACCGCCGTGGCGCTCTTCCTCGGCATCGCGTTCGCCGCGCAGCTGGAGGCGGCCCGAGCCGGCATCCGTACGCCGGTGCGGCCGGATCCCGGGCCGGGAGACTGACGGTCCCGTCGGTGACGACCGGGGAGCCCGGGAAGCCGGCCCGGGACTACGCGGCGTCGCGGGGCGGAGTGAGCGCCCAGCGGATTCCGGCGGTCACGGCCACGCCGAGCGGGCGTACGCACACACCCTCGGCCGGAGGGACGCGGGGCAGCCACAGGGCGCGCGAGGCCCAGCCCGGCAGGAGCGAGACCGCGTTGGCGGCGATGACCGCGTACGGGAGGCGCGCGAGCAGCGGCACGGGCGGATTGAGCAGCAGGAACCGCGCGGTGCTGCGCGCCTCGCCGGTCGCGCGCAGTTCGCCGCGGTAGGCGGCCAGTCGCTCCGTGAGTCCGGCGCGGTCCACGGGCGGGTCGGGGACGCCGAGCGCGGTGGCGATGCGCGCCGCGTCGGCCACGTACGCGTCGCACTCGTCGTCGTCGAGGGGCCGGGCGCCGTAGCGCTGGTGGGCGCGCAGGAAGCTGTCGACCTCGGCGACGTGCACCCAGCACAGCAGGTGCGGATCCGCGGCGGCGTAGGCCTGCCCCTCGGAGGTGGTGCCGCGCACGCTGTCGTGCACGGCCCGTACCCGCTCGCACGCCTCCTGTGCGCTGTCGGCCGGTCCATAGGTGGTGACGGCCAGGAAGGTGCTGGTCCGCTGCAGCCGGCCCCAGGGGTCGCCGCGGAACCCGGAGTGCGCGGCGACGGCCGCCATGGCCAGGGGGTGGAGGGACTGGAGCAGCAGGGCGGTCAGGCCCCCGATGAACATCGAGGCGTCCCCGTGCACCCGTCTGATCGGCCGCTCGGGACCGAACCAGCGTGGACCCGGTGTGTCGTGGATGCGGGCACGGTTTCCGGGCCCCTCCGGCCCCGCCACCCTGGAGAAGATCATGTCGCCGAGCCGTGCGCGCGGGGCGGGACGGCTGTTCCCGGGGAGAAGTCCCATGGCTGCCGAGCCCTCCTTCACCCTGGTGCGGACGGGCGGCTCACATGACTACTTCTGCCCGGGTCCGCCGGGCGGGAACGTCAGGCGCAGCCCCAGGCCGACATTCCCTGAAGACGGGCGAGGCGTTCGGCCACCGCGATCTGCTCCCCGCGGGTGGCGAGATCGGCGCGCGGGGCGTACTTGAGGCCGCCGGCCGCGATCCAGCTCGACCGCGCGAACTGCAGGCCGCCGTAGTAGCCGTTGCCGGTGTTGGCCTTCCAGTTGCCGCCGGACTCGCAGGCGGCGATGGCGTCCCAGTCGGTACGCAGGGGGACCGACGGCGTGGCCGCCGCTGCGGTGGGCGTGCCCAGTGCGGTCGCGGCGAACAGGACCACCACCGCGGTCCGGATCCTGCGACCCCGCGAACTGCGCACGCCGCTCTTATGAGCATTTCGTCTACAGATCATACAGAAACTGTTACACCACGTGACGGTGAGGGTGCGCGCCGACCACCGCCTCCTTACGCCGGTCGGAGCACACGGTCCACCGTCCTCGCCGACCCCTCGCCCCCTACCCGCCCGGCGTCGCCGACCGAATGGCAGGCGGGCTGTCCACCACCGCCTCGGAGGCGAGGTAGTCCGGGACCGCCTCCGGGTCGACGAGGCGGTTGAGGCGGCTGGGGACGTCGAAGCCGATCAGCAGGATCACGACGAGTGTCAGCGAGAACGTCAGCACCGCGAGCGACTGCCCCAGGGACATGGCCGACGCCAGCTTGGCCCCGAGCACCGGGGCGACGGCGCCGCCCAGCGCTCCGACGTTGTAGGTGAAGCCCAGGGAGGCCGCCCGGGTCTCGGTCGGGAAGTGCCCGGCGATGAACTTGGGCAGCAGCCCCGAGATGCCCTGCGTACAGGCGAGCATGAGGAAGAGCAGGATGCCAAGCCCGACCTGGCTGTCCCGGATCGCGAAGACGGGGAAGACGAAGGCGATGCCGATCAGCAGGGTGCAGGCGTAGGCCCGGCGGGTGCCGAACCGGTCACCGAGGAAGCCGGTGACGACGCAGCCCGCCATCGTGCCGAACCCGGCGTAGTAGAGCGCGTCGCTGACCTGCGCGGGGGTGAAGCCGAGCTCGGTCTTGAGGTACGTGGGCAGCAGGGCCTGGACCGGCCAGCTGTAGAGGAAGGCGCAGAAGACGGTGACGCAGAGCGCGACGAACAGCAGCCACCGCCTGCGTCCGCCCAATTGCACGGCGAACGCGGTCAGACAGGCCGCCGCGACGACCGAGAGGACGGGCACCGCCCCCGCGCCGAGCGGGGTGAACACCGCGAAGAGCGATCCGGTGGCGACGACGGCGAGGACCGTGTTGACCGTGGCCCGGCGCGGGCCCGCGAACAGCGGCCGGAAGGGGTTCGGCCGTTCACCGGTGGCCCCCACCCGCGCCTCCCAGTCGTCGGCCTCGGGCAGCGCGCGCCGCACCCAGAGCGCGACGACCACGGGGAACAGGCCGATGTAGAACAGCCAGCGCCAGCCGTGTCCCGGCACCACGTGCTCGTAGACCTCGGCCGCCAGGACGCCGCCCAGCGAGAAGCCGGAGATGAGGAAACCCGAGGCGCGGTTGCGCAGCCGGGCGGGCCAGCTCTCCAGGACGTAGGTGGCGCTGGCGCTGTACTCGCCGGCCATGCCCATGCCGATCAGCAGTCGGGCGGCGAACAGGCTGGTGTAGTCCCAGGCGAAGCCGCAGGCGAAGGTACCGATCGAGTACAGCAGGATGCTGGCCACCATGGCGCTCTTGCGGCCGAAGCGGTCGCCGAGCGCGCCGAGCACGGCGCCGCCGAGCCAGCGGGTGATGAAGGCCCCGGAGACCAGGCTCGCGGACTCGACGGTCGACAGTCCGAAGTCGTCGGCGATCTCGGTCAGCACGAGAGTGATCAGGACGAAGTCGAAGCCGTCGAGGAGGTAACCGATCCAGGCGGCGAAGAACGACTTCCACTTCTCCCTGGAGATCTCGCGGTACCAGGGCAGGGCGGTCGGGTTGGTGCGCGCAGATGACATGACGGATCCAATGCGGGTGGGGGGGACGCGCGTCAGGGCCGGCGGGGCGGGGCCGGGGGGGGCGGGCCGGTCGCCCGTGCCCCCGGTGTCACAGGAGGCCGGCCTCGGCCAGTCGGCCGCGGATCCGGGCCAGGGCCGTCTCGTCGAGCGGTACCTGCGGTGCCGCGGTGGCCGCGCAGTCGATGTGGCCGAGCAGGTGGGCGGCGGCCTTGAAGGCGCCCAGCGCGGCGGAGCTGGGGCCCATCAGGGCCGGATCGCCCGCCTCGGTGAGGCCGAACAGGAGGGCGAGCCGGTCCTGTTCGGCCCTGGCGGCGGCCCAGTCGCCGGCGCGGGCGGCCTCGTAGAGCCGTACGTAGCCGTGGGCGTCGACGTTGCCCAGGCCGGGCACCACCCCGTCGGCCCCCGCGAGCAGCGCGCAGTCGACGGTGAGTTCGGAGCCGGTGAGCACCGAGAAGTGGGGTGCGCGCCGGCGCAGTTCGACCAGGAGGCGGCGCAGGGAGCCCTCGTCGCCGCTGGAGTCCTTGAGCCCGGCGAGGGTGCCGTCGCCGGCCAGGCCGAGCACCACGTCGCGGGGCAGCTTGGTGTGCACGGCGACCGGGATGTCGTAGGCGAACAGCGGCAGGTCGGCGCCCGCGCGGATCCGCCGGAAATGGTCCGCGATCTCGACGGGGTGCGTTCGGGTGTAGAAGGGCGCCGTGGCCACGAGCGCGTCGGCGCCCACCCGTACGGCGTCGGCCGCCCGGTCCAGTACCCGGGCGGTGGTCATGTCGATGATCCCGGCCAATACGGGGACGCGGCCGGCCGCGGTGTCCACGGCTGCCTCGAGGGCGGTCAGCCGCTGGGCGTCCGTGAGGTAGGCGGCCTCACCGCTGGACCCCAGCAGGAACAGGCCGTGCACACCGGCCGAGATCAGGTGCTCGGTGAGCCGGCGCACCGAGGCGGTGTCCACCTCCCCTGCCGGGGTGAGGGGGGTGACGAGCGGGGGGACGACGCCTCGCAGCGGCGCGGGGAAGGGCATGCGGTACTCCAGGTCGTGCTGTTTCCGCCCCGGGCGGTGGCGGGCAGCACCTCGCCTGTCACCCGGGGCATGGGGACGTAGGATCTCAGTCCCTCCAGGCGCTGCACATCGTCGAGATCAGGAGCGGCTTCGGGACCTACATCGGCACCATGTCGCTGGAGGCGGGGTTCATGCACCGGCATTTCGACGACATCCGCAGCCGGCTGTCGCGGCACTGAGCGCGCGCACCCCTCGTTCGTGTGAAGAAACGGGACGACGTCCGCCAGTCGAGTGAGAGCCGGGCGGGGACGTCCCGGCGCGCCCTTACGGTTTCGCGGTGACCTCGATCTCAACTGACACGCGCCCCCTGCGAACCGCCGACCTCGGCACGCTCGTCATCATGTCCTGGAGCCGTGAGACCCCCGACGGCGACGTCCCCTTCCTCCTCGCCTGCTCGCTCGGCGACGGGGAGGGCGGCCCGGAGGCGTCCCGGGCGGCCGTCGAACGGCTGCTGCGACACTCCGGACTCTCCGTGGGCGACGGTGTCCTCGACGCGACACGCCTGCCGAACCTGCCGGTCAGCCTGCTGGTCGTACCGGGCGCGGCGGCACTCACCATGCCGGGTGTCAACGCCCAGTTCGTCCCCACGCCCGAGTGGCGTACGGCGGTGGACAAGCGCGGGTACGCCTGCCTGATCTTCGCCACGCGCCCCTGGTCCGACGGGGAGCCCGGCGACGGCGAGGCGGTCGCCGCCTTCGCGAACGACGAGGACACGCTCACGTCGGCCGCGCAGGTCATCCTGCCCGCGCGCAGCCTCCGGAACTGACGGGCCGGGACCGGCGGGGGCCCGCGTCAGCGGATCGCCTCACGTCCACAACTCGCCGCTGTCGCACAGCCGGGCGCCCATGTTCCGCTGCATCATGCGCAGCGCGGCGTCCGCGAGGTCGGCGTGGATGTGGGCGACCGCGTCGCGCGGAACGATGACCTGCAAGTGGCGGATGTGGGCGTCGAGCGCCGAGTAGAGCACGCACTGTTCGGTCACCTGTCCGCACAGCACCAGCCGGTCGATCCCCTGTTGGTGGAGCAGATACGTCAACGGCGTCTCGTAGAAGATCGAGTGGCGTGCCTTGACCACGAAGAGGGAGGCGTCGTCGGGACGCAGCGGCTCGACGAGGCGGGCGTGCGGTCCCGAGAGGGCCTTGTCGACGATCTCACCGTGGTGCGAACGCCACTCCCCGAAGTTGTCGTTGACGTAGATCACGGGGACGCCCTGCCGCCGCGCCCGCTGCAGCAGGCCGGTCTGCGCCGGGAGCACGGACTCCACGGCGGGAATCAGCGAGTCGGCGTCCTCGTGATCGTAGGTGTTGATCATGTCGATGACGATCAGCGCGGTCTTGCCCATGATGACAAGGTTGCCACTGGACGGCGAAAGATCCGCCCTTCCCGGGCCGACGGCGGGGCGGGCAGGACACGGCAGGTCACCGGGAGTACCGGTCCGCGGGTTCCGCCTCTTCCTCCACGAGGTCGCTCGGAGCCCACGGCGGCGGCCCCAGCCCCTCGCTCCAGTCACGCAGTTGGTTCTCGTTCACGCAGAGTATTCCGCACTGTTCGGCGTACTCGGCGGCCGGAGCAGTGAAGTCGCTGCTGGTGACGACGACCGCGACGTCGGCCTCGTGGACGGTGAAGCAGGTACCGCCGAAGCGCTGGAGGTCCTGGGAGCCGACCTTGTTCTCGTCGTCGTAGCGCTTGCACTGGATGACGACGCGGCGGCCGTCGGGAGCCATCGCCACGACATCCGCGCCGAGGTCGCCCGCTCCGCCCACGACCTCCACCTCGGCGCAGCCGTCCCGTACGCACAGATCGGCTATCGCCTGCTCGAACTCGTCGGGGCTGAGCCGCTCGTGGTCGGCGACCGCCTCCGTCGCGGACTCCTCGACGCCGTGCGCCTCCTGTGCCGGCGCGGCCGTCGGCGTCTCCAGTGCGTCCAGGGCCGTGGCCGTGGCCTCCTCCAGGGCGCCCGTGGCCCGGCGCGCCACTCTCCTCGGGGAGAACCCGGCTCTCCTGCGCAAGCAGACGATGCCTGCCACCACTCCCCCGAGCACCAGGACGACGGCCCAGGCGGGGCGCCGCTCCGCGACGTCGAGCGCCATCCGCACGACCCATCCCACGACGCTCAGGCCGACGGCGGCGAGCCCGAAGAGCATGGCCGTCGCGCGGAGGTCGAAGCGGCGTCCCGGGCGTCGCGGGCGTATGCGGCGTTCAGGCACGGTCACGGTGGTCATTCCTCCCTGGGGCCGACATGAAGATCACTTACGCCGTCTGCCCAAGAACCACCGGTTCACCGTCCGTTCATGACACGCCGTCGGATGGCTCATCCCTCCCGTGCGAGAATCTTTCGGGCATAACGTGCTGAATATGAAGAAATGCCATGTCGTGTACCTGGTGTGCACCGCAGCGATGATCGGAACGGGGCTCGGTGCGGCTCCGGCGTCCGCCGGCCACATGACCCACGTGGTCCACCCCGGCGAATCGATCCAGAAGGCAGTGGACGCTGCCGACCCCGGCGACACCGTTCTCGTCACACCCGGCACGTACCACGAGAGCGTCAAGGTGAGCACGCCCGGGCTCACCCTGCGCGGCCTGGGCCGCGGCGCGGTCATCAAGCCGAGCACGGAGAAGGCCACCGACAACACCTGTGCCGAGGGCGGCAACGGCATCTGTGTGATCGGGACGAAGGACGAGAACGTCAAGGGCGTCACCGTCGCCAACCTGACGGTGACCGGCTTCAAGCGCACCGGCCTGTTCTCGATGGGCACCGACGGGCTCACGGTGCGGAACGTGACGGCGGTGAAGAACGGCGTCTGGGGCATCGCCCAGGAGCGGTCGATCCACGGCACCTTCCGGGACAACACCGCCCGCGACAACGGCGACGCCGGCATCTTCCTCGCCAACACCATCAAGGCCGAGGAAGGCGCCGCGGACACCGAGGGCACGGTCGTCGAGCACAACCGGGTCGAGGGCAACCGGATCGGCGTCACCGTCCGGCGCCTGCGCAACCTCGCCGTCGCGGACAACTACATCGGCGGCAACTGCGCCGGCGTGTTCGTCGTCGGCGACGAGAACAAGCCCAAGGCCGGCGACCTGGTCGTGCGCGACAACTACGTCGTGCGCAACAACAAGTCCTGCCCGAAGACCGACCGGCTGGAGGCGCTGCAGGGTTCGGGCATCGTGCTGACCGGCGTCGAGAAGGTCCTGGTCGCCGACAACACGGTCGAGGGCAACGCCGGCAAGTCGTCGATGTCGGGCGGCATCGTCCTGGCCAAGAGCATGGTGGGCACCGGCAACTCGGACAACGAGGTCAACGGCAACAGGCTGCGCGACAACTCGCCCGCCGACCTCGTCCACCCCGAGACCGGGGACACCGCCAAGACCAACACCTTCGAAGGCAACACCTGCGGGGCCTCCAAGCCCGCGGGACTGTGCTGACCGGCCGGCCGTAGCCACCCGTGGACCGAAGCAGGAAGGAAAGCGGCACATGACGACCGCACAGACTGCCCCTCCCCCGCCCATGCGGCTGAGGGAGCTCGCGTTCGGGGCGGCATGTGCCGCCGCCCTCCGCGCGGCCGCCCGGCTCGGTGTCGCCGACGCGCTCGGCGACACCCCCATGGCCGTGGAGGACCTCGCGGCCTCGGTGAAGACCGAGCCCAGGCCGCTGCGCCGGCTGCTGCGTGCCCTGACCTGCTACGGCGTCTTCGCCGAGCGGAAGGACGGGACGTTCACGCACACCGACATGTCCCTGCTGCTGCGGGAGGACGACCCGCACAGCCTGCGCTACATCACCCTGTGGTGCACCGAGCCGTGGACCTGGGACGCGTGGCCCCAGCTCGACGAGGCGGTGCGCACCGGCCACAACGTCGTCGAGGGCCTGTACGGCAAGGAGTTCTTCACCTACCTCAACGAGGACGCTCCCGAGTCGGCCGAGGTCTTCAACCGCGCCATGACCACCTCCAGCCGGCAGTCGGCCCAGGACGTCGCGGCGCTCCTCGACCTGTCGGGGAGCACGTCGGTCGCGGACATCGGCGGCGGCCAGGGGCACGTGGTGGCGAGCCTGCTGGAGAAGTACCCGTCGATGCACGGCACCCTGCTCGACCTGCCGCGGGTGGTGGAGAACGCCGACCCGCGGCTGCGCGAGGGCGGATCGCTCGCGGACCGGGTGCGGATCGTGCCGGGCGACTGCCGGGTGGCCGTCCCCGTCCAGGCCGATGTGTACATCATCAAGAACATCCTGGAGTGGGACGACGACAGCACCGCCCGTGCCCTGCGCAACGTCATGGCGGCGGGCGGGCCCGGGGCGCGCGTCGTGGTCATCGAGAACCTCGTCGACGACACGCCCTCGATGCGGTTCAGCACCGCCATGGACCTGCTGCTGCTCCTCAACGTGGGCGGTGCGAAGCACACCACCGACAGCATGGTCGGCCGGCTGACCGACGCGGGCCTCGTCATCGACGACATCCGCCCGGTCAACCCCTACCTGCACGCGTTCGACTGCACGGTGCCCGAGTGAGCTGACCGGGAGACGCGGCACGTCGGCCGCCGGACCGCTGCGCGCGGTCCGGCGGCCGACGTGTGCGTGCCGTGAGCGGGGCGGATCAGGCGTCCGGCGCGCGGCGGTCGGTGACGAGTCGCATGCGAGCGCCCCGGAGAGCGCGGGCGAGGTCACCGCCCGTCGGCGCGGAGGCGTCGCCACCGGCGGGGTCGTCCAGGAGTGTCGTCAGCTCGGCCACCTGTCCGGGGTCCGTGAGCCCGAGGGAAAGCGCCGGGTCGCCGGCGTCGAGACCGCCTCGTACGTCGACCAGCCGTACCACTACGTCGTCGCGCTGGAAGATCGTGCTGCACAGGACCGGGCTGCGCGGATCGTCCGCCGCCGCCTCGTCGCGGTCGGCGAGCAGTTGGGCCAGCCGCATGCCGCGGCCCGGCCGGGCCGGGTACGACAACGCGTGCCGCCGCGCCGCCGGATCCTCCTGCCCCGCGGTCACATGGTGGACGGCGGGCAGCGCCGCCCGCGTGTAGAACACCCGGGCGGACTCCGGGTCGCCGAGGTCCCGGTCCTGCTCCAGATACGGGTTGATGGCCTCCTCGACGGCCCGCACCTCGGGCTGCTCGGCCACGTGCCGCAGGGCCGCGAGCAGGTCGCCGCGCACCTCGATGGCCCGCACCACCCGGTTGCCGTGCAGGAACAGGGAGGTACGGCACAGCCGTGTGGTGTCGTCGACCCGCGGCTCGGGCGAGGCGTAGTCGGCGAGGATCTTCCCGACCGCTTCCTCGCTGCCCGGCTTCACCGTGAAGGTGAGCGCGTGCCGGATCACTCCGTCACCGATCCGGGGCGACGTCTGGAGTCCGCCCCGGGCGGTCCCGTCACCCGCCGCCGGGTGGCTCGTCTCGCGGACGACGTGGAAGCGCAGCGACCTGGTGTCCCGGACGCAGCTGTGCAGCGGCTTCACCATCCGCACGTGCTCTTCGCTGCTCACCCAGTTCAGGAAGGGCGGGGCACTCTCCCACTCGCTGGTGATGAGCCACTGGGAGGGGTTCTCGATGGACTGGCACAGCTGCTCGCCGAGGTGCCCGGGAACGGACTCGACGTGGCTGCGCAGCTGCTCGTACGTCTCGAGGAACTGCTGCTGGGCCCCGTCGTAGACCTCCACCAGCAGGACGACCCGGAGTCTGGAGCCGTCGAACACCGACTGGGAGACATGGTGCGACACCTGTCGCGTCAGCGGTTCGGTAACAGGGGTGGATGTGGTGGTCATCCTGCGCACATCTCCTTCGCGGGGGCGGAACTGAACATCGGCCGCGGTGATACGACGCCGGCGTGCCTCGATCCTGTGCCCGGCCCCGCGGGCGCGCGACTCGTATGCACTGCGCGGGTGACCGGGCGGCGCCGGGGCGGCGCGTGCGGGACTCAGGTGAGGTGTGCGAAGACCACCAGGTTGTCCGTGTAGTCCTTGGCCTTGCGGTCGTAGTCGCCCGCGCAGGTGATGAGCCGTACCTCGGCCCGGTCCCCGTCGCCGTACACGCGCTTGCTGGGGAAGTCGTCCTTGTCGAAGGTCTCCACGTCGTCGACCACGAAGGAGGCCTTGCGTCCGTCGGCTCTCTCGACGTGGAAGACGTCGCCCTCCTCCAGTTGGCCGAGGCGGGCGAAGACGGCCGCCGACGTCTTGGTGTCCACGTGCCCGGCGATGATCGAGGTGCCCTCCTCCCCGGGGGATGCGCCCTTGGCGTACCAGCCGACGAGGTTGGTGTCGTCCGGGGGCGGGGCCTGGAGCTGTCCGTTCGCGCCGATGGCGAGGTCGGTGAAGGGCGCGTCGACGGAGATCTCCGGGATGCGCAGGCGTACCGGCTTCGACCGTGGCAGGTCCGTCTCCGGCTCGCCCGAGGCGGGCGGGGCCGACGGGGCGGACGCGCCGGGCTGCGCGGCGAGCGGCGGGCGGGAGGAGTCGGCCGAGGTGTCGTTGCCGCCGATCAGGCTCACCGCCAGGACCAGCAGGGCCACGGCCAACAGCACCGTCATGCCCGAGCGGGACCCGGTCGGCGCCGGCTCGTCGTCGGCGGGGGAAGGGGGGACTGCCATCGAGGACCACCTCACTGGGTCACGGGCGGACGGGTTGGGGGAAGCGAGCCGGGCCGCCACGCGGTGCCTGGGCGGCGGCCCGACTGCTATCTCGCCCGGCACGGCTCAGGCCGTTCCGTGAGCCGACTTCCTGCGTCGGACGGCGTACAGACCGGTCCCGGCGACGGCCAGGACGGCCAGTCCGCCCGCGGTCGTGGTCGGCGCGTCCAGCCCGCCGCCTCCGGTGTGCATGCCGCCGCGCGGCTTCTCGTGCTCACCGCCGCCCCAGGACTTCTCACCCTCGTCCTGCTTGTGGGTCTCCGAGCCCTGCTTGGAGCCGCCCTCCCAGTCACCCTCGTTCACCGCGGTCAGCGCACCGCCACCCGTGTGCATGCCGCCGCGCGGCTTCTCGTGCTCACCGCCGCCCCAGGACTTCTCACCCTCGTCCTGCTTGTGGGTCTCCGAGCCCTGCTTGGAGCCGCCCTCCCAGTCACCCTCGTTCACCGCGGTCAGCGCACCGCCACCCGTGTGCATTCCGCCACGCGGCTTCTCGTGCTTGCCTCCGTTGTCGTGCTCCTTGCTGTAGGAAGAGTCGTCGTGGTCCCAGTCGCCTCCGACCGCCGCGTAGGCGCCGGGTGCGCCGAGGACGAGGACGGCCGAGGCCGCCGCTGTGGTCAGGAGCATGTGAGCAGAACGCATCTGAGGTTCCTTCCGTCACGACCGGGCAGCTGGTGCTTCGTCAGCTGAGGTGACCCGGCCCCGACGTGATTTACCGTCAGCCAGTCGTCCGTCTCGCACCACTCAAGGCGCTCAGCCGGGTGACGGACCGTCCGGTGAGGGAGCCCTCGCGGTCCCCGTCCACCGTCCGATGGCCGGCGGGTGCGACCGGACGCCTCGGTCCGTCAACTTTCTTGGGTGGTACGGCAGTCGGCGCCGACGGACCGGGGCGGTGGACCACCGTGTCGGCCGGGGCCGGCCGGGCGCGGCCGGAGCGCGGGACTTACTGGAGCAGGTGCCGATCTCGCCCGTTCGGGTGCCTCGGACGGGCGAGCCGCCGCGCGCGCCCACCGGTTTCCGTGCCTCGTTTCGGCGGCTCGACCCACGCGGGTCCGGCCCATGACCGACGACGGCCGCGCCGCTCGGGTGAGCGAGGCGCGGCCGGTCGGGGATCGGGGGTCGGGGTCGAGGGTCAGGGCCGGGTGTCGGGGTTACCTCTCGAGGAACGTCAGGAGGTCCGCGTTGAACCTCTCCTTGTCGCCGGGCACCATGGCGATGCCGTGGGAGGCCCGCTCGTAGACCTTCAGCTCCGCGCCCTCCACGAGCCGGGCGGTCTTGCGGCCCGTGGCGTCGATGGGGACGATCCGGTCGTCGTCGCCGTGGACGACGAGGGTCGGGACGTCGAACTTCTTCAGGTCCTCGTGGAAGTCGGTGGTGCCGAACGCGTCCACGCAGTCGACGCCGCCCTGGATGGTCTGCGCCATCGCCATGTACCAGAAGGCGTCCTTGTTGCCCCGCGTGACCTGGCCGCCGTCGCGGTCGGCGGAGAAGAAGCCGACCGCGGTGTCCTGCCAGAACTGCGAGCGTTCCGCGATGATGCCGGCCTTGAGACCGTCGAACACCGACTGCGGAACGCCCTCGGGGTTGTCCGGCCCCCGCAGCATCAACGGCGTGATCGCGGAGAGCAGGACCACGGAGCGGACCCGCTCGGTGCCGTGCCGGCCGATGTAGCGGGCCAGTTCCCCGCCGCCCATGGAGTGTGCGACGAGGGTGACGTCGCGCAGGTCGAGGGCGGTGATCAGGTCGTGCAGGTCGTCGGCGAAGGTGTCGAAGTCGTAGCCGTCGTAGACCGGCGTGGAACGGCCGTGACCGCGGCGGTCGTGGGCGATGCCGCGGTAGCCGGCGTCGGCCACCGCCTTGAGCTGGTCCTGCCAGGCGTCGCCGTTCAGCGGCCAGCCGTGGATGAGCACGACCGGACGGCCCCGGCCCCAGTCCTTGTAGAAGATGTCGACGCCGTCGCGAGTGGTGCAGATGGGCATGCGCCCTCCGTGGGTCGGGGGCCCGGCCGTGCGGCGGGCCGGTGGGTGGGAGGGACGCCCCGGCACCCTCCGGAAGCCGCCGCGTCCCACAGAAGTCGAACGCACCCGCTCAGCCACCGCACGCAGCACGCCGCCGGACGAGTACGGGAGCAGGGCGGGCACGTGAACGCGTCCCCACGCACCCCCCTCTGCCCGCTACTCGTCCGCCCTCCACTCGTCCGGGTCGACGTGTGTCGGGTCCCGCACCTCGGGCTGCTGGCGGCGGGAGCCGGGAGCGGCCCGGTCCGGGGTGGCCTCGCTGTGCGCGGACTGGGGCGGTGGAGGCGGTGCGGTGTCCCCGGGGGCGCCGACGCCGGCGGCGGGCAGACGCAGGGCGAGCAGGGCGACGTCGTCACCGCGGGGTGTGATGCGGTCGAGCAGCTCGTCGCAGTACTCGTCGATGCTCCGCCCCTCCAGCCGGCGGGCCAGGACGCCGGCGTGGTGGCGGAGCTTGGCCATGCCGAGGTCGATCGGGCGGTCGCGGCTCTCCACCAGACCGTCGGTGTAGAGCAGGAGGATGCTCTCCGGCGGGAGTTCCTCACGTGTGTCGGGCCAGCCCAGACCGAGGCGCAGGGTGGCGCTCATGCCGATGAGCGGGCCGTGTCCGCCCTCCAGGAAGCGGGTCTCCCCGTCCCGCGTGATCAGCAGGGGCGGCGGGTGTCCGGCGTTGACCCAGTGCAGCTGCCAGGGGCCGCCCTCGGGGCCCACGACACGGGCGAAGACGAGCGTGGCCATGGGGGCGTCGCTGGTGTTGGTCACGGCCTCGTCGAGGCGCCGCATGATCACGCTCGGCGGTTCCTGGTGGTCCCAGGCCAGGGCTCGCAGCATGTTGCGGACCTCGGCCATGTGGGCGGCGGCCTGCAGGTCGTGCCCGACCACGTCCCCGATGACCAGGGCCATGACACCGTCGGCGAGCAGAAAGGCGTCGTACCAGTCCCCGCCGACCTCCATGGCGCTCTCGGCGGGCCAGTACCGGGCCGCCATGCGCAGGTGGTCGACCTGCGGGAGGGGTGTCAGCAGCTGGCGTTGCATGGTCTCGGCGACGTTCTGCTGCTCGTGGTAGAGCCGGGCGTTGTCGAGGACCAGTCCGACCCGGCGGCCGATGTCGGCCAGCAGGGCGACCTCGGCCTCGGTGTGGGCGGGATGGTCCCCGGACCTCGCCACGGTCAGAATCCCGTACGACCGTTGCCTGGTGCGGAGCGGGACGACGACGGCCGCGTGGCCGCCGAGCCGTTCGAACAGCGCGCGGTGAGTGGCGGTGAAGGGGTTCCCCGGGTCGTGCAGCACGTCCTCGGCGCTCAGCGGTGCGGGGCGGTCACTGTTGATCAGCCTGGTCAGCGCGGCGCGGGCCGGGTCCGGCAGCGAGGTCACCGGCCCTCTCAGCCGTCCCGCCCGGTGCGGGTGTGTGCCGCTGCGCACCGCGACCCGCTCCAGGACGTCCGACTGCCCCTGGTAGACGTCGACCGCTGCCCACTGGCCCAGCTCCGGCACCAGCAGCCGCAGGAGACGGCGGAGCGTGGCGGAGGTGTGCTCGGAGGGGATCAGTACGGTGGAGATCTCGGCCACCAGGTGCAGTTGGGTGGTGAGTGCCTCCAGGGCGGCGGTGCGCGCCTCGGTCTCCTCCGCGGCGCTTCGGTGCAGGCTGAAGTCGTGGAAGACCAGCACGAGCCCTTCCGGCCGGCCGTCCCTAACCAGCGGGGTGGTGGCCCAGATGATCGGTACCGTGGTGCCGTCCGCCCGCTGGAAGTACTCCTCGCTTCCCTCCTCGGCTAAGACGCCGTGCAGCGGGTTGCGCAGCGCGCACCGCTCGCGCGGCACGGGACTGCCGTCGGCGTGCCGGTGCAGCAGGTCGTGCGCGTCGTGTCCGATCATGTCCGGCGCCGAGCGCCCCAGCAGGTGCTCGGCCCAGGGATTCACCGAGGTGATGCGCGCGGACGGGTCGAGGGTGAGGACACCGGCGCCGAGAGCCTGCAGGACGGCGCGGGCGAAGTCGGGTCCCGGGGCACCGTCCGCTTCTTCGTGCCCTCGCTCGTCGCCCTCCCGGTGGCCCGCCCAGCGTGATGTCACGACCCTCACAGCCTTCCGATGCCGTCCGTCCCGCCAGGTTCCCTCAGCGGGCGGGTACGGACCGCTCCGGAGGGCCGAAGGAGGGAGGTCGGGTAGGCTCCCGGTGCTGATCATGTACCTGGAGGGTTTGGTGCGGACGAAGACCACGACCACGGCGTCGGCCGTGCTGAGCTGTCTGCTGGCCGGGACCCTCGTGGCGGGGTGCGGCGGCGGTGACTCCGGCGGGAACCGGTCCGCCGACGCCATGCTCGAGGACGCCAACGCCGCGATGCGGGCGCTGAAGTCCGTGCGGGTCGACTCCACCAGCACCGCGGCGCAGGGCGGCACCGTCACCATCCGGCTCGTGACCGACCTCGACAGCCGGTGCACCGCGAGGACCGCCTTGTCCGAGGGCGGCCGCCTCGACCAGATCCGGATCGGCGAGACCGACTACGTCCGTCCCGACCGCGCCTACCTGCGGAAGTGGAAGGGCGGGACGAGCGTCACCGGCGAGCAGAAGCTCTGGATCAAGAAGCCGGTGGACGCCGCGCAGCCCGGCGACGGCCTCTCTGCCTGCACGCGCCCCTTCGTCTCCTTCGGCACGGCGAAGAAGGGGACGACCACCCGCGTCGGCGACCGGGAGGCGGTCGAGCTGACCGTGACCGACAAGGAGGACAAGGGCGGGACGTACCGCTTCTACGTCGCCACGCAGGGCAAGCCGTACCTGCTCAAGGCGGTGTACAAGGGCGCCGAGTACGACACGACCACGTCCTTCGCCGACTTCGACGAGCCGCTGGACATCCGGCCTCCGCGGCCGGCCGAGGTGGTCGACGCGGAAGAAGCGCTGCAATGAGGCCGTGAGCGACTCGGGGCGCTGCCGTGCCGTTCACGCGTCGGCGAGCCGTACCGCGGCCCTCATGCGCTTGCCGACCGGTTCCCGGCGCACCTCGAAGCTCTGGCAGACGGCCATGACTATCTCCAGCCCGTGCCGGCCGACCCGGCCCGGGTCCGTGCTCTCGGCCACCGGCAGCACCGGATCGCTGTCCCACACCGTGACCTCCACCCGGTCCTCGGTCAGCTCCAGATCGACCAGTGAGGGGCCTGGCGCGTATTTGCAGGCGTTCGTCAGCAACTCGCTGACCACCAGTTGCACCAGGTCCGTCGCGCGGTCGGACACCGGGAGGCCCTGCGCCGCCCGCACCCGCGCCAGAAACCTCCGGGCCAGCTCGCGGCCCCGGGCGATGTCGCCGGGCATGCCCTCGTACTCTGCCGAAACTTTGACCAGCTCGTTTCTCAGCTGGTCCCCATTCTGGGCAGCCACGTCCATCCGATCCGCCCTCTTCCTGAGCCTTGACCGTTACGCCAGCCCGTCTACCCCCAAAATCCGGGAACACCGGAGAAAACCGGAGAACAGCCCGCCCGATCGGCAGAACTCCGTGGTTCTGCCACTCAGTCGCCCGTGGGGCGCAGGACGAGGCAGAGGAAGCCCAGCGCGTCCCGGTAGACCCGAAGCCATCCGTCGCGGTGGGTGGTGGCCGCCTCGAGTGCCCGCGCACTGTCCGGGTCGGTGGGGTGGTCCAGGGCCCAGGAGGCCAGCGACCCGGTCCAGGACCACTCGTAGTCGTCGAGCTCCCCGCGGGTACTGACGTGCCCGCCGACGGGTGTCCAGCCGTCGGCGACGACCTGCTCCAACGTGGTCGGCAGATCGGTGAGGTCCCCGAGCATCTCGATGGCCTCGGCGGACGGCTCGCCCTCCCAGAAGCCGTCACCGACCAGGACGCGGCCTCCTGGCGCCAGGTGCCGGCGTGCGGCCGCGAGGGTGGCGAGCAGACCGCCGAAGGCGTGCGTGGCGCCGACGCACAGGACGAGGTCGAACCGGTGCGGGGCGGTGAATCGTGCGGCTTCCTGGCGGTGGAGGACCAGGCGGTCCCGCACGCCGAGCCGGTCCGCCGTCTCCCGGGCGTGTGCGAGCGAGATCTCGGAGATGTCGACGCCCTCGGCCGTGAGCCCCGGGTGTTCGGCGAGGGCGCGAAGGAGCCACTCTCCCCCTCCGCAGCCCAGGTCGAGGACGCGCGCGTCGCCATGTGGGACGCCACGTGCCAGCAGCCGGCGTACCGAGTCGTCGTCGAGCGGGGCCGCGATCGGGTGATCGGCATGGGCGAGTCTGGAGATCCTCTGTCGGTCCACCGGCGGAGCCTCGCACAACCGCACCGACGGCGCACCCGGTTTCGGCGGGCGGCCATCCCGGGCGTACAACCACTGGTTGTACTCCTAGGATGGCCGCCGTGGATCTCATCGCCGTACGCACCTTCGTCGCCGTCGCGGAGGCGGGGCAGTTCCAGGTCGCCGCCGCCGAGCTGGCGATCACCCAGCAGGCCGTCTCCAAGCGTGTCGCCGCGCTGGAGCGGGACCTCGGGGTGGCGTTGTTGACCCGCACCCCGCGGGGATCGCGGCTCACCATCGACGGGCAGGCCTTCCTCCCGCACGCGCGTGCGCTCCTCGCCGCCGCGGAGCGGGCCGCCGCCTCGGTGCGGCCGGGGCGGCGGCCGCTGCGCGTCGACGTGATCGGCAGACGGCTCTCCATGGCCGGGGTGCTGCGCGACTTCCACCGGACCCACCCCGAGGTCGACCTCGACGTCGTCACCCTCTTCCACGTCGACGCGGACGCGGCCGTGACCGCCATCCGGTCCGGGGAGATCGACGCGTCCTTCCGCTGCGTCACCATGCCGGGAAGCACCCTGCCCGACGGCGTCGAGGCCACGCCCGTCTTCGACGAGCCGCTCCACCTCTTCACCGGGCCCGCCCACGAGTTCGCGAAGGCCCGGGCGGTGACCCCGGCGCAGCTCTCCGGTCACCGCATCTGGATGCCCGGAAACGTCCCCGGCACCGAGTGGTCGGCCTACTACGACGCGCTCGCCGCCGAGTTCGGGCTCGCCATCGACGCGATCGGCCCCGACTTCGGCGTCGAGGGGCTCCTCGACACGATCGCCGAGTCCTCGACCGTCGCGACCTTCCTCAGCGAGCAGACCCCCCTCGTCTGGCCCGCCGTCCACGATCTGCGACGTATCCCCCTGCGCGACCCGACGCCCGTCTACCCGCACTCCCTGCTCTGGCACGCCGACAACCCGCACCCCGCGCTGACCGTCCTGCGGGCCTACCTCGCCTCCCGGCCGTCCGGTCGTCTCGACACGGAGGTCTGGACACCGGCGTGGGCCCTGCGCTCCCACCCACGGGGCGAGCGCGCCCGGCCGTGATGTGCGCGGCGCGCCCGAGCGGCACGCCCGGGCCGGTCGTCGCTGACCGGCCCGGGTCCGGTTCGAGGGGGCCGGTACGGCGTCAGCCGCCCAGGGCGCCGAGGACGACGAGCTTGGCCTCGTCCTGCACCTGCCGGAGGTGGTCCGCCCCGAGGAACGACTCCCCGTAGATCTTGTACACGTCCTCGGTGCCGGAGGGGCGGGCCGCGAACCAGGCGTTCTCGGTGGTCACCTTGATGCCGCCGATGGCCGCGCCGTTGCCCGGTGCCTCGGTGAGCACGGCGGTGACCGGCTCCCCCGCGAGGGTGTCGGCGGTGACCTGGGCCGGGGACAGCTTGGCCAGGCGGGCCTTCTCCTCGCGGGTCGCGGGCGCGTCGATGCGGGCGTAGGCGGGTTCGCCGAAGCGGGCGGTGAGGGCGGCGTAGTGCTCGGAGGGCGTGCTGCCGGTGACGGCGGTGATCTCCGAGGCGAGCAGCGCCAGGATGATGCCGTCCTTGTCCGTGGTCCACACCGAACCGTCCCGGCGCAGGAAGGACGCCCCGGCGGACTCCTCGCCGCCGAAGCCGAGCGTGCCGTCGACCAGTCCGTCCACGAACCACTTGAAGCCGACGGGTACTTCGACCAGCCGCCGGCCGAGGTCGGCGGCGACCCGGTCGATCATGCCGGAGGACACCAGCGTCTTTCCCACGCCGGCGTCGGCGGGCCACTCGGTGCGGTGGGCGTAGAGGTAGGCGATCGCGGTGGCGAGGTAGTGGTTGGGGTTCACCAGCCCGGCGTCGGGGGTGACGATGCCGTGCCGGTCGGCGTCCGCGTCGTTGCCGGTGGCGATGGTGAAGCGGTCGCGCTGTTCGATGAGCGAGGCCATCGCGTGCGGCGACGAGCAGTCCATGCGGATCTTACCGTCCCAGTCCAGCGTCATGAACCGCCAGGTGGGGTCGGCGAGCGGGTTGACCACCGTCAGGTCGAGGCGGTGCTGCTCGGCGATGCGGCCCCAGTACGCGACGGAGGCGCCGCCCAGCGGGTCGGCGCCGATCCGCACGCCCGCCGACCGGATCGCGTCGAGGTCCAGGACGCTCGGCAGATCCGACACGTACGCGTCGAGGAAGTCGTAGCGGCCGGTGCCGGGCGCGGCGAGCGCCTGGGCGTAGGGCACGCGTCGTACGTCCTTCAGGCCGGCCGCGATGATCTCGTTGGCCCGGTCCTGGATCCAGGAGGTGGCGTCGGAGCCCGCGGGGCCGCCGTTCGGCGGGTTGTACTTGAAGCCGCCGTCGGCGGGTGGGTTGTGCGACGGGGTGACGACCACTCCGTCGGCGAGGCCCGAGGTACGGCCCCGGTTGTGGGTGAGGATGGCGTGCGAGACCGCCGGGGTGGGGGTGTAGCCGTCCGCGGTGTCGACGAGGACGGTCAGGTCGTTGGCCGCGAGCACCTCCAGTGCGGTGATCCTCGCCGGCTCGGACAGGGCGTGCGTGTCGGCGCCCAGGAAGAGCGGGCCGTCGGTGCCCTGTGCGGTGCGGTACTCGCAGATGGCCTGGCTGGTGGCGGCGATGTGGTCGTCGTTGAACGCCGCCGCGAGGGACGATCCGCGGTGCCCGGACGTGCCGAAGGCCACGCGCTGCCCCGGCTCGGCCGGGTCCGGGTGCAGGGCGTAGTACGCCGTCACCAGCCGGGCTACGTCGATCAGGTCCTCGGGGCCGGCCGGCTTTCCGGCTCGGTCGTGCTGCATGCGCCCACTCCTCCGCGTCGGTCGGGACTTCGCTCGCGGTCCCATCTTCCCCTGTCCGGGGTGTGGTCCCGCGTGTTCCTGCCGAGGTGGAGGTACCGGGAGCGCCGGCTGTGCCGGCGCACCGGCCGGCCGGATGTCAGATCCGGCCGCCGGTGAGACGGGTGAGGGGACCGTGCGAGTGTCGTCCGGCGCGGCGTCCCACCGCGTACGACGCGGCGCTCACGGCGGTGATGCCGGCGCCCACGCCCGCGGCGACGAGCTTGCGGTGGGCGATGGCCGTCCACGCCGTCTTCGCCGTGGCCGCGACCTGGCCCGAGGTGGTGACGACCGCCTGGCGGCCGGCCGCGACGCCCTTGGCCGCCGTCTGCACGGCGCCGTTCGCGGCCTCGGCCGAACGCTGGGCGCCGGCCTTGGCCGCCGACGCCGCGTCACCGGCCCTGTCCGCGGCGGCCCGGCTCGCCCGGGAGGCGGGTGCCGTCGCCTTGTCGGCGGCGCCGCGGGCCTTGGCCTCGGCGGTCCGGGTGCTGGTGGGCTTCTTGTTCGTGTCCTTGTTCGGATCGCTCATGGAGACCGCCTTGCCCCTCACCGCGGCGGCAAACACCAACGGCCCTCCCGGTGCTCAACGGGCTCGCGCCGTCCGGGTTTTGACGCCGGAGGCCGAGCACGGTCCCGGCGGCGTGGACGTCGGTCAGGGTGCCGACCGTCTCGCCGCGGAGCGTGTGGAGGTCGCCGGTGGTGCGCAGGTGTCCGAGCCGTGACCGCGCCGAGCCGTCATCGTCGCGGACCGGGCAACTCGCGTGGCTCGACGCGCTCCTCCACCGCCGTGTCGCCCTCGCGTACGACCACGTAGGCGCCCTTGCCCGGGACCTCCGTGACCGCCTCGACCAGTTCGGTGCCGCGGTAGACGAGGCCGACGCCGTCGTCCGTGCAGTGGGCCGCCGGGAAGGTGCCGTCGGCGACGAGGCGGTGGATCAGGGGGCGGCGTCCCGGGTCGACGTCGTAGTGCACGCCGTTGCCGTAGGGCAGGAAGCCCAGCGCGTCGGTGACCGGGCGCAGTTCGGGGCCGAAGGAGTCGGTCGCGCCGCCCCGGAACCAGCAGAGGGATCCCGCGCTCACGCCGCTGAGCACGACGCCCGCCTCCCAGGCCCGGCGCAGGATCCGGTCCAGGCCGTGCACGCGCCACACGGCCAGCAGGTTCGCCACCGAGCCGCCCATGACCCACACGACGTCCTGGGCGAGCACGGTCTCCGCCACGTCCTCGACGTTGGGCATGGGGAACAGGTGCAGCGGTGTCAGGTCGAACCCGGCGACGCGGGCCGCCTCCGTCATGCGGGCGGTGAAGTGCTCGGCGTCCCCTATGGCGGTGCCCACGTACAGGACGCGGGGGCGGCGGCCGTGCGCGCCCGAGAGGTCCACGGCGTGATGGACCAGGGCGTCGAAGGTCACCATGGTCCGGCCGCCCGCTCGGTGTCCGCCGGAGGTGGCGAGGATGGTCGGTTCCGGTGCCGTCATGCGGGTGATCCTAACGACGACTGGCGGGCGGCTCGGTGACAGGCCGTCAGCGGGCGGCGGTCGGCGGCAGCTGGGCCGGGCTCACCTGCTCGCCCAGCACCTGGGCCATGAACTGCACCAGCCACCGCTGCGCCGGGCTGCGCGAGGACTCGTGCCGTGCGTACAGGGCGATCTCGATCGGCTCGGTCTCGAAGGGCAGCCGCACCAGACGCACCCGGTGGGAGGCGGTGAAGACCTCGCCGACGTACTCGGGGACGATGGCGATCAGGTCGGTCTGCTCCAGCAGGTAGGGCAGCATCGAGAACCGGGTGGCGTCCACGGCCACGCGCTCCAGCAGCCCGTGCGCGGCCAGCACGGCCCGGGGCGCGACGTGCCCGCTCGGCCCGAACACCGTCGCGTGGTGCTCGGCCGCGAGGTCCGGCAGCGTGACCGCGTCACCCCGCACGCGCGGATGGTCCGCGGCGACCATGAGGACGTAGCGCTCCCGGAACAGCGGGATCCGCACCGTCAGGTGCGAGGTGATCACCGGGGTGGCCACGAAGGCGTCGAGGTCGCCGCGGCGCAGCTGGCTCTCGGCGTCCTCCACGTCGAACGGGCGGACGGTGAACGACACCGCCGGCGCACGCTCGCGCGCCGCGGCGAGCAGCCTCGGCAGGAGGGTCGCCTCGCCGAGGTCGGAGAGGGCGATCGTGAAGCGGCCCGACATGGTCCCGGGGTCGAAGGCATCGCCCTGCCGGACCGTCCCGTCGATCTCCGCCAGGGCGCGCTGGAGCGGCTCGTACAGCCGTCGGGCGCCGGCCGTGGGCGTGAGCCCGCGTCCGTTGCGGCGGAACAGCTCGTCGTCGAAGTGCCGCCGGAGCTTGCCCAGGCTGTAGCTCACGGTGGGCTGCGTGACGTGGAGCGTCTCCGCGGTGGCCGTGACGCTGCCGGTCTCGTACAGGAGGACGAAGACGCGGGCCAGGTTGAGATCGAAGGTGCCCATATCGATGGACTCTATATCGGCATGCCGAAACATCTATTGGTGCCCATGTCGCGGGGTGCCTAGCGTGTCGGACGTCACTTCGAAAGGAACGTCCGTGCCATCCGTGCGTCGTGTCTCCCACGATTTCCTGGAGCGCCAGGGGCTCACCACCGTCTTCGGCAATCCGGGCTCCAACGAGCTGCCCTTCCTCGCCGGCCTGCCCGACGGCTTCCGCTACGTCCTCGGGCTGCACGAGGGCGCCGTCGTCGGCATGGCCGACGGCTACGCCCAGGCGACCGGCCGCCCCGTCCTGGTCAACCTGCACGCCGCCTCGGGTTCGGGCAACGCGATGGGCGCGCTGACCAACGCCGTGGCCTCGCGCACCCCGCTCGTGGTGGTGGCCGGCCAGCAGGTGCGGCCCGCCATCGGCCCGGAGGCCAACCTGGCGAGCGTCGACGCGCAGAGCCTGATGAAGCCGCTGGTCGGCTGGGCGGCGGAGCCGGCGTGCGCCGAGGACGTGCCGCGCGCGCTCGCCCAGGCCGTCTTCGAGGCGCGGCTCCAGCAGCGGCCGACCTATCTCTCCGTCCCCTACGACGACTGGTCGGCCGAGGCCGACGACAACGCCCTGGCGGTGCTCGACCGGCGGGTCGAGCGGGCCTCCGCGCCCGGCGGTGAGCACGCCCGCCGGCTCGTCGAGCAGGTCGCCTCCGCACGGCGCCCCGCGCTGGTGCTGGGCGGCGACATCGACTCGGCCGGCCGCTTCGACGACGCCGTCCGGCTGGCCGAGCGCCTGGGCGGCCCGGTGTGGGCGGCTCCCTCGCTCTTCCGGCTGCCCTTCCCCAACCGGCATCCGCAGTTCCGGGGCGTGCTGCCCGCCGGGATCGCGCCGATCTCCGAGGCCTTCGAGGGGCACGACCTCGTACTGGTGCTGGGCGCGCCGGTGTTCCGGTACCACGAGTACCTTCCCGGCCGGTACCTGCCGGAGGGCACCCGCTTGATCCAGGTGACCGAGGACGCGTCGGCCGCCGCGCGGGCGCCGATGGGCGAGGCGCTGGTCGCCGACCCCGGGGCCGTCATCGACCTGCTGCTGAAGGCACTCGACGCGCCGGGAACGCCCGCGGGCCCCTACCGGCCCGCACCCGAGCCGCTCACCGCCGAGGGAACGGGCCTCCACCCCGAGCAGGTCTTCGCCGCGCTGCGCGACGAACTGCCCGAGGACACCGCGTACGTCGTCGAGTCGACGTCGACCAACTCCGCGTGGTGGCGCCAGATGGACCTGCGCCGCCAGGGCTCGTACTACTTCCCGGCGGCCGGAGGACTCGGCTTCGGGCTGCCCGGCGCGGTCGGCGTCGCGATGGCCCAGCCCGACCGCCCGGTCGTCGGCGTGATCGGGGACGGCTCGGCCAACTACGGCATCACCGCCCTGTGGACGGCGGCGCAGCACCGGGTCCCGCTGACCGTCGTGCTGCTGCGCAACGGCACGTACGGGGCGCTGCGCTGGTTCGGCGGTCTGCTCGGCGTGCCGGACGCCCCCGGGCTGGACATCCCGGGGCTGGACTTCACCCGCATCGCGGAGGGCTACGGCGTCCGCGCCCAGCACGTCGGCGGCGCCGAGGAGTTGCGCGCCGTGCTCGCCGAGCGACCGGGCCATCCCCGTCTCATCCAGGTGGACACGGCGCTCACCACGCCCTCCTGAGAGACGACTTGACCGGCCGAGCGCCCGGAGCCGCCGACGCGCTCGGCACCCGAAGATCCCGAAGAAGGGGAAGACGATGACACTCCTGGACAGCGACGTCTGGGGCGGGAAGTTCTTCAGCGACGGCTGGCAGGACTCCCCCGCCGAGCAGCCGGTGACCGAGCCGGCGACCGGCGACCGGCTCGGCACGGTGGGCCTCGCCACGGCCGAGGACGTCGGCCGCGCCGCGGCCCGGGCCGCCGAGGCCCAGCGAGAGTGGGCGGCGACCTCGCCGCAGCGGCGGGCCGCCGTGCTGCGCCGCGCGGGCGACCTCTTCACCGAGCACGCCGCCGAGATCGAGGACTGGCTGGTGCGCGAGGCCGGCTCGGTCCGGTCCAAGGCCGGCTTCGAGGTGGGGCTCGCCGTGGGCGAGTGCTTCGAGTGCACGGGCCTGCCGACGCATCCGCAGGGCGAGGTGCTCACCTCGGAGGAGGCCCGCTGGTCACTCGCCCGCCGCCGGCCCGCCGGTGTCGTGAGCGTGATCGCGCCCTTCAACTTCCCGCTCATCCTCGGCCTGCGCTCCGTGGCCCCGGCGCTCGCCCTCGGCAACGCCGTACTGCTCAAGCCGGATCCGCGCACCGCGGTCAGTGGCGGCGTCGTCATCACCCGGATCTTCGAGGAGGCCGGGCTCCCCGCCGGTGTCCTGCATCTGCTGCCGGGCGACGGCTCGGTGGGCCGGGCGGTCGTCGAGGCTCCGGAGGTCCGGGTGATCTCCTTCACCGGGTCCACGCCGGTCGGGCGGGCCATCGGCGAGCAGGCCGGGCGGCTGCTGAAGCGGGCCCATCTGGAGCTGGGCGGGAACAACGCGCTGGTCGTGCTGCCCGGCGCGGACGTGCCGAAGGCCGCCTCGGCGGGGGCCTTCGGCTCCTACCTGCACCAGGGGCAGATCTGCATGACGACCGGTCGGCACATCGTGCACGAGTCGCTGGTGGAGGAGTACACCGCCGCACTCGCCGCGAAGGCCGAGGCGCTGCCGGTCGGTGACCCCGCCCGCGAGGACGTGGCGCTGGGCCCGATCATCGACCGCCGCCAACTGGAGCGCGTGCACGGCATCGTCACCGACAGCGTCGCGGCGGGCGCGAAGGTCGCCGCGGGCGGCGAGATCGACGGCGCCTGTTACCGCGCCACCGTCCTGACCGGCCTGACGACCGAGATGCCGGCGTGGCGCGAGGAGATCTTCGGCCCCGTCGCCCCCGTCATCTCCTTCTCCACCCTGGAGGAGGCCGCGCGGATCGTCGACGACTGCGAGTACGGGCTGTCGGTCGGCATCCTCGGGGACGTCGGGACGGCGATGAAGCTCGCCGACCGGATCGACTCCGGCAAGGTCCACATCAACGAGCAGACCGTGAGCGACGAGCCCAACGCTCCCTTCGGCGGGGTCAAGGCCTCCGGTACCGGGTCCCGCTTCGGCGGCGCCGCGGCCAACGTCGAGGCGTTCACCGAGACCCAGTGGGTCACGGTCCGCCCGGACATCGCCGACTACCCGTTCTGACCCTTCCGGCCACCCCGGCCGTTCCGGTTCCGCTCACTCACACCCGTCCCCGGGGGGAGAGTCACCATGGCTTCCGCCACCACGTCCGGCGCGCCCGCGAAGGCAGGCCGCGCCGGCAACAGCACCTGGACGGTGATCCTGTGCTGGATCACCGTCCTGCTGGAGGGCTACGACCTCGTCGTCCTCGGCGCCATCATCCCCACCCTGCTCAAGACCCACCACCTCGGCATGACCGCGGGCGACGCGACCACCATCGCGACGCTCTCGCTCGTGGGCGTCGCGATCGGCGCGGTCTGCGTCGGTCCGCTGGCCGACCGGCTGGGGCGCCGCCGCCTGCTCATCGGCTCGGTGGTGCTGTTCTCGCTCTTCACCATCGTGGTGCCGCTGGCGAACTCCGTCGCGATGTTCGCCGCGCTCCGCCTGATCGCCGGTCTGGGCCTGGGTGCCTGCATGCCGGTCTCGCTCACCATGATGGCCGAGCAGATGCCGGCCAGCCGCCGGGCGCGGGCCAGCACGCTGACGATGACCGGCTACCACACCGGTGCGGTGATCACCTCGCTGCTCGCCCTCCAGGTGACCGACGACTGGGAGATCCTCTTCTACCTGCTCGGCGTCGTCGGCCTCGTGGTCGCCGCCGTCCAGTGGTTCAAGCTGCCGGAGTCGGAGGCCTTCGTCCGGGCCAAGCAGGACGGGGACCGGCGGGTGCCGTTCACCGAACTGCTCAAGCCGGCCTACCTGCGGGCGGGCATCGGCATCTGGGTCGCGTCGTTCATGGGTCTGCTGCTGGTCTACGGTCTCAACACCTGGCTGCCGAAGCTGATGAACGACGCCGGCTACCCGGTGCCCACGGCCGTCACCCAGCTCCTCGTGCTCAACATCGGCGGCGTCGTCGGCCTGGTCGTCGGCGGGTTCGTCGCCGACCGGCGGGGCATCAAGGGCACCACGATGGTCTGGTTCGCCGTCTCGGTGGTCATGCTCGGGTGCCTGAGCATCAAGATGGAGAGCGACCTGCTGCTCAACGTCATCGTCTTCTTCACCGGCGTGTTCGTCTTCTCCGCCATGGTGCTCGTCTACGCCTATGTGACGAGCTTCTACCCGGCGTCCGTGCGCAGCACCGCGCTCGGCTCGGCGTCCGGGATCGGCCGGATCGGCTCGATCGTCGGCCCGTCGATCACCGGTGCACTGGTCGCCTCGGGGATCGGTCACCCGTGGGGGTTCTACTTCTTCGCCGCGGTGGCGGTCTGCGGCTTCCTTGCCGTGCTGACGCTGCCCCGCACGGCGGCGGCCGGACGGGCGGAGGCGGTGGAGCCGGCCGCCTGAGACCTCCGGGCACACATGACGGGAGCAGCGGGGTGACTCCACCCGGCTGCTCCCGCCGTGCTGCTTCGGTTCTTCTCGCGGTGTTCGGGGTCGGCGCTCAGTCGCGGTCCACGTGCTCGCGCAGGATCTTGCCGTTGGCCGCGTCGACGTCCACGGTCGTCTTGTTCCAGTTGTCGGTCGACACCACGTCGACGCTCCACAGGAGCTGCTGGTTGTCGTTCTCGTCCAGCTCGACGCCGGTGACGGTGCCCTTGGTCTTGTCGGTGGCCACCTTCACCGCCTGCTCCGGCGTCTGCGTCGCCTTCTTCAGCCGGTCGGCGACCTGCTGCTTGTCGTCGGCGTCCTGGTCCTCGACCTGGGTGCGGAAGACCTCGCCGGAGACCGCGTCGACGTCGATCCGGTGCACGGTGCCGTCGGGGGCGGCGACCTTGGCCTCCCACTCGGGGGCGCCCTGGCTGGGAGCCGGGTTCGGCATGCTGGGGCTGGGCGAGCCGGTCGACGCGGTGGCCTCGGCGGACGTGGGCTTCAGTTCGAGGTCGACGAGCTTGCCCTCGGGGACCTCCTTGACGGCGGTGTCGGCCGCCTTGTCCCAGGTGACCTTCGCCTTCGGGACCAGCGCCTGGCGCTCGGCCTGGTCGTCGGTCAGGGTTTCCGAAGGAGAGGGGGAAGCGGTGTCGGTGGCGGAAGCCGTGTTGGTGGGGGACGTGGTGGGGGGAGTTGTCTGAGCCGCCTCGGCGACACTGGAGCGTGTCGTGTCGGCGTTCGTGCAGCCGGTCATCAGGAGGACGGAACTGCCCAGGGCACAGATGACGGCCATCGAACGAAGAGGCGGAAGACGTCGCACAGAGCTCATACACCTCTCCGTAACCATATGACCTTCTTGCCATACCGGTTAGGGCGGAAAACCACCGCAATGGCCGATATGGCTCAGGGGGCCGCCGGTACGAGGCGGGGCCCGAGGTGCTCCAGCCACTCCCGGTACGCGGTGGACTGACGGGCCACCTCCCAGTACGCCTCCTCCAGCGCCGGATAGACGGCGTCCAGCTCGGCCCGGGTCCGCGCGGCCAGCAGCAGGCGTACGCCGAGGGGGTCGCCGTACAGCCGCCGTACGGCCGTGTCGGGGCGGGACTGAGAGCTGGGCTGGCAGACGGTGACCACCTCGCCGGTGGCGACGAGGGACGCGGCGGTGTGGTAGTCGCCGTGCAGGACGCGCGGGTCGAGGCCGACGGCGCGCAGCATGCGGTGCACGCCGTCCCACTCGCCGTCGACGGTGGGGTCGACCATCCAGCGGTCGTCGGCCAGGTCGGCGAGGCGGACGACGGTCCGGGCGGCCGCGGGGTGGTCGGCGGGCAGCATGACGAACTGGGGTTCGCGCTCGACGAGGACCCGCAGCCGCAGGCCCTCGGGGACGTGCAGCGGGCAGCCCTCCACCTCGTGCACGAAGGCGACGTCGAGCTGGCCGTCGGTGACCCTGCGCAGCAGCGCGTTGGCGGAGACGTCCATCTGGAGCGTCGGTTCCAGGCCCGGCCGTCTGAGCCGGCGCAGCCAGCCGGCCAGGGCACGGCTGGCCGTGGAGCCGACGCGCAGCCGGCTGTCACCGCCGGCCGCGGCGGCGCGGGCCTCGCGGACGAGAGTGCGCATGTCGGCCAGCAGCGGACGGGCCCGGCCGAGGACCGTCCGGCCGAGCGGCGTGGGTCGGCAGCCGGTGCGTTCACGAGTGAACAGCGGGCCGCCCAGGGCCTGTTCGATACGGCTCAGCTGGGTGCTCAAGGTGGGCTGGGTGACGCCCAGTTGGCGTGCCGCCCGGTGCAGGCTGCCGGCGTCGGCGATGGCGCACAGTGCGCGTAGGTGCCTCACCTCGAGCTCCATGCAGGGAGCGTAGGGCGGAACAGTTGGTTGCGCCAGGTGAACAAAACGCGGCGGATCAGGGCGAGTTCTGCACTCCGGTCGAAGCTGTTCCGGGGCGGCCGCACGGCGGTGGCCCCGTGGGTGATAGCCCCGCCCTATCACCTGTTGCCATCATCACAGCGGGCTCATGGGCGCTCCACACTCACCGGTGACGACTTCTCTCCCCACTCCCCCACACAAGGAGTCATCGATGCGTATCAGCCTGCCCCTGCTGTCCACCGCGGTCGGCCTCGGCCTGACGGCGGCCGTACTCGGCTCCGGTCCCGCCGCGACGGCCGCCGCTCCCCAGGCGCCGGCCCAGGGCGCCCACGTCGGCTACCAGCCCGCCGCCGGTTCGGGCGAAGACGCCGCCGCCAACCGGGCGTTCTTCGAGGCGGTCATCAAGTCCGTCGCCGAGAAGCGCGCCGCGAACCCGACCTCGACGGCCGCCGTCACCGTCTACTACAGCGCCACCAACGCGCCCAGCTTCCGCTCGCAGATATCCCGCTCCACGCAGATCTGGAACAGCTCGGTCTCCAACGTACGGCTCGCGGAGAGAAGCTCGGGCGCGGACTTCGCGTACTACGAGGGCAACGACTCGCGTGGCTCGTACGCCTCCACGGACGGACACGGCAACGGCTACATCTTCCTCGACTACCGGCAGAACCAACAGTACGACTCGACCCGCGTGACCGCCCACGAGACCGGGCACGTGCTCGGTCTGCCCGACCACTACTCCGGCCCGTGCAGCGAGCTGATGTCGGGCGGCGGCCCCGGCCCGTCCTGCACCAACGCCTACCCGAACGCCAACGAGCGCGGCCGGGTCAACCAGCTGTGGGCGTACGGCTTCAAGGCTGCTCTCGACAAGGCGCTGCAGAAGACCTCTCAGCGCTGATCGCCCGAGGCGGACGCGTGCGTGGGGGCGGCCCGGACCGGGTCGCCCCCCGCCCGTGCGCCCCTCTCCGCTTGCGCAACCTCCCCGCGGGTACCCGGAGTTCACTCTTCAGCGAACCCCCGAAGGAGTCCGACGTGAACGAGCGGCAGGCAGCCACCGGCAACGGTCTCGGCGATCTGGAACCGGGCACCCGGCAGCGCGCGCAGTTGCGCACCCGCCTCGCCGACGTCGCGTGGACGGCGTTGTGCGTCGTACTCGCGCTGTGGGCCGTGTGGAGCGCCGTGGACCTCGCGCGGGGCGCGACGGCGTGGGCGTACTGCGCCGTGGCCTGGGTGCTGTTCGCCGTGGCGCTGGCCCTGCGGGTGGTGGCGGTGCGGCGCAGGACCTCGCTGTAACGGGCCGGGGCTCACGGGCCGGTGGGCAGCGCGGAGAGTACGGCCCGGTGGACCGCCCGGGCCAGCCGGGCTCCCCACTCGGAGCGCGGGCCGGCGAAGGCGTGGGCCCCGGCTCCGGACCGCTCGGCGCGGGCGGCTACGCACACCGCGTCCGTGGGCGTGCCGGAGCAGTCGAGGCCCGCCTCCAGCAGCGCCTGGACCTTTGCCTCGGTCGCCGTCATCACGGCGTTGACCAGGGCGGCGTCGCTCAGCGCGACCGGCAGCGCGGCGATGATGTTGATCGTCCCCGGTGCGGCGGGCGCGGCGGCACCCTGCTCGGGCGAGGCCGCCCAACCGCGTACCGAGATCCCCGCCGTCACCACGGCTTCCACGCCGCCGTCCCGCGCCCGTGCGGAGGCGGACACGTCGGCGGCCGTCATCAGACCCACCCCGGACCCGCGGGCGCCGGCGGCGCGCGCCAGGTCGGCCAGGTGCCGCGCCGGGTCGGTTCGCCGGTAGCCGTGGGCGACCTGGGCGTTGAGCACCCACGCGCGGTCGGCGATCCCCCCGCCCAGCACGGCACTGCTGGCCATCCGCCAGCCCGGTCCGGGGCACCACAGCAGGGCGTGCAGCCGCTCGCCGTCCTCCACCCGTGTCAGCCGCTCCGGGTCCAGCAGGCGGGGCCCGGTACGGGGCGGGGGCAGGAGGGCGGACAACGGTCGGGGCTCCTCGCGTCGATCAGGGTACGGAGGTCGTCGGCGGACCGGACGATCGTACTCAGTGGCGTGTGCACGGCCGCGGGCGCGTTGCGAACGCGGTACCGGGCACCTTCACTGAACACAACTTCGCCACCAGGCGTCGGATCGGAGGCCACGATGCTTTCCCACACCCTGGAGCATGGGGTCCTGGTCATCACGGTGGACCGAGACCCGGGAATCGACGGGCGGGCCACGCTGACCACGCACATCACCAACCTGGTCGACGCCCATCAGCCGACCCCCGTCGTCATCGTCCTCACCGAGCGGGCCGCCGGCCCCGCCTCGGTCAGCGCCGTGCTCCGGGCCCACCAGTGGTGCCGCCGGCTCGGCGTCCTGATGTGCGTCGTCACCCACAGCGCGCCCGTCCGCCGGCTGTTGGAGAACAACTCCGGCACCTCGGGCCCGCGGCTGGTCGTGCACGCCCGCGTCGACACCGCCATCACCACCGCGTTCACCGCAGCGGCCTAACGCCGGTACGGAATTCCCGCGGTGGGCGCGTGCCCGGTCGAGGCCGGCCGTGACCGCTCCCCCGCTACCGCGCTCCGAACCAGAGGTCGGGCCCGAAGACCTCGTAGTGGATGGCCGCCGCGGGCACACCGCGGCGCAGCAGGTCGCCGCGGACGGCGCGCATGAAGGGCACCGGGCCGCACAGGTAGACCGTGAGCCCCTCGGGCAGTTCGAGACCGGCGATGTCCGCGTGGCCGGCCGATGCCTCCGGCGCCCGGTCGCCGGGCTCCTCGTACCAGAGGTGGAGCCGGGCGTCGGGCAGCTCGCGTATCAGGTCGAGCTGTTCCCGGCGGTGGGCGTGCGAGGCGGGGTCGCGGTCGGCGCGGACTACGGTCACCGGCCGGGTGGCGCCGGAGGCGGCCAGGTGGTTCAGCATGGCCAGCATGGGGGTGATGACGGTGGACGATCTCGTACTGGTCGGCGGTGCAGCTCGGGGTGGGCGTCGAACAGCTTCCGGTTCGTTTTTTTCGGTCGCGGCTCGACGGCTCTCGACAGCCCGGCGGTCGACCGCCGACAGCCGAGGCCGCCCGTCACCCGGAGGGGCGGTCCGTCAGTCCGATCAGGACCGGCCCGGTGGGCGAGGCCACCAGGTCGGCCACGGTCAGCGGGTCGAGCGCGGCATAGAACGCCTCCTGCGCGCCGCGCAGCGCGCCCCGCAGTCGGCAGGCCCCGCGCAGCGGGCACGGCGGGTCGTCGTCGCAGGCGACCACCTCACCGTCGCCTTCGAGCTCGCGCACGAGCCGGCCCACCGAGGCGCGCCGCCCCAGGTCGGCCAGCGTCAGCCCGCCGCCGCGACCGCGCCGCGCCTCCACGACGCCGAGGTGCTGAAGACGCGTGACGGTTTTCGCCGCGTGCGTGTACGGCACACCGACGGCCTCGGCCACCTCGCGGGTGGTCAGTGGGTCGTCACCGTCTCCCACGACCGCCAGGCGCATGACGGAACGCAGCGCCAGGTCGGTGAACTTCGTCAGCCGCACAGCCAGGACGCTATCAAATACGCATAATAGATTCGTGTTTACTTACGACCATGGCTCTGTCGAGTGCGTCACCGGACGCCGAGCGACGGACGGTGACACCTGATGGCGGCGGAAGACGGCGGCTCCCCCCGGCCGGCGGCCGGTCCGCCCCTCCCCGGGATCCTGTGCGACATCGCGGAACTCCTGTCCGCCGGCGGGGACGCGCCGGCCGGCGCCCTGTGGAAGCTCGCGGAACCGGGGCGGCAGCTCGACGCCAACGTCGTGCGCGTCCCCGCGGCGGGGCGGGTCGACACGCACACCGAACCGGACCTCGACGTCCTGCTGCTCGTCCTCGACGGTGCGGCGGTCCTCGTCCGCACCGACGGCGAACGCCCCCTGCGCGCGGGCGTCCTGACCTGGCTGCCGCACGGCTCGACCCGTGGCGTCGTCGCCGGCCCGGACGGGGTGACGTACCTGACCGTGCACCGGCGGCGTCCCGGCATGCGGATCCAGCCGCCGGACGCCGCCGACCGGCTCCGGCCCGGCGGCGCCTGAACCGGCGGACGTACGGTCAGCGCGCCGGTGCGGGCACTGTCAGGCGTCCGTCGTGCACCTCGGTGACACGGTCGGCCGCGGCCAGCTGGGCGTGGTCGTGGGTGACCAGCACGGTGGCCGTGCCCCGCTCCCGGGTGAGACCGCTGATCAGGTCGATGACGGCGGCGCCCCGCTCGTGGTCGAGGGCGCTGGTGGGTTCGTCGACCAGCAGCACACCGGGGTCGTTCATCAGGGCGCGGGCGAGGTTGACGCGCTGGCGCTGGCCGCCGGAGAGCTGATGCGGCCGGCGGTCGGCCCGGTCCGCCATCCCGACCGCGTCGAGGAGGTCCAGCGCCCGGCCCCGGGCGGCGCGCGGCCTGCGCCCGTCGATGTGGGCCATCACCTGGAGCTGCTCGGCCGCGGTGAGGGACGGCAGCAGGTTGGGCTGCTGGAAGACGATGCCGATCCGGTGCCGGCGCAGGTCGGCCAGCTCCCCGCGGCTCATCCCGGTGGTCTCGGTGCCGTCGACGGTGACGGTGCCGGAGTCGGGGGTGATGAGGGTGGCGGCGACGGCCAGCAGGCTGGACTTGCCCGAGCCGGAGGGGCCGATGACGGCGACGAGACTCCCCCTCGGGACGTCCAGGGTGACGCGGTCGAGGGCGGTCAGACGGCCGTCGCCGTCGGGGTAGGTGAGGGTGATGTCGGTCAGGCGCAGGCTCATCGGGCGCTCCCCAGGGCGGTCAGCGGGTCCACGGAGGTGATGCGGCGGACGGCGAGGCCGGCCCCGAGCCCGCCGAGCAGGACCGTCACGGCGGCCGGGACGAGGACGGTGGCCGGAGTGAGGACGAACGGGACGGCCGAGCCGGACACGGCGGCGCCGATCGCGGCGGCGGCCGCGGTACCGACGAGGGTGCCGCAGGCCAGCAGGACGACGGCCTGGCCGAGCGCGTCGCGCAGCAGTCCGGCCGTGGTGGCTCCCAGGGCCTTCAGCACGGCGATGTCGCCGCTGCGCTGAATCGTCCACACGGTGAAGAAGGCGCCGATGACGAGGGCCGAGATGGCGAACAGAAAGCCGCGCATCAGTTGCAGCGAGCCGTTCTCGGAGGTGTAGGAGCCGATCGCGGAGAGCGACTCGTCCTTCGTCACGGTCTCGGTGCCCGCCGCCCGGTCCGTCGCCGCGATGTCGGCACCGGAGGCGGTGTCGAGTGCGATCACCGTCGCGGCGGGTTCCCCGGCCCCTCCGGTGGGCGGGGCGACGGCCTGCCAGGTGCGCAGGCTCGTCCACACCACGGGGGTGTGGCTGAAGGAGACGTCACGGCCGGTGGCGGCGACGGTCAGCCGCCGGCCGGCGAGGACGACCGTGTCGCCCTCGCGGACGCCGAGTTCCTCGGCGGCGGCGGGCGGCATCAGCACCGTACGGTCGTCGATGCGGTCACCGCCGGGGGCCAGGCCCGAGCCGGGCTCGACACCGAAGACGGACACGCCGGTGCTCCGGTCGCCCGCGGTGGCCCGGGTGGTGGTGATGCCGAGCGGCTCGGCGTCGCGGATGCCGGGCGCCTTCGCCCACCGACGCCACTGGCCCTCGGTGACGGTGGAGTCGGCGTACGACAGGTCCTGACCGCCACTCGGGGCGGCGAAGGCGATCCGGTCGGCGGGCAGGGACGTGACGGCGGAGACGTTCTCCCGGGCGAGGCCGGCGGTCAGCCCGGACAGCAGCCCGACCAGCAGGGTGATCAGTACGACGACGCTGCCCATCAGGGCGAAGCGCCCCTTGGCGAACGTCAGGTCTCTCAAGGCGACAAACACGTCTTCGCCCGGCCTTTCGACAACGGTTGGGAGGGGTGGGGGGTCGCCGCCGACGGATTCGGCGAGGTGTCCACCGTCGCCGCTCGGGGGCCTCGCGGGCATCGCTCCTGGGCGGGGACTTCGCGGGCCGAAGGGTGCGGCCCGGCTTGTAACTTTCGGCAGATGCCCGGCCCCGGCACGGTCCGTAGGCTGGGACGATCGTGAACGCGCTGACTCCCACCACCCGGGCCCTGGCCTGGAGCCTGCACCTGCTGGTGGCCGGCCTGCTCGTCCTGCCGGCGGTACGGGCGGTGGCGGACGACCGGCCGCACGCGCCCGCCGTGATCGCCGTGGCCGCGGTGGTGGGCGTGGTGTACGCCGTGGGCCCCGCGCTCCCCGCCGTCCGCGCCTCCCGCCGTGCCGCCGCGCTGTGGCTGGGCGCGGTCGGCGCGGTGTGGCTCGCGCTGCTGGCCCTGTCCGCCGAGGGTGTGTGGCTGGCCTTCCCGCTGTACTTCGTCCAGCTCCACCTCCTGTCCCGCCGTGCCGGACTGACCGCGGTGGTCGCCACGGCGGTCGCGGCGATCGCCGCGTTCTCCGCCCACCAGGGCACCTTCACGGCGGCCACCGCGATCGGTCCGGCGCTCGGGGCCGCCGTCGCCGTGGCGGTGGTGTGGGGGTACCAGACGCTGTACCGGGAGAGCGAGCAGCGGCGCCGGCTCATCGAGGAGCTCACCGTCACCCGGGCCGACCTGGCCGACGCCCAGCGGGCCGCGGGCGTCCTGGAGGAACGCCAGCGCCTCGCCCGCGAGATCCACGACACCCTCGCGCAGGGCCTGTCCAGCATCCAGTTGCTGCTGCGTGCCGCCGAGCGGGCCCTGCCCGACCGGCCGGTACCCGCGATCACCTACGTGGTCCAGGCCCGGCAGGCCGCGGTGGACAACCTCGCCGAGGCCCGACGGTTCGTCGCCGCCCTCTCGCCGCCGGCCCTGGACGGCACGACCCTCGCCGACGCGCTGGACCGGCTCTGTGCCACCACCGGTGACCGGCATCGCCTCGACGTCCGTTTCCGCCTCGCCGGCCGGCCCCGCCCGCTGCCCACCGCGCACGAGGTGGCCCTGCTGCGCGTCGCCCAGTCCGCGCTGGCCAACACGGTGGGGCACGCCCGCGCCGATGGCGCCGAGGTGACCCTGAGCTACCTCGACGACGCCGTCGCCCTCGGTGTCACCGACGACGGGGTGGGTTTCGATCCCGCCGCCGTCCCCGCTCCCGGACCGGAGGGCGGCGGTTTCGGGCTGGCCGCCATGCGGGCCCGTACGCACGCCCTGGACGGCACGCTCACCGTCGAGTCCGCCCCGGGACGCGGTACCGCGCTGGCCGCCCGGCTCCCGCTCGCACCCCCGCCCACGCCCCCGCGCGACACCGACCCCGCCGACGACGACCCCGAGGCCCAGCCGTGACCGAGACCGCCATGACGCCGATCCGTCTGCTGCTCGCCGACGACCACCCCGTCGTCCGTGCGGGGCTGCGCGCGGTGCTGGAGACCGAGGAGGGCATCACGGTGGCCGCCGAGGCCGCGACCGCCGAGGAGGCCGTCGAGCGGGCGGACCGGGGCGACATCGACGTGGTCCTGATGGACCTGCAGTTCGGCAGGGGCATGAACGGCGCGGAGGCCACGGCCGCGATCACCGCGCGACCGGGGGCACCGCGCGTCCTGATCGTCACGACCTACGACACCGACGCCGACACACTGCCCGCCATCGAGGCCGGTGCCACCGGCTACCTCCTCAAGGACGCGCCGCCCGAGGACCTCGCCGCGGCGGTACGCACCGCGGCGACGGGCCGCACCGCGCTCGCGCCCACGGTGGCGGACCGGCTGATGACCCGCCTGCGCGAGCCGCACACCTCACTGACCCGCCGCGAGACCGAGGTCCTCGCCCTGGTCGCCGAGGGCCTGTCCAACCAGCACATCGCCGAGCGGCTCCAGCTGACCGAGGGCACGGTCAAGTCCCATCTGGCCCGCGTCTACACCAAGCTGGCCGTGGACTCCCGCACCGCCGCGGTCGCCACCGCCACCGCCCTCGGTCTCATCCGGCGCTGAAGCCGGCGCCGGGCCGCGGCGGGTTTCGGATCTCCCTGTTGCATCCGACCGTCCGAGGGGCACTCATCCAGGGACCGAGGAGGAAACGGCATGGAGGACTGGCGCGGGTTCGCACAGCAGATGGCGTCGTTGGCGCGCGATCTGCTGGCACAGGAGTCGGTGAACGACACGCTGAGCCGGATCACCGGTTCGGCCAAGGAGCTGGTGGAAGGCTGCGACGCCGCCGGCATCCTCATCCTGCGCGGGAAGCAGGTGCAGTCGCTCGCCCCCACCGACCAGGTGGTGGTCGACAGCGACGAACTTCAGGGGCGTGTCGGGGAAGGGCCCTGTTTCGACGCCGCTCGCACCTCCGACGGGCAGCGGCAGTTCCGGATCGCCGACTTCACGGACGAGGCGCAGCGCTGGCCCAAGTACCTGCCCGAGGCACGCAAGCTGGGCCTGGGCAGCATGATGGGCTTCCTGCTGTTCACCGAGGACGAGGATCTCGGGGCGCTGAACATCTACTCGTATCGGCCCGGCGCGTTCACCGAGGCCAGCGAGACGGCGGGCTGGCTGCTGGCCTCGCACGCCGCGGTCGCCTTCTCCAGTGCCCGTACGCACGCGCAGTTGCAGGAGGCCATCGGCACCCGGCACACCATCGGCGAGGCCATGGGCATCCTCATGGGCCGGCACCGCATGACCGAGGACCAGGCCTTCGCCGCGCTGCGACGGTACTCGCAGGACCGCAACGAGAAACTCCGTGACGTCGCCCGCCGGGTCTGCGAGCAGGGCAGCCTGCCCTGAGTCCGCGGGGCGCGAAATCGTCCGGGATTCAACCGGGCAACCGGCGTACGCCGGCGCGGCAGCGGGCACACGTCAGCGGTGACCTTGGCTGACTTCCTCTTCACCGTGCTCGGGGCGGGTGCCCTCGCGGCCGCCGTCCTCCCCCGGCTGGTGGCCGGACGGCCACTGTCCATGCCGCTCGTCTTCCTCGCCTGCGGGGCCGTGCTGCAACTGCTGCCCACGCCGCTGCCGGAGATCGACCTGGTGCGCGACCGGGTGTGGGTGGAGCACCTCACCGAGATCTGCGTCATCATCTCGCTGATGGGTGCCGGTCTCGCGCTGAACCGCCCCCTCGGCCTGCGCCGCTGGCAAGCCCCCTGGCGGCTGATCGGCATCACGATGCCCCTGACCATCGCGGCCACGGGGCTCCTCGCCTGGTGGCTGCTGGACTGGCCGCCCGCCGCCGCGCTGCTGCTGGCCGCCGTGCTCGCGCCCACCGACCCGGTGCTCGCCTCCGAGGTGCGGGTGGGCGCGCCCACCGACTCCGAGCACGACGAGGACGAGGTGCGCTTCGCGCTCACCAGCGAGGCCGGCCTCAACGACGGCCTCGCCTTCCCCGTCGTCATGGCGGCGATCGCCCTGACCGCGGCGGCGGGCACGGGCCTGTCCGGCGACTGGGTCGGGCACTGGCTCCTGGTCGACGTACTGTACAGCTGCGTGATCGGGGTACTGGCCGGCCTCGCCGTCGGCAAGCTGCTCGGGTGGCTCTTCTTCCGCGCCGGCCGGGCGTCGGTGCGACTGTCCGAGCACCGGGAGGGCTTCGTCGCGCTGGGTGCCACGTTCCTCTCCTACGGCGTCACCGAACTCGCCCACGGCTACGGGTTCCTGGCCGTCTTCGTCACCGCCTGCCGCATCCGCGCCGCCGAACGCGACCACGGCTACCACACCGTGCTCCACGACTTCGTCGAGCAGGTCGAACGACTGCTCACCGCCGGGCTCCTGTTTCTCCTGGGCGTCTGTGTCGCGCAGGGCGCCCTGGCCGACCTGACCTGGCAGGGCGCCGCCGTCGGTCTGCTCGTGCTGCTCGTCGCCCGGCCGCTGACCGGCTGGGTCGCGCAGTTCGGCACGGCCGCCGGCCCTCGGGAGCGCCTCGTGACCGCCTTCTTCGGCATCCGCGGCATCGGCTCGCTGTTCTACCTCGCCCATGCGCTCGGCACGGAGGGCTTCCACGTCCCGGCCGGGGAACTGTGGGCCGTGGTGGCCTTCACCGTCCTCGCCTCCGTCGTCCTGCACGGGGTGACCGCCTCCCCCGTGATCTCCCGTCTCGACCGGCTGCGGCTGCTGAGGGCCCGCGACCGACGGCTCACCGGGCGGAAGCCCAGCGAGGACGACGTGGCCGGCGAGCGCCTGTGACCGTCGCGCGTCTGTGACCGTCGCGCGTCTGTGACCGTCGCGCGAGGAAGCGACGGAAAGCATACGGTAGTTGAGCGAGATCCTTCTCAATTGGATCACGAACTCTCGTATAGTGATCGCCTGTTGCGTGCCGTGTGAAGTCTCTCGGTACTCACGCGCCCCGAAGGACGACACGAGGGCCGCTCCGGCGGCCTGGCGAGGACCCGATTGATGACCGCGCCCGCCCGCCCCGGCGACCGACCCGCTCCCCGTGTTCTCCTGGCCGTGGCCCTGCCCTGCGCGGTGGTGTCGGCGCTCGTCGTCGGCGGTGCCGTCGCCGCGGCGCCGTCCTCGGTACGCGTTCCGCTCGGCCTGGGCGCGAGCGCCGCGGCGATCCTGCTCTGCGCGGCGGTGACCGCGGCTGTGCACGCCGTCCGCCGGGAACGGGCCACCCGCCGCCTGCTGGACGCGGCCCGCGCGGACGCCGCCGGGCTCGCCCAGGACCGGGCGCGGCTGGCCGAGCGGGCGGGACGGGAACAGGAGCGCCTGCGTGCGGAGGCCGATCGTGAACGGGCCCGCGCCGTGGCGGAGTTCGACCGGGAGCGGGAGCGGCTCGCGGACGGTTTCGAGCAGGAGCGGGTACGTCTCGCCGAGCAGCGGGCCCAGGAGGTCGCGCGGCTCACCGAGGAGACCACCCGGCTGCGGGCACGGCTCGACCGGGCGACCGGTGAGCGGGCCGCCGCCGTCTCCGCGACGGCCAACGCGGCCGGCCGGATGCAGGCGCTGGCCACCGGGATGCTGGCCGACCTGCGCGCCATGGAGGAACGGCACGGCGACGAGGACGTCCTCGCCGACCTGCTCCACCTCGACCACCGCACCGCGCAGGCGGGCCGGCTCGCCGACTCCGTCGCCGTCCTCGCGGGCGCCCGCTCCGGACGTCGTTGGGCGCGGCCCATCGGCATGGAGTCCATTCTGCGCGGCGCCATGGGACGTATCGCCGGCTACCAGCGGGTGCGCGTGCACTCGGCCAGCGACGCCTCGGTCGCCGGGCACGCCGCCGAGGGCGTCATGCACGCCCTGGCCGAACTCCTCGACAACGCCGCGAACTTCTCCCCGCCGACCGCCGAGGTCCACGTGTACGTCGAGGAGGTGCCGGCCGGCGTCATCGTGTCCGTGGAGGACAGCGGGCTGGTGATGGGCGAGGTGCAACTGCGCCGGGCCCAGCGGGCGGTGGCCGGCGAGTCGGCCGGGCTCGGCGGCCTGACCGGTACCCGGCTGGGCCTGTCCGTGGTGGGCCGGCTGTCGGCCAAGCACGGGCTCAAGGTGTCCTTCCGGCCGTCCGCGCGCGGCGGTACGGGCGTGCTGATGCTCGTCCCCCAGGACATCCTGAGCGGTCCCGCCGCTTCCGACGGTCCGGCGGCGTCCCCGCCGCCCACCACCCCGACCGGCCTCCCACGCACCCCCGCACCGTCCGCCCCCGCACCGGCCACCGCCGGGCCGGAGTCCCTCTTCGCGCCGCCCACCGCCAGGCCGGAGTCCGCCGTCGCACCGTCCACCGCCGAGCCGAAGTCCGCCCTCGCACCGTCCACCGCCGAGCCGAAGTCCGCCCTCGCACCGGCCGCTCCCGCACCGTTTGCCGCCGGGCCGGGATCCACTCCCGCCGACGTGGCCCCCGAGCCGCTGCCCACCCACGAGTCCGCGGATGGCGAGCCGGACCCGTCGGCCGAGTCCGCCGAGCCGTTCACGGGGCTGCCCAGGCGCCGTCGCGGCCGCACCCTCGCCGCCGCCGAACGCGCCCGGGCCACCGCCCGGTCCGCCGAGCCGCGTGCCACGCCGCCCGCCGACGACGCGAAGGCACGCGCGGCCCGCTTCAGCAGCTTCCGCCAGGCCGTACGGGCCACCGGCCCCGCCACCTCACGGGACAGTGCCCGGCAGGCGGAGCCCGCAGCACCCGCACCGGCCGAGACGGCCCCCGACCATCCGACCCACTCGCACGCGCACCCGGAAGGCGACACCACTTCATGACCGGCTCGACCACCGCCGACGAGAAGCTCACCTGGCTCATCGAGGGCCTCCTGGAGCGCACGCCGGGCGCGCGGCACGCGCTCGTCCTGTCCCGCGACGGACTCAGGCTCTGCCGCACCCCGGAGCTCTCCGTCGACCAGGCCGACCAACTGGCCGCGATCGCCGCCGGCATCCAGTCGCTGTCCCACGGCGCGTCCGTGGAGTTCGGCGACGGCAGCGGCGGGGTGCGCTCGGCCATGACCGAGTTCTACGGCGGGGTCCTGTTCATCGTGGAGGCGGGTCAGGGCGCGCATCTGGCCGTCGTCACCTCCGAGGACGCGGACGCGGGGCTCGTCGGGCACAACATGAGCGAGCTCATCGAGCAGCTCGGCGAGCACCTCACCGCGCAGCCCCGTACGTCATGAGCCGCCCCGGCAGGGACGACGCGCCCGACCGTCTGTACACCGTCACCCAGGGACGCAGCCGGTCGAGCCCCGGCAACCCCTTCGACCTGGTCACCCTCGTCGTCGCCGAATGCGAGCCGACGCCCGGCATGCAGTCGGAGCACACGGCGATTCTCAGGATGACCGAGGCTCCCACCGCCGTCGTGGAGATCGCCGCCGAACTGCGGCTTCCGGTGAGCATCACCAAGGTCCTGCTCTCCGATCTCCACGCCGCGGGCCGGGTGAGCGCTCGCCACCCGCACACGGCAGCCGTTACCGATCCCGACATCCTGGAGCAGGTGCTCGTTGGACTCCGCAACCTCTGACGCCCGCACCCCTTTGGGTGCGTCCGCCGACAACGGCCTGAAGATCGTGGTCGTGGGCGGGTTCGGCGTCGGCAAGACGACCATGGTCCGCTCGGTCAGCGAGATACGCCCCCTCAACACCGAGGAGACGATGACGCAGGCCGGCGAGGCGGTCGACGACATCAGCGAGGTGCGCGGCAAGACCGCGACGACCGTGGCCTTCGACTTCGGCCGCATCAGCCTCGACGCGCGCAACGTGCTGTACCTGTTCGGCGCGCCCGGCCAGGAACGCTTCTGGTTCCTGTGGGACCGGCTGTTCTCCGGCACGCTCGGCGCGGTGGTCCTGGTGGACACCCGCCGCATCGACGACTCCTGGTACGCCATCGACCGCCTGGAGCACCACGGCACGCCGTTCATCGTCGCCTGCAACGACTTCGGCGGACCCCGGCATCGCCCCGAGGCGGTGCGCGAGGCGCTCGACCTGGACCCGAGGGTGCCGCTGGTCTTCTGCGACGCCCGGTCCCGCGAGTCCGGCAAGCAGGTGCTGATCGCGCTCGTGGAACACCTCCAGGCGCGCTACGCCGCCCAGCCCCGACAGGAGTTCGTGTGAGCACCGACGTCAGCGACGCCCCGGACGCCGTACCGCTCGGCGGCCCCCGCTTCCAGGCCGATCCCGCCCTGCTGTACCGGCAGATGCGGCGCGAGCACGGTGCCGTCACCCCGGTGCTGCTGGACGGGGACGTCCCGGCCTGGCTGGTGCTCGGCTATCGCGAACTGCACCAGGTGACCGGCGATCCGGTGCTGTTCAGCCGGGACTCCGACCTGTGGAACCAGTGGGACGACATCCCCGACGACTGGCCGCTGCTGCCGATGATCGGCCGGCGGCAGCCGTCGATCCTCTACACGGTCGGCGAACGGCACCGCGAACGCGCCGCCATGATCAGCAACGCGCTGGAGGCGGTCGACCCGCACCTCCTGCGCGGCCACGCCGAGCGGTTCGCGGACGAACTCGTCGACCGGCTGTGCGCCAAGGGCGAGGCCGACCTGGTCGGCGACTACGCCATGCTGCTGCCGGTGCGGGTCCTGGCCCGCCTGTACGGCTTCTCCGACGAGCAGGGACCGGCGCTCGTCACCGCCCTCAACGACATGATCGACGGCAGGGAGCGGGCCATCGCCGGCCAGACGCACCTCGCCACGTCGATGGCGGGCCTCCTCGCCGACCGGAAGGCGGCGCCCGCCGACGACGTCGCCTCCCGGATGCTGGCCGACGACAGCGGCTTCACCGAGGAGGAGGTCGCCCAGGACCTGATGGTGATGATGGCCGCGGGCCACCAGCCGACCGCCGACTGGATCGGCAACTCGCTGCGCCTGATGCTGACCGACGACCGCTTCGCCGCCTCCCTCTTCGGTGGCCGCAACAGCGTCGCCGAGGCCATGAACGAGGTGCTGTGGGAGGACACGCCCACCCAGAACGTGGCCGGCCGCTGGGCCTCCCGCGACACCCGGCTCGGCGGGCGCCACATCCGCGCCGGCGACCTGGTGCTGCTCGGTCTTCAGGGCGCCAACTCCGACCCGCAGGTCCGCACCGACGGTTCCGCGCTCACCGGCGGCAACAACGCGCACTTCTCCTTCGGACACGGCGAGCACCGCTGCCCCTTCCCCGCGCAGGAGGTCGCCGAGGTCATCGCGCGCACCGGCATCGAGGTCGTCCTCGACCGGCTGCCGGACATCGACCTGGCCGTACCCGCCGGGTCCCTCACCCGTCGCCCCTCGCCCTGGCTGCGGGGGCTGACCGAGTTGCCCGTGCGGTTCACCCCGACCACTGCCCTGGGAGGCACGTCAGCATGACGACCGGAACCGAAGAAGCCCGGATCCCGCTGGACCCGTTCGTCACCGACCTCGACGGCGAGAGCGCCCGGCTGCGCGCGGCCGGACCGCTCGCCGCCGTGGAGCTGCCGGGCGGCGTGCCCGTCTGGGCGGTCACCCACCACGCGGAGGCCAAGGCCCTCCTGACCGACCCCCGCCTGGTCAAGGACATCAACGTGTGGGGGGCGTGGCAGCGCGGCGAGATACCCGCCGACTGGCCGCTGATCGGGCTGGCCAACCCCGGCCGCTCGATGCTCACCGTGGACGGCGCCGAGCACCGCCGGCTGCGCACGCTGGTGGCTCAGGCGCTCACGGTGCGCCGGGTGGAGCACATGCGGGGGCGGATCACCGAGCTCACCGACCGGCTGCTCGACGAGCTGCCCGCGGACGGCGGCGTCGTCGACCTCAAGGCGGCCTTCGCCTACCCGCTGCCGATGTACGTCATCGCCGATCTGATGGGCATCGAGGAGGTGCGGCTGCCGCGGCTGAAGGTGCTGTTCGAGAAGTTCTTCTCGACGCAGACGCCGCCCGAGGAGGTCGTCGCCACCCTCACCGAGCTGGCCGGGATCATGGCCGACACGGTCGCCGCGAAGCGCGCCGATCCGGGCGACGACCTGACCAGCGCGCTGATCCAGGCGTCCGAGAACGGCGACCACCTCACGGACGCGGAGATCGTCTCCACGCTCCAGCTGATGGTGGCCGCCGGTCACGAGACCACGATCTCGCTCATCGTGAACTCCGTGGTCAACCTGGCCGCGCATCCCGAGCAGCGGGCCCTGGTGCTCTCCGGGGAGGCGGACTGGTCCGCGGTGATCGAGGAGACGCTGCGCTGGTCGACCCCGACCTCGCACGTCCTGATCCGCTTCGCGACCGAGGACGTCAAGGTCGGCGACAAGGTGATACCCGCCGGGGACGCGCTGATCGTGTCGTACGGGGCGCTGGGCCGGGACGAGGGGGCGCACGGCCCGACGGCGGGCGAGTTCGACATCACGCGCGCCTCGCAGAACCGGCACATCTCCTTCGGCCACGGCCCGCACGTGTGCCCGGGCGCGGCCCTGTCCCGGCTGGAGGCCGGCGTGGCGCTGCCCGCGCTCTACGCCCGCTTCCCGCACCTGGACCTGGCGGTGCCGGCATCGGACCTGCGCAACAAGCCGGTGGTCACGCAGAACGACCTGTTCGAGCTGCCGGTGAGGCTGGCGTAACGGCGTCCGGAGCGGCCGGGACGACGGCGGTCTCCTCACCCGCGGGGCGTTTGCTCCCCGCCCTGCGGGTAACTCCGGCATTCCGGACGCCGATCCCCGGGAGTCGCCATGTGGAAGCGCAAGGGCAGGAAGGACCGCCGGACCGCCAAGCCGGTCCCCATGGAGCTGTGCGACCTGTGCGCCAGGGTCTTCCCCGAGGACGAAGCCGTGAGCGGCTACGTGCCGGACTCCTCCGCGGCCCACCTCACCAACGAGTGGTTCGACGGGCTGCGGCGCATCACCGCGTGCTGCGACGACCACTTCGACGTGATCAAGAACGGTTACGCGCACCGGCCCTTCGTGGACGAGGAGCTGTGGGCGGCGAAGCTGACCCGCGCCCTGACCACGGGCCCGCCGGCGCTCTCCATGGACCAGCTCGGCTGCCGGACCGGCCTCCAGGAGCCGCAGATACGCGCAGCCATCGCCTGGCACAACGAACGCATGCGTGAGCAGCAGCGCATGGACCCCTGACAGCGCAGGGACCCCTGATGAGGCCGTCGGCCGCCTGTCTCCCGGTCGTGTGCAGGATCGCCTGTCTCCCGGTCGTGGTCAGGACGGGCGGGTACCGTGCACGCGGTACGGCTCCGCGTCGGCCCACTTGACCTCCAGGCCGAGCCCCGGCCGGCCCGGGTCGGGGCGAAGGGCGCCGCCGTCGGGCGACAGGACGCCGTCGAACAGCAGCCGCTCGACGCGCACATGGTCGTGGAAGTACTCCAGGTGCCGCAGCCGGCGGACGGCGCAGAAGGCGTGGGCGGACAGCGCCGGGGCGCAGTGCGCGGACAGGTCGAGGTGACGGCCGCCCGACAGACCGGCGACCTCCAGCACGCCGGTGATGCCGCCGCAGCGGGTGACGTCGGCCTGGAGGCAGTCCACGGCCGGCCCGTCGACGAGGTTGGCGAAGTCCTGGGCGGTGAAGGCGTACTCCCCCGCCGTGATCTCCAGCCGGGCCGGGCCCCGGTCGCGCAGCATCCGCAGCCCCGCCAGGTCCGCGGAGCTCACGGGCTCCTCGAACCAGCGCACGTCCCACTCGTCGTGGAACCGGTGCGCCCAGTACAGCGCCTCCTTGCGGCCGAGCGCCCCGTTGGCGTCGGTGAACAGTTCCGTTCCGTCGCCCACCGCCCGGCGTACGGCCGTCAGGCGCCGCGCGTCGGCCTCCGGGTCCCGCGAGGTCTTCAGTTTCACGCGCGGGATGCCCTGCTCGACCCACCCGGTGAGCTGGTCGGTGAGGCGGTCCTGGGAGTAGTTGGTGAAGCCGCCGCTGCCGTAGACCGGCACCCGGTCGTGGTGGGCGGGGAGGAGGTGGACCAGGGGGAGACCGAGCAGTCTCGCCTTGAGGTCCCACAGCGCCACGTCGACGGCGGACAGGGCCATGGCCCCGATGCCGGGGCGGCCGGCGTTGCGCATCCGGGTCCCCATCCGCTCCCACAGCGCCGGTGGTGAGGCGACCGGCCCGCCCTTGATCACCGGCGTCAGCACGGAGTGCGCGAAGGCGGCCACGGACACGTCCCCGTAGGTGTAGCCGAGGCCGGTCCTGCCGCCCGCGTGCACCCGCACCAGGACCATGGTCGTGGAGTCCCACTCCAGGGTGCCGTCCTGTTCCCGGCCGTCCGGGCCGTCGGTGGGGACCTCGAAGGCGTGGACGTCGACCGCGTCGACGGTGCACCCGTCCAGCGTCCTCGCGTCGAAGCCGGTCGCCGGCGTCATCTCGTACTCCCTCGGGCCGTCACGTACGCGCAGGCGAGCGGTCAGTCCGCACCGCCCTCCAGCGTGATCACCGTCTTGATGTCGTCGGCGCCCTGCTCGAACGCCCGTGTCGCGCGGTCGAGCGGCACCCGGCGGTTGAGGAGCCGGTGGAGCCACTCCCGGTCCGCTCGTGCCAGGGCGTCGGCGGCCTGCCGGAAGTGGCGGAGGTTGGCGTTGACGGAGCCCACCACCACGTCGTTCTCCAGCACGATGTCGCGGTTCACCGTGCCCGCGTCCACGGTCAGGCTCCGCCCGGCGGGCGAGACGCCGGTGAGACAGACGATGCCGTACGCCGCCGTCCCGCGCATCGCGTCGAACACCAGCCGGCCGGCCCCGGTGGCCTCCACCACGACGTCCGGGCGTACGGCGGCGAACACGTCGTCGGCCGCACCGCTGTGGTACGTGGCGCCGAGGGCGCGTACGAGGTCGGGCTTGGGCCCGTCCGTGACCCGGTCCAGGACGTGTACGTCGAGGCCGCGCTGCCGACCGAGGAGCGCGGCGAGGAGTCCGATGGGGCCGGCGCCGGTCACCAGTACGCTGTGGGGCTCGAACCAGGCCCTGGCGCCCACCCGCTCGATCTGTTCCCAGGCCTTGGCGACCACGCTGGCCGGCTCCATCAGCACGCCCGCGAGGCCCAGTCCCGCGTCGACGCGCACGGCGTAGTCGGTCTCCAGGCACCAGAGCTCGGCGCCGTACCCGTCGAGTTCCTTGATGCCCCGCTCGCGGTAGCGGCCGTTGCGGCACATGTCGAACTCGCCGTGCGCGCAGGCTCCGCAGGGCTCCGGGTCGGGGCGCCGCACCACGCCGGCCACCAGGTCGCCGACGGCGAATCCGCTGCCGTCCGGCGCCTCGGCCACGCGACCGAGGGACTCGTGGCCGAGGACCAGCCGGTCGCGATCCGGCGGTGCCTGGCCGTATGCGCCGGAAGCGATCTCCCGGTCCGTGCCGCAGACGCCCAGGGCCACCCCTCGGACCAGCAGCTCACCGGCGGCCGGTTTCGGCTCCCCCACCTCCTCCACCGCGAGCGAGCCGTCCCCGCCGGGTCGGACGGTCAGTGCGCGCATGATGCTTCCTCTCGGCTCGCCTTCCCGGAGCCGGTTCCCCGCATCGTTCGGCCCATGCAAGGGCCGTCCGGTCGGTGCGCGGCGGGCGTCCGGGTGGCGCCACGTTTGTCCGGCCCGCCGACGGGTCACTCAGTTCCGCATCCGCGAGCCATCGAAGGGACCCGCCCGAGGAGCATCCCGTGAACCGCTTCCGGCAGCCGTTCCACCGTGTGTGGGACCGGTTGGCCGCGTCCGCCCTGGTGCGGCGCGGCCGGGACCTGGAGCTGATGCACCGTGCCTTGGGGTTCGCCACGCTCGCCCTGGTCACGCTGGCGCCGCTGCTGATCGTGGTGGCCGCCTTCGATCCCCTGGGGGCGCGCGGCGGGTTCGCCTCCTGGCTGGCCGACGGCATGGGGCTGTCCGGCCGGTCCGCCCGTGTGCTGACCGACATCATCACTCCGCCGACCAAGATCGTCGGCACCACGAGCGTGTGGGGCGGTATCGCGCTCGCCGTGTTCGGCGTGTCCTTCGCGGCGAGCGTGCAGAACGGCTACGAACGCATCTGGGAACTGCCCTCCGGCCCGTGGCACCGCGTCTGGCGCCAGGGGACCTGGGTGGTCATGCTGACCGCCTACCTCTACCAGGAGGTGCAGACCCGGACCGCGCTGCACGGGTCGGTGCGGATCGCGCTGTCCACGGCGACGGGCATGCTCTTCTTCTGGTGGGGCCAGCACTTCCTGCTGGGCGGTCAGGTCCGCTGGCGTGACCTGCTGCCGGGTGCGATCGCCACCATGGTGGGCCTCATCGGCCTGCGCGGCTTCTCGTACCTCGTGTTCACACCGCTCATCCTCGACAACGCGATCAGCTACGGCACGGTCGGCATCGTGCTGGTGGTGGAGTCCTGGCTGATCGGGGTCGGGTTCGTCGTCTTCGGCGGCGCGATGGTCGGCCACTGGTTCTGCGAGCACCACTGGTGGACACGGAACATCGACCGCGAATGACCCCTCCTCCGCCTACGCTCCCGTCCGGTCCTCCAGGAAGGCAGACAGCCCATGGCCCGCCCGCTCCCGTGCACCACCGTCCGGCGTCGTGCCCGCGGAACCGGGGTGTCCGCGCTCGTCGTGGCGGGCGCGCTGCTCGCCACGGGCGCCGCGTGCGACGGCCCGCCGCCGTCTCCCCACCCCGAGGTGCTGCCGCAGGTCGAGACGCCCTACGACCGGGCCGTCCGGGAGGCGCTGGACGAGGTGTCCGGCAGCCGCCTGCTCTCGGTGGCGCTGCGCCGGGTCTCCGAGCCGCAGCCCGTCTGGCACACCCGGGTCGCCGCGCAGGACGGAACCGTGTACCTGGTCCGCGTCGACGCCGTGCACGGACGGCTTCTCGGCACCGCCGTGCCGGACGGCCAGTCGGCCGCGGACAAGGAGCGGGTCTCCGCCCTGGCCGCCTCGGCTCGGGTGCTGCCCGAGGAGGCCGTCGAGCAGGTGAAGAGTCCGGACTTCGGCAAGGTGACCGGCATCCGGCTGGAGGAGGACCGGCAGCACGAGGCCGTGTGGTTCGTCGACGTCACCACCGTCCGGCGGGACGACACGCAGACGTACCTGGTCGACGCCGTGACGAAGGACGTCCTCGACCGGCGGACGGCTCCGTCTTCGGCATGAGCCGCCCGGAAGGGCGGGAGCCCGGAAGGACGGGAGCCCAGGAGGACGGAAGGACGGGCGTGCCGGGGCCACCGTCCTCCACGCCGTGCCGCGACGGCGTCCCGCAGCCGTCGGCCGGGCATCCGGCGCGCGGCGCCCGCGCCCGGCCCTGGCATCACGTCACCATCGCGTCACCGACAACGCCGGCGCATGCCGTCGGCCAGTACCGCGGCGACCGTTCCGGTCACGGCGGCGCCCAGCGCGAGCGGCCGGCGGTGGCGGGAGAGCCAGAACTGGAGGCTGCGGGCGTGGGACTCGTCGTCGAAGGCCCCGTGCGCGCCGTAGTCGGCCGGTGCGGTGTCGTCCGGCGGCTTCCAGAGGTTGACCGGGCGGGACGGGTCGACGGGCTCGTCCGTCTGCTGCCCGTCGTAGCCGGTCCGGGCCAGATAGCGGTCCAGCAGCCCGGGAGCGAGCTTCTGGCCGAGCAGGGTGGCGACGGTGGAGCCGCCGACCCAGTACTCGCGCCGCTCGGGATGGTCGGCGGCGTACAGGACCGCCTCGGCGGCGACCTCGGGCTGGTAGACCGGGGCCACCGGGCGCGGATGCCGGGGCAGCCGGGTGAGGACCCAGCTGAACTGGGGCGTGTTGAGTCCGGGCATCTGGACCATGGTCACCCGGACCCCGCTGCGGTCGTGCAGGAGTTCGCAGCGCAGGGAGTCGGTGAAGCCCTGGATGGCGTGCTTGGCCCCGCAGTACACCGCCTGGAGCGGGACGCTGCGCTGGGCCAGCGCCGAACCCACCTGCACGATGGTGCCGCGGTCGCGCGGCGTCATGTGCCGCAGGGCGGCCTGGGTGCCGTGGACGAAGCCGAAGTAGGTCACCTCCGTGGCCCGCCTCAGTTCCTCCGGCGCGATCTCCGCCACCGGAGCGAAGACGGTCGAGAACGCGGCGTTCACCCAGACGTCGATCGGGCCGAGCTCCTCCTCGATCCGGGCAGCCGCCGCGTCCACGGCCTCCGGGTCGGCGACGTCCACCACCAGGGGCAGTGCGCGTCCGCCCGCCTTCCGGACCTCCTCCGCCGCCTGCTCCAGGGCGTACTCACCGCGCGCCAGGAGGGCCACGGAACTCCCGCGGGCGCCGAAGGCCCGGGCGGTGGCCCGGCCGACGCCACCGGTCGCCCCGGTGACGACCACGACTTCGGTGCCGCCCGCCCGGCGGTCCCGGCCGCCGCTCACTTCTTGCCCCGGCCGGGGAGGTGCTCGGCGTACTCGGTGAGCTTCTGGCGTACGCCCTTGGTGGCGATGCCGGTGGCCTGCGGGTCGTGCAGCGCGGCCTTGACGGCCTTCTTGCCCTGCTCCTTCATGATGTGCGGCGGGATCGGCGCGATCTCCGCGTCGACCTTGAACTCCAGGACCACGGGCCGGTCGGCGGCGAGCGCCTCGTCCCAGGCGGCGCCGACCTTCTTGGGGTCGGCGCAGACGATGCCCTTGAGACCGAGGAGTTCGGCGTAGGCGGCGTAGGGGACGTCGGGGATGTCCTGCGAGCCCGGGTACTTGGGGTCGCCGGCCATGGCGCGCTGCTCCCAGGTGACCTGGTTGAGGTCCTGGTTGTTGAACACGCAGAAGATGAGCGGTGCGGTCCCGGTCAGCCGGTCCAGATACCGCTTGACGGTGATCATCTCGTTCATGCCGTTCATCTGGAACGCGCCGTCCCCGATGAAGGCGATCACCGGCCGGTCGGGGTACGCGAACCGCGCCGCGATGGCGTACGGCGTCCCCGGTCCCATCGTCGCCAGCGTGCCGGACAGCGAGGCCCGCATGCCCTCGCGCAGCTTGAGGTGCCGGGCCCACCAGTTGGTGCCCGAGCCGGAGTCGGCCGTGAGGATGGCGCCGTCGGGCAGGCGGGGCGACAGTTCGGCGGCGACGGCCTGGGGGTTGATCGTCTTGCCGAAGTGCTCGCCCGCCCAGCGGTCGCACAGGTCGTGCCATTCCCGGACGTCCTTCTCGATCTTCTCCTGCCAGCCGCGGTCCTTCTTGCGCTGGAGCATCGGGATCAGGGCGCGCAGGGTCTCCCTGGAGTCACCGACGAGGTGGGCGTCCATGGGATAGCGGATGCCGATCATGCGGCCGTCGATGTCGATCTCGACGCCCCGGGCCTGTCCCTCCTCCGGCAGCCACTCCGAGTACGGGAAGCTGCTGCCGACCATCAGCAGGGTGTCGCAGCCCTGGATCATGTTGTCGCTGGCCTTGCTGCCCAGGAGGCCGATGGGTCCGGTGACGTACGGCAGGTCGTCGGGCAGGACCTCGCGGCCGAGCAGGGCCTTGGCGACGCCGGCGCCGAGCAGTTCGGCCACCTCCATCACCTCGGCCTCGGCGTTCGCCGCGCCCTGGCCGACCAGCATGGCGACCTTGTCGCCCGCGTTGAGGACGTCGGCGGCCTTGCGCAGCTCGTCGAGGTCGGGCAGGACCCGGGGCCTGCTCCAGCCCACGCTGGAGAAGACGGATCCGTGCTCCCTGGGCGGGGAGGGCTGGGCCTCCTCCTCCTGCACGTCGTTGGGGATGATGATCGTGGCGACGCCCCGGGTGGTCAGCGCGGTCTTGAAGGCCCGGTCGATCACGTGCCGGGCCTGGCCCGGGTGCACGACCATCTGGCAGAACTCGGAGACGTCCGCGAACAGCTGGTCGAGGGCGATCTCCTGCTGGTAGTGGGTGCCCAGCGACAGCCGCTTCTGCTGGCCCACCACCGCCACCACGGGCTGGTGGTCGAGCTTGGCGTCGTAGAGGCCGTTGAGCAGGTGCACCGCGCCCGGGCCCGACGTGGCGATGCAGCACCCCACCTCGCCGGTGAACTTGGCGTGGGCGCAGGCCATGAACGCGGCCATCTCCTCGTGCCGTGCCTGAATGAACTGCGGGTCGCCGTCGGCCCGGTCGAAGGCGCCGAGCAGGCCGTTGATGCCATCACCCGGATAGCCGTACACACGCTGGACGCCCCACTCGGACAGGCGCTGGAGCACATAGTCGGCGACTTGGGTCATGAGGCTCTCCTGGGCGTGGGGGGACGACGGTCGGCTTGTGGAGTTGCCTTCCCCGGCAGCCCGTAAACCGGGCGGTACTCACCCGTTCGGCCAGGAACCGACCGACCTTTGCATAGGGCAAAGGAGCGTGGGCACCCGTCCGCCGTCCGGCGGCACGGGGCTCACGAGCCCACCGACTCCCGCGCCGCACACCATGGACCGGAAAGTGGACGCGCATGTCTGTCACCAGCACTCCCCGTACGCCGCAGTCGTCCGCCGGGAAGGCGCGGGAGCCGGCCGGGGCGGGTGGCCGGACGCCCGAGGAGGAACTCGTGCACCGGATGGCCGCCTGTCCCGCGGGTCCGGACCGCGAGGCCCTGCGGGAAGCGGCCATCACGGCCTACCTGCCGGTCGCCCGGCGGATCGCCCGGCGCTACGGCTCCCCCGACCGGAGCCGTGAGGACCTCGACCAGGTGGCCTGCCTCGGGCTCGTCAAGGCGGTGGACCGCTTCGATCCCGGGCTCGGGCACGCCTTCCTCTCCTACGCCGTGCCCACCATCGACGGCGAGCTGAAGCGGTTTCTGCGGGACTTCACCTGGCAGGTCCATGTACCGCGGCGGCTGCAGGACAAGCACCGCCGGGTGCGGCTCGCACAGGAGGAGCTGAACAGGGCCGGGCGCTCCGACGGCGGAACCGTCCGTGACATCCAGCGGCTCACCGGCATCGACGAAGAGGACGTGCGGCTGGCCCTGCGGGCGGACCGGGCGCGCAACCCCCTGTCCGTGGACGAGCAGCGCGGCACCGGGAAGGGCTGCACCCTCGCGGAGACCATCGGCGGGGACGACCCGAGGCTCGAACTGGTCACCGACCTGGTGGCGCTCAGGACCCTCGTGGCGGAACTGCCGGCCCGGGAGCGCGCCATCCTGAAGCTCTACTTCGTCAACTCCCTGACCCAGCGGCAGGTGGCGGACATCGTCGGTCTCTCGCAGATGCACGTCTCACGTCTGCTGGACCGGTCCTGCGCCTTCTTGCGGCGCGGTCTCCTCGGGGGCTGACGGCCGCCGGCCCGGCGCGCGGTCGAGCCCCGACGGACCCTTGACCGTCGCCCTCGGGGCAGGGTAGACATGCGGCCACTGATGTTTACGTAAACATGAGCCACACCCCCTGACAGTGGGAGCACCTTCCGCGACGCTCGATGTTTACGCAAACAGGATGAGTGACCACACCTTCCAGTCGGGAGCACACGATGGCACGCCGTACCCGCAGCAGACGCCCTCTCGGGGTCGCCGCCCTGACCGCCCTGGCCACAGGGGCCGCCCTGATCAGCGTTCCCGCCCAGGCCGAACCGGCCGCGGCCGCCGCCTCCGTCACCGTGCGGCCCGACCCCTCGTACCAGCAGGAGGCGTTCGAGGGCTGGGGCACCAGCCTGGTCTGGTTCGCCAACGCCACCGGCGACTACCCGCCCGAGATCCGCGAGAAGCTGGCCCGGCTCCTCTTCGGCGACGACGGCCTGGGGCTGAACATCGCCCGCTACAACATCGGCGGCGGCAACGCGCCGGACGTCAAGGACTACCTGCGCGCCGGCGGCGCCGTCGAGGGCTGGTGGAAGGCGCCCGCGGGCACCACCCGCGAGGACACCGACTGGTGGAGCGCCGACGACCCGGCCGACTGGAACGAGGACGCCGACGCGACCCAGCGCTGGTGGGTCGAGCGCATCAAGGACGACATCGACCACTGGGAGACGTTCAGCAACTCCCCGCCCTGGTTCATGACCGTCAGCGGCTACGTCTCCGGTGGCTTCGACTCCTCCGCCGACCAGCTCAGGACCGAGTCGGTCGACGACTTCGCCGCCTACGTGGCCGGTGCGACGAAGCGGCTGGAGAAGGCCGAGGGCATCAAGGTCGACACCGTCGACCCGTTCAACGAGCCCAACACCCCCTACTGGGGCACGCGGCTGGGCGCGGACGGCGAACCCGTCGGCGGCCGGCAGGAGGGGGCGCACATGGGCCCCGGGCTCCAGCGCGAGGTCCTCCGGGCACTCGCCCCCGCGCTGAAGAAGGCGAAGGTCAAGGCGGACATCTCGGCGATGGACGAGACGAACCCCGGCACCTTCGCGACCAACTGGAACGCCTACTCCCAGGCCGACCGCGCCCTCGTCGACCAGATGAACGTCCACACCTACGGCACCGGGCAGCGCACCACCGTGCGGGACCTGTCCAAGGCCGCGGACAAACCCCTGTGGATGAGCGAGGTCGGCGGCGACTGGGGCGACGGCCAGGACTTCGAGGACATGCGGCCCGGCCTCGGCCTCGCCCAGCAGATCGTCGACGATCTGCGGGAACTGGAGCCGCGCGCCTGGGTGTTCTGGCAGCCCGTCGAGGACTACGACAACATGAAGCCGGGCGGCGAGTCCGCCGAGGGCGGCAACTGGGGCAGCATCCAGCTCCCGTTCAGCTGCACCGCCGAGGACACCCTCGAGACCTGCCCGATCCGGACCAACACCAAGTTCGACACCGCCCGCAACTTCACCCACTTCATCCAGCCCGGCGACCGGCTGATCAAGACGGACGACACCTCCAGCGCCGCCGCCGTCACCCGCGACGGCAAGGGCGCCTCGCTCGTCCACGTCAACCGCACCGCCGAGGCCCGCACGGTCACCGTCGACCTGTCGAAGTTCCGCGACGTGCGCCGGGGCGCCACCGTCACCCCGGTCGTGACCAGCGCCGACGGCAAGCTCGAACAGCAGGCCCCGATCAGGGTGAGCGACCGCGCGGCCACCTTCACCGTGCCCGCGCAGTCCGTGACCTCCTTCGAGATCAAGGGCGTCTCCGGCGTCGCGAAGGACGCCGCCCCGCTGCGCCAGGGCCACACCTACACGCTGACCGGCGTGCAGAGCGGCAAGGCCGTCACCATCGCGGGCAACGGCACCGACCTGGTCCTCGGCGCAGGGGCCGGAACCAGCGCCCAGCAGTGGCGGCTCAGCGCGGTGCGCCACGACAGCGGCGTGCGCGACCGCCACGTCTTCACCAACCCGGCGGACGGCACGCGGCTGGCCGTACGCGACGACGTCCCGGTGGCCGAGCCCGACACCGGCAGGCGTGACAAGGCCGCCGAGTGGATCATGTCGACCACCGGCGACGGCACCTGGACGCTGATCAACGCGGCCACCGGGCGCCTGCTCGAAGTCGGCGGCCAGGCGACGCACGAGGGCGCGGCCGTCACGACGTGGCCGCCCAACTCCGGCGCCAACCAGCGCTGGACGGTGACGGACGTGTCCGCCGGCTGACACCCCCCTCATGCCGAACGGCCCCGCCCGCGTCCACCCGCGGCGCGGGCGGGGCCGCGGCCCGCCCCGTACAGACGGACCCCGTACAGACGGACCCCGTACAGCCTGCCCCCACACACAGACAGAAGGAGACGCCATGACCAGCGACCCCCGCGAGCTCGACGTCCGCCGCAGGATGGCGGCGCAGGAGCTCTACTCGGACGGCGCGCCGGGACTGGAGGGCCTGGCGGAGGAGCGGCTGCGGGGCAAGGAGCTGGCCGACGCCTACAACCGGACCGGTGCCCGGGACGAGGAGGGCCGCGGGGCGCTGCTGAAGGAGATGCTCGCCTCCGTGGGCACGGGCGTCTGGATCGAGCCGCCGCTGCACGTGGCCTACGGCAATCGTGTGCACCTGGGCGACGACGTGTACGTCAACTTCGGCCTCACCCTCGTCGACGACGTCGAGGTCTTCGTCGGGAACCGGGTGATGTTCGCCCCGCACGTGACCATCAGCACCACCGGGCACCCCGTCCACCCGGACCTGCGCAGGGACGGGACGCAGTTCTCGGCGCCGGTGCGTATCGAGGACGACGTGTGGATCGGGGCCGGCGCGCTGATCATGCCGGGGGTCACCATCGGCCGCGGCTCGGTGGTCGGCGCGGGCAGCGTGGTGACGGCGCACGTGCCGCCCATGGTGGTCGTCGCCGGGACGCCGGCCCGGGTGATACGCGAGATCACGGACGCGGACCGGGAGTGGACCTACCGTCCGCCCCGCACCCTGGGCCGCGGCTCCGAGTGATCCAAGGACGACCGTCGGGTGGTCCAGGAGTACTCGGCAACTCCCGCCGTCCGCCCCGCACATGGCAGCGGACGCGGGACAGTACGATGATCGGGAATTGCTGCGGAGCGTCACCTCCCGGACCACGGAGCCTGCCATGACGACGGACCATTCCCAGCCTCCCCGGATCGACACCACCCGGGCCCACCCCGCGCGTGTCTACGACTGGCTGCTGGGCGGCAAGGACAACTACCCCGTCGACGAGGCGGTGGGCGAGACACTGCCGCCCGAGGCGCGGGACGCGGCGCGGCAGAACCGCGCGTTCATGAACCGTGCGGTGGCCCACCTCGCCGCGCAGGGCGTCGACCAGTTCCTGGACATCGGCACGGGCATCCCGACCGAGCCCAACCTCCACCAGATCGTCCAGCAGGCGGTGCCGACGGCCAGGGTCGTCTACGCCGACAACGATCCGATCGTCCTGCGGCATGCGGAGGCCCTGCTGGTCAGCAGTCCCGAGGGGGCCACGGACTACATCCAGGCCGATGTCCGCGAACCGGACGAGATCGTGCGGCACGCACGCGAGATCCTGGACTTCGACCGGCCCGTCGCGCTGTCGCTCATCGCCCTGATGCACTTCGTCCCGGACGAACAGGATGCCCACGGCATCGTCCGCGGCCTGGTCGAGACCCTCCCGTCGGGCAGTCACCTGGTCCTCTCGCACGCCGCGATCGACCTCTTCCCGGAGCTCGCCGAGCAGGTGATCGCCCAGTACGCCAAGGGTGGCATCCGCCTCGGCTTCCGTACCCGGGCGGAGGTGGCCCGCTTCTTCGACGGCCTCGAGATGCTGGCGCCCGGCCTGGTCACGACCACCGAGTGGTACGGCGCGGGCCAGGAGCCGCCCGCGCCGGAGGAGAGCGGCATCTACGCGGGCGTGGCGCGGATCCGCTGACGACGGGATGCGGCGCGGGGGCTCAGCGGCGCCGCCCGCGCGTCGCCCAGCCGCTGCCGATCCCGGCGACGTGCAGGGCCAGCAGGGCCAGGCCGATGAGCATGACGTTGGTGGCGGTGAAGATGTCGTTGGTCGAGATCTCCGCCGCGTTGATCAGCCAGGCGATGAGGAACAGAACCGCCGCGATGATGGCGAGCACGGTGTACACCCCTTCGGATCGGCGGCACCGGGCCGGTGCCGTGTCACGCGTATGCCCCCGACCGGTTGCGTGACACCGCGGAAGGCTCCACGCGCTTCGTACAGTGGAGGGGAACCGGGACCGTCCGCGGCGCACCGAGGCCGGGAGCGGTCCGTCCCGCACCCGCCCCACCGGAGCACCCATGCACGACCCGTCCACCGCACCGGACGACGGCTCCGGCACCCTGTTCGGCCTCGACGCCCTGACGCCCGGCCCGCCGGATGCCGCGCCCGCCGCCGGACCGCTCTTCCGGGACTCCGCCACCGCCCGCCGCCTGCTGCCCGTACGCGAGATCCACGCCGAGCCGGCGGCGGCCGCCTCCCCGCGCGGCCGGCAGGTGATCGCCCGGTTCCCCGAGGCCCGTGTGGTCGAGGTGGACTCCCACTGGCGCGTCCCCGGGCTGCACGGCAACGAGGGCAACGTGGAGCGCTGGGTGCGGGTCAAGGGTGAGACGCTGGTCCTGGGCGAGAGGAAGACGCTGACCACCCGCCCCAACGGCCGTTCCGCGGACTGGATCGCCCCCGGCGCCTCCAACGGCTGCGCCATGGCCTGCGCCTACTGCTATGTGCCGCGCCGCAAGGGATACGCCAACCCCGTCACCGTCTTCACCAACATCGACGGGATCATCGCCCACCTCGGCCGGCACATCGCCCGGCAGGGGCCCAAGCCCGAGCCGAACCAGTGCGACCCCGAAGCCTGGGTCTACGACGTCGGCGAGAACGGCGACTGCTCGGTGGACGCCCTGATCTGCGACAACACCGCGGACCTGGTGCACGCCTTCCGGCAGTGGCCGACGGCCAAGGCGTCCTTCGCCACCAAGTTCGTCAACCCCGACCTGCTCGCCCTCGATCCGCGCGGCCGGACCCGGATCCGCTTCTCCGTGATGCCGCCGGACGACTCCCGGCTGCTGGACGTGCGCACCTCCCCGGTCGCCGAGCGCATCGCCGCGGCCGGCGACTTCCTGGACGCCGGCTACGAGGTGCACTTCAACCTCTCCCCCGTGGTGGTGCGGCCGGGCTGGGAGGCGGCCTGGGCGGAGCTGCTGCGGCACCTCGACGACGTCCTGCCGGACCGGGTCAAGCGACAGGCCGCCGCCGAGGTGATCATGCTGACCCACAACCGGGAACTGCACGAGGTCAACCTCGGCTGGCACCCGCGCGCCGAGGAGGTGCTGTGGCGGCCCGAGCTGCAGCAGGCCAAGCGCTCGGAGAACAGCGCGCTGAACGTGCGCTACCGGAACAGCGTCAAGGCCGGGGCGGTGGAGCGGCTCCGGGCGCTCGTAACCGCCCACGCGCCCTGGCTGCGCGTCCGGTATGCCTTCTGAGGTCGCACCGCCCAGCCTCGCTCCGCGTCGTTCCGGGCACCGGGTATGGCGGACCTGACGTCGGATAACGTGCTGGGTGCAACCATCTGCCGGAAGGCCACACTTCCGGCACGCACACACCTGGGGAGCCGGCCTTGCCGCACACGATCGACGCGACCGGAGAACGACCGGACGCCGTCACCGAGGAGGGCTGGGTCGAGCTCGGCTCGCGCGCGGAACTGCGCGAGCTGCTGGGCGAGCCCTGGCCCCTGGTCATAGACAAGGTCCACGACCGGCTCACGGACGAGGACCGGGACATACTGGCCCGCTCCCCCTTCTGCCTGCTGGCCACCTCCGACGCCGAGGGCGGCTGCGACGTCTCGCCGCGGGGTGACGCGCCGGGCTTCACGCACGTCCTCTCACCCGGCACCCTCGTCCTGCCGGACCGGGCGGGGAACCGGCGGGGAGACAGCTTCCACAACATTCTCGACAATCCGCACGCCGGACTGCTCTACCTGATCCCCGGCGGCAAGGAGGTGCTGCGGATCAACGGCCGGGCCCGCATCCTCACCGACGCCCCCTTCTTCGACGCGATGGCACGGGACGGGCGGCGTCCGGACCTCGCCCTGCTTCTGGAGATCGACGAGATCTACCTTCACTGCCCGCAGTCCCTGAACCGGGCGGGGTTGTGGAAACCCCAGTCGTGGCAGGTGAGTTGAGCCAGTCGCCCGACCGGCGGCGAACGGGGCGCCACGGTCGCCACCGGGGCTGTGTGAGCCCCGTCTCTACCAGCGGTTTTTAGGTTAGGCTAACCTTCGCCACGTGAGATCTGGTGAAGACGCAGCCGGCCCCCCGCGCCTGCGCGGTCATGAACTGTCGGCGACCGGTGTGACCGTGGCGTACGACGGTGTCGACGTCGTGCACGACGCGGAGGTCCGGCTCAGGCCCGGTGAAGTGACCGTCCTGGTGGGCCCGAACGGCAGCGGCAAGTCGACGCTGCTGCGGACCGTCGCCCGGCTCCAGCGTGCCCGCAGTGCCACGCTCAGCATCGACGGGGACACCGACGGCCTGGCGCTGACGTCCCGTGAGTTCTCGCGGTACGTGGCCCTGCTGACGCAGGGGCGTCCGACCCCCGGCGGGCTGACCGTCCGGGACGTCGTCGAGTTCGGCCGCTATCCGTACCGGGGCCGCTGGGGGCGGCCGGATCCGGACGGCCCGGCCGCCGTCGACCGGGCGCTCGCGCTCACCGGCGTCGACGGCCTCGCCGACCGCGGCGCCGACCACCTGTCCGGCGGGCAGTTGCAGCGGGTGTGGCTCGCGAGCTGCCTCGCCCAGGAGACCGGCGTACTGCTCCTGGACGAACCGACGACCTACCTCGACCTGCGCTACCAGATCGAACTCCTCGACCTCATCCGCGACCTGGCCGACGACCACGGCATCGCCGTCGGTGTCGTCCTGCACGACCTCGACCAGGCCGCGGCCGTCGCCGACCGGATCACGCTTCTCGAAGCGGGCCGGATCGTCGCCGACGGCCCGCCCGAGGACGTGCTGACGCCGGAACGCCTCAGTGCCGTCTACGGCATCCGGATCGACGTCGACACCGACCCCCTGACCGGCCGGCTGCGCACCCGCCCGATCGGCCGCCACCACATACGAACCCCCGAAAGGCTCGGCACCACCTCATGAGACGCCTCCTGCTCACCGCGGCCGCCACCACCGCCGCGGCGCTCACCCTCGCCGCCTGCGGCACCACCGAGCCCGCCGCCGACAAGACCGAGAAGAAGGCCTCCGAGGCCATCACGCTCAAGGACGGCAAGGGCACCGAGGTGAAGCTCGACGGCCCGGCCACCAAGGTCGTCGCCACCGAGTGGAACGCCGTCGAGAGCCTCGTCTCGCTGGGTGTCGACCCGGTCGGCGTCGCGGACGTCAAGGGCTACAAGACGTGGGACACCTCGGTCCCGCTGAAGAACGAGCCCAAGGACATCGGCACGCGCGGCGAGCCGAGCATGGACACCGTCGCCTCCCTCTCCCCCGATCTCATCGTCGCCACCACGGACCTGCCGCCCGCCGCCGTGAAGCAGCTGCGCGAGGTCGCCCCGGTGCTGGAGGTGAAGTCCGCCGACGGCACCGACCAGATCGGGCAGATGCTCGACAACATCGACCTCATCGCCAAGGCCACCGGCACCACGGACAAGGCGAAGACGATCCGCGCCGACTTCGAGGCGAAGGTCGCCGAGGGCAAGAAGGCCCTGGCCGACGCCGAGATGGCCGGCCAGGAGATCGCCTTCGCCGACGGCTACGTGACCTCCAACCAGGTCTCGGTCCGCCCCTACACCGCGACCTCCCTCATCGGTGAGGTCAACGAGGCGATCGGTCTGAAGAACGCCTGGAAGATGAAGGGCGACGAGGCCTACGGTCTCGCCTCCACCGACGTCGAGGGCCTGACCGCCCTGCCGAAGGGCACCCACTTCGCCTACATCGGCAACGACGACGACCCGAACGCCACCCCGTTCACCGGCGCGCTGGCGAAGAACTCGGTGTGGAAGTCCCTGCCGTTCGTGAAGGCCGGCGACGTGCACCGGCTGAACGACGGCATCTGGATGTTCGGTGGACCCGGGTCGATGGAGGCGTACATCGACGCCGTCGTCGGCGCGCTGACGAAGTAGCGAGGCCATGGCCGTCACCGCAACCAAGCCCGCTGCCCGTCCGTCGACGGCTCCCACGTCCCGGTCGGGTGCGGCCGCGGTGACGGCCGGACTCGTCCTGCTGGTCGCCGTCCTGGCCGTCGTCGACATCACCCAGGGCACCGCCGCCGTGGGACCCGCCGAGGTGTTCAAGGCCCTGACCGGGCAGGCCGATCCGGACGACGCGTCCGTCGTGATCGCGTCCCGGCTGCCCCGGATGGCCGCGGGGCTCCTGGTCGGTGCCGTCCTCGGCACCGCCGGTGCCGTGCTCCAGGCGGTCAGCCGCAATGTGCTGGCGTCCCCCGACACCCTGGCCGTGAACGCGGGTTCGTACCTGGCGCTCGGGCTGGTCGGCGCCACCGGCGTCTCGCTCCCGATGATCGCCTCCTCCGGCGTCGCCTTCGCCGGCGGCCTGGCGGCGGCGGCCGTCGTGCTCGGCCTGTCCGGGCTCGGCACGGGCACCGTCCGGCTGGTGCTCGCCGGTACGGCGCTGATGCTGGGCTTCAACTCCATGACGGAGGGACTGCTGCTGCTCTTCCCCGAGCAGACGGACGGCCTCTACCAGTGGAACCAGGGCAGCATCGCCCAGAACGGCTTCGACGGCGTCCTGCAGATGCTGCCCATCGCCCTGATCGGACTCGTCGGACTGATACTGACGGCCCGTCGGGTGGACGCGCTCGCGCTCGGCGACGACGCCGCGCGCGGCCTGGGCGTCCCGGTCCGGGCCACCCGGGTCACGGTCGTGGTCCTGGCGGCGCTGCTGTCCGCCGCCGCGGTCACGCTCGCCGGGCCGATCGGTTTCGTCGGCCTGTGCGCACCCGCCCTCGTCCGCCCGCTCGCCCGCCGGTTCCGCGGCTTCGCACGATCCCGTACGACCATGCTCGCGGCGGCGCTCACCGGCGCGGCCCTGGTCCTCGGCTCCGACGTGCTGCTGCGGAGCCTCGTCGCGGACGACCTCTCGGTGGCCGTCCCCACGGGCGTCGTCACCAGCCTGGTCGGCGCCGTGTTCCTGGTCGTCATGGCGCTGCGGCTGAAGGACACGGCCGGGGCCGGCGCGCCCGACCGGTTGCGCATCCCGAGCCGGACGGTGTTCCTGGCCACCGTGGCGGTCCTGGCCGCCGTCCTGGTCGGTCTCGTGATCGCCGCCGTGCTGGTCGGCGACAGCAAGCTGCTGCTCGGTGACGTCGTCAACTGGGCGCAGGGACGGGCCGGGCGGACCGTCTCCTTCGTCCTGGACACGCGGGTGCCCCGGGTGCTCGCCGCGCTCTGCGCGGGTGCGGCGCTCGCCCTGGCCGGCACGCTGGTGCAGGCGGTGACCCGCAACCCGCTCGCGGAACCCAGCGTCCTGGGCGTCTCCGGCGGCGGCGCGCTGGGGGCCGTAATCCTGGTGACCACCGCGCCGGTCGCCGGGACGTGGGGGGTCGCCGGTGCCGCTTTCGCGGGGTCCGCCGTCACCGCGGTCGTCGTCTTCGGGCTCGCCGCCCGGGGCGGCTTCCGGCAGAACCGGCTGGTCCTCGTCGGCATCGGTGTCGCCGCCGCGACGACCGCGCTGATCAGCCTGCTGATCGTGCTCACCGACCCGTTCAACGCGACGAAGGCGCTGACCTGGCTGTCGGGTTCCACCTACGGGCGGACCATGCCGGACATCGTGCCGGTCGCGCTGGCGCTGACCGTGGGCATCGGTGTGGCGGTCGCCCGGCGCACCGAGCTGGACCTGATCTCGCTGGACGAGGACACGCCCCGGCTGCTGGGCCTTCCGCTGGGTCCGGGACGCCTCGGGTTCCTCGTGCTCAGCGTCGTACTCAGTTCGACGGCCGTGGCCTGCGCGGGCACCATCGGCTTCGTCGGGCTCGTGGCCCCGCACGCGGCCCGCGCCCTCGTGGGCCGGCGGCACGTGCGGGTCGTGCCCGTCGCGCTCCTCCTCGGCGCCACGCTCGTCTGCGCGGCCGACCTCATCGGCCGCACGGTGATCGCGCCGGCGCAGCTCGGCGCGGGCCTCATGACGGCGGTCATCGGTACGCCGTACTTCCTGTATCTGCTGGTGCGCAGCCGCCGGTAGGTGCCTCCCCCCTCCCCGGGCCGAAAACCGGGTGACGCCGATCGTGTGCCCTCGTACCGTGCCGGGATGGACCGGCGCACCGCGGACGGGGGCCGCGAGGGCCTGCTGAACGTCATCGACCTGGAGGCCACCTGCTGGGAGGGGCAGCCGCCGCCCGGCGCGGTGAGCGAGGTCATCGAGATCGGGCTCGCCGTGGTCGACCTCGACGCCCGGGAGCGCGTGAGCCGGCACCGTGTCCTGGTGCGGCCCGCCCGTTCCCGGGTCAGCGCGTTCTGCACCGAACTCACCGGCATCACCCAGGCCGAGGCCGACCGGGGCGTGAGTTTCGCCCAGGCCTGCGCCACGCTGGTGCGGGAGCACGGCGCGGGCGTCCGGCCCTGGGCGAGCTGGGGCGACTACGACCGGCGCCAGTTCGTCCGCCAGTGCGCCGCGGACGGGGTCCCCCATCCCTTCGGCCACCCTCCCGAGCGCACGCACACCAACGCCAAGGCGGTCTTCACCGACGCCCACGGGCTGCGCCGGAGGCCCGGCATGGCGCGGGCTCTCGAACTCGCCGGGCTGCCGCTGGAGGGTCGGCACCACCGAGGCGTGGACGACGCCTGGAACATCGCGGCGCTGGTGCTCCGGCTGGCCGACCTGGGCGCCTGGCCCGCTGTCGGGGGGCGTGGCGGGTCCTGACGTCGCCGTCGGCGAGTCGGGCACGTCCTGGTTGGCGGCGTGACCGTTGTTAGACAGCCCGTCAAGTTACTGAACCGTAATGAGCATGGCGCTACCCGTGGTAACCCCTGGCCGGTTACGGTCCCGTCACCCCACAGGAGCAGCGCGACCACGGCCCTCTCGCACCGGACCGCGGACGACCGGTTCCGGCCCTTCCCCAGGAGGTTCGCCATGCCCCCACGCCCACGCACGCTCGCCGCGGCCGTCACGGTCGCGCTCGCCCTCGGTGCGCAGGCCGTCCCGGCCGCCGCCGACAGATCGGCCACCGACACGGTCACGGAGGTGTCCCGCGGCGTCGAGATACCCGCCTTCTACACCCCGCCGTCCACGTTGCCCGACGCCGACGGCGCGCTGGTCCGCAGCGAGCCCTTGCGCCTCGCGCTGAGCCTGCCCAGCCTCGACGGCCCCCTTCCGGGGCGGGCGACCCGGCTGATGTACAAGTCCACCGACGCGAACGGCGAACCGGTCGCAGTGACCGGCGCCTACATCGAGCCGGCCGCGAAGTGGCGCGGCGACGGACCGCGCCCCCTGGTCGCCGTGGCACCCGGCACCATGGGCCAGGGCGACCAGTGCGCCGCCTCGATGGCCCTGGAGCACCCGCTGCTGCTCAACGGCGAGACGGTGTCGGTGGGTTACGAGGACCTGTCGATCTACCGGCTGCTGCTGCGCGGCGTCGCGGTCGTCGTCACCGACTACGTCGGCCTCGGCACCACCGACCGGCTGCACACCTACGTCAACCGCGTCGACGGAGCCCACGCCGTACTGGACGCCGTACGCGCCGCACGCTCCCTCGACTCGGCGTCCATCACCCCCGACTCGCGGGTCGGCCTCTTCGGATACAGCCAGGGCGGCGGGGCGACGGCCGCCGCGGCCGAGCTCCAGCCGACCTACGCCCCGGACGTCGAGCTGGCGGGCACCTACGCGGGCGCCCCGCCCGCCGACCTGACCGAGGTGACCGCGGCCATCGACGGCGGCGACCTGGCGGGCGCGCTGGGCTGGTCGCTCAACGGCTTCCTGCAGACCGAGCCCGCCCTGCGGCCCATCGCCGACCGGTACATCAACACGGCCGGCGAGGAGGCGCTCAAGGACCTGTCGACCATGTGCGTCGGCGACGCGCTCTTCGGGTACGGAGGCGACAGCAGCACCGACTGGACGGAGACCGGGCAGTCGATCAGCGACATCATCCGGGCCGAGCCGACGCTGCAGGCCTTCCTGGCCGAACAGCGCATCGGCTCGCTGAAACCCGACAGCCCGGTGCGCGTGGCCACGGGCGTCAGCGACGACCTGGTCCCCCACGAGCAGTCCCGCCGACTGGCCGTCGACTGGTGCCGCAAGGGTGCGAAGGTCACCTACGACGCGGTCCTGCTGCCCGGCGTCGGCAGTGGCCTGCTCAACCATTTCGCGCCGCTGCTCGCCGACCAGGGCAAGGCCATCTCCTGGCTCACCGACCGCCTCTCGGGGAAGCCGGCCGGCTCCAACTGCTGGAGCATGCCCGTACAGCCCTGAGCGCTGACGGTCACACACAGGGCCCCCGGCGGGCATCCGCCGGGGACCCCGCCGTACGCCGTCGGCGCCGTCGCGATGATCGTCCGGGAGTTCGTCAGCACCTCGAAGGACCTCTACAGCTTCTCCAAGGAGCGCTCCGAGGTCCGCCGACGCGCCCCCGGCAGGCGGCCCCGGCGAGCGAACCTCAGTGACGCGGCGCCCGACCCCACGGCGACCCCGGCGCAGACCAGGGCGCTGCCCACGGCCTGCGCGACGCCGTAGGAGCCCGTGCCGACGAGCGGTGCCGTGCAAGCGGCGGCGACCGGGATCAGGCCGGAGAACAGCGTGGCGCGCTCCGCCCCGATCCGCTGCATGCCCATGTACCAGCACACGAACCCGACCACGGTGACCACCGCCGCCTGCCACAGGAGCGCACCGGCCTCGACCGCGTCCGGCCGCCGCAGCCATCCGCCGCCGTCGACGAGGACACCCGCCGACGCCGACTCGACGGCGGCCACACCGCACACCACGGTGGACAGCAGCCGAGGGCCCAGGGGCCGCAGTACGGGCACCGCGAGGACGGCGAAACCGACCTCGCCGACCAGGGCGCACACGGAGAAGGCGATGCCCGCGCCGTCGGTGCGCCCCCACCCCTGGACCGTGAAGGCGCCCACCGCCACGAACAGCGCCCCGTACAGCACGACGCGCTGCGGCCGACGCCCGTCGAGGAGGGGGACGAGGACGGCGACCACCACGGGCGCGCAGCCCACGAAGACGCCGGGGACCGCCGGTTCGGCCGTGCGTTCCGCGGCGAGGACGGCCAGGTTGAAGCCGACCATGCCGACGGCGGCGAGCAGCGCCAGGCGCAGCCACCGGCCGGCCCCGAGCGTGCGCAGCCGGGTCGTCGCGCCGGGGCCGGCGAGCGGGACGAGAAGCAGGAAGGCCAGACCGTAGCGCAGGAACTGGCCGCCCGCGTACGGGTAGTCGCCGAGCAGGCTGTTGGCGGTGAAGGACCCTCCGACGAGGACACAGGCGAACGCGGCGAGCAGGGCTCCGCGCGTGGTGGTGGCGTTCATGGCCACGACGCTAGAAAGCGCGGCGGTCCGTCGCGGGGTCCACTCGACGGGCACCGTCGGGGACCAATCGGCGGCGACGGCCCTCACACGGGCATCACGCCTTCTCCATCACGTGCATGTCGCGGAGATCCGGGGTAGTCGGAACGTCCCGGTGCCAACACATCGGGAAAGCAAGGGATTTGACGGGAATGAGTAGACATGTGAAGGGGCTTCCAGTGCGCACCAGCAAAGTGGCAACCGCTGTGGCGACCGCGAGCGTCTCGGTCGCCCTACTGGCCGGCTGCGGCGGCGATTCCGGTGGCGAGAGCAAGCCGTTCGAGGGGCAGAGCGCCGACGACATCGCCGCGAAGGCGGTCGAGGCCACGCGACAGGCCAAGTCCATGCATGTGAAGGGCGACAACCGCCTGGAGGACGGCAGCACCGTCACCATCGACGTCTCGGTCGACCAGGAGAAGAACTGTCAGGGCACCATCGGCACCGGCGAGTCCACGGCCGAAGTACGGCACACCGAGGCGACCCTCTACCTGCGCGGCGACGAGCAGTACTGGCAGAACGCCCTGAAGCAGCAGCCCGACGCGGCGCGGAAGATGGCGCCGAAGCTCCAGGACAAGTGGGTGAGGATGCCGGCGAACGACGCCACGACCACCGGTGTCTGCGACAAGCAGGGCTTCATCTCCGCCATGGACGAGGACAAGTCCGAGCGCCAGGGCATGCAGCGCGGTGACACGACGGAGGTGGGCGGCGAGCGGGCCCTGAAGCTCACGAAGAAGGGCTCGGCCGGGGAGACCCTCGCCCTGTACGTCGCCACGGAGGGCGAGCCGTACATCCTGAAGACCACGACCGAGGGCGGCAAGAACCCGGGCAGCGTGACCTTCAGCGACTACAACAAGCCGGTGAGCCCCGAACAGCCGCCGGCCGACCAGACCGTCGACATGAAGGAACTGGCCGGCGAGCAGCAGGCCTGACCTACGGGGCGCCGCTCCCCGCCTCCCCGCGCTCCCGGTCCGAGGCCGGCCACACATAGGGCAGGTCGTCCGGGACTCCGGGAAACAGCTCGGCGTAGACCTCCGGATCCTTGCGCACCAGCGCCGACCGGTGGCTGCGGTGGAAGGCGTCGTCCCCGAGCCAGGGTGGCAGTTCCCCGGCGTCCGCCAGCTCCGGCTGGTCCCGCACCGGCTCGTGCGGGCGGCTCGCGGCGAGCCGCCCGCACGAGCCGGCGGCGAGCCCGGCGACGAGCGAGGCGGCGCAGCTGTCCTGGTGGCCCTGCTCGCGCCAGACCCGGCAGACCTCCAGGCCGTACCGGACGAGCGCCTCCTCGTAGCCCGTCCACATCCGCACCGCCGGGTGCCGGCGCCAGCCGTAGCCGGGCACGGTCAGGCCGCGCAGCACCTGGAGCGCCTCGACCCGCTGTTTGCCCAGCCGGCGGCGGTCCAGGACCAGCGCCGACTCCCGGAAGCCGGGGTGGGGGAGGAAGGTCTGCATGCCGGTGCCGCTCCGTTCAGCCGGGGAACTGGCCGCGCTCGCGCAGGTGTCCGCGGCGTTCGGCGTAGGCGAGGTCGTCGCGCCACAGGCGGCCGGCGGCGGCGCGCATCAGCGGGCGCAGGGCCGGTGCCAGTCGCCTGGCCACGGGGAAGCCCGGCCGGTCCGAGGTGGCCAGCACCGCCTCGACGACCGCGGTGCGCGGTCGGCCGTCCCGGTCCGGACCCAGCGGCGTGGCATGGCTCTCCACGACGGACCCCGTGCCCTCGCCGTCCGTGATGCGCATGACGACGGTGCGGGGCTCCGGCGCGGTGAACTCGGCGCGTACGGGCACGACGAGGCGGCCGGTGAGCCGGAAGGACACGTCCACGACGAAGCGGTCGTCGTCCTCGCCGGCGACCGCGGTGTCGCCGGATGTCTCATCGGGCGTCTCGACGACGGTGAGGTCCACGAAGGAGTACGGGTGGAACCAGGCACCGTGCCACGGGTCGAGCCGGTTGGCGACGACGTCCTCGGGTTCGCAGACCCCGACCCCGCGCCACACCGACGTCAGGGCCGTCGCCAACGGTGGCCTGCCGGGTACGAAGGGCGCGACCGTCGGCGTCTCCTCCCCCACCGCGTCCAGCCGTACCCACACCAGTACGCCGTCGTCGTGCACCGGCAGCGGCTCCCAGCCGGCGAACGCGGCACCGTCCAGGGCGAGTCCGTGCCAGTGGCACACGAGCGTGCCGCACCGCACCGGACTGTCGGCCAGCGGAGCGCCGAGGTGGGGACACGCGCCGGGTCCGCCCACCAGGCGCCCGCGCGCGTCGCGCCAGACGACGACCTCGACACCGGCGACCGTGCCGGACAGCGGGCGGATGGTCCGTACCTCCGTACTCGCGCCGAGGACGTACCAGTTGCCCGAGGGGCGTGCCCGGGCGCGCCCGAGAGCCGCGGCGATGAGGGCGGGGCGGGCCTCGCGCCAGGTCGGGCGCTGCTTCTGCCAGGGGACGGGGCGGCGGCGCAGCCGCAGGGGAAAGCGGCCCCGGCGGGGGCTGGGGTCGTGCCTCATCCGGCCTCCTTCACGGAGCAGGCGTCGCTGCGGCACGGCACCGGCGGCGTCCCGCGAGCGGCGCCGCCCCTGGCCCTCAGCCGGGCGGACAGCACTCGTACGAGCCCGTCGGCGGCCACGGTCGCGCGACGGCGGCGGCGCACCACCGCGCGCCGGTGCAGTACCGCGTACCCGCCGTCCGCGATGGCGTCGAGGATGCCGCGGTAGAGGACGTACGCGGTACGGATGCAGGGGCGTGAGACCGGGTCCAGCATCGCCAGCCCGGGTGCGGCCTCGCGGTAGACGGCGCGGGTGAGGTCGTCGGCGGCCCGCAGCGCGGCGGTGATGCGGGGGTCGTGGCGGCCGGTGCGCCTGCTCCACAGCAGCAGGTCCCGCTGGACGCCGTGCGCGGCCAGCAGGTCCGCCGGCAGGTAGATCCGCCCCCGGTCCAGGTCCTCGCCCACGTCCCGCAGGAAGTTGGTCAGCTGGAAGGCGACGCCCAGCGCGGCGGCGTGCGGCGCGGCCCGGGCGCGGGCCGTCACGGTGCCGAGCACGGGGAGCATCTGCAGGCCGATGACGGCGGCCGAGCCGTGCATGTAGGCGCGCAGGTCGTCGTAGGTGGCGTAGTCGGTGACCGTGAGGTCGCTGCGCATGGAGGCCATGAAGTCGGTGAAGTGCGCCGGGTCGATGGCGTACCGGGCGGCGGTGTCGGCGAGGGCGACCACCACGGGTTCGCCGGCGGGCCCGGCATCGGTCAGCGCCCGCCGCAGCTGCTCCTCGAGCCGGGTGAGGGTCGCCGCGCGTTCGGCGGTCGTCGCCCGGGCCCCCATGTCGTCGACGATGTCGTCCGCCCACCGCGCGAATCCGTACAGGGCGTGCACGGCCGGCCTGCGGTCCGCGGGCAGGAGGCGGGTCGCCAGGAAGTACGTGCGCCCGTGCCGGGCGTTGAGGAGCCGGCACCGGGTGTAGGCGGCGCGCAGGGCCGGGTCGGTGATGCCCGCCGCGTCCAGTTCGCGGCGGGTCATCGGCGCCCGCCCTTCGTCGCCGTACGTCGCGCCGGTGTGCCGGTGATGCGGGCGGCGGCCAGCTTCCCGGAGATCAGCACGGTCGGCACGCCCACCCCGGGGGTGGTGCCGCAGCCCGCGAGGACCGCGTTCTCCGTGCCGCGCACCAGGTTGCGGGGGCGGAAGGGACCCGTCTGGGCGAAGGTGTGGGCGACGGAGAACGGCGTGCCCGCGGCATGCCCCTGGGCGGTCCAGTCGGCGGGTGTCACCAGGCATTCCTCCTCGATGGCGGCGGCGAGGCCGGTCAGTCCCCGGTGTTCCAGGGTGGTGAGCAGACGGTCGCGGTAACGGGGCGCGAGATCGGTCCAGGCCCGGGCGTCCGGCCCGATGTCGGTGTTGGGGCAGGGCGCGAGGACGTAGTGGAGGTGTCGTCCCTCGGGGGCCAGGGTGGGGTCCCCGGCGGTGGGCCGGGTGATCAGCAGCGACGGATCGGTCATCAGGGTGCCGGTCCGGGTCAGTTCGTCGAAGGTCCGGCGCCACGCGGCGCCGAAGGAGAGCGTGTGGTGGGCGAGGTGCGGCCAGGTACGGGTGGTGCCGGCGTGCAGGACCACGGCGGAGGGCGCGTGCCGCAGCCCGACCGGGCGGCGCGGGCGGCGGCCCAGCAGCCGGTGGACGACGGGCAGGTCGGGGGTGAGGACGACGGCGTCGCAGGGGATGCGTTCGTGGGCGGTGACGACGGCGGTGACCCGGTTTCCGGACCGTTCCAGGCGGGTGACGTCCTGTCCGAGGCGCAGGTCGGCGCCGGCGTCGGCGGCGGCGTCCGCCATGGCGCGGGGCAGGGCGTGCATGCCGCCGCGGGGGAAGTACACGCCGGCCACGGTGTCCATGTAGGCGATGACGGCGTAGGCGGCCAGCGCGCGGGCCGGTGCGACACCGGCGTACAGGGCCTGGAAGGAGAAGACCCGTTTCAGCCGCTCGTCCGTCAGGAAGCGTCCGATACGCGCGTCCAGCCGGCCGAAACCGCCGAGGGCGGCGAGTCTGGCCAGGTCGGGCGTGAGCAGACCGAGCGGAGAGTCGAAGTTGGCGTCGATGAACCGGCGCATCTGCACCGCGTACAGCTGCCGGAGCCAGACGCGCAGCCGCCGGTACCCGGCCGCCTCCCGCGCCCCGGCGAACCGCTCCACCTCCGCCTCCATGGCGGCGGCGTCGGTGTGAACGTCCAGGGTGCCGCCGTCGGCGAAGAACGCCCGGTAGGCGGGGTGCAGGGGAAGGAGTTCGACGCGGTCGGCCAGCCGGTCGCCGACGGCGGCGAACGCCTCGTCGGCCAGATCGGGCATCGTCAGTACGGTCGGGCCCGTGTCGAGGCGGTAGCCGCCGAACTCACGCCGTCCGGCACGGCCGCCGGGCAGCGGGTCGCGTTCCACAACCGTCACCCGCCGCCCGGAGCCCAGCAGGTGCAGGGCGGCCGACAGGCCCGCGAGCCCCGCACCGACGACCACGACGTGGTCGGTGCGACCGGTCACCGTCCGCGTCATCGCGGGCCCTCCGCCGGGTGCGGCAGGTCCCGCGGCTTCTCCCGGCCGTCGTCGGCCGTGCTGGGGCGCATCCCGGGTCCTCTCGTCGTCGGCTGCGGCGCTGAGCCGTGTCGGGTACGTCGGCCGCTGCGCCTACTTCGACCGGGCGGCGCACGGTGGATGCACCGTCCGGCGTCGGCCTCGGTGGGTGACTCGGCGTCATGCCTTCCCCCTTCGCTTCCGGCCCGACGCCGCCGACGCCCGTTCCCGCCCCGCAGTCACCCGCCCGGCGGGCACCCGCCCCGGGCCGGCCAGCGCGCCGTGCGTCCAAGGGCGGCACGGGGACGGAATACTCCGGCGGAACCGAGCCCGCGCACGCTCTTCGTACAAACGGAAACGGAAGGAGGTGGCCGTGGTCGAGGCGGACATCGTCGTCGTCGGTGCCGGGGCGGCAGGTCTCTCCCTGGCGCACCGGCTCCCGGCTCACTCACCGCACGGCGCGGCGCCCTCCGTCGTCCTGATCGATCCGCCGCCCGGCCCGCTGCGGGCACCGCGGCGCACCTGGTGCTTCTGGGAGGCGGGCCCCGGCCGCTTCGACCCGGCGACGACGGCGTCCTGGGAGTGGCTGCGGGTACGGAGCCGGGACGGGGCGGTGGCCCTGCGGCACATCGCGCCGGCCCGCTACAAGATGATCCGCTCGGACGACTTCGAGGCGCTGGTCGACCGTGACCTGAAGGAACGGGCCGGGCTTCGGCGTCTGGAGGCCACCGTCGGCACGGTGACCACCCTGCCGGACGGGACCGCCTGGGTGCCGGCCAGGGACGCCACCGGGGCCGACGTCGGCCTGCGCGCCCGCTGGGTCTTCGACTCCCGCCCGCCCGACCGCCCGCCGCCCGCCCGCACCCGCCTCCTCCAGCACTTCCGCGGCTGGTTCGTCCGCACCGAGCGGCCGGTCTTCGACCCGGCGGTGGTCGATCTGATGGACTTCCGCACCAGGCAGCCGGAGCGCGGCCTGTCCTTCGGCTACGTGCTCCCGACCGGGCGGCACACCGCGCTGGTCGAGTACACCGAGTTCGGCCCGGCGCCGCTGACGTCCGCCGCGTACGACAGCGCCCTGGAGGACTACACGCGCCGCGTCCTGCGGACCGGTGCCACGGAGGTCCTGTCGACGGAGCAGGGGGTGATCCCGATGACCGACGCCGTGTTCGAGCGGCGGGCGACGGGCTCCGGTGCCGTCTTCCGGATCGGGATGGCGGGCGGGGCGACACGCGCGTCCACCGGCTACACGTTCGCCGCCGTGCAGCGGCAGTCCGACGCCGTCGCACGCGCCGTGCGCGCGGGCCGCCGCCCGGTACCGCCGCCCCCGCACCCGGTGCGCGCCCGGCTGATGGACGCGGTGCTGCTGCGCGCGCTGGACACCGGCCGGGTGGACGGCCCCGACCTCTTCTTCCGGCTGTTCGACCGCGTACCCGCCGGTCGGCTGCTGCGCTTCCTCGACGGACGGTCCCGGCTGTACGAGGACCTCGCGGTCGGGGTGCGCACTCCCGCCCTGCCGATGCTGCGCACGGCGGCCGAACTGCCGTGGCTGCCGCGCCGCCGCGCCTCCGTCCGTTGAGCGGGACCCGTCCGTACGCGTCCCGTCCGTACGCGACCTGTCCGTACGCGACCTGTCCGTACGCGTCCCGTCCGCGCGGAACCTGGGGCGGGCCCCCGCCCCCGTCCGTTGGCAACACCCGTCCGTTGGCAACACCCGTCTGTCAGCAACATCCGTCCGTGAGCCACCTGCCCCGGGAGTCCCGATGCCGCCCTTGCTGCGCGACGCCGCGCTGACCGCCGCCTTCGACCACGGCGCCGGCCGCTACGACCGCCTGGTCGCGCTCAACCCGGGCTACCACGCCCAGTTGCGCCGCTCCGCCCGCCGGCTCGGCCTCGCGGACGGCGGCGCCGGACGCCGGGTGCTGGACCTGGGCTGCGGCACCGGCGCCTCGACGGCGGCGCTGGCCGCGGCCTTCCCCGCCGCGGAGATCGTCGGGGTGGACGCCTCGGCGGGCATGCTGGACCGGGCCCGGGCCAAGCGCTGGCCGTCGCGGGTGCGGTTCGTACACGCCCCGGCGGAGGAACTGCACCGGGCCGAGGTGCACGGCCCCTTCGACGCGGTGCTCGCCGCCTACCTCTTCCGCAACCTGACCGACCCCGACGCCGTCCTGCGTACGGTGCACCGGCTGCTGGCTCCCGGGGGCAGGCTGGCGGTGCACGAGTACGCGCTCGGCGGGCGGCGCGTGGACCGTCTGGTGTGGGCCGCGGTGTGCCGGGGCGTCGTACTGCCGCTGGGCACGGCCACGGGCGACCGGGACCTCTACCGGCACCTGTGGCGCAGCGTCGTGGAGTTCGACACCGCGCCGGCGTTCGGGGCGCGGCTGGGCCGGGCCGGGTTCGCACGGGTCCGGGTCCTTCCGTTGCCCGGCTGGCAGACGGGCATCACCCACACCTTCCTCGGCCGCCGCGCCGGCGCGGAGACGGACCGTGCGGAGACGGACGGTGCCGAGACTCACGGCACGGAGGCAGGCGGTGCGCGGACGGGCCCGGTCGGGACGGGCCGGGCGCGGACCGGCGGCCCGCAGGCCGGTGGTGCCTCGTGAGCCGGGGCGGCGGGTTGCGGCCGCCGGGCCGGGATCGCCGCGCCCTGGCCGTCCGTCCGCGGGCAGGGCGGGGGCGGGTGGCCGGTGATCCGCCGTCCGTGGCGGTGATCGGCGGCGGCATCGCGGGCCTGGCGGCGGCGACCGTCCTGGCCGAACGGGGGGTACGGGTCGTGCTCCACGAACGCGAGGCCGTACTCGGCGGCCGGGTCGCCGGCTGGCCGGTCGACCTGCCCGACGGCACGTCCGCCACGATGAGCCGGGGCTTCCACGCCTTCTTCCGCCAGTACTACAACCTGCGGAGCCTGCTGCGCCGTTCCGACCCCGCGCTGGGGATGCTGACCGGGCTGCCGGACTATCCGCTGTGGCACAGCAGCGGGCTGCGCGACGGTTTCCGCCGGGTACCGCGCACTCCCCCGTTCAGCGCCCTCGGCTTCGTCGCCCTGAGCCCCAGTTTCGCGCTGCGCGACCTGCCGGCCATGCGGCCCGCCGCCGCCCTGCCGCTCCTCGACGTCCGTACGCGCCGCGTCCACGAACAACTGGACGACATCAGCGCCCACGACTTCCTCGACGCCGTCGGCTTCCCCGCGGCCGCGCGGCATCTGGCCTTCGAGGTGTTCTCCCGCAGCTTCTTCGCTGACCCGCGGGAGCTGTCGGCCGCGGAGATGGCGCTGATGTTCCACATCTACTTCCTCGGCTCCAGCGAGGGCCTGCTGTTCGACGTCCCCCGCGAGCCGTTCCCGAGGGCGCTGTGGGATCCGCTCGCGGAGCGACTGACGCGGCACGGTGCCGAGGTGCGGACGAGCACGTCCGTCGAGGCGGTCCGCCCCGGTCCGTCCGGCGGCCACCTGGTGGTCGACTCCGCCGGTGCCCGGCCGTACGACGCCGTCGTGCTCGCTCTGGACACCGGCGGTCTGAAGGGGGTGGTGGGCCGTTCACCGCGGCTCGGTGACGACGGGTGGCGCCGGCGGGTGGCGCGGCTGCGGACCGCTCCGCCGTTCCTGGTCTCCCGGCTGTGGCTGGACCGTCCGGTCGCGTCCGGCCGGCCCGGTTTCCTCGGCACCAGCGGCTACGGCTCGCTGGACAATGTCAGTGTGCTGTCCCAGTGGGAGGGCGAGGCGGGCCGCTGGGCCGCCCGCACCGGAGGCTCGGTCGTCGAACTCCACGCCTACGCCCTGCCCTCGACGGCCGTCCGGGAGGTCGAGGAGAAGCGCCTCGTCGACCAGTTGCACCAGGTGTACCCGGAGACCCGCGAGGCCCGGATCGTGGCCGCACGGCACGAGTGGCGGGTGGACTGCCCGCTGTTCACCGTCGGCGGCTACCGCGACCGTCCGACGGTCCGCACGCCCGACCCGGCCGTCGTCGTCGCCGGGGACCTGGTCCGTACGGATCTGCCCGTGGCCCTGATGGAGCGCGCCGCCACCTCCGGGTTCCTCGCGGCCAACGCCCTGCTGGAGCGGTGGGGCGTACGGGGGGAGACGCTGTGGACGGTGCCTGACCGGGGACGGTCGGTACTGCTGCGTGCCGTGGCGCGACGGTTCGGATCGAGCTGACCTGCGCGGGGCCCGCTACGCCCCCGTTTCCTCCACCGCGCGGTCGGCCCGCCCGCCCGCGCCGAGCGGACCGGTGGGGGCCATGGCGCCCTCGGCCTCCAGCCGGGGCAGCTCCCGGCGGGACAGCCGCAGGACCAGCGGCGGCAGGGTCGTGCGCCCCACCTGTGCCAGACGCAGCCAGCCGGGCACGTACACGGCGGTGCGACGTCGCTCCACGGCGCGCACCAGCCGGTCGGCGGCGTAGTCCGCCGGGAAGGTGCGGCGGGCCGGAGCCGGCATGTGTGCCCGCAACTCGCGCAGGACGGCGTACCGGTCGGCGTCACGGATCATGTCGGTATCGAGCCAGTTGAGGTAGGCGATGCCCACGGCGACCCCGTGGTGGGCCACCTCGGCGCGCAGTGAGTGGGTGAAGGCCTCCACGCCCGCCTTGGAGGCGCAGTAGGCGCTCATCATGGGGGCGGCGCCGAGCGAGGCCAGCGAGGCGATCTGCAGGTGGTATCCGGCGGTGCGGAGCAGGTCCGGCAGGAAGGCGCGGGCCGTGTGGGCGCTGCCGGTCAGGTTCACGTCGACCACGCGGCGCCACTCGGCCGGGTCCGACGTGGCGAACGGGCCGCCTTCCGCGATGCCCGCGTTCGCCACCACGACCGACGGCGGCCCCAGGCGCCCGCGGACCTCACCGGCCGCGTCATCCAGCGCGGCGGGGTCGGTGACGTCGGCCTCGACCGCGCACGCCGGAGTCGGCAGGTCCGCCGCCACGGCGTCCAGTCGCGACTTCTCGTGGCCGAGCAGGGCGATCCGGGCACCTCGGCGGGCGCACGCGTGTGCCAGGGCGGCGCCCAGTCCGCGCGCGGCGCCGGTCACCACGACGGTGCGATTCTGGAGGGGGCTGTCTGTCACCGGTCGGCCCCTTCTCGCGGAACACGCGGACGGTCGAACGCGGACGGTCGCAGGTGCCCGGTCGTACGCGGCCGACCGCATGGGCCCGGCGAACGCGGTCGGTCCCACACGGCGGGTCGCACGCAGCCGGTCATCGCTTGTCGCCGGTGCGGTCGCGTCGGGTGAGGGTGCGCTGTACCCGTGCGAGGCCGGCGAACCGGTGCTGACGCAGCGCGGCGCGCGCGGCGTTGGCGCCCGGCGCCCCGTGCACCCCGCCGCCCGGGTGGGCGCCCGCGGAGGCGAGGAAGAGGCCGGTCACCGGCGTCTCCGGCCGCCCGGTGCCGGGCACGGGCCGGAAGACGAGTTGCTGGTGAATGGCCGTGGTGCCGCCGTTGATGGCGCCGCCCTCCAGGTTGGCGTTCATGTTCTGGAGCGTCGGCGGGGCCAGTACGCGCCGGGCCCGGATCAGTGACCGGAAGCCGGGCGCGAAGCGTTCCACCTGGCGCTCGACGCGGTCGGCCATGAGCTCCTGCTCCTTGGTGTCCCAGCTGCCGGTGATGCCCTCGTCGCCCGCGTCGGCCCCGATGTCGTGGGGGACGTGGGTGTAGGCCCAGGCGGACTCGGTACCGCGCGGTGAGCGGGACGGGTCCGTGGTCGTCATCTGGCCGAACAGCGCGAAGGGGCGGTCGGGGACCTGCCGCATGGCGATCTGGGCGGCGAACCGGGTCAGCTCGTCGAGACCGTCGGCCAGATGCACGGTCCCGGCCCGCGCCGCGTCCTCGCACCGCCAGGGCACGGGGCCGTCCAGCGCCCAGTCCACCTTGAAGGTGGCGAAGTCCCACTGGAAGCGCCGCAGATCGGCGAGGACTTGGTCCGGCAGGTCCTCGGGCGCGACGAGATCGCCGTAGAGGGCGGGCACGGACACGTCCGCGAGGACGGCGCGCCGGGCGGCGACCGTCTCCCCACCGGCCGTGCGGACACCCACCGCGCGCCGGTCGCGCACCAGGACGTGCTCGACGCGCCGCCCGCAGCGCAGGGTGCCGCCCCGGGCGCGCAACCGGTGGACCAGGGCCGCGGTGAGGGCGCCGGAGCCGCCGACCGGCACGGGAAAGCCGTAGGTCTGTCCGAGCATGGACATCAGCCAGCCGAAACCGCCGCTCCCGGCGGCCTCCGGCGCGAGGTCGGCGTGCAGGGCGTTGCCGGCCAGGAGCAGTTTGCCGCCCTCGCCGCGGAACTCCTCCTCGCCCATGCGGCGTACCGGCAGCACCAGGGTGCGCGCCAGTCGCAGCCCGCCCCCGCCGCGCAGCCGCAGGGCCAGCCGGGCGCCGGCCCGGACCGGGGGGAACGGGGTGAAGAGTGCGTCCAGGATGTCGGCCCGGTACCGGTCCCACACCTCGTGCAGGCGTTCCCAGGCGGCGCCGTCCCCGGGCGCGAAGGCGTCGAGGGAGGCGGCGGTGGTGCCCACGTCGCGGTCGAGGACGGCGCACGTACCGTCGGTCAGGGGGTGGGCCAGCACATGGGGGGCGTGCGCCCAGCGCAGCCCGTGGTCCTGCAACCGCAGTCCGGCGAGGACCGGGGAAGCGGCGGCGAGCGGGTAGAAGGAGCTGAACAGGTCGTTGACGAAGCCGGGGGCGACCTCGCTGTCGTGGCGCACCGCCCCGCCCGGCTCGGGCTGCTCCTCCAGGACCTCCACGCTCCAGCCGGCGTCCACCAGCAGGTTCGCCGCCACCAGCCCGTTGGGGCCGGCCCCGATCACGACGGCGTCAGGCACGGCCGGCTCCGGGTCCGAAGTCCACGGACCCGGTCGACTCCGCCGGGTCCGGCCGGCACTGTTCCCCGGCCTCGGACTCGCACAGCTTCGCGAGCCGGGAGAGCATCGCACGGTGGCGCACCTGGATCAGCGCCTCGACACCCACGTTGTGCAGCAGGCCGCCGGGGCCGCGCAGCGGGTGTTCGTCCACGATCACCAGGCACTGCTCGCCCCAGGGGCGCAGCTCGATGGCGATCCGGGCCGTGCCGAGCCTGCCCGCCTTCGCCTCCAGTTCCAGCACTGAGCCCTCCACACAGTGCCGGACCACCGACTCGTTGTTCAGCCGCACCGGCCCGAGCCGCACCTCGTAGGCGATCGTCGCGCCGACCCGCGGCCACTGTCCGGTCTTGGGGATGACCTCCGACGGGCCCACCACCCACTCCACGTACCGGTCGCCGTCCGCGAGGACATCCCACACCGCCGCCGGACTCGCCTGGATCAACCGATGCCGAACCGCCACGCGTGCCTCCCACATCCAGAAGCCGTCACTGCAAGGACGCAGCACTGAGTGCCCCGTCCGGGACCGGCCAACCAGGGCAGGGTCTTCCGCCCTCTCCGTGCCGCCCCCTGCCGCCCTGCAACAAGCTCTCCGGAAAGCTCCTGCATTGGCATGGACCTGACGTTGCAGCCTGGCTAAGCTCGAAAGCAACCCGGTGAGAGCGCTCTCAGACTGCGGTTGTTCCACCCCCACCTTGCTGGAACGACGAAGGGCAACTCCCGTGAGACGCAGCAGACTCAGGCACCTCGGCCTGGCCACCCTCCTCATGCTCGGCAGCCTCACCGCGGTCGGCACGCTGCCCGCCTCGGCGGCCGACTCCCCCGCCGACTCCGCCAAGGACCCGGCCGCTTCCGCCGGCCTCCTGGACGCCATGCAGCGGGACTTCGGCCTCACCCGGGCCGAGGCCGAGGACCGGCTCGCGGCCGAACGCCGCGCCACCGACCTCGCACCCACGGCACGCAGGGCCGCCGGGGACGCCTTCGGCGGCTCCTGGTTCGACGCCGGTCGCGGGCGACTGACCGTGGCCGTCACCTCGGAGGCGTCGCCCGCGACGGTACGGGCCGTCGGCGCCACCGGTGCGCACGTCCGCACCGTCGAGCACAGCGCACGGCAGCTCGACGCCGCCAAGACGCGCATCGACCGCCTGGACGCGCCCGCCGGCGTCAGCAGCTGGCACGTCGACCCGGCCGCCAACGCGGTGGTCGTCGACGTGGTCGCGGGCAAGCGGGCTGACAACGATGTCCAGCGCTTCGTGACCCGGGCCCGCGAGGCCGGACCGGTCACGGTGCGCACGGTGTCGTCGGCTCCGCAGACCTTCGCCGCGGGCACGGTCGGCGGCGACCCGTACTACACCGGCAACGTCCGCTGCTCCATCGGCTTCTCGGTGCACGGCGGGTTCGTCACCGCCGGGCACTGCGGCGGTGCGGGAGGGGCGGTCCGCGGCTGGGACGGCTCGCACATCGGGACGTTCCAGGGCTCGTCGTTCCCGGGCAACGACTACGCCTGGGTCAGCGTGGGCAGCGGCTGGTGGACGGTACCGGTCGTGCTCGGCTGGGGCACGGTCTCCGACCAACTGGTGCGCGGCTCGAACGAGGCACCCGTCGGCGCCTCGATCTGCCGCTCCGGCTCCACCACCCACTGGCACTGCGGCACCGTGCTGGCCAAGAACGAGACGGTCAACTACAGCCAGGGCGCGGTGCACCAGATGACGAAGACCAGCGTCTGCGCCGAGGGCGGCGACTCGGGCGGCTCCTTCATCAGCGGCGACCAGGCGCAGGGCGTCACCTCGGGCGGCTGGGGCAACTGCTCCAGCGGCGGGGAGACCTGGTTCCAGCCCGTCAACGAGATCCTGAACCGCTATGGGCTGACCCTGCACACGGCCTGACCCCGCGCACGGCCTGACCCGGGGACGGCGGGGAGGACTTCGCCGGGAGACCGGCGGGGCCCTCCCCGACCGCCGGTCGGGCATCCGCCCCATCCGTCGGTCGGGCATCCGCCCCGACCGTCGGTCGCGCGCGGTCAGAAGTCGCCCGGGCAGGCGCCCGGCCCGGCGCCCGGCTCCGGTGCGTCGGGTCCGGTCGCCGTGGTCAGTCGGCGGTAGGCGGCCCGGGCATGGACCAGGCGGGCCAGTGCCGTGCCGACGAGGGCCGCGACGAGCAGACAGCCCAACCAGACCGCGTCCCGTCGGCCGGCCCACGTCAGCGTGCCGGCGGGCGGGATGGCGAAGCCGTTGAGGGACAGCCAGCAGAGGACGGCGGTCCCGGGGGCGGCCGTGAACCGGGCGCAGAGCCCGAGCAGGGCCGCCAGCAGGGAGAGCACGGCGAGCGCGAGTCCGGGGCGGCCCGAGCCCACGATGCCGTTGAGGAGGGCCACCAGGGCGAGGGCGCCGCAGAAGGCCCCCGCCCACACAAGCGGAGCCGCGACCGGCCGGGGAACGGGTCTGGCACCGCTGCCCAGGGGCACCCACTCGATCATGCTGACGGCTCCTTCCGGTCCCGGACGGCTCCGACCACACCGTCGGACACCGACCCTGCGGGCAGATTGTCCCACCGGGGTGTCCGGTGACGTACCGGCCGGGGTGGTGACCGGGGCTCACCGGCCACCGCCGCGACCGTGCCCGCGTGCCCTGCCCTTCGACGACCCTCGTACCGGCCGTCGTCCGAACCGCCGGGCTTCTGCCCCGCCCTACCGGTCGGCTTCCGCGTGCTCCGCGGGCGCGGCCGGGGCCGGCCCGGACGCCGGCTGTTCGCCCGCCTCCGCCTCCCCGCCGGAGCGGCCCCCCGGCGCCGTGGTGGGCGTCCTCGCCCCGGGGAGCATTCGGCCGGCGGCCCGCAGCGCGCCGGCGAGCACGTGCGCCCGTCCCGCGACGATGGGACCGAGGACGGCGAGGACGAGAACGTATCCGGCGATGAAGGGGGCGAGCCGCCCGTCGAGTCCGGCGCCCGCTGCCATGGCGGCCAGGATCAGCGCGAACTCCCCGCGGGCGACCAGGGTGGTGGCGATCTCCGCGGCGGGTTCGGAGCCGTAGTGGTACACCCGGGCGACGCACAGCCCGGCGATGACGTTCATGACGACGGTCAGTGCCGCCGCCGCGGCGACCGGGCCGGCGACGGAGGCGATGTCGCCGGGGTCGATGGCGAGCCCGAAGGCGAAGAAGAAGATCGCCGCGAAGGCGTCCCGGAGCGGGTGCACCAGTTCACGGATCCGCGGTCCGGAGGGAGTACCGGCGAGGATGAGCCCGACCATGAAGGCGCCGATGGCGTCGGCGACGCCCAGCACCTCGGAGACACCGGCGACGAGCACCGCGGCCCCGAGGAAGCTGATGACGAGCAGTTCGTTGTCCCGGGTCTCGATGAGGCGGCCCACGAGCCGGGTGCCGTAGCGGGCCGCGGCGGCCAGCAGCAGCAGGAAGCCGAAGGCCTTGCCCGCTTGGAGGGCCATCTCCGCGAAGCCTTGCGCACCCGCGATGATCGGCTGCAGGGCGGCGAGGTACAGCGCGAGGAAGATGTCCTCCACGACGATGACACCGAGGATGAGGCGGGTCTCCGGGCGGCCGATCCGGCCCAGGTCGATGAGGATCTTGGTGACGATCGCGGAGGAGGATATGCCGAGCACGCCGGCGAGCACCAGCGCCTCCCGCACGCCCCAGCCGAGGACGAACCCGAAGCCGAGGCCGGCGCCGACGTTGAGCAGCAGGTAGATGCCCCCGGCGGTCAGCAGCCGCTTGCCGCCGCTCTTGAGGTCGTCGAGGTGGAACTCCAGACCCAGATAGAACAGCAGCAGCACCAGTCCGAGGGCGGAGAGCATCTCGAAGTCGTGCGCGTCCTCGACCAGGACGAAGCCGGGTGTGTGGGGACCGAGCAGGATGCCGGCGAGCATGAAGAGGGGGATCGTCGGAAGTCCGATCCTGCCGCCGAGGCGGGCGAGGAACGCGGCGGCCAGGAAGGCGCCGCCCATGGCGAGCAGGGTGTCAGCGTGTCCCACGGGTCACCCCCTTCGACCGTGCGGAGGGTCGGGAGGGCTTCACTTGACGGGGGTGGATGCGGGTTCTCCTTCATCTGCGGTGCGTCATGCGTCGTGCGCCATGCGTCAGCTGCCGTACGGTCGGGCGTCGTTGACCGGTACCCCTGCGGTGACACCACTCCCGGGCCGAGCGGGGCGCCGACCTGGCCGCGGCGCACCCGGACGGGCGGGCGGCCCCGACCCGGGGCGCGCTCACGGCAGTACGCCACGATGACCACCGGCCGCCTCGGCACTCGGGGCGCGGACGGCACACCCGGAACGGACCACGCGGCAACGCCCGCAGACGGGCGAGATGGGGCTTTTCCGCAACGTCCCCCGGCCCCCGAAAAAGCCCCCGGGGCGCGGCGTCGCTCCACGGTCACACGCCGGACCGGGGCCGTGCCATCGGGGACGGCACCCATAACGTCCGGGCGTCGACACCCATCATCGGCCCGGGACGCGCGCCGCCCGGCGGACGAGGCGAGTACCCCGCTGTGCGGCCGACGGAGGTGCGCCGCGGCCGACTCGGGGATCCCGGCCGCGGCACACCCCGCCGCCCCGGTGCGGGAGGAATGCGCACCGGGGCATGTTCTGCGGCTTCCCCGGGTCGGCGCCGCGATACTGCGCCGGACGAGTGATGGTCGCCGCCGGTCAACCGGCGCGGTGCCCCAACCCTTTCGACTGACAGCCGCCGCTCGGCGGGCATGGCCTGTCGCCATTCGATCGGCCGGTTCTCCATGATCGTGAGCGAATCCCCGACCCTTTATCCGGAAGGTGTGTGCTGCCATGGGATCCCCCGCGTCCCGCGTATCCGGCGTGGAATTGCCGCCGGTCTTCTGTCCTTTCGAGTCCGCCATTCACCCCCGTGTCCGGCAGATCGAGAAACGAGCGGTGGAATGGATCGGCGACAGCGGCATGTGTGCCACCGAACGGGAACGTGCCTGGGCCGTGGCGACGCACAGCGCCGACTTCTTCGCCCGGTTCACCCCGGTCGCCGACGACGACCGGCTGCTGGCGGCGGCCCTGTGGGTGTACTGGGGTTTCGCCTTCGACGACGCCCGCTGCGACAGCGGACCGCTCAGCAGCCGGCCCGCGCAGTTCAACGCGCTGGCCGGCCAGGTGCAGCGGGCCTGCGAGACGGATTCGGCCGCGGGCACGGACCGGTTCGTCGGCGCCCTGCAGGACATCATGCGCCGCTTCCGCGGCTTCGCCCCGCCCACGCAGGTGTCCCGGTTCACGTACGCCCACCGCGCCTGGCTGTCGGGCGTGGCGTGGCAGATCGGCAACCAGGCGGGCGGCCGCATGCCCGGGCTGGACGACTTCCTGACGATGCGGCTGCTGTCGTCGGGCGGCGAACCCACCTTCGCCCTGCTGGAACTGGCGACGGGCGTCGAGGTCCCCGACCGTGAACTGCACCGGCCGGCCGTCCGCGCGCTGACCGAGATGGCCATCCTCGTGGCCGCCCTGGACAACGACCGGCACTCGCTGCACAAGGAGTTGGCGGGCGGTCAGGCCGACCAGAACCTCTACACGGTGCTGATGCAGGAGCTGGACTGCCCGCTCCAGGACGCGGTGACGGCCGGCACCGCGCTGCGGGACCGGGTCCTGCTGCGGTTCGTGGGGCTCCACGACCGGGTTCGGCCGACGGCGAGCGGCGAACTCGCCGGGTATCTCCAGGGGCTGCGGTACGGCATCCGCGGCAACAACGAGTGGGGGCTGCGGGTGCCGCGCTACCTGAGCGGCGGGCACTGGCCGGACGAGATGGACGACACGCTGCTGTCCTGGGCCGACGAGCCGTCCGACGTCCGTCCGGGGCCGCTGGAGGGCGCCCCGTCCGTCGCCTGGTGGTGGGACCCGGACCTCGCCTGACGCCTCGGCAGGTGCGGACGCCTCACCGGCCGGAGGCCAGGTCGAGGGTCCACCAGGGGCCGCCGGAGCCCTTCGCCCTGCCGACGCCCGCGTGGGTGTAGCGGCAGGTGAGGAGGATGTCGCGGTGCGGGGCGCTGCGCATCCACGCGGTGACCGCGGCCTCCGCGGTGTCGGACCCGGCGGTGACGTTCTCGCCGGCGGAGCCGACCCGGTAGCCGGCGGCCCGCATCCGGTCGGCGGGGCTGCTGCCGTCGGCTCCGGTGTGGGTCAGCCGACGGCTTCGCGCCATCGCGGCACTGTGCTTCCGGGCGGCCCTGCTCAGCGCCGCGTGCAGCCGCACGGCAGAGCAGCCGGCCTTCTTCCGCTGCCGGTTGACGGCGGCGACCATGCGGTCGTCCACGGCGCCGGGGCGGCCCGCCTGCGGCCGGGGCCCCTCGGCGGCGGCCGGGCCGGACGCCGCCGGACCGGGCGCGGACTGCCACCGGCCCGGCTCGGGCACCGGCCACAGGGGCGCCCGGTAGGGGGTGGGCGGGGTCGGTGCGGGCGGCGGCCCCGCCCAGGCGGGCACCGTGGCTGCGTGCAGGGCGGTGAGGACCGCGCAGAGGACGAGCACCGTCCGCCGCATCCCGGTCATATTGATTGCACCTTTCATTTCCGACTACTGCTTCAGTGACGTTCATCGCGTTTTCTGCTGGTGTATCCACCGCTTCATTCGGGGGAATTCAGCCTTTCGTTGGCGGCCCGGGGGAGCTGTACTGACTAGGCTGGCAATTGCCCGCTTCCCCTCTTTCCGTGAATCATTTCGGAGGTTTTTCATGTCGTTTTCGCTGCGCCGCGCCGTCGTGGTGTCCTTGGCCGCTTTGGCCCTGACGGCGGGCGGGGCCGTGTCGGCCGCCAGTGCCGCGCCGGTGTCGGCTCCGGCCGTCGCCTCGCCCGGCCCCGGCGGTGGTGGCGGCGGGTTCAACGGCGGCCACGAGCCGCCGATGCACTTCGGCCCGTTCGAGATCCCGAAGTTCGGCAGCGTCTCCGGCGGCTTCTCCTGGGGTCTGGCGCGCTAACCGGACCAGGCAGCAGGGGTACCCGGGTGAGGGCCGTCGGTGGACGGCCCTCATCGTCGTTTGAGCGTGGCGGCGCTGGCCACGAGCACCACGACCACGCATACGAGGATCAGCACCGCGTCCCGGACGAACAGCCCGGTGACGCCGTCGTGCGTGGCCGCCTCGCCCGCCGCCTGCACCGCGTACGTCATCGGCATCGCGCGGGCCACCGCCGCCAGCGCGCCGTGCATCTCCTCCCGGGGCACGAACAGCCCGCACACCAGGAACTGGGGCAGGACTCCGGCCGGCAGGAACTGCACCGCCTGGAACTCGTTGCGGGCGAAAGCGCTCACCAACAGGCCGAGGGCCAGGCCCAGCAGGGCACCGAGCATGGCGATGACCATCAGCAGATAGGCGGGGCCCTTGATGTCCAGGCCCAGCGGGCCCACCGCGAGCAGCGTGGACAGCACCGCCTGGAGGAACGCCAGGAACGCGAACGCGAGGCTGTAGCCGAGGACGATGTCCAGCCGCCGTACCGGCATGGTCAGCAGCCGCTCCGCGGTGCCGGAGGTGCGTTCCCTGAGCGTCGACACGGACGCCACCAGGTACATCACGATGACCGGGAAGATGCCGAAGACCTGGGGCCCGACCCGTTCGAAGGTCTCCTCGGAGTCGTGGAACATCAGCTTGAGCAGCACCATGAGCATGCAGGGGATGCCCAGCAGCAGGGCGGTGCTGCCGCGGTCGCGGGAGATCTGCTGCAGCACCCGTACCGCGGTCGCGGAGGTGATGCCGGGTGAGAACGGCAGCCGGTCGGTCAGGTGGGTGGCAGTCATGTGAGGGTGTCCGCAGCGAAGAAGGTGCGTTCGGCGTCGGGCGCGCCGGGCTGGTCGAGCAGGTGGGGCGAGAGGCCGTCGACGGCGTCGTGCTGCCGGGCCCGCGCCTCGGCCGCCGCCGCCGCCCTGACGAGGTGCAGGAACGCCTCCTCCACCTCGTCGCAGCCGGTGTGTTCGAGCAGGCTGTTCCGGTCGGCGCTGGCCAGGAGCCGGCCCGAGCGCATCAGCAGCAGCCGGTCGCAGCGGTCGGCCTCGTCCATGACGTGGCTGGAGACCAGGAGCGTGGTGCCCTCCTCGGCGAGCCGCTGGAAGACCAGCCACAGCTCCCGGCGCACCATCGGGTCGAGGCCGACCGTCGGTTCGTCCATCACCAGCAGGTCGGGGCGGTTCAGCAGGGCCACGGCCAGGGAGACCCGCGAGTACTGACCGCCCGACAGCCGCGCGACCGGCTGGTCCGCGTACGCCACGAGGTCCACCTCCTTCACGACGCGGACCACGGCGTCCTCCCGGTGCCAGCCCCGCATGCCGAGGGCGGCGGCGAAGTACCGCAGGTTCTCCAGGACCGTCAGGTCCGCGTACACGGAGGGTGCCTGGGTGACGTAGCCGACGCGGGTGCGCAGCGGCCAGGCGCCCGCCGCGTGGCCGAGCACCTGGACATGGCCGCCACTGGGCTGCTGGACGCCGACCACGCAGCGCAGCAGGGTGGTCTTGCCGCAGCCGCTCGGGCCCAGCAGTCCGACGATGCGGCCGCGGGGGATGGTGAAACTGACGTTGCGCAGCACCGATTGGGTCCCCCGGGCCACTTGCAGCCCGTAGGCGGCGACGGCCGGAAAGTCACCCGGAGGCGTTGCGCTGTGCTCGGTGTGCTGCACGGCTCCACTGTGTTTCGTCGGATCGGGGCCTCGGCGGGCAGCCTCGGCGCGGCCACCGGGGTGGCGTGGGAGGGTCCGGGTCAGGATTCGCGGCGGGTCATCGCCCAGGCGATGTCGTGCAGTTGGCGGTAGGCGTCGGCGGTCGGCCGGGCCAGCGACAGGGACCGCAGCGCGGCCGCCATCTGGCGGCGGGCCTCCTCCTCGGCCGCCTGCCGTCCGCCGGCCCGCTCCACGAGGTGACGCGCCAGGTCGATGCCGGCCTCGTCCAGTGGGTGCGGTGCGCGGTACAACTCGCGCAGCCGCTCGGCCTCCGCGCCCGGAGCCGCGAGGGCCGCCGCCACCGGCAGTGACTTCTTGCGCGCGGCGAGGTCCGCGCCGACCGGCTTGCCGCTGCGCGCGGTACGGCCCCAGATGCCGAGGATGTCGTCCGCGCACTGGAACGCCACGCCGAGTCGCCGGCCGAACTCCCGCAGGCCGCCGACCCGGACGTCGTCCGCGCCGGCCAGCACGCCGCCCAGCGCGCAGGCGCAGCCGATCAGGGCGCCCGTCTTGCCGGCGGCCATGTCCAGGTAGTCCGCGACCGACACCTCGTGGGCCTTCTCGAACGCGACGTCGTTGCTCTGCCCCTCCACCAGTTCCAGGAGGGCGCCCACGAGTTCCTGCACGGCTGCCTCGGCCCGCCCCGGCGGGGCCTGGGCCAGTGCGCGCAGCGCCGCGACCAGCAGCGCGTCTCCGGTCAGTACGGCGGCCGGGGTCCCGAACAGCGACCAGGCGGCGGGCCGGTGGCGGCGCAGCGCGTCGCCGTCGATGACGTCGTCGTGCAGCAGGGTGAAGTCGTGCACCAGCTCGACCGCCACGGCGCCGGGCACCGCGGCCGCCGGGCTCCCTCCGACGGCCACCGCCGACAGCAGGGTGAGCGCCGGGCGCACGGCCTTGCCGCCGCCGAACTCGGCCGCGCGGGGTGCGCCGTCGGCCTCGCACCAGCCCCGGTGGTACCGGGCCACCAGGCTCTCCGCGGCCGGCAGCGACTCGACCGCGGCCCGCAGGGCGGGCGAGAGCACGTCGTCGACCCAGTCCAGACGCGGAAAGGCACCTACCGGGGCCGAGTCGGTCATCTGCGACACGTACTGCTCCTCACGTTGGCAGGACACGTTGGCGGAAAGCGGAAACCGACGGCACTCGCACCGCGCCGGGTCGGCCGCACCGCCAGTCAATCGGCTGCCGCACCGCGGGGAGAGTCCGCGGCGCCCCACCCGGCGAAAGATCACCGGAGCAGCCCAGCTCTATGACCATGCACCCAGCCGACAATCACGCCGACCGCCCGCCACGGCTCCCGTCGACCGCCCCACGCGGTCCGCGGTGTCACGCGGTGCGCGATCCGCAGTCCGCCCCGCCGCGGGATGCGACGGGGCGGACAGTTGCGGACGGTCCGTCAGCACGGCGTGACTGCCATCAACTTCTCGAAGGAAGCCATGCAGTCAGGGCAGTGACGTGCCCGTTCACCGTCGGATGCTTCGATACGTTCGCGGAGCCGCTGTCCGCACAGGGTGGCCGCGGCCTGTTTGGCCATCACGTGCCACACCAACGCTCCGCCCGCCTTCTCCGGGCCCACGCACATTTCGTACATGATCGGCCTCCCAGCCTGGACGCCGCTGACACTCTCCAGGAGACACCGGATCGGCCGTCACCAGTACTGTGCGGGGGCCATTCGGGTGACGGCCGCTTCGTCCCTCCGAGGTGACGACACACCCGGACGGATAGAAACGATCAGCCAACCGGCCCTACATGGGTGGTCGCGTGACGTGGCGTCGACACAGGCTGCCGCGGGTCGGCTGCTCTGGTCGGATGGCGACACAGACCGAACCGATCGCGCCGGTCCCGGCGGCGGAACACCGCGGCAAGGGGCGGGTGGTCGTCTCCTGGCTGACCACGACCGACCACAAGCGCATCGGCCACCTGTATCTCATCACGTCGTTCGCGTTCTTCCTGATCGCCGGGGTACTGGCGATGCTGATCCGGATGGAGTTGGCCCGGCCGGGCCTGCAACTGCTCTCCAACGAGCAGTACAACCAGGCGTTCACGATGCACGGCACGATCATGCTGCTGCTGTTCGCCACCCCGACCTTCGCCGGATTCGCCAACGCCGTCATGCCGTTGCAGATCGGTGCGCCCGACGTGGCCTTCCCGCGGCTGAACATGCTGGCGTACTGGCTGTTCCTCTTCGGCGGTCTGATCGTGCTCGGCGGCTTCCTCACCCCGCAGGGCGCCGCGGACTTCGGCTGGACCGCCTACACCCCGCTCAGCGGGCCGGTCCGGTCCCCCTACCTCGGCGGTGATCTGTGGATCATGGGGCTGGCGCTGTCCGGGTTCGGCACCATCCTGGGGTCGGTCAACTTCATCACCACGATCATCTGCGTGCGCGCACCCGGCCTGACGATCTTCCGTATGCCGATCTTCGTCTGGAACGTGCTGCTGACCTCGGTCCTGGTGCTGCTGGCGTTCCCGGTGCTGGCGGCGGCGCTGCTGGTGCTGGAGGCGGACCGGCACTTCGGTGCGCACGTGTTCGACGCGGAGAACGGCGGTGCGATCCTGTGGCAGCACCTGTTCTGGTTCTTCGGCCATCCCGAGGTGTACATCCTCGCGCTGCCGTTCTTCGGGGTGATCACCGAGATCATCCCGGTCTTCGCCCGTAAGCCGATCTTCGGTTACATGGGCCTGGTCGGCGCCACCATCGCCATCGCCGGGCTGTCGGCCACCGTCTGGGCGCACCACATGTTCGCCACCGGTGCCGTGCTGCTGCCGTTCTTCTCCTTCCTGACGTACCTCATCGCCGTCCCCACCGGGGTGAAGTTCTTCAACTGGATCGGCACGATGTGGAGGGGGTCCCTGTCCTTCGAGCCGCCGATGCTGTGGGCGGCCGGCTTCCTGGTGACGTTCCTCTTCGGGGGTCTGACCGGAGTGATCCTCGGCTCACCACCGCTGGACTGGCACGTCACCGACTCGTACTTCGTCGTGGCGCACTTCCACTACGTCCTGTTCGGCACGATCGTGTTCGCGATGTTCGGCGGATTCAGCTTCTGGTGGCCGAAGATGACGGGCCGCATGCTCGACCACCGGCTGGAGAAGGTGCACTTCTGGACGCTGTTCGTGGGCTTCCACACCACGTTCCTGGTGCAGCACTGGCTCGGCGTCGAGGGCATGCCGCGCCGGTACGCCGACTACCTGGCCGTCGACGGATTCACGGCCCTCAACACCCTCTCCTCCGTCGGCGCGTTCCTGCTGGGCCTGTCCACACTGCCGTTCCTGTACAACGTGTGGAGGACCGCCAAGTACGGTCGGCCGATCGAGGTCGACGATCCCTGGGGCTACGGGCGCTCGCTGGAGTGGGCCACGTCCTGCCCTCCGCCCCGCCACAACTTCCGGGAACTGCCGCGCGTGCGCTCCGAGTCGCCGGCCTTCGACCTGCACCACCCCGGCCTCGCCCGGCTCGACCAGGCGGAGCAGACCGGGCGGCGCGACGCGGTGGAGCCGGGTGAGGGACACAAGGGCGGCGACCGTACGTCCTGACCCGGGGTCAGGGCACGCGTACGCCGGTGACGGCGAAGCCGCTGCGCGGACGGGTCGGGACGCGGCGCAGGGAGATGCGCAGGTCCTGCTCGGGGACCGTGTACTCCAGACGCGCCAGCCGCACCGCAAGGGACTCCAGCAGGCCCACGGTGACGCGCTCGCCGGGGCAGCGGTGACCGGTGGCCGGATCGCCGCCGCCCTGCGGGATCAGCTCGTCGGGGTCGGCGGGCCGTTCCAGGAACCGTTGTGGCCTGAAGGTGTACGGGTCGCCCCAGAGCTTCTCGTCGTGGTTCTGGCCGTAGACGTCGAGCAGCAGCATCCCGCCGGCGGGGACGGACTCGCCGTGCCAGGTCAGCTCCTTGACGGTCCGACCGCCGAGGAACGGGGCGAACGGGTAGAAGCGGCGGACCTCGTGCGCGAACGCCGTGGCGAACGCGCCGTCACCCGCGCGCAGCCGCTCCCGGTGGGCCGGCCACCGGTGCAGGGCGTGGGCGGCGAAGGCCACGAACCAGCTCACGGCTGCCGTGGGGCGCAGCACGTTCAGCAGTTCCACCGCCGCCGTCCCGGCGTCCAGTGGCGCCTCCGGCGCGTCGTGGTGCCGGGCGACCCGCTCCAGGACCGAGCCCACGGGGGCGGTGACCTTCCCGGACCGTACGTCCTCGATCAGGCGGGCCATACGGGCCTCCTGCCGGACGCGGGCGCGGCGGCCCCGCAGATGGCGGGGCCCTGGCGTGGCGAAGCCGTCCACCATGGCGATCAGGTCCCGCGCCAGTGGCTCCGCGTCGACGGCCTCCGCCGGGAGCCCGGCCCAGCGGCAGACCCCTCGGGTGAGCACCACGCCCGCCTCGTCGAACAGCACGACGCGGGGGCGTTCGCTCCAGGAGCGTGCGGCCTCGTCCCAGGCCGCGGCGACGTGCTCGGTGAGGTCGGTGACGCGGCCGGGGTCGAGCAGCGGAAGGAACAACTCCTTGCGGGCGCGGTGGGCGTCCCCGTCGAGGGTGTGGACCGCGCCCTGCCCGAACAGCGTGTCAAGCACGGGTGCGGGGATGGCGCCGTGGCGGTGGACGTTGCCCTCGTCGTAGAAGAAGCGCACCGCCTCCGGTCCGCGCACGGCCAGCGCGGGCTTGCCGAGCAGCCGGGTGCGCACCATGGAGTCCGTGCTGTCTCGCATGCGGTTGGGCAGCCAGGCGTACCCCTCGGTCAGCAGGGGCAGAGTGCGGTCCATCAGCGGGCGGCGGTGTGCGTCCATGGCCGGCGAGTGCCCCGGGCCGCCACGCGGACACCTGGCCCGTCCGGGCGGGTCGGCGGTGGGGCACGGCACGGGGCGGGGCGGGTGAGCGTGCGTGGGAGGGGTACTCCGTCCTCCCATGAGGACCCGGCCCGGGCATCCGGACCGGACAGGCACTCCCGGACAAGTACTGCCCAACAGGTACTCCCCGACAGGATCGGACCACCCCCATGTCGCCGTCCCCGGACGACTCCCTTCGGATCCACTTCGTCGGCAACGCCACCGTGCTGCTCCGGTACCGCGAGCTGAGCCTGCTCACGGACCCGAACTTCCTTCACCGCGGCGAGCGCGCCCACCTCGGGTACGGCCTGGTGAGCCGCCGTCTCACCGAGCCCGCGCTCGGTCCCGGCGATCTGCCGCGGCTCGACGCCGTGCTGCTGTCCCATCTGCACGGCGACCACTGGGACCGCAGGGCCCGGCGGCACCTGTCCCGGTCGCTGCCGATCGTCACCACGCCGCACGCCTCGCGCCGGCTGCAAGGCGTGCACGGGTTCCACCGAGCCGTGGGGCTGCGCACCTGGCAGGAGGAGACCGTGCGGCAGGGGGACGCCCAGGTGCGCATCACGGCGCTGCCCGGCCGGCACGCCGGGCATCCCGCGCTGCGGCGTCTGCTGCCGCCGGTGATGGGCAGTCTGCTGGAGTTCGGCCCGGCCGGCGGTCCGCCGCTGCACCGCCTCTACGTGTCCGGCGACACGCTGCTCTTCGACGGACTGGACGAGATCGCCCGGCGCTTTCCCGGACTGGACCTGGCCGTGCTGCACCTGGGCGGGACGACGCTGCCCGGCGGTTTCGTGGTGACCATGGACGGACGCCAGGGCGCGGAGCTGGCCCGGCGCCTCGATCCCCGGCTGATCCTGCCGGTGCACTACGACGACTACACCGTCTTCCGCTCCCCGCTCGACGCCTTTCTGGCCGAGACCGACCGCAAGGGCCTCGCGGACCGGATCGTGCACTGCCGGCACGGTCAGCGGGCCGTCCTCGGCCCGGACGGCGGGCCGCCCGCCGTGACCTAGGGGGTGACCGCCGCGACCGTTCAGTTCAGCTTGTCGACGGCCGTGACCGTGGTGGCCTTGAAGTCGGCCACCTGGGCGTGCGCGAAGGTGCCCATCTGACCCCACTGCACGACGGTCACGGTCCTGCCGTCCCGGCCCACCGAGAACAGGCCGATGTCGGAGGCGCCCCACTCGGCGACCGTGTGGACGCCGTAGACGTGGGCGCCCTCCTCCACGTTCAGCCGGCCGTAGTACTTCTGCGTGGCGGTGATGTCGGGGTACTGCTCCATCACCTTCCGCGCGCAGTCGGCGAGGTTCTTGCGCAGCAGGGCGGCGAACTCCCTGGCCTGCCGCGGGCTGCGCTCGACGACCGTGACCTGGAGGGCGCCGGTGTCGTACTCGGTCCAGTACCGGCGGTGGGAGGCGGTGGACGGCAGCGCCTCGCCGACGCACATGGGCAGCGGCTCCGGCTGCCCGGCGGTGACCGGTCCGGCGTACCAGTCGGAGGTGGGATGCGGCGGCAGTTCGGCCGGCTCCAGGAAGGCGGGAGGATCGATCTGCGGCGTCGCCGCGGTCGCCGGGACCGCGGCCACGGCGACCGCGGCACCGGCCGCCAGCGCGGTCACGGCGGCGCGGGCCCCTCGGTTACGGACGTGCATGTGTCCCCCATGTCGGTTCGTCGGTATCGGTCGTCCTTTTCCCCGTACGACCCGTACGACCCGACATAAGGGCGAAGGGTTGCCCTTGTCCCTGCTACGAATTCACCCGGCCGCGTTGTCGATGCGCATCCGCACCTGCTCCTCCAGACGGCGCAGGCTGCTGTCGAGGGCGTCGGCCACCGTGTGCTGCCCGGGGTCGTGGCCCTCGTCGAAGAACGACAGGTGCACCGTCACCTCGCTGGCCCCGCTGTCGAGTCCGGCGACCTGCAGCCAGCCGGCGTAGCTGCCCTGGTCGCGGGTGCCCCATTCGAGCCGCATCTGCTCGGGCCGGGCGCTCAGCAGCGCGGAGGTGTCCTGGTCGGTGCGGTCCTCGTGCACGGTGACCGCCGGCGGGTCCTCGGGCTCCACGTGCAGGTCCCGGGGCAGCCAGGTGCCCAGCTGCCCGACGTTCGCGGCCTGGTCGAAGACCTGCTCGGGATGGGCGGGCATGGTGCGGGAACGCTCGTACTCGGTCATGCGGCACCACTCCTTCGCGCTCGGTGTCGTACGACCTGACGCGTGCCCTGTCTGCCCGGACCGAAGCGCTTCGGCGGTGATCCGCTCGACGGGCGGGGCGGGACGCCCGGTGCCAGACTGCTGCGCAGTGTGCCCCGCCACGACGGGTTTCTCGACGAGGGGAGACGAGGTGTCGACGCCAGAGGCGAGCGATGCGCTGCTGCAGGAGTTCCTCGCCGATCCGGCCCATCTGACCCTGGACCTGGCCAACGCGGTGGCCCGGTGCACGAAGGCCCTGGATCTCCAGCACGCGGTGGTCTACCTCGTCGACCTGCAGCAACGGCATCTCGTACCGCAGACCGACGTGGCATCGGCCATCCCCGTCGACGGCTCTCTCGCCGGCTGGGCCTATCGCACCCAGGCGCTGCGTGTGGAGGAGTCGGACACGGGCGGCGTCACGGCGTGGCTGCCCCTGGTGGACGGTGCGGAGCGGCTCGGCGTGCTGGCGGTGCACTCGTCGGCGCTCACCTCCGCCACCCTGACCCGGGGCCGGGCGCTGGCCTCGCTCCTGGCCATGATGATCACCTCGAAGCGGGCCTTCGAGGACTCGTTCGTCCGGCGCACCCGTACCCGGCCGATGCACCTCCCCTCGGAGATGCTCCGCGCGTTTCTGCCGCCGCGCACCATCGGCAACTCGCACGTCGTGTCGACGGCCGTCCTCGAACCGGCCTACGAACTCGGCGGGGACGCCTTCGACCACTCGCTCACCCAGACGGCACTGCACGTCTCGGTCATCGACTCCATGGGGCACGACCTGGCTTCCGGGCTGACCAGCGCGGTGGCGCTGGCCGCCTGCCGCAACGCCCGGCGCAACGGCGCCGACCTGCCCACGCTCGTGGAGTGCGTCGACGACGCGCTGGCCCGCTGGCTGCCGGAGCAGTACTGCACCGCGGTCCTCGCCCAGTTGGAGTTCGAGACCGGCCTGCTGCGCTGGAGCAACTGCGGGCACCCGGCGCCTCTCCTGATCCGGGGCGAGCAGTTGATCGTCGACGCCCTGGAGCGGGACGCCGACCCGCCGATGGGCGCGCCGGCGCTCCTGTCCGCCGAGCCGCGCCAGACGCACGAGATGAGGCTCGAGCCCGGTGACCGGGTGCTGATGTACACCGACGGGGTCACGGAGGCGCGCACCCGGGAGGAGGAGCTGTTCGGGCTCGAACGGTTCGCGGACTACGTCATCCGGGCCACGGCGGGCGGCGAGCTGGCGCCCGAGTCACTGCGGCGTCTGATCCACTCGCTCCTGGACTCGCAGACCGGCGGGCGGCTGCGGGACGACGCGACGATCCTGATGTTCGAATGGCGGCCGCCGGTCTGCTGACGCCGTCGCGGCGCGGTCCCCGACAGGTCAGACCGGGTGCCCTTGGGCACGCAGCCAGTCGTGCACGGTGTCCTTGTCCGACGGGGTGATGCGGACGGGTCCTTCCACGTAGGGGCCCTCGTCCTCGGTGAAACCGGTGTCCGTGATCCTCGCGGTGACCCAGGTGGCCAGGTCCTGGGCGGCCCGCTCGGACAGGGCGCCCCGTTCCCAGCCGGCGCGGGCCTCGTGGGCCGCGGCATGGTCGTGGTCCTCGGTCTCCGCCAGCCACGCGGCCACCAGCCGTTCCACCGTCCGGCGGTCCTCGGGCCCGGTCCGCTGCTGCGCCTGCTTGTCGTTCATGCCGCCCGAGTGCCCGGATTCCTGCCGGCGCCTCACCTCCGGGACGGGTTCGTGTCGGCGTTACCGCGCCGGGTACCCGGAACCCAGCGGAGGACCGGCCCGACACAGTCTGATTCAGACTGATCCGGCCCGGCAGAAGGCGACAGCCCGGGAAGGGGACAGCAATGACGCAGCCCGCCGACGACCACGCTCTCGACCAGCGCGCCGGCGTTTCCGAGCTCCGTCTGGCAGCGGGGGACCCCGAACTCGTCCCTCAGAACGACGCACGCCACGAGGATCTCCCGCTCGACCGCAATCAGGCGATCCTGCAGGCGGCCAAGCAGGTGGGCTCGATCCTGAAGAAGAAGGAGCACCCGTTCGCGCTGGCCGGCAGCGTGGCCGTGTACGCGCACGGCGGCACCCAGAACCTCCAGCACGACGTCGACTTCTGCATCCGGCCCGACGACGCGGAGGCCGTCGCCGCATCGCTGCGGGAGGCGGGTCTGGCGGTGTACACGCCGCCCGAGGACTGGCTGCTGAAGGCGAACTGCCTGGGACAGCAGGTCGACCTCATCTTCGAGCTGGCGCACGAGCCCGTCACGACACAGTTGCTGGCGCGGGCCCAGGACCTCTCGGTCGACTCGGTGCTCATGCCGGTCCTGTCGCCGACCGATCTGCTGCGCGGTCTGCTGGCGGCCTTCTCGGAGCACCACTGCGACTTCGGGGCGGTACTGCCGATCGCCCGCACACTGCGGGAGAAGATCGACTGGGAGGAGCTGCGCCGCGACTGCGGGGAGGCCCCGATGCCCGCCGCGTTCTTCTTCATCCTCGAACGGCTGGAGATCATCTCCCCGTCCCACTCCGCGAAGGAGGAGCAGCGATGAGCGACCCCGTCGCACACCAGGGCCCCGCGGCGAGCGAAACCTCCGCCGCGGGCGAGAACGTCGAGTACCGCGTGGCCCACCTGCACGACCGGCTCGCCGCGGAGGAACTCGGCGAGCTGGGCGTACGCGCCGAGATCCGGGCCGGCGCGATCGTGCTCACCGGCACGGTGCCTTCCGCGCAGTGCCGCGAGACGGTGCTGCGGGTCGCCCACGAGGAGCTGGCCGGGCTCACCGTGCACACCGACGTCGTGGTGGCGGAGACGGCCGGCCCCGACCATGCGGAGGAGCTGTGATGATCCGCGTCGCCGCCGTCGGAGACATCCACATGGGGCCGGACAGCCAGGGACTGCTGCGGCCGGCCTTCGAGACCCTGCCCGACTGTGCCGACCTGCTGCTGCTCGCCGGGGACCTCACCCGGCACGGCACGCCGGAGGAAGCGCGGGTGGTGGCCCAGGAGGTACGCGACCTACCGGTGCCGGTGGTGGCCGTGCTCGGCAACCACGACCACCACGACGAGCAGCCCGAGAAGGTCACCGCCCTCCTCCAGGACGCCGGCGTGCGAGTCCTGGAGGGCGAGGGGACCGTCGTGGAGTGCGCCGGGACCCGGGTGGGGATCGCCGGGACCAAGGGGTTCGGCGGCGGCTTCGTCGGGCGCAGCGCGGGAGAGTTCGGCGAGCCGATCATGAAGGAGTTCGTCCGCACCACACGCCGCTCGGCGGACAGCCTGCACGCCGCGCTGAAGGAGCTGGACGACGAGGGCTGCGCGGCCCGGGTGGCGCTGACCCACTTCTCCCCCGTCGCCGACACGCTCGCCGGGGAGCCGCCGGAGATCCACCCGTTCCTCGGCAGCTATCTCCTGGCCGAGGCGATCGACACGGCCGGCGCGGACCTCGCCGTTCACGGCCACGCCCACCTGGGCTCGGAGCACGGAATAACGGCGGGCGGAGTGCGGGTGCGCAACGTGGCCCAGCCCGTCATCCGCCGGGCCTTCAACGTCTACCGGCTGGGCACCGCCTGACCGCCGCGTGTGTCAGCTCCGGCCGGCGTCCTCCGTCGTACGTCCGAGGCAGGTGACGTCCGCGGGGTCCAGGCCCGCCGCCTCGATCACGTGGAAGCCCATACGGTCGTAGAAGGCCCTGGCCGGTGTGTTGGCCGTCGCCATGACCAGGTGGACGGCGGGTACCCCGCGCTCCCGCAGTGCCCGCCAGAACGTGCGCATCAGCGCCCGGCCGTGACCGTGTCCCTGCCAGTCGGGCAGCAGGTCGATGTGGAGATGGGCCGGGTACGCGGCGAGTTCGGGGACGATCATCCGCTCCGGGTCGTGCAGCAGTCCGGCCATGACCTCGTCCGGGGAGCCGGGCGGGCCGTCCGGTGCCGGGTAGCGGTCGGCGACCCGCGGCAGCCACTTGGCCCGGAACTCCTCCGCGAAGCGCGGGGTGTCCGCCGTGCCGAGGATGTAGCCGACCGCCCGGCCCCGTCCGTCGTCCAGCACGAAGGCCAGGTCAGGGTCCAGGTGGACGTAGGGGGCGGCGAAGATGGCGGGCAGGACGGCGGGGTCGGCGTACACGGGCCTGCTGTCCCGGCCGTTGTGCGCGGTGCGGATGCAGATGTCGTCGAGGGCCGGGGCGTCGGCGGGGCGGTACGGGCGTACGGCGGCTGTCGAGGTCACCGCAGCATCCTGCCCGCTTGGGAGCGCTCCCACAAGTGGTCCGCTTCGATCGGTGGCGCCCGGGTACCCGGCGGCCGGCAGTGTGACGGCGGTTGGCAGGAGGCCGGCAATGGAGGACACGGCGGACCGGATCGCGCAGCCGTGGGGCGACAGAGTGCCCTACGGGCGGCACGAGACCTGGCCGGCCCGGGTGGACACGTTCCTCGCGGACGGGGTGGAGCCCGAGGCGGTGCAGCGGTGGGTGCAGTCGGCGTCGATCCTGCACTCCGACGGGGACGCCATGGACATCGCGGTGGCCGACGGCCGGATGGTGGGCGTACGGGGCCGGGACGTGGACCGGGTCAACCGCGGCCGGCTCGGCCCGAAGGACCTGTTCGGCTGGCAGGCGAACGCCTCCCGGGACCGGCTGACCCGGCCGCTGGTGCGGCGCAACGGGCGGCTGGAGGAGACGGACTGGGACACGGCGATGAACCTGGTCGCCGCCCGCTCCCGCGAACTGCTGGACGAGCGCGGACCGGGCTCGATCGGCTTCTACACCTCCGGGCAGCTGTTCCTGGAGGAGTACTACACGCTCACGGTCCTCGCCCGGGCCGGCATCGGCACCAACCACCTCGACGGCAACACCCGCCTGTGCACGTCGACGGCCGCGGAGGCGCTCAAGGAGACCTTCGGCTGCGACGGACAGCCCGGCAGCTACGACGACTTCGACCACGCCGACGTGGTCGCGCTGTTCGGCCACAACATCGCCGAGACCCAGCCCGTGCAGTGGATGCGGCTGCTGGACCGGATGGAGGGGACCGATCCACCGCGCCTGCTGTGCGTGGACCCCCGCCCCACGCGGGTCGCCCGGCACGCCGCCGTGCACCTCGCGCCGCGCGGCGGCACCAACGTCGCCCTGCTCAACGCGCTGCTGCACGAGACGATCCGGCACGACCGGATCGACCGCGACTTCATCGACGCGCACACCGTCGGCTTCGAGGAACTGGCCGAGCGCGTCGCCGACTGCACGCCCAAGTGGGCCGCGGACATCTGCGACGTCCCCGCCGCCCGGATCGAGGAGGCGGCCGAACTCGTCGGCACCACCGACGCGTTGGTCTCCACCGTCCTCCAGGGCGTCTACCAGTCCCACCAGGCCACGGCCGCCGCGGTGCAGATCAACAACCTGCACCTGATCCGCGGCATGCTGGGCCGCCCCGGCGCCGGCCTTCTGCAGATGAACGGCCAGCCCACCGCCCAGAACACCCGCGAGTGCGGCGCCAACGGCGACCTGCCGGGCTTCCGCAACTGGCAGAACGACTCCCACGTCGCCGACCTCGCGAAGGTGTGGAACGTCGAGCCGGAGACCATCCCGCACTACGCGCCGCCCACGCACGCGATGCAGATGTACCGGTACGCCGAGCAGGGCTCGATCCGGATGCTGTGGATCAGCGGCACCAACCCGGCCGTGTCCCTGCCCGAACTGTCCCGCATCCGCTCGATCCTGACGCAGAAACGCCTGTTCACAGTCGTTCAGGATCTGTTCCTGACGGAGACGGCGCAACTGGCCGACGTGGTGCTGCCCGCCGCCACCTGGGGCGAGAAGACCGGCGCCCTCACCAACGCCGACCGCACGGTGCACCTGTCGGAGAAGGCGGTCGAACCGCCCGGCGAGGCCAAGCCCGACCTGGACATCTTCCTGGACTACGCCCGGCGCATGGACTTCCGGGACAAGGACGGCGGCCCGCTGATCACCTGGGACGACCCCGAGTCGGCGTTCGAGGCGTGGAAGCGGTGCAGCGCTGGCCGCCCCTGCGACTACACCGGCCTGTCCTACGCCAAGCTGCGCGACACCAGCGGTATCCAGTGGCCCTGCGACGAGGAGTCGCCCGAGGGCACCGCGCGCCTCTACACCGACGGCATCAGCTGGGCCCACCCGGACCTGTGCGAGAGCTACGGCAAGGACCTGGAGACCGGGGCGTCGCAGGAGGTGGTCGAGTACCGCTCCCTCAACCCCGGCGGCAAGGCGATGCTGAAGGCCGCCGCCTACTGGCCGCCGCACGAGGAGCCGGACGAGCAGTACCCGTTCCAGCTCACCACCGGCCGGACGATCTACCACTTCCACACCCGTACGAAGACCGGGCGGGCACCCCAGCTCCGCGACGCCGCCCCGGACGTGTGGGTGGAGATCTCCACCGCGGACGCGGACCGGCTCGGCCTCGGCGAGGGCGACCTGGTCGACGTGACGAGCAAGCGCGGCTCACTGCGGGGGCGGCTGCGGGTGACCGGCATCCGGCCGGGCCTGCTGTTCGTGCCGTTCCACTACGGCTACTGGGACACCGAGGGCGGGTCGGGACCGGGCCCGGACACTCCCGGGCGGGCGGCGAACGAGACGACCATCACCGACTGGGACCCGGCCTCCAAGCAGCCGCTGTTCAAGACGGCCACGGCCGGCCTCACCCTCGTGGAGCGCGGCGACGGCAGTGCGTCCCCGGCACCGACCACCGCCGCCTCGGCGCCCGCCACCCCCGGCGCCGCGACACCCACCGCCGGCGGACCGGCGGCGCACACGACACAGACGCCGACCGAGTTCCCGCACGGCCGTGAGGAAGGCGCCCAGTGAACGGCATCACCCTGACCCTGCGCACCCTGCACCGCGGCGAACGGCACCTGGCGCACGACCTGGTGAGCGTCGCCGAGCGGCACCGCACCGAGCACGAGGTCCATCACGTCGCCACCGACCTCGCCGTCTGGTCCCGCGAACACGTCCGGCGGCTGGCCGAGGTCGCCGCGCACCACGACGTGAAGCTCGGCGACCCGCCGGACCACTCGTCGGACGGCGTCTTCGCGACGCTGCGGAAGAAGGCGTCGGAGGCGGTGGTGCGCCGACCCGAGCCCGGCCTGCTGCTCCTGCGCGACCTGCGGGAGCTGCACATCGCCGCCGCGGAGAACTCGCTGCACTGGGAGATGCTCGCCCAGGCCGCCCAGGCGTCCAGGGACAGCGAACTGCTGGGGCTGGCCTCGGCCTGCCACCCGCACACACTGCGCCAGATGCGCTGGACCAACACCCTGATCAAGAACCTGTCGCCGCAGATCCTCAACAGCCTGTGACCTGCGCGGCCCCGGCGCGCGCGGTGCCGGGGAGCGCCGGTACCGCGCCGGACGCCGAATGGCGCCGCCGGGTCCGGGCACCTGATGATCCCAGTAGGCGTCACACCCTCGGCAACCATCGACACCCATGGAAAGAAGCGAGAGAGAGTGTCATGAGTCTTCTGCGTATGGTCGGCCGCCCGATGCTCGCCTCGATGTTCGTCGCGGGCGGTCTGCACGCCCTGCGCCGGCCCGCGGACGTGGCCCCGGCGGCGGAGCCGATCGTGCGGCCGGTCGCGGACCGCGTGGCGGCGCTGCCGGACGACACCGAACAACTCGTACGGCTCAACGGCGCCGTCCAGGTGGCGGGCGGGGTCCTGCTCGGGCTCGGCCGCTGCCCGCGGCTGGCCGCGCTGGCCCTCGCGGCGACGTTGGTCCCCACCACGCTGGCGGCGCACCGCTACTGGGAGGCGGAGGACCCGTCCGACCGCGCCCAGCAGCGCATCCACTTCCTGAAGAACCTGTCCATGATGGGCGGGCTGCTGATCGCCGCCGACGACACCGGCAGCGCACCCTCGCTGCTGTGGCGCGGCCGGCACGCGGCCCAAGACCTGCGGCACGACGCCCACTTGGTGCACCGTTCGGTCCGGGCCGCGGCACGTCCCGCGGCGGCCGCGGGCGGTATCCGGGCCAAGCTGGGCAGCTGCTGAAGGGGGCGTTAGCCCACTGAGTGTGGGGGGACCCGACGTCCGTGGCGGGTCGGTTCCGTAACCGCCACGACCTGCTGGAGGTGAAGCATGGGACACGGAGGAAACGTCATCGACGAGCTGACGACCGATCACCGTGAGGTCGAGGAGCTCTTCGGCAAGATCGAGGCCCTGCCGTCCGGTCACAAGGACCGCAAGCTGTACGCCGATCAGGCCACCATCGAGCTGATCCGGCATTCGGTGGCGGAGGAGGCGTATCTCTACCCGGCCGTCCGTGAGCACGTGGCGAACGGAGGTGCCCTCGCGGACAAGGAACTCGAGGACCACGCCGAGGCCGAGCAGCTCATGAAGGACCTGGAGGGCTGCGCGGCGGACGACGCCGAGTTCGACCGGTTGATCGGCAAGCTGATGAGCGAGATCCGTGAGCACGTCGCCGACGAGGAGGGCAACCTCTTCCCGAGGCTCCGCGAGGCCTGCCCCGCGGACGCGCTGAACCAGTTGGGCGACAAGGTCCGACAGGCGAAGAAGACGGCGCCGACACGTCCGCACCCGTCCGCGCCGGACAAGCCCCCGATGAACAAGCTCCTGGCGCCCGGTGCGGGAATGGTCGACCGGGTGCGGGACGCGATGTCGGGGCGGGGCAAGTCCGGCTGAGCGCACCCGTCCGCAAAACCGTGTGAGGGCCCGTCGCCATTGGCGACGGGCCCTCACACGGCGTTCAAGCCCACCACTCCCCCGCCCTCCCGGGCGCCGCCGTCGTCGGGATCGTCTCGGGCAGGCCGCGAAGCGAGGCGATGGTGCGTTCCAGTCCGTCCTGCCAGGTCACACTCGGCAGCCAGCCGAAGATCTCACGGGCGAAGCCGGTGACCGGCCGGGGCTCGGCAGGCCGGTCACCCGCCCCGTCGACAAACGTCAGCGACGAGTCGGACCCGGCCAGGTCGATCACCAGGCGGGCGATCTCCGCGGCGGTGGGCTCCTCGTCGCCACCGATGTCCACGGGCCGCACCGAGCGGCCGGCCGCGACCAGCAGCACGCCGTCGACCATGTCGTCGACGTAGCACAGGGGGTGCTTCCGGCTGCCGTCCCCGGTTACGGTGACGGGCCGGCCGGCGAGGGCCTGTTCGATGAAGCCGGCCAAGGTTCCACCGGCGTCCGTGCGCATACCGGGTCCATAGCCGGTGAACAGCCGGACGATGCCGGCGTTCGAACCGTGGGCGCCCGCGTGCGCGGCGACCAGAGCCTCGGAGAACCGGACGGCCTCGGCGCAGGCGCTGTGCGGACCCACCGGGTCGGCGTGGGGCGGCACCGGCGGCGAGGAGGCGAGCAGAAACCGGGCACCGTCCCGGTCGGCGACGGCCAGCGCGTTGCGGGTGCCGAGGCTGGCGGCGTCCAGGACCTCCACGGGCCGATCCGGCCAGGCGGCCGGAGACGCGGGGCCCGCCAGGTGCAGGACCAGGTCGTAAGGGCCGGCCAAAGCCTCCACGCACTCAAGATCGGAGATGTCACGTTCCAGAAAGCGGAACCCGGCCCGTCCGGCGAGGTGGGCCACCTTCTCCGCCCGCCCCGTGGAGAGATCGTCCAGGCAGTCGACTTCGACGCCTGAATCGAGCAGGCGGGTGCACAGATGTGAACCGAGGAACCCCGCGCCGCCGGTCACCAGGACATGGTTCCAGGGCGGGCTGAACGCCGCCATCGACATCATGAGGACGACCTTTCTTCCTCTGCGAAAAGCGTGCCCCGAGTGCCCCACCGAGTCGCTTTCATGCTCTGACGTCTACTGCGACCCCTGCCGTCACGGTCCGTGAGCACCAAGACCTGTGATCAAACCCACTCGAATAACCAAATCAGTTGGCGTAGCAGGAGTTTGTCCCCTCCGCCCCGCCCCCTGCGGCGGGGACCGGCGATGACTCGCCGTTCCCGTCTGCCACGATGGTCGGCGCCGTCTCCGGCTCAGTGGAGTGGCCGCGCAACGCAGCCGGCCTTCTCGCTCCCGTCCCTTTCCCTTCCGGGTCTCACGACTCGTCTTCGAGTGGCGCACTGTGTCTTCTTCCCCTGCCCCCGCCTCCGCACCGTCCCGTTCGCCGTGGCGGTCCCTGAGATACCGCAGCATGCGCTGGTGGTCGGTCGCGAACTTCGTGTCGAACGCCGGAACGTGGATGCAGCTCACGGTGCAGAACCTGCTGGTCCTGCAGATCACCGGGTCCGCCGCCGCGACGGGACTGTCGATGTCCGTCCAGGCCGCGCCCGCGCTCCTGATCAGCGTCTTCGGCGGCGCGGCCGTCGACCGCTGGCCACGGAAGCTGACCGCCGCCGTCAGCCAGGCCCTGCTCGGCGCGGTCGCGTTCGTGACGGCGCTCATGGTGGCACTGGACCGGCTCGACGTGACCTCCCTGATGCTGCTGGCCGCCGTCACCGGGGTCATCGCCACCGTCGACGGCCCGGCGTGTTCGCTGCTGGGCAACGACCTCGTCCCGCCCCAGGACGTGCCCTCCGCGATCGGCGTGGGCGCCCTGGTGCACCAGGCCGGCCGCCTCACGGGGGCCGCGCTGGCCGGGGTCACGGTCGGTTTCCTCGGCACGGCCGCCGCCTACGCCGCCAACGGCTTGTCGTTCCTGTTCGTGGCCTCGGTCATCCCCTTCCTGCGCCCCGCACGCGGTGCCGTCAAGCACACCGGGGCGGTGAAGCGCGACACCGACGCGGACACCATGACCGTCCGCGAGGGGCTGGCCTTCTTCGCCCGCCGTCCCCGCCTGCTGGCGCTGGCCGGCGTCACCGGGGTCAGCGCGGTCTTCGGCCGCAACTACCAGCTCACCCTGGCCGTCCTGGTCACCGGGCCGCTCGCGGGCGGCGCCGGTTCGTTCGGCACGGTCTCCACGGTGCTGGCCGTCGGCGGCATCGTCGGCGCCGTCCTGGGCGCCCGGCTGCGCCGGCCCAGCGTGCGGATCGTGGGCGCGCTGGCGGCGGCGGGCGGGCTGCTTCAGGTGGTGGCCGGGCTGTCGCCGTCGCTGGCCGTCCTCCTGGTGATGGTGCTGCCGATGGCCGTGGTGGAGTCCGTCTCCGACACCGCGGGCACGGCGGTACTCCAGACCGACCCGCCCGCGCACATGCGGGGCCGGGTGCTCGGGGTGTGGGGCAGCATCGGCACCGTGTGGAGCCTCGGCGGCCCTCCTGCCCTGGGCCTGCTGATGGAGCTGGCCGGCGCACGCGGCGCCCTCATCGCGGGCGGACTGATCATCGCCGGCAGCATCGGCGCGGGCCACCTCCTGCGGGAGCGCCGGATCACGGCCCCGGTGGCGGTGCGGGCCGGAGACGCGGATGTGCCCGAGCAGGCGGCGCTGGGGACCGCCGCCTGAGCGGGACACGACTCGGGACCGGGGGTGGGTGACGCGGCCCGGCGCTACGGGGTGCCTCCCCCACTCTCGGCTTCACTCGAGCGGGAGGTGCCCCCACCGCCCACCCGTGCCGCCCCAGCGGCACGACTGCCCGCAGCTGGGCGGGGCGGCGGCGACTGCCCGCAGCTACGCGAGGCGGGGGAAACCGGTAGCCGCGTACGGCGAGAAGGGGACGTGTCGGGGGGTGTCCGCCCGCAGCGGTTGGCGCGTCAACACACGGCACTTCTGCGGCCGACCGATTCCGCGCCGTTCCGAGGACGGACACCCCCCGGCGCGGCCCCGACCCACAACGAAACAGAACGCGCTACCCGCACCCCCACCGAATCCGCACAGGCCACCGCAGGTACCCGGATCAGGCGACGAGCGCCTGGCCGGGGTCCAGTCGGGCCACGAGCTGGGCGTGATGCAGTTCGGCGACAGGCGCAACGAGGTCGGGATGGCGCAGGAGCGTCGCCGCCCGCCGGTCCTGTTCGTCGGGCGCGAGCAGGCGGCGGAACTCGACCGGCGTACCGGACGGCCTACCCGCCACCGGGCCACCGTCACCGTCCGCCAGCGCCGCCACCGCCAGGGCGGCCAGTTCCGGGTCGGTCAGCAGGCAGGCCGCCCAGCTCGCGACGACCTCGTCCACCCAGGTTCGCCAGGCGTCCCCGTCCGGGTCGGCGGCAGCCGTACCGTCCGCGCCGGTGATCCAGTCGAGCCGGGCGGAGCCTCCGGGACCCGCCACGCCCAGCAGCGCGACGTCCATCGGGGTCGGATAACGCAGCCGGGCCGCGACCGTCACCGCCTGCCGCGCCTGCACCTCACCCAGGGCGCAGGCCAGCGCGCCACCGGACGCCGGGTAGGCGCAGGTGAGCCACTGGGCGGTCGCCGCGATGACGGGGGAGAGATCTGCGTGCACTGCCGGGCCGTCCGAACTGGTCGTCGTGGAGGACACGAAAACCGTAGCCCGGGGCCCCCGGCGCGGAACATGGCCCGGCTCTCCTCGGCGGCGTGGCCTCGGACACATCACACGACTCGAGGACCGCGCCGCCACCTCATAGGCGCGCGACCCGGGCAGCGCCGCCCCACGCCGAGCGTCCGATCACTCGGCCGCCACGACGATGCAGCGCCGCAGCACCTCGACCGCCTCCGGATCGCCCTCGATCATCACCCGGGAGTCCCCGGAGCCCCCGGGGCCCCCGGACCCCCCGTCGGCGCCCTCCCGATTCCACAGCCGGCGCAGCACGCCCTCCGGGCTGCCGCTGAACGTCACGTCGGCCGTGCCGTCCCCGGCGCCGTCCGTCACGACGAACTCCCCCGGTCCGGTCCGCACCCGCCACGCCGCGTCACCGGCCCGCACCAGGTACGTGCGCCCCGGCGAATCGGCCAGGATGTCGGTGAAGTACTCGCCCCACTCGGCGACGGAGTACGCGGCGAAGACCTTGAGCAGCTCGTCGATCCCGTCCACGGCGAGATCGGCCGGGACCGGCGCGACAGCCTGCCCGGTGCCCAGTTCGGCGTCGATGCGGTGGATGACGGTCTCCTGGGCCATCCGCCGGATCCAGAAGCCGACGCTCTGGTCGGGACCGTACCAGGCGGCGGCCGGGTCCTCGGGAGCGCGGGTGGCGAACTCGGCGCGCAGCGCGGTGTACCCACGGTCGAGCAGCGCCGTCGGCTCCTCCTTGGCGAACTCCTCCGGCGGCCACGGCTCGGGCTCGACGCCCTCCCGCATGGCGACGGTCTTGTGCAGGTAGACCTCGCCGACGTGGCGGGTCAGATCGGCGACGGTCCAGCCGGGGCAGGTGGGCACCGGGGCGTCGGCGGCGGTCTCGACGACGGCCCGCAGCCGGTCGTAGTCGGCCGCGAGGCAGTCGAGGAAGCGGGAGTACTCCATGCCGCAGAGCCAAGCACACGCTCAGGACAGGAGCACGGCGTTTTACCGGCCCGGCGGGATCGGTCCCGTGCTCACCAGGCCCCGCTGGTCAGCACCGGCCGGCGGACCGCCTCGGCGGCGTCCCGCAGATGGAGGGCGACGGTGATCAGGGCGCGCAGGGCGGAGGGACGCAGGCTCTGGGCGCTCTCGGCGGCCAGCACCAGGAGGCAGCCCGCGGCCTGCTCGACCACCGGGACGGAGAACGCGAAGTTGTCGCCGTCGGCCCCGCGGAACGCGCGCCAGGGGGTCGCCGCACCGTCGATGGCCTTCTGGACCGCGTGCTCGAGATGCCGTGCGGCCTGCTCGCACACGGGGGCGGGCAAGGTGATGGTCCGATGGAACGCTGAACTGGTCATAGTCCCACTGCTCCCCCGTCCCCGGGGTCTTCGATCGGCGTACCGGGCGTTTTTCACCGGGTCGGCCGCAACCCGGTCCTGGGCTCCTAGGCTGGTCTCCGTGTGCTCCATCACCTCGCCCTCGGTCGCCGCGGCCCGGTTCACCGGCCGGTCGGTGACCGGTGAGCGCCCGCTGTCCGGTTCGCTCACCGAGGTCACCCTCGACGACGGACACACGGTGATGGTCAAACGTGGCGACGGCGCCGGAGCGGCCCGGGCCGAGGCCGCCGGGCTGCGTTGGCTGGCGGACGCCGGCACGGTGCGGATCCCGGCGGTGCGCGGCGACGACGAGCGCTGGCTGGTCACCGACCGCGTGGCACAGGGCCGGGCGAGTGCCGGGGCGGCGGTCCGGTTCGGCCGGGACCTGGCCGCGCTGCACGCCGCGGGGGCGCCGGCCTTCGGTGCCCCGCCACCCGGTGGGCCGAAGGGCGCGTACATCGGGCTCGCCCCGATGCGCAACGTCACCGGAAGCGACTGGCCGAGCTGGTACGCGGAGCACAGGGTGCTTCCGTACCTGCGCCACGCGGTCGACGCAGGCACCCTCCGGCAGGCCGAGGCGGCCGATGTCGAGCGGGTCTGCGAGCGGCTGCCCGAGCTGGCGGGGCCCGCGGAGCCGCCCGCCCGGCTGCACGGCGACCTGTGGAACGGCAACGTGCTGTGGGGCGCCGACGGGCAGGTCCATCTGATCGACCCGGCCGCGCACGGCGGGCACCGGGAGACCGACCTGGCGATGCTGCGCCTCTTCGGCTGCCCGCACCTGGACCGGATCCTGGACGGCTACCGGGAGACCGTGCCCCTCGCCGACGGCTGGGCCGGCCGCGTCGGCGTGCACCAGCTCTTCCCGCTGCTGGTGCACGCCGTACTCTTCGGGCGCGGCTACGCCGAGCAGGCCCTCACGGCGGCGCGGGCGGCGCTGCGGCGCCCTGGCTGAGCGTCAGCGCGTCACGACGTGCCGCTCGTTGGGTACGCAGTGGGTCATCGTCAGACCCTCGACGTCACGCGGCGGGTTCTTGCCGAGGTTGGCCAGCCGCTCGCGGTCCTCGTCGGTGAGGTCCTGGCTGGCCAGCGGCTTGAGGTCCGACACGTCCTGCGGGCTGATACCGATCCCCTCGCCGACCCGCAGGCCGAGGTCGTTCTCGACCAGCAGGAAGTGCCACACCATGCGCTCCTGCACCGGCCGGTCGCACTGGGAGAGCAGGTTGACGAAGTTCGCCACGAGGTCGTCGCGCTCCCACGGCTCCAGCAGCAGATAGCGCTGCCCGGCCTGCATGTAGTCGTTGGTGCGCGGGATGCGCTTGCGGGTGAGCCGCCCCTGGATCTCCGGCCCCTGCTCGTCGTGCGTGGGGTACTCGCCCTCGCGCAGGCCGCCGGTGATCGACGGCTCGTAGTTGACGATCGGGTTCTCGCCGCCGCCGTCCTGGTGGTAGGCCATCTGGCCGTCGCGCTGGTTGGTGCGCACGTCGGCGTTCTTGGCCTGGTTGACGGGCAGCTGGAGGTAGTTCGGGCCGACCCGGTAGCGCTGGGTGTCGCTGTAGGAGAAGGTGCGGCCGACCAGCATCTTGTCGTCCGAGAAGTCCAGGCCGTCGACGATGACGCCGGTGCCGAAGGAGATCTGCTCGTTCTCGGCGAAGTAGTTCTCCGGCATCCGGTCGAGCACCATCCGGCCGACCGGCTTCGCCGGGAACTCCTGCTCCGGCCAGGTCTTGGTGTCGTCGAGCGGGTCGAAGTCGAGCTCCGGGTGGTCGTGGTCGTCCATCATCTGGACGAGCAGCTCCCACTCGGGGTAGTCGCCGCGGGTCACCGCGTCGTAGAGGTCCTTGGTGGCGTGGCCGAGGTCGTGGGCCTGGACGTTGGCGGCGTCCTCCTCGGTCATGCTGCGGACGCCCTGCTTGGGCATCCAGTGGAACTTGACGAGCTTGGTCTCGCCGGCCGCGTTGACCCACTTGTAGGTGTTGACGCCGAAGCCCTGCTGGTGGCGGTAGTCCGCCGGGATGCCGCGCGGGCTGAACAGGTTGACCAGCATGTGCATGCACTCGGGCGTCTGCGACATGAAGTCGAAGATGCGCCGGGGCTGCTGCTCGAAGGTCACCGGGTCCGGCTTGAGGGCGTGGATGACGTCCGGGAACTTGATCGCGTCGCGGATGAAGAAGACGGCCAGGTTGTTGCCGACGAGGTCCCAGTTGCCGTCCTCGGTGTAGAACTTCACCGCGAAGCCGCGGGGGTCGCGGGCCGTCTCGGCCGAGTCGCGTCCGCCGATGACGGTGGAGAACCGGACGGCCAGGTCGGTGCGCTTGCCCCGCTCCTGGAACAGCTTGGCCCGGGTGTAGCGGTCGATCGGCTCGTCGCCCCAGGCGCCGTACGCCTCGAAGTAGCCGTACGCGGTCACCCCGCGGGCGTGCACGACGCGCTCGGGGATGCGCTCGCGGTCGAAGTGGCTGATCTTCTCCAGGAACTGGTAGTTCTCCAGCGTGGCGGGGCCGCGGGCGCCGACGGTGCGCTGGTTCTGGTTGTCGTAGACGGGGTGCCCCTGCCGGTTGGTGAGCACCTTGCGGTCGTCGCCCGGGGCGGATCCCTGGCTCGATACGTCCGTCATGTTCGTGGGCTCCTTCGACTCGTGGCCGGCCTCGGACGCGGCCCTGAGCTGCGAGGCGGCCGTCGGCCGCGCACATGGGCGGCCCGGGTACCCCGCGGCACGTCATCCGACACATACCGATTTGCGCTTATTTCCCGTATCTCACGCCGAGGACCCGGAAGCCCGTGCCGCCGGGCGTCCGGGTCCTCGCGGGCGGACCGCGCGTTCAGCCGCCGTTCAGCCGTGCGCGCAGCAGCCCCTTGCCCAGTTCGGCGCCCTTGCGGCTGTCCGACTGCGCCTTGCGGAACAGCTCCGCGACCTCGGTGTCCTTGTTGCGCTCCGCGTCCTGGATGTACGTCTCCAGGCGCAGCGCGTTGTTCAGGCACGACTCGACGTACCAGATCAGGTTGTAGTCCTTGTCCTGCGTGCCGGTCACGCCGCCGGTCTCCGTGCCGCTGGTCATGCGGGCCTCCTCTTCGAGGTGTTCGATCCGAAGTGCGGGCCGGGTACCCGGGGCGCCATGGGACACACGGCGTTCGCGGGAACGGACCCGGACTCGGCCCCGGACTCGGACTCGAACTGGGACTTACGGCCATTCAGTCATGTCCCATTGGGCCACATGTCCCATTGGGCCACATGTCCCAATGGGACATTTTCAGGTGTACTCTCGGAGGCATGACGGCGACGAAGCCCTCCCCCACCCCCGAGGACCGGCGACAGCGCAAGGCGCGGCAGACCCGCGACGCGCTGGCCACCGCCGCCTGCGACCTGATCCTGGAGCGCGGGGCCGCGGCGACCACGGTGGAAGCCATCGCCGAGCGCGCGGACGTCACGCGCCGCACGTTCAGCCGGTACTTCGCCGGCAAGGAGGACGCCGCCCTCGACTTCGTCCGCCGGGACGGCGACCGCATCAACGCGCTGCTCCGGTCCCGCCCCGCCGGCGAGCCGCCCCTGCTCGCCTATCGCAGGGCCGTGCGCGACTGGCTGGCCGACCGGGACGACCCGGCCTGGCACGTGCGTCCCCGGATGCGCCGGCTGCTGGCCCTCGCCGACAGCGAGCCCGACCTGTTCGCCGCCTACCAGCGCATCCGGGTCGACGCCCAGGAGGAGTCGATCCGCATCGTCGCCGACCGGCTCGGCACCGACGACGCCCGGGACGTGCGCCCGGCCGCCCTCGTGGACGCCGCCGCCGGAGTCCTGATCGCCGCCCTGCGCCTGTGGGCACGCGGCGGCGACCGGGACGCGGGAGCCGCAGACCTCGCCGCCCTCGTGGAGCGGGCCTACGACGCCCTGACCTCGGAGGCCGCGGCCGCGACCCCCGACAGCACCACCGAAGAGTGAGAGCACCATGAGCACCACCACCCCCGCCGCCGAGTTCACCGGCCGCACCGCCCTGGTCACCGGCGCCGCCTCCGGCATCGGCCTGGCCACCGCCCGCCGCCTCGCCGCCGGCGGCGCGAACGTCGTCGTCGCCGACCACAACGCCGAGGGCGCCGAGAAGGCCGCCGCGGAGCTGGTCGCGGAGGGCGTCGAGGCCGCCGCGGTCGAGCTGGACGTGACCCGTCCGGAGTCCGTCGAGGCCGCGGTGAGGTTCACCGTCGACACCTTCGGCGGCCTGGACCTCGCCGTGAACAACGCGGGAATCGGCGGCCCGAGCGCCCCGACCGGCGAGTACGACATCGCGGCCTACGACCGGGTCGTCCGCACCAACCTCGACGGCGTCTTCTACTCGATGCGCCACGAACTGCCCGCCATCGAGGCCACCGGCAAGGGCGGCGCCATCGTCAACGTAGCCTCCATCCTCGGCTCGGTCGGTTTCGCCGGCTCCCCCGCCTACGTCGCCGCCAAGCACGGCGTGGTCGGGCTGACCAAGGCGGCCGCCGCCGAGTACGCGGCCAAGGGCATCCGGGTCAACGCGGTCGGCCCCGGCTTCATCGACACCCCGCTGCTGAAGACCATGGACGAGGCCGCCTACGACGGCCTGGTCGCCCTGCACCCGGCCGGCCGTCTCGGACGCTCCGAGGAGGTCGCCGAGCTGATCGCCTTCCTGCTGTCGGACCGGGCGTCCTTCGTCGCCGGCAGCTACCACCTGGTCGACGGCGCCTACACCGCCGTCTGAGACCCGCCGCACAACAGCCGGCCGCACGACAGGGGGCCGACCGGGGGGAAGAACAAAGGAGTTCAGCCATGAAGGCACTGCAGTACCGCACCATCGGGGCGCCGCCCGAAGTGGTCACCGTCCCCGACCCGGAGCCCGGCCCCGGCCAGGTGCTGTTGAGGGTCACCGCCGCCGGCGTCTGCCACTCCGACATCGCGGTGATGAGCTGGCCCGCCGAGGGCTTCCCCTACGAGCTGCCCCTCACCCTCGGCCACGAGGGCGTCGGCACGGTGGCGGCGCTGGGCGCCGGAGTGCGGGGCCTCGCCGAGGGCGACGCGGTCGCCGTGTACGGCCCCTGGGGCTGCGGCACCTGCGCCAAGTGCGCCGAGGGCAAGGAGAACTACTGCCTGCGCGCCGACGAGCTGGGCATCCACCCGCCGGGGCTCGGGCGTCCGGGGTCGATGGCCGAGTACCTGCTCATCGACGACCCCCGGCACCTGGTCCCGCTGGACGGGCTCGACCCCGTCGCGGCGGTGCCGCTGACGGACGCGGGACTGACGCCGTACCACGCCATCAAGCGGTCGCTGCCCAAGCTGGTCCCCGGGTCGACCGCGGTCGTCATCGGTACCGGCGGCCTCGGCCACGTCGCCATCCAGCTGCTGCGCGCCCTGACGTCCGCCCGCGTCGTCGCCCTCGACGTCAGCGAGGACAAGCTGCGCCTCGCCCGTGAGGTGGGCGCGCACGAGGCGGTGCTCTCGGACGCGAAGGCCGCGGACGCGGTGCGCGAACTCACCGGCGGCCTCGGCGCCCAGGCCGTGTTCGACTTCGTCGGAGTGGCGCCGACCGTGCGGACCGCGGGCGCCGTGGCCGCCGTCGAGGGCGATGTCACGCTGGTCGGCATCGGCGGCGGGTCGCTCCCTGTCGGGTTCGGTCTGCTGCCCTTCGAGGTGTCGGTGAACGCCCCCTACTGGGGAAGCCGCAGCGAGCTCGTCGAGGTGCTGAACCTGGCTCGCGCGGGCGCCGTGTCGGTGCACACCGAGACGTACTCCCTGGACGACGCCCCGCTCGCCTACGAGCGGCTCCACGAGGGGAAGGTCAACGGCCGTGCGGTGATCCTGCCCCACGGCTGACCGCCCGCCCCTTCCCGCGCGCCACGGTCCGGACGCGGACGCCTTCGACGCGGCGCGCGGTGCCGACGATCACCTGGCCGTGGACCCGACGGAGCAGGCGGAGGAGGCGCGACCGGTCCCCCGTTCCGGTCGTGCCCCCTCGGTCCGTCGAACCTACGTGGACGACTCGGCCGTTGTGAATCGTGTCGATGCCCGCTGCCGGACCATCCGGACTCACCCGTGCACAGGTGAGTCCGGATGGTCCGGTTTCGCCCCAAGCAGGGATGGCTGGTCGAGGTCGCCCGCCGCCAGATGGGCGAGCACGACCTCGTACAGGTCGCTGCCCGCGGCGAGCAACTGGCGTTCCAGGACGGGTTCGGCGCTGCGGACGTGCTCGCGCACGGTCTGGGCGTGCACGCCCAGCGTCCGCGCGGCGCGCTCGGCGTTGCCTCCGACGGCGATCCAGGTGCGCAGCGTGCGCCGCAGGTCCCGGGGGTCCGGTTCCAGGCGGCCGAGCAGGTCGCCGGCCCAGGTGCGCAGTGCGGGCCCGGCCAGCAGGTCGGTGAGACGGGCGGGGCCGGGCCGTTCGGTGCCGCCGGGGTGCTGGGCGAGGCCGGCCTGGGCGTTCAGGGCGAGGTGGACGGCGGCGCGGGCGGTCAGGTCGGCGAAGTCCGTCCGCAGCAGCGCCTCGACCCGGTCCATGCGGGCGCGGACCGTGTTGCGGCTGACGCCGAGGACCTTCGCCGTGTTGACGGCGGTGAACTCCAGGCCGAGCCGGGTGGTGGCGAGGAGTTCGGCGCGGGTGTGGTGCGGCAGGATGTCGAGCGGGCGCAGCAGGTGGAGCGCCCAGCCGTGCAGCGCCGCCGGGTCCATCAGGCGCTCGGGACGGGTCCGCTCGGCGTACACGGCCGCCTTGTCGGGGCGGAACCGGGCGACGGCCAGGGCGCTCACGGCCTGGCCGTACGCGGTGGCGGTGCGGGCGAGGCTCTGCCGGGCGCTACCGCCGAGGAAGACGCCGGGGAGACGGCCGACGAGCGAGCGCAGCTCCTGACCGGCCGCCTCGCGGGGCGTGAGGACGATCACGTGCCCGTCCATGGCCGGGCACCGTACGACGAGGGCCCGTTCGCCCGTCGCCGACAGGCACTCCTCGGCGAGCCGGTCGCGCTCCTCGGGGCTGCTCTCCACGACGTAGACACACGCCTCGTCGGTGTCGAGGAGACCCGGCCAGAGTCCGGCGGCCACGCGGCGGGCGGAGACGGTCTCCTCCACCATCAGCAGTTGCAGGATGGCCAGGCGCAGGTCGGAGGTGGCCCGCCGCAGCCGGTGTCCGGCCGCGGTCGACTCGTGGCCGGCCAGCAGCAGCTCCACGACCTGCGCGGTGTGCGTGACGATGTCGGAGACCCGCCGGTCGAAGGGGGCCTCGCGCGCCACCGCGAGGACGGCGGCCGGCGCCGGGTGGACCCGCTCCACGCGGACGAGCCGCAGATGACGCCCCCGGTCCTCCAGGGCGGCGGAGGCGATCCGGCCGGAGGTGATGTCGGCGACCAGGTCCTCGTCCAGCGGGGTGCGGGTACCGGCCAGCAGGCGGCCGGCGCCGTCCTGCAGGGACACGGCCGCGTGCGCGGTCCGGGCGAGCCATGCCACGACCCTGCGTACGTCGCGTCCGGCCGGCCGCAGGTGGTCGAGCAGTTCCGCCGACCAGTCCGCGCCTTCACCGGCCCCGGCTCTTCGCTGCCGTGCCCCGTCCTCTCGGCCCGCCACGTCGGCCTTCTCCTCGCCCTCGCCTTGACCCTCGGCCCAGGTCGGGGACGTTACCGCATGGCTGAGCGCGCACGGCACCTCCGGCGGACGCGACGATCCGGGAAGGGACGGCGGCCGAGCCACCGACCGGGCCTGTCGGCCCGGCGCCCGCCGGCGGGCATAAGCTCGGTGAATGGCGAAGTACTTCGACGTGCACCCCGACAACCCCCAGCCGCGCAGCATCACCCAGGTCGCCGACAGCGTCCGCTCAGGGGCGCTGATCGCGTATCCGACGGACTCCTGCTACGCGCTGGGCTGCCGACTGGGCAGCCGCGACGGCATCGACCGCATCCGGTCGATCCGGCAACTGGACAGCCGGCACCACTTCACCCTGGTGTGCCAGGACTTCGCGCAGCTCGGTCAGTTCGTACAGATCGACAACGACGTGTTCCGGGCGATCAAGGCATCGACGCCGGGCAGTTACACCTTCATCCTGCCGGCGACGAGGGAGGTGCCGCGCATGCTCCAGCATCCGAAGAAGAAGACCGTGGGCGTGCGCATCCCGGACCACGTCGTCACCCAGTCCCTGCTCACCGAACTCGGTGAACCGCTGCTGTCCAGCACCCTGCTGCTGCCCGGCGAGGAGGAGCCGATGACCCAGGGCTGGGAGATCAAGGACCGGCTCGACCATGTGCTCGACGCGGTGATCGACTCCGGGGACTGCGGCACCGAGCCGACCACGGTCGTCGACTTCTCCGGCGGTGAGGCGGAGATCGTGCGGCGGGGCGCGGGCGACACGGCCAGGTTCGAGTAGCCGACCGCCCACCGCCGGGGACCGCCGCGCTCCCCCGGAGCGACGTGCCAGGATGGCCATGATCCGCCGGTGACGCCGGCGGATCGGGCACCGAGGCACGACAGAAAGGCAGTCCCCCCATGACCGCCGTACAGGGAACAGCCGTCGACGTCCCCACCGACGAGGGCACCGCCGACGCCTACCTCACGCATCCCGCCGACGGGAAACCGCATCCGGCGGTCCTGCTCTACATGGACGCCTTCGGACTGCGCCCGCAGCTGCGGAACATGGCCGACCGGCTGGCCGGTGCCGGGTACACGGTCCTGGTCCCCAACGTCTTCTACCGGCACGGGCGGGCGCCGGTCGTGGAACTGCCCGAGTTCATCGACCCGGGGGCCCGGCCGGACATCTTCCAGCGCCTCGGGCCGATCATGCGGTCGCTGACGCCCGACCGGGCGATGCGGGACGCCGGGGCCTACCTGCGGTGGCTCGCGGACTGCCCGGCGGCGGCCGACGGCCCGGTCGCGCTGACCGGCTACTGCATGGGCGCCGGGCTCGCCCTGCGCACGGCCGGCACGTATCCGGACCGGGTCGCCGCGGCGGCCGGCTTCCACGGCGGGAACCTGGCGACCGAGGGGCCGCAGAGCCCGCACCTGGTGGCCGAGGGCATCACCGCCGAGCTGTACTTCGGCCACGCGGACCACGACGGGTCCATGCCGCCCCAGCAGCAGGAGCGCCTGGCGGCGGCGCTGACCGCGGCCGGCGTCCGGCACCGCTGTGAGGTGTACGGCGACGCCCCCCACGGCTACACGCAGGCCGACACCGCGGCGTACGACCCCGAGGCGACCGAGCGGCACTGGGCGGCGCTGCTGGACCTCCTGAAGCGGACGTTCTGACGCGTACGGCTGCGAAACGTCGGTGCCCGGGCGGGAGTTGACGGGGCTCCCCGCGTCGGGCCCCGTCCCGGGCGTTGTTACCGTGCCCGGGTGTCTGACTCCTCACGTGATACCGCCGAAGGCGCCGGCTGGGGCTCCGCCGAGCGCGGCGCCTACCGAGCACTCATGCCGCAGCGCACCGAGAAGCTGTCCTGGCTGAGTCCGAGAACGCTGTGGGCCGCCCGCAACGGCGTGCTGGCCTCCTGGTTCGGGGACCCCACGGGCCGGACCCGGGGCCGCTGGGTGGCGCGGCGGACGGCGGCCGGGGCGCCGGCCGACAAGGTGATCCGGCGCGACGACCCGGACCGGTTCTCCTTCCTGGTCATCGGCGACACCGGGGAGGGCGACGACCCGCAGTACGCCGTCGTCCCCGGCCTGCTGAAGGAGGGTCAGGACACGCGGTTCGCCGTCCTCGCCAGCGACGTGATCTACCCGGTGGGCAGTGCCGACGACTACGGCACGAAGTTCTTCCGCCCGTACCGCGACTACCCGGCACCCATATACGCGATACCGGGCAACCACGACTGGTACGAGGACCTCGGCGGCTTCATGCGCGTCTTCTGCGACGACGCCGCACCGCTGCCGCCGGAGCCCGCGCCGCGCCCCCTCACCCCCGCCTGGCTGCGGTCCCTGCTGTGGCACCGGCCGCGCCCGGACGACGGCCGGCACCTGGACGAGGCGCGCGAGATGCGGTCCGCGCCCGCGCAGCGGGCCGAGCAGCCCGGACCGTACTGGGCGATCGACGCCGGACCGGTGCGGATCATCGGCATCGACACGGGGCTGCTGGGCACGGTCGACGCCGAACAGGGCGCGTGGCTGCGGGAGGTGTCCCGGGGCCCGCGGCCGAAGATCCTGGTCACCGGCTCACCCCTGTACGTGGACGGCGAGCACCACCCGTGCCCCATAGCGGGCGGCGGCACGGTCGACGACCTCGTGCGCGACCCCGGCCACCACTACGTCGCGGCGATAGGCGGCGACATCCACAACTACCAGCGCTATCCGGTCGACGTGGACGGCCGCACCGTCCAGTACGTCGTCGCGGGCGGCGGCGGGGCGTTCACGCACGCCACCCACACCATCCCCCGTGTCTCGGTGGCCGGCGTCGACGAGCAGGACTTCCGCTGCTATCCGCTGCGCGGCGACTCCCTCGCCTTCTACAGCCGGCTGTACGGCCGCCGACTGCGACTGCGCCGCTTCTTCACCCTCACGGAGGCCGAGGCGACGGCCGTGATCACCGAACGCCTCGGCATCCGCCCGGCCCGCGCCCCGGGTACGGCCGCGCGGGTCACCCGGCGCACCAGGCTGGTCGCCGGGCTGCTGGGTACCGGACGGCGGCCCGATCGCGGGAAGCGGTTCCGGCTGCCCGTGCGCAAGATCTACACGCAGCTGTTCTCGCCGAGTTCGGCGACGTACGACCCGCCCTTCTTCAAGTGCTTCCTGCGTCTGGACGTCGCCCCGGACGCGGTCCGGCTGCGCTGCTACGCCGCCACCGGCAACCGGGCCCAGGAGCTGGACCCGCCGGTCGAGGACGAGGTGACGATCCCGCTCGTCTGACGGCTCACCAGCGTCCCGGTTCGCTGCCGGCGAGCGCTTCCGAGGGGGTGCCGTCGACTCCGGCCGGTACGTCGCCGGCGAGCATCACGCGGTGCATGGTCCGGGGGTGGTCGAGGTGGGCGTTGTCGCTCGGGGCGAGGTGGATGGTGGCCCGGTTGTCCCAGAAGGCGACGCTGCCCGGCTCCCAGCGGAAGCGGACGGTGTACTCGGGCCGGGTCGCCTGCTCCAGCAGCAGCTGAAGGACCGCCGCGCTCTCGGGGCGGGAGAGCCCGGCGATCTGCTCGACGTAGTAGCCGTTGACGAACAGCACCCGCTCCCCCGTCTCGGGGTGGACGCGGACCAGCGGGTGCACGGTCGCGGTCTGGTGGTCGAGCAGGTGGCGGACGTAGGCGTCGTCGCCCGGCCGGGGCTGGTAGCCGACGCCGAGGCGGTGTTCGGCGCGCAGGGTGTCGACGAAGGCGCGCATCGGGGCGGACAGTCCGGCGTAGGCGGCGGCGAGGTTCGACCAGGTGGTGTCGCCGCCGTACGGCGGGACCGTCTCGGCGCGCAGGATCGTGGCGGCCGGCGGGTCGACGCGGGCGCCGTGGTCGCAGTGCCAGCCGCGCAGCAGCGTGTGGCGCCGGCGCCGCAGCCACTCGTCGTGCTCCATCCCGAACCGCCCGCCCAGCTCCAGCCGGTCGGCGGTCGTCTCGACCTCCGGGAAGTCCGCCGGTGACGCCTTGCCGCGCCGGGGCAGGACGACCGGCTCGCCGAAGAGGCGCGCGAACGCGACGTGTCCGGCGTGGTCGAGGCGCTGGTCGCGGAAGAAGACCACCTTCCAGCGCAGCACCGCCGCCCGGACCGCCGCGACCTGCGCCGCGTCGAGGCCGCCGGCCAGGTCGACGCCGGCGATCTCCGCGCCGATGTGCCCGGCGGCCGGTTTCACCTCGATCCCGGCCGCCTCGGCCGCCGTACGTTCCGCCGTTGCCCTGTCCGTCGTCATGCGCGCTCCGTTGGTCGGTCGTTCCGGGTCCAGCAGAGATCGTGGCAGAACACCTGGCGCACCGTCCGGTTGATCACCACTCGCCCCGTGGGCGACGCTGGACGGGCGGCACACCGCCGTATCCGGTCGAGGGAAGGTCCCACGGTGATCAGCATCCCGACGCACACGCTCAACGACGGCACCCCGCTCCCCGCCCTGGGGCTCGGCACTTGGCCGATGACGGACGACGAGGCGGAGCGGGCGGTCCGCGAGGCCCTGGAGACGGGCTACCGCCTGATCGACACGGCGACGAACTACCGCAACGAGACCGGCGTCGGCCGCGGCGTGGCGGCCAGTGGCGTCCCCCGCGAGGAGATCGTGGTGACGACCAAGCTGCCCGGCCGGCACCACGGCTACGAGGAGACCCTCGCCTCGTTCGAGGAGTCCCGTGCCCGGCTCGGACTCGAGTACGTCGACCTGTACCTGATCCACTGGCCGCTGCCCCGCGTGGACAAGTACGTCGACTCCTGGAAGGCCATGGTCAAGCTGCGCGAGGACGGCCTCGTACGCTCGGTGGGCGTCTCCAACTTCACGGCCGGGCACATCGAACGGCTGGAGAAGGAGACCGGCGTCCTGCCGTCCGTCAACCAGATCGAGCTGCACCCGCTCTTCCCGCAGGACGAGCTGCGCGCCTTCCACGAGCGCGAGGGCATCCGCACCGAGAGCTGGAGCCCGCTGGGACGCGGCAGCGACCTGCTGGACGATCCGGCCCTGGTCGCGGTCGCCGACGCGCACGGCGTGACGCCCGCCCAGGCGGTGCTGCGCTGGCACACCCAGCTCGGCGCGGTGCCCATCCCGAAGTCCTCCGACCCCGCGCGGCAGCGGGCGAACCTCGACGTCTTCGGCTTCGAACTGGACGCCGGCCAGATGCGCTCCGTCGCGGACCGCGCGCACCGGCGGATCGGCGGCGACCCGGAGGTGCACGAGGAGTTCTGACCGGGGTACCCGGCCCCGGTCGGCACGCGTCTTCAGGGAAGGAGCCGCAGGTGGGCGAGCGGAACGGACTGCGGGACTACCACGGCAAGCGCGACTTCCACCGCACCGGCGAACCCGCGGGGCGCGGGGCGGCCGCGGAGAGCCACGGGGACGAGGAGCCCCGCTTCGTCGTGCAGATCCACGACGCGAGCACCCTGCACTTCGACTTCCGGCTCCAGGTGGCCGGCGTGCTGAAGTCCTGGTCGGTGCCGAAGGGGCCGTCGGCGGACCCGAGCGACAAGCGGCTCGCCGTGCCGACGGAGGACCATCCGCTGGAGTACGAGGAGTTCGAGGGCGTGATCCCAGCGGGCGAGTACGGGGGCGGCACGGTCATCGTGTGGGACCACGGCACGTACGAGCCGCTGAGCCACGACCGCCGGGGACGGCCGGTGGACTTCGGGGAGTCGCTGGCACGCGGCCACGCGCGGTTCCGGCTGCGCGGCGCGAAGTTGCGCGGCGAGTACGCGCTGACCCGGTTCCGCGGCGGGAAGGAGGACGACGAGGAGGAGGCGTGGCTGCTTGTGAAGGCGACCGGCGGCGGGTCGCGCGGGCACGGCACCCCGGACCCCCGGCGTGCCCGGTCCGCACGCACCGGCCGCACGCTCGCACGGGTCGCCGAGGAGAACCGCTAAGGGTTCGCCGGCAGGGGCTGTTCGGCCCAGATGGTCTTGCCGGTGCCCGTCTGCCGGCTGCCCCAGCGCTGGGTGAGCTGGGCGACCAGCAGCAGGCCCCGCCCGCCCTCGTCGTAGGCGTGGGCCCGGCGCAGGTGCGGTGAGGTGGAGCTGGCGTCGGAGACCTCGCAGATGAGGGCGCTGTCGCGGATGAGGCGGAGCTGGATGGGCGGCTCGCCGTACCGGATCGCGTTGGTGACGAGTTCACTGACGACCAGTTCGGTGACGAAGGCGGCCTCGTCCAGTCCCCACTCCGTCAGCTGCTCGGTGACGGACCGCCGGGTGGCGGCCACGTGCGAGGGGTCCGGGTGGACGTCCCAGGTGCGGATCTGGTCCGTGCCCAGCGCACGCGTACGGGCCAGCAGCAGCGCCACGTCGTCACCGGGCTCCTCCGGCATGACGGCCTTGAGCACGGTGTCGCACAGGGCGTCGAGCGAGTTGGCGGGGGCGGTCAGCGCCCGGCACAGTTCCGCGGTGGCGTGGTCGACGTCGCGGTCGCGGTCCTCCACGAGGCCGTCGGTGTACAGGGCGACGACGGAGCCCTCGGGCAGTTCCAGCTCGGCCGCCTCGAACGGCAGTCCGCCGACACCGAGCGGCGGCCCGGCGGTCATGCGGACGAGCCGCGCGGTGCCGTCGGGCAGGACGACGGCCGGCGCGGGGTGGCCGGCCGCGGCCAGGGACAGGCAGCGGGTGACGGGGTCGTAGACGGCGTAGAGGCAGGTGGCGCCCAGTTCCGCGACGTCGTCGCCCGAGTCGCCGGCCACGAGGTGGGTGACGAGGTCGTCGAGGTGGGTGAGGAGTTCGTCGGGGGGCAGGTCGACGTCGGCGAGGGTGCGGACGGCGGTGCACAGCCGGCCCATGGTCGCGGTGGACGGGATGCCGTGGCCGACGACGTCGCCGACGACGAGCGCGACCCGGCTGCCGGCCAGCGGGATCACGTCGAACCAGTCACCGCCGATGCCGGCCGCCGACACGGAGGGCAGATAGCGGTGGGCCACCTCGACCGCCGCCTGACCGGGCAGTCCCTTGGGCTGCAGGCTGTGCTGGAGGGCCAGGGCGGTGGAACGCTCGCGGGTGAAGCGGCGGGCGTTGTCGATGCAGACCGCGGCCCTGCTGGCGAGCTCCTCGGCGAACACGGCGTCCTCGCTGCCGTACTCGTCCGGCTGTTCCATGCGCACGGCCACGGCGACGCCCAGGGTGATGCCGCGGGCCCGCAGGGGCACCGCCATCATCGAGTGGGCGCCCGTACGGTAGGAGCGCCCCGCCGGGGCCCGCGCGTTGCGCTCGGCGACCCAGTGCACGAACGACGGCTCGCCCGCCTGGCTGACGAGGACCCGGCCTTCCCGCATCGCCCGCGCGGGCGGCGAGAGGGCGGGGTGGACGTCCACGTGCCCCAGGTGCACGGCCGCCTCGGGGGTGCCCTCGGTGACGGAGCCGTGCGCGACCCGGCGCAGCGCGACCTCCTCGCTGAACACCGCCGGCGACTCCTCCGCGCCCAGGACCCACTCGAGCAGGTCGACGCTGGCGAAGTCGGCGAACCGCGGCACCACCACCTCGACCAGTTCCTCGGCGGTGCGCACCAGGTCCAGCGTGGTGCCGATGGCGGCCGCCGCCTTGTTCAGCAGGGCCAGCCGCTCCCGCGCCCAGTACTGCTCGGTGCTGTCGAAGGCCGCCAGGGCGGTCCCCAGCAGTTCGCCGGAGGCGTCCCGCACGGGCCACATCTCGGTGGTCCAGGCGTGGTCGCGGTTGAGGGCCGGCGCGCCCGTGAAGCTCTCGTAGCGCGCGGGCCGGCCCGTCTCGGCGACCTGGCGCAGGTGGTGCAGGAAGCCCTGGCTGTGCTCGGCGTCCTCGACGGAGTCCGAGAAGTAGCGGCCGGTCAACTCCTCTTCCGGCACGCCCATCACCTGGCACGCCACCTCGTTGAGCCGCAGGTAGTGCTGGCGGGTGTCGAAGACGGACATCGACATGGCCGCCTGCTCGAAGGCCAGCTCCGCCAGCGAGGTCCGTCCGCCGCCGGGCGGTTCGACGGTGACGGCGTATCCGGCGGGCCTGCCGTCGGCGCCCGTCAGGGCGCGGGCCCGCAGGCTGACGGCGACGAGGGTGCCGTCCCGGTGCCGCGTCCGAACGGTGCCGGACAGGGTGGCCAGGACGTCCGCCGGCACGTCCTCGGCCAGCAGCTCCCGGGCGGCCCGTCCCACGGCCTCCTCGGCCGGGTAACCGGTCAGCCGCCGGGCGCCCTCGCTCCACCCCGTCACCGTGCCGTGGGTGTCCAGGGTCGCCACAGCGGAGGGATGCTCCATATCCTCCAGGATTGACCCTTTACAGCACGGTTTCAACCGCGACGGAGCGGGAGTGGGCCGCCTACCCCTGGTGTGCGCGCAGTGCGGCCAGGGAGCGGTCGGCGTGCGTGTTCGTCCTCAGCTCGCTGCGGACGACCTCGAGCAGGGTGCGGTCCTTCCCGATGACGAAGGTGACCCGCTTGGTGGGGGCCAGGCTGAACCCGCGTTTCACTCCGAACAGCTCGCGGACCGCGCCGTCGGCGTCGGACAGCAGCGGCATGCCGAGGGTGTGGCGCCCGGTGAACTCCTGCTGCCGTTCGACGGGGTCCCCGCTGACCCCGACGGGGCGGGCTCCGACCGCGGCGAACTCGGCGGCGAGGTCGCGGAAGTGGCAGGCCTCGGCGGTGCAGCCGGGGGTCAGGGCGGCCGGGTAGAAGAACAGCACGACCGGGCCGTCGGCGAGCAGCTCGGACAGGCGGCGCGGGGTGCCGGTCTCGTCCGGGAGCGTGAAGTCGTCGACCGTGTCACCCACGGCCGGGGCCGCGCTCACGACCGGCCCTCGCTGTCCTTGGCGACGCCGCGGGCCCACAGCACGAGCGGCACCTGCACGGGGAGCCGGCCGTAGGCGGCGGCCTTCTGCGGTGCGGGGCGGTGCCGCCAGTCAACGGCCATCTTGACGTTGGCCGGGAAGACTCCGACGAAGAAGGCGGCCGCGGTCAGCGCGGCGGCCTTGCGGGTGCGCGGCAGTGCGATGCCCGCGGCGAGCGCCAGTTCGGCGACGCCACTGGCGTACGTCCAGGCCCGGGGCGCGCCGGGCAGGCCGCGCGGCACGATCGCGTCGAAGGTGCGAGGGCGGGCGAAGTGGGCGACGCCCGCGGTGGCCAGCAGGCCGGCGAGCAGCAGGGGTGAGCGTTCGGACCGGGACACGGTTCCTCCTCTGGGGGCCTGCCGCGCGATATTACTCGACGGTAAGGAACGGCAGGCGACGGGAGGTGCCGGGTTCGCGTACGGCGGCGCGGCCGCACGGTGGGGCGCTCGCACGGCGGAGCGTCCGTCAGACCGTCCCCGCCCGCGCCGTGGGCCGGACCTCGGGCTCCTCGTCCGCCGCGTAGCCGAGGAAGTCGTCGACCATGCGGTGGAAGAGGGTGGCGAGCTGCCGCAGCTCCTCGGGGGACCAGTCGGCCAGGGCCAGCTGCATGCCCCGGGCTCCGGCCTCGCGCAGGCGCGCGACAGCCTGACGGCCGGTCTCGGTCAGCTCGATGCGCTGGGCACGGCGGTCGTCGGGGTCGGGGACGCGGCTGGCGTATCCGGTCCGCTGCAACTGCTGCACCGTGCGCGTGACGTGCGAGGCCTCCACGCCCAGCCGGGCCGCCAGCTCACCCGGGCGCAGCGGCTCGGAGTCGGCCACCTGACGCAGCAGCGCCACGGCGGCCCGGTCGAGCGGCACGTCCGCGAAGGCCATCAGCCGGTCGTGCTGCCGCTGCCGCGTGCTCAGGTAGGTGACCCGGGTGAGCGCTCGCTCGATCTCGGTCACCTCGGGGGACGCGGGACCGTCGGGGAGCGGGGATGTGGGCATACGACCACTTTACCATCTCATTGCGTAACGCAAGTAAACGCCCGTCGCCCGCCCGTCACGCCCCGCCCCGGGGTGTGACGGGCGCCAGCCACATGCCCACGATCGCGTCGACCAGCCCGTCGGCGGCCTCCTGCCAGCTGGCGCGGGGGGTGGGGCGCCCTTCGGCGAGGGCGCGTTCCCGTTCGGCCGCCACGTGCACGATGAGATGACGCGCCATGTCGCCCCGCTCCGCCCGGACCTCGTCCGGCAGCGCCGGCATGCACCGGTCGCGCCCCGCGATGATCTCGCGCAGGGAGGCGGAGGCGCGGGACTCCTCGGTCATGATCTGCCGCAGCGCCGGGTCGGTCATGACCTGGGCGCAGAACCGCGCGTACCAGGTGGGACTGCCCAGCGCCGCCAGATGATCGAACTGCGGCCGCACGAGGCAGTCCACCCAGTCGCGCAGGACCGTCGAGTGACCGAGGGCGGCCAGCTGCCGTGCCCGCAGGTCCTCGACGCGTTCGGAGTGCCGCTGGGCGATGGCGCGGACGAGGTCGGACTTGGTGCCGAAGTGGTAGCCGACCGCGGCGTTGTTGCCCTGTCCCGCGGCCTCGCTGACCTGGCGGTTGGATACCGCGTACACCCCGTGCTCGGCGAACAGCCGCTCGGCGGTGGTGAGGATCAGCTGCCGGGTCGCGCTGACCTGTTCCGTCCGTACCGTCCTGCCCGCCATGATCACCACCGCGCCGGGACCTTCCTCACATCCGGCGACGGCCAGTCCCTGGAGTCGTCGCAGGTCCGCCGTCGTGCGGCGAGTCCTCACGGAAGCCTACGCAACCGTGGACCGGGGGCGCCGCTCGGCCCGGACGAGCGTGTCCGCCCCCGACCCGTAGGATACTTCAAGCGACTGACTTAAAAGCTCGCACCGGTTTCGCGCTCATCCTCGAAAGGCACCTTCATGCCCGCATTCCCCGCCAGATCCACCGGCGCCGAGACGGCCACCGCGCCGCGGCCGAACGCCGTGGTGGCGGTACTGGCCCTGGCCGGGATCGTCGTCTCGCTGATGCAGACCCTGGTCATCCCGATCGTGCCGGAGCTGCCCAAGCTCCTGGACGCACCGGCCTCGGACGCGGCCTGGGCGGTGACCGCCACGCTGCTCGCCGCGGCGGTGGCCACTCCGGTGGTCGGCCGGCTCGGCGACATGGCCGGCAAGCGGCGGATGCTGCTGCTCAGCCTGGTGCTGCTGATCGCCGGCTCGGCGGTCTGCGCCCTGAGCGTCACCCTGGTTCCGATGGTCGTCGGCCGCGCCATGCAGGGCCTGTCCGCCGCCGTGATCCCGCTCGGCATCAGCATCATGCGCGACGAACTGCCCGCCGAGCGGCTGGCCGGCGCCACCGCCGTGATGAGCGCCTCTCTCGGGGTCGGCGGCGCGCTCGGCCTGCCCGCCGCGGCGCTGATCGCGGACAACCTGGACTGGCACATGCTGTTCTGGCTCTCCGGCGCTCTCGGCGCCGTCGTGCTGGTGCTGGTGCTGGCGCTGGTGCCCGAGTCGGCGACGCGCACCGGCGGCCGCTTCGACCTGATCGGCGGCATCGGCATGGCGGCCGGTCTGGTGTCCCTGCTGCTGGCGATCTCCAAGGGCGCCGACTGGGGCTGGACCGGCGGCACCACCCTCGGCCTGTTCGCGGCGGCCGTGGTGATCCTGCTGGTGTGGGGCTGGTGGGAGCTGCGTACCCCGCAGCCGCTGGTGGACCTGCGCACCACCGCCCGCCGTCAGGTGCTGTTCACCAACCTGGCGTCCATAGCCATCGGCTTCTCGATGTTCGCGATGTCCCTGGTGCTTCCGCAGCTCCTGCAGTTGCCCGAGGCCACCGGTTATGGCCTGGGCCGCTCGCTGCTGGCCGCGGGCCTCGTGATGGCGCCGTCCGGTCTGGTGATGATGGCGTTCGCCCCGGTCTCCGCGAAGGTCTCCAAGTCCCGGGGCCCGAAGGTGACCCTGATGATCGGCGCCCTGATCGTCGCGGCCGGCTACGGGCTGAACATCGTGCTGATGTCCGAGCTGTGGCACCTGGTGCTGGTCTCCTGCGTCATCAGCGCGGGCATCGGCTTCGCCTACGGCGCCATGCCGGCCCTGATCATGGGCGCGGTGCCGGCCGGCGAGACGGCCGCCGCGAACAGCCTGAACACCCTCATGCGGTCCATCGGTACGTCGGTCGCCAGTGCCATCGCCGGCGTGATCCTGGCTCAGATGACCGTCAGCCTCGGCGGCTTCGCCCTGCCGTCCGAGAACGCGTTCAAGGTCGTCATGGCGATCGGCGCGGGCGCCGCCCTGCTCGCCTTCGTGATCGCGTCCTTCATCCCGCGGCACCGCCCCGCCGCCGGTCCGGCGCCCACGGCACCGGCCCCCGGCGTCGAGGCGGAGGCCACCACCGCCGCCCGCTGACGGCGACGGCGCCGGTCCCGCCCCGGGGCCGGCGCCGTTCAGGCGAACCTGGCGGACAACGCGCGTGACGGCGCACGGGCGGGTCGAGAACTGACCCGTGGAGCTGCCGCTGATCCCTCCCATGCTCGCCACCCCCGGCACCCTGCCGTCCGCCGCGCAGGACGCGCACTGGGCCTACGAGACCAAGCAGGACGGCCAGCGCGTGGTGGTCTACCTGCCCGGCGACGGCAGTGTGCGGCTGCGCGCCCGCTCCGGCCACGACATCACGGCCGCCTACCCCGAACTGGCACCGCTCGGCACCGCGCTCGGCTCCACCGCCGCCGTGCTGGACGGGGAGGTGCTCGCCCTGGACGAACAGGGCCGCGCCGACTTCCAGTTGCTGCAGTCCCGCATGGGTCTGGCGCACGCCCCGGGCCGGGCGGCGCACCGGGCGGTGAAGGTCCCCGTCCACCTGGTGCTGTTCGACGCCCTGCACCTGGCGGGCCGGCCCCTCCTGCGCCTCCCCTACACCCACCGCCGCGAGCAGCTGACGGACCTCGGTCTCGGCGGGCCGTCCTGGTCGACCCCGACCGCGCTGGTCGGCCACGGGGAGCAGGCGCTGCGTGCCACCCGCGAGCACGGCCTGGAGGGCCTGGTCTGCAAGCGGCTGGACTCGGTGTACGAGCCGGGGGTCCGCTCCCGGGCTTGGATCAAGATCCGCAACATGCGCAGCGAGGACGTCGTGGTCGGTGGCTGGCTGCCCGGCAAGGGACGGCTCTCGGGCCTGCCGGGCGCCGTCCTGGTCGGCCAGCGCGCCGCGGGCCGGCTGCGCTACGTCGGCGGGGTCGGGACCGGCTGGAGCGCGGCCGAGCGCACCGATCTGGCGGCGCTGCTGGGGGCCGCCGCGAGCGACGTGTGCCCCTTCGACCCCGTACCGCCGGTACCGGGAGCGCGCTGGGTCGTCCCCCGGCTGGTCGGCGAGGTCCGCTACAGCACCCGCACCCGCGAGGGCATGCTGCGCCAGCCGTCCTGGCTCAGGCTCCGCCCGGACCTCGCACCCGAGGAGTCGGCCGCCGACATTCCGGACGACATGGTGTGACGGTGTGACCCGTGTGACACGGGGTCAAGTATTGGGCTGCCCTTCACCGCGGGGACGCACGCGACCCCTTGGCCCGGAAGTGAAAAGACGGGACCCTGAACTCCCTTTCCCCCCACAGCCGTTGGGCTGCGCCCGGAATCAGAGGAGGACGCGGTGTCTTCGCGTACCGCTGGAACCCGCCGCAAGAGATGGCTCGCCGCACCGCTCGGTGCCCTGGCCCTCGTCGTCGCCTTCCCCGCCACCGCCTTCGCCGCGCCGCCCCCGGGGCTGCCCGGCAACGCCGACGGCCTGGAGCGGGCGTACCAGCCCGCCTACGACTACGACACCGACGGCTGCTATCCCACACCGGCCATCGGCTCCGACGGAGCGGTCAACGGCGGACTCAAGCCGACCGGCGCCCTGAACGGCAACTGCCGGGACGCCTCCGACCTGGACAACACCAACGGCTACTCGCGCGCCAAGTGCGACAACGGCTGGTGCGCCTACATGTACGGCCTCTACTTCGAGAAGGACCAGGCGCTGCCCGGCAGCGGTCTCGGCGGTCACCGGCACGACTGGGAGCACGTCGTGGTGTGGGTGCGGGACGGCACCGTGGAGTACGTCTCGACCTCGAACCACGGCTCGTTCAGCGTGCACGCGAGGTCGGCGGTCCGCTTCGACGGCACCCATCCGAAGATCGTCTACCACAAGGACGGCATCAGCACCCACTGCTTCCGCTTGGCGACCTCGGGCGACGAGCCGCCGGAGAACCACGAGGGCGGCTGGCAGTACCCGACGCTGGTCGGCTGGAACGGCTATCCGGCCGGCCTGCGCGAGAAGCTGAGCTCCTACGACTTCGGCAGCGCCAACTTCGGCCTGAAGGACGGCAGCTTCGCCTCCCACCTGGCGGCCGCCAAGCCCTCCGGCGTCTCCTTCGACCCGAACGCCTGAGTCGAGCGCGGCCGGCCGGGGCCGGTCGAGCGAACCCGGCCACCGACTCGTCCCCGGGAGCACTATCGTGTCCGCATGTCCGTCCCCGAACTGATCCGCATCGTCTCCCGCGACTCCCCCATGGCCCTGGCGCAGGTCGAGCGCGTCCGGGCCGAGTTGGCGGCCCTCCACCCCGGCGTGCGCACCGAGGTCGTGCCGGTGAAGACCACCGGCGACAAGTGGCTCGGCGACCTCTCGCTCGTGGAGGGCAAGGGCGCGTTCACCAAGGAGGTGGATGCCGCGCTGCTGTCGGGCGAGGCCGATCTGGCGGTGCACTGCGTCAAGGACGTGCCCGCCGACCGGCCGCTGCCCGCGGGCACGGTGTTCGCCGCGTTCCTGGAGCGGGACGACATCCGGGACGCGCTGATCCATCCGGACGGGCTCACCCTGGACGAGCTGCCGGCCGGGACCCGCGTCGGCACCTCCTCGGTGCGCCGCGTCGCCCAGCTGGCCGCCACCCACCCGGACCTGCAGTGCGTGCCGTTCCGGGGCAACGCCAACCGGCGACTGGCGAAGCTGGCCGCCGGCGAGGCGGACGCCCTGCTCCTCGCGGTCTCCGGCCTGGAGCGCATCGGCCGCCGTGACGTGATCAGCGAGGTCCTCTCCCCCGAGACGATGATGCCGCCGATCGGCGCGGGCATCCTCGCCCTGCAGTGCCGCGAGAGCGACACCGCCCTCATCGACGCGGTCAGCGGCCTCGGCCATCCGGGGACCCATCGGGAGGCGACGGCGGAACGGATGTTCCTGCATGTGCTGCAGGGGCACTGCAACAGCCCGATCGCCGGATACGCCCGCGTGGACCGGAGCGGGGAACTCTCCCTGCGGGCCTGCGTCTTCACCCCGGACGGCAAGACCCGGCTCAACGCCCACGAGTGGGCCGGCCGGCTCGACCCGGCGACGCTCGGCACGTCGGTCGCCGTGGCCCTGCTGCGTCAGGGCGCCCGCGAGATCATCGACGGCATCGCGCACTGAGGCGCGGCCGACCTGTGATCAGGCGGAGCCCTCCTCCGCCTGGCCCCGCAGGAAGGCGCTCACCTGGTGCGCCAGCCCGTCGTCACGCACCGTGCCGGAAAGGGTTCCGGCGCTCCCGTCGTGCAGCCCGAGGCCGCCGGTCCACAGCCGGCGGTCGGCCCACTCCTCGTCCACCCGCAACTGCACCTGGACGTCCACCTGGCCAAGGCTCGCCTCCGGGCCGGCGGCGTAGAGCACGGCGGTGGCCCGGCGCAGCGGGTAGACGTCGAAGCCCTCGACGAACTGGGAGTTGCGCCAGTCGAGGAAGGCGCTCTCCCCGTCGGGGCCGATCCGCACGTCGATCTGGCCGTCCTCCAGGTGGATGCCGAGGTGCCGGGCGCCTCGGTTCTCGACGGTCACCCGGACACAGAAGTACGTCAGCCCCTCGGCGGCGTCGTCGCGTCCACGCGGCGGCTCGGCCGGCTCAAGTCGGTGGACGCGGACCCGCAGACCGGCGTGCTCGTCGTACTCCTGCCAGTCCCCGACCACGTTCGGCTCGTACACGGTGCCCCTCTCGACCTCTCGACGCTGCTTCCTATCTGTGCGCTCAGTGCACTGTCAAATGAGCGGAATGCGCTGTGGCCAGGGACTTCGCCCCTTTTGATCAGCGATCAAGCGTTGCGCAGGAAGTATCCGCCGACGCCCCCTCCGGGCGATCACTCAGAGCGTGCCGCACATCACGTTCGGCGGCGACGCCGTCTCGCTCACCGGTCCGCAGCCGTTCGGGTGGCCGTCCGGGGCATTCGCGCTCAGTATCCATATATATGAGGACTTGCCCGCACCCCTGCTGAGGGAGGTGCGCATGATGCGTATCGCCGGCAGAACCAAGCCCCATCCGCACGACGACGCTCCCGACACGGCCGCGGCCTTCGCTCGCCTCGCGGGGCTGCCCGAGGGCCCGGAGCGCAAGGCGCTGCGGGACGAACTGATCCAGGTGTGGCTGCCCATGGCCGAGCGGATCGCGGTCCGCTTCCGGGGCCGCGGCGAGAACCTGGAGGACCTCTACCAGGTGGCGGCCCTCGGCCTGGTCAAGGCCGTCGACCACTACGACCCGGAGCGCGGCCACGCCTTCGAGGCGTACGCCGTGCCGACCGTGACCGGCGAGATCAAACGGCACTTCCGCGACCACATGTGGACCCTGCACGTGCCGCGGCGGATCCAGGACCTGCGCAACCGGGTGCGCAAATCCGCGAAGGAGCTGGCACAGACCACACCGGGACGCGCCCCCACCATCGAGGAGATCGCCGACCACGCGCAGCTGACCACGGTCGAGGTGCGTACCGGCATGGAGGCCCTGGAGTGCTTCTCCGCGCTCTCGCTGGAGGCGGAGATGCCCGGCACCGACGGGTACGCCCTCGGGGACGCGCTCGGCGGGCCGGATCCGGCCTTCGACGCGGTGGTGGACCGGGTGGCCGTCCGGCCCTGCCTGGAGGCGCTGCCCGAGCGCGAGCGCACCATCCTCTACCTGCGCTTCTTCGGCGGGATGACGCAGAGCCGCATCGCGCAGCAGCTCGGCATCTCCCAGATGCACGTCTCCCGGCTGCTCAGCGGCTGCTTCGACCGGATCCGCGACGAGATCCTCGCGGAGGCCCGCTGACTCAGATCCCTGGTGCGGCACCGGGGATCTGCGTCGGGCCGTGCCGGTCCAGCGCGTCCTCGAGGGCGGCCCGGATCTCCGGCGGCATCACTCCGGTGCGCCCCCAGATGAGTATCATTTCTGCCACATTGCGCAGTTTGATGTTCGTATGCTGGGAAACTTCCTTCAGGACGATCCATCCCTCGTCCGGCGTCACCCTGCCGAGGACGACGACCATCCCGATCGCCTGGTCGACGACGGCGTGCGAGACGACCGCCTCCTTCAGCTGCCGGACCTGCTCCTGCAGCTGGAAGAGCTGGTCCGAGCCGGTCTGGTCCGAGCCCCAGTCCGTGGGCATGATCACCTCCGGATCCGGCGGGCCACCGCCGCCTGTGCGGCGCGATGCCGCTCCGACGCATCCATCGTCGCCACCTGCGCCTCCTCGCGCCACTGGGCCGTCCGGGGCTCGTCCGCCACCGTTTCGGCGCCGCGCCCGGGGTACTCGGCAGGCGCCCGCCGCACTCCCGGCCGGACACTGGTGTGGAGCCGGTGGCTGCCGGTGGACGAGACCAGGACGCGACTGCCATGAACCACGACATGCCCTTCCCCGCCGGCGAGAGCCTCCTGTCCACGCACTCCGTGTTCGGGGCTCCCTGCTGGGTGAGTCTGACCAGCCGTGATCTGAAGGCCACCGAGGAGTTCTACTCCGCCGTACTGGGCTGGCAGTGGCGGCCCGGCAAGCTGGGCGAGCCCTTCCGGATCGCCCTGGCCGACGGGGTGCCGGTGGCCGGGATCGCCGCGGTCGCCGCGATGTGGCAGATGGCGGTGGCGTGGACGCCGTACTTCGCCGTGCGCAGCGCCGACGAGGCCGCGTCCCGGGTGCAGGAGCGCGGCGGCACGTCCGCGGTCGGGCCGATCTCCCTCCCGCCCGGGCGGGCGGCCCTGCTGGCCGACCGGGACGGCGCGACCTTCGGGATCTGGGAGGGCGAGCTGTTCTCCGACTGGGAGACCTGGCGCACCTCGCGACCCGCCTTCATCCGGCTGCACACCCGTGACGCCTTCGACGCCGCCATCTTCTACGGCGAGATCTTCGACTGGGCGGGGCCCGGCGGCTGCTGCGAGGTCCAGTACGAGGGCGACGAGGTGGTCCTGCGCAGCCAGGGCGACGTGGTGGCGCGCATCGAGTCGGGGGCCCTGGGAGCGGCGCCCGACCCGGCCATCCGGCCGCACTGGCAGGTGCACTTCGCCGTCGAGGACGTGGCGGCCTGCGCCCGCACCGCGGAGCGGCACGGCGGCAGCGTGCTGTCCGTGAGCGGTGACGAGGCCGTGCTCCGGGACGCCGACGGCGCGCAGTTCACGGTGACCGCGCGCCGCCTCGGCAGCTGACCTCACGGGCTGCTCACCGGCCGGTGCGGGACGGCCGGGAGAGCAGCACCAGACTGCGCTGCTCCACGGTCACCACGGTGCCCGCCTTGTGCTCCGCCTCGTCGGGGACGCCCTCCGGGTCGGCGGTGTCGATCAGGGTCGCCCAGCGCTCGCCGTAGGTGGCGTCGGGCAGCCGGAAGGCCGCCGGCTCCCAGTGGCTGTTGAACAGCAGCAGGAAGGAGTCGTCCTCGACCGGCCGGCCGCACGGGTCGGGTTCGGCGATGGCGTCGCCGTTGAGGAAGACGCCGACGGCGTGCGCGTCGGAACGCTGCCAGTCGTCGTCGGTCATCTCCCGCGCGTCGGGCAGCAGCCACACCAGGTCGGGCAGCGGCTGGTCCGCGTGGGTGGGGGTGTCGCCGCGGAAGTAGCGGCGCCGGCGCAGCACGGGGTGGCCGGCCCGCAGCGCGATGACGCGCCTAGTGAAGTCCAGCAGCGCGCGCTGTTCCCCGTTCAGCCGCCAGTCGACCCAGGAGATGTCGTTGTCCTGGCAGTAGGCGTTGTTGTTGCCGCGCTGGGTGCGGCCCAGTTCGTCGCCGTGGCAGAGCATCGGGATGCCCTGCGAGAGCAGCAGCGTGGCGAGGAAGTTGCGCTGCTGGCGGCCGCGCAGCTCCCGGACGGCCGGGTCCTTGGTCTCGCCCTCGGCGCCGCAGTTCCAGGACCGGTTGTGGCTCTCGCCGTCCCGGTTGCCCTCGCCGTTGGCCTCGTTGTGCTTGTCGTTGTAGGAGACGAGGTCGCGCAGGGTGAACCCGTCGTGCGCGGTCACGAAGTTGACGCTGGCGCGCGGGCGGCGCCGGCTGTGCTGGTACAGGTCGGAGGAGCCGGTCAGCCGGGAGGCGAACTCGCCGAGCGTGTGCTCCTCGCCGCGCCAGAAGTCCCGTACCGCGTCCCGGTACATGCCGTTCCACTCCGACCACAGCTGCGGGAAGTTGCCGACCTGGTATCCGCCCTCGCCGACGTCCCAGGGCTCGGCGATCAGCTTGACGCGGCTGATCACCGGGTCCTGCTGGATGAGGTCGAAGAACGCGGAGAGCCGGTCCACCTCGTGGAACTGCCGGGCCAGGGTGGCGGCGAGGTCGAAGCGGAAGCCGTCGACGTGCATCTCGGTGACCCAGTACCGCAGCGAGTCCATGATCAGCTGGAGCACGTAGGGGTGGCGCATCAGGAGGCTGTTGCCGGTGCCGGTGGTGTCGTAGTAGTGCTGCCAGTCGCCGTCCACCAGGCGGTAGTACGAGGCGTTGTCGATGCCGCGGAAGGAGAGGGTGGGGCCCTTCTCGTTCCCCTCGGCGGTGTGGTTGTAGACCACGTCGAGGATCACTTCGAGGCCGGCCTCGTGCAGGGCCTTGACCATCGACTTGAACTCGTTGACCTGCTGGCCGCGGGTGCCGTGGGCGGCGTAGCCGTTGTGGGGCGCGAAGAAGCCGATGGTGTTGTAGCCCCAGTAGTTGGACAGGTCCCGGTCCTGGAGGTGGCCGTCGTGCACGAACTGGTGCACCGGCATCAGCTCCACGGCGGTCACGCCCAGGGACGTCAGGTGTTCCACGACCGCCGGGTGCGCCAGCCCGGCGTAGGTGCCGCGCAGTTCCTCGGGCACGTCGGGGTGGGTGCGGCTGAGTCCGCAGACGTGCGCCTCGTAGATCACGCTCTCCGAGTACGGGCGCCCCGGCGGGCGGTCGTCGCCCCAGTCGAAGAACGGGTCGGTGACCACCCCGAGCATGGTGTGCCCGGCGCTGTCCCCCGGGTCGGCCCTGCCCCTGGCCCGCTCGAAGAGGGAGGCGTGGTTGTCCACCATCCCGTCCACGGCCCGGGCGTACGGGTCGAGGAGCAGCTTCGCCGGGTTGCAGCGGTGGCCGACGGCCGGGGCCCACGGACCGTGGACCCGGTAGGCGTAGCGCTGCCCCGGGCCGACGCCGGGCAGGTAGCAGTGCCAGACGAAGCCGTCGACCTCGGGCAGCGGGACGGTGCTGTGGGTGCCGTCGTCGTCGACGAGGACGAGGTCGACGCGGTCGGCGACCTCGCTGAACAGTGCGAAGTTGGTGCCCTGTCCGTCGTACGCGGCCCCCAGGGGGTAGGGGTGCCCGCTCCACACGGGCGACCCCTTCCAGTTCGGCCTGGCGCGGGTCACCGGGCCTCCTCCAGAACGCCGTTCGTCCTGCCGGCCGGTCCGGCCACCCGGGCCACCGGCATGATCTCTCGCGGCACTTCCAGCCCCTCCTGGGTGATCGGCTCCGGAGATGTCGCCACCAGCGGGACGCGTTCGCCGGCCCGGGCGCGCTGCGAGAACCAGATCACCTTGGCACCGGTGTCGGCGGCGCAGCAGCCCCAGCCGTCGCTGGTGGCGGCGAGGTGCTGCAGGCAGGTGCGCAGGTCCTGGTCGGGCCGGAGCGCGTGGTCGTTGCCCCCCACGGCCGTGATGAGGTGCTGGTGGTTCCACCACATCTCGATCGACGTGTGCTTGTCGCTCGCGTGCTCGTCGATCGCCCGAAGCAGCATTTCGGCGCCCGAGCAGACGGGTTCGACGAGGTTCTCCAGGTTCCAGAACCGGAGGTGAGCGGCCAGGATGCGCCTGACCTGTCCGACCCGTTCCGGGCTCACTTCCACATCGAGGTGGTAGTAGCAGGGCACTGCGGTCTTCATCGTCGTGGCTCCTCACCGCGAAAGCTCTCGCTCCTCCTCGTCCCTTGGGGGACGAGCTCCCCGAACACGAAGCGTGAGCACTGATCGCTTCTGAGTCACTCCAGAGTGAGAGCAGTAGTCCATTCGTGCAACACGAGAAAGCAGTTGAAGATCCAACAAGACGGCGCGTCACCACCCGTGCACCATGTGTGAAGAACTCGATCGTCCGTACCCCCGGACCGTCCGGAAGGTGACCGGCCATGCTGCTTCCCGCGAAGAGCGAAGTCGCCCGGCAGCTGCGGCGTTACCGCGCCTGGGAACGCTCCATGCTCGCGTCCCCGGCGGACGTGGGCGTCCGGTCCACCTTCGAGGACTCCGGCTACACCCTCTGCGTGCTGATGGGAAAGCGGTGCGCACGTGAGGCCGCGGACGCCGCCGAACGGTATCTGCGAACGGACCTGGTCACCCATGCGCAGGAACGGGCGGACCGGCTCTCCCCGTCGGGGCGGAAGACCCCCTCCGGCGCGGCTTGACCCGAACGGCCGGGCTGCGGCCCGGCCCCGAGCACGGCGGAGGTGAGAACGGATGAGTGCGACCGTGGGGATCGGACGTATCCCGGTACGGGACGTCCACCCGGTGGTGGAGTACGGCAGGCGCCCGGCGAAGGCGGTGGCCGGAGAGACGTTCCAGGTCACCGCCTCCGTGTTCCGCGAGGGGCACGACGCGGTCGCCGCCAACGTCGTGCTGAAGGACCCCGAGGGCCGGCCGGGCCCGTGGACGCCGATGCGGGAGCTGGCCCCGGGCACCGACCGCTGGGGCGCCGAGGTCACCCCGGGCGCCCCGGGCGACTGGACCTACCGGGTGGAGGCGTGGAGCGACCCCGTCGCCACCTGGAAGCACCACGCGCGCATCAAGATCCCGGCCGGTATCGACACCGGCCTGGTCCTGGAGGAGGGCGCCGAGCTGTACCGGCGGGCCGCCGCGGGTGTGCCGAAGGGCGCCGGGCGCGCCGTGGTGCTGGCCGCCGCGGCCGCGCTGCTCGACGACACGCTGCCGGTGGCCACCCGTTTGGCGGCGGCGTTGACGCCGGAGGTGGACGCGGTACTGGCCCGGCATCCGCTGCGCGAGCTGGTCACCACCTCCGACCCGCTGCCCCTGCTCGTGGAGCGCGAACGCGCCCTGTACGGCGCCTGGTACGAGTTCTTCCCCCGCTCCGAGGGCACCCCCGAGCAGCCCCACGGCACCTTCCGCACCGCCGCCCGCCGGCTGCCCGCCATCGCCGCGATGGGCTTCGACGTCGTCTACCTGCCCCCCGTCCACCCCATCGGCACCACCCACCGCAAAGGCCGCAACAACACCCTCTCCGCCACCCCCGACGACGTCGGCGTCCCCTGGGCCATCGGCTCCCCCGAAGGCGGCCACGACACCGTCCACCCCCAGCTGGGCACGATCGACGACTTCGACCACTTCGTCACCGAAGCCGCCCGCCTGGACCTGGAGGTCGCCCTCGACTTCGCCCTCCAGTGCTCCCCCGACCACCCCTGGGTCCACAAACACCCCGACTGGTTCCACCACCGCCCCGACGGCACCATCGCCCACGCCGAGAACCCGCCCAAGAAGTACCAGGACATCTACCCCGTCGCCTTCGACGCCGACCTCGACGGACTCGTCACCGAGACGGTCCGCGTGCTCCGCTTCTGGATGGACCACGGGGTGCGGATCTTCCGCGTCGACAACCCCCATACCAAACCCGTCGTCTTCTGGGAACGCGTGATCGGCGAGATCAACCGCGCCGACCCCGACGTGATCTTCCTGGCGGAGGCCTTCACCCGCCCCGCGATGATGCACACCCTGGCCCAGATCGGCTTCCAGCAGTCCTACACCTACTTCACCTGGCGCAACACCAAGCAGGAACTGACCGAGTACCTCACCGAACTCTCCGGGGACGCCGCCTCCTACATGCGGCCCAACTTCTTCGCCAACACCCCCGACATCCTGCACGCCTACCTCCAGCACGGCGGCCGCCCCGCCTTCGAGGTCCGCGCCGTCCTCGCCGCCACCCTCTCCCCCACCTGGGGCATCTACAGCGGCTACGAACTCTGCGAGAACACCCCCCTGCGCGAAGGCAGCGAGGAATACCTCGACAGCGAGAAGTACCAGCTCAAACCACGCGACTGGGCCACCGCCGCCCGCGAGGGCACCACCATCGCCCCCCTCATCAGCCGGCTCAACACCATCCGGCGTAACCATCCCGCGCTGCACCGGCTGCGGAACCTGCGCTTCCACCGGACCGACAACGACGCGCTGATCGCGTACAGCAAGCGCGTGGGGGCCGACGTCGTGCTGGTGGTAGCCAACCTCGATCCCCACCGCACCCAGGAGGCCACGATCTCGCTCGACATGCCGCAGCTCGGCCTGGACTGGCACGAGACGGTGCCGGTCCACGACGAACTCACGGACGAGACCTACCACTGGGGCCGGACGAACTACGTCCGGCTGGAGCCCGGCCGGACCCCCGCTCACGTCTTCCACGTCCGCCGGCCGTCCGCCGCCACGCCCCAGAACGGAGGGTCAGGAGCCTCATGACCGTGAACGAGCCCGTGCCGGACAAATTCGAGGACACCCCGGCCAAGGACCGTGACCCGGACTGGTTCAAACGAGCCGTCTTCTACGAGGTACTCGTCCGCTCCTTCCAGGACAGCAACGGCGACGGCGTAGGCGACCTCAAGGGCCTCACCGCCAAGCTGGACTACCTGCAATGGCTGGGCGTGGACTGCCTGTGGCTCCCGCCCTTCTTCAAGTCGCCGCTGCGCGACGGCGGTTACGACGTCTCCGACTACACCGCCGTGCTGCCCGAGTTCGGCGACCTGGCCGACTTCGTCGAGTTCGTGGACGCCGCCCACCAGCGCGGCATGCGCGTGATCATCGACTTCGTCATGAACCACACCAGCGACCAGCACCCGTGGTTCCAGGAGTCCCGCAAGGACCCCGACGGCCCGTACGGCGACTACTACGTCTGGGCGGACGACGACACCCGGTACTCCGACGCCCGCATCATCTTCGTCGACACCGAGGCGTCGAACTGGACCTACGACCCGGTCCGCGGGCAGTACTACTGGCACCGCTTCTTCACCCACCAGCCCGACCTCAACTACGAGAACCCGGCCGTCCAGGAGGAGATGCTGGCGGCGCTGAAGTTCTGGCTGGACCTGGGCGTCGACGGCTACCGCCTCGACGCCGTGCCCTATCTGTACGCCGAAGAGGGCACCAACTGCGAGAACCTGCCCGCCAGCCACGCGTTCCTCAAGCGCGTCCGCAGCGAGATCGACGCGCACTATCCCGACACCGTGCTGCTGGCGGAGGCCAACCAGTGGCCGGAGGACGTCGTCGACTACTTCGGCGACTACGCCGCCGGCGGCGACGAGTGCCACATGGCGTTCCACTTCCCGGTCATGCCCCGGATCTTCATGGCCGTACGCCGCGAGTCCCGCTACCCCGTCTCCGAGATCCTCGCCAAGACCCCGGCCATCCCGTCCGGCTGCCAGTGGGGCATCTTCCTGCGCAACCACGACGAGCTGACCCTCGAAATGGTCACCGACGAGGAACGCGACTACATGTACGCGGAGTACGCCAAGGACCCGCGCATGCGCGCCAACATCGGCATCCGCCGCCGACTGGCCACCCTGCTGGACAACGACCGCGACCAGATCGAGCTGTTCACCGCTCTGCTGCTCGCCCTCCCGGGCTCGCCGATCCTGTACTACGGCGACGAGATCGGCATGGGCGACAACATCTGGCTCGGCGACCGCGACGCCGTACGGACCCCGATGCAGTGGACGCCCGACCGCAACGCCGGGTTCTCGACCTGCGATCCGGGGCGCCTGTATCTGCCGACGATCATGGACCCGGTCTACGGCTACCAGGTGACGAACGTCGAGGCGTCCATGGCCTCGCCGTCCTCCCTGCTGCACTGGACCCGCCGGATGATCGAGATCCGCAAGCAGAACCCGGCCTTCGGCCTCGGCACCTACACCGAACTGCCCTCCTCCAACCCCGCTGTGCTCGCCTTCCTGCGGGAGTACGAGGACGACCTGGTGCTGTGCGTGAACAACTTCGCGCGGTTCGCGCAGCCCACCGAACTCGACCTGCGGGAGTTCGCCGGGCGCCATCCGGTCGAGCTGTTCGGCGGAGTCCGCTTCCCCGCCATCGGCGAACTGCCGTACCTGCTGACCCTCGGGGGCCACGGCTTCTACTGGTTCCGGCTCACCCGAGTCGCATCCCGCATCGGCCGCCGCGTTTGAGCGTGGGCCGAGGAAAGGACGCGTCACCATGCCGAAGACCGCACCCCTGCGCCCGAGACGCGGGCATCTCGCCGAGACCATGGCCTCGCTCGGCGAGCTGCTGCGGGAGTGGCTGCCGCGCCAGCGCTGGTTCGCGGGCAAGGACCGGCTCGTGGCCGAGCTCGGTCTGCTGTCGATGACCGAGCTCTTCCCGGGCTGTCTGCACCTCCTGGTGCACACCGGGCAGGGCCCCGTGCCCGCCCCGGGCGGCGCTCCCCCGGCCGGCGACTGCTACCAGCTGCTGCTGGGCGTGCGCGAGCAGCCGTCACCGCGCCTGGGCCGGGCGATCATCGGGCAGGTGCAGGACGGCCCGCTGGCCGGCCGGACGGTCTACGACGCGCTGCACGACCCCCGGTCGGCCCAGCTGCTCCTGGAACGGCTCCGGCACCCCGGCAAGGCGGGACCGCTGCGCTTCGAGTCCGACCCCGCGCGGCCGGTGCCCGGCGGGCTCGTGCCGCGGCTGCTGGACGCCGAGCAGTCCAACTCGTCGCTGATCTACGGCGACGAGTTCATCCTGAAGCTGTTCCGGCGCATCCAGCCCGGCGTCAACCCCGACCTGGAGGTGCCGGACGCGCTGGCCAGGCAGGGCTGCGGGCGGGTCCCCGCGCCGGTGGCGTGGATGCGGACGACCCATCCCTACGAGGCGACGCTCGGTGTGCTCCAGCCGTTCCTGCACGACGCCTCGGACGGCTGGACCCTCTCCCTGAACGCGCTGGCGTCCGGGGACGACTTCACCGTGCAGGCTCGCGAGCTGGGGCGGGCGATGGCCGACGTGCACCTGGCGCTGGCCTCGGCGTTCCCGGCCGGCCCGCCCGGGGAGAACGGCCGGACGGCGGCGGCGATGACCGAGCGGCTGACCACCGCCGCGCACTGCGTACCGGCGCTGCAGCCCTTCGTGCCCGGGCTGCGGGCGGCCTTCGCGGCGCTGTCCACCTGCGACTCCGGACCTCCCGCCCAGCGCATCCACGGCGACCTGCACCTGGGGCAGGTGCTGCGGGCCGGCCGGGACTGGTTCGTCATCGACTTCGAGGGCGAACCGTCCCGCCCGCTGTCCGAACGGCGCAGCGCCCACTCCCCCGTGCGGGACATCGCGGGCATGCTGCGCTCCTTCGACTACGCCGCCCGGCAGCGCCGCCCGTGGCGCCCCGAGTGGGCGCGCCGCTGCCGGGAGGCGTTCTGCGCCGGCTACGCCGCCCGCGCCGGATGGGACCCCCGTAAGAAGCACGGCCTGCTGCGCGCCTACGAGACGGACCGCGCCGTGTATGAGGTGCTGTACGAGGCCCGGCACCGCCCCGACTGGCTTCCCGTACCCATGGCGGCGATCGAACGACTCGCCGTGAGAGGAGACTGACCCGTGGCCCTCCGCGACACCTCGCTCCCCGAGCCGTCCGGTCCCGTCCCGCCCACACCCGGTGCGTGCGGAACCGCCCCGCCCCTCGACCCGACCGACCGCGGGCGCCTGCTGGCGGGCGCCCACCACGACCCGCACGCCCTGCTCGGCGCCCACCCCGTCCCGGGCGGCATCGCCTTCCGGGCGCTGCGCCCGTTCGCCCGCGAGGTGAGCGTGGTGGTGGCCGGCGAGCGCCACGGCCTGGTGTCGGAGGAGGACGGTCTCTTCTCCGGTGTCCTGCCACTGGCGGAGATCCCCGCGTACACCCTCGTGGTGACGTACGAGGAGGGCGAGCAGGAGACGCACGACCCGTACCGCTTCCTGCCCGCCCTCGGCGAACTCGACCTGCACCTGATCGGCGAGGGACGGCACGAGCAGCTGTGGCAGGCCCTCGGCGCGGAGCCGATGACCCACGAGGGCGTCACCGGCACCCGGTTCACGGTGTGGGCGCCGAACGCCCAGGGGGTGCGGGTCGCCACCGACTTCACCCACTGGGACGGCACGGCGTTCCCGATGCGCTCGCTCGGTTCGTCCGGGGTGTGGGAGCTGTTCCTGCCGGGCGTCGGCGAGGGCACCCGGTACAAGTTCGAGATCCACTCGCGGTACGGCCACCGGTTCCTCAAGGCCGACCCGATGGCCCGCGCGGCGGAGGAACCGCCGAACACCGCGTCCGTCGTGACCGCGTCGGCGTACGAGTGGGGCGACGGGGAGTGGATGCGGACCCGGGCCGAGACCCCCGTGCACGAGGCGCCGTTCTCGGTGTACGAGGTGCACCTGGCGTCCTGGCGGCCGGGGCTGTCCTACCGCGAGCTGGCCGAGGAGCTGCCCGCGTACGTCAGGGACCTCGGCTTCACCCACGTCGAGCTGATGCCGGTCGCCGAGCACCCGTACGGCCCGTCCTGGGGCTACCAGGTCACCGGCTTCTACGCGCCGACCGCGCGCCTCGGCTCGCCCGACGACTTCCGGTACCTGGTCGACGCCCTGCACCGGGCCGGTCTCGGCGTGATCATGGACTGGGTGCCGGCGCACTTCCCGAAGGACGACTGGGCGCTGGGCCGCTTCGACGGGGACCAGCTGTACGAACCCGGGGACTCCCGGCGCGCGGAGCACCCGGACTGGGGCACGTACACCTTCGACTTCGCGCGTACCGAGGTGCGCAACTTCCTCGTGGCGAACGCCGTGTACTGGTGCGAGGAGTTCCACATCGACGGGCTGCGCGTCGACGCGGTCGCCTCGATGCTCTACCTGGACTACTCGCGCGACTCGGGCCAGTGGGAGCCCAACCAGTACGGCGGCCGGGAGGACCTGGCGGCGATGGCGTTCCTCCAGGAGATGAACGCGACCGTCTACCGGCGCTGCCCCGGCGTGGTGACCATCGCGGAGGAGTCGACCGCGTGGGGCGGGGTGACCCGGCCCACCGACACCGGCGGTCTCGGTTTCGGCCTGAAGTGGAACATGGGCTGGATGCACGACTCGCTGGAGTACGTCGCGCACGAGCCGGTGCACCGCAAGTACCACCACCACGAGATGACCTTCTCGATGGTGTACGCCTACAGCGAGAACTACTGCCTGCCGATCTCCCACGACGAGGTGGTGCACGGCAAGCAGGCGCTGGTGTCGAAGATGCCGGGCGACTGGTGGCAGCGGCGGGCGAACGTGCGCGCCTACCTCGGCTTCATGTGGGCGCACCCGGGCAAGCAACTGCTCTTCATGGGGCAGGAGTTCGCGCAGGGTGCCGAGTGGTCGGAGAAGCAGGGCCCCGAGTGGTGGCTGCTGGACGAGGGGTACCACTCGGCGTCCGACCACCGCGGGATCCAGGACCTGGTCCGCGAGCTCAACACCTGCTACGGGCGGACGCCGGCGCTGTGGCAGCGCGACACCGATCCGGCCGGTTTCCGGTGGGTCGCCGTGGACGCGGCCGAGGACAACGTCTTCGCGTTCCTGCGGTACGACGCGGACGGCACTCCGCTGCTGGCGGTGTCGAACTTCTCCCCGGTCGTCCGGCACGAGTACGGCCTCGCCGTCGGCGACGAGGTCACCGCCTGGCAGGAGGTGCTCAACACCGACGCCGAGGAGTACGGCGGCAGCGGCGTGGGCAATCCCGACCCGCTAAAGCCCGAGGACGGGAGCCTCCGGATCACCCTGCCGCCGCTGGCGACGGTGTGGCTGATGCCGTACGCCCTGTGAGGCGCGGCGGCGCGACCAGGTGTCCGGCCGCCTTCCCGGGGCAGTCGGTGGTCCAACGGACCTAGAAGACCTCGTCGCCGCCGCGACCGGGCCCACTGAAAGGCGGCATCACGTGCGCACCGTCGGAGTGGAGGAGGAGCTCCTCCTGGTCGACCCCGAGACCGGTGAGCCGCGGGCGCTGTCCGCCGCCGTGCTCGCCCGGGCCTCACTGGACGATGCCGAGCAGGACGTGTTCGAGAAGGAACTGCACGAGCAGATGGTCGAGTTCGCCACGCATCCGCAGTCGGACATGGAGCGGCTGCACGCGGAGATCGTCCGCTGCCGTGCGGAGGCCGGGGGCCACGCCGGGGGAATCGGCTGCGCCGTGGCCGCGCTGGCGACGTCGCCGCTGCCGGTGACCCCGTCCGTCGGCGTGAACCGCCGCTACGACTGGATGGCCGAGCAGTACGGCGTCGTGGTCCAGGAGCAGCTCGTCCTGGGCTGCCACGTGCACGTCTCGGTGGAGTCCGACGAGGAGGGCGTCGCGGTGATCGACCGGGTGCGGCCCTGGCTGCCGGTGCTGGCCGCGTTGAGCGCGAACTCGCCGTTCTGGCAGGGCAGGGACTCCTCCTACAGCAGCTATCGCAGCCGGGTCTGGCAGCGCTGGCCGTCGGCCGGTCCGACGGAGCTGTTCGGCTCGGCGGAGACCTACCACCGGCGGGTCGCGGACATGCTCGCCACCGGCACGATCCTCGACGACGGGATGATCTACTTCGACGTCCGGCTCTCCCAGCGCTATCCGACGGTCGAGTTCCGGGTCGCGGACGTCTGCCTGGACGCGGGGACGGCCGTCGTCGTCGCGGCCCTCGCCCGCGCGCTGGTCGGCACGGCCGCGCGGGAGTGGCGGGAGGGCACGGAGCCGGCCGAGCACAGTGTGAGCCTGCTGCGTCTCGCGGCCTGGCGGGCGGCCCGGTCCGGGCTGACGGAGGAACTGCTGCACCCCGCGACGATGCGGCGGATGCCGGCCGAGACGGTCGTACGAGCGCTGCTGGACCACGTCGGGGACGCGCTGGCCGACGACGGCGACCTCGACCGGGTGCGGGACGGCGTCGGCGAATTGCTGCGGCACGGCAACGGTGCCCGGGTGCAGCGCGAACTGCTGGAGCGCACCGGCAGCCTGCGGGACGTCGTCACCGAGTGCGTACGCCGTACTCAGGCGGCCTGAGACGCCCCGCGGGGCCGTCGCTCCTCGCACCTTCTCAGAGGATCAGGACCAGGGCGTAGCCCAGGAAGCCCGCCGCGATGAGCAGCACCAGGGCGAGGATCACGGTCAGGGGTGCCTTGGCCCAGCCCTTGGAAGGGTTGTTGCCCTCCCACGGGCCCGCCTCGGACATGCTGCTCTCGCCCGGCGGAGTCTCGCCGGGCGGCACACCGCCTCCCTGTTCCAGTCCGGTGGTGCGTTCGGGTTCCGGGTCGGGGTTCGTATAGCTCATGCCGTCCGAGTCCCCCGATCCGGCCGAGATCACCAGGCGGGAACACTTCCGGCGTCCCGGCCCCCCGCCGCCTGCGGCTCCGCTACATTCCGAGCACGGCCGATCACGGTGCTCGTCGGTGCTCGTCCGTGGGGTCCACCGTCCGTACATGTCAGGAGCCAGCGCATGCGCGACCTCGCTCTCGCTCCCCGGGCCGTCCCGCCCCTGACCGGCGGGCTCGCCGACAGCCTCTTCGAGACGGCCGCCCTCAGTCCGACCCTGCCGATGCTCGCCCGCCGTACCGGGCCGGACTCCACCGTCTGGCACGAGGTGACGGCCGTGGAGTTCCGCGACGAGGTGGCCGACCTGGCCAAGGGGCTGATCGCGTGCGGGATCTCGCCGGGCGACCGCGTGGCGATCCTGGCCCACACCCGCTATGAGTGGACGGTCTTCAGCTACGCGCTGTGGACGGTGGGCGCCGAGGTCGTGCCGATCTATCCGACCTCCTCGCGCGACCAGGTCGAGTGGATCCTGCGGGACGCCGGCTGCGTGGCCGTGGTGGTCGAGGACGAGCAGAGCGTGATGACCGTCGGCTCGGTGTGCGCGTCGCTGCCGTCACTGCGCCATGTCTGGCAACTGGACGCGGGCGTGATGGACACGCTCGTGGCGCGCGGCGAGTTCCTCCCGTTCGCCACGGTCGACTCCATGCGCCGCATCGTGCTGCCGGACTCCACCGCGGTCGTCGCCTACACCTCGGGCACGTCCGGCCGCGCCATGGGCTGCGCGCTGAGCCACCGCGGCCTGGCCAGTCCGTGCGACACGCTGATCGAGGGCTGGGGCCACACGGTCGCGCCGCCCGGGGAGCAGGGCGCCGTCCTCGCCTTCCTGCCCTTCTCCCACGTGTACGGGCTGATGATCCAGAGCCTGTGCGTCCGGGGCGGGCTGCTCATGGCGCACGAGCCCGCGATGACCGGGGAGGCGCTGGCCTCGGCCCTGCGCTCCTTCCGCCCGACCTACTTCTACGCCGTCCCGTCGGTGCTGGAGAAGCTGTACAAGACCTTCCTGCGCACGGCCCAGAAGGCGGGCCGCGGAGCGCTGTTCGAGCGGGCCGCCGAGACGGCGCGGGACTTCGCCGCCGCGCTGGAGCGCCAGCGGCTGGGCAGGGGGCCGGGGCCCGGCTTCGACCTCCGCCTCCAGCACGCCCTGTACGAACGGACGGTGTACCGCCGGCTGCGGAACGCGCTCGGCGGTCGGGTGCGCCGCGCGACGTCCGGTGGTTCGCCGCTCAGCCGCGAGCTGTCCCTCTTCTTCGAGGGCATCGGCGTCTACGTCCACGACGGCTACGGCCTGACGGAGACCAGCGGCGGACTGACGATGCAGCCGCTGGGCCGCGAGAAGTCCGGCACCGTCGGGCAGCCGCTGCCCGGCATGGAGATCCGGGTGGCCGACGACGGGGAGATCCTGGTGCGCGGGCCGTCGCTGTTCCAGGGGTACGTCGGTGACGAGGCCGCGACCCGTGAGGTGCTGCGCGGCGGCTGGCTGGCCACCGGGGACCTCGGGCACCTGGACGACGAGAACTATCTGGCGATCACGGGCCGCAAGAAGGACATCATCATCACCAGCGGCGGCAAGAGCGTGGCCCCGGCCGCCCTGGAGCAGCGGCTGCGCATGCATCCGCTCGTCCACCAGGCGGTGGTCGTGGGCGACAACCGGCCCTGCGTCGGCGCCCTCATCACGCTCGACCCGGAGTTCCTGACGCACTGGCGGGCGGGGTTGGCCCTGCAGGGCGACGCCCCGGCCCGTGAGGCGCGCGAGGAGAACGCGCTGCGGGAGGAGGTCGCGCGGGCCGTCGCCGCGGCCAACAGTGCCGTCTCGCGCTCGGAGTCCATCCGGGTCTTCCGCGTCCTGCCCGATCCGTTCGACGTGGCCAACGGGCTGCTCACCCCGTCGATGAAGCTGCGCCGGGACGAGATCGTACGGACCTACGCCTTCGAGATCGACGCGATGTACGAGGCGCGGTCGCACCGCCGGCCGCCGGCGCCGCCGGCGGATCCGGCCGGGTGGGAGGACTCGGACAACGTGTTCTTCCGGTGACCGGGTAGGCCGGCAGACGTGCGCGGGCGCCGGTGTCCCACCGGCGCGCCCGCGCGGTCGTCGTCCCGTGTGCCGGCCGGGTCAGCCGCCCACGTACCAGCTGAAGCCACCGCTCGACGCGCTCACCGCGAGCAGGACGGCGAAGAGGACGAGGGCCAGGATGCCGAGCACGATACCGGCCTTGGCCATGCCCGCGCCGCCCTTGGCCGGGGCCTGCCGCAGTCCGACGGCGCCCAGCACGATGGCGACCGGTCCCAGAATGACGCTGAGGAAGAACAGGCCGATGATTCCGGAGCAAAGACTCGCGATGGCCAGACCGTTCGTGCGTGACCTGGACGACGCGGCAGGGGAACTGCCGTAACTGGTCATCAGAGATCTCCCGAGTGGGGTAGTCGGACACGGGCGTTCCCTCGCGGAGCGCCCTGGTGTGTTCCGCCTTCCGGGTTCCCTCGCAATCCGCTCTGCATTCCGGGGAATTCGCCGGGGGTGACGGGACGATCACCCCCGGCCACCGCGCCCCGACCCGCACAACGAGGCGCGTAGGGTCGGCCGGCACGGGAACTAACAAACGAAGGGAAAGCGAAGAAGGGACAACGCCCGGCGGATGCCGGGCCGGGAAGGCGAAATGGCAGCCGAGTCGCGTTGGGACAGGACACTGGCTTCCGAGGAGATCACGAACCGCACCGCCAGCTTCACCGGGGAGCTGCACAATGTGACCGGTGCGCGGCTGGTCGCGGAGGAATTCCTCTACGACCTGGCCCGTGCGTCACCACCCGCGCAGCCCGAGCACTGGGACGACATCCTCCTGGTGGTCACGGAGCTGGCGGCGAACGCGGTGCAGTACGCCCCGGGGCCGTTCACGCTGCGGCTGCGCCGTACCTTCGACGGAGTGCACGTGGTGATGCACGACACGAGTACGACCGAACCCGCGCCGCGTCCCTTCCATCCGAGCAACGGCGGCGGCGGCATCGGCTGGCACCTGATCCACACCCTGTCCGACCAGGTGAGCGTCGTCACCGGCGAGCGGGGCAAGGACATCCACGTCTTCCTGCCCTGGTGACCGCCCCGGTCAGGGGGTGCCCGCGTCGCGCAGGGGCACCAGCACGCTGATCGACTTGCCGCCTCCCGGGTGCCGGTCGACGGCGATGTCGCGGGCCAGGCGGGCGACCAGCGGCCAGCCGTAACCGCTCCCGTGGTGCCTGGTGGGGAACTCGTAGGCGGCCCTGGGCACCACCGCGCTGTTGTCGTGAACGGCGATCCACACCCCCTCACCCATGGGCCGGACCTCGAACCCGGCCAGTCCGCCGCCGTGCCGGATCGCGTTGGTGACCAGCTCCGAGACGACGAGCAGCAGGTCGACGACGTCCTCGTCCCGCACCCCGCGGCCCGAGCCCCATTGCGCGCGCGCCACCGACTCCGCGTACGCGCGTGCCGTCGCCGCGCTGGTCACGGCGCCCGGTGCCGGTGCGCCGGACGGCGCGAAGCCGGATGAGGCCGTGGTGGTCCCGTCGGTTGGTTCCATGTCAGTGGTGTCCCTGGTCTTCGCCGTGCTGTCGTTCGGCGCCGGTCAGTCCGCGGTGGTGTCCTGCGGCGGCAGCCGGTGGTAGTAGTCGCCGACGGACGCCAGGTACTCCCGGTCCATCGTCTCGCTGTCGGTCCGGAACCGGGGCGCGGCCTTGACCTCCGCCCTGGTGCAGGCCACCGTGACGGTACGGGCCTCGGGGTCGATGCCCCTGACCATGCCGACCGGCACGAGCACGCTCCGGCCGAAGACCCAGACGCCGGTGTCGACGACCAGGTGCCGCATGCCGAAGTGGTCGGCCTGGCGGTCCACGTGACCGATGGTGCCGTCGTTCGCGACGACGGTGCAGCCCGTCAGGTCCTGTTCCTCCGTGTAACCACTGCCCGTCGCGTACGACCAGATGCTTTCCATCGGCACGCTGTCCCTTCCCTCCCGCGTGGGTGACGACTGTGGGGCCGGGCCTGCGCCACGGGCCGGACCGGCTCCACAGCAGCAGATACCCGGCCCGGGCCGCCGCATTCGGACGCCGTGGGCCAATCGGCGGCGGCGAGATCCACCGGGCCGCCCCGCGGCCGGTCCGGGAGCGCGGCCCGATCCGTCCGAGGGCGTGCTCCACCGGGTGGCGTCCCGCTTTGTTCGGACCCGCGACCTGGGTTAGCCTCTGGCGTATTTTTCTCTTTGGGCAATCCGTGAACTGCGGGAATGCATCCACAACGGACCGGACCGGGCAATCGGTCCGGCAGGGGGTTGTCGAGTCCTCGGTCCGAGGGCTCCTGGGGAGCGGAACGAGGGTGCGCATGACCAGCGACAGCGCCGGTACCGTCGAGGCGGTTCCGGGCGATCAGGAGTTGCGCCGTCTCCTTGCCGGCCTGACGGCCGTGCGGGACGGCGACTTCGGCACTCGTCTGCCGGACGAGGCCGATGGCCTGATGGGCGACATCGCCAAGGTCTTCAACGGCATGGTGGACCAGTTGTCCGTGTTCACCTCCGAGGTCACCCGGGTGTCCCGCGAGGTGGGCACGGAGGGGACCCTCGGCGGGCAGGCGAGGGTGCCGGGCGTCTCGGGCACCTGGGCCGACCTGACGGACTCGGTCAACGCCATGGCGGGAAACCTGACCACCCAGGTCCGTGACATCGCCCAGGTCGCCACGGCGGTCGCCAAGGGCGACCTGTCGCAGAAGATCGACGTGGACGCCCGCGGCGAGATCCTCGAACTGAAGAACACCATCAACACGATGGTCGACCAGCTCTCCGCCTTCGCCGACGAGGTCACCCGCGTCGCCCGCGAGGTCGGCACCGACGGGCGGCTCGGCGGCCAGGCCGACGTCCAGGGCGTCAAGGGCACGTGGCGCGACCTCACCGACTCGGTGAACTTCATGGCGGGCAACCTGACCAACCAGGTCCGCAACGTCGCCCAGGTGGCCACCGCCGTGGCCAAGGGTGATCTCTCCCAGAAGATCACGGTGGACGCCCGCGGCGAGATCCTCGAACTGAAGAACACCATCAACACGATGGTCGACCAGCTCTCGGCCTTCGCCGACGAGGTCACCCGCGTCGCCCGCGAGGTCGGCACCGAGGGCAATCTGGGCGGCCGCGCCCAGGTGCGCGGTGTGTCGGGTACCTGGAAGGACCTGACCGACAACGTCAACTCCATGGCCAACAACCTCACCGGCCAGGTCCGCTCCATCGCCCAGGTCGCCACCGCCGTGGCGCGCGGCGACCTGTCGCAGCGGATCACCGTGGAGGCCAAGGGCGAGGTCGCGGCGCTGGCCGACGTCATCAACACGATGGTCGACACGCTGTCGGCGTTCGCCGACGAGGTCACCCGCGTCGCCCGCGAGGTCGGCACCGAGGGCCGGCTCGGCGGGCAGGCGCTGGTGCCGAACGTCGCCGGCACCTGGAAGGACCTCACCGACAACGTCAACTCCATGGCCAACAACCTCACCGGCCAGGTGCGCAACATCGCGCTGGTGACGACCGCGGTGGCCCGGGGCGACCTGTCGAAGAAGATCGACGTCGACGCGCGCGGCGAGATCCTGGAGCTCAAGACGACGATCAACACGATGGTCGACCAGCTCTCCGCCTTCGCCGACGAGGTCACCCGCGTCGCCCGCGAGGTCGGCACCGAGGGCCGGCTCGGCGGCCAGGCCGAGGTGGAGGGCGTCTCCGGTACCTGGAAGCGCCTCACGGAGAACGTCAACGAGCTGGCCGGCAACCTCACCCGCCAGGTCCGCGCGATCGCCGAGGTCACCTCCGCCGTCGCCGAGGGCGACCTGACCCGCTCCATCAACGTGGAGGCGTCGGGCGAGGTCGCCGAGCTCAAGGACAACATCAACTCCATGGTGGAGTCCCTGCGCGAGACCACCCGGGCCAACCAGGAGCAGGACTGGCTCAAGACCAACCTCGCCCGGATCTCCGGCCTGATGCAGGGGCACCGGGACCTGCCCGTGGTCGCCGAGCTGATCATGGACGAGCTGGTGCCGCTGGTGTCGGCCCAGTACGGCGCCTTCTATCTCGCCGAGGACGGCGACGAGGGGCCCGAGCTGCGGCTCGTCGGCTCCTACGGCTGTCCCGAGGACGGGAGCAGGCCCACCCGCATCGCCTTCGGCCGCACCCTGGTCGGCCAGGCCGCGCGCAGCCGGCGCACCATCGTGGTGGACGAGCTGCCGGCCGGCTACGTGACGATCTCCTCCGGGCTCGGCGAGGTGGTGCCGACCGCCCTGGTGCTGGTGCCCATCGTGGTCGAGGGGCAGGTTCTCGGCGTGATCGAACTGGCGTCGGTCACCTCCTTCACCCAGGTCCACCGGGACTTCCTGGAACTGCTGATGGAGACCATCGGCGTCAACGTCAACACGATCGTGGCCAACGCCCGCACCGACGAGCTCCTCTCCGAGTCGCAGCGCCTGACCGCCGAGCTGCAGGCCCGTTCCGCCGAGCTCCAGGTCCAGCAGGAGGAGCTGCAGCGCTCCAACGCCGAGCTGGAGGACAAGGCGTCCCTGCTGGCGACGCAGAACCGGGACATCGAGGCGAAGAACCTGCAGATCGAGCAGGCCCGGCAGGAGCTGGAGGCCCGTGCCCAGCAACTGTCGCTGGCCTCGAAGTACAAGTCGGAGTTCCTGGCCAACATGAGCCACGAGCTGCGCACCCCGCTCAACAGCCTGCTCATCCTCGCCCAGCTGCTCGCCCAGAACCCGTCGCGCAACCTCACCCCCAAGCAGGTCGAGTACGCGGGCATCATCCACTCCGCGGGCTCGGACCTGCTCCAGCTGATCAACGACATCCTGGACCTGTCGAAGGTCGAGGCGGGGAAGATGGACGTCGCACCCGAGCGGGTGTCGCTGCGGCAGCTCATCGAGTACGTCGAGGCCACCTTCCGGCCCATGACGACGCAGAAGGGCCTGGAGTTCACGGTGTCGACGGCCGCCGGAGCACCGGCGGACCTGCTGACCGACGAGTCCCGGCTGCGTCAGGTGCTGCGCAACCTGCTGTCCAACGCGGTGAAGTTCACCGAGCGGGGCGGGGTGGAGCTGGCCGTCGAGCCGGCGTCGGACGACGAGGTGCCCGCCGGTGTGCTCCGGGGCGGTGCGGTGGTGGCCTTCCGGGTGAAGGACACCGGTATCGGCATCCCCGAGCAGAACCTGGAGTCGATCTTCGGCGCGTTCCAGCAGGCGGACGGCACGACCAGCCGCAAGTACGGCGGCACCGGACTCGGCCTGTCCATCACCCGGGAGATCGCCCAGCTGCTCGGCGGCGCCGTCACGGTGGACAGCACACCCGACCGGGGCAGCACGTTCACGCTGTTCCTGCCCGTGGCCCGGCACGACTTCGAGGAGCTGCTGGACCTGGGCGCGGAGCACGCCCCGGCCGAGTCGCCCGCCGACGTGCTCAACCGCCCGGCGGCGGCGCCCGAGCTCACGGGCGGCCACCGGCAGCGCCCGCGGCGGCTGCTCGTCGTGGAGGAGCGGCCGCGTGGTCTGCTGACCCTCGTCGCGGAGAGCGTGATCACCGACCTGACGCACGGACGGGACGACGCGGGCGACCGGCCCCCGCTCGACGTCATCACGGCCGTGGGGGCGCAGGAGGCCGCGGGCGCGCTCGCGGCCGAGCCGTGCCACTGCGTCGTCCTGGAGCTGGGCATGCCGGACTCGGAGGCGTCCCGCTTCCTGGAGGCGCTGCGCGGCGACTCCGCGCTGGCGAGCGTGCCGGTGCTGGTGCACAGCGGTCACCGCGCGGACGCGGCGCTGGAGGAGAGCCTGCGCTCCGGGGCTGAGGGCGGGGCGCTGGAGTTCCTGTCCAGCCTCGACGAGCTGCGGGAGCGCATCGCGCTGCACCTGGCCGCCGAGGAGCCCGGCGACGTCCTCTCCCTGGTCCGGCCCGAGGAGCCGCAGCACCTGGCTCCGGACGCCGTGGACGACTCGTCGGCCGGGCGCACCGTCCTCGTCGTCGACGACGACGCGCGCAACCTCTTCGCGCTCAGCGGGATCCTGGAGCTGCACGGTTTCCGGGTCCTGCACGCGGAGAACGGACGCCGGGGCATCGAGACGCTCGTGGACCACCCGGACGTCGCGCTGGTCCTGATGGACGTGATGATGCCGGAGATGGACGGCTACACGGCGACGGCCGAGATCCGCCGGATCCCCCGGTACGCCGAGCTGCCCATCATCGCGGTCACCGCGAAGGCGATGCCCGGCGACCGGGAGAAGAGCCTCGCCTCGGGCGCCAGCGACTACGTCACCAAGCCCGTCGACACCCGGGACCTCATCGCCTGCGTCCGACGGTGGCTGCCCGCATGAGCGTGCCGGCCCCCGTCCCGTACACCGGTGGGCCGGGCGGTGCGCGGCACGTCCCGTCGCGCTCCGTCGCGGCCTCCAGCCGAGGAGCGTCCTCATCGTGAACATGTCCGAGCAGCCACGCGGGCCGGCCGGCGACGCGCCGCGGGACGCGTCGGCCACGCCGCCCCCGGCGTCCGGGCCGCGGCAGTCCTGCGCGGTCGACGGGCCGGCCGCCGGCTTGCGCGCGATGGCTCCGCTGTCGCCCGTGGGCAGGCTGGCGGCCACGGTGGACCGGCTCAGCCGCGAGGTGCGGGCCGCCCAGGCGGAGGCCGAGGGCCGGGCCCTGATCGAGCTCGCCAAGGGCATCCTGGTCGCGCGGCTCGGGTGTGGTCCGGCGCAGGCCGCGCGGCAGCTCGCCGAGCTGGCCGAGCAGTCCCAGGTGACTCCCCTGGAGTTCGCGGTCGACGTCATCAACCAGGCCGCCCGGGACCGGATGTCGGAGGTGACGGACGCGTTCCTGACGGCCACCGCCGCCGTGCGGGCCACGGACGCCGACGACGGCGACGACGGCGGGGACGCCGGGGAGGCGGTGGCCGAGTCGGCCGCCGTGCGCCTGCGGGCGGCCGAGAGCGGCGCGCTGGCCGCGGACGACACCCAGGCCGTGGCCGACGCCCTGCTGGAGCAGGCGCTGCGCCCGCTCGGCGCGGTCGCCGTGGCCATCTGGGCGGCCGGGTACGACGGGTCGCTCACGTTGGCCGGCAGTGCGGGGTTCTCCCCGGCCGAGGCCACCCGCTGGCGTTATGTGCCGCCGGACGTGGCGACGGTGGCCCGGTGCGGGCTGACCGAGCGCGAGGGCCAGTGGATCACCTCGCTGGCCGGTACCGGGCTGCCCAGCGTGGGCCGGCACCAGTACCCGGACGGCGGCAGGGTCGCCGTGCCCGCCGGTACCGGCGGGCGTATCCACGGCGTGCTGGAGATCGCCTGGCCGGTGCCGCTGGCTCCGCAGCCGCCCCAGGTGGTCCGTCAGGTGGAGGCCCTGGCGGAGCTGTGCGCGCACACCCTGGAGTCGTACACGCCGCCGGACGGTGCCGGACAGGAGCCGCCCGTCATGCCGGACGCGGTGGAGCTGATGGACCTGGCCGACGGTCTGTACGACCCCGCCCTGGTCCTGGTGCCGCACCTGGACGCCGCCGGCAACCTGGCGGACTTCCGCATCCAGCACGTGAACAAGGGCTTCCTGGATCCCGCGGGGCGGCCGCGTGCCGTCGTGCGCGGCGCGCTGCTGCTGGAGGCCTACCCGATGGCCGCCGGGGACAGCGAGCTGTTCCAGAACGTGGAGCGGGTGTACGCCACGGGCGAGCCGTTCCGGGCCCGGCGCATCAACCTGACCGCGCTGGTGGACCAGGTGCCGCTGTCGGCGGTCGCGGACATCAGTGTCAGCAGGCACGGCAACGCCGTTCTGCTCATCTGGCGCATCGAGGACGAGACGGCCCGGCTGGCCAGCCTCCTCCAGCACGCCCAGCGCCTCGGCCGCATCGGCGGCTTCGAGGAGAACCTGCTGACCGGCGAGATCACCTGGAACGGACAGCTGTTCGACCTTTACGGGCGTCCGCAGACGAGTGTGCCGGTGCCGCTGGAGGAGCTGACCGCCCACGCCCACCCGGACGACGCCGTCACCATCGGCCGGTTCCTGCGCACGCTGCTGCACCACCGGCGGCCGGCGTCGGCGGCGTTCCGGCTGCAGCGGCCCGACGGGGTGACCCGGCACGTCCGGGCGGTGGCCGAACCGGTCCTGGACACCGACGACCGCCTTCTCGTCGTACGGGGTGCGTACCAGGACATCTCGGCGCAGCACTGGACCGAGGTGGCGCTCGCCGCGACGCGCGACCAGCTGGCGCATACCGAGCAGCAGGCCATCGAGCGGGCCCGGCTGACCCTGCAGCTGCAGCACGCCATCATGCCGCCGGAGCAGACCCCGCTCAAGGTGCCGGAGCTCCAGGTGGCCGTCCGGTACCGGCCGGCGGAGACGGAGCAGCTGGTGGGCGGCGACTGGTACGACGCCGTGATGCTGCCGAGCGGGCGGGTGCTGCTGTGCGTGGGCGACGTGGCCGGGCACGGCATAGAGGCCGCGACCAGCATGGTGGTGCTGCGCAACGCCCTGCGGGGCCTCGCGGTGACCGGTGCCGGGCCCGGCCAGCTGCTGTCGTGGCTCAACATCGTGGCGCACCATCTCACGGGCGGGGTCACCGCGACCGCGGTGTGCGGGCTGTACGACCCGGCCCGCCGCACGCTGCGCTGGGCCAGGGCGGGCCATCTGCCGCCGGTGCTGGTCCGCGGCGCGGACGCCAAGCCGCTGCCGCTGCTCAAGGGCATGCTGCTGGGAGCGGTGGCCGAGGCGGTGTACGAGGAGGACGAGGTGCAGCTGGCCGGCGAGGACACGCTGCTGATGTACACCGACGGTCTGATCGAACGCCGCGACCGCTCGGTGGAGGAGGCGCTGGCCCAGTTGCTGAGCACCGTCCGTCCGACGCCGAACACCCTCGACCAGCACCTGGACCGGCTGCTCACCTACAGCAGGTCGGACACGGACGACGACACGTGCCTGGTGGGCATCCGGGTCGGGTGACGCAGGACACGGAATTCCGGTCCCGACCGGACAGGTGTGACGAACGGATTCGGGGGTAATCGCCGGGCGCGGTGGGACACGATGACGTCCCACCGCCCGGCCGTATTGTTGGAGGTACACGTGCCCATAGCCCAGAACCCGCTGTCCGTCGAGGTGACGCTGCCCCGGGAGGAGGTCGCGCTGCTCACGGTGGAGGGCTACCTGGACGTCGACACCGCGACCGAGCTCCAGCACCATCTGGCCAACCAACTGCACCACGGCCGGCGGCACTTCCTGCTGGACCTCTCCGAGGTGCCGTTCATGGACTCGTCCGGCATGAACATCATCCTGCGGGTCTATCAGGAGGCACGCGAGCTGCCGGGCAGTGTGCACATCATCGCGCCCACCCCGGCCGTGCGGCGCGTGCTGGATCTGACGGGGGTGAGCCTCACGGTGCCGGTCTCCGAGAGCATCGACGAGGCGCTCTCCCGCGTCGACGCCCAGCCGGAGGGTCCGCGGATACCCGAGGTCTGAGTTTCCCCCTCCTACCCGACGCTCATCCGAAACGTTCGCGCGGGAGCAGGTGTCGTACGAGGTCGGCGGGTGGTTACAGTTGTCGCCCGGCAGAGTCACGTCGCCGTCACGTCGCCTCCCGGGGCTGTGCGGCGCAACGCGGATGAGGAGTGGAACAGGTGCCGGAACAGGCGGAGGGAACAGCGGGATCGCCGACGAACGAGGTCAGGGACTTTCTGCGGCGTCGCCGTGAGCAGATCGCCCAGCGGTGGGCGGACGAGCCGTTGTTCCGGGCCGTGTTCACCGTCTCGCGCGACGAGGCGGTCGAGGCGGGCAAGGCCGTGGTGGACGCGCTGGCCCAAGTGGCGGACGCGGCACGGGTGGAGGACCCGGACGCCGCCGGATTCACGACGGTGCGCGAGCAGTTGGCGCGGATGGGCGCGGCCCGCTCGCGGGCCGGCCTGAGCACCGCCCAGGTGTCGAGCGAACTGGCCGCCCTGCGCCCGCCGGTCGAGAACCTGCTCGTGGCCGACCTCACGGACGCCTCCGCCGAGCACGCCCGGGACAGCGTCACCACGCTGAGCGTGCTGATGGGCACCCTGCGGGTCGTGGTCATGCAGACGGCGCTCAGCGAGGGGCAGGCGCTCATCGACCGCCAGCGGCTGCAGTTGCTGGAGGTGGCCACTCCCGTCATCAAGCTGTGGGACGGCATCGTGGCCGTCCCGCTGATCGGCACGCTGGACAGTGCCCGCAGCCAGGTCGTCATGGAGACCCTGCTGGAGTCCATCGTGGAGCAGCAGGCGCGCTACGCGATCCTGGACATCACCGGGGTGCCGACCGTCGACTCGCTGGTGGCCCAGCACCTGATGAAGACGGTCGCGGCGGCCCGGCTGATGGGCGCCGAGTGCATCGTGTCCGGCATCCGGCCCGCGATCGCGCAGACCATGGTCCACCTCGGCCTGGACCTGGGCACCGTGGTCACCCGGGCGAGCCTCGCCGACGCGCTGGGCTATGTGCTGCACCAGCTCGGGGTCGGCATCGTGAACCCCGTCGCGAACGGTCCGGTCACGCGGTGAACGAGGCATTCCCGGGGCCCCACGCGGGTCCCGTGACGGGTCATGTTCCGGTCCTCCGGCTCGGCGAGGTGCTGCTGGTCACCCTTCAGGGAGACCTGCACGACAGCACGGCGCAGCAGCTCCAGCAGGACCTCGCCGAGACCATCTCCCGCAGCGGAGCCACGGGTGTGATCATCGACATCTCCGGTGTGGAGATCGTCGACTCCTTCCTCGGCCGCGTCCTGGCGGAGATCGCCGGGCAGACCGAGTTGCTGGCCGCGCGTACCGTGGTGGTCGGCATGCGGCCGGCGGTGGCCATCACCCTGGTGGAGCTGGGCCTGACGCTGCCGGGGGTGCACACGGCGCTCAGTACCGAGGTGGCTCTTGACCTGCTGACGCGGCACGCCCCGTCGTCCCGCTTCGGCGGCCTGCGCCAGGAGAGTCCGTGATGCACACTGCCGCGGGCGCCCAGGCCCGCCTGCCGATCCGTTCGGACATGGATCTGGTGTGGGTACGTCAGCACGTGCGGCAGGCGGCCGCCCAGCTCGGCTTCGGTCTGGTGGACCAGACGAAGCTGGTCACGGCGGCCAGCGAACTGGCCCGCAACACGCTCGTGTACGGCGGCGGTGGAACGATGGAGACGGAGCCCCTCGCCGAGGGGGGCACCCGTGGGCTGCGGCTGACCTTCAGCGACGAGGGACCGGGCATCGCGGACCTGGAGCAGGCGCTCAGCGACGGCTTCACCTCGGGGGGCGGGCTGGGCATGGGGCTGGGCGGCGCGCGGCGCCTGGTGCACGACTTCGCGATCGAGAGCGACCCGGGTGCGGGCACCACCGTGCGGGTGACCTCCTGGGTGGGCCGGCCGCCTCGCCCGCGTGAGGAGTCCTGATGCCGCGCGTGTGGGACGTACCGGTGCACGACTCCACCCGGGTGCGCGACGCCCGGGTGGCCGCGGAGCACGCGGCGGCCCTGGCCGGGCTGGACGATCGGCGCACCGCCACCGCGGCGCTGGTGGCGACGGAGCTGGCGACCAATCTGCTCAAGCACGCCGGGGGCGGTCGGGTCCTCATCGACGTCGTCGCTCCCACCGTCCTCTCGGCCGACCGTGACGGCGATACCCGGCTCGTGCAGGTCACCACGGTCGACCACGGCCCGGGGATCGCCGACGTGCCCGCCGCCCTGCGCGACGGTTACAGCACGACGAACTCCCTGGGCGCCGGTCTCGGCACCTGCGCGCGCCTCGCCGACGACTTCGACCTGCACAGCGGCCCTGGGCGGGGCACGGTGGTGGTCGCCCGGGTCGGCCCCGTACCCGACGGCCGTGCCGCGGAGCCCGGTCCGGCGGCCGGGGTACGGGCCGGCGCGGTGAACGTCCCCTTCGGCGGGGCCGACTACTCGGGCGACGCCTGGGCGTGGGTCCGGGCCGGGGACCGGGTCACGCTGATGCTGGCCGACGGGCTCGGCCACGGCCCGGAGGCGGCCCGCGCCTCGACCGCCGCCGTCGAGGCGCTGCGCGGTTCTGCCCACCTAGGGCCCGCCGAGGCGCTGCGGCGGCTCGACACGGCGCTGGGCGGGACCCGCGGCGCGGCCGTCGCGGTGGCCCAGGTCGACACGCGTGCCGCGGTGCTCAGGTTCGCCGGCGTCGGCAACATCGGGGCACGGCTGTGCGCGGGCGGCACCTGGCGGCACCTGGTGTCCCGGCCCGGCATCGTCGGCACCCACCGGCCCACGACCCTGCGCGAGGAGGAGGCGGCCTGGGCAGACGACCGGGTGCTGGTCCTGCACAGTGACGGTCTGCCGAGCCGCTGGACCCCGACGCCCGACACCTGCCGCACGGCGGCCGACCCGGCGGTGACGGCCGCCGTGACGGTCCGTGACGCCAGCAGTTCCGCCCGCCCGGTGCGGGACGACACCGCCGTGGCCGTACTGGCCTCGACCCCGCCGGATGCCCGATGACCCGTACCCCACACACCACCGACGCGGCCCGGTCACGCCCCACCATGACGCACCCGGCCGCGGCCCCCGGCGTGCCACGACTGGAACACCGGCAATCCACGGCCCCAGCCAGCAGCGAGCCCGCCCACCCCACGCAGAACGACACCACCGCGACCGGCCCGGCCCCGACCCCGCTGGACCGCCCATGACCCGCACCTGGCAGATCACCGACATCACCGACGCGGCCCAGGCGCGCATCACCACCGCGCGCCTGGCCGCGGCCTTCGGTGTGCCGCCCCTGGAGCGGGCGCGGCTGGTGGCGTCGCTCGGCGCGCAGCTGCGGCTGTGTCTGACCAAGGGCGGTACCTGGCGGCTCACCCTGGAGGCGGGCACGGCTTCCCGCGCCACGCCGGAGGCCGGGGAGGGCGTGCTGCACGCCGTGCTGACGCCGTCGCGCGACGCCGCGGCCGCCGGGGAGCCTCCGTGGCGGGTCACGGTGCCCTGCCCCGAGGCCGTGCCGACCGCCGATGTCGACGCGTCCGCGGACGACCCGGCCACGCTGGCCGAGGCCCTCCTGGGAGCCGACGAGGACACGGCACTGGTGCTGGACAGGCTCACCGAGCAGGAGGACCTGGTCGAGTTCCACCGGGAGGAGCTGCACCAGACGAACCAGGGCGTCGTGGCCCTGCACGCCGAGCTGGACGCCGCCGGGCGGGCCCAGCGGGAGGCGTTCGCCGCCGAGCGCAAGGCGCGTACGGAGGCGGAGAACGCCCGTCGCAGGCTGACGTTCCTGGCGGACGCGAGCGCGGTGCTGACGGCGTCGCTCGACCACCACGAGATCGTGCGCCGCCTGCCGGAGCTGCTGGTGCCGGAGTACGCCACGAGCGTCGACGTCTGGCTGTTCGAGCAGGAGGGCGACCGGCCGGGGCCCGCCCATCCGGCCGCCGCCGTGGTCGCCGCCCGCACCGGGCGGCCCCAGTACGCCGCCGCTCACCCCGGCGGCCTGCCCGGCGTCGACGACCAGCCGCCCTCGGCGCTGGAACCTCAGCGGCCCCTGCTGTGCATCCCGCTGCCGACCCGGCAGGCGCCCCTGGGCGTGGTGACCCTGTCCCCGCCCGGGGAACGCTGGGACCCGGACGACGCCGTGATGGTGATCGAGCTGACCCGGCGGGCCAGCATCGCCATCGACCACGCCCAGCGCTACCAGCACAACCGCGACATCGCGGAGACGCTCCAGCGGGCCCTGCTGACGGAACTGCCCGCCCCGCCGGGACTCGGCCTGGCCGCGCGCTATCTGCCGGCCACTCACGGGCTCAACATCGGCGGCGACTGGTACGACGCGTTCCGCCAGCCCGACGGCGGCGTCATCGCCGTGGTCGGCGACGTGACCGGGCACGGGCTGCGCGCGGCCGTGATGATGAGTCAGCTGCGCACCGCGCTGCGCGCCTACGCCGTCGACGGCGGCAGCCCCGGCCGGCTCCTGACCCGGCTGCACACCTTCCTCCACCACCTCCAGCCCGACCTCTTCGCCACCGCCGTCATCGCGCGCTTCCACCCCGACGACCCCACCATGACGTGGGCCGCCGCCGGCCACCCGCCGCCGGTGCTGCGTACCCCGGACGGGCGGGTCCAGACCCTGGACGCGAAACCGGGTGCGATGCTCGGCATCCCGCTGAAGCAGGAGATCGCCGACCACACGGTGCGGCTGGCGCCGGGCTCGACGCTCGCGCTGTACACGGACGGTCTGGTGGAGCGCCGCGCCCGGGGCATAGACCCGGGCATCGCGCGGCTGGCCGAGGCACTCGGGTCGTTCGGCTCGGCGGAGCTGGAGGCGGACCTGGAGGGTTCGGCGGACGGCATCCTGCGTCCCCTGCTCAGCGACTCCGAGCGGGACGACGACGTGTGCCTGCTGCTGTGCCACCTGCGCGGGTCCGGCTGACCTGCGCCGACACCGAACGTGTCGCCTGCCTGCCGCGTCCGGCTGGCCGAACCGGTGTGGGCGCGGTGGGATCGACGAGGTGCGAAGCAGCGATCCAGGGGCAGGCGAATGGCGTTCGCGGCAGACCGCCTGGAGCCGCAGAAAGGGATGAACACCGTGACACGACCCAGGATCCTGGTGGTCGGCGCAGGTTTCGCCGGCGTGGAGTGCGTCCGCCGTCTGGAGCGGAAGCTCTCCCCCAACGAGGCCGACGTCACCCTGGTGACGCCATTCTCCTACCAGCTCTATCTGCCGCTGCTGCCCCAGGTCGCCTCCGGGGTGCTGACGCCCCAGTCGATCGCGCTCTCCCTGCGCCGCAGCAGCAAGTACCGGACCCGGATCATCCCGGGCGGCGCCATCGGCGTGGACCTCAAGGCGAAGGTCTGCGTGGTGCGCACCATCACCGACCAGATCGTCAACGAGCCGTACGACTACATCGTGCTGGCCCCCGGAAGCATCACCCGCACCTTCGACATCCCAGGGCTCACCGACAACGCGTTCGGCATGAAGACGCTGGCGGAGGCCGCGTACATCCGCGACCACGTCATCTCCCAGCTGGACCTCGCCGACGCCAGCCAGGACCCCGCGGAGCGCGCATCCCGGCTGCAGTTCGTGGTGGTCGGCGGCGGTTACGCGGGCACCGAGACCGCGGCCTGTCTGCAGCGGCTGACGCACGCGGCCGTCAAGCGCTACAACCGGCTCGACCCGAGTCTGATCAAGTGGCATCTGATCGACATCGCCCCGAAGCTGATGCCCGAACTGGGCGAGAAGCTCGGACGCGACGCGCAGGAGGTGCTGACGCGGCGCGGCATCGAGATCTCCCTGGGCGTGTCCATCGAGAAGGCCGGCCCCGAGGAGGTCACCTTCACGGACGGCCGGGTGGTGCCCACCCGCACGCTGATCTGGACCGCCGGAGTGGTGGCGAGCCCGCTCATGGCCACGCTCGGCGCGGAGACGGTCAAGGGACGGCTCGCGGTCACCGCCGAGATGTGCCTGCCCGACCACGACGGGGTGTTCGCGCTCGGCGACTCGGCCGCCGTGCCCGACCTCGCCAAGGGCCAGGAGGGCGCCGTCTGCCCGCCCACCGCCCAGCACGCCATGCGGCAGGGCCGGCACGTCGCCGAGAACCTCATCGCCACCCTGCGCAACCAGCCGATGCGGCCGTACGTCCACAAGGACCTGGGGCTCGTCGTCGACCTCGGCGGCACCGACGCGGTCTCCAAGCCGCTCGGCGTCGAACTGAAGGGCCTGCCCGCCCAGGCCGTGGCCCGCGGCTACCACTGGTCGGCGCTGCGCACGGGCGTGGCGAAGGCCCGGGTGGCGGCCAACTGGACGCTCAACGCCATCGCCGGCGACGATTTCGTCCGCACCGGCTTCCAGGCCCGCAAGGCGGCCAAGCTGAAGGACTTCGAGTACACCGACGCCTATCTGACGCCGGAGCAGGTCCGGAAGCAGGTGGAGGGAGCGGGCCGGGCGCAGCTGTGACCCGGCGGCAGTGGTCCGTTCGCGGCATGGCATGCTGAGAAGTGGATCTCGGCGTGAACCGGCCGGGGATCGGGCGTGAATCGGGAGAGTGTACGGCGGCGTGAAGGCAGCGGGGCGCTCGGTGCGGACACGGCTGCGGGACCGCGTCGCCGCGTCCGACCCCGGGCTGCTGCGGTTGACGGCGGGCCTGCGGACGGTGGGTGCCATCGCGCTGGCGCTGGCGGTGCTCGCCGCGTTCGGTGCGGACGTCACCCATCTGGTGGCGGGTGCCATGGCGGCGATGGTCGCGACCTTCGCCATCCGGGAGAAGGAGCTGAAGGGGCAGGCCGTCACCCTTGCGCTGGGCCTGCCCGTCGCCCTGGCGTCGGTGTCGATCAGCGCCCTGCTCACCTCGCGGGTCGTCATCGGTGACGCCTTCTTCGTCGTACTGATCTTCTGTGCCGTCTTCGTCCGCCGGTTCGGCGACCGCGGCACCGCGCTCGGGCTGATCGGCTTCCAGGTCTACTTCGTTTCCCTGTTCGTCGGCGCGAAGGTGTCGGTGCTGCCGGGGCTGCTGGGTGCCATCGCGGTGGCGTTCGTGTGCAGTGCGGTGGTGCGCTTCGCGGTGGTGCCGGAGACACCGGCGGGCGTGCTCCAGCGGCTGCGGCAGGCGTTCCGCGCCCGGCTGGCGCAGCTGATCGCGACACAGAGCGAGTTGCTGGACGCCGGTCCGGACGGGATCGACAAGACGCTGGAGCACCTGCGCGACGGCACCGCGCGCCTGCACGAGACGGCCCTGATGATCCAGTCCCGGCTGGAGGAGGGCACTCCCGACGCGTCCACGGCGCGTCTGGTGCAGCGGCGCATCGCGGACGCCGAGATCGCCGCCGAGCGCCTCGGCCTGCTGCTGCTGACCGCGCGCAGCGCCGAGCGGGCGGACACCCTGACCCTGCATCTGCCGGGCGCGCCCGCGCCCTCGGTGGGCCGCTCACCGGCGCCCGGCGAGGCCACGGAGATCCTGCGCCGCGATCTCGGGGCGCTGCGCACGCTGGTGCTGCGGCCGCCCGCCGAGGCGCGCGGTACCGCGCTGTCCCATCTGCGCAACCGGCTCCTCGGCTACCGCGACGAGGAGAACCTGCCCGAGGCGATCCCGGCGGTCCAGGACGTGTTCCGCGGCATCGGTGAGACCGCGCGTGCGGTCATGGGCCTGCGGATCGCCCTGGACGGGCCGCAGGACGAGTCGGACGACACTCCCGCGACGACCCGTTCCCGGGAGGAGCTGGACGCCGAGGACGCCGCCATCGACGGCGGTGAGGAGACCGCCCCGAAGGAGGAGCCGACCGGGCTGCGGCGGCCCACCACGCGCGCCGCGGTGCAGGTGTCGGTGGGGTCGTCGCTGGCCATCCTGGGCGGGGAGCTGCTGTCCGCCGAGCGCTGGTACTGGGCGGTGCTCGCGTGCTGGATCGTCTTCCTGAACACGGCCTCCACCGGCGAGATCCTCGTCAAGGGCTACCGCCGCGTGCTGGGCACGATGCTCGGGGTGGTGGCCGGCATCGTGCTGGCGGGCCTGGTGGGCGGCCACACCTGGATCGCGTTCGGGCTGGTGCTGCTGTTCATCTTCGCGATGTTCTACACGGCGCCGCTGTCGTACACGCTGATGTCGTTCTTCGTGACGGCGATGCTGGGGCTGCTGTACACGCTGCTGCACACCTACAGCCTGTCGGTGCTGCTGCTCCGTGTGGAGGAGACGGCGCTCGGCGCGGCCTGCGGGATCGTGGCGGCGGCGCTGGTGCTGCCGATACGCACCGACCGGCGTACGAACGAACTGCTCGGCACGGTGCTGGAGCGGCTCACCGACGTCACCGAGGGAGCGGTCGACCAGCTCAGTGGCGGGCCGGCGGCCGATCTGCTGGACACGGCGCGGGAGCTGGACCAGGCGCTGGGCGATCTGCGGGCCGCCACGCAGCCGCTCACCCATCCGATCACGCCGCTGCGGGCGCGGCGCAACACCGCCCAGTACGTGGTCGCGCTGCTGGAGACCTGCGCCTATCACGCGCGGTCGCTGGCCGCGACGGCCGAGCTGCTGCCCGCCCACCCCTCGATCGCGGCCGACCCGCGACTGCGCGGGGCGGTGCGGCGCACGGTGCGCAACATCGAGGCGATCGCCGCCCGCGTCGCCGACGAGGACGCGGAGAGCGAGGTGGAGACCGGGCCGAGCATCGCCTCGCTGCTGGCCCCGGACGCCGCCGGGGTGCCGCGGTACGGCCGCATCACCGGCCGGGTACTGCGGCACCTGGAGCGCCTTGACGAGGCGGTCATGGGTCTGGCCCGGCCGCTGGGCGTGCCCGTCGCGCCGCCGAAGCGGTGACGACGCTCAGAAGTCGCTGGGCAGACCGCTCGCCTCGGCGATGCCGCGCAGTTCCTCGTTCTGCACGTGGCGTTCCTTGAGGTAGTCGGCTATCTCCCCGAGGCGTTCGGGGTCGGAGGCGGTGGCCGCGTCGGTGACGACCCGGACCGGGCCGGTCTCGTCGGTGCTGATCTCGACGACCTCGTTGTCCAGTCGGCCCGTGACCGCGGTGGCGATGACCAGGGCGGCCTCGTCCCTGATGGCCTGGGGCAGCGCCTCGGCGTTGTCCCCGTCGAGGGAGAAGTCGATGGTGGGCATCTGGTGCTCGTCGATCGCCTGGAGGACGGGTTCCACCACGCTGAGCAGGAGCTGGTAGTCGTCGGTCTCCATGCGTATGCGCAGGAGATCGAGGTAGACGTCCACGGGACGTCCGTCCGGCGGAGGAATCTCGTGTTCGTTCATTCGCCCCGTGTTCCCCGTGCGGCGCGGCTCAGACGCGGCGCCATCGCGCGAGGGCGAAGGAGAAGACGCCGAACAGCATCAGACCTGCGGCGACGCAGATCAGGAGCCAGGGTCCGAGCGGGGTTTCGGCGAAGGAGCGCAGGGTGTCGTCCAGTCCCTTCGCCTTGTCGGCCTCGTAGTCGACGGCGGCCCGCACGGCGAAGGCGCCCGCCGCGGCGAAGACCAGTCCGCGTGCCGCGCCGCCGCCGACTCCGGTGACGTCGACCAGCCGCCGGGCCCGGGGGCTCAGCACGCCGATCTTCAGCTTCTTGTGGTAGCCGCGGCGCAGCGCCTGTACGCCGATCACCACTCCGGCGACGACGATCGCGACGCCTGCCACGCCCACGAGCCACCGCCCGGCGGGCATCTCCATCACCTTGGCCGTGACGTCCCGGGACTGCTGGTCGCTGGAGCCGCTGCCGCCGGTCCCGGCCGCGAAGGCCAATACCGAGTAGGCGACGAACGCGTAGAACAGGCAGCGGGCGGCGGCCGGCAGCCGCTTCTTCGCCGTCTGGCCGTCCTTGCCCGTGGCGCCGAACAACGCCTCGGACAGGCGCCACAGCGCCATGCCGACGAGCCCGATGCCGAGCGCCCACAGCAGTACGGCGCCGAAGGGCTTGTCCGACAGCTCGGCCAGGGCACCTCCGCGATCCGCCTGCCGGTTTCCGGTGCCGAAGCCGATCTGCAGGGCCAGGATGCCGACCAGCAGGTAGATCACGCCGCGAGCGGTGAGACCCGCCCGGGCGGCCCCCTCGGCGGCCGAGCCGTTCGCCGCCCGCCTGGCCCGACCGCGGCCGGTACGTGCCATGACACGTGCGTTCATGTGGACCTCCCCTCCCGGACTCCGCATGCCCCGGCATCCGCCGCGCACACCGGGCGGCGGGGCCGGTGACCGGGCGGAACGCGCGCCGCCCCGGTCACCGGGACGCACGACTGCCCGTACGCCGCCTCGCGGCGTACGGGCAGTCACGCCACCACACGTCCCCGCCGTGGGTCAGTCCGCCACTCCCGCGGGCTCGGCGACGGGCACGGGCACGGGGGCCGGGCCGGCCGCGAGCCAGCGGCGGGCGGCCTCCAGGGCCAGTGCCACATCACGCGTGCCGGTCGACACGCACAGCGTGTACGCCAGGTCCCGGGTCCGGGGGCCCGGTCCGCCCGTGTCGTCGGCGGGCTCGTACAGCGCGGCCGCCTCGTACTCGTCGACGAGTCCGCGCAGCACCGCGGGGTGGGGCATCAGCATCCGTCTCGTTCCTCCTTCGGTCCTCTGTACGTCAGGTACGCGCCGGTCGTCAGGTGCGCACCGGCCGGCCGGTCCCCCGGCGGCCCGGCCGCTGGCCCATCGCCTCGTCGCGGACGCGGGCGCAGCTGCGGCTGATGAGTCGCGAGACGTGCATCTGCGAGATGCCCAGGTGGTCGGCTATACGGCTCTGCGTCATGTCCTCGAAGAAGCGCATGTAGAGGATGGCGCGCTCGCGTTCGGGCAGCCTGCGCAGCCCCTCCTTGGCGGACTCGCGGTCGATCACGGTGTCGTACGAGGCGTCCGCCGCGCCGAGGGTGTCCGCGAGGCTGTAGCCGTCGTCGCCGGCCGACAGTTCGGCGTCCAGCGAGAGGGTGCTGAAGCTCTCCAGGGCCTCCATCCCGGCGCTGACCTCGTCCTCGGTCAGTCCGGTGTGGGCGGCGAGGGCGGCCACCGAGGGTTCGGGGCTGCCCGGGCTCTGGGTGAGCTCGCGCCGGGCGACCCGCACCTTGTTGCGCAGTTCCTGGACCCGGCGGGGCACCCGCAGGGCCCACATCCGGTCCCGGAAGTGGCGCTTGACCTCGCCGGTGATGGTGGGCACGGCGTAGCTCTCGAAGGCTCCCCGTTCCGGGTCGAAGCGGTCGATGGCCTTCACCAGGCCGAGCGCCGCGACCTGGCGCAGGTCTTCGATGGACTCGCCGCGGTCCCGGAACCGCCCGGCGATCCGGTGGGCCATGGGCAGCCAGGCCGTGACGAGTTCGTCGCGCACGGCGTCGCGTTCGGGGCCGTCCTCCAGCCCCGCCAGCCGGCCGAAGAGGGCCATGGTGTCGGGGGCGTCGTCGTGCCGGCGACGGGCGGGAGCGGCGGTGGCAGCAGCCGTGGCGTGGGCGGGCTCGGGGGTTGCGGGACGGGTGGCGGACGTTTCGATGAGCATGCGGATTCGCTCCTGAACGGTGGTCTCAGGGGACTTTCCGCGGGAACGGCACTGTCCGGGTCACTCACCCGGAGGGCCTAAGCAGCCATACCGCTCCCGCTGCTGCGCCTCCGGTCCGAAGCACGAACTTGCGACTGCCCCCACCCCGGTGGAACAAACTCCGCTTTTCGAAAAGTACTCAGGACAGCGGAACGACCACGGTGATGCACTTGCCTCCCGTGGGAAGGTCTGCCACCCGCACGTCGCGTGCGAGCCTGCAGACGATCGGCCAGCCCCGGCCGCCCACGCGGCGGCGCCCCTGGGTGTCGGTCGGCGGCACGGCCACCGGCAGGTCGTGGCTGCGGTCGCACACCGAGAGCCGGACGCCGGGTCCGACGACGTCGACCTGGAAGTCGGTGATGCCGCCGCCGTGCAGGATCGCGTTGGTGGTCAGTTCGGAGGCGACGAGCACGGCGTCCGACAGGGCGCCCGCGTCGCACGACGTGTGGCCGTCGGTGCCGCGGCATTCGGTGACGACGCGTTCGACGGTCCGGCGTGCCTCGGCCGGTTTGCAGGGCCGGTACCGCCGGTGCCGGTCCGCGCCGTACTGTTCGACGACGGGTTCGGTCGTGTGCCTGTCACACATCCGTCAGCTCCCTGGTCGGTGGGATGGGCCGGATCCGGTCGGCCCCACGCCGTGTGCGCGCCGTGCGGCCTCGTTACTTTCGGCTGACCTCTGCCCGTACCCCCAAACCTCCGGCCCTCCTTACGGCCCAGCGGCCATCCAGGCGCCCTGCGGGGGTACGCGGAGTGCATGACGGATGTTGTGGACTCGGACGAACTGCTGCGCCGCATGCACCGCGCGAGGGCCTGCGCGGTGGATCAGGAGCGGACCTGGCGGGCGCGGAGTGAAGAGCTGCGGCCGACCGACCCGGAGGGTTCCCGGGAGGCCGCCGTACGGACGATCGCGTACGAGGCCGTCCTGCGGGTGCTGGACGAGGTGCTGACCCCGGGGCGTAACGCGCGGTGAGGAGCCGCGGGGCGGATTGACGGGGTTCCGGCCGGGAAACCGGATCGGCATGACAGCCGACCACACCCGAGCACCGGTCCTTGAAGCCCTCGTCGACTACCGCCGCGAGGGGCGGTTGTCGTTCACGCCTCCTGGGCACAAGCAGGCGCGTGGGGCCGACCCCGCGGTGCGCGAGGTGCTGGGCGACGCCGTCTTCTACGGTGACGTGCTGGCGACCGGCGGACTCGACGACCGGCTGACCAGGGGGCGGGTGCTGCAGCGCGCACAGGAACTGATGGCCGACGCCGTGCACGCCGACCACACGTTCTTCTCGACGTGCGGGAGTTCCCTGTCGGTGAAGGCGGCGATGCTGGCGGTCGCGGGGCCGCACGAGAAGCTGCTGATCGGCCGGGACGCCCACAAGTCCGTCGTCTCGGGGCTGATCCTGTCCGGTATCGAGCCGGTCTGGGTCGAGCCGCGCTGGGACGCGGAAGGGCACCTGGCCCATCCGCCGTCCGCCGAGGAGTTCGAGAAGGCGTTCGCCGCCCATCCCGACGCCAAGGGCGCCCTCGTCACCAGCCCGACGCCGTACGGCGCGAGCGCCGACCTGCGGGCCGTCGCCGAGGTCTGCCACCGTCGCTCGGCGCCGCTGATCGTCGACGAGGCCTGGGGAGCGCATCTGCCCTTCCACCCGGAGCTGCCGTCCTGGGCGATGGACGCGGGCGCCGACATCTGTGTGACCAGCATCCACAAGATGGGCAGCGGTCTGGAGCAGGGCTCCGTTTTCCATCTGCGCGGTGACCTGGTCCCGCCGAAGCTGCTCGGTATGCGGGCGGACCTGCTGGGCACCACCAGCCCCTCGGCGCTGATCTTCGCCGGGCTGGACGGCTGGCGCCGCCAGATGGCGCTGCGCGGACGCGAGCTGATGGGCGGCGCCCTGGAACTGGTTGCCGAGGTCCGCGCGGCCGTCGAGGAGATCGACGGCATGCACGTCAACGACCGGGACGACTTCTGCGGCCCGGGACTGGCCCACGGCTTCGATCCGCTGCCCGTCGTCATCGACCTCGACGGGCTCGGCGTCTCGGGCTTCCAGGCGGCGGACTGGCTGCGCGAGCAGCGGAGCGTGATCGCGCACATCACCGACCATCGCCACATCGGCACGCAGATCACCCACGGCGACGACCGGGAGACCGCCGGCGAGCTGCTCGCCGCGCTCAAGGACCTCGCGCGCGCCGCCCCCGGTCTGGAGCGCGCCCCGCGCGTCGACGTGCCGTCGCCGGCCGAGTTGCGGATGCCGCAGGTGGGTCTGCCCAGGGACGCGTTCTTCGGCCCCACGCAGGACGTGCCGCTGGACCGGGCGGCCGGTCGCGTCGCGGCGGAGATGATCACGCCGTACCCGCCCGGCATCCCGGCCGTCCTGCCCGGCGAGCGGCTGAGCGAGCCCGTCCTGCGGTATCTGCGCAGCGGCCTGGAGGCCGGGATGTACCTACCGGACCCGAGCGATCCGGAACTGGCGACGGTCAGGGTCGTCGCGGAGGACGGCGAGTGAAACGGGTCACGTGCCCCGGGTACCGGTTTCACGGAACGGACGGAGATGGTTTAGCGTTCATCCATACGTGGCGACGAAGTCGACCGGAGTGTCCTTCGTACGTCACCGCTTACGGCCCTGGCTGGCTTCCCCCGTCCAGCCAGGGCTTTTTCATGCCCTGGCGGCGCCGTCCCCGGATCCGGCACGGAATCCGTACGGGATCCGCCGTCCGCCGAGGTGCTCAGGGCGCCGAGAGCGACTGAAATGGGCATAGGGAAAGCCCCGGAACCGAATCGCCGGCGAGGAGCCCCGTGCCATGACCAAAGCGATCAAACTGCTGACCGCACTCCCCCAGCCCCAGCGCGAGCGGCTGATGGCGCTCGCCCGGGAGGTCTCCTTCCCGGAGGACTCCCGGATCTTCGAGGCGGGAGACAGGGCCGACCGCTTCTGGATCGTCCGCTCCGGCGCGGTCTCCCTGACCCAGCAGGTGACGTCCCTGCAGCGGGTCACGGTCGCCAGTCTCGGCGCGGGCGACCTGCTCGGCTGGTCCTGGCTGTTCCCGCCCTACGAGTGGGATTTCGGCGCCGAGGCCTTCAGCCCGGTGCGGGCCTACGAGTTCGACGCGGCCCCGGTGCTCGCCCTGTGCGACGAGGAACCGCACCTCGGCATCGTGCTGGTGCGGTCGGTCGCCGAGATCCTCGCGCACCGGCTGGAGACCACCAGGGGCCGGCTCATGGAGCACTACGCGTTGCACGGGCGCGGCTCCCTGTGAGGTGCCGTCAGACGCGGTAGCGGCGCAGCGCCGGCACCGCGGCCGCCAGGGCCAGCATCACCACGACGACGAGCAGCCCGCCGCCGGCCACCGCCTCCCGCGCGCCGAAGGCGGAGCCCGCGCCGCCGTGCAGGACGTCGGCCAGGCGCGGGCCGCCCGCCACGACGACGGTGAAGACGCCCTGCATGCGCCCGCGCATCTCGTCGGTCGCGGCGGACAGCAGGATCGCGCCGCGGAACACCATGGAGACCATGTCGGCGATGCCGGCCACGGCGAGGAACGCCACCGCGAGCCACAGGCTTCCGCTCAGTCCGAAGCCGGTGATGGCGGCGCCCCAGACCACCACCGCGCCGATCACCATCCAGCCGTGCCGGCGCGCCCGGGAGAAGGTGCCGGAGAACAGTCCGCCGGCCACCGCGCCGATGGGGATCGCCGCGAAGAGCAGGCCGAGGGCGAGTCCCTCGCCGTAGGGGGCGTAGGTCTCGGCGGCGAGTTGCGGGAACAGGGCGCGGGGCATGCCGAGGACCATGGCGACGATGTCGGCCAGGAAGGAGAGCAGCAGCACCTTGTGCCCGGCGATGTAGCGGAAGCCCGCCAGGACCTCGCGCACGCCCGCGCGTCGGACCGCCGTACCCGACAGCGGCGGCAGGGCGGGGAGTCTGTACACCGCCCACACCGTGACGCACAGGGCGAGGGCGTCGATCAGGTACAGCTCGGGCAGGCCGACGACCGGGATGAGCGCACCGGCGAGCAGTGGCCCGACCACCTGTCCGGTCTGCATGACGGTCGAGCCGAGCGCGTTCGCGGCGGGGAGTTCCTCCTCGGGGACCAGGCGGGCGACGGAGGCGCTGCGGGCCGGGGCGTTCAGGCCCCAGAAGGCCTGCTGCAGCGCGAGCAGCAGCATCAGGGCGGCCACCGACTCGAGGCCGGTGGCCGCCTGTATCCAGAAGAGCAGCGAGGTCACGGCGATGCCGGCGTTGGTGACCAGGAGCAGTTTGCGGCGGTCCACGGTGTCGGCGACCGCGCCGCCCCACAGCGCGAACACGATCAGCGGCAGCAGGCCGGCGAGGCTCGCGGCGCCGACCCAGGCCGAGGAGCCGGTGATGTCGTAGATCTGCTTGGGCACGGCGACGGCGGTGAGCTGGCTGCCGACTGCCGTGACGATGGTCGAGGACCAGAGCCTGCGGTAGGCCGGCCGGCGCAGGGGGCGGGTGTCCATGGCCCACCGGCGCCACCCGCCCCGCCGGGACCCGTCCGGGGCGGGGGCCTTCGCCGCGGGTCGGGGCCCGCTCTCGCTGCTGCTCTCGCTCGTGTCCACGCGCTTCCTACGTGCTCGATACATCTTTCGGCTGCGGGGATCACTATCGCAGCTCCGTTCGAGTACGGGGGACGCGTGTGACCGGGCCCGGCCCGCTCCCCGTTCAGGCTCCGGCGACGAGCGTGACGCCGAGGACGATCATCGTGGCGGCGACCACTCCGTCGAGGACCCGCCAGGCCGCGGGGCGGGCCAGGAAGCGGCCGAGGTAGCGGGCGCCGAAACCGAGCGCGGCGAACCAGCACAGGCTGGCGGCCGCGGCACCCAGGCCGAACGTCCAGCGCAGCGGGCCCTGGTCGGCGGCGACCGAACCCAGCAGGAACACCGTGTCGAGGTAGACGTGCGGGTTGAGCCAGGTCAGCGCCAGGCAGGTGAGGATCGCCCGCCGACGCGAGCCCGCGGCGTCACCGTCCGCCCGCAGCGCACCGGCCGGCCGGAACACGCGCCGAGCGGCCAGGGCGCCGTAGCAGAGCAGGAAGGCGCCGCCGATCCAGGCGACCGCGGTCAGTGCGCCCGGCCAGGCCACGACCACCGCGCCCACCCCGCCGACGCCCAGGGTGATGAGCAGGGCGTCGGACAGGGCGCAGATACCGACCACGGCGAGGACCGCGTCACGGCGGATCCCCTGGCGCAGGACGAAGGCGTTCTGGGCACCGATGGCGACGATGAGCGAGAGGCCGGTGCCGAAGCCCGCGGCCGCGGCGGTGAGTGCGTTGGTCATGCCATTGACGCTAAGCGGGCGATCACAGGAGGTACAGCTAAAGATTCTTACGCATCCTTAGCGTTCTTAATGACGCGTGGCACGATGACACGATGACTGGCACGACGGGAATGACCACGGCCGCCTTCGCGGATCTTCCGCTCGACCAGGTGCGGACCCTGCTGGCCGTGGTGGACGAGGGCACCTTCGACGCGGCCGCCGCGGCGCTGCACGTGACGCCGTCCGCGGTCAGCCAGCGGGTGAAGTCGCTGGAGCAGCGCACCGGCCGGGTGCTGCTGCTGCGCACCAAGCCGGTGCGGCCGACGGATTCCGGCGCCGTACTGGTGCGGCTGGCCCGCCAGGTGGCCCGGCTGGAGCGGGACGCGTACGCCGAGCTGGGGCTGAGCGGGGCCGGGGAACCGACGCGGGTCTCGGTCGCCGTCAACGCCGACTCGCTCGCGACCTGGTTCCTGGGCGCCCTCACGCGGGTGCCCCGGGAGCCGCGGCTCTGTTTCGAACTGCGCCGCGAGGACGAGGACCACACGGCGACCCTGCTGCGGGAGGGCGTGGTGATGGCGGCGGTGACCTCGTCGCCCGACCCCGTTCCCGGCTGCACCGTCCGTTACCTGGGCCGGATGCGGTACCTCCCCTGCGCCAACCCCGGTTTCGCCGAGCGGCATCTGGACGGACCGCTGCGGGAGTTGCTCGTCGAGGCGCCGGTGGTGATCTTCGACCGGCGGGACGACTTCCAGGACGGCTTCGCGCGGCGCCTCGGTCACGACGGCGCGGGTTCCGCGCGGCACTACGTGCCGACCTCGGAGGGCTTCGCCGAGTCGGTCGCCGCCGGCCTGGGCTGGGGCATGGTGCCCGAACCGCAGGCGGAACCGCTGCTGCGCGGCGGGCGGCTCGTCGAGTTCGCCCCGGATCTGGCGGTGGACGTCCCGCTGTACTGGCAGCAGTGGAAGCTCGACTCCCCGGCGCTGGCGACGGTGGCCGAGGCGGTGGTGGCGGCGGCGCGGGAAGAGCTGCGGAGGTAGGCACGACGGCACGACCGAAGGCGCGGCGCCGGTTTCACTCCGCTGTCGACAGGTCACCCGCAACGGAGTAAGGCATTCACGAGGGCGCGAACGATACCGATCGCAGGTGACTTTGATGGACAACTGGCGAGAGCACGCCGCGTGCCGCACGGAGGACCCCGACCTGTTCTTCCCGATCGGCACCACCGGACCGGCCGCTTTGCAGACCGAGCAGGCGAAGACGGTCTGCCGGCGCTGCCCGGTCCAGGAGCAGTGTCTGCGCTGGGCACTCGACACGGGGCAGACCATCGGCGTCTGGGGCGGCACCAGTGAGCTGGAACGCCGTGCGCTCAAGCGGCGCGAGACCGTGCGCAGGAAGTCCGGCTGATCCCGGTGCGACCCCGTCGCCTCCGGCACCCGGACCTGGGTCCGCGACAGCACCGCCCCGGAAAGGACCGGCCGTGAACGTACGTGTGCACCGCGTCTACGACCCGCCCGAGCCGGACGACGGCGTGCGCGTCCTGGTGGACCGGCTGTGGCCGCGCGGCATGGCGAAGGACGCCGCGCACGTGGACGAGTGGCCCAAGGGACTCACCCCGTCGACCGAGCTGCGCCGCTGGTACCACGCGGGTGACGGCTCCTACGAGGAGTTCGCCGAGCGGTACGAGGCCGAGCTGGCCGCCCCGGAGGCGTCCGAACTCCTCGACCGCGTACGGGAACTGGCGCGCGAGGGGGACGTGACCCTGCTCACGGCGTCCAAGTCGCCCGAGGAGAGCCATGCCGCCGTGCTCCTCCGTCTCCTCGACGAGGCGTGAGGAGACGGAGGAGACGGGGAAGCCGGCGAGTCGCGTCCCTCGCTCAGCCGGTCTGCCGCGCCGCGGCCCGGCCCGCCGCCCGCCCGGAGAACAGGCAACCGCCGAGGAAGGTGCCCTCCAGCGCGTTGTAGCCGTGCACCCCGCCGCCGCCGAAGCCGGCCACCTCGCCGGCCGCGTACAGGCCCTCGACGGGTGTGCCATCGGCGCCGAGGGCGCGGGAGTCGAGGTCGGTCTGGATGCCACCGAGGGTCTTGCGGGTCAGGACGTGCAGCTTGACCCCGATCAGCGGGCCGGCCGCCGGGTCGAGGATGCGGTGCGGCGTGGCGACCCTGCCGAGTCGGTCGCCGATGTAGCGGCGGGCGTTGCGGATGCCCTGGACCTGGGCGTCCTTGGCGTAGGGGTTGGCCATCTGGAGGTCGCGGGCCTCGATCTGGCGCCGGATGGCGGCGGCGTCCAGGAGCGGCTTGTCGGTCAGGCCGTTCATCCTGTCGACCAGTTGCTCCAGGTTCGGCGCGGACACGAAGTCGGCGCCCTTGCGCAGGAAGGCGTCCACCGGGCCCGGCGCGCCCTTGCCGAGGACGCGTTCGCGCAGGAAGCCGGCGCGGTCCTTGGCGGTGATGTCGGGGTTCTGCTCGGAGCCGGAGAGCGCGAACTCCTTCTCGATGATCTTCTGGGTGAGGATGAACCAGGAGTGGTCGTGGCCCGCGAGGTCATCGGCCGTGCGCAGGTGCCGGAGGGTGCCGAGGGTGTCGTAGCCGGGCAGGCAGGGCTCCGGCAGGCGGCGGCCGAGGGCGTCGAACCACATCGAGGACGGTCCGGGCAGGATGCGGATGCCGTGGCCGGGCCAGATCGGGTCCCAGTTGCGCACGCCCTCGGTGTAGTGCCACATCCGGTCGCGGTTGACCAGGCGTGCGCCCGCCTCGGCGCTGATGTCGAGCATCCGCCCGTCGACGTAGGTGGGGACGCCGGTGACCATCTCGGCGGGCGCGGTGCCGAGGCGCTCGGGCCAGTGGCGGCGGACGATGTCGTGGTCGGCGCCGATGCCCCCGGAGGTGACGATCACGGCCTGGGCGGTGAGTTCGAACTCGCCGACGGGGTCGCGGTTGGAGGCGACTCCGCGCGGCGAGTGGTCCTCGGCCAGTACCGTGCCGCGCACGCCGCGCGCGGTGCCGTCCTCGACGACCAGGTGGTCGACGCGATGGCGGTGGTGGCGGGTGAGCAGTCCGTCGCGCACGGCCTGCTTGGCGTGGGCCACGAAGGGTTCGACGACGCCCGTGCCGGTGCCCCAGGCGATGTGGAAGCGGGGCACGGAGTTGCCGTGCCCGCCGGCCCGGAGGTCGCCGCGCTCGGCCCAGCCGACGGTGGGCAGGAAGGTGATGCCGTGTCCGGCGAGCCAGGACCGCTTCTCCCCCGCCGCCCACTCGACGTACGCGCGGGCCCAGCGCACGGCCCAGGAGTCCTCGTCCTCGGTCCGGTCGAAGCCCGCGCTGCCCTGCCAGTCGTTCCAGGCCAGGTCGAAGGAGTCCTTGACGCCGAGGCGGCGCTGCTCGGGGGAATCGACGAGGAAGAGGCCGCCGAAGGACCAGAAGGCCTGTCCGCCGAGGTTGGCCGCGTTCTCCTGGTCGACGAGGGCGACCCTCCTGCCCCGGCTGGTCAGTTCGTGGGCCGCGACCAGTCCGGCCAGGCCCGCTCCGACCACGATGACGTCGGCATCCATGGCGACCGTCCCTTCCTGTTCCGTGTCGTTGGGTTCGAGTGGTGTCGCGTCATTGGGTTCAGGTGGTGTCGCCGCCCTCGGTGAGCAGTGCGGTGAGCAGCTGTCCCAGCCAGGCGCGGGCGTGCTCCACGTCCCGGTCCAGGAGCAGTTGGGTGGTGACTCCGTCGTACGCGGCGACCACGGCGTGCGCGGCGCCGTCGGCGTCGCCCAGCACGGCGGGCAGGGTCGCGTCCCCGCGCGCACCGGCGAGCCGGTCGGCGATCGCGCGCCTGAGCCGCGCCCGGTGCTCCAGCAGAGTCCGCGCCACGGCCGGATCGCGGGCGGCGTGCACCAGGAAGTCCGTCTTCACCAGGAGCCAGTCCCGGTCCAGGAGCAGCACCTCGGTGACGCGGTCCACGGCGGCGGGCACGTCCAGGTCCGGACCGTCCAGCGCGAGGGCGCCGGACACCTGCTCCGCGATCAGGTCGGCCCGTTCGCGGTAGAGGGCGAAGAACAACTCGTCGAGGCTGTCGAAGTTCGAGTAGAAGGCGCCCCGGCTGTATCCGGCCGCCTCGCAGACCTCCTCGATCGACACCCGGCCGAACCCCTTGGCACCGAACACCGCGAAGGCCGCGTCCAGGAGGTTCGCGCGGGTGCGCGCGCGGCGCCTGGTCACGCGCCCGGTCGTCGCCCTCACCACCGTCTCCGGACCTCCTCCGTTCGATTCGCGAATGTATCGGATACACCGGCGCATCCGAAGGGGTGTGACGCAGCGCGTGACACGCATCGAACACAGTTTCGAATGAGGAGTACGCTGGTGCCATGACCACGCACCTCCAGGGATCGCTCTTCGACCAGACGGACGAGGCCCGGCTCGGCCCGCTCGCCGGGCTGCACCGCACCCACCTGGGCTCCGGGGCCTGGATCGACCTGCTCCCCGGGTGGCTGAGCGGCGCCGACGCGCTGTTCGAGCGGCTGGCCGCCGACGTCCCGTGGCGCGCGGAGCGGCGGGCCATGTACGACCAGGTGGTCGCCGTACCCCGCCTGCTCGCGTTCTACGGCGCGGGCGACACGCTGCCGCACCCGCTGCTGACCGAGGCGCGCGACGCGCTGTCCGCGCACTACGCCCAGGAGCTGGGCGAGCCGTTCACCACCGCCGGCCTGTGCCACTACCGCGACGGCCGGGACAGCGTCGCCTGGCACGGAGACCGGATCGGAAGGGGCGCGCGCCAGGACACGATGGTCGCCATCCTCTCCGTCGGCGCGCCCCGGGACCTGCTGCTGCGCCCGGCGGGCGGGGGCGGCGACACGGTGCGCCGGCCGCTGGGCCACGGCGACCTGATCGTGATGGGCGGCTCCTGCCAGCGCACCTGGGAGCACTGCGTCCCCAAGAGCACCCGCGCCGCGGGACCACGCATCAGCGTCCAGTTCCGCCCGCACGGCGTGCGCTGAGGGCCGTGCGGCCGGCGTGCACTGAGGGCAGTACGGCGGCGTGCGCCGAGGGCCGTGCGGCCCTTCGCCTGCCGTGTCTGGTTGGCTGTCCTGTCGGGCAACCACCTGGAAGGCGGGAGACCACCATGCGCGCGGACGTGCGGCAAGTCGCCGACGACACCTACCTGGTGCACGGCGGCAACACCAACTGGGTCCTCCTCACCGACGGCGACGCGGTGACCCTGGTCGACACCGGCTACCCCGGCGACCGGCAGCTCCTGCTCGGCTCCCTGGCCGCCGTCGGCAGCTCACCCGAGGCGGTCGAGGCCGTGCTGATCACCCACGCGCACAACGACCACCTGGGCTCGGCCGAGTACCTGCGCGCCGCCCACGGCACCCCGGTCCTCCTCCACGAGGCCGAAGTCCCCCACGTCCGGCGGGACTTCCTCCAGCAGGTGTCGGTCGGCACGGTCCTCGCCAACGCCTGGCGGCCGGGCGTGCTGCGCTGGGCGGTGCACGTGCTCCGCTCCGGCGGCACCGAGCAGCACCCGGTGACCGCGCCGGAGCCCTTCCCGACCGAGGGCGCCCTGGACCTTCCCGGCCGGCCCGTGCCGGTGCACACCCCCGGACACACCGACGGGCACTGCGCCTACCACCTCCCCGACGCCGGGGTGGTGATCTCCGGCGACGCGCTGGTGAGCGGGCACGCCACCTCCCGGATCGCGGGACCGCAGCTGCTGCCCGGCATGTTCCACCACGACCTGGCGCGCACCGTGGCCTCCCTCGACGTCCTGGCGGGGCTGGACGGCGACGTCCTGCTGCCGGGGCACGGTCCCGTCCACCGCGGCCCCGTGAAGGAAGCCGCGCGACGGGCGCAGGAAGGGGCGTTCTAGAGTCGGGGCATGGCCTTGCAGATCAGCGCCACCAATCCGGAGCACCCCGCGCTCCTGCTCGAACTGCCGTGGCAGACGCCGCTGGAGGAGTGGCCCGAGGAGTACCTCGTGCCGCTGCCCCGCGGCATCTCCCGCCACGTCGTCCGCTACGCCCGGGCCGGGGACGAGGTGATCGCCGTCAAGGAACTGGCCGAACGGCCCGCGCTGCGCGAGTACCAGCTGCTGCGCGACCTGGATCGGCTCGCCATCCCCGCGGTGGACGCGCTGGCCGTGGTCACCGGCCGCACCGGCACCGCCGGCGAGGCACTGGAGCCGGTGCTGGTCACCCGGCACCTCGGCGGCTCGCTGCCGTACCGGTCGATGTTCGAGACGACGCTGCGCCCGGCGACCATGCACCGGCTGATGGACGCCCTGGCCGTGCTGCTGGTCCGGCTGCACCTGGCCGGCTTCGCCTGGGGCGACTGCTCGCTGTCCAACACACTCTTCCGGCGCGACGCGGGCGCCTACGCCGCCTACCTGGTGGACGCCGAGACCGGGGAGCTGCATCCCCGGCTCAGCCCCGGGCAGCGCGACTACGACCTCGACCTCGCCCGGGTGAACATCAGCGGGGAGCTGCTGGACCTGGAGGCGTCGGGGGCGCTTCACCCCTCCGTCGACCCGATCGACTTCGGCATGGAGATCTGCGCCCGCTACCGGAGCCTGTGGGAGGAGCTGACCCGCACCTCCGTCTATCCGGCGGGCAAGTACCACTACATCGAGCGCCGGATCCGGCGGCTCAACGATCTCGGCTTCGACGTGGCCGAGATGCAGATCGAGCACGCCTCCAACGGCGACACGGTCACCTTCGTCCCCAAGGTCGTCGACGCTGGCCACCACCAGCGCCAGTTGCTGCGCCTGACGGGCCTGGACGCCGAGGAGAACCAGGCCAGGCGGCTGCTCAACGACCTGGAGAGCTGGATGGCCACCCAGGACGACTACGCCCCGGGCGACCCCCTCGGTGCCCGCCCGGAGGTCCTCGCCCACCGCTGGGTGCGCGAGGTCTTCCGGCCCACCGTGCGGGCGGTGCCGGTGGAGCTGCGCGGCGCGATGGACCCGGCCGAGATCTACCACGAGCTGCTGGAGCACCGCTGGTACCTGTCCGAGCGGGCCCAGCACGACATCGGCCTCGACACGGCCGTCGTCGACTACATCGAGAACATCCTGCCCAAGGCCCGGGAGACCCTGCAGCCCACGGCGGACTGAGCGGCGTACCGGTCCGTCACGTGTGCGGGACCACCGCCACCGGGCAGTCCGCGTGGTGCAGCACGCCGTGCGCCACCGAGCCGATCCGGGCGCCGACGGCCGTACGGCGGGCGCGCCGCCCGACGACCACCAGCTGGGCACCCGCGGCCACCGACAGCAGCACCTGCCCCGCGCTGCCCATCTCCACGTGCTCGATCACCGGGACGTCGGGGAAGCGCTCGCGCCACGGTCCGAGCGCCTCGCCGAGCGCCTTCCTCTCGTACTGCTCCAGGCCCCCGGCCTCGTCGGCGAGCCGCATCGAGCCCGGGCTGTAGGTGAACACCGTCGGCAGGGCCCAGGCCCGGACGGCACGCACGGCGGCACCGCGGGCGGCGGCCGCCTCGAAGGCGAAGCCGATCACGTCGGCGCTGTCCTCCGGCTCCCCCTGCTGCCCCACGACGACCTCGCGGCCGGCGGCCTCGGTCGCGGCCTCGCCCCCGGCCCGTACGAGGACGACGGGGCGGTTCGCCTCGGCGATCACCTGCTGGCCCACGGAGCCGAGCAGGAAGCCGACGACCGCCCCGTGGCCGCGCGAGCCGAGCACCAGCGTCTCGGCGTCGGCCGCGGCGGCGAGCAGTACGGCGACGGCGTCATCGGCCTCGCGGACCTCGGTGGACACCGTGAGGTCCGGGTGCCGCTCGGTGACGGTGCGGACCGACTCGGCGACCGAGTCCCGCGCCCACCGCTCCTGCGCGTCCCGGTCCCCCGTGCCGGCCGCGTCCAGCTCCTGGAACCGCCAGGCGTGCACGACGTGCAGCGGTGTTCCGCGGCGGTCGGCCTCCCTCGCGGCCCAGGCCAGTGCGGCCAGGCTCTCCTCCGAACCGTCGACCCCTGCCGTGATCGGGCGCGTCATGCGGGTCCCTCCCTGTGTCGCGGGCACGTCCATGGGACCAGTCTTCCCTACGCCGCCCTCATGATCTCGGAGTGGGCGTCCGCGTGCTGGGCCCCGGGGCGGCTTCCGGCTCTCTGAGCGGGGCCCGGCGATCGAACCCACGGTGGACGGCGGGCCGGTGCGGTGACGGGGCCCTGGTCCGGCGGCTCGGTCGGGCGGACCAGGGACCTGGTCCGGCGGCCCGGTCGGGCGGCGCCGTCCGGTGTGCGGCCCTGCGGTGCGACGATGGCGCGATCCGGCGGGGCCGCCCGGCGCCCTTGCCCTCGCGGGGCTGTCGGAGGCGCGTGCCAGGATGGGCATCGTGCAGCAGACCTCTTTCAGCAGCCCGCTCGTCGGTCGCGAGGCCGAACTCGCGCGTCTCACCGGCGTACTGGAGCGCGCCCGCTCCGGTGAGGCGCGCGCCGTGCTGATCGCCGGGGACGCCGGGGTCGGCAAGACCCGGACCCTGGACGAGGTCGCCGGGCGGGCCGCCTCGGCCGGGACGATCGTCCTCACCGGGCACTGCGTCGACCTGGGCGACGTGGGCCTGCCGTATCTGCCGTTCACCGAGATCCTCGGGGTGCTGGCCGCCGACGAGCGGTTCACCGCCGTGCTGGCCGCGCATCCGGTCGCCGACCGGCTGCTCGGCGGCGATCCGGACGACGGGGGTGGCGGGGGCGCCGGCACGCGGTCGCGGCTGCGGCTGTTCGAGGGGGTGGCCGCCCTGCTGACCGAGCTGGCGGACATCGCCCCGCTGCTGCTGGTCCTGGAGGACCTGCACTGGGCCGACCAGTCCTCCCGCGACCTGCTGCGGTTCCTGCTCAGCCGGGGAGTCCTGCAGCGCCCGGCGGGCGGGGCGCCCGGCGGGCGGCTCGCGGTGTTCGCCTCGTACCGGGCGGACGACCTGCACCGCCGCCACCCGCTGCGGCCCCTGCTGGCCGAGCTGGTCCGGCTGCCCGCCGTGGAGCGGCTGGAACTGCGGCCGCTGCCCGACGCCGACGTGGCGCGACTGGTGCGTTCCCTGCGCGACCTGCCGCTGCCGGACACCACCGTGCACCGGATCGTCGAACGCGCCGAGGGCAACGCCTTCTACGCCGAGGAGTTGGTCGCGGCCACGGACACGCCCGCCGGAGGTGTACCCAGCGGACTGGCCGACGTCCTGCTCATCCGCTTCGAGCAGCTGTCCGAGATCGCCCAGCAGGTACTGCGCACCGCCGCGGTCGCCGGGCGCCGCGTGGGTCACGACCTGCTGCGGGACGCCGTCGGGCTGCCCGAGGAGGAGCTGGAGTCGGCGCTGCGCGAGGCGGTGGAGCGGCAGTTGCTCGTCTCCGGCGACGGGGACGCCTACTCCTTCCGGCACGCCCTCGCGCGGGAGGCGGTCTACGCCGACCTGCTCCCAGGGGAACGGGCCCGGCTGCACGGCGCGTTCGCCCGGCTGCTCGCCGCGCGAGGCCGCCGGTCCGACAGCGCGGCCGAGCGCGCCCACCACTACCGCGAGAGCCACGACCTGCCCGAGGCGCTCGCCGCGTCCCTGGAGGCCGCCGACCACGCCCAGCGCGTCGGCGCGCCCGCCGAGGAGCTGCGGCACGTCGAGACGGCCCTCGACCTGTGGTCGGCGGTCGACGCCTCGGCACGGCCCGCCGGGCCCGACGCCGTGACGCTCACGCTGCGCGCCTCGGCGGCCGCCGCGCACGCCGGGGAGCTGCACCGCGCGGTCTCCCTCACCCGGTCCGCGCTGGCCGGCCTCGGCCAGGACGCCGACCTGGAGCTCGCCGCCCGCGTCCGCTACACACTCGCCGGGAACCTGCTGAGCGTCGACAACCTGTCGGCCGCGTTCGCCCACAGCAGCGATGCGCTCGGCCTGATCCCCGCCGAGCCGCCGTCTTCCACGTGGGTGTGGGCCGCGGCGACACACGTCATGGCGGCCCGCCAGGTCGGGGAGTACGAGACGGCGCTGCGGGTGGCACGCCGGGCCCTGCGCGTCGCGGAGGACCTGGGCGTCACCGACGCCCGCGCCGACCTCCTGATCTCCCTCACCAGTCTCGAAGGCGGCAACCGGAGCACTCCGCAGGGCCGCGAGCGGCTGCTGGAGGCGCGGGAGCTGGCGCGGCGGGCGGGCAACGCGCCGGTGGAGATGCGCGCGTTGTTCAACCTCGCCATCGGCTGTTTCGAGTCCGGTGACCTGGACGAGTGCCTGCCCTGGGCGGCGGAGGGGCTGGACCGGGCCCGCCGCTCCGGGCTGCTGTCCTCGCCGTATCCGCGGGAGATGCGGTACCTGCGGCTGCTGGTGCAGTACACGCTGGGCCACTGGGACGAGTGCGTGCGCGGGGCGGCGGACACCTCCGGCGTGCTGCCCGCCGCGGGCGGTCACGCCATCGGTCCCGGTCTGTACGTGGCGCTGGCGCGCGGTGACTCCGGGGCCGCGGAACGCGCTCGCGCCATGCTGGAGGGGCCGTTCGACTGGATGGGCACGCTGGTCGCCGGCATCGTGCTGACCGACGCCGCCGCGCTGCGCGGGGACGCCGAGGAGGCGGTGCGGTGGGCGCGGTCCACCGTCGAGGCGCTCACCGACGACGCGATCCCGCGGCCGGCCGTGACCGTCAGGCTCACCGCCCTGGCCCTGTCCGCGGTCGCGGACACCGTCGTCGTACTGCGCGGGGCCGGCGACGCGGCGGGGCTCCGCCGCTGGACGGACACCGCGGCGGAGCTGCTGGAGTGGGCCCGGTCGTCCGCCGGTCAGGGTGAGGACGACAGACCCCAGGGACCGGAGGGCCAGGCCTGGCTGGCGCGTGCGGAGGCGGAGGGGATCCGGATCGCCGGGTCCGGACCCGACCCGGCGTCCTGGGAGAAGGCGGTGGCCGGGTTCGCGTACGGCGACGCCTACGAACGCGCGCGGTGCCGGCTGCGGCTGGCGGAGGCCCTGCTGGCGGCCGACCGCCGCGAGGAGGCGGCAGCCGAGGCCGACACCGTACGCCGGGAGGCCGACCGGCTCGGCGCCACGCTGCTGCGCGAGCGGCTGAACGACCTGGTCCGCCGCGGCCGGCTGACGGACGCGACGCCCACCGGCGATCGCGCGTCGGTACTCACCGCCCGTGAGCGGGACGTGCTGCGGCTGCTCGCCCTCGGCCGCAGCAACCGCCAGATCGGCGAGGAGCTGTTCATCAGCGCCAAGACGGCGAGCGTCCACGTCTCCAACATCCTGGCCAAGCTGGCGGCGGCGAGCCGCACGGAGGCGGTGGCGATCGCCTACCGGCAGGGCCTGGTCACTCCCGAACCGACGACTTCCACCTGACCTCCGGCTCGGGACGGACCCCGGCCGGCGCCCTCCCCCGGCTCGGAGCGGACGCGGGAACCCTCGGTGTCCGGCGGACGTTGTCCCGGCACCGACACCCCTACCGGAGCGAGAACCACCACACAGGGCGGCACGATGAGCGATTTGGTCCCCGGGGGCAACGTCCCCCTGCCGGGCGGCCCCGTGAGCGTGCGGGTGCCCGGTGCCTTCGACGTGTCGGCGCTCGTGACGGACGACGGCGGCAAGGTGGGCGGTGACGGCGACTTCGTCTTCTACAACCAGCCGGAGGCACCCGGCGCCCGGTTGCGGGACGACACGCTCACCGTCGATCCCTCACGGCTGCGCCCCGGTGCGACCCCGGGTGACGGTGGCGGTGAGCCCCTCGGACCCCGGGGCCGCCCTGGGCGACCTCCCCTCCCCCACGCTCCACGTCACCGACGCGCGCGGCCGGGCACTGACCCGGTTCACGCCGCCACGCCCACGGCAGGAGACCGTGCTGCTGCTCGCGGAGTTCTACCGGCGCGGCGGGAACTGGAAGTTGCGCGCTCTGGGGCAGGGCTACGCCGACGGGCTCGCCGGTCTCGCCCGGGACTTCGGGGTGGAGGTCGTCGACGACGCACCGGCACCCGACGACCGGGCGCCGACCGCGCCCCGCGTCATCCCCGCACCGCCTCCCGCCGACACCGACGGCTTTCTCGGCCTGGTCAACTCCGCCCGGGCCGCGGCCGGTTCCGGCCCCGTCGCCGCCGACGCGCGCCTGGTCTCCGCGGCCCGGGCCCACGCCGCCGCCATGGCCGCCGCGGGCACGCTGAGCGTCGAGACCCGGGACGGCCTCTCCGTCCACCAGCGCGTCGTCTCCGCCGGGTACGCGTATCTCACCGTCGGCGAGCACCTGGTCTCCGGTCCGCGCACGCCCACCGAGTTCGTCGCGTACTGCCTGCGCACCGAGCGGACCCGGCGCACGCTGCACGGCGCCGCCTTCACGCACGCCGGTTGGGCGCACGTCACCGGCGGGCCCTCGGGCGACACGTACTGGACCGCTCTGTGGGCCGTGCCGTTCACCCCGGACGGCCTGGTCCGGACGACGGCCGAGGTCGTCGAGCTCACCAACCGGGAGCGGATCAGGGCGGGCCTGCCCGCCCTGGCCGTCGACGCCCGGCTGACCCACGCGGCCCAGGCGCACAGCGCGGACATGGTCGCCCGCGACTTCTATTCGCACACCGACCCGGACGGCGGCAAGCCCTGGGACCGGGCCGCCGCCGCGGGCGCCACTCGGCACACGGTCGGCGAGAACATAGCCTGCGGCCAGCGTTCCCCAGCCGACGTGGTGGAGGGCTGGATGAACAGCCCAGGACACCGCGCCAACATCCTCAAGGGCGACTTCACCCACATCGGCATCGGTCTCGCCGGCGGCGGCCGGGCGGGGACGTACTGGACCCAGCTCTTCGGCGGCTGAACACGGCGCCTGGCGCACGATCTTGGCGGAAGGGGGCACTCCGGGCCAGGATGCCCATATGAAGGGTGACCTCTTTTCCAGCGAGCACATGGTGCAGCCCGCCACGGCGCCGGGCATGACCGTCGAGAACTCCAAGTGCATCCGTTACACGGTGAACGGCGACATGCTGGCCCGGCAGGGGGCGATGGTCGCCTACCGCGGCAACCTCCAGTTCGAGCGCAAGGGCCAAGGCGTGGGCGGCATGCTCAAGCGCGCGGTCACCGGGGAGGGGCTGCCCCTGATGGCGGTGCGCGGACAGGGCGAGGCCTGGTTCGCGCACGAGGCGCAGAGCTGCTTCATCGTCGAGGTGGAGCCCGGCGACGAGTTCACGGTCAACGGCCGCAACGTCCTGTGCTTCGACTCCTCGTTGTCGTACCGCATCGCCACGGTCAAGGGCGCCGGCGTCACCGGCGGCGGGCTGTTCAACAGCGTCTTCACGGGACACGGCAGGCTGGGGCTGGTGTGCGACGGCAGCCCGCTGGTCATCCCGGTCTCGCCCGAGTACCCGGTCTACGTCGACACGGACGCGATCGTCGGCTGGTCCGCCGGGCTGTCGACCTCCCTGCACCGTTCGCAGTCCATCGGCTCGATGCTGCGCGGCGGTTCCGGTGAGGCCGTGCAACTGCATCTCCAGGGCCAGGGCTTCGTCGTCGTACGGCCGAGCGAGGTGACGCCGCAGAAGACGCAGCAGCACTGAGGCAACCCGGTCCGCTCCGTCGACGTCTTGATCGGCAACAGGTGACGCCGCCCTGGTCGCCCCACGTGACCAGGGCTGGTTTTCGACGCACTATACACAGCGCGTATACATGGAGTGCATACGAGTGCGCGACCGAGCGCTCGCTCCCGGTGTACACGCGCCTGTGCGTATGGACCGAAAGGAATCCATGTACGGCAAGGCATTCGCCCCGGAGTACCAGGGCGCCCTCACCGCCCTCTCCGTCAACTCCTCGCTGACCGATGTCCTGGCCGCCGGGGCGGAGCAGTTGGCGGCGGCCGAGCGCGCGGGACGGCACGGCGAGGCGGCGCGCTCCGGCCTCGCGGTGGCCGAGGCCCAGCGCCGGCTGGGCCGGGTCGGGGAGGCGGACCGGGCGTGGAAGGCGAGTTACCGGGCGGCGCGCACGGCCGGGGACACCGCGGCGATGGCCTGGGCGCTGTGGAGCGGCGGGACGCTGGCCCGGCAGCGCGGTGCCCTCCGGCTGGCCCGGCGGCTGCTCGGGCTCGCGGCCGATCTCGGCGAACGCGGCGGTGACGTCGTCGTCCGCGGCTACTCGCTGGCGGGCCTGGCCGAGACCGGCCGGATCCAGGGTGACTACGAGGCCGTCGGGCGGCTGCACGAGCAGTTGCTGGCCGAGGCGCGGCGGCGCGGCGAGGCACGGCACACCGTGTGGGCGCTGGAGGGCATCGCCCAGATGCACCGCAACACCGGCGCGTACGACCGCGCGTACGCCTTGTTCGAGGAAGCGGCCGGGATCGCCGCCCGGGCCGAGGACCGGCGCGGCCACGCCTGGGCGCTGCGGGGGCTCGCCGACGTCGTCTCGGTGCGCGACGGTGACACCGGGCGGGCGTTGGACCTGCTCACCGAGGCGGAGACGGGTTGCCGGGCGATGAAGCTGTCCGGCGCGCTGGCCTACAACCACAAGATGCGCGGCAACGTCCTGTACCGCGCCGGGCGTTACGCCGAGGCCCGCGACCTCTACGAGCAGGCGCTCGCGGAGTTCCGTGCCATGGGCGAGCCGCGCGGGGAGGCCCTCTCCCGGCTGGGCCTGGCCAAGTCACTGGCCCGCCTGGGCCGCGACCGCACCGAGACGGCCGCCGAACTCTCCGAGCTGGCCGGAGTCCTGGAGGGAATCGGCCTGATGCACGCCCGGAAGATGGTGGCCCGGGCACAGGAGGAGTTCGGCCTGACGGGCACGCAGACGGACGGGGTGGCGCAGGCCGACACGAGCGCGCAGGGCCACGCGGTGGCGGATCCCTACGCGGTGGTGCGGACCCACGCGGGCGCGCAGGCCGACGCGGGCGCGCAGCCCCACACGGCGGTGCAAGCCGACGCGGGCGCGCAGCCCCACACGGTGGCGCAAGCCGACGCGGGCGCGCAGGGCCACGTCGTGACGGAGGCCGTGCGGTGACGGCGACGGCCATGGCGGCAGCGGCGCCGGTGGGTGCTCCGCGGGTCCTCGGCCGCAGCCGCGCACTGGTGCGGCCCGCGCTGGAGGAGGCCGTGGGGCGGCTGCATCCGTGGGTGGCCGAGATGGCCGCGTACTCCTTCGGCTGGTGCGAGGTGGGCGGGGCGCCCGCCGGCGTCGGGGCCTCCGGCGGCAAGGGCGTACGGCAGGCCCTCGCCGTGCTGGGCGCCGAGGCGGCCGGTGCGTCCGGGCGGGCGGGGGTGCCCGCGGCGGTCGCGGTGGAGCTGGTGCACGCCTTCTCGCTGCTGCACGACGACATCATGGACGGCGATCCGGCGCGACGCCGCCGCCCCGCCGTCTGGAAGGCGTACGGCACCGGGCCCGCCGTCCTCGCGGGCGACGCGCTGTTCGCCCTGGCCGTCGAGACGCTCGCCGCCGCCCCGGCAGGCCCCCGGACGGTCCGTCTGCTGTCCGCCGCGCTGAACGACCTGGTACGCGGACAGGCGGACGACCTGCTGTTCACCGAGCGCCCGTGGACGGGCCCGAAGCGGGTGCGGCCGGGCGAGTACCGGGCGATGGCCGAGCACAAGACGGGGTCGCTGCTGGGCTGCGCGGCGGCCATGGGTGCCGTGCTCGGCGGGGCGCCCCGGTCGACGGCCGCCGCTCTCGACCGGGCCGGGCGGCACCTCGGCATCGCCTTCCAGGTCGTCGACGACATGCTGGGCGTCTGGGGCGACCCGGCCGTCACCGGCAAGCCCGTGCACGGCGACCTGCGGGAGCGGAAGAAGACCTTCCCGGTGCTGGCGGCGCTCGACGCCCCCCTTCCGGCCGCGCGGCGGCTGGCCGCGCTGCTGGCGTCCGACGCCGCCGATCCCGAGGAGGCCGCCGCCCTGATCGACGAGGCGGGCGGTCGTACGGCGGCACTGGCCGAGGCGCACCGGTGCCTCGGCGCGGCGGAGGCGGCACTCGCCGAGGCGGCACCGGGAGCGGAGACGGCCCGGGAGCTGCGGTCGCTGCTGGACTTCCTGGTGCGGCGCGACCTCTGAGCGCCCGTGACCTGCGACGCCGCTCACCCGCGCCCTCGGCGACGTGTTGACCTTGGGCGCGGCGCGCGAAAGGGTGCGAAGGGGCGCGGATCACCGCCCGCACCGGAAGGATGACTGCCTTGATCGGGATCACCGAGATCGAAGCCGCGGCCGAGCGGATCGCCGGACATGTCGTACGCACGCCGACCGTGCCCAGCCCTGGGCTGTCCGCGCTGCTCGGGGTCCCGGTCACCGCGAAGCTGGAGTTGCTCCAGCGCACCGGCTCGTTCAAGGCACGCGGCGCGACGGCGAAGCTGCTGTCGCTGACCGAGGCCGAGCGGGCCGCCGGTGTCGTCGCGGTCAGCGGCGGCAACCACGGCATCGCCGTCGCGGTCATGGCCGCCGCCCTCGACGTGAAGGCCACCGTGGTCATGCCGCGCACGGCACCGACCCGCTCCGTGGAGACCGCCGAGGAGGCGGGCGCGCTGGTGCGGCTCACCGACGGCATGGACAGTGCCTTCGCTCTGGTGAACCGGCTGCGGGAAGAGGGCCTGACTTTGGTGCACCCCTTCGACGACCCCGTGGTGATCGCCGGGCAGGGCACCGTCGGGCTGGAGTTCGCCGAGGACGTCGGGGAGCTCACCGACGTGATCGTGAGCATCGGGGGCGGCGGCCTGATAGCGGGGGTCGCGGCGGCGCTGCGGGCCCTGCGGCCGGACGTGCGGATCTGGGGTGTGGAGACCGAGGGCGCCGAGGCCATGTCGCGGGCGCTGGCGGCGGGCGGGCCGCTCGCCGTGCCCCTGTCCTCGATCGTCACCACGCTCAGCGCCCCGTCCGTCTCACAGCTCACGTACGACCATGTGTCGGCGCTGGTCGGCGAGGTGCTCGTGGTGCCGGACCGGGAGGCCGTCGAGGGTTCGCTGGCTCTCGCCGAGCACGGCAAGGTGTGGACCGAGCCGGCCGCCGGCTGTCTGGTGCCCGCGGCCCGCCGCGTGGTGGAGCGGGTGGGCGACGGCGCCCGTATCGGGCTGGTGGTGTGTGGTGGCAACGCCACGACCACCGACATGACGGCCTGGGCGGACCGCTTCGGGCTGCGCTGACCCGGATTTCCCGCGCGACATCCGCATTTACCGTGGGTTACCCGCAGGTCGGCCCCGTATTTCCGGTGCCACGCGCACCGAGGGTGGAAATGCGGGGCCGAACGGGAGCACGGTGCTGCCCAGTTCAGCGGCGGTGCGCGCCCGCACGGCCGCTTTTCCGGAATTCGCCGTCGCGCACGTGTTCGCCGATTTTGAAGAAGGGTCAGAAATGGCCCGGCTCGCCCATTCGTTGAACGCGACACCGCTCGCCGGCCGTACCTCTGGGCAAGCTGAGAGCCAGCGGTGCGAACGAGGGATGGCCATGGGCAGGGCGCACGTCTCCACACACGAGTTGGTCGCCGGTCGGTACCGCCTGCTCGAGGTCGTCCACCGTGAGACGAACCGGGTCTGCTGGTCCGGGGAGGACACCGGGACGGGCCGCCCGTGTCTGGTCACGCAGGTCGGGCTCCCGGAGGAGCAGGCCGGTGAGACCGCCCGCAGGGCACCCGGCCGGGTGGTCCGCACCTGCGAGACCATGCAGTCGCTGTGCCCCGGGCGGGTCCCCGCCGTGGTCGACGCGGTCGTGGCGGACGGCGCCCTGTGGACGGTGACCGAATGGGTCGGCGGCGTACCGCTCGCCGAACTCCTGGACCGGCAGGGCACGTTCAACTACGTGCGGGCGGCCCGCATCGGCCTGGAACTGCTGGACGTGCTGGAGGCGGCGCACGACCTCGGTGTCACGCACGGCGAGCTGAGCCCGGGGCAGGTGTTCGTGCGCGAGGAGGGCTCCGTCGTCGTCACCGGCTTCGGACTGGCCGGCGCCACCCTCGCGCCGAGGCTCACCGCGCCCTCGTACGCCTCGCCCGAGCAGGCCCGCGACGAGCGGATCGGGCCCGCCGCCGATCTGTGGACGCTGGGCGCGATCCTCTACACGATGGTCGAGGGCCGTCCGCCGTTCCGTGACCGGGGCCGGCCCGAGACGACGCTGAAGGGCGTGGACCGGCTGCCGCTGCGCACCCCGGTGCGCGCCGGTCCGCTCACCCAGGCCGTGCAGGGACTCCTGCGCAAGAACTCGCGGGAGCGGCTGACCCGGCCGGTGGTCCGCGAGGCCCTCGTCCGGGTGCTGACGGAGGATCCCGACGCCGCGGTGCGCGAGGCCCCCCGCCCCCGGCTGCGGGGCGCGTGCGCCGCGGCCCGGCAGGTGAGCGGCGAATGGAGCCGGCGGACGATGCTCGCGGGCACCGCCCTGGCCGTCGTCACGGTCACGGTCGCCGTCCTCGCCGTCACCCACGGGCTGCCCGGCACGGACGGCGGCACCGGCACCGGCACCGCCACCGGCTCCGGCACCGGGCAGCGCCCCTCGCCCTCCGCCTCGCCCCCCGCCTCACCGCCCACCGGCGGCACCGCCCCCGCCTCCCCCGCTCCCCCGCCGAGCGCGACTCCCGCACCGACGAAGCCGGGCGACGCCGTACCGGCCGGGTTCCGCCGCTACGACGCGCCGGAGGGCTTCTCCGTCGCCCTCCCCGAGGACTGGCGGCGGCTGGACACCTCGCGGGTGTCCGACGTGGCGTACCGGGTCGTCTTCGGCTCGTCCGGCGACCCGCGCACCCTCGCGGTCACCTACAGCGAGCGCGCGGGCGAGGATCCCGTGGCGGTCTGGCGCGACGACGTCGAGCCCGGCCTGGAGCGGTCGGGCGACTACCGCAGGATCGGCGAGATCCGCGCGACCACGTACCGGGGACGCGAGGCGGCCGACATGGAGTGGGTCGCCCGGGACGACGACACCCGGGTGCGCACCTTCGGCCGCGGCTTCCTCCTCGGCGGCGGACGCAGCTTCTCGCTGCGCTGGACGACTCCGGCCGACGACTGGGACGACTCGGCGAACGAGCAGGCGCTCACCGCCTTCCTCGGGACGTTCCGGGAGGACGCGGACTGACTCCTGCTCCTCCGGATTCCCTCCGGATTCCCTCCGTTTTCGCTCCGCCTGGCCGGGGACTCGCCCGTTATGGTGCGAATCGGATACACGATGATGACCGAGCAGGCCGGCCCCCGTGAGCTCGTCGGCCATCTGGTGCGGGCCGAGGAGGTGGGGTTCGACTTCTCGGTGACCTCGGACCACTACTTCCCGTGGCTGCGTTCGCAGGGGCACTCGCCCTACGCGTGGGCCGTGCTGGGCGCCGCCGCCCAGGCGACCTCCCGCATCCCGCTGATGACCTACGTGACGTGCCCGACGTTCCGCTACCACCCGGCGGTGGTGGCGCAGAAGGCGGCGACGCTGCAGTTGCTGTCCGAGGGCCGGTTCCGGCTGGGACTCGGCTCGGGCGAGAACCTCAACGAGCACGTGGTGGGCGGCGGCTGGCCGTCCGTGGACGTGCGGCACGAGATGCTCACGGAGGCCGTGGAGATCATCCGGGCGCTGTTCGAGGGCCGCCATGTGAACCATCGCGGCACGCACTTCGACGTGGAGTCGGCCCGGCTGTGGGATCTGCCGGACAGCGCGCCGCCGATCGGGATCGCCGTCTCCGGTGAGCGTTCCTGCGCGCTCGCGGGCGAGCACGCCGACCTGGTGATCGCCACCGAGCCGAAGCCGGAACTGCTGGAGGCCTTCGACCGGCACGGCGGCGAGGGCAAGCCGCGCGTGGGCCAGCTGCCGGTGTCCTACGACCCGGACCGGGACACGGCGATCAAGCGCGCCCACGCGCAGTTCCGCTGGTTCGGCAGCGGCTGGAAGGTCAATTCGGAGCTCCCGCACCCGGATTCGTTCGATGCCGCCACCCAGTTCGTGACCCCGGACGACGTCGCCGAGTCGATCCCCTGCGGCGACGACCCGGACGCCTTCGTGGAGGCCGTACGCCCCTACGCCGAGGCCGGATTCACCGAGATCGCCCTGGTGCAGATCGGCGGCGAGTCGCAACCCGCCTTCCTGGACTGGTCGGAGAAGACCCTCCTGCCCGCGCTGCGCGAGGCACTGGGCCGGTCCTGAACCCGTTCGTGAAACCCGGCACGGGCGAATCACCCGTCCGCCTGAGCATCTTGCGGGCGGGCGGGGTACTAGAGGGCTCTACGTCCGTCCCCCTGGAGGCCCCCGTCGTGAACTCCCTCGTGCACAAGACTCTGGTGGTGCAGCTCCAGGCGGGCGACGCCGACCGCTTCCCCGTGCTCGCCCACTTCGCCTACGAGGCCGCGGACCCCTTCGCGCTCACCGTGGTGTTCAGCCATGACGGCCGTGTGCTCGCCCGGTGGACGCTGGACCGGGAGATGGTGGGTGAGGGCCTCACCCGCCCGGTCGGCGTGGGCGACGTCCGGCTGCGCCCCGAGTCGCGGGGCCTGTGGGACGAGCTGCGCATCGAACTGCTGGGCGACGCCCGGCCCGACGGGGAACGCCACCACGCCGTGGTGTTCGTGTGGGCCGCGGCCGTGGAGGCCTTCCTGCGCGAGACCCACACCGTGGTCCGGCCGGGCGAGGAGGAGGTCCGCGTCGACGACTTCCTCGCGGAGCTCATGGCCGAGGGCTGACCGGCCTCAGCGCGAGGTGTGGCGATGCCGGGTCCACAGGGGTATCCCGAACCAGCACACCAGGTACCAGATCACCACGCCGGTGACCAGGTACGGCACGAAGCCGTCGTCGGTCGCGACGCGCAGGATCAGCAGGAGCGAGGACGTCATCGTGGCGAGCAGCAGCACCAGGCCGAGCAGGGTCAGCCGGGAGGCCAACCGTACGGCCTGGGGTTTCACTCGCCGTCCGGAGACTATGCGGTGCAGGGACACCGGGCCGATGAGGGCACCGGTCGTCACGGCGCCCAGGACCACCGTCACCAGGTAGATCGTCTGGTTCGTGTCCGAGAGGTCGTCGTACTTCGGGGTGAACACGACGGTCAGCAGGAAGGCGAACAGGATCTGCACACCCATCTGCGCGACGCGGACTTCCTGGATCAGGTCCGTCCACATCCGGTCCGCCCGCTCCTCCTCGGTCTCGTCGCGCCCCCTGCGTCGCTCCGAGTTCGCTGCCGTGTCCATTTCCGTCACTGTTCCTCCCGGTTACCGCGGCCTGCGTTCCCTTCCCTCTTCCCGGGTTCCCCACGGTCAGGCGCCGTGTCGGGGCGGCGGCATCCGGTTTGAGGGGTCGGCGGACGGTTACACGGGGCGGGACCGACGCAGGCCAGGAGGAAGGCGAAGGATGTCCGACACTCAGCTCACCGTGACGCTCAGCGGTGGCGGCATCGACGACGCGCGGGCGATCGTCCGGGCGCTGGAGGGCGTCTTCGGCGCACCCGACGGCCTCCCGGCCGACGAACAGGCGACCGTGCGCACGGCGACCTTCGACTCGCCGGCCGCTCCGGAGGCGGCCTCGGCACCGCGGGAGGCGGGTTCGCCGCTGTCCGCGCCGGTGACGGTCACCGTTCAGGGCACGCCGCAGGCCGTCGAGGCGGCCGGCGAGACGCTGTCCCGCGCCTTCACCACGCGGAACGAGGGAGCGGCCTCCGGCGACCAGGAGCGGGAGCGCGAGCTGCTCCTGGTGCCGTGAGGGACGCGCGTACCGGTACCGCCTACCAGCGGCCCTCGACCTGCTCCTTGATCCGACGGTCGTAGAGGTCGCGGATCGCGTCGAGCGTCTCCCCGGACAGCTCCGGCAGCCGGGCGGCCTCCGTGTTGGCCCGGGCCTGCTCGGGCGAGCGGGCGCCAGGGATCACGGTGGTCACACCGGGCTGCTGGATGATCCAGCGCAGCGCCAGCTGGGCCGGGGTGTAACCCTCGGGGGCGAGCGCGGCGAACTCGGCCGCGGCCTCCACGCCCGTGGTGAAGTCGACGCCGGAGAAGGTCTCGCCCTGGTCGAAGGCCTCGCCGTGCCGGTTGAAGTTGCGGTGGTCGTTGGCGGCGAAGACCGTGTCCCGGGTGTACTTGCCGGACAGCAGCCCGGAGGCCAGCGGCACCCGGGCGATGATGCCGACGCCCGCCTCCCGGGCCGCCGGAAGGACCTCGCGCAGGGGCTTCATACGGAACGGGTTGAGGATGATCTGCACGCTCGCCACGTTGGGCCGGGCGATCGCGGTGAGCGCCTCCTCGCAGGTCTCCACGCTGACGCCGTAGGAGGCGATGCGCTCCTCCGCGACCAGGGTGTCCAGGGCGTCGAACACCTCGTCGCTGGAGTAGACGAGGGTCGGCGGGCAGTGCAGCTGCACCAGGTCGACGACGTCGACGCCGAGGTTGCGGCGGGAGCGGTCGTTCCACTCCCGGAAGTTGTCGAGTACGTAGTTCTGCGGGATCTGCTCGACCCGGCGGCCCATCTTGGTGGCGACCAGCACGTGCAGGTCGGGCCTGCCGCGCAGGAAGGTGGCGATGGTCTCCTCGCTGCGGCCGTCGCCGTAGACGTCCGCCGTGTCGAAGAAGGTGACCCCCGACTCGGCCGCCGCCTCCAGCACCGTGAGGGCTTCCTTGTCGTCGACGTCTCCCCAGTCGGCGCCGAGTTGCCAGGTGCCGAGGCCGACCACCGAGGCGTGCTGGTTCGACCTGTCGAATGTCCGCTCGTCCATGCCGTCAGTCTGTCATCCGGAGTGATCCCGCACCGCGTCGGGACGGCCCTGCGCGCTCCTTCGGCCGCGAGTGGCCGGCCGGCGTGCCTGGAGCGTCCGCGCGAGCCTCGGTCCCAGCCAGCGCTTGAGCCGGCGCAGCCCCTCCAGTCGCCCGGCCGCCCGGTCGAGCCGGTAGTACAGCCGGGGCGGGACGTACGGCAGCAGGGGCGAGTGGCGCTGGCCGAGGAGGGCGAACATCCGCTCCGGCGGCAGGTGGATGTAGCGGGGCAGGTTCTCGTACCACTGGGCGCTGAAGCGGGCCGCGCTCTGCGACGGCAGCAGGGCCGCCCTGCGTTCCCGCTCGTAGTGGGCGAGGGCGTCCTGGAGGGTCCCCCGCTCGCGCAGTGCGGCGGACAGGGCCATGGCGTCCTCCAGGGCGAGCGTGGTACCGGCGCCGATGGAGTAGTGCGTGGTGTGGGCCGCGTCGCCGAGCAGGACCAGGTTGCCCCGGGACCAGGTGCGGTTGGTGAGGGTGCGGAAGGTCGCCCACTGGGCACCGGCGCCGGCCCCGGACCGACCGGTGAGCGGGTGGCCGTCCAGGACGTCGGCGAAGAGTTTCTCCAGCAGGACCAGCCCCTCACCCTCGTCGGCCCGGTCCAGGCCCAGACCGGTCCAGGTCTCGGGCGCGCATTCGACGACGCAGGTACTGCCCTCGGGACCGAAGCCGTAGCCGTACGCCCAGATCCAGCCGTGCTCGGTCTCGGTGAAGGCGAAGGTGAAGGCGTCGAAGATCTTGGTGGTGCCGAGCCAGACGTAGTGGTTGCGCCCGGCCCGGATCTCGGTGCCGAAGTGACCGGCGTGCCGGGCGCGCAGGGCGCTGCCCACCCCGTCGGCCGCCACGACGAGATCGGCGGCGGGCAGGTCGGCGGCGGTGATCTCGCACTCGAACTCCAGGCGCACGCCGAGGGAGCGGGCGCGGGCGGCGAGGATCTCCAGGAGTCGGTGACGGCCGATGCCGAAGCCCTCGTCGCCCCGGTGGCGGGCGGTCCGTTCGCCCACGTGGGCGACGCCGTCCCGCCAGCGCACGGAGTGCTCCTCGACGGCGCGCGCGGACTCGGGGTCGTGCTCGTGGAGCCGGTCGAGCAGTCCGCGCCAGTAGGTCACGCCCCAGCCGTAGGTGGAGCCCTCCGGGTCGCGTTCGTACACGGTGACGTCGTGGGAGGGGTCCTGCCGTTTCAGCAGGATCGACAGATACAGGCCGGCGGGCCCGCCACCGACACAGGCGACCTTCACATTCACCCCTGGAACGCACTCGTAGCAGTCAGATGACTACTTAGAGTAGCAACGAAAGGGGTTGATGATCGTAAGACCCGCCCGGCCAGGGGCCGGCCCTATCCGGCCGCCGCCGTGCGGCACTCCGGGTGGCCCCAGCCCTGGTCGTTCTTGGCGATGGACTCCCCGGCCGCGTAGGAACGGCCGCACAGGCAGCGTCCGGGGAACTTGGCCTTGATGGTGCGCGCCGAGGCACCGCCGCCCTTGCGGGCCGTGCCGGGCCCTCGGCGCGGTGCCTTCCTCGCCGCCGGGACGTCCGGTGCGGGCGGCGGCTCCGGCGAGCCGAGGCCGCTGCCCGCGGGCTCCTGGACGACGGCGGCCTGACTGGCGGCGCGGTCGGCGAAGTCGTTGAGCCGGTCGCCGTCGACCTGGTGGGCGGGCACGTAGCGGAACTCGACCGAGCGGCCGACGAGCAGCTCGTCGATGCGTACGACCAGCTCCTGGTTGGCGACCGGCTTGCCGGCGGCCGTCTTCCAGCCGTTGCGCTTCCAGCCGGGCAGCCAGGTGGTGACGGCCTTCATGGCGTACTGCGAGTCCATGCGGACCTCGAGCGGTACCTCGGGGTCGGTCGACGCCAGCAGGCGCTCCAGCGCCGTGAGTTCGGCGATGTTGTTGGTGGCCTTGCCGAGCGGCCCCGCTTCCCAGCGGACGGGGGTCTCCGACGCGTCGGCGACCACCCAGGCCCAGCCGGCCGGACCCGGGTTTCCCTTCGAAGCCCCGTCGCACGCGGCCACAACACGTTCACGCATGCGCCCGATCATGCCATGGCTCGACGGGGTGCCGGGGCGGGGTCAGGGGACGTCCGTGATCTTCGGCATCTCTCCCTCGGTCCTCGTGATGTCGAGCACCGAGAAATAGGCGCCCTGTGGGTCGCTCAGGGTCGCGAACCGGCCGAAGGGGCTGCTCATCGGCCCGAACCACAGGGTCCCGCCCAGCTCGGTGGCGCGGGCCACGGCCTCGTCGCAGTCGGCGACGGTGAAGTAGACGTTGATGTACGGCGGCACCTCGGACGGGATGTCGTCCGTCATGGCCATGCGGCCGAGCACGGTGTCGTCGCCCACGTCGAAGAGGCGGAAGTCCACCCCGTCGTCCTCCATCTGCTTCGCCGTGTAGGAGAAGACCGCGGGGAAGAAGGCGTCCGACTTCCCGGGTTCGCGGGTGAAGACCTCGGCCCAGCAGTACGCGCCGGGCTCGGCCACCGCCTCGAACCCCTCGTGGGTGCCGCCCTGCCAGATGCCGAACACGACGCCGCCCGGATCCCGGGCCAGGCACATGGTGCCGAAGTCGCCGACCCGCATGGGCTCCATCAGCACCTCACCGCCCGCCTCGCGCACCCGGGAGGCGGTCGCCGCGGCGTCGGGGGACGCGAAGTAGAGGCACCACTGCGAGTGGCCCTCCTGACCGGACATGGGCGGGACCACGGCGGCGACCGCCTTGCCGTTCGCGTAACACTGGGTGTAGTTGCCGTGCTCCGACGACGACTCGCCGAAGGTCCAGCCGAGGACGTCGCCGTAGAAGCTCTTGGCTGCCTCGACGTCACCGAACATGGCATCGGCCCAGCAGGGGGTTCCTTCAGGTTGCACGGCCATGACTGCCGCCTCCCGTAGGGATGAATGGTCCGGCGGGTGGTCCGGATGATGGGGATGGACAGGGGGTGAGGGTGGTGCGGACGGTCCGATTCCTCACGCTAGTCATCCCCACCCCCGCCCGCGCGCCGGCGGCTGTTCACTCGCCGGCGTACGCCTTCTCCAGCGCGGCGATGTCGAGCTTGCGCATCGACATCATGGCCTTGTTGGCGCGCCCCGCCTTCACGGGGTCCGGGTCGCGGAACATCTCCTCGAGCCTGCTCGGGACGACCTGCCAGGACACACCGAACCTGTCCTTGACCCACCCGCAGGGGCCCTCCTCGCCGCCGCCCTCGGTGAGCCTGGTCCAGTAGTGGTCGACCTCTTCCTGGTTCTCACAGGTGATCTGGAAGGAGATCGCCTCGTTGAACTTGAACTCCGGGCCTCCGTTGAGGGCGACGAACCTCTGGCCGTTGGCCGTGAAGTCGACGGTGAGCACGGTGCCGGTGGGCTGGTGCCCTCCCGCGGGGTAGCGGGTGACGGCGCCGATGCCGGAGTCCTTGAAGAGGGAGACGTAGAAGTGGGCGGCCTCCTCCGCCTGGCCGTCGAACCAGAGACACGTGGTGAATCCGTCGGTGCTCATGAGTACCTCCTGCGCGTCGAACACGGTCACCACTGTCGACCGGCGGCAGCCGGAGAACTCATCGGTCGTACGGAATCCGATGCGGACGGTTCTGCCACGGGAGCCGAGCGCTCTGCTCGTGGCGAATCTGCCGCGGGCAGAGAAGGCCCCGCCGGAGTCCGCGGCGGGCCGAGAGTGGAGGAACCGCGGCGCCACCGGCCGCGTACCACTCCCCACCGGAACTCCCGACGACTCGACAAGGAGCGCCGATGTCTCCACTCATCGCCGGCCCGGCCCCGGCCGTGCCGCCCCGGGCCCAGGAGGGCGACACCCCTGCGACCCGGTTCGACGACCATCTGGCCGAGCAGTTGCTCGCGCAGCGGATCGTGCTGCTGGGCACGCAGGTCGACGAGGTCTCCGCGAACCGGATCTGCGCCCAGTTGCTGATCCTGTCCGCGGAGGACCCGCGCACCGACATCAGCCTGTACATCAACAGCCCCGGCGGCTCCGTGCACGCGGGGCTCGCCATCTACGACACGATGCGGCTGATCCCCAACGACGTCTCGACACTCGCCATGGGCTTCGCCGCCAGCATGGGGCAGTTCCTGCTGAGCGTCGGCGCGGCGGGCAAGCGCTACGCCCTGCCGAACGCCCGGGTCATGATGCACCAGCCGTCGGCGGGCATCGGCGGCACCACCGCCGACATCGAGATCCAGGCCGACAACCTGGAGTTCACCAAGCGGACCATCGAGCGGATCACCGCCGAGCACACCGGTCAGAGCCCGGAGACCATCTCCCGGGACGGCGACCGCGACCGCTGGTTCACGGCCGAGGAGGCCAGGGAGTACGGAATGGTGGACCAGGTCGTCCAGTCCCTCGCGGACGTGCGCCCGGCCGCCACCAGGCGACGGATGGGGCTGTGACATGGGGAGCTACACGATTCCGAACGTCGTCGAGCGGACCCCGCAGGGCGAGCGGTCCTACGACGTGTTCAGTCGGCTGCTGTCGGAGCGGATCATCTTCCTGGGCACCGAGATCGACGACGGCGTGGCGAACGTCGTCATCGCGCAACTCCTCCATCTGGAGTCGTCGGCTCCGGAGAGCGAGATCGCGGTCTACATCAACTCCCCCGGCGGCTCGTTCACGTCGCTGATGGCGATCTACGACACGATGACGTTCGTGCAGGCGCCGATCTCGACGTTCTGCGTCGGGCAGGCGGCCTCCACGGCGGCCGTGCTGCTGGCCGGCGGGGACCCCGGGCGGCGGTTCGTGCTGGAACACGCGCGGGTGCTGCTCGGTCAGCCGGCCAGCGGCGGACGGCAGGGCACGGTCTCCGATCTGGCGCTGCAGGCCAAGGAGATGGTGCGGATCCGCTCCCAGGTGGAGGAGGTGCTGGCCCGCCACACGCACCACGACGTGGCGACACTGCGCGCGGACATGGACCGCGACAAGGTGTTCACCGCCGAGGAGGCCGTGGCCTACGGGCTGGCCGACGAGGTCCTCAGCCGGCGCCTGCTGCGCGTGTGAGACGCCGGGCCGGTGCCTCGCCGTCCGCGAGACGCCGGCCCGTGCGGGCGGTCAGGCGGCCAGGCACATCCCGTCGTAGCGGGCACCGGACGTACCGTGCCCCCGGCCGGCGCCGGTGCGCCGGGAGGTGAGGCGCACCAGTTCTCCCTGGGTCCGCGCCAGCAGGTCGCCCAGCCCCAGCCCGAGGGCGCCCGCGGCGGCGGCCAGCACCTCCGACGACGCCTCCTTGCGGCCGCGCTCGACCTCCGACAGGTACGGCATGGAGATCCGGGCGGCCTCCGCCACCTCCTTCAGCGTGCGCTCCTGGGCGAGGCGTTCGCGCCGCAGGACGTCGCCGACCAGATCGCGCCAGAGGGGCTCTCTGATGGTGGGCGACCTCCGCTCCGGGGAAACCGGCGGGGCGGCGGGGCGGTCTCCCGGGCGCGCGGGCTGCGGGCGCGACTGGGAGCGCGACTGCGGGCGCAGGGGAATGACGCGGGCTTCGTTCGGCACGTGGCTGGTCACCTCCTCAGCCTAGGAGTCCCGCCGCGCGACGGAAGGGGCCGGCGTTCCGCCCAGAGGGAAACCGGAGGGAACCACCGGGTGCCGGTCGCCGCGCACGGGACTACCCTGATGAGGGACACAGACCCCGCGATGACGCAGCGGCACCGATTATTCGCCACCCGTGAACACGGGAGGCATGTGTCGCCGCGCCCCGGGTACCCGCAAGCGGGAAGACCTAGGGAGACGTCGAACCGTGACTTTCGTGGGAGAGGTAATGGAGACCGCCGTGATCCGGCCGGAAGCGCAGGTTGTCGAAAAGGCCACCGGGAGCAGGACGGGCGAGGGATCACTGCCGGGTGTCGTGGACCCCCGCACCGTGGCGCCGCGTGACGCGCGGCAGCTGTCCCGCCAGTTCTTCCAGCGCCTGACGGAACTCGAAGAGGGCACGCACGAGTACCAGTACGCGCGCAACACCCTGATCGAGATGAACATGTCACTCGTGCGGTTCGCCGCAGGCCGCTTCCGCGGTCGCGGGGACGACATGGAGGACATCGTTCAGACCGGCATGATCGGCCTGATCAAGGCCATCGACCGGTTCGAGCTGGCGCGCGAGGTCGAGTTCACCTCCTTCGCGCTGCCGTACATCGTGGGCGAGATCAAGCGCTTCTTCCGTGACACCACCTGGGCGGTGCACGTACCGCGGCGCCTCCAGGAGCTGCGCGTGGAACTGGCCAAGGCCCGGGAGGAGCTCTCCTCCCGTCTGGACCGCGAGCCCACCGTCGCCGAACTCGCCACGCTGATGAACATCAGCGAGAACGAGGTCGTCGAAGGCCAGATCGCGTCCAACGGCTACAACTCGTCCTCGCTGGACGCCGCGCTGACCGGGGACGGGCCCGAGAACGGCGAGTCGGTACTGGCCGACTTCATCGGTATGGAAGAGGACGGGCTGCGGCTCGTCGAGGACTTCCACTCCCTCGCCCCGCTGATGGCCGAGCTCAGCGAGCGCGACCGGCAGATCATCCACATGCGGTTCGTGGAGGAGGCCACCCAGGCGGAGATCGGCGAACAGCTCGGCTGCTCGCAGATGCACGTGTCCCGGCTGATCAAGCGGATCATCACCCGGCTGCGCGAGGGCATGCTGGGCGAGCTGGGCTGCGCCTGACGAGGACGCGGAGGACGCGAAGACGTGAACGTGCCGCCCCGGACTCAGCCGCGGGGCGGCACGTTCACGATTCGGTGAGGGGCATCACGGCGCGCACCCGCTTGCCGACCGGCACGCGTTCGACGACGACCGCTTCCGCCAGGGCGTGGACGATCTCCAGACCGTGCCGGCCGACGCGCTCGGGGTCGCGAGGGAAGCGCTGGGGCACCGCGCCGCTGCTGTCGTAGACGGTCACCGCCATCGAGGTGCCCGTCCCCTCCAGCTCCAGGATGTACGGCCCCTTGCTGTGGCGGTCGGCGTTGGTGATCAGCTCGCTCACCACCAGCAGCACCGCGCCGTCGGCGCGCGGGCCGATCGTCGCGCACCACTCGGTCCTCAGCTGATCGAGGAAGAGCGAGGCGAAGGAACGTGCCTCCGCTATACATCCCGGCTCACCGGAGTAGTGTGCCGCCCGCCTCAGCGGTTCAACGGGTACGTCGAAACCAGTCGGTATCACTGCCCCGTCCAGGTACTCGGTCATGCGTTTCTCTCTCGGAAGCCGGACTGGCCGGACGCTGCTGCACCTGTCCTCGTACCCCGAGTCGGGCCGCGCAGTCCCCGTGTCTTCGTAGTGCGGGCATCGTCACAGTGGCGCGGGGAACCCGAGGGTGCGGGAAGGGTGTGCGATGAACGAACTGATGACCGCGCGAAGCCTCACCACCCGGCCGGTGGTCACCCTCGGCGGCGATGCCGTCGCCCACGTCAAGGACACCGTATGCGACGCCGCCGCGAGCCGGATCACCGGTTTCACCCTGACCGGGCGGGGTCTGCTGTCCGGCCCGATGAAGGAGGGTCTGCCCTGGCCGGCCGTGCACGCGCTGGGCCATGACGCGGTGATGATCCGCGACCGGCGGGGACTGGTGAGCGCCACGGCCATGATGGTGCACCAGCAGACCCTGCAGGCCCGGTTGCTGGGGGCGAGGGTGGTGACGGAGACGGGGGCCGAGATCGGTACGGTGCTCGACGTCGTGGTGGAGGGCGGCACCGGCGGACGGGTCGTCGGCTTCCGGGTGGCGGCGAGCAGGGGGTTCCTGCCGGGGCCGACCCGGCACCGGCGCCGGGTGTACGTGCCGCGCGGCGAGACGCTCACGGTCGCCGGCCGGGCCCTCGTCCTGCCCGGGGACGCGGTACGGCATGTCGCGGACGACCTGCCGGGCTTCACCTCCCTGGTCGGCGGCGTGCCCGGGTACTGGAAGGGCTCGCTGCCGTGATGCTGTTCACGGAGGTGCGGGGTCTCCCGGTGGTGCCGCCGGCCGAGGCCGGGCCGCTCGGCACCGTGACGTCCCTGACCGTCGACATCGCGTCCCGCGCGGTGAGCCATGTGCGGCTTCGCGGCAGCCGTCTGCGCAGGGAGACCGTGCTGCCGTGGGACGCCGTGCACGCGGTCGGCCCGGGCGCCGTCCGGGTCCGTTCCACCGCCGCGCCGGACACCGCCCCGCCCCGCCACGACCTGCTGGGCCGCCGGGTCCTGACCGAGGCGGGCGCCGAGCACGGCACGGTCCTGGACGTGGCGTTCGATCCGGAGACCGGCCGTCTCCTCGCGGTCTTCACCACCCGGGGCGAGGTGTCGGCCGACCGCCTGCTGGGGCTGGGCGACCACGCCCTCGTCGTCCGGGCGGGCTGACGGGTAGGTCCATCGCGAGCACCGGCCGAACGCCCCGACCCCGGCCGAGCGACCCGGCGCCGACCCGCACGCCCTCCGGCCCCGCTCCCCCGAACGCCTGCCGACGCGGACGGCCCTGTCGGCGGGCGCGTCCGGTGGGTGCTGCATAGCGTGGCAGCGTGAGTTCGCGAACCCCCTCCGGCCCTCCCGGCCGGACAGCCGCCCGTCACGGCTGGATCCAGGCACTGGTCACGGTGCTGGCCGGGCTGGTCGCCATGGGTGCCGTGGCCGCGCTCGGGCTGTGGGCGGCCGGGGCCACGGACCTGCCCGACAACGCCTTCCCCCGGGTCGTCACGGCGACCGTCGTCACCGCCGTGGGCGGCGCGCTGGAGGTGTCCGGTGATGCCGGGGGGTTCGCCGACACCGACGCGGGGCTGACCGTGCTCCCGCTGTCGGTCACGCTGACCGGCGCCCTGGTGATCGCCCGGGGCTTCCTGCGGCCGCTGCGCCACCGGGCCGTCGCCGGCGCCCCGGAGCTGGCCGGGTGGGCCGGACGGATCGCCGTGCTGTGGCTGCTCGCCCTCCTCGGGCTGGCCTTCGCCGCCCGCCAGACCTTCGAGGTCTCCCTCGGCGAAGGCGTCCTGAACGACCTAGGCGACCTGTTCGGCGTCACTCCGACGGTCGGCTTCACCACGGACGTGCCGCTGACCGTCCTCTTCGGGCTGCTGTGGCTCGCGGGGGTGCTCGTGCTGGCTCTGCTGGTGTCGCGCGGGGCCCCGTTGCCCGGGCGGCTGCTGCGCCTGCAGACGTCGGTGCGGCCGGCGGCGTACGCGATGGTCGCGTTGCTGCTCGCGTACGTCGTCGTCGGCGTCGTCGTCGGGCTGGTCGTCGCGGGGACGCGGGGGCACCCCGCGGACACCTTCGCCGTACTGCTGCTCGGTCTGCCGAACCTGGCGTGGCTCGCGCTCACGATCGGCCTCGGTGCCACCTGGGACGGGCGCGTGGAGGGACCGTTCGGGCTGCCGATGCCGCACGTGCTCGACGAGGTGCTGCGCGGGCCGGACGTATCGACGCTGAACGTGGGCACGCTCGCCGAGCACGACGGGCGGATGTGGTGGCTCGTGGTCGTCGCGGCGGTCCTGCTCCTGGCGGCCGGGTTCCTGCTCGCGTCCCGCTCCCCGGACCGGATGCCGGCCTGGCTGCACGCCGTGCACATGGCCGTGGCGCTGGCGCTGACGGTTCTCATGATCGGGCTCGTCGGCCGGCTCTCCGCGCACTACGGCCTGTCGGTGCTCGGCATCGGCGACCTGGGCGGTGGACTGTCCGGGCAGTTGTTCCTGCGGCCGCGTCTGTGGGGTGCGGTCGGTCTCGCACTGGCGTGGGGGCTCGTCACCGGGTTCCTCGGCGCGTCGCTCGCGCGGTGGGCGGGCCGGCGGGCCGGCGGGGCCCCTGCTCGGTCCCGGTGACACCGTCGGAAGGCGCTCGGGCGGCTCGGGCGGCTCGGGCGGCTCAGGCGGCTCAGGCGACGGGGACGACGAGGGGCGGGGAGGCCCGCTGCATGCGCAGGGCGTCCACGGACTCGGCCATGAGTTCGTACTCGGTGGTGTCGTCGCTGGTGGCGATGCGCACCAGGCGCCCCGCGGCCAACTCGTCGGCGACCAGCTCCTGTTGGACGTCGTCGGCGCACCAGGCGCGCATGACGCGCGGCACGTCGGGTGCGTCGTCGGCGACCGGAGTCAGGGCGCCGCGCGGTAAGTGGGGGGTGTCGGGTTGCGGATCGAGCCGTTCGGCGATCCAGGACGCTCGGTCGCGCAGCCACCACAGGGCGAGGGCGAGGGTCGGGGCCCGGTAGGTTCCCAGGGGTACACCGATGCGCCGACCGTCACAGACACCGTAGGCGGTGACATGGCACAGGAACTCGTCGTGCACTGCTCCCCTCCCCCCGTCGCCCAGCCCGCCTGCAGGCCGGGCATGGCGTCCGTGCGGCTCGTGTGCTGTGCGTGAGGGCGTTGTCGCATGGTGTGAGACGCCCTAGAGGTGAGTATGTTCACTACTGAACCACTGTCACCATGAATTTCCGGCCAGTCTCCTGGCATATTCACGGCACTTGATGGCTGAAATGCCGCGGCGCGCGATCCCGTCTTCATCACCCGGGCGCGCCCTCTTCCGGGGCCCGGGAGCGCGCCCGCATGACCCCCGGGGTAATCGACGGCGCGGACGGGCGCGGGCATCGTTGCGGTACCGGGTCGCCGCGACCGGCATCCGGTTCCTGACCTGCGCGTACCACCACGATGGAGGCTGATCGACATGTCTGCACCCACCCGCCGTTACGAGGATGCCGTCGCCCGCTACTTCGAGGCCTGGAACGCCGGGCCGGACGCCCTGGCCAAGGCGGTCGCCGCGGCCTGGACCAATGACGGCGGCTACACCGATCCCCTGGCCGACGTCCGTGGCCACGAGCAGATCGCGGCCGTGATCGCGACGGCGCACGAGCAGTTCCCGGGCTTCGCCTTCCGGCTGTCCGGTGCCGTGGACGGGCACCACGACACGGCGCGCTTCTCCTGGGAACTGGTGAGCGAGGCCGACGGATCGGCGCCCGTGGCCGGGTCCGACGTGGTCACGCTGGACGGCGAGGACCGGATCCGGTCCGTGTTCGGCTTCCTCGACCGGGTGCCCGCCGGGGCGTGACCGCCCGCGGCCGGCGATGAGTTCCGTCGCTCCCAGGGGTCTACCGGGAAACGAACCGACGACACCGCTGGGAGCGAAACATCATGACCATGCAGAGGGATCTCGACGAGGAGTTCACCGCCGAGCTGCGCAAGAGCCCGAGCGAGGGTGGCTGGACGTATCTGGTCTGGCCGAAGTCCGCCGAGTTCTTCGGCACCCGGGGACTGGTCAAGGTCCGCGGCACCATCGACGGGGAGGTCTTCCGCAGCTCCTTCATGGCGCTCGGCGACGGCACACACAAGTTGCCGGTGAAGGCCGCCCTCCGCAAGGCCATCGGCAAGGAGGAGGGCGACACGGTCACGGTCCGGCTCCAGGAGCGGCTCGGCTGAGCGTCCTACCGCGTGACGATCTCGTCGATGCGGGCCAGTTCGTCGGCACCGAAGTCCAGGTTGCCGATGGCCGACACGCTGTCCTCCAGCTGCCCCGGGCTGCTCGCGCCGACCAGGGCGGAGGTGACGCGACCCCCGCGCAGCACCCACGCCAGGGCCATCTGGGCCAGCGACTGGCCGCGGGACTTCGCGATCTCGTCCAGGGCGCGCAGCTTGCCCACCAGTTCCCCGGTGACCGCGTCGGAGTTCAGGAAGGGGCTGTCGCTCGCGGCGCGCGAGTCCTCCGGGATGCCGTCGAGGTAGCGGCCGCTCAGCAGGCCCTGCTCCAGCGGGGAGTAGGCGATGGAGCCGACCTGCAGCTCGTCGAGGGCGTCCAGGAGGCCGCTGGTCTCGGGGCGGCGGTCGAGCATGGAGTAGCGCGGCTGGTGGATCAGCAGCGGGGTGCCCAGCTCGGCGAGGATGCGGGCGGCCTCGCGGGTCTGCTCCGGGGAGTAGTTGGAGACACCGACGTACAGCGCCTTGCCCTGCCGCACCGCCGTGTGCAGGGCGCCCATCGTCTCCTCCAGGGGAGTCTCCGGGTCGGGGCGGTGCGAGTAGAAGACGTCGACGTAGTCCAGGCCCATCCGGGTCAGGCTCTGGTCGAGGGAGGACAGCAGGTACTTGCGCGAGCCCCACTCGCCGTACGGGCCGGGCCACATCAGGTAGCCGGCCTTGGTGGAGATGACCAGCTCGTCGCGGTACGGCGCGAAGTCGGCCTTGAGCGCCTCGCCGAGCGCGGACTCGGCGGAGCCGGGCGGCGGGCCGTAGTTGTTGGCGAGGTCGAAGTGGGTGACGCCGAGGTCGAAGGCGCGGCGCAGGATGGCGCGCTGGGTCTCGACGGGGCGGTCCGGGCCGAAGTTGTGCCACAGGCCGAGCGAGAGCGCGGGGAGCTTCAGGCCGCTGCGTCCGGTGCGCCGGTAGGGCATGTCCGCGTAGCGGTCGGTGTGTGCGGTGTACAACGCGACTCCAGAGGGGTTGGCACCCGGGGTACGGGGCTTGGGCGGAACCGTGTCCCACTCTGTCGTGACCTGCGGGCAGTGGTCCAACAGAAGAATCCGATGGAATTGTGCGGCTACGCTTCTCAGTCATGGAACTGCGTCATCTCCAGCACTTCGTGGCGGTCGCCGAGGACCAGCACTTCACCCGCGCGGCGGAACGGCTGATGGTGTCCCAGTCCGGCCTGTCGGCGTCCATCCGGGCGCTGGAGCGGGAGCTGCGGGCGCCGCTGTTCGTGCGCACGACGCGCCGGGTGACGCTGACGGAGGCGGGGCGGGCGCTGCTGGGCGAGGCCGAGCGGATCCTGGCCCAGGTGCGGTCGGCGCACGAGGCGGTCGCCGCGGTGCAGGGCGTGCTGCGCGGGACGCTGTCGCTGGGCAGCGAGCAGTGCATCGCCGGGGTGCCGGTGGCGGGGCTGCTGGCCGCGTTCCGCGGGCGGCATCCGGACGTGGAGATCCGGCTGCGGCAGGCGGGCTCGGGCGAGCTGGCGGAGGAGGTCGCGGCCGGGCGGCTCGACCTGGCCTTCGCCTACCGGACGCAGGCGGACACCGACCAGCTGCGCTCGGTCTCGCTGGCCGGCGAACCGATGACCGTGCTCTGCCATCCCGACCACCGCCTCGCGGCGAACGGCGCGGCGCTGACGCCGCACGATCTCGCCGACGAGGTCTTCGTCGACTTCCACCCGGACTGGGGCCCGCGCCGCGTCACCGACACCGCCTTCGCCGAGGCGGGCGTACGGCGGACCGTCGCGCTGGAGGTGAACGACGTGCACGGGCTGCTCGACCTGCTCGACGAGAACCTCGGCATCGCCGTCGTGCCGCGCCACTTCCGGCACAAGCGGGCCTCCCTCACCTCGCTGCCGCTGAAGGACTCCCCCGAGACGGCGTACGAGACCATCGCGCTGCTGCCACCGGCCGAGGCCACCAGCCCGGCCGCGCGGGCGTTGATGGGACTGCTGGAAACGGGGAGCGGGTGAGCGCGGACTGCGCGATGGTGGACGTATGCATGCGAAGGACATCCTCATCGAGGGCTACGGCCGCATCCAGGAAGAAGTCCACGCCGCCGTCGAGGGCCTGGACCCCGACGGCCTGAACGCCCGTCCCGCCGACGACGCCAACTCCGTCGCCTGGCTCGTCTGGCACCTCACCCGCGTCCAGGACGACCACGTCGCGGACGCCTTCGGGCTCGACCAGGTGTGGCTGAGCGGCGAGTGGGAGAAACGCTTCGGCCTCGGGCTGCCCCGCCACGACACCGGATACGGCCACAGCTCCGCGGAGGTCGCGAAGGTACGGGTCGACTCGGCCGGCCTGCTGACCGGCTACTACGACGCCGTGCACGAGCAGACGCTCGGCGCCCTGCGCTCCCTGGCCGCCAAGGACCTGGAGCGGATCGTGGACGAGAACTGGGACCCGCCGGTCACGCTCGGCGCGCGGCTGGTGAGCGTCCTGTCCGACGATCTCCAGCACGTCGGACAGGCCGCCTATGCGCGCGGGCTCGTTCAGAGCGCCGCTTCGTAGCCCGGCAGGACGACGTCCTCGATCAGGGCCCGGCGCTCGTCGAAGGGGATGAAGGCGCTCTTCACCGCGTTCACCGTGACCGTGCGCAGGTCCTCGGCCGTCCAGCCCGCCTGCTCGACCAGCAGGGACATCTCACGGGTCATCGTCGTGCCGGAGACGAGCCGGTTGTCGGTGTTGAGGGTGACGCGGAAGCCGAGGTCCTTGAGCGCGGTGATGGGGTGCTCGGCGATCGAGGTGGCGGCGCCGGTCTGGAGGTTGGAGGTCGGGCACATCTCCAGGGCGATCCGGCGGTCGCGGATCCAGCCGGCGAGGCGGCCGAGCTTGCCGGCGGCGAGGTCCGGGATGTCGTCCGTGATGCGCACGCCGTGGCCGATGCGCTGGGCGCCGCACACCTGGAGCGCCTGGTGGATGCTGGGCAGGCCGTGCGCCTCGCCGGCGTGGATGGTGAAGGGCACGTTCTCCCGGCGCAGGTACTCGAAGGCGTCGAGGTGGTCGGCGGGCGGGAAGCCGTCCTCGGCGCCCGCGATGTCGAAGCCGACGACACCGGCGTCCCGGAAGGCGGCCGCGAGGTCGGCGGTCTCGCGGGTGCGGTCGAACATCCGCATCCCGCACAGCAGGGTGCCGACGCGCACCGGGGTGCCCGCTGCCGCCGCCTTGGCCATGCCGGCGGCCAGACCCTCCTGGACGGTCTCGACGACCTCGGCGAGGGTCAGTCCGCCGCTGGTCATCAGCTCGGGGGCGTAGCGGACCTCGCCGTAGACGACGCCGTCGGCGGCGAGGTCGAGGACGTACTCCTCGGCGGTGCGCAGCAGGCCCTCGCGGGTCTGCATCACGGCGAGGGTGTGCTCGAAGGTGGCGATGTAGCGCACCAGGTCGCCGGAGTTGGCGGCCTCGTAGTACCAGGCGGCCAGCTCGTCGGGGTCGGTGGTGGGCAGGATGTGGCCGACGGCCCCGGCCAGCTCCACGACGGTCGCGGGGCGCAGGCCGCCGTCGAGGTGGTCGTGCAGCACCGCCTTGGGGAGGCGGCGGAGGGTCTCGGTGTCCATGCGGGTCCCGGTGTCTGTGCGGGTCCCGGTGTCTATGCGCGTAGATGACATGTGCGGTCGTTCCTCGGCGGGTCGTTGAGCGGGGATGCTGGGCAAGGCTGCCGGGCAGGTGTGCCGGTCAGGTCAGGAGTCGGCGGGCTGGAGCAGGTCCCAGCGGTTGCCGTACAGGTCCTGGAAGACGGCGACCGAGCCGTAGGGCTCGTGCCGGGGCTCCTCCAGGAAGGTCACGCCCGCGGCCGCCATGCGGGCGTGGTCGCGGGCGAAGTCGTCGGTGTACAGGAAGAAGCCGACGCGCCCGCCCGTCTGGTCGCCGACCCGGGAACGCTGGGCCTCCCCCTTGGCGCGGGCCAGCAGCAGGGCGGTGCCCTGCCCCGCGCCCGCCGCGCCGCCGGGTTCGACGACGACCCAGCGGGAGCCGTCGGGCCGGGGCGTGTCCTCGGCGAGGCGGAAACCGAGGGCCTCGGTGTAGAAGCGGATCGCCTCGTCGTAGTCGTCGACGACGAGGGTGACCAGGGCGATGCGTCTCATCGGGGCCTTTCGGGGACGGGCGATTGACGGGAGAGGTTATACGTAAAACGCACCGCGGCGCCAGTCTCCGGTCCTACGTCTCGGGCCCGAGGCGCGGGGCGCGGCCCGTCCACTACCGTCACGGCCATGAAGATCACCGCACCACCGCGCGAGCCCCGGCAGCGCAAGCATGACGTGCTGGACCGGCTGGAAGGGGAGATGGACATCTGGGTGGCCACGGCGGACGCCGAGGGCCTGCCCTGCATGGTCCCGCTGTGGTTCGTGTGGCACGGGGAGTCGGTCTGGCTGTGCACCCGGCTCACCAACCCGACCGGCCGCAACCTGCGGGACGGCGGCCGGGCCCGGCTGGCGTTCGGGCACACCCGGGACGTCGTGCTGATCGACGGCGAGGTGGAGACGTTCGGCCTGCGGGAGGTGCCGTCCGCGGCGGCCGGGGCGTTCCTCGCGAAGACCGGCTGGGACCCGCGCGAGGACAGCGCGTCGTACGCCTGGTTCCGGGTGCGCCCGCTCGCGGTGCAGGCGTGGCACGAGCAGCGCGAGCTGAAGCAGCGGCACATCATGCGGGACGGCGCCTGGACCGCGTAGCGCGCGCATGCCCGTACGGGCGTCTCAGCCGGTCCGGGCGCCGTCGAGGCGCGACAGGTCCTCCTCGGTGAGCCGGAGGGCGCCGGCTGCGACGTTCTCGGCGAGGTGATCGGGGTTGCCGGTGCCGGGAATGGCCAGGACGCCCGGGCCCTGGTGCAGGGTCCAGGCGATCCTCACCTGCGCCGGGCTCGCGCCGTGCGCCCTGGCCACCGTACGGACCTCGTCCTCGTGGGCGGCGCCGGCGCCCCGCGGTCCGGCCTCGCCGGCGATGGCGTAGAACGGCACGAAGGCGATGCCCTGCTCACCGCACAGGGCGAGGAGTTCGTCGGTGGTGGGGTCGTGGAAGCCGAGGCCGTAGCGGTTCTGGACGGAGACCACGGGGGCGATGGCCTGGGCCTCGGCGAGGTGCCGGGGCTCCACGTCGGAGATGCCGAGGTGGCGGATGAGGCCCGCCTCGCGCAGTTCGGCGAGGGCGCCGAAGTGCTCGGCGATCGAGTCCTGCCGCATGCGGCGCAGGTAGACGACGTCGAGGTGGTCCCGGCCGAGTTGGCGGAGGTTCTCCTCGACGTGGGCCCGCAGGTCCTCGGGCCTGGCGGAGGTGCCCCACTCCCCCGACCAGTCGCGGTACGGGCCGACCTTGGCGGCGATCACCAGGTCGTCGGCGTACGGCGCCAGCGCGCTGTTGATCAGCTCGTTGGCGGAGCGCAGGGAGGAGAAGTAGAAGGCGGCGGTGTCGATGTGGTTGACGCCGAGTTCGACCGCCCGGCGCAGTACGGCCAGGGAGCGCTCGCGGTCGCTCGGCGTGCCGAGGTGGAAGGCGGCGCTGCCCGTCAGCCGCATCGCGCCGAAGCCGATGCGGCGGACGGGCAGGTCGCCGAGGTTCCAGGTGCCCGCGGACTCCGCGGTGATCGTTTCCGAGGTCACCGGCGGAGTCTCGCACACGCCGGGGACGGCTCAGCAGTAGAGGTTGCCGCCCGGTGAGACGCCGAGGATCTGGCTGAACTGCTGGTACTTGGAGACGCGGCTCTGCACCTGCGCGGGGTTCTTGCCGTCGCACTCCAGGGAGCCGTTGATGGAGCGGATCGTCTGGCCGAAGCCGGCGCCGTTGACCATGGCGTTGTGCCCGGTCATGCTGCCCGGCCCGGACTGGGTGTTCCAGTACCACAGGGCGGTCTTCCAGGCGACGGCCGCGTCGTTCTGCACCAGCCAGGGGTTGTTCAGCAGGTCGATACCGAGCGCGTCGCCCGCGGCCTTGTAGTTGAAGTTCCAGCTGAGCTGGATCGGGCCGCGCCCGTAGTAGGCGGCCTGGCCGGCCGGGCAGCCGTAGGACTGGCCCCAGTCGCAGTAGTGCGGGTAGTTGGCGGTGTTCTGCTCGACGATGTGCACGAGTCCGCCGGTCTCGTGGCTGACGTTGGCGAGGAAGGCCGCGGCCTCCTGCTTCTTGGTGGTGTCGCTGCCGGTGTTGGCGAAGCCCGGGTAGGCACTGAGCGCGGCGGTCAGACCGCTGTAGGTGTAGAAGGAGTTTCTGCCCGGGAACATCTGGTTGAACTGGGCCTCGGACACCACGAAGTCGCCGACCGGAGTCTCCGAGCCGCCGTCGCAGGCGTACGGCTCCCAGTACCACGTGCTGATGAGCGGGTCGTAGCCCGGGTTGGCGTGCTCGGCCCGGTAGGCCCTGCCGTCGGTGTAGCGGACGATGTCGCCGGCGTTGTAGTTCGCGTCGGCCGACCAGGCCGGGTAGCTCGAACACGCGGCGGCGGACGCCTGGGTGGCGGGCAGGATCACGGGCACGGCTCCCGCGAGGGCGAACACGGTCACCAGGGCGGATATACGGCGCCTCGACACAGGTCTGCCTCCTTCGACGGAGCACGGCCGCTCCCGTACAAGGGCAGGACGGAGCGGAGCCCTGTGCGCGCGTGCCGGACGGACCGGCCACGGCGTGGGGGCGGCCGTGGTGGGGGGTGTGGAGGCACACTCAACCGCGTTGGTCTGTACCAGTCAAGGGTGTAGACCACTTCAACCCAGCCGTTTTCCGGCCGGGTTGGCGTGGACTCCTCGGGCGGTCGGCTCGGCGGACCCTCGGGCTTCTCCGAGACCGCGCGCCGGTCAGCTCAGCGGCTTCTTCAGGACCGCCTTGCGGTGGCTGAACGTCTCGATGGAGTAGCGGCCGTGGTAGTTGCCCATGCCGCTCTCCCCCACGCCGCCGAACGGCAGGTCGGAGACGGTTAGATGGGCGAGCGGCAGCCCGTGGCCGAGACCGCCGGAGGACGTCTCGGCGGCGAACCGCTCCCGGGTCGTGTCGGACTCGCTGAAGACGTAGAGGGCCAGCGGCTTGTCGCGGTCGTTGACGAAATCGATCGCCTCGTCCAGGCCGGGCACGGTGACGATCGGCAGGATCGGGCCGAAGATCTCCTCGCGCATCACCGGAGCATCGGGGGCGACGTCGGCGAGCACGGTCGGCGCGAGGTACTTCTCCGCCCGGTCGCTGCCGCCGCCGACGACCACCCGGCCGGAGTCCAGCAGGCCGGTCAGCCGGTCGAAGTGGCGCTCGTTCACGATCCGCGCGTACTCCGCGGACTGCGCCGGGTCGGTCCCGTACAGTCCCTCGACCGCGCGGACCAGCGCCGGCTCCAGGGCGGCGGCGGTCTCCGGGTCGGTGAGGACGTAGTCGGGGGCCACGCAGGTCTGGCCGGCGTTGAGGAACTTGCCGCCGGCCAGCCGGGCGGCGACGACGTCGAGGTCGGCGTCGCGGTCGACGAACGCCGGTGACTTGCCGCCGAGTTCGAGGGTGACCGGGGTGAGGTGCTCGGCGGCGGCGCGCATGACGATGCGGCCGACGGTGCCGTTGCCCGTGTAGAAGACGTGGTCGAAGCGCTCGGCGAGCAGTGCCGTGGTCTCGGGGATGCCGCCCTCGACCACGGCCACGGCCTCGGTGTCCAGGTACCGCGGCAGCAGGCGGGCCAGCACGGCGGAGGTGGCCGGGGCCAGCTCGCTGGGCTTGGCGACCACCGCGTTGCCGGCGGCCAGGGCGCCGACCACCGGGGCCAGCAGGAGCTGGGCCGGGTAGTTCCAGGGCGCGATGACGAGGACGACGCCCAGGGGGTCGTACTGCGTCCAGGCGGTGGCGTCGACGCCGAGGTGCGCCGGGACGGGGGCGGGCTCGGGGCGCAGCCAGTCGGCGAGATGGTCGAGGGTGTGGTCGATCTCGCGCACGGTGAAACCGATCTCCGTGCGCTGCGCCTCGGCGGCGCTCTTGCCCAGGTCGGCGTGGAGCGCGGCCTCCAGGTCGGGGCCGTTCTCCGTGAGGAGCGCGCGCAGCCGGCGCAGCTGTGCGGTGCGCCACTCGACGGGCTTGGTGCGGCCGGTGCGGAAGGTGGCGCGCAGCCGGGCCACGACGTCGGCGGGCTGCTCGGGGGCGGGGTGGTTCACGGTGTGCCTCGCTGATGGGGGGAATCCGGTGACGGACACCGACTGGACGGCTGAAGGGCTGGAAACAACTGGGTGTAGTTGCCAACCTTTCAGGTACCAAAATACATTCCCGGCCACGGTGCCGGCTTCGCGTGCGCCGGCGGCGGAGGTCGCGGCCGGAAACCGTCCCTTCCCCGCCCCGTTCAGTCCTCGTCGCGGGCCGGTACGACCACCAGGAAGGCGTCCGACTGCAGGTCCATCACGACGGTCGCGGCCTCACCCTGCGCCCGGCGGCGTGCGGCGTACTCCTCCGCCGGCCACGATCCGCGCGGCGACCCCGCTGGAAATCGTTCCAACACCTTCGCGCCCATAGCGGCGGTCACCTCCACTGCCCCTGTGTCCGTTCGTGCTCTCCTGCCCGAGCGTCTGCCCGCGATCCGCATGGACATGCCCCACCCGCCCTCGACTACACATAAGGGAGAAATAAGAGCAGAATGGACGTATGCGGCGTTACCGCACACCGCGACCAGACGCGGTCAAGACCCGGTAAGTCAAAGGAGACGACTCATGGCCAACGTCTCGCACACCCGAGGTGACATCTCCGGCCACCCCGACGCTCCGGAAATGCAGGCGCGCTACGCCCGCATGCTCGGCGGTCGGGATGTGGCGCTCGTGGACGGGCCGGTGTTCCTGCTCGGCCTGTACTGTGCCGTGTCCCCGTGGATAGTCCACTTCACCACGAGCCAGCCCGCACTGGTGGCCCACAACCTGATCATAGGAATCGCCATCGGTCTGCTGGCCCTTGGCTTCACCCGAGCCCCGGAACGCATGTACGGCCTCAGCGGGGCGATGTGCGCGATGGGCATCTGGATGATCATCTCGCCGTGGATCGTCGGCACCAACCCGGACGCCGGCGTCATCTGGAACAACATCATCATCGGCGCCCTCACCCTGGCCCTGGGCGCGGTGTGCGCCGCCACGGCGGCGAAGACCATGCGCAAGCCCTAGACGCACGGGAAGGGAACTCGTCGGGCCGGCCCGCCCTCGCGGACCGGCCCGCGCCACGCCCCGGGACCCCTGGCGGACTGCGCCCGCCCGCAGCGGGCACACGCACTACCGCCCGGGCCGTCAGCGCATTGGGGTCCTGTGGACGATCCTCGTCGGCATCCTGGCCGCGCTGATCGGGTCGTGGATCGCGACGGCGTTCGACGTGGGCGACACCGACGGCGTCGACTGGGTCGAGTGGCTCATCCAGATCGGCCTGGCCGCGGTCGGCGTGGCCGCGCTGGACCGGTCGCGGCCGCGCACGCGCCGCTGAGCACGCGGGGCCGTCACCGGCTGCCGAGCCACTCCTCGTACCAGGTCACGGTGGCGTCGACGGTGTCGGCGAGCGGCTTCGGGGCCACCCCGTAGGAGCGCTCGAAGGCGGCGGAGTCCATTATCTGGGGTTCCGTGTGCTGGTAGAACATCTCCGCGTACTCGGCCATGAACCGCTCGTCGAAGGGGCCGACGGGGCGGGGCTCCGCGAGCACCGTGACGTTCAACGGCCGGCCCACGCGCTTCTCGATCATCGTGTGGATCTCGCGCGTGCTGACAGCGGGCGCGGTGGGCAGGTGCCAGACACGGCCGTCGCCCTCCGGTCGCTCGCCGAGCGTGGCGAGACCGGCCGCCACGTCCCGGATGTCCGTGTAGCTGTGCGGCAGGTCGATGTCGCCGAACGCCAGGACCTCCCCGCCGGTGAGCGCGCCCGGGAAGACGGCGGCGCCGAGGGACGAGTTGAGCACTCCGGGACCGACGAAGTCGGCGCTGCGGCCGAGGGCCACCCGGGCCCGGCCGGCCCGGTGTGCGGCGAGGTACCGCTCGTCGAGTTCAGCGCGCATCCGCCCCTTGCGGCTGGTCGCCTGCCAGGGGCTGTCCTCGGTCATCACCGCTCCCCCGGTCTCGCCGTACGGGTACAGCGTGTCGAGTACGACCAGTCGGGCCCCGGTCGTCTCGACGGCCGCCAGGACGGCTGCCTGGACGCGGGGCATCACCTCCGTCTGGAGGTGGTAGTCCACGTTGACGCAGTGGTACACGACAGCGGCGTCACCGGCCGCGGCCCGGGCACCGTCGGCCGTACTCACGTCGGCGGCGAACCGCTCGACGCCCTCGATCGCGGGACCGTCGGCCTTCCGGTCGACGAGACGGACGGGATACCCCCTGCGGACCAGCTCACGAGCGAGTCCGGTACCGGCGGGGCCCGACCCCAGGACGGTGTGCGGGGCGTACGACTGCGGGGCGGCGGCGGACATGACGGCCCTCTTCTCTTCGTCTCCTTCGCACGGACAGCGACAAGCTCCGCTACCCGTGCTCGCTTTAGTTAGAGACTGTAACTCTCGCGATTGTGCATAGCAAGGAGGATGGTCAGAGACGTTCGGGGTGCTCCACGTCGGCCAGAAGCCTCGCCGTGGCTTCGGGGGCCTCCACCTGGAAGTGGTGGCTGCCCAGGTCGACGAGCACGATGTCGAGGCGGTCCCCGTAGCGGTCGATCGCTTCCTGCGTCACCAGGTCGCGAATGGCGAACACCGTGATCGGCTGCTTCGTCTCGCGCAGCGCCGCGTCCATGTCCCAGCGCAGCAGGCCCTCGATGGCACGCAGGCCCGCGGGTTGCCGTACCGCGACCATCTTCTCGAAGTAGGCGTCCATGACAGCCGGGTCGGTCCCGGCCGGCGAACCTCCCTCGACGAGGCCGCGCACCGCCGCGGCGAAGTCGCCGCGGAACATGCCCAGCACGGCGTCGGTCTGTTCCTCGTTCTGCGCCGGGAACAGGGACAGGTAGTGCAGCCCGTCCAGCGCGACCACATGTGAGACGGTGCCGGGCAGCAGCCGGCCGGTCTCGACGGCGACCGCCGCGCCGAGGGAGTGCCCGGCGACGACGGCCTCGGTCACCGACTCGGCCTCCAGTACGGCGGCCACGTCGCGGGCGAACTCCTCCATGGTCCACACTTCCCGCGTCGACCGGGACTCGCCGTGCTCGGCCAAGTCGACCGCGAGAACGCGGTAGTGCTCGGGCAGATGGCCGGTCACCGCGTGGAAGTCGCGGCGGTCGCACGCCCAGCCGTGGATGAGGACCATGACCGGCCCGTCGGCCGGACCGGCGGCCGTGTACCGGATCGTCGTGTGGTCCGATCGCCTGGCTACGAGGTTCTCGCTGATGGTGCCGTTCGCATCGGCCATGGTGCTTCCTTCTTTCGTACGAGTGATTCCGTGTCTGTTCTCTCGAGGGAGGGAGGGAGGCGGCGGTCGCCGCGGCCGGTGCCTCACTCGCCCGGGGCCGCGACGGCGCGGCCCCGTGTCCGCAACTGGTTCAGGCGCAGGAGGAAGGCGGCGGAGACGATCACGACGATCGCCAGTGCGTAGATCTCGGTGGCGGTCCGCAGGCCCAGGGCGGTGACGGCGATGCCGCCGAGCACGGCGGGCACGCTGTTGCCGAGGTAGTTGATGATGTTCGCCGAGGCGAAGACCGCGCCGCGTTCGTGCGGCCTGGCGATCCGGGCGAAGGTGCCGAACGTCGCCAGCACCGAGGCGCCGAGGCCGACGCCCGCGACGACGGTGCCGAGGGCGCAGAGCCAGACGAGGTCCGCCACGATGCCGGCGAGCGCGGCCAGGACGCCGAGTCCGAGCAGCGCGGACGAGGGGGCCAGCAGCGAGGACGCTGAACGGGAGCGGAGCGCGGCGACCGTGAGCGCTCCGGTGCCCGTCAGCAGGGTCACGACGATGCCGCCGACCAGGTGACTGCGCAGCCCCAGCAACTGGGCCGCGACCGACGGGCCGAGGGAGAGGAACAGCCCGGCCAGCGCCCAGCCGGCGATCATCGCCGGTACCACCGGGACGATGTCCGCGCGCAGGTGCGGGGGCAGCGCGGCCCGCGGGCGCAGGGAGGCGACGGCTCCCGGCCGGCGCGGGGAGGTCTCCGGCAGGAGAGCGGCGACCATCGCCGCCGGCACCATGGCGCCGAGCAGCAGGGCGTAGACCAGTCGGGTCGGGGCGGGGCCGAACTCCACCAGCGCACCGGAGCCCAGAGCGCCGAGAGCGAGCCCGGTCAGGGGCGCCACCGAGGTGACAACGCCCGCGCGCCCAGGGGCGTGCGGCGGTTCGAGGTCGACGAGGGTGGCGCTCAGGGTGGTCGTCGCCGCCCCGGTGGCTATGCCCTGCAGCACGCGGGCAGCGGCCAGGACGGTCACGTTCCCGGCGGTGAGGAACAGGACGAGCGCGACCATCTCCAGCGCGATCGCCGCAGCGAGCACCGGCCGGCGGCCGAGGTGGTCCGACAGCCCACCGACGACGAGCAACGAGCCCAGCAGGCCGACCACGTACAGGGCGAAGACGAGAGTCAGCACCCATGCCGAGAAGTGCCATTGCTGCTGGTAGATCGGGTAGAGCGGGGACGGCACGCTGGAGGCGGCCAGGAAGACGACGAAGACGGCGGCCGCGCCGGTGAAGGCGGCCCCGCGCAGCACACGGCGCGTGCCCCCGTCGGACGGTACGGCGGATACAGCAGAGTCGATAGACATAGACATCTCGCAGTGATCTGTGCGTTAGTGGTCCCGACGCTAACACAAACGCAGCGATCACTGCAGTAATAGTGCAGTGATCAGTGCGATACTGGTCGGGTGTCCACTCCCGCTTCCCCCGCCCCACAGACCGGGAGCCGGCCAGGGGGCCGCTCCGCCCGAGTCCGCGCGGCCGTCCACCGGGCCGTCAAGGAACTGGTCGCCGACGAGGCCGGCGAACCGCTGACGATCCCGGTCGTGGCCGGCCGCGCCGGCGTGCACGCCACCACGGTCTACCGCCGTTGGGGCACCGTCGGTGAGCTGCTCGCCGACGTCGCGACCAGCCGCTTCTCCGGCGGCATCGTGGTGCCGGACACCGGAAGCCTGCGCGAGGACCTGGAACGCTATGCGTCCGACCTCGCCAAGGACCTCTGCGACCCGGACACCCTGGCCCTGGTGCGCGCCACCATCGGCACCGGCGGAGAACAGGGTGCCGCCGCATGCCGCGGAGAACGCCGGCAACAGCTCGAAGCCATGCTGGAACGGGAACAGGCGCGGGGCGGACAGCCCCCGAGCCTGGAACGCGCCACGGACGCCGTGCTCGCGCCCCTCTACTACCGGGCCGTCTTCACCGACGAGCCCCTCGCCCCCGAATGGACACGCACTCTCGTGTCACACCTGCTGCCGGAAAGGACCACGTGATCGAGGAGGGTCGTACACCATGGTCGTGAAGGAAACGGAGCTGCCGTTTCTGCGCCGTTGCGTGGAACTGGCGGCCGAGGCGCTGGAGGCCGGCGACGAGCCGTTCGGGTCGGTGCTGGTCGGCGCGGACGGCACGGTGCTGGCCGAGGACCACAACCGGGTGGCCTCCGGGGACCGCACCCGCCACCCGGAGTTCGAGCTGGCACGCTGGTCGGCCGCGCACCTCACCCCCGAGGAGCGGGCCGCCGCCACGGTGTACACCTCCGGCGAGCACTGCCCGATGTGCGCCGCCGCACACGCCTGGGTGGGCCTGGGACGCATCGTGTACGTCGCCTCGTCGCAGCAGCTCGGCGAGTGGCTGGCGGAGCTGGGCGTCCCGGCACCGCCGGTGCGGACGCTTACGGTGCGGGAGGTGGCGCCCGGCGTGCCGGTGGCGGGCCCGGTACCGGAACTGACCGAGGAGATCCGTGCCCTGCACCGCCGTTTCCACGAGGGACGGGCCGGGGCGTAAGGGGTCACGGACGAAGTCACCGAGCGGTCTCTGCCACGCCCGGCGGCGTCGCACGCGTCCCGGCGGAGCGGGTCGCCCCGGCGACGCGCTGTCCGGCGCCCCGGGACGACCGTCCGCTCTCGGTCAGCTCCCGGCCCCCGGCCGGAACCGCCGGTGGAGGACGACCCCGCCCAGCACGAGCGCCGCGCCGCCCGCGAGTACCGGCAGGGTCTGGTCCGCCCCGGTGTGGGCGAGGGACGCCGACGCCTGCGGCGGGGCGGCGTGCGGGACCGGCTTCGGCCGGGCGCGTTCGCGCTCCTCCTCGGGTGCGGACGGCTCGGGCTCCGGCTCCGCGGGGGGCCGCTCGGACTCGGGGCGGTCGCCGGAGGTGTTCGTCGACTCGTTGCCGACGGCCGGGTTGCCGATGCCGACGACGTTGACGCTGTTGCCGGTGACGTTCACCGGGAGGTGGACCGGCAGCTGCACGCCGTTGCCGGAGAGCACGCCCGGCGAATCCTTTGCGCCGCCCTCGGCGACCGCACCGCCGGACGAGCCGGTGCCGGCGGAGCCCGTCCCCTTGTCCGTCGCACCGGCCCCCTCGGTGTTGGCGCAGCTGTTGCCCGCGGCCGGGTTGAGGAGCCCCACCACGTTCACCGTGTTGCCGCAGACATTGACCGGCACGTCCACCGGGAGCTGGACGGTGTTGCCCGAGATCAGCCCGGGCGATCCGACGGCGGTACCGTCGGCGGAGGCGCCGTCGGACGCGAACGCCGCGTATCCCGGCATCGTCACGGCCAGCGCGCCGGAGGCGGCGACGGCGAACACCGCGTTTCGGGTAACCCTTCTCATGAGGTTCCCTGCCTTCCAGACATGGTCACGGGCGCTCGCCCGCACCGGTTAAAACGCGGGCGCACCATCCGAGTTATGGCTTATAGGTCTTTCACTCCATCGAGTGGCCGTTTTGTCGAACGAGCGGCAAAGCGTCCGTACGCCCGCCGAGGCCCCTCCCCCGTGCGACCGGGGCCGCCGCCCGGAGGCGAGGTGAGCGAGGCCCGCTTATGGTGATCGAGGGCGCCGACCACCGGTCCGCGACGGGGCGTCCGGGAGGCATCGATGCAGGCCAAGCTGTCGACTCGGCCCTCGGTCCGGCGCTGCGCGGTCACCGGAGCGCTCGGGCTGGCCCTGCTGTCCACGGGGCTGCCGGCCGCGACCGCACGGAACACCGGGCCCGACCTGTCCCGGTTCCACGACCAGAAGATCAAGTGGTCGGCGTGCGAGGGCATGGACGTACCGAAGGACCTGCAGTGCGGGAAGGTCACCGTCCCCCTCGACTACGACCGCCCCAAGGCGGGGACCCTCGACCTGGCCCTCGCCCGGTACCGAGCGACGGGTGAGTCGCGGGGCTCGGTGCTGCTGAACTTCGGCGGTCCTGGCGGCTCCGGCGTCAGCGAACTCTCCGCCGGCGGCAAGGACTTCATGCATCTGACCAACGGCTACGACGTGGTGACCTTCGATCCCCGCGGCGTCGGCCGGTCCTCGCCGGTCACCTGCGGCCCGGCCACGCTGGACATCGTGGAGGCGACGGACGGGGACGAGAAGCTCACCGACGCGCGGGACGTACTACGGCGCCTGCGGGAGGCGGCGGCCGAGTGCGCGAAGCACTCCGGCCCGGTGCTGCCCCACATAGGCACGGTGAACGCGGCGCGCGACATGGACGTGATGCGCCGGGCGCTCGGTGACGACCGGCTCAACTACCTCGGCTTCTCCTACGGCACCCGGTTGGGCGCGGTCTACGCCGCCCGGTTCCCGGACAAGGTCGGCCGGATGGTGCTGGACGGCGTGGACACGCTGACGGAACCGCTGACCGAGCAGGGGCTGACCGGCGCGCGGGGGCAGCAGACCGCGCTGGAGAACTTCCTCGACTGGTGCGTGGAGGACATCGCCTGCCCGTTCGGACAGGACGCCCGGCAAGCCCGGCGCCATGTCGAACAGGTCATCGCCTCGCTCGACGCGGACCCGGTACCGACGGGCTTCGGCGAGCCCTTCTCCGGGCAGGACATGGTGGGCGCCATCGGTCAGGCGCTGTACAGCGAGGAGCTGTGGCCCACACTGCAGCGGGCGCTCGCGCAGCTGCTCGAGGACGGCGACACCCGCGGCCTGGAGGGCTTCGTGTCCGGCGGAGTCACCTTCCCGGTCCGTGCGCGGACTCCCGCGGACACCGGCGGCGGCCTCACCGACCCGGAGGACGTCCCGATGGACAACCTGCCGGCCGCCCTGATGGCGATCAACTGCGCCGACGACCCCGACCGCCCCACCGCCGACCAGGTCGCGGGATCCCTGGAGCGGCTGCGCGCACGGTACGAGGAGGCCTCGCCGGTCTTCGGCCGGTACCGCCTCACGCAGGTGCTGATGTGCCACGGCCGGCCCAAGGGCACGGACTACATCCGTGACGACGTGAAGGACCTCGACACCTCGAAGATGCTCCTCGTCGGCACCCGGGGCGACCCGGCCACGCCGTACCGCTGGACGGTGGAGACGGCCGAGCGGCTCGGCCCCGCGGCGGTGGTCCTCGACAACAAGGGCGAGGGGCACACCGGCTACGCGTCCTCCGAGTGCGTGCACCGCAAGGTCGACGACTTCCTGCTGTACGGCTCCCTGCCGCCCGACGGCAGCTCCTGCGGCTCCGAGGGCTCCCGGAGCTCCCGGGACGACGACTGAACCGGAAGGCGCGACCGGGATGGTGAATTGCTCCGAATGCCCGATACGCCCATCAGTCCTATCGTGCTGACATGGAGCACGATCTGAGTCCCACCACCCTCGCCGAACTGCGGCGCCCCCGCCCCTACCCGGCCGTGTCGGTGCTGACCCCGACGCACCGTCGCGAACCGGACAACGCCCAGGACTCCGTCCGGCTGCGCAACGCGGTCGCCGAGGCCAAGAAACAGCTGCAGGACGACCCCGCGGTCACCCGCGAACGGCGTGTGGAGGTGTCCCGGGAACTCGACCGGGCCCTCGCCGAGGTCGATCTGACACACGCCGAGGACGGCCTGGCGCTCTTCGCCGCGCCGGGTGAACACCAGGTCTGGACGCTCGCCCGCTCCGTCCCCGAGCGCGTGGTCCTGTCGGACACCTTCCTGACCCGCAACCTCGTCGCCGCGCAGGCCGCCGAGCGGCCGTTCTGGGTGCTGTCAGTCGCCGCCGACCGCGTCAGGCTGTGGAGCGGGGGCGCGGGCCGGGTCGTCGAGGACCGCACCGGGGAATTCCCGATGGACCGGCCGCCGCTGGACTTCGACCCCGAACGCCAGGAGCGGATCGGGGACGCGCCCAGCACCTTCCGGGACGAGACCACCCGCCGGTTCCTGCGCGACGCCGACACCGAGATGGGCCGGGTCCTGCGCGCGCATCCCCGGCCGCTGTACGTCACCGGGCCGCAGCCCGCGCTGTCCCTGCTGGAGGAGACCGGGAACACCGTGCGGGACGCGGCCCTCGTCCCGCACGGGGGCCTCGCGCACGGCACGGCGGAGGCCGTGTGGCAGGCGGTGCGGCCGGTCCTCGACGACGAGGCGCGGGGCGCCGTCGAGGCCGTCGCCAGGGAACTGGACGCGGCACGCGGCCGCAAGGACTTCGCGGCCGGCGTCGACGAGTTGTGGGAGAGCGCCCACGCCGGCCGGGTCCGGCTGCTGGCCGTCGAGGAGAACTACAAGGTGGCCATGCGCGAGGACGGTGAGCACCTGCTCCCGGCGGACGGCGGCGACCTCGACGCCCGCGAGGACATCGTGGACGAGATCGTCGAGCAGTGCCTGGAGACCGGCGCGGACGTCCGCTTCGTGCCGGACGGCGCCCTCGGGGAGGTGGACGGCATCGCGGGGGTGCTGCGGTACTGACGCCGGCCGCCGCGTCCCGGGAGCTCCGCCCCTCTTGACGACCATGAAACCCTGTTCGCCGTACCCGCACCCGCCCCTCGGCGGGTGTACGGCGGACGGGGAAGGAGCCGGCGGAGCGTGAGCGAACTTCTGGGTGTGGCGGTCCTGGGCGCGGGACACATGGGCGCCGATCACGTACGGCGCCTCGACCGGGTGGTGAACGGCGCCAGGGTCGCCGCGGTGGCGGATCCCGACGCCGAGCGGGCCAAGGAGGCCGTGGGCGGGATCGACGGGGTGGTCGTGCACACGGACGTCGAGGCCGCGCTCGACGCGCCGGGCGTGGCGGCCGTCCTGATCGCCTCGCCGGGCGAGGTGCACGAGGAGGCGCTGCTGGCGGCCTTCGCGCGGGGGCTGCCGGTGCTGTGCGAGAAGCCGATGGTGCCGGACTCGGCGGGAGCGCTGCGGGTGGTGGAGGCGGAGGCGCGGCTGGGCCGGAGGCTGGCGCAGATCGGGTTCATGCGGCGGTACGACGCCGAGTACCGGCAGCTCAAGTCGCTGCTGGACGGCGGGCGGCTGGGCCGGCCCCTGATGCTGCACTGCGTCCACCGCAACGTGTCCTCGCCGCCGCACTTCACCTCGTCGATGCTGGTCACCAGTTCCGTCTCGCACGAGATCGACGCGGCCCGCTGGCTGCTCGGGCAGGAGCTGACCGCGGTGACCGTGCTCCGGCCGCGCCCGTCGGCGGGCGCGCCCGGGGGGCTGCTCGATCCGCAGTTCGTGCTCTTCGAGACCGAGGGGGGCGCGCTGGTCGACGTGGAGATCTTCGTCAACTGCGGCTTCGGCTACGAGGTGCGCTGCGAGGCCGTCTGCGAGGCGGGCAGCGCCCGGATCGGTGAGGCGCACACCATGGTGGTGACGGCGGCGGGCGGTGCCCGGGAGGAGGTGCCGCAGGACTACCTCGTACGGTTCGCCGACGCCTACGACCGCGAGGTGCAGAGCTGGGTCGACGCGACCCGGCGGGGCCGGGTCACCGGGCCGGGCACCTGGGACGGGTACGCCGCCGCCGCGGTCGCCGAGGCGGGGGTGCGGGCCCTGGAGACGGGAGTGCGCGCACCCGTCGACCTGGCACCCCGCCCGGCACCCCCCGACCCGCCATAGAACAGGGGTCCGACGAACACCAGGACGACGACGCCACTGGACTCCGACGCCCGTCAAGTCCCGTAGGGAACCTACGACTTGACCCTCGACTCACGTACGCCGTTGGTGTGCCGAAGTCGCTCCGGGAAGACTGTGGCATATGCCCGAAGCACCACCGTATCGTGTGTTGCCAAATCCCTTACGGGGCGTCGCGGGCTGTGCAACAGTCGTAACGGTCCTTGCGCCAGCCTCGTTCCCGCCTTGGTCGCCCGTCTGCACATCGGAGTGCGTCATGTCGTCCCATCTCTCCGCGGACCACCCGGCCGCCCAGCCACCGGGACACGGCTCGGTCGAGGCGCTGATATCGCAGGCGCGGCGGCTGCGGGGCGACGTGGACGCGGTACGGCGGGACAGCCAGCACGACGGAACGGACCCCCGCGGACGCTGGCAGCGCGCCCTGTACGACCTGGCGCTGCACCAACTCAGCGACATCGACGCGCACTTGGCGCAGCTCCGGGACGGTCCGGCGCCGGCCCCGCGGCCCGGTTCGCTGCTCAGCCGGGTCGGCAGCGCGGAGTGGAACCTGCTGACGGACGAGGCCGAGTGGTCCGGCGAGCTGTTCCAGATCCTCGGCCGCGACCCCGCCACCGCTCCGCTGAGCCTCGACGAACTCCCGTCCCTGGTACTCGCCGAGGACCGGCCGAAACTGACCGCGATGGTCACGGACTGCCTGGTCGACGCGCGCCCCATCGACGGCGAGTTCCGCGTCGTGCGCCCCGACGACACCGTGCGTACCGTGCACATGATGGGCGAGCCCGTGCTCGACGCCGACGGCAGCACCGCCTCGATGTGGGCGGTGCTGCGGGACGTCAGCGAACTGCGTCGCAGCCAGCGGGCGGTGAGCGAGACCCGTGACTCGCTCCGCCGCCAACCGCTGTCCGCGGGCACCGAGCAACGGGCCGCGGTCGAACCGCGGGAAGCCGTGCCGCCGCCCTGGCACGGCCTCCTGCGGTTCCCGCACGAGGGACGGCCCGGTCTGGATCTGGCCGCCGGATACCTGCCGTCGACGGCCGAGGCGGCCGGTTGCGGCGCCTGGTACGACGCGTGCCCGCTCGCCGGCGACGAGACCCTGCTCACCGTCGGCGACCTCGTCGGCCCGGGCGCCGACGCGGCGCAGGTTCCGGCGACGCTGATCGGCGCCCTGCGCGGCCTGGCGATGGCGGGTGTCCGGCCCGCGCACCTCCAGGACCGACTCGACCGGTTACTCGAGACCACCGCCCTGCCGCCCGTGCGCTCCGCCCTGTACTGCGGTTACCGGCCCCGCGCCCGCGCCTTTGCGTGGGCGCATGCCGGACACCCCGTCCCGCTGCTGTTCCGCGACGGGACGGGGCGCGGACTCGCCGGGCAGGCCGAGGCGACCCTCGAAGCCGGTGACCTGTTGCTCCTGCACACCGGCCAACTCGGACCGGCAGACGTGCGTCGGCTCCTCTCCCTCTCCCCCCGTCTGGCCGAGGTGCGCTCGGCGCGGGACGGCGTACGGATCGTGACGGAGGAGCTCGACGAGTCACCGCGCCAGGCGGACGCCTGCGTGCTGGTGGCCCGGGTGACGCCTTAGCCGACGTGTCGCTCGGACAACGCGTCGCTCGGACAACGTGTCGCGCCCTATGCCGGAGCGATGTCGCCGCCCTTCCCCTTGGGTGACCTGCCGGGCGACTTGCCCTTGGGCAGCGCCAGTTTGATCTCCTCCCGCAGCTCCTGGATCTTCGGGTAGCCGGCGTACTCGGCGGTGAGCCGGTACATCTGGCGCAGTCGGTCCCAGGTCCGCTGGGAGGAGTTGGACCCCATCGACACCAGGGCGAGGCGCGCATAGCGGTCCGCCTGTTCGGGGTCGTCGGCGATGAAGCAGGCGGAGGCCATGGACAGATAGTCGAAGATCTTCGACCGCTGCCGGCCGTCGACCCTCAGTGCCAGTGCCTTCTCCGCGTAGTACTGCGCGTGCGCGGCGGCGCCCGGCTCGAAGTCGGCGAGGGTCCGGTAGGCCAGGGCCTGCATGCCGAGCAGGTCCTCCTCCTTGAACGTCTGCATCCAGTCCGGCGGCGGCACGTCCGCCTTGTCGGAGACGAAGAGGTCCTCGGCCCGCCCCAGGGTGCGGCGCATCGCCTGGCCCTTGCCCATGGAGGCCTGTGCCCAGGCCTCGATGGTGTACAGCATCGCCTGAGTCCGCGGCAGCACCTCTTCGCCCGAACCGGACTTGGCGAGCTTCATCAGGTCGAGCGCGTCGTCGGGCCGGCCCAGGTGGACCATCTGGCGGGCCGCCCGGGACAGTGCCTCGCCGGCCCGGGGCCGGTCGCCGCCCTCGCGCGCGGCGTGGGCGGCGATGACGAAGTACTTCTGGGCGGTGGGTTCCAGGCCGACGTCGTGCGACATCCAGCCCGCGAGGACGGCGAGGTTGGCGGCGACGCCCCACAGGCGCCGCTGGAGATGGGGTGGGTGGTGGTAGGCGAGCATGCCGCCCACCTCGTTGAGCTGGCCCACCACGGCCTTGCGCTGGAGCCCGCCGCCACGGGCGGCGTCCCAGGCGCGGAACACCTCGACCGAGCGCTCGAGTTCCTCCACCTCCTGAGACCCGATGGGTGCGGCCTCGTAGCGGTCGAACCCGGCGGGGTCGGCGTGCAGGGGTTGACGGAGGTCGGGAGCGTCGGCAGCCAGGGCCGGGTCGGTGTGCAGCCAGTCGTGCATGGCGCTGCTGAGTGCGGATCCCGCGGCGAGCGCGGCGCCCGCGCCCACCAAGCCGCGTCGGTTGAGCATGAGGTCCATTCCCGTGAATTCGGTGAGGACCGCCGCAGTCCGCTCGGGCGCCCACGGCACACCGTCGGGATGTTCCTCGCTCCCGCCGCCCTGCCGTTTCCCCGCACGCCCGTGCCGGACCAGACCGAGGTCCTCGATGGTCACGACACGGCCGAGACGCTCGGTGAACAGAACCGCCAGCACCCGCGGCACCGGATCGCGCGGGATCTCTCCCATGTCGATCCATCTCCGCACCCGCGAGGTGTCGGTCGCCAGCTGGGGGTGGCCCATGGCCGCCGCCTGCCGGTTCACCAGCCTCGCGAGCTCGCCCTTGGACCAGCCGGCCAGGCCGAACAGGTCCGAGAGACGGGTGTTGGGTTCTTTGCTCACGTCAAGCCCCCAGGTTCTCGGCTGAGTTGACAGTAGCCCCGTGCAGGTTGCCGGGCGACTATTCGCCACCGTTCGCCAGGGTGCGCCAGATGGTGTGCCACGGGCGGCCGGGTGTCAGGTAGGAATGCGCCACCCCGACCCGGTCGCCGTGGGGTTACTCCCCAGGGTGGCCCCCGGCGGCCGGGCGGGTAGCGCGACGGCTTTCAGAAGGCGTGACCTTCCGGATCGGATCTTCCTGGATCGACCGGACGGGCACCGCGCTTCAGGCAGGCACAGCAGGCACACGAAGGGATCTGTCTCGCCCATGTACGCAGCATCGTCCTCCGTGTCCGCCCCGCAGCGTTCGCTGCACCCCCGTCCGGCGGCGGGCGGCGGCCCCTATCTCGCCCCCGCGCGTCCGGCGGCCCCGGTGCTCGGGGCGGGCAGGGCGCGGCGCGGCGCGGGCCCCGGCACGCAGCCGCTCAGCGGAAGAATCGACCTGTCCGGCCCCCAGGGCACCCAGCTGCGCACGGCGATCGCCTCCGTGCACCGGATCTGCCCGGAGTTCGCCCCGGTGCAGGTGCTGCGCCGCAGCGGGCGGTCCGTGCTCCTGGTCGGCACGACCGGGCGCAACACGGCGGTGGCCAAGTGTTTACTGGACCACTCCCCCGCATGGGCCGAGCGGATCCGGCACGAGATAGGGGCATACCGCTCGTTCGTCCGGCACCGCCCCCCAGTGCGGGTGCCGAGGCTGATCGCAGCGGACCCGGACAACTGCACGCTGGTGATCGAGCGGATGCCGGGGCGGGTGGCGGCGCTGCAGCGGCACCCACTGGAAGCCCCGCCGCGGGCGGACATCAGGGCGGCGCTCGGCGCGATCTGCCGGCTCAACGCCTGGCGGCCGCCCGCCGGCACCTTCGACGCCCCGCTGGACTACGCGGCCCGGATCTCCCGGTACCACGAGCTGGGTCTGCTCACCGACCGGGACCTGGGCGACCTGCAGAAGCTGCTGCACGGCATCGCCCATGCGGGCGGACGCCAGGGCATGGGCCAGTTCTGCCACGGTGACGCGCTGCTGTCCAACATCCTCATGTCACCCGCCGGTCCAGTGCTGGTGGACTGGGAGCACGCGGGCTGGTATCTCCCCGGCTACGACCTGGCGACCCTGTGGGCGGTCCTCGGTGACGCCCCGGTGGCCCGCCGTCAGATCAGCCAGATCGCCCAGTCGGCGGGGACGGCCGCGCGCGACGCGTTCCTGGTGAACCTGATGCTCGTGCTGACCCGGGAGATCCGTACGTACGAGACGGCCGTGCAGCGTTCGATGCACGACACGGCTCCGGCACCACAGGGGCCGGCCCACCCGGGCGCCGCGCCGACCGGCGAGGAACAGCGGCTGCTGCTGCGCCGGCTGCACGACGACTGCCAGATGGCCCGCCGGGCCGTGCGTGCGGCGGTCGGCACGCGCTGACGGGAGCGCCGGTTCGAGGAGGCGACGGTCCGCGGTGTGCCCTTCAGGGGCGCACCGCGGGTTTCGTGTGTGCCCGGGAACTCGCAGCGGCCATTGGTGTACGCCACTGACGCCGCGCAGGCCCGTGCGCCGCCGTCGCGAAACTCGCCCGACCCCCTGCTGACATGGGAAATCGCCGTCACGACGGCATGATTGACGGATCGTAGGACCGCCGGGTACCACTGACCCACGCTCGGCCCCGCACGCCCCGCCACGCCCCACCGTCACAGGAGGCCGCTTTGCGAGGTTCCCCCGTCGTGCCCGCCCTGGCCACCGCGGCACTGCTGCTGCCGCTGCTCGGCGCGGCACCGTCCGCCGCCGGCCCCTCCGACGCCCCGCCCGGCCCCGACCGTCTGCAGCGGGCGTTCGCCACCGCGGCGGCCGAGTACCAGGTGCCGCAGAGCGTCCTGCTCGGCGTCTCCTACCTCCAGTCCCGCTGGGACGCGCACGGCGGTGCGCCGAGCGTGACCGGCGGCTACGGCCCGCTGCACCTCACCGACGCGCGCACGGCACTGGCCGGGGCCTCGCACCACAGCGAGGGCACCGAGGACCCGCGCGGCGACGACGCCCGCGCCCCGCTGCACCCGACGGCCACGGCCGCGCACCCCACCGACCTGCCGGACCGGCTGACCACGCTGCCGAAGGCCGCGGAGCTGACCGGGCTGAGCCCCGGCGCGCTGCGCGAGGACCCGGCGGCGAACGTGTCCGGCGGTGCCGCGCTGCTCGCCGCCGCCCAGCGGGAACTGGGTGAGCCGCTCAGCGCGGACCCGGCGGACTGGTACGGGGCGGTGGCCCGCTTCTCGGGCGCGGAGGACTCCGCGACGGCGGCGGCGTACGCGAACGACGTGTACGAGGTGATCCGCGCGGGCGAGCACCGGACCACGGACGCCGGGCAGCGGGTCACCCTGGCCGCCCGGCCCGACGTGGCCCCCGACGTCTCGCAGCTCGCGGACGCGGGCCTGCGCGCCGCCTCGGCCGCCGGCACCGAGTGCCCGAAGACGGTGTCCTGCGAGTGGATCCCGGCACCGTACGAGGAGTTCGGAGACAGCGACTACGGCAACCACGACCTGGGGAACCGGCCCGCCTCCCAGCGCATCCGGTACATCGTCGTGCACGACACGGAGGGCGCCTGGAACGGGGTCCTCAACATGGTCCAGGACCCGACCTACGTCTCCTGGAACTACACGCTGCGCTCCACCGACGGCCACATCGCCCAGCACGTGAAGGCGAAGGACGTGGCCTGGCACGCGGGCAACTGGTACGTGAACGCGAAGTCGATCGGCCTGGAGCACGAGGGCTTCCTCGCGGACCCGGACGCCTGGTACACGGAGGCGATGTACCGCTCGTCGGCGCGGCTGGTGAAGTACCTGGCCAAGAGGTACGACATCCCGCTGGACCGGCAGCACGTCCTCGGCCACGGCAACGTCCCCGGCACCACCACCGCGACGATCCCGGGCATGCACACCGACCCGGGTCCGTACTGGGACTGGCGGCACTACTTCCAGCTGCTCGGCCGCCCCTTCGAGCCCACCGCCGGCAAGAGGTCCGGCCTGGTGACGATCCGCCCCGACTACGCCACCAACCGTCCCGAGTACACCGGCTGCGAGACGAAGGGCGAACCCTGCGCGCCGCACGGCTCCAGCGAGGTGCGGCTGTACGCCGACCACGACGTGAACGCGCCTCTGATCAAGGACATCGGCCTGGGCACCACCCCGACGACCGGGGTGAACGACCTGTCCTCCCGGGTCTCCACGGGCCAGCAGTACGCGGTGGCCGACCGGTGGGGCGACTGGACGGCCATCTGGTACCTGGGTCAGAAGGCCTGGTTCCACAACCCGAGGAAGCACCCGGCGGCGGTGCCCGCCTCGGGCCGGGTGATCACTCCGCGGGAGGGCCTGGCGAGCGTCCCGGTGTACGGGCGCGCGTACCCGGAGAAGGCCGCCTACCCGGCGGACGTGCCCGCCCAGGCCGTGTCGCCACTGCCGTACCGGCTGCTGGAGGGGCAGAGGTACGTGGTCGGTGAGAAGGTGCCCGGCGAGTACTACTACGCGGTCACCTTCGACGAGGCCTCCCACCGGGTGGTGACCGGTGAGGACGAGTACTACGAGATCCAGTACGGCCACCGGGTCGGGTACGTGCGCGCCGCCGACGTCACGCTCGCGACCGTGCGGTAGCCGGCCGGGTCAGCCCTGCTGGAAAAGCTCCGCCGGGAGCGGCTTCAGCAGGGCGTACAGGTCGTCGGTGATGGGCCGGTCCCAGGCGGCGATGGTCACCAGGACACCGTCGCTGCGGTCGAACTGCACACAGGAGATCCGGCCCTCGGAGAGCTTGAGGCGGCGCACGATGAGCAGGTTGTCGCCCTGCATCACCGGTACGTCCTCGGTGCCGACGACCGTGATCTCCTCGTCGTTCTCCAGCGCCAGCAGCAGCTGGGCCACCTCGAACGGGATCTCGCCCTCGGGGACCTCGCGGGCCGGGGAACCGGTGGGCAGATTGCCGATGATCATCGCGGGACCGCGACCGCCGAAGAGGTCGTAGCGCAGGAAGACGCCCTGGCAGCTGCCGTCGGGCGCGGGCAGCAGGCCGGCGCCCAGGTTCCCGGGCCAGTCGCCCGGATCCATGGCCAGTACGTCGAAGTCGGGCCCGGCGGGCGTGGCGCTGCGGCGGCGGAGGAACGACATGCCGCCATGGTACGTGGCCCGGGCCCACGAACGGAGTGCGGGCGGGAGCCCGACCGGGCTACGCGGTCCGCTTGTGCCGTTCGTGGTGGCGGGCCACCCGGGCCCGGTTCCCGCAGGACGGCTTGCACCACTCCTGGCGGGAGTGCTCCTTCAGGAAGTAGCGCACACAGCGTGGTGCGTGGCAGGCCCGCAGCCGCGGCCGGTCGGGCCCGGTGAGGAAGCCGATCACCGCCCGCGCGAGGGCGGCGGCGAGATCGGGCCGGCCACCGTGCGCGGGTTCCGCGCGTACGACGGGTCCGGCGCCGTCGGCCCAGTCCAGGACGGGAACGGTGGGGGTGCGGGCGGCCGCCTCGTTCAGGCGCCGCACGGCGTCGGGGACGGGAAGCAGCCGGGCGGCGTCGGCGGGGCTCGGCTCGCCGGGGCGCACGGCGCGCGCGAAGAGGGCACGGGCGGCGGCGCGCACCTCGCGGGCGGCGGCCAGGGTGGGCTCGTCGGCGGTGAAGACGCCGGCGCCCGGCACGGTGTCGGGGTGCGCCCGCACCCAGGTGTTGAGCCCCGCGAGGTCGGTCAGGTCGTCGGCGACCCCGCCGTTCCCGTCGTGCCGGACGGTCAGAGCGAGGTCGAGGGCGATCCGGGTGTCCCTGCTGGGCGAGTCCTGCATGGGCCGATGATAGGCAGGCCGGGTTCCGCCGAAGGCCGGGGTGCGTCGCGCCTCGGACGCCGGGCGGGCGGGGCCGGCGACGATCCGCTCCCCACGGCGTCGGTGGGCACGGGCCCGCGCCCTCACTCCTCCGGTGGAGCCGGTGGCACCACCGCGACCGGGGACGTCGCGTGCAGCAGGACGGCGTGGGTGACCGAGCCCATCATGCGGGCCGGGGCCAGCAGGCGTCGGCGGTGGCGGCCGACGACGACCAGTTCGGCGTCGCGGGAGGCGGCGACGAGGTGGCCGGCGGCGTCGCCGGGCGCGACGTACGGTTCGGCACGGACGTCGGGGTGGCGTTCCCGGTACGGGGCGAGGAAACCGTCGGCCAGGACCCGGGTCTCGCTCTCGATGGAGACCTCGTCGATCACCGGGGGCATGATCTGTCCGGCGGCGGCCCAGGTCTGCACCGGCCACGGGTAGGCGGCGACCACCTGGAGGCGGGCGCCGCGCAGCGCGGCCTCGGCGAAGGCGAAGGACAGACTGGCGTCGTCGGGGCTGTCCACGTGCAGGCCGAGGACCACCCGGGGGCCGGACTCGGCCGGCGCCTCGCCGTGGACCTCGCGTCCGGGGCGGGGCACGACGACGACGGGGCACTCGGCGTCGCGGGCGGCGGCCAGGCCGTTGGAGCCGAGCAGCAGACTCGCGAAGCCCCCGCGGCCCCTTGACCCGAGCACGATCAACTGGGCGTCGGCACCCAGTTCCGGCAGCACGGCGCCGGGTACGCCCTCCATGCCGACGTACTCGGTCGGCACCGCGAAGGCCCGACCTTGCAGGTGCGCGCGGGCCTGGTCGAGCACCGGGTCCTCGCCGGTGTCCGGCGGGCCCGCGACCAGGACGTCGGTCTGCGCCCAGGCGGCGTACTGGCGCACGTGCACCACCCGCAGACGTGACTCGCGCCGGTGGGCGGTGTCGAGGGCCCAGTCCAGGGCGCGCAGGCTGTCGTCCGAACCGTCGACCGCCGCGATGACCGGCAGGGTGGTGCTCATGGGTTCCTCACCTCCGGAGTGCAACCGTTCCCCCTCCTGGCGTCAGCCTCGCTCAGGCGTCGGCCACGAAGGGGCACTCACGGTCGCGTGTCCGGAAAAACCGGCGGAACACTCCCGGATCGGCCGGACGCACCCCGGCCCGGCTCACCGCCCCGGCGGGCGTTTCACGTGAGGTCGAACTCCCCTTCCCGCGCTCCCGACACGAACGCGCCCCATTCCGCGGGGGTGAAGATCAGGGAGGGACTTTCCGGGCTGCCGCTGTTCCGCATGGCGATGAACCCCTCGACAAAGGCGATCTGGACATCCCCCAGGCCTCGGCTGCTGGACTGCCACTGCGCGTTGCTGAGATCCAGCTCCGGCTTGTCCCAGCCCATGAGCGGGCGCTGTTGGGTGGTGCTCTCGGCCACGTCCGTGCTCCTCCCGATTTCGTCGTCCGCGGTCAGCCTAGCGATCGGGTCCGAGCGCCGACAGGCCACGTGACGGGTGCCTTTCGGAAGATCGGCGCCGCGGTTCCCACGCGCCCGTCGTTTCGGCCGCGACAAAGTCGCCGGGTCAGGAACCGGCGAACCGGTCCCGCAGTTCGCGTTTGAGGATCTTCCCGCTGGCGTTGCGCGGCAGGGCGTCCACGAAACGGACCCTCTTGGGTGCCTTGAACGCGGTGAGCCTCTCGCGGGCGTGGGCGATCAGTTCGTCCTCCGTGACCTCGCCGCGCGGGACGACGACCGCCGTGACGGCCTCTATCCACCGCTCGTCGGGCAGGCCGATCACGGCGGCCTCGGCGACGGCCTCGTGGGTGTAGAGGGCGTCCTCGACCTGGCGGGAGGCGACCAGTACGCCGCCGGAGTTGATGACGTCCTTCACGCGGTCGACGATCGTGAAGTAGCCGTCCGCGTCCCGCACGGCGAGGTCGCCGGAGTGGAACCAGCCGTCGCGGAAGGCCGCGGCGGTCTCCTCGGGCTTGTCCCAGTAGCCCTCGCACAACTGCGGCGATCGGTAGACGACTTCGCCCGGCGTGCCGTCGGGCACGTCCTTGCCGTCCTCGTCGACGACGCGTGCGTCGACGAACAGCACGGGCCGGCCGCAGGAGTCCATCCGGCCCTCGTGCTCGTCCGGGCCGAGGACGGTGGCGAGCGGGCCGATCTCGCTCTGGCCGAAGCAGTTGTAGAAGGCCAGGTCCGGGAGGCGTTCGCGCAGCCGCTCCAGGACCGGCACGGGCATGATCGACGCCCCGTAGTAGGCCTTGAGCAGGCCGCCGAGGTCGCGGGTGGCGAAGTCGGCGCGGTTCGCGAGGCCGATCCACACGGTGGGCGGTGCGAAGAGGCTGTCCGCGCGGCCGGCCTCGATCAGGTCGAAGAGGCGGTCGCCGTCGGGTGCGTCCAGGACGGTGTTCGTCGCGCCGACGGCGAGGTAGGGCAGCAGGAAGACGTGCATCTGCGCCGAGTGGTAGAGGGGCAGCGCGTGCACGGGGCGGTCGCCCGCGCCGAGGTCCAGGGCGGTGATGGCGCTCAGGTACTCGTGCACCAGCGCCCGGTGGGTCATCATCGCGCCCTTGGGCAGTGCGGTGGTGCCCGAGGTGTAGAGCAGTTGCACGAGGTCGTCGCCGCCCGGCTCGGGGCCGTCGTACGCGGGCGCCGTGGCCTGCCGGGCGAGCAGTGAGTCGTCGGCGTCGCGCAGCGGGAGGACGCGTGCGCCGTCGGGGAGCCGGCCGGCGAGGTCCGGGTCGGCGAGCACCAGGGTGCTGCCGGACTGGCGGACGATGTAGGCGAGGTCGTCGCCGGTCAGGTTCTGGTTGACCGGGACGTGCACCAGGCCCGCGCGGGCGCAGGCGAGGAAGGCGATCAGGTAGGCGTCGGAGTTGTGCCCGTAGGCGCCGACCCGGTCCCCGCGGGTCAGCCCCTGCTCCAGCAGGACGCTCGCCGCGCGGGAGACGGCGGTGTCGAGTTCGTCGTACGTCCAGGAGCGGTCGCGGTACTCCACCGCGACGCGTGCCGGAGTGCGCCGGGCACTGCGCCGCAGCACCCCGTCGACCGTGCTGCCGTGTCCGGGCGTCAGCGTCATGGCATGATCCTCGGCCGGTCGGCGGGGCGGGTCAAGACGTGTGCGCCGCGCCGAAAGTGGCTCGTGTCATGCCACTGACACGTACACATACCGACTGGTACGCTCAGCCGCCCCTTCCTCCGAAGACGTCGGGAGGCACGATGCGCACACGCCTGAGACGGCTCGTCGTCACGGCCGTCGCCCTGCTCACCGCCGCGACCACGCTGCCGGCCGCCGCGGCCGAACGGTCCGGTGACCGGCACGAGCGTCCGTCCCACGGCGGGCTGTCCGCCGTCATCCGCTACACCGAGTACGGCATCCCGCACATCGTCGCGAAGGACTACGCGAACCTCGGCTTCGGCACGGGCTGGGCCCAGGCCGCGGACCAAGTGTGCACACTGGCCGACGGTTTCGTGACCGTGCGCGGCGAACGCTCCCGCCACTTCGGCGCCGACGCGGGGTCCGACCCCGCGCTCTCGTCGGCCGCCACGAACCTCTCCAGCGACCTGTACTTCCGGGGAGTGCGCCGGGCGGGCACGGTGGAGAAGCTGCTCGCCGAGCCCGCGCCGCGCGGTCCCAGCCGGGACTCGAAGGAGCTGATGCGGGGCTTCGCGGCGGGCTACAACGCCTGGCTGGAGCAGAACCGGATCACCGACCCGGCGTGCCGGGGTGCCTCCTGGGTGCGGCCGGTGACCTCGCTGGACGTGGCCGTGCGCGGCTTCGCCCTGGCCGTGCTCGGCGGTCAGGGCCGGGCCGTGGACGGCATCACGGCCGCCCAGCCGCCGGCCGGGAGCACCGGGGCGGCCCCGGAAGGGAAGCCCGGAGCCGACGCGACCGCGCGCGCCGCCCGGGAGCTGTTCGCCGCCGACAACGCCGACATGGGTTCCAACGCCGTGGCCTTCGGCGGACGCACCACCGCGAACGGCCGCGGGCTGCTGCTGGGCAATCCGCACTACCCGTGGCACGGCGGGCGCCGCTTCTGGCAGTCGCAGCAGACGATCCCCGGACGGCTCGACGTCGCCGGAGGTTCTCTGCTCGGCACCACGACGGTTGCCATAGGCCACAACGCGCACGTCGCCTGGAGCCACACCGTGGCCACCGGCGTCACCCTCAACCTCCACCAGCTGACGCTGGATCCGGCCGACCCGACGGTCTACCTGGTGGACGGCAGGCGCGAGCGGATGACGAAACGGTCCGTCACCGTCCCGGTGAAGCACGGCGCTCCCGTGACGAAGACCCAGTGGTGGACCCGGTACGGTCCGGTGGTGACGTCGCTCGGCGCCTCGGTGCCCCTGCCGTGGACCACGACGACGGCGTACGCGCTGAACGACCCGAACTCCGTCAACATGCGCGCCTCCGACACCGCGCTCGGCTTCGGCAAGGCCCGCGGCACGGACGACGTACTGGACTCGCTGCGCCGCACGCAGGGGCTGCCGTGGACGAACACGATCGCCGCCGACTCGCGCGGCCGCACGCTGTTCACCCAGTCGCAGGTGCTGCCCCGCATCACCGACGAGCTGGCCGAGCGCTGCTCCACACCGCTCGGCGAGGTCACCTACCCGTCGTCGGGGCTCGCTGTGCTGGACGGCTCGCGCGGCGACTGCGCGCTGGGCCGGGACCGGGACGCCGTGCAGCCGGGGATCTTCGGCCCGGACCGGATGCCGACGCTCAAGGACGCGCCGTATGCGGAGAACTCCAACGACAGCGCCTGGCTGACCAACGCGGACCGGCCGCTGACCGGCTACGAGCGGGTCTTCGGCACCGTCGGCACCCAGCGGTCGATGCGGACGCGGGGGGCCATCGAGGACGTGGCGGCGATGGCGGACCGGGGTGAGCTGACCGTGCGGGACCTGCAACGGCAGCAGTTCGCCGACCGCGCCCCCGCCGGCGACCTGGTCGCGGCCGACGCCGCGCGCGCCTGCGCCGCACTGCCGGGCGGCACGGCCACGGGCAGCGACGGCAAGGCCGTTGATGTCCGCGAGGCCTGCGGTGTGCTCGCCGGCTGGGACCGCACCGTCGACACCGACAGCCGGGGCGCGCTGCTCTTCGACCGGTTCTGGCGCGGGCTCACCAGGGCCGTATCGGCGGGGCAGTTGTGGAAGGTGCCGTTCTCGCCGACGGACCCGGTCACCACCCCGAACACGCTGAACACGGACGCGCCGGGCTTCGCCACCGCCCTCGCGGACGCGGTGGCCGAGCTGCGGGCGGCGGGCATCGCGCTGGACGCGCCGCTCGGTGAGCACCAGTTCGTCGTGCGGGGCGGCGAGCGCGTCCCCGTGGGCGGCGGCACGGAGTCGCTGGGCATCTGGAACAAGATCGAGCCCGTGTGGGACGCGGCCCGCGGTGGCTACACCGAGGTGACCACCGGTTCCAGCTACATCCAGGCCGTGGGCTGGGACGGCAGCCGGTGCCCGGTGGCCCGTACGCTCCTGACGTACTCCCAGTCCTCCAACCCCGCCTCGCGGCACTACGCGGACCAGACCCGGCTGTTCTCCGGCGAGAAGTGGGTGACGTCCCGCTTCTGCGAGCGCGACATCCGGACGTCGCCCGACCTCCGGGTGGTCCGGGTGCGCGAGCGCTGAGCCGCACCCAGCTCCTCCGCACCGCGACCCGTCCGGCGCCATGCCGGGCGGGTCCGGCGGTTCGTCAACTCCGCACGCCCCATTGACACGACCCGTCACTGACAGGAAAGTTTCACTCCGCACGGCGATCCAGGAAAGATACTTTCAGCTTCGATGCGGGAGGCTCTTCGATGGCCGGACAGGCGATGAGCGGATTCACACGGCGTCAACTGGGCGCCGGCGCACTGGCCCTGGGCGGTGCCCTGGCCATCGCCCCGTTCGCGGCCGGGCCGGCCGAGGCCGTCGCGGACAAGGGCCGCCGCCCCACCCTGCGGCGCGGCTCCGCCGAGCGCGCCGGCCTGCTCCCCGGCCATCTGCGCCAGCTCGTCACCGACGCCGAGACGTTTCTCGGTCCCTCCCCCAAGCACCCGTGGTACGCGGGCGCCGTGCTGCTCGCAGGCCGGGGCGGCACGGTGGCGCTGCACGAGCCGATCGGCATGGCGGTGCGCTACCGGGCCTACGACGAGGAGACCGACACCGGTGTCGAGTTCCCGGCCGGGCAGCAGATCCCGATGGCCGAGGACACGGTGTTCGACCTCGCCTCGATCTCCAAGCTGTTCACCTCGATCCTCGCCGTGCAGCAACTGGAACGGGGCGCGCTGGAGCTGGAGGCGCCGGTCGCCTCGTACCTGCCGGACTTCGGGCGGGCCGGCAAGCAGGACATGACGGTGCGGCAGCTGCTGACGCACACCTCCGGCTTCCGGGCGTGGATCCCGCTGTACAAGGCGCCCACGTACGAGGAGAAGGTCCGGCTGGTCTACGAGCAGGAGCCGGTGAGCGCGCCCGGCACGGCGTACCTCTACTCGGACCTGAACATGATCTCGCTCCAGCTGGTGCTGGAGAAGGTCACAGGGCGCACCCTGGACGTGCTGCTGCGCGACGAGATCACCGCCCCGCTCGGTCTCGACCGCACCCGCTACAACCCGCCCGCCTCCTGGCGGCCCCGGATCGCGGCCACGGAGGACGCCCGCCTGCCCTGGTCCGGCCTCGACCGCGGACTGGTGTGGGGCGAGGTGCACGACGAGAACGCCTTCAGCCTCGGCGGCGTCGCCGGCCACGCCGGGGTCTTCTCCTGCGCGTGGGACCTGGCGGTGCTCGGCCGTACGCTGCTCAACGGCGGCTCCTACGGGCGGGCGCGCATCCTGCGGCCGGAGTCGGTGGAGCTGATGTTCACCGACTTCAACACCGACTTCCCGGGGGACGAGCACGGCCTCGGCTTCGAGCTGTACCAGCACTGGTACATGGGCGCCATGGCCACCCCGCGCACGGCCGGACACACCGGCTTCACGGGGACCTCGCTGGTGCTCGACCCGACGACCGACTCGTTCCTGGTGGTGCTCGGCAACTCGGTGCATCCGGTGCGCGGTTGGCGCTCGGGGTCGGCGCCCAGAGTCGCGGCCGGCACCAACATGGCGCGGGCCGTGCCGGTCCGTCCCGCGCACGGGCGTACGGCGTGGTTCTCCGGGACGGCGGGTTCGTCGACCGCCACGCTCACGCTGCCCGCGCTGGACACCTCCGGTGGCGGGGCGCGGCTGCGCTGCTCGCTGTGGTGGGACACCGAGCCGGGGTCGGACGCCCTCGTGCTGGAGGCGACGACCGACGGTGGCACCACCTGGCGGCCGGTCCCGTTCACCACCGCGCGCCGCGGTGCGGAGCCGCGGGAGCACCCGGCGGGTTCGGCCACCGGCTGGTCGGGCCGCGTCTGGCACCGGCTGACGGCCGGCCTCCCGGCCGCTCGCGGGCTCACCCTGCGCTGGCGGTACACGACCGACCGGCTGTACGTGGGCCGCGGGGCGTACGTCGACGGGCTGCGCGCCGAGTCGGCCGACGACGTCCTGTTCCACGACGCGCGCCCCGCGGACGCGGCGCGGATCGAGGCGGTGGGGTGGACGGCGTCGGCCGACTAGGCGAGCGTTCGCGCCTGGTGTCCGCTAGCCGTTGAAGACGGCCTTCTGCACCTCGTTCGGCCCGTCGAAGCTGTTCTCCTTGAGACCGTCGAGACGGCTCACGACCTTGTCGTCGGCCTTGTTCTTGCGGGCGCAGTCGACGAGCGACTTCTTGTCCGCCGGGTAGTCCATACCGCTGAGGGCCTTCTGCAGGTCGATGGGGCTGAGGTCAGCCATGGCAGGCTCCTTGTCGTACCGATTACAGGGGCGGAATGTCCGCTATGTCGCGGTACCCATCCCTGTCCGGCGCATGCGCCGTCAGTTCGCCGTCCGCTCCAGTACCGCCATCGCCGCATTGTGCCCGGGCACCCCGCTGATCCCTCCCCCGCGCACCGCGCCCGCCCCGCACAGCAGTACGTTCGCCGTCCCGGTCTCCACGCCCCAGTGGCCGGTGCCCTCCTGGGCGTGGGGCCAGGCCAGCTCGCGGTGGAAGATGTTGCCGCCGGGCAGGCGCAGGTCGCGTTCCAGGTCGAGCGGCGACCTGGCCTCGACGCAGGGCCGCCCGTCGGCGTCGGTCGCCAGGCAGTCGGCGAGGGGTTCGGCCAGGTGGGCGTCGAGCTGGGCGAGGGTCGACTTCAGCAGTTCCTCGCGTACGGCGTCGTTGTCACGGGCGAAGAGGCGGGCGGGCGTGTGCAGGCCGAACAGGGTGAGCGTGTGCATGCCCTTCGCGGCCAGGTCCGGACCGAGGATCGTGGGGTCGGTCAGCGAGTGGCAGTAGATCTCGGAGGGCGGGGCGGCGGGCAGCTCGCCGGCCGCGGCACCGGCGTGCGCCGTGGCCAGTTGCTCGTAGCCCTCCGCGATGTGGAAGGTCCCGGCGAACGCCTCGCGCGGGTCGGCCGCGGGGTCGCGCAGCGCCGGGAGCCGCGTCAGCAGCATGTTGACCTTGAGCTGGGCGCCCTCGGCGGGCGGGGGCGGCGCCTGCCCCGTGAGCGCCGCCAGCTCCCTCGGGGAGGCGTTCACCAGGACGTGGCGTGCGGCGGCGACGCCCTCGCCGGCGTCCGAGCGGTAGGTGACCTCGGCCGTGCGCCCGTCCGAGTCGATCCGCACCGCCTCGTGCCCGGTGGCGAGCACGGCGCCCGCCGCGCGTGCCGCGTCGGCCAGGGCGTCGGTGAGGGCGCCCATGCCGCCGACCGGCACGTCCCAGGCGCCGGTTCCGCCGCCGATCACGTGGTAGAGGAAGCAGCGGTTCTGGCTCAGGGAGGGGTCGTGGGCGTCGGCGAAGGTGCCGATCAGGGCGTCGGTGAGGGCCACCCCCCGGACCAGGTCGTCCGCGAAGTGCTGCTCGATCGCGACGCCGATCGGTTCCTCGAACAGCGCCCCCCACGCGGCATCGTCGTCGACCCGGCGGCGCAACTCGTCCCGGGTGGGCAGCGGCTCGGTGAGGGTGGGGAAGACGCGCTGGGCGACGTGTCCGGTCATCGCGTAGAAGCGCTGCCAGGCGTCGTACTCCCGCTCCGAGCCCGTGAGCCGGGCGAACGACTCCCGAGTCCGCCGCTCGCCCCCGCCGACGAGGAGCCCGGTGGGCCGCCCGTTCCGCTCGACGGGCGTGTACGAGGAGACGGTGCGTCCGCGTACCCGGAAGTCCAGGTCCAGGTCCCGCACGATCTTCTTCGGCAGCAGGCTGACCAGGTACGAGTACCGCGACAGCCGCGCGTCGACCCCGGCGAACGGCCGGGTGGACACGGCCGCGCCCCCGGTGTGGTCCAGCCGTTCCAGCACCAGCACGGAACGGCCGGCGCGTGCCAGGTAGGCGGCGGCGACCAGACCGTTGTGGCCACCGCCGACGATGACGGCGTCGTAGGTGCGGGATGCTCGGGGCTCGGTGGGCGGCGTCATGGCTCTTGGTAACACGGGGTGGCGGTGGGCTGCCAGAGGTGCGGCGGGGCCCTCAGCTCCGGCCTCGGCCTCGGCTCCGGCCTCGGCCTCGGCTCCGGCTCCGGCTCCGGCTCCGGCTCCGGCTCCGGCTCCGGCTCCGGCTCCGGCTCCGGCTCCGGCTCCGGCTCCGGCTCCGGCTCCGGCTCCGGCTCCGGCTCCGGCTCCGGCTCCGGCTCAGCCTGCCCCGGACCCGGCGCGGGCCGGACCCGGCGGGGGCCGGATCGGCGCGGGCCGGATCGGCGGTCCCCGCCTCGGACGCGTGCCGCGCCCGTCCCGGCTCAGCGTGCCCCCGCCCCGCGCTGTACCGCCACCCTGCGGTACAGCTCCACGGCCTCGGCGCCGCGGCCGAGTTGTTCCAGGCAGTGGGCCTCGTCGTCGCGCCCGGCGAGGGTGTCGGGGTGGTCGGGGCCCAGGACGCGTTCGCGGGCGGCGGCGACCCGGCGGTACTCGGTGAGGGCGGCGGCCCAGCGGCCCAGCCAGCCCAGGCCGACGGCGACCTCGCGGCGGCTGACCAGCGTGTCGGGGTGGTCGGGGCCGAGGACGCGTTCACGGATGGCGCACACTTCGCGGGACTCGGCGAGGGCCTCCTCCCAGCGGCCGAGCCGGCCGAGGTTGACGCCCAGGCCGTGCCGGGCGCGCAGGGTCTCGGGGTGTTCGGGGCCCTGGGCGCGGGTGCGGTCGTCGATCAGCTCCTGGTAGAGCGCCAGCGCTTCGGTGCTGCGGCCGAGGCGGCCGAGGCTGATGCCCATCTCGTAGCGGGCGGCGAGGGTGTCGGGGTGGTCCGGGCCGAGCGCGCTCTCGCGGGCCTCGGCGACCTCCCGGTAGGCCACCAGGGCCTCCTGCCAACGGTCCAGCCTGCTGAGTTCGTAGGCCACCTCGTAGCGGGTGACCAGGGTGTCGGGGTGCTCGGGGCCGAGCACGCGGGCGCGGGCGGCGGCCACCTCGCGGGCCATGCGGTGGGCGTCCTCGGGGCGGCCGAGCCGGCCGAGGTTGAAGGCGAGGTTGTGCCGGCAGCGCAGGGTGTCGGGGTGGTCGGCGCCCATGACGCGCTCGCGGGCCGCCAGGACCGACGTGTAGACCTGGTGGGCGTCGGCGTGCTGGCCCAGCCGGCCCAGGGCGTACGCCATCTCCTGCCGGACGGCGAGCGTGTCGGCGTGGTCGGTGCCCAGCACCCGGATCCTGGCCTCGGCGACACGTTTGTAGGCGCGCAGTGCGTCGGCGGCGTGGCCCGTGCGGCTGAGCGTGAAGGCGACCTCGTAGCGGCTGGCGAGCGTGTCGGGGTGGTCGGGGCCGAGCAGGCGCTCGCGCTCGTCGGCCACCGCGCGGTGCACCTCGCCCGCCTCCTCCCAGCGGCCGAGCCGCCCCAGGCTCAGGCCGGCGCTGTGCCGCCCGGCCAACGCGGCGACCTCCTCGGGCGCCGGGTCGGGTCGCTCGTCGGGGGCGGGTGCGGGTGCGGCGGCCTCGGCGCCGGCCGGCCGCGGAATCCACTCGCCGGACAGGCCGGCGGCGGGGTCCGGGGGCGTGGAGCGCAGCCCGGTGCCGGTCGCCTTGTGGCCGGTGGTCATGCCGTGGGTCCAGGACGGCAGCGCGGCCCGGCCCCCGACCGGCTCGGGCGTCCGCGTCCGCGGCGCCGGAACGGCCGGCGCGTACGCCGGTGCCGTGCGGCCGGCGGTGATCCGGCGGCCCAGCTCGCGGGCGTCGTCCGGGCGTTGGTCGGGCCGCTTGGCCAGCAGGTCCAGGATGATCCGGTCCAGGTAGGCGGGCAGTTCGGCGCGGTGGGTGCGAGGGGGCTCGGGCTCGGTGTCGCGGTGGCCGACGAGGATCGCCCAGGCGTCGTCGAGGTCGAACGGCGGCACGCCGGTGGCGATCTCGTAGAGCACGCAGCCCAGTGAGTACAGGTCGCTGCGCCGGTCGACGTCGTCGCCGCCGATCTGCTCGGGCGACATGTAGTGCGGGGTGCCCATGGCGATGCCGGTGCCGGTCAGCCGGGCGGTGAACCCGACGTCGTGGCCGAGCCGGGCGATGCCGAAGTCGCAGATCTTCACGGTGCCGTCGGCGAGCCGGACGATGTTCGCGGGCTTCAGGTCGCGGTGGACGATGCCCTGTTCGTGGGTGTAGGCGAGCGCGGAGGCGACCTGTTCGCCGATGTCGACGACGTCGGGCACCGGCAGTGGATGGTGTTTGTTGTCCTCCAGGAGCCGGCTCAGGTCGCGGCCCTCCAGCAGCTCCATGACCAGGAAGAGCACACCGTCCGACTCACCGAAGTCGTGCACGACGGTCACCCCACGGTGCTGGAGCGCGGCGGCCACCCTGGCCTCGCGCCGGAACCTCTCCCGCAGGACGCGGGTGAAGGAGTGATCGTGCCCGGTGCCCAGTGGCTTGAGGCACTTGACGGCGACGCGACGGCCCAGTGACTCGTCCCGCGCCCGCCACACCTCGCCCATGCCGCCGCGCCCGATCCGCTCCAGCAGCCGGTACCGGCCCTGGATCAGCGTGCTGTCCCCCATCTCGCTGCCCGCCCCCGTAGCAGTCCGCCCCGCCCTCCCCTGGCCGGTCCAGTATGGCGGTCTATGGTCCGAGTTTGTATGGTGCCGGGCGCGCGGCCGGTCCGAGCCTCGCCATGGCGCGCAGGATGTGTTTGGGCGGCAGCTGCCAGCGCAGACGTGCGGGAACGGCGCGCAGCAGGCTGCCCGTGGCACGCAGCCGTCGGGTGACGGTGGCGGGTGCGGGGGCCGGTCTGCCGTAGAGCTCGTGCGCATACCGCGGTAGGGAGTCGTACGCCAGATGTGCCACCCGCCGCCACAGCAGCTCGCGTGCCGGCACCAGGAGGGGGTGCGTGGGCGGGCGGAGCAGGAAGTCGTCCACCTCGTGCGCGTCGTCGCCCGCGGCCAGTTCGGGCCGTACCCGGGCGAAGTAGGCGGCCAGCTCGGTCCGGCTCGCGGGTACGGCGTCGGGGTCGAGTCCGACCAGGCGGGCGCTGTGCCGGTGTTCGGCGAGGTAGCGGTCGGCGTGGGCGTCCGTGAGCGGGAACCCGGAGCGGCGCAGCACGTGCAGGTAGGAGCCGATCTCGGCGCAGTGCACCCACAGCAGCAGCGCGGGTTCGTCGACGCCGTACCGCTCACCCGTGTCCGGGTCCGTCGCCCCGAGCATGCGGTGGATCTTCCGCACCCGGGCGCCGGCCCGCTCGGCGGCCTCGGTGGTGCCGTACGTCGTCGTGCCGACGAAGCTCGCGGTGCGCATCAGGCGCCCCCAGGCGTCGCGCCGGAAGTCGCTGTTCTGCATCACGCCGCGTACGGCGCGCGGGTGCAGGGCCTGGAGGTACAGGGCGCGGATGCCGGCGATCCACATCATCGGGTCGCCGTGTGCCTGCCCACCGAGCCGGGGCCGAACAGTCCCGGATCGCCCGCCTGGCCGCCCGCCCGATCACCCGTCCGTGTGGCCGTCATACCGGCAGGCTAACGCCCCCGCGTCCGCCGGCCCCAGGGCCTCGGCACAGAGCCTCAGCGCAGGGTGGCGAGGAACTCTCCGCAGGCCCGGGCGCAGGCGCGGCAGGCCTCCGCGCTCTCCTCGGCGCCCAGGTGCTCGTCGAAGACGTGCGCGCTCTCCAGGCACACCTGTCGGCACCACTCCAGCTGGACACGGATCGCGGCCTCGTCCACCTGGTTCTGTTCGGACAGCACCCGGCACGTCGCGTCGCAGACCTCCGCGCACATGATGCCCTTGCGCCGTACGAGCTCCTGGTTCTCGGTCCCGTCCGGGTCCACGAGGCTCGCCCGCAGCGCGCACGCCCGTGCGCACTCGGTGCACGCCTGTGCACAAGCGAAGCGGTCCTCCAGGAAGCGGAACAGTTCCTGCTGGGAAGTCGTCGTCGATGTCACACCGCGCGGGTTGCCGCTGCGGACTGCGCCAAACCGCCGGGCCCGTTGTTCCCAAGGGTTCCGGCCCGTTTTCCCGGGGCGCCGCCGGGCACCCGGGACTCTTCCCGAGCTGGTGACAGCGATGACGTCGATGACTGCGGAGGTGCACGACATGCCGGGACGACAGGAACTTCCGTCGACCCTGGAACGCTCCCCCCGGGAGGCCCAGCGCACCTGGATCAAGGCCCATGACTCGGCCGTGGAGGAGTACGGCGAGGGTGAGCGCGCCCACCGGGTGGCGTACGGGGCGCTGAAGCACAAGTACGAGAAGGTCGGCGACCACTGGGAGCGCAAGGAGGGCGGCCGCAAGGGCCCCTCCGACCCCCAGTCCGGTCGACCCCGCGGACAGGGCGGACGCAGCGGCGAGGGCGTCGACGAGAAGGCCTCGAAGGAGCACCTGTACGGCGTCGCCAAGCGACTGGGCGTCGAGGGCCGGTCGCGGATGTCCAAGGCGGATCTGCTCACGGCGATCCGGAAGGCCAACCGTTCGCAGACGCGAGCCTCCCGGTCGGGCTGAGCTGGTTGGTTGCCCGGACCGGGGGTACCCGCGCCCCATGACCAACGCATGGATGGACCTGGCGGTGAGCTCCAGCGGGATCGGCATCGGGATCGGTGCCGCGGCCGTCGTGGTGGTGGGCCTGCTGATCGGCGCGTTCGCCTTCGGCAGCCGGCAGAAGCGCAAGGAGTCGCCCCCGCCGCGTCCCGAGGAGCAGCCCCGTATGCCCGACGAGGGGCCCGTCCACGAGACGCGGGAGCGGCGGGAGCCCGACGAGATGCCCAGGAGCGACGACCGGACGCTGCCGCACGACCTCGGGCACCAGGGCAGCCGCACCGCTTCCGATCAGGACCGGCCCCGCTGGGACGAGGGCAGCAGCGGTTCGTTCGGCAGCGGCGGACCGGGCGGACGCTGATCCCCGAGAATGTCGTACAGGTCGTACAGAGGGAAGTGAGAACCATGGCCGACCCCGCTCGCAACACCCTGCCGTTGCCCGACTACGACCATCTGCCGATCGGTGGGCTGGAGAGCCGGATCCGGTCGCTGGGCGCGGAGCAGGTGGAGGATCTGCTGGCGTACGAACGGTCGCACGCCGACCGCCTCCCCGCCACGGAGCTGCTGGCGGCCCGGCTGGAGCAGCTGAAGTCCGGTGCCGAGCCGTCCTCGGGCGACCCGGACGCCGTACGCCCGGAGCAGGGGCAGGGCCGCACGGGCTCCCCCGTGTCGCCCGCGACCTCACCGGAGCCGTTCTCCCCGCCGCCGCACGGCACTCCGGACCAGCCGGGCAAGCCGAAGGGTGACCGTACGTAGCCTCCCCCCGGCACGGGCGTAGTTTCCGGCGCGGACGCCGGGGAACCCATGCGCCGTGCTGTTGAAGAGGAGAAGGGCCCGCGCCGGTGCGCGGGCCCGCTACGCGGCCGAACACACCGTCAACTGGGCCGACGGGCGGTTGCCCGTCTCCGAGGGCGGTGGGCTGCTGCGCAAGGCCTTCCCGGAACACTGGTCCTTCCTGCTGGGCGAGATCGCCCTCTACAGCTTCGTGGTGCTGCTGCTGACCGGGGTGTGGCTGACGCTGTTCTTCAAGCCGTCGATGACGGAGGTCGTCTACGACGGGTCGTACGAGCCGCTGCTCGGGCTGAGCATGTCGGAGGCGTACCGGTCGACGCTGGACATCAGTTTCGACGTGCGCGGCGGGCTGCTGATCCGGCAGCTGCACCACTGGGCGGCCCTGGTGTTCGTTGCGGCCATCGGAGTGCATCTGCTGCGGGTCTTCTTCACCGGGGCGTTCCGCCGGCCGCGTGAGGTGAACTGGCTGATCGGCGTGACGCTGTTCGTGCTGGCGCTCGCCGAGGGCTTCGCCGGCTACTCACTCCCGGACGACCTGCTGTCCGGGACGGGGCTGCGCATCGCGCAGGGCATCATGCTGTCCATCCCGGTGGTGGGGACGTACATCAGCATGTTCGTGTTCGGCGGCGAGTATCCCGGCGACGACGTGATCCCGCGGTTGTACTCGCTGCACATCCTGCTGCTCCCCGGGCTGCTGCTGGCGCTGGTCACGCTCCATCTGATCCTGGTCTTCTACCTGAAGCACACCCAGTGGGCGGGCCGCGGCCGGACCAACCGCAACGCCGTGGGCAAGCCGATGTTCCCGCAGTTCCTGACGAACTCGACGGGCTTGTTCTTCATGGTCTTCGGCGTCCTGACGGTGCTCGCGGCGGTGGCGCAGATCAACCCGATCTGGGCGTACGGCCCCTACCGGCCCGACATCGTCTCCTTCGGCTCGCAGCCGGACTGGTACGTCGGCTTTCTGGAGGGGTCGCTGCGGCTGGTGCCGCCCTTCGAGACGGAGGTGGCGGGGCACACCGTCATGTGGAACGTGCTGGTGCCCGCGGTCGTGCTGCCGGGCGCCCTGTTCGCGGTGCTGTACGCCTACCCGTTCTTCGAACGCTGGGTGACGGGCGACCACATGGAGCACCATCTGTGCGACCGGCCCCGGGACAAGCCCGTGCGGACCGGGCTGGGCGTCGCCGCGATCTGCTTCTACGGGGTTCTCCTGCTGGCGGGCGGCAACGACATCCTCGCCCACGTCTTCGACGTCTCGCTGAACCTGCTGACGTGGGTGTTCCGGATCTCCCTGGTGCTGCTGCCGCCGATCGCCTTCATGGTCACCAAGCGTGTCTGCCTGGCGTTGCAGGAGCGGGAGCGCGAGCGGCTGGCCGAGGGCGAGGAGACGGGCGATCTGGTGCAGACCCTGGCGGGCGGCTACGTCGAGAACCACGCGCCCCTCGACGCCGAGGAGCGGTACGTGCTGCGGTCGCGGAAGGAGCCCGAGCCGCTGGCGCCGTCGGCGCCCGACGAGGACGCGCCGCAGGTGGGGCGGCTGCGGGCGACGCTCAGCGAGTGGTACTACGGCGACCGGGTCGACGTCGGGGAGACGGAGTCCGGGCCGGAGTCGTCCTCCGGCGAGCTGGAGCGCTGAGCGCCCCGGCCGGCGTACTGGAAGACGAGGCCGAGGACGGCCAGGGCGAGCACGCCGAAGCCGATCAGCGCGAGCCACAGGCCGTAGACGATGCCGAGGGCGAGGACGACGGCGCCGAGGGCGGTGACGATGGGCCAGGGGCTGTGCGGCGGGAAGAACTCCAGCGGGCCCGCGGTCTCCAGGACCTCCGCGTCGCCGCGGTCCTGGGCCCGCAGGCCGCGCTTGCGGTACTGCACACGCAGGAAGAACGCGACGAGCGAGGCCATCAGGAAGGCGATGGTCAGTGCGGCGGTGCCGGCGGGTTCCTCGGAGAACCAGCCGTATCCGGCCGCGGTGACGGCGAAGAAGGCCGCCACGCCGGTGAACAGACGCGCTTCGGTCCTCACTGCTGTTTCCTCACTGCTGTTCCCTCACTGCTGTTCCCTCACTACTGCTTCCTCTGCTCGTGCCTCTGGTCGTGCCGGCCGATGTCGGGGTGGTGCAGGTCGAACGCCGGGGACTCGGAGCGGACCCGGGGCAGCGACGTGAAGTTGTGCCGCGGGGGCGGACAGGTGGTGGCCCATTCGAGGGAACGTCCGTAGCCCCAGGGGTCGTCGTGCTCCACCCTCGTGCCGTACTGGCGGGTGCGCCACACGTTGTAGAGGAACGGCAGCGTGGAGAGGCCGAGCAGGAAGGCGCCGATGGAGCTGATGGTGTTCAGCGCGGTGAAACCGTCCGCGGCCAGGTAGTCGGCGTAGCGGCGGGGCATGCCCTGCTGGCCGAGCCAGTGCTGGACGAGGAACGTGGTCTGGAAGCCGACGAAGAGCGTCCAGAAGTGGATCTTTCCGAGGCGTTCGTCGAGCAGCTTGCCGGTGAACTTCGGCCACCAGAAGTAGAAGCCGGCGAACATCGCGAAGACGACCGTGCCGAAGAGCACGTAGTGCAGATGGGCGACGATGAAGTACGAGTCCGTCAGGTGGAAGTCCAGGGGCGGTGACGCGATGAGGACACCGCTCATGCCGCCCAGCAGGAACGTCACCAGGAACCCGGTCGACCACAGCATGGGTGTCTCGAAGGACAGCGAGCCGTGCATCATCGTGCCGATCCAGTTGAAGAACTTCACTCCCGTCGGCACCGCGATGAGGAACGACATCAGGGAGAAGAACGGCAGCAGCACGGCCCCGGTGGCGAACATGTGGTGGGCCCACACCACGGCGGACAGCATGGTGATGGCGATGGTGGCGCCGACCAGGCTGACGTAGCCGAAGATCGGCTTGCGGCTGAAGACCGGGATGATCTCGGAGACGATGCCGAAGAACGGCAGCGCGACGATGTACACCTCGGGATGGCCGAAGAACCAGAACAGGTGCTGCCACAGCAGCGCCCCGCCGTTCGCGGCGTCGAAGATGTGCGCGCCGAACTTCCGGTCGGCCTCCAGCGCGAGCAGCGCGGCGGTGAGCACGGGGAAGGCCGGCAGCACCAGGATCGACGTGAACAGCACGTTCCAGGTGAAGATCGGCATCCGGAACATGGTCATGCCGGGGGCGCGCAGACACAGGATGGTGGTGATGAAGTTGACCGCGCCGAGCGTGGTGGACACGCCGGTCACCACCAGCCCCATGGTCCACAGATCACCGCCCGCGCCGGGGCTGAACACCGCGCTGTTCAGCGGCGCGTAGGCGAACCAGCCGAAGGCGGCCGCTCCCCCGGGCGTCAGGAACCCGGCCACCACCATCAGGCCGCCGAAGAGGTACAGCCAGTACGAGAGCGCGTTGAGCCGGGGGAACGCCACGTCCGGGGCGCCGATCTGCAACGGCATGATCGCGTTGGCGAACCCGGCGAACAGCGGGGTCGCGAACAGCAGCATCATGATCGTGCCGTGGACGGTGAAGAGCTGGTTGTACTGGTGGTTGGTGACCAGCTGGAGCCCCGGGCGGGCCAGTTCACTGCGCATCAGCAGGGCGAGGACGCCGCCGAAGAGGAAGAACCCGAAGGAGGTCGTCATATAGAGGTTGCCGATCACCTTGTGATCGGTCGTCGTCGCCCACCGGGCCAGCGCCCGCCCGAGCGTGCGGTTCGTCCGCTGCCGCGCCGGTGCCCGGCGCGGCGGCTCCGTCCTCTCGTCCACCGCCATGCGGCGGAGGGTACCCAGGCACTGTGGGCTCAGTCGTACGGCCACGCCGGACCCGCTGTCAGGCGTCCGGCCCCTCATCCGCACGGAAGACGTCGTCGGTGTGTTCGCCCAGCTCAGGCGGTGCATACCGGTAGCTGGCCGGAGTGGCGCCGAGGCGGATCGGATGGGCCACCTGGCGGGTACCGCCGACGTCCACCACGGCCTCGACGCCCAGTCGTTCGGCGTAGGCGAAGGCCTCGTCGAGGGCGTTGACCGGACCGGCCGGCACTCCGGCCGCGGGCAGCACGTCGGCCCACTGGTCGGCGGTGCGGGTGCGCAACCGGTCCTGCAGGAGCGGGCGGAGTTCACTCCGATGGGCCACGCGGTCGGGGTTGGTGCGGAACCGGGCGTCGTCGGCGAGCTCGGGTGCGCCGAGCAGCGCGGCGAGCGCGGCGAACTGCCGGTCGTTGCCGACCGCGAGCGCGATCGGCCGGTCCGCCGTGGGGAAGGTCTCGTACGGGGCGATGCTCGGGTGGGCGTTGCCGAGCCGGCCCGGGACGACGCCCGCCGCGACGTAGCCGGAGGCCTGGTTGGCCATCGCCGACAGCAGCGAGCCGAGCAGGCTGACCTCGACGAGCTGGCCCTCGCCGGTGCGTTCCCGGTGACGGAGGGCGGCGAGGATGCCGACCGTGGCGTGCAGTCCGGTGATGACGTCGACGAGGGCCACACCGGTCTTGGTCGGCTCCCCGTGCGGTTCCGGCTCGCCGGTGACGCTCATCAGCCCGCCGACGGCCTGCACCAGCAGGTCGTAGCCGGGCAGTCCGGCGCCCGCGCCGGTGCCGAACCCGGTGACGGAGCAGTAGACGAGCCGCGGGTCGGCGGTGCGCAGTTCCTCGTGGCCGAGGCCGAGCTTCTCCATGGTGCCGGGGCGGAAGTTCTCCACCACGACGTCCGAGCCGGCGATCAGCGCGCGGGCCCGGGCCCGTCCCTCGTCGGTGGTGAGGTCGAGGGCGACGGACCGCTTGTTGCGGTTGACGCCCAGGAAGTACGTGGAGGTGCCGGAGGCGTCGGCGGGCGGGCGCCAGGCCCGGGTGTCGTCGCCGGTGCCGGGCCGTTCCACCTTGACGACCTCGGCGCCAAGGTCGGCGAGGAGCATCGTCGCGTACGGTCCGGCCAGCACGCGGGACAAGTCGGCGATGCGCACGCCCTGGAGGGCTCCCGTGCGGTGCGTGCCGTCGTCGGTGTCGCTGTCGGGCGTGCCGTTCTCGGGCTGGGCGTTCATGGGCATGGCGCGGCTCCTCGTGGTGTCCGGTTCGTCGGGTCCGGTCTCCTGATCGGCATGCGCGCTCATCGGTGTCCTCACACGTGACCTGCGCCACGTGCACGCGGGCCCGGTCCGGAGGCGCCGGGTCCGGACCCGCGTGCGGGATGTGGGACGCGTGGTGCGGGTTACGGGTTACGGGTTACGGGTTACGGGTTACGGGTTACGGGTTACGACGCGTCGAGCACGGTGCCGGTGCCCACGGAGCAGACCGGGTCGCGGTCCTCGGGGTCGTCCCAGAAGTCGTCGTCGGCGGGTGCCTCGGCCTGGCCGGGGGTCCACTCGCTGTTGAAGTAGTTGTGGTTCGCGCCGGTGATGTGGACCGCGCTGTGCAGTGCCCGGCCCCGGCTCACGCCGCGGGTGCCGTCGACGTAGAGCTGCCCCTGGAGGTCGGAGACGTCGCCGTCGCAGCCCGGCAGGATCGTCAGCGACGGCACGTCGGGGACCGGGTTCTGGCCGAAGGCGGTCGGGCCGATGAGCACGGTGCCGCGGATGTTCCAGCGGGCCCGGCCCTGGTGGCCGTCCTGGCTCGCGGGCGGCGGATAGAGGCTGTCCATGGCGGCCCGGTCGACGCCTTCGCCGCCGCGTGAGTGGCCGACGAGCAGGACGCGGGACAGGTCGGCCTTCGGGCCCCGGCGTACGGCCGTCGGCGCCGCGGCGGGCCTCGCGGCCCAGTCCGCCCAGCGGGCCAGGTGCGAGCGCACCAGCGACGAACGGGCCTGGGCGCCGCCGTCCTCGACGTCGCCGTCCTGGCCGTTGATGCCGTTGGCGGAGATCGAGACGGTCACATAGCCCTGGGAGGCCAGCAGCTTCTGGTCCTTCGAATAGCCGCGGTGGCTGGGGATGGGCCGGGCGTCGTCGGCGCAGGGCCATTCCATGGTGACGGCGTCGTCGCCCTTGCCGGGGACGTAGCAGGTGGCGTGGCGGCCGTGCAGGAAGAGGGCGAGCGGGCGCTTGCCGGTCGCTCCCTCGGGCGCGACGACCAGGCCGCGCATCTCGACCGGGGCGGCGAAGCCGGGCAGTCGCACCGCGCCGAGCGCGTACTCGCCGGTGGTCGTGGCGAACCGGCCGGGTCTGCCCGGGTCGACGGTGGCGGCGGGGAGCCGGGGCGGGAGTTTCGCCCGGGGCGTCTCGGTGGGGCGGCGCTCGCGAGTGGCCGGTTCGGTGTCGTCCTGGGGTTTCACGACTACTCGCCAGCGAGTGCACATGAGGGCGATTTAACTCGATCGTGTGATCGTCACTTTCCGGGCTTGCGGTGGCCTGGGCCACCCGGGCTAGCGTGATCGTGCGATCTGGGACGCCGGGTACGGTGCCAGTGCGCGGGGCCCCCGCTCCACCGGAGTGATGGTTCGGGGCCTCCCCGCCACCTCTGGCCGTACCCAACTGGCCGGATTGTGAGGGAACCGGCCTCCCGGTATCGGACCACGGACAGGATCCGTGTCGCCGCCCCGGGGTCGAGTACGCCGGGGACCAGTGCGCCCAAAACCGTTCGGGGCGTGCGGCTGAGCGGGCTCACTTCCGATCAGTCCACAGGAACGGTAAGCGGAAGGTCCGGCCTTCCGATTGCGGTACGCCGAACGGTCGGCGTGGGACCCCACCGGGACGTCGCCGTGCGACACGTCCCGCAGGGGCCGCTCCAGGGCTGTCACCTCATCGGTACCGGTGAGGCGACAGCCGGGCGGCAGTTCGGCGGTGCCGTTCAGCTCCCGCTGGTGCTGGCCGTCCCACTGATCCCGCCGGCCTCGCGGGCTCCGCCCGTCGGGCAGTCGTCGCTGGACCGGCCCGCCAGCCGGCCGCCGGGCTGTTCCACGGTCACCTGTGCGCTGCCCAGTGCCGGGTCCTGACGCAGCCGGGCGACGGCGACCGTGCACGCCAGTTGGTCGACGGCCGTGCCGCTGAGGCTCCCGGCGCTCCGCGGCAGCTGGACGACGACCGCCGCTCCGTCGGTCCGGATGGTGGGCACCACGGAGGCCGGCGGCAGTTCGGTCGTCAGTCCCGCTTTCTGCTCCTGCTCGTCCGGGCCCTTGAACAGCATGAGTACGGTGCTGCCGAGGTCGGTCGCGCCGTGCGTCGTGCGGGACACCGCCACCAGGGCGCCGTCCGTGACGAAGTAGAGCGGGACCGTGGTGACGGGCACGGCCACGGACTCGGCCTGCGACGGGGTGGCGGTCCGGCCCGGTTCCAATACGCCGGTCGCGGGTTCGCCCGCCTCGACCACACCGGTCGCGGGGATGCCGCAGGCGGAGAGCGGGAGCAGCGCCGCCGCGAGCAGGAGGGGGAGCCGGCGTCGGGCGCTGCCGTCGGCCGGTCCCACGCCCGGGGCCGTCGTGGTCGCCGGTGGTGGCGTGGGCGGGTTCATGGTCGTTCCTCCTTCGCCGCGTGCGGCACCCGGTCCTCCGTCCCGTCCGGTCTCAGCGGGAGGACGACCGTGAAGACGGCGCCGCCGTCCGGATGGTTGGCGGCCCGGACGGTGCCGCCGTGCAGGTGTACGTTCTCCGCGGTGATGGCCAGCCCGAGGCCGCTGCCCTCGCTGCGGGTCCGGGCGCTGTCCGATTTGTAGAAGCGGTCGAAGACGTGCGGCAGGACGCTGTCGGCGATGCCGTCCCCGGCGTCGCGGACCACGACGACCGCCTGCCGCCCCGCGTGGGGGTCGTCCTCCCCGTAGAGGTGCAGGCGGACGGGTGGAGCGCCGTGCCGGAGGGCGTTGGCGACGAGGTTCGCGACGACGACGTCGACGCGGCGCGGGTCGACGCGGCCGCGCAGCGTGCCCGGTTCCGGCAGGCTGGTCTCCACCGTGTCCAGCCAGCCGCGGGAGGCGAGCGTGCGCCGTACGGACTCGGCGAGGTCGATCTCGTCCAGGTGCAGGGCGGCCGCGCCCGCGTCGAACCGGGAGATCTCCATGAGGTCGTCCACCAGGCCGGCCAGCTTCGTGGTCTCCTCGCTGATGAGGCGTACGGCCATCGCGGTGTCGTCGTCGAGCCCGGCGGCGTCCTCGTCCAGCACGTCGGTCACCGCGGACATCGCCGCCAGCGGGGTGCGCAGTTCGTGCGAGACGTCCGCGGCGAAGCGGCGGGCACCGGCCTCCATGCGCCGCAGTTCCGCCACCGATCCCTCCAGCGCGGCGGCCGTCTCGTTGAAGGTGCGGGACAGGTCGGCGAGTTCGTCGGAGCCCTGCACCGCGAGCCTGGTGTCCAGGCGGCCCTCGGCGATACTGCGGGTCGCCCGCCGCAGCGCCCGGACGGGCCGCAGCACTCCGCGCGCGGCCAGGAGGGCGATCAGCACGGCCAGGGCCAGGGCGGGCACGGTGGCGCGTTCGATGGCGGTGACCAGCGCGTCGACGTAGCCCTGTTCCTCCCGCTGCGGCACGGTGAGGTAGACCTCCAGTCCGGAGGCGCGCCGCTCGGTGACGTACTGGCCCGCGAAGGTGACGGGCATGCCGACGACCAGTGCGGAGTGGCCGTCCCGAGTCACCCGCTGGAACACGGTGGCGCGGCGGGTGCGCACGGACTCGCGCATCGCCGGGGACAGTTCCCGGAACGAGTCCCCGGGGCCGGACGTGGCGCTCGCGTCCCGGTAGGCGACCAGCACCCGCCAGTTCTGGGACCGCCCGCCGCGCGACACGTCGACGGCGAACGACCGCAGGTCGGACTCGTCGGGCGGAAAACGGTAGTTGGGGACCAGGGTGTTGACCCGGTGCCGGAAGTCCTCGATCACCGTGTCCTGGCTCTGCTGCAGAACCCCGGTACGTGCCTCACGGAAGGTCAGCGCGCCGGTGGTCACCGTCGCCACCACAGCGACCAGCGTGAAGGCCACCACCAGCCGCACGCGCAGGCCGCTCAGCGCGCGCAGCACCCGGGGAACTCTCACCGGGCCCCGAACCGGTAGCCGAAGCCGCGCACGGTGTGCACGTAACGGGGTCTGCCCGCGGGCTCGCCGATCTTGGCCCGCAGGCGCTTGACGCAGGCGTCCACGAGTCTCGCGTCCCCGTGGTAGTTGTGCTCCCATACGGCTTCCAGGAGCTGTTGGCGGCTGAACACCTGGCCGGCCGAGGCGGACAGCGTGAGCAGCAGCCGCAGTTCGGAGGGGCCGAGGGCGACGGGCCGGCCCTGGTGGGTGACGGTGAGTCCGGCCCGGTCGATGACCAGATCACCGTGGTGTTCGGTACGGGGCGTGCCGTGCTCGTCCGACGCGCCGCCCACGCGGCGCAGCACCGCGCGGATGCGTGCGTCCAGTACGCGGGCGCGGACCGGCTTGACCACGTAGTCGTCCGCTCCGGCCTCCAGTCCGACGACGATGTCGGTGTCGTCACCGCGGGCGGTGGCCATGATGATCGGCACCTGGTCGTGGGCGCGTATCCGTCGGCACACCTCCAGGCCTGGCATGCCCGGCAGCATCAGGTCCAGGACCACGGCGTCGGGCCTGAAGGACCGCAGCTGTTCCAGTCCGTCCTCGCCCGTCGCGGCCGCGGCGACCTCGTGCCCCTGGCGGCGCAGGGCGAGGCGCACGCCCTCCCGGACGGCGCGGTCGTCTTCGATGATCAGGACCCGTGGCATGGATCTCAGTATGCGTATGAACGTGCGAATGCTCGCGCGCGGGTGGCGGCTGTTACACAGCGGTCCAAAAGCCGTCCACGGGCGATCACACGGCGAGGGCACGCTTCGTGATCATGAACGAGCACCGATCGACGTCCTCGCCGACCTCCGGCGCGGCCCACCGGCGCAGCCGCGGCAGCCGCACCCGCCGCAGACGGGGCGGGAAGCCGCCGAGGCTGTGGGCGGGGCTCGCGGCCGGCGTCGTGCTGCTGCTCGCCGGCGGTCTGGTCCTCAAGGAGCGCGCGGACACCTCCTCCCCCCGCTCCGCCGACGCGACGGATGCCGCCGGGCGGTCTGCGGCGCCCTCGGCGTCCCCGGCGTCCGAGCGACCCGCGTCACGCAAGGTCGTCGAGACGGAGGAGGCGAAGGAGGCGAAGGAGGCGAAGGAGGAGGAGAAGAAGAAAGAGGGGAGCCCGGACCCCGGCTCGATCCGGTCGTCGGGCCCGGGGACCTTCGCCACCGCGGGCGGCGGCGGCGACCGGGTCGGCGGAAGCGGGCGGACGCTGACCTACGTGGTCCAGGTCGAGGACGGCATCGGGATCCCGGCGGGGGACGTCGCGACCGAGGTCGAGCGGATCCTCGCCGACGAGCGGGGCTGGACGGCCGACGGGGAGGTCGGGTTCCGGCGGGTCTCCGGCGGCACGTCCGACTTCCGGGTACGGCTCGCCACGGCGGAGACGGTGGACGACATATGCGGCCAGTACGGTCTGGACACCGGCGGCGAGGTCAACTGCAACGTGGGTCAGGACGTCATGGTCAACCTCAAGCGGTGGCTGCTGGCCACGCAGTACTACGCGGACGACGTGACGTCCTACCGGGCTCTGATCATCAACCACGAGGTCGGACACTTCCTCGGCCACGGCCATGAGGGGTGCCCCGGGGCGGGGCGGCCCGCTCCGGTGATGATGCAGCAGATCAAGGGACTGCACGGATGCCGGACCAATGTCTGGCCCTACGACACCGAGGGCCGGCCCGTCACCGGACCGGCCGTCGGCTGAGTAGAGCAGGCGTACGTCGCTCAGGCGGTGGTGGCCCGCTCCACGGGAATCCACAGTTCCGCGTCGGCCTGCGCCCCGTCGTCCGTCAGGCGGACGCGGAGGATCTCGGGTCCGGGCCTGCTTCGGTAGGGGTTCGACGGGAACCACTGGGTGAACACGTCCCGCCACAGGTACTGGAGGGCCTGCGGGAACGGACCGGAGTTCTCGAACACCGCCCATGTCCCCGCCTCGACCGGGAGGGCGTCCAGGTCCGTGGGGGTCTCCGTGCGAGTCACGACACCGTGGTAGTAGTCGAGTTCGGTGCCCTCGGCGCGGCTCGGGTCGATCTGGTCGGACACCCCGACGATCCCCTCCGGCTCCTGGTCGGAGAGTGAAGTGATCCGCTCCAGGGTGCCTGGGCCGATGCCCCGGATGAACTCGGCGATCGCCGGGTTGGCCCCCTCGTGGACCAGGGGGACACGGGCCCTCTTTCCGACGACACGGAAGTCCTCCTTGTCCTGGATCCGGTATCGCATGCTGCTGCTCCCTTCGACGACGAGTCGGAAGGACATCCGGGGCTGGGACTGCAGAGCCGCGCCGGTTCGCCGGGCCTCGCCCGGGCCCACACCGTGCATGGCGCGGAACGCCCGCGCGAAGGCCTCGCCCGAGCCGTAGCCGCAGCGGACCGCGATGTCCAGCAGCGTCCGCTCACCGGCGAGCACCTCGGCGCCCGCCACGGTCAGCCGCCTGCGGCGGACGTATTCCGAGAGCGGTATGCCGGACAGCGCGGAGAACATGCGCCGGAAGTGGTACTCCGACGTCACCGCGATGCGCGCGAGTTCGGCGACGTCGACCGGCCGGTCGAGACGCGCCTCGATGTGTTCCATGGCCTGGTTCAGCCGTTCCAGCACCCCGGGCTCCTTCCCTGTCGCTCACTCACGTTAGGGAGCCCGCGCCTCCGGGACCCGACATCCTGTGCCCGGCGCAGTCGGGTGCTAAGTCGCCGTGTCGAGCGGGCGGCGGCAGCACCTGTCCGGCGCGGAGGTCGGCCGGCTGGTCGCCGGGGCGTTGCGCTGAGCCGGTGGGTGGTTACCGGCGGCGGTCGGTCGCGGATTCGGCGCAGTCGGGGTTGCGGCACGTGCCCCGGTGCCACTCCGGGACGTAGATCCCGAGGGTCTTGTGCCGTTTGATCTCCGCGGGAACGTGGTGGCCGCAGGACGGGCAGGTGTGCCCGCGTTGCACCTCGGCCTGCCGCGGTTCGGCCTGCGTCGTCTTCGTGTGCTGCGTGTGACTGCTCATGATTCTCACGTCCACGCTAGGAAGAGCCTTTTAGAAGCTTTTGCCCCTACTTTACGTTCCCATGTCCGGCGGGAACAGTCCTGTGCCACGTCGGGCTTCACCGGGGGTCCTGCCGCCCTCCTGGGGGTGGCGCCAGGGCCTCCTCCTCGTCAGGGCCGCCCGCCTCCTCGTCGGCCGTGTCGGCGGGGCGTCGCAGGCTCAGGATCACCGACACCGCCAGGACCACGACGATGACCGCCAGACTCACCGGGGACGGGATCTCCGGCACGGAGGGGCTGACCATCTTGTGGAGGGCCTGGAGGATGAGCTTGACGCCGATGAAGCCGAGGATGATCGCCAGGCCCTTGCTCAGGTAGTGGAAGCGGTCCAGGAGCCCCGACAGCAGGAAGTACAGGGCCCGCAGGCCGAGGATGGCGAAGGCGTTGCTGGTGTAGACGATGAAGGCGTCGTCACTGACGGCGAGCACGGCCGGCACGCTGTCCACGGCGAAGATCAGGTCGGCCGCCTCGATCGCGGCGACGACCGCGAGCAGCGGCGTCGCCACCCGCTTGCCGGCCTCCTTCACGAAGAACTTCGGGCCCGCGTAGGTGTCGCGCACGGGGATGACCTTGCGCAGCAGCCGGACGGCGAAGCTCCGACCCGGGTCGAAGCTCTCCTCCTCGCCCTTGAGGATCTTGTAGACGCTGTAGAAGAGGATGGCCGCGAAGACGAACAGAACGGCGGTGAACCGGCTGACCACGGCCACGCCCGCGGCGAGGAAGACACCGCGGAACACCAGGGCGCCGATCACGCCGAAGAAGAGAACCCGGTGCTGGTAGGCGCGGGGCACCTTGAAGTAGGCGAAGATCAGGGCGAAGACGAAGAGGTTGTCGACCGAGAGGCTCTTCTCCAGCAGCCACGCGGTGGTGTACTCCGTGCCCGCCGTCCCGCCGAGGACGACGAAGACGACCCCGCCGAAGACGAGGGCGAGGCCGACCCACAGCGCGCTCCAGGCCCCCGCTTCCTTGAAGCCGATGACGTGCGTGTCGCGGTGGGCCAGCAAGTCGACGGCGAGCGACACGACAACGGTGGCGGCGAAGGCTATCCAGAGCCAGAACGGCACATCGAACATGCGGGCCTCGCAATGATCCGCAGGGACACACCCCTACACCCGAGTGTGCCCCACGCGACGTTCGGGGACGATCTCAGCGGTCCTCGGGCAGGGGGGCGGGGCGCAGCGCCTCGGACGGCACCCCGTTGGCCTTGGCCGCGTCGGCGAGTGCCTGGGCGGCCGCCTCCGCGGCCTGCGCCGTGTCGTCGGCCGCCTGGGCCGCACCGTCGTCGGGAGCCTTCTCGCGGGTGGCGGGCGACTGGGGCAGCGCTTCGGTGAAGGCGCGGGACACCCCCTGAAGCGCGGAGGTGACCTCGCTGGGGATGACCCAGAAGGTACTGCCGGACCCCTGGGCGAGCTGGGGCAGCACCTGGAGGTACTGGTAGGCGAGGAGTTTGGGGTCGGGGTCGTTGCGGTGCACGGCCTGGAAGACCTCGTCGATCGCCCGGGACTGTCCCTCGGCCTTGAGGATCTCGGCGGTGCGGTTGCCCTCCGCGCGCAGGACTGCGGCCTGCTTGTCGCCCTCGGCGGTGAGGATCTGCGACTGACGCTGCCCTTCCGCGCCGAGGATGGCGGCCCGCTTGTCCCGCTCGGCCCGCATCTGCTTCTGCATCGCGTCCTTGATGGACTGCGGAGGGTCGATGGCCTTGATCTCCACCCGGTTCACTCGCAGCCCCCATTTACCGGTGGCCTCGTCGAGCACACCGCGGAGCTGGCTGTTGATGGTGTCGCGTGACGTGAGGGTCTTCTCCAGATCCATGGAACCCACGACATTGCGCAACGTGGTGACGGTGAGCTGCTCGACCGCCTGGAGGAAACTGGCGATCTCGTAGAAGGCCGCGCGCGGATCGGTGACCTGGAAATACAGCACGGTGTCGATCTCGACGACCAGGTTGTCCTCGGTAATGACCGGTTGCGGTTTGAAGGAGACGACCTGTTCCCGAAGATCGATCACCGGATAGACACGGTCGATATACGGGATGACGAGGTTCAGACCGGGTTTCAGGGTGCGGTGGTAGCGGCCGAGCCGTTCGACGTTGCGGGCGCGGGCCTGGGGCACGATGCGTACCGCCCGCACCACGGTAAAAACCGCGAGCAGCGCGACGATCACACCGGCGATGAGGAACGCCGAGGCTTCCATGGTCACTCCCGGGGGTAGACGAGTGCGGTGGAGCCGCTGATCTCCATGACGTCGACGGTCTTTCCCTGCGGAATCACCAGCGTCTCGTCATAGGAACGGGCCGTCCATTCCTCGCCGTCGATACGGACCCTGCCCTCCATGCCCGTCACCTCGGAGACGACGTAGGCGGCCTTGCCGACCAGCGCGTCCACACCGAATCGCGTCGTCTGGGGCTGGATGACGTGACGCAGCGCGATGGGGCGCACGAAAAGGACGGTGACGGTGGCGACGACGGTGAAGACCAGGAACTGGAAAGGCGGTGAAAGTCCGGCCGCGGCGGACCCGGCCGTGATCAGCGCGGCCGCGCCCAGCATTCCGAGAGCGGCGGTGAGAGTGAAGATCTCCGCCACGATCAGGACACCTGCGATGATCAACCAGATCAGCCAAGGATCCATTACGACCCCTCCTGGACGGTGCGGGTACGCGAATGGCTGGGCGTATACCTCTGTTTTACCTTCTTCCAGGAAAACAGAACCCATCCGGTGCTGTCACGAATCCGTCCGTAGAACGTTTCGGACCGCCGTGGGAGCCGACGTCGTACGAGTGCCCCTTGCGCCGCGTGGTGCGGTGCAGTGGGCTGTCCCCATGAAGAACAGAAGCCTCGCGGCGCTGACCGCTGCCCTGGTCGTCACCCCTCTCTTAGCGGCGGGTGCACCGGGGCAGCGCGCGGCGGCCGCCGAACCGGGCACCGGCGGTTCCCTGCCGCCCGCCGACGCGCCTCTCGTCCACGGAGTGGACCTGGACACGGTGACGATCCCCGAGTTGCAGGCTCGCATGAAGCGCGGGTCGCTGACCTCGTCGGCGCTGACCCGGGCGTATCTGCGGCGGATCCAGGCCATCGACCCGAAACTCAACGCCGTGCTGCGCACCAGCCCGACGGCCCTGCGCGAGGCCGCCGCCAGCGACGCCAGGCATCGTCACGGAAAGGGCCGCGGCCCGCTCGACGGCATCCCCGTGCTGCTCAAGGACAATGTGAACACCCGCGACATGCCGACGACGGCCGGATCGCTGGCCCTGGCCGGCAGCCCGCCGGAAACGGACGCGGTCCTGGTCGGGAAAGTGCGGGCGGCGGGCGCGGTGATCCTCGGCAAGGCCAACATGTCCGAATGGGCCAACTTCCGGGCGGCGAAGCCGACGTCGGGGTGGTCCGCGGTGGGCGGGCAGACCAACAACCCGTATGTCCTGGACCGGAACCCCTGCGGTTCGTCCTCCGGTTCGGCCGCCGCGCTCGCCGCGTCCTTGGCGCAGGTGGCCATCGGCACCGAGACGGACGGCTCCATCGTGTGCCCGGCCGGGATGAACGGGGTGGTCGGCCACAAGCCCAGCCTCGGCCTGGTCAGCCAGTCCGGCGTCGTCCCGATCTCCGCCGAGCAGGACACGGCCGGCCCCATGGCACGCAACGTGATCGACACGGCGCTCACGCTCTCGGTGCTCAGTGGCCGCGACACCGTGCGTGCCGGCAGCACTGTCGGCCTCACGGACGCGGCCACGCGTCCCGGCGGTCTGCGCGGCAAGCGGATCGGCCTGTGGCGGCTTCCCTCCCTCGGCACGGAGGTGGACGCCCTGATGACCCGCACGGCGGCACGGCTGCGCGCCGCGGGGGCCCGGGTCGTCGAGGTGACCCCGCCCTACCAGGAGCGACTCGCCGAACTCGAGTTCCCCGCGCTGCTGAGCGAGTTCCACCGGGACATCGACGCGTACCTCGCCACCCGCGACGGGCCCCGGGACCTCGCCGAGCTGATCGAGTTCAACCGCACGCACCCGGCCGAGCGGACCTGCTTCGCCGGTCAGGAACTGTTCGAGCAGGCCCTGGACGCGCCCGGGACCACCGACCCGCGGTACCGGGCCATGCGCGCCGAGTTGACCGAACTCTCCCGGCGTTCCATCGACGAGACCATGGCGGCGCACGACCTGGACGCCGTCGCCTCCCCGGCGAATCCGCCCGCATGGACGACCGACTGCGCACGGGGCGACAACGACGTGATCCCGTCCTCCACCCCGGCCGCCGTCGCCGGGTACCCGTCGCTTTCGGTGCCCGCGGGGACCGTCGACGAACTGCCGGTCGGCCTGCTTCTGATGGCCGGCGACCACCAGGACGCCGAACTGCTGTCGCTGGGCGCGGCGGTGGAGGACCGACTGGACGCCTGGCGAGCGCCCCGCTACCTGCCGACATCGCCCCACAGCACGTCCCGGCCGGAAGGCCGCTGACGGAACCGGGTCGGCGCGCGCCCCGCCGAGCGCGCGCCGACCCGGTAGCGGTCACCCGGCCGCGCAGGCTCCGAGGTCTTCCCAGACGCCCCACTCACCGGAGGTGCCGGGCTCCTCGCCCGTCACCCACCACTTGGCGCGCCAGTTGTGGCCGCCGAAGGAGACCGTGTCACCGCCGGTGTACACGCTTCCGTCGTTCCACGGCGGAGCGGTACACGCGCCCGGCTCACCTCCACCGCCGTCGTCGCCACCGCCACCGTCGCCGCCGCCGATGTTGACGTCGACGCAGGAGTAGAAGGCGTTGCCGGTGTCCGCCACGTTCCAGACCGCGAGCACCTTCTGACGGCCGGTGAAGCCGCCGAAGTTCACCTGGTGGCTGACGTCCGGAGCGGGCTGTGCACCGTGACCGTCGAATTCGGCGACCTTCCGGTCGCCGATGAAGTACTGCCAGGTGTCGGTGGCGTGCCGTGCCGTGTGGTGCCAGGTGAAGGTGTGCGTCGTACCGACCGGCGTGACCCGCCAGCCCTTGCTGTCGTCGTCCAGTTCGGCGAACTGGCTGTTCCCGCCGCTGCAACTGCGCAGGCCCTTGGGCCCCTCGACGCTCTGCGGCTCGTACTTGATCTGGCCGCAGTCGACGATGCCCGCGGCGCACTGGTCCTGCCGGCTCCCGGGCGAGGTCACCCAGCCATGGGCGTTCGCCGTGCTCGCCGGAAGACTGACGGCGAGCACGGGGGCCACCAGCGCTCCGATCGCGAAGGCCATCCGTCTCTTCGTGTTCATGCCATGCCCTTTCCTCGGAAGCGTCGATGCCACCGCCCGCGAGACCGGTCACCACCGGGCGCTACCGGCGGTGGAGATCGAGGACGGAGGCCGATATAGGTCTAGACCTAGCCGCACTAGGTCTAGACCATAGCCATGGACGGGATTCGGTCAAGGGCCTGAACAACGTGAACCGGCAAGCGGATGTGCCGACTTCGGGCCGGAACACACCCCGCACCGCACCCCTCGGCGAGACCGTCCTGCCGAGGTCGCCCAGCGAGAGAGGAGCCCCGCCTGTGGAAACGCTGGAAAGAAGCCGGGAGCACGTGATCGGACTCTTCCGCATCGTCGTAGGCCTGCTGTTCGCCTGCCATGGAGCCGCCACCCTGTTCGACGTGCTGGGTGGTCCGCACGGAGCCGGGCCCGGCGTCGGCGAGTGGCCCGGCTGGTGGGCCGCCGTCATCCAACTGCTCGGCGGCGCGATGGTTCTGTGCGGGGCGGGGACCCGGGCCGCAGCCGTCCTGTGCTCCGGATCCATGGCGTACGCCTACTTCACCGAGCACCAGCCCGACGCGCTGTTCCCCATCGAGAACGGCGGCGAAACGGCAGCCATGTTCTGCTGGTCCTTCCTGCTCATCGCCGCCATCGGACCGGGCAGTTGGGCACTCGCTCCCCTCCGGCGCCCCCGGCGGCGGACCACCACCCGGCGGATCGGGACGACGTCACTTCACTGAGCGCGGTCGGTTCTCGTCCGCCCCGGGGCGTCGGGGGCGTCACCGGCCGGCGCCGTGCTGGCGCGGACGATCAACGTGGGTTCGACGGACGCGGGCTCCGGCGCCGCCCCCGGGTCCGCGATGTGCCGCAGCAGGTGGGCGACCGCGAGGGCGCCCATCTCGGTGAAGGGCTGGGCCACCGTCGTCAGCGAGGGCGAGCAGTACTCCGCCAGCGCGATGTCGTCCACACCGACTACGGAGATGTCCTCCGGCACCCGACGGCCGAGTTCGTGCAGGGCGCGGATCACCCCGAAGGCCATCTCGTCGCTCGCCACGAAGACCGCGGTGACGTCGGGGATCTTGCCCAGGATCAGCCCGTTGCGGTACCCGGAGGCGGGTGTCCAGTCACCCTCCAGTACCGGCGGCACGGACAGTCCGGCCGCCTCCAGGGTGTCGCGCCAGCCGACGCGGCGGCTGGCGGCGTCGAGCCACTCCTCGGGCCCCGCGACGTGCCAGACGGTCTCGTGACCCAGCTCGATCAGGTGACGTGTCGCCAGGCGCGCCGCCTGGGTCTGGTCGACGGCGACGACCTCGGTGGCCGAGGTCCGCGATCCGTCGACGGTGACGGTCGGCACCGAGCGGGTGAGCTGCTCGATCCGCGGGCTCACATGGACCAGCGGCACCGACAGGATGACCCCCTCGACGCCCTGCTCCGCCAGCCGGGACAAGGCCCCCTCGATCGCCGCGGTGTCCAGCGAAGCGGTGGTCGCGGTGCTGACCGCGTACCCGGCTTCGCGTGCCGCGGTCTCGATGCCGAACGTCAGGTTCGTGCGCGAGTAGAAGTTGGTCTGCAGCGTCACGACGCCGATCGTCCGGCTGCGCCCCGACGACAGCATGCGCGCCGCGTTGTTCTTGCGGTAGCCGAGCTGTTCGACGGCGGCGAGCACCTTGGCGCGGGTCTTGTGCTGGACGTTGGGATGACCGGCCAGGGTCCGGGACACCGTCTGGGCGGAGACCCCGGCGAGCCGGGCCACGTCCGCCATGCCGGGCTGCCGCGCGACGCCGTCGTCGGGCGTCCGCCTGCTCGCGGGCTTGTTGCCGGCTGCCGGTGTTTCCGATGACATCGCTCGCCTCTCCGGGGACGACGCGGTCCGGGGCCGCGTCGTCGCAGATGGTGGTCCCGCACACCAGTCTAGCCACGTAGGCCCTATTGGCATCGATAACATCGTCTGCCATAGTTCCCGCCAGCGCATGGAGCCGGGCAGATCGGTTCGGTGCGGGGAGCCGTAGCCGACGCCGAGGAGGCGGAATGGCAGCAGGGTGGCAGCGATAACATCGCGGGCCGGCCCAGTGAGCGGCGCTCCGGCCCGGGTAGTCCCCGTGCCCGCCCGCCTCGCGCGCGTCAACGGCTTCCCGCTTCGGCGGTACGCGCGACCGTCCCCCGGCGCATCCTCTCGCTGCCCGCGTCGCCGGGGCAGGTGCCTGCCGGCCGTCACGAACTCGCCACCGTCTCCGTCCCTCATCCGACCCGAGGAGGAAGCACCAAGTGGAAACCATGACGTCCCCATCACCTCGCCCACCCGGACGCAGACGAGTGCCACGCCCCGGCGCCGTCGCCGCGGTGCTGGGCCTCGCCCTCGGCATGCTGTCGACCGCCGCGGTCCCCGCGGGCGCGGCCCTGCCCCGGGCCGTCGCCGCCCCGGCGTCGGCGGGGACGCCGGTGGAGCTGAGCCGCGGCGGGCTGACCGTCACCGTGGCGAAGGAGTTCCCCCAGGTCATCTCGTACCGGCTGGGTGAGCGCAGCCTCGGCGGGCAGGCGTCCGCCCTGGACAGCTTCACCATCAACGGCACACCGCACCGCGCCACCACGACCATGCGGGCCAAGGACGGCAGGGCGACGTACACCTCGATCTTCGAGGACCTTCCTCACCTCACCATCACCTCGACCATCACGGTGACCGAGGAGACGACGGTCGTCTTCGCCGTCGAGAAGATCTCCGGCGAGGCCGCCGCGACGGTGCGCACCCTCTCGATCCCCGGTCAGTCCCTCGTCTCGGTGGACTCCTCCGAACCGGGCGCGAACCTCGCCCGGACGAAGATCTCCACGGACTCGACGACGACCGCCGACCGGTTCATCCCCATCACCGGCGACACGGTCCCGGACAAGGCGCCGGTCGGCACCCCGTACGCGTTCGTCGGCAACTCGCAGCTGTCGGCGGGGATCATCACCAACGCGACCGAGGACTCGCCGCAGAACGACAACACCAACTGGAACAGCCGCCTGCAGTCCCGCGTCGTCGACGCCGGCGACGGCAGGCGCCGGGCGGAGCTGTCGGTGGGCACCTACACCCACCGGCCCGACGGCGCGACCGATCCGCGGGTGGACACCTACGAGCTGCCGCGGGCGACCGTGGTCCTCGCCGCCGACGCCAACGACGACGGCATGGTCGACTGGCAGGACGGCGCCGTCGCCCACCGGGAGCACATGCGGCGTCCGCTCGGCGCGGACCGGGTGCCCGAGCGGGTGGTGCAGCGGATCCCGTTCAACTTCGCGAGCCAGGCCACCAACCCGTTCCTGAAGACGCTGGACAACACCAAGCGCATCTCCATGGCCACCGACAACCTCGGGCAGTGGGTGCTGGAGAAGGGCTACGCGAGCGAGGGCCACGACTCCGCCCACCCCGACTACGGCGGCAACGAGAACGTCCGCGCGGGCGGCCTGAAGGACCTGAACCGGCTCACCGGGACGGGCGCCGACTACAACGCCGACTTCGCCGTGCACGTCAACGCCACCGAGGCGTACGCGCAGGCCAAGACCTTCAGTGAGGACCTGGTCGCGGGCCAGAAGAACGGGTGGGACTGGCTCAACCAGGCCTACCACATCGACCAGCGGAAGGACCTGGGCACCGGCGCCGTCCTGGACCGGTTCAAGAAGCTCCGCGAGGAGGCGCCGGGCGTCAGGACCCTCTACATCGACGCCTACTACTCCAGCGGCTGGCTGGCCGACGGACTGACCGCCGAACTGCGCAAGATGGGCTTCGAGGTCGCCACCGAGTGGTCGTACAAGTTCGAAGGCTCCTCGGTGTGGTCGCACTGGGCCGCCGACAAGAACTACGGCGGCGCCACCAACAAGGGCATCAACTCGAACATCGTCCGCTTCATCGCCAACTCCGACCGCGACGTGTGGAACGTCGACCCGCTGCTCGGCGGCGCCAACATCGTCGAGTTCGAGGGCTGGACCGGCCAGGACGACTGGAACGCCTTCTACCGCAACATCTGGACCGACAACCTGCCGACCAAGTTCCTCCAGCACTACCAGGTGATGGACTGGGAGCTCGGCGAGTCCGCGAAACTGACCGGCGGCGTGAGCGTGCAGTCCGTCGACGGCGAGCGGCGGATCTCCATGGGCGACGCCGTCGTCCTCAAGGGCGACACCTACCTGCTGCCCTGGGGGAACGCCGAGGAGGGCAACGGCACCTCCTCCCCCGGCGACGCCGACAAGATGTACTTCCACAGCGCCTCCGGCGGCACGCACACCTTCGAGCTGACCGAGCAGTTCGCGGGCAACCAGAACTTCACCCTGTACGAACTCACCGACCAGGGCCGGGTGAAGAAGGCCGGGGTGAAGGCCCACGACGGGCGGGTGACGCTCACCGCCGAGAAGGGGCAGCCGTACGTCCTGGTGCCCAACGGCGGCAAGGCGCCGCACAAGGACCCGCGCTACGGCGAGTTCACCGGCCTGTCCGACCCGGGCTTCAACGGCGGGGACCTGGACGACTGGAACGCGCGCGGCGGTGCGGAGATCGTCCGGGCCGACAACGGCGACAACGTCGTCCGGCTGGGCGACGACGCCTCCGGCATCTCCCAGAAGGTCTCCGGCCTCACGCCGGGCAAGCGGTACACGCTCGGCGCGGACGTCGAGATCGGCCCCGGTGAGCGACGGGACACCACACTCCGGGTGCGCGGCGGCAAGGACCCGGCGGTGAAGACCTTCGACATCACCCCGGCGGTCAACAAGATGGCGGCCGACGAGAAGCGGGACACCTACTCCCAGCGGGCCGCCGTCGCCTTCACGGCACCGCGCGGCGGCAAGGTCACCGTCGACCTCGGGGCCGCCGCGGGCAGCGCCCCGGTCGTCCTGGACGACGTACGCGTCATGGCGGACACCACCGCGCCGCTCCCCCGCGGCGAGGACGGCACCGTGATCGCCCACGACGACTTCGAGGGCAACCAGCCGGGCTGGGGGCCGTTCGTCAAGGGTGACGCCGGCGGTGTCACCGACCCCCGCACCAGCATCAGCGACCTGCACGAGCCCTACAGCCAGAAGGAGTGGAAGAACACCTACTCCCCCTACGACACCGGCGCGTTGAAGGGCAAGGCGGTCGACGACGTGCTCGCCGGGCGGCACTCGCTGAAGTCCCACGCGGAGAACACGGGGCTGGTGCACCGCACGACCCCCGCCACGGTGCCGTTCGAGGAGGGCCACAAGTACAGGGTCTCCTTCTCGTACCAGACCAACATCGAGGGCCAGTGGGCCTGGGTCACCGGCGCGGACCGGGTCGGCGGCGGCAGGACCGCCTCCCGGGACATCGCGCGTGACGTCCTGGAGCCCGCCCTGGACACGGCGACGTACTCCCGGGAGATCGTCGCCGGGTGCGGGGACACCTGGATCGGGCTGCGCAAGCTCGGCAGTGCCCGGGGTACGGACCTGGTGATCGACGACTTCACCGTGACCGACCTGGGCGAGGCCGACGCCGGGGCGGCCTGCGCCGGGGCCACCGCGCCGTCCGGCGCCGAGCTGAGTCCCGGCGTGCCCGGTGAGTACGTCACGACGTTCACCAACCACGAGTCGGCCGACGCCGTGAACGTCGGTGTCCGGTTCCAGGGGCTGCCCGAGGGCTGGAAGGCCGAGGTGAAGGACAGGGACGGCAACCTCTTCGAGAGCGTGGAGCCGGGCGCGAGCGTGCGCACCACGTGGCTCCTCACGCCGCCGGCCGACACGTCCGACACCTCGCCCGCCTGGAAGGTGACGGCCACGTACGCCCACGCCGGGGCGACCAAGACCGTGTCGGCGGACGCCCGGGCCGCGGTGACCGACGAACCCGTGCTCTCGCCCGGCTCGATGACCGCGACCGCCGACTCCGAGAACGGCTCCTCCGGTTCCGGTGAAGGGCCGGTGTCCAACGTGCTCGACGGGGACGCCGGCACCATCTGGCACACCGACTACACCGTCTCCCAGGCCCCGTATCCGCACTGGGTGACGCTGAAGCTCGACGGCGCGGCCGACATCGACGGCTTCGGCTACCTGGGCCGGCAGAGCGGCGGCCAGAACGGGCGCGTCGCCGACTACGAGGTGGCGGTGTCCCAGGACGGCGAGGAGTGGACGACCGTGGCCGACGGCACGCTGAAGGACGTCCCGCAGACGCAACGGATCTCCTTCGACCGGGTGCGCGCCTCCCATGTGCGGTTCACCGCGCTGAACGCGCTCAACGGGCAGCCGTACGCGGCCGCCGCGGAGATGCGTGTCCACGGCGTGCCGGTGGACCTGCCGACGGGCTACCCCCCGGGCGAACGCCCTGCCGACGCCCACTGAGCCGGACGTCCGTCGGCGGCCCGCCCTGCCGGGGCGGGCCGCCGACGCGCGGGGCCGGGAGGAGGTCAGTCGAACGTCTCGACGTACTCCTCCGGCGGGCCGAGGTCGGGTCGGTCGTGCAGGGCGATCCGGTCGCCGAAGCGTTCGAGTTCCAGCACGGTCAGCGTGTTGTCGCCGGGGTGCAGCAGCGGGCCGGGCAGGTAAAGCGTGGTCTGCGGTCCGATCTCCCAGTAGCGGCCCAGCAGGGTGCCGTTGACCCAGAGGAAGCCCTTCCCGAAACCGGGCAGGGCGACGAAGGCGTCGGCGGGCTCCGCCACGGACAGCGCGGCGGTGGCGAAGCCCGCCCGGCCGTCCGGTGGGGCCGCCGCCGCGGCGCGGGCCGTGTCCTGCGGCGTCCACTCGTCGAGCGGCAGCGGGCGGATCGTCCAGCCGTGCACCAGCCTGCGTTCCACCCGCACCCCGCCGAGGATGCCCTTGCCCTGGCCGAGCAGCGGTCCGTAGTTGATCCGCCCCTGGTTCTCCACCAGCAGCGCCAGCCGGACGCGCGCTCCGGTGCCGGATACGGTGAAGGAGGCGGTCTCGCGGTCCAGTACGGCGACGGGTGTGCCGCCGACGAAGACCTGGGCGCGGTCGTGCAGTCCCGTGACGGTCAGTTCGTGGCTCCCCGGCGGCAGCAGCGGCTCGGCCTCGTAGAGGACCAGGCCGGAGGCCAGGGAGAGTTCCTCGAAGCTCAGCGGCAGCGGTGCGGGTACCGGTTCGGCCGCGGCGCGCAGCGCGTCCAGCAGGGCCGCGTGCCGGGTGACCGGGAGTTCGCGGGGTGCCAGCAGCGGCGGATCCGCGGGCAGCGGGCGCTCGGGTCCGGCGCCGTCGAGCGCGGTCAGCTTCTCCCGCAGAGCGAAGAACTTCGGTGTCAGGGCGCCGTTCTCGGCGATGGGGGCGTCCGAGTCGTAGCTGGTGACGGCCGGCTGGATCCCGCCGCCGTCGTGGTTGGCGCCCGCCCACAGTCCGAAGTTGGTGCCGCCGTGCGCCATGTAGAGGCTCACGGAGCCGCCTTCGTCGAGGATGCCGCCCACGGTCTCGGCCGCGCTCTCCGCCGACCTGACGTGGTGCTTCTCGCCCCAGTGGTCGAACCAGCCGTTCCAGAACTCGGCGCAGAAGAACGGCTCCCCGGGCCGGCGCGAGCGCAGCAGCGCCGCCGCCTGAGCGGGGCGTGAGCCGAAGGTCGCCGCCGCCAGTTCGCCGGGCAGGGCGCCGCCGTCCTGCATCAGCGGGGTCGGCCCGTCGGCCGTGTAGAGCAGTTCGGTGACTCCCCGCTCGACCAGGGCGTCACGCACCCGGCGGACATAGGCCTGGTCGTCGCCGTAGCTGCCGTACTCGTTCTCGATCTGTACGGCCACGACCGGCCCTCCCCGGCCGGCCTGGAGCTCGGCGACGCGCGGGATCAGCTCGTCGAACCAGCGGTCGACCGCTTCCAGGAAGGGGCCGTGGGAGGTCCGCAGCCGCATGCCGGGAGTGCCGGTCAGCCAGGCCGGCAGGCCGCCGTTGTCCCACTCGGCGCAGATGTACGGGCCCGGCCGCACGATGACGTCCAGTCCCTCCTCCTGGGCGAGCCGGACGAACCGGGCCAGGTCGCGCGGGCCGTCGAAGCGGACGTCGCCCTCGGTGCGTTCGTGGAAGTTCCACGGGACGTAGGTGTCCACGGTGTTCAGGCCGAGGGCGGCCAGCCGCCGGAGCCGGTCGGCCCACTGCTCGGGCCGGACCCGGAAGTAGTGCAGCGAGCCCGCCAGGACGCGGTGCGGGCGCCCGTCCCGCAGGAGGACGCCGTCGCCGTACGTCAGGGTCGCCGCGGCCGGCGGCGGGGAGGCTGGGGAGGGAGTGCTCACTTGACGGCTCCAGCGGTCAGGAGGGGGACGAGGACACCAGCGGTCGGAGGTTGGAACTATGACAGAGAATGTTATCGATGCCAATCCGAGAGCGGCGCCTATGTCTGTCCTCATGTGCGACCTGGTCCCTGCCCATGAGAGCGATGCCATTACTAGGGTACTGGTCAGCGGGATCGACTGCGCGAGGGTCGGGCTGAGCAGCACGTCGAACACTCCGGGACGACAGCGCTCCGGGGCGGCGGGCCAGGTGCCGCCCCGGAGCTGATCGTGGGCCGCTCGTCAGAGCGTGAGCGGCGCCGTGAGGCGGACGTCGGTGAGGGAGCGGGCGGCGTGCACCTCATAGGCGCCCTCGACGCGGCGCCAGCCGTCGCCGTCCCAGACCTCGAAGGACCGGTCGGGCAGCTCGACCGTCACCGAGGCGCTCTCGCCGGGCGCGGCCGACACCTGCGCCGAGCCGGCGAGCCACCGGGCCGGGCGGTCCGGTCCGGGGCCGGTCGGCGCGACGTACAGCTGCACGACCTCGCGGCCCGTCCGGCTTCCGGAGTTGCGGACGGTGACGGTGACCGAGGTGCCGTCCGACTCGATCGACTCGTAGGTCCAGTCCGTGTAGCCCAGGCCGTGGCCGAAGACGTACGAGGGTGTCCGCCCCGCCCGCTCCCAGGCGCGGTAGCCGATGAACACGCCCTCCTCGTAGTCGAGTTCACCGTCGGTGGGGACGACGTTGGTGACCGGCGCCCTGTCCAGGTCGCCCCACGTGGTGGGCAGCCTGCCGCCGGGCTCCTCGTCTCCGAGCAGCACATCGGCGAGCGCCGCACCGCCTTCCTGGCCGGGGAACCAGCCGAGCAGTACCGCGGCGACCTCGTCCCGCCACGGAAGCTCCACCGGTGAACCGGAGTTGACGACCACGACCGTGCGCGGGTTCGCCGCGGCCACCGCCCGCACGAGGTCGTCCTGGCGGCCGGGCAGCGTCAGGTCCACGCGGTCGAAGCCCTCGGACTCGACGCGCTCCGTCGTCGCGACGACGACCACTGCCGTGTCCGCGTTCCGGGCCGCCTCGACGGCCTCGGCGATCAGCTCGTCCGGGTCCCGCCGCGGCCCGAGGTGTGTCAGGGAGAACATCACGCCGAACACCGGGGCGGCGGCCCCCTGGGGCAGGGTGTGCAGCAGCGACACCTCCACCGGTTCGTCCTCTCGCAGCACGACCCGCCCCCGCTCGACGGGCGCGCCGAAGAACGCCTCGAACGGATCGGCCTCCGAGTCCAGCGGCTGCTCCCCGTCGAACAGCGTCTCGCCGGCGACCGTCAGTCGGTAGCCGCCGATGCCCCGCGTGCCGAAGGAGTGCTCGCCGCTCTCCCGCGGCCGGAACGTGCCGGTGACCTCGATGCTGTGCAGCGTCTCGCGGGTCACGCCGTCGGGCAGGTCGTCGCCGATCCACTGCACCTGGCCGCTCGGCAGCCGGCCCTCGCCGAGCACCTTCCCGGCGGCGTCCCGGCAGACCGCCCGCAGGGTGAATCCCTTGTCGGCAACAGTGAGTTCGTCACTCGGATCGGCGCCGACCGCGAACGACAGGGCGCCCTCGGGCAGCGCGGCGGTCAGTCCGTCGAGCGGGGAGACGACCCGGGCGGGGAACACGGTCGCGGAGCCGCCGCCGAGGATCCTGGCGTCCCGCGCGGCCGCGCCGAGCAGCGCGACCCTTCGCATGCGGGCCGGGTCCAGCGGAAGTACGGGGCCGGTCTCCCCCACGGGCTCGTTGCGCAGGAGCACGAAGGCGCGGCGCGCGATCTCGCGGGCCAGCCCGACGCCGTCGACCTCGGCCGGGGGCTCGGCGACCACCGGCTCCGCGCCGTCGAGTACGCCCACCCGGGCGGCGAGACGCAGCACATTGCGCACCGCGTCGTCGACCGCGGCCTCCTCGACCTCCCCCGCGCGCACGGCGGCGGCCAGCGCCTCCCCGTAGACGGTGTGCGGGCCCGGCATGGCCACGTCCAGGCCGCCCTCGATGTCACCGGTGGTCGACCGGGCCGCCATCCAGTCGGAGACGTTGAAGCCGTCGAAGCCCCACTCGCCGCGCAGGACCTCGCGCACCAGACGCTGGTGCTCGGTCATGGTCGGGCCGTTGACCCGGTTGTAGGCGGTCATGACGCCCCACGGGCGGGCATGGGCGACGATCGCCTCGAACGGCGCCAGATACAGCTCGCGCAACGCCCGCTCCGAGACGAGGTTGTTCACGGTGAAGCGGTCGGTCTCGGCATCGTTGGCGACGAAGTGCTTCATCGTGGTGCCCACACCACCGGACTGCACGCCCCGCACATAGCCGGCGCCGATCTCACCCGTCAGAAGCGGGTCCTCGCTGTACGCCTCGAAGTGGCGCCCGCCGAGCGGCGACCGGTGCAGGTTGACCGTCGGCGCGAGCAGCACGTGCACTCCCTTGCGCCGCGCCTCCTGCGCGAGCAGCACTCCCGCGCGCCGGGCCAGTTCCGGGTCCCAGGTGGCGGCGAGGGCGGTCGGGGACGGCAGCGCGATGGACGGGTCGTCGGCGGTCCAGCGCACACCGCGCACGCCGATCGGGCCGTCCGACATCACGATCGACGCCAGACCGATCTGCGGCATGGCCGGCAGCGACCACATGTCCTGACCGGCCAGCAGGCGCGTCTTGGAGTCGAGGTCGAGCTTGCCGAGCGCGGCCTCGACCGCCGCCTCGCGGGCCTGGTCCGGATCCGCCGCTGCGGTCCGCGCTGCCGTGTGGTGCGGTTCGGGCATGGCGGTGCCTCCTTGCTCGTATGTGTGGCGACCGGGACGGGCGCGCGTCGCTCCGGCCATAGTGACCCACCTACTTGTCAATCGGTAGGTTTCGTTATCCATGCGTTATTTCCGTGGCCCCCTTGCACTTTCGGGGGTTCGACGCGAATGCTTACACGTGTAAGCACTATTCGCCTTCCCCGAAAGGTCTCGCTTCGATGAAGCTGAACGTCCATGAGCGCGGCTCCGGCGACAAGGTGGCGCTGCTGATCCACGGCGGCATGTCCGACCATCGCACCTGGCACGCGCTCGAGGAGCATCTCGTCGGCCTCGGCTACCGCGTCGTCGCCCCCGATCTGCGCGGTCACGGCCGCAGCCCGCGCGGGGAGTACCGCGCCGAGCTTCTCGCCGAGGACCTCGTGGAGAACCTGCCCACCGGCGCCGACGTGGCGCTCGGCCACTCGATGGGCGGCCTGTCCCTCGCCCTCGCGGTCTCCCGTCTGCGCCCCGCCCGCGCCGTCTACTCCGACCCCGGCTTCCGGCTGCGCAACGTACCGGCCGGGGCGACGGCCGGCATGCGGCAGATGGTCGCCTCCGCGACCGCCGAGAGCGTGCGGGCCATGAACCCGCGCTGGTCCGACGAGGACGTGGCGGCCGAACTGGCGGGCTTCGCCCTGTTCGACCCCGAGTTCCTGTCGGCCACGGACCGGTTCGCGCAGGACTACCTGCCCGAGTCGGCCGTCGTACCGTCCCTCGTGCAGCTCGCCGACCCCAGCCTGTGTGTCGACGCGCAGGGCGCGGCGCTGCTGAAGGAGCGGGGGTTCGAGGTACGCGTCGTGCCGCAGGCGGGGCATTGCATCCACCGGGACGATCCGCAGGCCTTCCTCAAGTCCCTGGACGGCTGGATCTGACGTTCCCGAAAGCGTGCCAGGGCCCCGGCGCGGGGAGGGGAAGCGCCGGGGCCCTGGCGCGGGTGGTGGCGGTACTCGCCGGTTCCGCCGCCCCCTCACCACCGGGATCGATCAGCGCCCGCCGCGTACGAACCGTTCGAGCCGCCGGGTGTCCCACCCGGTGTGCGTACGGTCGGGGCTGATCGGGGTGACCGTCACATGACCCCGCTGGAGAAGGGCGAAGTCCGGGCGGCGCTTGGTCTCGGGACGGCAGTCCGGGGCGCCCGGCGGGCAGAGTTCGCCGCCGATGGTGAAGGTGTCGCCCTTGGCCGTGTAGCGGAACCTCACGACCTTCTGCGTGCCCACCGACGTCCACTCGGTGCTCTTGGGACGCTGCGCCCTCTCGTGGTGCGGGTAGTTGACGTTCACGACGAACTTCGCGGTCAGCAGGCCGCGTTCACGCAGATCGCCGATGAACTTCGCCCCGAACTCGGCCGTGTCGCGGTACGTGTGGTCCGCGACCTCCAGGGAGTCCGTGACGGCCGGGTCGTACGAGCTGTTGAGCGCGACCGCCGGCACCCCCTCGTCGATCGCGGCGAGCGCGGCACCGACCGTGCCCGACTCGTTGACGACGGAGGCGACGTTCGGGCCGTAGTTGCTGCCGGTCACGACCAGGTCCGGACCGTCGGCCCAGCCGGCCTTGGCCGCCAGCCCGCCGCCGATCCCGAGGCGCACGGTGTCGGCGGGCGTCGCGCTCGGCGTGGACGGACCGCAGGGCGCGCTCCCCTTGCACACCCCGTACACCGCGCCGCCGCTCGGCGCTCCGGAGCAGTCGCCCGCGTAGCCGGCGGGCAGCGCGGCCCGGCGCTGGACGGTCAGTTGACCGCCACCCGTGGCACTGGTGCCGGCGCCGCTCTGGTTCGCCCACGGCGCCATGACGACCACGTCCGCACCGGCCGCGCACAGGGCGCGGCGCACCTCGTACAGGCCCTTGCCGTCGGAGGCGTTGGGGCGGGCCATCCGCATGGAGTCGTCGTTGCTGAGCAGGACGCGCAGGCCCGCGAGGGACCGTCGGTCGTCGTCATGCTCGGGACGGTCGTGGGCCGCCTGCGCCTGAGTGCAGGCAAGCAGCACGGTGCCGGCTGCGGCGAGGGCGGGGAGTGTTCTGCGGTGCTTCATGGTGACCCTTCTGAGAGTTGGGGGTTAGGTGTTGGGAGGGTGGGTGCGACTGTGTGCGGTGTGAGCCGGGGGGGCACAGGGCCCCCGGCCGTGTGGCGTCCCTGGCCGTGCGGTGTCCCTGGCCGTGCGCTGTCCTGGACCGTGCGGTCTCGGCTCACCGCACCTTCCGCACCGGCAGCACCCCGAGCGCGCCGATGAGGGAGACGGCCGCGGCGACCGGGAAGAGCGCCTCGTAACCGCCCGCGGCGACGATCCAGCCGGCGATGGTGGGGGCCAGGATCTGCGGGCCGGCGTTGGCGATGTTGATGACGCCCATGTCCTTGCCCGCGTCGGCGGTGCGCGGCAGCACCTTGGTGATGAGCGCCATGTCTACGGCCATGTACACACCGAACGCCAGGCCGCCGAAGATGTTGTAGGCGAGCATGCCGCCCTCCGTCGGCCACACCATCGGCACGACCAGCGCGAGCGCCGCCGCGATTCCGGACGCCAGCACGAAGGGCTTGACCCTGCCGACGCGGTCGGCGATCGGGCCGACCAGGAGGGAGGCGATCACGGTGCACACGGCGTTGACGATCATCAGGAAGCCCTGGGTCGGCAACAGGTCCTGCGGTGCGATCTTGATGTGCTCGGCGAGCAGGTACATGTTGTACGTGAGCACGATCATGTAGCCGAGCATCACCCCGAGCCGCGACAGGAAGGCCCAGCCGAAGTCGGGGTGGTCCTTGGGATTGACCCAGAAGTTGGCGAGGAATGCCTTCGCGGAGAACCGTTCCCGCGGCAGGGCACGGGCGTCCCGGTCGGGCGAGACGGTCACGAACACCAACGCCGCGACGACCACGATCACCGCGATCAGGTAGTAGCCGTTCTCCCCGGCGAACCGGCCGCCGAAGCCGCCGATGACCCCGTCGAGCCCGAACTTCGTCCCGGGCACACCGCCGATGACCAGCGCGGCGACGATCGTGCCGAGCGGCACGCCGAGCCCTACCAGTGCGGAGAACGTGCCGTACTTGCGGGCCGGTACGCGGTCGGGCATCGCGGCGGTCAGGGCCGCCTGGTAGCCGTTCATGATGAACTGCACCACGCCCCAGCTCATCCCCAGCATGGCGATGCTCGCCGCGTGGGCCTGCATGACCAGGGCGAGCGCGCCGAGCAGCGCGCAGAACAGGATCCACGGCGCGCGGCGCCCGAACCGGGACCGGGTGCGGTCGGAGAGCTGGCCGAAGACCGGGTTGCCGATCGTCGCGAGGACGGCGCCGATGGTGCTGGCCGTGGACAGCGCGGTGGTGTCGTTCGTACCGGTGATCTGGGCGACCTGGATGGGAAGCAGGAAGCCGCCCACGCCCATCCACACCAGGTACAGGGCGACGTTGGCCATCGGCAGCGTCAGGTGGAGCGGCCCGAGCCGCGCGGGGACGGCGGGCGCGTCGTCGGCCTGATCGGCCTGGTCGGCCTGGTCGGCCACGACGGTCGACGGCGGCATGTTTTCAGGAAGTGAATGAGTCATGTGGGGCCCCTTGGAAGGCGATGCCGAAAGAGCGGGACGCGGGTGGGGCACGCGTTCGGCAGGAGCGTAGGTGACACGTGTAAGCATGGCTAGATGTCGCGCATCACGCGATGGTTTCGTTACTTATCGGCGAGGGGCCCGCGGAAGCGGCACCGATGCGGAGTGCGTTGAGAAGTTGAAGCGTTGGAGGCGGCCGATGGCGCTGAGGGGCAACACCGTGGCGGCCAATTCGCTGACGTTTCCGCGTGGTTGGCGCACGTGATCGGCGCGATCTACTTCACGCCAGTAGTCGCGTGAACCCGGTGAACCCGCGCGGGCTGTCCCTCAGCACTGTCCTGACACGTCGACGTAGGAGGTGTCAGTCGACGGAGGCCATGAAGTCCAGCATCCTGCGGTTGATCTCCTGCGCGTGGTCGATCCGCGGCCCGTGACCCGTGCTGGAGATGACCTCGGCTCGGGCACCGGGGACCAGGCGCGGCACACGCTCCGCCTGCCGCCGCGGGTGCACGAGAAGGCTTCGCTCGCCGAGCGCCAGATAGAGCGGCGTCCGGATGGTGGACAGCTCCTCCTCGGACAGGGGAAGCGGCGCCGGGCGGCGTACGCGGTAGGCGCGAACCGCCGTTCGGACCATCGCGCGCAGTTCCGGCACGACGAGGACCGGCTGTTCGAGCCAGGCCGCCAGTCGCGGGCGGAGCGCCTTGGGCGCGAAGGTCGCGAAGAAGCCGGCGAAGATCCAGACGAAGAAGCGCAGCCCCACCTTCTCCAGGCCGCCGGGGTCGAGCAAAGTGGCCGAGGCGAGACGACCGGGCCTGCGGTGCGCCTGGTTCAGGACGAGCCAGCCGCCGTAGGAAGAGCCGACGAGGTGGACGCGGTCGAGTCCGAGCCCGGCGAGCGTCTCGTCCAGCCACTGCGCCGCGTGTTCGGGCTGGTGGATGGGTTCGCGCTGCACGCTGCGGCCGGGATCGCCCGGGGTGTCGATCGCGTAGACCGGGCGGTCCGCGCTGAGGTCGGGGGTGTTCGGGTACCACATGGCGGAGCATGCGCCCGACCCGTGCACCAGGACCACGGGAGTGCGGGTTCGGGCAGCCTCGCCGGCGGGGCCGTAGCGGTAGACGTGCGTGGTGCCGAAGGAGGTCTCCACGTCCTCCTCCGCGAGCGCGGGCGCCCCCAGCGCGTATACCGCGTCGCAGGCCGTGAAGTAGCGCTCCCGCCAGGCGTCGCTCACATAACGGCCGACGCCGGGCTGGGTTCGGGCAGCGTTCTCGGGCATGGCCACCTCCGGCGTCGCGGTTATGTGATACGAACGTACCATGAAGGTGGTACAGCTGTATCATCAAAAGGCCCATGGGAGCCGTGGCAGGAACGACGAACGGAGAACCGGCCGATGCCCAAGCGCGTGGACCACGCGGAACGGCGCACCGAGATCGCCGAGGCCCTCGTCCGGGTCGCCGACCGACGCGGGCTGCACGCCGTCGGGATGCGCGATGTGGCGGCGGAGGCGGGGGTGTCGCTGCGGCTGGTGCAGTACTACTTCCAGACCAAGGAGAAGTTGCTGCTCTTCGGGCTCGAACTGCTGGCGGAGAGATTCGGGGAACGGGTCGCCGCCCGGGTACGGGCCGCCGGGGACGGTCCGGGTCCGCGCGCGACGGTCGAGGCGTTGCTGATGGCCGCGCTGCCGACAGACGACGAGAGCCGCACCTTCCACCACCTCTACACCGCGTACGCGGTTCTGTCCGTGAACGACCCCGCGCTCGCGGCCCAACCCTTCATCAAGAACCCTGATGCCGCCGAGGATGCCCTGACCGAACTCCTCCGGCAGGCGCAGGAAGCGGCACTGCTCGAACCCGGTGTGGACGCGCGGTTGGAGGCGGCCGGCCTCCTTGCCATGTCCGCGGGACTCGGCACCGGCATCCTCGTCGGCCAGCGCAGCCCGGAGTCCGCGACCACGGTCCTGGACCACCACCTGAACCGTATCTTCCGCACCGGTGATGAGGCCTTGACATGAGTGACCGGAGCCCGGCAGCCGTGGAGCTGCAAACCGCCCGGCTGTCGCTGGGACGCCCAACCGCAGCCGATGTCGACGCGATCTTCGCCGTCCACCGCGACCCTGAGACCTGTGCCCACAACCCGTCCGACGCGCTCGCCCGGTTCGAGGAAGCAGAGGCGCTCTATCAGCGTTGGGACGACCAGTGGCAGCAGTACGGATACGGGTACTGGGTCGTCCGTCGGCACGGCTCCGCTCAGCAGCTCGGATTCTGCGGAATCAAGCCCATGGAACTGCACGGAGCCCCGGTCCGGAACCTCTTCTACCGCTTCGCCACCTCGGCCTGGGGCCAGGGCTTCGCCGGTGAAGCCGCAGCCGCGGTCGCCAGCTGGGCGTCCCATCATCTGCCCGACATCCCGCTGATCGCCCGCGTTCGACCGGCCAACGTCGCTTCTCAGCGCGTGGCGATACGCGCCGGGCTCGGCCGAGCACAGCATCTCGACACCGAGGGGTACGACGGCTTCGACTGGATCTACATGGCCCAACGAGCGAACGGGGCCACAAGCGGGCGCGCTCGCACACCAGGGCTCCGAGTTCCGAACGAGGCTCCCCGGACTGGTTGATGGCCGGTCACGATCCGCATCAGGCCGATTCGCGCACGACGAGGCCCGTCCGGAGGATGTCGTGCGTCTCCGGAGGTGCGTCAGGAGTGCCGATCAGCCGGTTGAGCAGCCGGGCGATCTCCCGCGACGGCATGTAGTCCATCCGCACGGTCGTGAGCCGGGGCCGGAGCAGCCGCCCGATGAGCAGATCGTCGGCACCGACGACCGCGACGTCCTCCGGCACACGCTTCCCCGAGTCCTGCAAGGCGCGGACGGCGAGCGCGGCGTACTCGTCGTTGTACGCGAACAGGCCGTCGATCCCCTCGTCGGCGCACTGCCGCGCCCAACGCGTCGCCGCGCCCTCGTCGAGCGCGAGGTCCTGCCGTACGACGGTGACGGCGTCCCGCGCCCGCGCGCCCTTCTCGGCGCCTGCCAGCCGGGGCTCGGCGAATCCGCGCAGCGAGGCGTCGGCGGGCACGATCACGCCGAGGGCCCGGCGGCCGGCCGCGGCGAGATGTTCCACCGCGCGGAACCCGACCTGCTCCTGGTCGGCCACCAGCGCGTGCGCGCCCGGAACCGGCACCGGGCCGCAACCGAGGACCACCCCGACGCCGGCCTTGTGCAGCACGGTGACGGCGTCCTCGTCCATGCTGTCGTCCATCAGCGACAGCACGGCGTCGGGACGCAGCTCGGCCCAGCGCCGGCCGGCCTCCGCGCCCCGCGCCCCGGTAGGTCCGTAGAGCACGGCGGTGTGGCCCAGTTCGGCGAGGGCCTGCTGGAGGTCGGCGTAGGCGTGCGCGAACAGCGGTCCCACGGTTACCGCGGGCGCGGTGAGCAGCACGATCCCGCTGTGCCCGGCTCGCAGGGCGCGCGCCACGGCGTGCGGCACATAACCGAGCTGCCGGGCCGCGTCCCGCACCCGCTCGCGAGTGGCCTCGCTGACCCTCCCGCCCTCGGTGTTGTTGAGGACATAGGAGACGGTGGCCCGGGACACCCCCGCTACGCGCGCCACATCACCACTGGTGGGCGGGGCGCCGGCGGCGCGGGGCGAGGGCGTGGAGGCCATGCCGGTCATCATCGCAGAAGGACCTCGAGTCCCGACGCGCCACCCGTGGCGGGGCAACGCTCGGACCGGCGGCCGAACGGAGCCGGAGATGATGGACCGAGGCCGATGCCCCCGACGGCCGGCCAGTCCCGGGCTTCCGGTCAGGCGGTGGCGATCAGCCTTCGCGCGTGACGGTCACGCCCGCGAGCAGCGCGATGAAGTCCCGGAACGCCTGGGGCATGTCGACCTCGTCGGGTGCGAGCAGCCACTGGTACTGCAGGCCGTCCATCACGGCGGTGACCAACGGGGCCACCTGCTCGGGCGTGAGCCCTCCGGGCAGGCGGTCGCCGTACTCGGCTCGCAGCAGGGCGGCCATGGTCTCGCGCACGGTCACGTAGCGGCGGGTGAAGAACTCGCGCGCCGGGTGGTCCTCGGTGACGCTTTCGCCCAGCAGGGCGGAGAAGGTCTGGATCACGGTCGGCCGCATCGCGTTGTAGTCGACCAGCGATGTCAGCAGGTCCAGTCGCCACTGGCTGTCGGGCATGGCGTCCCACTGGTCCCGCTCTCCGAGGACGGCGATCAGCAGCGCCTCCTTGGTGGGGAAGTAGTGCAGGAGGCCCTGCTGGGTGAGCCCGACGCGCTCGGCGATCGCTCCCAGGCTGGCTGCCCGGTATCCGCGCTCGGCGATGACCTCCAGCGCGGCACGGAGAATCTCCGCGCGCCGCTCCTCGCCCCTCGTCCCGGCTCCCACTGCGCCCCTTCCCGAAGATGACCGCGCCCGCCGGCGCCCGTCGGCCCAAGGGGACCGTACGTCAATCGCTCGCGAGGTGAGGACAACGACCATACCGATCAACAGGCGCCGGCCCGCGCCTCCCGTTCGTCGGCCCCGATGAGTGCCCCGCTCCGCCTTGTCGCCCGCGACGAAGCGGGGGCCGGGCGGCTGCGCCTACCTTCCGGACATCACCGGTTCGAGAAGGCGGGCAACCGCTGTGCCACGCGGTGCGGCCGTTGCCGCTGATGGCAGCAACCGAAAGGGGCAGCAGATGGCAGTGCGCACAGCACGGATCGGCGCGGTGGGCCTGGTGGCGGCGGCTGTGACCGCGGCTTCGTTCACCTCACCCGTGGCGGCCGGCGTCGGCCCGGGACATGCTCGGACCCAGCAGGCCATGGACGCCGCGGTCAAGGACGGAGTGCCCGGGGTCACCGGGCAGGTCAATGCCGCGTACTCGGTCTGGATGGGCACCTCGGGCGTCGGGAACCTCAAGACGGGCACACCGCGCTCGGTGGTCGACCGCTACCGGATCGGCAGCATGACCAAGACCTTCGTCGCGACCGTGATGCTCCAGTTGGACGCGGAGGGCAGGATCGACCTCGACAGCTCGGTCGACACGTGGCTGCCCGGTGTGGTCCGGGGCAACGGCAACGACGGCCGCCTGATATCCCTGCGGCAACTGCTCAACCACACCAGCGGAATCCCCAGCTACACCGCCGACCCGGAGTTCCTGGAGCGGGGATTCACCGAGAAGTTCCTGGAGCACCGCTACGACACCTACCCGCCCGAGCAGTTGGTGGACATCGCCATGCGCCAGAAGCCGCTCTTCGACCCGGGCACGGCCTGGAGCTACTCGAACACCAACTACGTCCTGGCCGGAATGGTCATCGAGAAGGCCTCGGGCCGCCCGTACGAGGAGGAGATCAAGCGGCGCGTCATCGAGCCGCTCGGCCTGTACGCCACCTCCGTCCCCCGCACCGCCTCGTCGATGCCGGCGCCGAGTTCGCGTGCGTACTCCAAGCTCTCCCTGGCGCCGCGGCCCACGGACCGGACGTACGACGTCACCGAGCTCAATCCGTCCGCCGCGGCCTCGGCGGGCGCGATGATCTCCACTTCCGGTGACCTGAACCGCTTCTACTCGGCCCTGCTGGGCGGCAGGCTGCTGCCCGCGAAGCAGCTGGCGGAGATGAAGACCACCGTCCCGGTCAGCGGGGCCGGCCTGATCACGGCCTACGGACTGGGGCTGATGAAGTTCTCGCCGTCCTGCGGTGCCGTGGTGTGGGGGCACGGCGGCAACATCCAGGGATCGGCGTCCCAGGCCGTGACCTCGGCGGACGGCAGGCACTCGCTGGCCTTCAACTTCAACGGCGACTGGGCGGGCGACAGCCAGGCGGTCATCGAGGCGGAGTACTGCCCGAAGTGAGCGCGATCAGCGTGCGGACGTGCCGATGCGGCGCAGCAGGCGCAACTGCAGCATCAGTGCGAAGCGGACGTCGGGGTCGGTGAGGTCGGCCCGGGCGACTTCGGTGGCGCGGCGCAGGCGGTAACGGAAGGTGTTCTGGTGGACGTACATCGCGTCGGCGGACGCCGGGACGTCGCCGAAGGCGTTGAGCCAGGCGCAGAGGGTGTCGACCAGTTGGGAGTCGTGCTCCTGGTCGTAGGCGAGCAGCCGGGCCAGCGGGCCGGTCGGCGGATCGCCCCGCTCGGCTGCGAGGTCGGCCAGGTCGAGCAGGAGTGCCTCGACATGGACGTCCGAGATTCGGGCGAGCTGCCGGGCGCCTCCGTTGGTGCGCAGGACGCGCAGTGCCCGGTCGGCTCCTTCCCGGGAGCGGGCCAGGGCGCTGCCGTCCTGGGCCGCGGGGCCGATGCCGATCAGCGGAGTCAGCCGGTCGCCGATGCGCGTGAGGAAGTCGGTGCCGGTACGGGCCGCCCTCTCCTCCGCGTCCCGCTGATGCGGTGGCACGGGGAGGATGCCGTACGCGACGTCACCGACGAGCGCCGTGGCCGCGCGGGCGTGGATCGCGGAGAGATGCACGGCGAAAGCGTCGGCCAGGCGCTGGCGTTCGGCCGTGTGCTGGGCGTGCAGATCGGTGGAGCCGGTCAGCTCGGGCGGGTCCGGCACGGCCAGGGCGAGGACCACGCCCGCGTAGTCGGTCAGGCCGAGCCGGCCCAGCGCCTCCGCGGCGCCCGGCCCTCCTTCCAGGGCGGTGGAGACCAGGTCGGCGCGGAGTCGGTGCTCGACGTCGGCGCCGGCCCGCAGGCGCAGCATGTGCAGGGCCACCAGTTTGGCCGCGTCGTGCAGTGCCCGGCCGCGTTGCTCGGTGAGCGGGGTGTGGGTGACGGCCCAGATGGAACCGAGGAGTTCGTCGCCGGCGCGTACGGCGATGGCGGCGCGCGGGATGTGGAATCCGTCGGTCTCGGGTGGGTCGACGTGGACCGGCTGGTCGCTGCGGTAGAGGGAACGGAAGATCCCTCGGTCCTCCAGGAAACGGGTGAAGCGTTCGGGCACTTGGCGGCCCAGTACGGTTTCCACGCGTGAGGGGTCGGCCTCGTCCTGGCGTCCGGAGAAGGCCAGGACGCGGGAGCTGCGGTCCTCGATGGTGACGGGGGCGTCGAGGAGTGCGGCCACCGCGTTGGCGAGGGCGAACAGGTCGCCGGAGGGTGTGCCGCCCAGCGTCTGCGGGCCCTCCTCGCCGACGTCGCCGTCCGCGAGCAGCGAGCGCAGCAGTGCGGCGAGCTGGGCCCACGAGGCGCCGCGGGTCAGCGCGAGCAGCGCCACCCCGGAGCTCTCCGCCGCCGCGGTCACGACGGCATCGGCCGGCACCGGGGCGCGAACCACCAGCGCCGCGGCGCCGGCGTCACCGAGAGCGGTGAGCAGCCGGGCGGTGTCACCCGCCCCGTGGACGCCGATGCCGAGCACCAGCGCCTGCCGGGGCAGCACCGGTTCGTCCAGTGCGTCGTGGATGACCACCCCGCCGATCTCGTCGGCCGTGTCCGGGGCACCGCACACCAGGTCGAGCAGGGTGGTGCCGAGGTCCTCCAGGACCCGTCTGAGGCTGGCCCGCGGTTGTGTGTTCACTGTGCCCCCGCACCTCCGGTCCCCCCGGACAGTGGTCGCAGCCGTTCTTGGCCGGTGTGGACGGGATTGTGCGGTGTTCTCGTCGGACACCACAAGCCCCTCCCCCGTCACAGGGGGATCCACTCGGTCTCGACGGTGACCTCCTCGAGGACGTCGGGGAGCGGCACGACTCCGAGTCCGGGGCCGTCGGGGACCGGGAGGTGACCGTCGGCCAGGACGAACGGCTCGGTGATGTCGGTCCGGTAGAAGCGGTCGGAGGCGGAGACGTCGCCGGGCAGTGTGAAGCCCGGCAGCGCGGCCAGAGCGACGTTCGCGGCACGGCCGAGGCCGGTCTCCAGCATGCCGCCGCACCACACCGGCACGCCGTGCGCGGCGCACACGTCGTGGATACGGCGGGCCTCCAGGTAGCCGCCGACCCGGCCGGGCTTGACGTTCACGATGCCGCACGCGCCCAGGGTGATCGCCGCCGCGGCGGCGCGGGCGGAGGTGATCGACTCGTCCAGGCACACCGGTGTGGACAGGGTCCTGGCCAGCCGCGCATGGCCGAGCAGGTCTTCCTCGTCCAACGGCTGCTCGATCAACAGCAGATCGAACGCGTCCAGTTGGGCCAGGTGCCGGGCATCGGCAAGGGTGTAGGCGGTGTTGGCGTCGACCTGGAGCAGCAAGTCGTCGCCGCAGTGCTCGCGTACCGCACGTACCGGCTCGATGTCCCAGCCGGGCTCGATCTTGAGCTTGATACGGCGATACCCCTCCTCGAGATAGTCGTCCACCGCCTCGACCAGCTCCGGCACCGAGTCCATGATGCCCACGGACACCCCGCACGGCACCCGGTCGTGGACGGCGCCCAGCTCGCGCGCCAACGGCACTCCCCGGGCACGCAGTTCGGCGTCGAGTACAGCCGTCTCCAGCGCGGCCTTCGCCATCCGGTGGCCCCGGAACGGCGCCAGTGCCGGGAGGACGCCGGCCGCGTCCAGTCGCCGGCACCGCCCCAGCGCGGGAACGAGGAATCGGCGCAGCACGTCGGCGCACGCGGCCACGTACTCCGGGGAGTACAGCGGGTCGGCCATCGCCACACACTCGCCCCAGCCCTCGGCGTCGGTGCTCACCGCGCGCAGCAGCAGCGCCGTGCGCTCCGTCTGCGTACCGAACGAGGTGCGGAAGGGGGCCACCAACGGCAGCCGGATCCGGCGGATTTCGACTCCGGTGAGCTTCACTGTGCGTCCTTGTCTTCGAGGAGGTACCAGCCGGCGCGGTCGAATCCCGTCACCTGCCACCCGTCGGCGAGGAGCCCGCCGAGGACGTCGCGTACGGCGGAGCGCCAGGCCGCGGCCGACCGCGGGTCGCCGCGGCGCAGCGCCTCGATGTCCTCCGGTACGGCGACCAGGGACCGCGGCCCGGAGACGGGAAGGGCCAGCGGCCGCCCGTCGGACGTGGCACCGAGCGCAACGGCGGCGCCGCCCGCGCGTTCGGCCACGGCGTCGGTGACCCGATGGCGGCCGTGGCAGGCAGCGGCGGTCTCGGGTGCGGCCAGCCGCCACTCCACCAGGAGCCGGTCGGTGTCGTCGGCGCCGTTGATGCCGTCGTTCATCGGGCCGTAGAAGTTGGGCAGGTACTGCGCGGGCCGGGCGGCCAGCTTGCCGATGTTGAAGTAGGCGTTGCGCCGTACCAGCGGATCGAACGTCCAGGACACCTGGGTCGCGCCGCGCTGGAGCGCCCAGCCGCGCTGGTGGGTCTTGAGGGCGAATCCGACACTGCGGCCACGCATCCGGGCGGAGACGCCGGCGATGTGGCTGTGCAGGGTGCCGTCGGGCGGCGGGCCGAAGAAGCCGATGCAGGCGCCGACCAGTTCGTCGCCGTCGTCGTCGAAGGCGGCCGCGACGTAGCTGCCCGCCTTGTCCATCGCACGCAGCAGTTCGGTGGTGGCCAGCGCGTTCTCGCCGGCGGGTTTCCAGATGCCTTCGAAGAGCCGGCAGGCCGCTTCCAGATCCGCCAGGGCACTGATCGGCCACACGTGGCAGCCGGCCGCGTGCGCGGCCGCGTCGGCCGCGGCCAGCGCCTCCGCCACGAGCCGGTGGCCCGCTTCGGGAGCGAAGGGAGTGGCAGCGGACATGTCCGTCATCGGGTGCTCCCGCCGAGCGTTGTCGCGTCACTGTCGCGCGCGGCGGTCCTCGGGGCCGCGGCGAGCAGGTCGCCGACGAGTGCCGCCAACAGTGCCGTGCGGCGCGGGAGGTCCGCGACGAGCACGTGCTCGTCGGGGGCGTGCGCGCCGCCGCCCACGGCGCCGAGTCCGTCCAGGGTCGGGATGCCGGCACCCGCGGTGAAGTTGCCGTCCGAGGCTCCCCCGACGGCGGCGGCCGTGAGCGGGCCGATGCCCAGCTCCGCGGCGAGTTGCCGGGCGCGGCGGTAGAGCGCGTCCGATGCGGCAGGGGGCAGGGGCGGCCGGTTGGGTCCGCCGGTCACCTCCACCGTCGCACCGTCGAGTACGGGCCGCAGTCGGTGGAGCGCGGTGTCCACCCTGGTCTGTTCCGCGGCGTCGCGCACGCGGACGTCCACGGAGAACCGGCCGTGGGCGGGGACGGTGTTGGTGGTGGTTCCGGCACTCAGCAGTGTCGGAGTGACCGTGGTGCCCGCGTCGATGCCGGACAGTGCGGCGACCGCGAGCACCTGGTGGGCGGTCTCGACGCCGGCGTTCACTCCGCGCTCCGGTTCCAGTCCCGCGTGGGCGGCCCGGCCGTCGACCCGTACCTCGTACTGGGAGACTCCCTTGCGTTCGGTCTTCAGCGCGCCGCCGTCGGCGGACGCCTCCAGGACCAGCGCCGCGGCGCAGCCGGCCGCCTCGGACTCGATCAGCTCCCGCGACGACGGAGAGCCGAGTTCCTCGTCGCCGGTGACCAGGAGGGTCAGCCCGTCGAGGGCGCCGGCGCCGAGCGCGGCGACGGCGTGGAAGGCCATGACGAGTCCCGCCTTCATGTCGAAGCAGCCGGGCCCGCGCAGCACGCCGTCGCGGACCGTGAACGGGTGGGCTGCAAGGGAACCGACGGGCCACACCGTGTCGTGGTGGCCGAGCAGCAGGACGCGCCGGGGGCCACTGCCCAGACGCCAGCGCAGATGGGTGCGGCCGTCCACCGTGATGACGTCGGGTGCGGTGCCCAGGTACGGTGCCGCGACCGTGGCGACCGCCCGGGCGCTGCGGGCCACGGCGTCGAGGTCGGCCGAGGGCGACTCGGTGCGTACCAGATGTCCGATGTCGTCGATGACGGCGGGCAGTACGGCCTCGAAACGGGCCACGGGGACGGGCTCGTGCGGTGACGCCTGAATGCCGTGCGGCCGCTGCACGTCAGGACACCTTCGGGGTCGCACGGACGCCGAAGTGCACGTACCGCTCACCGGTCGGCAGTGCGTAGAAGGTGACCGGGGTCCATGACCGGCTGCCGGGGAGCTTCACGACGAAGAGGTCGTCCGACACGGGCACCAGGTCGCCCTCCTGCACCGGCTCGGGCACCAGGGCGGCGAGTGGGCCTGTCACCGTGTGGCGCAGTCGCAGTCCGTCGGCGCCCTCGTCGAGGATCTCGATGCGCGCACCGGCCCGCTCGTACCGGCCCAGGTGGGTGTGGGCGTCCACGGTCACCGGCTCGACGGGCGGCATGAGCGGCCGCGGCAGGGCGACCCCGGCCAGCTCGGCGAAGATCTCCCTGAACAGTTCCAGGTACAGGTCGTGGGCGCCGCCGCCGTTGGTGAGCAGGGTGACGGCGAGGTTCCGTTCGGGCAGCAGGCGCAGGAACGCCGACTGGCCGATGGTGTTGCCGTCGTGTCCGAGGAGCCGGTGGCCGCCGCCCCCGTCGAAACGCATCCAGCCCAGCCCCCAGGAGTCTCCGAGGGAGTGCACGTCCGGCAGGTCGACCTGCTTCTCGGTCATCGCGTAGGCGGCCTGCCGCGACAGCACGCGGGTGCCGTCGGCGGCGATGCCACCGGCAAGGTGCATGCGGGCGAAGGCCAGGACGTCGGAGGCCGACGCGGTGATCAGTCCGGCCGGTCCGGCGGAGCGCGGCAGTCCCCACGCCGGCACCGGCCGCGGGTCCTCGTCGCCCGGGGCGTCGTGGCCGATCGCGGTGCGGAAGCGCAGTGCCTCCTCCGGCAGCGTGACGGTGTGCGCGAGGCCCAGCGGGGAGAACAGCCGCTCCTTGAGGGCGCCGTCCCAGCTCGTGCCGGTGACCTTCTCGATGATCCGGCCGGCGAGTACGAAGCCCGAGTTGCAGTACGAGAACGTCGCCCCCGGCGGATGAATCCGTGCCGCCGCGCCCAGCTCGTCCACGTAGCGCTCGACGCAGTCGTCACCACGGCCGGTGTCGGTGAAGATGTCGCCGTCGATGCCGCTGGTGTGTGTGAGCAGGTGCCGTACGGTGAGCTGTTTCGCCGTGTACGGGTCGGCGAGCCGCAGCTCCGGCAGGACGTCGGTGAGGGGGGCGTCGAGGTCGAGCCCGCCCTCGTCGGCCAGCTGCATGATCACGGTGGTGGTCCACACCTTGGTGATGGACCCGATCTGGAAGAGCGAGTCCTCGGTGGCCCGCACGCCGGTGTCCTTGTTGAGCACACCGTGGGCGGTCAGGGCGAGTTCGTCGCCGCGGGCGATGCCCAGGACCGCGCCCGGTACCCGGTGCCGGGCCGCCAGCTCGCCGAGCCGTCGCTCCCAGTGCACGGCGTCCAGTGGGGTACGGGCCGGACGTCCGGGCCCACCGGCGTGGCGCTCCACCCAGTCGACGGTGCGACGGGCGAGGTCGACGCGGTGGGCGGGCGGTCCGTCGAGCAGGAACAGGTGCGACCCGCCCGGGTAGAGCACCAGCCGGGTGGGCACGCCCCGCGCCCTGAGCGCCGCGAACCACTGCTCGGCCTGCCCGACTGGACAGCGTTCGTCGGCCGCGCCGTGCACCACCAGCGTCGGAGTGCGGACCTGCTCCACCCGCGAGTACGGGGAGAGTTCGGCGTATCGCTCACGGTTCTGCCACGGCGGGCCGCCCAGTTCGGTCGCCGCCAGCGGGTGGGCCTCGTCGCTGGTGCCGCACATGCTGGTGAGGTCGCTGACCGCACCACCGGCGACTGCCGCGGCGAAGCGGTCGTCACGGCTGGTGAGGTAGCAGGTCATGAAGCCGCCGTAGCTGTAACCGGCCACCGCCAGTCGCCGCGGGTCGGCGATCCGTTCGGCGACCAGGGTGTCCAGCGGTTCGAGGAGGTCCGGCGCGTCGGCCGTGCCCCACGCTTGGCGCGCGGCGGTGAAGAACGCCTCGCCGTACCCGTCGCTGCCACGGGGGTTGAGCAGCAGCACCGACCAGCCGCGTGCCGCCAGCACCTGGTGGTACGGGTGGAAGGGGTCCGCTGCCCCGTTCCAGGCGTTGTGCGGCCCGCCGTGGATGTCGAGCAGCAGCGGTGCGGGGCACGTGGTGGCCGGGTCTCGCAGCAGCCAGCCGTGCACCCTGGTGCCGTCGGAGACGACGAACTCCCGCTCCCGCGACGGGAGTAGCTCCACCTCCCCCAGTTCCGCCCCGTGCCGGGTGAGCACCCTTTGTCGGCCGGTGGACACCTCGACGGTGGCGATCTCGCCGTACGAGGTGGGAGTCGCCAGGACGAAGGCCGCGGTGTCGCCGGCGGTGGACAGGCCGGAGACGACACGGCCCGCACCGCCGACGAGCGCGCGGGGCGCGCCGCCGTCGGCGTCGGTCACGTACAGGTGGGTGCAGCCGCGCTCCCGAAGGCAGAACAGCAGCCACCGGCCGTCGTCGGCCGGCCGGGGCAAGGCCCCCGGGTAGCCGGGGCCACCGGGCATCACGTTGCGGTCGAGCCCGGCGGTGAGGTCGGCGGGCGCGTCGCCGCGCAGCGGGACGCGCAGCACGCTCTGGTGACCGAGCGCGGTGTCCGTGCGCCCCACGACCAGCAATGCCGCACCGTCGGCGGTCCAGTTGACGGCGTACGCGGTGCCCTCGCCGGAGCCGACCGGCCGCGGTTCCGCGCCGGTGGCCGGGCGGTCCACCACGTACGCCTGGGAGCGCAGGGTCAGGTCGGCGTCGGCGCCGCGTGCCGCGCAGAAGGCGAGACTGCGCCCGTCCGGTGACCAGGCCGGCGTTCCCGCGTGCCAGTCGCCGTGGGTGACCTGCCGGACCGCGCGGCTGCCGACATCCACGAGGTGCAGGTGGTTGCGGACCGTGCCCCACAGGCCCGGACCGTCGGCCTTGTAGCCGAGCCGGTCCGTCACGACCGGGGCCGGGGTGTTTCCGGGAGGGGCCGTCCCGCGGTCGCTGTCGACCGGGGCCGGGAAGGCTATCGCGGTGCCGTCCGGGCTCCACACCGGCGCACCGGCGCCCGCGGGAAGGTCCGTGACCGGCTCGGGTTCGCCGCCCTCGGCAGGGAGCAGCCACAGCTGCGGCGGGCCGTCGCCGCCGCGCAGGAAGGCGATCCACCGGCCGTCGGGAGACCACGCCGGCGCGGTGTCGTCGGGTCCGCGGGTGAGCCCCCGGGCCGCGCCGCCGCCGGTCGGCACCGTCCACAACGCGCGGTCATCGCGGTCGTTTTCGCGGTCGGCGGTGCGCAGCACGTAGGCGATGCGCGTGCCGTCCGGGGACAGCGCCGGCTGCTCCGGCAGCGCGATGGCGTAGAGGTCGTCGAAGCCCAGGCGTCGCGTCACGGTGTGCTGTCTCCTCGTGGACGGAGTGGATGGGAGTGGCTTACGGACGTCACAACACGCCTTTCGCGTACGGCGGTTGCGGCAGGGCGAGGTCGACGGCGGCCGCGAAGTGACAGGCGGCCCGGTGCGGTCGTGCCGCGGCGTCCTCGGCGGGGTCCCTGGTGCGGCACACCTCGCGCCCGGCATGGAAGCGGGGGCCCGCGGGGCAGCGGGGGTGGTAGCGGCAGCCGGGTGGCGGGTGGTGCGGGTCGGCGGGCTCGACGGCGGTGAAGGCGACCGGGTCCGCGCCGGTGTCCGCCGCGGGGAAACGGCTGGGCACGGCGGCGAGCAGATCGCGGGTGTAGGGGTGGCGTGGGTCGGCGAGTACCTCCTCGGTGGGACCGGCCTCGACGATCCCGCCGAGATACATCACGGCGACATGGTCGCTGAGATAGCGCACCACGGCCAGATTGTGCGAGATGAACAGCATGGTCAGCTTCATCCGGCGCTGCACGTCGCGCAGCAGGTTGAGCACGGTGCCCTGGACGGAGACGTCGAGGGCGGAGGTGATCTCGTCGGCGATCACGGCCTGCGGCCGCCCGGCCAGTGCCCGGGCGAGTGCCACCCGCTGCCGCTGGCCTCCGGAGAGCTGCCCGGGCAGCATCGGGGCCCGGTCCGGACCGAGACCGACCTGCTCCAGCAGGTGGGCGACCTCGGTACGGCGAGCCGCCCTGCCGCGGCCTCGTTCACGCGGCAGGGCCTCGGCGATGGAATCCCCGATACTCATCCGCGGATCGAGGGAGGAGTAGGGGTCCTGGAAGACCATCTGCAGCGGCCGGCGCCGCCCGCGCAGCTGTCGTACGTCGGTCCCGTCCAGCAGGACGCGGCCCGACGCGAGCGGGGCCAGTCCGACCGCGGCGCGGGCCAGCGTCGACTTCCCCGAGCCCGACTCGCCCACCAGGCCGACCACTTCACCGGCCGGCACGGTCAGGTGCGCGCCGTCCACAGCGGTCAGGGCCCGGCGCCGGGACCCGTAGCGCACGCTCACTCCCTCGAAGACGAGCCCGCTCACGCCGTGCCTCCTGTCGTGGTCTCTTCGGCCAGTGCGCTTACGTCCCGGACTGGGTGCCAGCAGGCGATCCGGTGTCCGGCGGTGTACGTGACCGGCTCGGGGTCCGCACCGCGGCACCGGTCGTCGGCGTGAGGGCAGCGCGGGGCGAACGCGCAGCCTTCGGGTATCTGGCCGGGCTCCGGCGGGCGGCCGGGGATCACGGCCAGCGGGCTGTCCCGGTCGGTGCCGAGGTCCGGTACGGCAGCCAGGAGGGCCCGTGTGTAGGGGTGCCGGGCACCCGTGAAGAGTTCGGCTGCGGGCAGGTCCTCGACGACTCGGCCCGCGTACATGACGAGCACCCGGTCGCAGGTCTGGGCGACGACCGTGATGTCGTGGTTGATGAGCAGGATGGCGGTGTCCCGCTCCGCCCGTACGTCGGTGAGCAGGCGCAGCACCTGCCGCTGCACGGTGACGTCGAGGGCGGTGGTCGGCTCGTCCGCGATGATCAGCCTGGGGTCGCCCATCAGCCCCGCCCCGATCATCGCGCGCTGCCGCATGCCCCCGGAGAACTCGTGCGGATACTGGCGCGCACGCCGCTCCGGAGCGGGTACGTGCACGGCGCGCAGCCGGTCCACGGCCCGCGTGAACGCGGCGCTCCTGGAGAGCTGTTGGTGGTGTTCGGCGATCTCGGCGAGCTGCCGTCCGACTCTCATGACCGGGTTGAACGAGGACATCGGGTCCTGGAAGACCATCGCCAGCGAGGTGCCGAGCAGGAGGCGCAGTTCCTTCTCGCCGGTGTCGAGCAGCGGCGTACCGGTGAACTCCAGTCGCCGGGCGGTGATGTGGGCCGGTGGGTCGACGAGCCGGGACACGGCCATCGCGGTCAGGCTCTTGCCCGAGCCGGACTCGCCCACCACACCGACGGCCTCGCCCGGGTGTATCGCAAAGCTGACCCCGCGTACCGGGGTGGTCCACCCCGCGGGCCCGGGGAAGGCCACCCGCAGGTCCTCCACCGTGAGCACCGGCTCCCCTTCACTGTCCGGCCGGTGCCCGGCGGTGCCCTGGGCGGGGGGTGGGAGGGGGCGGTGGCGGAGGCTCGGGCGCGACATGGTGCGTACGCCGAGAGCGGTGGCGGCGGCCTCGCCGAAGAGGTTGAACGCCAGGCCGGTGACGACGACCGCCACACACGGCGCGAGGGCGGGCGCGGGGGTGAGGCTGATCCGGTCCAGCCCCTCGCCGAGGAGCCGGCCCCAGTCGTAGTTGGGAGCCTGTACGCCCAGGCCCAGGAACGAGAGCCCGGCGAAGGCCGGCAGCGATGTGCCCGCGCCGATGGTGGCGTTGACGGCCAGCGGCTCGGCGATGTTGGGCAGGATGTGGCGTACCAGGAGCCGGGTCCGGCCGACGCCGACGGTCCGGGCCGCGGCCACGAAGTCCTGGCCGGCGACCGACGCGCTCAGTGTCTGGGTGAGCCGGGCGAAGGCCGGGGCCATCGCCAGTCCGATCGCCAGCACGGCGCCGGTCGCGCCCACACCGAAGACGACCGCGAAGAAGAGGGCGAGCAGCAGGCCGGGGAAGGCGACGGCGATGTTCACCACAGAGGTCACGAGACGCCCCGCCCGGCGCGGCAGCACCGAGGGTGCCGTACCGAGCACCAGACCCAGGACCACACCGAGGAAGGTCGCGGTGACCGCGAGCAGCAACGACAGCCGGGTGGCCACCAGCACGCGGCTGAGGATGTCGCGGCCCAGGTTGTCCGTGCCCAACGGATGTGCTTCGGACGGCCCTTGTTGGAGCGCGGACGTGTCCACCACGGAGGCCCTGTCCCCCCACAGGAACGGTGCGACGACGGCCAGTACGACCACGGCCAGCAGCAGAAGCCCGGCGCACGCGCCGACGGGGGTGCGGGCGGCCGCCGACCATCGGGAGCGGGGTGCGGACATCAGTCCTCTCCGATCGCGGAGCGCGGGTCGAGCAGGGCGAGGCCCACGTCGACCAGCAGGTTGACCACCAGCACTCCGGTCCCGTAGACGAGCACGATGCCCTGCACCACCGGGTAGTCCTTCTGCAGGATGGACTGCACGATCGTCGAGCCGAGGCCGGGCCAGGCGAACACGTTCTCCACGAGCACCGTTCCCGCGACCAGCGCCGAGAGCAGCAGGCCGCCGAGAGTGAGCGTCGCGGTCAGGGCGTTGGGCAGCGCGTGGCGCACGTACACGCTGCGCGGCGGCAGCCGCTTGGCACGCGCGGTGCGCACGAAGTCCCGGCCCAGGACTGACAACATCTCCACCCGGCAGATCCGGGCCAGCACCGAGGCGGGTCCCATGGCCAGGGCCACCACCGGCAGCACGTACGAGCCGGGCCCTTGCCGCCCGGCGACGGGGAACCAGTCGAGGCGCACCGCGAACACATAGGCCAGTACGACCGCGAGCAGGAACTCCGGTACGGCCGCCAGCAGCACGCTGCCCGAGGTGAAGGCCAGTTCGGCGCCGCGCCGGCGCCCGCCCCGGGTCAGTGCGGCCATCGCCGTGCCCACTGGTACGGCGATCGCCATGGCCAGTACGAAGGCGAGGCCCGCCAGTTGCAGGGTCGCGGGCAGCCGGTCGCCGATCGTCTGCGTCACGGGCAGACCGCTGATGGTGGAGCTGCCCAGGTCGCCGGTGAACAGCCCGCCCAGGAACCGCGGATACTGCTGCCACAGCGGGGCGTCGAGGCCGAGTTCCGCGCGCCGCGCCGCGACCATGTCCGGGGAGGCGGTGGTACCCAGTGCGGCGCGCACCGGGTCACCGGGGACGAGGTGGATCATCAGGAACGCCGCTGTGACGAGCACCCACAGCGACACCACCAGCCGGGCCGTGCGCCGGATGCCGAAGAGCAGCCACCGGTGTCTCCACCAGTCGGTGGCCGATGCCGCAGGCGCCCTCGGGACGGCCGTCGCAGTCGTCATCGAGCCGCCCTCCTAGTCGGCGTACATGCGGATGGAGGACGGGACGATCGTGCCCTGACTGACCTCGAAGCGAGCGGATGTGCCGAAGACGGGGGTGAGGGAGTTGTAGTAGGGCACCACGTTGAGGTGTTTGATCAGCGCCGTCTCGGCCTGTTGCCACCGCGGGCAGCCGGCGGTGCCGACCTGGGCCGAGGCCTTCCGCACGAGAGCGGCGTACTCGGGGTTGTCGACTCCGGAGAAGTTCAGGCCCTTCGGCGGCGTCGGACCGTCCATGAAGGGGACGAGCTGGTTGGGCGCGGTGAGTGCGATCGGGCCCATGGAGACGTCCCAGTTGCCGGACCCGAAGAGTGTGCTGTTCAGCGCGGGGCTGTCCGCCGGCTTCAGCGTGACCTCGGCCCCCAGGCTCTGCCACTCCTTCTGGATCAGTTCGGCGCCCGCGGCCATGCTGGGCCCGTTCTGGGTGCCGTACATCAGGCTCAGCGTGAGCTTCTTGCCGTTCTTGGTCCGGATGCCGCCGGATCCCGGCACCCAGCCGGCCGCGTCCAAGGCGGATTTGGCCGCCGTGAGGTCGTGCGGGGGGAGGTTGCCGGTGACCGAGTCACCGGTGCAGGCTCGTGGCTCGTCGGTGACCAGGCCCTGGGAGGGTTTTCCGGTGCCGTTGGTGATCACCTTGCCCACGTCGGACAGGTTCAGCGCCTGGACCAGCGCCCGGCGCACCGTCTCGTCCGCTGCGGGGCGGGTCCCGCTCTGGTTGAAGTACAGCTGGCCCAGCGGTGCCTGTACGTCGGCGTGGAACAGTTCCCGCGCGGCCGGCCGCTTCTGCTCGGGGCCGGAGATCGCCGCGGCGTTCAGCTCTCCGGACAACAGCAGGTTCGCGGCCGTCGTCTCGTTGGGGATCACCCGGATCGTCACCTTGTCCGGCAGCCCCTTGGCGCCTTGCCCGGAGGGGCCCCAGCTGTAGTCCTCGCGCCGGGTCAGCGTGTAGTGGTCGTTGGCCACGGACTCGGTCATGGTGAACATGCCGGTGCCGCTCCCCTTGCCGCCCTTGGCCAGTACCGTGCGGTCCTTGAGGCCGTTGCCGCAGGCGATCGGCACGGAACCGGCGTTGCGCAGCAGGAACGCGTCGGGGGCACCGCTGGTGAGCGTGACGGTGCGCTGCCCGTCGTCGGCCTCGGCGGTGGTGCCTGGCTGGATCAGCACGCCGGCCAGGGGTGACTTGTTCTTCGGGTCACCGATGTAGTCGATGTTGGCGGCCACGTCGCTCGCGGTCAGTTTCGAGCCGTCGGAACAGGTGAGGCCGGGCCGCAGCGTGAAGGTGGCCGTCTTGAGCGTCGCCTGCCACTTCTGTGCCAGCCCGGCCACGGGCTCGCCCTTGTCGCCGAGGTGGATCAGCGGGTCGTACAGGTAGCGGTTGATGCCGATGGCGATGGACATCACCGTCTTGGCCGGGTCGAGGCCGCCCGGGTCGGAGGCGTAGGCCGTGGTGAACGTCCTGCCGTCCGCCGGCTCGCCCTCCGCGCCGGCGCCCGCGCCGGATCCGCCGCCGCAGCCGCCGGCCAGGAGCGCGGTGGCCGCCACCAGAGGCAGCGCACGCCCGGCGGGTGCCGTGGCGCCTCTCATATCGACTCCCGCCCGTTCACGGAGGGGGCCTGAATCCCCGCGGGCGTCGCGGGCGGACGGTTGAGCTCATCCCATGCGGACATGCGGATCCCCACCTCCGAGGCTTCGAACCGGTGATGTCCGAAAGGTAGGACAGGGTCAGGGCTCGCACTTCGTCGTGCACGACAAGTCCGGGCGGCCTGGTTCATCGGCGCCGACGAACCAGGCCACGGGCACCGGCACCGGCTCGCGCGGCCCACGGTGCCCGGGCTATTCGGCGGCTCCGTCGCGCGGACCCGACACGGCAGACGCGAAGAGCCCAGGAGAAGGTGACTCCCCGTGGGGCGCCCAGCGCGCACTCTGCGGCCACGACCTGACGCGGATCCGGAGGAACCCGTATGAGTGACGGAATCGCCTGGATAGGAACCCATAACACCACAGACACCTCAGCCGCCCTCCCCGGCATGCTCGGCGGGGCCGGCTACCGGACGGTGGAGTCGATGCGGCCCGCACCCGACGAGGAGATCGTCTGCGTGACGACGAACCAGTGGAGCCCGCCGCAGCGGATCATCCATGCGCCGGGTGACGGGCACGCCTGGCAGGAGAACGGGCCCCGGCTGCCCGCAGCGGTGTTCACAGCAGTCGGCGACTACTGCGGCCTGTCCATCGATCAGGAAGCCGTTCAGGCCGGTGATCTCCCCGCGGTCTTGATTCCCATGGTCGGGGCGGCTGATGCGCGGTCAGCTCACGGATGACGGGCTGACCGTGGCGTGCCCACCAGCCAGCAGAGCAGACGCAACACGACGCAACACGACGTCCAAGCCCGCGCGTTCACTCGGGCTACGCGGTCTTGCAGAACTCCGCCAGTCCGATGTTGATGTGCTTCGCCTCGTCCTCGGTCACCTCGTGGGCGCTGCTGCTGAATCGCTGCTGCGCACTCCACTCCAGCCGCTCGGCTCCGCCGTTGATCGCCGCGCACTGATTGCGGGCGTTGTCGATGGCGTCTTCCTCGTCGGCGACCAGCACCGGGTTGACGTCGAACAGCACGGCGAGCACGTTGTCACGGGTCGCGCCGGTCGGCTCCGGAGGGATACCGGCCTTCTTCTCCGCGGCGGAGTCGTCGACACCGGGGCTCGCGGCCTTGGTGGTCGGGGCGGCATGGGTGGTGTCGTCCTTGTCGCTGTCGTCACCGCTGCTGCACGCCGACAGGGCGGCGAGGGCGGCGAGCAGGACGGCGGCGGTGACGGTGCGCTTCACGGTGTGGTCCCCCCACGGGTACGGATGTGTCTGGTGTGAGACACGGCCGGGGGACGGATGGTTGTGCCGGGCTGACCTTGAACACCGAGGCACAAGACCTACCGGCCGTTCAAGAAGCCGGTCGGCCCCGTCGTCGGCCAGCTCATCGACGCCCGAGAGCCGTTAACCCGCAACGACCTGCGGCAATGGCTCAGCCACAAACCCCCGCCAGCACCCGCTACTACGCCGCGATCCTGCGCGAAGCCCTCGAAGGCGACCGAGACGTCATTTACGGCCCTCACCCAGCGGCTCCCAGACATCCCTACGCCCACCGGGCCAACCCCCAGAAGGCTCGGAACGATGGGCGCCCGGGGCCAGCGACCACGTGGCGGAGGGCGACGCGTTCGTATCGGGATCCCCTGACGTGGCCGAAGTTACAAGAGTTCCTTACGCATCAACGTGCACATCGTTTCGTAGCGGCGCAGCGATCCATCCGGGGCTTGCTCGTGCCACGAGTCAGGCTGGCGGTCGTATGCGACATAGCCCAGTCGTTCGTACAGCGCCCGAGCCCGGGGGTTGTTCTCCTCCACGCCGAGTTCGGCTCGCCGCAGACCGCGGTTCATGATCCGAAGCTCTGCGGCTTCGACGAGGAAGGTGCCGATCCCGCATGATTGCAATGCCGGATGGACAGCCAGCTGCCACAGAGTGCCAACCCTCTCCTTGACTCGGTAGTCGACGCCACCCTTCGCAACGGGAATGTCCGTTGCCGAGCAGACCGCAAGATAGTCGACCTCGCCGAGCCGGGCACGCTCCAACTGCGTCGCGACGCTGGCCAAGTGGAGTTCGGACCCCGACCACCCGCACGACGCGAGGTCCGCATGCACGAAATCGCGTGCTGACAGCTTCACCACAACGTTGGTCATCCCCACCGCCTCCGACCAGCCAGCATCCATTCCCGTCACACGGGACGCAACGCCATTTCCCACCTGCAGGCCCTTGCAGGAGCTCACCGCCACCGAGAGGTCCCCCCATCAGGCACTGGCCGCATCGCGAGCGCCCGTCGAACGCGGCGCCACGACGCTGAAGTAGCGCATCCTCCGCAGTTTTGATGCAGCCCCAACCGCATGACATCAATCGACAAGGCCATACTCACGTCGGGGCGGCAACGCTGATGAGGCTCGCTGAACGGCGACCGTGCCGGCCGAACGTCCCTAAGTTCAGGCGGTGCACCGCGGTACGGGTCGCCGGAGCCTCCCAGGACCAGGTGAGAAGACAAGCTCAGGCCAGGGACTCGAAGTATGCCTTCTGCGCGGGGTAGTAGTCCTCGAAGTCGGGCTGTGGTCTGCCCGTGCGTGCGGCGGTGAGCATGTCCAGGTAGTACTCCCAGCCGGGGCCGGTCTGGCCGAGGTGCTCCGTGGAGGCGAGATGATGGACCAGTCGGAGTTCGGTGGTGCCGTCGCTCTCGGCCAGCAGCAGCTCCATCGACCAGGATCCGGCCTCGTCCTCCATCGAGACGGCGAGTCGGCGCGGCGGTTCGCAGGCTTCGATTCGCAGTGGGCACCAGGGTGCCGACTCCTCGAACATCATCTGCACTTCGACGGTGCGGCCGGCCGCCGCATGGCCGCGCCACGGGCCGAACCAGCGGGCGGTGCGCTCCGGCTCGGTGACACTTGCCCAGACGTCATCGGCGGAGGCGCGGTAGCTGCGGGTAAGGATCAGGTCGTGCCCCGTCGGCGTGGGGATGAGTTGTCCGGTGGGCTCAAGGGTCATGCCGTGTCCTCCTTGGAGTGGCGCGCGATGTGCTGATCGTTGGCGGGCTCAGCCCGATTGCGGTCCCGTCGGGTGCGGTGAACCTCGGTCTCCAACGCCGCCAGACGCTGCGACCAGTCGACAGGCTGGGTGTCGAACTGGGTGAGCCAGGCGGCTAGGTCACCCAGCCGCGAGCGGACGAGGGAGTAACGCCGATGGCGTCCGATGTGCTGGTCCCGGACCAGGCCGCTCTCCCGCAGCACGCGCAGGTGACGGCTGATCGCGGGCCGGCTGATGGCGAACCGGGCAGCAATGTCGCCTGCCGTCAGTGGTGTGCGGAGCAACATCATCAGGATCTGGCGGCGCACCGGATCGGCGATGGCGTCGGCCACCTTGCTCAGGTCGTCCACACCAGAAGCGTAACCCATAGGTTACGCGTCAGGATGGCATGTCTCAGGTTGCACCCAGCGCGGAGGTTGGAAGACAAGCTGAGCTGAACCGCTGACGGGGTGGTTCCGGAATACGCCAGAGACACCCGGGGGGTGAGGCTCAGCGACGTCGAGCGCCGCCGGGCCGATGCGCTCGCAGAGCTGGGATACGTGGCGCTGGCCTTCGACCTCCACGGCGGGCGCTATTCGGGCGACCATGAGGAGACGTTGGCCCGCTGCATGCCGCTGCTAGCCGACCCCGTCCGGATGCGAGGCATCGGCCACGCGGCGCTCGACGTGCTCCGCGCCGAGCCGCGGACCGACCCGGACCGGATCGCCGCCGTCGGCTACGGCACCGGGGGCGCAATCGCGCTGGAACTCGGGCGCGACGGCGTCGACCTGCGCGCGATCGCGACAGTCAACGGACTGACCACGGGCCGACCGGGCGAGACGGCGCGCATGTACCGCCCGATGTGGGCCGGGGTCGGGTCGGAAGACCCGATCATGCCGCCCGCGCAACGGAACGCGTTCACCGCCGAGATGCAGGCTGCGGGCGTCGACTGGCGCCTCACGGTCTACGGCGGAGCCTTGCACGCCTTCCATCACCCACCGGTCGACCACATCGTGCTTCCCGGGGTCGGTTATCACCCTCAGCACGCGCAGCGGGCTTGGCGGGACGTCGTCGACCTACTCGCCGAGTGCCTGCCCATAACGGAGTGATCTGGGCAGCCTGGGGTTTGTTCACAGGATCTGACCTTGACGTTCAACCGGAGCCCTTGCGGGAGATCAGCGCCTGGATGCAGCGGCGTCGCAGCTCACGCGCACAGCCTTCGAGTCGTACGCCTTGTCGCGGGTCGTCGGCGGTGCGCGCCCCGGAGGCGCGATGTCCTTCGGGGCGCGCGGCAGGGGTTCGGGTTCAGGCGTTGTAGCCGCCGTGGGCGTCCAGCACCGCGCCCGTGACGTACGACGCGGCGGGGCTCGCCAGGAAGGCGATCGCCGCGGCGATTTCGTCGGGGTGCCCCATGCGTTGCAGGGACAGCGAGCTGAGCAGGGCCTTGAGGGTGTCGGGGTCCGGCGGTTGCATGCCGCTGTCCATGAGCCCGGCTTCCACGACGTTGGCCGTGATGTCGCGGGGCCCGAGGTCCCGTGCGACCCCCATGGTGTACCTCTCGATGCCTGACTTGGTCGCCGAGTAGTCGGCAACGCCCGGGACGCCGACCCGGGAGCCCAGTCCGGAACTCACCGTGATGATGCGGCCGCCCGTGCGCAGCACTCGGGAGGCGGCCCGGATGACGGCGATCACGCCGAGGTAGTTGGTGGCGTGCATCCGGTCCAGTGCGGCGGTGTCGGCGTCCGGGTCGTCCACCGTGTGGCCCTGCTCCACCGAGATCGCCGCGTTGTTGACGAGGATGTCCAGGCCGCCGAAGTGCGCGACCACGTCGTCGATCAGCGCCGGCGCCCGGCTGGTGTCCGCCTGGTCGGACTGGAAGGCGACGGCCTTGGCTCCCTTGCCGTGCACCTCGTCGACGACGGCCTGCGCCTGTTTCTCGGAGCTGATGTAGGTGAAGGCGACGTCGGCGCCCTGCTCGGCCAGCAGCCGTACGGTCGCTGCTCCCAGTCCGCGCGATCCCCCGGTGACCAGGGCGACCTTGCCCGTGAGTGGCTTGCTCATTCTTCTCACCTCGTTGATTGACCCTTCCCAACAGTCGCAACTCTAATTGTTACGACAGACCGTTGCAACCTTCACTGTTACGACTACGCTGTCGTAACATAGAGCGTTGCGGCTGAGAGGAGGACTTCATGAGTGCCAACAGCAGGTTGACCATCGCCGCCCACGCGCTGGCCTGGATCGGTCTCTATCAGCGCCAGGGCCATGAGGTCGCCACCTCCGAGCAGATCGCGACCAGCGCGAACACCAACCCCGTGGTGATCAGGCGGCTGCTCGGCGAGCTGCGCAGGGCCGGGCTCGTGGAGTCCCGCCGGGGCGTGGGCGCGGGCTGGTCGCTGGCGCGCGAGCTGGAGTCGATGACCCTGCTCGACGTGTACGAGGCAGTGGAACCCGGCCCGCTGTTCGCGATGCACCGCACCACCCCGGACCAGGGATGCGTGGTGGGTTACGGCATCCAGCCGGCGATGCAGAGCATCTACGAGGGCATCGAGGAGACCCTCAGACACGAGCTGGCCCGCGTCACGCTCGAGAACGTACTCCGGGACGTACTCGCGGCACCTCGCTAGCCTCCCCGTTACGCCCTGACATCACCAAGATCCCCATCGATGCCCAAGCCAGTGAATAGCCTGGCAACCAGTGACGCCAAGGACGATTGCGCCATCTCTCGCTCCAGGACCAGCTTGTCGGTTCGCAACCACCGTGCCCGGGTGGCCTTCTAGGATCCACTGGCCTTCTAGGATCCACTTTTCCTGGCGGCTTCGCTTCGGCCCGCTCGCCTCATGGCGCCCGCAGCGGCAGGCTGGAGGTGTGACCAGCGCGCCCATCGTCGTGCACCGGCCCTCTCCATCGGGAGGCCGGAGAGTGTCCGTGCACCGTCGCGGACGCGACGAGATCCTCGGCACCGCGTACAGCGACCACGACCTGGTGGTGTTCCTCGAAGGCGTCGGCATCGCGGACCCGGAGGCCGTCCTCGATCAGCCGCAGTGGGTGGAGTGGCGCGAGGGTCCTGCCCATGATTTCGGCTCCGACTGACATCCGGTCGCGACGCCGCCGGCTGGTGGCGTCATGGCGCAGCTTTCACCGTGCTTGCCCCCGATGTGCCCCCTGGCACCGTGCCGCCTAGAGCGAAGCCCCCCTTCTTTGGTCATCGCCCAGCGTGCAGGTGCGCCTGCCGGGTAATGACCAGACCACGCCAGCGCCTGCGGGCGCCCTGTGCACTGTCGAGCCACCGGACTCCGGCAGCGTGAACGACGTCACCTTCGAGATGGGACAGGCCCAGAAGGGGCCGCAGGCGCAGCACATCGTCCGGGCCTGCCCGGAGCGAAGCGACGACCACCGAGGCGGCTGCCGTACCGGCAGCAGCCTTCGTGGTCATGCCGCGCGACTCGGGCGTTGGATGAGCGTCCGCGCGGACGAAGATGGCGTAGCGCGCACAAGACACTGACCGTGAGTAGAGTCGTGGTCACTGTGACGACCCAGCCGCGCGAACAGGACGCGCCGTGGCCGCCCGATCGACAAGCCCGGTGGCCCGCAGTCCGGTCTGTCACCCTATGCGGCGTCGGCGTCGTTGTTCTCGCCGCTGTCCGGGAGGCCGAAGTCGAGGGTGTCGGCCGCCTCGCGCCTGGTCTGCTCTGCCACGCGTGCCGCGTCGGCGACGACGTCGCCCCGTTCGGCTATCAGCAGGTCGTAGATCGGCACGGCGCTGGTGACGGTGGCGTTCACGTGAAGATGTCCGTTTCCTCGGAGTCAGGGCCAGCGGGGAAGGTTAGCGGATCAGCTGCCGACCGGGGCCGAGTCGTCCAGGGACCGGGCGCCCGGCAGCTGGTGACGGGCGGCGATCAAAGCCGCGTCGATGTCCCGGGTCCCGCTGGACACGCACAGCGTGTAGGCGCCATCGGCCCTGCGCCGGCGCACCTGCGCACTGCCCGCGTCGGAGGCGCCCACAGCGGCGAGGGACTCGTCCTGGTCGATCAGATCCCGCACCACCGCGGGGTCGGCCATCAGGCAGTAGGTGGCCAAGGGCCATGCGCTCCGATACCCGATTCTCCGCCTCGCACTCCCGCCCGCAACGCAAGGCACCATGGACCGGACGATGGGGTCGATTCTTATTGGCCGGAGATGCGGGTGAGTTCTTCACTGAACTCCGTCAGCTCGGGTGAGGGCCGCTTTGCAGCTTTGACCAGCTGCGCCACCGAACGGGCCTGACGGGAGACGCACGTCGGGTCCATGTGGCCGCCGTTGGGGTGGGCCACCGCATACCGAGCGGTGGCAAGGAATCCGCTGGCGCCCTTCAAAGGGGAGAGGTAGGTGACTTCGGGAACCGTCACTTTGGAGCCGTCAGCAGCGTGGATGGTGATCGTGAAGGTGTAGATCCAGGGCTGTGACCCTTCGTAGAAGTGTTCAGGCCCGACAGTGAAAGCCACGCGCTCCTGGGAGTGGGGCGGCAACGAGTACTTCATCTTCCGGGTGAGTACCGCGCCCGCTTTCGCGTCGAGCGGCACCTTGATGTCGTACTGCGCTTTGACGTCGGCCAGGCCCCCGCCGCGTGGGCATCCGGCCTCTCTTACCGCGCTCAGGCGCACGCCGGCCTTGGTGATCACGAGCACGATGTCGGCAGCGACGTTCTCCTCCCGGTCGACGTCGGAGTCGACCAACGAGAGGGACGGTGGCGGATCGGGCTCGGGCTGGGCGTCCGGCCAGAACAGGAAGACCAGGGCTGCCACACCGCCGAGTACACCCACCACTTCCCTAGGAACGTGAACCTCTCACGCTGCCGGCTCCAAAAGCCTGATGAGCTCTCCGGGGGGTGCCGACTCCGTCGGCCCGTCCGCCTCGCCTTGTACCTGCTCCGCCGCGGACGAACGAGCCCCCTCGCCCGACTAACCCGCTTCCAGGCTCCCACTGTCTAAACCGTCCCCATCACCCGTACTCATGCCCCACGTCACGGTTGCCCCCGCTGCTACGGGCGAGGTCGAAGATCAGCAGGAGCCGGCGGGAAAATTCAGGCGCGCTTCGCGATCTCTTCGTCCGCCGGGCAGGTGCTCGCTAGCTGTGCGTGAGGTTCCACCACAGGGCTGCTGCCACCACCGCGGCGGTGCCGAGAAGCAGCACCGCTCCGAAGGCGGCGCAGAGCCAGGGGGTTGCGTGCCCGTAACCTTCCATCACCCAGCGGTCGGGATCGCGCGGGTCGTAGTACACCAGGACGCGGGTGCCGACAGGGAAGGCCCCGATCCAGGTGCGGCCGACGTCGGAAGTCTGCTGCTGCAAAACGCCCGTGCTCGTGGTCCAGGCGACAATCGGATGGTAGGCGGGCATACCTTTGCCGCCCACGGTGATGCTCGTGTTGCCGCCGGAGTGCGGGGCGTGGCCCACGATATAGCCGTACGCCTTGGTGCCTGAACGCCGTAGGACATGGGCGCGACGGATGCTCCTGAAGCCCATGGTGAAGAAGCAGCCGCCCAGAAAAAGGGGGATGGCCGCGAAAGCCCACTCCTTCTCAACACTCAATGCTTGCCCCCTGTTCGCCTTGGCGCCGTACCTGATTGCCGCGCACGAGCCTCGAAATCAATGGAACCACGGGTTTGCGCGCACCCAGGTGCGCTTCACCTGGCGCTACTTCGACGCGGCCGCCATGGCCGAAAGCCTCGCCCGCAGCCGGGCCTCCTACGAGGAGAGCAGCAGTGAGAAGGACCTGGGGCAGGCTCCGATGCCGCCGCTCGACAACCCAGAGCTCGCCCTGGTCCTCGCCGGGGTGCCGGACTCCCTGGCCCAGTCCGGCAGCGACCTGTACGCCGTCATCATCAACGTGGCCGTCAACGCCTGGATAGCCGGCCACATCCACGGCGAGGACGGCTGCCCCGGCTGCGACGGCAGCCGGTACGCGGCGGCACGGTCAAGGAGCCCTGTTGGTTCCCTATCCTGCCTCATGTGCTGGTCAGACACTCTCGCGCAGATCGCCGCGGGGTTCGGCCTATCCGTCGGCATTGCCCACGCCTACACCACCGCCGTCGTACGGCTCCTCGCCGGCCGGGCACTCGCCCAGGCCCGTGCGGGGTGGTGTGAGTGCGCCGTGAGGCGCCGTGCACGGGTGCGGAGGTGAGAGACCGTCGCCATCGCCCCCGGGGGCAGCCTGATTCGGGAGATGCCGTTGAGGGTGGGAGCGGCCCCGACAAAGCCGGGACGGGTCACCCGGCCACGGTGGGTCAGTGCGTGACGTCGAAGGTGGCGGCGCGGGGCACGTACGACGTGTCCCCGTCCTTGGCCGTCGCCAGTACCGAGACGTACCAGGTGCCCTTGGCCACTCCGGCGGCCTCTCGCTTGGTGACCTTCAGCGTGTAGGTGCAGCGGGTCGTCTCGTCCGAGCCGCTGTGGCACTTGGCGCTCTCCACCCAGCGAAGCTCCGCCGCGGTCGGGCCAAGCTCGGAACTCGCGGGCCAGGTGAGCACTTTGAGGTCCCGGATGCCCGAGTCGTCACTCGCGTCCACGGTGTACGTGAATGATCCCGCGCCGCCGTCGGACGGAGCGACGTAGCGGGCCGAGCCGTTCTTCAGGGTCAGCTCCGTAGGGGCAGAGGCCAGGGCGATGCCACCGGCGGCCACTCCGCCGAGGGCGACGGCACCGATGAGTGAGGAGACGAGGATGCGCTTGGGCATGGGAGATCCCCCTGAGTTCGTCGGGAAGTTGGATACGCGGAAGAGCGTGGAAGAAGCGCTGGTAGAAGCGGTAGTAGAAGCGGTGGCCCACCGCGGTTGTCGATGCGACGACCCTATGGTCGGGGGCATGGCGCCGTCCTCGTGCTGTGGGACGATCGGCGCGTCGAACCGCAGGTAGAGCATCTGCAACCCAGGTAAGAGACCGGCGTCCGCCTCCAGCCGGAGTCGGGCCGCTCCTCTGCGGCCATAGCCTTGATCCGCTATGGAATCTCTCATGAGCCGTACCGACGACCGGCTGTTTCCGGTCCTGCTGATTGGTGCCCAGGCCGTGGTGTGGCTCGGGGCGGCGTTGCTGCGCGGGGCCGCCCCGCCCGCGTCCGCCATTCTCGTGGCGGCTCTGGTCGCCGGAGTGGTGACGGCCGCACTGGCCCTCCGCCGTACCCGCCCGGTGGCCACCGTCGTCGTGGTTGCCGCCGCCTGTGCGCTGGGCGCCGGACCGCTGCCCGCCGGCGCGCTGGCGGTACTGGGCACCGCGGGTGTCGCACTGGCCCTGTTTACCGTGGCGACCGAACGCGACGCCTTCACCGCCGTGTTGTGCGTGGCGGCGCTCGCCGCCTGGCAGCTGCTCCACGGCATCAGCCTGCACGGGCTCAGCGACCGCAACGGACTCGACCTCGTGCTGACCGCGGTGCTGTACGCCGCCGCGTGCGGCGTCGGCCTCCTCGTACGGCGCGAAAGTCGCGCACGGCAAGCGGCCGAGCAGCTACTGAAGCGGGCGGAGTCCGAGCGCCACCGGCTCCCTGCGGCCGAACGGCGCCGTATGGAGCGGGAGTTGCACGATGTCAGCGCCCACCATCTGACGGCCGTGGTGGTCACTGCGGGGGCAGCCCTCGGGCTGCGCGAACGTCGTCCCGAACTGGTCGAGGAGGCTTTGGAGTTCGCGGTCGACACCGGGCGCGAGGTCACCCGAGCGCTCGGCGCGGTACGGGCGCCGGCTCCCTCCCGCGAGGAACTGCCGTCACCGGAGGAACGGCTGCTTGACCTGGTCGCCGGGTTCCGGCGCCTGGACCAGCAGGTGGACTGTGAGATCGGCCCCCTGCCGGACGGTGCCGTCGCGGACGCGGCCTACGGCATCGTGCGCGAGGCGCTGACCAACGTGGCCCGGCACGCCACCGGTGCGCATACGAGGGTGCGGGTCCGGTACGGCGACACCCGCACCGACGTCGTGGTCACGAGCGCGGCACCGCCGGCCGGTGCGGCGGCGTACGGTGCGGGACTCGGCGGGGGACGCGGCCAGGGCTTCCTGCGGTCGCGGGCCCGGGAGGCGGGCGGCACCCTCACCACCGGCCCGACGCCGGAAGGCGGCTGGGAGGTGCGCGCGGTCCTGCCCGGTCGGACCGCCGCCTCGGTGGAGCGGTCCGTTCCGCGGAGCTATCGCCTGGCGCAGCTGACGGCCGCCGTCGGCCTGGTCCTACAGCCACTGCTCCCGGTGCTGGTCATCCGGGCGGAGGACGCGGCGAGCGGTACGCGGGTGTCCGCAGGTGTGCTCTTCGCGCTGCTGGCCGCGGCACAGGCAGTCGCCCTGTTGTGGCTGCGCCGTGCGCCCCGCACTGCCCAGGGAGCCCTGTTCGGTCTGGCCCTGTGGTGGCCGGTGGCGATGGCCGCAGGCGACTACACCGGTCCGGTGGTCCTGCCGCCGGCACTGAGCCTGATCGCCACCTGCGCGGCGCTCGCGGCGGACGCGGCCCGTGCGGCAGCCGGTCCGTCCTTCGCCGAAGACGGCCCGCGCCTGACCGTGCCGGCCCGTACCGTCGCTGGTCCGTCCGCTACCGGCGCCCGCCCGCGCCTCTCCCTGCCGGCCCTCCCGGTCGCCGCCGCGGCGGCGCACGCGGCGGCCGCGACAGCAGCCGTCCTGGACCGGGGCACGACGGCCCCCGTCTGGGCGGTCGTAGCGACGGCGACGACCGCGGCGTCTCTCGCGGTCGGCGCGGCCCGCTGGTCCGGAGCCCTGCGCGGGCGACGCGACCGGGCTGCCCTGGGCACGCAGCACGAACGCCTCGCCGCCTGGACCGAGGAGGCCGTCCGGGACGCGTGGGCCGAGCGCCGCAGGATCGCCGCCGGACTGGAGACCACCGTTCTGTCACGCACCGCCGACATGGTCGCGGAGGCGGAGGCGGGCCGGCTGGACGTGACCGCCGAACGCGCCCGCGAGGCCCTGGCCGCGATGCGCGCCCTGCTCGGCACGGTCCGGGAAGGCGAGACCGGATCCGAACTGCGGCCGCAGCCCACCCTCCAAGCGCTCGACCTGCTCGCCCACCAGCTTCGGGCCACCGGCCGCGACGTCGAGATACGGGTGACCGACCGCGTACCGGAACGACTGCCCACCGCCGTCGACCTGGCCGCCTACCACGCTGCCGAGACGGTGCTCGCGGCCGGCGGCGAGGAACCCTCGGTACTCGAACTCGACGCGCGAAACGATACCTTGACGCTTACGGCCACCGGAGTGCCCCGCGCCGCCGACCCCGCCGTACGGGAGAGGCTGACCACCCGGGTCTCGGCACTCGGCGGCACCCTGACCACCGGCCCCCGGGGCGCGGTCCGCCTCCGGCTGCCACTCGCGGACGCGCCGGACAACGAGGAGAATGAGCAATGAGCCTCAATGTGCTGATCGTCGACGACCAGGGCATCGTACGGGCCGGGTTCGCCGCCGTGATCGACGCCGAGGAGGACATGACGGTCGTCGGCGAGGCCGCCGACGGCGCTGCCGCGGTGCGGCTCGCTGAAGAACTGACACCCGACGTGGTCGTCATGGACGTGCGCATGCCCGGACTGGACGGCATCGCCGCCACCCGCATTATCACCAGCCGTCAGGACGCGCCCCGTGTTCTTGTCCTGACCACCTTTGATCTCGACACGTACGTCTTCGACGCGCTACGCGCCGGCGCCTCGGGCTTCCTCCTCAAGGACGTGCACCCCTCCGAACTGTTGCACGGCATCCGGGTGGTGGCCGACGGCGAGAGCGTGCTCGCCCCGTCCGCGACCCGCCGTCTCATCGGCCACTACGCGTCCGGACCGCCCGCCGCGGTCCCGGCCGGGAGCTCCTCCGAACTGGCCGGCCTGACCGGCAGCCAGCGCAATGTCCTCACCCTGGTCGCGTCCGGCCTCACCAACGCGGAGATCGCCGAGCAACTCGGCATCGCTGTGGGCACCGTGAAGTCCCACGTGAACGCGATGCTCCGCAAGCTCGGCCTGCGCGACCGCGTACAGGCGACGATCCTCGCGTACAACCTCGGCCTCGCCCGCCCGAACCCACCCGGCACCCACCTCTGACCACCACAACGCGACCAAGGAGTTCATTCACCGTGACCGATACCGGTACCGATAGCGCTTCCGGCCGATCCGTCCCCCGCCGTCTGCGCGACCATGTCGGCGTCGTCGGCCTCGTCTACCTCGCTCTCTGTGCCGCCCTGCTAGCGTGGTCACTCATAGTCACCATCGGTGACAGCTCGGGCGAGTCCATGGCAGGCGTCATCCCGGTCCTCGCCACCGCTCCGGTCAGCCTGGTGTTCCTCGTGTTGCCGGACCACGTCATGTGGTTCATCACTGCCGTCGCTCTCGGGGCAGCGGTCAACGCCGCGATCATCGGCTGGTGCACCCGCGCACTGCGCCGCCTCGGCCGCCCGGACCACACATCCTGAGCCTCGGCCGCCCGACCGCCGGCAGGCCGGGAGGTTTCCCCTCCGGGGCTCCGGAAGACAAGGCGCCCCAGTAACGCGCCGGATATACCCCGGGGTGCAGGAGCAGATCCTTCTCCGGAGTGACGCGGTCCCCCGCCCCGGTCAGGGAGGCTGCTCCGCAGGACCAGCAGAAAGGGGAAGGGCCGTATGGAAGTCAAGCCGCCCGACTGGAACATCGTGGGCATCCTGGGGGCCGCTCGGGGCGCGCAGGGGGGCGCCGGGGAAGCCATCGGCACTGAGCATCTACTGGCCGGCATCACCACGGCCAAGGGGCCGGCGCGCGACGTGCTCGTGAACGAAGGGGCGACCAAGACCGCCCTGCTGGCGGTGTTGCGGGACAGGATGCACAGGGACGGCGCCTGGACAGCCGGCGACGACGTGGTGGGCAGCGTCGTCTCCAAGGAAGTTCTGGGGGACGACGGCGATGGGCGCACCCACTTCACGGGCGCCGCGGCCAGAGCGCTGCGCGCGGCGATGGGGCAGGCGGAGCAGGAGGGCGCGGCGAAGTTCGGCGCCGAGCACCTGCTGAGGGGACTGCTGGAGGAGGACAACCGCGCCGTGGAGCTGCTGGGCGTGTGCGGCATCCCACCGCAGGCAGTACGCGACCGGCTCGACGGCGGCTCCGGGTGTGCGCAGGATGGCCTCGACCCTCTGCTGCACGCCACCCGCGACGTTCTCCTCGGCCGTAGGCACTATCGTCTGAGGCCCTTTTGGATGCGATGGCTGATCAACTCCGGCGGGGTCAACTGGGCGTCACTGCCTGCAGGTTGGGTCAAAATGGAAACCTACGAGCAGGCCCGTCGTCTCGGTGACGGCGTGGTGGGCACCGAGCACGTACTGCTCGCGATCCTGGCCACCCACGAGGTCGCGCTCCAGTACCCGCATCTGGTGGGGGACAGCGCGCCCGACCAGGACACCCGGTACGCGGGCGGCGAGCGACTGACCCGCCTGGGCATCGACTACGCCTCGGTGCACCGTGTCCTGACCGCCGGGGACCGCGTTCGCCTGACGGCCGACGCCCGGCCCGTCGAGCAGTACGTCGGCGAATCCGTGGCCCCGAACCTGGAGAGTACGGCCGATCCGGGCACCGGCCCTCTGGTCGAGGCCCTCCTGAGAGATGACACCCGCGCCCGGCAGCTGACCGAGGCGCTGACCAGTACCACCGGCAACTGACAGGGCGTATGGTCCCGGGTTCGTCAACGTGCCTGCCGCCCAGACGACCAGACGGATAGTCCCTTGGGTGTTATCCGGAGCCTGCGTCACTTGTCGCCTGGCGTCGGGCGGCGAGGTAGGGCGCTCCAATCGGGTGCCGCGCGTTGGTGCCATCGTTCTGCTGTGATCAGGTGTATGCCGGTGATCGAGCCAGGACGGCCGGGGGGAGGTCGTGGGCGAGGTTCAGGCAGGCGGTGACCCGGGAGGGTAGCTGGTCGTTGATGGCGCACGGGTAGCACACGCTCAACGTGAATCGGGACGGTCAGCGTTGCAGGGTGAGGACGCCCGGTCGCCAGGGCAGTTGGTCGTAGGGGCCTCCCGCGGTGGGGGACTTGCCCTGGTAGAGGAACTGCAGGTCGCAGGGGTCGATGGTCATCGTCTGGTCGGGGTTGTCGCGGACCAGGTCACCGTGGCTGATGTCGTTGGTCCAGGTGGCACCGCTGTTGGCCTTGCCCGCGAAGGGGTTGCTCTCACTGGCGGCCTGCGGGGTCCACGAGCCACTCAGGCTGGCGGCCGTGAAGGAGCGGAAGTAGCGTCCGTTGGCGCCCATCGCCTCGACGATCATGAGGTACTGGTTCTGGCCCTGGACCTTGTAGACCTGTACGCCCTCGAAGAGGTTGGCCTTGGTGTCACTCATGATCGTCGAGTACGACGAGCCGAAGTTGCCCGGGAAGTTCCCGATCGGCATGCTCGCCCGGTAGATCTTGCCGTTGTCACCGGCGAAGAACAGGTACATGTTCTGTCCGTCGGCGATCAGGGTCTGGTCGATCGGGCCGGTGTCGGAGCCGGAGATGCTCCCGGTGAACAGCGACTGCGGAGCGGACCAGCCGTTGGGGTTGGTGGGGTCGCTCGACGTGCGGTAGACGAAGGGCGACGCGCCCCACTGGTACGCCAGCACCCAGACGTTCTTGGGCGCGAAGTAGAACAGCGTGGGCGCCACCGCGGCCTGGCTCATCCCGGCCTGGCCGGTCGACGCCATGTCCGACCAGTTCGTGAAGGGGGCGAACATCATCGAGCCGTAGGACGATCCGGACACGTTCGACGCGTAGACCAGGTGCTTGCCGTTGTGGGTCACGGTGGTGAAGTCCTTGACCGCCGCCCACCCGTTCGCCGGCTGCGCCAGCACACCCGTCGACGTCCACCGGTAGGTCGACGGAAGAGAACACGGGCCATCCGTGGGCGGCGTCCCGGTCAGGCCGGACCACTTCTGGCCGCTGCCACCGACACACGTCCCGATCTGCACCGCCGTGCTGTTGGCCGTACCGGCGCCCGCGACCTCCAGGCACAGCCCGGACTCCACGCCGACGACCGTGCCGTCGGAGTTCACCCGCCACTGCTGGTTCGCACCGCCGGAACAGCTCCAGATCTGCACCCGCGTCCCGGGCGCGGTGGCGTGACCGGGAACATCCAGGCACTTGTTGCCGTATACGGTCAACTGCTGGCTGTCAGTCATCGTCCACTGCTGATTGGTGCCACCCCAGCAGTCGTATATCTGCAGGTACGTACCGTTGGCCTGGACGGCGCCCGGCACATCGAGACACCGCCCCGAACCGGCACCGCGCAAGGCGCCACTGGCGGCCGCCTGAGCCGGGGCGACGGTGAGCAGCGCCGCCAACACGGCGACGGCCGCGACCAAGGCGGCGAGCACCACGGACGGGTGCCCGCGGGTGAGATTTCCTCTGCGCATGGGGACTTCCTCTACCGTGAGTGAACGGTCGGCTTGTTCGACATATGGAACAAAGGCCGAAGTGTCGAGCAGCCTGAATGCTAGGTAGCGGACGATCGACGTCAACCCCTCTCGCACCTATCGCTCTCGAAACCGAAACATTCACGCCTCACCGCTGCACCGCACAGCCACCCCGCTGCAGCCACAACCCAGAACGACTGACGCTGATTCACGGAACGGCTGACGAATACCGGCGTGACGACACCGCCGACCCCACCGTGACCCCGAATCCTCGCCAGCCAGGGACGACACAACCGAAGCCACCCATCCAACCCACTGAGGTTCGAATGTTTCGACCTCAAAGCAGAAACTTTTCCGTGACTGAGTATTGACGATGCATCGTCAACACCTCAATCATTCCTGTCGCCGCCCGGCTGCGTCCGTCTGCCGCACGGGAGCGGACGACGCGACCCCCCGCTCTTCAGTCCTTCCGTGATTTCTACCTTGGAGGCACAGTGATGGGCTCGTACGCCCTTCCCAGACCCGTCATCCGCCGGAAGCTCCGCGGCCTGTTGCTGGCGATGGTCGTCGGCATCCTCGGTGCGGGCACCGCACTGGTCGCGCCGCCGACCGCACACGCCGCCGAGAGCACCCTCGGCGCAGCGGCGGCGCAGAGCGGCCGCTACTTCGGCACCGCCATCGCCTCGGGCAAGCTGAGCGACTCGACGTACACGACGATCGCGAACCGTGAGTTCAACTCGGTGACGGCCGAGAACGAAATGAAGATCGACGCCACCGAACCGCAGCGAGGGCAGTTCGACTTCACCGGCGCCGACCGCGTCTACAACTGGGCGGTACAGAACGGGAAGCAGGTGCGCGGCCACACCCTGGCCTGGCACTCCCAGCAGCCCGGCTGGATGCAGAGCCTCAGCGGTAGCGCACTGCGCCAGGCGATGATCGACCACATCAACGGCGTGATGACCCACTACAAGGGCAAGATCGCCCAGTGGGACGTCGTGAACGAGGCGTTCGCCGACGGCAGTTCGGGAGCCCGGCGCGACTCCAACCTGCAACGCACCGGCAACGACTGGATCGAGGTCGCCTTCCGCACCGCGCGCGCCGCCGACCCCGCGGCCAAGCTCTGCTACAACGACTACAACGTCGAAGACTGGACCTGGGCCAAGACCCAGGCCATGTACGCGATGGTCCGGGACTTCAAGCAGCGCGGCGTGCCGATCGACTGCGTCGGCTTCCAGTCGCACTTCAACAGCGGCAGCCCCTACAACAGCAACTTCCGCACCACCCTGCAGAACTTCGCCGCGCTCGGCGTCGACGTGGCCATCACCGAACTCGACATCCAGGGCGCCCCTGCCTCGACCTACGCCAACGTGATCAACGACTGCCTGGCCGTCGAGCGCTGCCTCGGTGTCACCGTCTGGGGTGTGCGCGACACCGACTCCTGGCGATCGGAGCAGACGCCGCTGCTGTTCAACGGTGACGGCAGCAAGAAGCCCGCCTACACCGCCGTCCTCAACGCACTCAACGGCGGCACCACCACGCCCCCTGCCGACTCCGGACAGATCAAGGGCGTCGGCTCGGGCCGCTGCCTGGACGTGCCCAGCACCAGCACCACCGACGGCACGCAGCTCCACCTGTGGGACTGCCACGGCGGCACCAATCAGCAGTGGATGTACACCGCCGCCGGCGAGCTCAGGGTCTACGGCAACAAGTGCCTGGACGCCGCCGGCACCGGCAACGGCTCGAAAGTACAGATCTACAGCTGCTGGGGCGGCGACAACCAGAAATGGCGCCTCAACTCCGACGGATCCATCGTCGGCGTCCAGTCCGGCCTCTGCCTCGACGCCGTCGGAGGCGGCACCGCCAACGGCACCCTGATCCAGCTCTACTCCTGCTCGAACGGAAGCAACCAACGCTGGACCCGCACCTGATGGGACCTGCCACAAACGAAGGAGCGGTTCGATGACGGCCTGCGGTGCGGCTTCTCCCGCACCTCCAGGAAGACATCATTGATGGTCCCGGGTCGCCGCCGTGGTGGCGGCGACCCTCATTGATCTGACCGGTGAGCTATTCGATGCGCTCGGCGAGCATGCGCAGCGTCATGCGGGTGGCCTGGGCCACCGCGTCCTCGTCTCCCCGACCATCGGGTGGGCCGAGGGTCGCGCAGGTGCGGAACGACTCGGCGTTGCCGAGGCTGGACAGCCGTTCCCGCAGGGCGGGGTCGGACAGCGGCGGAACACGGCTCTCTCCAGCCGTGTCCGTATCCCGCAATACCCGACGGACCCGCGGCTCGCCGTGGCCCGCCGGACACCGCTTCAGCGACCGCACTCGCGCCAAGGACACCACCGTCCACGCGCTGTTGGCCGCCGACCACAGCCGACGTTCCATCCAGCGCCCGCTCGCCATGACCTACCGCACCGTCCAAACGGCGCGCGACGCCGCGAACCCAAGAGTGCGAGGCCAGTGCAACCCGGTCGGGCACAGACGCCCCTACAACGCGGGGGTGCGGGCACCGGTCTGACCAGGTTGAAGACCTCGCGGGCGGCGTATCGCTTGAGGCATCAGTGCTCTCGACTAGTCGATGGGACCGGACGCTGGGCTGCGGACCTCGTCTGCGCCAGGTGAGAGTGCTGGGAACCCTGCCGTTGTGCCAGGTGGCGTCATCGTGGCTCGATCACCCGGAACGTGATGCTCACACAAGCCCTGGACGTGGCAGCCAGACTGCACTGCGACACAGAGGCGCGAACGATGATTCGGTGCGGCACCGGCACCGCGTAAGAGGCCCTAACAAAGGCGTTGGACGTGGCGGTGGGTGATCAGGCAGGCGGCGAGTCCGAGGAATGCTTCATGGATGTCGTCGCGTCGTTCCCAGCGGATGCGTAGGCGGCGGAAGCCGTGGAGCCAGGCGATCGTGCGCTCGACGACGTAGCGGAAGATGCCCGGCCCAGTGCCGTGTGGCTCGCCTCTCTTCGCGATCACGGGGCGGATACCTCGTTGCCAGAGCAGGCGGCGGTACTTGTCGTGGTCGTAGCCGCGGTCGGCCAGCAGCGCGTCGGGGCGTCGGCGGGGTCTGCCGATCCGGCCTGCGACGTCCGGGATCTTGTCGAGCAGTGGCTCGAGTTGGGTGACGTCGCCCGCGGTTTCCGCCGGTCAGCGACACCGCGAGCGGGATGCCCTGTCCGTCGACGATAATGTGGTGCTTGAGTCGATCACCGCCCGTTCCCAGTCCAGACGGTTCTTCGACCGCAGCTCGTTCAGCAGCAGCTGGTGGAGCTGGTCCCAGACGCCGGCCTCATTCCAGGCCGCAAGGCGCCGCCAGCAGGTCATGCCCGAGCCGAAGCCGAGTTCCTGGGGCAGGTACTCCCACTGGATGCCGGTGTGCAGGACGAAGAGGATCCCGCACAGCGCCTGCCGGTCCGGTACCCGCGGTCTGCCCTCGGCCTTCTTCGGACCTGGTTTCGGCAGCAACGGCTCGATCAGCGACCACAGTTCGTCTGACACGATCCACGGCCGCGACTGACGGATTCCCATACCCAGACCTACGAGCAGAGCGGCCGACAGACTCATGATCAGAAGCTTTTGTCAGAGCCAGTAAGGGACGACCGCACACCGTCCAACTCGGCGTTTTGCGCCTGTTCCTCTAGTGTCTCGGCCAGAGCTGCGGGAAGTCCGAAGATGCTGCCGCTGGTCTCCATGAAGATCAGGTCGCGGCCAGGGCCCGGCACCTTCCGTGATCGGCCGATCACCGTACTCGCCCCCGCCCTGGCTCACATCGCTTGCACGGTGCAAGGAGCTGATCGCCGCCTCGGCATTTGGCCGCATCCCCGCGTGGTCTTCCCAACGCAGCCAACTGCAACGCGTGGTCGCCGGAGCCGCACGGCCCAGAGGTCATCTACGAAATGCGGACGCGTACGTGACCAGGCAGTGCCTGACGAGCGGCAGCCCCATGAGGCAGGAAGAGGCGTGTGACAGCTCCCGCGCTTTGGTCGTATCTGCCAGACCGGTATTCCCTAGTCTCCGCAGACGTCGTCTCGCGTGACCTTCGCGGTCGCAAGGTCGATACTGCCCCTGCAGGACTCTTTTCGGTCTGTAGTCCGCTCATCACGAAGACCTGACGTTCCGTCATCGAAGTCAGCATTGAGTCAGCATCAGTACCGCCAGAACCCGCTCACGACCGCCACCGACCGCCACCGACCGCCAAGATCACGAACCAACCGCCAGCACTCTGACCAGCAAAAACACAGGTCAAACGCCCATCTGCCAATCTGCCAATCTGCCAGGGAGATACCCTTGAAGATGCTCATCAACGTCCCGGAGACCGTGGTCGCGGACGCGCTGCGCGGTATGGCGGCCGCCCATCCCGAGCTGACCGTGGATGTCGAGAACAGGGTGATCGTGCGGCGGGACGCTCCCGTGGCCGGGAAGGTCGCCCTGGTGTCGGGGGGCGGCTCCGGGCACGAGCCGCTGCACGGCGGGTTCGTGGGGCCCGGGATGCTGTCGGCGGCCTGTCCGGGTGAGGTGTTCACCTCGCCGGTGCCGGACCAGATGGTGCGGGCGGCGGCGGCCGTGGACAGCGGGGCCGGGGTGCTGTTCGTCGTCAAGAACTACACCGGTGACGTGCTCAACTTCGACATGGCCGCCGAGCTGGCCGAGGACGAGGGCATCCAGGTGGCGAAGGTACTGGTCAACGACGACGTGGCGGTGACGGACAGCCTCTACACGGCCGGGCGGCGCGGTACGGGCGCGACGCTGTTCGTGGAGAAGATCGCCGGGGCCGCGGCGGACGAGGGCCGGCCGCTGGAGCGGGTGGAGGCGATCGCCCGTCAGGTGAACGACAGTTCGCGCAGTTTCGGTGTCGCGCTCAGCGCCGTCACCACGCCGGCCAAGGGCAGCCCGACCTTCGACCTGCCGGTGGGCGAGCTGGAGCTGGGCATCGGCATCCACGGGGAGCCCGGCCGGGAGCGGCGCCCGATGATGACCTCGGGGGAGATCGCCGAGGCCGCCGTGGACGCGGTCCTGACGGACCTCACCCCGCGCAACCCGGTCCTGGTCCTGGTCAACGGCATGGGCGCGACGCCGCTGCTGGAGCTGTACGGCTTCAACGCGGAGGTGCAGCGCGTACTCGGCGAGCGCGGTGTCGCCGTCGCCCGCACCCTCGTCGGGAACTACGTCACCTCGCTGGACATGGCGGGGGCGTCGGTCACCCTGTGCGAGATCGACGAGGAGCTGCTCGGACTGTGGGACGCGCCGGTGAAGACGCCCGGTCTGAGGTGGGGCATGTGACGGTGGACGGGGAAAGGATCGGAACGTACCTACCAGGCAAGGAGATCCTGTGCTCGACGCCGACTTCTTCCGCCGCTGGATGACGGCGACCGCCGCGTCGGTCGACCGCGAGGCGGAACGGCTCACCGCCCTCGACTCGCCCATCGGCGACGCCGACCACGGCAGCAACCTCCAGCGCGGGTTCACGGCCGTGGCGGCCACGCTGGAGAAGGAGGCGCCCGACACGCCCGGCGCCGTACTGACGCTCGCCGGACGGCAGCTCATCTCCACGGTCGGCGGCGCCTCGGGGCCGCTCTACGGGACGCTGCTGCGCCGCACCGGCAAGGCGCTCGGGGACGCCGCCGAGGTGAGTCGGGAGCAGCTGGCCGAGGCGTTTCGGACGGGAGTGGACGCCGTCCGGACGCTCGGGGGTGCCGCGCCGGGCGACAAGACCATGATCGACGCCCTGGTGCCCGCCGTGGACGCCCTCGGCGACTCGTTCGCCGCGGCCCGCGCCGCGGCCGAGGAGGGGGCCGAGGCGACCGTGCCGTTGCAGGCGCGCAAGGGCAGGGCGAGCTATCTCGGCGAGCGCAGCATCGGGCACCAGGACCCCGGGGCGACCTCGGCGGCACTGCTCGTCGCGGCGCTGGAGGAGGCGGCCGGTGAGTGAGGAGAAGCTGGTCGGGATCGTGCTGGTGTCGCACAGCGCCGAGGTCGCCGCGTCCGTGGCCGAACTGGCGAAGGCGCTGTCGGGCGGTGGCGTGACGGTGCCGATCGCGCCGGCGGGCGGGACCGCGTCCGGCGGGTTCGGGACCAGCTCCGAGCTGGTGTCCGCCGCCGCCGCGTCCGTGGACCGGGGCGCGGGAGTCGCCGTCCTCACCGACCTCGGCAGTGCGGTGCTCACCGTCAAGGCGCTGCTCGCCGAGGGCGACGAACTCCCCGAGAACACCCGTCTGGTGGACGCCCCCTTCGTCGAGGGCGCGGTGGCCGCGGTCGTGACGGCCGCGACGGGCGCCGACCTCGCGACCGTGGAGGCGGCGGCCGCGGAGGCGTACTCCTACCGGAAGGTCTAGCCGTACGGAAGGTCCAGCCGTACCGGAAGGTCCAGCCGCGAACGTCCGGTGCCCTGGGCGGCGGCGGGCGGGTCCGCCCCGCCACGCCACCGGCGTGGTGCGGGTGCGTCAGGTGAGGCCGCCCGCCGCCGCCCGGACAGCGGTGCGCAGGGTCGCGGCCAGTTCCGCCCGCGCCGTCGCGGCGTCGGCGGGGGTGTCGGCCGTGTGCCAGGCGTGGTGTTCGACCGCCGCACGCAGCGCCGCGTTGAACATGGCCGCCCAGATCGCCGGCCGCAGGTCGTCGGCGGGCAGCCCGGCGCGTTCGGCGAGGGCGCGGGCGAACGCCGGTTCGGCCTCGTCGTAGGTCTGCAGCCAGACCGCGCGCAGGCCCGGTTCGGTGCGGGTCAGCCGTACCAGTGCCCCGACGGTGGCGTGGGCCGGGCCGGCGAGGAGGCGGTCGTCGTCCGCCGTCCGCTGCTCGAAGTCGAAGACCTCGTCGAGGGGGCGGCCGGGCCGCCACTGCCGCAGCGAGTCGGCGATCAGCTCGACGCCGGCCGCGAGGAGCGGGCGTACGCAGCTCTCCTTGGTCGGGAAGTAGCGCCACACCGTGCGCGCCGAGATGCCGGCCGCGCGGCCGATCTGCTCGCCCGTGGTCGCGGCCACCCCCTGGGTGACGAAGAGGTCCACGGCGGCGCGGGCGATCGCCAGCCGGATCTCGGCCTTGCGTTCCTCGGTCAGGGGCGGTCGTCCTGTACGTCCGCGAACTGCGGCCATCTGGTCCTCCGGCGCCGGTGGTGGTCTCCCGGAATTCTCCACGACTACTTTTTGTCGCTCACCGACATTAAGTCGTAGGCTGGCCCGGCAGCAGGCTCCAGCCCCTGGACCTCACGAGAAGGAGCACCACATGAGCGGCGGACCGGGCGGGCGCAGTGTCATCGTCACCGGAGCGGGATCCGGTATCGGGCGGGCCGCCGCCCTGGCCTTCGCCGCGCAGGGTGACCGCGTCGTACTGGCGGACCTCAACGCCGAGGGCGCGGACGCGGCGGTCCAGGAGATCGAGGGGGCCGGCGGCACCGCCGTGGCCGTGGCGGGCGATCTGAGCGAGCAGGCCGTCGTCGACCGGGTGACGGCGACCGCGGTCGAGCGGTTCGGCGGGATCGACGTCCTGGTGAACAACGCCGGGATCATGGACCGGATGTCGGCGCTCGCGGACGTGAGCGACGCCGAGTGGGAGCGGGTGCTGAGGGTCAATCTCACCGCGCCCTTCCTGCTGACCCGCGCGGTGCTGCCGCACATGCTGGCGGCGGGCCGGGGTGCCGTGGTCAACACCGCCTCCGAGGCGGCCCTGCGCGGCAGCGCGGCGGGCGCCGCCTACACGGCCTCCAAGCACGGCGTGGTGGGGCTGACCAAGTCGCTGGCGGTGATGTACCGGGGGCGGGGCATCCGCGCCAACGCGATCTGCCCGGGCGGCACACAGACCGCCATCACCGTCGACCCCGCTCAGGGCGCGCACGGGCCGGCCACGCTCGGCCCGCACTTCGTCAACCTCGGCCGGGTGTCGCAGCCCGAGGAGCAGGCCGCGGCGATCGTGTTCCTCGCCTCGGAGGCGGCGAGCAACATCAACGGCGCGATCCTGCCCGTCGACGACGGCTGGTCCGCGGTCTGAGCCACCCCGCGGCCACGGGGCGCCGGAGGTTCACTCGCCGTCCACGAACTCCCGCGCCAGGCGCTCCCCCGCCTTCTCGGCGGCGGCCTTGTCCTCGACGGGCTCGACCTCGCTGCCCTTGAAGACGATGTACGTCACGCCGGACGCGACGCCGCCCCCGTGCGGGTCGGCCGGGATGCCGAGCGACTCGGCGGCGGCGTAGGAGGCCTCGCCGATGAGGTCGCGCGGGCCGACGTCGCCGACGACCGCGTAGCGCACCCGGTCCCCGTGGACGACCGCCGCGACCGATCCGCCGTGGACGTCGGTCTCGCGGTGGTCCCAGATGTCGCTCGGCTCGGGCACGACGACGTAGGGCAGGCGTTCGGCGTCCAGGGGACGGCCGTCCGACCGGGTGTAGGCGGTGGCGGGGGTGAAGTGCGGGTCGGTACCGCTGTTGCAGTGGTCACCGGGCCGGCCGTCGCAGTCGACGTCCAGGTCGGCCTTCCAGTACACGGCGTCCCGCGTTCCGCAGACCGGGATGTCCGCCGGCGCCCCGGCGTCGGATCGGTAGCGTCCGCGCGAGACGGGGTCGCAGTCCCGCACCTTGGCCAGCAGGTCGGCGGCGTGGACGGGTCCGTGCCGCCGGGCCTCCTTCGACCCGTCACCGGCGCCCGCCTCGGCTCCGGGCCGGATCCCGGAGGGCGGCGGAACGGGACCGGCCTGGGACGGCGGGACCGGCCCGATCCGGGTGCCGGACCTGCCCACGCGGACCGGCGGGGCCTCGTGCCGGTGACCGGGGTCGAGCTGCACCTGGGGGCCGGGGCGGGGCGGGAGCGGAGCGCCGGGGAACGTCGTGGGGGCGAGCAGGGCGGCGCTGGCCGCGACCAGTGTCAGCGACTGGACACGCACTATGTGGCCTCTCCTGGGGGACATGGACGGTCACTCGGCCACATCTGTCCCCGAATCGTGCGCGCGACCACCTTTTGTGGGCCAGACGGTGCACGTCCGCGCCCGGCGCGCGGCCGGGGTCACCGACGCCCTCTTGATGTGGTCGCGTCACAGGCGCATATTGGTCCGGACCATTGCTCTCGGGCCGGAGAGAGCCGAAGCAGAAGCCGAGCCGCAGCCGTCCTGGAGGCAGAGCCGTGCGAGACGCACCCGTTCCCGCCGTTCCCGCCCCTGTCCCCGTACTGCGCCGCTGTGCCCTGCTCTGCGGCACACTCGTCCTGGTCACGTCCTGCGGCTGGGGCATGGGCGACGACGGCGACGACGGCGGCGGGCCGCCAGGAGCGCCGACGGGCGTCACCGCAGAGGCGGGCAGCGCCACGACCGTGCACGTGATGTGGAACGCGGTCGACGGCGTCGAGACCTACGAGGTCTATCGCGGCGGCACGTTGGTGAAGAAGGTGGAGGCGTCCGACCGCATGGTGGACGTCACCCGGCTGCGCCCCTCGACGGCCTACGCCTTCACCGTGCGGGCGCGCGACGCCGACGGGCGACTGGGGCCGCGCAGCCAGGAGGTGCGGGCGACCACCCCCGCCGCCGTCGCCGACGACTCCGCCCCGACGCGCCCGGCGGACGCCCGCGGCCGGGCGGCGGGCAGCCGGGCGGTCCAGCTCACCTGGTCCGCCGCGACCGACGACCGCGGGGTCGTGTCGTACGACGTCTACCAGGGCGGGACGAAGGTGCACAGCGTCGGCGGCGGCCAGACGGCGGCCGTGGTCACGGGGCTGCGCGCGGGCACCCGGTACTCCTTCACGGTCCGGGCGCGGGACGCCGCCGACAACGTCTCCCCCGCCGGCGCCACCGTCCGGCTCACCACCCCGGGCTCCGACGACGGCCGCGCCACCGCGCCCACCGGTCTGCGCGCGGCCTCCCACCACGCCGACGGCGGCTACTACATCGACCTCACCTGGACCCCGCCGCGCACCGACGGCCTGGTCACCGAGTACCAGATCCACCTGGACGGCCGCCCGGCGACATCACTCGTCTACGGCGCGGACGCGCCGCGCGACCGGGCGGAGTACAGCTTCTACGCGGGACCGGAGGCCGGGGTCACGCATCGGGTGCGGGTCCGGGCCAGGCTGTCCGACGGCACCTGGGGCGGACTGTCGGCGGAGCGGAAGGTGACCACGGGCGACGGCGGGTGACGCCCCGGCAGCCCTGCGGCCGACCGGCGCGTCACCTGGGCGGTCGCGCTCGGCATGCGGGCACGGCCGCCGCCCTGTTGGCTGCCCGTGAGGCAGCACGGGCGTTCCCGATCTCGGCGGCGCAAGGGATGTACCGCCGACCGTGCCGCCGGAGGGCAGTCCACATGCGCATCTCATCGCCACTACTCCGCTCCGGCCTGACCGCGGCAGCCGCCGCCGCGCTGCCCGTCGCCCTGGCCGCCGGGCCGGCTTCCGCGGGCCCGGGGATCTCCGTGAGCACCACCGGGACCACGGTGTCGGTCACGACCACCGCCTGCGCCCAGCTCAACGGCAGTTGGGGCACCGCCTCGCTGCTCACCGGCAGTCAAGGGGACTTCGCCCAGGGGCGCCAGGTGGCGCTGTCCGGGACGAGTTCCGGACAGTCCGCCTCCTGGTCGGGCATCAGCCCGGGCACGTACACGGTGATCGTCATGTGCTCCAACAACAGCACCGCCGGCACCCAGACCGTCATCGTCTCCGCGGCGCCCTCTCCTTCGCCCAGCCGCTCCGCCTCCCCCTCGCCCTCACCCTCCGCGTCGCCACGCGGTGTCATGGGCGGTCTCGGCGGGGCCGTCCAGGACTACGGCACGGCCACCCTCGTGGCGGGCGGCGCGCTGGTCGGCACGGGCGCCATCGCCGCGGCGTGGTTCCTGCGCCGCCGCCAGAAGCCGTACCGGTTCTGAGCCGTGGCCGCGCTCACTTCCGCTCGTCACCCGGCAGCCCGGCGAACTCCGCCAGCGCGTGCCTGAGCCACTGGGTCCAGAAGGTCTCCAGGTCGATGCCGGCGCGCAGCACCAGGTGCCGCAGCCGGTCCTCGGTACTGTCCCTCTCGGGCGGGAAGTCCCGCTTCTCGATCTCCTCGTACTCGGCCAACTGCCGTTCGTGCAGCTCCAGATGGCGGCGCAGGTCCGTCTCGATACCGGTGGTGCCGACCACGGCGGCGGCACGCAGCCGCAGCAGCATCGTGTCGCGCAGGGGCTTGGGGTCCTGTGCGGCGGCGGCCCAGCGGGCCAGTTCGGCGCGGCCCGCGGGCAGGACCTCGTAGGACTTCTTCTGGCCGCGGGCCGGCTGCTGGCCGGGCAGCGCGCGGATCAGGCCGTCCGCCTCCAGTTTTCCCAGCTCGCGATAGATCTGCTGGTGCGTCGCCGACCAGAAGTAGCCGATCGACCTGTCGAACCGGCGGGTCAGCTCCAGCCCCGACGACGGCTTTTCGACCAGGGCGGTGAGGATCGCGTGCGGGAGTGACATGGGCTCATCCTAGGGACGGCCCGCGCGCCTTCCGGACCGCGCGGCCCTACAGCGCCGCCGCCAGCTCGGTGCCCTGCTTGATGGCGCGCTTGGCGTCCAGTTCGGCGGCCACGTCGGCGCCGCCGATGAGGTGCGCGCTGCGCCCGGCGGCGACCAGGTCGTCGTACAGGCCGCGGCTCGGCTCCTGGCCCGTGCACAGGACGACCGTGTCGACCTCCAGGACGGTGGACTCGTCGCCGATCGTGATGTGCAGTCCGGCGTCGTCGATCCGGTCGTAGCGCACGCCCGGGACCATGGTGACGCCGCGGTGCTTCAGCTCGGTGCGGTGGATCCAGCCGGTGGTCTTGCCGAGGCCGGCGCCGACCTTGGACGTCTTGCGCTGGAGCAGGTGCACGGTGCGCGGCGGTACGGGCCGCTCGGGCGCGGCGAGGCCGCCCGGCGCGCGGTAGTCCATGTCGACGCCCCAGAGGCGGAAGTACGTCTCGGGGTTCTCGTGCGCCTTGTCGCCGCCGTCGGTGAGGTACTCGGCGACGTCGAAGCCGATGCCGCCCGCGCCGAGGATCGCGACGCGGTCGCCGACGGGGGCGCCGTCGCGGAGCACGTCGAGGTAGCCGACGACGCTCGGGTGGTCGACGCCGGGGATGTCCGGGGTGCGCGGGGTGACGCCGGTGGCGACGACGACCTCGTCGTGGCCGGCGAGATCGTCGGCTCCGACCCGGGTGTTCAGCCGTACGTCGACGCCGTGTTCCGCCAGCCGGGTGCGGAAGTAGCGCAGCGTCTCGTCGAACTCCTGCTTGCCGGGGACCTTGCGGGCGACGTTGAGCTGGCCGCCGGTCTCGCTCGCGGCGTCGAAGAGGGTGACCTCGTGGCCGCGTTCGGCAGCGCTCACCGCACAGGCCAGCCCGGCCGGTCCGGCCCCGACGACCGCGACGCGCTTGCGCCGCCGGGTCGGGGCGAGGACCAGCTCGGTCTCGTGGCAGGCGCGCGGGTTGACCAGGCAGGAGGTGATCTTGCCGCTGAAGGTGTGGTCCAGGCAGGCCTGGTTGCAGCCGATGCAGGTGTTGATGGCCTCCGGGCGGCCCGCCGCGGCCTTGGCGACGAAGTCGGGGTCGGCGAGCATGGGCCGGGCCATCGACACCATGTCGGCCGTGCCCTCGGCGAGCAGCCGCTCGGCCACCTCGGGGGTGTTGATGCGGTTGGTGGTGACGAGGGGCACCGACACCTCGCCCATCAGGCGCTCGGTCACCCAGGTGTAGGCGCCGCGCGGCACGGAGGTGGCGATGGTGGGGATGCGGGCCTCGTGCCAGCCGATGCCGGTGTTGATGATGGTCGCGCCGGCTGCCTCGACGGCCTTGGCGAGGGTCACGACCTCGGCGAGGGTGGAGCCGCCCGGGACCAGGTCCAGCATGGAGAGCCGGTAGACGACGATGAAGTCCTCGCCGACGGCCTCGCGCACCCGGCGGACGATCTCGACGGGGAGGCGCATGCGGTTTTCGTAGGAGCCGCCCCAGCGGTCGGTGCGGTGGTTGGTGCGCGCGGCGATGAACTCGTTGATCAGGTAGCCCTCGGAGCCCATGATCTCGACGCCGTCGTACCCGGCCTCGCGCGCGAGGCGGGCGGTGCGGGCGTAGTCGTCGATGGTGCGCTCGACATCGGCGTCGGTCAGCTCTCGGGGCACGTGCGGGCTGATCGGCGCCTGGAGGGGGCTCGGGGCGACGAGGTCGGCGTGGTAGGCGTAGCGGCCGAAGTGCAGGATCTGCAGGGCGATCCGGCCGCCCTCGCGGTGTACGGCGTCGGTGACGACCCGGTGCTGCTCGGCCTCCGCCTCGGTGGTGAGCTTGGCGCCGCCCTCGTACGGCCGGCCCTCGTCGTTGGGGGCGATGCCGCCAGTGACGATGAGGCCCACTCCGCCGCGGGCGCGGGCGGCGTAGAAGGCGGCCATGCGCTCGAAGCCGCGCTCGGCCTCTTCCAGGCCGACGTGCATGGAGCCCATCAGGACCCGGTTGGGCAGCGTGGTGAAGCCCAGGTCGAGCGGGCTCAGCAGGTGGGGGTAACGGCTCATCGGGCCCTCCGTGCGCGGTGTCGTGCCTCTGTTGTAGAGGACGGCCGCCTCTTTGTGCAACTAGTTGCACAAAGAGGCGGCGCACACCACACCGCCGCCTCGGGCCTCGGTCAGTGGTTCTCCAGCCGTACGTGCAGTTCCCGCTCCTGGTCCCCGGAGGCCGTGCTCAGGTCGTGCACGGTGAACAGGGAGTCCAGGGTGGTGCGGAAGCGCTCGATCGCCCAGTAGCCGCCCTGCACGTCGGCCTCCACGGACGCCCTGAGCCGGGCGGGGTCGCACTCGCCCCGGGCCTCGGCCACGTCGAAGGTGCCGAGCCACACGGTGGGGCGCACCTCGTGGTAGTCCCGGGGCACCTCGTCCGAGCGCCGGTCCGACGAGAAGCACGTGCACAGGGCGTCGAACACGGTCCGGGCGTCCTCCTTGCTGCACCCGCTCAGCTCCACCGAGACGGACTCCGGATGCAGTCGCTCACCGTCCATCGTGATCGCTCCTCTCGTGGCCCATACCACCAGAAAAGCACCACTCGCCGCCCGATGCGAAGGGGGCGGGTCAGCCCCGCGTGAAGCGGTAGGTCCTGCTGTCCGTCAGCACGCAGAAGCCCGGCGACACGACGATCACGCGCAGGGTGCCGGTACGGCGGTCGTAGTCGATGCCCTCCGCCTCGAAGCCGCCGGAGCAGGCGCTGCGCAGGGGCAGCTGCCGCAGGGCGGTGACGTGGCCGGTGACGTCGGCGGTGCCGTTCGGCGCGGCGGACAGGTCGATCCGCAGCAGCGGCTTGGTGATGCCGAAGAGGGTGCCCGCCGGGTCGTCGGAGGAGCACAGCAGCGTGGTCGCGTCGAGGAAGTCGCAGCCCTGGACGTCGCGCACGGCGTGGTCCAAGTGGACGGTGGCCGCCTGCGGGAGGTTCACCGAGGGCGAGGTGCTCGCGTTGACGCCGGGCGTCGGGAAGACGAGCAGCCGGTTCATGGTGCCCCACTCCCCCGCCAGCATCCACTGGCCGTCCGGGGAGATCGCGGACCAGGAGTTGTTCAGCGCCTCGCCGGGGCTCAGCGTGTGCACGTACTCCGACCAGCGCCCGTCCGGCGCCTGCACGCGGAACATCTTGGTGTTCCCGTCGTCGCGCTGGTACGGCTCGACGTAGTGGCCGTCGTAGGAGGCGTCGGGGTCGCCGACGTGGTTCCAGCCGCGGGTGCTGAGGCTCAGGGGGATGGTGCCGATGCCCGTGTAGCGATTGGGGCTGCCGGCCGGGACCTCGACCGAGGCCAGACCCTGGCTCTCGGTCAGCGGGTCGGCGCGGTCGGAGCCCACCTCCGTCCAGATGTCGGCGGACGGCGCGGCGGACGGGGCGGCGGCGGACGGACCGGCGAGACCGACGGCGAGGGCGAGGGCGGCGAGGCCGGTCAGAGCGGCATGACAACGTTGCCGGGCGCGCAGGGGCATGGGCGGGCTCCTCGGTGGGGGGTGGGCGGTACGCACTCGGCGCACAGTCTGTCCCGAGGTTGCAGTCATGTACAGACCAACCTCGGCCGCGCTCCGTGCGGCGGCCGCAGCCGTGCCGGGTGATGCTGGAAGGAGACGGCGGAGCCTCGGAGAAACGGCCCTGTGGGCGGTGGAACGCGGTAGAACAAGGGAGTCGGCATCAAAAGGGCGTGCCGCGTGGAACGGCGAAGGCGGGGCGTGGGATGAGTGCAGCCGGGTCTGCCGGGTTCGGGGGCGACACGTCGCCGCGCGGACCGGTGCGGCCCAGCGGGCTGCTCGACGTGCTGAACGTGGCCTCGGTCGTACTGGACACCGAGGGCCGGATCGTGCTGTGGAGCCCGCAGGCCGAGGAGTTGTTCGGATACACCGCACCGGAGGCGCTGGGGCAGTACGCCGCCCGCATCATGGTCCACGAACGCCATCTCGACCTGGTCGTGAAGCTGTTCGCCGACGTCATGAAGACCGGCCAGAGCTGGGCCGGGGCGTTCCCCATCCGCCACAAGGACGGCGGCACCCGGTTGGTGGAGTTCCGCAACATGCGCCTCCTGGACGACCGGGGCGACGTCTACGCGCTGGGACTCGCCGTCGACCGGTCCACCGTGCGCCGGCTGGAGCACGACGTGGCACTGTCCACGCGGGTGATCAGGCAGTCCCCGATCGGGCTGGCCGTCCTCGACACCGATCTGAGGTACGTCTCGGTCAACCCGTCCCTGGAGAACATGAACGGCATGACCGCCGAGGAGCACCTCGGCCGGACGGTCCGCCAGGTGCTGCCCCTGGTGGACGCCGCTCCCCTGGAGGAGGCGGCGCGCCGGGTGCTGGAGACCGGACTGCCGATCGTCGGCCAGCCCGCGACCGGGCGGACCCCCGCCGACCCGGACGAGGAGCACACCTGGTCGCTGTCGCTGTACCGGCTGGAGGACGCCGTCGGTGCGGTGCTGGGCCTCGCCGTGTCGGTCGTGGACGTCACCGAGCAGCACTGGGCGGGCGTCGAGGCGGAGGCCGCGCGGCGCCGGCTGGCCGCCGTCGCGGACGCCTCCGCGCGGATCGGCACCACCCTGGAGCTGGACCGCACGGCGCACGAGCTGGCCGACGTGGCCGTGCCGGACCTCGCCGACATCGCGGCCGTGGACCTGCTGGAGGCCGTGGTGAAGGGCCGGCGCAGCACCCTGGGCCCGGCCGAGCCCGCGGTGATCCGGGCCCTGGCCGTGCAGGCGAACGACGCCCCGGACGCGCTGCGGGCGGCCGATCCACCCGGCCAGGTCGCCCGGTACGGGCCGGACCGCCTGGTCACCGAGTGCGTGCGCACGGCCCGGCCGGTGCTGGTGGAGCGGGTGACGGAGGAGGACCTGCCGCGCATCGCCCGTTCACCGGAGGCGGCCGAGCTGCTGCGCCGGGCGGGTGTGCACTCCTACCTGGCCGTTCCGCTGATCGCGCGGGGCGAGGTGCTGGGCGCCCTGGACCTCAAACGGATCGGCAATCCGCTGCCGTTCGGCGAGGACGACCTGCTGCTGGCCCGGGAGCTGGCCGTCCGCGCGGCGGTGCAGATCGACAACGCCCGCTGGTACCAGAACGCCCGCGACACCGCCCTCACCCTCCAGCGCAGCCTGCTGCCGAGTCATCCTCCGGTGACGGGCGGACTGGAGGTCGCCTCCCGCTACCAGCCCGCCGAGGCGACCAGCGAGGTCGGCGGCGACTGGTTCGACGTGATCGAGCTGGAGGACTGCAAGACCGCGCTCGTGGTGGGTGACGTGATGGGCAGCGGCATCGCGGCGGCGGCCTCCATGGGGAGGCTGCGCACCGCGACGAACACCCTGGCCGCCCTCGATCTCGACCCGGCGTTCCTGCTCGGACACCTCGACCGGACCACGGCCGGCCTGGACCAGGCCATCGCCACCTGCCTCTACGCGGTCCACGACCCGCACCGGCGGCAGTGTCTGATCGCCAACGCCGGGCACCTGCCACCGGTGCGCCTGCGCGCCGGCCGTCCGCCGGAACTGCTGGACCTGCCCACCGGGGTGCCGCTGGGCGTGGGCGGCGTCGCCTTCTCGACCACCACCGTCGATCTGGAGCCGGGCGACCGGCTGGTGTTCTACACCGACGGTCTCGTCGAGACGCGCCGGCATCCGCTGGACGAGCGGCTGGACGCGCTCCTCGCCCTGCTGGAGGGCCCGGACCGCCCGCTGGAGGAGGTCTGCGACCTGCTCCTGCGCACGCTGCACGAGCCGGAGAACTCCGACGACGTGGCCCTGCTGATCGCCCGGGCCACGACGCCGGACGTGCCTAGCTGAGGTCGCGCTCCCTGACGCCGATCACCACATGGGCGTACAGCTCGTCGCAGACCGCGAGGCGGGTCGTCAGGCCGGCGCGGGCGAAGGCGTCGACGGCCGCAGGTGCCTGGCGTCGGCTCGTCTCGGCCAGCAGGCAGCCGCCGGGCGCGAGCCAGCGGGGCGCCTCGGCCGCGACCCTGCGCAGCACCCCGAGACCGTCGGTGCCGCCGTCGAGGGCGACCAGCGGCTCGTGCTCCCGCGCCTCGGCGGGCAGCAGGGCGACCTCGCCGGTGGGTACGTAGGGCACGTTGGCCGCGAGTATGTCCGCCCGGCCGCGCAGCGCCGCGGGCAGCGCGTCGAACAGGTCACCGGCGTACACCCGGCCCCCGGCGGCCGCGAGGTTGCCGCGGGCGCAGCGCACGGCGGCCGGGTCGACGTCGGCGGCGTGCACCTCGGGCCGGTCCAGGGCGGCGGCCAGGGCGGCACCGACGGCGCCGGAGCCGCAGCACAGGTCCACGACGACGGCCGCGTCCGGCGCCTGCGCGAGGGCCTCGGCCACCAGGAACTCGGTACGGCGGCGGGGCACGAAGACACCGGGGGCGACGGCGACGCGCAGGCCGCGGAACTCGGCCCAGCCGAGGACGAGTTCGAGGGGCACTCCGGTGACGCGGCGGTCGACCAGGGCGGTGAGTTGCCCGGCGGTGCGGGCGGCGCCCAGGATCAGTTCCGCCTCGTCCTCGGCGAAGACGCAGCCCGCGGCGCGCAGCGCGGCCACGACGGAGTCGGGCGACGGGAAGGAGGGGGAGAAAGGGGAGGGGAACGAAGGGGTGGAGAACAGCTGAGGCATGGAAGCCGAGAGCCTTTCGAGAACCGAAGGGCGCTCTCACGGTCACCCGCTGGCGGGGACCGCACTGCCGTGAGGTGAGAGCACCCGGGCCGACACAGCGGTAATGGGTCTCACCTCCCAGGCGTCCGGCGGCCGGGACTGTCCTCGGCCGCCGGTCACACTACCCCAATGATCAGACGCCGACGGTCTCCTCGGCCTCTTCGTCCGCCTCCTCCGCCGCGGGCACCGCCTTGCGCTCGTTCGGCCTCGCGTGCCTGGCGGGGGTGGCCGACGCGGGCGCCGTACCGCCCCGCTCGCGGACGGCGGCGACCGCCGTCACCAGGAGGCCGAGCAGCAGCCAGGCGACCAGTGTCCACACGCCGCGGCCCAGTCCGTCGCCGTCGAAGTACAGCAGGCCGCGGGCGCCCTCGACGAACCCGGCGCCGTTCCAGAAGGCGTGCAGGGTGCCGAAGAAGCCGTTCTGCAGTTCGGGGCGGAACAGGCCGCCCGAGGTGGTGAAGTTCAGCATCACGAACAGCACCATCATGGCGAGCGTGGTCCACCGCTTGAGGAAGGTGTGCAGGCCCACGCCGATGAACAGGATGCCCGCCGCGTACAGCCAGGCCAGGCCCCACACACCGGCGAGATCGTGGTGGGCGAGGTGGAACACCGGTCCGGCGAGCAGGGCGCCGATCCCGCTGACGACGACGGAGACGCCGAGGGTGAGCAGGGCCCGGACGCGCATGGACAGGGCGGCGCCGGCGGCTCCGAGGGCGGCCACGGAGGCGTAGGAGCCGATGCTGACCGCGATCAGCAGGAAGAACAGGCCCTGGCCGGTGGGGTCGTCGTCGACCGGGGTGGCCACGTCGGTCACCTTCAGCGGGACGCCCTGCCGCTCGGCGAGCGGGGTGAAGACCTTCTCCGCCGCCATGGCGCCCATGTCGGACGCGGCGGTGGCCACCACGACCTCGGGCGCCTTGTCGCCGGGCACGTAGGCGCCGGTGATGTCGCGGGCCTTCAGCAGGTCGACGGCGTCGGCGCGGGTGGCGACGGTCCGTACGTCGAGGTCGTCGCCGGCCTTGTCCTTGACCGACTGGGCGAGCACCTTCGCCTCGGGGCCGGAGCCGACGACGGCGACCGGCAGGTGGTTCGGCTCGGGGGTGACGAAGGCCCCCATGTACGCGAGTCCCATCCCGATGCACATCAGCAGCGGGGTGATCAGGTGCGTGAGCACGTGGCGCAGGGCGTGCGACCTCATCGCTCACATCCTCCAATGACTGGTTCGGCGGCGGCAGATAGTTGGCTTATACAACTCTCTCTTCAAGTTGTACTATACAACTAGCAATGCGGAGGAGGACCTGTGACGACGGCCGAGATGCCCGATGAGACGACTGTCACCCCCGGCGGCCGCCCGGCGGAGGCCGTGGAGACCATCCAGCGGGAGATGACGGCCTTCGCCCGCCGCGCCCGCGCCTCGGCGGGCCGCATGCACCCCGAGCTGTCGCTGGTGTCGTACACGCTGCTCGGTCACCTGGAGGAGCGGGACGGCTGCCGGGCCACCGACCTGGCCGCCCACTACGCCCTGGACAAGTCCACCGTCAGCCGCCAGGTGTCCGCCCTGGAGCGCACCGAACTCGTCGAGCGGCGCGTCGACCCGGACGACCACCGCGTCCAGGTCCTGCACCTGACGGAGGCCGGACGGCACATCCTGGCCCAGGTCACCGAGAGCCGCCGGACGGCCTTCCGGGAGCGGCTCGCCGACTGGCCCGAGGAGGACCTGGTCCGCTTCGCCGCGTATCTGGAGCGGTACAACGCGTGGCAGGAGGCCGCACCCGGCGAGGGCCAGGACTGAGGTGCGCCTCCGAGAGCACGTACGGTTGACCGCGTACGCACTGATCACGCCGGCCGCGGGCATCCCTCGCGGCGGCCCGAAAGGCCCCACCGCATGAACACCACCCGAGGCTTCACCGGGCGCCCGCGCGCCGCCCGGCCGGGACTGCCGCCCGGCCAGTACGACGCCGGTGACGACTGGCCCGTGCTGTCCGCCGAGGTCACGCCCGACGTGTCGCTGGCCGACTGGACCTTCCGCGTGAGCGGGCTGGTGGCCGAGCCCCGCACCTGGGACTGGGCCGGAGCGCACCGGCTGCCGGCGTCGGCGTACTCGGGCGACATCCACTGCGTGACCGGCTGGTCGAAGTTCGGGGTGCGGTTCGGGGGCGTGTCCCTGGACGCCTTCCTGGAGGCGGCGCGCCCGCTGCCGTCCGCCACGCACGCCGTCGCCTACGCGCACACCGGGTACACCGCGAACCTGCCGCTCGCGGACCTGACCGGCGGGCGCGCCTGGATCGTGTGGGAGTACGACGGGCAGCCCCTCGTCCCCGAGCACGGCGGCCCGGCGCGGCTGGTGGTGCCGCACCTGTACTTCTGGAAGAGCGTCAAGTGGATCGCGGGCCTGGAGCTCCTGGACCACGACGAACCGGGCTTCTGGGAGCAGAACGGCTACCACGCGCGCGGCAACCCCTGGGAGGAGCAGCGGTACTCCGGTGACTGAGACAGCGACGCACACGGCAGGGTCCTTCACTCCCCCGACGCGGTTCGCCGTGCCCAGGCGCATCGAGGTGGACGGCCCGACGGCCGGGACGTGGCAGACCGCCACCCTCACGGAGATCCGCCGCGAGACGCACCGCGCGTCCACCTTCCGGTTCGCCGTACCCGGCTGGGCGGGCCATCTGCCCGGCCAGCACCTGATGCTGCGGCTGACCGCCGAGGACGGGTACGTGGCCCAGCGCCACTATTCGCTGGCGTCCGCGCCCGACGACTCCGGGCACATCGAGCTGACCCTCGACCACGTCGAGGACGGCGAGGTGTCCGGCTGGTTCCACACGGTCGCCCGGCCCGGCGACCGGATCGAGGTGCGCGGCCCGCTGAGCGGCTTCTTCGCCTGGCCGGGCGACCGGCCCGCCCTGCTGCTGGGCGCGGGTTCCGGCGTGGTGCCGCTGATGTCGATGGTGCGGCACCACCGGGCGCTGGGACTGACGGTGCCGCTGCGACTGCTGGTGTCCGCGCGCACTCCCGGGGAACTCATCTACGCCCGCGAACTCGGCGCGGAGACGACCCCCGTGTTCACCCGCGGCGCGCCGGCCGGGACGCCCGTGGGCCGGATGACGACCGCGCACCTGGCACCGCTCCTGGCCGAAGCGCCCGCCGACGGCTGGGAGGCCTACGTGTGCGGCTCCAACTCCTTCGCGGAGCACGCCTCGCGGCTGCTGGTGGCGGCCGGTCAGCCGGTGGACCGGATCAGGATCGAACGCTTCGGCTGACCCACGGCCGGGCCGCGGTGGACGGCGCCCCGGCACCGCGCCACGCTTGGACGCCCCTCGGCCCCGAGTCCGAGGGCCGCACCAGCCGCGGCCCCCGGTTTCCCCCGGGCGCCGCTGGGCACCTGTCCGCGGTGCGGAGCAGTCGTCCGGCGTTCCGGGGTGGGCGACATGGTGAGCGAGACGCGCCGAACGGGGTACCAGACCTGTGCGGGCACTCGCACGCGTGGCGCGACGCGGAGACACGGCGGCCCCCCGCTCTCGTACGGCCGTCCGCCCGGCCTCCGGTCGCTGTGATCGCGAGGAGGTCGACATGCGAACCCGGGTGCGCGGCTGGCGCGTGCGGCGCAATCCGCTGCGGCGCCGGTCGGACGTCGTCGAGGCGTGGACCGCGCTGGTCGTCGCGGTCCTGCTGATCGTGGGAGCACCGCTGCTCGGAGCCGCCGCGGCCATATGGGGCCACGGTCAGGCCCAGGCGGTCGCGGCGGAGCAGCGCGCGGAGCGGCACCGCGTCCGCGCCGAGGTGGTCGGCCGGACTCCCGACACGCTGCCGTCGGTGCAGGCCGGCGGACAGCACTCGTACCGCGCGACCGTGCGCTGGAGCACGCCGGACGGTACCGACCGGAGCACTACGGCCCGTGTCCCGGCCGGCGCCGGGCACGGTGACGCGGTCGACGTGTGGCTGGACTCCCGGGGCAAGAGCGTGCCGCCGCCGACGGACGGTTCCGCGGTCTGGCAGCACAGCGTCACGATCGGCGTGTGCACCACCATGGGGGCGGCGCTCACGGTGCTCCTCGCACACTGCGCCGTACGCAAGGTGGCCCTCCGGCACCGGATGGCCGAGTGGGACCGCGACTGGGCCCTCACCGAACCCCAGTGGACACGCCGCCGGGCCTGACGGCACGCCGGTGACCCGACCACCTGGCCCCGGCCCCGGGGCCCGGCACGGTCCGGGTCGGCGTTCGATCCGTCGAACCGCAGGTCAGGCCGGTGGGCTGCCCGCCGACGATCTGGCGAGACCTCCGACCATTCACGTACGGTGTGATCATCCGTACGGTCCGGCACTGTCTCCCCGCAAAGGCGGTTCTCGATGGCCCTGTTCGACCTTCCGCTCGAAGAACTCCGCGCCTACCGCAGCGCGTCGGCAGAGCCCGAGGACTTCGACGCGTTCTGGAGCAAGACGCTCGACGAAGCCCGCGCGCACGATCTGGACGCCCGCTTCGAACCGGTCGACACGGGACTGACCACGGTGCGGGTGCACGACGTGACGTTCGCCGGGTTCGGCGGTCACCCGGTGAAGGGCTGGCTGATCCTGCCGGCCGCGGCGGAGGAACCGCTGCCGCTGGTCGTGGAGTTCGTCGGGTACGGCGGCGGGCGCGGGCTGCCGCACGAGCACCTGCTGTGGGCGTCCACCGGCCGGGCGCACTTCGTGATGGACACCCGCGGCCAGGGCAGCGCCTGGGGCGGCGGTGGTGGGACGGCGGACCCCGTCGGCGGCACGCCCGCGTACCCGGGCTTCATGACCCGCGGCCTGGACGCCCCCGAGAACTACTACTACCGCCGCGTCTTCACCGACGCCGTGCGCGCGGTCGAGGCGGCCCGCTCCCACCCGCTCACCGACCCCGCACGCACGGTCGTCCTCGGGGGCAGCCAGGGCGGCGGCATCACGATCGCCGTGGGCGGCCTGGTGCCGGACCTCACGGCCGTCGCGCCGGACGTGCCGTTCCTCAGCGACTTCCCGCGCGCGACCAAGCTCACCGACCGGCACCCCTACCGGGAGATCGGCCTGTACCTCAAGACGCACCGCGGCCGCACCGAGGACGCGCTGCGCACGCTGTCCTACTTCGACGGCGTGCACTTCGCGGCGCGCGGCCGGGCACCCTCCCTGTTCTCGGCGGCCCTGGAGGACCAGACCTGCCCGCCGTCGACCGTCTTCGCGGCGTTCAACGCCTGGGCGCACGACGACAAGGCGATCGAGGTGTACGACTTCAACGACCACGAGGGCGGCGGGCCCTTCCAGCAGGCGGCCAAGTTGCGCTGGCTGCGCTCGTACCTCTGAGCCCGCGCGATCCCGCCACGGCCGGGTCGGCGGCCTTCCGCCCAGTCCGACCAGTCGGTATGTGCATGGAGCCGGGCCGAACCGTCGCGACCCGGCTCCCGGCGTACAACGGAGGGCGGCCCCATGTCCGAGGAGTGGGGCGGGTGGGCCGACGCGGCCCGCGCCCGGCCGTGGGAGCGGGACACGCTGGTCAACGCGTGGTCGACGTCCAAGGGCCCGACCGCCCTGTGCGCCCACATCCTCGCCGACCGCGGGCTGCTGGACCTCGACGCGCCGGTGGCCGTGCACTGGCCCGAGTTCGCGGCGGCGGGCAAGGAGAACGTCCTCGTGCGGCGTCTGCTGTCGCACCGCGCCGGCCTGTCGGGGCTGCGTGAGCCGCACTCGGCGGCGCAGTTGTACGACTGGGACCTGACCACCGGTCGGCTGGCGGCCATGGAGCCCTGGTGGGAGCCGGGCACCCGGTCCGGGTACCACGCGATCACCTACGGCTTCCTGGTCGGTGAGGTCGTGCGGCGGGTGTCGGGGCTGCTGCCCGGGGCGTTCCTGGAGCGGGAGGTGACCGGGCCGCTCGGCATCGACTTCACCATCGGGCTGCCGGAGAAGGAGACGGGGCGGGCGGCCGAACTGGTGCGTCCGCGGGTGGCCTCCGACAGCGAGCAGGCCACGGTCTTCGCCCAGTCGGCGCCCGCGGCCGTGGCGGCGCTCACCAATCCCCCGATCGGCGCCACGGAGGCCAACACCGCCGCGTGGCGGGCCGCCGAGATACCGGCGGCGAACGGACACGGCACCGCGCGGGCGGTGGCCGCGCTGTACGGGATCCTCGCGGGCCTCGGCTCGCACGACGGCCACCGCGTACTGTCCCGGGAAGCCGCCGAGCGGGTGCGTGAGGGACAGGGTGCCTGCCGCGACCTCGTCCTCGGCGCCGGCTTCGCGCACGAGACCGAAGTCGGGCTGGGGCTGTGGCTCAGCGGTCCCAATGGCTCCTACGGTCCCAATCCGCGGGCTTTCGGACACGACGGCTTCGGTGGCTCCTGCGGTCTGGCGGACCCGGACGCCGGGGTCTCGCTGGGCTACGTCATGAACCGCATGGGACCGCGCATCGCCGACGACCCGCGGAAGACGGCACTGGTGGATGCCCTGTACGGCGCCTTGTGAAGGGGTGACGGACGGTCGACGCGCGGGTGAGGTTTCGGCCGAACCGGCGGACAGCTCTTCCCGGTTGGTTTAGACCAATGATAGTTCTGGTGGCGCACCGAGCCCGCATGGCTACCGCACGTCACCAAACAGGAGGCGCGGCATGGTCCGCACCACCCCGCACGACCCCGCGTTCACCGACGCACAGCCCCTCTACCGGCGGGTGGCCGTACAGCTGCTCGGCGAGCTGCGCGACGGGACCGTCCCACCGGGCGCACGACTGCCGGGCGAGCGCCGGCTGGCCGAGCACTTCGAGGTGAGCCGGGAGACCGTGCGGCAGGCCCTGGAGGTGCTGCGCCGGGACGGTCTGCTCGCCACCGACCGGCGGGGCAGCCACGCCGCCCTGCCCGGCCCACCGGCGCAGAGCCCGGCCTCCCTCACCTTCCCGGTCGGCGCCCGCACCGCGGAGCCGTCCACCGGCGACCGGGCGACCGTCGCCTGGGAGGTGCCCTCGCCGGAGCACGCCGCGGCACTGGGGCTGGCGCCGGGCCGGCCGACCCTGGTGCACCGCTACCTGTCCGCGACCGCCGACGGAACCGGCCGGCGGACCGCGGTGACCTCGTTCTCCGCCGTGGCGCTCGCCGAGGTCGAGGAGTTGGCCCGGTACCGCGACCGCGCCGACGGCACCGCGTCGGCGCAACTGCGGCGGGCCTACGACTGGATGCGCCGGGCGGGCCTGACCCTGCATCACCGCGACACGATCAGCCGCCTCGCGGACACGCCGTCGGTGCGGGTCGTGCGGCGGGTGCACGACCAGTACGCACGGCCCCTGGAGATCACGGACCTCCTCGTGGACGCCCGACAGGACGCGCTGGTCTACGAGTTCACCCTGCCGGCGGCCGGCTGACCCCGCCCGCGCCCGCCGTCAGGGCAGGCGCCGGGCCACGACCATCCGGACCCGCGGACTGCCGTCGGGCCGGCGCCCGAACTCCGGCAGGGCGTGCAGGTCCGTCCGGAAACCGGCGCGCGCCAGTTCCCGGCCCACGTCCCCGAGCCGGAACGTCCGGTAGTACATGACGAACGGCGGCCGCCACAGCGCGTTGCGCGCCCGCATCACGGCGTCGAAGCCGAGCAGCGTCCAGTAGCCGCGGGAGCCGGGGCGGGGCGGCGCGACCACGGGGAAGGCGAAGCAGCCGCCCGGGCGCAGTACGGAGCGCACCTGGGTGAACAGGCCCGGCAGTTCACGGGGCAGGAAGTGTCCGAACGCACCGAAACTGACCACGAGGTCGAACTCGGGACCGAACGGCAGGGCGCGGGCGTCCGCGCGCACCCAGGAGACCGCCGGCCCCTCGGGCACGACGCGCCCCCGCGCGACCTCCAGCATGCCCGCGCTGAAGTCGACCCCCGTCACGCGCTCCCGGCACACCCGGGCCAGTACGTCCACTCCCGCACCGGTACCGCAACACAGGTCGAGTCCGGCGCCGAACGGCCCCATCGGCGCCAGTGCCGAGGCCACGGCGTCGAGCACCCGGTCCGGCGTCCGGTACGGAGTGTGCTCGAACTTCGGGGCGAGCAGGTCGTAGCCGCGCTCGACCGACGACAGTGCCTGGACGGCGAGTTCACGCAGGGTGGGGCCTTCGGGGCTGAACATCCGGTCAGCCTAGAGGCTGCCCGGCGGGCCCGGTGGGGGCGCGCCGCTCCCGCAGCACCGTGAGGACGCGCTCGCACCAGCGGGCGTTCTCGCGCTCGAAGGCGATCCCGGCCAGCAGGGTGAGGTAGGGCCCGACGCGGTCGGAGTCGCGCAGGTGCTCCTCCTCCCCGCGGCCGTCCAGGAGGCGCTCACGGACGCGCTCGTAGCGGGCGAGTTTCCCCAGGGCCCAGGACCTGCGCTCCTCCACCAGCTCGCGGACCCGGTCCGGGTCCACGCCGTCCATGGCCTGCATCTTGATCAGGAACTCGTCCCGGATGGCGGTGGGGCGCCGGGTCGGCTCGGCGGCGAAGGCGCTCAGCTGCTCCCGGCCGGCCTCCGTGAGCGAGAACAGCCGCTTGGTGGGCCTGCGTTCCTGCGGCACCGTCCGCGCCTCGATGAGCCCGTCGCCCGCGAGGCGCTCCAGCTCCCGGTAGAGCTGCTGCGGCGTGGCGGGCCAGAAGTTGGCGAGCGAGACGTCGAACACCTTGGACAGCTCGTAGCCCGAGGCCTCGCCCTCCAGCAGGGCGGCCAGGACGGCGTACTTGAGAGACATGTCGACACGCTAGCAAGCGGAGGCTAATCTACTCCGCACCTATTCAAATAGTTCAGTACTTCTCACCGAGGAGATACGATGCAGGCATTCCGCGCGGCGGTCGAGGCCCACGACCTCGACGCCGCCGAGGCACTGCTGGCCGAGGACGTCGTCTTCACCAGCCCCGTCGTGTTCAAGCCCTACCACGGCAAGGCGATCACGGCCGCGATCCTGCGCGGCGTCACCCGCGTCTTCGAGGACTTCCGCTACGAACGCGTCATCGGCGAGGCCGACGGCCCCGACCACGCGCTGGTCTTCACGGCGCGGATCGGCGACCGCGAGATCAGCGGCTGCGACCTCCTGCACCTCGACGAGTCCGGCCGCATCGACGAACTCACGGTGATGGTGCGCCCGCTGTCGGGCGCTCAGGCGCTCCAGGCCGCGATGGGCGCGCAGTTCGACCGGATCGCCCAAGAGGCGCGGGAGGCTCAGGGGCGTTCGGGCGTCTGAGTCCGGCCCGGCACATGCGGAAGACGGAACAGAACACCGCTCCGGCCTCGTTGAACGGGGGTGGGACGCAGGGAACGTCCCACCCCACCGCCGCTCGACCACTTGCCGTGGTAGGCTGCGTTCAGCACTTGTGTACGCCCCTATGGGCGCCAGTGCCAGTTTCCCTTCGGTTCGCCGACCCGCCCGTCCTTGTGCGACCGGCGCGTCCGCTTCTCAGCACAACCTCGTGAGCAGGGCCTTTCCCCGCCGTACCCGAGGTGCTGTTCCCGCCGTCCGGAGGCGTGTCGTCCGACCCCTCGCACGGCTTCTCCCCCTCCCTTCCGCATGACCCATGCCCGTGTCCTCGAAAGGACCGAACACCATGACCACCACACTCGAACGCCCCCCTGTACAGCAGTCCCCGGCCGAGATCGCGAACGGTGTCCTCGACATCGACGCGGGCGGGAAGGGACACCTGCGGGGCAGCGGCCTCCAGCCCGAGCCGTCCGACCTCTCCCTCTCCCCCGCGCTGATCCGCCGCCACGGCCTGCGCAAGGGCGACCTGGTCGAGGGCGTGCACGGCGACCGGCGCACCCTGACCGACGTCGTCCGCGTCAACGGCCGCACGCCCGACCGGCAGGGCGGCCGACGGCACTTCCACGACCTGACACCACTGCACCCGCACCAGCGGCTGCGCCTCGAACACCCGGCGGCCGGCCTGACCGGGCGGGTCGCCGATCTGATCGCCCCGGTCGGCAAGGGCCAGCGCGGCCTGATCGTGGCCCCGCCGAAGACCGGCAAGACCGTCCTCCTCCAGCAGATCGCCGCCGCCGTCGCCGGCAACCACCCCGACTCCCACCTGATGGTGGTGCTGCTCGACGAGCGGCCCGAGGAGGTCACCGACATGCGGCGCTCCGTACAAGGCGAGGTGTACTCCTCGACCTTCGACCGGAGCGCCAAGGAGCACATCGCGCTCGCCGAGCTCGTGATCGAGCGGGCCAAGCGCCTGGTCGAGGCCGGTGAGGACGTCGTCATCCTGCTCGACTCCCTCACCCGGCTGTGCCGCGCGCACAACAACGCCGCCTCCTCCGGCGGCCGCACGCTCAGCGGCGGTGTCGACGCCGGGGCGCTGCTCGGGCCGAAGCGGTTCTTCGGCGCCGCCCGGACGGCCGAGGAGGGTGGTTCGCTCACCATCCTCGCCACCGTCCTGGTGGAGACCGGCTCGCGCGCCGACGACTTCTACTTCGAGGAGCTCAAGAGCACCGGGAACATGGAGCTGCGGCTGAGCCGGGAGCTCGCCTCCCGCCGGGTCTTCCCGGCCGTGGAGATGACCGGCTCCGGCACCCGCCGCGAGGAGCTCCTGCTGTCCGCCGCCGAGTCGACCGCCGTACGCGGGCTGCGGCGGGCCCTGGGGGGCCGGGACGAGCAGTCCGGCCTGGAGACGCTGCTGGAGCGGATGCGCCGGACGCCGGACAACGCCACGTTCCTGCGACGCGTCCAGCCGACGCTGCCCGCGGACTGACGCCGCGCGTGGGCCGGTGGGCCCCGGCCGGCTCACCTCCCTACGGCATCCGGGTGCTTGCGGGCGCGACTCGGCCCGGGCAGCGTGGCGGTCCGGGGGCCCGTTCCTACGTTTGCGGTATGACTATCGGATTCTCATCCCGGGCGGCTCGATCCACCTGCGTGCTCTGTGTGGCAGGACTGCTGACGCTCATGCCCGCCGCCGCGGCCGCCCGTGCGGTGCTGCCGGACCCGGGTCCGCCCGGCGGGCCACGCGCGGCGGCGGCGCAGGCGTCGCCGCTGTACCGCTCCGGGACACAGGTCCGGCCCCGCCCCGGCGCACCCGGGATCCCCGATGTCTCCGCGCTGTCCTGGGTGGTCGCCGACGCCGGCACCGGCGACGTGCTGGCGGCACACGACGCGCATCGCAAGCTGCCGCCGGCCAGCACCCTCAAGGCCCTGTTCGCCCTCACGGTGCTGCCGGTCCTGCCGGGCGGCATCCGCCACGAGGTGAGCGCCGACGAGCTGACCGGCATCGGCCCCGGCAGCAGCCTGGTCGGTGTCGTCGAGGGCCACACGTACCGGGTCTCCGACCTGTGGAACGGCGTCTTCCTCAACTCCGGCAACGACGCAGTCCACGTCCTCGCCTCGCTCACCGGCGGCTGGAGCGCCACGGCCGCCCGGATGCAGGCCGAGGCCCGCGCCCTCGGCGCCCACGACACCCACGTGCGCTCACCCGACGGCTACGACGCGCCGGGCCAGGTGTCGTCGGCGTACGACCTGGCGGTCTTCGGCCGGGCGGGGCTGCGCAACCCGGACTTCGCGCGGTACTGCGCCAAGGTCGACGCGATGTTCCCCGGCCGGAACGGGGACTCGTACGGGATCATCAACACCAACCGGCTGCTCACCGGGACGGACGGCGTGGAGCCGTACCCGGGGCTGATCGGCATCAAGAACGGCTACACCAGCAACGCCGGCAACACACTGATCGCGGCCGCCCGCCGCGACGGGCGGACCCTGGTGGTGACGGTGATGAACCCGCAGGAGGGCGGCGGCCACGCCGTGTACGAGGAGGCCCGCTCGCTGCTCGACTGGGGCTTCGAGGCGGCCGGGCACGTCGACCCGGTGGGATCGCTGGAATCCGGGAGGGCCAGGCCACTGCCGGGCCCGCAGGCCGTACCCGCGGCGGTCGTGGCGGCGCGGCCCTCGCAGGACGATGCGGGCTGGCCGGAGACCGGTGCGATCGTGGGCGTCGCCGGGCTGGGCGCGGGGGCCATGGCACTGGCACTGCGGCTCAAGCTCGTGCGGGTCGAGAAGAGTTGACGGTGCCCGGGCCGTCCGGTCAGAACACCGACAGGCCCGTGAGCGTCGTGAAGCGGTCCAGCGCCGCCACGCCGGCCACCGAGTTGCCCCGCTCGTCCAGGCCGGGGCTCCACACGCACAGCGTGCAGTGGCCCGGCACCACCGCGATGATGCCGCCGCCGACCCCGCTCTTGCCCGGCAGACCCACCCGGTAGGCGAACTCGCCGGCCGCGTCGTACGTCCCGCAGGTCAGCATCACCGCGTTGACCTGCTTGGCCTGACTGCGGCTCAGCAGCCGGGTGCCGTCCGCGCGGATGCCGTGCCGGGCCAGGAACCCGGTCGCCAGGGCGAGGTCCGCGCAGGAGGCGGCGACGGAGCACTGGCGGAAGTACTGCTCCAGCAGGACGGGCACGGGGTTGTCGATGTTGCCGTACGACGCCATGAAGTGGCCGAGGGCGGCGTTCCGGTCGCCGTGCGCGGTCTCGGAGGCGGCGACCTCCTCGTCGTAGGTCAGGTCCGGGTTGCCGCTCTCCGCGCGCAGGAAGGCGAGCAGTTCACCCGCCGCGTCCCCGGTACGGGTGTGCAGGCGGTCGGTGACGACGAGGGCGCCCGCGTTGATGAAGGGGTTGCGCGGGATGCCGTTCTCGTACTCCAGCTGCACCAGGGAGTTGAACGGGTTGCCGGACGGTTCGCGGCCCACGTGTTCCCAGAGCGCGTCGCCCTCGCGGGACAGGTCGAGGGCGAGGGTGAAGACCTTGGTGATGGACTGCGCGGAGAAGGGCTCGCGCCAGTCCCCCACCCCGTACAGCGTGCCGTCCGGCTCGGCGACGGCCATGCCGAAGCGGCGTGGATCGCAGGCGGCGAGCGCCGGGATGTAGTCGGCGGGCCGGCCACTGCCGGGGGTCCGCTCGATCTCCTCGGCGATGCGCTCCAGGACCGGCTGGAAGGTCGTCCGCGTACTCATGCTCGCCATTCTTCCTCCGGGCCGCTCCCGGCGCGCAGTCGGGCGGGAGCGGTGCCGCCGCCCGCCAGGATCTCTGGCCGCGGCAGGGCGGTGCGCCGCTCGGCCGAGTGGCGCCCTATCCGTGCGAGGCGGGCGGAACGGTGTCCAGCGCGGGTACCGGACGTACGCGCCCCACCGGCTCCCCGCCGCCGAGCAGCGGTTCCCCCGCGAACTCCGTGAGCAGCCGCGGGGCGACACCGGCCCGCGCGAGGGCCGCCGCCGCGACCGGGACGCGGGCCCGGTCGGCGCCGTCGGCTATCTTCACGGCGATCGCACTGCCGTCGGGCCGGGCGGCGACCTGGACTCCCTCGAAGCCGTCCTTGGCGAGCAGCCCGGGCACGGCCCGCATCAACGCGGCGACGTCCCGGCCCGACCCGGAGGCCATCTCGGCGTGCTCGCGCATCGCGTCCGCCACGCGGGCCTCGGGGGTGCCTGGGACGGCGGTGGTGATGCGGGCGGCGGCGCGGGCGAGACCGTGCAGGGAGATCGCGAACAGGGGCGCGCCGCAGCCGTCGACGGTCACCCGGGCGACGCGCTGCCCGGTGAGGTCCTCGACGATCTCGGCGATCGCCTGCTGGAGCGGGTGGCCCGGGTCGAGGTAGTCGTCCAGGGACCAGCCGTTGAGCACGCAGGTGTACAGCATGGCGGCGTGCTTGCCGGAGCAGTTCTGGGCGAGCCGGGACGGCAGGCGGCCCTGTCCGACCCAGGAGTCCCGGACGACCGGGTCGAAGGGCAGGTCGGGGACGTTGCGCAGGTCGCGCTCGGTGAGTCCGGCGAGTTCGAGGACGCGCCGGGCGCCGGCGAGGTGGCGTTCCTCGCCGGAGTGGCTGGCGGCGGCGAGCGAGAGCAGTTCGCCGTCCAGCGGAAGGCCGGCGCGGAGCATGGCGACGGCCTGGACCGGCTTGAGCGCGGAGCGCGGGTAGCAGGCGGCCTCGATGTCCCCGAGCTGGAGGCGTATCCCTCCGTCCGGGTCGAGGACGACGACGGAGCCGTGGTGGACGCCCTCGACGACGCCGCCGCGTACCAGGTGGGCGACGGGTGCGTGGCGGGGTTCGCGGATGGGGGGCGGATCCGCGGGGGAATCGCTGTACATCACTGCCTGGGGGTCGGGGGCCGGCGCGGTCGCCTGCGGCTGTCGGTGCTCGCTCACGCCTCGGGTGCGCCTTCCGTGGGGGTGTCCGTGCGGGTGGGGCGCACGATGTCGGTGAGGGTGGTCTCGACGCGGTCGAGATGGTGGGCCATGGCCTCTTCCGCGTCGTGGTCGCTGCCGTCGAGCAGTGCCTCGACGATGGCCCGGTGCTCCCGGTTGGACTGTTCGCGCCGGCCGCCCAGTTCGTTGAGGAAGGCGGACTGGCGGGCCAGCGCGTCGCGGATCTCCTCGATGACCCGGCGGAAGACCGGGTTCTGGGCGGCCTCGGCCACGGTGAGGTGGAAGAGGGTGTCCATCGCGACCCACGCGGTGGTGTCCGTCTCCCGTTCCATGCGGTCCAGGAGGTGGGCGAGGCGGTCGAGGTCGTCCGGGGTGCGGCGGCGGGCCGCGTAGCCGGCCACCGGGATCTCGACGTGGCGGCGCACCTCCAGCAGGTCGCCGGCCGTGTAGTCGCCGAAGGTGGGGTCCTCGACGGTACTGGCGACGACGAAGGTGCCCTTGCCGGTCCTGGAGACGGTCAGCCCCATGGTCTGCAGGGCGCGCAGGGCCTCGCGGAGTACCGGCCGGGAGACCTCCAGGGTGCGGCACAGCTCCGCCTCGGAGGGGAGCTTGTCGCCGATCGCGTACTCGCCGCGCTCGATCTCGCCGCGCAGGTGGCCGAGCACCGCTTCCATGGCACTGACGCGCCGCGGGACCGGAGCGGCTCTCCGGCTGCCCGCTGTCTGGCTGTCTGACAGGTTCACGGAGTGATCCTGCGGGTCAGGCGGGAGGGCTGTCAAGGGAGGACCGCAGGGGCGGGGGTGGTGCTAGCCACCCCCTGCTTCGGGTGGCAGCCGTCATTCTGCCCCCCGAGGAACCGCCCGCATACTGAGGCACATGGCCAACTCAACGGTGCTCATCGAGAGCCTGCCCATCCGCGAACAGGAAAAGCGACGCGAAAAAGGGAGCGACTTTTCCGAACTCTCACGGCGTATAGCCGACGCGGGGCTGCTCCGGCGCCGCCCGCTCTATTACACGGTCCGTTTCGGTGCCGTCGCCCTCGCGCTCGCGGGCGGTGTCGCCGCCTTCGTCACCCTGGGGAACAGCTGGAGCCAGCTGTTCGTCGCGGTGGCGCTGGCCGTCGTCTTCGGCCAGCTCGGGCTCGCCGCCCACGACCTCGCCCACCGGCAGGTCTTCTCGCGCCGGCGCCCCAGCGAGATCGGCGGTCTCCTGGTGGCGAACCTGCTGCTGGGCATGAGCTACGGCTGGTGGATGAACAAGCACACGCGCCACCACGCGAATCCCAACCACGAGGAGAAGGACCCGGACGTCGCCCCCGACATCCTGGTGTGGTCACGGCGCCAGGCGAGCAGGGCCAAGGGCCTTCCCCGCTTCGTCGGGAAACACCAGGCCGCCCTGTTCTTCCCGCTGCTGACGCTGGAAGGTCTCAATCTGAGTTTCAGCAGCTTCAAGGCCCTGCGCAGCCCGTCCATGAAGCGGCCGGTTCTGGAGGGCACGCTCCTCGTCGCCCATTTCGCCCTGTACTTCGGCGGCCTGTTCACGGTCCTCTCCCCCGGCAAGGCGCTCGCGTTCATCGCCGTGCACCAGGGGCTGTTCGGGGTCTACCTCGGATCGGTCTTCGCTCCCAACCACAAGGGCATGCCGATGATCGAGGAGGGCACGCGGCTCGACTTCCTGCGCCGCCAGGTCCTCACCTCCCGCAATGTGCGCGGCGGCGTGCTCGTCGACGCCTTCATGGGCGGCCTCAACTACCAGATCGAACACCACCTCTTCCCCAGCATGCCGACGCCCGCCCTCGGCCGGGCCCAGGACATCACCGAGCGGTACTGCGCCGAACTGGGCGTCCCGTACTACCAGACGGGCCTGCTCGCGTCGCACCGCGAGGCGCTGCGGCATCTGAGGGACGTCGGCGAACCGCTGCGCGACGCCCGCTGAGCAGCGGGGGCGGACCGGGTCCGGATCGCGGTCAGCTGTGCAGCACGCCCGTGCCGAGCAGCCCGAAGAGCAGGACGCCGACCGCGATCCGGTAGATGACGAAGGCGTTGAAGGAGTGCTTGGCGACGAACTTCAGCAGCCAGGCGATCGAGGCGTAGGCGACCACGAAGGAGACGAGGGTGCCGACCGCCAGCGGGGCGGCACCCGCCCCGGCGCCCAGAGCGTCCTTCAGCTCGTACAGTCCGGCGCCGGTCAGGGCCGGGATGCCGAGGAAGAAGGAGAGCCGCGTGGCGGCCACCCGGTCGAGGTCGAGCATCAGGGCGGTGGACATGGTGGCACCGGAGCGGGAGAAGCCCGGGAAGAGCAGGGCGAGGATCTGGGAGCCGCCGACCAGCATCGCGTCCTTGAACGAGGTGTCGTCCTCACCCCGCTTGTGCCGTCCCTTGCGGTCCGCCACCCACATCACGCCGCTGCCGACGATCAGCGAACCGGCGACCACCCACAGCGAGGCGAGCGGCCCCTTGATCAGCGGCTTGGCGGCCAGGCCGACGAGCACGATCGGGATCGTCGCGAAGATGACCCACCAGGCGAACTTGTAGTCGTGGTGGTAGCGCTCCTCCCGGTCGGTCAGCCCGCGCACCCAGGCGGAGAGGATCCGCACGATGTCCTTGAAGAAGTAGACCAGCACCGCGGCGATCGCACCGACCTGGATGACCGCCGAGAACCCGATGACGGCGTCGTCGTCGACGGGGATGCCCATCAGCCCCTCGACGATCTTCAGGTGGCCGGTGGAGGAGACCGGAAGGAACTCGGTGACCCCCTCGACGGCTCCGAGGACGACGGCCTGGCCGATGCTGATGACGCTCATGAAGTCCTGTCCTACTACACGCGGGGCGGTGCCTCGCGTCAGGCCCAGAGCGCGTCGGCCAGTGTCACCCCGGCGCACGCCGCCCCCAGGCCGGCCGCCACACTCGCCGCCACGTTCACGGCGGCCAGGAGGCGTGCGCCCGTCTCGGTCAGCCGGAGCGTCTCGTAGGAGAAGGTCGAGTACGTCGTGAGGGCACCGCACAGCCCGGTCCCGAGCAGGAGCCGCAGGTCGGAGCCCGCGGCTCCCGCTAGTGCCGCGCCGGTCAGCAGGCCCAGCACCAGGCAGCCGACGACGTTCACCGTGAAGGTGCCCCAGGGGAGGACCGAGTCGTGCCGCGCCTGCACCGCGCGGTCGGTGAGGTAGCGGAGCGGGGCACCGACCATGCCGCCCGCGACGACCAGCAGCCAGTTCACGACGATCCCTCACCCTTCGCGTCGGTGTCCCCGCCTCTTCCGGGCGGCGACGCGCGGCGGGTCGCCCAGGTGGCGAGCCCCACCGCCGCGAGCGCCGCGAGCGGGGTGGCGGCGAGGTAGAGGAGACCCGTACGGACCTGGTCGGCGGCGAACAGCTGACGGAGGTCGACGGCGTAGGTGGAGAAGGTGGTGAAGCCGCCGAGGACTCCGGTGCCCAGGAAGGGCCGGACGAGGCGGTGGGCGTCCCGCACCTCGGTGACGACCACCATCAGCACGCCGATCAGGGCGCAGCCGGCGACGTTGACCCAGAAGGTCGTCCAGGGGAAGCCACCGGTCTGCGTCGGCCACCACAGGGAGGCCGCGTAGCGGGCGGCGGCGCCCGTGCCGCCGCCCAGGGAGACGGCCACGACGACCGGCGCCTGGCCGCGCCGGGCGGGCCGGACGGCGGCGCTCTCGGTGTTCGGGGCTGTCATGGTCGTACGTCTCCTACTCGCCGGGCAGGGGGATGCCCCCGTTCGCAAGTAGGGACCGTCGGCGGCAGCGGTGCCGCGGTTCGGGTACGGCGGGCCCCACCGCCGCGCCGCGCGCACCGGGGCCGCGGCTGGGGTCAGCCTAACGCCGGCGCGGCCCCGGGTCACTCGTCGGCGCCGCGCGGCCGCCGGTCTACCAGCCCTTCTCGAACATCCGCGCCACCTCGGCGATCCGCACCTCGTCGCGCCGGTAGTACGTCCGGCCGCGGATTCCGCCGGTGCGGAGCAGACCGATGCCCGCGAGCAGGTCGAGGTGGGTCCCGGCCGCCCGGCGGGACACGCCGAGCTTCGCGGCGACGAGCTCGACGCGGACGCCGTGCGCGACGACGTCCGCGTGGTGCTCGGGCGGGAAGTGGGCGGCCGGATCCTTGAGCCACTCCAGGATGTCGAGACGCGTGCCGTGCACGGGGGTCCTCAGCATCTCGTCCTCCCTCCGTCCGGGCCCGCCCGTACCGTGTCCTTCCACTGTCCCGCAGCCGGGGCCCCGCTGTCCGGGACTCCGGCGCCTTGTCCGGTACCGGGCCGTCCCGTCCGGCACGGGAGGTGTGCCGGACGGTGCGGAAGGTGTCAGCGGTGACGGACCCACGCCATGGCCGGCAGCGCCCTGTCGTCGTAGCCGAACAGGGCCTGGTTCTCCCAGCCGTTGCCGGAGGACGGGTCGGTGGGGTCCCAGCCGTTGCCGTCGACGGCGGTCCAGGTCGCCTCCCAGTAGAAGACGCCGAGGCCGCGGCCGTTCGGGACGGCCGCCACGATGTCCGCCACGGTGTTCATCCACGCCGTCTGCCCGGCCGGGGTCGCCGGGTAGCCGGGAACCAGCTCGCCGGCGACGTCGATGATGTTCTCGTGCGCGTCCTCGCTGTCCAGCCGGAACGGGTAGGCCGTCTCTGCGACGAAGACCGGCTTGCCGTAGCGGGCGGCCGCGTCGTCCAGGGTGGTCTGGAAGTCGGACAGCGGGCCGTGCCAGTAGCCGTAGTACGACAGGCCGATGGCGTCGAACCGGACGCCGTGCGCGACGGCGTTGTCGAACCACCAGCGGGTGCCCGCCAGGTCGCCGCCCTTGGCCAGGTGCAGCGCGACGGGGGTGGCCGCGTCGACGCTCTTGACCGCGTCGTATCCACTGTTGATCAACCCGGCGAGCTGCGTCCAGTTGTCCGTGGAGCCCTCGTTCCACAGCATGCCGCCGTTGATCTCGTTGCCGACCTGCACCATGTCGGCGCCGGTGCCCTGCACCTTGAGTGCGTCGAGTACGTCGTGGGTGTGGTCGTACACGTCCCTTTTCAGCCGGCCGTACGAGTGGCCGGCCCAGGCGGCGGGCTTGCTCTGGGCGCCCGGGTCGGCCCAGGTGTCCGAGTAGTGGAAGTCGACCAGCAGCTTCATGCCCCGGTCCTTGACGCGCTTGGCGGTCGCCAGGACGCGCGCCTTGTCGTTGTAGCCGTCGGCCGGGTTCACCCAGACCTTGAGGCGGGCGTAGTTCATGCCGGCGGACTTCAGGATGCCGAGCGCGTCGCCCGCCGATCCCGAACTCGTCCGGTAGGTCCCGCCCTTGGCCTCGCTCTTGGCGAGGGAGGAGACGTCGGCCCCCTTGACCGGCAGTCCGGAGGTCGTGCCCGGCGTGAAGGTCAGGTCGTCGACATTGATCCAGTTGCCGGCGTTCGCGTCACTATTGATGCTGATGGTGCACTGGTTGGCAGTCACACTGACCGGCACGACGATCCGGATCCACCCAGCGGTGGATACCGGAAGGTCGGTGCGCTGCTCGGCACCGCCGCAGTTCTTCAGGGCTATCCAGGCGGCGTTCTGGCCGCCTCCCGAGCGGACCCAGGCGGTCAGCCGGTAGCTGCCGTCGGCCAGCCCGGAGAGGTACTGGTACGTCTCGACCTTGTACGCGGACGAGGACCAGTGGCTCAGTCGGTTGCCGCCGCCGTGGCCGCCGGCCTCGGTGTACGAGGCGCCGGTCGAGCCGTACTCGGACCAGCCGGCGGGCGTGGCCGCGCCGCCGGCGTCGGTCTCGAAGCCGCCGTTGGTGAGGGTGCTCGCCGCCTGGGCGGTCTGGGCCGGCAGGGCGGTGAGGGCGAGCCCGGCCACGAGGGGCGGCAGCAGGGCCTTGAGAGTGCGTCGGGGCTTGAGAGCGCGTCTGGGATGGAACATCGTCGTCCGTGGTCCCTTCGACTTGGGGATGGGGCGGAAAGCAGCGAGAACCGGGGCTAGGGGGTGTCGAGTCGTACGATCCGCACGGCGCCGGCCGGGACCGCGAGGCGGCCCGCGGCGCGCTCCCCAGTGAGCAGTTCGGTGCCGTGCGCGTCCAGCGGCACCTTGGCGTCCGAGGCGGTGTGGTTGATCGCGAACAGGTAGGTGCCCGACTCGCCGGTGCGGCGCACCACTTCGACGTCTCGGGGCAGGTCGGCGCGGGGGCTGATGCGCGCGTCCTCGGCCGCCCGGCCGAGGACGGCGTCCAGGCCTTCGGGGCCGAGGCGGGTGGAGACGTACCAGGCGGTGCCCTCGCCGAGGCGGTGGCGGGTGACGGCCGGGTGGCCCGCGGTGAGGCCGTCGGTGTACGTCCACACCGGCTCGGCGCCGCGCGGCACGACGAACTCCGTCCACACGTCGCCGCTCCGCCCGGAGCCGTCCGGGCCGGTGAGCCCGACCCGCTCGCCCGCGAGCAGGGGTGAGAACTCCTCCACGGTGAGGCCCAGCACGTCCCTGAGCGCGCCCGGGTAGGGGCCCTCGTGGACGGCGTCGTGCTCGTCGACGATGCCGGAGAAGTACGAGACGACGAGGGTGCCGCCGTTCTCGACGTACTCGCGCAGGTTGTTCCCGGCCGCCTCGGTCGCGAGGTACAGCGCGGGGACGACGACAAGTGGATAGGCCGACAAGTCGGCTTCCGGGTGGGCGAAGTCGACGGTCAGGTGACGGTCGTAGAGGGCTTCGTAGAAGGCGTCGGCGCGTTCGCGGGGGTCGTGGTCCTCGCTGGGACGCCACTGGAGGTTCTGCGCCCACCAGGACTGCCAGTCCCAGACCATGGCCGCGTCGGCTTCGGTGCGGGTGCCGCGGACGGGGGCCAGTGAGTCGATCGAGGCGCCCAGTTCGGTCACCTCGCGCCAGACGCGTGTCCCGGTTCCGCCGTGCGGCAGCATCGCCGAGTGGAACTTCTCGGCGCCGCGCCTCGACTGCCGCCACTGGAAGAACATGGCGCCCTCGGAGCCGCGGGCCACGTGGCCGAGGGAGTTGCGGGCCATCTGGCCGGGGGCCTTGGCGGGGTTGCGGGGCTGCCAGTTGACGCCCGAGGTGGAGTGTTCGAGCAGCAGCCAGGGTGCGCCGCCCGCGACGGAGCGGGTGAGGTCGGCGGCCATGGCGAGGTTGACGTGGGTGCGGCGGCCGTCGGTGATCAGGTAGTGGTCGTTGGTGACGAGGTCGACCTCGCGGCCCCAGGCCCAGTAGTCGACGGAGTCGCACTGGCTGAGCGCGGTCATGAAGTTGGTGGTGACGGGGACGCCGGGTGAGAGGCGGTGCAGGACGTCCCGCTCGGCGCGGAAGTTCTCGCGCATGGTGGCGTCGGCGAAGCGCTTGTAGTCCAGCGCCTGGGCCGGGTTGCCCACCGTCGGGGTCGTGCGCGGCGGGTTGATCTGGTCGAGGCCCGCGTAGCGCTGACCCCAGAAGGCGGTGCCCCAGGCCTCGTTGACGGCGTCGACGGTGCCGTACGTCGTCGCCAGCCAGCGGCGGAAGTGCGCGGCGCAGGAGTCGCAGTAGCAGGCGGAGACGGGGACGCCGTACTCGTTGTGGACGTGCCAGAGCGCGAGGGCCGGGTGGGTGCCGTAGCGCTCGGCAAGCCTGGTGGTGATGTTCGCGGCGGCGGCGCGGTAGTCGGTGTTGCTGTGGCAGATGGCGCCCCGGGAGCCGAACTCGTACCGCACTCCCTCGGCGGTCACGGGCAGCGCCTCGGGGTGGGCCCGGTAGAACCAGGCGGGCGGGGCGACGGTGGGCGTGCCGAGGTCGGCGCGGATGCCGTTGTCGTGCAGCAGGTCGAGGAGGCGGTCCAGCCAGCCGAAGTCGTAGGTGCCGGGGGCGGGTTCCAGCAGCGCCCAGGAGAAGATCCCGGCGCTCACCATCGTCACGCCGGCCTCGCGCATCAGCCGGACGTCCTCCTGCCAGGTCTCCTCCGGCCACTGCTCGGGGTTGTAGTCCCCGCCGAAGGCGAGCCCGGCCAGGCCCCTGGGGGTGGTCTCCGGCATGGATGGTCTCCCGATGTGATCGATCAATTGGGAACGTACACACACGCTGTCGGCGGTGTGAGTCCAACATAACCGCACAGCAACAACCATTGACAAGTGTCCGGGATGTTTCTCTACTGTGAACGCTCACAGAAGCATGGCAGGTCTTCGCAGCAGGCGGAGACCGCAGGTCAGGGGAGAGTTCCATGCCGTACACGAAGCGCCGCCGCCTGGTGACCTCGGCCGTCGCCGTCGCCCTCGGGGCCACCGCCCTCGCCGCCTGCGGCTCGTCCGACGACGACAGCGACGCCCGGTCGGGCCCGGTCTCGCTGACGTACTGGACCTGGACGCCCGGCATGGACAAGGTCGTCGACCTGTGGAACAAGGGGCCGGGCAAGAAGGAGCAGATCACGGTCGCGGTGAAGAAGCAGGCGTCCGGCGACACGCTGGTCACCAAGATCCTCACCGCCCACAAGGCCGGCCAGGGGCCCGACCTGGTGCAGGCCGAGTACCAGGCGCTGCCGACTCTGGTCAGCAACGACGCGCTCGCCGACATATCGGGCGAGGTCGGTGACGTGAAGGGCAAGTTCGCCGAGGGAGTGTGGCAGCAGACCACCCTGGGCACGGACGCCGTCTACGCCGTCCCGCAGGACATCGGGCCGATGATGTTCTACTACCGCGAGGACCTGTTCAAGAAGTACGACCTCAAGGTCCCGGCCACCTGGGACGAGTTCGCCGAGACCGCGCGCGAGCTGAAGAAGGCGGCGCCCGACAAGGACCTCACCACCTTCTCCGCCAACGACTCCGGCCTCTTCGCGGGCCTGGCCCAGCAGGCGGGCGCCCAGTGGTGGACGACCGAGGGCGACAAGTGGAAGGTCGGCATCGACGACGCGGCGACGAAGAAGGTCGCCGACTTCTGGGGCGGCCTCGTCGAGGAGGGCGCCGTCGACAACCAGCCGATGTACACCCCGGCCTGGAACAAGGCGCTCAACACCGGCAAGCAGATCGCCTGGGTCAGCGCCGTGTGGGCGCCCGGCACGCTGACCACGGCCGCGCCCGACACCAAGGGCAAGTGGGCCATGGCCCCGCTCCCCCAGTGGTCCGACAGCGAGAACCGCACCGGCAGCTGGGGCGGCTCCTCCACCGGCGTCACCACCGACTCCGAGCACAAGGACGCCGCCGCCAGGTTCGCCGAGTGGCTGAACACCGACGGCGACGCGCTCAGCGCCCTGGCCACGGAGGGAGGCATCTACCCGGCCTCCACCTCCGCCCAGCTCAGCGGTGCCTTCGCCAACCCGCCGGCGTTCTTCGCCAACCAGCCGGACTTCTACACCAAGGCCGCCGCCATCGCGAAGACGACGGCGCCTTCGGCCTGGGGCCCCAACGTCAACGTCGCCTACACGGCCTTCAAGGACGCGTTCGGCGCCGCCGCGAAGAACAAGTCGGACTTCACCGCCGCCCTGGGCACCATGCAGGAGGAGACGGTCGCCGACCTGAAGAAGCAGGGCTTCGAGGTCGCCCGGTGACCAGTACGACGGCACGCCGGAGGCCGTACGGGGTCAAGGGCGCCCCGTATGCCTTCCTGATCCCCGCGATCGCCCTGTTCCTGCTCTTCTTCGCGCTGCCCATCGGCTACGCCGTCTACCTCAGCTTCCGCAAGGTCGAGGTCTCCGGGCTCGGACTGGGCGCCGGGGCGCGCGAGGAGGTGTGGGCCGGTCTCCAGAACTACACCGACGCCCTCACCGACAGCGAGCTGCTGGACGGGGCGCTGCGCGTCCTCGGCTACGGCTGCGTCGTGGTGCCGGTGATGCTGGGCCTCGCCCTGCTGTTCGCCCTGATGCTCGACTCCGAGAAGGTGCGGTTCACCCCGGTCACCCGGCTCGCGATCTTCCTGCCGTACGCCATTCCCGGCGTGGTGGCGGCGCTGCTGTGGGGCTTCCTTTACCTGCCGGACGTCAGCCCCTTCTACTTCGTGCTCGACCGGCTCGGTCTGCCGCAGCCGGACCTGCTGGACGGCGGTCCGCTCTACCTCGCGCTGGCGAACATCGCGGTCTGGGGCGGCACCGGCTTCAACATGATCGTCATCTACACCTCGCTGCGGGCCATCCCGGCCGAGGTGTACGAGGCGGCGAAGCTGGACGGCGCCTCCCCGCTGCAGATCGCGCTGCGGATCAAGATCCCGATGGTGGCGCCGTCGCTGGTGCTGACGTTCTTCTTCTCGATCATCGCCACGCTCCAGGTGTTCAACGAGCCGACCACCCTCAAGCCGCTCACCAACTCCGTGTCCACCACCTGGAGTCCGCTGATGAAGGTGTACCAGGACGCCTTCGGCAAGGGTGACATCCACGCCGCTGCCGCCCAGGCGGCGATCATCGCGCTCGTCACCCTGGTGCTGTCCTTCGGCTTTCTGCGGGCAGCGAACCGTCGCAACAAGCAGGAGGCAGCACGATGAGTTCTCTTGCCGTACGCAAGGCGCGGCCGGCGGCGGGCACCACGCCCGGCACGGCGCAGGGCCCGCCGCGGCGCCGCCGCATCGCGCCGGTCCCGACGCTCACACTGCTGCTCGGCGCGGTCTACTGCCTGCTGCCGGTGGCCTGGGTGGTCATCGCGGCCACCAAGTCGGGCAGCGAACTGTTCTCCACCTTCACCTTCCTGCCGGGCACGGGCTTCGCCGACAACGTGAGCGACCTGAGCGCCTACCGCGACGGCGTCTACTGGCAGTGGATGGCCAACTCGGCCCTCTACGCCGGTCTCGGCGCCCTGCTGTCCACGGTCGTGTCGGCGTTCAGCGGCTACGCGCTGGCGACGTACCGCTTCCGCGGCCGGGAGACGCTGTTCAACGTGCTGCTGGCGGGGGTGCTGATGCCGCCGGTGATCCTCGCCGTGCCGCAGTACCTGCTGCTGGCCGAGGCGAACCTGACGGACTCGTACCTGGCCGTGCTGCTCCCCCAGATCCTCTCCCCCTACGGCGTCTACCTGGCACGCATCTACGCCGCGGCGGCCGTGCCCGCCGACGTGGTGGAGGCCGGGCGGATGGACGGGGCGAGCGAGTGGCGGATCTTCACCCGGGTCGCGCTGCCGATGATGGTGCCGGGACTGGTGACGGTGTTCCTGTTCCAGTTCGTGGCCGTGTGGAACAACTTCCTGCTGCCCTACATCATGCTCAGCGACGACGAGAAGTTCCCGATCACGCTCGGTCTGTACACGCTGCTGGAGCAGGGCGCGAACACGCCCGCGCTCTACACACTGGTCATCACCGGCGCCTTCCTCGCGGTGCTTCCGCTCGTCGCCCTCTTCCTGGTCGTCCAGCGGTTCTGGAGCCTCGACCTGCTCTCCGGGGCCGTAAAGTCATGACCATGAGCAACACGGGGGGCCGGCGCCGACCGCCCACGATCCACGACGTGGCGCGCGAGGCGGGAGTGTCGCGGGGCACGGTGTCACGGGTGCTCAACGGCGGGCACTACGTCAGCCCGGCCGCGCAGGAGTCCGTCAACGCGGCCATCCGCAAGACCGGTTACGTCGTCAACCGGCACGCCAGGTCGCTGATCACCGGGCGGTCCGACTCGGTGGGCTTCCTGCTCACCGAGCCGCAGGAGCGGTTCTTCGAGGACCCCAACTTCAACGTCCTGCTGCGCGGCTGCACCCAGGCGCTGGCCGCGCACGACGTTCCGCTGCTGCTGATGCTGGCCGGTACGGAGGACGAGCGGCGGCGCATAACGCGGTACATCACGGCGGGGCACGTCGACGGCGTGCTGCTGGTCTCCAGTCGCTCCGGGGACCCGGTCGCCGAGGAGCTGCGCGCGGCGGGTGTGCCGCTGGTGGCGTGCGGCAAGCCGATCGGGCTGGGTTCGAAGGTGAGTTACGTGGCCGCCGACGACCGGGACGGCGCCCGGGACATGGTCCGCCATCTGCTGTCGCTGGGGCGGCGGCGGGTGGGTGTGGTCACCGGCCCGCTCGACACCCCCGGCGGTGTGGAGCGCCTGGCCGGGTACCGGGAGGTGCTCGGCGAGGCGGGTGTCGGCGTCGACGAACGGCTCGTCGTCTCCGGCGACTACAGCCGGGCCAGCGGTGAGGCGGGGGCGGAGCGGCTGCTGGCGCAGGCGCCGGACGTGGACGCCGTGTTCGTGGCGTCCGACCTGATGGCGCAGGGGGTGCTGGCGGCGCTGCAACGGGCGGGGCGGCGGGTGCCCGAGGACGTGGCGGTGGGGGGTTTCGACGACTCCCCCGCGGCGGTCGCCGCCAGTCCCGAACTGACCACCATCCGGCAGCCCTGGGACCGGATCAGCGCGGAGATGGTCCGGGTGCTGCTGGCCCAGATCGGCGGGGACGACCCGGCGGCGGTGATCCTGCCGACGGAGCTGGTGAAGCGCGACTCGGCCTGAACGAGCCCGTTGCCCCTCCGCGCCCCTCGCCGGTCCTTGCACGCACACTAGTTGCACGGACAAGGAACAGTCGCTTCGGTGTTACCGTGCAGGTATGGCAGTCAAGACGGCCGGTGGGCGGCTCGAGGAGCGGTGGCGGGAGATCCTCTCGGTGCACGCGCGCACGATGTGCGAGATCGACCGCGTACTGCACCCGCACGGTCTGGGCGCGAGCGACTTCGAGGTGCTCGACCTCCTGGTGACCGAGGCGCCCGAGGAGGGCGCCCAGTGCCGGGTGCAGAACCTGGTCGGCCGGGTCCACCTGAGCCAGAGCGCGCTGTCCCGGCTCATCGCCCGGCTGGAGAAGGACGGGCTGGTGGAGCGCTCGATGTGCGCGGAGGACCGCCGCGGTGTGTACGTCACTCTGACGCGCCGCGGCCGGGACCTGCACACCGAGGTACTGCCGCTGCAGCGGGCCGCACTGGCCCGCATGCTCGGCGACGTGGAGGACGCCCGCCCCTAGGGACGGGCCGGCCCTCTAAGGACGGGCCAGCAGGGTGCGCACGCCGTCCGACGTGAGCGTGAGGCGGTGCTCCGAGCCCGCGTCGATGGACAGGGACAGGTCGTCGGCCGGCCACTGCGCGGCGAGGGCGCCCAGCGGCACCATGCGGTAGCGGGAGACGTACGGCAGCAGGTCGGCCATCTCCAGCTCCGAGGTGAACACGGGCACCACCTGGCGGCCGCCCTGCTGTTCCAGCACCGGCAGTGCCAGCATCCCGGGGTCGGCGGCGTCCTGGTCGTTCGCGTCGTCGGGTACCGGGACGAGGACGTCGCTGCTCGCGAGCGTGTCGAGCGCCGTCGTGTCCTCGGTGTTCTCGGCAAGTGCGTCCAGCGCCCGCTGGGCGGGCGAGACGGAGTTGTCGTTCGCGGGTGTTTCCATGGCAGATCCCTGGTAGCGACGGTGGTGGACCCGCCCGATGATCGGCACGGGGCGGTCCAGGCTCGCGTACCCGATCGCCCAGGGCGCAATCATGTTCGACGCCGGGCGCCGGGCCGACCGAGTTCGATCGGGCCCGTCGCCCCCTCGTCCCCCGTGGCGTTCCCGACGGCCCCGCCGACAGTGCAACCTTCCGGTCAATTCGCTCGTCCCACCCAATACCGGAACATCCATACCCCGGGGGGACACAATGCGACGAAGCAGATCAGCATGGATGGCGGTCCTGCTCGCGGGCGCCGCCTTGGGAACGGCCACGGTCGCGGCCGACGCGGCCCCGGCCACCGACGCGCGGAGCACCGTACGGCACACCGCGCACACCACGGCGTGCCCCACCGGGTGGGGCAGCCGGGACAAGACCCGCGTCGCGGGCACGACGACGCCCGTGCGGGACGTCAGGACCGGGCGCCACGCGTGCTTCGACCGCATGGTCGTCGACGTGCCCGGGGCGGACGCCGGCCGCCTCGGTTACTTCGTCCGGTACGTCGACCGGCTGCACCAGGACGGTTCGGGCCGCCCGATCGCGGTCGGCGGCGGAGCCGTCCTCGAGGTCCGGGTCGCCGCGCCCGGATACCGCCCCGAGACCGGCGCCCCCACGTATCCGGGGCGGGCCGGCCGGCCCCTGCCGGGTGTCGACCTCACCGGGTACCGCACCTTCAGGGACGCCCGGTTCGCCGGCAGCTTCGAGGGCGAGACACAGATCGGGCTCGGCGTCCGGGCCCGGCTGCCCTTCCGGGTGCTGGCACTGGACGGCCGTGTCGTCGTGGACGTCGCCCACTCCTGGAGCGACGCACGCTGAGGCGGGTCGGGCCGGCGGGCGTTCGGGGTCGGCGCCCGTCGGCCTCCACCGGCACTCATCTGATCGGCAGGGGGCCCACTTGATCGATCAGAAGGGCGGTCGGGTTAGCATATGAGCGCCGCCTAGCTCGAAAGATAGAGACGTGACTGCCAACGACGACTCGTTCACCAACTGGAAGAACCGCGAAGAGATCGCGGAATCGATGATCCCGATGATCGGGAAGCTGCACCGGGAGCAGGACGTCACGATCCTGCTGCACAGCCGTTCCCTGGTGAACAAGTCTGTGGTCAGCATCCTCAAGACCCACCGCTTCGCCCGCCAGATCGCCGGTGCCGAGCTGTCGGTCACCGAGACGATGCCCTTCCTGCGGGCCCTCACCACGCTCGACCTCGGTCCCTCGCAGATCGACATCGGCATGCTCGCCGCCACCTACAAGAGCGACGACCGCGGGCTGACGGTGGAGGAGTTCACCGCCGACGCCGTCGCCGGGGCCACGGGCGCCAACAAGATCGACCGGCGCGAGGGGCGCGACGTCGTCCTGTACGGCTTCGGCCGCATCGGCCGGCTCGTCGCCCGCCTGCTCATCGAGAAGGCCGGCTCGGGCAACGGCCTGCGGCTGCGCGCCATCGTGGTCCGGGGCGGCGGGGAGCAGGATCTCGTCAAGCGCGCCTCGCTGCTGCGCCGCGACTCCGTGCACGGCCAGTTCCAGGGCACGATCACCGTCGACGAGGACAACAGCACGATCCTCGCCAACGGCAACGCCATCAAGGTGATCTACGCCGACGACCCGACGCAGGTCGACTACACGGCGTACGGCATCAAGAACGCCATCCTCATCGACAACACCGGCAAGTGGCGCGACCGCGAGGGCCTGTCGAAGCACCTGCGCCCCGGCATCGACAAGGTCGTCCTGACCGCGCCGGGCAAGGGCGACGTCCCCAACATCGTGCACGGCGTCAACCACGACACCATCAAGCCGGACGAGCGGATCCTGTCCTGCGCGTCCTGCACCACCAACGCGATCGTCCCGCCGCTGAAGGCGATGGCCGACGAGTACGGCGTGCTGCGCGGCCACGTGGAGACGGTCCACTCGTTCACCAACGACCAGAACCTGCTGGACAACTACCACAAGTCGGACCGCCGCGGCCGCAGCGCGCCGCTGAACATGGTCATCACCGAGACGGGTGCCGCCTCCGCCGTGGCGAAGGCCCTCCCGGACCTCAAGGCGAAGATCACCGGCAGCTCGATCCGCGTCCCGGTGCCGGACGTGTCGATCGCGATCCTCAACCTGCAGCTCGCCCGTGAGGCGAGCCGCGAGGAGGTCCTCGACCACCTGCGCGACGTGTCGCTGACCTCGCCGCTCAAGCGCCAGATCGACTTCATCAGCGCCCCCGACGCAGTCTCCAGCGACTTCATCGGCTCGCGCCACGCCTCGATCGTGGACGCCGGCGCGCTGAAGGTCGAGGGCGACAACGCGATCCTCTACCTCTGGTACGACAACGAGTTCGGCTACTCCTGCCAGGTCGTGCGCGTCGTGCAGCACGTCTCCGGGGTGGAGTACCCGACGTACCCGGCGCCGGCGGTCTGATCCTCGGACGCAGGGGTGTGTGTAAGGGGCGGTGGGGCATGGCTCCCACCGCCCCTCGCGCGTGCCGGATCAGGACGCGAGACCGTCCACGAAGAGCTTGGTCAGCGCGGTCGGTGCCGTGATGGCGGTGCCCACGACGACGCTCGACGCGCCCGCGGCCAGCGCCTCGGCGGCCTGGGCCGGGGTCGCGATCCGGCCCTCGGCGATCACCGGAACCCGGACGGCGGCGGCGAGTTCGGCGACGAGCCGCAGGTCGGGCGCGGCCTGCCGCGGGGAGCCCGGGACGTAGCCGGACAGGGTCGTCGACACCAGGTCGGCGCCCTGTGCGGCGGCCTCCCGGCCCTCCTGAAGGGTCGAGACGTCGGCCATGACCTGGGCACCGGCCGCGTGGACCGCCGCGACGAGGTCGGCGAAGGTGCTGCCGTCGGGGCGGGGCCGGGCGGTGGCGTCGGCCGCGACCACGGCGGCGCCCGCCTCCACGAGGGCGAGGGCGTGGCGCACGCTCGGCGTGATGTAGACGCCCGTGTCGCCGTCCTTCCACAGTCCGATCACCGGCAGCTCCACGGCGGCGACGGTGGCCGCGACGACCTCGGGTTCGTTGACGCGGACGGCCGCGGCGCCGCCGGCCCGCGCGGCCCGGGCCATGCGGACCAGTGTGTCGGTGTGGCGCATGGGGTCGCCGGGAGGTGCCTGGCAGGAAACGATCAGGCGGCCTTCGAGTGCGTCGGCCAGGGGCGGGGGCGGGGTCATGACGGTGCTCCGGTGGTGTGGGGCTGGTGCAGGGGCAGGGTGCGGGGCAGCACGGCCGCCCCGAGGACCGCGGCGTCGGCGCCTGAGCGCGGCGACTGCGGGCGCAACGCGCGCAGCGGGGGCATGAGTTCGGCGGCGAAGGCCGTGCACAGCGCGTCCCAGTACAGGGGGCCGATACGGGGCACGCCGCCGGCGACGACGACGCGGTGCGGGCCGAGCGTGTTGGCGAGGCCGCCGAGGGCGCGGCCGGTCGCCCGGGCGCCGAGCGTGATGGCCGAGGTGGCGTGCGGGTCGCCGTGGGCCGCGCGTTCGGCGACGGTTTCCAGGCGGTCGGCCGGCTTCCCGCCGAGCCGTGCGCAGTGGGCGGTGATGGCGGGTCCGGCCGCGATCGCCTCCAGGTGGCCGGTGGCCCCGCAGGTGCAGGGCAGCCCGTCCGCCTCGGGGCTCGGCAGGTGTCCGAGGTGTCCGGCGATTCCGGCGGTGCCGTGCAGCACGCGTCCCGAGGTGGCGACGGCGCCGCCGACGCCGGTGCCGACGGCGGCGTAGATCAGGGTGCCGTCGTCGCCCAGGTCCGCCAGTTCCGTCGCGGCGGCGGCGCGTACGTCGTTGTCGCAGGCCACCGGGTATCCCGTACGGGCGGCGAGGCCGGCGGCCAGGGCGGTGCCGGCCCAGCCGCGGATCGTGTCGGTGGCGCTGGTGACGGTTCCGGCGGCGGGGTCGATCACACCGGCCGCGGCGACGCCGATCGCGGCGACGCCCGGAGCCCGCACCGCGCGGACGCCCTCGGCCAGCGCGTCGAGCACCGCCCGGGCACCGCTCGTTGCCGGGGTGGGCAGGGTGTGCCGGGCCAGGACGGTGCCGTCGGCCCCGACCAGGGCGGCGGCGATCTTCGTACCGCCCAGGTCGAGGCCGATCACCGGCGCGTCGAAGTGCGGTCCGGTCATCGGACCGGCAGCAGCCCGGCACCGCGCAGGTGCCGCTCGACGTGGGCGACCGGGGCGTCGCCCAGCTGGATCTGCGGGGCGGCGGTGGTGCCGTGGGTGATGACTCCGAGCAGCCGCAGCGCGTGCTTGAAGGCGCCGATGGCGGAGGAGTTGCGGCCCATCTCGTCCTCCGGGCCGGCGTCGACCAGGCCGAACAGCTCGACGAGCCGCTCCTGTTCCTTGACGGCGCCGTCCAGGTCGCCGCCGCGTACGGCGTCGTAGAGGCGGACGTAACCGGCGGGGTCCACGTTGCCGAGGCCGGGGACGACGCCGTCGGCGCCGGCCAGCAGGGCGGCGTCCACGGTCAGTTCGGAGCCGGTGAGGACGCTGAAGGAGGGGGCGGGGCCGTCGGCGCGGCCGTGGCGTCCGCCGAGTTCGACGAGGAGCCGGCGCAACCCGCCCTCGTCTCCGCTGCTGTCCTTGAGGCCGGCCAGCGTGCCGTCCTCGGCGAGTTCGCGCACCAGGGCGGCGGAGAGCTTGCTGTGCACGGAGACGGGGAGGTCGTAGGCGTACAGGGGCAGGTCGACGGCGGAGCGGACCGTGCGGAAGTGCCGGGCGATCTCGCGCGGGTGGGTGCGGGCGTAGAAGGGGGCGGTGGCCACCAGGGCGTCGGCGCCCGCCTTCCGGGCGGCCTCGGCGTGGACGAGCGTCCGCGGGGTGGTCATGTCGATGGCGCCGGCGAGCACGGGCGCGCGTCCCGCGGCGGCCTCGACGACCGTCTCCAGGGCCACCGCCCGCTGCCGGTCGGTGAGGAAGGCGACCTCGCTGCTGGAGCCCAGGGCGAACAGCCCGTGCACTCCCCCGCTGACGAGGTGCTCGACGAGCCGGGCGAGCGAGGCGGTGTCGACCTCGCCCGTCGCATCCAGGGGAGTGCAGACGGGCGGCACGACGCCGCTCAGGGGCTGGGACGAGGACATGGTGTCTCCTGGGCTGTGCGAGTGGTGGTACGGGGTGGAACGGGCCGCCCGCCGCCGTGTCGCGGGGCGGGCGTGCGGGCGGCCCGGGCCGGGCTACGGCGCGGTGACGTTGAGCGTCGTGTCGCCGTAGGAGTGCTGGGAGCCGCGGACCCGGTAGGTCGCGGTGCTCGCCACGCCGCCCGCGGTGGCGTTCGCGGGCACGGTGACGGGGATCTGGACGTTGGCGCCCTGGCCGGGCTGGAGCGCCGGCATGGTGACGCTCGGGGCGCTCCAGCCCTGCGGGAGCTTGAGGGAGACCGTGCCGGCGGGCAGACCCACGTCGTTCTGGCTGACGACGCGGACGGCCACGTCGGTGGTCTGCCCGGCGGGCAGGGCGGTGGGCGGGGTGACGGTGACGGGCGCGCAGACTCCGCCGAGCCACTTGAGGTCGAAGGAGGAGTAGGTGATGTGCCGGTAGTCGGCGCGCTCCCACAGCAGGCCCACGCGGGAGTTGGCGCCGGTGCCGTCGTCGAGCGGGGTGAGCGTGGAGTAGGCGGCGGAACCGGCCTCGACGGTCTTGCGGATGGGCCAGTTCTGCCCGTTGTCGCAGGAGAGGCGGACGGTGAGGTTGCTGCGGCTGCCGGTGGTCGCGGTGTTGCTGAACAGCAGCCAGGAGGACCGCGGGTGGGAGGCGGCGACGTCCGGTGCGAAGCGCGCGATGGAGCCGTTGTTGGCGGGGTCCGGCAGTTCCCCGTCCTGCTGGAAGGGGGTGTAGGTGACGCCGCCGTCGGTGGAGTACGCGACCGTGCGGTACGGCTTGGAGCGGTTGTTGAGCATGACGCGGCCGTCGGACAGCTCGACGGTCTTGTTCTCGTCGCCGCCGGGTCCCACCGGGGTGCCCGTCTTCCAGGTGGCGCCGTGGTCGTCGCTGTAGGCGCTGACCGCGTAGTTGGCGCCGTTGTGGCGGATGGCGTACTGCTGGACCAGGCGGCCCTTGTAGGTTCCGTGCCGCAGTTGGATGCCCTCTCCGGAGGCGGCGAACATGCCGGCCCAGGCCGGGTTCTTGATCTCGGCGGTGATCCGCTCGTGTTTCCAGGTCAGGCCGTCGTCGTCGGAGTAGCTGTAGTCGGCCTGGAGGACGTCGGGGTCGCTCTCGTCGTTGCCGGTCGCCGAGCCGAAGAAGCCCTGGTTCACGGAGGCCGCGTAGAAGACGAAGATCCGTCCGGTCTCCCGGTCGACGAGGAGGCTGGGGTCGCCGAAGCCCTTCGGCGCGGCTTCCCTGCGCACCACCTGCTGGGGCTGCCAGGTGGTGCCGCCGTCGGTGCTGCGCCGCAGGACGACGCCGAGGTTGCCCGGCAGGTCGCCGAGGGTGGGGCGGGCGTCGTAGGCGGCGATCAGGGTGCCCTTGGTGGTTCTGGTGAGGGCGGGGATGCGGTAGTAGGGGGAGCCGGTGCCCGCGGTGGCGATGTCCTGCGAGGTGAGGGTGCCGGCGGTGGCGGCGGGCGTCGCCTCGGGGGCGCCGTGCGCGGCGGGGACGGTGGCACCCAGGACGACCAGGGAGACGGTGCCGACGGCCAGGGAGACTCTTCGCTGCATGAACAGGCCTCTTCTCGGGTGAGGGGTCAGGCGAGCCGGGGGTCGTACAGGGCGGAGAGATCGGTGGGAGCCGCGGAGCGGGGCGCGGAGAGCGACTCCCGTACCCAGGCGAGTTGTTCGCGCCGGTGGTGGCCGCCGCCGCCCTCGTGGCCGTTGAACTCGTAGACGCGCAGGTCCTTGCGGCCGCCGTAGCGGTGGTAGGCCGCGAAGCACGTGGAGGGCGGGCAGACCTCGTCCATCATGGCGATGGAGAAGAGGGCCGGAGCAGTGGCCCGGGCGGCCAGCAGGGCCGCGTCGACGTAGGACAGGGTGGTGAAGACGGTCTCGGTGCGATCGCGGTGCAGGCGCAGGTATTCGGCGATCTCCGTGTACGGCGGCCGGGCGGCGATGCTCGCCCCGCGCCGGATGTCGCACAGGAACGGGACGTCGGGCATCACGCCCGCCAGGCCCGGCACGAGTCCGGCGACGGCGAGCGCGACGCCGCCGCCCTGGCTGACGCCGGTGACGACGATCCTGTCCCGATCGACCGCCGGGTGTTCGCGGACGGCCTCCACACAGCGCACGGCGTCGGTGAACAACCGCCGGTAGTAGTGGTCGTGGGGGCTCTCGACGCCGCGGGTCAGGAAGCCGGGCACGGTGCCGTTCAGGGCGGCGGTGTCGGGGGTGTCCCCGCCGGCGGTGGACCAGCCCTGGCCGCGCGTGTCCATGATGAAGTGCGCGTAGCCCGCGTCGGCCCAGAGCACCTGCTCGTGCGGCAGGCCGCGCCCGCGCCCGTAGCCGAGGAACTCCACGACGCAGCCGAGCGGACCGCTCACGCCGGCGGGCAGGTGGAGCCAGCCCCGGACGGGCTCGCCGGCGAACCCGGACACGGTCGCGTCGTAGGTCGTCACCTGGGTCAGGCCCGTCTCCACGGGCGTGAAGACGGGGGCCGTCGCGTGGGAGTCGGCCTCCCGCAGTGTCCGGTCCCAGAAGGCGACGAGGTCGGCGGGCTCGTCGAGGTCGGGCCGCAGTGCGAGGCACTGGGCGAGCGGGAGGTCCGTCAGTGGCATGAAGGGGCCCCGGTCGGTGAGGCGTGCGCGCGGCGCAGCGCGGAGAGGGGGAAGGGAAGCGGACGAGCCGACTCCCGGACGTCAAGAGCAGACGTCTGATGTCTGTTGTCCTGGGACACTAGAGATCCTGACGACGGCCGTCAAGTGGGCGCCCGCGTCACCCCGATGGGGTGCCGGCCTCCCCGCGCGCGACACAGGCGCCCCGCGGTGGAGGCGCCTGTGCGGTCGTCGGGAAGCCGGTCAGCGGCGGGCGCGGGCCTCCGCGATCCGCTGCCGCACCGGTGCGTAGTGCTCGGCCAGTGCCGCCGCGAACTCGACCGGGTCCCGGTCCCGTACGGCGTCCACGATGCGCTGGTGATTGGCGATGGTGGCCGCCTCGTGCTCGTGCGTGAAGACGTCGAGGTGCGGCGCGACGATGACGTAGACGTCCCAGAACGCCGTGGAGAGCTGACCGATGAGGTCGTTGCCGAGCGGGGCGAGGAGCAGGGTGTGGAAGGCGCGGTCGGCCTCGACGAAGCCGTGACCTTCCCCGGCACCGGCTCTGCGCATCTCGTCGACGAGCGCTCCGAGGCGGCCGATCTGCTCCTCGTCGAGGGACGAGACGAGCCGGTCGGCCATGCCGCGCTCGAACAGCTCGCGCACCTCGATGAGGTCGGACAGCACCTGGAAGTCGTCGTCGGGGCTGAGCAGACCGCGGAAGGTCAGGCTCTCCACCAGGGCCGACAGGCTCAGCCGCCCGACATAGGTGCCGTGTCCGTGCCGCACCTCGACGATGTCGAGCGCGGTGAGGATTCTGATCGCCTCCCGCACACTGGAGCGGCTCGCGCCGAGCGCCTCGCACAGGGCGGGCTCGGTCGGCAAGGGGTCTCCAGGGCGCAGTTCGTTGCGCAGGATGTAGGCCTTGATTCCGTCCACGACCTCCTGCCGCAACGGTTGTCGTGCCGCTTTGGGCTCCGGCACCGTATGCCGAACCGCCCTTTGCCCCACCGCCACCTCTTGACCCCTCTCATTTGCCCAGCTACGTTCCCACGTTATCAAGCATCAGACATCAGACGTCTGATGCGCCGTCGGTGAGGCGCCGACCACACTCGCCTCCCCCACCGCTCGACCATCTCATCTCCCGCCTGGAGGACTCCTTGTCCGCGCGCAGTGCAGCCGGCGTCGATCGCCGCACCTTCATGAGATACACCAGTGCCATCGGTGTGGCGACCGCGATCACCGCCGGCCTGTCGGCCTGCGGGGGCCCGGCCTCCAGCGGAGACGGTACCGGCGACTCGGGCAGTGGCGGCGACACCATCGAGGCCGGGCTCTCCTACCCGCTCTCCACGGGCTTCGACCCGATGATCACCTCGGGCGCCACCCCGTACGCGGCGAACATGCACATCTTCGAGGGCTTGGTGGACCTCGACCCGGCCACGCTCGTGGCGCGGCCGACGCTGGCCACCGAGATGCCCAAGAAGATCAACGCGACCACCTACCGGGCCACCCTGCGCGAGGGGGCGACGTTCCACGACGGCTCGGCGGTCACCGCGGACGACGTGGTGTTCAGCTTCGAGCGTGTCCTGGACGAGAAGAACGCCTCGCTGATGGCGCAGTTCGTCCCGTTCATCGACAAGGTCACCGCGGTCGACGCGTCGACCGTCGAGTTCCAGCTGAAGCACGCCTTCGCGCTCTTCCCGTCCCGCATATCGGTGGTACGGATCGTGCCGAAGAAGATCGCCGGCGCCGACGCCAAGGCCTTCGACGCCAAGCCCGTCGGCTCGGGCCCGTACCGGTTCGTGTCGGCGGTCCGCGAGGACAAGATCGTCATGGAGGCGTACGACAAGTACAACGGCCCGCACCCGGCCAAGGCCAGGAAGATGATCTGGCGTCTCATGTCCGACCCGTCCGCGCGGGTCAGCGCGCTCAAGTCCGGCCGGGTCCAGGCCATCGAGGACGTGCCCTACATCGACGTCGAGGGCATCGGCGGCAAGGACAAGGTGGAGTCCGTCCAGTCCTTCGGGCTGCTCTTCCTCATGTTCAACTGCGCCGACAAGCGTTTCGAGGACAAGCGGGTGCGGCAGGCCCTGCGCTACGCGCTCGACACCGAGAAGATCATCTCCACGGCGCTGCTGGGCAACGCCGAGGCCGCCACCGGATACGTGCCGGCCACGCACCCCGACTACCAGAAGGCCGCCACCGTCTACGAGCACGACGTGGCCAAGGCCAGGGAGCTGCTCGCCGAGGCGGGCGCGGGCAAGCTCTCCTTCACGCTGCTGCTCACCGACAACGGCTGGGTCAAGGACATCGCGCCCCTGATCAAGGAGAGCTGGGCGGCGATCGGGGTCGACGCCGAGCTCGACATCGCCCAGTCCCCCGCCCAGTACGCCAAGATCGACGAGGGCCGCTTCGACGCCCTCGTCGCGCCGGGCGACCCGTCCGTCTTCGGCAACGACGCCGACCTGCTGCTGCGCTGGTTCTACTACGGCTTCTGGCCGGAGAACCGCTACGGCTGGAAGGGCTCCGCGGCCTACAAGCAGACCAGGTCGCTGCTCGACAGGGCCGCCGCGGAGGCCGACGCGACGAAGCGCAAGGACCTGTGGAGCCAGGTCACCGACCTCGTCGCCGACGAGGCCGCCCTGTATCCGGTGCTGCACCGCAAGCTGCCCACCGCATGGCGGGACGGGACACTGACGGGCTTCAAGCCGCTGCCCACCACCGGGCTGTCCTTCATCGACGTCGGCCGGGCCTAGGGGGTGTCGTTCGGATCCCGCCGGAGCCGGCCCGGTCCGAACGGCACACCCCGACCCGCACGCCCGGGCCGCCCGTGCCGCCGCCGCGCCACCACGGGCGGCGGCGGCCCCGCCCCAATCTCTAGGAACCTCACGATGGTTGCATTCCTCCGGCTCGCGCTGCGCCGCGTCGCGATGATGCCGGTGATGGTCCTCGGCATCGCGCTGCTGGTCTTCGTCGTCCTGCAGTTCTCGCCGACCGACCCCGCGTACAACGCGCTCGGCGACTCGGCGAGCCCCGAGGCGCGAGCCGCGTTCGCCGAGGCCAACGGGCTCGACGACCCCCTGCCCGTGCGCTACTTCGCCTTCCTGGGCGATCTGCTGCGAGGGGACCTGGGTGTCACGATGTCGCCCAGCCAGCCCGTCACCGACCGGATCGCCACCGCGTTCCCGCTCACGCTGCAGCTGACCCTGCTCGGCCTCGCGCTGGCCGTCGTGCTGGCCCTGCTCTTCGGCGTCCTCAGCGCCGTCTACCGGGACCGCTGGCCGGACCAGATCTTCCGGGTGCTGTCGATGGCCGGGATCGCCCTGCCGTCGTTCTGGGTCGGCGTGCTGCTCATCCAGCAGTTCTCGCTCAACATGCCGCTCTTCCCGACCGGCGGCTACGTCAACCCGGCCGACTCCTTCTCCGGCTGGCTCGAGAGCATGACGCTGCCCGCGCTGTCCCTCGCCCTGCCCGTCGCCTCCTCGCTGGCCCGCCTGATCCGCACCTCGATGGTCACCGAACTCGACCGCGACTACGTGCGCACCGCCCGCGGCAGCGGCCTGCCGCCGTCCCTGATCATCCGGTCGGTGCTGCGCAACGCCCTGGTCACCCCGCTGACCGTGCTCGGCGTCAAGGTCGGCTACATGCTCAGCGGCGCCGTCGTCATCGAGGCGATCTTCGACCTGCCCGGCATGGGCAAGCTGATCCTCGAAGGCGTCAACGGCGGCGACGTCGGGCTCGTCCAGGGCACCGTACTCACCATCGCGATCGCCTTCCTCGTGGTCAACGTCGTCGTCGACCTGCTCTACCTGCTCGTCAACCCGCGCATCAGGACGGTGTGATGTTCGCCCCAAGCTCCCTCGCCGCGCGGCTGTCCCAGCCCGGCGCCCGCCTGCGCCGCCTGCCGGTGCCCTCCCGGATCGCCCTGGGAATCCTGCTGGTGGTCGTGCTGGGCGCGGTGTTCGCCCCGCTGCTCACCCAGGACCCCCTGGCCACCGGCATACCCGCCCAGGCGCCGGGCGCCGACCACTGGTTCGGCACCGACCGGGCCGGCCGCGACGTGTTCGCGCGGGTCGTGCACGGCGCCCGCTACTCCCTGGTCATCGGTCTCGGCGCGACCCTCCTCGCCCTCGTCCTCGGTTCGGCCCTGGGCGCGCTGGCGGCCACCTCGCGCAGGCTCGCCGACGAGTCGGTGATGCGCACGCTCGACATCGTGATGTCGTTCCCGCCGATCGCGCTGGCCGCCGTGCTCGTCGCCGTCTTCGGGCCCAGCGTCCCGGTCATCATCTTCACCATCGCCTTCGTCTACTCGCCCTCGCTCGCCCGGGTCGTACGGGCCAACGTGCTGGAGCAGTACGGCGAGGACTACGTCGCCGCGGAGCGGGTCATCGGCGCCCGCCGCGGTTACATCGTGGCCCGGCACGTCGCCATCAACTGCGCGGCCCCGGTCCTGGTGTTCGCGACCGTCATGGTCGCCGACTCCATCATCTTCGAGGCGAGCCTGTCCTTCATCGGCGCCGGTGTGCAGGACCCCGACCCCAGCTGGGGCAGCGTCCTGGCCTACGGCCGGCAGATCCTGCTCTCGGGCGGCTGGTGGGCGACCCTCTTCCCCGGCCTGTGCGTGCTGATCACGGTGCTCGCGCTGAACGTCCTGTCCGAGGGCATGACGGACGCCGCCGCCTCTCCGGACAGGTCCCGTGCCGGTGGCACCGACTCCGAATCCGACGAGCAGGCCGTCGCCGCACCCGACGCCGACACCGCCGACGTGGACGCCGCGCTCGCCCGGCTCGCCGCACGGCTCGCGGCCACGGAGCCCGCCGTGCCGCCGCTGCGGAAGGACGCCGCCGAACTGCTCGTCGTGCGCGACCTGTCCATCCGGTTCCCCGACCGCTACGGCGACACCCGCGTCGTCGACGGCATCTCCTTCACCGTCCGCGAGGGCGAGACCCTCGGTCTGGTCGGCGAGTCGGGCTGCGGCAAGTCGATCACCAGTCTGGCGGTCATGGGCCTGCTGGCCCGCAACGCCGAGGCCGAGGGCGAGATCCGCTACCGGGGCCGCGACCTCCTGACGATGTCGCCGAAGGAGCGCCGGGCGCTGATGGGCCCGGAGATCGCCATGGTCTACCAGGACGCCATGTCGTCCCTCAACCCGTCCGTGCTGATCGGCACCCAGCTGACCTGGCTCACCTCCCGCGGCGGCACCCGGACCCCCGCCGAACTGCTCGAACTGGTCGGCCTGTCCCCCGAACGCACCCTGCGCAGCTACCCGCACGAGCTGTCCGGCGGCCAGCGCCAGCGGGTGCTGATCGCCATGGCGCTCTCCCGCAGCCCGCGGCTGCTCATCGCCGACGAGCCGACGACGGCGCTCGACGTCACCGTGCAGGCCCAGGTCGTCGAACTACTGGTCCAACTGCGCGACGAACTCGGCTTCGCGATGGTCCTCGTCTCCCACGACCTGGCCCTGGTCGGCGACCTCGCCCACCGGGTCGCGGTGATGTACGCCGGTCAGGTCGCCGAGGCCGGCGCCACCCGCGCGCTGCTGACCGACCCGGCGCACCACTACAGCCGCGGGCTGCTCGGCTCGGTGGTCTCGCTGGAGTCTGGTGCCGAGCGGCTGCACCAGATCCGCGGCGTCGTGCCGGCGCCCAGGGCGTTCGGTCCCGGCTGCCGGTTCGCGTCCCGCTGTGCCGCCGCCACCGAGCTGTGCGCCACGACCCCGCCGCCCGCCACCGACCGCGACGCCGGGCAGGACCACCTCTTCGCCTGCCACCACCCGGCGCCCGAGAAGCGGTCGGCCAAGTCGCTGGAGAGCGCCCGATGACCGCGCAGAAGGACACCGCCATGGACCCCCTCGTCCGGCTCGACCACATCCACGTACGGCACAGGGCCCGCAGCGGCGGGATCCTGCGCCGGGACGCGGTGCACGCCCTCACCGACGCCTCCCTGGAGGTCCGGCGCGGGGAGATCCTCGGCCTGGTCGGTGAGTCGGGCTGCGGCAAGTCGACGCTGGCCCGCGTGGTCACCGGACTCCAGCGCCCCACCGAGGGACAGGTGCGCTTCCGGGGCCGGGACCTGTGGCGGATGAGCGCCGCCGAGCGCCGTACCGAGTTCGGTTCCGCCGTCGGCGTGATCTTCCAGGACGCCTCCACCGCGCTGAACCCCCGGCTGTCCGTCCGCCAGATCCTGCGCGACCCGCTGGACGTGCACCGCCGCGGCACCCGCGCCGAGCGGGAGCGGCGCGTCGAGGAACTCCTCGACCTGGTCGGCCTCCCCGGCCACACCATGGAGGCGCTGCCCGGGCAGTTGTCGGGCGGTCAGCGCCAGCGCGTGGCCATCGCCCGCGCCCTCGCCCTGGAACCGGAGCTGATCGTCGCCGACGAACCGACCAGCGCGCTGGACGTGTCGGTGCGCGCCCAGATCCTCAACCTGCTGGTGGACCTGCGCGCCCGCCTCGGTCTGGGCATGGTGTTCATCTCCCACGACGTGCAGACGGTGCGCTATCTGGCGGACCGTATCGCGGTGCTGTACCTGGGCCGCGTCGTCGAGGAGGGCGGGGCCGCCGAGGTCTCCGGCGCCTCGCGCCACCCGTACACCGAGGCGCTGCTCTCCGCCACGCCGAGCCTGCTGGAACGCCCCGAGCGGATCGTCCTGCACGGGCCGGTGCCGTCGGCCACCAACCCGCCCTCCGGCTGCCCGTTCCGCACCCGCTGCTGGAAGGCGGACGACGCGTGCGCCGCCGCCTTCCCGGCGGCGACGGACGGTCCCGGCGGACATCGCTGGCACTGCGTACACCCCCAGCCGAGCGTCGCCGTGGCGGAAGCCCTGAGCGGGGGCTGACCGGCATCGGCCGACCGGGCCGGGGCATGAGTGTGATGGCGTTCGCCACTCGGACGCCGTGTCGCACGACGGTCGGCCGAAACGAGAATGGGGCCATGAACGCACTGGTTCGGCGCTCGCCCTGGGTCGAGGTGCTGGTCTGGTGCGTCGCGGTGCTGAGCCTGACCGTCCTGGCCGCGGCCGCCGTCGTACGCAGCACCGTGCTCGATCCGAAGTTCTACGGCCAGGTGCTGGAGGACGAGCGGGCCTACCAGCGGTTCTACGACGAGGTGCTGGTCGACCCGGGCAGTACGCCACTGGCCCGGGAACTGCTGGACCGACTGCCCGTTCCGCAGTCGACCATCACCTCGAACCTCAAGGTCGTGATTCCTCCGGAGACCCTTCGGGCCATGGGTGACCGGCAGATCGCCGAGGTGATCCAGTACCTGGAGGGGAACCGCGACCGGCTTCGCGTCACGGTGGACCTGGAGCCCGTCGTCGCGAACGTCGAACGGCTCAGCCGGGCCTACTTCGGTGACGCCGTCGCCGCCCTGCAGCAACGGTCCGAACCGGACTTCCAGGCCTTCGTGCAGCGCCTGTCCGAACTGGCGGCGCAGGTGGTGGCCGGTGAGGCGCCGCTGGAGGGCCTGCCGTCGCTGCCGCTCTCCCACGGCCAGGCGGTCGCGGCCACGGACGCGCTGATGCGACTGGTGCCGTCGGACGCGCGCGCCGTCACCAGACCCACGGTGCAGACGGCACTGGAACGGGGTGACGTGGCGGCGGCACTGGCCGCGGTCGCGCCGGTCGCGCTGACGGACCAGGTCCGGGCAGCCGCCGCGGAGCTGCTGCGGGACGCGGGCAGGGGCGCCTGGGTCATCAGCGTCGACCTCGATCCCTCGCACGAGGCGCTGGCCCCGGTGGACCGCGCACGTTCCATCACCCGTCTCTTCCAGGAGGTGGTGGAACCGGCGGCGGCCGTGCTCTGCGCCGCCGCGCTCACCCTGCTGTGGTTCCTCACGCCGTCCCCCACCAAGCGCCGGCTGATGCCACTCGGCTGGGTGCCGGCCGCCGCCGCCTCAGTGATGGCGCTGTCGGTGCTCCTGCTGCGTCTCACACCGGGGGACGCGCTGTTCGACACGCCCGAGGCGTGGCCCCCGTCGGCTGCGGATCTCCTCGGCGACATCCAGGCCACCGCCGTCGACCAGCTCCTGACCAGCGCGACCGTAGTCGCGGTGATCCTGCTCGCCGCCGGCGCCCTGCTGATCACCGTCGGCTGGGTCTGGCAGACCAGGCCCGGCGTGCCGGTGCTCACCGATCCGCGACACGGCCCCACCCTGACCTTCGCCGTCACGGCGTGCGCGCTCGTGGGCACGATGCTGGCGCCGGTGGCGATCACCGGCTCCTCACCGCGCATCTGCCAGGGCAGCGCCGAGCTGTGCGACGCCCGCTACGACGAGATCGCCCAGCTCGCGTCGCACAACGCGATGGCCACGACGGCGGACCGGTTCATCGGCCCCCTCCAGGACCCGGACATCGTCGGTCAGCTCAACGCCGGGGTACGGGTCCTGCTCCTCGACACCCACCGCTGGGAGCGGCCCGAGGAGGTCGCGGAACGGCTGAGCACCTCGGACTTCTCCCCGGCCCTGCGCCGCCGGCTCACCTCGATCCTGGAGCGGGTGAACCCGCCCCACCCCGGGATGTGGCTGTGCCACTCGGTGTGCGGCGCCGGGGCTCTCGAACTGACACCCACACTGCGCCAGATCGGCGACTGGCTGCGCGCGAACCCCACGGAGGTCGTCACCCTGATCCTCCAGGACGGCGTCGACTCCGTGGCGACCCAGAGCGCCTTCCGGCAGGCCGGCCTGTCCGACCTGCTGTTCGAGCCGGACGCGGACCCGGACCGGCCGTGGCCGAAGCTGGGCGACATGATCGACAGCGGCCGGCGCCTGGTCGTCTTCGCGGAGAAGGCCGACGGGCCCGCGCCGTGGTACCGGAACCTCTACCGGTACGGCATGGAGACGCCGTTCGCGTTCCGCAGCCCGGACGAGATGTCCTGCCTGCCGAACCGGGGCGGCGCCGACAAGCGGCTGTTCCTGCTCAACCACTTCGTCACGGCCGGCGGCGGGCTGCGGCTGGACGCCGGGCTCGTCAACTCCCGGCAGCGGGTGCTGGAGCGGGCGCACACCTGTGAGCGGCAGCGCGGCAGACCGGTCAACTTCATCGCGGTGGACTACGCGACGATCGGCGACGCGCTCGGCGCGGTCGCGGAACTCAACGCCGAACGCCTTGCGGACGATTCGCGCTTCCCCGTCGGACGATCACCGGATAGGCTCCGCGACGCGCAAGGAACGCGCACGTCAGACGGGGGGCAAGGGACATGACGGACGATTCCGCGAGACCCGAGAAGGGCATGAGCGCGGCGGCCCAGGCGATCACCGCGGTGGTACTGGTCGGTGCGCTGGCGGGCGGCATGTGGACCATCGCCCGGGCCGACGCGCAGAGCTCCGGGAAACGGGGGCCGGCCACCTGCTCGGCCACGGACGACGCCCCGCCGTCGAAGCGCGTGTCCGGAATGCGGCTGTGCACGGCGCTGAACCGTCCGGACCTGCCGGCGCTTCTGGGAACGCCCGAGGAGCCGGCGCAGAACGCCTACGGCAACGACGAGCCGACCGAACTCGCCGACGGCAGGAAGATCCCGACACCCGAGGCGACCGTCAGGTTCGAGACCTACACGGTGAAGCTGTCGGCGTCCTACGACGATGTCTCGGTGGCCGGGACGGCCGAACTCCTGGGAGAGACCGCGCAGGCGAAGAAGGTCCTGGGACGCGCGGCGGCCCTCTACTCGAACCGGACCATCCCCATCTCCTTCGGCGGCGACGGGGCGGACGCCGGCCCGGGCGGCATCGCCCGCAGCCTGTTGGTGGCCCGGGACGCGAAGGACAGCGGCGGCTCCTACGAGCTCTCCGTCTGGCGCGAGGACGGCATGCCGCCCGACGACGCGATGGTGCTCCGCGTCGCCGAGCGGGTGCTGCCGACGGTCCCGGGCTGGACCGCCGGCTGATCTCACCGGTTGATCTTGAACTGGGATCCCGGTTCGATCGTCACGTCCTCCTCGGCCGAGTTGGTGATCGTGACGTCGGTCAGGGTGGCGCTGCCTCGGGCGCCGCCCATCGCGAGGATGCCCGATCCGTTGTTGGACTTGTCGATGCGGACGTTCTGGATCTTCACGTCCGGCATCGCACCGCCTCCCGTCTTGAACTGGATGCCGTCATAGGTCGAGTCGAGGATGTCGGTGTCCCGGATGGTCACGCCGGGGATGTCCTGCCCCTGCGCGAAGAGGGTGATGGCCCCGAACTCCTGGTCCTCGTTCCAGAACGCGCCGCCCGTCCGGTGCAGGGCGTTGCCCGCGATGAGGGTCTGCCCGGAGAAGGGCAGGGGGTCGTGGTCGGTGGCGAGCATGATGCCGGGGTAGTTCATCGTGTCGGAGATGACGTTGTTCTCGATGGTGTTGCCGTAACCGCCGTAGACCGCGATGCCGTTGGCCCGCCACGGGAGCTGGATCGTGTTGTTGCGGAAGTGGTTGTCGTGGCCGACGTCCACGGAGGTGTCCTTCACGTACTTGCTGGCCCACACCGCGAGCGAGTCGTCGCCGGTGTTGCGGAAGGAGGAGTTGTAGACCGTGGAGTTGCGGGTGCCGTTGGCGAAGTTGATGCCGTCGGCGTAGGTGTTGCGGATGCGCATGCCGGTGAACTCCAGGCCGTCACCGGGCCCCCACAGCTCGGGGATGTTCGCGTAGTCGCGGCCGGCCCAGACGCCGACGTTGGCGTGCTCGATCCAGACGTTGCTGATCTTGGTGTCCTCGCCGAAGCGGCCGTTGAGGCCGACGCCGCCCTCGTGGTTGCCGTCACCGCCGCGGATGGTGCCGGAGCCGAAGATGGCGATGTCGGAGATCTGGGTGTTGTCGTCGATGTCGAAGCCGAAGTTGCCCTCGTGCGGGTGGTTGATGCCGCCGGCCTCGTGCGGCGGGGTCAGGGTGTGGAGCTGGGAGTGCCACATGCCCGCGCCGCGGATGGTGACGTCGCGGATGCCGACCTGGTTGTGCTGGCCGCGGTTCTGCGGGTCGTCGGTGAGGATCTTCTGCTCCTGGCGCCACTGCCCGGCCGGGATCCACACGCAGGGGATCACGCCCTCCTGGTCGGCGGTGACGGCGCGCTGGATGGCGTCGGTGTCGTCGAGTCCGTCGCCGGGGACGGCCCCGTACTCGGTGATCGAGGTGCAGTTCGCCGGCTTGGGCGCCGGGGGCGCGACCTGCTCCAGGTCGATCAGGTCGATGACGTGGAAGGCGGCCGAGTCGCCGGCGTCGCGCTGGAGGCGGAACTCGGTGCCCTGCGGGAAGGTCCGGTCCAGCAGCGCGTGGGACTCGTCGAACAGCCGCCGCGCGTCGCCGCCGGGCCGGTTGGTGAGGCCCTCGGGGTCGTCGGTGTTGCCGTACAACCAGCTGTGCTTGGACGACAAGGTCAGCTTCTGCACGAAGTCGCCGTCGGCGTAGAGGCTGATCGTGGCCTCCGCTCCCCCGCCGCCGGGGGCGTCGGGGACGGAATTGCGCACCACGATGGAGTTGGTGGGTGTGGTGGAGGTGAACTCGACGTACTCACCGGTCGAGTCGAGCCGGACGGACTTGCGGCCGGACGACTCGGTGCCGAAGTTGGTGTGCCCGAAGGTGCGCTTGGCGTCGGTGGTGAGCAGGGTGCCGTTGTGACGGCCGTCCTCCGCCTCGTACTCGGTGTACGGCACGGCGGCGCCGCGTCCGACGACGAGGGACTTGGCGAGCACGTTGTTGTTCTCGTTGGTCTCGGTGACGACGCCGGTCGCGTCGGCGGTCGCGCTGAGGGTGACGCCACCACTTGCCGCCGTCCAGGTGCCGCTGATCGGCACGTTCACCGTGGCACCGGCGGCCACCTCGCCGGTCGTCCCGTTCAGGGTGGTGGTGCCGGCCTGGAGCCGGGTTACCGAGCCGGCCTCGACGGCGCTCGTGCCGCGGTTGTGCACGGCGACGGTGAAGGAGACCTTCGCGCCCACGGCCGGGTTGGCCGGGTTGGTGGTGATGGAGCGCACCTCCAGGTCGGGTCCGGGGGCGCGGTCGACGACCAGCCGGTCGGAGGCGGTGCGGCTGTTGTTGGAGTCGTCCAGTTCGGCGACCGTGTCGCGCGGGTCGGCCACCGCGGCGACCGCGTAGTCGCCGGCCGCGTGGGTGCCGGTGGCGACGGCGACCTCGGCGGACTCACCGGGGTCGAGCGCGGGTATCTCCGCGCTGCCGGCGGCCGTTCCCTCCACGGTGACGTCCGCGGTCGTCGCGGCCGAACGCGCGGTGCCGGCGTTGCGGACCGTGGCGTTCACGGTGACCTCGTCCCGCTCGGAGGGGTCCGCGGGTGACCAGTCGAGGCCGGTGACGGTCAGGTCGGGCGCGGGCGCGGCGGTGCCGACGACCTGGAACTCGGCGACCTGGCCGCCGGGCGCGCCGGTGTTGGAGAAGAACCTGAGCCGTACGTCGGACACGCGGCCGGTGACCGGGACGGTCACCGTGTTGTCCTTGCCCGGACTGAAGGAGTAGTCGGCGCGGGCGCGCAGCGAGGTGAAGTCGCTCTGGCCCTGCGCACGGCCGAGCACCTGGATGCTCTGGGTCCGGGCGGCCCAGACGGGGTCCGGGTCGAGCTTGGCGACCACGGCGCTGATGTCCGCGTCGGCGCCGAGCCGCACGGTGAGGTCGGCGGGGTGGCCGGCCGCTTCCCAGTAGGTGGAGGTGGAGTCGTCGGTGGCGTTGGCCGCGACGTAGGAGTGCACCGACGAGGTGGCCTCGACCGGCTTGTTGCGGGCCAGGTTGGTGCCGGTGGGGGGCGGCTCGGTGACCACTTCCTCGCCGTACACCTCCAGTTCGGCCAGCTGTGCGGCGTTCCAGCCGGTGTTGCCGGTGACGTGGACGCGGACGTAGCGGGCGTCGGAGGGGGAGGTGAGGTCGACGGCGACGGTGTTGGTCCGGTCCGGGCTGAACGCCCGTGCGGCGGAGCCGGCGAGGGCGCTGAAGGTGGAGCCGTCGGTGCTGCCCTGGAGGGAGAGGGTCTGGCTGCGGCTCTCCCAGCCGGCGGGCAGTTTCAGGACCACCCGTTCGACGTCGCGGGCCTCGCCGAGGTCGACCTGCACCCACTGGGGGAAGGAGCCGGCCGGGCCCTCCCAGTAGGACGCCTGGGTGCCGTCGGTGGTGTTGCCGGCCGGGTACGCGCCGTGCGAGCCGCCCGCCGTGGCCGGACGGCCGAGGGCGAGGTTGACGTCGGCGGCGGCCGTCGCGGCGTGCGCGCCGGCCGCGAAGGGCAGCGGGAGCAGCCCGACCGTCATCAGCCCGGCCACGACGGTGCCCGTCAGCGACCGTCGGCCGAGGGATCTCCATCTCATGGGGGTCCTCTGTTCCGTGGGGAGTCGGGGAGTGCGACAGGTCGACGGGGAGGGGAAGCACCGACCATGCGCGCCAATTGAGCAGGACAGTCGATTCTTTGCGGAAAGTGCGCCATTAGATTTCTATCGCGTCACCTGTTTGTCAACGGTCCTCACTGTGACGTGATTTGGCACGTAAACAGCTTGCGCCGCTTGCAGATCCCTTGCGTTTACCTTGAACTGGGAAGTAGTGGCCGTCGGGGCAAGAAGGGGCCGTTCGAACCTCATCGCGCACGCAAGTCATGCACCGGGACGAGAAACAGAAGGGCCGGCTCGACACCCGTAGGTGTCGAGCCGGCCCTTGCCGGTGAGGGGTCCCCGGGGGGACGGATCAGTCCGTGCCGAACTCCATGGCGGCGCGGTCCAGCAGCTCGTCGTCGCCGGAGACCTCGCCGCGGGAGGCGATGGCCTGCGCGCCGCCCTCCGGCATGGCGCCGATCAGCCCGGTCGAGGCGGCCTGGGCGGCACCGATGGCGGGGTTGGCGGTGCCGATGAGGCCCAGCCCGGCGTACTGCTCCAGCTTGGCGCGGGAGTCGGCGATGTCGAGGTTGCGCATGGTGAGCTGGCCGATCCGGTCCACCGGGCCGAACGCGGAGTCCTCGGTGCGCTCCATCGACAGCTTGTCCGGGTGGTAGCTGAACGCCGGGCCCGTGGTGTCGAGGATCGAGTAGTCCTCACCGCGCCGCAGCCGCAGCGTGACCTCGCCGGTGACGGCCGAGCCGACCCAGCGCTGGAGCGACTCCCGGATCATCAGCGACTGCGGGTCCAGCCAGCGGCCCTCGTACATCAGCCGGCCCAGCCGCCGCCCCTCGGTGTGGTACTGGGCGAGGGTGTCCTCGTTGTGGATCGCGTTGACGAGGCGCTCGTAGGCCGCGTGCAGCAGGGCCATGCCGGGCGCCTCGTAGATGCCGCGGCTCTTGGCCTCGATGATCCGGTTCTCGATCTGGTCGGACATGCCCATGCCGTGGCGGCCGCCGATGGCGTTGGCCTCCATCACCAGGTCGACGGGGGAGGCGAACTCCTTGCCGTTGACCGTCACCGGGCGGCCCTGGTCGAAGCCGATCGTGACGTCCTCGGCGGCGATCTCGACCGACGGGTCCCAGAACCGCACGCCCATGATGGGCTCCACGGTCTCCACGCCGGTGTCGAGGTGCTCCAGCGTCTTGGCCTCGTGGGTGGCGCCCCAGATGTTGGCGTCGGTGGAGTACGCCTTCTCCGTGGAGTCCCGGTAGGGGAGGTCGTGGGCGAGGAGCCACTCCGACATCTCCTTGCGGCCGCCCAGCTCGGTCACGAAGTCGGCGTCCAGCCAGGGCTTGTAGATCCGCAGCTGGGGGTTGGCGAGCAGGCCGTACCGGTAGAACCGCTCGATGTCGTTGCCCTTGAACGTGGAGCCGTCGCCCCAGATCTGGACGTCGTCCTCGAGCATCGCCCGGACGAGGAGCGTGCCGGTGACGGCACGCCCCAGCGGCGTGGTGTTGAAGTAGGCCCGCCCGCCCGAGCGGATGTGGAACGCCCCGCAGGTGAGCGCGGCCAGGCCCTCCTCGACCAGCGCCGCCCGGCAGTCGACCAGGCGCGCGATCTCGGCGCCGTAGGTCTTGGCGCGGTCGGGCACCGAGGCGATGTCGGGCTCGTCGTACTGGCCGATGTCGGCGGTGTACGTGCAGGGGACGGCGCCCTTGTCACGCATCCACGCGACCGCGACCGAGGTGTCGAGGCCGCCCGAGAAGGCGATACCGACGCGCTCGCCGGTGGGAAGGGAGGTGAGGACCTTGGACATAGGAAGAGTATGCATGACAACGCATGGCCATGCAAAGCCCGGATGGTCACCGTGCCGTCGGCATCGCGATGTACTGGTACTCCAGGAACTCCTCGATCCCCACCGTGCCGCCCTCCCGGCCGAGCCCGGACTGCTTGACGCCGCCGAAGGGCGCGGCCGGATTGGAGACGAGCCCGGTATTGAGGCCGACCATGCCGACCTCGAGGCGCTCGCTGACGCGCAGGGCGCGGTCGAGGCCCTCGGTGAAGACGTAGCCGACGAGTCCCCAGGGGGTGTCGTTGGCGCGGCGTACCACCTCGTCCTCGTCGTCGAAGGTGAGGATCGCCGCCACGGGGCCGAAGATCTCCGTACCCATCAGGCGGCTGTCCGGGCTGACGTCGGTGAGCACCGTGGGCGGGTAGAAGCAGCCGGGCCCTTCGGGCGTACGGCCGCCGCAGAGGACCCGCGCGCCGCGCTCCACCGCGTCGGACACCAGGTCCTCGACCTTGGCGCGCCCGGCGGCGTCGATGAGCGGGCCGACGTCGACCCCGTCCCGGGTGCCGGGGCCCACCACCAGCGCCTCCATCCGCCGGGCGAGGCGCCGCGCGAACTCCCCGGCCACCGAGCGGTGGACGAAGAACCGGTTGGCGGCGGTGCACGCCTCGCCCATGTTGCGCATCTTGGCGATCATCGCGCCGTCCACGGCCACGTCCAGGTCGGCGTCGTCGAGGACGATGAAGGGCGCGTTGCCGCCCAGCTCCATCGAGGCCCGTACGACCGTGTCGGCGCACTGGGCGAGCAGGAGCCGGCCGACCTGCGTGGAGCCGGTGAAGGACAGCTTGCGGATCCGCCCGCCGCGCAGAAGCGGTTCGCACACCTCCCCCGCCCGGGAGGTGGTGATCACGTTCAGTACGCCGTCCGGCAGTCCCGCCTCCTTGAGGATGGCGGCCAGGGCCAGACTGGAGAGCGGGGTCTGCGGGGCGGGCTTGAGCACCATCGTGCAGCCGGCCGCGATCGCCGGGCCGATCTTGCGGGTGCCCATGGCCAGCGGGAAGTTCCACGGTGTGATCAGCAGACAGGGCCCGACCGGGCGCCGGGAGAGCAGCATGCGGTTGCGTCCGTCGGGGAGGACGCCGTGGCCGCCGTCGACGCGGACGGCCTCCTCGGAGAACCAGCGGAAGAACTCCGCCGCGTACGCCACCTCTCCCCTGGCCTCGGTCAGCGGCTTGCCCATCTCGGCCGTCATCAGGTGGGCCAGCTCGTCGGTGCGGTCGAGGATGATCTCGTAGGCGCGGCGCAGGATCTCGCTGCGCTCCCGCGGTGCCGTACGGGCCCACTCCTCCTGCGCCTGGAGCGCCGCGTCCTGGGCAAGGCGGGCATCCTTGGGGCCCGCGTCGGCGACCTGGCAGAGGATCTCGCCGGTCGCGGGGTCGTCCACGGGCATGACGGCCCCGTCCGCGGCGTCCGTCCAGGCGCCGCCGACGAACAGCTGGGTCGGTGTGCCGGTCATGGGGTCCTTCCTCGCCGTGTTCATCGGTCCGCCGCTCCCGACGTGCCCGCCTCGACGGCGGCCGTCCACGCCCGGAGCCCCTCGTCGACGTCCGACTCGCCGATCACCAGTGCCGGGATCATCCGGACCACCTGGTTCCAGGCCCCGCAGAGCAGCAACAGCAGACCCTCGTCGACGGCGGCCCGCTGGACCCGGGCGGCGGTCTCGGGGTCCGGGTCGCCGTCCTCGGTGACGAACTCGCTGCCCAGCATCAGCCCCAGCCCGCGCACGTCCCCGACGGCCGGGGTCCGGGCCGCCACCGCCTCCAGCCCGTGGCGCAGCCGCGCCCCCATGGCCTCGGCGTTCTCCACGAGCTTCTCGTCGCGTACGACGTCGAGCGTGGCGCAGGCCGCCGCGCACGCCACCGCGTTGGCACCGTACGTGCCGCCCTGCGAGCCCGCCCACGCCTTGCGCATCAACTCCTCGGACGCGGCGATCCCGGACAGCGGGAATCCGCTGGCCAGGCCCTTGGCGGTGACGAGGATGTCCGGGGTGACACCGAAGTGCTCGTGGCCCCAGAAGCGGCCGGTGCGGCCCACGCCGGTCTGCACCTCGTCCAGGATCAGCAGGAAACCGTGCCGGTCCGCGCGTTCCCGCAGGCCCTCCATGAAGGCGCGGGTCGCGGGGACGTACCCGCCCTCGCCGAGTACCGGCTCGACGATGACGGCGGCGGTGTCGGCCGGCGAGGAGATGGTCTGGAGGGTGTAGTCGAGCTCCCGGAGGGCGAAGCGGGTGGCGGTCTCCTCGTCCCAGCCGTAGCGGTAGGCCGTCGGGAAGGGGGTGACGACCACGCCGCTCATCAGCGGTGAGAAGCCGGACCGGAAGCGGGTGCCGGAGGTGGTCATGGAGGCGGCGGCGACGGTACGGCCGTGGAATCCGCCGTGGCACACCAGGACGTTGGGCCGGCCGGTGGCCTGGCGGGCCAGGCGCAGCGCCGCCTCCACCGCCTCGCTGCCGGAATTGGTGAAGAACAGACTGTCCAGACCGGCCGGCAGCACCTCGCCGAGCTTGTCGACGAGGTGCCGCAGCGGCGGGTGCATGACGGTCGTGTACTGACCGTGGACCAGCGTGGCCACCTGCTCCTGGGCGGCGGCCACGACCCTGGGGTGGCAGTGCCCGGTGCTGGTGACTCCGATGCCGGCGGTGAAGTCCAGATAGCGGCGGCCGTCCTCGCCATGGATGTGGACGCCCTCGCCCCGGACGGCCACCACGGGCGTGGCCTGGCGAAGGTGCGGCGACAGTGCGGTCATGCTCGTCTCCCGGCCTGGTCGTCGGTTGTACTGCGGTTCCCCGAGCATGCCCGCGGTCCACGGCCGGACAACGCGTGATCTGTCCGGCCGGGGCCCGGCATCCGGACGATGTGTCAACCGACGCGGCCCCACCGCGTCCGTCGCCGGTGCCACGGACGCCGGATCGGCGCCCTTGCGCAGGTCAGCACGGCTTGTCAGAGTGGCGGGTGCAGGGAGGCACCGTGAGCGAGAACCAGCGCAGAGCCCCGGTACCGGAAGGCCGTCCGCTCACCGTGGCCGACGTGCTGGCGCTGCCCGTCCTGGCCGGTGGAGATCCGCGGGTGGTCACCGGCCGGGACCACACCGACCGTCCGGTCCGCTGGGTGCACATCACCGAACTGACGGACCCGGCCTCCTTCCTCAAGGGCGGCGAACTCGTCCTCACCACCGGCATGCCGCTGCCCGACGACCCCGCCGGTGTACGCCGCTACGTGGACGAACTGGCCGACGTCGGTGCCGCGGCCCTCGTCATCGAACTCGTCCGCCGCTACCACCGGCCGCCCGACGCCCTGGTCCACGCCTGCCGGTCACGCGGCCTGCCTCTCGTCACCCTCGCCAAGGACGTCAACTTCCTGGAGGTGACCCAGGTCGTCCACACGCTGATCCTCGGCAGCCAGGCGGACGCGATGCGCAGGACCCAGCGCGTCCACGAGGCGTTCACCGCCCTCACCCTGCGCGGCGCCGGCCCCGAAGACGTGCTGCGCGCCGCGGCGGAGATGAGCGGGCACACGGTCGTGCTGGAGAACCTGGTCCACCGGGCGATGGTCTGCGAACCCTCCGGCAGTACGACGGAGGCCGCGCTCACCGACTGGGAACGGCGTTCCCGGGCCACCCCGCCCGCCGACCACACCGCTCTGCGCGGCCCCGAGGGCTGGCTCGTGGCCCCGGTGGAGTACCAGGGCGAGGGCTGGGGGCGGGTGGCCATGCTCCCCGGCCCGTCCGACTCGGCCGCGTCCCCGGTCTTCGGGCCCGAGGACGTCACCGTGCTGGAGCGGACCGCGATGGCCCTCACCATCGCCCGTCTCACCCACCCCACGCCCTGGGAACGCACCGCGCACCGCAACGCCCTGCGCGACCTGGTCGAGCAGCGCCACCGCTCCCCCGCGGACGCGTGCGCCCGGGTCGCGGCGCTGGGGCTGCCCACGGAGCACACCCGCTTCGTCGCCGTACTCGTGGACGTCCCGGCGGCAGCGGACACCGCCAGGATCGAGGTCCACCTCGCCGAGGAACTGAGCGCCACGGGGGCCCCGGCGCTCGTCGGCCTCCTCGGTCCCTCCCGGCTCGGCGTTCTGCTGGCGCTGCGCCCGTCCCGGCCCTGGCGGCAGGCCGTCGAGCGGCTGAGCCGCACCGCACTGGGCCCGGCCCCGGGCGCGACCGTGTGCGCCGGCTCCCCGGCCACGGACCTCGCCGACGTCGCCCGCTCGTTCCGCGAGGCGGCCCGGGTGGCCGAGGCGACCGGGCCGGAACAGCCCCTCCCCCCGGACCGCTCCTTCCACGAACGGTCCGACATCGGTCTGCGCCGCCTGCTGTTCGCGCTCCGCGACGACACCCGGGTGCAGGAGTACGCGGAGCGGCAGCTGGGCCGGCTCCTCGACCACGACGCCCGCCACGGCACCGGCCTCCTGACGACCCTGCGCGGATACCTGGACGCCGCCGGCAACAAGACCGTCGCCGCCCGCGCCATCGGTGTGTCCCGGGAGACCGTCTACCAACGGCTGCGCACGATCGAGCGGTTGCTCGGCCGCGATCTCGAATCCGGCGAGCAGCGCACCGAACTCCACGTGGCGCTGCAGGCACTTGACGCCCTGCGAGGCCGCTGACCCGCTCACCGCGCCCGGCGCGCGTTCACCCAGCCGAGCAGGACCACCGAGCACACCGCCGCGAACGCGCACCAGGTCGAGACGAACTCCGTCCGCCACAGGACCCAGCAGACCAGCGCGCCCGCGCCGGCCAGGATTCCCAGCACGCGCAGGCCCCGGTCGCCGGACAGCAGCAGCGAGCCGACCGTGGCGACGAGGTAGCCCGCGGTCAGCACCGGGGCGTGGGGCAGGTCCACCACGTAACCGACGGTGTGGCCGCGGATCTCCGCCCGCACCGGGCGCGTGGCGAGTACGTACGCGAGCACCGCCGCGGTCGCGACTCCGACGGCGAGCGGCACGGTCAGCCCGCGCCGCGCGGACCGTGGCGCGGCGCACAGCACGCCGGCCGGTACCCAGAGCGCCAGCAGTGGCAGGGCCATGACCGTCCAGGCGAGGGTGGCCGGGCCGCTCCCTCCGTCCGAGGCCCAGACCGCCGCCTCGACCATCTGGTGCACTCCGAGCAGCAGGGGCAGCGCGGCAAGCGGAAGGTCACGGCCCCGTCGTGCCCGCGTCACGCAGGCCGCACCGACGGCGGCGATCCCGACACCCGCGACGAGGTCGGCCTCCGCGCTCCAGCACATGACTGCGTCCTCGGGTCGGCCGACGGGCCCTTCATCCTCACCGATCCGATACGGCACGAGCACGCCGACACGGCCGCCCCGTCGGTGAAGACCGGTGGCGACGACCGGTGGCGAAGACCGGTGGTGCGGGAACGGAAGTACGGGTAGGGACGTCCCAGAGAACGTAGGCGAGGATCTTCGTCGCCGACGCCCGGCCCCACCCGGACACCGGAGGAACGGACACATGGAAGCCCCCACGGAAACCCCCACCACCCTGGGCGAGCAGCTCCTGCTCATCTCGCTGGACGACGAGTCCGGCACCGCCAAGGAGTCGGCCAAGGTGGCCCCGGCGATCGCCGCGGCCTCGCTGGTGGAACTCGCGCTGGCCGGCCGGATCGACGTGACGGACGACAAGGTCACCGTCGTGGACGCCACTCCACTGGGCGAGCCCGCCCTGGACGCCGCGCTCGAAGCGGTCGCCGGCAAGGACCGGCCGGGCAGCACCAAGGACTGGATCAACCGGCTCAAGACCGACGCCGTGGCCCGGGCGAACACGGGCCTGATCGAGAAGGGGCTGGTCCGGGAGGAGAAGAAGAAGGTGCTCGGCCTCTTCCCCGTGCGCCGCTACCCGGAGGCCGACGGCTCGGTGGAGGCGGCGGTGCGGCAGCGCCTTGAGGAGGTCGTCCTGTCGGGCGCGGCACCGGACGAGCGTACGGCGAGCCTGGTCGCCCTCCTGCACGGAGCGAAGCTGCACCGTCTCGCCTTCCCCGGCGCCGACGCGCGCCGGGTCGAGGCGGCCATGGAGTCGGTCTCGCGGGGCCGGTGGTCGGCGACGGCGGTGCGCCACGTCGTGAAGGCCGCGGAGGACGCGCTGACGGCGATCATCGCGGTGACCGTGACGACGACGGTCGTCACGAACGGCTGACTTCAGTCGTCACGAACGGCTGACTTCAGTCGTCACGAACGGCTGACGCCCCACTGAAGGGCGGGGGCGCCGTCCTCGGTGAGCGTCTCCGCCAGCAGGTCGCAGTAGCGGTGCAGGTCCTCGTGCCAGCCGACGAACGAGGCGAAGTCCCGCATGTGGACGGCCAGCCGGAGGGTCGCCGCGCGCGCGGTGCCGGGCGGGAGGGCGGACGCACCGGCGGTGCCGGCACCGTCGGTGTACCCGGCGAGCAGGGCATGGGCCGCGGCCGGGTAGTCGACCGGCGGGCCCTGTCCGGCGGCGCCGAGGCCCCGGGCGGCGGCGGTGCGCAGTTCGTGCAGTTCCCCGAGGATCCAGCCGAGGTCGAGGGCCGGGTCGCCCCCGGTGACCTCCTCGCCGGTGAGCAGGGCGGCGTGGCCGCCGGCCGGCGAGGGGACCAGCCAGCCGGTGCTGGGCGCACCGTGCAGCAGGACCGCGTCTGCCCCGCCGGACGGTTCGTTCGCGGCCGCGGACCAGTCCGTCAGCCGCGCCCACAGCGAGGGACCGAGCCGGGTGCGGGCCTGCGCGCGCAGCCGGGTGGCATCGGGGCCGGTCTCCTCCCCCAGGATCCAGGCACGGAGCCGTCGCATGCCGGGGTGCGGCGGCCGCTCCGGGAACGCCCACGGCTCCCGGTGCAGTCGCCGCAGGGTCCTGCCCGCGTCCGCGAGCGCGCTCACCGAGAGCCGGAAGGCGGTGTCGTCGCCGGAGGGCAGCAGCCGGGCCACCGAGACCGCGCCCGGCACCCGGTACCGCACGCCCGGCCGCGCGGCACGGTCCGGCGCCGGGCCGGCGGCCCACTCCCCCAGAGCGAGCCGGGCACCGCGCCGGCCTTCCACCGTGTCACCGACGGCGGTGTCGACGCGCCGCAGTGCCGCGCCGACCGCCACGGAGGGAAGGCGCTGCGGGCGGGTGTGGGCCGGCCCGGGCGTGCGCAGCCAGCTGAATCCCGCGTCCCCGTGGTAGCGCACGGTGATCCGCAGGTAGCGGGTGCCGTACTCGCGCACGGTCACGGGCTCGGCTTCCGGGGCAACGGACGGCTCAGCCACCGTGCCGCCGCCGGACCGCCTCGATGATCTCCCCGACGTCCCGGAAGGCCGCGTCCCGGCCCTCGGTGAAGAGCACCCCGCCGCAGTTGAGGACCACCTCGTCCACCCCGGCGTCCCGGTACTCGTCGAGCCGGGCGGCGATGTGGTCCGCCGAGCCGAACACGTAGGTGCCGCTGTCCACCAGGGAGACGGCACCGGCCCTCGGGTCGGCGGGATCGGCCGGTACACCGGCCCGGCGCAGCATGTCCGTGTAGTGGTCGGCGGCCAGGTGTCCGGCGGCGGCCGTGTGCGCGAGGACGTACGGGTCCCGCCCGCCGCGTTCCACCGCGACATGGACGACGGTCGCGACGCGGCAGCGGGCGTCCCGGTCCTTGGCGCCTTCCTCCAGGGCGGGCAGCAGGGTGTCGGCGACGTATCCGGGCGGGGTCATCCAGGTGATGGCGACGTCCGCGACGCCGCCCGCGGTCCGGGCCATGTTGGGGCGCAGCACGCCCACGCCGACCTCCACCCCGGGGTGGTCCATGGGGATCAGCCGCCCGCGCAGCGCGTGGTAGTCGCCCGCGTGGTCGACGATCTCCCCGTCGAGCAGGGAGCGGACCGTGCGCAGGTAGTCCGCGGCCATCGTGCGCGGGCTGGCATAGGGGCGTCCGTTGAGGCTGCGTACGAACGCCGGTGCGCCGACCCCGTATCCGGCCACCACCGTCCGGCCGGTCATCAGGGCCAGGGAGCGGGCCTGGAGGGCGGCCTCGTACGGATGGCGCAGCGGCATCAGGGTCACGCCGGTGCCGACGGGGACGCGTATCCCGGCGCCCGCGAGATGGGCGAACGCCTGGTGGGTCTCGACCTTGAGCGACTGGCCCGTCCACAACCGGCGCGCGCCGGTGTCCCGCACCAGTTCGGCGTAGGGCCGCAGGGCGTCCGGGGTGTCGGGCATGTTCGGCACGAGCATGCTCGGGAGCACGGCGGTCACAGGTAAGCACACCCTTCTGTAGCGGTTTCTTGACGACCTGTTGTGTTACTACTACATTTCTCGCATGAGCCCAGTGAGTCATCGCGAGGGAATGCCGATCTACAACCAGCTGAGAGTGCTGCGCGCGGAGCGCGGTCTCAGCAGGGTCGCGCTGGCGGAACTGGTGGAAGTGCATCCGCAGACCATCGGCGCCATCGAGCGGGGCGACTACTTCCCGAGTCTCGATCTGGCGTTCCGCTTCAGCGACGTGTTCGAACTTCCGGTCGAAGCGATCTTCAGTCGTAAGCCCTTCGTCCCGCTCTCCGCCCAGCTGTACAAGAAGGAGGAACGCCCGTGAGTGGGGAAGGTTCTGACGTGACGACGGGCCCGGTCCGCAGCCCCATGCGCCCCGTGGCACTCTCACTGTGCGCGCTGAGCGCCGCCATGGTGGTGCTGTCACTCGTCTCGGACGGCAACGCGTTCTCCGACTCGTGGTGGCTCGTGGGCTTCGTTCTCTGGCTGCTGCTGTGGGGCGTGCTGCGTTCGATGACGCGCGGCGTGGCCGAGCGGCCGGTGGCGGGACTGGACGAACGCGAGCGCGGACTGCGCGACCGGGTCTCCTTCATCGGATACCAGTGCGCGGTCGCCTCCGGCATGGCCGTCGTCCTGCTCATGGTCGTCTTCCAGAACGAGCCCGGGATGATCGAGCGGATGCCCGGGCTGCTGACCACGCTGATGCTGACGTCATCGGCGCTGCCCTCCATCATCCTGGGGTTCTCCGACACCGGCGTCGAGGACGCCGAGGCCGGTGCCGACGAGTGATCCGACCGCCGGAAACCGGCGACCCGCTATCGTGCGACAGGGCGGGTGCCCACCGATTGCGGCGGTGGGCACCCGCCCTGTTCTCAGCGGGTCACGCGGTTCAGCAGGAGTGGTCGAAGGTGTTGTCGATCGACACCGCCGAGACGGCGGACGCGGCGGAGATGCACGCCTGCGACGAGGTGGTGATGGTGATGGTGGCGCCCGGGGCCTCGACCGCCGGAACGATCTCGTCGGCGGCGGCGTAGGTGGAGTAACCGCTGATGAGGGACTGGGTGTTCATGATGACTCCCGTTGGGTGATAGCGGAATCGAATGGCGGCCGGATCGGCGATTTCCGCAATCGCGTTCTCCGGCCGTGGCTGAACCATTTCCCGGCCGGCGCCGCGATGGCAATGGAGTTGGCCGCATGCGGACAGTGGCCGCAATCGGTCAACGTCTCGCGTTGAGTGGGCACTTGACCCGGCCTATGCTCGCCCGGATGATCCGAACTCAGCTGCGCCGCCTGGTATTGGACAATGGTCTGCGGATACTGCTGGCACCGAATCCCGTGGGTGCCTCGGTCGGCGTCGCGGTGCACTACGGCGTCGGTTTCCGGACCGAACCCGAGGGGCGTACGGGCCTCGCGCACCTCTTCGAGCACCTGGTGTTCCAGGGCGGCCGCGATGCCGCACCCGAGGGGTACCTGCCCCGGGTGCAGCGCGCCGGCGGTTTCGGCGACGCCAGAACCCGCCAGGACGTGACCGTCTACTACGCCGCCGCCCCGGCCTCCGCGCTGGAAATGCTGCTCGCGCTCGAAGCGGACCGAATGCGCTCCCCCGGTATTTCCGAGCGAACCCTGCGCACACAGACCGCGGTGATCGACGAGGAGATACGCCTCATGGTCCGCAACCGTCCGTACGGCGCATTCCCCTGGGTGCTGCCGCGCGTCCTGCACTCCCGGGCGGAGAACACCAGGGACGGGTACGGCGAAACCGTCGACCTGGCGGCCTTCGACGTCCCGCTGTGCGAGCGGTTCTTCGCCGACCACTACGGTCCCGGCAATGCCGTGCTGACACTGACCGGCGCGTTCGACCCGGCGGCGGCGGAGCGTCTGGTGCGCGGGCACTTCGAGGCCCTGCCGGCGCGTCCGCCGGTGGCCGCGCCCGACACCCACGAGCCGTTGCCGGACCGGGAGCGGCGGCTGACGGTCACCGACCCGCACGCCGGTCCGCCCGCCGTTGCGGTGGGCTACCGGATGCCGGACCCGGTGACCGAGCGCGCCGATTACCTCGCCCACCTGGTCCTGGCCGCACTGCTCGGGCAGGGCAGGCAGGCACTGCTGCGTCGCGGGCCGGCCGCTGCGGCGGAGGTGTCGAGCCTCTCGGTGGGCTGCGGTCTGTTCGGGCTGCCGCTGGACACGACGGGGCCCGATCTGCTGACCCTGTTCGCGGTGCACGAGAGCCAGCACGGCGCGGAGAACGTCCTGGCCTCGCTGGACGGCACGCTGGAGGCGCTGGCCAGGGACGAGGTCGACGCCGGTCTGCTTCGGGCCACGACCGCCCGCTGGGCCGCCGGGGCACTGCGCGAGCTCGGTGACCCGGGCACCCGGGCCCAGCTGCTCGGCCTGCGCGAAGCGCTGTTCGGCGAGGCCGAGCTGACGCCGGCGCTGCCGGAGCTGGTACGCACCGGGGTGACCGGGGCACAGGTGAGCCGCGCGGCCGCCCGACTCGCCTCCTCGCACCGGGCGGTGGTGCGCTTCGCGCCCGCGGAGGCCGCGCCGCGAGGCACCGCACGTGCCGCGCGCGAGAAGGCGGCGGCATGACCGGGGGCGCGGCGCACAGCCCCCTTCGTGACGCCCCGGACGCGCGGCTGCCGCTGCCCGACGCCGACATCGTCCTCGGCAACGGGCTGCGGGTGGTGGTCTGTTCGGCTCCCGTCGTTCCCCTCGTCGAGGTCCGGCTCACCGTCCCGTACGCCGCGACGGAACCCGGTGAGGTGACCCGGTGCCAACTGCTGGCCGCCGTCCTGCTGCGAGGCACCGCGCACCGGGACGCGGACGGCTACGACGCGGCACTCGCCGCGCACGGCGCCACCCTGAACGCCGCCGCGGACGCGGACAAGCTCACCGTCGCCGGGCACACCATGGCCGACGCCCTGCCCGCCGTACTCGCCCTGCTGGCCGAGACCGTCCGCGAACCGCGGTTGACCCGGGACGTCGTCCTCCCCGAACGCGAGGCGCTGGCACGCCGAGTACGGCTGGCCACCCACCAGCCGGCGGCCCTCGCGCAGCACGCGCTGCTGCGGAGGCGGTACGGCGAGGAGGCCGCCGCCCGCCGGCAGCCGGCGCCCGAACAGGCCGCCGCCTGCACACCGGACGACCTGGCCGAGTTGCACGCGCGGCACCTGGGCGCCCGGGGCGCGGTGCTCGTGCTGGTCGGAGACTTGCGGCCGGAGGAAGCCGTCGCCGCGGTCACCGACACGTTCGGGTCGTGGGCGGCCGGAGCGACCGCCGGGGCGCCCGAGGTGCCGTCGTGGTTTCCCGGCGGGCCGCTGCGCGGGGTGGAGCGTCCGGGCGCCGTCCAGAGCGTGATCCGGCTGGCCGCCCCCGCGCTGCCCCGCACGGACCCGGGTTACCCGGCCCTGCATCTGGCGCAGTTGGTCTTCGGTGGGTCCTTCGCCTCCCGGCTGGTCACGCGCCTGCGGGAGGAGAAGGGGTACGCCTACCAGCTCGGGTCCGGCGTGGAGTCGGTGCCGGGCGCCTCCACGCTGATGGTCGAGGCCGACACGGCCGCCGAGCACACGGTGCCGGCCCTCGCGGTGATCAAGGCCGAGCTGGAGCGCATGGCGGCCGAGCCGCCGTCGGTGCGGGAGGTCGACGCCGCCCGGAGTTACGCGGCCGGCTCCACGGCGACCGCGATGTCGTCCCCGGGCGCGCTGGCGTCCGGCCTGGCGAACCTGCTGCACGCCGGAGTCGGTTCCGACTGGCTGCACGACTGGGGGCCGCTGCTGGCGGGCGTGCCCCACGACGCGGTCGTCGAGGCGGCTCGCCGGTTCTTCCGGCCCGCGCGTTTCACGGGTGTGGTCGTCGCCGACGAAGCGGCGGTGGCGCCGCTGCGCCTGGGCGCCACCGGGGAACTCGCCTTCTGACGGCTGGAGGGGGCGGTGCCGCCGAGTGGTTCGACTCGGCGGCACCGCCCGCTCCGCGTCGTGAGCGGATCGGGCGGGTCAGCCCCGGCTCTTCCTGATCCCCGCGATGACGGCGACCAGAAGGGCGATGCCGATGGCGATCCAGAGGGCGGTGCTCATGAGGGACTCCTCGTTTGTCGGGCGGCCCGGCGGGCCAGGTGGTGGTGTTCCGGACAGGGATGGAGGGCTGGCGGAGGGGGACGGATGACGGGGGACGACTGACAGGGGGCGGCTTCCTAACGCAGCCGCAGCGCTTCGGCGAGCGGAACCCTGGAGCCGCTGCGCAACACGCTGTTGGCGTACATCCGTCCGGCGACCCGGGTCATCCCGGCCAGCGCGGCGACCGCCAGCACCAGGGAAAGGGCGATCTGCCAGACGGCAGCGGTGCCGAGCAGTATGCGGGCCGGCATCAATATCGGGCTGAGCGGCGGCAGCAGCGACAGCCACTCGATCAGCGGGTCGTGGGCGTCCTTGCTCAGCAGGGCTATGCCCAGCACGAACGGCGTGGTGATGAGCAGCATCACCGGTTGGGCCACACCCTGGAGGTCCTCCTGCCGGGAGACCCGCGCGGCCGCCGCGGCCAGCATGGCGGCGAAGAGGAAGAAGCCGAGGAGGAACCAGACGCCCAGCGTCACCAGCGTCCCGCCCACGGCGGTCGGCAGGGTGACGGCGCCGGTGCCCTGGGCGAGCGCCACCGCCGCGCCGCCGAGCAGCACGAGCTGGGTCAGGCCGACCACGGCCACGCCGATCAGTTTCCCGGCGAGGAGTTGCCAGGGGCGGATGGTGGACAGGAGCAGCTCCACGACGCGGCTGGTCTTCTCCTCCACCACGCCCTGCGCCAGCATGATCCCGTAGAAGACGAAGAAGAAGTACAGCAGGCCGGTGGAGGCGAGGATCAGCGCGAACTGCTCGGCGGCGCTGTTCTCCGAGGGCTCCAGCGCGGCCACCCGCACGGTGGACGATGCCACGCGTTCCCGGAACTCGGCGGGATCCAGGCCCGCGCGTTCCAGTTCCCTGGAGGTGCGCTCCTCGGCGGCCGCGGCCCGCACCACGGCGAGCAGCTCCTCGTCCGCCTCGTGCTCCACGGACAGCGTGAGCCGCCCGTCGGCGCTGCCGATCACGGCGGAGAGTTCCCCGTCGCGCAGGAGCCGGTCGGTGCGGTCGCCGTCGACGGTGACGAAGTCGAAGTCGCCCGTCTTCTCGGCCACCGCGGCGAGCGCCGGGCGCAGTGCCGAGGCCTCCCGCTCGACGCCGATCCTGGCCGGGCCGTCCTTGGAGACGATGATGATCAGGGCGTAGGCGCCGAGTCCGAGCAGCAGCCCCAGGGTGCTCAGGACGAACGACTTCGTCCGCATCCTGCTGCTGATCTCCCGCCGGGCGACCAGGCCGACCGCTCGGCGGGCCGACAGCGCGCCGGGGCCGGGCCGCGGTCCCGCGGTGTCCCGGTCGGGGGCGCCGGCCCGTTCGCCGTCCGGTGCGTGCTGGCCGTTGGCCCCGCCCGGCGCTCGTGCCACCGTGCTCATCGCTCTCCGCCCCCGGCCCCGTCGCCCGCCGTCCGTCCGACGGCCGCCGTCGCGCCCGCGCCGGCCGTCCCCTCGGCGTCCTCCTCGGGCTCGCCCGTCCTGGTGACCAGGTCGCGGTACAGCTCGGTCAGCGGCGGGTGCTCGGACACGAAGGCGGAGACCGGCCCGGTGGCCAGCGCGGCGTGCAGCACCCGCTGGTCGTCCGCGCCCTTGGCCAGGCGGAGCCGCGTACGGGTGCCCTCGCGGCTGACGACCTCCACGCCGGCCAGCCCCTCGGTCCAGTTCTCGCCCGCCTGCGGGGCGTCGACCAGCAGCCGTCGGTCGGCGTTCTCGCTCAGCTCCCGGACCGTCCCGCAGGCGATGAGCCGGCCGCCGCCGACGATGCCCACCCGGTCGCAGACGCGCTCGACGAGCGACAGCTGATGGCTGGAGAACATGACGGGCACCCCGTCGGCCGCCCGCTCCGCGAGCACGTCGCGCATGACGTCCACCGCCACCGGATCGAGGCCGGAGAACGGTTCGTCGAGTACCAGCGCCTTCGGCCCGTGGACCAGCGCCGCGGCCAGCTGGACTCGCTGCTGGTTGCCGAGGCTGAGGTTCTGGACCTCCTCCGAGGCGTAGGAGGACAACTCCAGCCGCTCGATCCACCGGCCCGCGGCCGTCCGCGCGGCGCCCGGCGACAGGCCGTGCAGCTCGCCCAGGTACCGCAGTTGTTCAGCGACTTTCATACGCGGATAGAGGCCGCGCTCCTCGGGCATGTAACCGAACCGCCTGCGGTCGGCGAAGCCGACCGGACGGCCGAGCCACCGGACCTCGCCCGCGTCGGGCGTGAGGACTCCGAGGACGATCCGCATCGTGGTGGTCTTCCCGGCCCCGTTGCTGCCCACGAAGCCGAACAACTCACCGGCGCGGATGTCGAAGGTCATGTCGTCCACGGCCCGGCGTCTGCCGTAACTCTTCCGTACGCCATCGACCTCCAGCGCCGGCACGGCCATGTCACACACCTCCCGATGCAATGTGTTAACTGAGTGGAGTATTGCGTTAACACAACAGTCCGTCAAGTTGGTCAGACGGTTTGGCGCTCCACCACATAGACGTGCTTCTCCGCCTGGTCCGTGACGGGGCTGCGGTCCCAGTCGGCCCAGCGGCCGATCACGCGCAGTCCCGCGAGCCGGGCCATCACGTCGAACTCGGCGGGCCAGGCGTACCGGCTGACCTCGGGCACCTTCCGCAGCCGGCCGGAGCCCATGACCGTGTGGACGACCAGTACGGACTGGAGCGCCTGGTTCACCTGGATCGTGTCGAGCAGCAGCGCGTCCGGCGCCAGGTGTCCGACCCTGGTCGTCGCCTCGGTGAGCCGGTGGTAGACCTGCGGGTTGTACGTCTCGAAGACCGCGGCCCCGCCGTCCGCGAGCGCGTCGTGGATGCCGCGCAGGCAGTCGATCTGCTGCTCCTGGGTGGGCAGCATGAAGAAGGTGTTGAGCGCGGTGAGGACGAGGTCGTACCGCTCCTCGACGGCCAGCGCGGCGAAGTCGCCCACGGCGGTGGTGACTTCGCCCGTGGTGTCGTTCTCGTGGAGTTTCGCCAGCATCGCGGGGGACGCGTCCACGCCGTGCACCCGGTAGCCGTGTGCGGCCAGCGGGATCGCCAGCCGGCCGGTGCCGACGCCCAGTTCGAGCAGCGAGGCGGGGGCGGGGCGCAGCTCCTGGAGGAAGGCGACCATGGACTCGACGGCGGGTCCGGAGGTGGGATAGAGCGAGTCGTAGATGTCCGCGAGCGACTCCCCGTAGGCGCTGCTGGCGCTGCTGTCGTCGGAGTGCGGCCGCTGCCGGGTCTGCCGGGGTGTTTCCGTGGTCATGGTTGCCTCCGTGAGGTGTCAGGCGGGTGCGTGTTCCTGGTCGGGCCCGGGGTGGCCGCCGAGGTCGGCCGCCTCCAGTTCCGCCCGCAGGCCGTCGGCCGCGGCCAGCACTTCGGGGAAGGACGCGGGCGCCCACGCCTCGCGCTTCCCACTGGTCGTACTGCGGCCGGGATGCGGTGGTACGACGACCACGTTCCGGCGCGCGCGGAGTCTGGCGGTGTGTTCCGCGTACGCCACGCTCTCCGCGCCACCGGGTGGCAGCGCGGGTGCCAGCGCGATCGCGGCCCGGGTGCACTGGAGTGCGAGGACGGAGGGCGAGTCGCCCAGTCCGGTGGCCAGCCTGGCCAGGTAGTTCAGCGTCGCCGGCAGCACCACGACCGCGTCGGGCCACTGGGCGAGGTCGACGTGCCGGGCCCTGGGCTCCGGCTCGTCGGGCCACCGGTCGGTCAGTACGTCGCAGCCGCCGATGGCGGTCAGCGCCTCCCGGGTGACGAACCTGGTGGCCGCCCCGGTCAGTACGTAGCGGACCTCCGTCCCGGGGTGGCCGGCCTTCAGCCAGCTCGCCCAGAACGGGAGATGCGCGGCGGTCACCGAGCCCGTCCCGATCACCAGCAGGCGGCGCGCGCCCACCGGTTCGACACCGGTCACCGGGCCACCGCCCCGGCCACCGGTGCGGACGCGGCCGGCCCGCCGGACGGAGTGGCGGCGGGACCGGCCGGGCCGGTACCGGCCGCGCGCCGCGCCGGGCCGCGCAGCGACTGTCCGTGCACCAGCTCCTGGTAGAGGGTGGAGCGCGTCAGCAACTCCTCGTGCGTACCCCGGTCGACGATGCGGCCCTCGTCCACGACCACGATCAGATCGGCGTCCTGCACCGTGGAGATGCGGTGCGCGACCACGATCACGGCGCGCTCGGCCGCGAGCGTGCGCATCAGCGCCCGCAGCCTCTCCTCGTTCTCGCTGTCGAGCTGCGAGGTCGGTTCGTCGAAGATGACGATGCGCGTGTCCCGCAGCAGGACGCGGGCGGCCGCGAGCCGCTGCCGCTGGCCTCCCGACAGGTCCTCGGCCCGGCCCAGCTCGGTGTCCAGGCCGTCCGGCAGCGCCTCAACGGCGCCGCGCAGCGCCAGCGCCTCCAGCGCCCGCCACAGCTCCGCGTCCGGGAGGGCACCCCGCTCGTCGTCCCGCCCGAGCTGGAGGTTCTGCCGCACCGTGCCTTCCACCAGGGTGAAGCTCTGGTCGACGTAACTGATCTCGCCGCGCAGCTGGTGCAGGGGCCACTGCTCGACCGGGCGCCCGCAGACGGAGATACGGCCCGACTCCGGCAGGAGGAAGCGCTCGGTGAGTGCGAGCAGCGTCGTCTTGCCCGCCCCGGACGGCCCGACGATGGCGGTGAGCCCCCGTGCGGGGGCCGCGAAGGCCGCCTCGTGGATGATGGTGCGCCCGCCGTCCGTGTAGGTGACCGCGTCGAACTCCACCGCGGGCGCCGTCGGTGACGGCTCGACCGGGGAGGTGGCCCCGGAGCTCTCGGGGGCGACGGTGAGCACGCTGTTGAGCCGGCCGCGCGCGGCCAGGCCGCTCTGCATCCGCGCCACACCCGAGACCAGCATGGTCAACGGCGCGACGAGTTGCAGCAGATAGACGATGAAGGCGGCGAACTCGCCGATGCCCAGGTCCCCGGAGGCGAGCCGGGCTCCGCTGGTGACCATCACCGCGATGATCGAGAGCTGCTGGCCGAACTGCATGGTGGGTCCGACCAGGGCGGTCACCCGCGCGACCGATACGGCGGCCCGGCGCGCGTCCTCGACGCTGTGGCCCAGCGTGGACGCCACCTGGCGTTCGGCGAGGAACGCCTTGACGGTGGGCAGGGACAGCACGGCCGCCGTCATCTGCTGCGACATCGTCCCGATGGCGTTCTGCTGGCGTTCCACACCGCTGCGGATCGACCGCACGCACAGGAAGATGCCGGCACCGGCGAACGTGAAGGTCGCGAGCACGACGAGCAGCAGGACCCAGTCCAGCACGCCCATGGCGATCAGGGTGCCCACCGCCAGGAAGAGCGAGGACGGTATCTGCGCCACGCCGACGTCCACCACGGAACGCAGCTGTGTGCTGTCGGAGTTGGCGCGGGCGACCAGATTGCCGGCCCCCTCGCGCCGCACCCTGCGCAGCGGCAGGGTCAGGATGTGCGAAATGACGCGGAACCGGGCCTCGGAGACCAGGCCCTCACCGGCACGGGCGAGCAGGTAGGAGGAGAGCGCCGACGCCAGCCCCGCGCCCACCGCGAGGCCCGCCATCATGAGCAGCGGGCCGACGGGGCGTTCGTCCTCCGCGAGCGCCATCACCAGGTCGCGGACCTGGAGCGGGAGGACGAGGGTGGCGGCGGCGGACAGCAGACTCAGCACCACCGCGGCGGCGACGGTGGCCTTGCGGCCCTTCAGCAGCTGTGTGAAGACCCGTAGTTCGTCGGTGCCGTCCGGGCTTGGTTCTCTGGCCATGGTGAGGGCCTTCCTGCAGTGTGCGGTCGGGTCGGGCCACCGTCGTTCGCACGGCCGACGGTTCAGGTAGCGGCGCCCTGCGCGGCCGGTGACGCGTCGCCGGGGGCCGGGGCGGGGGTGGCCGGTGCCGGGGTGGCCGGTACGGGGGTGGCCGGGTCGTCGGCCGGCGTGGTCCCGGGGGCCGTGTGCCAGGGCCAGGGGCCCGAGTCGAGGTTCCGGGCGGGGTCGGCGGGGTCGACGTTCGCCGCGACGCACGCCGCCGCCAGTTCGGCGGCCGTCGGACGCTCGCGGTGCTGCCGCGCCGCGGCCACGAAGGCCCGCGCGACGACATGCGCCCGGTGTTCGCCGAAGCTCAGTCCGCGCATGCCCGTACGGTCGTCCTTCGGCTCCCACGCGGCCGTCACACCGGGTGCGACCACGTGGGCGAACGCGGGGGCGGGCCCCTCCGGCAGGCCGGTGGCCAGGGCGCTTTCGGTCACCGCGTCGACGGCGTCCCAGGAGCCGGAGCCCAGGTAGACCACCATGCCGTCGTTGCGCGGCAGGCTCGACGGATTGGAGATGATCTTCGCGCGGTACGTCACGGAGCGGCTCTCCAGGGCGCTCAGTACGCCGTGCCACAGCTCGGGCGCCGCGTCGGCGTCCGCGACCCGCAGATAGAGCCGCAGCAGGTCGCCGCCGCCTCCTGTGCGGCCGGTGCCGCTGTCCACGAGGAAGAAGCCGGGCGAGACGAGCGGACGGGCCGCCGGAAGGTTCATCAGCACGACCGGACGTCCGGCATCGCCCGCCGTGCGCCCGGTCTCCCGGAGCGTCACCGAGTCCGGTACGCCCACGCGCAGGCCGTCGATCTCCACGACCCGCCGGCCGGCGGCCGACCGACGCCCGGTGAGGAGCGCCGCGGCGACCGTCTCCGGATGCGGGGTGGCCTGCGCCAGCCGGGCCTCGTAGTCCGGCGCGCGCAGCGTTCCGGGCGCCTCGCGGTCCTTGACCCCGCGCCCGGTGTGCAGCACTTCGTAGAGGGTGCGGGCGAGCGTGAAGCGCATCGCCGACGCGGATTCGGCGGTCACCTCGTCGCCCCGAACCCAGGCCGTTCTGCCGTCCGGCGCGATCCGCACGTCCGCCAGCGCGAGACGCAGCCCGGCCGCGAGCACGGTCTCTTCGGTACGCGTGGTCATGAAGCCTCCCCGAGTCCGACCGTGGAGACAAAGCTCCGCGGGTCGAGCAGCGCCGTCCTGCCGATGCCCGCCGCCGCCCGGACGATGGCCGACAGCCGGCCGCTCTCCCTGGTCGAGGCGATCAGTCGGTCGATCAGATGCCATCCGGCGTAGGACGTGGCCCGCACCACGAGCCCGTCGTCGTCGGGGCCGCCGCCCTCGCGGTAGCCGCGGTGGAACGCGGAGACCAGCGGCAGCACCCGGGTCAGCTCCTCGCTGCCGCGCGCCACGACCTCCTCATGGGTGAGGACGGCCGAGAACGCGTCGTCCGTCTCCTGCGCGGGAATCCTCAGCACCGCACGGTGCAGCCACTCGCCGACGTAGGCCCCGACGTCGCGGGCCGGGTCGCCGAGCCGGAACTCCTCCCAGTCGTTGACGTAGAACGCGGTGTCCGTGAGCAGGAACTGATCCAGCCGCAGGTCACCGTGGACGGGGACACGGGCGACTTCGGCCTCGGTCGCCCGCAGCCGCTCCAGTCCCTCCAGCAGCGCGGAGTCGCGCTGCAGCAGTCCCCATGCCTGGACGAACGCGCCGGTGGCGTGGACGTACATCTCCAGCGGCAGCGACCGCAGGTCGTCGACCGGCGGGAACGGATGGGGGTCCGGCCCGGGGAAGTCCTCGTCCCGGAAGGGGAGTCGGTGCAGTGCGGCCAGGGTCCGGCCGGCCTGCGCCGACATGGACTCGGTGAACTCCTTCTCCGCGGCGAGTTCGCTGCCGGACCTGATGTCGTCCAGCATCCGGAAAACCAAGAGCCGCCGCTCCTCGTCTCCCCCGAGGAATTCGGGGCGGGGGAAGGGCCGGACGCCGCCCTTCGCGAGGCGCTCGAACGCCACGATCCTCCGGTAACGCTTCAGGGATTCCTCGGGACTCCCTTTGAGCCGTTTCACGAATACCGAATCGCCGGTGTCCGTGATGCCGGACCAGTTCTCGTTCCGACCGGGATAGGAATAGACCTCCGAGGCACTCAGCGAACCCAACCGGAGCTGCCCCAGTAGCTGTTCGACCGATGCACCCACGGGACTGTCGACAGCCGACGCGGAAGGCCGGCCCTGCGGGTATTTGATCTTTTCGCCTGCCACAGACGCTTTGTATCGTGGGGCGACGCCGCCGGACAACGAAGTGACCGGCATCGGCCATCTCCGGCGAGGGCGCGCCGGACGCCGTGCAGGACGACCGCCGAAGGTGCGGCGGGCGGCGGCGTGTGACGGTCTCCTCCGCGAACCGTCACCCGCCGCCTTGTCCGCCCTTTCCGGCGTCCTCGCTCAGATGATTCTTCGGCGCACGGCCCACACCACTGCTTCTATGGGTGTTTCCACGTCCACACGGTCGCATATCGACCGTATTTTGCGCCGCAGCGTGCGGTCGCTCATCTCCATTCTGCGGGCGACCTGCGACATGGTGCAGCCCTGGGAGACGAGTTGCAGGATTCTCAAGTGATCGTTTCCTAGTCTGAGGTGGGGGTCTCTTAAGGAAGTACTACGATTCACCTATCAACCTCATGGTCGTCCGACGGTGGGGCGTCGAATTCCGATGTACCCAAACAGTTGAGGGAAGAGGCTGTTCGCGGCCGATTCAGAGATAATCCGGGTTCCCGACACCGGCCTGGCCGGCGGCGGCAGCAGAGAGAGCCGGAGGGGTCATGACGTTCTGATCCACCCTGCCCAGCATGAACTTCCCCCTTGACTGAGACCTCGTGAACTGCGCGGGGCCCGCGGCGGCCACACCTGGCGGGTGAGCGATGAAGCGGCGGTCAATCCGCGGCACCGGGCGCGCCGTCAGTATATGAACCATCAGATCCGCTTGATCAAGTATTTACCCATGTGATCGGCGTCACATCGCGATTGTTTGGGCGGAATTTGAGGTTCCGAATGTGTCGGCGCCGTTCCCCGAGACCTGCTATTCAGCGCCGCGCTCCTCACCATTAACGAGCGGAACACCCGGCTTTCCCGCCAGCCATTCATCCGCGGAACAAGGCGAATGCCAACCGTAAAGCAGCGAGCGGTGCTCCCGGCACTGTCGCCGGGTGCACCGCTCGTGGTATTGCGGGCGGATCAGGCGTCGGCAGCGTTTTCCTGACCGAATACGGCGTGCAGGCGCCGCGTGTGGTCGACATGGCGTACCGGGCCGGTGAGGGTGACCGTCGCCGTCAGGAGCGGGGTGGTGCTGGACGCCGCGAGCCGCAGTTCCAGGTCGCCCGGCTCGACGAGGCGGCGGCCGTCGCGGCCGGTGAAGGAGGCGAGGTCGGCCGGGACCGTGACGCGTACCCTGCGGGCCTCGCCGGGGGCCAACGGCACCCGTGTGTAGCCGATGAGGCGCTGAACCGGCTGGACCACGGAGGCGACCGGGTCGTGCAGATAGAGCTGGACGACCTCGGTGCCGTGCCGTTCGCCGGTGTTGCGGACGGTGAGCGCCAACGAGAACTCGCCGTCGGTGGCCGCTTCCCCGGTGTACGTCACGAGGTCGCTCCAGGCGAACGTGGTGTACGTGAGGCCGTGCCCGAACCCGAAGGCGGGCGTCGGGTCGATGTTGGACACCTCGCTGGCGTGGGCGAGCCGCGCTCCGAGATAGGTGGTCGGCTGCGCACCCGCTCCGCGCGGCACGCTGACCGGAAGCCTGCCGGAGGGACCGGTCCGTCCGCTGAGCACCCCGGCGATGGCGGCGGTGCCCTCCGCGCCGGGGAAGAACGACTGCACGATGGCGGCGGCCTCCTCCACCGCCCGGCCGAGCGCGTAGGGGCGTCCCGCGAGCAGCACCGTCACGACCGGTGAGCGGGTGTCGATCAGCGCGTCGAGGAGTCGCTGCTGGGCGCCGGGCAGGGCCAGCGACTCGGCGTCGCAGCCCTCCCCGCTGGTGCCGCGGCCGAACAGGCCGGCACGGTCGCCCAGGACGGCGACGACGACATCGGCGTCCCGGGCCGCCCGGACGGCCTCGGGGATCCCGGAGGTGTCGCCGTCGTCGACGCCCGTGCCGCGTACGACCGTGAACTCGGCCTCGGGGAACTCGGCGGCCAGGGTGTCGCGCAGGGTGGGCAGTTCGATGCCGACCGGGGTCTGGGGATGGTGCACGCCGATGTGCTGGGGAAAGGAGTAGCAGCCCAGTACGGCGGTGGCCTCGTCGGCGTTGGGTCCGACCAGGGCGATGCGGCGCGGCCGGTCCAGCGGCAGGGTGCCGTCGTTGCTCAGCAGCACGACCGCTTCCTCGGCCACCGTGCGGGCCAGCTCGCGATTGGCGGGCCCGTCCAGGTCGATCCTGCCGCGCAGGGCCTCCGGGTCGTCCAGGTCGGCGCCGTCGAGCGCGGGCGGCACGGGGTCCCAGTCCGGGTCGAGCAGCCCGAGCATCGCCTTCTGGGTGAGTACCCGGCGCAGGGCGCGGTCGATCACCCTCTCCGGTACACGCCCGGCGGCGACGGCCTCCGCCAGGGGCGCGCCGAACGTCTTGACGGTGGGCAGTTCGACGTCGACGCCCGCCCCCAGCGCGGCGCCGGCGGCACCGGCCCAGTCGGCGGCCACCCCGTGCAGCGTCTTGAGGAAGGCGATGCCGAAGTAGTCGGCGACGACGGTGCCCTCGAAGCCCCACGTGTCGCGCAGCAGCCCGGTCAGCAGGTCCTCGTCGGCCGCGGCGGGCACACCGTCGATGTCCGTGTAGGCGTGCATCACCGACCGCGCGCCGCCCTCGCGGATCGCCATCTCGAAGGGCGGCAGCAGGACGTCGGCGCGTTCCCGCGGGCCCACGGAGGAGGGGGCGAGGTTGCGTCCGGCGCGGGAGGCCGAGTAGCCGACGAAGTGCTTGAGGGTGGCGACGATCCCCGCGCCCTCCAGCCCGCGCACATAGGCGGTGCCGATGGTGCCCACGAGGTACGGGTCCTCGCCGATGGTCTCCTCGACCCGGCCCCAGCGGGCGTCGCGCACCACGTCCAGGACGGGCGCGAGGCCCTGGTGGACACCGACGGACCGCATGTCGCGGCCGATGGCGGCGGCCATACGGTGGATCAGGTCCGGGTCGAAGGTGGCGCCCCAGGACAGCGGGACGGGGTAGGCGGTCGCGCCCCAGGCGGCGAAGCCGGCCAGGCATTCCTCGTGCGCGACGGCGGGAATGCCGAAGCGGTTCCGGGAGGCGATGCGGGCCTGGGTGCGCGACAGGGAGAGCGCACCGAGTGCCGGGTCGACGGGAACGGTGCCGAACGACCGGGTCAGTTGACCCAGTCCGGTGGGCAGGAGTGCGTCGAGGTCGACGGCCTCCTCCATGTCGTGCTGATGGGGGGCCACGTCACCGCCCTCGTCGGACGCGCCGACCCAGACGCCGTACAGCTGGGCGATCTTCTCCTCCAGGGTCATCGCCTTGATCAGCGCGGACACCCTGGTGGTGACGGAGTGGGCGGGGTCGTTCCAGAGGGGGACTTCGGGGGTGGTCTCAACGGCCACGTCGGCGATCACTTTCCTCCGACGCCCATCAGGCCCTGGACCAGGGCGCGACGGGCGAACAGGTAGACGAGCAGGATGGGCACCATGGACAGCACCACGGCTCCCAGCAGACCGGGGATGTCGATGCCGTGCGCGGTCTGGAAGTTGTACAGACCCAGGGTGACCACCTTGGTGGAGTCGGACTGGGTCAGGACGAGCGGGAACAGGAAGCCGTTCCACGCCTGGAGCGCCGAGAACACCACGATCGTGGACACTCCGCCGCGGGACAGCGGCATGACGAGCTGGAAGAACATGCGCCGCGGGCTCGCGCCGTCCATCGCCATGGCCTCGTACAGCTCCGGGGAGATGTCACGCATCGCGCCGCTGAGGATCAGCGCCGACATCGGCAGGCAGAACGCGGCCGTGGGCAGGATGACGCCGAGCAGGTTGTCGTACAGTCCGGCCTCGCTGATCAGGTAGAACATCGGCACGATCACCGCCTGGGCCGGGATGGCGAGGCCGAGCAGGAACAGCCGGAAGATCGCCGACGTGGCTCTGCCGCGGCTGCGGACGATCGCGTAGGCGAGCGGTGGGACGAGCAGCAGCACGATGCCGATCACGCTGGCGGTGACGACCAGTGTGTTGAAGAAGTACTGGCCGAAGCCCGAGTCGAAGGCGCCGGTGTAGTTGTCCAGCGTGAAGCTGTCCGGGATGGAGACCGGGCCGTTCTCGGCGTAGTCCTGACGGGTGCGCAGGGTCGCGGCGAGCATCACGTACAGCGGCAGGCCGACCAGGACCAGCCAGACGAGCGAGCCCGCGCCGGCCACGTAGTTCGGTCGGCGCCTCATGACACACCCTCCGCGGAACTGCGCATCTTGTCGTAGCCGGAGACCCGGACGATGATCAGCGAGATGATCGTGGCCGCGACGACCAGGGCCAGGGCGATCGCGGAGCCGGTGCCGTAGTCGAAGCTCTTGAACGCCTTGTCGTACATGTAGTAGGCGCTGATGGTGGTGTCGGTGCCGGGACCGCCCTGGGTCAGGATGAGGATCGTCTCGAACGTGGTCAGACCACCGACGATCATCAGGATCATCGAGGTGACCATGGAGGTGCGCAGCTGCGGCAGGGTGATGTGGAAGAACTGCCGGTAGCGGCCCGCCCCGTCGATCTCCGCCGCCTGGTACAGCACCTGCGGGACCGCGCGGGCGGCGCCCTGGTAGATCAGCGTGTGGAACGGGGTGAACTGCCAGGTGCTGACGAACGCCAGCACCCCGATGGCGGTGGCCTGTTCACCGAACAGGTTGCCGTCGCCGAACAGCCAGGCGGCGTCGGCGGGGATGCCGAAGTTCGGGTCGAGCAGCGCCCGCCACAACACCGAGACGGCCGTCGCGGACAGCAGCAGCGGGATGAAGTAGATGACCGACAGGACGGCCCGGTTGCGCTGGTGACCGGCGGCCCAGACGCCGAGCAGGATGCTCAGCGGGGTCTGGAGGACCACGCCGAGCGCGGTCAGCAGCAGGGTCAGCCAGATGCTCTTGAGCATGACCGGGTCGTCGATGAGGCGCGACCAGTTGTCCGTGCCGACGAACTCGGGCGGGCTGATCCCGTCCCAGCTCATGAAGGACAGCACCGCCACCATGATCAGCGGGACGATCGCGAAGAGGGCGAAGAACACCGCGGCGGGCAGCGCCCAGGCGAAGCCCGGGCGGCCTACCTTCGTTGCGGACGAGGCGGGCGGCCGCCGCCGGGACTCCTTGCGGGGTCCGGCGGCCGGCCGGGCGCTCGTGATCTGTGTGGTCATGAGCCGTTCGTCACTCGGTCGGGAGGGCCTGCATGGCCTTGATGAAGCCGTCCGTGTCGAGCTGTCCGTTGAAGAACTGCTGGACGGCCTTGTGCATGTCCGAGCTCGCCTTCTGCGGGTACGCCTGGTCCCAGGACAGCTGGAACGACGGGGCGTCGGCGACGAGGTCGTACTGGAAGCGCGAGTACTCGGGGGTGGCCGAGGTCCCGATGAACTCGTCGGTGTTGGTCGTGGTCGGCAGGTTGCCGATGTCCAACTGCGCCTTGACGAAGTCGTCGGAGTACATGAGCTTCAGGAACTCGGCGACGGCCTCCGGGTGCTCGGTCTTCTTCATCACCGAGTAGTAGTTGTTGGTGTTGCCGGCGACGTTGGCCGGGTCGCCCTTGCCTCCCTGGACGGCCGGGAAGGCGGTGTAGCCGAGGTCCTTCTCGGCGAACTCCTGGTGGTCCGTCAGCTGCTGGGAGTAGTACCAGGAGCCCATCAGCTCGAAGCCGGCCTTGCCCGAGGCCACCAGCTGGACCGAACCGCCGTTGGTGTACTTGACGGAGTCGTAGTTCTTGCCGAAAGCGCCGGTGTCGACCAGCTCCTTGATCATGTCCAGGGCCTTCTTGCTGTCCGCGCTCTCCCAGGCGCTCTTGTCGCCCCCGACGGCCTTAGCGAACAGCTCCGGGCCGGCGATGCGGTCGTAGAGGTACTGGAACCACATCTGGGTGGGCCAGACGTCGCCGCCGCCGAGCGCGATCGGCGTGACGCCCTCGTCCTTGAGCTTCTCCACCGCGTCGAGCAGCTCGTCCCAGGTCTTCGGGGGCTCGACGCCCGCCTCGTCGAGGACCTGCTTGTTGTGGAAGAGCAGGACCGGCTGGGTGCCGCGCATCGGGATGCCGTACGGCTTGCCGTCGACGACGGCGCTGTCGAAGACGGACGGCAGGAACTTCTGCTTCAGGTCCGGGTTCTTCTTGATGAAGTCGTCGAGCGGCAGCAGCAGGTCGGCCTTGACGAACGGCTTGATGCTGCCGCCGCCCCAGTTGAAGAAGACGTCCGGAGCCTGGGGGGTGTTGATGATCGTCTGGAGCTTCTTCTGGTAGTCGGCACCGGGGATGGTGTCGAGCACCGCCTTGACGTCGGACGTCTTGTTGAAGGTGTCGACGATCCGCTGTTCGACCTTGTTGGTGGCGTCCCCGTAGACCAGGACATGGATCTTGCCGTCGTCCGACGACGCCCCGCCGTTCCCGTCGCCGCAGGCCGACAGGCTCAGCGCCAGGGCGAGCGTCGCGCCGGTGGCGACCAGTCTGGGCAAGCGCGCACGTGTCTTCATCGTTCGCCTTTCGAAAGTTTCGGCACCATCACCGAAAGTCCATGCTGTCGGACAGTAAAGTCAGTCGGGATTTCCGGTCAATGGCCGTGCGGGTGCCGACTCAAAACGTTATCGATCGCATGACCTACCCTGCCTGTATGCACGGTGGAATTGAGGTGGGCGCCAGGGTGACGCTGGCCGAGGTGGCGAAAGAAGCGGGGGTCTCCCTTCCGACAGTTTCGAAGGTCCTCAACGGTCGTTCGGATGTCTCCAGCCTCACCCGGGCCAGGGTGGAGCGGCTCCTGGAGGTCCACGGCTACCGCCGCCGGACCTCCGGCCCACCGCGCTCCCCGCTCGTCGAACTCGTCTTCCACGAGTTGGACAGCGTCTGGGCGATGGAACTCGTCCGGGGCGTGGAGAACGTCGCCAAGGCCAACCGGGCGACCGTGGTGCTCACCAGGAGCGGCACCCGGCACGCACCCGCCCCCGGCTGGGTCGAGGGCGTGCTCCGACGCAGGCCGCTGGGTGTCGTGCTGGTCTTCTCGTCGCTCCCCGCGGAGGTGAAGCACCGGCTCGGATCGCGGGGCATCCCCTTCGTCATCGTCGACCCGGCCGGCGACCCCGACCCCGACGTACCGTCCGTGGGCTCCGCCAACTGGGCCGGAGGGCTCGCGGCGACGCGCCATCTCACCGACCACGGACACGAGCGCGTCGCGGTCATCACCGGGCCCGAGGACATGCTGTGCTCACTGGCCCGTCTCGACGGGTACCGCTCGGCCATGACCATGGCGGGCCTGGCGGTCGACCCGCGTCTCGTCCGCTGCGGCGACTTCCGGGTGCGGAGCGGCTTCGAGCACGCCATGGACCTGCTGGGCGGCCCCCACCGGCCGACGGCCGTCTTCGCGGGCAGCGACCTCCAGGCGCTCGGTGTCCTGGAGGCGGCCCGGCTCAGGGGGTTGAGCGTGCCGGAGGACCTCTCGGTGGTCGGCTACGACGACGTACCGCCGGCCCAGTGGTCGAGCCCGCCGCTGACCACGGTCCACCAGCCGCTGCGGCACATGGCCGAGGAGGCGACCCGCATGCTCTTCCGCCCGGACGACCCCCGCGGAGCCGCCCAGCGCATGGAACTGGCGACACGTCTCGTCGTACGGCAGAGCACGGCGCGACGGGGGCAGCGCGGGGTCGCGACGGAGACGGTCGGCGCGGACGCGTGAGGGGGCCTGCCGGTCGCGGGCGGTGCCGGCGTGCGGGCGGTGCCGGCGTGTGGGCGGTGCGGGCGGTGCGGGCGGTGCGGGCGGTGCCGGCGTGCCGCCGACGCCGCCTGTGCCGCCTGTGCCGCCTGTGCCGCCTGTGCCGCCTGTGCCGCCTGTGCCGCCTGTGCCACCCCTGCGGCCGGTGCAACCCGATGCGCCACGTGGCGACCCGTGCGGCCGGTGCCGCCGACGCCGCCCGTGCCGCCGATGCGACCCGTGCGACCCGTGCGACCCGTGCGACCCAGTGCGACCTGTGGCGACCCGTGCGGCCGGTGCCGCCGACGCCACCCGTGCCGCCGGTGCGCCGATGCCACCCGTGCGGCCGATGCGACCCGTGGCGACCCGTGGCGACCCGTGGCGACCCGTGCGGCCGGTGCCGCCGACGCCGCCCGTGCCGCCGATGCCACCCGTGCGGCCGATGCGGCCCGTGCCGCCAGTGCGGCCCGTGGCGGCCCGGTGCCGCCGGTGCCGCCGGTGCCGCCGGTGCCGCCGGTGCCGAGACAACGTGCCGCCCGCCCACCGCCGGTGGCGAACCGCAGACATCCGCTACCGTGCGTCGCGCAGCTTGAGCACGTACGCCGCGGTGAGCGCCACGGCACGGTCCTCGTCGTGCGACAGCTCCGCGAGGGCACGTGACGCCGTCGTGCCCGGGATGTCCGCGAGCGCCTGTGTCAGCCGCCGACGTGCGGATGATCCGGCGGTGCCCGGCGTGAGGCGGTCGACGAGCCCGGTGGCGATCCGGTCCGCCAGCGCCGGGTCGAGCGCCAGCGCGCCCAGCGCGTCGGCCGCGTCGACGTCGTTCGCCTCGTCGACGACCATGTCGACGAGCGTCGGCACCGCGTCGGCCACCCCGCGTGCCCCGAGCGCCACGGCCGCGTACCCGCGGACCACGACCTCGGAGTCGGCGAGGGCCTCCTTGAGCAGTGTGGTCGCCGCATCGTCCGGGATCTCGGCGATGGACCGGACGGCACGTTCGCGCACCTCGGCGTCCGGTGCGGCGAGTCCCGACGCCAGCAGCGCGAGTCCCGCACCGCCCGAGCGCGCCAGAGCCCAGCGGAGGGCCCCGGCGACGTTCGGGTCCGTCTCGGTCAGCGCCGCCTCGACCAGTGCCTCCACCGGCACCGGAGCCTCTTCGGCCGAGGACAGGGCCGCGCGCTGGCGCGTCGCGGCGCTCTTCGACCCCAGTGCCTGCAGGAGAGCCACGGTCTGGAGGACGTCCTCCCAGCCGGCGGGTTCCGCGGCTCCGATCCGGTCCAGTCGCGTGAGCAGCTCCGTCTCGGCCGCGATGCGTTCCCGCGTCTGCCGGACGAGGTCGCCGACGAGCTGCGCGGGCGTGAAACCGGGATCGTCCAGCGCGCGCCCGACTTCGCGCAGTGACAGGCCCAGTGACCGCAGGATCTCGACATGGAAGATCCGCCGGATGTCCTCGTCGGAGTAGTCGCGATAGCCGGCGTCGGTACGACCCGTCGGCCGCACCAGGCCGAGCGAGTCGTAATGCCTGAGCATGCGGGCGCTGACCCCGGACCGCCGCGCCACATCACTGATCAACACTGCCTGTCACTCCTGACCTGTCACCCCTGGCTCGTCCTGCCCGAAACCACGATGCGCTTCGCCTCCTCGATCGCGAACTCGAACCCGGCATCCGGGTCGCGCAACAGCCGTTCCGTGGCGATCGCGTGCCGGCGCACCAGGGGGTCGAGATCCGTCGTCGCGGCACGCAGGGGCGGCACGATCACCTCTCCGAGCGCGATCAGCGCCCTGCTGAGGCTCAGCTGCGTCTCCCGTTCGCCGCGCCCGAGCTGTGTGGCCAACACCGCGGCCAGCCCGGGCTCTTCACCCTCGGGCACGAGCACGACCGCTGCCCGCCAGGCGCTCCGCGCCACCTCGTCGTCGGCGTCGGACAGCAGCGCCCGTGTGATCGCCGGCCACGCCTGCCGGTCCCCGATCTTGGACAGCGTGTGCAGGGCCTGGCTTCGTGCCTGCGCGTGCTCCGCGCGGACTTCGTGCAGCAGCGCCGGGAGCGTCACGGAGGACGGGTGCCGCGTGAGTGCCCAGGTGAGCATGTCGCGCACGTAGAACTCCGGCTCGACCGCGCATCGTTCGACGAGCTTGTCGACGAACCGCGGGTCGGGAGCCGTTCCGACTCCCAGCGCTGCCCGCAGCCGCACTGACGGGCTGATGTCCTCCAGCCTCCGAAGGGCCTGCTCGGTATCCCTGTCCTGTTTCGACATGTCGTCGGGACCACCTCCTGGCCACAGTGAAGACCTTGTCACTGTGTGAAGGTCAAACGGCCCCGCCCGCACCGTCACCGCTGCTCCGCGCCTCGGCGATCAGTGTTGGCCAGAGTAAAGGGAAGCGGCAAAGAGGTCTAGACCCCATACGTCTTACCTCCGGCGGCGCTCTTCCTTCATCATCGGTCGAGACAAGGCAAGTTGATGGTCCAGACCAAGCCTGGAGGTCTCATGGGAAGACGCGTGAACGCCATCGCGATGGTCGGCGTGTCCTTCGCACTCGCAAGCACCCTGGCATTCGAGTCTCTGCCGGCCGCCGCCGCGGATGCCGATCCGCACGCCGCGTCCGCCGTTCCGCCCCTCTCGCCGACCCCGCGGTCCCTCACCCGCGCAGGTGACGACGTCGTGGTGACGGGCAGGGTGCTCGTGGTGGCGGACGAGGACACCGACGCGGCCGCCCGCGCCCGCCTCGGCCGGGAGTTGAAGGCGCACGGTGCGAGCCGGGTGGACGTCGTCGCCCCCGGGAACATCCCCAGGGCCGCCGCCGGACTGCTCACCGTACGGCTCGGCCCGGCCGCCCGTCCCGACATCGCGGCGGCGCTCGGCGACACGGCGGTGCCGGACCACGCGGAGGGCTACGCCCTGCGCGTCGCGCGGTCCGGGCAGGGCTCGCGGATCACCCTCGGCGGCAAGGACGGGGCCGGCCAGTTCTACGCCGTGCAGACCCTGCGCCAGTTGTTCGTCCGTGCGGACGGCGAGTCCTGGAAGGTGCCCGGCGTGCGGGTCGGCGACTACCCGTCGATGCCGCTGCGAGGCACCATCGAGGGCTTCTACGGACAGCCGTGGACGCACGCCGAACGCCTCGACCAGATGGACTTCTACGGGGACGTCAAGGCGAACACCTACGTCTACGCGCCCAAGGACGACCCCTATCACCGGGGCAAGTGGCGCGACCCCTACCCGGCGGACAAGCTGGCGGAGCTGGGCGAGCTGGTGGACCGGGCCACGGCGAACCATGTGCGCTTCACCTTCGCCGTCTCCCCCGGGGAGTCGATCTGCTACTCCGACCCCGCCGACCGCAAGGCGCTCAAGGACAAGCTCCAGGCCCTGTACGACCTGGGGACCCGCGCCTTCTCCATCCCGCTCGACGACATCGACTACACCAGCTGGAACTGCGAGGCGGACCGGGCGGCCTACGGCGACCCGAGTGCCGGAGCCGCCGGAAAGGCGCAGGTCGACCTGCTCAACGACGTACAGCGCGACTTCATCGCCACCCACGAGGGCGCGTGGCCGCTGCAGATGGTGCCCACCGAGTACTACAACCACACCGACTCGGCCTACAAGCAGGCCCTGCGGAACACCCTGGACCCCGTGGTCGAGGTGATGTGGACCGGTGTGGGCGTCGTGCCGGCACAGATCACCGACGAGGACGCCGAACAGGCGGCGAAGGTCTTCGGCCGCAAGGTCTTCGTGTGGGACAACTACCCGGTCAACGACTTCGGCAACACCAGCGGGCGGCTGCTGCTCGCGCCGTACGACAAGCGCGAGGCGGGCCTGTCCGAGCACCTGTCCGGCATCGTGGCCAACCCGATGAACCAGCCGTACGCCAGCAAGGTCGCCGTCTTCGGCGCCGCCGACTTCGGCTGGAACGACCGCGCCTACGACGCGAGGAAGAACTGGCGGAACGCGATGTCCTACCTCGCGGGTGGCGATCGCGAGGCCACCGACGCCCTGCTCGTCTTCGGCGACCTGGAACACATGGCCCCGACCTTCGGCACCACGCCCTGGCAGCCGCAGGCGCCCGAACTCGCCCGGCGCACGGCGGAGTTCTGGGAGACGTGGGACGCGGGTGACCGCACCGGGGCCGTCGAAGCCCTGCGCGCGTACGCGACCGCCGTCGAAGAGGCCCCGGCCACGATCCGCGGCGGATCCGTGGACGAGGGATTCACCGTCGACGCGGCGCCCTGGCTGGACGCCACCGAGCTGTGGGGCAGGGCGATGGTGACGATGCTCGACGCGCTCGACGCCCGGCAGGCCGGCGACAAGGAGACCTCGGACCGGCTGCTGGCCGAATCGAACGAGCTGCAGCGGCGGGCTCGCGCCGTGCGGGTCGATCCGCCGCGCAACTCCTGGGGGAAGGTGCAGCCCAAGGTCGGTGACGGAGTACTCGACACCTTCCTGGTCCAGGCCGACGTCCGGCTGCGGCTGTGGGACTCCGCGGGAGGCGGGGAGAACCTCGCCCTGACGGGCACGGCGTCCGCGTCCAGCGTGGAGCAGGACCTCGACCGGCTGGCGCCCAGGTACGTCAACGACGGGCTGATCGGCACCCGTTGGGCCTCCGGTTACTCGGACGACGAGTGGGTGCGGATCGAGCTGGCCGCGCCGACGAAGGTCGCGGCGGTGACCCTCGCCTGGGAGAACGCCTGCGCCACGGAGTACGCCGTCCAGACCTCCCAGGACGGGGCGGAGTGGACGACCGTGTCCACACAGCGCCCCGACGACTGCGGCAACGACGCCGTGCGGTACGTCCGCGTGCAGGGCGTCGAGCGGAAGACCACCTGGGGCTACTCGATCCACGAGATGGGCGTCTACGGGACACCCGCCTCCTGACGTTCGGCGTCCCGCGGGACGGGTGCTGCCCGGCGACACGGCCGGGCAGCATCCGTCGCAGCGGGAAGGATCTGCCGAACGTACTTAATGAAAGCCAAAAGAAAAGCCGTGCGAGGAACCTTGACCGCGACCGGCAGGGCGGGCAAGGTGCCGGAGAGCGCTCTCCCACCCCTCCCGTGTCAAGGAGTCTCTCCATGCCCACTGTCGGCATATCCCCGGCGGTGCCGGTGCCGCGCAGACCCGGTCGCCGCGGTCTCGTCGGCGTCCTGGTCACCGCCCTGGCCGCCACCCTGCTCGCCGTCCTGCCCGCCGCGCAGGCCCAGGCCGCGCCCGTGCTGCTGTCCCAGGGCAAGCCGGTCACCGCCTCCAGCCAGGAGCACTACGGCACCCCGGCGACCGCGGCCGTCGACGGCGACAACGGCACCCGCTGGTCCAGCGCCGCCGCCGACCCGCAGTGGCTCCGCGTCGACCTCGGCACCCCCGCCTCCCTCAGCCGGGTCGAGCTGCGCTGGGAGGCCGCCTACGCCAAGTCGTACCGCATCGAGACCTCCCAGAACGGCACGGACTGGTCGACGGCCTACTCCACCACCACCGGCGCCGGTGGCACGGAGACCGTGAACGTGTCCGGCACGGCCCGGTACGTCCGTATGCTCGGCACCACCCGCGCCACCGGATACGGCTACTCCCTGTGGGAGTTCAAGGTGTTCGGCACCACCGGCGACGACCCGGGCCCGGTCATCCCGGGCGGCGGCGACCTCGGCCCGAACGTGCACGTCTTCGACCCGTCCACGCCCGGCATCCAGGCCAAGCTGGACCAGGTCTTCCAGGAGCAGGAGTCGGCGCAGTTCGGCTCCGGCCGGCACGCCTTCCTCTTCAAGCCGGGCACCTACGAGAACCTCAACGCCCAGATCGGCTTCTACACCCAGGTCCTCGGCCTCGGCCTGCGCCCCGACGACACGACGATCAACGGTGACATCACCGTCGACGCCGGCTGGTTCAACGGCAACGCCACCCAGAACTTCTGGCGCGGCGCGGAGAACCTCGCCGTGAAGCCGGTCAACGGCACCAACCGGTGGGCGGTCTCGCAGGCGGCCTCGTTCCGCCGGATGCACGTCAAGGGCGGCCTCAACCTCGCGCCCAACGGCTACGGCTGGGCCAGCGGCGGCTACATCGCCGACAGCAAGATCGACGGCCAGGTCGGCAACTACTCGCAGCAGCAGTGGTACACCCGCGACAGCTCCATCGGCGGCTGGTCCAACAGCGTCTGGAACCAGGTCTTCTCAGGTGTCGAGGGCGCTCCCGCCAACAGCTTCCCCGAGCCCCGCTACACCACGCTCGACACGACGCCGATCTCCCGCGAGAAGCCCTTCCTCTACCTGGACGGCGACGAGTACAAGGTCTTCGCCCCCGCCAAGCGCACCAACGCCCGCGGCACCACCTGGGCGAGCGGCACCCCGCAGGGCGAGTCGATCCCGCTGGACAGGTTCTACGTCGTCAAGCCCGGCGCCACCGCCGCCACCATCAACGCCGCCCTCGCCCAGGGCCTGCACCTGCTCTTCACCCCCGGCGTCTACCACGTCGACCAGACGATCAACGTCAACCGGGAGAACACCATCGTGCTGGGCCTCGGCCTCGCCACGATCATCCCGGACAACGGGGTGACCGCCATGAAGGTCGCCGACGTGGACGGCGTGAAGCTCGCCGGCTTCCTCATCGACGCCGGGCCGGTCAACTCCCCCACGCTCCTGGAGATCGGCCACCAGGGCGCCACCACCGACCACGCCGCGAACCCGACCACCGTGCAGGACGTCTACATCCGCATCGGCGGCGCGGGCGCGGGCAAGGCGACCACCAGCATGGTGGTCAACAGCCACGACACGATCATCGACCACACCTGGGTGTGGCGGGCCGACCACGGCGAGGGAGTCGGCTGGGAGACCAACCGGGCCGACTACGGCGTCCGCGTCAACGGCGACGACGTACTGGCCACCGGACTGTTCGTCGAGCACTTCAACAAGTACGACGTCGAGTGGTACGGCGAACGCGGCCGGACGATCTTCTACCAGAACGAGAAGGCGTACGACGCCCCCAACCAGGCCGCCATCCAGAACGGTTCGACCCAGGGGTACGCCGCCTACCGGGTCGACGACTCGGTCGACACCCATGAGGCATGGGGTCTGGGCAGCTACTGCAACTACAACGTCGACCCGACCATCCGCCAGGACCGCGGCTTCAAGGCGCCCGTCAAACCGGGGGTGAGGTTCCACAGCCTCCTCGTGGTCTCCCTCGGCGGCATGGGCCACTACAACCACGTCATCAACGACACCGGCGCCTCCACGGTGCCCGCCGGCACCACGACCGTGCCGTCCACCGTCGTGTCCTTCCCTTGACCGGTCCGCCCGCCGGCCACAACTCCCCTCCGGGCCGGGTGACATCCACGCCCCACGCCCCCGGCCCGGAGGGCCGTCAAGCGGTGCTCCCGCATCCCCCGCCCCCTCGGCTCTCCCCAACCCGCCAGGAGCAGATGTGACCCCAGCCCTCTCGTACCGCGGACCGGCCGCCCGCCGCGCCGTCCCCCTGCTCGCCCTCGGCGCACTGGTGGCGTCGTCGCTCGCCCTCACCGCCCCGCCCGCCCAGGCCGCGGAGACCCTGCTCTCCCAGGGAAAACCCGCCACCGCCTCGTCCCAGGAAGGCGACGGATACGCCCCCTCGGCGGCCGTCGACGGCAATCTCACCGGCACCCGCTGGGCCAGCCAGTGGAGCGACTCGCAATGGTTCCAGGTCGACCTCGGACAACGAGCCGACCTCAGCCGGACCGTGCTGACCTGGGAGGGCGCGTACGGCAAGGGCTATCAGATCCAGGCGTCCGACAACGGCACGGACTGGCGGACCCTCAAGACCGTGACCGGCGGTGACGGCGGCACGGACGAGGTCGCCGTCTCCGGCTCCGGCCGTTACGTGCGCATGCTGGGCACCGAGCGGTCCGGCGGCTACGGCTACTCCCTGTGGGAGTTCCAGGTGTACGGCACCACGGACGGCACACCGCCCGCCACCGGAGCGGTCGAGGTCACCGGCTCCCAGGGCGACTGGCAACTGACCGTCGGCGGCCAGCCGTACACGGTCAAGGGCCTGACCTGGGGCCCCGCCATCGCGGACGCCCCGAAGTACATGCCCGACGTGAAGTCCATGGGCGTCAACACGATCCGCACCTGGGGCACCGACGGCGGCACCGAGCCGCTGCTCGACAGCGCCGCCGCCAACGGCATCCGGGTCGTCAACGGCTTCTGGCTGCAACCGGGCGGCGGCCCCGGCTCCGGTGGCTGCGTCGACTACGTCACCGACACCACGTACAAGAACAACATGCTCACCGAGTTCGCCAAGTGGGTGGAGGAATACAAGAGCCATCCGGCGACCCTCATGTGGAACGTCGGCAACGAGTCGGTCCTCGGGCTGCAGAACTGCTACAGCGGGGCGGAGCTGGAGGCGCAGCGCAACGCCTACACCGGCTTCGTCAACGACGTCGCCAAGAAGATCCACAGCATCGACCCCGACCACCCCGTCACCTCCACCGACGCCTGGACCGGGGCCTGGCCGTACTACAAGCGCAACGCGCCCGACCTCGACCTGTACTCGATGAACTCCTACGGCGACATCTGCGGCGTCCAGGAGGACTGGGAGGAGGGCGGCTACACCAAGCCGTACATCATCACCGAGGGCGGCCCGGCCGGTGAGTGGGAAGTGCCCGACGACGCCAACGGCGTCCCCGACGAGCCGACCGACGTGCAGAAGGCCGAGGGGTACACCAAGGCCTGGGACTGCGTCACCGGTCACGAGGGCGTCGCGCTGGGCGCCACCCTCTTCCACTACGGCGTCGAGCACGACTTCGGCGGCATCTGGTTCAACCTCGTGCCCGACGGGCTGAAGCGGCTCTCCTACTACGCCGTCAAGCAGGCGTACAGCGGATCGACCAGCGGTGACAACACGCCACCCGTCATCACGAACATGGCCGTCTCCCCCGCCTCGTCGGCCGCGGCGGGCGAGGAGTTCACCGTCCGCGCGGACGTGCGCGACCCCGACGGCGACCCGATCACGTACAAGGTCTTCCTCAGCGGCAACTACGCGAACGGCGACAAGCGTCTGGTGGAGGCCGAGTGGCGGTCCACCAACAACGGCACCTTCGCCGTGACGGCACCCGAGAAGCTCGGCGTGTGGAAGGTGTACATCCAGGCCGAGGACGGCCGCGGCAACGCCGGCATCGAGACCAAGTCGGTCAAGGTCGTCGCCCCGCCGGCCACCGGCACGAACGTGGCGCTGAACAAGCCCACCACCGCCTCCTCCTTCCAGCCGTCGTACGGCGACTGCCCGTGCGAGCCCACCAAGGCGACGGACGGCAGGGCCGACACGCGCTGGGCCAGTGACTGGAGCGATCCCCAGTGGATCCAGGTCGACCTCGGCGCCGCCACCCCCATCCGCAAGCTCCAGCTCGTCTGGGACCCCGCCTACGCCAAGTCCTACGAGGTCCAGGTCTCGGACAACGGCACCACCTGGCGCACGGTCCACACCACGACCGCCGGCAACGGTGACATCGACACCATCGACGTCGCCGCGACCGCGCGGCACGTGCGACTGCACCTGACGGCGCGTGGCACCGGCTGGGGCTACTCGCTGCACGAGTTCGGCATCTACAGCTGACGGCACACACAGCTGACGGCGGAGGGCGTCCGGCGGCGCCCTCCGCACCACCCCCACTCGGCACATCGGCGGGCAGGAGGCCCCATGAGACCACGTTCGAAACTCCCCGCGCTGTTACTCGGCACCGCACTCATCGCGAGCCTGCTCGGTGTCGGCACCGTCGCCACGGCGGCCGGTCCCGGCGGCGCCCCGACCGCCTCGGCCGGCGCTCACACCGGGCACACCATGGCGGTGTCGACCCGGGCGTCCACCGACGACCCCGACGGCGACGGGTACATACCCGCCGTTCCCCCGGTCACCGGCGTGGTCCCGTCCGAGGCCACCCCGCCGCCGCGCTACCACAAGGAGTTCCAGGCCAACTGCGCCGTCACGCACACCGCGCCGGACGACCCGATCGTGTACCCGGGGCAGCCGGGCAAGTCCCACGACCACACCTTCATGGGCAACACGTCGACGAACGCCGGCAGCACCACGGCGAGCCTCTACGGCGGCGACACCACCTGTCTCGCGCCGGCCGACGCTTCCGCGTACTGGATGCCGTCCCTGTACAAGGGGGACAGGAAGATCCTCCCCGTCGGCCCGCAGGTCATCTACTACAAGGCCGGTGTCACCGACTACACCAGCGTGCGGCCCTTCCCCAAGGGGCTGCGGTACGTCGTCGGCGACCCCATGCAGAGCGCCCAGGAGTTCCGCGGCCACAAGGGCTTCGTCGAGGGCTGGGAATGCGGTGACAGCTTCTTCAACGTCGACTTCCCGGCGAGCTGCCCGAGCCGACCCGACGTCCAGCTCAACCTCCGTATGCAGGCACCCAGTTGCTGGGACGGCAAGTACCTCGACACCCCCGACCACAAGAGCCACATGGCCTACCCGGTCGTCAAGCCCGGCACCAACGACAACATGTGCCCGGCCTCCCACCCGGTCGCCCTGCCGATGATCGAGATCAAGATGGCCTTCCCGGTCAACGGCGACATGAGCGACGTCCGTCTGGCCAGTGGACGTGGCTACTCCTTCCACTACGACTTCTTCAACGCGTGGGAGGAGCGGACCCTCAAGGCGCTGGTCGACCACTGCATCGTGGGCGGTCTCCAGTGCGACACGCGCGGCTACGACCAGAACCACCCGGAACGCGGCGCGGTGCTGAACGCGGATCACCGGCTGCCCTGACGGTCGGTCTCCAGGGGCCCGGTCACCCGCTCGGCGCGGGTGACCGGGCCCTTCGACGGTGAAGGAAATGGGGCGGGAATGAACGACGAGACACTCGATCGACTCATCGGCGAACTGAGCCTGGAGCAGAAGGTGCGCCTGCTCACCGGCTCGACGACCTGGCGCACCGCCGGTGAGCCCGGGATCGGGCTGCGGGAGATGGTGACCTCGGACGGGCCCGCCGGGGTGCGCGGCGAGGCATGGGACGAGCGGCGCACCTCGGTCCTGCTGCCCTCCGCCTCCGCCCTGGGGGCGATGTGGGACGAGGAACTGGTCGAGCGGCTCGGCGGGCTGCTCGCCACCGAGGCCGTCCGCAAGGGCGTCGACGTGGTACTGGCCCCCACGCTCAACCTCCACCGGAGTCCACTGGCCGGCCGGCACTTCGAGTGCTTCTCGGAGGACCCGGCACTGACCGGCCGTACCGGGGCCGCGCTGATCCGGGGCATCCAGGCCCTCGGGGTGGCGGCCACCGCCAAGCACTACGTCGGCAACGACTCCGAGACCGACCGGCTGACCGTCGACGTCCGGGCCTCGGAACGCACTCTGCGAGAGGTGTACCTCGCGCCCTTCGAGGCAGCCGTCGAGGCCGGCGTGTGGCTGGTCATGGCGGGCTACAACGCCGTCGGCGGCACGACCATGACGGCCAGCCCGCTCCTTACGGAACCTCTCAAGGGGGAATGGGGGTTCGACGGGGTCGCCGTCTCCGACTGGGCGGCCGTGCGCTCCACCGAGGAGACGGGCCGCGCCGCCCTCGACCTGGCGATGCCGGGCCCGGACAGTCCCTGGGGCGCGTCCCTGGTACGGGCGGTGAAGGACGGCCGGGTCGACGAGGAGGCGGTCGACGAGAAGGTGCGCCGGCTGCTCCGGCTCGCCGACCGCGTGGGCGCGCTGGAGCCGCGTCGCTCACGCCGGGTACCGGCGACGGCGTCCCGCGACACCCGGGCGTTGCTGCGCCGCGCCGTCAGTGCCGGTTCGGTCCTGCTGCGCAACAACGACGTCCTGCCGCTCGACCCCGCCGGGCTGTCGAGCGTCGCGGTCGTCGGCGGGCACGCCGCGTCCCCGCGCGTCCAGGGCGGCGGCAGCGCGGGGGTCTTCTGCTCCGACGTGGTCACCCCGTTGGCGGGCATCCGAGCCCGGCTGCGGGGCCGGGCCAGGGTCGTGTACGAGCCCGGCCCGGCGTCGGGGGCCCCGCCCGCTCCGCTCGGCACCGATCGGTGCAGCGACCCGCGCTCGGGCGCCCCCGGCGTGCTCCTGCGGGTGCTGGACGCGGCGGGGCGCGAACTGTGCTCGGAGCACCGGCTGTCGGGCCGGCAACTGGAGCCGGACCTGCCCGCGGGCGCCCACACGGTGGAGATCGCCGCCGTGCTGCGCCCCCGTCGGGCGGGAGAGTGGACGTTCGGCGTCGGGGGCTTCGGACGCATGACGCTCACCGTCGACGGCCACCTGCTCCTGGACGGGGAGTTCCCCGGTGACACGGACGACCCGGCCGTCGTCCACGTCAACCCGCCCGTGCACACGGCGCGGACGGTACTGACCGCCGAACGGCCCGTGCACGTGGTGGCACGGCGGGAACTGGTGCCCGGCCGAGGACGCGCCACCGTCGTCACCGCCGCGCCGCCGGAACCGGACCCGGCGACCGCGCTGGAGGACGCGGTGCGGGCGGCCCGCGACGCCGACGCCGTGATCGTGGTCGTCGGCACCACCGAGCACGGCGAGACCGAGGGCTACGACCGCGCCGGGCTGTCGCTCGGCGGGCGCCAGGACGAACTGGTCCGCGCGGTCGCCGCCGCGAATCCGCGCACGGTCGTGGTCGTCAACAGCGGCGGACCGGTCGAGCTGCCCTGGCGCGAAGAGGCGGGCGCCGTACTGCTCACCTGGTTTCCGGGCCAGGAGGCCGGCGCGGGGCTGGCCGACGTCCTGTTCGGCCGCACCGAGCCCGGCGGCCGGCTCCCCACCACCTGGGCAGCGACGTCGGCGGACGCACCTGTCACGCGCACCCGGCCGGTCGAGGGCCGGCTCGACTACGCCGAGGGCCTGCACATCGGCCACCGGGCGTGGCTGCGAGCCGGACGCGAGCCCGCGTACTGGTTCGGCCACGGACTCGGCTACACGACGTGGGCGTACGCGGAAGTGGCGGCCCCCGCGCAGGTCGTGGCGGGCGAGCCGTTCACCGTCCGGGTGACAGTGCGCAACACCGGTGCCCGCGCCGGGCGCGAGGTCGTACAGGTCTACCTGGCCCGCCCCGGTTCGGCGGTGGAGCGTCCCGTCCGCTGGCTCGCCGGCTACGCGGCCGTGCGGGCGGCGGCGGGCCGGACGGCGAGCGCCGAGGTGGTGGTGCGCCCGAGCGCGCTGCGGCACTGGTCGGAGGCGGACCACGGCTGGACCACGGAGCCCGGCCCCTACCGGCTCATGGTGGGCAGGTCGGCGGGGGACCTGCGGTGGGAGGGGACGGTCACGGTCAGTGGCTCGTAACGGGGGCCCGGGCGGCGGCCTGTCGACCGGTCCGGCTGTCCCTGGAGCACGCCGCCGGTAGGCGGCCGGCCGGCGCCGCTCACCGCACCGAGCGCTCCCGCAGGGCCGTCCGCCACGCCGGATCCGGGTCCACCGGTTCGGCCTCCTCCGGCCGGCCGCCGCGAGCGAAGAAGTCGGCGAGCGGCAGGATCGCGGCCCCCACGGTGACGGCGTCCGGTCCCAGCGTGCCGAGGTCGATGCGGACGTGGGCGGCCGGGTAGGTCAGGGCGTAGGAGGTGGCGTGGGCCGTCACCGAGTCCAGGAAGCGCCGGCCGAGCTGCAGTCCGGCCCAGCCGCCGACCAGGATGCGTTCGGGCTGGAAGAGGTTGATCAGGTCGGAGAACCCCGCGCCGAGGTACTCGGCGGTCTCCTCCAGAACGGCCAGCGCCGTGGCGTCGGGTTCCGGACCGGCCCCCGACGCGTCCGGATCGGGGTAGGCGGCCGCGAGCATCGCGGTGAGCGCGGTCTCCTCGTCCGCGCCCTCGGGTGGTCGCCCGCCCGCCTCCGCCCAGCGCTGGAGCAGGGCCTCCGCGCCCGCGTACGCCTCCAGGCAGCCCCGCGCGCCGCAGCGGCACCGGCGCCCGCGCACCCGTACCGTCAGGTGCCCCCACTCCACGGCCCGGCCCGGTCGCATGTCGTCCCCGACGACGCAGGCGCCGACACCGGAGCCGAAGAGCACCACCGCCGCGCTCTGCGCACCCCGGCCGGCGCCGAACCACATCTCCGCCTGGCCCAGCGTCTTGGCCCCGTTGTCGATGTAGTAGGGCACCGTCTCGGGCAGGATCCGGGACTCGCGCAGCAACCGCTCCAGCGGAACGGCGTCCCAGCCGATCGTCTGGCCGTGCACGACCGCGCCGTCCTCGGCGGTCCTGGCGACGATGCCCGGCACGCCGATCCCGACCCCGAGCAGCCGCTCCGCCGCGATGCCGGCCTCGTCCAGCACCTCGGGGATGCCCTCGCGCAGATGCGTCATGACGACTCCGACGTCGTAGCGGTCGACGCGGCGCGGCCCCTCCGTCTCCAGCGGTCTCTCGACCCGGGCCAGCTCGGTGAGGGCGAGGTCGAAGAGTTCGATCCGCACCCGGGTCTCGCCGATGTCGACGCCGATCATGTAAGCGCTCCGCGCGCTGACGCGCAGCAGCGTGCGGGGACGGCCGCCGGCGGAGTCGACGCTTCCGGCCTCCTCCACCAGTCCTTCGGCGACCAGTTCGGAGACCACGTTGCTGACCGAGCCGGAACTCAACCCGGTGACCGGCCCCAGCGAGAACCTGCTGAGCGGCCCGTCGAAATACAACCGTTGCAATACCGCGGTGCGGTTCTGCCGCCGCAGGTCACGCACCGTACGCCCGTTGCGCACCTTCACCCTCGCCCCCTCGTTCCGAAATCCTTACCGCAACTTACATGTGGCCGGGCCCTTGACGCGACCTTCACTTGAGGTTTAACTCACATCCTAAATTAAGCCGTGGGGGGCTTCAGGGAACGCGGGGCGCTGCTCCGCCCCCCTCCGCGGGCGACCCCGTCACTTCCCGGAAGGCCTCTGGAGTCATGCGCAGAATCAGAGCCGCAGCCGTCGGCGCCGTCACCCTCTCCTTCGCCCTCACCGTGGCCGCCTGCGGCGGGGGATCGTCCGGCACGGAGGGCTCCAACGAGCAGCCGAAGACCCTCACCTACTGGGCCTCCAACCAGGGCGCGAACCTGGAGGTCGACAAGAAGGTCCTCCAGCCGGAACTCGACAAGTTCGAGAAGGAGACCGGCATCGAGGTGAAGCTGGAGGTCGTGCCCTGGGCGGACCTCCTCAACCGCATCCTCACCGCCACCACCTCCGGCCAGGGTCCCGACGTCCTGAACATCGGCAACACCTGGAGCGCGTCGCTGCAGTCCAGCGGCGCCCTCCTGCCCTGGGACGCGAAGAACTTCGAGGCCATCGGCGGCAAGGACCGCTTCGTGGAGTCCGCGCTCGGCTCCACCGGCGTACCGGGCCAGGACCCGGCCGCCGTACCGCTGTACTCCATGGCCTACGCGCTCTACTACAACAAGAAGATGTTCGCCGACGCCGGCATCGAGAAGCCGCCGGCGACCTGGGACGAGCTGGCCGAGACCGGCAAGAAGCTCTCCAAGAACGGCAAGTGGGGGCTCGGCGCGGAGGGTTCGAACCTCTCCAACAACATCCACCAGGTCTTCGTCCTCGCCAAGCAGCACGGCGCGGACTTCTTCACCCCCGAGGGCAAGGCCGACTTCACCTCGGACGGCGCCGTCGCGGCGGTGAAGCAGTACGTCGATCTGATGGCCAAGGACAAGATCGTCGCGCCCGGCAACGCCGAGTACGCGCAGAACCAGTCCCTGAGCGACTTCGCCAAGGACAAGACGGCCATGGTGCTGTGGCAGACCGCGTCGGCCACCTTCGAGTCGCAGGGCATGAGCGAGGACGAGTGGGGCGTCGCGCCCGCCCCCGTGCAGTCCGGCGAGCCCGGCCCGGGCAAGGCCACCAACTCCATGGTCGCCGGCATCAACATGGCCGTCTTCAAGAACACCAAGAACATCGACGGCGCCAAGAAGTTCGTGAAGTTCATGACCAGCGACGAGGAGCAGGTCGTCCTCAACAAGGCCTACGGCTCCATCCCGCCGGTCAAGGCCGCCCAGCAGGACCCGGCCTTCAACACCCCGTCCCTCACCGTGCTCCGGGAGACCCTCGCGACCAGTGCCACCGCGCTGCCGCAGGTGCCCGAGGAGTCGCAGTTCGAGACCGTCGTCGGCACCGCCGTCAAGGAACTCTTCGCCGACGCCGCAGCCGGCCGTGCGGTGACCGACGAGTCGGTGCGGGCGGGGCTCGAGAAGGCCCAGCAGCAGATGCCCAACAAGTGAGCACGGACACCGCCATGACTACCACCGCTGCCCTCGACGCAGGCGAGCGGACGGCGCGGAAGAACGACCCCGGAGCGGCGCCGCGCAAGCGTCGCTCCGGGCGGCTGCGCCGCATCGCCCTGCCGTACCTGCTGCTGTTCCCCGCGATCCTCCTCGAACTACTGGTCCACCTGGTGCCGATGGTGATCGGCATCGTCGTCAGCTTCAAGGAGCTGACCCAGTTCTACATCCGCGACTGGGGTACCGCCCCCTGGGCCGGCTTCGACAACTACGCGATGTCGCTCGACTTCGACGCCCCCGTGGGCGAGGCGCTGCTGAAGTCGTTCTTCACCACCTGCCTGTTCACCGTGCTCTCCGTCGGCCTGTGCTGGGTGCTGGGCGTGGCCGCCGCGGTCTTCATGCAGGAGTCGTTCCGCGGCCGGGGCATCCTGCGCACGCTCTTCCTCGTCCCGTACGCACTGCCCGTCTACGCCGCCGTCATCACCTGGTCGTTCATGTTCCAGCGGGACAACGGCCTGGTGAACCACGTGCTGCACGACCAACTGGGCCTCACCGGCAGTCCCCCGTTCTGGCTGATCGGCGACAACAGCTTCATCGCCCTGCTCGTCGTCTCGGTGTGGAAGGGCTGGCCCTTCGCCTTCCTCATCATCATGGCCGGGCTCCAGAACATCCCGAAGGACATCTACGAGGCCGCCGCCCTGGACGGCGCCGGCGTCTGGCAGCAGGTCCGCCGCATCACCCTGCCGGCGCTGCGCCCCGTCAACCAGGTCCTCGTCCTGGTGCTGTTCCTGTGGACGTTCAACGACTTCAACACGCCCTTCGTCCTGTTCGGCAAGGCGGCGCCGGAGGCCGCGGACCTGATCTCCATCCACATCTACCAGTCCTCGTTCCAGACCTGGAACTTCGGGACCGGCTCCGCGATGTCGGTCCTGCTGCTCCTGTTCCTGCTCGTGGTGACGGGCGTCTACCTCTGGCTCACCTCCCGAGGAAGGAAGGCCACCGATGCCTAGCCCAGCCGTCCGGCGACCCCGCTCCCCGATGGCCGCCCCGCGGTCCTTCCTGTGGAGCCGTCGCGTCTTCCTGACCCTCCTCACCGTCTTCGTCCTGCTGCCGGTCTACGTGATGATCTCCAGCTCGCTGAAGCCGCTGGAGGACGTGTCGGGCAAGTTCGAGTGGATCCCCTCGGGTCTCACCGTCCGCCCGTACTTCGACATCTGGGAAACGGTCCCACTCGCCGACTACTTCGTGAACTCGCTGATCGTGGCGGGCGCGGCGACCCTCTGCTCCGTCACCATCGCCGTGTTCGCGGCCTACGCGGTCAGCCGCTACTCCTTCCGCGGCAAGCGCGTCTTCACGGTGACCGTGCTCTCGACCCAGATGTTCCCCGGCATCCTGTTCCTGCTGCCGCTGTTCCTCATCTACGTCAACATCGGCAACGCCACCGGGATCGCCCTGTTCGGCTCCCGCGGCGGCCTGATCCTCACCTACCTCACCTTCTCGCTGCCGTTCTCCATCTGGATGCTGATCGGCTACTTCGACTCCGTGCCCAGGGACCTCGACGAGGCCGCCAAGGTGGACGGCTGCGGACCGCTCGGCGCCCTCTTCCGGGTGATCGTGCCCGCCGCGATCCCCGGCATCGTCGCCGTCGCCGTCTACGCGTTCATGACCGCCTGGGGCGAGGTGCTCTTCGCCTCGGTCATGACCAACGAGACCACCCGCACCCTCGCCGTCGGCCTCCAGGGCTACGCCACCCAGAACGACGTGTACTGGAACCAGGTCATGGCCGCCTCACTCGTCGTCAGCCTCCCCGTCGTCGCCGGCTTCCTGCTGCTCCAGCGCTACCTCGTCACCGGCCTCACCGCCGGCGCCGTCAAGTAGCCGCCCGGGCCCCGGCCCCCGCCCCGCTCCACCCGACCAACCCAGAGAGGCCCTCTGTGTCCGAATCGCTCGACCTCGCCGCCTTCCCCGCCGACTTCACCTGGGGCACGGCCACCTCCGCCTACCAGATCGAGGGCGCCGTCGCCGAGGACGGCCGGGCACCGTCGATCTGGGACACCTTCTCCCACACCCCCGGGAGGATCGACAACGACGACCACGGCGACGTGGCCTGCGACCACTACCACCGGTGGCCCGAGGACATCGCCCTGATGAAGCGGCTCGGCGCCGACGCCTACCGCCTGTCCATCGCCTGGCCCCGTGTCGTGCCCGGCGGCGACGGGCCGGTCAACGCGGCCGGACTCGACTTCTACGACCGGCTCGTCGACGGCCTCCTCGACGCGGGGATCACCCCCAACGTCACCCTCTACCACTGGGACCTTCCCCAGGCGCTCCAGGACCGCGGCGGCTGGACCGTGCGCGAGACCGCGGAGCACCTCGCCGACTACGCCTCGGTCGTGGCCGGCCGCCTCGGCGACCGCGTCACCCAGTGGGCCACCCTGAACGAACCCCTGTGCTCCGGCTGGATCGGCCACCTGGAGGGCCGGATGGCACCCGGCCTGACCGACCTGACCGCCGCCGTACGCGCCTCGTACCACCTTCTCCTCGCGCACGGCCTCGCCACCCGGGCGGTCCGCGCGGCGGTGCCGGGCGCGCAGGTCGGCCTCGTCACCAACCACTCCACCGTCGAGGCCGCCTCGACCCGCCCGGAGGACATCGCGGCGGCCACCCGCATGGACGGCCACACCAACCGCTGGTGGCTCGACCCGGTCTACGGCCGCGGCTTCCCCACCGACATGCGCGAGCTGTACGGCGTGGACCTGCCCGAGCGCCCGGGCGACCTGGACACGATCGCCGCGCCCCTCGACTGGCACGGCCTCAACTACTACTTCCCGGCGACCGTCACCGACGACCCCCGGGGCCCCGTCCCGTACGCCCGTGAGGTCCGGCTGCCCGACGTACCCCGCACCGGCATGGACTGGCAGATCGACGCCGGCGGCCTGGAGGCCCTGCTGCTGCGCCTGACCGACGAGTACGGAGTCCGCAGGCTGTACGTCACCGAGAACGGCTCCGCGTTCGCGGACACGGTCTCGCCCGACGGCGCCGTCCACGACCCCGACCGGGCCCGCTACCTGGCGGAGCACGTGAGCGCCTGCGCCCGGGCGGTCCGCAAGGGCGCACCGCTGGCCGGCTACTACGCCTGGTCCCTGCTCGACAACTTCGAGTGGGCCTACGGCTACGACAAGCGCTTCGGCCTCGTCCACGTCGACTACGCGACGCAGGTCCGGACCGTCAAGACGAGCGGCCTGCGGTACGCGGAGATCATCCGCGCCCACCGGGAGTCCCGTGCCTGATCGCGCCTGACCACGCCTGCTCGCGCCTGACCAGGCCGATGGCCGGCGCCCTGCCCCGTCGCCTGGTCAGGCGGACTCGCGTACGACCAGTTCCGGTTCGAAGACGAGGGTGCGGGGTTCGGTGCGGGTGCCCTGGACCTGCTCGTCCAGCATCCTGGCCATGGCCGCCGCCATCTCCTCCACCGGCTGGCGCACGGTGGTCAGCGGTGGCCGGCACGTCACGGCGATGCTCGAGTCGTCGAACCCGACGACGGCGACGTCCTCCGGGATGCGCCTGCCCAGTTCCCGCACGACTTGGCAGGCGCCCTGGGCCATCAGATCGTTGGCCGCGAACACGCCGTCCACAGCGGGGTGGTCCCGCAGCAGCGCGGCCATGGCCACCGCCCCGCTGTCCAGCGTGAACACGCCCTCGGCCACGGGAGGGCTGTCATGTCCCGCGCGAGCCAGGGCGTCGCGGAATCCGGCGAGGCGTTCCCGGCCGGCCCGCAGATCCGTCGGCGCGCCGATCACCGCGATACGGCGGCAGCCGCGGCCCAGGAGGTGTTCCCCGGCCAGGCGTCCGCCCGCACGGTGGTCCAGATCGACGCAACTGACCGGTGTCTCCCGGGTGGGACGTGCGAACAGCACCGTGGGGACGCGGGCGGTCAGGAGCATGTCCGGCAGAGGGTCGTCCGGTTGCACGGAGACCACCAGCGCGCCGTCCGCACTGCCCTGCCGCAAGTAGTCGACCACCTGCGTCCTGGCCGCCGCCGACTCGGCGAACAGCAGCACCGGTTGCGTCATGCGCGCACGGAGATACCCCACGACGCCGTTGACGACACGGCCGAAGAACGGGTCCGCGAACACGCGGCCCGCGAAGGCGTCGCCCGCGCCGGAGACGATGAGGGCCACCGCCCCGGTACGTCGGGTGACCAACGCCCTCGCTGCGCGGTTCGGCGTGTAGCCCGTCCGCTCGATCGCGCTGCGGACCAGGTCCTGGATGCTGGGATCGACGTTGCGCACGCCGTTCACGACCCGCGACACGGTGGCACGGGAGACCCCCGCCTCCCGCGCGACATCCTCCAGCGTCGGGGCCTGCCTGTTCATGGGGGGAACTCTAACGCCGGGCAGGTCGGCGCCGGCGCGCAGGAGCCGGGACGGTGCGCCCCGCGAACGGCGCGAGCTTGACCGGCGTACGGGAACTCTATTTACTACCCCAGCACATCTGAAGATCACGTGAACATGGGTGGGGAAAGTGCTTATACGCAGGCACAATGCGTTCATCAGGCGAAGACGCCGCGGACCGGGGGGAGCCGCCACGATCACGGCGCTGGCCTTGCTCACCTCGCTGCCCGCATTCGGGGGAACGGCGGCGGCCACGGCTCAGACGGCCCCGCGGTCCGCCCAGGGCCCGGCGATGACGCACGAGGCGGCGACGGCCCGCGCGACGGCGACGGGCGAGCCGGTGGAGGTGACCGGCGAGCGCACCGAGTACTCCACGACCATGGCCAATCCGGACGGGACGTACAGCTTCACGCAGTCCGCGGTGCCTCAGCGTGTCAAGGGGGAGGACGGCAGCTGGCACCCGGTGGACGCTACGCTCGAGAAGCGCGGCGACGGGACGGTCGGCCCCAGGTCGGCCGTGGTCGACCTGTCGTTCTCCGGCGGCGGTGACGGGGCGAGGCTGATCGAACTCGGCAACGAGCAGGGCACCATGCGGCTCGGCTGGCCGGGCAGACTGCCCGAGCCAAGGCTGGACGGCGCGAAAGCGGTCTACCCCGAGGTCTTCGAGGGGGTCGACCTGGAGCTGACGGCGACGGCCGAGGGCTACCGCGAGGTGCTGGTCGTCAAGTCCGGCGAAGCCGCGGCCAATACCGCACTGGAGCGCATCGAGCTCACGGCCTCGTCGACCGGCCTGGAGATCGTGAACGGCGCGGGCGGCGGCCTGCGCGCGGTCGACGAGAACGGCAACACCGTCTTCAAGGGCCCGGCCGGACAGATGTGGGACTCGGCCGGCCAGGCCGCGGCGCCGCAGGCGACAAGCCGTATCGCCCTGACCGCTGTGGAGGAGCCGGACCCGGTCGAGGAGGGCACCCAGCCCCGCGCCGGTGACGCCAGTGCCGTCATGCCGGTGCACGTGGACGGCGACTCCGTTTCCGTGAAACCGGACCTGGAGCTGCTGCGCGGCGACGAGACGGTCTATCCCGTCCGAATCGACCCGTCGGTGGGGCTCGGGGTGTCCGAGCGGACCGTGCTGTCCTCCGACGGCGACAAGTTCTGGCAGTTCAACGGCGATTACGGAGTCGGGCGCTGCAGCGTCTCCGGCCCGTACTACTGCGGCAGCAACTACACCAACCGCATGTACTTCGAGTTCTCGCCGTCGAAGCTCGCCGGCAAGTACGTCCTCGACGCCACCTTCCGCGCGTACAACACCTGGTCGTTCTCGTGCAACGCGAAGTGGGTCGACCTGGAGCGCACCAACAACATCTCCGAGGGCACCCGCTGGCCGGGCCCGACGCAGCTCGACCAGATGGGCGACCGCTACGTCTCCAACGGCCGCGGCACCAACTGCAGCCCCGATCAGCCGGACGCCTGGGTGGAGTTCAACGACAACCCGGAGGAGGGCGACGAGAACCTCGCCTCCACGGTGCGGAAGTTCGCCGACGGCAAGATCTCGCGGCTGACCCTGATGCTGCGCGCCAAGGACGAGAGCGACCCGGAGGCCTGGAAGCGGTTCGACGACAACGCCGAGCTCAAGGTCAACTACGCGTACAAGCCGGGCGTGCCCACCGGCGTGGGCGTGATCCCGGGCGACGGCACCACCGCGTACTGCAACAAGTCGTCCTCGGACCCGTTGATCGTCACCCGGGTGGATCCGATGGTGCAGGCGGCCGTGCAGACCCTGGTGGAGCACCACGCGGGTGACGAAGAGGGTTCGCTCCAGGCCGAGTTCGTCGTGGAGAGGGGTGACGACGCGGCCTGGCACCAGGTGTGGACGGGCTATCGGCCGGGCACCGGCTGGGACCCGGACGGCACCGTCGAGCGGATGCGCACCTCCAACCGTGCGGACGGTGGCCTGTACCGGCTCAAGTCTCGTACGCAGTCGCACTGGTCGTACAGCGGGAAGAGCGGCGATCTGTTCTCGTCGTATTCCTCGTGGTGCTACTTCAAGATCGACTCGACGGCGCCCAAGGCCCCGGTGATCACCACGGGTTCGCCGTACACCCAGTGCACCGCGACGCTGTGTGACGGCAAGGGCGGTCCGGGCGTGCCGGGCAGCTTCACCTTCAAGCCGAACGCGCTCGACAAGGACATCGCCGGCTACCGCTGGCGGCTGCTGACCACCTCGGCCAAGGAGACCAGGACGGTCACGGGATCCACGGTCACGGTGCCGAACGTGACGCCTTCCCTGGCCGGCACACAGGTGCTGTCCGTGGAGGCCAGGGACGTACGCAACCGCTGGGGCACGCCGGCCGAGTTCAGCTTCAAGGTCTCCCCCGCGACCGGCCCCGTCGGGACGTGGCACTTCGACGACGGGACCCCCGGATCGGACGTGACCGTCGCCAAGGACACCGCCACGGAGGGCACCCGTCATGACGCCACGCTTCGGGAGGTGAGTACCCGAGTGGGCTGGTCCACGCTTGCCCGACGCGGTGACGCGGACCACTCCCTGTGGCTCAACGACGGCGCCGACCAGACACGCGTCGGTTACGCCTCCACGGCGTCCCCGGCGGTGAACACCAAGGACTCGTTCACCATCTCGGCCTGGGCCTACCTGACGGACACCTCGTCCACCAAGGTGGTGCTCGCGGCGCCCGGCACCAACGCCTCCGCGTTCACGCTGTACTACTCGGCGTCGTACAAGAAGTGGGTGTTCAACCGCACCGCCACCGACACGAAGACCGGACCGGTGTATCTGCGCTCGCTGTCCGAGACCGGTGAGCCGCCACTGAAGGTGTGGACGCATCTGGCCGGCGTCTTCGACACGAAGGGCGACACGGACAAGACGAACGACACCATCCAGCTGTTCGTCAACGGCCGCCCGCAAGGCCAGCCGGTGGTGCTCAACTCGTTGTCGAGCGCGTACACGCCGTGGGTTTCCTCGGGTGGTCTGCAGTTCGGTCGCTCGCTGGTCGGCGGCGTCTGGGGCGAGAACTTCCGCGGCCGGCTCGACGAGGTCTCCGTCTGGCAGCGCCCCCTGACCCGCGACGAGGTCGCCCAGGAGGCACAGCTGCTGGAGAACAGCGTCCCGGGCAATGAGCTGGTCGCCCACTGGGACGCCGCGTCGTCCACGGGTACGGAACTCAAGGAGCTCTCGTCGTATCCCGCGCCGTCGCTGAAGCTGTCGGCGGCGGGTGCCGTGCTCGACACGCAGAACGGTCTCGTTGTGGACGGCACGGCTGGATACGCCTCCGCGACCGGTCCGGTGACCGACGAGTCGGGCTCGTTCACGGCCACGGCCCGGGTGCAACTGGACTCGGCGAAGCTCGCGGCGAAGCCGGTGGGGTACGAGGCGCAGGTCGCCGGCCAGCAGGCGTCGGCCGGTGAGTCGTCGTGGGCGCTGTCGGTGGTCAAGCCGGCCGACGGCGTCTACCAGTGGAAATTCACCCGCACCGCCGTCGGCGCCGACGGCAAGGTCACGCAGAGCGCCCAGGTGCCCGGCGGCGACATCGCCGAGACCGACACCTGGGTCCAGGTCACCGGCGTCTTCGACGCGCAGGAGGCCTGGGAGTGGTCCGACCCGGACGACCCTGCCAAGTCGGAGACGCGCTACGGCAAACTCCACCTGTACGTGGGCCAGTTCGACCAGCCCGCCGAGGGGGACGCCGGGTTCACCGCCGCCCAGCAGGGGGTCGGTGCGCTGGCCGTGGGCCGCGGTTCCAAGGGCGGCAACACCGCGCGCTATCTGCCCGGCGCCCTGGAAGAGCTGCGGATCTGGACGGGCGCGATGAGCGCCGACCAGATCGCCTCGCAGGTGATCGGCACCGACACCCCCTAGCGACATCGGCGTGCCGGGCCGGGGCAATGACGCCCCGGCCCGGCACGGCGCTCCCCGCACGCGGGCCCCCACGACCAATGCCTGCCGCGGGCCGACCTCCCCCACACCACCTTGACCTCCGCCGTGCACGGCGGGGTCGCAGCATGCCCGGCCGACGGTCCGGGCGCAGAAGGAACACCTTCATGAATCCCTTGGGGAAATACCGGCTGCCCAGAAGCAGCCGGCCCGATGAGCCCGGGAGCGGCCGCTGGGTGCGGCGGATCTCTCTGGGCGTGGGCCTGGCCATGCTCCCGGGCCTGCTGTCACCGACCGCGTTCGCGGCGGACAAGCCCGATCCGCTGGGCCGTCCCGATCTGAAGGACGCACGCTCGGCCGAGGTCTCGCCGCTGACTGCGGAGGCCAACGCGAAGGCCGCGCGCGCCGTGTCGGACGGTGCGAAGGCCGACGCGGCCGCTGCGAAGCGGGCCCGCGCCGATCAGGACCGGTCGGTCACCTGGCCCGACAAGGGCACGGCGAAGCTGAGTCAGGACGATCCCGCTGCCGAGCCCGGCAAGCTGCCGGTCAGACTGGGCCGGCCCGCCGACCGGAAGCGCGCGGCCTCCGAGGTGGAGGTCAACGTCCTCGACCAGAAGGCCGCATCCTCCCTCGGCGTCAAGGGCGTCGCCCTGGCCGTCACCGGACCGAAGGACGGCGGCGCGGCGGAACTCGCCCTGGACTACTCGGCGTTCGCGTCCGCCTACGGCGCCGACTGGGCCGGCCGACTCCAGCTCCAGGAACTGCCGGACTGCGCGCTCGACGACCCGTCGAAGGCCAAGTGCCGTACGCGTACGCCTCTGGAGTCCACGAACAAGCGGGCCGCGAACGAGCTGAGCGCACCGCTCAGCTTCGCGCCGGCCAGGAGCACCAGCGACAGGACCATGGTCCTCGCGCTGGCCGCAGGCTCGCAGTCCGGCGCGGGCGACCTCGGTGCCACGCCCCTCACGGCCTCCTCCACGTGGGAGGCCGGGGGTTCCTCCGGCACTTTCACCTGGACGTATCCGCTGCGTACGCCGCCGGCCGCGGCGGGCCCGCAGCCGGAGCTGGAGATCTCCTACGACTCCGGCAGCGTCGACGGCCGCACCGCGACGACCAACAACCAGGGCACGGCGCTCGGCGAGGGCTTCGACATCACCTCGTCGTACATCGAGCGGCAGTACGGCTCGTGCGACGAGGACGGCCAGGACGAGAAGTACGACCTGTGCTGGAAGTACGAGAACGCCTCCATCGTCCTGAACGGCCAGTCCACCGAGCTGGTCAAGGACGACACCAGCGGCCAGTGGCGCCTGAAGAACGACGACGCCTCCACGGTCGTACGGCACACGGGCGCCGACAACGGTGACGACAACGGAGAGTACTGGACCGTCACCACCGGCGACGGCACCGTCTACACCTTCGGCCTGAACAAGCTCGCCGGGGCGGGCGCCGACGACCGCACCAAGTCGGTGTGGACCGTGCCGGTCTTCGGTGACGACGAGGGGGAGCCGGGCTACGCGGACGGCACCGGCTTCTCGGGCCGCGCCAAGAAGCAGGCCTGGCGCTGGAACCTCGACCTGGTCGAGGACACCCACGGCAACGCGTCCACGTACTGGTACGAGGACGAGGTCAATCACTACGACAAGCTCGGCGACGACAACACCGGCACCGCGTACACGCGCGGCGGCTACCTCGAGGAGATCCGCTACGGCCAGCGCGCCGGCGCCCTGTTCTCCGCCACCCCCGCCGCCTCCGACAAGGTGGTGTTCGCCTACGCCGAGCGCTGTCTGGCCACCGGCACCGGCTGTGACGCGCTGACCGAGGACAAGCGGGACAACTGGCCCGATGTGCCCTACGACGCCCTGTGCAAGGAAGGCGACAAGTGCACCGGCAACGTGGGCCCCTCGTTCTTCACGCGCAAGCGGATGACGGGCGTCACCACATATGCGTGGGACGCGGCGGCCGCCACACCCGCGTACGCGACGATCGACAACTGGTCGTTCAAGCAGCTGTATCTCGACCCGGGCGACACGGGTGACTCCACCGACCAGTCGCTGTGGCTGGATGAGATCAAGCACACCGGCAAGCGCGGCGCCGATCTCTCCATGGATCCGGTGAAGTTCACGCATGTCTTCCTGCCGAACCGGGTCGACGGCGCGTCCGACGACATTCTCTCCTTCGAGCGGCCCCGCCTGAAGACCATCACCTCCGAAGCGGGCGCGCAGACGATCGTCTCCTACCTGGCGGCCGACTGCGTCAGCGGGCAGACCATGCCCAAGGTCGACGAGAACACCAAGCGCTGCTACCCGGTGAAGTGGTCGCCCAACGGCGAGCAGGAGCCGATCCTCGACTGGTTCCAGAAGTACCCGGTCAGCGCGGTCTCCACGACCGACCCGTTCGGCGGCGCCGAGGCCGTCCAGCACAGCTACCAGTACGCGGGCGGCGGCGCCTGGCACTACAACGACGACCCGCTGACCCCGGCCAAGGAGCGCACCTGGTCGCTCTGGCGTGGCTTCGGGAAGGTCACGCACCTGACGGGCGCGAGCAACACCACGCAGAACAAGACCGTCACCGTCTACATGCGCGGTATGAACGGCGACCGCGTCCTGGGCACCGACGGCAAGACGCCCGACCCGGACAAGCGCAAGACCGCCAAGGTGACCGGCATCAAGGCCGGGGAGATCACCGACTCCGACCAGTACGCGGGTTTCGTGCGCGAGACCGTCACGTACAACGGCACGGCGGAGGTATCCGGTTCGATCGCCGACCCGTGGTCGAAGCGGACAGCGACCCAGCACAAGTCGTACGCGGACATCGAGGCGTACTACGTGCGCACCGGTGCCACGCACGAGCGCACCAACGTCACCTCCGGCGGCACGGCCAAGGACCGGGTCCGCACCACCGTCACCACGCACGACGACTTCGGCATGCCCGAGACGGTCGAGGACCGCGGCGACGACGCGGTCGGCGGAGACGAGACCTGCACCCGCACGTGGTACGCGCGCAACGCGGACGAGGGCATCAGCTCCCTCGTCTCGCGCACCCGCAAGGTCGCGAAGCCGTGCTCGGTGGGCGATGCCTCGCTCGTCCTGCCGACGGATTCCACCCGCTCCGGTGATGTCGTCGAGGACACCGCGATCGTCTACGACAACGACGCGGCGACCGGATGGAGCGCGACGCAGAAACCCACGAAGGGCAATCCGTCGTGGACGGGCCGCGCGAAGGCGTACGCCGGTGGCGTTCCGGCCTGGCAGAAGGTCGGCAGCACAACCTTCGACGCACTCGGGCGCGCTCTCACCGTCAAGAACACCAGCGGCACCGTCACCAGCTCCGTGACGTACACCCCGGCGGCGAGCGGCCCCCTGACCGCCACCGCCGCCGAAGACGCCAAGAAGTTCAGGACCACCACGACGGTGGACATCGGAACCGGCTCGGCCGTGAAGGTCACCGACCCCAACGGGAAGGTCACCGAATCCGAGACCGACAGCCTCGGCCGGCTCACGAAGGTGTGGCTGCCCAACCGCTCCAAGGCGCTGGGCAAGACACCCAATCGCACCTACGCGTACAAGGTCACCAACTCGGCGCTGCCCTGGGTGGCCACGAGCACCCTCAAGGGCGACGGCTCCGGCTACAACACCTCGTACGAGATCTACGACTCGCTGCTGCGTCCGCGGCAGACCCAGTCGCCCACGCCGGTGGGCGGACGGTTGATCGGCCAGACCCTGTACGACTCGCGGGGCCTCGCGGTCACCCAGCAGGCGGACATCTGGGACGAGAGCGCCGCTCCTTCCGGGACCGCCGTGCAGATCGACGGCGGGCAGGCACCCAAGCAGATCGACACCGAGTTCGACGGTGCGGGCAGGCCCACCAAGGAGACGACCAAGACCCACGGCACGGTCCGCTGGTCCACGCAGACCACTTACACCGGCGACACGGCAGCCGCCACCGCGCCCAGCGGCGGACAGGCCACGGCCGTGGTGACGGACGCGCTGGGCCGGACGACCGAGCGCCGCGAGTACGGCGGCACGAAGCCGGAGGGCACCGGATTCACCAGCACCCGGTACACGTACACACCGGCCGGCCAGCAGAAGACCATCACCGGGCCGGACCAAGCCAAGTGGTCCTACGAGTACGACCTGTTCGGACGCCTCACCAAGGCCACCGACCCGGACGCAGGCACCACCCTGACCGGGTACGACTCCCTCGACCGGCTGACCAGCTCCACGGACGCCGAGGGCAGGAAGCTGCTCACCGACTACGACGTGCTGGACCGCCGTACCGGCATGTGGAAGACAGACCGGACCGATGCCAACAAGCTGGCCGCCTGGACCTTCGACGCACTCGCCAAGGGCCAGCAGGACACGGCGACCCGCTACGACGGCGGTCTGACCGGCAAGGCGTACACGGCGAAGGTCACCAGGTATTCGGCACAGTACGCGGTCGAGAGCAGCCAGATGCTGCTCCCGGCCGATGACGAGTTGGTGCAGGCGGGCGTCCCCCAGGTACTCTCCTTCACCACCGGCTACCGCCTGGACGGCACCGTCTCGCAGGCCTCTCAGCCCGCGGTCGGCGGCCTCCCGGCCGAGACCGTCTCGTACACCTACAACGCGACCGGACAGCAGCTCACTTCGAAGGGTACGACCGGCTACCTCCAGGGTGCGGCGTTCTCCCCGCAGGGTGATCTTCGCCAGCTCACGCTCGGCACCAACGGTGCGAGTTCCGCGAAGAAGGCGTATCTCAACTACGACTATGAAGCGGGCACCCGGCGCCTGGTGCGCTCCTACGTCACCGACGACGTGCACGGCTATATGCCGCAGGAGCTGAAGTTCACCCAGGACGACGCCGGTAACGTCACGTCGATCTTCGATGGCACCACGCAGGGCGGCACCACCAAGCCCGACTATCAGTGCTTCACCTACGACGGTCACAGCAGGCTGACCGAGGCCTGGACGCCGCGGACGGCGGACTGCTCGGCCGCCGGCCGTACCCAGGCCAACGTCGACGGCGCCGCGCCGTACTGGACCTCGTACACCTACAACGAGGCGGGCCAGCGCAAGACCGAGACCGATCACAAGGCCTCGGGCGCCATCACCACCGACTACTCGTACGGCAACACAACCGGTCAGCCCCATCCGCTGACCAAGACCACCACCGGGAGCGTGAGCAGCAGCTACGAGTACGACAAGACCGGCAACACGACCAGGCGTCCCGGCCCGAAGGCTCAGCAGACCCTGGACTGGAACGCCGAGGGCAAGCTGCTGAAAACGACCGAGGGCACCGCGGAGACAAGCTATCTCTACGACGCCGACGGCGAGCTGCTCATCCGGCGGGCCAAGGGTGACGGCGACACGGTCCTCTACCTCGGCGGCACCGAGGTGCGCCTGACGGTCAAGGGAACGACCAAGACCCTCTCGGGTACGCGCTCCTACACCGCCAACGGCCAGAACATCGCGGTGCGCACCGCGGTGAGCGGCACCTCCGGCAGCAAGCTCAGCTTCCTCGCCGCCGACCACCACGGCACGTCCAGCGTCGCGCTCGACGCCACCACCTATGCGGTCACCAAGCGCTTCACCTCGCCCTTCGGCGAGAGCCGGGGTGCCGCGGTGACATCCTGGCCGGACGACAAGGGCTTCCTCGGCAAACCGGCCGACAAGGACACCGGACTGACCCACGTGGGGGCGCGTGAATACGACCCCGGCATCGGCCAGTTCCTGAGCGTCGACCCGGTCCTCAGCCTGGACGCGCATCAGTCCATGAACGGATACGCCTACGCGGACAACTCGCCCGTCACCTTCAGCGACCCCACGGGCCTCAAGAAGAACGGCGGCCTCGGCGGCCTGCTCGGCCTCATCGGTGCCGCCATCGGCGGTGTGGTGGGGGCCGTGATCGCCACGGTCGGCGCCGTCCTCGGCAGCGGCATCCTGGGCGGCGGTGGAGGCGGCTGGGGCGGCTGGGGCGGCGGTGGCAGCGGCAACAGTGGCGGTGGCGGCACCGTCCAAGCCAGCAGCACCGGCACCACCAAGTGCTACTACGCGATGGGCATGAACCAGTGCACCACCACCGGCGCACCGGCCATGACCGACAACTCGGTGAACACCGGCAACAGCTGCAACGGCACAGGCTCCGGCTACCCCGTCTGCCCGGGCATGATGGGCGAACAGGGCAACCCGGAGCTGATCAAGGAGTTGCTGCTCATCGGCTGCGGCTGGATCCCGATCCTCGGAGCGGGCTGCGACGCGTACGACGTGAAGCGCTCGGCCGACGAGAAGGACGTGGCGGGCGCATCGCTCGGCATGGCGGGTTTCGTCCCGTTCTTCGGCGACCTCGCGAAGTTCCCGAAGCAGCTGGAGCGGCTCGACGACGCCGTCAAGGCGGGCGAGAAGGCCAAGGACGCCTCCAAGATCACCCGTAGTCTGGACGATCCCGAGTCGTTGCGGGGCGCCACGGCGGATGAGCTCGACAAGCTGCTCAAGGGCAAGGACCGCAAGCCCTCGCACTCGGCGACCGGCGGCGGATTCATGATTAGGATCGACGGCGGCGCCATGGTCTTCGAGGCAGGCAACAACGCCAAGAAGGCAGACGGATCCTACGAGATGCACGACCCGCTCCATCGGGGTCCGTATGTCAAGATCCAGCAGGGCAAGAAGAAGCCCATCCGCATTCCGCTGGCCGGCAACCCGACCCTGGACTGAGTGTGGAGGGACCCAACCCATGAAGGACCTGCAAGACGACGAGTACTGCCTCTTCATCAACGGAGGAGAGGGATCCGACCTGTGGGCCCTGCTGGCCGACTGGTCCGACAGTGAGGACGAGGAGGAGTGGAAGAAGCACATCCCGCGCTTCTCCCGCCTCATCCGCTGCTGGCAGCGCCTCGGCTTCATCAAGGTGTTCCAGTCCGACGAATGGCCCGCGCACCTCACCAGCGAAGCGGTGACCGGTCAGGCCCTGGACGACCTCCTCGCCGATCCCGCCAGCTGGGAGTACCAGGATCCCGACCGCTGGACCTGTGTCGGCTCCGGCGACCGGGACATCCACGAGCTGGAGGAAGGTATGTGCGACCAGGAGCGGTGAGCGCCGCGTCCTGAAGCCGCGGGCCCCGGCCGACCTCTGTCGGCCGGGGCCCGCGTCCCTCAGCGGCGATGCACGCTGACCGCGTAGCCGCCGCCGTCGTACGGATCGGCGTCCCACGTGGCGAAGCGATCGGTCAGGGTGAGGCCCGCGGCGCCGCAATACGCGTCGTACTCCCCCAGGGTCAGGCTGGGCGGCACGGGTAGATGCTCCCGGTCCAAGCCGAAGCCCGCGACGAGGAGCCCGCCGGGGCGCAGGGCATGGGCCAGCCGGGCGGCGACGGCGGCCTCGGTTCCCGGGGCGAGGAGGGGGAAGATGTTGCCGGCAGCAACGACGAGGTCGAAGCCGGTGGTGACGCCCGCGGTCGCCGGGTCGAAGTCCGACAGGTCAGCCTGCAGCCAGGTCAGTTCTGGCGCGTTGCGGCGTGCCACGGCCAGCATGGAAGCGTCGCGGTCCACGCCCACGCCGTCGTACCCGAGCTGGGCGAGCCGGATCAGAACCCGACCGGTGCCGCACCCGGCGTCCAGCACCCGCGCCCCGGGGGACACCAGCGTGGCGCACAGTCGCGCCTCGCCGTGTACGTCCTCACCCTGCTCGGCGAGTTGGGCGAACCGAGCCGCGTACTGCTCGCCGGACGCACCACCAGTCAGCTTCTCCCATCGACTCATGGCCGCAAGCATAGGCACTGGGTGAACGCCCGGGTGCAGGCGTCCATCCTGGCCGTGCACCTGGCTCCCGTCATCGGCATGGGGGTCGCACGCACACATCGGCCCAGAACTATGTTGTCCCGCCACATGTGCCCCTGACCTGCGGCTTCCTACCGTGTGCCATCACGTACCCGTCCCCACCGCACACGAGGAAGTGGCGCACATGGCCTCCGCAGCATCCGCTCCCCCGACACCCGGCAAGCTCAAGCGCATCGTCGCCGCGTCCCTCATCGGCACCACCATCGAGTGGTACGACTTCTTCCTCTACGGCTCCGCCGCCGCGCTCGTCTTCAACAAGCTGTTCTTCCCGGACTCCGACCCCCTGGTCGGCACGCTGCTGTCGTTCCTGACGTACGCCGTCGGGTTCGCCGCGCGTCCGCTGGGGGCGCTGGTGTTCGGGCACTACGGTGACCGGCTCGGGCGCAAGAAGCTGCTGGTGCTCAGCCTGCTGCTGATGGGCGGGGCGACCTTCGCGATCGGGCTGCTGCCCACGCACGCGACGATCGGTACGGCCGCTCCCGTGCTGCTGACCGTGCTGCGACTCGTCCAGGGCTTCGCGCTCGGCGGTGAGTGGGGCGGCGCCGTGCTGCTGGTCTCGGAGCACGGGGACGCTCGGCGGCGCGGGTTCTGGGCGTCGTGGCCGCAGACCGGCGCGCCGGCGGGGCAGTTGCTGGCGACCGGCGTGCTGTCGCTGCTGACGGCCGTGCTGTCGGACTCCGCGTTCAACAGCTGGGGCTGGCGGATACCGTTCCTGCTCTCCGGAGTGCTGGTCATGGTCGGTTTGTGGATTCGTCTGTCCGTCGACGAATCACCCGTCTTCAAGCAGGCGTTGGCGCAGGCCGAGACGCGCAAGGTGAAGGCCGAGCCGCTTCCGATCGTCGCCGTGCTGCGGCACCACTGGCGCGACGTGCTGATCGCGATGGGCGCGCGGATGGCGGAGAACATCAGCTACTACGTCATCACGGCCTTCATCCTCGTCTACGCCACCACCGCCGCCGACGTCTCCAAGCAGAGCGCGCTCAACACGGTACTGATCGCCTCGGCCGTGCACTTCGCGGTCATCCCGGCCTGGGGCGCGCTGTCGGACCGGATCGGCCGGCGTCCGGTGTATCTGCTGGGCGCGGCCGGTGTCGGGCTGTGGATGTTCCCCTTCTTCATGCTGATCGACACCGGTGACTTCGGCAGTCTGCTCCTCGCGGTGACCGTCGGCCTGGTGCTGCACGGCGCGATGTACGCGCCCCAGGCGGCGTTCTTCTCCGAGATGTTCGCGACCCGGATGCGCTACTCGGGTGCGTCCATCGGCGCGCAGTTCGCCTCCGTCGCGGCCGGCGCCCCCGCGCCGCTGATCGCCACCGCACTGCTGGACAAGTACGACAGCTCCACCCCGATCTCCCTCTACGTCATCGCCGCGGTCGTCCTGACGCTGATCGCCGTGGGCGTGGCGAAGGAGACCCGCCACCGGGACCTCAACGAGGTCATGTCCTCTCCCGAGGACGCGGACAGGGGCGGGGACATGAAGGAGGCGGAGGGGAGCACCTCCGCGGCGCCGGGAGCGCGCACCCTCTGAGCTGTCCGGTGACCGGCCCCCGTACGCGCCATGCGTACGGGGGTCAGTGCTGTGCCGGTATCGACAGCCGGTGCAGTCTCAGGGCCAGTTGTATCTCCAGCGCGCGGTCGGGGCTCTGCCAGTCGTCGCCCAGGAGGCGGCCGACGCGTTCGAGGCGCTGGGCGACCGTGTTCACGTGGACGTGCAGGGCGTCCTTGGTGCGGGCGGGGCTCATGCCGCAGGCGAAGTACGCGTCGAGCGTGCGCAGGAGTTCGGTGCCGCGCCGCTCGTCGTAGGCCACGACCTGGCCGATGGTGCGCTCGACGAAGCCGGAGACGTTCTGGTCCCCGGCCAGCAGCAGCCCCAGGAACCCGAAGTCCTCGGCGGCCGCGCCGTCCCCGGAGCGGCCCAGCAGGCGCAGGGCGTCGAGACAGCGCCGGGCCTCGGTGTAGGCGGTGGCCACGGCGTCGGGGTGGGCGGCGAGATCCTCCACGGGGGCGGAGGCGCCGACGGTGACGGCCTCGTGGACGGCCGTGCCCAGCTGGCGGGCGGTGCGGCGGGCCAGGTCCGTGGCACCGTCCCCCGCGGTCAGGGGCAGCAGCAGTACGGTGCCGCCGTCACGGGCGGCGGCCAGGCCGTGCCGGGTGGCGGCGAGGTGGGAGGCGGCGGCCCACAGGCGTCTGCGCGCGTCCGCCTCCTGATCGGCGTCGGCTGCGGTGGCGTCGAGGCGGGCGGCGAGTACGACGTGGGTGGCGTCCAGGTCGGCGCGCAGCCGTCGGGCGCGGTCGCCCAGCAGGCGCGGGTCGCGATCGCGGGCGTCGAGCAGGTCGTCCAGCAGCTCGCCGCGCACGCGCTGTTCGGCCTCGGCGGCGGAGCGCCGGGCGAGCAGGAGGAGGGAGGTGACCATCGCGGCGCGTTCCAGGGTGAGCTGGTCGACTGGGTCGAGTCCGGGGTGGCCGCGCAGGACGAGGGCGCCGAGCAGCTCGTCGCCGGCGGCGACGGCGGCGATCCAGTCGTCCTCGTGCCGCACCGCGTGCCCCTCGGCGCGGGATGTCTCCAGGGCGCGGGGTGGCGCCGAGGCGGCCTCGGTGAACTCGACGGTGCCGGCCAGGACCTGGGAGACGGCGGCGGCCACGTCGTGGACACCACCGCCGCGCAGGACGAGCTCGGCGAGCCGGTCGTGGACGTCGGAGGCGCGCTCGATGACGCCGCTGCGGTCCCGGATGATCTCGTTGGCCCGCTCCAGGCCGGCGAGGGCCGAACGGGTCTCGGCGAGCAGGTTCGCGGTGTCGATGGCGGCTGCCGCGAGGGCGGCGAAGGAGCCGAGCAGGGCGATCTGCTCGCGTTCGAAGACGCGGGCGCGCCGGTCCGCGGCGAAGAGCACGCCGATGACGTGGTGGCCGAGCATGAGGGGCACGCCGAGGATGGCGACCAGGCCCTCGTCGCGTACGCCCGCGTCGATGGTGCGGGTGTGCTGGAAGCGGGCGTCCTTGAAGTAGTCGTCGGTGACGTAGGGGCGGGCGGTCTGGGCGACGAGGCCGCCGAGCCCCTCCCCCATGCCGAGCCGCAGCTGCTGGAAGCGGGCCGCGACCGAGCCCTCGGTGACGCGCATGTAGGTGTCGCCGCGGGCCGTGTCGTTGAGGCTGAGGTAGGCCACGTCGGTGCCGAGCAGCGAGCGGGCCCGTTGCACGATCGCGCGCAGGACCGCGTCCAGGTCGCGCAGACCGGCGAGGTCGTGGGCCGTCTCGAACAGTGCGGACAGCTCGGCCTCACGCCTGCGCCGGCCCTCCAGTTCGGAGCGCACGCGCAGGGCGAGGTTCCTCGCCTGTTCGAGCGCGGTGATCCGCTCGGCCGGTCCCCGCTCGGCGCGGGCGAGCAGCACCGGCTGCTCGTAGGCGTCGGCGGACGCGCCCCGGGCCAGCAGCTCCAGGAACGGCGTCTCGACGGCGGCGGCCGGGCTCTCGGCATCGCCGGCGTCGCCGACCGGCGCTCCGGCGTCGTGGGCGGAGCGCTCGGCGGACTGGACGTGATCGCGGGACATGCTCACAGGATTCCCCATCGCACGGTCGTCCCGGCAGCCCTGTGGAAAACCCTGGCCGCCGAGGGCACCACCCGGCTCGGTGGGCGGGTCGGCCGCCACCCTGATCAGTGCGCGGTCCAGCCGCCGTCCAGGACGAGTGAGGTGCCGGTGACGAAGGACGCCTGCGGGCCGCACAGGTAGGCGACGGCGTCGGCGACCTCCTCCGGTTCGATGAGCCGGCGCACGGCGCTGTCCCGCAGCATGACGTCGGTCAGCACCTGCTCCTCGGGGATGCCGTGGGCCCGGGCCTGGTCGGTGATCTGCTTCTCGACGAGCGGGGTGCGTACGTAGGAGGGGTTCACGCAGTTGGAGGTGACGCCGTGGGCGGCGCCTTCCAGGGCGGCGGTCTTGGACAGTCCCTCCAGCCCGTGCTTGGCGGAGACGTAGGCCGCCTTGTAGGCCGAGGCACGCAGGCCGTGGACGGAGGAGATGTTGACGATACGGCCCCAGCCCTGCCCGTACATGTGGGGCAGGGCGCCGCGGATGAGGCGGAAGGGGGCCTCCAGCATCACGGTGAGCACGGTGTGGAAGACGTCCGGCGGGAACTCCTCGATGGGCCGCACCAACTGCAGCCCGGCGTTGTTGACGAGGACGTCGGTGCCGGCGGCGGCGAGCTCGGCGGCGTCCAGGTCGGTCAGGTCCAGGACGTGGGGTTCGACGCTGCCCGCGAGGCCCCCGCAGCTCTCGGCGAGCGCGTCCAGCCCGGCGGCGTCCCGGTCGACCGCTCTGACCTTGGCCCCGGCGGCGGCCAGCCGCTGCGCGCAGGCACGGCCGATGCCGCCGGCGGCGCCGGTGACGAGGGCGGTACGGCCGCCGAGGTCGAGCGGGGAGGCGTGGGGGGCCGGGAGGACACTGGGCGAGGTCATATCTCCGACCCTAGGCAGCGTCCACCGCACCCCCCATGTGGGCACGCCCCATACTTCAGATGCAACCAGTGGGGTCGAACCATGTGGGGGCGTCGGACAGCGCCTGCTTGACCCGGGTCTGCCCGAACTCCTTGAGGTCCGGCAGGGCGTCCACCGCGAACCAGCCCACGTCCAGCGACTCGTCGTCGTTGACCCGGGCGTCGCCCCCGACGGCCCGGCAGCGGAAGGTGATGTCCATGTACTGGCAGACGTCACCGTTGTCGTACGTGACCGGGTTCAGCGCCTGGACGAGGACCACCCGCTCGACGACGCACCGTACGGCCGTCTCCTCCTCGACCTCGCGCACCGCGCAGGCGGCGGGCTGCTCCCCCGGTTCCGGGATGCCGCCGATCAGTGACCAGCGCCGGTTGTCGGCACGCCGGTTCAGCAGCACCCGGCCCTCGTCGTCGAAGACGACGGCGGTGACCCCGGGGAGCCACAGCAGCTGGTGTCCGGCCGAGACGCGCAGGTCGCGGATGAAGTCGGGAGTAGCCATGCGCACGACCCTAACGGGCCGGTCGGACCACTCCGGGCGGGGCCGCGGGGCGTGCGGCGGGCGTACGGCTACACGCCACGGGCGCGTCGCCCGCGCACACCGGCGCCGACGGCCCAGCCGAGCCCGCCGGCCGCGGCCAGCACCAGGGCGATCTCGGGCACCACGCCCAGCCGGGTGGCGGGCGTCTCGGAGGAGCGCAGGGGCACCTCCTGGACCAGGGAGTCCGCCACGAACATGCCGGTCCTCTGCGTGATCCTCCCGTCCGGCATGATGATCGCGCTGACGCCGCTGGTCACCGGCACGGTGACGGTCCGGCTGTGCTCGACCGCGCGGATGCGGGACATGGCGAGCTGCTGGTAGGTCATCTCGCTGCGGTCGAACGTCGCGTTGTTGCTGGGCACGGAGATCATCTGGGCGCCGTCGGTGACCTCGGAGCGCACCGCCCAGTCGAAGGCGGCCTCGTAGCAGGTGACGAGCCCGACCTTGGTGCCGGCCATGGTGAACACGCCCGGTTCGGTGCCCCGGCTGAAGTCCTGGCTGACCATGGAGGTCCAGTCGTCGTTGATCGCCCCGATGAGTGAGCGCAGCGGGAGGTACTCGCCGAAGGGCTGGATCTGCCGCTTGTCGTAGGTGTCGACCGGGCCCTTGTCGGGGTCCCACAGGATCTGTTCGTTCAGCAGCTTGCCGTCGCGTTCCACGACGCCGCCGACCGAGATGGGCGCGCCGATCGCCTTGGCGGCCCGGTCGATGACCAGCCGCGCGTCGGCGTTGGCGAACGGGTCGATGTCCGAGGAGTTCTCCGGCCAGAGCACGAAGTCGGGCCGGTCCACCTTGCCGGCCTCGACCTCGGCGGCAAGGCGTCGCGTCTCGCGCGCGTGGTAGTCGAGTACGGCCCGCCGCTGGGCGTTGAAGTCGAGGCCCGCGCGCGGCACGTTGCCCTGGACCACGGCGACGGTCGCGGTGCCGTCCTCCGCCTTGTCGCTGACCAGCGGCCGGGCGGCCACGGCGCCCACGACGGGTACGGCCACGCCGAGGAGGGCCACCGCCGCCGCGCTCCGCCGTACCTCTCCGGTGCGGCGCGCCAGGGAGGCCAGGCGCACGGCCTCGTAGAGGCCGAAGCCGCACAGGACGACCGCGAACCCGAGTACCGGTGTGCCGCCGACCGCGGCGAGCGGCAGGAACACGCCGTCCGCCTGCCCGAACGCGATCTTGCCCCAGGGGAAGCCCTCGAAGGGCACGCGCGCGCGTGCGGCCTCTCCCGCGACCCACAGCGCCGCCGCCCACATGGGCCAGGCCGGCAGTTTCGACACGGCGGCGACGCCCACGCCGACCAGCGCGACGAAGAGTGCCTCGATCGCGACCAGGGCGAGCCAGGGGCCGGGGCCGACCTCCACGCCGGTCCACACCAGCAGCGGCAGCAGGAAGCCGAGGCCGAAGAGGTAGCCGAGGCCGAGACCCGCCTTCCAGCCGCGGCCGCGCAGCACCCAGCCGAAGACGGCGAAGGCGGGCAGGGCCAGCCACCACAGGGTGCGCGGCGGGAAGCTGACGTAGAGCAGCACTCCGGAGAGCGCGGCGGCGGCGGCCGGGAGGAGGCGCAGGAGCCGCGCGGCGACGCGCGAGGCGCGCGTGGTCTGCGGCTGCGTCCGGTCCGACTCGCCGACGGAGGTTGCGGTGGCTGTCACCCCCCGGAGTGTACGGCGGGTGACCGCGCCGCCGACAGCGCGGTCGGAGGGCGCCGCGGGGGTCCTGGCGGCCGGTGCCGCATCGTTTCGGCACATCCGGGTGCCGAGCTGTCCACAATCCACCGACCAGCCGTTACGGTGTGCCGGAGCCTCAGTCGTCGGCCCGAGCCGGCCGGGTGGCCGGGGCCCGTCAGGTCGGGGGCGACGCGGGCGGGGGACGCGGTGGGTTCGAGGGGGACGACGTCTGCGGCGGGTCCGGACGCGGACGGCGACAGACGAAGCGGTGCGGACACGGCGGGCGTGGTGATCCTCGGGGCCTGCGCCTCCTGGTCGCTGATCACGGCCGCCGCGCGGGACGGGCGCCCGGAGGGCGTGCTGCTCGCGGTGCTGGCCGTGGCCGCCGGTTACGCCGCGGGGCGGGTCTGCGGGGCGCTCCTTCCGGTCGCGGCTCCTGGTGCCGCGGCGCTGGCCGGGGTCGCCCTGACGGTGGCCGTCCCGCACCTCGCGCCCGAGCCCCGGATCACCGCGCCGCTCGGACACGCCGGCGCGACCGCCGCCCTGCTGGCGCTGTCGGCCGGCGCCGCGTGCTGCGGGGCCTGGGCCAGTCCGGTACCGGCCGTGCGGGTCGCGCTGCGGCTGCTGGCCGCCGGCACGGCCGTGACCGCGGCTGTCCTGGGCTCGGCCGTCGGCTGCGCCGTCTGCGCGGTGGTGCTGCTGTGCTCGCTCGCCGCGGGCCGCGTGCGCCGCCGTGGTGCGGGGATCGCGGGGCTGGGTCTGGCCGCGGGCCTGGTGACCGGCCTGACCTGGGCGGTCCTCGGAAGCTTCGTGCCGGTCGGCCTGGCCGCCTCCCTGGAGGGCCAGCTGACCGCTCATCGTGTGCGGCTGTGGGGCGACGCGCTGGACCTGCTGCGCGGGGACCTCGCGCTCGGTGTGGGCCCGGGGCGTTTCGGGTCGCTGAGTCCGACCGCGGCACAGTCCTCGGTGACCGACGGCAGACCCCACTCGGCGGTGTGGCAGCAGGCGGCCGAACAGGGCGTCGTCGGCGTGGTCCTGCTGGGCGCGGCCTTCGGCTGGATGCTGTACGCCCTGTGGCGCTCGTCGCGCCCCACGCCGGTCGTCCTCACCGCGGGCCTGGCCCTCACCGGACTCGCGGCGATCGCCGCCGTCGGCAACGCGCTGAGCTTCACCGCGGTGTCGGTGGGCGCGGGGCTCCTCGCGGGACTTGCCACGGCCCGCCCCGTCGCCGACGATTCGCCGGCGCCGGCGAGCGGCGCACGACCTCGGGGCGACCGGATGTCCCGGTGAGGGCCCGGTGCTTCGGTGCCGGGGAAGCCGGGTACTTCGGTGCCGGTGAAGCCGGCCGGGTGCTTCAGTGCCGGTGAAGCCGGCCGCGTCGATGCCGGTAAGCGGAGAAGCCGGGCCGGCGCGGAGCGCCACCGGGCTGCGCGCGGTGACCGCGTCCGGGCGCGTGCCTTGTGTGGCCTGCCCGGGCATGACGGTCCGGGCGGCCTCGCCGCGCTCAGTGCGCCGCGCCGGGAGCCTTCGGGCGCAGGCGGTCCTTGATGACCTGGACGGCCGCTTCGGCGTCGTCCACGGTGATCGTGAAGGTGTGGCCGTCCCACAGGCGCAGGACCACGCCCTCCCCGCGTCGTACGACGACCGCGGTGCCCTTCTCCGGCCGCCAGCGGTAGCCCCAGCCGCCCCAGTGGCGCGGGGTGACGCACGGGGCGAACTCGGCGCCCGCGACGTGCGAGAGGGGGATGCGGCGACGGGGCACGCCGATGTGGCCGCAGCGTACTTCGAGGCATTCCTCGTCGACTCTCAGGGCGACGTGCACGAACGCCAGCGTGCCGAAGAGGACCAGCAGTCCCGCCGCGATGCAGCCGACGACCGCCATGGCCAGCGGGGCGACGCCGGACTCCCAGGCCGATTCGACGGCCAGCGCGATGCCGAGCGCCATGCAGGCGGCGCCGATGAGCGCCAGGAACCACTGGACCCGGTTGGTGGCACGTCCGGTCCAGACGTCCGGCTGGGGGGCGGTCTCGCCGTGGCGATGCCTCATGGACAAGAGGTTACTGCCGTTTCGCTGTGCGGGTACCTCGTCGCACAGCGTGACTGGGCCGACCGGGCGTGCCCGCCGGTCAGCGCGCGGGTGTGACCGCTCGCAGGAGCCGGCCCTCGTCGTAGGCCAGCGCGGGCGCGGGCAGCGTGCCCTCGCGACCGCTCAGCAGCACGGTGAGGGTGCCCTCGGCCGGGGCCCCGGGGTCGGGGGCGGCGCCGATCCGGCGCAGCGCCTGGGCGGCGACGGCACCGGCGGAGCCGTGCAGGACGAGGCGCGGGGCGCCGGGACGCTGAACGGCGGCGCGGATGCGTTCGGCGACCAGCTCGTAATGGGTACAGCCCAGGACGACGGTCGTTACCGCATCGGGTGTCAGGGCGGCCGCGGCGGCGATCGCCGCGGTGATCGCGGCCTCGTCCGCGTGCTCGACGGCGTCGGCGAGCCCCGGGCACGGCACCTCGGTGACCGTCGCGTCGCCGGCGAACTCCTCGATGAGGCCGCGCTGGTAGGGGCTGCCGGTGGTGGCGGGCGTGGCCCAGATCGCCACGGGGCCGCCGCCGGCCGCGGCGGGCTTGATCGCCGGGACGGTGCCGATGACCGGCAGCGTGGGCTCCAGTCGGGCACGCAGTGCGGGCAGCGCGTGCACGGTGGCGGTGTTGCAGCCCACGATCAGGACGTCGGGACGGTGCGCGGCGGCGGCCTCGGCGACGGCGAGGGCCCGCTCGGTCAGGTCCTCGGTGGTGCGCGGTCCCCACGGCATGCCGTCGGGGTCCAGGGAGAGGATGAGATCGGCGTCCGGTCGCAGGCGCCGTACCGCGGCGGTGGCCGCCAGCAGACCGATTCCGGAGTCCATGAGAGCGATCTTCACCGGGCCACCATAGACGATGGGCCGCTGCGGGCCGCGGCCGTGGGGCAGACTGCGCACGTGAGCGCCGATGCGTGGACTTCCGTCGTGACCGCCGTATCCGCCCTGTCCCTCGCCGCCTGGCTGTGGCTGCTGCTCGCCCGGGGCTTCTTCTGGCGTACGGACGTCAGGCTGCCGGCCCGGGAGGAACCGGACGTCTGGCCCTCCGTGTGCGTCGTCGTCCCGGCGCGCGACGAGGCGGCGGTCCTGCCGGCGAGCCTGCCGTCGCTGCTGGCCCAGGACTATCCGGGGCGGGCGGAGGTCTTCCTGATCGACGACGGCAGCACGGACGGCACGGGTGAGCTGGCCTGCGAGCTGGCCCGGCGGCACGAGGGTCTGCCGCTCACCGTGGCCTCGCCCGGGGAGCCGCCCGCCGGCTGGACGGGCAAGCTGTGGGCGGTGCGGCACGGCGTCGACCTGGCACGCGCGCGTGAGCCCGAGTACCTGCTGCTGACGGACGCCGACATCGCCCACGCGCCGGACAGTCTGCGCCGGCTGGTGGCTGCCGCCCGCACGGGCGGTTTCGACGTCGTCTCGCAGATGGCCCGGTTGCGGGTGGAGAGCGTGTGGGAGCGGCTCGTGGTGCCGGCCTTCGTCTACTTCTTCGCGCAGCTGTACCCGTTCCGGTGGATCGGCGGAGAAGGGGGAACGGCGGCGGCCGCGGGTGGCTGCGTGCTGCTGCGCGCCGAGGCCGCCGAACGGGCGCGGATCCCGGACGCCATCCGGCACGCCGTCATCGACGACGTGGCCCTCGCCCGGGCGGTCAAGGGCGACGGCGGCCGGATCTGGCTGGGCCTGGCCGACCGGGTGGACAGTGTGCGTCCGTATCCGCGGTTGCACGACCTGTGGCGCATGGTCTCGCGCAGCGCGTACGCGCAACTGCGGCACAACCCGCTCGTGCTCGCCGGAACGGTCGCCGGCCTGGCGCTGGTGTACCTGGTGCCGCCGGCGTCGGTGGTCGCGGGCACGGCGACGGGGAGTGCGGCGGCGGCCGTGCTCGGTGCCGCCTCCTGGCTGGTGATGGCGGGGACGTACGTGCCGATGCTGCGGTACTACCGGCAGGGGCTGTGGCTCGCTCCGCTGCTGCCGTTCACCGCGTTCCTGTACCTCCTGATGACGGTCGACTCGGCGGTGCAGCACTACAGGGGGCGCGGTGCGGCCTGGAAGGGCCGCACCTACACCCGTCCGGGCGCCGTGCCCGAGGAGGGCTGAGCGCCCGCCCCGGCCGCGGGGTTCACTTCCGGCCGGGGGTCCAGTTCATGCCCCACCCGTAGGCGTAGTCGACCGTTCGCTGGGGGCTCACGCCGCGCTCGGGCACCAGGTAGCGGGCCTCGCGCTGGACGACCAGGTCGCTGCCGGTGTTGGTGATCAGCGCGAGGGCGCACACCGTGGAGGGAACCGTGCACTCGTCGAGCGAGAAGTCGATCGGGGCGCCGTACTGCGGCTGGAGGGTGACCGTGGCGTGCAGGTCGGCGAAGGAGCGCGCTCCCTCGTAGATGGTGACGAAGACGAGGACGCGCCGGAAGTACTGCTTGTGGTCGAGGTTGACGGTGAGGTTCTCGCCGCTCGTCACGGCGCCGGTGCGGTCGTCGCCGTCGAGGTGGATGAACGGCGGCTGGTGCAGGGATCCGAAGGCGTTGCCGAGGGCCTGGACGACTCCCTTGCTGCCGTCGGTGAGTTCGTACAGGCAGCACAGGTCGAGGTCGAGGTCGTCGTGCATGGCGACCGGGCGGCCGAGCTTGCGGGCCCAGCCCGAGAACTGCTTGCGCACCTGCCAGTTGAGGTTGACGCGCATGGCGCCCGAGGTGCCGCCCTGCTTGGTCAGCGAGACGGAGGGTGCCGCCTTGGTGAGCGTGACCTTGGTCAGGCGGACCGGCTCCGCGGCGGGCGCCGACGGAACGGCGGCCGGCTGTTGCGTCGCGGGAGGCGGGGCGGCGGCCGGTCGCGTCGCGGGAGGGGGCGGCTGCGTCACGGGAGGGGCCGCGGGTGCCGGGGGCGGCGCGGTGACCGCGGGGGCGGGCGGCGCCGGCGGAGCGGCCGGGGCCGCCTGCTGCGGCTCGTCCACCGAGATGCCGTAGTCCGTGGCCAGGCCCTCCAGCCCGCTGTCGTAACCCTGGCCGACGGCACGGAACTTCCAGGCGCCCTGGCGGCGATAGAATTCGCCGAGCACGAAGGCCGTCTCCACGGTCGCGCCCGGGTTGTCGAAACGCGCCGCCACCGTGTTCCGTACGGCGTCGCGGACCTCGATGTACAGATCGGGGACCTTCCCGAACGATCCACCGTCCGAGGAGGCCGCGAGGATGACGGTCTCGATCGCGGGCTCCACGCGCGCGAGGTCGACGAGCAGACTGTCGGTCACCCGGCCGCCGGCCTCCCGCTTGCCCTCGTGGCGGACCGCGCCGGAGGAGTGCGCGGACTGGTTGTAGAAGACGAAGTCCGCGTCGGAACGTACCTTCCCGCCCACCAGGAGCAGGGCCGAGGCGTCCGCGTCGGGCACGCCGGGGCCCGATCGCCAGCCCAGTTCGACCCGCAGCGCCGTCGTCGGCACCGGGGTGTTCGATCCTTTCGACATTGGCATGTCCGCCCCCATCACGTGTCACCGAACCGGGCTGCGTCCCGGCGGTTCGCCAAGTTTCCCGCGCCCAACCTATTCCCCCCGCCGCCCGCTCCCGACGAGGAGTGCGGCAAGACGTCCGGCCAACCGCCGGTAACCCGCCCGGAACTCGGCCTTTACCGCAAAATCACGTCTCGTGATGCCCTATTTTGCCAAGTTCGCTCGCATTGGGGATCCCAGGTCACTGCGGACACGGAAAACAACCCTCTTATCGGTCTCCCCAACCAGCACATCGTGGGCTTAACTTATGTGCCATGACCTCCCCCCGCTCCACTTATGGCGGCGGCTACTACTCCGCCTCCTTCCCGGACACTCCGATCTACGACTCGCTCGTGGCCGAGCGGGGCACCCCGCAGATCGCCCCGATCCGGGTCCCCGCCGCGTACGACGCGCCGGGCAGCCACCTGCCCGCGCTCCCGTCGGCTCTGCCCGCCCTCCCGGCGGGCCCGTCCCAGTCCTCCTACGGCTACCCGCAGCAGGTGCCGCAGCCCGCCCCGCTGCAGCAGGCCCCCGCCGCTTACATCCCGCACCAGGCGACCGCACCGCGCGGTTACCCCGGCCCCCAGCAGCCGCAGCAGCACCGCCCGGCCGCGCCCGGCCCCGCGGGATACGAGGCGATGCGCCCCGCGGCCCCCCGGCCGGCTCCGGCGCCGTATCAGGACCCGTACAACCAGCAGCAGTACCGCGGCTACTGAGCCGCTCCCGGCGTTGTCGGTGCCACCTGGCACGATGACCTCATGGGAACCGCACGGCTGCAGTCGATCCACGTCCATCCGGTCAAGGCGTTTCGGAGCCTGGCGCTCCGGGAGGCCGTCGTGGAGCCCTGGGGGCTGACCGGAGACCGCCGCTGGATGCTGATCGACGACGGGGGAAAGGTCGTCACACAACGCCGGCAGCCGCGCCTCGCCCTGGCCGCCGCCGAGCTTCTGCCCGGCGGCGGTGTCCGGCTGTCCGCGCCCGGCCGGGAGCCGCTCACGGTGCCGGTCCCCCGCGCGGAGGGCACGGTCGTGGTGCAGATCTTCCGCGACAAGGTCGAGGCGCTCCCCGCGGAGGGGGAGGCCGTGCACGCTTGGTGCAGCGCCTTCCTCGGTGCGGACGTACGACTGGTGTACCTGGACGATCCGGCCACGCGCCGGCCCGTGGACCCGAGGTACGCGCTCCCGGGCGAGACCGTCACCTTCGCCGACGGCTTTCCGCTGCTGCTCGCGGCCACGGCCTCCCTCGACGCCCTCAACTCCCTGATCGCCGAGGGCGAGCACGCCGACGAGGGCCCGCTGCCCATGAACCGCTTCCGGCCGAACGTGGTCGTCTCCGGCACCGACGCGTGGGCCGAGGACGGCTGGTCACGCGTCGCCGTCGGCGAGGTCGACTTCCGGGTCGCCAAACCGTGCGGGCGGTGCGTCGTGACGACGACCGACCAGGGCACCGCCGAGCGTGGCCGGGAGCCCCTGCACAGCCTCGGGCGGCACCGCCGCGTCGACGGCAAGCTGGTCTTCGGACAGAACCTGATCCCGGTCGGCCACGGCACGATCCGGGTCGGTGACCCGGTGCGGATCATCGAGTGAGGTGCCGCTTCCCCGGGCGGGGACGGGTTCCGGACACCGGCGGGGGCCCGGGAACCGGGTCCGCGGCCCGCGCGTTGGGCTTCGTGGGACGTTCATGAGAAACCCTGCCGCGAGCCCCGTCGAGAGGGAAGGGGGTGCGGATCGTGCGGGCGATCAGCGGGCTCTGGCGCTGGCGGCACAATCCGCTGTGCCGCGCGACCGACCTGGCCGAGGCGTGGGTGGCGCTGGCGGGACTGCTGCTGATCGTGTCCGTGGCGCCCCTGGTCGGCGCGCGCGTGGGCGGCGCCGCGCAGGACGCCATGCAGCGGTCGGTGCGCGACCAGCACGAGTCCCGGCACCGGGTGACGGCCACCGTCGTCCGCGCGCTGGAGCGTCCACCGGTGGCCGTCGACCCCGACGGCGTGTCCGCCGGGGGGCTGCGCAGCCGTGTCCTCGCCGACTGGACCGCGCCGGACGGCTCAAGACACGAGGCTCCCGTCATGGCGAGCATCGACGACCCGGAGACCGGCGACCGCTTCGCCATCTGGACGGACGGACAGGGCCGGACGGTGGCCCGTCCACTGGACTCCGCGACCGCGACGACGCACGCCGTGCTCGCCGGGTTCGGCGCCGCCGTCGTGGCCGCGGCCCTGATCGAGGCCGGCCGGCGGATCGTCGTGTGGCGCATGGTCCGCCGCCGGTACGCCCGTTGGGAGCGGGAGTGGGACCGGGCGGGCCCGGACTGGGGCAGGACCGGCGCGGGCAGTTGACGGGCTTCCGCCTCCGGTCAACTCACCACCTGTGCGCACGCTACGGTGGACCGGCCGAACCGAATCGGCGACGACCCGCGTACGACGAGGTGGGGGCACAGCAACGCCATGGCACAGGGCACGGTCCAGGTGACGCACACCGGTACCTCGCGGTGGCGGCGCCGCACAGGTGAGTACGCATCGCTCGCCGCCGCCCTGGAGGCCGCGGCCGACGGTGACGTCCTCACCGTCGCCCCCGGGACCTACCGGGAGAACCTCGTCGTCCAGCGGTCGGTGACCCTGCGCGGGCCCGAGGGCGCCCAGGGTTCGGTACGGATCGCGCCGGTCGACGGCGTTCCGCTGACCGTGCGCGCCTCGGCGGTGATCCAGGACCTGCACGTGGAGGGCCAGGACGCGGCGGCGCCCGCGGTGCTCGTGGAGGAGGGCACGCCGGAGCTGCTGGACCTGCGGGTGGTCACGCGTTCCGCGTCCGGGATAGAGGTGCGCGGCAGCGCGCGGCCGACGGTGCGGCGTTGCACCGTCGACAACCCGGCCGGTGTCGGCATCGCCGTTCTCGACGGCGGGGGCGGCGTGTTCGAGGAGTGCGAGGTCGTCTCGGCCGGTCAGGCGGGTGTCGCGGTGCGCTCCGGCGCGCACCCCCGGCTGGAGCGCTGCCAGGTCCACCACGCCGCCGGTTCCGGCCTGACGGCCATGGGTGAGGGGTCCTCGCTGGAGGCCGTGGGCTGCGAGGTCTACGAGGTGCGGGGCAGCGGCGTGCAGGTCACCGGCCGGGCCACCGCGCACCTGACCGACTGCGACGTGCACCGCACCACCGGCGACGGCGTCACGCTCGACACGGACGCGGTGCTCACGCTCGCCGACTGCCGTATCCACGACATCCCGGAGAACGCGGTCGACCTGCGGTCCCGCTCCGTCCTCACCCTGACCCGCACCACCGTGCGGCAGTTCGGCCGCAACGGCCTGTCGGTGTGGGACCCGGGTACGCGGGTGGACGCCAACCAGTGCGAGATCTTCGACAGTACCGGCGACTATCCGGCGGTCTGGATCAGTGACGGCGCCACCGCGGTGCTCGACTCCTGCCGGGTGCACGACGTGCCGGACGCGCTGTTCGTCCTGGACCGCGGTTCGCGCGCGGACGTCGTCGACAGCGACCTGTCCCAGGTGCGCAACACGGCGGTCTCGGTGAGCGACGGTGCCACCGCGCAGCTCGACGACTGCCGCATCCGGGACGCGGCCACGGGCGCCTGGTTCCGCGACCACGGCAGCGGCGGCACCCTGAACAACTGCACCCTGGTCGGCAACCGCACCGGCGTGATCGTCACCAAGGGCGCCGACCCCACCATCGAGCGCTGCACGGTCGACTCCCCCTCGGAGGCGGGCGTCTACGTGTCGGCCGGCGGCCGCGGCAGCTTCCTCGGCTGCCGGGTGACCGGCAGCGCCGGCTACGGCTTCCACGTGATCGACGGCTGCCGTACGACGCTGCGGAAGTGCCGTACGGAGCGGTGCGCGCGCGGCGGGTACGAGTTCGCGGACGGTGGCCCGGACACGGCGTACGACTCCGGTCCGCTCGTCGAGGACTGCACCAGCGACGAGAGCGGCGGTCTGACGCCGCCCTCCGCTCCGGAGCCCGTCGTGCAGACGGTGAGCCAGTCCCCCGGCCTGCTGGGCTCGATCCCCGGGCAGCGCAGCACCGAGCAGGAGCCCCTGATCGCGGGCGCCGCGCCGCAGGAACCGGCCCGCACGTCCAAGGCCGTACTCGGCGAACTCGACGCGCTGGTGGGCCTGGACAGCGTCAAGCGCGAGGTCCGGGCCCTGACCGACATGATCGAGGTGGGCCGGCGCCGGCAGCAGGCGGGCCTGAAGGCCGCGTCGGTCAAACGCCATCTGGTCTTCACCGGCTCCCCCGGCACCGGCAAGACGACGGTCGCCCGGCTGTACGGCGAGATCCTCGCCTCCCTCGGCGTACTGGACAAGGGGCACCTGGTCGAGGTGTCCCGGGTCGACCTGGTCGGCGAGCACATCGGCTCCACGGCGATCCGCACCCAGGAGGCGTTCCAGCGGGCGCACGGCGGCGTGCTGTTCATCGACGAGGCGTACGCGCTCTCCCCCGAGGACGCGGGCCGCGACTTCGGCAAGGAGGCCATCGACACGCTGGTGAAGCTGATGGAGGACCAGCGGGACTCGGTCGTGGTGATCGTCGCGGGGTACACGGCGGAGATGGAGCGCTTCCTGTCCGTCAACCCCGGGGTCGCCTCCCGCTTCTCACGGACCATCACCTTCGGCGACTACGCGCCCGAAGAACTGCTGCGGATCGTGGAGCAGCAGGCCGACGAGCACGAGTACTGGCTCGCGCCGGGCGCGGCCGAGGCGCTGACGAAGTACTTCACGGCGATCCCCAAGGGCCCGGCCTTCGGCAACGGCCGTACCGCCCGTCAGACGTTCGAGGCGATGGTGGAACGGCACGCGAGCCGGGTCGCCCAGGTCTCCGACCCCAGCACGGACGACCTGACCCTGCTGTACGCCGAGGATCTGCCGGAACTGCCGTAGAGGCACCCACCAGGGCTGCGCGGACGCCCCGGCGGGTACGGCCCCGGATCCCCTAGGTCCTGTCGTCAAACTCCCGTCGTCCGCCCGGAGGGCGGGCCTCGCGGCGTCAGGTGCGTGCTCTCGGCGCGCGGGGCCCTGATCCTCGTACTGGATGTACTTGGGTCAGGGCCCCGTGCGGCGAGAGTGCGTGCATGGCGTCGCGAGGCAGACGGGAGTTTGACGACAGGGCCTAGCAGTCCGCGGGTCCGCCGTCCGCCGCCGGGACGGGCGCCGGTGGGACGGGTGCCGGTGGGTCGGTGTGGCGCGGCGCCGGTACCTCCGGGCGCAGCCGGGCCAGCAGACGCTGCCGTTCCTCGGCGAAGGCGGGGTCGGCCTGGTAGTCGGAGTGGCCGAGGAGCGGCGCGGGCAGCGGGTGGAGTTCGGTGCGGCCGTAGGTGAGCGGGTCCTTGAGGGGCGCGCGGTCGACCGCCGGGCCCGAGTCGCCGGGCAGCCGCATCGGACCGCCGATGGGGTCGGTGCGCCGGTAGAGGTTGCGCCAGCAGTCAACCTCCTCGTGCAGCGAGCCGAGCTCGTCCGGTCCGAAGTGGGCCGGGAACCAGCGGCCGTACAGCCGCTCCAGCGGGGAGCCGTAGGTGAGCAGGGCGACCCGTTTGCGGGCCGACGGCTCCAGCTGCCAGGCCGCCGCCGCGGCGAGGACGCTGCCCTGCGAGTGCCCGGAGATGACCAGCCGCCCGCCGGTGGCCCGGGTCCAGGTCGCCATGCGCCAGGTCAGGTCGGGCACCGCGCGCTCGGCGTAGCAGGGCGGTGCGAACGGGTGGGCGGCGCGCGGCCAGAAGGTGCCGACGTCCCACAGGATGCCGATGGTGCGCCGCGCGGAGGCGTCCTTGTAGGCGCGCCTGCCCCAGGTGACGAACAGTATGAAGCCGAGGCCGATGAGCCAGGAACCCAGCGCCTGCGCGGTCTGCGCGGCGCCGTGCACGACGGCGTACGTCCCGCGCGCGGCGTCGCCGGGCACCTGGTCGGTGGTCAGGGCGCCCACCAGGGCTCCGGCGCCCAGCAGGAGGGTGGCGGCGGAGGTGATGGCGACGAGGAGGGGCGCCCGGTCGGTGAGGGTGGCCAGGGCGCGGGTGAGCGCGATGCGCCGGGTGCGTCCCGGGTCCCCGGCCTCCCCGGGGTGGTCGGCCTCCACGGCGTCCCGTTCGGCGCGGGCGAGGCGCCAGGTGTGCCGGGCGAGCGCGGCGCAGAGCAGCAGGACCACGACGAGCAGCGGCGGGATGACGGACGCCTGCCAGGTCAGCAGGACGGGCGGGCCGTCGATGGAGGTGCCGGTGCCGTCCAGCCAGTCCGACACCCGCTGGGAGACACCGCCGGACATGACGCCGCCCAGCGCGCAGGCCAGCATGGCGACGGCGGGACCGCCGAGGCCCCGGATCGCGGCGCGGGCGTCGGGGAGGCCGCGGTGGAGGCTGTGGGCGACCACGGCGAGGGCGATGACCAGCAGGCCCTGGACCAGGGCGATGCCGCCGAAGGTCATGTCTCCCGGCAGCCGGCCGGCCGACGTCCACTGCGGGCGTGCCCAGCCGCCGTACAGCAGGGCGAGGACGAACAGGACGAGGGCGGCGAGCGGCAGGCGACGTACGAGGTGTTCGTCGAGTGTCCGGTCGAGGCGGTTCTCGCTGCGGCCCCGGCGGCAGACCACCGCGACCACGGCGACCGCCCCGGCGACCAGCGCCGCCTCCAGGGCCCAGCCCAGCGCGTCGAGCGGCGCCGGTCCGCCCGGCCTGCGGTCGAAGCGGGCCGCCGGTGCGCCGACCGCCGCGGCGACCGTCAGCAGCGCGGCGGCGGTGTGCGCGGCGCGCAGCCGGGCCACCAGGCGGCGCCCGTACCAGAACCCGGGCCGGCCGAGGGCGGTGCGGGCGGGGTCCTCCTCGGGGTCGGTCTCGCGGTCCATCGGCTGCTGGGACTCGTACGCCCGCCAGGTGCGCAGCGACAGGTACCACAGCAGGCCGGTGAGCGCGGCGGGCACCGCGGCCGCGAGGGCGAGCCTGCGGCCGGGCGTGCTCCACCAGCCGCCGTCCGACATCACCGGCGACAGGAAGCCCAGCCAGGAGTGCCGCTCGGCGCACGCGCGCGTGCCCGCGCACTGCCAGGCGACGAGGTCGAGGGCGACCTCGCAGGCCCCGGCGATCAGCAGCACCGTCAGGGTCAGCCCCGCCAGCCGCACCAGCAGCCCGTACAGGCGGACCGTCCGGGTCCGGCCGTGCGCGGTGGGCCGCATCCAGTGGGCGAGGTTGACCACCATGAACGGCAGGAGCAGCAGCCACAGGGCGCGGGTGCCGTTGCCGGAGGTGAGGTTGCACCAGACGTAGGCCTCGGGCACCGGCCGGCCCCGGTAGTCCTCGGGCCGGGACTCGGCGTCGGCGTCCTCGGTGCGCCGGAAGACGGCCGCGATGTGGTCGCCGGTGATCCGCACGGTCCGCGGGTCGTCCAGCATCTCGGCGGGTGTCGTGCCGCCCACTCCGTGGACCAGGAGTTCCAGAGCGGTGCCGGACCTCCCGTCCGTCCCGTCTGTCGCGTCGCGTGGTCCGGGGGCGTCCTGTCCGCCCCTCCCGGTCCGTTCCTGCGCCTGTTCCACTGTCCCGCACTCCCCCGTGACGCGCCGTCGGCTCTGTCCGTGCGGGCACAAGGATCTCCGCTGAGCGGGCGGCGCACACCCCTCGGCACGGAATCTCCCCGAACCGTGTGACAGGTGACACCGGGACGGGGCGGAAGTGACATGTGCGCGACGGGCGGGCGGTGGCGCGGCCCGCGTCGGGGCGTGCGAGGATGGGACGTCCACGCACCGGAGCGGGAGAACTCCTCGTCGTAGCAGGTGCGCCGGGCGTGTCGGGCGGTTTCGCGGCGAAAGGACCGAAGCGTACGTGAGTGAGAATCCGAACCTCCTCGCGGAGCAGCGGCGCGCCCTGATCCTCGACGAGGTGCGCCGCCGGGGCGGGGTCCGGGTCAACGAGCTGACCCGCAAGCTCGGCGTGTCGGACATGACGGTCCGCCGCGACCTCGACGCGCTGGCCCGGCAGGGCGTGCTGGAGAAGGTGCACGGCGGCGCGGTCCCGGTGGTCGAGGCGAGCACGCACGAGCCGGGGTTCGAGGCGAAGTCGGGGCTGGAGCCGACCGCCAAGGAGGACATCGCACGGGCCGCGGCGGAACTGGTCGCTCCGGGTGCGGCGATCGCCCTGTCGGGCGGTACGACCACGTACGCGCTGGCGCACCGGCTGCTGGACGTGCCGGACCTGACGGTGGTCACCAACTCGGTGCGGGTGGCCGACGTGTTCCATGTGGCGCAGCGAACCTCGGGCGCGCGGCAGGGTGCGGCCACGGTGGTGCTCACGGGTGGTGTGCGCACTCCCTCCGACTCGCTGGTGGGCCCGGTCGCCGACCAGGCGATCGCGACGCTCCACTTCGACGTGCTGTTCCTCGGCGTGCACGGGATATCGGCCGAGGCCGGTCTGTCGACGCCGAACCTCGCGGAGGCCGAGACCAACCGGCGGCTGGTGCAGTCGGCGCGGCGTGTCGTGGTGGTCGCCGACCACACCAAGTGGGGTGTGGTGGGGTTGAGTTCGTTCGCGGCACTGGAACAGGTGGACACGCTGGTGACCGACGCCGGCCTGCCGGCGGACGCCCGAGCGGAGATCTCGGAGCACCTGGGGCTGGTCGTGGCGGGCGAGCCGGAGACGGCCGACTGACCTCGGCGGACGCCGGCGCGCGTCCCCGGCCCCGCTGACACCCGGCGTACCTCCGGCTATCGTGGCGCCTCCTGGCCGATCGTCCGCATCCGCGGCTGCGCCCAAGGGGGTCGCGACCATGGCTCGCCGTCTGCGTCCGGTGGGACTCGACTTCGTCGAGACGGCTCCGGTACGCCTGGTCTTCGCGCGGGAGATCTCCGCCGCCCCGGACGTGGTCTTCCGCGCGCTGGCCGAGGACGTTCCGGGCTGGACCGCTTGGTTCTCCGCGGTGACGTTCGCCCGGCCCATCGGTGCGGGCGCGGGTCGCGAGATCCGGCTCAAGGGCGGTACGCGCTTCGTGGAGACGGTGCTGGCCGCCGAGCCGCCCGAGGTGTACGCCTATCGCGTCGACGTCACCAACGCGCCCGGCGCCCGGGCCATGGTCGAGGAGTGGCGGCTGGCGCCGGCCGGGACGGGCACGCGCGTGCGGTGGACGTTCGCCGCGGACGGTACGGCGCCGTTCCGGTTCGTGCTGAACCGCGCGCGTCCGGGTCTGGGGCGGGCCTTCCGGGACGCGGTCACCTCGCTGGACCGGCGGCTCACCCGCCCGTAGCGCGCGGCCGAACCGCCCACCGCTTCCGGCCGTACCGCCCACGGCGTGCGGCCTGCGCCTCGTCGCCCCTGGTCAGCAGGGCCAGGTGCCCGTGTGCAGCAGGGACTCGATCGCCGCCGTGTACGGGCCGATGTCGAGGCCCTGTTCGGCGAGCCAGGTGTCCGAGTAGTACTTGTCGAGGTACCGGTCCCCCGGGTCGCACAGCAGCGTCACCACGCTGCCCCGGCGTCCCTCGGCCACCATCTCGGCGACGATCTTCAGCGCGCTCCACAGTCCGGTGCCCGTCGAGCCGCCCGCCTTGCGGCCGATGGCGTGTTCCAGGGCGCGGACGGCGGCCACGCTCGCCGCGTCCGGCACCTTCATCATGCGGTCGATGGCGCCGGGCACGAAGCTGGGCTCCATCCGGGGCCTGCCGATGCCCTCGATCCGGGAGCCGCGGTCGCAGGCGACGTCCGGATCGCCGGTGGTCCAGCCCTCGAAGAAGCAGGAGTTCTCCGGGTCGGCGACGCAGACGCGGGTGTCGTGCTGCATGTAGTGGACGTAGCGCGCGAGGGTCGCCGAGGTGCCGCCGGTGCCGGCCGTGGCGACGATCCACGCCGGTTCGGGGAACCGCTCCAGCCGCAGCTGACGGAAGATCGACTCGGCGATGTTGTTGTTGCCGCGCCAGTCCGTGGCACGTTCGGCGTAGGTGAACTGGTCCATGTAGTGGCCGCCGGTCTCGGCCGCGAGGCGTGCGGACTCCTCGTACATCCGGCGGGAGTCGTCCACGAAGTGGCAGCGTCCGCCGTGGAACTCGATCAGGCGGATCTTCTCGGCGCTGGTCGTGCGCGGCATGACGGCGATGAACGGGACGCCGACCAGCTTCGCGAAGTACGCCTCGGACACGGCCGTCGAGCCGCTGGACGCCTCGATCACCGGGCGGTCCGGCCGGATCCAGCCGTTGCACAGGCCGTAGAGGAAGAGCGAGCGGGCGAGGCGGTGTTTGAGGCTGCCGGTGGGGTGGGTGGACTCGTCCTTCAGATACAGGTCGATGCCCCACCGCTCGGGCAGCGGGAAGAGGAGCAGGTGGGTGTCGGCCGAGCGGTTGGCGTCGGCCTGGACCTTGCGCACGGCTTCTTTCAGCCAAGCGCGGTAGGCGGTGTCGCTGTGGTCGACGTCGAGAGTGGCGCCGGTGCGGGTCTGCTGGGGGGTGCTCACGACGGGGCTCCTTAAGGCTGCGCGCCGACGGCGCGTCGCGCGGCCGACGCCTCGATCATAAGCACCTTCCACACGCTTCTCACCTGCATAAACACACCTTTGGTAGGCCCAAAGACTCCCCTGGGGCCTGATCCCCGGCCCGGTGGGGGCGCATTCGCGCGAGTGCTCCGGTCGCCACCGGAAAGGGGTGGTGCGTACTGGTGCTCGGCGCGTGGTGCGGGCAGACTGCCAGCGGGCGGGACCGGGTTCCCGCCGCGGGCGCACACTGGAGCACGACACGAGCCGGCCGGTACCGGGCCCAGCGAGGTGCACGGTCCGGCAACCGACGCGCACGAGGGGGCGACGGCATGGCGGAGCCGGAGTTCAGGGCCACGGGGGTGCGGATCGGCAAGCGGCTGCGGTCACTCACCCGGGCCGGAACGGTCCGGATCAGCGGTGGCCGGGTGGAGTTGCTCACCAGCTACGGCAGTGAGATCGACAGCGCTCCGGTGCAGGCGGTACGCGCCTCCAGGCCCTGGTTCGCCCCGGAGGACCGGGCCCTCGCCGACCTCAACGGCAAGCGGTACCTGCTGACGCTCGGCGAGCGCGACCCCGCGCCGGGCGAGCCGGGTCCGGCCGCGGCTCGCCGTTTCATCGAGGCGGTGCGCAGGGCGGCCGGGCACCCCGGTTGAGATGTCCGTAAGTTGCGGTGCCTCACCCCTTGCGTCACGCTGGTCTCACGTCACTCTGGGTTTACCGGCGATAACGCTGCGAACCAGCCCGCCGGCCATGACAGCAGGCGGCGATGCGCCGCGTGCGCCCTGCTGGATCCGAACTCCGTGTTCTTCCGGACCTCTATGTCGGGGAGTCGCAGCCGTGATCAGTCACCCAAGCAGACACTGCACGGTGGAGCTCCAAGCCCTGCCGTCGCGGATCGGCCAGGTCCGCAGAATCGTATCTGCGCAATTGCGCTACTGGCATATGGATTCCCTGATCGACCGGGCCGCGCTCGGCGTGACGGAGCTGTTGACCAACGTCCACCTGCATGCCCGGCCCGACAAGACGTGCACCGTGGAGATAGAGCTGCTCCTTGACCGGCTCACGGTCTCCGTGCGCGACCACGACCCGCGTCTGCCCGTGGTGGACGACGCCGAGCCGCTCGCGACCTGCGGACGCGGGCTCTCGATGGTGGCCGCGATGAGCGAGAGCTGGGGCGCCCGGCCGGACGGCGAGTCCGGCAAGGTCGTCTGGTTCACGCTCCCGACGGCCGTCACCGCCGCGCCGGTCACCGCGTCACCCGTCTCCGCGCGCCCGCCGCGACGCCTGGTCGAGGAGGTGCCGGCCGCCGCGTTCGCGGAGGTCGAGCACGCGGTCGACCTGGGCAGACCCCAACCCGCTCCCGCCCGGTCGGCCGTTGCCGGCTGACCGGGCGGTGACCCCTCGATGCCGCGGGCCGTGCGGCCGGGTCGATCCCGCGGGCCGTGCGGCCAGTTACCGGCCTCGCCGCCGGCGAGCGGGCCGGCGCCGGTTGCCGGTCGGTGCCGGCCGGGCCCGGCGACGCCTACCGGCCATCCCCTCCCGCCAGTTGGGCGGTTGACGGTCGTCGCCGCCCGACGGACGCGCCCGGCGCCGGGTACGGCTGTCGGCCGGTTTCCGGTCGGCGCCCGCCGGACCTGGCGACGCCTACCGGCCGTCCTCGCTCGCCAATTGGGCGGTCGACGGTTGTCGCCGCCCGACGGACGGGCCCTGCCCGGGTACGGCTGTCGCCATCCGGTCAGCTGACGCGCGGCACCCGGCCGGGGGTCCGCGTCCGTCGCCGGCCGGCCGCCGGCAGACGGCCGGGCGGGGACGCGGCATGGAAAGCGCTGGGCTCTCACTCCGTGGCGACGGCGCGCAGTACGTCCAGGCGGGCCGCGCGCCGGGCCGGGCGGAGGCCCGCGACGGCACCGGCCGTCAGGCCGACCCCGGCGACCACCGCGAGCTGCACGGGCGGCATCGCGAAGGCGAAGGCGCTGTCCGAGGCGCCGTCGGAGGCTGCCACGAGGACCCAGCCGAGGAAGGCGCCGAGGACGAGACCGCCGACCGTGCCGAAGGCGGCAACCAGGACCGACTCCCAGTGGATCATGGCCCGCACCTGGGACCGGGTCTGTCCGACGGCCCGGAGCAGGCCGAGTTCGCGGGTGCGCTCGTGGACCGCCAGGGTGAGGGTGTTGGCGATGCCGAGCAGGGCGATGAGTACCGCGAGGGCGAGCAGCGCGTAGACGAGGGTCAGCATCATGTCGATGCCGCCCGCCGAGGACCGCGCGTACTCGTCGCGGGTCTGCACCTCCGGGTTGCCGTACCGGTCGGCGACCTTCTCGACCGCGGCCGTGCCCGCGTCCGTGCTCACGCCGTCCGCGAAGGCGACGGCGACCAGGGTGTCGGCGTCCTGGGTGCGGTGCGGGGCCCAGGCGGCGCGGGTGATGACGTAGTCGCCGGCGAGTTCGGACCGCCCGTAGACCGCGCGGACCGTGAAGGTCTCGCTGCGGCCGTCGGTGAAGGTGAGGCGGGTCGTGTCGCCGGTGGTCAGCCCCGCCCTCTCCGCCTCGCTCCCGGTGACCGCTATGCCGTCCGTGCCCAGCGCGTCGAGCGAGCCGTGGACGGTGCCCAGGTCGAAGGTGCGCTCCAGCGCGACCGGGTCGGTGACGGTCAACGCCCGTCCCTCGCCGTCGACTTCCGCCACTCCCCGGCCGAGTCCGACGGCGGTCTCCACCTCGGGCAGCCGCTGGACCGCGTCGGCCAGCCGCGGACTGAGCCCGCTGCCGCCCGCGCCGAAGGACGGCGCGCTGACGGCGACGTCGCCCGCGAAGGACCGGGAGACGGTCTGGTCCATGGTCGCCTTGAGGGAGGCGCCGAACACCGTGAACAGCGACACGACCGCCACGCCGATCATCAGCGCTCCGGCCGTGGCGGCGGTGCGCTTGGGGCTGCGCAGGGCGTTGCGCCGGGCGAGGACGCCGGTGACGCCGCGCAGCCGGTCCAGCGGGGCGCCGAGGACGCGTACGGCGGTGGCGGAGGCGACCGGACCGAGTACGACGAAGGCGGCCAGGGCCAGTACGGCGCCCAGTCCCGCCAGCCACACCGACGGGGAGAGCAGCACTCCGGTCAGTGTCACCGCGAGGGCGAGGGCGATGAGCGCCGTGCCGGTGACCGCCCGCGCGCGGGAGGCGCCGGAGGTGTCCACGGCCGTTTCGCGCAGCGCGGCCAGTGGTGCGGTGCGGCCGGCCCGGGCGGCGGGCAGCAGGGCGGAGCCGAGGCAGACGACGACGCCGACGGCGAGCGGGAGCAGCATCGACAGGGCGCTGATCACCAGGGCGCCTTCGGGGAAGGGGAAGCCGATCGCCGGGAACAGCGCCTGGAGTCCGGCCGCGATGCCGACGCCGCCCGCGAGTCCCGCGGCGGAGGCGGTCACGGCCACGACGGCCGCCTCGGCCAGGGTGGCGGCGGTGACCTGGCGGCGGGAGGCGCCGAGCGCCCGCAGCAGGGCGTTCTCGCGGGTGCGCTGGGCGACGACGATGGCGAAGGTGTTGTGGATGGAGAAGGTGGCGACCAGGAGGGCCACGCCGGAGAAGACGAGGAGGAAGGTGGTGAACAGGGTCAGGAACTGGCTGGAGATCATGTCGGTGTTCTCGGCGGCCGACTCCTCGCCGGTGATGGCCTCGACGCCCTTGGGCAGTACGGAGGTCAGCCGGTCGACGAGCTCCTGCTGGCCGACCCCGGGTCCGGCCCGCACCTGGATGCTCGCGGCCTCGCCCGGCCGCGCGGTGAGGTACTTCTCGGCGTCGGCCCGCGTCATGCCGGTGTAGGTCACCTGGGCCATGCCGTCCTCGCCGCCGAAGGTCGCGAGGCCGACGACGGTGACCTCGACCGGGTCGGGGGTGCGCAGAGTGGTCGTGTCACCGATCGTGAGCCCGCCCTGCTCGGCCGCGCCCCGGTTGACGACGACCTCTCCGGACTGCTGCGGGGCGCGGCCCTCGGCGACGCGGTACGGGTTCAGCTCGGGGTCGGTGAGCCAGTTGCCGGCCAGGGTGGGCGGGCCCTGGCCGCCGATCGGGTCGCCGTTCGCGCCGACGAGCTGGCCGGCGCCCTGGATGCTGGGGGCGGCGGCCGCGACGCCCGGCACCCGCTCGACCGTCCGCACCAGGTCGGTGCCGACCGGCTGCCGTACGCCCTGGCTCTCGCCCGGCGTGGTGATGGCGTCGGCGCTGCGCACCACGGCGTCCGTGCCGCTGCCGGCGTTGCCGAACATGGTGTCGAAGCTCGCGCGGAGCGTGTCGCCCATGACCAGGGTGCCGGCCAGGAAGGCGACGCCGAGGACCACGGCGAGGAACGTTCCGGCGAAGCGCCGCTTGTGGGCCCTGAGCGAGGAGACGCTCAGGCGGACGGAGGCGTTCACGACGGCACCTCGAAGGCTTTCATCCGGTCCAGGACCTTGTCGGCGGTCGGGGACTCCATGCGGTCCACGAGGCGTCCGTCCGCGAGGAAGACGGCCTCGTCCGCGTGGGCGGCGGCGACGGGGTCGTGGGTGACCATGACGACCGTGCGGCCCGTCTCCCGCACGGTGCGGCCGAGGAGCCCCAGCACCTCGCCGCCGGAGCGGGAGTCGAGGTTGCCGGTGGGCTCGTCGGCGAAGACGACGTCCGGCCGCCCGGCGAAGGCGCGGGCCACGGCGACACGCTGCTGCTGCCCGCCGGAGAGTTCGGCGGGCCGGTGGTGGAGGCGGTCGCGCAGGCCCACGACGTCGATCAGGGACTCGACCCACTCGGTGTCGCCCCGGCGGCCCGCGAGGTCCAGGGGCAGGGTGATGTTCTCGGCGACGGTCAGCGTCGGCACCAGGTTGAACGCCTGGAACACGAAGCCCACTCGGTCACGGCGCAGCAGGGTGAGGCGGCGGTCGTCGAGAGTGCTCAGGTCGGTGTCGCCGATGCGGGCGGTACCCGAGGTGAGGGTGTCCAGTCCGGCGGCGCAGTGCATCAGGGTGGACTTGCCGGAGCCCGAGGGTCCCATGACGGCGGTGAAGCGGCCGGCCGGGAAGTCCACGCTGACCCCGTCCAGGGCGCGTACGGCGGTGTCGCCACCGCCGTACACCTTGACGGCGTCGACGACCCGAGCGGCAGCGGCCCGGACGGCGGTCGTCGTGGTCATGCCGCACCGCCCTTGCCCGGACGCCCGAACTGCTCGTCCAGCACGGACAGCCGGCGCCAGTACTCGTCCTCGTCGATCTCGCCGGAGGCGAAGCGGTGGCCGAGGACGCTGATGGGTGAGTTGTCGTCGAACGTGGCCGGGCGGCCGGGGCCGCGGCGTCCGCGCCGGACGGTACGGCGCAGCAGGGTGATCCCGCCGGCGATGGCCAGTGCCCAGATCAGCGGGAAGAACAGGATCCACGGGCCGGGCCCGCCGTCGCCGAAGTGTGCCAGGGTCTCCATGTCGTCCAACTCCTCGGTAGCGATGTCCTTGGTGACGTCCTCGGTGACGACCTCGGTGATGTCCTCGGTGACGTCCTGACGTCCTTGTTCGTCGCTTTCGAGCGTCCTCCCCGGGTGGGTCCGGGTCGTCGTACGGCCAGCGGCAGTGTGCGTACCTCGCGGGGAGTACGCGCGCGTTCCGCTCCTGCTTCCGGGGGCCGAGGGCATGGGTAGGCTCGGGGCCATGCTGAGACTCGGTATCCCTGTCATCGGCGTCACGGACGTGCCCCGCGCGGTGGCGTTCTGGACGGCTGCTCTGAACCTGGTCGCCACCGAGGAGTGGAAGAGCGAGACATGGCGCACGCTCGGACACGCCGACGGCTCCGGGCCGGCCCTCGGCCTGTTGCGCAGCGAGTCACCGGCCGAGCCGCGCCCCCGTCTCCACCTCGACCTGTTCACGGACACGGCGGAGGAACAGCGGGCGGAGGTGCGGCGGCTGACCGGTCTCGGCGCGCGGACCGTCGACTGGGACCTCTATCCGCCCGAGCCCGACTTCGTCGTCCTCGCCGACCCGGACGGCAACATCTTCTGCGTCGTCGACCTCAGCCACGCGCCGAGCGGCGGCAACCGGCCGACGTCCTGACCCGGTCGGCCCGGGCCGGGGCCTCACTCAGGCCAACGCCCCCAGCGGGTCGTCCAGGACCGGCTGCCAGGCCAACTCGGCCGCGCCGACCAGGCTGTTGTGGTCCAGGCTGCACGGCAGGATCGGCACGCCTCCGCTCTGGCCCCACAGGCTGCGGTCGGCGACGACCGCGCGCAGGCGCTCGGGGTCGGCGTCCAGGAGCGCGCGGTGGAGTCCGCCGAGGATGATGCGGTCCGGGTTGAGGATGTTGACCAGGCCGGCGAGGCCCAGGCCCAGCCGGTCGATGAGGGTCCGGGTCGCGGCGCGGACGGCCGGGTCGGTGCAGTGGCCGCGGATCAGGTCGATGGACTGCTGGAGCAGGGACACCTCGGGTCCGGGTTCGCGGCCGGCCGCGGTGAGGAAGGCCAGCGGGTCGGTCTCCACGTCCAGGCAGCCGTGGCCGCCGCAGTAGCAGGGGCGGCCCTCGGGGTTGACGGTGAGGTGGCCGACCTCCAGGGCGAGACCCGAACTGCCCATGTGCAGGCGGCCGTCGAGGACCAGGGCGCCGCCGACCCCGCGGTGGCCGGTGGCCACGCACAGCAGGTCGCGGGCTCCGCGCCCGGCCCCGTGGCGGTGTTCGGCGAGGGCGGCGAGGTTGACGTCGTTCGCGGCGAACGCGGGCCCTTCGATACCGGCGGCGCGCACCTGCTCCGCGAAGATCCGCCGCACGGGCGCACCCGCGGGCCAGGCCAGGTGGAGCGGGTTCAGCGCCAGGCCCTCCGGTTCCGCCACGGCGGACGGTACGGCGAGTCCCGCGCCGACGCAGCGGCGCCCGGTCTCCCGGAGGAGTTCCGCGCCCGCCTCGACGACGGAGCCGAGCACCTTCGCCGGGTCGGCGTCGACGACCTCGCAGCCGGGCGCGGTGGCGACGATCCGGCCGCCGAGGCCGACCAGGGCGGCACGGAATCCGTCGGCGTGGACCTGGGCGGCCAGCGCGACGGGCCCGTCCTCGGCGACCGCGAGGCGGTGCGAGGGGCGGCCCTGCGAACCGGCCGCGGCGCCGGGGCGGGCGTCCACCCGGATCAGGCCGAGCGCCTCCAGTTCGGCGGCGACCGCGCCGGCCGTGGCGCGGGTCACGCCGAGTTCCGCGGTGAGGACGGCCCTGGTGGGGGCGCGTCCGGTGTGCACGAGCTCCAACGCGGGGCCGAGCGCACCGCGCCCCCGGTCCAGCCGCGTCCTCGAGGTGGTCCCTTCCCCCGCCGCCCGGGGGTCCGCCTTGCCGCTCATGAGGGGGAGTCTCCCATGATCCGCGGGGCCGGGGGGCCTAGAGGCCGCTGACCCTCAGCGTGATGTTCAGCCGCCCGGTGAGCCCCAACTCGGGCGGTGCGGTGCCCGCGTGCACCCGGGGCACCCCGTGGTAGGAGAGCCGGGACGGCCCGCCGAAGACGAACAGGTCGCCGCTGCGCAGCTCGACGTCGGTGTAGGGACGGGCCCGGGTCCGGGGATTGCCGAAGCGGAAGACGCAGGTGTCGCCGAGGCTCAGGGACACCACGGGCGCGTCGGACTTCTCGTCGGCGTCGCGGTGCATGCCCATCCGGGCGTCGGAGTCGTAGAAGTTGATCAGTGCGATGTCGTACGGCGTCTCCGCCACCGCGTCGGCACCGAGCGCGTCGGTCACCGCCCGGCGGGCCAGGTCGCCGAGCCAGTCCGGGAAGGGCTTCACCGGCGCGCCGTCGCCGTCGACGACGGTGCGGGCGTAGGCGTACGGGTACCAGTGCCACCCGAGGCAGACCTGTCTCGCGGTCATGGTGCCGCCGCCGGGAGTGCGGACCGTGCGCAGTCCGGCCGGTGGGCGGGCCCACTCGCGGCAGGCGTGCAGCAGCTCACGCTGCCGCCCGGTGTCCAGCCAGTCCGGCACGTGGACGGCGCCGGGCGCGATCTCGGTGAGGGCCCTGGGGAACAGCTCGGCGTCCATGTCTCCATCCTGCCCGCAGCCACCCTCACTCCGCCCGGCACGGCCTGAGCTGCGGCTCGGCTAGCCTGGACGCACGATGAACGACCGCAGCGACCGTATGACGACTCCATGGGGCGAGCATGTGCCGGCCCGCTTCCCCGAGGACCCGCGCGACCGGCTCCGGGCCTGGGACGCCTCCGACGAGTATCTGCTCGGGCACCTCGCGGAGCAGGACGTCCCGCTGTCCGGCACGGTCGTCGTCGGCGACCGCTGGGGAGCGCTCGTGACGGCGCTGGCGGCGCACCGGCCGGTGCAGATCACCGACTCGTACCTCACGCGGGAGGCGACGCGCGCCAACCTGGAGCGGTCCGGCGTCGAGCCGGGTTCCGTGCGCCTGCTGACCACGCAGGACCCGCCGCCGGACCGTGTCGACGTGCTGCTGGTGCGGGTGCCGAAGAGCCTGGCGCTGCTGGAGGACCAGTTGCTGCGGCTGGCGCCCGCCCTGCACGAGGGCACGGTCGTCGTCGGCACCGGAATGGTCAAGGAGATCCACACCTCGACGCTGAGGCTGTTCGAGCGCATCGTCGGGCCGACCCGGACCTCGCTGGCCGAGAAGAAGGCACGGCTCGTCTTCGCCACGCCCGACCCCTCGCTGAAGCGGCCCGCCAATCCCTGGCCCCTCACCTACCGGCTCCCCGACGACGTCGGGCCGCTGTCCGGCCGGCCCGTCGTCAACCACGCCGGTGTCTTCTGCGCCGACCGGCTCGACATCGGCACCCGGTTCTTCCTCCAGCACCTGCCGGACGCCGGCGGCGCCCGTCGGGTGGTGGACCTGGGCTGCGGCAACGGTGTGGTCGGCACGGCGGTGGCGCTGGCCGACCCGGCGGCGGAGGTGCTGTTCACCGACGAGTCCTTCCAGGCCGTGGCCTCGGCGGAGGCGACGTACCAGGCGAACGGGGCGGCGGGACAGGCCGAGTTCCGGGTCGGGGACGGGCTGGCCGGGGTGCCGGACGACAGCGTCGACCTGGTGCTCAACAACCCGCCCTTCCACTCCCACCAGGCCACGACCGACGCCACCGCGTGGCGGATGTTCACCGGGGCGCGGCGGGTGCTGCGCCCCGGCGGTGAGTTGTGGGTGGTCGGCAACCGGCACCTGGGCTACCACGTCAAGCTGCGGCGCCTGTTCGGCAACAGCCACCTGGTGGCGAGCGACCGGAAGTTCGTGGTGCTGAAGGCCGTCAGGAAGTAGCCCCGTGACGGTCAGGGAGTAGTCCGGGCGACCACCTGGATGATCGTCGCCACCGTCCGCGCCATGGCTTCCCTTCCCACCGTGAGGTAGCCGCGCGAGTCGACCGCTTCGGGGCGGGCGGCGAGGTACTCCCTGATCGCGCCGGTCATGGCGATGTTGAGCGCGGTGCCGACGTTGACCTTGGCGATGCCGCCCGCGACCGCCGCGGCGAGTTCCCCGTCCGGGACTCCGGAGGAGCCGTGCAGGACGAGCGGCACGTCCAGCGCGCCCGAGAGTTCCTTGAGCAGGTCGTGGTCGAGGGCGGCGGTGCGTGTGGTCATGGCGTGGGAGCTGCCGACGGCGACGGCCAGGGCGTCCACGCCGGAGTCGGCGACGAAGGCGCGTGCCTCGGCGGGGTCGGTGCGGGCGCCGGGCGTGTGGGCGTCGAGCGGCGGTGCGCCGTTCTTGCCGCCGACCTCGCCCAGTTCCGCCTCGATCCAGAGCCCCTGGGCGTGCGCCCAGTCGGCGGCGGCCCGGGTCGCCGCGAGGTTCTCCGCGTACGGCAGCCGGGAGGCGTCGTACATCACCGAACTGAACCCGGCGCCCGGGGCCTGGCGCAGCAGGCTGTCGTTCTGGACGTGGTCGAGGTGCAGGGCGACGGGCACGGCGGCGCCCTCGGCGGCGGCGACGGCCGCGCGGGCCAGCGGCAGCAGGCGGCCGTAGCGGTACTTCACGGCGTTCTCGCTGATCTGGAGGACGACGGGCATGTGCACGGCCTCGGCGCCCGCGACGACTGCCTCGATGTGTTCCAGGGTGATGACGTTGAAGGCGGCGACGGCGGAGCGCGCGGGCGCGGCGCGGCCGACCAGGTCGCCGGTGGTGGCGAGGGGCACGGTCTCTCCCTTCCCGCGCGTCGGAGCGCGGGTGTCGGGGGTCGGTGTCGGAGGTCGGTGTCGGGGCGGGGGTGAGGAGGAGGGCGTCTGGGGGTGGGCGTCAGGGGGGTGGGCGTCAGGGGGCGAGGATCACCGAGCGGGTGAGGTGGCGGGGCCGGTCCGGGTCGAGGCCGCGGGCGGCTGCGACGGCGACGGCGAGTCGCTGGGCGCGGACCAGTTCGGCGAGCGGGTCGAGGTCTCCGGGCACCCACAGGGCACCGGTGTCGCGGACCTGGTCGGCCAGTCCCTCCGGGGCCTCGCCGAACATCCAGGTCGCCGTGGAGGCGGTGCTGATGCTGATGGGGCCGTGTCGGTACTCCATGGCCGGGTATGCCTCGGTCCAGGACAGGGAGGCCTCACGCATCTTCAGGCCCGCCTCGTTGGCCAGTCCGACGGTCCAGCCCCGGCCCAGGAAGGTGAACTGGTTGCACTCGACGAGCCCTTCGGGCAGTTCGGCCGCGAGTGCGGTGCGCGCGTCGGCGACGACCGCGTCCGTGTGCAGGCCCAGGTGGGCGCGGAGCAGGGTGAGGGCGGTCGTCGCGAACCGGGTCTGCACGACCGACCGTTCGTCGGCGAAGTCGAGGACCACCACGTCGTCGGCGGCCGCCATGACCGGTGTCTCCGGGTCGGCGGTGAGCGCGACGGTGCGGGTGCGGCCCTTCAACTCCGTGAGCAGTTCCAGTACTTCGGTGGTGGTGCCGGAACGGGTGAGGGCGACGACACGGTCGTACGCCCGGCCCCGCGGGAACTCGGAGGCGGCGAACGCGTCCGTCTCGCCCTGGCCCGCGCCCTCGCGCAGCGCCGCCGCCGACTGGGCCATGAAGTACGAGGTGCCGCATCCGACGATCGCCACCCGCTCCCCCGGCGCCGGAAGCGCCGCCGTGTGCCGTGCCGCCTGCGCGGCGGCGCGCGTCCAGCACTCGGGCTGGCTGTTGAGCTCGTCCTCGACATACGTCATGCCGCACACTCCCCGATCGCTCCATTACTCCTGCGCTCTGATTGTTCCTGCAAGATATAGCTAGCTTTCGAGCACAATCAAGCAATCTGAGGAAGAGCACGGTGCGCTAGGGTCGGCGGGAGATCGAGGAACGGAGGCGCGGATGTCGCGCGACGCCCGCTGGAAGGCGCTGCTGGAGCTGCTCGTCGAGCGCGGCCGGCTGGACGTCGAGGAGGCGGCGACCGAGCTGGAGGTCTCGGCCGCGACGATCCGCCGTGACTTCGACCGGCTCGCCGAGCAGCAGATGCTGGTGCGCACGCGCGGTGGCGCGGTCGTCCACGGGGTGTCGTACGAACTGCCGTTGCGCTACAAGACGGCCCGCCGGGCCTCGGAGAAGCAGCGCGTCGCGCAGGCGGTCGCCGCCCTGGTGGCACCCGGCGAGGCGGTCGGACTGACCGGGGGCACGACCACCACCGAGGTGGCGCGCGCCCTGGCCGTGCGCGCCGACCTGGCCTCCGGCACCCCCGCGCTGACCGTGGTCACCAACGCGCTCAACATCGCGAACGAGCTGGCCGTCCGGCCGCAGTTCAAGATCGTGGTGACCGGCGGCGTGGCCCGGGCGCAGTCGTACGAGCTGATCGGTCCCCTCGCGGACGGGGTGCTGGGTCAGGTGACCCTCGACGTGGCGGTGCTGGGCGTCGTCGCCTTCGACGTCGCGCACGGCGCCGCGGCCCACGACGAGGCGGAGGCCGCGATCAACCGGCTGCTGTGCGAGCGCGCCGAGCGCGTGGTGGTGGCCGCCGACTCCAGCAAGCTGGGCAGGCGGGCGTTCGCCCGGATCTGCGCGGCCGAGTCCGTGGACACGCTGGTCACGGACGGTGCGGCCGACCCGGACCTGGTACGGCAGTTCGAGGAGGCGGGGGTCCGGGTCGTCACGGCCTAGGCGGAACACGGCCAACGGCAACGACCGCCGTCCGCGACCGCGGCCGTGGCCGTCAACGCCCGGGACCGTCAGTGGCCGTGGCCGTCAGTCCCCTGGCCATCGGTGTGCTGGGTCGGAGCCGAGTCCTGCGCCGCGGGTGCCGATCCGGCCCGTACGGTGAACGCCGCGGTGCGGACCTCGCCCTGGTGCTGGAAGTCCAGGAAGAGACGGTAGGTGCCCTCGCTGGGCGCGGTGGCCGTGAAGGAGATCTCCGGGCCGGGCTTCGTGGTGCCGTCGCCGGGTTCGCCGTTCGGGTGGACGTGGAGGTAGGCGAGGTCGCCCGAGCGCAGGGCGACCAGGTGGCCGTAGGCACCGAGGTAGGGCTGGAGGTCGTTGACGGGCTCTCCGTCCCGGGAGACCTTCAGCTTCAGCTCGCTCGCCTTGCCGGGGCGCAGGGATCCGGCCAGTTCGATCTGGTACCCGTCGGCCCGGGCGGTGTCGTCCGGGGCCGGCAGATTCGCGGGCTCGTAGCGGCCGGAGGCGGCGAGGTCGGCGCCGAGGGTGAGGTTCTCCGCGTTCTTCTTCGCCGGGGTGAAGTCGGCGAAGACGCGGTAGCCGCCCGCGCGAGGCAGGTCGACGGGGGTGCTCCAGGTGCCGTCGGCGGCGCGCGTGGGGTGCAGGTGGCGGTAGGTGACCAGGTCGCGTGAGGCCAGGATGAGGTGGAGTTCCTTGTCGTGCTCGCGCTGGTACGCGGTGACGGCCTCGCCACTGCCGTCCCGGACGGTGAAGCGCAGCTCGGCGCGCTGACCGGCGGTGACGCGTGGGGTGGCGAGGTCGAGGGAGTAGCCGTTCTCGGAGATCTGCAGCCCGCCGGGCGTGGGGTTCTCGTGCCCCCCGTGGCCGCCGCCCTCCATCGGTTCCGGTGTTGGACCGCTGTGGTCGTCGTGGGTCGCGGGCGCCTGCTCCGCGACGACCGGGTCCACTCCCCGGCCGACTCCGTAGGCGGTGCCGAATGTGGCGGCCAGTGCGGCGGCGAACGCTGTGATCCTCAGTCCGGTGTGCATGGCGGTCGTCTCCTCGGATTCCGGGTCTCCGGCTCGTGCGGAGGCCTCTCCATGCACTTCACCATACCCCTGGGGGGTACCAAGTCAAGGCGAGGGAGAGAGTTGCCTTTACTACCCCCCAGGGGTATACATGGACTCGGAGCGAGGATACCCCCGCCCCGTATGACAACGACATTCCGGAGGAACCCCATGGCTTCGACCGTCACCACCCCCGTCACCCCGCCCGTCAGCACCACCTACGCCGTCGCCGGGATGAGCTGCGGCCACTGCAAGGCGACGCTCACCCGGGTGATCGGCGAGCTGGACGGTGTCACCGGTGTCGACGTCGAGCTCGACACGGGCCGGGTCACCGTCACCGCGACCGCCGAGCCGGACGACGCCGCGCTCGCCGAGGTCGTCGACGAGGCCGGCTACGAGCTGACCGGCCGCGTCTGACCGACCCGCACTCCCCCGCCGCACCGCCGGGACCCGCACGCCGGGTCCCGGCCGACGACCCCGCATCAGGAGCAGCCATGACCACGAGTACGACCAGCGCACCGGCCGAGGTGGAACTCACCATCGGCGGCATGACCTGCGCCTCGTGCGCCGCCCGGATCGAGAAGAAGCTCAACCGGATGGACGGGGTCACCGCCACCGTCAACTACGCGACGGAGAAGGCGAAGGTGCACTACGCCGGTGACGTGTCCGTCCCGGAGCTGATCGCCACGGTCGAGGCGACCGGGTACACCGCCCGCGAGCCGGAACCGGCGCGTGCCGAGCCCGCGCCCGGCACGGAGAGCGCCGAGCCCGCCGACGAACTGCGGCCCTTGCGGGAGCGGCTGGTCACCGCGGTGGTGCTGGCCGTCCCGGTCATCGCGATGGCGATGGTGCCGGCGTTGCAGTTCGAGTACTGGCAGTGGCTGTCGCTGACCCTGGCGGCGCCCGTGGTGACCTACGCCGCCTGGCCCTTCCACAAGGCCGCCTTCACCAACGCCCGGCATGGCGCGGCCACCATGGACACGCTGATCTCGGTCGGCACGTCGGCGGCGTTCCTGTGGTCGCTGTGGGCGCTGTTCTTCGGCACCGCGGGCACTCCCGGCATGACCCACCCGTTCGAGCTGACCATCGCCCGCACCGACGGCGCCGGGAACATCTATCTGGAGGCCGCCGCCGGGGTGACCGCCTTCATCCTCGCCGGCCGCTACTTCGAGGCCCGCTCCAAGCGCAAGGCCGGCGCCGCGCTGAAGGCCCTGCTGGAACTGGGCGCCAAGGACGTCGCCGTACTGGACCCGGACGGCGGTGAACGGACGATTCCCACGGCGGAGCTGGCGGTGGGCGACCGCTTCCTGGTCCGCCCCGGCGAGAAGATCGCCACCGACGGCACGGTCGTGGAAGGCACCTCCGCGGTCGACGCCTCCATGCTCACCGGCGAGTCGGTGCCCGTCGAGGTCGGCGTGGGCGACCCGGTCACCGGCGCCACCCTGAACGCGGGCGGCCGTCTGGTGGTCGAGGCGACGCGGGTCGGCGCGGACACCCAGCTGGCCCGGATGGCGAAGCTGGTCGAGGACGCGCAGAACGGCAAGGCCCAGGCGCAGCGGCTCGCCGACCGCATCTCCGGGGTCTTCGTCCCGGTCGTCATCGCGCTGGCGCTGGCCACCCTCGGTTTCTGGGTCGGCAACGGCTCCGGACTGACCGCCGCGTTCACGGCCGCCGTCGCCGTACTGATCATCGCCTGCCCCTGCGCCCTGGGCCTCGCCACCCCGACCGCGCTGATGGTCGGCACCGGGCGCGGCGCCCAGCTCGGCATCCTCATCAAGGGCCCCGAGGTCCTGGAGTCCACCCGCAAGGTCGACACCATCGTCCTGGACAAGACCGGCACCGTCACCACCGGCCGCATGACCCTGCTCGCCATCCACACCGGCGACGGCGCGCGGGAGGACGAAGTGCTCCGGCTGGCCGGTGCGTTGGAGCACGCGTCGGAGCACCCGATCGCCCGGGCCGTCGCGGACGGGGCCCTGGCGAAGCTGGGCGCGCTGCCCGCCCCCGAGGACTTCGCAGGCGTCCCGGGGCTCGGCGTGCAGGGCATCGTCGACGGCCATGCCGTCCTCGTCGGCCGGGAGCAGCTGCTCGCCGAGTGGGCCATGGCCCTTCCGGAGGACCTGGCCCGGGCCAAGGCCGAGGCGGAGACGGCCGGCCGGACCGCGATCGCCGTCGCCTGGGACGGCGAGGCGCGGGCGGTCCTGGAGGTCGCCGACGCGGTGAAGGAGACGAGCCCCGAGGCGATCGCCCGGCTGCGCGCCCTGGGTCTGACCCCGGTGCTGCTGACCGGTGACAACCGGGCCGTGGCCGCCTCCGTCGCCCGCGAGGTCGGCATCGACCCCGAGCACGTCATCGCCGAGGTCATGCCCGAGGACAAGGTCGACGTGGTCAAGCGCCTCCAGGGCGAGGGCCGTTCGGTGGCGATGGTCGGTGACGGCGTCAACGACGCCGCGGCGCTCGCCCAGGCCGACCTGGGGCTGGCCATGGGCACCGGCACCGACGCCGCCATCGAGGCCGGCGACCTCACCCTCGTCCGCGGCGATCTGCGCGCCGCCGCCGATGCCATCCGGCTGGCCCGCAAGACGCTGGGCACCATCAAGTCCAACCTGTTCTGGGCCTTCGCCTACAACATCGCCGCCCTGCCGCTCGCCGCCGCCGGACTGCTCAACCCGATGATCGCCGGCGCGGCCATGGCCTTCTCCTCGGTCTTCGTCGTCGGCAACTCCCTGCGCCTGCGGTCCTTCCGCGCCGCGGGCTGACCCACCGCGACGCCGCCGAGCCGCCGGCCGACCCCTCACGGGCCGGCCGGCGGCTCACGCGCGTGTCTGACGGCTAACGCGCGTGTCCGACGGCTCACTGGTCACACCCTCGCGGGCAGGACGGGCCGGGCGGCGCCCTCCGGACGAGTGGCCGTGAGGCGTCCGCGCGAGTGGCCGGGGGCGCCGCGCGAATGGCCGGGGGCCCGTCCGGGGGGCGCCCGCGCCGTCCCCCGGACGGGCCCCACCGGCGCGCGGTGGCCCCGGCGGCGGTCCAGGCTGGTGCGGCGACGGATCACGCGCGGTGCGCCGACGGGCTCACGGCGTTCCCCGCGCCCCGGGCGTCACCCCGGCCTCATCGCCCCGCGGAGCAGGAGCCCATGACCGAACCGACCAACGCCGACGGGGACACCAGCGGGCCGCTCGCGCCGGATCCGGGCCCGGCGCGTCCGCGCAGGCGGGCCCTCACCGCCGTACTCGGTGATCTCCGTGCCGTGGACGGCGCCCTGTACGCGGCGGTGGCCGCCACGTCCACGCCCGCGCTCGACCGGGCGCTGCGCCGGCTGTCCCACGCCGCCGACCACTCGAAGGTCTCCCTCGGGATCGCCGCCGTGCTCGCCATGGGCGGTGCGCGGCCGCGCCGGGCGGCCCTCGTCGGGGTGGGGGCGGTCGCCGTGGCCTCGGCCTCGGCGAACGTGCTGGGCAAGCGGCTGGTGCGCAGGGCGCGGCCCGACCGGGAGGCGGCGCGGGTCACGGTGGACCGGCATGTGCCGATGCCCGCGTCGGCGTCGTTCCCGTCCGGTCACACGGCCTCGGCGGTCGCGTTCGCCACGGCGGTCGGCGTGCTCCTGCCCGCGGCCGCCGTCCCGCTCGGCGCGCTGGCGAGCGCCGTCGGCTACGCCCGGGTCCACGTCGGCGTGCACTATCCCGGCGACGTGGCCGCGGGCGCCGTCCTGGGCATCGCCAGCGCGGCCGCCGCCCTCGCGGCAGCGGCGGCCACTCCGGTACCGGGCGTGCGGTCGGTCTGCTCGGCGGCGCCGGTGTCGTCCTCCGCGCCCGGGTAGGGGGCCGCCGAGCGGGCCGTCAACCGAAGGCCCTCACGGCCTGGTAGTACGTCCACGCCGTGCTGTTGCAGGCGGTCTTGGTGGCACCGCTGTAGCGGGCGCAGACTCGCTTGAGGTCCTCGTAGAAGGCGCTGTCGAGGCGGGACTTGTTGGCGCTGAAGGACCCGGCGTCCTTGTAGTTGCGGTAGCCGAAGTCGTGGCGTGCGCAGGAGGTGCTGAACGGGAAGCCGAACGGGTTGTCCGGCGAGGAGGAGCAGTAGTCGGTGGTCCAGTCGAACCCGTAGGCGGCCCAGGCGGACTGGTTCGCCCGCGCGGCGGTCCAGGCGTTGTAGCTCGACGCGCTGGTCTGGGTCCAGCTCGCGAGTACCCGCGGTTTGTCGGCGGGAGCGGCTTCGGCGGTCGCGGCGGTGCCGAGGACGGCGGTCACGGCCAGGGCCGAGGTGGTGAGTCCGGTGGCGAGTCTGCGGTGCATTCCACACCTCCATGAGGCTGCGACCCGCCCCTCGGGCCGCAGGTTCATGTCAAGATGATGCGCATTTCGACCATCCCTTCACACATCCATCGCCCTAATGACCCATTAACTCTTCTGCCCGGCGGGAGATCGGGACGTGAACGTCCGCCACTCCGGCCTCCCTGCCGCTCAACTCCCCTGTGCGCACCGCACGTCCACGGCCGTGAGCGCCAACGCCAGTGGCCCCGGAGCCAGGAACTCCAGCGGCAGCAGCATCCAGGCACACAGTTAGACCTGAAGCTGAAGAACGCCGAGGGCGCCGCACTGTATTGCCTGGAGCGACTGGAGTCAGCAACGGCGGGGAATGCCTTCAGGCGTACGCACGAAAGGGCGGTGACGGCAAGCGGCGCCTGTACGACGATGAGCGTCCGCCCTACGGCGGCACCCCGACCTCCTGCCGGGCGGGGCATCTGCGCGGTGACGCGTGCGTACCGATGCTGCGTCGGTGGAGCAGTGCCTCGATGCCTGCCTGCCCCGCCTGCGCGAACTGGGCTTCACTTTTCCCGAGTGACGAGGCATTCCAGCGTGAGTGGCGCGACAACTCACCGTGTGCGGACCCGCTATGACGCCCGGGGGCCTCGCCAACGCGGCAGGCGGCCGGCCCCCGGGTCCGCCGGGATTCAGCGGCAGAATCAGTGGATGAGTGTCCAGTGGGGCAACGCTTCGTCCAGCAGCGGCGCCTCGTAGTTCTCCCATATCAGGCAACCCCACACCACGCCTGGCACATTCGGGCCCATAGCATCGGCCGGACCATCGGTCAGCGTGCGGTACACCGCCTCCAGGTAGGCGGCGATCGACGGGTACGCGGCCTTCTGCCCGACGCCGATCAAGCTGTCCAAGGACCACCGGCCCACGCCGATGTCTCCCGCCCAGTGCCCGGACTCGGGCCCTGCCTCATCGCCGGTCAGCCACGGCACCACCGGGGCACCACCCCACCAGTCGGTGCCGGTATGGTCGGGCAACCGGGGCCGCAGCGCGTCCAACGGGGAAGCGATGCGTATGAGACCGGCGCGTTCACCTTCAGCCAGGCAGTGAGGCACCTCCAAGCCGCCCCTACGTTCCGTTGATCGCTCATCCCACCAACCTAGCGCCGGCGATCGGGCGTCATCGCGGCTCGGACGCCCAGGGAGCCGCCGCGTCCGCCCGGGCCGCCTGCCCAACTGGTCCCCAGGTGCCGCAGAACTCAGAATGGCGGGGGCAGCTGGGGGCCCGTGTGCCGCTACTCCCCCCGGTACGGCAGCGTCGTCCCCGGCAGGGCGTACTCGTCGCGCCGGCCGCACATGCCGTAGCCGCCGTGCCGGGTGGGCGTGGCCTCGTACGCGGTGGCGTCGGCGAGGTAGGCCGGGCCGCCGTCGAGGAGCGCGTCGAGTTGGGCGCCGGTGCGTTCGGCGGTGGCCAGCGCGCCGGCCCGCCACAGCTCCCGCCAGCCGGGCACCTTGTCGCGCACCAGGTGGGCGGCGGCCCGCTGGAACTCCCGGTACGGACCGGCGTCGCCGGCGACGAGGGCCTCGCGCAGGACGAGGTAGCCCTCGACGGCGAGGTCCCTGCGGCGCCGCGCCGCGGCCTCGGTCGCCGGCCCGGTGCCGGGCGGCAGCGTGGCCGCGGCGGCGTATGCGCCGGGGTCGGCCAGTACCTCGGGCGGGAAGGTGAAGACGGCGTCCCCGGCCTCGGGCAGGCCGCTGTTCTGCATCAGCACCGTGATGCGCAGGTCGCCGCCCTGCACCATGCGGTGCACGGTGCCCGGCGTGAACCAGGCGAGGGAGCCGGGCTCCAGCGGGATGTCCCGGTAGCCGTCGGGACTCAGCGTCTGCACCGCGCCGTGCCCGCCGGTGACGACGTACGCCTCCGTGCACACCAGGTGCAGATGCGGACTGCCGCCGCACACGCCGTCGGCGGCCGCCCAGTCGTAGGCGCTCAGGTGGGACAGGCCCACCGCGCCGGGCAGGGGGTGCGGAAGTACGGGCTCGGCGTCGCTCACCACGGCAGCACCTTCAGGTACGTCCCGACGCGGTCGCCGTCCCAGGCGCCGTCGGCGACCACGATGCGGTAGCGGTAGGCGAAGGACTCGCCCGGAGGCAGCTCGAACTCCTCGAAGAACGCCCAGGAGAACGCCACCGACGGGATCGGCTCGGCGCGCACGAACCAGTGGGAGGGGTGGATCGCGGCCTTCTCGTCGAGGTTCTCGGGCGCGTGCGCGAAGACGAGCGTCGAGTGGGCGTCGACGTCGTCGTGCTCGGTGGTGAAGGCGAGCCACGGGCCCCGGGTGCCCATCAGCCCGGCGGCGTCGGCGTCGGTGTCCGGCGCGAAGGCCGTGCCGCCGGTGAAGTCGCGGGGGCCGCGCCACTGGAGGCCGGTGTAGCCGGCCATCTCGCGGCCGGCGGTGGTCGGCGAGCCGAACGCCAGCGGCTCGGCGCGGGTGTTGGTGAGGCGGATCGACCAGTCCAGGACCCAGGCACCCGCCGCCTCGTCGACCGAGTGGACGGTCAGTCCGCGCTCCTCGCGGGCCCACTCGGCGCCGCCGTTCTCGATCCAGGTGAGGTTCTCGGTGATCGCGAGCCGATCGTCCTCGACCCCGAAGCCGGCGAAGCCGTCGTGCCGCATCGAGCCGATGCGCTCGGGCAGGGGCAGGTAGCCCTCGCCGTGGACGTAGCAGTTGCCGCCCCAGAAGTTCTGGCCGGAGAGGTGACTCGCCGTCATCTGCAGGCCCTTGTGCCAGCGGTGGTCGCTGGGGCGGTACCCGGTCACCGCGCGTCCGGCGAGGGTGCGCACCGGGTGGGCGTAGGGCTTGCGGGACTCGAAGGCCTCGGGATCGGGACGGTAGACGTAGCGGAGGATCTCGGTGCCGTTCGCCGCGGTGACCGCGACGTGGTCGCCATGGGTGTGGCTGACGCTCAGGGTGCTCACGCGCGCTCCTTGGGTGCCCAGTCGGGGTGGTCGCCGTGCATGGCCGAGTGGAAGGGGTCGCCGGGTGCGATCTCGCCCGCGCGGACCGGCTGTCCGGTGAACGCCGCCTTGTACAGGGCGGCGGCGAACTCCAGCGTGGCGCGCGCGTCCGGACCGCTGCCGGGAGGCCGCTCGCCCGCGTCCCAGGCGTCCAGCACCGCGCCAAGCTGCGCGGTGTGGGAACTGGGCACGTCCGCCGCCGGGGTGCGCCAGGCGGTGGCCCGTTCCGGGGCGACGTGCCGGGCCGGGGTGTAGGTCCAGTCGTCGTTGCGGTGCCCGTAGAGGTGGGTCAGCTCCACGGTCGCGTCGGCGCAGTCGACGCGGACGCGGCTCACCTCGTCCGGGGAGAGCACGCTGTTGACGACGGTGGCGAGGGCGCCGTTCTCGAACCGCACCAGGGCGGTGGAGACGTCCTCGCTCTCGGTGTCGTGGACCAGGCGCGACGCCATGGCCCGTACCTCCGCCCAGGGGCCGAGCAGGTGCAGCAGCAGGTCGTACTGGTGGATGCCGTGGCCCATGGTCGGGCCGCCGCCCTCGGTGGACCAGCGTCCGCGCCACGGCACCGCGTAGTAGGCGGCGTCGCGGTGCCAGGTGGTCTGGCAGTGGGCGACCAGCGGGGTGCCCAGCTCGCCGCTCGCGATCAGGTCGCGGGCGTGCGCGGCGCCGGAGCCGTGCCGGTGCTGGAAGACCACGGACGCGTACGCGCCGGACGCCTCCTCGGCGGCGGCGATGTCGTCGTACTCGGCGAGCGAGAGGCACAGCGGCTTCTCGCACAGCACCCAGGCGCCGGCCTTGAGCGCGGCGACCGTCTGCTCCCGGTGCAGGGCCGGCGGCGTACCGATGAGCACCAGGTCGGGGCGTACGGCGTCCAGCATGGCGCCCGTCGACGGGTAGCCGGCGACGTCACCGCCCGCCTCGGCCCGGAAGGCGTCGAGCCGGGCCGGGTCCACGTCCACGGCGGCCACCAGTTCCACGCGGTCGGCGTGGGCTTCGAGGGCGGGCAGGTGGCTGCCGGTGACGATGGCACCGGTACCGACCACGGCGACCCGGCGGCGGGCGGGGCGTGGGGACATGCGGTCCTCCTCGGACGCCGGCGCACGGACAGGCACGCGCGCCGCTAGAAAGCGCTTGCACTGCGGCAGACCCTAAGTGGAAGGCGAATGTCCGGACAACCCCCCAGCGTTTGCGGGCTCGGCACACGGCTGGTCGACTGTCGCCGGGGGGACGGAGCCGGTCGCACCGCGCCGGCGCGGTCTTCAGTCCTCTCCCGAAGGAGTTCAGGCGTGAGCAACCCGAAGTCGTCGTCCGTGGAGCACCGGTCCGACGGCAGCCAGCCCTGGCTGCACCAGAAGGGCCGCACCATCCAGGAGTTCGGCACCGTCAAGCAGTTCCCCGTGGCGCTGACCATGGAGACCCGCCTCTACTCCTGTCAGCGGCTCAACAAGGTTCTGGCGGACACCCGTATCCTGCACGACCTGTACAAGAAGTACCACTGGCTGATGCGCGGGGCGACGTTCTACCAACTGCACCTGCTGCTGGACAAGCACGCGGGTGAGCAGCTGGAGCTGATCGACACCATCGCCGAGCGCGTCCAGACGCTCGGCGGCGTCGCGATCGGCGACCCCCGGCACGTCGCCGAGATCACCACCGTGCCGCGTCCGCCGGACGGGGTGGAGGAGGTGCCGTCGATGCTCTCCCGGCTCCTGGAGGCGCACGAGCTGATCCTGGCCGACTGCCACGACGCGGCCGGCCGCACTCAGGAACTCGGCGACGACGGCACCAACGACCTCCTCGTCTCCGAAGTCGTACGCACCAACGAACTGCAGGCGTGGTTCGTGGCGGAGCATCTGGTGGACACCCCGCTGGTGCACGCCTGATCCCGTTCCACGCGACCTCCGCGGCCCCGCAAAGGGTCGCCGTCACGCTCCGTGCACCCCCGGGCGACGGCGCTCTTGGTGCCCTTTCGCCCCGGCTGTGGAAGCGTCCGGGACATGGCCCACATGTCCCACGGCGCCCATGCCCAGCCTCCGACGCGCGGTCAGCGGTGGTCCACGTTCCGGCAGTCGCCGTTCTGGCCGGCCACCGTACTGGTACTGATCCTCGCCGCGGCGGCGGGCCTCTTCGCGGGTTCGTACACCTACTCGATGGCGGACCCGACACCGCACTCGATCCCCACGGCCGTGATCGGCTCGTACGAGGAGGCCCGCGGCCAGGCCTTTCTGGACGGCCTGGAGAAGGCGCTGAACGCCTCGGTCAAGGTGCGCCCCTACGGCAGCGAGGCCGAGGCCCGGGAGGCGATGCAGGACCAGGAGGTCTTCGCGATCTTCGAGCTGCGCGACGACGGACGCACCGCCGTGCTCGACCTCTCCAGCGCGTCGGGCGCCTCCGTCGCGCAGGTGCTGGCCGACACCGCACCGGTCGTGGGGCAGAAGACCGGCGTCGAGGTCACCGTCCGGGACATCAACCCCCTCCAGGAGGGCGACCCGCGGGGACTGGCGATCTTCTACATCTCCCTGGCCGCGGTCATCATCGGCTTCGTCGGAGCGATCCAGCTGAGCGTGCACGCGCGCTCACTGACTCCCTTCGAACGCATCCTCTTCACGGCCGCCTACGCGCTGCTGGGCGGGTTCGCCATCGCCGCGACGGTGGACTGGCTGCTGGACGCGCTCGACCTGCCGTTCGTCGAGTCGTGGCTGATCCTCGCGCTCACGATGTTCGCGTCCGGCATGGTGTTCACCATGTTCAACACCCTGTTCGGACGTTGGGCGATGCTGCCGACCTGGGGCCTGATGGTGCTCCTCGGCAATCCCTCCTCCGGCGGCGCGGTGTCCTGGCCGCTGCTGCCGTCCCCGCTGGGTGCGATCGGCCAGTGGCTGCCACCGGGGGCCTCGGTCAACGCCCAGCACACGGCGGTGTACTTCCAGGACCACCAGCACGCGTTCCCGTTCCTGGTGCTGGGCGGGTGGGCGCTGCTGTCCTGTGCGGTCTTCTGGATCTGGCGGCACCGTCATCCCGGCGGCCGTGAGAAGCGGCCGGCGCACGCCGCGGACTCCTGAGCCGCCCGTACTGGCCCGTACCGGCCCGTACCCCCCGTGCCCGTACTTGTATCCCCGTACCCGTCCCCGCCCCCGCCTCCGCGCCCGTCCGTCACGCGCGCCTGTTCCGATCGGCGACCTGATGCGATCATGAGGCGGAGTTTCCGCCTTCGGTTGGAGTGCACATGGCCCTCGACGTCGACGCGATCCGCGCGCAGATACCCGCCCTGAAGTCCGGCTCCGCCCGCTTCGACGCGCCGGGCGGCACCCAGACCCCGCAGCCCGTCATCGACGCCATCGGCGAGGCGCTGGCCAACCCGCTGGCCAACCGGGGCCGGACGACCGAGGGCGAGCGCAACGCGGACGGCATCGTCGCGGACGCCCGGAGCGCGCTGGCCGACCTGCTGGGCACCGAGCCGCGGGGCGTCGTCCTCGGCCGCAGCGCCACACAGCTCGCCTACGACCTGTCCCGGACGCTCGCCAAGACGTGGGGGCCGGGCGACGAGGTGGTCGTCACCCGCCTCGACCACGACTCCAACATCCGGCCCTGGACGCAGGCGGCCGAGGCGGCCGGCGCGAGCGTGCGCTGGGCGGACTTCGACCCGGCCACCGGGGAACTGCTTCCCGAGCACATCGAGGCGGTGCTCTCCCCGCGCACCCGGCTGGTCGCGGTGACGGCCGCGTCCAACCTCATCGGCACCATGCCCGACCTGCCGGCCGTCGCCCGCCTCGTGCACGGCGTCGGCGCGCTGCTCCACGTCGACGCGGTGCACTACGCCTCGCACGCCGTCGTCGATCCGGCGGCGCTCGGCGCGGACACGCTGGTGTGCTCGCCGTACAAGTTCCTGGGCCCGCACCTGGGGGTGCTGGCGGCCCGGCCCGAGTTCCTGGAGACGCTGCGCCCGGACAAGCTGCTGCCCTCCAGCGACGCCGTCCCCGAGCGCTTCGAGCTGGGGACGCTGCCGTACGAGCTGCTGGCCGGCGCCCGTGCCGCGGTGGACTTCCTCGCGGGCCTGGAGCCGGACGCGCGGGGCAGCCGCCGGGACCGGCTGGTCGCCTCCTTCGCGGCACTGGAGGCCCACGAGGACGCGCTGCGCGAGCGCATCGAGCGCGGACTGGCGGACGTCGGCGGGGTCACCGTGTACTCGCGGGCCGCGCGGCGCACGCCGACCCTGCTGTTCACCGTGGCGGGCCTGCGCCCGGCCGATGTCTACCGGCAGTTGGCCGAGCGGATGGTGGACGCGCCGGCCGGCTCCTTCTACGCGGTGGAGGCCTCACGCCGGCTGGGGCTGGGCGACGAGGGCGGCGTACGGGTCGGGCTCGCGCCGTACAGCAGCGCGGACGACGTGGACCGGCTGCTGACGGCGCTGGCCGGCCTCGACCGCTGACGGCGCGGGCCGGCGGGCCTCACCCCAGCGGAACGCTCACCTCCCCGGCGCCCTCCGCGCTCGCCCCGCCGGCGACGCGCACGGTGAACGGGCGGTCGGTGCCGCTCGCGGTGACCCGCAGTACGTCCCCGTCGCGCCGCACGCGGAACGTCGCGGCGGGCGTGCCCAGCAGGTCGGGCACGGTGGCCTCGGCCGCGTAGTCGGGCCCGGCGGGCGGGTGGACCAGCAGGGTCGGGGTGTCGAGCCAGTCCCCGTCGGGGCGTTGATCGTCGGAGGCCAGCGGCAGGACGGCGCCCTCGCGGACGTACAGCGGCAGGCTGTCGTAGTCGTGCCGTTCGGTGCGCCAGGCGGGGCCGGTGACGCGCTCGCCGCTCAGGAGGTGGGTCCAGGTGCCCTCGGGGAGGTACACCTCGACCTCGCCGTCCTCGGTGAAGACCGGGGCGACCAGGAGGTCGGGGCCGAGCATGTACTGGCGGTCCAGCGGGCGGCAGCCCGGGTCGTGCGGGTACTCCAGGACCATCGGCCGCATCATCGGCACGCCGGTGCGGTGGGCCTCGGCGGCGACGCCGTACAGGTAGGGCATCAGGCGGTGCTTGAGGAGGGTGAAGCTCCGGGCGACGTCGACCGCCTCCTCGCCGAACTCCCACGGCACCCGGTACGACGAGGAGCCGTGCAGCCGGCTGTGCGAGGAGAGCAGGCCGAAGGCCAGCCAGCGCTTGAAGACCGCCGGGTCGGGGGTGCCCTCGAAGCCGCCGATGTCGTGGCTCCAGAAGCCGAAGCCGCTCAGGGACAGGGACAGGCCGCCCCGGAGCGACTCGGCCATCGCCTCGAAGGACGACCAGCAGTCGCCGCCCCAGTGGACGGGGTACTGCTGGCCGCCGGCGGTCGCGGAGCGGGCGAAGAGGACGGCCTCGCCCTGTCCGCGCTCCTTCTCGAGGAGTTCGAAGACGGTCCGGTTGAACAGGTGCGTGTAGTAGTTGTGCATCCGTTCCGGGTCGGAGCCGTCGTGCCAGACGACGTCGGTGGGGACGCGCTCGCCGAAGTCGGTCTTGAAGCAGTCCACGCCCTGGTCGAGCAGCGGCTTGAGCTTTCCGGCGTACCAGTCGCGGGCGGCGGGGCTGGTGAAGTCGACCAGCCCCATGCCCGCCTGCCACAGGTCCCACTGCCAGACGTCGCCGTCCGGCCGGCGCACCAGGTGGCCGAGGGCGGCGGCCTCGTCGAAGAGGGGGGACTTCTGGGCGATGTAGGGGTTGATCCAGGCGCTGACCTTCAGCCCCTTGGCCTTGAGCCGGGCGAGCATGCCGTCCGGGTCGGGGAAGACGTCCGGGTCCCACTGGAAGTCGCACCACTGGTACTCGCGCATCCAGAAGCAGTCGAAGTGGAAGACGGACAGCGGAATGCCGCGCTCGGCCATGCCGTCGACGAACTTCGTCACCGTCTCCTCGTCGTAGGAGGTGGTGAAGGACGTGGTGAGCCACAGGCCGAAGGACCAGGCGGGCGGCAGGGCGGGGCGGCCGGTGAGCGCGGTGTAGCGGGTGAGGACGTCCTTCGGGGTGGGGCCGGCGACGACGTAGTACTCCAGCGTCTGGTCCTCGACGCTGAACTGCACCTGGCCGACGGACTCGGAGCCGACCTCGAAGGAGACGGCGCCGGGGTGGTTGACGAAGACGCCGTAGCCGCGTGAGGAGAGGTAGAACGGGACGTTCTTGTAGGCCTGTTCGCTGCTGGTGCCGCCGTCGGCCTGCCACATGTCGACCACCTGGCCGTTCTTCACGAACGGGGTGAAGCGCTCGCCGAGGCCGTAGATCTGCTCACCGACGCCGAGCGCGAGCCGGCTCAGCATGTGGTGCGCGCCGTCGCCCGTGGTGGCGAACGCGGTGCTCTTGGCGTCGGCACGGGTCAGCTCGCGTCCGTCCGCGTCGTGGAAGGTGAGACCCCAGGGGCCCTCGCGGTCCAGGCGCAGGGACAACGGGCCGCTGGTCAGCTCGGTGACCGTGCCGTCCTGGCGTACCGCGCCGGCGCCGTCCGCAGCGCCCGTGAGGGCGAAGTCGGGGCCCGGCCGGCGCTTTCCGGCGTGGTGGGTGACGCGGACGCCGATGACGCCCTCGGCGGGAGAGAAGCACTCGACCGTGAGGAGCGGCGCGTTGAGCGTGTCCCCCCTCCGCGTCACCTTCTTCACGGCGGCATGGGCGGTGAAGCGCTTCGATTCGGGACGCACATCGCGCACTTCAGTGGCGTACGAGAGATGCACGCCCTCGCGGATGAGCCAGAAGCCGTCGGTGAACTTCATGATCTTCCTCGGGTGGGACGGGAGCTGTCGGATGGGAGCACGGGGGCCGTCTCACAGCATTTTGATCGTACACAAAACAAACCCTCGCGCAGAGTCCCCAGAACTGGCTTCACCGTGTTGAACAGCCATGATTACCCACCAGAACAGTCCACTCACCCCATGAAGTGGCGAGACGGAGGCCACTTTGCTCTAGCGCGACGGCGCACCCTTGACGTATTAGTCATCACATCAAACAAAACGGTCCGGCAAGGAAGCCGGACGGTACGACAGCAAGGGCCGCACCATGTCGAAGCGCTTCACCTCGCTCGCCTTGACAGCACACCCTCCGGCTGCCACGCGCCGCGGGCGAGGACGCTCACACCGAGCCGTCGCCCCGTTCGCCGCCGTCTCCGTACTGGTCGCCGGGGCGGCGCTCACGGGCTGCGGACAGCAGCGCGACGCCGACGTGTACACCGTGATGAACTCCTCGACCGACGAGTCGTACCACCGCTGGGACGCGGAGGCGATGGCCCGCTGCGGCAAGCGGCTGGGCATCACCATCGAGCAGCAGAGCGTCCCGGCGTCGCAGGTGATGACGAAGGCACTGCGCATGGCATCGTCCAAGTCGCTGCCGGACATCGTGCAGTTCGACGCGTCCGAGATGCCGACCTTCGCCGACGCCGGCGGACTGGTCGACCTGCGGACCCTCGGACTGAGCACCGAGGACATCCCCAAGGGCATCGTCGACTTCGGCTCGTACGAGGGGACGTACTACGGCGCGGCCCGGTCCGTGAACACGCTCGCGCTCTTCTACAACAAGGACGTCCTCGACAAGGCGGGCATCGAGGTGCCCACCACCTGGGCGCAGTTGCGCGAGAGCGCGGAGAAGCTCACCGAGGGCAAGCAGTACGGGCTGGCGCTCAGCGCGGGCGGCGCGGAGGACGGCGTCTTCCAGTTCATGCCGTTCATGTGGTCCAACGGCGGTGACGAGACCGAGCTGGACAGCCCGCGGGTCGTCGAGGCCCTCGACTACTGGAAGGGCCTGCTGAAGGACGGTTCGCTGTCGAAGTCGACGGTCAACTGGACGCAGGCGGACGTCAACGACCAGTTCATGGCCGGCAACGCGGCGATGATGATCAACGGGCCGTGGCAGGTGGAGACCCTCAACACCGACAAGTCGCTGCACTGGGGCATCGCGCCGATCCCCGTGCCCGAGGCCGGCGACGACTCGGTGGGCCCGCTCGGCGGTGCGGTGCTCACCGTGCCCAACACCGGTGACGAGGCACGGGAGAGGACGGCCGGGAAGATCGTCGCGTGCTTGGCGAGCGAGAAGGAGCAGCTGACCTACGCGCTCAACAGCTGGATGGTCCCGGCCAACGCGAAGGCCGCCGCCGTCTGGCGCGAACGGGTGCCCGAGCTGGACTCCCTCGCCGACCAGGTGGCCGTCGCCCGGTCCCGCACCGCGAAGCTCGGCGCCGGCTGGTCGAGCGTGTCGCTCGCCCTGCAGAGCGCCTTCCAGTCCGCCCTGACCGGCCAGTCCAGTGAGACCGCCCTGAAGCGCGCCCAGCAGCGGGCCACGAGCGGGAACTGAGGTACGCGCCCATGACCACGTCCACCGTCACCGACCGGACGCCAGCCGAGGCGTCCACGACGGCCGCCGCACCGGACCCGGCCCGGCTCAGGCGCCGGCGCCGGCTCGCCCAGTGGGGGTTCGTCGCCCCCGCCGTCGTCTTCATGCTGCTGTTCTTCGGCTACCCGCTCGTCCGCAACGTCGTGATGAGCTTCCAGCACTACACACCGAAGACCTTCTTCACCGGTGCGGCGCCCTTCAACGGCACCGACAACTGGTCCAACGTGTTCCAGGACGCCCTGTTCGGCAAGGCGCTGTGGCACACCCTCGTCTTCACCGCGGGCTCGCTGCTCGGGCAGTTCTGCATCGGCCTGGCGCTCGCGGTGTTCTTCAGCCGCCGCTTCCCGCTGAACGGGGTGCTGCGCTCGCTGATCCTGCTGCCCTGGCTGGTGCCCATGGTGGTGTCCGGCATCGTCTGGCGCCGCATCCTCGACCAGGACACGGGCGTGCTGAACTCGTTCCTGGAAACCGTCGGGATCGGCGGCAGCACGCCTTGGCTGACCAGCCCGGAGATGGCCCTGGTGTCGGTCGTCCTGGTCAACATCTGGATCGGCATCCCGTTCAACATGGTCATCCTGTACGGCGGTCTCCAGGAGATCCCGAGGGAACTGCACGAGGCGGCCGCGCTGGACGGCGCCTCGGCCTGGCGGACCTTCCGCTCCGTCACCCTGCCGTTGCTCAAGCCCGTCGTCACCGTCGTGCTCGTCCTCGGCTTCATGTCGACGGTCAAGATCCTCGACCTGATCCTCGCCCTCACCGACGGCGGGCCCGCCGACGCCACCCAGACGCTCGGCACGCTGACGTACCAGAACTCCTTCGTGCAGCTGGACTTCGGCGCGGGAGCCGTCGTCGGCAACGTACTCATCCTGATCTCCGCCGTGTTCGCGGTGTTCTACCTGCGGGCCAACCGCACCGAGGGGAAGTGACCGACGATGGCAACCCACACGCCCACCGCGTCCCGGCGCCGCTGGGGCTCCACCGTCGCCGGTGTGCTCGTCCTCGCCGTGATGCTGTTCCCGCTGTACTGGATGCTCAACACCGCGCTCCAGCCCGAGTCGGGGCTGCTCCAGGTCGACCCGGTGCCGGGCGGCCTGGACCTGTCCGGCTTCTCCAAGGCCATCAGCGACCAGGGCGGGCACCTGCTGACCTCGCTCGCCGTCTCGCTCGGCGCGGTCGCCATCTGCCTGGCGATCTCGGCACCGGCGGCGTACGGGCTGGCCCGGTTCGGGCTGCGCGGCTCGCGCACCATCGTGTTCGGCACGCTGATCACCCAGATGGTGCCGGGCATCGTCATCGCCAACGCGCTCTACAACTCGTACGTCGACCTGGGCCTGGTCAACTCCTACTTCGGCCTGATGCTGGCGGACGCCTCGCTGGGCATCCCGTTCTCCATCGTGCTGATGCGCTCCTTCATGGTGTCGATCCCGGGCGAGGTGATCGAGGCCGCGCAGATCGACGGTGCCGGGCCGGTGCGGACGTTCGTGCGGGTGGTGCTGCCGATGAGCCGCAACTCACTGATCACGTCGGGGCTGTTCGCGTTCCTGTTCTCGTGGAGCGACTTCATGTTCGCGCTGACCCTGAACACGACCGACGACGTCAAGCCCATCACCCTGGGTATCTACCAGTACATCGGCGCGCACGTCGGCGACTGGGGCTCGGTGATGGCCGCTTCCGTGCTCTCCGCGGTGCCGGCGGCGATCCTACTCGTCCTCGCCCAGAAGTACATCGCCGCCGGAATCACCGGCGGATCCGTCAAGTGACCCGCGTATACATGGAGATGAGCTGCACAGCATGAGCGACTACCCCAGCTTCCCGCCCGGCTTCGTCCTGGGCGCCGCGACCGCCTCGTACCAGATCGAGGGCGCGGCACGGGAGGACGGCCGCGGTCCGTCGATCTGGGACACGTACAGCCACACCCCCGGCCTGGTGGTGAACGGCGACACCGGTGACGTGGCCTGCGACCACTACCACCGCTACCCGGAGGACGTGGCGCTCCTGCGCGACCTGGGCGTGGACTCGTACCGCTTCTCGATCGCCTGGCCGCGCATCGTGCCGGAGGGTTCGGGCGCGGTGAACCCGAAGGGTCTGGACTTCTACTCCCGCCTGGTCGACGAACTGCTCGCGGCGGGCATCGAGCCGGCCGCCACCCTCTACCACTGGGACCTGCCGCAGGCCCTGGAGGACCGAGGTGGCTGGCGGGTGCGGGAGACGGCGGAGCGGTTCGCCGAGTACACGGCCGTGGTCGCGGAGCACCTGGTCGACCGGGTGCCGCGCTGGATCACGCTCAACGAGCCGTGGTGCAGCTCCTTCCTCGGCTACTCCATCGGCCGGCACGCGCCCGGCGCCAAGGAGGGCCGGGGCGCCCTGGCCGCCGCCCACCACCTGTTGGTCGGCCACGGTCTGGCGCTGTCGGCGCTGCGGGCGGCCGGGGTGCGCGAGGCGGGCATCACGCTCAATCTGGACCGCAACCTGCCGGCCACCGACTCCCCCGCCGACCTGGCGGCCGTGGTCCGCGCGGACACCCAGCACAACCTGGTGTGGACCGAGCCGATCCTCGCGGGCCGCTACCCGGCCACCGAGGAGGAGACCTGGGGCGAGCTGATCACCGGGGAGGACTTCCGGCGGGACGGCGACCTGGAACTGATCTCCCAGCCGCTGGACTTCCTCGGCGTCAACTACTACCGGCCGATCGTGGTCGCCGACGCCCCGCACCGCGAGAGCGACCCGGCGCGGCGCGTGGCGACCGACAACCGCTACGAGGAGGTCCGGCACCCGGGCGTCCGGCACACCGCGATGAACTGGCCGGTCGTCCCGGACTCCCTCACCGACCTGCTGGTCCGGCTGAAGAAGCAGTACGGTGACGCGCTGCCGCCGGTCCACATCACGGAGAACGGCTCGGCGGAGGACGACGCGCCCGCCGCCGACGGCACGGTGCACGACGCCGACCGCGTCGCCTACCTGCGCGACCACCTCACCGCGCTGCGGGCGGCGATGGACGCGGGTGTGGACGTACGCGGGTACTACGTGTGGTCGCTGCTGGACAACTTCGAGTGGGCGTACGGCTACGACAAGCGGTTCGGCATCGTCCGGGTCGACTACGACACGCAGGAGCGCACACCGAAGGACAGCTATCGCTGGTACCGGGAGATGATCGCCGCGAACCGCGCCTGACGTGGGCCGCGGGGGGCCCCGGCCGGGCGGCCCCCCGCGTCAGCCCTGCTCGCGCTCGGCGTACGCCGCCGGGTCGGCCAGCACCTCGCGGACGATCACGCCGGCCGCGCCCCGGGCCGCGTCGCCGAGGGAGGACGAGGCGCGCAGCCGCTTCCCGTCCTCGCTCCACAGCCCCGAGACGACGCGGAGCGCGAGTTCGCGGTCGACGGCGGGGGCCAGCCAGTCCATGAGCTCGCGGTAGACACCGCCGAGCATCACCGCGTCGGGGTCGAAGAGGTTCACCGCGCCCGACACCACGACGCCCAGCTGCCGTCCGGCACGCCCGATCGCCGACAGGGCGGCCGGGTCGCCCCGCCGGGCACGGCGTTCGAGCTCGGCGACGCCCTGCACGCCCGCGTCCGCGTCGATGCCCGCGGCGCCCAGCAGCGCGGCCTGACCGGCGTACTGCTCCAGGCAGCCGCGCGCCCCGCACCGGCACAGCGGGCCGCTCGGATCGACGACCATGTGCCCGATCTCCCCGGCGAAACCGTGCGCGCCGCGCAGCAGTTCGCCCCCCAGCACCAGGGCGCCGCCGATGCCGATCTCACCGGTCAGGTACAGGAAGCTGCGCACGCCCTCGGTGCCCGCGCCGTACCACAGTTCGGCGAGGGCGGCGGTGTTGGCCTCGTTGTCGGAGCTGACCGGCAGGGGGCGGCGGGCGGGGCGCAGGGCGAGGAGTGCCTGGGCGAACAGCCCTTCGACCGCGACCCGTTGCCACCCCAGGTTGGGGGCCTGGCGCACGGTGCCGCCGGTCACCAGGCCCGGCAGCGCGACGTGGACGCCGGCCGGTGCGAGGTCCTGTTCGGCCGCCGAACCGATGGCGCGGGCCGCCAGCCGGGCCGCGCGGGCCAGTACCTCGGAGGGCTGGACCCCGCGGTTGTCGAAGTGCTCCACGAGCCGGACCCGGTCGGTGCCGGCGAGGTCGACGACGCACACGGTGACGTAGTCGATGTTGATCTCGACGCCGAGGCCCGCCGGGCCGGACCGGGACACCTTCAGGACGGTGCCGGGCCGCCCCGCCTGACCGCTGCTGGTCTTGCCCCACTCGGAGACGAAGCCGTACTCCAGCAACTGCTCGACCAGGGACGACACCGCCGCACGCGTCAGTCCGACATGTGTGGCGATACCGGCCCGGGTCGACTCCCCCGCGTCGTGCACGGCTCTCAGGACCAGGCTGAGGTTGTGCCGTCTGACGGTGGCCTTGTCGGCCTTCGGCTCCAGGGGGGTGAGGTTGTTCTTCATGGTGGTGTCGAGCGTATGCGACGCCGGGGGCGCCGCCCCGCGCCCCCGACGCCCGGCCGGTACGCCCTTGCCCCGCCCTCGCTCCACCTCTAGCCTGACTTTGTGCCGCAAATAAACAAAGCCCGTTCGCACAACGCCGTGCCGGGCCCCAGCGACAACCTCACCCGCCTCCGCATCGCCCTGACCGCCTTCTTCGCGCTCGACGGCTTCATGTTCGCCGGCTGGGTCGTGCGGATCCCCGCCATCAAGGAGCAGACCGGCGCCTCCGCCAGCGCCCTGGGGATGGCGCTGCTCGGTGTCTCGGCGGGTGCCGTCGTCACCATGACGCTCACCGGACGGCTGGTCCGCCGCTACGGCAGCCACCCCGTCACCGTCGCCTGCGCGGTCCTGCTCTGCCTCAGCATCGCCCTGCCCCCGCTCACCCACTCCGCGCTCGCGCTCGGCGCCGTACTGCTGGTGTTCGGCAGCGCGTACGGCGGGATCAACGTCGCCTTCAACAGCGCCGCCGTCGACCTGGTGGCCGTGCTGCGGCGCCCGATCATGCCCAGTTTCCACGCGGCGTTCAGCCTGGGCGGCATGATCGGCGCCGGGCTCGGCGGGCTCGTCGCCGGGTCCCTGTCGCCGGTGCGGCACCTGCTCGGTCTCACCGTGGTCGGCCTGCTCGTCACCCTGGTCGCGGGCCGCGCCCTGCTGCGCTGCGAACCCGCCGTGCCGCCCGACCGTACCGACCGGGCCGAGCGCGCCCCGCGCCGGCTCGACCGCCGCACGCGCCGCCTCGTCATCACCTTCGGCCTGATCGCCCTGTGCACGGCGTACGGTGAGGGCGCCATGGCCGACTGGGGCGCCCTGCACCTGGAGCAGGACCTCGACGCGTCGCCGGGCATGGCGGCGGCGGGCTACTCCTGCTTCGCGCTCGCCATGACCCTCGGCCGGCTCACCGGCACGACGCTGCTGGAGCGCCTCGGCCGGACGACCACGGTGGTGGCCGGCGGCACGACCGCCGTGGCCGGCATGCTGCTCGGCTCCCTCGCCCCCTCCGTGTGGGCGGCGCTGTTCGGCTTCGCGATCACCGGACTCGGGCTCGCCAACATCTTCCCGGTCGCGGTCGAACGGGCCGGCGCGCTGGGCGGCCCCAGTGGTGTCGCGACCGCGTCCACGCTGGGCTACGGCGGCATGCTGCTCGGGCCGCCCGCCATCGGCTTCATGGCCGACTGGTTCTCCCTGCCGGCCGCGCTCACCAGCGTGGCGGCGCTGGCGGCGGTGGCGGTGCTGGTCACGATCGCCACCCGGCGCGCGGCGGCATCGACTTAACTGGGCTGGACTGGACTGGAGGACTTGTACATGACCAGTAAGTTCACCGAGCTGGCGATCGACTGTGCCGACCCGGGCGGTCTCGCCCATTTCTGGTGCTCGGTACTCGGCTACGAGGTGCAGGACGAAGAGGATGGAGAGGACGGGGTGGATGAAGTCGTCACGATCGGCTCCCCCGCGGTGCCCGAGGGCAAGAACCGCCTCGGCCCCGTGCCACCGACGCTGACATTCGCCCGCGTACCCGAAGGCAAGACCGTCAAGAACCGGCTCCACATCGACGTCAACCCCACCGACAGGGAGCAGGACGAAGAGGTCCGTCGCCTGCTCGGCCTGGGCGCTCGGCACGTCGACGTCGGCCAGACGGGCGACGAGAGCTGGGTCACGCTCGCCGACCCCGAGGGGAACGAGTTCTGCGTCCTGGCGGGCCGCCGGCCCTGACCGACGCTTCGGGCCTTGCCCTAGAGCCCACTCCATCCGGCACACTCCCTGCCATGGAGACTGCCACGTTCGTCGAAATACTGGACCGCGAGGGTGTGTTGCTCGCCTCGGCCGCCGAGGCGGCGGGCGTGGACGCCAAGGTGCCGACCTGCCCCGGCTGGCAGGTGCGAGACCTGCTGCGACACACGGGGATGGTGCACCGCTGGGCCGCGGAGATCGTCGCCGAGGGGCACGCCGGTCCCGTCCCCGACGGCGGCCTGCCCGACCACGACGGCTCCGCGCTGCTGACCTGGTTCCGGGAGGGCCACGGGCGACTCGTCGACACCCTCGCCGGCGCCTCGCCCGACGTGCGCTGCTGGCACTTCCTGCCCGCGCCGTCGCCCCTGGCCTTCTGGGCCCGGCGGCAGGCGCACGAGACGACCGTGCACCGGATCGACGCCGAGTCGGCCAGGGACGGCGTCCCCACCGGCATCGGCGTGGACTTCGCGGTGGACGGCATCGACGAGTTGCTGTGTGCCTTCCACGCCCGCCCGAAGAGCGCGGTTCGCACCGAGGAGCCCCGCACACTGCGGGTGCGGGCGACGGACGTGCCCGGCGCCGTGTGGACCGTACGGCTGTCGGCAGGGCCACCGGTAACCGAGCGCGGCGACGCCGGGGACACCGACTGCGAGCTGTCCGGACCCGCCGCGCGGCTGTACCCGGCGCTGTGGAACCGCCTCCCGTTCCCGGAGGTGACCGGCGACGCCTCCCTGGCCGCGTTGTGGCGTGAGAAGTCGGGCGTCACCTGGAGCTGAGCCGGACCGCGCGCGCGGCGACGTCGGCCGGGCGGCCCTCGGTGCGGCAACGGTCGAGTCGGCACCGGGTGCGGGTGCGGCGGTTGTGGTCGGCGTCGCGGTGCCGAGTCGGCGCGCGTCTGGGAGGCTTGCCCGCATGGATACCTACGGGGGACGGCGTACGCAGGGCGAGCGGGACGCGATCACGGTCGAGATCGGGTACGCGCTGTGCAGCGCGGCGTTCGCGGCGGCCGTGCTGTTCGGGGCCGTGGCGGGGCCGGCGTACCTCTTCGGCCTGCCGTCGGGCATGCGGGGCGTGCTCGTCGGTTCGGGTGCGGTGCTGGCCGTGGTGGTGTTCTTCGTCCGTGTGGTGAGCGTGCTGGTCCGGTTCGCGCGCGGCGGTCAGCCCAGCCAGCCCGGCCGCACCAACCCCGACTCGTAGGCCAGCACGACGAGTTGGGCCCGGTCGCGGGCGCCCAGCTTCACCATCGTGCGGCTGACGTGGGTCTTGGCGGTGAGCGGGCTGACGACCAGACGGCGGGCGATCTCCTCGTTGGACAGGCCGATGCCGACCAGGGCCATCACCTCCCGTTCGCGCTCGGTCAGCCTGGCCAGTTCGCCGGCCGCGGTGGGCTCCTTGGAGCGGGCCGCGAACTCGGCGATCAGGCGGCGCGTGACCCCCGGCGACAGCAGCGCGTCACCGTCGACCACCGCCCGTACGGCGCGCAGGAGTTCCTCGGGTTCGGTGTCCTTGACCAGGAAGCCGGAGGCACCGGAACGGATCGCCTCGAAGACGTACTCGTCGAGTTCGAAGGTGGTCAGCATGACGACCTTCACGTCCCGCAGGGCGGCGTCCCCGGTGATGCGGCGGGTCGCGGCCAGGCCGTCGAGGCGGGGCATGCGGATGTCCATCAGGACGACGTCGGGGCGCAGTTCGCGGATCGCGCGCACCGCCTCCTCGCCGTCGGCGGCCTCCGCGGCCACCTCGATGTCCGGCTGCGCGTCCAGCAGCGCCCGGAAGCCGGCCCGTACCAGTGACTGGTCGTCGGCAAGCAGTACGCGGATCACCGGTCCTCCTCCTTGACGTCCTTGGCGCTCTTGTGGCTCTTGTGGCTCTTGTCGTCCTCGGTGATTCTCACGTCGATCGGCAGGACCGCGAGCACCCGGAAGCCGCCGTCGGGGCGCGGGCCCGCCTCGATGGTGCCACCCAGCGCCGCCGCCCGCTCCCGCATCCCGGCCAGCCCGTTGCCGCTGCCGCCCGCCTCGGCGCCGGTCGCGGGACCGTCGTCGTCGACGCGCAGCCGCAGCGTGCCGCCGTCCCGGCCGAGGTGCAGGCGCGCGTGCCGCGAACCCGAGTGCCGTACGACGTTGGTGAGGGCCTCCTGGACGATGCGGAACGCGGCCAGGTCGGCACCGGGCGACAGCCGCGGCGGCTCGCCTTCGACCTCGACGGTGAGACCGGCGCTCGCCGCCTGCTCGACCAGTTCGGGAAGCCGGTCCAGCCCGGGGGCCGGCGCGCGGGGCGCGTCTCCGGGGGTGCGGAGCGTGTCGAGGACCTGGCGTACCTCGCCGAGCGCCTCCTTGCTCTTGGCCTTGATGGTGGTGAGCGCGGTGCGGGCCTGCTCGGGATCGGTGTCGAGGAGGGCGAGACCGACGCCGGCCTGCACATTGATGACGGAGATGCTGTGAGCGAGGACGTCGTGCAGTTCGCGCGCGATCCGCAGCCGCTCCTCGTCCGCGCGCCGCCTGGCCGCCTGGGCCCGTTCGGCCCGCTCCCGCGCCCACTGCTCGCGCCGGGTCCGGGTCAGCTCCGACAGGGCCACGATGGCCACCACCCAGGTGGCGATCACGATCTCCTGGCCCCAGGACGCGGCCGAGTCCCCGGAGGGTGGCAGCCACCGGTAGAGCCAGTGCGTCAGCAGGGCCAGCCCGGCCCACATCGTCCCCATCGCCGCCCACGCGGCCCTGCGGTGCCCGGCGACGACGGCACTGAAGCAGGCCACCGCGACGGCCACGAACACCGGCCCGTACGGGTATCCGACGAAGAGGTAGACGAGGGTGGTGACCGCCGTGCCGAACACCACGGGCACCGGGTACCGCCGACGCCACAGCAGCGCCGCTCCCGTCAGGAAGAGCAGCACGCGCGCGAAGGGGTCCAGCGGGACCCGCTCGCTCTCCTGGGCGTGGGCGGCGAAGTTGGAGCCGACCAGCACGAACGCCGTGATCAGCGCCGTGGAGCGCCAGGGCCACCGGGCGGAGTGCTCCTCCTCGCCCCGGTGGTTCCACCACGGGGGCCCGTGCCGCCACCACTGCGGCGGCCCGCTCCCGTGCTCGCGCTGTCCGTCCATGACCGCCACGCTAGACGCCGTGTGCCGCGGGCGGCGTCACCCGCGCGTGGTGATCACACGTACTCCCGGCGAAGTACGTCCTCCCCGCCCGGGCCGTCCTCTCCGCCCGGCCCGTCCGCGCTGTTCTCAGGGGCCCGCGCCGGCGCCTCCTTCACCCGGAAGCGGCGCAGCGGTCGCGGCGCCCACCAGTTCGCGCCCCCCGCGAGCCGCATCGTCACCGGCAGCAGCACCACCCGGATGAGGGTGGCGTCGACGAGGATCGTCAGGGCGGTGCCGATCCCCAGCTCCTTGAGGAAGACGACGCCGCTGGTGGCGTAGGACAGGAAGGACAGCGCGAGGATGCCGGCCGCGGCGGTGATCAGCGGGGCGCTGCGCCGGATGCCCTCGCCGACCGCGCGTACGGTGTCCCCGGTGCGCTGGTGCTCCTCCGTGACGCGGGCCAGCAGGAAGACCTCGTAGTCCATGGACAGGCCGTACGCCACGCAGAACATCAGCACCGGGATGCTGGGCTCGATGGAACCGGTCGGGGTGAAGCCGAGCGGCCCGGACAGGTGCCCGTCCTGGAAGACCCACACCAGGCAGCCGAACATCACGGACAGACTGAGCAGGTTCAGCACGGTCGCCTTGGCGGGCAGCAGCACACTGCCCGTCATGAGGAAGAGGATCACGTACGTGGCCACCAGCACGATCCCGACGGCGTACGGCAGCCGGTCGAGAAGCGTGGCGCGGAAGTCGGTGGTCTCGCCGGGGTAGCCGCCGACCAGGGCGGACGCCGGGGCCGGGGTGTCCCGGACGCGCTCGACGAAGGCGGGGACGTCGCCGTACATCGCCTCCTGCGTGGGTACGACAGCCAGCCGCACCCGCCCGTCCGGTGCCGTCAGCCGGTCCTGGCCGGGCGCGCCGGTGCGCTCGCCCTGGCGGTAGGTGCCCTCCGGCGCGTCGACCTGGAACACGCCGGGGAGCAGGGAGAGCGCGGCGGCGTACGCGCTCGTGCCGGCGCCCCGGCCCGGGGCGGCTCCTTCCAGGACGACCTGGACCGTGTCCGTGGGTTCGGCGGGGAACTCGCGGTGCACGATCTCGGAGGTGGTGCGCGAGGAGGTGCCCTCGGGCAGGGTGCGTTCGTCGGGCAGCCCGAAGCGCAGGCCCAGCAGCGGAGAGGCGGCCACCAGCAGGACGGCGAGGACCCCGGCGCCGGCCAGGAACGGGCGGCGCATCGCCGCGAGCGCGGTGCGGTGCCAGAAGCCGGAGGCGGGCGCGGTGGGCCGTTCGACACGGTGGCCCCAGCGGGCGAGCGCGGCGGGCAGGAACAACACGGCCCCGGCGACCGCGGTGAGCACGACGAAGACGCCCGCGTACGCGAACGAACTGAGGAAGAAGAACGGGAACACCAGCAGCGCGCACAGCGACACCGCGACCGTGACGCCGCTGAAGACGACCGTCCGCCCGGCGGCGCGGGTCGCCCCGACGACGGCCTCCGGCTGGGCGTGCCCGGCGGCGCGCTCCTCGCGGTAGCGGTTGATCACGAACAGGCCGTAGTCGACGCCCAGTCCCAGACCGAGGACCAGTGCGAGGTTCGCGGCGAACGTCGACACCTCCGTGACCTGCGCGACCGCCCGCAGTCCGGCGAGCGTGCCGACCACGGAGAACAGGCCCACCGCCACGGTCAGCAGCGCGGCGACGGTGCGCCGGTAGACCAGGATCAGCAGGAGCAGCACGGCCGGCAGGGCGAACAGCTCGGCGCGCAGGAAGTCGGCACGGGCCTGCTCGCCGACCTGCCGGGAGATCTCCTCCTGGCCGCCCACCCGGACGTCGAGTTCGGGGGTCGTGCGCGTCAACTCCGCCGACAGAGTGGCGAGTTCCTCGCGTGTCTCGGTGGCCGTGCCTTCCAGGCGGGCGAGGATCAGGGCCCGGCGGCCGTCCTCCCCGCGCAGGGCCGCGCTCCCGGCGTCCCAGTAGGCGGTGACGTCGGTGACGAGCGGCAGTTTCCCTACCTCGGCGGTCAGTTCACGGGCGGCCCGTTCGGTGCGCGGGCTGTCCACGTCACCGTCCCGGGCCGTGACCAGGAGGGCGAGGTTGGGGTTTCCGGTGCGGAAGTGCTCGCGCAGCCGGTCACCGGCGTGCACGGACTCCGTGCCGGGAGCGTCCCAGCGGGAGAGGTCGAGGTCGCTCTGCGCGCCGGCGCCGTACGCGCCGAGACCGAGGAGGGCGAGCAGGAAGCCGAGCAGCACCGCGCGGCTGCGCCGCACGGCCAGGCGGCCGAGCCGGGTGAGCATGGTGGGGCCTTTCTCCCGGGGGGTGGTCCGCACACCGTCGCCCCGGCCGCTGGAAGGACCACTGGAAGGACCGCTGGAAGATCCACCCGAATGCGGAGCCCGGGATACTCTCGACGCATGGGTGAGGGGACATCGGGGGCATTGGCGGCATCGGTGACGACGGGATCGACCGGCGCGACGAGCGCCCTGCGCTGCGAACTGCTCGGCCCGCTGCGCGCGTTGCGCGACGGCGTGGAGATTCCGCTCGGCCCGCCGAAGCAGCGTGCGGTGCTCGCGGTCCTGCTCCTGCAGGAGGGCCGTCCGATCTCGTACGACGGTCTGGTCGAAGCCCTGTGGGGCGGGGCGCCGCCGGTGCACGTGCGCAATCTCGTGCAGAAGTACGTCTCCGGGCTGCGCCGCGCACTCGGCGACGGTGCGGAGCTGGCGTGGACCGGGAGCGGCTACCGTCTCACCGGAGTCCAGGCCGACGACCTGCGCCGGCGTCGGGAACTGGTGGCAGAGGCACTGACCGCCCGCGACGCCGGCGAGCTGCACCGGGCCACTGAACTGGCCGGGCGGGCGGAGGAGTTGTGGCGCGGCGAGTTCGCCGAGGGCCTCCATGCGCCCTACCTCGCGGCGGAAAGGCTGCGCTGGGCCGAGAAACGGCTCACCGTCCTGGAGGCCCGGCTGGCCGGCCAGATCGAGCTCGGGCACTCCTTCGAGTACGTCCACGAACTCGTCCGGCTCGTGGCCGCGCACCCCTTGCGGGAGCGCCTCAGCGAACTGCTCATGCTCGCCCTGTACCGCGCGGGCCGTCCGGCCGACGCGCTCACCGCGTACGAGGCGGTACGGCAACGCCTCGCCGAGGCGATGGGCGCCGACCCGGGACCCGGACTACGGTCCCTGCACGCGCGCGTCCTGCGGCAGGACCCGGCGCCGGTGCCCGGAGATGCGACCGGGGTTGCCGTCGGGAACGCGGTCCGGGTCGGGGGCGCGGTCGGGGTAGAGGTCGGGGTCGCGGTCTCGGTCGAATGAGGGACGCCGAGGTCGCCTGAATCACGGGGCCCGGAACCCCGGGCCCCCAGAGCCCCCGCCTCTCGCCCCCGCCCCGCCCCGCTAAGGGAAGACCAGGCCCACCCCGTGGGCGAGCCGCTCCGCCGCGTGGCGGAAGAACGTGTCCCGGTCCTCCACGACCCGGTTGAACTGTCCGAACAGCTCGAACCCGACCAGCCCGAACAACTCGGCCCAGGCGGCCACGAACGCCGCCACCGTCTCCGGTGGCAGGTCGGGGGCGAAATCCGCCGCCATCCGATGGGCCTCGGGTCGCAGTTCGGCGGGCAACGGCGGCTTGGCGAGGCCCGGACCCTGGTGCGCGTCGCGCACGATGCCCGTGAAGACGTAGGCCACCCGGGCGGCGGCCGGGATGGTGTCGTCGGGCGCGGTGTAGCCGGGCACCGGCGAACCGTAGATCAGCGCGTACTCGTGGGGATGCGCCAGCGCCCACGCGCGCACCGCCTCGCACACCACGGTCCAGCGGCGGACGTGTCCGGCGTCGGCCGCCGCGTCGCGCGCCGCCTCGGCGGCCTCGCCGAGCGAGTTGTAGGCGTCGATGATGAGGGCGGTCAGGAGGTCGTCACGGCTGGGGAAGTAGCGGTAGAGGGCGGAGGACGCCATGCCCAGCTCGCGGGCCACGGCCCGCAGCGAGAGCTTGGCGGCACCTTCCGCCGCGAGCTGTCCGCGCGCCTCGTCCTTGATGGCGGCGGTGACCTCGATCCGGGCGCGGGCGCGGGCTCCCTTGGCGCCTTGTGCGGTGCTCATGCGAGCAGTGTGCCAAAAGGAGAGCAGTGCACGCAATGCAGAGCAGTGCACTCAATAACGATCAGCGCTCTCGATGGAGAGCGGCGCTCTCACTTAAGAGCGCCGCTCGCAAATCGGAGCGCTGCTCTTGCTCCGGAGCACCACTCTCGTGCAGACTCACCCCCACGCGAGAGCACTGCTCACAAAAGCGAGCGGCGCTCTCCCTCACTTCTTCGAGCGACCCTGGGGGCCCCATGTCCACGCACGTCCAGAAGCCCGGCTGGCTCACCGTCAACGTCCTCAACCGCACCCTGGCCTGGCTGACCCGCCGCGGCCTCAGCGTCTGGGGTTCACGCGTCCTCGCGGTGCGCGGCCGCAAGAGCGGCCAGTGGCGCACCACCCCCGTGAACCTGCTGACCGTCGACGGGCGGCAGTACCTGGTGGCCCCGCGCGGCCACGTCCAGTGGACCCACAACATGCGCGCGGCCGGCGGCGGCGAACTGCACCTCGGCAAGCACGTGGAAACGTTCACCGCCACCGAGGTCGGCGACGACGACAAGCCGCCGCTCCTGCGCGCCTACCTCAAGCGCTGGAAGGCGGAGGTAGGGGTCTTCTTCAACGGCGTCGGCCCCGACTCCTCCGAGACGGAGCTGCGCCGCATCGCACCCGACCACCCGGTGTTCCGGATCGAGATCAGGAAGTGACCTCGTCACCGGCGGGGTTCGCGGTGCCCGTGGTGCCCGGCGCTCCCGCCGAGCCCTCCGCGCCCGCGGGCCGGCGGTCGATCGCCGCGAGTGCCCGCTGCGCCAGCGGATGGCCGCGGACCAGCTCGCCCAGCGAGGTCGAGCCCTGCGTGATGTCCTTGAACGCCTTCCAGGCCGGACGGAAACCGGTCAGCGCCGCGTGGAAGAGCCCCGGCCGGCGCTCGAACACGGCCAGCATCCGCTTGCCGACGCTCATCTCGACGCCGAGCCCGGCCTTGATGGCGAAGGCGTAGTTCAGGGCCTGCTTGCGCGCGTCCACGGCGTCGTGCGCCTCGGAGATCCGCACCGCCCACTCCCCCGCGAGCCTGCCCGAGCGCAGCGCGAAGGAGATCCCCTCGCGCGTCCACGGCTCCAGGAGCCCCGCCGCGTCCCCACAGACCAGGACCCGGCCGCGCGACAGCGGTGAGTCGTCGGCACGGCAGCGCGTCAGATGGCCGGAGGAGATGCTCGGTTCGAAGCCGGCGAGGCCCAGCCGGCCGACGAAGTCCTCCAGGTACCGCTTGGTCGCCGCGCCCTCGCCGCGCGCCGAGATCACACCCACGGTCAGCGTGTCACCCTTGGGGAAGACCCAGCCGTAACTGCCGGGCATCGGCCCCCAGTCGATGAGGACCCGCCCCTTCCAGTCCTCGGCGACCGTCTCCGGCACCGGGATCTCCGCCTCCAGGCCGAGGTCGACCTGGTCGAGCTTGACCCCGACGTGCGCCCCTATCCGGCTGGCGCTGCCGTCCGCGCCGACGACGGCCCGCGCGAGCACCGTCTCTCCGCCCTGGAGGACGACGGCGACCGTGCGCCGGTCCGGCACCGCCGACCCGTGCTGCTCCACCCGTGCCACCGTGGCCCCGGTGCGCAGTTCGGCGCCCGCCTTCTGGGCGTGCTCGACGAGTTGCTGGTCGAACTCGGGCCGGTTGATCAGCCCGAACAGCATCTGCCGGGAGCGCCTGGTCCGGGTGAACCGCCCGTTGTTCGAGAACGTCACCGCGTGCACACGGTCCCGGAAGGGCAGTTCGAAGCCGGGCGGGAGGGTGTCGCGCGAGGGACCGATGATGCCGCCGCCGCACGTTTTGTAGCGGGGCAGGTCCGCCTTCTCCAGCAACAGCACGCGCCGCCCCGCGACCGCCGCCGCATAGGCGGCCGAGGCCCCCGCGGGTCCCGCGCCCACCACGACCACGTCCCAGACCTGACGCGCGTCGTCCGCCGAAGAGTTCTCGCTGCTCACGATGGTCTACTGCTCCCAACAAACCGCATGCCGCACCTGACCCCCGCATCCTACGGCGGGCATCGCCGCAGGCCACTGTGGGAGGATCGGGCCTACCAATCCGAGTACTCGCCGCACTCGTCGTACCCCTGTACTCCTCGTACTCCTCGGTACAACGTCGCACCCACAAGGAGCGTGCCCATGTCGTCGAATCCGGTCGCCGAGACCGTCTCCTCCCTGATGCCCAGGGCCAAGGAGGAACTCACCGCGCTGGTGGCCTTCAAATCGGTGGCGGACTTCGACCAGTTCCCGCGCAGCGAGAGCGTGGGCGCGGCCAACTGGATAGCGGCCGCACTGCGCGCCGAGGGCTTCCAGGACGTGGACCTGCTCGACACACCGGACGGCACCCAGTCGGTGTACGGGTACCTGCCCGGGCCCGAGGGCGCCAAGACGGTGCTGCTCTACGCCCACTACGACGTGCAGCCGCCGCTGGACGAGGCCGGCTGGGTCACCCCGCCGTTCGAGCTCACCGAGCGCGACGGCCGCTGGTACGGGCGCGGCGCGGCCGACTGCAAGGGCGGCGTGCTCATGCACCTGCTCGCCCTGCGCGCGCTGAAGGCGAACGGTGGCGTCCCGGTGCACGTCAAGGTGATCGCCGAGGGTTCGGAGGAGCAGGGCACGGGCGGCCTGGAGCGGTACGCCGAGCAGCACCCCGACCTGCTCGCCGCGGACACCATCGTCATCGGCGACGCGGGCAACTTCCGGGTCGGGCTGCCGACGGTCACCTCGACGCTGCGCGGCATGACCCTCGTCCGCGTCCGGGTCGACACGCTCGAGGGCAACCTGCACTCGGGCCAGTTCGGCGGCGCGGCCCCCGACGCGCTGGCCGCCCTGATCCGCGTACTGGACTCGCTGCGCGCAGAGGACGGTTCGACGACCGTCGACGGGCTGGCGGCGGACAATCGGTGGGAGGGTCTGGCGTACGACGAGGAGCAGTTCCGCCGGGACGCCCGGGTGCTGGACGGCGTGGAGCTGATCGGTTCCGGCTCGGTCGCCGACCGGATCTGGGCGCGCCCGGCCGTCACGGTGCTCGGCATCGACTGCCCGCCGGTCGTCGGCGCGACCCCGTCGGTGCAGGCGGGCGCCCGCGCGCTGGTCAGTCTGCGGGTGCCGCCGGGCGTGGACGCCGCCGAGGCCACCAAGCTGCTCCAGGCCCACCTGGAGGCGCGTACGCCGTGGGGTGCCCGGGTCGGCGTGGAGCAGATCGGTCAGGGCCAGGCGTTCCGTGCCGACACCACCAGTCCGGCGTACCAGGCCATGGCGGACGCGATGGCGGTGGCGTATCCCGGCGAGGAGATGCAGTACGCCGGTCAGGGCGGCTCCATCCCGCTGTGCAACACCCTGGCCGCGCTGTACCCGCGGGCGGAGATCCTGCTGATCGGCCTGAGCGAGCCGGAGGCGCAGATCCACGCCGTGAACGAGAGCGTGTCCCCCGAGGAACTGGAGCGGCTGTCGGTCGCGGAGGCGCTGTTCCTGCGCAACTACGCGGCGAGCTGACCCGACGCGCTCCGGTTCTGCCGTCGGCAGAGGGCTCTCGCCACCCGGCGGGGCCCTGCCTACGGTCGTTCCATGGACGTCATCGAGCTCCTCCCCCGCCTGCACCTGCTGCGCTTCCCGGTCGGCCAGGCCTACCTCTGGCGCGACGGCGACGACCTGACGCTGATCGACGCCGGGCCGGCCGGGTCGGGCCAGCGCATCGCCGCCTCGGCCGGGGCTCTCGGACGCGTACGCCGCGTCGTCCTCACCCACTTCCACGAGGATCACGCGGGCGGGGCCCAGGAGGTCGCCGCGTTCACCGGGGCCGAGGTGGTGGCACACTCCCTGGAAGCGCCGGTCGTGCGGGGTGAGGTGCCGGGCCCGGCGCCCACGTTCGAGGACTGGGAGCGCCCGCTGCACGCGGACGCCGTACGGCGGCTTCCGCAAGGCGGATACGACCGGCCGGCACGGGTGACCGAGGTGTCCGACGGCGATGTCCTGGACTTCGGCGGCGGGGCGCGCGTCGTCCACGCCCCGGGCCACACGGACGGCAGCATCGGGCTCCATCTCCCGCGGCACGGCGTGCTGTTCACGGGGGACGCCGTCGCCGCGTCGCCGGTCGACGGCAGCGTCATGCTCGGTGTGTTCAACGTCGACCGGGACCGGGCCGTCGGCTCCTTCGGGCGGTTGGCCGCCCTCGACACGGACGTGGCCTGCTTCGGTCACGGCGATCCGGTGACCGGTGGGGCCGCGGAGGCGCTCCGGGCATCGGCGCGGACCTACGGGGCGGTCGGCTGACGTCAGCCGACGGGGGTGCCCGCCTCCAGGTACAGTGCCGCGCCGCGCTCCCGGGCCCGCAGGGCCCAGCGCAGCCGCTCGTAGCGGACCGGGGGCAGCAGGCCGGCGGCCTCGTCCTCGCTGACGAAGCGCCAGTCGCGCAGTTCGGGGCCGGGCAGCAGCACGCGGGCGGCGTCCGCGGAGTCGAGCCGGCCGCCGTCGAAGAGCAGCCGCAGTCCGCCGTAGCCGGGCGGCACGGGCGATTCCCAGTCGACGACCAGCAGGGCGGGTACGTCCGCGAGACGAATCCCGGTCTCCTCGGCGACCTCGCGCATCCCGGCACGGGCGGGGGCCTCGCCGGGTTCGACGACGCCGCCGGGGAACTCCCAACCGGGCTTGTAGGTGGGGTCGACGAGCAGCACCCGGTCCTGCTCGTCGAAGAGCAGGACGCCGGCGGCGAGGGTCTCGGCGGTGGGCTCGGGCGTCTGCACGATGTCGCAGGCCGGTACGGCGCCGGTGTCGACGGCCTCCGCGATCCGGGCGGCGGCCTCGTACGGGGAGAGCGCGCCGGTGTCGATCGGGTGGGCGTCGGCGGTCAGCCAGGCGGCCAGGGCGGCGCGGTACGGCTCGATGTGGTCGTAGGACCACTGGCGTACGCGTATCTCGCCGTCGGGCAGGTCCTCCGGTATCTCACGGCCGGCTATACGCTCCCGCAGGATCGTTTCCGCCGGAGCGAGCAGGACGTGCCGGACCGCGATCCGGCGGGCGGCGAGGCCGCCGAAGATCTCGTCGCGGTACTCCTGCCGCAGCAGGGTCATGGGGACCACGAGGGTCCCACCGAGCTCGGCGAGCATCGCGGCCGCCGTGTCGGTCACCAGACGGCGCCAGATCGGCAGGTCCTGGAAGTCACCGACCTCGGCGAGGCGTTTGGGCGGCAGCAGGTGTGCGAGTGCGCCGCCGATGACCTCGGGGTCGAAGAGTGTGCTGTTCGGGATCAGTTCGATCAGTTCCCGGGCGGTGGTGGTCTTCCCCGCACCGAACGCGCCGTTGATCCAGACGACGGTCACAGGTCCCCCTCTTCTGTTGGCCCCCTGTGGCTTGCCCGCTCCACCCTGCCACGGAAACCAGGCCCAGTTGAGGGCGCACGACAGCGGCGCCAGCGTCCCCGGGGGAGGGGCGCCGGCGCCGTGTGGGCCGGGTGGTGCGTGCCGGGCGGTGTGCGTCAGCCCAGCTGCCCGAGGGCGTCGTCGTCCACGTCCAGGCTGTCGACGGCGACGGTGTCCTGGACGGTGCTGACGGTGTCCTCCACGTCGAGGTTGAGAGGGAGGTCGCCCGGGGCGGCGTGGGAGGGGCTGACGGCCGCGACGACGAAACCGGTGGCGAGGGACGCGATGGCGAGCATGCTGCGCTTCTTCATGCCTGCTTCAACTGCGCGACGGCGTCGGGGTCACGGGTGCGGTCCCGGGAGCGGCGGAATCGACCCGGGCTCCCCGCTCAGCGTTCCGGGCCCGGCCGACTCACGCCTGCCGGACTTCCGCCCGCCGGACTTCCGCCTGCCGGGCCGGGGTGTCCCGTGCTTCTGCTCCCGCCCTCGTGCTCAGGTATCCGTACCCCGTGTCCGTACTCCCGCGCTCGGGCCGAAGGCCACGTATCGACGCACCCCGCGCGCACCCCGCGCGCAGCCGCCCGCGGTTCAGACCCGCGCCGGCGTGGCCCCCGCCGTCCTCGTGAGTGCCGCCGCGGCCGCCCCCACCAGCCCCGCGTCAGTTCCCATCTGGGCGGGCACGACGGCCAGGCGCTGTACGAAGGACAGGGTCGCGTAGTCGGTCAGGGCCTTGCGCAGGGGGGCGAAGAGCACGTCGCCCGCCTTGCCGACGCCCCCGCCGACCACGGCGATGTCGATCTCGACGAGGGTCGCGGTGGCGGCGATGCCGGCGGCCAGTGCCTGCGCGGCCCGTTCGAAGGACGCCACGGCGACGGGGTCGCCCAGGCGGGCTGCGGCGGCGACCGCGGCGGCGGAGGTGTCGCCGTCCGGGCCGGGGCGCCAGCCGGCGTCGAGGGCGCGCCGCGCGATGTTGGGGCCGCTCGCTATGCGCTCCACGCAGCCGCGCGCCCCGCACGGGCAGGGATCGCCGTCCAGGTCCACGCTGATGTGACCGATGTGGCCCGCGTTGCCGGTCGGGCCGGGGTGCAGGCGGCCGCCCAGGACCAGACCGCCGCCGACGCCCGTCGAGACCACCATGCACAGCGCGTTGTCGTGGCCGCGGGCGGCGCCCTGCCAGTGTTCGGCCGCCGTGATGGCCACGCCGTCGCCGATCAGCTCGACGGGCAGGTCACCGGCGGCGGCGCGGACCCGCCGGACGAGCGGGTAGTCACGCCAGCCGGGCACGTTCACCGGGCTGACCGTGCCGGCGGAGGCGTCCACCGGTCCGGCGCTGCCGATGCCGACGGCCGTCACCCGCCCCCACAGCGGTGACGCGGCCAGCTCCCCGAGCACCGCCTCGACGGCCCGCATCACGGTGTCGCCGTGCTCCCGGGCGGGCGTGGCACGCTGCGCGCGCGCCTGGATGCGGCCGTGGCCGTCCACCAGCGCCCCGGCGATCTTGGTGCCGCCGATGTCCAGCGCTGCCACGAGGTCGGTGTGCATCAGAGTCGGATCTCCCCGTCGGACCGAAAAAAGCAAAAAATGACGAACACAAGAGCGCGCAGCGGACCGGCCCCACGGTGGGGGCGAGGGCCGGAGAGTGCGATGGACAGTGTCTCCCGCATCTGACAACGTTGTCCAGGCTCTATGCTCGACGCCACATCCTCATACAAACGCATGACCGACACATCCCCCGTGGACGACAGGAGCCGACGCACTCCCGTGGACGACAGGACAGGACACCGCATCGTGCCCGACACGCCCCGCCGCGCAGACCGCCTCCCCGGGAACCGTTACGGCAATCGCCCGACCATGAAGGACGTCGCCGCCCGGGCCGGGGTCGGTCTCAAGACCGTCTCCCGGGTGGTCAACGGGGAGCCGGGCGTCACCCCGGAGACCGAGCGCCGCGTCCAGGAGGCCATCGACGCGCTCGGCTTCCGCCGCAACGACAGCGCGCGGGTGCTCCGCAAGGGCCGCACCGCCAGCATCGGCCTCGTTCTGGAGGACCTCGCCGACCCCTTCTACGGGCCGCTCAGCCGTGCCGTGGAGGAGGTGGCCCGCGCCCACGGCGCCCTGCTGATCAACGGGTCCAGCGCGGAGGACCCGGACCGTGAGCAGGAGCTGGTGCTGGCGCTGTGCGCGCGACGCGTGGACGGGCTGGTGGTGATTCCCGCCGGGGACGACCACCGGTACCTGGAGCCGGAGCTGAAGGCGGGCGTCGCCACGGTGTTCGTGGACCGTCCGGCGGGGCAGATCGACGCCGACGTGGTGGTGTCCGACAACTTCGGCGGCGCCCGCGACGGCGTCGCGCACCTCATCGCGCACGGACACCGCAGGATCGGCTTCATCGGCGACATGCCCCGCATCCACACCGCCGCCGAGCGGCTGCGCGGCTACCGGGCCGCCATGGAGGACGCCGGCATACCGGTGAAGGACTCCTGGATGTCCCTGGGCGTCACCGACCCCGTGCGGGTACGCCGGGCGGCCGAGGAGATGCTCACCGACCCGCACCCGGTCACCGCGATCTTCACCGGCAACAACCGGGTGACGGTCACCGTGATCCGGGTCCTGGCCGAGCACGCGCGCGGCGTCGCGCTGGTCGGCTTCGACGACATCGAGCTGGCCGACCTGCTCCAGCCGGGCGTCACCGTGGTCGCCCAGGACGCGGCGGCCCTCGGCCGCACCGCCGCCGAGCGGCTCTTCAGGCAGCTGGACGGCACCCTGATCGCGCCGGACCGCATCGAACTGCCGACCAGGCTGGTCACCCGGGGCTCGGGCGAGCTGCCACCGGCGGACTGAGGGGCCCGTGTCGAAGCCACTGAGCGGGGGCCCCGCCCGGCCGTCCCGGCCCCCGGAGAGCGGCCGCGCGCCGGCGCGCCCGGCCGGCGAGGACCGGACGTTGCGGGCGCTCGGGCTAGCGGGGGTGCCGCGGGAGGAGCCGCTGCTGTACCCGGGCGCGTGGCCCCGGGAGTCGGGGCTGCTGGACGGGGACCGGCTGCTGCCGCTGGACGGGCCGGTCCACGAGGATGGGGACGGCCGGGTTCCCGTGCTCGCGATCGGCTCCAACGCCAGCCCGGGCCAGCCGCGGCACAAGATGGCCGAGTTCGGGATCGACTCGCCGATCCCGATGGTCAGGACGCGGGTCACCGGCGTCGACATCGGTGTGTCCGCCCATGTGAGCCGCATGGGCTACGTGTCCGCCTCGCCGGTGGGCGCCCCGGGCGTCGTACGGGAGCTGTTCGTCCTCTGGCTCGACGCCGAGCAGCTGGCCGTGATCGACGCGAGCGAGGGCGTGCCGATGGCGTCCGGCAACTTCGACCGCGTCTGGCTCCCGGCACCCGACGTGCGTGTCGAGCCGGCGGACCGGGACGGCACGGTGCTGCGCGGCGCGTACGCCTACGTCAACCGCCACGGCGTCCTGCACGACGGCACCGGGGCACCGCGCCGGCACCCGGGCGACCAGCGCGTCCTGATCACGGAGCTGCTCCAGGGGTCGGCCCGGCTGCGGGAGCTGTTCGGGGCGACGCCCGAGGAGTTCTGCGCGCGGGCGCGGGCCGACCGGCGGCTGTGCGCGCGGGGGACGCGGCTGTTCGCCGAGGAGACGTGGGTGACCGCGTCCGGCCTGGAGCGGTACGTGCGCTCCGGCCGGACCGGCGAGCCCCTCCCCCGCACCTAGGGGGTGTCGTTTGGATCTTGCCGGGGTCGCGGGGTCTGGCACGCACTCCCCCACTGCCTTAAAGGCGTGGGAGGTGCCCCCAGCGGCGTTGTCGTCGGTTGCCAGGGCTCCGCCCTGTCGCCCTCCTCCGCCTTGCAGCTGCACGCACCAGACCCCACTCGGCTCCGCTGCAAGGCGCCGTCCCTTGGAGCCGACCTGATCCAAACGACACCCCCTAGCCGCCGCCTACTGCGCCGATGCCGTGAGGTCGCCGCGCCGCGGGGACGAGAAGCCCTCCAGGTCGGCGCGGGTCAGGCCGGTCAGCCGGGCGACCTCGCCGATGTCGAGGGCGCCGCAGTCCAGGCCGCGCAGCAGGTAGCCGCTGAGGGCCTTCGCGGTGGCGGGCTCGTCCATGACGTCGCCGCCGGTGTGGTTGGCGTAGCGGGCGAGGCGGGCGGCGGCCTGCTCGAAGCCCTCGCGGTAGAAGGCGAAGACTGCCGCGTACCGGGTGGGGATGTGGCCGGGGTGCATGTCCCAGCCCTGGTAGTAGGCGCGGGCCAGCGCGCGGCGGGTGAGGCCGAAGTGCAGGCGCCAGGCGTCGTGGACCTTGGCGGTGGGGCCGACCGGCAGGACGTTGGTGGAGCCGTCGGAGACGCGTACGCCGGTGCCGGCGGCGGCGACCTGCATGATCGCCTTGGCGTGGTCGGCGGCCGGGTGGTCGCTGGCCTGGTACGCGGCGGAGACGCCGAGGCAGGCGCTGTAGTCGAAGGTGCCGTAGTGCAGTCCGGTGGCGCGGCCCTCGGCGGCCTGGATCATGCGGGCGACGGAGGCGGTGCCGTCGGCCGCCAGGATGGACTGGCTGGTCTCGATCTGGATCTCGAAGCCGATCCGGCCGGGCTCCAGGCCGCGCGCCTTCTCGAACGCCTCCAGGAGCCGCACCATGGCGGTGACCTGCTCGGGATAGGTCACCTTCGGCAGGGTGAGGACCAGCCCCTCGGGCAGGCCGCCGGCCTCCATCAGGCCGCTGAGGAAGACGTCGAGCGTGCGGATGCCACGGGCGCGTACCGGGGCCTCCATGCACTTCATGCGGATGCCCATGTACGGGGCGGCCGTGCCCTGCTGGTACGCCTCGGCGATCAGCCGGGCCGCGCGGGCGGCGGACTCGTCCTCCTCGGCGTCCGTGCGGTTGCCGTAGCCGTCCTCGAAGTCGACGCGGAGGTCCTCGATCGGCTCGCGCTCCAGCTTGGCGCGCACACGGGTGTACACGGGTTCGGCGAGGTCGTCGGTGAGGCCGAGGGCGGCGGCGAAGGAGGCGGCGTCGGGGGCGTGTTCGTCGAGGGCGGCGAGCGCCTGGTCGCCCCACGAGCGGATCGTGTCGGCGGCGAAGACGTCACCGGGGACGTAGACGGTGTGGACGGGCTGCCGGGTACCCGGGTCTCCGGGGTAGAGGCGCTCCAGCTCCGCGTCGACCGGCGCGAGGGAGGCACTGATCTCCTCGCCGACGCCGCCCGCGAGACTCGTCGCCACCTTCTCCTGCTGACCCATCCCACACCCTCCTGTTTTCCGCTGAACGGAATCAATAATCCGTAGAGCGAAGTTATCTGCCGGTCTCTCGCCGGTCAACACCATCCTGCGCAGACGCCGAGGCCCCCGCGACCAGGAAGGACGGTCGCGGGGGCCTCGGCGGGTGCTGCGAGCGGATGTCAGCCCTTGCGGGTCTTGACTTCCTCGGTGAGCTGCGGGACGACGTCGAAGAGGTCGCCGACGACGCCGTAGTCGACCAGGTCGAAGATCGGGGCCTCGGCGTCCTTGTTGATCGCCACGATCGTCTTCGAGGTCTGCATGCCGGCGCGGTGCTGGATCGCGCCCGAGATGCCGGAGGCGATGTACAGCTGCGGCGACACGGACTTGCCGGTCTGGCCGACCTGGTTGGTGTGCGGGTACCAGCCGGCGTCCACCGCGGCACGCGAGGCGCCGACGGCCGCGCCGAGCGAGTCGGCGAGCGCCTCGATGATCGCGAAGTTCTCCGCGCCGTTGACGCCACGGCCGCCGGAGACGACGATCGCGGCCTCGGTCAGCTCCGGACGGCCGGTCGACTCACGCGGCGTGCGCGCGGTGACCTTGGTGCCGGTCGCCTGGGCGGAGAAGGACACCGACAGGGCCTCGACCGCACCGGCGGCCGGGGCCGGCTCGACGGCGGCGCTGTTCGGCTTGACCGTGATGACCGGGGTGCCCTTGGCGACGCGGGACTTGGTGGTGAAGGCGGCGGCGAACACCGACTGGGTGGCCACCGGGCCCTCGTCGCCGGCCTCCAGGTCGACGGCGTCGGTGATGATGCCGGAGCCCAGGCGCAGCGCCAGACGGGCGGCGATCTCCTTGCCCTCGGCGGAGGACGGGACCAGCACGGCGGCCAGGGAGCCCCCGGCGGACACCACCTCGTGGGCGGCCTGGAGGGCGTCGACCTTCGGTACGACCAGGTAGTCGGCGTACTCGGCGGCCTCGTGGGTGAGGACCTTGACCGCGCCGTGCTCGGCGAGGGTGGCGGCGGTGTCGGCGGCGCCGTTGCCGAGGGCCACGGCGACCGGCTCGCCGACGCGGCGGGCGAGGGTCAGCAGCTCCAGGGTGGGCTTGCGGACGGCACCGTCCACGTGATCGACGTAGACGAGAACTTCAGCCATGGGACTTCTTCTCTCCTGCTTGCGAGATGTGCGGGGCGGTCGGCGAATCCGGGGCTCAGATGAACTTCTGGCCCGCGAGGAACTCGGCGAGCTGCTTGCCGCCCTCGCCCTCGTCCTTGACGATCGTGCCCGCGGTGCGCGCCGGGCGCTCGGCCGCGGAGTCGACCTTGGTGTAGGCGTTCTCGAGACCGACCTCGTCCTCGTCGATGTCGAGGTCGGACAGGTCCCAGGACTCCACCGGCTTCTTCTTGGCCGCCATGATGCCCTTGAAGGAGGGGTAACGTGCCTCACCCGACTGGTCGGTGACCGACACGACGGCCGGCAGCGACGCCTCCAGCTGCTCCGTGGCGGAGTCGCCGTCACGGCGGCCCTTCACGGTGCCGTCCTCGACGGAGACCTCGGACAGCAGCGTCACCTGCGGCACGCCCAGGCGCTCCGCGAGCAGCGCCGGTACGACGCCCATGGTGCCGTCGGTGGAGGCCATGCCGGAGATGACCAGGTCGTAGCCGGCCTTCTCGACGGCCTTGGCCAGGACCAGGGAGGTGCCGATGGCGTCGGTGCCGTGCAGGTCGTCGTCCTCGACGTGGATCGCCTTGTCCGCGCCCATGGACAGCGCCTTGCGCAGCGCGTCCTTCGCGTCCTCCGGACCCACCGTCAGGACGGTGATCTCCACGTCGTCGTCGGAGTTCTCCGAGATCTGCAGCGCCTGCTCGACCGCGTACTCGTCCAGCTCGGAGAGCAGACCGTCCACGTCGTCCCGGTCGACGGTCAGGTCATCGGCGAAGTGCCGGTCGCCAGTGGCGTCGGGCACGTACTTCACAGTGACAACGATCCTCAAGCTCACGCCGGCTCTCCTACTGCGTCGACATTTCAGTGCTGCCTCTTGCAGGCAGCATAGGCGCCCCAAGCGGCCGATCCCGGTCGGGGCGACCCGCGCTCCGCCCGGAATATTACTCGTCAGTACATCCAGTTCTTTCCCGCTAAGCAAGCGCTTTGAACTGTGACCTTCGCAACGCAGCGTAACCGGAACCCGACGGCTTCACGGAAGCGCCCCCGGTGACCGGTCAGTCGCGCAGACCGTTGTAACGCCCCTGGTGGTACAGCAGTGGACTGCCGGCACCCGTGGGGTCGCCGAGGAGAACCTCCGCCAGCACGATGCGATGGTCCCCCGCGGGTACGCGGCCGGCGACGCGGCACACGAGCCAGGAGAGGACGCCGTCCAGCACGGGCACGCCCTCGGGCCCCTCGCACCAGGCGGTCGGTGCCGCGAAACGGTCGGCGCCGCTGCGGGCGAAGGTGGCCGCCAGGTCCTCCTGGTGGTCACCGAGCAGGTGAACGCCGACGTACTCGGCCTCGGACACCGCGGGCCAGCTGGACGAGCCGGTGCCGATGCCGAACGACAGCAGCGGCGGCTCGGCGGAGACGGAGGTGAGGGAGGTGGCCGTGAAACCGACCGGGCCGGCGTCACCGCGGGCGGTGATCACGGCGACTCCCGCCGCGTGCCGCCGGAAGGCGGACCGCAGCAGGTCGGCGGTGGCGAGCCGCGGCGCGGCGACGTCGGGGGTGACCGTCATACGGGGTGTCCTTCTGCGTTGCGCCTCGGTCCGGGGAGCGGGGAGCGAGGGCCTACGGGCAGGCTGACGACGGGTGGCACACACAGTCAAATACGTCCCGGGATGTGGGGCTGTGGAGAACGCCTCACCGGTGACGTGGCGGTGGTCACACCGCCTCGCCCAGTGCGGCGATCACGTCCGCCTTGCGCGGCTGCCCGACGGCGCGCCGCACGACGCGGCCGCCGGCGTCGAGGACCAGCACGGTCGGGGTCTTGAGTACGTCGAGTGCGCGGACGAGCTCCAGCCGGGCCTCGGCGTCGATCTCGACGTGGGCGACGCCGGGGACCAGGTCGGCCACGTCCCCGAGGACCCGCCGGGTGGCCCGGCAGGGAGCGCAGAAGGCGCTGGAGAACTGCACGAGCGTGGCGCGCGCGCCGAGCTCCGCGCCCAGATCGGCCGCGTCGAGCCGCGGGCCGGATGTGTCGAGCCGCGGACCGGAGGCGCCGAGCCGGGGGCCGGAGACCTCGGGCCGCGGACCGGCGGTATCGAGTCGCCGGCCGTCGTCCTGCTCGCGCACCCGTTCGCTCCTGTTCCGCCGCCGTCGCGGCACTCCCGGGCGCGCGTGATCCGCGCGCCGCCAGTCCGGTCGTCCCCAGGTGCAGCGTTCGCGGGACGCCTGAGATTCCCGGCTCACCGTCGTGTTTCGGCCACGAAACGGCCGGCGAAGTGATGAGGATCTCGCCGCGGGCGGGCACCAAGGCTGGTACACCGGCCGTTCTTGGGGCACGATCTGCGACAAGCCGTAAACCTACGGCTGCGTAACTTTCGACTGGGAGTCCCCTTCCCAGGCTGACAAGGAAGGGTCCGACCCGCCCATGGCAGAACTCGCCTACCGCCCGGCCATCGGTCTCGCCCGCACCCTGTTCAAGGTGTGGGACCTCAAGATCGACTGCCAGGGTTCGGAGAACATCCCGCGCTCGGGCGGCGCCGTGCTGGTGAGCAACCACATCAGCTACCTGGACTTCATCTTCGACGGCCTGGCGGCGCTGCCCCAGAAGCGGCTGGTGCGTTTCATGGCGAAGGAGTCGGTCTTCCGGCACCGGGTCTCCGGTCCGCTGATGCGCAACATGAAGCACATCCCGGTGGACCGCAAGCAGGGCGAGGCCGCGTACGCGCACGCCTTGGACTCGCTGCGGTCCGGCGAGATCGTCGGAGTCTTCCCGGAGGCCACGATCTCCGAGTCGTTCACGCTGAAGAGCTTCAAGTCGGGCGCCGCCCGTCTGGCGCAGGAGGCGGGCGTCCCGCTGGTCCCGATGGCGCTGTGGGGCACCCAGCGGCTGTGGACCAAGGGACACCCGCGCAACTTCAAGCGCAGCCACACCCCGATCACGATCCGGGTCGGCGAGGCGATGGAGGCCTCCCGCGAGCAGTACGCGGGCGCCATCACCCGCCGGCTGCGCGGGCGGGTGCAGGAGCTGCTGGAGGCCGCGCAGCGCGCCTACCCGGTGCGTCCCAAGGGGGCGGACGACACCTGGTGGATGCCGGCCCATCTCGGCGGCACCGCCCCGACGCAGGAGCAACTGCGCACGGCCCAGGCGCGCTGAACCGAGCGCGTCACAGGGCGGGCGGCAGCGTCGCCCACAGGTGGGGCCGGTCGGTGGCCGCCTTCAGCACGTCCACCACGGCCGGATGCGGCGCGGCGTACAGGTCCGGGTAGTCCGCCTCGCCGGCCGCGGTGTCCGGCGTGAAGGCCAGCTGTTCCCGCCCCAGGGAGAACTGCGCGTTCACGCCGGGTTTGTTGCCGCGCGGGTCCTGCCGGTGCCAGGCACCGTTGAACCGCACGGCGACCAGCCCGTGCACCACGTCGAACCGCTGGTAGCACAGGGCGGTCGGGATGTCCTCGGCCCGCAGCAGCGCGGTCAGCGCGTGCGCCTTGGCGTAGCAGATGCCGGTGCGCTGCTCCAGGACGTCGGAGGCGCGCCAGGTGACGCGGGGGTCGCCGGAGTCCTGTGAGTGCGGGATGGTGTCGCGCACGAACTCGAAGGCCAGTCGCGCATAGGCATACGAGTCCTCCGCCTCCTTGGCGAGCCGCCCGGCCACCTCCCGTACGCGCGGATGGTCGTGGTCGATGACCTCGTCGACGGCCAGGTAGGCGGACAGGTCAGGGGTTTTCTGGATCAGCTCCATGCCCGCAGAGCATAGGAAAGCGATCACCCGTCAGTCAATGACTTTTCAGGTGACCGCATACCTATGCATAGCTCGAGGTGGCGCCGTCAGCGCGCCATCTCCTCCTTGAGGGCGGCGACGAACGCGTCGACGTCGTCCTCGGTGGTGTCGAAGGCGCACATCCAGCGCACGTCGCCGGCGGCCTCGTCCCAGAAGTAGAAGCGGAACCGCTTCTGCAGGCGCTCGCTCACCTCGTGCGGCAGGCGGGCGAAGACCGCGTTGGCCTGCACCGGGTAGAGGATCTCCACGCCGTGCACGGCGCGCACACCCTCGGCCAGGCGCTGGGCCATCTCGTTGCCGTGCCGGGCGTTGCGCAGCCACAGGTCCTTGGCGAGCAGTGCCTCCAGCTGCACCGACACGAAGCGCATCTTGGACGCGAGCTGCATCGACAGCTTGCGCAGGTGCTTCATGTGGCGCACGGCGTCCTGGTTGAGGACCACGACCGCCTCGCCGAACAGCGCGCCGTTCTTGGTGCCGCCGAGGGAGAGGAGGTCGACGCCGACCGCGTTGGTGAACGTCCGCATGGGCACGTCCAGGGAAGCGGCGGCGTTGGCTATCCGGGAGCCGTCCAGGTGCACCTTCATGCCGTGCGCGTGGGCGTGCTCGCAGATGGCGCGGATCTCGTCGGGCGTGTAGAGCGTGCCCAGCTCGGTGCTCTGGGTGATCGAGACGACCTGCGGCATCGCGCGGTGCTCGTCGTCCCAGCCGTACGCCTGCCGGTCGATCAGGTCGGGCGTGAGCTTGCCGTCGGGGGTGGGGACGGTGAGCAGCTTCAGGCCGCCCATGCGCTCGGGGGCGCCGCCCTCGTCGACGTTGATGTGCGCGCTCTCGGCGCAGATCACCGCGCCCCAGCGGTCGGTGACCGCCTGGAGCGCGACGACGTTGGCGCCGGTGCCGTTGAAGACCGGGAACGCCTCGGCGCCGGAGCCGAAGTGGCCGCGGATCACGCGCTGGAGGTTCTCGGTGTACTCGTCCTCGCCGTACGCGATCTGGTGCCCGCCGTTGGCCAGCGCCAGGGCGGCGAGCACCTCGGGGTGCGCGCCGGCGTAGTTGTCACTGGCGAAACCGCGGACCTCGGGGTCGTGGTGGCGACGCGCGTCGGTCTTCGGGGGGTTCACGGCTTGTCGGTCAGCCACAGACGGTTTCCGTTCACTTCCGCGGCGGGCTTCTCCCAGACTCCGGCGACGGCCTCGGCGAGGTCACGCACGTCCGTGAAGCCCGCGAACTTCGCGTTGGGGCGCTCGGCGCGCATCGCGTCGTGCACCAACGCCTTGACCACCAGGATCGCAGCCGCGGACGTCGGGCCCTGCTCGCCCCCCGCCTTGCGGAAGAAGTCCGCCATGGCCAGCGTCCACGCCTCGGCGGCGGCCTTCGCGGCCGAGTAGGCGGCGTTGCCCGCGGTGGGGTTGCTCGCGCCCGCGGCGCTGATCAGGACGTAGCGGCCGCGGTCGCTGCGCTGGAGCGCCTCGTGGAAGGCGAGGGAGGTGTGCTGGACGGTGCGGATCAGCAGCTTCTCCAGGAGGTCCCAGTCGCCGAGGTCGGTCTTGGTGAAGGTCTGGCTGCCGCGCCAGCCGCCGACGAGGTGGACGACGCCGTCGACCCGGCCGAACTCCTGCTCGATGCGGTCCGCCCAGGCCCGGGTGGAGTCCAGGTCGAGCAGGTCGACCGTCTCGCCGGTGACGGTGGCGCCGCCGTGCGCGTAGCGCGCCGCGTCCACCGCCTCCGCCAGCCGCTCCGGGTCGTTGTCGGAGCCGACGACCGTCGCGCCCGCCTCGGCGAGCCGCAGCAGCGCGGCCCGTCCGGCGGGTCCGCCCGCTCCGGCCACCGCGATCACCGCGCCGTCGAGCGTCCCGTTCCCCATGGTCCTCGCCTCCCGAGCCTGCCGTGTCTGCCTGTCCGTGCCGTCGCTCACGCGGCGGCCCGCTCGGCGCCGTCCGCCGTCGCCGTGATGCCCCGGGTCGAGGCGATCACGTTCTTGAGCTTCTTGGACAGTGCCTCGTAGAACATGCTCAGCGGAAACTCGTCCGGAAGCACGTCATCGACGAGCTTGCGCGGCGGCAGCGTCAGGTCCAGGGCGTCGGGGCCCTTGGCCCACTTCGAGCCCGGGTGCGGGGCGAGGTAGGTGGAGACCAGCTCGTAGCCGGCGAACCAGTGCACGATCTTCGGGCGGTCGATGCCGTCCCGGTAGAGCTTCTCGATCTCGGCGCACAGCTGGTTGGTGACCTGCGGGGCGCGCTGCCAGTCGATGAAGAGCTTGTTGTCGGTCCAGCGCACGACGTCGTGCTTGTGGAGGTAGGCGAAGAGGAGCTGGCCGCCCAGACCGTCGTAGTTGCGCTGGCGCTCGCCGGTGACCGGGAAGCGGAACATGCGGTCGAAGAGGACGGCGTACTGCACGTCACGGGCCTGCGGGACACCTTCGTCCGCGAGCTTCACGGCCTCCTTGAAGGCGGTGAGGTCGCAGCGCAGCTCCTCCAGGCCGTACATCCAGAACGGCTGGCGCTGCTTGATCATGAAGGGGTCGAAGGGCAGGTCGCCGTGGCTGTGGGTGCGGTCGTGGACCATGTCCCACAGGACGAAGGCCTCCTCGCAGCGCTTCTGGTCGTGCACCATCGCGGCGACGTCCTCGGGCAGTTCCAGGCCCAGGATGCCGACGGCGGCCTCGGTGACGCGGCGGAAGCGCGCGGCCTCGCGGTCGCAGAAGATGCCGCCCCAGGAGAAGCGCTCGGGCGCCTCGCGCACGGCGATGGTCTCCGGGAAGAGGACGGCGGAGTTGGTGTCGTAGCCGGCCGTGAAGTCCTCGAAGGTGATGCCGCAGAAGAGCGGGTTGTCGTAGCGGGTGCGCTCCAGTTCGGCCAGCCAGTCGGGCCAGACCATGCGCAGCACGACCGCTTCGAGGTTGCGGTCCGGGTTGCCGTTCTGCGTGTACATCGGGAAGACGACCAGGTGCTGAAGGCCGTCCGCGCGGCTCGCGGCGGGCTGGAAGGCCAGCAGCGAGTCGAGGAAGTCGGGCACCTGGAATCCGCCGTCGGCCCAGCGGCCGAGGTCCGTCACCAGGGCCTCGTGGTAGGCGCGGTCGTGCGGAAGCAGCGGGGACAGCTCCTCGACGGCGCCGGCGACACGGCGTACGACGTCCTCGGCGGCGGCCCGGTCGGGCGCGCCCTCGGCGTCGAAGTCGATCGACCCGTCCTTGGACTGCCATGGCCGGATCCGCTCCACGGCATCCTTGAGCACGGGCCACGCCGGGTGCTCCACCACCCTGCTCGCCGGAGGAATGTTCTCCTCCACACCCACCTGCACAAGAATTTCCGTCATGTCCCATCCTCCACGGGAGAAGCTCACGTCAGGACACCGTATGCATACGAGGTTTCTCCCAGCAAGAGGGGCCTCCGTAAATTATCCTGCCCGACCCTGCCCTTCACCGCATTTTTTCCTGTGGGATGCCTGAGTCCGGATACCAGGCGCGGCAGAGGGGAAACGGTCCCGCAGGGCCGTTAGGCTGCCGCCCTGCCATCGCCGACGTCGACGGAAGCGAGTCGAGCCTTGAACTTCCTCACCATCGGTCACCGTGGAGTGATGGGTGTCGAACCCGAGAACACCCTGCGTTCCTTCGTCGCCGCCGAGCAGGCCGGCCTCGACGTCGTCGAACTGGACCTGCACCTGAGCAAGGACGGCGCGCTCGTCGTCATGCACGACGCGGACGTGGACCGCACCACCGACGGCACGGGCGCGATCGCCGAGCAGACCCTCGAGGAGCTGCGGGCGCTGGACGCGGGCCGCGGGGAGCGGGTCCCGGTCTTCGAGGAGGTGCTGGACGCCGTGTCGGTGCCGTTGCAGGCCGAGATCAAGGACGCGGCGGCGGCGCGCACACTCGCGGAGGTGATGCACCGGCGGGACCTGGTGGACCGGGTGGAGGTGATCTCGTTCCACGACGAGGCCATCGTGGAGATCGCCCGGCTGGTGCCCGGGGTGCGGACCGCTCTGGTCGCGCAGTACTACGGCCCCGAGGTCGTGGACCGCGCCGTGGAGGCCGGTGCCGGCACGCTGTGCCTGGACATCAACCGGATCACGCTGGAGATCGTGGAGCGGGCCCGCAAGGCGGGTCTGCGCGTCTTCTGCTGGACCGTGAACACCCAGGACCACCTGCGGCTGGTGCGCGCCCTCGGCCTGGACGGCGCGACGACCGACTACCCGGAGATCAAACGCACCGGCCGCTTCACCGCGTGAGCGTCACGGCGCACGCGGACCACGCTGGTCACCTGGTCACGCCAGCGGCTTGACCAGCAGCTCGAACTGGAGGTCGTCGCGCTGCGGAATGCCGAAGCGCTCGTCGCCGTACGGGAAGGGGGTCATCTCTCCCGTACGGCGGTAGCCGCGGCGCTCGTACCAGGCGATGAGATCCTCGCGCACGGAGATCACGGTCATGTGCATCTCCGTCACGCCCCACGCCTCGCGGGCCCACCGCTCGGCCGCCGCGATGATCGTCTTGCCCAGGCCCTCGCCCTGGAGCGCCGGGCTCACGGCGAACATCCCGAAGTAGGCGTGCGCCCCGCGGTGCTCCAGCTGGCAGCAGGCCACGATCCGGCCGTCCCGCTCGACCGTCAGCAGCCGGCTGTCCGGCGACTTGACGACCTCCAGCACGCCCTCCGGGTCCGTGCGCCGGCCCTGGAGGATGTCCGCCTCGGTGGTCCACCCGGCGCGGCTGGAATCCCCTCGGTACGCGGACTCTATGAGCGCGACGATGTCGTCCACGTCGGCGGCGGTGGCGTCGCGGTAGGTCAGTGGGCTGGCGGCGGTGTCCATGGGGAGCGTCTCCGGTTCGTTCTCGACGGTCGTCAGCGGGCGCGGGTTCGTTCTCGGGCGCGGGTTCGTTCTCGGGCGCGGCGGGGGCACCGATGAGAGTAACGCCGCCAGTAGTCTCGGGACGCATGGTGCATGTACTCAGCAGCCGAATCCTGCTCCGCCCCACCGACCCCGACCGCTCCCGCGCCTTCTACGGCGAACAGCTCGGCCTCGCCGTGCACCGGGAGTTCGGCACCGGACCCGAGCGGGGCACCGTCTACTTCCTCGGCGGCGGCTTCCTGGAGGTCTCCGGCCGTTCCGAGACGCCCCTCTCACCCGCGCTGAAGCTGTGGCTCCAGGTCGAGGACGCTGCCGCGACCCACGACGAGCTGCGCGCGAAGGGTGTCGAGATCGTCCGGCCGCCGGTCCAGGAGCCGTGGGGGCTGGTGGAGATGTGGATCGAGGACCCGGACGGCACGCGGATCGTGCTGGTGGAGGTGCCCGCGGACCATCCGCTGCGCTACCGGCCCGGGATCTGAGCCACCGGGCGGTACGTGCCGGATGGCCGCGGTCCGGGCCCGGCCTTAGCGTGCTGGAGGGGGACGGACGGTCCCCGGCTCTGCGGAAGGACGCCCCACGCGATGAAGCTCCACGAACCGGTGACCGGCGGGCCCTGCTGGGCCGAACTGGGGACCAGCGATCTGGCAGCGGCCAAGCGGTTCTACACGAAGCTGTTCGGCTGGCGCCCCGAGACGGACTCCCGGCAGCAGGCGGGCGGCTATACGATCGCGCGCCTCGGCGACACGGCGGTCGCCGCCCTGACCCCGCTGTACCAGCCGGCGCAGCCGGTCGCCTGGAACGTGTCGTTCGCCGTACGCGACGCGGACGACGCCGTACGGCAGGTGACGGCGGCCGGCGGGGCGGTCCCGCAGGGCCCCACGGACGTCTTCGACTCGGGCCGGTTCGTGGTGGCCGCCGATCCGACCGGGGCGGTGTTCCAGCTGTGGGAGGCACGCTCCTTCCCGGGGGCCGGGCTGTTCAACGCGCCCGGCTCGCTGGGCTGGGTGGAGCTGCTGACCCGGGAGCCCGACCGGGCCGCCGACTTCTACACCACGGTGTTCGGCTGGACCGTCACCACCTCGGACCGCTACCCGCAGTGGGGGATCGGCGGGGCGGACTTCGGCGGCATGGTGACGATGGACGAGAAGTTCCCGCACGAGGTGCCGGCGCACTGGCTGCCGTACTTCGCGGTGGCGGACGTGAACTCCGCCGCGGTCGACACGACCGACAGCGGCGGCACCGTGCTCATGGAACCCACCTCGCCCCCCGACGGACCACGCATCGCGGTCCTGCGCGACCCGCAGGGCGCGATGTTCGGCGTGTACCGGGCGGGCGACGAGCGCTGAGACGGTTTCCGTCCCCGGGGCCGCGGTGCCGCCGGGCCGGCCGAGCGTCAGACCCGCAGCGCGCCCAGGCGGCCCTCCAGCTGGCCCAGCAGAGCGCCGAGGAGCGCCGCCAGTTCGCCTTGCTCCGGGCCGTCGACGCCGGAGAGGACGGCGGACTCGTAGGCGAGTTGTTCGGGCAGGATGCCGTCGACGAGGTCGCGTCCGGTGTCCGTGAGGCGGACGTGGGCGACCCGGCGGTCGCGGGTGTCGCCGCGTCGCTCCACCAGGCCGCGCTCGGTGAGCTGCTTGAGGCGCTTGGTGACGGCGGCGCCGGAGGAGAAGGTCTCGCGGGCCAGGTCGCCGGGGGTCAGCTCGTGCCCGGTGCGGCGCAGCGCGCCGAGCAGGTCGAACTCGGCGCGACTGAGGCCCGCCCGGCGCAGCGGGGCGTCCTCGGCCTGCTGGAGGAGGGCGGCGCAGCGGTTGATGCGGCCGATGATCTCCATCGGGCCGGTGTCGAGGTCGGGATGGACGGCCCGCCACTGCCGTACGACCGCGGCGACGGTGTCGCCGCCCGGTCCGCCTCTCTCGTCGCCCCCGGTCGCCGAGCCCCCGTCGGTTGCGGTCATGGCCGTACGTCCTCCGTTCTCGTGCCCGTTTCACGGTTCGCACGCGCTGCCTGGCGTCGGACCGTTGCGGCGAGCGTACGGTGTCCGGACTGCTCGGCGAGCACGACCCTCTCCTGGGGCAGGGCGCGCCCCCACCATTCGCCGGCCGCGGCGTCGACGGTGGCCCGCAGGTCGGTCAGCGCGGCGGCCAGCCCGCGGCGGGCGGTCTCCAGCGCGCCGGGGTGCGGGTCGGGCTCAGCCAGGAGGCGGGCGGCGCGTTCGCGGGCGCGGTCGGCGGCGGTCACCGCCTGTGCGACGCGGCCGCCGGCGCGCCGGTTGGTGACGGCGACGGCGGCCAGGAAGCCGACCAGGGCGCCTACGAGGGTGTCCACCACTCGCTCGGTGATCAGCTCACCGGGCGCCTGGTAGCCGGCGAACTCCGTGATGAGCAGCGCCATCGGGGTCACGCAGACACTGCCGAGCCAGTAGTTGCGGGTGATCAGCGCCTCGGCGCCGAAGTTGAGGGCGAGGCAGAGGACGACCAGGAGTGCCTGCCCGAGGTGGGCGAGCGGTGCGATGGCCGCGAAGAGCAGCACCCCGGCGATGTTGCCGACCACACGCTGCACGGCGCGGCTCCAGGTCAGGGTCATGTTGGCCTGGTAGAGCGCGGCGGCGGTGACCAGGGCCCAGTAGGGGCGGCCGATACCGAGGGCGAGGGAGGCGTAGCCGGCCAGGGCGCAGCCGAGGGCGGTGCGGGCGGCGATCGGGGTCAGCGGGCCGAGCCGCTGCCACAAGGGCGCGGGAGGGGTGGCGAGTTCGGCGTCCACGCCGAGGAGTTCGGCGGTGGCGCCCGGGGTGTCGCCGGTGCGGGGGATCCGGCCGGTGCCGCGCAGGGCGCGGGCCCAGCCGCGCAGCCGCTCCGGGTCCGTGTCGGCGGGCGCGGCGAGGGCGACCTCGGCGCGGACGACGAGGTGCTCCAGGGCGTGCCGAGTGGTGGCGCGGGTGCCCGTCGCCGGGAGGGACAGCAGCGTCTGCCAGGCGGCCTGCACGGCGGCGTACCCGGCGGCGCGGGCGGTGACGTGGCCGTCACCGGTGCCGCCGGTGTCGGCGTACGAGGCGGCGGCGTTCAGGGCCGCGGCGGTCGCCCGGCGCTCGGGGCCGTGCGGGCGGACCAGGGCGGGTGCCATGCCGACGAGCCAGGCCCAGGCGCCCGCGGCGGCGGCCAGCGCCAGATGACCGGGGATCTGGCCGAAGGTCTGCGGGACGAACAGGGCGGCGGAGCTGATGAAGGTCAGGACCACGTTGCCCGGCGGGCCGACTCGGGTGACGTCGCACAGGGCCTTCTGCACGGCCGCCAGCAGGGCTCCGACGGTGACGAGGACGACGGCGTGGCGCGTGAGCGAGGCGGTGACCAGGGCGACGGCGACGCCGCCGAGCATGCCGAGCACCACCCAGGCCAGGGTGCGGGCCCGGGCGGCGTAGGGGCGGTTGTGGGCGTAGAGCGCACACAGCGACCCGGCCATGGTGTACATCGCCAGGTCGAGCCGGCCGAGGGCCAGCAGGACCAGGTTGGGCGGGGCGACGGCGGCGACCGAGCTCAGGGCGGGCTTGAACCAGATCTCGGAGGGCCGACGCAGACGCAGCACACCTGTCAGGGACAGACGTCGGCCGAGTGAGGTACCGGAGGTGGGGGTCGCACTGCTCATGGAGTTGAGCTTAACAGGTGTTTTACCTGTAAATAATTACCTCGCGTGTGACATCGATCCCCTCCCTCACCTGCGGCGATGGGCCGCGCTCCCCCGAATACCCCCCGTGTACACCCTTGCGCTCGCGTGCGCGCCGCACGGCCCGGGCAGTTCTTGACCGACTGTCGAGCAACGACCGTCGAGCGTCGAGCGGGGAGGCACCTGTGCACGGACCGGCGTCGTCCGGCTGGCTGCTGGTCGCGCTCTGCGCGGCGACCGGCGCCTACTGCCTGCTGCGGATGCGCAGCAGCGTCGAGGAACAGCGCCGCGCCGCGGGCGGCGAAGCCCTCATGGGGTTCGGCATGGCCGCCATGGCCGTGCCCGCGGCGGTGTTCACGCCGCCGGAATGGGCCTGGCCCGGCTACGCGGTCGTGTTCGGTGCCGCGGGGCTGCGCGCCCTGTGGGCGGCCCGGTCCGGACGTCACCATCTGCACCACCTGGTCGGGGCCGCGGCCATGGTCTACATGGCGGTGGTGATGGCCGGCTCCCCCGCCCACGCCCACGGCACCTCCGGGATACCCGTGCTGACCGGGGCGCTGCTGCTCTACTTCACCGGATACGTCCTGCTGACCGGCGTACGTCTGATGCCGGTCGTCGCCGTGGCCGGGGGCGGTCCGGCGACCGGATGGGGCGACCGGCCGGAGCTGGCGCGAGCCTGCCGGCTCTCCATGGGGATCGCGATGGTGGCCATGCTGCTGACCATGTGACACCCGGCCGTCTGAGCGCCTGGCCGCCGCGCACCGCATACCCGGCATACCTCGTACGCAATCGTTGCCTGCGTCACTTCGCGCGGCGGGCCGCACCGCCGACGGCGCGACGCTCATAGGCTGCCCCCATGACTCTCCCCGCGGCACTGTTGCTGCTCGGCGCCCTGACCGCCGTGCTCGCCCCCAGGCTGCTCGCCCGGGCCGACTGGCCGGACCGGGAACCGGTGGTCGCGCTGTGGGTCTGGCAGTGCGTGGTGGCGGCCGTGCTCGTGTGCTGCGCGCTGTCGATGACGTTCAGCGCGGCCGCGGCCTGGCACGCGGTGGGCGGGCACGTGTTCGCGACGGCGCCGGGCCCGGTGGTCGAGGCCTACGCGCTCGGCACCTCCGGCCTCTGGGCGGACACGACCGCAGTCGCGCTGGCCTGCGGCGGGCTGTGGAGCGCCGCGATGCTGACCCGGGAGGTCGTACGGGCCCGTGCCCGGCGTCGGCGGCGCCGGGCCGAACTCCTGCTGCGCGCTCCGGTGTTGCCCGGCGAGGTGCCCGGTTCCGACCCGCTCGTCGTTCTGGAGGGTGAGCGGCCCGACGCCTGGTGGCTGCCCGGCACTCCCCCGCAGCTGGTCGTCACCACCGCCGCGCTGCGCCGCCTCAAGGGCCGGCAGTTGGACGCGGTCCTGGCCCACGAGAAGGGGCACGCGCAGGCGCGGCACGACTGGCTGCTGCACTGCTCGTCCGCGTTGGCGGACGGATTCCCGCAGGTTCCGGTGTTCGCGGCGTTCCGCGACGAGATGCACCGCCTGGTCGAACTGGCCGCCGACGACGTGGCCTCGCGCCGCTTCGGCCGGCTGACGACCGCCCTGGCGCTGGTCGAACTCAACGAGGACCGTGGCGTGTTCGGCCCGTGCCCGACCGCCGAGGCCCATGTCCCGCAGCGTGTGCACCGGTTGCTCACGCCGCCGAACCGGCTGTCGGCGGCCCGGCGGCTGCGGCTGACGGCGGCGGCCGCCCTGGTACCGGTGGTGCCGGTACTGGTGGCTTTCGTGCCGGGACTTCGGGCGCTGGGGTAGTCACTCGCCACGCTCCCGCCCCGGAAATTGGCCCCGGACCCCCCGCGTCGGCGAGTATCGCAGCATGCAGACGCCGCCCGTCGACTCCCCGCCCAGTCCACCGCAGCCCCGCACCGCCCTCCGCGTCACCTGGGTGCTGGCCGTGTGCTCCGCGCTGCTGCTCACCCTGGTGGCCGTGGAATGGCGCCCGTTGATCGGCCTGGACGACGACATCGCCGGCACGACCCACCGCTGGGCGGTCGACGAACCGGGCGTCACGCACGCCATGCGGATCCTCACCGACTGGGTGTGGGACACGTGGACGATGCGACTGCTGTGCGCGGTGGTGGTGTTGTGGCTGTGGTTCCGGCGCGAGGACCGGTGGACGGCCGTGTGGCTCGGGATGACGTGTCTGCTGGGCAGCCTGTTGCAGCAGGCTCTGAAGGCGGCGGTGAACCGTTCCCGCCCGGTATGGCCCGACCCCGTGGACTCCGCGCACTACGCGGCCTTCCCCTCGGGCCACGCCATGACCGCCACGTTCGTGTGCGGCCTGCTGGTCTGGCTCCTCCACCACTACGGCGCCGCCCACTCGCTGCGCCTGACCGCCCTGACCGTGGCGGTGGTCTCCGTGGCCGGAGTCGGCGTGACGCGGGTGTGGCTCGGCGTCCACTGGACCACGGACGTCGTCGGCGGCTGGCTCCTGGGCGCCCTGGTCGTGGCCGTCGCGGTACTGATCCACCGGCGCCGGCACCCGTGACCACCCCCGCGCACGGCCCCCGGCACGCCTACCGCCACGCGGAACCGCCCGAGCCGCGGGCGGCCGTCCGGCCCGGCGCCGAGGCACACGCGATCCGCTCCCCCGCCGATCTCGACGCCTGGGTGACGGAGCGGGGCCCGGCCGGGGGCCGCTGAGCCGTTCACCTGCGTCGTCGGCCACGACGGTCTGCCGCGACTGGCTCCGCGCCGCGGCGAGCACGTGACGTGCGCGGGCGACCGGGTCGCGCTGGGCGCGGGCGAGATCACCGTCGGCGACACCACCATCGGCGACATCACCTCGTAGGATCCGGCCATGGCTGCCGTCCTGTTCGACTTCTCCGGGACCCTTTTCCGCGTCGAGTCCACCGACGCCTGGCTGCGCGCGGCACTCGCCGACACCGGAGTGACGCTTTCCGCACCGGAGTTGGCCGAGACGGCTCGAGCACTGGAGGCGTCGGGCGCGCTGCCCGGCGGCGCGCCTCCGCTGCGGGTGCCGGAGGAACTCGCCGATGCCTGGGAGGCCCGGGACCTGGGTTCCGAGCAGCACCGGGCCGCGTACACCGGGCTCTCCCGGCAGGTGCCGCTGCCGGACCCGGGGCTGCACGAGGCGCTGTACGACCGGCACATGAAGCCGGGGGCGTGGCGCCCGTACCCCGACGCCGCCGAGGTGCTGAGCGCGCTGCGCGGGGAGGGAATCGCCGTGGGCGTGGTCAGCAACATCGGCTGGGACCCGCGTCCGGTCTTCCGCGCGCACGGCCTGGACCGGTACGTGGACACGTACGTCCTGTCGTACGAGCACGGCGTCCGCAAACCCGACCCTCGGCTGTTCGCCGCCGCCTGCGCGGCGCTCGGGGCCGAACCGGGGCGGACGCTGATGGTCGGGGACAGCCGGCCGGCGGACGGCGGTGCGGCGGCCCTGGGGTGCCGGGTGTACTTCGTGGACCATCTCCCGGTGACCGAGCGGCCGTCCGGGCTGCTGCCCGTACTCGATCTGGTGCGCCGACCGGGCCTGCGCGGTGAACGCCCACTCCGGCCGGGCTCATAGCCCGGGGCAACCAGCCGGGCGTCCGCCCGCCTCGGACGATCCCCCGTGTCGCCCGAGGCAGACGGTAGCCGGGCCTGGCCCACTGGGGCCCGCCCGTCTGCGCTGAGTATAGTTGGCTGCCAGCCAGTCAACGCAGGAGTACAGCATGTCCCCGCGCAGCGCCTCGGTCAATGAAGAGTTGCGGAGGCGTTCGAAGGAGCGGCTCCTGCAGGCCGCGGTGGAGCTGGTGGGCGAGCACGGGTACGACACGACCACGCTGGGCGACATCGCCGACCGGGCGGGCTCGGCGCGCGGCCTGGTCTCGTACTACTTCCCCGGCAAGCGCCAGCTGGTGCAGTCCGCCGTGCACCGGCTGATGCACCGCACCCTGGAGGAGGCGCTGGAGCGGGAACCGCGCACCGCCGAGGGGCCGGAGCGGATGGCGCGGGCCATCGACGCGATCCTGGGCCTCGCCCGGGACCGGCCGGTGCTCATGCGCCAGCACATGGCGGGCCTGCTCCAGGCCGAGGTGGGTTTCGTGCCCTGTCCGGAGCAGCGGCGGCTGGCGGAGCTGCTGCGCGACACCGTGGCCCGGCACGGCTCACCGGACGTCGACCGCGACTACCCGATGCTGCGCGCGCTGCTGATGGGCGCCGTCTTCGCCGCCCTGGTGCCGGGGGTGCCGATGCCCGTGCCGGTGCTGCGCGCCGAGTTGTTCAAGCGCTACCGGCTGGAGTGGGAGATGGGTGTCCCGCCGGACGCCGAGGCGCCCGACGGGACGACGTGCGACACGGATCTGTCGCGGTTCTTCTCGACCGGAGTGCCCGGTCAGCCGATCGGGACCGACCGGACCGACCGTTCCGACCGTACGACTCAGTCGAAGTAGTCCGGCTGGGTCTGCGTGTTGAGCTCGCGCAGATGGACCCGCTTGGCCGGGTCGGTGCGCCGGTCGCTGAGCTTCAGGACGTCGAAGCCCTTGGCGATGTCGTTCGAGTAGATGTAGCCGTTGTAGTAGTACGCGGACCAGGAACCGCCGGTGGTGATGCCGTCCGTGGTCAGCGGGCCACGCTCGAAGTAGGCGATCTCCTTCGGACGCTTGGAGTCGGTGAACTCCCAGACGGAGACGCCACCCTGGTACCAGGCCTGGACCATGATGTCGCGGCCCTTGACCGGGATCAGCGAGCCGTTGTGGGCCACGCAGTTCTCGGTGTCCGCCTGGTGACGGGGGATCTTGAAGTAGCTGCGGAAGACCAGCTCGCGGTGGTCGCCCCGGCCGACGATGTCGTAGATGCCGTCGGCGCCGCGGTTCGGGCCGATCTCCGCGTTGCAGGTGGCGGCTCCGCCGCCGCCCAGCTCGTCGGTGAACACGACCTTGTTCGCCTTCTGGTTGAAGGTCGCCGAGTGCCAGAACGCGAAGTTGACGTTGTCCTGGACCCGGTCGATGACCTTCGGGCGCTCGGGGTCCTCGATGGAGAACAGGATGCCGTCGCCCATGCAGGCGCCCGCCGCGAGGTCCTTCGAGGGCAGGACGGTGATGTCGTGGCAGCCGGTGGTCTTGGAGACACCCGGGTTGGTGGGCCCGCCCGGGTTGCCGCCGCCGTCGGGGCCCTCACCGGGGAACAGCACCGGGAAGTCAACGACGGCCGCCCGCTCGGGAGCCTTGCGCGGCACCTTGATGACGGAGATGCCGTCGTGCGGCGGCCGGCAGTCGGGGTAGGCGGCGTTCGGCGAGTACGAGGAGACGTAGACGTAGACGTTCTTGCGCTCGGGCACCAGCGTGTGGGTGTGCGAGCCGCAGGCGGTCTCGACGGCGGCGACGTACTTCGGGTTCCGCTTGTCGCTGATGTCGAAGACCTTCATGCCCTCCCAGGAGGACTTCTCGGTCGCGGGCTGCGTGGTGCTGTTGCAACTGCTGTCGCTGCGCGATGAGTCGGTCGACAGGAACAGCAGGTCGCCGGAGACGGAGATGTCGTTCTGCGAGCCGGGACACAGCACCTGGGCCACGGTCTTCGGCTTCTTCGGGTTCTTGATGTCGAAGATGCGGAAGCCGTCGTAGTTGCCGGCGAAGGCGTACCGGCCCTGGAAGGCCAGGTCCGAATTGGTGCCGGACAGCGCGTCCTTGGGGATGTTGGCCAGGTGCTCGATGTTGTCCGAGTGGACTATCTCGTCCTGGCCGGGTATCTCGCCGCTCTCGATGGCGTCGCGCACCTCGGCGCGCGCGCTCTTGGACACCTCCTTCGACGCGTCCGGGCTGTCCCCGGGGTCGGGGGTCGCCACGGCCGGGCCGGCGGTCAGCAGCGCGGACAGGAGTCCGGCGGCGGCGGCCGCGACTCCCAGGCGTCTGCGCCGCGTTCGCGGGTCGTTGAACAGGGTCACTGTTTCCTCCCTACGTCCGTTCCCTTCGGAACGGTTCTCGCACCCCCGCAGTATCGTCTTCACCATGCACATATCAACAGGGGGCAACAAACTCGCAATGAAGTTTTTTGATCAGTGACGCGCGGAAGCGTGCTAGGACGGTCATCGCACCCACAAGGTGCCTCCCATCCCGCCTGCCACAGGAGGTCGTTGTGCCCTCTCGTCCCACCTTGTCCCGAGCGTCGCTCGTCACGGCCTCGCTGACCTCACTGGCCGTGCTCGGGCTCGGGGCCTGCGACTCCGGTTCGGACACCGGGTCGGCGGCCGCGGCCGGGCCTTCGGTGATCGCTCCGGGCGAGCCGGGTGAGGGCAACCGCACGCTGTCCGCCGAAGAGGCCGAGAAGCAGCGCGCCGACGACGACTCCCCCAACTCGGCGGACGTCTCCTACGCGCGGATGATGATCCAGCACCACGCCCAGGCACTGGAGATGACCGAGCTCGTGCCGGAACAGGCCGAGTCCGGCCAGGTCGAGAAGCTCGCCGAGCGGATCTCCGCCGCGCAGGGACCGGAGATCACGGCGATGAAGGGCTGGCTGAAGAACCACGGCGAGAAGGAGTCCGGCGGCGGGCACGACCACGCCGCGATGCCGGGGATGGCGACCGAGGCCCAGTTGGAGAAGTTGCGCGCGGCGAAGGGCAAGGCGTTCGACCAGCTCTTCCTGAAGCTGATGATCACTCACCACGAGGGTGCGATCACCATGGCCACGGACGTGAAGTCGCAGGGCAACAACGTGCAGGTCGAGGAGATGGCCGACGACGTGGTCGCCCAGCAGACGAGCGAGATCTCCCGGATGCGCGGGATGCTGTGACGGACCGTCGGCGGCGCTTCAGCGCCGTGCGCGGCGCGGGGCCAGAAAGCCCTCGTCGCGCGCCTGGCCGATCAGCCTGAGTGACTTACGCCGGCTGTACCCGGTCGCGCGCATCACCGCGAGGACCGGGTCGCCGCCCAGGTCCCGGGCCGCCCGGTACTCCTGTGCGGCGAGCCGGCACCCCTCCCTGCCGCGCGGCCACGCGGGCCGGGCCCGTCGGGGCGCGGCCGGTGCGGCGTCGGCGGAGGCCGGCACGCAGGCCTCGAAGAGCGGGTTCTCCAACCACTCGGCGAGCACGGCCAGGTCGTCGAGGGAGAGCGGCGGCTCGGCCCGCACGTCCTCGACCCGCACGCCCTGACCGGACAACACGGCGAGTGCCTCCACCCGGGCGCCGTCGGGGAACGTCAGCCGGACGTCGAACCACGAGGTGACGGCGGCACCCTCGCGCACCACCCAGGTGTGCCGCACGGACATCTCACCGTCGCCCGGACAGCGGTCGGAAAGCTGAAGAGAACGATCAACCAAGGACGCCTCAAGCACACACGCAACGTAACCGCATGATCACATTCCATACGAACGGAACACGCACGAACATACGCCGTTCACCGGGCGCAGCACCCTGTCAGCGGAGCGGAAGCGGTGGGATGCTTGAAGCACCAGCGACCCCCTCCGACTTCCGGTCCATCCGCCTCCCGGACAAGGAGTTCCGCCGTGCTGCGTGTCGCCGTCGTCGGCTCGGGACCGAGCGGGTGCTACACCGCGCAGAGCCTCGTCCAGCTCGGCCGCGATGTGCACGTGGACGTCCTGGACCGTCTGCCGTGCCCGTACGGACTGGTGCGGTACGGCGTGGCGCCGGACCACGAGAAGATCAAGTCGCTGCAGAACACCCTGCGCACGGTCCTGGAGCACGAGCGGGTGCGGTTCCTCGGCGGCGTCCCGGTCGGCCCCGGGGGTGTGCCGACCGCGCGGCTGCGCGAGCTGTACCACGCGGTGGTGTACTGCGTGGGCGCCGCCACCGACCGGCGCCTCGGCATCCCCGGCGAGGAGCTGCCGGGCAGCTGGTCGGCGACCGAGTTCGTGTCCTGGTACAGCGCCCATCCGGACGCCGTGGACGACGGCTTCCTGCGCGGTGTGCGGTCGGCGGTCGTGATCGGGGTGGGCAACGTCGCCGTCGACGTGGCGCGGATGCTGGTACGCGGCCTCGCCGAGCTGAGCGGCACCGACATGCCGCAGGCGGCGCTCGACACACTCGCCGCCGGGGAGGTGGCCGAGGTGCACATGGTGGGCCGGCGGGGCCCCTCGCAGGGCCGCTTCACCACCAAGGAGCTGCGTGAGCTGGGCGCCCTTCCGGACACGGCCGTCCTGGTCGACCCGGCGGAGCTCGCGCTGGACCCGGCGTACCGGGACCCCTCCGGACTGCCCGGTCCGCAGCGCCGCAACGTGGAGGTGCTGCGCGGCTGGGCCGGGCAGCCCGCGCCGGACGCCGCACGTCGGATCCGGCCGCGCTTCTTCCTGCGCCCGGTGGAACTGACGGCGGACGGCGACGGCCACGTCCGCGCCGTGCGCTTCGAGCGGACGGCACCGGACGGGCGCGGCGGCGTGACGGGCACCGGGCGGTACGAGGAGATCGAGGCCCAGCTGGTGCTGCGGTCGGTGGGCTATCGCGGAGTGCCGCTGGAGGGGCTGCCGTTCGACGCGGCGAGCGGCACGGTGCCGCATCGGGCGGGGCGCGTCCTGCGGGAGGGCGCCGTCGCCCCCGGGGAGTACGTGGCCGGCTGGATCAAACGGGGCCCCACCGGTGTCATCGGCACCAACCGCCCGTGCGCGAAGGAGACGGTGACGTCCCTGCTGGCGGACGCCGCCGCGCTCGCGGGACGGGACCTTTCCGCGGACCCTCTCGCGCTCCTGCGCGCCGAGGGGATCGAGCCGGTCGAGTGGGCCGGGTGGCGGGCCATCGAGCGAGCCGAGGCGGAACTCGGCGCCTCGCTGGGGCGGCACGTGGTCAAGCTGCCCGACTGGGAGTCGCTGCTGACGGCGGCACGGACGACCGCGGCCCGGGAGCGCGAACGGCGACGGCCTCAGTAGCGGGCCCCTGCCGCGGTCAGTCGGTGCCGAGGCAGGCGGCCTGGCGGGCCGCGGCGGCCAGGAGGGCGTCGAGCAGCCCCGGGAAGAGGGCGTCCAGGTCGTCCCTGCGCAGGCCGTTCATCTTGGCCGTCCCCCGGTAGGTCTGGCGGACCAGCCCGCTCTCCCGCAGCACCCGGAAGTGATGCGTGGTGGTGGACTTGGTGACCGGCAGGTCGAAGTGCGAGCAGGAGAGGAGCTCGTCGCTGTCTGCGGCGAGCTCCCGCACGATGCGCAGCCGCACCGGGTCGGAGAGCGCGTGCAGCACCGACTCCAGCCGGATCTCCTCGCGCGCCGGGTGCGGCAGGTCGCGGGTGCCGGCGGCGGTGGCGGCGGGGGTCACGGCGGCTCCAGTTGGTCCGGGAGGGTCCCACCGTCGAGGAGGGGCCCTCATTGTACGAGCAACACCGTAGTTTGACATGTGCCGTACTACGAGGGCTATCGTACGAGCCGTTCCTCCTGCCCCTCCTGCCGCGACCAAGGGAGTACCCGCCCATGAGCGCCCTCTTCCAGCCCCTCCAGCTGCGTGACACCACGATCCCGAACCGGGTCTGGATGCCGCCGATGTGCCAGTACTCCGCAGCACCGCAGGGCCCGCTTGCGGGCGTCCCCGGCGACTGGCACTTCGCGCACTACGGCGCCCGCGCCGTGGGCGGCACCGGCCTGATCGTCGTCGAGGCCACCGGCGTGTCCCCGGAGGGCCGCATCTCCCCGCAGGACCTCGGCCTGTGGAACGACACCCAGGTCGAGGCGTTCCGCCGGATCACGGACTTCCTGCGGTCCCAGGGCACGGTCCCGGCGATCCAGTTGGCCCACGCGGGCCGCAAGGCGTCGACCGCGCAGCCCTGGAAGGGCGGGGCACCGGTGGGCCCGGACGCGCACGGCTGGCAGCCGGTGGCCCCGAGCGCGCTCGCGTTCGACGAGCGGCACCCGGTGCCGACCGAGCTGACGACCGCGCGGATCCAGGAGATCGTCGGCCAGTTCGCGGACGCCGCGCGCCGGGCCCTCGCGGCCGGTTTCGAGATCGTCGAGATCCACGGCGCCCACGGCTACCTGATCCACGAGTTCCTGTCGCCCCACTCCAATCACCGCACCGACGCCTACGGCGGCTCGTACGGGAACCGCACCCGGTTCGCCCTGGAGGTCGTCGACGCCGTGCGCGAGGTGTGGCCCGACGACAAGCCGCTGTTCTTCCGCGTCTCCGCGACCGACTGGCTGGAGGAGGGCGGCTGGACGCCGGACGACACCGTTCGCTTCGCCCACGACCTCCGGGCGCACGGCATCGACCTCCTCGACGTCTCCACCGGCGGCAACGTCCCGCGCGTCCGGATCCCGACCGGGCCCGGCTACCAGGTCCCCTTCGCCGCGCGCCTGAAGGCGGACGCCCCGCTGCGGGTCGCCGCCGTGGGCCTGATCACCGATGTCGAGCAGGCCGAGAAGATCCTGGCCAACGGCGAGGCCGACGCGGTGCTGCTGGGACGCGAGCTGCTGCGCGACCCGTCCTGGGCCCAGCACGCGGCGCGCGAGCTGGGCGAGGACGTCCGCATGCCGGACCAGTACGGCTGGGGCATGTGAGGCGGCCCATCCGCGCGCGAAGCGTTGACTAGAAAGCGCTTGCCCTCTACCGTCCGTTCATCAGCATGACCGTCGTGAACGCGCGAGGCCGCCAAAGGCCCCACCCGTGCGCCCTCCGTGTTCGCGACGGCTTCAGCCTGACGCACATCGTTCACGTACATGTTCCGTTCCACCCCCACCCCTTACGGAAGGGACCAGAACATGACTGCTGCGACACGGCCCCGCGCGCGGCGACGCGCCGCGACCGGCGCGCTGGCCGCATTCGGCCTCTCGGTTGGCATGCTCATGACCTCCGGAGCCTCTCCGGCGCAGGCCGCCACCTGGCCGACCCCGAACGGCAGCGAGGGAGTCTCGTCGACCATCCCGGTCTCCGGCACCAAGGACTACGGGATGAAGCGCCTCTACGGCACCGGCGACCTCGGTTCCGGCGGCCAGGACGAGGACCAGGGCCCGATCCTGGAACTGGCCCCCGGCGCCGTCCTCAAGAACGTGATCATCGGCGCCCCCGCCGCGGACGGCATCCACTGCAAGGGCAGTTGCACCCTGCAGAACGTCTGGTGGGAGGACGTCGGCGAGGACGCGGCCACCTTCCGGGGCTCCTCGTCGTCGAACGTCTACACCGTCTCGGGCGGCGGCGCCAAAGAAGCCAGCGACAAGGTGTTCCAGTTCAACGGCGCCGGATCGCTGAACGTGTCGAACTTCGCGGTCAAGAACTTCGGCACCTTCATCCGCTCCTGCGGCAACTGTTCGACGCAGTACAAGCGGACGATCAACCTCAACACCATCGAGGTGAGCTGGAAGGGCAGCCGGATCGCCGGCATCAACACCAACTACGGCGACAGCGCGACCCTGCGCAACATCACGATCGTCGGGGACAGCGACAAGAAGATCGTCCCGTGCCAGAAGTACATCGGCAACGACGACGGCGACGAGCCGGACTCGAACGGTTCGGGCCCCGACGGCACGCACTGCAAGTACTCGTCGTCCGACATCACCTACAGGTGACGCGGCGAACGAGGGTGGTTTGATCCCGCCGCTTCAGGTCCGGGTGTTCCGCACCCGGACCTGTCCGGCCTGCTCCCGCTGGTAGTCCGTGTAGGCGTCGCGCAGGGCCGTGCCCGGCCAGTGCGCCGGGAGGAGCTCCGGGGGCAGGACCGGGTCGGCCAGCAGGTGGCGCACGACGGCCGCGAAGGCGGTGAGCCGGTCGGCCGGCCGCCGGGCCCGGTCGACCTCGGCGAGCAGCGCCCGGGCCGTGGCGGACCAGGCGTCCAGCGGCCACAGACCCGCGGCCAGTTCGGAGGCCGGACGGCCGGGGCGCGAGACCCAGCGCTCGGCCACCGGGTCGAGTCCGGCGGGCAGTGGGCGGCGCAGGTTGGCGGGGCGCAGCCAGACTCCCTCGCGGAGTTCGGCGAGGCGCAGGCCGGTCAGCCGGGCGCGCAGGTCGGCGCGTTCGGCGGGAGCGCGTCCCGTCGCGGTGATCAGGACCATCTCCCAGTCGCCCTCCCACGCGCGCGTGTGCGGGCGGACGGCCTCGTCCTGGCGCCGTTGGCGCTCCAGCAGCCGCTCGCTGAGGCGGTAGCCGGTGTCCGTGCGCCGCAGGTCACCGGCGGCGACCATCCGGCTCAGCGCCGCGCGCACGGTGGACCCGCCGACGTCGAAGCCCTCGACGAGCCGCACCAGCTCCCGCACCGGCAGTTCGGGGCGATGGGTGCCGAGCAGCAGACTCAGGACGACCGACCGCGCGGACAGCGGGCGCAGCGTGAGCTCGCCGGGGGGCACGGAGTCGTTCATCCGCGCGGGCACGCGTCGTCCATCCACATGAGCACGTACTGTACGTGCGCCTTGCGTGTTGCACTATTGCTGCGGCCGTAGAAGTAGTGCAACATCCCTGTCATGACGACACTCGCGCAGGAGCCGTACGACGAGTCCGCGGGCCATCACGAGGGGTACGCCACGCACGACGTCACCAATCAGCCCCCTCCCCTGGCCCCTTACGACGCTTCCGACGACACGGCCCTGCTGGAGGGGTTGCGGCGGGAGGACGCCGGGTGGGCCGAGGAGGACGTGCGGCGGCTCGGCAGGCGGGCGGGGAGCGCGCAGGCGCAGGAGTGGGGCGACCTGGCCAACCGCCACGAGCCGGTGCTGCGCACGCACGACCGGTACGGCAACCGGGTCGACGAGGTCGAGTACCACCCGAGCTGGCACCACCTGATGCGCGTGGCGGTCGGCGAGGGGCTGGCGGGCGCGCCCTGGGCCGACGACCGGCCGGGCGCCCATGTCGCGCGGACCGCCGGCGGGCTGGTGTGGGGGCACACCGAAGCCGGCCACGGGTGCCCGACCTCGATGACCTACGCGGCCGTCCCCGCGCTGCGTGCGCAGCCCGAGCTGGCGAAGGTCTACGAGCCGCTGCTCGCCGGCCGGGAGTACGAGCCGGGGCTGCGCACGCCCACGGAGAAGCGGGGCCTGCTGGCCGGCATGGGGATGACCGAGAAGCAGGGCGGCTCCGACGTCCGTACGAACACCACGGCGGCCACCCCGACCGCCGAGCCCGGCGTCTACACGCTGCGCGGCCACAAGTGGTTCACGTCGGCGCCGATGTGCGACGTGTTCCTGGTGCTGGCGCAGGCTCCGGGAGGCCTGTCCTGCTTCCTGGTGCCGCGCGTACTGCCCGACGGCAGCCGCAACACCTTCCGCGTCCAGCGCCTGAAGGACAAGCTCGGCAACCGGTCCAACGCCTCCTCCGAGCCCGAGTTCGACGGCACGGTCGCCTGGCTGGTCGGGCCCGAGGGACAGGGCGTCAAGACGATCATCGAGATGGTCAACTGCACGCGGCTGGACTGTGTGATGGGCTCGGCGACGCTGATGCGCAAGACGCTCGTCGAGGCCGGGCACCACGTACGGCACCGCAGCGCGTTCGGCGCCCGGCTGGTCGACCAGCCGCTGATGCGCAACGTCCTGGCCGACCTGGCGCTGGAGTCGGAGGCCGCGACGACGCTCACCCTGCGGCTGGCGGGTGCGGCGGACCGGGCGGTGCGCGGGGACGCCGGGGAGGCCGCGTTCCGGCGGATCGCCACCGCCGTCGGCAAGTACTGGGTGACCAAGCGGGGCCCGGCGTTCACCGCGGAGGCCCTGGAGTGCCTGGGCGGCAACGGCTACGTGGAGGAGTCGGGCATGCCCCGGCACTACCGCGAGGCGCCGCTGCTGTCGATCTGGGAGGGCTCGGGGAACGTCAACGCCCTCGACGTGCTGCGGGCGCTCGGCCGCTCCCCCGCCGCCGGGCACGCCCTCTTCGACGAACTCGCCCTCGCGCGCGGGGCGGACGCCCGGCTGGACGCCGCCGTGGCCCGGCTGGAGTCGGGGCTGACGGAGGCGTCCGAGACGGGCGCCCGTCGCCTGGTGGAGCTGATGGCCCTCACCCTCCAGGCCTCCCTCCTGGTCCGGCACGCCCCGCCCGCCGTCGCGGACGCGTTCTGCGCGAGTCGGCTCGGCGGCGACTGGGGGCACGCCTTCGGCACGCTGCCGGCCGGGGCCGACCTGGGCGGCATCCTGGCGCGGGCGCTGCCCGGCGAGGGCTGACCGGCCGGCGCGGGGGGCCTCTCGCCGGACCCGACGCCACCGCTCTGACCTGCGGCGACAGCCTTTCCAGAGGTGACTGTCAGTGCCGGGGTGCAGACTGGCCCGTGTCCGAGACAAAGGCGTCGAAGACGACGCCGCGGAGGTGATCGGCATGACCGAGGTACTGCTCGCCGTGGGCACCCGCAAAGGCCTGTTCATCGGGCGCCGGCGGGGTGGCAACTGGGAGTTCGACGAGAGTCCCTACTTCAACGCACAGGCCGTCTACTCGGTCGCCCTCGACACCCGCGGCGACACCCCGCGGCTGCTGGCCGGCGGCGACAGCGCGCACTGGGGTCCGTCGGTGTTCCACTCCGACGACCTGGGCCGGACCTGGACGGAACCGGCGCAGCCGGCCGTCAAGTTCCCCAAGGAGACCGGCGCTTCGCTGGAGCGGGTGTGGCAGCTGCACCCGGCCGCCGCGGAACCGGACGTGGTCTACGCGGGCACGGAACCGGCCGCGCTGTACCGCTCGGAGGACCGCGGCGAGAGCTTCGAGCTGGTCCGGCCCCTGTGGGAGCACCCCACGCGGTCCCAGTGGGTGCCGGGTGGCGGCGGCGAGGGGCTGCACACCGTGCTCACCGACCAGCGGGACCCGAAGTCGGTGACGGTGGCCGTCTCGACCGCCGGCGTGTTCCGCACCGCGGACGGCGGCGCGAGCTGGGCGCCGTCCAACTCCGGTGTCTCCGCGGTCTTCCTGCCGGACCCGAACCCGGAGTTCGGCCAGTGCGTGCACAAGGTCGCGCGGGACGCGGCGGCCCCGGACCGGCTGTATCTGCAGAACCACTGGGGCGTGTACCGCAGCGACGACGCCGGCGCGCACTGGACGGACATCGGCGAGGGGCTGCCCTCCACGTTCGGTTTCGCCGTGGCGGCCCACCCGCACCGCGGCGACACGGCGTACGTCTTCCCGATCAACGCCGACGCGGACCGGGTACCGGCCGACCACCGCTGCCGGGTCTTCCGGACGGCGGACGCGGGCAGGAGCTGGGAACCGCTCACGGCCGGCCTGCCCCAGGAGGACCACTACGGCACGGTGCTGCGCGACGCGCTGTGCACCGACGACGAGGAACAGGCGGGCGTGTACTTCGGCAACCGCAACGGCGAGGTGTTCGCGTCGGCAGACGACGGCGACAGCTGGCGGCAGTTGGCCTCGCACCTGCCGGACGTGCTCTGCGTGCGGGCCGCGGTCGTCGGATGAACCCGACCGGGGGGACGGGCCTTGGCCACCGGTTGATCGGCGTCACCCGTACGGCAGTAGGGTGACGCCCGTGGCACCACGACCCTTGCATGAAATCGTCGAAGCGGGCTGGGCGCAGGCCCTGGAACCCGTCGCCGGGCGGATCACCTCGATGGGTGAGTTCCTGCGCGCGGAGATCGCCGCCGGACGCACCTATCTCCCGTCCGGACCGAATGTCCTACGGGCCTTCCAGCAGCCCTTCGACGACGTCCGGGTCCTGATCGTCGGACAGGACCCGTATCCGACCCCGGGGCACGCGGTGGGGCTGTCGTTCTCGGTCGCGCCCGAGGTGCGTCCGCTGCCCGGCAGCCTCGTCAACATCTTCCGGGAGCTGGACACCGACCTCGGTCTGCCGCAGCCCTCCAACGGGGACCTGACCCCGTGGACCAGGCAGGGGGTGCTGCTGCTCAACAGGGCGCTCACCACGGCCCCGCGCAAGCCGGCCGCCCACCGCGGCAAGGGCTGGGAGGAGGTCACCGAGCAGGCGATCCGTGCCCTGGCGGCGCGCGGCAAGCCGATGGTGTCCATCCTGTGGGGCCGCGACGCCCGCAACCTGAGACCGCTGCTCGGCGACCTGCCGTCCGTGGAGTCCGCGCACCCGTCCCCGATGTCCGCCGACCGGGGTTTCTTCGGCTCCCGTCCGTTCAGCCGGGCCAACGACCAGCTGGTCCGACTCGGAGGTCAGCCGGTCGACTGGCGCCTGCCGTGAGCGGCGGCTTCCTGGCCGTGGACTCCGGCGGCTCGGGTCTGCGTGTCGTCGTGGGTACGGCCGGGGAGGGCGCGGGGGGTGACGGAGGCGGTCCGGGCGGGCTCGGGCGGCGTACGTCGCGGGAGCCCGTCCGCACCGGTGCGCGCGGCATCGACCCCGGGCATCTGATGGCGCAACTCGTCCCCATGGCCAGGGCGCTGACCGCCGAGACCGGTGTGACCGGGCTCGGCACCGTGGTCGTCGGGGCCGCCGGCCTGGCCACCCTGGGCGACGCCCTGCGCGCCGAACTGCCGGGCGCGCTGGCCCGGGAGCTGGGTGCGCGGACGGTCGCGCTGGTCGCCGACGCCGTCACCGCGTACGTCGGTGCCATCGGCCCCCGGGCGGGAGCGGTGGTCGCCGCCGGCACCGGCCTGATCGCCACCGGCACGGACCTGACCCGCTGGCGCCGGGCGGACGGCTGGGGCCATCTGCTGGGCGACTGCGGGGGCGGCGCCTGGATCGGGCGGGCAGGGCTGGAGGCCGCGCTGCGCGCCCACGACGGGCGCGAGGGTGGCTCCGCGCTGCTGCTGGCCCGGGCCGAGGAACGGTTCGGGCCGGTGGCGGGGCTGCCCGGTCAGCTGTACCCGCGTACGGACCGTCCCGCCGTCCTCGCCTCCTTCGCGCCCGACGTCGCCGCCTGCGCCGCCGGCGACCCCGTGGCCGCGGACATCCTCCGGGCCGCCGCCCGGCACCTGACCGACTCGGCCGCCGCGGTCTGCCCGTCCGGGGGCGAGCCCCGCGTCGCGGTCACCGGTGGCCTGCTGAAGATGGGCGACCCCCTCGTCGTACCGCTGGAGGAGGAGCTGGCGAAGCGGCTGCCGCATGCGCGGCGGACCGCCGCCGAGGGTGATCCGCTGCACGGTTCGGCGCGGATCGCGGCCGCCCTGGCGACCGGGTCACTCACCCTCCCGAGTGACGACAGGATGCTGTGGGTGACTACGGTGCCGGACGGCCGATAATCGGTGCGCCGGTGAGGTGAATCGTGCCGATGTCGGCCGATCCGTACATCACTCATCAGACAAAACCGGACGGATACCGCTCACCTGCACCCTCCCCGAACAGGGAAACCCAGGAAACCAGTAACATGCGGCGCCATGAGCTCCCCCACTGGGCCCGCGTCCGGCCTGCCAGTACGAATGCCGCGCCCCCGCCAGCCCGGACGGCACCGCCGTCCCGAACCCCTGGTGGCTCCCGAGGGCGCGCCGGCGCTCGTCCTCGCGGTGCCGGGGACGCCCAGCAGCGCCACCCGAGGCCTCGCCGACGAGGTCATCAGCATCGCCCGCTCCGAGCTGCCCGGCCTCGACGCCCGGATCGGCCACCTCGACGGGGACGACGAGGAGTTCCTCTCCCTGTCGACCGTCCTCGTGCGCGCCGCCGAGGAGCGCACCGCCCGCTATGAGCAGGCGCGCGCCGCCGGCATGGAGGTGAAGGAGCCCGACGGCCCCGTAGCCGTCGTCGTGCCGCTGCTCGCCGGCCCCGATAACGCGCTGCTGCGCCGGATCCGGCAGGCCGTCATGGACAGCCGGATCGCGGCCGAGCTGACCGACGTGCTCGGCCCGCACCCGCTGCTGGCCGAGGCGCTGCACGTGCGGCTCTCCGAGGCCGGTCTGGCCCGCGCCGACCGTGCCCGCCTGTTCACCGTGGCCACCGCCGCGGACGGCATCATCCTGGCCTCCGTGGGCGGTGACGAGGCCGTCCAGGCGGCCGGGATCACCGGGATGCTGCTCGCCGCGCGCCTCGCCGTGCCGGTGATGGCGGCGGCCCTGGACGAGGAGGGCTCGATCGCCTCCGTGGCCGAGCAGCTGCGTTCCTCGGGTTCGCAGCAGCTGGCGCTCGCGCCGTACCTGATCGGCCCGGAGATCGAGGCGTCCCTGCTGGAGGGGGCGGCCACGGAGGTGGGCTGCTCCACCGCCGAGCCGCTCGGCCCCTACCCCGCGATCGGCAAGCTGGCGCTGGCCAAGTACACGACGGCGCTGGGCATCTCGCCGCAGCAGCCGCAGGGCACGCCGGTCCGCTGACGCGCGCGGGCGCGGGCGCGCGGCGGCCGCGCGAGCACGTACGACTGAAAGGGCCCGCTCCGGTGGAGGAGCGGGCCCTTCGTCATGTCTTACTCGCCCTGCGCTCGTCTGCGCGCCCGTCCGGTGCTTCGTCCGGTCTTCCTCCGGTCTTCGTCTGCACTCGTCCTGCGCGGCGCACGTGCGCGGGTCGCCGCCGCCGGGTCAGCCGAAGACGACGCAGGACGCCGCCGGTACCGCGAGCGAGCCGGTGCGCCGTGGCACGCCGGTCTCCGCGTCGAGGGCGAACCAGGTCACGTCTCCGGAGCGCTCGTTGGCCGCGTACAGGAAGCCGTCCGACTCGGCGATCTCCCGCGGCCAGTGCCCGCCGCAGGGGACGGTGCCGAACAGCCGGAGCCCGTCCGGCTCCACGACGAACACGGACAGGACGTCCTCGCCGCGGGTCGCGGTCCACACGAAGCGGCCGTCGGGCGAGACCACGATGCCGGACGGGAAGGCGTCGCCGGACGGTGCCCCGGCCAGCACCGGCACCTCGGTGAGGGGCCGAAGCACGCCGTCGGCGGCGTCCCAGCGGCAGACGGTGACGGTGGGCGCCAGTTCGTTGACCACGTAGGCGCGGGTGCCGTCCGGATGGAAGGCCAGGTGGCGCGGGCCGGAGCCGGGGCGCAGCGCGATCTCCCGGTGCACGGCGAGGGCGCCGTCCGTCAGGGTGCAGACCCGCACCGAGTCGGTGCCGAGGTCCACGCTGACGGCCCACCGCCCGCTCGGGTCGGGCCGCACCTGGTGGGCGTGCGGTCCCTGCTGGCGCTGGGCGTGCGGGCCCGAGCCGGTGTGCTGGAGGACGCCGGACGCGGCCCGGGCGAGGGCGCCGTCGGGGCGGACCGGCACGGCGGTGACGCTGCCGGAGCCGTAGTTGGCGGTCAGGACGTGCCCGTCGTACAGGCTGAGGTGGGTGGGTCCGTCACCTCCCACCGGTACCGGCCGCCCGGCGGGCTCGGGCTTGTCCCCGGCCACGCGGTAGGCGGCCACCGCGCCCTCGGCCGTCTCGCTGACGGCGTAGAGCGTGTCCCCGTCGGGTGCCAGGGCCAGGTAGGAGGGGTCGGGCACGCGGTCCGTGCCGCTCAGGACCGTGAGCGCGCCACTGTCGGGGGCGACGGCAGCCGTCAGGATGCCGGGGCCGCCGGCCGCCGTGAACGACCCGATGTATGCCCGCCGCTGCCGCCTGCCCACGTCCGCCACCGTTGCTCCCTCTCGTCCCGCGTCGTCCCGTGTCGTCCCGCGCCTCGGCGTGTGCCGACTGATCGTCTGCCCCGGGGCGACGGTAGCAGTCGATCGTCTGCGGTCTAGACCAAACGGGTGGCGCGGCGCCGGGCGGCTCAGGCGCCGACGAGCGGCGAGCCGGAGGGGGCCCGCAGGGGTGCGGCGAGTTCGGCCAGGGCGCGTTCCAGGCCGTGGAGATGGGCCAACGCGGGCTCGGTGGCGCGCGGGCCGTCCGCGTGGGTGGGAACGGCCCGCCCGCCGGTGAGCGCCTCGACCGCGGTCTCGACACGCCAGCAGGCGGCGGCCAGCCGGGCGTCGTGCGAGGCCTCGGGGTCGGCGGCGACGGCGACCAGGCCGCGGATCTCCCGGGCGCAGTCGTCGAGCAGGGCGAGTACGCGGCGGGCGCGCCGCTTGCGGCCGTACATCGGGTTCAGCGGGTGCACGAGCGGGGCGACCGACATCCGTACCCGGCCGAGCAGCTGCTCCAGTTCGGCCACGCGCGGCGCCGGGTCGGCGCCCTCGGTGCCGGCGAGCCGGGCGGCGGCCTCGGCGGTGCAGGCGTGCACGCAGCGCAGGGCGCGCTGGATCCAGGCGTCGGTGACGGCGTGCGTGGTGACGGGCAGGACGAGGAGCACCGCGAGGACGGCGCCGAGCGCGCCCACTCCGGTCTCGACGAGCCGCAGGGCGAGCAGGCCGGGGCTGAGGAAGTCCAGGAGGCCGTAGAGCAGCTCGGCGAGCAGGGTCACGCAGAGCATCATCCAGGTGTAGGAGACCGCGGCGGTGTAGAAGATGCCGAAGACGCAGGCGGCGACGAGCACGGCCGTGGGCACCGCGGATCCGGCCAGCGGGACGGCGATCAGGAAGCCGAGGCCGATGCCGACGACGGTGCCGAGGACCCGGCGGAAGCCGCGGACCAGGGTCTCGCCGCGCGAGGTGGTGTTGACGAACACCCACCAGGTGGCGCCGACGGCCCAGTACCAGCGCTCGTCGGACACCAGTTGACCCACGACCAGGGCGAAGCCGGCACCCACGGTGGCCTGGACGGCCTGGCGGGTGGTGATCCGGGCGAGTCCGGTGCCGGCCGGCGGTGCGGGGACCGCGGGCGGGGGCAGGCGGCGCTCGTAGCACCACAGGCCGAAGCGCACCGCCGCGGCGGCGGCCACGGACAGCAGGACGGCGGCGAACATCTCGGGCAGCCGGTCCGTGGTCGCGTGCAGGAACTGGGCGATGAAGAAGGTCATGAAGGCGAACACGCCGAGGCTGTGCCCGCGCGGGCCCCAGCGCCGGGCGTACACGCCCGCGCCGACGACGGCGAGGAAGGTGAGGTCCCTGGCCACCGGGAGGTCGTGCAGGGCGGCCGCGGCGGTCAGCACGGGCAGTCCGACGACCGGCAGCAGCACGGTGGTGACCGCCTGCCCGCGCACGGTGGCGTCGGTGACGGTGAACAGCGCGAGCAGTGCGGCGAGCCCGCCGATGACGGCGCCCACCAGAGAGGTACCGGCCAGGCCGCAGACGACGACGGCCAGCCCGATGCCGAGGACGGCCCGCGCGGCGAACCGCAGCCGGGACCGTCCCGGGTCCGGGCTCACGAACACCCTCTTCAGCACTGATTACCGCCCCCTCGCACACTGGCGCACACTGGCCCGAAGTCACCGGCAGGTCGCCGACGTGCCACGGGTCATGTCACTGGTCATGTCACTGGCATGAAAAAGGCGCCGCGGGATCCCGCAGCGCCATCGACCCTCCTATAGGAGCATCTCTGCCACCAGTGGCTCAACAGGCTGGTTCCGGAGTGGTCCATTGGTACAGTGATCACGGCATTTCCACGGCCACCAAAGAGCCAATGGCCGACGAGGGGACCCGGGCGCATGGCCGTCGACGAACTCGACACCCGCATCCTGCGGCTGCTGCTGGAGCAGCCGCGCACCAGCGTGCGCGAGTACGCCCGTCTTCTCGGCGTCGCCCGCGGCACGCTCCAGGCGCGGCTCGACCGCCTGGAGCGGGACGGCGTGATCACCGGCACGGCACCGTCCCTCTCCCCCGCCGCACTGGGCCACCCGGTGCTCGCCTTCGTGCACATCGAGGTGACCCAGGGCCACCTGGACGAGGTGGGCGAGGCGCTGGCGGCCGTCCCGGAGATCGTCGAGGCCTTCTCCATCACGGGCGGCGGGGACCTGCTGACCCGGGTCGTGGCCCGTGACAACGCGCACTTGGAAGACGTGGTCCAGAAGCTGATCAGCCTGCCGGGGGTGGTCCGCACCCGCAGCGAGGTGGCGCTGCGCGAGCGCGTCCCGCACCGGCTGCTGCCCCTGGTGGAGTCGATCGGGCGCACGGCGCGAAAGTGATCGCCGGGGCCTTGGCATCCTGGACCCCATGAGCACTCTCGGCGGCATCTCGGTCATCTTCGATCTCGACGGCACGCTCGTGGACAGCGAGCCGAACTACTACGAGGCGGGCCGGCAGACCCTCGCCGAGCACGGCGTACCGGACTTCACCTGGACGGACCACGAGGGGTACGTGGGCATCAGCACCCAGGAGACGGTCGCCGACTGGAAGCGGCGGTACGGGCTGCGCGCCCCGGTGGAGGAACTGCTCGCCGTCAAGAACCGCCACTATCTGGAGCTGGCCCGCACCTCCGCCCGCGCGTACCCGGAGATGCGGAAGTTCGTCGAACTGCTGGCGGGCGAGGGCGTGCCGCTGGCGGTGGCGTCGGGTTCCTCACCGGAGGCCATCGAGGCGATCCTGACCCGCACCGGCCTGGACGCGCACCTGCGCACGGTCGTCTCGGCCGACGAGGTCGCGCGGGGCAAGCCCGCACCCGACGTCTTCCTGGAGGCGGCGCGCCGGCTCGGTGCGGACCCGGCCGACTGCGTGGTGCTGGAGGACGCCGCCCCCGGGGCCGCCGCGGCGCACGCGGCCGGGATGCGCTGCATCGCGATCCCGTACGTCGCGGCACAGGCCGACGCCCCGGAGTTCGCCACCGCCGGGCTGCTGCTGCGCGGCGGGCAGGGCGAGTTCACCGCGCGGGCGGCGTACACCTGGCTCGTGCGCACGGTGCGGCCCGCCCAGCCGGACGCCCGTGACCATACTCGCCGGTAACGTTGACGCTCCCCTACCCGCTGCCTATCTTCTGGACGATCTTCCGAACGCCGTTCGATATATCGAATAGAATCGAGGAGCACATGGCAGCGCCCCTCTCCCGGCGGACCCTTCTGCTGGCCACGGCGATCGCCGCGGGCACGCCCGCGCTCCCGTACGCGGCGAGCGCGGCGAGCGGTCGGCCCGGCGCCGCGCCCCAGGCACCGGCCGCGCTCGCGGGCCCCACCGCACCGGCGGCCTGGTCCGTACGACCGTTCGGGCTGGAAGAGGTGACGCTCGGCCGGGGCGTCTTCGCCGACAAGCGGCGGCTGATGCTGGACCACGCCCGCGGCTACGACGTGAACCGGCTGCTCCAGGTCTTCCGCGCCAACGCCGGCCTGTCCACCCTCGGCGCCGTCGCTCCCGGCGGCTGGGAGGGCCTGGACGGCGAGGCCAACGGCAACCTGCGCGGTCACTACACCGGCCACTTCCTGACCATGCTGTCCCAGGCGTACCGCGGCACCGGGGAACGGATCTTCGCCGAGCGGATCGGCACCATGGTCGGCGCGCTGACCGAGGTGCGCGAGGACCTGCGCCACGACCCCGCCGTGCTGAGCACGCAGGGCCGCTTCGGCACCGCCGCCGAGAACGTGCGCGGCTCCCACCAGTACGTCGACCTGCCCGCCGGTGTCCTCGGCGACACCCCGGCGATCACGCTGGCCGCCTGGGTCAAACCCACCCACGACGGCGCCTGGGCCCGCGTCCTCGACTTCGGCGACGACACACACCGCTACCTCTACCTCGCCGCCCGCAACGCCGACGGCGTACCGCGCTTCGCCCTCACCGTCAGCGGTGCCGCGGGCGAGCAGGGCCTCGACGGCACGGCCGCGCTGCCCCTGGACGAGTGGAGTCACCTGGCCGTGACCCTCGCGGACGGCACCGGCACCCTCTACATCGACGGCACCGCCGTGGCCCGGAACACGGCCATGACCCTGACCCCGGCGGCCCTCGGCCCGCTCGCCCACCACTGGCTGGGCCGCTCGCACTACCCCGCGGACCCCGTCTTCGCGGGCGCCTTCGACGAGTTCGACATCTGGTCCCGCGCCCTGAGCGCCGCCGAGATCGGCGCGTTGCGGGAGCGCCGCGCGGTCGAGACACCGGCGGGCCGGGGCGACCTGGCGTCGTACGCCTTCGAGGAGACCGCCGGCGGTACGTTCGCCGACGCCTCCGGCCGGGGGCTGACGGCCACACTGCGCCGCACCTGGGGCGCGCCCAGCCACCAGGGGTTCCTGGCGGCCTACCCGGAGACGCAGTTCATCGACCTGGAGTCGATGACCGGCAGCGACTACACCAAGGTCTGGGCGCCGTACTACACGGCGCACAAGATCCTCCGCGGGCTGCTGGACGCCCACCTCGCCACCGGCGACGAACGGGCACTGGACCTCGCGTCCGGCATGTGCGACTGGATGTACTCCCGGCTGTCGAAGCTGCCCGCGGCCACGCTGCAGCGGATGTGGGGCATCTTCTCCAGCGGGGAGTTCGGCGGCATCGTCGAGGCGATCTGCGATCTGCACGCCGTCACCGGCGAGGCGGAGCACCTCGCGCTGGCCCGCCTGTTCGACCTCGACCGGCTGATCGACGCCTGCGCCGCGAACACCGACCTCCTCGACGGCCTGCACGCCAACCAGCACATACCGATCTTCACCGGACTGGTGCGGCTGTACGACGAGACGGGCGAGGAGCGCTACCTCACCGCGGCGAGGAACTTCTGGGGCATGGTCGTGCCGCACCGCATGTACGCCATCGGCGGCACCAGCACCGGCGAGTTCTGGAAGGGCCGGGACGTGATCGCGGGCACGATCGGGGCCACCACGGCCGAGAGCTGCTGCGCGTACAACATGCTCAAGCTGAGCCGGACGCTGTTCTTCCACGACCAGGATCCGGCGTACATGGACTACTACGAGCGGGCCCTGTACAACCAGGTCCTCGGCTCCAAGCAGGACCGGCCGGACGCGGAGAAGCCGCTCGTCACCTACTTCGTCGGGCTGACGCCCGGCCATGTGCGCGACTACACCCCCAAGCAGGGCACGACCTGCTGCGAGGGCACCGGGATGGAGAGCGCCACCAAGTACCAGGACTCGGTGTACTTCGCCGCGGCCGACGGCAGCGCCCTGTACGTCAACCTCTACACCCGCTCCACCCTGACCTGGGCCGAGCGGGGGGTCACCGTCGCCCAGACCACGGACTACCCCCGGGAGCAGGGCAGCACGCTCGTCATCGGCGGCGGCGGTGCGTCGTTCGCGCTACGGCTGCGGGTGCCGTCGTGGGCCACGGCGGGTTTCCGCGTCACCGTCAACGGGCGCGCCGTGCCGGGGACTCCGACGCCGGGGAGCTACTTCACCGTGTCCCGGACCTGGCGCCGGGGCGACACCGTGCGTATCCGGGTGCCCTTCCGGCTGCGGGTGGAGAAGGCCCTCGACGACCCGTCACTGCAGGCCCTGTTCTACGGTCCGGTCAACCTGGTCGGCCGCGACCCGAACACCGATCACCTGGAGTGCGGCCTGTACGGCAACGCGGGTCTCTCCGGCGACCTGCTGCCCACGCTGACCCCCGTGTCCGGCGAACCGCTCCACTACACGCTGGACGGAACCGAGTGGGCGCCGTTCGCCGAGGGGACGGAGGATCCGACGCACGCCTACTTCCGGCGCTCGGAACCCCGGGTGGTCCTCGGCGGCACCGACTCCGGCGTCGCCAACCCGGCGAAGGACGACGGCACCTCGCTGCTGGACGAGATCTGGGCAAAGGCTCCGTTCCGCGACAAGGGCGCGCTGGTGACGCACGTGCGGTCCACGGTGGACGCGTGGGTGGAGGCAGGGCTGCTCGGGGGCGACGAGGGCGAGCGGGTGGTACGGACCGCGCGGAGGGCGTCGTACGCGGACTAGTCGTGCGCGGGCTGTCGGCCTGAAGGGACCGACGGACTGAAGGGTCCGACGGGGGCAAGTTTTTACCCGCGGAAGTGATCGGTCGGGCGTCCGCATCCGTACCACCTGGTGTCCGAGCCTGTCTTGCCCCAGGAGGCACGATGCGCATCACGCGCACCACGGCAGGGACCGCCTTCGTGGCCGGTGCCCTGGTCCTCACCCTCACCGCCCTCGCCTACCCGACCATGCTCGGGGTGCGGAACACGGCCAGTACCCAGGACCGTGTCATCACCAACACGGTGTACGGGCCGCTCACCGAGGCCGACCGGGACTTCGTGGTGAAGGTCCGGGCCGCCGGGCTGTGGGAGCACCCCCTGGGGCTGATGGCGATGGAGCGGGGCTCGACACCGGAGATGGTGGAGGCCGGCGAGCACCTGGTCGTCGGGCATGCCCGGCTCGACGCGACCTGCCGCAAGATCGCGCCCGAGCTGGGCATCACCCTGCCCAACCTGGCCTCACCGCAGCAGCAGCAGTTCGTTTCGACCGTGGACGGGACCACGGGCAAGCAGTTCGACACCACCGCGGTCAACATCATGCGCATCACGCACGGCCAGATCTTCCCGGCCATCGCCAAGATCCGCGCCAACACCAAGAACAGCCTGGTGAGGCAGCTGGCCGATCAGGCCAACGACACCGTGCTGGACCACATCACCGTGCTGGAGAAGACCGGCCTGGTCAACTTCGACCAGGTGAACTTCCAGCAGTCGGCCCCACCGAGCCTGCCCAAGGTGCAGCTCACGCCGCCGGCGCCACAGCCGGGCGAGCCGGTGCTGTCCCTCACCGCGCCGCCGGGGCTGGAGGTCAACACCTCGGCGCCGACGCCCAGTCCGACGGTCCGCTGACGGTTCGCCGACGCCCGGGGGCGCCGGCCGCGTCAACCGCGGCGGGGTTTGCCGCGCCTGCCGCTCTTGGTACCGGCGCTCTTGGCCCCGCCGCCCCTGCCGCCGCCCCTGCCACCGCCCTTGCCGCCGGTCCTGGTGCTGCCGCCGGCGTCGCGCCGGGCGCCGCCGGTCTGCTTTCCGGCCGGCGGTTTGCGCCGCGCGGGGGCCGTTTCGGTGCTCCCGCCCTTCGCCGGGGCCGGCTGTCGGCCGCGGGTGCTGTTGACCGTCCGGCCCCGGACGATTCCGATGAAGGCCTCCACCCGGTCCGTGTGCGCGTCCTCGGGCCAGGACAGCGCCACGCTCGACTCGGGGGCGTCCGTGACCGTCCGGTAGGTGAGGTCCTTGCGGTGGTGCAGGCGGGCCAGCGACAGGGGCATCAGCAGCACACCGATCCCGGCCGCCACCAGCTCGACGGCGTCCGCCGTGGTGGCCGGACGCTCCAGGGCGGGCCGGCCCGGCAGCCGCTCCCAGCCGAGGACGTCGTCCATGGGGTGCAGCACGATCTCGTCGGCCAGGTCCTCCACGGCCACCTCGTCGGCCGCGGTGACGAGGTGGTCCTTGGGGATCACCACCACCGTCGTCTCGGTGTAGAGGGGGATCGCGCTGAGGACGGCCCGGTCGACGGGCAGCCGCACCAGCCCGGCGTCGGCGTCGCCGCCCAGCAGCACGCCGCCCGCCTCGGCGGGGGCGACCTGGGTCAGGGACAGCGGGACGTCGGGCAGCCGCTCGTTCCAGATGCGCACCCACTTGTCGGGCGTCACCCCCGGGACGTACGCGAGCCGGAACGAGGGGGGTTCTTCCGAGCCTGTCACCCGGCCAGGTTACCGGGCGTGGTCGGGTCCGAGGCCACCCGGCGTGGTCGGCGGTCGCGCAGACGCTCGATACCCTTGACACCATGACGTCGCACCAGAACACCCAGACCATGAAGCCCGCGACCGCGGCGAAGAAGCTGGGTGTGTACCTCGAGGCCACACCCACCGAGTTCCAAGAGGGCGTCGTCACGCGCGCCGAGCTCAACGCGCTCCAGACCGACCCGCCGGAGTGGCTGCGGGATCTGCGGCGCGACGGTCCGCACCCGCGGCCGGTGGTCGCGGCCAAGCTGGGTGTCTCCATCGCGGGTCTGCACCGGGGCGGGGTCGCGGAGCCGCTCACCACGGAGCAGATCGAGGCGCTGAAGCAGGAGCGCCCTCAGTGGCTGGAGCGGGAGCAGACCGTCCAGGCCGACGTCCGCAAGGAGGCGGCCCGCGTGAAGCAGCTGCACGCCGAGCGGGCGGAGCGGGCCGAACAGGCGGAGCGCGACTGACCGTCCCGGCGGGCGCGGTCGCGTGTCCGCGCTCCCCACTGCCTGTCCACCTCTGTCATCCCTCGGTCATTCCTCGGCCTTCTGTTCCGTCACGCTCCACGCGTACTGCAGCCAGTCCGACACGGCGACGGCGCTCAGGCCCGCGCACAGCAGCCGGGCGGCCCGCGGTGCGACGGCGTAGGTGCCGACGAGCCCGCCGGCCACCCAGGCGGAGGTGCAGAACGGGCAGGACACCAGGTCGCCGACGGCGCGGCGCAGCCCCGTCCCGCGCGGCGCGTCCATCACCTCGTTGGCGTTGCTCTCGCGCTCGCGGTGGGTGAACGGTGCCCGCAGGAAGCTGGTGACCTTGTCCTTGGTCAGCAGCCGGGACGCCTTGAACGTCGCCGCGCCCAGCAGCGCCACGTCCCAGGCCGGGACGGTCTCGGGCAGTCGCAGCCCACGGCGCCACGCGGTCACGGCGAACACTCCGGCGCCCGCCGCGAAGGTCGTCGCGAGCGCCGCGTATCCCCCGAGGGGTGTGTTGTCCTCGGCGTCGTAACGGACGTCGGGGCGTCCGTCGCGTTGTTCGTCGGGGTGTCCGTCGTGTCGCTGCTCGCCGTCCGTCATGCATGCCTCCTGTACGGGTACCGCCTCTTCGGCCGGGACCGGGTGCCCGCTTCCGGCCGTCTGCAACGCGTGCGCGCGGGCCGCTCTCAGTACGGCGCCGGCCCGCCGAAGAGGTCGGCGCAGTCCGCGGGCAGGTGGGCCAGGAGACGGTCGACGCGTTCGCCGGGTACCGCTTCGGTGAGGGTGGAGAGCACCGCGCCCGCGTCCCATTCCGCGGTGCGCGGCCGGGCGCCGGTCTGCTGCGCCACCCGCCGCAGGAACTCCTCCCGGCCGAAGGACTCGGGGCGCCCGCGCTCCAGGCGCAGCGCGTCGTCCAAGGGCGCGGGCAGGTCGGCGGCCAGGCCCGCGGCCTCCTCCGGGTCGACACAGGACGCGATCACCCACAGGACGGCCGTACTGACCTGCTCGGCCTCCTCCTCGCTGTGGTACTCGCCGCGGTCGCGGACCAGGGTCAGGAATTCGTCGAGCCGCACGGCGTCGCCTCCTTCGGCCGGTTCACGATTCGGGCCGGGTGACCACCGGCCGGGCCGGGGAAACGGGCGCGGACTCACCGGCGTGCGCGGTCTCACCGGCGTGCGCGCCCGGCGTCGGCGAGGGCGCACGCCCGGGCCACCGCGTCGTCCGTGAACAACGCGCGTCCGGCGGCGATCCGCTCCCGCCGGGCCGGCCCCGGGGCGGTGAGCCGCCGCAGCGCGTCGAGCAGCCCGGTCCCGTCCTCGGCGACGTCCGACACGCCCAGCGCGGCCATCCGCCGGACACCGTCCGCGCCGTGTCCCGGTATCGGGCGGTATCCCACGACCGGCAGTCCGGCGGCCAGCGCCTGTACGGCGGTCTGGCCGGCGGCGTTGTCGACCAGGGCGCGGGCGGCGCGCAGCAGGCCGGGCATGTCCGTCACCCAGCCCAGCGCGACCACACCCGGTGTGCCGGACAGGTCACGGCGCAGCCGTTCGTTGTCCCCGCAGAGCACGACCGGCAGGAAGCCGTGGTCCGTCAGGAGCCGGACGGTGACGTCCAGGTGGGAGCCCACTCCCCAGGCACCCGCGGACAGCACCACGGCGGGCCGCCCGGGACCGAGACGGTCGAACAGCCCCCGCCACCCGGCCGCTCCAGGGGCGTCGGGCGCGTCGGGCGCGTCGGGCGCGTCGGGCGCGTCGGCGAAGAACTCCGGTGCCACGACCGGACCGCACGTCCACGCGGGCGCGCCGGTGCTCGCCCGCACCTCGCGCGCCGCTTGCTCCGTGAGACACAGGTGGTGGTCGTTGCCGGGGTGGAGCCACTGCCGGTGAACGGCGAAGTCGATCACGAGGACGACGCTGGGCACCGGCAGCAGCCCCCGTGCGCGGAGATGGCCGGTCAGCTGGGCGCCGAGATGGAAGACGGGGACGACCACGTCCGCGCCCGAGCTCTCGGCCAGCTCGCGTAGCCGGCCCCCGGCGAGCCGGGCCAGGGGCGTGCCGCCGGGGCGGCGACCGGCGCCGGGGCGCAGGAACAGGCGGTACAGGGCGGCGTACGCCCACGGGAAGTGGCGTACCGAGCCGCGGTAGAAGTGCCGCAGCGCACTGCCCAGCCCGAGCGGCAGCAGCGCGAGAACGTCGACGACGAGGGCGTCGTCACCGCGCTCCCGCGCTCGGCGGACGAGTTCGGCGGCAACCGTGTCGTGCCCGGCGCCCATGCTCGCGCTGACCACCAGCAGACGTCTGCCGTCCCCGGGAGTGGACCTGGTCACGGGCCGGCGGGGCGTTGCTGAGCTGCGAGGATGCACGGCGCTCCAAGTTGCCCGTCCGGCATCCCCCAAACCACAACACAAGCGGGCGTTTCGGGCGTTCCGCCAGGGATACTCCGTGACCGCCCGTCCGGTCGAACGCCGGAGCCCGACCGTCCGGTCGGTCTCTCCCCGGTGTCCGCCCCGAGCCAAGGTGGTCTCCATGGTCCATGCGTTCTCCCGCCCCCGGTCCGCCCCCGGACCGCAGGTCGTCGCGCCCGACGCGGACCACGCCAGGACCCGGCGTGAGCCCGTCGGTGCCCGGAGCACGCGGACGCGCACGGCACTCGTGACGGGCGCGTCCTCGGGCATCGGCGCGGCCCTGGCCCGACGGCTGAGTGACGAGGGCGGCTGGCGGCTGGTGCTCAACGGACGCGATCCGTCCCGGCTGCGCGAGGTCGCCGAGGACACCGCGGCCACCGCCTTCGCCGCGGACCTCACCATGCCGGGCGCCGACCGGCAGCTCGCCGACTTCACGCTGGCCACCGTGGGTCCGGTGGACCTCCTGGTGGCAGGTGCCGGGATCGGCTGGGCCGGGGAGTTCCTGGACATGCCCCCGCACACCATCGACGAGGTGCTCGACATCAACGTGCTGGCCACACTGCGGCTGGTGCGACTGGTACTGCCGGGCATGGTGGCGGCCGGAGCGGGGCGGGTGGTCCTCGTCGGGTCTCTGGCGGGGAGCGTGGCGGTGCGCGACGAGGCCGTGTACTCGGCCGCCAAGGCCGCGGTCGGCGCCTTCGCGGACGCCCTGCGCTACGAGCTGCGGGGAACCGGCGTGGGGGTCACGCACGTGGTGCCCGGTGTCGTCGACACACCGTTCTTCGAGCGCCGGGGCACTCCCTACCTCCGGTCCAGGCCGCGTCCGGTGCCCGCCGAGCGCGTGGCCGACGCGGTACGGACGGCGGTGGTGCGGGGCCGGGACGAGGTCTACGTGCCCGGCTGGCTGCGGCTGCCGTGCCGGGTGCGGGGCGCGGCTCCAGGGCTGTACCGACGACTGGCCGCCCGGTTCGGATGAGATCGGGATGAGCGGGAGCGCGCGGCGGTGAGTGTCCTCACCGTCGTCCTGGCCCTGTGCGCGGCGCTGTCCAACGCGGCGGCGTCGGTACTGCAGCGCCGGGCCGCGGCGCAGGACGAGGAGCGGGCGGGCGCCGTCCACACGGTGGTGCGCTCGCTGCTGCGGCTGGTGCGCGACCCGTACTGGGTGGGCGGCGCGGCGCTGCTCGCCCTGACGACGGTGCTGCAGGGGGCGGCGCTGGCGGTGGGGAGCCTGGCCGTGGTCCAGCCGCTGATGGCCACCGAACTGCTGTTCACCCTGATGGTCGGGAGCGTGGTCTTCCACCGGCGTCCCGACCTGCGGACCTGGCTGGCCTTCGTGGCCCTGGCGGTGGGGCTCGCGCTGTTCCTGGGCGCCGCCGCGCCGTCGGCCGGCCATGACACCGCGACTCCCGGCCGGTGGGGCTGGGCCGGTCTGGCGCTGTTCGTCGTGGTGACGGCCCTCGCCTCGATCGCCGGCCTGGTCCGGGGCGCGCCCCGTGCCGCCCTGTTCGGGTCGGCGTCCGCGGTGGCGTTCGGCGGTACGGCGGGGCTGCTGAAGGAGGTCACCGGGCGGCTCCCCCAGGGGGTGGGCGCCGTCCTGACCCAGTGGCCGCCGTACGCCACGGCGGTGGTCGGGGTGATCAGCTTCCTGCTGTTGCAGAGCGCGTTGCGGGCGGGGACGCTCGCGGCGTCGCAACCGGCACTGACCCTCGGCGACGCGCTGACCAGCGTCGCCCTGGGCTGGGCACTGTTCGGCGAACAGATCGCCCTCGGGGTGAGGGTGCTGCCGGAGCTGATCGGCGTGGCGCTGATCGGGCTCGGCAGTGTCGGGCTGGCCCGCGCGCCGTCGGTCCACGGCGCGTGGGACACGGCGCCCGCGGCACGGGACGGGCCGGAGTCGGGCAGGCGGGAGCAGGAACAGCAGGGGCCATGACCGAGCCGCGCGGAACCGCGGAACGGGGCGGGAGACACGGGAGTACGGGAGACACACGGATGCGTGCAGGGTTCCATGCAGGACCGGCGGCGTCCGCCGTCGCGCCGGTCGTCGTCGCCGCCGCGCTGGCCCACATCGGTCCGGCCGCGACCTGGCTGCCGGAGCTGCGCCGACGCCGGTTCCCGGGCCTGGCCGGACAGGGCCGCCCCGACCACATCGCCCTCACCTTCGACGACGGCCCGGATCCGGCGTCCACACCGCACTTCCTCGACGTACTGGACGCGCTCGGCGTACGCGCCACGTTCTTCGTCCTGGGCGAGAACGTCGTACGCCACCCGGAGACGGCCCTGGAACTGGCCCGGCGGGGGCACGAACTCGCCGTCCACGGCTGGTCGCACGACCGCCCCTGGCTGCCGTCGCCGGCGCGGGACGCGCGCGGGCTGACGCGTGCCGTCCACGCGGTGGGCGAGGTCGCCGGACGCGTCCCACGCTGGTACCGCCCGCCCTACGGCATCCTCACCTCCGGGCGCTGGGCCGCCGCCCGCCGGGCCGGGACGCGGCCGGTGCTGTGGACGGCGTGGGGCAAGGACTGGCGGCAGGACGCCACGCCCGCCTCGGTACGGGCGACCGTCGCGGCGGACCTGCGTGGGGGCGGCACGATCCTGCTCCACGACACCGACCACGTCTCCGCCCCGGGCAGCTGGCGGGCCGCCCTCGGTGCCCTGCCCGACATCGTGCGCGACTGCCGCGAGGCGGGGTGGGCGGTGGGGCCGCTGGGCGAGCACGGGGTGATCGGGGCGGAGGAGCGGGGCGGTGGGAGGAGCGAGCGCGGGGTCGGGCACGAGCGCGGGGGTCGGGCTCGGGCGCGAGCGCGAGCGCGGTGAACGGGCGGGGCGGGGGCCGGGTGCGGTGCGGTGAGCGGGCCGGGGCAACGGGCCCGGTGAACGGGCGGTCGGCGTGCGTTCCGGTGACGTCGGGAGCGTCACCGTTTCGGTCACTGGCGCCGGGATAGCCGTAGCGTCATGAAGGACGGCGACGATCAGCGCACGGCGGCGCCGGACCCGTCGTGTCCTCCCTGGGCCCTGCGCGAGTACGCGGTGCTCGCCGACGGCGAGCGCGGGGCGGTCCTGGACCCCCGGGGCCGGATCGTCTGGCTGTGCGCCCCGCGGTGGCACGACGACGCGGTGTTCGCGGCGCTCATCGGCGGGGCCGGGCACTTCAACGTGGAGCCGGCCGACCCCTGGCACGTCTGGGGCGGCTCCTACGAGGAGGGCACGCTGATCCGGACCAGCCGGTGGGTGACCTCCGAGTGCGTGATCGAGTGCCGTGAGGCGCTCGCCCTGCCGGCCCGCACCGACCGGCTCGTCCTGTTGCGCCGGATGCGGGTGAAGCGGGGCGAGGCACGGCTGTGCCTGGATCTGGACCCGAGGCCCGGCTTCGGGAACGGCCGGCTGCGCGACCCCCGGCAGGAGCACGGAGTGTGGACCGCCGAGGCGGAAGGGCTGCGGATGCGGCTCGCCGGGGCGCCGGAGGCGGTCTGGCGGACCGGCGGTGGGCTGTGCGGCGAGTTCCGGCTGCGCGAGGGCGAGACCCACGACCTGGTGCTGGAGCTGGCCGCGGGGCGGGAGACCGGACCGCTCGACGCCGACGCGCTGTGGCGGTCCACGGAACGCGAGTGGCAGCGGGCCGTCCCGGACTGCTCGCGGCTGGTCGCGCCGCGCGACGCCCGGCACGCGTACGCCGTACTGCGCGGGCTGACCAGCGTCTCCGGCGGCATGGTCGCCGCCGCCACCACGTCCTTGCCGGAACGGGCCAACAGCGGACGCAACTACGACTACCGCTACGCGTGGCTCCGCGACCAGTGCTACGCCGGTCTCGCGGTCGCCGCGCACGGCCCGCACCCCTTGGTCGACGACGCCGTGCGCTTCGTCGCCGAGCGCATTCTCGAGGACGGTGACAAGGTCCGCCCCGCCTACACGGTCGACGGGCTGCCGGTCGGCGGGGAACGCTCGCTGCGGCTGCCCGGCTATCCCGGCGGCACCGACCACGTCGGCAACGACGCGGGCACCCAGTTTCAGCTGGACACCTTCGGCGAGGCGCTGCAGCTCTTCGCCGCGGCCGCCGCGCACGACCGGCTGACCGAGGACGCGGAACGTGCCGCCGCCGTCGCGGTGGACGTCGTGGAGCGGCAGTGGCTGAAGCCGGACGCCGGGCTGTGGGAGCTGGAGGACCGGTGGTGGACCCACTCGCGGCTGAGCGTGGTGTGCGGTCTGCGGCGGATGGCGGAGGTGCTGCCCGGGGCGGCGGGGCAACGTTGCACCGCGCTCGCCGACACCGTGCTGCGGGAGACCCGGCGCCGGTGCCTGGGCGCCCACGGCCGCTGGCGGCGGGCCGCCGACGACGACGGGCCCGAGGCCGCGCTGCTCGTGCCGATGGCCCGCGGCTGCGCGTTCGGGGACGACGACGGTGCGGCCACCCGCGCGTACATCGAGTCCCGGCTGGCCGAGGACGGGTACCTGTACCGCTTCGAACACCCCGGGGAGCCGCTCGGTGACGCCGAGGGGGCCTTCCTGCTCTGCGGCTTCACGATGGCGCTCGCCACGCACCGGGTCGGCGACCGGACCAACGCGTTCCGCTGGTTCGAGCGCACCCGGGCGGCCTGCGGACCGCCCGGGCTGTTCGCCGAGGAGTACGACGTACGCCAGCGGCAGCTGCGCGGCAATCTCCCGCAGGCCTTCGTGCACGCGATGATGCTGGAGTGCGCCGTCCGCCTGGCCGGCGAGTCGGCGCTGCCCTGACCCTCCGGGCGCCCGCCCCGGCCGATCCGTGCGGGGCGATCGCCCCGAGGAACCCGCGTCGGGCCGGGGCCCGGCCGGGCTCCGGCGGGCCCCCGGCAGGCAGCCCGGAGGCAGCCGGCCGAGCCGAACCCGTCGCCTCCGGCTCCTGCCACGCGCGCGGGGCACGGCAGCCGACCGCCGGCCCACCTCCACAGCCGCCCCCAGCCACGCCCCTGCCCAGGCAGTCGCCCCGGCCGGGTCCGTCAGGCAGCCGCTCCAGCCGGGCCCGTCACGCAGCCGCCCCCAGCCAGGCCCGTCAGGTCGCCGCCCCAAGCCAGGCCCGTCACGCAGCCGCCCTCAGCCAGCCCATCAGGTCGCCGCACCCAGCCAAGCCCGTCAGGCGGCCGCCCCAGCCAGGCTCGTCACGCAGCCGCCCCCAGCCAGGCCCGTCAGGTCGCCGCCCCAAGCCGGACCCGTCAAGCAGCCGCCCTCAGCCAGCCCGTCAGGCAGCCGCCCCCGGCCAAGCCCGTCAGGCGGCCGCCCCAGCCAGATCCCGGTGGATCGGCGCCGCCCCGCCCGTCAGTGGCACGCCCGTTCCGCCGCGTCGGGAGGCGACGATCTCCGCGGCGATGGAGAGCGCGGTCTCCTCGGGCGTCCGGGCGCCGAGGTCCAGGCCGATCGGTGAGCGGAGCCGGGACAGCTCGCGCTCGGTCAGGCCCGCCTCGCGCAGCCGCCGGTCGCGGTCCTCGTGGGTGCGGCGCGAGCCCATCGCGCCGACGAACGCGACCGGCATCCGCAGGGCCTCCGTCAGCAGCGGTACGTCGAACCTGGCGTCGTGGGTGAGTACGCACAGCACCGTGCGCCCGTCGGTCGGCGTGCTCCGCAGGTAGCGGTGCGGCCAGTCGACCACGACCTCGTCGGCCTCGGGGAAGCGGGCCGGCGTGGCGAAGACGGGCCGGGCGTCGCACACGGTCACGTGATGGCCGAGGAACTTGCCGGCCCGCACCAGTGCCGCCGCGAAGTCGACCGCACCGAAGACGATCATGCGGGGCGGCGGCACGCTCGACTCGACGAGCAGCGTGAGCCCGCCGGGGCAGTGCGAACCGTCCTCCGAGAGACCGACCGTGCCGGTGCGGCCTGCGTCCAGCAGGGCCCCGGCCTCGGCCACCGCCGTGCGGTCCAGGTCCCGGTGGCCGCCGAGACCGCCCTCGTACGAGCCGTCGGGGTGGACGAGCAGGGCCCGGCCGAGGAGTTCCGACGGGCCCTGGACGACCCGGGCGAGGGCCGCGGTACCGCCCTCGGCGGCGGTCGACAGGGCCGCCCGGAACACCTCCCGCGAGGGCGAGTCCGCGCCCACCGGCGTGATCATCATGTCGATGATCCCGCCGCAGGTCAGCCCGACCGCGAAGGCGTCCTCGTCGCTGTAGCCGAACCGTTCGCGCACCGTCTCGCCGCTCCGGAGGGCGTCGGAGCACAGCTCGTACACCGCGCCCTCCACGCAGCCGCCTGAGACCGAGCCGATCACCGTGCCCTCGCCGTCGACGGCGAGGGCGGCGCCGGGCCCGCGCGGTGCGCTGCCGCCGACGGAGACGACGGTGGCGACGGCGAACTCCCGGCCCTCGGCGAGCCAGCGGTTCAGCTCGCCGGCGATGTCAAGCATCCGTCCCGCCCCCGACCGCGGGCACCGTGGCCGACAGCACGCGGTCGGGCCGGATCGGCAGGCTCCGATGGCGTACGCCGGTCGCGTGCCAGACGGCGTTGGCGACGGCCGCCGCCGCGCCCACGATGCCGATCTCGCCGACGCCCTTGATGCCGACCGGGTCGTCCGGGTCGGGGTCGTCCACCCAGTCCGCCTGGACGTCCGGGACGTCGGCGTGCGTGGCGACGTGGTAGCCGGCGAGGTCGGGGCCGTAGAGGCCGCCGCTCGCCCGGTCCCGGACCGCCTCCTCGTGCAGGGCCATGGAGATGCCCCAGACCATGCCGCCGACGAGCTGGTTGCGGGCGGTGAGCGGGTTGACGATCCGGCCCGCCGCGAAGATGCCGAGCATGCGGCGCACCCGTACCTCGCCGGTGGCGGTGTCCACGGCGACCTCGGCGAACTGCGCGCCGAAGGAGTGCCGTTCCTTCTGCGCGAGGGCGCCGAGGGCCGCGGTGGTGTCGGAGCGTACGGTGATGCCCTCCGGCGGGATGCTCGTGCCCAGGGCGAGCCGTTCCCGCAGTTCGCGGGCCGCCTCGGTGATCGCCCACGCCCAGGAGCGGGTGCCCATCGATCCGCCCGCGATCATCGCCGGTCCGAAGTCGCTGTCCCCGATGCGGACCCGGACCTGCTCGGGCGTGACGTCCAGCGCGTCGGCGGCCACCAGGGTGAGCGCGGTACGGGCGCCGGTGCCGATGTCGGCGGCGGCGATCCGCACCGTGAAGGTGCCGTCGGCCTCCGCGGTCACGAGAGCGGTGGACGGGCCCGCGCCCGCTTGGAAGGACGCCGCGGCCGTGCCGGTGCCCAGCAGCCAGCGCCCGTCGCGGCGCACCCCGGGACGCGGATCGCGCTCCGCCCAGCCGAAGCGGCGCGCTCCCTCGTTGAAGCAGGCGGCCAGGTTGCGGCCGCTGAACGGCAGTCCGGAGACCGGGCCGACCTCCGGCTCGTTGCGCAGGCGCAGGTCGATCGGGTCGACGCCGCAGCGCTCGGCGAGTTCGTCGAACGCCGACTCGATCGCGAAGGACCCCGGCGCCTCACCCGGCGCGCGCATGAACGTCGGGGACGGCACGTCGAGCCGTACGACGTGGTTGGCCGTGCGGTGGGCGTCGGCGTCGTACATCACCCTGGCGACACCGGCGCCGGGCTCGACGAACTCGTAGACGGTCGACGTCTGGTTCAGCGAGCGGTGTTCCAGTGCGCGCAGCCGGCCGTCGGCGCCGGCGCCGAGCCGCACGCGCTGGGTGGTGGGGCTGCGGTATCCGGCCAGCGAGAACATCTGACGACGGGTCATGACCACGCGCACCGGCCGGTGCAGCACGGTCGCGGCCATCACCGCGGACACCTGGTGGGCGCGCAGGCCCTTGCTGCCGAAGCCGCCGCCGACGTGTTCGGAGCGCACCCGCACCGCGGACTCGTCGAGGGAGAACATCTTCGCCAGTTCGTCCTGGACCCAGGTGGTGCCCTGGTTGGAGTCGACGACCTCCAGCCGGCCGCCGTCCCACAGGGCGGTGGCCGCGTGCGGCTCCATCATGCTGTGGTGCTCTTCGGGGGTGGTGTACTCCTCGTCCACCACGACGGCGGACGCCGCGAGGCCGGCCGCCAGGTCCCCCTTCTCGGTCTCCGCGGGCATGTGTCCGTCGGCCGGGTAGGCGTCGGGGCGGTCGGCGGAGAGCGTGATGTCGTGCGGTTCCGTGTCGTACGTGACGACGAGGGCCTCGGCGGCCTCCCTCGCCTGCTCGGGCGTCCCGGCGACGACGAGGGCGACCGGCCATCCGGCGTGCGGCACCCGGTCGTTCTGGAAGACGGCGGCGGTCGGGTCCGGCGGAATGCCCAGCATGCCCACGTAGTCGGTGTCGACGCGCGGGGCGTTGCCGTGGTGGAGGACGGCGAGCACGCCGGGCATGCCGAGGACGGGGTCGGTGTCGATGGAGCGGATGCGGCCGCGGGCGACGGTGGACAGCACCAGCCAGCCGTGCGCGAGGTCGGCGAAGGGTATCTCGCCGGCGTAGCGGGCCGCTCCGGTGACTTTGTCGCGGCCCTCCACGCGCGTGTGCGCGGTGCCGACGGCGCCCTTCGCCGTCGTAGGACCGGTCGTGGCGGTGGTCATCGGGCGGCCTCCTCGGTGAGTTCGGTCAGGACGGCCACCGCGAGGTTGCGCATGAGGGTCACCTTGTATCCGTTGTCGGGCAGCGGCCTGGCGGCCGCGAGTTCGGCGTCCGCGGCGGCGGCGAAGGTCTCCCCGTCGGCCGGTCGGCCGATCAGCACCTCCTCGGCCGCGCGGGCCCGCCAGGGCCGGGAGGCGACCGCGCCGAAGGCCAGCCGCGCGTCGCGTACGACGCCGTCCTCGACGTCGAGCGCGGCGGCGACCGAGCCGATCGCGAAGGCGTACGAGGCGCGCTCGCGCACCTTGCGGTAGCGGGAGCGGGCGGCGACCGGGGCGGGCGGCAGGGTGATGCCGGTGATCAGCGCGCCGGGCGGCAGGGCGGTCTCCCGGTCCGGGGTGTCGCCGACGGGGAGGTAGAAGTCGGTGAGCGGCGACTCGCCCGGACCGTCGGCGGTTTCGTAGGTGACGACCGCGTCGAAGGCCGCGAGGGCGACGCCCATGTCCGAGGGGTGCACGGCAACGCAGTGGTCGGAGGCGCCCAGGATGGCGTGGTTGTGGTGCTCACCCGTGATCGCGGGACAACCACTGCCCGGGACACGCTTGTTGCACGGCTTGCTCACGTCGGTGAAGTAGCCGCAGCGGGTGCGCTGGAGCAGGTTGCCGCCGACGGTGGCCATGTTGCGCAGCTGCCCGGAGGCACCGGCCAGCACCGCCTGGGTCAGCGCCGGGTAGGAGCGGCGCACTTCCGGGTGGGCGGCGAGGTCGCTGTTGGTGACGGTCGCGCCGATGCGCAGGCCGCCGTCGGCGGTCGGCTCGACGCCGTCCAGGGGCAGTTCGCGGACGTCGACGAGCCGGGCGGGGCGTTCGACGCCGGTCTTCATCAGGTCGACGAGGTTGGTGCCGCCGCCGAGGAAGCGGGCGTCCGGGTCGGCGGCGAGCAGCGCCACCGCACCGGAGACGTCGTCGGCGCGCTCGTATCCGAACTCCCTCATGCGGTCGTCTCCTTCGCGCTCTTGGTATCCGCCTCGCCGTACGCCTCGGCCGCGCGGGCGACCGCCTGGACGATGGAGACGTAGGCGCCGCACCGGCACAGGTTGCCGCTCATCCGCTCGCGGATCTCCTCCGGGGTCAGGGGTGGCGGTCCGGCCTCGGGCCGTACGTCCTCGGTGGCGGCGCTGGGCCAGCCGGCCGCGTGCTCCTCGATGAGGGCGATCGCCGAGCAGATCTGGCCAGGGGTGCAGTAGCCGCACTGGTAGCCGTCGAGGTCGAGGAATGCCTGCTGCACCGGGTGCAGGCGGTCGCCCTCGGCCATGCCCTCGATGGTGGTGATCGCGCGTCCCTCGGCGGCGACGGCGAGGTTCAGGCAGGAGACGGTGCGACGCCCGTCGACCAGGACGGTGCAGGCGCCGCACTGCCCCTGGTCGCAGCCCTTCTTGGTACCGGTGAGGTCGAGGCGCTCGCGCAGGGCGTCGAGCAGGGTGGTGCGGTGGTCGACGGTCAGCTGGTGCTTCTCGCCGTTGATGTTCAGAATGACGGCGCTGGACGTCGACGAGGGCGCTGGGGCCATGATCAGCCTTCTTTGGTGTCTGTTGACCGGGAAAACTGGCTGTAGGCGGTGGGGTCATCGATGGGCGGAGGCCGCCGGCCGTGGCCGCCGCTAGAGTGGACCGGCAACCGGACAACTGTCCGCTCGCTGGAAAACGTAACGGACAGTTGTCCGCTTAGCAAGGACGGGATTCGGCCACGAACCCGGAAGGAGGACGAGTGCCGCAGCCGAAGAGGGACAGGCCGGACACTCCTCTGCGTTCGGACGCCCAGCGCAACCGCGAGCGAATCCTGAAAGTGGCCACAGAGGAACTGACGCGCTGCGCGGACGCCCCGTTGAGCGGCATCGCCAAGAAGGCGGGCGTGGGACAGGGCACCTTCTACCGCAACTTCCCGCACCGCGAGGCGCTGGTCCTGGAGGTCTACCGCTACGAGATGCAGCAGGTGGCGGACGCCGCTCCCGAGTTGCTGGCCACGCGGGAACCCGAGCGGGCCCTGCGTGAATGGATGGACCGCCTCGCCCGCTTCGCGATGACCAAGGCCGGTCTGGCGGACGCGATCCGGCTGGTCACCAGCGCCCCCGGCGGACCGGAGAAGCCGCGCCCCACCCCCGTCATGGACGCGGCCCAGCTCCTGCTCCGCGTCAACGAGGAGGCCGGCACCATCCGGCCCGGGGTCTCAGCGGACGACTTCTTCCTCGTCATCGGCGGTCTCTGGCTGATCGATCCCGGCGAGGACTGGCAGCCGCGGGCCACCCGTTTCCTGGACTTCGTCATGGACGCGCTGCGGGCGGGAGCGCCAGGCCGGTGACCGCGCCCCGGAAGCGGTAGCGGCGTTCGGGGCGGCCCGCCACCCCGTAGCGCAGGGAGACCTCCGCGCTGCCGACGGTGTGGAAGTACTCCAGGTAGCGGCGGGCGCTGACCCGGGAGACGCCGGTCAGGGCCGCGCACTCACTGGCGGACAGGGAGCCGTCGGCCGCACGCAGCGTGCGTTCGACCAGCTCGGCGGTCTCCACGCTCATGCCCTTGGGCAGCGCCGGGACCGGCGACGCTCCCGCCAGTACGCGGTCGACGTCGGCCTGGCTGCGCACCACTGTGCCGAGCAGCCGGCCCCGCTGGACGGCGTAGCGCTCCAGCCGGACCCGCAGGTCCTCGAACTCGAACGGTTTGAGCAGGAAGTCGACCACCCCGTGCCGGACGGCGCCGCGCACCGCGTCGGCCTCCCGGGCCGCGCTGATGACCATGACGTCGCAGTCGTGCCCGGCGGCGCGCAGCCGGGGGATGACGTCGAGGCCGAAGACGTCCGGCAGATACAGGTCGAGGAGGACGAGGTCGGGGCGCAGTTCCCCGACGGCGGCGAGCGCCTGCTCCCCGGTGCCCGCGACCCCGACGACCCGGAAGGGCTCGACGCGCTCCACGAAGGCACGGTGGACCCGGGCCACCATGAAGTCGTCGTCGACCACGAGCACGCCGATCGCGGCGTCGGTGCCCCGGGGGGCCGCCGCCCCCGTCACAGCGGTCGTGGCGGCCGCGTCGGCCGTGCCGCTCGTACCCGTCATGGTGCTGCTCCTTCCGCCACCGCGTCGGTGAGGTGGCTGACGGTCATGCGTGCGGTGAACATGGCACCCTCGGGGGTGTTGGTCACCGAGATCTCACCGCCGTGGCGCTCGCAGACCAGCCTGGTCAGCGCCAGACCGATGCCGCGCTCGCCCTGCCGGGCGGCCTTGGTGGTGAAGCCGTGGGAGAAAACCTCGCGGGCCAGTTCCGGCGCCACGCCGGGCCCGGAGTCGCGGACCACGATCTCGACGCTGGCGGCGTCCTGGCGCAGCTCGACCTCCACCCAGGCGTCGTGGTCGCCATCGGGCGCCGCCGCGGCGTCCAGGGCGTTGTCTACGAGGTTGCCGACCACGGTCGCCACGTCCGCGGCGTCCTCCGGGGCGAGCCGGTCGAGCGCCGTGCGGTCGGACACCCGCAGGGCGACCCTGCGCTCGGCCGCCAGGGAGGACTTCGCCGTCAGCAGCGCGGCCACGGCGGTGTCACGGACCCGGCGGCTGAGGGTGACGTCCAGGGACTGGCGGCGCTGGTTGAGCGCGCGGATGTAGCGCACCACCTCGTCCTGCTCGCCGATCTGGATGAGTCCGGAGATGGTGTGCAGTTGGTTGGCGAACTCGTGGGCCTGGGCGCGCAGCAGCTCGGAGGTGCTGCGGAAGGAGCCGATCTCCCGTTCCAGGCGGGCCAGTTCGGTGCGGTCGCGCAGGGTGGTGACCGAGCCGAACGGGCGGCCGTCCTTGGTGACGGTCATGCGGTTCATCACCAGGACCCGGCCGTGGCGGACCACGACCTCGTCGCGCGGCTCGGCCCCGTCCGCCGCGGCCCCGGCCAGGACGTCGCGCAGCCGGCCGTCGATGCCGAGGCCGTCCAGGCTCTGGCCCACGCAGTCGGCGGGCAGGTCGAGCAGACGCCGGCCCATCTCGTTGACCAGGGTCAGCCGGTGCTGCGGATCGAGGGCGACCACGCCCTCGGCGATGCCGTACAGCATGGCCTCCCGGTGCTCGGCGAGCCCGGCGATCTCGCGCGGTTCCAGGCCGAGGGTCTGCCGTTTGACGCGCCGGGCGAGGAGCCAGGAGCCGGCCACGCCGAGGCCGCTGGCGATACCGAGGTAGGCGAGGAGGTAGGACGAGGCGCCGCTGAGGCGCTGCCACACCGTCGGGTCGGCCTCGCCGACCATCACCGTGCCGAGGTGCCGGCCGAGGGTCTGCCGGGTGGCGCCGAGCACCGGGACCTGGGCGACGAGCTCACGGCTGCCGTGCACCGTCAGCGGGCCCGACCAGCCGCGCCCCTCGGCGGCGCCCTCGCCGCGCGGCAGCCGGCCGCCGATCAGCGTGGGGTCGGTGGAACTGACGACGCGGCCGCCGGCGTCGGCCACCGTGACCGAGGTGACCCCGGACTGGGTCTGTGTGGAGTTCACCAGCGGGGCGAGGGCCTGCTGCGGCACGGGGCGCAGCAGCTGGCTGCGGACCAGGGGCGTGGCGGCGAGCTGCTCGGCCAGGGCGGTGACCCGGCGGCCCTCGACGCGGTTGAAGGTGGCCTTGGACTGGGCGAGCGAGACGGCGGCGACCGCGAGCAGCACGACCACGACGATGGCGAGCTGGAGGACCAGCATCTCGCCCGCGAGGGTCTGACGGCGGAAGGTGGGGGCCACGGCTGACTCGATCTCGGCTGACGGGGGCGGGCGGGTGTGCCGGCTCGCCATCATGGCGCCCACCTGCGGCGAAGGAAAGAGATGTGCTGTCTTCGCAATGAACCGGGGATGCGTCGGCGACGTACCGGTGATCCACCGGGCGGCCCGGCGGTGACCGCAAAGACCACAACCTCCCTTGGTTCCGCAAGGAAGACAGGCCGCCGGTCCGCAGGCACCATGTGGCCCACGTCACCCCCCCACAGGGTCTCGCCCCTTACCACTTACCGCTCTACCCAACCGACAGGTGGTGTCATACGTGCGCCTGCGCACCCCCCTTGCCCTGCTCGGGGCCGCCGTGCTCGTGCTCGCGGGACCGCCGCTGCTCTCCACGGGCAGCGACGCCGAGACCGGCACGCAGATCCCCGGCCTGCGCTTCATGGTTCCCAACACGCCGGGCGGCGGCTACGACATCACCGCCCGCACGGCCGCGAAGAACGCCGAGGACGCCGGGCTCACGCACAACATCGAGGTGTTCAACCTGCCCGGCGCGGGCGGCACCGTGGGTCTGAGCCGGCTGGTGAGCGAACACGGCAACGGCAAGCTCGCCATGTCCATGGGCCTCGGCGTGGTGGGCGCCGCCCGTTCCAACCACGCGCCCAAGACCCTCGCCGACACCACGCCGATCGCGCGGCTCACCGAGGAGCAGGACGTCGTCGTGGTCGGCAAGGACTCGCCGTACAAGACGATCGACGAACTGATCACCGCCTGGAAGAAGGACCCGGGCAAGATCCCCGTCGGCGGCGGTTCGTCGCCGGGCGGGCCCGACCACCTCGCGCCGATGCTGATGGCGCAGGCCGCCGGGATCTCCCCCAAGTCGGTCAACTACATCCCCTTCGACGGCGGCGGCGAGCTGCTCGCCTCGATCCTCGGCAACAAGGTCGGGTTCGGGGTCTCCGGTGTCGGCGAGTACCTGGACCAGATCAAGGCCGGCGAGCTGCGGGTGCTCGCGGTGACCGGCCCCGAGCGGGTCGACGACCTGAAGGACGCGCCGACGCTGAAGGAGTCCGGCTACGACGTGGACTTCACCAACTGGCGCGGCATCGTCGCCCCGCCCGGCCTGTCGGAGGCGGAGCGGAACAAGCTGACCCGCCTGTTCGAGGAGCTGCACGACTCTCCGGAATGGAAGAAGTCCCTGGACCAGAACGGCTGGGACGACGCCTTCCTCACCGGTGACAAGTTCGGCGCGTTCCTGGAGGCCCAGGACAAGCGTGTGGTGTCGGTACTGAAGGAGCTGGGACTGTGACGACGCGGACCGACTCCTCCCCGGCGCCCGACCCGGCCCCGGCCCCGGCCCCGGCGGCCGAGCGGCGCTCGTGGCTGCGCGACCACTCCGAACTGGGCGTGTGCGTCCTGCTGATGGCGCTCGGTGTGCTCGTCCTGACCGACGCGCTCACCATGGACGTCGACATCACCCAGCGCGGGCCGGTGGGCCCCAAGACCGTGCCGATCGCGGTCGGCATCGGGCTGCTGGTGATCGCCGCGCTGCTCGCCGTCGACGTGCTGCGCGGCGGCCGGGGCGAGGCGGAGGGCGGCGAGGACATCGACCTGTCCGAACCGGCCGACTGGCGCACGGTGCTGCTGCTCTCCGGGATCTTCCTCGGCGCGGCCGTACTCATCGAGCCGGTCGGCTTCCCGGTCGCCGGGGCGCTGCTCTTCTGGGGTGCCGCCTTCGCCCTCGGCAGCCGCCGCCTGGACCGCGATCCGCTGATCGCCGCGGTGCTGTCCCTGATCACCTACATCGTCTTCGACAAGTTGCTCGGAGTGCCACTGCCCGGCGGTCCGCTGATGGGAGTGCTCTGACATGAACGCCTTGAACTCCCTCATGGACGGCTTCGGTACGGCCCTCACGCCGCTCAACCTGCTGTGGGCCGCCCTGGGTGTGCTGCTCGGCACGGCCATCGGTGTGCTGCCCGGCATCGGCCCGGCGATGGCGGTGGCGCTTCTGTTGCCGGTGACGTACGGACTCGATCCCGTCGCCGCGTTCATCATGTTCGCCGGCATCTACTACGGCGCGATGTTCGGTGGTTCGACCACCTCGATCCTGCTCAACACCCCCGGCGAGAGCGCCGCCGTGGTCGCGGCCATGGAGGGCAACCCCATGGCCAAGTCGGGGCGCGGCGCCCAGGCGCTGGCGGCCGCCGCCATCGGTCACTTCGCGGGCGGCATGATCGGCACGATCCTGCTGGTGGCGCTGGCGCCGACGGTCGCGGACCTGGCGGTGGACATCGGCGCGCCGGACTACTTCGCCATCATGGTGCTGGCGTTCATCGCCGTGACCTCGGTACTCGGTTCGTCGCGCATCAGAGGCCTGGCCTCCCTGCTGATCGGCCTGACGATCGGCCTGGTGGGCCTGGACCAGATGACGGGGCAGCAGCGGCTGACCTTCGGTTCGCTGCAACTCGCGGACGGCGTCGACGTGGTGATCGTCGCGGTCGGCCTGTTCGCGATCGGCGAGGCACTGTGGGTGGCGGCCCACCTGCGGCGCGCGGCGGCCGAGCCGATCCCGGTGGGCCTTCCCTGGCTCGGCCGGGACGATGTGAAGCGGACCTGGAAGTCCTGGCTGCGCGGCCCGTTCATCGGCTTCCCGTTCGGCGCCATCCCGGCGGGCGGCGCGGAGATCCCCACGTTCCTGTCGTACGTCACGGAGAAGCGCCTGTCCAAGAACAAGGACGAGTGGGGCAAGGGCGCCATCGAGGGCGTGGCCGGCCCGGAGTCGGCGGCGTCGGCCTCGGCGGCGGGCACGCTGGTGTCCATGCTGACCCTGGGCCTGCCGACGACGGCGGTCGCGGCGGTCATGCTGGCCGCCTTCCAGCAGTACGGCATCCAGCCCGGCCCGCTGCTCTTCGAACGCGAACCCGAGCTGGTGTGGGGGCTGATCGCCTCCCTCTTCGTCGGCATGGTGCTGCTGCTCGCGCTCAACCTGCCGCTGGCACCGGTGTGGGCCAAGCTGCTGCGCATCCCGCGGCCCTACCTCTACGCGGGGATCATGTTCTTCGCGGCGGTCGGCGCGTACGCGGTCGGCGGCGAGGTCGTCGACCTGGTGATCCTGCTGATCATCGGCCTGGTCGGCTTCGGCATGCGGCGCTACGGCCTGCCGATCCTGCCGGCCGTCATCGGCGTCATCCTCGGTCCGAACGCCGAGCAGCAGTTGCGCCGCGCCCTGCAGATCAGCGACGGCAGCGTGACGGGCCTGGTCAACACGCCGTTCGCGGTGACGGTGTACGCGGTGATCGTGCTGCTGCTGGCGTGGCCGCTGCTGAAGCGGCTGGTGATCCGGGGACGGACCCGGGTGGACGCCTGATCCTGAGCCCAGGAAACTCAGCGGACCTGGCGGTCGGACAGCCTGCCGCCCGTGGTCGTCCCCTTCCGGGACGACCGCGGGCGGCTTTCCTCCGGGAACATAGGGTCGAAGGAAACCCAGGAGGGGAAGCGTGACCGAAACAAGCAACTCCCGATCCGCCGCCAGTGAAGCGCGAGAGGCGCCACGGAGCCGACTGCGGCGCGTGATGCGTTACGTCCCCCTGATCGCCCCCGTCCTGCTGTGGGCCGTGCCGTGCTGGGTTCTCCTGCATACCGGTCAGCACTGGCCGCTCCCCGCCGGACTGATCGGCACCGCACTGTTCGTCCTCGGCCTGATCGGTATGCCGCTCGCGATGGTGCGCGGCCACGGTCGGCGGCAGCAGGACCGGGCGGCGATCGTAGGTGACACGCTGCTGGGCAGCATCTGGGTCCTGTTCACCTGGTCCGTTCTGCTCGGCGTGCTGCTCCGGCCCGCCCTGTCCGTGGCCGGCGTCGGTGACGGACAGGACCGGGCGCGCATGGTCACCTGGGCCGTGCTCGGCGTAACCGCCGTACTGCTCGCCTGGGGGTACACCGAGGCCCGGCGCGTGCCACGCGTGCGCCGACTCGACGTGCGACTCCCGCGTCTGGGAGAGGGGTTGGACGGCACCCGAGTCGTACTGATCACCGACACCCACTACGGTCCGCTCGACCGCGCCCGCTGGTCGGCACGGGTCTGCGAGACGGTGAACACCCTGGAAGCCGACCTGGTCTGCCACGCCGGCGACATCGCGGACGGTACGGCCGAACGCCGTCGCGCCCAGGCCGCCCCACTGGGCACCGTGCAGGCGACTCGGGCCCGGGTCTACGTCACCGGCAACCACGAGTACTACAGCGAGGCCCAGGGCTGGGTCGACCTGATGGACGAGCTGGGCTGGGAGCCGCTGCGCAACCGCCATCTGCTGCTCGAACGCGGTGGTGACACGCTCGTGGTCGCCGGCGTCGACGACGTCACCGCCGAGTCCTCCGGACTGGCGGGTCACCGCGCCCACCTCGCCGGAGCCCTTGACGGCGCCGACTCCGACTTCCCCGTGCTACTCCTCGCCCACCAGCCCAAGTTCATCGACCGCGCGGTGGCCCACGGCATCGACCTCCAGCTCTCCGGCCACACCCACGGCGGTCAGATCTGGCCCTTCCACCACTTGGTCCGCCTCGACCAACCAGCCCTCGCCGGCCTCAGCCACCACGGCACTCGTACCCTCCTCTACACCAGCCGCGGCACCGGCTTCTGGGGCCCGCCTTTCCGCGTCTTCGCCCCCAGCGAGATCACCCTGCTCGTGCTCCGCTCCCCGCAGCAGTCCACCTCGCCGTAGGGACGGTCGGCAGCCGCTCCCCCTGCGGGCTCTTGACCCTCACGTGACGTCAGGCTGCATAGTCGGAGCCGTGGAAGATCACTGGACCGTGGGACGCGTGGCCGAACTGGCCGACGTGAGCGTCCGCACGCTGCATCACTATGACGAAGTCGGGCTCGTGCGTCCGTCGGCGCGTACCGCGGCTGGGTACCGGGCCTACTCGGCGGGCGACGTGGAGCGGCTCAGGGAGGTGCTGGCCTACCGGCGGCTGGGCTTCGGTCTGCGGGAGGTCGCGGAGTTGGTCGGCGACTCGTCGACCGACGCGATCGCGCACCTGCGCCGACTGCGCGGCCTGGTGCTGGAGCGGCGTGATCGCGCCGACGCCATGGTGGCGGCCATCGACAGGGAGCTCGAGGCACGGTCGAAGGGACTGAAGGTGACACCGGAGGAACAACTGGAGATGCTCGGTGCACGGTTGTACGACGCGATCGGCGGCGCCTACACCACGACACGGCGTACCGAGCCTCGCATCGCCGCGCAGATCTGGGACGCTCTCGGGGACGCGCGGACGGTGCTGAACGTCGGTGCCGGCACCGGCTCCTACGAGCCCGCCGACCGCGACGTGACCGCGGTGGAGCCATCGGCTGTCATGCGGGAGCAGCGGCCTGCCGGCGCGGCGCCGTGCGTGGCCGCCGCCGCGGAGAACCTGCCGTTCGAGGACCACTCCTTCGACGCCGCGATGGCCGTCTCCACCGTTCACCACTGGGGGGACCCGATAGCGGGGCTGCGCGAGATGCGGCGCGTGGCCCGCCGCGTGGTGGTGCTCACGTTCGACACCGACGAGCCCGGATGGCAGGACCGGTTCTGGCTCACCCGCGACTACCTGCCCGAGTTCGCCACCGTCCTCGGGGAATTTCCCCCGCTTGCCGGGATGGCCGACGCGATCGGCGTCCGCGCCGAGCCGGTGCCCATCCCTTGGGACTGCGCCGACGGCCTGTTCGAGGCGTGCTGGCGCCGACCGGAGGCCTATCTGGAGGATCACGTACGCCGTGCGTCGTCGGTGTGGACGAGGGTCGGGCCGGAGGCCGAGCAGCGGGCGGTGCGAAGCCTCAGCGACGACCTCGACTCCGGCCGGTGGGCCGAGCGCAACAGCGACCTCGCCGACCTCGACGCGGCAGATCTCGGCCTCCGTCTGCTCACATCCTGAATGGACACCGGCCACGATCCTTGGCCCAGCGCCCGCCAGTCCTCCGTCCCGTCCTCGCCACGAGCCCGGCCGCCTGCCTGCGCACCCGACCGTGCTGCCGTTGTCTCAGCCCAGGCTCGCGAGCAGTTCGTTGCACGCCTGCTCACAGCGTCGGCACGCTTCGGCGCAGACCCGGCAGTGTTCGTGCATGTCGGCGTGGCCGGCGCACTCGTCGGCGCACGCTTTGCAGACAGTGGCGCACGCCTGCAGGACGGCTCGCGTGATGTTGGCGTCGTAGCCGGTATGCCGTGACAGGACCGACGCGGTGGCGTTGCAGACGTCGGCGCAGTCCATGTCCGTGCGGATGCACTTGGTCAGGTCACCGACCATGCCCTCCGACAGGCAGGCGTCCGCGCACGCGGTACATGCCTGTGCGCAGGCAATGCATTCCTCGATGCACCTGGCCATGGCTTCCCTGTCCACCCCGCCCAGGTCGGCGGGGTAGGTGCGGAGCATGTCATTGACGGTTGTGGCCATAGCGCCTCTCCTCAATCTTCTGGCAGAAGGCACCGAGCAGCGCCTTCCAGGTCGACGCCCGCCGGGTATCACCGCGCCGCATGTCGCAAACGGCGAAGTCGTAGCCGCTTTCACCCGCGGCAGCCGGCGCACTCCGGAGCAGGCACTTCTCGCCAGATCGTGAGGAGAATCAGCGGCCGCGCCCAGGACGGTCCCGGTCGCCCTGGGTCAGCCCAGGAAGCTCAGCCGGACCTGGCGGTCGGGGTTGTCCTTGTTGGTGTCCACCAGGCACACCGACTGCCAGGTCCCCAGTTCCAGGCGCCCGCCGATCACCGGCAGGGTCGCGTGCGGGGGTACGAAGGCGGGCAGGACGTGGTCCCGACCGTGGCCGGGGCTGCCGTGGCGGTGCTGCCAGCGGTCGTCGGCGGGGAGCAGGGTGTGCAGGGCGGCCAGCAGGTCGTCGTCGCTGCCCGCGCCCGTCTCGATGACCGCGATCCCGGCCGTGGCGTGCGGGACGAAGACGTTGAGGAGGCCGTCGCGGCCGGCCGCCGCCTCGCGCAGGAAGGACTCGCAGTCACCGGTGATGTCGGCGACGCGCTCCGCCGAGCCGGTGGCGAGGTTCAGGACTCGGGTGGTGAGGGCATCTGGCATGTCTCCCATCCTCGCGTACACGACGGGCCGGGCGCAGAACGTCGGGCCCCTGATCGCCCTGGACGGGCCGGCGGGCCGGCGGGGAAGATCGAGACCCTCCGCTCCGTTGGTAGAAACGTGAACAACACACGCGAGGTCGAGGTCGTCGTCATCGGTGCCGGTCAGGCGGGGCTCGCCGCGGCCTACCACCTGCGGCGCACCGGATTCGAGCCGGTGCGCGATTTCGTGATGGTCGACCACTCCCCCGCGCCGGGCGGCGCCTGGCAGTTCCGCTGGCCGTCGCTGACGTACGGCAAGGTGCACGGCATGCACTCGCTGCCCGGCATGGAGCTGACCGGCACGGACCCGGCGCGGCCGTCCGCCGAGGTGGTCGGTGAGTACTTCGCGGCGTACGAGCGGGCCTTCGACCTGCGCGTACGGCGGCCCGTCGACGTCCGTGCGGTGCGCGAGGGGACGGGCGGCCGGCTGCTCGTCGAGACGTCGGCGGGAACCTGGTCGACGCGGGCTCTGATCAACGCGACCGGCACCTGGGACCGGCCCTTCTGGCCCCGCTATCCGGGCCAGGAGACCTTCCGGGGGCGCCACCTGCACACGGCGCGGTACGCCGGTCCCGAGGAGTTCGCCGGGCAGCGCGTGGTCGTGGTGGGCGGGGGCGCCTCGGGGACGCAGCACCTGCTGGAGATCGCCCCGCACGCCGCGGCCACCACGTGGGTGACCAGGCGGCCCCCCGTCTTCCGCGAGGGGCCCTTCGACGAGGAGGCGGGCCGGGCCGCGGTGGCGCTGGTGGAGGAGCGGGTGCGGCAGGGGCTGCCGCCGAAGAGCGTGGTGTCGGTGACCGGTTTGCCGCTGAACGACGCGATCCGGGCGGGGCTGGAGTCGGGGGTGCTGGACCGGCAGCCCATGTTCGACCGGATCACGCCCGAGGGGGTCGAGTGGGGCGACGGGCGGCGAGTGGCCGCGGACGTCATCCTGTGGGCGACCGGTTTCCGGGCCGCCATCGAGCATCTGAGGCCGCTGCGGCTGCGAGAGGCCGGCGGCGGGATCCGTGTCGAGGGGACGCGCGCGGTCGCGGACCCGCGGATCCATCTCGTCGGCTACGGTCCCTCGGCCAGCACCATCGGCGCCAACCGGGCCGGACGCGCGGCCGTACGGGACATCAGGCGGCTGCTGGCCGAACAGGCGCCGGTCGCCGCGTGAGGCCCCGCCCCGTCACTTGGCCTGGGCATCCTTCGAGGCGCTCTCCTGGACGCGGTTGAACTCGGCGACGTTGCGCTGGTGCTCGGCGTAGTCGGCGGTGAAACGGGTGTCGCCCGGCTTGACGGTGACGAAGTACAGCCAGTCGCCGGGTGTCGGATTGATCGCGGCACTCATCGCCTCGTCGCCGGGGTTGTCGATGGGGGTGGGCGGCAGCCCCATGCGCTGGTACGAGTTGTAGGGGCTGTCGATCTTGGTGTCCTTGGTGGTGGTCTCCAGGGTGGAACGGCCCAGGGCGTAGTTGATGGTGGAGTCCATCTGCAGCGGCATGCCGCGTTCCAGCCGGTTGAAGACCACCCGGGCCACCTTGCCCATGTCCTCCTTGGCGGCGGCCTCCGCCTGCACGATGCTGGCGATGGTGACCGCCTGGTAGACGTTCAGCGCGTTGCGCTGGGCGCCGGCGGCGATCGGCGCGCCGGTGAACTTCTTGTTCGCCGTGTCGACCATGGCCGTCAGCAGTTTCTCCGGGGTCGGGTTCTCGCCGAGCGGATAGGTCGCCGGGAAGAGATAGCCCTCGGGGTTGCCCTCGGCGTCGTTCGGCAGCTTGAGGTTGGCCTTGGCGAGGGACTTCTTCGTGGTGCCGGGGGGCAGGGCGAGGGTCTTGTCGACGGCCTCGTAGACCTGGGTCGCGCGCCAGCCCTCCGGGATCACCAGGGACGTGGGGCGGGACTCGCCCTCTTCGTCCGTCGTCAGCAGCGGCACCGCCACGGCGGTACCGGCCACGACGGCGCCGGTCACGATCAGGGCGATGCGGCCCCGGCGCGTCAGTCGGATCGTTCTCCTGGTGCCTCTCGTGCTCCGTCGCGGAGTGTTCGTCTGCATGCGGGCACGGTAACCCCCATTCGCACGCAAACCCGGCATATCGTCATCTTGTCGGTTCCAGTCGGGCGTCCCGGCGGACCAGGGCCGCATAGCGCCCGTCCCGCTCCAGCAACTCCTCGTGTCTGCCCTGTTCGGCCAGGCGCCCGGAGTCGAGGACCACGATCCGGTCGGCGTCCCGGACGGTGGACAGGCGGTGTGCGATGGTGATCGTGGTGCGGTTGGCGGACAGGGCGTCGATGGCGTCCTGCACGGCGGCCTCGGTACGGGTGTCCAGCGCACTGGTCGCCTCGTCCAGGACGAGGACGGGCGGATCGCGCAGAATGGTGCGGGCGATGGCCAGGCGCTGCTTCTCGCCGCCGGAGAAACGGTGTCCGCGCTCGCCGACCACCGTGTCGTAGCCGTCGGGCAGTGCGTTGATGTGCTCGTGGATCTGGGCCGCCCGCGCCGCCGCCTCCAGTTCCGCGTCGGTGGCGTCCGGCTTGGCGAAGCGCAGGTTCTCGGCGACCGAGGCGTGGAAGAGGTACGTCTCCTGGGAGACGACTCCGACGGCACGGGCGAGGGTGTCGAAGTCGAGGTCGCGCACGTCGACCCCGTCGAGGGTGACCCGGCCGTCCGTCACGTCGTACAGCCTCGGCACCAGGTGACCCAGCGTGGACTTGCCGGCGCCGGTCGGGCCGACGACGGCGAGGCTGCTGCCGGCGGGGACGGTGATGTCGATGCCGTCGAGGATCGGTCCGCTCTTGCCGTCGTAGCGGAACTCGACGTTCTCGAAGCGGACCTCGCCCTTGACGTGGTCGAGGTGGACGGCGCCGTCCCGCTCGGTGATGTCGATCGGCAGGTCGAGGTACTCGAAGATGCGCTGGAAGAGCGCGAGCGACGCCTGGATCTGGACGCCGGTCGACAGCAGGCTCACGGCCGGGCGGAACAGTCCCTGCTGGAGCGAGACGAAGGCGACGATCGTGCCGAGGGAGACGTCCGGGCCGCCGAGTTGCAGTGCGACGCCCGCGGTCCAGTAGATGACGGCCGGCATGGCCGCCATGACGATCGTGATGACGGCCATCCGCCAGCGGCCCGCCATGTTCGACTTCACTTCGAGGTCGACCAGGCTCTCGGACTCGTCGGAGAAGGCGCGGGTGAGCGAGTCGGAGCGGCCCATGGTGCGGCCGAGCAGGATGCCGCTGACGGAGAGCGACTCGGTGACCGTGGCGGCCATCGCGGCCATCTGCTTCTGCCGTTGGGTGGTGATCTTCCTGCGCTCCCTGCCGACGCGGCGGCTGATCCACACGAAGACGGGGAGCAGGAGCAGCGAGACGACGGTCAGGCGCCAGTCGAGGACGACCATCGCGACGATCGTGGCGACCACGCTGGTGAGGTTGGAGACCAGGGAGGTCGCCGTGGAGGTGACGGTGGCCTGCATGCCGCCGATGTCGTTGGCGATGCGGGACTGGACCTCGCCGGTGCGGGTGCGGGTGAAGAAGGCGAGGGACATCCGCTGGAGGCGGCCGTAGACGGCGGTGCGCAGGTCGTGCATGACGCGCTGGCCGACGGTGGTGGAGATCAGCGTCTGCAGCACGCCGAAGACGCTGGTGAGGACGGCGCCGAGGATCATGCCGAGGGCGAGCAGGCTCAGCAGGCCCGTGCGCCCCTCGGGGATCGCGACGTCGAGGATCTCCTTGAGCAGGAAGGGGGTGGCGACCGAGACGAGCGACGCGGCACCGACGAGCAGTCCGACGATCGCGAGGCGGCCGCGGTAGGGCCGGAAGAGTCTGAGGATGCGACGCACCTGCCGCGGTTGTCCCTCCGCGTCGGCGGGTGCGGTGCAGGCGGTTTCGTGGTCGGGATGCATGGGCTCCTACGGGGGTGGGCCGGGAGGGAGGCCGACGACGACTGCGGATGGCAACCTTCGCAGAGCGCCGGCGACCTTTCGGATCGTAGCTCATTGTTACCTATACTCACAATGAACGTCGTCCTGATATCGTTCCCGTATGACCGCCCCCGATTCCGACGGCCTGCTCGCCGAGCAGTTGCTGCGGCTCACCCGCCGGGTGCACCGCATCCAGAAGCGCCATCTCGAGCACCGCGACCTCGGCATCACACCGGCCCAGTCCCGGCTGCTGCGCACCCTGGCGCACTACGGCTCGCCGCCCCGCATGGCCGATCTGGCCGAGCGCCTGGAGGTCGTGCCCCGGGCGGTGACGACGCTGGTCGACGGGCTGGAGGCGGCCGGGAAGGTGCGCCGGGTCCCGGACCCGGCCAATCGCCGGGTGATCCGGATCGAGCTCACCGCGAACGGGCGTACGGCTCTGGGGGAACTGCACGGCGCCCGCCGGTCCGCGGCGGAGGAGATCCTCGCCCCGCTGACGGACGAGCAGCGCGCGGTGCTCGGCGGGCTGTTGGACACGCTGATCGACGGGCCCTGTCCCGGGCCCGGCCGTCGGACGGAGTGACCGGGAGTCGCGCCCTCTCAGGCCTTCAGGTGCGCCCTGTCCCCCATGACCGCCACCGGGTGCCGGTCCGGGTCCAGCGTGCGCAGCAGGTACTCCATCGCCGGCGCGGGCAGGCTGACGCAGGCCGAAGTCCCGCTGCCGTGGTCCATATGCAGCCAGATCCCACCGCCCTTGGACGCGCCCTCGGGTCGCGTCGGATCGTTCGGCGGGGTGCCCTTGACCCGGTTGTAGTCGATGGCGATGACGTAGTCGAAGTCGTGCCAGTACGACTTGTCCCACCACCTCGGTGCGGCGAAGGCGGCGGACCGGGTGTACGGCAGGCCGGTGCCGGGGGCCGGATCCGGGTCCGGGTCCGGAAGGACACCGCCCGCGTCGCTGAGTGTGAACACGCCTACGGGGCTGCGCTTGTCGTTCTCGTGGTGGTCGGTCGTCCACCCCTTCGTACCGTTGTGCGCCGCCCAACTGCGGGCGCGGTGCCAGGCGGAACCCTGCTTCGTGTACAACACCACCGTCGAATCGGCGGAGTCGCTGCCGTCGCCGTACACCGCGACGACCTGACGGGAGTCCGCCGGGATGCGGCGCTGGAGCCGGTCGCCGACGCCGGGGATCCGTGCCGGGTCGGCCGTGCCGGCACTGCTTCGGCCCGCGCCGTCGTCGGCGGGAGCGCTCGCCGAGGCATCCGCGCCGCGCCCGGAGGGGCCACCGCACGCGGACAGCGTCGTCATCAGGGATCCAAGGGCCACCACCGCGACCGTCGTACGCCGTGCACCACCGCTCCGCATCGGTCCATGGTCGCACTCGCACCGGTCCAGCACCGGAGCGGTGCGACGGGCGGCAGCCGGATTCGTACCCCACCGCGGAAAAGCGCTTGATTTTGGGCACTCCGCGACGCGAACCTGTCACGGTTTGCAGCCTCTCGATGCCGTGTTGCAACGGCACCCCTGACACGAGCCACTGGGACGCCATGCAGATCCAAGACCTTCCGTTTCCCGACCCGGGCGTGCCGGACGCGCGCTCGGGGCCCCGATTCCTGTGGTGGCTGTTCCGCAATCAGCTGGGTGGACAACTCAAGTCGCTGGCCTGGGGCCTGCTGCACTTCGCCTCCGTCTCCGCCCTGCCGTTCTGCGTCGGTCTCGCCATCCAGGCCGTCGTCGACCGTTCCGGCACCCGGCTCGCCCTCGCGGGCGGCGTCATGGTGCTGTGCTGCGCCGGCAACGCGATCGGCGACACCTTCCTGCACCGCGCCGCCGTCACCAACTGGATCACCGCCGCGGCCCGCGTCCAGCAGTTGCTGGCCCGCAAGACCGCGCTGCTGGGCTCGGCGCTGACCCGGCGCGTCGCGGCCGGCGAGGTCGTGGCCGTCTCCACCGGCGACGTCGAGAAGATCGGCTGGTTCGTGGAGGCCGTCTCCCGCTTCACCGCGGCGGCACTGACCATCGTGTTGGTCTGTGTGGCCCTGGTCGTCTACGAGCCGGCGCTCGGCGTCGTCGTGATCCTGGGTCTGCCGGTGCTCGCCCTCGCGGTACTGCCCCTGCTGCCCCGGGCCACCCGGCGGGCCGACGTCCAGCGCGAGAAGGCGGGCCGCGCCACCGAACTGGCCTCGGACACCGTCGCGGGGCTGCGTGTGCTCCGCGGTATCGGCGGCGAGGAACTCTTCCTCGACCGCTACCGCAGCGCCTCCCAGGAGGTGCGCCACGCTGCCGTGCGCAGCGCCCGCATGTGGTCCCTGATCTCCGCGATCCAGGTAATGCTGCCCGGACTGCTGCTGATCGCGGTGGTGTGGCACGGCGTCCACCTGGCCCGCGAGGGCCGCATCGGCGTCGGTGAACTCGTCACGGTCTACAGCTCCGTCATGATCCTCACCTATCCGCTCAGGCACTTCGAGGAGATCGCCATGGCGTACTCCTTCTCCCGGCCCTCGGCCAAGCGGGCCGCACGGGTGCTCGCGCTGGAACGGGCCACCGACACCGCGGGGTCGCGCGCCCCCGAGGTCCCGACCGGGGACCTGTACGACCCCACCACCGGTCTCCTCGCCCCGGCGGGCCGGTTCACCGCCGTGGTGTGCGGCGACCCCGACGAGGCCGGGCGCCTGGCGGAACGGCTCGGTGGGCACCCGTCGGAGGAGGGCACGTCGGCCCTGCTGGGCGGGGTGCCGCTCGACGAACTGCCGCTGAAATCCGCGCGCACCGCCGTCCTGGTCCAGGACAAGGACCCGGTGCTGCTCTCCGGCACCCTGCGTGAGCTGCTCGACGTGCCCGCTTCCGGTGCGGTCGGCGCCGAGGACGCGCTGGCCGCCGCCCAGTGCGACGACGTACTGGCGGCACTCGCACAGGGATCACTCGGCGCCGACGACCCGATGGACGCCCGCATCACCGAGCGGGGCCGCTCTCTGTCGGGCGGCCAGCGCCAACGGCTGGCGCTGGCCCGGTCCCTGATCACCGACCCGGAGGCACTCGTCCTCGACGAACCGACCTCCGCCGTGGACTCGCACACCGAGGCACGGATCGCACAGGGGGTGCGTACCCTGCGCGCCGGACGCACCACGGTGGTGTTCACCTCGTCCCCGCTGCTGCTGGACCGCGCGGACCGGATCGTGTTCCTGCACGACGGCGAGGTGGCGGCGGTCGGCGCGCACCGGGAACTGCTGCACACCGAGCCCCGGTACCGGGCGGTGGTGACCCGCGAGACCGACGGGGAGACCGCGACGCACGGGGCGACCACGCACGGGGACGGGACGCCGGCCGGGGACCAGCCGGCCAAGACCCTGGGCAAGGCCCTGGACGACGACGTCCTCGGCGACGACGACGTACTGCACCGACTGGAAGAGATCGAGGAGACGGCATGATCGGCGTCGCGCCACCGTCGTACGACCCGGCGGCCCCGACGACGGCGAGCACCCTGCCCGTCGGCGCGCCCGCGACCGTACGCGCGTACGCGGGAGAACTGCTGCGCCGGCACCGCCGTGCGTTCCTCTTCCTCGTCAGCGTCAACACCGTCGCCGTGATCGCCTCGATGGCGGGCCCCTACCTGCTGGGCGGGCTCGTGGAACGGGTCTCGGACGACGCGCGCGAGCTGCACCTCGGCCTCACGGCCACGGTGTTCGTGCTCGCACTCGCCGTCCAGGCCGTGTTCGTGCGGGAGGTGCGGCTGCGCGGGGCCATGCTCGGCGAGCGGATGCTGGCCGATCTGCGCGAGGACTTCCTCGTGCGGTCGGTCGGGCTGCCGCCCGGCGTGCTGGAACGGGCCGGCACGGGCGACCTGCTCTCCCGGATCACGACCGACATCGACCGGCTCGCCAACGCCATGCGCGAGGCCGTGCCCCAGCTGGCGATCGGCGTGGTGTGGGTGGTGCTGCTGCTCGGCGGGCTCGTGGTCACGGCTCCGCCGCTGGCGCCCGCGGTGCTCATCGCGGTGCCGCTGCTGGTGATCGGCTGCCGCTGGTACTTCCGGCGGGCGCCCTCCGCCTACCGCTCGGAGGCCGCCGGGTACGCCGCCGTGGCCGCCGCGCTCGCCGAGACCGTGGACGCCGGGCGCACCGTCGAGTCGCACCGCCTGGACGCCCGTCGCATCGAGTTGTCGGAGCGCCGGGTCAAGGAGTGGACGGCCTGGGAGCGCTACACGCTCTGGCTGCGGTCGGTGCTCTTCCCGGTCATCAACGTCACCCATGTGACCGTGCTCGCCTCCGTTCTGCTGATCGGCGGTGTGTTCGTCCTGCAGGGCTGGATCGGGGTCGGTCAGCTGACCACCGCGGCGCTGATCGCGCAGATGCTCGTCGACCCGGTCGGCATCATCCTGCGCTGGTACGACGAGCTCCAGGTGGCGCAGGTGTCCCTGGCCCGGCTGGTGGGTGTGCGGGACATCGAGCCGGACGCCGGTGACCCTTCGCTGGCTCCCGACGGACGGCACGTGCACGCCGACCGCGTGCACTTCGGGTACGTCGAGGGCGTGGACGTCCTGCGCAAGGTGACGCTGGAGGTCGCCCCCGGCACGAGGCTCGCCCTGGTCGGCCCCTCCGGTGCCGGCAAGTCCACCCTGGGCAGGCTGCTGGCCGGCATCTACGGTCCCCGCGACGGCCGGATCACCCTGGGCGGCGCGGAGCTGTCCCGGATGTCCGCCGAACGGGTCCGCTCGCACGTCGCCCTCGTCAACCAGGAGCACCACGTCTTCGTGGGCTCCCTGCGCGACAACCTCCGCCTCGCCCGGACCGGCGCCACCGACGCCGAGCTGTGGGCGGCGCTGGGCGCGGTCGACGCGGACGACTGGTCCCGCGCTCTCGACGAGGGCCTGGACACCGAGGTCGGCTCGGGCGGCTTCGCGCTCACCCCCGCCCAGGCCCAGCAGATCGCGCTGGCCCGTCTGGTGCTGGCCGACCCGCACACCCTGGTGCTGGACGAGGCGACGTCCCTGCTCGACCCGCGGGCCGCACGCCACCTCGAACGGTCCCTGGCCAGGGTCCTGGACGGCCGCACGGTGGTCGCGATCGCCCACCGCCTGCACACCGCCCACGACGCGGATGTCATCGCCGTCGTCGAGAAGGGCCGGATCAGCGAGCTGGGAAGCCACGACGAGCTCGTCGCGGCGGACGGCGCCTACGCGGCGCTGTGGCGGTCGTGGCACGGGTGATCCCGCGGACCCCCGGTGGCACCCGGCCGGTACCCGGACGGAGCAGACCTGGGGCCGGTCGGGCCCGGCCGGGGGTCGGTCGCACCCGGCCCGGGGTCCGTCCCACCCGGCCGGAGGTCCGTCCCACCCGGCCGGAGGTCCGTCGCATCCGGCCGGGGGGCGGTCCGGTCCGGCCGGGGTCCGGCACGGTTGCTCCCGCCGGTCGACCGGAGCGGGCCTCCGGTCGGCCCGGTGGGTCGAGGGCGCCGTGGGGCGCCGGTCGACGGCCGTGCCGTTGCGCGGTCCCGAACGGGAGTGGAAGTCTGGGAGGAGGCACCGGCTCGGGGTAAGCCCGGGAACCGTGCGGTTCCGAGACGGGTGACGCCTGTGCCCCGTGCAGCGGCGGCCCGCCGCGGTCCACGGCGAGAAGGGGCCCGTCCCCACCCCCTGGAGGTACCCGTGAACAGCGCCGACGGATGGGGAGATGACGTCTACCAGCCCGACGGATCCGAGCAGCGGGAGGACACCGGTCTGCTCGACGGCGAGGACACCCTCGAGTACGACGGTGTCACTGATCCGCTTGACCGGGGCTGGTCCCCGCCCGAGCGACCCTGGGCGGTGGAGCACACGGGTGTGACGGCCGCCGAACGGCACCATGGCGAGACGCTGGAGCAGCGGCTCGCCGAGGAACGGCCGGATGTGCTCGCACCCGACGGCGACGGACTGGGCGACTCCGAGGGCACCGACGGGGAACTGCTGGACAACGAGGTCGGCGCGGACCGTTCCGGCCGGCTCGTGGCACCCGACGAGGGGGCGCACGAGGACGAGGAGCCGGCGCTGGTCGCCATGGACGTGGGCATCGACGGCGCGGCCGCCTCCGCCGAGGAGGCCGCGATGCACGTCGTCGACGAGGACTCCCTGCCCGGCTGACGCCACCCACGACGGCGTTCGCGTGCCGTCGCCCCGATGTTCCGCGCCGTATGAGGAGCAGCCATGCAGCAGGACAAGCATCCCGACTACCGGCCCGTCGTCTTCCGCGACCGCGGCGCCGGGTACGCCTTCCTCACCCGGTCCACCGCGACCAGCGACCAGACCATCGCGTGGGACGACGGCGAGACCTACCCGGTGGTGGACGTGGAGATCTCCTCGGAGAGCCACCCCTTCTACACGGGCAAGGCGCGGACGGTGGACTCGGAAGGGCGTGTCGCCCGCTTCGAGCGGCGCTACGGCCAGGGCGAGGGGCAGGGTGCGGACGGGACCGGCTGAGCGGGCCGGACCTCCCTCGGCCCTCAGATGAAGTTGAGTGCCGCCGCGCCGCCCACTCCTCCGAGCAGCATGAACGCCGGCATCAGCACCTTCAGCTCCACCCAGCTGCCGGCCCGGAATCGCATGGCCTTCGGCGGACCGATGGGGTACCAGCGCTTGCGGCCCACGGGTATCGGCCAGAGTATGGGGCAGCCCGAGACGGTCAGCGCGTCCCCGATGTCGTGCACCAGCGCACCGAGCACGATAGGCAGCCCCAGCCACAGGTACTCCTGGCCCGGTGCGGTGAACAGCCAGTCCGCGCCCCCGTCCGGCTTGTCCAGTATCCCGGCGAGGATCCACGCGCTGGTCCCGGCCAGCAGCCACACCAGTACGTCGCTGCTGGAGCCGCGGGTCGCCCGCCAGAGCAGGCCCTCGATCGCGAGCACCATGTGCACGAAGAGGATCGCCAGGACCGCCCAGCGGCCACCCGTGATGGCCAGGACGGAAGTGCCCCCGCCGATCAGGACCGCCCACAGCCAGGTGTGCGTCAGCGTGCGGTGCCCGCCGGAGCGGCGCGGGTCGCCCTGTTTTTTCGTGGCCTTGTAGACGGCGTACGACAACTTGTCGACGATTTCGCACAGCCCCCGCGAGATCGGTCCGAAGGCCCGGGAGATGGTGGCCGCCTTGTGGTCGAGATCCGGGGCGAGCGCGGCTCCGGCACAGATCAGGGCTCCGGCCAGCAGCACCGGCCAGGGCATCGAGTGCCCCGCTGCGGCGGTCGCCGCCCCTACGCCGAGCCACGCCGCGGCGCCCGACAGTGAGTGCGCTGGTCCCATCATCGCCGTTGCCCGCCCCATTCCTCGTGTGCCGCTGTGCAGTTGTCCGGGTCCGCTGATGCCTCGTCGGCGACCCAGCGTAGCGTTCGTGATCTTCACGCGAACAGCCGATTCCCCCATCACGGCCGAGGCCAGGCAAGATGGGTGCGTGACCCTCATCGATCAGCTGCCGCGGACCGCCGACCCCGATGCCCTGTACGAAGCCTTCGAGGCGTGGGCCCAGGAGCGCGGTCTCACGCTCTACCCTCATCAGGAGGAGGCGCTGATCGAGGCGGTCTCCGGCGCGAACGTGATCGTGTCGACGCCCACCGGCTCCGGCAAGAGCATGATCGCGGCGGGCGCCCACTTCGCCGCTCTGGCCCGGGACGAGGTCACCTTCTACACGGCTCCGATCAAGGCGCTGGTGTCGGAGAAGTTCTTCGAGCTGTGCAAGATCTTCGGTACCGAGAACGTCGGCATGCTGACCGGCGACGCCTCGGTGAACTCCGACGCCCCCGTCATCTGCTGCACCGCCGAGGTCCTGGCGTCGATCGCGCTGCGTGACGGCAAGCACGCGGACATCGGCCAGGTCGTCATGGACGAGTTCCACTTCTACGCGGAACCGGACCGCGGCTGGGCGTGGCAGATTCCCCTGCTGGAACTGCCGCAGGCCCAGTTCGTCCTGATGTCGGCCACGCTCGGTGACGTCTCCTTCTTCGAGAAGGACCTCGCGCGCCGCACCGGCCGCCCCACAGCGGTGGTCCGCTCGGCGACCCGGCCTGTACCGCTCTCCTACGAGTTCCGCTACACGCCGCTCACTGAGACGCTCACCGATCTGCTTGCGGCCCGGCAGGCCCCCGTCTACATCGTGCACTTCACGCAGGCGCAGGCCGTGGAGCGGGCGCAGGCGCTGATGAGCATCAACATGTGCACACGGGAGGAGAAGGAGCGGATCGCCGAGCTGATCGGCAACTTCCGCTTCACCACGAAGTTCGGCCGCAATCTCTCCCGCTACGTCCGGCACGGCATCGGTGTCCACCACGCCGGCATGCTGCCCAAGTACCGGCGGCTGGTGGAGAAGCTCGCGCAGGCCGGCCTGCTGAAGGTGATCTGCGGAACGGACACGCTCGGCGTGGGCGTCAACGTCCCCATCCGGACCGTGCTGTTCACGGCGCTGACCAAGTACGACGGCACGCGGGTGCGCACGCTGCGGGCCCGGGAGTTCCACCAGATCGCCGGCCGGGCCGGGCGTGCGGGGTTCGACACGGAGGGTTTCGTCGTCGCCCAGGCGCCCGAGCACGTCGTCGAGAACGAGAAGGCGCTCGCCAAGGCAGGCGACGACCCGAAGAAGCGGCGCAAGGTCGTCCGCAAGAAGGCGCCCGAGGGCTTCGTGGCCTGGTCGGAGAGCACGTTCGACAAGCTCATCACCTCCGAGCCGGAGCCGCTGTCGTCCCGTTTCCGGGTCACGCACACCATGCTGCTGTCGGTGATCGCCCGGCCCGGCGACGCCTTCAAGGCGATGCGGCACCTGCTGGAGGACAACCACGAGCCGCGCAAGCAGCAGCTCCGGCACATCCGGCGGGCGATCGCCATCTACCGCTCGCTGCTGGGCGGCGGCATCGTCGAGAAGCTCGACCAGCCCGACGCCGAGGGCCGCATCGTGCGTCTCACGGTGGACCTGCAGCAGGACTTCGCGCTGAACCAGCCGCTGTCCACGTTCGCCCTGGCCGCCTTCGAGCTGCTGGACCCGGAGTCGCCGTCGTACGCGCTGGACATGGTGTCGGTCGTGGAGTCCACCCTGGACGACCCGCGGCAGATCCTCGCCGCCCAGCAGAACAAGGCGCGCGGTGAGGCCGTGGCCGCGATGAAGGCGGACGGCGTCGAGTACGAGGAGCGCATGGAGCGCCTCCAGGACATCACGTACCCGAAGCCCCTGGAGGAGCTGCTCTTCCACGCCTACGACACGTACCGCACCAGCCACCCGTGGGTCGGTGACCATCCGCTGTCCCCGAAGTCGGTCATCCGGGACATGTACGAGCGGGCGCTGACCTTCACGGAGCTGGTCTCCCACTACGAACTGGCCCGCACCGAGGGCATCGTGCTGCGCTACCTGGCGAGCGCCTACAAGGCCCTCGACCACACCGTCCCGGACGACCTGAAGTCCGACGACCTGCAGGATCTGATCGAGTGGCTCGGTGAGATGGTGCGCCAGGTCGACTCCAGCCTGCTGGACGAGTGGGAGCAGCTCGCCAACCCGGCGGAGATGACCGCCGAGGAGGCGCAGGAGAAGGCCGACCAGGTGCGGCCCGTCACCGCCAACGCGCGCGCCTTCCGTGTCCTGGTCCGCAACGCCATGTTCCGCCGCGTCGAGCTCGCCGCCCTCGACCAGGTCGACGCGCTGGGCGAGATGGACGCCGACGCCGGCTGGGACGCCGACGCGTGGGGCGAGGCCATGGACAAGTACTGGGACGAGTACGAGGACCTCGGCACCGGCCCCGACGCCCGCGGCCCCAAGCTGCTGGTGATCGAGGAGGAGCCGCAGAACGGCCTGTGGCGCGTACGCCAGATCTTCGACGACCCGAACGACGACCACGACTGGGGCATCAGCGCGGAGGTCGACCTCACGGCCTCCGACACGGAGGGCCGGGCGGTCGTCCGCGTCACCGATGTCGGCCAACTGTGAGCACAGGAGAATCCCACCCATGACGAATCCGGCCGAGAGCCTCGTCGCCCTGCTCGACCTGGAGCAGATCGAGGTCAACATCTTCCGTGGCCGCAGCCCCGAGGAGTCGCTGCAGCGGGTCTTCGGCGGCCAGGTGGCCGGCCAGGCGCTGGTCGCCGCGGGCCGCACCACCGAGGGCGACCGCCCGGTGCACTCGCTGCACGCGTACTTCCTGCGCCCGGGACGCCCGGGGGTGCCGATCGTGTACCAGGTCGAACGGGACCGGGACGGGCGGTCGTTCACGACCCGCCGGGTCACCGCCGTGCAGCAGGGCCGCACGATCTTCACGCTCACCGCCTCCTTTCACAAGCCTGAGCAGGGGAGTTTCGAGCATCAGTTGCCTCCGGCCCGCAAGGTCCCGGATCCCGAGTCCCTGCCGACGGTCACCGACGAGGTGCGGGAGCACCTGGGCGCGCTGCCGGAGCAGTTCGAGCGGATGGCCCGCCGCCAGCCCTTCGACATCCGCTATGTGGACCGGCTGCGCTGGAGCGCCGAGGAGGTCGAGGGCGCCGAGCCCCGCAGCGCGGTGTGGATGCGCGCGGTGGGCCCGCTCGGCGACGACCCGCTCGTGCACACCTGCGCCCTGACCTACGCCAGTGACATGACCCTCCTGGACGCGGTGCGCATTCCGGTCGAGCCGCTGTGGGGCCCGCGGGGCTTCGACATGGCGTCGCTGGACCACGCCATGTGGTTCCACCGCCCGTTCCGCACGGACGAGTGGTTCCTGTACGACCAGGAGTCGCCGATCGCGACCGGTGGACGGGGCCTGGCGCGGGGGCGGATCTATGACGCGGAGGGGCGCATGCTGGTGTCCGTCGTCCAGGAAGGGCTGTTCCGGGCCCTGTAGTTCAGGAGTCTCTGCGCCACAGCCGGCCCAGCAGGCCGCGGAACCGTCCGGGTTCCTCGGCCTCGTGCGGCGTGGCTTCCCGGACCGGTGGGGTCGGCAGGGGGCGAAGGGCCGGGCGTGGCGCCGGACGCTGCCCGCGTGCGGCTTCCACCGCGCCCGCCAGGTCCGTGCGGAGCCAGTCGATCTCGTCCGGGTCCGCCGCCGTCATGATCTCCTCGGCGAGCTGCGCGGCCGGGGAGCCGGGCGAACCGTGGGCGGGCGGAACCGGGCGGAACCGGTGCAGGTAGGAGCGCTCGTAGGGGTCCCTGACGACCGCGGAGACCTCGACCGGCTCGAGCACTGACGCGACGGCCGCGGCCCGGGCCCACGGGTCGTCGTCGGCCTGGCGGAGCAGGAACCCCAGGTGCCGTCCCCTCCAGTTGCGGGGACGCAGGTCCAGGCCCTCCGTCAGCTGGTCCCGCAGGCCCTCGGGCGTACGGCCCTTCAGCAGTGCGGCGTTCCTCTCGTCGGTCGCGAACTGCCGTAGCTCGTCGGCCAGATACAGCCAGACGACGGCGCGATAGCGGTTGACGTAGAACTTCACGGGCACCAGGAGCCCCAGTCGTGCGAGGCGGGTGAACCGGGCCCTGGGCACTTCCATGAGGGCAGCGCCTTCCATGGTCCCGACGGCGCGGACGCTGTCCCTCAGCGCCTCGGGGAAGCCCTCCCCCGCCCGGATCCGTTCGATCTCGTCGCGCGCGACGCGTCGGCCGCCCCCTCCTCCCTCGTCGGGTACGGTGCGGATGCGCCCGAGGTGTACGGCGAGGTCGAACTCACTGCGCCTGAGACCCAGTTCTCGTGCCGCGCGGTTCGGGGCGAGCGAAGGGTCGTGGGCGGCGCCGCGGGTGGCGCCGCGGGTGGTGCCGATCTGCTCGGCAGTGGCCGTGATCTTGTGCGTGATGGTGTTCCCGGACATGGTCTTCTCCCCCGTGGAGTGTGCGGCCGGTGCTGTCCGCCCCCGCCTGACACAAGACCGTAGCCGCTGCCGCGACATCCGTGGCAGGCCTGTGGACAACTCCGCAGCCGTCTCCACGAAAGTATGGAAAGCCCAGGTCAGAGGTCTGTGGGTGATATCCGGCCCGGCTGTCGCGCGTCGACGTCGAGGTGCTCACCGACCCGGTTCACGAGCAGGGTCATCTCGTACGCGATCTGCCCGATGTCGGTCTCCGCGCCGCTGAGCACGCACAGGCAACTGCCCGAGCCCGCCGCGGTGACGAACAGTACGGCGTCGTCGAACTCGACCATCGTCTGTCGTACCTGACCCGCGCCGAAGTGTCGGCCCGAGCCCTTGGCCAGGCTGTGCAGTCCGGACGAGACGGCGGCGAGGTGCTCGGCGTCCTCGCGTCGCAGACCCGTACTCGCCCCCGTCACCAGCCCGTCGTTGGACAGGACCAACGCGTGCCGGACGTGTTCGACGCGCTCGGTCAGGTCGTCCAGCAGCCAGCCAAGTCCCTGGTTCTGCACCATGGTCCGGTCTCCCCGTGTTGTCCCCGTATGCATGCTCTCCTCCTGGCCGGAGGATCTGCCCGCCAGCCTTCACCACGCTTGTGCTCCGGGCAAGGAGGATGGGGGCATGGCACAGAAGATGACCGATGAGGAATGGCGGGCGTTCGTCTCGGACGGCACCCGCACCGGGAAGCTCTCGACCGTTCGGGCGGACGGCAGCCCGCATGTGGCGCCGATCTGGTTCCTGCTGGACGGGGACGACATGGTGTTCAACACCGGCAAGGACACCGTGAAGGGACGCAATCTGGCCCGTGACGGCCGGGTCGCCCTGTGCGTGGACGACGACCGGCCGCCCTTCGACTTCGTCGTGCTGCAGGGGCGCGCACGGATCTCGGAGGACCTCGACGAACTCCGCCACTGGGCCGCCAGGATCGGGGCCCGGTACATGGGCGAGGAGCGCGCCGAGGAGTTCGGGGCCCGCAACGGCGTTCCGGGTGAGCTCCTCGTCCGTGTCACCGTGGACAAGGTGCTGGCTCAGAAGTCCGTGGCGGACTGAGGCGTCCTCCGGCCGGAAGGCGCCGGTCCGGCGGTCCGGACCGGTTCGTTCCGTCCGGTTCGTTCCGTCCGGTTCGTTCCGGTCCGGTCCGGTCAGCGTACGGAGTCGAGCAGCCGGGCGGTGTGCATCCGCCCGGCGTACTCGACGAGCCGGATCAGCACCTCCTTCCCCGAGTCGCGGTCCCGGGCGTCGCACAGCACCACGGGCGTTCCACGGTCGAGGTCGAGGGCCCGCAGAACGTCCTGAGCGTCGTAGCGGCGCGCTCCCTTGAAGCAGTTGACGGCCACCACGAAGGGGATGCGCCGGTGCTCGAAATAGTCGACCGCCGGGAAACAGTCCGCCAGGCGCCGGGTGTCCGCGAGGACGACAGCGCCGAGGGCGCCCTGTGAGAGTTCGTCCCACAGAAACCAGAAGCGGTCCTGGCCCGGCGTGCCGAAGAGGTAGAGGGAGAGGCCGGACCGGATGGTGATGCGCCCGAAGTCCATGGCGACGGTCGTGGTGACCTTGCGGTCGATGCCGTCGGTGTCGTCCACCAGCCGCCCGGCCTCGCTGAGCATTTCCTCCGTGCGCAGCGGCCTGATCTCGCTGACCGCGCCCACCAAGGTGGTTTTGCCCACGCCGAATCCTCCGGCGACCAGGATCTTCAACGCCAGCGCGGTCGTGTCACCGTCCGTGGCGTCGGAGTGCTCGGAGACCATCGATCACTTCTCTCGGTCCGGGTGGTCGTGAACGTAATTGCCGGTCATGGCCTTTCGGCCTCCTTCACAGTGCGCGGAGTCCGTCGATCACTTCGCGCAGAATCCGTTCGTCGGGCAGCTGGGCCGGCGGTACGGGTCGGCTGACGGTCACGGAGCCGCGCTCCACCAGGTCTCCTAGAAGCACCCTCACCACGCCCACGGGCAGATCCGCGTCCGCGGCGAGTTCGGCGACCGACTGGGTCTCCGCGCGGCACAGATCGATCAGGGTCCGGTGCTCCGGTCCGAGCGCCGTGTCGTCGGTGTCCGGGGCGTCAGGGGCTCGTGTGACGAGAGCGATCAGGTCGAACCGCACCCCCGTGGGGCCGGGCCGGGTGCGTCCGCCTGTCATCGCGTAGGGCCGGACGAGGGGTCCTGCCTCGTTGTCGTACCACTGGCTGCCCGGCCGCTCCCGGCCGCCGCCCGTGGTGTCCTCGGTCATCCGCGCCGCCCTCCCTCGTCATCCGCCGGCGGGCGGCCGCGCGGCGGTGCGCGGCGCGGTGTGGAGGTGCTCGCCGACGCGTCTGACCAGCCGTGCCATCTCGTAGGCCACCAGGCCGATGTCGGCGGTCACGGCGGTGAGAACGGCGAGGCAGGAGCCGTCGCCCGCGGCGGCCACGAACAGGAAGCCGTCGTCCATCTCCACCATGGTCTGGCGCACGCCCCCGGCACCGAAGTGCCGGCCCGCGCCCTTGGCCAGGCTGTGGAAGCCGGAGGCGACCGCTGCCAGGTGTTCGGCGTCCTCGCGGCCGAGGCCGGTCGACGCGCCCACGGCGAGTCCGTCGTTCGACAGCACCACGGCGTGCCGTACTTCGCTCACGCATACGACGAGGTCGTCCAGCAGCCAGTCGAGTTCGCGGGTCCGCCGGGCGCTCCCGGTGCCGGGATTGTGGATCATGCTGGGTCTCCTTCATTGCTGTTGCCGCCGGCCGGCGCATCCGGCGGCGCTCCGCGGCCGGGTCGCCTGCCACCACCGCGCGACCAGCCGGCGCGGTATGCGGCCAAGCGGTCCCGTACGACTTCGGGAGTGCGCTCGTCGTCTCCGGGCGGCGGGGACGACCGCGCGGGGTCGGCGGGGCGCCCGTCGCGCAGCTGGGGAGCGAGACTGGCCTGCCGCACGCGACGAGGGAGGTCGTCGGACTCCCCGGCGGCGTGCGGCAGGTCGGGGCCGTCGGACTCCCCGGCCGTGTGCGGCAGGTCGCGGCCGTCAGACCCCCCGGCCGCATGCGGCAGACCGGGGCCGTCAGACCCACCTGCCGCATGCGGCAGACCGGGGCCGTCAGACCCACCTGCCGCATGCGGCAGGTCTCGGCCGGCGGACTTCGTGGAGGCGTCAGGGGATCGGTGCAGGCGCAAGGCTGGGGCTCCTGATGGCCGACCGGGTGCCGTGGCCCGTGCCGTCGCCGGTACGGAGGCCGTCAGCGCCGGCCGGTCTGCCGACGCGGGGACGGGCTCCTGGTGCGGGGCGGCGCCGGGCACGCGCGCGTACCGGCGCTCCTCGGGCTGTGGTGCCTCGACTGCCGTCCCGGGGGAATGTTCCGCCGTCCCGTTGTGCAGAAGTGCGGTGGGCAGGAGGACGACGGCGGTGGTGCCGCCGTAGGGCGAGGTCTTGAGGTGCACCTTGATGTCGTGCCGGGCGGCGAGCCGGCTGACCACGAACAGGCCGAGCCGGTCGCTGTCGAACAGGTCGAGTGCCTCGGACCGGGCGATGCGGTGGTTGGCCTCGGCGAGGGTGTCCTTGCCCATGCCGAGCCCGCGGTCCTCGACCTCGATCGCATAGCCGTTGCCGACGGGTTCTCCGGTGACGCGCACGCGCGTGTGGGGTGGCGAGAACTGGGCCGCATTCTCGATGATCTCGGCCACGAGGTGGGTGAGGTCGGCGACGGCGGCGCCGATCACGGACGCCTCGGGGAGCTGTCGTACCTCCACGCGCGCGTAGTCCTCGACTTCGGAGACCGCCGCGCGAATCACGTTCGTGAGGGAGACCGGCATGCGCCAGGCCCGCCCGGGTGCCGCGCCGGAGAGGATGATCAGGCTTTCGGCGTGGCGCCGCATACGGGTGGTGAGGTGGTCGAGACGGAAGAGGTCGCTCAGTTCGTTCGGGTCGTCGGAGCGGCGTTCCATGCTGTCCAGCAGATTCAGCTGACGGTGGACGAGGACCTGGCTGCGGCGGGCGAGGTTCACGAAGACCCCGGAGATGCCGCTGGCGAGTTCGGCGCGTTCCACCGCGGCCCGCAGGGCGGCCCGGTGCACGGTGTCCAGTGCCTCGGCGACCTGGCCGGCCTCGTCCTCGGCGGGCGGCCCCGGTGGCGCCTCGGACCGGACGTCGATCTCCTCGCCCGTGCGCAGTCTGCGCATGGCCTCGGGGAGTTTGCGGCGGGCGATCTCCAGGGCGCTGTCGCGCAGGCTCACCAGCTCGACCACGAGGCCGCGGCCGATGCGGACGGAGATGACGAGCGATGCGGCGACGGCGAGGAGGCCGAAGAGGACCGCGGCCCCGGCCGGAGTGAGCACGCCGCGCGTGAACGGGTCCGCCCGGTCGGCGACTTGGCGCCCGGCGTCCTGTTCGATCGCCCGCATGGCGTCCCGCACGCGCGCGTGGGCGCCGTCCCACGTGGGTCGCGGTGCCGTTGCCTCGACCGCCCGGCCCTCGGGAGCTTGGGCCAGCAGCTTGTCCTCGGCCGTCGCCACGGTCGCGTAGGCGCCGCTGCCGGCGAGGTCCTGCCAGGCTGCGCGTTCGGAGCCGCGCAGGTCGGCGACGGCGGACTCGGTGAGGGTCCTGCGTCTGTCGACGGCGCCGGTGAACAACCGCAGCCGCTCACCGCCGAGTCCGTCGGCGAGGCGGGCCCCGGCGAGCAGGGCATCCTCCTGGGCCAGTGCCTCACCCGCGCGGGCGAACTCGACCAGCACGCGCGCGTCGGACCCCAGATCGGCGTCCTGGATACCGCTCAGCGCGCCGCCCACCCGGAACGCCGCCGAGATGGTCGTCGTGTACTGGCGGTAGGCCTCCGCCCAGTCCGCGCGGCGGTCGATGACGGCGGAGCGCAGCGTTCCCAGCCGTTCGGCGCCGGTGACGAACGCTTCGAGGCGCCGAGCCACACCGGCGGGCAGTTCCTCGCTGTCGGCGACGGTATGGCGGTCGCCCAACCGCAGTTTCCCGACGGCGCGGTCGGTGTGTGCGGAGAGTTCCCGGTAATCGCCGCTCGGCACCGCCGACGGGTCGGTGGCGTGGCGGACGGCCGCGACCCGCTCGGCCTGCAGGGCGGCGACGGCTGCGCTCACCGGAGCGCGGACCTGGGCGTCCACGCGCTGCACCTGCCGCAGCCGGGAGATGTCCTGGGCGGTCGTGACGGTGGCGTACGCCCACAGGGCCAACAGGGAGACGACGGGCACCATCAGCAGGCTGACGATCCTGGCGCGCACGGTGCGGGGCCGTATTCGCCGGCGCCACGCGCGCGTGGCGGACGCGTCCGGTGCCTCGTCCGTGCGGTTCGCCGGGCCCTCGTCGGCCGGTGGTCCGGCGTGCGCGCGGCGGCCGCGCACGGGTGGCTGGGGCGGCGTCTCGGCGCCGGCTGCGGGGGTCGTACGGGGTGTGCGCATGGCCTCCTCGCTCGGTACGGGGTCGGTGCGTTGTCGCCGGGCCGCTGACGGCCGGGCCCGCCGTTACCGGGCGGTGCTCCCTACGGGCTGCTGGGCCGAGGCGGACGCCTCGCGCTCCCCCGCCGTCGGCGACAGCGCGACGAAGGCCGAGGTCAGGAAGAGGTAGGACCCGAGGCCGACGGCGAGGGGGAAGATGAACTGCATCGCCGTGGCCCCGGGCAGCGCCTCGCCGGAGGGCGTGACGCGCACGCTCACCGCGAACATTCCCGTGTAGTGCATGCTGCTCACCGCGGCTCCCATGATCAGCGAGGCGAGCGTCACCGCGAGGGGCGACCTGATGTTGAGCGCCGCCCACAGGGCCGCCGTGGCGGCGGCGACGGCGATGAGGACGGAGAGTCCGACGCGCATCGGGTCGTAGCTCACGTCACCGTGCAGGCGCACGGCCGCCATGCCGAGGTAGTGCATGCTCGCGACGCCGAGCCCGGTGGTGAGTCCGCCGAGCAGGAGTGCTCGGCCGCGCTCACGGCCGTAGCCGACCGCGAAGACGCCGACGCAGACGACGATCACGGCGACGAGCAGGCTCATGAGGGTGAGCGGCACGTCGTAGCGGATGTCGGTGCCGCTGACCCGGAAGCCGAGCATGGCGACGAAGTGCATCGTCCAGATGCCGGTGCCGATCGCCGAGGCCGCGGTGAGAAGCCAGTTGCGGCGCGCGCGCCCGGTGGCGGCGAGGGCGCGCACGGTGCAGCGCAGCCCGAGGGCTGCGCCGGTACAGGCCATCGCGTACGACAGCGCGGGGGTCAGCCAGCCCAGGGCGGCGTGGTCCAGGTGTCCCATGGCCCCGGGACGCTAGTCCCGGCAAGGGCGCACAACGGGGGCGCATTTCGAAAGGTGTTGCTATCTGACGCAGGAAAGCGCTGGAACGATCGCGTCATGCTCGAACGTGTGCGCTGCGGCGTCCTCTGTGTCATTGACATCGAGGGGGTGTCTTTGAGGGATCATGCGGAGCATGAGCGACGACCATACGCACGTCCAGGAGTTCTTCGGCGCCCGCGCCGCCGACTGGGACAGCCGGTTCCCCGACGACGGCCCCGCCTACGCGGCCGCGGTCGCCGAGCTGGGCCTGCGGGAGGGGGATCACGTGCTCGACGCGGGCTGCGGCACGGGACGGGCCCTGCCTCCCTTGCGGGCGGCCGTGGGACCGTCGGGCCTGGTTGTCGGGGCCGATCTGACGCCCGCCATGCTCCAGGCCGCCGTACGGGCCGGGAGGGACCGTGACGGCCGCTTGCTGCTGACCGACGTCGCCGCGCTGCCGCTGCGGTCGCGGACGCTCGACGCCGTGTTCGCGGCGGGCCTCGTGGCTCACCTGCCCGATCCCGCCGGGAACCTGCGGGAGTTGGCGCGCGTCGTGCGACCCGGCGGTGTGCTGGCGCTGTTCCATCCGATCGGCAGAGCGGCGCTCGCGGCGCGGCAGGGGCGGCGGATCACGCCGGACGACCTGCGTGCCGAGCCCAACCTCCGGCCGTTGTTCGCCGGTTCCGGGTGGCGCATGACGTCGTACGTCGACGAGGACGCCCGCTTTCTGGCCCTGGCCGTGCGCGAGGACTGACCGCTCGCCTCCGGCGCGGCGTTCCGACCATCGCGCGAGCCACCTCCCGGAGTGGACTCAACTGGCTGCTCGAGACGATCGGTTCACTCGGCGGCTGCTGACGTGTCGATGTGGCGGACCGGACAGCCCCGCAGGCCGGGGACCGGGCGGGTGCCCAGCTCGGCCAGCCGGTAGCCGTTCGGGTAGCCCTTGATCTCCCAGTTCTGCCGGGCGTGGTGCGGAGCGCGCCTCGGCGGCATCAACCGGACCGCGCGGCCGCGCAGCCGCACCGCGCGGCGTACCAGCGTGCGGGTGGCGGGGCTCGGCGGCGTGTACCGGAAAGCTCGCAGGAGGGGCTCGTCGAGCAGGGCGAGGATCCCGGTGCGCAGGGCCGGAGCGAGGGGGCTCGGATACCAGGAGGCCATGAGGTCGAGTGTCGCGTCGGAGACCCGGCGCGCACTTTCGTCCCAGGCGAAGTGGGCCTCCTCATAGGCGTCGAGGCAGGCTTCGAACTCCTCGTAGGACTCGGGAATGCCCTTGATCCCCATGTGCCGTCCCAGCGTGCGGTAGTGGACGGCGGACGCGATGGTCTCGTGGCGCGACATCCTGCGCCATCCGTAGGCGTCGATCCAGCGTTTGGGGGTCACGACGAACGTGCACAGGACGTACCGCATGTCGTCGTTGGTGATGTCGTAACTGCGGTGCATCTGGTTGATGCGCCGGATGGCCGTGCGGCCCTGCTCGCTGCCGAAGCCGTGCTCGACGACGGCGTCCAGAAGCAGCGCCGTGTCGTCGTACCGCTTCTGCGCCCGGTCCGTGAACTCCGCCGTCTCGGCCAGTAGCCGGCCGATGCTCGGAACGGCGTAGGTGCGGTAGAGCGCCAGCTCGAGGGCGCGGCTGAAGTCCCACGGGAACTCGTAGGCCGAGGCCAGCCGATAAATCTCCGAAGCGTCCTTGTGAGGGTCCATCCGTCGGATCTGTGCCAGCCGTTCGAAGCGCTTCACCGTGGCCGTCCCCTTCTGCCGTCGAAGCTTCAACTCTACGTTGAGTGGCGTGAGATGCACGATCGGCCATGGCTATCGGCAGGGGAGGGGTGATCCGCTTGTTCGGCAGGATCCACGAGGCCTGGGACAGATCTCGCGCCGCTCGGCGCACTGAGGGGAGAACGGGAGGGGAGCAGCGCTCGCACAATCTGTTCGAGGCAGCCGCCGAGTACGTGTCGGCGTGCGCGGACGACGACCAGGAACGGATCGACGAGGCGGCGGGCTGGGTGTCGCCGGAGGCCCTTTCGTTCGGGGTGAACGAGTTGGCGTGCCGGGCGGTGATCGCGCTCGCGCGGGAGCGCGACGAGTCGCCGCGGGACGTGGCCCGAGCCCTCCTTGGGCTGCCCGCGACCTGACCCCGCCCGTCCGTCACAAGCGGGCGATTTCGCCCCGTCCAGCCGGAAAACTGCAGCTCGGGTGCGTCTGGGAGTCGTGACAAGGGCTTCCCCGGCGCACTAGGGTGCGCGCCATTGGACGAACCGATGGGGAGGCTGGGATGGCCGGGACGGACGAGGACGCCGTCGCCGCCGAGGACGATGCGCTCTATGTGCTCACGGCGGTGCTGCTGACGCCGGCGAAGTTTCCGAGTGTGCTGGGCGACGACTACCCGGAGGCGTGCGCGGCGCTCGGTCTGCCACCGCTGGCGGACGGCTACGGCCTGGTACTCGGCCAGGACGGTGACGGCGCCCGGTGGACCGTCGTCGTCGACGACGTCTCGCTGGTGGCCGTCGCCGTGGCCTCCTGGGACTGTGGCATGGAGTACGACCTGTCGCCGGACGAGCGTACGGTCGTCGCCGCGCTGCCCGGCTGGCCCCTCGCGGTCGCCGTGGCGGCCCCCGGCGTGCCAGCGCCGCACGATCCCGACCTTGAGTCCGCCGACCAGCCGGCCCTGTCGCCGCCGGACACCACGGTGTGGGGGCCCGCGCAGCGGCGTCTGGGAGCCGACGAGATCGCCGCGCAGTGGGCGCAGTGGCGAGAGCAGATCGACGACGCGGACTTCCCGGTGACGGGCGGCGACGCCGGGTCCGTTGACGATTCGCCGGGCGACGAGGCGGCAGAGGACTCGGGCGCGGGCGAGGGCGCGGGGAACGACGCCACGAATGAGGCCGGTACAGCGGACGCCGGAGCCGGTACTACGGACGCCGGTGCCGGTGCCGGCACCACGGACGCCGGCGATGGGTCCTCCGGGCACGGCGGTGTCCGGCGGGTGCTCGCGGAGGCCCGCGCCTACGTCGACACGCCCCCGCCGCTCGGCCGGGTCCGGTCCTCTTTCGCGCCGGGGGACGCTCGGACACTGCGTGCCGACGGCCCCGGTTGGTCGCTCGTCGCCAGAACCGACGACATCGCCTTCATCCTGCTCGACGAGGAACCCGGTGAGGTCCTGCCCGTGGGGCGGGGGCCGTCGCTGCCCGGACTCCTGGAGGCGCTCGACAAGATGGCCGTAAGGCCGAGCTGACCCGAGGACACCGAGGCCCGTTGCCGCTGGAGTCGGGCGCCCTCCCGTCCTCGATGTCTTCAACCTCTATGACCGGCTCTCTTCCCATGTGGCTCCCGCCCATGGAAGAGGTCGTAGCGGACCCGCACGATGGGGCAGCCCTCAGCTCCACTCCCCCGTCGCGCCTGGAGTCCCTGATGCGTCTGCCCCGTGGTGTCCCGTTCCTCGCCGCCGTCGTGACGGTGGTCTCGCTCATCGGGCCGACGCCCGTCGCCGCGGCAGCGAGCGACGGAGGCGGACACTGCGCCCGCCAGGAGCGCGTACGAGTGCCGGGTGCGGCCCTGCAGCGCAGCGCCTGCCTGGACGATCTGACCACCACCGGACTGGCGGGCACCCCCTACACCGACATGGCCGACCAGGCCGGGTTGACGGCCGGCGGCACCAGGACGCCGTCCGGAGTGCCCGGCATCCAGGTCGACGGGTACTTTCCGGACTCCTCCCGCTTCAACAACACGCACGGCTGGCGGCACGACGCGCAGTTCGTGATCCGGCTGCCGGACCACTGGAACGGCGGCCTCGTCGTGACGGGGGCGCCGGGCACCCGCGAGCAGTACGCCACGGACAAGGCGATCTCCGACCGGGCCCTCGCGCAGGGGTACGCGTACGCCGCGACCGACAAGGGCAACAGCGGGACGGACTTCTACCGGGACGGCGTCCGGCCCGGAGACGCGGTCGCCGAGTGGAACGCACGTACCACCCAACTCACCCGGGCCGCCCGCCGAGTGGCCGCCCAGCGCTACGGGCACGCGCCGCGTCGCACCTACATCGCCGGCATCTCCAACGGCGGCTATCTCACCCGCTGGCAGCTGGAGAACCACCCGGAGCTGTACGACGGCGGCGTGGACTGGGAGGGGGCGCTGTGGACCGCGAACGGCCCCAGCCTCCTCACGTCCCTGCCGGTGACGGTGGCTCGGATGTTCGGCGCGGCACGGGACGAGGAACTGTACGCGGCGGGCTTCGCGCGCGGCTCCGAGTTTCTGTGGCCGTATCACGAGAAGGCCTACTGGGGCTTGACGCAGAAGATCTACCGGGCCGAGTTCGACCCGGCCTACGACCCCGCCTGCCCGGGGCCGACCGCCGGATCCACCCTGGAGGAGATCCTGGCGCCGTGCCGCTCCGACGCCACGTACGACTACGCGGAGCGCCCCGCGTCCGTCCACCGCGCGGTGGCCCGGGTCGCACTTACGGGGCGCATCGGCAAGCCGCTGATCACCCTGCACGGCGACCTGGACGCGCTGCTGCCCAAGGCCGCCGACTCCGACGTGTACGCGCGCATGATCGACAGGAGGGGGCGAGGCGAGCTGCACCGCTATTACACGGTCGGGGGCGGCACGCACGTCGACGGGCTGTACGACACGTATCCCGACAGGCTGCGGCCGATCCTGCCCTGCTTCCGGTCGGCCTTCGACGCGCTGACCGCCTGGGTGGAGCAGGGCGCCACGCCACCCGCGGACCACACGATCGACAGGCCCGCGTACGGCGACGTGGTCAACTCCTGCGCCCTTACCGAAACGGCCGAGACTGCCGGGACAGCCGGGACAGCCGAAACCTCCGGGACCCCCGAGACTTCTGAGACGTCTGAGTCATCTGAGATTCGGCGTTAGCGCCTCAACGGCCGATCTCCTTGCGCGTGGCGCGGCGCAGCCTGCGCCGCTGCCCGGGGTCCAGGGTGAGGTACGCGGCGGTCGGGACTCCCAGCACTATGAGCAGGGCGGCCCACCAGGGCAGCCAGATCAGCAGGATGAGCCCGACCGCCACTCCCCCCGCTGCGACTTTGGCGTTCTTCGACATGGTGTCGCCTCCTTCGCGGCCACTGCCGCTCTCTCCTGAAAACGGGCCCACGCTCCCGGCGGTTCCGTACCGCGACCCTGAGACGTCCCTGAGACCGGACCCTTACGCACCCCTGAGAACGCGCCGGCGACTCCCTTCGAAGAGAGCACCTCCTCATCTGCATAGTGACCCACACCACAGCCCGGCCGCACCCCCCGGCCTCGGGAATCATGTACAGTCGGCGACCGCGCCCCGACTAGTCAAGTTTGAGGAATACACCATCGTTGCGCAGACCACTTTCCCGGCCACGCCCTCCGACATCGCCGAACTCGCCCACTGCTGTGCTGTTTTCGTGCCCGGGGAACCCGCCCGGGCCGGCAGCGTGGCGTTCTGGCGGCCCGACGGCGAGGCCCCTGCGTCCGTCTCGTCGGGGACCACGGAAAACCTGACGGTCGCACTCCCCGACGGTGACGGCGTAAGGCCGGTCCGCGTGCCCGCGGTGCTGCTGCCGATGCGGACGGCCCTGCCGCTCCTCACGCGCGCGCGTGAGAGCGCGGACGGCCACCGGGCGACCGTGTTCTGGGGCGCGGTCGCCGTCGAGGCACTGCACCTGGTGGCGAGCGGCCTGCTGCTGCCCGGCCTGTCCGAGGCCGACCACGACGCCTGGCGCACGGGCCCGCTCGGCCCGGAGGAGACCCAACGGATCCGCCACCTCGCCGCCGCCATGCCGCCCGAGGCGCACGCGGTCCCGGTCGACGATGCCGGGCCCCTGCGGCTGCCCGACCCGGAGCGGCTGGTCCGTGCCTTCCTGGACGCGGTCGCCGACACGCTGCCCCGCTCCCCCGCCGCCGAACTCGTGACGGCCGGGCCCGCCTACGCCTCGCGGGAACCGCAGCGGATGCCCGAACTGCGCGAGTGGGCGGCCGATGTCGCCGCCGGGCACGACGCGGGAGTACGGCTGTCGCTGCGGATCGAGGTGCGGGGCCTGTCGGCCACGGCTTCCCAGGAGGCTCGACCCGCGTTCCGGGCCGTGCTCCAGGTGCACGGCGTGAGCGATCCCGGGCTCGTCGCGGACACCGCCGAGGTGTGGGCCGGCACCGTGGGCGACGCGTTCGGCACCCGCGTACGAATGGACACCCTGCTCGCGCTCCGCCGTGCGGCACGGGCCTGGCCCGCGCTCACGCCGCTGCTGTCGGCCGCCGTGCCGGACGCCGTCGAACTCGCCGACGAAGAGGTGACCGAGCTCCTCGGAGCGGGCTCCCGAGCGCTCGCCGGCGCGGGAGTCGACGTGCACTGGCCGCGGGAGCTGGCCCGTGACCTGACGGCCCGCGCGGAGGTCGGACCGCCCGACGACGAGCCGTCGCCACGCACGGCCTCGTCGGACGCCGGCCCGTCGTTCCTGTCCGCCGACGCGCTGCTCGCCTTCAACTGGTCGTTCGCCCTGGGCGAGCAGCGGCTCACGCGCGAGGAGCTGGATACGCTCGCCGAGGCCAACCGCCCCGTGGTGCGCCTGCGCGACCAGTGGGTCCTCGTGGACCCGGATGCGGCCCACCGCGTCCGCGCCCGGCAGGACCACAAGGTCACACCCGTCGACGCGCTCGCCGCGGCCCTCACGGGCTCGACGGAGGTCGACGGACACCGCGTCGAGGTGCGCCCCACGGGATGGCTCGCGGCCCTGCGGGAACGGCTCGCCGACCCCGAGGCGCAGGATGCCGTCGCGCAGCCCGCCGCCCTCGACGCCACGCTGCGCGACTACCAGCGACGGGGACTCAACTGGCTGGCCCGCATGACGTCGTTGGGCCTGGGCTGCTGTCTCGCCGACGACATGGGGCTCGGCAAGACCATCACGCTGATCGCCCTGCATCTGCACCGGCAGAGCGACGAGTCCGCCGCCGGGCCCACCCTGGTGGTCTGCCCTACCTCCCTCATGGGCAACTGGCAGCGGGAGATCGAGCGGTTCGCACCCGGCACCCCTGTACGCCGCTTCCACGGCACCCGGCGCGACCTGGAGGGTCTCGCCGACGGCGAGTTCGTGCTCACCACCTACGGCACCATGCGCCTGGACACCGACCGGCTCTCCGCCGTGCCGTGGGGCATGGTCGTGGCGGACGAGGCCCAGCACGTGAAGAACCCCTACTCGGAAACCGCGCGGCGACTGCGTTCCATCGGCGCACGCGCGCGTGTGGCGCTCACCGGCACGCCGGTGGAGAACAACCTCTCCGAACTGTGGGCGATCCTCGACTGGGCCACGCCGGGCCTGCTGGGCCGGCTCGGTACCTTCCGCAGGCACTACGCACAGGCCGTCGAGGGCGGCCAGGACCCGGCAGCGGCGGAGCGGCTGGCGCGGCTCGTACGGCCGTTCCTGCTGCGCCGCCGCAAGTCGGACCCCGGGATCGCGCCGGAGCTGCCGCCGAAGACCGAGACCGACCATCCGGTGTCCCTGACCGCGGAGCAGACGGGGCTGTACGAAGCGGTGGTGCGCGAGGCGCTCGCGGAGATCGCCGAGGCCGGCAGCATGGCGCGACGCGGCATGATCGTGAAACTGCTGACGAACCTCAAACAGATCTGCAACCACCCGGCGCAGTTCCTCAAGGAGGACCGGGCGAGGATCACGGGCCGCTCGGGGAAGCTGGAGCTGCTGGACGAGCTGCTCGACACCATCCTCGCCGAGGAGGCGAGTGTGCTGGTCTTCACGCAGTACGTGCAGATGGCACGCCTTCTCGAACAGCACCTGGCCGCCCGCGGCGTCGCCTCGCTGTTCCTGCACGGCGGCACGTCCGTCACGGCGCGGGAGGCCATGGTGCGGCGGTTCCAGGACGGTGAGGTCCCGGTCTTCCTGCTTTCGTTGAAGGCGGCGGGCACCGGACTGAACCTCACGCGCGCGGAGCACGTCGTGCACTACGACCGCTGGTGGAACCCGGCCGTCGAGGCGCAGGCCACCGACCGCGCCTACCGCATCGGGCAGACCCGCCCCGTGCAGGTGCACCGGCTGATCGCCGAGGGAACCATCGAGGACCGCATCGCGGCCCTGCTGAACCGCAAGCAGGATCTGGCCGACGCGGTGCTGGGAACGGGCGAGTCGGCGCTCACGGAGCTGACGGACGCGGAGCTGGCCGAGCTGGTCGAGCTGCGAGGGGGTACGCGATGACCCGGTACGACGAGGACACGGAACGGACGTTCGCCGCGCTGCCGCCCGCGCACGGACGGGGCTTCGCGCAGACCTGGTGGGGCCAGGCCTGGCTGAAGGCGCTGGAGGACGCGGCCATGGACGCGACGCAGGTGAAGACGGGCCGTCGGCTCGCGCGCGCGGGAGCGGTCGGCGCGGTGTCTGTACGTCCGGGACGCATCACCGCGGTGGTGCACGACCGGGACCGCACGGCGCATCGGGCCGATGTCCTGCTGGAGCAGCTGTCCGACGCACAGTGGGACCGTTTCGCCGACATGGCCATCGAGCGGTCCGGGCATGTCGCGGCGCTCCTGGACCGCGACATGCCGCCGCACCTCGTGGAGGACGCCGCGAGCGCAGGCATCGATCTGCTGCCGGGCCTGGGCGACTTGGAACCGGAGTGCGACTGCGGCGCCTGGGATCACTGCGGCCACACCGCGGCGCTCTGCTACCAGGTCGCCAGGCTCCTGGACCAGGACCCCTTCGTCCTGCTGCTTATGCGCGGACGGCCGGAGGGCGCCGTACTCGACGCCCTTCAGACGCGCGGCGACACGGCCACGGAGGACGCCGCCTCCCGTCCGGAGGGTGTGGACGCCGCCGAGGCGTACGCGGCGGGGCACGTGCTGCCTCCGCTGCCCGCCCTGCCCGGCCTCCGGGAGGGTCCGGGCGTACCGCCGTCGCTGGACACCGAGAGCGCGCCACCTCCGGGCGTCGACCCGGCCGCCCTGGCCTTCCTGGCCTCCCGGGCCGCGGCGAAGGCACACCGCCTGCTCGCCGAGGCGCTGCGGAGCGGACACGGCCGGCAGCCGGTGGGCACGGAACCGACCGCCTCGCAGGATGCCGTGCGCCTGGCCGCCGGCGACCCCGGAGCGGACGTGCTGGAGCGCCTCGGCGACGGCTCGGGGCGCACCCGGGAGACGCTGGCCGTCGCCGTACGCGCGTGGCGGCTCGGGGGCGGAGCCGCGCTGTCGGTGCTCGAGGAGGAGTGGCCGGTGGAGGGCGACACGCTCGCACGCGCGCGTGCGGCGCTGGAATCGGCCTGGGACGAGGACGAACGGCCGTCACTGCGGGCGCGGGCCAACCGGTGGACCGTCGTCGACGCGCCCCACCAGCTCCGCCTGGACCACGACGGCCGTTGGTGGCCGTACCGCAAGGAGCGCGGCCGCTGGGTCCCCGTGGGCGGCGCTGCCCAGGACCCGGCGACGGCGCTGGCCACGGCGGTACTGGCGGCCGGGGACGAGTGCTGACGTCTGCTCTTACGTCGACTGGGCACTGACGACCCGACTTCGGCATCGCATCGCATCGCATCGCATCACATCGGCAACAGGTGTCGGGAAGCGGCGAGAAGCAGTGCCTGCGGCCCGCGCGGATGCCAGGCCCGGACGATCGGGGCGAGGTCCGAGCGACGCCCGGGCGGCTTCCGTGGACGACCCGAGGTGGCAGCCGCCCGGTACGAGCGCGGCGTGACACTCGTGCGGCTGCCGCACGGCATCCGACAGCCCGACGGCTCCGGCTCCGTCCGTGAATCGGAAGGAGCCGGAGCCGTCGCACGGAGGTGGACCGCTCAGCGAGCGCCGAGGAGGTGGTCCATGGCGAGCTGGTCGAGGTGCTCGAAGGCCATGCCGCGAGCGGCGGCCGCGTCCACGTCGAAGGTGTCGTAGGCGGCCGGGTCGGCCAGCAGGGCCGCGAGACCGTCCTCGGCGGTCGGCTGGGCCAGTTCGTCCAGCCGGGCCGCGGCCAGGGCCTCCTGCACCTGCGGGTCGGCACGGAAGGCGGCCGCCCGGTCCTTGAGGATCAGGTAGTTGCGCATGCAGCCGGCCGCCGACGCCCACACGCCGTCGAGGTCCTCGGTCCGCGGCGGCTTGAAGTCGAAGTGCCGCGGACCGGCGTACCCGGCCCTCTCCAGCAGGTCGACGAGCCAGAACGCGGCCCGCAGGTCGCCCGCCCCGAAGCGCAGGTCCTGGTCGTACTTGATACCCGACTGGCCATTGAGGTCGATGTGGAACAGCTTGCCGGCCCACAGCGCCTGCGCGATCCCGTGCGGGAAGTTGAGCCCCGCCATCTGCTCGTGGCCGACCTCCGGGTTCACGCCGTACAGCTCCGGCCGCTCCAGCCGCTCGATGAACGCGAGCGCGTGCCCCACCGTGGGCAGCAGGATGTCACCGCGCGGCTCGTTCGGCTTGGGCTCGATCGCGAACTTCAGGTCGTAGCCCTGCTCGGTGACGTACTCGCCCAGCAGGTCGAAGGCCTCCTTCATCCGGTCCAGCGCGTCCCGTACGTCCTTGGCCGCACCGGACTCCGCGCCCTCCCGGCCGCCCCAGGCGACATACACACTCGCGCCCAGCTCCACCGCGAGATCGATGTTGCGGATCGTCTTGCGCAGCGCGTACCGGCGCACGTCCCGGTCGTTCGCCGTGAACGCGCCGTCCTTGAACACCGGATGCGTGAACAGGTTGGTCGTCGCCATCGGCACCTTCATGCCCGTCGCGTCCAACGCCTGCCGGAACCGCTTGACGTGGGCCTCGCGCTCGGTGTCGCTCGACCCGAACGGGATCAGGTCGTCGTCGTGGAACGTGACCCCGTACGCCCCCAGCTCGGCCAGACGACGCACCGACTCCGTCGGGTCCAACGCGCGCCGGGTGGCGTCACCGAAGGGATCCCGGCCCTGCCAGCCGACCGTCCACAAACCGAACGTGAACCTGTCCTCGGGAGTGGGCTGGTAGTTCATTCCGCGGCTCCTCACTCGCTGCCGATCAATCGCTGCCGACTATTTCGTCATGGCGCTTTACAAATTAGTATGCACACACGGTCCTGGGAAGGGACAAGGTGTCCCCGAAGGAGTGACGTCCCGGTTCCAGGCAGTCCAGCAGCCCAGCAGCCCAGTCAGATCCCGCAGAGCCGCGGAAGAGGGAGAAGCCCGATGTCAGCAGCCGAGGGTCCGCTCGTCGTCGGCGTGGACACGTCCACCCAGTCCACCAAGGCGCTGGTCGTCGACGCGGCCACCGGCCAGGTCGTCGCGAGCGGTCAAGCGCCCCACACCGTGTCCTCCGGGGCCGGCCGCGAGAGCGATCCGCGCCAGTGGTGGGACGCGCTCCACGACGCCCTGCACCAGTGCGGTGACGCCGCGCGGGAGGCCGCCGCGGTGTCCATCGGCGGGCAGCAGCACGGACTCGTCACACTGGACGCCCAGGGCGAGCCGGTGCGCCCGGCCCTGCTGTGGAACGACGTGCGCTCGGCCCCGCAGGCCCGCCGTCTGATCGAGGAGCTGGGCGGCCCCAAGGCCTGGGCGGAGCGCACGGGCAGCGTGCCCAGCGCCTCGTTCACGGTCACCAAGTGGGCCTGGCTGGCAGAACATGAGCCGGAGGCGGCCCGCGCGGCGAAGGCCGTACGCCTTCCGCACGACTACCTCACCGAGCGGCTCACCGGCGAGGGCACCACCGACCGCGGCGACGCGTCCGGCACCGGCTGGTGGGCGTCCGGCACGGAGGCGTACGACGACGAGATCCTCGCGCGCGTGGGGCTCGATCCGGCGCTGCTGCCCCGGGTGGTCCGGCCCGGCGAGGTGGCCGGCACCGTGCGCGACGGCCACGGCCTGCCGTTCTCCAAGGGCACCCTGGTCGCCGCCGGCACCGGCGACAACGCGGCCGCCGCACTGGGCCTCGGGCTGCGTCCCGGCGTGCCGGTGATGAGCCTCGGCACGTCCGGCACCGCGTACGCCGTGTCGCGCCGACGGCCCGCCGACCCGACCGGCACGGTGGCGGGCTTCGCCGACGCACGCGGCGACTGGTTGCCGCTGGCCTGCACCCTCAACTGCACGCTCGCCGTCGACCGGGTCGCGGCCCTGCTGGGCCTGGACCGGGAAGCCGTCGAACCCGGCACCGACGTCACGCTTCTGCCCTACCTGGACGGCGAGCGCACCCCGAACCTGCCGCACTCCTCCGGCCTGCTGTACGGGCTGCGCCACGACACGACCGCCGGTCAGCTGCTCCAGGCCGCGTACGACGGCGCCGTGCACTCGCTGCTCGGCGCGCTCGACCTGGTCCTCGAAACCGACGCGGACCCGTCCGCGCCGCTGCTGCTGATCGGCGGCGGCGCGCGCGGGACTGCCTGGCAGCAGACGGTACGACGGTTGTCGGGGCGTCCTGTCCAGATCCCCGACGCCAAGGAACTGGTCGCACTCGGTGCCGCCGCGCAGGCCGCCGGCCTGCTGACCGGCGAGGACGCGGCAGCGGTCGCCCGGCGCTGGAACACGGCCGCCGGACCGGTGCTCGACGCCGTGGAACGGGACGAGGTGACGCTGACCCGGATCACCGGGGTACTCTCCGACGCGGCACCGCTGCTGGAACGGAACGCGGACTCGCGCTGAGGACGCGTCCACGCGGCCTCGACCGCCTTTCCGGAGGGCGCCCCGGAGACAATCGGCCTGCGCCTGGCACGTGGGCGAGGACCGGATCGGCCGAAGACCGAGCAAGGGCTGATCGACCGAAGACCGACCAAGGACTGACGGAGGCATGACCGCACCGCCGCACGAGACGCATCCGGCCCGCCCCGGGCGCGCGCTGCCGGACACCCAGCAGGGGATGCGCCGCCGCAACCTCGCCCGGGTGATGCACACCGTCAGCGCCGAGGGTCCGCTGTCCCGGGCCGCCGTCGCCTCACGGATCGGGCTGACGCGTGCGGCGGTGTCGACCCTCGTGGACGAGCTCATCCGCTCCGGCCTGCTGGAGGAGCTGGGCCCCGAGCGCCCCGGTCGGGTGGGGCGGCCCGGGTCGGCGCTGGCCGTCAGCGCGCACGGCCCGGCCGGCATCGGAGCGGAGGTCGGCGTCGACCACCTCGCGGTCTGCGCGGTCGACCTGCGCGGCCGGGTGCGGTCGCGTGTCGTGCGGTACGGGAGCAACAGGGGCCGATCGCCGGAGCCGGTACTCGAGCAGCTCACCGGCCTGGTGCGGCAGGTCGTTGCGGAGGTGGAGGCCGAGGGGCTGTGGCCGGCCGGGCTCGCGGTGGCCGTGCCGGGTCTCGTGGCGCGAGACGCCAGGACCGTCGTACGCGCTCCGAACCTGGACTGGCACGACGCGGACCTCGGCGCGCTGCTGCCCGGGGGCCTGCCGCTGACCGTGGCCAACGAGGCGAACTTCGGCGCGCTCGCCGAGCTCTGGCTGGGTGACGGCACCCCGCGGGACTTCCTGCACGTCTCGGCCGAGATCGGCATCGGCGCGGCCGTGGTCGTCGACGGGCGGCTGCTGCGCGGTACGCGCGGATTCGCCGGCGAGCTGGGTCATGTGCCGGTCCGTCCCGACGGCCCGGAGTGCGCCTGCGGCGGGCGAGGCTGCCTGGAGCAGTACGCCGGCGAGAAGGCGGTACTGCGCGCGGCCGGCGTGGAGCCGGGCGAGGATCGCGTCGGACTGCTCGCGGGGCGTGCCGCGGAGGGCGATGAGGCGGTACGGCGTGCCCTGCACGAGGCGGGTACGGCGCTCGGCATCGCGCTGACCGGGGCGGTCAACCTGCTCGACCCCGAGAGCGTGGTGCTGGGCGGCGCGCTGGCCGGACTCGCACCCTGGCTGCTGCCGTCGCTGCGGGACGAACTGGCCCGGCGCACGGCAGGTCCGGTCTGCCCGGTCTCCGTGTCGGATCTGGGACCGCAGGGTCCCCTTCTCGGCGCCGCGCACTCGGTGATGCGGGCCGTCCTGGACGACCCGACGGTGGTGGCGGAGCGGGCCTGAGCCCGATGGTGACGGACGCGGCGCGGACAGCGGTGGTGTCGGCAGCCGCAGCGGCATGGACAGCGGCAGGCGAGGCAGCACCGATCCGGGGACCTTCCGACGCCCTTGCTCCACTCCCCCGTCACTCGTTCGAGTGAGCGCGGTGTCCACAAGGCGGGGGCTGTCCACGGAACGGCGCGGCGCCCTTCTGCGCAACCCCCGCTGACCGTACGGTGATTCACGCGGACGCACCTCGCACGGACGGCGTCAGAGGTCCGCGTCAGCGTTCGTCAGCGTTCCCTTCTCAGCCACGTCGCACCGCTGAGCACCCCCCACACACGGGCCCGAGGGCCCCACCGACGAAAGGGCACTCCCATGGAAAGGGAAAGGACAGCACCGGTTCCGACCAGGCGGCGGCTCCTGATGGGCGCCGCGCTCGCCACCGTCCCGTATGCGCTGCTGTCCGGCACACGGGCCGCCGCACAGCCCCGGGCCGTCGACCGCCCCTCCGCCGAATGGCAGCCGGCGAGCACGTCCAACTACACCCGGTCGAGCCGCCCCACGGCCTATCCCGTCGACTATGTGGTCATCCACGTCACGCAGGAGACGTACGCCGACACCCTCTCCATCTTCCGCAACCCCGAAAAGCAGGTGTCCGCGCACTACGTCGTCCGGTCCGCCGACGGGCATGTGGCGCAGTGCGTCCGCGAGGCGGACATCGCCTGGCACGCGGGGAACTGGGACTACAACACCCGCAGCATCGGCATCGAACACGAGGGCTGGGTGGACCGGCCCGAGTACTTCACCAACGCCATGTACGAACAGTCCGCCCGGCTCACCGCGGCGATCTGCACCACGTACGGCATCCCCAAGGACCGCGAGCACATCATCGCGCACCACGAGGTACCGGGCAGCGACCACACGGACCCGGGGCCCCTGTGGGACTGGACCCGCTACATCAGACTGGTCAACTTCGCCTGACTCTCGACAGACCGCCGGGTCCCGGTGATCCGGCTGGTCGAAGTGGTTGTCCACGTGTATGGGCGGAGTGACGATGTCCCCAAGCGCATCGCCGTCAGCAGCACCGTCCGGGGAGGCCGAGTTGACTGATGCATGGCTGGCTCTGGAACCGGGGGCCGACCCCGTCGAGCGTGCCCGGACGCTGCGGCGCGCGCACGAGACGTTCACCGAGGCCGGGACGGTACCGCGGCCCGTGCGTGACGTGGTGGCGGAGTCGTGGCGGCGGTCGGTCCGGGCAGGTGTCGGCCCCGACGGCACGGCGAGTGTGGAACTCATGGACGGCGACCTCGGCGCCTACCGGGCCGAGCATCCGCTGGCGCGGGTGATGCCGCTGGTCCGGGAACTCCTGGGCACCTTCGCCGCCGACGGCGAGCATCTGCTCGCCGTGTGCGACGCGCACGGCAGACTGCTGTGGGTCGAGGGACATCCCGCCACTCGTCGCCGGGCGGGACGGATGAACTTCGTGCCCGGTGCCAGGTGGGCGGAGTCCGCGGTCGGGACGAACGCGCCGGGCACGGCGGTGGCCGTCGGACGGCCGGTCCAGGTCTTCGCCGCGGAGCACTTCATACGGCGGGTCCAGCCCTGGACCTGTGCGGCCGCTCCGGTGCACGACCCCCGCACCGGGCGCGTACTCGGCGCCGTGGACATCACCGGTGGGGACGGACTGGCGCATCCGCACAGTCTGGGCTTCGTCCAGGCGGTCGCGCGTGCCGCCGAGTCGCAGCTGGCGCTGCTCGCCCCGGAGCGGCCGCCGGGCGCTTCGGCCGAGCTGACCGCGTTGGGCCGCGACGAGGCGCTGCTGAGCGCGGACGGCCGCCGAGTCCGGCTGAGCCGGCGGCACAGCGAGATCGTCGTGCTGCTGGCCCACCACCCCGAAGGCCTGACCGGCGACGAGCTGCTGTGCGCGCTGTACGAGGACGAGACGGTGCCGCCGGTGACCCTGCGTGCCGAACTGGCGCGGCTGCGCGGGCTCCTGGGACCGGGTCGGCTCGCGTCCCGGCCGTACCGGCTCGCCATGCCCGTCGAGTCCGACGCCACCGTCGTCGAGCGTCGTCTGCGGGCCGGTGCGGTCACGGCGGCCGCGGCGGCGTACGCCGGTCCGCTGCTGCCCGGCTCCCAGGCTCCGGCGGTGGTACGGCTCAGGCGCCGGATCGCCGACGGTGTGCGCGCGGCACTGATCTCCGGTCGCGATCCCGACCTGCTGGCCGACTGGGCGCACGCGCCGTGGGGCGAGGACGACGTGGACGTGTGGCGCGCACTGGTCGCGGTCCGGCCCACCGCGGCGGCCCGGTCCCGGCTCGCCGCGCTGGAGTCCGAGCTGGCGGCGCCGAACGCGTGGTGACCGCCCGCCCCTGACCGGCGGCGGCACGGGGCCGAGCTTCGCCCGCCCGCACGCGCAACGTCCCTGCAACGTCCCGCTCCCTAACCTCGCGTACGGAGCTGTCCAACGGCGGGCAGCGCTCGATGAGGAGGCAGACAGGATGACCCGTTACGCGGCGCCCGGCACCGAGGGCGCGATCGTCTCCTATCAGTCGCGCTACGACCACTTCATCGGCGGCGAGTACGTGCCGCCGCTGCGCGGGCAGTACTTCGAGAATCCGTCACCGGTGAACGGTCAGCCCTTCACGGAGGTCGCGCGCGGTACGGCGGAGGACGTGGAGCGGGCGCTCGACGCCGCGCACGAGGCCGCCCCGGGCTGGGGCCGCACCTCGGTGACCGAGCGTTCCGGCATCCTGCTGAAGATCGCCGATCGCATGGAGGCGAATCTGGAGCGGCTGGCGGTCGCCGAGAGCTGGGAGAACGGCAAGCCGGTGCGCGAGACGCTGGCCGCCGACATTCCGCTCGCCATCGACCACTTCCGCTACTTCGCGGGTGCGATCCGCGCCCAGGAGGGTTCGCTGGGCGAGGTCGACGACGACACTGTGGCGTACCACTTCCACGAGCCGCTGGGTGTCGTCGCACAGATCATTCCGTGGAACTTCCCGATCCTGATGGCGACCTGGAAGCTCGCCCCGGCACTGGCCGCCGGCAACGCCGTGGTCCTGAAGCCCGCCGAGCAGACCCCGGCGTCCATCCACTACTGGCTGAGTCTGGTCGCGGACCTGTTGCCGCCCGGTGTCCTGAACGTCGTCAACGGCTTCGGCGCGGAGGCGGGCAAGCCGCTCGCGTCCAGCCCGCGGGTGGCGAAGGTGGCGTTCACCGGGGAGACCACCACGGGGCGGCTGATCATGCAGTACGCCTCGGAGAACATCAAGCCGGTCACGCTGGAGCTGGGCGGCAAGTCGCCGAACATCTTCTTCGACGACGTCTGGTCCCAGGACGACGACTTCCGCGACAAGGCGCTCGAAGGCTTCACGATGTTCGCGCTCAACCAGGGGGAGGTGTGCACCTGCCCGTCCCGGGCGCTGGTCCAGCGCGGCACGTACGCCGAGTTCATGGAGGCCGCGGTCGCCCGCACCGAGCTGATCAAGCCGGGCCACCCCCTGGACACCGACACGATGATCGGCGCGCAGGCGTCCAACGACCAGCTGGAGAAGATCCTCTCCTACCTGGACATCGGCCGGCAGGAGGGCGCCAAGGTGCTCACCGGTGGCGAACGCATCGAACACGACGGCGAGTTGAAGGGCGGCTACTACGTCCAGCCGACCATCTTCGAGGGCCACAACCGTATGCGGATCTTCCAGGAGGAGATCTTCGGCCCGGTCGTGTCGGTCACGCCCTTCAACGACTTCGACGACGCGATCAAGACCGCCAACGACACCCTGTACGGCCTCGGCGCCGGGGTGTGGACCCGCGACATGAACACCGCCTACCGCGCGGGCCGCGCGATCCAGGCGGGGCGGGTCTGGACGAACTGCTACCACGCGTACCCGGCACACGCCGCCTTCGGCGGCTACAAGCAGTCGGGGATCGGCCGGGAGAACCACAAGATGATGCTGGAGCACTACCAGCAGACGAAGAACCTCCTGGTGTCGTACTCGGCACAGAAGCTGGGCTTCTTCTAGAAGCACGAGAAAAGGCGCCTGAGCTGGTCCTCTGCCCGTCAGGCGCCAGTCAGGTCCTGCGCGGAGCGGTCTGCGCGTGGCGGCGGATCCGGGCAGGGGGCAGGTCACCGCCCGGATCCGCGGATCATCCGCGCAGCCAGACCGCCGTGTCCCCCGGCAGCCGGCCGTCCGCGTCGAGTTGTCCACTTGCGAGCAACAGCTCGGCATGTGCCGGCAGCTCGACAGGGTGGTCCCGAAGGTTCACCACGCAGACCAGGCCGTCGGTGCGGGCGAAGGCGAGGACACCGTTGTCGGAGGGGAGCCAGGTCATCGGACCGTCACCGAAACCGGGGGTGTCGCGGCGGAGCCTGAGCGCCGTGCGGTACAGGGCGAGCATCGAGTCGGGGTCGCCGAGCTGGCGGTCCACCGCGTACCGCGGCCAGTACGCGGGCTGCGGCAGCCACGGCTCCGTGGCACCGCCGAAACCACTGTGCGGTTCGCCGGCCGTCCACGGCAGTGGGACGCGGCAGCCGTCGCGGCCCGGGTCGGTGCCGCCGGAGCGGAAGTGCATCGGGTCCTGGATGCGGTCGAGGGGGATGTCCGCCTCGGGCAGGCCCAGTTCCTCGCCCTGGTAGAGGTAGACCGAGCCGGGCAGCGCGAGCGTGAGCAGTGCGGCGGCGCGGGCGCGACGGGTGCCGAGCTCCAGGTCGGTGGGCGTGCCGAAGGTCTTCGTCCCGAAGTCGAACGCGGTGTCCTCGCGGCCGTAGCGCGTGACCGTGCGCGTCACGTCGTGGTTGCAGAGCACCCAGGTCGCGGGGGCCTTCACCGGGGCGTGCTCGGCGAGGGTGTCGTCGATGGTGCGGCGCAGACGCTCGGGGTCCCAGGGGCAGGCGAGGAGGTTGAAGTTGAAGGCGGTGTGCAGCTCGTCGGGGCGCAGGTAGCGGGCGAAGCGTTCGGCGTCGGGGAGCCAGACCTCGCCGACGAAGATGCCGTCGTACTCGTCGGCGATCGCGCGCCAGGAGCGGTAGATGTCGTGGATCTCGTCCCGGTCGAGGTAGGGGTGCGGGTCGACGCCTTCGGTGAAGTCGGGCAGGTCCGGGTGCTTGGTGAGCAGGGCGGCGGAGTCGATACGGACGCCGGCGACGCCGCGCTCGAACCAGAAGCGCAGCACGTCCTCGTGTTCGCGGCGGACGTCGGGGTGGCTCCAGTTGAGGTCGGGCTGTTCGGGGGTGAACAGGTGCAGGTACCACTCTCCGTCGGGCACCCGGGTCCAGGTGTCACCGGCGAACTGCGAGGGCCAGTTGTTCGGCGGCAGTTCGCCGTTCTCGCCGCGGCCGGGGCGGAAGTGGAACCGCTCGCGCTCGGGGCTGCCGGGCCCGGCGGCGAGGGCGGCCTGGAACCAGGCGTGCTGGTCGGAGATGTGGTTGGGCACGATGTCGACGATGACCTTGATGCCGTGCTCGGCGGCCTCGGAGATCAGCTTTTCGGCGTCGCCGAGGGTGCCGAAGGCCGGGTCGATGGTGCGGTAGTCGGCCACGTCGTAACCGCCGTCGACCAGCGGCGAGAGGTACCACGGGGTGAACCACACGGCGTCCACGCCCAGTTGGACGAGGTACGGCAGGTTCGCGCGGACACCTGCGAGGTCCCCGGTGCCGTCCCCGTCGCCGTCCGCGAAGCTGCGGGGATAGACCTGGTAGATGACGGCGTCACGCCACCAGTCATGGGTGCGGGAGGGGTGCACGGCTGCCACGGGGGGTCCTTTCGGGCAGGTGGGACTCCGCCGCCGGTCGGAACGGGGCATGAAGGTGCCGACCGGCGGCGGAGTGCTTTTTGGGGGGTGAAGCGAAGGGGAGGTGAGGTGAGGGGCCCGGGGTGCAGGTCAGCCCTTGAGGCTGCCGGCGGTGAGGCCCGCCATGATGCTCCGCTGGAAGAAGAAGAACACGATGATCATCGGAATGCTCGCCATCACCAGACCCGCCATGATCTGGTTCTGCGTCACCTGTCCCGCGGTCTGGGAAAGGCCCACGCTGATCGTCATCTTCTCGCTGTCCGGCAGCACGAGCAGCGGCCAGACGAAGTCCTTGAACACCAGCACGATGGTGAAGATGGACACCACACCGAGGATGGGCCGCGAGATCGGCAGGATGATCGAGACGAGCACGCGCCACGGCGGCACCCCGTCGATCTCCGCCGCTTCGAGGATCTCGTCGGGAATCGAGTCGAAGAACCGTTTGAGCAGGAAGATGTTGAACCCGTTGGCCGCCACCGGGAACCAGATCGCCCAGGGCGTGTTGAGCAGATGCCACCCGAAGATCGGCACGTCCGTGACGGTGATGTACGCCGGGATCATGACGACGATCGGCGGGATCATCAGGGTCGCGAGCATCGCCCCGAGGATCACGTTGCCGAACATCGGACGCAGCTTGGACAGTGCGTACGCGGCCGTCACATCCACCGCGAGGGCGAACAGCCAGGCGCCGACCGCGTAGAAGAGGGTGTTCTTCAGGAGCAGCCCGACGTCGAAGAGCTCCCACGCGTCCGCGAAAACCGAGAAGTCCGGGTCCTTCGGCCACAGCGTCGGCGGCATCTGGGCGATCTCCTCGCCCGACTTCATCGCGCCCGTGACCATCCAGTACAGCGGGAAGACGAACACGAACGTGAACACGGACAGGACGGCGGCGAGCACCGTCCAGTAGATCCGCCTCCCCCAGCGGGACTTGAGCTCGAGGGGCGAGACGATGGTGCGGGAGTGGCCGTCGGCCCAGGCGGCGCGGCGCCGCTTGCGCCGGCGGTGCGCGTCCGGCGGCGGCACCTCACGGGTGTCCACGGCGGTTTCCGGGTGGACTGTCATGTCGACTGTGTCGGTCACGGGACTACCTCTTCTCGTCGCGGGTCAGCCGGAGCTGGACTGCGGCGACCGCAAGGAGAACGATCATGAGCATCACGCCGAGCGCGCTGCCGGCGCCGTAGTTGCCGCCGTAGACGAAGGCGTACTGGTACATCAGGAAGGCGACGGTGACCGTCGCGTTCTCCGGTCCGCCGCCGGTGAGCATGTAGGGCTCGATGAACACCTGCATGGTGGCGACGATCTGGAGCATCAGCATGAGCAGCAGGATCAGCCGGGTCTGCGGGACGGTGACGTTCCAGATCCGCTTGAAGATGCCGGCTCCGTCGAGTTCGGCCGCTTCGTAGAGGTCACCGGGGATGTTCTGCAGTGCGGCGAGATAGATCAGAACCCCGGAGCCCATGTTCATCCAGGTGGAGACGATCACCAGGGAGATCAGCGCGGTGTCCGTGGAGTCCAGCCAGGACAGGCCCGGCAGGCCGACGAAGTCGAGTATCTGGTTGAACAGGCCGGGCCCGGGATCGTAGAACCAGCGGAAGAGCAGCACCGAGACGATCGGCGGCAGCATCACCGGCAGGTACACGACGAAGCGCAGGTACCCGCGTGCGTGCCGCAGTTCGTTGAGCACGATCGCCACCGCGAACGGGATCACGTAGCCGCACAGCAGGGCGAGGAAGGTGAAGGCGAAGGTGTTCTTCCAGGCCTGGCCGAACGCCGGGTCCTCCACCACCGTACGGAAGTTGTCCAGGCCCACCCACTTGGGCTCGTCGACCAGGTTGGTCTCCTGGAAGCTGAGCACGAGCTGCCGGATGATCGGCCACCAGGCGAACAGCGCGAAGCAGAACAGGGCCGCACACAGGAATCCGTAGGCGGTGATGTTGGTGCGAAGAGTCCTTCCATGACGTGAGGGACGTGCGGGTGGCCGGCGCCGCGGCCTCGGAGGCCGTTTCGCCTGCGCGGTGGATGTGTCCATGGTGATCTCCCGTTCCGCGCCGCGGGCCGGGGTGCCGCACTCCGTCACGATCGGATGCGGCACCCGTGGTCCGCGACGGTCAGCTCTTCGCCAGAATCGAGTTCGCCTTGCCCTCGGCATCGGCGAGCAGCTTGTCGATGTCGGCGTCCTCGCGGGTCAGGACCGCGGACATGGCCACGTCCAGCACCGCGTAGAGCTCCTGCGCGTTCGGCGGCTCCAGCTTCAACTCGACGTTCTTCGATCCGTCGACGTAGGGCTGGTAGTACTCGACCGGCAGGACCGCGTTCTTCTCGCGGAGTTCGGCGAGCTCCCGGCCCGTCGGCGAGTCACCCATGTAGTCGTTGTTCGGAACGCCCACGGCCTCACCGTTGGCCTTGCCGCGCGCGTAGTCGTGACGGCCCTTGCCCGGGGTGTTGAACTGGAAGTCGATCCACTGCAGGCCGGCCTTGGTCTCGGCGGCGCTCGCCTTCGGGTTGATCATGTAGGCCTCGCCACCGGTCAGCGACGCCTTGCTCTCCGGGATGGGGGCGATGCCGTAGTCCTCCTTGCCGCCCTGGAACTTCTGCACCAGGTCGGTGACGACGTCCGGGGCGCCGAGCATCATGCCCGTCTTGCCGGCCCCCATCTGCTGCATCAGCGCCTCCCAGCCGATCAGCAGCTTCTTGCCGACGCTGTCGTCCTCCCAGCGCATGTCGTGCAGCGTCTGCAGAACCGCCTTGCCCTCGGCGCTGTTGAAGGCCGCCTTGCCGTCCACGACCATCTCGCCGCCGCGACTGAAGATGGACTGCGCGAAGTGCCAGCCGCCGACGTTGCCGCCGCCGTACTCGCCGTATCCGACGTAGCCGTCACCCAGATCCGCGATCTTCTTGGCCGCGTCGCGGACCTCGTCCCAGGTCTTCGGCGGGGAGTTGGGGTCGAGGCCGGCCTGCTCGAAGAGCTTGCGGTTGTAGACCAGCCCGACGGAGTAGCTGACGTTGGGGATGCCGTAGACCTTGCCGTCCTTGGTGAGCATGTCCCGGACGTCCTGCCGGATGTCTCCGAAGTTCTTCACCAGATCCGTGGACGCGGTGATGTCCTTCGCCTGTCTCTTGGCTATGACATCGGCGTAGTTGGTGACAGGGGCCATGAAGACCGTCTCCATCTGGCCGCCGGCCAGCTTCGCGGCGAAGGTCTTCGGGTCGAAGCACGGCTGCTGGTCCGTGCTCTTGACCTTGACGCCCGGGTGCGCCTTCTCGAAGGCCTTGACGTCGTCGTCCCATGCCGTGCGCTGCTTGGGAGCGGTCTTCGCCGGCTGGCACGCCACGGTGATCGTGACATCCCCATCGGCTCCGGCGTCCGAGTCACCACCGCAAGCCGTGGCGGACAGGACGAGACCTGAAGAGATCAGAAAGATCGCGAGGTTGCGGGGCTTCATTGCGGCTCCTCCGAGGTGGCACCCAGGGCACTGCCCTGATCGGAGCGTCACATTAGGACGCAGAACAGAGCAGCGCAAGATTCTGACCCGATATTGCAAGATTAAGACTGCATCACGAGCGTCGTGGACTGATGGGCCGGCCCCGGGCGACTGCGCCCCACAGGAGAGGCGACGTCAGTCGCGTGCTTCAGGGCGCGCCGAACGACGGCGTGATCACGGGGAAGGTCACGGGCGCCAGATCGCGGCGCTGAACGGGTAGTCGCCGGCGCGCACTCGGGCGCGCCGGCGAACCTCAGTAGGTGGGCATCTCCGGGTCGATCCGCTCCGCCCAGGCCAGAATGCCTCCGCGTCGAGCAGTTCCTTCAGCTGCTCCACGGAGATGGTGGAAGCAGGGGGCGGGAGGCTTCGGGAACAGATCCCTGATGGCCGGGCCGTGCCGGTCCCAGAAGTTCGCGCGCGGGGGGCAGCTCGAACCAGCCCCTCCGTCACGGTGCGCACGGCCGGATGGGTGCGCCCGAGCGCGCGGGCCCAGGCCGTGGCCCGGTCCGCGGGTTCCGCGTCCGGCAGTCCGAGGTAGCGGTCCCACGGGTCCAGGGGCCGTCAGCACGTCGACCCGGAGCCGAACCCCATTGCGTGCGGGGGACGCGCGTGTGGGCCGCGCCGGCTTCAGGCGCTTTGTACGCGCCTCGGCGCGGCCCACACGTGTGACCGCCTCTGTCAGTGTGCCGCTTGGCGGACGACCACGACTCCGCGTGGCGGCAGGACGATGGGCTCGTCGGCCTTCGCGCCGACGAGTACGTCGCCGGTGAAGCCGGGCAGCGTCACCGGCGTGTCGCTCCGGTTGACCAGGAAGACGTAGCGGTTGTCCGCGTCACGCCGGACGACCTGTTCCACCTGGCCCCGGGCGTCCTCGGGAAGCTCACTGGTGACCCCGGCCGGGGCGAGCAGGTCCGGAAGCAGCCCGAGGAGGCCCGGAACACCGAGGCGGGTCGAGACATACGTGGCGGAACCCTGGCTCGTCGTCCGGCGGGTCACCGCGGGAAGCGCCGCGTACGGGCCGGTGCGGTAGCGGGCGAGAACCTCGACGTCGTGTCCGGTGACGGTGATCCGGTCGGTCCACAGGCTGCCGGTCGTGGCATTGTCGAGGTCCACCGTGGCGCCGTCGGGCAGGGGCCCGAACTCCTCGATCCGCAGGCCGAGGAGTTCGCGCAGGGCGCCGGGGTAGCCACCGAGCCAGATGTGGTCGTTCGGGTCGACGATTCCGGAGAAGTAGGTGGTGATGAGGTGGCCGCCGCCCTCGACGTATCGGGTGAGCTCCTTGGCGAGTTCCTGGGGCACCATGTGCAGGACGGGTGCGATGACGACGTCGTAGGAGGGGAGGTCACTGTGGTTCGCGGGTACGACGTCGGCGCGGATGCCGAGTCGTAGCAGCGCGGAGTACCAGTCGAGGGCCTCTTGGTGGTAGTCGAGGTGTGAAGTGGGGTGTGAGTCCTGCTCGCTCGCCCACCGCGAGTCCCAGTCGAACAGTACGGCGACCCGTGCCGGTTCACGCTCCGTCCCGGCGAGCGGCGACAGCGTCCGCAGTATCCGGCCCAGGTCCACGACGGAGCGGAAGAGATCGCTGTCGGCACCGGCGTGCGGCACCATGGCCGAGTGGTACTTCTCGGCGCCGGCGGCGGACTGACGCCACTGGAAGAAGCAGACGGCGTCGGCGCCGTGCGCGACGTGCAGCAGCGAGTCCCTCGCCAGCTCCCCCGGCAGCTTGGGCGTGTTGACCGGCTGCCAGTTCACGGCGCTCGTGGAGTGCTCCATCAGGAACCACGGCTGGTGGCTCGCGATGCCGCTGGTCAGGTTGGCGGAGAAGGACAGCTCGTCGCGGTCCTGGGGCCCGGGGATGACGTAATGGTCGTTCGCGACGAAGTCGACCGCGCCTGCGTCCGTCCAGTCCGCGTAGTCCATCCCCTTGGTGCCGCGCATCACCATGAAGTTCGTGGTGACGGGCACGTCGGGGGTCAGTTCCCGCAGCACGTCGCGCTCGGCCAGCAGGTGCTCCTTGAGCGCGTCGGAGGAGAAGCGCTTGAAGTCGAGCTGCTGCGTGGGGTTGGGGTGCGAGGCCGCGAGGCGCGGCGGCAGGATCTGGTTCCAGTCGCTGTAGCGCTGGGACCAGAAGGCGGTGCCCCATGCGTGGTTGAGTGATTCGAGGGTGGTGTACCGGTCGCGCAGCCAGTCCCGGAAGGCGCGGGCCGCGTCGTCGGAGTAGTCGTAGACGTTGTGGCAGCCGAGTTCGTTGTTGACGTGCCAGGCGACGAGAGCGGCGTGGCCGGCATAGCGCGACGCCAGTTTCCGTACGAGCCGGAGGGCGTGCGTGCGGAACACCGGTGAGGTGGGGCGCCAGTGCTGGCGTGCGCCGGGCCACAGGGTCTCACCGGTGGCGGTGACCGGCAGGATCTCGGGGTGTGCGGTGGTGAGCCACGGCGGCGGGGAGGCGGTGGCGGTGGCCAGGTCGACGCCGATGCCCGCCGTGTGCAGCAGGTCCATCGCCTCGTCGAGCCAGGCGAAGTCCCAGGTGTCGGCCGTGGGCTGGATCCTGGCCCAGGAGAAGATCGCCAGAGAGACGATGTTCACGCCGGCCTCTTGCATCAGCCGTACGTCCTCCGCCCACACCTCCCGAGGCCACTGCTCGGGGTTGTAGTCGGCGCCGTAGCCGAGCCGTCGGGTGCCGTCGCTGCCCTTGGGATGGGGGAAACGGGAGGTGAGGGGGGAGGTCATGGAGGTCCTTTCACGGGCCTGTTGGTCAGTGGAAGCTGCCGGCGCTCCCGCACTACTTGTCGATGGTGAAGCCCTGCTCGCCGCCGTACTGGAGGGAGGCTTCCTGCCAGTCCGCCAGCCCCTGCGACAGCTTCGTGCCGGATACGTAGGCCTTGCCGACGGTGTCGTTGAAGATCGAGTTGGCGTACACCTGGTACGGCAGGTACTTCCAGTCCGTGGGTACCTTCTCGGCGGACTCGGCGAAGATCTTGTTGGCCTTCTGGCCACCGAAGTAGGGGAACTCGGTGTTCTGGAACGCCTCGGAGTTCAGGTCCTTGGTGGTCGCCGGGAACGCGCCGTTCTTGATGCGGGTCTGTACGCCCTCACCGGAGTTGGCGTACTCGACGAAGGCGTAGGCGAGTTCCTTGTTCTTGCCGAGTTCGGGCAGCGCGAGCGAGCTGCCGCCGTTCTCGGAGCTGGTGTCGGCTCCCTCGGTCCACTGGGGCAGCGGGGCCACGCGCCAGTCGCCCGATCCGTCCTTGACCCCGGACACGAAGTTCGCGGGCATCCACGCGCCGATGGGCAGGGTGGCGATGGTTCCGTCGCCCAGGCCCTTGTACCAGTCGTCGCTCCAGCCCACGACGGGCATGAGGAGCTTCTCGTCGATGAGCTTCTGCCAGGTGTCGGTGTACTTCTTGGCGCCCGCGTCGGTGAAGTCGATGCCGACCTTGGTGCCGTCGACCTTGTAGGGGTGTGATCCCGCCTGCCACAGAAGGCTGGTGGCCAGGCCGGCGTCACCGACGTCGCTGGTGATGTACGCCTTCGGGTCCGCCTTGTGCAGCTTGCGGGCCGCCCCGACGTACTCGTCCCAGGTGGTCGGCACCGCGATCTTGTGCTTGTCGAAGACCTTCTTGTTGTAGAAGAGCGCCATCGGCCCCGAGTCCATCGGCAGGCCGTAGATGCCGTCGCCGGACTTCACCGAGTTCCACGGGCCCGGCGAGTACGAGCCGGCCAGTTTGTCGGCGCCGTACGCCTTGAGGTCCGTGACGTCCTTGGTCAGGGCGTACTGGCCGAGCGCGTAGTACTCGATCTGTGCGACGTCGGGGACGCCCTTCTTGGCGGAGATGGCGTTCTGCAGGGCCTTGTACTGGTCGTTGTTGGTGCCGGCGTTGACGAGGTTGATGTCGACCTTCGGGTACTTCTTCTCGAAGTCGGCGGCGACCTGCTTCAGGGTGGGCTCCCACGCCCATACGGTGACGCTGCCGCCCTTCTTCAGGGCGGCCTGGATGTCGGCGGCGCCCACCGCCTTCCGGTCGGAGTTGTCGTCGTCGGAGCCGCAGGCGGTCGCTCCCAGCGCCAGGACGCAGAGGAGACCGAGGCCGCGCAGCAGGCGGCGGGAGTGCTTGGGCATAGTGGCTTCTTCCAGTTCCTTTTGGTTCGGCGGGGACGGGCGGGCCCAGAAGCGGCCCTGCGGTGACTCTCCTTGACGCTTGCGGCGACTACTCCTTGACGCTTCCGGCTGCGAGACCGGACTGCCAGTACTTCTGAAGCAGGAGGAAGGCAGCGATGAGCGGCGCGATGGTGAGCAGCGAGCCGGTGACGACGAGATTGAAGACGGCCTCGCCGCCGGCTGTGGCGGCCTGCTTGTTCCAGGCGTCGAGACCGAGCGTCAGGGGGTACCAGTCGGGGTCCTTCAGCATGATCAGGGGCAGGAAGTAGTTGTTCCACGTCGCGACTGTGGTGAAGAGCAGCACCGTGACGGTTCCGGGCGCCAGCAGCGGCAGCGCGACCTGGAAGAAGGCGCGCAGCTCGCTCGCCCCGTCGATCCGGGCGGCCTCCATGAGCTCGGTGGGGACCGCCTCGGCGGCGAACACCCACATCAGGTACAGGCCGAACGGCGAGATCAGGGACGGGAGGATGATGGCCCAGGGGGTGTCGGTCAGACCGAGCTTGCTGAACATCAGGAAGGTCGGGACGGCGAGCGCCGTGGTGGGTACGGCGACGGCTCCGATGACGACGGCGAACACGGCGCGTTTGCCGGGGAAGTCGAACTTGGCGAGCGCGTAGCCGCCGAGGACGGCCAGGAGGGTGGCCCCGCCTGCTCCGACGACCACGTACAGGAGGGTGTTGAGCAACCAGCGGCCGAAGACGCCGTCCTGATAGGTGAAGGTCTCGGTGATGTTGTCCCAGAGGGCGAAGTCCCCGTCGAACCAGAGACCGAACGACCGGGCGAGGCCCTGTTGCGTCTTGGTGGCGCTGATCACCAGCCACAGCAGCGGTACGAGGCTGTAGAGCAGCATGACGCCGGTGAGCACGGTGAGCAGGATGCTGCGGCGGGGACGGCCGGGGCTGTGTGGGCGGCGTGGCGCGCGCAGCCGGGGGGCTGCGGATTTCGGCTTCGGTGCGGTTGTGGGCCGCCGTGCGTCGGTGGTCCCGCTCATCGTCATCGCGCTCACGCTCCCTTGCGCATGCCGCGCAGCTGGACGACATAGGCGACGATCATGGTGACCACGCCCATGACGATGGCGACCGTCGCGGAGTAGTTGTGCTGCTGGCCCGAGAAGGACAGCGAGTAGGTGTAGTAGTTCGGGGTGTAGTCGGTGGTGATCGCGTTCGGCGCGAGCTTCTGGAGGATGGCGGGCTCGTTGAAGAGCTGGAAGCTGCCGATGATCGAGAAGATCGTGGCGATGACGAGGGCGCCACGGATCGCGGGGAGCTTGATCGCGGTGATGACCCGCCACTGTCCGGCGCCGTCGATCTCGGCGGCCTCGTAGAGCGAGTGCGGGACGACGCGCAGCGCGGAGTAGAAGATCAGCATGTTGTAGCCGACGAACTCCCAGGTCACGATGTTGCCGATCGAGGCCAGGATCAGATCGGAGGAGAGCGGGTCGGGCAGCCGCACGCCGAAGGCGTCATTGATGTCGCCGACCAGGCCGAAGCGCGGGCCGTACATGAAGCCCCACATCAGGGTCGCGACGACGGCCGGCACCGCGTACGGCAGGAAGACGGAGATGCGGAAGAAGTCCTTGCCGAACAGGCGACCGCTGTCGATCGCCAGCGCCACGAGCAGGGCGAGGCCCAGCATGATCGGCACCTGGACCAGCAGAAACAGGCCGACCCGCAGCACGCCGTCCCAGAACCGGCCGTCCTGCAGAGCCTGCTCGTAGTTGTCGAGGCCTACGAAGGAGGTCCCGCCGATGAGCTGCGTCCGGAAGAGGCTCAGGTAGATCGAGTACGCGAGTGGCGCCAGGAAGACCAGCGCGAACACGAGCGCGAACGGGCCGATGAAGCCCCATCCCGTCCAGGAGCGGCGCGTCCGCCGCACCGGTGGTCCGGCCGGGCGGGCCCCTGCGGCCGCCGGCGATTGCAGCGTCGTCATCTCGCGCCCCTCGTTCGTCCTGCCGAACCCGAGGTTTACGCAAACGCCGGGCCTCGGAGGGAGATCAGCGGACCTTCCGACCAGGTGTTATGTTTACGTAAACATTCGATGGCGGCATGTCTACACTGCGTCCGTAGGGGCGGTCAAGAGTCGCTCGCGAAAGCAGGAGAGGAACCGGTGGACGGAACAGGCAGGAACTCCCCGACACCAGGCACACCGCTGCCTGCGACCCGGTCCCCGCGCCGTCGGCGGACCGTGTCGATGGCGGACGTCGCCCAGCTCGCGGGCGTCTCCTCGCAGACGGTCTCCCGCGTCTCCAACGGCTTCCCCGGCGTGAACGAACAGACGCGCCGGCAGGTCCTCACGGCCATGAAGGAGCTCGGCTACCGACCCAACAGTGCGGCGCGCGCCCTCAAGCGCGGAGAGTTCCGCACGATCGGCGTGATCACGTTCACGCTCGCGACGACGGGCAACGTGCGCACGCTGGAGGCCATCGCCACATCGGCCGCGCAGGAGGGGTACGCCGTCACCCTCCTGCCGGTCGCGGTACCCACCCAGGACGAGGTGCGCGGTGCCTTCTCCCGGCTGGGCGAGCTGGCGGTCGACGCGGTCATCGTCATCATGGAGGTCCACCTCCTCGACGCCGCCCAGCTGTCTCTGCCGCCGCACGTGAAGGTCGTGGTCGCCGACTCGGACGCCGGGGACCGCTTCACGGTGGTCGACACCGATCAGGCGGGCGGGACGCGGGACGCCGTGCGCCACCTGCTCGAACTGGGGCACCGCACGGTCTGGCACCTCGCCGGTCCCGAGGAATCGTTCGCCGCCCAGCGCCGCACGGACGCCTGGCGCACCGAGCTGGAGTCCGCCGGCCGCACGCCGCCGCCCCTCGTACGCGGTGACTGGTCGGCGGAGTCGGGCTACCGCGCGGGACTCCACCTGGCGGAACAGCAGGACTGCACCGCCGTGTTCGCCGCCAACGACCAGATGGCTCTCGGTCTCCTGCGCGCGCTCCACGAGCGCGGCCGCAGGGTCCCCGAGGACGTGTCCGTCGTGGGGTTCGACGACATTCCCGAGGCCGGTTCGTTCCTGCCCCCGCTGACCACGGTGCACCAGGACTTCGCCGAGGTCGGCCGCCGCTGCGTGGAAGGCGTCCTGCACCAGGTGCGGCAGAGCGAGCCGGCACACGGCACACGGCTTGTCCCCACCCAGCTCGTCGTACGCAGGAGCACCGCGCCTCCGCCTCGCCGGGGATGACGGCGCGCCGGTCCCAACTGCCCATGGGCGACCGGCGACTTCCCCTCAGTCGGCCCGTACTTCGGTGTTCTGGCAGGCGTGCAGGAGCCAGCTCCCGTCGTCCTGTTTGGTCATGACGTACAGCGGCGCGCCCTCCGTGTCGCCCTCGGCCGAGTGGTAGACCTGCCTGACCTTGACGGCCGCCACGTCGGGCCGCAGAAACTGGATGTGCACCACCTCGTAGGTGACGTCGCCGTCCCAGACGGAGCCGGGCAGCACGGCACGGGTGAACTCGGCGATCGCGTCGAAGCCCAGCAGGACCTTGCCGTGGCCGGTCGTCCAGAGGGCGTCGGAGTGGAAGAGGGCGAGGAATCCCTCGGCGTCCTTGGCACGCTGGGTGCGCTCGACGGTGGCCACGACCTGCTCGATGGCCTTGATGTCCGCGGTTTCGGTGTTCATACCGGCCACTCTGGGACCTCGAGCACGCTTGAGGTCAAGGGCCGAGCGGCGGAGAGGGCACGGGCCGGGCGGGGCGGCCGAGGCGGACCGGGACACCCGGTGAGTACAGGACGCTGACCGGGGCGTCCGTGGGGGCCGGGATTCCGGCGCTCGTGGCCAGGTCCTCGTCGCAGGTGGTGAGTTCGGCTCGGTACAGGGGCCAGCGGGGGTGGTTGGGCGGCCGCACGTTGGTCTCCGGGAACGAGCCGAAGTACGGCACCCCGGGCAGCCCCAGCCAGCCGACCCGGTGCATGCGGAAGGCGACGAGCCCGACGAACGTGAGCCCGTCATGCGTGTCGGGAACGGTGCCGCGCGGCAGCAGCCCCGCCACGGCGGCGGGCTCGACGGCCCAGTGGATGAAGGCAAGATCGAGCCACTCCTGAGTGAGGAGCGGCATCCGTATCACCGCCGGGGCGTCGGGGGTGACGGCGGTGGAGCCGGGGGTGGCGGCGGTGGGCTTCTGCACGGCGCAAGAATGGCAGAGGGACTGTGCGATTCGGTACGAGGTGTGTCACGGGCAGGGATGCGGCTCGGTCGGCGTACGGCGGCGGTGTTCTCGGCGGTGACGTGCGATGACGTGCGTCGGCGTGTGACGGTGGCGTGCTGCGGTGTGCGGGACGCCGGCACAGGGCGGGCCGCCGAGGCCGGGATTGACCCTCGACCTGGTCAAGGGCTCAGGGTTGCGGACGTGGAGAGCGAGATGCGCAGCATTGGGGAGATGGCCCGCGACAGCGGCCTGGGCGTGAGCGCCCTGCGGTTCTACGACCGTGCCGGTGTGCTGGTCCCCGCCTGGGTGGATCCGGTGAGCGGCTACCGCTGGTACTCCCCCGAACAACTCGACGAGGCCCGGCTGCTGGCCAGGCTGCGGCGGGCCGGCATGCCGCTGGCGGACATCCGGCTGGTGCTGGCCGGCTGGTCCGGTGCGGACACGGATCTGGTGCGCGGGCTTCTCCAGGCGCACCTGCGCCGTCTCGAACTGGGGCTGGCCGATGCCCGCAGCGAGTTCTCCACGCTCCGAGCAGCACTCGATCACAGGGAGAACCCCATGACCGCTTCGCCGTCCACTGCCGCCTTCCGCCTGTCCGTCCCCGCGTCGGAACTGGCCGCCGCGCTGGACGCGGTCCGTTTCGCGGTCGGCGCCGACCCCGAACTGCCGATGCTCGGCGGGGTCCTGTTCGACGTGGAGGGCGACGCACTCCACCTCGTGGCCACCGACCGGTACCGGATGGCCGTCGCGCGCGCGGATGCCGCCGGACCCGGCGGGCCGGGGGCACAGGTCCTCGTGCCCGCCCCGCTCGCCGACGCGATGCGCGCGCTGCTGAGCGGTGACGAGCCCGTCGGCTTCGCCGTGGACGGTGACCGGGTGACGCTGGAGGCCGGGGACCGTCAGGCGGCCGGACAGTGCCTCGCCCACGACTTCCCCGACTACCGCCGCCTCGTCCACCTGCCCTCCGGACGGCGCGCCCTCATCGACGTGCCCGCCTTCCGGAAGGCGTTGGAGACCGGCCCCGTCCGCGCGAACGAGGCGCAGGAGGGCGAGGGGCGCGAAGAGGGTGGCGCGTCGCACGACCTCAGTGTGCTCCGGGTGGCCGACGACGGCACGGTGACCGTCTGCGAGGACGGTGACGACGACCCGGGCAACGTCGCCGTCAACCGCCGTTTCCTGCTGGACGCGCTCTCCGCGGGGGGCAGGGACCGGCTGGTCCTGGAGTTCGGCGCCCCCACGGCCCCGCTCGCGATCCGCCGGACGGACGACGAGACGACGTTCTCACTGCTGATGCCGGTCCGCCTGGACGACTGACGGCGGGGCGCGTGCCACCGGCCGCCGGTTTCCCCAGGCGGCCGTTGGCACGCGCGGCGTTGTCAGTGGGCCGGCCTGGAGACTCCAGCACTTGATCACTGCGGTGCGGGGAGACACTCATGGGGCGGGCGACGGCGACGTGCTGGGGCTGCTCCCGGGGCGTCTCCTCGGCATGGTTCGCAAGGACGATCCCACCGACGCGGCGAGGCTGCGCGGTTACTGGGACGGCCCGGTCCGGCGCCGCGCGGAGCAGGGTTCGGCCACCTGGCGGACCCTGTGGGACCTGCGCACGGCCCTGGAGGGCCCCTGTTGAACCCCCGCCGAACCCCGTCGATCGCGCAACGCCCTCGCGATCTGCCCGCCGAGCCGAGCAGACCGCCGTAGTATCGGATGATCTCGTGGGGGGGAGGCGGACATGGGCAGGCAGCGTCCCGGTACGCCGACGCTGGAGGAGGTGGCCGCCCGCGCCGGTGTCGGGCGGGGCACCGTCTCGAGGGTCATCAACAACGCGGTCGGCGTACGGGACTCGACGCGCCGTGCCGTGCAACAGGCCATCGCGGAACTGGGGTACGTCCCGAACCTCGCGGCACGTTCCCTGGCCGGGCACCGCGCGGACGCCATCGCGCTGGTCATGACGGAGCCGGACTGGCGGCTGTTCGGGGAGCCGTTCTTCACCGAGATCGTCCATGCGGTCGGCGACGCCCTCACCGACACCCCGGTGCAGTTGCTGCTCACCCTCGTCCGCACCGATACCGAGCGGCGGCGCTTCGTGGAGTACGCGCGCGGCGGCCGGGTCGACGGCGTGCTGCTGATGTCCGTGCACGCCGAGGACCCGCTGCCGGACATGCTCGCCAAGGCGGGGCTGCCCACCGTCATGCTGGGGCGGCGTTCCGGCGACGAGGGCGTCACCTACGTCGACGCCGACAACGCCGGCGGCGCGCGCGGCGCGGTCACGCACCTGCTGAACGGCGGTCGGAGCACGATCGGGGCGATCAGCGGTCCGCTCGACATGTACGTCGCCCAGTGCCGGTTGCGCGGATACCGCGAGGCCCTGGAACTGGCGGGCGTCGAGGTCAGGTCCTCGCTGGTCGTCGAGTGTGCCGACTTCACGGAGGAGAGCGGGCTCCGGGCGGCGACCGACCTGATCGCCCGTCACCCGGAGCTCGACGCGGTCTTCGCCGCCTCGGACACCATGGCCGCCGGGGCGCTGCACGCGCTGCGCGCGGCGGGCCGGCGGGTGCCGCAGGACGTCGCGGTGATCGGTTTCGACGACTTCCAGCCGGCCCGGCCCACGGATCCGCCGCTGACGACGGTCCGGCAGCCGCTGGAGGAGATCGGCCGGACGATGGTGCGGCTGCTGCTGGAGGAGATGGAGGACTCGCTGGAGGACTCCCCCGTCGCCTGGCGGCACGTCATCCTCCGCACGGAACTGATACTCCGGGACTCCGCCTGATCGACCCGGCCGAGGTGACCGCCGGGAGCGCTCCCGACCTGACGTCTCCCACCTGGGAGTTCGAGATTTCTTCGACAACTCCCGCGCGCACAGCCTTGTCAGGAACATGAACCGCTTCTACAGTCACCCGCAACCGGTAAGTGGGAGCGCTCCCATCAGTGGGGAGTTGGGAGCGCTCCCGCACCGGCCCCTCCCTTCCCCCGCACCCTCCCGGAGAGGCCCCCATGAGACCGTCACGGCCCCAAGTCCGTACCCCGCGCGGCCTCTTAGGCGCGCTGCTCGCGACCTTCGCGGTCGTCGCGTCACTCATGACCGCGGCGGCGCCGGCCCAGGCGGACACCACGATCTGCGAACCGTTCGGGACGACGACGATCCAGGGTCGGTACGTCGTCCAGAACAACCGCTGGGGCTCCAGCGCCACCCAGTGCGTCACCGCCACCGACACCGGCTTCCGGGTCACCCAGGCCGACGGCTCGGTACCCACCAACGGGGCCCCGAAGTCGTACCCGTCGGTCTTCAACGGCTGCCACTACACGAACTGCTCGCCGGGCACCAATCTCCCCGCCCGGCTCGACACCATCGCCGAGGCACCCTCGAGCATCTCGTACGGCTATGTCGGCGACGCCGTCTACAACGCCTCGTACGACATATGGCTGGACCCGACTCCCCGGACGGACGGGGTGAACCAGACCGAGATCATGATCTGGTTCAACAGGGTGGGCCCGATCCAGCCCATCGGTTCCCAGGTCGGCACGGCCGCGGTGGGCGGACGGAACTGGGAGCTGTGGACCGGCAGCAACGGTTCCAATGACGTGCTGTCCTTCGTCGCCCCCTCGGCCGTCACCGACTGGAGCTTCGACGTCATGGACTTCGTCCGGGCGACCGTGGCACGCGGACTCGCCGAGAACGACTGGTACCTGACGAGCGTCCAGGCCGGCTTCGAGCCGTGGCAGAACGGCGCCGGACTGGCCGTCAACTCCTTCTCGTCCACCGTCGAGACCGGCGACACCCCGGGCAACCCCGACCCCGACCCGGGCGACCCGACGGCGTGCGAGGTGGCGTACGGCACGAACGTCTGGCAGAACGGCTTCACCGCGGACGTCACCGTCACCAACACCGGCGCAGCCCCCGTCGACGGCTGGCAGCTCGCCTTCACCCTGCCCTCCGGCCAGCGGATCACCAACGCCTGGAACGCCTCCGTCACCCCGTCCACCGGCACGGTCACGGCGACCGGCATGGGGCACAACGCCCGGATCGCTCCCGGCGGGAGCCTGACGTTCGGCTTCCAGGGCGCGTACAGCGGCGCGTTCGCCGAGCCGGACGGCTTCCGCCTGAACGACTCGCCCTGCACGACGGCTTAGCCGCCGCGCACGGTCCACGACCCCCCTCGCCCGTCCGGTCGACCCGCACTCCCCGGACGGGCGAGGGTTCCACGATTGTCATGAACCGATCATGAATACATGAATACCCGTAGAACCCAGACGACCGGAAGACCCAGCACCCGGAAACAGGAGACCCCCCTATGGCTCGACGCAGCAGATACATCTCTCTCGCGGCGGTACTGGCCACCCTGCTCGGCGCGCTCGGCGTGACCTTCCTGCTCGGGCAGGGGCGGGCCGACGCGCACGGCGTGGCGATGATGCCGGGCTCACGCACCTATCTGTGCCAGTTGGACGCCAGGACCGGCACCGGCGCCCTGGACCCGACGAACCCGGCCTGTCAGAACGCCCTCGACCAGAGCGGCGCGACGGCGCTGTACAACTGGTTCGCCGTGCTCGACTCCAACGCGGGCGGGCGCGGCGCCGGTTATGTGCCGGACGGCACCCTGTGCAGCGCCGGCGACCGGTCACCGTACGACTTCTCCGCCTACAACGCCGCCCGCGCCGACTGGCCCCGGACGCATCTGACGTCCGGCTCGACGATCCAGGTGAACTACAGCAACTGGGCGGCCCACCCGGGTGACTTCCGGGTCTATCTGACCAAGCCGGGCTGGTCGCCCACGTCCGAGCTGGGCTGGGACGACCTGGAGCTGATCGAGACGGTGACCGACCCGCCCCAGCGGGGCTCGGCGGGTGCCGACGGAGGCCACTACTACTGGGATCTGGCACTGCCGTCGGGCCGCTCCGGTGACGCGCTGATCTTCATGCAGTGGGTGCGTTCGGACAGCCAGGAGAACTTCTTCTCCTGCTCGGACGTCGTCTTCGACGGCGGCAACGGCGAGGTGACCGGCATCGGTGACTCGGGCGGCACCCCGACGCCGAGCCAGCCTCCGACGACCGAGCCGCCCACGACCCCGCCGCCCACGCACTCCGGTTCCTGCATGGCCGTCTACAACGTGGAGAACTCCTGGGGCGGCGGCTTCCAGGGCTCCGTCGAGGTGATGAACCACGGGACCGAGCCGCTGAACGGCTGGGCCGTGGAGTGGCAGCCGGGCAACGGGACCACGCTCAGCAGTGTGTGGAACGGCTCGCTGTCCAGCGGCACGGATGGCACGGTCACGGTCCGAAACGTGGACCACAACCGCGTCATTCCACCGGACGGCAGCGTGACCTTCGGCTTCACCGCCACGTCCACGGGCAACGACTTCCCCGTGGGGACGATCGGCTGCGTGGCGCCGTAGCGCGACCGGGGGAGGCACCGCGCGACCGGGCGCGGTGCCTCCCCCGGGTCTCCCGGGGCGTGCTCCGACCTCACGTGCCGGTTACAAATCGCTCAACCTCTGGTTGCGGCGCGGTGATCGGGCGACGATGGGGCCATGACTCTGGCCCAGCGCGCCTTTGAGCGGCTGCAAGCCTGGCCCGACCTCACCTCAGGTCCGGCCAGTTGCGGAACCGGACGGGCGCTGCGCTCCGTCCGCGACGAGATCGTCCACTTCCACTCGGACCGGGACGTGGACCTCCACCTCACCCACCGGGCCATCCAGCGTTTCCATTACGACCTCGGCGGCTCCAGTGCCATCCGCATGGTCCCGGGTTCCCGGTGGGTGACCGTGCACCTGGACTGCGACGCGGACGTCGACCTGCTGCTGAGCCTGGTGAGCATCGCGCTGAAGGCGCATCAGACGCGGCCTCCGGCGGACCTGCCCTCGAAGTGCAACTTCCACCGTGTGACGGTGCTCCCCCGCTCCACGGCCGGCGACCTCTGAGCGACGCCGACGGCGGTGCCCCGCACCTGCTGGGCACCGCCGCTCACGGCCTCAGTGGTCCGCCGGCTGCTCCGCGCCGCGCCTGATACCGGTCGCGGCGAGGACCGCGCCGAGCACGCAGAGGACGCCGGTGACGATCGCGGCCACGTGGACGCCGTTCATGAAGGCCTGTCCGCTGCCCTCCACCACGGCGGCCCGCAGGCCGGCCGGCATGTCGCCGGTGACGGGCGCCACGCCCATCGCCACGGCGTCCTTGGCCTCCCGCAGACCGTGGGCCATGGCCGAGGGCACGCCCGCGCCGGTCAGCTCCCCGGTGAGGGTGGCGCCGACCTTGCCGCTGATCAGGGAGACCAGCACGGACGTACCGAGCGCGCCGCCGATCTGCAGGGTCGTCGCCTGCAGACCGCCGGCCACACCGCCGTCCCGGACCGGGGCGTTGCCGACGATCGCGTCGGAGGAGGCGGACATCACCATGCCGACGCCGAGGCCGAGTGCGATGAACGGCGGCCACATCGTGGCGTAGGAGGAGTCGGTCTGCCAGGTGAGCATGCCGAAGCAGGAGGCCGCCTGGAGCAGCATGCCCAGCGGCATCGTCAGCCGGGGCCCGTAGCGCTGGGTCAGGGCCGCGCCCAGCGGGGAGGCGACCAGCGAGGCGAGGCTGAGCGGAAGCGTCCGCACGCCCGCCTCGACCGGCGTGAAGCCGCGTACGTTCTGCAGGTAGAGCATGACGAAGAAGATCACGCCGAGCATGACGAAGAAGTTCAGCGCGGTGATGATCGCGCCGATGGTCAGCGCTCGGCTGCGGAACAGGCGCATCGGCAGCAGCGGGTGCTCGACGCGGGTCTCGTACCAGCCGAACACGAGCAGGAGCACCAGCCCGGCGGCCATGGCGCCCAGGGTGCCGGCCGAGGTCCAGCCCCAGGTCTCGCCCTTGACGACGCCGAAGACCACGGCCGGCAGGCCGAGGGCGAGCAGGACGAGGCCGGGGATGTCGAAGCGTTCCCGTCCGCCTGCGTTGCGGCTCTCCGGGAGGACGAGGATGCCGAAGACGATGGCGAGGACGCCGATGGGGGCGTTGATGTAGAAGACGGACTCCCAGTCGACGTGCTCCACGAGGAGGCCGCCGACGATGGGCCCGAGGGCCGTCGCGACCGCGGAGACCATGGCCCAGATGCCCACGGCCATGCCGAACTTCTTCGGCGGGAACACGGAGCGGAGCAGGCCGAGGGTGTTGGGCATCAGCAGTCCGCCGAAGACGCCCTGGAGGGCGCGGAAGGCGACCACGCCCTCGATCGAGGAGGACAGGCCGATGGCGACCGAGGCGAGGGTGAAGCCGGCGACGCCCACGAGGTAGTAGGTGCGCCGGCCGAACCGGTCACCGAGCTTGCCGCCCAGGATGAGGGTGGCGGCGAGCGCGAGCAGGTAGGAGTTGGTCACCCACTGCAGCTCGGCGGTCGACGCGTGCAGGTCGCTGCCGATCGCGGGGTTGGCTATAGCGACGACGGAGCCGTCGAGCTGGACCATGAACAGTCCGAACGCGACGGCGAGGAGGGTCAGCCACGGGTTGGACCGCTTGGACCGCCGGCGGCCGGCCGCCGGCGGGGCGGTCTCGGCCGCGGGCGTGGTGGAGTGATCCACGGACGTGGACGGCATGGATGAGCCTTTTCTTCCAGGTTCAGGGGGGGGTGCGGGGGCGGGGCGGCCCACGGGCGCACGGCGGGCCGGCCGCGGGCACGACGGTGCCCGGGGCCGGCGGAAATGCCTGCTGTCCGCCCGGTCAGCGGGCGGCGGGGTGGAGGTGCCGCGTCAGCGCGTCGAGGGCGTCCAGGGCGGAGCCGAGCGCGCCCTGCTGGCCCTCGGTGAGGGAGGTCAGGGCGTGGCGGATGAACGCGGTCTCCAGTTCCCGCACCTCGGACAGCCGCTCCCGGGCCATGGCCGTGAGGTGGAGGTGGGCGACCCGCTTGTCGGCGCTGTCCCGCCTGCGCTCCAGGTCCCCCTGCTCGGTGAGCTGGGAGACCAGGGCGCTGACGTTGTTCGGCTTCATCAGCAGGGCCTCGGCGGCCTCGCGCACCGTGGCACCCTCGCGCTGGGCGACGAACCGCAGCAGCGCGAGCTGGCCCTCCGGGGGCTTGGGGTGCGGGTACTGGGCGGCGACCTGTCGGTCCAGCGCCCGGTGCAGCGCGGGAAGGCACACCGCGAGGCCGGAGGCCAGACGGTCGATGTCCCGGCGAGGGGTGCTGGAGTCGGTCACCCGAAGACAATAGGTATAGCTGGATAGGTATGTCAAAAGAGCAAACGCCGCCGACACGGACACCCGGTCTCGCGGGCCCCGCACCCCGCGCAACGCACTCGCAACCTTCCCCGTGCTGGGATGCGCCCCATGGGCGACACATACGAGGAGACCCCCCGCGTCGAGCTGACCCCCGAGGCCGCCGTACTGCTGCGGCGGCTCCGCGAGGCGCACGGCCCGCTGATGTTCCACCAGTCCGGCGGCTGCTGCGACGGCAGCGCGCCCATGTGCTACGCGGCCGGCGAGTTCCGCACCGGCGGCGCGGACGTCCTGCTCGGCGAACTGGTCGTCGAGGGCGTCGAGGAGCCGGTGGAGTTCTGGATGTCGCGCAGCCAGTACGAGGTGTGGAGCCACACCCGGCTGATCGTGGACGTCGTCCCGGGCCGGGGCAGCGGCTTCTCGCTGGAGGCGCCCGAGGGAGTGCGCTTCCTCATCCGCTCACGGGTCGTGGGCGCCTAGCTGTACACCCCGCGGCACAGTCCACGTCCACGTCTGTGTCTGCGTCTACGGTCTGAGGCTCCCCACGATGTCCGCCGTCGCGGTCAGTCCGCTGCTGATGGTCGGGGCGATGCTCGTGCTCGCCAGATAGAAGCCGAGCAGCAGGCACACCAGTGCGTGCGAGACCTTCAGCCCGCCGTTGCGCAGGAAGATCACCGCCAGGACTGACAGCAACAGCACCACAGAGATGGAAATGGCCATCGTCAACCTCCTCCGCCACGTCCACTTCGCGGCGTTCGGCCGTAAGTGTGGCGTAGCGGAGGGTTCGTCCGGGCGGCTGACCTGTCCTCCGAACGAGTGGTGTTCCCGGCGGTGTCCTACGCGTCCCGGTGGGCGTCGAGGAACGCCTCGAGACCGGCGAGGTCGTCGGTGTTGAGGTGGTCGACGCCGGCGGCGAGCAGTTCGGCCCATACGGCGTCCCGTGCGGGGCCGGCCACGTCGGGCGTGGCCCAGAACCGCACCCGCTGTCCGCGGGAGTGCGCCGCGTCGACGATGCCCCGCAGCCTGCGCCGCTCGGCCGCCGGGAACGCGCCGACGCCCCGCCAGGTGAAGTTGAGCGTCCAGTTGTCGCTGATCAGCGGGACGAAGGAGGCCGGTGCGGAGCTGCCGAGGTCGGTGAGGCGGCCGTCGTAGAAGGCGCGGCGGGTGCGCTGGGCCTCCATGGGCGCGCGGGCCGCCCGGTCGCCGGAGATCACCGCGGTGACCGCGCCGGGGAACACCCGTCCGTGGGCGTAGGTGGTGAACAGGTGCTTGTAGCGGCGCAGATGGCGGTCGAGTTCGAGGTACGTCGACGATCCCTCGGTCTTGATGTCGATCAGGAGCTGCAGGGCGCGGCGGTCCCGCCGGTACACCCGGCCGTGGTGGGCGCGGACGCGGGCGGCGAGGGGGTCGAGGTAGAGGGATTCCAGGGTGCGGGACGGGTCGAGGTCCTCGGGGTCGTGGGCGACGAGGAGTTGGCCGCCGACCAGGTAGATGTCGGCCTCGACGCTGCCGAAGCGGTGGTCGAGGGCGTCGAGGAGGGGGCGGGGGTGTTCGTAGTCGTTGTGGGCGTGGGCGCGCCACAACGGGCGCGGCCCGTGCCTGCCTTCGCTCGCCAGCGCGGTGCCGGCGGGCAGGGCCACGGCGCCCGCGAGGGCGGCGCCGAATGTGGTGAGGGCTCTGCGTCGGGTGGTGAGGGCCATGCTCTGCCTCCCTGGAAGTGCCGTACGGGACGCCTGTGAGTATGCGGTCCCGAGGCCGCCAGGAAGCAGAGCCGTGCGCGGAGTTGGCCGACGCGCCGCCGGTGGTTCATTTCGTCCGGGCTGCGGGCACGGAAAATGCCCGCCCCGATGGGACGGGCATCGCCCGGACAGGATGGACGGACGTCAGGGTGCTCGGAGGTCGACCAGTTCGGCCAGCCGCTCCCGGTGGGTGCCCGCCGCGCCGTAGGCGACCGAGTCGGCCTTGGCCCGCTTCAGGTACAGGTGGACCGGGTGCTCCCACGTCATGCCGATGCCACCGTGCAGTTGCAGCGCCTCCTCGGCGGCGTGGACGGCGACCTGACCCGCGTACGCCTGGGCCACGGCGACGGCCACCTCGGTGTCCTCGCCGGTCGCCAGCGCGTCGGCCGCGTTGCGGGCGGCGGCGCGCAGGCCCGCGACCTCCAGCCACAGCCCGGCGAGCCGGTGCTTGAGCGCCTGGAATCCGCCGACCTGGCGGTTGAACTGCTTGCGCTCCTTGAGATAGCGGACCGTCTCGGTCAGCAGCCAGTCGGCGAGGCCCAGTTGCTCGGAGGCGAGCAGCCCGGCGCCGGCCCGCAGGGCGCGTCGTACGGCGGCTTCGGCGTCACCCAGCCGGTGCCCGGAGACGCCGTCGAGGGTCACGCGCGCGACCGGCCGGGTCAGGTCCAGGGACACCTGCGGAGTGACGGTCGCGTCGGCGGCACGTACCGCGTACAGGCCCCCGTCGTCCGCCGGCACCAGCAACACGTCGGCGACGGCCGCGTCGGCGATGCCGGTCAACTCACCGTGCAGACGCCCCGCTTCGAGCCGTACCTGCGGGACGGCGCCGCCCGGCGCGACATGCAGGCCGACGGCGAGGGCGGCGACGGTGGTCGCGGACGCCAGCTCGGTGAGCAGGTCGTCGGCTCCGCAGGCCAGCAGCGCCTCGGTGGCGACGACGGCGCTCGTCAGGTACGGCACCGGCGCGACCGCGCGGCCCAGCTCCTCCAGGACGACCGCGGCTTCCCGGTGCGTGGCGCCCTGCCCGCCCAGTTCCTCGGGGACCAGGAGGCCCGCGAGGCCCATCGAGTCGGCGAGGGACTTCCACAGGGACACGTCGTGCGGGGTGGCCGACTCGGTGCGGGTGATGACGCCCGCCGGGTCGCAGTGGTCGGTGAGCAGGTCCCGGACGGCGGCGCGCAGCGCCTCTTCCTCCTCCGAGTAGAGCAGACCGGGTTCCGACTGTGCGCTCATCGGGCGAGGTCCTTCCATGCGACGTCCTTGTCGGTGCGCGGTTCGGCGGGCAGGCCCAGGACGCGCTCGGCGACGATGTTCAGCAGGACCTCGCTGGTCCCGCCCTCGATGCTGTTGCCCTTGGAGCGCAGGTAGCGGTACCCGGCGTCGCGGCCGGTGAAGTCCACGTGCTCGGGGCGGCGCATGGTCCAGTCGTCGTACAGCAGGCCCTCCTCGGCGAGGAGTTCGACCTCCAGACCGCTGATCTCCTGGTTGAGGCGGGCGAAGTTCAGCTTCATGCCGGCGCCCTCCGGGCCCGGCTGGCCGGCCACCAGCTGCTGGCGCAGGCGTACGCCGGTGAGGCGTGCGACCTCGGCCTCGACCCACAGGCCCAGCAGCCGCTGGTGCAGGTCGTGGGTGCGCAGTTCGGGGCGTTCCCGCCAGGTCGCGGCGATCTTGCCGATCATGCCGCCCTCGCGGGGGATCGCGGTCCCGCCGATGGCGACGCGTTCGTTGTTCAGCGTGGTCTGGGCGACCCGCCAGCCGTCGCCGGTCTCGCCCAGGCGGCGGGAGTCGGGGATGCGGACGTCGCTGAGGAAGACCTCGTTGAACTCGGCCTCACCGGTGATCTGGCGCAGCGGCCGGACCTCGACCCCGGGGTCGGTCATGTCGCACACGAAGTAGGTGATGCCCCGGTGCTTGGGCACGTCCGGGTCGGTGCGGGCGATGAGGATGGCCCAGCGGGCGAGGTGCGCGCTGGACGTCCACACCTTCTGTCCGTTGACGACCCAGTCCTCGCCCGCACGGACCGCCCGCGTGCCGAGGGCGGCGAGGTCGGATCCGGCGCCCGGCTCGCTGAACAGCTGGCACCAGACCTCCTCGCCGGTCCAGAGCGGGCGCAGGAGTCGCTGCTTCTGCTCCTCCGTGCCGTACTGGAGGATGGTCGGGGCGGCCATCCCGAGGCCGATGCCGATGCGCCGGGGGTCGTTGTCCGGGGCGCCCGCGGCCGTCAGTTCGGCGTCCACGACGGCCTGGAGGGAGCGGGGCGCGGCGAGTCCGCCGAGGCCCTCCGGGTAGTGCACCCAGGCCAGTCCGGCGTCGAACCGGGCCCGGAGGAAGTCCAGGCGTTCGGTGGCGGCCGGTGGATGCGCGGCCAGCAGTTCCTTCGTACGACGGCGCAGTTCCGCTGCGTCGGTCATGCGGCGGCTCCCTTCTCCAGCTGTTCCGGTACGACGGCCACCCGGCCGGTCGTCCTGCCGTCGGCGACGCGCTGCACGGCGTCGGCGGCCCCGCCGAGCGGTACCCGCTCGCTCACCAGCGGCTTGATGGCGCCCCGTGCGGCCAGCTCGGTGAGCTGTTCGTGGCAGTGCTGGACCAGCTTGGGGTTCTTGGTGTTGTACAGGCCCCAGTGCAGGCCGAGGATCGCGTAGTTCTTCACCAGGGCGTGGTTCAGCCCGGGGCTGGGGATCGTGCCGCTCGCGAAGCCGACGACGACGATCCGGCCCTCGAAGGCGACGACCTTGGTGGACTGGGTGTAGGCCTGGCCGCCCACCGGGTCGTAGATCACGTCGGCGCCCCGGCCGCCGGTGGCTTCCTTGACGGCGGCGACGACGTCCTCGCCGTGCCGGTCGACGACCACGTCGCAGCCCACTTCGCGGGCGACGGCCGCCTTCTCGGGGCCGCCGACGACACCGATGACGGTGGCGCCGGCGGCCTTGCCGAGCTGCACGGCCGCGCTGCCGACCCCTCCTGCGGCAGCGTGAACGAGCAGTGTCTCGCCGGCCTCCAGCCGGGCCCGGCGGTGCAGGCCGAACCAGCCGGTCTGGTAGCCGATGTGCAGGGCGGCGGCCTCGGCGTCGTCCAGGGCGTCCGGCGCGGGCAGCAGGGCGCGGGCGTCGGCGACGGCGTACTCGGCGAAGCCGCCGTGCGGCAGCGCGGGGTTGGCGAGGACGCGGCGCCCGTCCTCGGTCTCGCCGCAGATCTCCACGCCCGGCGTGAAGGGCAGCGGCGGCTTGACCTGGTACTGGCCCCGGCACATCAGCGCGTCCGGGAAGTTGATGTTCGCGGCGCGGACCCTCAGCAGGACCTGGCCGTCGCCGGGCGTCGGCGGCGCCAACTCCGCGAGGCGCATCACCTCGCCCGGCTCGCCGTTCTCGTGCACCTGCCATGCCTGCATGCGGGGCCTCCACCGACTGCGTCGTCCGACCGGGTCCCCCGCATACTAAGCGGTCGCTTGCCGATCAGGGAACAGGTTGCGCCCAGTCACCCCTGCGTGGGCCGCGCCCGTACGTGCATCCGCTCCCCCTGCGGGCCGAACAGGCTGAGGAACTCCGCCGGCCCCTCCCCCGTCGACCCGAACCAGTGCGGCACCCGGGTGTCGAACTCGGCGGCCTCCCCCGCCGACAGCACCACGTCGTGGTCGCCGAGCACGAGCCGCAGCCGGCCGGAGAGGACGTACAGCCACTCGTACCCCTCGTGGGTCCGCGGGTCCGGCTCCTCCTGCCGCGAGGGCTCCAGCACCTTGAACGCCTGGAGCCCGCCCGGCTGACGGGTGAGGGGCCAGTGGGTGCGGCCGTGGCGCACGATCGGCTTGGCGCGCACCCGGGGGTCGCCGACCGGCGGGGCGCCGACCAGTTCGTCCAGCGGCACCTGGTGGGCCTGGGCGATCGGGAGCAGCAGTTCGAGGCTCGGCTTGCGCAGGCCCGACTCCAGTCGCGACAGGGTGCTCACCGAGATGCCGGTCGACTCGGACAGCGCCGCCAGGGTCACCTCGCGCTCCTTGCGCACCTGGCGGAGCCTCGGTCCGACACCGGCGAGAACATCGTCTGCAGTCATGCCTTTATTGCAGAACCGGCAAATGTATTTGTCAATCCCGTACGGTCCGAGCGACCTTCTACGTGGAGGTGGTCACCGTGACCCAGAACAAGGACCTGACCGAGAAGTACGACGTGGTGGTGGTCGGCGGCGGTGCGGCCGGACTGTCCGCCGCGCTCGTCCTGGGCCGCGCGCGGCTGCGCACCCTGGTCGTCGACGCCGGTGAGCCGCGCAACGCGCCCTCGGACCACATGCAGGGCTACCTGACGCGGGACGGCATGTCGCCTGCCGAGTTCCTGGCGCTCGGCCGGGAGGAGATCGCGCGGTACGGCGTGGAACTCGTCCGCGACCGGGCGGTGGACGTGACGCGGGACGCGGACTTCGCCGTGGAGCTGGCCGGCGGGCGGACCGCGCACGCCCGCCGGCTGATCGTCACGACCGGGCTCAAGGACGAACTGCCGGCGGTGCCCGGAGTCGCCGAGAGGTTCGGCCGGGATGTGCTGCACTGCCCGTTCTGCCACGGCTGGGAGGTGCGCGACGAGCGCTTCGGCGTCCTCGCCACCGGCCCGCTCAGCGTGCACCAGGCGCTGATGGTGTCCCAGTGGTCGGACGAGGTGACCCTCTTCCTGCACACGGTCGCCGAGGAGGAACTGTCCGACGACGACCTGCGCCGGCTCGCCGCGGCCGGGGTCAAGGTGGTGCCCGGCGAGGTCGCCGGCCTGCGGGTCGAGGACGACCGGCTCACCGGCGTCCTGCTGGCGGACGGCACGGCGCACGACCGCTCGGTGGTGTTCGTCGCCCCCAAGGCGGCACCGCGGACCGGCCTGATGGAGCGGTTGGGCGCCGAACTCCAGGAGACCCCGTTCGGCGCGTACCCCGTGGTGGACCCGACGGGCCGGACCAGCGTGCCCGGCGTGTGGACCGCGGGCAACGCGATGGGGTTCGCCGAGCAGGTCGTCCACGCGGCGAGCGGCGGCTACCGCGCGGCGGCGGCCGTCGTCGGCGACCTGATCATGTCGGACCTGGACGCGGCCGTCGCGGGTCAGTACACCTAGGGGTCACCCAGGGGGTGTCGTCCGGATCTCGCCGGAGGATGCCGCCGCGCGGACAACGGGCCGACCGGTGTGTGGTCACGCCCTTGCCGGTGCACCATGGCTGCATGCTGCTTGCCCGGTTGGCCCACGTGTCCCGGGAGGTCGCCGCCACCTCGGCGCGGTCCCGGAAGACCGCCCTGCTCGCGGAGCTGTTCCGGGAGGCGGAGGCGGCGGACGTGCCGGTCGTCATCCCCTATCTGGCGGGACGGCTGCCCCAGGGCCGGATCGGTGTCGGTTGGAAGGTGCTCGGCCGCCCGGTCGCACCGGCCGCCGAGCCGACCCTGACCGTGCGTGACGTGGACGCCCGGCTCACGCGGCTCGGTGCGGTGTCCGGCGCCGGTTCGCAGGCCGAGCGGACGCGTCAGGTCGGCGAGCTGATGGGCGCGGCCACCGAGGACGAGCAGCGCTTCCTGATCGGGCTGCTGACCGGAGAGGTCCGGCAGGGCGCCCTGGACGCGGCCGCCGTCGAGGGCCTGGCGGCGGCGACCGGCGCGCCGCCCGCTGACGTACGGCGGGCGGTGATGCTCGCGGGCTCGCTGCAGACGGTGGCCGAGGGCCTGCTCGCCGACGGGCCCGGCGCCCTGGAACGGTTCCGGCTCACCGTCGGCCGGCCGGTCCTGCCGATGCTCGCCCACAGCGCCTCCTCGGTCGCCGAGGCGGTCGGCAAGCTCGGCGCGGCGGCCGTCGAGGAGAAGCTGGACGGCATCCGCGTCCAGGTACACCGGGACGGCGACGCCGTACGGCTCTACACCCGCACCCTGGACGACATCACCGACCGGCTCCCCGAGGTCACCGCCGCCGCCCTGGCACTGCCCGGCGAGCGGTTCATCCTGGACGGCGAGGTGATCTCCTTCGACGAGGGCGGACGCCCCCGCTCCTTCCAGGAGACCGCCGGGCGGGTCGGCTCCCGCACGGACGTGGCCACGGCCGCGCGGGCGGTGCCCGTCTCCGTCGTGTTCTTCGACGCGCTGTCGGTCGACGACCACGACCTGCTCGACCTGCCACTGACCGAGCGGCACGCGCGGCTGGCCCGGCTGGTTCCCGAGCCGACCCGGGTGCGCCGCACGCTGGTGCCCGGGCCGGAGGAGACGGAGGCCGCCGAGGAGTTCCTCGCCGAGACGCTGCGACGCGGCCACGAAGGCGTCGTGGTCAAGGGCCTCGACGCCCCCTACAGCGCGGGCCGGCGCGGCGCGTCCTGGCTGAAGGTCAAGCCCGTCCACACGCTCGACCTGGTCGTACTGGCCGCCGAGTGGGGCCACGGCCGCCGCACCGGCAAGCTCTCCAACCTCCACCTCGGCGCCCGCACCGCCGACGGCTCCTTCGCCATGCTGGGCAAGACCTTCAAGGGCATGACCGACGCGCTGCTGACCTGGCAGACGGAGCGTCTGAGCGAGCTGGCCGTCGAGGAGCACGGCTGGGGAGTGACCGTACGCCCCGAACTCGTCGTCGAGATCGCCTACGACGGCCTCCAGCGCTCCACCCGCTACCCGGCCGGCGTCACCCTCCGCTTCGCCCGCGTGGTCCGCTACCGCGAGGACAAGCGCCCCGAGGAGGCGGACACGGTGGACACCCTGCTCGCCGCGCACCCCGAGGCGGCCCCGTGAGGCGCAGCGCGGGCCTCCTGCTGCTCCGGCGTGGCCCCGACCAGGACCGTCAGGTACTCCTCGGCCACATGGGCGGCCCCTTCCACGCCCGCCGGGACGCCGGGGCGTGGACCGTCCCGAAGGGCGAGTACGACCCCATCGAGCCGGCCTGGGAGGCGGCCCGGCGGGAGTTCGAGGAGGAGCTGGGGCTGCCGCCGCCCGACGGCGAGGCCGTTCCGCTCGGCGAGGTCCGGCAGGCGGGCGGGAAGGTCGTCACGGTGTGGGCCGTAGAGGCCGATCTCGACCCGTCGGCGGTCGTCCCCGGCACCTTCCGCATGGAGTGGCCGCCGAGGTCGGGACGGATCGAGGAGTTCCCCGAGCTGGACCGGGTGGCGTGGTTCACGGTGGACCGGGCCCGTGAGGTGATCGTGAAGGCGCAGGCCGCGTTTCTCGACCGGCTGGCTGAGCACTCGCACTGACGAGAAGGCGACGAGGGCCTCGGGACGGCAACCCGCGGGACCCGTCCGCGTTGCGGCACCCCACGCCGCGCGCCAAGGTCGAAGCACGAGTCCGCACCCAGGGAGGTCGGCCATGCCCATCGCGACGGTGAACCCGGCGAACGGCGAGACGCTCAGGACGTACGAGGCCATGGGCGAGGAGGAGATCGAGCGCCGGCTCCAGCTCGCGGAGGCCACCTTCCGGACGTACCGGACGACGGCGTTCGACGAGCGGGCCCGGCTCATGCACCGTGCCGCCGACCTCCTGGAGGAGGACCAGGAGGAGATCGGCGAGGTCATCACCACCGAGATGGGCAAGCCGGTCAAGCAGGCCCGCGCGGAGGCCGCCAAGTGCGCCAAGGCGATGCGCTGGTACGCCGACCACGCGGCGGAGCTGCTCGCCGACGAGGAGCCCGCCGAGTCGGACGTGAAGGACTCCGGCGCGTCCCGGGCCCTGGTCCGCTACCGGCCGCTCGGCCCGGTGCTCGCGGTGATGCCGTGGAACTTCCCCCTCTGGCAGGTGATCCGGTTCGCGGCACCCGCGCTGATGGCGGGCAACGTCGGGCTGCTCAAGCACGCCTCGAACGTGCCGCAGACCGCCCTGTACCTGGAGGACCTGTTCCACCGGGCGGGCTTCCCCGAGGGCTGCTTCCAGACCCTGCTCATCGGCTCCGCCGCGGTCGACGACATCCTGCGCGACGAGCGGGTGCGGGCCGCCACCCTCACCGGCAGCGAGCCCGCCGGCCGTGCGGTCGCCTCCACCGCCGGGGAGATGATCAAGAAGACGGTGCTGGAGCTGGGCGGCAGCGACCCGTTCGTCGTCATGCCGTCCGCCGACGTCGGCCGGGCCGCACAGGTGGCGGTGACCGCGCGCACGCAGAACGCCGGGCAGTCCTGCATCGCCGCCAAGCGGTTCATCGTGCACACGGACGTGTACGACGCCTTCGTCGAACGCTTCACCGAGGGCATGAAGGCGCTGACGGTCGGCGACCCGATGGACGAGGAGACCGAGGTGGGTCCGCTCTCCAGCGAGCAGGGCGTGAACGACCTCGTCGAACTGGTCGACGACGCGCGGCGCGGCGGCGCGCAGGTGCTGTGCGGAGGCGAACGCCCGGACGGGCCCGGCTGGTACTACCCGCCGACCGTGCTGGCCGGCGTCACCCGCGACATGCGCATCCACCGCGAGGAGGCCTTCGGCCCGGTCGCCACGCTGTACCGCGCGGCCGACCTGGACGAGGCGGTGCTCATCGCCAACGACACGGACTTCGGCCTCAGTTCCAATGTCTGGACCCGCGACGACGCCGACGTGGACCGCTTCGTACGGGATCTGGAGGCGGGCGGCGTGTACGTCAACGGGATGACCGCGTCCCACCCGGCGTTCCCGTTCGGCGGGGTCAAGCGGTCGGGCTACGGGCGTGAGCTGTCCGGGCACGGAATCCGGGAGTTCTGCAACATCACCACCGTATGGCACGGAGCGTGAGCCTTCCGCGACTACGATCCCCTTTGTGAACCGCGAAGTGACCCTGCCTCTGATCGTCGACGACCGCGGTACTTTGCAGGTCGCCGCGTCCGACGTGAGCAAACTGCTGCGTACGGTGGGCGGGCGATGGCTGCGGCTGGTGGAGGCCGGCGAGGTGAGTCTGGACGAGGACACGGTCGCGGCCCTCACCATCGAGCTCGCCAAGCTGGCCGACCGGATCGACGTGGCGTGCATCGCCCACAGCAGCGGCCAGTCCTCCTGACGCCCCCCCCCCCGCGCCCGTCTCCCACCCGCCCGCGCCTGCCCGGTCCCCGAGACGGAGTAGCCCGGCGAGAGATCGCCGCCCCCGTGAGTGATCGTGGGTGAGCGCCCTGAAAAGGGCGCACCACTTTCCGGCCGGGGGGCGAGAGCCTTCCGCGAGGCGAAAGCAGGCACGGTTCATGGCGACTTTGTGCAGACCTTCGGTGTCCGTCCCAGAGCACGTGATCACGATGGAGGAGACGCTGGAGCTGGCGCGCGAGCGCCACACCGACCATCCCCAACTGCCGCTGGCCCTCCGGCTGATAGAGAACACCGGGGTACGCACCCGGCACATCGTGCAGCCCATCGAGGAGACGCTGAAGCACCCCGGCTTCGAGGACCGCAACCGGCTCTACGAGCGGGAGGCGAAGGCCCGGGTCCCCGCGGTGATCCAGCGGGCCCTCGACGACGCGGAGCTGCTCACCACCGACATCGACGTGATCATCTACGTCTCGTGCACGGGCTTCATGATGCCCTCGCTGACGGCGTGGCTGATCAACGAGATGGGCTTCGAGAGCACCACGCGGCAGATACCCATCGCCCAGCTGGGGTGCGCGGCCGGCGGTGCGGCGATCAACCGCGCCCACGACTTCTGCACCGCCTACCCCGAGGCCAACGCGCTGATCGTGGCCTGCGAGTTCTGCTCGCTGTGCTATCAGCCCACCGACATCGGCGTGGGCTCCCTGCTCTCCAACGGCCTGTTCGGCGACGGCATCGCCGCCGCGGTGGTCCGCGGACAGGGCGGCACCGGTGTCCGCCTGGAGCGCAACGGCTCGTACCTGATCCCCAAGACCGAGGACTGGATCATGTACGACGTGAAGGCCACCGGCTTTCACTTCCTGCTGGACAAGCGGGTGCCGGCCACGATGGAGCCGCTCGCACCGGCCCTCCAGGACCTGGCGGGCACCCACGGCTGGGACGCCTCCGACCTGGACTTCTACATCGTCCACGCCGGCGGGCCGCGGATCCTGGACGACCTCAGCAAGTTCCTCCAGGTCGACCGGCACGCGTTCCGGTTCAGCCGGGCCACGCTCACCGAGTACGGCAACATCGCCAGCGCCGTCGTCCTGGACGCGCTGCGCAGACTCTTCGACGAAGGCGGCGTCCACGACCGGGCGCGCGGGCTGCTGGCCGGTTTCGGCCCCGGCATCACCGCGGAGATGTCCCTGGGCCGCTGGCAGACCGCCGACGAGACGCAAGGCGTGAGGCAAGCGTGAGTGAAGAGACGATTCCCCGGGCCGACACCGCTCCGCCCGTCCGGGACTGGCCGGCCCTCGACCTGCCCGGCACCGACTTCGATCCCGTCCTGACCGAGCTGATGCGTGAAGGTCCCGTCACGCGTATCTCGCTGCCCAACGGCGAGGGCTGGGCCTGGCTGGTGACCCGGCACGACGACGTCCGCCTGGTCACCAACGACCCCCGGTTCGGCCGCGAGGCCGTCATGGACCGGCAGGTCACCCGGCTCGCCCCGCACTTCATCCCGGCGCGCGGCGCGGTCGGCTTCCTCGACCCGCCCGACCACACCCGGCTGCGCCGCTCGGTGGCGGCCGCGTTCACGGCCCGGGGCGTGGAGCGCGTGCGCGAGCAGTCCCGCGGCATGCTCGACGAACTCGTCGACGCCATGCTGAAGGCCGGCCCGCCCGCCGACCTCACCGAGGCCGTGCTGAGTCCCTTCCCCATCGCGGTGATCTGCGAGCTGATGGGCGTCCCGGCCGCCGACCGGCACAGCATGCACACCTGGACCCAGCTGATCCTCTCCTCGTCGCACGGCGCGGAGGTAAGCGAGCGGGCCAAGCACGAGATGAGCGCCTACTTCGCCGATCTCGTCGGGCTGCGGTCGGACAGCACCGGCGAGGACGTCGCCTCGCTGCTGGGCGCCGCGGTGGGCCGGGACGAGATCACCCTGGAGGAGGCCGTCGGGCTCGCCGTCCTGCTCCAGATCGGCGGTGAGGCGGTCACGAACAACAGCGGGCAGATGTTCTACCTGCTGCTGACCCGTCCCGAACTCGCCGAACGCCTGCGCTCCGAACCGGAGATCCGTCCCCGGGCCATCGACGAGCTGCTGCGCTGGATTCCCCATCGCAACGCGGTCGGGCTGTCCCGGATCGTCCTGGAGGACGTGGCGGTCGGAGGGGTGCGGATGCGGGCGGGGGACGCTGTCTACGTGTCGTACCTGGCCGCCAACCGCGACCCGGAGGTCTTCCCCGACCCGGACACGATCGACTTCGCGCGCAGCCCCAACCCGCACGTGTCCTTCGGCTTCGGCCCGCACTACTGCCCCGGCGGCATGCTGGCCCGGCTGGAGTCCGAGTTGCTCGTCGACACGGTCCTGGACCGGGTGCCGGGGCTGAAGCTCGCGGTGCCGCCCGAGGACGTGCCCTTCAAAAAGGGGGCGCTGATCCGCGGGCCCGAGGCCCTGCCGGTGACCTGGTGAGCGGCCTCGCGGCGGTGTCGGAGGGACTGCTGGTGCCACCGGGGCACGGGAGGGTCGTGCAGGCGCCCGCCCAGCACGTGACCTTCAAGGTGACCGGTTCGCACTCGCGCATGGCCTCCACCTTCGAGGTGATCGTGCCGCCGGGCTTCGACGTCGGCGCCCACGTGCACACCCGCAGCGAGGAGTTGTTCTACGTGCTGGAGGGCGAGCTGGACGTGCTCGCCTTCGAGCCGAGGGTCCGTACCCCCGACAACTGGCAGAAGTGGGAGTCGTCTTCGGGCAACCGGGTGGTGCGCGCGACCCCGGGCACGGTCATCGTCGTACCTCCCGGCTGCCCCCACGCCTTCGCGAACCCGACGGGCGAGCCCGCCAAGATGTTCTTCCAGGCGAGCCCGCCCCCGGACCACGAACGCTACTTCGAGGAACTCCTGGAGATCCTCGGGAGCGGGGGCCCGCCGGACCACGCGGCGATCGAGGCTTTACGAGCGAAGTACGACATCGAGCAACTGACCCCACTCCGGCACAGGTGAGCAACTCAGGGGCGCGGGACAGTATCGATGTGCGGCTCCGCCGCGTGGGCGCGACCAGCCACAGCGAACGGCAGACCCGCGTCGCTCCCCCGCCCCGACGGCGCTACCGAATCGGCATCCCGGCGAGGGTCCGCGCGATCACCAGCCGCTGGATCTCGCTGGTGCCCTCGAAGATGGTGTAGATGGCGGAGTCGCGGTGCATCCGCTCCACCGGGTACTCACGCGTGTAGCCGTTGCCGCCCAGGATCTGGATCGCCTGGGCGGTCACCTTCTTCGCCGTCTCACTCGCGAACAGCTTGGACATCGACCCCTCGGCCGCCGTGAACGGCCTGCCGTTGATCGCCATCCAGGAGGCCCGCCACACCAGCAGCCGCGCCGCGTCGATGGACGTCCGCATGTCCGCGAGCTGGAAGGCGACGCCCTGGTTGTCGATGATCGGCCGCCCGAACTGCTCCCGCGTCTGGGCGTACTCCAGCGCGACCTCGTACGCGGCCCGGGCGGTGCCGACCGCCATGGCGCCGACCGCCGGGCGGGACGCCTCGAAGGTGGCCATCGCCGCGTTCTTGACGCGCTCCCCGCCCTTCTTGGCCTTCTCCCGGGCGCGGGCCAGGCGCGCGTCCAGCTTCTCCTTGCCGCCGAGCAGGCAGGAGCCGGGGACGCGCACGTTGTCCAGGATCACCTCGGCGGTGTGCGAGGCGCGGATGCCGTGCTTCTTGAACTTCTGGCCCTGCGACAGCCCCGGGGTGTTCGGCGGGATGATGAACGAGGCGTGGCCCTTGGAGCCCAGCTCCGCGTCGACGACCGCGACCACGACGTGGACGTTGGCGATGCCGCCGTTGGTCGCCCAGGTCTTGGTGCCGTTGAGCACCCACTCGTCCTTGGCCTCGTCGTACACGGCACGCGTGCGCATGGAGCCCACGTCGGAGCCGGCGTCGGGCTCGGAGGAGCAGAACGCGGCGACCTTGACGTCGCTGGCGTCGCCGTACATCTGGGGGATCCAGGTGCCGATCTGCTCCTCGGTGCCGTTGGCGAGGACGCCGACGGCGGCCAGGCCGGTGCCGACGATGGACAGCGCGATGCCGGCGTCACCCCAGAACAGTTCCTCCATGGCCATGGGGATGCCGAGGCCGGTGGGGTCGAAGTACTGCTGGGCGTAGAAGTCGAGGGAGTAGATGCCGACCTTGGCGGCCTCCTGGATGACCGGCCAGGGAGTCTCCTCACGCTCGTCCCATTCGGCGGCCGCGGGGCGGATGACGTCGGCCGCGAAGCCGTGCAACCAGTCCCGGACCTCCTTCTGTTCGTCGTTGAGCTCCATGGTGAACTCGGCCATGTCCCCTCCAGTGACGCACGTGCGTGTTACTTGCGGTAACCCGAGTCTGTTACCGGTGGGTAGGAAAAGTCAACTCCCGAGGCCCCGTCGCCCTCCCGTTCGATGTCCGGTGCCCGCCGGGTGTTAGTTTGCGCAGGCGTCACCGAACCAGCACGGGTGGGGAGAGCACATGGACACCACGCAGCGGACCGATCAGCAGCGGTCCGCCGACCGCAGACGGCGCGAGCTGCTGGAGGCCGCCGACCGGGTGGTGCTGCGCGACGGCCCACAGGCCTCGATGAACGCCATCGCCGCCGAGGCCGGCATCACCAAGCCGATCCTCTACCGCCACTTCGGCGACAAGAACGGACTGTACGCCGCCCTGGCCGTGCGGCACACGGACGCCCTCCTCGCCTCGCTGCGGGCCGCCCTGGACGCTCCGGCGGAGCGGCGGCAACGCGTCGAGGCCACCCTGGACACCTATCTGGCGGCCATCGAGGCACGCCCGCAGGTGTACCGCTTCCTGATGCATCCGGCGGAGGGCACCACCACACCGGGCGACCAGGCCGACCAGGGCTTCGACGTCGGCAAGCACTCGGCTCCGCTACTGCGCCGCATGGGCGAGGAACTGGCCCAGGTCATCGAGGAGCGCCTCGACGTCGGTCCGGGCACCCAGCAGCTGGCCCGGGTGTGGGGGCACGGAATCGTCGGCATGATGCACGCCGCCGGGGACTGGTGGCTGGGCGAACGCCCCTGCTCCCGGGCGGAGTTGGTCCGCACCCTGGCCGACCTGCTGTGGGGCCGCCTCGCCGCGGCCGGGGACAAGGCGGGCGGCCCGGGCTTCTGACGGCCGCGGGCGGTGTCCACGGCCCCGGCGTGGCCGCGGGCCGGAGCCACCGCAGGCACGGCCCTCCGTCGGCGCCACCACGCCGATACGGTCCACTGCTTCAGCTTCGCCGCTGAAGCCGCCCCGCTGAAGCCCCCGGCCGGACCGCTCAGCGGTGCCAGGACGCCCGCGCCACCTGCCGCATCAGCTTCCGGTGCCGCCGGCCGGTCAGGCGGTCGGCGTACAACCGGCCCTCCAGGTGATCGCACTCGTGCTGGAGGCACCGGGCGAAGAACCCCGTCCCGTGCACGGTGACCGGCTCCCCCGTCACCGTGAAGCCCTCCACGACCGCGTGGTCGTGACGCTCGGTCCCGGCCTCCAGTCCCGGCAGCGACAGACAGCCCTCCGGCCCGCGCACCACCACCCCGTCCGTCTCGACGAGCCGCGGGTTCACCACGTGGCCGACGTGGCGCTCGTCCTCGTCGTCCGGGCAGTCGTACACGAAGACGCGTACCGGCTCGCCGACCTGGTTCGCGGCCAGGCCCACACCGTGGGCGGCGTACATGGTCGCGAACAAGTCCTCCACGAGCGCCGCGAGTTCCGGACCGAAGTCCGTCACCTCGTCGCAGGGTGCGTGCAGGACGGGGTCGCCGAGGAGGCCGAGGGGTCGGACGCGCCCGTGGGCGCCCGGGATGGAGCCGTGTCGCATGGCGGCAAGAGTAAGGTCCCTGTGTCCCCCGGCGGCCCGCGCCCACCGTCGGAACCCCGTGGCCGGTGCCGCGATTCGGGAGTGCGAACGGATCTCGATAGGCTGAGGTCCACACCACGTGGCCGTCAGGCTTCAGGCGCGGCGCGTACGCAAGGAGGATCGAGAACTGATGGCAGGCAACTCGGACCCGCTCACGCCCCGGGCCAAGATCGCCGTGACCGCGGGCAAGGCGGTCGCGGCGGCATCTCGTGCCGCGGGGCGCGGCAGCGGTTCGGTGATCGGCGGCAAGGTCGCGCTGCGACTCGATCCCGACCTCCTCGCCAGGCTCGCCCAGCATCTGGACGTGACCCTGGTCTCGGCGACCAACGGCAAGACCACCACCACCCGGCTCATCGCCGAGGCGCTCAAGGCGGCCGGACCGGTCGTCTCCAACGCGCTCGGCGCCAACATGCCGGCCGGCATCACCTCGGCGCTCGCGGCCGGCTCGGAGTCCCGGTACGGCGTCATCGAGGTCGACGAGAAGTACCTCGTCGGCGTCGCCCAGGCCACCGAGCCGAAGTGCATCGCCCTGCTCAACCTCTCCCGCGACCAGCTCGACCGCGCCGCCGAGACCCGGATGCTCGCCGAGAACTGGCGCGAGGGCCTGACCGGTTCCAAGGCGGTGATCGTCGCCAACGCCGACGACCCGCTGGTGGTGTGGGCCGCGTCCTCCTCACCCAACGTGATCTGGGTCGCCGCCGGTCAGATGTGGAAGGACGACGCCTGGTCCTGCCCGGCGTGCGGCGGCGTGATGCAGCGCCCCGGTGACGACTGGTTCTGCGGCGAGTGCGGCTTCCGGCGCCCGACGCCGAGCTGGGCGCTCTCCGGCGACCACGTCCTCGACCCGCACGGCTCCGCCTGGCCGATCCACCTCCAGCTGCCGGGCCGCGCCAACAAGGCCAACGCCGCCTCCTCGGCCGCCGTCGCCGCCGTCTTCGGGGTGCCGCCGCAGGTCGCCCTGGAGCGCATGTACCAGGTGCAGGCGGTCGCCGGACGCTACGACGTCGTGCAGTTCCAGGGCCGTGACCTGCGTCTGCTGCTCGCCAAGAACCCGGCGGGCTGGCTGGAGACCTTCTCCCTGATCGACCCGCCGCCGACCCCGGTGATCCTCTCGGTGAACGCGCGCGGCGCCGACGGCACCGACACCTCCTGGCTGTGGGACGTGGACTACACCCGGCTGACCGGCCACCCGATCTGCGTGGTCGGCGACCGGAAGCTGGACCTCGCGGTGCGCCTGGAGGTCGCGAACCAGCAGTTCCAGGTGTGCGAGGACCTCGACCAGGCGGTGCAGCTGTGCCCGCCGGGACGCATCGAGGTCATCGCGAACTACACCGCCTTCCAGGACCTGCGCCGCCGCGTCGGCAACTGACCGCGAGACTTCAGGGGACTTTCGTGAGCGACAACCAACTGCGGATCGTCTGGATCTACCCGGACCTCCTCAGCACGTACGGCGACCAGGGCAACGCCCTGGTCGTGGAGCGCCGGGCCCGCCAGCGCGGCCTCGACGTGGCCCGGCTCGACGTGCGCAGCGACCAGCCGATCCCGACCTCCGGCGACATCTACCTGATCGGCGGCGGTGAGGACCGCCCGCAGCGGCTCGCGGCCGAGCGGCTGCGCCGGGACGGCGGCCTGTACCGGGCGGTGGAGAACGGCGCGATCGTCTTCTCCGTCTGCGCCGGCTACCAGATCCTGGGCCAGGAGTTCATCAACGACCTGGGCCAGCGCGAGCCGGGCCTCGGCCTGCTCGACGTGGTCTCCACCCGCGGCGAGGGCGCCCGGTGCGTCGGCGACGTCCTCGGCGACATCGACCCGCGCCTGGGCCTGCCGCCGCTGACCGGCTTCGAGAACCACCAGGGCATCACGCACATCGGCCCCGGCGCCCGCCCGCTCGCCCAGGTCCGCTTCGGCAACGGCAACGGCACGGGCGACGGCACGGAGGGCGCGTACAACGACACGGTCTTCGGCACGTACATGCACGGCCCGGTGCTGGCGCGCAACCCGCAGATCGCGGACCTGCTGCTGAAGCTGGCCCTCGACGTGAACGCGCTGCCGCCGACCGACGACCGCTGGTACGAGGCGCTGCGCAACGAGCGCATCGCGGCCGCGCAGCAGCCTGCGTAGGCACAGCCGCGCAGCAGCTGCCTGACCTTCGTGGCGCCGGCCCGTCTGATGACTCATCCGCACAGGTGAGCGGGCACGTCCAGTAGGCGGACGCACGGTTCGGTCCCGCCCCCCGGTGCCGCTAGGGTGGCGGGGATCGAGCCGGACAGCGCGGTCCGGACCCGTGCCACTTGAGAAGGTATTTCGGGCTATGCGCATTGGTGTCCTCACGTCCGGCGGCGACTGCCCCGGCCTGAACGCCGTCATCCGGTCCGTCGTGCACCGTGCCGTCGTCGACCACGGCGACGAGGTCATCGGCTTCCGGGACGGCTGGAAGGGCCTCCTGGAGTGCGACTACCTCAAGCTCGACCTGGACGCGGTCGGCGGCATCCTGGCCCGCGGCGGCACCATCCTCGGCTCCTCCCGGGTCCGTCCCGAGCACCTGCGGGACGGCGTCGAGCGCGCCCGCGGCCACGTCGAGGAACTCGGCCTGGACGCGATCATCCCGATCGGCGGCGAGGGCACGCTGAAGGCGGCCCGGCTGCTGTCCGACAACGGCCTGCCGATCGTGGGCGTGCCGAAGACCATCGACAACGACATAGCGGTCACCGACGTGACCTTCGGCTTCGACACGGCCGTGACCGTCGCCACCGAGGCCCTGGACCGGCTGAAGACCACCGCCGAGTCCCACCAGCGGGTGCTGATCGTCGAGGTCATGGGGCGGCACACCGGCTGGATCGCGCTGCACTCGGGCATGGCGGCCGGCGCGCACGCCGTGGTCGTGCCGGAGCGGCCCTTCGACATCGACGAGCTGACCGCGAAGGTCGGCGAGCGGTTCTCGGCGGGAAAGCGGTTCGCGATCGTGGTCGCCGCGGAGGGCGCCAAGCCGAAGGCCGGCACCATGGACTTCGACGAGGGCGGCAAGGACGTCTACGGCCACGAGCGCTTCGCCGGCATCGCCCGCCAGCTCTCGATCGAGCTGGAGGAGCGGCTCGGCAAGGAGGCCCGGCCGGTGATCCTCGGACACGTCCAGCGCGGCGGCACGCCGACGGCGTACGACCGGGTGCTGGCGACGCGGTTCGGGTGGCATGCGGTGGAGGCCGTGCACCGGGGCGAGTTCGGGATGATGACGGCGCTGCGGGGGACGGACATCCGGATGGTGGCGCTCGCCGAGGCGGTGGAGTCGTTGAAGACGGTGCCGGATGCGCGGTACGCGGAGGCGGAGTGCGTGCTGTGAGTTCACGGGGCCGATAAGAGCTCGGGTCCGCTGGTCCGTCGCGGACTGCGGGTTCGTTGTGGTTGATCGCGCAGTTCCCCGCGCCCCTTCAGGGCGCGTTCACCGCCCCCGGTCGCAAGTGCGGCCGGGGGCGGTTCTACGCTTGCCTTCGGACAGACGGCGCTCAATCGCGCTCAACCCCCACGAAACAGGAGCCGGCGGATGGATCACAGCGGGCACGGCATGACGATGGATCTGCCGCCGTTCACGCTGGGGCGAGGTCTCGCGTGGTCGGCGGACCCCTTCTTCCTGATCGCCTGTCTCCTGGGACTGGCGCTGTACGGGTGGGGCGTCGTCAGGCTGACCCGGCGCGGTGACAAGTGGCCGGTGGGCCGGACCGTGTCCTTCGTCGTCGGTGTGCTGAGCATCGGGCTGATGATGTGCACCAAGCTCAACGACTACGGCATGGTCATGTTCAGCGTGCACATGGTGCAGCACATGATGATCAGCATGGTGTCGCCGATCCTGCTGCTGCTCGGCGCCCCGATCACCCTGACCCTGCGCGCGCTGCCCCCGGCGGCCCGTGGCAGCAAGGGGCCCCGCGAACTGCTGCTGATGCTGCTGCACAGCCGCTACATGCGGATCGTCACGCACCCCGCGTTCACCATCCCGCTGTTCATCGCGAGCCTGTACGGGCTGTACTTCACTCCCCTCTTCGACTTCCTGATGGGGTCCAAGGTCGGGCACATCGGAATGATGGTGCACTTCCTCGCCGTCGGGCTGGTGTTCTTCTGGCCGATCATGGGCGTCGACCCGGGCCCGCACCGGCCGGGCTATCTGATGCGGATGCTGGAGCTGTTCGCGGGCATGCCGTTCCACGCGTTCTTCGGCATCGCGCTGATGATGGCGTCCTCGCCCATGGTCGAGACGTTCAAGAACCCGCCCGCGTCGCTCGGCATCGACGCGCTCTCCGACCAGAACGCGGCCGGTGGCATCGCCTGGGCCTTCAGCGAGGTCCCGTCCGTGCTGGTGCTGCTCGCGCTGCTGTTCCAGTGGTACGCCTCGGAGGAGCGGCAGGCCCGACGCAGCGACCGGGCCGCCGACCGCGACGGCGACAAGGAACTTCAGGCGTACAACGCCTATCTGGCCTCACTGAACACACGCGGCGGCTGACCGGCGGTTCCGTTCAGTAGCATGTGGCGCGTCGGGGGAACCGCCCGGGGGGAGCGGTATGACACGTCATGTGGGCCGGGTCGTCGCCGGCCGCTATCTGCTGCTGCGCCCGCTCGGCGACGGCGGGTCGGACCGGGTGTGGCTCGCGCACGATCAGCGGCTGGGCTGCGAGGTCGCGCTGAAGGCCGCCCGCGCCGGGGTTCGGGACCTGCCACGGCCGCGCGAACATCCGCACGTGGTGACCGTTCATGACGTGGTGGAGCACGAGGGTGTGCCGTGGACGGTCATGGAGTACGTCGCGGGCGCCGTCGAGCTGAGGGAACTGGTGGCCCGGCGCGGTCCGCTGGCCCCGGCCGAGTGCGCCCGGATCGGGCTCGCCGTGCTCGACGCGTCGGCCGCCGGGAGCGAGCGGGGTGTGCCGCACGGGCGGGTGGGGCCGGCCGACATCCTGCTGGCACCGGACGGCGGCGGCGCGCCGTACGGCAGGATCCTGCTCCTGGACCACGTCGTCGCGGCGCCCGGGGACGACGACGGTCTCCTCGCACTGGGCCGCACGCTCCACTACGCCGTCGAGGGCCGCGAGCCCTCCGACCGCGAGGCGGCCGTTCCGCCCGTGCGGGCCGGTGCGCTCGGGCCGCTGCTGGAGAGACTGCTCGGCGGGGCCCCGGGGCCGCGCGTCACGGCGGCCGAGGCGGAGGCGGAACTGGCGTGGATCGTCACGCCGCAGACCGATGCGTACGTCCGGCCGCGCACCGACCCGGGATCGCAGCCGCCCTGGTCCGCGCCGCCCATGCCCGTGCCCCGCCCGGCCGCCGCCGATCGGCCGGCTGCCGCCACCACTCCCGCCACCGCCACCGCCCCCGCCGGGCACCGGCGCCCGCGTCCGCGGGTCCTGCGTGCCGCTCTGGCCGGCGGGCTCGGTCTGGTCCTCGCCCTGGGCGGCGTCTGGTACGCCCTGGCCGACCGGGCGGCCGACGGGACCGGGGCACCGTACGGCGACACCGCGGGGCTCGTGGCGCCGCTGGAGGACGGGGACTGCGTCCGCGCCCGGTGGCCGGGCGGCACCCGGTTCGCGGGGACGCCGCGCCTCACCGTGGACCCGGGCTGCCGGGGCGGGGCGCCCGACGGCCAGGTGATGGCGTTCGTGCCCGCCTCCTCCGCCGCGGAGGCCCGCGAGCTGGGACCGGCGCGGTGCGAGGAGCGGACGCGGGAGGTCCGGGGCCGGCTGGCCGGGGTGCGCGGTGTGGCGGTGGTGCCGGCCGACGGCGGATTCGAGACCGCCCGCAGGCGCACCGCCTGCCTGGTGCTGGGCGCGCACGGGCCGGTGTACGGGCCGCTCGGGCGGTATCGCGAGCCGGGTTCGGTGTTCGCGGACACCGCGACCATGCAGCGCCGGGACTGCCTGGACGTGCGCTCCGCGCGGGAGGCTCGGCTGGTGTCCTGCGCGGGCCGGTACGACGCCCAGGTGCTCGGATTCACCCGATTGGCCTCCGACGTCACGCTCGCCGAGGCGCCCGCGGCGGCGGACCGCGCGTGTGCGCGGGAGGTGCCGCCGCGCGACTACGGATTCGACCCCTCCGTGTACGAGGCCGCGTCCCGGACGGCCGCGGGGGCCTGGAAATCCGGCACACATCTCGCCGTCTGCACCGTACGGAGGCAGAACGGGGGCACCATGGAGGGGAACGGACCATGAGGAGGGTGTCGCGATGCCCGGTTCCACGGACAGTTCCACGAAGACGATGGGGGCGCTCACCATCGGCGGCCTGGTCGCGGTGACGGCCTACACGGTGGCGCTCGGGAGCAACGGCTGGCTGTGGTTCGGCTGGGTCGTGCTGGGCCTGATCACCCTGGGGATGGTGGCCACGCGCAGCGCCTGAGCCCCGCGCGGGGCGCACGACGACTCACTCGCGGCCGAGCCGGCCCGCCGAGTGCACGCCCGGCTGGTACTTCGGCAGCCGGACCGTGATCTTCATGCCCGCGCCGACGGCCGTCTCGATGACCAGGCCGTGGTCGTCTCCGTAGACCTGGCGGAGCCGGTCGTCGACGTTGGACAGCCCGATGCCGCCCGACGGGCTGACCTCGCGCGCGAGGATGCGGCGCAGCAGGCCGGGGTCCATTCCGGCGCCGTCGTCCTCGATGACGACCAGGGCCTCGGCGCCCGCGTCCTGCGCGGTGATCTGGATGCGGCACCGGTCGGACTTGCCCTCCAGGCCGTGCTTGACGGCGTTCTCGACGAGCGGCTGGAGGCACAGGAAGGGCAGTGCGACCGGCAGCACCTCGGGGGCCACCTGGAGGGTGACGGCGAGGCGGTCGCCGAAGCGGGCCCGCACCAGTGCCAGGTAGTGGTCGATGGCGTGCAGTTCGTCGGCGAGGGTGGTGAAGTCGCCGTGCCGCCGGAACGAGTAGCGGGTGAAGTCGGCGAACTCCAGGAGCAGCTCGCGGGCACGCTCGGGGTCGGTGCGCACGAAGGACGCGATGACCGCGAGCGAGTTGAAGATGAAGTGCGGGGAGATCTGGGCGCGCAGGGCCTTGATCTCGGCCTCGATGAGCCGGGTGCGGGACTGGTCGAGGTCGGCCAGCTCCAGTTGGACGGAGACCCAGCGGGCGACCTCGCCGGCGGCCCGGACCAGGACGGCGGACTCGCGGGGCGCGCACGCGACGAGGGCGCCGTGCACCCGGTCGTCGACGGTGAGCGGGGCGACGACCGCCCAGCGCACCGTGCAGTCGGGGGTGTCGCAGGTGAGCGGGAAGGCCTCGCCGCGGCCGGTCTCCAGCGGTCCCGCGAGGCGTTCCATGATCTCCGAGCGGTGGTGGGCGCCCACGCCGTCCCAGACCAGGACCTCCTTGAGGTCGGTCAGGCACAGCGCGTCCGTGCCGAGCAGGGAGCGCAGCTTGCGGGCCGACTTCCCTGCGGTCTCCTCGGTCAGGCCCCCGCGCAGCGGGGGTGTGGCAAGGGAGGCGGTGTGCAGGGTCTGGAAGGTGGCGTGCTCGACCGGGGTGCCGAGTCCGCCGAGGTTCTGCGGGCGGGCCGTGCGGCGCCCCAGCCAGAAGCCCGCGGCCAGCAGGGGCAGCACGGCAACGACCAGGCCCGCGAGGAAACCGCCCATGGAGCCGCTCACGGGGCCGCCTCCTTGCGCAGGTCCTCCGCGGCGCGCCGTTCGTCTCTGCGCAGGTCCTCCGTGCGCAGTTCCTCCGCGCGCAGCTCCTCCGGCAGGTGGAAGCGGGCCAGGATCGCCGCCGTCCCGGCCGGTACCCGGCCCGGGGTGGCCAGGGAGACCAGCACCATGGTGAGGAAGCCCAGCGGCACCGACCAGAGCGCCGGCCAGGCCAGCAGCGCGTGCAGCGCGCCGCCGCCGCCCGGGAAGCCGCCCATGGTGGCGGCGACGGCGAGCAGGGCGGAGCCGCCGCCCACCAGCATTCCGGCCGCCGCGCCGGGCGGGGTCAGCCGCCGCCACCAGATGCCGAGGACGAGCAGCGGGCAGAAGGAGGAGGCGGACACGGCGAAGGCGAGGCCGACGGCGTCGGCGACCGGCAGCCCGCCGACCAGCGCGCTCGCCGCCAGCGGTACGGCCATGGCGAGGACGGTGCCGAGCCGGAAGTGCGGCACGGCGCGGGACGGCAGCACGTCCTGGGTGAGGACGCCCGCGACGGCCATGGTCAGCCCGGACGCGGTCGACAGGAACGCGGCGAAGGCACCACCCGCCACCAGGGCGCCGAGCAGGTCGCCGCCCACTCCGCCGATCACCCGGTCGGGCAGCAGCAGGACGGCCGCGTCGGCGTCGCCGGTGAGGGTCAGCTCGGGGGCGTACAGGCGGCCGAGGGCGCCGTAGACGGGCGGCAGCAGGTAGAAGGCGCCGATCAGACCGAGCACGGCGACGGTGGTGCGGCGGGCGGCGACGCCGTGCGGGCTGGTGTAGAAGCGGACCACGACGTGCGGCAGGCCCATGGTGCCGAGGAAGGTGGCGAGGATCAGTCCGTACGTGGCGTACAGCGGGCGCTCGGTGCGGCTCTCGGCCCGGGAGGGCGACAGGGCGTCGTCGGCGCCGCGTCCGGCGGCCGGGACCGGGGTGTCCTTGGCGAAGGTGAGCCGGGTGCCGGACTCGATGTGATGGGTGCCGGTGGGCAGGCCGATCCGGGCGTCGTCGTGGGTGCGGCCGTCCACGGTGCCGTCGACGGTGACGGTCAGCGGGCGGTCGAGCTTGAGGGTGAGGCTGTCGTCGACCCGGACGGAGCGCTGCTCGCGGAAGGTGGCGGGTTCGTCGAAGGGGCGGCCGGGGGCGCCGTCGCCCTGCCAGGCCAGCACCAGGAAGAGGGCGGGGACGAGCAGGGCGGTGAGTTTCAGCCAGTACTGGAAGGCCTGGACGAAGGTGATGCTGCGCATGCCGCCGGCGGCGACGATGGCGGTGACGACGACGGCGACGATCACCCCGCCCAGCCAGTCGGGTGCCCCGCTCAGCACGGTCAGGGTCAGTCCGGCGCCCTGGAGCTGGGGCAGCAGGTACAGCCAGCCGACGCCGACGACGAAGGCCCCCGCGAGCCGCCGTACCGCCTGGGAGGCGAGCCGGGCCTCGGCGAAGTCGGGCAGCGTGTAGGCGCCGGAGCGGCGCAGCGGGGCGGCGACGAAGAGCAGCAGGACCAGGTAGCCGGCGGTGTAGCCGACGGGGTACCAGAGCATGTCGGGGCCCTGGACCAGGACCAGGCCCGCGATGCCGAGGAAGGACGCGGCGGAGAGGTACTCGCCGCTGATGGCGGCGGCGTTCAGGCGGGGGCCGACGGTGCGGGAGGCGACGTAGAAGTCGGATGTGGTGCGGGAGATGCGCAGGCCGAAGGCGCCGACGAGGACGGTGGCGACCACGACGAGGGCGACGGCGGGTATGGCGTAGCTGGAGTTCATGGCGCCTTCACAGCCTCGCTGGACAAGGTCATCGGTCCTCGACGAGGCGGACGAAGTCGCGTTCGTTGCGTTCGGCGCGGCGCACGTACCAGCGGGCGAGGAGGACCAGCGGGGCGTACAGGCCGAAGCCGAGGACGGCCCATTCCAGGCGGCGGGCGTCGGGCATCGCCGCGAACAGCAGCGGCAGCGGCCCGACGAGGAGTCCGAGGACCGCGAAGGCGGTGAGGCCGGCGCGCAACTGGCTGCGCATGAGGGAGCGGACGTAGGTGTGCCCGAGGGTGGTCTGCTCGTCGATCTCGGTGCGCGGGCGGTAGTAGCCGGAGGCCCGTCGGGTCCGCCTGGGCGGGCCGGTGACGGTGACGCGGCGCTCGGTGGGGTCCTGGGGCATGACTCACGGCCTCCGCATGAGCAGGTCCCGCAGTTCACGGGCGTGGCGTCGGCTGACCTGGAGTTCCTCGGTGCCGACCAGGACGCTCACGGAGCCCGCGTCCAGGCGGAGTTCGCCGATGTGGCGCAGGGCGACGAGGTGCCGGCGGTGGATGCGGACGAAACCGCGGGCGCGCCAGCGCTCCTCCAGGGTGGACAGGGGGATGCGGACGAGGTGGCTGCCCCGGTCGGTGTGCAGGCGGGCGTAGTCGCCCTGGGCCTCGACGTGGGTGATGTCCTCGACGGGGACGAAGCGGGTGACGCCGCCGAGTTCCACGGTGATGTGGTCGGGGTCGGGTTCGTGCACGGGTATGCGGGGAGCGGGGGTGGTGGTGCCCCGGCGTTCGGCGGCGCGGCGGACCGCCTCGGCGAGCCGTTCCCGGCGGACGGGTTTGAGGACGTAGTCGACGGCCTTGAGGTCGAAGGCCTGCACGGCGAAGTCCTCGTGGGCGGTGACGAAGACGACCAGCGGCGGCCGGGCGAACCCGCTCAGCAGCCGGGCCAGGTCGAGTCCGTCCAGGCCCGGCATCTGGATGTCGAGGAAGACGACGTCGATGGCGTCCGGCCCGTCGGGGCCCGACTCCAGGGCGCGGTTGATGCGGCGCAGCGCCTCGGTCGCGTCTCCCGCGCCCTCCGCCGTACCGATGCGGGGATCGGCGTTCAGCAGATACACGAGTTCCTCGAGCGTGGGGCGTTCGTCGTCGACAGCAAGGGCGCGCAGCATGAGGCTGGAGTGTAGGAGCAATCCGTACGCCTGCACACGTTCCCGTCGCGGACGTATCCGCTGGATACAGTGCCCGCATGAACAGCAGGCCCACGCCGTTCGACGAACTCGACCGGAAGATCGTCACCGCCCTGATGGCGAACGCCAGGACGTCCTTCGCGGAGATCGGCGCGGAGGTCGGGCTGTCCTCGACGGCGGTCAAGCGCCGGGTGGACCGGCTGCGCGAGACCGGGGTGATCACCGGGTTCACGGCGACGGTGCGCCCGTCCGCGCTGGGCTGGCGCACCGAGGCGTACGTGGAGGTGTACTGCGAGGGTGCGGCGCCGCCGAGACGGCTGGCGGAGGTCGCGCGCGGCTATCCGGAGATCACGGCGGCGATGACGGTGACCGGTGGGGCCGACGCGTTGCTGCATGTGCGGGCGCGGGACGTGGAGCACTTCGAGGAGGTGCTGGAGCGGATCCGGGCCGAGCCGTTCATCCGGAAGACGATCAGTGTGATGGTGCTGTCCCATCTGATCCAGGACGCTCCGGAGGCCGGTGCGAGCCTTCCGGCGCCCGAGGGCGGGGCACCCGGACCGGCCGAGGGCGCAGCAGACGTGCGCTGACCTGGCTCAGAACGCAGCGATACTGCGCCAACACGCAGCTCTTGTCGCTTGTCGTCCGTCTCCTTCGCTTCCTACCGTGGTGTCATCCCTCAGTCACAACCCGTAAGGAAGCGGAGGAACCCCTCTGTGCCCGAATCACGTGTGCCGCGCCGGCGGCGCTTCCTGGTCTGCGAACCCAGACACTTCGCCGTGCAGTACGCGATCAACCCGTGGATGAGCACCGGCCGACCGGTCGACGTCATCCGCGCCCTGGACCAGTGGCAGGCACTGGTCGACGCCTACCGCGCCCACGGCCACACCGTGGACACGATCGGGGCGGTCCCGGGCCTGCCCGACATGGTCTTCGCCGCGAACTGCGCGGTCGTCGTCGAGGGCCGGGTCTTCGGCTCCCACTTCCACGCGCCCGAGCGTCGTCCCGAGTCCGTGCCCTACGAGGCGTGGTTCAAGACGGAGGGCTTCGAGGTCCAGCACTCCGAGGCGGTCTGCGAGGGCGAGGGCGACCTGGTCCCGGCCGGCCGCTGGATCCTGGCCGGCACGGGATTCCGTACGACCCGTGAGGCGCATCGCGAGGTGCAGGAGTTCTTCGGCTTGCCGGTGATCTCGCTGACGCTCGTGGATCCGTACTTCTACCATCTGGACACGGCCCTGTTCGTGCTCGACGACGGCAGCGACGGGGCCGCCGGTAACGTCGCCTACTACCCCGGGGCCTTCTCGCCCGGCAGCCGCGAGGTGCTGGAGCGGCTCTACCCGGACGCGGTGATCGCCACCCGCGAGGACGCCATGGCGTTCGGGCTCAACTCCGTCTCCGACGGGCGGCACGTGTTCATCTCGCCCGGGGCCCGGGGACTCGCCGATCAGCTCGCCGGCCTCGGCTACGTCCCCGTCCCCGTCGACCTGTCCGAGTTCCACAAGGCGGGTGGCGGCATCAAGTGCTGCACCCAGGAGATCCGGGAGATCCACTCATGACCGCACCCGCCCGCGACCGCGGCTCCGAGGAACTGATCCGCGCGGAGGAGCCCGTCCTCGCGCACAACTACCACCCGCTGCCCGTGGTCGTATCCCGCGCCGAGGGCGCCTGGGTCGAGGACGTGGAGGGCCGCCGCTACCTGGACATGCTGGCCGGCTACTCGGCGCTCAACTTCGGCCACCGCCACCCGGCGCTGGTCGACGCCGCCCACCGCCAGCTGGACCGGCTGACCCTCACCTCGCGCGCCTTCCACAACGACCGGCTCGCGTCCTTCGCCGAGCGGCTGGCCGCGCTGACCGGCACGGACATGGTGCTGCCGATGAACACCGGCGCGGAGGCGGTGGAGAGCGGCATCAAGGTGGCCCGCAAGTGGGCCTACGACGTGAAGGGCGTCCCGGCCGACCGGGCGACGATCGTCGTCGCGGCGGACAACTTCCACGGCCGTACGACGACGATCGTGAGCTTCTCCACGGACGAGACGGCCCGCTCCGGCTTCGGCCCCTTCACACCCGGCTTCCGGGTCGTCCCGTACAACGACCTGGGGGCCATGGAGGCGGCGGTCGACGAGACGACGGCGGCCGTGCTGATCGAGCCGATCCAGGGCGAGGCGGGTGTGCTGATCCCGGACGACGGCTATCTGGCCGGCGTGCGGGAGCTGACCCGCCGGGCCGGGTGCCTCTTCATCGCGGACGAGATCCAGTCGGGTCTCGGCCGCACGGGGCGCACCCTCGCCGTCGAGCACGAGTCGGTCGTGCCGGACGTGGTGCTGCTCGGCAAGGCGCTGGGCGGCGGCATCGTCCCGGTGTCGGCGGTGGTCGGCAGCCGGGAGGTGCTCGGTGTGCTGCACCCGGGCGAGCACGGTTCGACGTTCGGCGGCAACCCGCTGGCGGCCGCGGTCGGCACCGCGGTGGTGGAGCTGCTGGAGACGGGCGAGTTCCAGCGCCGGGCGACCGAGCTGGGAGCGGTGCTGCGCGAGGGTCTGACCGCCCTGGTCGGCAAGGGCGTCGTCGGTTTCCGCGCGCGCGGGCTGTGGGCGGGCGTCGACGTCGACCCGGCGCTCGGCACGGGCCGCGAGGTCAGCGAGCGTCTGATGCGCGAGGGCATCCTCGTCAAGGACACGCACGGCTCCACGATCCGCCTGGCGCCGCCGCTGACCGTCACCGGTGAGGAGCTGGCAGGGGCGCTCGGGACGCTGGAGAAGGTCCTGACCTCCTGACCCCCGTCCCAGGTGCCGTCACGGAGCGGCTCGGCCCCGGTCGAGCCGCTCCACGTGCGTCACGTTGTCCCGGTCCTCGGCGTCCTCGCCGGGCTCGCCCGCGAACCAGGCGTCGAGGATCTCCCGCAGCAGCGGCGCCGACGTCAGCCGCAGACCGATCGCGAGCACGTTGGCGTCGTTCCAGCGACGGGCCCCGTCCGCCGTGTACGCGTCGGCGCACAGGGCGGCCCGTACGCCCGGCACCTTGTTCGCGGCGATCGACGCGCCCGTGCCGGTCCAGCAGCACACCACCGCCTGGTCGGCCGTGCCGTCGGCGACCTCGCGCGCCGCCCGCTCCGAGCACACCGCCCACCGCGGGTCCGCGCCGGGCCGCAGCGCGCCGTGCGTCAGCACCTCGTGGCCCCGTCCGCGCAGCTCCTCAACGAGGAGGCGGGCGACGGGTTCGTCCATGTCGGAGGAGACGGAGATGCGCATGCGCGCAGCGTACCCACCGCACCCGTCCGCGCGCCGCTCACCTCATCGGCTCAACCACATGACTGAAGTCACGACCATACCCAGGATGATCGGGGGAACGGTACGACCTGAGAAACGTACGACCGAGCAGCCCTCCGCCGGGAGCGACTGCCCGTGGAAAGGGAGTCCGCCACGTCCCCCACCGAGAACGGCCAAGAATCCGACGCCGCGGCGATCCGCCGCCACCCGGCCCTGTTCCGGGCGATCAAGCGTCGGCAGAACCCCCGCCTGCGCCGGTCGGACATCACCGTCACGGACGAGGCCGCGGTCAAGAGGGCGGTGAAGGCCGCCTCTCTGGGCAATGCCATGGAGTGGTTCGACTTCGGCATCTACGCCTATCTGGCCGGCACCATCGGCCGAGTGTTCTTCCCGTCCGGGAGTGACACCGCGCAGCTGCTCTCCTCGTTCGCCACGTTCGCCGTGGCGTTCCTGGTACGCCCGCTCGGCGGCATGGTCTTCGGTCCGATGGGTGACAAGGTCGGCCGCAAGAAGGTGCTCGCGCTGACGATGATCCTCATGGCGATCGGCACCGCCGCCATCGGGCTCATCCCCAGCTACGACTCCATCGGCTTCTGGGCCCCCGTCCTGCTGATCCTGTTCCGCCTGCTCCAGGGCTTCTCGACCGGCGGCGAGTACGGCGGTGCGTCCACGTTCATCGCCGAGTACGCGCCCGACAAGCGGCGCGGTTTCTTCGGCAGCTTCCTGGAGCTGGGCACGCTGGCCGGGTACACCGGCGCCGCGAGCCTGGTCACCGGGCTCACGACCTGGCTCGGCAGCGACACCATGGACGCCTGGGGCTGGCGCATCCCGTTCCTGGTCGCGGCGCCGCTCGGCATCGTCGGTATCTATCTGCGGCTGAGGCTGGACGACACGCCCGCGTTCCTGAAGCTTGAGGACTCCAACGTCCACATCTCGGAGGCGGCGACCGCGGTGGAGACCACCGCGCGGGGCGACCTCGCCAAGATCTTCCGCACGCACTGGCGCTCGCTGGTGCTGTGCATCGCGCTCGTCGGCGCGTACAACATCACCGACTACATGCTGCTGTCGTACATGCCCACGTATCTCTCGGACGAGCTGCACTACAGCGAGAGTCACGGCCTGATGATCCTGGTGGCCACCATGGTGCTGCTGATGCTGATCATCAACCAGGTCGGCCGCCTGTCCGACCGCTTCGGCCGCAAGCCCCTCCTCATGACCGGCATGATCAGCTTCTTCGTGCTGTCCGCCCCGGCCTTCGTGCTGGTGCAGGAGGGCAGTCTGCTCGCCGTCTCGGCCGGCATGCTGATGCTCGGTCTCTCCCTGGTCTGCCTGCTCGGCACGATGTCGGCGGCGCTCCCGGCGATGTTCCCCACCAACGTCCGGTACGGCTCCCTCTCCGTCGGCTACAACCTGTCCGCGTCGCTGTTCGGCGGTACCACGCCGCTGGTCATCACCGCCCTGATCAGCGTGACCGGCTCCGACATGATGCCCGCCTACTACGCGATGGCCGCGGCCCTGGTCGGTGTCGTGGCGGTGGCCTGCATGAAGGAGACCGCCCAGCAGCCTCTCGAGGGCTCCCCGCCCTCGGTGCAGAGCCAGGAGGAGGCGGCGGAGCTGGTCGAGTCGCAGGCCCCCACGCCGAAGTTCTGACGTCGCGTCGTCGGGCGGTGGGACCGGCACGTACCCCACCGCCCGGTCGATGCCTCGGTCGATCGAAGCGGGGCTGAACCGGGCCCGGCCCGATCGGCACGGTCCGGGCTACGATCGATCACCGGACGCGGACGTCCGGCGCGGAGCCGTGCCTTGCCTACCGGGAGAGCGGGAGACACACCGTGTTCTACTACGTGCTCAAGTACGTACTGCTGGGCCCGCTGCTGAGAGTCGTCTTCCGCCCCCGCATCGAGGGCCTGGACCACGTGCCGGCGTCGGGGGCGGCCATCGTCGCGGGCAACCACCTCTCGTTCTCGGACCACTTCCTGATGCCCGCGGTGCTCAGACGCCGCATCACCTTCCTCGCCAAGGCCGAGTACTTCACCGGGCCGGGTCTCAAGGGCCGGCTGACCGCGTTCTTCTTCCGCAGTGCCGGGCAGATCCCCGTCGACCGCACCGGCAAGGAGGCGGGGCAGGCCGCGATCCGCGAGGGGCTCGGTGTGCTGGGCAAGGACGAGCTGCTCGGCATCTATCCGGAGGGCACGCGCTCGCACGACGGCCGGCTGTACAAGGGGAAGGTCGGCGTCGCCGTGATGGCGCTGAGGGCCGGGGTGCCGGTCGTGCCCTGCGCGATGATCGGCACCTTCGAGGCGCAGCCGCCGGGCCGCAAGATCCCGAAGCTGCACCCCGTGGTGATCCGCTTCGGCGAGCCCCTGGACTTCTCCCGCTACGCCGGCCTGGAACGGGAGAAGGCCGTACTGCGCGCCGTCACCGACGAGATCATGTACGCCGTCCTGACGCTGTCCGGCCAGGAGTACGTCGACCGGTACGCGGCCGACGTGAAGGCGGAGGAGGCGGCGAAGGCGGCGAAGGGCCCGAGGTTCCCCCGGCTGCCGCACCGCTAGGGGGTGTCGTTCGGATCAGGCCGGCTCCGGGCAACGGTGCGTGGCAACTGACCCGAGCGGGGTCTGGTGCGTGCAGCTGCAAGGCGGAGGAGGGCGGCAGGGCGGAGCCCTGGCAACCGACGACAACGCCGCAGATGCGCGTGCCAGGCCCCGCGACCCCGGCAAGATCCGAACGACACCCCCTGGGGGCCGTTGCCTGCCCTCGGGGCTCGTTGCCTGCCCTCGGGGCTCGTTGCCCGCCGTCGGGGCTCCTCTCGTCTGCCGTCGGCAGAAGGGCGTGGCCGGGTGGCCGGGCGGGCGCCTACGGTCGCCGTATGACACGTGCTGTGGTGGTCGGAGCGACGGGACAGATCGGTCGGGTGGCGGTGGGGGCGCTGGCCCGCGACGGCTGGGAGGTGACGGCCGTCTCGCGAGGCGGCGAGCGGGACGGGGGCTGGCCCGAGGACGTACACGTGGTGCGGGCCGACCGGGAGGACGACGCGGCCCTGTCGGCGGCGGTGGGTGACGGCTGTGACGTCCTGGTGGACATGGTGGCCTACGGGGAGGGGCACGCGCGGCAGTTGGTCGGGCTCGCGGGACGGGTCGGCTCGGCGGTGGTGATCTCCAGCCTGTCGGTCTACGAGGACGACAAGGGCCGCAACTTCGACACGCAGGCCGAACCCGACGGCTTCCCCCACTACCCCGTGCCGCTCACCGAGGAGCAGCGCACGGTCCGCCCGGGCGACACCTCGTACCCCACCCGCAAGATCGCGCTGGAGCGGGAACTCCTCGCGGCGGGCGACCGGTTGCCCGTCACACTGCTGCGCGCGGGAGCGATCCACGGGCCGCACTGCCGGACCCCGCGCGAGCTGTACTTCGTCAAGCGCAACCTCGACGGCAGGCGCCGGCGCGTCCTCGCGTACGGCGGTGCGAGCCGCTTCCACCCGGCGAGCGTGCACAACATCGCCGAGCTGATCCGGCTGGCCGCCCCGCGGCCGGGTACGCGCGTCCTGAACGCGGTCGATCCGGACGCGCCGACGGTGGCGGAGATCGCGGCGGCGATCGACGCGGTGATGGGCGTGGAGGCCGAGGACGTGCTGGTGGACGGCCCGCCGCCCGCGGACGGCGTGGGCGACACGCCGTGGTCGGTGCCCGTGCCCGTCGTGTGCGACATGTCGGCGGCGGAACGGCAGTTGGGCTACCGCCCGGTGGTCCGGTACGCCGAGGCCCTGCCGGACACGGTCGCCTTCCTCGAGGAGCGGCTGGCCGGCCGGGACTGGCGGGAGGCGTACCCGAAGATGTTCCGGGCGTACGGCGACCTCTTCGACTACGCGGCGGAGGACACCTGGCTGGCGGCGCGGCAGGGCTGAGGACGCCGGAGGGGGCGGCCGGTAGGACCGGCCGCCCCCTCCTCGTACCCGGTGTACCCGGTGCCGTTACGGCTTGGGTGTGGCGTGCGGGGCGCAGGTCACGTCCCGGGCGTCCACCTTGCCGGTGAGCAGGTAGGTGTCCACCCGCTCGTTGATACACGGGTTGACGATGCCGGTGACGCCGTGCGAACCGGCGTCCCGCTCGGTGATCAGACGCGAGCCCTTGAACCGCTGGTGCAGTTCGACGGCGCCCGCGTACGGGGTGGCCGCGTCCCGCTCGGACTGGACGATCAGCACCGGCGGAAGACCCTTGCCGCTCTTCACGTTCACCGGGGTCTGCTGCTTGACCGGCCAGGTGGCGCACGGCAGGTTCATCCAGGCGTTGGCCCAGGTCATGAAGGGGTGGTCGCGGTGCAGCCGGGTGTTGTCCCGGTCCCAGGTGCGCCAGTCGGTGGGCCACTTGGCGTCTGCGCACTCCACGGCGGTGTAGACGGCGTTGCCGTTCTCCGCGGAGGCGTTGCCCGCGGTGTCGGACGGGTCGGGGGCGGCCGCGTCGACGAGGGCCTGGGTGTCACCGGCGACGTACTTGCTGAAGACGGTCGCGACCGGCACCCAGGCGGAGTCGTAGTACGGGGCGCTCTGGAAGAAGGAGATCAGCTCGGCCGGGCCGACCACCCCGCCGAGTGGTTCCTTCGCGGCGGCGGCGCGCAGCGTGAGCCACTGGTCCTGGACCTCGGCGCGGGTGTCGCCGAGGTGGAAGGTGGCGTCGTTCTTCGCGACCCAGTCCTGCCAGTCCTTCCAGCGCTGCTCGAAGGCGACGTCCTGGTCCAGGTTGGCCTGGTACCAGATCTTGTCGCGGGACGGGTTGACGACGCTGTCGACGACCATCCGGCGCACGTGGTCCGGGAAGAGGGTGCCGTAGACGGCGCCGAGGTAGGTGCCGTAGGAGACGCCGAGGAAGTTGAGCTTCTTCTCGCCGAGCGCGGCGCGGATGACGTCGAGGTCGCGCGCGGTGTTCGGCGTGGTCATGTGCGGGAGCATCTCGCCGCTGCGCTCGTAGCAGCCCTCGGCGTACTCGCGGGCGAGCTTGCGCTGGGCGAGCTTGTCGGCCTCGGAGCCGGGCACGGGGTCCATCTTGGGTGCCTTGACGAACTCCTGCGGGTCGACGCAGGAGATGGGCGCGGACTTGCCGACGCCGCGCGGGTCGAAGCCGACGAAGTCGTATGCCTCGGCCGCGTCGGCCCACACCGCGCTCTTGCCGGTGACGCGGGCCGGGAAGCGCAGGCCGGAGCCGCCCGGGCCGCCGGGGTTGTAGAGGAGCGCGCCCTGGCGCTCGGCCTTGGTGCCGGTGTTGCCTATGCGGTCGACGGCTATCTTGATCTGCTTGCCGAAGGGCTTGGCGTAGTCGAGCGGCACGGTGACGTAGCCGCACTGGATCGGCTTGGGCAGGTTCCAGTCGGCGGGGCAGTCCTGCCAGTCGATGCCGGCCCGTGCGGCGCGGGCCGCGGCGATGGCGGCGCCGCGGGCCTCGCGGTCCCAGCCCTTCGCGTATCCGTGGCCGGTGGACGGAGCGGCGCTCGCGGCGGGCGCCGCGACGGCGCCGGCCATCAGCGTGGCGGTGACCAGCGCTCCGGCCGTGCCGAACGCCGCCGTCCTCCGCCCCAGTCTGCTCTTCCTCAAGTGGCCCTCCCCGTACGTGATTGCGACAAGTACGGGGATCCTCGCGGCTGTGCGTTCCCTGAGAACAGAGGCGGTGCTACTTCTTTGCCAATCCGATAAACGGAGCAATATGTTCGGTCGTCGGGAACTCAGCCCAGCGCGTCCGACGCCTCCTCCAGCAGCCGCCTGAGCAGCAGCGCGTCCGGTGCCACGGCCGTCACCAGTACGGCGGGGCCGGCGAGCGGCATGACCGCGACGCCCTCGGCGAAGGCCCGCGCCGCCGGTGGGTCTGCGGCGAACTCCGGGCGTACGACGACGAGCTGTCCGACGGCACGGTGCCCCGCCAGCCCGGCCGGACCGTCCCAGCCGCCCGGGGCGCCGGGACCGCAGGCCAGTTCCTGGTCGAGTACGCACCGGCCGGCGATCCGTACGGTCAGACGGCTGGTGAGCCGCCCCGGTTCCTCGCCGGACCGGCCGAGCACCTGTTCCTCCCGCAGCAGGAAGCGGGCCTGGGCCGCGAGGTCGACACGCGTGGCGACGTGCAGGTCACTGCCGTGCGCGGAGATCAACTGCTCGGGCAGCCAGTGCAGTTCGGCGTCGTCGCCGACGGTGAGCCGGACGTCGTAGCGGGCGCCGGCCTTGTCCTGCCCGGGCAGGGCGAGGGTGGCGGCGGCCGAGCCGACCCGCAGCCGGGCGCCCCGGGCCGCCTCGGCGGCCACCGCGAAGTGGTCGCCGCCGAGCGGCCCGCTCATCGCGCCGACCAGCATGACGCGGGCCTCGGCACCTCTCCCCCGGGTCCGTCGCACCGCGAGCGGCCCCTCCCCCTCCAGCACGGGCAGGACGGTGCCGCCGCGTCCGTCGCCGTGGGCGAGCACGCGCGCCCTCGCCCGTACGCCGCCCGGAGTGGTCACGCGGTCCACGCGGCGATCCGGTCCCGCACCCAGTCCGCGACGTCCCGTACACCGTCCTCGCTCCGCAGCGACTGGAGGACGACGGGCAGTTCACCGCGCTGTGCCTTGGCGTCGGCCGCCATGCGCGCGAGGTCCGAGCCGACGTACGGGGCGAGGTCGACCTTGTTCACGATCAGCAGGTCGGCGGTGGTGACGCCGGGCCCGCCCTTGCGCGGGATGTCGTCTCCGCCGGCCACGTCGATCACGAAGATCTGGGCGTCGACGAGCCCCTTGGAGAAGGTGGCGGTGAGGTTGTCCCCGCCGGACTCCACCAGGACCAGGTCGAGCGGTCCGGCCTCGTCCTCCAGATCCTCGACGGCCTCCAGGTTGGCGGAGATGTCGTCCCGGATCGCGGTGTGCGGACAGGCCCCCGTCTCGACGGCACTGATCCGTTCCGGCGGCAGTACCGCCTCCCGGAGCAGGAACTCGGCGTCCTCACGGGTGTAGATGTCGTTGGTGACGACGGCGAGGGACAGCTCCTCCCGCAGCGCCCGGCAGAGCGCGGCGACGGTCGCGGTCTTCCCGGACCCGACGGGCCCGCCGAGCCCGATACGGAGGGCACGGCGGCGCCCGTCGGGCCGGTGGGCGTCGGCGGAGACGGCGGGGTGGTCGTGGTGATGGTCGAGATGCATGCTGCGACTCCTGTAACACTGAGGCCGGCTGTATTCAGCCCGTCCGGCGTTTGAGGACGAGGCCGTTCAGGCCGACGGGGGTCCAGGGGGCAGAGCCCCCTGGCGGGGTCGAAGGGGCAGAGCCCCTGGGGTCGGGAAAGGGAAGGGGCGGCGGGGGCGAAACCCCCTACGAGGCGAACAACCGCACAGGCAGCGCGGCATGCGCCTCCGCCCCGATCTCCAGCAGCGGCGCGGACCGCGCGGGCAGCACGTCGACCCCGTCGGTCACGGCCAGCCGCCCCGCCTCCACGGCGTCCCGGGCCACCAGGTCCACCTCGGACGCGAGCCGCGCGAGCACACCGGTCGCGTCGAAGGGGTCGAGGCTGAGCAGCCGCACCACGGCCGTCGCCGCCCCGCTCACCCCCTCGTACGCGGAGCAGTACGCCGCGTCCAGCGGCCCGAGCCCGGCCGCGCGGGCGGTCAGCCCGAGGACGACGGGCTGGTGGGCGCCCTTGGGAAACCGCTGTGCCAGTGCGTCCAGTTCGGGATGCGGCCAGGTGGCACGGGCAGCCCGCATGAGCTGCCGCCCGAGCCTGCGTGCTGCCAGCCGCAGCGCGGGTGACGGAGTGCGGGCGTCCGCGGCCAGGTCCAGCTCGCCGGGGTCGACGCCGAGGGCCGCGGCTGCCGCGAGGGAGGCCGCGACGGCCCCGCTCGTGTGCAGCCGCCCCCGGCAGAACTCCTCCAGGCTCGCGGCGTCCGTGATGCGCCCCGCCCGGACGGCGGCCTCCGCCCCGCCGGAGTGGGCGTGCCCTCCGGCGGGAAAGCGGCCGTCCGCGAGGACGAGCAGTGTCGCGCGGCTCATGCCGGCCCTCAGAAGAGGAAGTACCGCTGCGCGAGCGGCAGTTCGGCGACGGGTGCGGGTTCGACGAGTTCGCCGTCGATGGTCACCGCGAAGGAGTCCGCGGCGACCTCGACTCGCGGCAGGGCGTCGTTCTGCCGCATGTCGGCCTTGGTACGGCCGCGGGTCGACCGGATGGGCACGAACTCCCGCCCGAGACCGAGTCGTTCCGGCAGCCCGGCCTCGATGGTCGCCTCCGCCACGAAGGCGACCGAGTTGGCGGCGGGCGCCGTGCCGTGCGCGCCGAACATGGGGCGCGGCAGCACCGGCTGCGGCGTGGGGATGGAGGCGTTGGCGTCGCCCATCTGCGCGTACGCGATCTGGCCGCCCTTGAGCACCAACTGCGGCTTCACGCCGAAGAACCGCGGGTCCCAGAGGACCAGGTCGGCGAGCTTGCCGGTCTCGACGGAGCCGACCTCGTGCTCGATGCCCTGGGCGACGGCGGGGTTGATGGTGTACTTGGCGACATATCGACGGGCGCGCAGGTTGTCGGCGCGGGTGTCGCCGGGCAGGAAGCCCCGGCGCCGCTTCATCACGTGCGCGGTCTGCCAGGTCCGCAGGATCACCTCTCCGATGCGGCCCATGGCCTGGGCGTCGGACGACATGATGGAGATCGCTCCCATGTCGTGCAGGATGTCCTCGGCCGCGATGGTGCTGGGCCGGATGCGGGACTCCGCGAAGGCCAGGTCCTCGGGGACGGCGGGGTTCAGGTGGTGACAGACCATCAGCATGTCGAGGTGCTCCTCGACGGTGTTGACGGTGTGCGGCCGGGTCGGGTTGGTGGACGCCGGGAGCATGTTGGGCAGCGAGACCGCCGTGATCATGTCCGGTGCGTGGCCGCCGCCGGCGCCCTCGACGTGGAAGGCGTGCAGGGTGCGGCCGGCGACGGCGTCGAAGGTGTCGCCGACGAATCCCGCCTCGTTCAGGGTGTCGGTGTGGACGGCGAGCTGGACACCGGACTCCTCGCACACGTCCAGGCACGCGGAGATGACGGCCGGGGTGGCGCCCCAGTCCTCGTGGATCTTGAAGCCGAGGATGCCGGCGCGCAGTTGGTCGCGCATGGACTCCTTGGACATGGTGCTGCCCTTGCCCAGGAAGCCGATGTTGACGGGGCTGGACTCAAGAGCGGCGAACATCCGCGCGAGGTGCCAGGAACCGGGGGTGACGGTGGTCGCCTTGCTGCCCTCGGCGGGGCCCGTGCCGCCGCCGATGAGGGTGGTGATGCCGGAGGCGAGTGCCTCGTCGACGGCGGCCGGCGCGATGAAGTGGACGTGCGTGTCGATGCCGCCGGCGGTGAGGATCTTGCCGTTGCCCGCGATGACCTCCGTCTCGGGGCCGATGACGAGGTCGGGGTGGACACCGTCCATGGTGTCCGGGTTGCCGGACTTGCCGATGCCGGTGATCCGGCCGTCGCGGATACCGATGTCGGCCTTGACGACGCCCCAGTGGTCGATGACCACGGCGCCGGTGATGACGGTGTCGGGGGCGCCGTCGGCGCGGGTGGCACGGGACTGGCCCATGGACTCGCGCAGCACCTTGCCGCCGCCGAAGACGGCTTCGTCGCCGGAGCGGCCGGGGCCGCCCGAGCGGTCCTCCTCGATCTCGACGAGGAGGTCGGTGTCGGCGAGGCGGACGCGGTCGCCGGTGGTCGGGCCGAACAGGTCGGCGTAGGCGGGACGGGAGAGTTCAGGCATCGAGGGCACCTCCGGTCGCGCCGCGCAGACCCATGACGACGCGGGCACCCGCGAGGGGGACCAGTTCCACGTCGACCGGGATGCCGGGCTCGAACCGGACGGCGGTGCCGGCGGCGATGTTGAGCCGCATGCCGTGAGCCGCCTCGCGGTTGAGGTCAAGACCGGGGTTGGCCTCGGCGAAGTGGTAGTGGGAGCCGACCTGGACCGGCCGGTCGGCGGTGTTGAGCACGGTCAGACGGATGCTCGCGCGGCCCTCGTTGAAGGCGACCGGCTCGTCGGCGAAGAGGATCTCTCCGGGAATCATTGGCTGCCGTCCCCGTCAGATGATCGGATCGTGGACGGTGACCAGCTTGGTGCCGTCGGGGAAGGTGGCCTCGACCTGCACGTCGTGGACCATTTCGGGGATGCCCTCCATGACCTCGTCGCGCTGGATCAGCTTGCGTCCGGAGGCCATGAGTTCGCCGACCGTGCGCCCGTCCCGGGCGCCTTCGAGGATGTGCGAGGTGATCAGGGCGACGACCTCGGGATGGTTGAGCTTCACACCTCGTGCGCGGCGCTTCTCCGCCACGTCCGCGGCCACATGGATGAGCAGTCTCTCCTGCTCGTGCGGGGTCAGTTGCATTTACCACCTCACAGGGCATGACGCCGGGACCGGACGGTCCGGCTGCCGCGTCCACCGCGACGGCTCTAGATGTAACACACATCAATGCGCGGGAACGCGCACGCCGGTGACCCGAAAACCGCAGGTGGACGGGGTGAGAGTAGGGTTTCAGTGTTTCCGCCGCGTCACGCCTTTTTGACCGACTGATTACCGGTGCCGTCGGCGGCCTCCCGCATGCTCAACAATCCCCGCACGCCCGCCTGGAGAGCCTCCGGGGAGAAGCTGCCGAACAGCGCGTACTGGGCCCCGAAACCCTGCACCGTCGCCATCAGCGTCCGGGCCACGGCGTCCGGGTCGACGTCGTCGCGCATCATGCCCGCTTCCTGATAGCGGACGACGACCTTCGCCCAGGACGCGAGGACCTTGGCGAAGCCCTCGTCGAGGAGGGCGGCCAGCGTCTCGTTGCGCAGCGTCTCGGTCCAGGCCTGGATCATGAGCCGAGGGAACAGCCACCGGCCGTCCTCCGTCAGCGCCGGCCGCTCCCGCGCCATGTGCGCCAGGGTGCGGGCGATGAGCTCGTCGGGCATGGCCGGCGGGTCCTCCCGCGCCGCCCGCTCGTACACGTCCCGGATGGCGCCCAGCACCTCGGCGACGATGGCCTCGATCAACTCCTCCTTGCCGCTGAAGTAGCGGTAGACGGCTCCCGCCGAGAGGTCGACCTCTTTCAGCACGTCCTGCATCGACGTGGCGTGGAAGCCGTTGCGGGCGAAGCAGAGCGCGGCGCCGTCGAGGATCTGCCGGCGGCGGGCGTCGAGGTGTTCCTGGGATACGCGGGCCATGACACCCAACCTAAAACGAACGTTCCTTCTTGACAAGGACGCCGAGTCGGTCGCACGGTGGTGACACAGGCAAAACGAACGATCCTTCTTTTTGACAGGAGCCCTCATGGACAGCCGTCGTCGCGTGATCGCCGTGATCGTCCTGGTTCCCGTACTGGTGGGCCTGGCCCTGTGGGCCTTCGCCTGGCCCGCCGCCCGCACGGCGCCCCGCGACCTGCCGCTCGGCGTGGCGGGGCCACCCGCCGCGGTCGCGCAGGTGGAGCAGCGGCTCGCCCAGCGCGAGGGCGCCTTCGCGCTCCACCGCTACGCCGACGAGGACGCGGCTCGCGGCGCCATCGAGGACCGGACCGTGTACGGCGCGGTGATCGCCGGCGACCGGGGCCCGAAGCTGCTCACCGCGTCGGCGGCGAGCCCCGCCGTCGCCCAGCTGCTGCAGCAGGCGGTCGCCGGGCAGGCGTCCGCCGCGGGGGCCCCGGTCCAGGTCGTCGATGTGGTGCCCGCTCCCGGGACGGACCCGCGCGGCGCGGCCCTGGGCGCGAGCGTGCTGCCCCTGGCGCTGGCCGGGATCGCGACGGGCGCGGTGGCGACCCTGCTGGGGCTGCGCGGCGCCCGCGCGGCCGCCGCCCTGGTCGGCGCCGCCGCGCTGACCGGCCTGGTCGCGGCGGCGATCGCGCACAGCTGGCTCGGGGTGGTCACCGGTGACTGGTGGGCCGTGGCCGGCGTGTTCGGGCTGTCGACCCTGGCCGTCGGCGCGGGCATCGCCGGGCTCGGGGCGCTCCTCGGACGTGCCGGTCTCGGGCTGGGCGGTGCCGTGATGATGCTGCTGGGCAACCCCTTCTCGGGAGCGTCCTCGGCGCCGGAGATGCTGCCCCAGCCGGCCGGGGCGATCGGCCAGTGGCTGCCGCCGGGCGCGGGCGCGTCACTGCTGCGCTCGGTGTCCTTCTTCGACGGCGCCGCCGCCACCGGCCCCGCACTGACGCTCACGTGGTGGGCCGCACTGGGCCTGGGCGCGGTACTGCTCGGCGGCGCACTGCGACAGCGCACGCAGGGCGACTCGCCGGCACCCGACCGGGCACCGGCACCGGCAGCGGCCGCCTGAGCGAGTCCGGCCGGGTCAAGAGGGCTCGGAGCAATACGGCCGGCGCCGGGCGGCGGTGCCCTGCGACCGACCCGACCCCGGCAAGATCCGAACGACGCCCCCTACGTCGGATTCGGCCCCCGGTGTTTCGCCGCGATGCCGAAGCGGTGCGGCTCGCGGGGCGCGGAGGCGGCGGTGTCCCGGACTCCGGTGACCGAGGTGATCACCTGGTCCTCCGGCACTTCCCGGAGTGCCTCCAGACGCTCGAGGTCGGCGGCGGAGACGAGGGCGACGAGAGGCTTGCCGTGGCGCGTCACGACGACGCGTTCACCGCCGTACACCACCCGGTTGATCAGGTCGGCGAGCTCAGCCCTGGCTTGCGTCACCGGAATCTCGTAGGCCATGCCCCCAGCTTACGGTTCACCTCACGACGACCGGCTGCGCCGCCGTTCGGCGGGGAGGACGATGGAGACGGGGGCGAGCTCAGCCCACCGGCCCCGGGAGGTACCCCATGGCAGGCGAACCGTCCTTCTTCGAACTCGGCGTGGCCGATCCCGAACGCGGGCGCGTCTTCTACGGCAGCCTGTTCGACTGGGCTCTCGAAGCCGGCCCCACGGGGCGCGGGTTCTCCATCGGCACGGGCGGTGTGCCGGGCGGCCTGCACGGCGGTGACGCGGGCGCCTCCCCGTACGTCTTCTTCCGGGTCGACGACCTGGACGCCGCCGTGGCCAGGGTGCGGAAACTGGGCGGCTCGGTCCAGGACCTCGGCGAGGAGGGCGAGGAGGACGCGGAGTCGGTGGCCCGGTTCGGCCGGTTCGCGCTGTGCCGGGACGACCAGGGCTCCTCCTTCGGCCTGCACGAGCCGCCGAACGGGGGATGAACGCGGGCGCCCCACGCCCCCCTACGGCTCGCTTCCGCTGCCGGCGAACGCGCGATCCTCGCGACTCCTCACCCTCCGCAACGTACGTCCTGTACATTTTTTACAGGAGGCAGTGCAGCCGAACACGGTTCTGCCACGAGGAGGGGTTCGCCATGACCCGACCGTCCGCCCGTCACGTCCTGCCCGAGTTCACCGAGCGCACGAGTGCCGGGAGCCGGACGACGGACCCGTACTCGAAGCTGCTGGAGGAGCGGATCGTCTTCCTCGGGACACCGGTCGACGAGACCTCCGCGAACGACGTGATGGCGCAGTTCATGTATCTCGAACACCAGGCCCCGGACCGGGACATCGCGCTCTACATCAACTCGCCCGGCGGCTCCTTCACCGCGATGACGGCGATCTACGACACCATGCGCTACGTCGCCTGCGACGTGGAGACGACCTGCCTCGGGCAGGCGGGCGCGTTGGCCGCGGTACTGCTGGCGGCGGGCACGCCCGGCAAACGCGCTGCCCTGCCGGGCGCACGGGTGGTCATCCATCAGCCCGCGCTCACCGAGCCGGTGGAGGGGCCGACGAGCGACCTGGCCATCCAGGCCGGCGAGTTGATCCGCGTCCGCGCCCGCCTGGAGGAGATCCTCGTACGGCACACGGGCCGCAGTCCCGAGCAGGTGAGCGCGGACATCGAACGGCACACCGTCCTGGACGCGCAACAGGCCCTGGAGTACGGCCTGGTGGACCGGGTGGTGCCCAGCCGCAGGGTCACATCTCCGGCACCCGGCGCGAGGTGATCCGGCGATGCTGCCACCGGAACTGCCACCACTGCCCGCCCTGACCCGCGCCGAGGCCGAGCTGATCGACCGGTACCTGGACGTCGTCGACCTGCTCGGGCGCATCAACCCCGCGCGGGAGGGCGACACCTATCGCGGGCTGCGGGCCGCCCAGGCGCTGGTCGGCAAGGCTGCCGCCCTGCGCGACGCGCTGGCGCTGATGCACCGGCGGCGCGAGACCGAGCTGCACGCCACCACCCTGGCCCGGGCGCTGCGCGTGCTAGACGGTGAACGGCGGACGGCGCGAGTCGGCCTTCCGCCCCGTTCCGGCCGTTGAGGCAACCGGAGTCGAAACGGACCAAACGGCGTACCGCCTTTCGGCGTAGGGAAACCTCCGATTTCCGACCGGCCGAGCTTGCGCGACCCGCGTGTCCGGACAGCGCAATGAGCCACTGCGTCGCTGGTCCCGGGGTCGTCACCACACGCACCGGCTGGTCGAACACAGAGGTGTCCACCCGAACGGGTGAGTGGTGAGTAACAACACAAAGGGCACGTTCCGTTGGGATTTTCCCATGGGGCGAGACAAGATCCGTGACTGACGACAAGCCCCCGCCGCAGCGGCGGGGCGGTCCGGGCGGACGCCGAGTCCTGCCGCCGCCCGGACGACCGGTCGACAGGAGTGGATCGGCAGGAGTGGAGGACCCGAGCACGACGGGTCGCCGGAACGGTCGTCTCCGCTGGAGCCGCGCCGGGCCGAGCAGCCCTTGGGGTGAAGCCGCACTCGTGCGGCCGGGCAACTTCGCCAGCCCGAATCCGACAGGTCATCCTTCACAGGCGGCTGACGAAGGGTTGCGCATGTCCGCGCTCAATCGTGTCCCGTCGCTGATGGCCCGTGCCGGTACGGCCTCGGCCCTCACCCTCGCCGCCGTGGGCGGTTCCGTAGTGGTCCCCGGCGTCGCCTCCGAGGCGGTCGCGGCGAGCCATGCGACGAAGGCCCTCAAGATCGCTGCCTCCAAGAAGGGCGCGCCATACAAATGGGGCGCCGTCGGACCAAGCAGGTTCGACTGCTCGGGGCTGACGCTGTACTCGTTCAAGAAGGCCGGCAAGAAGCTGCCACGCACCGCCGCCCAGCAGTACAACAAGACCCGTCACATCTCCGCCAAGAACCGCAAGACCGGGGACCTGGTGTTCTTCCACTCGGGTCGCAGCATCTACCACGTCGGCATCTACGCCGGGAAGGGCAAGATCTGGCACGCCCCGAAGACCGGGGACGTGGTGCGTCTGCAGAAGATCTGGACCGGCAGCGTCTGGTACGGCCGGGTCAAGTAGCCCGCCCGAGGGGGTGACGGCGTCCTGACCCGCCGTCACCCCCTCGGGTGCGTGGTATGCGCCTGCGGCGCGCCGGGGACCGTCGGCGACTCACCGCTGCGGCTCCTGGCTTCCCACGGCCCGCCCGACGGCCGAGGCCGGTTCGGCGGGCACCGGACCGGCCGGCGGTGCCCAGGGCAGTTCGATGGAGACGGTCTTGCCGCCCTCGCGCGTGGGCCGCACTCTCAGCTTGCCGCCGCACTCCGCCGTCAGCCAGCGGATGATCACCATGCCCCGGCCGTTGTCCTGCTGGACGGCGGCGGGCAGGCGCTTGGGAAACCGCGGATGGCTGTCGGTGACACCGATGCGCAGCCGCTCGTCACGGTCGAGCACGAGGTCCACGGTGAAGGTGGGTGACTGTCCGAACGTGTGCTGGACCGCGTTGGTCGTCAGCTCCGAGACGATGAGCCGAACGGTGTCGGACACGTCGGTGTCCGGCGGCAGGCCCCACTCCGCCAGTGTGCCGACCACATAGGTGCGCGCGGCGGCCACCGAGGCGGGATCGCTCGGCAGAGTGACGGATGCTTCCAGATGGTCTGCCATGGCGACGTCGTCCCTTTCCCACGGGACCGCAGCCGGACACGGAGCGGATGGTTCGAGTACGGTCCCGGACTGGTGCTTCGCCGCCAGACTGCCATCACCAGGCCGGTGCGGGGCGGCGATCCACCAAGATATGCATATATCTGTCGCTCAAAGCGGTGAACTCTGCGACGGCAGAGCGTATTTGGGCGGCCCATAAGGAGTAAGGGAGTGGCCCATGCAGCACGGTCCCGTGGTGCGCCGCCGGAAGCTGGGCGCGGAACTGCGCGCCCTGCGCACGTCGGCGGGTATCACCAGCGGCGAGGCGGCCCGGCTGGTGGGCTGGCACCAGTCGAAGGTCAGCCGGATCGAGACCGGGACGAGCGGGGCGAAACCGGCCGACGTGCGGTTACTGCTGGACGCCTACGGCGTGGACGACGACCAGTTGCGGGAGCTGCTGGTGATGCTGGCGGGCTCCGACGACGCGGGCGGCCGGAACCACTGGTGGCACGCCTATCGCGGGGTACTGCCCCCGACCTACCGCGACTTCATCAGCCTGGAGTCCCAGGCCAGCGCGATGCGCACGCTGGAGACCACGGTGGTCCCCGGGCTGTTGCAGACGCCGGAGTACGCCCGCGCGGTGACGCGCGCCGCGGCGGACGGGCTGCCGGAGGAGCGGCTGGACACGCTGGTGGAAGTACGGCTGGCCCGGCAGGACGTACTGCGGGCGCAGCCGCCGCTGCTGCTGAGCGCGGTCCTGGACGAGGCGGTGCTGCGCCGGGAGGTGGGCGGCCCCGGTGTCATGTCCCGTCAGCTGGCGCGACTGGTCGAGGCCGCGCGTCTCCCCCATGTCCGGCTCCAGGTACTGCCGTTTGCCGCCGGGGCGCACATCGGTGTCACCGGCCCTTTCGTAATCTTCTCTTTTTCGAGCACTTCTGATCTGGACGTGGTTGTTCTCGACCACTTGACGAGTAGCCTGCATCTCGAACGGAAAGAAGACCTAGAGGCCTATACCGAGGCCTTCAACGCCCTTCTGATCCATGCCCTTTCGCCCGAGGACTCGTTGGACTTCATCGCCGCGACCGCGGCAGGCGCGTAAGGAGGCACCATGTCAGGCTCACCGTCCGCACTCTGTCGGAACATCCCTGCCGGCACCGATCTGCACGACGTGCGGTGGCTGCGCAGCAGCTACAGCACCGGAGCGAACAACTGCGTGGAGACGGCCCGGCCGTCGGTCGGCCCCTGGGCCGGACTGCTCGCCGTGCGGGACTCCAAGGTCCCGGCCGGGCCCGCACTGCTCTTCTCCCCCGGGAGCTGGGCGACGTTCACGGCCGCCGTCCACCGCGGCTGAACCGGTTGGGCACCGGGCGGAGCACGGCCGTGTCACGCCGACTCATGGTCGCGTTTCGCCGATCACCCGTACAGCGCGTTCGATCTGTTCCCCGGAGAGGTCCGCACGAGCGGTCAGCCTGAGCCGTGAGACGCCGTCGGGTACGGAAGGAGGGCGGAAGCAGCCCACGGACAGGCCGGCCGCACGGCAGTCGGCCGCCCACCGTACGGCCCCCTCCGGGGAGGGAGCGCGCACCGAGACCACCGCGGCGTCCGGACGTACCGCCGACAGCCCGAGGGCAGTCAGGCGTGCGTGCAGCTCCGCCGCCACCTCGCGTGCCCGGGCCGCCCGCTCGGGCTCTCGGCGCAGCAGGGTGAGCGCCGCCAGCGCCGCGCCCGCCGCCGCGGGGGCGAGGCCGGTGTCGAAGATGAACGTCCGGGCCGCGTTGACCAGATGGTCGATCACCCGGGCGGGGCCGAGCACGGCGCCGCCCTGACTGCCGAGCGACTTGGACAGCGTCACCGTCACGACGACGTCGTCGGCGCCCGCGAGTCCCGCCGCGTGCGGGGCGCCCCGGCCGCCGTCGCCGAGGACCCCGAGGCCGTGGGCGTCGTCGACGACCAGCCCGGCACCGTGCTCCCGGCACGCCTCGGCGAGCCCGGCCAGCGGCGCGGCGTCGCCGTCGACCGAGAAGACCGTGTCGGAGACGGTGACGGCGGGCCCGTCGTGCGTCGCCAGTGCCTTGCGTACGGCGTCCGGGTCGGCGTGCGCCACGACCTGGGTCGTCCCGCGCGCGAGCCGGCAGCCGTCGATCAGCGAGGCGTGGTTGCCCGCGTCGGAGACGACGAGGGAGCCGTGCGGCGCCAGCGCGGTGACCGCGGCGAGGTTGGCCGCGTAGCCGGAGGAGAAGACGAGCGCGGCCTCGAATCCGCAGTGGGCGGCCAGTTCGTGTTCCAGCTCGGCGTGGAGTTCGGTCGTGCCGGTCACGAGCCGGGAGCCGGTCGCGCCGCCGCCCCAGGTCCGAGCGGCCCGGACCGCCCCCTCGGTGACCTCCGGGTGCCGGGCCAGGCCGAGGTAGTCGTTGCTCGCCAGGTCCAGCAGCGGCGAGTCGGCCGGACGCGGGCGCAGAATCCGTACGAGCCCGGCCCGGCGGCGCGCCTGGGCCTGCTCGTCGATCCAGCCGAACGCCATGGGTCGGTCCTCCGTCGTTTTGTAGGCAGTGGACAGACATTAGCGGCACGGCAGCGCCCGCGAGGTGTGGCAATACCCACACGGTGATCTGTCAGTGTTGTGCAAACTCTCCTTGGCCCCGGGCGGCCCCGTAGGACAGGATCGGCTCTCATGGACCTGCTGAACACGCTGGTGGACAAGGGGCTTCGGCGCGAGTCGCCGACCCGCGAGGAGGCTCTTGCCGTCCTCGCCACTTCCGACGACGACCTGCTCGATGTGGTGGCCGCGGCCGGCAAGGTGCGCCGCCACTGGTTCGGCCGACGGGTGAAACTCAACTACCTCGTCAACCTCAAGTCGGGCCTGTGCCCCGAGGACTGCTCCTACTGCTCGCAGCGGCTCGGCTCCAAGGCCGAGATCCTCAAGTACACCTGGCTCAAGCCCGACCAGGCCTCCCAGGCCGCCGCCGCCGGCGTGGCCGGGGGCGCCAAGCGGGTGTGCCTGGTGGCCAGCGGACGCGGTCCGACCGACCGGGACGTGGACCGGGTCTCGGACACCATCAAGGCCATCAAGGAGCAGAACGAGGCCGTCGAGGTCTGCGCCTGTCTGGGCCTGCTCTCCGACGGCCAGGCGGAGCGGCTGCGCGAGGCGGGCGCCGATGCCTACAACCACAACCTCAACACGTCCGAGGCGACGTACGGGGACATCACGACCACGCACACGTACGCCGACCGGGTGGACACGGTGAACAAGGCGCACGCGGCCGGCCTGTCCGCCTGCTCCGGTCTGATCGCGGGCATGGGCGAGAGCGACGAGGACTTGGTCGACGTGGTCTTCTCGCTGCGCGAGCTGGACCCGGACTCGGTGCCGGTCAACTTCCTGATCCCGATGGAGGGCACGCCGCTGGCCAAGGAGTGGCACCTCACCCCGCAGCGCTGCCTGCGCATCCTGGCGATGACGCGGTTCGTCTGCCCGGACGTCGAGGTGCGCATCGCGGGCGGGCGCGAGGTCCACCTGCGCACGATGCAGCCGCTCGCCCTGAACCTGGCCAACTCCATCTTCCTCGGCGACTACCTCACCAGCGAGGGACAGGCGGGCCACGCCGACCTGGAGATGATCGCGGACGCCGGGTTCGAGGTGGAGGGCGCCGGCGAGGTGACCCTGCCGGAGCACCGGGCGGCCGAGCGGGGCGGGTGCGGGTCGCACGCAGGCGGCTCGTGCGGGTCGCACGCGGACGGCGGTGCCTGCGGATCGCACGCCGAGGGCGGGGGCTGCGGGTCGCACGCCGACGGCGGTGCCTGCGGGTCCGTCCCGGCCGGGGCCCGCCGCGGGACCGGCGCGCCCGCCGAACCGGCGGCGGCCGGCGAAGCCCGTACGGACCTGGTCGCCGTACGCCGCCGTGGTGCCGGCACGGACCTCGCGCCCAATGCCTGAGCCCGCGCTGACCGTGGATGAGCTGCTGGCCCTCGACCGGCGGCACGTCTGGCATCCGTACGGCCCCATGCCCGGCCGGCAGGACCCGCTCGTCGTGGCGTCGGCGAGCGGGGTGCGGCTGTGTCCGGCCGACGGCTCGGGCGAACTCGTCGACGGCATGTCGTCCTGGTGGTCGGCGATCCACGGCTACAACCACCCGGTGCTGAACGAGGCCGCGCGCGACCAGCTGGACCGGATGAGCCATGTGATGTTCGGCGGGCTCACCCACGAGCCCGCCGTGCGGCTGGCGAAGCTGCTTGTCGACATGTCACCCGAGGGCCTCGAGCACGTCTTCCTCGCCGACTCCGGGTCGGTGTCGGTCGAGGTCGCGGTCAAGATGTGCCTCCAGTACTGGCGATCACTGGGCCGCCCCGCGAAACGTCGCCTGCTGACCTGGCGCGGCGGCTATCACGGCGACACCTGGCAGCCCATGTCCGTGTGCGACCCCGAGGGCGGGATGCACGAGCTGTGGGCGGGCGTCCTGCCGAGCCAGGTCTTCGCGGACGCGCCGCCGGCGGAGTACGAGGAGTCGTACGCGGATCACCTGCGCGCGCTGATCGAACGGCACGCCGACGAACTGGCCGCGGTGATCGTCGAGCCGGTGGTGCAGGGCGCCGGGGGGATGCGGTTCCACTCCCCCGCGTATCTGCGGGTACTGCGGGAGGCGTGCGACGCGCACGGCGTGCTGCTGGTGTTCGACGAGATCGCGACCGGGTTCGGGCGTACGGGCGCGTTGTTCGCGGCGGAGCACGCGGCGGTGACGCCGGACGTGATGTGCGTGGGCAAGGCCCTGACCGGCGGCTATCTGACGATGGCGGCCACGCTGTGCACGTCACGGGTGGCCGACGGCATCTCGCGGGGCGAGGTGCCGGTGCTGGCCCACGGGCCGACGTTCATGGGCAACCCGCTGGCGGCGGCCGTGGCGTGCGCGTCGATCGGGCTGCTGCTCGGGCAGGACTGGCTCGCGGAGGTCAAGCGGATCGAGGCGGGGCTGCGGGACGGTCTGGCGCCCGCCGCCGCGCTGCCGGGCGTGACGGACGTACGCGTCCTCGGGGCGATCGGGGTGGTCCAGCTCGACCACGCCGTCGACATGCGGGCGGCGACGGAGGCGGCCGTGCGCGAGGGCGTGTGGCTGCGGCCGTTCCGCGACCTGATCTACACCATGCCGCCGTACGTCACGGGCGACGCGGACGTGGCACGGATCGCCCGCGCGGTGTGCGCGGCGGCACGGGAGGGATGACATGCCGGTACTGGTGATCACGGGCACGGGCACGGAGATCGGCAAGACGGTCGTGACGGCCGCCGTCGCCGCGGCGGCGCTGGCGGGCGGCCGGTCGGTGGCCGTGCTGAAGGCCGCGCAGACGGGCGTACGGCCGGACGAGCCGGGGGACGCCCAGGAGGTGGCGCGCCTCGCGGGCGCCGTGACGGCGGCGGAAGTGGCGCGGTATCCCGAGCCGTTGGCGCCGGGTACGGCCGCGCGCCGGGCCGGCCGGGCGCCGGTGCACCCGCAGGAGGTGGCGGAGGCCGCGGACAAGCTGGCGACCGAGCACGACCTGGTGCTGGTCGAGGGCGCGGGCGGCCTGCTCGTGCGCTTCGACGCGGCCGGCGGGACGCTGGCGGACGTCGCCGGGCTCCTCGGAGCGCCGGTGCTGCTGGTGGCGTCGGCCGGGCTGGGCACGCTCAACACGACGGAACTGACGGCGCGTGAACTGCGCTCCCGCGGGCTGGAGCTGCCGGGCGTCGTGATCGGCAGCTGGCCCGGGGCCCCGGACCTCGCCTCGCGCTGCAATCTCGCGGACCTCCCGGTCGTGGCCGGAGCTCCCCTGCTCGGCGCCCTGCCCGCCGGAGCGGGCGCCCTCCCGCCGACCGTCTTCCGATCGACGGCCCCACACTGGCTGGCACCCCGGCTGGAGGGCACATGGGACGCGGACGGGTTCCGGAACCGGGAGGCGCCCTGACCGGGCGCTTGCAGGTCGGCCACCTCCACGTGCGGGGCCCCGCGCCGGCGGCGGCACCGGGGCACCTGACCGGCCCCGGGGCCGACCGGCGCGGCCGACCTTCACCGGCCGGAGGCCCCGCACCGGCGGCACGCCACCGGGTCCCGGACCGATTCCGGAGCCGACAGGCACGCCCACCGGCGCGACCGACCCCACCGGCCAGAGAGGCCCGCACGGCGGCACGCCACCAAAGCCCCAGCCCCACTCCGGAGCCGACAGGCACGCCCACCGGCGCGACCGACCCCACCGGCCAGAGAGGCCCGCACGGCGGCACGCCACCAAAGCCCCAGCCCCACTCCGGAGCCGACAGGCACGCCCACCGGCGCGACCGACCCCACCGGCCAGAGAGGCCCGCACGGCGGCACGCCACCAAAGCCCCGGCCCCGTTCCGGAGCCGACAGGCACGCCCACCGGTGCGGCCCGCCCCACCGGTCGTCTTCCGGTCGACGGCACCGCGCTGGCCCGCACCCCCCGGCCGGGACACCCGCGCCCCGGAGTCGCTCTCGACTCGGAGGCGCCCCGACCGGCGGTACGGCTTGGGGCGGTCGTCGGCCGGGGCGCGGCGGGCAGGGGGCCGGCCGTCTCCTGCCCGCCACCCGGGGGACGTGGAGCACGCCACCGCCGTCGGTCGGCACGTCGTCGGAAACGAGCCGTCCGCGCGGTGGGTGCGCGGGGCTCGTACGGGGGACAATCGCGGTAAGGCACCACCTCGTGAAGGAGGTCCCATGGCGCTGCGATCCGCCCGTGCCCGCGGGGTGCCGCGGGACGCCGTGCACCATCCGGTGTTCGCCCGCTGCTACGCCCGGTTCAGCGTGAGCGCCGAGACCCGGATGGGGATGGGGAGCGTGCGCGAGCGGCTGCTCGCCGGACTGTCCGGTCGGGTGATCGAGGTCGGTGCGGGCAACGGGCTGAACTTCGCGCACTACCCGGGCACCGTCTCGGAGGTCGTCGCCATCGAACCGGAGCGCGTGCTGCGGCAGTTGGCCGTGGAGGCGGCGCTGCGCGCCCAGGTGCCGGTCGACGTGGCGCCGGGCGCGGCGGAGGCCCTCCCGGTCAAGAGCGAGGCCTTCGACGCCGCCGTGGTCTCGCTCGTACTGTGCAGTGTCCGCGACGTACCGCGGGCGCTCGGGGAGCTGCGGCGGGTGCTGCGGCCCGGCGGGCAGGTGCGGTTCTTCGAGCACGGCCGGGGCGGTGGGCGGGTGATGACCTTCACCCAGCGCGCGCTGGACCGGACGCTGTGGCCTCCGCTGTCCGGCGGCTGCCACCTGTCCCGCGAACCGGTGGCCGCGCTGCGGGACGCGGGGTTCGCGCTCGGGCCCTACCGGCGGGTGATGATGCCGGAGAACGGGCCGGCGCTGCCGAGTTCGTACTGCGTGCTCGGCACGGCCTGGCGGCCGCCCGAAACCGAGGCGTAGTCACCCGCTCCAGCGGCGCAGCTCGTCCGCGATGTCGTCGACGGAGGCCTCACCGCTCTTGACCAGCAGGGCGAGGTCCCGCACCCGCTCCGGCGTGGTGGCGACCTCGACCCCGCTGGCGACCAGGTAGGCGTAGGCGACCGCGGAGGCGAACAGGGCGTTGGAGCGCTCCAGCGCCGGGACATGGATCAGCAGCTGGAGCAGGGCGGCGGCGCGGGCGTGCGGGCCGTCGTAGACGAGGGTGTCGAATATCTCGGCCCGGTGGCGGGCGACGGCCGCGACGAGCGCTCCCCAGTCGGTGACCTGGGGGTCTCCCGGCGTGCGCTGTTCGGCGAGCATCAGCAGCCAGGCGAGGTCGATGGTGAGGTCTTTCATCCGTGGTCATTCACGCGGGACGCCTCCGCCGGTTCAGCGGCGGCCGTCGCCGACCTCCTCGGTGAACACCTTCTCGTACTGCCGCATGAAGTCGGCGGCGGCCTCCACGAAGGTGTGGCCGGCCTCGCCGGTGTCCTGCCGGACCAGTTCCTCGATGTAGCGGTTGACGCTCATCCCCCGGGCCAGGGCCTTCTCGCGGGCCGCCCGGGCGGTGCCCTCGTCCACCCGCACGTTCAGCTGGGCCTTCCGGGTCTTCGCCATACCTCGAAGCTAGCGCCGGAACGCTAGCAACGGCAAGGGCGTGGCGGCCACCGCGCGCGGGTGATTGACTCCGGGTGGTCCGAAGTCCCCTGCCCGCGAGGAGAGTTCATGTCGCGTCCGTTCCGTTTCGGCGTCAACCTCATGGCGTCCGCCCCGGCCGACGAGTGGAGCGCGAAGTGCCGACGGGCCGAGGAGCTGGGGTACGACGTGATCCTGGTCCCGGACCATCTCGGCATGCCGGCGCCGTTCCCGGCGCTGGTCGCGGCGGCCGGGGCCACCGAGCGTCCCCGCCTGGGCACCTTCGTGCTCAACGCGGGCCTCTGGAACCCGGCCCTGCTGGCCCGGGAGGTGGCGACCACGGACGCCCTGACGGGCGGGCGGCTGGAGCTCGGGCTCGGCACCGGCTACGTACGGGCGGAGCACGACGCGGCGGGGCTGCCGTTCGGCTCGCCGGGCGAGCGGGTGGACCACTTGCGGCGCACCGTCGAGGAACTGGAGCGGCTGCTGGCCGACGAGGAGTACCAGCCGCGGCCGGTGCAACGGCCCGGGGTGCCGCTGCTGATCGGCGCCAACGGCGACCGGATGCTGGAGCTGACGGCCCGGCACGCCGCCGTCGCCGCCTTCACGGGCGCGCGTACGGTGCGGGGCAGCGCGACGGGACAGCCGGCCCCCATCACGGCCGAGGAGCTCGACGGGCGCGTGGCCCGGTACCGGGAGCTGGCGGCGGGCCGCGAGGAGCCGGCGGAGCTGAACCTGCTCGTCCAGACGGTCGTCGTGACCGAGGACCGCGAGGCCGCCGTCCGCCCCCTCCTGGAGCACGTGCCGCACCTGACCACCGACCAGGTGCTGGAGCTGCCCATCTTCCTGGCCGGGACCCTGGAGCAGATCACCGCGCAGGTACGGGCGCAGCGCGAGCGGTACGGATTCACCTATCTGACGGTGCTGGAGCCGTACATGGAGGCCTTCGCTCCGGTGATGCGGGCGCTGCGCGAGGTCTGACGGGCGGCGGGAGCGCGGGAGTGGCGGTCCGCATGCCGGAATGTCGAGTGGCGGCCGGGCGCGCGTGATGGGATCGCCGCATGAGCGAACCGCGCATACGGGCCGCCGGGCCCGAGGATCTGGACGCCGTGCTGGCCTTCTGGAAGGTGGCCGCCGAGGGGACGAGCATCAGCGACGACCGGGAGGGCGTGGAGCGGATGGTGGCCCGCGACCCCGAGGCGCTGCTCCTGGCCGAGCGGGGCGGGGACCTGGTGGGCACGGTGATCGCGGGCTTCGACGGCTGGCGCTGCCATCTGTACCGGCTGGCGGTGCACCCGGACCACCGGCGTCAGGGCATCGGCTCGGCGCTGCTCACGGCCGCGGAGGAGCGGTTCGTACGGCTGGGCGGGCGCCGCGGGGACGCGATGGTGCTGCGGCGCAACGAGCGGGCCCAGCATGCCTGGCGGGCGGCCGGGTACGCGCCCGAGGAACAGTGGCGACGCTGGGTGAAGCCCCTCATCGGCTGAAAGGTGTGAGCACCGGCGCATGAGCGAGTCCGCATCGGCGATCCCCCGGACGCCCACCCCGGCGCCACACCTGGAGCCTCCCCCCGGCGCACGACGTCGCGCGATCCTCCACGTCCTGGCCGATCATGGACCCGAGGTGACCCGATGACCGAAGTGCTCCTGCTGCTGGTGGCGATCGCGCTCTCGCTCGTGTGCGGCGCCTTCGTCGCGGCCGAGTTCTCGCTGACCACCGTCGAGCGCGGCGAACTGGAGCGGGCGGCGGCGCGCGGCGAGCGGGGCGCGGCGAGCGCCCTGAAGGCCGTACGGAACCTGACCTTCCAGCTCTCCGGGGCGCAGCTCGGCATCACGGTCACCAACCTGGTGGTCGGCATGCTCGCCGAGCCCTCGGTCGCGGCGCTCATCTCGGGCCCGCTGGAGAGTGTGGGGGTGTCGCGCTCGGCGGCCTCCTCGCTGGCGCTGGTGCTGGGCACGGCCCTGTCGACGGTCTTCCTGATGATCGTCGGCGAGCTGGTGCCGAAGAACTGGGCGATCTCCTCACCGCTGGCCGTCGCCAAACGGGTGGGCGGCCCGCAGCGGTGGTTCAGCGCCTCCTTCCGGCCCTTCATCACTCACCTGAACAACACGGCCAACCGCATCGTGCGCGTCTTCGGTGTGGAGCCAGCCGAGGAGCTGGCCTCCGCGCGTGGGCCGCAGGAGCTGGCGGCGCTCGCCCGGCACTCGGCCAAGGAGGGCGCGCTGGAGGCCGACACCGCCGAGTTGTTCGTACGGACCCTGAACCTGGCCGACCTGACGGCACAGAACGTGATGACCCCGCGCGTGCAGGTCGTCGCCCTCGACGCCCGGGCGACGTGCGAGGACGTGGCGAACGCGACGCGGGCGACCGGGCTGTCCCGGTTCCCCGTCTACCGGGACACCCTCGACGCCGTGGTGGGCACCGCGCACGTCAAGGACGTCCTTGCGGTGCCCGCCGAGCGGCGGCCCGGTATGCCGGTCGCCGAGCTGATGCGCGAGCCGCTGCTCGTCCCGGAGTCACTGACCGTCGACCGGCTGCTGGACCGGCTCTCCGGGCGGCGCACGATGGCCGTCGTGATCGACGAGTACGGCGGGACGGCGGGCGTGGCCACGCTGGAGGACATCGTCGAAGAGGTGGTCGGCGAGGTGCGGGACGAGCACGATCCGCACGAGACGCCCGAGCTGGACACGGCCGGCACGGACGAGCAGGGGCACGCCCTGTACTGGGCCGACGGCGCGGCCCGCGTGGACCGGCTGTCGCGCCTGGGACTCAGGGTGCCCGAGGGGCCGTACGAGACGGTCGCCGGGCTGGTCGCGGCCGGTCTTGGGCACATCCCCGCCGTCGGCGACACCCTCGAGGTCGCCGGCTGGCGGCTGGACGTCGTGGACGCCACGGGTCGCAGGGCGGCCCGGGTACTGCTGCACGCGCCGCTCGACGACGCGCGCGCCATCGAGGGCGAAGGGGAGGCCGGCCGGTGACCGCCGTACAGCTGCTGATCGGTCTGGCGACGCTCGTCGCCAACGCGTTCTTCGTGGGCGCCGAGTTCGCGCTGATCTCCGTGCGCCGCAGCCAGGTGGAGCAGTACGTAGAAGCGGGGGCGGCAGCGGCAGCAGGGACAGCGGGGACAGCGGGGGTGGAGGGCGACCGGCGTGCGAAGAGCGTGCTGTGGGGTCTGGAGCACGTGTCGGCGCTGATGGCGGCGGCCCAGCTGGGCATCACGCTGTGCACGCTGGTCCTCGGTGTGGTCGCGGAGCCGGCGATCGAGCACCTGCTGGAACCGGTGTTCCACGCGGTGGGCATGCCGTCCGGCGCGGGGCACGCGTTGTCCTTCGTGATCGCCCTCGCGCTGGCGACGTATCTGCACATGCTGCTCGGCGAGATGGTGCCGAAGAACATCGCGCTGGCCGAGCCGGTGCGCAGTGCGCTGCTGCTCGGGCCGCCGCTGGTGGCGCTGTCCCGGGCGCTGCGCCCGGTGATCTTCACGGTCAACGCCTTCGCGAACGCGCTGCTCAAGCTGCTCAGGGTCGAGACGAAGGACGAGGTGTCGGCGACCTTCACGGACGCGGAGCTGGCCGAGATCGTCAAGGACGCCAGTGAGGCCGGGCTGATCGACGACCGGGCCCAGGAGCGGCTGCACGACGCACTGGAGCTGGGCCGGCGGCCGGTGCGGGACGTGGTGCTGCCGCTGGAACGCGTCGTCCACGCGCGCGTGGGCATCACTCCGGAGCAGTTGGAGCGGCTGTCGGCGGAGTCCGGGTTCTCGCGGTTCCCGGTGGTGGACGACGGGCGGCGGATCGTCGGCTACCTGCATGTGAAGGACGCTTTGGACGCCTCGCCGCGGGACCTGCCGTTCCGGCTGCGGGACATGCGGTCCATCGCGCGGGTCCGGGAGCGGACCCCGCTGGACGACGTGCTCACCGCGATGCGCCGCAGCCGTACCCATCTGGCGGCCGTGATCGGCTCCGACGGGCGGCTGGCGGGTCTGGTGACCATGGAGGACGTGCTGCGGGAGCTGTTCGGGCAGCGGACGTGAGCCTCCCCTGGAGTCTCTCAGGCCCGGCGGAGGGCGACCGACCGACGGGTATGTGCAGGCGCTACCATTTCTGTCGCCATGCAGACGAATCCCACTCACGCCAGCCTTGTCACCGTCGGTGACTCCTTCACCGAGGGCATGTCGGACCTGCTGCCCGACGGCTCCTACCGGGGCTGGGCCGACCTCCTCGCCGCTCGGATGGCCGCCCGGTCCCCCGGTTTCCGGTACGCGAACCTCGCGGTGCGCGGGAAGCTGATCGGGCAGATCGTCGACGAGCAGGTCGACGTGGCGGCGGCCATGGGAGCCGACGTGATCACGCTGGTCGGCGGGCTCAACGACACACTGCGGCCCAAGTGCGACATGGCCCGGGTGCGGGATCTGCTGACGCAGGCCGTGGAGCGGCTCGCGCCGCACTGCGAGCAGCTGGTCCTGATGCGCAGTCCGGGCCGTCAGGGTCCGGTGCTGGAGCGGTTCCGGCCGCGCATGGAGGCGCTGTTCGCGATCATCGACGACCTGTCCAAGGAGCACGGCGCCGTGGTCGTCGACCTGTACGGGGCGGACTCGCTGGCCGACCCGCGCCTGTGGGACGTGGACCGGCTGCACCTGACCGCCGAGGGGCACCGCCGGGTCGCGGAGGCCGTGTGGCAGTCGCTCGGCTACGAACCCGAGGATCCCGAGTGGCACGCGCCGATCCCGGCGACGCCGCCGCCCGGTTGGATCATGCGCCGGACCGCGGACGTCCGGTTCGCGCGGCAGTACCTGCTGCCCTGGATTGGCCGCAGGCTGACGGGCCGGTCGTCCGGGGACGGCCTGCCGCCCAAGCGTCCGGAGCTGCTGCCGTACGAGGATCTGGCGCCGTGATCCCCGGGGTCGCACGCCCTTCGTAGGTTCCGACGAAGGGCCCCGTGGGGCTGGCCTGCAGGAATCGCCAGTAGAATCCGTTCACGTGACTTCCGCTCCCGCCAAGCCCAGCATCCCGAACGTCCTCGCCGGACGCTACGCCTCCGCCGAGCTCGCCACGCTCTGGTCGCCCGAGCAGAAGGTGAAGCTCGAGCGGCAGCTCTGGCTCGCCGTGCTGCGGGCCCAGAAGGACCTCGGCATCGAGGTGCCCGACGCCGCGCTCGCCGACTACGAGCGCGTCCTCGACCAGGTCGACCTGGCCTCGATCGCCGAGCGCGAGAAGGTCACGCGGCACGACGTGAAGGCGCGGATCGAGGAGTTCAACGACCTCGCCGGGCACGAGCACGTGCACAAGGGCATGACCTCCCGCGACCTGACGGAGAACGTCGAGCAGCTCCAGGTCCGGCTCTCGCTCGAGCTGATCCGCGACCGCTCGGTGGCCGTCCTGGCCCGCCTCGGCAAGCTGGCGGGCGAGTACGCCGAGCTGGTCATGGCCGGCCGCTCCCACAACGTCGCCGCTCAGGCCACGACGCTGGGCAAGCGCTTCGCCACCGCGGCCGACGAGCTGCTGGTGGCGTACGGCCGGGTGGAGGAGCTGCTGGGCCGCTACCCGCTGCGCGGCATCAAGGGCCCGGTCGGCACCGCCCAGGACATGCTGGACCTGCTCGGCGGGGACGCGGGCAAGCTCGCGGAGCTGGAGCAGCGGATCGCGGGGCACCTGGGCTTCTCGCAGGCGTTCACCTCGGTCGGCCAGGTCTACCCGCGCTCGCTGGACTACGAGGTCGTCACCGCGCTGGTGCAGCTGGCGGCGGCGCCGTCCTCGCTGGCGAAGACGATCCGGCTGATGGCCGGGCACGAGCTGGTCACCGAGGGCTTCAAGCCCGGCCAGGTCGGCTCCTCGGCGATGCCGCACAAGATGAACACCCGCTCCTGCGAGCGCGTCAACGGCCTGATGGTCATCCTGCGCGGCTACGCGTCGATGACCGGCGAGCTGGCGGGCGACCAGTGGAACGAGGGCGACGTCTCCTGCTCGGTGGTGCGCCGCGTGGCCCTGCCCGACGCGTTCTTCGCCCTGGACGGGCTGCTGGAGACGTTCCTGACCGTGCTCGACGAGTTCGGTGCCTTCCCGGCCGTCGTGGCCCGGGAGCTGGACCGCTACCTGCCGTTCCTCGCCACCACCAAGGTGCTCATGGGCGCGGTCCGGGCCGGTGTCGGCCGCGAGGTCGCCCACGAGGCGATCAAGGAGAACGCCGTGGCCTCCGCGCTGGCGATGCGCGAGCAGGGCGCCGAGCGCAACGAGCTGCTCGACAAGCTGGCCGCCGACGAGCGCATCCCGCTGGACCGGGCCGGGCTGGACGCGCTGATGGCCGACAAGCTGTCCTTCACGGGCGCCGCGGCCGACCAGGTCGGCGTCCTCGTCGGCCGGATCGAGGAGATCGTCAAGCAGCACCCGGCGGCCGCGGGCTACACCCCGGGAGCCATCCTCTGACGCGCTTCACCAGGGCCGAGCTGGAGGCCGCCCGCGACCGTCTCGTACCGGACGTGGTCGCGGACGGTCTCCGCGTGCTGTTCTGCGGGATCAATCCGGGTCTGATGACCGCGGTGACGGGCCACCACTTCGCCCGCCCCGGCAACCGCTTCTGGCCGGTGCTGCATCTGTCCGGCTTCACGCCTCGGCTGCTGAAGCCGTCGGAGCAGGGCGAGCTGCCGTCGTACGGGCTCGGGATCACGAACGTCGTCGCGCGGGCCAGCGCGCGGGCGGACGAGCTGACCGCCGAGGAGTACCGGGAGGGCGGCCGGCTGCTGGCGCTGAAGGTGGCGCGGCTGCGGCCCCGGCGGCTGGCCGTGGTCGGTGTCACCGCGTACCGCGCGGCGTTCGACGACCGGAAGGCGCAGGTGGGTCCGCAGGAGCGGATGATCGGGGACACGCGGGTGTGGGTGCTGCCGAACCCCAGCGGGCTCAACGCGCACTGGACGGCGCAGACGATGGCGGAGGAGTTCGCGCGACTGCGGGTCGCGGCGGAGGCGGAGACAGAGGCGTAGGTGTGGGCGTGGCGAGCGGTCACGGTGGCGCCTGCTCCGTGACGACGGCCAGCAGCCGCACCTCGTCCGTCTCGTCCCGGTCGGCGACGGCCACCGCGACCCAGCGGCCGGTGCCCGCCGCCTCCCACAGGTACGCCACGCCCGCTCGGGCGCTGAGACCGGCCCACGGCTCGGGTATCTCCTCCTCGTCGGTCCGCAGCAGGACCGTCTGCAGGTTCCAGGGGTCCGTCTCCCCCCAGCGCCGGGCGAGGCGCTCGTAGAGTCCGTCGCGGTACTTCTCGTACTGCTCCACCGTCACCGCCCGCTCCCCCTGGTCGCCGCCGCGCAGGCCGTGGCTGCTCTCCAGGACCGCCACAAAGTGGCCCGGCCCCCCGGCGCCCCCGGTCGACGGGCCGTGCTCCGCCGGGAAGGGCCGGAAGCACAGCTCGTCGATGAGGGCGATGTGCCGCGCGATGTCCATGCGGTCCAGTAAACCGGCCGGCACTGACAATTGGCGGGGCGTCAGCCTCGGACGGTGTCAGGCGTCCCGGCGGCGCAGCCGCCAGGCGCCGGCGAGGAGGGCCGCCGCCGCCCACAGCGCGGTCACCGCGAGTCCGGCCCAGGGCCCCAGAGTTCCCTCGTGCGTCTGGTACAGGACGACTTGCCCCGCCCTGTCCGGCAGGAAGTCGGTGGCGCCGCCCGCCGCGTCCCCGATCACGAAGGACACGATGAGGATGAACGGGATCAGGGTCGACAGAGTGGCCATGCCGCTGCGGAACAGGGCGGTGAGTCCGGCCGCGAGCAGCGCCATCAGCATGAAGTAGATTCCGCAGCCCACGACGCCCCGCACCTGCTCCCCGGTGGTGAGTCCGTCCGCCGCCGAGCCGAGGCCCGCCCGGGCCGCGACGAGGGCGGCGAACGCGGTGAGCAGACCCACGGCGAGGGCCGGTACGGCGACGACGACGAGCTTCGCCGCGAACCACCGCCCGCGCCGTGGAACGGCTGCCAGGGAGAGCCGGATCCCGTTGCCGTGGTACTCGGACGAGACGACCATGGCCCCGAAGGCGACGGCGGCGATCTGGCCGGGCATGACGCCGGAGAGGGACATGAACAGCGGGTCGAACTCCGGGTCGGAGGTGTCGGAGACCCCGGCCAGTGCGGAGAAGGCGGTGGTGACCGCGAACAGGGCCAGCAGGGTGCCGCACAGCGAGCGCAGGGTGCGGACCTTGAGCGCCTCGGAGCGGAGTACGGGCGTGAAGTACATGGTCAGGCCTCCTGGGGCTGTGCGGTGAACTCGGCCTCGGCGGCCGTCAGGTCGAGATAGGCCTGTTCCAAGGTGCCTTCGTCCGGTGCCAGTTCGAGGACGGGTACGCCCGCGCCGGACACGATCCGGCCGATGTCGTCCACGCGCGCGTGGTGCACGGTCCAGTACCCGTCGTCGTGTTCCACGGCGTCGTGGCCGTGCCGGGCGAGAGCGGCCTTCAGCGCGGTGGCGTCCGGCGTACGGATGCGGACACGCGGCCGCACGCGCGCGTCGATGAACTCCCGCATCGGCGTGTCGGCGAGCAGCCGGCCACGGCCGAGGACGATCAGGTGGTCGGCGAAGGACGCGGTCTCGTTCATCAGGTGGCTGGAGACCAGGACCGTGCGCCCCTCGGCCGCGAGCCGGCGCAGCAGTCCGCGGATCCAGATGATGCCCTCGGGGTCCAGCCCGTTGGAGGGCTCGTCCAGCATCACCACCTCGGGGTCGCCCAGCAGCGCGGCGGCGATGCCCAGCCGCTGTCGCATGCCCAGGGAGTACGCCTTCACCCGGTGGCGTGCCACCGACGCGATGCCCGTCTCCTCCATCACCTCGTCGACCCGGCGAGACGGTACGCGGTTGCTCGCCGCCAGGACGCGCAGGTGGTCCCGCGCGGTGCGCGAGCCGTGCGCGGCGTGCGCGTCGAGCAGGGCGCCGACGTGCCGCAACGGCTCGTGGAGGGCGGCGTAGGGGTGGCCGCCGACGGTCGCGGTCCCGGAGGTGGGCCGGTCGAGGCCCAGGACGAGCCGCATGGTGGTGGACTTTCCGGCGCCGTTGGGGCCGAGGAAGCCGGTGACGCGGCCGGGGCGCACGGTGAAGGTGAGGTCGTCGACGGCTCGTCGGGTGCCGTACTCCTTGGTGAGGTTCTGGACGTCGATGCTGGTCATGACCGCAGCGTGCCGGTTGGAACGGGGCCGGGTCCTCCCCCGCCGGTGGAGATCGCCTCCCCCGCGCGGGGGAGGCCCGCTGTCAGTGGCGGCTGGCACGATGACGCAATGGTCCGCTTGCTGCGCCCGCTGTTCCGGGGGACGACGTACACACGGCTGCTGCACCTGTGGGTGCCCATGCTCGTGGTGAGCGTGTGGGCGCTCATCGACGACACCAAGCTGTGGGTGCCCGCGGCGGTGCTGGTCCCGGTCGGCTTCATCCCGGCGGTGCGGACCGGCGAGGGCGTGCAGGCCCGTCTGCTTCTCACGCCCGGCCCCGAGGACTCCGCCTTCTCGGTCGCGCCCTCGGCGACCTGGCGGGACCGGCTGCGCACCGTGCTGTGGCTGGAACTGCGCATGCTGCTGGGCGCCTTGACCTCGGGCGTCTGCGTCTGGCTGCCCATTCTCACCGTCGAACTGGTCCGGCTCGCCCTGGGGCACCGGATCGACGACATTCCGGTCCTGCGCGACGCCGCGCCGCACTGGGCGTACGCGCTCCTCGCGCCGCTCCCTCTCCTCGCCATGTACGGCGCCGTGGTCGGCCTCGGCGTCCTGGCGACGGCGGGCGCCCGCACGTTCCTCGGACCGTCCGCCGCCGAACGGCTCAGCGCCCTTGAGGAGCGCACCGAACAGCTCCTGGAGCGCAACCGCATCGCCCGCGAGCTGCACGACTCCATCGGCCACGCGCTGACCGTCGCCGTCGTGCAGGCTGGGGCCGCCCGCGCGGCGAACAGCGCCGAGTTCACCGACCGGGCCCTGACCGCGATCGAGGAGACCGGCAGGGCGGCCCTGGAGGACCTGGAGCGGGTGCTCGGCGTCCTGCGGGAGGCGGAGAAACCCGTGAGCGCCAGACCGACCCTGGCGGACGCCGACCGTCTCCTGGAGTCCGCCCGCTCGTCGGGGGCCAAGGTCGACGCCGACGTCACGGGCCCGCTGGAGACCCTGCCGGGCCCCGTCTCCCGCGAGGGCTACCGCATCCTCCAGGAGGCGCTGACCAATGTGCTGCGGCACGCGGGGGCGGTGCCCGCGCGGGTCCGCGTCGAGGTGGCGGACGGCGCGCTCACCCTGGAGGTGCGCAATCCGCTGCCGGACGGGAGGGTCGCGCCCGGACGCGGCAGCGGGCTGCGCGGCATACGCGAGCGGGCCGCTGTGCTGGGCGGGCGGGCGCACACGGGGCCCGACGGCGCCGGTGACTGGCAGGTGCGCGTCGAGCTGCCGCCGGGCTGATCTACGCTGGCCGGATGCCGGTCAGAGTGCTCCTCGTCGACGACGAACCCCTCGTACGCGCAGGCCTGCGGGCCGTGCTGGAGGCGCAGCCGGACATCGAGGTGGTCGGCGAGGCGGCCGACGGGGCGGCGGTCATTCCGCTGGTGCGGCAGGTACGGCCGGACGTGGTCGCCATGGACGTCCGGATGCCGCTGATGGACGGCATCGAGGCCACGCGCGCGCTGCTGCGGACGGTGGCCGATCCGCCGAAGATCCTCGTCGTGACGACCTTCGAGAACGACGAGTACGTGTACGAGGCGCTGCGCGCGGGCGCCGACGGGTTCCTGCTGAAGCGGGCCCGGCCGGCCGAGATCGTGCACGCGGTGCGGTTGATCGCCGAGGGCGAGTCCCTGCTGTTCCCGGCCTCGGTGCGGCAGCTCGCCGCCGAGTACGGCGACGGCGGCGGGAACCGGGCGGCGCGCGCCGTGTTGGAGCGGGCGCGGCTGACCGAGCGGGAGGGCGAGGTGCTGCGGCTGATGGCGCGCGGGTTGTCGAACGCGGAGATCGCCGCCCGGCTGGTCGTCGGCACGGAGACGGTGAAGTCGCACGTGAGCTCGGTGCTCGCGAAGGTGGGGGCGCGGGACCGCACGCAGGCGGTGATCACGGCGTACGAGTCGGGGTTCGTGGCGCCCGGCTGAGGCACCCGGCAGGCAGCCGCACGGGCGGACCGGCACTCGCCGGGGCGGAGCGGGCCGAGTACGATCCGGCCAACACGCGCACGAGCTGGGAGGACGGACGTTGGGCGGGCTGACCGGCGGGGATCCGTCGCTGCTGCGGAGGATCAACTCCGCTGTGGTGCTGCACGCGTTGCGTGCCACGGACTGCGCGACGCTGACCGAGATCACCCGGGTGACGGGGCTGTCCCGGCCGACCGTCGAGGGCGTCGTCGAGGGGCTCATCGAGGCCGGTCTCGTCGTCGAGGCGGCCGCCGACGAGGGCACGGCCCGACGGCAGGGGCGGCCCGCGCGGCGGTTCAGGTTCCGGGCGGAGGCCGGGCATCTGCTGGGTCTCGAGATCGGGCCGCACCGCGTCGCCGCGCTCCTGTCCGACCTGGACGGCCGGGTCATCGGCGCCCAGGCCAAGGACGTCGACGAGACCGCCCCGGCGGACGAGCGGCTGGAGCGACTGCGCACCGCGGTCGCCGAACTGCTGCGCCGGGCCGGTGTCGCGCGCGGCTCGCTGCGGGCCGTGGGGGCGGCGACGCCCGGGATCGTCGAGGCGGACGGCACGGTGCGGCTGAGCACCGCGCTGCCCGAGTGGACGGGGCTGCGCCTGGGCGAGCGGCTGAGCCGTTCCTTCAAGTGCCCGGTGCTGGTCGAGAACGACGCGAACGCGGCGGCGGTCGCCGAGCACTGGAAGGGCGCCGCCACCGAGTCCGACGACATCGTGTTCGTGCTGGCCGGGCTGAGCCCGGGCGCCGGGGCGCTGATCGGCGGGCGGCTGCACCGGGGTTACGGCGGGGCGGCCGGCGAGATCGGCGCGCTGCATCTGCTGGGCCGGGACGTGACGCCGGAGACGCTGCTGTCCACCACGGGCCGACCGCTGCACCCGCTGGACGAGCAGGCGGTCGCCAGGGTGTTCGCCGAGGCCCGTGAGGGCGACCAGCGGGCACGCGCGGCCGTCGAGCGTTTCATCCAGCGGCTGGTGCACGACGTGGCGGCACTGGTGCTGGCCCTCGACCCGGAACTCGTCGTCGTCGGCGGCTGGGCGGCCGGGCTGGACGGCGTACTGGAGCCGCTGCGCCGGGAGCTGGCCCGCTACTGCCTGCGCCCGCCGAAGGTGACCCTGTCGCTCCTCGGCGAGGCCGCCGTGGCGACGGGCTCGCTGCGGCTGGCCCTCGACCACGTGGAGGAGCAGTTGTTCGCGGTGGAGGGGGCGACGGCCCGGCGCTGAGCCGCGCCGATCCACAGCGGAGGCGGGGTCCGGTCTTCAGGAGGTGTCCGGGGCCGTCCAGGAACTCAGGAGGCGCGGGTCTCGGGGCCGTGGTGGATCTCCACGTCGCCGGAGTCCCCGAACGTCAGCCGGCAGGTGTCCGCGCGGTAGGTGGCGACGGAGAGGGCGGCGGTGCGGCCCCCGGCGAGGTAGCGGGTGGTGACCACGAGGACGGGCGCTCCCGGGAGCCGGTCGAGTTCCTTCGCGTCCTCCGCTCCGGCCGACCCCAGCTCCACGGCGCTCTCCCGCCGCTCCAGTTCTCCGCGCTGCAGTTCGCGGAGCACGACCCGCGCGCGTGCGACGCCGGAGGGGGCGTCGATGGCGGTGAGGTCGGGCACGGAGGACGGCGGGATGTAGAGCAGCTCCGCCGCCACGGGCTGGCCGTGCGAGACCCGGGAGCGGCGGACGATGTGCACGGGCTCGTCCCTGCCGGTGCCCAGGACCTCGGCGACGGCCGCGGGCGGAGCGGCCGGCACGCAGTCGGCCGGTTCCCAGGCGTCCTCGGCCGTTCCCGGCCAGGCGTGCCGCTCGGTGCCGACGGCCACGCCGACGCGCGGCGGGGCGACGGTCGTACCGACGCCTCGGCGGCGCTGGAGCCTGCCCTCCAGTTCGAGCTGTTCCAGGGCCTGCCGGAGCGTGGCGCGGGCGACGCCGAAGCGGGCGGCGAGGTCTCGCTCGTTGGGCAGGACCTCGCCCACCGAGAACTCCGAGTCCAGGGCCTCGCTGAGCACGGTCCTGAGATGCCAGTACTTCGGTTCCGGCACCGATTCCAACTGCGTGGTCCCCACCCTGTCCTCCGCAATCGCCGTGGTCCGGCGGCGTTTTGACGCCCTTGTTTATTAAAGGTTGTTGCAGTTCTCTGCGACCATAAAACGGCCCACACCCTTGGTCAAGACCAATCCCGCGACAGGACGGCGAAGCCCCCGTCGTGGGACGGGGGCTCGATCCGTGGCGGATGGGCGGGTGGCGCTGCTGGGGGCCTGCCCTAGAGGGTGTCCAGGGCGCGCAGTTTGTCGGGGTTGCGAATGATGTACACCGACTGGATGCGCCCGTCGGCCACGTCCAGCTGGAAGACGGAGTCGGGCCTGCCGCCGGACAGGGCCAGCAGGGCCGGGCCGCCGTTGAGCTCCAGGAAGCGGAACGAGAAGTCCGGGATCCCCTTCTGTGCGGCGCCGAGCAGGAAGCGGCCCACCTTGTCGGCGCTCTCCAGCACGCGCAGCGGCGCCTTGGACTTGCCACCGCTGTCGCCGACCAGCCGGACGTCGGGCGCGAGCAGCGCCATCAGCCCGTCCAGGTCGCCGTCGGCCGCGGCGGCGAGGAAGCGTTCGGTGAGGGCCCGGCGCTGCGCCGGGTCGACGTCGTAGCGGGGCCGCCGCTCGTCGACGTGCTTGCGGGCCCGCCCGGCGAGCTGGCGCACCGCGGCCTCCCCGCGCTCCAGCATCGCGGCGATCTCGGCGTACGGGTAGCCGAACGCCTCCCGCAGGACGAAGACCGCCCGCTCCAGCGGTGACAGCGACTCCAGGACGACAAGAACGGCGAAGGACACCGAGTCGGCGAGGACGGCCCGCTCGGCGGTGTCCGGTACGGCGTCCCCGAAGTCGGTGGCGTAGGGCTCCGGCAACCAGGGGCCGACGTACGTCTCGCCCCGCGACTTGATCTGGCGCAGCCGGTCGATGGCGAGGCGGGTGGTGACGCGTACCAGGTATCCGCGCGCCTCCCGGACGCCGGACCGGTCGGCGCCGGACCAGCGCAGCCAGGCCTCCTGGACCACGTCCTCCGCGTCGGCGAGGCGGCCCAGCATGCGGTAGGCGACCCCCAGGAGGACGGGGCGGTGCTCTTCGAAGACATCGGTCGCGGTTTCGGTGGTCACCGTTCCATCCCAGCGGACGCGTGCGGCCGTGTCCAGGCGGAATCGCCCCCGCCCGAGGCCGACCGGCGACCGGGGGCTACCCGTCGGTAGCTCTTACTGACAAGGTGTCTACGCAACGTCGTCGTTCATCCGTTCCCGACGACATGTGTTCCCCAAACGTGTGTTCCCACAACAGGTGTTCCCGACAATGAGCAACAAGGAGCCCCATGTCCGCAACGCTCTCCTTCACGGCCCCCACCGAGCACGGCCCGCAGGACATCACCCTCGCCTACGCGCGCGTGGGTGAGGGCGAGCCGCTGCTGCTGCTGCACGGCATAGGTCACCACCGGCAGGCCTGGGACCCGGTGGTCGACATCCTCGCGACCGAGCGCGAGGTGATAGCCGTGGACCTGCCGGGGTTCGGGCAGTCGTCCGCGCTGCCGCACGGCCTGCCGCACGATCTGCCGACGACGAACGCGGTACTCGGCGCCTTCTGCGCGGCGCTGGGGCTCGACCGGCCGCACGTGGCCGGCAACTCGCTGGGCGGTCTGCTGGCCCTGGAGCTCGGCCGCGAGAACCTGGTGCGGTCGGTGACGGCCCTGTCCCCGGCCGGCTTCTGGACGCAGGCCGAGCGGCGCTACGCCTTCGGCGTCCTGATGGGGATGCGCCGGACCGCCCGGAGCCTGCCCCTCCCCCTGGTCGAGCGGCTGTCCCGCACCGCGGTCGGCCGCACCGCGCTGACGAGTACGATCTACGCCCGTCCCGGCCGCCGCTCCCCCGAGGCGGTCGTCGCCGAGACGCTGGCGCTCGCACACGCGCAGGGGTTCTCCGAGACGCTCCGGGCCGGACGGAGCGTGCTGTTCACCGACGACGTGCCCGGCGTCCCCGTCACCGTGGCGTGGGGCAACCGGGACCGGCTGCTCCTGCCCCGGCAGGGCATACGCGCCAAGCACGCCATTCCGCGGGCCCGCCTGGTGCGGCTGCCCGGCTGCGGCCACGTCCCGATGAACGACGACCCGGCGCTGGTCGCCCGCGTTCTCCTGGACGGCAGCAGGGCTCAGTCGGCCAGGGCCTTGAGGACCTCCTTCAGCACGGTGGCGTTGTAGGGCATGCTCACGTGCGGGGTGTGGTCGTCCGGGTCGATGTCCTGCAGGACGATGTTGTTCACGTAGCGACCCTCGGTCTTCGCGAGGGCGCACGACGTGTACGGAGTGACCACGTCGTCGTACTGGGTGGCGATGACGGTGTGGCGGACGCCTTCCGTCGTCTCCCCGAGATCGGCCAGCTCACGCTGGAAGGGGTGGTCGTGCTGGAGTTGCGGCCAGGCCGGCACGACCTCCCCGACGGGGCCCTGTTCGAGGAGTTCCACCGCGCCGGGAATCTGCCGGGCGAGGTTCATCAGCCCCTGGGCCGTGACTCCGTGGTTGCTGGGCGCGATGCCGACGAAGTTGCGCACCTTGGGTCCTCCGCCCAGGGCGTTCAGGTAGTAGCGCGGCATCATGCCGCCCTGCGAGAAGCCGACCACGTCGACCTCCTGGGCGCCGGTCCGCCGCAGCACCTCGTCGACGAAGTCCGCGAGCTGCCGGGCGGAGTGCTTGATGTCGCCCAGGCCGAAGATCACGGGGTTGCCGTGCTGGCCGTAGTCGAGCCGGAAGACCCGGTGACCATGCTGCCGCAGCAGCGGTGTCGCCGTGTTCCAGGTGTAGCCCCGGTTGCCGAAGGTGCCGTGCACGAGCACCACCGGACGCGGATGCTCCTCGGTGGGCGGGACGTTCCAGTCGTCCTCTCCCGCCTGTACGTCGACGGTCGCGATGACCTGAGCTCCGCCGGCTTGCGCGACCGCACTCAGGCGGTGCGGGGCCTCGGTGATGTCCGTGACGACGTCGTCCGAGTTGGCACCGGGGACGCGGGGGTTGAGGAAACTCACGGTCTTCACCCTTTCGTTGGGGAATGGCGCGGAGTTCGATCCGACTTCCCATTCTCCCGTCCATTGAATTCCGCAACTATCCCTCGACCAGGTGAAAGAATTCACTCCATCACGGCAGCTGCATATGCGGCTGCGTTGTGTGTTGAGGCTGGTCAGCGAGATGGCGGGGAGTCTGCGGGCATGGGTACGGCCACCGTCCGTACCTACCTCCGAGCCTTCTCCGAGCTGTCCCGGTCGGCTGTGCACGGAGCCGAAAGAAACTCCTGCCGCCGCCTGGAGATGCTCACGGTGAAGGAGCGGCGGGCTCCCGGGCCGGTTCGGTGGGGCAACTTCTGAAGGCGAGTACGGCGTTGTGGCCGCCGAAGCCGAAGGAATGGCTCAGGGCGAGGTCGACGGGCTGCGCCCGGCTGGTGCCGGTGACGGCGTTGATCTCGGCGTCCCCTTCCTGTTTTTCGAGGTTGGCCACGGGAGGCACCCGGCCGTGGGCCACGGACAGGGCGGTGATCGCCGCTTCGACCGCCCCGGCCGCGCCGAGCAGGTGGCCCAGGGTGCCCTTGACCGAGGTCACGGAGGGCTGGTGAGGGAAGAGGCGACGGATCAGACGGGCCTCGGCGGCGTCGTTGAGCGGCGTGCTGGTGCCGTGCGCGTTGATGTGCTGCACGTCCGCGGGGCGGGCGCCGGCGTCGTCGAGGGCCCGCCGCACGGCGAGGGCGGCGCCCTTGCCCTCGGGGTCGGGTGCCACGGGGTGGTGGGCGTCGGACGATGCTCCGTAGCCCGCCAGCAGGGCGTAGCCGGGGCGTCCGCGGGCCCTGGCCGCACTCGCCGGCTCCAGGACCAGGGCCGCACCGCCCTCCGCCATGACGAAGCCGTCCCGGGCGGTGTCGAAGGGCCGGGAGGCGGCCCGCGGGTCGTCGCCGCGCCGGGACAGTGCGCCCATCCGGTCGAAGCCGGTGACCCAGAAGGGCTGTACGACCGCGTCGGAGGCGCCCGCGACGGCGATGTCGCAGGCCCCGGAGCGCAGGAGTTGCAGGGCGGTGCCGATGGCGGTGGCGCCGGAGGCGCAGGCGGTGACCGTGCACAGCGCCGGGCCCCGGGCACGCAGGTGGATGGTGAGCTGCCCGGTGGCCATGTTGGGCAGGAACATCGGCAGCAGCAGCGGTGAGACGCGCGCCGTGCCCAGTTCGAGCAGTTTGCGGTGCTGTTCCAGCATGGTGCCGGTGCCGCCGGCCGAGCTGCCGAAGACCACCGCGACGCGGTCCGCGTCCCAGTCGGCCGGGTCCAGGCCGGCGTCGGAGACCGCCTCCAGGGCGGCGTAGAGGGCGAACTGGGTGAAGCGGTCGTACTGCCAGGGGCGTGAGCCGGGGACGTGACCGCGGGGGGAGAAGTCCGGTACGAGGCAGGCGAAGTCGACCGGGAGACCCTTGAGTTCGGGGACGTACCGGGCGGTGGGGCGGCCCGCGCACACGCCGTCCCAGGTGGCCTCGCGGCCGGTGCCGGCGGGAGTGACCAGGCCGATCCCGGTGACGGCGACGTCGGGCCGGGCGCCGGTCACGGCTTGACGGCCTGGGCGATGAGGTCGGCCACGCCGGCCAGGGTGAGGTCCGGGTCGGCCTCGCCGTCCTGTACTTCGATGCCGAGTTCCTCGGTGAGTACGACGAAGAGCTCCACCACGGCCAGCGAGTCGAGGTCCAGCTGTTCGAAGGTCGCGGTGGGGACGATGGCCTCGGGGGGCACTTCGAACTTCTCGCTGAGAACCGAGGCGAGCAGGTCGTAGGCGCGGCTGTGGGGAGTGGTGTCGGTGGTCATGTCAGAGGTGTCCTTTCCGGTCCGACGGGCGGTACCCCGGGGTGGTGGGGTTCCGTGTGGTGGGGTCCTGCGGTGGCGGGGTTCCGTGGTGGCGGGTCGGCGGTCAGCCGAGCGCGGCCGGTGCCTCCAGCTCCGCCTTGACGTCCTCGAGCAGGGCCATCGCGTCCCTGCCGTTGACCACCCGGTGGTCGTAGACCAGGCCGAGATGGACGAACCGGTGGGTGCGAGGGGTGCCCTGCGCGTCCAGGAGCACCTGGTCGTCGACGGCGCCGATGGAGATCACGCAGGTCTGGCCGGGGAAGACGATGGGGGTGGCCAGGACCATGCCCTCCGTGGTGTGCGGGGCGACCATGATGTTGGCCCCGGCGAGTTCGGCGGCCTGGAACGTGCCCCGGAACGCCTTGCTCCGGAAGCCGGTCAGCAGGTCGGCGATCCGGTCGCCGCTCAGCTCGGCGGCGTCGTGCACCACCGGGGTGTACAGACCTCGGCCCGCGTCCATGGTGACGCCCACATGGGCCCGTTCGCTCTCGCGTACCGCGCCGTCGTCGGTGAGCGCGGCGAACATCAGGGGGTGTGCCGCGTGCCGGCGCGCCACCGCCTTGATCAGCAGGACGGGCAGGGAGACGAAACTGCCGGTGCGCTCGGACAGCTGCCGGGCCAGTTCCTCCGCCTGTCCGACGTCGACCTTGGCGTAGGCGGCCGCGGCCGGAACGGTCCGCATCGACTCGGTCACCACCGCCCCCACCGTCCGCTGTCGCTTCGACAGTTGGCGCTGGGGGGCGGGGGGCGCCGACGCGGCCCGCCGCACCAGGGCCTCGACATCGGCCGTACGGATCACCGTGCGCCCGAGACCGCACAGCTCGGCCTCGGACACGCCGTGGCGGTCGGCGAGCGCACGGGCCGCGTTGGTGATGCTCAGCTCCGCGCCGGGGGGTGCGGATGTCGCCGCCGGGGCGGCGGCCGACGCCCGGTAGGAGTCGCGCTCCTCGGCCGACTCGAAGAGGTAGGCGATGGTCTGCCCCGGCCTGCAGTCCTGGCCGCCGACGACGAGGACGTGCAGGATACCGGGGCCGGTGCTCTCGATCTCCTCACTGGCCTTGGAGGTCTCCACGACCGCCAGCGGTTCCTCGCCCTCGATGCTGCTGCCGTCGGGGACTAGCCACTCGACCAGGGTGTAGCTGGAGTCGTTCGTGTTGAGCGTGGGCAGCTCGATGCCGATCACTTCGTCGCCTCCATGATCGCGCGGTGGATGGTGGACGGCTGGAGCAGCACGTCCTGCTCCAGGTGCGCCGCGGTCGGTACGATGCTCGGCTCGGCACTCAGCGGCAGCACCGGGCGGGCCAGTCGGCTCCACAGCTGCTCGTGGAGTTGCTGTGCGAGCAGCTCGCCCCAGGTCCCGTCGGCCGTGGAGTCCTCCATGACACAGATGCGGTCGGCACGGGACAGCACCGGGAGCAGCGCCTTGCTGTCGAAGGGGTAGAGCTGGGAGGGCACCAGCAGTTCACACGTGATCTCCTCTTCGAGGAGCAGGGTGCGCAGGGCGGTGACGGCCCGTTCGGTGAGCCCGCCCGGGGCCAGGACGATCCAGTCGGGGGGCCCGCAGTCCGGCGCGAACACCCGGGCGGTCTCGCTGGGATCGGCCAGCACCTCGTAGCGGAAGAGGTCGTCCACGACCCCCTCCTGGTACATGGCGCGGGTGTAGAGCACCTTGTCCTCGAAGAGCACACCGGGCTCCTCGCGGTCGAGCATCGCGGTCAGTACGCGCTGGTTGTCGTGGAACGGGGAGACTTCCCGCAGGTGCAGCGAGGGAATGCCGAGGAAGTGCTTCTGCAGGCTCTGGCTGTGCGTCGGGCCGTACCCCCGGTTGCCGCCGGTGGGGCAGCGGACGACCATGCTCATCGGGACCCTGCGGCCGTACATCGACACGGACTTGGCGGCGAAGTTCAGCAGCGGGTCGAAGGCCAGCGCGGCGAAGTCCGAGAACATCATCTCGACCACGGACCGGTTGCCGGCCAGGGCCAGGCCCGCGCCCACGCCGGCGATGCCGCCTTCGCTCAGCGGTGAGGACAGCACCCGGTCCGGGAAGCGGTCGGAGAGCCCCCGGGTCACCTTGAACGCCCCGCCGTAGGGGTCGGCGACGTCCTCGCCGATCAGATACGTGCCGGGGTGGGCGCCGAGGACGTGGTGCAGTGCGCTGTTGAGGTTCTCGGCCACGCGCTGGCGCCTGGTCATCGGGCCTCCCATCGGGACGCCGGACGCGCGCCGACCTCTCGTACGACGGCGGCGACGGCCTCCGCCTGTGCCTGGTCGGCGGCGGCGAACTGCGCGGGATGGTCCTGTCGGTAGCGGCGGTACCAGTCGTGCCGGGCCGCTCGCTCACGGACCTCGGCCGCGCGGGTGTCGTCCCCCTTGCTGTGCGGGCCCACACGGTGGGTGACGCACTCGACCACGTACGGCCGGTGCTGGTCGCGGACCTGTTCGACCACAGGGGCGAGGGCGGCGCGTACGTCGGTCACGTCCACGGAGTCGATCCGCAGGTGGCCGACACCGAAGGCCGCCGCCCGGGTCGCGATGGTGCCGGACATCTGCCGCTCGGTCGGTGTCGACTGGGCGATCCCGTTGTGCTCCACCACGACGAGCACCGGGACCTGCCACAGCTGCGCCATGTTGAGCGCCTCGTACACGGCGCCCTCGCCCCAGGTGCCGTCGCCGATGTGGACCACCGCGATCCGACCCGGCTCGGCCCGCTTCAGGTGCAGGCCGACTCCCACGGCGACGGGCAGGCTCTGGCCCTGTACGCCGGTCGACAGGTAGCGGTCGCGGTAGATGTGCTGGCTGCCGCCTACACCGTGGCAGACGGCACCGGCCCGCCCCATGATCTCCGCGAGCAGGCCGTGCGGGTCGTGGAAGCGGGCCAGGTAGTGGCCGTGCCCGCGGTGGTTGCTGAAGACGTAGTCGCCCTCGTCCAGCAGCGGGTAGAGCGCGACGGGGATGTACTCCTGGCCGAGGCAGGTGTGGGTGGTGCCGTGCAGCCGGCCCTGGGAGAACAGCTCCAGCACGGCCAGTTCGAAGTGGCGGATCATCAGCAGGGTGCCGAGATCGGCGTCGGACAGACGGGACAGGGGACGGGCCACGACACCGGCTTCGGGTTCGCCGGCGGGCCCGAGGTCGACCGCGGGGGACGCGGACGTGACGTTCATGAGGTGCTCCTTACGGAAGTTCGACCACCTGGGCGCACCAGGTCAGCCCGGCGCCGAAGCCCAGGAGCAGCGCCTTGTCGCCGGGCCGTACGGTGGCCGAGGCGAGCAGCGACTCCAGAGCCAGCGGGATGGACGCCGAACTGGTGTTGCCGTCGGTGACGATGCTGCGGGCGATCGCCACGTGCGCGGGCGGGCGCAGTCGGCGCGCCATCGCGTCGATCAGCCGCCCGTTGCACTGGTGCGGCACGAAGGCGCCGATGTCGTCCCAGGTGAGCCCGGCCGCGTCGAGTGCGTCCCGGGCCACTTGCGGCATGTGCGAACCGAACCAGCGGACCACCCGGGTGCCGTCCATGTGCATGTACGGGCGGGCGGCACCGGGTTTGGGCGGGGCGCTGGTCATCCAGGGCTCACCGGGGCCGTGGGTTCCCCACACCGCCGGTCCGATCCCGCCGTGCTCCGCGGCGCTGACCACCGCGGCCCCGGCGGCATCGCCGAAGACCATGACGGTCCCGCAGTCGTCGGGGTCGGTGATGTCGCTCAGCCGCTCGGCGGCGACGACCAGGATCTGACGCGCCTGCTGTGCGGCGATGAGTCCGGAGGCCAGGGTCAGCCCGTAACTGAACCCGGCGCACCCGCCGTTGACGTCGAACCCGCCGGCCCGGCCGGCTCCGATGCGGTGGGTGAGACTGGCGGCCCGGCACGATGCCTGGCCGACGCTGCTGGCTGAGGAGAACAGGACACAGTCCAGGTCCTCGGCGAGCACTCCCGCATGGGCCAGCGCCTTGTCCGCCGCCTGCGCGGCCATCTCGACGAAGGTGTCGTCGGGGTCGGCCTTCAGCCTGGTCCGGATTCCGGTGATCTGCTCGATCCAGCCTTCCTCATGGCCGAACCTGGTGTCGAGTTCGGCGCTGGTGAGCAGGCCACCGGGGCGGTAGACGCCGATGCCGGTCAGCCGTCCCGCGCCCCGGGCCATCAGCGGGCTCCGTCCGCCGCGGCGACGGCTGCCTGGCCGTTCACGTAGTCGAGGGTCCGCCGGACGGTGCGCAGGTCGTGCACCGCCTCGTCCGGGATGGGAATGCCGTAGCGCTCCTGGATCCGCTCGGCCAGTTCGATGACGGCCATCGAGTCGAACCCCAACGACGTGAAGGGCGCGTCGGCCGACTGCTCCGAGATCGCCCGGGCCGCTTCGGCGCCGGCGATCTCGGCCACCATCGCCGCCAGGTCTTCCAGAGTGAAAGGGGACATGCGGAAACTCCAGCTGATGAGATGCGGGGAGGGGTGCACGGGAGGAGAGGACCGCGCGTGGGTCACTGGGCGGGCAGCATGACGTCGCCGCTCAGGAAGGCGAGCACCCTGCGGAAGTAGTCGGAGTCGAGCACGGGCGGGGCGCGGTGCGCGGACGCCGCGGTGGGGCCGGCGGTGTCCTGCCCCGGGGCCGGGATCATCTGCCGGAGGATCTCGCCGGCCAGCCGCATGGTGCTGCGGGGGACCTCGTCGCCCAGGTCGCGAAGCCGCTCCAGCCAGGTGTCGAACGGAACGAGCGGAAGGTCGACACCCGCGTCCGCGAAGCCCTGGAAGTACGACCGGAAGGGCAGCGGTTCGGGATCGATCACGTGGAACACCTGTCCTCGGGCACGTCGGCTCAGGGACAGGTCGACGATGGCGCGGCTGGTGAAGTCGACCGTGCCCACCGGCAGGAGACCGGGGTGGTCGGGGGCGCAGCCGGCGCGGATGCTCGCCGTCGTCAGGTGGACGAACCAGTCCGACTTCCCCACCAGGCCGGTGCGCGAGTCCGCCAGGATCACACCGGGCCGGTGCACCATCGTGGGCGATCCGCGGTCCGCGGCCTGCGCGACCAACTGCTCGGCGACCCATTTGGTGGCGCAGTAACCGGAGACACCGGTCCCGGCCTCTCGGGCCGCCGGGATCACCCCCATCGTCGAAATGTAGTGCACGGGGATTCGACGGGTCCGGGTCGCCAGTCTCAGGATTTCCCGGGTTCCCGACACATTGCAACCGCGCAGGATCGGGTAACTCGCCAGAAGATTGACCCAAGCACCGCAGTGGTAAATGACGTCGATGCCGCGCGAGAGGCCGGAGAACTCCTCGTCGGTCAAGCCGAACCGCGGCTTCGCCAGGCTGCCGGGCACGACGTCGACCCGGGACATGTGGTGCACCGGCACATCGCGGGCGCGTAACTGACCGGCGAGCCGCTCCCGGGCCTGAGCGGCCGACTCCGCCCTCACCAGGCAGTGGATTCGAGCGTCGGTCGCCTCCAGCAGGTCGGCGAGCAGGAAACCGCCGAGGAATCCCGTGGCTCCCGTCAGCAGAATTCTCTCGGGCGGCCCTTCGGGAACATCCGTCAGAGACGACGCATCGATTTCCGCCGGAAGTCGCAAATCGTCGGTGATCGGGAAACTGACCATACCAACACCGCATTTCAGCACAGGCGAGATTCGGTCCTGCCCTGAACACTCCCCGCACCTCACGAGGTTTACTACAGGAATCTTCCACCAGTGGGAGCGCAGGGCGCATCCTCCTGGCCGTCACCCGCGCCCGCACCGCCACAACGGGTGAGTAGGGCTCATTCATTCGAACAGGCCACGGCTCCGAATGGACGGCCGGGGAACGTACGCCCGGAGCGCGTTACCGGTATCGCGCGCCGTCGGTTGCGCGCCAACGCGCTTACGCGGACGGAGCGTTGCGAAACGGGAGGCGGGGGGCGGGGGCGGCCCGAGCGTAAAGACAGATGAGACCGACACAGCCAATGGGTCGCGAGGCAGGGGGGGTTAAGCCATGGCCGCAGGGCCTGATGAGGTGCCGGAGGTCCCCGATCCCGTTGGGAGCGGGGCGAGTTCACACTCCGTTCCACCGAAGGTGTTGCCCGAGACATGGCAGCCTCTGCTCGGCCGCCCGGCCCTCGCGGAGCTGCTCGGGCACCCCCTCGCGGGCGCCGCGCTGACGGAGATGTGCCGGCTCCTGCCACCCCACGTCGCCGTGCACTCCCTGCGGACGTTCCTGCTGGCCGACGCCTGTGCGCGGACCCACGGAACCGCCTACGACCGGGTCGGCCTGCTGGCCGCCGCGGCGTTCCACGACACCGGGCTGGTAGGGCGCACTCCGCTCGGTCGCGGTGGATTCCCGTGCCGCTCGGCCCAGTTGCTCGACCACTTCCTGGCCCGGCACCAGGTGGGCACGGTGCGGCGCACGACCCTCACGCGTGCGGTGCGCGAGCACATGCGGCCGTTCCCCGCTCGCGACGCCGGACCCGAGGCGCGGCTGCTGCACTTCGGCGTGTGGCTGGACGTCACCGGACGCGGCGAGCGGCAAGTGCCCGGTGACCGCCGCTTGTTGGCCGAACTGGCGCCCACCCCCCGGTTCGCCGTGTCCTTCTCCGCCCGGGTGGTGGCCTGCGGGCTGCGCCGGGTGCTGCCGGGCTCCCCGGTCACCCACCGGTGACCAGGGAGCCCGGCGACTCGCCCTTCCCGTCGCGAAAGGAACCGCAGACATGCAAGAAGACCAGCGTGTTTTCGATGTCGCCATCGTCGGAGGCGGCATCGGCGGGACGATGCTGGGGGCCGTACTCGCACGTCACGGCGTGCGCGTGCTGCTGCTCGAAGGCAGCGGCCACCCCCGGTTCGCCATCGGAGAGTCCACCGTCCCCGAGACCACGTTCGGTCTCCGAGTCCTGGCCCGCCGCTACGACGTCCCCGAGCTCGAGCACCTGGCGACCAACGCGGCACTGCGCCGCCACGTGTCGTCGAACAGCGGGGTCAAGCGGAACTTCAGCTTCATCTACCACCGGGAAGGTGAGCCCACCCGGGCCGACGAGTGCACCCAGTACCCCACCTGGGGACCACCGCTCGGTCCCGACTCGCACTACTTCCGGCAGGACGTGGACGCGTACATGTTCCATGTCGCCGTGTCCTACGGCGTGACCGCTTACACCCACACCATGGTCGACGACGTGAAGTTCGAGGAGGACGGCGCGACTCTCGTCACCCGGGACCGGGGCACCTTCCGGGCCTCGTACGTGGTCGACGCCGGCGGCATGCGGGCGGTCCTGCCCGAGCGCCTCGGGCTGCGGCAGGAACCGCCCTACCGCACGAGGTCGCGCACGATCTTCACGCACATGGTGGACGTGCGCCCCTTCGACGCCGTGGCGCCTTCGCGTGAACAGCACGGCATGCCCAGCCCGTTCAGCCAGGGAACGCTCCACCACATGTTCCCGGGCGGATGGTTCTGGGTCATCCCGTTCGACAACCAGTCGACCAGCACGAACCAGTTGTGCAGCGTCGGCATCAACCTCGATCTCGACCAGCACCCCCGCCCGGAGGACATCTCGGCGGAGGAGGAGTTCTGGCAGTACGTGCGCCGATTCCCCAGCGTGGCCCGCCAGTTCGAGCGAGCGCGGGCGGTCCGGCCGTACGTGTCCACCGACCGCACCCAGTTCGCCTCGCAGAAGGTGGTCGGCGACCGGTGGTGTCTGCTGCCGCACGCCAGTGACTTCATCGACCCGCTCTTCTCCAGCGGTCTCGCCGTCACCGTGATGGCACTGAACGCGCTGAGCCACCGGCTGATCGACGCGGTGCGCCAGGACGACTTCGACACCTCCCGGTTCGCGTACCTGGACCACTGGACCAAGCGCATGTTCCGGTTCTACGACGACCTGGTGTCGTGCAGCTACATCGCGTTCGACGACTTCGACCTGTGGAACGCCTGGAACCGTGTGTGGACCATCACCACGCTGTACGGCACGAACGCCCAGAACCAGGTCGCCGTGACGTTCGAGAAGACGCACGACCCGGCCTGTTTCGACACGCTGGAGCTGCCGCCGTACCGAGGTCTCCAGGGTATGGACAACCCCTGGGTGGAGCGGATGTTCGACCAGTCGCGGGACGCCGTACTCGCCTACCGTGCGGGCGAGTTGACGAAGGAGCAGGCGATCGCACGCATCTACGAGCTGCTGGGCGAGAGCGGACTGGTCCCGGCGGTGTGGGGCACCCTGGACCCCGACAACCGGTGCCCGTCCGGGGTGTTCACCCTCTGGCCGCTGATGAAGATCCTGCTGTGGGGCAAGTACCGCTCACCGCGGCACGTCCGGGGCTCCTACTTCACCGGCGGGGCGCGGCTGGTGGGCAAGGAGGCGGTCCAGGCGTACACCACCGAGCTGCGCGCCGGCAGCTCCCAAGTGCACCAGACCGTACGGGACATGTGGCTCAACTGGAACCGCGACTGGGCGCGGCGGCCCGCTCCTCGGAAATGAGCACGGAAAAACATTCCTGCCGACTGGCGGAGGTGCATATTCCGGTTTGCCGCTCCAGGGCCTCGGGTAGGAAAACCACATGGCCGACAAATGGAAAGTCGGCCGCGGTTCTCCCTGCTCAATCCGAGAGACAACGGGCTGCAATCCACGATGGTGCGACATTCCACCTGCCAATCGCCCGCTGAATGCTCCTGGGAAGACATCTTCCAGCATCAGGACCGCCTCATGCGGCTGGTTCGGCGAAGACTACCGAGTTTTCAGGACGCCGAGGACTGCGTTCAGGAAACCATGGCCCGGGCAGCCGCCCACGCCGCGTTGGACAGGAATCGACTCGGTGCCTTTCTGACGTCCGTGGCGCTTCGCCTCTGCATCGACTTCTACCGTGACATGGACCGTCGCAGCAGACTCCTCCAGCGTGCGGCGCTCGCGGAAACCCCGGGTACGACTGAGGAGGACGTCTGCGACGAGGACTTCGGCAGATGGCTTCTGGGCCAGGTACAACACCTGCGGGGGCGGGAGCAGGAGGTCATACTCGCCCGCGCCAAGGGTATTTCCACTGCGGAATTCGCCCGCATACACAACATCTCCGTCAAGGCGGCCGAAGCCGCCTTCACCAGGGGCCGCGCACGATTGAAGAACGTCTGCGCGAAAGCCTTGGAAGGCTGCGCCCGATAACACCCGAAAACCGCACCTCTCCCATCGCAGAGAAACGGAAAGGGACCACACTCATGGGCAATAGCAAGAACATCCAAGACATCGTCAAGGATTTGGTCGGTGATATGACCGACAGCTGGAAGGAGGCTTTCGACGACCTCCTGAACCGAGACGACGACTCAGGATCGTCGCGCGGCTCCGGCAATGCCGTCAACACGCTGGCCGGGCTGCCCCCGAACGCCCTCGCCGCACTGGCCGGGGCCGTCAACCCGGCGTCCGCGCTCGCGGGTGTCGCCAATCCGTTGGCCGCCCTCGGCGGGATCGGCGCGGCCGGCAACCCTCTCGCCGGCCTCGCCTCGGGGGCCGCGGGCCCGCTGGGGAACATCGCAGGCGCGGCGCAGAACCCCCTGGCCGCGCTCACCGGTGCCGCGGGCGGCGGCAACCCGCTCGCGGCCGCGCTGGGCGGAGCGGGCAACCCCCTGGCCGCGCTGGGCGGGGCGGCCAATCCGCTCGCCGCGGTCGGCGGCGCGGCCGGTGCGCTCGGCGGGCTCGGTCAGCTGGCCGGAGGCCTCGGACACGCGGCGAGCGGGGCGGGCGACCTGATGGCGCTCCCGACCCAGCTCGCCCAGCTCACCCAGGTGCTCCCCAAGCTCCTGGAGGCGGTCCAGGCCCTGCAGAACCTGACCAACCTGCCGGCCCAGGCCGGTCAGCAGGGGCTGGCGGCCCTGCAGGGCCTGACCGGTCAGCAGGGGCAGGGCGGGAAGCCGTCCCCGGGCGGACAGTCCTCGACCTCGGGCTGACCGGCCGTGCCACCGTCCCGTCCGGCCGTCTCCGTGGTGCACGCCGACCGCCGTTCCGTACCCGGGTCCCGATCTGAGGAGGATCACACACGATGACGTCTGTCGTCGGCGATCGGCTGCGTCTCGTGGTCAGGGTCCTGGGCAGCCTCGTGGCCGACGAGGTGGGACAGGCGGCCCGGCTGCGGAGGCGTACGAAGCGGGACACGCGGTCCCCGGCGGAGGGCCTCGTCGGCTCCGCCGGGTCCGCGGCCGAGGCCACCGCCGGGGCGGAGCAGCGTCGCGCCAAGGCGGTACGGCATGCTCTGGAGAGCCTCGGTCCCTTCTATGTGAAACTCGGCCAGGTCCTCTCCACCCGGCCCGACATGGTCCCCCAGTCCATCCGGGACGAACTGCAGAACCTGCACGACGAGGTCGACGTCCAGCCGTTCTCGGAGTTCGAGCCGGTACTGGCCCGGGACCTCGGGCCGAACTGGAAGCTGCGCTTCGACGACATCGAGACCGTCGCCCCGCTGGGGGCGGCGTCCCTCGCCCAGGTCTACCGCGTGACGCTGCCCGGCGGGCGCGCGGCCGTGGTCAAGATCCAGCGACCCGGCATCCGCGAGGGCGTACTCGCGGACATGGCCCTGATGCGCCGGGCGTCGAAGATCGTGGCCCGCGTCGCGCCCCGGTTCAACGAGGTCATCGACATCGAGGCGATGCTCGGCTCGGTCTTCGACGCCATGGAGCCGGAGCTGGACTTCACCGGCGAGGCCCGCAACATGGACGAGGCCCGCGAGCACGTCCGGTCGTTCCGTTCGCTGGAGGTGCCCCGGGTACTGCACGCCAGCCCCCGGGTCCTCGTCCAGTCGCTGGCCGACGGGAAGTCGGTGCGGCACGTCGACCGCGCCCACTTCACGGACGACGAGCGCGTGGAGATCGGCAAGGACCTGCTGCGGTTCATGTACCACGGGTACTTCGTCCATCGCTTCTTCCACGCCGACCCGCACGCCGGCAACGTCTTCGCCGCTCCCGGCGGACCCGCGACGCTGATCGACTGGGGCATGGTCGGCCGCCTGGACCGCAGGACCAGTCTTCAGCTGCTGCCGCTGTTCATGGCCTTGGCGCAGAGCGACGGGGCCGGGACGGCGCAGCACTGGGCGGAGATGGGCCGGATGACGCCGTGGGCCAACATGCCCGCGTTCGCCGCCGACATGGCCGCGTTCGTGCCCAGCGTCTCCCATCTCTCACTGGAGGACATGAACTTCGGTGTCGCGCTCACCACCGTGCTGGCCAAGGCGACCAAGCGCGGGATCGGTTCGCCGCCGGCCGTCTCACTGCTGGGCAAGTCCTTCGCGAACCTCGACGGTTCGGTGCGGTGCATGGCTCCCGAGATCACGCTGCCCGAGGTGTTCCAGGCTGAGGTGCCGAAGATCCTTTTCGCACTGGGCCGCGAGTTCCTCGGCCGCAACCAGTTCGCCCGGAACTCCATGGAGCTGCTGCTGGCCGCCGTCACCAGTCCCGAACAGGTCCGGGGCGTCCTCTCCGACGTGGCCAACCGTCAGTTCGCACTGAACATCCACGAGCCGCGCACCCCCGCCGCGATGGGCGGCCAGCGGCCCACCCGCCCCTCCGGAAGCCTGCTCGCGCTGGGCGCCGCGGCCTTCCTGCTGGGCCGACGCCGCTCGGGATGATCCGGGTCCGCACAGCCACCCCGCCCCACCTCAAGGAGATCCCATGCCGGAATCCACACGTCAGCAGTCACCGTTCGCGCCGGCCGCCGCAACCCCGCACGGCATTTCGCGGGCGGCGCTCTGGACGGCCGCCGCGCACGCGGCGGAGCACCTCCGGCCCGCGCCGCTCGTCCGCGACCCGTGGGCCGCCGACTTCCTCCACGCGGCCGGGTTCGACGGGGGTCCGCCCGGTGACGGACCGATGCAGCGCCTGCTGCCCGACTATCAGGTGGTACGCACCCGCTTCTTCGACGACTACCTTCTCGCCGCGGCCCGTTCGGGCTGCCGCCAGGTGGTGCTGCTCGGCGCCGGGCTGGACACCCGTGCCTTCCGGCTCGACTGGCCGACCGGGGTGCACGTCTTCGAGGTGGAGGACGCGGCCGTACATGCCTTCAAGGAACGGGTATTGGACTTGAGCCGGCTCTCCTGCGGACGCCGCACCGTCGTCGAGGCCGACGGCACGGCATCCTGGAGAGAGGAACTCAGGGCGGCGGGATTCGATCCCGGCAGGCCCACCGCATGGCTCTGCGAGGCACCCTTGTACTTCCTTCGGCCCCCGGAGGTCGAGGCCGTCGTCGCCGCGATGACCGAACTCTCCGCGCCCGGCAGCATGTTCGGCGCCGAGTGCGTGAACTCCGCGACCATGTCCTCCCCGCTCGTCGCGCCCTTCATGGACGCCCTGTCGACGATCGGACTGGCCTGGAACTGGCAGCTCGCCGAGCCCGAGCGCTGGTGGGCGGAGCACGGCTGGGACGCGGGGGTCGCCGACCTGTTCACGCTGCCGTACGCGGTCGAGCGCCTCTCCCCGTATCTGCCGCTGATCGGCACGGCCGCCGCGGAGAGCGTCTTCCTCACCACCGGAACGCTGCGCGGCACTCCCTGACACGGCACCACGCGCAGGCCCCGGACGCACCGTCCGGGGCCTGCGCGTGGTGCCGTGGCTACGGCCGCTCCAGCTCCAGCAGCGCCGCGAGCCACAGGTCGGGGAGTTCGTCCGCGGTCGCCAGGGCCTCGTCGTGAACGACGGTCAGGCACGCGGTGTCGTGCTGGCTCGTCAGCGTCGTCACACACCGGATGCCTGACGCTACGCCGGCGAAGGCGGCCGCACGACGGGCCGCGACCCCCTGGTGGACCAGGGCCGTGCCGAAGTTCACGCTGCTCACCGGCCCGGCCACGAACGCCCCGCGGACCAGGCGGGTGCCGACGGTGGCGCCGAGCGTCCGCGGGGCGGCGGACAGCAGCAGGCGCATGGCGTCGCGCCGCCGGCTCTCCCGCAGCCGGCGCGTGCGGGCGACGACCCGGTCCAGGGCCCGCTGGGGTGACTCCTCGTCGCAGGGCAGCAGGAGCCGGGCGGTGACCATGCGGTTGCCCGGGGCGTACTCCTCCCCCGGGGCCCGGACCGACATCGGGATCGACACGGGCAGCGGCGGATGGGCCGAGCCGGTGTCCTTCAGGTACCAGGTGCGGACGGCGTGGGACAGGGCCGCGAGATAGACGTCCGTGACCGTGCCGCCGTGGGCGCGGGCGATGGCGCGCAGCCGGGCCAGCGGGGTGTCGGCGTGGCAGACGTCGACGCGGCCCGTGGATTCTCCGTCGAACGCGGGTTTCGGGGTGGGCGCGCGGAAGGCGGCCACGACCTCGCCCAGGGCGTCCGCGAGGCCGTGTGCGGTGGGCCGGGCTGGATGCTGCGGGGCCGGTCCGCCCTCGGGGTGGTCTCCGAGGAGAGCGCGGGCGGTGTAGGCGGCGCCCATGCCGTCCTGGAAGGTGTGGTCGGTTCGGTAGACCAGGGTGTGGCGGTCCGCCGGGCCGTGGACCAGCCACACGTCCCAGGGCGGCCGGTCGTCCGTGCTCATCGGCCGGGACAGCATCAGGCGGCTGGTCGCCGACCCGTCGGTGTCCTCGGGCAGCCACGCCTCGTGCACATGCCGGTCCACCGCGATCCGGTCCACTCGCCGGAACTTCCTGCGGTCCCGTGCGATGCGGTAGCGCAACGTCGGGACGCGGTGGACGCGTTCGGCGACCCGCGCGCGTACGGAGTCCAGAGTGGGGGCCCGGCCATCGAACCCGAACGTGAACGCGAGGGGCACAGGGTTGCCGCCCGTCGCCAGGTGGAAGGCGACATCTACGGTTCCCATGGACAGGGCCGACGGCAGGCGGCCGTTCGTACCGAGGTGGGGTCGCATTGTGGAACCTCCTGGTCGGGTTCTGAGGGTCTGTGGGGCTGCGAGGCTGGGGTCTGCGGAGCTGGGGCCCGCGGTCTGCGGAGCTGGGACCCGCGGTCTGCGGAGCTGGGGTACGGATGCGGGCAGTGCCCGCCGTCAGCATGCATGCCGCACGATTCGCCCCATTGCGTCCACGTACGCCCGCAGCAAGGGTCGAACGGGTCCGCGTGCGGGCAGGCGCGGGGCCCGGGAGCGGTGCCACGGGAGCGGTTCGCCGGGTTCCGGCTCACCCAGCAGGGCCGCGGCCACGTGCGCGCCGTGCGCCACGGACAGGGCGAGTCCGTGCCCGCAGCAGCCGCCGATGTACCAGACGTCGTCGAAGCCCGGCACCGGCCCCACCACCGGCAGGTCGTCGCCCGTCATGCCGATGCGGCCGGACCAGCGGTGGGTGACCCGTACCCGGGCGAGGTCCGGATGCAGGGACCGCAGCCACCTCTCCAGCCGGGCCCAGGCACGCTCCCTGACGGCCTGCAGACGGGGCGCGCCGATACCCGCCGGGACCGTGGCGGTACCGCCGCCCGCCACCAGGCCCCGGTCCGGGAGCAGCCGGAAGTACGGCGCCAGCGGGACGGCGTCGACGACGGAGTGTCCGGCGCGCCCGCCCAGGGCCTCGTAGGCCGGGGCGCTCAGCGGTTCGGTGGCGACGGCGTACACCTCGAGCGGCAGGACGGTGCCGACCGGCAGGTCCAGTGCCTGCGCGGCGGAGTTGACGGCCAGCACCGCCTGACCGGCGTAGAGCCTGCCGTGCGGGAGGACCAGCTCGGGGCCGACCAGGTCGCCGGGGCGGAGGGCCAGCAGCGGGCTGCGGCCGTAGAACCGCACGCCCTTGTCGGCGCAGGCACGGGCGAGGGCGCAGGTCAGGGCGGCCGGGTCGAGGGTCGCGGCGGGGCGGTGCAGGAGTGCCGCCCGGTAGGGCACGCCGACCCGGTCGCGGATGCCGGCCGGGGTGAGGACGGGGACGTCCAGACCTAGTTCGCGGCAGGCGCGGGCCTGGCGGGCGAGTGCCACCAGGCCCGCGGACGACCGCGTGGCCACCAGCTGCTCGCCGGGCCGCAGCCCGCAGGGCACGTCGAGCCGGGCGCACAGGGCGAGGACGTCCCGCACCGCCCGCTCGCTGGCCCGGTGCATCCTGCGCGCCGTCTGCGGGCCGAAGCGGCGCACCGCGCGGTCGACCGCGGGGCCGGCCCGGGGGCCCAGCAGACCGGTGCCCCGGCCGCTGGCGCCGGCGGCCGGGTGCTCGGCGTCCACCACCGCGATGTCGAGCCCGGGAGCGCGTTCCGCCAGGTGGTAGGCGCAGGACAACCCGGCCAGGCCGGCCCCGACGACGGCCACGTCGGCGGTGACCACGCCGTGCAGCTGGGGCTGCGTCGGCAGTTCCGCGGGGTCCCAGTACGGCGTCCCGGCCGATGGCCTGGTCATCCGGCGGCGTCCGGCACCGGCTCGGTCAGCGCACCGAACCGGCGGTCGTGCCACAGCAGCGGGCGTCCGCCGCCCACGTGCACGGCGGCGACCCGGCCGACGACGAGGTGGTGGTCGCCGTAGCGGCGCACGTCCTCGGTCAGGCACACCGACCAGGCGAGCGCGCCGGCCAGCACGGGGACGCCCAGCACCTGCCGGGTGTCGGTCCCGGCGAACCGCTCCGCCGCGGTCGTAGTGGGGGACGCGAACCGGCCCGCGAGCTCCCGCTGTTCTTCGCGCAGCAGGTGCACGGCGAAGGCCCGCCGGCCGCGAACGGCGGCGAGGGTGCGGGAGCCGTCGCGCAGACAGGCCAGCAGCAGCGGCGGGCGGGCGGAGAGCGAGGTGACGGCGGACACCGTCATACCGAGCGGGCCGTCCGCGCCGCGGGCGGTCACGACGGTCACCCCGGCGGCCAGCTTGGCGTACAGGCCGAGGCAGCGGGCGGCGCCCGGCCCCGGTTCCTCGTGCAGCGGCTCCTCGTGCGGCGGATCGGCGGCCGGGGGCGGGGCGCCCGCGACGGCCGCCCGGTCAGCCACCAGCCGCAGCCGCGCGCTCATCGATCACCTCCGCGCCCGCAAGGCCCCGCAGCACGCGGACGATGTTGGTCCGCAGGGTCGACTCGGCCACCGGGTCGAGGATCATGGCCAGGGAAGGGATGCCGAGGTCGAAGGCCGCGGTGAAGACGACGAGCGTGCCGCCGTCCCTCGCTTCGCAGCGCCAGCTCCCCTCGAAGGTCTGGAAGTCGCCGCTGATCTGTTCGAAGGCGATGGAGTACGTCTCGGGCGAGTAGGTGTCGCGTTCCCGCCACCGCATCAGGCCGCCCCGGAACTTGACGGTCCAGTCCGAGACCGTGGAGCCGTCGGGCAGCGGAGGCGCGACGTGCACCTCGCGGAAGGTGTCGCTGTACTCGGGATAGCGGCGGAAGTCGCTGATGCGGCCGTAGACGTCGGCGGGTGCCAGTCCGTCGGCGAGGGCGTGCAGGACCACGTGGCGCATGGGTCGTTCGGTTCCTTCCCGGAGGGTTTCCGGACGCTGGTGTCCGGAGCTGGTGGCTGGCGCCGGCGCCAGTTGCCGGTGTCAGCCGGTCATACGGTCGGCCGTGCTGCGCAGGGCCGCGCCGAGGGTGGTGAGGAACAGGTCGAGCGCGGAGTCCTCGACCACGGCCGGCGGGGTCAGCCGCAGCACCCGGGTGGAGTTGAGGGAGTTGTTGACGAGCACACCGCGGGAGATGAGTTCCAGCAGGAGTTCGCCGACCGCCTGTTCCTCGGCGAACTCGATACCGATCAGCAGACCCCGGCCGCGCACTTCGCGGACCAGTCCGCCCTCGTACGGCGCGCACACGTCCCGTACGGCGGTGAGGATGCGCCGGCCGAGCGCGGCGGCCCGGGCCACGGTGTCCTCCTCCTCCATCGCCCGTACGGCGGCGAGGGCGGCGGCGCAGGCGATCGGCGAGGCGCCGAAGGTGGAGGTGTGCAGGTAGGGGTCGCGGCTGAAGGGGGCGTAGGCCTCCGCGGTGGCGACCATCGCGGCGACCGGTACGACACCGCCGCTGAGTCCCTTGCCGACGAGCAGCACATCCGGACGCACGCCCTCGGCGTCGACGCCCCACCAGGTGCCCAGCCGTCCCATGCCGGTCTGGATCTCGTCGACGACCAGGAGTGCGCCGTAGGCACTGCACAGCGCGCGCACCTGGCTGAGGTAGCCGTGGCGGGGGATGCGTACGCCGCCCTCGCCCTGGACGGGTTCGACGATGACGCAGGCCCGGTCGCGGCGGGCGGCCAGCGCCTGTTCGAGGTCGGCCGGGTCGTCGTAGGCCACCTGGGTGACGTCCGGGAGCAGGGGCTGGAAGGGCGTCTGGTACGTGGCGTTGGCGGTGACGCTCAGCGCGCCGAGGGTCTTGCCGTGGAAGCCGCTGCGGGTGGTGATCACCGAGGTGAGCCCGTGGGCGCGGGCCAGTTTCAGGGCCGCTTCGGTGGCCTCGGCGCCGGAGTTGACGAAGTGGACGTAGTCGAGGCCGGGCGGGGTGTGGGCGGCCAGGGCCTGGGCGGCCCGGGCGGCGACGGGTTCGAGGAAGACGCGGCTGGCCAGCGGGTGGGTGTCGATCTGCCGGTGCACCGCCTCGACGACGGCCGGGTGGCGGTGACCCAGGATGAAGACGCCGTAGCCGCCGAAGTCCAGGAAGCGGCGGCCGTCGTCGGCGTGGATCCAGGCACCCTCGGAACGGACCTCGGCCATCCCGCCCATGACGCGGCCCATCACGGCGCGTCCGGAGCCGATGTGCTTGAGGTAGAGGTCCACGATGTCGGGCGGGTCGGTCGGCGCGGCGGCCCCGGCGCGCGGGGTGGAGGACTCGGAGGCCGGGGCGGAGGACCCGGAGGACGGCGTGGGGGTCTCGGAGCCCGGTCCGGCAGCCTCGGAGGCGGACCCGGTAGCCCCGAAGCCGGAGGACGGGGCGGTGGTCCCGGGGGACGCCGTGGCGGTCCCGGAGCGCGGCCCGGCAGCCCCGGAGGACGAGGCGGGGGACCCGGAGGACGAGGCGGGGGACCCGGAGGACGAGGCGGGGGACCCGGAGGACGAGGCGGGGGACCCGGAGGACGAGGCGGGGGACCCGGAGGACGGCCCGGTGGTACCGGTGGACGGGGGCGACACGGTCATGACGCCACCTCCATCGGAGCGGCCGAGGCGGTCCGGTTCCGGGTGAGCAGGCCGGCCCTGTCCCCGGCCCAGCTCTCCGCGTTGCGTACGAGCGCGGCCCGGATGTCGGACCGGGTCAGGCGGGTGCCGCAGTCGGGTTCGCCGAGGGAGGTGTCGAACGGCAGCTCCCGCTGGAACACCAGCAGCAGTTCCGCGTAGTACTCCAGCCGCCGCCGCAGGGACGCGGGCAGCGAGGTGCCCTCCAGCATGGGCAGGAGCAGCCGGTGCACGGCATCGACGGGGATGAGCCGGGGCCGCTGGGGCCGGGGCAGGCCGTGGCGTACGGCGACGTCCGCGCAGACGTCGGCGAACTCCCGCAGGTCGATGGCCTCCTTGCCGGCCGTCAGCCAGTACTCGCCGTCGGCCACACCGCCCCGGACCAGGTCGCCGATGGCCCGCGAGACGTAGTCCTGGGGCACCATGTCGATCCGGGCCTCGGGGGCTCCGGGCAGCACCGGGACCTGCCCCAGGACCATCGAGCCGATCGTCTTGGTCAGCCCCTGCTGACCGGCGATCCGCCCGCTGACGGAGTCACCCATGACGACCGAGGGCCGGACGATGGCGCCGGGCACGCCCGCCTCGCGTGCCATCTGTTCGGCCCTGGCCTTGGAGTCGAGGTAGGCGGCGGCACCCGGGAAGCGCCGGCGGTCCTCCTCGGTGGGGGTGTTGGCCACGAACGCGGTACTCACCAGGTACAGCGGGGCGTCGGCCCGGGCCGCCAGGTCGAGCATGTTGTCGGCACCGCGCAGGTTGGTGCGCGTGATGCCCTCTGGCGGGGTACGCCAGTTGGTCTCGGCGGCGCAGTGCAGCACCACGTCCACCTCAAGGGCCAGTTCGTGCCAGGCCAGGGGGCTCAGGCCGAGCCGGGGAGCGACCAGGTCGCCCTGGAGCTCGCGCACCCGCGGATCGCGCAACGGTGTGTTGCGGCGCAGGCACAGCAGGTCGAAGTCGGGTGACAGCTCGTCGATCAGGGCACGTCCGAGCACTCCGGAACCGCCGGTGAGCAGCAGGGAGGGGCGGTCGCTCGGTTCCGTACGGCCGACGGGCAGGAGGGCGAGACGCTGGTTGTCTGACGGCATGGGGCGTGTGTTCTCCCAACGGGTCTCGGCCCACCGATGGACGGTGGGGGGCGCGGTCAGGCGATGGCGAGTGGCCGGTCGGCCAGGTACGCGGAGAACGGGGCGGTCATCCGGGAGCGCGACGGCGGGTGCAGGGAGAGTCCGTTGGCGCAGGCGGCCAGGTGGCCCACCTCGTCGGACGTCATGAAGTTGAGGCCGCCGAGGAGTTCGACGGCGCGCGGGACGACTCGGGCGATGGCGTCCTGGACGCCGTAGCGCACGTACAACGCCTGTGCGAGCGCCGACTCGTCGAGGTCACCGGCGTCGATACGCCGGGCGACGCCCTCGGCGGTGGCCACGGCGGCCTCGGTCTCGACGAAGAGGCGTACCCGCTCGTGCTCGGGGATGCGGTCGTTCAGCAGGACCCGCTCCACCAGCGCGCTCGCGGCGCCGAGGTAGCTGCCCGTCATCAGCGTCTGGAACCAGATCAGACCGGCCGTCTGAAGTTCGTCGAGCTGTTCACCGGAGGTCGTCCCGGTGCGCAGCAGGAGTTCCGGCGGTACGAGGACGTCGGTGAGCGTGACCTGTTCGCTCTCGGCCCCGGCGAGGAAGGCGCTGGACCAGAAGCCGCTGACGCTCAGACCCTCGCTCTCCGCGGGCACGACGGCTACGGCGAGTTCGTCGCCCTGCCCGTCCTCGCGCGGGATCATCACGCTGGCGGTGAGCACGTCCATGGAGTGGGCCAGGCTGCACGGCCGTTTGACGCCGTTGATCCGGACGCCGTCCGCGGTCACCGTGGCGGTCATCGACGGGTCGAGGATGCCCGCGCCGCTGCGGCCCTCGGCGAAGCCGGAGGCGATCACGCGGTTCGACGAGGCCACGCCCTCGATCAGCATCCACTCCAAGCCGTCGCCGAGGCCGCCGAGCCCGACAAGGGTGGCCATGGAGAAGTGGTGCATGGTGGTGGCCACGGCCAGGGACGGCGAGCGGCTGCCGATGGCCCGCTGCACGCGCAGGGCATCGAGCGCGGTGGCGCCCCGGCCCTGGTGGGACTCGGGGACGAGCAGTCCTGGACCGCCGCTGTCCCGGAAGTGCCGGATGCCCGGGCTGCCCGGCCGCTCCAGTTCCATCAGCGGGGCCTCGCGCAGGGCGGGGTCCAGTTCGGGCAGCAGCTTCGCGAGGGTGGCGCGTTCACGCTCTAGGAATCTCATGGGCGTGCGGTCCTCCAGGGTGGGATGAATGCGGAATCGGCGCGGCACTCGCGCGGCCGTGGACGCGGTGGCTCAGAGGGCGTTGGTGGCGCGCAGCAACTGCCAGACCGCGCCGGGGCGGGGCCTGCCGCGGAAGGCGATGTACTCCGGCAGGACCACGTGCGGGGCCCACTTGTGCTTGTACTCGAGCTGGGAGGCCGCCGGGTAGATCACGTCGCCGCGCTCGGCCAGGAGACGGGCGAACCGGGTGAACATACGGCTGGCACCGGGTAGTTCGTGCTCCGGGTCGAGCCCGGTGAACGGGGTGAACCCGAAGTGCAGCCAGCCCGCTCCGTCGGCGGTCAGCCGTTCCATGACGGTGGCGTTGAGCGCCTCCATCACGCCGGGCGGAGCGTCGGGGCGGCGCCGGCTGAGGTCGTGCAGCCAGCCGGAGCGGCTGCCGTAGACCGGCGAGTAGTTGATGTATCCGGCCGTCTCGCCGTCGATCCGGCCGACGAACAGACGGCGGTGCCTCTGCAGGCTCCCGTTGCGCTGGCCGACGAGGAAGCGCAGTTCCTTGACGTGCCGGCCCTTGTCCCGCAGCCAGCACTGGTCGATCCGGTCCAGTTCGGCGCAGTCGTCGCCGGCCATGACCTCGGCGACCTCCAGGCCCGCCCGCCGGGCGCGCGAGATCTTGTTCCGCAGCCGGACGAACCGTGAGCCGCGCAGCGTGAAACGGCTCAGGTCGACCGCGTACGACGCCCCGAGCTGGTTGACCGTGAAGCCGTGCGCCGCGTACAGCTCGGCGTCCGCCCGCTGCAGTTGCACGGCGACCAGACGGCGGCCGGCGTGGGCGGCGAACGCGTCCAGCAGGCGTGCGCGGTGTTCCGGCGCGGTGAACGGGCCGCCGAATTGCAGTACGTAGCGGCCCGAGGTGCGATAGGCGCAGGCGCCGTCGAACCCGCCGTCGTGGAAGTACGCGTTCCCGCTGTTGAGGGCGAGAAAGGAACTGGGGTTGTCGCTGTGCGCGGCGAGTGTGTCAAGCACGGACGGCATCGGTGTCCTCCACGGAAGTCCGCGCGGCGGTACTTTGACCGGAAACCGCCGCCGAGTGGTACCGCTGCTCGAACCTGCGGAACTCCGGGGTGGTTTCCGGCTCGAAGGCGACACCGAAGGGTTTGAGGGAGTTGCCGAAGAGGGCCCGGTCGCCCATGAGGTGGATCGGGAGGGCCAGCAGCGCCCATTCCGGCCGGACGAACAGCGCCCACGCCCCCGCCATGACACCCGCTGTGACCAGGCTGTGCATCGTGTTGTAGGCCACGTAGCAACCGCGCGGAACGTGTCCGTCCGGGCTGCGCCGGAAGGCGATCGCGCCGGGCAGGTATCCGACGACGTCGATCACCGCGAACAGCAGCACGAAGACGGCCCAGCGGATTTCCGCGAGGTGCTGGAATGCGAGCACGAGCGATACGGCGAGAAAGCCCAGCCATTCGAGTCGGGAGAGAGCGAAGGTGGTCTTCGTCTCGAAACGGTTCTTGGCGTCCACGGGCGCTCCTGGATTGCGCGTACGATTCCGGGGCGCGACCTCGGCCTGCCCCCTCGCTGTGGTCTGTCACTCCGGTTTACGCACCAGCGGGGCCAACCCCTCGTAAAGTGGGGGTGATTGATAAGACGTGGTGCAGACGTGATGTTCGGGGGGACTTCTTTCATGACGCCGTCGACCGGTCCGGGCGGCCCTCCGGGCTCCGCCGCCGGCAGCGCGGCCTGGGAGTTGCTGCTGCCCGCCGCCTCGGCACCGGCACGCGCGCGTGGCCGCGCCTTGCAGGAGGCCCTGCGCGACGCGGTCCGCTCGGGCCGGCTCACGCCGGGCACCCGCCTCCCGTCCAGCCGGGACCTGGCGGCCGACCTCAAGGTGTCGCGGGGGCTGGTGACGGAGGCGTACGAGCAGCTGACGGCCGAGGGCTATCTGCGCAGCGGGCGGGGCGCGGGGACGTGGGTGGGGGACGCCGTACGGGCCGCCCGTCCGCGCGCGCGTGATCTCGCCCCGCGCTCCCCCGCCGACCGCGTCGACTTCGTGCCGGGGACGCCGGATCTGTCGCTCTTCCCGCGCTCGGCGTGGGCCGCCGCGCAGCGGGGCGTGCTGACGGAGCTGCCGCACGAGAGCCTCGGCTACCCCGACCCGCGCGGGCTGCCCCGGCTGCGGACCGCGCTGGCCGAGCTGCTCGCGCGGCGCCGGGGCGTGGTGGCCGACCCGGAACGCATCATGGTGGTCTCCGGGGTGGCGCAGGCGACGGCGCTGCTCGCGAGCGTGCTCCACGCGCGCGGGGTGCGCGCCACCGGCGTCGAGGACCCCGGCAGCCCCCAGCACGACGCCCTGTACGCGTCGGCGGGCGTGGACGCCGTGCCGCTGCCGCTGGACGACGAGGGACTCGCCGTCGGCCCGCTGCACGCCTCGGGCGTACGGGCCGTGGTGACGACTCCGGCCCACCAGTTCCCCACCGGGATCGCCTACTCCGCGCGGCGGCGCGGTGAGCTGCTGGACTGGGCACGGTCCGTGGACGGCCTCGTCCTGGAGGACGACTACGACGGCGACTTCCGGTACGACCGTGCCCCCGTGGGCGCACTCCAGGGGCTCGATCCGGAACGCGTCGCCTACACGGGTTCGGTCAGCAAGTCGCTCGCCCCGGGACTGCGGCTGGGCTGGCTGCTGGTTCCGGAGTGGCTGGCGGACGACGTCGTCGAGCGCAAGCGCACCACGGACCTCGGGCATCCGGCCCTCGACCAGGCACTCTTCGCCCGCTTCGTGGAGCGCGGCGACTACGACCGCCAACTGCGCGCCTGTCAGCGCGCCTACCGTGAGCGGCGCGACGCCCTGGTGGCCGCCCTGGAGGAGTACTTTCCCGGCTCCCGGGTGTCCGGCATCGCCGCCGGACTCCACGCCATCGCCACGCTCCCCGAGAGGTACGGCCCCGAGGAGCGCTTCCTCGCGCGCGCGACGGAGGCCGGGGTCGCCGTGCGTGCGCTGGCGGACTACGGGCACGGCGCGGGTGGTGACGACGCGGCGGCGAAGGAGGTGCGGCTGGTGCTGGGGTACGCGCACCTGACACCGGGCCGCATTCGTGCGGGGGTGGAGATGATGGGCGGGGCTGTGTGATACGGGGGGCTGCGTGATGCGGGGCGGGTGAGGTGCTTCCACGCGCGCGGGCGGCCGGTTGTTCACCCCGAATTTCCGTGGCCGCCGCGCCGCACCAGTAGGTCTGGCTCTGCACGCTGGCCGGAACACTGGCCGGATCCCGTCCCTGGACGTCCCTGGAGGCGCATCCATGTCACACCGTCCGTTGCCCGGTCGCCGCAGCGTGCTGCGCGGCTCCCTCGCCGCGTCGGCGGCCCTGACCCTGCCCACCGCCCTCGGGGCGGCGCCGGCGTTCGCCCGTTCCGGGCGGCCGGGAGCGGGCTGGGGCGTGCAGACGGGAGACGTGACCTCCCACTCCGGTCTCGTGTGGGTACGGTCCGACCGGCCGGCCCGCATGATCGTCGAGACGTCGGCCACCGAGTCGTTCCGCAACGCGCGCAGATGGCACGGCCCGCTGCTCGGGGCGGACACGGACTTCACCGGCACGACCAGGCTGCGCGGGCTGCCGCCGGGCGAGCAGATCCACTACCGCGTGCTCCTCGCCGACCCGGACGACCCGCGCCGCACCGGTGAGCCGGTCCCCGGCACCTTCCGCACGGTGCCGGTCCGCAGGCGCGAGGGGACGCGCTTCGTGTGGTCCGGCGACCTGGCGGGCCAGGGTTGGGGCATCAACCCCGACCTCGGCGGCTACCGCATCTACGAAGCCATGGGCGCCCTGGACCCGGACTTCTTCCTGTGCAGCGGCGACAACATCTACGCCGACGGCCCCATCGCGGCGACGGCCGCCCTCCCCGACGGCGGCACCTGGCGGAACATCACCACCGAAGAGAAGTCCAAGGTCGCCGAGACCCTCGCCGAGTTCCGCGGCAACTTCCGCTACAACCTGCTCGACGAGAACCTGCGGCGCTTCAACGCCCAGGTCCCGTCGGTCGTCCAGTGGGACGACCACGAGGTGCGCAACAACTGGTACCCGGGCCAGGTGATCGCGGACACGGACAGCCGCTACACCGAGAAGAGCGTGGACGTGCTGGCCGCCCGCGCCCGGCGCGCGTTCGGTGAGTACTTCCCGATCTCCACCCTGCGCCCCGGCGCGCGGGAGGGGCGCGTGCACCGGGTGCTGCGCCAGGGCCCGCTCCTCGACGTGTTCGTGCTGGACATGCGGACGTACCGCGACCCCAACTCCCCCGGTGACCAGACCGTGGACCCGCAGGGCATCCTGGGCCGCGAGCAGTTGGAGTGGCTCAAGCGCGAGCTGTCGCGGTCGCGTGCGGTCTGGAAGGTGATCGCCGCCGACATGCCGATCGGCCTGGTCGTGCCCGACGCCACCGAGGGAAAGGCGAACATCGAGGGAGTGGCGCAGGGCGACCCCGGCGCGCCTCTGGGGCGTGAACTGCAGATCGCCGAGCTGCTGCGCCACATCAAGCACCGGCGGATCACCGGCACGGTGTGGCTGACGGCCGACGTGCACCACACCTCGGCGCAGCACTACCAGCCCTCGCGGGCCGCGTTCACCGACTTCGAGCCGTTCTGGGAGTTCGTGTCCGGGCCGCTCAACTCGGGTGCGTTCCCGGCCAGCGCCCTCGACGGGACCTTCGGCCCGGAGAGGGTGTTCGTGAAGGCGCCGACCGCTTCGAACGTCTCGCCCGCGGGCGGCTACCAGTTCTTCGGCGAGGTCGACATCGACGGCGACAGCGCCGAGATGACGGTGCGTCTGCGCGAGCAGGACGGCACGGTGCTGTACACGAAGGTGCTCCAGCCGGGCCGGGTCGGCCAGTAGTTCCCGTAGCCTTTCGAATGTGCCGCGCGCCGGCGTCATCCCCCGGTGCGCGGCTCGCGGCCCCGTCCGCCGCACATCCGCCAACTCCACGCTCTGTGGCGTTGTTCGCGGAGGTCAGGCCGATTGTCAGTGGCCAGCTCTACGGTTTTTCACATGACGCGATCTTTGCAGGCCGTGGCCGTCCGCCCGGAGAGGACGCTCGTGCGCGCCCACCTCGTCCTGCTGGGCAAGGTGCTCGCGCGGGGCGCCGCCACCGATGCCCTGGACGAACTGGCGGACGCGGCGGAGCAGTTGACACCCGCGTTGCGGACGCATGCCGTCCTGACCCTGGAGGCGGCACCGCTGACGCCGGGGCCCATGGCCCACGAGGAGGTACTCCCTCCCCGGCCGGATCCGGTGCGCCTGGCCCCGGCCCCCGAGTCGCCGGTCGAACTCGCCGAGGAGATCAGCGCGTTGCCGGCCTCGGGCGGTGATGTGCCGGCGTTCGAACGCGCGCTGGACGGATTGGTCAGGCACACCTCTCGGGACCGCGACGCCCTGCTGCAAGCACTCGAACCGGTGATCGCCCGGCGCTGGCGGGCCGACAGCGAGCGGCTCTACGGAAGCCTCTCGGAGGACTACTTCGACGGCAACCACGACCTGTTCGACACCGGGCGCGCTCTCGACCTCCTCCTTGCGACACTGCGGGGGAAGGTGCGCACCACCACGCTGCAACGGGCCCTCCGGCAGCAGGACTCGGACCGCGGCTGCGTGCACAGCTCCCTGGCCTGCCCCTTCGAGGCCCGCCTGTGGGAGGTGGCCCACCGGCTGCGCGCCGACCCGCAGCCGTTCCTGCTGGCCGCACCCGCCTGGGGCACCGGCCTGCTGGAGCCCGGCGAACCGGTGGACCGGCTGGACGCCTACCGGCGCCTGCGTGCCCGGGTCTCGGTGGTCGTCTTCGGGCACGCGCTGCTGCGGGTTCGGCGCGGTGACCGTGCGGCGGCCGCGGCGGCGACTGAGGCCAACGCCACCATCTGGGGCGTGCTCCGCCAGGTGCTGCCCGTCCTGCTCGCCGTGGCCGCCGACTGCGCCGAGCGGGTGGGGGCCCGTGGCGGCCTGCCGCATCTGTCGGATGCGGCGGACCGGCGCGGTTCGTCCCGGCTGGTGACGCAGGCCCGGCGGCTGCGCGGCGCGCTGGCGGAGGAGGCGGCGGCGGAGGTGGCCGCCGCCTGACACACGACGCTGGTGAAAAGAGCAACAAATGTCCCAGAAGCCTTCTTTACCCATCGGTCACAGAGCGTTCGTGATCACGCAACACCGTCCCGTCACAGTGGGTGCATGAGTCGAGACATGTCTGATGTGACGGACGCCGTGACGCGCCTCTTCGAGCACGGCCCCGTGGTACCCGCCATGCTGCTGGCCTCGGTGGCCACCCTGATCGCCACGGCGGGCTTCCACACCTGGTGGACACGCCGCCACGGGCACGCCCCGCCGGCGGACGATACCGGCGCCCGGCCGCCGTCCACGGGGCGGCAGGCCGGGCCTTCCGACCGGGGCGACGGGACAGCGCCGGGGGCGGGAGCGGGGGCCGGGACCGGGCCGGCAGCCGGTTCCGGAGCCGATGCGGGCGACAGCGCGCTGTGGCGGATGCGGACGACCGTACGGGACGCGCCGGGGTCGCTGGCCGTGCTGTGCTCGGCCCTCGCCGACCGGCGGGTCGACATCCTGAGCCTGCAGACGCACCCGCTGGCGGAGGGGACGGTGGACGAGTTCCTGCTCCGCGCCCCGGGTGAGTTGACGGGCTCCGAGCTGGCCGACGTGGTGTCGGCGGCGGGCGGTGACCACACCTGGACCGAGCGGGCGGACGCCCACGATCTGGTGGACGCGCCGACCCGGGTGCTGGGGCTGGCCGCCCGTACGGCGCTGGACGCTGCGGAACTCCCGCTGGCGCTCCGGCAGTTGCTGGGCCGGTGCACCATCCGGTCGTTGCCCGCGACTGTCGGTGGACGCGCGGCGGACGACGTGCCGCCGGAAGGCGCTCTGGAGGACACCGTGCTGCGGCTGCGCGCGCCGGAGGGCGGGGTGATCAGTGTGGAACGGCCGTATCTGCCGTTCACCCCGGCCGAGTTCGCCCGCGCCCGGGCGCTGGTCGAGCTGGACGCCCGGCTCGGTCCGCGCATCCCGCGCGGCCGGGACTTGCTGACGCTGCCCGAGGGACGCGACATCACGGTCCGCCGGGCCGACCAGCGTGACGTCCCGGCGGCGAAGGCGATGCACGAGCGGTGCTCGACGCGGACGCTCGGGCTGCGGTACCACGGCCCGGTCGGCGACGCCGACCGGTATCTCAACCACCTCCTCAGCCCGCGCCACGGCCGCACCCTCGCCGTACAGACCGCCTCGGGGCGGATCGTCGGGCTGGGCCACCTGCTGTGGGACGGGGACGAGACGGAGGTCGCGCTGCTGGTCGAGGACGGGTGGCAGCGCCGTGGCGTCGGCAGCGAACTCCTCGGCCGGCTCGTGGCGATGGCGGCGGAGACGAGCTGCGAGAGCGTGTACGCCGTGACGCAGGCGTCCAACACCGGCATGGTCGCCGCGATGCGCGGCCTGGGCCTCCCCCTCGACTACCAGATCGAGGAGGGGACCCTCGTCATCACGGCCCGCCTGGACCCGGCGGCCCGGGCGGCGGCGCGGCTGCCGCGCGGGGAGCGGATCGGCAAGGAGTGAGCCGGCGGGCGGCGCCGCGCGGTCACTCGGCCCGCGACAGCGCCTCCCGCAACGGGACCGCCTCGGCCGCCCGCTCGCCCAGCGCCTGGTCCAGGTCGGCCCACAGGTCGTCGACGTCCTCCAGGCCGACGGACAGCCGCAGGAGCCGGTCGCTCACCCCGGCCTCCCGGCGGTCGTCGGCGTCGACGATGCGGTGGCTGATGGACGCCGGGTGCTGGATGAGCGTGTCGACACTGCCGAGGCTCACCGCCGGGGTGATCAGGCGGACGCGGCCGATGACCTCGTGCGGATCGCCGTGGACCTCGAAGGAGACCATCGCGCCGCCGATGCGCGGATAGTGGACGCGGGCCACGCGCGGGTCGGCGGCGAGGCGCCGGACGAGCGCGGCGGCGTTCGCGGAGGCGGCCCGCACCCGCACGGGCAGGGTCGACAGACCGCGCAGCAGGAGATAGCCGGCCAGCGGGTGCAGTACGCCGCCGGTGGCGAAGCGGACCTGCCGCAGCCGTCCCGCGAACTCCTCGTCGCAGGCCACCACACCGGCCAGCACGTCCCCATGCCCGCCGAGGTACTTGGTGGCGCTGTGCAGCACCAGGCGCGCGCCCTGTTCGGCGGGGCGCTGGAGCACGGGCGTGGCGAAGGTGTTGTCCACGAGCAACGGCACCGAACCGCAGGCGTGCGCGACGGCCCGCAGGTCCACCTCGGCCAGCGTGGGGTTGGCCGGTGACTCCACGAGCACCAGGCCGGTGTCCGGGCGCAGCGCGTCCGCGATGCCCGCCGGGTCGGTCCAGGTGACCTCGGATCCGAGCAGTCCGGCGGTCAGCAGGTGGTCGCTGCAGCCGTACAGGGGCCGTACGGCCACGACGTGCCGCAGGCCCATCGAACCGCGGACCAGCAGGACGGCGCTCAGCGCGGCCATGCCGCTGGCGAAGGCGACCGCGGCCTCGGTGCCCTCCAGCCGGGCCAGCGCCGTCTCGAAGCGGGCGACGGTGGGGTTGCCGAGACGGCCGTAGACCGGCGGGCCCTCCGGGTCGGCGCCGGTGGTGGCGAACGCGTCGATGCGGGCGGCCTCGCCGCGGCTGTCGTACGACGGGTAGGTCGTGGACAGGTCGATGGGCGGGGCGTGCAGTCCCTGGGCGGCGAGATCGTCGCGGCCGGCGTGCACGGCCTCGGTGGCCAGTGCCCTGCCCGTGGGGGCGGTGGTGCGTACGTCGTCGGGTGGTGACGTGTGCGTGCGCGCAGAGTCCATGACTCGAAGAGTGAACACCGACCGGGCCACCGCGATCACAGGCCGTGCTACGTTCGACAGATGGCCGAATCTGTCGTACTGGATCCGGTGGATCTTCATCTGCTGCGGCTGCTGCAGAACGACGCCCGGACCACCTACCGCGATCTCGCCGCCCAGGTCGGAGTCGCCCCGTCGACCTGCCTGGACCGGGTGACCCGGCTGCGGCGTGCCGGGGTGATCCTCGGCCATCGTCTCGAGCTGGACCCGGCCAAGCTGGGGCGCGGGCTCCAGGCGCTGCTGTCGGTGCAGGTGCGCCCGCACCGGCGGGAACTGGTCGGCCCGTTCGTGGAGCGGATCCGGGCGCTCCCGGAGTCGCGCACCGTCTTCCATCTCACCGGCCCGGACGACTACCTCGTCCACGTCGCGGTCGCGGACATGACGGATCTGCAGCGGCTGGTGCTGGACGGGTTCACCTCCCGGCCGGAGGTGGCCCGTGTCGAGACGCGGCTGATCTTCCAGCAGTGGGAGTGCGGCCCCCTGCTGCCGCCCGCCGCGCCCGCGGACACGCCCTGAGCGAAATCCGGCCGCCCGCGCTACCGGGCCGGGCAAAGCGGGCTGACGCGGCACCGGCATCCATATGAGGATGTCCGCATGTCAGAGACCAAGAGCCCGCTGCCCCGCGAGGTCGCCGACGCCTACGTCGACGAGCTCATCGCCCTCGACCCGGTCACCGGTACGTTCCTCGGCGTGCAGGAGAGTTCCAGCCGCCTGCCCGACTTCTCGCCCGCGGGGCAGGAGGCCCTCGCGGAGCTGGCGCGGGCCACGCTCGCCAGGCTGGACGAGGCGGAGCGCCGGCCCGGCGGGGACAGCGACGTGGAGCGGCGCTGCGCCCGGCTGCTGCGCGAGCGCCTGACCGCCGAACTCGGCGTGCACGAGGCCGAGGAGGGCCTGCGCTCGGTCGGCAACATGGGCACCGCCGCGCATTCGGTGCGCGAGGTCTTCACGGTGACGCCGACGCAGACGGACGAGGACTGGGCGCGGATCGCCGAGCGGCTGCGCGCGGTGCCCGCGGCGCTCGCCGGTTACCGCGAGTCCCTGGCCCTCGGTCTGGAGCGCAAGCTGTACGCGTCTCCGCGCCCGACCGCCACCTTCGTCGAGCAGCTCGGTGAGTGGGCGGACACGGGGGAGGGCCGTGGCTGGTTCGAGGACTTCGCGTCCGCCGGCCCCGACGCGCTGCGCGCCGAGCTGGACGAGGCGGCCCGGGGCGCGACCGCGGCCGTGGTGGAGCTGCGGGACTGGCTGCGCGACGTGTACGCGCCGGCGATCGAGGGCGCCCCGGACACGGTGGGCCGCGAGCGCTACGCCCGCTGGTCGCGCTACTACAACGGCACCGACCTCGACCTGGACGAGGCGTACGCGTACGGCTGGGCCGAGTACCACCGGCTGCTCGCCGAGATGAAGCGGGAGGCGGAGAAGATCCTGCCGGGCGCCGCGACGCCGTGGGTGGCGCTGGCGCACCTGGACGAGCACGGCAGGCACATCGAGGGCGTCGACGAGGTCCGAGACTGGCTGCAGGGCCTGATGGACCAGGCGATCGAGGCGCTGGACGGCATCCACTTCGAACTCGCCGAGCGGGTGCGGAAGGTGGAGTCGCGGATCGCCCCGCCCGGCAGCGCGGCGGCCCCGTACTACACGCCGCCGTCGGAGGACTTCTCGCGCCCCGGCCGGACCTGGCTGCCGACGATGGGCCTGACCCGGTTCCCGGTCTACGACCTGGTGTCCACCTGGTACCACGAGGGCGTTCCCGGTCACCACCTCCAGCTCGCCCAGTGGGCGCACGTGGCCGAGGACCTCTCCCGCTACCAGGCCTCGGTCGGCATGGTCAGCGCCAACGCCGAGGGCTGGGCGCTGTACGCGGAACGGCTGATGGACGAGCTGGGCTTCCTCACGGACGCGGAGCAGCGGCTCGGGTACCTGGACGCGCAGATGATGCGGGCCGCCCGGGTCATCGTGGACATCGGCATGCACCTGGAGCTGGAGATCCCGGCGGACTCCCCCTTCCACCCGGGCGAGCGCTGGACGCCGGAGCTGGCGCAGGAGTTCTTCGGCGCGCACAGCAGCCGTCCGGCGGACTTCGTGGAGAGCGAGCTGACCCGGTACCTGACGATTCCGGGCCAGGCGATCGGCTACAAGCTCGGTGAGCGGGCGTGGCTGCTGGGCCGGGAGAAGGCCCGCGAGCGGCACGGTGACGCCTTCGACGCCAAGGCCTGGCACATGGCGGCCCTCTCCCAGGGCTCGCTGGGCCTGGACGACCTGGTGGACGAGCTGTCCCGGCTCTGACGCCGGCTCACCTGCGGAAGCCGCCCTCGGAGTCGACGACCTGGCCGGTGACCCACTCCGCCTCGTCCGTGGCGAGCCACGCGACGAGGCGGGCCGGGTCGTCGGGCATGCCCCACCGCCCGGCGGGGAAGAGCGCGGCGATGGCCTCGTAGTCCTCGCCGGTCATGTAGTCGGTGTCCACGGGCCCGGGGTTGACCGCGTTGACGGTGACCGCGTGTTCGGCGAGGGTCGTCGACAGGGAGCGCGTGATGGAGGCGAGTGCGCCCTTCTGCAGGGCGTAGGCGATCTCGCCGGGCATGCCGCCGGCGATGTCCTGGCCGGAGGTCATCATCACGACGCGCCCACCGGGCCTGCGGGGCGGCAGGGCGGCGCGCAGCCGGGCGTAGGCCTGGACGAGCAGCAGTACCGAGCGGGTGTCGACCTGCCAGTGCGCGTCGAGCATGGCGGCGTCGATGGTGTCGAGGGTGCCGTCGCTGCCGCTGAGGGCGTGGTTGGCGACGAGGATGTCCAGCCGTCCGCCGAGCGCTTCGGCGGCGGTGGCGACCAGTTCGCCGGGTGCGGCGGGGTCGGTGAGGTCGCCGGGGCCGGCCGTCACGGTGGCGTCCGGGTCGCCGAGCGCCGCGCGCACGGAGGCGACCACGTCCTCGGGCCGGTCGGCGCCCCAGGGCATGGCGGCGTCGTGCGGGACGTGGTGGTGCAGGTGGACGCTCGCCCCGTACGCGGCGAGCCGCCGGGCCACCGCGTGGCCGATGCCGCCGCGCCGGCTGGCTCCGGTGACGAGCGCGGTCCGGCCGCGCAGGGGCAGGGGGTCACGGCGGAGGTCTTCGGGGGTGGGGTGCGGAAGTCGTGGCATGGGCACCCATCATGGCTGGGCCGCCGCGACGACGCAGCCCGATATCCGCGGTGGCTAACGGTCCGCGAGCCGCCGCAGTTGTACGACGTTCAGCCAGGTCTCCGGCCCGGGGCGCACCTCGGCCGCGCGCACCGCGTACCGGCCGGGAGCCAGGGCGACCCGCACATGGTCGGCACGGTCGCAGGCGGTGCCGGGCCAGGCCGCGTCGAAGAGGAGCACGGGGCCGGGCACCTGCCAGGACACCTCGGGCTCCCACTCGGCCGCGTCGAGGGCGGCGGGGACGCCGGCCAGCACCTCGTCCTCGGAGTCCGCGGCGCACCAGCGGACGAAGGTGCCGTGGTCGGGCAGATAGGCGGTGGAGGCGGGTTCGTCGCCGAGCACCAGGGCCGCGCAGTCGCCGACCGGGAGGAGTCCGACGTGGCCGTCGATCTCGCAGGCCCGGTCGTAGTCGGAGTCCGTCTCCTCGCCGTCGGCGCCGGTCCAGAACGGCAGGACCGTCTCCGGGACCGCGACGAGCGGACCGCCGCCCGACTCCACCCACTCCACCGCGCCCGGCTCCGCGTATCGCACCATGCCGCAGAACCTACACGCCGCTCAGCAGCCGCAGTCGCCCGCGTCCACCGGGGCGGTCAGGGGGTCGGCGGCGCGGCGCTCGGTGCCCTGCCAGGTCTCGTGCGCGAAGCCCTCGCGCACCCAGTACTCGAAGCCGCCGAGCATCTCCTTGACCCGGTAGCCGAGTTCGGCGAGGGCGAGGGCGGCGCGGGTCGCACCGTTGCAGCCGGGGCCCCAGCAGTACGTCACCACCGGCACGGCCGGGTCGAGGAGCCGGCCGGCCTGCTCGGGCATGAGAGCGGTGGGCAGGTGGACGGCGCCGGGGATGTGGCCCTGGTCCCAGGACTCGGTGGAACGGCAGTCCACGAGGACGAACCCCGGGTCGCCGTCGGCCGCGAGCGCGGCGGCGACGTCGGTGACGTCGGCGTGGAAGGCGAGGCTCGCCCGGAAGTACGCGGCGGCCTCGGCGGGCGGCGCGGGGGCGGCGCGCAGGACGGGGTTGACAGTGGTGGTGTTCATCGGCGCGGCCTCTCCTCGGTTGGATCTCCTGGCCAGAAATCTAAGGTCCGCAGGCACCTCTCCAGAAGGCACATCTCCTGGTCCGTCCCTTGTCGGGCCGGGGATTCCCTGCTATTCATGCCCGATGACCGAGTATTCCCCGGACGCCACCGACTGGCTCATCCTCGGCGCCCTCCAGCGCAACGGGCGGGCCAGTTTCGCCGAGTTGGCCCGTGCGGTCTCGATGTCCGCGAGCGCGGTGACCGAGCGGGTGCGCCGGCTGGAGGAGGCGGGGGTCATCCGGGGGTACGCGGCGGTCGTCGACCCCGAACGGCTGGGGCTGCCGATCCTGGCCTTCGTGCGGTTACGCTATCCGGTCGCCAACTACAAGCCGTTCCACGATCTGGTCGCGGTCACCCCCGAGATCCTGGAGGCGCATCACGTCACGGGGGACGACTGCTTCGTCATCAAGGTCGCTGCCCGGTCGATGCGGCACCTGGAGGAGGTGTCGGGCCGGATCAGCGCGCTGGGCTCGGTCACCACGAGCGTCGTCTACTCCTCACCGCTCCCCCGCCGGCCGCTGGGCCGCTGAGATCCCCGCGACCGCTCAGCCGGTACCGCGCTGCCGCAGCACCGACCCCGACCGCCCCTTCACGACCTCCAGTTGGGCGTGTATCCGCCGCCGCAGGTCGGCGACATGGCTGACGATGCCGACGCTGCGGTCCCGCTCGCGCAGCGAGTCGAGGACGTCCAGGACCTCGTCGAGGGTCTGGTCGTCCAGGCTGCCGAAGCCCTCGTCGATGAAGAGGGTGTCCAGACGGACGCCGCCCGCCTCGTTTGTGACGACGTCGGCGAGGCCGAGCGCGAGGGCGAGCGAGGCGAAGAACGTCTCACCGCCGGACAGCGTGGCCGTGTCCCGCTCGCGGCCGGTCCAGGCATCGACGACGTGCAGGCCGAGACCGCTGCGGCCGCGCCCGGTGCGGTCGTCGGAGTGGACGAGGGTGTAGCGGCCGGAGGACATGCGCTGGAGCCGCGCGGTCGCCGCGGCGGCGACCTGTTCGAGGCGGGCCGCCAGCACGTAGGACTCCAGGCGCATCCGGCGTTCGTTGTCCGCGGAGGTGCCCGCCGCGAGGGTGGCGAGGCGGGCGACTCGGCCGTGTTCCTCGCGCAGCGGGGCGAGCCGGCGCACGGAGGTGGCGGCGTGGGCGGACAGCCGGTCCAGTTCGGCGCAGCGGCGGGCGGCGGCGTCGCGGGCCGAGGAGGCGTCGCGCAGGCGCCGGCCCGCGTCGGCGGCGGTGTGTTGCGCCGCGGCGAGGTCGGCGGGCGACTGCTGGGCCGCGGCGGCGGTGTCGGCTTCCGTCAGGACCGCGCGGACGGCCGCCTCCTCCAAGTCCCAGGCGTCGAGCCGGCGTTGCAGCTCACGGTAGGCGGCGTCGTCGAGCAGCGCGGCGGCCGCGTCCCGGGGGGTGTCGAAGCCGGCCCGGAAGGCGGCGTCGGCGAGGCGGGCGTCGGCGTCCTTGAGCCGCTGGGCCGTGTCCTCGGCGACGCGGGCGGTGTCGGCGGCCTCCGTCAGCCGCGTGGCCCGGCGCTCCAGCTGCGCGGCCCGCGCGGCGACGCTGTCGGCGTTGCCGCGGGCCCGCGTCAGCTCCTCCTCCAGCGCGGTCCGTTCGCTCTCCAGCCGCTCCCGGTTGCCGACCCGGGAGGCGGCCCGGACGGCGGCCTGCTGCTGGGCGGCGATCCGTTGCTCGCGCTCGTGCTCCGCGCGGCGCAGCTCCTCCTGAGCGGTGTGCAGCCCGGAGGCGCTCGCCCGCGCCTGCGCGTACCGCCGCTCCAGTTCCTCGGCCTCTTCGGCCAGGCGGGCGGTGGGCGCGTCCCCGGCCTCCGCGGTGGCGGCGGCGAGGGCTTCCCGTACGGTGCCCAGGCGCCGTTCGGCGTCCGCGCGGCGCTCGTCGGCGTCCTGGTAGGCGGCGAGGGCGCGCTCCTCCGCCTCGCGGTCGACGTGTCCCGCGATCCTGCGTGCCGGGGCGGGGTGTTCGGTGGCGCCGCACACGGCGCACGGTGCGCCTTCGGTGAGGCCTTCGGCGAGTTCGGCGGCGATGCCGTTCAGCCGCTGTTCCTTGAGGTCGAGCCAGTGGGCGCGGGCCTCGACGGCGTGTTCGGCCGAGGCGAGGGCGTGCCGCTGGGTCTCTTCCGTGTCGGCGGCGTACTGGTCCCGTTGCCGGGCCGCGTTCAGCCGCCGCTGTGCCGGGTCGCGCTGCACGGCGAGCTGTTCGGCGCGGGTCGCCGCTTCCTGCGCGGAGTCGACGTCGGCCCGCAGTCCGGTGCGCGTGGCCTCCCAGTCGGCGAGCCAGGTCTCGGCCTCGTGCCGGACGTCCTCGTCGGCGCGCTCCTGCCGGTCGAGCCGGGTCCGCTCCTCGACCAGTTCACCGAGGCGCTGTTCGGCCCGGCGGGCGGAGTCCAGCCCGCCGAGTTCCTCGGCGGCCCGGCGGGCGGCGGCGGCGAGTCCCGCGGCGCCGGCGTCCGCGAGGTCCTGGGGCAGCAGGGCACGCGCGCGCTCCTCCGCGGCCGCGGCCCGCCGGTGTTCGGCGTCGGCGGCGTCCCGCAGCTCCAGTGCGGGGGCGACCGCTTCGGCCTTGCGGGCGCACTCCATGCGTTCCTGCGCGGCGCGGTGGGCGTCGGCCCGCTCGGCCAGCCGTGCGGCCCGCTCCCGCGCCTCCGCGAACCGGCGTTGCAGCCGGTCCAGTTCCCGTGCGCCCGCCAGTTCACGTTCGGCGGCGGCCTGGGCGGACTCCGCGGCCGAGAGCCGGCAGTCGGCGACGGCCAGCAGCTCGCGGGCAGTGCTGCGGGCGACGGCGGCGGCGCTGAGGACGGCCTCGGCGAGGCCCGGCTCGCCCGGCGCCAGCTCCGGCAGTCCCATCGCGTCACCGGCGGCCTGCTGCATCCGGTGGGCGTCGGCCAGCAGCGTGGCGTCCCCCTCGCACACCTGGGCCTCGGTGGCGCGGCGGCGCTCGGCGAGGCGTTTCTCGACGTCGGCGAAGCGCCGGGTGTCGAAGAGCCGGCCGAGGAGCTTGCCGCGCGCCTCCGCGTCGGCGCGCAGGAAGCGCGCGAAGTCGCCCTGGGGCAACAGCACGACCTGGCAGAACTGCTCGCGGCTCATGCCGAGCAGCTGGGTGATCTCCTCGCCGATCTCCTGGTGGGAGCGGCTCAGGTCCCTCCAGGTCCCGGCGCCCGCGTCGTACTCGCGCAGCCAGGTCTGGGCCTTGTCGACGGTCGTGCCCTTGCCGCGCAGCTTCGGACGCTCCCAGGGCGGCTGCCGGGTGACCTCCAGCCGCCGTCCGGCGACGGTGAGTTCGAGGCGCACCTCGGTGCGCGTGCCGACGGCGGCGTGGTCGCTGCGCAGGCTCATGCCCTGGCCGCTCTGGCGGGCGCCGGGCACCGAGCCGTACAGCGCGTAGCAGACGGCGTCGAGGACGGAGGTCTTGCCGGCGCCGGTGGGTCCGTGCAGCAGGAAGAGTCCGGCCGCCGACAGGTCGTCGAAGTCGACCCCCTGCGATCCGCCGAAGGGCCCGAAGGCGGTGACGTCCAGCCGGTGCAGCCTCACCGGGCCACCTCCCGCAGGGTCTCGTCCGCGCGCACCGCGTCGAAGGCGTCCCGCAGCACGGTCTGTTCGTGGTCGTCGGGTCCGGCGCCGCGCACGTGCGTGACGAAGTCCTCCGCGATCTGCTGGTCGCTGCGTCCGGCGAGGCGCCGGGCGTAGGACACGGCCGGGTCGTCCGGGGCCCGCTCGGGGTCGAAGAGGAGGCTCAGCGTGTGCGGGAAGCGGTCGGTGAGCCGGGCCATGGGGTCGGCCGGACGGACCGGGTCGGTGAGGGTCGCCTCGACCCACGCCTCCTCGTACGGGGTGAGCCCGGGGTCGGCGAGCAGCTCCTCCAGGGTGCCGCGCAGCCGGGCGAGGTCGCGTGGCACCGGGCAGTCGACGCGCTCGGCGGTGACCGAGCCGTCGGCGTCCAGGTCGACGAGCCACATGCTCTTGCGGTGCCGGTGCTCGGAGAAGGAGTACGGCAGCGGGGAGCCGGAGTAGCGGACGCGCTCGGTGAGGGTCTGGCAGCCGTGCAGGTGCCCGAGCGCCACGTAGTCGACGCCGTCGAACACACCGGAGGGCACGGCGGCCACCCCTCCGACGGTGATGTCCCGTTCGCTGTCGCTCTGCTCGCCGCCGGTGACGAAGGCGTGGGCGAGGACGACGGAGCGCGTTCCCCGCGCGCGCGTGGCGAGGTCGGCGCGGACCCGGTCCATGGCGGCGGCGAGCACGGCCTCGTGGCCCGCCTTCTCGACCCGGAACTCGGTCTTCACCAGCGCCGGTTCGAGATACGGCAGGCCGTAGAAGGCCACTTCACCGTGCGCGTCCTCCAGCACGACCGGGGTCCCGCAGCCCGCCGGGTCGGTGCGCAGGTGGATGCCGGCGCGGTCGATGAGTCCGGCGCCCACACCCAGGCGGCGGGCCGAGTCGTGGTTCCCGGAGATCATCACTGTCGGCACGCCGAGGTCGGCGAGGCGGTGCAGTGCGTCGTCGAACAGCTCGACGGCGGCGAGCGGTGGCACCGCCCGGTCGTACACGTCTCCCGACACGACCACGGCGTCGACGCCGTGCGCGCGCACGGTCTCGACGAGGTGGCCGATGAATCCGGCCTGGGCGCCGAGCATGTTCACCCGGTGGAACGCCCGGCCGAGATGCCAGTCGGAAGTGTGCAGCAGTCGCATGATCCCCGAGACTAACGGCAGGGTCCGACAGCCCGGGTGGTTACTCCCGTTTCGCCCCTCGACCCTACCCCGTAAAGGCCGTTACGCCCTTTTTGCCACCCTGTCACGCGTCCCCGTACGCCTCGCCGCCCAGTTCGAACCCGGCCGACCCGGCGGTGGCGTCCGCGAGCCAGGACCGGAAGGCGTCCACGTCGGCCTCCGGCAGGCCGACCTCGATGGTGACGGCCTCGGCGTACCGCACGTCGCGCACCGCGCGTCCCGCCGTGCGCAGGTCGTTCTGGAGCTTGCCGGCGCGCTGGTGGTCGACGGTCACCGTGGCGAGGCGGAACCGGCGGCGGGTGAGCGTGCCCAGGTCGTCCAGGGCCTCGCCGACCGCGCCGCCGTAGGCGCGGATGAGTCCGCCCGCGCCGAGCTTGACGCCGCCGTAGTAGCGGGTGACGACGGCGACGACGTAGCGCATGTCGCGGCGCAGCAGCATCTGGAGCATCGGGACGCCGGCGGTGCCGCCGGGCTCGCCGTCGTCGCTGGCCTTCTGCACGGCGGCGTCGGCGCCGATGACGTACGCCCAGCAGTTGTGGCTGGCGTCCGCGTGCTCCTTGCGTACGGCCGCGACGAACGCCTGGGCCTCCTGCTCGGTGGCGGCCGGGGCGAGGGCGCACAGGAAGCGGGAGCGGTTGATCTCGGTTTCGTGCACACCCGCGCGGGCGACCGTGCGGTACTCGTCCTGCATCCGGCCAGCCTATGCGCTCACCGCGGCACGCCCCTCGGCACGGTCATCGCGGTGAGCAGGGCCGCGCCGGGGGCGAGGGTCCGTCCGGCGGCGGGGGCGTCGCGGCGACCGCGCCCGGCGAGCGGACGGTCGTGGTCGGCGACACCGGCGGGGCGCGCCGGCTTGGGGTGCCGCGGGACGACCAGGCGGCGCAGCGGGCCCGCCCCGGGGCGCGCGATCACGCCGGGGCTCCGATGTCCCGGGCGAGGTGCAGGCCGAGGAACCGGTCGGCGTAGGCGTAGGTCTCGAACCGGGCTCCGTCCGGAAGGTCCGGGTCTTGCTCCACCTGGCGCAGGACCCGCAGCACCCCGGGGGTGTCGAGGTCGTCCTCCCAGGCGGCGCGCAGTCGGTCGCGTACCTCGCCCGGGACGGGGCGCGACGGCTGCCGCGCCCAGGCGGCGACCGCGCGGCGCCAGCGCGCGAGCGTGTCCCCGGCGTCGGCCAGCACGGTCGCGTCGAGCTCCACGCGCGCGCGGTGGTGGCGCTCCAGCAGGGCGAGACGCAGTGCGTCGGGGTCGGCGGTGGCCGCCCGTCCGGCCTCGTCCACGGGGGCGACGGCGACCGTCGTCCCGTCCGGAGCGACCGCTCCCTCGCGTACGACGTGCACGGCCTGGCCCGCGCCCGGACCGGTGCCGGCGCCGCCGTCCTCGAAGGGCCGGATACCGAGGGCCGCGGCGTCCGCACGCAGCCCCGCTGCCTCGTCCGCACCGGTCAGCAGTGCCCAGGTGGGCGTGCCGTCGAGTTCCAGGGCGCGGACGAGGAGGTCGGCGACGAGCAGCACGCGCAGTCCGGTCGTGTCGCGGCCCGGCGCGTGCGCCTCGACACGGGTCGGCCCCCGTCGGGCGGGGGCGGCGAGGGCGGGCTCTGAGGTCCGGGCGTCGATGATGCGCAGCACGGGGCGAGCGTAGGCGGGGCGGGGCGGTGGCGCACAGGGGGCGCGCTCGCCACCCTCCCCCGCCGCGTGGGGAATCTCCGCACGCCGCCGTCCGTTGTCCCGACCGGAGGACGCGACACGCGAGTCGTCCAGGAGCACAAGGAGGCCGCCGGTGTACGGCGACGAGGCAACCGTCCGCAAGATCCTCACCGAGCTCGGCGACACCTGGGCCGTGGTGGGTCTCTCGTCCAACCGGGAGCGCGCCGCTTACGGCGTCGCCGAAGTCCTGCAGCGCTTCGGCAAGCGCGTCGTGCCGGTGCATCCCAAGGCGGAGACGGTGCACGGCGAGCAGGGGTACGCCTCCCTCTCGGACATCCCCTTCGACGTGGACGTCGTCGACGTCTTCGTCAACAGCGACCTGGCCGGACCGGTCGCCGACGAGGCGGCCGCGAAGGGCGCCGGGGCCGTCTGGTTCCAGCTCGGGGTGATCGACGAGGCCGCGTACGAGCGGACCCGGGCCGCGGGCCTGGAGATGGTGATGGACCGCTGCCCGGCGATCGAGATCCCGCGGCTGGGCTGACCCCGCGACGCCTCACCGGCCACCTGCCGGGTCCGACCCGATCTCCACCACGCGTGCCCAGTCGGGCGGTGAGTCGGGCACGTACTCGGGATCGCTCTCGTCCCAGGAACCGCCCGTCCCGTGGCGGGGGAACAGACCCACGACCGTCCGGCACGGCGGCCGTGTGTCCGGCCATGGCGTCTGCCCGTCGGTCAGGACCACGACGGCGTCCGGTGCGGGACGCGCGCGCAGCGCCTTGGCGAAACCCGTGCGCAGGTCCGTGCCGCCCCCGCCCACCAGGGGGATCCCCTCGGCACGGCACAGGGAGTGCGCGACCCGGGCCGCCGCGTCGCAGGGCACCACCGTGACCAGGTCGCGGCGGCCGCCGACGGCGCGGGCGATCGCGGCGACCTCCAGGAGCGCGCTGCCCAGTTCGGCATCGCTGACCGACCCGGAGGTGTCGATGACCACGGCGACCCGGGGCGGTCTGCGCCGCAGGCTCGGCAGTACGACGCCGGGCATGGAGACCGAGCGCCGCGACGGCCGGCCGTACGTGTAGTCCTCGCCCGCGCCGCCTCCGGAGGCCGCCGAGCGGACCGCGGCTCCCAGCAACTCCCGCCACGGCTGCGGAGAATGAAAGGCCTGTTCCGCCCAGCGCTGCCATCCCCTCGGTGCCCGCCCCGGGCGGGCCTTGATGCCCTGCGCCACCCGGAACCGCACCGCGTCCCTTTCCTGCTCGCTGAGCCCGTCCGCGCCGTCCGGCCCGAGGTCCCACTCCCGTTCCAGACCGTCGGCGCCGCTGCCGCAGTCCAGCCAGGCCAGGCTCTCGGTGAGCCGCCCGAGCCGGAACTGGCGCAGGTAGTCCTCCATGAGCTGTCCCTCGGGCAGCTTCAGAAGCCGCGGCTCGACCGCGCCCTCGGGCCGGACCAGCCCGTCGCCGAACACGTCGTCGTTGATCTCGCAGTCCGCGGCGATGTTCATGCGCAGCCGTTCCGCGGGGCCGGTCAGCCCGCGCTCGCGCGCGACCCGGTCACTGCGCCCGTGGTGGTCGCGCAGCAGGTGCGACACCTCGTGCACCCAGACGCCGGCCAGTTCCTCCACGGGCGTCCGGTCCACGAAGACCGGTGAGGCGTAGCACCGCCAGTACCGGTCGACGGCCATCGTCGGCACCCGGCGCGACGGGACGACGTGCAGGGCGAACAGCGCCGTGGCCAGGTAGGGCCGAGCCCTGGCGGCCTGCAGCCGGGCGGCGAAGAGCTTGTCCAGGTCGAGCCGCACCGGAGTCGGAGCCGGAGCCGGAGCGGGGCTCGGAGCCGGAGTCGGAGCCGGAGCCGGAGCCGGAGCCGGAGCCGGAGTCGGAACCGCAGCCGCAGCCCGGGCGTCCGCCGGGGGCTGCGCGTTCGCCGGATCCTGCGCGTCCGCCGGAGGCTGCGCGTTCGTCGCCGTGATCGACGCGGCCGATGTCATCGTGCCGCCTTCGCGGCGCCCGTGGTCCGCGCCGCCGCTCGATCCGCCGCCCGGTCCGCGCGCCGGGACAGGGCCATGGCTCCGGCGAGACGGTCGATGGACGCCGGGACGTCCCAGTCCTGCTGCCGCAGGTTGGCGAGCGTGGTGGCGGGGACGACCACGACGTCCGGGGCGCCGGTCTCCATGGCCCGGGCCAGCAGCGCCCACGCCGCGTCCCAGCGGGACTTGTCGGGGTGCTTGCGTACCGCGGCCACCACGCCGTCGAGCACGGCCTGGCGCAGGTCCCCCCGCTCGGGCAGGACGGCACCCGACGGGTCGGCGAGCAGCGTCTCGGGGTCCGGGAGGTCCATCCGGTCCAGTCCGGCCATCAGTTCCAGCCCGGGACCGTCGCCCACGGTGCCGCGCACCAGCAGGGACAGCACCTCCCTGGAGGAGTCGGCCGCGGTCGCGAAGGCGATCAGGCACAGGGCCATCTCCCAGCTCCGCGGCGACGGCCAGGCGCCGCCCCGGCGCGTTTCGCCGCTCGGCAGCCGGTGCACCAGACCGGGGCGGGCGGTGAGGAACTCGCACACCGCGCGGCGCGCGTAGCGCACGGCCTCCGGGAGGCCGTCCGGATCGAGCCGCGGCAGGGTCGCCCGGGGCCAGGTCCCGCCGAGACCCCGGAGGACGACGTCGTGGTCGTGGGTCCACTGGAGGTGGACGAACCGGTTGGCCAGCGGCGGGCTCAGCTCCCAGCCGTCGGCCGCCGAGGACCGCGGGTTGGCGGCGGCCACGATCCTGACCCCGGGCGGCAGTCGCAGGGCGCCGATCCGCCGTTCGAGGACGAGACGGAGCAGGGCGGCCTGAACGGCGGGCGGAGCGGCGGACAGCTCGTCCAGGAACAGCAGGCCCCGGCCGGCCCGTACGAGGCGCACCGCCCAGTCCGGCGGGGCCATCGGGACGCCCTGTTCCGCGGGATCGTCCCCGACGACGGGCAGCCCGGAGAAGTCGGACGGCTCGTGCACGCTGGCGATCACGGTGGTGAGCGGAAGGTCCAGGGCGGCCGCGAGCTGGGTCAGGGCCGCGGTCTTGCCGATCCCGGGCTCGCCCCAGAGCAGCACGGGAAGGTCGGCGGCCACGGCCAGGGTGAGAGCCTCCAGTTGGGTGTCGGGCCGCGGCTCGGTGGTCGTGTCGCGCAGCAGGGTCAGCAGCTCACCGGCGACGTCGAGTTGGGAGGGGGCGGCGGGGGAAGCGGCGGGGTCCGGGGGAGCGGGGGAAGCGGAGGGATTCGAGGGAGCGGCGGGCGGACCGGCGGCGGGTACGCGGGCCGAGGGTGCACAAGTCGTCATATGTCATCACCTGAGAGTTCGTCGTGGGCGGAAGCCGGTGCGGGGAGGGAAGCCCCCCGGGTCAGGCGCGGGTCGCGTGGCGCGGGTGGGAGCGGCCGACGCGGGGGCGGTGACGGTCCGGACCGACGCGCCCCGGACCGGGTCCGTCGAGGCCCGCGCGGAACATCCCGTACGTGATCCGCCGCAGCGCGGCGGCCTCGAGTTCGTCGCGCAGGGCGCCGTCGCGCAGGCGTGCGGCGGGGCCCAGCAGCGCTTCGACGACGGCGAGGGCGCCGGTGGTGTCGCCGTGGTCGAGGCGTTCGCGGATGTCGGGGAGGCACTCCGGACGTCGGTGCGCCTCGTCGATGACCTGGAGGCAGGGCAGCGGCGTGCCGGTCAGCGCGGCCAGCATCTCCTCGCGGCGGATCTCCGCCGGGTCGTGGTCGAGCGCCGCCAGCACCCCGTCGACGAGGCCGATCCGGTGCCGGGCTCCCCGGCAGTCCACGAGCCGTGGTTGTCCCGCCGCGTCCGCGTACGGAGCCCGGGACGAAGCGGCGGTCGGCATGCGGTCCGGTGCCAGCGCGGCGGCGACCAGCGGATGCAGCCGGTCGGCCTCGATCGCACCGGCGCGTACCAGCTCCAGGTCGGGTGGCACCCAGGTCGCCGCGTCGGGCAGCAGCGGAGGCGCGGAGGCGGCTCCGCCGGTGCGCGCCTCGTCGATCCGCAGCAGGTGCGGACCGGCGCCGATCCGGTCCGTGGCCAGCACCAGGGCCAGCCGTCGCCCGGCCCCGAGCCGCACGGTGACGGTGTGGGTGCCGGCCGCCGGCGAGCCCTCGGCCCGGAGCAGGAGCCCCGCCTCCGCCGCCCACCGGTCGACGGCACCGCGGCGCCCTGGAGGCATCGTCCCGGGTGGGTAGGGACGCCGGGGCGGGTCGTCAGTGGGCGGCAGGTCGGCCCCCGACCGGACACGCAGTTCATCGGTCCGGCGGGCGTCCCACAGGTGGCGGTGCAGGTCGAGCCGGAACCGCCGGTTGGGCCGCGGGTGCGGGTGCCATGGGACGCCGGTTTCCGGACCGGAGCCGTCCCACAGGGCCAGGCTGATCCGCTGGCCGCCGTCCGCCCGGGCGGGCGGGGTCCGGACCACCAGATGCACCGGAGGCGATCCGTCGCGTCCCGCCATGCCGTACCGCGCCAGGGTGAGCGTGAGGCCAGGGCGCAGCAGCCCGTCCGGAGCGATTCTCGGCATGTGCCAGCGCAGCAGGTCGGGAGCGAGGTGGCGCAGATCGGCCCGGACGCGGGTCGCGAGGTCGTGGCCGTGCGTGCGCGCCACGGAACGCAGGTTGAGGTCGACGTCGATGCCCGCGGCGGCGCACGCCCCGGCCCAGTCCCCGGCACGGCGGCGGGCGGTCGCGGCATCGATCATGGACGGCGGCACGGCGAACTCGCGCACGCGCGGCCAGAAGGAGAGGCGGGAGTCCCCGTTCGCGGTGTGAGTGAGCATCAGCACTCACCTTGCGCGGACGGGTCCCCCAATCTGAAGACAGGAGGAGTAGTCATCGCGGGGAGCATAGCCGCGCCGGCACCGACCTGCCAGGTGTTTTCCGCGTGGCAGGCCCGCCCGGAGCATTCTCGTGGGCCGCGTGCCGCCGACATAATGTTCCGGGTGAACGCAGCCTCCGCCCGCGGCAACTCCCGTGTGCCGCAACGTGTTTCACAACGCTTTTCGGTCGTCGTCGTGGGCGCCGGTCCCGCCGGGCTCACCGTCGGCAACATCCTGCGCGCGGCGGGCGTCGACTGTCTGGTCCTGGAGGCCGGGACCCGGGAGTTCATCGAGCGGCGGCCCCGCGCCGGGGTCATCGAGGAGTGGGCCGTACGCGGGCTGGAACGGCGCGGACTGGCGCGGAACCTGTTGGAGCGGGCGCAGGCGCACACCGAGTGCGAGTTCCGGTTCGACGGGGCGCGGTACCGGTTCGGGTACACGGGACTGACCGGCCGTCACCACTTCATCTGTCCGCAGCAGTTCCTGGTGACGGACCTGGTCCGGGAGTACGCGGACGTGCGGGGCGGGGAGATCCGGTTCGGCGTACGGGACGTCGGCCCGCACGGGCTGGAGTCGGGCCGGCCGTCGGTGTCGTACACGTGCCCCGGTTCCGGTGAACGGCGCGTCGTGGAAGTCGGCTTCGTCGCCGGTTGCGACGGTGCGCGCGGGGTGTCGCGGGCGGCGCTGCCGCCCGATCGCGTCCGTGTCGCACGCCACGACTACGGCGTCGGCCGGCTGGCGCTGCTGGCGGAGGCGCCGCCGTCCTCGGACCGTGTCGTCTTCGGCATGCATCCGCGCGGTTTCGCCGGACACATGGCGCGCAGCCCCGAGGTGACCCGCTACTACCTCCAGTGCCCGCCGGGCGACGCCCCGGAGAACTGGCCCCACGAGCGGGTCTGGACGGAGTTGCGGGAACGGCTCGGCGCGGTCGGCGCGCCGCCGCTCAAGGAGGGGCGGCTGATCGAGAGACGCGTCCTGGACATGCACGGCTACGTCGTCGAGCCCATGGCCCACGGTCGCCTCTTCCTGGCCGGGGACGCGGCCCACCTCACCGCCCCCGTCGCCGCCATGGGCCTGAACCTCGCCCTGCACGACGCCTTCCTGCTCGGCGACGGGCTGGTCGCCCGCCTCACGAAGGGCGACGACGCCGGCCTGTCCGGCTACTCGGCCACGTGTCTCGCCCGGGCGTGGGACTACCAGGAGTTCTCCGAGTGGCTCGCGGAGATGTACCACGGCACGGCCTCGGGCGACCCGTACCGCGCGGGCGCCGCGCTGGCCCGGCTGCGGCGCCCGTTCGACTCACCCGTGGCGGCGGCTGCGTTCGCCGAGCAGTACCTCGGCGCCCGTACCGGCGGCTGAGACTCCCTCTCAGTCGTGGAGCGGCCGGTCGCCGAGCCGGTGGTCGGCCACGTTCAGCGCCTCGTCGACCAGGCGGCGCAGGTGCCCGTCACGCAGCGCGTACACGACCCGCCGCCCCTCCTTCCGGGTGCTCACGAGCCCCGCGAGCCGCAGCCGGGCCAGGTGCTGGCTGACCGCGGGCCGGGCGGCACCGCACGCCTCGGTCAGGGTGGTGACGTCGGCCTCCCCGGCGGTCAGGGCGTGCAGCAGGGTCAGGCGGGTGCGGTCGCCGAGCAGGGCCAGGACCTCGGCGGCGAGCGCGAACTGCTCCTCGCCGGGGGTGCGCGGGTGCGCATCGTCCGCAGGTGACAGGTGCATGCGTGCGCTCATACGCACATAATGGTCTGTTGGACGCAGGGAGTCCACCACCGCACCGGACCACCGGAAGGGGCACCCCGTGAGCGACCCGCACCGTCAGCACCAGCACCAGCACCAGCACCAGCACCAGCACCACGACGACGATGTCCACACCCCCGGCCACCACTCCCCCACCCGCCCGTGGCGCCGCCTCGCGCACCGTCTCGCCCCGCACTCCCACGAGAGCGCCGACAAGCTGGACCCGGCGCTGGAGTCCTCGGCCCGTGGACTGCGCGCCCTGTGGGTGTCGCTGGCGGTGCTCGGCGCGACGGCGGTGGCACAGGCGGCCGTGGTGGTGGTCTCCGGGTCGGTGGCCCTGCTCGGCGACACGGTGCACAACACCGCGGACGCGCTGACCGCCGTACCGCTGGGCATCGCCTTCGTATTGGGCCGGCGCGCGGCCACCCGGCGCTTCACGTACGGCTACGGGCGGGCGGAGGATCTCGCAGGCGTCGTCATCGTGCTGACGATCGCCGCGTCCGCGGTCCTGGCGGCGTGGACGGCGGTGGACCGGTTGCTCGACCCGCGCCCGGTCGCACACGTCCCGGCGGTGGCCGTCGCCGCCCTGGTCGGCTTCGCCGGGAACGAGTGGGTGGCCCGCTACCGGATGCGCGTGGGCCGGTCGATCGGCTCCGCCGCACTGGTCGCCGACGGTCTGCACGCCCGGACGGACGGCTACACGTCACTGGCCGTGCTGCTGAGCGCGGGCGGCGCGGCGCTGGGATGGCGACTCGCCGACCCGGTCGTCGGGCTGGCGATCACGGCCGCGATCGTGCTGGTCCTGCGGGACGCGGCGCGCGAGGTGTTCCGGCGCCTGATGGACGCCGTCGATCCGGCGCTGGTGGACCGGGCCGAGCGCGTACTGGCCGAAGTGCCCGGCGTGCGCGGGGTGGGTGAGCTGCGGCTGCGCTGGATCGGGCACCGGCTGCGCGCCGAGGTGGCCCTGGTGGTGGACGGCGAGGCGACGGTCCGGCAGGCCCATCGCATCGCCGTCGACGCGGAGCACGCCCTGCTGCACGCCGTCCCGCGGCTCACCGCCGCCCTGGTCCACGCCGACCCGGCACCGGCTCCGGGCGAGACGGACCCGCACCTGGCGCTGGTCCACCACGCCACCGCGTGAAGGGTCAGGCGACGCCCAGCCCCTCCAGTACCACGGCTCCCGGCAGCTCCGCGAAGGTCTTGCCCGGCACCAGCAGCTTGCCGCGCCGGCGTCCGCTGCCGACGAGGACGTACGGCAGGTCGACCACGGCCGAGTCCACCAGCACGGGCCAGTCGCCGGGCAGGCCGACCGGGGTGATGCCCCCGTACTCCATGCCGGTCTCGCCGGTCGCCGTGTCCATCGAGGCGAAGGAGGCCTTGCGCGCGCCGAGGTGGCGGCGTACGACACCGTTGACGTCGACCCGGGTGGTGGAGAGCACCACACAGGCGGCCAGCGTCGTGCCGCCGCCCCGCTTGCCGGTGACCACCACGCAGTTGGCGGACTGTTCGAGCAACTCACGGCCGTAGTGCTCGACGAAGGTGGCGGTGTCGGCCCACTCCGGGTCGGTGTCGACGTAGACCATCTGGTCGGCGGGGACGCTCCCGCGCCAGTGGCGTACGGCGTCGGCGACCGGCCGGGTCAGCTCGTCGAGGGCGTCCGGAGCGGGCGTGGCGTTGTCGAAGTTCCCGATGGGTGCGTGCATGGCCGCACGCTAACAACAGCGCCCGGCACCGCGAACGGTCGTCTCGGCGTACGGGCGTCCCGGCATACAGGCGTGTCGGCGAACGGGCGGCACCGAGTCCGCCGCTGTCAGCTCTCGGCGGCCGGCTCCGCGAGCCTGCCCGCCCCTTCCGCCCGGTCGTCCAGCTCGGCGAGCCGGGCCACCGCCTCGTCGTCCAGCTTCGACAGCGCCCGCAGCTGTCCCGGCGTGACCCCGTCGGGGATCGGCACCGGAGCCGGCGTCCGCAGCGGCGGCTGCCAGCCCTCGCCGGGCGTCCAGCGCCGTACGACACGGGCCGGCGCGCCCGCCACCACGGCGTGGTCGGGGACCGTGCCCCGGACCACGGCACCGGCGGCGACCACCACGTTCCGCCCGATCCGCGCGCCGGGCAGGATCACCGCGCCGGTGCCGATCCAGCAGCCGGAACCGATCTCCACCGGGTCCATCCGGGGCCACTGCTTGCCGATGGGCTGGTGCGGGTCGTCGTAGGAGTGGTTGGTGGAGGTGACGTAGACGTACGGGCCGAAGTAGCAGTCGCTGCCGATGGTGACCGTGGTGTCCGCGATGACGTGGCTGCCGCGGCCGAGGACCACTCCGTCGCCGATGCGCAGGATGGGCTCGGGGCCGAGGTCGAGGTCGGGCATGAGTCCGGCGGTCAGGGTCACCTGCTCGCCGATGATGCAGTGGGCGCCGACGTGGATCCAGGGCTCGCCGAAGACCGTGCCGAGCGGGAAGGCGAGCCGGGTGCCCGTGCCCAGCGCCCCGAAGCGGAAGCGTCCGGGGTGTGCGGCGGTGACGGAGCCGGTGCGCTGCACCCAGGCCCAGCCGGCGTGGACGGCCCGCTGCGCGAGGCGGCTCCGCCAGGACGGATACGTGTTCTTGCGCTTCGGCACCCGCTCACGGTAGTCGGCACGCGGTGCGGCCATGACTTCGGAGGCCTGTGATCTTCACCCCACCGGGTGGCGTACGGTGCCGTACATCACCCGAGCAGGAGGCGATGATGACGCAGCAGGCGCTGATCACGGGCATCGGCGGCAAGGATCCGAAGGTGGACGCGGAGGCCTTCGTGGCGCCGACGTCCTCGGTCATCGGGGACGTGACGCTCCACGCGGGAGCGAGCGTCTGGTACGGCGCGGTGCTGCGCGGCGACGTCGAGCGGATCTCCGTCGGCGCGAGCAGCAACGTCCAGGACAACTGCACGCTCCACGCCGACCCCGGGTTCCCCGTCACCGTCGGCGAGCGCGTCTCCATCGGGCACAACGCCGTGGTGCACGGCGCGACCGTCGAGGACGACTGCCTGATCGGCATGGGCGCCACGGTCCTCAACGGCGCGGTGATCGGCGCCGGGTCGCTGGTCGCGGCGCAGGCGTTGGTGCCCCAGGGGATGGAGGTGCCGCCGGGCTCGCTGGTCGCGGGAGTGCCGGCGAAGGTGAGGCGGGAACTGACGGAGGAGGAGCGTCAGGGAGTCACGCTGAACGGCACGATGTACGCGGCGCTGGCCGTGGAGCATCGGGGAGCGGTGGGGGGCGGTCTGTAGAAGGCCGTCCGCGGGTTGTAGGTGGCTGGTCGCGCAGTTCCCCGCGCCCCTTCGGGGGCGCTTCTACTCGGCGGCGGGGAGGGGCTGGGCCTTCTTCGCCTTGCGCTTCAGGACCAGCATCGACGCGACGCCGATGCCCACGGCCACCACCAGGCCCAGCCAGGAGAAGCGCTTGAGCCAGGACTCGGCGACGACACCGACGTAGTAGATGACGGCGGTGGTGCCGCCCGCCCAGACGATGCCGCCGAGGACGTTGGCGATCAGGAACTTCCAGTACGGCATCCGCAGCACGCCGGCCAGCGGGCCCGCGAAGATCCGGAGCAGGGCGACGAAGCGGCCGAAGAACACGGCCCACATGCCCCACTTCTGGAAGGACCGTTCGGCGGTGGCGATGTGCCCTTCGCTGAAGTGCCTGGGGAATTTCCCGCCCAGCCAGGCCAGGAGCGGCCGGCCTCCCTTGCGGCCGATGGCGTACCCGATGGAGTCGCCGATCACCGCGCCCGCGCTGGCACAGGCGCCCAGGACCAGCGGGTCGACGGCGCCGTGCTGGGAGGACAGCAGGGCCGCCGAGACCAGGATGATCTCGCCCGGCAAGGGGATGCCCAGGCTCTCCAGACCGATGACCAGTCCGACGACGGCGTAGACGGCCGCCGCGGGCACCGTGTCGAGCCACTCCTGGACGTGCAAGGCCAGACCCTCCGATTCGCGTCCCTGATGCGTTCCGGGTGGGTCTCGCGCCGCTTCCCGGGTCGCCTCGAACGAGGCGACCCGGGAAGCCTACCGCTTCGACGGGCGTCAGCTGTTGGGACGCAGGGTCCATATGACGGTCATCTCACTGGTCACGGCACCGTCCTCGCGCTGGATGGCGACGCTCACCGGGAACTCGGGGCGGCTGCCCTCGTCCAGCTCCGCGACGACCTCGGCGACGGGGCGGCCGAGTGTCGCGGTGGCCGTGACCGGGCCGAGCGCGATCTTCTTGAAGGCGATCTCCGCGGTGACCGGCAGCGGCACCGCCCGCGAGAGCTGGTCGCCGAAGGCGGCGAGCACGATCGCGCCGCTGGCCGACTCGCCCAGCGTGAACATGGCTCCGGCGTGCGGTCCGCCGACGTGGTTGCGGTACTCGCTCTGGTCCGGGAGGGCCAGTACGGCCTTCTCCGGGGTGGTCTCCAGGTACTCGAGGTTCAGGGTCCGGACCATCGGCACCGTGGCGGCGAGCAACTCGCCGATCGACATCTGATCTGCGCTCATGGCAGCAGGTTACCCATGAGTAGCATCCTGGGGCCAGGTATCCGCCATGATCGCCGTATGCTTGCCGCCCATGTGGCCAGGAGAGCAGCCCGCCGCCGGCGGCCCGGACCCGCGGCAGCCCAACCCGTACCAGCAGCCCGGCTACCAGCAGCAACCGCCGTACGCCGGGCAGCGACCCGCCTCCTGGAACGCGCCCACGGCCACGGCCGCCCCGCCGCCCGGACGGGGTCCCGGCGGCCCTACGAAGCTCGTTGCCCTCGTCGCCGCCGCGGCCGTCGTGGTGGCCGCCGCCGTGACCGGGGCCGTCCTTCTGGGCGGGGACGAGGAGGGTCGGGCCGAGCCCGGCCCCACCACCACCTCCTCCTCTTCGGCATCCGCGTCGGCCGCCGACGATCCGCGGGGCGGGGACGACGGCCCGAAGCCGACCGTCGCGGGCTGGCGCGTCGTGGCCAACCCCGACGACGGCATCGCCTTCGACGTACCGTCCTCCTGGGTACCGCAGTCGCCCACCTGGGTCACCTACGTCGCGGAGGACGACGACCCGGAGGAGAAGCCCCTGGTCGCCATGAACGCCCCGGCCGTCCTCGAGGAGAAGTGGTGCTCCGCGGACAGCGACCGGGACGGCTGGGTCGATGACACACCGCTGGCGAGCGCCGGCACACGCGGCAACAACGGTGCGCGCGGCACCGAGGAGATCGCCCGGAACGACTCGGCGGCCTGGGTCTACGGAGCCTTCGCCCAGCCGGCCCGCGACAAGGTCACGACCGGACCGGTGACCTCCTTCACCACCGCCTCCGGCATCAAGGGCAGCGTCGCCACCTCCCGTTCGTCCGGGGTCGAGAAGAAGGGCAAGTGCGACGTGGACGGCAAGGCGACGACGTTCGCCTTCGAAGCCGCCGACGGCGACCTCGTCTCCTGGTCGTTCTTCGGCGCCGCGGGCGTCGGCGACGAGGTTCCGGACGCCACCGTCCGGAAGATCCTCGCCACCGTCAGGGAGTTCACGCCGGCGGACTCCTGACGGACGCACGTTCACGACTTCGGTACGTCCCTGACAAGGGCCGGTGACCGAATCGTGTCCTGGGCGGCATTAGGGTGACCTCTCATGTGGCCAGGACAGCAGCCGCCCGGGGGCGAGCAGAACCCGCAGAACAATCCGTATCAGCAGCCGGGGTACCAGCAGCCGAATCCGTATCAGCAGCCCGGCTACCAGCAACAGCAGCAGCCCGGCGCGTACGGGCAGCAGCAGTGGGGTGCTCCGCAGCCCCCCGGGGCTCCGCAGCCGTCCCCGGGGGGTGGCGGTGGCGGCAACCGGACGAAGGTGGTCGCGATCGTCGCGGCGCTCGCCGTGGTGGTGGCCGCCGGTGTCACCGGGTTCCTGGTGCTGGGCGGTGACAAGGACGACCAGGCGGACGACGGCAAGGACAAGAAGCCGTCCGCGAGCGCGTCCGCGGACAAGTCCGAGACCCCGTCCACGGACCCGAGCGCGTCCGGCGACGAGGACAACCCGCGGGGCGGCGACGGGCTGAAGGCGACCATCGACGGCTGGAAGGTCGTCGCCAACCCGCGCTTCGGCACCATGTTCGACGTGCCCGCCGACTGGGAGATCGACAGCACCGACACCAGCGTCGGCTTCGAGTGGGAGGAGAAGGGCAAGACCGACCGCACCACGGTCACCGCCCCGGCCTACCTGAAGTCCGAGTGGTGCACGACAGACGAGAACAAGGACGGCCGCAAGGAGAGCACCGCCCTCGCCACCACCGGTACCCGCGGTGAGAGCGGCGCCAAGGACACCGACATGGCGGCCGAGACGCGGGTGCCCTGGTGGATCTTCGGCGGTTACACCCAGCCGGACAAGAAGAGCGTGAAGTACGGCAAGCCGAAGGCGTACACCACGACGTCCGGCATCAAGGGCAGCGTCATCACGGCGTACTCGCAGGGCACGCCCCAGAAGGGGAAGTGCGACAGCGAGGGCAAGGCGATCACCTTCGCCTTCAAGAACAGCGCGGGCGACTTCGTCACCTGGAACCTGTACGGCGCCAAGGGCGTCGACGAGGAGGTCCCGGAGGCGACGATCCAGAAGATCCTGAGCACCGTGCGCCTCACCGAGGAACCGCCGACCGACTCGTAGGCGCGCGGCGCCGCACACCGCTCAGCCGATGCCGAACGCCCCGGCGGGAGGCTCGGGCGACGGTACGGCGTCCTCGTCGCGCACCGGCCGCGCGTCGCCGATGAGGTTCCGCAGCGCGGGCCCGTGCTCGACCCTGGCCGGGAAGGCGTCGGCGGCGGTGCGCCGGGCCAGCGCGGCCGTGTCGATCGGCCGGTGCGCGGCGACGAGGACGGCGTTGCCGAAGCGGCGTCCGCGCAGCACCCCCGGTTCGGCGATCAGCGCCAGCTCCTCGAAGAGCGTGGCGAACCCGGCCAGTTGCGGGCGCAGGAAGGGGAACGGCGCGGAGTCGGCCAGGTTGGCCACGTACACGCCGTCGGCGCGCAGGACCCGCGCCGCCTCCCGGGCGTAGGCGACGGAGGTCAGGTGCGCGGGCACCCGTGAGCCTCCGAAGACATCGGCGACCAGGACGTCGGCCGAGTCCGCGGGTGCGGCCTCCAGCCAGGCGCGGGCGTCGGCGCCGTGCGCGGTGATGCCCGCGCCGTCCGGCAGCGGCAGGTGCTCGGCGACCAGGTCCAGCAGCCCCCGGTCGGCCTCCACGACGTCCTGGCGGGAGCCGGGCCGGGTGGCGGCCAGGTACCGGGGCAGGGTGAACGCGCCCCCGCCGAGGTGCAGCACGTCCAGGGCGCGCCCCGGCTCGGCGACCGTGTCCAGGACGTGGCCGAGCCGGCGCGTGTACTCGAACTCCAGGTGCGCCGGCTCGTCCAGGTCGACGTACGACTGCGGCGCCCCGTCGACGGTGAGCAGCCAGGCCCGCTTCCGGTCGACGTCGGGCATGAGCTTGGCGGTGCCGTGGTCCGTGACGCGGCTGAGCGGTATGGCTTCCTTCACCTCTTCATTGTGCCTGTGCGAAGCGCCCCCGTAGGGGCGCGGGGCTGCATCGATATGCGGCTCCGCCGCGTGGGCGCGACCAGCCACCACGGGCCCCGCGGTCCCCCACGCACGGCCAGGGGCACTCACCCCACCGTGGTCACGGTTCCCGCCCCCACGGTCCGGCCGCCCTCACGGATGGCGAACCCGAGCCCCGTCTCCAGCGGCACGTCCCGGCCCAGCTCGACCGTCATCGTGACGGTGTCGCCGGGCCGCGCCACCGCCACCTCGCCGAGGTCGACGTCTCCGACGACATCAGCCGTACGGATGTAGAACTGCGGCCGATACCCCGTGGCGACCGGCGTCGAACGCCCGCCCTCCCGCGCCGACAGCACGTACACCCGCGCCGAGAAGCGCCGCGCGGGCACGACACTGCCGGGTGCGGCGACCACATGGCCGCGACGCACCGTGTCGCGGGCGACACCGCGCAGCAGCAGCGCCACGTTGTCCCCGGCCTGGGCCTCGTCCATCGGCTTGCCGAAGGTCTCCAGGCCGGTGACGACCGTCTCGACGGACGCCCCGAGCACCTCGACCCGGTCGCCGACGTGGACGGTGCCGCGTTCGACGGCGCCGGTGACGACGGTTCCGCGGCCGGTGATGGTGAGCACGTTCTCCACCGACAGCAGGAACGGCGCGTCCAGATACCGCTCGGGCATGGGTACGTACGTGTCCACGGCGTCGAGCAGCGCCTCGACGGACGCCGTCCACCGCGGGTCGCCCTCCAGCGCCTTCAGCCCCGAGACCCGTACGACGGGCACGGCGTCGCCGCCGTAGCCGTGCGCGGTGAGCAGGTCCCGCACCTCCAGCTCGACCAGGTCGGTCAGTTCCTCATCCCCCGCGTCCGCCTTGTTGAGCGCGACCACGATGTGGTCGACGCCCACCTGCCGGGCGAGCAGGACGTGTTCGGCGGTCTGCGGCATGATCCCGTCCAGCGCGGAGACGACGAGGATCGCCCCGTCGAGCTGGGCGGCGCCGGTGACCATGTTCTTGACGTAGTCGGCGTGACCCGGCATGTCGACGTGCGCGTAGTGCCGGGTGTCGGTCTCGTACTCGACGTGCGCGATGTTGATGGTGATGCCGCGCGCCGCCTCCTCCGGGGCGCGGTCGATGCGGTCGAACGAGACGTACTGGGTGGTGCTGCCGGCGCCGCGCTCGGCGAGCACCTTGGTGATGGCGGCGGTCAGGGTGGTCTTGCCGTGGTCGACATGGCCCATCGTGCCGATGTTCAGATGCGGTTTGGTGCGGACGTACGCCGTCTTGGACATGGCGGTACCTCGAAGCCTCGTGGCGGTGGTGGGGACCCCTGGGGCCGGCCGACCCTCCCCCTGCGGGGTCCGCCGGACGATCCGGGGAGGGTCAGCTTCGGGCGCCGTCGACTGCGGCCGTCGCGGCCTTGGAGAAGGGGGCGGCAGCCTTCGGGGCATCCGCGACCGCGGATGCTGCGAGGTGGAAGGCGTACCGGAACATGACGCCGATCCTCGCCGACGCTTTGTCCCACGTCGAATGGTTTTTTATGGCACGGGAGTTCGAGTACCGGTAGTTCGAGTACCGGCTCCGCCTCCTATGGCCCGATGTTGCGCAGCGCCTCCCGCACGGACAGCGGCGCGAGGCGTTGCCGGTGCTCGGTCACGAAGGCGCGTACGGCGTCCGGGTCGGTCTTGGCGTACTCGCGCAGGCACCAGCCGATGGCCTTGCGGACGAAGAAGTCGCCGTGGCCCGACTGGTGCAGGCAGTAGCCGAAGAGGCGGTCGGTGTCGGTGCGTTCCCTGTAGCGCAGTTGGTGGAGCAGGGCCGCGCGGACCAGCCACCGGTCCTCGTCCGCGCTCCAGGCGTCCATGTCGGCCGTGAGGTCGCGGTCGGCCGCGACCAGCCCTCCGACGACGTGCGCGGAGAGCAGGTCGACGGTGTCCCACCACGGCACCGTGGTGAGCAGATGCCGGACCACGGGCAGGAAACCGGAAGAGCAATGCGTCACATACCGGCGCAGGAGATCGACGGCGAAGTAGTGGTACTCGCGCTCGGGCAGCCGCCAGCAGCGCAGCGCGACCGCGGCGCAGTCCGACTCGCCCGGGCGGGGCAGACCTTCCAGGACGGTGCGGGACAGGCTGCGGCGAACAGGGGAGGTCAGACCCAGGAAAGGCGCCACGTCCTTCATGTACGCCCGCAGGGCCACGGCCCGCTCGGGATCCGCCGCGGCGGCGTACACGGCGGTGAGCCGCTCCACGACGGTGTCGGCGAGCGGGCTGCGCGGCACGTCCGGAATTCCCTTGGCTGTGACGCTCATGAGACGCACCATACGGCGATCACACACATTTGTCGGTTAGTGTCACCGGATGTTCGATGCCACCACCCGCTCTGGGGGCACCGCCACGGTCTCTCCCCGGACCGCAGCAACGGAGCTCGCCGTCGCCACCGCCGCCGGGCCGGCCGCACCGACCGGCTTCGCCGCCCGCGTGACGAGAGTCCTGCTCTCTCCGTGGTCCCGCTTCTCCCTGCTCGTCGCCCTGCTCGCGTCGGCCGCGACCGCCGTTCTGCTGTTCCAGCCGCAGCAGTTGCTGACCAACGGCTGGCCGCCGCAGCTCGGGGGTGCCGCGGCGGCGGTCGCGTACGCGGTGGCGTACGGGCTGTGCACCGTCGCCTTCGTGCCGCGTCCGCTGCTGAACCTGGCCGCGGGTGCCCTGTTCGGTTCCCAGCTGGGCCTCGCCTCGGCGCTCGCGGGGACGGTGCTCGGCGCCGGAATCGCCTTCTGCCTCGGCCGGATGCTGGGCCAGGAGGCGCTGCGCCCGCTGCTGCGGGGCAAGTGGCTGAAGGCCGCGGACGGGCAGCTCAGCCGGCACGGTTTCCGCTCGATGCTGGCGGCGCGGCTGTTCCCCGGGGTGCCGTTCGCCGCCGCCAACTACTGCGCGGCCGTCTCCCGCATGGGCCTGCTGCCCTTCCTGCTGGCGACCGCGCTGGGCTCGATCCCCAACACCGCCGCCTACGTCGTCGCCGGTGCCCGCGCCTCGACACCGACCTCCCCCGCCTTCCTGATCGCGCTGGCCTGCATCGCCCTGCCGGGGCTGGCGGGCGCCGTGGTGGCCTGGCGCAAGCGGAACCAGCTGCGCGGGCGCTGACGGGGCGTTACAGCGCCTCCAGGACCATCGCGTTGGCGAGTCCGCCCGCCTCGCACATCGTCTGCAGGCCGTAGCGGGCGCCGCGCTCGTGCAGGGCGTGGACGAGCGTCGTGGTGAGCCGGGTGCCGCTCGCGCCCAGGGGGTGGCCGAGGGCGATCGCCCCGCCGTGCACGTTCACCCGGTCGAGGTCGGCGCCGGTCTCCTGCTGCCAGGCCAGCACCACGCTCGCGAAGGCCTCGTTGACCTCGAACAGGTCGATGTCGCCGAGGGAGAGCGACGCCCTGCGCAGCACCTTCTCGGTGGCCGGTATCACGCCCGTCAGCATCAGCAGCGGGTCGGAGCCGGTGACCGCGAAGCTGTGCAGGCGGGCCAGCGGGCGCAGGCCGAGTCGGGCGGCGGTCTCGCTCGACGTGATCAGCACGGCCGAGGCGCCGTCGTTGACCGGGCTGGCGTTGCCCGCGGTGACGTTCCACTCGATCTGCGGGAAGCGCTCGGCGAAGGCCGGGTCGTGATAGGCGGACTTGAGGCCGGCGAGGACCTCGACGCTGCTGGCGGGACGTACGCACTCGTCGCGCGAGACGCCGTCGAGGGGCGCGATCTCGGCGTCGAAGCGGCCGCTGTCCCAGGCCTCGGCGGCCTTGTGGTGGGAGGCGACGGCGAAGGTGTCCATCCGCTCCCGGGTGAGCGACCACTTGGCGGCGATCAGCTCGGCGCTGACGCCCTGCGGGACGAGCCCCTCGGGGTAGCGGGCGGCGACGCCGGGGCCGAAGGGGTCCGCGCCGGGCGGCACGTTGGACCACATCGGCACCCGGCTCATCGACTCGACCCCGCAGGCGACCACGAGGTCGTACGCCCCGGCCATGACGCCCTGCGCGGCGAAGTGGACGGCCTGCTGGGAGGAGCCGCACTGGCGGTCCACGGTGGTCGCGGGGACGGACTCGGGGAAGCCGGCCGACAGGAGGGCGTAGCGGGTGGTGTTCATGGCCTGCTCGCCGACCTGGTCGACGGTGCCGCCGATGACGTCGTCGATCAGCACCGGGTCGAGACCCGACCGCTCGACGAGGGTGCGCAGCGTGTGCGCGAGGAGCTCCACGGGATGGACGTGCGCGAGGGCGCCGTTCGGCCTGCCCTTGCCCATGGGGGTGCGTACGGCTTCGACGACGACTGCGTCACGCATGGTGCGGACCTCCGATGGCCGGCGATCACCAGTGAGTAGGAAATCTGGACTCACCATAGCTCTGCGAGTTGGAAAAACAAACCCTCACTTAGACTGACGTCATGGCCGCCGCCTCCAAGAACCCGCGCCCCTGCTCGATCGCCGACGCCCTGGCGCTCGTCGGCGAGAAGTACTCCCTGCTCGTGCTGCGCGAGGTGTGTCTCGGCAACGGTCGCTTCGACCAGCTGGTGCGCAACATCGGCGCCCCGCGCGACATCCTCGCCACCCGGCTGCGGCGGCTCGTCGACGCGGGGATCCTGACCCGGCAGCCGTACAGCGAACGCCCGCAGCGCTTCGAGTACCGGCCCACCAGGGCGGGCCTTGAGCTGGAGCCGGTCCTGATGACCCTCATGGAATGGGGCGACCGGCACCTGCGCGCGGACGACGACCGCCCCATGGTGATCGAGCACGCCTGCGGCAGCGAACTCGTCCCGCAGGTGACCTGCCGGGCCTGCGGCGACACCGTCCGGCACGAGGACCTGACCGCCCATCCGCAGGCCCCTGGCTGGACGGTGACAGGCCCGACGGCGGCCTAGGGGCCCCTCCACCCCTGTGGGCTGATCTTCACTTTGGGGCGCTACGCTGCCCCTCGGCACGCCTGATCCCGATCACCGCACACGGTGCTTCGGCGTGCCCGTCGCCCGTTTCTCGATCGGCACTTGGACCCCGTAACCTCATGTCTTGGTTTGAATCACTCATCCTCGGACTCGTCCAGGGGCTGACCGAGTTCCTCCCCGTGTCCTCCAGCGCGCACCTGCGCCTGACCGCGGCGTTCTCCGGCTGGCACGACCCGGGCGCGGCCTTCACGGCGATCACCCAGATCGGCACCGAGGCCGCCGTGCTCATCTACTTCCGCAAGGACATCGGGCGGATCATCTCGGCGTGGACACGGTCGCTCACCGACAAGTCGATGCGCCACAACCCCGACGCGCGCATGGGCTGGCTCGTGATCGTCGGCTCGATCCCGATCGGCGTGCTCGGCCTGACGCTGAAGGACCAGATCGAGGGCCCGTTCCGCGACCTGCGGATCACGGCGACCATGCTCATCGTCGTCGGTGTGATCATCGGCATCGCGGACCGGATGGCCGCGCGGGACGAGAAGGGCGGCCGGCACCGCGCGCCCAAGCAGCGCAAGGAACTGGAGAACCTGAGCGTCCGCGACGGCCTGATCTACGGCCTCTGCCAGGCCGCGGCCCTCATCCCCGGCGTCTCCCGCTCCGGGGCGACCATCAGCGGCGGCCTCTTCATGGGCTACCGCCGCGAGGCGGCGGCCCGGTACTCGTTCCTGCTCGCGATCCCGGCGGTGCTCGCCTCCGGCCTGTTCGAGCTCACGGACGCGATGGAGAGCGACCACGTCTCCTGGGGGCCGACGCTGTTCGCGACCGTCATCGCCTTCGCCACCGGGTACGCGGTCATCGCCTGGTTCATGAAGTTCATCTCGACCAAGAGCTTCATGCCGTTCGTCTGGTACCGCATCGCGCTCGGCATCGTCATCATCGCCCTGGTCGCGACGGGTGCCCTCAGCCCGCACGCCGCGGAGTCGGCCGGCTGACCGCGACCGCTTCTGTAGCCGTCCGGTAGCGCACTGTCAGTGCTTGCCCCTAGGCTTGTCCGCATGTCCCCCAATTCCGTGACTCCTGGTTTCGTGCGGTCCGCCGCGGAGCTGAACGATCAGATCCGTGCGCTGTGGCGGCGTGCGGGCGGGACCCTGTCGGCGCAGGAGCGTGTGGAGTACGAGTTGCTGGTGGTCGAGTGGGCGACCGCGATCCGCGGCGAGGTCATCGAGGCGGCCTGACCTGCCGGGGCGGTCAGCGCCCGCCGGCCACCCTGAGTACCGTCCCCGTCGTGTACGACGCGTCCGGCGACATCAGCCAGGCGATCGCCGCGGCGATCTCCTCCGCCCGTCCCGCCCGGCCCAGCGGAACCGCGGCCCCCATCCGCCGGGCACGCTCCGGGTCGCCCATCGCCGCGTGCATCTCGGTGTCGACGACCCCGGGGGCGACCGCGTTGACGCGGACACCGTCCGGGCCGAGTTCCTTGGCCAGGCCCAGGGTCAGGGCGTCGACGCCCGCCTTGCTCGCCGCGTAGTGCACATACTCGCCGGGGCTGCCGATGGTCGCGGCACCCGACGAGACGTTCACGATCGCGCCGCCTCCCCGCGCGGTCATCAGCTGCGCCGCACGCCGGGCGCACAGCAGCGCACCCAGCAGATTGACGTCGAGGACCCGGCGCAGGTTCGCGGTGTCGCTGTCGGCGAGCCGCCCCAGCGGCCCGGTCACCGCCGCGTTGTTCACCAGCCCCGTCACCGGCCCCAGCCGCTCCTCCGCGACGTCGAAGAGCCGCTCGACGTCGGCCTCGACCGACGTGTCCGCCCGGACCGCGAGACCGCGGCCGCCGGCCTCGCGGACCCCCGCGACGACCGCCTCGGCCGCCGCCGAGTCCCGTACGTAGCCCACGACGACGTCGTGCCCGTCGGCCGCGAGCCGCAGGCAGGCCGCTGCCCCGATCCCCCGGCTGCCGCCGGTGACCACCGTGATGGGACGCTTCATGAGTACCTCCAGCAGAAGATCGTCGTGGGAGCGAGGGGCGCTGTCGCCTGTCGCTTTGATCGATCATCGATCATCTTAGGCGAGGCCACGCTTCCCCGGACCCGGACATCCGATGTGATCAACTGCAATCCGCCCTCGTCGAGCGCGCACACTGAAGAGACCACGGGGTAGGGAGGCGCCTATGAAGACGCTCGACCGCCGGCTCGCCTCCACGTGGCGGCGCTCGGCCGGCGCCGCGGTCGCCGGCGCGCTGCCCGTGCTCGCCTTTCCGGGGCCGGCCCTGTGGTGGTGGGCCTGGGTCGCCCTGGTGCCCTGGCTGCTGCTGGCCCGTACCGCGCCGACCTGGAAGCGGGCGGCGTACGACGGGTGGTGCGGCGGCTTCGGGTTCATGCTGGCCATGCATCACTGGCTGCTGCCCAACCTGCATGTGTTCACGTTCGTCATCGCCGCGCTGCTCGGCGCGCTGTGGGCGCCGTGGGGCTGGCTGGTGCGCCGGCTGCTGGGCGGGACACCCTCGGTCCGCGGGGTCGCCGCGTCGCTCGTGGTACTGCCGTCGGGCTGGCTGGCGGTGGAGCTGGTCCGTTCCTGGGAGGGGCTCGGCGGCCCCTGGGGCGTCCTCGGCGCGAGTCAGTGGCAGGTGGCGCCGGCGCTGCGGCTCGCCTCGGTGGGCGGGGTGTGGCTGCTGAGCTTCCTGGTGGTGGCCGTCAACGTCGCCGTCGCCGTGCTCGTCGCCGTCCGCCGGGCCCGGGTGCCCGCACTGGCCGGGCTGGTCGCCACCGCCGCCGCCACCTCCGCGGCCTGGGCCTGGTCACCGCGCCCCGATGCCGACGAGCGGGTCGCGATCGCCGTCGTGCAGCCCGGCATCGTCGCCGGCCGGGACAGTGCCGACCGGCGCTTCGACCGCGAGGAGGAACTGACCCGCCGGCTCGCCGACCGGGACCTCGACCTGATCGTCTGGGGCGAGAGCAGCGTCGGCTTCGACCTGGACGACCGGCCCGACCTGGCACGCCGGCTCACGGCGCTGTCGCGGGAGACCGGCGCGGACATCCTGGTCAACGTGGACGCGCGGCGCTCCGACAAGCCCGGCATCTACAAGAGTTCGGTGCTCGTCGGCCCCGACGGCCCGACCGGTGAGCGGTACGACAAGATGCGGCTGGTCCCGTTCGGCGAGTACGTCCCGGCCCGCTCACTGCTCGGCTGGGCCACCTCCGTCGGCGAGGCGGCGGGCGAGGACCGCAGGCGGGGCTCCGAGCAGGTGGTGATGGACGCCGGGGACGGGCTGCGGATCGGCCCGATGGTGTGCTTCGAGAGCGCGTTCCCCGACATGAGCCGCCGGCTCGCCGCCGACGGCGCCGAGGTGCTGCTCGCCCAGTCGTCGACGTCGACCTTCCAGCACACCTGGGCGCCCGAGCAGCACGCCTCGCTCGCCGCACTGCGCGCCGCCGAGACCGGCCGCCCGATGGTGCACGCGACCCTGACCGGCGTCTCCGCCGTCTACGACGCGAACGGCGCCCGGATCGGGTCGTGGCTCGGCACCGACGCGAGCGCGTCGCGGGTGTACGAGGTGCCGCTCACGCACGGCAGCACGCCGTACGTCCGCTACGGCGACTGGACACCGCACGCGGCGCTGCTGATCCTCGCGGGCTGGGCCGCCGCCGAGGGTGTACGGGCGGTGCGGCTCAGGCGGAGCGCTCCGCCACCGCCCGCACCACCCGCTCGCACAGCTCATGGGTCTCGAGCGCGTCCCGGGCGCTGAGCACCTTGCCGGCGCGCACGGCGTCGAGGAAGGCGAGCACCGCCTGCTCGATGCCGCGCTGGCGGGCCACCGGGACCCAGTCACCACGCCGCCGCACGGTCGGCTGGCCCTTGTGGTCGATCACCTCGGCGAGGTTGACCACCTGGCGCTTGGTGTCCTGGCCGGACACCTCGAGGATCTCCTCCGCCGAGCCGCTGAGCCGGTTCATGACGCCGAGCGCGGTGAAGCCGTCCCCGGCGAGCTGGAGCACGACGTGGTGGAGCAGGCCGTCCTGGACACGGGCGCGGACCGTCACGTCGTCGACCGGTCCCGGCGCCAGGAAGCGCAGCGTGTCGACGACGTGGATGAAGTCGTCGAGGATCATCGTGCGCGGTTCCTCGGGCAGGCCTATGCGGTTCTTCTGCATGAGGATCAGCTCGCGCGGGTGCTCGGCGCACTGCGCGTACCCGGGGGCGTGGCGCCGGTTGAAGCCGACGGCGAGGCTGGTGCCGCGTTCCTCGGCGAGGGTCACCAGGCGCTCGGAGTCGGCGAGTTCGTAGGCGAGCGGCTTGTCGACGTAGGCCGGGACGCCGGCTTCGAGGAGCCGGGTCACGATCTCGGGGTGGACGGCCGTCGGCGCGTGCACGAAGGCGGCGTCGAGGCCCTCGGCGAGGAGTGAGTCGAGGTCGGCGTGGCGCTGCCCGTCCGCGAGGCGCAGTCCGTCGGCGACGCGGGTGAGCGTCGCGGGGGTGCGGGTCTGCAGGTGCAGTTCGACCCCGGGCAGCGTGGCGAGTACCGGCAGGTAGGCCTTCTGCGCGATGTCGCCGAGTCCGATGACGCCGACCTTCACGGGGTGTGCTCCTCTAACGCTCGCCGACCTGGGTCTGCTGGGAAGCATACGGCTCCTGCGGGGGCCGCCAGTCGGCGATGCCGTCGAAGCCGCGCAGGAAGAGGGCCGGTCCGGCCTTGGACAGCGCGGCGATAGCGGTGTCGCGTACGGCGATCCCGGCGCGGTTGGTCATCAGGTTGAGCCGGGCGACCCTGACGGCCTGGCGGACGACGCCGGTCGTCCGGGGCAGGCGCGCGGCGGTGTAGGCGGCGAGGTCGTCGTGGTGGTGGGCGAGCACGATCGCGTCCTCGACGGCCTGGTTGCCGCCCTGGCCGAGGGTCGGCGGCATGGCGTGCGCGGCGTCCCCCAGCAGGGCGACCCGGCCTCGGTGGTACGCGGGCAGCGGCTCGGCGATGTGGTGCACGTCGTGGCGCAGGACGTCCTCGGGGCGGGCGGCGGCGAGGACGGCCGGGATCGGGTCGTGCCAGTCGCCGTACCGGTGCAGCAGCTCCGCCTTCTCGTCGGCCGCGTGTCCGCCCGCCGGGGTGATCGCGGCGGCGTAGGCGTAGACCCGGCCGTCCTTGAGCGGATGCGTGCCCCAGATGCGGCCCCGGCCCCAGGTCTCGTGGGAGGCGAACTCGGCGCCGGGCACCGGGATCACCACGCGCCAGGTGGTGAAGCCGGAGTAGACGGGGCCCGGGTGGTGCGGGAACAGCGTGCCGCGTACGGAGGAGTGGATGCCGTCGGCTCCGACGACCAGGTCCGCCTCCAGTTCGCCGTCGGGGGTGCGCACCCTGGCCGGCCGGTCGCTGTCGCCGAGGTCGGCGAGCATCGCGTCGGCGGCGGTGCGGACGGTGTCGGGCGGCAGTTGCGCCGCCAGCCGGTCGATGAGGGTGGACCGGTGCAGCAGCACGAGCGGGCCCCCGAACCGGGCCGCCGCGGCCTCGGCGCTGGAGCGGGAGATCCAGCGCCCGCCCGGGGTGCGCAGGCCCGCGTCGCCCTGCCAGGCGGCCAGGTCGCGGATCTCGTCGCCGAGGCCGATGACGTCCAGGGCGCGCAGGGCGTTGGGCGACAGGGAGATGGCCGCGCCGATCGGCTGGAGCGAGCGGGCGCGTTCAAGGACGGTGACCCGCAGGCCGCGGCGGTGCAGGGCCACCGCCGCGGTCAGACCCCCGATGCCGCCGCCGATCACGACGGCCTGCCGTGTCCGTGTCAGGGCTCCTCCTCGCACTCACCATTCGCCCACTACAGCTGTAGTGAACCTTCGATCGCGACTGTACTACAGCCGTAGTGAAGCGGGTAGGTTGATCTCCATGTCCGAAAGCACCCCACGCACCGCGCCACCCGCCGGCGCCTCCCGCGCCGACCTCGTCGCCGACGCCGCTCTGGCCCTGCTCGCCGAGCGCGGGATGCGCGGGCTCACGCACCGTGCGGTCGACGAGGCGGCCGGACTCCCCCAGGGCTCCACGTCCAACCTGGCCCGGACCCGGCAGGCCCTCCTGGAACTGGCGGTGCGGCGCCTGGCCGACCGGGAGGCGCGGGTGCTGGGGCTGGACGAGATGCCGGACCCGCGCCACGGCCTGGACTCGCTGGTGGACGCGCTGGCACTGGCGACGCACCGCGCCCTGACCCGCAACCGCGAGCTGACGCTGGCCCGGTACGAACTGGCCCTGGAGGCCACGCGCCGCCCGGAGCTGCGAGCCCACTTCGACGCGGCGGGCGCCCGCTTCCGTGAGCAACTCGGCGCCCTCGTCACGGCGATGGGCTCGGCCGACCCGGCACGCCACGTGCTGTCGCTGGTCGCCTGGGCGGACGGGCTGATGTTCAGCTGCGTGGCCGGGACCTTCCACGCTCAGGTGCCGAGCCTCCACGAGGTGCGGGCCGGCCTGCGCGAGGTGCTGGGCGGCATGCTGGGCGGCTGAAATCTCCTGGTGGGCGGGGGCCTTCATCAGCGAGGATGCCGAGATGACAACCGAACGCCGCGAACCAGCCGCCGACGCCGACGAACGCACCATGCTGGAGGGCTGGCTGGAGTACCACCGGCAGACCCTCGCGTGGAAGTGCGAGGGCCTGACCGACGCCCAGCTCAGGACCGCCGCCGTGGCCCCGTCCACGTTGACCCTGATGGGACTGGTGCGGCACATGGCGGAGGTGGAGCGGAGCTGGTACCGCAGGGTGCTGGCGGACGAGGACGCGGACCCGATCCACTACAGCGACGAGAATCCGGACGGCGAGTTCCTGCTGACCGAGGCGGACACCTGGCAGGAGGCCCACGCCACCTGGCAGGCCGAGATCGAGGCCGCCCGGCGCAACACGGCCGGCGTCCCCCTCGACGCACCGACCCGCGGCCTGCACCGGCGCACCGGCGAGCGCTACACCCTGCGCTGGATCCACACCCACATGATCGAGGAGTACGCCCGCCACAACGGGCACGCCGATCTGATCCGCGAGAGCCTCGACGGCGCCACGGGCGACTGACGTCACCCTCGGCGGCCCCGGGGCCTCCGTACGGGGCCGGAGACCACCCGTGCGGGGCAACCTCCGCTTGTCCGGCGCCGTGCACGGGGCGCGACCCAGCAGAGTGGCGCGGGTGCATCGAACGACGACCACCGCAACGCTCCTGGTGACCGTGGCGGTCTCGGCCCTGACCGGCTGTACGACGGTCCAGGGCCCGGCCGCGGCCGACCCGTCGGCGGCGGGCGCCCGCTCCTCGGCGCCGCGCCCGGACGGCCCGTCCGAGCCTCGGGTCGTGCAGGCCCCGGCCCGTGAGGCGCTGGAGATGATCGGCCCCTCCCGGACCCCGGGCCACGCCTCCGGCGAGCCACGCCGTACGGCGTCCCCGGAGGCGGCCCCACCGCAGCGGAAACCCCCCGCCACCCGCGCCCGTCCGGAACAACGACCTCGGACCGCGCACCCCGGGACACCGGAGCGGGAGCGGGGCCGGGAGCGATCTCGCGTCGAGGTCCCCGACGTGCCCCGGCCGACCGGCCGGGACACCGGCGAGAACGCCGACGTGTGCTCGCTCGGCAAGCAGTACGGCGGCTGGCGACCGGGCAGCCCCGAGGCGGTCATCTGCGAGCAGGCGTACGGCCACTGAGCGGGCACGCGTGGCGCGGCGGGCCGGGCTACGGCCGCTGCCGCGGTGGCCCCCACCGCCCGTCGGGCCGCTCCGGCGGCCCGTCCGTGGTGGGGCCGGTGCCGCCGAGCCGCAGCTCCAGTCGGCCGATGGCCGCGCGTACGCCCTCGCCGTAGCGGTCGGGGGCGAGGGACTCGGCCGCGCCGCGGGCGCGCCGCAGGTGTAGGCGGGCGGCCTCGCGGTGGCCGAGGCGGTCGTAGTCGGCGGCCAGGTTCAGGTGCAGCGAGGGGTAGAGGGCGCGGGCGGCGAGTGCGCCCTCGGGCCGATCGGCGGTCCGGTCCCCGGACCGGCCCCCGGAACGATCCTCCGTGAGTTCCTCGGCCGCCGACAACGCCCGCAGGTCCCAGGCCAGTTCGTCCCCCGGGTCGTCCTGGGTGTCGGCCAGGTAGTGGGCCAGGGTGCAGCGGTGCAGCGGGTCGCCGTGCTCGCCGATCTCCGCCCACAGGCCGAGGAGGCGGTGGCGGGCCTCCTCGCGGTCGCCCGCGTGGTGCAGCATGACGACCTGCCCGATCCGCGTCAGCACGGAGTCCGGCGCCGCCTGCTCCTGTCCCTTGGCCACCGCGTCCTCCGTGCCCGTCGTCGGCTGTCCCCGACGACGCTAACCGCACATACCGGTAATCCCGGTCAGGCGGCCCGTGACGCGCGCGGGCCGGTCGGTGTCCGACCGGCCGGTCCGCCGGCTCAGCCCAGGCTCGGAATGGTCCAGTCGATCGGCTCGTGGCCCTGCTTGGCGACCGCCTCGTTGATCTGCGTGAACGGACGGGAGCCGAAGAACTTCTTCGCCGACAGCGGCGAGGGGTGCGCGCCCTTGACCACCACGTGCCGCGTCTCGTCGATCAGCGGCAGCTTCTTCTGCGCGTAGTTGCCCCACAGTACGAACACGGCCGGGTCGGTCCGGCCCGCCACCGCGCGGATCACCGCGTCGGTGAACAGCTCCCAGCCGCGGGCCTTGTGCGAGTTCGCCTCGCCGGCCCGGACCGTGAGCACCGCGTTGAGCAGCAGGACGCCCTGCTCCGCCCACGGCATGAGATAGCCGTTGTCCGGGATCGGGGTGTCCAGCTCCGCGTGCATCTCCTTGTAGATGTTCCGCAGGGACGGCGGGACCTTCACGCCCGGCCGGACCGAGAAGCACAGCCCGTGGCCCTGTCCCTCGCCGTGGTACGGGTCCTGCCCGAGGACCAGCACCTTCACCCGGTCGTACGGCGTGGCCTCCAGCGCGGCGAAGACCTCTTCGCGCGGGGGGTAGACGGGGCCGTTCGCCCGCTCCTCCTCGACGAACTCCGTCAGCTCCTTGAAGTAGGGCTTCTGCAGTTCGTCGCCCAGCACCTCGCGCCAGGACTCGGGCAGCATGGCGGTGTCGGTCACGTCAACTTCCTTACGCTGTGCGGTCGCTTCCGGTCCTGAAGAACCTACCGGCGACCACTGACAACGGGCGCGCCCGCCCGCGCGTACCGGCGCCTACCAGCTGGTCTTTCGGTACAGCTGCCACATCATCATGATCGTCGAGGGGTCCATGGCCCGCTCCGCGCCCGAGATGTCCGTGCTGGCGGCCACGTACTGCTTGCCCTGCCACAGCGGCAGCAGCCGGGCGTCGTTCACGAGGATCTGCTGCGCCCGCTCGAACTCCTTCTCCACGTTGGCGCGGTCGCTCTCCCGGCGCGAGCGCGGCAGCAGCTCGCCGGTGATCTCCGGAGCGAGGTAGGGCGTACCGAGGGCGTTCTGCTTGCCGACGAAGGGCGCGATGAAGTTCTCCGCGTCCGGGAAGTCGGGGGACCAGCCGCGCCCGAACACCGGGTACTCGCCCTTCTGGTAGCCCTCGACGTACGTCTTCCACGGGCGGCTCTCGAGGGTGACCGTGAACAGTTCGGAGGCTTCGAGCTGGCGCTCGATCTCCTTGAACTCCTGCGCCGTCTCGGAGCCGTAGCGGTCGCTGGTGTACCAGAGGGTGAGCGGGACGGGCTCGGTGATGCCCGCGTCGGTGAGGATCTCGCGGGCCTTGGGGACGCTGGGGTCGCCGTAGTCGTCGAAGAAGCCCGTGGTGTGGCCGGTCAGGCCCTTGGGGACCATCGAGTACAGCGGGTCGACGGTGTCCTGGTAGATCTTGTGGGCGATCGCGGCCCGGTCGATCACCTGGGCGACGGCCTGGCGCACCTCCTTCTTGCCCGCCCACGGGTCCTCGGGGTTGAAGACGAGGTAGCGGATCTCCGTCCCGCTGCCCTCGACCAGCTGGAGGTCCTCGTCCTTGCTGGTCCTGCCCTGCAGCGTGATGACGTCGTCGGCCGCGAGACCGCGGTAGGTGACCTGGATCTCCCCGTCGCGCAGCGCCTTCACCATGCCGGCGGAGTCCTTGAAGTAGCGAACGGTGACCGCGTCGTTGTGGCGGTCGGCGAAGCCCTTGTAGCGGTCGTTGCGGACGAGTTCGGCCCGCTCGCCGTCCTCGTACGACTCGAGCGTGTACGGGCCGGAGCCGACGACCTTGCCGTCCTCGCGCAGGGCGTCGGCCGGGTAGCCGCCGGGTTCGACGATCGACATGGCGGGTGTGGCGAGCACGAACGGGAAGGTGGCGTCGGGCTTGTTGAGGTGGAAGACCACCTCGCGCTCGCTCGGCGCCTGGACCCGGTCGAGGCTGCCCAGCAGGCCGGCGGGACCGCCGTTGACGTTGATGTCCCTGATCCGGTCGATCGAGTGCTTGACGGCCTGGGCGTCCAGCGCGTCCCCGTTGGAGAAGGTCAGACCCTCGCGCAGCTCGCAGCGGTACACCTGGTTCGTGGAATCGGTGAACGCGCACTGCTCGGCGGCGTCGGGCTCGGGCGCGGTCGCACCGTTGGGATAGCTGAGCAGCGTCTGGTAGATGTTGCGGAACAGCTCCCACGAACCGTCCCAGGAAGCGGCCGGATCCAGCGTGCTGGGCGCGCTGGTCGTCCCCACCACGATCGGCCCCTCGTCCTCCGAACTGTCGGACGACAGGATGCCGCAGCCGGTGACCAGCGACGATATGGACACGATGGCCGCCACCCGCCGCAGGCCTCGGTTCCGGTTGAACACGCGCACGCTCCTCGATCTGCCGTACCAAGGGTCGGCAGACCATACCGCAGCGCCACGCCACCTGAACCCCCTTCTGAACAGGGGTTTTGATCATTTGGGGATGACTACGTTGTCATCGCCCCCGTGGTCTCGAAACGCGGACACGGGCGCCGTTCTCGTCAACGGCGCCCGTGTCCGGGATCGATCTTGGGGGACGGCGACAGCCGATATCAGGCCACGCCGGCGTTCAGGAAGATGCCGCCGTCGACGACGAGCGTCTGACCGGTGACCCAGGCGGACTGCTCCGAGGTGAGGAACGCGGTGGCACCGCCGATGTCGGAGGGCACACCGAGCCGGCCCAGCGGGTAGGCCGCGGCTGCCTCCTCCTCGCGGCCCTCGTACAGGGCGGCGGCGAACTTGGTCTTCACGACGGCCGGGGCGATCGCGTTGACCCGCACTCCTGGCGCGAACTCGTGCGCCAGCTGTGCCGTGAGGTTGATCAGCGCGGCCTTGCTGACGCCGTAGGCGGCGATGAAGGGCGAGGGCGACAGGCCCGCGACGGAGGCGATGTTGACGATCGCCCCGCCGTTGTCCTTCTGCCAGGCGTGCCAGGTGCGCTGGGCGAAGCCGAGCGCCGAGACCACGTTGGTCTCGAAGACCTTGCGCGCGACGTTCAGGTCGAGGTCGGCGATCGGCCCGAACACCGGGTTGGTACCGGCGTTGTTCACCAGGAAGTCGACCCGGCCGAAGGCCTCCATCGTGCGCTCGACGGCGACGGCCTGGTGGGCCTCGTCGTGCGCCTTGCCGGCGACGCCGATGACCCGGTCGGAACCGAGCTTGTCGACGGCCTCCTTCAGGGCGTCCTCGTTGCGACCGGTGATGCAGACCCGGTCACCGCGCGCGACGAGCGCCTCGGCGACGCCGTAGCCGATGCCGCGGCTGGCGCCCGTGACGAGCGCGACCTTGCCGGAGAGTCCCGGAAGTTCAGTCATGTCAGTGGTCCCTAGTCCCAGTGTTCCCTAGTCCCCGTGTCACCTAGTCGAGCGGTCCGCCGGCCACGTACAGCACCTGGCCGGAGACGAAGCCGGCCGCCTCGCCGGTGAAGAAGGCGATGGCGTTGGCGATGTCGTCGGGCTCGCCGACGCGCGCGACGGGGATCTGGGTGGCGGCGGCGGCCTTGAAGTCGTCGAAGCCCATGCCGACGCGGTCGGCGGTGGCCTTGGTCATCTCGGTGGCGATGAAGCCGGGGGCGACGGAGTTGGCGGTGACGCCGAACTTGCCGAGCTCCTTGGCGAGGGTCTTGGTGAAGCCCTGCAGACCGGCCTTGGCGGCGGAGTAGTTGACCTGGCCGCGGTTGCCGAGCGCGGAGGACGAGGACAGGTTGACGATGCGGCCGAAGCCGGCGTCCACCATGTGCTTCTGGCAGGCCTTCGACATCAGGAAGGCGCCGCGCAGGTGCACGTTCATGACGGTGTCCCAGTCGGAGGCGCTCATCTTGAACAGCAGGTTGTCGCGCAGCACGCCCGCGTTGTTGACGAGGATCACCGGCGCGCCCAGCTCCTCGGCGATCCGGGCGATCGCCGCCTCGACCTGCGCCTCGTCGGAGACGTCGCAGCCGACCGCGATCGCCTTGCCGCCGGCCGCGCTGATCTTCTCGACGGTGTCCTTGCAGGCCGCCTCGTCGAGGTCGATGACGGCGACGGCGCGGCCCTCGGCGGCCAGTCGTACGGCGGTGGCGGCACCGATGCCGCGCGCGGCTCCGGTGACTACGGCGACCCGCTGCTCAGTGGTGGACATTGCTGCTTCTCCTCGTCCTGGGGATGCGGCCCATGCGGAGCGTTGCGGGGCGCCCGGTGGTGAGCGACCGCTTAGTACCTTCCGCAGACGTGACGCTAGAAGCCCTGACACCCGGTGTCAACGGGACACCGGGCCGGTGTGATCCATTACCTGGGCTCCCGGGTGCGCCGTCACGCCCGGCCCACCCGATCGGCCCAGCGCTACGGGCCCCCGCGCCACCGGCGCCCTAGCGTCGTAGCGCGAGCCATTCGTGGCCGGAAAAGGAGGCGTCCATGCGCCGTCGTACCGGTGCCGCAGGCATAGCCGTCGCGATCGCCGCGATCGTGCCGCTGGCCCACCCCGCACACCCCCAGGACCCGGACTCCTGGAATCTCACCCGCCAGAAGGCGTCCCAGCCCGTCATCGACAGCGGACCGGCCGACCCGGACCCGTTCGCCCCTGACTCCCTCGCTCCGGGCGCACTCGCCGAAGACCCGCCCGACGGGGGCCGACCCGACGGGAGCGGAGCCGACGGCGACGGCGCCGACGGGAACGGAGCCGACGAAGGCCGGCTCGACGAGGGCGCCCTCGACACGGGCCGACCCGATGAGTACCGGCCCGACGAGGGCGGCATCGGCGAAGGCGGATTCGACGAGGGCGGATTCGACGAGGGCGAGTTCGACTCGGCTCGACCCGATCAGGGCGGAAACGGCCAGAACGTCGGCCAGGGCGGCATCGACCAGAGCCGACCCGACGCGAACCGACTCGACCAGGGCGGCATCGACGCCGCCCGGAGGACGGACGGGGGCGCGGCCGGCGGGGCACCGCCGAAGCGGGACTCCGGCCCGACCATCTCCGCGACCTCCATGCCGCGTCCCACCCCGACCACACCGGCCCCGGTCACGACCACGCCGGTCCCCTCCGCATCCCCCACCGTCGCGCCGACGCGCGGCACGCAGGGCGGGCTGGGCGGCGCCTCGGGGATCGGGCCGAGCAGCTGGGACATCGGGATCGGACTGAGCTGCGTGGCGAGCGCCGCGCTGGCCACGGCCTACGTGCTCAGGCGCCGCCGACGCGTCTGAGGCGAGGAATACGGGGCGCGGCTACCGCACCAGCAGGTCGAGCAGCCGTTCCGCCTCGGCCGCCGGGTCGGCCGTGAGGCCGGTGTGGACGGGGCCGGGCTGGACGATCGTGGAGCGGGGGGCGATGAGCCAACGGAAGCGGCGGCCGGGATCGTCACCGGCCGCCTGGCCCGCCGCGTCCCCGCCGGTGCACACGCCCTCGACGGCACGCAGGGCGGCGCGCACGCCCGGCAGATCGACGTCCGGGTCGAGGGCCAGCAACCTGCGTTCGTCGAGGTGGGTGCGGGCACCCACGTAGGACTTGGCCCGGCAGTACACGAGCACCCCGGCGTTGACGCACTCCCCGCGCTCGACGCGGGGTACGACGCGCAGCAGCGCGTACTCGAAGACGTGGCGGTCGCTCACCGGTCCCCCTGGATGTGGTCGTGGATCGTGGCGGCCCGCGCGAGCAGGGGGCGGGCGTAGGCGCGCCGGAGGTCGTCGGGCGCGGCGAAGCCGGGTTCGTCCAGCAGCCAGACGTCCGGGATCTCGGCGGTGACCTCGGCGAGGAGTTCCTCGGTGACCAGGGGAGCGAGCGCGGCGGCGGCCGAGCGGACGTCGGGATCGTAGCGCGCGAGGGCGTGGTCGCGGGCGTCGTAGGGGCGGGCGGCGGAGGTCTCGGCACCGGGCCAGTTGTGGTGCCAGATCATGGTCGCGCCGTGGTCGATGAGCCACACCTCGCCCCGCCACCTCAGCAGGTTGGGATTGCGCCAGGACCGGTCGACGTTGTTCACCAGCGCGTCGAACCACACGATCCGCCCGGCCTCCTCCGGGCTCACCTCGAAGGCGAGCGGGTCGAACCCGAGCGCGCCGGAGAGGAAGTCCATGCCGAGGTTGGTGCCCCCGCTGGACTTGAGCAGTTCCTGCACCTGCTGGTCGGGCTCACCGAGCCCCAGCACCGGATCGAGGTCGACCGTCACAAGACGCGGCACCCGGAAGCCCAGCCGGCGGGCGAGTTCACCGCAGACCACCTCCGCGACGAGTGTCTTGCGTCCCTGCCCCGCGCCGGTGAACTTCAGGACGTACGTCCCGAGGTCGTCGGCCTCGACGAGTCCCGGCAGCGAGCCGCCCTCAGTCAGCGGCGTGATGTAGCGGGTGGAGGTGACATTCCTCAGCATCTCCCCTCCTCCCAGCAGCACATCGATGGCCGTCCGCCCCTTGCTTCCGGCTTCCGGCATGAAGTGTGCATAGTAACCGAGTGTGATCACCCCCGCGGCCCATGGTGGACGCCGACGGCGTCGCTCGCACCTGACGTCGGACGTTTTTGGCGGAAGTCGACGACAGGACCGGTGGGGCGCTCCGATATCGGCGAACGTACGTGCGATGCTGGAGATGTGGCCGTCCATTCCGGCTCCTCCGTGAACCAGGACGACTGTTGACGCTGGGAAGGTCTCCTGGACACCCTGGCCGACCACGCGCTGACCCGTACGCCCGCGGCGAACGGCTGCGGCATCACCATCAGCCGCGAGGACCGCTTCCTGACGGTGGCCAGCGCGGGACGTACCGCGCTCGACCTGGACGAGAAGCAGTACGGCCTGGACGACGGGCCCTGCCTGCAAGCCCTGCGCACCGGGGAAGAGGTCCTGGTGGCCGACATGCTGGGTGAGCAGCGCTGGGACTCCTATCCCGCCCACGCCGTCGCGTGCGGGACCCGTTCCTCGATCTCGCTGCCGATCGCCGCACATACCCACACCGCCGGCGCGCTCAATCTCTACTCGGCCAAGCCGGACGGCTTCGCCGACGCCGACCTCGCCGGACTGCGGCTGATCGCCGCTCAGGCCACCGGAGCCCTCGCCCTGGCGCAGCGGATCGCCGACGCCCAGGAGTTCGCCGGCGACCTGGAGACCGCCATGCGCTCGCGCAGCGTCATCGACCAGGCCATCGGCGCCATCATGGCCCAGCAGCGCTGCGACGCCGAGCAGGCGTTCGGCATCCTGCGCAGCGCCTCGCAGCACCGCAACGTCAAGCTTCGCGACCTGTGCCGCGACCTTGTCACCAGCATCGGCGGCCGGCCACCCCAGGACGGCGGGGTGCGGCCCAGGCCCTGACCGGCTCGCGCCTGGCAGCCGGCGGGGGCGGGGGGTGCGGCGCTGGTGGGTGCCGCTCCTGAACAGCGCCGAACACGAAGAGGCACCCTTGCCGCGCCCAGTCGGCCGCCGCCGTCAGTCGCCGGACCGACTGCTGTCGTCCGTGGCGCCGGGACGGTCGCCGCGGTGGCGACTGCCGGGCAGCATCTCCTGCACCTTGGCCTTGAAGCCCTGCTTGATCATGGAACCGCGGTCGCTGTCACCCCGCAGGATCGCGGTGGCCGCGGCCTCGATCTGATCCAGTTCGGCGTGCGGCGGGACCGGCGGCACGGCCGGGTCGGTGCGGAAGTCGATGACGAACGGGCGGTCCGCGGCCAACGCCTGTTCCCAGGCCGCCTCGACGTGCTTGGGCTTCTCCACCCGGACGCCGTCCAGGCCGATACTGCGGGCGATGTCGGCGTAGGGCAGGTCGGGGATGTGCTGCGACTCCTCGAACTGCGGGGCGCCGGACATGGCCCGCATCTCCCAGGTGACCTGGTTGAGGTCGCCGTTGTTCAGCACCGCGACGATGAGCCGCGGGTCGGACCACTCATGGTGGTATTTCGCCGCGGTGACCATCTCCATCATGCCGTTCATCTGCATGGCGCCGTCGCCGACCAGGGCGATCGCCGGGCGGTCGGGGTGCGCGAACTTGGCACCGATCGCGTAGGGCACGCCGGGACCCATCGTCGCCAGCGTGCCGGACAGGGAGCCGCGCATCCGACCGCGGAAGCGCAGATGGCGGGCGTACCAGTTGGCGGCGGAGCCGGAGTCGGCGGTGACGATCGCGTCGTCGGGCAGCCTGCCGTCCAGGGCGTGGACCACGTACTCCGGGTTGATGGGGTCGGCGTCCACGGCGGCCCGGCGCTGCATGACCTCCCACCAGCGGGAGACGTTCTTCTCGACCTTGTCCCGCCAGGCTCGGTCCTCCTTTCGGTGCAGGCGCGGCAGCAGCCGTCGCAGCGTCTCGCGCGCGTCACCGACGAGGTTCACCTCGAAGGGGTAGCGCAGGCCGATCATGTGCGGGTCGATGTCGATCTGCACCGCCCTGGCCTGGTCCAGCTCCGGCATGAACTGCGTGTACGGGAAGCTTGAGCCGATCATCAGCAGGGTGTCGCAGTCCTGCATCAGCTCGTAGGAGGGGCGGGTGCCCAGCAGGCCGATCGCGCCGGTCACGTACGGCAGGTCGTCCGGCAGCACGTCCTTGCCGAGGAGGGCCTTGGCCACGCCGGCGCCCAGCACCTCCGCCAGCCGCTCCACCTCTTCACGGGCTCCGCGGGCGCCCTGTCCGACGAGGACGGCGACCTTCTCGCCGGCGTTCAGCACGTCCGCGGCCCGCTGGAGATCCTCGTCGGACGGCACCGGCGCGGAACGGCCCAGTCCCAGACTGGACGGCACCATCTTGAACGCGTGGCCCGGCGGCGAGTAGTCCAGCTCCTGCACATCGGCCGGCAGGATGATCGCGGTGACGGTCCGCCTGGCGTAGGCGGTGCGCATGGCACGGTCGATGAGGTTCGGCAGCTGCTCCGGCACGGTCGCCGTCTCACAGAAATCCGAAGCGACGTCCTTGTAGAGGCTCGCCAGATCGACTTCCTGCTGGTAAGAGCCGCCCATGGCACTGCGGTTGGTCTGTCCGACCAGCGCCACGACCGGTACGTGGTCGAGTTTGGCGTCGTACAGGCCGTTCAGCAGGTGGATCGCACCCGGTCCGGAGGTGGCCGCGCACACCCCGACCTTGCCGGAGAACTTGGCGTACCCGACAGCCTGGAAGGCTGCCATCTCCTCATGGCGCGCCTGCACGAACTTCGGGTGGTTGTCCGCCCGTCCCCAGGCGGCCAGCAGTCCGTTGATGCCGTCGCCGGCATAGGAGAAGACGTGGTCGACGTCCCAGTCGCGCAACCGCTGGAGAATGTAGTCCGACACCTTCATGCTCGCCATGGGCGGCGCTCCGTTTCTGCTTCGGTGAGTCCCGCACGGCGGCGGACGTCAGTCCCATGGGTAACCCTGGGCGTCGCAGGGAAACACCGTGGGCGAGTGATCGGCCTGTTGGCCGTCCCCGGCGCCTCGCCGCGCACGGACGGATCCTGTTCCGTGCCGCCGACGCGACTCGTCACTCCCGCCCGGCGGTGAACGGGCCCGCGCACTCCTCGTCGCTGTCGCCGGTGATGAGTAGAACCTCGTCGCCCACCCGCAACTGCGTGGACCCGCTCACCGGAATGATGCCGCCCTCTCGGACGACCATGCTGATCCAGGTGTCCTCGCCGATGTCCAGCCCGTCGACCCTGCTTCCGTCGGCCGCGGACCCTTCCTCGACCACATGGCGCGTGACGCCCTCGGGGCGGTCTTTCAGGCGCACGCCCAGCGCCCACGGTTCCAGCTCCACCGAGCGCATCGGCACCTTGCACAACCGGGCCACCGTCGGCACCAGCGAGCCCTGCACGATGACGGAGAAGACGACCACGACGAACACCACGTCATACAGGCGGTCGGCGTCCGGAACCCCGGAGCTGACGAGATAACTGCCGAGCAGCACCGGTACGGCGCCCTTGAGCCCGGTGAAGGCGAGGAACACCCGTTCGCCGATGCTCAGGCGCATCCGCCACAGCAGCGCGGCCATCACGACCGGCCGCACCACGAAGGCCAGCAGCACCGCCAGGAGCAGGCCGTCCGTCCAGGCCCCTTCCCTGGTGAACGTCCACAGCGGCACGGTCAGTCCCAGCACGGCGAAGGCGACGATCTCCCCCAGGCTGCCGAGCGCCGTGTGGAAGCGTTCGATCTCCTTCTTGTAGGGGGCGCGGACGTCGCCGAGCAGAACACCGGCCACGAAGACGGCCAGGAAACCGGAACCGTGCGCCACCGTCGTCAGCCCGTAGACCGCGAACGCCCCGGCCAGCGTGCGCAGCGGGTACAGCCCTTCGGCCGGCAACGGCACCTTGCGCATCAGGAACTTCAGCCCCCAGCCACCCGCCGCTCCCAGCACCGCGCCGATGGCCATCTCCTGGACGAAGAGCAGCGCGGTGTGGCCCGCGGTGCCGAGCGCCGATCCGGCGGAGGTGCCCAGCAGGCCGGCCATCAAGGCGATGCCCACGGGGTCGTTGGCACCGGACTCGCCGGGCAACAGGACACCGGTCCTGCCGGTGATCTTCCGACGGCCGAGGACGGAGAAGACGACGGCCGGGTCGGTGGGCGCGAGCGCGGTGCCCAGCAGCAGGGCGATGCGCCAGTCCAGGCCGAGCAGGAGGTGGGCCGCCACAGCGAGGAGTCCGGCGGTGGCGAAGGTGCCCAGCACACCGATCGAGAGGATGGCGCGGGCTTCCGGCTTGAAGCGGCGCCAGCCGATGTCCATGCCGCCCTGGAAGAGCAGCACCACGAGGGCGATGGTGACGACGTCCTGCACCGTCGCCATCGACAGCTTCCTCAGTTGTGGGAAGACGTCCACCGCCACGGCGGTGCCGACGAGGAAGAACGCCGGGGCCGGGATGCGGGCACGTTCGCTCACCCAGTTGGATCCCAGCGCGGCCATGCCGGCCAGTGCCACGATCAGCACGGCCAGTCCGAACGACCAGACGCCCTCCATGTTCTTGGCTCCCTCCCTTTCGGCGACTTGGTCCGAGCACGCTGAGACAGCGAGGACAGGTCGCGCGGTGTGTGTGCGTCAGCAGTTACGGGCGGAGCGTCGCACCGCCGCGAGCGCCGCCAGCGCTGCCGCCGCCGCGCCGGCGGCCGCCAGAGGCAGCAGGGCGCGGGGCCCCGGGGGTGATGGACGTTCCGGTTGGGTGTCCTGCCCCCGAAGGGCCGCCGCCAGCACTTCGGCAAGGTGCAGCGGCGTGCGCCCGGTGTCGGCCTGCTCGACCTGGGTACGGCAACTGAAGCCGTCCGCGAGGATCAGTGTCGCGTCGTCGGCGTCCCGAACGGCCGGGAGCAGGCCGGACTCCGCGCAAGCCATGGACACCTCGTAGTGGCCCTTCTCGAAGCCGAAGTCGCCGGCCAGTCCGCAGCAGCCCGCGTCCAGCACGTCGGCGTCCACGCCGGCCCGTTCGAGCAGGTTCCGTTCCGCGTCGAAGCCCATGACGGCGTACTGGTGGCAGTGCCGCTGGACCACTGCCCGCGCGTCGACGGCCGGCGGCTGCCAGTCGTCGGCGCGTTCGACGAGCAGCTCGGCCAGGGTGCGAGTCTGCTTCCGCAGCCGCTGGATGTCAGGGTCCTTGGGGAGCAGTTCGGCCGCGTCCGCTCGGAAGACGGCGGTGCAGCTGGGTTCGAGTCCTACCACGGGCGTGCCCCGGCGCAGGTCCTCGCGCAGGACGTCGATCGTGTGCCCGAGGACTCTCTTCGCCACGTTCAGTTGCCCGGTGGAAATCCATGTCAGTCCACAGCACACCGCCGCCTCCGGGACCTTGACCCGGAACCCCGCCGCCTCCAGCACCTCGACGGCCGCCCTGCCGATCGCGGGGTGGAAGTGGTCGGTGAAGGTGTCCGGCCACACCACCACCTCGCCCCGGTGCCCGTCACCGCGAGGCCCGCCCCGCTCGTGCCACCAGTCGGTGAAGCGCTGCTCGGCGAAGACGGGCACGTCCCGTTCCGGAGCGACACCGCCCAGTGCCTTGGCCAGCCGGGCCACCCACGGCAGTGCCGCGAGCGCGTTGACGGTCCGGGGCGCGAGCGCGACCACCCGGGCCACCGCCGGCAGCCAGCCCATCGAGTAGTGCGCGAGGGGCCGCAGCCGGCCCTTGTAGTGGTGGTGCAGGAACTCCGCCTTGTAGGTGGCCATGTCGACGTTGACGGGGCAGTCCGTCTTGCAGCCCTTGCAGGCCAGGCACAGGTCGAGTGCGTCGTGCACGTCCTTCGAACGCCAGTCGGGGGCGATCGGTGCGTCGCCGCCGCCCCGCACCATCTCGAACAGCAAGCGGGCGCGGCCACGGGTGGAGTGCTCCTCCTCCCTGGTCGCCCGGTAGCTGGGGCACATCACCCCGCCCTCGGACGAGCGGCACTTGCCGACGCCGACGCACCGGGCCGCGGCCCGGCTGAACTTGCCGTCGTCGTGCGGGAAGGCGAAGACCGTCTCCGGCTCCCAGGGCAGGTGGTCGGCGCCCAGGCGCAAATTCTCGTCGAGGCGGTACGGCAGGACGATCTTGCCCGGGTTCATCCGGTTGTCCGGGTCGAACAGTCCCTTGAGCCGTTCGAACGCCTCGATCAGCTCGGGCCCGAACATCTTCACCAGCAGCTCGCCCCGTGACTGTCCGTCCCCGTGCTCGCCGGAGAGCGACCCCCCGTAGGACACGACCAGGTCGGCGGCCTTCTCGACGAACGCCCGCATCCGGGCGACGCCTTCCTCGGACTCCAGGTCGAAGGGAATGCGGGTGTGGACGCAGCCGTGGCCGAAGTGGCCGTACACGGAAGGGTGTCCGTAGTCGAACTCCTCGTACAGGCGCTTGAGGTCGCGCAAGTAGTCGCCGAGACGGTGCACCGGCACCGCCGAGTCCTCCCAGCCCTCCCAGGTGTCGGGCTGACCGGGAACGTGCGCGGTGGCACCGAGCCCGGACTCTCGTACCAGCCACAGCTCGCGTACGCGCTGCTCGTCGTCGAACCAGGCGTGGTCGACGTCGTCCGGTTTGGCGTCGATGAGGGCCCTGGCCCTGCCGTCGGCCTCTTCACGGGTGTCGCCGTTCACCTGCACCATCAAGTACGCCCGACCGTCGGGCAGTTCCTTCAGCGCCGCAGGATTGAGGTGTTTCTTCCGCTGGAAGTGGATCAGCTGCCGGTCCACACCCTCCAGCGCCGCCGGCTGGTGCTCCAGGACGGCCGGCACGTGGTCGGCGGCCTGGCAGATGTCCGGGTAGCCGAGGACGACCAGGGCCGTGTGCTTCGGCACGGGCACGAGTTCCAGCTCCGCGCGCAGGACGGTCACCAGGGTGGACTCCGACCCGGTCAGCAGCCCGGCGATGTCGAACCCCTGCTCGGGCAGCAGCGAGTCGAGGTTGTAGCCCGACACACGCCGGGGAATGTCGGGATAGCGCTCGCGCACGAGCCCGGCGTAGCGGTCGCGCAGGGCGACCAGGCCCCGGTAGAGCTGCGCCTCCCGTCCTTCGGAGGCGGTCAGCCGGTCCAGCTCGGCGTCGCCGGTCCGGCCCACCCACATCCGGAGACCGTCGTAGGTGAGGACTTCCAAGCGACGGAGATTGTCGACCACCTTGCCGTACGCCTGCGCCGTCGACCCGCACGAGTTGTTGCCGATCATCCCGCCGATGGTGCAGTTCGGGTGGGTGGCCGGCTTCGGCCCGTACCGCAGTCCGTACTCGGCGAGCTGCCGGTTCAGGTCGTCGAGGACGATGCCCGGTTCGACCACGCATCGCCGGTTCTCGGCGTCCACCGACAGCAGCCGGTTGCAGTACTTGCTCCAGTCGATGACCACCGCGGTGTTGCAGCACTCCCCGGCCAGACTGGTGCCACCGCCACGTGACAGCAGCGGCGCTCCCTGCTCACGGCAGACCGCCACTGCCGCCCGGGCCGCTTCCACGGTTCGGGGGACGACGACGCCGATCGGCACCTGCCGATAGTTGGAACCGTCCGTCGAGTAGGCCGCGCGGGTACCCGCGTCGAAGCGGACCTCGCCGTCCACCCGGGCAAGCAGGTCCCGTTCCAGTGCCCCGGCATCGGTCCGTACCGGCGCGCGGCGGACGACGGGCGAGGGCAGGTCGACAGGGTCCATGAACAGCCTTTCACCGCGAAACCGCTGAGGGACCACGTCCACAACTCCGCGCCGGGTGGGGCTCCACCGGAGCCGCCGTTGTCGTCAGTTCCTTGCCGCGTCCCGTCAGGGCGTCCCTGACGCGGTCCACCATGCCCATGCCCCACGCGACGCCCTCTCTCCTTCGATGACCGGAATGCCACGACCGTGTATCCCCGGGCGGGGTCACGCAAACGGGGGCACGGCATTCGGCGACGGGATCTTGTCTCCCTGTGTCACACGCCTCGGCTGCCCTCCGTCGTCCTCGGTCCCTGCGTGCCGGCGGTGGTGGCGGCTCCGGTGCCGGCCGCTTCGCCCAGGCCGGGGGCGACCGAGCCGTCGCCCGCCACACCGAGGGTCACCTTGGTCCAGCCCGCCTCCCGTCGGTCGAAGGTGCGGTAGGCGTCGATCGCGTCCTCGGTGCCGACCCAGCGGGTGATCAGCGGGGTGGGGTCGAGCCGGCCGGCGGCGACCATGGACACCAGCTCGGGCACGTATCGGCGGTGGTTGCAGTTGCCCATCTTCAGGGTGAGGTTCTTCATGAACGCCTCGCCGAACGGATAGTGCCGCACCTGCGGCGGATAGACACCGACGGTGCCGACCGTGCCGGCCTTCGCCGACATCTGCACCGCCCAGCGGGCGGCCAGCGTCGGGGCGTCGCCGGGCACCCACGTATCACCGTCCGGGTTCCGTTCGGGAGCCGCCTCCTGGCGTTCGTGCGCGAACTGCTCGCCCTGGTCACGCAGCGCTTCGGCCGCCGGGCCATGGGACGGCCGCTGAGCGTCCACGCCCACGGCCTCGATCACACGGTCCACACCGATGCCGCCGGTCAGCTCCAGGACAGCCTCGACCGGATCCTCGGCGTTGAAGTCGACCGTTTCGGCATGCTGGTCGCGTGCCAGGTCCAGCCGGTCCGCCAAGCCGTCGACGACGATGATGCGCCCGGCTCCCTGGAGACGGGCGCAGGCGATGGCCGCCTGCCCGACCGGTCCGGCACCCACGATCGCCACGGTGTCGCCGTCTCCGACCTCCGCCAGCCGTGCCCCGAACCACGACGTGGGGTAGATGTCGGAGAGCAGGACGGCCTGTGCGTCATCGACGGTGTCCGGCAGCGGAACCAGCCCGACGTGCGCGAACGGGATACGGGCGTACTCGGCCTGCAGACCGTCCAGTCCCCCGGCGGCCTCCGGGCCGCCGAAGAACACCGTGCCCGCCCTCCGGCCACCCGGGTTGGCGTTGTCACACTGCGCGTAGTAGCCCGCACGGCAGTAGCTGCACGTTCCGCACGCCACGGTGGACGGCACCACCACACGGTCACCGGGACGAAGGTTGCGCACCCCGGATCCGACTTCCTCCACGACGCCGACGGCCTCGTGGCCGAGGATGCGTCCCTCCCGCATGCCGGGCATGGTGCCGCGGACAAAGTGGAGGTCGGTACCGCAGATGGCTGACGTCGTGATCCTCACGATCGCGTCGTACGGGTCCTTGATCTTCGGTTCCGGCACGTCGTCCAGACGTATGTCCCCCAGCGCGTGCCACACGACAGCCTTCATGTGTCTCCTCCGTCCTTCGTCCCCGCACCGGCCGCAGCGTCGCGTCCGGTGCGCGATGTCCGTCCATCCAGCAGCGCCGCCCGGCCGCGTGTGCCGGCCGGCCCGAGCGCAGGTGGCCCTCCAACTCGTGCTTCATCAGGTCCGCGCCGGTTCGTACGTCCAGCGCAGCAGGGCGCCCAGACCACCCACAGGGGTCTCGGAACCGCCGGAACCCTCGAAACCGTCTTCGTCCGGAGAGGGAACGATCAGCACGTCGGCCGCGGTGGCGGCGGCGGACCGCAGAAGTGCGTCGTCGGCTCGCACGGAGGCCGGATCGTCCTCTCCGAGGGTCTGCACATCGGTCCGGCGCACCGCTACCTGATCAGGTCCGGCGCCCACCCACGTCTCACGCGCCAGATCGGGCCCGCCGGGACGGACCAGGAGCGTGTCCATGCGGTGCTCCCGGGCAGCCTCGATCACGGCGGGGACGCCCTCGACCGCGTCCGTCTGCCGGTCGGTGCCCACCCTCCCGGCGCGGAAGCGGTCGAGCGCCGCCTCGACGCGCCGACGGGTGTACTGCTGCCGCGCCTGCTCGATCGCCTCCTCCAGCACGGAAGAGGAGGAGCCGGCGGCGCGCCCGCCGTGCTCGGTGTCCACCGTCACCGCACGGACGGCTTCGGGAAGCCGGTCACGCACGGCAGGCCGTTCACGGGGGTCACCGACCAGCACGACCAGGTCGGCGCCGGTCTCCTCGTACGCGGCGCCCAGCGCCTCGGCGATCTCGCCCGCGTTGTGCTCCCAGGTGTTCTCGACCTTGAGCTGAAAGCGCCGCTCGGACCAGTCCACCGACGCCGTACGGTGGACCGGCCACTGCCGCCCCTCCGTTCGGCCCGCGTCCTGCGGGCCGGCCGCGCCGCGAAACTCGAAGTCGGCGCCGGTCCGGTCGATGTACGCCACGAGGCAGTCCGGGTCCTGACTGGACAGCTCCAGCAACGGCGTCAACCTGGGCAGCGGAGCCCAGCAGGCGATCTGCCGCTGCGGCGGCCGGGAGAGACGGTGGCTGAGCACCACGTTCCCGCCGGCGGCGAAGATCACGCGGCCGGCCGGGTCCTCCGCGGGCCCGATGTCCGTCAGCGCCTCCCGCACGGCTCGGACGGTCGCCGCGTCGGCGCCCGCTTCCTCCAACGTGCGGCACGCCTCCCGTACGGACAGTTCGCGTCGCTTGGCCCCCGACTCATCGTTCTGAGCCGGGTCGAAGTACACGGTGGCCCATGGCCCGCCACGATCGAACAGTGGTGCCAAAAATGACAGCTGCACACTTCCTCCTCATTGGCCCGGTTCGCGGGCCGAGTGCCCGGGTGACAGCGAGGGACACGCGGGGAAGCTCCGCGGACACCGGCGAGCCGTGAGTGCCAGGTTCGGTCGCCACCCGTGAACGATGACCGATCTCGGCTTCGGGACGCTGCCGACGACGCTCCGTTCATGCGTCACGCTCCTCGACGAGCCGGCCCAGGGACTGTCCCCGCCACTCACGGACTCGACTCCGGTTCCGGTTCCGCGAGCGGTGAAGCCGCAGTACGGACGCTCCGGGTGGGGCCGGGAGGGACGGGTACTCGGCGCCCCGACCGCCCCCGACCGCCCCCTGGGTGCCGACGCGCCCGGCACCGGCCCCCGCTCAGTACGCGTCACCTCTGGAGCCGTGATGTCCCAGCCTCCTCAGCAGCAGGTCCCGCCCGGCGTGACCACTGAGACGGAGCCCGAGCCCGACCACGGTGAGCACCGTTGCCGAGGGACCGGACGGCTGGCCGGCAAGGCGGCCGTGACCACCGGCGGAGACAGCGGGATCGGGGTCGCCGACCCAGCACACTGCCGTCCGGGCCGGCCCGCCGAACCAGCACCGCTGTACGTCATGCTCGCCTCCCACGAGGCGAGTCACGTCTCCCGGGGCCGGATCGCCGTCACCGGCGGACAGCCCATCCTGTGAGCGCCGAGGGGACGCCCCTGTACCCGCTGCGGCTGACCGTCACGGCGAAGCCCCTGGTCTTCGGCGGTCGGGCGATCGCCCGGCGCCTGGGCAAGACGGGCCTACCGGACTGGAGCGTCGCGGAGACCTGGGAATGCAGCGACGTCGCCGGCCACCGTAGTGTCGTGACCAACGGCCCCATGGCCGGCCGGTCACTGCACCGGGTGCTCGGTGACCACCCCGAAGCACTCATGGGCGCCGGCTGGTCCGGCACGTACTTCCCCCTGCTGACGAAGTTCATCGACGCCACCGGCACCCTCCCCGTACACCTGCACGCCGACGACGAGGCGGCCCGGCGCCTGGAGAAACAGCCCAACGGCAAGACCGAAGCCTGGCACATCCTGGACGCGGCCCCCGGCGCGTCCGCCCTGTGCGGGGTCGAGCAGGGGGTGACTGGCGACCGGTTGCGTACCGCTCTGGAGGCACAGGACTTCGACACGGTGCTGCGCCGCTTGCCGGTGCGCGCGGGAGAGACCCTGTACGTGCCCGGCGGCACACTGCACAGCTTCGGGCCCGACACGCTCGTCTACGAGATCGAGCAGACGTCCGACGTCCAGCAGCACGCGATGCGCTGGAAGATGGAGGACGGCTCCCCCGTGGGCGACGCGGAATTCCGCACCAACCTCGACATGCTGATGCGCCAGGTCGACCTGGAGACCCGCCCGGACTTCACCCCCGGGCTGAGCATCGCCGTCGGGGACGCGGTGGAGCGGGTGTTCCTGTGCGCGGGCCCGTACTTCGCGCTCGAACGCTGGCGTGCCGGGACCGCGGAGCCGATGCGGCACGCATTCGCCACCGCGCAGATCCTGTCGAACGTCGGCGCCCCGGTACGGGTACGCGCGGGTAAGTGGAGCGAGGTGCTCGGCCGGGCCGAGACGCTGCTGCTGCCCGCGGCGTGCGGCGAAGTCGAGATCACCGGGCCGGCCGACGTGCTGATCGGCTACCTGCCCGACCTCGACCGCGACGTGCGTGGCCCGCTGCTCGCCGCGGGGTACTCGGTGCCGCTGCTGCGGCGTTTCATCGCGCTGTCCGCTGCGTCGTGAAGCGGTAGCTCAGCGCGCGCATGGCGGGCACCTCTTGGCAGGGATCATTAATTCATATTTAATCGTGGCGGCTGATCGCACACCCAGCGCAGGAGCGTCCCCTTTGAAGATCACCCGCATCGAGACCTTCGCCGTTCCGCCCCGGTGGCTGCTGTGCCGAGTCGAGACCGACGAGGGCATCGTCGGCTGGGGCGAGCCGGTCGTCGAGGGAAGGGCGGCCACCGTACGCACCGCGGTGCACGAACTGGCCGAGCTGCTGGTCGGCCAGGACCCCTCGCGCATCGAGGACCACTGGCAGGTCATGACGAAGGGCTCCTTCTACCGGGGCGGTCCGGTGCTCTCCAGCGCCGTGGCGGGACTCGACCAGGCCCTGTGGGACATCGCGGGCAAGAGGTTCGGCGTCCCCGTCCACGTGCTGCTCGGTGGCCCGGTGCGCGACCGTGTGCGCGCCTACAGCTGGGTGGGCGGCGACGAGCCGGCCGAGGTGGCGGACGCCATCACGGCCCAGGTGGAGGCCGGTTTCACGGCGGTCAAGATGAACGCGTGCGGCAGGATGAACCGCCTGGCGACGACGCGCGACATCGACGACCTGGTGGGGCGGGCGGCCGCGGCACGGGAGGTGCTGGGGGCCGACAGGGACTTCGCCGTCGACTTCCACGGGCGTTTCACGGTGGCCAACGCGCGGAAGGTGCTGCCGCACCTGGCGCCCTTCAACCCCCTGTTCGCGGAGGAGGTGGTGCTGCCGGAGTACACCCCCCTGCTGGCGGACCTGGTGGCCGGTTCCCCGGTGCCCCTCGCCACGGGTGAGCGGCTGTACTCCCGCACCGACGCCCTGCCCGCCCTCCAGGCCGGAATCGCCGTCCTCCAGCCCGACCTCTCCCACGCGGGCGGCATCTCCGAGGTGCGCCGCATCGCCGCGCTCGCGGAGACCTTCGACGTCCCCGTCGCACCGCACTGCCCGCTCGGCCCGGTCTCCCTCGCCTCGAGCCTGCAGATCGCCTTCAGCACTCCCAACTTCCTCATCCAGGAGCAGAGCATCGGCATCCACTACAACCAAGGTGCCGAAGTCCTGGACTACGTCGTCGATCCCGAGGTGTTCCGCTTCCACGACGGATGCTTCCTGCGGCCCACCGCACCGGGCCTGGGCATCGAGGTCGACGAGAAGGCCGTACGGGCGGCCGACAACAGCACCCCCGACTGGCGGGGGCCCGTCTGGCGGCACCCGGACGGCTCGTTCGCCGAGTGGTGACGGCGCCCGCTCACCGCACCCGCACCCGATCGTCTTCTCACGCCGGAGCCGTCCCGTGGACCTGACCGACTTCACCGCCCGCCTGAGCCGTGACCGGCTCGCCGCCATCGTGCGCGGACGCTCGGCGGACGCCGCCCTGCGCACCGTACTCACACTCGTCGAGGAGGGCATCGGCCTCGTCGAGGTCTCCCTCAACACCGACGACGCCTGCGGCGTGATCGCCCGCGCCGCCCGCGCGGTGGGCGAGGACGCCTTCGTCGGCGCCGGCACGGTCGTCACCCGGGACGACCTGCTCCGCGCCCAGGACGCCGGCGCCACCTGGGTGGTCACCCCCACCGGCGGTGACGCGGTCGCCGCCGCCGCGCAGCGGGGGCTGCCCGTACTGGCAGGCGCACTCACCCCCACCGAGGCCGCCGCCGCCATGGCCGCGGGCGCCACCGCGGTCAAACTCTTCCCCGCCTCCCTGGGCGGCCCCGCCTACCTCCGGGCCCTCAAGGACCCCTTCCCCGACCTGCCGCTGGTACCGGTCGGCGGGGTGGACGCGGACCTCGCGCCGGACTACTTCGCGGCCGGCGCCCTCGCGGTCGGAGTCGGGTCGCCGCTCGTCGGCGACGCCGCCCACGGCGGAGATCTGGACGGACTCCGCGTCCGGGCCCGCCGGTTTCGCGCGGTGTGCCGAGGAGAGGAACCGGGCGCGTGACCTTCCCGACGGACACCGCGACGCCGGAGCGGCAGCACCCGCCGGCCGAGGTGCTGACCTTCGGCGAGACGATGCTGTCCCTGCAGACCGAAGGCCCACTGACCACCGGGGCCCCGGCCCGCACCGCGGTGGCCGGCGCCGAGTCGAACGTCGCCATCGGACTGGCCCGCCTCGGTCACCGCGTCTCCTGGGCCGGCCGCCTGGGCGCGGACGAGCCGGCCCGCCTGATCCTGCGGACCCTGCGGGGGGAGGGCGTCGACGTGCGGCACGCGACCAGCGACCCCGAGGCGCCCACGGGTGCCCTGATGCGTGAACGTCTCGTTGCCGACGTCACGCGTGTGCACTACTGGCGAGCCGGGTCGGCCGCCTCTCGTCAGCGGCCCGAGCACCTCGCCGCCGCACTGGCCGCCGGGGCCCGCGTCCTGCACGTCACCGGCATCACCTGCGCCCTCGGCCCAGGCCCCCTCTCCGCGGTGACCGGGGCGGTGGAGCACGCGCGCGAACACGGCTGGACGGTGGTGCTGGACGTCAACCACCGGGCCCGCCTGTGGAGCGAGCAGGAGGCGGCGCCCGTCCTGCGCGGGCTCCGCGGCAGCGTCGACGTCCTGATCGCCTCGGACGACGAACTCCCCCTGATCGCCGGAGCCGACGGCACGGACGAAGCGGCGCGGGTGGCGGAGCTGCTGGCCGCCGGAGCACGCGAAGTGGTCGTCAAACGAGGCGGCGAGGGCGCCGACCTGTACGGCGCCGACGGCCGGCACCTCCACCAGCCCGCCCACCGCGTCCCGGTCCTCGACACGGTCGGCGCCGGCGACGCCTTCTGCGCCGGATACCTCTCGGGCCTCCTGGACGGCCTCGCACCGGCCGACCGGCTGCGGCGCGCGGGCACCACCGGCGCCTTCGCGGTAGCCACGCGCGGCGACTGGGAGGGCCTCCCGCACCGCGACGAACTCTCCCTCCTGGACGCCTCACCCGGCAGCGCCATCCGCTGAGCCCACCGGCACCTTTCACACCGAGGAGAACCGCATGGCGTCCTATTCCGGCCGCGGCGTGCACGGACAGGTCGTACACAAGCTGGGCGCGCGCATCGTGGGAGGGGAGATCGCGGAGGGCGAGATCCTGGACATCGGCGCGCTCGGAGCGGAACTGGATGTGAGCCTGACCGTCATGCGGGAGGCGTTGAAGGTTCTCGCGGGCAAGGGACTGACCGACGCACGGCAGAAGCGCGGCACCTTCGTCCGGGAGCGAACGCATTGGAACCTCCTCGACGCCGACGTGATCCGCTGGCGGATGGAAACGGGCGACGGCGGCCAGTTGCTGCGCGACCTCTCCGACGTACGCTCCATCGTCGAGCCCGCCGCGGCGCACCGGGCCGCCCTGCACCGCACCGCCGCCGACCTGGCCGCCCTCGAAGCCGCCCTCGAAGCCATGGGGCGGACCCGCACGGACCCCACCGCGGCCGCCGAGGCGGACGTGGCCTTCCACCGGGCGCTGCTCGCCGCCACCGGCAACGAGCTGCTCCGCAGGATGGACATGCTCCTGGAGCCCGGACTCAGGGAACGCGACCGCATGGTCCACGCGCACGCCGACGCCGACGACCCCGTCCCCAGCCACCGTGCCGTCCTCGACGCGATCCGGGACCGGGCCCCGACACGCGCCGAGTCCGCCATGCTGGACCTGCTGGCCAAGGCGGCCGAAGACCTCGACCACCTCACCCGCGCTCCGGAAAGCACGGCTCGGTCCTGAGTTCCGGCACGGGTTCCGACCGGCCGACAGCGAAACGACAGCCGTGTTTTACGCCCGCCCGACCGCCGGCACGACAGCATCAGGGCACGGTCTGAACAGCACGTGCCCCGGGGCCGTACCTCTCGGCAGATCATCACGCGTCCACCCCGGAAGGGAACCCCAGCATGACCAGCGCATCCTTTCACCCCGCAGCGGGACCGGCTCGTCGTACCGTCGTGGCGGCGGCCGGAGCGGCGGGGCTCGCCGTCGCGCTGACCGCGTGCGGCGGCTCGGACGACGACGCGTCGAGCGACACCGGCGCCGCTCCCTCGGCCCCCTCGTCCGACTCGGCGGGCGACGGCGGTTCGGGCGGCGAGAACGCCGGAGCGGCGCTCGCGGCGACCGCCGACATCCCCGAGGGCGGCGGGAAGGTCTTCGCCGACCAGAAAGTGGTGGTCACCCAGCCCGCGGCGGGCGAGTTCAAGGCGTTCTCCGCCACCTGCACCCACCAGGGATGCGCCGTGAAGAGCGTGTCCGACGGCGTCATCAACTGCCCCTGTCACAACAGCAACTTCTCGATCACCGACGGCAGCGTGCAGAGCGGTCCGGCGCCCAAGCCGCTGCCCGCCGTGCAGATCACGGTCAGCGGGGACTCGATCCAGTTGGCCGGATGACCGTCACTCAGCGCCGGGGCCGGAAGATCATGATGACGCCCGGCGAGCTGGACGAGTTCCTCACCGCCCAGCGCACCTGCCGGGACGCCACGGTCTCGCCCGACGGCGCACCGCACGTGAGCACGCTCTGGTTCGCCTGGGACGGCTCCTCGATGTGGCTGTACTCGGTCGTGCGCAGCCGGCGCTGGACGGAGCTGCGGCGCGACCCCCGGGTGGCGATCGTGGTGGACACCGGCGAGGAGTACGACGAGTTGCGGGGCGCGGAGCTGTCCGGCCGGGTGGAGTTCGTGGGCGAGGCACCGCGCACCGGCGAGCTGTACGCCGAACTCGACTTCCCCGAAACGCTGTTCGCCCGCAAGAACTTCGGCCTGGAGGAGATGCCGCACGACGGCCGGCACGCGTGGCTGCGGCTGACGCCCGAGAAGGTGGTCTCCTGGGACTTCCGCAAGCTGTCGGCACCGTAGGAGGCGTTCGGGGCGCGCCCCGTCAGCCGAGCTGCGCGGCCGCGGTACGCAGGGCCTCCACCGCCGCCCGGATCGACGGGCGGCGGTCGGCGTCCGCGCGCCAGACGACGTACACGTGCCGGCGCACCCGCTGCTTCAGCGGTGCCGTGACGACCTCGGCGGGCATCGGGTGGCGACCGAGCAGCGGCGCGATGCACACACCGAGCCCCGCGGCGACCAGGCCCAGCTGGGTGTGGGTCTCGGCGGCGCGGTGGCCGACGATCGGCTCGATGCCCTTCGAGCGCAGTGTGAACATCAGCCACTCGTGGCAGAACTCGCCCTCGCCCCACGTGATCCACTCGTCCTCGGCGAACTCGGCGAGGTCCACCTCGTCGCGGCCCGCGAGCCGGTGGCCGACCGGCATGGCCACGTCCGCGGGGTCGTCCAGGAGCGGCGCCTTGACCAGGCCGTCGGGCAGTGGCATCGGCTTGTTGTACCAGTCGAGCACGACGGCGAGGTCGAGGTCTCCGCGCACCACGCCGTTGATGCCGCGCTCCGGCTCCAGCTCGCAGGAGCGGATGCGCAGCGCGGGATGCTGGGTGCGCAGGGCGGCCAGCGCGCCGGGGAAGAGTCCGCGGGCGGCCGTCGGGAACGCCGACAGCCTCAGCTCGCCCGCCACCTGCCCGCGCTGGGCCTCCAGGTCGGCCTGGGCGAGTTCGACCTGGGAGAGGATGCGGGCCGCGTGCTCGGCGAGCAGCCGACCCGCGTCCGTGAGCCGCACGCCCCGCCCGTTCTTGGCGAGCAGCTGCTGACCCGCCTCGCGCTCCAGCTTGGCCATCTGCTGGGAGACGGCCGAGGTGGTGATGTGCAGGCCGACGGCGGCGCCGCTCACCGATCCGTGCCGGGCGAGGGCGTCGAGGGTGCGCAGGCGCTCCAGGTTCAACATGTAAGCAATGCTACGAGATACTCCGCGCAAAATCTCGATTGTGCTACGAGGTTGGCTGCATCATCGTTGCCTGCATGAGCAGCAGTGTCGCGCCCTCCCCCGCAGCCCGCCGCGCCTTCGACTGGCGGCTGCGCTTCGGGCTCCTCTCCCTCGTCTGGGGTTTCAGCTTCCTCTTCATGAAGGTGGGGACGGAGAGTTTCGCCCCGTTCCAGGTCACGCTGGGGCGGCTGGTGTTCGGCACGGCCGTGGTCGCCGTGGCGATGGCGGTGAAGCGGGAGCGGCTGCCGCGCGGGACGTGGACCTGGGTCCACCTGGCGGTCGCCGGGTTCCTGCTCAACGCGCTGCCGTTCTCCCTGTTCGCCTTCTCCGAGCTGACGATCCCGTCGTCGCTCGCGGGCATCTGCAACGCGACCTCGCCGCTGTGGGGCATGGCCCTGTCGCTGGTCGCCCTCTCCGAGGACCGGCCGACGCGGCGGCGGGTGGCCGGCCTCGGCATCGGATTCCTCGGCGTCCTGACGGTGCTGGGTGTCTGGCAGGGCTTCCACGGCCTGGACGTCACGGGCACGGCGCTGGCCCTGCTGGCCTCGCTCAGCTATCCGGTCGGCTGGATCTACGTCCGCCGCACGCTGGCCGGCTCCCGCCACTCCCACCTCTCGCTGACCGGCGCCCAGTTGGGTCTCGCCACGGTGCAACTGGCCGCCGTGACGCCGCTGTTCACCTCGATGCCGGCCGACTTCCCGGTCGTGCCCCTGCTGGCGGTGGCGGCGCTGGGCATCCTGGGCACCGGGCTCGCCTTCCTGATCCAGTACGACCTGGTGGCCGAGGTCGGCCCGACGACAGCACAGATGGTCACGTACTTCACCCCGGTCATCGCCACGGCCGCGGGCGTCGCGCTGCTCGGCGAGTCGCTGTCCTGGTCGACGCCGGTCGGCGCGGCGATCGTCCTCGCGGGTGCGGCGCTGACCCAGGCACGGCCCGGGGCCGCCACGGGCACCGCGGAGCCGGTCCGCCGGACACGGGAGCGCGACAAGGCCACGACGCAGGCGAGGACGCCGGCGGACACATAGCGGACGCCGGGGGCACACAGGCGGGACGCCGGGGGCCACACAGGCGGGACGCCGGGGGCCACACAGGCGGGACGCCGGGCACACAGGCGGGACGCCGGGGGCCACACAGGCGGGACGCCGGGCACACAGGCGGGACGCCGGCGGGGACGAAGGCCACGACGCAGGCGGACCCACGCGTCAGACATAGCTCCGCAGCGGCCCCGCCCCCGGCCCCACCGCCGCCGCGACCGCGTCCGCCAGAGGGCCGGCGTCCCGCTCCGTCAGCGTCGAGACGGTGACGCGGATGCCGGGCGGGGCGCTCACGCGGAAGCGGGCGCCGGGGGCCACGGCCCACCCGGCGTGCAGCAGCCGGGCGACGGCGCCGGTCTCGTCCGGCACCGGGATCCACACGTTCATGCCGCTGCCCCCGTACGCGGCGATCCCGCGCTCCGCGAGGGCGCCGAGCAGGGCATCCCGGCGCCGCCCGTACGCCGCCGCCACCGCGTGCGCGTCCACGGAGCCGTCCGCCCACAGCCGGGCCACGGCCCGCTGGGTGATGCGGCTGACCCAGCCGGGGCCCAGCCGCTGCCGCCCGCGCACCCGGTCCAGCGTGACGGCGTCCCCGGTGAGCACGGCGAGGCGCAGGTCGGGGCCGTACGCCTTGGCGGCCGAGCGGACGAACGCCCAGCTGTGCGTCGTACCGGCGAGGGGGTGCAGGGGCAGGTCGACGATGCGGTGGCCGTGGTCGTCCTCCACCAGCAGCGTCCGCGGGTGCTCGCGCAGCACGGACCGCAGGGCACGCGCGCGCGTGGCGCTCACCGCGGCGCCCGTCGGGTTCTGCGCGCGGTCCGTGACGACCAGGGCGCGGGCGCCGGCCGCGAGGACCCGCCGTACGTCGTCGGGCAGCGGCCCCTCGTCGTCGACGCCGACGGCGACCGTGCGCAGGCCGAGCGCGGGGACGAGGTCGAGGAGGCTGCCCCAGCCCGGGTCCTCGACGGCGACGGCGTCGCCAGGTCTGAGGTGGGCCGCCAGCACCCGTTCCATGGCGTCCAGCGAGCCGGACGTGACGGCCACGGGTCCGTCCGGCACCCCGTCGGCGTCCAGTCCGGCGCGTGCGAGGCGCACCAGTTCCGGTTCCACGGGCGCGTGCCCGTACAGGACGGGCTCGCGGTCGCCCTGTCCGGCCGCCGCGGCGAACACGGGCCCCAGCGCGGGCAGCAGCGCCGGGTCCGGGTTGCCGTCGGACAGGTCGCGCACGCCCTCCGGCACCTCGACCCGGATGAACTCGCGCCCCGTGGTGGCCGGTTTCGAGCGCACCCGGCTGCCCCGGCGCCCGGCCGTCTCGATGACCCCGCGCTCGCGCAGGGTGCGGTAGGCGGCGGCCACGGTGTTCGGGTTCACCCCGAGCAACTCCGCCAACTCCCGCATCGGCGGCAGCGGTTGCCCCGGCTCCAGCTCTCCCGAGGCCACCGCACGCTCGACGCTCGCGGAAATCTCCGCTGCGCCCCGCCCTGTGATCCGATACTCTCCTAGCACAAAGCCGATTATGCACTAGTGCAATGGAGAGCGCCATGCAGGGGACCACACGGACGCAGCCGCCGTCGCAGCCCGCCACCGCCTACACGCCCACCGACCGCACCGTCCCCACCCGCTCCCCCGACCGGGCCTCCTACGACAAGGAGCTGGTGCACTCGATACTCGACGAGGGCTACGTCTGCCATCTCGGCTTCGTCCGCGACGGCTCCCCCGTGGTGCTGCCGACGCTCTACGGCCGGGTGGGCGATCGGCTCTACGTGCACGGCTCGACGGGCTCCCGCCCGCTGCGGATGACGGGCGCGGCCGACCCGGGCCTGCCGGTGTGTCTGACGGTGACGCACGTGGACGCGCTGGTGCTGGCCCGCTCGGCCTTCCACCACTCGATCAACTACCGGTCGGTGGTCGTGCACGGCACCGCGTACGAGGTGACGGACCCGGAGGAGAGGCGCACGGCCCTGGACGCCCTGGTCGACCACGTCGTACCCGGCCGCTCCGCCGACTCCCGGCCGGCCAACAAGAAGGAGCTGGCCGCCACCGCCGTGATCCGCCTCGACCTGGACGAGGTCTCCGCCAAGCTCCGCACCGGCGGCGTGAACGACGAGCCGGAGGACCTCGCCCTCCCCCACTGGGCCGGCCTGGTCCCGCTGCGCAAGGGGTACGACGCCCCGGTCCCCGACCCGGGCCTGGCCGCCGGGACGAAGCTGCCCGACTACCTCTCGGCCCCGTGATCCTGGTCCGTCCCCGGGACGCGCCGCCCGTCTCGTGGACGACCCGGCCGAGAAGGCCGACCCGCCCGACCGCCAGTTAGGCCACTTCCAGCCGGAGGGTGGCTCCGCGCGGGCCGCGCGGCGGCGGGCGAGGCACCCGAAGACGGCCCCCTGCCCTGCGGGGAGGGGGCCTCTCTCGTCGAGAGGCCCCCCGCCGTCACGCCGGCGCCGGCCGCGTCCGTCTCTGCCGGGTCTCCGCCACCGCGAGCCCCGCGACCGACCCGAGCATCAGCAGCGTTCCGGCCAGCGTCGCCGCGGTGAGGTGCTCGCCGAGCAGCAGGACGGCCAGCGCCGCCGCGCTGACCGGCTCCAGCAGCATGATCACGGAGACGGTGGCGGACCGGACGACGGCCGCGCCGGCGAAGTAGAGCCCGTAGGCGAGGGCGGTCGGGACCGCGGCGACGTAGGCCAGCAGCCACAGCAGCCGGACCGGCTCGTCGGTGTGCGGCAGCAGGCCCTCCGCGAGGGCGAGCGGCAGCAGGCACAGGCTGGTGACGGCGAACGCCCCGACGGACGTACTGGCGGCGTCCGCCCCGCCGTCGCGCCCCCACCAGCGGGTGAGCAGGGTCATCACCGAGTACCCGGCCGCGGACAGCAGCGCGAGCAGTACGCCCGACACGCGGACCGTCGTGCTTCCGTCGCCGAGGACGAGCACCACGAGCCCGGCGAGCGCCCCGACCACGGCGGCGGCCCCGCCGCGGCCCAGCTGCTCCCCGAGGGCGAGGCGCGCGCCGAGCGCGATCAGCACCGGGCCGGCGCCGAGGGTGACGATGGTGGCCACGGCGAGCCCGGTGGACTGTACCGCGGCGAAGTAGGCGGTCTGGAACACCGCGAGGCCGAGGCCGGTGACGGCGGCCCGCAACGCCTTGCGGCCGAACGGCTCGCGTACGGCCGGGCGTGCGGGCCGGCGCAGCGGCCGGACGGCGAGCAGCAGGACGAGCCCGGCCGCGCAACGCCAGAACGACAGGGCGACGGGCCCCATGTCGCTGGCCCGGTAGACCAGCGAGGCGGCGGCACCGGCGGTGCCCCAGGCGACACCGGCGATGATCAGATAGAGGAGGCCACGCCCGACGGGCAGGCCTGAGACGGCATTCGACACGAGTTCTCTCCGCAGACGCGCACAGGGCGCGGAAGTTCGAAGCGGCCCCGGAGGAACCGGGAGCGCGGGGACTGCGTCTGCGGGCAGCATCGTCCGGCCCGGCGGCAGCGCGCCGGGCTGATCCGGAGGGGCCCGCCTCTCAGGCGGTCGGAGGCGGGAGGACGAGTGCGTCGGAATGCATGATCGGTACCCTAGGTCGCCGTTCCCCTGCTGGACAACTCCCTTTCGGTTCCGCCGCTCGCCACCGGGTCCGCGGAGCCCTTCGCCGGCGTCGACGACTGCGCGATGAAGGCGCCCACCAGGACCACCACGCCGCCGATGATCTGCGGGGCGGAGAGGTGCTCGCCGAGCAGCACCCAGGCCAGGACGGTCGCGATGACCGCTTCGAGGCAGGCCACGACGCCCGCGACCTGCGGGGACAGCCGGCGCACGGCGACGATGCCGGTGACGTAGGCGAGGACCGTGGCGATGAGCACGATCCAGGCCAGCAGCAGGGCGGCGGCGACGGGTGTGCCGTCCATGGGGACATCGTGGGTGAGGAGGGACCAGTCCATCGACCAGGGGCGGGCGACGACGGTGAGCACGGCGGCCCCGACGAGCAGGCCGTAGGCGATGACGCCGAGCGGGTCGGGCGCCTCGTCGCCGGCGTCGCTGCCCTGGTCGGACAGGACGAAGTAGCCGACCTGGCAGCAGGCGGCGCCGAGCGCGAGGAGCAGTCCGAGGGCGTCGAAGCCCAGCCCCGACCAGACCTCCACGACGCAGGCGAGTCCACCGACCGCGAGGACCACGCCGAGCGCCGCCGCCCGCGTCACCGGCCGCCGCTGCACGAACCGCACCCAGCCGAGGACCAGCGCGGGCGCCAGGTACTCGACGAGCAGCGCGACGCCGACGGGGATACGGGAGATCGCGGCGAAGTAGCAGGCCTGGACACCCGCAACGGCCAGCAACCCGAAGCCGGCGAGCAGCCCGGGCCGTCGGCGCAGCAGCGCGCGGTGGCGCACGGCGAGCGGCAGCATGACCAGGGCCGCGCCGGCCACGCGCAGCCACACCACGTGGAGCGGGTCGAGTCCCGCCTCGATCAGCGGCTTGGCCGCGACCCCGGACCCTCCGAAGGCGACCGCGGACGCGAGCGCCAGGCCGAGCCCGGCGCCCTTGCCGCGACGGCCGCGAGCACTGTCAGACGTATGCACCGGCACATGATGACAGGGGACGACATGACCGTCACCCCCAATGACACCTGTCTCACCGACTGGACGGCCGGGCCGGTCCCGGCTTCGGGGACGGGGGCTTCGGGTTCAGGGTTCAGGCTGTCGGCTCGAAGTGGTTCTCCACGCGGGCGAGCACCGTGCGCGGCTCGACGGCGGCGCGGCCGAGCACCTCGACGGCACGTGCCTGCGGGTCCGTGACGAGGGCCGCGAGCAGGTCGACACCGCAGGCCCGGTCCACTCCGCGCCGGGCGGCACGGGCGCAGGCAGCTTCCATGGCCGCGGCGGCCAGCGGCGAGAAGCCGGCACCTCCGGTCACCACGGGTACGGCGCCGGAGTCCTCCACGGTGCTCTGCCAGCGCAGGCCGTAGCCGATGCTGCGCTGCACGAGGTAGCCGAGCAGCCGGACTACCTGGGGTCCCTCGCCCAGGACGGCGCGGGCATCGGGGTCGTACTCGAGGAGGGAGTGCAGCAGATGGGCCGTGTCGATCTGCCGGTCGCCGTCCCGCACCGCCCTGCGGCGGGCGCCGGTGACCACCGATGCCAGTCCTTCGCTGAACCGGGCATCGAGATCGGTGCCGTCCGGACGCCGGCCGTTCTGCTCGCCGGCCGACTGCCGGGGGATACGGGGTTGCACATCCCCTAGCCCATCAGCATCTCCAGAGCGGGTCATCCCCGAGGGGAAGCATCTTCGCGTCCCACGCAGAGTGGACGCACCGGGCCGGAATCTCCTCCTTGCGGATGAGATCAAGCCGTTTCGCCCCGCCGGGCGCGCGCCCCCTTGCCAGGCGCCTCCTTCGGGCAACCGAAGCGTGCCGTCGCGGGTCCAACACGGGTATGAGGAGCAGGTGCTGGCTCGTGGCCCTGCCGGCGGTCGACGGCAGGCAGTACGTGTACCGGGTGTACGCCCCGGCGGAGGCGCTGCTCGCCGACCTGTTCTGGGAGGCGTGGCACTGCCACGACGAGAGCGCCTTCCCGCGCGCGTGGGACCTCTTCGACGCGGCGGTGATACGGCGGGTCGACTGAGCGGGCCGAGAGGGCGGACCGACTGGGTCCACCGAGCGCGCCACACGCGAAGGTGCCCCGTGGATCACTCCGCAGGGCACCTCGCGACGACGGCCGTACCGGGTCAGTCCTCGTCGGCGAGGATCAGGTACAGCTTCTTGCGGGCGTCACCGATGACGGCGAGCGCCTTCTCCCGCTGCTCCTTGCTGCCGGTCTTCCAGACCTGACCGAAGGCCTCCATCAGGCCGAAGCCGGCCTGCCTGATGTCGTTCAGGGCCTCCCAGTCGACGCCCCGCGAGGCCTCTTCCCAGGGAGCCTCCGGGCCTTCCTCGGCCGCGGTCCGGCCCGCCTCGGTGAGCGCGAACAGCTTCTTGCCGCCCTCGCTCTCGCTGGCGATCAGACCCTCGTCCTCCAGCAACTGGAGGGTGGGATACACCGAACCGGGGCTGGGCTTCCACGCCCCGCCGCTGCGCTCGGCGATCTCCTGGATCATCTCGTAGCCGTGCATCGGCCGGTCCTTCAGCAGGGCCAGGATCGACGCCCGCACGTCGCCGCGCCGTGCCCTTCCCCTGGGACCGCCGCGTCCGCGGCCTCCCCAGGGCCCTCCGTGGCCGAATCCCGGCCCGAAGGGACCGCCGGGGCCGCCACCACCGGGGCCGCCCGGCCCGAAGGGACCGAAGGCCGCACGCCGGCCGTCGAAGCCGCCGTGACCGAAGGGGCCACCGTCTCCGTGGCCGTGTCCACCGTGTCCACGCTCGTATCCGTGGTTACGCATCGCCATCACTCCATCCAGTCTTTGATCGGTCGCGTATCAATCGCGATGCCTCAACGATATATCGGAAAGTACCGACTGGCAAGCCCTCCCGGTGCTGCCTCCGCCGACGAGCGTCCGCCGTCGTCATGACCGCCCGGCAGGAAATCCGGTCCAGATCTCACGAATTGGCCTTGGTCCGCGGATTCGTGGAGCGTCTAGCGTCGGGGCATGCGCATCCGAATCGTCGACGCCTTCACCGACCGGCCCTTCGCCGGCAACCCCGCCGGGGTCCTGCTCCTCGACGCCTTCCCGGACGACGACCGGCTCCAGAAGGTCGCCCTGGAGGTCAACCACGCCGAGACCGCGTTCGCCCACCGCCTGCCCGAGGGCGGCGAGGCCGACTGGGCGCTGCGCTGGTTCACCCCGGCCACCGAGGTCGCGATGTGCGGCCACGCGACGCTCGCCACGGCCCACGTCCTGCACACCACCGGCGCCCACGAGGGTGCGGTGCGGTTCGCCACCCGCAGTGGTGTCCTCGTCGCGACGCCGGGCGAGGACGGCTCGATCACCCTGGACTTCCCCACCGCGCCGCTCACCCCGGTCGAGGCCCCGAAGGGCGTCGCCGAGGCCCTGGGGACCGAGCCGCTCGCGGTCCTGGACACCGGGCCGGACATCGGGGACCTGCTGGTCGAGGTCGCCGACGAGAAGACGGTCCGCGGCCTGACCCCGGACCACAAGGCGCTGGCCGCGTACTCCGAGCGCGGCATCATCGCCACCGCCCGTGCGGAGGACGCCGCCCGCGGCTACGACTACGTCTCCCGCTGCTTCTTCCCGAACGTCGGCATCGACGAGGACCCGGTCACCGGCAGCGCCCACACGGCCCTCGCGCCCTTCTGGTCCGAGCGCCTCGGCCGCCCCTGCCTCACCGGGATGCAGGCCTCGCCCCGCTCCGGCCGGGTCCGTACGGAGCTGCGCGGCGAGCGCACGCTGCTGAGCGGGCGCGCGGTGACGGTGATCGAGGGTGAGCTGCTGGCCTAGGCCCCGGCAGGGTGGAGGGGACGCGGCGAAAGGCTGCCCGTCGTCCCCTCCCCGTCACGCCGTCGGCAGCCAGTCCACCTTCCCGGCCAGCAGCGCGTAGCCCACGAAGGCGCCGATGTCGAGCAGCGAGTGCGCCACCACCAGCGGGCCCACGCGCCCCCACCGGCGGTACAGGTACACGAACACGACGCCCATCACCATGTTGCCGATGAAGCCGCCGATGCCCTGATAGAGGTGGTACGAACCGCGCAGCACCGAACTGGCCGCGAGCGACGCGCCCGGGCTCCAGCCGAGCTGGTCGAGCCGGCGCAGCAGGTAGCCGACGACGATGACCTCCTCCAGGACGGAGTTCTGCACCGCCGAGAGGATCAGTACGGGGTACTTCCACCACACCTCGGGCAGGGCCTCGGGCACCACGGTGAGGTTGAAGCCGAGGCCCCGGGCGGCCAGGTAGAAGGCGATGCCGGTGCTGCCGATGACGGCGGCGACGACAGCACCGCGGCCCAGGTCCGGCCACGGACGGGTGCGGTCGAAGCCGAGGGCGCGCAGGCCGCTTCCCTCCCGCAGCAGGAAGTGCGCGACCAGGGCGACCGGGACGAGCGCCGTGGTGATCCCGAAGAGCTGCCAGGCCAGGTCCAGCCAGGGACGGCCGGGCGCGGCGGAGGCGTTGAGGGTGGCCGCCTGGTCCTTGAGCCCACCGGGCCGGGTGACCGAGCCGATGAAGCTGATGAGGGCGGACACCCCGCTGGCGCCGAGCGACAACGCCAGGACGAGCAGCGTCTCGTCACGCAGGACCCGTCGCGGGAGCCGCTCCTGAAGCTTCTGAGGGAACGAATCGTCCACCGGGCCCGCCTCCGCCATGCACACCTGCCTCCAGCTGGACGTCACAGCTTGCCCGATCAGTATGAGGCGACGCGCGGCGGGGGCGCCCCGGCGCGGTCCGGCGCCGGTACGGTCGCCGACGCCCGCCCGGCCCTTCCCCGGCCCCGCCGGGTATCAGCCCAGCGGCACCGGCTCCGGCAGGCCCACCGGCCACAGGTGCACGGGATCGCCCTCGCGCATGAGCTCGACGTAGCGGCGGGTCGTGGCGGCCAGCGCGGCCTCCCGGGACCGGCCGGCCTCCAGCGCCCGGTGGAACGTGGCCGCCTGCCAGGACGCGCCGTTGACCCGGCGCCGGCACCGCTCCTCGATCACGCCGAGGTACAGGTCCCGGTCGGCGGGCTCCACGCCCCACGCGTCGAGACCGGCCTCGGCGAGCGGCAGCAGTTCGTCGCGTACGAGGACGGCGGCGTCGACCTCGGTGGTGCCGCCCAGCCGGCCGCGCTTGGGCCACTCGAAGCGGGCGTCGATGCCGTGCCGGCACGCCGCCTCGAAGTTGGCGGCGGCGGCCTCGAACGGCAGCCGGGTCCACAGCGGCCTCGGCTCCTCGGCGAGCGCGCGCACGACGCCGTAGTAGAAGGCCGCGTTGGCGATGACGTCGGTGACGGTGGGCCCGGCGGGCAGGACGCGGTTCTCCACGCGCAGGTGCGGGACGCCGTCGGCGATGTCGTAGACCGGGCGGTTCCAGCGGTAGACGGTGCCGTTGTGCAGGACGAGTTCGGAGAGCGAGGGCACGCCGCCCGCGTCCAGGACCTCCAGCGGGTCCTCGTCGTCGCAGATCGGGAGCAGCGCCGGGAAATAGCGCCGGTTCTCCTCGAACAGGTCGTACGCCGAGGTCACCCACCGCTCGCCGAACCAGGTGCGCGGCCGGACGCCCTGGGCCTGGAGTTCGGGCGGGCGGGTGTCGGTGGACTGCTGGAACAGCGGGGGCCGCGACTCCCGCCACAGCTCGCGGCCGAACAGGAAGGGCGCGTTGGCGCCGACGGCGATCTGCGCGGCGGTGACCGCCTGGGCCGCGTTCCACACGTCGGCGAAGCGGTCCGGGGTGACCTGGAGGTGCAACTGCACCGAGGTGCAGGCGGCCTCGGGAGCGATGGACTTGGAGGTGCAGGTCAGGCGCTCGACACCCTCGATGTCGAGGGTGAAGTCCTCGCCGCGGGCGGCCACGATCTGCTCGTTGAGGAGGGCGTACCGGTCGACGGCGGAGAGATTGGACGAGACCAGGTCGTCCCGGTCCAGCGTCGGCAGAATGCCGATCATCGCGATTCCCGCATCGACCTCGCCGGCCTTGCGGTCCGCATACGCCAGCGACGTACGGATCTCCTCGGCCAGACGGTCGAATACCCGGCCGCCCAGCCGGTGTGGAGCGATGTTGACTTCCAGGTTGAACATGGCGAGTTCTGTTTGGAAGTCACGGCTCGCGATGCGCTCCAGGACTTGCGCATTCAACATTTTCGGCATCCCGTCGGCACCGACGAGATTCAATTCGATCTCCAGCCCCATCAGGTTCTTCGGGCGGTCGAACCGCTTCTCCGCCAGAAGTCGCTCCAGACCCGTCAGGCACCGCTGGAGCTTCTCGCGGTAGCGCTGGCGATCGGACAGGTCGAACTGACCTGCCACGACCTTCTCCCCCATGGAAGAGTCCCTTCTCGGAGCGGTGATTCGAAGATCCGGCCGCCGGGGGCCGGTCAGGTGGGATGATGCCCAGCCGAAGCGATCGATAACGTCCCCGCACCGGCCCGGCACCCGCTACGCTGTGCCGATGTGACCGGTGGCACATTCACCGGGCATGTCACGTCGAGCAGTTTCCACGGCCGGTAAGTCGTGAAAATCGCCGACGACAATTGGCCGACCGCTCGGTGAACATTCCCCGAGGTCACCGTCGTACACCCGGCGCGAAATCCGGATGATTCCCGCATATCGACGGCCGAATGCAACCTTGTACTGGTTGCCGGAATCAGCTAGCCGAAACACAGTCTGAACACATGTCGTATAAACTCCGCGGACAAGGCAGATGACCGGCGCCCACGGTCGATGAATCCTGCCGTCGAGCTGACGCGCGGCAGGCCTCACCCCCTTCTCGGTTCCCGGACCCCGGCCTCTGCCTCCCCAGCCACGTGAGCTGACAGCGTCCCCGCCCCCGCTCCGCCCTCGCGCCACCGTGCCTTCGAATGAGAGGCGACCCATCATGCCCCTGCATGTCCCCCCGGCTCCCGCGCCCGCCCTGCGCTCCGTTCTCACCGCCCTCTCGTCTCCCACCGCGGTCCGCGAGGCCCGGACCCCGTCCCTGCTCGGCGCCCAGGGACCCGCCACGCCCGAACTGCCGCTGCCCGTGCACGTCCTGGACCGGATCACGGCGGAGGGCGTGGCGGTGACGCGGCTGAGCGGGTGGCGGTTCCTGATCCGCTGCGGCGACCGCGCGGTGGCGGCGGCGGAGACCATGCTGACCCCCGACGGATGGGCGTTCTCGCACTTCTTCGAGGGCCCCTACGTCGCCTCGACCGAGCACGCGCTGCGCCAGGCCGAGTCGGTGCCCCAGGCCTACCAGCCGCGTCTGCTGTCGGTCCCCGGGCTCTACATGCTCACGCTGTGGCTGCACGGCGACCGCACCGCGGACGCCGCCGCCGGACACCCCGCGGCCACCGACCTGCTGGTGCCGCTGGCGCCGGCCCCGCCCGGCATCGCGGCCCACCGGCCGCACCGGGTCTCCGAGCTGCTGCCGGTCCTCACCCACCGGGTGACGCCGACCCGGCTGCTGCGCTCCCCCGCCTGACCGGCCCTCTCCCGCCGGCCGCCTCCCGACCCGGGCGGACTAGCCCCATAGGGCCATGCCGAACCATCCGAAGTGACAGTGCAGTTGAGCTGAACCGTCCGCGCGGGTGACGCGTCATCAACCTGTGAGAAGCGGTGCTGCGAAATACCTGCGGATCGAGGCCCGTGGGGCAACACTGGGTTCGGACCGACTTACACAACGGGGGGCGGCCATGAACGAAGCTTCACGCCGCGGGACAGACCAGACAGCGACCTCACCCGACTCAACAGACCGAGAGACCCCACTCATGTGCCAGCACCAGCCACCGTGCCCGTCAGTCGACTCCGCCGACCGGGAATCCGCCCGCCTCGTGGCGCACCACCCGGAGCAGGGTTGGAGCCTGCTGTGCAACGGCGTCGTCCTCTTCGAGGACACCGGTGAGCTCCTGCCGGACGGCCAGGTCATCGCCCCGCACCGCCCTGGCGGTGCGGGCCTGATGAGCGCCGCCTGAGCACAGGCCGGGCGGGGTGTCTCCACTCCGCCCGGTGATGCGCGGGGCCGGCCCGCAGACATCGTCTGCGAACCGGCCCCCGACGCGTGTCCGGCTCCCGCCCTTCCGTGCCCCGCCGTCACATGCCGGCGCTCCCGCTCAGCTCTTCGCCGTGAGCTCCTTGAGGGCGATGTTCAGTTCGAGGACGTTGAGCCGCGGCTCGCCGATGAAGCCGAGGGTGCGGCCCTCGGTGTGCCGGTCGACGAGCCCCTGGACCTTCGCGACGGGCAGGCCGTTCTCCTGGGCGACCCGGGGAACCTGCAGCTCGGCGTAGTCCGGCGAGATGTCCGGGTCCAGTCCCGAGCCGGACGAGGTCACCGCGTCGGCGGGGATGTCGGACCGCTCGACGGGGTGGCCGGGGACCGAGTTGTCCTTGATCACGGCGGCCTGCGCCGCCCTCACCTGCTCGACCAGCTCCGGGTTGTCGGCGGCCAGGTTGGTGGCGCCGGACAGGATCAGGCGGTACTGGGTGTTGAGGGTGTTCTCCCCCAGACCGTTGGCCGGGCGGCCCTGGAACCACTTCAGGTCGGGTTCCGGAGTCTCCTGCCCCGGTTCCAGCGGCAGGTTGTACGACTGCCCGATCAGCGAGGAGCCCACGACGCGGCCGTCCGCCGAGACTTCCGAGCCGTTCGCCTTGCCGTTGAACAGCGCTTGGGCGACGCCCGTGACCACCAGTGGGTAGATGACGCCCGTGACCAGGGTCAGCACGAGGAGGGCACGCAGGCCGGCCCCGAGCAACCGGGCGGTGTTCGATACCGAGTTGTTCATGGCGGTCAACCGATTCCGGGGATGAGGGACAGGACCATGTCGATGATCTTGATGCCGACGAAGGGGGCGACCAGTCCGCCCAGGCCGTAGACCGCGAGGTTGCGCCGCAGCATCCGGTCCGCGCTCATCGGCTTGTACCGCACACCGCGCAGGGCGAGCGGCACCAGCACGACGATGATCAGCGCGTTGAAGACGACCGCCGACAGGATCGCCGAGTCCGGCGAGGACAGGCGCATGATGTTGAGCTTGTCCAGGCCCGGGTAGACCGCCGCGAACAGCGCCGGGATGATCGCGAAGTACTTGGCGACGTCGTTGGCGATGGAGAACGTGGTGAGCGCGCCCCGCGTGATGAGGAGCTGCTTGCCGATCTCGACGATCTCGATGAGCTTGGTCGGGTTGGAGTCGAGGTCGACCATGTTGCCGGCCTCCTTGGCGGCCGACGTGCCGGTGTTCATCGCCACCCCGACGTCGGCCTGCGCGAGCGCGGGCGCGTCGTTGGTGCCGTCGCCGGTCATCGCGACCAGCTTGCCGCCGGCCTGCTCGCGCTTGATCAGGGCCATCTTGTCCTCGGGCGTGGCCTCCGCGAGGAAGTCGTCGACGCCCGCCTCGTCGGCGATCGCCTTGGCCGTCAGCGGGTTGTCGCCCGTGATCATGACGGTCTTGATGCCCATCCCCCGCAGTTCCTCGAACCGCTCCCGCATGCCCTGCTTGACGACGTCCTTCAGGTGGACGACCCCGAGGACTCGGGCCCCGTCACCGTCCTCGACGGCGACCAGCAGTGGCGTACCGCCCACCTCGGAGATGCCGTCGGCCAGCCGCTCGGTGTCCTCGGCGACCTCGCCGCCGCGCTCGCGCACCCAGGCGGTCACCGAACCGGCCGCTCCCTTGCGGATCCTGCGGCCGTCGACGTCCACGCCGGACATGCGGGTCTGCGCGGTGAAGGAGATCCATTCGGCGCCGGCCAGCTCGCCCTGGTGCCGCTCGCGCAGCCCGTACCTCTCCTTGGCGAGGACGACGACCGAGCGGCCCTCGGGCGTCTCGTCGGCCAGTGAGGAGAGCTGGGCGGCGTCCGCCACCTGAGCCTCCGTCGTACCGCGCACCGGCACGAACTCGGCCGCCTGCCGGTTGCCGAGCGTGATCGTGCCGGTCTTGTCCAGCAGCAGCGTGGAGACGTCACCGGCCGCCTCGACGGCACGGCCCGACATGGCCAGCACGTTGCGCTGGACCAGGCGGTCCATGCCCGCGATGCCGATCGCGGAGAGCAGGGCGCCGATCGTGGTCGGGATCAGGCAGACCAGCAGCGCCACCAGGACGACCATCGTCAGTTCGGTGCCCGCGTAGTCCGCGAACGGCGTCAGCGTGGCGCAGGCCAGCAGGAAGACGATGGTGAGCGAGGCGAGCAGGATGTTCAGCGCGATCTCGTTCGGGGTCTTCTGCCGTGCCGCGCCCTCGACCAGGTTGATCATCCGGTCGATGAAGGTCTCGCCCGGCTTGGTGGTGATCCTGACGACGATGCGGTCGGAGAGGACCTTCGTCCCGCCGGTGACGGCGCTGCGGTCGCCGCCCGACTCGCGGATGACGGGCGCCGACTCACCGGTGATGGCCGACTCGTCGACCGAGGCGACACCCTCGACGACGTCGCCGTCGCCCGGTATGACGTCTCCGGCCTCGCAGACCACCAGGTCGCCGACGCCCAGCTCGATGCCGGGGACCGTGCTCCCGTCCACCCGGCGGGCGATCGTGCCGGTCTTGGCCCGGCGCAGCGTGTCGGCCTGGGCCTTGCCCCGGCCCTCGGCGACGGCCTCCGCCAGGTTGGCGAAGAGCACGGTCAGCCAGAGCCAGGCGCTGATGGTCCAGCCGAACCAGTCACCGGGGTCCGTGAAGGAGAAGGCGGTGGTCAGCACCGAGCCGACCCACACCACGAACATCACGGGCGACTTGACCATCACCCTCGGATCGAGCTTGCGGAACGCCTCGGGCAGCGACGCGACCAGTTGCGCGGGGTGGAAGATCCCTCCGCCGACGCGGCCCTCGGCGGACGGGCGGCCGGTGGGTACGTCGCTGTGCGGTGCCCGGTTCTCGGTGGCGGCGGTGGAAGTGGCTGTGGACATGGAGTCCTCGTGCTTCTGTGTACGAGCGGTCATCACGCCAGCCCTTCGGCCAGCGGGCCCAGGGCCAGCACCGGGAAGTAGGTGAGACCGACGATGATCAGGATCGCGCCCACCAGCAGGCCGGTGAACATCGGCTTCTCGGTGCGCAGGGTGCCCGCGGTCGCCGGCACCGGCTGCTGCCCGGCCAGCGAGCCGGCCAGCGCCAGGACGAACACCATCGGCAGGAAGCGGCCGAGCAGCATCGCGAGCCCGGTCGTGGTGTTGAACCAGTCGGTGTTCGCGTTCAGGCCGGCGAAGGCCGAGCCGTTGTTGTTCGCGGCGGAGGTGAAGGCGTACAGCACCTCGGAGAAGCCATGGGCGCCGGGGTTGAGCATCGAGTTCGGCGGCGTCGGCAGGGCCATGGACAGCGACGTGAACACCAGTACCAGCGCCGGAGTGATCAGGATGTAGACGGCCGCCAGCTTGATCTCACGGGGGCCGATCTTCTTGCCGAGGTACTCCGGTGTGCGTCCGACCATGAGCCCCGCGATGAACACGGCGATGATCGCCATGATCAGCATGCCGTAGAGACCGGAGCCGACACCGCCGGGCGCGATCTCGCCCAGCATCATGCCCAGCATGGTGATGCCGCCGCCGAACCCGGTGTACGACGAGTGGAAGGAGTCGACGGCGCCGGTGGAGGTGAGCGTCGTGGTCACCGCGAAGATCGACGAACCGCCGACCCCGAAGCGCAGCTCCTTGCCCTCCATCGCGCCGCCGGCCGCCTGGAGCGCGGCGCCCTGGTGGGCGAACTCGGTCCACATCATGAGGGCGACGAAGCCGACCCAGATGGTGGCCATGGTCGCGAGGATCGCGTAGCCCTGGCGCACCGAGCCGACCATGACGCCGAAGGTCCGGGTCAGGGAGACCGGGATGAGCAGGATCAGGAAGATCTCGAACAGGTTGGTGAACGGCGTCGGGTTCTCGAAGGGATGGGCGCTGTTGGCGTTGAAGTAGCCGCCGCCATTGGTGCCCAGCTCCTTGATGACCTCCTGCGAGGCGACGGCGCCGCCGTTCCACTGCTGCGGGCCGCCCAGGCCGTGTCCATTGAAAAACTGGCCGACCTCGTGGATACCGGAGAAGTTCTGGATGACTCCGCAGGCGACCAGCACGAGCGCGCCGAGGACGGCCAGTGGCAGCAGCACGCGGATGACCCCGCGCACCAGGTCCGACCAGAAGTTGCCCAGCTCCCCGGTGCGAGCGCGGGCGAAGCCCCGCACGAGGGCGACGGCCACGGCCATGCCGACCGCCGCGGAGACGAAGTTCTGCACGGCGAGACCGGCGGTCTGCACGACGTGCCCCATCGTCTGTTCGCCGTAGTACGACTGCCAGTTGGTGTTGGCCACGAACGACGCGGCGGTGTTGAAGGCCTGCGCCGGCTCCACCGAGTCGAAGCCGAGCGAGCCCGGCAGGACACCTTGGACGCGCTGGAGCAGGTAGAGGAAGAGGACACCGGCGAAGGAGAAGGCGAGCACGCCGCGCAGGTACGCGGTCCAGCGCATCTCCGTGTCCGGGTCGGCACCGATGCCCTTGTAGATCCACTTCTCGACCCGCAGGTGCTTGGGCGAGGAGTAGACCCGGGCCATGTGGTTGCCCAGTGGGGCGTGTACGACAGCCAGTGCGCCGATGAGGGCGAGCAGCTGGAGCACGCCGGCGGTTACGGGACCCATGGGAACTCTCAGAACCTCTCCGGGAAGATCAGGGCGAGGACGAGATAGCCCAGCAGGGCGACGGCCACGAGCAGGCCGACGATGTTCTCGGCGGTCACAGCTTCGTCACCCCCTTGGCGATGAATGCCACCAGCGCGAAGACCGCGATCGTGGTGACGACGAAGGCCAGATCGGCCATCGTGAGCTCCTGGAGTGGGGTTCGGTTGCGACTAGGACGCTTCGAGCAAACCCCTGCCACGACCGGAAGCGACCACCGTTGACGGGTCCCATACGGTGGTCTGTGCCCCTTTGACGGATCTCTTACGAGGGTGTCGTGGGTGCTCACGGCGCGGTCGAGGTCGAGGGTCGGCCCCGCGTCACCCCCACGTCCGCCCGGCGCCCTATCGTGACCGGCATGCAGTCCTACACGATCGGCCAGGCGGCGCGGCTGCTCGGCGTCAGTCCGGACACCGCCCGCCGCTGGGCCGACGCGGGCCGGATCACCACCCACCGCGACGAGGGCGGGCGGCGGCTCGTCGACGGGCGCGACCTGGCCGCGTTCTCGGTCGACCTGGCCCGGTCCGGCGGCGCCGACGAGGAGACGCCGTACACCTCGGTCCGCAACGCCTTCCCCGGCATCGTGACCGCGATCAAGCTCGGCGACGTGGCGGCCCAGGTCGAGATCCAGGCCGGCCCACACCGGCTCGTCTCCCTGCTGACCCGGGAAGCGGTCGAGGAACTCGGGCTGGAGGTCGGCATGGAGGCCACCGCCCGCGTGAAGTCGACGAACGTCCACATCGACAGGGCCTGACCCGACGCCACCGTCGGTCCGTACGAACGCACATGCCAGGCATTTCTCAGTACTGGCTGGCTCATGCGATGCGACAGCAGACTTACTCCTCGCAGATGCGGAAGTATGATCGACGCAACGGAGAGCCCGCCGTGCGCCCGGTCGCCCAGCCCGGCCGCGGAGCCCGTCGGACTCCCGCCCCAGACGCCGAGGGAGTGGCCCGTGATGACCCGTTCCGTGTGCAGGACCCGCCGCAGCCGCCGGAGCCTGCGAGTGAGCGGTGCGGGAGCCGCCGCGCTGCTGGCCCTGAGCGCGTGCTCGTCGTCCTCCGGCTCGGATGCGGACTCGGACTCCGGTTCCTCGTCGTCCTCCTCGGCGAAGGTCTCCGGCCAGGTCACCGTCTTCGCCGCCGCCTCACTCAAGGAGAGCTTCACGACGCTCGGCGAGCGGTTCGAGAAGCAGCACCCGGGCACCGAGGTCACCTTCAACTTCGCCGGCAGCGACACCCTCGCCGCCAGCGTCACCGGCGGCGCCCCGGCGGACGTGTTCGCCTCCGCCAGCCCCGGGACGATGGCCGCCGTCACCGACGCCGGGGCCACGGACGGCGCCCCGTCCACCTTCGTGCGCAACCAGCTGGAGATCGCCACCCTCCCGGGCAACCCCGACAGGATCTCGTCCTTGAAGGACCTCACGGGCTCCGGGCTCAAGGTCGTGCTGTGCGACAAATCGGTGCCGTGCGGCGCCGCGGCACAGAAGGCGCTGGAGGCCGGCGGCCTCCGGCTCACCCCGGTCTCGTACGAGCAGGACGTCAAGGCCGCCCTGACCAAGGTCGAGCTGAAGGAGGCCGACGCCGCCGTCGTCTACAAGACCGACGTGAAGGCGGCCGGTGGCAAGGTGACCGGCGTGGACTTCCCCGAGTCGGCCAAGGCGGTCAACGACTACCCGATCGCGCTCCTCAAGGAGGCGCCCAACGCCGACGCGGGCAAGGCCTTCATCGAGCTGGTGAAGTCCGCCGAGGGACAGCGGGTGCTGACCGCGGCCGGGTTCCGCACGCCATGAGGAAACCCCACGGAGCCAGGACCGGCGCCCGCATGGTGCCGGTCCCCCTGCTGGTACCCGCCCTCGTCGGCCTGGCGTTCCTGCTGCTGCCCCTGATCGCCCTGCTGGTACGGGCACCGTGGCGCGACCTGCCCGGCCAGCTGGCCAGCCCGGAGGTGTGGCAGGCCCTGCGGCTGTCGCTGCTGTGCGCCACGTCGGCGACCGCGTTGAGCCTCGTCGTCGGCGTGCCGCTGGCCTGGCTGCTGGCGCGCACGGAGTTCCCCGGCCGCGGCTTCGTCCGCGCGCTGGTGACGCTGCCGCTCGTGCTCCCCCCGGTGGTGGGCGGCGTGGCGCTCCTGCTGGCGTTCGGGCGCAACGGCGTCATCGGGCAGTGGCTGGACGCGTGGTTCGGGATCACGCTGCCGTTCACGACGACGGGTGTCATCCTCGCGGAGACGTTCGTGGCGATGCCGTTCCTCGTCATCAGCGTGGAGGGCACCCTGCGCGCCGCCGACCCGCGCTTCGAGGAGGCCGCCACGACGCTGGGCGCCTCCCGCTTCACCGCGTTCCGCCGGGTCACGCTGCCGCTGATCGCGCCGGGCATCGCGGCGGGCGCCGTCCTGGCCTGGGCGCGGGCGCTGGGCGAGTTCGGGGCGACGATCACGTTCGCGGGCAACTTCCCGGGCCGGACCCAGACCATGCCGCTGGCGGTCTATCTCGCCCTGCAGAACGACCCGGCGGCGGCGATCGCCCTCAGCCTGGTGCTGCTGGCCGTCTCCATCGCCGTACTGGCCGGTCTCCGGGACCGCTGGATGAGGGCATCATGACCGGCGTGGACGAGGCGCCCGACCGGCCGGACGAGGACGACATGACCGACACCGACGGACCGACCACCGCCATGGACTCCACCCACGGCCACGCGCCCGACGGCGGCCTCGACGCCCGGCTCGTCGTGGACCGCGGCACCTTCCACCTGGACGTCGCGCTGACCTCCGCGCCCGGCGACGTCGTCGCCCTGCTCGGCCCCAACGGCGCCGGCAAGACCACCGCCCTGCGCGCGCTCGCCGGCCTGGTCCCGCTCGCCGACGGCCACCTGCGCCTCGACGGCGTCGCCCTGGACCGTACGCCGCCCGAGTCCCGCCCGGTCGGCGTGGTCTTCCAGGACTACCTGCTCTTCCCGCACCTCACCGCGCTCGACAACGTCGCGTTCGGTCCGCGCTGCCGGGGCGCGAGCAAGGCCGAGTCCCGGGCGCGGGCCGCCGCGTGGCTGGACCGCATGGGCCTCGCCGACCACGCGGGCGCCAAGCCGCGCCGCCTCTCCGGCGGTCAGGCCCAGCGCGTCGCACTCGCCCGCGCCCTGGCCACCAACCCCCGGCTGCTGCTCCTGGACGAGCCCCTCGCGGCGCTGGACGCCCGCACGCGGCTGGAGGTACGGGCTCAGCTCCGCCGCCATCTCGCCGAGTTCGAGGCCGTGGCCGTACTGGTCACGCACGACCCCCTGGACGCCATGGTGCTGGCCGACCGGCTGGTGGTGGTCGAGAACGGCAGGGTCGTCCAGGAGGGCGGCCCCGCCGACATCGCCCGCCGGCCGCGCACGGACTACATCGCGCAGTTGGTCGGCCTCAACCTCTACCGCGGGCGGGCCGACGGCCACACGGTCCGCCTCGACGCCGGCCCGGCCATCACCACCACCGAGGACCTCTCCGGTCCGGTTTTCGTGGCGTTCCCGCCGGGCGCCGTGACGCTGTACGCGGAGCGCCCCACGGGCTCCAGCGCCCGCAACCTGTGGCACTGCGAGGTCGCCGGGCTGGAGACCCACGGCGACCAGATCCGCGCGGACCTCACCGGCGAACTCCCGCTCGCCGCCGACCTCACCACGGTCGCGGCGGCCGAGCTCGGCCTCCACCCGGGCGCACCGGTGTGGGCGACGGTCAAGGCGACGCAGACACACGCATACCCGGCATGACGCCCCGATCGGGCTACGGTGCCCTCATGAGCCTGAGCATCCGCAACCAGCTCCCCGGCACCGTCACCGCCGTCACCCCGGGCGAGGCCATGGCGACGGTCAGGGTCCGCCTCTCGGGCGGCCAGGACCTCACCGCGGCGATCACCCGGGAGGCCGCCGACGACCTCTCCCTCACCGCCGGGACCGAGGTCCGCGCCCTGGTGAAGTCCACGGAGGTGTCCGTGGCGACCGGCCGCGTCGAGGGCCTGTCCATCCGCAACCGGCTGCCCGGTACGGTCACCGCCCTCACCGCCGGCGACGCCATGGCCTCCGTCCGGGTCGCCGTCGAGGGCGCCGAACTGACCGCCGCGATCACCCGGGAGGCCGCCGACGACCTGGGGCTGTCCGTCGGCGTTCCCGTCGTCGCGCTGGTCAAGTCGACGGAGGTGTCGCTCGCCACCGCGTGAGACACGACATGAGACACGGCGAGAGGCTCCGTGCCAGGCCGTCCCCGGCCTGGCACGGAGCCTCTCCCGTACCGGCGGCTCAGTCCTCGTAGGCGTCCAGCGGCGGGCAGGAGCAGACCAGGTTCCGGTCACCGAAGGCCTGGTCGACGCGGCGCACCGGCGGCCAGTACTTCTCGGCGGCGGACACCCCGGCCGGGAAGACGGCCTCCTCGCGCGTGTACGCGTGGTCCCACTCACCGCCCAGCGCACCGGCGGTGTGCGGCGCGCCCCGCAGCGGGTTGTCGTCCGCGGACCAGGCGCCGGAGCCGACCTTCTCGATCTCCGCGCGGATGGCGATCATCGCCTCGCAGAACCGGTCCAGCTCGGCCAGGTCCTCGGACTCGGTCGGCTCGATCATCAGCGTGCCGGCCACCGGGAACGACATCGTCGGCGCGTGGAAGCCGTAGTCGATCAGCCGCTTGGCGACGTCGTCGACGCTCACGCCGGTCGTCTTGGTCAGCGGGCGCAGGTCGATGATGCACTCGTGCGCGACCAGCCCGCCGGGGCCGTTGTACAGCACCGGGAAGTGCGGCTCCAGGCGCTTGGCGATGTAGTTGGCGGAGAGCACCGCCACCTGCGTGGCGCGCTTGAGGCCCTCGCCGCCCATCAGCCGGACGTACGACCACGAGATCGGCAGGATGCCGGCCGAGCCCCACGGCGCCGCCGAGATCGGGCCGACGCCCGTCTGCGGACCGGCCGCGGGCTGCATCGGGTGGTTGGGCAGGTACGGCGCCAGGTGCGACCGTACGGCCACGGGGCCGACGCCGGGACCGCCGCCGCCGTGCGGGATGCAGAAGGTCTTGTGCAGGTTCAGGTGCGAGACGTCGCCGCCGAAGTGGCCCGGCTTGGCGAGGCCGACCAGGGCGTTCAGGTTGGCGCCGTCCACGTAGACCTGACCGCCGGCGTCGTGCACCTGGGCGCAGATGTCGGCGACGTGCTCCTCGAAGACGCCGTGCGTGGAGGGGTAGGTGATCATCAGCACGGACAGCTCGTCGCGGTGCTTCTCGATCTTGGCGCGCAGGTCCTCGACGTCGATCTCGCCGTCCTCGGCGGTCTTGACGACGACGACCTTCATGCCGGCCATGACGGCGCTCGCGGCGTTGGTGCCGTGCGCGGAGGACGGGATGAGGCAGACGGTGCGCTGGTCGTCGCCGTTGGCGCGGTGGTAGGCGCGTACGGCGAGCAGACCGGCGAACTCGCCCTGCGACCCGGCGTTCGGCTGGAGCGAGACCTTGTCGTACCCGGTGACCTCGGCGAGCCGCTCCTCCAGCTCACGGATGAGCGTGAGGTAGCCCTGCGCCTGCTCGGCGGGCGCGAAGGGGTGCAGCTGCCCGAACTCGGACCAGGTGACCGGCTCCATCTCGGTGGTCGCGTTGAGCTTCATGGTGCAGGAGCCCAGCGGGATCATGCCGCGGTCCAGCGCGTAGTCGCGGTCGGCGAGGCGGCGCAGGTAGCGCAGCATCGCGGTCTCGGAGCGGTGCTGGTGGAAGACGGGGTGGGTGAGGAAGTCGTCGGTGCGCAGCAGCGCCTCGGGGAGCGTCTCCTCGGTCGCCGCGTCCAGCGCCTCGATGTCGCCCTCGACGCCGAAGGCGTTCCACACGCCGCCGACCTGGGCGCGCGTGGTGGTCTCGTCGCAGGCGAACGACAGGTGGTCGGCGTCGACGAGCCGCAGGTTGATGCCGTTCTCGCGGGCGGCGTGGACGATCGCGTCGGCCCGGCCGGGCACCCGCACGGTGACCGTGTCGAAGTAGGCGCCGTGCACGACCTCGACGCCACCGGCCGCGAGGCCCGCGGCGGTGATCGAGGCGTACCGGTGGGTGCGGCGCGCGATGGCCCGCAGCCCCTCGGGCCCGTGGTATACGGCGTACATGCCGGCCATCACGGCGAGCAGCACCTGCGCGGTGCAGATGTTGCTGGTGGCCTTCTCGCGGCGGATGTGCTGCTCGCGGGTCTGCAGGGCGAGGCGGTAGGCCTTGTTGCCGTCGGCGTCCACGGAGACGCCGACCAGGCGGCCGGGCAGGCTGCGGGCGAACTTCTCGTGCACCGCCATGTAGCCGGCGTGCGGCCCGCCGAAGCCCATCGGCACACCGAAGCGCTGCGTCGTGCCGATGGCGATGTCCGCGCCCAGCTCGCCGGGCGAGGTGAGCAGCGTCAGGGCGAGCAGGTCGGCGGCGACGGTGACCAGGGCGCCGAGTTCGTGCGCCCGGTCGATCACCGGCTTGATGTCGCGGACGGCACCGGAGGCGCCCGGGTACTGGATCAGGACGCCGTTGATGTCCCGCTCGGCGACCTCGGCGGGGATGCCCTCGCTCAGGTCGGCGACGACGACCTCGACGCCGGTCGGCTCGGCGCGGGTCTGGATCACGGCGATGGTCTGCGGCAGGGCGTCCGCGTCGACCAGGAACAGGCCCTTCTTGTTCTTGCCCATGCGCCGGGAGAGCGCCATCGCCTCGGCGGCCGCGGTGCCCTCGTCGAGCAGCGAGGCGCCGGAGGTGGGCAGGCCGGTGAGCTCGGCGACCATCGTCTGGAAGTTCAGCAGGGCCTCGAGACGGCCCTGGGAGATCTCCGGCTGGTACGGCGTGTACGCGGTGTACCAGGCCGGGTTCTCCATGACGTTGCGCAGGATGACCGGCGGGGTGAAGGTGCGGTAGTAGCCGAGGCCGATCATGGAGTCGAGGACCTGGTTGCGGTCGGCCAGGGAGCGCAGCTCGGCCAGCACCTCGGCCTCGGAGCGCGCACCGGGCAGGTCCAGCGCGTCGGCGTTCTTGATCACATCCGGCACCGCGGCGGCCGTCAGCTCGTCGAGCGAGCCGTAACCGACCTGCGCGAGCATCTTGGCCCGTTCCTCGTGGTCGGGGCCGATGTGGCGCTGCTCGAACGGCATGGCCTGTTCGAGTTCGGAGAGCGGGGTGCGATGGGCGGTCATTGCGGAGGCCTCCTGGTCTGACGACCTTCGAGGGGCACCACGGCGCGGGTACCCGTACGGCCTCCCCCTCTGTCATCTCAACCTGAGAGCTTCACCGGGCGGGCCCGAGGGCGCTCCCGGCTTTCACCGTCGGTGAGAGCGGAAGCCGTCGACACCCGCCCTGCTTTCCAGAGTGACCTCGTCCGTGCGGTACGTGAGCCTGAGAGATTCCGGGGAGGATTTGCTCCTTCGGCGCCTCCGATGGTGTCCGGAGGACTCTCCCGCGCGGGGTCAGCAGCCGTTTGCCAGCGTACCAGCGAGGCCGACGCACGAACCTTCGAGTGGCCGACCGGCCATATGTGCTCTTTTGTAGTACTACGGATGATTTCGGCGGCTGGTGGGTCGGCTGGTGCGCGACCCCAGTGCGACCAAGTGGAGGGCCCCGTGCGTACCGACATCGACCCGCGCAACCTGATCGGCCGCAAGGCGTTCGACCGCAACGGCACCCGGATCGGCACCGTCGACGAGGTCTATCTCGACGACGCCACCGGCGTCCCCGAGTGGGCGGCCATACGCACCGGCCTGTTCAGCCGGGACGCCTTCGTGCCCCTGGAGCCGAGCGAGCTGCTCGACGGCGCCTTGCGCGTGCCCTTCGACCGGGCCCTGATCAAGGAGGCCCCCGACTTCGGCGTCGGCCGCCACCTCTCGCCGGAGCAGGAACTCCAGCTCTACCACCACTACGGTCTCGACGTCGCCGCTCCGCCCCCGCTCCCCGACCACGACTTCGGCAAGCTGGCGGGCCGGGGCAAGGAAGAGGGCTGACGCCGCCGATCTCCTGCGACCTGATCCGCCGGACAGGGCGCGGTCCTAGCCGGGGGCCAGACGCGCCGACCCCGCCGGACCAGTCTCCCCGCCGAGGTCCGGGCCGGCCTCCGTGGTCGTCGGCCCGCCCTCCCCGGGTCTTCGCGGCACGGCCGGGACCAGCGGCAGCGGTTCCGCCGGCGTCAGGTCCGGGTCGTCCACCGGGAAGGTCCGCACCCGGCCGGTCTCCGAGTACGGCGTCTCGAACCGCACGGTCACCCGCCCCAGCCCGCTGCCCTGCACCCACCCGTGCCCGTACGCCACGTGCCGCACGTCGTGCCCCGACGGCCACCGGCGCTCGGGGGCGGGGGCCGGCCGGTCCTCCTGGACGGGCTCGGCGTCGGGCTCCTCGGCGACTTCGTCGACCCGCTCCCCCGCCGCCTGTGCGAACAGGTCCTCCTGCGTGTAGTCGGCGAGCCCGCTGACGCCGACCCCGAGCAGCCGCACGCCGCCGGTGGTGTCCACGGAGTCCAGCAGCCGGGCCGCGGCCTCCCGCACCACCCCCGGGTCGTCCGTGGGCCCGCGCAGCGTCTCGGAGCGCGTCAGTGTGGAGAAGTCGTACCTGCGCACCTTGAGCACGATGGTCCGCCCGGACAGCCCGGAGCCGCGCAGCCGCCGCACGCACCGGTCGGCCAGCCGCCCCACCTCCACACCGACCCGCACCCGGTCGTGGATGTCCACGTCGTAGGTGTCCTCGACCGACACCGACTTGGTCTCCCGCTCGGCCACCACGGGTCGCTCGTCGAGGGCCAGGGCCATGGCGTACAGGGCGTGCCCGTGCGCCTTGCCCAGCAGCCGTACGAGCTCGTCCTCGCCCGCCTCGGCGATGTCGCCCACCGTGGTGATCCCGGCCCGCCGCAGATGGTCTCCCGTGGCCGGTCCCACGCCGGGCAGCGTCCGCACGGTCATCGGCTCCAGCATGGCCCGCTCCGTCCCCGGCGGGATCAGGACCAGCCCGTCGGGTTTGGCCTCCTCCGAGGCGATCTTCGCGAGCATCTTGGAGGCGGCCAGCCCCACGGAACCGGTGAGGCCGGTGACGGCGCGGATGTCCGTACGCAGCTTGGTGCCGGCCAGCCGCGCCGACGCCGCGTCCCAGGCCGCCCCGCCGGCCTCCAGGTCCACGAAGGCCTCGTCCAGGCTCAGCGGCTCCACCAGCGGCGACAGACCGCGCAGCAGGCTCATCACCTGCTCGCTGATCGACCGGTAGAGCTCGAAGCGCGGGACCAGATACGCGGCGTTGGGTGCCAGCCGCCGGGCCTGGCCCATGGGCATCGCCGAGTGGACGCCGAAGACCCGCGCCTCGTACGAGCAGGTGGCGACCACACCACGCGGCCCGAGGCCGCCCACCACGACGGCCTTCCCGCGCAGGCTCGGCTTGGACGCCTGCTCCACCGAGGCGAAGAAGGCATCCATGTCGAGATGCAGGATCGTGGGCGCGGTTCTCACATCTCCGATGCTGCCCTACGCCACTGACAATGCCCTGTCCGAGCACAGGTGTGTGCCGAGTTCGGCGGTGTTCAGACCGCCCGGTTGCGCCGCCGCGCCAGCTCGTCCGCCGGATTGTGTCCGACCAGGGTCTCCCCCGTGTCGATCCACTCCCCGTGCAGCTGCGACAGCGCGCTCTCCACATCCCGCCAGACCACGCCGACGGCGATCCCGAAGATGCCCTGGCCGCCTTGGAGCAGGGCGTGCACCTCGTCGGGCGAGGTGCACTCGTAGACCGTGGCCCCGTCGCTCATCAGCGTCATCCGCTCCAGGTCGCGGAAGCCGCGCTCCCGGAGATGCTGAACGGCGGTGCGGATGTTCTGCAGTGACACACCGGTGTCGAGGAAGCGCTTGACGATCTTCAGCACGACCACGTCGCGGAAGCTGTACAGACGCTGCGTCCCGGAACCGTGCGCGGGTCTCACACTGGGCTCGACCAGGCCCGTACGAGCCCAGTAGTCGAGCTGCCGGTAGGTGATACCGGCGGCCGCGCAGGCCGTCGGCCCGCGGTAGCCGATCTGCTCGGACGTCATGGACGTCGCCCCTCCGCTGCTCGGGACGGCAGCCGGTCGCTGCGGAACAGGGTCGGCCGCCACACCGTGCTGGGGATGCCCCCCGCCGACGCGGAGCCGAGAGCTCGTGGGAGGGTACGGACCGCTTGCCCCGAGGCTCTGCCCGGGGCCACCCCCAGCCGTACCGTCGCCGCTGATTCTCACGCCGACCTCCGTCCTTGACCTGCCTCCTCGACGGTAGGCAGTCACCAAGGGTGCGTCAACGATCGCCACACTCGGCACGCCGAGTGATAATCACCCTACGAGTGGTTTCGCGTACCCAACCGCGGGGAAAGGCTAGCCGAATGTGCCCGAAAAGGGGCCGCACGGCACCCTGGACCGCTCCGGTCCCCGCGCCTCACTGGTTACTGGTCCCGAAGTCCTCCGGCGAGATCTGGTCGAGGAACTCGCGGAACTTCTCCACCTCGTCCTCCTGCTCGTCCGGGATGGCGATGCCGGCGTCGTCGAGCACCGTGTCACTGCCGTAGATCGGCGTTCCGGTGCGCAGGGCCAGCGCTATGGCGTCGGACGGCCGGGCACTCACCTCGACGCCGCTCGCGAAGACCAGCTCGGCGTAGAAGACCCCGTCACGCAGGTCCGTGATGCGTACTTCCGTGAGCTCCTGGCCGACGGCTTCCAGCACGTCCTTGAACAGGTCGTGGGTCAGCGGCCGTGCGGGAGCCATGCCCTGCTGGGCGAAGGCGATCGCCGTCGCCTCCCCCGGCCCGATCCAGATGGGGAGGTAACGGTCGCCCCCCACCTCGCGCAGCAGCACGATCGGTTGGTTGGAGGGCATCTCGACCCGGACACCTACGACATCGAGCTCGTTCACACAGCAACCCTAGGCCGTGCCCGGGACATTTGGGTAGTCGGGCCGGGGTCGGGGTGGGCGTTCGGGGCTCCGGGCACGCCCGTTTCAGGGCAGCCGCACGCCGAGGGCGGTCTGCACCAGCGCCGCGTGCAGCTTCACCGCCAGACCCGCCAGCTCCTTGGTGCGGGCTTCCGCGTGTGCCCTGGTCTGGGGGTTGCGGTGACGCTTCAACGGCGCCACCACCTGGTCCACGAGCCCGGCCTCCCGGTCGGCGGCGGCCTTCATCACCCGCAGGTGCCGCGGCTCGATACCGAACCGCCCCAGCTCCACCACCAGTGAGGCCACGGTGACCGCCTCGGCGTCGTACGCCCCGTCGGGCAGCGGAGCGAGGAGCCCGTACGACTCCCACTCCTTCAGCTCCTGGTCGCCGATCCGGGCCGCGGCGAGCAGCTCGTCCCGCCCGATCCGGGCCGCCGTGGGTCCCTCGGAGGGCTCCGGTACGGCCTCCCCGTCCCGCTGCCGGCCCAGCGTCGGCAACGGCACGGCCTCGCCGCGTTCCATCGCGTCCAGGTGCTCGCGAATCACCTTCAGCGGCAGATAGTGGTCCCGCTGCATGCGCAGCACCTGGCCGAGGCGCTCCACGTCGTGTGCGCTGAACTTGCGGTACCCGGCCGGGGTCCGCCGCGGCTCGACGAGGCCTTCCGACTCCAGAAAGCGGATCTTGGAGATGGTGACGTCGGGGAACTCGTCACGCAGCGCGTTCAGCACGGCGCCGATGCTCATCAGCCCACTGTCCGTGGCGGCGGTGCCGTGCCCGGCACCGCCGCTCGGTGTTTGAAGCATGGACCTTCCCTGGAGGTTCCCCGGGCGGTGCCCGGGGGCGGGTCAGTAACCCCGCTGGCTCGCGTAGAAGACCAGCCGGTACTTGCCGATCTGCACCTCGTCACCGTTCGACAGGGCGACCTGGTCGATGCGCTCGCGGTTGACGTACGTGCCGTTCAGGCTGCCGACGTCGGCCACCGTGAACGACCCGTCCGGACTGCGGCGGAACTCCACGTGCCGGCGCGAGACCGTCACGTCGTCCAGGAAGATGTCGCTCTGCGGATGACGCCCGGCGGTGGTCAGCTCACCGTCCAGCAGGAAACGGCTGCCGGAGTTCGGACCGCGGCGCACGACCAGCAGCGCCGAGCCGAGCGGCAGCGCGTCGACCGCCGCCTGCGCCTCGGGAGAGAGCGCCGGCATCGCTGTCTGGCCGGTGACCTCGGCGTCGTACGCCTCCAGGCCGGAGATGGAGATCGTGGAGGTCGTCTCGGACGCACGCTCCGGGACCGCCCCGGCACGCAGCGGCGCGCCGCAGTTGGAGCAGAAGCGGCTGTTCTCCGCGTTGCGGTTACCGCACCTCGTACACACCAGGGCCGACATGGACGGATCCTCCTGCCGCGGCTGCCCCGCCGGGGCGTTCGACGCGTACGGACCGGGGGCAAACCCTCCACCCGTAGTTGACGGTTGCCCGAAACCTATGTCGCCGGACTGCGCAGGGTCAACAGACGGCGCGCCCTGACCACCGGAAATGCCACCGCCCGGACCAGCCACCTGGTCCCGGAACATCGGGCGCCCGCCCTCCGCATCAGGCTGCGCCCGATGGCGAGCGGTCGCGTTCTCGCGACCCTCTCGCGCGCTCTTGCCGAACAACTTCGCAAACAACTTCACGGGCGATTCCCCTTGACCGAAACAGACCCGCCCGTGGGGCAGGACGAACCCTGACTGACCGTACTGACCGACCCGGACACCTTCACAACGTCCGTCTCCACCAGACAGTTTCCACCACGCACCACCCAATCGGTGCGCCGACCCCCCGCAACCTCATGCCCTCGCCGGTCGACCCCCATGCACCGCCGGTTCACTGGGAGGACGACCGAGCGTAGTCAGGCCGCTTCACCGCTCGCAAGGCGTCCACGACGATCTTGCTCGACCGCTCAACGGTAACGGTGGCCTGTTCCTTCTCCAGAGTCTGCACGACACCTCCAGGAATGTTGAGAGCCGGTTCGAGGTCCTGCGGCTTGCCGATGACCTGGAAACGATAGGGCGCGTTGATCTTGTTCCCGTCGACGCTCACGGTCTCGTCGGAGTCCGTGAGGTACGTGCCGGCGACCACCCGTACGCCGTTCACCTGGATCGCCTCCGCGCCCGCCGCGCGCAGCTCCTGTATCGCGTCGAGCAGCATGTCCGCCTCGACCGCCCCCTTCGTGTCCTCGATCGTCACCGTGATGCCGGGCCCCTGCGCGGCCACGGTGCCCGCGAGAATGCCGAGTTGCCGCTCCTTCTCGAGCGTCTGCTTGCGGGCCTCTTCCGCCTGGTCGGAGCTGTTCTCCAACTCGTCGCGCTGCTTCTCGAGGCCCTGCTTCTCGTCTTCAAGACGCTGAGTGCGGTCGTCCAGTTCATCGAGGATGCGGACCAGATCCTCCTGCCGGGCGCCGCGCAGCGCGCCGTCGCTGTCGCTGTTCGACGCCACCTGGACCGCCAGGCCGAAACCGAGGCCGAACAGGAGCAGGGCGACGATGAGTTGGGCCCGAGTGAGGCGCGGCGGCCACAGCCCCTTGAAGAGCCGCTGCCTACCGGTCAGTCCCGGCTCCGGATCGGACCGCCGCTCCGGTCGCTCCTCGGCCGGGGCGTCGGAGGCCGGTGCCTCGGCCGCCTGGGACTCCGCCGACGATGCCGCCGGCACCTCGTCGGGCAGCTCCTTGCGCAGCCTGTTCGCGCTCTGCTCGTCGTGGTCGCTCATCGGCCTCACGCCCGGAAGACGTGGCGTCGGATCGCCGCGGCGTTGGAGAAGATCCGGATACCGAGCACGACCACCACGCCGGTGGACAGCTGGGCCCCGACGCCCAACTTGTCGCCCAGGAACACGATCAGTGCGGCCACGACCACGTTCGACAGGAACGACACCACGAAGACCTTGTCGTCGAAGATGCCGTCGAGCATGGCCCGCAGACCACCGAAGACGGCGTCGAGCGCCGCCACGACGGCGATCGGCAGATAAGGCTCGACGGCCGCCGGCACCTCGGGCCGGACCAACAGGCCGGCCACGACTCCCACGACGAGGCCCAGTACGGCGATCACGATGTGCCCTTCTCGGTTATCGGCTGTGCTGTTCGTACGATCACGCTCGTCGCGGCCGGCAGCTCGAGGTCGTCCGCGACGGAGATGGCGGTCCGGATGCCGTAGTTCTCCTGGAGGGCATGCAGGTACAGCCCGTCGACACTGTCCTGGAACCGGGCACTGAGCCCCTCGCCGTCCCCCACCGCGAGCACCGTGTACGGCGGCACCAGCGGCCTGTTGTCGACCAGTATCGCGTCCCCCGCGGCCCTGATCGCGGACAGCGCTGTCAGCCGCTGTCCGTTGATGGAGACCGCCTCGGCCCCCGACTCCCACAGCCCGTTGACCACGCGCTGCATGTCCCGGTCCCGTACCCGGCCCGTGTCGGAGAACCCGGAGGTGCCACGCGGCTGCCCGTCACCGCCCGTGCCCGTGTCCTTGGCGTCGTTCACCACGAGCTTCACACCCGGGCCGTGCACCTCGACCGCGCCCGACAGGACCCCCATCAGGTCGGAGCGGTCGCTGTCGCCGTTCTTCTCCAGCGCCTCGCGCTGCCGCGCGCTCACGTCCTGGCGCAGCTTGTCGACGCTCTCCTCGAGCTTGTCGGCCGTCGAGGTCTCGCCCTCGATGCGGTCGATGAGCTCTTCGCGCTCCTTGGCGACGGCCGGAGCCGCGACTCGCGCCTGGGCCGCGCCGACCGTGACGACCAGGGCGGCCATCACCAGCCCGGCGGCCAGTCCGAGCTTGGCGCGGAGGGTCTTGGGCATTCCGCCGGTGCCCTCGGCCTTCTTCCGCGCGGCGGCCTCGGCGTATCCGTCGTCGAGGCTGTGGTCCATGACGTTGGTGAGCAAGGACATGGACGCGTCCGGGCGCGCGGGCCGCGTGAATGTGCTCCGAACGGGGGGTTGCTGCGGCATGCCGCACATCGTCGCACGCCACGGCCACTACCTCCGAATGGCCCCACCGGCGTGCCGGACAGGCCCCCTTGGGGACACTTGTCCGGCACGCACGAGTGCGACGTTCGCCTAACGGCCCGCGCTGTCCACCACCGCGGACCACTCGTCGAGCAGCGCCTGCGCGGACGCGTCGTCGGGGCCCTCGGCCCACAGATGGGTGACCGCCTCGGCCGGATCGGGCAGCACCATCACCCAGCGTCCGTCGGTCTCCACCACGCGGACGCCGTCCGTGGTGTCCACGAAGCGGTCTCCGGCCGCCTCGACGACCCGCCGCATGACCAGGCCCTTGACCGCCCACGGAGTCGCCAGATCACGCTTCAGGACGTGCGCCCGCGGGATCCGCGCGTCGATCTGGCTCAGCGTGAGCTGGGTCCGCGCCACCAGCCCGATCAGCCGCACGAAGGCGGCCGTACCGTCGTAGACGCTGCTGAACTCCGGGACGATGAAGCCGCCCTTGCCGTCACCGCCGAAGATCGCGCCTTCCTCACCGCCGACCCGCGTCAGGTCGTCGGGCGAGGTGGTCGTCCACTCGACCTGGGTCCCGTGGTAGGCCGCCACCTGCTCGGCGATCCGGGTGGTCGTCACCGGCAGCGCGACCCGGCCACTGCGGCGCTCGGCCGCGATCAGGTCGAGCATCACCAGCAGCGCACGGTCGTCCTCGATGATGCGGCCCTTCTCGTCGACGAGCGACAGCCGCTCACCGACCGGGTCGAAGCGCACACCGAACGCGGCCCGGGAGGACGCCACGATCTCCCCGAGGCGCACCAGCCCCGACCGCCGCATGTCGGCCGACTCGGTCGGCCTGGACTCGTCGAGACCCGGGTTGATGGTCAGCGAGTCGACACCGAGCTTCCCGAGCAGGCTGGGCAGCACCAGTCCCGAGCTGCCGTTGGACGCGTCCACGACCACCTTGAGCCCGGATTCGGCGATCCCCGTGATGTCGATGTTCCGCAGCAGCGACCCGGTGTACGAGTCGAACACGCTGGACGGGAAGTGCAGGTCCCCGATCTCTCCCGGGAACGCCCGCCGGTACTCCTGCCGCGCGAACACCCGGTCCAGCTTCCGCTGGCTGCCCTGCGACAGGTCGGCACCCTGCCCGTCGAAGAACATGATGTCGACGGAGTCCGGCACCCCGGGCGTGGTCCGGATCATGATCCCGCCGGCACTGCCCCGCGCGGTCTGCTGCCGCGCCACGGGCAGCGGTACGTTCTCCAGGTCCCGTACGTCGATGGCGCTGGCCTGCAGGGCGGAGATCACCGCCCGCTTCAGCGCGCGGGCACCGCGGGAGTGGTCGCGGGCCGTGGTGACGGTGGAGCCCTTCTTCAACGTGGTCGCGTAGGCGCCGGCCAGCCGCACCGCCAGTTCCGGCGTGATCTCCACGTTCAGGATGCCGGACACCCCGCGGGCGCCGAAGAGGTGCGCCTGGCCCCGGGACTCCCAGATGACCGAGGTGTTGACGAAGGCACCGGCCTCGATGGTCTTGAACGGGTAGACCCGGACGTTGCCCTGGATGATCGATTCTTCACCGACCAGGCACTCGTCCCCGATGACCGCGCCGTCCTCGATCCGCGCGGCACGCATGATGTCGGTGTTCTTCCCGACGACACAGCCCCGAAGGTTGCTGTGCGGCCCGACGTACACGTTGTCGGCCACGACGGCCTTGTGCAGGAAGGCACCGCTCTTCACGACGACGTTGGAGCCGACGACCGTGTGCTCCCGGATTTCGGCGCCGGCCTCGACCTTGGCGTAGTCGCCGATGTAGAGGGGCCCGCGGAGCACGGCGTCGGGATGGACCTCGGCGCCCTCGGCCACCCAGACGCCGGGCGAGATCTCGAAGCCGTCGATGTCGACGTCGACCTTGCGCTCCAGTACGTCGGCCTGGGCCTTCACATAGCTCTCGTGGGTGCCGACGTCCTCCCAGTAGCCCTCGGCGATGTAGCCGTAGACGGGCTTCCCTTCCTTCATCAGCTGCGGGAAGACGTCACCGGACCAGTCCACGGGCACGTCGGGATCGACGTAGTCGAATACCTCGGGCTCCATGACGTAGATACCGGTGTTCACGGTGTCCGAGAAGACCTGACCCCAGGTCGGCTTCTCCAGGAACCGCTCGACCTTGCCCTCTTCGTCGACGATGGTGATGCCGAATTCCAGGGGGTTGGGCACGCGTGTCAGACACACGGTGACGAGCGCACCCTTTTCCTTGTGGAAATTGATCAGGTCGGTGAGGTCGAAGTCGGTCAGGGCATCGCCGGAAATAACGAGGAACGCATCGTCCTTCAACGCCTCCTCGGCGTTCTTGACGCTTCCGGCGGTACCGAGTGGCTTCTCCTCATTGGCATAGGTGAGCTCCATTCCGAGCTCTTCGCCGTCACCGAAGTAGTTCTTGACCAGCGAGGCCAGGAACTGGACGGTGACGACGGTCTCGTTGAGCCCATGCCTTTTGAGCAGCCTCAGAACGTGCTCCATGATCGGCCGGTTGGCCACCGGCAGGAGCGGCTTGGGCATGCTTGAGGTCATGGGACGAAGGCGCGTGCCTTCGCCTCCAGCCATCACGACGGCCTTCATGTCGGAAGCGTCCTCCTCTAAGAGACGACGGATTGACCGACTTCACCCGACCAGCGTCCCGCACTTTTGCCGTGGGGGCCATCCGGCCACTGGGGGCCGCACAATCGGTGAGTTCAGTCGGCCATGGTGTCCGCACGGACCAAACGGCGGACCTGTACCACGTAGAGAACACCTGCCCACCAGTACAGGGTTGTACCCCACCCGGCGAACGCCCATCCGAAAACAGCGGCGAGTGACGCGATCCACCCGCTTCCGTCACTGAGCAGAAGCAGCGGGAAGGCGTACATGAGGTTGAAGGTGGCGGCCTTCCCCAGGAAGTTCACCTGCGGCGGCGGATAGCCGTGGCGTCGCAGGATGCCCACCATCACGAGCAGGACCGCTTCCCGGGCAAGCAGTACAAGAGTCAACCAGAGCGGGAGAATCTCGCGCCAGGTGAGGCCCACCAGAGTGGACAGGATGTAAAGCCGGTCGGCGGCGGGGTCGAGGAGGCGGCCGAGGCGGCTGATCTGGTTCCAGCGCCGCGCGAGCTTCCCGTCCAGGTAGTCACTGACTCCGCTCAGGGCCAGTACCAAGAGCGCCCAGCCGTCACTCTGCGGGCCGCCGAACTCGGGCCGCAGGATCAGCCACAGGAAGAGCGGTACGCCGGCGAGGCGCGCCATGCTGAGGATGTTCGGGATGGTGAGGACCCGGTCGGTCTGCACGCGGGTCTCCTGGACCTCCACGCGGGGGCCTCCTGGGGTGAAACGAGCCAATGATGCTCCCTGACCTTACCTCAACGCAAAAAAGCTCTGGCTCTCGGGCTGCATGCCCAAGAGCCAGAGCTCTAAGAGGAGTTCGGCGGCGTCCTACTCTCCCACAGGGTCCCCCCTGCAGTACCATCGGCGCTGTAAGGCTTAGCTTCCGGGTTCGAAATGTAACCGGGCGTTTCCCCTACGCTATGACCACCGAAACACTATGAAACAGACAACCAGCACACCCCTGTGGCATAGGGGCGGGTTGTTCGTGGTTTCAGAACCAACACAGTGGACGCGAGCAACTGAGGACAAGCCCTCGGCCTATTAGTACCGGTCACCTCCACACCTTGCGGTGCTTCCAGATCCGGCCTATCAACCCAGTCGTCTACTGGGAGCCTTAACCCCTCAAGGGGGTGGGAGTCCTCATCTCGAAGCAGGCTTCCCGCTTAGATGCTTTCAGCGGTTATCCCTCCCGAACGTAGCCAACCAGCCATGCCCTTGGCAGGACAACTGGCACACCAGAGGTTCGTCCGTCCCGGTCCTCTCGTACTAGGGACAGCCCTTCTCAAGACTCCTACGCGCACAGCGGATAGGGACCGAACTGTCTCACGACGTTCTAAACCCAGCTCGCGTACCGCTTTAATGGGCGAACAGCCCAACCCTTGGGACCGACTCCAGCCCCAGGATGCGACGAGCCGACATCGAGGTGCCAAACCATCCCGTCGATATGGACTCTTGGGGAAGATCAGCCTGTTATCCCCGGGGTACCTTTTATCCGTTGAGCGACGGCGCTTCCACAAGCCACCGCCGGATCACTAGTCCCGACTTTCGTCCCTGCTCGACCCGTCGGTCTCACAGTCAAGCTCCCTTGTGCACTTACACTCAACACCTGATTGCCAACCAGGCTGAGGGAACCTTTGGGCGCCTCCGTTACTCTTTAGGAGGCAACCGCCCCAGTTAAACTACCCATCAGACACTGTCCCTGATCCGGATCACGGACCCAGGTTAGACATCCAGCACGACCAGACTGGTATTTCAACGACGACTCCCCCTGAACTGGCGTCCAGAGTTCACAGTCTCCCAGCTATCCTACACAAGCCGAACCGAACACCAATATCAAACTGTAGTAAAGGTCCCGGGGTCTTTCCGTCCTGCTGCGCGAAACGAGCATCTTTACTCGTAGTGCAATTTCACCGGGCCTATGGTTGAGACAGTCGAGAAGTCGTTACGCCATTCGTGCAGGTCGGAACTTACCCGACAAGGAATTTCGCTACCTTAGGATGGTTATAGTTACCACCGCCGTTTACTGGCGCTTAAGTTCTCAGCTTCGCCCCACCGAAATGGAGCTAACCGGTCCCCTTAACGTTCCAGCACCGGGCAGGCGTCAGTCCGTATACATCGCCTTACGGCTTCGCACGGACCTGTGTTTTTAGTAAACAGTCGCTTCTCGCTGGTCTCTGCGGCCACCCCCAGCTCAGACAGTAAATGTCATCACCAGGAATGGCCCCCCTTCTCCCGAAGTTACGGGGGCATTTTGCCGAGTTCCTTAACCATAGTTCACCCGAACGCCTCGGTATTCTCTACCTGACCACCTGAGTCGGTTTAGGGTACGGGCCGCCATGAAACTCGCTAGAGGCTTTTCTCGACAGCATAGGATCATCCACTTCACCACAATCGGCTCGGCATCAGGTCTCAGCCACAAGTGCGACGGATTTACCTATCGCACGGCCTACACCCTTACCCCGGGACAACCACCGCCCGGGATGGACTACCTTCCTGCGTCACCCCATCACTCACCTACTAACCGCTTGGTCCGGCGGCTCCACCACTTTCCTTTCCCCGAAGGGTCCGGAACGGCTTCACGGCCTTAGCATCACGATGCTCGATGTTTGACGCTTCACAGCGGGTACCGGAATATCAACCGGTTATCCATCGACTACGCCTGTCGGCCTCGCCTTAGGTCCCGACTTACCCTGGGCAGATCAGCTTGACCCAGGAACCCTTAGTCAATCGGCGCAAACGTTTCTCACGTTTGTATCGCTACTCATGCCTGCATTCTCACTCGTGAACCGTCCACAACTCGCTTCCGCGGCTGCTTCACCCGGCACACGACGCTCCCCTACCCATCACAGCCGGCGTTGGCCGTATTGCTGCAATGACACGACTTCGGCGGTACGCTTGAGCCCCGCTACATTGTCGGCGCGGAATCACTAGACCAGTGAGCTATTACGCACTCTTTCAAGGGTGGCTGCTTCTAAGCCAACCTCCTGGTTGTCTGTGCGACTCCACATCCTTTCCCACTTAGCGTACGCTTAGGGGCCTTAGTCGATGCTCTGGGCTGTTTCCCTCTCGACCATGGAGCTTATCCCCCACAGTCTCACTGCCGCGCTCTCACTTACCGGCATTCGGAGTTTGGCTAAGGTCAGTAACCCGGTAGGGCCCATCGCCTATCCAGTGCTCTACCTCCGGCAAGAAACACACGACGCTGCACCTAAATGCATTTCGGGGAGAACCAGCTATCACGGAGTTTGATTGGCCTTTCACCCCTAACCACAGGTCATCCCCCAGGTTTTCAACCCTGGTGGGTTCGGTCCTCCACGAAGTCTTACCTCCGCTTCAACCTGCCCATGGCTAGATCACTCCGCTTCGGGTCTTGAGCGTGCTACTGAATCGCCCTGTTCGGACTCGCTTTCGCTACGGCTTCCCCACCCGGGTTAACCTCGCAACACACCGCAAACTCGCAGGCTCATTCTTCAAAAGGCACGCAGTCACGACGCAAGGACAAGTCCTTGCGCGACGCTCCCACGGCTTGTAGGCACACGGTTTCAGGTACTATTTCACTCCGCTCCCGCGGTACTTTTCACCATTCCCTCACGGTACTATCCGCTATCGGTCACCAGGGAATATTTAGGCTTAGCGGGTGGTCCCGCCAGATTCACACGGGATTTCTCGGGCCCCGTGCTACTTGGGTGTCTCTCAAACGAGCCGCTGATGTTTCGACTACGGGGGTCTTACCCTCTACGCCGG
>NZ_CP134203.1:6667500-7122500 GCF_031597775.1 Streptomyces sp. BB1-1-1 | reverse complement strand
GTCCTGCAGGCATGCAGGAGGCGATCCAGCGATAGGATCTGACAAGGTGGGTTCCGCTGGGGCGAGGACGCCTTGCTTCGCGTCACTCAGCCTCAAGCAGGAGTAACAACTGTACACGGAGCCGTGGAACGGGTGCAAATCCGTGGGGACTGTGGTCTAGACCTCTAATCGGAACACTCATGCGGAACCGGTACTTCCTATGACATACCCTGCTGCACAGTGCGCCGTCCGGGACAGGCAGTGACGGCCCGTATACATCTCCGCCCCTGGGAGGCTTCCCATGACCACCGTCTCGTCCCCACTCGCAGGACGTGCCATCGGACTGGCCGCCGTGCCCGATCCCGTCTTCTCCGGGGCCATGGTCGGCCCGGGTACCGCCATCGACCCCGTGCGCGAGCCTTCCGAGGCTGTCGCGCCCGTGGACGGGGTCATCGTGTCGCTGCACCCGCACGCCTTCGTCGTGGTCGACGACAGTGGGCACGGTGTGCTGACCCATCTCGGCATCGACACCGTCCAGCTCAACGGTGAGGGTTTCGAACTGCTGGTGAACAAGGGCGACACCGTCGTGCGCGGGCAGGGCGTGGTGCGCTGGGACCCGGTCGCCGTCGAGGCCGCCGGCAAGTCGCCGGTCTGTCCGATCGTGGCCCTCGAGGCGACGGCCGAGGCCCTCACCGAGCTCCGTGAGGACGGCGAAGTGAAGGCCGGCGAGAGTCTCTTTCTCTGGAAGTGACGTCAGTGCCGTCGCATGACGGCTGATAGGACAACCACCGCGGCGGCGGGACCCGCCGCACTATCGGGACGGGTGAGATGGAGACAACGCTGCGAGGCGTCGGTGTGAGTCACGGTGTGGCGATCGGCGAGGTTCGGCACATGGGGACTGCTGTGCTCGAGCCCCCGGCCAAGCAGATTCCGGCCGAGGACGCGGAGCGCGAGCAGGGGCGCGCCCGCAAGGCCGTGGAGGCTGTGGCGGCCGATCTGATGGCGCGCGGCAATCTGGCGGGGGGCGAGGCCCAGGCCGTGCTCGAGGCGCAGGCCATGATGGCCCAGGACCCCGAGCTCATGGCGGACGTGGAGCGGCGGATCGCCGTCGGCAGCACGGCCGAGCGCGCGGTGTACGACGCCTTCGCCGCGTATCGCGCCCTGCTGGCCGGTGCCGGTGAGTACCTGGCCGGCCGCGTGGCCGATCTCGACGACGTGCGGAATCGTATCGTCGCCCGTCTGCTCGGGGTGCCGATGCCGGGCGTTCCGGACAGCGACGAGCCGTACGTCCTCATCGCGCGGGACCTGGCTCCCGCCGACACGGCGCTGCTGGACCCGACGCTGGTCCTCGGCTTCGTCACCGAGGAGGGTGGGCCGACCAGTCACAGCGCGATTCTCGCGCGGGCGCTCGGTGTGCCGGCCGTGGTGGCGCTTCCCGGCGCCGGTGAGCTGCCCGAGGGCACGGTCGTCGCCGTGGACGGCAGCACCGGTGAGATCTTCGTGAACCCCACAGCCGAGAAGAAGGGGCAGCTGGAGGCGGAGGCGGCCGAGCGCAAGGCGGCGCTGGCCGCGTCGACGGGACCGGGTGCGACCTCGGACGGTCACAAGGTGCCGCTGCTCGCGAACATCGGGGGTCCCGCGGACGTGCCCGCGGCGGTCCAGGCCGGGGCGGAGGGCGTCGGTCTCTTCCGTACCGAGTTCCTCTTCCTCGACGACAGCGAGAACGCGCCGTCGGAGGAGAAGCAGGTCACCGCCTACCGGCAGGTGCTGGAGGCGTTCCCCGAGGGCCGGGTCGTCGTGCGCGTCCTGGACGCCGGCGCGGACAAGCCGCTGGACTTCCTGACTCCGGGCGACGAGCCGAACCCGGCGTTGGGCGTGCGAGGGCTGCGGACGCTGCTCGACCACCCGGACGTGCTGCGCACGCAGCTGACGGCGCTGGCGAAGGCGGCGGAGGGGCTGCCGGTCTACCTCGAGGTCATGGCTCCCATGGTGGCGGACCGGGCCGATGCCAAGGCGTTCGCGGACGCGTGCCGCGAGGCCGGGCTGCGGGCGAAGTTCGGCGCGATGGTCGAGATTCCGTCCGCCGCGCTGCGGGCGCGCTCGGTGCTGCAGGAGGTCGAGTTCCTGTCGCTGGGGACGAACGACCTCGCGCAGTACACCTTTGCCGCCGACCGTCAGGTGGGTGCGGTGTCCCGGCTGCAGGATCCGTGGCAGCCGGCGCTGCTCGACCTGGTCGCGCTGTCCGCGGAGGCGGCGAAGGCCGAGGGCAAGAGCTGTGGCGTCTGCGGTGAGGCCGCGTCGGACCCGCTGCTGGCGTGTGTGCTGACGGGTCTGGGCGTCACCTCCCTGTCCATGGGTGCGGCGTCGCTTCCCTATGTCCGGGCGACGCTGGCGAAGTTCACGCTGGCGCAGTGCGAGCGTGCCGCGGCGGCCGCCCGGGCGGCGGACAGCGCCGAGGAGGCGCGGAACGCCGCTCAGGCGGTGCTGTCCGGCGAGTAGGTCCGGGCGGGTCTGCCACCTGTCATTGCCGGTGCGGGGCGTTCCACCTTCGGGTGGGGCGCCCCGCACGCGTTCAGTGGTGGTGTCCCGGTGGCAGGTGGTCGTCTCCGAGGTCGGGCGGTGCGCAGTAGTCGACGTTGGATTCCGGGGAGATGAGGTCGCCGGATTCGACGTCCGTGCAGTAGGCGTCGAAGACCTCACCGGCGGTGAGGGGTTCGAGGCCGTATCCCCGCAGGCGCCAGCCGTGGATGCGGTCCGGGCCGCTCGGGGGGCTGATCCGCATGACGAGTCCGCCGGGGCTGTGGGTGGCGAGGCCGAGGGCGAGGACGCCGGTGAACTCCAGGGCCTCGGCCTCGTCGATGTGCGGGGTGCCGTCGATGTCCTCGTCGGCGTGGAGGACGGAGAGGAGGGTTTCCGGGGAGCCCGTGACGCTGCACACCAGGTGCCGGTCGCCCGGTGGCGCCGTTTCGAGAACGCGGCGGAGGAGGCGCGAAGCCCGGGCGAAGGCGGCTCGGCCGAGGTCCTCGCCGCAGGTGGCGCAGCTGCCGAGGCGGGCGAGCAGGTTGGAGGCGTACTCCCAGGTGGCCTGGCGGACGGCTTCGTCGACGAGAGCCGGGAGGAGGTCGGCGAGGGGCTGGCCCTCGTACGGCACGGTCGGTCCGCCGGCGGCGAGTTCGGCGGTGAACCGGGTGCGGCTGGCGGGGGCGTCGGGGTCGAGGCCTGCGGCCGAGCAGAAGTCGGCGTACTCCTCCGGGTCGAAGAGGGCGACGGTGGTGTGGGTGCCCTGTGCCGCGCGTGCCCTGAGCAGGGATTCCACCTGGTGGAGATAGGTGGCGTGGTCGTCGAAGGTGAAGCTGCGGTAGCGCCGCATGGCGCGGAAGTCGTGTTCGTCGGTGAGCAGTCCGATGGTGCCGGCGATTTCCCGGCGCAGGACGCGTCGCGTGGTCTGGTCGGTGTGCGCCATGTTTCCCCCTGTGCGCAGTCGATCAATGCTCACTCACAGTAACCGGCGGCACTGACAACGGCGTCGGGGTAGGCGCGCGGGCCGGCCGCCGTCGGGGGGGCGGCCGGCCCGTAGAGGGCCTGGTCAGGTGCGTTTGCGGGCCAGGTCCTCGTAGAAGTGGAGGAGGTCGAGGTTGTCGATGGAGCCGGGGTTGACGGCCTTCTCCAGCGGGGTGCCCTGGAGGAGTCGCTTGACCGGGACCTCGATGCGTTTGCCGGTCAGGGTGTGCGGGATGCCGGGTACTTCGATGACCTCGTCGGGGACGTGGCGCGGGGAGAGCTGTTCGCGGATGGTCCCCTTGATGCTGGACAGGAGGGCGTCGTCGAGGACGGCTCCGGGGGCCAGGTGCACGAACAGGGGCATCCAGTAGCCGCCGTCCGGCTGCTCGACGCCGATGACGAGGGATTCCCTGATCTCCGGCAACCGCTCGACGGCCTCGTAGATGTCGGCCGAGCCCATGCGGACGCCCTGCCGGTTGAGGGTGGAGTCGGAGCGGCCGTGGATGACGACGGAGCCGCGGGAGGTGACGGTGATCCAGTCGCCGTGCCGCCAGACGCCGGGGTAGGTGTCGAAGTAGCTGTCGTGGTAGCGGCTGCCGTCGGGGTCGTTCCAGAAACGGATCGGCATCGAGGGCATGGGGTTGGTGACGACGAGTTCGCCGACCTCGTCGGTCAGTGGGGTGCCGCTGGGGTCCCAGGACTGGAGGTCGGTGCCGAGGCCGGGGGCCTGGAGTTCGCCGATGTACACCGGGAGGGTGGGGACGGCGCCCGCGAAGCAGGAGCACACGTCGGTGCCGCCGCTGACGGAGGCGATCCACAGGTCCGCCCCGCTCTCCGCGAACTCGTCGTGCAGCCAGCGGAAGCCGTCGGGCGGGAGCGGGGAGCCCGTGGTGGCCACGCACTGGACCTGGGACAGGTCGTGGTCGCGGGCGGGGTGCACGCCGGCCTTGCGGCAGGCCATGACGTAGGCGGCCGAGGTGCCGAAGAGGGTGGCCCCGGTGCGTTCGGCGATGCGCCACTGGGCTCCGGTGTCCGGGTAGCCGGGGCTGCCGTCGTAGAGGACGATCGTGGTGCCGGTGAGCAGGCCGGAGACAAGGAAGTTCCACATCATCCAGCCGGTGGACGTGTACCAGAAGAAGCGGTCCTCGGGGCCGAGGTCGCAGTGCAGCCCGAGCTGTTTGAGGTGTTCGACCAGGATGCCGCCCTGGGACTGGACGATGGCCTTGGGCAGGCCGGTGGTGCCGGAGGAGTAGAGCACCCACAGGGGGTGGTCGAAGGGCACCTGCTCGAAGACGGGGTCCGTGTCGGCGGACGTCAGCGTCGCCCATTCCAGCGCGCCCTCGGGGGTCTCGGTGCCGAGGAGGGGGATGTGGACGACGGCGCGCAGGGTGGGCAGTTCGCGGCGGAGTTCGGCGACGGTGTCGCGGCGGTCGTGTTCCTTGCCGCCGTAGCGGTAGCCGTCGACGGTGAACAGGACGACGGGTTCCACCTGCTGGAAGCGGTCGAGGACGCTGCGGGCGCCGAAGTCGGGGGCGCAGGACGTCCAGACACCGCCCACGGCGGCGGTGGCGAGGAAGGCGACCACGGCCTGGGGGATGTTCGGGAGGTAGCCGCTGACGCGGTCGCCGGGGCGGACGCCGAGGGCGCGTAGTTCGGCGGCGAGGGAGCCGACCTGGCGGCGCAGCTCGGCCCAGGTGACGGGGCTCGGTTCGTGGGTCTCGTCGACGTACAGGAGGGCCGGTTCGTCCGCGCGGGTGGCCGCCGCGCGCAGGGCGTGTTCGGCGTAGTTCAGGGTGCCGCCGGGGAACCACTGGGCGCCGGGCATGGTGCGGTCGCCCAGCACGCGCGCGTAAGGGGTCGAGAAACGTACGTCGAACCATTCCGTGACGGCTTGCCAGAAGGTGGTCGGCTCGTCGACGGACCAGCGGTGCAGTGCGGCGTATCCGCCCTCGGCGGGGGCGCCGTGGTGCTCGGCTGCCCAGGTCTGGAACCTGGTGATCCGGGCCTGGGCGATGCGCTGGGGATCTGGCTGCCAGAGCGGCTGGGGGTTCTCGGTCGACATGGGGCGGCTCCCGGACTGTGCGCGTCGTGTGCGTCCTCCGCGCACGGGCTGGGGTGTGCGCGTGACGCGGCTGACACGGACGATGCCACGTGATCGACTTCTACACCAGGGCGCGCCCCACATAGTCGCTGTCGTGAAGATGTGGTCCCGTCACGGGTGAACGGCAGTTGAACGACGCCCGCGCGGGAGGTGGTCGGTGGCAGGGTGAGCAGCATGGACGGTCGTGACCTGGTGCGTTCGATGAAGGCGGTCGGTTCTGCGGGGGCGGCGCAGGGGTTGCGTACCGTACGGGCGGCGTGGCGCAGGCGGCAGGCCGACGCCGCGGGGCTGCCGCCGCGGGGTGCGGAGCGTGCGCGGGTGCCGGGTCCGATGCAGGAGGTGGAGCCGGGGCCCGGGGGCGGTGTCGTCCGGTTCAGCCGTTCGGAGCTGCGCGTCCTCGTCGCTGTGAACGGGGCCGTGTTCTGGGGCTGGGACGGAGCCGGGCCGGAGCCGTCGTACGCGTTGGCGGGCCGCTGTCCGGAGCCGGATCCGCGGGCGGTGCTGGAGCCGGACAAGGACGGCGGCTGGCGGGTGGTGGCCGAGCGGGCGACGGTGGCCGTCTCCCGGCACGGCGCGATCGAGGTCCGTACGCCCGGGGGCGTGGTGCTGCGCCGTGAGCTGCCGCCCCGCTGGTGGGAGCCGGTCGGCGGCGGTCCGGCGCGGTGGACGCAGCGGTCGGAGGTCGCGGCGGACGCCCGGTTCTTCGGGCTCGGCGGGCGGGCCGCGGGTCCTCGGCTGCGCGAGGGCACGTACCGGCTGTGGAACACCGGTCCCGGCCTGCCGTTCGCTCCGGGTGAGGACCCGTTGTCCGTCACGATGCCGGTGCAGCTGGTGGTGGCCGACGCGGGGACGCATCTGGTGTTCCACGACAGTTCGTGGGACGGCACGGTGGTGTTGCGGGAGGGCGAGGAGGGCGCGGGGTCCGGTCATGACCGGCCCGGGCGGAGTGTGCTGCGGATGGACGGCGGTCCGCTGCGGTGCTGGGTGACGGTGGGCACCCCCGCGCGCGTGCTGCTCGCCTGGGCCTCGCTGACCGGGGCGCCCGCGCTGCCGCCCGCGTGGGCGCTCGGTCACCATCACGCGCGGTCGGGTCCAGGCGACGAACAGGAGGTGCGGCGGATCGTCGCCGGCCATCAGGAGCGTGGTCTGCCGCTCGACGCCGTTCACCTGGACGTCGACCATCTCGACGGCCGGCAGGTGTTCAGCGTGGACGAGGAGCGGTTCCCGAAGCTGCCCGTCCTTGCCGAGGAGCTGCGGCGCGACGGCGTCCGGCTGGTGTCGGTCGTGGGTCCTGCCGTCCCGGCCGCGCCCGGCAACGCCGTGTACGACGGCGGGACGAGCGAGGACGTGTTCGTGCGGGACGCCTCCGGGCGGGTCGTCCGGGGTGTGGGGTGGCCCGGGGACGTGGTCTTTCCGGACTTCACACGCGCGCGTGTGCGTGAGTGGTGGGGCGGGCTCTACGAGGAGCGGCTCGGGCAGGGGTTCGCGGGATTCTGGCACGACCTGGACGAACCCACCTCGTTCGCCGCGTTCGGGGAGGCGACGCTGCCGCGTTCGGCCCGGCACTACTTGGAGGGGCGGGGCGGTGACCACAGGGAGGCGCACAACGTGTACGCCTTGGGTATGGCCCGCGCCGGTTACGAGGGGGTGCGGACGCTCGCGCCCGAGGAGCGGCCGTTCGTCTTCTCGCGCTCCGGGTGGGCCGGGATGCAGCGCTACGGCGGCGCGTGGTCCGGGAACGTGGCCACGGGGTGGCCGGGGCTGCGGGCGTCGTTGTCGCTGGTGATGGGGCTCGGGTTGTGCGGGGTGCCGTATGCGGGGCCGGATGTGGGCGGGGCCGGCGGGAGTCCGTCTTCGGAGCTGTATCTGCGGTGGTTGCAACTGGCTGCCCACCTTCCGCTGTTCCGCACGCGCGGGGCGCCGTGGGAGTTCGGTGCCGAGGTGCTGGAACACGCGCGCGTGGCGCTCGTCGAGCGGCGGCGGCTGCTGCCGTACTTCGTGACGCTGGCGCATCTGGCCCGGCGCACGGGTGCGCCGTATGTGCGGCCGCTGTGGTGGTCGACGCCGGAGGAGCGGGCGTTGCGGGACTGCGAGGACGCCTTCCTGCTGGGCGACTGTCTGCTGGTGGCTCCGGTGCTGGATCCGGGGGCGGACCGGCGGGCGGTGCAACTGCCGCGCGGACGCTGGTACGACGTGGTGACGGAGCGGGCGTACGAGGGACCGGCGCAGGTTCTCGTCGATGCCCCTCTGGCGCGGATTCCGGTGTTCGCGCGCGCGGGAGCCGTGCTTCCGGTGCGCGGGGAGGACGGCGGGCCGGTGCTGGAGGTGTGGGCGCCCGCGCGGGGGCGGACCGGCGGTGGTCTGGTCGTGCCGGACGCGGGCGACGGCTGGGCGGAACCGGAGATCGAGCGGTACGTCTCGCGTTGGGAGGGGGGTCGGGTGGTCGTGGAGCGGGAGGGCGAGGACGGCGTGGGCGAGCCGTCCCGCCCGGTCCGTGTCCGTGGGCTCGTGGAGCGCTCGGCTCAGATGTAGCGGCCCTCGAACCAGGCCCGCACGGCTCGGGTGTGAAGGGGGAAGGCGAGTTCCTCGGCCCTGCGCAGCGGGTGCCATCCCTCGGTCTCGTGCGTGGCGGCGGACAGCGGGAGGCCTTCGGCCGACCGCTCGGGGAGCAGCCCGAAGAGCAGGAGGTGGCCGTCGGGCGAGCTCATGGCGTCGACGAGGCGTACGTCGCGGCTCGCCGCGTCGATGCCCGTCTCCTCCTTGAGTTCCCGGACGACGGCCTGCCGCCAGTCCTCCCGGTCGTCGACGTAGCCGCCGGGCAGTGCGACGCCGCCGCGCGCGGGGGCCACGGTGCGGGTGATGACCACCAGGGCGGTGCCCTGCGTGTCGTACACGGGCTGGAGGGCGACCGCGACCGGCAGCGGGTTGCGGTAGGCCACGGTGCCGCACGCGGGGCAGGTGCGGGGCCAGCCGGAGACGCCCTCTCCGTAGAGCGTTCCGCAGCTCGAACAGTGGGAGCCGGGCCCGGAGTCGGGAGCGGAGGTTTCAGTATCGAACACGCGGCGGACTGTATCCGATTCTGGAGGGGGCGGCTCCGGCCGGCGGCTCAGCGGCGGCCGGCGAGCGACTTCGCGGAGACCGGGAAGTCGAAGTAGGTGTCCGGGTAGGGCTCGGGCTTGTAGGTGAAGTGCCACCACTCCTCGGGGAGGTTCACGAGGCCGACGTCCTCAAGGGTGTTCTTGAGCAGCAGCCGGTTGGCGCGCTGGGCGCCCTGGATACGGGGGTCGAGGGTGTGTGAGCGGGTGTCGAAGCAGTCGTAGCCGGTGCCCATGTCGACGGAGTTGTCGGGGAAGCGCTCGTCCTGGGGCGCGAAGCAGGGCACCAGGGGCTGCCCGGGGCGGTGGGGCCGGGTCGGCTTCGCCGGGAGCTTCACGAGGGTGAGGTCCACGGTCGAGCCGCGGCTGTGGCCGGACTTCTCGGCGATGTAGCCGTCCGCGAAGAGGCGCGTCTTGTCGACCTCCGGGTAGAACTCGGCCTTCATCCTCTGGTCGTCGAGGTCCTCGGCCCAGCGGACGAAGTGGTCGACGGCGCGCTGCGGCCGGTAGCAGTCGTACACCTTGAGGGAGTAGCCCTGGCGCAGCAGCCGGGTCTGGGCCCGGTGGAGGGCTTCGGCGGCGGGGCGGGTCAGGATGCACAGGGGCTGCCGGTATCCGTCGACGCGCTCGCCGACGAAGTTGTGCGCGGTGGTGTAGCGCATGTCCTGGATGATCGTGGGGGCGACGCTTCTCAGAGCCACGAAGTCCGCCGGGGCCTTCGGCTCCGGTTCGGCCTGGGCGGTGGCGGGGGCGGCCGTTACGGCGAGCAGGGCGGCGAAGGTGGTGGCCAGGCCGCGGAGCGTGGTGGAGAGTCGTGTCATGTTCCCTGCATCTATCAGGAGTGGGCTCCGCGGGGGAAGTGGGCGGGTCGGCGACTCGGCGTCCGTACGCTCCGGGAGCGCGTCGGAATCCTGCGTGAACGTCGCGTGAACTGGGCCCGGGCGGGTGCCCGTGGCGCCATTCTGCTCCCGTGCGCTCCTGGACGGACACTCTCCGCTTCGCCTTCCAACCGGTGGTCAATCTGCTGACCGGCGGGGTCGCGGCGCTGGAGATACTCGCCCGCCCGGAGACCGGCGACATCCTGGCCGAGGCGCGCCGCGACCCCGAACTCGACGGCCGGCTGGTGGTGGCGGCGTTCCGCGCGGCGGTGCGCAAGGAGACGCTGCTGCCGTTGCACGTCAACGTGTTCGCGGGCACGCTCGCCGACCTCGGTGGCCTGCAAGGACTGCACGACGCGGTGCGGGAGGCGGGGCGGATGCCGTGGGAGGTGACGGTCGACGTCTGTCCGCCGTACACGCATGTGCCGCGGCAGGCCCTGCTGGAGGCGGTGAGCGCGTTGCGGGGCCAGGGGTTCCGGGTCTGTGCGGACGGGGTCGGTGACGGGGACGCGCCGCTGCGGCTGCTGACGGATCTGGCGCCGGAGCTGGTGAAGCTCGACGCGTCGTTGCTGGCCCGGCCGGCGGCCGTACGGGCGATGCGGGTGCTGTGCGACGAGTTGGGCGCGCTGCTGTCCGTCGAGGGCGTCGAGACGGAGTCGCAGTGCGCTGCCGCGCGGGCGGCCGGGGCGCAGTTGGCGCAGGGGGAGTTGTTCGCGCCGCCCGCGCGGCTGCCGTCGGCGGACGTGTACGTTCCGCCCGGCTCCCCCGTCGTCGTGCCGGCACCGCGTTCGGGGCCCTCGGTACGGCAGTTCGTACGGCCGGCCGCGTTGCTGCCCGCGACCGCCTCGGCGGGGCAGGTGCGGGCGCTGCTGACCGGGGCGCCGGACGTGTCCGGGGTGCTGCTCGTGGACCGGAACGGCGTCCCTGTGCGGTCGGTGCACCGCTCCCGCTTCCTGCTGTCGATGTCGGGGCGCTACGGGCACGCCCTGTACGCCGACCGGCCCGCCGCGAAGCTCGGCGACCCGCCGCGGACGGTGGGTGTCGACGCGACGGCCTGGGAGGTGCTGGACGTGGTCGCCGTCGGCGGCCGGGGCCGCACGTCGGACGACGTGGCCGTGGTCGACGTGTCCGGGCGGTGTGTCGGCGTCGTGCGGCTCGCGGACCTCGTGCGGGCGCTGGCCGAGAACCGGGTGGAGGAGGCGGCCGGGCTCAATCCGCTGACCCGGCTGCCCGGTTCGGACGCGATCACGGGAGAGGTGGACCGGCGGATCGCGGACGGGCGGGCGTTCGCGCTGAGCTGGCTCGATGTGGACCACTTCAAGCAGGTCAACGACGGGGCCGGGTTCGCGGCGGGCGACGAGCTGATCCGGGCGGTCGGGCGGGCGCTGGCACAGACGGCGGCGGGGTCCGCGCGCGTGGGGCACATCGGCGGTGACGACTTCCTGGTGCTCACCGACCCGGAAGGGCTGGATCCGCTGGCCGCCTCCGTGCTGGACGTGCCGTGGTCGGCCGGCGGGCGGCCCGTGACGCTGTCGTTGGCGACGGTCCTGTGCCCACCGGGCAGTGTGCCGGACCACCGGCAGGCGGCGGCCTGGCTGGCTCCGCTGAAGAAGGCCGCGAAGGGGCTGCGCGGGGCGAGTTGGGTGCTGGGCCGGGCGGGCGCGCCGGGGCACGAGGTCCGACGCGGCTCGGACCGGGCGACGGCGACGGCGGGGTGACGCGGGCGGCTTCGGCAACGACGCGGGGGCGCCCTCGGCGGCACGGACGCGGGGGCGCCCTCGGCGGCACGGACGCGGGGGCGCCCTCGGCGGCGCCGATGCGGGGGCGCCCTCGGCGGCACGGACGCGGGGGCGCCCTCGGCGGCGCCGATGCGGGGGCGCCCTCGGCGGCACGGACGCGTGGGCGCCGGGAGGGGCGGCGCCCTGGGTGGTGAGGGGCGGCGTCGACGAGTCCGAGGTGCAGGGGGCTTGTTCGCCGGCACGCGCGCGTGCGGAGGCTGTTCGTCGGCACGCGCGCGTGCATGCGGTGTTCACCGGCACGCGTGGCACCGACCGCTAAGGCGCCACGAGCGCCCGGGGTGCGGGACGCTGTCCGCCCGCACCCGCGCGCACGCGTAATTCACCGACACGCGTGCGCACCGATCGCTGCGGCGCTACGAGCGCCCGTCGGCAACCACCATCCAGGGACGCCCGCGCGCACCCGTGCCGTGCGTGTTGTCCGGCAGGGTCCCGAAACGTTGCGGTCGGCCACCTTGACGCTCCCTGGGTGCCGGTGAACACTTCCGGTGTCAGTCGACATCGCCATACATCTCGGCGTATTCCGGCACTGCGTCGCGCGGGCACTCCTGTGCTTCGAGGCCCACTCCCCCACGGGCGGTTCGGCTGCTACGGCACGCTCGTCACTCACGCCCCGCGGCGGAGGCCGCCGGGGGAGACGTACCCCGCACAGGAGGACCGGGGCCGATCGCCCCGGGCCAGGGCCTAGGAGCCGCCATGAGCAACGGAGACATCTTCGTCGGCGAGATCATCGGTACCGCGATCCTCATCCTCTTCGGCGCGGGTGTCTGCGCCGCCGTGACTCTGAGGTACAGCAAGGCGCGGGCGTCGGGGTGGGTGGTGATCGCGTTCGGCTGGGGGTTCGGTGTGCTGGCGGGCGCCTACACCGCCGCCCCGCTCTCCGGCGGGCATCTCAATCCCGCCGTCACCCTCGGGATCGCCGTCGACACCGGCGAGTGGGGCAAGGTCTGGGTCTACGTGCTGGGGCAGTTCGTCGGCGCGATGATCGGTGCCGTTCTGTGCTACCTCACGTACTTCGCCCAGTTCCAGGCCAACGTCCGCAAGACCGGCACCACCGAGGGCACGGCGGACGAGCCGGTTCCGACGCTCGGCATCTTCTCCACCGTCCCGGAGATCCGGCACCCGGTCGCCAACCTGGTCACCGAGATCATCGCGACCGTCGGGCTCGTCCTGCCGATCCTCGCCTTCGGACTGACCGAGGGCCTCGGCGAGTCGGGGACGCTGGTGCTGATCGTGTCGCTGCTCGTCGTCGGGATCGGCCTCTCCCTCGGGGGGCCGACCGGCTACGCCATCAACCCCACCCGTGACCTCGGCCCGCGCATCGTGCACACCTTCCTGCCGATCCCGAACAAGGGCACCTCCGACTGGGGTTACGCCTGGATCCCGGTGGCCGGCCCGCTGATCGGCGGGGCGCTCGCCGGGCTCGTCTACAACCTGGCCTTCTGAACGGCCCACCAGAGCCGTCGCCTCCGCGTCGTCTCCGCAGTCCTCTGAATCCAGCCCAAGGGGTAGCCATGACGGACCACTCCACGAAGTACGTCGCCGCGATCGACCAGGGCACCACCTCGAGCCGCTGCATCATCTTCGACCAGGACGGCGCGATCGTCGCCGTCGACCAGCGCGAGCACCGCCAGATCTTCCCCAAGCCCGGCTGGGTGGAGCACGACGCCACCGAGATCTGGTCCAAGGTCCAGGCCGTGGTCGCCGGGGCGCTCGCGGGCGCCGGGCTGCGCGCCGACCGGCTCAGCGCGCTGGGCATCACCAACCAGCGCGAGACGACGGTCCTGTGGGACCGCGCGACCGGCAAGCCGGTGCACAACGCCATCGTGTGGCAGGACACCCGTACCTCCGCGCTGTGCCGCCAGTTGGGCGGCACGGACGGGCAGGACCGTTTCCGCGAACAGACCGGCCTGCCACTGGCCAGCTACTTCTCCGGGCCCAAGGCGGCCTGGCTGCTCGACAACGTGCCCGGTCTGCGGGCCCGTGCCGAGCGCGGTGAGATCGCCTTCGGCACCATCGACTCCTGGCTGATCTGGAACCTGACCGGCGGCACCGACGGCGGGCGGCACGTCACCGACGTGACCAACGCCGGGCGCACCATGCTGATGGATCTCCGGTCCCTTCAGTGGGACCCCTCCATTCTCTCGGCGATGAACATCCCCGAGGCCGTACTGCCCGAGATCAGGTCCTCCGCCGAGGTGTACGGCACCGCGGTCGGCCACTTGGCCGGCGTTCCCGTGGCGTCCGCCCTGGGCGACCAGCAGGCAGCCGTGTTCGGGCAGGCCTGCTACGACGTCGGCACGGCGAAGAACACGTACGGCACGGGCAGCTTCCTGCTGCTCAACACCGGTGACCGGCCCGTACCGTCGAAGAGCGGGCTGCTGACCACCATGGGGTACAAGATCGGTGACGAGGCGCCCGTCTACTGCCTGGAAGGGTCGATCGCCATCACCGGGGCCCTGGTCCAGTGGTTCCGCGACCAGCTCGGCATCATCCGCAGCGCCGACGAGATCGAACCGCTGGCGGCGAGCGTCGCGGACAACGGGGGCGCGTACATCGTGCCCGCCTTCTCCGGACTGTTCGCGCCGTACTGGCGCTCGGACGCGCGCGGGGTCGTCACCGGGCTCACCCGGTACGTCACGAAGGCGCATCTGGCGCGCGCGGTGCTGGAGGCGACGAGCTGGCAGACGCGCGAGGTCGTGGACGCCATGTACCAGGACTCGGGGGTGCGCATCACGACGCTGAAGGTCGACGGCGGCATGACGAAGAACAATCTGCTGATGCAGCACCAGGCGGACGTGCTGGGTGTGCCGGTGATCCGGCCCCGGGTGTCCGAGACGACCTGTCTGGGTGCCGCGTACGCGGCCGGACTGGCCACCGGTGTGTGGAACGGCCTCGACGAACTCAAGACGCACTGGCAGCGGGACGTCGAGTGGGCGCCCGCCATGGAGGCGTCGGTGCGGGACCGCGAGTACCGCAACTGGCGCAGGGCCGTGGAGAAGAGCTTCGGCTGGATGGAGGACGGCGACGGGGACGCCTAGGCGCCGGGCAGGCTCGGGGGGCACGCGCGCGTGGGTGTCGTCGCCGTGCCCCGAGCCGTCAGGTGGTGACGACCCTGCGGCGGTCCGCCGCCTGGGCCATGGCGTGCTGGACCACGCCGATGAGGACCTCCTTGACCGACTCCCGGTCACGCGCGTCGCACATCACCAGGGGTACGTCGGCGTCGAGATCGAGGGCCTGGCGGACGGTCTCGGCCGGATAGCGGGCCGATCCCTCGAAGCGGTTGACGCCGACGACGAACGGGATGGAGCGGCGTTCGAAGTAGTCGACGGCGGCGAAGCAGTCCTCCAGGCGGCGGGTGTCGGCCAGGACGACGGCGCCGAGCGCGCCCTCGGAGAGCTCGTCCCACATGAACCAGAACCGCTCCTGGCCGGGCGTGCCGAAGAGGTAGAGGACCAGGTCCTCACGCAGGGTGATCCGTCCGAAGTCCATGGCGACGGTGGTGGTGTGCTTGCCCTCCACACCGCTGACGTCGTCCACGGGCCGCCCGGCCTCGGTGAGCAGTTCCTCGGTGCGCAGCGGTCTGATCTCGCTGACCGCGCCGACGAGCGTGGTCTTGCCGACGCCGAAGCCGCCGGCCACCAGGATCTTGAGCGTGACGGGCTCGACCGGCGGCTTGCCGCGCTGAGAACGCCCGAAGATCATCGATCTCTTCTCCTTAACGCACCACTTGCAGTGCCGCTTGCCGTGCCGCTTGACGTGCCGCTTGACGTGCCGCTTGACGTGCCGGTCGTAGTACCCGGAGGCCGCTTCACAGTGCCCTCAGTCCACTGATCACATCGCGCAGAATGTCCTCGTCCGGCAGTTCGGCCGGGGGCACGGGCCGGTTCACGTGGACGAGTTCGATGTCCACGAGGTCTCCGACCAGGACCCGTACGACCCCGATGGGCAGGTCGAGTTCGGCGGCGAGTTCGGCGACCGACTGCGGGGTGTCCCGGCACAGCCCGACGATGTCCACGTGCTCCGGGGAGAGCGTGACGTCCGCCTCCGGGTCGTCCGCGTGGGGTTCCGTGACGACCACCGCGATGAGGTCGAGGCGGTGCTGGGCCGCGCTGCTGGTGCGGCCACGCGTCATGGCGTACGGACGGACGACGGGTCCGGCCTCGTCGTCGAACCAGTGGTTTCTTCCCTGACCGTCTGCGCTCATGTCATCCCACTTACCCGCCCGAGGGCAGATCGGTGCGCGGAGCGGTGCCCAGGTGCACGCCGACCCGCTTGACGAGGAGGGTCATCTCGTAGGCGACCTGGCCGACGTCGGAGTCGGCGTCCGACAGGACGGCCAGGCAGCTGCCGTCGCCGGCGGCCGTGACGAACAGGAAGGCGTCGTCGAGTTCGACGACCGTCTGCCGGACGCTGCCCGCCTCGAAGTGACGGCCCACGCCCTTGGCGAGGCTGTGGAAACCGGACGCCACGGCGGCCAGGTGTTCGCTGTCCTCCCGGGTCAGGTCCTTGGAGGCCCCGGTCGCCAGACCGTCGCCGGACAGGACGACGGCTTTGCGGATGCTCGCGACACGGTCCACCAGGTCGTCGAGGAGCCAGTTGAGCTCCCCGGACCTGGTCGAGGTGTGGCCGGTCGCCTTCGGTGCGGTCATCGACCGTCCCCCTTATTCGTTCCTTGTGGTGCTTGTGGTGCTGTGCCGCCGGGGACGTCGTCCCCCTCGGCGTTCTCCTCGCGGCCGCGCTGCCAGCCGCGCTGGAGCGAGGCCATACGGCTGCGTACTTCCTCGGCGTCACGGTCGGCGGGATCGGAGCGGTCCTCGGCGGGCGGTTCGGGGCTCTGCCTGAGCTGGGGGGCCAGGTTGGCCTGCCGTACGCGCCGGGGCAGCGCGCCCGTGCCGGGCCCGGCGGCGTCCGGGGTACTCCCCGGGGCCCCCGGGACGCCGGGTGTGCGGCCGGCGCGGCGCGCGCGGTCCTCGCCGTCGTCGGACGTGAAGCCCCCGCGCTCGGGAGACGCGCCGCGACGGCGGGCCGGGAGCGACGGCAGTCCCTCGTCAGGGGCATCGCCACGGCCGTCGGCGCCGTCGTCGATTCGTTCCGGGCGACGGCGGCGGGTGGGCAGGGCGGGCGGCTCGGCCGGTCGTGAGCGCGGGTCGGTCCTGCCTTCCGCGCGCTCGGCTCCTGCCGGGGGCGCCTCGTCCGAGGTGTCCCGGGCGGCCCGTTCCGGTACCGGACGCCCGTGCGAGCTGACCAGCTTGGGGGTCCGGCGACGGGGCAGCGCGACCGGCGCGTTCACCTCGTCCTCCTCCTCGCGCTGGAGCGCATCGCCCGTGTGGCCGAGGTCCTGACGTCGCCGTTCGCCGCGGCGGGCCTCCTGGTCGTCGTCAGCCGCCACGAGGGAGCGGCGCGGGCGGAACAGGCCACCCCGTTCGCTGTCCTCGTCGCCGAGCCCGCCCGGCAGGTCGTCCAGGGCGTCCAGGTCGACCGGCGCCTCGAGTTCGACCGGCCCGTCCAGCAGCGTGGCCGGGCGGCCCGGCAGCCGTGCGGGCACGTGGGCAAGGGCGGAACGGCGGCTCTCCTCCCGCTCCTTCTCCTTGACGTGCTGGGGACGGTCCAGGCGGAAGCCGACGCCGTTGGTGTCCGGGGCGTCGTCCGTGAGCAGCGCGTCGGGGACGAAGACGACCGCGGTGGTGCCGCCGTACGGGGAAGGCTGGAGGGACACCCGGACGTTCTGCCGCTGAGCGAGCCGGCTGACGACGAACAGGCCGAGCCGGTCGGTGTCGGACAGCTCGAACTCCGGTGTCTCGGCGAGCCGCAGGTTGGCGTCGAGGAGGGCGTCGGCCGCCATGCCGAGGCCGCGGTCGTGGATCTCCAGGGTGAAACCGTTGGCGACGCGCTCGCCCATGACCTGCACGGCGGTGTGCGGCGGCGAGAACACCGTGGCGTTCTCCAGGAGTTCGGCCACGAGGTGGGTGAGGTCGGCGACGGCCGGTCCGGTGACGGCGATGCGGGGCAGCCGGCGGACCTCGATGCGCTCGTAGTCCTCGACCTCGGCGACGGCGGCCCGGACCACGTCCATGAGCTGGACGGGCTTGCGCCACTGCCTGGACGGGGCGGCGCCGGAGAGGATGACCAGGCCCTCCGCGTGCCGGCGCATGCGGGTGGTCAGATGGTCGAGGCGGAAGAGGTCGGCCAGTTCCTCGGTGTCCTCGGTGCGGCGCTCCATGGTGTCGAGCAGGGTGAGCTGCTTGTGCAGCAGCACCTGGCTGCGGCGGGCGAGGTTGACGAACACCTCGGAGACGCCGGCCCGGAGTTCGGCCTGCTTGACGGCGGCTTCCACGGCGGCACGCTGGAGGGTGTTCAGCGCCTGGCCGACCTCGCCCATCTCGTTCTTGTCGTACTCCAGGCGCGGCACCTCGGTCTCCACGTCCACCTGTTCGCCCGCCGAGAGGCGGCGCATCACGCTGGGCAGGCGGACACCGGACGCCTCGTGGGCGTCCAGGCGCAGTTGCCTGAGATCGCGGATGAGGGAGCGGCCGACGCGTACGGACAGGAAGAGCGAGAACAGCAGGGCGATCAGGCCGAGGGCGCCGGCGACGACCACCTTGGCGATGGTGTTCATGGCGACCGGGTCGACCCGGTCCTGGTAGCGGTCGGCGGCGTGGTCGTCCAGCGCGCCGAGTTCGTCGAGCACGCCGCCGGCGGCGGTGTCCCAGCTCTTGGCGGTGACGCCGCGGGGCGGGCCGGCCGCACCGGCGACGGCCGCCTCCTCGGCGACGCGCAGGGGCGCGGAGGCGGCGTTCTTCCAGAAGCGCTGGTACCGCCCGCGTTCGGCGGCGGGCAGCAGCGGGAGGTTGATGTCGTACATCATGGTGCGCTGGGCCACGAGGTCGGAGACGTCGCGTATCTCGCCGCGGGTGAGCCGGCCGGTGACCAGGGCGGAGCCGAGGAGGGCGTCCTCGCGGGAGAGCAGCTCGCGGGCGCGGGAGACGTTGACGAGGGCGCGGTACTGCTTGTCCAGGCTCACGTCGTCGACGACGTGGAGGTTGGCGAGCAGTTCGTGACAGGGGTCGACCAGGCGGTTGTAGAGGCCGAGCGCCTGCGCGCGGTCGACGGTGCCGTCCTCGACGCTGCGGCGCAGCGAGCCGATGCCGTCGAAGGCGTCCAGGACGGCGGTGAGCCGCTCCTCCTCGGCCTGGCCCAGCGCGTCGCGTACATCGGCGTTCGCGGCGTTGCCGCGGATCTCGGCAATGGCCTCGTCGGTGGCGGTGCGGCTGCGCTCGAGGGCGGAGAGCCCGTCGGAGGCGCGCGGGTCGGCGAGGTGGACGAGGGTCTGGCGGCGTTCCTGCTGGAGGACACGGACGGTGTCCTCGACCGGGTAGCCGATCTCCTCGACGACCGTCGAGACGCTGAACAGCCGGCCCGCCTCGCGTCCCGTCAGGACCGTGGCGAAGGCCCAGATCGCGGTCAGCGACACCAGCGGCACGAGGAGCAGCGCCACGATCTTCCGGCGGATCGACTTCCCGCGAAAGCGCATGGCCTCCCCCAGCTCGACCCCCACTGGCAGGGGGTACACATGTACGTCAACAAACGGCGCGAGCCTACTACCGACGGACAGGTAACTCGAAGACCCGTCCGGAGGCCGAACCTTCGCACCGGGGTCCGGCGATGGCCAGTTGTCCGGTCATTGGGGGAGATTCCCTCCCGGGATCCGGCGGCGGCCGGGACGGAGCACCCTTCCGGTCTGGCGGGCGGATTGGCCGAAATTTTTCGACTGTGCCGGATTCCCGGGAATCTTGAGGGCTGGTCGTTCGTCATTCACTACGGGAAATGGAGGCGGAATCGGCCACAGGAGCCGCATCCCGCCCCCGGGCGGCGTAAAGCAGCGCAAGCCGGGCAGCCAGAGGGGAGCCGTGTCTTCCGGCACGGACGAGCTGTCTGCTGGCGGTGGGGAGTGACATGTTGATGGGCACGGCGGAGCGGCGCAGGGCGCCCGAGGACGGCGGTGCGGCCGAATCGACGGCCCGTTCGGTTGCCGAGGCGCCGGATCGCGACATTCCGGCGGCCGGGCCGGACACGCCGGCACGTAAGCGTCCGGAGCGGTCGGAGGGGCGGGAGGCGCGGGAAACGCCGGAAGCGCGGGAGCAGTCGGCCTACCGGCCGTTGTGGACGGAGGAGCCCGCGCGGCGACGCCGTCTGCCGGATCCGGTGCGTACGGCGGCCGTGCGCGCGGTGCTCGTCGTCGCCGTGACGCTGATAATGGCGATGGTGGCCTTCCTGTGCACGATGGCGGGGTCCTGGCTGGCGTTCCCCATGGTGATCGGCAGCGTGGCGGGCACGGTTGTGGCCACGTGGGGCGTGCTGGACGTCTGGGTGACGCGGCAGGTCTGGAATCAGCGGCACGGCGTGGTGTCGATGCCGAGCAGCACCGCGCGGGCCATGCGCCGCGAGCGCCGGCGGGCCAGGCGGCGGGCCCGGTCCGCGGAGCGGGTCCAGGAGCGGATACGCCGGCGGGGCGGCGCGGGGCAGTTGTCGCACCCCTGAGCGGCCGGGTGAAGGGCCGGGCTCCGACAGTGGCCACCCTTCACAGCGCCGCCGACCGAACTCGGCCACCCGTCGGCTGCTCCCGCTCGGCGCGGACCAGTTCGCGTCGGGCCCGCATGAAGGGGCGTGGGCGGTCCACGGAGAGCACCGCGGTCGTACGGCCGTCTCGTTCGTACAGGGCGAGGAAGCCGTCGTCGGCCGGGGCGCCGTCGGCGACCACGCCCTCGACGATGCGGACGGTGTCTCCCTCCCGGCGCCGGCCGGCGAACTGGAGGCGGGCTCCGTACTGGTCGGACCAGAAGTACGGCACCGCCGTCGCGCATTCCACGGTGCGTCCGGCGAGCAGGTTGGCCACGGCCACCCGGGGCTGCTCCGTGGCGGAGGTCCAGTGTTCCGCGCGCGTGCCCCCGACACGGGCCACGTCGCCGACGGCGACCACCCGCGGCAGCGACGTCACACAGCCGTCGTCGCAGAGGACGCCGTCGTTCAGCACCAGCGCCGAACCCGCCAGCCAGGCGGTGTTGGGTGTGGCGCCGATGCCGACGATCACGATGTCGGCGGGCAGATTCCGGCCGTCGGAGAGTGCCACCGAGGTCACCGCGACCGTGCCGCGCAGTGCGGCCACGGACGCGCCGGTGACGAGTTCGACACCCCCGCGGCGGTGCAGCGTGGCACACACGGCGGCCATCTCGGCGCCGAGTTGGGGCACCAGCGGGAGCGGGGCGGCCTCGACGACGGTGACGGTGTGACCGAGGACGGCACACGAGGAGGCGGTCTCCGCGCCGATGAAGCCGCCGCCGATCACGACGACCCTGCGCGGGCCGCGGGTGAGTTCCGCACGCAGGGCGCGGGCGTCGTCCAGGGTACGCAGGGTGTGGACGCCGGCGAGGCCGTCCCCCGGAAGACGCCGGGCCGAGGCACCGGTGGCGACGACGACGCCGTCGGTGGACACAGTGCGGCCGTCATCGAGCAGCACGGTTCGGCCGCGGGCGTCCAGGCCGCGGGCACGGACCCCGAGCAGCCACTCGGCGTCCAGCTCGGCGGTCTCCTCGGCGTCGGTGAGCGCGAGTTGGTCCTCGTCGGCCCGCCCGGTGAGGAAGTCTTTGGAGAGGGGCGGCCGGTCGTAGGGGCGGTGGGGTTCGTCGCCGACGATCACCAGCCGGCCGTCGAACCCCTGGGCGCGCAGTTCCCGGGCGGCATGGAGGCCGGCCAGCGAGGCGCCGACGACGGTCACGGTCCTCATGCGGCGCTCCCCTCCTCCGCGGCAAGATCGACGTGCACGACACCCTCGTGGATGGTGACCCGGTGGGTCCGGACGGGCCTGCGGGCCGGGAGGCAGGTCGGCCGGCCGGTGCGGAGATCGAAGGACGCGGCGTGCAGCGGGCATTCGATCAGGCAGCCCTCCAGCCAGCCCTCGGAGAGGGAGGCGTCCTGGTGGCTGCACGTGTCGTCGATGGCGTAGAGATCACCGTCGTCGGTGTGGAAGACGGCGATCGGCGGACTCGTCCCGACCCGGGCGGACTCGCCCTTGGGGAGGTCTTCGAGGCGGCAGACGGGAATCATGGGCTCCCCTCTCGGTCCGGAACCCGTGTACCGACGGGTGCGGGGACGCGTACCCTTCCGGGATCCGGACGCTTCGGTAACATGATGTTTCACATGGCGCACTGGAGAGCGCTATGCGCAACAGAATCCGGGGCGGGCGCCCGTGGCGTCAAGGGCTTCCCGCAGATGCGGTCCGGACGGGGCCGCCAGGTGGTGAGAGTTGAGCCATGACCCGCACACAGAAGCAGCCCGACCATGGTGAGGACCGCGTGGAGAACAAGCAGGTGGGCAGAGGGGCGGCGAGCAGCGTGCAGTCGGTGGACCGCGCCGTGAGCGTGCTGGAGATCCTCGCCCGGCACGGCGAGGCGGGCGTCACGGAGATCGCCGACGAGCTGGACGTGCACAAGTCCACCGCCTTCCGGCTGCTCGGCGTGCTGGAGAACCGCGGCCTGGTGGCCCAGGAGAAGGAGCGGGGCAAGTACTACCTGGGTGCCGGCGTACTGCGCCTCGCGGGGGCGGCGGCAGTGCGCCTGGACATCTCGCAGGAGGGCGTGCCCGTCTGCCGCGAACTCGCCGACGAACTCGGCGAGACGTCGAACATCGCCGTGCTGGACGACGACGCGGCGGTCAACGTCATGCAGGCCCGCGGCACCGCCTCCGTGACGGCACAGAACTGGCTCGGTCGGCGCACCCCGCTGCACGCCACCGCCAGCGGCAAGGTGCTCCTCGCCCACCTGCCGACCACGCTGCGCGAGGGCCTGCTGGCCCGCCCGCTGCACCGGTTCACCGAGCACACGGTCACCGGCGCGGCGGTGCTGCGCGGCGAGTTGGACACCGTGACCGAGCAGGGTTACGCGATCACGCAGGAGGAGCTGGAGATCGGGCTCGCGGCCGTGGCGGCGCCCGTCCGTTCCCACGACGGCAAGGTGATCGCCTCGATCAGCGTCTCGGGTCCGGTGTACCGGCTGACGCCGGAGCGGCTGCCCGACCTGGCGAAGCGCACGCTGGCGGCGGGCGTCGAGCTGTCCCGCCGTATGGGCTACGGCTGCTGACCCGGACCGGACGCGCGACGGCGCGGGACCGGAGGAATCCGACTGGATTCCTCCGGTCCCGCGCCGTCGCGCGTCGGGCGGATTTCGGCCCCCGCGCCTCCCCTCGCTCCTTTTGCCAAGGGTTGGCCCGTACCTCTTGACGGCCGCTCGGCGGCGTTCTCACTATGTTCCTCATAGCGCAACCCATCGTGCAATGCGCAACAGCAGAGGAGCTTGTCGTGCCACACGAGGTCCGTGCCGTAGTCGCTGTGAAGAAGGGCGCACCGGTCGAGGTGCAGACGATCGCCGTCCCGGACCCGGGGCCGGGCGAGGTGCTCGTCGCGGTACAGGCCTGCGGGGTCTGCCACACGGATCTGCACTACCGCGAGGGCGCGATCACGGACGACTTCCCTTTCGTGCTCGGCCATGAGGCGGCCGGCACCATCGAGGCGGTCGGCGAGGGAGTCACCGATCTTCAGCAGAGCGACTACGTGGTGCTGGCCTGGCGGGCGCCCTGTGGCGGCTGCCGTTCCTGCCGACGCGGCCGCCCCTGGTACTGCTTCGACTCCCGCAACGCCGCACAGCCGATGACACTGCTGGACGGCACCCCGCTGACCAGCGCGCTCGGTATCGGCGCCTTCGCCGAGAAGACGCTGGTCGCGGCGGGCCAGGCGGTGAAGGTCGATCCGGCCGCGCGCCCCGAGGCGGCCGGCCTGATCGGCTGCGGCGTGATGGCCGGTTACGGCGCCGCCGTCAACACCGGGAATGTGGGCCGTGGCGACTCGGTCGCCGTCATCGGCTGCGGCGGCGTCGGCAACGCGGCGATCGCGGGCGCCGCCCTCAACGGCGCCATGAAGATCATCGCGGTCGACGTGGACGGCCGGAAACTGGACCGGGCGGAGCGGTTCGGCGCCACGCACACCGTCGACTCCCGTGGCACGGACCCCGTCGAGGCGGTCCGCGCCCTCACCGACGGCCACGGCGTGGACATCGCGATCGACGCGGTGGGGCACCCGGAGACCTTCCGCCAGGCCTTCTACATGCGCGACCACGCGGGCGTGCTGGTCCAGGTCGGCGTGCCCACGCCGGAGACGGCGGTCGAACTGCCGCTCATCGACGTGTTCTCGCGCGGCGGCGCGATCAAGTCCTCCTGGTACGGCGACTGCCTGCCGAGCCGCGACTTCCCGTTCCTCATCGACCAGTACCTGTACGGGCTGCTGGACCTGGGCGCCTTCGTCTCGGAGACGACCTCGCTGGACCGGGTGGAGGAGGCGTTCGCCAAGATGCACCGCGGCGAGGTACTGCGCTCGGTGGTGGTCCTGTGAGCGCCCCCGGCAGCCGCCCCTCCCCCCGCGTGGTCGTCATCGGCGCCGGCATCGTCGGCTGCTCGCTCGCCGACGAACTGACCGCCCGCGGCTGGAACGACGTCACCGTCCTCGAACAGGGCCCGCTGCCCGCCCCCGGCGGCTCGACCTCGCACGCGCCCGGCCTCGTCTTCCGGACCAGCCCGTCCAAGACGCTCACGGCGTTCGCCCAGTACACCGTCGAGAAGTTCACCTCCCTCGAATCGGACGGCCTGCCCTGCTTCCAGCCGGTCGGCGGCCTGGAGCTGGCCACCACCCCGGAACGCCTCGCCGACCTGCACCGCAGGGCCGGTTACGCCGCGGCATGGGGTGTGCGCGGCGAGATCGTCGACGCCGCCCGGTGCCAGGAACTCTGGCCGCTTCTCGACGCCTCGGTGGTGCTCGGCGGCTTCCACACCCCCGGGGACGGCCTGGCCCGCGCCCTGCACGCGTCCCGCGCCCAGTTGGACCGCGCCACCGCACGGGGCGCCCGCTTCCTGGACCGGCACACGGTCACCGACATCGAGCGGCGGGACGGCAGGGTCACGGGGGTCGTCACGGACCGAGGCGTCTTCCCCGCCGACCACGTGGTCTCCGCGGCCGGATTCTGGGGCCCGGTCGTCGGCCGCATGGCCGGTGTCGACGTCCCCCTGCAACCGCTCGCCCACCAGTACGCGCGGACCGGACCACTCCCGGATCTGAGCGGCGCCACCGCGGAGGCCTCGAAGCCGATCCTCCGCTTCCAGGACCGCGACCTGTACTTCCGGGAGCACACCGACCGCCTGGGCATCGGCTCCTACGCCCACCGTCCGCTGCCCGTGGACCCGTTCGCCGTCCCCGCCTACGACGAGGCCCGCGACCGGAACATGGAGATGCCCTCGTCCTACCCCTTCACCCCGGACGACTGGGCGCCGAGCTGGGAGGACTGCCGTCGGCTGATGCCCGCCCTGCGCGAGGCGGAGATCGAGTCGGGCTTCAACGGGGTCTTCTCCTTCACCCCGGACGGCATGCCCGTCCTCGGCGAGTCCCGCGCGCTGCGGGGCTTCTGGCTGGCGGAGGCCGTCTGGGTCACCCACTCGGCCGGGGTCGCCAAGGCCGTCGCCGAGTGGATGGTCAACGGGCGGCCGACGCTCGACGTGCACGAGTGCGACCTCACGCGTTTCGAGGAGGCGCAGCGTTCACCGGCGTACATCCGTGAGCGCGGCTCTCAGCAGTTCGTCGAGGTGTACGACGTCCTCCACCCCCTTCAGCCGATGGAGCGCCCCCGCCCGCTCAGGGTCAGCCCCTTCCACTCACGGCAGGAGCGGCTCGGCGCGTACTTCCTGGAGGGCGGCGGCTGGGAACGCCCGCACTGGTACGAGGCCAACGCCGAACTCGTCGAAGGCATCACGCTTCCCGACCGCGACGCCTGGTCGGCCCGCCACTGGTCCCCGATCGCGGCCGCCGAGGCGCGGGCGACGCGCGAGAAGGTCGCCCTGTACGACATGACCCCGCTGCGCCGCCTGGAGGTCACCGGCCCCGCAGCCCTCGACTTCCTCGACCGCATGACCACCAACAACCTCCGCAAGAAGCCGGGCGCGGTCACCTACACGCTCCTCCTCGACGACACCGGAGGCATCCGCTCCGACCTCACCGTCGCCCGCCTCGCCCCCGACCGCTTCCAGGTCGGCGCCAACTCCCCCGCGGACCTCGACCACCTCCTGCGCCACGCGCCCGACGGAGTGCACGTCCGGGACATCACCTCCGGCACCTGCTGCGTCGGCGTCTGGGGCCCGCTCGCCCGCGACCTCGTCCAGCCGCTGACCCCGGACGACTTCTCGCACGAGGCGTTCGGCTACTTCCGCGCCAGGGAGACGTACGTCGGCCATGTCCCGGTCACGGCCCTGCGCCTGAGCTACGTCGGTGAACTCGGCTGGGAGCTGTACACCACCGCCGACCTGGGGCTGAGGCTCTGGGACACGCTCTGGGAGGCGGGCCGGGAACTCGGCGTGGTCGCGGCCGGGCGTTCCGCCTTCAACTCCCTGCGCCTGGAGAAGGGTTACCGGGCCTGGGGCACCGACATGACCGACGAGCACGGCCCGTACGAGGCGGGCGTCGGCTTCGCGGTCCGCATGGACAAGGCGGACTTCGTCGGCAGGGCCGCGCTGGAACGCGCGGGCGAACCGGCCCGGCGCCTCACACCCCTCCTCCTCGACGACCCGGCCGCCGTGGTCCTCGGCAAGGAACCGGTCCACGTGGACGGCACACCCGCCGGTTACGTGACCAGCGCCGCGTACGGCTACACGCTCGGCCGCTGCGTCGCGTACGCCTGGCTCCCGGCCGGTCTGACCGCCGGCACCGGCGTGCACGTGGAGTACTTCGGCGAGAAGGTGCCCGCCACGGTCGCCGACGAGCCGCTGTTCGACCCGAAGATGACCCGCATCCGCCGCTAGGACGGCCCCAGGAGGCTCCCGATGTCCCCCACCTACGACGTGATCGTCATCGGCCTCGGCGGCATGGGCAGCGCCGCCGCGCACCACCTCTCCGCGCGGGGCGCCCGTGTGCTGGGCCTGGAGAAGTTCGGCCCGGTGCACAACCGGGGCTCCAGCCACGGCGGTTCCCGGGTCACCCGGCAGTCGTACTTCGAGGATCCGGCGTACGTCCCCCTCCTCCTGCGCGCCTACGAGCTGTACGAGGACCTGGAGCGGGCCACCGGCCGGGACATCGCCGTGCTGTGCGGCGGGGTGATGGTGGGCCGGCCCGACTCGTGGACCGTCTCGGGCTCGCTGCGCTCGGCACGCGAGTGGGACCTGCCGCACGAGATGCTGGACGCCCGGGAGATCCGCCGCCGTTTCCCGACACTCTCCCCGGCGGACGACGAGGTCGCGCTGTACGAGGCCAAGGCCGGTCTCCTGCGCCCCGAGAACACCGTCGCCGCCCACCTCCAGCTAGCCACCCGGCAGGGCGCCGACCTGCACTTCGACGAGCCGATGACGCGCTGGGAACCGTACCGGGACGGCGTCCGGGTGCACACCGCAGAGAACACCTACACCGCCTCCCGGCTGGTGCTCTGCCCGGGCGCCTGGGCACCGCGACTGCTGGCGGACCTGGGCGTGCCTTTCACGGTCGAGCGGCAGGTCATGTACTGGTTCCAGCCGAAGCACGGCATCCGCCCCTTCCTCCCCGCCAACCAGCCGATCTACGTCTGGGAGGACGCGGCCGGCGTCCAGGTGTACGGCTTCCCGGCCATCGACGGCCCCGACATGGGTGCCAAGGTCGCCTTCTTCCGCAAGGGGCGGGCCACCACCCCGGAGACCATCGACCGGACGGTGTACGACCACGAGGTCGAGGCGATGGCCGACCACATGTCCGGCCGCATCCCGGATCTGCCCGGGACCTTCCTCAAGGCCGCGACCTGCATGTACACCACCACAGCGGACGAACACTTCGTCATCGCCCGGCACCCCGCGCACCCCGACTCGGTCACTGTGGCCTGCGGTTTCTCCGGGCACGGTTTCAAGTTCGTGCCCGTCGTCGGCGAGATCCTCGCCGACCTGGCCCTGACCGGCAGCACCGCCCACCCCATCGGTCTCTTCGACCCCGCCCGTCTCGCCGCCGCCGCGCCCGTCTCAGGAGCACTCACGTGACGACGACTCCCCTGTCCCCCTCGTCCCCCAGCCTCATCGCGACCCTGCCGGGCCACTACTACACCGACCCGGGGGTCTTCCGTCAGGAGCAGCGGCACGTCTTCGAGGCGATGTGGTTCTGCGCCGTCCGCGGCGCCGACCTGGACCGGCCCGGCGCCTTCCGCACCGTTCAGATCGGCCGGGAGAGCGTCCTCGTCACCCGTACCCGCGCGGGCGAGCTGCGGGCCTTCCTCAACATCTGCCGGCATCGCGGGGCCCGGCTGTGCACGCAGGAGTCCGGGCAGGTGCGCCGCGGCCTCCAGTGTCCGTACCACGCGTGGACGTACGACCTCGACGGCAGGCTGGTCGCCGCGCCCAACCTGACGAAGATGCCGGACGTCGACCGTTCCGCGTACGGCCTGGTCGCGGTCGCCCTGCGCGAGTGGCTCGGCTACGCCTGGGTGTGCCTGGCCGACACGCCGCCCTCCTTCGAGGAGACCGTGATGGGGGCGGCCGTCGAACGGCTCGGCGACGCGGCCGCGATCGAGCGGTACGGGACGGAGCGGCTGGCGCTGGGCCGGCGAATGACCTATGACGTGCGCGCCAACTGGAAGCTGATCGTCGAGAACTTCATGGAGTGCTACCACTGCGCGACCATCCACCCCGAACTCACGGACGTGCTGCCGGAGTTCGCCGACGGCTACGCCGCCCAGTACTACGTGGGCCACGGCGCCGAGTTCGGCGAGGAGGTGAAGGGCTTCACGGTCGACGGCAGCGAGGGCTTCGGCAGGCTGCCCGAAGTGGCGAACGACCAGGACCGCCGCTACTACGCCGTCACCGTCAAGCCGACGGTCTTCGTCAACCTCGTACCGGACCATGTGATCCTGCACCGCATGTTCCCGCTCGCCGAGGACCGCACGGTCGTCGAGTGCGACTGGCTGTACGCCCCCGAGGTCGTGGCGTCCGGGGCCGATGTGTCGAAGTCGGTCGAGCTGTTCCACCGGGTGAACACGCAGGACTTCGAGGCCTGCGAGCGCACCCAGCCGGCGATGGCGTCGCGCGCCTACCGCTCGGGCGGCGTGCTGGTACCGACCGAGCACCACATCGGGATCTTCCACGAGTGGCTGCTGGAGCGGCTCGGCGGCCGGGACGACCGGGACCTGTCCCCCTAGGCGGGTGTCTGCGCGGGGCGCTTGTACATGCGCGTCGCCGTGATCTCGCTGTGCACCGCCTCTCCTTCGCCCTCACCGGCCGGGACCGGCTGGGGCAGTCCCGGCCGCAGGTGTTCCTCCACGCTGATGTACTTGAGGCCGGCCCTGAGATCGGCGTCATTGCGCAGCCGGATGACCAGCGGGAACTCGGCGAGCGCGGTCGTGTCGAACAGGCCGGTGGTGTACAGCAGCTGGACGCCGAGCGCGTGGGACACGGCCCGCTGGAGCTCCAGCAGATAGGTGGCGTTCGCGCGCCCGATGGGGTTGTCGAGGAACAGGGTGCCGGCGTGGCGGTGCCGGTCGCGGCCCCGGTCGTTGCTGCGGAGCGCGGCCATCGTGCAGTACAGGGCGATGGCCGCGGTGAGCAGCTGGCCGCCGGAGAAGACGTCGCCCATCTGGCCGACGGGGACGCGCTCGGCGCGCAGTACGGCGTCGGGCTTGAGGATCTCGACGGCGACGCCCTTGGGCGTCAGGGCGGCGGCGACGCCGCGAAGCAGCAGGGACATGCCGTCGCGGCGCAGGTCGGAGTTCTTCTTGACGGCCGCCCGGGTGGCCTCGTCGACGACCTCGCCGAGCCGCTCGGTGAGCGTGGCCTGGTCGGGTTCCTCGAAGCGGATGCGCAGGAACTCCTGCCCGGACCACTCGCCGAGTCCCTCCGGGAGCCGGGAGAGCCGCTGGGCGGAGCGGAGCGTGGCGAGGGCCGACTCGACGAGGCCGCGCAGGCGGTCCACGATCGAGTCGCGGTTGCGCTCCAGCTGGGCCAGTTCGTCGGTCAGAACGCGCAGGCGGGGCGCGAAGGCGTCCGCCCACTTGCCCGCGTGCTCGGGCAGCGCGGAGGCGGGCAGCTCGCGGATCTGCTGGCGGGCGGGGGTGCGGACCTGCTCGTAGCGGGTGGAGTTGGCGTGCCGGACGAGGATGTCGCTCGCCTCGCGCACGGCGGCCTCGGCGGCGGACAGGTCGGCGGCGCAGCCGCGCAGGGAGCGGCGGGCCTCGGCGGCGGACTGGCGGGCCTCCTCCAGACCGCCCGGGTAGGGCTCGGGCTCCTCCTGCTCGTCCTCGGGGGCGTGCTCGCGCAGCAGGTCGCGGAGCATGGCGGCGATCTCGTCGAAGCCGCCGGCCGCGTCCTCGGCGGCGCGGTGCGTGTCGAGCAGTTCGGCGTGGGCCTCGCGGGCCTGGGTCAGTGCCTCGGTGCGCGAGGCGAGTTCGGCGGTCGCCGTGCGCAGCAGGGTCTGGGCGTGTTCGGCGTCGCGCGGGATGAGTTCCTCGGGGAGTTCGGTGTGGGCGTCGCCGTCCTCGGGGGCGAGCCGTTCGGCCTCGCCGCGCAGCCGGCCGAGCTGTTCGCTCGCGCTCGACATGCGGGTCTCCAGGAGCTGCACCAGTTCCTCGGCGCGGGCGGTGGCGGCCTGCCGGGACGGCCCGTCGGAGCCGTCGGGGGACTCCAGCAGCTGCCCGGCCCGAGTGCGGACCTTGTTGCTGAGCCGGTCCAGGTCGGCGCGGGCCGCGCTCTCGTCGCTCTCCGCGCGGGCCTGCTCGGCGCGCAGGTCGGCGCCGACGCCGACCTTCTCGTAGAGCTGGGAGGCGGCGCGGTAGGCCTCGCGGAGGGCGGGCAGGGACGCCTTCGGCGCGTCCGTGCCGTCGTCCGGCGCGTCCTGCGATGCCTCCCCCGGTACGTCGTCGGGGGCACCGGCGATCTCGGAGCGCTCGGCGCGCAGCGTGCGGGCGGTGCGGCGGGCGTCGTCGGCGGCCCGCTGAGCGGCGCGGCGGTCCTCGTCGGCGGCGCGGGCGCGCTCCAGGCAGGCCTGGGCGCGGGCCTCGGCCTCGGCGCCCTCGTCGGCCAGTTCGCGGAGCCTGACCTGCCAGCCGGCGCGCTCGCGTAGCCGGAAGGCGAGTCCGGCGAGGGCGTCGGCGGCGCGGCGGGCCTTCTGCGCGGCCTCCTGCCGCTCGTCCCGCATCCGTACGGCTTCGGCGGCGCTCTCGTCGGCCTCGGCCCGCGCGGTTCGCGCCTCGGTCAGCTCGGCCTCGGTCTCCTCGGCGAAGGCACGCGCCTCCTCGGCGGTCCGTGCCAGCTCGGCGAGGCGTCCGGCGGGGCAGCCGGTGCGCCAGGAGGCGAGCCGGGCCGCCAGCTCCCGGTCCTTGCCGAGCCGGGCGGCGAGGGAGCGGATCTCCTCGTCCCGCTCCGTCGCCCGTGCGCGCAGCGCGTGCCGCTCCTCGTCGGCGGCGTGCTCGTCGTGCATGGCGGGGTTCGGCGGTACGAGGAATACATCGCCGGTGTCGGTGTCGGAGTCCGGCGCCGGGGTGGGCGCGAGCAGGGCGGCGGCCGTGCCGACGGCGACGGCGGAGCGCGGCAGCAGGGCCGCGTCGCCGAGGACGTCCCGGGCGCGGGTGTGCGAGTCGGGGTCGGTGATGATCACGCCGTCGACCAGTTCGGGACGGGCGGCCAGCACGCGCGCGTGGTCGGCGGGGTCGACGGCCTGCGCGAGGTAGCGCCAGCCGGGCAGGGCGGGGATGCCGTGCTCGCCGAGGAACTCCACGGTGGCCAGTACGTCCGGGCCGGGCGGCAGCAGCCCGCCGTCGCCGAGGGCGCCGAGGATGCGGGAGTCGTCGGCGGCGGCGGTGCGCAGCTCGAACAGCTGGCGTTCGGCGGAGGAGACGGTGCCGTCGAGCAGCTCGCGCAGCTCGTCGGCGAAGCGGTCGAGCTCCTCGGGCGTCAGCGCTCCTTCCGTGGCCCTGGGGGCGGTGGTCCGATCGTCACCGTCCGCGTCCTGGCGGGGCTGGGGGATGCCCGGGCGGGTCTCGCCGGCCAGGCCGAGCAGTTCGGCGAGCCGTTCCTCGGCAGTCAGGGCCTCGGCCGTGCGGTGCTCGGCCGCGTGGGCGCGCTCGGCCGCGGTGGCCGCGTCCGCCGCGCGGGCCGCCGTCAGTTCGGCGCGGCTCTCCGCGGCGGCGGCCTCGCGCGCGTGCTCCGTGGTCCGGCGGGCCGCCTCACGGGCGGTGTCCCAGGCCGCGACGGTCGTCTTCTCGGCGTCGCTGGCCGCGAGGGCGGCGCGGGCGGGGTCGGCGTCGGGCGTGCTGTCGTCGAGCCAGCCGGCGCGGACCGCCTCGGCGGTCTCCTGCTCGACCTCGGTGAGGCGCTGGCGCAGGTGCCCGGCCTCGCTGCGGGCGCGCTGCGCCTCGGTGGCGGCGGTGGTGGAGTCCCGGTGGGCGGCGTCGCTGACCTCCTGGAGGGAGGCGGACCGCTCCTCCTCCTCGTTGGCGTGGTGCTCGGCCTTCCCGGCCGCCGCGTGCAGGGCGCGGACGAGTTCGACGGCGGCCTTGGCGCGGGCGGCGAGCGCGGGGGCCGCGTCCCGCTCGGCCTCCTGGATGGCGGCGGACACGCGGGCGACGCGGTCGGCGGCGGCGCGGTGGCGCAGCACGGCCTCGGCGGCCTGCCAGGCGGAGTGCAGGGTGCGCGCGTCGGCGAGTTCACGCTTCTGCGCGGCGGCCGACTTCTCCGCTCCGGTCAGGGCCAGTGAGGCGTGCCGGTAGGCGAGTTCGGCGGCGATGAGGGAGCTGCGGTCCCGGGCCGACTCGGCGTGCGTGACGGCGTAGGCGGCGGCGGTGACCCGCTGGGCGAGGTCGCCGGCCCGGACCCGCTCCCGGGTGCCGCGGGCGGAGAGCCGGCGGGCCAGGGTCCTGGTCCGGCGTTCGGCGGCGGTGTGGATGTCCCGCGCGCGGGTGCGGGCGTCGGCGGCCTCGACGATCCGGCCGAGGAGGTCGACGGACCCGGCGGTGAAGTCGCGTTCGGCGATCAGCTCGGCGCGCCGGCCGAGCTTGTTGCCGAACCCGCTGACCAGGTCGGCGAGTCCGTCGGTGTCGCGGGTGTCGGTGACGGCGCGCAGCAGCAGGTCGGTGAAGTCGGAGTCCTTCTTGACCGCGAAGAGGCCGGCTGCCTCGCCCTCGTCGGCGTTCATCTCGCGCTGGTAGCGGAAGAGTTCGGGGTCGAGACCGAGGTCGCCGAGGTGCTCGATCCAGCGGTCGTGGATCTCCTCCCAGTGCACCTCCAGGTGCGGGTAGGCCTTGCCGGCCTCGGTGATCGCGTCCCGGAAGCCCTTCATGGTGCGGCGTCGGCCCTGCGCGCCGGAGACGCCCTCGACGGGCGGGCGTACCGCGGTGGCCTCGGCGACGGGCAGGTTGTCCAGGGTCATTCCGGGACCCGGGCGGAAGGAGTACCAGGCCTCGGCGAACTTCCGCGGGTCGCCCGAGACCTGGCGACCGCGCCACTCGCTGGCCTTGCCGACGACGACGCACTCGCCGGTCTGCACGTGCTGCCACTCCAGCGCCACGTGTCCGCAGTCGTCGGCGAGCAGGAACTTGCGCAGCACGCCGGAGCTGGCGCCGCCCAGGGTGTTGCGGTGGCCCGGAAGCATCACCGAGAAGATCAGCTTGAGCAGGACGGACTTGCCGCCGCCGTTCTCCAGGAAGAGCACGCCGGCCGGCGCGGGCCGGCGTGGCGGGCCGACGGGCTCCTCCTCGAAGAACTCCGCCTGCGCGGGCGCGGGATCGGGCACGGGCTCGCCCACACCGCGCAGGTCAAGCACGGTGTCGGCGTAGCGCGCACCGGCGGGTCCGATGGAGTAGAGGCGGACCCGGGACAGCTCGTACATGGCGGACTCTCGTAAGTCTTCGTGAAAGTGGGGGTGCGGGGGGCGTGAGCGGTGTCAGGAGGAGTGGAACGGCAGGCCGGCGTCGGCGACCAGTTCCAGGTCCTCCGTCTCGTCGGCGGGCAGCAGGGTCGCCGTGCCGTCGGTCACCGGGACGACGCCCAGGTCCAGCAGCTCGGCCATGGCGGCGCTGCCCGCCATGTCGCGCACCTGGAGCTGGTAGCGGGCCGTCGTGCGGTAGGTGCCGCCGTTGTCGTCGCCGGTGCGCTGGAGGAAGCCGGACTCGGTGAGGAAGGCGGCGGCCTTGCCGACGATGCCGGTGGTGGAGCCGGGGAGTCTGCGCGCGTCCTTGGTGGCGCCGGTCGCACTGCGTCTGACCCAGATCCGCCAGGCCGACTCCAGGCCCGGGGCGTCGGTGGCCGGGTCGGTGTTCTCGCCCTGTTCCTCGGCCCGCTCCTCCAGTCGTCGGCAGGCCTGGCGGACGAAGGCGTCCACTCCGTTGACGGTGACGCGGCCGATGTAGCCGTCGTCGGCGAGGTCCTCGGGGCGCGGGTAGGCCATGGCGGCTACGGCGAGGTGGGCCAGTCCGTGCAGGAAGCGGTCGCCGGCGTCGGTGGCGGCACGGCGCGCGTAGTCGCCCATGCGGACGGCGAACACCGAGTCCTCGGCGGCGGTCACGGCCATCCCCGCGCGCGGGGACACTTCAAGGACGATCAGCCCGAGGCCGGCCGCCACGGCGTCGGCGAGGCGGGCGAAGGGCGGGTCCTCGCGGTAGCGGCGCAGCAGGTCGGCGTACTCCTGGTCGCGCGCGGGCAGCAGCTTGGGCTGGAGGCCGAAGGCGACGAGCCGCGCCGCGTCGGCGGCGTCGGCGGGCGTGACGGCCGCGGTGGCCGGTGCGGCACCCGCCTCCGGTTCGCTCCGGTCGACGTGCTCGGTCACGGTCGGTACTCCTTGCTGTGCTGGTGCTGGTGCTGGTGCTCGGGGGTGAGGTCGTGGGAGCCGGTCATGCCGCCTCCGTGCGGTCCGCTGCCATCCCGGCCGCGTCCAGCAGTGCCGTGCCGACGATGAGGTCGGCGCCGCCGAACTCGGGGTCGTCCAGTTCGGTGCCGTCGTCCACGGCGAACAGGAGCTTCGGTTCGCCCTGGCGGTATGCCGTGCCGACGGGCGGGCTGGCCGCGTGGACGGCGAGCAGCGCGACGAGGTACGGCAGCTCGGGGTCCTGGGCGCGGGCGTCGGCCAGCAGCCCGGACAGCCGGCGCGGGACGTCGTGCGGCAGGTCGAGCAGCTCCATGGCCGCCGCGAGCTGCTCCTCGCTGAAGCGGCTGTCGTCCGGGGTGGCGATCAGGTCGGGTTCCGGCATCTCGGCGCCCAGGTGCTCCCGCTCCACGGGCGGGGTCAGGAGTATGTCGACGAGGTCGCCGACCCGGACGGAGACGGGCGTGCGCATCCCGGTGCCGCGGGCGAAGAAGGCGTCGGTGACGCGGAGCGCCCGCTCCAGGGGCAACGGCAGGACGGGGGCGACGAGATGGCCGTACAGGTCCAGGCCCGAGGTGGTCAGGGGAGTGGCGAAGGCCTGCCGGTCCTGTTCGGCGCGGAAGAGCGGGCCTGCCTCCAGGAGGCGGGACTGGAGCTGGGTGTGGCGGCGGATGCAGTCCTTGACGATGTCGACGAGCTCGGCCGCGCGGCGCTTGTGCTCGGGGTCCTCGGACTCGTCGCGCGCCTTGCGGATGTTGGTGAGGATCGCGTTCTCGTGGCGGTACCGGTCGGCGACGTGGTCGAGGGCCTCGGCGATCATGTCGGGGACGGCGCTCAGCCAGTCCACCGCGCGGACGTTGCGCCGGGTGGCGTCGAGGGCCCTGCGGAGGGTCTCCGAGTACTGCACGGTCCGGTACCGGGCCTGCTCGGCGGCGAGCTGGGCGTCGGCGAGCCGGCCGCGGCTGATCAGCACCTCCAGCTTGACCTCGGCGGCGATCTGGGCGCTGGTGACGTCGGTGTCCAGGGCGCCGACGAGGACGTTGACCGCCTCGTCGGTGGTGCGGAGGTAGACGGTGCCGCCGGGGCCCGGGACCTCCTCCAGGAGCTTGAAGTCGTAGTCGCGGCGCACATAGGTGCCGTCCGGCCCGAAGGTGCCGTACACCGCGCGGAAGCCGCGGTCGACGCTGCCGACGTTGATCAGGTTCTCCAGGACCCAGCGGGCCACCCGCTCGTGCTCGGCGGCGGGCCGCGCCGGGGCCTGGGCGGCGACGCGTGGGATCAGCCGGGCGACTATCTGGTCGTGGTCGGCGCCCGTGTCGAAGTCCATGTTCAGCGTGACGAGGTCGATGGCGGAGAGGGCGACCTCCGCCATGCCGTACACCGAGTACTCGCCCGCGAGGTTGGCCTTGCGTGCGTCGAGGTCGTGCAGCGGCGCCGTGCAGGCGAGCGCGCGCAGCCGCCGCGCCAGCCCCTCGTCGGCGGCCGGGCCCGGGGCGGGGCGCGGCCCCGCGCTGAGCTGGGGCGGAACGCTGTCCGTCGATGCAGGCGAAGTCACGGTGCACAGACTAGGTCCTCGGTCTGACAACGACCCAAACGACGCAGATGGGCCCCGACGCGACAGGCTTCGCAGGCGGCCCGCCCCGGCTCGCGGTCCCGCCCCCGGTGGTCTACCCCTCGTCGCCGACCCGCCGCAGGTAGACCTCCACGACACGCTTCAGCGAGTTCTCGAGGTAGATCGCGAGCAGCCGCTCGGCCGTCTCCCGCTCGCCGGTCTCCAGGGCCGCGAGGATCTCCGCGTTCCGTGCGATGTACGGCTCGTGCAGGCGCCTCGGGTCGTCCACGACGTGGAAGGCGAGGCGCAGTTCGGCGAAGACGCTGCGCATCAGCTCGTCGGTGCGTTCGCTGCCGGCGAGGGCCACCAGTTCCCGGTGGAAGTGGATGTTGGCCGTACCCACAGCTTTCCAGTCACCTTCGCGGGCCGCCCGGCGCCCGTCCTCGACGGCCCCGGCGAGTCCCTCCAGGCCGTACGGCGGCTCCCCGAGGCCCCGGACGACGGCGCATTCGACGAGGGCGCGGGTGCGGTAGATGTCCTCGACGTCCTCGACGGTCAGGACCCGGACGAAGACGCCGCGGTTCAGCTCGTGGACGAGCAGGCGTTCGTGGGTGAGCAGCCGGAACGACTCGCGCAGCGTGTTCCGGGAGACGCCGAGCGCGCCGCCGATGCTGTCCTCCGACAGGCGGGTCCCGGGCGGGAAGTAACCCTCGGCGATCCGGCTCCTGAGAATGTCCGAGACCCGCTCGGCGGTGCTGGTCCGCCCGAGGAGGGCGCGGTCGTCGGCCAGTCCCGTCAACTGCTCTGCCATGCCCGGAATTCAATCGCAGATGCCAGAACGAAACAACATGGGTATTGAGGGATCGTTGAACGATCCTCTACGGTGCCATGAAGTGAAGACACGGCGCCCGCTCCCCCCACCCGCGCCGCCGCACCGACCGGCTCACTCTCGACAAGCACCCTCCGTCCTCCCACTGCGAGGTGCCCATGAGCACAACCCCTCCACCGCAGGCCCTGTCCGCCGAGACCCGTCCCACCGACGCGGGTGAACAGACCTCGGACAACGGCCCGTTCGGCTGGCTGCGCGCCCTCGGCCCGCGGGGCCGCCGCGCCTTCGGCGGCGCGTTCGGCGGCTACGCGCTCGACTCGTACGACTACTTCACGCTGCCGCTGACCATGGTCGCGCTGGCCGCGTACTTCGGCCTGGACAGCGGTCAGACCGGCCTGCTCACGACGGTCACGCTGGTCGTCTCGGCGATCGGCGGCGCCCTCGCGGGCGTCCTGGCGGACCGCGTCGGCCGGGTCAAGGCCCTGCTGCTCACCGTGATCACCTACGCCGTCTTCACGGTGGCCTGCGGTTTCGCGCCCAACTACGAGACGCTGCTGGTCTTCCGCGCCCTCCAGGGCCTGGGCTTCGGCGGCGAGTGGGCGGTCGGCGCGATCCTGGTCGCCGAGTACGCGAGCGCCAAGCACCGGGGCCGTACCCTCGGCGCGATCCAGAGCTCCTGGGCCGTGGGCTGGGCGCTCGCCGTGGTCGTGTACACGCTGGTGTTCTCGCTGGTCGGCGATGATCTGGCGTGGCGCGTGATGTTCTGGACCGGCGCGCTGCCCGCGCTGCTCGTGGTCTGGGTGCGGCGCAGTGTCCACGACGCGCCCAAGGCCGCCGAGGCCCGCGGAAAGGGCGCGGGGAAGGGCTCGTTCGCGGCGATCTTCAAGCCGGGTACGGCCGACTCGCCGGGCCTGCTGCGCGTCACGCTCTGGGCGAGCCTGCTCTCCACCGGCGTCCAGGGCGGCTACTACACCCTCGCCACCTGGGTGCCGACGTATCTGAAGGACGAGCGCGACCTGTCAGTCGTCGGCACCGGCGGCTACCTGACCTTCCTCATCTCGGGCGCCTTCATCGGCTATCTCACCGGCGGCTACCTCACCGACCGGCTGGGCCGCAAGCGCAACATCTGGCTCTTCGCGCTGCTGTCGGCGCTGTGCATCCTGGCGTACGCGAACATCCCCAGCGGCGCCAACACCCTGCTCCTGGTGCTCGGTTTCCCGCTCGGCTTCTGCATGTCGGCGATCTTCAGCGGCTTCGGTTCGTACCTGAGCGAGCTGTACCCGACGGCCGTACGCGGCGCCGGCCAGGGCTTCACCTACAACACCGGGCGCGCCGTGGGCGCCGTCTTCCCGACCACGGTCGGCTTCCTGGCCGACAGCTGGGGCGTGGGCGGCGCGCTGGTCTTCGGCGCCATCGGCTACGGCATCGCGGCGCTGGCTCTGCTGGGGCTGCCCGAGACGCGCGGAAGGGAACTGGCATGAAGCACTCGCACCACGTGTCCGGGGACCGGCCGGTCGCCCTCGTCGACGAGCACGCGCGCGCGTGGAGCCCGAAAACGGCCCGCTCCCGCTTCCGGGAAGGGCTCACCGGCCCCACGGCCGGAGTCGCGGCCGGCCACACCCAGGCCAACCTGATCTCGGTGCCCGCCGACTGGGCGTACGACATGCTGCTGTTCTGCACCCGCAACCCGAAGCCCTGTCCGGTGCTCGACGTCACGGACGCCGGGTCCTGGACCACCGCGCTCGCCGACGGCGCCGACCTGCGCACCGATCTGCCGCGCTACCGGGTGTGGCGGGACGGCGAGCTGGTGGACGAGCCGACGGACGTACGCGCGCACTGGCGGGACGACCTGGTGTCGTTCCTGATCGGTTGCAGCTTCACCTTCGAGTGGGCGCTGACCGCGGCCGGCGTCCCGATCCGCCATGTCGAGCAGGGGCGCAACGTCCCGATGTACGTCACCACGCGGCAGTGCCGGTCGGCCGGGCGGCTGCGCGGGCCGATGGTGGTGTCCATGCGCCCGGTGCCGCCCGCTCACCTGTCGGCGGCGATCCGCGAGACCAGCCTGCTCCCTGCCGTGCACGGCAGCCCGGTGCACTGCGGGGACCCGTCGGCGCTCGGCATCGACGACCTGGGCCGGCCGGACTTCGGCGACCCGGTGGACGCCGGGCCGGACGACATCCCGGTGTTCTGGGCGTGCGGGGTGACCCCGCAGGCGGCGGTCATGGCCTCGCGTCCGCCCTTCGCCCTCACCCACGCGCCGGGGCAGATGTTCCTCACCGACGCACGGGACGATCAGTACCGCGTGGCCTGATCCGGGGATGTCCCGACACAGGCCGGAAACCGGAGACACTGGAGACATGACCTCGATCGACCTCAACGCCGACCTCGGCGAGGGTTTCGGCCGCTGGCGGCTCACCGACGACGCGGGCCTGCTCTCGGTCGTCACCAGCGCCAACGTGGCCTGCGGCTTCCACGCCGGGGATCCGGTCACCATGCGGCGGGTGTGCGAGCTGGCGGCCGAGCGGGGCGTGACGATCGGCGCCCAGGTCTCCTACCGGGACCTGGCCGGTTTCGGGCGGCGCGCGATGGACGTGCCGCCCGCCGAGCTGGCGGCCGAGGTCGCCTACCAGGTCGGCGCCCTGGAGGTGTTCGCACGCGCGGCCGGCACCCGCGTGGCGTACGTCAAGCCGCACGGTGCGCTGTACAACCGGGTGGTGCGGGACGCGGAGCAGGCCGCGGCGGTCGTCGACGGCGTGCTCCTCGCGGGCGGCGCGCTGCCCGTGCTCGGGCTGCCCGGCTCACGCGTGCTGGAGCTGGCCGGCCGGGCCGGGCTGCCGGTCGTCACGGAGGCGTTCGCCGACCGCGCGTACACCGACGAGGGCACGCTCGTGCCGCGCGGGCAGGAGGGCGCCGTGGTCACCGATCCGGACGCCGTCGTGGAGCGCTCGGTGGGCCTGGCCGTCTCCGGCACGGTCACCGCCCGCTCCGGGGCACGTGTCGAGGTCCGGGCCCGCTCCCTGTGCGTGCACGGCGACACGCCCGGCGCGGTGGAACTGGCCCGCCGGGTCCGGCAGCGGCTGGAGGCCTCGGGCGTCCGCGTGGAGGCCTTCGCGTGAACGTCCTGCCGGTCGGCGACGACGCCCTGCTCGTCGAGGTCTCCTCGGGCGAGGAGGCGGAGGCGCTGCACGCGGAGCTGCTGCGGCGCCGCGCGGAGGGCACTCTCGCGGCCCGGGAGATCGTCCCCGCGGCCCGCACCGTCCTCCTCGACGGCCTCACCGACCCGGCCCGGCTGGCGTCCGAACTGGCCGCCGCCGAAGTCCCGTCCGCTCCCCCGCGCGCGGGGCACGTGGTCGAGATCCCGGTCCGCTACGACGGTCCGGACCTGGCCGACGTCGCCGCGCACTGGGGTGTGGCGGAGGAGGAGGTGGGCCGCATCCACGCGGGTACCGAGTTCCACGTCGCCTTCTGCGGGTTCGCGCCCGGGTTCGGCTACCTCACCGGTCTGCCCGCGCGCTACGACGTCCCGCGCCGCGACACTCCGCGCACGGCCGTCCCGGCCGGTTCGGTGGCGCTGGCGGGTCCGTACACCGGCGTGTATCCGCGTTCGTCGCCGGGCGGCTGGCAGTTGATCGGCACCACGGACGCCGTGCTGTGGGACCACACGCGCGTGCCCGCGGCGCTGCTGTCGCCGGGCACGCGCGTGCGGTTCGTCACCCGTGGACACCTGCCCGAGCGTCAGGGGGGTTCATGACGGACCGTGCGCTCGCCGTCGTCCGGGCCGGGGCCCTGACCACCGTGCAGGACCGGGGCCGCCCCGGACACGCGCACCTCGGCGTCCCCCGCTCCGGGGCGCTCGACGCGCCCGCGGCTGCGCTGGTGCTCCGGCTGGTCGGCTGCCCGCCCGACGCCGCCGTCCTGGAGACCACGCTCACCGGCTGTGCCGTGCGTCCGCGTTGCGCGGTGACGGTGGCGGTCGGCGGCGCCCCCTGCCCGGTGACGGTGGACGGACGGCCGGTGCCCTGGGGTGCGCCGGTCGACGTGCCGGCCGGTGCGCTGCTGAACGTCGGAGCGGCCGACTCCGGCGTCCGCAGCTATGTGGCCGTCTCCGGCGGCGTCCTGGTCGAGCCGGTCCTCGGCAGCCGCTCCACCGACCTGCTGTCCGGCCTCGGGCCGCCGCCCCTCACGGACGGCACGGTGCTGCCCCTGGGGCGGCCGCGCGGGCAGCACGCGCGCGTGGACGTCGCCCCGCAGCCGGCGCCCCCCTCGGAGCTGGTCCTGCGGGTGACGCCGGGCCCGCGCGCCGACTGGTTCACGCCGGAGGCGGTACGGACGTTCACCTCGCGCGCGTACCGGGTGTCGCCCGCGAGCAACCGCATCGGACTGCGCATGGACGGACCGGCACTGCAACGCGCCCGCCCGGGCGAACTCCCCAGTGAGGGCATGGTGCTGGGCGCGGTCCAGGTGCCGCCCGACGGCAGGCCGGTCGTGTTCCTGGCCGACCATCCGACGACCGGCGGCTACCCGGTGATCGGCGTCGTCCGCACCGCCGACCTCCCGGCGGCGGCCCAGACGCCACCGGGGACTCCGGTGCGCTTCGTCGCCGTCCACCGACACTGACACGGCGACACCACGGCACCACGGCACCGCGACACCGCGACACCGCCCTCGGGCGCTCCGGGGCCCGACGCCGGTGCTGCCGGTCCGCGTGCCGCCGTGCGCGGGTACCCACGCCGTACGACGACGGCGAGGCGCCCGCGCGGGGGTACGTCTGTGGTCCGCGTTCCGGGCCGCTTCCGTGGTCCGCGTTCCGGGCCACTTCTGTGGTCCGCGCTCCGGGGCCCGCTGTGGTCCGCGCTCCGTCCGCGGCGCCGCGGACGGTACCGGCAGGCGCCGGGGCGCCGCCGGTCACGCCGCCTCCGGCCGCTCCGTCGTCGACAGCGCCGCGAGCGCGGCGGAGACCGCGGCGGACGTGCGCAGGTCGAGCCGGGCGCTCGTCCCGCGCGCGTGGTGGCGCAGGTCATCGGCGGCCAGCGTCAGCAGTTGGGGCAGCAGGTCCGTACAGCGCCGGGCCACCCAGCCGGTGCCGGCCGTGGCCAGCCACCACAGGCTCGCCGACCTGGTGGGAGCGGGGAACTCGTTCTCGGGCGAGGGCGCGGGCCCGGTGGCGTGACCGCGCTCGGCGAGCAGGGCGTGGAAGCGCAGGGCCAGCTGCCGGTGGCCCCGCTCGCCGGGGTGCAGCCGGTCCGCGCTCCACATCGCGCGGTCCGTGGTCCAGTCGCCCTCGCTCGCGTGCAGGTGAACGGCCCCGTACCGGTCGGACAGGGCGTGCACGACGGCGTTGACCGCCCGTTGCCGCCGGGCCAGCGGGCGGGCCAGCGCTCCCGGCAGCCCGAGCATCGCCCCTGGGTCCGGCAGGCACGCCGTGAGCAGCAGCGCGCCCTGTCCGGTGAAGGCGGCGTACACCGTGTCGAGCCGGGCGGCGACGGCTCCGAGGTCGAAGGAGCAGCGCAGGGTGTCGTTGACGCCGACGACGACGGACGCGACGTCGGGGCGCAGGGCGAGGCCCGCGGGCAGTTGCCGCTCGGCGACGTCCCGGGCCTGCGCCCCGCTGAGGGCGAGGTTGGTGAACTCCGCGGGCTCCTCGCCGAGCCCGGCGGCGAGCAGCGCGGCCCAGCCGCGCCACCCGTCGCGCACCGGGTCCCCCACGCCCTCGGTCAGCGAGTCCCCGAGGGCCACGAACCGGACGCGTCTCATGACACGGCCTCCGGCAGCACGGGAAGCGCGGGGGCCGTCGCGTCGTGCGCGGCCAGGAACGCCCCGACCGCCGCGTCCCAGCCGAAACACTCCGCACGCGCGCGTGCCGTCTCCCGCCGGTCCGCCTCCCGGCGTCCGAGGAGCAGCTCCACGGCGTCCGCGAAGGCCTCCCCGCGGTCGGCGGCGACGGCGCCGGCGGAGCCGATCACCTCCGGCAGCGCCGAGGACGCGCTGGCCACCACGGGCGTGCCGCACGCCATCGCCTCCAGCGCGGCGAGTCCGAAGGTCTCGGCCGGTCCGGGAGCCAGGCACACGTCGGCGGACGCCTGGAGCGCGCCGAGCAGCCCGCGGTCGGCGACGTGGCCGAGGAAGGTCACCGGCAACCCGCGCTCCCGCGCCCGCTGTTCGAGCCGCGGGCGCAACGGCCCGTCCCCGGCGACCACGAGCACCGCCCGCTCGCCGCGCCGAAGCAGCGCCGCCAGCGCGTCGAGCGCCGTGCCCGGCCGCTTCTCCACGGACAGCCGGGAGCACATCACCAGCAGCGTCTCGTCCACGCGCGCGTGCCGGGCGCGCAGCCCGGGATCGCGCAGCGCCGGGTGCCGCCCGGCCAGGTCGACGCCCAGCGGAGCCCGTACGACGTTGCGGGCCCCGATGCGGACGAACTCCCGCTCGGCGAACTCCGTGGTGCACACCACGCGCGCGTAGGTGTGCGCCGTGCGGATGTTCAGGGCGTCAGCCGTGCGCCGGGCCGCCTCTTCGGGCAGGCCCCAGGTGCGCAGCACACCGTCGGTGGTCTCGTGGGAGACCATCACGGCGGGGACCCTGGCCCGCCGTGCCCACTTGCCGGTCCAGCGCAGCGTGGTCCGGTCGGAGACCTCCAGCCGGTCGGGTGCCAGTTCCTCCAGCAGCGCGGCCACACGCCGCCTGCCGGTCAGGACGCGGTAGCCGCCGGTGCCCGGCAGCAGCGGTCCCGGGAGGGTGATCACCCGGCCCTGTTCGGTCTCCCGGTCGTCGGCGTGCTCGCCGGGGACGACGAGGACGGGGTCGTGTCCGGCCGCGCGGAAGCCCTTGCCCAGCTCGCGCAGCGCGGTGCGCAGGCCGCCGGACGCGGGCGCGACGAAGTTGGCGAGCCGGACGATCCGCAGTGCGCCGCTCATGCCGCCAACACCGCCTTCCGCGTGGCGAGTACGTCCGTGTAGTGGCCGATCAGCCGGTCGCCGACGGCCGCCCAGGTACGCCCCTCGACGGCAGCCCGCCCGGCCGCCCCGTACACGGTCCGCAGCGCGGGGTCGGCGGCGAGCGACCACACCGCGTCCCGCACGGCTGCCGCGTCGCGCGGCGGCACGAGCAGTCCGGTGCGCCCATGGGCGACGAGGTCCAGCGGCCCGCCCGCGGCGGGCGCGACGACGGGCACGCCGCTCGCCATGGCCTCCTGCACGGTCTGGCAGAACGTCTCGAAGGGACCGGTGTGCGCGAAGACGTCCAGCGAGGCGAAGAGCCGGGCGAGGTCGTCGCCGGTACGGCGGCCGAGGAAGAGCGCGCCCGGCAGCGCCTGCTCCAGGCCGGGCCGGCTGGGCCCGTCGCCGACGACCACGACGCGCACGCCGTCCAGGCCGCAGACACCGGCCAGCAGCTCCACCTGCTTCTCGGGGGCGAGCCGGCCGACGTAGCCGACGATCAACTCACCGTTGGGGGCCAGTTCGCGGCGGAGCGCCTCGTCGCGCCGGTCCGGCCGGAAGCGGACGGTGTCCACCCCGCGTGGCCAGAGCGAGACCCGGGGCACACCGTGCGCCCGGAGGTCGCGCAGTGCCGCGCCGGACGGGGCGAGGGTGAGGTCGGCGGCGGAGTGCACGGAGCGGATGCGCCGCCAGGCGGCCGCCTCGCCCGCCCCCATGTACGTACGGGCGTATCCGGCGAGGTCGGTCTGGTAGACGGCCACGGCCGGGACACCGAGCCGGGCGGCTGCGGCCATGCCCCGGACGCCGAGGACGAAGGGGCTGGCCAGATGGACGAGGTCGGCGCGGTGCTCGGCGATCGCGGCGGCCACGCGCCGGCTGGGGAGGGCGACGCGGACCTGGGGGTAGCCGGGGAGCGGGAGGGAGGGGATCCGGACGAGGGGGCACGCGGCGGAGGTGTCCGCCTCGGTGCCCGGAGCGGTGGCCGGGGCGACGACGACGCAGTCGTGGCCGCGGTCGACGAGGTGCCGGGCGGTCTGGAGCGCGCAGTGGGCGACGCCGTTCACATCGGGGGGAAAGGATTCGGTCACGATGACGACACGCATACCGGTGTTGTCGCCGGACTGGACGTGCTCGCGTCAACGTCGATCTTTCCGGCCGAGGAACGTCCCATGAGCGTTGCCCTGCTCACCCGGGCAGGCCAGCCCGCGGCCACACCCGACGTACCCGCGGGCCATCCGTCGTTCACACGGAGGGGCTGCCGCCTGGCGGCACGCGGGGTGACGCCCGGTGGCACGTGGGGTGGCGCCCGGTGGCACGCGGGCTGCGACCCGGTGGCATGCGGGGTCGATCCCCGCCGGAACATGGGGCTGCCGCCCGACGGCATGCGGGGCCGATGCCCGCCGAAACGTGGGGCTGCCGCCCGACGGCACGCGGGGGGGGACACCCGGCGGCACGCGGGGCCGCAGCCCGCCAGAACATGGGGCTGCCGCCCGGCGGCACGCGGGGGCGATACCCGCCGAAACGTGGGGCTGCCGCCCGACGGCACGCGGGGCGACGCGCGACGGCACGCGGGGGCGACTCCCGACGGGCCGCGTCAGTGCGGAAGGACGGCCGCAGGCCAGGCCCGCGCAGGCCGATCCGTCCGCTCACGCCGAGCCGCCTCGGGCCGGCGCGCCCGCTCACACGGCCGGCGCGTCCGGTCCGAAGCGGCTGCGTACGGCCGTCTGGACCTCGTCCTCCTCGGCCGGATCGGCGGCGAGCCTGCGCAGCCGTTCGACGACGCGGTTGTCGCCGGTCTCGGCGTGGCGGGCGGCGATTTCGCGGGTGGTCTCCTCGCAGTCCCACAGGCACTCGATGGCGAACCCGGCGGCGAAGGACGGGTCGGTGGCGGCCAGCGCTCGGGCGGCCCGACCGCGCAGGTGGGAAGAGGCGGTCTCGCGGTAGATGTGGCGCAGCACGGGCGCGGCGCAGGCGATGCCGAGCCGTCCGGTGCCGTCGACGAGGGTCCACAGGGTCGGCGCGTCGGGGCCTTCGCCGCGTACCGCCTCACGCAGTGCGGCGAGGACGAGGTCGCGGTCCTGGGCTCCGCCCCGGCAGGCGAGTACCCGCCCGGCGGCGGCGCCCAGGGCGTCGGGTCGGTGCACCCAGCGGCGCGCCAGGTCGACGGCGGCGAGGCTGCGCATGCGCTCGAAGGCGGCGACGGCGGCCTCCACGACCGGCGTCGAGCCGTTGGTCACGGCACCCTCGATCAGGTCGAGGGCGTCCGGATCGTTGCCGTCGGCGAGATAGCGCAGGGCGGTGCAGCGGGCGCCCTCGTCGCCGGACCGCGCGGCCTCGACGATCTCGGGCCGGTCCTCGGGACCGGCGACGGCCGTGAGACACCGGGCGGCCGGCACATGGAGCGCGGCGCCGCGCTCGACGCCCTGCTGGGCCCACTCGAAGACGGCCCGCACGCTCCAGCCCGGACGCGGTCCGGTGGGGCTCATCTGCCGCTGCCATCGGTCGAAACAGCCGGTCTCGTGGGCGGCACGCACACGCGTGGCGATCGACTCGCGCGGATCGTCGGCCCACAGCCGCCAGGGCCGGGGTTCGAAGGCGTCCCGCACGGCGACGGCCAGCTCGGCGTCGCCCTCGGCATCGTGCGGGAAGCGGGCCAGCACGGGCGCGGCGAGCGAGCGCAGACCGGCGTCGTCGTCGCGCAGCGCCAGTTCGTCCAGGGCCCACGCCCAGTTGACGCCGTGGGCGGCGTACCTGCGCAACAGCTGGAGCGCGTCGAGCCTGCCGTAGGAGGCCAGGTGCCCGAGGACCGCGAGGGCCAGCCCGGTGCGTGACTCGTCGGCCTCGAGGATGTCCTCGGGATCGAAGAGGTGGGCCTCGATCGCGTCCAGCTCGCCGTTGAGGTCGAGGTAGAGGCGGGCGTAGTAGAGGGAGCGGTTCTCGACCTGCCAGTCGTGGCGGGGGTCGTGCAGCACGCAGTGGTTCAGTGCCGCGAGCGCTTCGGCGCGCGGAGCGGTGAGCGCATGCAGCGTGCCGTCGCCGCGACCCCGCTGAAGCAGGCCGAGCAGCGTACCGCTGGGCGCTATGACCGGATCGAACATGGGAAACAGCCTCACATCAAGCGTCGACGCAACCGGGGAGCACGCGTTACCTGGCCGTGCGCCAACACGTCGGAGCGCCCGCCGTCTCTTGCTTGCTGAAGACCATGTTCCTCTGCCTCTCGTCGGTGGCCCTTGCGGGCCGTGTCACGGCCCGCGCGGTGCGGCAACATCTGCCCAGCCATCACGTCCGTGAACCACGTCGTCATGATGACCCGGCGGTCACATCTGCCGCGACCGAAATTTCGGCGGCCCGGTACCGCCTCCCCCGTTATTCGTATTTTCCCTGGTCAGAAAGAGTGGAGCAGACCCGGAGCAGTACCGGATCGGCTTCCGGTCACTGAGCGCCGAACAGCTCCAGCAGCTCTGTCCGGGCGAACATGCGCGCCGTGTCGACGGCCGACGGAGTGCCCGCGGACGGATCCGCGCCGGCCTCCAGAAGCGCCCTGGTCACTTCCGTCTCACCCTTGAAGGCGGCACCGGCGAGCGGGGTCTGACCCCGGTCGTTGACGCGGTCGGCCTCGGCGCCACGGCCCAGCAGCGCGCGCACCGCGTCGGCGTGGCCGTGATAAGCGGCGAGCATGACGAGGGAGTCGCCGCGGTCGTTGGTGAGATTGGCGGGAACGCCGGCGTCCACATAGGCCACCAGTTCCTCGGTCCGGCCCTGCCGGGCCAGATCGAAGATCTTCGTCGCCAGCTCCACGACCTCCGGGTCGGGGGCTTCACTCATCGGCCGGACCACCTCTCACTGCGCATGCCGGGGACTGAGCGCACGGCCGCGAGCGGTGCGGCCGTGCGAGTGAATCGCCAGGGTACTGGCTCGCGCCGCACATGAGCCGAAGTGCCCGAGGTAAAGATCAGCACGGACCCGGCAGGGCGCAACAGCCCTGCTCAACCGGCCCAAGGACTACTCCGCCACCTGGGGCAATTTCGGAAAATTTCCCCCATTTGCACCTTTTATCGTATGGATACATGCTGTGAGCCTGGAAGTACTCATGGTGACTGTCCCCGCGAACCAGGAGAACTCACATGATCCTCTCGATCTCAGGCGTGGTCCTGCTCGGCATCGTCGTCTTCATCTTCTTCCGCAAGGACGGCCTCAAGGCCTCGCACGCGCTGGTCGCGGTCCTGTTCGGGTTCTACCTGGCGAGTACGGCCATCGCCCCGAGCATCAAGGCAGGCGGCGAGAGCCTGGCGGGCCTCCTCGGCGGAATCAAGTTCTGACGCCCCTCTCCCCCGCCCGACATCCGCACGTACGCACTTCCAGGAGGCAGCAGTGGCCCGGCGGCCCCTCCCCCGCATTCTGAGCAACGGCGGCGCACAGCTCGCCCGGAGCCGGGAGCTGGCCCGGACGGCGGCCGACAGCGCCACCGACGTCCTCCAGCCGCTGATCACGATCGCCCGCGGTCTGCGCCGCCTGGCCGCGGCCGCGCGGCGCAGATGGACCGAGACCCCCAAGGACCGGCGCGGCGCGCTGCTGTTCCTGGTGGCCTCGGTGGTCCTGGTCGTGGCACTGGTCCCGTACGGCCCGCTACTGGCCGTCATCGCCCTGATGGCGGCGGCGGCCTGGCAGGGCAGGGACCGCACCCCGTCGGAGCCGGACGGCCCCGACGACTCCCAGACCAAGCGCCTCCAGTCGCTCTACGAGGCGCTCGTCCCGTACTTCTCCCTCGCCGAGGACCCCGATCCCCTGTACTCCCACGGGGGCGCGTGGGAGAAGGCGTTCCCCGCGTTCGAGTTCGACGACACCGGCCGCTTCGCCCACCTGGTGATCCGCTACCCCGCGTACTTCACCGACGGCGAGGCCGAGGCCCGCGCCCGGATCGAGCACCTGCTCACCGCCAAGTCCGGGCGGGGCCGGGAGTACCGCTTCACGTGGGACGAGGAGGCCAACCACCTCTCCGTCGACGTACTCGCGGCGCTGCCCACCGACATCGCAGCCCAGCGCTTCGTGACGGCGCCCGGCGAGACCGTCCTCGGCTTCACCGACCCGACCGGGGTCCAGCGCACCCTCCCGCTCACCCACGGCGAGGAGCGGCGCGACGTGCCCCCGGTCGTCTGGCGCACCGGCATCCGCTCGACCGAGCCCCACCTGCTGGTCCTGGGGCAGCCCGGTACCGGCACGTCCACCCTGCTGCGCTCGGTCGCGCTGCAGGCCCTGCACCACGGCGACCTGCTGATCGTCGACGGCGGCGGCACCGGCGAGTACGCCTGCCTGGTCGGCCGGGACGGCGTCCTGGCCGTCGAGTGCGGCCTCACCGGAGCGCTGACGAGCCTGGAGTGGGCCGCCTCCGAGACGGAACGCCGGCTGATCTCCCTCAACCGGGCCCGTCAGGAGGGCCGCCCCGCACCCGACGACACCAAGCGGCCGCTGTGGGTCTTCATGGACCGGCCGAGCGCGTTCCCGCACCTGGCCGCCGCGGACGGCCGCAAGGACCCGCAGTCCCTGCTCCAGGTCCCCCTGCGGCACGGCCGCGCCGCGAACGTGACGGTGGTCGTCGCCGACCAGCTGGACTCCCTGGACAGCCTCAGCGACGCCGTACGGCAGCACACGCGCGCGCGTGTCGTCCTCGGCCCGGCTACGCCGGACGAGCTGGCGACGGTGCTCGGCGCTCCCCCGCACACCACGCCCGTGGACCAGGTTCCGCCCGGCCGGGGATACGCCCGCCTGGGCACCGGACCGGTACACCGCCTCCAGGTCCCGGCCACGCCGGACCCCTACGACGACGCGACGAGCGATGCCCACCGGCAGGCGGTGCTCGACCTGCTGCCCCCGCGCACGACCCCGGCGGACGGTGAGCAGGTGCCCGTGGACGAGGACGCGGCCGAGAAGAAGATCTCCATCGAGAAGAAGACCGTCACGGGGAAGGCCGTCACGGACGAACCCGAACCCGAGAGGCCGGGGAGGCCGGAGGCCGACGCCGAGCCGGCGTCGGTCGCCGAGCCGACGCCCGTCGCGGTGGAGGCGGCGGCCCAGGAGGTCACCGCGGTCGAGCCGGCCACGCCGGAGCCGGTTCCCGCCAAGGCGGTGGCGGCCGAGACCTCCTGACGGACGCCGGGGCCGACCACGGCTCCGGCGCGCGTCCCCTGCCCACCGGCGCCGAGACGGCCCGGGCCCGCCACGATCCGGCGCCCGGGCCGCCTTCCGTGTCCGAAGCCGCTCGCCACCGAGACGTCGAGCTTCAGGACGCCGCCCTTGGGGATCGGAAGGGCCGCCCCCCTACGTCTACGCCACGAACGTCCGCGGCGCCTCACCGCCCCCGACGCCTCCGTTCTCCACCAGCCGGGCAGCCGCGGCCAGTCGCACCGCCGCCTCCTCGGCCACCGCGCCGCCGACGGTGAACGGCAGTCGGACGTAGCCCTCGAAGGCCCCGTCGACCCCGAAGCGCGGGCCGGACGGGACCCGGACGCCCACGCGCTCCCCCGCCTCGGCGAGCCGAGAGCCCGAGAGGCCCCCGGTCCGCACCCACAGCGTCAGCCCGCCCCGCGGCACCTCGAACTCCCAGTCGGGCAGTTCCCGGCGCACCGCGGCCACCAGCTCGTCCCGGTTCCGGCGGGCCTGCTCGCGCCGCACCTGGACGGCCTGCTCCCAGCCGCCGGTGCTGAACAGCCAGTGCACGGCCAGCTGCTCCAGTACCGGCGTGCCCAGGTCGGCGTACGCGCGCGCGGCGACCAGGCTGCGGATCACGTCGGGCGCGGCGCGGACCCAGCCGATGCGCATTCCGGCCCAGAAGGCCTTGCTCGCGGAGCCGACGGTGACGACCGTGGAACCGGCCGGGTCGAAGGCGCACACGGGGCGCGGCATCTCGACCCCGTCGTCCAGCCACAGCTCGCTCATCGTCTCGTCGGCCACGAGCACCGTCCCCGCCGACCGGGCGGCCTCCACCAGCCGCCGCCGCTGGTCGTCGTCGGCGAGCGCGCCGGTGGGGTTGTGGAAGTCGGCGACGACGTAGGCGATGCGGGGCGCGGCCTCGCGCAGCACCTGGCGCCAGCGGTCCACGTCCCAGCCGGTGAGCCCCTCGGCCATCGCGACCGGGACCAGCCGGGCCCCGGCCTCGCGCATCAGCTGGAGGATGTTGGCGTACGAGGGCGACTCCACGGCGATGCGCTCGCCGCGCCCCCCGAAGAGGTGGCAGATGGCGTCGATGGCGCCCATCGCCCCCGTGGTCACCATGATCTGTTCGGGCATGGTCGGGATCCCGCGCGCGGTGTAGCGCTCGGCGATCATCGCGCGCAGCGCGGGCAGCCCGGCCGGATAGTCGCCATGGGTGTGCGCGTAGGGGGGAAGCTCCTCCAGGGCGCCCTGCACGGCCCGGGTGAGCCAGGGCTCGGGCGCGGGGAGCGCCGCGCAGCCCAGGTCGATCAGCGAGCCGAGGGCCTCGGGCGGCAGCGGCTCCAGGCCGCGCGCCGGCAAGGGGTTCCCGGCCGGTACGGCGGTCCAGCTGCCCGCGCCGCGCCGGGACTCCAGGAAGCCCTCGGCGCGCAGCGCCTCGTAGGCGGCGGCGACGGTGGTGCGGCTGACGGTCAGGGCCATGGCCAGCTCTCGTTCGGCGGGCAGCCGGGCGGCGACCGGGACGCGCCCTTCGAGGACCAGCAGCCGGATGCCGTCGGCGAGCGCGCGGTAGGCGGGCGGGCGGCGGGTGCCGGGCCCGGCCGGGCGGTCCTGCTGGGAGCCGAGCAGCCGGGCGAGCTGCCCCGCCCCCACGGCCGAGGTCCACTGCGCCATGGAAATCAGTCCACCTTCCCCGAATTGGCCATGGTTGGCTCACCTTCTCAAGCCACAGGGTGTCATGCAGCAGGCCACTACCACCACACAGGGGGCACCTCTTGTCCAGGCAGCGATCCGGGCAGCGGCATCTCGCACGGCGACTGACCCAGCTCTACGGCGGTCTCGTGCTGTACGGCGCGAGTTCGGCACTCCTGGTCAGGTCGGGCCTCGGCCTGGAACCCTGGAACGTGCTGCACCAGGGCCTCGCGTGGCGCACCGGCCTGTCCATGGGCGTGGTGCTGACCCTCCTGGGCGCGGCGGTGCTGCTGCTGTGGATCCCGCTGCGCCAGCGACCGGGCCTCGGCACGGTCTCCAACGTGCTGGTGATCGGCGCCGCGATGGACGCCACGCTGGCCGTCGTGCCCGTCGCCCACGGCTGGACGCCGCGCGTCGCCATGATGGTGGCGGGGATCGTCCTGAACGGCGCGGCGACCGGGCTGTACATCGCCGCTCGGTTCGGCCCCGGCCCACGGGACGGCCTGATGACCGGGCTGAACCAGCGCACGGGACTCTCGGTGCGCCTGGTGCGCACGGCCGTCGAGATCACCGTCGTGGTGACGGGTTTCGCCCTCGGCGGCACGGTCGGTGCCGGCACCCTGCTGTACGCCGTGACGATCGGCCCGCTCGCCCAGGTGTTCCTGCGCGTGTTCGCCGTCCCGTCGGCATCCGACGGCAGCACGGTGGTTGCCACCGGTCAACCCCGGCGCGCGATACTGCGTCGGTGACCACCCCGATACGCCACCCCCGCCACCCCTACCTGGACCACCCCGGCCCGATCGCGTTCGCCCACCGGGGCGGTGCGGCGGACGGTCTGGAGAACACGCTGCGGCAGTTCCGGCGCGCGGTCGAGGCGGGTTACCGGTACATCGAGACCGACGTCCACGCCACGCGGGACGGGAAGCTCGTCGCCTTCCACGACGCGACGCTGGACCGGGTGACGGACGGGGCCGGCCGGATCGCCGACCTCTCGTGGGAGAAGGTGCGCCGCGCGCGCGTGGCGGGCGAGGAACCGGTGCCGCTCTTCGAGGAGCTGCTGGAGACCTTCCCTGAGGTGCGCTGGAACATCGACGTGAAGGCGGAGCCCGCGCTGCTGCCGCTCCTGGAGCTGATCGAGCGGACGAACACCTGGGACCGCGTCTGCGTCGGCTCGTTCTCCGAGGCACGGGTGGTCCGCGCCCAGCGCCTGGCCGGCCCCCGCCTGGCCACCTCGTACGGCACCCGGGGCGTCCTCAACCTGCGGCTGCGCTCCTGGGGCGTGCCGGCCGCGCTGCGCCGCTCGGCGGTGGCCGCACAGGTGCCCGAGGTCCAGTCGGGCATCCAGGTGGTCGACCACCGCTTCGTGCACGCCGCCCACGCGCGCGGGCTGCAGGTGCACGTCTGGACGGTCAACGACCCCGACCGCATGCACCGGCTCCTGGACCTGGGAGTGGATGGCATCATGACCGATCACATCGACACACTGCGCAAGGTCATGGAGGACCGCGGCGTCTGGGTCTGAGACGGTCCGGGACCGTCCGAGGTCCGCGGCCGAACCCTCGGGACGTCGCGCGTTCACGGGGAAGCGAGGGCACGGGTGGGCACCGACACCCTGCGGACGGACGCGGCCGACGGGGCCGCCGACCGGCGGCGCGAGCAGCGCGGCTGGTACTTCTACGACTGGGCGTGCTCCGTCTACTCGACGAGCGTGCTCACCGTGTTCCTGGGCCCCTATCTGACGTCGGTCGCCGAGTCGGCGGCCGGCGCGGACGGATACGTCCATCCGCTCGGCATACCCGTGCGGGCCGGTTCGTTCTTCGCGTACTCGGTGTCGCTGTCGGTGATCGTGGCGGTGCTCGTGATGCCCCTGGTGGGCGCCGCCGCCGACCGCTCGGGCCGCAAGAAGCCGCTGCTGGCCGCCGCCGCGTACACCGGGGCCGCGGCAACGACCTGCATGTTCTTCCTCGACGGCGACCGCTATCTGCTGGGCGGACTGCTCCTGGTCGTCGCCAACGCCGCGCAGTCCGTGGCGATGATGCTCTACAACTCCTACCTGCCCCAGATCGCCCCGCCCGAGGAACGCGACGCGGTCTCCTCGCGCGGCTGGGCGTTCGGCTACGCGGCCGGGGCGCTGGTCCTGGTCGCGAACCTGATCCTCTACACGGCCCACGACTCCTTCGGGCTGAGCGAGAGCGCGGCGGTCCGCGTCTGCCTGGCGTCGGCCGGCCTGTGGTGGGGCGCCTTCGCGCTCATCCCGCTGAGGCGGCTGCGCGACCGCCGCACACCCGCGCGGGGGCACGAGAGCGCGCGGAAGGCCACCCTGCCCGGGTTCCGGCAGCTCGCGGCGACCGTCCGCGACATGCGGCGCCACCCGCTGACCCTGGCCTTCCTGCTGGCGTACCTCGTCTACAACGACGGCATCCAGACGGTGATCTCCCAGGCCTCGGTCTACGGCTCCGAGGAACTGGGTCTCGGACAGTCCACGCTCATCGTGGCCGTCCTGCTGGTCCAGCTGCTGGCGGTGGCGGGCGCGCTGGCGCTGGGCAGGCTGGCCCGGACGTACGGGGCGAAGCGCACGATCCTCGGGTCGCTGGTCGCGTGGACGGTCACGCTCGCGGCCGGGTACTTCCTGCCGGCCGGGGAGCCGGTGTGGTTCTTCGTGCTGGCCGCCGGGATCGGACTCGTCCTGGGCGGCAGCCAGGCGCTGTCCCGCTCCCTGTTCTCCCATCTGGTCCCGCCCGGCAAGGAGGCCGAGTACTTCTCGGCGTACGAGCTGAGCGACCGCGGGATGAGCTGGCTCGGGCCGCTGCTGTTCGGGCTCACCTACCAGCTGACCGGAAGCTACCGGGACGCGATCATCTCGCTGGTGGCGTTCTTCGTCCTCGGTTTCCTGCTGCTCGCGCGGGTCCCGGTGCGGCGGGCGATCGGCGACGCGGGCAACCCCGTACCCGAAAGGATTTAGCACTCGGCGCGAAAGGGCTGTAGTGTACGCGTTTGGCCTGCCAGGCGTACCGTTACTGCGCGTCAAAGGTGCCGAAACGCTATGCCACATCTGCTAGCAGAGGTGACAAACCGGACGTCGGCGGGTACTGCACTGGTTGCAAGGCTGCGACTGCGACGGCGACGCAGACGCCCGGAACGGGAGTCGGGACGGGAATCTTTACCGCCGCCCGGACGTTGACCGGATGACGACGACAGCGACACCTGTCCTGTGGGCGACAAGCCCGGGAGGCACGATTCATGAGTGAGCGAGCTCTTCGCGGCACGCGCCTCGTGGTGACCAGCTACGAGACGGACCGCGGCATCGACCTGGCCCCGCGCCAGGCCGTGGAGTACGCATGCGAGAAGGGGCATCGATTCGAGATGCCCTTCTCGGTCGAGGCGGAGATCCCGCCGGAGTGGGAGTGCAAGGTCTGCGGGGCCCAGGCACTCCTTGTGGACGGCGACGGCCCGGAGGAAAAGAAGGCCAAGCCCGCGCGTACGCACTGGGACATGCTGATGGAGCGACGCACCCGCGAGGAACTCGAAGAGGTCCTCGAGGAGCGGCTGGCAGTTCTGCGCTCCGGCGCGATGAACATCGCGGTGCACCCGCGAGACAGCCGCAAGAGTGCGTAGCGGGAAACCGTAAGCAGCAAACCGAACACCGCGGGTGCCGTACGTGAGCTTCACGTACGGCACCCGCGGTTTTGGTGTGTCCCCCTTGTCCGGGGCCGGGCCCTGTCCGGTGCCGGGCCTGCTGACCGCTCAGTGCGTCAGCGGAGGACGCGGGCCCTGCGGTGCGTCGTCGGGGTCGTCCCGTATGACCTCGCCCTGCACGACCTTGCCGTCCGGCTGGTGCATGCGGGCCTGACGGAAGGCGTCGCCCAGGGTGCCCGGGCCGGCCTCCCGGAGCTTGCGCTCCACCGTCCGCTCCGCGTAGCGGCTCACGGCTTTCTGGACCGGGGGCAGCAGCATGAGCAGGCCCAGCGCGTCCGAGATCAGGCCGGGGAGGATCAGGAGCAGTCCGCCCAGCATCATCAGGCCGTTGCCCTCGCTGTTCGGGCGGGCCTCGGGCATGACGCCGGCCTGCTGCTGTTGCAGCGTCTCCGTGAGGTTGCGGAAGGCCCGGCGGCCCGCACTCTTGATCACCACGGATCCGAGGACGATGCCGGCCACCAGCAGCAGGAAGACCACGAAACCGCTGGAGGCGCCCGCGACCACGGTCAGCAGCCAGATCTCCAGCACGAGCCACGCGGCGATGCCCAGCGGCAGGAACGTGCGCAGCCTGGAGCGCGGCGGCCGGGCGGGGGAACTGGGGGTCTGAGCGCCAGTCGTCATACCCCCAGTGTGCCTGGCCCCGGCTCAGCGCGGCATAAGGGGACGATCAGGCGTTCTTGTCGGTCGCCTGTGTCGACTTGTCAACCGACTCGGGCGACTGCTTGTCACCCGACTCGGCCGGCTGCGCGGTCGGCTCGGCGTCCGCCCGCTTCGCGACCGGCCCGTCCACCGCCCTGTCGGGCTGCCTGTCGGGCTGCCTGTCGCGGCCCAGGACCTTGCCGACCCGCTCCCCCACACCCCACGTGGTGACCCGCCACAGCGCCTCCACGAGGATGTCGCGGCTCATCTTGGAGTCGCCGAGTTCACGCTCGACGAACGTGATCGGCACCTCGACGACGTGGTAGCCCGCCTTGATCGCGCGGCGGGCGAGGTCGACCTGGAAGCAGTAGCCCTGGGAGGAGACCTCTTCCAGGCCGAGGCCCTCCAGGGTCTCGCGGCGGAAGGCGCGGTAGCCGCCCGTGATGTCGCGCAGCGGCAGGTCCAGCGCGAGGCGCGAGTACATGCTGCCCCCGCGGGAGATGAACTCGCGGGACTTGGGCCAGTTCACCACCCTGCCGCCGGGCACCCAGCGGGAGCCGAGCACCAGGTCGGCGCCCTTGAGGGCGGTCAGCAGGCGGGGCAGTTCCTCGGGCTGGTGGGAGCCGTCGGCGTCCATCTCGATCAGCACGCCGTAGCCGTGCTCCAGGCCCCAGCGGAAGCCCGCGAGGTAGGCGGCGCCCAGGCCCTCCTTGCCCTTGCGGTGCAGGACCTGGACGTGGTCGTCCTCGGCGGCCAGCTCGTCGGCGAGCTTGCCGGTGCCGTCGGGGCTGTTGTCGTCGGCGACCAGAACGTGCGCCTCGGGGACCGCCTCGCGCACGCGCGCGACGATCGCCTTGATGTTCTCCACCTCGTTGTAGGTCGGAATGATCACCAAGGCCGTGCCCAGGGGGCCGAACCGCCTCCCCTGCCCCGCTACCGCGGGCGTCCCGTCGCCGTCGTTCACCGCTGCCCCTTCATGTCCGTACGCAGAGGACCACCATAATGGCCGCGGCCTGCGGCGACGTGACAGGACGCCCGTACGGTGGTGTCGTTTCCCCGGGACCGGGGTATGGATGGCCGATTAGGACCGTTTGCACGGCGGATGGGGGCCCGGCGCCCTTCGGGCCGACCTGGGACCCGCCGGCTGCGGGTCGACCTAAGCCGTTGTCTACTGAGCGCCCGGGCCCCACCCGGGTCACACCTCCCGACCGGCCGGAACGTTCCCTCGTCGCGGCGCGAGCGCTGAGCCTGGCTCCCAGTGGCGGTGCCCCGGTGCGGCACACCGTCCCTGACCCAGCGGCGCCGCGACGCGTGCGCGGAAGATTCCCCGGTCGGACGTCCGGTGGTGGACTCGGCCGAACCTACCGGCCCCCCGCCGTCGCCTGTCAACAGTCGTTCGACCTGCGGCTTCAGCCTCAAAGCCCAGGTCAGCGCGGAGGACGCGCAGGTCGTACCCGGGAGAAGATCATCGCCCCGTCGGCCGTGTGGATCACTCGCCCGGCCGTACGAAGACCGTGCGGCCGCCCACCACGGTGCGCAGGCAGACGGGCAGGTCCCGGCCCGGAGTCAGATCGGGCAGGCCGGGGGTGCCGGAGCGCGGGTCGGTCGACCAGCGCGCCACCCGGTCGTCGGGGGCCTGGACCACGAGCTCGCCGGTACGCCACACGGCGTAGTCCGCGGGCGCGCCCGGCACCAGGACGCCCGCGTCGTCGCGTCCGATCGCCCGCCAGCCGCCGCGCGTGTGCGCCGTGAACGCCGCGCGGACGGAGACGCGGTGTTCGGCCGTGCGGTGGAAGGCGGCGGCCCGGACGGTGCCCCACGGGTCGAGGGGCGTGACCGGGCTGTCGGAGCCGAAGGCGAGCGGGACACCGGCGCGCAGCAGGGCGGCGAAGGGGTTGAGGGCGCGGGCCCGCTCGGCGCCCAGGCGCTGGGCGTACATCCCGTCCTCGCCGCCCCACAGCGCGTCGAAGGCGGGCTGGACGGAGGCGGTCAGCCCCAGTTCGGCGAAGGCCGCCACGGTCTCGGGGGTGAGCATCTCGGCGTGCTCGACGCGGTGCCGGGCGGCGCGGATCCGGGCGAGGCCGACCTTCTCGGCGGCGGCGCGCACGCCCTCCACGACGGCGGTCACGGCGGCGTCGCCGATGGCGTGGAAGCCCGCCTGGAGGCCGGCCTCGGTGCAGGCGACGACGTGGGCGGCGACCGCGGCGGCGTCCAGGTAGGCGGCGCCGGTGTGGCCGGCGTCGGCGTACGGCTGGTGCAGGCAGGCGGTGTGGGAGCCGAGGGCGCCGTCCACGAAGAGGTCGCCGGCGGCGCCGATCGCGCCCAGCTCGCGCGCCTTGTCGACGTCCTGTTCGGCCCAGTAGCCGATCACCCGCGGGCCGGGCTCCTCTGCCGACAGGCGCAGCAGTCCGGTGAGGTCGTCCTCGGAGGAGATCTCCGGTCCTGCGCACTCGTGAACGGTTCCGATGCCGAGGGAGACGGCGTGCGCGAGGGCGGCGCGCTGGGCCTCGGCGCGCTGGGCGGGGGCGACGGCCCCGAGGGCGGCGGCGCGTACGGCGTGGTGGGCGTCGGCGGTGAGCGGGCCGTCCGCGCGGGCCACGTCACCGGGGACGAGGTCGAGCAGGGCGGTGGTGACGACGGCCGAGTGGACGTCGATACGGCTGAGGTAGAGGGGCCGCCCGCCGGTGGCCGCGTCCAGCTCGGCGCGCGTCGGCGGCAGTCCGTCGGGCCAGCGGGAGGCGTCCCAGCCGTGGCCGAGGAGGACCCGGTCGTCCGGTCGGGCCGCGGCGAAGTCCCGTACGAGGGCGAGGGCCGCCTCACGGGTGGGGGCGCCGGAGAGGTCGAGGCCGGTGAGGGCGAGGCCGGTGGACGTGGTGTGCACGTGTGCGTCGGTGAAGGCCGGGGTGACCAGGGCGCCGTCCAGGTCGACCACCTCGTCCACGCCGTCCGCGAAGGCGTCCGCGGCGCCCTCGGAGCCGACCCAGGCGACCTGGCCGCGTTCGACGACCATCGCCGTCGCGAAGGGGTCGGCGGGACTGTGGACCTCGCCGCGGCGCAGCAGGACGGTCGTGGACGGGGTGGTGGACTCACTCATGAGCACCAGTCTCGCCCCTCGCGCGTACGGCTCCGCACGCAGGTCGCCGCCGCGCGGGGCGTGGGCGCCCCGGACGTCCGGATCCGCGAGGGCAGGGCCGCGCGGCCGCCGGTCAGATCCGCGGCGGCCGGGCCTCGTACGGCGTCGACAGCACCACGGTGGTCCGCGTCGACACCCCTGCCAGGGAACGCACCCGGGCGAGCAGTTCCTCCAGTCCGTGCGGGGTCGACACGCGCACCTTGAGGATGTAGTTCTCGTCGCCCGCAACGCTGTGGCAGGCCTCGAGTTCGGGGACGCCGGCCAGACGGTCCGCGATGTCGTCGGGGGCGCTGGGGTCGAACGGTTTCACCGAGATGAAGGCGGTGATCGGCAGCCCGACGGCCTCCGGGTCGACGACCGCGGCGTAACCGCGGATGACGCCACGCTGTTCCAGCCGCCGCACCCGCTGGTGCACGGCCGACGTGGACAGGCCCGTGGCCTTGCCCAGGTCTGTGTAGCTCATCCGCCCGTCCTTGACGAGCAGCTGCACGATCTGTCGGTCCAGCTCCTCCATGGCGCAAGAACCTACAGTGCGGTTGATCTCCTCGGATACCTGAGCAACCCAGGTCATGCCCGGTTCGTGATGTGACGGGGAGTCGGCCGGCGGGCCGAGTGGGGACAAACCCGCCGCACGGGGCACCTGCGAGCGGCATGTGACGAAGACCACACCCTCCGAACAGTCTCCGTGATGCTCTCGTGATTACCCCGTAGAGGGGACGGGAAGTGCTTGCTGTGGTCGAGGCCGCAGTGCCGTCACGGCCCAGCCCGAGGGGGAGAATCCCATGCAGAGTCTTAAGCGCCCTGGTCGTACCGCGCCCAAGCGGCAGCAGCCGGTCGTCGAGCCCGTATCGGAGGGCGTCGAACCCGACGCCTTCGACGACGAGGAACTCGACACCTACGACACCTTCGAGATGTACCGGGTGATCTGCCCGGACTGCGCCCAGCCCATCGCCCTGCTGGCGGACGAGGAGGTGCTGCCGGAGCACGCCCTGTGCGCCTCGCCGTGGAACCCGTTCGGGCTCTCGGTCTGCGCCGGCACCGGCCGCCGGGCCACCGAGGCCCGGCCCGCCGACGAGTCGTTCAAGCCCCACGAGCAGGACACCGCCCTGCTGTTGACGCTCCCCCAGGGCCTCGACTGGCGGACCCAGCCCTTCTCCCACGTCGGCGGCCCGGGCTCGCGCCCGATGCGGGTGCCGACGATGCGGCGCGAGGCGGCCTGAGCACCCACGGTCCGGGGGGACACCCGATTCCGCCGACCCACCCGCGCCACGGCTCACAGCAGGCCGCCGTGGTGCGGGCCGGTGCGTTCTTGGCCGGTCGGGCCGGTGCGGGGCGACGGTACGTCAGGTCCGTTTCGGCAACGGCGACCCGACGGCGGACGCCCGCGAACTCACGCTCGATTCAGCGGGCCGGTGACCTGTCCGCCTTTGCCGCGTTGCCCGGGTATGACCCCCACGTACTCGGCGACCGGACATCGGCGCCGTGTGTTCGTCCCGGTGCCCGCGGGACCGGTTCCGCCCGCTCCGCAACTCCCGGACCCGCCGATCTACCGTGAGCTGATGCGGACCTGGGCCGACCGTGGCCGCACCCTGCCGGGGCGCCACGACCCGGAGTGGGTCCGGCTCGCGGCGCCTCCGCGCGGCCTCGGGGACTTCTTCACCACCGGGGACCTGTTCACCACCGGCGACTTCCGCGTCGCCGGCACCTTCAGCGTTCCTCTGGACCCGCGAGGTGACGGGCGATGACCATCCGCTGGATCTGGTTGGTGCCCTCGACGATCTGCAGCACCTTGGCCTCGCGCATGTACCGCTCGGCCGGGAAGTCCGCGGTGTAGCCGTACCCGCCGAGGATCTGCACGGCGTCGGTGGTGGCCCGCATCGCCGTGTCGGTGCAGTGCAGCTTGGCCATGGCCGCCTGCTTGGCGAACGGCAGTCCGGCGTCGCGCAGCCGTGCCGCGGTCAGGTACAGCGCGCGGCCGGCCTCGATCTGGGTCGCCATGTCGGCGAGCATGAAGCGCAGTCCCTGGAAGTCGGAGATCGGCTTGCCGAACTGCCGCCGGTCGGCCGCGTACGACACCGCCTCGTCCAGCGCCGCCTGGGCCACACCGATGGCGCAGGCGGCGATGCCCAGCCGCCCGGAGTCGAGTGCGGACAGGGCGATCGCGAAGCCCTGGCCCTCGTCTCCGAGGCGCCGGGCGTCGGGGACCCGCACGCCGTCGAGGTGGACCTGCGCGGTGGGCGAGCCCTTCAGCCCCATCTTCTTCTCGGGCACCGCGGCGCTCAGCCCCTCGGCGTCGCCGGGGACGAGGAAGGCGGTGATCCCGCGCGGTCCCTCCTCCCCCGTGCGCGCCATGACGGTGTAGAAGTCGGCGATGCCGCCGTGCGTGATCCACGCCTTGGTACCGGTGAGCACCCAGTCGTCGCCGTCGCGTACGGCCTTGGTGCGCAGTGAGGCGGCGTCCGAGCCGGAGGCGGGTTCGGAGAGGCAGTAGGCGCCGAGCAGGCCGCCGCCGAGCATCGCGGGCAGGTGCTCGATCTGCTGTTCCTTGGTGCCGTAGGCGGCGAGCGCGTAGGAGGCGAGCGTGTGCACGCTGACGCCGAGACCGACGGTGAGGCGGGCCGCGGCGAGTTCTTCGAGGACCTGGAGGTAGACCTCGTACGGCTGCTCGCCGCCGCCGTACTCGGCGTCGTAGGGCAGGCCGAGCAGGCCGGAGTCGGAGAGCAGGGTGAAGACCTCGCGCGGGAAGCGTCCGGCGTCCTCCTCCTCGGCCGCGCTCGGGGCGATCTCACGATGCGCGATGTCGCGGACGAGCGAGATCAGATCCCGTGCCTCGTCCGTGGGCAGTTGCCGGTCCACCGGCTGCGGGGCGCGGTCGGGCATGGCGACGCTCTCCTCCCTGTCGGGCACATCGGCGGATGCGCGCCTTGGGTGGAGGCGGCCGCCGGGTCGTACGGGCCTGGCCGATGCTCGCACTCCCGGGTCGCGGAAGCGGCTGACCAGCGGCTGTGCGCTGTGAGTATGCCCGATCGGAGGCATGGAGTCACCAGTTAACGACCGCTTACTTCAAGAAATGTGCACACCGGGAAATGGTCCGCACCATTGACCCCACTGGTCTAGTCCTTCTACGGTGACGGCCCGAACGCCTTACCGCGTTCATGCCAATCGGCGCGCGTTCCCTCTTCCCCCCACGAGGAGACACCCGATGCACGTCCCGCACCTCCCCCGCGTCCGTCCCGTCCGGGCGCTCCTCTCCGCGCTGTGCTCCGTCGCCCTCGGCGCCGGGCTGCTGACCGGCGCCGGCGCGGCCACGGCAGCTCCGGAGGCACCCGCCGCAGGAGCCGCGGCCGGTTCGAAGGCCGTCGGCTACTTCACCGAATGGGGCACCTACGACCGCGAGTACCACGCCAAGAACATCGAGACGTCTGGTTCGGGCGCCGAACTCACCCACATCAACTACGCCTTCGGCAACGTCACCGGCGGCAAGTGCGCCATGGGCGACGCCTACGCGGCGACCGACCGGGCGTACACCGCGGCCGAGTCCGTCGACGGGGTCGCCGACACCTGGGACCAGCCGCTGCGCGGCAACTTCAACCAGCTGCTCAAGCTGAAGAAGAAGCACCCGGACCTCAAGATCCTCTGGTCCTTCGGCGGCTGGACCTGGTCCGGCGGCTTCGCGGAGGCCGCGAGGAACCCGGCCGCCTTCGCCCGGTCCTGCCACGACCTGGTCGAGAACTCCAAGTGGGCCGACGTCTTCGACGGCATCGACATCGACTGGGAGTACCCGAACGCCTGCGGTCTGAGCTGCGACACCAGCGGCCGGGACGCGTTCCCGAGACTGATGAGCGCGCTGCGTGCCGAGTTCGGCCCGGACTACCTGGTCACCGCGGCGATCACGGCCGACGCGACACCCGGCGGCAAGATCGACGCGGCCGACTACGCGGGCGCGGCCCAGTACGTCGACTGGTACAACCCCATGACGTACGACTTCTTCGGCGCCTGGGACGCCACCGGCCCGACCGCTCCGCACTCGCCGCTGAACTCGTACTCCGGCATTCCGAAGGCGGATTACCACACCTCGGCGACCATCGCGAAGCTCAAGGGCCTCGGCATCCCGTCGTCGAAGCTGCTGCTCGGCATCGGCTTCTACGGCCGCGGCTGGACCGGTGTCACCCAGTCCGCACCCGGCGGCACCGCGACCGGCCCGGCGAAGGGGACGTACGAGAACGGCATCGAGGACTACAAGGTGCTCAAGTCCACGTGCCCGGCGACCGGCACGGTGGCCGGCACCGCGTACGCCAAGTGCGGGAGCGATTGGTGGAGCTACGACACGCCGCAGACCATCGCGACCAAGATGACGTACAAGAACCAGCAGGGCCTGGGCGGCACGTTCTTCTGGGAGCTGAGTGGTGACACGGCCGACGGTGAGCTGATCAAGGCGATCGACTGACCGACCCACGGGGGGCGGAGGGGCGGAGGCCGGCTCGGGTCTCCGCCCCTCCGCTGCGTCTGTCAGGAGTCCCGGCGGGCAGGGGCCGGGGCCGGGTAGGCGGGGTCCAGTTCCTCGACGGCGCGCAGGGTGCCGCCGAGCGACTTCACCAGCAGGTCGCGCATGGTCTCGCGGGGCAGTCCGGGACGGCCGATCCAGTCCAGGGTGGCGCCCTCGACGCTGCACACCCAGGAGAGCAGTCCCATGCGGGCCAGCGGTCCGACGTCGGAGCGGCCGTACGCCCCTTCGGCGATGGTGGCGACGATCGCCTCGCGGACACCGTCCCGGATGGCGTGCACCTCGGCGTCGAAGCCGACTCCGCCGCTGACGATCGTGCGGTAGGCGGCCTGGTTGTGCTCGGCGTAGCGCAGATAGCCGTCGATGGTGCGGTGGACGCGGTCCACCTGGGGCAGTTCGGTGCCGCGCGCGGCGGTGGTGACCAGGTCGGCTACGGAGTCCTGGATGATCGCCAGGTAGTAGCCCCGCTTGGACTGGAAGTAGTAGTAGATCAGCCCCTTGGCGACATGCGCCTGGCGGGCGATGTCGTCCATCGAGAGCGCGTCGTAGGACGTGTCGGCGAACAACTTCCGCCCGATGGCGATGAGTTCGGCGCGGCGTGCCGCCGAGCGCTCCGTGCCGCGCGCCCGGGGACGGGCGTCGGCGCGCTGTTGACTAATATTCAATTTCGACCCTGGTCTCCTACGGGCGGCGGGACCTCCGCAGTATGGCAGGTCGGATCGTGGGGCAGGTCACACGAGGGTCACGTCACAGCAGTCCCAGCTGCACCACGAGCATCGCGAACACCACGACGAGGGTCCAGCCCATGACGTGCTCGAGGATCTTCGGACCGTCGTCCTTGGGGCCGCCGGTACGGACACGGGCGGCGGTGGCGGTGTGTGCGGTCATGGCTTCTCGCTGATCTCGACGTTCGGTGGACTCCCCCGGCCCCCAGCGGTTGACCCTGTCCACCTTGCCACCGTGAGCGGCTTTTGCGGCGGAGACCTTGGTCACAGCGGACGGCCCCCGGCGGTGCTTCCGGTGTGCCGGGGGCCGTCGTCGCGGTGCGGGTCAGCGCACGCCGACCGCCGCGAGGGCCTTGCGCTGGCGCTGGCTCGGGTGGGCCGGGAAGTACAGGTAGCAGACGCCGCCGGTGCCGGAGGCGATCTTGCCGGCGGCGTTGTACCGCTTCGTCCTGAGCCAGATGTTCTCCCACTCGCGCCGCTTGTAGACGCGGCGCACGGACTCGTTGTCGTCCGAGGCCGGGTCGTTGGCGATCACGTCGCCGTCGGCGGTGAAACCGATCACGGTCATCAGGTGCCCCGCGGTGCCGTACCCGGCCCCCGTCAGCTCCTTCTCCAGGAAGGACTGGGACGTGATGGCCGGGATGCCGGCCGCGATCAGCGTCTCCAGATCGGTGAGGGAGCCGAGGCGGGTGACCACGCCCTGGAGGCCCTTGAAGGTGGCCGCGTAGGCGGCGTTGAAGGGCCAGTTGCCGCAGCCGGCGTACTGGTAGTCGTACGTGTACCTGGCCGCGTGGCAGACCTGCGGGTCGGCGTAGGAGGGGTCGACCCAGGCGAGCTGCTCCTCGGTGAGGCGGCCGCCCCAGTACTCGATGATCATCTGCGAGGAGGTGGGGCTGCACCAAGCCTCGCCGCCGTTGTCGTACTCGGGGTACTGGCCCTTGTGGATCTCCTGGGAGTAGCGCGGAACGCGCAGCTCCTGGGCGAGGCCGGGGGTGGAGGCGGGGACGGTGAAGCGGTCGGGGACGTCGGAGCCCATCGCGCCGAGCCGCCATACGGTGGGCGTGCTCCTCGTGCCGGGGCGGCGGTAAAGGGTGAGCCTGAGCCGGTAGGAGGCCAGGCGCAGCCCCGTCGAGGCGTCGTCGACGGCGAACGTGTCCGTCCAGACACTGCTCCTGCCGTCGCCCTGGTCGTCGACCGAGGTGCGCCGGATGTCCTGGTCACCGTCGCCGGCCGCCCAGCGGCCCATCACGTACCAGGGGGTGTCCGTGCCGTCGGAGTAGGTGCCCTTGAGCTCGACCTGGAGCCAGGTGCCGCTCGGGGTGTGCGCGTTCCAGGAGGCGATGACCTCGGTCGAGGGCACGGCGAGCCGGTGGACGGGCGAGGTCCAGGTCGCGTACTCCCAGGCTGTGGTCCTGCCGGTGTGCGGGTCGGTGTAGTCGGCGGTGCCGGCCGGGGCGCCGATCACGACGCCGGGCCGGGCGCCCGCGACGGGGCGGGTGCCCTGCGCGGTTCCGCACCGCCAGTCGCGGAACGTGGTCCAGGCGCGGTAGTCGACCTGTCGGCCGGTGGCGCGGTCGGGGTCCGCGCCGCCGGTGCCCGTGCCGGGCGTGGCTTCGGCGGTGGCCGGGATCGCGCTGCCCGCCACGGCGGCGGCGACGGCTGCGGCCAGGACGGTTCTGCGGGACGGCTGTTCGGCTCTGCTCATGGGCGGAAGACCCCCAGGTGTCCGAGTCGGGCGGGTCCGTTGCACGGATGTGCGCCAACTATGGCCGCAGGCGTCCACTCCTGCCAGCACTTCTGCGCACGCCACGCCACGAATATTGGTGTCGACCAGTGGCGTGGAGGGTGGGGAGGCGGAGGAGCGGCGGGACGGAACGGCGGGAGTGGAGGCAGGGGTGGAGGCGGTGTCGCGCGGTGGGCGGGGGCCGCACGGTGGGAGGGCCGGGGGCGCACGGATAAAGTGCGGGGCGAACGATGTCCGCCCCGACACGCAGCCCAGGACCCGCCATCCACGACCTCGCAGCCCGGCTCCGCCGGCTCCCCCCTTCCTGCGGGCCCGTGCGCCTGATCGGCGTCGACGGGTACGCCGGCTCCGGGAAGTCCACGTTCGCCGGACGGTTGGCCGGCGAGCTGGGCGGCGTGCCGGTGCTGCACCTCGACGACATCGCCAGCCACGACGAACTGTTCGAATGGACCGGACGCCTGCTGAGCCAGGTGATCGAGCCCTTGCGACGCGGCGACACCGCGCACTACGCCCCCTACGACTGGCGGGCCCGGTCGTTCGGTGCGTGGCTTGCCCTGCCGCCGGCCCCGGTGGTCCTGGTGGAGGGCGTCGGTGCCGGCCGCGAGGCACTGCGTCCGCACCTGGCCCACCTCCTCTGGATGGAGTTGCCGCGCGAGGAGGCGTGGACCCGCGGGCGGGCGCGCGACGGAGCGGAGCAGCGGGCGTTCTGGGACGGGTGGATCCCGGCGGAGCGCCGGCACTTCGCCGACGACCCCTCGCGCCCCTTCGCGCATCTTCTGGTGCGGCAGATGCAGAAGGGATATGAGGTGCTTCCGGGGCCCGCGGGAACCACCACCGAGCCCTACTTCCTCACTCAGGGTGACGGGCCCTCCGCAGTGTGCTGAACTCGTGAAGATCGCTGCCCGGCAACTCACCGGAGTACCCCAACTCCGCTTGACCCGGGGGCCGTACAGGTCTTACGTTCTGAATGTGCGGCCACTCGAAGCCGCCAGCAGACGCGAAGCCCCCGGTTGTTCCCCCGTGATCGGGGGCTTCGTTCTGTCCTGAGCGCGTTTTCCGGCTGCTCCGTGGCGCGATCCGCTCACCCACCGTCACCGCCCCGCGCGCTCCCCCATCCGCTCCCACCTCGTGCAACGGCCTGTCCCGGCACCCTTCGGAGGAAAGACCGCCGCGGGTACGATGCCATCGGTGCGACCTACGGGCGGTTGCCGCGCGCACCTTGCAACTCCGGTCCGCGGCACAGCCGTTGACCGAGGCGGTCGGCGGGCGACGGCTCGGCGGCATACCGACGGGGGCACGGTACGTGGGGGACGGGATGGACTTCGGCACGCAGGGCTCACAGGCCCCGGCCGACCTCGCCTGGCTGCGCGGCGTGGACGCCTACACCATGGGGGCCTATCCGCAGGCGGAGGAGGAGTTCCGGGCCGCGGTGCGCATCGACCCCACGATGGCCGACGGCTGGCTGGGACTGCACGCGCTGCGCGTCGACACCACCAACGCGCTGCTGAGGATGTACCGGCACCGGGAGCGCTTCGGCGAGCAACGCGCCCGCCACCGCCGCACACTCAACTCCTGGTACTGGCTGGGCTGGTGGGTGCAACCCGTGCTGGAGAACCCCCGCGATCTGCTGCTGGCGCACGCCTCCCACTGGCTCGACGGCCGCCACGTCCCGGAACTGGACCGGGCCCTGGCCGGGCTGCCGCCCGTGGACGCCGACCCCCAGGTCCGCTTCCTGCACGCCTGCCGCGCCTACCTCGTCAAGGACTGGGAACAACTCGTCCGGCACACCGACCCCCTGCTCGGCGATCCCCTGCTGGGTATCGAGGCCGGCCTGTTCAGCGGCATGGCCCGGGTGCGCCTGGAGATGTACGGGCAGGCCGAACCGCTGCTGTCGGCGGCCCTCATGCGGTGCCGCAGCGAGCAGCCGCAGCGCAAGGAGCTGCGCTACTGGCTGGCGCGGGCCCACGAGGGCACGGGCCGCAGCGCCGCGGCCCTGCCGCTGTACCGGGCCGTGCACCGCGTCGACCCGGCCTTCATGGACACCTCGGCCCGGCTGGCGGCGATCGCCGAAGGCGACGGCTACGACGACTCCACCGACCTCGCGGGGCTCGCCCAGGCCGGCCTGGGACCGGAGTGCCTGGACGGTCTCGACCCCCTCTTCGGCATCGAGGAGCGCGACCTCAAGGTCTCCGCGCCCGACCCCTCGCCGGGCGCCGCGCCGCTGCCCCCGCTGAGCGGTCCGTCGGTGCGCGAGAAGCCCGACGGACCGGACCCGTCCCTGCCCACCGGGCCCACCGACCCCGCGTTACTGGAGGAGGCGCTCGCCGAGCTGGAACGCATGGTGGGGCTGGAGCCGGTGAAGCGTCAGGTGAAGGCTCTGTCCGCGCAGCTGAACATGGCGCGGCTGCGGGCCGGGCAGGGCCTGCCGGTCCAGCCACCCAAACGGCACTTCGTCTTCTCCGGCCCCTCCGGCACCGGCAAGACCACCGTGGCCCGCATCCTGGGCCGTGTCTTCTACGCCCTCGGCCTGCTCGGCGGCGACCACCTGGTGGAGGCGCAGCGGGCCGACCTGGTCGGCGAGTACCTCGGCCAGACCGCCGTGAAGGCCAACGAACTGATCGACTCCGCGCTCGGCGGCGTCCTCTTCGTCGACGAGGCGTACTCCCTGTCCAACTCCGGCTACGGCAAGGGCGACGCGTACGGCGACGAGGCGTTGCAGGTGCTGCTGAAACGGGCCGAGGACAACCGGGACCACCTGGTGGTGATCCTGGCCGGCTACCCCGAGGGCATGGACCGGCTGCTGACGGCCAACCCCGGGCTGTCCTCCCGCTTCACGACGCGGGTCGACTTCCCGTCGTACCGGCCGCTGGAGCTGACCTCGATCGGTGAGGTGCTCGCGGCCGAGAACGGGGACGTGTGGGACGAGGAGGCGCTCGACGAGCTGCGCTCGATCGCCGGGCACGTGGTGGACCAGGGGTGGATCGACGAGTTGGGGAACGGGCGGTTCCTGCGGACGCTGTACGAGAAGAGCTGTGCGTATCGGGATCTGCGGCTGTCGGTGTATCCGGGGGTGCTGAGCCGGGACGACCTGGCGACGTTGCGGTTGCCGGATTTGATGCAGGCCTATGGGGAGGTGCTGTCGGGGCGGGGGCCGCAGGACCCTCCGGGGTTGTGAGGCGACCGGTGACGGTGTGGGCCGGGGGTGGGTGTCGCGACCCGGCGTGGCGGGGGCACCCCCCACTCTCGACTCCGCTCGAGCGGGAGGTGCCCCCACCGCCCACCCGTGCCGCCCCAGCGGCACGACTGCCCGCAGATAGGGCGGCGTAGCTGCCCGCAGCTGCGGCTGGGGCGACTAGGTCGCCAGGGTCACCTCTCTGTGGGCCGGGTCTCGTACCTCTCCCACCAGTAGCTCCAGTACGTCCTCCAGGGCGACCAGGCCCAGGGCCCTGCCCGACGCGTCCGTCACCTGGGCCAGGTGGGTCGCCGCCCGGCGCATCACGCTGAGGGCGTCGTCGAGGGGCAGTTCGGGGCGGAGGGTCGCCATCGGGCGCCAGAGCTGCTGCGGGACGGCCCGGTCGGAGTCCTCGGCGTCCAGGAGCAGGTCGAGGACGTCCTTGACGTGGAGGTACCCCATGAAGGCGCCCTTCTCCGCCGCGACCGGGAAGCGCGAGTACCCGGTGCGGGCGGTGAGCGCGACGATCTCGCCCGGCGTGACCGAGGGGCTGACCGTGATCAGGGACTCGCGCCCGAGCAGTACGTCGGTGACCGGGCGGGAGCCGAGTTCCAGGGCGTCCTCCAGGCGTTCCTGCTCCTCCGGGTCGAGCAGGCCCGCCTGGCCGGCGTCCTCCACCAGCCGGTTGAGCTGCTCGCTGGTGAAGACCGCCTCGACCTCGTCCTTGGGCTCGACGTGGAAGAGCCGCAGGATGCCCTGGGCGCAGGCGCCGAGCGCGGCGGTGATGGGCCTGCAGAGGCGGGCGAAGGCGACGAGGCCGGGGCTGAGCCACAGCGCGGCCTTCTCGGGGGCGGCCATCGCGAGGTTCTTCGGCACCATCTCGCCGATGACGAGGTGGCAGAAGACCACCGCGGCCAGCGCGAGCACGTAGCCGAGCGGGTGGATCACGCCGTGCGGCAGGTGGATCCACTCGAAGACCGGCTCCAGCAGATGGGCGACCGTCGGTTCGGCGACCGCGCCGAGGGTGAGTGAGCAGACGGTGATGCCGAACTGGGCGGCGGCCATCATCTGCGGCAGCCGCTCCAGGCCGTACAGCACCTGGCGGGCGCGGGCGGTGCCGAGCGGTTCGATCTGGCTGCGGCGTACCGAGACGAGCGCGAACTCGGCGCCCACGAAGAAGCCGTTGGCGAGCACGAGCAGCGCCGCGAAGAGGAGTTGCAGGACGCTCATCGGGCGGCCTCCAGCACGGACACCGGCGCCGTTCGCACCAGCCGTATCCGTTCGGCGCGGTAGTGGCCGACCTGCCGGACGGCGAGCCGCCAGCCGGGCAGTTCCGCCCGGTCGCCGACGGCCGGGATGCGGCCGAGCAGGTCGGCGACGAGCCCGGCCACGGTCTCGTACGGTCCCTCGGGGGCGTCGAGGCCGATGCGCCGCAGGGCGTCGACGCGGCAGCTGCCGTCGACGTCCCAGGCGGGGCGGCCGTCCTCGGGCGGGGCGGGTGCGAGTTCGGGTACGTCGAGACCGTCGTGCTCGTCGCGGACCTCTCCGACGATCTCCTCCACGATGTCCTCCAGGGTGACGACGCCGGCGGTGCCGCCGTACTCGTCGATGACGACCGCGATGGGCTGCTCGCTGCGCAGGCGGGTGAGCAGCGGTCGTACGGGCAGGGTCTCGGGGACGAGCAGCGCCGGGCGGGCGATCCGGCCGGTGGGGGTGCGGAGCCGGTCGTGCGCGGGTACCGCGAGGGCGTCCTTGAGGTGGACCATGCCGACGATCTCGTCGATCTTCTCCCGGTAGACGGGGAAGCGGGACAGGCCGGTGGCGCGGGTCAGGTTGACCACGTCCTCGGCGGTGGCCGAGGACTGCAGGGCGCTGACCTTCACGCGCGGGGTCATGACGTGCTGCGCGGTCAGTTCGCCCAGCGACAGGGTCCGCACGAAGAGGTCGGCCGTGTCCTGTTCCAGCGCGCCGGCCCGGGCGGAGTGCCGGGCCAGGGAGACCAGTTCGCCGGGGGTGCGGGCGGAGGCCAGCTCTTCGGCCGGTTCGAAGCCGAGGGCGCGGACCAGGCGGTTGGCCACGGCGTTCAGCGCGGCGATCACCGGGTGGAACAGCCGGGCGAAGGCGTGCTGCGGGCCCGCGACGAAGCGCGCGACCTGCAAGGGCTTGGACACCGCCCAGTTCTTGGGCACCAGCTCGCCGATCACCATCTGGACGGCCGAGGCCAGCAGCATGCCGACGACGACGGAGACGCCCGGCACGGCGCCTTCGGGGATGCCGGTCGCGGTGAACGGGCCGTCCAGGAGCTGGGCGAGCGCCGGTTCGGCGAGCATGCCGACGACGAGCGAGGTGATGGTGATGCCGAGTTGGGTGCCGGAGAGCTGGAAGGACAGCTCCTTGAGGGACTCGACGACCCGGCGGGCACGCCGGTCGCCGTCGGCGGCGGCCTGCTCGGCGTCGGGGCGTTCGACGGTCACCAGGCCGAACTCCGCGGCGACGAAGAAGCCGTTGGCGAGGATCAGCAGGAAGGCGGCCGCCAGGAGCAGCAGGGGGGTGGTGGTCATGATGCCGCCGCCTGTGGGGAGTCACAGCAGGGGGCGGCGCAGGTACTGCAGGACGATCCGTCCATCGCCGGAGGGAGTCACTCCTCGGGTAGAGCGGGAACCCCCGCGCACCGGGCGGAGCGACAGGGGCGAGGACGCGACGGCCGCGTCCTCGTTCCCAGATTAATCACGAAAAGGGTGCCCGCGGCAGGGTCGCCGCTCCGCGTCAGCCGCGGGGAGCGTCGGGGGTGGCGGCGGAACGGGCCGCGACGAGGGCGCGCAGAGCACGCGCGTCCTGGATGGCGCGTTGCCGTGCGATGCCCGGCTGGATGCCGAGCGCGGGCAGGCTGGTGCCGTCGCTGAGGTCCAGGAAGGCCCAGGGGTCGCCGTCGCGGAGGTTGACCTGGAGGATCTCGGCCCAGGCGAGGCGCCGCTTGTTGGTGAGGTTGACGACGGTGACGCCCGCCTCGTCGGCGGTGACCCGGGGCCGGGCCAGCAGGAACAGGACCCCGGCGAGGAGGAGGGCGGTCAGCACGAAGCTGAGGCGCTCCCCCGCGCCGAGGCCGTCCAGCAGCATGCCGACCGCCGTGATGGCCGCGAACGTGGCGACGGCGAGGACGACCAGGACCGCACGGGTACGCCCCGGCCGGAAGGTCACGGGCAGTGCGGGCAGGTCGGTGGTGTCCGGCGTGGTGTCGGGCATGGCGTCGCTCCGGGTCGCGCTCAGAGACGGCAGGCGTGGATGGCCGTGGTCAGGATGGCCCGGGCACCGATCTCGTACAGGTCGTCCATGATCCGCTGGGCTTCCTTGGCGGGGACCATCGCGCGGACGGCGACCCAGCCCTCGTTGTGCAGCGGGGAGACGGTCGGGGACTCCAGGCCGGGAGTGAGCGCGACGGCCTTCTCCAGCTGCTCCACGCGGCAGTCGTAGTCCATCATCACGTACGTCCGGGCCACCAGGACGCCCTGGAGGCGGCGCAGGAACTGCTGCACCTTGGGCTCGGTCGTCTCGTCGGGCTCCGCGCCGGAGCGGCGGATGACGATGGCCTCGGACTTCATGATGGGCTCGCCGAAGACCTCCAGGCCCGCGTTGCGCAGGGAGGTCCCGGTCTCGACGACGTCCGCGATGACCCCGGCGACACCGAGTTCGATGGCGGTCTCGACGGCGCCGTCGAGGTGGACGACGGAGGCGTCGACGCCCCGGTCGGCCAGGTGGGCCGCGACGATGCCCTCGTAGGAGGTGGCGACGGTGCGGCCCTTGAGGTCCTCGACGCCGTTCGCGGTGCCCGGCTTGCCGGCGAAGCGGAAGGTCGAGCGGGCGAAGCCGAGCGGGAGGATCTCCTCGGCGTCGGCACCGGAGTCGATCAGCAGGTCACGGCCGGTGATGCCGATGTCGAGCTTGCCGGACGAGACGTAGATCGCGATGTCGCGGGGGCGGAGGTAGAAGAACTCGACCTCGTTCGTCGGGTCGACGATCCGCAGTTCCTTGGACTCGCGGCGCTGCTGGTAGCCGGCCTCATGCAGCATCTCCCCCGCGGGGCCTGACAGGGAACCCTTGTTGGGGACGGCGATGCGCAGCATGAGGTCGGCTTCCTTTGCGTGAAGGGGTGAGAAAAAGGGGGCTGGGCTTTACAGGTGGGCGTAGACGTCGTCCAGGGAGATCCCGCGGGCGACCATCATCACCTGGACGTGGTACAGCAGCTGGGAGATCTCCTCGGCCGCCGCCTCCTTGCCCTCGTACTCGGCGGCCATCCAGACCTCGGCGGCCTCCTCGACGACCTTCTTGCCGATGGCATGGACCCCCTTGTCCACCAGCTCGGCGGTGCGGGAGGTGGCGGGGTCGCCGTTCGCGGCCTTGTGCTGGAGCTCGGTGAAGAGCTCCTCGAAAGTCTTCTTGGACATGGTGGCGCCCACTTTACGCGTAGTGCCGACCGGCCTAACGCCACGGTTCGGATACTGAGCGGAGGGTGGCCGCCGTGGCCACCGCCGCGGTCACCGCCTCGTGGCCCTTGTCCTCGCTGGAGCCCTCGATGCCGGCCCGGTCCAAGGCCTGCTCCTCGGTGTCGCAGGTGAGGACGCCGAAGCCGATGGGGACGCCGGTCTCCACGGAGACCTGGACGAGGCCCTGGGTCACGCCCTGGCACACGTAGTCGAAGTGGGGGGTGCCGCCGCGGATGACGACGCCGAGGGCGACGATCGCGTCGTAGCCGCGGCCCGCGAGGACCTTGGCGACCACCGGCAGCTCGAAGCTGCCGGGAACCCTGAGCAGGGTCGGCTCGTCGATGCCCAGCTCGTGCAGGGCGCGCAGGGCGCCGTCCACCAGTCCGTCCATCACCTTGTCGTGCCACTGTGCCGCGACGACGGCGACCCGCAGGTCCCCCACGTTGCGTACGGACAGCTCCGGTGCACCCTTGCCGCTCACGTGTCTCCTCGTGTTCCTTGCTTACTGGTTGCCGCAGGTGGACACGGGGGTCGTGTCCAGCCAGGGCAGGTCGTGCCCCATCCGGTCCCGCTTGGTGCGCAGGTAGCGGAGGTTGTGCTCGCCGGCCTGGACGGGCATCGGCTCGCGGCCGGTGACCTCGATCCCGTGCCGGACGAGGGCGTCGCTCTTGTCCGGGTTGTTGGTCATCAGGCGCACGGCGCGCACGCCGAGGTCGGTGAGGATCTGGGCGCCGGCGCCGTAGTCGCGGGCGTCGGCGGGCAGGCCGAGTTCCAGGTTGGCGTCGAGCGTGTCCCGGCCCCGCTCCTGGAGCTCGTAGGCGCGCAGCTTGGACATCAGGCCGATGCCGCGCCCCTCGTGGCCGCGCAGGTAGACGACCACTCCCCGGCCCTCGGCCTGGATGCGGTCCAGGGAGGCGTCCAGCTGGGGGCCGCAGTCGCAGCGCTGTGAGCCGAAGACGTCGCCGGTGAGGCACTCGGAGTGGATGCGGACCAGGACGTCCTTCCCGTCGCCGAGGTCGCCGTGGACGAGGGCGACGTGCTCGACGCCGTCGACGGTGGAGCGGTAGCCGTACGCCGTGAACTCGCCGTGCCGGGTGGGCAGCCGGACCTCGGCCTCGCGGCGGACGGTGGGCTCCTCGCTGCGGCGGTAGGAGATGAGGTCCTCGATGGAGATGATCGTCAGCCCGTGCTTGCGGGCGAACGGGATCAGCTCGGGCAGCCGCAGCATGCGCCCGTCCTCGCCGGCGATCTCGACGATGGCGCCGGCCGGGCGCAGGCCCGCGAGGCGGGCGAGGTCGACGGCGGCCTCGGTGTGGCCGTTGCGGACGAGCACGCCGCCGGAGCGGGCGCGCAGCGGGAAGATGTGGCCCGGGCGGACCAGGTCGGTGGGTTCGGCGGTGCCGCTCGCCAGGAGCTGGAGGGTGGTGGCGCGGTCCGAGGCGGAGATGCCGGTGCTCACGCCGTGCGCGGCGGTGGCGTCCACGGAGACGGTGAAGGCGGTCTTCATCGACTCGGTGTTGTCGTCGACCATCTGCGGCAGGCGGAGCCGGTCCAGTTCCTCGCCCTCCATGGGGGCGCAGATCAGGCCGCGGCACTCGCTCATCATGAAGGCGACGATCTCCTCGGTCGCCTTCTCCGCGGCGATGACGAGGTCGCCCTCGTTCTCGCGGTTCTCGTCGTCGACGACCACGACCGGGCGGCCGGCGGCGATGTCGGCGACAGCCTGTTCGACGGGGTCGAGGGCGAGGTCCTCGTAGCCGTCCGTGCTGTAGAGGATGGGTGCCGTGCTCATGCGGGCGCTCCTTCCGGGACGGGCCGCGCCGCGGTACGGGAGCGCAGCCACCAGTCGCGCAGGCCCCACAGGACGAGCGCGCCGTAGATGACGTAGACGAAGCCGGAGAAGGCGAAGCCGTTGGCGAAGTTCAGCGGGACGCCGACCAGGTCGACCAGCAGCCAGGCGAACCAGAACTCGACCATGCCGCGTGCCTGGGCGTACATGGCGACGACGGTGCCGACGAAGATGTAGGCGTCCGGCCAGGGGTCCCAGGACAGGGTCGGGTAGGCGGTGAACAGGCCGCCCACCGCGAGGGTGCCGACGGCGGCCGCGGCGAGCAGGGCGCCGCGCTCGCGCCAGGTGGCGAACCGGACGGCGATGGAGCCGTCCTGCGTCTGCTGCCGGCCGCGGTTCCACTGCCAGAAGCCCCAGGCGGCGACGACCATGACGACGATCTGCTTGCCGGCGCTGCCGGAGAGGTGGGCGGTGGCGAAGGCCGTGAAGAGGATGAGCCCGGAGACGAACTGCACGGGCCAGGTCCAGATGGAGCGCCGCCAGCCGAGCGCGAGGCCGAGCAGACCGATCACGTTGCCGATCATGTCCGACCACTTGATGTGCTGGTCGAAGAGCGTGAACGCCTCGGAGTTGAGCCAGTTCACTTGGTGTCTCCCTGGGCGGCCCGGGCGCCGAGCAGGCGCTCGACGTACTTGGCGATGACGTCCACCTCGAGGTTGACCGGGTCGCCGGGCTGCTTCAGGCCCAGCGTGGTCAGGGCGAGGGTGGTGGGGATGAGGCTGACGGTGAAGAAGTCGGGGCCGGCGTCGACGACGGTGAGGCTGATGCCGTCGACGGTGATGGAGCCCTTCTCCACGACGTAGCGGGAGAGGTCCGCGGGCAGGGAGATCTTCACGAGCTCCCAGTGCTCGGAGGGCTCGCGCTCCAGGATCTCGCCGGTGCCGTCGACGTGGCCCTGCACGATGTGCCCGCCGAGGCGGGCGCCGACGGCGGTGGGGCGCTCCAGATTGACGCGGGAGCCGGTGGTGAGGACGCCCAGGCTGGAGCGGTTGAGGGTCTCCGCCATCACGTCGGCGGTGAACTCGTCGCCCTCGTGGTCGACGACGGTGAGGCAGACGCCGTTGACGGCGATGGAGTCGCCGTGCTGTGCCCCTTCGGTGACCAAGGGGCCGCGCAGGCGGAAGCGACAGGCGTCGTCGAGCGTCTCGACGGCGGTGATCTCGCCCAGCTCTTCGACGATTCCGGTGAACACTTCCCGGGTCCTCCTGCCTCTTCGGGCACGGACTCCGGGGCTGTCGAGAGCGACAGAGATCGCGAGCGAGGGCACAGGGAGCGACGACGCCGGACGGCCCACCCGTGACGGGCGAGCCCAGAGATCGGCGGCGCGCACGTGTGCTCGCCCGCGGCGCACTGCCTCCCATCCGGACTTTAACCGTCGGTCCAGGAATTTCACCTGGTCAACCGGTCGCTGGAGGCGACCGGGTCGCGGACTGTAACCGCCGGTTCGGACTTTCACCGACCCCGGAGTGCGCTGCTTCTGGTACAGGGTCAGTGTGCCACGCCTGATCGCCGTCCATGCGGACGGAGTGTGTGGGGTGGCTCACAGAGCGCTCCTCCGCGAGGCCCGGCCGCGTCACGGCCGCCCCAACTGGACTACTGTCGCCCGGCCTTGAGATTGGTCCATACCTATTGACTCACTGGTCTAGTCCTCTCTAGGGTCTGCGCAACTTCCGTGGAGAGGAACCGACTGTGCCTTCCCCGTCACGCTCCAGATCCCGCCACAGAGCGGGGCCCGCCCTGTTCGCGGCGGTCGCCGCCGTCGCCGGCCTGCTGCTCGCCGGCCTCCCCGCGACCGCGTCGCAGGCCGCCGACCAGGAGACCTGTCGCCCCGACGGCCTCTACCGCACCCCCGGCGTCGACGTCCCCTACTGCTCGGTCTACGACTCCGCGGGCCGCGAGAAGATGGGCGCCGACCACCCGCGCCGCGTGATCGGCTACTTCACGAGCTGGCGCACCGGCAAGGACGGCAAGCCCGCCTATCTCGCCTCCGACATCCCGTGGGACAAGATCACCCACATCAACTACGCCTTCGCGCACGTGGACGGCGGCAACAAGCTCTCCGTCGGCCCGGACAGCGCGAAGAACCCGGCGACCGGCATGACGTGGCCCGGGGTCGAGGGCGCCGAGATGGACCCGGGCCTCCCCTACAAGGGCCACTTCAACCAGCTGACCAAGTTCAAGAAGCAGCACCCGGACGTCAAGACGATGATCTCGGTGGGCGGCTGGGCCGAGACGGGCGGCTACTTCGCCGACGACGGCAGCCGCGTGGACTCGGGCGGCTTCTACTCGATGGCCACCAACGCCGACGGCTCGGTCAACCAGGCCGGCATCGACACCTTCGCGGACTCCGCGGTCGACTTCGTGCGGAAGTACGGCTTCAACGGCGTGGACATCGACTACGAGTACCCGACGACGATGAAGGACGCGGGCAACCCGCTCGACTGGTCCTTCGCCAACGGCCGCCGGGCCGGGCTGGTCAAGGGCTACGCGGCCCTGATGAAGACGCTGCGCGAGAAGCTCGACCACGCGGGCGCCGCGGACGGCAGGCACTACCTCCTCTCCGTCGCCGCGCCGTCCTCCGGTTACCTGCTGCGCGGCATGGAGACCTTCCAGGTCCAGAAGTACCTGGACTACGTCAACATCATGTCGTACGACCTGCACGGTGCCTGGAACGAGCACGTGGGCCCGAACGCCTCCCTCTTCGACGACGGCAAGGACTCCGAGCTCGCCGCCGCGGGCGTGTACACCACCTCCCAGTACGGCGGCATCGGCTACCTCAACACCGACTGGGCCTACCACTACTTCCGCGGCTCGATGCCGGCCGGCCGCATCAACATCGGCCTGCCGTACTACACGCGCGGCTTCAAGAACGTCACCGGCGGCACCGACGGGCTCTGGGGCAAGGCACCCGCCACGGACTGCCCGGCCGGCTCCGGTCTTACCAAGTGCGGCGACGGGGCGGTGGGCATCGACAACCTGTGGCACGACCTGGACACAAACGGCGAGGAGTCGCCCGCGGGTTCCAACCCGATGTGGCACGCGAAGAACCTGGAGAAGGGCGTCGTCGGCGACTACGTCACCGACTACGGCTTCCCGGCCGACACCGAGCTGACCGGGACGTACGCCCGCAAGTACGACTCCACGCTGGTCGCGCCCTGGCTGTGGAACGCCGAGAAGAAGGTCTTCCTGTCCACCGAGGACGAGCAGTCGGTCCAGGCCAAGGCGGACTACGTCGTCGACCGCGGCATCGGCGGCACGATGGTGTGGGAGCTCGCGGGCGACTACGCCTGGGACGCGGGCAAGGGGCAGTACGTGCCGGGCTCGACGCTGACCGACACGATGTACGACACGTTCAAGAACGCCTCCCCCTACGGTGCCCAGCGCGCCACGATCGACCTGCCGGCCGAGGCGCTCGACGTCGACGTGGAGTTCGGGCAGTTCCCGCTCGGCGACTCCAACTACCCGATCAGCCCCAAGCTGAAGATCACCAACAACACGAAGACGGCCCTGCCCGGCGGTACGGAGTTCCGGTTCGACTACGCCACCTCCGCGCCCGGCAACGCCAAGGACCAGTCGGGCTGGGGCACTTCGGTGATCCGCAGCGACCACACGGGCGGCAACGTGGGCGGCCTGAAGGGCGACTACCACCGGGTGTCGCTGAAGCTGCCGGCCTGGCAGTCGCTGGCGCCGGGGGCGTCCATCGAGGTGGACTTCGTGTACTACCTGCCGGTGTCGACGCCGTCGAACTGGACGGTCTCCTTCGGTGGGAAGACGTACGCCCTGGCGGGTGATCTGTCCCGGGGAACGACCGTGGTGGAGCCCGGGACGGAGACGCCGACCCCGACGCCCACGCCCACGCCCACGGGGACGGGGTCCCCGAGCCCGAGTCCGAGCCCGACGGACGGCACCGGGCAGTGCACGACCCCGGCCTGGGACGCGGCCACGCCGTACGGCGGCGGCATCACGGTGTCCCACGAGGGGCACTCGTGGAAGTCCAAGTGGTGGACGAAGGGCGAGGAGCCCGGCACCACCGGTGAGTGGGGCGTCTGGCAGGACCTCGGCGCCTGCTGACCCCGGCGAGACCGGCCCGGCGGCGGTGACGAAGGCCCTTGCCCGCCGCCGGGTCTCCCAACGCCAGTCGGTCCGCCCGACGCCCGCCGGGTCGCCCGAGGCACCCACCGGGTCGCCCGAGGCACCCGCCGGGCTTCTGGCAGGCTGAGGCGCATGACGACCGCGACCGCCGAGGAGTTCGAGCGCCACCGGCCCCGTCTGTTCGGCCTGGCCTACCGCATGCTGGGCTCGGCCGACGAGGCGGAGGACACGGTCCAGGACGCCTACCTGCGCTTCAGCGGGGCCGACCGGGCGGGCATCGAGCAGCCGGCGGCCTGGCTGGCCAAGGTCGTCACCAACCTGTGCCTCGACCGTCTCACCTCGGCCCGCGCCCGGCGCGAGACCTACGTCGGCGCCTGGCTGCCGGAGCCGGTGTTGACCTCCGACGGCACCCTCGGCCCGCTGGAGTCGGCCGAGCGGCGCGACGCCGTGTCGACGGCGATGCTCGTCCTGCTGGAGCGGCTGACGCCGACCGAGCGGGCGGTGTACGTGCTGCGCGAGGCGTTCGCGTACGGGCACCGCGAGATCGCCGAGGCGCTGGATCTGACCGAGGCGAACTGCCGTCAGCTCTACCGGCGGGCCGTGGCACGGATCGGTGAGCCGGGGACGCGTTTCCCGCCCTCGCCCGAGCGGCAGGAGGAGCTGGTCAGGTCGTTCCTCACGGCGGCCCGTGACGGCGACCTGGCCGGGCTGGAGAAGCTGCTCGCCGAGGACGTGGTCTGGTGGAGCGACGGCGGTGGCAAGGTCACCGCGGCGCGGCGCCCGATCGAGGGCCGCACGAAGGTCGTCCGCTTCGTGCTGGGCGGGCTCCCGAAGTTCTCGGCCGGCTGGGACGTCTCCGTCACCGAGGTCAACGGCGCCGGCGCGCTGGTCGCCCGGGTCGGCGACACGGTCGTGGCTGTCCTGTCCTTCGAAGTGCGCGACGGGTCCATCACGCAGGTGCAGGTCATGGTGAACCCGGACAAGCTGGACTTCGTACGCCGTCAGCTCGGGCAGCCCTGACATTTCCTCGCCGGAAGTGTCACATCCGGCACCGGCCACGCCGTCCCAGCTGACGACAGGGCGCGCCGTCCGGGAGCGTCCGCCGTGGCGAAGGGGCTGAACAGAATGACCACGATCCTGGTGACCGGCGGCACCGGCACGCTCGGACGGCTCGTCACCGAGCGGCTGCGCGCGGACGGGCACGAGGTGCGGGTGCTCAGCCGGCACGCCCAGCCGTACGCCGTCGACCTGCGGGCCGGCGGCAGTGCTCTGGACGTGGCGCTCGGCGGTGTGGACACCGTCGTGCACTGCGCGACCAGCCCGCGCGGCGGCGACGAACAGGCCGCCACGAACCTGATCGCGGCCGCACGGCGGGCCGGGGTGGGGCACCTGGTCTACATCTCGATCGTCGGCGTGGACCGGGTGCCGCTCGGCTACTACCGGTCCAAGCTCGCCGTCGAGCGGCTGGTGGAGGAGTCGGGACTCGGCTGGACAGTGCTGCGGGCGACCCAGTTCCACGACCTGGTGGTGCAGGTGCTCCAGGCGCTGGCCAAGGCGCCGGTCGTGCTGCTGCCGGCCCGCGTCTGCGACCAGCCGGTGGAGGTGGCGGAGGTCGCGGAGCGGCTCGCCGAGCTGGCCGGTGGCGCGCCCGCCGGGCGGGTGGCGGACCTGGGCGGGCCCGAGGTGCGGACCTTCGAGTCGCTGGCCCGCGCCTATCTGGGCGCGACGGGACGCCGACGGGCCGTGGTGAAGGTGCCGCTGGCGGGGAAGGCTTACCGCGGGTTCCGCACGGGCGGGCACCTCGCGCCCGAGCGAGCGGTGGGCAAGGGGACGTTCGAGGAGTACCTGGCGGGGCGGTTCGGCGGCGGGACGGACGGGCGGCGCGGATGAGCGGACGGGACCGGACGAGCGGACGGCGCGTGATGAGCGGACAGGCGCGGACGAGCGGACGGCGCGGATGAGCGGACGGCGCGGACTGGCAGGCGGCGCGGATGAGCAGACGGGCGCGGATGAGCGCACGGCGCGGATGAGCAGGCGGCGCGGATGAGCGGACGGCGCGGATGAGCAGACGGGCGGGGCTGCGGGCGGGGCTGGGGCTGCTCGCCGGTGCGCAGGTGGTGCTGGGGCTGTGGATCCTGCTGCTGCCCGAGCTGTTCTGGAAGTGGCCCTGGGTGTCGCACCTGCCGCCCTACAACGAACACCTGCTGCGGGACTTCGGCGGGGCGAGCGTCGCGCTCGCGGTGGTGCTGTGCTCGGCGGTGGCGGCGATGGAACGGCGGCTCGTGATCACGGCGCTGGTGGCCTACCTGGTGTCCTCCGTGGCCCATCTCCTCTTCCACGCCCAGCACCTGGAGCCCCTGTCCGCGGCGAGCGGTGCGGGATTCATGGCGCTGCTGGGAGTGGCGGTCCTGCTGCCGGCGGCACTGCTGTGGCTGGCGGCGGACGGGGCGGCCTTCCGGGAGCCCGAGCCCGCGGGGCGCCCCGTGCTCTGAGCGTCCGCTCGGGTCAGGGCCGTCCGGGCGGCGCGAACAGCTCGTCCTGGGCGCGGTCGCGGGCGGTCAGCAGGGCTCCGCGCAGCACGGCGCCGCCGCCCAGCGTGCTGGACCGTACCTCGGTGGCGAGCGGCGACATCCGGGTGAGGCGGTGCTGGACGCGCGCGGCGAGGGCGTCGGCGCCGGCCCGGCCGACCTCACCGGCCAGCACCAGACAGCCGGGGTCCAGGACGGAGACGACGGCGGCGGCGCCGAGGGCGACGCGGTCGGCGAGCGCGTCGAGGAACCGCTCGGCGGCCGGGTCCGGGTGGCGGCCCCGGCCCGTTGCCGACCGGCGCACCGCCTCCCGTACCAGCGCGGCGGCGTGCGGCTCGGGTCCGACGGGCGTCGCCGTCACGCCGTGCCGCGCCGCCAGGGCGGTCACCGCCGCCGCCCCGGCCACGGAGTGGAAGCCGCCGTCGCAGTCGGTGGCCGACGGCAGGCCCGAGGTGCCGGGCACCGGCATGAAGCCGACCTCGCCCGCGCCGCCGGAGACGCCCCGCCGCAGCGTGCCGTCGAGGACGACCGCGGCGCCGATGCCCAGGCCGAGCCAGAGCAGGACGAACGTGTCCCGGTCCCGGGCGGCCCCGGCGCGCTGCTCGGCCAGGGCGGCGAGGTTGGTCTCGTTCTCCACGCCGACCCGCGCCTCGGGGAACTTCTCCTGCAACGCGGCCATCAGCCGCCGGTGCCACTCGGGCAGACCGGTGGAGTCGCGCAGCTCGCCGCTCGCCGGGTCGATCAGGCCGGGTGCGCCGATGCCGACGGTGTGCAGCCGGTCGGCCCCGGCCTCCTTCGCCGCCCGCTCGACCAGACTCACCGCCTGCTCCACCGCGGGACCGGTGCCGGTGTCGTCGTCGATCGGCACGGACCCCTCGGCCAGCACCCGGCCGAGCAGGTCGGAGACGAGCACGGCGACGCCCTCGGTGCGTACGTCGAGGGCGGCGAGGTGGGCGCGCTCGGCGACGATGCCGTAGAGCTTGGCGTTCGGCCCCCGGCGCTGCTCGCCCGACTCCCCCGCCACCTCGATGAGGCCGGAGGCGGTGAGGCGTTCGACGAGGTCGGCCACGGTGGGGCGGGACAGGCCGGTCAGCTGCTTCAACTGCCCTGCCGTCAACGGGCCCTCCTGCTGGAGCAGGCGCAGGGCGAGGCGGTCGTTGATGGCCCGGGCGGTGCTCGGGGATGCGGGCATGCCGGGATCCTTCCAGATCGGCGGCGCGGGGGCCCACGCCGATAATCCCCTATCTATCAGGCAGGGTTCCTGATAGTTTACGCGGCGCGGTGACGCCAGGCGGCCGAGCCGGCGGCGCAGACCCGAGGGAGGGGCCCGAGAATGAGCGCAGTGGTCTACGAGCAGCGCACGGTGCGGCGCGCCCGGTATGCCGTGGCGGCCGTGTTCGCCGTGCACGGTGCCGTCACCGGCTCGTTCGCCACCCGCGTGCCGTGGATCCAGGACCACGCCGGGGTGAGCGCGGGCCAGTTGGGTCTGGCGCTCGCGTTCCCGGCGCTCGGCGCGTCGGTCGCCATGCCGCTGGCCGGCAGCGTCAGCCACCGCTTCGGCGCCCGCACCGCCCTGCGCGGCCTGCTCGCCCTGTGGACGCTGGCGCTGGTCCTGCCCGCCCTCGCCCCGAACCTGCTCACCCTGTGCCTCGCCCTGTTCGTCTACGGCGCCACGGCGGGCATGTCGGACGTGGCGATGAACGCGCTCGGCGTCGAGATCGAGAACCGTCTCGACAAGTCGATCATGTCGGGCCTGCACGGCATGTGGAGCGCGGGTGCCCTGATCGGTTCGGCGGCCGGCACGCTCGCCGCGCACCTGGGCTCCGACGCCCGGCTGCATCACGTACTGGCCGCCTCCGTGCTGACCGTCGCGGGCCTGGTCGCCTGCACCTGGGTGCTCGACCTCCAGCCCGCCGAGGACGAGGACCCGCCGCCGAGGTTCGCGCTGCCGCCCAGGTCGGCGCTGCTGATCGGCGCGGTCGGGTTCTGCGCGGTGTTCGCGGAGGGCGCGAGCCTGGACTGGTCGGCGGTCTATCTGCGGGACCAGTTGGAGGCCTCGGCCGGTCTGGCGGCGGCGTGCACGACGGGCTTCACCCTCACCATGGCCCTGGCCCGGTTCGCCGGCGACAAGGTGGTGGACCGGTTCGGCGCGGTGCGCACGGTCCGGGTGAGCGGTGTGCTGGCCACCCTCGGCGGCCTGCTCATCGTCGTCGGGGGCCATCCCGCGGTGGCGATGACCGGCTTCGCGCTGATGGGCCTCGGGATCGCCGTGGTCGTCCCGCTGTGCTTCGCGGCGGCCGGCCGGGCCGGCTCCAACCCCAGCCTGGCCATCGCGGGCGTCGCCACCATCACGTACACCTCCGGCCTGGTCGCCCCGAGCGCGATCGGTGGCCTGGCCCAGGCGACCAGCCTGGTGGTGTCCTTCGGTCTGGTGACCGCGCTGGCCTGCTGTCTGGTGGTGTTCGCGAAGGTGCTGCGCGCCGGGGACCGGGACCGCCCGAAGATCAGTCCGTCGAACGCAGGAGTGCCCGACCGGCAGTCCTGAAGGTGTCGCTCCACGGCGCCGGGCGCAGCGTCCCGGAGTCCAGCCGGACCAGCACCCGGGTGCCGTGGGCGTACGTGGTGGCGCCGTCCGCCGAGCAGAAGCGGAAGCCGTAGGTCAGCCCGGTCGTGCCGAGCCGGTCCAGCCAGAGGTGGACGGCGTACGCGCCCGGCCGGGTGACCGGCGCCTCGTAGGTGATGGTGAGTTCCTTGACCGCGTTGCAGGCGTCGCCGGCCGCCGCCCAGTCGCCCTCGAAGCGGAAGCCGTGCTCGGTCCACAGCTCGGCCCAGGCCCGCTCGACCATCACCGGGTAGCGGGCGTTGTGCAGCAGGCCGAGCGCGTCCAGGTCGTCGAAGTGGACGGTGACGGGGACGAGCCGGCCGTAGGAGAGAAGGGGCGCGGCGGGGGCTTCGGCGGTCACGGGCGGGGCTCCTGGTCTTGCTCGGCTGTGCTCACGTACGGCCGGCCGTACGTGCTCACGTACGGCGGCTCCTTCCATCCTAAGCGGACGCTCAGCGGCGGTCGCCGGGAAGGTGCTGGTCAGCGAGGGGGCGCGGGACGTGGGACCGTCCGGTACCCCCGACAATGGTGCGGACAGTCCTCACGTACAGAGAAAGCGAAACCTCACCATGGACCTCGGCGTGCGCTGGAAGCTGCACGGTGACGGGCGCACGCCCGCACCCGGAGCGGTGGTCCGCCCCGACGAACGGCTCTCGTGGCCCCGTACGGCCGGGCTCGGCGCCCAGCACGTGGTGGCCATGTTCGGGGCGTCCTTCGTGGCTCCGGTCCTGATGGGCCTGGACCCCAACCTCGCGATCATGATGTCGGGCGTGGCGACCGTCATCTTCCTGCTCGCCACCCGCGGCCGGGTGCCCAGCTACCTCGGCTGCTCGCTCTCCTTCGTCGGCGTCGCCGCGGTGATCCGCGCCCAGGGCGGCACCAGTGCCACGGTGACCGGCGCGGTGCTGGTCGTCGGCGCCGCGCTGTTCCTGGTGGGTCTCGCCGTGCAGCGGTTCGGGGCGCGGATCATCCACGCCGCGATGCCGCCCGTCGTCACCGGCGCGGTGGTCATGCTGATCGGCTTCAACCTGGCCCCGGTCACCGCGTCCACCTACTGGCCGCAGGACCAGTGGACGGCGCTGCTGGTGATGCTGTTCACCGGCCTGGCCGTGGTCTGCCTGCGCGGTTTCTGGTCCCGGATCGCGATCTTCCTGGGGCTGGTCTTCGGGTACGTGCTCTCCTGGGTCCTCGACCGGATCTTCGGCAGGATCCACTCGGTGGACGGCAGCGGCAAGCTCACCGACCACTGGCGGCTGGACTTCTCGGCCGTGGGCCAGGCCGACTGGATCGGGCTGCCGTCCTTCCACGGGCCGAGCTTCGAGTGGTCGGCGATCCTGGTGGCCCTGCCGGTCGTCATCGCGCTGGTCGCGGAGAACGCCGGGCACGTCAAGGCGGTCGGCGAGATGACCGGCGACCCGCTCGACGACAAGCTGGGCACGGCGATCTCCGCGGACGGCGTCGGCTCGATGCTGTCCACCGCGGTCGGCGGCCCGCCCAACACCACGTACTCCGAGAACATCGGCGTGATGGCGGCGACCCGCGTCTACTCGACGGCGGCGTACTGGGCCGCCGCGGGCTTCGCCCTCCTCTTCGGCCTCTGCCCGAAGTTCGGCGCGGTCGTGGCCGCGATCCCCGGCGGTGTGCTCGGCGGCATCACGGTCATCCTCTACGGCATGATCGGTCTGCTCGGCGCGCAGATCTGGATCAACGCCGACGTGGACCTGCGCAACCCGCTGAACCTGGTGCCGGCCGCCGCGGGCATCATCATCGGCGTCGGCAACGTCAGCATGGAGTTCACCGACACCTTCTCCCTCAGCGGCATCGCGCTCGGCACCGTGGTCGTCATCACCGGCTACCACGCGCTGCGGGCCTTCGCCCCGGCCCACCTCAAGACGCAAGCGCCGCTGCTGGACGAGGGCACGTCGTCGTACGACGAGAAGACCGGGGACAGCGGTGACGGGGACAGCGGTGACGGCGGCGACGGGTCCGGCGGCGGGTCTCAGCGCGCCAAGTCGTAGGCGTAGGACGGCGTGAACGTGCCCGGCTTGCCCTTGCAGCCGTCCGACTCCCCGGGCAGCTTGACCCACAGGTAGGCGTCGACGCGCCCCATGCCGGTGCTCAAGGTCGGTGCGCGGCCGAGCTTGCGGCCGTCCGGGTCGCACCACTCGCCGTCGGAGGGGGCGCCGTTGCCGTTGCGGCTGGTGTCGATGACGGCGCCCAGGCTCGCGGGGCCGCCGAGGGCGTCGAGGACCGCTCGGTCGTAGGCGACCTCGTCGGCGGTGGCGTGGAAGTTGGAGACGTTGCTGAAGATGCCGTCGGAGGAGGCGGCCGAGGCGGCGCCCGCCTGCTTGAGCCAGCTCGCCTGCTTGGCGGGCGCGTGCCAGCCGGAGTGCCCCGCGTCGAAGTAGACCCGGGCGTTCGGGTTGGCGTCCTTCAGCACGCGCCCCGCTCGGGCCAGCGAGGCGAAGCGGTCTCCACGCTCACCGGCGGACATGCACTCCGCCTGGGCGACCGAGTCGGGCTCCAGTACGACGATGACATCGCCGGAGCCGAGCCCGGCGGCGAAGCGGTCGATCCAGTCGTCGTAGGCGTCGAGGTCGGGCGCGCCGCCCTGGGAGTGGCCGCCGCAGTCGCGGTCGGGTATCGCGTACGGCACGACGACCGGCACCCGGCCCGCCTCGGCGCCGCCCGAGGTGACGGCGCGGACCCGGGAGGTGATGGTCGCGGGCGTGTAGTCGGCGAACCACACGGCGGCCGGATGGTCGGCTATCCGGGACCGGATGACGTCCTGGCGCGGGTCGCCGGGGTGGGTCCGGACCCAGTCGAGGACCTGGGACTCGGGGTGCCGGTAGAGCCGGGTGGAGGCCGCGGCGGCCCGGGGCTTCTCCTTCCCGGCCTTCTCGGGCTTCTCGGACTTCTTCTTCTGTGAGGGACTGGGACTCGCCTTGCTCGCCGACGGGGAGGGCGAGGCGGAGGCCGACGGGGACGGCACGACGGGCAGGGACTGCAGCCGCGGTGACCGCGTCACCTCCGGACGGGCCTCGTCCGCCCCGCCGCCGTCGTCGCCGAGCGCGGACAGCATGCCGGTCACGGTGCCCACCGCGACCACGACGGACGCCGCCGCGACCATCGCGCTCCGGCGGGCGGCACGTCTGCGCTCGACCCTGCGAGCGGCCAGGCGCCGGGCACGAAGGCCTGACACGTATGGTTCCCCCTCCCCCGCACGGCGGGCGCGTTCCCCCGTTCTGGGGAAGCGTCGGGCCCGCCGGCACTCCCGCCAGCCTAAAGCTGCGAACCTGCCGCCATGGCGCACTGCGAACAAGTCCCGGCGGCCGTCCGGACGGTCGACACGGTCCTCTCCCGGATGCGCGCCCTCGACACGACGCTGCCCGCGCGGGACGGGGTGGCCGTCTTCAACCGCGTCTACCTGGTCGTCACGGAGGCGGTCGACCGGCACATCGACACCGGTCGCTTCCCGGACGCCCGGGCGGCGACCGCGCTGGACGTGCGGTTCGCGGAGCGCTACCTGGCCGCCCTCGACGCGCTGGAGGACGGGCACCGGCCGCCCGCTTGCTGGCGGCCCCTGTTCCAGTTCCGCCGCCATCCCGGCGTACGGCCGCTGCAGTTCGCGCTGGCGGGCATCAATGCGCACATCGGCCACGATCTCGCGCTGGCCGTGGTGGACACCTGTCGTACGCTCGGCTGCGAACCCGTCGAGCTGGAGGACGAGTTCGACCGGGTGGGTGATCTCCTCGTGTCGCTGGAGGAGCGCATCCGCGACGAGCTGATGCCGGGTCCCGACCTCCTGCAGATCGCCGACCCGCTGACCCATCTGCTCGGCTCCTGGAGCCTGGAGCGCGCCCGCGACGCCACCTGGGCGGCGGCCCGCGCGCTGTGGGCGCTGCGCCGGCTGCCCGACGTCGCCGGGGAGTTCACCGAACGGCTGGACGCGGCGGTGGGCTTCGCGGGCCGCATGCTGCTCACCCCACTGCCGGACTGATCCGTCCGGCGCTCCCGGCGCGCGCTCCCGGAACTCCCGTGCGATCGCTGTACGTTGAACCCTTGGGCACCATGCAGCATCGCACCCCGACTGCGAAGGAGCACCCAGGCATGACGACCCGGCTCGGACTCGGCCTCCCCCAGATGCGGCAGTACGACCTCGGCAAGGACGTCCCCGACGTGGCCCGCACGGCGGAACGACTGGGCTACGAAAGCCTGTGGGTCTTCGAGCGGGCCCTGTTCCCCGAGCCCGCCACCCAGGGGCTGTACGGCATCGAGGGCCTCCCCTGGCCGGACGAGTACCGGAACGTGGCGGAGCCGCTGGTCACCCTGACCCTCGCCGCCGCCGCCACCGAGCGGGCGGAGCTGGGCTCCAGCGTCCTGGTCGCCCCGCTGCACGTCCCGTTCCAGCTGGCGAAGGCGCTGGCCTCGCTGGACGCGGCGAGCGGCGGCCGGGTCGTCGCCGGCTTCGGCACGGGCTGGTCCCACGACGAGTACGCGGCGGCGTCCGTGCGGCCCTTCGCCGAGCGCGGGCGGGCCCTGGACGAGCTGATCGAGGTGTGCCGCGCGGTCTGGGGGCCGGACCCCGTGGTGTACGACGGTGAGTTCACGAAGATCGCCTCCGCCGTGGTCGGCCCCAAGCCCGCCCGGCCGATCCCGGTCCTGCTGGCGGCGGGCAGCGGCAGGGCCCGGCGCCGGCTGGTCGACCACGCCGACGGCTGGCTGCCGAACGCCCTCGGCGCCGAGGCCGTCGCCGAGCAGTGGCGGCAGCTGCGGGACCTGGCCGCCGAGCGCGGCCGTACGGAGCCGATCCGGACGGTGCTGCGGGTCAACGCCCGCTACCGGAAGGCGCCCCAGGACCCCTCCGGTCGACGCCCCTTCCACGGTGACGTCGACCAGATCGTCGAGGACCTCGCCGCGCACGCCGAGATCGGCCTGGACGAGATCCTCCTCGACTTCCAGAGCACGGCACGGGATGCCGAGGAGCTGAAGGACATCGCCGCCGAGGTGTACGAGAAGGCGCGGGCGAACGGGATCTAGTCGGCGACGACTAGTCCTCGGGCAGCTCGACCGGCGCGATCTCGTCGTAGACGTCACCCGGGCCCGGGTTGGTCGAGTCGGTCTCCCCGCCGAAGTGGTGCATGACGCCCCAGACCGCGTTCAGCGCGGTCTGGACGGCGCCCTCGGCCCAGCCGGCCGTCCAGGAGATGTCGTCGCCGGCGAGGAAGATGCCCCGCTTGTCCTCGGGCAGTTCCTCCTGCATGAAGTGCGTGAACAGGCGCCGCTGGTAGCGGTAGTGCCCGGGCAGGTTGGCCTTGAACGCGCCCATGAAGTAGGGCTCGTTCTCCCAGGAGACCGTCACCGGGTTGCCGATGATGTGCTTCCTGATGTCGACCTTCGGGTAGATCTCGCCGAGCGACTTGAGCATGACCTCCATCCGCTCGTTCGCGGACAGCGGGAGCCACTTCAGGCTGTCGTCGCACCAGGTGTAGGAGAGGCAGATGACGGCGGGCTTGTCGGGTCCGTCGTCGAGGAGGTAGGTGCCGCGGGTCATGCGGTCGGTGAGCGTCATCGACATGACGTCCCGGCCCGTGACCTCGTCCTTGTCCAGCCAGAAGGGCCGGTCGACCGGCACGAAGAGCTTGCTGGACTCCATGTAGTGGGTGCGCTCGATCGCCGTCCAGTGGTCGATCGGGAACAGCGAGTCGTCGCAGGCGATCTTCGACAGCAGCATCCAGGACTGGGCGGTGAAGATCGCCGCCTGGTAGGTGCGGATGTCGCCGTCGGCGTCGGTCACGGTGATGCGGTTGCCGGCGGTGCGGGTGAGCCGGGTCACCGCCGGGCGCGGGTCGCCGTCCAGGTGCAGGGACTTCAGCGAGGTGCCGTGGGGCCAGTGGACGATCTTCTCCGGCTCGCGCTCCCAGAGCCGCAGCGGCAGTTGCTGGGAGCCGCCGACGATGCCGCGGTGGTGGTCGTCGGCCTCGGTGTAGACGACGCGGAGGATCTCCAGGATGGAGTTGGGGAAGTCGGTGTCCCAGCCGCCGGTGCCGAAGCCGACCTGGCCGAAGATCTCGCGGTGGCGGAAGGACTTGAAGGCCTCCGAGTCGCAGAGGAAGCCGTAGAAGGTCTGGTTGTCGAACTTCTCGACCAGCTTCGCCCAGATCTCGCGGATGCGCGGGACGTCGCGCTCGCGCAGGGCGCGGTTCATGTCGGAGAAGTCGGCGCCCTCTTCGAGGCACTTCGCCCAGGCGTCGGCGACGTCACGGTAGACCTGGGGCAGGTCGTCCAGCGTCTCGGCGTAGTGCGACTCGCCCTTGAGGTCGACGACGGTCGAGGGCGTCGCCTCGGCGAGGGGGTTGGGGAACGACCGGGTCTCCAGTCCCACCAGGTCGATGTAGTGCTGGAGGGCGGTGGAGGACGGCGGGAAGCGCATCGCGCCCATCTCGGCGGTCAGGGCGGGGTCGCACCCGTCGAACCCCACGGTCCGCAGTCGCCCGCCGATCTCGTCGGCCTCGTAGACGACGGGCTTGAGGCCCATCTTCATCAGCTCGTAGGCGGCCACGATGCCGGACAGCCCGCCGCCGATGACCGCGACCTCGGTGCCGTGCTCGGTCGCGGGTATCTGGCCGAGACCCGCCGGGTGCGCGAGGAAGTCGTCGTACGCGTACGGGAAGTCCGGCCCGAACATGGTGATCGGCGGCTGCTGCTCGTCTGCGTGCTCGATCGCGTTGGGCACGGTGGACGTCATGGGGTACGGGCTCCTTGCACAGGTGGAACGGGGGTGGGGGCTCGGGGCCCGGGACTCAGACGAGGGGCCCGTAGAGGCCGGGGCGGCGGTCCTTCAGGTACGGGTTGGCCTCGCGGGACGCGGCGAGGAGGACCGGGTCGACGTCGCCGAGGACCAGTTCCTCGGCGCGCCCGGCCCGGGCACGGGCGGTCCCGTCGGGTCCGGCGAGTACGGACAGGCCGACGAACTCGAACTCGCCCTCCCGGCCGACGCGGTTGACGTACGCCACGTACATCTGGTTCTCGAAGGCCCGCACCGGCACGACGGACTCGGCGACGAACTGGAACGGGTGCATCTGCGCGGTCGGGACGAGCAGCAGGTCGGTGCCGGCCAGGGCGTGGGCGCGGACGTTCTCCGGGAACTCCACGTCGTAGCAGATCATCAGGCCGACGGTCACCCCGTCCAGCTCGGCCTGGACGACGGGCTGCTCGCCGGGCGTGAAGTGGTCGCGCTCGAAGCAGCCGAAGAGGTGGGTCTTGCGGTAGTTCGCCACTCGGGTGCCGTCGGCGGAGATCAGTTGGACGGAGTTGAAGACACTCTCGCCCGCGCGCTCCGGGTAGCCGTACGCGACGGCGAGACCGTGGCGTACGGCGATCTCCGCCACGGCGTCGGCGGAGTCGCCGTCGGCCGGCTCGGCGAGGACGGCGACGTCGTCACCGATCGCGTACCCGGTCAGGAACAGTTCGGCGGTGACCAGCAGCCCCGCCCCCGCGGCGGCGGCCCGGCCCGCGGCCTCGTCGAGGACCTTGAGGTTCTCGGCGGTGGAGCCGGGCCGGCCGGAGCTCTGGAGCAGGGCGGTGCGCATGCGTGATCCTCACCGGTGGGAGGGGGGTCGGGGGGCCAGATAGACGGTACGGTCGCGGGCTCGGCCGGACAAGAAGGACCTGTTGCGCGCCGGTGAGCGGATCGTTGCGTTCGCCGGGCACCCCACGGCGATTCGTTGTGCGCCCCGCACAGCCGGGCGGCCCTGGACCACCGCCGCGTGCTCACGCCCGCCGGCTGCCGGGCCCGCGGCTCCTTCCTGAGAGGCAGATCGTGCCCCTCCTCCCCCGCCGCGCGGCGGAGGGCGTTCCCGCCCTGAGCGCGATGTGGCGGGAGCGCGGCGCCGGAACAGTGGTGGGCATCCAGTTCGCCATGTTCCGCCTGTGGAGGGGACCGCCATGAAACGCCGTACGATGACCGCCGCACTCTGTGCCGCACTGCTGCTCACCGCCGTCACGACGGGCGCCGCGGTCGCCTCCGGCCCCCACGAGGAGCGGCCGCCGAGGGAGGCCGCCGCGCTCACCGGCACCGCCAAGCTGTACCGGTCGGCCGGGGACGACATCACCTTCTCCTTCGACGCGCACCTGGCGGCCGGGGACAACGACGACCCGCTCAAGGCCACCGGAACGTTCGAGTTCAGCCACTACCTGAACGGCGAGGGCGCCCGGGCGAAGGCCGAAGTCGACTGCCTGCTGACCGGTGGTGACGTGGCCGTCGTCTCCGGTGTGATCACCGACTCCGACCTGCCCGGCGCCGAGGGCAGGCGGGTCGGCGTCACGGTCCACGACCTCGGCCGCCACGACCGCCTCGGCTACAGCTGGGCCGCGACGGGCAGCCCCGCGGAGGGCGCGGAGCTGCCCCGGTGCGTGTCCTCGGCGCCCTTCGAGAAGGTCAGGAAGGGGACCGGCGACTTCGAGGTCGTGCCCTGGCAGCCGCGGCTGTAGTGCGGGCGGCGGTGGCCAGCAGCAGCGCCGTCAGCAGATACGGCACCGCGGACAGCGCGAACGCGGTGCCGTGCCCCGTCGCCGTGGCGGCCACCGCGTACGCCCCGTAGGTCGCGAGGGTGCCCAGCTCGGTGCCGAGGCCGGCGACCGAGGTCAGCGTGGCCCGGCCGGTGTCCTCGATGCGCTCCTGGAGGCGGGCGTCGGCCAGCACGGTCGCCAGCTGGAAGCCGCCGAAGGCAAGTGCGACCAGGACCAGGGCCACCGGAGTGCCCGCCGCGGCGCCCACGGCCAGGGCCAGCGCCGAGCCGGTGAGCAGGGCGGCGAACCCGGTCGTGGTCAGGCGTGCGGCGGCACCGGCCAGCAGGCTGCCGGCCGTGGCACCGGCCCAGATCACCAGCAGCAGCCAGGGGACGGTCTCCTGCGCCACGCCGGTGTCGCGTGCCAGCAGCGGCGTGTACTCGTCGAGCGCGCCCCACACCGCGGTCACGGCCGGGACGAGGAGCAGCGCGCCGCGCACGGACCGGTCGGTACGGGCCTCCGCGAGTCCGGCGCGCAGGGTCGCGGACCATCGGTCGGCGTCGGCGGAGGGCTTGCGGTGCTCGGGGAAGCGTGTCGCCACGACCGCCCCGGCCAGGCAGACCAGCACGCTCGCCGCGCCCACCGCCTCGTAGCCGCCCCAGGCGAAGACCGGTCCGGCCAGGCCCATCGCGGTCATCGTCGCGGTGATGCCGACCGCCCGGGCCCGGCCCATGACGCGGGCGTACCGGTCGGCGGCGCCGACCCGGTCCAGTTCGTCGTAGACCAGCGCCTCCAACGCTCCCGAGCCGAGCGCTCCCCCGGCGCCCCACAGCACGAAGCCGAGCGCGAAGGTGCCGTAGGAGGGCACGAGCACCCACAGGGCGAACCCGGCGGCGGTGAGCAGCGGGCCCAGCACCAGCAGCAGCCGCCGGGAGACGGCGTCGGCCCAGGCGCCGGAGGGCACCTCCAGAACCACGCTGGTCAGCGACCACACGGCGAACAGGGAGGACATCTGCCAGACGGACAGACCGGTGTCGCTGAACAGCAGCGCGTACACCGGGTACAGCAGGACGAACTCGTCGCAGAACGCGGAGCCGTACAGCGTGCGCGTCAACCGCCGGGTACCGGCGGTGGCGGGGGCACGTTCGGGTGAGAGAGTCATGAGGCCTTCCCGAGGGGGCGGATCGGACACCGGAGGTACGGCGTCCGAGGCGGCCCTCGGGAGGAGGCGCTGCTGGTGGATCAATGTCGCCAGGTCATGACACCGATGCTAGACGGCACACGCCCCGCTGCCCACCGATTACCCGGGCCCACCCACTGCCCGGGCCCACCGACTACGTGGGTGACCCCGACGAGAAGCGTCGCAGCAGCGGCGACAGCACCAGCACGGACCGGGTCCGCTCCACGAACGGCTCCCCGGCGATCCGCTCCAGTACCCGTTCGAAGTGCCGCATGTCGGAGGCGAAGACCTGGGCGACCGCGTCCGCGTCCCCGGTGACGGTGGACGCGGCCACGACCTCCTGGTAGCGCTCCAGGCCCCGCTGGATGGTCTCCGGCGAGGTGTTGCGGCGGCAGAAGATCTCGACGAATCCCTCGGTCTCCCAGCCGAGCGCGGCGGGATCGACCCGTACGGTGAATCCGGTGATGGCTCCGGTGGCGCGCAGCCGGTCCACGCGCCGTTTCACGGCGGGCGCGGACAGGCCGACCGACTGCCCGATGTCCGCGTAGGAGCGGCGGGCGTCCTCGGCGAGGGCGTGCACGATGCGTTCGTCGAGATCGTTCAGCACTGCGGGTGGTTCACTTCGTTTCTGGAGCTGCTGGAGCTACTGCTGCTTCTGGGCTTCCGAGGTGTCCGGCGTGGCGAGCCGGGAACGACGATGGCCGTACACGAAGTAGAACACGAGCCCGACGGCCATCCAGACACCGAAGACCACCCAGGTGACGGTGGACAGGCTGCCCATCATCCAGACGCAGAAGGCGAAGCCCAGCGCCGGCAGGACCGGTGCCAGCGGCACCCGGAAGGTGCGGTGCATGTCCGGACGGGTCCGGCGCAGCACCACGACGGCCACGTTGACCAGGGCGAAGGCGAAGAGGGTGCCGATGCTGGTGGCGTCGGCGAGCTGCCCGAGCGGGATCGCGGCGGCCAGGACGCCGCAGAACAGGGAGACGATCAGCGTGTTGGCCCGGGGCGCGCCGCTCTTCGGGTGGACGCGGGAGAACACCTTGGGCACGAGCCCGTCGCGGGACATGGCGAACAGGACGCGGGTCTGGCCGTACAGCACGGTCAGGACGACGCTGGCGATGGCGACGACCGCGCAGAACGCCAGCAGGGTGCCCCAGAACTCCTGCCCGGTGACGTCGGTCATGATCTGGGCGAGGGAGGCCTCGGAGTCGGTGAAGGTCCGCCAGGGCCTGGCGCCGACGGCGACGGCCGCGACGAGGACGTACAGCACCGTGACGATGATCAGGGACAGCATGATCGCCCGGGGCAGGTCGCGCTGGGCGTTCTTGGCCTCCTCACCGGCGGTGGAGGCGGCGTCGAAGCCGATGTACGAGAAGAAGAGCGTCGCACCGGCCGCGCTGACGCCGGCCATGCCGAGCGGCATGAAGTTCTCGTAGTTGCCGGAACGGAAGCCCTGCACGCCGATCGCGCAGAACAGCACCAGCGCGGCGATCTTGACGACGACCATGATCGTGTTGGCCCGGGCGGACTCGCGGGCACCGCCCAGCAGGAAGGTCATGGCGAGGAGCACGACGATCAGCGCGGGCAGGTTGAAGATGCCGCCGTCGCCGGGCGGGGCCGACAGCGCGGCCGGGATGGTGACGCCGATGGTGCCGTCGAGGAGTTCGTTGAGGTACTCGCCCCAGCCGACGGCGACGGCGGCGACCGACACGCCGTACTCCAGGACCAGGCACCAGCCGCAGATCCAGGCGACCAGCTCACCCATGGTGGCGTAGGCGTACGAGTACGAGGAGCCGGCGACCGGGATGGTGCCGGCCAGCTCGGCGTAGGACAGCGCCGAGAAGAGTGCCGTGAGGCCGGCGATGACGAAGGAGAGGGTGACGGCCGGGCCGGCCTTCGGGACGGCTTCGCCGAGGACGACGAAGATGCCGGTGCCGAGGGTGGCGCCGATGCTGATCATCGTGAGCTGCCACAGGCCGAGGGAGCGGCGGAGGGTGCCGCCCTCGCCCTGGCCGCCCTCGGCGACCAGCCGTTCCACGGGTTTGCGGCGCATGAGGCGCGCGGCCAGGCCCGGGGACGAGGGGGTGGCCGGTCCGTCGTGGTGCGGGGGTGCGCCTTGGTCGAGCACGCGTTGACTCCTTTGTCGCTGCCGGTCGCGCCCGTCGGTGTGAGCGGACGGGCTCGCGGCGGGCTCTGGAGCGGCGGGGACCGGCGGGCACGCTCGTGAAGAGCGGGAACCCACCGAGCGGAGTCCCCGCCACGCCACGTACAGCGCAGAACACTACGAGGGGTGCGGGCCCTCGGTAATGCAGCAACCTTGCGCATCTCCGCACGATCGTTGCGTTCACCGGGGCGGGGCGCGTGTTCGTTGCGCGGAGGCTGTGGAGCGTTGCGTACGGGGGTCGGTGGGCGGGGGATCGGCCCTGGTCAGCGGCCGTCCGGCTCGCCCGCGGTCGCCCGTGCCTCAGCCGCGTCCGCCGCGTCGAACCCGATCTCTCCGGGCCGGCCGCAGGCGGCCTCCTGGGCGTCGATCCAGCGCAGGTGCGCCTCCCAGGCGGCCTGCTTGCTGGTGCCCAGCGCGGCCCCGATCTGCGACCAGGAGGCGCCGGCCTCCCGGGCCGACCGGACGGTGAGCTGGCGCCCGTAGGCCGCCTTGCGGGCCACCACCTCGCTCAGCGCGAGCAGTTCGAGGAGCTGGGTGCGGTCGAGGGCCTCTTCGTCGCTGCCGTCACCGGCCAGGGACTCACGCGTGCGCAGCTCGTCGAGACGGGCCACGGCGGTCAGCAGGGTGTACTGCGGCTCGATGCTCTGCGGTGTCGTCATGCGCCCAGCGTCGCGTCAGGGCGGCTTGACGTCAAGCCGTCCTGACGATATCCGGACTCAGGCGCGCTCAGCTCCAGCTGGCGTGCAGCGGCTTGCCCTCGGCGTAGCCCGCGGCGCTCTGGATGCCGACGACGGCCTTCTCGGCGAACTCCTCCAGGGAGGCGGCACCGGCGTAGGTGCAGGAGGAGCGGACGCCCGCGATGATCGAGTCGATCAGGTCCTCGACGCCCGGGCGGGTCGGGTCGAGGAACATCCGGGAGGTGGAGATGCCCTCCTCGAACAGCGCCTTGCGGGCCCGGTCGTAGGCCGACTCCTCGGAGGTGCGGTTGCGCACCGCGCGGGCGGAGGCCATGCCGAACGACTCCTTGTAGGGGCGGCCGTTGGCGTCGTGCTGGAGGTCGCCCGGGGACTCGTACGTGCCCGCGAACCAGGAGCCGACCATGACGTTGGACGCACCGGCCGCGAGGGCCATCGCCACGTCGCGCGGGTGGCGGATGCCGCCGTCGGCCCACACGTGCTTGCCGTACTTCTTCGCCTCGGCGGCGCACTCCAGGACCGCGGAGAACTGCGGCCTGCCAACGCCGGTCATCATGCGGGTGGTGCACATGGCACCGGGTCCGACGCCGACCTTGATGATGTCGGCGCCCGCCTCGATCAGGTCGCGCACGCCCTCGGCGGAGACGATGTTGCCCGCGACGATCGGGACCTGCGGGTCGAGGTCGCGCACCACCTTGACGGCGCCGATCATCGACTCCTGGTGGCCGTGCGCGGTGTCGATGACGAGGGTGTCCACGCCCGCGTCGAGGAGCTGCTCGGCCTTGCCCGCCACGTCGCCGTTGATGCCGACGGCGGCGGCGATGCGGAGCCTGCCGTTCGCGTCGGTCGCCGGGGTGTACAGCGTGGCGCGCAGGGCGCCCTTGCGGGTCAGGATGCCGGCGAGGCGGCCGTCCTTGCCGACGGCGGGCGCGTAGCGGCGGTTGGCGGTGTCGAGGGTGTTGAAGGCCTCGCGCGGGTCCATGTCCGCGTCGATGAGGATCAGGTCCTTGGACATGACCTCTTCGAGCTGGGTGAAGCGGTCCACGCCGGTCAGGTCGGTGTCGGTGACCACGCCGATCGGCTTGTGGTCCGCGTCGACGACGACACCGGCGTTGTGCGCGCGCTTGGGCAGCAGGGACAGCGCGTCGGCGACGGTCTGGTGCGGGGCCAGCACGATCGGGGTGTCCAGGACGTGGTGGCGGCTCTTCACCCAGGAGACGACGTCGGTGACGACCTCGATCGGGATGTCCTGCGGGATGACCACCAGGCCGCCGCGCCGGGCCACCGTCTCGGCCATGCGGCGCCCCGCGATGGCGGTCATGTTGGCGACGACGAGCGGGATGGTGGTGCCCGTACCGTCCGGGGAGCCGAGGTCCACGCCCTGCCGGGAGCCCACGGCGGAGCGGCTCGGCACCATGAACACGTCGTCGTACGTCAGGTCGTACGAGGGCTGGATGTCATTCAGGAAACGCACGTGCTGCACATCCCAGTCGATCAGAGGTGGCCCCCGGACAGGTCAGCCAGGGGGAAAGAGCACGTACTTCATTCTCCCATGACCGATGACCGATAACCCCCGGGCAGATCATCCAGGCTGGTCAGCGACCTCCTTGGAGGATCCTCCAGGGCCGAGGGTCACGAAGAGCCCCGGACCGCGGTCCGTCGCCTCGGCGAAGACCTCCTCGGCGACGGACCACTCGTCCGGCCGCGCCTCGGCGTACTCCCGCCAGCCCCGCACGACGAGGACCAGCCCTCGCTCCGCCGCCTCCTCGGGCCAGACGGAGGGGTCGGCGAGGGAGTCGGCGAGCGCGTCCCAGTTCCGGCCGAACCAGTCGGGCAGCGCCAGGTCACGGGCGCAGCGGTCCATCAGGCCCGCCTTGTCCGTGACCCCGGCGAGGTCCAGCGTGACCACGAGCCGTCCCGCGGGGTCCTCGTTCATGTCGCGCCCTTCTCCCTCTGCTGATCGCCTGATCGCCCGTCGCCCGATCGCCCGCGCCCGATCGCCCGATGCGCCGTCAGATGCCGTCCGGATCCGTCCGGTTGAGCGTCGACTTCGGCGCCGAGCCCACCGTCATCAGGTAGTCCGCGGCCGACGTGTCCGTCACCAGGCTGGTGACCAGACCGGAGCGCAGCACCGCGTCGATGGCCGCCGCCTTGCGCGCCCCTCCCGCGATCGCCACGACCTCGGGGATACGGCGAAGCTGGTCGGCCTTGACCGTGATGCACCGCTCTCCCAGGTCCCGGCCGACCCGGCGCCCCTCGGCGTCGAAGAGGTGCGCGGACATCTCGGCGGCGACACCGAGCGAGGCGTAGTGCGCGCGCTCCTCGTCGCTGAGCATGTCGTGCACCGTCGAGATGCCGGGCTCCCAGGAGCCGATGGAGACGCAGGCGACCGTGACCTTGTCGAAGTACTCGAAGGCCCGGGCGATCCCGGTCTGGTGGCGCAGCGCCTGTGCGGTGGCCGCGTCCGGCAGCAGCATCGGCGCGTAGATGGGGTGGGCGTCGCCACCCGACACCTGGGCGGCGCGGCGCACGGCCTCGACCGAGCCGCGCTCGGCGGTCCCGGCGTCGTACACGCCCGTCAGCTGCACCACCGTGCACGGCGGCAGCCGGTCGAGCGCCGCCGCCATGTGGATGGTGGACCGGCCCCAGGCCAGGCCCAGCACGTCACCCTCGTTGACCAGCTCGCCGAGCAGGTCGGCGGCCACCTCTCCCAGGTTCTCCGGGTCGGGCGTCTCCTCGGCGTCGGCCGGGGACTCCACCACGACGGCGTGCCTGAGCCCGTAGCGGGCCCGCAGGGCGTCCGAGCGCTCGGCGTCCAGCTCGGCCGGCACCCGGATCTCGATTCGTACTAGGTCTCTCTCGAGGGCGGTCTCGAGGACCCTGGCCACCTTGAAGCGGCTGACGCCGAACTCCTCCGCGATCTGGATCTTGGACTTGCCCTCGAGGTAGAAGCGGCGGGCCATGGCCGCCGCCTGGACCAGCTCAGCGGGTCCCATCCGCATGGCTGAACGGCCCGCCGACATACCCGACACGGCGATCTCCTCACTGCTGTTCACACTCTGGATACGCCGTTCATCCTTGCAGATTCGGCGCACTTGATCAGCCCTGATGGGAGCCGTTCACGTTCTGTTCCTCAGTGGTCGCACGCCCAGGACGCCTTGGCGGTCGCCGCCTCGGCCTGCGTGCGCAATGCACGTACCGCTTCGGCCGGGTCGGACGCCCCGTACACGGCGGAACCCGCGACGAAGACGTCGGCGCCGGCGTCGGCGCACCGCTCGATCGTCGATGCCGACACCCCGCCGTCGACCTGGAGCCACAGCTCCAGGCCGTGCTTCTTGATCAACTCACGGGTGCGCCGGATCTTCGGGAGCATGATGTCGAGGAACGCCTGCCCGCCGAAGCCCGGTTCAACCGTCATGATCAGCAGCATGTCGAGTTCCGGGAGCAGATCCTCGTACGGCTCGATGGACGTCGCGGGCTTCAGCGCCATGGAGGCGCGGGCGCCCTTGGCCCGGATCTCCCGCGCGAGGCGCACCGGCGCGGCGGCCGCCTCGACGTGGAAGGTGACGGAACCGGCGCCCGCCTCCACGTACTGGGGCGCCCAGCGGTCGGGGGCCTCGATCATCAGGTGGCAGTCCAGCGGGGTGTCCGTCGCCCTGGCCAGGGACTCCACGACCGGCACGCCGAGCGTGAGGTTGGGGACGAAATGGTTGTCCATGACGTCGACGTGGAGCCAGTCGGCTCCCCCGACCGCCTCGGCCTCGTCCGCGAGGCGGGCGAAGTCGGCGGACAGGATGCTGGGGTTGATCTGCGCGGCCATGCCCCAAGACTGCCATGCCCTCCGGGGGTGGGACGGGACGGGTCCCCGGGGGATGCGGTTGTTCTTCGGCTGCGGGCAGTATGTGGCTGGTCGCGCAGTTCCCCGCGCCCCTTTGGGGCGCGTTACGCGGTGCGGCGGATCAGAGCGAGGTACATGGCGTCCGTGCCGTGGAGGTGAGGCCACAGCTGTACGTCGGGGCCCTCGCCGAGGTCGGGGACGTCCGGAAGAAGGGGGCGGGCGTCGAAGAGTTCCGCTTCGGGGAACTGCTTGAGGACGTCCGCGACGACGGCCCGGGTCTCGGCGAGGTGGGGCGAGCACGTCGCGTAGCCGACGACGCCGCCGACCCGCACCGCTTCCAGGGCGCTGCGCAGCAGCCCGCGCTGGAGCGGGGCGAACCCGTCCAGGTCCTCGGGACGGCGCCGCCAGCGCGCCTCGGGCCGACGGCGCAGGGCGCCGAGCCCGGTGCACGGCACGTCGACCAGGACGCGGTCGAAGCCGCCCGGCCGCCACGCCGGGCGGGTCCCGTCGGCCGTGATCACCTGGTACGGCCCCGGGTTCCCGTCCAGTGCCTTGGCCACAAGACCGGCCCGGTGCGGCTGCTTCTCGGAGGCGAGCAGGAAGGCACCGCGCTCCGCGGCCAGGGCCCCGAGCAGCGCGGCCTTGCCGCCCGGCCCGGCGCATCCGTCCAGCCAGCGCCGGTCCGGCCCGTCCAGGGGCGCGTTGGCCAGCGCGAGCGCGACGAGCTGGCTGCCCTCGTCCTGCACGCCGGCCCGGTTCTCCCGTACGGCGTCGACGGCCCCGGGCTCGCCGCCCTCGCTCAACCGCACCGCGTACGGCGACCAGCGCCCCGGTACGGCGGCCTCCTCGCCCAGCAGCTCGTCGGCCGTGGCCCGTCCGGGGCGGGCGACGAGGGTGACCTCGGGCCGCTCGTTGTCCGCGGCCAGCAGCCCCTCGATGCCGGACCGGCCGCCGCCGAGCGAGTCCCACAGCGCGGAGACGACCCAGCGCGGATGCGAGTGCACGACGGCGAGGTGGTCCTCGGGGTCCTCGTCGTAGGGCGGGGCGACCCGCTCCAGCCACCCGTCGAGATCGTCCCGCGCGACCTTGCGCAGCACGGCGTTGACGAACTTGGCGCGCCCGTCGCCGAGCACGACCCGCGCCAGCTCCACGGTGGCGGACACGGCGGCGTGGCTCGGGATCCGCGTCCCGAGCAGCTGGTGGACACCGAGGCCGAGCACGTCCAGCACCGGCGGGTCGACCTCCCGCAGCGGCCGGTCGACGCAGTCGGCGATGATCGCGTCGTACGTCCCCTGCCGGCGCAGCGTCCCGTACACCAGCTCGGTGGCGAGGGCCGCGTCCCGGGCGTCGAAGTCGTCCCGTTCCCGCGCCTTGCGCAGCAGCGGCGGAAGCACGAGATTGGCGTACGCGTCCCGCTCGTCGACGGCCCTGAGCGCCTCGAAGGCGAGGATGCGGACGGGATCCTTCTGGGGCCTGCGGTACGGCTTGCCGGGCTTGCGGGGACGACGAGGCTGCTCGCTCACGAAAAAGGTGCTCCGGGTGTGGGATGAAGTGCGCTCACCAGCGTACGCCGGGCCGGTGAGCGGTGCTGCTCAGGCGCAGGTCAGCCGCCGAGCGACTCGCCCTCGGTGATCCGCACGCCGCGCGCCCAGTCCGCGGCCCGCATCGGCTTCTTGCCCTGGGCCTGCACCCACAGCAGCTCGACGGCGTGGGAGCCGGTGCCGACGTGCACGTTGTTCTTGCCGGCGGCGAGCTGCCCCGGGGCGAGGTCCGTCCGGTCGGGCGCGGGCAGGGCCTGCACGAGCTTGAGCCGCTCGCCCCGGAACGTGGTCCAGGCGCCGGGGGCCGGGGTGCAGCCGCGCACCACCCGGTCGACGCGCAGCGCCGGGGCGGTCCAGTCGACCCGGGCGTCCTCGACGGTGATCTTCGGGGCGAGGGTGACGCCGTCGGCCGGCTGCGGTACGGCCTTCAGGCTGCCGTCCTCGATGCCGTCCATGGTGGCGGCGAGCAGCCCGGAGCCGGCGAAGGCGAGCCGGGTCAGCAGGTCGCCGCTGGTGTCGGTGGAGCGGATGGTCTCCGTGACCGTCCCGTAGACGGGGCCGGAGTCGAGGCCCTCCTCGATCAGGAAGGTGGACGCGCCCGTGATCTCGTCGCCCGCCATCAGCGCGTGCTGCACGGGAGCGGCGCCGCGCCAGGCGGGCAGCAGCGAGAAGTGCAGGTTGACCCAGCCGCGGGCGGGCACGTCGAGGGCCACGCGGGGCAGCAGCGCACCGTAGGCGACGACGGGGCAGCAGTCCGGCGCGATCTCGCGCAGCCGCTCCAGGAACTCCGGATCGCGCGGCTTCGCGGGCTTGAGCACCTCGATGCCGGCCTCCTCCGCACGCTCGGCCACGGGAGAGGCGACCAGACGGCGCCCTCGCCCGGCCGGAGCGTCGGGCCGCGTGACGACGGCGGCCACCTCGTGGCGCCCGGAGGCGATCAGGGCGTCCAGGGCGGGAACGGCGACCTCGGGGGTACCGGCGAAGACGAGCTTCATGGGTGGGACGGGCCTCTCGGGCGGGGCGGATGTCGGGCAGCGCCCCAGTCTACGAGCCCACCCCCGGACGGACAGCCGCCGACGGCGACGCACCCCTACGGCAGACCCGAGCCTCTCGACCGACTGGAAACGGGTGATGCGCGGGTGGGAGAGAACACCGCCGACGGCCGAACGCCGAGGCGCACACCCCGCGAACCCAGGCGCACGCATATGCCGCCACGCCCCCACCCCGTGACCACCGGAGCGCCCACGCGTTGGTCAAGGAAGAGTTGACCACCGGACCGCCCGCGCGGCCCGATTCCTTTCAACGCCGGTTCGAGAGGCTTGTTCATGGCCGACCACGCAACCCACGACGCCCAGGCTCGGGCCAGCCTGCACTTGCTGGTGCGGGACATCGAGCGGGTCCGCCGGCAGGTGGACGCACTGCGCACCCTCACCGCCCAGTTGGGCAACGTCTACCGCCCGCGCCGCTCCGGCCCCTCCACGGGCTTCGTCGTCTACGGGCGGGCCCCCGCCCCGACGGTCCGTCTCGCCCAGGAGCTGCGGGACAGCGTCGAGACCCTGGTCACGGCCGCCGTGGACTTCGACCGTTCGCTCGGCTTCTCGTGGGACGCGGTGGGCTCCGCACTCGGCGTCACCAAGCAGGCGGTGCACCGCCGCTACGGCTCCCGCCGCGCCGCGACCCAGGCGGCTCCCGCCGAGACCCCCGAGCACGCACCGGAACCGACGGGCCCCCACCCGGTCAACGTGGGCCCCGGCCTCCCCACCGTGCCCACGGTCCCGGCCGCCCGGTCCATGCCGACCCAGCCGACGGCGGGCAGTCCGGCCCTGCGCGACGACGTCCGGCCGACGGCCTTCCCCGGCCCGCGCAACGGCTGAGCCACAACAGCTGAGCCGCAACAACTCAGCCGCGACGGTGGAGCCGCGACGGCCCACCAGCCCGCTGTCCGCCCCGTTCACGCGGGAGGACGGCGGGCTGCCGTGTGTACGCCTCCGCGTTCGCCCTCACCCGATGTCGGGCGGGTCGATCCGCACCCAGACCGCCGCGTCGCTCCCCCGCGCCACCTGAGCGGCCTTCAGCGCACCGGCCAGCGCCGCCCCGCGCCCCGGCGGCACCCGGACCAGCGCCCGCACCCAGTGCTCTCCGGGCGGTGGCCCACCCACCCGCCGCGGACGCCCCGCGGGCGTGACCGGCAGCGGCACCGGACCCAGCACCTCCGCCTCGCGCGGCAGCTCGACCGCGCCGAGGAAGGCGGCCACCGCCTCCGCCGGTCCCGCCACGGCTGCCATCCGCGACACCGGCGGAAAGCCCAACTCGGCCCGCTCCGCCAGTTCCCGCACCGCGTGACCGACGGGATCCCAGCGCACGAGCGCCTGCACCGGCCGCAGGGTCGGCTCGGCGACCGCGACGACGGTGCCCCCGGCGCTCTGCGGGCGCACCAGCGCGGAGGCGGCCAGCCAGCGCCGCAGCGCGTCCTCACCGGCGCGCAGGTCCGGCCGCCCGAGCATCGCCCAGCCGTCCAGCAGCAGGGCCGCCGCATAGCCGCCCTCGGCGACGGGTTCGGCCCCCGGGGTGCTCACGACCAGCGCGGGCGTCTCCGGCACGGTGTCCAGCACCTGCTCGCGCCCCGAGGTGCGCACCGGCACCGCCGGGAACGCCCGCCCCAGTTCCTCGGCGGTGCGGCGGGCCCCCACGATCTGGGCGCGCAACCGGAACGCCCCGCACTCCGGGCAGTGCCACCCGCCCTCCTCGCGCCCGCACCAGCCGCACCGCAGCGCGGCCCCGGACTCCTGCCCCTCCAGCGGCCCCGAGCAGTGCCGGCAGCGCGCGGGCGTCCGGCACGCGGCGCACGCCATCCGCGGTACATAGCCCCGCCGGGGCACCTGCACGAGCACCGGTCCGTGCCGCAGCCCGTCCCTGACGGCCTGCCAGGCGAGGGTCGGCAGCCTTGCGGCGCGGGCGGCCTCGTCCCGGGCGAGGTCCTGGTCCCCCACCGTCCGCACCAGCGGGGCGGCGGCCCGCACCTGCTCCCGCGCGGCGACCAGTGGCCGGGCCCAGCCGGTCTCCACGAGCTGGGCGGCCTCCACGGTGCAGTTCCAGCCGCCCAGCAGGAAGGCGCACCTGTCCTGGGCGGCGCGCAGCAGCAGCACCTCGCGCGCGTGCGGCTGCGGGGCGTGCGGCTCGCTGTGGCTGTCGTCGCCGTCGTCCCAGAGGGCGACCAGCCCCAGGTCCCGCACCGGCGCGAACATGGCGGCGCGGGTCCCGACGACGGCCCGTACGGCCCCTCGGCGCACCGCGAGCCACTGCGCGTACCGCTTCTCGGGTCCGGCGTCGGCGGTGAGCACCGCGTGCCGTCCCTCGCCCAGCAGGGCGGTCAGCGCGGCGTCGGCGCGGGCGACGGCCCTCCCGTCGGGCAGGACGACGAGCGCGCCCCGGCCGGAGGCCAGCGTCGCCGCCACGGCCCGGGCCAGCTCCTCGCTCCACCGCGGACCGGGCAGCGCGTTCCACACGGCGCGTGGCGTACCCCCCGAGGCGAGGGCCGCCACGAACGCGGCCCCCTGCTCGTACCGCGTCCAGGACCCCGGCTCGGGCACCGGCGGCGGGGGCAGCGGCTCGGGTGACGTCCGCTTCTCGGCGCGCGCGTTGCGCGGTGGTACGGCGAGTTGCAGCACGTCGGCGAGGCTGCCCGCGTACCGGTCGGCGACCGCCCGCGCGAGCCCCAGCAACTCCTCGTCGAGCACCGGCTCGGGCGAGACAACCTGGGCCAGCGCGGCGAGGGGGCCCGAGTAGTCGGACTCGGCGAGCCGCTCGACGAGGAAGCCGTCGATGAGCCCCCCGCCCTCGCGCCGTCCGTCCCGCACCCGGTGCCGCCCGGCCCCGAACCGCACCCGCACCCGCACGCCGGGCTGGGCGTCGGCGTCGAGCTCCTCGGGCACGGCGTAGTCGAAGTACCTGTCAAGGTGGAGTACGCCCTTGTCGACGAGGACCCGGGCGACGGGCAGTTCCCCGGCGAGCGCGGCTCCACGCCAGGTCCGCGGCTTGGCCCGCGGCGCCTTCGCCTCGCGCACGCTCTCCCGGATGAGCGCGAGCTGCTCGGGCGGCGGGTCCTGAGCGCCACCGCCCGCCGGTTCGTTCTCGCTGCTCACGCCTGCATTCCTACCAAAGGCCACTGACAAACGACGGCACTGACAAACGACGGCACTGACAAACGACGGTGCCCGGACGCGCACCGCCGCCCCACGTGCCCGCCCCGCCCGCGCGCGGACACGCCGAGGCCCGGCGTCCCCACCGGGGACACCGGGCCTCGCGACGTGCCGTCGGGCGGGACGCGTCGGGCGCCTTACAGCCCCGCTGCCTGCCGCAGCGCCTCCACGCGGTCCGTGCGCTCCCAGGTGAAGTCGGGAAGCTCGCGGCCGAAGTGGCCGTACGCCGCGGTCTGGGCGTAGATCGGGCGGAGCAGGTCGAGGTCACGGATGATGGCGGCCGGACGGAGGTCGAAGACCTCGTCGATCGCCTTCTCGATCTTCTCGGTGTCGATCTTGGCGGTGCCGAAGGTCTCCACGAAGAGACCGACCGGCTCGGCCTTGCCGATGGCGTACGCGACCTGGACCTCGCAGCGGGCGGCGAGGCCCGCGGCGACGACGTTCTTGGCGACCCAGCGCATCGCGTACGCGGCGGAGCGGTCGACCTTGGACGGGTCCTTGCCCGAGAAGGCGCCGCCGCCGTGGCGGGCCATGCCGCCGTAGGTGTCGATGATGATCTTGCGGCCGGTCAGGCCGGCGTCGCCCATCGGGCCGCCGATCTCGAAGCGGCCGGTCGGGTTGACCAGGAGGCGGTAGTTCTCCGTGTCGAGCTTGATGCCGTCGTCCAGCAGCGCCTTGAGCTCGGGCTCGACGACGAATTCCTTGATGTCGGGGGCGAGCAGCGACTCCAGGTCGATGTCGCTCGCGTGCTGGGAGGAGACGACGACCGTGTCGAGCCGGACGGCCTTGTCGCCGTCGTACTCGATGGTGACCTGCGTCTTGCCGTCCGGGCGCAGGTAGGGGATCGTGCCGTTCTTGCGGACCTCGGACAGGCGCTTGGACAGGCGGTGCGCCAGGAAGACCGGGAGCGGCATCAGGGTCGGCGTCTCGTCGGACGCGTAGCCGAACATGAGGCCCTGGTCACCGGCGCCCTGCCGGTCCAGCTCGTCCTCGTCGCCCTCGACCCTGTTCTCGTACGCCGTGTCGACGCCCTGCGCGATGTCCGGGGACTGGGCACCGATCGAGACCGAGACGCCGCAGGAGGCGCCGTCGAAGCCCTTCTTCGAGGAGTCGTAACCGATCTCCAGGATCTTGCCGCGGACGAGGTTGGCGATGTCCGCGTAGGCCTTGGTGGTGACCTCTCCGGCCACGTGCACCAGACCGGTGGTGATCAGGGTTTCGACGGCGACCCGAGAGGTCGGGTCCTCACGCAGTAGCGCGTCGAGAATCGTGTCGCTGATCTGGTCAGCGATCTTGTCGGGGTGACCTTCGGTCACGGACTCCGAAGTGAACAGGCGACGGGACACAACGCTCCCTGGGGTTGCAGCGGCTGCTGGCTGATCATTGGTGGACGGCACGGGGAGCTGCACCCGGCGACGTCCGAGAACAGTTTATCGGTCGCACTCCACCACGGGCCCACCCGTCTCGCCTCTCGGAAGGGCTGTGACCTGCGGCACGGGCATTCTGCCTGGAACGATGCACCCTTGGCCAGGGCCGCCACGCTCGAATGCGCGGGGTTCGCGAGCCGGGTGGAGTGAATGAGTCATTCAGCCGAGCCGTTCCGCCACGAGGTCCCACACCGTTTCGGCCAGGGCTTCCTTGGGGCCGTGCGCCACCGGGGTCTCGCTGCCGTCGGCGCCGAGGATCACGGCCTCGTTCTCCTCGGATCCGAAGGTCTTGCGCTCCCCCACCTCGTTGACCACGAGGAGGTCGCAGCCCTTGCGCTTCAGCTTCGCCCGGCCGTTGGCGAGGACGTCGTCGGTCTCCGCGGCGAAGCCGACGACCACCTGTCCGGAGCGGGCCCGGTCCGTGGAGATCTCCGCGAGGATGTCCGGATTGCGCACCAGGGTGATCGGCGCGGGTTCCTGGTCGTCCTTCTTCTTTATCTTCCCGGCGGCGTACGTCGCCGGCCGGAAGTCCGCGACCGCCGCGGCCATGACGACGGCGTCGGCGTCCGCCGCGGCGCGCAGCATCGCCTCGCGCAGTTCCACGGCCGTGCCCACCGGGACCACGTCCACGCCGGCCGGGTCCGGCAGCGACGGGTTGGCCGCGACCAGCGTGACGCGGGCGCCCCGGGCGGCGGCGGTGCGGGCGAGGGCGTAGCCCTGCTTGCCGGAGGAGCGGTTGCCGAGGAAGCGGACCGGGTCGAGGGGCTCCCGGGTGCCGCCGGCGCTGACGACGACGTGCCGTCCGGCGAGGTCCGGCTCGCGCACACCGCGGGCGAGCACCCGGCGGCAGACCTCGAAGATCTCGCCCGGGTCGGGCAGCCGGCCCTTGCCGGTGTCGACGCCGGTGAGGCGGCCGACGGCCGGTTCGATCACGAGGGCGCCGCGTCGGCGGAGCGTCGCCACGTTCTCCTGGGTGGCCGGGTGCTCCCACATCTCGGTGTGCATGGCGGGGGCGAAGACGACCGGGCAGCGGGCGGTGAGCAGTGTGTTGGTGAGGAGGTCGTCGGCGAGGCCGTGGGCGGCCTTGGCGAGCATGTCGGCGGTGGCCGGGGCGACGACGACCAGGTCGGCGTGCTGGCCGATGCGCACGTGCGGGACCTGGTGGACGTCGTCCCACACCTCGGTCGACACGGGGTTGCCGGACAGCGCGGACCAGGTGGCGGCGCCGACGAAGTGCAGCGCGGAGGCGGTGGGGACGACCCGGACCTCGTGCCCCGACTCCGTGAACCTGCGCAGCAGCTCACAGGCCTTGTACGCGGCGATGCCGCCGCTGACCCCCAGAACGACCTTGGGCTTGTCCACCGTCTCTCCCCGTCTCCCCGGCTCGGATGTCGCGTACGACCCATCACACACCACAGGCCCGACAGTCGGACTGCCGGGCCTGTGGAAAAGTCAGCGTGAGGCTGAAAATAATACCGCCGGTGTTACTGCGCCGGACCCTCGATGGCCTCGGAGGTCAGCAGCCCCGCGTTGATCTCGCGCAGGGCGATCGAGAGCGGCTTCTCGTGGACGTGGGTGTCCACGAGGGGACCGACGTACTCGAGGAGGCCCTCGCCGAGCTGCGAGTAGTAAGCGTTGATCTGGCGGGCCCGCTTGGCCGCGTAGATCACGAGGCTGTACTTCGAGTCCGTGGCCTCGAGGAGCTCGTCGATCGGCGGGTTGATGATGCCCTCGGGCGCGGAGATGGAAGAGGACACGCTCTACCTTCCGATGGATGGGAAAGATTCAGTCGGGATGACCACAGGGTGACCAGTGGCGATCACACGACGTTCGTCAAGGCTAGCAGCTCGCGCGCCACGTCCTCGACGGAGGTGTTGACCAGGGTCTGGTCGAACTCCGGCTCGGCCGCCAGCTCGACCTTGGCCGCGGCGAGACGGCGCTCGATCACTTCCGGCGGCTCGGTGCCCCGGCCGGTGAGCCTGCGCACCAGCTCCTCCCAGGAGGGCGGGGCCAGGAACACCAGCTGGGCCTCGGGCATGGACTCGCGGACCTGCCGCGCGCCCTGGAGGTCGATCTCCAGGAGCACCGGCTCACCGGCCTCCAGGCGCTCCAGTACGGCCGCACGCGGTGTGCCGTAGCGGTTGCCGGCGAACTCGGCCCACTCCAGCAGCTCACCGTTGGCGATCAGCTTGTCCATCTCCTCGTCGGTGACGAAGAAGTAGTGGACACCGTGCTGCTCGCCGGGGCGGGGCCTGCGGGTCGTCGCCGAGACCGACAGCCAGACCTCGGGGTGTTCCTTGCGCATATGGGCGACGACCGTGCTCTTGCCGACCCCCGAGGGGCCGGAGAGCACGGTCAGCCGCGGACGTGCGTCCGGGGGTACGGGGGACGTCCCCCGGGGTGTTGCAGCCATGCAGCGATTATTCCAGCAATCCCGGAGTGGTCCGGACTCAGCTGCCGGTGCTGCCGAACTCGCGCTCCAGGGAGGCGATCTGGTTGGAACCGAGCCCGCGCACGCGGCGGCTCTCGGAGATGCCCAGTCGCTCCATGATCTGCTTGGCGCGGACCTTGCCCACGCCCGGCAGGGACTCGAGGAGGGCGGAGACCTTCATCTTGCCGATGACGTCGTTCTCCTGGCCCTGCTTGATGACCTCGTGGAGGGAGGCGCCGGAGTGCTTGAGTCGATTCTTGACCTCGGCCCGCTCCCGGCGAGCCGCGGCGGCCTTTTCGAGCGCGGCTGCGCGCTGTTCAGGGGTAAGGGGCGGAAGAGCCACGCCTACGTCACCTCGGATGTCGAACTGTCGGATACGGACCGGTGAGGAACCTAGTCGCCCCACACCTGGGGAGCCACGAGCAACACGCTTGCCCGCGGACTCTCGTCGGAGACTAGCGGTCAAGTCCGCCGGAGTCAGCGAGAACAGCGGAAAAGTCCTGGTCAGCCTCCGTCAGGACGGACATTTAGGACATACTGCCTCGGATTTGAGGATGTATCCAGAGTCAGGACGCCGTGACGGCGGTCCTGATCTCCTCCGCGAAACGGTCCGCGGCCTTCCGCAACGCGGCCACATCGGGACCGTGACGCAGAACACCCCGGCTGACGTTCGGAACGACGTTGCGCACCGCGGCGCCGAAGACCCGCGGCAGATCCGCGGGGGTGGCGCCCTGGGCGCCGATGCCGGGCGCGAGGAGCGGGCCGTTGATGCCCAGGTCGTACGACGACAGGTCGCCGAGGGTGGCGCCGACCACCGCGCCGAAGGACCCGAGGGGCTCCTCCCCGGCGTTCTCGGCGGCCAGGTGCGCCAGGATCGTCGCCCCGACGCCGCGCCCGTCGGCCCGGACCGCGTGCTGGACCTCGGCGCCCTCCGGGTTGGAGGTCAGCGCCAGCACGAACAGGCCCGCACCGCTCTCGCGCGCCATGTCGACGGCCGGCTTCAGGGACCCGTAGCCGAGGTACGGCGAGACGGTCAGCGCGTCCGAGAACAGCGGGGCGTCCTTGCGCAGGAACGACTCGGCGTACGCGGCCATGGTCGAGCCGATGTCGCCGCGCTTGGCGTCCATGACGACCAGGGCGCCGGCCGCCCGCGCCTCCTCGACCGACTTCTCCAGCACGGCGACGCCGCGCGAGCCGAAGCGCTCGAAGAAGGCGCTCTGCGGCTTGAGCACGGCGACCCGGCCGGCCACCGCCTCCACGACGGTGCGGCTGAAGCGCTCCAGACCGGCCACGTCGTCGTTCAGACCCCACTCGGCGAGCAGGGAGGCGTGCGGGTCGATGCCGACGCACAGCGGCCCGCGCTCGTCCATCGCGCGGCGCAGCCGGGCGCCGAAGGGTTCGAGTACCGTCATGCGTTCTTCCTGACGTCGGCGCCGACCGCGTCGGCGAGGGTGGCGTAAGGGCTCTGCCGCAGGCGCGCGGCGAGTCCCTTGTGGATGGCTCGGCCCCAGAACGGGCCCTCGTAGATGAACGCGCTGTAGCCCTGGACCAGCGTGGCCCCGGCCAGGATGCGCTGCCAGGCGTCCTCGGCGGTCTCGACGCCACCGACGCCCACCAGGGTGATCCGGTCGCCCACGCGCGCGTAGAGGCGGCGCAGCACCTCCAGGGAGCGCTCCTTGAGCGGTGCGCCGGACAGGCCGCCGGTCTCCCGGACGAGCACCGGCGAGGACGTGAGGCCGAGTCCCTCGCGCGCGATGGTGGTGTTGGTGGCGATGATCCCGTCCAGGCCCAGCTCCACGGCCAGGTCGGCGACCGCGTCGACGTCCTCGTCGGCGAGGTCGGGCGCGATCTTGACCAGAAGCGGGACGCGCCGCGCGGTGACGGCGCGGTCGGCGGCCTCGCGGACGGCGGTCAGGAGGGGACGCAGGGCCTCCGTGGCCTGGAGGTTGCGCAGTCCGGGCGTGTTCGGGGAGGAGACGTTGACCACGAGGTAGTCGGCGTGCGGGGCGAGCCGCTCGGCGGACTTCACGTAGTCGCCGACGGCCTCCTCCTCCGGGACGACCTTCGTCTTGCCGATGTTGACGCCGACGACGGTCCGCAGGACGGGCGTACGGGAGGCCAGACGGGCGGCGACGGCCAGCGAGCCGTCGTTGTTGAAGCCCATGCGGTTGATCAGCGCCCGGTCGCTCACCAGACGGAACAGCCGCTTCTTGGGGTTGCCGGGCTGCGGCTCCCCCGTCACGGTGCCGATCTCGACGTGGTCGAAGCCGAGCATCGCCATGCCGTCGATGGCGACCGCGTTCTTGTCGAAGCCGGCGGCCAGCCCGAAGGGGCCGTGCATGCGCAGGCCGAAGGCCTCGGTGCGCAGCTCCTTGAACCGGGGCGCCAGCACGGCCGCGACGAAGGTGCGCAGGACGGGGACGCGGACGGCGAGGCGGATCCAGCGGAAGGCGAGGTGGTGCGCCCGCTCCGGGTCCATCCGCTTGAAGACGAGGGAGAAGAAGGTCTTGTACATGGTGTCCTCATGAAGAGGGGGACACCGTTTCCGGTGTCCCCCTCGGGGCTGGCTGCTAGTCGCGGGCGGCGGTCAGGAATTCCGCGTGTTCCTGGAGTGAGCGCACTCCCACGTCGCCGTGGTTGAGGGCGTCGATGCCCTGGACCGCCGCGGCGAGCGCCTGGACCGTCGTCAGGCACGGCACGGAGCGGGCCACGGCCGCCGTACGGATGTCGTAGCCGTCGAGGCGGCCGCCGGTGCCGTACGGGGTGTTGACGATGAGGTCGACCCCGCCGTCGTGGATGAGCTGGACGATGGTCTTCTCACCGTTCGGGCCGGTGCCCTCGGACTGCTTGCGCACGACTGTGGCGTTGATGCCGTTGCGCCTGAGCACCTCGGCGGTGCCGGAGGTGGCGAGCAGCTCGAAGCCGTGGGCGACCAGCTCGCGGGCCGGGAAGATCATCGAACGCTTGTCGCGGTTGGCGACCGAGATGAACGCCCGTCCCTTGGTCGGCAGCGGCCCGTAGGCGCCCGCCTGCGACTTGGCGTACGCCGTGCCGAAGACGGAGTCGATGCCCATGACCTCGCCGGTGGAGCGCATCTCCGGGCCGAGGACCGTGTCGACGCCGCGGCCGTGGATGTCCCGGAAGCGGGACCACGGCATCACGGCCTCCTTGACGGAGATCGGCGCGTCCAGCGGCAGCTCGCCGCCGTCGCCGGTGGCCGGGAGCAGGCCCTCGGCGCGCAGTTCGGCGATGGTGGCGCCGAGCGAGATGCGGGCGGCGGCCTTGGCCAGCGGCACCGCGGTCGCCTTCGAGGTGAAGGGGACGGTGCGCGAGGCGCGCGGGTTGGCCTCCAGGACGTAGAGGATGTCGCCCGCCAGCGCGAACTGGATGTTGATCAGGCCGCGCACGCCGACGCCCTTGGCGATGCCCTCGGTGGAGGCGCGCAGCCGCTTGATGTCGAAGCCGCCCAGCGTGATCGGGGGCAGGGCGCACGCCGAGTCGCCGGAGTGGATGCCGGCCTCCTCGATGTGCTCCATGACGCCGCCGAGGTACAGCTCCTCGCCGTCGTACAGGGCGTCGACGTCGATCTCGATCGCGTCGTCCAGGAAGCGGTCGACCAGGACCGGGCGGGACGGGCTGATCTCGGTCGACTCGGCGATGTAGGCCTCCAGGCGGGTCTCGTCGTAGACGATCTCCATGCCGCGTCCGCCGAGGACGTAGGAGGGCCGCACCAGGACCGGGTAGCCGATCTCGTCGGCGATGGCCTTGGCGCCGGCGAAGGTGGTGGCGGTGCCGTGCTTGGGGGCGGGCAGGCCCGCCTCGGCGAGCACCTGGCCGAAGGCGCCGCGGTCCTCGGCGGCGTGGATGGCCTCGGGCGGGGTGCCGACGACCGGCACGCCGTTGTCCTTGAGCGCCTGCGACAGGCCCAGCGGGGTCTGGCCGCCGAGCTGGACGATCACGCCCGCGATCGGGCCGGCCTGCTGCTCCGCGTGGACGACCTCGAGCACGTCCTCCAGGGTGAGCGGCTCGAAGTACAGCCGGTCGGAGGTGTCGTAGTCGGTGGAGACGGTCTCCGGGTTGCAGTTGACCATCACGGTCTCGTACCCGGCGTCGCTGAGCGCGAAGGAGGCGTGGACGCAGGAGTAGTCGAACTCGATGCCCTGGCCGATGCGGTTCGGGCCGGAGCCCAGGATGATGACGGCCGGCTTCTCGCGGCGCGCGACCTCGGTCTCCTCGTCGTAGGACGAGTAGAAGTACGGCGTCTTCGCGGCGAACTCGGCGGCGCAGGTGTCGACCGTCTTGTAGACCGGGCGGATGCCGAGCGCGTGCCTCACCTCGCGGACGACGTCCTCGCGCAGGCCGCGGATCTCGCCGATCTGCTGGTCGGAGAAGCCGTGCCGCTTGGCCTCGGCGAGCAGCTCGACGGTCAGCTCGGGGGCCTCGGCCAGCTCGTCGGCGATCTCCTTGATGAGGAAGAGCTGGTCGACGAACCAGGGGTCGATCTTCGTGTACTCGAAGACCTCCTCGGGCGTGGCGCCCGCGCGGATGGCCTGCATGACGGCGTTGATCCGGCCGTCGGTGGGCCGCACGGCCTCGCGCAGCAGCTCGCCCTTGTCGCCGGGCTCGCCGACGAACGTGAACTGGCTGCCCTTCTTCTCCAGCGAGCGCAGCGCCTTCTGGAAGGCCTCGGTGAAGTTGCGGCCGATGGCCATGGCCTCGCCGACCGACTTCATGGTGGTGGTCAGCGTGGAGTCCGCGCTCGGGAACTTCTCGAAGGCGAAGCGCGGGGCCTTGACGACCACGTAGTCGAGGGTCGGCTCGAAGGAGGCCGGGGTCTCCTGGGTGATGTCGTTCGGGATCTCGTCCAGCGTGTAGCCGACGGCGAGCTTGGCCGCGATCTTGGCGATCGGGAAGCCGGTCGCCTTGGAGGCGAGCGCCGAGGAGCGCGACACGCGCGGGTTCATCTCGATGACGATCACACGGCCGTCGGCGGGGTTCACCGCGAACTGGATGTTGCAGCCGCCGGTGTCGACGCCGACCTCGCGGATGATCGCGATGCCGACGTCGCGCAGCACCTGGTACTCGCGGTCGGTCAGCGTCATCGCGGGCGCGACGGTGATCGAGTCACCGGTGTGGACGCCCATGGGGTCGAAGTTCTCGATGGAGCAGACGACCACGACGTTGTCGTTCTTGTCGCGCATCAGCTCCAGCTCGTACTCCTTCCAGCCGAGGATGGACTCCTCCAGGAGCACCTCGGTGGTCGGCGAGAGGGTGAGGCCCTGCCCGGCGATGCGGCGCAGCTCCTCCTCGTCGTGCGCGAAGCCGGAGCCGGCGCCGCCCATGGTGAAGGAGGGGCGGACGACGACCGGGTAGCCGCCGAGCTCCTCGACGCCCTTGAGGACGTCGTCCATGGAGTGGCAGATGTAGGAGCGGGCCGACTCGCCGTGGCCGATCTTCTTGCGGACCTCCTCCACGACGTCCTTGAACAGGTCGCGGTCCTCGCCCTTGTTGATGGCCTCCACATTGGCGCCGATCAGCTCGACGCCGTACTTCTCCAGGACGCCGTTGCCGTGCAGCGAGATGGCGGTGTTCAGGGCCGTCTGGCCGCCCAGGGTGGGCAGGAGCGCGTCGGGCCGCTCCTTGGCGATGATCTTCTCGACGAACTCGGGGGTGATCGGCTCGACGTAGGTGGCGTCGGCGATCTCCGGGTCGGTCATGATCGTCGCCGGGTTGGAGTTCACGAGGATGACCCGCAGGCCCTCGGACTTCAGGACCCGGCACGCCTGGGTGCCGGAGTAGTCGAACTCGGCGGCCTGGCCGATGACGATCGGGCCGGAGCCGATGACCAGGACGGACTGGATATCGGTGCGCTTAGGCACGCTGGCCCTCCATGAGCTTCACGAAGCGGTCGAACAGGTAGGCGGCGTCGTGCGGGCCGGCCGCCGCCTCGGGGTGGTACTGGACGCTGAAGGCCGGCTTGTCGAGGAGCTGGAGGCCCTCCACCACGTTGTCGTTGAGGCAGACGTGGGAGACCTCGGCGCGGCCGTAGGGGGTGTCGGAGACCTTGTCGAGCGGGGCGTCGACGGCGAAGCCGTGGTTGTGCGCGGTGACCTCGACCTTGCCGGTCGTACGGTCCTGCACCGGCTGGTTGATGCCGCGGTGGCCGTACTTCAGCTTGAAGGTGCCGAAGCCGAGCGCGCGGCCCAGGATCTGGTTGCCGAAGCAGATGCCGAACAGCGGGGTGTCGCGCTCCAGGACGCCCTGCATCACGGAGACGGGGTGGTCGGCGGTGGACGGGTCGCCGGGGCCGTTGGAGAAGAACACGCCGTCCGGGTTGACGGCGTAGACGTCCTCGACGGTGGCCGTGGCGGGCAGGACGTGCACCTCGATGCCGCGCTCGGCCATGCGGTGCGGGGTCATGCCCTTGATGCCGAGGTCGACGGCGGCGACGGTGAACTTCTTCTCGCCGATCGCCGGGACCACGTACGCCTCGGTGGTGGCGACCTCGGCGGAGAGGTCGGCGCCGGTCATCTCGGGGGCCTCCTGGACGCGGGCCAGCAGTGCGGCGTCGTCCTGGATCGCGTCACCGCTGAAGATGCCGACGCGCATGGCGCCGCGCTCGCGCAGGTGGCGGGTGAGGGCGCGGGTGTCGATGCCCGAGACGCCGACGACGCCCTGGGCGGCCAGTTCCTCGTCCAGCGTGCGCGTGGAGCGCCAGTTGGAGGGCACACGCGCGGGGTCGCGCACGACGTAGCCGGAGACCCAGATCTTCTTGGACTCCATGTCCTCGTCGTTGACGCCGGTGTTGCCCACGTGCGGCGCGGTCATGACCACGACCTGGCGGTGGTACGACGGGTCGGTGAGGGTTTCCTGGTAGCCGGTCATGCCGGTGGAGAACACGGCTTCGCCGAACGTGGCCCCCACGGCCCCGTAGGCACGGCCGCGGAAGATCCGGCCGTCCTCCAGGACGAGTACGGCGGGAGCCTTGCCGGCTCCCCTGGTGGAGGTCGTCATCGCGCGCCTTCCGTTTCCGTCTTGTTGATCATGTCGTTCAGGGTTTCGACCCACTCGTTGTGCTCGGCCGCGTGGTCCGAGCGGAAGCCGGAGTCGATCATCTTGTCGCCGTGCTCCCAGGTGACGACCAGCAGGCCGCCCTCGGTGAGCACCTTGCCGGCGATGCCCTTGTCGAGCCGGGCCTCGCGCAGTGCGGCGACGGGGACGAAGAAGTCGTTCGCGCCGGGGCGTACGACGTCCAGTCCCGCGTCCGTCAGTGTCAGCTCGACCCGGCTGCGGGTGCCCAGGCCGTGCGCCACGATGCGGTCCAGCCACTGTCCGGCGGTGGTGGAGCCGTGGTAGCGGCCGCTCATCGTCAGTTTCGCCGGACCGGGCTCGTGCGGCGCGGTGGGCAGCTCCGGCAGGTCGCCCTGGAGGGTGCTGCGCCACTTCCAGCCCTCGCGCATCAGCCAGTAGACGAGCGCGACGAACAGGCCCAGGCCGACGACCCAGCCGACGCGGGCGGCCCAGTCGGTCACTTCCGCCGATTCCTTCTCGGCGGCCAGCAGGATTACAGGTGTCACGTGAGCTTCCCGTCGACGAGCGTGGCCTTGCCCCGCAGCCACGTGTGCGTCACACGGCCCGGCAGCTCGCGACCCTCGTACGGGGTGTTGCGGCTGCGCGAGGCGAAGCCCGCGGGGTCCACCTGGCCACGGTATGCCGTGTCGACGAGGGTGAGGTTGGCGGGCTCACCAGCCGAGACGGGACGGCCGTGCCCGGTGGCCTGTCCGATCTGCGCGGGCTTGAAGGACATGCGGTCGGCGACGCCGGCCCAGTCCAGCAGGCCCGTGTCCACCATGGTCTCCTGGACCACCGACAGCGCGGTCTCCAGGCCCACCATGCCCATGGCGGCGGCGGCCCACTCGCAGTCCTTGTCCTCGTGCGGGTGCGGGGCGTGGTCGGTGGCGACGATGTCGATCGTGCCGTCGGCGAGCGCCTCGCGCAGCGCCATCACGTCGCGCTCGGTGCGCAGCGGCGGGTTGACCTTGTAGACCGGGTTGTACGACCGGACCAGCTCGTCGGTGAGGAGCAGGTGGTGCGGGGTGACCTCGGCGGTGACGTCGATGCCGCGGGACTTGGCCCAGCGGACGATCTCGACGCTGCCGGCCGTCGACAGGTGGCAGATGTGGACGCGGGAGCCGACGTGCTCGGCGAGCAGCACGTCCCGGGCGATGACCGACTCCTCGGCGACGGCGGGCCAGCCGCCGAGGCCCAGCTCGGCGGAGACGACGCCCTCGTTCATCTGGGCGCCCTCGGTGAGCCGGGGCTCCTGGGCGTGCTGGGCGACGACGCCGTTGAAGGCCTTCACGTACTCCAGGGCGCGGCGCATGATCACGGCGTCGTGGACGCACTTGCCGTCGTCGGAGAAGACGGTGACACCGGCCGCGGACTCGTGCATGGCGCCCAGCTCGGCGAGCTTGCTGCCCTCCAGGCCGACCGTGACGGCGCCGATGGGCTGCACGTCGCAGTAGCCGGACTCCTTGCCGAGCCGCCAGACCTGCTCGACGACGCCGGCGGTGTCGGCGACCGGGAAGGTGTTGGCCATGGCGAAGACGTTGGTGTAGCCACCGCTCGCCGCGGCGCGGGTGCCGGTGAGGACGGTCTCGGAGTCCTCGCGGCCGGGCTCGCGCAGGTGGGTGTGGAGGTCGACCAGGCCGGGCAGCAGCACCTTGCCGCCGGCCTCGACGACCTCGGCGCCCTCGGCGCTCAGCCCGACGCCCACCTCCGCGACGGTCCCGCCGTCGATCAGCACGTCCTGCGGCTCGCCGCCGAGCACCTTCGCACCGCGGATCAGGGTCTTGCTCATGCTCTTACTTCTCCTCGGTGGTGCGGGCGTGGGTGACGGCGGGTTCGTTGCCGCCGAGCAGCAGGTACAGGACGGCCATCCGGATGGAGACGCCGTTGGTGACCTGCTCGACGACGGTGCAGCGGTCGGAGTCGGCGACCTCGGCGGTGATCTCCATGCCGCGGACCATCGGGCCGGGGTGCATCACGATGGCGTGGTCGGGCATCCGCGCCATGCGATCGCCGTCGAGACCGTAGCGGCGGGAGTACTCGCGCTCGGTCGGGAAGAACGCGGCGTTCATACGCTCGCGCTGGACGCGCAGCAGCATCACCGCGTCGGACTTGGTCAGCGTCGAGTCGAGGTCGTAGGAGACCTCGCAGGGCCAGGTCTCGACGCCGACCGGCAGCAGGGTGGGCGGGGCGACGAGGGTGACCTCGGCGCCCAGGGTGTGCAGCAGGTCGACGTTGGAGCGGGCGACCCGGCTGTGCAGGATGTCGCCGACGAGCGTGATCCGGCGTCCGTCCAGGTCCTTCCCGAGGCCGGCGTCGCGGCCGACCAGGCGGCGGCGCATGGTGAAGGCGTCCAGCAGGGCCTGGGTGGGGTGCTGGTGGGTGCCGTCGCCGGCGTTGACGACGTGCGCGTCGATCCAGCCGGAGGTGGCCAGGCGGTACGGGGCGCCGGAGGCGCTGTGCCGGATGACGACGGCGTCGACGCCCATGGCCTCCAGCGTCTGGGCGGTGTCCTTGAGGGACTCGCCCTTGGAGACGCTGGAGCCCTTGGCGGTGAAGTTGATGACGTCCGCGGACAGGCGCTTCTCGGCGGCCTCGAAGGAGATCCGGGTCCTCGTCGAGTCCTCGAAGAAGAGGTTGACGACGGTACGGCCGCGCAGGGTCGGCAGTTTCTTGATCGGCCGGTCGGCGACCCGGGCCATCTCCTCGGCGGTGTCGAGGATCAGGATGGCGTCGTCGCGGGTGAGGTCGGCGGCCGAGATGAGATGACGCTGCATCTGTGAGGCTCCGTAAGGCGATTCATGCGGAAGAGCGGGATAATTCGGGCGGCCGGGTACGCGTGCGGGCGCGCCGAGCGGGCGTACGGCACGGCTGGACGCGTACGCGAGGTGCTAAGGGTGGGCGCCCGGGGTGGCCGGCTTGGCACCGAGCAGCACGGTGTCGCGACCGTCCTCCTCGGCGAGCTGGACCTTGACCGTCTCCCGCAGCGACGTGGGGAGGTTCTTGCCGACGTAGTCGGCGCGGATGGGCAGTTCGCGGTGGCCGCGGTCGACGAGGACGGCGAGCTGCACCGCGCGCGGGCGGCCGATGTCGTTCAGCGCGTCGAGGGCGGCGCGAATGGTGCGGCCGGAGAAGAGCACGTCGTCGACGAGGACGACCAGGCGGCCGTCGATGCCGTCGCCGGGGATCGCGGTGCGGGCCAGCGCGCGCGGCGGATGCATGCGCAGGTCGTCGCGGTACATGGTGATGTCGAGCGAGCCGACCGGAATCTTGCGCTCGGTGATCTGCTCGAGCTTGTCGGCGAGCCGCCGGGCGAGGAAGACGCCCCGGGTCGGAATGCCGAGGAGCACCACGTCGTCGGCGCCCTTGGCGCGTTCGACGATCTCGTGGGCGATGCGGGTGAGGACCCGCGCGATGTCGGGCCCTTCGAGAACGGGCCGTGCTTCTTGCTGCTTGTCCATAAGAAACGGACCTCCTTCTCCGCCTCACGGGACGGACCTTAAAGGACGTCGGATATGCGCCACCTACGGTATCAGGCTCACAGAGTCGTCCTGCGGACCCCCCTGACACTTCCCCGTCACCCTTTTGCCGCACGCGCGTCACCCGCTCGGCGTAACGGATCGCGGATACCACGGAAGAGTCGGTGCGGACCATTCGGCTTGACGCAGGAGAGTAACGCTGCGTAACCTCACAGTGAGTTACCAGCCGCGCGGCTCGCAACACAGCAGGCCGCGTCGACACCTTGTCCGGGGAGCCATATGTCCAGCGAATACGCCAAACAGCTCGGGGCCAAGCTCCGGGCCATCCGCACCCAGCAGGGCCTTTCCCTCCACGGTGTCGAGGAGAAGTCCCAGGGCCGCTGGAAGGCCGTCGTGGTCGGTTCGTACGAGCGCGGCGACCGCGCCGTGACCGTGCAGCGCCTCGCCGAGCTGGCGGACTTCTACGGCGTTCCCGTACAGGAGCTGCTCCCGGGCACCACCCCGGGCGGTGCCGCCGAGCCGCCGCCGAAGCTGGTCCTGGACCTGGAGCGGCTGGCCACGGTGCCGGCCGAGAAGGCGGGCCCGCTCCAGCGGTACGCGGCCACGATCCAGTCGCAGCGCGGTGACTACAACGGCAAGGTGCTCTCGATCCGCCAGGACGACCTGCGCACACTCGCCGTCATCTACGACCAGTCGCCCTCGGTCCTCACCGAGCAGCTGATCAGCTGGGGTGTGCTGGACGCGGACGCGCGTCGCGCGGTGGCGTCCCACGAGGACCTCTGAGCCGCAGCCGCCTCAGCAGAAACGTGCCGCCGGGGTGGCCGGAACCAAGCGGTTCCGGCCACCCCGGCGGCTTCTTCTGTGCCTCGGGCGTCAGGCGGTACGGGCGACCACGCCGGAGGGCCCGCAGCGCGCCTGCTGCGGGCCCTCCGGCGTGGTTGGGTCTCTCCCCGGGCCTTGGAGCCCCTGTCAGCTCTCGTCGCGACGCAGCGAGGACTTGAGGTCCTTCAACCGGCCGAGCAGGCCGTTGACGAACGCGGGCGACTCGTCCGTGGAGAATTCCTTCGCCAGCTGCACCATCTCGTCCAGGACGACGGCGTCCGGGGTCGCGTCGACCCAGATCAGCTCGTACGCGCCCAGACGCAGGATGTTGCGGTCGACGACCGGCATGCGGTCGAGCGTCCAGCCGACCGAGTACTGGGCGATGAGCTCGTCGATGCGCTTCGCGCGCTCGGCGTAGCCCTCGACCAGCTCCATCGTGTACTCGCTCACCGGCGGCTGCCGGGTGTCGGACCGGGCGTGCCGGACCCAGTCGGCGAGGACCGTCAGGACGTCGGCGCCGCGCTGATCGCCCTCGAAGAGGATCTGGAAGGCGCGCTTGCGGGCCGTGTTGCGGGCAGCCACGGTTAGCTGTTCACCCGGCCGAGGTAGTCGCTGGAGCGGGTGTCGACCTTGATCTTCTCACCGGTGGTGATGAAGAGCGGGACGTTGATCTGGTGACCGGTCTCCAGGATGGCGGGCTTGGTGCCGCCGGTGGAGCGGTCGCCCTGGACGCCCGGCTCGGTCTCCTGGATGGTGAGCTCGACGGCGGCGGGCAGCTCGACGAAGAGCACCTCGCCCTCGTGCTGCGCGACGGTGGCGGTGAAGCCCTCCACCAGGAAGTTGGCGGCGTCGCCGACGGCCTTGCGGTCGACGTGCAGCTGGTCGTAGGTCTCCATGTCCATGAAGACGAAGTAGTCGCCGTCCATGTACGAGAACTGCATGTCACGCTTGTCGACAGTGGCCGTCTCGACCTTGACGCCGGCGTTGAAGGTCTTGTCGACGACCTTGCCGGAAAGCACGTTCTTGAGCTTGGTGCGCACGAAGGCGGGGCCCTTGCCGGGCTTGACGTGCTGGAACTCGACGACGGACCAGAGCTGGCCGCCTTCGAGCTTGAGCACCATGCCGTTCTTGAGGTCGTTCGTGGAAGCCACGGTTGCGGAATCTCCTGGACTGGACTGACGTGGACGACCCCGGCGCAGGCCCGCGCACAGCGCGAAGGCTAGAGCGCGAGCAGCTCCTTGGTCGTGATGGTGAGTAGCTCGGGTCCGCCGTCCGCCTCGGGGCGCACGACGAGCGTGTCATCGATCCGGACCCCGCCCCGGCCCGGGAGGTGAACCCCCGGTTCGACGGTGACCGGCACACAAGCGTCCAGTTTACCCATGGCCGCAGGGGCCAACTGCGGGTCCTCGTCGATTTCGAGTCCGACACCGTGACCGGTGAGCGTCGGAAGGTTCTCCGCGTACCCCGCCGAGTCCAGTGCCTGGCGGGCGGCGCGGTCCACGTCGCGGCAGGCGGCGCCGGGTGCGAGGGCCTCCCGGCCGGCCCGCTGGGCCGCGAAGACGAGGTCGTACAGCTCGATCTGCCAGTCGGCCGGCGAGGTGCCGATGACGAACGTACGGCCGATCTCGCAGCGGTAGCCGCGGTAGGTCGCGCCCAGGCAGACGGAGAGGAAGTCGCCCTCCTCCACGCGCCGGTCGGTGGGCCGGTGGCCGCGGCGTCCCGAGTTCGGGCCGGTGCCGACGGAGGTGGGGAAGGCGGGCCCGTCGGCGCCGTGGTCGACCAGGCGGCGCTCCAGTTCCAGGGCGAGGTGCCGTTCGGTGCGGCCGACCAGGATGGACTCCAGGAGTTCGCCGAGGGCCTGGTCGGCGATCTCGGCGCCGATGCGCAGACAGGAGATCTCCTCCTCGTCCTTGACCACCCGGAGCTGCTCGACCGCCTGGCCGAGGTCGGTCAGGCGCAGCCGGGGCGCGACCGAGCGCATGGCGCGGTGCCGGACCACGGTGAGGTGGTGGTCCTCCGTGGCGAGGGACTCGGTGCCCTGGGCCGCGGCGAGGCCGGTGGCCGCGACGGCCGGGTCGCCGCCGGGTCCGGGCAGCGCGCGCACCGGCAGGGACTCGTCGGGCCGGCCCTGTGCCGACCGGTCGTCCGGCGGGCCGGAGCAGACCAGGAGATCCTCGGTCTGGCCCAGCAGCAGTACGGCACCGTGCGGGGCGGCGCCCGCGAGGTAGCGCACGTTGGCGGGCCGGGAGACGAGCGCCGCCGCGCTGCCGCCCGCGTTGCAGCGTTCTCGTAGGCGCGTCCGGCGGGCCGCGTACACCTCTGACATGAGCCGAGCGTATGGGCTCCGCTGCGGGGGCGCCGCTTGGGAGAGGCCGAGTGGGGAGGTGTGCGGGTGTGCCCTGGGTGCGCCTACGGGGGTGGTTGTTGTGTCGCGGCTGCCGGCCGGTGGGGGCTCGGCGCGCAGTTCCCCGCGCCCCTTTGGGGCGCTGTGCTGGAGCGCGTCTACCAGCTCGGGGGGCTGGCTATCGAGCGGGACAGGACCTCGTCCAGGAGGCGGGCCGTTTCCGGGACGTCGAGCTGGGAGTTGTCGATGATCGGGAGGCCCGAGCCGTACCAGCCGGCCATCCGGCCGTGGATGCGGGCCACCTCCTCGTCGGTGAGGCGCCGGTTGCCGCTGCGTTCGGCATTGCGCTCCAGGACGATGTCCAGGCCCGGCAGGAGGACGACCGGCAGCAGGCCGGGACCGACGTGCCGCTTCCAGCCGCCGAGGCCGACGACCGGGCGGTCCGGGAAGACCGCGTCGTCGAGGATGCACGAGATGCCGTTGGCGAGGAAGTTGCGCGCGGAGAAGCCGCAGGTGCGGCGGGCGAGGCGGTACTGGGCCTCGGAGTGCTCGTTCCACCCGGTCTGGGGGTCGGCGAAGCCGGAGCGGACCCATTCGCGGACGTCGTCGAGGCTGATGTGGGCGGTGGGGACCCGGCGGTGGTCCGCCCAGTACTTGGCGACGCTGGTCTTGCCGGCACCTGCGGGGCCGATGAGCAGTACCGCGAGGGTCGTCGTGGTGGGGTCGGGCGCGGCGGCCGTGGCAGGGGGCACGGTGGGCACGGCCACGGGGCCGCCGGGCGGCAGCGGTACGTGGCCGGTGCCTTCCGCGGAGGGCGGGACGGGGGCAGGCTGATGCGGACCCGGACCGGGAACTGGCCCCGGAGCCAGTTGCGGTCCCGGGGCATGCGGTCCCGGGGCCTGCTGCGGTCCCGGAGCCGGGACCTGATGGGGAGCCACGGGGTGCGGGGCCTGCACGGGATAACCCGGCGCAGGCGGAGGAACGGGGGCGGAACCCTGGTGCGGGCCCGGGTGGTGTGCGGCCGGGGACCAGCCGACGGCCGATCCGTGCCCCGGCTGATGGGGCGGCGGCAGCGGAGAACCCACTGCGTGCTGCATCCGGTGCCACTCCGTCTCGTACAGGCGATGGGCGCTGACAGCGGGACGGGGCCCGCTTGCTACCGAACGGTACCGCCCCCGGCCGTCGTTTGGTGAACGGCCGGGGGCGGTCCGAAGTGCCCGTCCCGCAAGGCGAATCGGACGGAAGGTACGCCGGGGTACTACTCGCCCACCTCGCCGTAGGCGGCGAGGAGGACGGCCGGGTCGGGGCCCTCCAGGACGGTGGGCTTGGCGAGGCCGTCCAGGACGATGAAGCGCAGCAGGTCGCCGCGGGACTTCTTGTCGACCTTCATGTTCTCGACCAGCTTGGGCCACTGGTCGTGGCGGTAGTGCAGCGGGAGGCCGACCGCTTCGAGGATGGTGCGGTGGCGGTCGGCGGTCGCGTCGTCCAGGCGGCCCGCGAGGCGGCCCAGTTCGGCGGCGAAGTGCATGCCGACCGAGACCGCGGCGCCGTGGCGCCACTTGTAGCGCTCGTTCTTCTCGATGGCGTGGCCGAGCGTGTGACCGTAGTTGAGGATCTCCCGCAGGCCCGCCTCCTTGAGGTCGGAGGAGACGACCTCCGCCTTGACCCTGATCGAACGCACGATCAGCTCGGAGGTGTGCGGTCCGGCCGGGGTGCGCGCGGCCTGGGGGTCGGACTCGATCAGGTCCAGGATCACCGGGTCGGCGATGAAGCCGGCCTTGATGACCTCGGCGAGCCCGGAGACGTAGTCGTTGACCGGGAGGGAGTCCAGCGCGGCCAGGTCGCACAGGACACCGGCCGGCGGGTGGAAGGAGCCGACGAGGTTCTTGCCCTCGGCGGTGTTGATGCCGGTCTTGCCGCCGACGGCCGCGTCCACCATGGCCAGCACGGTGGTGGGGACGGCGATCCAGCGCACGCCGCGCAACCAGGTCGCCGCCACGAACCCGGCCAGGTCGGTGCTGGCCCCGCCGCCGACGCCGACGATCACGTCGGTGCGGGTGAAGCCGGACTGGCCGAGCGCCTTCCAGCAGTAGGCGGCGACCTCGGCGGTCTTCGCCTCCTCGGCGTTGGGCACTTGGATGGCGATCGCCTCGTAGCCCTGCCCGGCGAGGTCGGCGCGCAGCGCGTCGCCGGTCTCCGCGAGGGCCTCCGGGTGGATCACGGCGACCTTCTTGGCCCTCGGGCCGATCAGACCACCGAGCTCGCCCAGGAGCTGACGGCCCACCAGGACCTCGTAGGGGTCGGATCCCGCGGTGCCGCCGACCTGGATCCGGGTGACTGCCTCGCTCATGCTTCTTTCAACTCCAGTGCGTCGAGGGCGGCTCGGGTGACTTCTTCCGGCGTACGCCCGTCGGTGGCCACGACGACCGTGGCGACCTCCTCGTACAGGTGGCGGCGGGCCTCCATCAGCTCACGCCACTGTCTGCGCGGGTTGACCGCCAGCAGCGGCCGCGCGGCGTTCAGGCCGGTGCGCTTGACGGCCTCCTCGACGTCCATCGAGAGGTAGACGACGCGCTGCGCGGCGAGCAGGCCGCGCGTGTCCGGGTCCAGGATCGCGCCGCCGCCGAGGGCGAGGACGCCGTCGTGCTCGGCGAGCGCCCGGTGCACGGTCTGCTTCTCCAGGGCCCGGAAGGCCGCCTCGCCCTCGTCGACGAAGATGTCGGCGACGGTGCGCCCCTGCCCGGTGACGATGTCCTCGTCCGTGTCCCGGTAGCCGACGCCGAGCCGCTCGGCGAGGAGCTGTCCGACGGTGGACTTGCCGACGCCCATCGGGCCGACGAGGACGATCAGCGGGGCCGCGGTCACCGGATGGCCAGGTTGTCGAGGTACGAGGTGACGTTGCGGCGGGTCTCGGTGACGCTGTCGCCGCCGAACTTCTCCGCCACCGCGTCCGCCAGCACCAGGGCGACCATCGCCTCGGCGACGATGCCTGCGGCGGGCACCGCGCACACGTCGGAGCGCTGGTGGTGGGCCTGCGCGGCCTCGCCGGTGGCGACGTCCACCGTCTGCAGGGCCCGCGGCACGGTCGCGATCGGCTTCATGGCCGCCTTCACGCGCAGCAGCTCACCGGTGGTGAGACCGCCCTCGGTGCCGCCGGAGCGGCCGGACGCCCGCTTGATGCCGTCGGGGCCGGTGAGGATCTCGTCGTGCGCCTGGGAGCCGGGCACCCGGGCCAGTCCGAAGCCGTCGCCGACCTCGACGCCCTTGATGGCCTGGATGCCCATGAGGGCGGCGGCCAGCCTGGCGTCCAGCCGGCGGTCCCAGTGCACGTGCGAGCCGAGTCCGACCGGGACGTCGTAGGCCAGCACCTCGACCACGCCGCCGAGGGTGTCGCCGTCCTTGTGCGCCTGGTCGATCTCCGCGACCATCGCCTTCGAGGCGTCCGCGTCCAGGCAGCGCACCGGGTCGGCGTCCAGCTTCTCCACGTCCGCCGGCGTCGGGTACACGCCGTAGGGAGCCTTGGCGGCGGCCAGCTCGACGACGTGGCTGACGACCTCGATGCCGGCCGTCTCCTTCAGGTACGACCGGGCCACCGCGCCCAGCGCCACCCGGGCGGCGGTCTCCCGCGCGGAGGCGCGCTCCAGGATCGGCCGGGCCTCGTCGAAGCCGTACTTCTGCATGCCCGCGAGGTCGGCGTGGCCGGGACGGGGGCGGGTCAGCGGGGCGTTGCGCGCCAGACCGGCCAGCACCTCCGGATCCACCGGGTCGGCCGACATGACCTGCTCCCACTTGGGCCACTCGGTGTTGCCCACCATGACCGCGACCGGGGAACCGAGGGTGAGCCCGTGCCGGACGCCACCGAGGAAGGTGACCTCGTCCCGCTCGAACTTCATCCGCGCACCGCGACCGTAGCCGAGCCGCCGCCTCGCCAGGTGGTCCGCGACCATGTCCGTGGTGATCGGCACGCCGGCGGGCAGTCCCTCCAGCGTCGCGACGAGTGCGGGACCGTGGGACTCCCCCGCGGTCAGCCAGCGCAACCTGCTCAACGGTGCTCCTCAGTGCTCGCGCCCCGGTTATGCCCTGCGTACGCGTCTTCTCCGCGTACGGCGACGGCGTGTCCGGGTGCGCGGGCCCCGGTCCGCCACCTCCGATCCTCCCACGTCCGGTCGCCCGGCCCGGCCGCCGGTCCATCTGGCGGACGGGTACGCGGACGCCGGGCGACGCCGCGGGCACGCCTGCGGGCACCCTTGCGGGCGGAGGGACGCTAACGGTCCGCGAGGGCGCGCTCCCCCGCGCGGCGCATGGCGGCGAGCGGGGCCGGGGCGCGGCCCGTCATCTGCTCCACCTGGAGCACCGCCTGGTGGAGCAGCAGGTCGAGTCCGCTGACGACGGCCCCGCCGTACGCCGACCAGCGGGCCGCGAGTGCGGTCGGCCACGGGTCGTAGAGCACGTCGAAGAGGGTGGCGGGCATCTCGGGGACGGCGGCGGCGAGGGCGTCGGTGGCGCCGGCCGGGGTGGTGGCCACCACCAGCGGGGCACGCAGCGCCTCCTCGGCGTCCGCCCAGTCGGCGATGCGCACGGTGACGTCCAGCCGCTCGGCCCAGCCCCGCATCTCGGCGGCGCGCGCCTGGCTGCGGACGTAGACGGCGACCTCGCCGGTGCAGATCCGGGCCAGCGCGGCCAGTGCGGAGGAGGCGGTGGCGCCGGCGCCGAGGACCGCCGCGGTCTCGACCTTCTCGATGCCGTGTTCGCGCAGGGCGGCGACGATGCCGGGGATGTCGGTGTTGTCGCCGGTCTTGCGGCCGTCCTCGGTGAGGACCACGGTGTTCACCGCGTCCACGGAGGCCGCCGTCTCGCTGATCTCGTCGAGCAGCGGGATGACCGCCCGCTTGAGCGGCATGGTCAGCGACAGCCCCGCCCATTCGGGGCCCAGCTGCTCGAAGAAGCCCGGCAGCGCCTCTTCGCCGACGTCGAAACGGTCGTACGTCCAGCCGTCCAGACCCAGCTCCGCGTAGGCGGCGCGGTGCAGCACCGGGGAGAGGGAGTGGGCGATCGGGGAGCCGAGTACGGCTGCTCGGCGACGGTCAGCTGCCGGAGCTGGCATTGTACTTGTCCTTCAGCTTCAGGAACTCGTCGTGCGTCTTGGCGAACTCGGTCTTGCTCACGCCGTCGGTCGCCACGAAGTACATCCAGCCGTCCTTCGTGGGTTCGAGCGCCGCCTGCAGTGCCTCTGCGCCGGGGTTGCCGATGGGTCCGGGCGGCAGGCCCTTGTTGGTGTAGGTGTTGTACGGGTCCGGGTTGCTGTTGATCTCGGACTCGCTGATGCGGATCTTGCTCTGGCCCTTCAGGTAGTTGAAGGTCGAGTCGAACTGGAGCTCCTGGTTGGTCTCCGTGTTGGTGGGCTTGAGCCGGTTGTAGATGACCTCGGACATCCTGCGGAAGTCGTCGTGGGTCTTGCCCTCCGCCTGCACCAGGCTCGCGACGGTGAGCAGCTGCCAGGGCCCGTCGAGGCCGAGGCCCTCCGCCTTCTCCGCGAGTCCGATCTTCTCGTACTGCTCGGTGGCCCGCGCCACCATCTGCTTCAGTACTTCCTCGGGCTTCTGCCCCTTGGCCGCCGAATAGCTGGACGGGTAGAGGAATCCTTCCAGCGGATCCTTCACGTTCTTGTGGTTCATCGCCCAGTCGGGCAGGCCGAGACTCTTCCACTCGGTTTTGGCGACGCCGGCCGTGGTGCCCTCGTCCACCCCGAGCTGCTTGTCGATCATCTTGTAGACGTCGACGTTGCGCTTGCCCTCGGCGATGATCAGGTTGCTGCGGCTCTTGGGGTTGAGCAGGAGTTCGACAGCGCTCTCGGCCGACATCTCCTTCTCCAGCGTGTACGCGCCGTCCTGGATGCTCTTGCCACGGGGATTGCTCTGGTGGGCGGCGATGAAGGCGTCGACGCTCTTCACCACGCCCTTCCGCTTCAGCTCCTGGCCGATGGTCGAGCCGCCCGCGCCCTTGGGGATGGTGACGGTCACCTGCTCGCCGTTGCCGTCGCCCGCGTAGTCCGGGGCCGCGCCGAAACGATCCTGGTAGAACTGGTAGCCGAAATATCCGACTCCCGCCACGCCGCCGCCCAGGACCAGGCAGACCACGAGGCACGCGACTCCGCTGCGGCCCTTCTTGGGCTTGCCGCCCCGGCCGCCCCTGTCCCTGCGGTCACCGCGCCCGCGGCCGCCGAAGTCGTCGTCTTCTCCGTCCGCGTCCCCGCCCGCGAAGAAGGCGTGCTCGCCCTCGTCGGGACCGGGGTCCCAGTCGGTGCGCTCGGGGTCGGGATCGGTGCGTCGGCGGCCGGGCGGTTCCGGCGGCGGGTACGCCTCCGGGGTGCCGTAGAAGTCGGGCTGCTCCGCGCCGTAGGCGGCGGACTGCTGGCCGTAGGGGTCCGACGGGTCGGCGGGGTACTGCGCGTGGGGATGCGCGCCGGTGCCCCAGCCGCCGTTGTCGTAGCCGTGCTGGGGCTGCCCCTGGGAGGCGTACTGCTGGTCGTACTGCTGCCGGTCGTACTGCTGCTGGTCGTACCGCGGCTGACCGTACTGGTCGTACTGCGGCTCGGGGGGCTGCTGCTGACCGTACTGGTCGTACTGCGGCTGCTGACCGTATGCGGACTGGCCGCCATCGCCCCAGTCGCCGTACTGCTGCTGCGACTGCTGCTGCTCCGGATACTGCTGTGGCTGGCCGCCGTAGGGGGACTGCTGACCCGTATGGGCCTGCGGTCCGCCCCATCCGCCGTCCCCGTACAACGGGTCCTCCGGATGCCACGGTTCGGAGCCTGGGCCCCGGCCATACTCAGTCATCGATCCCCTAGAGCCGCGAGGCGACGGGGTGCGCGCGGCCTGTCATGGAGGGCCGGCTTCCGTTCCGCCTCTTGCTGTGCGGTGGCTGTTCGAATGCCTCCGCATCGCGCGGAACGTTACCGTATCGCGATCAGATGACCACTTCGACGCCCTCGCCGGGTGCTCTGCCTGACACCCGTTCGGATTCCAGCGCCTGCTGAAGGATGATCACAGCGGCGGCCTGGTCGATGACGGACCGGCCCTTCTTGGACTTCACTCCGGAGGCGCGCAGTCCCTGACTGGCGGTCACCGTGGTCATCCGCTCGTCGACGAGCCTGACCGGGACCGGCGTGATGCCGCGGGCCAGCTCCTGCGCGAAGCGCCTGACCTTGGCCGCGGCCGGGCCCTCGCCCCCCTTGAGGGAGCGAGGGAGACCGACGACGACCTCGATCGGTTCGTACTCCTCGACCAGTTGCCGCAGGCGGCGGTGGGCCGCGGGGACGTCGCGGCCGGGGACGGTCTCCACCGGCGTGGCGAGGATTCCGTCGGGGTCGCACGAGGCGACCCCGATACGGGCGTCCCCGACGTCGACGGCCAGGCGGCGACCGCGGCGCATGACCGGGCCCGCCGCCGGGGCGTCAGCCGGCTCGTCCATCCGGCCGCCGCTCGGGCCGTTCGCCGAGCCGCTCACTTGGCGCTGTCCGCCACGAGGCGCTCGACGGCGTCGACGGCGTCGCCGATGGCGGCCGGGTTCTGGCCGCCGCCCTGGGCGACGTCCGGCTTGCCGCCACCGCCGCCGCCGAGGGTCTTGGCGGCGGTGCGCACCAGGTCACCGGCCTTGAGACCGCGCTCGCGGGCGGCCTCGTTGGTGGCGATGACCGTCAGGGGCTTGCCGTTGACGGTCGTGAACAGGGCCACGACCGCGGCCCGGCCGCCCTGGATGCGGCCACGCACGTCGAGGACCAGCTTGCGCAGGTCGTCGGCGGTGGTGCCGTCCGGGACCTGCCCGGTCACCAGGGCGACACCGCGCACGTCCTTGGCGGAGTCGGCGAGCGAGCCGGCGGCCTGGAGGACCTTCTCGGCGCGGAACTTCTCGATCTCCTTCTCGGCGTCCTTGAGCTTGCCGAGCATGACGGAGACCTTCTCCGGGAGCTCCTCCGGGCGGCCCTTGATCAGCTCCTGGAGCTGGGCGACGACCGTGTGCTCACGGGCGAGGAAGTTGTAGGCGTCCACGCCGACCAGGGCCTCGATACGGCGCACGCCGGAGCCGATGGAGGACTCGCCGAGCAGCTTGACCAGGCCGAGCTGGGCGGTGTTGTGCACGTGGGTGCCGCCGCACAGCTCCTTGGAGAAGTCGCCGATGGTCACGACGCGCACGCGCTCGCCGTACTTCTCGCCGAACTCGGCGATGGCGCCCTGCTTCTTGGCCTCGTCGATGCCCATGACGTCGGCACGCACGTCGAGGTCGCGGGCGAGCACCTCGTTGATCTTCTGCTCGACGTCGGTCATCACGGCCGTCGGAACTGCGGCTGGCGAGCCGAAGTCGAAGCGGAAGCGGCCGGGCTGGTTCTCGGAACCGGCCTGGGCGGCCGTCGGGCCGAGGGCGTCGCGCAGCGCCTGGTGGGTGAGGTGGGTGGCCGAGTGGGCACGGGCGATGGCCTTGCGGCGGCGGTCGTCGATGGAGGCCTGGGCCTTGGCACCGACGGTGACCTCGCCGACCTGGACGACACCCTTGTGGACGTACACGCCCGGGACCGGCTTCTGGCAGTCGCGGATCTCGATGACGGCGCCGGTGTCGACCTTGATCCGGCCGGTGTCACCGATCTGGCCGCCGCCCTCGGCGTAGAAGGGGGTGCGGTCGAGGACGATCTCGACCTCGTCGCCCTCGGTGGCGGCCGGGGAGGAGGCGCCGTCGACGAGGATGCCGACGATCGTGGACTCGCTCTCGGTGTCGCTGTAGCCGACGAAGTCGGTGGCGCCGGCCTGGTCGGCGATCTCGCGGTAGGCGCCGGTGCCGGCGTGGCCGGTCTTCTTGGCCTGGGCGTCGGCCTTGGCGCGCTCCCGCTGCTCCTTCATGAGGCGGCGGAATCCGTCCTCGTCCACGGAGAGCCCCTGCTCGGCGGCCATCTCCAGGGTGAGGTCGATCGGGAAGCCCCAGGTGTCGTGGAGCAGGAACGCCTTGTCGCCGGCGAGGACGGTGCCGCCGGTGGCCTTGGTGTCGCTGACGGCGGTGTCGAGGATGTTGGTGCCGGCCTTCAGGGTCTTCAGGAAGGCGTTCTCCTCGGCGAGGGCTACCTTCTCGATCCGCTCGCGGTCGGTGATCAGCTCGGGGTACTGCTGCCCCATCATCCCGATGACGACGTCGATCAGGTCCTTGACGACCGGACCGGTGGCGCCGAGCAGGCGCATGTTGCGGATGGCGCGGCGCATGATGCGGCGCAGCACGTAGCCGCGGCCCTCGTTGCCGGGGGTGACGCCGTCGCCGATGAGCATGACGGAGGTGCGCATGTGGTCGGTGACCACGCGCAGGGAGACGTCCGAGGCGTGGGCGTCGCCGTAGGCCACGCCGGTCAGCTCGGTGGCCTTCTTGATGACGGCCATGGAGGTGTCGATCTCGTACATGTTCTGCACGCCCTGCAGAATCATGGCGAGCCGCTCCAGGCCGAGCCCGGTGTCGATGTTCTGGCTCGGCAGGTCCCCGAGGATCTCGAAGTCCTCCTTGCCGATGCCCTCGCCCCGCTCGTACTGCATGAAGACGAGGTTCCAGATCTCCACGTACCGCTCGTCGTTGACGGCGGGGCCGCCCTCGGCGCCGAACTCGGGGCCGCGGTCGTAGTTGATCTCGGAGCAGGGGCCGCAGGGGCCGGGGACGCCCATGGACCAGTAGTTGTCCTTCTTGCCGAGGCGCTGGATGCGCTCGGAGGGGACGCCGACGACGTCGTGCCAGATGCGCTCGGCCTCGTCGTCGTCCTTGTAGACGGTGATCCACAGGCGCTCGGGGTCGAGGCCGTAACCGCCCTTGTCCTGGGCGCTGGTGAGCAGCTCCCAGGCGTACTTGATGGCGCCTTCCTTGAAGTAGTCGCCGAAGGAGAAGTTGCCGCACATCTGGAAGAAGGTGCCGTGGCGGGTGGTCTTGCCGACCTCTTCGATGTCCGGCGTGCGCACGCACTTCTGCACGCTGGTGGCGCGGTCGAAGGGCGGCTTGACCTCACCCAGGAAGTAGGGCTTGAAGGGCACCATGCCGGCCGGGACCAGCAGCAGAGTCGGGTCGTCCGCGATGAGCGACGCCGAAGGGACGACGGTGTGACCGCGCTCCTCGAAGAAGCTCAACCAGCGGCGACGAATCTCGGCCGACTCCATCAGTGGTCCTCATTCCGGTTGTACGAGTACGTCGCCCTGACGTCGACGACGGACTTCGGGTTGTTGCGGTTCTCGATGGCGTTGTAGCGCCGGGGTTCGGGGAGTTCGCGGTCGACGGGGGCGTTCAGCCCGAGCGCGTCGTCCAGTTCGGCCTCCCGCTGGGCCATGTTCTCGCGGACGTCGAGTGCGAAGCCCACCGCGCGGTCCTTGAGCCGGGTGCCCGCGTCGAGCGCCTTGTTCGCCGCGGTCGCGGCGAGGCTTTCGGGGGTCAGCTGCTTGAGCTTCCGGTTGACCTTGGTGGTGGCCCACACGCCGGCGGCGACGCCGGTGCCGAACCAGAACGTACGGCGGAACATCGCTGGATCAGTCCTTCTTCCGCTTCGTCCGCCGCGCCGCCGGGATCGTACGGCCGACGATCACGGTGCGCCGCGGCTCCTTGGCCGGGCCCGCGGGCACGTCCTCCTTGCGACCGCCGAGTGCCCGGCGCACGCCGTACCCGAACGCGGCGACCTTGACCAGGGGGCCGCCGAACGTGGCGGCCACCGTGGTGGACAGCGCGGAGGCGTTCGACGTGACCTCCTGGACGTCGGAGGCGATCGCGTCGACCCGGTCGATCTGGGTCTGCGCGGAGCGCACCGCCGACGAGGCGTCGGACAGCAGCGGGACGGCCTGGTCGGTCACGTCCGCCACGAGCTTGGTGGTCGCCCTGAGCGTCTGGGCCAGCCTCGCCAGTGCGACGGCGAGGAAGGAGACCAGGATCGCCCAGAAGACGGCCACCAGGATCCCGGCCACCTCGCCACCGGACACTGTGTGCACCCGCTCCCTGAAAGACGTGCCTGAACATCGGGAAAGTCGTTCACCGAGCCTATCGCGCCGGGCACGGGGCTCCGTACCGGATTGCCGTCCGCGCGCGGCGCGGGGCGATGGAATCGCGAGAAGCGATTGTACGGAGTGAATTCGGTTCAGTACGCTCCGTGTTTCATGCGAGACCTTCGGCGCGACGGCATCCCGCACGGCAATCTACCGCTGGAACTCGACGCCTTCGTGGGGAGAGCGGCGGAACTCGCGGAGCTGGCCGGGGCGCTGGGCTCCGGGCGGCTGGTGACCGTGACCGGGACCGGCGGGGTCGGGAAGTCGCGGCTGGCGGCGCGGGCGGCCGCGCGGTGCGCACCCCGGGACGGGGTGTGGCGGGTGGAACTGGCGCCGGTGCGCGACGAGGAGTTCGTCGACTACGCGGTCGTGGAGGCGCTGGGCCTGACCGACCACACGACCCGGCTGCCGCGCGAGGCGCTGCTCGCGCACCTCGCCGAGCGGGAGTTGCTCCTGGTCCTCGACGGGGTCGAGCACCTGGTGGACGCCTGTGCCGCGCTGACGACCGACCTGCTGGGCCGCGCTCCGGGGCTGCGGGTCCTGGCGGTGGGGCGCAGGCCGCTGGGCGTGGCCGGGGAACGGCAGGTTCCGCTGGCGCCGTTGAGTCCGGAGGAGGCGGTGGAGCTGCTGACGGTCCGGGCGGGGCAACGGCACCTGGCGTACGGGTACGACGCCGACCGCGAGGACGGCCACGGGGACGTGCGCGAACTGTGCCGGCGCCTGGACGGGATCCCGCTGGCGATCGAACTGGCGGCGGGGCGGCTGGACGCGCTGTCACCGGGACAGGTGCTGCAACGGCTGGACGACCGCTTCCGCCTGCTGACCGGCGGGGACCGCACCTCACTGCCCCGGCACCGCACGCTGCGCACGGCGATCGGCTGGAGCCATGAGCTGTGCACGCCGGCGGAGCGGCTGCTGTGGGCGCGGCTGTCGGTGTTCGCGGGACCGTTCGACCTGGAGGCCGCCGAGTACGTGTGCAGCGGCGAGGGGCTGCCCGCCGACGATGTGCTCGACGTGCTCTCCGCGCTGCTCGCCCAGTCCCTGCTGACCCGCGAGGAGGCCCCGGCCGGGGTGCGCTACCGGATGCTCGACACGGTGCGGGCGTACGGCGCCGACTGGCTGGCGGCGACGGGCGACGCGACGCGGCTGCGGCGGCGGCACCGGGACTGGTACATGGGCCTGGCGACCTGGTGCGAGCTGGAGTGGTTCTCGCCGCGCCAGCGTGAGGTCGCCGCGCGGGTGGACGCGGAGCTGCCCAATCTGCGCAGCGCCCTGGAGTACTGCCTGACCGAGCCGGACGAGGCTCATCTGGGCCAGTATCTGGCGGGCGCGCTGTGGTTCCACTGGGTCGGCTGCGGACGGCTGTCGGAGGGGCGGCGCTGGCTGGAGCAGGCGGTGCGGCTGGACGTGGAGGGGACGGCGGGCGAGCAGTCCCGGCTGAAGGCGCTGTGGGTGCTCGGCTACGTGGCGATCCTGCAGGGCGACACGGTGCCGGCGCTGGCGGCGCTCCAGGAGTGCCGGGAGGAGGCCGAGCGGTCGGCGAATCCCACGGCGGTGGCCTACGCGGAGCACCGCACCGGGTGTCTGGCCCTGGTCACCGACGACATGCCGCGTGCGGAGACGCTGCTGCGCTCCGCGCTGCGGCGGTACCGGGAGATCGGCGAACTCAACAGCAACGTCCTGATGGGTCAGGTGGAGCTGGCGATGACGCGGGCGTTCCAGGGCGATCTGCCGGAAGCGGTGCGATTGTGCGAGGACGTGCGCCAGGTGTGCGAGGACCACGGCGAGCGCTGGGCCCGGGGCTACGCCCTGTACGTGCTGGCCTACGCGGCGTGGAGCGACGGGGAACCGGGGCGTGCCCGCGAGCTGCTGGCCGACTGCCTGGCCGGTGCGCACCGGTTCCGGGACCAGCTCGGCTCGGTGCTGGCGGTGGAACTGCTGGCCCTGGTCACCGTGGCGGACGGTAACGCGGCGGAGGCGGCGGTGCTGCAGGGCGCGGCGGGGCGGATGTGGCCGTCGGTGGGCCTGCCGTTGTTCGGCTCGGCGCACTACAACGCGCCGCACGAGCTGTGCGAGGCGGCGGCGCGGGAGCAGCTGGGCGACGAGCGGTACGAGGAGTGCGTGCGGCACGGGGCGCGGCTCGGCCGCCGGGAGGCGGTGTCGCGGGCGCTGCGGCGGCCCGGGGCGCCGGCCTCGCTTCCGGCGCCGCGCGGGAGCGCGCGGCGTGCCGCGGCGGGCGCGCGGACGGCGAAGCCCGCCGCCTCGCCCACCCGGAAGGGCGGGGAGACGGCGGGCTGAGGTACCGCTGGTGGTACTGCGGCCTGCTCGTTCAGCGATGTCGCTGGATCAGCGGGCGTAGTACTCGACGACGAGCTGCTCGTCGCAGATCACCGGGATCTCCTTGCGGTTCGGCTCGCGGTCCAGGCGGAACGCCAGGGCCTTGAGGTTCACCTGGAGGTAGCGCGGGGTCTCGCCGTCGGGGGCGAAGCCACCTTCACGGGCGATCGTGAAGAGCGTCTTCTCCTTGGAGCGCTCGCGCACCTGCACGACGTCGTCCGGGCGGACGCGGAAGGACGGCTTGTCGACCTTCTGGCCGTTGACCTGGATGTGGCCGTGCACGACCATCTGGCGGGCCTGGTAGATCGTGCGGGCGATGCCCGAACGCAGGACCAGCGCGTCGAGGCGGCGCTCCAGCTCGATGACCAGGGCCTCGCCGGTCTTCATGTTGGTCTTGGAGGCGCGCTCGTAGGCGCGGACGAGCTGACGCTCGCTGAGGTCGTACTGCGCGCGCAGACGCTGCTTCTCGAGCAGACGGACCTTGTAGTCCGAGTTCTGCTTGCGGCCGCGGCCGTGCTCGCCCGGCGGGTAGGGGCGGGCCTCGAAGTACTTGACGGCCTTCGGGGTCAGCGCGATGCCGAGGGCACGCGACTTCTTGACCTTGGGACGGGGCTGGTTCGCCACTGTCTGTGTCTCTTTCCTGGATTCCGGCTTGTCAGGGTTGAGGGAGGTCGCAATCCGCAGCCGGGGAAACCCGCCTGGTCCGCGTGGGACCTGCCGGGCAGCCGCTCCCCTGGTCTGGGCACATACGTGCAGCACGCGAGTGGCCCACCGACCGCTTCCGGAACTCCGGGTGGTGGTGGGCTGCCCGCGACACCTATCGACGGTGCGCGACGCTCCTGGAACCCGCTGGGGGTTCCGGCCGGGTGTTCCGTTCTGACTGCACGGGACTCGGCACTCCGGGTGATTCTACAGGCTGCTCAGGACCGCTTGCGACCGAGGTGCCCGCGGGTCCACTCCACCGCGTCCGCGTACCGGGCCTCGGCGCCGTGCCGGGTCGGGGTGTAGTACGTGCGGTCCTTCAGCTCGTCCGGCGCGTACTGCTGGGCGGCGATGCCCTCCGGCAGGTCGTGCGGGTACACGTACCCCTGCCCGTGTCCGAGCTTGCCCGCGCCCTTGTAGTGGCTGTCGCGCAGGTGCGAGGGGACCGGTCCGGCATGTCCCTTGCGTACGTCGTCCAGGGCGGCGCCGATGGCGGTGGTCGCGGCGTTGGACTTGGGGGCGAGGGCCAGGGCGATGGTGGCGTGGCTGAGGGTGAGGCCGGCCTCGGGGAAGCCGATCATGGCGACGGCCTGGGCGGCGGCGACGGCGATCGGCAGCGCGTTCGGATCGGCCAGGCCGATGTCCTCGCTGGCGGAGATCATCAGACGCCGCGCGATGAAGCGGGGGTCCTCGCCGGCCTCGATCATCCGGGCCAGGTAGTGCAGGGCGGCGTCCACGTCGGAGCCGCGGATGGACTTGATCAGGGCACTGGCGACGTCGTAGTGCTGGTCGCCGTCGCGGTCGTACTTCACCGCGGCCCGGTCGACCGTCTCCTCCAGCGTGGTCAGGCCGATCTCCGTCTCGCCCTTGTCCAGCGCGGCCCCGGCGGCGGCCTCCAGCGCGGTCAGGGCACGGCGGGCGTCGCCGCCGGCGATGCGCAGCAGGTGCTCCTCGGTGTCCTCGGGGAGACCGACGGCCTCCTTCAGGCCGCGCTCGTCGGTCAGGGCCCGGCGGACCAGGTCCCGGACGTCGTCGTCGGTGAGGGGTTCGAGGGTGAGGAGGAGGGAGCGGGAGAGCAGGGGGGAGATCACCGAGAAGTACGGGTTCTCGGTGGTGGCGGCGATCAGGGTGACCCAGCGGTTCTCGACGGCCGGGAGCAGGGAGTCCTGCTGGGCCTTGCTGAAGCGGTGGATCTCGTCGAGGAAGAGGACGGTCTCCTTGCCGTACCCCCCGACCGCGCGGCGGGCGCCGTCGATGACCGCGCGGACCTCCTTGACGCCCGCGGTGATCGCCGACAGCTCCACGAAGCGCTTGTTGGTGGCCTTGGAGACGACGTACGCCAGGGTGGTCTTGCCGGTGCCCGGCGGGCCCCAGAGGATGACCGAGGACGGCCCCGCGGGGCCGGAGCCGCCCTCGCCGACCAGTCGGCGCAGGGGGGATCCGGGCTTGAGCAGGTGCTGCTGGCCGACGACCTCGTCGAGGGTGCGCGGGCGCATCCGCACGGCGAGGGGGCTGCCGGTCGGGTCATTCTCCTGGCGTTCTTCGGCTGCGGCGGTGAACAGGTCGGGCTCCACGTTCTGAACCCTAGATGACGGCGCTGACAATGCGGCGGGCGCGGTGTGCGGAGGGCGACCGCCGGCCCGTCAGCTGGTCCAGAAGTCCCACCAGCGGGTCAGGATCATCATGCCGATGATGCCGGTGTGCAGTACCGGCAGGACCCAGGTGAACTCGCCGAAGAAGCCCCTGAGCCAGTTCGGCGCGGGCAGGAAGCCCTTGCGGACGTTGAAGGACGTCACGTACCAGAACATCACGATCGTCGCGACCCAGGCCAGGCAGCACCACAGGCACAGCGCGTTGATCCGGTACAGCGACTGGAACTGCAGCCAGGTGCAGAACCCGACGCCGAAGAGCGTGCCCGCGTTGAAGGTGAGCCAGTACCAGCGCGGGAAACGCGCTCGCGCCAGCAGGCTCATGCCGACACAGACGACGATGCCGTAGGTGACCAGGCCGAGCATCGGGTTGGGGAAGCCGAAGACGGCCGCCTGGTCGCTCTCCATGACGCTGCCGCAGGAGACGACGGGGTTGAGGCTGCACCCGGGGGTGAACGTCGTGCCCGCGACCTTGGCCTCGAGGAGCTTGAACTTGTCGAGCGTGATGACCCAGGCGGCGAGCACTCCGGCCGCGCCCGTGATCACCAGCAGCAGGGCGAGGGCACGGCTGCCGCCCTCGGCGCGCGGTGCTCCGGCGGTGGGTTCCGGCGCGGGCTCTGCCACGGTGGAGACGTCCTTCACTGTCGTCTTGCTCATCACGCCGATTCCGTCACTTGAGTCGGACCTGCTTCGGGCAGGGCCATTGTGCCGCACGGACCTGTAAGGCCACGGTTCGATGAACATAAGAACGCACCGGTGATCGCCCTGGAGTGGCGTATTCCGGCCGATGTCCGTTCCCCGGGGGCACACGCGAGCGAACGCGCGCGCCCCTGGGGACGACGGGACGTACGGAGCTGCTAGCCGAGCCTCGACTCCAGCTCGGCGACGATCTCGTTCACGCCGATCGCCGCCTGCTCGCCGGACTCCATGTCCTTGAGCTGGACGACGCCCTCGGCGAGGTCGCGCTCGCCCAGGACGAGGGCGTAGCGCGCACCCGAGCGGTTGGCCGCCTTCATCGCGGCCTTCAGGCCCTTGCCGCCGTAGGAGAAGTCGGCGGCGACGCCGTTCTTGCGCAGCTCGGTGACCTTGGCGAAGAGGATCCGGCGGGCCTCCTCGCCGAGCGGTACCGCGAAGACGGAGGTGACCGACGGGATGTCCAGTTCGATGCCCTCCGCCTCCAGGGCGAGGACGGTGCGGTCGACGCCGAGGGCCCAGCCCACGGACGGCAGGGACGGGCCGCCGATCATCTCGGACAGTCCGTCGTAGCGGCCGCCGCCGCCCACCGCGGACTGGGAACCCAGCCCGTCGTGGACGAACTCGAAGGTCGTGCGGGTGTAGTAGTCGAGCCCGCGCACCAGCTTCGGGTCGTCCTCGAAGACCACGCCCGCCGCGGTGATCAGCTCGCGCACCTCCTCGTGGTACGCCTTGCAGGCGTCGCACAGGTAGTCGCGCAGCAGCGGGGCGTCGGTCAGCTGCTTCTGCACGTCCGGGCGCTTGTCGTCCAGGACGCGCAGCGGGTTGATGTCCGCGCGGCGCAGCGTCTCCTCGTCCAGGTCCAGGCCGCGCAGGAAGTCCTGGAGCGCGGCGCGGTAGACCGGGCGGCACTCCTGGTCGCCGAGGGAGTTGAGCAGGATGCGGAAGCCCTGCAGGCCCAGCGAGCGGTACGACTGGTCGGCGAGGATGATCAGTTCGGCGTCCAGCGCCGGGTCCTCGGCGCCGATCGCCTCGGCGCCGACCTGCGAGAAGTGGCGGTAACGGCCCTTCTGCGGACGCTCGTAGCGGTACTGCGAGCCCGAGTACCAGACCTTCACCGGCAGGTTGCCCGCCTTGTGCAGGTTGGCCTCCAGGACCGCGCGCAGCACGGGGGCCGTCGTCTCCGGGCGCAGGGCGAGCCGGTCGCCGCCCTTGGTCTCGAAGACGTACATCTCCTTGGTCACGATGTCGGTGGACTCGCCGACACCGCGCGCGAAGAGCTCGACGTTCTCGAAACCGGGCGTCTCGATGTAGCCGTAGCCGGAGTTGCGCAGCGGGGCGGCGATCGCCTCGCGGACCGCCAGGTACTTGGCGGAGTCCGGCGGCAGCAGGTCGTACGTGCCCCTGGGGGCCTTGAAGGTGCTCACGGGAGGTCTCTCGTCACATTCCTCGTCGGGGAGCCCGGGGAGCTCCCTGGCCCGCCGCCACCTGCCGCAGATACGGGTTGGTGGCGCGCTCCTGGCCGATGGTCGTCTGGGGGCCGTGTCCGGACAGCACCACGGTCGAGTCGTCGAGCGGCAGGCACACGCGTGCCAGCGATTCGAGCATGTCGTCCATGGAGCCACCGGGGAAGTCGGTGCGTCCGATGGAGCCGGCGAACAGCAGGTCGCCCGAGAACATGACCGGCGGGATGTCCGCCGCCTCGGGCAGGCCGAAGGTCACCGACCCCTTGGTATGGCCCGGCGCGTGCGCGACGGTCAGCTCCAGGCCGACCAGCTCCAGCTTCGCGCCGTCGGTCAGTTCCCTGACGTCGTCCGGTTCCCCGACGGTCAGCTCGCCCATGAGCGGCATGCCGATGGTGCGGCCGATCCCCTTCTCGGGGTCGCTCATCATGAAGCGGTCGTCGGGGTGGATCCAGGCCGGCACGTCGTGCGCGCCGCAGACCGGGACGACCGAGGCCACATGGTCGATGTGACCGTGGGTGAGGACGACGGCGACGGGCTTGAGCCGATGCTTCCTGATCGCTTCCTCGACTCCCGGGGCCGCCTGATGGCCAGGGTCGATGATCACGCACTCCTCACCGGCGGCGGGGGCGACGAGATAGCAGTTCGTCCCCCAGGCCCCGGCGGGGAACCCGGCAATGAGCACGATCGTCCTTCGTTTGTGTCGGTACGGGTGGGCTTGCGAACGGACCGCGCCCATGGTCAGAGCCTACCGGCGGTGCCGATTCCTCAGCGAACCCATATACGGTACGGGGCTACACGCCCACGGTCGGCTCATCGCACCCACGCGTACCGGTCGGCACACGAAGACGCATGAGGAGAGAACCCGGTGGTCACCCAGGAGCAGCGGCGGCGTCAGCTCGCCCGGGAGAAGTTCTTGCGGCAGCAGCAGCGACGCACCTCCGCGCGACGCAAGGCCCGCATGCGCAACGCCGCGATCGCGTCGGTGCTCGGCGTGATTCTGATCGGCAGTGTCGCGCTGTACACGACCGGGGTGGTCCTGGACGACGGCGACAGCAAGACGAACGCCAACGCGGAGGTCACCCCGAGCGCCTCGGCGAGCAGTGAGCCGCCGAAGGACCCGTGCGACAAGCCGGCGGAGGGCAAGGTCAAGACGCAGACCTGGAAGAAGGAACCTGCGATGACCATCGACAAGTCCGCGAAGTACACGATGAAGCTGGCGACGACCTGCGGCGACATAGACATCGCGCTGAAGACGTCGGCGGCGCCGCACACCGTCAACTCGTTCAACTTCCTGGCCGGCAAGGGCTTCTTCGACCACACGCCGTGCCACCGGCTGACCACCAACGGGATCTACGTGCTCCAGTGCGGCGACCCGACGGGCCAGGGCAACGGCGGTCCGGGCTACAACATCCCGGACGAGAACCTGAAGGACAAGAGCCTGAAGGAGAACACGTACCCGGCGGGCACGGTGGCGATGGCCAACACCAGTCAGCCGAACACCGGCGGCAGCCAGTTCTTCCTCGTGTACCAGAACAGCCCGCTGCCCCCGAGTTACACGCCGTTCGGCACCATCTCGGACGAGGGAATGACGGTGTTGAAGAAGATCGCCGCCGCGGGCGAGAGCACCGGCGCGGGCGACGGAGCACCCAACGCGACGGTCGTGATCGACAAGGCCACGGTCACGAAATCCTGACCCTCATCAGCGAAAGTTCGGTCGCGCGGGATGCGGACAGGCCACCCGCCGGTCGCCTATGTTGGCCGTGACGAAACTGTGGACGATGCCCGGGGGTAGCGAAGCCCTCCGCAGGCATCATGTGGAGGAGGCGCTGTGAGCAGCGACCCGTGGGGCCGCGTCGATGAGACGGGGACCGTGTACGTGCGTACGGCCGACGGCGAGCAGGTCGTCGGTTCCTGGCAGGCGGGCTCCCCCGAGGAGGCCCTGGCCTACTTTGAACGCAAGTACGAAGGCCTGGTTGTCGAGATCGGCCTCCTCGAGAAGCGAGTGAAGACCACCGACCTGTCGGCGAAGGACGCCCAGACCGCCGTCGACCACCTGCGGGAACAGGTCGACGCGCACCACGCGGTGGGCGACCTGGACGCGCTGCGGGCCCGGCTGGACAAGCTCGTCGCACTGGTGGAGACGCGCCGCGAGGAGCGCAAGGCGCAGCGGGCGAAGCAGTCCGACGAGGCGCGCGGCGCCAAGGAGGCGCTGGTCGCCGAGGCCGAGGAGCTGGCGCAGTCGGACCAGTGGCGGGCGGCCGGTGAGCGGCTGCGGTCCCTGGTGGACACCTGGAAGGGCCTGCCGCGCCTGGACCGCAAGTCCGACGACGAGCTGTGGCACCGCTTCTCGCACGCGCGCTCGGCGTTCTCCAAGCGCCGCAAGCAGCACTTCGCGCAGTTGGACGCGCAGCGCGAGGAGGCCCGGCGGACCAAGGAACGGCTGGTCGGCGAGGCCGAGGCGCTGTCGAACTCGACGGACTGGGGGCCGACGGCCGCGCGCTACCGCGACCTGATGTCCGAGTGGAAGGCCGCGGGCCGTGCCCAGCGCGAGCACGAGGACGACCTGTGGAACCGCTTCCGCGGCGCCCAGGACGTGTTCTTCGCCGCCCGCAGCTCGGTCTTCGCCGAGCGGGACGCCGAGCAGACGGAGAACCTCAAGCTCAAGGAGGAGCTGGCCGGGGAGGCCGAGAAGCTCCTGCCGGTCACTGACCTGAAGGCGGCCCGGGCCGCGTTCCGCGCGGTGAACGAGCGCTGGGAGGCCATCGGTCACGTGCCGCGCGACGCCCGTCCCAAGGTCGAGGGACGGATGCACGCGGTCGAGCGGGCGCTCCAGGAGGCCGAGGAGACCGAGTGGCGCCGGACCAACCCGGAGGCACGCGCGCGTGCCGAGGGTCTGACCGGTCAGCTCCAGGCCGCCGTGGACAAGCTGCGCTCGCAGATCGAGCAGGCCCGTGCCCAGGGCAACAACGCGAAGGCCGACAAGCTGGAGCGCGAGCTGGAGGGCCGGCAGGCGCTGCTGGACCAGGCCCTGAAGGGTCTGCACGAGTTCGGCGGCTGACACCCCGCGCATACACGCGGAGGGGCTCCCGTACACGCCGTACGGGAGCCCCTCCGCCTGTGTGACGGCCGCTACGACGGCCTGCGCGCCGAGGTCACCCGGTACACGTCGTAGACGCCCTCGACGCCCCGTACGGCCTTCAGGACGTGCCCGAGGTGCTTCGGGTCGCCCATCTCGAAGGTGAAGCGGGAGGTGGCGACGCGGTCGCGGGAGGTCTGGACGGCCGCGGAGAGGATGTTGACGTGCTGGTCGGACAGCACGCGCGTGACGTCCGACAGCAGCCGGGAGCGGTCCAGGGCCTCGACCTGGATGGCGACCAGGAAGACGGAGGACTGGCTGGGGGCCCACTCGACCTCGAGGATGCGCTCGGGCTCCCGGGACAGCGAGTCCACGTTCACGCAGTCGCTGCGGTGAACGGATACGCCGCTGCCGCGGGTGACGAAGCCGATGATCGGGTCACCGGGGACGGGTGTGCAGCAGCGTGCCAGCTTGATCCACACGTCCTCGACGCCCTTGACCACGACGCCCGGGTCGGCGTTGGTCCGGCGTTTGCGGCCGCGACCGCGGGCCGGCGGTACCGACTCGTCGATCTCCTCGGTGGCGGCCTCCTCGCCGCCGAGCGCCTGCACCAGTTTCTGCACGATGTTCTGCGCGGAGACATGGCCCTCGCCGATCGCCGCGTAGAGCGCGGAGATGTCCGAGTAGCGCATCTCGTGGGCGAGCGTGACCAGGGAGTCGCCGGTCAGGATGCGCTGGATCGGCAGGTTCTGCTTGCGCATGGCGCGGACGATGGAGTCCTTGCCGTGCTCGATCGCCTCGTCGCGGCGCTCCTTGGAGAACCAGGCGCGGATCTTGTTGCGGGCGCGCGGCGACTTGACGAAGCCGAGCCAGTCGCGGGAGGGGCCCGCGCCGGCCGCCTTGGAGGTGAAGACCTCCACCAGGTCGCCGTTGTCCAGGGTGGACTCCAACGGCACGAGGCGGCCGTTGACCCGTGCCCCTATGGTGCGGTGGCCGACCTCGGTGTGCACCGCGTACGCGAAGTCCACGGGGGTGGCGCTCGCGGGCAGCGCTATGACGTCGCCCTTGGGGGTGAAGACGAAGACCTCGTTGCGGGAGAGGTCGAAGCGCAGGGACTCCAGGAACTCGCCGGGGTCCTCGGTCTCCTTCTGCCAGTCGAGGAGCTGGCGCAGCCACGCCATGTCGTTGAGGTGGTCGTCCTTGCCCTTGCCGGACGACTTCGGCGCGTCGGTGCGGACCTTGGAGGCGCCGGCGACGGCCTCCTGCTTGTACTTCCAGTGCGCGGCGATGCCGTACTCGGCGCGGCGGTGCATGTCGAAAGTGCGGATCTGCAGCTCGACCGGCTTGCCGTTGGGCCCGATGACCGTCGTGTGCAGCGACTGGTACATGTTGAACTTGGGCATCGCGATGTAGTCCTTGAACCGGCCGGGGACCGGGTTCCATCGCGCGTGCACGGTGCCGAGCGCCGCGTAGCAGTCGCGGACGGTGTCCACGAGGACGCGGATGCCCACCAGGTCGTAGATCTCCGCGAAGTCACGGCCGCGGACGATCATCTTCTGGTAGACGCTGTAGTAGTGCTTGGGGCGGCCGGTGACGGTCGCCTTGATGCGGGCCGCGCGCAGGTCCTGCTGGACCTCGTCGGTGACGATGGCGAGGTACTCGTCGCGCTTGGGGGCGCGCTCGGCGACCAGGCGCACGATCTCGTCGTACATCTTGGGGTAGAGGATCGCGAAGGCGAGGTCCTCCAGCTCCCACTTGATGGTGTTCATGCCCAGGCGGTGGGCGAGCGGCGCGTAGATCTCCAGGGTCTCGCGCGCCTTCTTCTCCTGCTTCTCGCGCTTGAGATAGCGCATGGTGCGCATGTTGTGCAGGCGGTCGGCGAGCTTGATGACCAGGACGCGGGGGTCCTTGGCCATGGCGACGACCATCTTGCGCACGGTCTCGGCCTGCGCGGCCTCGCCGAACTTGACCTTGTCGAGCTTGGTGACGCCGTCGACGAGCAGGGTGACCACGTCGCCGAAGTCGCGGCGCAGGTCCTCGAGGCCGTACTCGGTGTCCTCGACGGTGTCGTGCAGGAGACCGGCCATCAGCGTGGCCGGGTCCATGCCCAGCTCGGCGAGGATGGTGGTGACGGCGAGCGGATGCGTGATGTACGGGTCGCCGCTCTTGCGCTTCTGGCCGCGGTGCCAGCGTTCGGCGACCTGGTAGGCGCGCTCGATCTGGCGCAGGGTCGCCGTCTCGATCTTGGGGTCGTTGCTGCGCACTATCCGCAGCAGGGGCTCCAGGACCGGGTTGTACGGGTTGGCGCGCTGCACGCCGAGGCGGGCGAGGCGGGCGCGGACGCGGTTGGAGGAGCCGGAGCGGGCGGGCTGCCCGGAGGGGGCGCGGACCACGGGCGCGTTCCGTTCGCGCTCGGGCGGGATCGGCTTGGGACGCGGCTGCTGATCGGCCGGCTTGTCGACGGGCGCGGCCGGGGCGTGCTGGATCGGCCCGCGGGTGTCGTTCTTCGCCTGTGGCGAACTGGGCGCGGGCTTCGCCGCGGGCGCCGAGGCGGACTCGGGCTTTGCGGCGGTCAGTGGCTGGGCCTCGTCTGGCAAGAGGACTCCTCGTGCGCGATCCGGGTCCCCCGGTCAGGCTCCGGAAACCCCATGGTAGCGATCCTGCACTCCGGGATCGCCTTCCGGCCACTGTGGGGGCCGTCAACCCGAGAAACGCATGAGGCGGGCGCCGGATTTCCTCCGGGCCCGCCTCCGCTGTGCGACTAGGGGGTGTCGTTTGGATCAGGCCGGCTCCAGGCAACGGTGCCTTGCGACTGACCCGAGCGGGGTCTGGTGCGTGCAGCTGCAAGGCGGAGGAGGGCGACAGGGCGGAGCCCTGGCAACCGACGACAACGCCGCAGATGCGCGTGCCAGACCCCGCGACCCCGGCAGGATCCAAACGACACCCCCTAGGGGTGTCAGACCGTGAGCAGCGCCCGCAGGGGTGCCCCGGCGAGGGCCGGCTCCAGGCGGGCCCGCCCGCCGAGGAAGCCCAGCTCCATCAGGACGGCGAGACCCGCGACCCGCGCGCCGGCCCGGCGGATGAGCTCCAGCGAGGCCTCGGCGGTGCCGCCGGTGGCGAGGACGTCGTCGACGACCAGCACCCGGTCACCGGCGGCCAGGTCCTCGGCGTGCACCTCGATCTCGGCCGAGCCGTACTCCAGCTCGTACGCCTGGCTGAGGGTGGCTCCGGGGAGCTTGCCCGCCTTGCGTACGGGGATGAAGCCGAGGCCGGCCCGCAGCGCCACCGGGGCGCCGAGGATGAAGCCGCGGGCCTCCAGGCCGACGACCTTGGTGGCGCCGGTGTGCTCGGCGACCTCCGCGAGCGCGTCGGTCAGTGCGGTGAACGCGGCCGGGTCGGCCAGGAGCGGGGTGATGTCCTTGAACACCACGCCCGGCTCCGGGTAGTCCGCCACATCCCGGATACGGCTGAGCAGCAGCTCCGTGATGTCGGTCGTCCCGGTCATCGGCCCTTCCCCGAGGGTCGGCCACGGCCCCTGTTGCGGGACGCCGGCTGGTTGCGGGGGCCGACGACCGCGGGCGCCGCGTCCTCGGGTTCGTCGACGGCGTCGTCATCGTCGTCGGCGTAGCGCTCCTCGTCGACGGCGTTCTCGGCGGGTTCGCCCTTGGCCGCGGCCTGGGCGCGCTTGGCGAGGACGCGCTTCTTGAGCGCCTTCATCCGCGGCTCGGCCTCCTTGAGGTCGGCGACGAGCGGCGTGGCGATGAAGATCGACGAGTACGCGCCCGCGGCGAGGCCGACGAACAGCGACAGCGAGATGTCGTTGAGCATGCCGGCGCCGAGGACACCGCCACCGATGAACAGCAGACCGCCCACCGGCAGCAGCGCGACCACCGTGGTGTTGATGGAGCGGACCAGGGTGCTGTTGATCGAACGGTTGGCGATCTCGGCGTAGGTCCAGCGGGTCTGCTTGGTGATGTCTCTCGTCTGTTCCTTGAGACTGTCGAAGACCACGACCGTGTCGTAGAGCGAGTAACCGAGGATCGTGAGCAGACCGATCACCGTGCCCGGTGTGACCTCGAACCCGACGAGGGCGTAGATGCCCACCGTGATGGTGATGTCGTGAATCAGCGCGACGAACGCGGCGAGCGCCATGCGCCACTCGAACGCGATCGCCAGATAGATCACCACCAGGACCATGAAGATCCCCAGGCCCTGCCAGGCCTTGTTGGCGATCTGATCACCCCAACTGGGCCCGACCAGGTCGGCGTTGATCTTCTCCGCCGGGACGTCCAGGTCCTTGGACAGCTCTTCCTTGATCTGGTCCGACTTCGCGGTGTCGGTGCCCGCGATCTGGATGCGGAGGCTGCCGTCGCCGAGCTTCTGGACGATCGCGTCGTGGCCGGAGGCCTCTTCCGCGTAGGTCTCGGCCTGGGAGACCGAGGCGCTCATGTTCTTCGGGGTGGTGAAGACCGCGCCGCCCTGGAACTCGATGCCCATGTGCAGGCCGCGCACCGCCAGGCCGACGATGGCCGTGATGGTGATGAGGATGGAGATGCCGTACCAGAGCTTGCGGTTCTTGACGAAGTCGTAACCGATCTCACCGTGGTGCAGTCGGGCGCCGAGGTTGCCGAGCTTTCCCATCTCACGCCTCCTTCGGGTCGACGTGGCCGGCGGGACGGGCGGGGCGGCGGGTGCGGCGCAGCGGCGGCTTGGCACCCAGGCTCTTCGGGTCGAGGCCGGACCACTTGTGACCGCTCGCGAAGAACCTGCGCCGGGCCATCAGCGTCAGCAGCGGCTTGGTGAAGAGGAACACCACCACCACGTCGAGCAGCGTGGTCAGGCCCAGGGTGAACGCGAAGCCCTGCACCTTGCCGACGGTGACGACGAAGAGCACCGCGGCGGCGAGGAACGACACGAAGTCGGAGACCAGGATGGTGCGCCGGGCGCGCGGCCAGGCCCGCTCCACGGCGGGTCGCAGCGAGCGTCCTTCCCGGATCTCGTCGCGGACGCGTTCGAAGTACACGATGAACGAGTCCGCCGTGATGCCGATCGCGACGATGGCACCGCACACGGCCGGCAGGTTCAGCGCGAAGCCGATGGTCGGGCCGAGCAGCGACATGATCACGTACGTGAGGCCCGCGGAGACCAGCAGCGAGGCGATGGCGATGAACGACAGGCCGCGGTAGTAGACGAGCAGGTAGAGGACGACCAGGGCGAGGCCGATCGCGCCGGCGATCAGACCGGCCTTGAGCTGCTCACCGCCGAGCGCGGCGGTGACGGTGGTGACGCTGTCCTCCTTGAAGGTCAGCGGCAGAGCGCCGTAGGACAGCATGTTGGCGAGGCCCTGGGCCTCCTCCTGGTCGAAGCTGCCGGAGATCTCCGCGCTGCCGCCGGTGAGCGCCTGGCTGACGTACGGGTCGGAGACGACCTCGTTGTCCAGGACGATGGCGAACTGGTTCTGCGGGGACTGGTTCTGCGCCAGCTTGCCGGTGATGTCCGCGAACTTCTTGGCGCCACCGTCCGTGAACTTCATCGTCACGGTCCAGCCGGCGGCGGTCTGCGTGTTGAAGACGGCCTCGGAACTGTCGACGTCCGTACCGTCGACCGCGGCGGGGCCCAGGACGTACTTCTGCCACTGGCCTTGCGCGTTCTGGCCGCATGCCACCATCGAGTCGCCCTGCTTGGCGCCGTCGCCCGCCTTGGCCCGGGCTGCCGCGTCGGTGCAGTCCAGTGCGGCGTACTCGGCCTGGAGCTTGGCGTTCGCGTCGTCACCGGGGGCGCTGGCGCTCGGGGACGGAGATGCGCCGTCGGAGGCCCCGCCGGACGGGCTGGGGTCGGCCTTCAGGGCGTCGCTGGCCGCGCGGCCCTGGGGGCTGGAGCTCGCCGAGGGGGAGCCGGAGGGCGAATCGCTCGCCTTGTCCCCGTCGGTGGCCTTGTCCTTGTCGTCCGCGCCGTCCGTGGCCTTGTCGGTCGCCTTGTCCGAGGCGCCGCCGGTCTCGCTCGGCGAGGGGCTGCCGGTCGCGTTCGCGCCGGAGAGTTCGGTGGCGAGGACCGGGCGGAAGTAGAGCTTGGCGGTGGTACCGACCTGCTCCCGGGCTTCCTTGGAGTTCGTCCCCTTGGGGATGTTGACGATGATGTTCCGGTCGCCCTGGGTCTGTACCTCGGCCTCGGAGACACCCAGACCATTGACACGGCGCTCCATGATCTCGACCGCGGTGTCCATGTTGGTCTTGTTGATCGCGGACTCCTGGCCCGCCTCCGGAACAGCGCGGAGCGTGATGCTGGTGCCGCCGGCCAGGTCGATGCCGAGACGCGGAGTCGTGTGTCCGGCGGCGAACATGCCTCCGGTGAGCGCCACGATGGCGATCACGATCAGGGCCAGCGAGCGCCCCGGCCTACTCTGAGCGCTCGCATTCTTTCCCTTTTTAGGTGCTACCACCTTTGCGTACTCCCTCTCGGGCCGCTTCGCGCCGGGTAGGCGTCACCGGCGGCCATCACATGATGTCCGGATCCGTGCGAGCCGCGCGTCACACGGGGCACGCGGGAACGACCCGCGCACCCCGGGGCACGGCTACTTCGCCTCGGAACCGCCGTCGGACTTCTTCGGCTGCTCGTCGGTCTTCGCCTCGGCGGGCGCGGCGTCGACGGTCGGCTCGGCCGGCTCGTCGTCCGCGTCCTTCTTGCCGAGGTCGACGGGCTTGTCGTCGGAGGCGGCGGCAGCGTCGTCGGCGGAGGCGTCGGTCTCGGTGAGGGAGGAGGCGTCGTCCGGCACGACGTCGGCGTCGGACTTCAGGTCGTGCTCGATGCCGTGGACGATGCGGTTGTACTCGTCGTCGGTGAGGACGGCACCGATGGAGTTCTTGGCGAAGAGCAGCTCGACGCCCGGGCCGGCGTCGAGGAGGACCGTGTCCTCGTTGACCTCCTTGACCGTGCCGTACATGCCCCCGATGGTGCGGACTCCGGAACCGGGCTGCATCTGGTTCCGCATGTCGGCGGCCTGCTGCTGCTTCTTCTTCGCCGACCGGGTCATCAGGAACATGGCCCCGATGAGCACGATGAACGGGAGGAGGGTCACGAGACTCACGGGTCGGTACTTCCTTCACACGACCGCGATGGTGAGCGGCCTGATGGTTGGGGGTGTGTGCGCCGCCGACAAGGGCGGCATCGGCGGAGTCTAAGCGAGTCCGCGCGCATGGAACAACGCTCAGCATGGCACCGGGGTTCCTGCTCCGGCGAATGTCCTCTTCGTGACGGTGTCGTCACGCCCCGAACAAGTCCTGTTGTCCGTTTCCCGAACTCTGCGAACGCGGCGGGGTGAGGCCGAGGTGCGCCCATGCGGCCGGGGTCGCCACGCGTCCGCGCGGGGTGCGGGCGAGCAGCCCCTCCCTCACGAGGAAGGGTTCGGCGACCTCTTCCACTGTCTCACGCTCCTCCCCCACGGCGACGGCGAGCGTGGACAGGCCGACGGGACCGCCGCCGAACAGCTTGAGCAGGGCCTCCAGCACACCCCGGTCCAGCCGGTCCAGGCCGCGGGCGTCGACCTCGTAGACCGCGAGGGCGGCCGCGGCGATCTCCTGGGTGATCCGGCCGTCGGCCTTGACCTGGGCGTAGTCCCGGACCCGGCGCAGCAGGCGGTTGGCGATGCGGGGGGTGCCGCGGGAGCGGCCGGCGATCTCCGCGGCGCCGGCGGTGTCGATCTCGACGTCGAGCAGGCCCGCCGAGCGGTGGATGACGCGTTCCAGTTCGGCCGGTCCGTAGAACTCCATGTGCGCGGTGAAGCCGAAGCGGTCGCGCAACGGGGGCGGCAGCAGTCCCGCGCGCGTGGTGGCGCCGACCAGGGTGAAGGGCGGCAGCTCCAGGGGGATGGCGGTGGCGCCCGGGCCCTTGCCGACGATGACGTCGACGCGGAAGTCCTCCATCGCCATGTAGAGCATCTCCTCGGCGGGCCTCGACATGCGGTGGATCTCGTCGAGGAAGAGGACCTCGCCCTCCTGGAGGGAGGAGAGGATCGCCGCGAGGTCACCGGCGTGCTGGATGGCGGGGCCGGAGGTGATGCGGATGGGGGCGCCCATCTCGGCCGCGATGATCATCGAGAGGGTGGTCTTGCCGAGGCCGGGGGCGCCGGAGAGCAGCACGTGGTCGGCGGTCGCCCCGCGCGCGCGTGCGGCGCGCAGCACGAGGTCGAGCTGCTCGCGGACCTTCTCCTGGCCGATGAACTCGCCCAGGTCCTTGGGGCGCAGGGCGGCCTCCACGGCCTGGTCCTCGCCGTCGGCGGACGCACCCACCAGCCGTTCGCCCGCGGCGTCCGTGTCGGTCGTGTCGTCCCAGTTCATGTGGTGTGCCTCGGCTCTCGAATACGGGCTATCGGGCGCGGTTCAGGGTCTGCAGGGCCGCCTTCAGCAGCTGGCCCACCTGAGGCGCTCCCCCGGCGGCCTCGGCCTGGGGGGCCACGGCGGAGACGGCCTCGTCGGCCTCGCGGGTCGCGTACCCGAGGCCGATGAGGGCCGCGTGCAGCTGGTCGCGCCAGCCGGTGCTGACCGGCGCGCCGACGGCGGGGGCCCCGATGGGCTCGCCGAGCCGGTCCTTCAGTTCCAGGAGCAGCTTCTGCGCGCCCTTCTTGCCGATACCGGGGACGGCGGTGAGCGCCTTCTCGTCGCCGGTGGAGACGGCTCTGCGCAGGGCGTCGGGGCTGTGCACGGCGAGCATCGCCTGGGCCAGCCGGGGGCCGACACCGCTGGCCGTCTGGAGCAGCACGAAGACCTGGCGCTCGTCGTCGTCGGCGAAGCCGTAAAGGGTGAGCGAGTCCTCGCGGACGACGAGCGAGGTGGCGAGCTTGGCGGGCTTGCCGAGGCGGAGGGTGGAGAGCGTGTTCGGCGTGCACTGGACGGCCATGCCGACGCCGCCGACCTCGACCACCGCGGCGTCGGGGGCGAGGGCGGCGACCGTGCCGCTGACGAAGGCGATCATGTCGTACGGCCTTTCGGTGCGGTCGGGGCTTTCAAGGTCTTCGGGGCTTTCGAGGCGTGCAGGGCCACGGCCTGCTGGAGCCGGTTCTGTGCGGGAGCGCGCCAGATGTGGCAGATGGCGAGCGCGAGGGCGTCGGCGGCGTCGGCGGGCTTGGGCGGTTCGGCGAGCCGCAGCAGCCGGGTGACCATGGCACCGACCTGCGCCTTGTCGGCGCGTCCGCTGCCGGTGACGGCGGCCTTGACCTCGCTGGGGGTGTGCAGGGCGACGGGGATGCCGCGACGGGAGGCGCACAGGATGGCGACGGCGCTGGCCTGGGCGGTGCCCATGACCGTGCGGACGTTGTGCTGGCTGAAGACGCGCTCCACCGCCACGTACTCGGGCCGGTGCTCGTCCAGCCACTGCTCGATGCCCTGCTCGACGGCGACCAGGCGGTGGCCGAGTTCCGCGTTCGCGGGTGTACGGACCACTCCGACGCCGAGCATGGTGAGCGGCCGCCCCGCGACGCCCTCCACGACACCGATCCCGCAGCGGGTCAGCCCCGGGTCCACCCCCAGTACGCGCAACGCACGGCTCCCCTCACATCGATCGCCTGTTTGTGCAGGCTATCGGGTGCCACCGACAACGGCGGCGGGCCGGGGACGTGTCCCCGGCCCGCCGGAATCGTCGTGCGCGCGGCGGTGCTACGCGTCGACCTTCTCCATGACCTCGTCGCTCACGTCGAAGTTGGCGAAGACGTTCTGCACGTCGTCGCTGTCCTCCAGGGCGTCGATCAGCCTGAAGATCTTCCGGGCGCCCTCCTCGTCCAGCTCGACCTGCATGGTCGGAACGAAGTTGGCGTCGGCGGACTCGTAGTCGATGCCGGCGTCCTGGAGGGCGGTGCGGACCGCGACCAGGTCGGTGGCCTCGCTGAGTACCTCGAAGGTCTCGCCGAGGTCGTTGACCTCCTCGGCGCCCGCGTCCAGGACGGCGGCCAGGACGTCGTCCTCGCCCAGCTCGCCCTTGGGGACGATCACTACGCCCTTGCGGTTGAACAGGTACGACACCGAGCCCGGGTCGGCCATGGAGCCGCCGTTGCGGGTCATGGCGACGCGGACGTCGGAGGCGGCGCGGTTGCGGTTGTCGGTGAGGCACTCGATGAGTACCGCGACACCGTTCGGGCCGTAACCCTCGTACATGATCGTCTCGTAGTCGGCGCCGCCGGCCTCGAGGCCACCGCCGCGCTTGACCGCGGAGTCGATGTTCTTGTTCGGGACCGACTGCTTCTTCGCCTTCTGGATGGCGTCGTAGAGCGTCGGGTTGCCCTCGATGTCGACGCCCCCCATCCGGGCCGCGACCTCGATGTTCTTGATCAGCTTCGCGAAGAGCTTGCCGCGCTTGGCATCGATGACGGCCTTCTTGTGCTTCGTCGTGGCCCATTTAGAGTGGCCGGACATCTGCCTGTCTCCTTCGCGTAACCCGTCTTTGAACGAACGAACGCAGGAATCCTACAAGGACTCCGCCGCCCGGTTCGCGCGCACCATGTCGGCGAAGAGGCGGTGCACCCGGTGGTCGCCGGTCAGCTCCGGGTGGAACGACGTGGCCAGAGCGTTGCCCTGGCGGACCGCGACGATGTGGCCCTCGTGCTCGGCGAGCACCTCGGCCGTGGCGCCCACGGACTCCACCCAGGGGGCGCGGATGAAGACGCCCTCCACAGGATCGCCCTCGACGCCCTTGATGTCGACGGCCGCCTCGAAGGACTCGTTCTGCCGTCCGAAGGCGTTGCGCCGCACGATCATGTCGATGCCGCCGACCGTCTCCTGCCCGGAGCGCGGGTCGAGGATCTTGTCGGCCAGCAGGATCATGCCGGCGCAGGTGCCGTAGACGGGCAGGCCCTCCCGCACGCGCGCGCGGAGGGGCTCCATCACTCCGAAGAGGACGGCCAGTTTGGAGATGGTGGTGGACTCGCCGCCGGGCAGGACCAGGCCGTCGACCTCGGCGAGTTCTTCGGGGCGCCTGACCGGCCTGGCCACGGCGTCGGCCGTGGCCAGGGCGACGAGGTGCTCACGTACGTCGCCCTGGAGGGCCAGGACGCCGATGACGGGGGTGTCGCTCATGGATCCGGTGTCCTCGTCCTACCAGCCGCGGTTCGCGTAGCGCTCGGTCTCGGGGAGGGTGTCGCAGTTGATGCCGACCATGGCCTCGCCGAGGTTGCGGGACGCCTCCGCGATGATCTTCGGGTCGTCGTAGAAGGTGGTCGCCTTCACGATGGCGGCGGCGCGCTTGGCCGGGTCGCCGGACTTGAAGATGCCGGAGCCGACGAAGACGCCCTCGGCGCCGAGCTGGCGCATGAGCGCGGCGTCGGCCGGGGTGGCGACACCGCCGGCGGAGAAGAGGACCACGGGGAGCTTGCCCAGCTCGGCGACCTCCCGGACCAGCTCGTACGGGGCGCGCAGCTCCTTGGCGGCGGCGTACAGCTCGTTGTTGTCGTAGCCGCGCAGCCGGGCGATCTCGTTCTTGATCTGGCGCAGGTGGCGGACGGCCTCGACGACGTTGCCGGTGCCGGCCTCGCCCTTGGAGCGGATCATCGCGGCGCCCTCGGCGATGCGGCGCAGGGCCTCACCGAGGTTGGTGGCGCCGCAGACGAAGGGGGTGGTGAAGGCGAACTTGTCGCTGTGGTTGACCTCGTCGGCCGGGGTGAGGACCTCGGACTCGTCGATGTAGTCGACGCCGAGGGACTGCAGGACCTGGGCCTCGACGAAGTGGCCGATGCGGGACTTGGCCATCACGGGGATGGAGACCGCGCCGATGATGCCCTCGATCATGTCCGGGTCGGACATACGGGCCACGCCGCCGTCCTTGCGGATGTCGGCCGGGACCCGCTCCAGGGCCATGACGGCGACGGCGCCCGCGTCCTCGGCGATCTTCGCCTGCTCCGGCGTGACGACGTCCATGATCACGCCGCCCTTGAGCTGCTCGGCCATACCGCGCTTCACGCGGGCGGTGCCGGTCTCGGGGGTCTGGTTCTCGGAGAGCGTGCTGGACACGGGTACCTCGCTGAAGTGAAGGGGGTTTGTGCAGCTCCGAGGAAACGTGAAGGGAGCAGGCCACAGCAAGGGCCAATGGGTAGCTGGTGGATCCTTTTCGGGTGCGGGCCCGGGCGGGGTCGCTACGCCGCCCTGTCCACCAGGGCCGCCGGCGACTCGTCGTCCATCTCGAAGGCCAGCGGGAAGGGAGCGTGTCCGGCGAGGCGGAACCAGCGGACCTTGCGGTGCTCGCGCAGCCTGCGCGCGGCTCCCACCGCGTCGTTGTGGAACCGCCGGGCCATCGGGACGCGCCGTACGGCCTCGGCCAGCTCGTGGATCGCCTCCTCTCCCCCGGGCGCCTCGCGCAGGACGTCCACCTGCGGCGGGTCGGCGAACACCGCCCGCAGTGCCTGACTCAGCTCGCTCTCGGCGACCTCCCGGTGCTCCTCCTCGGCCTGCCGGGCGGCGTGCGCGGCCTCGTACAGGACGATGGAGGCGGCCGGGTCGAGCACGCCGGAGGTGGCCAGTTCCTGGGCCACGGACGCCCTGCGCAGCAGCTGCGCGTCGAGTGCGGCACGGGCGGCGTCGATCCGGGCGTGCAGCCGGTCCAGCCGCCCCGCCGTCCAGCTCAGGTACAGGCCGATCGCCACGAGGACGACCAGGATCCAGATGAGGGTTGCGGTCACGGGGCGCAACCCTACGGGAGCGCTCCGCTGGGTTGGCGGGGTACCTCACGGTGACCGTCGCTGGGGGCTGCCGCCCCCAGACCCCGCTTCGGCCTGGACGGCCTCGTCCTCAAACGCCGGACGGGCTGAGGATGCCCAACGTCGCTGAGAAGTCCAACCTCAGTCCCGCGCCAGGCCGAAGCGTGCCCTCAGCCCCGTCGCCCGGTCGTCCGTCGCCACCGCTGCCGCGCCCGCCGTGACCGTCTCGTAGACCGACAGGATGTCCGCGCCGACGGTGGACCAGTCGAAGCGCCGTACGTGGGCGCTGCCGCGCTCCCGCAGGGCGGTGCGGCGCTCCGGGTCCGCGAGGAGGCGTACCGCCGCGTCGGCCAGGGCGTCGGCGTCCTCGTTGGGGAACAGCTCACCGGCCGCCCCCTGGTCGAGGACCTGGGCGAAGGCGTCCAGGTCCGAGGCGAGTACGGGGGCGCCGGCCGACATGGCCTCCACCAGGATGATCCCGAAGCTCTCGCCGCCGGTGTTGGGCGCCACGTACAGGTCGACGCTGCGCAGGAACCGGGCCTTGTCCTCGTCGCTGACCATGCCGAGGAACTCCACCCGGGAGCGCAGCTCGGCGGGCAGGGAGGCCACGGCCTCCTTCTCGTCGCCGCGCCCGGCGACCAGCAGCCGGGCCCCGGGGCGGGCGGCGAGGATCTTCGGCAGCGCCCGCATCAGCACCGGCAGGCCCTTGCGGGGTTCGTCGATGCGCCCTATGAAGCCGATCGTGTCGCCCTGCCACTCGGGCTTCGGCTCGGCGCCCGCGAAGAAGTCGACGTCGACGCCGTTGGGGATGACGACCGCGTCCCCGCCGAGGTGCTCGACGAGAGTGCGGCGGGCGTACTCGCTCACCGCGATCCGGGCGCTGATCTTCTCCAGCGCGGCCTGGAGGATCGAGTACGCGGCGATCATCGCGCGGGAGCGCGGGTTGGACGTGTGGAAGGTCGCCACGATCGGGCCCTGCGCCGCCCAGCAGGTCAGCAGGCCGAGCGAGGGCGAGGTCGGTTCGTGGATGTGGATGACGTCGAAGGCGCCGTCGTGCAGCCAGCGCCGCACCCGGGCCGCCGACAGGAAGCCGAAGTTGAGGCGGGCCACCGAGCCGTTGTACGGGACCGGCACCGCGCGGCCGGCCGAGACGACGTACGGCGGCAGCGGGGTGTCGTCGTCGGCGGGGGCGAGGACGGAGACCTCGTGGCCGAGACGGACGAAGTACTCGGCTAGGTCCCGGATGTGGAACTGGACGCCGCCCGGCACGTCCCAGGAGTACGGGCAGACGATGCCGATCCTCACGAGGCGCCCTGCCCGTCGGCCGCGGCGGGGGCCTTGGCCGGGTCGAGGTCCTTCAGCCACAAGCGCTGGAGCATGTGCCAGTCCTCCGGGTGGTCGGCGATCCCCGTGGCGAAGGCATCGGCCAGCGCCTGTGTCATGACAGACGTCTTCTCGGCCCGGGTACCTGACTCGGGGACCTCGACCGGCGGATGCACCCGGCCCTTCATGACGGGCGACTCGTCGTACCAGAGCGTCACCGGCAGCAGCCGTGCGCCGGTCTGCAGCGCCAGCAGGGCCGGCCCCGCGGGCATCCGGGCCGTCTCGCCGAAGAAGTCGACCTCCACGCCGGAGGCGGACAGGTCGCGGTCGGCGACCAGGCAGACCAGGCCGCCGTCGCGCAGCCGCCGGGCCAGCGTGCCGAACGCCGTGCCGCCGCTGTGCGGCAGGACCTCCATGCCGAGGCCCTCGCGGTAGGCGACGAAGCGGTCGTAGAGGGTCTCCGGCTTGAGGCGTTCGGCGACCGTGGTGAAGGGGATGCCCAGCTCGGTGGTGACCCAGGCGCCCGCGAGGTCCCAGTTGGCCAGGTGCGGGAGGGCGAGGACCACGCCCTTGCCGGCGTCCATTCCGTCGGTGAGGTGGTGCAGGTCCTCGGCCGCGAAGCCGGACCTGATCCGCCCGGTGCTCCACGCGGGGAGACGGAAGGACTCCATCCAGTAACGCAGGTACGAGCGCATGCCCGCGCGCGAGAGCGCGGCGAGCCGCTCGGGGCTCGCGTCCGGCACCACGCGCGCGTAGTTGCTCTCCAGGCGCCGTACGCCCGCGCCGCGCTGTTTCCAGGCGACGTCCGCGACGGTGCGGCCGAGCCGCACGGCGACCGGCTCGGGGAGCTTCTTCACGGTGCTCCAGCCGGCGCCGTACAGGCCGTCGGTCAGCCGGTCCCGAGCGCTCACTTGGCCGCCTCGGTGCCCTGGCTCTCCTGGGCGGCGGCGTCCGCCTCGGCGGCCTCCCGGCGGACCGTGACGACGCGCTGGATCAGCGTGACGAGGCTGCCGACGGCGACGATCCACAGGGCGATCGGCAGGAGGTACTGGATGCCCGGCACGCCGAACTTGTGCAGCCCCGCGAGACCGGCCGCGACCAGCGAGACGACGAGTCGCTCGGCGCGCTCGACCAGCCCGTTGACGGCGACCGGCAGGCCGATCGACTCGCCGCGCGCCTTGGTGTACGACACCACCTGACCGCTGGCCAGGCAGAAGATCGACACGGCGCACAGCACGATGTCGTCACCGCCGCCCGCGTACCAGAGGGCGAAGCCGCCGAAGATCGCGCCGTCGGCGACCCGGTCCAGCGTGGAGTCCAGGAAGGCGCCCCAGCGGCTGGAGCGGCCGAGCTGGCGGGCCATGTTGCCGTCGACGAGGTCGGAGAAGACGAAGAGCGTGATCACGACCGTGCCCCAGAAGAACTCACCCATGGGGTAGAAGACCAGCGCACCCGCGACCACACCGGCGGTGCCGATCAGCGTGACCGTGTCCGGGCTGACGCCCCGGCGGATGAGAAACGCGGCGAACGGTGTGAGGACACGCGTAAAAAATGCACGCGCGTACTTGTTCAGCATGGCCTTCCCGACGGTCGGTGTGGCCGCGGCCCCTGCTGGCCACCGGCTGGCCCATCGTAGCCACGCGCGCGCGTGGGCGACGGACGGGCACCCTGAGCCCCTGGTGGGCGGCCGGTGGGCCGCGGGATCGGGTCCGTCGTATGGACGCGGCGTGACGGGAGTGGAAAGCTCGAAGGACCGCGGGCGTCGCCGGAGCCGCCAGTGCACGCGGTCCCGCGTGTCCGCGCCCACAGTGACCTCACCGTGCACGGGAGGCAAGGACATGGGCGACAAGGCACACACCCATCCCGGAGCCGCCGGAAGGGCTACGGCGGCCGACCACCCCACGTCCGTACGGAATGTGGTGCTGGTCGGCCACTCCGGATCGGGCAAGACGACTCTGGTGGAAGCTCTCGCGCTGACGGCGGGAGCACTGAACCGGGCGGGCCGCGTGGAGGACGGCGGCTGCGTCTCGGACTACGACGAGATGGAGCACCGGCAGCAGCGCTCCGTACAGCTCTCCCTGGTGCCGGTCGAATGGGACGGCATCAAGATCAATCTCCTGGACACTCCCGGGTACGCCGACTTCGTCGGTGAGCTGAGGGCCGGTCTGCGGGCGGCGGACGCGGCCCTCTTCGTCGTCTCGGCTTCCGACGGGGTGGACGGCTCGACCCGCATGGTGTGGGAGGAGTGCGCCGCCGTCGGCATGCCCCGCGCCATCGTGATCACGCACCTGGAGGCCGCCCGCGCGGACTTCGAGGAGATGACGCGGATCTGCGCGGAGGCCTTCGGCGGGGACGACCCCGACGCCGTGCTGCCGCTGTACCTGCCGCTGCACGGGCCGCAGGCGCCCGACGGGCACGCACCCGTGACGGGACTCGTCGGGCTGCTGTCGCGGAAGCTGTTCGACTACGCGTCCGGGGAGCGCGAGGAGTCCGAGCCGGGCGAGGAACAGTTGCCGTCGCTCGACGAGGCCCGCTCCATGCTGATCGAGGGGATCATCTCGGAGAGCGAGGACGAGACCCTCATGGAGCGCTATCTCGGCGGCGAGCAGGTGGACGTCAAGACGCTCATCGAGGATCTGGAGCGGGCCGTGGCGCGCGGGGTGTTCTTCCCCGTGCTGGCAGCCGCGCCCGCGGCCGAGGGCGCCCGGCAGGGGCTCGGCACGGTCGAGCTGCTGGAACTGGTCACGCGCGGCTTCCCGACCCCCTTGGAGCGCGCGGCGCCCCGGGTCACCACGCCCGACGGCACTCCGCGCGAGCTGCGGATGTGCGATCCCGACGAGTCGCTGGTCGCGGAGGTCGTCAAGACGTCCTCCGACCCGTACGTCGGCCGGATCTCGCTGGTCCGCGTGTTCTCCGGCACCTTGCGCGCCGACCAGACGGTGCACGTCTCCGGGCACGGGCTGGCCGACCGCGGCCACGAGGACCACGACGTCGACGAACGGATCGGCGCCCTGTCGACCCCCTTCGGCAAGCAGCAGCGGCCGGTCTCGCACGTGATCGCGGGCGACCTGGCGTGCGTGGCCAAGCTGAGCCGCGCGGAGACCGGGGACACGCTCTCGGCCAAGGACGACCCGCTGCTGATGGCCCCGTGGGAGATGCCGGACCCGCTGCTGCCGCTCGCCATCCAGGCGCACAGCAAGCCCGACGAGGACAAGCTCTCCCAGGGGCTCTCGCGGCTGGTCGCCGAGGACCCGACGATGCGCCTGGAGCAGAACCAGGACACGCACCAGGTGGTCCTCTGGTGCCTGGGCGAGGCCCACGCCGACGTCGCGCTGGAGCGGCTGCGCAGCCGCTACGGCGTCCAGGTCGACGTCGTACCCCACCGGGTCTCCCTGCGGGAGACGTTCGGGGACCGGGCCGCCGGGCGGGGGCGGCACGTGAAGCAGTCCGGCGGACACGGTCAGTACGCCATCTGCGAGATCGAGGTGGAGCCGCTGCCGGGCGGTTCGGGCATCGAGTTCGTGGACGAGGTGGTCGGCGGCGCGGTGCCCCGGCAGTTCATCCCGTCCGTCGAGAAGGGCGTCCGCGCGCAGGCCGCCAAGGGCGTCGCCGCGGGGCATCCGCTGATCGACGTGCGGGTCACGCTGCGGGACGGCAAGGCGCACTCGGTGGACTCCTCCGACGCCGCCTTCCAGACGGCCGGCGCGCTGGCGCTGCGGGAGGCCGCGGCCCAGGCGAGGATCCATCTGCTGGAGCCGGTGGCCGAGGTGAGCGTGCTGGTCGGCGACGACTACGTGGGCGCCGTGATGAGCGACCTGTCCGGACGGCGCGGCAAGGTGCTCGGCACCGAGCAGACGAGCGGCGGGCGGACCCTCATCCGGGCCGAGGTACCGGAGATCGAGATCGGCCGGTACGCGGTGGACCTGCGCTCCCTGACGCACGGCACCGCGCGCTTCGGCCGCCGTTACGCGCGGCACGAACCGATGCCGCCGCAGATCGCGGAACGCCTCCGGGAGGAGCTGCGGGCGGCGTCCTAGGGGTGCGCGGCAGAGGGCCGGCGCGGACTTGCTCCGCGCCGGTCGCACGTTCAACTCCCTCCGGGAAGAGTCCCGTTACCGATCTGCCGGGTGCGGGCGCACGACGGCGCAACACCGGGGCGAACCGCGCGCGCGGGGGCGCCTTTCGCCGTCCGGTGCCGCATGTCGGTGTCGGCGGATACGCTGATGACCTGATCAACAGGTGTGCCGGGCACGGAAGTCGGGAAGGCCGCAGGAGCGACAGTGGTGGCGATCGGGGGCGGGAATGACCGTTGACGGCGGTTACGCGGACTTCTTCGGACCGCAGGTGCCGCGTACGGACGACGGAGGCCAGACGGCCACCTTCGCGCTGGCCTCGGCCGCCTACCGGGACAGCGAGTTGAAGGAGATCAAGAAGGCCGACAACGAGTGGCACCAGACGACCCTCAACGCGGGCCGGTCCTGGGCCACCATCTTCCGACCGAACCTCGGCGAGGCCTTCTCCCGCGCGGTGGCCGACCGGATGCTGGGCGGCGACCGCAAGCCCCTCATCCAGTCCTTCGGCGCCGAACCACAGGTGGTCGTCGAGCACTGCCTGGCCGCCAACGGCATCCGCAAGGCGCGCGACGCCCGGCTGTCCACGGTGATCGTGCTGTGCGGTCTGCTGTTCCTGCCCGGCATGCTGGTCTGGCTGCTCGGCTTCCAGATCCGCACCACCGTCGCCAAGGCGGAGAACAAACAGGCCGGGGCGCTGGGCACCGCGGTACTCGTGGCGATCGCCGCGCTGGCCGTGCTGTTCCTCGTCAAGATGCCCTTCTCCGGCTTCTGGGCCTGGTACGCGCGCGCCGCGGTCGTCCTGCCCGTCGTCGGCTGGTTCTGGGCCAAGCGGATCTGCGAGGGCACGGCGAGGGACCTGCGGGAGCGCTGGGACGGCCTCCTGTCGGGCAGCGGCGTCGGCGCCAAGGTCCCCGAGGCGGTGCCCAGCAACCCGGGCGAGACCGCGGCCGAGCAACTGCGCCAGTCCCTGGCCAAGCTCGGCGCCGAGCAGCAGTCCAACTCGGTCTTCTACGCCGGCCCCAAGGGCATACTCGGCATGGGCACCCGCTGGGGCAGCTGGCAGCTCGCCGAGAACCTGGTGCCGGCCGACCCGACCCGGGAGATCCACCCCTTCCGCAGCTGGGACGTCGTCCGGGCCATCCACGACCAGCTGCGCATGCTGGAGCGCGGCCCGCTGAACACCGGCGGCTTCACGAAGCCGTCCATACGGCACTGGGTCGTGACGCCCATCGGGGAGAACGCCAAGGCGGTGTCCCGTCCCGAGGGCACGGACGTCGAGGCGTACCAGGTCAAGTCGCACGCGATACAGGACATCTGCAACAAGCAGCAGTTCGGCGCCGGTGACCGGCACTACCTGGGCGTCCAGTGGACCCTGTGGGACGGCCAGCTGGTCATCACCATGCTGATCGCGGTGACCGTGCTGCACGAGACGCTGCGCATCGAGGTCACCGGTCACGCCCTGGGCCCGGTGAACCCGCTGTTCACCACGAAGCCGGAGGCTCCCTCCAAGGAGGTCGCCAAGTCGTTCAAGCCGTGGGAGACGCGCAAGGTGATGCTCCCGCTGGTCACCGCGAACGAGGTGGTACGGCTCGCCGTCCGCGCCCCGCTCACCTGGTACCCACCGCTGCTGAACTGGCTCGGCGGCACGATCGTCCTGCCGGAGCCGTTCGGGCTGCGGCACGCGTGGGCGGACCAGCCGTGGCGCCACCGCTTCATGGCCGACGACGCGTTGCGGGCGGCGGCGCCGGTGCTGCGGGTGGTGCACTCGTCGGCGATCAGGGTGCTGGAGGAGAACGGCGTGGACACCGAGAAGTTCGGGACACGGTCGGCGTTCCTCAGTACGGCGGTGCAGGATCCGACGCCGGGTAAGGCGGACCTGTACAACGCGTAGGCCTTCGGCGGTCGCGCGGGATTGGCGTGACCGTCGCTGGGGGCTGCGCCCCCAGACCCCGCTTCGGCCTGGACGGCCTCGTCCTCAAACGCCGGACGGGCTGGAGGGCCAGGCTTCCGCCAGCATCTTGCGGGTGTCCCCCAGCAGCTGCGGCAGTACCTTCGTGTGGCCGACGACCGGCATGAAGTTGGTGTCGCCGCCCCAGCGGGGCACGACGTGCTGGTGGAGATGGGCGGCGATGCCCGCGCCGGCCACGGTGCCCTGGTTCATGCCGATGTTGAAGCCGTGGGCGCCCGACGCGGTGCGCAGGGCCGTCATCGCCTGCTTGGTCAGCTCGGCGAGCTCCGCGGTCTCCACGTCGGTCAGCTCGGTGTAGTCGGCGACGTGGCGGTACGGCACGGTCATCAGGTGGCCGCCGTTGTACGGGTACAGGTTGAGCACCGCGTACACGTGTTCGCCGCGCCGGACGACCAGCCCGTCCTCGTCGGACTTGGCCGGGATCGAGCAGAAGGGGCAGCCGTCGTCGGCGCCGGGGCCGCTCGGCTTGTTCTCGCCCTGGATGTAGGCCATCCGGTGGGGCGTCCACAGGCGCTGGAACGCGTCCTGGGTCCCCACGCCCATCTGCTGCTCCGGCTCACTCGTCATGCGTGCAGCATATGGCGTCGTGCGCGGCGACCGGGAAAGGCCCCCGGGATCTCCCGGGGGCCCTGGGAATCCTCGGATCAGACCTGCGCCCGCTCCTCGACGACCTGCGCGATCTTCGCGATGGCCTCGTCGACGGGGATGCCGTTCTCCTGGGAGCCGTCGCGGTAGCGGAAGGAGACGGCGTTGTTCGTCATGTCCTCGTCGCCCGCGATGACCATGAAGGGCACCTTCTGCTTCTGAGCGTTGCGGATCTTCTTCTGCATGCGGTCGGAGGAGGAGTCGACCTCGACGCGCAGCCCCTGCTTGCGGGCCGCCGCGGCGAACTTCTCCAGGTACTCGACGTGCGCGTCCCCGATCGGGATACCGACCGCCTGGACGGGCGCCAGCCACGCCGGGAAGGCGCCCGCGTAGTGCTCCAGCAGCACCGCGAAGAAGCGCTCGATGGAGCCGAACAGCGCGCGGTGGATCATGACCGGGCGCTGCTTGGCACCGTCCGCGCCGGTGTATTCCAGGTCGAAGCGCTCCGGCAGGTTGAAGTCGAGCTGGATGGTCGACATCTGCCAGGTGCGGCCGATGGCGTCCTTGGTCTGGACGGAGATCTTCGGGCCGTAGAAGGCGGCGCCGCCCGGGTCCGGGACCAGGGGCAGGCCCTGCTTCTCGGCGACCTGGCGGAGCGTCTCGGTGGCCTCTTCCCAGGCTTCGTCGGAGCCGACGAACTTCTCCGGGTCCTTGGTGGACAGCTCCAGGTAGAAGTCGGTCAGGCCGTAGTCGCGCAGCAGGTTCAGCACGAAGGTGAGCGTCTTGTCGAGCTCCTCCGACATCTGCTCGCGGGTGCAGTAGATGTGCGCGTCGTCCTGGGTGAAGCCGCGGGCCCGGGTCAGGCCGTGCACGACGCCCGACTTCTCGTACCGGTACACGGTCCCGAACTCGAAGAGGCGCAGCGGCAGTTCACGGTACGAGCGGCCGCGCGCGTCGAAGATCAGGTTGTGCATCGGGCAGTTCATGGGCTTGAGGTAGTAGTCCACTCCCTCGTCGAGCTGCATGGGCGGGTACATGCCGTCGGCGTACCAGTCCAGGTGGCCCGAGGTCTCGAAGAGCTTCCCCTTCGTCGCGTGCGGGGTGTAGACGAACTCGTACCCTTCCTCCTCGTGGCGGCGCCGCGAGTAGTCCTCCATGACCCGGCGGATCACACCGCCCTTGGGGTGGAAGACCGCGAGGCCTGAGCCGATCTGCTCCGGGACGGAGAACAGGTCCAGCTCGCTGCCGAGCTTGCGGTGGTCGCGCTTCTCGGCCTCGGCGAGGAACTCCAGGTGCGCCTTCAGCTCGTCCTTGGACGGCCAGGCGGTGCCGTAGATGCGCTGGAGCATCGGGTTCTTTTCGCTGCCGCGCCAGTAGGCGGCGGCGTTGCGCATCAGCTTGAACGCCGGGATGTTCCGGGTGGTGGGCAGGTGGGGACCGCGGCAGAGGTCCTTCCAGCACAGCTCGCCGGTCTTGGCGTCCAGGTTGTCGTAGATCGTCAGCTCGCCGGCGCCGACCTCGACGTCCGCGCCGTCGTCGTGCGACGCGGAGCCCTTGAGGCCGATCAGCTCCAGCTTGTACGGCTCGTCGGCGAGCTCCTCGCGGGCGGCGTCGTCGGTGACGACGCGGCGCGAGAAGCGCTGGCCGCGCTTCTGGATCTCCTGCATCTTCTTCTCGATGGCCTTGAGGTCATCGGGGTGGAAGGGCTTCTCGACGTCGAAGTCGTAGTAGAAGCCGTCCTTGACGGGCGGGCCGATGCCCAGCTTGGCCTCGGGGAACAGCTCCTGCACGGCCTGCGCCATGACGTGCGCGGTGGAGTGGCGCAGGATGTTCAGACCGTCCTCGGAGGAGATCTCGACACCCTCGACGGTCTCGCCGTCCTGGACCTCGTAGGCGAGGTCCTTCAGCTCACCGGACACGCGGGCGGCGACGATCGAGCGCTCGCCGGCGAAGAGCTCGGCGGCCGTCGTGCCCGTAGTCACCACGCGTTCTTCCCGCTCGGAATCGCGTTGGATGATCACACGGACGTCTGACACCGGTCTCTCCTGACTGAAGTGGGGCTGCGGCGCCATACCAAAGCGCACGCATGAGGGCGATCGTACCGACCCCGGCCCGCTCACCGCGAAATCAGTCCCCGCGGTCGCCGTCGTCCTCGCCGTCCCCTCCGCAGGTCTCCTCGAAGAAGGCCGCCACCTCCACGTGCTCCTGGACCGCCTTCAGCAGCCGGTCCCGCTCCGCGTCGTCGACCTGCACGGGGGCGATCTCGCAGGCGCCGGTCAGCCGGCGGAATCCGCCCCGGCTCTCCAGCCGCCCGAGCACCCGCACCGGCAGCCCGACGAGATGGGCGTGCCCCGCGATCCGGTAGGCCTCCTCGTCCAGGGTGATCCGTACGTGCGGGACGTCCGCCCCGGCCAGCACCCGCAGCCGTACGGTGCCCGCGCCGCGCGGCCCGGGACGGCGCATGCGGACGACGGTGCCGGTGATCCGGACCGGTACGGAGGGCTCGGCGCGCAGGTAGCGGGCGGCGGCCTCGCGCAGGGCGGGCAGGTCGCCGGGCGAGAACTCGACGGGTTCGGCGTAGGCGGCGCAGCCCTCGGGGATCCCGGCGGCCGGCGCCCAGTCGACGGCGATCCGGGCGCCCTCCGTGCCGCGCACGAGGGCTACGAGCGCCTCGGTCAGCTCGTGGCTGACGCCCGCGGCGACGGCCGTGTCGAAGGCCTCCATGCCGCCGGTGGCCCGCCGGTAGTCGACGGCCTCGCGGGCGGCGTAGAGGGCGTGGTGGAGGCGTACGGCGAGGGGGCGGCCGGTGGTGACCGGCACGAACGCGGTGAGCCGGCGGCCGCCGGGGGCGGGACCGACCAGGACGTTCTCCAGGGCCTCGGCGGCGGCGCGCCGGTGCCGTGCACCGTAGTAGCCCGCACGCGCGCGTGTGGCGAGCGCTCCGGCGAGCAGCATCCGGCGGGCGGCGGAGCGCAGCTGTTCCTCCACGGTCCAGGAGGCGGTGTCGCCGGGCCCGGTCGGTACGTCGCGCCCCCAGCGGATCTCGTCGCTGGGCACGGCGAGGGAGAGGAGGATCTCGCGGGCGGCGGGCGTGCCACTGCGGGACAGCGCGAGCAGTGCCTCGCCGAGCAGGTCGTCGCTGTCGGGGAAGGCGCGGCTGACGGGCACCAGCAGGCTGGTGGCACCGGCGGCCGGGCCGGGCGGGGTCCAGCGGCCGTAGCGGCCCGGGGCGCCGCCGCGACGCCGCCACCCGTGCCGGTGGAGCAGGGCGGTCAGCACGGCCGGGTCGACGGTGCCGGACTCGGGCGGGCGGCCGTCGTCCCAGGCCGGGTCACCGGCGGTGTCGGCGGGGTGCGGCCGCACGGCGCGCAGGGGTTCGCCGGTCGGGCGGTGCGTCATGGTTTCCCTCCCGTCCCGACCCGCGTCATGATCTCGCACAGCGCCCGGTCGTCGAAGACCCGCGCGGTCGGTATCCGCACGGTGGTGCGCCGCCGGCCGGTGACCGGGTGTCCGGCGAGGTTGGTCCAGTAGCAGCAGTGCCTGAGATCGAGCCGGTCGTGGCCGGCCCGCAGCCACTGGTCCCGGGACCGGGGGACGATCATCACGACCAGGATCTTGTGCACCGAGACCGGGGTGCGGGCGAGCTTCGCCAGGTGGTCGTTGTCGAGCGTGAAGGAGAAGAAGCGGCCGGGCGGGTTGGGTGGGATCTGGTACGTCGCCTTGAGCTGCACCTTGATGGTGACCTCGTCGTCGACCGTGTGCCCGGGGGCGCTGTGGCTGACGTGCCAGTCGATGCCGTTGTCCGGGAAGGGCTGGGAGAGCGAGCAGCCCGCCGCCGCGGCGACCGCGTGGAGGTAGCCGACCTGCAAGGTCTCCATGCAGGCGGTGGTGGCGAGAGAGCCGCGAGAGGGTGCCGTGCGCTCGGGCAGCAGCCCGCCCCGTTCGGGCTGCGCTATGGCCATGGCCAACAGCCTTCCAGAACTGGTGTGTCCCCACTGCGGGTCGCTGAACTGCGAGGACCCGTACTCCTGTTGTGTCCTTCCGGCGTACGCCGCAAACAGCCCGGGTATCACCGAATCGGGACAGAAGACGGCGCGTCAGCTGCCGTACGCGGACGAGGAGTTGAGTGCCCTATGACGAGCTGGTTCGAGGGGCCGCTGGCCGCCTTCGACACGGAGACGACGGGTGTGGACGTCGAGACCGACCGGATCATGTCGGCGGCCCTCGTCGTGCAGGACGCGCCGGGGCTGAGGCCGCGCGTGACCCGGTGGCTGGTGAACCCGGGCGTGCCGGTGCCCGAGGCGGCGACCGCGGTGCACGGGCTGACGGAGGAGCATGTGCGGCGCCACGGCCGTTGGCCGGCGCCGGTGATGTACGAGATAGCGGAGGCGCTGGCCGAGCAGGCCCGCGCCGGGCGTCCGCTCGTGGTGATGAACGCGCCGTTCGACCTGACGCTGCTGGACCGGGAGTTGCGCAGGCACCGCGCCTCCTCCCTCGGCCGCTGGGTGGAGCGGACGTCGCTGCACGTCCTCGACCCGCGCGTGCTCGACAAACACCTGGACCGGTACCGCAAGGGCCGCCGCACCCTCACCGACCTGTGCGCCCACTACGGCGTGGAGCTGGCGGACGCGCACGACGCGGCGGCCGACGCGCAGGCCGCGCTGGAGGTCGTACGGGCGGTGGGGCGCCGCTTCCCGGGGCGGCTGGAGCGCCTGTCCGCCGCGGAGCTGCACACGCTCCAGGCCGTCTGGCACGCGGGGCAGGCGCGGGGGCTGCAGGCGTGGTTCGCGCTCAACGGGACGGAGGAGGCGGTGGACCCGGCCTGGCCGCTGCGGCCGGACCTGCCGGCGGCGGCGTGAGCGAACCACCCCGGCCGCGAGCGACGCCGGGCACGGGGGTGTGGGTGGCGGAGCCCTCACTTCGCGCGGCGAAGCCGCGCAGAACACGACGAGAGCGACGTGGTCCGCGTTGTCTGCGGACACACGTCGCTCTCGCGAACGTGGGCGATACTGGGTTCGAACCAGTGACCTCTTCGGTGTGAACGAAGCGCTCTCCCACTGAGCTAATCGCCCGGGAACGCACTGAACAATACAGGGCCCGGCGCGTTTCCTTCAAACCGCTTGGCGACCGCCTTCCAGGTGGGCGGCCAGTCCGCGCCGTCCCGCCCGCATCATCAGGCGGTGGTTGGCCCGGAACAGGGGTCGTCCCGGCACGGCGAGGCGGCGCAGCAGCGGCTTGCGTACGTCGACCTCCTGGTCGTAGCGGACGAGGGCGCCGGTGCCGCGCGGGGCGACCATCCAGCGCGCCCAGCCCTCCATGTCGCCGGTCATGGCGACCTCCAGCACCCCCGCGCCCGCATCGCGCCGGCCTTCGCGCAGGGTCGCGGTCAGGTCGTACGGGAGGAGTGAGCGGAACCGGACGACCCCGCTGGTGCCGTCGAGCCGGGTGACCTGGCGCACCTGGGGCCACCAGCGGGGATAGTCCTCGATCCGGTCCAGCGCGCGGAAGACGGCCGGGACGGGCCCGGGCAGGGCCCACAGGCTGCGGAATCGGTAATGGTTCCAGTCCACCTGTGGAGTGTGCCCGGGCCCGCGCCCCTCACGGGCCGGTTACGGCATCCTGTCGCCCAGAAGTGCCAGGTTCTCGATGGCGGCGAGGCCGTAGAGCGCGGTGTCGTTGGTGGACACCCAGGTCGCCTCGCTGCCCGGCACCAGCGTGGTCGGGCCGCTCAGCTTCTCCGTCTTCCAGGGTGCCGACTCCTTGTAGCCGTCTGAGTTGTAGAACTTCTGCCACGCGCGCGTGGCGAGCTTCTCGTCCCCGGTCTGTACGGCCGCGTAGGCGTCGAGGCGCGAGTGGCCCTGGAAGAGGATCAGGCTGCCGAAGTTGCTGCCGTACCGTGCCGCCTGTTCGGCCTTGGAGGCGTTGAAGTAGCGGCAGTAGTCGTAGTACGCCTCGTTGAACTCCGGCATGTCGACCAGGTCGATCAGCTCGGCGCACAGTTCGTTCAGGCCGAAGACCGCCGACAGGTGGGACACCTCGACCTTCGGGGTGTCGGCGACGGCGAACTTCCCGGTGTCCAGGTCGTACAGGCCGCTGCCCTGGACGAAGCCGTTGGGCTGGGCGGCGATGGTCTCCATGGTGGACAGGACGCGGGCCTTGGCCTTCTCCCACTTGGGGCCCTTGCGTTCCCACTCGGTCAGCCACGCCGAGACCAGGCCGCTCCAGTCGGTGCCGAAGCCGACCGACAGGGCGTGGCGGTCGGGGGTGTACGGCTCGGTGCGGATCTTGCGGAGCGGGTCGAGGGCGAGGAAGGTCTCGTCGGAGTCGACGTTGGCGTGCATGAGGTCGCCGACGCGTTCGTCGGCGGTGAGGAAGTAGTAGTAGCGCCGGTAGGTGGTGTTGGCGATGCGCTGTTGCTTGGCGCTGTCGGCGTAGTGCTGGACTCCGTGCCGGGTGCCGAGGCCGGCCCATTCGCCGAGGTGGTAGACGTCGACCTCGCCGGTGTGCCGGGTCATGGCCTCGGCGAAGCGGAAGATGTCGGCGCGGCCGGAGCGCAGGTAGGCGTACCAGAGCCACAGGTCCGGGGAGAGTTCGGAATTGTCCCAGGCGTAGCCGCCGACGTCGTAGCGCCACTGGTGCCGGGCGGTGTCGTAGGAGTGCATGACGTCGCCGTAGTCCCAGAAGCCGTACCAGCGGCGCTGCTCCACCTGGTCCTTGTAGTAGGTGAAGAGGAAGTCGAGGTGGTCCTCGATCTTCGCCTTGGCGGGTGTGGAGCGGTCGGGCTCGGAGTAGAGGCCGGGGCCGAAGACCTTGGACTTGATGAGTTGCGCCGGCGGGGCGGCCAGCTGGGGCAGCACGCGCACTGCCTCCACCTGTTCGGCGAGTGTCTCGGCGCTCGGGGTGGCGGCGTTGGCCCAGAACAGCAGTTCCGAGGTGCGGGCGATGCCGTAGGGGGTGCCGAAGCCGGGCTCGTAGTCCTCGTAGGTGATGTTGAGGCCTTCGAGCTGCTCGGGGAAGGTGTCCTGGCCCATGCCGTCGTGGTAGAAGCGCAGGTCCATGGGCTGGGCCTCGGGCGACCAGAGCCAGAGGGTGACCTCGGCCTCGTCGGTCTGGGCGTCGCGGATGTCGAGCTGGGCGGGGTGCTTCTCCCAGAAGTCGCGCAGGCCGAAGGAGAGTCCGCCGCTCGTCCCGCCGACGTAGCCGAAGCCGGAGGCGCGCCGGCCACCGCCCGCGCCGATCCAGCCGTGGCCCTTCTTGGTGCGCTTGCGCAGGGAGAAGCCGTCGGCGGAGAGCTGGGAGAGGGTGTAGTCGCCCCACTCGGGGATGTACTTCAGGCGGGTGGTGACGCGCTGGTCCCAGGTGGCGGGGTCGGGCAGTTTCTCCCCCGCGAACTGCGCCGCCTGCACGGCCGCGCCGGGGTCGCGGCGCAGGCCGGTGATGCCCTTGACCGCCTCGCGCAGCAGGCCGGTGCCCTCGCCGCCGATGCGGATGTGCCGGTCGTAGGACTCGTCGCGCATCGGGACGGTGAAGCGGACACCGAGGCCGCGGATGAAGTCGCCGCTCGCCTTGCCGGGCTCCTGCTTCCCGTCGAACGTGATGGTGTGCACCATGCGGAAGGAGTCGGCGCCCGCGTAGAAGTACAGGCGGATGGAGAAGGGCAGCCAGCCGCGGTGGCCCTTGCGGTGCTTGCCGTCGATGCGGACGACGGCGCGGACCGGGCCGTCCTGCTCGACCTTCACCTCGTCGATGGCGCCGTCGAAGCGCTCGTACTTCACGGTGCCCTGGTCGCCGTCCTCGATCTCGGGCTGGCGCAGCAGGACGAGGCGGCCGTTCTTCGCGATCTCGGTGGAGCCTCTGGTGACCGACTTGATCAGGGTCGATCCGGATTTGCCGATTCTCGCGGTGATGACACCGGTCGATATGTCGATGGTGCCGCCGCGCCGGTCGACGGTGACCTTCTTCGCGGGCGCGGCGGGGGTGCCGGCGGTCAGGGTGAGTTCGCCGTTGCCGGAGCCCACGGCGTGCGCGGTCCACTTGAGGGAGCCGTCCGGCCAGTAGGCGAGGGGCCAGGACTGGGCGGGTACGGCCTTGCCGTCCGCGTCCGTGACGGCGAAGGACTGGTCCTGCTGGTAGGTGCCCTTGGGCCACGGGACGCCGACGGTGGAGCCGGGGGCGGCGCCGAGGCCGCCGTCCTCCAGCCAGGTCAGGGTGACGGGGTCGGCGTCGGCGTCCTTGGCGGCGGGCGCGGCCTGGGCGTTCTTCGCGCCCAGCGCCCAGCTGAACTGGGCGGCGGCGCCGGCGACGGCGGCCGCCTTGAGGAGGGACCTGCGGGGGATGGGGGACATGGCCTTTCCTTTCCGTTCCGTGCGGGGCGAGGTGGGGCGGGGCGGGTGCAGGAGGTGTCGAGGGCATGGCTCCACGTGCGAGCGATGCCTGTCACGGGCATGACAGAGAGAGGTGTGGCGCCGGGGCGCCGGCCCCGGGGGCGGAGGCGCCGTCGTCAGCGGCGCCGGTAGCGCTCCTCCACGGCGACGGCCGCCGCGGCCACGGCGCCGAGGACGGCGACCGCGAGCGGCGCGCTGAACCAGGCCGAGCAGACCACGACGGCCAGCCCGCCCACGATCAGGAAGGAACCCGCGGGGTCGAGCACGGTGCGGCGCCCGGCCTGCGCGAGCAGCGACCGCCAGGAGGCGCCGGGCCGCCAGGCCGCCGCCGCGCGCAGCCCGGCCACGGCCGCGCCGATCAGGGCGAGGACCCCTACGGCGCCCACGAAGGGCCCGCCCGGCAGACCGCTGCGTACGGCCTGCACGTCCACCCAGACCGCGGCCAGGGCGGCCCACCCGGCGAGCCCGACGAGCCAGCCGCGGCGCACCGCCGCCCGGAAGTCGGCCGTGAACTCCCGCCAGCCGCCGCGCTCGTGGGCCAGTCGGCGCCCGAGATGCCGCGCGCCGGCCGCGAACGCGGCGGGGTAGGTGACCAGCGGCAGCGAGGCCACCGCGATCCACACCCCGGTGAGCAGGCACTCGGCGAACAGGGCGAACCCCTCGGCGAACCGTGACTCCCCCCGCTCGGTGCGGGCCTTGGCGCGTGCGTCGGTCACGATCGGTTCACCTCAGCCCTTCAGACCGGAGGTCGCCATGCCGTCGATCAGATAGCGCTGGAAGGCCAGGAAGAAGGCGAGGACGGGCAGCAGGGCGACGAGCGACATGGCGATCATGCCGCCGTAGTTCGCCAGCCCTTCCTGGTCCACGAACATCTTCAGGCCGAGGGAGACGGTGTACTTGCCGGGCTCGTTGAGGTAGATCAGCGGGCCCATGAAGTCGTTCCACGAGTTGATGAAGGTGAAGATCGCGCTCGTGATCAGGGCCGGCCGGCACAGCGGGAGCACGATCGACCAGTAGATGCGGAAGTGCCCGCAGCCGTCGAGGCGGGCCGCCTCGTCCAGTTCCCTGGGCAGGTTCCGCATGAACTGCACCATCAGGAAGACGAAGAACGCCTCCGTGGCCAGGTACTTCCCCAGCAGCAGCGGGGTGTACGTGTTGATCATGTCCATGTTGCGGAACAGCACGTACTGCGGGATCAGCAGCACGTGGTACGGCAGCAGCAGAGTGCCGATCATCAGCGTGAACAGCAGGTTGCGGCCCGCGAACCGGATCTTCGCGAAGGCGTAGGCGGTCAGTGAGCAGGACACCACGATCCCGATCACCGAACCGACCGCGAGGAAGAGCGAGTTGAAGAAGAACGTGGAGATCGAGATGTCCGCGATGCCGTCGGTGAGGCTCGTGTAGTTGGAGAGGATCGGGTCGCCCGGGAAGAGGTCCAGGCTGCCGACGATGTCCCCGCTCTCCTTGAAGGAGCCGCCGATCACCCAGAGCACCGGGTAGAGGATCACCGCGAGGATCGCCAGCGACCCGAGATGCCAGGCGAGCGAACCCGGCAGCCTGCGCCGCAGGGCACCCTTCGCGGGCGGGGCGGGCGTGACGTCGGTGGCCTGCGCGCTCATCGGCCGCCCTCCTCGTAGTGCACCCAGCGCTTCTGGGACCAGAACAGCACCGCGGTGACCAGGGCGACCGCGACCAGCAGCATCCAGGCCATGGCGGAGGCCAGACCCATGCGGCTGTTCTCGAAGCCCTGGACGTACAGGTAACAGGTGTAGACCATCGTGCCGTCCGCGGGACCGCAGGCGTTGCCTCCGGCGCCGCCGCCGACGATGTAGGCCGAGCTGAAGATCTGGAACGAGTGGATGGTCTCCAGCAGGACGTTGAAGAAGAGGACCGGGGAGATCATCGGCAGCGTGATGTTCCAGAACTGCCGCAGCTTGCCCGCCCCGTCGACGTCGGCCGCCTCGTACAACTCGCGCGGCACCTGCTTGAGGCCGGCCAGGAAGATGACCATGGGGGCGCCGAACTGCCAGACGGTCAGGGCCACCAGGCTGTAGATGATCAGATCCGGGTCGCCGGTCCAGCCGCCGGCGTCGATCCCGAAGAGCCGCTGCGTACGGTCGACGACCGCGTCGTCCGAGAAGATCGCCTTCCACACGATGGCGACGGACACGCTCGCGCCGATCAGCGACGGAGCGTAGAAGGCGGCCCGGTAGAAGGCCTGCCCGCGCCGCTTCTGCGCCAGCAGCAGGGCCACGCCGAGCGCGGCGATCAGTTTGATCGGGGTGCCGACGACGACGTACCAGAGGGTGACCTGGACCGAGTGGCGCCAGCGCGGGTCGCCGAACATCTCGGAGAAGTTGTCCAGGCCGATCCACTGGGGAGCGTCGAACAGGTTGTAGTCGGTGAACGCGAAGTAGAGCGAGGCGACCATCGGTCCCGCCGTCAGCAGCAGGAAACCGGCGATCCAGGGGGACATGAAGAGGTAGCCGGCCAGGTTCTCCCGGCGGCCCCGCCGCTTCAGCTCGGCGGGGCGCGGGGACTTCACCGGACCGTGCCGCGGCTCGGAGTCCTCGGCCAGGCCCTCCATCGCAGGGGCGTGTGTCACTGCGTTCCCCATCAGCCGACGAGAGCCGTCTTCGACTCGGAGAAGAACTGCTTCACGGCGTCCTCGACGGACCGCTCGCCGAGCGCCATCTCCTCGGCGATCCGCAGGAAGGCGGCCTCGCAGATGTCGGCACCGTTCGGGTGCGGGGTGATCTCCTCCAGGACGCCAGCCTCGACGAGGGACTCCTCGTAGGCGGCGATCGCCTTGTTGACCGGGTCGGTCGGCTGGTACGCGTCGTACTGGACCTGCGTCGTCGGCACGCCCCGGTCGTAGCCCATGATCTTGGCGACCTCGGGGTCGTGGACCATGAAGTCGATGAACTGGGCGACTTCCTTGGGGTGCTCGGTGCGCTTGTAGGCACTGAGCATCAGCGAGCCGAGGTACTGGCCGGTGCGCTTGCCGTCCGTGGTGGGGATCGGCGCGAGACCGTACTCGCTCTTGCCCTCGGAGGTGTAGCGGACGGTGAAGTTGTCCCAGGTGAACTCGCTGCCGGCGAGCTCCGCGGAGAGCGCCGACTTGGGCTTGATCTGGGCGACCTTCTTGGGGTCGGCGAACAGGCCGGACTTCACGCCCTTCTCCGCCTTCGTCCACCAGGCGGTCAGGTCGGCCTCGGAGAAGCCGAGCCCGTCCTCGGTGAAGAAGGCCTTGCCGTTCTGCCGCAGGTACAGGTCGTAGAGGTACATGACGCCGTACATGCCGCTGTCCCCGGCGCGGCCGGTCCTGTCCCGGATCCTCGTCATCGCCTCGTCGAAGTCGTCCCAGGTCCAGCCCTGTTCGGGCTTGCTGCCGGCCCTGGTGTAGACGGGCTTGTCGATGACGAGGGCCATCGAATTCGAACCGACCGGCACGCCGAGGAGTTTCCCGTCGATCTCACCGAACTTCTCCAGGCCCGCCCGGAAGCCGTCCATGGAGAGGTTTCCCGCCTTGGCCTGCTCGCTCAGGTCGAGCAGGACATTCTTCGCGTCGTATTTGCGGAGAAAGCCGATGGCATTCTGGAAGACGTCCGGCGGATTCCCGCCGGAGGCCTGGGTGTTGAACTTCTTCCAGAAGTCGGTGTACGGCTGGAAGTCGGTCTTGACCTTGATCTTCGGGTACTTCTTCTCGAAGAGCGCAATGGTCTTGTTGATGCGTTCGGCCCGGTCCTCGGCGCCCCACCACGAGTAACGGATCGTCACCGTTCCGTCCCCCGAGCCGCTGCCGCCGCCGCACGCGGTGGCCGTCGCACCCAGCCCCGCGACGGCCAGCGAGGCCCCCGCCGCTTTGAGGATCGTGCGCCTCCCGGTCCGCCTCTCCGCATTCCCGTCCTGCTGCATACGAGCCTCCCCGCGACGTCGCTTCCGCCTCATGAATCGTTTCAAGTAAGCGCTTGCTGGCACAAGTTACGGAGGGCCCGGGGGCGCGTCAATGATTCGGACAGGAATTCATGGGCGCGGGGCGCGGACCGAGCGGACGACCACCCCGGCCGCACGGCCGGCGGCACCGGAAAAGGCCGAGGTCGGCGCGGTGTGGCCGAGGGACCGAACACCGATGGGCCCACGGGGGCGGGCGGCGCGGAAGGTCACGGTTGGGTGAAGACGCCCGGAAGCGGAACGGCCGCACAGCCGGCCCGGGACGCGCCGCACGTGACGCTCGGGCACGCCTCGGGACCACCAGGGCGCGCGCACGACAGAACGGCCCGGCTCACGATGGTGAGCCGGGCCGTTCTGGTGATCCGGTGGGCGATACTGGGTTCGAACCAGTGACCTCTTCGGTGTGAACGAAGCGCTCTCCCACTGAGCTAATCGCCCGGACGCAGGGAGAACATTACCCCATGTCAGGGGGTGCCTGTGACCAGCGGGGGCCGGGTCGCCGCGCCCCCGCCGCGGATCACTGGTCCTTGATCTTCCAGGGCATCTCGAGCCCGAACTTGTAGAGGTAGATCCCGGCCAGCACGGCCACGATCACCACGCCGATCGAGGTCAGGATGATGTTCCGGCGCCGCACCTTGGGATCGAGGGCGCGCTGCGCCGCCTCGGTGACCTTGCGCTTGGTCCAGCGCAGGACCAGCTGGGCCCAGACGAACTCGGTCGCCCAGATCGCCATGCCACCGAAGATCACGACCCAGCCCGGTCCGGGCAGCACCAGCATGGCGACGCCGGCCACCACGACCGCGAGGCCGACGACGAAGACGCCGACCTGCCAGCTCAGGTGAAGGGCGCGGCGCGCCCTGATGAATTCCGGTGCCCGTGAGCCCAGCGCGCGGTCGGCCGCGGCCTCGTCCGTCCCCGTACGGTCTTCCGCCACGACTGCCTCGCCGGGCGTGTTACTCCCCGTGTTCATACAGCCAAACACTACCGGAGCGAAACCTGTCACCGGAATGGGTGCACGACCCGAACGATCACTCGGCCGGAAGAGTTACGTAAACGCACGCAAAACACTCAGAGGGGTTTACAACGGCACCGTAGGTGGCATGTCGATTTCGCCGACGTGCGAATCCCCGAGCGCACACTGAGCGAAAGGCCCTGGCGCTTATGAACACCACGGTCAGCTGCGAGCTGCACCTGCGCCTCGTTGTGTCGAGCGAGTCCTCCCTGCCTGTCCCCGCAGGCCTGCGGTACGACACGGCCGACCCCTACGCCGTGCACGCCACCTTCCACACCGGAGCCGAGGAAACCGTCGAGTGGGTGTTCGCCCGCGACCTCCTCGCCGAAGGTCTCCACCGCCCCACCGGCACCGGCGACGTCCGTGTCTGGCCGTCCCGCAGTCATGGCCAGGGCGTCGTGTGCATCGCCCTGAGCTCCCCGGAGGGCGAGGCACTGCTCGAGGCCCCGGCACGGGCCCTGGAGTCCTTCCTGAAGCGCACAGACGCCGCCGTGCCGCCCGGCACGGAACACCGGCACTTCGATCTCGATCAGGAGCTCTCGCACATCCTGGCGGAAAGCTAGGGCGAGGCACCGTGAAGCCGCCCGTCGCCGTCGACTCGGGGTGACGGCACGGGCCCGGACAACCGCATACGGCACACACCGGCGTCGTCGCCGCGGACCTCCGCGGGGGCGACGCCGGTGCGCGTGCGGCGACGGGGCCCCGCGCGGCCGGACGCCGCGCGCTGCCTCCTGCCACCTCATGCCGCCTGCTGCCGCCTCCTGCCGCCCTCTCCGGGAACGAAGGCAGTTCCGTCGCCGTTGTACCGGCAACCGACGGCCGGGACCGCGATCGGAGCCGGTTGGCCCGCCGCGGAAGCCACTACCATCGGCCAGCATCGGCGGGCGCCCGCCCGACCCCAGGCCAGGGAGCGAAATGTGCTGATCACCCACGACACCCGGTGCGCCCTCGACACCGTGGTGGATCTGGTGAACACCGTGCCGGAGGACGAATCGGCGCCGGACGGACTGCCGGATGTGGCGGCCCTCCAGGAATTTGTGGGAACGCACGAAATCAGCGACGTCGGTGTGCTCTCGGAGCTCGACCTCTCGGCGGTGCGCAAGATCCGCGGCCGGTTCGCGGCGGTCTTCGCGGCCCCCGAGGCCCGGGCCGCGGCGGGACTGATCAACGACCTGGTCGCCGCCGCCGGAACCACGCCCCGGCTCACCGACCACGACGGCTACGACTGGCACATCCACTACTTCGCGCCCGGCGCCTCCGTCGCGGACCACCTGGCCGCCGACTGCGGAATGGCGCTGGCGTTCTTCGTCGTCGCGGGGGAGCAGGAGCGGCTGCGGCGGTGTGAGGCGCCCGACTGCCGGCGCGCCTTCGTCGACCTGTCCCGGAACCGCTCGCGACGGTACTGCGACAGCCGCACGTGCGGAAACCGCTTGCACGTGGCCGCGTACCGGGCGCGGCGCAAAGAGGCGGCGGGCTGACACCGCCGTTCCCGACCGGCGCGGTCCCCGATGCCCTTGGTGTCGACGCGATCCCCGGCGGGTGGCGCCGGGGAACGCGGGTACGGCTCACAGCAACAGCAGATCGTGCAACGAAGCCATGAGCAGCAGACACCCGATCACCGCAAGGAAGATCATGAGCGGTGGCTGGGAAAGGGCGAAGAGGCAGCCGCGCGGTTCGCTGTGCGCCCGCGCGGTTTCGCTCTGTCTCGGGTCCAGCTGGGGATCCAGCTGAGTGGTGTCCGGCATCTCGCCGCGATGATGACGCAGCACGCAGGGCCTACGCGATCAACACGCCCGTTAAGACCGGGAGTTCGTTGAATGTCGCAATGTCCGGTCGGATCTTGATCATTCCGGAGCGCGCTCTGACGGCCTCGGACCGCTGTGTCGTTTCAGTCCGGAACGCCGAGAGCCGGTCGGCGGTCAGATCCCGTGCTTCTTCAGGATCGCCTCGATGTCGCTGAAGTCGTCCTCGCCGCGAGACGTCGTCGCAGGTCGGGACGCGGGCCGGGCGGCCGGGCGGGAGCCGGCACCCAGGGAGGGCTCCGAGGCCGCCGGGGCGACCGCGTCGCGCTGTGCGGCGGCGCGGGCCTCCTTGCGTTCCTTGCGGGTGCCGCCGCGGCGGCGCTCCACCGTGCGCGTGGTCATGAACAGCACCCAGGACACACCCAGCACCGCGAAGCCGGCCCAGGCCACCGGGCTGAAGGCCGTGTCGGCCAGCCACTCGACGACCCCGGTCATCACCAGGCCGATCGGGACGAGGGAGTAGGCGGCGATGCGGGTCGCGGTGAGGAAACGCCTGCGGTACGCGGTGATCGCCGCGATGCCCAGGCCTGCCGCGGACACCGCGGAGCAGACGGTCTCGGCAATCATCCGGTCCTCCAGGCTGGCTCGGTCGGGCATGCGCACTTCTGTCCCTTCCATCCTGCACCGTCCGGGCGCCGTGGGGCCATGGTCCGGCCCGAGATCAGGGAGATCTGGGGGGTGTCGTTTGGATCAGGCCGGCTCCGGGCAACGGTGCCTCGCAACCGGCCCGAGCGGGGTCTGGTGCGTGCAGCTGCAAGGCGGAGGAGGGCGACAGGGCGGAGCCCTGGCAACCGACGACAACGCCGCAGATGTGCGTGCCAGACCCCGCGCACCCGGCAGGATCCAAACGACACCCCCTAGGGGTCGGCTCCTCCCCAGGTGCCGGTGGCCGTCGTACGACGGTGGTCGGAGTGCCGTCCCGCCGGCTGGAAGAATGGCAGCATGAGCGACTCCTCACCCGCCCGTCCCGCGCCCGTCCTCGACGTCTGGTGCGAGCTCCAGTGCCCGGACTGCCGCACCGCCCTGGACGACCTCCGTGCCCTGCGCGCCCGCTACGGCGACCGTCTGGAGCTGCGGCTGCGGCACTTCCCCCTGGAGAAGCACAAGCACTCCTTCGCCGCCGCCCAGGCCGCCGAGGAGGCCGTCGCCCAGGGCCAGGGGTGGCCGTACGCCGAGGCCGTGCTGGGCCGGGTGGCGGAGCTGGACCGCAAGGGAGAAACCCTCCTGGTGGAGGTCGCCCGGGAACTGGGACTGGACGCGGAGGAGTTCGACACCGCGCTGATCGACGGCCGGCACATCCTGATCGTCGACGCCGACCAGGCCGAGGGCAAGGCGATCGGCGTGACCGGCACCCCCACGTACGTGATCGGCGGCGAGCGCCTCGACGGCGGCAAGAGCCAGGAGGGGCTGCGCGAGCGCGTCGAGGAGATCGCGGACCGGCTGCTGGCCGCACAGCGGGACTGATCCGGGACCCGGGCCCGCCCCGTCCCCGCCCGCTGTCAGAGCAGCGATTTGTAGAAGCTGTACCGCGTCGTCCCGTAGCCGAGCGACTCGTAGAGGCGCTCGGCCGCGGTGTTCCCCGCGAAGACGTTGAGCCCGATCAGTGGCCGGCCCGCGGCGATCGCCTGCGCCTCGGCCAGCAGCATCAGCGTGCGGCCGTGTCCCCGGCCCCGGTGGGCCGCGTCGGCCTCGACGTCGAAGACGAAGGCCCGGCCCTCGTACAGCGCCAGCCACAGGACGCCGACCCGCGTTCCCTCGTGCTCCAGGACGCTGAACAGCATGTTCTCCGTGTCCAGCCCCTGCGGCAGCAACATCTCGTGATCGCTGCGCGCCTTCTCGCGCGCCTCCGCCTCGGGCATTCCCCGCTCGATCCAGGTCCGGGCGTACTGCTCCGACTCGTAGGCCTGCCAGACGTCGAACTCGTCCCGTGTCATGGGCCGCGCTCGGCTGTCCGCGGGCAGGGCGGGCGGGGTGTCGCCGAGTTGCTTGGTCATGCCGCGGGTGCGCAGGACGTACCCGAGCGCGGCGGTGAGCCGCAGACCCGCCACGGCGTCGGGGCCGACGGTCGCCTCGATCTGCCCGCAGCCCCAGCCCCGCGCGATCTCCTCCGCCGCGAGGGCGGCCACCGTGCCCCGGCCGCGCCGGCGGTCCGGCTCGTCGATGCGCAGCTTGTGGATCACGGCCACCGAGTCGCCGAAGGCCTTCGACGTGCCGAGGTGTATCGCGCCGACGGGACGACTGTTCACGCACACCTGGTAGTGGCGTGAACGCGTTCCGTCGGCGGCGCGCTGAAGCGGCTCGGTCGGCCGCAGGGTGGTGGTCATCACGGGTGTTCTACCCGCCGGGGGTGCGAAGTGCAGCCGAATATCCGCGCTTACGGGTCCAGGTCGTCCCCGGACCGCTCCTCGAAGATCCGCATGGCCTTCGCGGTCACCGGCCCCGGGGCGCCCGGCAGTTCGCGGTCGTCGACGCGGTGCACGGCCTGCACGTCCCGCAGCGTGGAGGTCAGGAAGACCTCGTCGGCGCGGTCCAGGACGTCCAGCGGCAGATCGGTCTCGCGGGCGCCGGTCCACTCGACGGCCAGGGCGCGGGTGATTCCGGCGAGGCAGCCGGAGGCGACCGGCGGGGTATGGATCTCGCCGTCGAGGACGACGAAGACGTTCGACCCCGTGCCCTCGCAGAGCTGCCCCACCGTGTTGCCGAACAGCGCCTCCGAGGCGCCCCGTTCACGGGCGCGGGCGAGGGCGACGACGTTCTCGGCGTAGGAGGTGGTCTTCAGGCCGGTGAGCGCGCCGCGCTCGTTGCGGGTCCAGGGGACCGTGATGACGGCCGTGGAGTCGGGGCGGCGGCCGGTCTCGCCGAGGGCGACGACGAGGGTCGGGCCGTGCTCGCCGCGGTCGGAGCCGAGCGGGCCGTGGCCGCCGGTGTAGGTGACGCGCAGCCGGCCCAGCGGCATGGGGTTGGCCTCGATGACGGCGGCGCAGGCACGGCGCACCTCGTCGAGGTCGGGGTCGGGCAGCCCCAGGCCGCGCGCCGAACGGGTCAGCCGGTCGAGGTGCCGGGTCAGCGCGAACGGCCTGCCGGCCACCGCCTTCACCGTCTCGAAGATGCCGTCGCCCACGGTCAGTCCGTGGTCGAGGACGGAGACGCGGGCGGACTCGATGTCCTGCAGCCCGCCGTCGAGCCAGATCTTCACGTCAGTAGCGCCTCTCCGCTTCCGTTCACCTCGTACGCACCCGACGCTACCGCGAGCAGCCGGGACGCCTTGAGTTCGGTCTCCCGCCACTCCCCCTCGGGATCGGAGCCCCAGGTGATGCCGGCGCCGGTGCCGAAGCGCAGCAGTCCCGCGGCTCGGTCGATCCAGAAGGTGCGGATGCCGACGGCCAGCTCGCCGGTCCCCCGGTCGGCGTCGACCCAGCCGATGCCCCCGCAGTACGGGCCCCGGGGCGCGGTCTCCAGCGCGTCGATGATCCGCAGGGCGCTGGACTTGGGCGCGCCGGTGACGGACCCGGGCGGGAAGGCCGCGTCGAGCAGCTCCGGCCAGCCGGCGCCCGCGCGCAGCTCACCGCGTACCGACGAGACCAGGTGCACGAGCCCCGGGTGCTTCTCGACCGCGCACAGGTCGGGCACCGTCACGGTGCCCGTGGCGCAGACCCGCCCGATGTCGTTGCGGACCAGGTCCACGATCATCACGTTCTCGGCGTAGTCCTTCTCCAGCAGGTCGGCCTCGGTCCGCCCGGTGCCCTTGATCGGCCCGGACTCGACGACCCGGCCGTCCCGGCGCAGGAACAGCTCGGGCGACGCGGTGGCGATCTCGACGCCGTGCCCGGGCAGCCGGATCGTTCCGGCGTACGGCGCCGGGTTGCCGCGGGCCAGCAGGGCGGTGAGGGCGTCCACGTCGGCGCCGGGGGCGACGGGCGCCGAGAGCACCCGGCAGAGGTTGGCCTGGTAGACCTCGCCGGCGGCTATGTGCTCGCGGATGCGTCGTACGGCCGCCGTGTACGCGGTGCGGTCGAGGGAGGACGTCCAGTCACCGACGGCCGGCCCCCGCCACTCTCCCGGTACCGGCGCGGGTACCGGGGCTGTCCGTACCTCGGCGAAGCGTGCGCAGGTCAGACGGCCTTCGAAGTCCGCGCAGACGGCCCAGAAGCCCCTGGAGTCGAGGGCGGCGGGGTCGCTCGTGACGTCGAGGAGACCGGTGGCGAGGCGGTCGCCGAAGCGGGCGAGGGGAGGGAGGTCGGGCACGCTGTCGAGTCTAGGCCGGTGTCCCGGAGGTGACCCGAACCTGTCCTTCCGGGTGCCCTGACCAGGTCCGTGACCGGACGCACCGCAGCACGCTGCACAAACGCGTTTTTGTACTGGCCCCGGAATCCGCTAGAGTTCATGACGTCGCCGGGACGCGCAAGCGGACCGCACCGACAGGCGGACGTAGCTCAGTTGGTAGAGCGCAACCTTGCCAAGGTTGAGGTCGCGAGTTCGAACCTCGTCGTCCGCTCGCAGGAAACAGGGGGCCTCCCGGGTCCCCTACACTCCTGGTGGAGTGGCCGAGAGGCGAGGCAACGGCCTGCAAAGCCGTCTACACGGGTTCAAATCCCGTCTCCACCTCCAAGGACGATTAGCTCAGCGGGAGAGCGCTTCCCTGACACGGAAGAGGTCACTGGTTCAATCCCAGTATCGTCCACTGATCCGCAAGGATCACCGACCCGTACGGATCATCTCCGTATGGATCCCCGCGCGATTAGCTCAGCGGGAGAGCGCTTCCCTGACACGGAAGAGGTCACTGGTTCAATCCCAGTATCGCGCACGCAGTACTCGCACCACTCCCGGGACGATTAGCTCAGCGGGAGAGCGCTTCCCTGACACGGAAGAGGTCACTGGTTCAATCCCAGTATCGTCCACACACCGAAGCCCCGGCCGTTCCGTACGGCCGGGGCTTCGTCGTGCGTCCGCTCGCTCAGCTGGAGAAGAGCATGCGGCCGAAGCCCTTCTGACGGTGGTGACCGTGGTGGCCGTGGTGGCCGCCGTGCGGGGCGCCCCAGGCGGGGGCCGGAGGAGTCGGGTAGGCCTGCGGAGCGCCGGCCGGGTAGGCCTGCGGGGCGGCGGGCGGGGCCGCCGGCGGCGGAGCGGACTGGGACCACTGGGCCTCCAGGCGGGTCAGCGACTCCAGCTCGCCGTAGTCGAGGAAGATTCCGCGGCAGCCACTGCACTGCTCGATCTGAACGCCGTTGCGGTTGTAGGTGTGCATCGGTGCGTGACACTTGGGGCACTGCATGCTCGGCTCAACTCCTCGCCGGTCGGTCCTGCTTCGCGTTTCGCCAGGACAGACTCTGTCCGGCCGCGGGTCGGTTGCACCCTACTTCGCGAAACTTCGGCTCAACCGCGTGGGGAGCGGGGGCCGATCGAGGCCATCCGGGCGCAGGCGTCGACCAGTGACCGTTCCACCTCGTCCAGGGGCCGGTCCGCCGCGGCCGCCTTGGCGACGGCCCGGGCGGCGGTCTGCGCGGTGAGGGCGCGGGCCGGGACGTCCAGGGCGGGCCAGGGGTCGCCGTGCGGCGGGACGGCCGGGCCGCCGGCCGCGCGATAGGCGGTCAGGAAGCGGTGCCAGTCGTCGGGCGACAGCAGCCCGCAGGCGTACCAGGCCGCCGGGCGGGCCAGGTCCCAGGCCGGGACGCCGGTGCCGAGGTCGTCGACGTCTATCAGCAGCCAGGGGCCCTCGGGTGCGGGGTGGCGTATGAACTGGCCGAGGTGGAGGTCGCCGTGGCAGAGGGTGTCCGTGTCCGGCATGGCGGCCTCCCCGCGGGCCCAGGCGGGGAGGGTGGCCCAGGCGTGCAGCACGGGGGCGGTGGCGGGGTGGTGCGGGGCGGCGGTCCGGAGGCGGGCGACGGCTTGCGCGGCCTTCGCGGGGCCGCGCATGGGGGGTACGGCGATGGGGGCCGGAGTCCGGTGGAGGCGGGCGAGGAGGGTGGCCGCGGCCGCCCAGGGCGCCGCGTCCGGGTCCTCCGGGTCCACGGGGGTGCCGTACGGCCAGGACGTGACGAGCCGACCGTGCAGCGCGACGGGCGTCGGGTCGAGCGGGGGCAGGAGGATGCCGGGGAGGCGGGCGGCGACGGTGACACGGAGGGCCAGCTCGGCGGGGTCGGCGTCCGCCGCGTGAGCCTTGGCGACGATGCCGGCGTGCCGGACGACGGTGGCGTCGGGGCGGTCGGCCAGGGTGGTGCCGGCGGTGCCGGCGAAGGGGGCGCCGCCGCAGGGGCAGTCCGGGGCTCCGGCGTGGGCCCTCTCCCTGACGCGGGCCGTGAGGGCGGGCAGGAGGTGGTCCGTTGTCACGGGCTGAGAGTACGCAGGCGTGCGCCTGCCACCGCCTCTCGCCCCTCGCCCCTGGAGGCAAAAGCAATGCCGGCGCAGCTCCCCAGCTGCGCCGGCATTTTGCCGTCCGCCGCACCCCCGTCCCCACGGGGTTTCATGGATGGATGTCCCCGCCCGGACCGCTCTTCCGGGCCTGGGGTCGCCGCTCAGCGCCCCAGCATCACACCCACGGACGACGCTTGTGTGGCCACTGTCTCCCACCCGTCGAAGACGAGGAGGAGCAGGACCGCCAGGGGCAGGGCCATGAGCGTCGCCACCGCGGGGTGGCGTCGTCCCTGACGGCGGCTTCGCCGTGTGCGGACCAGCGTCCGCGGTACCGTCTGGGCCATGGTCCCTCTCCTGACCGATTCCGTTGTCTTTGGCAGCGGCGGGCGTCTGACCTCGGGGGACGAGTGCTGCACCCGCCGCTTGACCTCAAATCTAGGCGTCCGGAGCTCCCCGGACGTCATGCCCTCGTACCGATTGCCGGGCCTCCCGGAGGATGAGCCATCACCAGCGGTGTACTCCCCTGGGTGGAGACCGGGTCCCGGCTCTCGGGGTCTTCCCGGAGGGGGAGCCCGCCGTGCCCCGGTATCTCCGCGCCGCCCGGTGACTTCGCTCACTTCCGCCGGGTCTGCGCGCACCCCTGTCTCCGCCCCGCGCACGGCCTCGTCCGCCGCCACGCCGCGGGCGGGGGGCGCCTTCCCGGTGTCCTCCACCGCCTCGACCCGCTCCACCTCCCCCGGACCAATGCCCGCCCTGTGGCGGGCGGTTGGGATCACCGGCGGATCGGTGCCGAGCCGCTCCCACGTTCCCTGACCGCTCCTCAACTCTCGCACCCGGCACTGACAATCCGTCGTTCCGAGAGGGCGCGGCCTCTGCGCGCGGGCGGCCGTGGAAACGTAAGCTGTGGCTCGTCACAGGGACCGGGCAGCGGGGATGAACATGGCGATGATGCGCCTGAGGCGCGAGGACCCGCGCGTCGTCGGCTCGTTCAGGCTTCACAGGCGGCTCGGCGCGGGTGGAATGGGCGTGGTCTACCTGGGCTCCGACAAGAAGGGGCAGCGGGTCGCGCTCAAGGTCATCCGGCCCGACCTGGCCGAGGACCAGGAGTTCCGCTCACGGTTCGCACGTGAGGTCTCGGCGGCCCGGCGCATCCGCGGCGGCTGCACCGCCCGGCTGGTCGCCGCGGACCTGGAGGCGGACCGGCCGTGGTTCGCCACGCAGTACGTGCCCGGCCCCTCCCTGCACGACAAGGTCGCCGACGGAGGCCCGCTCGGCGCGGCGGACGTCGCCGCCGTGGGCGCCGCCCTGTCCGAGGGACTGGTCGCCGTGCACGAGGCCGGGGTGGTGCACCGGGACCTGAAGCCGTCCAACATCCTGCTGTCCCCGAAGGGGCCGCGGATCATCGACTTCGGCATCGCCTGGGCGACGGGTGCCTCCACGCTCACGCACGTCGGCACCGCGGTCGGCTCCCCCGGGTTCCTCGCACCGGAGCAGGTGCGCGGGGCGGCGGTCACACCGGCCACGGACGTGTTCTCGCTCGGCGCCACACTGGCGTACGCCTCGATGGGCGACTCGCCCTTCGGGCACGGCAGTTCCGAGGTGATGCTGTACCGCGTGGTGCATGAGGAGGCCCAGCTGCACGGCGTCCCCGACGCCGTCGCCCCGCTGGTACGGGCGTGCCTGGCCAAGGACCCCGAGGAGCGCCCCAGCACGCTGCAACTGTCCCTGCGACTCAAGGAGATCGCCGCCCGGGAGGCCCAGGGCCTGGCCGACGTACGGCCGCCCGCGCCGCGCAGCGGGGAGGCGGACCTGCCCACGGGACGGCTCGCCGACACCTACCCGGAGCGCGCTCAGCGGCGGCCGCAGGGCCGGCCGGGCGCACAGGGCACGCCCGCGCCGCGGAGCACGCCGGGGGCCCGGGGGCCGGCCGCGGCACGCGGTGGCGATCCGTCGCGCGGTGCCGACCCGTCACACGGCGGCTCACCCTCCCGCGGCGGCACGCCGTCCCGCAACGGATCCGCCGTCCGGGGCGGCAGCGCCTCGCGCGGCGGCGGAGCGGGGGCGCGGTCCGGGTCGCGGCCCACTCCCGCCTCCCGCAACACCACCGGCCGGAACTCCTCCCGCAACGACAGCGGCGGACGGCCCTCGCCACGCAGCGGAGCCGGCCGTACGGCATCGAGGACCACGGGAACCCGCTGGCGACGGCCCGCGAACCCGCGGCTGCTGCGGCAGCGGCTGTTCGTGTTCGTGGTCGTGACGCTGCTGGTCGCGCTGGGCATCGCCGCCGCGCAGGGCTGCCAGGGGCCGGCGCGGGGTCTCGGCGACGACCGGGACGGCGTACGGGCGCAGCAGGAGCGGGTGGACGTGCGGGGCCACTCTTCCGGACATCGGGCGCCCGGGCTGTAGACGGGCGGGGGCAGACCGTCGGCGTGGACGGGCGGGGGGCGGACGGTCGACGACCGTTTGCGGTCCCCGGCCGGGTGGCCGGGTAGTCGGCGCGCAGGCCGGGTGGCCGGTGGGTCTGCCGGTTCTACGCCGAGGGCCGGCCCGTCGCCACCGCGTAGAAGGCGACCGCTGCCGCCGCGCCCACGTTGAGGGAGTCGACGCCGTGGGACATCGGGATGCGGACCCACTCGTCGGAGGCCGCCAGGGCGCGCCGGGAGAGGCCGTCGCCCTCGGCGCCCAGCATGAGGGCCACCCGGTCCATCCGGTGCGGGGCGACCTCGTCGAGGGCCTTGGCGCGGTCGTCGGGGGTGAGGGCGAGGAGCGTGAAGCCCGCCTCGCGGACCGTCTCCAGGCCGGTCGGCCAAATGTCGAGGCGCGCGTACGGCACGGAGAAGACCGCGCCCATCGAGACCTTGACGCTGCGCCGGTACAGGGGGTCCGCGCAGTCCGGCGAGAGCAGGACCGCGTCCATGCCGAGGGCGGCCGCGGAGCGGAAGATCGCGCCGATGTTGGTGTGGTCGTTGACCGACTCCATCACGACGACCCGGCGGGCGATGGTCAGGAGGTCGGCCGCCGTCGGCAGCGGCTTGCGCTGCATCGAGGCGAGGGCGCCGCGGTGGACGTGGTAGCCGGTGACCTGTTCGGCGAGCGCCGGGTCGACGACGTACACCGGGGCGGGGGCCTCGTCGATGATGTCGCGCATGGTGTCGACCCACTTGGCCGAGAGCAGCATCGAGCGCATCGCGTAGCCCGCTTCGCCGGCCCGCCGGATGACCTTCTCGCCCTCGGCGATGAACAGGCCCTCGGCGGGTTCGCGCCTGCGGCGCAGTTCGACGTCGGTCAGGCCGGTGTAGTCGTGCAGGCGCGGGTCGTCGGGGTCGTGGATCGTGATGAGGTCGGCCATGTCACGCCGCCCCGTGCGGGCCGACGCCGACGACCTCGCCGACGACGATGACGGCGGGCGGCCTGACCTCCTGCGCGACGACCGTCTCGGCGACCGTGGCGAGGGTGGCGTCCACCCGGCGCTGGGCCGCTGTCGTGCCCTCCTGGACGAGGGCGACCGGGGTCTGCGGGGACTTGCCGTGCGCGACGAGGGTCTCGGCGATCCGGCCGATCTTGTCGACGCCCATGAGGATCACGAGCGTGCCGGTGAGTCTGGCGAGGGACGGCCAGTCGACCAGGGAGCGCTCGTCGTCGGGGGCGACGTGCCCGCTGACCACGGTGAACTCGTGGGCGACGCCCCGGTGGGTGACCGGGATGCCGGCCGCGCCGGGGACCGAGATGGAGCTGGAGATGCCGGGGACGACGGTGCACGGGATGCCCGCCTCGGCCAGCGCCTGCGCCTCCTCCATGCCCCGGCCGAAGACGAACGGGTCGCCGCCCTTGAGTCGTACGACCGCCTTCCCCTGCTTGGCATGCTCGATGAGCGCGTTGTTGATGGCCTCCTGGGCCATGAAACGGCCGTACGGGATCTTGGCCGCGTCGATGACCTCGACGTGCGGCGGCAGCTCGGCGAGCAGGTCGCGCGGGCCGAGCCGGTCGGCGATGACGACGTCGGCCTCGGCGAGCAGGCGGCGGCCGCGGACGGTGATCAGGTCGGGGTCGCCGGGGCCGCCGCCGACCAGGGCGACCCCGGCGGTGCGGGTGCGCTGGTGCGGGGCGACGAGGGTGCCGTCGCGCAGGCCCTCCACGACCGCGTCGCGGATGGCGGCGGTGTGGCGGGGGTCGCGGTCGCGCGCGCTCGTGGTGAGTACGGCGACGGTGACGCCCTCGCTGTGCCCGGTCGCGGGGGTCCAGGCCGTGGCCTGGTCGGCGTCGTCGGACCGGACGCACCAGACGCGGTGGCGCTCGGCCTCGGCGGAGGCGGCGGCGTTGGCGTCGGTGTCGCTGGTGGCGATCAGGGCGTACCAGGCGTCCGCGAGGTCGCCGTCCGCGTACGGGCGCTGCTCCCAGGCGATCTCACCCGCGTCCGCCATGGCCTCGACAGAGGGGGTCGCCTCGGGAGAGACGAGGCGGATGTCCGCGCCCGCCGCGATGAGGGCGGGCAGGCGGCGCTGGGCGACCTGCCCGCCGCCGAGGACGACCACGCGACGGCCGGTGAGGCGGAGGCCTACGGGGTAGGCGGGGTGTTCGGCCATGAGGGAGGGCTCCTCGTCCTGGCGGTGCGGTGGGCGCTGCGGCGATGGAGCGGCCCTGACGTGGGGATACGTGCGGATTCTAGGAGACGTGCGGAGGTGGCACGAGGTCGGTCCAGCGTACGGCGGGGGCAGGGGCGGGGCGGCGGTGACGGATCACCGGCCGCGCCGCCCCTCTCCCGCTCGGCCGCGGGGCTACTTCTCGGTGACGCCCGCCGAGTCGAACGTCGCGACCTCGTGCATCGCCCGCGCGGTGCTCTGCACCATCGGCAGGGCGAGCAACGCGCCCGTGCCCTCGCCGAGGCGGAGGTCCAGGTCGACCAGCGGGCGCAGGCCCAGCTTGTTGAGCGCGGCGACGTGGCCGGGCTCGGCGCTGCGGTGGCCTGCGATGCAGGCCGCGAGGACCTCGGGGGCGATGGCCCGTGCCACCAGGGCGGCGGCGCCGGCGCTGACGCCGTCCAGGATCACCGGGGTGCGCAGGGAGGCGCCGCCGAGCAGCAGGCCGACCATGGCCGCGTGCTCGAAGCCGCCGACCGCCGCGAGGACGCCGATGGGGTCGGCCGGGTCGGGCTGGTGGACGTCCAGCGCGCGGCGCACGACCTCGGTCTTGCGGGCGAGCGTCTCGTCGTTGATGCCGGTGCCCCGGCCGGTGACGTCGGCCGGGTCCGCGCCGGTGAAGACGGAGATGAGCGCGGCGGACGCGGTGGTGTTCGCGATGCCCATCTCGCCGGTGAGCAGCGCCTTGTTGCCGGCCGCCACCAGGTCGCGGGCGGTCTCGATGCCGACCTCGATGGCCTGCTTGGCCTCCTCGCGGCTCATCGCGGGGCCGGTGGTCATGTCGGACGTGCCCGCGCGGACCTTGCGGGGCAGCAGGCCGGGCGTGGCGGGCAGGTCGGTGGCGACACCGACGTCCACGACGCACACCTCGGCGCCGACCTGGGTGGCGAAGGCGTTGCAGACCGCTCCCCCGCCCAGGAAGTTGGCCACCATCTGTGCGGTGACCTCCTGCGGCCAGGGGGTGACGCCCTGGGCGTGCACCCCGTGGTCGCCGGCGAAGACCGCGACGGCCGCGGGCTCCGGGATGGGCGGCGGGCACTGCCGGGACAGGCCGGAGAGCTGGGCGGAGATGATCTCCAGCATGCCGAGCGCGCCGGCCGGCTTGGTCATGCGCTTCTGCCGCTCCCATGCCTCGCCGAGCGCCTTGGCGTCGAGCGGGCGGATCTGTGCGACGGTCTCGGCAAGCAGGTCGTGGGGGTCCTCTCCGGGCAGGGCGCGTCGGCCGTACGTCTCCTCGTGCACGACCCAGGACAGCGGGCGGCGCTTGGACCAGCCGGCCTGCATCAGCTCGGGCTCGTCCGGGAACTCGTCGACGTACCCGACGCACAGGTAGGCGACGACGTCCAGGTGTTCGGGCAGGCCGAGGGCGCGGACCATCTCGCGCTCGTCGAAGAAGCTGACCCAGCCGACGCCGAGGCCCTCGGCGCGGGCGGCGAGCCAGAGGTTCTCGACCGCGAGCGCGGAGGAGTACGGCGCCATCTGCGGCTGGGTGTGCCGGCCCAGGGTGTGCCGGCCGCCGCGCGTCCCGTCGGCGGTGACGACGATGTTGACCGGGGTGTCGAGGATGGCCTCGATCTTCAGTTCCTTGAACTGCTTGGCCCGGCCCTTGGGAAGGGACTTCGCGTACGCCTCGCGCTGACGCATCGCCAGTTCGTGCATGGCGCGGCGGGTGTCGGCGGAGCGGATGACGACGAAGTCCCAGGGCTGCGAGTGGCCGACGGAGGGCGCGGTGTGGGCGGCCTCCAGGACGCGGAGCAGCACCTCGTGCGGGATGGGGTCGCTGCGGAAGCCGTTGCGGATGTCACGGCGTTCGCGCATGACCTTCAGGACGGCCTCGCGTTCGACGTCGTCGTAGGCGGGTGCCGCCGGGCCGGCGGACTGCCGTACTTCCGCCACGGCGGCCGGGTACGCGTCGTGCGGTTCTTCCTGGTCGGCGGCGCGCGTGTCCAGGTCGTCGGCGCTTTGGGCGACCTCGGGGTCGGCCTCGCGCGGGGCGGGGACCGGGGCGACGGGGTCCGGCGCCTGGGCGTCCGCGTGGGCCTCCGGGGGGAGGAGGACGGACTCGGGCGGCGTCGGGGCGAGGTGCGGGGTGGTGGGCACCTGGCCGCCGTCGACCGGCACGAACTGGCCGACGGGCTGGGCGTCGGTCTCGGGCTGAGCCTCGGGCTCGGGCTCGGCCTGAGCCTCGGGCTCGGGCTCGGCCTGAGCCTCGGGCTCGGGGGCGGGCTCTGCCTCGACGGTGCCCGTCGGTGTCGCGTCGGACTCCACGGGTTCGGGCACGCTGTGCGGCACGTCCGCGGCCTGCGGTACGGCGACGTTCACGAGGGACTGGGGGCCCTGGGCGGGCTGCGGCTCGTCCGGGACGGGCTGGACTTCGGCGGCGGGCTGGACGTCCGGCTGTGGTCCGGTGTCCTGGGGTGCGGGCTGCGCGTCGGGCTCGGGCTGCGCGTCCGGCTGCGGGTGTGCCGGCGCCTGTGCCTGTTGTTCCTGTGCCTGTTCCTGTTCCTGCATCGGCTGTACGGCCGTTGCCGGTACCGGTGCCTCCGGGGACGGCTCAGCTTCGGCGTGGTCGGACGGCGTGATCGCGTCGGGTGCCTGGATCTCGGGGGCCTCGGTGAGCGACGGCTCCTGCGGCTCGGGAGCCTCGGCCGGTTCGGCCGGCTGGATTCGCTCGGGCGCGGGTGCTTCGGTGGCCTCGGCAGACTGCGGGTCCTCCGACACCGGCTGCTCGAAGACCTCTTGAGCGGGCTGAACGGGCTCGACGGCCTGGACAGGCTCGGGCGCGGGCTCCGGAGTGACCGCCTCGGGAGCCGGTACGGCTTCCTCCACGGGGCCGGGGCCGGGGCCGGGTCCCGGGTCGGGCTCGGCGGCCTGCTCCACCTCGGCCTGCGGGGCGGACGCCTCCTCCGCTGCGGCCTCGGGCACTACTGCGGCCGCCGCCAGGCTCTCACCGGCGGCGTTCGGCGTCTCGGGATCGGAGGTGGCCTCGTCACCCGGCACCGCGTCGGCACCCACGGGACCGACGGAACCGTCGGCGCCCTCCGCGCCGTCGGCCACGGTCTCGGTCCGGGCCTCTGCGGCGGCGTCGACGTCAGCGGCGGCAGCGACAGCCGGAATCTCGGCCTCGCCGACTGCGCCGGACATGCCGACCTCACCGGGCTCGCCGACTTCACCGGTCTCGTCGGACCCACCGGCCCCACCGACCTCGCCGGTCTCATCAGATCCACCGGCCCCACCAACCTCGCCGGTCCCACCGACCTCGCCGACCTCGGCCTCGCCGACCTCAGCCTCTCCGGTCGCTCCGCCGGTCGCCGCCACAGCCTCCGTAGCCACGCGAGTCACGAGTGCCTGGGCCGCGCCCACCGGCTCGGGCGCCTGTTCCGGGACCGGAACAACCGTTTCCGCATGCGCCGCCCCGTCGCTCACCGGGGACTGCGCTCCCCAGGGCGCCGCCCCCTGCGGTGGCATCGCGGCCGCCTGCTGGACGTCGAGGTACTCGGGACCGGCGGTCGGCGGGCCCGCGTGCCGTACCGGCGCGTCGGCCGGGCCGCGGTCGGCGAGGGAACGGACCGGACTCGCGGAGGTGTCGGGGATCGGCGGGCCGAGGTGCAGCGGCCTGCGCGGTGGCACCGGCGCGGACGCGGGCTCGGGTGCCGCCTCCGGCTCCGGCAGGCGGACGCCGCCGAGGTCGACCGAGCCGCTGTCGCGGCCGGACATCTCGTGCGGGCCCGGCTGGTGCACGGTCTCGACGACCGGCTCCGGCGCGGGCGGCGCGACCTCGTTGCCCCAGGCGCTCTGGGCTCCCGGCAGCAACAACAGGTCCTCGTCCTCGGCGGTGGTCTCGGAGAGGTAGGTGTACGCGCCGGGTGCGGGGACGCCGGGCTGCTCCACCATGCCTGCGTTCTCCGGCAGCCCCTCGCCCGGGATCTGGCCGGTGTCGGTCATGCGTAACCCCTCGCCCATCGGTTAGTGCTTCTACGACCAGCTACACCCGGGACGGCGCACCGACCGCCCCGTAGTGAAGAACGAGCGTGCGTGCCCAGCGGCACGAACGACCCGCCGGAAAAGACGACAAAGCCATTGAGTGGCATTGTCGCGGTCGTTCCCCCGCCACGACAGCTTGATCCGCGACGGCCCGCTGTGGACTGCGCCACGTTGCGCGTCCTCCGGTTCTGCCGTACCACACCCAGCCCGGATCGGGCGGGTTTTTACGGACATTGACCGACGAAGCGCCGGGTGCCCGAGTGCGGTACAACAATCCGCCAGCCTACCCCGCGCGGTATGACAAGCCGATCACGGGGCGCGGTCCGGGAGGACCCCGCTGAGCAGGAACACGACGCTCCGCTCGGTCTCTGTCCAGGCCCGGGTGTCGAGTCCGACGGACTGCAGCAGGGCGCACTCGACCCGGTAGCCGTGCTCCGTCAGGTCCCTGCCGACGAGTTCGGCCGCGTCGCGGGTCGCGGCGTGCGCGACGATGCGCTGCGGCCGCCGGTCGGCGACCGCGGAGACCACGGCCGCTCCGCCGCCGCCGACCCGGACCACGTCGGGCTCGGGGAGGTTCTCCAGGACGTGCGGAGCGGTGCCGTGCACGATCTGGAGCTGGGCACCGAAGTGCCGGGCGCCGGCCTCGGTGCGGGCGCAGGCGTCCGGGTCGCGGTCGACCGCGATGACCGCGGCGCCCGCGCGGGCGGCCTCGGTGGCGAAGGCGCCGCTGCCGCAGCCGATGTCCCACACCAGGTCGCCGAGGCGCGGGCCGAGCCGGGCGAGTTGGGACACGCGAAGCAGGTCGGTCTCGCCCTCGCCGAGTTCGCCGGCGTACGCCTCGGCGGGCAGGGCCCAGCCGCGCGGGCCGGCGGCGGGGTCGCGGCCGGCGACCCAGCCCGTGCCGTCGGTCGCGGTGCCGGGGCCGACGCTTCCGCCGGCGACGATGACGACGTTCGGGTCGCGCCAGGTGTGGTCGGCGGCCTTGTCGGAGGTGACGACGGTGACCCGTTCGCGCGCGGTGCCGAGTTCCTCGCAGATGACGAAGGTGCGGTGGATGCCCTCCATCAGCAGGCCGAGTTCGGCGGGGCCGGCGCCCGGGGAGGTGAGGACCGCGACCTTGGTGTGGGCCCGGCATACGTTCACCGCGCGCCGCAGGGTGCGGGGGTGGGCGACGACCACATGGGCGTCGTCCCAGGGCATACCGGCGCGCGCGAAGGCGGCGGCCACGGAGGAGACGGCCGGGACGACTTCGACCTCCAGGCCGAACTCGGGTGCGCGCAGAGTGCGTACGACGCCGAAGAAGCCGGGGTCGCCGTCGGCGAGTACGACCGCCGTTCCGCGGTGGGCGGCGATGCGGCGGGCGGCGAGGGCGACGCTGCCGAGGCGGATGCGTTCGGCGGCGGGCGGTACCTCGGGAAGTGCCAGGTGGTGGGCGGCACCGGCCACCAGCGTGGCGGCGCCCAGTGCGGAACGTGCCGCGGCGGTCAGCGGCGAACCGTCCCATCCGATCACCGTGACCCGGTCGGCCATCGTCGTCAGTCTCCAGGGTTTCGCAGGTCGTGGTCGCGGAACCGTTGGCCGGCGCGCCCCGTGAGGGTACCTGGTGCGGCCTGGGGGCGGGGCGGTGGCGCTCTCGGAGCCCCCGTGGATCAGTTCCAGTCGGTGAAGGTGGTGAAACCGTCGTTGTCGGTCAGTGGCCCGGCCGCGCCTTCAAGGTCCTCCGGCAGCAGGCTCCACACGATGAAGTCGGTGCGGACCTCCGTCCAGACACCGTCGTCGGTGCGGACGCGGGCTATGCAGGCGTTGCGCAGGACGCCCTCGCTGATGCAGCCGATCTTCTGGGCGACCTGCTGGGAGGCGGTGTTGTCGGCGGCGGTGCGCAGCTCGATGCGTTCGAACTTCTGGTCGCCGAAGAGCCATTGGGCGGTGGCGAGGGCCGCCTCGGAGGCGTAGCCCTCGCCCCGGGCCCAGGGGGCGACGATGTACGACAGCTCGGTGGACCGTACGTGCCAGTTGGTCCTGGCCAGCTGGATGACGCCGACCAGGCGCTGGGTGAGGAACTCGGTGACCGCGAGGTCGAGTCCCCGGCCGGATGTGCGCTCGGCGGGGGCGTGGTCGCCGATCCAGGTGCCCGCGGCCTGCTCGGTGAAGGGCTGGGGGACGTGGGTCCAGGCGGCGACCTGCTCGTCGTTCATCATGGCCGCGAGGGCCGGGACGTCGTCCTCGTCGAGGGGGCGCAGCACCAACCGCTCCGTGCTGATGGAGATGTTGGGGAAGGTGCTCGTCATGCGCCGCTCCGTAACCTGTGTGACCGTCAGGGCCTACTCGAACTGCCCAGCATGCAGCATGAAAGCACTCAACCACACCACGGGGTCCGCCCCGGTGCGGAGCGGACCCCGTGCGCGGCGGACCCCGTGCGGGACCGGCGGTGCGATCAGAAGGAGGGCAGGACGGCGCCGGCGTACTTGTCCTCGATGAACTTCTTCACCTCGGGCGAGTTGAGGAGCTTCGCGAGCTTCTTCACGCGCGGGTCGTCCTCCTGGCCCTCCTTGACGGCGAGGAGGTTGCTGTTCGGGTTGCCCTTGGCGCTCTCCAGCAGGAGGGAGTCCTTGGCCGGCTTCAGGTCGGCCTCGATGGCGTAGTTCCCGTTGACGACGGCCGCGTCCACGTCGTCCAGGGAGCGGGGGGTCTGGGCCGCCTCCAGCTCCTTGAACTTGAGGTTCTTCGGGTTCTCGGTGATGTCCGAGGGGGTCGCCGAGGTGCCGACGCCGTCCTTGAGCGTGATGAGCCCGTTGGCCGCGAGCAGCTGCAGGGCGCGGCCCTCGTTGACGGTGTCGTTCGGGACGGCGACGGTCGCGCCGCTCTTCAGGCCGTCCGCCTTGTCGACCTTGTGGGAGTAGAGGCCGAGGGGCTCCAGGTGCACGTCGACGACGGACACGATGTGAGTGCCGTTCTTCTTGTTGAAGTCGTCGAGGTACGGCTGGGTCTGGAAGTAGTTGGCCCCCACCGAGCCGTCCTCCGTCGCCGTGTTCGGCGTGACGTAGTCGGTGAACTCCTTGACCTCGAGGTCGAGGCCCGCGTCCTTCGCCAAGTTGTCCTTGACGTAGTTCAGGATCTCGGCGTGCGGGGTGGGGCTCGCGGCGACGATCAGCGGGCCGGAGGTGTCGGAGGCGGAGTCCTTGTCCGAGCCGCAGGCGGAGAGTCCGAGGGTGAGCGCCCCGGTGGCGAGGACAGCGGTGGTGATCTTGGCGGTGTTACGCACGAAAAGTGCCTTTCCTGATGAGGTGGTGCGACCCCGTCACGGGTGACGGGGAGTCCGGTGAAGAAGTGGAGCGGCCGGTTACGCGACCTTGCTCACGTCGGCTGCCGCGGGCTCCTCGGCCCTGAGCAGCCGCAGCCTGGGCCCGGCGCCCCCGCGTCCGCCGCGGCGGTGCAGGGTGCGGGCGGCGTAGTCGCCGGCGAACTGGATGAGCGAGATGACGACGGCGAGGATCGCGACGGTGATCCACATCAGCCCGGTCTCGAAGCGCTGGTAGCCGTAGCGGACGGCGAGGTCACCGAGACCTCCGCCGCCGACGGTGCCGGCCATGGCCGAGTAGCCGATGAGGGCGATGATCGTGGTGGTGGTGCTGGCGATCAGCGACGGAAGCGCTTCGGGGACCAGGACCTTGCGGACGATGGTCCAGCTGTTGCCGCCCATCGACTGGACGGCCTCGACGAGCCCTCCGTCGACTTCGCGCACGGCCGTCTCGACGAGCCGCGCGAAAAAGGGGATGCCGCCGATGGCGAGCGGCACGATCGCGGCCTCGCTGCCGATGGTCGTGCCGGTGACCCAGCGGGTGAAGCTCATCAGCGCGACCATGAGGATGATGAACGGCATCGAGCGGCCGATGTTCACGATCTGGCCGATGACCTTGTTGACCAGGACGTTCTGCAGCAGGCCGCCCTTGTCGGTGAGGACGAGGAGCACGCCGAGCGGGAGTCCGGCCACCACGGCGATCAGGGTGGACCAGCCGACCATGATCAGGGTCTCCCAGGACGCCTGCTCCAGCAGTGGCTGCATCTCGGACCAGGTCACTTGGCACCTTCCTTCACCAGCAGGGACGGCTCCTGGTCCGTCTCGCTCACCACGTCGATCTGCAGGCCCTGTTCGCGCAGGAAGCCGACGGGCACCACGTTGTCCTCGTAGCGGCCGGGCAGTTCGATCCGCATCCGGCCGACCTGGAGGCCGCCGATGGTGTCGATGGCGGCACCGAGGATCGATATGTCGATGTTGTAGGTGCGGGACAGCTGGGAGATGACGGGCTGCGTGGCGGCCTCGCCGTGGAAGGTGACGTCGAGGACGGTGCGGTCGGCGCCGGACGCGTCGCCGCCGACCGGGAAGAGGGCGGCGGCCAGCTCGGAGCCGGGGGTGGCGAGCAGCTCGCCGACCGTGCCGGACTCGACGACGCGGCCCCTGTCCATGAGGGCTGCCGAGTCGCAGACGCTCTTGACGACGTCCATCTCGTGGGTGATGAGCAGGACCGTCAGGCCGAGCTGCCGGTTCAGGTCGCGCAGCAGCTGGAGGATGGAGCGGGTGGTCTCCGGGTCGAGGGCGCTGGTGGCCTCGTCGGAGAGCAGGACCTTGGGGTCGCCGGCCAGGGCGCGGGCGATGCCGACGCGCTGCTTCTGGCCGCCGGAGAGCTGGGCCGGGTAGGCGCCCGCCTTGTCGGCGAGACCGACGAGGTCGAGCAGCTCCAGCGCCTTGCGGGAACGTTCCTTCCCGGACTTGCCGAGGATCTCCAGCGGCAGTTCGACGTTGTCCTGCACGGTCCGGGAGGAGAGCAGGTTGAAGTGCTGGAAGACCATGCCGATACGGCTGCGCGCCTGCCGCAGTTCCTTGCCGGCGCGGGGGCCGCGGCCGGCGAGCGCGGTGAGGTCCTGGCCGGCGACGGTGACCGTGCCGGCGGTGGGGCGCTCCAGGAGGTTGACGCAGCGGATGAGCGAGGACTTGCCGGCACCGGACTGGCCGATGACGCCGTACACCTCGCCCTCGCGGACGTGCAGGTCGACGCCGTCCAGGGCGGTGACCTCGCGGCCGCGTGAGCGATAGACCTTCGTGAGGCCCGATGTGGTGATCACGTGGGTTTCCGTCACTGTCGAGTGCGCGGCGCGGTGGTGTGCGCCGGGCACGGGGCGTTGTTCTTCGGGGGCTTGGGGGGTCCTTCGGAACGCGGCACGGTTCTCGCGGTGGCGATGCGCGGTGGCGTGGGAAACCGGGGAGAAACGTGTGCGCGGGGCGTGGCTCGGCCGCGTGCGCGGGGCGCGGTGGCGGGTACGAGCCGGCGCTCGCTTCGGGGCGCGAGGCTCAGGTGGTGCGGGGGCCCTCTAGAAGGCGCACATTCGACACATACAACGAGCACCGGGCGTCATCGTCGCCTCGGTCGCAGGGGTGCGGTCGCTCGTCGTGCTCATGCGATCAGTAAAGCAGACCCATGGTCCTGACCGGACACCGCTGTCCGGATGTTGGACAGCGGTGGACGGTGGCCGGTCGCGGGGGCGCCGATCAGCCCCGGACGGAGATCTCGACTCCCGCCTCGGTGACCAGTGCCGACAAGGCCGACAGGTCGGTGACCACCAGGACGGCGTCGAGTTCGTCGGCGCGGTGGGTTGTGGCCAACGCCACGGTGGTCATGCCGGTGGCACGGCCGGCCTGGAGTCCGACGGGTACGTCCTCGAAGACCACGCGGGCGGCCGGGTCGACGCCGAGGGCGCGGGCGCATGGGCCTGTCCGGCGGATCAGGTCGCGGGAAAGCGACGGCGCCTCATCAGCGCAGGTGAGCGGGGGCTGGTGCGTCGAGCTGCAAGCGGAGGAGGGCGTCGAGGAACTCCCGGGTGCCGGGCAGCAGGTGCACGCCCCCGCCCGGTACGTCCTCGACCTCGAGCTGCCCGATCCGCGCGACGGCCTCCGGCACCCGGCCCGCGGGCAGCAGGTCGGCGGCTGTCTCCGCGGTCGGCCGCCCGTGCAGCTCGACCCGCGCGAACTCCTGCGCCGTGATCCCGTACTCACCGGCCCACCGCGTCCAGCGGCGGCGCACGGACTCGAGGGAGGAGACGAGGGTTCCGTCGTTGTCGAACAGGAGGGCTTGGGCGACGGCTCGACCGGTCCCCGCCGGACGGGGCCGGGGGCGGCGGGCCTTTTGGGCCGTAATAGGGTCGCTGCCATGCTTGACGTCCTGACGCTGGTGACCGGCGTCGCCGCGCTGCTGCTCGCCGCCTGGTGCGGCTGGGCGGCCTACCGTGACCAGCCGACGAAGGACTGGCACTTCATCGGCATGGCCGTGGTCTCGGTGCTGGCGCTGGTCCAGCTCGTGGTCGGGATCGTGCAGCTGGCGCGCGGCGAGGAGCCCGGCCAGGGCACGACGATCTTCGTGGCGTATCTGCTGGGCGCCTTCGCGTGTGTCCCGGCGGCGGGGTTCATGTCGCTGGCCGAGCGCACCCGCTGGGGTTCGGTGACGGTCGCCGCCGGCGGTGTCGTCCTCGCCGTCCTCGAGGTGCGGCTGTATGACATCTGGGGAGGCTGAGATGGTGGCCGCGCAGGCGAAGGCGGACCGGAAGCGGTTGATCAGCGGTCCCGGGATCCTGCTGGTGTGGCTGTACGGGGTGATGGTAGTCGGCGCCGTGTCCCGGTCCGCGTACCAGATCGCGACCGAGTTCGACCGGGCGCCGCTGCCCTACACGCTGTCGGCCGTCGCGGGCGTCGTCTACGGCTTCATCACGTACACCCTGGTGCGCGGCGGCGAGACGGCCCGCAAGGCGGCGCTGGTGTGCTGCGCCGCCGAGCTCGTGGGCGTCCTGACCGTCGGCACCTGGACGCTGGTGGAGCCGTCCGCCTTCGCCGACGCGACCGTGTGGTCGGACTACGGGATGGGGTACCTCTTCATCCCCGTCCTGCTGCCGCTTTCGGCCGTGTACTGGCTGCGCCGGGCCCGCACCGCGTAGCGGCGACCGGACCCGGACGGCTTCGGCGCCTTCAGGCCGTGGTCACGTACGCCTCGGCCGGCTTCTCCAGGACGATCATGGGCACGCCGTCCGCGCCCTGCGCGGTCCCCACCGTCTCGTAGCCGACCCGCCGGTACAGCCGCAGGTTGTTCTCGCTGCGGTGACCGGTGTGCAGGCGGAAGCGCTTGGCGCCGCGCTCCTCGGCGAGGGCGGACTCGGCGGCGCGCAGCAGGCGGGCGCCGATGCCGTGGCCCTGGAGCCGGGGATGGACGCACAGCTTGCCGATGGACGCCGCCCCGTCGTCGGTGACCCGGCCGTGCACCGAGCCGACGACCTCGTCGCCGAGCCGCGCCACGAAGACGCAGTCGTCGGCGACCTCCTGGCGCACGGAGTCGAGGGTCTGGACGAGCGGGTCGATGCGGTAGTTGCCGTACAGCGCCGCCTCGCTCTGGAAGCAGAGGTACTGCAGCCGGAAGATCTGCTCGGCATCCTGCTCGGTCGCCGCCGAGATGGTCACACTCATGCCCATGTGTGCATGCCTCCCGCTCACCTGATCACCTGTGGTCCCCCACTCCTATCCCCGTCCTCAGCGGGCCGCAACCTCCGGCGCTAGCAATCGGCGCAGACATCCCAGACATCGGGAACGTTCCGGGCCAAGACTGCCTTGTGAGATACCCAACTCCCCCGCGATCTCCCGGTATGTGAGGTCCTTCGGCGACAGCAGGGCCTCCATCAGCCGGGGGCAGCGGCCGGGCAGCCGGCGCACGGCGTCGCGCAGGGCGCGGTGCCTGGCCGCGGTGAGCGCGAGCTGCTCGGGCTCGTGCTCGGCCGCGCCGGCGGGTTCGGTCTCGTAGGGCCGCTCGTCGCGGGTCGTACGGCGGGTGCGGCGGGCCTCGATGCGGACGGCGCTGCGCAGCCAGCGATGCGGGTCGCGGGGCGGGCCGTCGACCTCCAGGCGTTCCAGAAGGCGCAGCCAGACGGCCTGTTCGAGGTCGCCGGGCTCGGCCCCCGACGCATATGCCTCGGCCGATGCCTCGGCGGTGAGCAGGGGGCGCAGGGCGGTCACCAGGTCGTGCGTCATATGCGGGGCGACGCGGCCGCCCGGGCGGCAGGTTGCCCGGACGGCCGAAGGTCACCCCAACCGGGGGCGGTCGCTCAGTTGTTGACGAAGTCCTCGCGGGCCAGCAGGCCCGTGTCCGGGTGGTCGGTGAAGACGCCGTCGATGCCGGTGGCGAAGTAGGTCCGGAACGCGCCGAAGACGTCGCCGTAGGCGTCCGGGTCGCTGCCCTTGCGGAAGTCCGCGGGGAGGAAGGGGTTCTCGTTGCGCATCGTGTACGGGTGCAGGATCAGGCCCGCGCGGTGCGCGTCGCGCACCAGCGTGGTCGGTTCGGTGAGTCGGCCGGCGGAGTCCTTCGGGATGATCAGGTCCAGGGTGGGGCCGATGCCCTGCGCGTAGGAGGCGATCTCCTTCAGGCCCTTCGGCGTGATGAGGTCGGCCGTGGTGCGCGGGTCGCCGGTCTCGACGAAGTCCCAGGGGCGGCTGTTCGCGCCGGACAGGAGCACGGCGAGGGGGTTGCCGACGAGCTTGTTCATCCGCTGGATGCTGGTGGGCTCGAAGGACTGGATGATGACGGGCGAGTTCTTCCGGTCCTTGCCGTACTTGCGCAGCAGCCGCGCGAGGCGCTCCTCGGTACCGAGGCCCAGCTTGCGGAAGTAGGTGGGGTGCTTGAGCTCGGGGTAGATCCAGACCTGCTTGCCGCGCTTGCGGGTCTGCTCGTTCTGCCAGCGCAGCACCTCTTCGAAGGTGGGGATCTCCCAGCGGCCGTCGTAGAGGGTGTTGTGCGGGCGGTTGGCCGGGATGCGCTCGGTGGCGCGGAGCGTCTTGAGCTCGGCGAGCGTGAAGTCCTCGGTGAACCAGCCGGTGACCTGGACTCCGTCGAGCGACTTGGTGCGCTTGCGGTCGGCGAACTCGGGGTGGTCGGCGACGTCCGTGGTGCCGCCGATCTCCGGCTCGTGCCGGCAGACGAGGTGACCGTCCCTGGTGGGGACCAGGTCACCGGCCTCGACGATGTCGGCGCCCATGTCGAGGGCCAGTTCGTAGGCGCCGAAGGTGTGTTCGGGCCGGTAGCCGCTGGCGCCGCGGTGTCCGATGACCGTCGGGACGGGCAGGCTCTTCACCCCGCCGCCGCGACCGCCGTGTCCGCCGCCGTGCCGGGCGTCGGCGGCTCTCGCCGTGCCGGACAGGCCGAGTACGGCTCCGCCCCCGAGCACCGCCGCTCCGAGGAGCGCCCGCCGTCCGGTGCCGCCCGCCTGCTCGTCCGACTCCTGCGTTCCCATCAGGGCCCTCCTGCCGTTGACCGTCAGTGCGGGCCGATCGTAGGGGCGCGTACATGACGAGCGGGAGACCGTGGCCGGAACACGCGGGTGCGTGGGGATGTCGTATGGGCGCGGAGAGGCCGGTGGGGCGGGATGTCTGACGTGCCGTCGGCTTCGGGGCGGCGGGGCGGGGTACGCGGTCAGTGGCCGCGTTCGTCGTGGCGGTGCCGGACGAGCCCCGTGGCCACGGAGAAAGGGTCGGCGGCACGGCTCCAGCGGCGCGCCTCGCGCAGTCCATTCGTCGCCCGTGCTTCGATCCGGGCGGTGTCCGAACCCCCGGACCAACGACGCCGGTCCCGGCGGACCAGGACGGTGACGGCAGCGGCCATGACGACACAGAGCACGGCGAGTGCGGCGAGGATCGGCACGCGGTTCCCTCCCCTGTGGGCGCGACCTGCCTCACATCCTCGCGTGGGCGTTACGGCCGCGCAACACCCTGCACCGCAGGTGAACGCACGTCAACACTGGGTAACGCCCGGATGACCCGACGTGCGTGACACCCTCGGCCGCGAGTAATGTCCTCACCTGCACAGACTCATACCGCATCCCCGACACCGGAGGACCCGTTGTCCCGCTTCGCGCTCATCAAGGCAGTGCTCGGCCCGATCATGCGCCTGATGTTCCGCCCACAGGTGGAGGGCGTGGAGAACATCCCGGGCGACGGTCCGGTGATCCTGGCCGGCAACCATCTCACCTTCATCGACTCGGTGATCATGCCCCTGAAGTGCGACCGGCAGGTCTTCTTCATCGGCAAGGACGAGTACGTCACCGGCAAGGGCCTCAAGGGACGGCTGATGGCCTGGTTCTTCACCGGCGTCGGCATGATCCCGGTCGACCGGGACGGCGGCCGGGGCGGGGTCGCGGCACTGATGACCGGCCGCCGCGTGCTGGACGAGGGCAAGGTCTTCGCCATCTACCCGGAGGGCACCCGCTCCCCCGACGGCCGCCTCTACCGCGGCCGCACCGGCATCGCCCGGCTCACCCTGATGACCGGCGCCCCCGTCGTCCCGTTCGCCGTGATCGGCACCGACAAGCTCCAGCCGGGGGGCGCGGGCCTGCCCCGGCCGGGCAAGGTCACGGTGCGCTTCGGCGAGGCGATGGAGTTCTCCCGCTACGAGGGCATGGACCGCGACCGCTACGTCCTGCGGGCCGTGACCGACTCCGTGATGACCGAGGTCATGCGGCTGTCCGGCCAGGAGTACGTGGACATGTACGCGAGCAAGGCGAAGGCGGCGTAGGGCCGCGAAGCGTACGGAAACGGACGGCGGACCGCTCGATGAGCGGCCCGCCGTCCGTGCGTTGTGATTGCCTGGCGGCGTCCCGGCGACGGAGGGGCCGCCGTCGGGAGGGCCGGCGACGGAGGGGCTGCCGTCGAGGTGCCGGGGCGCGTGGACCGGTGCTCCGCGTAGCCCGGCTGGGCGCCGTGTTCGCCTGCGCGGGCACCGTGGCGCCTGCCTGGGCGACGTGTCGCGGGCGCGGGCGACGTGTCGCGTGGACCGGGCGCCGCGTCGCCTGCGGGGGCGCCGTGTTCGGCCGGTCCGCGGGTTCCGGCCCGCCCAGTCCATGGCCGTCGGCACCGGCGCAACGGCGTCGTGCTGCGGGGACGGCGCCCGACAGCCGAGGTGCGGGCCACCTTCCGGGGCCTGTCCCGGCGGGTGCCGACGGCTGCTGGAGACCGGCCGGGTGGCGGGGGCGGCGGGTAGCCGACTTTCCCGGCGGGGGTTTCCCGCGCACCCGGCCCGGCCGACCGGAGGCCCGCCCCGGCCTCCTCGGCCGACTCGGGCGGCTCATCCGCGTCGGGGGATCGGGGGGCTGATCCGGCTCGGGCGGATCGGGCGGCACATCCGGGTCGGGCGGCTCGGGCGGCACATCCGGCTCGGGTGGATCGGGTGGATCGGTCGGCACATCCGGCTCGGGCGGATCGGGTGGATCGGCGGCTCATCCGGCTCGGGCGGGTCGGGCAGCTCATCCGGGTCGGTCCGCTCGGCCCGCTCGGCCGGCACGGTCCGCTCGGCCGGCACGGCCCACTCGGCTGAGTCAGCCGGCACGGCTGAGTCGGCCCGCTCCCTACGGGTGTTCCGCCCCGTCCTCAAGGCGCTGACCACGCAGCAGGAACCAGGACGCCACGGCGGCGGCCAGGAGGACTGCCGCGCCTACGCCCGCCGCGAGGGTCAGGCCGTCGACGAAGGCCTGGCGGGCGGCGTTCAGCAGGGCCTCGGCCGTGTGCGCGGGGAGGTCCGAGGCGGCCTCCACCGCGCCGCCCAGCGACTCGTGTGCCGCGGTCGGCGTACCCTCCGGGCCGGTGAAGTCGCGGTAGACGCCGGTCACGATGGAGCCGAGCACGGCGATGCCGAGGGCGGCGCCTAGTTCGTACGCCGTCTCGGAGACCGCGGAGGCGGCTCCCGCCTGTTCGCCCGGCACGCTGGACAGGATCACGTCGGCGGTGACGGTGAACGAGAAGCCCGCGCCTACGCCCACGACAAGCAGGATCGCGCCGAGCAGCGGGTAGCCGGTGTTCTGGCCGACGACGGTCAGCGCGGCCAGCGCGAGACCCACGGCGGCGAGACCACCGGAGACCACGGCACGGACCGAGAAGCGCCGGGCCGCACGGCCGGCGATCAGGCCGGCCACCACCGCGCCGATGGCGGCGGGCAGTTCGGCCAGGCCCGCCTCGAACGGCCGCCTGCCCTGCACGAGTTGCAGGTACTGGGAGAGGAAGAACACCAGCCCCGACAGGCCCAGGATGGTCAGCAGGTCGGCCAGGACCGCACCGCTGAAGCCGCGGTTGCGGAACAGCCGCATGTCGAGCAGCGGGACCGGCATGGTCAGCTGGCGGCGGACGAAGCCGTAGAGCGCGGCGGCGCCGAGCAGCCCCGCGGCGAGCGTGGCCCACGCGAACCCGTGCGCGGCGGCCTCCTTGACGGCGTACACGACGCCGACCATGCCGACCAGCGAGAGGGCGACGCTGAGCAGGTCCCAGGGGCCCGGGTTCGGGTTGCGGGACTCGGGCAGCAGCTTGATGCCGACGACGACCAGGACGGCCATCACGGGCAGGTTGATGAGGAAGACCGAGCCCCACCAGAAGTGCTCCAGCAGGAAACCGCCGACGACCGGGCCGACCGCCGCACCGGCCGAGGCCGCGGCGCCCCATATGCCCACGGCGAGGCTGCGTTCGCGCGGGTCGTGGAAGAGGTTGCGGATCAGGGCGAGGGTGGCGGGCATCAGGGTGGCGCCCGCGACGCCGAGCAGGGCCCGGGCGACGATCATCAGCTCGGGCGTGGACGCGTAGGCGTTGAGGACCGAGATCGCGCCGAACGCCGTGGCGCCGATGAGCAGGATGCGCTTGCGGCCGATGCGGTCGCCGAGGCTGCCCATGGAGACCAGCAGGCCGGCGATGACGAAGGAGTAGACGTCGCCGATCCAGAGCAGCTGGGTGCCGGAGGGCGCGAGATCCTCACTGATGTAGGGGGTGGCGAGACCGAGAACGGTCGCGTCGACGGCCACCAGCAGCACGGCCAGCACGAGGACGGACAGCGCGAGCCAGCGGCCGGGGCGCTTCACCGCCTCGTTCGACTGCGCCGACTGCAGGGTGCGGGTCATGGTTCACTCTCTCCGAAGTGCGCCGCCGAGCAGCAGCTCGACGATCATGTGGGTGAAGTCGTTGCGGGCCACACGGCCCTCGGTCACGGCCCAGGCGCAGGCGCCCAGCAGCCCGTAGAGGGCCTCGGTGAGCCAGGCGGGGGTGAGGTCGATGCGGAACTCGCCGTTCTCCTGACCGCGGCGGAACACCGCGGCCATCCGGGCGTCGATGCGGGCCCAGCCCTCGTTCTGCTCCTCGCCCTCGAACAGCTGGTTCTCGGTGTAGAGGAAGGCGAGCAGGCCGGCGGCGGGCTCGATCTCGCGCACGAGCCGGCGCACCGCGTCGGCCGCAAGCCCGTCGTCGAGGCGGGCCGCGTCCAGGGCGGCCTCGCACTCGGCGATGCCGAGGGACTCCAGCGCCCGGACCAGGGCGTCGCGCCCGGCGAAGTGCCGGTGCAGCGTGGCCCGGCTCAGCCCGGCCGCCCTGGCGACCTCGTCCATGGTCGCGGTGGCTCTGCGGGTCAGCAGGGCGGCGGCACTGCGCAGTACCTGGTCACGGTCAACAGCCATGAGACAACGATAACCCACGTGAGACAACTTTGTCTCACACGGGGCATGCGTGACTCACCTCACGACCGAGACGGCCCTGCGGGGACGGTCAGTGCCAGGGCAGCTGGCCGCGCCGCTCCCAGTAGGCGTACGGGTCCTCGACGAGCGCGCCGAGGCGCGCCACCTGGTCGTCGTCGAGGTCGACGGCGGCGGCGTGCAGGTTGGAGCCGAGCTGGTTCACGGTCGCGGCGCCGGAGAGGACGACGCCGGCCCAGGGCTGCCGCAGGATCAGCGCGAGGGCGACCGCGTCGCAGCCCAGGGCGGGGTCTCCTCCGCCACGGCCTTCAGGGCCCCCGGCGCCTGCGGCTCCGCGAGGCGGCCGTTGGCCATGCCCTCCTTGACGATCACGGTGAGCCCGGCCTCGTGCGCCTCGGCCAGCGCGGGCCCGGCGGAGGTGTCCAGCACGTTGTACGTCGACTGGACGGTACGGAAGAGGGGTGCGCCGTCGACGGTCACGGCGAGCGCGGCACGGATCGCGTCGGCCTGGGCGGGACCGCTGGTGGAGAAGCCGATGGTGACTCCCCCGCGCGGCGGCCTCGGCCAGCTTCGCGTGCAGTTCCTTGTCGGTGAGGGCCGGACTGTCGGGGGTCAGCGAATGGATCTGGTAGAGGTCGAGCCGGTCGCCGAGCAGGGCGTCGGTCTCGGCGCGCTGGCGCTCGTACGTCGCCACGCCGTGGTCCTTGACCTCGTGCCGCTCGGCCTCGGCCGACCAGTCGGCCGTGTAGGTGTAACCCCACTTGCTGCCGACGACCACGTCGTCCACGTCGGGACGCTCCCGGAGCCAGTCGGCGAGGAACTCCTCCGAGCGCCCGTAGGAGCGGGCCGCGTCGAAGTACCGGACCCCCTGCGCGTAGGCGGCGTCGAGGACGTCGTGGGTGCGCTCGCGCATCGCCTCGACGCTGCGGTCGGCCGGCAGGTCCCGGTCGCGGCCGAGGTTGATGTAGCCGGGGCGGCCGACGGCGGCGAGACCCAGGCCGATGTGGCAGGTGGGGGTCGTGGCCGCGGCCAGGCGGGCGAAGGGCATCGCGGGCTCCGTTCGGTCGGCTGCTGAAGCTGTGGAAGCTGCTGAGCTGCTGAGCTGCTGCTGCTGAGCTGTTGACCAACGTAACCGCGATGCCCCTCGGGCACACCGGCTGCTACTTCTTGGCGTTCGCCCACGCGTGCTGGCCGGCCACGTCCGCCTTGACCTCGGCGAGCTGGACGGCGACCGCGCTGGGTGCCGTACCGCCGCGGCCGCTGCGGGAGGCGAGCGCGCCGGGGACGTTGAGGACGGTGCGCACCTCGGGGGTCAGGTGGGCGGAGATCTTCGCGAACTGCTCGTCGGTCAGCTCGTCCAGCTCCTTGCCCTCGGCCTCGGCAACCTTCACGCACTCCCCGGCCACCTCGTGCGCGACGCGGAACGGCACGCCCTGCTTGACCAGCCACTCGGCGATGTCGGTGGCGAGCGAGAACCCGGCCGGGGCCAGCTCCTCCATGCGCTCGCGGTGCACGGTGAGGGTGGCCATCATGCCGGTGAAGGCGGGGAGCAGGACCTCCAGCTGGTCGATGGAGTCGAAGACGGGCTCCTTGTCCTCCTGGAGGTCGCGGTTGTACGCGAGCGGGAGGGCCTTGAGGGTGGCCATCAGGCCGGTGAGGTTGCCGATCAGACGGCCGGACTTGCCGCGGGCCAGCTCGGCGATGTCCGGGTTCTTCTTCTGCGGCATGATCGACGAGCCGGTGGAGAAGGCGTCGTGCAGGGTCACGAAGGAGAACTCCTTCGTGTTCCAGATGATGATCTCCTCGGCGATCCGGGAGACGTTCACGCCGATCATCGCGGTGATGAAGGCGAACTCGGCGACGAAGTCGCGGGAGGCCGTCCCGTCGATGGAGTTGCCGGCGCTGCCGTGCTCGAAGCCGAGGTCCTTCGCGACCGCCTCCGGGTCCAGGCCGAGCGAGGAACCGGCCAGGGCGCCCGAGCCGTACGGCGACACCGCAGTGCGCTCGTCCCACTGGCGCAGCCGCTCCGCGTCCCGGGACAGCGCCTGGACGTGGGCGAGGACGTGGTGGGCGAAGAGCACCGGCTGGGCGTGCTGGAGGTGGGTGCGGCCGGGCATCGCCACGTCGGGGTGGGCCTCGGCGAGGCCCACCAGCGCGTCCTGGAGGTCGGCGATCAGACCGCCGACGGTCCGGGCGTGGTCGCGCAGGTACATGCGGAAGAGGGTCGCCACCTGGTCGTTGCGGGACCGGCCGGCGCGCAGCTTGCCGCCGAGGTCGGGGCCGAGCCGCTCCAGCAGGCCGCGCTCCAGGGCGGTGTGCACGTCCTCGTCGGCGATGGTGCCGACGAAGGAGCCGTCGGCGACGTCCGCCTCGAGCCGGTCGAGTCCGGCGGTCATGCGGGTCAGCTCGTCCTCGGTGAGCAGGCCCGCCGCGTGCAGCACGCGCGCGTGGGCGCGCGAACCGGCGATGTCGTAGGGCGCGAGCCGCCAGTCGAAGTGGACGGACGCGGACAGCTTCGCCAGCGCCTCGGCGGGACCGTCGGCGAAACGGCCGCCCCAGAGCCGGACATCACCGTTGTTGCTGCTCACTTGGGTCGCTCCTCTGGGCCGTTGTGGTGCCACCGCCTCCGCACGGTTACCTCCGGTGGCATGCATGATTATGCAGAGGTCCGCATGATTCGTCAATCTGGCGGGGCCCGGCTGAACACGAGGACCAGCTTTCCCGTATCCCCGACCGCGCACAGGCGCAGTGGCCGCCCCGCGAAACGCCGGCCGGGGCGGCCACGGGCGCGCCGGAAGTGTGCGGAGAACGCGTCCGTATGACGGGACCAGGGGAAATTCCTCGGACAGGCGCACGACGGGGACCCATAATCGTTAGTCATGGGAAAGACTTATGAGCGCATAGACGGCAGACTCCGCACCTTCATCGAGGCACAGCCCCTCTTTTTCACCGCCACCGCTCCCCTGGCCGGCGACGGCACGGTCAACCTGTCCCCCAAGGGCCTCACGGGCAGTTTCGCGGTGCTCGACGAACTCACCGTGGCCTACCTCGACTTCGCCGGCTCCAACGCCGAGACCATCGCCCACCTGCGCGAGAACGGGCGGATCACGCTGATGTGGTGCGCCTTCCAGGGGCCGCCGAACATCGTCCGGGTGCACGGCCGCGGCGAGCCGGTCTTCCGCGACGACCCCCGCTTCCCGGAGCTGCTCGCCCACTTCCCGGACATCGACACCACCGAGCACGGACTGCGCGCGATCATCGTCGTGCACGCCGACCTCGTCCGTGACACCTGCGGCTACGCCGTCCCCTTCATGGCGTACGAGGAGGACCGCGATCTGCACGGCAAGCGGTTCGCCCGCGAGGACGACGCGTCGCTCAGCGCGTACTTCACCAAGAAGGAGCACATCGCGACGAGCATGGACGGCCTCCCCGGGCTGCCGCTGCCGCTGCCTCCATCTACCGTCTGACCCATGCGCCCCGGTGTCGTCGCCGTCCTCGTCTCCGCCTCCCTCCTCGTGCTCGGTGCCGCGCCCGCCGGCGGGCCCGCTTCCCGGCCGCTGCCGGCCCGGATGGCGGACACCGGCGGCGGCACCCAGCTGATCACCGCGGTCGCCCCGCGGACCGGCTCCACCGAAGGCCGGGTCACCTGGTGGGACCGCAGGGGCGGCGGCCGGTGGGTGAAGGCCGGTTCCGCGCCGGCCCGCTTCGGGGCCAACGGGCTGGCCGACGGGGCGACGCGCGAACAGGGCACGAACACCACCCCGACCGGGCTGTACGACCTGCCGTACGCCTTCGGCATCCGGGCGGCGCCGCGCGGGACGGCGTACCGGTACCGCCCGGTGCGCCAGGACTCCTGGTGGTGCCAGGACAACGCCTCCCGCGCCTACAACCGCTGGACCGAACCGCGCCCCGCCGACTGCCGCGCCGCCGAGGCCGAGCACCTGATCACCTACACGGCGCAGTACGCGCACGCCCTCGTCGTCGGCTTCAACTACCACCGCCCGGTGCGCGGACGCGGCGCGGGCATCTTCCTGCACGTCAACGGGCGAGGAGCGACGGCCGGTTGCGTGTCGGTGCCGGCGGAGGCGATGCGCCGCATCCTGCGCTGGGCCGACCCGGAGGACCGGCCGCACATCGCGATCGGCACCTCGGACGGGGCGACGGCGATCACGCGCTACTGAACGGAAGCGGCAGTACCGGTACGGGCTGAACGCTCCGGGGGTGCGGCGCGTATCTGTGGGCCAAGGGCCAAGTCCCCACGGAGGAACCGTGACCACCACGCTCGCCGGCGGCCGTGCCGCCCGCCGTCAGACGATGCGGCGCATCCGTCCGCGCCGCTCCCCCGCCGTCCCCCTGCTGCTCGCCGTGTGGGCGGGCGCGGCGGGCGTGTTGTGGCTGTGGTGGCGCAACACGCCCGCCATCTCCGACCAGACCGGCATGATCCTCAACGCGGGCCGGATCACCGGTCTGCTCGCCGGGTACCTGATGGCACTGGTGGTGCTCCAGATGGCGCGCGTGCCGGCGCTGGAGCGGCGGGTGGGCTCCGACCGGGTCGCCCGCTGGCACGCCATGACCGGCCGGTACACGCTCTGTCTGATCCTCGCCCACGTCTTCCTGATCATGTGGGGGTACGCCGCCCAGGCCGGCCAGGGCCTCGGCGACATCGTGCAGCAGACGGTCAGCTCCGTGAACCAGCTGCCGGACATGGGCAAGGCGGCCATCGGCACCGGACTGCTGGTCCTCATCGGACTGCTGTCCGTCGGCCCGGTCCGCCGCCGGATCCCGTACGACGCCTGGTACCACGTGCACCTGCTCACCTACGTGGCGGTGTTCCTGACCTTCTGGCACCAGCTGACCACCGGCAACGACTTCGCCGTCGAGCCGGTCGCGAAGACCGTCTGGTACGCGCTGTACGGGACGGTGACCGCGCTGGTCCTCTGGTACCGCGTCCTGACCCCCCTCCGCCTCAACCTGCGGCACCGCATGCGGGTCGAAGCGGTGATCGAGGAGACGCCCGGGATCGTGTCGGTGCTGATCGGCGGGCGTCGGCTGCACCGGATGGGCGCGGAGGCCGGGCAGTTCTTCCGCTGGCGGTTCCTGGCGCCGGGGATGCGGTTCAGCTCGCACCCGTACTCGCTGTCGGCGGCGCCGCGCCCGGACATGCTGCGGATCACCGTGAAGGCGATCGGCGACCACAGCGCCCGGCTGCGCGAGCTGGAGCCCGGCACCCGGGTGTGGGCGGAGGGCCCGTACGGGGCCCTGACCGCGCAGCGCCGCAGCCGCGGCAAGGTGCTGCTGGTGGCGGGCGGGGTGGGGATCACGCCGATGCGGGCGCTGTTCGAGACGCTGCCCGGCGCGTCCGGCGACATCACCCTGCTCTACCGGGCCAACAGCACCCAGGACCTGGCCCTGTGGGACGAGCTGGCCGGGATCGCCGACGAGCGCGGGGCCCGGCTGATGTACGCGGTGAACAGCCCGGACGGGGAGCGCCCCGACATCTCCGCGGAGACCCTGAGCCGCAAGATCCCGGACGTCGACCGCCACGACGTCTTCCTGTGCGGGCCGCCCGGCTTCGCCCAGTCGGTGTACGAGGCACTGCGCGGCGCGGGAGTCCCCGCCCGCCGTATCCACCACGAGTCGTTCGAGATGTGAGCGACGGACATCAGGAGTCCAGGACAGATGAGGAAAAGCCACCCCGTTCGGCGTGCCGTGCTCGCCGGCGCCGCGACCGTGTCCGGGATCGTGCTGCTGCTGTCGCTGAAACCGGCGTCCGACCCGGGCTCCGCCTCGGCGGCGGGCGGCGCGGCGCCGCCGGTGGCCGCGCAGTCGCCGCAGGGCGGCCGGGGCGCGGGGGCCGGCACGGTCACGGGTGACGCGGCGAGTACGCAGTACGGCCCCGTGCAGGTCCGGCTCACCGTGAACGGCGGGAAGATCACGGGCGCCGAGGCCGTGCAGGCGCCCAAGGGCGGGCAGAGCGACCAGATCACGGCAAACGCCGTCCCCAAACTCAACCAGGCCGCCGTCGCCGCCGGCAGCGCCGACATCGACGCCGTCTCCGGCGCCACCTACACCAGCGCCGGATACAAGCAGTCGCTGCAGTCGGCGCTGGACAAGGTGGCCGCCGCCGGGTCCGCCGGACCGGGCTCGAACGGCGGGGGTTCGGGCGGCGAGGGATCGGACGATGACGGATCGGGCGGTGACGGATCGGGTGGGGGCGCCCAGGGCACTCAGACGCTCACCGGTGCCGTCGCGCAGACCCAGTACGGGCCCGTGCAGGTCCGTGTCACCGTCAGCGGCGGGAAGATCACGGGCGCCGAGACCCTCCAGGCGCCCAAGGGCGGGCAGAGCGACCAGGTCACCGCCAACGCCGTCCCCAAACTCAACCAGGCCGCCGTCACCGCCGGCAGCGCCGACATCGACGCCGTCTCCGGCGCCACCTACACCAGCGCCGGATACAAGCAGTCGCTGCAGTCGGCACTGGACCAGGCCGGTGGTTGACGCCGTGGCCGAACCCGCACAGGCTCCCGCCGCGGTGCGTCGGGTGGAGGAGACGATGGGGACCGTCTTCTCCCTCGACGTCCGCGGCGGGGAACCCACGGCCGTCCACGCGGCGCTGGACGAGGCGGTCGCTGGGCTGCACCGGGTCGACGAGGTGTTCAGCACCTACCGGGAGGGCAGCCAGATCTCGCGGCTGGCGCGCGGTGCACTGACCGTCGACGCGTGCGCGCCCGAGGTCGCCGAGGTGCTGGAACTGGCGGCGGAGGCGGAGCGGGTGAGCGACGGCTGGTTCAGCACGTCGTACCAGGGCCGTCTCGACCCCACCGGGATCGTCAAGGGCTGGGCCGTGGAGCGCGCCGCCCGGCGGGTCGCGGCGGCGGGCGCGAGTGGCGTCAGCGTCAACGGGGGCGGGGACGTGCAGTTGCTCGGGACGCCGGGGGCGGGGCGGCCGTGGCGGGTCGGGGTGTCGGATCCGCTGCGTCCGGGCGGGCTGGCGGCCGTCGTCTCCGCGGCGGGGGCGGCCGAGCTGGCCGTGGCGACGTCCGGAAGCGCGGAGCGGGGCGCGCACATCGTCGATCCGCGCACCCGGCGCTGCGCGGTGACCGACCTGGTGGCGGTGACGGTGGTGGCGCCACGGCTGACGTGGGCGGACTGCTGGGCGACGGCGGCGTTCGCGATGGGGTCGCGGGAGGGGTTGCGGTGGCTGGAGTCGCTGGACGGGGTTGAGGGGCTGTTGGTGACTGCGGGGGATGAGGTGCGGTGCACGGGGGGTCTGGCGCGGTGGCTGGGCTGAGGTACCGGGGTGTCACTCACCCGCGTTGGCGGGGTGCCTCCCCCACTCTCGGCTTCGCTCGAGCGGGGGGACCCCCACCGCCCACCCGTGCCGCCCCAGCGGCACGACTGCCCGCAGCTGGGGGGGAAGGGGCGCGGGGAACTGCGCGACCAGCCACGGACGGCCCGCAGTCGGCCGACCACCGCGCCGCCCCATTCAGTGGCCGTTCTGAGCCAACCGCAGCAAATGGTCCGCCAGCGCCTGCCCACCCGTAGGCTCCCTGCTGATCAGCATCAGCGTGTCGTCTCCCGCGATCGTCCCCAGGATGTCGTGCAGCTCCGCCTGGTCGATCGCCGAGGCGAGGAACTGCGCCGCCCCCGGAGGGGTCCGCAGGACCACGAGGTTCGCGGACGCCTCCGCGGAGATCAGCAGCTCCGCCGAGAGCCGCCGCATCCGCTCCTCCTTCGCCGACTCACCGAGCGGGGCCCGCGGAGTGCGGAAGCCGCCCTCGCTGGGCACCGCGTAGATGAGGTCGCCGTCGGTGTTGCGGATCTTCACCGCGTTCAGCTCGTCCAGATCCCGGGAGAGCGTCGCCTGCGTGACGGTCAGCCCGTCGTCGGCGAGCAGCTTCGCCAGCTGGCTCTGCGAGCGCACCGCCTGCCGGTTGAGGATGTCCACGATCCGGCGGTGGCGTGCGGTGCGGGTCTGCGGAAGGGCGGGCCCGGCCGTCTGCTCGTGCTCCTGCGCATGGCTCATCGTCGTCTCATTCTCCGGATCGTCCGTCCCCGTGGGCCGCGTCGGCGGCCTGGTCAAGGATGCCGGGCAGCGCCCCGAGGAACGCGTCCACCACGTCGTCGCCGAGGTTCAGCGCGGGCATCAGCCGTACGACATCGGGTGCGGGCGCGTTCACCAGGATTCCGGCGTCCTGAGCCGCCTGCTGCACCTGGGCGGCGAGCGGCTCGGTGAGCACGATACCCAGGAGCAGTCCCGCCCCCCGGACGTGGCCGACGAGCGGATGGCCGAGCGCCTCCACCCCGCCCCGCAGCTTCTCGCTCTGCCGCTTGACGTTGTCCAGCAGTCCCTCGTCCGCGATGGTGTCGAGGACGGCGAGTCCGGCGGCGCAGGCGACCGGGTTGCCGCCGAAGGTCGTGCCGTGCTGGCCGGGCCGGAGCAGCTCGGCCGCGCGGCCGAAGGCGACGGTCGCGCCCAGCGGCAGTCCGCCGCCGAGGCCCTTGGCGAGGGTGACGACGTCCGGCAGGACGCCCTCGTGGGCCTGGTACTCGAACCAGTGCCCGGTCCGGCCGACACCGGTCTGCACCTCGTCCAGGACGAGCAGCGCGCCGGTGGCGGCGGTGATGGCGCGGGCGGCCTTCAGGTAGCCGGGGGGCGGGACGACGACGCCGTTCTCGCCCTGGACCGGCTCGATGATCACCAGGGCCGTCTCCTCGGTGACCGCGGCGGCCAGCGCCTGCGGGTCGCCGTACGGCACGTGCGTGACGTCGCCGGGCAGCGGCAGGAACGGTTCCCGCTTGCCGGGCTGGCCGGTCAGGGCCAGCGCGCCCATGGTGCGGCCGTGGAAGCCGCCGTCGGTGGCGACCATGTGCGGCCGCCCGGTCAGCCGGCCGATCTTGAACGCGCCCTCGTTGGCCTCGGCGCCGGAGTTGCAGAAGTAGACCTTGCCGTCGCGGCCGAAGCGCTGGAGCAGCCGTTCGGCGAGGGCGACGGGCGGTTCGGCGACGAAGAGGTTGGAAACGTGGCCGAGGGAGGCGATCTGCCGGCTCACCGCCTCCACCACGGCCGGATGGGCGTGGCCGAGCGCGTTGACCGCGATGCCGCCGACGAAGTCGAGGTACTGCTTGCCGTCGGCGTCCCGGAGCCGGGAGCCCTCGCCGCTCACCAGGGGCAGGCGCGGAGTGCCGTAGTTGTTCATGAGCGCGCCCTGCCAGCGGGCGGTCAGCTCCTGGTTGGTCATGCGGCATCCCCCTCTTGCTCGTCGGGCACGACCATCGTGCCGATGCCCTCGTCGGTGAAGATCTCCAGCAGGATCGAGTGCTGGACCCGGCCGTCGATGACGCGGGCGGTGGTGACGCCGTTGCGTACGGCGTGCAGGCAGCCCTCCATCTTCGGCACCATGCCCGAGGACAGGTCCGGCAGCAGTTTCTCCAGCTGGGACGCGGTGAGGCGGCTGATCACCTCGTCGGAGTTCGGCCAGTCCTCGTAGAGGCCCTCGACGTCGGTGAGGACCATGAGAGTCTCGGCGTCGAGCGCCGCAGCGAGTGCCGCAGCCGCCGTATCAGCATTGACGTTGTAGACATGGTGGTCGTCCTGGGAGCGGGCGATCGAGGAGACGACCGGGATGCGGCCGTCGGCGAGCAGCGCCTCGATGGCGCCGGTGTCGATCTCGGTGATCTCACCGACCCGCCCGATGTCGACGAACTCGCCGTCGATCTCGGGCTGGTGCCGGATGGCGGTGATGGTGTGCGCGTCCTCGCCGGTGAGGCCGACGGCGAACGGCCCGTGCTGGTTGAGCAGTCCGACCAGCTCGCGCTGCACCTGCCCGGCCAGCACCATCCGTACGACGTCCATGGCGTCCTCGGTGGTGACGCGCAGGCCGGCCTTGAACTCGCTGACGATGCCGGCCTTGTCGAGCGCCCGGCTGATCTGCGGGCCGCCGCCGTGCACGACGACGGGCTTGAGGCCGGCGTGGCGCAGGAAGACGACGTCCTGGGCGAAGGCGGCCTTGAGGTCCTCGTCCACCATGGCGTTGCCGCCGAACTTGATGACGACGGTCTTGCCGTGGTGCCGGGTCAGCCAGGGCAGCGCCTCGATGAGGATCTGGGCCTTGGGGAGCGCGGTGTGCTTCCTCGTCGTGCTCATGAGCTGTACGCGCTGTTCTCGTGGACGTAGTCGGCGGTGAGGTCGTTGGTCCAGATGGTGGCGGTGGAGTCGCCGGCGGCGAGGTCGGCCACGATGTGGACTTCCCGGTAGCGCATGTCGACCAGCTCGCGGTCCTCGCCGACGCCGCCGTTCTTGCAGACCCAGACGCCGTTGATGGCGACGTTGAGGCGGTCCGGCTCGAAGGCGGCGGAGGTGGTGCCGATCGCGGAGAGGACGCGGCCCCAGTTGGGGTCCTCGCCGTGGATGGCGCACTTGAGGAGGTTGTTGCGGGCGATGGTGCGGCCCACCTGGACGGCGTCGTCCTCGGTCGCGGCGTTCACGACCTCGACCTTGATGTCCTTGCTGGCGCCCTCGGCGTCCCGGATGAGCTGCTGGCCGAGGTCGTCGCAGACGGTGCGTACGGCTTCGGCGAACGCCTCGTACTCCGGGGTGACGCCCGAGGCGCCCGAGGCGAGCAGCAGCACCGTGTCGTTGGTGGACATGCAGCCGTCGGAGTCGACGCGGTCGAAGGTGACCCGGGTGGCGTCGCGCAGGGCACGGTCGAGCACCTCGGTGTCGAGGTCGGCGTCGGTGGTGAGGACGACGAGCATGGTGGCGAGGCCCGGCGCGAGCATGCCGGCGCCCTTGGCCATGCCGCCGACGGTCCAGCCGTCCTTGGTCACGACGGACGTCTTGTGCACGGTGTCGGTGGTCTTGATGGCGATGGCGGCCTTCTCGCCGCCGTGCTCGGACAGCTGACCGGCGGCGGTCTCGACGCCCGGCAGCAGCTTGTCCATGGGCAGCAGTACGCCGATGAGCCCGGTGGAGCAGACGGCGACCTCTCCGGCGCCCGTCCCGAGCACCTCGGCGGCCTTCTCGGCGGTCGCGTGGGTGTCCTGGAAGCCCTTGGGGCCGGTGCAGGCGTTGGCGCCACCGGAGTTGAGGACGACGGCGGACACCTGCCCGCCCTTCAGGACCTGCTCGGACCAGAGGACCGGCGCGGCCTTGACGCGGTTGGAGGTGAAGACGCCCGCGGCGGCGCGGCGGGGGCCGGTGTTGACCACGAGGGCCAGGTCGGGGCCGCCGCTGTCCTTGATCCCGGCGGCGATACCGGCCGCCGTGAACCCCTTTGCTGCCGTCACACTCACGGCGCGACTCCGATCGTCGTCAGTCCGGTGGTCTCGTCGAGACCCAGGGCGATGTTCATGCTCTGGACGGCACCGCCCGCGGTGCCCTTGGCCAGGTTGTCGATGGCGCTGATGGCGATGATGCGGCCCGCGGCGGCGTCGTACGCGACCTGGATCTGAACGGCGTTGGAACCGTAGACGGACGCGGTCGCCGGCCACTGGCCCTCGGGCAGCAGGTGCACGAAGGGCTCGTCGGTGAAGGCCTTCTCGTAGGCGGCGCGGACGGACTCGGCGGTGACACCGGGCTTCGCCTTGGCGGTGCAGGTGGCGAGGATGCCGCGGGGCATCGGCGCGAGGGTCGGCGTGAACGAGACGGTGACCGGCTCTCCCGCCGCCGCGCCGAGGTTCTGCATCATCTCGGGGGTGTGCCGGTGCAGGCCCCCGACGCCGTACGGCGACATGGAGCCCATGACCTCGCTGCCGAGCAGGTGCGGCTTGGCCGCCTTGCCCGCGCCGGAGGTGCCGGAGGCGGCGACGATCACGGCCTCGGGCTCGGCGAGCGAGGCGGAGTAAGCGGGGAAGAGCGCCAGGGACACGGCGGTCGGGTAGCAACCGGGCACCGCGACGCGCCTGGACCCCTCCAGCGCGGCGCGGGCACCCGGCAGCTCGGGCAGGCCGTAGGGCCAGGTGCCGGCGTGCGGGGAACCGTAGAACTGCTCCCAGTCACCGGCGTCCTTCAGCCGGAAGTCGGCGCCCATGTCCACGACCAGGACGTCCGGGCCGAGCTGCTCGGCGACGGCGGCGGACTGGCCGTGCGGCAGCGCGAGGAAGACGACGTCGTGCCCGGCCAGCACCTCGGGCGTCGTCGCCTCCAGGACCCGGTCGGCCAGCGGCAGCAGATGCGGCTGCAGCGCGCCGAGCCGCTGTCCCGCGTTGGAGTTGCCGGTCAGGGCGCCGATCTCGACCTCGGGGTGCGCGAGGAGCAGACGCAGCAGCTCACCGCCCGCATACCCACTCGCTCCGGCCACCGCCGCACGTACCGCCATGACATCCTCCTCCTCGATGGCATGACTATACGTATCGCTGCACGTTTATGCAATCCGTTCGCGCCGGCCCCGGGCAGCCGGCACTCCGCCGTGTTCACCGATGGGCGGCCAGTACTGCCGCCAGGCCCTCTCGCAGGTCCTCGACGAAGTACTCGGGGACCTCCAGAGACGGGAAATGCCCCCCGGTCTCGGGCGTCCCCCATCGGACGATGTGCCGGAACCGCTCCTGCGCCCAGGGGCGCGGGCACTTCTCGACGTCGCGGGGATACACGCTGATCGCCGACGGGACGGCGACCCGGAGTCCGGGGTCGAGCGAGTCGTGGCTTTCGTAGTAGATGCGGGCTGCCGAGGCGCCGGTCCGCGTGAGCCAGTACAGGGTGACGTCGTCGAGAACGCGGTCCATGGAGATCGTCTCGAACGGGCTGTCCTCGGTGTCCGTCCACTCGTAGAACTTGTCGAGGATCCAGGCGAGCAGCCCGACCGGTGAGTCGACGAGCGCGTAGCCGATGGTCTGCGGCCGGGCCGCCTGCTGCTTCGCGTACGCCGTGCGGTGGTCCCAGAAATCGCGGGTTTCCTCGGTCCATTCCCGCTCGGCCGCCGTCAGTCCGTCCGTCGTCAACCCGGGCGGTGCCTGCGCGGTCACCGTGTGGATGCCGAGAACCTGCTCCGGGAACCTGCCACCGAGGATCGTGGTGATCACACCTCCCCAGTCGCCGCCGTGGGCCACGAACTTGTCGTAGCCGAGCCTTCCCATCAGTTCGACCCATGCGGCCGCGATCTTTTCCGTTCCCCATCCGGTGGTGGCCGGCTTGTCGCTGTATCCGAAGCCCGGCAGCGACGGGACCACGACGTGGAACGCCGGTGACTCCACATCCTTCGGATCCGCCAGCTCGTCCACTACATCGGTGAACTCGGCGATGCTGCCCGGCCAGCCGTGCGTCAGGACCAGAGGAGTGGCGTCCGCGCGCGCGGATCGGCGGTGCAGGAAGTGGATCCCCAGACCGTCGATGGTCGTGCGGAACTGGCCGATCCGGTTGAGGCGCGCTTCGAACGACCGCCAGTCGTACCCGGTGCGCCAGTAGTCCACGACATCGACGAGGTCGGCGAGAGGAACGCCCTGACCCCATCGGCGAGAGCCGGGCCCGGCGCCATGGACCGTCTCGGCCTCCGGCAGCCGCGCCGCGACCAGTCGCGCGCGCAGATCGTCGAGGTCGGCGTCGGTCGCGTGGGCTTCGAATGCTTGCACGTCGCTGCTTGGACGGGGCATGAGACCTCCTGACTTGATGGAACCGGCTATGACGGTTCTAGCAGCCCTCCGAGTCACGTCGCAACCGGCTAAGGTGGTTCCATGCGTGCCGACTTCCCTGACTTCCGCCTCGGTTCGGTGCTGGCGACCAGCTTCACGGGAACCCTGTCGGAGCGTCATGGCGACGCCGTGGAGCGGATTCCCGTGCCGCGCCGACTCGTCGACTGGCTGGCCGTGTACGGCCTCCCCGTGGACTCCTGCACCACTGCCCAGCTCGACCTCGCCCGGGAACTGAGGGAGTCGATCCACGCCGCCGCGACCGCGGCCGCGGTCCAGGACGCCCTCCCCGCGGCCGCGGTCCACGTCATCAATGACCGCAGCACCCAGGGCCGCGCCGCGGCCATCCTGACGCCCGAGGGCGAGCGGCAGTGGCGGCTCCGCTCGGCTTCCCGCGTGGAGGACGCCCTCAGCGTGATCGCCGCCGACGCGATCAGCATCATCTCGGGCGAACGAGACGGAAGACTGGCCTTGTGCGCCTCACCGACCTGCCGAGCCGCCTTCTTCGACACCAGCCGGAGCCGCACCCGCAGATGGTGTGACATGAACACGTGCGGAAATCGCGAGAAGAAGGCGCGCTTCAACGCCAACCAGCGCCGAAGCGGGCGCTGAGCGCGCTGCCGTACTGGGAGGGGTGCGCCCGCTGCCACGGGTGAGGGGCGCGCCGGTTCGGGGCCGGGGCGACCGCGCATGCCGACGCGGCCGCCCCGGGTCAGGATTACCGCTGTCTGATCCGCAGGAACGTCACCGAGTTCGCCGGGAAGGTGTACGTGAACTCGCTCGCCGCTCCCGAGAAGGTCGACCGCACCGGGGTGACCGGTGTGTCCGTCTCGGTGTTGACCGCGTCCGGGTCGGCGGCCAGCGTGGTGACGCGGGCCTTGGAGGCGACCTCGGCGCCGCCGAGGTCGACGGCGGTGCGGGCCGCCGTGTCCTGGGCGTTGACGACCTTGACGATCAGCTCGCCGGTCCGCGCGTCCTCGGTGACGATCTGGCGGAACGGCTCGGCCGGCTTGTCGTCGGTGAAGCTGCCCCACTCCTCGCCGTCGAGGTAGAGGGTCACCTGGCGGCCCCGCACCTTGATGTCGATGTCGTAGGCGCGGCCCGTCTCGATGGAGCCGGCCTTGGAGACGAGCGTCGACTTGCCGCCGTCCGAGGCCTGCTCGACGGCGGACTGGGTGTTGTTCCAGCCGCCCAGGTTCCACCAGTAGTAGTTGCCGGTGTCCTTGACGCCGAAGGCGACGAGGAAGCCCTCCTTGCCGGACTTCTTGGTGGCCTTCACGTGCAGGTCGTAGTTCTGCCAGGTCGGGTCGCCCGCCGTGACCAGGGTGTTCTCGGCGGCGGCGTCCGTCTGGACGTATGCGCCGTCCTGGACGGTCCAGCTGCCGGTGCCCGAGTGGGTCCACTGCGCGGCGTCACCGGAGAAGTCGTCGGCCAGGAGGGTCTTCCCGTCCGCCGACGTCACCTTCACGTCGTCGTACGCCGCACTGGTCGCCCAGGTCGACAGGCCGACGGCGCCGGTGATGGGGCCGCTGACGGTCGGCGTGCCGGTGGCTGCCGAGGGGACGACCCGGTCGCCGGTGTTGTTCATGAAGAGCTTCTGGACCTCGTAGTTGGCCGAGTTCCAGGACGCGTGGTTGTTGAACCAGATCATGTCCGGGCTCCACTGCACGTAGTCCTCGTTGGCGAGCAGCGGGGCGTAGGAGGCGAGCTTGACGATGTCCGCGTTGCGTTCGAGGCCGGTCATGAAGGCGGCCTCGGACAGCGCGTTCTTCCAGGCGTTGCCCTGGGAGGCGTACTCGCCGAGGAAGACCTTGGGGCCGCTGCGGTCGTACGAGTCGTAGCGGTCGTTGTTCTGGAGGAACCACTGCGGGCTGTTGTAGTAGTGCTCGTCGACCATGTCGACGCCCGCCTCGCGGTTCAGCTGCCAGGCGGTGTCGAAGGTGGTGCCGGAGTCGTCCGGGCCGGAGTTGGAGACGACGGTGATGTCCGGGTACTTCGCCTCGATGGCGGTGCGGAACTGCTTGAAGCGGGCCATGAACTCCCGGGGGAGGTTCTCCTCGTTGCCCACGCCGATGTGGGTGAGGTGGAAGGGCTTCGGGTGGCCCATCTCGGCGCGCACACCGCCCCACTCGCTGGTCCGGGGGCCGTTGGCGAACTCGATGAGGTCCAGGGTGTCCTGGATGTGCCGCTTCAGCAGCGCGTCGTCGTCGGTGGCCTTGTTCTGGCCGCAGCCGGTGACGAGGGCGGGGACGACGGGCAGCGGCATGGCGCCGATGTCCTCGGCGAAGCGGAAGTACTCGTAGTAGCCGAGGCCGTAGCTCTGGTTGTAGCCCCAGAAGTTGGCGTTGGTGGCGCGCTCCTCGACCGGGCCGACGGTGTCCTTCCACTGGTAGCTGCGCTCGCGCTGCCAGCCGCTCGCCTCGCTGTAGTCCTCCATGGAGCCGGTGTTGACCAGGCAGCCGCCGGGGAAGCGCAGGAAGCCGGGGTCGAGGGCCTCGATCTTCTCGGCGAGGTCCTTGCGCAGGCCGTTGGACTGATGCTTGAAGGTGTCGCGGGGGAAGAGGGACACCATGTCGAGGGCGGCGGGGGCGGTGGTGGCGACGGCGAGGCGGCCGCGGCTGCTGGTGCGGGTCGCCGTGAACGTGGCGGTGTACTTGCGCCACTCCCCCATGGCGGCGACCTGGCGGACCTTGGCGAGCGTGCCCGCGGCGTCCCGGAGGGTGACGGTGAGGGTGGTGCCGTTCTCGGCGCGGGCCCACACCGAGAAGTCGTACTTCTTGCCCTTCTCCACCCGGATGCCGGTGTTGTAGCCGGCGTTGGCGACGGAGGAACCGGCCCCCAGGGAGAGGTAGTTGCGGTTGCGCTCGTTGAGGCGGCCGTCGTCGTTCACGACCTGCGCCGTGCCCTCGGCCGCCCATGAGGTGAGCGGGGTGTACGAGGCGTTGTCGGCGGTGGAGTACTCGAAGGACCGGTTCTGCACGAGTTCGGCGTACAGGCCGCCGTCGGCGGCACGGTTGATGTCCTCGTAGAAGACTCCGTACATCGTGTCGTCGATCGCGGCGCCCTCGGCGGACGGGTCGACGGTGATCGCGTAGTCGGTGACGGCCTCCGCGTGTGCCGGAAACGGCAGCAGGGCGGAAGCCGTCAGGAGGGCGGTGACGCTGAGACCGAGTCTCCAGCGGGTGCGTGACATGGATACTCCGCGGCTCTCACTAGGTCGTTCGAGATATCGGACATTGGTCAGCACTTCGAACGGCAAGATAGGGAGGGGGCGGAGGCGCGTCAATGGGTCGCGCGGCAACCAGTGGTCCGGCGGCGGAAAGCGGGTGGAAATGGGCGAGTTGTGGCCGGTGCCGGATGCCCTGGCGTATCTCGCGGGCCGGTGGCGCACCCAGCGGACGGTGCGGGATCTGGCGAGCGGCGCGGAGGGTCTCTTCGAGGGGACCACCGCCTTCGACGCGCTCGCCGGCGGCGGGCTGGTGAGCCGGGAGTCCGGGGCCTTCACCTGGCAGGGCGTGACCCGCCCCGCCGAGCGGACGCTGCGCTACGAACCGGGGGCCACGCCGGGCGCCGCCGAGGTGCGTTTCGCGGACGGCAGGCCCTTCCACGGCCTGGACCTGTCCTCGGGGCACCACGTCGCCGACCACCCGTGCGCCGCCGACCTCTACCGCGGCGAGTTCACCGTCCGGGACGGGGACCACTGGCGGACGGTGTGGCGGGTGGGCGGCCCGGCGAAGGACCTGCTGCTCACCACGGACTACACCCGCGAGACGGGCGACATCCGGATGCCCTAGGCCGGCGCCCCTTCGAAGCGGAGGTTCCAGCGGCCCGCGCAGCCCGTGACGGTGGTCGTCGACAGGGGACGGACGTCCAGGTTCCAGTACGTCGCGGGCGGCGCCTTCAGCGCGTAGACCAGCGCGGCCCGGATCACGGACGGCTCGGCCACGGCGACGATACGGTCGCCGTCCCCGCCGGGACGGGTGTCGAGCCAGCCGCCGACCCGGGTGATGAAGGCCAGCAGCGACTCCCCGCCGTGCGGGGCCGTCCGCGGGTCGGCGAGCCAGGCGTCCACCGCCGCCGGCTCCCGGGCCATGGCCTCGCCGAGGGTCAGCCCGCGCCAGCGGCCCATGTCGCACTCCCGCAGGGCGAGTTGCACCAGCGGCGCGAAGCCGATGGCGTCGCCGGTGGCACGGCTGCGGGGCGTGGGCGAGCAGTAGCGCAGCTCGGACGCCGCGAGCGGCAGCAGATCACCCGCGGCGCGCAGCACCTCGTCCCAGCCGGCCTGGTCCAGCGGCCGGTCGTCGTCGAAGCGCTCCGCGAGCAGCGGTGAGCTGCGTGCGGCCGCGACGAACGTGACCCGAAGCGCCATGCGGTGATGGTGCTGTCCGGAGGTGCGCAGGTCAAGAGGTGTTACCTGTGGGTTACCCAGGGTGCGTCACGGCTCACCGGCCGAAGGCGAGCGCCATCCACTGGTCGGGCCGGTCCAGTGCCGTGAAGCCGAGCTTCTCGGCCCACGTCGGACAACCAGGCGCAGGTCGCCCGGTCGGTGACGACTCGGGCGTACGCCACCTGCTCCCCGGACACCGCGTCGCAGCGGGATGTTCGCAGGGGGCAAGCGACGTCGGCCCGTCAGCCCACCGCCCTTTGTCCCCGCACCTCCGCGCAGGCCGTGCGCAGGCGCCGTACCCCTTCCGCGATCTCCCCGACGCCGCCGACCGCCGCGAAGCTGAGCCGGAGATGGGCGGCCGGGGGTTCGGCACTGAAGTACGGGCGGCCCGGGGTGATCGCGACGCCCGCCCGCAGGGCCGCCGAGGTGAGCGCCGACTCGTCGGTACCTTCGGGCAGGCGCAGCCACAGGTGGTAGCCGCCGGAGGGGATGTGAGGCAGCGACACCTCGGACAGGTGCAGGCGCAGGGCGGACGTCATCGCGTCCCGGCGGGCCTTCAACTCCGCCGAGACGGCGCGCAGATGGCGCGGCCAGGCGGGCGAGCCGACGAGTTCCAGCGCCGCCTCCTGGAGGGGCCGGGGCACGAAGAAGGTGTCGACGACCTGGATGGCCCGCAGCCGCTCCAGCACCGGTCCGCGCGCGGCCAGCGCGCTGACCCGGAAGCTGGGCGAGGTCGCCTTGGTCAGTGAGCAGACGTGGACGACGACGCCGTCCGGGTCGTCGGCGGCGAGCGGGGCGGGCAGCGGGCCCGCGTCCTCGTGCACCAGCCGCCGTACGAAGTCGTCCTCGACGACGAAGGCGCCGGCCGCGCGGGCGATGCGCAGCACCTCGCCGCGCCGCTCGGGGGCGAGCACGGCGCCGGTCGGGTTCTGGAACAGGGGCTGGCAGACGAAGACGCGGGCGCCGGTCGCCCGGAAGGCGTCGGCGAGCAGGGCCGGGCGCACGCCGTCCGCGTCCACGGGGACCGGCACCGGGCGCAGGCCGGCCGCCCGCGCGATGGCCAGCATGCCGGGGTACGTCGGGGACTCGACGAGGACGGCGGTGCCGGGCGGGGCGAGGGCGCGCAGGGCGGTGGTCAGCGCGGACTGGCCGCCCGCGGTGATCAGCACCTCCGCCGCCGTGATGGCCCCGCCGATGCTGCGAGCGAACCACTCCCGCAGTTCCGGCAGCCCCTCCATCGGCGGCCTGCCCCACGCACCGGGCCGCCGCCCGGCCCGGGACAGGGCCGCCGCCATCGCCCGCTCCGGCTGCAGCGACGTGTGCAGGTAGCCGCCGTTGAACTCCACGACGCCGGGCGGTGGCGCGGCCAGCGAGACCAGGACTCCGGAGGCGTCCACCGAGCGCGGTACGAGGTCGGCGGCACCGTCGGCGCTGAGCGCGACCTCCTGCCACGAGGTGTCCCCGGAGGGCACGGCCGACTCGCGTTGCCGGGCGCGGAAGGCCCCGGCGCCGGGCCGGGTGACCACCAGTCCCTCGGCGGCCAGCTGTGCCAGGGCGCGGGAGACGGTCACCGGGCTCACCCGGAACCGGTCGACGAGGGCCCGGCTGGACGGGAGCTTTCCGCCGGGTGAGTAGCGGTCGAGCTCCCGCCGCAGCTGGTTCGCCAGTTCAGCGACACTGCTACGCTCATGCATGAGAGCACAGAGTAGCGCTACTGGATCGACGGCGATAGCGGTCGGCGGCCCGGCCACCACAGTCGGCACCGGCTCGTCCGGCACCGGCTCGCTCGGCACCCTTCAGGCCGCCCTCGGTGTCGTCGCCTTCTCCCTCACCTTCCCCGCCACCGCCTGGGGCCTGGAGGGCTTCGGCCCCTGGTCCCTGATCGCCGTGCGCAGCATCCTCGCCGCGGTGATCGCGGGTGGCTGTCTGCTGGGGCTGCGGGTGGCACTGCCCGAGCGGCGGCACTGGTTCGGCCTCGCGGTGGTGGGCGGTGGCGTCGTCCTCGGCTTCCCGCTGCTGACCACGCTCGCCCTGCAGACCTCCACCACCGCGCACGCGGCCGTCGTGGTGGGCCTGCTCCCGCTGACCACCGCGCTGCTGTCCGCGCTGCGTCTGGGCACCCGCCCCTCGCGCACCTTCTGGATCGCGGCCCTGGCGGGTGCGGCGGCGGTGCTCGCCTTCACGGTGCAGCAGAGCGGCGGCGCCCTGACCACGGCCGACGCCTATCTCTTCGCGGCGCTGCTGGTGTGCGCGGCCGGCTACACCGAGGGCGGCCGGCTGGCCCGGGTGATGCCGGGCTGGCAGGTCATCGGCTGGGCGCTGGTGCTGTGCGTGCCGCTGACCGTGCCGATGGCCGCCGTGGCCCTGTCCTTCGAGCCGGTGCACCTGACGGCGCACAGCGTGACCGGGCTGCTGTGGGTGGCGGCGGGCTCGCAGTTCCTGGGCCTGGTCGTCTGGTACCGGGGCATGGCGGCCATCGGCATCCCCAAGGCCAGCCAGTTGCAACTGGCCCAGCCGCTGCTCACACTGGTGTGGTCGGTACTTCTCCTGGGCGAGCACCTGACGGTGGCCGCCCCGCTGACGGCCGCGGCGGTACTGGTCTGCATCGCGGTCACCCAGCGGGCCCGGGGGTAGGGCCTGCCCTGCGGCACACAGGTGAGGAGGCCTCACGCATGCGAGCAATCAAGGGCGATCAACTGATCCAGCACGGCCGGGTCGTCGGTGAGCACGACAAGGTCGCGGAAATCGTCGAAGTCATGGGCAAGGAAGGCGCACCCCCGTACCGGGTCCGGTTCGAGGACGGGCACGAGGCGGTGTGCTCGCCCGGCCCCGACTCCGAGATCCGGCACAGGGAGATCCAGCTGTAGCCGGCGCCGCTCCTACCCGTTCTCGCGGGAGGTGCCGGCCGCCCGCGCGTAGTGGTCGGCACTCACCCGCGCCATCGCCCCGATCCGGTCCTCCGCCACCTCCTTCGCGGAGAAGAAGACGTGCCCGCGCACCTCGGGGTGCTGCTGGGCCAACGTGAGGTGCCGGGACAGTTCGGCGGGGTCCTGCCACGCGGCGGGCTGCGCCGGGTCGCCCGCCTTGTACAGGGCCTCACCCGCGTACAGCTCGGTCCGGCTGCCCTTGGCCACCTCCGCCCACCAGGGGAGCAGCTTCGCGTAGTCGGCGGCGTCCAGGCCGATGTTCCAGTACAGCTGCGGCACGATGTAGTCGAGCCACCCCTCGCGCACCCACTTGCGGGTGTCCGCGTGCAGGTCGTCGTAGGTCTGTACGCCCGCCCTCGTGTCCGAGCCCTTCGCGTCGGTGGCGGCGTTGCGCCACACCCCGAACGGGCTGACCCCGAAGCGGGCGGCCGGCCGGACCTTCTTGACCCGCTCCGCGGTCTCGCGCACCAGCAGGTCGATGTTCTCCCGCCGCCAGGCGGCCTTGGTGGCGAAGCCGCTGCCGAAGGTGCTGTAGGTCCCGCCGTCGTCGAAGCTCTGGCCCGCCACCGGATAGGGGTAGAAGTAGTCGTCGAAGTGGACGCCGTCCACGGCGTACTTCCCCACCGCGTCCATCATCGCGTCCTGGACGAAGGACCGGACCTCGGGCAGTCCCGGGTTGTAGTAGAGCTTCCCGCCGTACGGCACGACCCATCCGGGGTTCTTGCGCCCGGGGTGGGAGGGCACGAGGCGGGCCGAGTCGTCGTGCGTGGCGACGCGGTACGGGTTGAACCAGGCGTGCAGCTCCAGGCCCCGGGCGTGGGCCTCCTGCACGGCGGTGCCCAGTGGGTCCCAGCCCGGGTCGCGGCCCTGGCTGCCGGACAGGTACTCCGACCACGGCTCGTACGCCGACGGCCACAGCGCGTCGGCCGTCGGACGCACCTGGAAGATCACGGTGTTCAGGCCGTGCCGCACCGCGTTGTCGAGATGCTCGATCAGTTCCGCGCGCTGCTCCGCCGCGCGCAGCCCCGCGCGGGTGGGCCAGTCGCGGTTGGCCACCGTGGCCAGCCACATGCCCCGCATACCGGTGACGGCACGGCGGGCGGGCAGTCCCGCCGCGGGGCCGCCCGGTGCCGTCGGCGGGGTAGGTGCGCCCGACGGGATCGGCGCCGCCGACGCCCGGGGCGCCATGGTGAACGCCGACAACGCCGCCACCGTGAAGGCACGACGCGAGACACGGCCCATGGGAAGACCTCCTGAACGCTTCGGATCCGCACGGTCACGGATCGTGAGGGGGAACCCAGCATGCCCGACCCGGGAGACGGATCCGTGACCATTCGGGGGTAACGTGCTCGATCGGAGCAGGCACCGGGGACCCCGGTACGTCTGCTGCCACAGCCGTGAAGTCAGCGAAAGGGACGATGTGACCGGCATCTCGGGAGATATCACACGCGTCGGCGTGGTGGGCTGCGGTCAGATGGGGGCGGGCATCGCCGAGGTGTGCGCCCGCTCCGGTCTGGAGGTGATGGTCGCCGAGACCACCGGCGAGGCCCTGGAGATCGGCCGCACCCGGCTGTACAACTCGCTGAGCAAGGCGGCCGAGCGCGGCAAGATCACCGAGGAGGAGCGGGACGCGACGCAGGCGCGCCTGAGCTTCACCACCGATCTCGGCGAGTTCGCCGACCGTGACCTGGTGATCGAGGCCGTCGTCGAGAACGAGCAGGTCAAGACCGAGATCTTCCAGGTGCTCGACCAGGTCGTGACCCGGCCGGACGCGATCCTGGCCTCCAACACCTCCTCGATCCCGCTGGTGAAGCTGGCGGTCGCCACCTCGCGGCCCGACCACGTCATCGGCATCCACTTCTTCAATCCGGCCCCGGTGCAGCAGCTGGTCGAGCTGATCCCGGCGCTCACCACGTCCGAGGGCACGCTCAGCCGGGCGCAGCTGTTCACCGAGAAGGTGCTCGGCAAGCACTCCATCCGCGCCCAGGACCGCTCCGGCTTCGTGGTCAACGCGCTGCTGATCCCCTACCTGCTCTCCGCGATCCGGATGTTCGAGTCGGGCATCGCCAGCCGCGAGGACATCGACAACGGCATGGAGATGGGCTGCGCCCATCCGATGGGCCCGCTGAAGCTGTCCGACCTGATCGGCCTGGACACGGTCTCCTCGGTCGCGTACTCGATGTACGAGGAGTACAAGGAGCCGCTGTACGCCGCTCCCCCGCTGCTCCAGCGCATGGTCGACGCGGGCCGGCTCGGCCGCAAGAGCGGTTCGGGCTTCTACTCGTACGGCTGACACGCACAGTGACATCGCACGGGCCCGGCACCTGACGAGGTGCCGGGCCCGCGGCGTTCACACGGCGTGTGCGCACCGGGCCCGCATATGCCGTCCGCACACTCTCCCCGCGCGCCCACCAGGCGGGTTGACTCACCATGCACATGCAAGGGATGTGAGACGACTACGGAAAGGAGCGGTTCGTGACCGCCGATCCCGAGCATTCCGTCCATCAGGGAGAACTCGCGGAGTTACGGCGCCGGCTGGATGTGGCGTACGCCCGCGTCGAGGGCGGACTCGCCCTGCTCTCCCATCGCACCGAGGAGAGCGCCAAGGAGCTGGAGGACCTGAACGCCCGGCTGACCGCCCTGGAGCACGCCCGCTGGCCGCTTCCCTCGGTCGCGGTCCTCACGGCCCTGGGTGCCATGGTCGTGGCGGTGTGGCAGGCACTCGGGCACTAGCTAGGACCGGAGATGGTGCAGCAGGAGTAACGCGGCCGCCATGTTGGCGGCCGGGACCTCCCCGCGGGCGACCATGTCGGGAACGAGCTTGAGGGGGACCCATTCCCGGCGGTCCGACTCGAAGTCGTCCACGGGGTGTCCGACGTACGTGCCCTCGTCGGCCCAGTAGATGTGGTGCCGGGCGTCGGTGAGGCCGTTGGACGGCTCCACGCTCATGAGGTGGCGCAGCGGTCCCGGCCGCCAGCCGGTCTCCTCCTCCAGTTCCCTGGCCGCGGCCACCGCCACGTCCTCGCCGTCCTCGACGACGCCTGCCGCGAGTTCCCAGCCCCAGCTGTCGGTGATGAAACGGTGCCGCCACAGCAGGAGGACTTCGTCCGCCGCGTTCACGACCGTGGCCACGGCCACGGGGCGCATGCGTATGAGGAAGTGGTCGAGATGCCGGCCGTCCGGTAGCCCGACGTCGGCGAGATTGACGCTGAACCAGCGGTTTGCGTACACAGTTCGTTCGTTCTCTTTCGTCCACTGCACTGTTCTGCCACCTTTCCTGGAGTAGGTGGCAATATCGCAGCAGTGGCGTCCCGGCAGCAGGCGCACGGCGGCCGCTCACGGCGCAGCGGTGGGCGCAGGGCGCCCGGGGGCCTGGCGGTCACAGCGGGACGCGCAGGGCCCCGTCGATGAGTTCGGCGGCCTCCGCGGTGCCCGCGCAACCGCTGCGCACCAGGTGCTCGCGGACCGCGCGGAGTCTGTCGCGCAGGCGCTGGGACTCCATGCCGCGGGCCTGTTCGGCCATCTGCACCGCGGTCGCCACCGCCTTGTCGGCGTGGCCCTGGCGCAGTTCGATCGTGCTGAGCATGGCGAGCCGGTGCACGCGGCCCCGGTCGTGCGCGGGGTTGTCGACGGCCGCCGCGGCGTGCTCCCCCGCCGCCGCCAGCTCCCCGAGGCTCAGCAACGCCTCCGCCACCTGGACGTTGACCAGGCCGGGTTGGACATAACCGGTCTCGTCGGGCTCGTACCCCCGCCGGATGCGCTCGGCGGCCTGTTCGGCGCGCCGGATGCAGGACAGCGCGCTGGTGCCGTCGCCGAGGTGCGCGTACGCCTTCGCCTGCATCGCGTACAGGTCGGAGGCGAGGGCCGGGGTGATGTGCCGGCCGGCGGCGCGCAGGGCGGCCTCGGCGAAGGCGACGGCCTGCCGGTTCTCCCGCATGAACAGCGCCTGGTTGACCAGCAGGGCGATGACGTAGGCGCCCAGGCCCCGGTCCCCGCTGGCCTTCGCGAGCCGCAGCGCCTGGTGGAAGTAGCGCTGCGCGAGGCCGTGCGCGTCGGAGTCGTACGCGCAGATCCCGGCCACCGCCACCAACCCGCCCGTGGCCCGGTGCAGTTGGCGGCCGGTGGCGTCCGTGTAGCTGCCGCGCAGCAGCGGGGCGGCCTCGGAGTTGAGGAAGCCGACGATGCGGGCGCGGGTCGCCATGCCGCCGGCCTTGCGGTACATCTGCTCGTAGTGGGCGCGGGCGCAGCGCAGCGTCTCCAGGTCCCCCGCGGTGACCCGGTGCCGTCCGCCGCGGGAGACGTCCACGTCCTCGGGCGGGTTCTCCCACTCCCACACCGGCATCACGGCGGGCGTGCCGGTGAGCGCGGGAGCGCCGAGGATGTGCGGGCGCTGCTGCTGGTCGGAGCGCCACAGTGCGGTCGCACGCTCCACGAACCCGGACAGTGAACCGGTGTGCGGGGCGGCCGGTTCACCGGGCACGCCGAGGCCGATGTCGTCGAGGGTGACGGGGCGGTGCAGCCGGGAGGCGAGGACCTCGCAGATCAGGTCGGGCACCTGACCGCGCGGCCGCTGCCCCTTCAGCCACCGTGCGACGGCGGTGTGTTCGTACCTCAGCGCGAGCCCGCGCGCTCTCCCCGCCTGGTTGACGTGCGCGGCCAGTCCCGCGTGCGAGACCCCGGCCTCGTCGAGGATCGCGTCGAGCAGGGTGTTGGGCTGCATGGGTGCCCCCGGTGACTCGGTGCCGACAGCGTAGTGCGTCGGTCTTCACACGGGGTGTGAACGGAGTACGCGCATCCGTACCGTGCGCGCACTGTCGCGGAGAGTTCCGGGCCGGTTGACTTAACTGTCTCGAAAGAGGCCGGCCGGGCCGTCGGCTCCCCCTCGTACAGTACGGCGGCCCGTTTCCACGCCGTCCGCCCAGCTGCCTGCCCGACACTCCGTGGCGGGGCGGACGGCTCCGCCGGTTACGCAGGGCGACCAATCGCCGTTCGGTGTGCGGTGCGTTGTCGGCTGCGGGTGCGCCGTGCCTGGTCGCGCAGTTCCCCGCGCCCCTAAAGACAAGGCGTTGCGCTGACGTCTCTCAAGGGGCGCGGGGAACTGCGCGAGCGACCACGACGCGCCCGCAGCCGCCGACCGGCAGGAACCCCACGCCCCTTGGGCGAACCGCTAACTGCGCAGCACCGCTCCGACCCGCTCGCCCGCGAGGGCAACCGCCGCGTCCCGCGCAGCCGACGCCTCGTCGACCGTCAGCGTCCGGTCCCCCGCGCGGAAGCGCAGCGCGTACGCCAGGGACTTGCGCCCCTCGCCCAGCTGCTCCGCGTTGTCGTAGACGTCGAACAGCCGGATGGACTCCAGCAGTTCGCCCGCGCCCTCACGCAGCGCGGCCTCGACCTCCGCCGCGGGGACGAACTCGTCGACCACCAGGGCGACGTCCTGCGTGGCGACCGGGAAGGTGGAGATGCCCGGCGCCTGCGGGGTGTCGTCGCCGACCCGCGCCACGGCGTCGAGGTCCAGCTCCATCGCGCAGGTGCGCGCGGGCAGGCCCAGCGTCTTCAGGACGCGCGGATGCAGCTCACCGGCGTGCCCGATCACCCGGTCCTCGCCGTCCACCGTGATGGTCAGCTCGGCGCAGCGGCCCGGGTGCCACGGACCGTACTGGCCCTTGCGGGAGCCCAGTTCGGCGCCGGCCTCGCGGGCGACGGACCGGGCGGCCTCGATGGCGTCGGCCCAGTCCGCCGGGCGGCCCTTGCCCCACCAGCCGGCCTGCTCGCGGGCGCCGGCCAGGACGACGGCGACGTGCCGCGGCTGGTCGGGCAGCGCGGCGTCCAGCGCGGCGAGGTCGTCGGCGCCGGGGCGCCGGTCGACGGGCAGGTTGGCGGCGGTCTTCCGCTCGTCGCGCGGGTGGAAGACCAGGCCGGTCTCGAAGAGGGCCAGGTCGTGCGAGCCCCGGCCGTCGTTGCGGCGCAGGGCACCCAGCAGGCCCGGCAGCAGCGAGGTCCGCAGCGCGGGCTCCTCGTCGCTGAGCGGGTTGACCAGCTTGACGACGCGGCGGGCCGGGTCGTCGGCGTCCAGCCCGAGCTGGTCGAAGACCTGCTCGCTGACGAACGGGTAGTTCGGCGCCTCGACGTAACCGGCGCCGGCCAGCACCCGGCCGACGCGGCGGTGCAGCCGCTGCCGGGAGGTCAGGCCGCGGCCCGCCGGGGGCCTGGGCAGCGTGGAGGGCAGGTTCTCGTAGCCCTCCAGGCGGATGACCTCTTCGGCCAGGTCGTTCGGGTCGGTGAGGTCGGGCCGCCAGGACGGGACGGTGACGATCAGCTCGTCCTGTCCGTACACGTCGCAGCCGACCTCCTGGAGGCGGCGTACGACGGTCTCGCGGCCGTACTCCACGCCCGCGACCTTGTCCGGGTGGTCGGCCGGGACGCTGATGGTGTGCGGCGCGGACGGGGCGCTGATCTCGGTGACGCCGGCCTCGGCGGTGCCGCCCGCGAGCAGCACGAGCAGGTCGACGGTGCGCTGCGCGGCAGCGGCGGCGGCCTGCGGGTCGACGCCGCGCTCGAAGCGGCGGGAGGCCTCGGAGGACAGCTTGTGCCGGCGGGCGGTGCGGGCGATGGCCACCTGGTTGAAGTGGGCGGCCTCGATGACCACGTCGGTCGTCGCGGTGCCCCCGTTCTCGGCGGCACCGTGGTCGGCGATCTCCGTGTTGGCGCCGCCCATGACGCCGGCGAGCCCGATCGGGCCGCGGTCGTCGGTGATGACCAGGTCCTCGGCGTGCAGCTTCCGCTCGGTGCCGTCGAGGGTGACGATCTTCTCGCTCTCCGCGGCCCGGCGCACGCCGATGGTGCCCTGGACCAGGGAGCGGTCGTAGGCGTGCAGCGGCTGGCCCAGCTCCATCATCACGTAGTTCGTGACGTCGACGGCGAGCGAGATCGGCCGCATGCCGACCTTCTGCAGCCGCCGCTGGAGCCAGATCGGGGAGCGCGCCTCGGAGCTGAGGCCGGTCACCGTGCGGGCGGTGAAGCGGTCGCAGCCGGTGGGGTCGGCGATCTTCACCGGGTAGCCGTAGGCGTTCGGTCCGGGCACGTCGAGCAGGGCCGGGTCGCGCAGCGGCAGGCCGTAGGCGATGGCGGTCTCGCGGGCGACGCCGCGGATGGACAGGCAGTCGCCGCGGTTGGCGGTGACTGCGATGTCCAGCACCTCGTCGACCAGCTCCAGCAGCTCGATGGCGTCCTTGCCGACCTCGGTCTCCGGCGGCAGCACGATGATGCCGTGCGAGCCGTCGTCACCCATGCCCAGCTCGTCGCCGGAGCAGATCATGCCGTGGGACGTCTTGCCGTAGGTCTTGCGGGCGCTGATGGAGAAGCCGCCCGGCAGGGTGGCGCCGGGGAGGACCACGACGACCTTGTCGCCGACGGCGAAGTTCCGGGCGCCGCAGACGATCTCCTGGGGCTCACCGGTGCCGTTGGCCTGTCCGACGTCGACGGTGCAGAAGCGGATCGGCTTCTTGAAGCCCTCCAGCTCCTCGATGGTCAGCACCTGGCCGACGACGAGGGGGCCCTTGAGGTCGGCACCGAGGTGCTCGACGGTCTCGACCTCGAGTCCGGCCGAAATGAGCTTGGCCTGGACGTCACGGCCGGTCTGCGTGGCCGGCAGGTCGACGTACTCCCGCAGCCAAGAAAGCGGGACCCGCATCAGATCTCCATCCCGAACGGCCGGGTGAAGCGCACGTCACCCTCGACCATGTCTCGCATGTCCTCGACGTTGTGGCGGAACATCAGCATCCGCTCGATGCCGAACCCGAAGGCGAAGCCGCTGTACTTCTCCGGGTCGACGCCGCAGGCGGTGAGCACCCGCGGGTTGACCATGCCGCAGCCGCCCAGCTCGATCCAGCCCTCGCTGGAGCAGGTGCGGCAGGGCCGGTCGGGGTTGCCGACGGACTCGCCCTTGCAGACGTAGCAGAGCATGTCCATCTCGGCGGACGGCTCGGTGAAGGGGAAGAAGTTCGGCCGCAGCCGGGTCTTCATCTCCGCGCCGAACAGCGACTGGACCATGTGGTCCAGGGTGCCCTTGAGGTCCGCCATGGTCAGACCCTCGTCGATGGCGAGCAGCTCGACCTGGTGGAAGACGGGGGTGTGCGTGGCGTCCAGCTCGTCGGTGCGGTACACGCGGCCGGGGCAGATCACGTAGACCGGCAGCTCGCGGTCGAGCGCGGAGCGGATCTGCACGGGCGAGGTGTGGGTGCGCAGCACGACGCCGGACTCGGTGCCGCCGTCCGGTCCCTCGACGAAGAAGGTGTCCGCCTCGCCGCGGGCCGGGTGGTCCGGGCCGATGTTCAGGGCGTCGAAGTTGAACCACTCGGCCTCGGCCTCGGGGCCCTCGGCGACCTCGTAGCCCATGGCCACGAAGACGTCCTCGATGCGCTCGGAGAGCGTGGTGAGCGGGTGGCGGGCGCCGGCCGGGACGCGGTCGTAGGGCAGCGTGACGTCCACGGCCTCCTCGACCAGTACCCGCGCGTCGCGCTCGGCCTCCAGCTCCTCCTGGCGGGCCGCCAGCGCCTTGTTCACGGCGCCGCGGGCCATGCCGACGCGCTTGCCGGCCTCGGCCTTGGCCTGCGGGGGCAGGGCGCCGATCTCGCGGTTGGCCAGCGCCAGCGGCGAGGTGCCGCCGGTGTGGGCGACCTTGGCCTCCTGGAGCGCGTCGAGGGAGCCCGCTGCGGCGAAGGCGGCGAGCGCCTCGTCCCGCATGCGCTCGATCTCTTCCGGTTTCAACGCCTCGACCTCGACAGGGTCGTACGACTTATTCGGTGCCGACATCTCTTCCCGTGCTTCCGATTGGCTGGCTGATGGTCCCCGTCACCGGCTCGTGGACGAAGCTTCCGCGTCGACGCGTCTCCGCCTGCGGGACACAAAGGTGCCAAAGGCCGAGTCTAACGGGGTGGCGGGAGGCGGATGCGCCCGCGGTGCTCAGGCCAGGTAGGCCGGGGCCGCCACGGGCAACGTAAATCGGAACTCGGCGCCGCCGCCGGGGGCGCGGCCGACGGTGATGGTGCCGCCGTGGGCTTCGACGATGCCCTTGACGATGTACAGCCCGAGACCGGTGCCGCCGCGCTTGCTGCCCCGCCAGAAGCGGGTGAAGACGCGGTTCATGGACTCCTCCGGGATGCCGGCCCCTTCGTCGCTCACCGTGACCGACGTGCCGGTGTCCTCCCCTTCGCGGGGGGACGCCGTGGGCGTGACGTCAATGGTGACGGTTCCCTCGCCGTGGCGCACGGCGTTTTCCAGCAGGTTGCTCAGGACCTGGTCGACCTTGTCGGGGTCGGCCCACAGGTCGGGCAGCGGCTGCGCGAGGCGGAGCAGGAAGCGGTCGGCCTCCTGGCCGGCGGCGACGTACGCCTGGATGTGGCGGCCGACGGCGGCGCCGATGTCCACGGGCTGGCGGCGGACCTCCAGCCGGCCCGAGTCGATCCGCGAGATGTCCAGCAGCTCGGCGATGAGCCGGGTGACCCGGTCGGCGTCGGCGTCGACGGTCTCCAGCATCAGCCGCTTCTGGTCGTCGGTGAACCGCTCCCACTTGGCCAGCAGCGTGGCCGTGAAGCCCTTGACGGAGGTGAGCGGCGAGCGCAGTTCGTGGGCGACGGTGGCGATCAGCTCGGCGTGGCTGCGTTCGGTGCGGCGGCGGGCCTCGGTGTCGCGCAGGGTGACGACGACGCGGTGGAGGGGGCCGGTGGGCCGGGTGCGGACGTAGCGGGCGGAGACGAGGACCTCCCGTCCGCCGGGGAGCAGGAGGTTCCGCTCGGGCTGGCGGACGCGGATGGCGAGTCCGCCGTAGGGGTCGGTCAGCTGCCACCAGCGCCTGCCCTCGAGGTCCTCCAGGGGAAGCGCCTTCTCCAGCCGCTCGCCGAGTGCTTCGGCGGCGGGGACGGCGCTGATGCGGGCGGCGGCCGCGTTGAAGCAGATGACCCGGCCCCGCTCGTCCGCGACGACGAGGCCGTCGGGCAGCTGGTCGGGGTCGATGCCGAGGTCGGCGAGATCGCCGGGTGTGCGGGGCGCGGGCGGACGCGGCGCCTCCCGTGCACCCGGTGCGCTGCTCGTGCCGACGCTCATCCCCGTACCCCACCTCTCAACCGCGCAGGGGCCTTGAGCTGGTCACCCTACTAGCTCTCGGTGACGGAGCGGCACCCTCCGGCGGCGCGCTGTGCACGCGCCGACGCGTAGAGACATACGGCGGCGGCGGTGGCGAGGTTCAGACTCTCGGCCTTCCCGTGGATCGGAACGCGCAGGACGGCGTCGGCGAGGGCGCGGGTCTCCTCCGGGAGCCCCCAGGCCTCGTTGCCGAACACCCAGGCCGTGGGGCCGCCCATGGTGCCGGTGTCCAGTTCGGCGTCGAGGTCGTGCTCGCCCGCGCCGTCGGCGGCGAGGACGCGGACCCCGGTGTCCCTGAGACCGGCGACGGCTCGTTCGACGGGGACGCCGACGGCGACGGGGAGGTGGAAGAGGGAGCCGACGGAGGCGCGTACGGCCTTGGGGTTGTACAGGTCGACGGAGGCGTCGGTGAGTACGACGGCCTCGGCGCCGGCGGCGTCGGCGCAACGCAGCACGGTACCGGCGTTGCCGGGGTCGCGGACGTTGGCGAGGACGGCGACGAGCGCCGGGCGGGCGGCGAGGATCTCGTCGAAGGGGGTGTCCAGGAACCGGCACACCCCGACCAGGCCCTGCGGGGTGACGGTGGTGGAGATGTCCTCGATCACCTGCTCGGCGGCGAGGTGGACTCGGACACCGGCTTCGCGGGCCGCGCCGATGATGTCGGCGTAGCGCTCGGCGGCCTCGACGGTGGCGAACACCTCGACGAGCGTGTCTCCGTACCCCGCGGCCTCCCGCACGGCCTGCGGCCCCTCGGCCAGGAACAGCCGCTCCTTACCCCGAAAGTTCCGCTTCGCCAGCCGCCGGGCGGCGAGGACCCTGGGGGAACGGGGAGAGATCAGCTCGGGGCTGACGGGACGCACTCTTGCTCACCTTCACATCTGAATCGACGCGGACTGCAACGCGCCCCTAGGGGCGCGGGGAACTGCGCGACCAGCCACAACGGACCCGCAGCCGAAAACCACAGCGGCAGACGGCAACAACAGGACCCGCAGGCTTCAAACCTGCGGGTCCTGTCACGTCGGCTCAAGGCCAGCGCAGCGTCACGCCGCCTTCGGCGCGTTGACGTCGCTCGGCAGCGCCTTCTGGGCGACCTCGACGAGCGCGGCGAACGCGTTCGGGTCGTTGACGGCCAGCTCGGCGAGGATCTTGCGGTCGACCTCGACGTTGGCGGCCTTCAGGCCCTGGATGAAGCGGTTGTACGTGATGCCGTTGGCGCGGGCAGCGGCGTTGATGCGCTGGATCCACAGCTGGCGGAAGTCACCCTTGCGCTTCTTGCGGTCGTTGTAGTTGTAGACCAGCGAGTGGGTGACCTGCTCCTTGGCCTTGCGGTACAGACGCGAACGCTGACCGCGGTAGCCGGAGGCCTGCTCGAGGATCGCCCGGCGCTTCTTGTGGGCGTTGACTGCCCGCTTGACGCGTGCCACTTGTTAACTCCTTGTAGCGGGGCCGCGGTGGTCCTCACGCGGCCCGGTATCGATTGGGTCCCGGTCCTGCCGTACGACGCTCAGTGGCGCCCGTACGTCACTTGCCGAGAAGCTTCTTGATCTTCGCGGCGTCGCCCGGGGCCATCTCGGCGTTGCCGGTGAGGCGACGCGTCACACGGGACGACTTGTGCTCGAGCAGGTGGCGCTTGCCGGCGCGCTCGCGGAGCACCTTGCCGGAGCCGGTGATCTTGAAGCGCTTGCTGGCACCGCTGTGCGACTTGTTCTTCGGCATAGCGCCGTTCTCTCCTCGTCGGTGGCGCTCCGATGCCCGGTCGTGAAACCGGGCACGGTGGAGCGTCGCTTGTATCGGTTACGTCCTGGGGACTGGCGTCCCCCGGGATCACGCCTCGGCGGGTGCCTCGGCCTGAGCCTCGGCGTCCACCTCGTCGGACTCCGCGGCGTTCTGCGACTTGCCGGGGTTGGCCTTCGCGTCCGCCTTGCGGGCTTCCTGCGCCTGGCGAGCCTCGGCCATCGCCTCGGTCTTCTTCTTGTGCGGACCGAGAACCATGATCATGTTTCGGCCGTCCTGCTTCGGGTTCGACTCCACGAACCCGAGGTCGGCCACGTCCTCCGCGAGACGCTGCAGCAGTCGGTAGCCGAGCTCCGGCCGGGACTGCTCGCGACCACGGAACATGATCGTGATCTTGACCTTGTCGCCCTGCTTGAGGAACCGAACGACGTGACCCTTCTTGGTGTCATAGTCGTGCGGGTCGATCTTCGGCCGGAGCTTCATCTCCTTGATGACCGTGTGCGCCTGGTTCTTGCGCGCCTCACGTGCCTTCATGGCCGACTCGTACTTGAACTTCCCGTAGTCCATGAGCTTGCACACGGGCGGACGGGCGTTCGCCGCGACCTCGACGAGATCGAGGTCGTACTCCTGCGCAAGCTCCAGGGCCTTGGCAAGCGGGACAATCCCGACCTGCTCGCCGCTGGGACCGACAAGTCGCACCTCGGGAACGCGAATCCGGTCGTTGATGCGGGGCTCGGCGCTGATGGATCCTCCTCGGTAGCACCACGCGACGGTCTGGCGGACAGCCGCGTAACGTCTGTGTTCGATAGACCTAACCGCGCCGGCGCAACAAAAATGCCCCGGACGATCACAGGCGGGGCTCCTCGAACTACTACCGGAGCACCGTCGCGATGGCCGCGGGGCGCGATTTCGGGCCGGTCGCCGCCGCTGGGACGGGACCGCCTGACCGGTGACCCGCCGTCCGTGGGACGGCCAGGTGGGAGTTCGAAGCCTCCACTTGTGGGCCGGGCCCGCCGCCGTGGGGCGTACGTGTCCGACCGGTCGTTACACAAGGTTAGCAGCTCGGCAGGGGAAGGGCTAACCGAGACCGAGTGGGGCCGCCCACCGCCCTGCGCCTATCGTGTGCGGCATGAGTGACACCCCTCCTGAGACGCCCGACTTCGATGCCATGACCCGCGACATCGCCGAGGTTCCCGCGGTCGAGGTGATCGTGACGGTCGCCGTCAACCTGATGAGCGCCGCCGCCGTGAAGCTGGGCCTGACCGAGGAGGGCGAAGCGCACAAGGACCTGGACGAGGCCCGCAAGCTGGTGCACGCGCTGGCCGGTCTGCTCGACGCGACCGCGACCGAGATCAGCTCCTTCCACGCGGCTCCGCTGCGCGACGGCCTGAAGTCGCTCCAGCTGGCCTTCCGCGAGGCCTCGCTCGTCCCGGACGAGCCGGGCCAGGGACCGGGCGAGAAGTACACGGGACCGATCTACGGCTGACCCTGTTCCCTCACGTACAAGGGCTCGCCCGGCGGCGTGGCCCCGGCCGGCAGCAGTGCCAGGTCGAGGCCCCGCACCAGGCGGGCCCTCAGTGTTTCGTCGGCGGCGAGGCGCTCGGCGACCGCGCGGGCGGCCTGCGCCGGGTCGGCGTCGGGGTCCAGGAGCAGCGCCAGGGTGCCGTCGGCCCGGCCCGGCCCGAGGTACGCCCGGAGCACGGCGGGCTCGGCGGCCACGGCTGCGCGGGCGGCCTCGGCCACCGCGGGATCGGCGAGCGGGTCGGTCGTCGTACGGCCCTCGGCCAGCGCCAGCAGCGCCGCTCCGGTCAGCTCGAACGGCACCGGACCGGCGAGGTCCAGTACGACCGTGTCCGCCTTCTCGTGCGCGGCGGCCTGCAACGCCTGGTGCACCGGTACGGCGACGGGGCGGGCCCCTGAGTCCCAGCGGGCGAGCGAGTCCGTGGACGTGAACGCGGGCAGGGCGGTGCGACCGCCGGCCTTCAGCGTCGGAACGGCCATGTCGCTGGTCTTCTCGCGGCGCAGCCCGTTCTCGTCCTCCTCCACCTCGCCGAGTACGGCCACGACGGGCACCAGCAGCCGGGCGCCCTTGAGCGCCTCCAGCACGGGCGCCAGGGCGGAGCGGTCCTCGGCCCAGGCGGCGAGCGCGGCGCTCAGCCGGGGGTCGGCGGAGCCGTCGTCGTCGGAGAAGGCGGAGTCGGGGATGTTCTTGTCGGCCACGGTTCCCGACCCTAGTCGAGGGGGGCGGACCGCCTGCCGCAGGGCTCCCCTGCCCGGCGGGGACGACGATCATGGTTGGTAGCCTCGCCGGATGACCGCGACCTTTGACGACGCCGTCCGCGCTCGACTCCGGGCTCCCCACATCTGGTACGTCGGCACCGTGTTCGCCGACGGAGCGCCGCAGGTCAGCCCCATGTGGGTGGACCTGGAGGGTGAGAACGAGCTGACGTTCAACACCTCGGTGGGCCGGGTGAAGGAGGAGAACCTGCGCCGCGACCCCCGTGTCTACCTCTCGCACGCCGACGCCACCGACCCCTTCGACCGGGTACAGATCAGCGGTGTCGTGTCCCGCTTCGTCGAGGGCCAGGAGGCGCACGACCGGATGGACCGGCTGGCCCGCAAGTACCTGGGCAGCGAGCGCTTCGAGTGGATCATGCCGGGCGAGCAGCGGATCGCGGTGGTCGTGCGCCCGGTGAAGGTGCGGCACATCGTGGGGGTGGAGCGGTTCCGTCCCGGTGGTCCGGTGCCCGCTTCCTGAGCGACCTTCGGCCGAGCCGCGCGCGAACGATTCGGCCTCGACACCCTCGGGCGGGGAGGCATCGGTGGAGACGGTCGGGCCGGTCGTGGACCGTGACGCGCTGCTGACCTCGGCCATGGCGTCGGTGACGGTGGCGGACGGCGTCGAGGTGTCCGTGGCGGTGCTCGACGCGGACTCCGGCGAGAGCGCCTCGTACGGCACGGGTGTCTTCGAGACGGCGAGCATCGTCAAGGTCGACATCCTGGCGGCGCTGCTGCTCCAGGCACAGGACGCGGGGCGTGCGCTGACCGCGGCCGAGCAGTCGTACGCCGTCGCCATGATCGAGGACAGTGACAACGACTCGGCGTCGGCGCTGTGGCGGGCGATCGGGGCGGCGGACGGGCTCGACGCGGCGAACGAGCGCTTCGGCCTGACGGTGACCTCGGGCGGCGACGGCCCGCTGTGGGGGCTGACCCGGACCACGGCCGCCGACCAGGTCGCGCTGCTGCGGCAGGTGTTCGTGGCGGACGGCTCGAAGCTGAGCGAGGCGTCACGGGCGTATGTACGGGGGCTGATGGGCCGGATCGCCGACGGACAGCGGTGGGGCGTGTCGGCGGCGGCCGACGGTGGCAGCGGTGTCGAGGGGTCCGGGTGGGCGCTGAAGAACGGCTGGCTGCGGCGCAGCACCACTGGACTGTGGGTGGTCAACAGCATCGGGTGGGTCACTTCGCGTGGCCACGACCGCCTGGTAGCGGTGGTGTCGCGGGGCAGCGCGACGCTGGCGGAGGGGATCTCGCTCACTGAGGCGGCCGCACGTGCGGCGGTGTCCGTGTTCCGCGGGGAGGGCGGCACGGCCGACGACGCCGGCCCGAGTCAGAAGTCGTCGTAGCGTCCCCGGCGGCCCCGCCACAGGACGACGGCCGCGACGATCATGACGCCGCCCGCGCCGCCGGCCAGGGGGGCGGCCCAGGCCGAGGTGTCGTCGTCGGAGGCCGGGGCGTCGGGGCCGGAGCCGAAATACTTCTCGCCGTACGCCGCCGACTTCAGCCCTTCCGGCTTCAGCCGTCCGGCCGCCTCGATGGCGGCGGCGGGGTCTACGAAGCCGTAGCCGCGTGAGTCGTCGCGGCCCTCGGCGGGGGCGTTGCGGGCCGTGTCCTCCAGCAGGGACTTGACCTGGGCCGGGGTGAGGTCCGGGTGGGCCGACTTCACGAGGGCGGCGGCGCCGGAGACGAAAGCGGAGGCGGCGCTGGTGCCCCAGCCCTCGTAGTACCGGTGGTCGGGGTCGGCGATGATCACGTCGACGCCGGGGGCGCTGACCGTGGCGTACCAGCGGCGGGTGGAGAAGGAGGCGCGGGTGCCGTAGCGGTCGACGGCGGTCGCGGCGATGACCCCGGGATAGGCGGCCGGGTAGGAGATGTGGTCGCCCTTCTCGCCGCCGTTGCCGGCCGAGGCGACGACGACCACACCCTTCTTCAGGGCGTACTGGATGGCCTCGTCCTCGGCGGGTTCGGGGTGGGCGGAGGCCGAGTCGTCGCCGAGGGAGAGGTTGATGATGTCGGCGCCGTGGTCGGCGGCCCAGCGGATGCCCTCGGCGAGGGCGTTGCCGCGGGTCTTGCGGGCCTTGGCGCGGGAGGGGTCGCCGTCCTCCAGGATCACGCGCAGGGGCAGGATCTTCGCCTCGGGGGCGATGCCCATGACGCCGTCGGCGTTGCCGGCGCCGTGGCCGTGCCCGGCGATGATCCCGGCCATGGCGGTGCCGTGCCGGGCCCAGGCGCGGTCGCCCTCGCTCGCGCCGAAGCCGACCAGGTCCTTGCCGGTGAGGACGTTGCCGACCAGGTCGGGGTGGTCGGCCTCGACGCCGGTGTCCAGGACGGCGACGGTGACGCCGGCGCCCTTGGTGGTCCCCCACGCCTCCTGGGTGTGCATGGCGCCCAGCGCCCACTGCTGGGCGCGGATGCCGTCGGCGTGCGCGGCGGGCGCCGGGACGAGGACGAGGGCGGCGGCGAGGAGGAGGCTGAGGGCGCCTGTCCTGCGGGTGCGGGTCCGGGCGGTGTTCGCGACGGGGCTGACGGGGTTCACGACGGTGCCGGCGGGGTTCACGGCGCTGCTGACGGGGTTCACGACGGGCGCTCCGTGGCCGGGCCGACGTTCTTGCGCAGGGCGCGTTCGACGCGGTCGGCGAGGCCCTGCGCCTCGTGGCCGAGGCCGGCCTGGGCGGGGGCCGACGTGGCGTCGGACTCCATGGCCTCCTCGGCGGGCTCCGGCTCGTCGACGGTGCGGGCGTCGGCCCAGCCGGACACGGCGTAGACGACGACGGGGGCGTCGGTGAGGACGGAGACGGTCCACGAGGCACGCTGCGGCGCGCCGAAGCCCGCGGCGACGGTGTCCTTCGCGGCGTACGGCAGCGGCATGAGGTCCTCCCGGCGGCCCAGCTCCTCCTTCTCGAACCGGCCCGCCAGCGAGGTCATGGCGGCGGCGTCGGCCTTGGCGAAGAGCAGGCCGACGGTGGTGACGTAGCTCTGGGTGGCGTCGGTGTAGGTGGCGCGCAGCAGGCGCCGGCAGCCGATCGGGTCGAGGACCTTGGCCAGCAGCGGGTCGAAGGCACCCTCGCAGTCGCTGTCCGGGGCCACGGCGACCCGCGTCCAGATGCGGTCGGCGCCGCCGGGGCCCGCGCCCTGTCCCCGCACGGTGGCCGGGAACAGCTGGTCGACCGGCACGCTGTGCCACAGCTCCCCGGCCTCGGCGAACGCGCCGCGGGCGCCACCGTCCCCGGAGTCCCCGGCCAGCCAGCTGCCGGTGACGGCACCGGTGACGAGTCCCATCCCGAGCACGAGACAGACGGCCGCGGCGACGGCCTGGGGCCGCAGCCGTCCGCCGAGCGGACGCGGCCGGGCGAGTTCGTCGTAGCCCTCGGGCTCCCCGAACGACACCCGCGGCCGCCCGTCGCCGGGCGCCGGCGGCGTGCTCCAGGAGAAGGCCGGGTCGGGGGTGGCGGCGCTCGGAGACGGGGCCGTCGGGTCGGCGGGCGGGGTGGGTTCCGGTCGTCGTCGCGGATGCGGGTCCGCTCGGACCGCGGGTTCCGCTGCGGCTTCCGGTCCCGGAGTGGGTGCGGGTGCGGCTCGGACGTCCGGTGCCGGTGCCGACTCCGGTTCTGCCGGGATCGGGCGCAGGCGTGTGGTCGTCTCCGACGGGGTCTCCGCGGGGACTGCGGGACGGCGGAACGGCGCCTCGGGGGCCCCGCTCCCGCCCGGGGTCTCCCGGCCGACGTTCGGCGGGACGTCGGGGAAGCGGGCGGAGGCGCGGGGTGGCGGGGGCGCGGGGTCGGTGCCTCGGGAATCGGCGAGCCGGAAGCGCGGGTACCGGGGCCGGGCACCGTCACCGGGGCCGGGGGCCTCGGGGGCGCCGTCCCTGCCCGGCGTGGAGGGGCCGGAGTCCCGGCCGTCGCCCGAGGAGGCGGTTCCGTCCGCCCGGCCTCGCCCCATCGTCGTACGCCGTCCCGGGGCGCTGCCGCCCTCCGGTGCCGCGGTCGCGTCGGTGCCCCGGTGGGAGGCGGAGTGCGGGACGTTCGCGTCGCTGCCGCGCGCCGCCGGCGCCTGTGCCGGGCGAGGCGGGGTGCCAGGGCGGGGGTGAGTGTGCGGGTGGGGCGGCGTGCCCTGATGGGGCGGCGTGCCGGGGCGGGGCGGTGCCTCCGAGCGAGGCGGCGTGCCGGGGCGGGGCGGAGTGCCCTGGTGGGGCGGAGTGCCCTGACGGGACGGCGTGCCCTGACGGGACGGCGTGCCCTGACGGGACGGCGTGCCCTGACGGGACGGCGTGCCCTGATGGGGCGGCGTGCCCTGATGGGGCGGCGTGTCCGGCTCGGGCTGCGTGCCCTGGTTGGGCGGCGTGCCCGGGTGAGGCGGCGTGCCGGGGTGGGGCTGGGTCTCGGGGCGCGGGGGGACGGAGGCGCGGCGTGCTTCCGTGCTCATGCGCCCCCCGTTTCCTCTTCCTCGGGCCCGGGCCGTTGCTCGACGCGGGCCGGTGATGTGGTCTCCCGCCCCGGCCCGGCGCGGACCGATCCGTCCCGGGCACGCATACCCGCACGGGTCGACCGCCATCCCGGCGCGGACCTCGGGCCCTGCCGCCCGGGCCGTCGGGCCGTGCGTGCGCGTCACTCTACGGCGTGACCCCGCCCGGCGGGGAACCAGTCCACGCGCCCGTGGCATTGGCCCGGAACGTCCCCCTACCCTGCGGTAATCCTGTCTGGCAGGCTGCGTCCATGACTGCGCGCGCCGCCGACCGGGCCCGTTACGACCGGGCCACCGCCCATCTGGACGCCCCCGTGGCGATCGTGGATCTGGAGGCCTTCGACGCCAACGCGGACGACCTGGTCCGCCGGGCGGGCGGCAAGCCGATCCGGGTCGCCAGCAAGTCCGTACGCTGCCGTGCGCTGCTCGAACGCGCCCTGGCGAGGGACGGTTTCGCGGGCGTCATGTCGTTCACGCTGGCCGAGTCCCTGTGGCTGGCGCGCTCCGGTTTCGAGGACGTGCTCCTCGCCTATCCGTCGGCGGACCGCGCCCGGTACGCCGAGCTGACCGCCGACCCCAAGCTCGCCTCCGCCGTGACCGTGATGATCGACGACCCGGCGCAGCTCGACCTCATCGACGCCGCCCGCGAAGGCGGCCGTGAAGTCGTGCGGGTCTGCCTGGAGTTGGACACCTCGCTGAAGCTGTTCGGGGGGCGGGTGCGGGTCGGGGCCCGGCGCTCCCCGCTGCACTCCCCCGCCGAGGTCGCCGACCTGGCCCGCGCGGTGGCCCGCCGGCCGGGGTTCGAGGTCGTGGGGCTCATGGCGTACGAGGGTCATGTCGCCGGGGTGGGGGACGCGGTGGCCGGCCGGCCGCTGCGGTCGCGGGCGGTGCGGCTGATGCAGGCCGCCGCCCGCCGGGAACTCGCCGAGCGGCGGGCCGCGGTCGTGCGTGCGGTGCGGGCCGTGGTGCCCGGCCTGGAGTTCGTCAACGGCGGCGGCACGGGCAGCGTGCAGCACACCGCCGCGGAGGACGCGGTGACGGAGATCGCCGCCGGGTCCGGACTGTACGTGCCGCGGCTGTTCGACAACTACACGTCGTTCCGGGGCCGTCCGGCGGCGCTGTTCGCCCAGCCCGTCGTACGGCGGCCGGGGGTCGGGGCCGTGGCCGTCCTCGGCGGCGGCTACCCGGCCTCCGGTGCGCCCGGCGCCGACCGGCTGCCGGTGCCGTACCTGCCCGAGGGCCTGCGCTACGACCCCCAGGAGGGCGCCGGTGAGGTGCAGACGCCGCTGCTCGGCTCGCCCGCCGACGACCTGCTCATCGGCGACAAGGTGTGGTTCCGGCACGCCAAGGCCGGGGAGCTGTGCGAGCGGTTCGACGCGCTGCACCTGGTGGAGGGGGACGCGGTGACGGCGACGGTGCCGACGTACCGGGGCGAGGGACACACATTCCTGTAGCCCCGTAACTCCGCAGCCCCGTAGCCCAGTAGCCCCGTACTTGCGGTCAGCTCGACGGGCCGATGCCGCTGCCCACGCCGCCGCCCGTGTCCGCGTCGCCGACGGGGCGGATGCCCTTGGTGATCCGGTCCATGTCGTCGAGCGGCGGTCCGTCCTCGCCGGCGTCGAAGACGTAGCGGACGAGGATCGGGGACTCGGTGCCGACGGTGGAGGGGAAGACCAGCGACTGCACGTAGCCGCCGGGGCCCTTGGCCGTCTTCACCCGCCAGCGCACGTAGTACCCGGCGCGTCCGGCGACCGCGACCTGCCCGGAGGCGACCTCCTCGTGGGACTCGATGCCGCCGAAGGGCTTGTTGCCGATCAGGTCGCGGTCGTAGGCGTCGTCGGCCGCGTCCTCGATGTCCTGCTGGGCGAGGGCCTTCGGGGAGGACTCGGCGTTCGCGGTGACGGTGCGGGAGATGACGAGACCGTGCCGGCACACGCCGCCGTCGCCGGGGCAGTCGTAGGTGCCGTCCGTGGTCATCATGACGTCGTCCTCGGTGACGTACTCGGGCAGCACCCAGCCGGTCGGCAGCGGGAAGGTGATGCCGTTGAGCTGGTCCTCGACCACGGCCGGGTCGTCGGCGGAGGGTTCGGAGGGCGTCGGCGAGGGGGTCGGCGTCGCGGTGACCGGTTCCGGGCCGGTGGACGTCGCGGTGGTCGGCGGGGCCTGCGCCGCGGGGCCGCCGTCGTCCTCCCCGAGGACGAACACCCCGGTGACGATCGCCGCGACCAGCACGGCCGCCGCGGTGGTGAGGGCGACGGCCTTTCCGCGCCCGGGCACGGGCTGCTGCTGGGGCGCCGGCTGCTGGTGTTGCATCGGCTGGTATTGCATCGGCTGCTGCTGCGAGGGCGGGGGCGGGGCCGCGCCGAACCCGGTGGTCTCGGGTGCGCGACGGTGCTCCGTCCAGGCCGTGCCGTCCCACCAGCGTTCCTGGTGCGGGGCCGACGGATCGGGATACCAGCCGGGTGGCGGCGTCATGCTCATTCCGGCACTGTAGGACGCCGCCCGGGGCGATCTACAGCGGTGTGACGTACGCCCCGGAGATCCCGCCGTCCACCAGGAAGTCGGTGGCGTTCACGAAGGAGGAGTCGTCGCTGGCCAGGAACGCGACGGCCGCGGCGATCTCCTCGGCCTCGGCGAACCGCCCGAGCGGGATGTGGACGAGGCGGCGCGCGGCCCGCTCCGGGTCCTTGGCGAACAGTTCCTGGAGGAGCGGGGTGTTGACCGGGCCGGGGCAGAGGGCGTTGACCCGGATGCCCTCCCGCGCGAACTGCACGCCCAGTTCCCGGGACATGGCGAGGACGCCGCCCTTGGACGCCGTGTACGAGATCTGCGAGGTGGCCGCGCCCATCCGGGCCACGAAGGACGCGGTGTTGATGACGGACCCCCTGCCCTGCCGCCGCATGTAGGGGATGGCGGCCTTGCAGCACAGGTAGACGGAGGTGAGGTTGACCTCCTGGACGCGCTTCCACGCCTCCAGCCCCGTCTCCAGGATGGAGTCGTCGTCGGGCGGCGAGATACCGGCGTTGTTGAACGCGACGTCGACGCTGCCGTAGGTGTCGTACGCCGTCCCGAACAGCGCCTCGACCTGCTCGGGGTCGGTGACGTCGACCTTCACGAAGGTGCCGCCGATCTCCTCGGCCGCCGCCTTGCCCCGGGTCTCGTCCACGTCGCCGCAGACCACGTGCGCGCCCTCGGAGGCGAGCCGGCGGGAGGCGGCGAGGCCGATGCCGCTGCCCGCCCCGGTGACGACGGCGGTACGGCCGACCAGACGGCGGCAGATGATGTCCTCGGTCATGAGTGGCTAGGCCTCCGTGCTCGACGAGACGTTGCTGATGAAGACGTTCTTGGTCTCGGTGAAGGCGGTCAGCGCGTCCGGGCCGAGTTCGCGGCCGAGGCCGGACTGCTTGAACCCGCCGAACGGCGTCCAGTAGCGGACGCTGGCGTGGGAGTTGACGGACAGGTTCCCCGCGCGCACCGCGCTCGACACGCGCAGGGCGCGGCCGACGTCCCGGGTCCACACCGACCCGGACAGTCCGTAGTCGGTGGCGTTGGCCAGGCGGACGGCGTCGGCCTCGTCCTCGAAGGGCAGGACGACGGCGACGGGCCCGAAGACCTCCTCGACGGCCACGCGCGCGTGCGCGCCGACGCCGGTGAGGACGGTGGGCGGGAACCAGAAGCCGGGGCCGCCCTCGGGGGCCTTGCCGCGGATGGCGTCGGCGTCGGCGGGGACGTGGGAGCGGACGCGGTCCAGCTGGGCGCGGGAGATCAGCGGGCCCATGTCGGTGCGCTCGTCGGCCGGGTCGCCGACGAGGACGGACTCGATCGCGGGGGCGAGGAGGGCGAGGAAGCGGTCGTACACCGTGCGCTGGACGAGGATGCGGGTGCGGGCGCAGCAGTCCTGGCCGGAGTTGTCGAGGAAGGACATGGGCGTGGCGGCCGCGGCTGCCTCGATGTCCGCGTCGGCGAAGACGATGTTGGGGCTCTTGCCGCCCAGTTCGAGGGTGACGGGCTTGAGGAGCGCCGCGCCCTTGGCCGCCACCTGCCGGCCCACGGCCGTCGACCCGGTGAAGACGACCTTCGCCACGCCCGGATGTTCGACGAGCGCGTCGCCCGCGACCGGCCCGCGACCGGGCAGCACCTGGAACAGGCCCTCGGGGAGCCCGGCCGCCAGGGCGAGTTCGGCCAGGCGCAGCGCGGTCAGCGGGGTCGTCTCGGCGGGCTTGAGGAGGACCGCGTTGCCCGCCGCCAGCGCCGGCGCGGTGCCCCAGGCGGCGATCGGCATCGGGAAGTTCCAGGGCGCGATGACGCCGACGACACCGAGCGGTTCGAGAATCGTCACGTCCAGGCCGCCGGGGACCGGGATCTGCCGTCCGGTGAGCCGCTCCACTCCCCCGGCGGCGTAGTCGAGCAGGTCGCGGACGTTGCCGGCCTCCCAGCGGGCGTTGCCGATGGTGTGCCCGGCCTCCCGGACCTCCAGCCGGGCCAGTTCCTCCAGGTGCTCGTCGACCGCGGTGGCGAAGCGGCGCAGCAGCCGGGCGCGGTCGCCGGGGGCGAGGGCGGCCCAGGCCGTCTGCGCCCGCGCGGCCCGTACGACGGCGGCGTCGACGTCGGCCACGGAGGCGGCGGGGACGGTGGCGAGGACCTCTTCGGTGGCGGGGTTCAGTACACGTAGCAGGTCGGGCAGGTCGGACAACGGGGCCTCACATGCGTTCGAAGGAGCGGCGCAGCTCCCAGTCCGTGACGGCGGCGTCGTAGGCGTCCAGTTCGACGCGCGCCATGTTGCGGTAGTGGGCGACGACCTCGTCCCCGAAGGCGGCCTTGGCGAGGGCGCTGTTCTCCCACAGCTCGGCGGCCTCGCGCAGGGTGGTGGGGACGTGTTCGTAGTCGGCGGTGTAGGCGTTGCCGGTGCAGGGTTCGGGCAGTTCCAGCCGCTGTTCGACGCCGTGCAGTCCGGCCGCGACCATGCCGGCCACCGCGAGGTACGGATTGACGTCGCCGCCGGGGAGCCGGTTCTCGAAGCGGAGCGAGCGGCCGTGGCCGACGACGCGCAGGGCGCAGGTGCGGTTGTCGTGGCCCCAGGCGACGGCGGTCGGGGCGAAGGAGCCCGGCTGGAACCGCTTGTAGGAGTTGATGTGGGGGGCGTGGAGGAGGGAGAACTCGCGCAGCGCCACCAACTGTCCGGCGAGGAAGTGCCGCATGGTCTCGGACATGCCGCCCTCCCCCTCGCCGGCCATGGCGCTGTTGCCGTCGGCGTCGGTGAGGGAGAGGTGGATGTGGCAGGAGTTGCCCTCGCGCTCGTTGTACTTGGCCATGAAGGTGAGGGACATGCCCTCCTGGGCCGCGATCTCCTTGGCACCGGTCTTGTAGACCGCGTGCTGGTCGCAGGTGACCAGGGCCTCGTCGTAGCGGAAGACGATCTCGTGCTGGCCGGGGTTGCACTCGCCCTTGGCGGACTCGACGGTGAGGCCGGCGCCGGCCATCTCGTTGCGGATGCGCCGCAGCAGGGGCTCGATGCGGCCGGTGCCGAGCACGGAGTAGTCGATGTTGTACTGGTTGGCCGGGGTCAGGCCGCGGTAGTCGGCGTCCCAGGCCTGTTCGTAGGTGTCCCGGAAGACGATGAACTCCAGCTCGGTGCCGGCCTGCGCGGTCCAGCCGTGCCCGGCGAGGCGCTCCAGTTGGCGGCGCAGGATCTGGCGGGGCGCGGCGAGCACCGGGGAGCCGTCCTCCCAGGCGAGGTCGGCGACGACCATCGCGGTGCCCTCGTTCCACGGCAGGCGGCGCAGGGTGGCCATGTCGGCGTGCATGGCGAAGTCGCCGTAGCCGCGGTCCCAGGAGGACATCGCGTACCCGTCGACGGTGTTCATGTCGGCGTCGACGGCGAGGAGGTAGTTGCAGCCCTCGGTGCCGTGCCGGAGGACCTCGTCGAGGAAGAAGCGGGCGGCGAACCGCTTGCCCTGGAGGCGGCCCTGCATGTCGGGGAAGGCCAGGACGACGGTGTCGATGTCACCGGCGGCGACGAGGGCGTGCAGTTCCTCGACCCCGAGCGGGGGTGTGCGGTCTGCCACGGGGAGAGCCTCCTTCTGGCCGGGAGCCATAAGGTATTGCCGGGAACCATTGCTTGGGAAGGGGGCGCGGCCGCATGCCGGAGGAAACCGGCGGGAGCGTGACGGACCGGCTCGCACCGGTGCTGCGGGCGGTGCGGGCCGGGAACGGCTTCGAGGAGGCACTGGAGCAGATCCTCCAGATCGTCAGGCTGGGTCTGGTGTCGGGGGGCGAGCGGCTGCCGGCCGAGCGGGAGCTGGCGGAGCGGCTGGGGATCAGCCGGGTGACGCTGCGCGAGGTGCTGAGGGTGCTCCAGGACCAGGGGCTGGTGGAGGCCCGGCGCGGCCGGTACGGCGGAACGTTCGTGCTGCCGCGGGCGGACGCGGGCGGCGAGGACGAGCTGCGGCGCCGGGTCGCCGGGACCGACATCGAGGACGTGCTGCGCTTCCGGGAGGTGCTGGAGGTGGGGGCGGCCGGGCTGTGCGCGGCGCACGGGCTGACGGACGCGCGGGCGGCGCGGCTGCGCGAGGCGCTGGCCGGCACGCGGGACGCGCCGCTGGCGGAGTACCGGCGGCTGGACACGATGCTGCACCTCACCCTCGCCGAACTGTGCGGCTCCCCGGCCCTGGCCGCGCAGTACGCGGCCGTCCGGTCGACCCTGAACGACCTGCTGGACTGCATCCCGCTGCTGGTGCGCAACCTGGAACACTCCCAGCGCCAGCACACCGCCCTCGTGGCGGCCGTGCTCGACGGGGACGCGGACGGGGCGCGGGAGATCGCGCGGGAGCACTGCGCGGGCACGGCGGCGCTGCTGCGCGGGTTCCTGGCGTGAGCGTCTTGCCGTGTGGGCGTTCCCCGGCAAAGGTACGAAGGTACAAAGGTATGAGGACGATCCATTGTCTGGAGGTCGGATGGCGGGCAGGCCGCTGATCGGCGTCAGCACGTACCTGGAGTCCGGGGCGCGCTGGGGTGTGTGGGAGCTGGAGGCGGCGCTGTTGCCGGCCGGGTATCCGCGGCTCGTGCAGCGGGCGGGCGGACTGGCCGCGATGCTGCCGCCGGACGCGCCGGAGCACGCCGCGGCCACCGTCGCCCGCCTCGACGGGCTGGTGATCGCGGGCGGCCCGGACGTGGAGCCGGTCCGCTACGGCGCCGAACCCGGCCCGCGCACCGGCCCGCCCGCCCGGGCCCGGGACACCTGGGAGCTGGCGCTCATCGAGGCGGCCCTGGCCGCGGGCGTCCCGCTGCTGGGCGTCTGCCGTGGCATGCAGCTGCTCAACGTCGCCCTGGGCGGAACCCTCGTCCAGCACATCGAGGGCCACGCCGAGGTGGTGGGCGTCTTCGGCGGGCACCCGGTCAAGCCGGTGCCGGGGACGCTGTACGCCTCCGTCGTACCCGAGGAGATGTTCGTGCCGACGTACCACCACCAGGCGGTGGACCGGATCGGCGCGGGCCTCACCGCGTCGGCCCACGCGGCGGACGGCACCGTGGAGGCCCTGGAGCTGCCGTCCGGGCCGGGCTGGGTCCTCGGCGTGCAGTGGCATCCGGAGATGGGCGAGGACGTACGGGTGATGCGGGCGCTGGTGGAGGCGTCGGGGCCGGTCTGACCCGCCGCCCCGGGGGCGGGCCCCGCCCAGCGCCCCGCCGCCGGGCCTACGCCCGTGTCAGCGACAGCAGTTGCCGGGCCGGGCCCGTCGGGCGGTGGCCCGTGGGCCATACCGCTCGTAGGTCGCGGGCCAGGGCGACGTCCGCCACGGGCACGCTCACCAGGCGCCGGGTGGTGAGTTCCTCGCCGACGGCGAGTTCGCTGAGGACGGACGGGCCGGCGCCGCTCACGGCCGCCGCCTTCACCGCGGTGGTCGACGACAGCTCGATCAGGGGGCGGGCCAGCCCGCCCAGGGCCGCGTCCAGGACCTGCCGGGTGCCCGAGCCCTTCTCCCGCAGGATCAGCGGGGTCGCCGCCAGTTCCGCCCCCGCGAGCGGGCGCCGGCGTCGGGCCCACGGGTGGCCCGGTGCGGTCACGACGATCAGCCGGTCACGGGCGATGACGGCCGAGTCGAGGCCCGCCGGGACGCTCACTCCCTCCACGAAACCCAGGTCGGCCTCGCCGGCCAGCAGGCGCTCCGCCACCGCCGTCGAGTTCCCGGCGAGCAGCGACACCGCCGTGTCCGGCAACTGGGTGCGCAGCGCGACCAGCCAGCCCGGCAGCAGGTACTCGGCGATCGTCATGCTCGCCGCCACCCGCAGCCGCGAGTCCCGCCGGTCCCGCAGCGCCTGCGCGCCCGCGTCGAAGGCCTCGGCCGCCTCTACGATGCGGCGCGCCCAGTCCGTGACCAGCGCGCCGGCGTCGGTGAGCCGGGAACCTCGCGGCGAACGGTCCACCAGGGCGACGCCCAGCTGGCGTTCCATCGAGCGGATGCGGCTGCTGGCGGCCGGCTGTGTGATGCCCAGCTCGCGCGCCGCCCCGCCGAGGCTGCCCAGGCGCGCCACCGCCAGCAGCAGCTCCATCGCCCCGAGATCCGGTACCCGGTGCGCCAGCGAGCCCGCCACGTGCCGCCCCGGTGTGTCCTGCCCGCCCTCCGTACCGCCCGTACTGCTGCTCATAACCCCAGCTTATGCCCTCATAGAGCCATGGTCCCTGGTCAGGGCCTTCTGTCATCGAGACCGTGGACGCATGGTCACCGCAGCCCAGCCCCTGTCCCCTCCCGCCGTCCCGAACCGGCGTGTCCCGGCCGTCCGTCACCTCGGGCCCAACTGGTACGCCTGCGTCATGGGCACCGCCATCGTCGGTACCGCGGGAGCCGCGCTCCCCTGGCGGGGGCCCGGACTGCGCGCCGTCTGCACCACGGTCTGGGCGCTGTCCCTCGTCCTGCTGGTGGTCCTGCTGGTGGCCCGGTCCCTGCACTGGCTCCACCACCGCGACCAGGCCCGCGCCCATCTGCTCGACCCGGCGGCGGCTCCCTTCTACGGGTGCCTGGCGATGGCTCTGCTGGCCGTGGGCGGCGGCGCCCTGACCGTCGGGCGGGACTGGCTCGGCACCTCCGCCGCGGTCGCCCTGGACACCGTGCTGTTCACCACCGGTACGGTCATCGGGCTCGCGGCGGCGGTGGCCGTGCCGTACCTGATGGCCGTACGCCACCGGATAGAGCCGGGACAGGCCAGTCCCGTGTGGCTGCTGCCGCTCGTCGCGCCGATGGTGTCCGCGGCCGTCGGGCCGCTGCTGGTGCCGCATCTCCCGCCGGGGCAGCCCCGGGAAACGCTGCTGCTCGCCTGTGTCGCGATGTTCGGGGTGAGTCTGCTCGCGACCCTGGTGACCCTGCCGGTGATCTTCGGCCGGCTGCTGACCGGCGGCCCGCTGCCGCTCGCTCTCACCCCGTCGCTGTTCCTGGTGCTGGGACCCCTCGGGCAGTCGACCACCGCCGTGGGGAAGTTCGCGGACGTGGCCCCGGGAGTCGTTCCGGGTCCGTACGCCGAGGGCTTCGGGGTGCTCGCCGTCCTGTACGGCGTGCCGGTGATGGGCTTCGCGCTGATGTGGCTGTGTCTCGCCGCCGCGCACGTCGTGCGGGCCCGCCGGGAGGGCATGGGCTTCTCGATGACGTGGTGGTCGTTCACCTTCCCGGTGGGCACCTGTGTCACCGGGGCGGAGGCGCTGGCCCGGCACACGGGGCTCGCCGTCTACGACGGGCTCACCGTCGTCCTGTACGCCGGCCTCGTCGCCGCCTGGGCCGTCGCCGCCGTGCACACCGCGCGCGGTGTGGTCAGCGGCGCGCTGCTCGCAGGGCCGCGCCCAGCGCCCGGGGCGCCTCGGCCAGCGACGGCCCGTACCACGTGAGGTACCGCCCGTCGACGAGGGCGCAGGGCAGGCCCGGGAAGGCCTCCGGGCCGTCGGCGGCGGTGAAGCGGTACGGCTCGTCGGGCAGGACCACGACCTCCGGGCGGGCCGCCCGCAGTTCCTCGACCGGAACCTTCGGGTACCGCTCGGCGTGACCGGCGTACAGGTGGTCGACGCCGAGGCGGGCGAGCACGTCGCCCGCGAAGGTGTCGCGCCCCAGCACCATCCATGGCCTGCGCCAGATCGGTACCACGGCCGTACGACGCTGCTCAGGGGGCGGGGACGGCAGATCCGACCAGGCCGTCTCCGCGGCGTCCAGCCACCGGGGCCGGGACGGCGCGCCGCAGGCGGTCAGGACCCGGTCCAGCTCGGTGAACGCCTGCGGCACCGTGCGCACGTCGGTCACCAGCACCTCGACGCCCGCGGCGCGCAGGGCGTCCAGGTCGGGGGCGCGGTTCTCCTCCTCGTTGGCGACCACCAGGTCGGGGGCGAGGGCGACGATCCGCTCGGTGTCCGGGTTCTTCGTGCCGCCGACGCGTGCGACGTCGAGGCCGGCCGGGTGCGTGCACCAGTCGGTGGCGCCCACGAGGGCACCGGGAACCGTGCGGGCCACCGCCTCGGTCAGCGACGGCACCAGGGAGACCACCCTCACCGGCGCGTCCTCACCGGCGGGGCCCTTCCCGGACCGCCTCGATGTGCTCGGCGACGGCGACCACGATCAACCGGGTGTCGGGCACCGTGGCCCGCCACCGGTGCCGCACCCCGCCGGTGAGGTAAAGCGTGTCGCCGCGGCCCAGCCGGTAGGCCCGGCCCTCGGCCTCGATCTCCACGGCGCCCTCGGTGACGAACATCAACTGGTCGTTGCGGTACTGCAGTTCCCGGCCCGCGTCGTGGTCGCCGGTGAACTCGGAGGCGTGCATCTGGTGGTGTCCGCGCACCAGCGAGCGCACCTTGGGCGCCAGCTCGGGATCGGGGTCCTCGGCCCGGACGACGTCGACGCTGCACGCGGGGTCGGCGGCGGCGAGCAGTTCCACGGCGGTGGTGCGCAGGGCGTCGGCCACCTTCTCCAGGGAACTCTGGCTGGGCCGCGCCCGGTCGTTCTCGATCTGGCTCAGGAAGGGCACGGACAGGCCGCTGCGCTCGGACACGACGGCGAGGGTGAGTTCGAGGGCCCGGCGCCGCCGCCGCACGGCCGCGCCCACCCGAAGGTGCTGATCTTTGTGGTCGCCCATCGCTCCGGCTCCCTCCTTCACCCGTCGCGGTACCGCCGCGGCCGCCCGGTCCGGGCGCCGTACTCCTGATGAGTTCTCTGCACCCTACGCATGTTCGGCAAACCGTTTCATGCGGCCGTCACATCGACGTCACGGTGCGGTGGCCGCGACCTCACATTTCTCGCCACCGAACGGGCCGCTCGCGCGCCGCGCCGGACGCCTTACCGGTTCAAGGCGCGGCGGGCCCCGCATGTTCCCGCCAGCCCCTCCAGCCCCGGTGGGGCGATGCTCAGGCGGGGGGTTGGCGCTCCGTGGTTGTCCAAATCCTTACCGTGTCCGGGCTCCGCACGACCCGAGGGGTGGGCCCGGCCGCACGCTCTCACAAGGCGCCGCCGGGCCCACCCCTCTTGGGTGGCCGGTACTGCTGGTCGGCCGGTACTGCTACTACGGGGTCATCCGCCCGACCATGTCCGGGTGCTCCTCCAGCCAGGCCGCCACGGCTTCCTCCTCGTGCCCCTGACCGCGGTCCTTGATCTCGGCCTCCAGCGTGCCGAGCTCGTCCTCGGTCATGTGGAAGTCCTTGATCCACTCGGTGAGCTGCGGGTACTGCTCGGGGAACGCCTTGCTGGAGATGGTGCGGATCGTGTTGCCCTCGCCGAAGGCCTTCTTCGGGTCCTTCAGCTTGGTCAGCTCGTAGTCGCTGTACGCCCAGTGCGGGGACCAGAGCGTGACCGCGACCGGCTCCTTCTTGGCCAGCGCGCGCTTGAGCTCGGCCAGCATCGCCGGCGTGGAGCCGTCGACGACCTCGTACTCGTCCTCCAGGCCGTAGCCCGGCATGACCTCGTTCTTGAGGAGCTGCATCTCACCGGTGCCGGGCTCGATGCCGATGATCTTCCCGTCGAAGAGGTCGGCCTTGCCCTTGAGGTCCGCGAGGGACTTGACGTCCTTCACGTACGAGGGGACGGCGATCTCCAGGGAGGTCGGCTCGTACCAGGTGCCCAGGTCGGTGAGGTTGTTCTTGTGCTTGTCCCAGTAGTTCTTCTGGGCGTAGGGCAGCCAGGCGTCGAAGTTGAGGTCGAGGTCGCCGGAGGCCAGGCCGGTGTAGACCGGGCCGACGTCCATCTGCTTCAGGTTCAGCTTGTAGCCGCGCCGCTCCAGGACGTTCTTCCACAGGTAGGTGACGGCGACGTCCTCCTCCCAGGGGAACCAGGCGACGTCGAGCGGGCGCTTCGCCTCGGCCGGGGTGGCGCCGGCGCCGCCCTCGACCGGGGCGAGCTTGTCGACGACACCCGGGTTGGCCTTGAGCCAGGTGCGGACGGCGTCCTGCTGGTTGCCCTTGCCGGCCTTGTTGATCTCGGCCTCGAGGCTGGTCAGCTGCTTCTCGGTCATCGAGAAGTCCTTGAGCCACTTGGTGACGACCGGGTTGTCGTCCGAGAAGCCCTTGCGCGACAGCGTGTGCACACCGTCGCCCTTGCCCCAGGCACCCTTGGGGTCCTTGAGCTTCTTCAGGTCGTAGTCGTTGTACGCCCAGTGCGGGGACCAGAGCGTGACGACGATCGGTTCCTTCTTGCTGTAGGCCCGCTTCAGCTCGGCCAGCATGGCCGGCGTGGAGCTGTCGACGACCTTGTACTCCTTGTCGAGGCCGTACTCCTTGACGATCTTGCTCTTGAGCAGGTTCATCTCGCCGGCGCTGGACTCGATGCCGGTGATCTTCCCGCCGAAGAGGTCGGCCTTGCCCTTGAGGTCCTCGAGGGAGTTGATGTCCTTCATGTACGCCGGGACGGTCAGCTCCAGCGACGTCTCGTCGTACCAGGAGCCGAGGTCCTCGAGCTGCTTGCCGTACTTCTTCCAGTACTGCTCGTGGGTGGTCGGCAGCCAGGAGTCGGTCTGGAAGTCGATGTTGCCCTGCGCGAGCGCGGTGTACAGCGGGCCTGCCTCGAACTGCTTGGCCTCGACCTCGAAGCCGCGCTGTTCGAGGATCTCCTTCCACAGGAACGTGGAGGCGACGCCCTCGTCCCAGGGGATGTAGCCGATGGAGACCTTCTTGCCCGCGCCGATGTCCTTGCCGCCGGCGACCGTCCGGGAGTCGTCGGCCTTGCCGCCGAAGACTCCCATGCCGCCGGCCACCAGGCCGAGGATCACGATGCCGATCACGGCGACCTGCGGCTGCGGCCGGTAGGACCAGATCTTCAGGCCCTTGGCGGCGCGGGCCTTGGCGGCGGCGCGGCGGCCCAGCGGCGAGACGTGCGTGCCCAGCGCGCTGGTCATGCGGTCCAGGTAGATCGCCAGGATCACGATGGCGACACCGGCCTCGGCGCCGAGGCCGACGTTGAGCTGGCCGATGGACTCCATGACGTCGCCGCCCAGGCCGCCGGTGCCGACCATGCCGGCGATGGCGGCCATGGACAGGCCGAGCATGATGACCTGGTTGACGCCCGCCATCACCGTGGGCAGCGCGAGCGGGAGCTGGACCCGCAGCAGGGTGTTGCGGGGAGTGGTGCCGAAGGCCTCGGCGGCCTCGACCAGTTCCTTGTCGACCTGGCGGATGCCCAGCTCGGTCATGCGCACGCCCGGGGCGAGCGCGAAGATCAGGGTGGCCACGATGCCCGGGGCGGAGCCGGTCCCGAAGAACAGGATCGCCGGGATGAGGTAGATCATCGCGGGCAGCGTCTGCATGAAGTCCAGGACCGGCCGGACGACGGCGCTCACCCGGTCGGAGCGGGCCGCCCAGATGCCCACCGGCACCGAGACCACCAGGGCGATGACCGTGGCGACCAGCAGGAGCGCCAGGGTCACCATCGAGTTCTCCCACAGCCCCATGGACTCGATGAAGGCGAACCCGGCGAAGGAGAGGACACCGGCGAGCGCACCGCGCAACCAGAAGGCCACGACGGCGAAGATGCCGGCGAGCAGCAGCGGCTCGGGGGCCTGAAGGACGGCGTTGATGCCGTCGTAGGCGCCGGTGAAGATGCTCTCCAGGAAGGTGAAGAGCCAGGAGACGTTGTCGAGCAGCCAGTCGACGGCGCTGTTGACCCAGTCGCCGAGGGGAATTCTAGGCACGGGACATCACCTTTTCGCCGCCCTTGTCCCGCGGGGTGTCGCAGGCTCCGGGGACCGTGTCCTCGTCGTCGCCGAGGAAGCCGACGAGCCGCCGGGCCGGGACGACGCCGACGAGCCGGCGGTCGGCGTCGAGCACCGCCACCGAGTGGGACACGCGGGCGCTGATCGCGCACAGCTCCGCGAACGAGGTGTCGGGCGTGGCGGTCTCGCAGCCGCAGTCGGCCTCGTCGCCGCGCGTCTCCGTCTCCATGACGGAGCCCGCGGTGAGCACGCGGGAGCGGTCGACGTCCCGGGTGAAGGAGGCGACGTACTCGTTGGCGGGGCGTATCAGGATGTCCTGCGCGGTGCCTATCTGCACGATCCGGCCGTCGCGCATCACGGCGATGCGGTCACCCAGGCGCATGGCCTCGTTCAGGTCGTGGGTGATGAAGACGATGGTCTTCTTCAGGGTCTTCTGCAGGTCGAGCAGCTGGTCCTGCATGTCGCGGCGGATCAGCGGGTCGAGGGCGCTGAAGGACTCGTCCATCAGCAGCAGGTCGGCGTCCGTGGCGAGCGCCCGGGCCAGGCCCACACGCTGCTGCATACCGCCGGACAGCTCGTCGGGCCAGGACTTCTCCCAACCGGCCAGGCCGCACAGGGCGAGCGCCTCGTCGGCGCGGCGTTCGCGCTCGGCGCGGGGCACGCCCTGCACTTCAAGACCGTAGGCGGCGTTGTCACGGACGCTGCGGTGCGGGAAGAGCGCGAAGTGCTGGAAGACCATGCTGATCTGCTTGGAGCGGACCTCGCGCAGTCCGCGGTCGCTGAGTTCGGTCAGGTCCTGCCCGCCGAATCGGACGCGCCCGGCGGTCGGCTCCGACAGACCGTTGAGCATGCGCAGGAGCGTGGACTTGCCGGACCCGGACAGGCCCATGACCACGAAGATCTCGCCGGGTTCCACGGTGAAGGACGCGTCGATGACGGCGGCCGTGGTGCCGTCGGCGCGCAGTTCCTCCCGGTCGGTTCCCTGGCGCAGTCGTTCGACTGCCTGGTCCGGTTTTTTGCCGAAGACCTTGTACAGGTTTTCGGCCTCTAGCCTGGCTGACACGCTTACCTCTTGCATCGGGGGCAGGGACAGGGCCGTGAAGACTCGCCGATGCGCAGACCCGCTGAGGCGAGCAGTCGTTGGATACGAAGACTCGCTAACAGTTGAATGCATCAACCAGCTTTGACCCGGGTGCGCGCCTGCCCTGATCATCCCGACCCAAACATATGAGTGACCCAGTTCACACGTCCTCCACCCCCTCGCCACATGGCCTGCGGCATGATGCGAGGCGTGACCGGACGACTGATGCTTCTCGACACCGCCTCCCTCTACTTCCGCGCCTACTTCGGCGTGCCGGACTCCGTGAAGGCCCCCGACGGCACGCCGGTGAACGCCGTGCGCGGGCTCCTCGACTTCATCGACCGCCTGGTGAAGGACCACCGGCCCGAGCACCTCGTCGCCTGCATGGACGCCGACTGGCGCCCGCACTGGCGCGTGGAGCTGATCCCCTCCTACAAGGCGCACCGCGTCGCCGAGGAGCGCCCGGCGGGGCCGGACACCGAGGAGGTGCCCGACACGCTCTCGCCGCAGGTGCCGGTCATCGAGGCCGTCCTCGACGCGCTCGGCATCGCCCGTGTCGGCGTGGCCGGGTACGAGGCGGACGACGTCATCGGCACGTACACGGCGCGGGCGACGGGCCCGGTCGACATCGTCACCGGCGACCGGGACCTCTACCAGCTCGTCGACGACGCCCGTGGCGTGCGCGTCCTCTATCCGATCAAGGGCGTCGGCACGCTCGCCCTCACTGACGAGGCGGCACTGCGTGAGAAGTACGGCGTCGACGGCCGCGGGTACGCCGATCTGGCGCTGCTGCGGGGCGACCCGAGCGACGGCCTGCCGGGCGTGGCGGGCATCGGCGAGAAGACGGCGGCCAAGCTGCTCGCCGAGTTCGGGGACCTGGCCGGGATCCTGGCCGCGGTCGACGACCCGAGGGCGAAGCTCACGCCCACGCAGCGCAAGCGGCTGACCGAGGCGGCGCCGTATCTCGCGGTCGCCCCGAAGGTCGTCCGGGTGGCCGGCGACGTCCCGCTGCCGGATGTCGACACCGCGCTGCCGCACGCCCCGCGCGACGCCGCGGCGCTGGACGGACTGGCGGCCCGCTGGGGTCTGGGCGGATCACTGCAGCGGCTGCTGACGACACTCGGCGCCTGAACCGTGCGGCCCGGGCGGGCGATGCCCGCCCGGCGCTTCGGAGCCGCGACGAAGGGAAGCCGTACTTGGCGCACACGGGGATGCTAACTTAGGTATACCTAAGTCAGGGAACCCTCACGCAGGGAGCAGGGAGGCCGACATGGCAGACCGTCCGGGACGCAAGCCGCGCAAGCCGCACACCGCACAGGTCGTCCGCACCGAGCGGCTGACCCCGCACATGCAGCGTGTGGTGATCGGCGGCGAGGAACTCGCCGGGCTGCCGGCGGACACCTGCACCGACCATTACGTGAAGCTGCTGTTCCCCGCCGGGGGCGCGACCTACCCGGAGCCCTTCGACGTGGAACGGATCCGTGCGGAGTTCCCCCGCGACCAGTGGCCGGTGACCCGGACGTACACGGTGCGCCACTGGGACGCGGAGCTCCGCGAAATGACCCTGGACTTCGTGATCCACGGCGACGAGGGTCTGGCCGGCCCCTGGGCGCAGCGCGTCCAGCCGGGCGAGACCGTCCGCTTCATGGGCCCCGGTGGCGCCTACGCCCCCGACCCCGCCGCCGACTGGCACCTGCTCGCCGGTGACGAGAGCGCGCTGCCCGCGATCGCCCGGTCCCTGGAGGCACTGCCCGACGGCGCCCGCGCCTTCGCCTTCATCGAGGTCGACGGGCCTGAGGAGGAGCAGAAGATCGACTCCGACGTGGACGTCGTCTGGCTGCACCGCGGCGACCGTCCGGTGGGCCAGGCCCTGGTCGAGGCCCTGCGCGGCCTGGACTTCCCCGAGGGCCGGGTGCACGCCTTCGTACACGGCGAGGCGGCCTGCGTGAAGGAACTCCGGGGGCTCCTCCGGGTGGAACGCGAGATCCCCCGCGAGGACCTCTCCATCTCCGGGTACTGGCGCCTCGGCCACAACGAGGACGGCTGGCAGGCCTCGAAGCGGGAGTGGAACGCACGCATCGAGGCCGAACAGGAGGGCACGGCCCCAGCGGCGTGACCGATCCCGCCCCTCCTCGGCCGCATGACCGGACCCGCGCCACCCCGCCGCATGACCGGACCCGCGCCTCCCCGCCGCATGACCGGACCCGCGCCTCCTCGGCCGCGTGACCGGACCCGCGCCTCCTCGGCCGCGTGACCGGGCCCGCGCCACCCCGCCGCATGACCGGACCCGCGCCTCCCCGCCGCGTGACCGATCCCGTGCCCCGCCCCGCCGCGTGACCGGGCCGCCTTCCCGCCGCGTCACCGGGCCCCCGCCCACCGCCCGGCGGCGTGACCCGGCCCGCCGCCACCCGCCCGGGTGACGTGACCGAGCCCGAGTCCACCGCCCGGTCGCGGGACCCAGCCGGCGCCCACGCCCGGTGGTATGGCCCAGCCCGCCACCACCACCCGGCCACGGAACCCAGCCGGTGGCCACCGCCCCGGCCGCGCAGCGAGCCGCGGCCGGGCGTGCCGCGTATCCGCCGGGGCACACGGCCAGCCCGAGAGTGCACGCCTCGGCCGACGCACACGGCCGAGCCGACAAAGCACGCCTCGGTCGGCGCGCCGCCGCACGAGGCGCAGCGCCGTACGGCCGCTCACCCGCCGCGCCACGCCACCCACCGGCCACGCGGCCCAGCCCGGCCCCCGGGCCGCCCGCCACACCCGCGCCCCGCGCGGAATCGCGCGCGGCGGGCCCACGACACCTCGCCACGCCGGTCACGTCGCGGGGCTCCGCACGTCGGGTCACCCATGGCGCGCCCCGACCAGGCGCATCGCCCCAGCGTCCGCACACGCGCGGGCGCCGCGGTCGGCCCGGGCCGCCGCGCTCCCGCGTACAGCGCGCGGCGTCGCGCCGGCCACGCCGTGCCATGCAACTCCACCCGCCGCCCCACTCCCACTGCGTGCCGCCTCCGTATCGGCCGGCGAGGGCGCGGCTCAGTCGCCGCGTACGCGTGCGTGCAGGTGCATGTCGTGCCAGCCGTCGGAGTGGAGCAGGGCGCTGCGCTTGGTGCCCTCCAGGGTGAAGCGCGCCTTGCGGGCGACCCGGCAGGAGGCCTCGTTGGCGACGGAGTGGGTGAGTTCCAGTCGCTGGAAGCCGATCTCGTCCAGGGCCCAGCGGGCGAGCGCGTTCGTGGCACGGGCCGCGACGCCCCGGCCGCGAGCCGCCGCCGTGGTCCAGTAGGCGACCTCCGCCACCCCGTCGCCGAGCATGACCTCGCGGAGGGCGACCCTGCCGAGGAGCCGGTCGTCGGTCTCGTCGGCGACGGCCCACTGGACGTTGCGCTCGTGGGCCCAGCCCTGCTGCCACTCGGTGATCCAGCCGCGCACCTCCTCCTCGGAGTCGGCGGTGCGGATGTGCCACTGGTGCATCACCGGGTCCTGGAAGGCCGCGTGCACGGCGGGCGCGTCCCCGGCGCGCCACGGGCGCAGCACCAGCCCGTCGCCGGTGGGGACCGTGGGCTGCGGGGTACGGGAGAGGGAGCCTGCGGGGAGGACCGGGCGCGTCAGGTAGGGCATGGGCCGCATCCTGCCAACCGCGGCCGGCCGGCGGCCAGGCGGTTTCGCGGCGCCGGTCACCGCCTCGTACGCTGGCAGGCCATGAGACGCCGCACCCCGCTCCCTCCCTCGCCCCTCCCGCAGCGCGACGGGATCGACGCGGTGCGGGTGCGGCTGCCCGCCGACGGACCGTGGTCCACGGTGCGGGAACACCTGACGGAGCGGCTGGCCCGCGCGGGCGCCGGCGTCGTCGACGGCATGTTCGACGCCGGGCTGTTCGTGGGCGCCGACGGGCGGGCCGTACCGCACGACGCGCCGTACGAGCCCGGGATGTTCGTGTGGTACCACCGCGACCTGCCCGCCGAGGTACCCGTGCCCTTCCCCCTGGAGGTCGTGTACCGCGACGAGCACATCGTCGTCGCCGACAAGCCGCACTTCCTGGCCACCACCCCGCGCGGCGGCCACGTCACCGAGACAGCGCTCGCACGGCTGCGCCGGGAACTGGGTGTCCCGGCGCTCGGCGCCGCTCACCGCCTGGACCGGCTCACCGCCGGACTGGTCCTGTTCACGGTGCGCCCCGAGGAGCGCGGCGCGTACCAGGGCCTGTTCCGCGACCGGCTGGTGCGCAAGGAGTACGAGGCCGTCGCCCCGTACGATCCGAAGCTCGTCCTCCCCCGGACCGTGCGCAGCCGAATCCTCAAGGAACGCGGGGTGCTGGCCGCCCAGGAGATCGAGGGCGAGCCGAACGCCGTGAGCCGCGTCGAGCTGATCGAGCGCCGCCCGGAACCGGGCCTCGGCCTGGGCCGGTACCGGCTGGTGCCCGGCACCGGCCAGACCCACCAGTTGCGCGTCCACATGACCGCGCTCGGCGTGCCGATCCTCGGCGACCCGCTCTACCCCGAGGTGACCGACCCCGTGCCGGCCGGCGACTTCCGGCGCCCGCTGCAACTGCTGGCGCGGGAGCTGGGGTTCACCGATCCGGTCACGGGGCGGGAGCACCGCTTCCGCAGCGGGCGGTCCCTCGCTGCCTGGACGGCGTACGAGGACTGGGCCGCCGGCCGTCAGTAGCCGCGCCACCAGAGCAGGAAGCGCTGCCAGGCGCCGCGGGGACGCGGCTGCTCCGGCACCGGCTGGGGCTGCGCGGCCGTCTCCGGCACCGGCGGTTGCGTGGGGACCTGCGGCTCGGGCCGCTGTTCCGGCCGGGGGATGCCGACGTGCCAGGCGGTGCGCCGCTCCGGGGCCGGGGCGTGGCTCGGCTGCTGCCTGATGTCCTGCTGCGCCTTGGGCTCGAAGTACACCGGCAGTTCCACCAGGTGCCGCGACGCGATCGACGACCGCCACCGCAGTTCGTCCTCGTCGCAGGCGAGCTGGACGTCCGGCAGCCGCATCAGCAGCGCGTCGATCCCGGCGTCGGCGATGGCACGCCCGATGTCCTGGCCGGGGCACTCGTGCGGGCCGCCGCCGAAGGCGAGGTGGGCGCGGTTGCCCTGCATGCTCGCGTCCAGGTCGGGGCGGATACGCGGGTCCACGTTGCCCGGCGCGATGCCGAGCAGCAACCCGTCGCCCGCGCGGATGCGCTGACCGCCCAGTTCGGTCTCCTGCTTGGCGAAGTAGGCGAAGACGGTGCTGAACGGCGGCTCGTCCCACAGGGACTGCTCGACCGCCTCGGGCACCGTCATCTGGCCGCCGCTGAGCTGGGCGCGGAAGCCCGGGTCGGTGAGGACCACGCGCAGCACGTTGCTGATGAGGTTCACGGTCGCTTCGTAGGCGGCCAGCAGGACCACCCGCAGGTGCTCCCTCACCTCGTCGTCGCTGAGCCCGGCGGGATGGGTGACGAGGCGCCCGGCGATGTCGTCCTCGGGGTTGGCCCGGCGGGCGGTGGTGAGGCGCTCCAGGGCCTCCATGACGTAGGCGTGGCTGGCGATCGCCGTCTCGGTGCCCTTGAGCGTGTCGCGGGCGGCCTCGACCATCCGGTCGTTGTACTCCTCCGGCATACCGAGGAGATGGCACATCACACCCATCGGCAGGTGCTCGGCGAACTGGCTGACCAGGTCGGCGCGGCCCTCCTCGCAGAACCGGTTGACGTGGCGCTGGGTGTACCGCTTGATGTGGCGGCGCAGTTCCCGGTAGTCGATGTCGGACATCGCGCTGGTGACCGCTCCGCGCAGCCGCTTGTGCTCGTCGCCCTCGGCGTGGGAGCAGATGGGCTGCCAGGCGATGTGCGGCATGAGGGGGTGGTCCGGCTTGACCATGCCCTCGTTGAGCGGCGTCCAGATCCGGCTGTCGCGGCAGAACTGGGCGGGCGTGCTCACCATGTGCAGGTTCTCGGCGTGCCCGAGGACCACCCACATCGGTACGTCGTCGTGGAGCAACGCCGGCGCCACCGGCCCGTGCTGCTCGCGCAGCCTCTCGTACAGCTCTTCCAGGTCCTCCGTCTCGTGCAGCCGGTGCAGTCCGCCCGGTCCGAGGCCGTGCGCGGGGCAGCCGGGCGGCGGTTCGAGCAGGGGGTCGCCCGTTCCGGTCAGGGAGTGGCGTTCAGGCGTCACAGTGTCGCTCCGCAACAGAAGTGTGGGTGAGGGGTGTGGTTCAAGGAGGCCGGGTCGGCCGCGCCGGGTCAGCCGAGCGCGCCCTTCATCGCGATGGAGTGCAGGAAGCGCGTCAGTGTCAGCAGGACGTCCCGGCTGGAGGCCCGGCGCCGCACGTCGCAGTCGAGGATGGGGATCTCCTCGGTCAGGTCGAGCGCGGCCCGCAGCTCCTCGACGGGGTAACGGGGCGCGTCGGGGAAGGTGTTGACGGCGACCACGAAGGGCACACCGCGCTCCTCCAGGCGCCCCATGACGTCGAAGCTGACGTCCAGGCGGCGCGTGTCGACGAGTACCACCGCGCCGAGGGCGCCCTCGAACAGGCCGTTCCACAGGAACCAGAAGCGCTCCTGGCCGGGCGTGCCGAAGAGGTACAGCACCAGTTGGTCGGTGATGCTGATGCGGCCGAAGTCCATGGCCACCGTGGTGGCCGTCTTGGAGGCGGAACCGTAGTTGTCGTCGACCCCGATGCCGGCCTGGGTCATCGTCTCCTCGGTGGTCAGCGGTCTGATCTCGCTGACCGAGCCGACCATGGTGGTCTTGCCGACCCCGAAGCCGCCCACGATGACGATCTTCACGGCGGCCTCGGCCGTGTGCGGAAGCCGGTCCTCGGTCCGTGGGCCCGGGATCGTGTCAGAGTTTTTGAAGTCCATGCATCACCGCTTCGAGGAGGTTTCGGTCGGCGACCTTCTGGCGGACGACCGGGGCGCGGGCCTGCACCAGTTCCGCCGCCAGCAAGTCGGTGAGCAGCACGGTCACCACACTGAACGGCAGGCCCAGGTAGGCCGACAGCTCGGCTGCGGACAACGGCGCGGCGCACAGCCGCAGCAGGGCCGCCTGTTCGGGGGTGGCGGACACCGGAGGGTCGGCGCGGGCCACGATCAGGGTGACCAGGTCGATGTCGGCGCGCTCGCCGCCGCCTTCCCCGCCGATGACGAACAGCCGCTCGGGGTTGGGTGTCCCGTCGTCCTTGCTCGGCGGTCCGGCAGCGGAGGACGCGGCGGACGGCTCCTGCCCGGGAGATCGCCTCTGGCGTTGGGGAGGAGTCATACGGTCTGCCCGTTGCGCCTGGCGGGACTGGTGAGATGGGGCCCGATGCGGGCGACCAGGTCGGCCATGCTGAGGCCCATCCGGCCGGGCTCGCAGCAGACGTCGGAGAGCACGGCGAGGTAGGCGTTGGGTCCGGCGGCCATCAGGTAGAAGTAGCCGCCGTTCATCTCGATGAGGACCATCTTCATGTCGCCGTCGCTGGTCGGGATCTCCTGGCTGACGGCGCTCGCCAGGCTCTGCAGGCCCGCGCAGGCCGCGGCGACCCGGTCGGCGGCGTCCGGGTCCCCGGAGTAGCGGGCGATGCGCAGGCCGTCGGCGGAGAGCACCACGATCATCTCGATGCCCGGGACGCCGTCGTAGAGATCCCGGAGCATCCAGTCGAACTTGCCTTGCTGCTCGATCACTTGAGGTTCCCCTCGTCGTCTGCCGGGGCGTGGGCCGGCTCGTTGCTGCTGGACTGCTGGTGGGCCTGGGTGCTGCCCGTGTGCTGCTTGAGGCCCTCCCAGAAGGCCCCGATGAAGTGCCCCGGCGGGAGCCCCTCGTCCTTCACCGGCTCGGGCTCCGGCTCCACCGGGAAGCCGTTCCGGGCACGCTCGGCGGCCTGGCGGGCCTCGCGCTCGGCGTCCTCCCGCTCCCACTTCGCCTGTTCGGCGAGGCGCTGGCTGAGCGGCATCTTGACCCGGCTGCGGCGCTGCGGGAGGCCGCCCGCCGTCCACTCGGTCACCTCGGGAACGTCGTCCTCCAGGGAGACCGTGTCGGGGATACGGGGGCTGGTGGGGCGGCGCTTCTTGGGCGGGCGATTGGGTCCGGGCAGGGCGTCCGGGCCCGGCTGCGGGATCGACGCCGCGCCGATGCCGTGGGCGAGGCCGACTCCGGGCTCGGTGGTCATCATCTTGCTCGGCACGATGAGGATGGCCCGGACTCCGCCGTACGCGGAGGCCCGCAGGGACACGTCCATGCCGTACTGCGTGCACAGGCGGCCGACGACCGACAGGCCCAGCCGCGGGTGGTGGGCGAGGTCCTGCACGTCGGTGCCGCGCTTGGCGTGCTCCAGCAGTCCCTCGATGCGGGCGCGGGACTCCTCGCTGAGGCTGACGCCCGCGTCCTCGATCTCGATGCAGACACCGCTCTGCACCTCGGTCGCGGTGACATGCACCTTGGACCCCGGCGGCGAGTAGCGGGTGGCGTTGTCGAGGAGTTCCGCCGCGGCGTGGATGACCTGCTCGACCGCGGTGCCCTTGATGTTGACCTTGGCGATGGAGGCCAGGTTGATCCGGCGGTACTCCAGGATCCGGGACATGGCGCCGCGCAGCACGCTGTAGAGCGCCACCGGCTTGGGCCACTGGCGTCCGGGCCGGCCGCCGCCGATGACGGAGATCGAGTCGGCGAGGCGGCCGATCAGGGCGGTGCCGTGGTCGATGCGCAGGAGGTCGTCGAAGACCTCGGGGTTGCGCCCGTGGTCCTCCTCCATCTCGCGGAGTTCCTTGTTCTGCTGGTGGACGATCGCCTGGACGCGGCGGGCGATGTCGACGAAGGAGCGCTCGGCGGATTCGCGCATGGAGTCCTGGTGGTCGACGATGTCGCACACCATCCGGATCATCTTGCGCTGGGGCTCGCCGAGTTCGGTGTAGGAGGGGTCGATCTCACCGAGACGGCGCATCACCTCCTCGGGCGTACTCCCCCGGCGCATGAAGTCCAGGACGTTGGGCAGGACTTCGCCGCCGAGGCGGACCATCTCCTCGTGATGGCTCGCGGCCCGGCGTTCCAGATACGCGCTGTGACGGGCGTGCTCGGCACGCAGGACCCGTAGCGCACGGCCGCGGCGTACCGCTTCGGCCGCCGCGGTGATCACCAGCAGGGTGGCGACGGCACCGCACAGGCCGACGGCGAGCCGGGCCGGTTCCGTCACCAGGGCGACGGCGGCCCCGGTGGCCGCGGCCATCAGTATGGCCGGCAGCAACAGCGTTCGCGCGTAGGGAAGTTCACGGCGACCTGGAGGGGAATCAACACTCACCATGTAGGCCCTCTGAAAACGAATCGGCGGGGATGGGGGAGCTTGCGGCGGGGTATCTCTGGGAGTTGTCGGGTTCTTCGGCGCATTGGGAACAAGCGCGCGATTTCACCCCAACTCGGTGCGCTGCGGGCGAGCTTAGTCCGAGGGGATCATCGCCGTGTCATATTCAGCAAGCACCTGAAACGGGCACCGGGACTGGAGTAGTCTCGGGCCCATTTGCACGCCTGGGAGTCAGGCGAACACACTGAGTAGTTGCGAATGGGCGTGCGAAAGTCACTCACCGTGATGAGGGAAAGAGGCGCCGAAGGCGCCTCGAAACGCTCGGAGGCCCGGCGGAACACCGCCGGGCCTCCGAGATACGGGGGCTAGCCCACGGACGAGTAGGCGACCACCCCGCGCAGCAGTTCGTCGACCGCCTTGCGCGCGTTCTTCGGGACCGTCGAGCCCTCGGGGGGCGCGGCGGCCGAGATCTGGCCGAGGACGTCGATGACCTGCTTGCACCAGCGCACGAAGTCGCCGGCGGGCATCTCCACCTCGCGCAGCACCTCGTCGAGGCCCTTGCCGGACGCCCACATGTACGCGGCCCAGGCGAAGCCGAGGTCGGGCTCCCGCTGGCCGACGCCCTCGGTCTGGCTGATCCGGAAGTCCTCCTCCAGGGCGTCCAGGCGGCCCCAGATGCGGACCGTCTCACCGAGCGCGGCCTTGGCCTTGCCCGAGGGCAGCTTCGGCGCCATCGCGTCGTCGGCGGCCCGGGACTCGAAGACCAGCGCGGAGACGCAGGCGGCCAGCTCGGCCGGGGAGAGGCCCTCCCAGACGCCCTCGCGCAGACACTCGCTGGCGAGCAGGTCCAGTTCGCCGTAGAGCCGGGCGAGGCGCTTGCCGTGCTGGGTGACCTCGTCGCCGCGCAGGTAGTCCATCTCCGTCAGCAGCGCGACGATCCGGTCGAAGGTGCGGGCGATGGTGTTCGTCCGGCCCTCGATCCGGCGCTCCAGCTGGGAGGTGTCGCGCAGCAGCCGGTGGTAGCGCTCGGCCCAGCGGGCGTGGTCCTCGCGGTCGTCGCAGCCGTGGCACGGGTGGGCGCGGATGTCCTTGCGCAGCCGGGCGATCTCCCGGTCGTCGGCGGCCTGCGAGCGCTTCTTGCGGGCCCGCTCCGGCGGGATGTGCCCGGCCTTGGTGCGCAGCGCGGAGGCGAGGTCCCGGCGGGACTGGGGCGAGCGCGGGTTGAAGGACTTCGGGATCCGCATCCGCTCCAGCGCCTCGACCGGCACCGGGAAGTCCATCGACGCCAGCCGCTTGACCTGCCGCTCGGCGGTCAGCACCAGCGGGCGGGGTCCGTCGTGGTGCTCGAAGCCGCGGTGGCCGTTGGACCGGCCGGCGGGCAGGCCCGGGTCCAGCACCAGGGCCAGGCCCGCGTACTTGCCCGTCGGCACGTGGATGACGTCGCCCGGCTTCAGCTTCTCCAGCGCCACGGCGGCCTCGGCGCGGCGCTGGTTGGCGCCCTGCCGGGCCAGCTCGGTCTCCCGGTCCTTCAGCTCGCGGCGCAGCCGCGCGTACTCCTCGAAGTCGCCGAGGTGGCAGGTCATGGAGGCCTTGTAGCCCTCCAGCCCTTCCTCGTTGCGCTGCACCTGACGGGAGATGCCGACGACCGACTTGTCCGCCTGGAACTGTGCGAAGGAGGTCTCCAGCAGCTCCCGCGAACGGTGCCGGCCGAACTGCTCGACCAGGTTGACCGCCATGTTGTACGACGGCTTGAAGCTGGAGCGCAGCGGGTACGTACGCGTACCGGCCAGTCCCGCGAGGTGCTCGGGGTTCATGCCGCGCTGCCACAGCACGACGGCATGGCCCTCGACGTCGATGCCGCGCCGCCCGGCCCGGCCGGTGAGCTGGGTGTACTCGCCGGGGGTGATGTCGGCGTGCTGCTCGCCGTTCCACTTGACGAGCTTCTCCAGCACCACCGAGCGGGCGGGCATGTTGATGCCGAGGGCAAGGGTCTCGGTCGCGAAGACGGCCTTGACCAGTCCGCGGACGAACAGCTCCTCGACCACCTCCTTGAAGGTCGGCAGCATGCCCGCGTGGTGGGCGGCGATGCCCCGCTCCAGGCCCTCCAGCCACTCGTAGTAGCCCAGGACGTGCAGGTCCTCGGTCGGGATGGAGGACGTGCGCTCCTCGACCAGGGAGCGGACCCGTTCCCGCGCGTCCTCGTCGTTGAGCCGCAGGCCCGCGTACATGCACTGCTGGACGGCGGCCTCGCAGGCGGCGCGGCTGAAGATGAAGGTGATCGCGGGCAGCAGGCCCTCGGCGTCCAGGCGCTCGATGACCTCCGGCCGGCCCGGCGTCCAGACGCGGGAGCGCTGCCGGCGCTCGCGCTCCCGGTCGGCCTCCTTCATGGCACGGCCGCGCCTGCGGTCCTGGTAGGACGGGCGGCTCGCCTCCAGGCGCGCCATGCGCGTGAGGTCGGGGTTGACGGCCTTCTTGTGGCCCTCGCCCTCCTCGAACAGGTCGTACATCCGGCGCCCGGCCAGCACGTGCTGGAACAGCGGCACCGGCCGGTGCTCGGAGACGATCACCTCGGTGTGGCCGCGCACGGTGTCGAGCCAGTCGCCGAACTCCTCCGCGTTCGACACGGTGGCCGACAGTGACACCAGGGTCACGGATTCGGGGAGGTGGATGATCACCTCTTCCCACACGGCGCCGCGGAAGCGGTCGGAGAGGTAGTGCACCTCGTCCATGACCACGTGGCCGAGGCCGAGGAGGGTCTGGGAGCCGGCGTAGAGCATGTTCCGCAGGACCTCGGTGGTCATCACGACCACCGGAGCGTCGGAGTTCACGCTGTTGTCGCCGGTGAGCAGGCCCACTCTGTCCGCGCCGTAGCGGCGGCACAGGTCGGCGTACTTCTGGTTCGACAGCGCCTTGATGGGCGTCGTGTAGAAGCACTTCTTGCCCTGCTGGAGGGCGAGGTGGACGGCGAACTCGCCGACGATCGTCTTGCCGGAGCCGGTGGGCGCGGCCACCAGCACGCCCTTGCCCGCCTCGAGTGCCTGGCAGGCCTCGATCTGGAAGGGGTCGAGGCCGAAGTCGTACATCTCGCGGAAGGTGGCGAGCGCGGTGGCCTGCTCGGCAGCGCGCTGGCGGGCTGCCGCATACCGCTCGGCCGGTGAGAGATCCTCTGTCATCGTGCTTTCGAGCGTACCGGGCCGCACTGACAACAGGACGATCATTATCGGGATCGGTCCCGTGGGGACTCCGTGAGGGCTTCCGCGGGGCGGCGACGCGTGCCGTCACCGCCCCGGCGTGCGTCAGGTCACGTCGTCGTAGCCGTTGACCCGGTCCTTCGTGGCCTGCTCGGGCAGGGCGCGGGCCGTGGTGACGGGTTCGATCTCGCCGATGTCGTCGGGCGTGAGGTCCAGCTCGGACGCCTCGTCGTCGTCGGGTTCCAGGGCCTCGCGGCGGGCTCTGCGACGGTCGTTCAGCAGAGAGATGGTGACCGCGGCGAAGTACAGCACCCAGATCGGTCCGGCCAGCATGATCATCGTCAGGGGGTCGGTGCTCGGCGTGGCGATGGCCGCGAACAGCGTGATGCCCATGATCATGGCGCGCCACCAGCCGAGCATCCGCTTGCCGGTCAGCACTCCGGTGAGGTTGAGCATGACCAGCAGCAGGGGCAGCTCGAAGGAGAGACCGAAGACGATCACCATGCGTGTGACGAGGTCGAGCAGCTCGTCCAGCGGCAGCAGGTTGTCGACGTCGCTCGGCGTGAACTCGATCAGCACCTTCGCCGAGGTGGGCAGCACCGCGTAGGCGAAGTAGGCGCCGACGAGGAAAAGCGGCGCACCGGTGGCGACGAACGCGTAGGCGTACTTCTTCTCGCTCTTGTGCAGGCCCGGGGCGACGAACGCCCACAGTTGGTAGAGCCAGACCGGGGAGGCCAGCACGATGCCGGCCGTCAGGGACACCTTCAGAGCCAGGGTGAAGGGGCCGAGCAGACCGTTGATGGTGATCTGCGCGCACGGCTCCGCGCCGGCCTCCGCCTGGGCCAGCTCCGCGAACGATTTCTCACAGCCGATCGAATCGAGGATCGGCTCGGTGAGGACGTTGATGATCTCCTGGTAGAAGAAAGCGGCGACCACAGTGACGGCGACGATGGCCAACAGCGCCTTCGCGAGCCGGTTGCGGAGCTCGCGAAGGTGCTCCGCGAGGGGCATCCGCCCCTCGGGATCCCTCTCCTTGTCGCGGGCAGGCTTCAGCAACCCACATTCCCATCTCGTGCGGCGGGCCGGAGGTCACCGGCCCTGCGTCAGCGCTTGGTCGTGTCCGTCGGCTCGGTGACCGGACGGGAACTGGTCACGTCGCCGGGGGCGGCCTGGATGGTGCGCTTCGCCGCGGCCTGCTCGGGGTTGGGGGGATCGGCGGGAGCGGAGTCGTCGGACTTGCTCTCGCTCTTCATCGCCTTGGCCTCGCTCTTGAGGATGCGCGCCGACTTGCCGAGCGAGCGCGCCATGTCCGGAAGCTTCTTCGCGCCGAACAGCAGGATGATGACGACGAGGATGAGAATGATCTCGGGGGCGCCGAGCCTTCCGAACATAAGTCTTTACCTTCTCACCGAGGCGGCTGGGTGGGGGTGCTGTCCGACCGGTCGGACATGTGTCCGATCGATCGTCTTGTGCAGCGATCGTAACGCTCAGGGGTAAACGTGAGGCAATCCCCGTGCGTACTCCCGTCCGCGACCGGGCCTCGTTTTCCGGGCCGCGACCAGCAGCGTACCTTCAGGGACCTGTGGGGTGACAGGGCAAAGTGTCCCAATACGCAACTCGCATGGGTCCATCGGGTCCCGGCCGGGCCCGAACCGGGCGTTCAGGCCTTCACAGGGCGTCCACCGCGCGGGCCGCGCTCCCGGTCGCCCGCTCCAGGTCCTCCGCCGCCCGGCTGATCCGGTCGGCGGAGTCCGTCACCTGCCGGCCCAGGCGCTCCGCCTCCACGAACACCTTCACGGCGAACACCGCGAGGACGGCGAGACCCAGAAAACCCACGGCAACCGCGAACATCGGCCAGAACATGACGCCGAGCCTAGACGGTGGAGTGCAGCCGCAGGGTCCTGACCCCGCCGCCGGTGAGCAGCTCCACGACCCGCTCCCCCGCCGGCTTGCGCACGGCGGACCCGCACTCGGGGCAGGTGAACGAGTAGAACGTGGTGCGGCTCGTGGCGCCGATGGCGAGGCGCAGGGCGCTCGCGGCGAGCTCGAAGCGGCCCCGGCAGTCCGGGCAGCCCGCCTTGAACACGACCGGGGACACGCGTCGCATGCCGGCGAACGCGGACGCCGCCGTCATGCCCGGCGCACCTGGCCCCACGGACTCGCTCACAGTCCTCGCTCCTGCCTGTCGTGCCCGTTCCGCCCGTCGTCCGGCCCGCCGTGCGCCCCGACCGCCTCGATGCCGTCGTACGCCGCCAGCGCCTCGCGGGCCGCCCGCCGGGCGCTGTCGGCGAGCTCGGGCGGGGAGACGATGCGGCCGTCCCTCCCGAGCCGCAGCGCCAGCCGCCGCAGGGACGCCGGGTCGGGGGTGCGCAGCGTGATGCGCAGCCCGCCGTCGGGAAGCTCGTCCGCGCTGTCGTGCGGGTAGTACTCGGCGACCCAGCGCCCGCCCGGGCCGACCTCCACGACGACCTCCGGGTCCTCGGCGGCGGGCTGCACCAGCCCTTCCGACAGGTCCCGCAGCTCCACCTCGGGCGGCGCGGACGGCTCGTCCAGGATGCGGATCTCGGCGACCCGGTCGAGCCGGAAGGTGCGCCGGGCCTCGGAGCGGCGGCACCAGGCCTCCACGTACGTGTGCCCGACGCTGACCAGGCGGATGGGGTCGATCTCGCGCTCGGTGACCTCGTCGCGGGCCGGTGAGTAGTAGCGGATCCACAGCCGGCGGCGCTCCGAGATCGCCCGGTCGACGTCGGCGAAGACGCCGCCCTCGGACTCGAAGGTGACGGACAGGCGCGAGCTGGCGCCCGCGGCCTCGCCGGCCGAGGTCTCCACCTTGGCGGTCGCCCGCAGCAGCGCCTGCCGGTCGCTCTCGCGCAGGCCGGGCAGGGTCGCCACGGCTCGGGCGGCGACGAGCAGCGCGGTGGCCTCGTCGGCGGCCAGCCGCAGCGGCTCGGCGGCGTCCGCGCCGAGGGCGGCCGGGTTGTGCCACCAGATGCGCTCGCCGTCGGTGTCGATGTCGAGCAGGTCGCCGCCGCGGAAGCTGGTGCCGCACATGGGCAGCACGTCGAGGTCGGAGACCAGCTCGTCCTCGGTGATGCCGAAGGCGCGCGCGACGTCCTCGACCCGGGCTCCGGGGCGCTCCCGCAGATACGTCACCAGGGACAGCATCCGTCGGGTCTGGTCGATGGCGTTCACTGGCCTGACCGGTTTGCCTGCCACTGTGTTGTCCGCTCCCCCTCAGCCCTTGGCGACGGCACGCAGCCGGTCCACCACGTCCGCACGCAACTCCGCGGGCTCCAGCACCACCACGTCCGGTCCGAACTCGACCAGCCAGGCGTCCAGGCCGTGCCCGTACGGAATCTCCAACTCGTCCCAGCCGCCACCGAGTTCCCGGGCCCCGGTGGCCTTCGCACGAAGGGGGTATCCCGCGCCCGTACGCAGCCGGATCAGCGCGGAACGGTCGGCGGTCTCCCCCGCCCAGCTCGCGACGGTCTCACGGACCGTGACGACGTCGGGCACGGGCGCGGTGAACCGCGCGCCGCGCGAGCGCACCCGGCCCGTGATCCGGGACAGCCGGAAGACCCGCTCGGCACCGCGGTCGCGGTCGAAGCCGGCCAGGTACCAGTGGCCGCGCCAGCACTCCAGCGCCCAGGGCTCCACGTGCCTGGGCTCGGGCTGGGCGGCGTTGGCCTTGCGGTAGTCGAAGACGACCGGCCGGCGGTCCCGGCAGGCCAGCATCAGCGGCTCGAACGCGGCCTCGTGGACGGGAATGCGCGGCTCCAGCGCACTGTGCGCCTCGTACGGGTCGACGTCCTCGGGGAGCCCCGCCGCGCGCAGTTTCTGCAGCGCGCCGCTCGCGGCACCGGCCAGCCGGGCCTGCTGCCACACCTTGGCGGCGAGGCCCAGCGCGGCGGCCTCCTCGGCGTCCAGGGTGATGGGCGGCAGGCGGTTGCTGTCGCGGCGGGCCAGGTAGCCGACCTCGCCGTCGAGGCTCTCGACGGTCTCGATGACCAGTCCGAGTTCCCGCAGGTCGTCCTTGTCCCGCTCGAACATGCGGTTGAAGGAGTCGTCGGAGCCCGCCGCGCCCTGGCCCGGCCTGGAGGCCTCGACGTAAGCCTCGATGGAGTCACGCAGCTCACGCTTGCTGAGTGGCCGCCGCGTCCCGAGCAGACACAGCGCCAGGTTCATCAGCCGCTCGGCCTTGGCAATGGCCATCGACGCCCTTCTCCCTATGGTGCTTACGACGGATGACCGTACCGCCCCGCGGTGGCCCGGCAAAAGCCGAGGGCCCATGCCCGGACAGGCATGGACCCCAGGTGACCGGCTCTGATCGCTGTCCGCTCGGACTTCGATCAGACTCCGAGCAGATCGACCACGAAGATCAGCGTCGAACCGGGCGGGATCGCCGGGGTCGGGCTCTGGTCGCCGTAGGCGAGGTGCGCGGGGATGGTCAGCTGGCGGCGGCCGCCGACCTTCATGCCCTGCACGCCCTGGTCCCAGCCCGCGATGACGCGGCCGCCACCGAGCGGGAAGCGGAACGGCGTACCGCGGTTCCAGCTGGCGTCGAACTCCTCGCCCGTGCTGAAGGTCACGCCCACGTAGTGGACGGTCACGGTCTGACCGGCCTGCGCAACCGGGCCGTCGCCCTCCCAGATGTCCTTGATCTCGAGGTCCGCCGGGGGCTCGCCGCCCGGGAAGTCGACCTCGGGCTTGTCGATGCTCACGTGTTCAGCTCCTGCTTGTCTGCGGAAAGGCAACGGCCCAAGTCTTACATCTCGAAGGCGTCACATCTTCGCCAGGATGTCGACGGAGAAGACCAGCGTGGAGTCCTTCTCGATGCCGCTGCCCTCCGGCGGGCTGTCGCCGTACCCCAGGTCCGGCGGGATGACGATGAGGACGCGGCTGCCGACCTTCTTGCCGGTCAGGCCCTGCGACCAGCCCTTGACGACCTGCTGGAGCGAGAACGACGTCAGCTGCTTCCTGCCGTACGTCGAGTCGAACTCCTTGCCGCCGTCCCAGACCACGCCCTTGTACTGCACGAGCACGCTGTCCTCGGCGCCGACCTCCGCGCCGTCGCCCTCGAGGACGTACTCCGCCACGAGCTTCTTCGGCGCGTCGGCCTTCGGCAACTCGATGGAGGGCGCCTTGCCGTCGGTGTTGGTGCCGACCTTGGGCAGGGCGGCGTCGTCCTGGGGGACTTCCTCGCCCTTGGCGGAGCTCTTGGCGTTGAAGGTGTCCTGCACGTCGACCACGAAGACCAGCGTGTCGGTGCCCTTGATGCCCGCCTGCTCGTTGCCCTGCTCGCCGTATCCCCAGGTGGGCGGCACGGAGAACTGGACGCGGCTGCCGGTCTTCTTGCCGGCGAGCGCGTACCGCCAGCCGTCGATGATGCTGCCCTGGGCGAGCTGGATGACCAGCGGGGTCTTGCGGTCGTAGGAGTTGTCGAAGACCTTCGCGCTCTCCCAGATCTGGCCCAGGTAGTTCGCCGACACAAAGTCGTTCTCCGCGATGGCCTTGCCGCCGCCTGCGATGACCGTCTTGACCGCGAGGTCCTTGGAGGGCTCGCCGCTGCCCTTGGCGACGGTCGGCTTCTCGCCGAACTTCGTCCCCGCGGTGATCGCCGGCAACGGACCGTCGACGATCTTCGGCGGCGGCGGTGCCGAGGTACCCGACGCCTCGGGCGTCGCGCTGTCGCCGGTGCTGCTCGAGCCGGAGTCTTCGTCACCGCATGCGGCGAGCGTGACCAGTCCGGCGGGGACGGCGATGAGGAGTGAGCGTCGGCGCACGGTGGGGGCCTCGTATCGGTGTCGGTCGGTCCTGTTGAAGTGCGCGCAACTCTACGGCGTGAGAAGGGCACCGTACGGCTAACGTACGGTGCCCGTGTGGCGTTCCGCCCTTTCGTGCGGAAACGCGCGTCTCACCTCGGCCGGCTCACATTCCGGCGATCAGCTTCTCCACCCGGTCGTCCACCGAACGGAACGGGTCCTTGCACAACACGGTGCGCTGCGCCTGGTCGTTGAGCTTGAGATGGACCCAGTCGACGGTGAAGTCCCGGCGCTGCTCCTGGGCCCGCCGGATGAAGTCGCCGCGCAGCCGGGCCCTGGTGGTCTGCGGCGGAACGGACTTGCCCTCGAAGATCTTCAGGTCGTTGGCGACCCGGGCGGCCTGGCCCTTCTTCTCGAGCAGGTAGTACAGGCCACGGCGGCGGTGGATGTCGTGGTAGGCGAGGTCTATCTGCGCGACCCGCGGGTGCGACATGGTCATGTTGTGCTTGGCCCGGTACCGCTCCAGGAGCTTGTACTTCATGACCCAGTCGATCTCGGTGTCGATGCGGTCGAGGTCCTCGGCCTCGATCGCGTCCAGTGTGCGGCCCCACAGCTCCAGCACCCGCTCGACGGTGCCGGTGCGGATGCCGCGGCGCTCGCAGAAGTCCACCGCCTTCTCGTAGTACTCCCGCTGCACCTCCAGCGCGGACGCCTCGCGGCCACTGGCCAGGCGCACCTTGCGGCGCCCGGTGATGTCGTGGCTCACCTCGCGGATCGCCCGGATCGGGTTCTCCAGGGTGAGGTCGCGCATCACCGTGCCCGCCTCGATCATGCGCAGCACCAGGTCGGTGGCGCCGACCTTGAGCAGCATGGTCGTCTCGGACATGTTCGAGTCGCCCACGATGACGTGCAGGCGCCGGTAGCGCTCGGCGTCGGCGTGCGGCTCGTCGCGGGTGTTGATGATGGGCCGGGAGCGAGTGGTCGCCGAGGAGACGCCCTCCCAGATGTGCTCGGCCCGCTGGCTGACGCAGTACACGGCACCGCGCGGCGTCTGCAGCACCTTGCCGGCGCCGCACAGCAGCTGCCTGGTCACCAGGAACGGAATGAGGATGTCCGCGAGCCGCGAGAACTCCCCGTGCCGGGCCACGAGGTAATTCTCGTGGCAGCCGTAGGAGTTGCCGGCGGAGTCGGTGTTGTTCTTGAAGAGGTAGACGTCGCCCGCGATTCCCTCCTCGTGCAGGCGTCGTTCGGCGTCCACCAGGAGTCCTTCGAGAATGCGCTCGCCCGCTTTGTCGTGGGTGACGAGTTCGGTCACGTTGTCACATTCGGGTGTGGCGTATTCCGGATGTGATCCCACGTCGAGATAGAGGCGGGCCCCGTTGCGCAGAAAGACATTGCTGCTGCGGCCCCATGACACGACACGGCGGAAGAGGTACCGCGCCACCTCGTCAGGCGACAGGCGGCGCTGTCCCCTGAACGTGCACGTGACGCCGTACTCGTTCTCCAGCCCGAAAATGCGGCGGTCCATGACTGAACATTACGCCTGATGACCCGAACTGAAACGGGGTTCGACGGCACGGTTTGGATCATTTTCCGATGAAGCCGCAACCACCGCTCCCCTGGCGGGAGCTGCGAGGACCCGCCCCGTGCACGCCAGCACGAGCAGTGACACGGTCCCCGCCGCCCCGGGCAGCGCGAAGCCCCACAGCACCCCGCCGTGCTCCACGACGGGCCCCGCGAGGCCCGTACCCACCGAGGCGCCCACGGTGAACGTCGTCACCAGCCACGAGAACGCCTCCGTCACCGTGCCGCGCGGCGCGTGCCGGTCGACGAGGACGAAGGCACAGGCGATGCACGGCGCGAGGAAGACGCCGGCGAGCACCGTGAGCAGCACCATGGCGACGGGGCCCGGCATCAGCAGCAGGGGCAGGTAACACACCGCCAGCAGGGCCACCAGCACGCGCAGTCGGCGCGCGGGGTCGCCGGTCCACTGCCGGGCCCCGTAGACGGCCCCGCCGACGAGCGCTCCGAGCCCCAGGGCGGCCATCAGCCAGCCGTAGACGGCGTCGCCGCCGTGCTCGTCCGCGTACGGCACGGAGGCGACGGTGATGGACCCGAGCGCCATACCGATGAACAGGAAGGCGCCCAGCAGCGCGAGCAGCCCGGACGAACGCAGCGCGCCCAGCCAGTGCGCCTCGCGCGGCGCCGACCGCCACGCGCGCGAGGGGGGCGACACCACCACGGAGAGAGCGCCCAGCACACCCACCGCGTTCAGCGCGAGCAGGGCGACCATCGGCGACCACAGCGACACGCACACCGTCACGAGCAGCGGCCCGACGGTGAACATGACCTCCTGCGCGATGGCGTCCATGGCGTACGCCGTGTGCACCTGGTCCTCCTTGCGCAGCACGCTCGGCCACAGCGCCCGCAGCCCGCCCTCCAGCGGGGGCGTGAACAGCCCCGCGGCTGCCACGGCCAGGTACGCGAGCGCGACCGTCCCGGTGCCCGCGAAGGCGAACACGGCCATGGCCAGGCCCGACAGCACGGCGGCCGGCAGCTGCACCCGCGGCTGTCCGTGCAGGTCCACGAGCCGCCCGAGTACGGGCTGTCCCACGGCGTTGGCGACCCCGTACACGGCGGCCAGGGCTCCCGCGAGGCTGTAGGAGCCGCCCTCGGCCCGCACGAACAGCACGATCGCGATGGCCGCGGTGGCGTTGGGCAGCCGCCCCACGAGCGTGCCGACGAGCAGCCTGACGGCATGGCGTGCCCGAAGAATGTCCAGGTACCCGGCGACCACGACCCACCCCCTTCTCCGAACCAACCACTGAGGTTTTACGTATAACGTCCGTCGCCATACGTACCATGTCGCCTGTTCAGGAGTCCAGACGAAAGCGCAGGCGAACGGTGGCACGAGGCAGCACCCGCCCCACGAGCCGGGACGTCGCCCAGGCCGCCGGCGTCTCCCAGGCGGCGGTGTCCCTGGTCCTCGGCGACAAGTGGCGCGGCCGCGTGTCGGAGCCCACGGCCCAGCGGGTCCGGGAGGCCGCGCACCAACTGGGCTACCGCCCGAACCTGGCCGCCCGCAACCTGCGCCTCGGCCGCACGCGCACGGTGCTGCTGGTCGTCCCCGCGCTGACCACGGAGTTCTTCGCGGAGGTGTACACGGGCGCCGCGCGGGTCGCCGCCGAGCACGGCTTCGGGGTGGTCCTCTATCCCTCCCCCGAGGGCGTCGGCCCGGCCCGGGACCCCTTCGCCTCGGCCCGGGCCGCCCTGGACGGTGTCATCGCGTCCTCGATGGCGGCCGACGCGCTCAGCGCGATCCGGGGCGACCAGCTTCCCCTGGTCATGCTGGACAGCGACCCGGAGGGCAGCCTGGGCGCCGCGACGGTCAACCTGGACATCGCCGACGGCATCCGCCAGGTCGCGGAGCACCTTCTGTCCCTCGGCCACCGCCGCTTCCTCCACCTCGCGGCGGACGTCCCGTCCTGGACCTTCGAGGTGCGCGCCCGGGAACTGGCCACACGGCTGGCCGCCGCCCCCGGCACCGACCTCCGCACCGTCCACGCCCCCATCTCCATCGAGGGCGCCCAGCGGGCCACGGAGGCCGCGCTCGCCGCTCCGGGGCCCCGGCCCACGGCGCTGGTCTGCGACGACGACAAACTCGCGGTCGGCGCCTACAAGGCGGCCCGGCGGGCCGGGCTCCGCGTCCCCGACGACCTCTCGGTCACCGGTCTGGACGACCTCGGCCTCGCCACGGCCATCGACCCGGAGCTGACGACCGTACGCCTGGACGCGGAACTCTTCGGTGAGCGCGGGATGCGCGCCCTGCTGGCGGTCATGGAGGGACAGGCACCCCAGGAGGGCGACATCCCGGTGCACCTGGTCGTACGGGGCTCCACGGCACCGCCACCGCAAGACTGAGCGGCGCCGGGGCACATGGCACCCGGCGCCGCGCGAAGGCTTCCGTGCAGCGGCTGTCCGCTACTCCTCGCCCTTGTCCCCGCCCTCGTCCTCGTCCGGCAGGGGCAGGTCGTCCGTGTCGGCGGCTCCGGCCGACGCTCCCGATTCCAGCAGTCGTGACAGCTGCGCCCCCACGATCCGCTTGAACTTCCGCTTCTGGGGACGCGTGCGGTCCAGCACCGCCACTTCCAGCCGCTCCGCCGGGATCTCCCGCTCGCTGCCGTTCGTGTCGCGGGACAGCGACTGCACGGCCAGCTTCAGCGCCTCGGCCAGCGTCATGCCGTCCCGGTGCCGCTGGTCCAGGTATCCGCTGATCTGCTCGGCGTTGCCCCCGACCGCGACCGAGCCGTGCTCGTCCACGATCGAGCCGTCGTGCGGCAGCCGGTAGATCTGGTCGCCGTCGGCGCTGTCGCCGACCTCGGCGACGACCAACTCCACCTCGTACGGCTTCTCGGCCTGGCTGGAGAAGATCGTGCCCAGCGTCTGGGCGTACACGTTGGCCAGGCCGCGAGCCGTCACATCGTCACGGTCGTACGTGTAGCCGCGCAGGTCGGCGTAGCGCACGCCACCGATCCGCAGGTTCTCGTACTCGTTGTACTTGCCGGCGGCCGCGAAGCCGATCCGGTCGTAGATCTCGCTGAACTTGTGCAGCGCGCGGGACGGGTTCTCGCCGACGAACACGATGCCGTCGGCGTACTGCAGCACGACCAGGCTGCGGCCACGGGCGATGCCCTTGCGGGCGTACTCCGCCCGGTCGGCCATGGCCTGCTGGGGTGAGACATAGAACGGCGTCGACACCGGTTATCCATCCCTTTCTGGAGACGTCACTGGACCACCTGACAACACGGCCGCACCCGCTACAGCAGCGCGGCCCGCGGACCGTCGGGGTGTTCGAGCCGCCGCTCCAGCACCGCGCGGGCGAGCGCCGAGCCCTCGTCCTCGCTCAGCCGGCGGAAGCCGTCCTCGGTGATCACAGTGATGATCGGGTAGATCCGGCGGGCGACATCGGGACCACCGGTCGCCGAGTCGTCGTCTGCCGCGTCGTACAGCGCCTGGACCACGAGCGTCGTGGCCTGCTCCTCGGTCAGGTCCTCGCGGAAGAGCTTCTTCATCGCGCCCCGGGCGAAGATCGAGCCCGACCCGGTGGTCGCGTAGTTCTGCTCCTCGGAGCGCCCGCCCGTCACGTCGTACGAGAAGATGCGGCCCCTGCCCCGGTCCACGTCGTACCCGGCGAACAGCGGCACCACGGCCAGCCCCTGCATCGCCATGCCCAGGTTGGACCGAATCATCGTGGACAGGCGGTTGGCCTTGCCCTCCAGGGACAGCTGGGCCCCCTCGACCTTCTCGAAGTGCTCCAGCTCCAGCTGGAACAGCTTCACCATCTCCACGGCCAGTCCCGCCGTGCCGGCGATGCCCACCGCCGAGTACTCGTCGGCCGGGAAGACCTTCTCGATGTCCCGCTGAGCGATCATGTTGCCCATGGTGGCCCGCCGGTCACCGGCGAGGACGACACCGCCGGGGAACGTCACCGCCACGATCGTGGTGCCGTGCGGCGCCTCGATCACACCCTGCACCGGCGGCAGCTGCCGGTTGCCCGGGAGCATCTCCGGCTGGTGCTCACCGAGGAAATCCATGAACGAAGAGGACCCAGGCGTCAGGAAGGCAGCTGGTAGACGCCCGGTGCTACGAGTGTTGGCTTCCACGCGATTCCTTCCACGTATGCGACAGCTATGCCACGGACCCTACCCGGCTGCGGGCAGTGATCCACATACTCGGCGGGAACCATGGAACGAACACCCCGGCCCCCGTCTCAGGCCGCGCGCGGCACGGTTCCCACCGCACCGCGCGCGACTCTCACGTTCTGCTCGTCCGCCCCTCATGCGGCCCGCGGGCCTGTGAAGCGAAGGAGAAGCAGGCCTTCAGCAGGCCTACTGGCCACCCTTCTGCACGAAGGACCGCACGAAGTCCTCCGCGTTCTCCTCGAGGACGTCGTCGATCTCGTCCAGGACGGAGTCCACGTCGTCGTTCAGCTTCTCCTGGCGCTCCTTGAGGTCCTCGGAAGCCTGCGCGTCCTGCGCCTGCTCCTCGACCTCCTCGGTGGAACGCGTGGCCTTCTGCTGCCCGCCGCCGGTGTCCTTGGTCGCCATAACCCTCACCCCGCTCGGTTCGCCCGACACAGTTGCTCGGTCAAGATCAGACCCTACAAGCCGGGTCCGACATCGGCCCCGCAGTTTCCTCAACGTACGGGTGCCACCTCGATGGTTCCCGGACCCGGGTGTTTCCACCCTGTCCGGCCGATTCCTCCCGTGTACCCGCTCGGCCCGGTCACCCGCCCGACAACACCTTGACCAGGTCTTCCGCGGTGCGGCAGCGGTCCAGGAGCTCCTTGACGTGATTACGCGTTCCGCGAAGCGGTTCCAGGGTTGGCACCCGCTGGAGCGAGTCCCGGCCCGGCAGATCGAAGATCACCGAGTCCCAGGAGGCCGCCGCGACGTCGTCCGCGTACTGCTCCAGACAGCGCCCGCGGAAGTACGCGCGCGTGTCCTCCGGCGGCTTCGTACGGGCCCGCTCGACCTCCGTCTCGTCCAGCAGCCGCTTGATGCGGCCGCGGTCCACCAGACGGTTGTACAGGCCCTTGTCGGGCCGTACATCGGCGTACTGGAGGTCCACGAGGTGCAGCCGGGCCGCGTCCCAGTCCAGGTCGTCGCGGCGGCGGTAGCCCTCCATGAGCTCCCGCTTGGCCACCCAGTCCAGCTCGCCGGCCAGGCTCATCGGGTCGTTCTCGAGCCGGTTGAGGGTGTCCTCCCAGCGGCCCAGGACGTCCTTGGTCTGGTCGTCGACGTCCGCCCCGTACCGTTCCTCGACGTACTTGCGGGCCAGCTCGTAGTACTCCATCTGGAGCTGCACCGCGGTCAGTGTCCGGCCGCTGCGCAGCGTGACCAGGCGCTTCAGCGACGGGTCGTGCGACACCTGGTGGAGGGTGCGCACCGGCTGGTCCACGGCCAGGTCGACGGCGATGAACCCGTCCTCGATCATCGACAGCACCAGGGCCGTCGTACCCAGCTTCAGATAGGTCGAGATCTCCGACAGGTTCGCGTCACCGATGATCACGTGCAGTCGCCGGTACTTCTCGGCGTCCGCGTGCGGTTCGTCGCGCGTGTTGATGATGGGCCGCTTCAGCGTCGTCTCCAGGCCCACCTCGACCTCGAAGTAGTCCGCGCGCTGACTGAGCTGGAAGCCGTGCTCGTGCCCGTCCTGGCCGATGCCGACGCGGCCGGCGCCGGTGAAGACCTGGCGGGAGACGAAGAAGGGCGTCAGGTGGCGCACGATGTCCGAGAAGGCGGTCTCCCGCTTCATCAGGTAGTTCTCGTGCGTGCCGTAGGAGGCGCCCTTGTTGTCGGTGTTGTTCTTGTAGAGGTGGATCGGCTGGGCACCGGGCAGCTGGGCGGCCCGCTCGGCGGCCTCGGCCATGATCCGCTCGCCGGCCTTGTCCCACAGCACGGCGTCCCTCGGATTGGTGACCTCCGGAGCGCTGTACTCGGGGTGGGCGTGGTCGACGTAGAGCCGTGCCCCGTTGGTGAGGATCACGTTGGCCAGGCCGATGTCCTCGTCGGTGAGCTGGCTGGAGTCGGCGGACTCGCGGGCGAGGTCGAAGCCCCGCGCGTCCCGCAGCGGATTCTCCTCCTCGAAGTCCCAGCGGGCCCGGCGGGCCCGGTGCATCGCCGCCGCGTAGGCGTTGACGATCTGGGACGAGGTGAGCATGGCATTGGCGTTCGGGTGGCCGGGGACGGAGATCCCGTACTCCGTCTCGATGCCCATTACTCGCCGTACGGTCATGCGGCCCTCCTTGCCCGGCGGCGCCCGTCGTGGGCGCCGCTCAAGTACCGCTGGCGCTCCGATGCGTGTGCGGTGCCCGTCCCCGCACTGCGCGACTCGGCGGTACGGAAGAGCCTAGAACGCCTTTGCGCTGGTGGGGAGATCATTTGCGGCATTGCCTTGCTCCAGTCGGGGCTCCGGAAAACAGTCGGCTGCGGGTACCCGCTGAGGGCACCCGCAGCCGCCCCGCCTTTTACAGGTACTGACCGGTGTTCGCCACCGTGTCGATGGAGCGTCCGGTGTCCGCGCCCTGCTTTCCGGTGACGAGCGTACGGATGTAAACGATCCGCTCGCCCTTCTTTCCGGAGATCCGGGCCCAGTCGTCCGGGTTGGTGGTGTTGGGCAGGTCCTCGTTCTCCTTGAACTCGTCCACGCAGGCCTGGAGGAGGTGGGAGACGCGAAGGCCCTTCTGGTTCGCTTCCAGGAAGTCCTTGATCGCCATTTTCTTGGCGCGGCCCACGATGTTCTCGATCATGGCGCCGGAATTGAAGTCCTTGAAGTAGAGGACTTCCTTGTCGCCATTGGCGTAGGTGACCTCCAGGAAGCGGTTCTCCTCGGATTCCGCGTACATCTGTTCCACCGCGGTCTGGATCATGCTCTGGACGGTGGCCGCCCTGTCCTTCTCGTGCTCCGTGAGGTCGTCCACGTGGAGCGGGAGGCGCTCGGTGAGGTACTTGCCGAAGATGTCCTTGGCCGCCTCGGCGTCCGGACGCTCGATCTTGATCTTCACGTCCAGCCGGCCGGGCCGCAGGATGGCGGGGTCGATCATGTCCTCACGGTTGGAGGCACCGATCACGACCACGTTCTGCAGGCCCTCCACACCGTCGATCTCGGCGAGCAGCTGCGGGACGATGGTGTTCTCCACGTCCGAGCTGACACCGGAGCCACGGGTACGGAAGAGGGACTCCATCTCGTCGAAGAAGACGATGACGGGGGTACCCTCGCTGGCCTTTTCCCGAGCCCGCTGGAAGACCAGGCGGATCTGCCGCTCGGTCTCACCCACGTACTTGTTGAGCAGCTCGGGGCCCTTGATGTTGAGGAAGAAGCTCTTGCCGGCGGCCTGGCCGGTCACCTCGGCGACCTTCTTGGCCAGCGAATTGGCGACCGCCTTGGCGATGAGCGTCTTGCCGCATCCGGGAGGCCCGTAGAGCAGGACGCCCTTGGGCGGACGCAGCTCGTGCTCCCGGAACAGGTCGGGGTAGAGATAGGGGAGCTCGACCGCGTCGCGGATGGCCTCGATCTGTCCGCCGAGGCCACCGATCTGCTCGTAGCCGATGTCGGGGACCTCTTCGAGGACGAGTTCCTCGACCTCGCTCTTGGGAACGACCTCGTAGACATAGCCCGAGCGGGGTTCGAGCAGGAGTGCGTCGCCGGGGCGGATGTTGATCCCGCGCAACGGCTCCGCGAGGCGCACCACCCGCTCCTCGTCGGTGTGCCCGAGCACCAGGGCTCGCTCGCCGTCCTCCAGGATCTCCTTGAGGGTGACGATGTCACCGACGCTCTCGTACTCCATGGCCTCGACCACGTTGAGAGCTTCGTTGAGCATCACTTCCTGGCCGCGCCTGAGCTCGTCGAGCTCGACGCTCGGGCTGACGTTCACCCGTAGCTTGCGGCCGCCGGTGAAGATGTCTGCGGTGCCGTCCTCGTTCGCCTGAAGGAAGACACCGAAGCCCGCCGGTGGCTGGGCCAGCCGGTCGACCTCTTCCTTGAGGGCCACGATCTGGTCGCGGGCCTCGCGGAGTGTTCCGGCGAGTCGTTCGTTCTGGGCGGACACGCCGGCCAGGTTGGTCTGCAGCTCGACAATCCGCTCTTCGAGAATTCTCGTGTGCCGCGGAGATTCGGCGAGCTTGCGTCGCAGGACGGCGATCTCCTGCTCAAGGTAGGCCACCTGCCCGGCCGGGTCCTCGGACCCGCGTCCCGGGCGGATGCCGCGGTTCATGTCGTCGTCGTGGGCTGCCACGGTCCTCACCTCCTCCAAGGGGAGCTGGACGCTTCCAGACCCTACCTGGGTGGGTGTCGATTGAAACCCCTAGATCACAAAGACTGTCGGGGTGTGTCCGATCTTCACCCTTGCGCTCTCCCTCACGCCAGGGGAATACCCACGGAACGTGAGTGGAACCCAGCCGGAGGTAGGGTCGAAGCGTTCAACACCCGTCAGAGCTGGCCGGATTCCCGAACGGCTCGGCGCAGGAAACGGCAGGAGAGATGACCGTGCAGCAGGAGGCCGGAGTCGACGGCGAGGCACTGGAGGTCTGGATCGATCAGGACCTGTGTACCGGCGACGGCATCTGCGCCCAGTACGCGCCCGAGGTGTTCGAGCTGGACATCGACGGTCTGGCCTACGTCAAGGGCGCGGACGACGAGCTTCTGCAGGCCGCTGGAGCGACAACGCCCGTGCCGTTGCCGCTTCTCACGGACGTGGTCGACTCCGCGAAGGAGTGTCCGGGCGAGTGCATCCACGTACGTCGCGTTTCGGACAGGGCCGAGGTCTACGGTCCGGACGCAGAGTGACCAAACCGTGACTCAATCCGCACGCTCCGTGACCGCTGTCTGATGTGTCACACCATCCGTCGCAGGACGGCGGTCAAACGGTCCGCGCCTGGGACGGCGCGTCGCGGACGAACGCACCGTTCTCCCACTGCCACTTCACGTCGTCCGTGACGTCGGGGCAGCAACTGGGCACGTCGGCCGTCGAGTAGCCGAGAAGCGTGGCGTGGACGGCGCCGCCGCGCACCGCGAAGTCGGTGACCGTCCGGCGGTCCCGGGGGTTCACGAGGGTGGCCACGACGCGGGGCTTGCCGCCGTCGGAGTCCCGCGTGATGACGTACACCCCGTCGGGCGGGGTCCCCATGGGCGCGTCGCAGTGCACGACGGCCACCGTCTCGGGCCGGCCGTCGCCGTCGAGGTCGCCGGAGGCCTTCTTCTGCACGACTGCCTTGACCGGACCGCACTCCAGGGGAAAGGCGACGGCCGCCGGATCTGGCGGGGTCCCGTGCGCCGGGGCGTTCTTCGTCTCGGGCGCGGCGGTCTGCGCCGCCGTCGCGGCGTCGGGCTGAAGGACCGAGGAGAGGGCCACCACACCGGCGAGGGCCGTGGCGGTGGCGACCCAGTGGATCGGGCGGGCGTGGGTGTGTGACAGATCCGGAACGGCGGGGTGCTGCACGAGGAGTGTCTCCTGTGAGGGCTGTGCCGGCGGGGGGTGGCCAGCATCGTGCCACACGTCACAGTGCGGGGGAACGGCGGGGTGGGTAGTCGGCCGGGCTGCGCCGTTCCGCACCGCGTCTCCGGGTTCGGCCGCGGGACCCGGTCGAGGCCTCGGGGCCCGGTCGAGCCGCGGGCCCCGGTCAACACGAAAGCGCCGTGGTGGAGTTCCCGAAGGGTCTCGGGAACTCCACCACGGCGCCTGTACGTTGTTCGCGGCACGGGCCGCCTCAGCGGCCGGAGCCTCCGCCGGCGTTGGGGCCCTCGTAGTCCTCGCCGTAGGCGCCCTTGGCGGGGCGGCGGCGGCGCATGGGCGGCTCGACGCCGTCCGCGAGGCGGCGGGCGGTCAGCAGGAAGCCGGTGTGGCCGATCATCCGGTGGTCCGGGCGGACGGCCAGGCCCTCGACGTGCCAGTTGCGGATCATCGTCTCCCAGGAGGTCGGCTCGTTGAAGCAGCCGATCTCGCGGATGGACTCGACGGTTCGGGCGAGCTGGGTCGTCGTCGCGACGTAGCAGCACAGGATGCCGCCGGGCACGAGCGCCTTCTTGACGACGTCCAGGCACTCCCAGGGGGCGAGCATGTCGAGGATGACGCGGTCGACGTCGGTGTCGGACAGGTTGTCCTGGAGGTCGCCGACGGTGAGCTGCCAGGCGGGGTGCGGGCCGCCGAAGTAGCGCTCCACGTTCTGCTGGGCGATCTCGGCGAAGTCCTCGCGGCGCTCGTAGGAGTGCAGCATGCCCTGGTCGCCGATGGCGCGCAGCAGGAAGCTGCTGAGGGAGCCGGAGCCCACACCGGCCTCCACGACGCGTGCGCCGGGGAAGATGTCGGCGAAGGCGAGGATCTGCCCCGCGTCCTTCGGGTAGACGACGGCTGCCCCGCGGGGCATGGACAGGACGTAGTCGGGGAGCAGGGGGCGCAGCGCGAGGTAGGCGACGTTCCCGGTGGTGCGGACAACGCTGCCCTCGGGAGCACCGATCAGTTCGTCGTGGGGGAAGGAACCCTTGTGGGTGTGGAAGTTCTTCCCGGCCTCGAGCGTGAACGTGTAGTGGCGGCCCTTGGGGTCGGTCAGCTGAACCTGGTCCCCGACCTTGAAGGGCCCGCGCCTGCGGGCGGCACCGGTCGGTTCGGACATGTGACCAGCCTACCGGTTCCCCGCCGGGGGCTTGACCAGCGTAGGAGGGTGGTGGCCGCGGTGCGTGCGAACGGCGCGGGCCGTATGGGGTTGCTCGCGCCCCGCGGCGGAGCCGCTGTTGTCACAGCCCCGCGCCCCTCCGGGACGCGTTCAGCTGGGCCTTGCCATGGCCTTGACGAAGGCCCGCTCGACGTCGGCCGCGGACAGCACGCCGTAGATCTCGCCGGTCTCCTCGACCACCAGGTACTCGGTGGCCGGGTTGGCGCGCAGAGCGTCCAGGAGTTCCTCGCCGGACAGTTCGGCCGACAGGCGCATGCCGTCGGTGAGGTCCTGGGCGAGGGTGCTGACCGCCACCCAGGGGCGCCGGTGCTCGGGCACGCCGACGATGGCGGCCTCGCGGACCAGCGAGACGGGGGTGCCGTCGCCGTCGACGACGACCAGGGCGCGGGCCCCGGAGGCGTTGGCGCGGCGCAGCGCCTCGGAGAGCGGGGTGTCGGCCGGGACGGGGACGGCGCGCCTGGTGAGGGCGCGGGCGCGCAGCTCCGGGAGGTGTTCGCGCAGGCGGGCCATGCGCAGACTGTTCCCGGCGCCGGTCCAGATGATCGCGGCGAGGATCGCGGCGAGCAGGGCGTCCAGGACGGTGTCCATGCCGACGTCGTCCGCGGCGCCGGAACCGAGGGACTGGGTGAGCAGCGGCAGGCCGACCAGCACGGCGATGGCGAGGGCCCGGCCGACCCAGGCGGCGGCGATCGTGCCGTGCATCGGCTTGCCGGTGATCTTCCAGACGACGGCGCGGAGCATCCGGCCGCCGTCGAGGGGAAGGCCGGGCAGCAGGTTGAAGGCGGCCACGAGGAGGTTGGAGACCATCAGGCCGGCCAGCAGGACGCCGGGGACGCTGTCGGGCTCGACGGGCAGCAGGGCGGCGTAGAAGACGCCGGCGAGGACGAGGGAGAGCACGGGGCCGACGAAGGCCAGCACGAACTCGCGGCCGGGGGTCTCGGCCTCCTTCTCGATCTCGGAGACGCCGCCGAAGAACTGGAGCTGGATGCGGCGGACCGGGAGCTTGAAGCGGAGGGCGGCGACGGTGTGGGCCAGCTCGTGGACGAGGACGGAGGCGTAGAAGGCGACCGCGAAGAAGAGGGCGACCAGGTAGCGGGCGCCGCCCAGCCCGGGCAGCACGCGGTCGAGCTGACCGCCGAACACCCAGGTGATCAGGGCGGCGACCAGGAACCAGCTCGGCGCGACGTACACGGGCACGCCGAAGGGCCTGCCCATCAGCAGCCCGCCCCCGGGCTCCGGCTTCCGCTGCGGGGGCCGGCCGGGACCGGGGCCGACCTTGGTGTGGGCCTCGCGACCGTCAGGACTGCCCGCGCCGTTCACGGACGGCCCGGTGGACGGTTGGCCGGCGCCGTCCCCGCCCGGGGCCTGCCCGCCCTGCGCGTCGCCCGCGCCGGCGTGCTCGGGCACCGGGCGCCGCGGGGAGCCGACGGGGTCGGCCTCGCGGGACGGGGACGGCGAGTTCGGGGGCGGGGTCGGGGCCGGGGCGGGGTCCTGCGGGGTGTTCCGGGCGGGCTCGTTCGGTGCGGGCTCGTTCCGTGCGGTGGCTCCCGCGGTGTTCTTCCGTAGCGTCTCGGGACCCGGCGACGGGCGGCCCGGCGTCTCGGGATCCGGCGTCTCGGGATCCGGCGACGGACGGCCCGGCGTCTCGGGACCCTGCGACGGGCGGCCCGGCGTCTGCTCGGGCGGGCTGGAGTCCGCGGGGCCCGGCTGCGCGGGCTCGGCGGCCGGGGCCGTGGGTCCTGCCTGGGGCTCGGCCGACTCGTCGTTGCCGGACCGCGGCTGCCCGCTCCCGCCGCTCACGTCCACGGTGTCCCCTCGTTCGAAGCGTCTCCCGCGCCTGCCGGGCGAGAGGGTCTCGTGTCGATGGTATGCGTCCGTCGCGGACCGTTCCGCCCCGGCACCCCTGTCCTTCCCTTCCGTCGCACGGGTCACGGCCGCCGGCCGGGTCACTGTCAGTGGCGGGCCGTAAGGTCTGTGGGCATGGAGACGAGCATCGAGGATGTCGCGGAGGACGCCGGCGGACCCGCCCGACCGGCGGCGACGGTGGCGGACCACGGAGACGCGACGGTGGACCCGGCGGTGGACCCGGCGGTGGACCCGGCGGCGGCCGCCGTCCCCTCACCCGTGCCCGTGGCCATAGCGCCGGCCTCGCTCTCGCCCTCCCGGGCCGGCGACTTCATGCAGTGCCCGTTGCTGTACCGGTTCCGGGTCATCGACCGCCTGCCGGAGAAGCCGAGCGAGGCGGCGACGAGGGGCACCCTGGTGCACGCGGTGCTCGAGCGGCTCTTCGACGCCCCGGCGGCCGAGCGCACGGCACCGCAGGCGAAGGCGCTGGTCCCGGGCCAGTGGGACCGGCTGCGGGAGAGCAGGCCAGAGGTGGACGAGCTGTTCGCGGACGACCCGGAGGGCGAGCGGCTGGCTCGGTGGCTCGGCGAGGCGGAACAGCTCGTGGAGCGCTGGTTCACCCTGGAGGACCCGAGCCGGCTGGAGCCCGCCGAGCGCGAGCTGTTCGTCGAGGCCGAGCTGGAGTCCGGGCTGCGCCTGCGCGGCATCATCGACCGGGTCGACGTGGCACCCACCGGCGAGGTGCGGATCGTCGACTACAAGACGGGCAAGGCGCCCCGGCCGCAGTACGCGGAGGGCGCGCTGTTCCAGATGAAGTTCTACGCGCTGGTGGTGTGGCGGCTGAGGAAGGTCGTCCCGCGCCGCCTGCAACTCGTCTATCTCGGCAGCGGCGACGTGCTCACGTACGACCCGGTCCTCGCCGATCTGGAGCGGGTCGAGCGCAAGCTGCTGGCGCTGTGGGAGGCCATCCGGCTGGCGACCGAGACGGGCGACTGGCGGCCGCGTCCCACCAAGCTGTGCGGCTGGTGCGATCACCAGGCGCACTGCCCGGAGTTCGGCGGCACTCCCCCGCCCTATCCGCTGCCGGTGAGGGCGGCCGACTCCGGCGGCACCGAGCAGGGCAGAATGGGACCGGACTAGCGAAGGAGACTTACGTGGCCATCCGCGTCCTACTGGTCGACGACCAGCCGCTGCTGCGCACCGGCTTCCGGATGATTCTTGAGGCCGAGCAGGACATCGCTGTCGTCGGCGAGGCCGGAGACGGCCTCCAAGCACTCGACCAGGTGCGGGCCCTGCAGCCCGATGTGGTGCTGATGGACATCCGCATGCCGCGGATGGACGGTGTGGAGGCGACCCGGCAGATCACCGGGCCCGAGCGGGACGGCCCGGCGAAGGTGCTGGTGCTGACCACCTTCGACCTCGACGAGTACGTCGTGGAGGCGTTGAAGGCGGGCGCCAGCGGTTTCCTGCTGAAGGACGCCCCGGCCAACGAACTGGTGCAGGCGATCCGCGTGGTGGCGAGCGGCGAGGCGATGCTCGCGCCGAGCATCACCAGGCGGCTGCTCGACAAGTACGCCACCCACCTGCCGTCCGGCGACGAGCCGGTGCCGGACGCGCTGCACACGCTGACCGAGCGTGAGGTGGAGGTGCTGAAGCTGGTGGCCCGCGGCCTGTCCAACGCGGAGATCGCCGCCGACCTCTTCGTCAGTGAGACCACCGTGAAGACACACGTGGGTCATGTGCTGACCAAGCTGGGTCTGCGTGACCGGGTGCAGGCCGCGGTGTACGCGTACGAGAGCGGCCTGGTCCGCCCCGGCGCGCAGTAGACCGCTCGACACCCGTCCCGACGCGCGACACCGGCGCGTACGAAACCCGAAGGGCGCCCTCTTCCCGCGAGAAGAGGGCGCCCTTCGGTTCTGTCCGGCGGGACGTCAGCCGCTCACACCCCGGCCCAGCTCCCACAGCTGGAGCGTCGAGGAGGAGTTGAGCACGTAGGCCGTGCCCGTGACGTCGTCCCCGGCGGCGACGTACTGCTTGCCCTGCCACAGCGGGATCACCGGGACGTCGGTGGCGGTGATGTCCTGGATCTCGGTGAGGCTGTCCACGGCGGAGAGCCGGTCGGCCTCGCGACGGGACTCGGGGATCAGGGTGTTCCTGATCTCCGGGTTCGCGTACGGCGAGTTGAGGGTGTTGTCCTTGTCGAGGAACGGCGCGATGAAGCTGTCCGCGTCCGGGAAGTCGGGGAACCAGCCCATGCCGAAGACGTCGTACTCGCCCTTCAGCTCCGCCGGGCGGAACTTGTCCCAGGGCGTGCCCTTGATGTCGATGTCGAAGAGACCGCTGTCGTTCAGCTGCTTCTGGAGCTGCTCGAACTCCTGCTTGGTCGCGGCACCGTAGTGGTCCGTCGTGTAGTGCATGGTCAGCTTCACCGGCGTCTTGATGCCGGCGTCCTCCAGCATCCCCTTGGCCTTGTCCACGCTCGGGTCGCCGTACTTGTTGAAGAACGAGTTGGAGTGACCGGTGATGCTGGCCGGGACCATCGAGTACAGCGGCTCGGCCTGGGAGCCGTAGACCTCGGAGACGAGTTCGCTGCGGTTGATGAGCTGGGCCATCGCCTGGCGGACGGCCTTGTCCTTCACCGTCGGCGCGTCCGTGTTGAAGCCCAGGTAGCGGATCTCGAGGCCGGCCACCTCGATCAGGTCGACGTCGCCATCCGTGGCGTTGGAGAGCTTCCGGATCTGGTCCGGCGTCATCGCACGCGTCATCACGTCGATGTCACCCTTGTCGAGCGCGGCGCCCATGGCCTCGGCGTCGTCGAACGACACCATCTCGACCTTGTCGTTGTTCACCTTCAGGCTCCCCTTGTAGTCGGGGTTCTTGGTGAACACGGCCTTGGTCATCTCGTCGTTCTTGACCTCGGCCTTCATGGTGTACGGGCCGGAGCCGGTCAGCTCGAAGCCCTCGCGCAGCTTGCCCTTCTCGTAGTCGTCCGGGTTGACGATGCCCGCGACCGGGGTCGACAGCTTGAACGGGAAGGTGGCGTCGGCGGTGTTGAGGTGGAAGATGACCTCGCGGTCGCCCTGCGTCTCGACGGTGTCGACGGTCGACAGCAGGCCGTACACCTGGCTGTCGGCCTTGATGGACAGGGCACGCTCGATGGAGAACTTCACGTCCTCCGCGGTGACGGCGTCTCCGTTGGCGAACTTCAGGCCGTCGCGCAGGGTGCAGGCATAGCGCTCGTTGCCGGTATCGGTGAATCCGCACTTCTCGGCCGCCTCGGGTACGGGTTCACCGTCGCCGCGGGGCTGGATCATCAGGGTCTGCGTGGTCTGACGCAGGATGTTCCAGGAGCCGACATCGTAGGCGTACGCCGGGTCGAAGGGCGCGGGTGCCTCCTCCGAGGCGGTGAACCGGTCCGTGGTGCCGACGACGATCGCGTCCCCGCCACTGCCGCTGTCGGACCCGCCGCAGGCGGCGAGCACCGGCGCGAGCAGGCCGACGACGGCCGGCAGCACCAAAGTCTTGCGGTTCATGCTCGAGTTTCTCCAGAGCTGTCGGTCCGTGTATCCGGCATGCAGGGGTGTCGCGGCGGATCACGGGGGTAGTGGCCGATGTTCTCGCGACGAGATTAGTCCGCGCCCGCACGGGGGCTCGCAGCCACCGGAGTTGAGGACTCATCACAGAGCGAAACCGGTCGTGGACACACCGAAAACCCGACAGTGGAAGGATTAGTGCAGGGTTTCACCAATCAGGACACAAGGGCGCCTCGACAACGTTCGCCAGGCGCGAGCCAGCACACCTGCGCCACCCTGTCGACCCCTGACAACGTGGCGAACGTCACACATCAGCTTCTGCCGGCGAGTACCTGAATTCGGCCATCCGGAGCGGCGGAATTCCCCCGCCGGGCGCCCCCCGTGGTCTCCCGCGGATGTTCCGGGAATTGCCGCGTTAACGCCGCCCCACGCTGGGTGAACGCCTAGCGCATTTGTGTCATCAGACCGCGCAGAAATGTCAGGTCGACTTCTTCCAGCGAGTCGACCACCGTGCGGCGTACGGCCGGGGTGATGGGAGCGACGGAGGGAACGGCCACGACGTGGCAGCCGGCGGCCTCTGCGGCGGCGACCCCGGTCGCGGTGTCCTCGACGACGGCGCACCGGGCCGGGTCCACCCCGAGGCCGGCCGCGGCGGCCAGGTACGGGTCCGGGTGGGGCTTGGTGCGCGGCACCTCGTCGCCCGCGACGGTGAGGCCGAAGTGCTGGGGCCCCAGCGAGGTCAGCACGCGGTCGATGATGCGCCGGTGCGAGGCGGAGACCAGGGCCGTGGGGATCTCGTGCGCGGAGAGTTCCGCGAGCAGCCGGGCGGCTCCCGGCATGAGCGGCAGGGTACGGCCGATGCGCTTCTCGAAGCCGTCGTTGAGCAGCACGCTGAGTTCGGCGAGGGTGATGTCGGCCCCGGTGGCCTCGATCAGGAATCCAGCGCTGCGGCTCATGGGGCCGCCGACGACCACGTGGCGCCAGGAGTCGTCGAGGGTGTGGCCGAGGGAGGCGAAGACCTCGGCCTCGACGTCCCACCAGAAGCCCTCGGTGTCCACCAGGGTGCCGTCCATGTCGAGGAGCACTGCCTGGAGGGCTGAGCCTTCGGCCGTACGGGTTCCGAGCGCGGGGACCGTACTGGTCATCCACGTACCTCCTTGAAGGGACGATCAGGCCGGTTCCCACAAAGGGAACCGGCCTGCGGTGGACCGACCAGTGTACGTCGTGCGAGACAGGAACGCCTGGTGTGGCCGCCGAAGCGGCACGGAGGCGTCCCACGGCGCCTCAGCGGGCGTTGAAGTACTTCGCCTCCGGGTGGTGGATCACGATGGCGTCGGTGGACTGCTCGGGATGGAGCTGGAACTCCTCCGACAGGTGGACGCCGATGCGCTCCGGCTGGAGCAGGTCGGCGATCTTGGCGCGGTCCTCCAGGTCCGGACAGGCGCCGTAGCCGAGGGAGAAGCGGGCGCCCCGGTACTTCAGGGCGAACATGTCCTCCATCTCGGCGGGGTCCTCCCCGGCGAAACCGAGCTCGGAGCGGACGCGGGCGTGCCAGTACTCGGCGAGGGCCTCGGCGAGCTGTACGGACAGGCCGTGCAGTTCGAGGTAGTCGCGGTAGGCGTTGGCCTGGAACATCCGGGCCGTCTCCTCGCCGATCCGGGAGCCGACGGTGACGACCTGGAAGCCGACCACGTCGATCTCGCCGGACTCCTCCGGGCGGAAGAAGTCGGCCAGGCACAGGCGCCGGCCGCGCCGCTGGCGCGGGAACGTGAACCTGGTGCGCTCGTTGCCGGCCTCGTCGAGGACGATCAGGTCGTCGTCCTTGGAGACGCACGGGAAGTAGCCGTAGACCACGGCCGCTTCCAGCAGGTTCTCCGTCTGGAGCCGGTCCAGCAGCCCGCGCAGTCGCGGCCGGCCCTCGGACTCGACCAGTTCCTCGTACGAGGGTCCCTCGCCGGTCCTGGCCTGCTTCAGGCCCCACTGGCCCTTGAACAGGGCGCCCTCGTCGAGCCAGGACGCGTACTCCTTGAGCTGGATGCCCTTGACGACGCGCGTGCCCCGGAAGGGCGGCTCGGGGACCGGGTTGTCGGTGGCGACGTCGGAGCGGACATGGCCCTCCTCGGGACGCTCCTCGACCTCCACCGCGGCGGCGCGGACCCGGCGCTGGCGCAGTTCGGGCAGTTTCGCGCCGGGCACGCCGCGCTTGATGCCGATCAGGGCGTCCATCAGCCGCAGGCCCTCGAACGCGTCACGGGCGTAGCGGACCTCGCCGTCGTAGATCTCGTGGAGGTCCTGTTCGACGTAGGCGCGGGTGAGCGCGGCGCCGCCGAGGATGACGGGGTAGTCGGCGGCCAGCTTGCGCTGGTTGAGCTCCTCCAGGTTCTCCTTCATGATCACCGTGGACTTGACCAGGAGCCCGGACATCCCGATGACATCGGCACGGTGCTCACTGGCCGCCTCCAGGATCGCGGAGACCGGCTGCTTGATACCGAGGTTGACGACGTTGTAGCCGTTGTTGGACAGGATGATGTCGACGAGGTTCTTGCCGATGTCATGGACGTCGCCGCGGACGGTGGCCAGCACGATCGTGCCCTTGCCGTCGTCGTCGGTCTTCTCCATGTGCGGCTCCAGATGGGCCACCGCGGTCTTCATGACCTCCGCGGACTGGAGCACGAACGGCAGCTGCATCTGCCCGGAACCGAACAGCTCACCGACCACCTTCATGCCGTCCAGCAGCGTCTCGTTGACGATGTCCAACGCCGGACGCTGTGTCAGGGCTTCGTCCAGGTCGGCCTCCAGGCCGTTCTTCTCGCCGTCGATGATGCGGCGCTTGAGGCGCTCGTCCAGCGGCAGGGCGGCCAGCTCGTCGGCCTTGGAAGCCCGCAGCGACTTGGCCGTGGCACCCTCGAACAGCGCCATCAGCTTCTGCAGCGGGTCATAGCCCTCCCGGCGACGGTCGTAGATCAGGTCCAGGGCCGTGGTGACCTGCTCCTCGTCGAACCGCGCGATCGGCAGGATCTTCGAGGCGTGCACGATCGCCGAGTCCAGACCCGCCTTCACACACTCGTCCAGGAACACCGAGTTGAGCAGGATCCGGGCAGCCGGGTTCAGCCCGAACGAGATGTTCGACAGCCCCAGCGTGGTCTGCACGTCCGGGTGACGGCGCTTGAGCTCACGGATGCCCTCGATGGTGGCGACACCGTCACCCCGGGACTCCTCCTGACCGGTGCAGATCGTGAAGGTCAGACAGTCCACGAGGATGTCCGACTCGTGAATGCCCCAGTTCCCGGTCAGGTCGCCGATCAGCCGCTCGGCGATCTCGACCTTCTTCTGAGCGGTGCGGGCCTGGCCCACCTCGTCGATGGTCAGCGCGATCAGCGCCGCCCCGTGCTCCCGCGCCAGCCTGGTCACCTTCGCGAAACGGGACTCGGGGCCGTCGCCGTCCTCGTAGTTGACCGAGTTGATCACCGCCCGGCCGCCCAGCTTCTCCAGCCCGGCCCGGATGACGTCGACCTCGGTGGAGTCCAGGACGACCGGCAGCGTCGACGCGGTCGCGAACCGCCCGGCCAGCTCCTCCATGTCGGCGACCCCGTCGCGGCCGACGTAGTCCACACACAGGTCCAGCATGTGCGCGCCCTCACGGATCTGGTCCCGGGCCATCTCCACACAGTCGTCCCAGCGGCCCTCCAGCATCGCCTCACGGAACTTCTTCGACCCATTGGCGTTGGTCCGCTCACCGATCGCCAGGTAGGAGGTGTCCTGCCGGAACGGCACCGTCTGGTAGAGGGAGGCCGCGCCGGGTTCGGGACGTGGGTCGCGGGCGGTCGGCGTGGTCTCGCGGACTCGCTCCACCACCTGGCGCAGGTGCTCGGGCGTGGTGCCGCAGCAGCCGCCGACCAGGGACAGGCCGTACTCGCGCACGAACGTCTCCTGCGCGTCCGCCAGCTCCGGCGCGGTCAGCGGATAGTGCGCACCGTCCTTGCCCAGGACCGGCAGACCCGCGTTGGGCATGCACGACAGCGGAACACGCGAGTGCCGGGCGAGGTAGCGCAGGTGCTCGCTCATCTCCGCCGGACCGGTCGCGCAGTTCAGACCGATCATGTCGATACCCAGCGGCTCCAGCGCCGTCAGCGCCGCACCGATCTCCGAGCCCAGCAGCATCGTCCCGGTCGTCTCCACCGTCACCGAGCAGATCACCGGCACGTCCAGCCCCAGGGCGTCCAGCGCGCGCCGCGCACCCAGCACCGACGCCTTCGTCTGCAGCAGGTCCTGCGTCGTCTCCACCAGCAGCGCGTCCGCGCCGCCGGCGACCAGACCCTCCGCGTTGCGCTGATAGGCATCGCGCAGAACGGTGTACGGGGCATGGCCCAGGGTCGGCAGCTTCGTGCCCGGGCCCATGGAGCCCAGCACCCACCGCTGCCGGCCGTCCCGCGCGGCGAACTCGTCGGCCACCTCACGGGCCACCCGCGCACCCGCCTCCGACAACTCGTGCACACGCTCGGGAATGTCGTACTCCCCCAGCGCCGAGTGGTTCGCACCGAAGGTGTTCGTCTCCACACAGTCCACGCCGGCCGCGTAGTACTCCTCGTGCACCGAACGCACGATGTCGGGCCGGGTCAGATTCAGGATCTCGTTGCAGCCCTCCAACTGCTGGAAGTCGTCCAGCGTCGGGTTCTGCGCCTGCAACATGGTGCCCATCGCACCGTCGGCCACCACCACACGGGTGGCGAGTGCCTCGCGCAGGGCGGACGCACGGGTCCGGGTGTCGGCGGACGGGGTGGATGGCGACGAGGCCATGAAAGGGCTCCCTAGGATGCGACGGCTGTCGGCTTTGCGCTGCCCGGTGCCGTCCGCTGGGAACGTCCCGGGGGAGAACGCACGCCGCCAGGGTAGCCGGGACCGGGGGCTGATGGTCGGGGCGTCCACGAGACGGACGAGTATGGCGGGGCGGACGCCCGCCGACGGTGCCCGCCGAAGGGGTGAACATCCCGGCCCCGGGACGGGCCGGAAACGGGCCCGGGCCGGTCCGGAGACAGGCCGGGAACGGTCCGGGGGCGCTCCGGAAGCGGTCCGGAGACGCGCCCGGGGCGGTCCGGAGGCGGTCGATGGGCCGCTGATGGGCGGGCCGGGACGCAGGCCCGGCCCGCCAGGACGTGGCCGGAGTGCAACAGTTGCCCGCCGACCATTAGCGGGAGGTCGGCATCGACCGGTAGTGTTCGGCATTGCCGAACGACGTCAGCGACGCCGCGGTCGGCAGTCGAAGGGACGGAGGCAGTACGTCGATGGCACGGAACATCCAGTCGCTCGAACGGGCGGCCGCGATGCTGCGCCTGCTCGCGGGCGGCGAGCGGCGGCTCGGCCTGTCGGACATCGCCTCGTCGCTGGGCCTGGCCAAGGGCACCGCCCACGGCATCCTGCGCACCCTCCAGCAGGAGGGCTTCGTCGAGCAGGACGACACCTCCGGGCGCTACCAGCTGGGCGCCGAGCTGCTGCGCCTGGGCACCACCTACCTCGACGTGCACGAGCTGCGGGCACGCGCCCTGGTGTGGACGGACGACCTGGCGCGGTCCAGCGGTGAGAGCGTCCACCTCGGCGTCCTGCACCAGCAGGGCGTCCTGATCGTGCACCACGTCTTCCGGCCCGACGACAGCCGGCAGGTGCTGGAGATCGGGGCCATGCAGCCGCTGCACTCCACGGCACTGGGCAAGGTGCTGTCGGCCTACGACCCGGTCGCGCACAGCGAGGCCCTGGAGGCCGACCGCAAGGCGTACACGGACCGGACCGTCTGCGAGCCGGACAGGTTCGAGCACATCCTGGACATCACGCGCGCGCGTGGCTACGCGGCCGACGTCGAGGAGACCTGGGAGGGCATCGCCGCCATCGCCGCCCCGATCCACGACCGCAGGCGCATGCCGGTCGGCGCGGTCGGCATCACCGGGGCCGTGGAGCGGCTGTGCCGGGACGGCGAGCTGCGGCCCGAGCTGGTCGCGGCGGTACGGGACTGCGCCCGCGCGGTGTCGCGGGACCTGGGCGCCGGACGGTTCTAGGGCACGCGGGCACGAGTCGGAAAGCCGAAGGCCGGGACGCCGAACGCGTTCCGGCCTTCCGCGTTCCCCGGCAGCTCCCCGGCAGGACACGCCGCGCCCGAAGATCGATAGCCCACGACGATCAATAACGATCGTGCTTTCGATTACAGAGCTCTTGACGCATGCGCGACGCCGAAGCGAGACTCGCGTCCATCGGTCGGCATTGTCGAACACCTACCGGCAATACGCGTTAGAGTGTGACAACGCCAAGGGCCGCCATCGCTCTCACACCGAGGGCGCCGGAACACCCGGAGGGACCCGGGGTTCGGCTTCCCCTGGACGAAGGACAAAGGAGTCGCGGGTGTCCAGCTCCGACATCTTCATCGGCGAGACCATCGGTACCGCCATACTCATCCTGCTCGGCGGCGGGGTCGTCGCCGCCGTGACGCTCAAGGCCTCCAAGGCCCGCAACGCCGGCTGGCTCGCCATCGCCTTCGGCTGGGGCTTCGCCGTCATGACGGGGGCGTACATCTCGGGCCCGGTGTCCGGCGCCCACCTCAACCCCGCCGTGACGGTCGGCATCGCGATCAAGGACGGCGAGTGGGGCAACGTCCCCATCTACTTCGCCGGACAGATCCTCGGCGCCATGATCGGTGCGACCCTGGTCTGGGTCGCCTACTACGGCCAGTTCCAGGCTCACCTCACCGACCGGGAGATCGTCGGCGGTCCGGGCGCGCAGGACACCACGGCCAAGGCGGTCCAGGCCCAGGAGAAGGGCGCCGGCCCCGTGCTGGGCATCTTCTCCACCGGCCCAGAGGTGCGGAACGCGGCGCAGAACCTCGCGACGGAGATCATCGGCACCTTCGTCCTGCTGCTCGCCATCCTCACCCAGGGCCTGAACGACGAGGGCAACGGCCTCGGCGTCCTGGGCTACCTGATCACCGGATTCGTGGTGGTCTCGATCGGCCTGTCCCTCGGTGGACCGACCGGCTACGCGATCAACCCGGCCCGTGACCTCGGCCCGCGCATCGTGCACGCCCTGCTGCCCCTGCCCAACAAGGGCGGCTCCGACTGGTCCTACGCCTGGGTCCCGATCGTCGGTCCGCTGATCGGCGGTGCGCTCGCCGCAGGTGTCTACAACGTCGCGTTCGCCTGAGCGGGCTTCCGCTCGGCCATCATCGAGCCGCAGAACACGCGCCGTACGCACCGGCCACCACACCACGGAACCCCAGGAGCACACTGTGACCGACGCTCACACCGCAGGCCCCTTCATCGCCGCGATCGACCAGGGCACGACCTCTTCCCGCTGCATCGTCTTCGACCGCGACGGGCGCATCGTCTCCGTCGACCAGAAGGAGCACGAGCAGATCTTCCCCAAGCCGGGCTGGGTCGAGCACGACGCCACCGAGATCTGGACCAACGTCCAGGAGGTCGTCGCCGGGGCGGTCGAGAAGGCCGGCATCACCCGCGACGACATCAAGGCCATCGGCATCACCAACCAGCGCGAGACCACCCTCGTCTGGGACAAGAACACCGGTGAGCCCGTCCACAACGCCATCGTCTGGCAGGACACCCGCACCGACGCCCTCTGCCGGGAACTGGGCCGCAACGTCGGCCAGGACCGCTTCCGCCGCGAGACCGGCCTCCCCCTGGCCTCCTACTTCGCCGGCCCCAAGGCCCGCTGGCTGCTCGACAACGTCGACGGCCTGCGCGAGCGCGCCGAGGCGGGCGACCTGCTCTTCGGCACCATGGACACCTGGGTCATCTGGAACCTGACCGGCGGGGTGAACGGCGGCAAGCACGTCACCGACGTCACCAACGCCTCGCGCACCATGCTGATGAACCTGCACACCATGCAGTGGGACGAGAAGATCGCCGAGTCGATCGGCGTGCCGACGCAGATGCTCCCCGAGATCCGCTCCTCCGCCGAGGTCTACGGCGAGATCACCGGCGGCCGGCTGGGCGACCTGCTCGGCGGCATCCCGGTCGCCTCCGCGCTCGGCGACCAGCAGGCGGCCCTGTTCGGCCAGACCTGCTTCTCCGAGGGCGAGACCAAGTCGACGTACGGCACCGGCACCTTCATGGTGATGAACACCGGTGACAAGCTCATCAACTCCTACTCTGGCCTGCTGACCACGGTCGGCTACAAAATCGGCGACCAGGACACGGTCTACGCCCTGGAGGGCTCGATCGCCGTCACCGGTTCGCTGGTGCAGTGGATGCGCGACCAGATGGGCCTGATCTCCACCGCCGCCGAGATCGAGACCCTGGCGATGCAGGTCGAGGACAACGGCGGCGCCTACTTCGTACCGGCCTTCTCCGGCCTGTTCGCCCCGTACTGGCGCTCCGACGCCCGCGGTGTGATCGCCGGCCTCACCCGGTACGTCACCAAGGCGCACCTCGCGCGCGCCGTCCTGGAGGCCACCGCCTGGCAGACGCGGGAGATCGCGGACGCCATGACGAAGGACTCCGGTGTGGAGCTGACCGCCCTCAAGGTCGACGGCGGCATGACCTCCAACAACCTGCTGATGCAGACCCTCGCCGACTTCGTGGACGCCCCCGTGGTGCGCCCGATGGTCGCCGAGACCACCTGCCTCGGCGCCGCCTACGCCGCCGGTCTCGCCGTCGGCTTCTGGAACAGCACCGACGACCTGCGCGCCAACTGGCGGCGGGCCGCCGAGTGGACCCCCCGCATGGACGCGGAGATCCGCGACCGTGAGTACAAGAGCTGGCTCAAGGCCGTCGAGCGGACCATGGGCTGGCTCGAGGACGAGGAGTAAGAACCGCAATGACCACTCAGTCCACCCTGCAGTCCGTGCCTGCCCTGGGGACGCACCCGGCCTCCGGCTCGAACCCGAGCCGGGCCGAGACCCGGGAGCAGCTCTCCAAGGCGTCGTACGACCTTCTCGTGATCGGCGGCGGCATCCTGGGCATCTCCACCGCCTGGCACGCCGCGCAGTCCGGCCTCAGGGTGGCCGTGGTCGACGCCGGCGACTTCGCCGGTGCCACTTCCTCCGCCTCCTCCAAGCTGCTCCACGGCGGCCTGCGCTACCTGCAGACCGGCGCGGTGAAGCTGGTGGCGGAGAACCACTTCGAGCGCCGTGCGGTCTCCCGCCAGGTGGCCCCCCACCTGGCGAACCCGCTCACCTTCTACCTCCCCGTGTACAAGGGCGGGCCGCACGGCGCGGCGAAGCTCGGCGCCGGTGTCTTCGCGTACTCGGCGCTGTCCGCCTTCGGTGACGGCGTCGGCCACCTGCTCTCCCCGGCCAAGGCCGCGCAGGACGTGCCGGAGCTGCGCACCGACAACCTCAAGGCCGTGGCCGTGTACGGCGACGACCAGATGAACGACGCGCGCATGGCGCTGATGACCGTCCGCGCGGCGGTCGATTCGGGCGCGGTCGTCCTCAACCACGCCGAGGTCACCGGCCTGCGCTTCACCAAGGGCCGGGTGACCGGCGCCGAGCTGAAGGACCGGCTGACCGGCGACGAGTTCGGGGTCAGCGCACGCCTGGTGCTCAACGCCACCGGCCCCTGGGTCGACCACCTGCGCCGCATGGAGGACCCGAACGCGGCCCCGTCCATCCGCCTCTCCAAGGGCGCGCACCTGGTGCTCAAGCGCACCGCGCCGTGGAAGGCCGCGCTGGCCACCCCGATCGACAAGTACCGGATCACCTTCGCCCTCCCCTGGGAGGACATGCTGCTGCTCGGCACGACCGACGAGGAGTTCGAGGGCGACCCGGGGGACGTCGCGGTCAACGACAAGGACATAGCGCAGATCCTCGACGAGGCCGCGTTCTCCATCCGCGACCAGCAGCTCGACCGGGACCTGATCACGTACTCCTTCGCGGGTCTGCGCGTGCTGCCGGGCGGTCCCGGTGACACGGCGAAGGCCAAGCGCGAGACGGTCGTCAGCGAGGGCCGGGGCGGCATGCTGTCCGTCGCGGGCGGCAAGTGGACCACCTTCCGCCACATCGGCCGTACGGTCATGAAGAAGCTGGAGGCGCTGCCGGGCCACCCGCTGGGCGACGACTTCGAGCCGATCGCCTCGCTGCCGAAGAAGCTGCCGCTGCCCGGCGTGGCCAACCCGCGCGCGGTCGCGCACCGGCTGCTGGTGGACGGCCCGGCGCCCGGCCCGCGCATGGCGGCGGACACCGCCCGGCACCTGGCCACGCACTACGGCTCGCTGGCCTTCGACATCGCCCGCCTGGCCAACGACAACCCGGAGCTGGCCGAGCGGGTCCACCCCGACGCCCCGGAGATCTGGGCGCAGGTCGTGTGGGCCCGGGACAACGAGTGGGCCGAGACGCAGGACGACGTGCTGCGCCGGCGGACCACGCTGACGATCCGCGGCCTGGCCACGGACGACGTCCGCGCGAAGGTCCAGGACCTGCTCGACAAGAAGTAGGACCTGGCCACCCGCTGCGTGAGGCGGCGGCTCCGCGCCGATGGAGCCGCCGCCTCACGCGTGCGCGTCGCACGCCGCGCCGCCCTTCATAATGTCGAGAGACATCGGATGTCTGAGCGGCATCCCGGAGATACAGGGAGGTCGGCCGTGGCGGTCACCGACGAGGCGATCGAGAAGATCAAGGGCATGATCGTCTCCGGCGCGCTGCGGCCCGGCGACCGGCTTCCCAAGGAGAGCGAGCTCGCCGCCGGCCTGGGGCTGTCCCGCAACTCCCTGCGCGAGGCCGTGCGCGCCCTGTCCCTGATCCGGATCCTGGACGTGCGGCAGGGCGACGGCACCTACGTCAGCAGCCTGGATCCGCAGCTCCTGCTGGAGGCCATCGGTTTCGTCGTCGACTTCCACCGCGACGACACGGTGCTGGAGTTCCTCGCCGTGCGCCGCATCCTGGAGCCGGCCGCGACCGCGATGGCGGCCTCCCGGATCACCGACCGGGTGCTGGACGAGCTGGAGGGCGGGCTGGACGCCCTCGGCGCCGAGCCGTCGGTGGAGGAACTGGTCGCCTGCGACCTGGAGTTCCACCGGGGCATCGTCGGAGCCTCGGGCAACTCGGTGCTCTGCTCCCTCCTGGACGGTCTGTCCGGGCCCACCACCCGGGCCCGCGTCTGGCGCGGGCTCACCCAGGAGGACGCGGTCAGCCGCACCCTGTACGAGCACCGCGCGATCCTCGGCGCGCTGCGCGGCCGGGACGCGGAGGCGGCGCGTTCCTGGGCGACGGTGCACATCGCGTCCGTGGAGCAGTGGCTGCGCTCCACCCTCTGACCCGGCTCCGATCCGGCCTTGGCGGCGGGTGTCCGGCCGCCGGGAACGGGGCAGTGATGCGTTCACTCCCCCGTGCAAGGGGGCTGCGGGCGGTCCCTCGGCACGCCGTAAGGTTGGGGGGTACGCGAGGGCACGTCGGAAGGAGGCGCTGGGTGATCGAGCTCGAGGGGGTTCCCGAGCTGGTCGACCCGGTCATGGTGGCCGCGTTCGAAGGCTGGAACGACGCCGGCGACGCCGCCTCCACCGCGGTCGCGCATCTCGACAGGGAGTGGAAGGGCGAGGTGTTCGCGGCGCTGGACGCCGAGGACTACTACGACTTCCAGGTCAACCGCCCCACGGTGTTCATGGAAGCCGGCGTCCGCAAGATCACGTGGCCGACGACGAGACTCTCGGTGGTCCGGGTCGGCGGCGACAAACCACGCGACCTGGTCCTCGTCCGCGGCATCGAACCGTCCATGCGCTGGCGGTCGTTCTGCAACGAGCTGCTGGGCTTCGCCCACGAGCTGGGCGTCGAGCTGGTGGTCGTCCTGGGCGCCCTGCTGGGCGACACGCCGCACACCCGTCCGGTCCCGATCAGCGGAACCACGTCGGACGCCGACCTGGCCCGGCGCATGGACCTGGAGGAGACCAAGTACGAGGGTCCCACGGGCATCGTCGGCATCCTCCAGGAGGCGTGCACGCACGCGGGCGTACCGGCCGTGTCGCTGTGGGCCGCGGTGCCGCACTACGTGTCGCAGCCGCCGAACCCGAAGGCCACGCTGGCCCTGCTGAACCGGCTGGAGGACCTGATCGACGTGCGCATCCCGCTGGGCGAGCTGCCCGAGGACGCGCGTGCCTGGCAGGTGGGTGTGGACCAGCTGGCCGCCGAGGACAGCGAGGTCGCCGAGTACGTCCAGTCGCTGGAGGAGGCCCGGGACACCGCGGAGCTGCCGGAGGCGTCGGGCGAGGCGATCGCCCGCGAGTTCGAGCGGTATCTGCGGCGCCGGGACGGCTCCGGACCGGGCGGGCCGGGCGGCCACGCCACTGCGGACGGCGGCGACGGCACCTCCGGGACGCCGTATCTGCGGGACAATCCCAGCGGCCGTACGCGTCCGCCGAGGCCGCCGAAGACGAGCGGGGACGACGAGGAGTCGTCGGAGGACTGAGCGAACGGCAGCAGGGGCGCTTCCCGCCGGGAAGCGCCCCTGCTTTCGTCTGTGCACCTGCTGATTCGGTATGTGCGCCCGCTTACAGCGCCACGCCCAGCAGCGCGTCGACCGCGCGGGAGACGACGCCGGGCGCGCCGATGTCCGTGCCGCCGCTCTCCTGCTGGAGCGCGGCCCAGCGATCGACGGCGTCGAGCGCGGCCGGGGAGTCCAGGTCGTTCGCGAGGGCCTCGCGGATCTCCTCGACGAGCGCCTCGGCGGGCGGGCCGTCGGGCCGGGAGACGGCGGCGCGCCAGCGCTCCACCCGGGCGAGCGCGTCCTGAAGCACCTGGTCCGTCCACTCCCAGTCGGAGCGGTAGTGGTGGGCGAGCAGCGTGAGCCGGATGGCGGCCGGGTCGACACCCTCGCGGCGCAGCTGCGAGACGAAGACCAGGTTGCCCTTGGACTTGGACATCTTCTCGCCGTCGAGACCGACCATGCCGGCGTGCACGTACGCCTTGGCCATGGGGAACTCGCCGGTGAGCGCCTGAGCGTGCGAGGCGCCCATCTCGTGGTGCGGGAAGGCCAGGTCGGAGCCGCCGCCCTGGACGTCGAAGCCCATGCCGAGGTGGTCGAGGGCGATGGCGACGCACTCGATGTGCCAGCCGGGGCGCCCGCGGCCGAGCGAGCCGCCGTCCCAGCTGGGCTCGCCCTCGCGAGCGGCCATCCACAGCATCGGGTCGAGCGGGTTCTTCTTGCCCGGCCGGTCCGGGTCGCCGCCGCGCTCGGCGGAGAGCAGCCGCATGGCGGCGGCGTCGAGGTGGGAGACGCCGCCGAAGTGGGGGTCGGACTCGACGGAGAAGTAGGTGTCGCCCTCCAGCTCGTACGCCGCGCCCGCGTCCCGCAGCCGCTCGACGAGCGGGACGATGCCGGGTATGGCCTCCACGGCGCCTATGTAGTGCCGCGGCGGCAGCATCCGCAGCGCCGTCATGTCCTCGCGGAAGAGGACGGTCTCCTTCTCGGCGAGGGCGGTCCAGTCGACGCCGTCGCGCACGGCCCGCTCCAGCAGTGGGTCGTCGACGTCGGTGACGTTCTGGACGTAGTGAACCTGCCGCTTGTTGTCGAGCCACACGCGCTGTACGAGGTCGAACGCGTTGTAGGTCGCCGCGTGCCCCATGTGGGTGGCGTCGTACGGCGTGATGCCGCAGACATAGATGCGGGCGACGGGACCGGGGTCGAGAGTGACCAGGCCGCCGGTCGCGGTGTCGTGGATCCTCAGGTCGCGACCCTGACCAGGCAGGGCGGGGACCTCGGAAGCGGGCCAGGCATGCATGTCATGAGCGTAACCGGACGGGTGTTCCGTACACGAACCGGACCGGGCCGGATGGCCGGTTAGGCGCTCTTGCGCGAAACCGGCCGTTGTGCGGTGGGGGCGGTACCGGCTCGCTAGACCGGCGGCCAGGGGATGGCCGGCCACTCGCCGCTCGGCTCCGGGTGCTTCCCGGAGGCCAGCAGCGCGTCGACACGCGCGCGCGTGGCGTCGAGTTCGGCGGGGGTGATCAGCGCGCCGAGCCGGATCGCCAGGGTCCCGCCGTCCTTCAGGGCTTCTCCGAGGGCGTCGAGCACCGCCAGGGCCTCCCCGGTGAGCGGGTCCCCCGCCCAGCCCCACAGCAGGGTGCGCAGCTTGTTCTCGGCGTGGAAGGTCACCCCGTGGTCGATGCCGAACAGCCGTTCCCCGTTCGCGGGCAGCAGATGGCCGCCCTTGCGGTCGGCATTGTTGAGTACGGCGTCCAGCACGGCGAGCCGGCGCAGCCGCTCGTCGTCGGCGTGCACGAGCAGCGCGGTACGGCCCTCGCCGACCTCGGCGAGGGCGATCGCCTTCCAGCCGGGTCCGGGCTCCTCGTCCTCCACCAGGGCCAGCAGCTCCGTCTCCGGCACCGCCTCGATCCACAGCTGGCACATGCCCTCGCCGTACGGACCGTCGCGCAGCACGGTGGGCGGCACGAGCCCCCAGCCGGTCGCCTCGGAGACCTCGTACGCGGCGACCTCGCGCTGGGCGAGGCTGCCGTCGGGGAAGTCCCACAGGGGCCGCTCCCCGGCGACCGGCTTGTAGATGCAGGCCGCCTCGCGTCCCTCGTGCGTCACCGTGCAGTACAGCGCCGCGTTGGAGGCGTCACGGATGCGTCCGCGCACGGTCAGCTCGCCCCGGGCGAGCAACTCGGCGGCCGCCGCGTCGGTGGTCACGCTCCGCGGCGGTATCCGTTCTGGCGCGGACATACGTGTCCTTCCGGGTCGAGCGGGAGGCTGCACAGCGGGCACGGCGGCCGCCCGGCGTTGACGACGTCGAGGGCGCGCTTGGCGAAGGCCCTGGCCTGCGCGCCGGTGAGGCGGACCCGGAGCATCGGGGGGCCGTTCTCCTCGTCCTGGAGCAGCCGCTCCTCGGCCTCCGCCAGGTCCTCCTCGGACTCGGCGTCCAGCTCCACGAGGGCCTGCGCCTCGACGATCATGCGCTGGTCCTCACCGTCCCAGGCCAGCGCCATGGTGCCGACCCGGAACTCCTCCTCGACGGGGGTGTCCAGCGGGGCGGTGTCGGCGGGTTCCGTGGGCGCCATGGCGGGGACGACGGTGCTGCCGCCGCTGCGCCGTACGACCTCGTCGAGGAGTTCGTCCATGCGCTCGGCGAGAGCGGCGACCTGGGTCTTCTCCAGGGCCACGCTGGTCACCCGGGAGCCTGCGGTGGCCTGGAGGAAGAACGTACGGCGCCCGGGCAGCCCGACCGTACCGGCCACAAAACGTTCCGGTTGGTCGTAGAGGAACACCTGACGGGACACGTCCTGTCTCCATGGAAGTCGGGGGAAGGTAAGCGGGGGCACTGCTGCAACCGCTTCACCCTACTGCGGCCGACGATCACGGTGCGCCCGCACCACCACCGACGGGGGCCTGGTCGCCAGGGGGCTCCTCGTGCGGGGCCAGGGAGGCGAAGTCACCGGTGTCGCCGAGGCGGACGAGGAACGGGCGCAGCCGGGTGTAGCGGATCGCGGTGACGGAACAGGGCTCGACGGAGATCCGCTGGAAGAGGTCGAGATGGAGGCCGAGTGCCTCCGCGACGAGGGACTTGATGATGTCGCCGTGGGAGCACATGAGGTAGACGGCGTCGGCGCCATGGTCGCGCTCCACGCGCGCGTTCCACTCGCGCACCGCCTCGGCGGCTCGGGTCTGCATCGCGCGCATCGACTCGCCGCCGGGAAACGCCGCGGCGGAGGGGTGCGCCTGCACCACCTCCATCAGGGGCTCGTCCTTGAGCTCGGCGAGCTTGCGGCCGGACCAGTCGCCGTAGTGGCACTCCCCGATCCGTTCGTCGGTGTGCGCCTTCAGCCCGGGCCGGGCGTCGAGCAGTGGGCGGATCGTCTCCTGGCAGCGCTGCAGCGGGCTGGCGACGATCTCTGAGAGGGGCAGGGCGGCGAGCCGGCCGGGCAGCGCGGCGGCCTGCGCGGCCCCGCGTTCGTCGAGGGCGACGCCGGGCGTCCAGCCGGCGAGCAGCCCCTCGGTGTTGGCGGTGGAACGTCCGTGCCTAACCAGGATCAGCGTGGGCATGCGGCCAGGGTAGGCGTACGGCGCGGTGCGAGGGCGCCGGGGCGAAGGGAGAATGCGTTCGGTGATCGTCGACTGTGCCATCTACCGGGACGGGCACCGCACGGACGGACCCGAGGACTTCTCCGACGCGCTCGGCGAGGCGCGGACCGCGGGCGGCTTCGTCTGGATCGGGCTGCACGAACCGACGGAGGACGAGTTCGACCTGGTCACCCAGGAGTTCGGGCTGCATCCGCTGGCGGTGGAGGACGCCCTGAAGGCCCACCAGCGGCCCAAGCTGGAGGTGTACGAGGACTCGCTCTTCGCCGTCCTCAAGCCGGTGGTGTACGAGCCGGAGAGCGACGCCGTCTCCACCGACGAGCTCATGATCTTCCTGGGCGACGCCTTCGTGGTCGTCGTCCGGCACGGCGAGGGCGCCCCGCTGAAGACCGTACGGCAGCGACTGGAGCACGAGCCCGAGCTGCTCGGCAAGGGGCCCACCGCGGTGCTGTACGCGATAGCGGACGCCGCCGTCGACCACTACCTGGACGTCGCCGTCGAGCTGCAGAACGACCTGGAGGAGCTGGAGGCCGAGGTCTTCTCCCCGGACGGCGGCGGCTCGCGGCACACCGCGTCCCGGATCTACACCTTCAAGCGGCAGGTACTGGAGTTCCGCCGGGCGACGGGCCCGCTGGCGCCGCCGCTGGCCCGGCTGGCGGGGACGGGGACGGGGGCGTTCGGCGCCGGGGTGCCGTTCGTGAACGAGAAGGCGCGGCCGTTCTTCCGCGACGTGAGCGACCACCTCACGCGCGTGAACGAGTCGGTGGAGGGCCTGGACCGGCTGGTCTCGGACATCCTGTCGGCACACCTGGCGCAGACGAGCGTCCGGCAGAACGACGACATGCGGAAGATCTCCGCGTGGGCGGCCATGGCGGCGGTCCCCACGATGCTCGCGGGGGTCTACGGCATGAACTTCGACCACATGCCGGAGCTGCACTGGGAGTGGGGCTACCCGGCGGTGATCGTGCTGATGGCCGCTCTGGAGGTGCTGCTGTTCCGGCTGTTCAAGCGCCGGGGCTGGCTGTAGGGCCAGGTGGCCCGCGGTCGGCCGTCAGGCGACCTCCGGGGCCGCGGCGGCGGGACCGCCCAGCGCGTCGCGCCGTTCGGGTGTCCGCAGCGTCACCATGCGGTGCCAGCCGGCCAGCCGCTCGTAGGCGTACATCGCGTGGATGCCCGCCGCGAGCATCGCCGACCTGGTGCGCGGCCAGCCGAGGAGGCGCCCCATACGGTCCATCACCGCGAGGCTGACGTCCCGGTGGACGCGGATCTCGGCGAGCGCGCACTCGCGCAGCGTCCGCTGGATGTACCGGCCGTGTCCGGCGGCGGCGAAGCGCAGCAGCTCCTCGTGGGAGTAGGCGAGGTGGTTGTCCTCGTCGGCCGAGATCATCCGGACGGCCCGGCCCAGGTCGGGGTGGTCCGCGAAGTACTTGAGGAGCATCGCCATCTGCTCGGCCGCGCGCTGCTCGGTGACCCTGCTGTGCGCGAGGTAGGTGATGATGTCCCGTTCCGTGAGGGGCGCGTCGGCCTTGAGCTTCTCGTGGGCGAGGCCGATGCCGTGCCGCTCCAGGAGCATGGTGTAGTCGGTCTCGGGGGGCACCGCGACGGGTTCGAGGCCGCGCTTCTTCAGCAGGGCGTGGAAGATCCGTCCGTGCTTGTCCTCGTCCGCGCCGTGCCGGGTGATCTTCGGGGCGAGCGCGCGCTCGCTCTCCGGTACGAGCGCCGCGATGCGCGCGTTCTCCCAGCCGCCCTGCGACTCGCCGCTGGCCGCGATGGAGCAGAAAAGACGGAACGACTCGTCGTTGTCGAGGATCTCCTGGAACAGACTCTTGGCCGAAAGCATCGGTGGCACCTCTCTGCCTCTGCAAGGTGGCGCAGGTTCCGCAGACTCCGCAAAGACCGAGTCAAGTGCGGGAGATGAGGGGCGGCAACAGGTACGGGCGGCAACTCAGCCAAAAGAAGGACGGCCGGGAGCGCGAGGAGGCGTAACCACACGCGCGTGGGCGCGTTGTTATCCGTGACGGCCGTGGCGGGGAAGACCCCCGAGCCCCCACCACGGCCGCAGAAACCCACCGACGGACCTGGCTCCCTACGCGAGTCCGGCCCGCTCCAGGGCCTCCGTGCCGGCGCGGAGCGCGGCGAGCCGCTCGTCCAGGGTGAAGCCCGCGGGCGCGAGGGTCAGCGTGGTGACGCCGGCGGCGGCGTAGGCCTTCATCCGGTCCGCGATGCGGTCCACGGAACCGAGCAGCGTCGTCTGGTCGATCAGGTCGTGCGGGACGGCCGCGCCGGCACCCTGCTTGTCGCCGGACAGGTACTTTTCCTGGATATCGGCGGCCTCCGCCTCGTAGCCCATGCGCTGGGCGAGCTGGTTGTAGAAGTTCTGCTTGCGGCTGCCCATGCCGCCGACGTAGAGCGCGGTGTAGGGCCGGAAGGTGTCGGCGAGCGTCGTGACGTCCTTGTCGTCGCCGAGGGCCAGCGGCAGGGTCGGGCAGACGTCGAAGCCGTCGAGGGTCTTGCCCGCCTTCTCGCGCCCGGCGCGCAGGTGCCGGATCGCGGTGTCCTCCAGGTGGTCGGCGGACGGAAAGATGAGCAGGGCGCCGTCGGCGATCTCGCCGGTCTGCTCCAGGTTCTTCGGGCCGATCGCGGCGATGTACAGCGGGATGTGCTCGCGCTGCGGGTGCACGGTCAGCTTGATCGGCTTGCCGGGGCCGCCGGGCAGCGGCAGCGTCCAGTGCTGCCCCTCGTACGACAGCCGCTCCCGCGTCATCGCCTTGCGCACGATCTCGACGTACTCGCGCGTGCGGGCCAGCGGCTTGTCGAACTCGACGCCGTACCAGCCCTCGGAGACCTGCGGTCCGGAGACGCCGAGGCCGAGGCGGAAGCGGCCCTTGGAGAGGGAGTCCAGGGTGGCGGCCGTCATCGCGGTCATCGCGGGCTGGCGGGCCGGGATCTGGAAGATGGCCGAGCCCACGTCGATGCGCTCGGTCTGGGCGGCGACCCAGGTGAGCACGGTGGCCGCGTCGGAGCCGTAGGCCTCGGCGGCCCAGCAGACGGCGTAGCCGAGCCGGTCGGCCTCCTGGGCGACGGCCAGGTTGTCCGCGTCCATTCCGGCACCCCAGTAGCCGAGGTTGATCCCGAGCTGCATGGCCGATTCCCCTTACTGATGAGTAACGTTTTCTGGGCCCCGACCTTAGCGCGGGAATTCGGTTGTCCACAGGCCCCCACAGCGCAAGCCGTGGCCAGTAATGTCGGCGTTCATGGAGCAGAGGCATCTCGGCCGCACCGGCCTGCGCGTGTCCCGCATCGGTCTCGGCACCCTGACCTGGGGCCGGGACACCGACGAGCACGACGCCGCGGACCTCCTGAAAACCTTCTGGGAAGCGGGCGGGACCCTCGTCGACACCGCGGACGTGTACGGCGACGGGGAGTCCGAGTATCTGCTCGGGCGGCTCATGGAGGGCCTGGTTCCGCGTCGGGACCTGGTGATCTCCACGAAGGCCGGCAGCGTGCCGGATCCCGACCGCCGCTTCGACGGTTCGCGCGCCCACCTGCTCTCCGCGCTGGACGCCTCGCTGGCCCGTCTCGGCACGGACCACGTCGACGTGTGGCACCTGCACGCCTTCGACCCGCACACGCCGCTGGAGGAGACGCTGCACGCCCTCGACGTGGCGGTGAGCAGCGGACGCGCCCGGTACGCGGGAGTGTCCAACTTCTGCGGCTGGCAGCTGGCCAAGGCGGCGACCTGGCAGCTGGCGGCACCGGGCGTGCGGAACCGGCTGGCGAGCACGCAGATGGAGTACTCGCTGCTCCAGCGGGGCATCGAGCGCGAGGTGCTGCCGGCCGCCCTGGACCTGGGCATCGGTCTGCTCCCCTCCTCGCCGCTGGGCCGCGGGGTCCTCACCGGCAAGTACCGCAAGGACGCGACGCCGTCGGACTCGCGCGGCGCCTCGGAGCATCTGGCCCCGTTCGTCGCGCCCTACCTCGACGACACGGCCGGTCACATCGTGGACGCGGTGGCGACGGCGGCGGACGGGCTCGCGGTGACGCCGCTCCAGGTGGCGCTGGCCTGGGTCCGGGACCGGCCCGGCGTGGTCGCCCCGATCGTCGGCGCGCGCAACGCGCAGCAGCTCACGGCGGCGTTGTCAGTGGAGACCCTTAGTCTTCCTGACGAGATCTGCCGGGCTCTCGACGACGTGTCGACGCCCGTGCACCGCTATCCCGATCACGACTGGAGCACGCTGTGAGCACGGAGCCCGAGCCCGTCTCTGAGGACACCGCGGACGCCGTGGACGCCGGGCCGGAGACCCCGGGCACCGCGGACGGGGCCGAGCCGGACGCCGCCGGGGGCGAGGTACCGGCCGACGGGACCGAGGTGCCGGCCGACGGCCGGGCTCCCGACGCCGAGGCTGCTGCCGGGGAGGCCGGCGACGCGGGGGACGAGATGCCCGCCGGGCAGCCGGGTGGTGAGAGCGCGGACGGCGGCGGCGCGGCGGCTCAGGTCTCCGAGGCCGAGGCCGAGCTGGCCGCTCAGCGGCTCGTGCGGGAGCGGATCGAGCGGCGGAAGGCCGAGAAGCAGGCCCCGATCGACGCCGGGACCAAACTCAGCGGCACGGCGGCCGATCTGCTCGCCGCGGTGAGGGCCGTGGAGAGCGGCGAGAAGCCGGCGGCCACGGTCTTCGGCGACCCCGAGCCCGCCCCGCGCCGTCCCGCCCCGGAACCGGTACGGCAGCCTCGGCCGGCGCCGGCCGAGGCGACCGCCGGGCCCGCTGGACCCGCGCCGGAGACCGTCCAGTCCGTGCGGGGCGTACTGGCCGAGGGCGGCGCCCCCGAGACGCTCGCACCGCAGACCGCCGCGCTCCTCGGTGAGGGCGCGGAGGAGGCGCTGCGCGCCGACCCCTGGCAGCTGCTCCGGGTCGGCGGAGTGCGGCCGGAGCAGGCCGACGGCTTCGCCCGGGCGCTGCTGGGCGCGGCGTGCGGCCCGGACGACGAGCGGCGCGGCCGCGCGGTCACGGTGTGGCTGCTGGAGCAGGCCGCCCTGGCCGGGCACACGGCCCTGGAGCTGCCCCGGCTCACGGCCACGCTGGCCCAGCGCGGCGTGCCGGACCCCGACGCCGCCGTGCAGAGCACACTCGCGGAGGGCGAGGCGCTGGCCTTCCAGGACGCCCTGGAGGAGACCGGTGTCCGCCAGGACGACACCGCGGGCGGGGCGGAGGGGACGGACGAGGACGAGGAGCGTCCGGTCCGGGTCCTGGTCGGTCTGGAGCGGTACGCGCTCGCCGAGGAGAGCCTCGCCGACGGCCTGGCCCGGCTGGCCAACTCGGCGCCGAAGCAGGACGGTTCCGCGGCGGACTGGGAGCGCGCCGCCGCCTCCGCGCAGGGGTCCGCCGCCGACCTGATCCGCGCCGTCGCGGACCACGGGCTGGTCCTGCACACCGGCGGGGAGGCGTCCCTGGCCGAACCGGCGGCCCTGCTGCACGCCGCGCACGCCTTGGGCCTGCGCGCCTGGGCCGCCGCACCCGGACCACTCGGCCGTGACCGCTTCGCCGCCCTGCTGGGCGACCCGTCGTCCGCGCCACAGCCTCCTGCCCCCACCGCCCCGGACGTCTCCGTCCCCGCCGGTCCCGCCGTCGTCACCCTGGCCGGGTTGCTGGCCGGGGCCGAGGGGCCGGGGCGGGACGCGGACGGTGCGCTGGACCTCGATCTGCTGGTCGTGCTCGACGCGCCGCAGCTGGACGTCGAGGCGGGCGCCCTGCTGGCGGAGTCGCTGCCGGACGGGGCGCGGCTGGTGCTGGCCGGGGACCCGGCGGTGCTGGGGTCCGTGGGGCCCGGGCGGGTCTTCGCGGATCTGCTGGCGGCGCGCGTCTGCCCCCAGACCGCCTCCCGGCGCCCGGACCCGGGCCCGCTCGGGGAGCTGGTCTCCGGCATCGGCATCGGAGAGCTGGGCCAGGTGGAGGCGCCCGGCAAGGAGGTCGTGATCGTGCCGGTGCGGGACGCGGGCGAGGCCGTGCACCGCACCGTCCAGCTCGTCGCGGACTCGGTTCCGCGTGCGATCGGCGTCCCCACCGAGGAGACCCAGGTGATCACGCCGGGCCACGGCGGCGCGGCGGGCACCCGGGTCCTCAACGCCGCATTGAAGGAGCGGCTGAACCCGGGCCCCGGCCGCTTCGGCGGCTTCGACCCCGGGGACCGTGTCGCCTACTCCCCCGTGCCGGGCCGTACGCTGCCGGGCCGGGTGGTGAAGGCCGACGCCGACGGGCTGCACCTGTCGTGCGCGGGCGAGGCCGTCGTCGTACCGAAGGAGCGGGTGGAGCAGTCCGTACGGCACGGATGGGCGCTGACCGCGCACCAGGCGGTGGGCGGCCGTTGGCCGGCGGTGGTCGTGGTCCTGCCCGGCGATGCCGCGCAGGCCCTCAGCCGCCCCTGGATCTACACGGCGTTCGGCCGGGCCGCCCGCCACCTGTCCGTGGTGCACGGCGTGGAGCAGGCGCTGCCCCGTGCCGTGGCCGAGGTCCCGGCGAAGCCGCGCACGACCCGTCTGCCGGTGCTGCTCGCGCCGCAGGTGCCGGTGGACGGCTGATCCCGGGAGCACACCGGGCCGCGTAAGCCCGGACACCTCGCCCAGGCCGCCCTGCCGGACCGGCCTGGGCGAATGCGACGGCGGCGGTCACGGGGACAATCCCCGTGACCGCCGCCGTCGTGCCGTTCAGCGACCCGCCGCTCAGCGGCCCGCCTACAGCCGCGCCCGCTCACCGTCCTCGTCACGGTCGTCGGCCTCGTCCCCGTGCGGGTCGAGGTCCTCGTCCGCGTCCAGATCCTCGTCCGTGTCCAGATCCTCGTCCAGATCCGTGTCGAGGTCCTCCTCCAGCTCCCGCACGCCACCGCCACCGGCCGCGTCGTCCTCGTCGTCATCGAGGCCGTCGTCGAACTCGTCGTCGAACACCGCGCTGACGTCGAAGCGGCAGACCACCCGTTGCGGGTCGGCCTGTTCGAAGGGGGCCTCCAGCCACTCGCCGGGTTCGGCGGCCTCGTCCGCGGCCGTCACCCAGAGCGTGGAGTCGCCCTCCTCCAGGCCGAACTCCTTGTGTCGGGAGGCGATCTCGTCCGGCTCGAACTCGCCGAACAGGAGGCCGAGCGCCCCGTGAACCGTGCCGGAGGCCTCGATGCCCGCCCCCTCGTCGTCCGCCGCCTCGATCCGCCGGGCCTGGGCCATCAGCCGCTGCGGCTCGGCCACGGCGTAGTCACGTCGGATCAGGACGCTCAGCGCGCTGGGCTCCTCGGGGCCCGTGTACGGCGGCATCGAGTCGTCCGCGCCGGGGATCTCGAAGGGGGTGACCTCGTCGTAACGGTCGTAGAGCAGTTCGTCGTACGCCTCCGCGGCCGCGGCCAGCTGGTTGAACGCGTCGTAGACGGTCGGGTCGTCCTCCCCCGACCGGCGTTCGACCGCGGCCAGGTGGCGGTCGAGCGCGGTCTTGACCGCCTCGGCGGCGGCGCGTACCTCGGCAGCGGTGGGCTGCGCAGCATCAGACATAGTGCAGACGCTATCCGTACCGGGCACCAGCCCGCACAATAGATGCGATGCCGGAATACGAATTTGTCGACGTGTACCTGCCGCGCGGGGTTTCCCGCAAGGAGACGACACGTCTGCTGACCGACCACGCCGAGTACGGACACTGGGAGTTGTACCGCCTGAGCCTGCTGCGCGACGGCAGCCGCAAGGTGCGGCTGCGGCGGCGGATCATCCGCCAGGTACGGGCGACCTGGTGAGCCGGTACCTGGTGAGCCGGTGACCGGGCTCGACCACGCGCGAGTGACGGAACCGGAGACGGAACGGGCCCCGCCGGTGCGGGGCCCGCTGTACGTGCCGGTCGCCCGGCCCGAGCGGCGTCACGCCGAGGCGCGCGCCTTGCGGTAGAGCACCGTGCCCGCGAGCAGCGCGCCCGCGCCCACCGGCAGGGCGAGGCCCAGAGGCAGGTCGCTGCCGGTCTCGGCGAGTTGCGCGTCGCCCTGCGGCTGGGCGACGGTCCGGGTGCCCGGCTGGTTGACGTGCGAGGAGCCCCCCGGCGTCTCGTCGCCCGAGTCGGGCGGGCTGCCCGGAGTGCCGGGCTCCCCCGGGTCTCCGGGGTCGCCCGGGTCTCCGGGGTTGCCCGGGTCTCCAGGGTCGCCCGGGTCTCCAGGGTCGCCCGGCTCCCCGGGGTCGCCCGGGTCCCCGGGCGGCGTCTCGTGGCCATCGCCGGGCGGCGTCGAGTGATCCCCGCCACCGCCGTTGCCACAGTCGTTGCCGGTGGTCGGGTTGAGGGCGCCGACGACGTCGACGCTGTTGCCGCAGACGTTCACCGGCACATGGATCGGCGCCTGCACGTGGTTGCCGGAGCCGACGCCGGGTGAGTCGGTGGCGTGCCCGCCGGCGTGCGAGCCCCCGTGCGAGCCGCCCTGCCCCTCGGAGTCGCCGTAACCGCCGGACGCGCCGCCGCTCTGGTTGGCGCACGAGTTGCCCATCGCCGGGTTGAGGACACCGATGACGTCGACCGTGTTGCCGCAGACGTTCACCGGCACGTGCACCGGTGCCTGCACCGTGTTGCCGGACAGTACGCCGGGCGAACCCGAACTCGAGCCGTGCGCCCCCGAGTCCGCGTGGGCGGTGCCGCCCGCGGCGGCGATCACGCCGGTGGCGGCCGCCATCGTCATCAGGCCCTTGCGGGTGACCTGTCGCATTTCCTGAATCCCTGCCTTGCCCTAGTCCCGCTAGTACCGAGAATGCCGAGAACGCCGGGAATTCCGACGTCGCCGTCGTTCCCCGCCCTCGAAGGGCTCCAAAGGCCGCCGGCCCCGGAGCGCGTGGCGCGCGCTCCGGGGCCGGCGGACTCAGACCCTCACAGGGCGAGGCACAACGTCACTTGTTGATGCAGACGTTGCCGAAGGCGGGGTTCAGCAGACCGATCACGGAGACCGTGTTGCCGCAGACGTTCACCGGGACGTGCACGGGCACCTGAACGACGTTGCCGGAAAGGACGCCGGGCGAGTGCACGGCGGCACCCTGGGCACCGGAGTCGGCGACGGCCATGCCCGCGCCCGCGAGAACCAGACCGCCGGTGGCAGCCGCGGCGGCGACGACCTTCTTGAACATTATTCCTCCTAGTTGGCAAACGCGATCCCAGCTTGCTGATCGCATCACCTGTAACGAGGAGGAACTAATGAGGCTACGAGCTTATGAGCGCATTCACTCTTCCCGGTCGACTCCCGCACGTGCGGCCGAATACCGTCGCGTGCGGAAGTCACGTTTCATCGGGCGAATCCGGACGTGTCGGCGAATCAGGGCCCGTCGATGAATCAGGACGCGTCGATGAATCAGGACCCGTCGATGAAGCGGTCGAGCACCCGCACGCCGAACTGCAGCCCTTCCACCGGCACCCGCTCGTCCACTCCGTGGAACATGCCCGCGAAGTCCAGCTCCGGCGGCAGCTTGAGCGGCGCGAAGCCGAAGCAGCGGATGCCGAGGTCGTCGAAGGACTTGGCGTCGGTGCCGCCGGAGAGCATGTAGGGCACCGCGCGCGCGATCGGGTCCTCGGCGCGCAGGGCGGTCTGCATGGCGTCGACGAGCCGGCCGTCGAAGTCGGTCTCCAGCGCCTTGTCGGCGTGCACGTCCTCGCGCCGCACGCGCGGGCCGAGGATGCGGTCGAGGTCGGCGAGGAACTCCTCCTCGTAGCCGGGCAGGAAGCGTCCGTCGACGTGCGCGGTGGCCTGGCCGGGGATGACGTTGACCTTGTAGCCGGCACCGAGCTGGGTGGGCGCCGCCGAGTTGCGCAGGGTCGTGCCGATCATCCGGGCGATGCCGCCGAGCTTGGCGAGGGTCTCCTCCATGTTCTCGGGGTCGAGTTCGGTGCCGAGCGCGTCGGACAGCTCGTCCAGGAAGGCCCGTACGGTCTTGGTGACCCTGACCGGCCACTTGTGCCGGCCGAGCCGGGCCACGGCCTCGCACAGCTCGGTGATCGCGTTGTCGTCGTTGGTCATCGAGCCGTGCCCGGCCGTGCCGTCGACGGTGAGCCGCATCCAGTGCATGCCCTTCTCGGCGGTCTCGACGAGGTAGAGCCGCAGCTTCTCGTTGACCGTGAAGGAGAACCCGCCGACCTCGCCGATCGCCTCGCTGACACCCTCGAACAGCTCGGGGTGCTTGCGCACCAGGTGCTTGGCGCCGTACGTCCCGCCGGCCTCCTCGTCCGCGAGGAACGCCAGCACGATGTCGCGCGGAGGCTTGCGCCCGCTGCGCAGCCGGTCGCGGACGACCGCGAGGGTCATCGCGTCCATGTCCTTCATATCGACCGCGCCGCGCCCCCACACGCACCCGTCCGCGATCTCGCCGGAGAAGGGGTGGTGGGTCCAGTCGTCCGCGTTGGCCGGGACGACGTCGGTGTGGCCGTGGATGAGGAGCGCGGGCCGGGACGGGTCCTCGCCCTCGATCCGGGCCACCGTGGAGGCGCGTCCGGGGTGGGACTCGAAGATCCGTGGTTCGAGTCCGACCTCGGCGAGCTTCTCGGCGACGTACTCGGCCGCCTTGCGCTCGCCCGGACCCGAGTGGTCGCCGTAGTTGCTGGTGTCGATCCGGATCAGCTCGCGGCAGAGGTCGACGACCTCGTCCTCGCCGGTGACGCTCCTGGCCGTGCCCGAGTCGCTCACGTGGTTCCTCCCGCTGTCACTGCTGGTGGGTCCCCCTCATCCTCCTCCCCGGACCGTCCGGGCCCAAGGAGGGGGTGATCGGCCATCCCGGAAAGCCTGGTAATGTTTACGTCGTCGCCGCGGGCAACAGCCCGCACGACAGACACCTTGTCCGGGTGGCGGAATGGCAGACGCGCTAGCTTGAGGTGCTAGTGCCCTTTATCGGGCGTGGGGGTTCAAGTCCCCCCTCGGACACCAGTCGAGACCCCTGCCGCGGCAGGGGTCTTCTGCTTTTCCGGGGCGTGTCCCGGACCGGGCACAATGGCCGCCATGACCACGCCTTCCTGCCCGTGCGGGCTGTCCGGGCCGTACGAGAAGTGCTGCGGCCGCTTCCACGCGGGAGCCGCCTCCGCGCCGACCGCCGAGGCCCTGATGCGTTCGCGCTACAGCGCCTTCGTGCGCCTGGACGGGGGCTACCTGCTGCGGACGTGGCACCCGAGGACGCGTCCCGAGCGCCTCGACCTCGACCCGGGAATGCGGTGGACCGGTCTGGAGATCCTGGGCACGAGCGACGGGTCCGCCTTCCACTCCACCGGGACCGTGACCTTCCGGGCGTCCTACCGCGGTGGCTCGCTGCACGAGCGGAGCCGGTTCGAGCGCGTCGACGGGGCGTGGGTGTACGTCGACGGGGAGTTCCTGGCGTAGATCCGCCCGGCATGGCTTCAGGGCGCCAGGATGTCCAGTTCCTGCAGCGCCCCGACGGTGATCTCCCGGGTCAGCCGCTCGGCGCGCTCGGCGTCCCGGGCCCGCACCGCCTCGGCGACCTGGACGTGCAGGGTGACGGCGGCCGGGTCGGGATCCTCGAACATCACGTCGTGGTGGGTGCGCCCGGCCAGGACCTCGGCGACGACGCCGCCGAGGCGGGCGAACATCTCGTTGCCGGAGGCGGTCAGGATGACGCGGTGGAAGGCCACGTCGTGGAAGAGGTACGCCTCCAGTTTGTGGCCGCGCGAGTTGGCGACCATGCCGAGCGCGCACTCGGTCAGCTCGGCGCACTGCTCGGACGTGGCGTGCCGTGCCGCCAGGCCCGCCGCCACCGGTTCGACGGCCGAGCGCAGCACGGTCAAGGAGCGCAGCTGCCGCGGGCGTTCGGAGCCGGCCAGGCGCCAGCGGATGACCTGCGGGTCGTAGACGTTCCACTCGCACTCGGGCAGGACGGTGACGCCGACGCGGCGGCGCGACTCGACCAGGTGCATGGACTCCAGCACTCGCACGGCCTCCCGCATCACGGAACGCGACACCTCGAAACGCTGTGCCAGCTCGTCCGTGCGCAGAACGCTGCCCGCAGGGTACTCGCCCGCTGTGATCGCGGGGCCGAGGGTGTCCAGTACGCGGCCGTGCAGCCCTCGGCCCGGTGTGCTCATGCACTCAGCGTACGGGGCAGATCACGGGAACAAAAAGTCAGACTTATATGTCACAGACTCTTGAATTCGTCGTACCTAATGGGTTTCAGTTACGTCGACATCACGTGTCGACGAAGACAGCAGACAGCGAGAGTGCGATGCAGCGACTGCACACCCCCCATGTCGTCGTGGTCATGGGCGTAGCGGGCACCGGTAAGACCACCATCGGCCCCCTGCTCGCGGCCCGGCTCGGCGTTCCCTACGCCGAGGGCGACGACTTCCACCCGCCGGCCAACATCGCCAAGATGACGGCCGGCACCCCGCTCACCGACGAGGACCGTTGGCCCTGGCTGGACGCCATCGGCGACTGGGCGCACGGGCGGGCGGGGCTCGGCGGGGTGGTGAGCAGTTCGGCGCTGAAGCGGTCGTACCGCGACCGGCTGCGGGCCGGCGCTCCCGGTGTCGTCTTCGTACACCTCACGGGCAGCCGCGAGCTGATCGAGGAGCGGATGTCGGGGCGGCAGGGGCACTTCATGCCGACGGCCCTGCTCGACTCCCAGTTCGCCACGCTCCAGCCCCTGGAGCCGGACGAGGCGGGAGTCGCGGTGGACGTCGCCGGCACCCCGGAGGAGATCGCCGAACGGGCGATGAACGCCCTGACGGACCTTCCCGAGCCGACCCAGTAACCCCCCACGCCCTCCCCCGGGGTCGTGCCGCCATGCGCGGACACGGCCCCGACCTCCCCCGAATCCCCATCACCGCAAGGGAACCACCGTGACCAGACTCAGCGTCGAGATGCTGGCAGCGGACACCGTCGAGCCGATCACCTCGGCCGGCCATGCCCAGCTGGGCATCGCCGTGCTCCTGGGCATCGCCGTCATCGTCCTGCTGATCACCAAGTTCAAGCTGCATGCCTTCCTGTCGCTGACCATCGGGTCACTGGCGCTCGGCGCGTTCGCCGGGGCGCCGCTGGACAAGGTCATCACCAGCTTCACCGCCGGGCTCGGCTCCACCGTCGCGGGTGTCGGCGTGCTGATCGCCCTCGGCGCGATCCTCGGCAAGATGCTCGCCGACTCCGGCGGCGCCGACCAGATCGTGGACACCATCCTCGCCAAGGCCAGCCCGCGTTCGATGCCGTGGACGATGGTGCTGATCGCCTCCGTCATCGGACTGCCGCTGTTCTTCGAGGTCGGCATCGTCCTGCTGATCCCGGTCGTCCTGATGGTCGCCAAGCGCGGCAACTACTCCCTGATGCGCATCGGCATCCCGGCGCTGGCCGGTCTGTCCGTGATGCACGGTCTGGTCCCGCCGCACCCCGGCCCGCTGGTCGCGATCGACGCGGTCGGCGCCAACCTCGGTGTGACGCTCGCGCTGGGTGTCCTGATCGCCATCCCGACGGTGATCATCGCCGGTCCGCTGTTCTCGAAGTACGCGGCCCGCTGGGTGGACGTCCCGGCCCCCGACCGCATGATCCCGCAGCGCGCCTCGGAGGAGCTGGAGAAGCGCCCCGGCTTCGGCGCGACCCTGGCCACGATCCTGCTGCCGGTCGTGCTGATGCTGGCCAAGGCGCTCGTCGACATCATCGTCGACGACCCGGAGAACCTGGTGCAGCGCACCTTCGACGTGATCGGCAACCCGCTGATCGCCCTGCTCGCCTCCGTGATCGTCGGCATCTTCACGCTGCTGCGTCCGGCCGGCTTCGGCAAGGAGCGCCTCTCGGGCCTGGTCGAGAAGGGGCTCGCGCCCATCGCGGGCATCCTGCTGATCGTCGGCGCGGGCGGCGGCTTCAAGCAGACGCTGATCGACTCCGGCGTGGGCCAGATGATCCTGGAGATCTCCGAGGACTGGTCGATCCCGGCCCTGCTGCTGGCCTGGCTGATCGCGGTGGCGATCCGGCTGGCGACGGGTTCGGCGACCGTGGCGACCGTCTCGGCGGCCGGTCTGGTCGCGCCGCTGGCGGCCGACATGTCGACGACGCACGCGGCCCTGCTGGTCCTGGCCATCGGCGCCGGTTCGCTCTTCTTCAGCCACGTCAACGACGCCGGTTTCTGGCTGGTGAAGGAGTACTTCGGCCTGAACGTCGGCCAGACCATCAAGACCTGGTCCGTCATGGAGACGATCATCTCGGTGGTCGCGGGCGCTCTCGTCCTGCTCCTGTCACTGGTCATATAGCCGCACGACCCAACGGTCATCCAGGAGTACGACGATGACGGCTCACCCCCTCTTCGACATCGGCGGGCGCACGGCCCTGGTGACCGGTTCCAGCCGGGGCATCGGGCTGGCCCTCGCCCGGGGCCTGGCGGAGGCCGGCTGCCGGGTGGTCCTCAACGGACGCGACGGCGACCGCCTCACCAAGGCCGCCGCCGGCCTCCCCGGCGACGTCCACACGGCCGTGTTCGACGTGACCGACGGTCCGTCCGTGGCGGCCGGGATCGCGGAGGTCGAGGAGCGGGTGGGCCCGCTCGACATCCTGGTCAACAACGCCGGCATGCAACTCCGGGCGCCCCTGCTGGAGTTCGCCGACGCCGACTGGCACCGCATCCTGGACACCAATCTCACCAGCGCCTTCCTGGTCGGCCGGGAGGCGGCGCGCCGGATGACGGAACGCGGCCACGGCAAGATCGTCAACATCTGCTCGCTGCAGAGCGAGGTGGTCCGTCCGGGCATCGCGCCCTACGCGGCCACCAAGGGCGCGCTGAAGATGCTCACCAAGGGCATGTGCGCGGACTGGGGCCCGTACGGCGTCCAGGTCAACGGTCTCGGTCCCGGCTACATCGAGACCGAGCTGACCCGGCCCCTCGTCGAGGACGAGGAGTTCGGCGCCTGGGTCCGCCGGCGCACTCCGGCCGGCCGCTGGGGCCGTACGGAGGACCTGGTGGGCGGGCTGCTGTTCCTCGCCTCGCCCGCCGCGGACTTCGTCGGCGGACAGATCCTGTACGTCGACGGCGGCATGACGAGCGTCCTGTGAACCCCGCACGCGACTCGCTTGCCCCACTCGCCCCACTCGCCCCCGAGGAGGCGGCTTCGATGCTCGGCTGTGTCATCCACGGCGCCGGCGATCTGCGCGTCGAGGAACTGCCGGTCCCCCGCCCCGGCCCCGGCGAGGCGCTGGTCGCCGTCCGCTACGGCGGCGTGTGCGGCTCCGACCTGCACTACTGGCGGCACGGCGGGGTCGGCGACTTCCGCCTGAAGGAGCCGATGCTGCTGGGGCACGAGGTGGTCGGAACAGTCGTGGCATACGGCTCCCCGGACACGGACACGGACGCGCCGGGCCCGGCCGCCGGTACGGCCGTCGCCGTGCACCCGGCGACCCCGTGCGAGGTGTGCCCGGAGTGCGCGGACGGGCGGCGCAACGTCTGCCGGGACACCCGCTACCTGGGCAGCGCTGCCCGCGTCCCGCACGTCCAGGGCGGTTTCGCGGCGCGGATCGTCGTCCCAGCCGAACAGCTGCGCCCCCTGCCCGCCGGCCTCGACCCGCGCCGGGCCGCCCTCGCGGAGCCCCTCTCCGTCGCGCTGCACGCCGTACGCCGGGCCGGGGACCTGACCGGCCGGCACCTGCTGGTCACCGGCGCCGGGCCGATCGGCTGCCTGGTGGTCGCGGCGGCGAAGGCGGCGGGCGCGGCGCACGTGACGGTGACGGACCTGCTGCCCGCCGCCCTGGAGTACGCGCGTGCCGCCGGCGCCGACACCCTCGTACGGGCCGACGCCCCCGAAGACGCCGGGTGGCCGGCCGGGGTGGACACGGCGATCGAGGCCTCGGGGGTGGCCGCGGGGCTGGACACCTGCCTGCGACTGGTCCGGCGCGGCGGTGTCGTCGTGCAGCTCGGCATGCTGCCGCCGGGGCAGAGCCCCTTCGCCGGGAACCTGGTGGTGAGCCGGGAGATCGAGCTGCGCGGAGCGTTCCGCTTCGACGACGAGTTCGACGAGGCGCTGGAACTGCTCGCGGCCGAGCCCGCGTTCGACGCGCTGGTCAGCACGGTGGTGCCGGTCCAGGACGCGGAGTCGGCGTTCGTGCTGGCCGCGGACCGGGGCCGGTCCTGCAAGGTGCTGCTGGACTTCGGCGCGGCCTCCGGCTCCTGAGCCACTCCCCCGGTACTTCCCTGGCGGAGGGCGCACCCGGATGATGGGAGACTCCCGGTGCGCGTCCGGGGGCGGTCACGTCGGGGGGCGTCATGGGGGTTTCGCTCGGCACGCGGGTCGCGGGTCTGTGCCTCGCCGGGACGGTGGCGGTGGTCGCGGCCTCCTGTGTCGCCGGTGAAGCCGGACCACCCAGTGGTGGCCGGGACGTGAGCGTGGCGGGCGGGCTGTCGAACGGCGGCCCGGACGGTACGCCGCGCAGAGCGGCCGAATCCTCCGAGCCCGCCCCTTCCTGGCGCCCCGACGGCAGCGGCGGCCCGGTGGGCGCACCGGCACCCGACCGTCCGTCACAGCCACCACCGCCCACCCTCGCCACCCCGACGCCCACGCCCCGCTCGGACCGACCGGCGAAGGACGAGGGCGCACCGCCTCCCACCGCCCCCGCCTGGCTCCCGCCCGGCCCCGCCTCCCCCGACACGGACGCCGTACCGGACCCGGCCGGCCTCTACGACCGGCTCCGCACGCCCGCCACCGGCTGCGCGGACGTCCTGCGCACGATCCCGTCGCTGCCCCCGACCGACGACCGGCGGTTGCTGCGCGGTCTGGCCAACGGCTGCCTGGCGGTGCAGGGCCGGGGCGGCAGCTGGGAGACGGCGGCCCGCGACCACGCGGAGCTGGCGGGACGCCCGGACGGCTGCAAGGGCCGCGCCGCCTATGCCGTACTCACCGGCCTGCTGCAGTTCCACGAACAACATCCCGGCGCCACGGTGCGGCTCGGGAGCGCACCGGACGGTGCCCCGGCGTGCGCGTACGGGATCGCCGCGGTGGACGCGGGACCCGACGGAACCGCCCGGCCCGGCGAGGTGATCCTGATCGAGCTGCGCGGCACGTACTTCGACCACGCCGAGCTGCTCCGCGACGGCGGCGTGTCCGTCGACGGGGTGAGCGTGCCGGGCCCCTTCACCCCACTCCCCGGGTCACGGCCCGACCACCTGCGCCTCACCGTCACGCTTCCGCCCTTGTCCGCCGCCCCCGGAACGCCGGTCGACGTGCGCGTCCGGTACGGCGGTACGGAGGTGGCCCGGGAGGGCGCCTTCACGCTCGCCGCCCCGGATCTCACACCCTCGGCGTCCCCGTGAGGGTCAGGAGGACGCCGCCTTGTCCAGCTGGAACGCCTCGTTGCCCTGGCCGATGCGGGCGTGCCGCTCGGGTGCGCGGGAGCGCAGGACGAGGCCCTGGACGAGGCCCGCGATCGCGGCGAGGCCGATGATGCCGGGCAGCATCCAGCTCAGGGAGGAGTCGGGGCCCGCGCCGACCAGGACGTCGAAGTCCTTGACCGTGTAACCGGCGATCACCACGAGGGCCACGCCCGCGACGGTGGAGGTGGCCAGCCGCACGCCCTGGGTGCCGGCGGCGCCACGGCGGACGAAGAAGGCGACGACGGAGAACGAGGCCGCGGCCATCAGCACGATCACGCCGAGGGCGCCGATGTTGCCGCCCCAGGTGAACAGGTGCAGCACGGGCTGGGTCGGGTCGCCGTTCGGCTTGTCGTCGGCGATCGCGAAGCCGATGACCACGACCGCGGACACGGCGGTCTGGAGCAGCGAGCCGGTGCCCGGGGCGCCGCTGGAGCCGCTGGTCCGCCCGAAGGCGGCGGGCAGCAGCCCCTCCCGCCCCATGGCGAAGGCGTACCGGGCGACGACGTTGTGGAAGCTGAGCAGAGCGGCGAACATGCCGGTCACGAAGAGCACGTGCAGAACGTCGGTGAAGGTACCGCCCAGCCGGTCCTCGGTGAGGAAGAACAGGAGCCCGGCGCTCTGCTCCTGCGCGGTGCCGACGATCTTGTCGGGTCCGGTGGCGACGGTCAGGGCCCAGCTGCTGAGCGCGAAGAAGACCGCGACCCCGCCCACCGCGAGGAACATGACACGCGGCACGAGCACGTGCGGCCGGCTGGTCTCCTCGGCGTACACGGGCGCCTGCTCGAAGCCGAGGAAGGCGGCGATGCAGAAGCACAGCGCGGTCCCCACGCCCGCTCCCGTCAGGGTGTCGGGGTTGAAGGCGTGCAGCGACAGCCCCTGCGCTCCCGGATCGGCGACGGCGGCGATGTCGAACACGACCACGAGCGCGACCTCGATGAGCAGCAGAACACCCAGCACGCGCGCGTTGACGTCGATCTTCAGCCAGCCCAGCGTGCCGACCGCGAGCACGGCCAGCAGCGCCGGTATCCACCAGGCGACCTCCAGGTCGGCGTAGGTGGCCAGGAGCCCGGAGACCTCGAAGCCGAAGATGCCGTAGATGCCGACCTGGAGTGCGTTGTAGGCGACCAGCGCGACCATGGCGGCGCTCGCGCCGGCGGTGCCGCCGAGTCCGCGGGAGATGTACGCGTAGAAGGCCCCAGCGTTGTGGACGTGCCGGCTCATCTCGGCGTACCCGATGCTGAACAGGATCAGCACCACGCCCAGCAGCACGAAGAGCAGCGGCTGCCCGACGATGCCCATCACCGCGAACGTGGTGGGCATGACCCCGGCGACCACCATCAGCGGGGCGGTGGCGGCCAGCACGGAGAGAAGCAGGCCCCCGGTACCGAGCCGGTCGGCGCGCAGCGCCCGCTCCTGCCCCTTGAAGGTGCTGATGGCGCCACCGCTCGCGGATCTGCTCCTGCTCGAACTGCCCGTGGTCATCGGAGGACGTCCTTCTCTCGTTCGTCGGGGGTGTCAGGCCGTGCCGAGCGCACTCGCGCGGGCGGCTCGGAAGGCGGCGTACGGGTCGCGGTCCGGGTACGACCAGGGGGCGGGCGTGACATGTTCGCCGATGCGGTGGAACAGGGCGGCGGCCTCGGCGCCGCGGCCCTCGCAGTATTTGGCGTGGGCGAGGAAGTTGAGGTCGATCAGCCGGCGCGGGTGGCCGTCCTGCTCCCACTCCAGCCACCAGTCGAAGGCCGCCTTCATCACCAGCCGGGCACGGCGGCCGACCCAGTGGCCACAGGCGTTCGGGTCGGCGGACTCGTGGCCGGCGGCGGCGAGCACGCGGTAGCGCTCGGCGTGCGCGACGACCGGGAGGATGGCCAGCGGGGAGTCGGCGGGGGCCTGCTCGGCCGCCCAGTTGGCGAAGTCGTACACCTCGTGCAGCGGGTCGGCACCGCCGTCGCCGCCGCGTTCGGCGAGCCGGGCCACCATCAGGTGATGGGCGTGGTGGTGATCGGCGTATCGCGCCCGCACCGCCTCGAAGACCCGGACGACCTCGTCCACCGCGCCGAGCGAGCGCTCCAGCAGGAGAAGCCCGAGCCAGGGCGTCGGATCGTTCGGGACGAGCGCGGCGGCCTCCCGGCACATCTCCCGGACCCGGGCGGGCTTCTCCTTGCCGCGCAGGGCGCGGTGGACCAGGGCGAGGGCGAGCAGTATCGAGGCGTCGGCGGAATCGGGCTCGGCCAGCAGCCACTCGCGGGCCCAGGGGGCGCTGTAGGGCTCCTTGGCGAGCACGGTCACCCGGTGCCCGCGGCGGTCCCAGTCGTCCCCCGTGTGGACCAGCAGGGAGCGGGCGGACTGCCATCGACCCTGGGCCAACGCGGCACGGGCGGAGGCGAGTTCGGCGTCGTCGAGGGCGTCGTCGAAGGCCTGGGCCGCGCGTTTGCGGCCGCGGCCGAGGGGAGGCGGAGGTGGGGACACCGCGGGAAACTTCCTCACGCGACGCGGTAGGTCGTCGTAGCCGGTCTGCCATGAACTGATCACGCACAGCAAAGCGGCAGCCAACGCTTTCCGTCAAGGCCCGGCATCCCGTTACACGCGTCAACTGACCTGAGACCAAAGGAACTTGCCCCATACCGCCACACCACCCCCTCCCCATTTCCTCGGCGAGGACGTGGCCGCTGCTTGGATGGACGGATGAGCGCTGCTGACGAGATCCTCGACATCGTCGACGAGAACGACCGCGTCACCGGGCAGGCCCGGCGGGGCGACGCGTACGCCCAGGGCTTGCGTCACCGCTGCGTGTTCGTGTTCGCCCGGGATCCGGCCGGACGCGTCTTCGTCCACCGCCGCACGGCGACGAAGCTGGTGTTTCCATCCCTGTACGACATGTTCGTCGGCGGGGTGGTGGGCGCGGGCGAGTCCTACGACGACGCGGCACTGCGGGAGGCGGAGGAGGAACTGGGGGTGACGGGGCTGCCGCGCCCGGAGTTCCTCTTCAAGTTCCTGTACGACGACGGCGCCGGGCGGACCTGGTGGTCGGCGGTGTACGAGGTGCGCTGCGATGGGCCGGTTGCTCCGCAGGTGGAGGAGGTGGCCTGGCACGGGTTCCTCACGGAGACGGAGGTGGAACGGCGCCTCGGGGAGTGGGAGTGGGTGCCGGACGGGTTGGACGCGTATGCGCGGCTGCGGGCTTGGCGGGGGTGACGTGCAGGTCGTGACGGTGCGGGCCGGGGGTGGGTCGCGCGGCCCGGCGCTACGGGGTGCCGCTGCGCCCACCCGTGCCGCCCCAGCGGCACGACTGCCCGCAGCTGGGGGGGCGGCACACGACTGCCCGCAGCTACGCGGGGCTGGACGGAGAGCCGCGTGCGGCGTGGAGGGGCGTGTCGGGGGGTGTTCGCCCGCAGCGGTTGGCGCGTCAACAGACGGCACTTCTGTGGCCGACCGATTCCGCGCCGTTCCGAGGACGGACACCCCCCGGCGCGCCCCGACCCACGACGAAACAGAACGCGCTACCCGAACCCCCACCAAACCCGCGCAGGCCGCCGCAGGCATTCCGTGTCCGCCCGATAGGGTCCCCGCGTGATCGAATTCGTGCGGAACGCCCGGCTCTGGTTCGCGCCCGAGGAGATCCGGCGGGAGGGCAGCACCCCCGACTACCGGTTCTCCCTGGCGAACGAGCGCACCTTCCTCGCCTGGCTGCGCACCGCTCTCGCCCTGATCGGCGGCGGCTTCGCGGTGGACCAGTTCCTGCCCGACCTGCGCTGGGGCTGGCGGGTGGGCCTCGCGCTGGCGCTGCTCGCGGCCGGCGTGTTGTGTTCGCTGCGCGCGGTGAACCACTGGGTGCGCTGCGAACGGGCCATGCGCCGCGGCGACGACCTCCCCGTCTCCCGCTTCCCGGCCCTGCTCAGCCTGGTCGTCGCCGTGGTCGCCGTGGCGATGGTCCTCGTGGTCCTCGTCGGATGGGAGGGCTGAGCATGAGCGCCGCCCCGGACCCGGACGCCGACCCGGCCGACCCGGCCGACCCAGGCCGTGACCCCGGACTCCAGCCCGAACGCACAAGACTCGCCTGGCGCCGCACGACCCTGTCCGGCACCGTCGTGGCCGTACTCGCCGCGAAGACCGCACTGCACGGCGGCGCGACCCCCGCCACGATCGTCGCGGGCACCCTGTGCTGCGCTCTCTGGCTTACTTTCCTGCGCATCGCCCACGGCCGCATCCGCACCCTGGCCTCGACGAACAGACCCCGCGCCCTGACCCCTCCGTACGCCACGGCGGCCACCCTGTGCACGGTGGCACTGGCGGTGTGCGGCGCGTTCCTCGTCTTCTAGACCCGGTGAACGCCCCCCCCGCGCCCCGCGCCCCGCTACTCCCACCCCACCGTCACCACGATCTTCCCCCGAGTCCGCCCCTCCTGGTTCAACCGATGCGCGTCCGCCGCCCGCTCCAACGGAAACGCCTCCGACACGTGCACGCTCACGACCCCCTGCTCCGCCAGCTCACTCAACCGCAGCAGATCCGCCGCGTCGGGACGCACGAAGAGGTACCGCCCGCCGTACTCGACGACGTCCGCGTCGGCGATCGACACGAGGCGCCCCTCGGTGGCGAGCAGGTTCGCCGAGACCGTCAGCGTCTCGCCGCCGACCGTGTCGAACACCGCGTCCACACCCTCGGGCGCCAGCCCCCGCACCCGTTCGGCCAGCCCCTCCCCGTACGAAACCGGCTCCGCGCCCAGCCCTCGCACGAAGTCATGGTTGCGCTCGCTCGCCGTACCGATGACCCGCGCCCCGAGATGCCGCCCGAGTTGCACGGCGATCGAGCCGACCCCGCCCGCGGCCGCGTGCACGAGGACGGTCTCGCCCCGCTTCACCTCCAGCGCCTTCACCAGCACCTGGTACGCGGTCAGCCCGGTCAGCGGCAGTCCGGCCGCCTCCTCGTAGGTGAGGTTGCGCGGCTTGCGCGCGAGGGTGCGCACGGGCGCCGCGACGTACTCGGCGAAGGTCCCCCGGGACAGGAAGTCCTCACGGACGTAGCCGATGACCTCGTCCCCGACGGCGTACTCCGTGACGGAGGCCCCGGGCCGCACGACGACCCCCGAGACGTCCCACCCGGGAATCACGGGGAAGACGGGCTGGAGGATGGCGTCGAGATGGCCGTCGCGGCACTTCCAGTCGACGGGATTGACGGCGGCGGCCCGCACCTTCACGAGCACCGAGTCGGGCCCGACCCGCGGATCCGGGACGTCCCCGTACTCCAGAGTCTCGGGACCGCCGTACCGTGCGTAACTGATCGCCTTCATGGCTCCGACCCTCCGGGGTACCCGGACACCACGCAAGCTGAATGTCCGGATATGCACCGATAAGGTGAGGCCATGACCACTCTCCACCAGGAACACCCCGCCCAGGACCACGCTCATGACCACGGCCCGGACTGCGGCCACACAGAGGTGCCCCACGGCGACCACGTCGACTACGCGCACGACGGGCACCTGCACCGGCAGCACAGCGGCCACTGGGACGAGTGCGAGCCCTCCGGGCACACCACGCACGAGAGCCACGACCACCGGCACGGCGAAGGCTGCGGACACGCGGGCGTCCCCCACGGCGACCACGTCGACTACCTGCACGACGGCCACCGCCACGCCGCCCACGACGGCCACTGGGACGACCACTGACAACGGCGACCCACCCCGCCCCACACCACCACCCACCCCCCAGACCCACCCATACCCGCACATCACCCCCCACCCGACGGCTCCCCGCGCCCCCGCGCGGGGAGCCGTCGTCCTATCGTGGCGCCGATCACGTTCCGCTCCCCTACTGGACGGCATACCGACCGGTCGGCATCATGAGTCGGGTACTGTTCACCTGCCCGTAGGAGCGACGATGAGCCCCGACCACCCGCCCGGACTCGATCTCGACCGGTTGCGCGGCCTGCTCGACCGCGAGCGGCCCGGCCTGGTGACCGGCCCGCTGTCCGGCCGGCTGATCGAAGGCGGACGGTCGAACCTCACCTACGCGGTCTCGGACGGTACCGCGCGCTGGGTCGTACGACGACCCCCGCTCGGCCATGTCCTGGCCACCGCGCACGACATGAAGCGCGAGCACCGTGTCATCAGCGCCCTGCACCCGACGGACGTACCGGTGCCGCGCCCGGTCCTCCTCTGCGAGGACGAGGAGGTCATCGGGTCGCCCTTCTACGTCATGGAGTTCGTCGAGGGCACCCCCTACCGCACCGCCGACCAGCTCGCCCCGCTCGGCCCCGAGCGCACCCGGGCCGCCGTGCTGAACCTGGTCGACACGCTCGTCGAGCTGCACGCGGTGGACCCCGCCGCCGTGGGCCTGGGCGACTTCGGCCGCCCCGAGGGCTTCCTGGACCGCCAGCTGCGCCGCTGGGCCAAGCAGCTGGACGCCTCCCGCAACCGCGACCTGGCCGGCATCGACGAGTTGCACGCCACCCTCGGCCGGGAACTGCCCCGCTCCCCCGCCCCGACCGTCGTGCACGGCGACTACCGCCTGGACAACGTCCTGATCGGCGGCGACCGGGACGAGATCAACGCGATCCTCGACTGGGAGATGTCCACCCTCGGCGACCCGCTCACCGACCTCGGCCTGCTGGTGATGTACAGCATGCCGCTCGGCATGCCCGACTCCCCCGTCTCCACCACGGCCCAGGCCCCCGGCCACCCCGCCCCCGCCGAGCTGATCGAGCGGTACGCCGCGCGCTCGGGGCGCGACGTGTCCGCCGTCGCCTGGTACACGGCGTTCGCCTGGTTCAAGCTCGCCGTGATCCTGGAGGGCATCCACTACCGCTACACGCTGGGCCAGACCGTCGGCCGCGGCTTCGACCGCATCGGCGACCTCGTCCCCGTCTTCATCGAGCACGGCTTGACCACCCTTCAGGAAGGCTGAACCGTCATGGACTTCGCGTTCGACGCACGCACCGACGAACTCCGCGCCAAGCTGCTCGCCTTCATGGACGAGTACGTCTACCCGGCCGAGCAGGTCGCCCACGAGCAGCGGGCCCGGCTCGCCTCCCCCTGGGACACCCCGCAGGTCGTGGCGGACCTGAAGGCCGAGGCCCGCCGCCAGGGCCTGTGGAACCTCTTCCTCCCCGACGCCGAGCACGGCGCCGGCCTCACCAACCTCCAGTACGCGCCGCTCGCCGAGATCACCGGCCGCAGCCCGCACCTGGCGCCGACGGCGACGAACTGCGCGGCGCCGGACACCGGGAACATGGAGGTGCTGACCCAGTTCGCCGACGAGGCGCAGAAGAAGCAGTGGCTCCAGCCACTGCTCGCCGGTGAGATCCGCTCGGCGTTCGCGATGACGGAGCCGGACGTGGCCTCCTCCGACGCCACGAACATCACCACGCACATCGAGCGCGACGGCGACGAGTACGTCATCACGGGCCGCAAGTGGTACATCTCCGGGGCGATGAACCCGGACTGCCAGATCTTCATCGTGATGGGCAAGACCGACCCGGACGGCGAGGACATCCGCCGCCAGCAGTCCATGGTGCTGGTCCCGCGGGACACACCGGGCGTCACCGTCGACCGGGCCATGCAGGTCTTCGGCTACGAGGACCACTACCACGGCGGCCACGCCGAGGTGACCTTCGACCACGCGCGCGTGCCGGTGTCGAACCTGATCGGCGAGGAGGGCGGCGGCTTCGCCATCGCCCAGGCCCGCCTCGGTCCGGGCCGTATCCACCACTGCATGCGGCTGATCGGCATGGCCGAGCGGGCCATCGAGCTGATGTGCCGCCGCGCGGTGTCCCGCGACGCGTTCGGCAAGGCGCTGGCCCAGCAGGGCGTGGTGCACAACTGGATCGCGGACGCGCGCGTCACCGTCGAGCAGCTGCGGCTCCTCGTCCTGAAGACCGCCTGGCTGATGGACACCGTCGGCAACCGGGGCGCCCACACCGAGATCCAGGCCATCAAGATCGCCACGCCCCGCGCGGTGGTCGACATCATCGACCGGGCGATCCAGCTGCACGGCGCGGGCGGCGTGAGCCAGGACTTCCCGCTGGCCGAGCTGTACGCGGGCGCCCGGACGCTGATGATCGCCGACGGCCCGGACGAGGTCCACCAGCGCTCGCTGGCACGCCGGGAGATCAAGAAGTACCTCTGAGCGAGGCGGCGCCCCCCGGGACCCGGGGGGGGCCGTCACCTCACGGCCGCAGTGCCCGCAGCAGCAGGTCGGCCAGGTGGTCGGCGACCTCCTGCGGGCCGAGCGGGCCGTCGGGCCGGTACCAGGTGGACAGGTGGTGGACGGAGCCGAAGTGGTAGTCCACCACCAGGTCGGCCGGGGACTCCTTGGTGAAGACGCCGGCCTGCTGGCCCTCCTCGATGAGCGCCCGGAAGCGCTCGTGGTACCGCCGGCGCTCCGCGCGCACCTGCTTGTTCTTCTCCGGGCTCAGCTGGTGCATGGAGCGGAAGAAGATCGACGCGTCGTCGAGGTTGTCGATGGTCGTGACGACGACGTCGGCCGCCGCGTCCCGCACCCGCTTCTCGACCGGATCGCCGGAGTCCGCGAACGCGTCCAGGCGTTCCTGCTGGAGGCGCAGCACGCGCGCGTAGATTTCGTGCAGGAGGTCGTCCTTGGAGCCGAAGTAGTGGTACAGCGCTCCCTTGGTGACGCCGGCCGCCTCCACGATCTCCTGTACCGAGGTGCGGTCGTAGCCCTGCTCCGCGAAGAGCCGGGTGGCGGCGGCCAGGAGCCGCTGCGGCACCGGAGTGCCGTCCCCGTCCGTGGTCCTGGGCACTGCCGTCACCTGCCTTTCCGTTCTTGACTGTCCGTCTTCACTGTCCGTCGTCGTGCCTACGGGAACGCAGTTCCCGACGGAGGATCTTCCCACTCGCCGTCTTCGGCAACTCGGGCAGGATCTCCACCTGACGCGGGTATTTGTAGGCGGCCAGTCTCTCCTCGCAGTACGCGGCGAGCGCGTCCGGGTCCGTCTCGGCACCCGGACGGAGGCTGATGTACGCCTTGACGGTCTCCCCGCGGTACCCGTCGGGCACGCCGACGACGGCGGCCTCGCGCACCGCCGGGTGGGTGTAGAGGACGTCCTCGACCTCGCGCGGCCAGACCTTGAAGCCGGAGGCGTTGATCATGTCCTTCTTGCGGTCGACGACGTAGAGCCACCCCTGGGCGTCCATGAAGCCGATGTCGCCGGTGCGCAGCTCGCCGCCGGGGAAGGTCTCGGCGGTGGCGTCGGGGCGCCGCCAGTAGCCGGGGACGACCTGCGGACCGCTGACGACGATCTCGCCCTGCTCCCCGAAGGGCACCTCGGCGCCCTGCTCGTCGACGATCCGGACGACCGTCTCGGGGCCGGGCACGCCGACGGCGAGCGTCCCGGAGACCGGGTCGACGGGCGCCTCCAGGTGGGGCGGTACGGAGGCGCAGGGAGCGGTGCACTCGGTGAGTCCGTAGCCGTTGCGGATGTACGGCCCGAAGCCCGCGCGGAACTTCTCCACCAGGGCGGGCGGCAGTGGGGCGCCGCCGGAGGAGATGTTGGCGAAGGAGGCGAAGTGCTCGCGGGTGACGGACGGATGGGCGGCCAGCGCCATGAAGGCGGTGGACGGGCCGACCGTGTAGTGCGGCCGGTGCTCGGCGAAGGCGTCCAGCACGACACCCGCCTCGAAGCGGTACGCCAGGACGAGGGTGCCCACGCTGTTCAGGCAGGCGCCGAACTCGCAGACCATGCCGGTGATGTGGAACAGCGGCGCCAGCGCGAAGTAGACCGGCGCCTCGGGCAGACCGAGCCCGGTGCGCTGCCGCTCCGCGTTGTACATGATGTTGCGGTGCGTGTTGGTGGCGCCCTTGGGCGTGCCGCTGGTGCCCGAGGTGTAGCTGATGAGCGCGGTGTCGCCGGGCTCGGGGTCCCGGCCGGCCGGAGCCTCGTGTCCGGCGCGGGCGGCCTCCGCGAGGTCGTCGGCGTCGGTGGCGCCCGGCAGCCGCTCGAAGGTCAGCACGCGCGCGTCCTGACGGGTCTGGAAGTCCAACTCGCACCCCGTGAGCACGATCCGCACCGGCGAGTGGGCCGCCGTCTCGCGCAGGTACGACTCCCAGGCCCGGTCGGAGCAGATCAGCGCGGCCACCTCGCCGTCCCGCAGGACGTGGCCGACCTCCCCCGACTTGTACATGGGGTTGACGGGCACGACGACCGCGCCCGCCTTCCAGGCGCCGAGGACGGCGAGCACGAAGTGCGGCGAGTTCTGCAGCAGGACCGCGACCCGCTCGCCGCGCTCCAGGCCGCGCGCGGCGAGGTGCCCGGCGACGGAGTCGCTCAGCTCGTCCACCTCGCGGTAGGTGAGGCGGCCGTCGAAGTAGGCGAGGAAGGCGCGGTCGGGAGCCTCGGCGGCGGCCCGGCGCAGGGCGTGCACCAGGGAGGCGTCCGGGTCGAGCGGGGCCTTCTGGGCGTCGGTCAGCAGGTCCAGCCAGGGCTTGGCCGCGTAACGGGAGCCGGTCATCGGGCCGTCGCCTCCTCCCACTGCCGCTGGAGCCGGTTCATGCCGTGCAGCCAGCGGTCGGGCTCGGCGGCGCGGGCCTGGTAGTACTCGGCGACCTCGGGGTGCGGCAGGATCAGGAAGCGGTCCTCCTCGATGCCCTTGAAGAGGGCGTCCGCGACGTCCTGCGGCTCGATCGCGGTGGGCTGGAGCACCAGTTCGCCCGCGCTGCCGCTCGCGGTGAGCATGTCGGTGCGCACGCCCTGCGGGCAGATGGCGTGCACCTTGACCCCGCGGTGGCGGTACGTGAGGGACAGCCACTCGGCGAAGGCATAGGCGCCGTGCTTGGTGACGCTGTAGGGCGCGGCGCCGATCATGGTGAGCAGTCCGGCGGCCGAGACGGTGGAGACGAAACGGCCGCTGCCGCGCTCCAGCCAGTCCGGGATCAGTTCGTGGGCCGCCCGTACGTGTGCCATGACGTTGACGTCCCAGGCGAGCGCCCAGACGGCCTCCTCGGCCGCCTCGGAACCCCCGGAGCCGACGCCCGCGTTGGCGCAGTACACGTCGACCGTGCCGCCGAGCGCCTCGCGCGCCTCGGTGACGATCGTGGAGGCGTCGCCCGGGACCGCGATGCCGCCGATCTCGTCGGCGACGGCCTCGGCCCGGTCGGCGTCCAGGTCGTTGACGACGACCCGGGCGCCCTCGGCGGCGAAGCGGCGGGCCAGCGCGGCACCGATGCCGCCTCCCGCTCCGGTGACGACGACTCCGGCATCCTGCACGGTTTCCACCATCGGTCTCCTTCGACACGGCTGCGACACGGCTGCGCCACCACATGCGGGCTCTGCCGCAGCGCCAGACTAACCAGTCGGTATGTGCGACGGAAGAGGCGAACCGCGGTCTACTCCATTCCGTGCGGCACGCGGCGCGGGTTAGCGTGCGTGCGCATGACACCCGCCGCGATCACGGAGGTCACCGCATGACGCTGTCCAGACGGAACCTGCTCGCCACGACGGCCGCGGTGGCGGCCACCGCCACGGCCGCCACGACCGGCACGGCACAGGCGGCACCCGGAGGCCACGGCGGCCGCCGGCTGCGCACCGGCTTCGAGCGCCTCGCCGACGGCGGCTACGCCCTCCTCGACGGACAGAAGGTCGGCGTCGTCACCAACCCGACCGGCATCACCCGGGACGTACGCCACATCGTCGACGTCATGCACGCCGACGACCGCGTGGACCTGACCGCCGTCTTCGGTCCCGAGCACGGCTTCCGCGGCACCGCGCAGGCGGGCGGCTCCGAGGGCCGCTACGACGACCCCGCGACCGGGCTGCCGGTCTACGACACGTACCTGAAGAGCGGACAGCCGCTCGCGGACATCTTCACCGCGTCCGGCGTGGACACCGTCGTCTTCGACATCCAGGACGTCGGCGCGCGCTTCTACACGTACATCTGGACGCTGTTCGACTGCATGGAGTCGGCCCGGCTCGCGGGCAAGCGGTTCGTGGTCCTGGACCGGCCGAACCCGGTGACCGGGCGGGCGGCTCTCGGCCCCATCCTGCACAAGGAGTTCGCGACCTTCGTCGGCCGGCAGCCGATCGCCCAGGCGCACGGCATGACGGTCGCCGAGCTGGCGCGGCTCTTCAACGGCGAGTTCCTGACGTCGCCGGTGCCGCTGGAGACGGTGCCGATGTCCGGCTGGAAGCGCTCGGAGTTCTTCGACGCCTCCGGGCTGCCCTGGGTGCCGCCGAGCCCCAACATGCCGACGCCGGAGTGCGCGCTCGTCTACTCGGGCACGTGTCTGTTCGAAGGCACCAACCTGTCGGAGGGGCGCGGCACCACCCGCCCGTTCGAGCTGATCGGGGCGGAGGGCATCGACGGGAGCTGGGCCGCCGCCGCGAACGGCCTCGACCTGCCCGGCGTGCGCTTCAGGGAGGCGTACTTCGCGCCCACCTTCTCCAAGTTCCAGGGGAAGACCGTCGGCGGCGTGCAGCTCCATGTGCACGACCGGGCCGCCTTCGACCCGGTGCGCACCGGGATCGCCCTCCTGGTGACCGCAAAGCGGACCTGGGACGGCTTCGCCTGGCGGTCGGACAACTGGATCGACAAACTCACCGGCTCCACGCAGGTGCGCACGATGATCGACGCGGGCGCGGACACCGACGAGGTGGTGGGCGGCTGGGCGAAGGAACTGGCGGCGTTCCGCGGGACGCGCCGCCAGTACCTCCTCTACAGGTGACCGTGCGACCGGCCGGTCACCGGTGGGACGTGAACTCCACGACCTGCTGGTAGGTCGGCCGGTTCTGCCAGCTGATCCCGCCGTGCTTGATGCCGCCCAGCGTGCGGTGGATCACCGAGTCGGCACACCACTGGTCGCCCGCCGAGCAGTTGTCGTCGCCGGGATAGACCTGGGCGGGCGTCCGGCCCGCCGCCTCCTTCAGGGTGGAGAGCAGCGTGTCCCGGCAGGCGGCGAGGTCGCCGTCGCCGCAGTACGCGCGCGCGAGCGGTCCCTGGACGGACTCGCCGAGCACGGACCGGATGTCCTTGTCGACATAGCTCCACCAGCCGTACTGGAAGGCGCTGCCGGCGTGTGCGCCGGTCGGGCCGTGCGCGGCGGACGGGGACTCGTCGACGGGCAGGTTGCGGGTGAAGGCGTTGTACAGGTCGCTGCCGAGGCCCGGTTCGAACTCGGCCTTCACCAGCAGCGGCCACCAGGCGTCCAGGGTGCGGATCGCGTCGGCGTGGGCGTACTTCTTTGAGCCGGCCGAGGTCTCCGTGCGCAGGGCGCCCGCCGCGTGCCACGCCTTGAGCCGGTCCACGGCCTCCTCGGCCGCGGGGTCGGTCACCGGCGCGGAGCCGATCACCTTCAGCAGGTCCGGCAGTACGTCCTCGGCCCGCAGGTCGGCGAGGCCCGCCTCGGCCATGGCCTTCACCAGTGCGGCGCGGGTGACGCCGCCGTCGGCGACCAGCTTCTTCACGCGGTCGTCGAGGAGGTCGCCGCGGTGGACGGAGCCGTTGCCCCAGGGCGCGGTGGCGTAGTCCCTGGCCTGTTTGTTGTTCCAGGAGACGTAGTAGTCCTGGTCGAGGGACTGGGGGTGGGCGGACGCCGGTGTGTACTCGGCCGTGTTGGCGGCCGGGTCCCAGTCCTTCCACTCGTGCGCCGCTCGCGCCCAGACCGGGAAGTCGGCGTCGACGCCGTCGGCCCGTACCGGGTTGTCGCCGCTGTTGTAGTACGCGGTGTGCTCGGAGTCGGCGTAGAACCAGTTGAAGGTGTAGTTGATGTTCTGGACGGCGCTCCGGAAGCGCTCGGGGCCGTTCAGGTACTCGGGGTCGTTGAGCATCTGGAAGCCGATGATCGAGTCGGCCTCGTGCATGAATGAGGAGCGCAGGCTGGTGTAGGCGACCTTCTTGCCGCCGACCGTGGCGCGGTACTCGACCGGGCCGTACTTCGTGCGCCAGACCCGCATCGTGTAGGAGCCGGCCGCGGTGGAGTCGGCGACGGTCGGCTTCCAGGCGTTCTTCCGCTCGATCTTCTCCATCGGCGTGCAGGTGCCGCGGTAGAGGTAGTGGTAGTCGTCCTGGCACAGTTCGACCGCGTAGGTGTCGATGATGTCCTGGCCGGAGGTGGTCGCGCTCCACGCGTAGTCCTGCCCGCGGCCGAGTTCGACGTACATGCTCAGGCCCGCGAAGGAGGCGCCGCGGGCGCTGATGCCCGGGCCCTGGATCTCCTGGAGCATGAGGAGCTGCGGCGCGAAGTAGCCGGTCTGCGGGCCGAAGACGGCGACCGGGTGGCCGCTCTCGGTGTGCTCGCCGCTGACGACGAGGGCGTTGGACATACCGCGCCGGGCCGAGGTCACGGCCGCGTCCGCCGCAGTGGCCGAGGCGCCGGTCGCGCTCGACGCGGCGGCGCTGCCCGTACGGTCGTACACCAGCGGTTCCGCCTCGACCGAGCCGGCGTCGGGCAGGGCGCGACCCTGCGGGTCGTCCGGCTTGGGCAGGTACGGGAAGCTGCCGGCGTGCTGGGTGAGGACCGCCTCGGGGTCGTTGCGCTGGCGGAAGGACTCCCAGACCTTCGTGCCCTCGGCCACGCCGTACTTCTCCTGGGCGGCGAGCAGCGAGAGCGCGTTGCTGACCTCGCCGCCGCCGCCGGCGCCGAAGAGGGATCCGATGACGGAGGCCAGCGCGATCAGGTCGGTGCGCTTGAAGTGCTCGATGGTGCCGGCGTTGGTGATGGCGTTCTTGTGGCCGGTCAGGACGTACTCGCCGGGGAAGTAGCGGCCCTTGTCGGAGGCGTCGATGTAGGCGTTGATGCCGGCGACGTAGGCGTCCACGTCGGCCAGGGCCAGTTCGCCGCGCTCGCCGGCCTTGGCGGCGGCGCTCTCGATCTGGGCCGCCAGTTCGGCCTCGGTGTACGGGGCGCTGCGCCAGAACTGCTGCTCCAGTCCCTGGTTGGCGGGGGCGCCGCCGGCGAAGGGGGTCAACTGGCCGCGTCCGACGTGCCGGAAGAGGTCCATCAGCCACAGCCGGTCCTGGGCCGCCGCGTAGCCGGCGCCGAACTCGGTGCCGTAGCGGGTGGTGCCGGTGATGTGCGGCACACCGGTCCTCTTGTCGCGGACGATGGTCACGTCGCCGCGCCCCGCCGGGCGGACGGTGGAGGCCACCTGGCCGTCGGGGACGCCGAAGGAGGCGTCGTTGAAGAAGGTGTTGATCTTGTCGTTGGTGAGGCCGGAGTAGCCGGTGGCGAGGCCGGCGTAGGGCCCGAGCTGGTCCTCGGCGTGGGCGGGCTGGGTGCCGAAGGCCTGGTTGAGGAGGATCTGGGCGAGGGTGGCGTTGCCGTTCTGACCGGGCGGCAGGATGTCGGAACACTGGCCGCCGCAGTGGTCGTTGGCCGCCGCTTTCGAGATCGTTCCGGCTGTCGCCGGTGTGGTCTTTTCCGAGGTGGGAGCCGTTCCGGCGGCCATCGCGGGGGAAAGCGGCGACAAAAGGCCGGCAATAAGGGCGCATACGGACGCGCCCTTCAGGAACCCGTGGAAGCCGCGGGGAGTTCTCAGTCTGTCGAGGGCGTTGCGTGGGGTGCGCCGTGGCATGGCAGCTCCTCCCGACGTGGGGTGCGCCGGACGTTACCGCCGGTATCCCCGAGTTGGAAGATGAACACGCGTCACTTTTTTTGAGCGGGTGGATCGGCTTATGAGGGGCATCGGAAATCGGATGGAGCCGAATCGCGTGTCGATACGTCTATTCGGCGACGTCCGTTCGACGACGCCGAAGTGACCGAAGTACAGGTGCAGGTGTGACGGAGGTGCAGGGCGATGGCCGGTTTCCGGAGTCTGGCGAGACAGGTCCGCGATCCACGGTGCGACCTGGCGCTACGGCGCTATTCGCTGCGCAAGTGCCTTGAGCGGTTCGCCCCTTATGGGCACAGGGCGACCTGGGACCATCTGTGCTCCCGGGCCGGGTTCGGACCCGAGGACCGCTCCCCCGACCCAGCGCGGCTCGTGGCCGCACTGGAGGAGCTGGAGGCGGCGCGTTCGGTGTGGCTGGCCTACGAGGTCGGATTCGCCGAGCGGCGCAGGAAGGAGAAGCACGACGGGCTGCGCAGGCCGGGCAGCGTGGACGACTGGCACCGGCTGACCTGGGGCGGTTTCGGGGTCGCCTGGTGCGACGACCCCCGCGTCCATCCCGACGGGCCGCTGGCGGAGGTGCTGCGCGGCCTGATCTCCGCACTGGAGCGTGAACCGGGGTCCGTGTGCCCGGTGTGCGACGGGGAGCGCCTCGTCTGGAAGTACGACCTGGACCACGAACCCTCGACGGGACCGGTCTGCACGGACTGCGGGATCCTGGTCCCGCGGCCCGTCCTCACCCCCGACGCGCTGGCGGACGCCCGGCGGGGTCGGTTGCTGATGACGGCGTAGGGGGTGTCGTTCGGATCAGGCCGGCTCCGGGCAACGGTGCCTTGCGACTCACCCGAGCGGGGTCTGGTGCGTGCAGCTGCAAGGCGGAGGAGGGCGACAGGGCGGAGCCCTGGCAACCGACGACAACGCCGCAGATGAGCGTGCCAGACCCCGCGACCCCGGCAGGATCCGAACGACACCCCCTGACCGACCGCGGAGGTGTGCCGGGGATGCCGCACCTCCGACGGCCCGTTCGGGCCTCGCGGCCCGCGGGTGTTGTCAGTGGCGCCCCGCACCATGGGGGAATGGTGCAGGTGTGTGTGAACGGAGCCCGTGGCAGCGTCGACGGCGCGGTGGTGCCGCTGTCGCCGGAGGCGCTCGCCGAATCCGTCGCGGCGGCGGTGTCCGCCGGGGCCACGGATGTCCATGTCCATCCCAAGACACCGTGCGGACAGGACTCGTTGTCGCCCCGCGTGCTCGCGGCCACGCTGGAGGCGATACGCGCACGGGTGCCGGCGTCGGTGCCGGTCGGCGTGACGACGGGCGCCTGGGCCGAGCCCGATCCCGTCGCCCGGGCGGCCCGGGTACGGAGCTGGACGATCCTGCCCGACCACGCCTCGGTCAACTGGCACGAGCCGGGCGCCGAGGAGGTCGCCGCCGCCTTGATCGAGCGCGGGGTGGGTGTGGAGGCCGGTATCTGGTCGGGCACGGATGGCGCGGCCCGGTTCCTGCGCTCACCGCTCGGGCCGAAGGTGCTGCGGGTCCTGGCGGAGGTCACGGACACCGACCCGGCGACCGCGGAGGACACCGCGCACGCCCTGCTGACCGCACTCGGCACGGCCCACGGCCGCCCCGTCCTGCTGCACGGCGAGGACGCCGGTGCCTGGCCGGTCCTGCGGCTGGCCGGCCGGCTGGGCCTCCCGGCCCGCATCGGCCTGGAGGACACCCTGTTCCTGCCGGACGGCCGCCGGGCCGCGTCCAACGCCGAGTTGGTCACCGAGGGGCTGGCCGAGTGGGACGCGGCACGACAGGGCGGCGTCCGACGCGGCGCCGGGTGACCGGACCGTCAGTCGCAGCACTCCACTTCCGGTCCGTGGCCGCGCCCACGGCCACGGCTCGTGGCCGCGGCCTTGCGCCGGGTCGTGGAGTCGCGGCGCTCCACCAGCAGGCGGGAGCCGGTGAGGCGTTCGCCGAAGACGTCGTCGGGGTTGGACAGGACACAGGTGTCCAGGGACAGGCAGCCGCAGCCGATGCAGTCGGTGAGGTGGTCGCGCAGCCGGTTCAGCTGCTTGATCCGCTCGTCCAGTTCGGAGCGCCAGGCCTCGGAGAGCCGGGCCCAGTCGTCCTCGGTGGGCGTGCGCTCCTCCGGCAGCTCGGCGAGCGCCTCGCGGATCGTGGCGAGCGGAATGCCGACGCGCTGCGCCGCGCGTACGAAGGCGACCCGGCGCAGCGCGTCGCGGCTGTAGCGGCGTTGGTTGCCCGAGGTGCGGCGACTGCTGATCAGCCCTTTGGACTCGTAGAAGTGCAGGGCGGAGACGGCGGCGCCGCTGCGCGCGGCGAGCTGGCCGACCGTGAGCTCGTGAATCTTCTCGGGAATCTGAGGCACTCCTCGAACCCTACCGACCCCGTCACCCGTGCGGCGCCCTCCGGCCCGTTGACATGAGCGTCGCGCGCGACCATGCTAAGCAGTCGCTTAGAGTCGCGTGAGTAGGTCGAGCGAGCAGAGAGGCCGGGACATGGCAGAGCCGAGGATCTTCACATCCGCCGACGAGGTGAAGGCGGCGGTGGGCGAGCAGCTGGGGTACACCGACTGGCTGGACGTCGACCAGAAGCGGATCGACCTGTTCGCGGAGGCGACCGGCGACCATCAGTGGATCCACGTGGACCCGGAGAAGGCCGCCGCGGGCCCGTTCGGAACCACCATCGCGCACGGCTATCTGACCCTGTCGCTGCTCCCGCTCTTCGGACCGCAGCTGATCGCCGTCGAGGGCGTGAAGATGGGCGTCAACTACGGCACCAACAAGGTCCGTTTCCCCTCCCCCGTCCCGGTCGGCTCGCGGCTGCGCGCCACGGCGACGATCACCGGCGTCGAGGACGTCAAGGGAGGGATTCAGGTGGCCGTCGCCTTCACCGTGGAGCGCGAGGGCGGCGACAAGCCGGTGTGCGTCGCCGAGTCGGTCTCGCGCTACTACTTCTGAGCGGCGCCGGTTGGTTCGGCTCCCACCATCCGCAGCACGAGGTCGGCGTAGAGCGCGCCGACCTCGTCGGGCGTCCGGGGGCCGTTCACGTTGAACCAGCGGGCCACGTCGATGCAGAGCGACAGCACGGCGAGCGTCGTGCCCTTCACGTCCGGCACGTCGAACTCCCCCGACGCCACACCGTCGTCGATGATGCCGCGCACCGCGGCATCGCACTGCCGGCGCAGCGTGAGGATCTCGTCGCGGGCCTCGGGGCCGAGCGCGTCCAGCTCGTACTGCACCACCCGCGCGGTCGTGCGCCGCCCGGCGTGCCAGCGCACGAAGGAGCTCACGGCGTCGGCGAGCCGCTCGGCGGCACTGCCCTCGCCCTGGGCCGCGGCCCGCAGGATGGCGACCGCCCGGTCGTGGCCGATCCGGCTGATGCGGTGGAGCAGCTCTTCCTTGGTCTTGTAGTGGATGTAGAGCGCGGCCGGGCTCATACCGGCCCGCCCGGCGATGTCGCGGGTCGTGGTCGCGTGGTACCCGCGCTCGGCGAAGGCCTCCACCGCGGCGACCAGGAGCCGCCGGGCCGCGTCCGGGGTGACCTCTTCCCACGGCTCGATGTCGCCGCCCGTCGTCTCGGCCGCCGTACTCATCGCTTGTTCGCCCCTCTCGGTGACAGGAGCACCACCATACCGCCGAAGCTGAGCGATCGCTTAGTGCGACCTTCGGGCGGACGCGTCACCCGAGTTTCTCGAAGGGGTCGTGTTCGGCGAGGAGCTTCTCCAGTCTGGCCTGGTCCACGCGGCTCACGATCTGCCCGGCCTCCTGACGGTCCCGGATGATCTTGGCCAGCGTGAAGGCCGAGGTGACGAGGTACAGGACGGCGACGGCGAGGAAGGCACGCACCCAGGCGTCGGCCTGGAGGTTGTAGATACCGACGGCGGTGGCGATCATCGCCACCGCGAACGAGGCCACGGCCTGCCCGTAGAAGGCCGCCGTGCTCTGCTGCTTGACCGGTGTGTCACTCATGGGGCCAAGCATCGGCGGATGTGGCCCCCGCCACATCCGCCGTCGTACTCAGTCCACGTACTCAGAAGGCCGAAACCCCGGTCAGCGCACGCCCGATGACCAGCTTCTGGATCTGGCTGGTGCCCTCGTAGAGGGTCATCACGCGCGCGTCGCGCAGCAGCTTGCCGGCCGGGTACTCGTCGATGTAGCCGTAGCCGCCGAAGACCTGGAGGGCGTTGTTCGCGGCGCGCACGGCCGCTTCCGAGGCGAACAGCTTGGCCTTGGAGGACTCGACGGTGAAGGGCTGCCCGCGGTCGATCAGGTCGGCCACCCGCCAGGTCAGCAGCCGGGCCGCGTCCACGTCGAGGGCGATGTCGCTGATCAGCTCCTGCACCAGCTGGTGGTGGGCGATGGTCTTCCCGAACTGCTCGCGCTCGCCCGCGTACTTCACGGCTGCGTCCAGCGCGGCCTGGGCTATGCCGACGCAGCCGGCCGCGACCGACATCCGCCCCTTGGCGAGGGCCGACATGGCGACCGAGAAGCCCTTGCCCTCGGGGGCCAGCATGGCGGAGGCGGGTACGCGGACGTCCTCCAGCACCACCTCGGCGGTGGCCTGGCCGCGCAGCCCGAGCTTGCCGTGGATGGTGCGGCGGCCGAGCCCGGGGGTGTCGGTGGGCACGAGGAAGGCGGAGACGCCCTTGTGGCCGGGGGCGTCCGTGGAGCGGGCGAAGAGCAGCACGACATCGGCCCAGGTGCCGTTGGTGATGAACATCTTCGTGCCGTTGATGACGTAGTCGTCGCCGTCGCGGACCGCGCGGGTGGAGAGATTCCCGGCGTCCGAACCCGTGCCGGGCTCCGTGAGGCCGAAGCAGCCGACGTACTCGCCGGAGGTGAGCCCCGGCAGCCAGCGCCGCTTCTGCTCCTCGTCGCCCCAGGCGGCGATCGTCTTGGCGACCAGGCCGAGGGAGACGGACACGATCCCGCGCACGGAGCTGTCGCCGCGGCCCAGTTCCTCCGTCACCAGGCAGTACGCGAGGTGGTCGCCGCCGGAGCCGCCGTACTCCTCGTCGACGGTCAGCCCGAGGAAGCCGACCTCGCCGAGCTTCTTCACGATGGACCGGTCCACCTCCTCGGCCCGGTCCCAGGCGACGACGTGCGGGGCGATCTCGCGCTCCACGAAGTCCCGCGCGAGCTGCCGTACGGCGCTCTGCTCCTCGCTGAGCTCCAGGTTCATGCCGAGTCACCCCACAGAAAGACAGATCTCGAACGGCGGATCTTGGACCGATATTGAACGGCGGACATTTAAATTAGCACTGCTAGTTTACAGCCGCAGCCCTACTATGTGCGCCATGGCCCGACCGCGCAAGCCCCTGCTCAGCACCGACCGGATCGTCGAGACGGCCCGCGCGCTGGTGGACGCGGAGGGCCTCGCGGCCGTCTCCACGCGCCGGCTCGCCGCGGAGCTGGGAGTCAGCGGGCCCTCGCTCTACAACCACTTCCGCACCAAGGACGAGATCCTGGAGGCGGTCGCCGACTCGGTGAGCGCGCAGGTCGACCTGTCGATGTTCGAGGACGGCCGGGAGTGGCGGACGGCGCTGCACGACTGGGCCGTCTCCTACCGGGCGGCGCTGCGCGACCACCCCAACATCGTCCCCGTGCTGGCCCACGGCCCCGGCCGCCGCCCGGCCGCGCTGCACCTCGCGGACGCCGTCTACGGCGCGATGGTCGCGGCGGGCTGGCCCCCGGCCCAGGCCACGTCCATCGGCGCGCTGATGCGGTACTTCATCATGGGCTCGGCGCTGGGTTCCTTCGCCGGCGGCTTCGTGGACGACGCCGGTGCCTACGACCCCGCCGACTACCCGCACCTCCAGCAGGCGCACCTCCTGGCCGAGCAGCAGGAGAAGATCGACGAGCGGGCCTTCGAGACCGGGCTGACGGCCCTGCTGGACGGGCTGGCGCAGCAGTACGCGCAGGTGGCGCGGGGCGCCTGAGAACACTTCGGTGCCCACCGAACCGTGCGTACCGCATCCTGGGACGCATGACCGACAAGGACGCCGAGGCGCCCGGGCTCGCGCGGCTGGCCGGGCTGATCGCCGACGAGACCAGGGCCGCCTGTCTGCTGGCACTGCTCGACGGGCGGGCGTGGACCGCCGGTGAGCTGGCCCGGCACGCGGGGGTCGCCGCCTCGACGCTGAGCGAGCACCTCGGCAAGCTCGTCGCGGGCGGACTGCTCGCCGAGGAACGGCAGGGGCGGCACCGGTACGTGCGGCTTGCCGACGAGCGGATCGCGCAGCTGTTGGAGGACCTGGCCGCGCAGGTCGCGCCCGAGGCGGCGGCACGGCGTCCGCGCACCCTGCGGGCGGCCGGCGCCGGATCGGCGATGGCCCGGGGCCGCACCTGCTACGACCACCTAGCCGGGCGGCTCGGCATCACGGTCACCGACGCGCTGACCGGGCGCGGCCTGCTGCGCCAGGACACCGGCTTCGCGCTCACGGACGCCGGGCTCGGCTGGTTCGAGACCGCCGGCATCCCCCTGAAGCCCACCGGCCGCCGGCCGCTGGCCCGGGCCTGCCTCGACTGGACCGAACGCCGTCCGCACCTCGCGGGCGTCGCGGGCGCGGCCCTGTGCCGGCACGTCCTGGACACGGGCTGGTGCGTACGCATCGGCTCGGAACGCGCGGTGAAGGTGACGCCGGCGGGCGAGGACGCGCTGTCCGAGCTGCTGGGCATCGACCCGACGGGGCTGCGCTGAGCACAGCTTCCCGGTCCGGAATCCGCCAGCGGGAGCATCCTCGCGCCGCCTAGGGGGTGTCGTTTGGATCAGGCCGGTTCCAGGCAACGGTGCCCTGCAACTGACCCGAGTGGGGTCTGGTGCGTGCAGCTGCAAGGCGGAGGAGGGCGACAACGCGGAGCGTTGGCAACCGACGGCAACGCGGCAGATGCGCGTGCCAGGCCCCGCGACCCCGGCAAGATCCAAACGACACCCCCTAGCCTCTGGAGCATGATGAGCACCGCCCGTCCCGCCCCTTTTCGTCGTCCGGAAGTCCTCGCGGCAGGCGCCGCCACGGTCACCGTCGTCCTGTGGGCCTCCGCCTTCGTGTCGATCCGCAGCGCGGGCGAGGCCTACTCGCCGGGCGCCCTGGCGCTCGGGCGGCTGCTGTCGGGCGTGCTGACGCTCGGCGTGATCTGTCTGCTGCGCCGGGAGGGACTGCCGGCGCGGCCCGCCTGGCGGGGCATCGCGATATCGGGGCTGCTGTGGTTCGGCTTCTACATGGTCGTCCTGAACTGGGGCGAGCAGCAGGTGGACGCCGGCACGGCCGCCCTCGTGGTGAACGTCGGGCCGATCCTCATCGCGCTGCTCGGCGCCCACCTGCTGGGGGACGCGCTGCCGCCGCGGCTGCTGGCGGGGATGGCGGTGTCGTTCGCCGGTGCGGTGACCGTGGGCCTGTCGATGTCCGGCGAGGGCGGTTCCTCGCTGTTCGGGGTGGTGCTGTGCCTGCTGGCCGCGGTGGCGTACGCGGGCGGCGTGGTGGCGCAGAAGCCCGCGCTGGGGCACGCGAGCGCGCTCCAGGTGACGACCTTCGGGTGCCTGGTCGGGGCGGTGCTCTGCCTGCCGTTCGCGGGGCAGCTGGTGACCGAGGCGGCCGACGCGCCCGTCTCCGCGACGCTCAACATGGTGTACCTGGGCGTGTTCCCGACCGCGCTGGCGTTCACGACGTGGGCGTACGCGCTGGCCCGTACGACCGCGGGCCGCATGGGCGCGACCACGTACGCCGTGCCCGCGCTCGTCGTGCTGATGTCGTGGCTGGCGCTGGGCGAGGTGCCGGGGCTGCTGACACTCGCGGGCGGCGCGCTGTGCCTGGCGGGCGTGGCGGTGTCCCGGTCCCGCAGGCGGGCACGGGCCGCGGCCCCGGCCGAAGTCACGGAGTCGCGGCCCGAGAACGCCTCGCGGTCAGCGTGAACGCGCCCTGTCGGACAGCACCTTGATGGACATCAGGGCGATCACCGACAGGCCGATGATGTAGCCGGAGACGGCCATCGAGGTGCCCGTCGCCTCCAGGAGCAGCACCATGACGAAGGGCGCGAGCCCGCCCCCGCCGACGGCCGCGATCTGGTAGCCGAGCGAGGCGCCGGTGTAGCGCATCTCCGGCGTGAACAGCTCGGCGAACAGCGCGGCCTGGGGGCCGTACATGATGCTGAGGAAGCAGCTGGCGACGAAGGTGCCGACCGCCAGCCACACCAGTGAGCCGGTGTCGATGAGCAGGAACAGCGGGACGGCCCACACCGCGATGCCGACCGCGCCGACGGTGTAGATCCGGATGCGGCCGAACTTGTCGGACAGGGCGGCGGCGGCCGGGATCAGCACCAGCTGGGTGAGGCTGACGCAGAGCGAGACGGCGAGCACCGCGCCGTGCTCCATGTCCAGTTCGCGGGTGGTGTAGTCGAGGACGCCGGTGATGAGGATGTAGAACGTCGCGGTGTTCACGGCGAAGGAGCCGCCGGCCAGCAGCACGGTGCCGAGGTGATCGCGCATGATCGTGCGCAGCGGCGAGGACTGCTCGCTCTGCTCCTTCTCGGCCAGCGCGCGCTCGGCCTCCCGGAACTCGGGGGTCTCCTCGACGCGGGTGTGGATGTACCAGGCGAGTACGAGGACGAGCAGGCCGACCACGAACGGCACCCGCCAGCCCCAGGCCTCGAAGGCCGACTCCGAGGTGAACGCGCCGGCCAGCAGGAAGACGGTGTTGGCGGTGACCACGCCGATGGGGACACCGAGCTGGACGACGCTGCCGTAGATGCCGCGCTTGCCCTCGGGCGCGTACTCGGTGGCCAGCAGCATCGCGCCGCCCCACTGGGCGCCCACGGCGATGCCCTGGACGATGCGCAGCAGGACGAGCAGGATCGGGGCGGCCACACCGATGGTCTCGTACGTGGGCAGCAGGCCGATGCCCGTGGTGGCCACGCCCATCAGGGTGAGCGCGAGGACCAGCATCGGCTTGCGGCCCTTCTTGTCGCCGAGCTGGCCGGCGACGATGCCGCCGATCGGCCGGGCGAGGAAGCCGACGGCGAAGGTGGCGAAGGCGGCCAGGACCCCGGCGGTGGGGCTGCCGGCCGGGAAGTACAGGTCGCCGAGGACGAGGGCGGCGGCGATGCCGAAGACGAAGTAGTCGTACCACTCGACGGCCGACGCGAGGGCGGCGGCGGTGGCGACGCGACGGCGGTTGGGGGCCGCGGGCGGGGCGGTGGTGGGGAGGGGCTGAGCGGAGGGGGTGGTGTCCATACGTGCACGCTCCGGGTGGTGCGGGGGGACGTCGGGGACGTGTGGGACGTTCCCGGGAACGTACTGACCGGACGGTATGTGGTCAACGGTCGTGCGAGATGTTTATCGAACGGCGATCGTGGCGGCGTGGGTGGCGAGAGCGGTGGTACGAACGGCACGCGGACGCAGGGAACCGGGGCGCCGGGGTGGCCCCGGCACCCTCGTGCCCCGCGTGCGTGCGATGCCTGCGGCTAGAACACCACCAGCGCCCGCCCGCCCTTGCCGGCCAGCATGTTCTCGAAGGCCGCCGGGATGCCGTCCAGGGCGATGCGCTCCGTGACCAGGGAGCCCAGGTCCAGGCGTCCGGCGCGGACGTGTTCGGCCAGCACCGGGAGGTCCCGGGCCGGGTCGGCGTTGCCGTAGACGCAGCCGGAGAGGGTGCGGCCCCAGTGGAAGATCTCCAGGGCGTTGAAGGTGACCTGCTGGTCCTTGCCGCCGATGCCGACGACCGTGGTGCGGCCGCCGCGTCGGGTGGATTCCCAGGCGGTGCGGATGGTGACCGCACGGCCGACGCACTCGACGGCGACGTCCACGCCCTGCTTGCCGGTGAGGGCGCGGATCTCGCGGGCGGTGGTGTCGGAGGCGATCAGGTAGTCGGTGGCGCCGGCGGCGCGGGCCAGTTCCTCCTTCTCGGGGGACACGTCGACCGCGACGATCTTCGAGGCGCCCGCGATGCGGGCCGCCTGGAGCGTGGCGAGGCCCACTCCCCCGACGCCGAACACCGCGACCGTCTCGCCCTCGCGGACCTTCGCCGAGTGATGGACGGCGCCGTAGCCGGTGAGGACGGCGCAGCCGAGCAGGGCGGCGTCGGTGAGCGGGATGCCGTCCGGGACGGGCAGGACGCAGGCCGCGGACACGACCGTCTCCTCGGCGAACGCGGCGACGTTCAGGCCGGGGTGCAGGTCGGCGCCGTCGTCGGCGCGGCGGGCGTGCACGCCCGCGGCACCGGCCAGGGCGTTCGCGCACAGCCAGACCTCGCCGAGCGAGCAGGCGTGGCAGGCGCCGCAGGACGGGGCCCAGTTGAGGACCACGTCGTCGCCGGGCGCGACGCGGGTGACGCCCTCGCCGACGGCGAGGACCGTGCCGGCGCCCTCGTGGCCGAGGACGGCGGGGACGGGCACGCGCATGGTGCCGTTGGACAGGGACAGGTCGGAGTGGCAGACCCCGGCGGCGGCGAGCTTCACCCGGACCTGCCCCGGTCCGGGCTCGGGCAGCTCGATCCCGGTGACCTCCAGCGGGGCGCCTACGGCGGGTACGACGGCGGCACGGACAGCGGTGCGGACGGCCATGACGTGGACAACTCCCCTGGAGCTAGAACTGGAGGGACTTGGTCTGGAGGTACTCGGACAGGCCGTGCGGCCCCAGTTCGCGGCCCACGCCGGACTGCTTGTAGCCGCCGAAGGGCGCCAGCGGGTTGAACCGGCCGCCGTTGATGTCGACCTGGCCGGTGTCCATCCGGCGGGCGAAGGCGACGGCCTCCGCCTCGTCGCCGGCCCAGACGGCGCCGGCGAGGCCGTAGACGGTGCCGTTGGCGATCCGGAGGGCGTCCTCCTCGTCCTCGTAGCGGAGGATGGACAGGACCGGCCCGAAGATCTCCTCCTGGGCGATGGTCATGTCCTCGCGCACGTCGGCGAAGACGGTCGGGCTGACGAAGTAACCCCGCTCGCGCGGGGCTTCGGGGCCGCCCGCGACGACGCGCGCGCCCTCGGTGACGCCCTTCTCGATGTAACCGCGCACCCGCTCCTGCTGCTTGGCGTTGACGACCGGGCCGATCCGGTCGCCGTACTTCGCGGCGGCCTCGGCGGCCAGCTGCACGGCCTCGTCGTACCGGTCGGCGTGCACGAGCATGCGGGTCCAGGCGCTGCACGTCTGGCCGGAGTTGGACATGACGTTGGCGACGCCGACGTTCACGGCCTTGGCCAGGTCGGCGCTCGGGAGGATGACGTTGGCGGACTTGCCGCCGAGTTCGAGGGCGACCTGCTTGACGGCGGCGCCGGCGAGGGCGCCGATCCGCCGGCCCACGGCCGTGGAGCCGGTGAAGGAGACCAGGTCGACGCCGGGGTGCTCGGCGAGGGCCTGGCCGGCGACCGGGCCGAGGCCGGTGACCAGGTTGAAGACGCCCGCCGGGACGCCGGCCTCGTGCACCGCCTCCGCGAAGAGCTGGGCGGTGAGCGGGGTGTCCTCGGCGGGCTTCAGCACGATGGTGCAGCCGGCCGCGAGCGCCGGGGCGACCTTGGCGACGATCTGGTGGAGCGGGTAGTTCCAGGGGGTGATGGCCCCGACCACGCCAACCGGCTCGTGGTGGACGACGGAGTTGCCGATCTTCTCCTCGAAGGCGTACGTCGCCGCCAGCTCGGCGTAGGAGCCCGCGACCGTGATCGGGGCGGCGGCGTGCACGGCCTGCGAGAACTTCAGCGGCGAACCCAGCTCCGCGGTGACCGTCTCGGCGACCTCGTCCTTGCGGGCCACCAGTACGTCCCGCAGGGCGGCCAGGCGGGCGGCCCGCTCGGCGGGCGGGGTGGCGGCCCAGGCCGGCAGGGCGGCGCGGGCGGCCCGTACGGCGGTGTCGACGTCCAGGGCGGTGCCGGCGGGGACCTTGCCGATCACCTGCTCGTCGGCCGGGTTCACGACCTCGATCGTGTCCCGGCCGTCGGCGGGCCGCCAGGCTCCGTCGATGTACATGCCGTCATGTGCCTTCATCGCGTTCCTTCCGGGCGGGCCTCGTCGTCCGCGCCCCAAACTAGCGCCGATAGTTTTACGGCACCAGGGGCGGCCCCCATGGTGGCGCGGGTCACCTTCCCGGCGGGCCCGGTCCCGGCGGGATCACTCCCCCAGGTCCGGCAGCCGCGCCGGGGCGGGGCAGATCCGCTCGCCGTGCTGGTCGAAGACGAACAGGTGGGCGAGGTCGACGAGGAGGGGGACCTGCATGCCGTGACGCAGGTCGATGTCGGGGGTGGTCCGGACGATCAGGTCACCGGGGAGGCGGCCGTCGGGGGCGGCGACCGCGGGTCCGGCGACCTCGGGGTCGTCCATGACCACCACCGGTCCGGCGCGCAGGGCGCCCGCCCGCTCCTTCAGCCGGTCCAGGACCGTGCCGTCGCGGCGGCGGCGCCTGGCGGGGCGGGTGGCGGGGCGCGGAGCCTCCAGGTCGGGCACGACGGCGGGCCGCGAGCCGGTGTTGAAGTGGACGAGGACCTCGTGCCCCTGGAACTCCACGTGCTCCACCAGGCCGGTGAGCAGCACCTCGCCGGGGCGGGCGGAGGCGGGCTTCGCGATCCGGACGGCCTCCGAGCGCAGGCCGACGATGACCTCTCGGCCCTGCTGGACGCGGAGCAGCTGGTGGTCCAGGGAGAGCGGCTCGGGCAGGCGCAGGAACTGCTTGCCCAGGCTGATGGTCATCGCGCCGTCGAGCGGCGCGCGGACGAGGCCGCGCAGGAGGTTGATGCGGGGGGTGCCGATGAAGGCGGCGACGAAGACGTTGCGCGGCAGGGCGTACACGGCGCGCGGGCTGTCCACCTGCTGGAGCACGCCGCCGCGCAGGACGGCGACGCGGTCGCCGAGGGACATGGCCTCGGACTGGTCGTGGGTGACGTAGATCGTGGTGACGCCCAGCTCGCGGGTCAGTTTGGTGATCTCGGCGCGCAGGTGGTTGCGGAGCTTGGCGTCGAGGTTGGACAGCGGCTCGTCCATGAGGAAGGCGCTGGGGTGGCGGGCGATGGCCCGGCCCATGGCGACGCGCTGGCGTTCGCCGCCGGAGAGCTGGGCGGGGAAGCGGTCGAGGAGGTCCTCGATGCCCAGCATGCGGGCGGTGGCGTCCACGCGGGGGCCGGGGTCGGTCTGAGGAGCCTCGACGCGCAGCGGGAAGCCGATGTTCCCGCGGGTGGTCATGTTCGGGTACAGGGCGAAGTTCTGGAAGACCATCGCCATGCTCCGCTCGGCGGGGAGCAGGTCGTTGGCGTACGCGCCGTCCAGCAGCAGCCGCCCGTCGGTGATCTCCTCCAGGCCGGCGATCATGCGCAGCACGGTGGACTTGCCGCAGCCGGAGGGGCCGAGCAGGACGAGGAACTCGCCGGGCGCGATGTCCAGCGACAGCCGGTCCACCACGCGGACGCCTCGCGCGTAGGTCTTGCTCACGTCGTGCAGGGAGATGGCGCGTGTCATGGGAGGTGCCCCCGGGGGCTCACTGAGCGCTGGTGCTCCGCGGTCGGACGCCCTCGTGCGGGTCGTACGGGGCGTTTGAGTCACGGAAGCTAACGGAATGTGCGCGGCCGGGGGAAGACACTGGACCGTATCTCGGTGCCACCGTCCACCTGGTGAGAAAGCGGACGACCGAATTCAGGATCGGGGCGTCTTGGGTGAGGGGCCGGTGGGAGCCGCGGGGCGGCGGATGGGATGCGGCGGACGGGCCCTGGCCGTCCTAGCGGGCCGATCGGCGTAGCGGGCGGCGCCGGGGTGTGTCGTCGGGGGTGTCCTCGGTGGGCGGGAGGCCCGCGGGAGGCTCGGTGGGTGGGTGGTTCGTGGTCGGTTCGGTGGACGGGGCGCGCAGGGCGATGCCGGAGGACAGGAGCAGCAGGGCGCCCAGCATCACGAACGGCGCGGCCACGCCCGCGACGCCGGCGATCAGGCCCGCCGCGGCGGGTGCGGCGACCTGGCCGAGGCGGTTGCCGGTCAGGCGCAGGGCGAGGGCGGTGGAGCGGGCTCCGTCGGGGGCCGCCTGGACGACGGTCGTCATGGACAGCGGCTGGCCGACACCGAGGCAGAAGCCGAGGACGGCCAGCATCAGCGCGAGCGCCCACACCGGCACCGGCAGCGCGACACCGGCGCACAGCAGAGCGGCCAGCAGACACGTGACCGTGAGCAGCGCGGTGCGGCCGAGCAGCCGCAGCAGCGGCGTCAGCACCAGCCGGCAGGCGATGGTGGCCGCCGCGCGGAGGCTGAGCAGTACGCCGATCACGGCCGGGGAGATGCCCCGGTGCTCGCCGACCACCGGCAGGTAGGCGGTGAGGATGTCGGTGGCGGACAGGACGGACAGGCTGATCAGGATGCCCGCGGGCACGCCCCGGGCGCGCAGGATGCTCCCCACGGGCACGCGCGCGCCCGCCTCCGTGCGGGACTTGGCGGCCCCCGGGTGCTCTATGCGCCACAGCGACGTGAACGCGACCGCCGCGCCCGCGCCCGCCACCACCAGGGCCAGGGCGCTGCTGCGGGCCATGTCGTGGCCGCCGATCAGCGCGCCCGCCGCGATGGGCCCCACGAGTTGGCCGAGCGAGGCACCGATGGTGAAGTGGCCGAAGTTGCGGTCCTGTTCGTGCGGCGCGGACTGGCGGGCGACCAGCGACTGGGCGCCGATGACGAAGCAGAGGTGGCCGAGGCCCATGACGCCGCTCCACAGGGCCATCGCCCACAGGGAGCCCGCGACGCCGCTCAGGGCGCAGCCGCCGGCGATGAGCACCACGCCGACGGGCAGCAAGGGCGCGCACCGGCCGTGGTCGGTGCGGCGGCCGAGCGGGACGGCGGCGAACAGCGGCAGCAGCGCGTACACGCCGGCGATGACGCCGACCGCCTGTTCGTCCGCGCCCAGCGCGAGGGCCCGGTAGGAGACGGCGGGCCGGGCCATCGACACCGCCCCCTGCGCGAAGCCGAAGGCGATGACGAGGCGGAGCAGCCAGCCGCGGTTGCCACCGGGCGCCATGATCGTGTCCTTCCCGCGAACCCGAAATGCCGGCTCCCTGAACGAGTTCCCAGGGAGCCGGGCCGATCATCAGATGATGCCGAACAGGATGCCCGCCGCGAGAATCACGAGGCTCGTCAGAACCGCCCACTTCACCACGAACCGCGTGTGGTCGCCGAACTCGACCTTGGCCATGCCGACCAGGACGTAGACGGCCGGGACGAGCGGGCTGGACATGTGCAGCGGCTGGCCGACGATCGAGGCGCGGGCGATCTCCAGCGTCGACACGCCGTGCGCCTGACCGGCCTCGGCGAGCACCGGCAGGACGCCGAAGTAGAAGCCGTCGTTCGACATGAAGTAGGTCAGCGGCAGGCTCAGCAGACCGGTGACCAGGCCCATCTGCGGGCCCATGCCGTCGGGGATGGTGTCCACGAGCCAGTTGGCCATGTGGTCGACCATGCCGGTGCCGGTGAGGACGCCGGTGAAGACGGCGGCGGCGAAGACCATGCCGGAGACGTTGAGGACGTTGTCGGCGTGGGCCGCGATCCGGGCCTTCTGGTCGGGGATGTGCGGGAAGTTGACGGTGAGCGCGAGCGCGGCGCCGAGCAGGAAGAGCACCGGGATCGGCAGCACCTCCATGATCATGGCGCTGAGCAGCGCGACCGTGAGCAGCGCGTTGAACCAGTACAGCTTGGGGCGCAGGGTGGGCCGGTTCGGGTCGAGGCCCTTGAAGTCGTCGTCGGAGTCGGCGTCGGACTCGCCGTTTTCGGCGGCGGCGTCCTGGGACCCGAGGGACCCACCCCCGCCCGCAGATGCCTTCCCCGAACCCGCACCCGCACCCGCACCCGCACCCGCACCGGAGGCCGTGCCCGAACCCGCGCCGACCAGCACCGTCTCGCTCTCCGGCTCCCGCACCAGCGCCTCGTCCAGCGTCAGCGTGCCCAGCCGCCTGCGCTCGCGCAGACCCAGCACGTACGACAGGGTGATGACCGCGAGCAGACCGACGGCCAGGGCCGGGATCATCGGGACGAAGATGTCGGTGGCGTCGACCTTCAGGGCGGTGGCGGCGCGGGCGGTGGGGCCGCCCCAGGGCAGGGTGTTCATCACACCGTTGGCCATCGCGGCGACGCCGGTCATCACGACCAGGCTCATCTTCAGGCGCTTGTACAGCGGGTACATCGCCGAGACCGTGATCATGAAGGTGGTGGAGCCGTCACCGTCCAGCGAGACGATGGCGGCGAGCAGGGCCGTACCGACGACGATCCGCATCGGGTCGGCCTTGCAGAACTTCAGGATGGCCCGGACGATCGGGTCGAAGAGCCCGACGTCGATCATCACCCCGAAGTAGACGATCGCGAACATGAGCATCGCCGCGGTGGGGGCGAGGCTGGACACGCCGTCGATGACGTAGTCGCCGAGGTGGGCGCCCTTGCCGACGAACACGCAGAACAGCGCGGGGATCAGCACGAGCGCCGCGATCGGCGACATCTTCTTCATCATGATCAGGACCAGGAAGGTCGCGATCATGGCGAAGCCGAGGATGGTCAGCATGTGTGAGTACCTAACGTTCGCCCTTGAACATTCCACCGGGGCAGGCGGTGCGAGCGACGTTAGGTGGCGCAAAGCAGCGTTAACAAGACGTTGACATGCGAGCAATAAGCGCAAAACTCCAGGTCACAGCGGTACGCCGGTCAGGGCCGGGGCGCGGGGGCGATCGCGACGGGTATGCCGTTGAGGACCGCGTTGCCCGAGAGCGGGTCGAGCAGGGTGCCGTCGAGGAGCTGGTTGACGTTGACGCCGGGCTCGGTGGCGGCGTGGGTCAGACGGGTGCCGGGGCGGCCGTGGCCCCAGCCGTGCGGAAGGCTGACCACGCCCCGCCGCACCGCGTCGGTGACCTCCGCGGGGGCGGTCACCTCTCCCCCGGCGCCCGTCACGCGCACGGGCTCTCCGCTGCGCACGCCGAGCCGTTCGGCGTCGTCGGGGTGGAGGTGCAAGGTGCAGCGGTTGGAGCCGCCGGTGAGGGCCGGGATGTTGTGCATCCAGCTGTTGTTGGACCTCAGATGGCGCCGGCCGACGAGGACGAGCCCGTCGGGCCGCTCGGTCAGGGCCTGCCTGAGCCGCGGCAGATCGCCGGCGATCGGCCCCGCCAGCAGCTCCACCTTGCCGCTGCGGGTCTTCAGCGGCTGCGGCAGCCTGGGGCGCAGCGGGCCGAGGTCGATGCCGTGCGGGTGGGCGAGCAGCCGCCGCAGGGACAGCCCGTCGGGCCGTACGCCGAAGCCGTCGCCGTAGGGGCCGAGGCGCAGCATCATGTCGAGCCGCCGCTCGGGGCCGTTGTCGCCGGTGAGCTGGGCGGTCAGTTCGCCCGGGTCGCGTCCGTGCACGGGTGAGTGCGGCTCCCGTACGGCCTTGCCGAGGGTCTGTTCGATCACCATGGCGTCGACGGCGGCCGGGTCGGCGCCGTGCCTGCCGGTGGCGGCCAGGATCAGCCGGGCCAGGATCTCGGTCTCGGCCATCCGGCCGGGTTCCAGCGGGACGGCGGGGCGGGTGTAGCGGACCTGGTTGCGCACGGCGAGCGTGTTGAAGGCGAAGTCGTGGTGCGGACTCTGGGCCGGCGGGGGCGGCGGCAGGACGACGTGGGCGTGGCGAGAGGTCTCGTTGAGGTAGGGGTCGACGCTCACCATGAAGTCGAGCGAGGCCAGCGCCTTGTCGAGCCGGTCGCCGTCGGGTGCGGACAGCACGGGGTTGGCGGCGATGGTGACCAGCGCGCGGACCGGCTCGCCCGCCTCGACGGCGGTGGCGGTGCGGGTGTCGGTGGCGGTGGCGGTGTCGATCTCCTCGGCGAGGGCGGACAGGGGCAGTTCGCCCTTGGCCTCGGGGTGTCCGCTCACCCGGGAGTGCCAGCGGCCGAGCGCGAAGCCGTGGCCGGGTCCGGCGGGGCGGGGAGTCCTGTCGGTGGCGGCCTGCGGGAAGAGGGCACCGCCGGGCCGGTCGAGGTTGCCGGTGAGGATGTTGAGGACGTCCACGAGCCAGCTGGCGAGCGTGCCGTGCGGGACGGTGCAGCTGCCGATGCGGCCGTAGACGGCAGCGGTGGGGGCGGCGGCGAGTTCGCGGGCGAGGGCGCGCGTCACGTCGGCGTCCACGTCGCAGGCGGCGGCGACGGACTCCGGCGTGAAGTCGGCTACGGCAGCGGCGAGTTCCGTGACTCCTTCGACATGCGGGGCGAGTGCGCCGAGGTCCACCAGGCTCTCTTCGAACAGTACGTGGGCCATCGCGGCGAGGAGCAGGGCGTCGGTGCCTGGGCGGATCGCCACGTGTCGGTCGGCGAGCCTGGCGGTGCGGGTGCGGCGCGGGTCGATGACGGTGAGGGTGCCGCCGCGGGCCTTGAGCGCCTTGAGGCGGCCGGGGAAGTCGGGAGCCGTGCAGAGGCTGCCGTTGGACTCCAGCGGGTTGGCGCCGATGAGGAGCAGGTGGTCGGTGCGGTCGAGGTCGGGCACCGGGATGGCGTTGGCGTCGCCGAAGAGCAGCCCGCTGGAGACGTGCTTGGGCATCTGGTCTACCGTCGACGCGGTGAAGAGGCTGCGGGTGCCGAGGGCGCCGATCAGGACGGTCGGGTAGAGGGCGCCGGCCATGGTGTGCACGTTGGGGTTTCCGAGGACGACGCCGACGGAGTTCGGCCCGTACCGCTCGACGACGGGCCGGACACCGGCGGCGATCGCGTCGAACGCCTCCTCCCAGGTGGCCTCGCGCAGCTCGCCGTCCCTGCGCACCAGGGGGGCGCGCAGCCGGTCGGGGTCGGAGTCGACGGCCCCGAAGGAGGCGCCCTTGGGGCAGATGAACCCGCGGCTGAAGACGTCGTGGCGGTCCCCTCGGGCCGCGGTGACCGTGGTGCCGTCGATGGTGAGCGCCAGGCCGCAGGTGGCCTCGCACAGGGGGCAGATACGCAGGGCGGTGCGGGACACGGGTCCTCCCGTAGGGCGGCGGCAGCGACGCTCTCTCGCGGCGAGCATACCGACCGGTAGGCATGTTGGGGAGCCCTGTCGGGTGATCCCAAGCCCCGGCGGAGGGCCATGGGGCACCGCCCCGTCAGTCCAGCACCCGCCCCAGATACGCCCGGAGCAGTTCCCGGGCCTCCTCGATGATCTTCTCGTCCCCGCCCGGCGCGACCCGGAAGGCGAGCTGCACGAGGGTGTCGGCCGTCTCCACGGCGACGAGGAAGGTGCGGCGCAGATCGTCGTCCGGGCGGCGGCCGAGGTAGCCGGAGAGCAGCTCGGTGAGCCGGTCGGCGACGCGGTGGTTGGGGACGGCGTGGCGGCCGCCGACCGGTATCTGGTTGCCGAAGTCGATCAGGGAGAAGCCGGGGGCGGTCCGTTTCATCGCCAGGTACTCGTCGAGCACCGCGTCCAGCGCCCCGCGCCAGCCGCCGTCGCCCGTCTCCGTCAGCCGTTCGGTCACGCGCTCCGCGTAGCGCTCCAGGTTGCGCTGGGCCAGCGCGTCGGCCATCTGCCGCTTGTTGCCGAAGAAGCGGTACACGGAGCCGATGGGGACGTCCGCGCGCAGCGCCACGGCCCGGGTGCTCAGGGCGTCGTAGCCGACCTCGTCGAGGAGGTCCGCGCAGGCGTCGAGGATCCGGGTCAGCCGTTCGGCGCTGCGCCGCTGCACGGGGGCACGGCGGAGCGAGGTCGCGTGGGACACGGTCTTCATGATGCCCTTCCGCCGCGGTCCGGTGAACTGTGACCTTCAGTACGGCGGTGGCCACCCGCTCCGCTCACCGCACCGCCGTGCGTGCGGGAGGCGACCGGCCCTGCGTCTCCCCCGGCTCCATCTCCTCCGGCTCCGTCGGCTCCCTCGGCTCCGTCTCCGACGCCGTGATGTCCGCCGTGCTCTCGACGGGTTCGCCGTCGACGGCCCAGACGGTGCCGTCGTCGGCGTACAGGCGGACCGTGAGCTGGTGGGTGCCGCGGGGCACGAGGTCGGCGGCGAGGCGGTACTCCGGTCCGCGCAGGCGGGTGAGGAGGTCGCCGTCGAGGAAGAGGTGGGCGACGCCGCGGCCGGCCACCGCCTCCGCCTCCGTCCCGGCCGGCGAGAACCTGAAGTCGCGGACGGTCAGGCGTACGACCCAGCTGTCGTCGGTCTCGGGCTGTACCTCGATACCGACCTCGGGAGCGCGCTCGCCGTCCACTTCCCGGTAGCGCCGGCCCTCCTCGTCGGTGGCGTCGAGCAGCCTGCCCACCGGCGTGGCCGAATCCCGGGCCTCCGGTTCGCCCGTACCGCCCGTATCACTGGAGCCGCAGCCGGCGGGTCCGGTCAGCAGCAGGACACAGACCGCGAGCACGGCGAGCACTCCCCGCATCCACGACATGACGGGAGACTAGAACACCGGTCCGACAGTCCGGATCCCCCGGGGGTCTGGTTCCGGTCATCCTCCTCCGGGACTACCCGCGTGGACCAGAACCCCGTACGACCTCTTGCGCACGGGAAACCGCAATCCTACGGTGTCCCATAGGAATCGGGTGGGAATCGGTTTGCGAGGGAGCGATCAATGAGCGGGGACGCGCGGAAGACCGCGGAGGGGCTGGCCTACCTGTCCGGTTTCGGCAACGAGCACAGCTCGCAGGCCGTTCCGGGCGCCCTGCCCGAGGGCCGGAACTCGCCGCAGCGGGCGCCGCTGGGACTGTACGCGGAGCAGCTGAGCGGCACGGCGTTCACGGAGCCGAGGGCGGACAACCGGCGCTCCTGGCTGTACCGGATCCGCCCGTCGGCCGCGCACCCGGCGTTCGCCCGCGCGGGCAACGGCGCGATCCGCACGGCGCCCTTCACCCAGGCCGTGCCGGACCCGAACCGGCTGCGGTGGAACCCGCTGCCCGAGCCGGAGACGGGGACCGACTTCCTGGCGGGCCTGTGGACACTGGGCGGCAACGGCGACGTCGCCCAGCGCACCGGCATGGCCGTGCACCTGTACCACGCCACGGCCTCCATGGAGCGCGTCTTCAGCGACGCCGACGGCGAACTGCTGATCGTCCCGGAGCACGGCGGCCTGCTGCTGCGCACCGAGTTCGGACTGCTGCACGCCGAGCCCGGCCATGTGGCGCTGATCCCGCGCGGGGTCCGCTTCCGCGTGGAACTGCTCGACGAGAGGGCCCGCGGCTACGTCTGCGAGAACTACGGCGCCCCCTTCCGCCTCCCCGACCTCGGCCCGATCGGCGCCAACGGCCTGGCGAACGTGCGGGACTTCATGGCACCGGTCGCCGCCTACGAGGACGTCGAGGGCCCGGTGGAGGTGGTCAACAAGTTCTGCGGCAACCTCTGGACCGCGACCTACGACCACTCCCCGCTGGACGTGGTCGCCTGGCACGGCAACCATGTGCCGTACGTCTACGACCTGCGCCGTTTCAACGTCATCGGCACCATCTCGTACGACCACCCGGACCCGTCGATCTTCACGGTGCTGACCTCTCCGTCGGACACCCCCGGCCTCGCGGGCGTCGACTTCGTGGTCTTCGCGCCGCGCTGGCTGGTGGGCGAGGACACCTTCCGGCCGCCGTACTTCCACCGGAACGTGATGAGCGAGTACATGGGCCTGATCGAAGGGGCCTACGACGCCAAGGCGGAGGGCTTCGTTCCGGGCGGCGGCTCGCTGCACAACATGATGTCGGCGCACGGTCCGGACCGGGAGACCTTCGACCGGGCGAGCGCGGCCGAGCTGAAGCCGCAGCGGATCGACGACGGGCTGGCGTTCATGTTCGAGACGCGCTGGCCGGTGACCCTCACGCCCCACGCGGCCCGCGCCGAACACCTGCAGCAGGGTTACGACGACGTCTGGCAGGGCCTGGAGCGTCACTTCCGCCCCTTGCACTGAGGATTCCCTACCGGTACGGATGGCCCGTGACCTCCTTCGCCCCGGACTCCATCGTCCTGAACCGCAAGCTGCCGCTGTGGTACCAGGTGTCGCAGTCGCTGCGCGCCTCGATACTCGGCCGCTCGCCCCGGGACCCGCTGCGCCTGCCCACGGAGGAGCAGTTGGCCGGTCACTACGGGGTGAGCGTGCTGACCATGCGGCAGGCGCTGAAGGAGCTGGAGGACGAGGGGCTGATCACCCGGCACCGCCGGCGCGGCACGTTCATCGAGCCCGACGCCCGGCGGGGCGCCCCGGTGCGGCTGCTGGGCTCCGTCGACGCGATCGTGGCCCAGCAGTCCGGCATGAAGGCCGAGCTGCTGGGCCACGGCACCGGGCCCGTGCCGCCCGAACTGGCCGAGTTCTTCCCGGACCTGGCGGAGACGGCGACGTACCACCGGCTGCGCTGCGACGAGAAGACGGGTGAGCCCACCAACCACGCCCACAACTACGTCCGGCCCGAGGTCGCCGCCCGCATCGACGTGGACGACCTGGCCCGCTGGCCCATGACCAAGGTGCTGCGGGACGTGGTGGGCATGGACATCAGCCGGATCACGGACACCGTGGAGGCCCGGCTCGCGGACCCGGAGACGGCGCGGCTGCTCGAAGTCCCGCTGCTCAGCCCGATCCTGCACTACACGGGCATCACGTACGACACGGCGGGGCGGGTGCTGGACGTGGCGGTCATCCACTACCGGGGGGACCGTTTCTCGTTCACGGTCACCCTGGATGCCACGTGAGGCCCGGGCGCCCCGTCGTACGATGCCCAGCGTGACGCACGACGACGCTCCGCCGCTGGCGGACCTCATGCCGTGGTCCGTCGCACCGCCGCGGCTCGGCCGGGGGTGGCCGACGGCACCCGACGCGGCGTCCCTCAAAGCCCGCTGGGACGCCCTGATGAAGGCCGAGGGACCCGACCGTGAGGGCCTGTTGGAGCCGACGCGCTCGCGGACCGCGCACACGGCGGTCGGACAGCTGCCGGGCGGGGCCGGCGGCACCGAGAAGCTGGCGCGCGCCTCGGGGCCGTGTCCGGAGCCGGTGCGTGTGCTGCGCGCGCCCTTCGACGAGCAGTGGCTCATTCCCGACCACCGGCTGATCGACGCGGCCCGTCCCGAGCTGTGGCGGGTGGCGGACGAGCGACAGGTCTTCGTGGTGGAGGCGCCCGACGCCGCCGGCCCTCCCCTGCTCGTCGCGACCTCGCGGCTGCCGCTGCTCGGCGGCGCCCGGGTGCGCCCGCTGTACCGGCGTCCCGATGGGGCGGAGCCGAACCTGGCCCCCGGCCTCCTCGACCACCTGGCCGCCCGGCTCGGCCGGCGTCCCGCGCCGGAGGACGTGCTGGCCTGGGCGGTGGCGACCGTGCGGGAGGGCTCCGTCGTCCCGCTGACCGCGGACCCCGCGCTGTGGGAGCGCGGTGTCGGCCTGGGCCGGCGCGCCCTGTGGTTGATGCGCCGCGACGGGGAGCGCCCCAAGCTGCCCGGCGGCCGTCGCCCGTACGTCCGCGCCCCACTGCCCGGGCGCCCGCTGACCCTGCGCTACGACCGGGACGAGGAGGCCCTGCACCTGGACGAGGGCCGGGTCTCCCCCGTGCCGCCCGGCGCCTGGGACTTCGAGGTGGGCGGGGTGCGGGTGCTGGAGCAGTGGTTCGCGGCCCGTACCGCCGAGGGCGAGCCGGGCACGCTGGCGGCGATCCGCCCGGCCACCTGGCCGCAGACCTGGACGTCCGAGCTGCTGGAACTGATCACGGTCCTCGCCCTGCTCGCCGAACTGCGGCCGCGGTGCCGGGAACTGACCGTGACGGACGGGATCACGTCGGCCGAGCTGCGCGAGGCGGGCGTCATCCCGGCGCCCCCGGCGGCCCGTCGGCCGGCCTCCGTCCTGGACGGCCGGGAGGAGGGGCCGGAAGGGCAACTGGCGCTGCTGTAGGCCCGCCCCGACTCGGGCCGCCGGGATCTTCCCGCTCAGGCCCCGCGCGGAGCACCGCTCGAAGCCCCGCTCAGGCCCCGCTCAGGCGAACCCGTCCAGCACCCGCGTCAGCGCCCGCTCGAAGACCGCCTCCAGGTCGATCGGACCGGCGTCCTGGGCGAAGGACGCCGCCAGCCGCGGGTAGGCGCCGCTCGCGACCTGCCGGCCCAGGTAGGCGATGCGCATGGCGTTCTCCTGCTCCTCGGACCAGGGCAGTGAGCGGGTGCGCTCGACGGTGGCGATCTCGTTGCTGACGTAGGTCGTCACGACGCCGTTCACCATGGCGACCAGCTCCATCTTCGTGCCGTAGGGCGCGTCGAAGGGGTCGAGGCAGGCCAGGCAGTGCTCCAGGTAGCGCAGCGCGTTGGGGCTGAAGCCGTAGACCGGGGACATCAGGCGGGGCAGCCAGGTGTGGCGGTGCATCAGCGCCCGGGTCTGGTGGGCCACCCGGATCATGTCGGCGCGCCAGTCGCCGCTCGGCTCCCACAGCTCGTGCTCGGCGCTGACGGCGTCCATCATCAGCTCGTACAGGTCCTCCTTGCGGGGGACGTAGTTGTAGAGCGACATGGTGCCGCAGCCCAGCTCGCCGGCCACCCGGCGCATGGAGACCGCGTCCAGTCCCTCGGCGTCGGCGATCCGCACCGCGGCGGCGGCGATGTCGGCGCGGGTGTACGCCGGTCTCGGCCCCCGGCCGGTGCGCTCGGGGCGCGACCAGATCACTTCGGGTACGGCCGCTCGGCCCGCCATGGTTCATCACCTCGGCCACCATCCTAGTTACGTACAGCGTACGTAGTGCGCTATGGTCGCCCCATGACTACTACGTACGCTGTACTTAGTGAGGGCCTGGAGAAGCGCTTCGGCGATGTGCACGCGCTCCGCGGACTGGATCTGGCGGTGGCCGAGGGCACGGTGTGCGGGCTGCTCGGGCCGAACGGGGCGGGCAAGACCACGGCGGTGCGCCTGCTGACCACGCTGCTGCGGCCGGACGCGGGTTCGGCGCGCGTCGCCGGGCACGACCTGGTACGCGAGGCCGCCGCCGTCCGCCGCCGGATCGGTGTGACGGGGCAGTACGCGTCGGTGGACGGGGACCTCACCGGACGGCAGAACCTGCGGCTGTTCGCCCGGCTGCACCGGGTGCGGGACGCGTCCGCGCGGGCCGACGAGCTGCTCGACCGGTTCGCGCTGACCGACGCCGCCGACCGGCCCGCGTCCACCCTGTCGGGCGGCATGCGGCGCCGTCTCGACCTGGCCGCGAGCCTCGTCCGGCGCCCCGAGGTGCTGTTCCTGGACGAGCCGACCACGGGTCTCGACCCGGCCAGCCGCAATCAGATCTGGGACGCCGTACGCGCCCTGAAGGCGGAGGGCACGACCGTGCTGCTCACCACGCAGTACCTGGAGGAGGCCGACCGCCTCGCCGACGACATCGCCCTGGTGGACCGGGGCCGGGTCGCGCACACGGGGTCGCCGGCCGAACTCAAGGCGCTGGTGGGGGCGTACGCGGAGGCCGTCGTCGCGGACGGGGACGCCATGGCGCGGGCGGCGGCGGTCCTGGACCGGCTCACCGGCGCGGAGCCGGCGCTGGACCACGACCGGCGCACCGTCGGCGCGGTCAGCACCGATCCGACGCTGACCCTGCCGCGCCTGGTGCGCGAACTCGACGCGGCGGGCGTTCCCCTGCTGGACGCGAGCCTGCGTCCGCCGACCCTCGACGACGTCTTCCTCCGCCTCACCGGCGACAACAAGGAGCTTGTGGCATGAGCACGGTGACCCACGACCTGGCGTACGACGGCACGGCGATGCTGAGCCGGCAGCTGCGGCGGCTGCGGAACAATCCGGGGCTGCTGATCCTCACCCAGACGATGCCGGTCACGATGCTGCTGTTCTTCGGCTACGTCTTCGGCAGCGCGCTGGCGATGCCGGGCGCGGAGTACCGGTCCTTCCTGGTGCCGGGCCTGCTGGTCGCGACGGCCGCGAACGGCATCATGACGGGCATGTTCCAGGCCGCCCAGGACACGCACCGGGGCGTGACGGACCGTCTGCGGACCCTGCCGGTGAGCCGGGCCGCGGTGCCGCTCGGGCAGTCGGTCGCGGACGTGCTCGTCACGGCCGCCGGGACGGTGCCCTTCCTGCTGGTCGGACTCGCGGTGGGCTGGCGGGTGGAGGGCAGTGTGCTCGGCGCGGTGGGTGCCGTGGGGCTGTTGCTGCTGTTCCGGTTCGCGACGACGTGGGTCGGGATCTTCCTGGGGCTGCTCACCCGGAACGAGGAGGCCGCCGGTCAACTGGGCGGCGCGACCTTCATCCTGCCGCTGCTTTCCAACGCGTACATCCCGACCGAGGGACTGCCGGGCTGGCTGCGCACGGTCGCCGAGTGGAACCCGATCAGCGCGGTGACCACGGCGCTGCGCGATCTCTTCGGCAACGCGCCCGTGCCGGAGGGGGCCGCCTGGCCGGTGGCGCATCCCGTCGCCGGGTCGCTGGCCTGGTGCGCGGTGCTGCTCGCGGTCTTCGTCCCGCTCGCCGTACGCCGGTACGCGCGCGGGGAGGGCTGAGCGGGCCGATGGGCGCCACGCCGGGTGGGAATCGGCGGGACGGATGTACGGGAGATACGGACGTACGGGCGAGACGGGCGTACGAACGGTTACGGGGCGTACGGAGGATTACCCGCGCTCGGGAGCACACCGGGGCGCCGCTGCGTGCCGTGGGGATGACGGACTGCGCGGCGCCGCGCCGGGTCGGTGTGACCGCCGGCGCGCGGGCCTCAGTTGCCGCCGAACAGCGAGCGGCGCAGTCGGCGCAACGGCGCGAACAGCGAGACCCGGCGCACCCTGGCACCCCTGCTGCTGCGCTTGTGCGCGGGCTCACGCGCGGTCAGCTCACGCATCAGCGACGTCGCCTCCACCGTCTCCCGTTGCGGGAGGGCAGGCCCTCCGAGCACCGCGAGATGACGGTCGAGACGCGAGCTGGTCGCGCTGCTTCCGCAAGTGATCGCAGGGACCCTTGCCCTGCTGCGCACTGTTATCTGTTCCATGTCACTCCCCACCCGTACGAGTCCACCCGGCCCGGGCAGAGTAACCCTATCGCCCCGGTACGGCATGCGTGTATCGCGGTCACAGGATTCACCTTCCCCGTAAGGGGGTTGACGATTACTCTCCGAATCCAACAGATTCCAGGGTGAGTTGGACAACCGGCCTGCTCGTCGGGCGGGCCGAACCCCCGTCGGGCTCGATCGTCACGGCCAGTGATGTGGCGGCCCGGTTCAGGCCGGAGGCGATCAGGGGCGTGTCGCCGTCGAGGAGCCCGAGGGAGCGCGGTACGGCGCCGGGGCGCATGAGCCAGAGTTGGTGCACGCGGTCGCCGGACGGCTCGCCGTACCCGCTCAGGGTGACGACCGCGCGCCCCTCGGACGCTGAGGCGACCACTCCGATACCGCGGCCCCGGTCGTCCTCGCCGCTCGTCGCGCGGGCGTCCGGCGCGGCCAGAACGTGGGCGATCTCACGTGCCCGGTCCCGCGCGGTGTCCAGTTCGCCCTGTGTCCGGTTCGCCTGGACGGCGAAGAGCGAGGCGACCACGAGCGCCGCGGCGGCCGTCGCCGTGGCGAAGGGCACCAGCAGGGAGCGCGGCCGGGACGCGCGGGAGCGCTCCGGCGGCGGCTGGGCGCCCCACACGTGCGGCGGCAGCCGGCGCACGGGCCCGCGCACGGGCGCGGGCTCCTGCGGAGTGCTCCGTACGGCGGCCAGGACCCGCTCGCGCAGGGCGGCCGGCGCCGGGGCGGCCGTGGACCAGGCCAGCCGGACGGCGTCCTCGGACAGCGCCCGCACCTCGGCGGCGCAGCGCTCGCACCCCTCCAGGTGGCGTTCGAAGCGGACGCGTTCGGCGCCTTCGAGGGCGTCCAGGGCGTACGGGGCGGCGAGCGAGTGGAGGTCGCCGCGGCGCGGCAGCCGGCCGAAGAGGTTCATGCGGCACCTCCCAGGCAGTCGCGCAGGCGGTTGAGTCCGTCTCTCATCCGTGTCTTCACCGTGCCCAGCGGAAGGGAGAGGCGCTCGGCCACCTCCCGGTAGGTGTAGCCGTCGTAGTAGGCGAGGGTGACCGACTGGCGCTGCAGTGCGGTCAGGCGGTCCAGGCAGCGGCGCACCCACTCGCGTTCGAGGCCCGCCTCGACCTCCTCGGAGACCTGGTCGAAGGCGGGGTGGTGGGCGCGGCGGGCCTCGCGCTGCTCGCGTTCGCCGGCCGCGCGGGCGCTGCGCACCCGGTCGACGGCGCGGCGGTGGGCGACGGTGAGGATCCAGGACAGGGCGCTTCCCCGGCGCGGGTCGAACCGGGCGGCGGACCTCCAGAGTTCGAGCAGCACCTCCTGCGCCACCTCCTCCGACTGGGCGGGGTCGCGCACCACGCGCCGTACGAGTCCGAAGACCGGTCCGGAGACCAGCCCGTACAGCTCCTCGAAGGCCTTCTGGTCACCGTCCGCCACGAGCATCAGCAGCTCGTCCGCCTCCACCCGGTCCCCCTCTCCCCGCGGGCCGCGCCCGGCCCGTCCGCGTCACCACCGGGCGCGCGCGGCGTGCGCGCCCTCCGCAGGAGTTACGGATAGGTGGGCGGAAAACGCGGGTCGGACGGGCACGGGTTGGCGGCGGAACCGGATTCCGGGTTCTTTGCAGGGTCTTCCGGGCTCTGCTCGGGCCCTTCCCGGGAAGGGCGGGCAGTGTTCGCGGGCGTCGCGCTTCGTCGTGGGTGCCGCTCTGCTGGCCGTAGGGCTGACGGCGGGGCCTTGACCGTCGACGGAGTACGGGACGGTCGTGGCGTCGTGGTGACCGGTGTGCCGAGGGGCGGCCCGGGACTGCCGAACGGCGTCCGCCCGGACGCGAGTATTCCTGCTCTGCAGGCCCGGCTCCGTTTCCCAGCCTCGGGAATTCGGCGGCTGGGCGGCCCCTCGGGCTGGGCCTACGTCGAACAGGCTCGCACCGACGCGACGGCGGCCTCCCGCTACCTGCGGACCGAGCCTTGAAGCGAAGCGCTCCCTGGAGTTGAAGCCCAGCAATGACCAGGCCCTCGCCGACTGCGCCGCTCCCGCCGCCGCCCGGCACTACTTCGCGGAGGCGCTGGCGCACGCCGACCGCGCTCTGAAGGCGAACCGTTCCTATTCAATGTGAAGGAGAGAGTCTTGGACCCATTCCTTCTCACTGCGGACATCCCGAACGGTTTTGAGTGTCCTGGTCGCCCGTGTTCGCTCCACGTCCGGCGGCACGGATCGGTTCCGTGGTCCGGGAACGCGGGGGCGGGGTCCCTCACGCCCAGAGGTTTCGGGTGGGGCCTGGACGGTCCGATGCCCGCATCCATCGCTCTGGTGGGGACGGGGCGGTGCCGTCCGACGCCGGACTGGATACCCCTGGGCGCGTCGCCCGATCGCGATGCTCGCCGCATCGTGACGGGATGTCTTACGGGTGGTGCTGTTCAGTGGCTTCTGCCAGTGCTGGGCGCCCCACTTCGATGTGTAGGCCGGATCCACGGCGATGACCGTGATCCCCGTCTGGTCGGCCATGGAGGTCAGACGGGCGCGGAGCCGGCCGGTGGGCATACCGGAGACCAGCTGCCGGAACCGTGTGCGCCCGCCGTGCTTCTCACGGGTCTTCTCGGCGGTGAAGTCCAAGTCCTCGACGGCGACCGCCTTTGCCCCACAGGCCCGGGCCCAGTGCAGCAACCGGGTCAGGGCGTGGCGGACCTGCGCGTCACGGTGACCGGCCGGTCCGGTCACGTCGTAGGAGAACCGGCGTGGGTGCCCGACAGGGTTGCCGTGGACGTCGAGGCGCCAGGCGGCGAGGTGGTCGGCGTTCATGTCAACACCGATCACTCCCTCCGTCAGCGCCGCGGTCAGCGGAATAGTGCGGGTGACGGGCTTATGTCAGGAGCCGGTCACATACCAGCGGCCGCGTAGGGCGTCGTAGTGGATGCGGTAGGCGACAGCCCGGTTCGCCGCGACGCGGTCGGCCCATTCCTGCCCACGGTGCGCGAACCGGATCCGGCCGGTGAGGACATACCGGCCATGTGGGGCATTGGCCAACTCTTTGAGCGGCGCCGGTAGCCTGATGCTGACCTCACCATCCGGGCTGACACGGACGGTCTCATTCCCGAACCGTTTCCCGCTCTCCCCGTCCGCCTGCAAGAACCACCGTTCCGCTTCCCAGCGCTCACGCCACTGGGCCTCGGTGAGCCGGGCGGCGGGCAGGTGATGCCGGAGACGGGCCAGGCGCTTGCCGCCTCGTACGACGTGCACGGCCCCCGCCGCCCAGTCGGCGCGTGCCCGCGCCAGCCGGTCCTCCAGGACGTGCAGACGGCGGGCCTTGGCATGCCGCTCCCGCCGACTACGGTAACCACCCGGCGCCTTCTTCGAGCCCTTCTGCCCGACGGGCATCGACAGCCGCTGCCGCAGGACCCGCACTCCCGCCTCGAGAGACTGGATGTGGGCGCGGGCGCAGCGGCGGGCCAACGCCCATTGGTCGTGCGTGGCCTTGGTGATGGCACCCGCCCAGCGAGCCGACGACACCGGCGTCAGCTTTCGCTTGCGCACCGCCAACGCCCCGGCATCGTGGCCCAGGCCGTCACGGCAGCGAGCCTTCAGGTCACGAGAGGCCAACGCGCCCAGATGCGCACCCAGCCGCCGGAGCACCTCCGTATCTACCGCCGTGAGCTGCTTGAGCCGGGTACGGACCGCGACTCCCGACGGACCCAGTGCAACGAACGGCGCCGCAACCTCCCGCAGACCATCCCCCCCCCGCACCCCCGGATCAGGCCTGAAGACCCATTCACCACACCCAACGAGCAGATCCGTCAGAGGTCACATCTTCGACAGATGAACTTCCGTTCCCTCCCCTCATGCCAAAGCAGACCCCCGATCTCGTTGCCGTGGCCCGCCGGGCGTACGGCAACGCCTCTGCATCGCGGCCGCTGACATGCAGGGCGCAAGCGATGGCGTCCACGGTCTGCACGGTGCGGCGGCGGTCCCACTCGGCATGGGCCGCGCGCAGCCCCGCGCCCTTGTCGCCGTGGTCGGCGGCGAGGGCGGTTCCAGGTCGACGTTGACGCCGCCGGGCCGGGCGAGCGCCGTCGACGCGGGCTCCGCAGCCGTACGCTCGATCGTCATATGGCTCGGCACTGCTCGCGTACGGCGTCGGGCTCGCCCTCACCCTCACCGCGGCCGGTGTCGCGGTCGTGCGGCTCAGCGGCGGCGCGAGCCGCCTGCTGCGCCGGCGTCCCCGGTGGACGTCGGGCCCGCTGGCCGGGCTGGTGCGCCGGGCCACTCCCCCCCGGGTCGGCGTTCGTGGTGGTGGTCCTCGGGGCCGGATTGGTGTTCAGGGGGCCGCATCCGCCCTCGGCTGAGCTACTTTTGGGATGCATGCGGGAGTGATCCGGGCCCGTTCCCGGGAAATGTCCGCGCGAGACCTCATAGGGGGCGCCGGTGTCCGGAGAACCCGGCGGTGAGCGCGTGATCGACGGCCGCTACCGCCTCCTGTCCCCCCTCGGCGAGGGCGGCATGGGCACGGTGTGGCGCGCCCGCGACGAGGTGCTGCACCGTGAGGTCGCCGTCAAGGAGGTGCGCGCGCCCGCCGGGTTGCCGGAGACCGATGTGCGCCGGATGTACGCGCGGCTGGAGCGCGAGGCGTGGGCCGCCGCCCGGGTCGCCCACCACAACGTGGTCACGGTGTACGACGTGGCCACCGACGACGGTCGGCCCTGGATCGTGATGGAGCTGGTCCGCGGGCTGTCGCTGGCCGACCTGCTGGAGGCCGAGGGCCCGCTGGAACCGCCGCGGGCCGCGCGTATCGGTGCCGAGGTGCTGGCCGCGCTGCGGGCCGCGCACGGGGCGGGGGTGCTGCACCGGGACGTGAAACCGGCCAACGTGCTGCTGTCGAACGACGGCCGGGTGGTGCTCACCGACTTCGGGATCGCCATGGTCGAGGGGAGTTCGGCGCTGACCATGACCGGCGAGGTCATCGGCTCGCCCGAGTTCCTCGCTCCGGAACGGGCGCTGGGCCGCACGCCCGGTCCCGAGTCCGACCTCTGGTCGCTGGGCGTGCTGCTCTACGCGGCGGTCGAGGGCGCCTCGCCCTTCCGTCAGGACACCCCGCTGAGCACCCTGCGGGCGATCGTCGACGAGGAGTTGCCGCCGCCGCACCTGGCCGGTGCGCTCGCGCCCGTCATCGAGGGCCTGCTGCGCAAGGACCCGGCGGAACGGCTCCCGGCCGAGCGTGCCGAGCGGGAACTGCGGATCCTGGGCGCCGGAGGCGGCGCGCCGCCCGCGGACACGTTGCCGGCCGGCGCGTACGCCCCGACCGTCGCGGCTCGTCCGGAACCGGTCCGGCCGACTCCGCCGATGCCGATGCCGATGCCGGGGCCAGGGTCGGCGGCTGCGACGGCCGCCCGGTCCGCACCCACCTCGCCCGGGGGCCGGGACCGGCGCGCGCGTGCGGTGCTGGTCCTGGGGCTGGTGGTGCTCGCGCTCGCACTGGCCGGACTGACGTACGCGCTGCTGAACCGCTCGGACGGCGGGGGCGGTACGGAGGGTTCGGGCGGGAGCCAGGACCCTGGGGCGAGTTCGGCCGCGCCGAGCCGGACGGAGTCGAGTGAGGAGCCGAGCCCGTCGGCCTCCTCCGGCAGCCACAGCACGGAGAGCAGTCCCGCACCGCAGTCGGTGAAGGTCTCCGTGGCGGGCTCGCACACCGAGTACTCGGGGGTCTGTCCTCCGCCGCACGACCGGGCGCCCGCCTTCACGGCGACGTTCACGGTGGGGCGGCTGCCCGCGCGGCTCGGCTACCGCTGGGTGACGGAGGACGGGTCGGTCTCCGACCCGGGGTGGAAGACGTTGTCCTTCCCCGCGGGAGGTGACCGCTCACGACAGGACACGGTCGTCGTGACGACGAACGACGACAGCGGCACGTTCGAGAGTGCCGTCCGCGTGGAGGTGCGGTCTCCGGTGGAGGCCACGTCGAACTCGGTGGCGTTCTCCGTGGCCTGTGGGACGGGGACGGAGACGGAGACGGGGGGAGAGACCCCGACGGGCGGGGCCTCCCCCTCCTCTTCTCCTTCTCCTTCCGCTTCCGGTCAGGCGGCGCCGTTGAGGACCGGCAGGTAGCCGCCGGACTGGCCGGCCGCGGTCGGGTGGTACGACTCGCCGATGTTGAGCCAGTTCACGCTGTGCAGCCAGGAGCTGCCGGAGCAGATCTCATGGCCGGTGAAGGTGGGACGTACGTCGCCGAAGGTGAAGCCGTGGTCGGCGGCGCGCTTGGCGATGGCGGTGTTGAGGTGGTCGGAGGCGTCGTTGATGGCCTTCCGCTTGGTCTCGGAGAGGCCGATGCAGGAGGTGCCGAGCTGGTAGAAGCGCGGGTAGCCGATGACGACGACGTGGGCGCTGGGCGCCTTGCCGCGGATGGCCGAGTAGACGCTGTCGAGGTTGCCGGGCAGCGTCGAGTCGACGTACGCCTTCGCGGTGGCGATCCGCGACAGGCAGGAGCTGTCGGACTGGAGCACACACGCCGTCATGACGTCGGCGAAGCCGGCGTCGTTGCCGCCGACGCTGATCGAGACCAGGCCGGTGGCGGAGCTGAGCGGGCCGAGCTGTCCGGCGAGAACATCACCCGTTCGCGCGCCGGCACAGGCGGTGAAGTCGAACGACGAGGGTGAGTTGGCGGCGGCCCACAGGTACGGATGGGCCTTCGTGCTGCGCTTGCAGTCGCCGCTGGAGGCGATGTAGCTGCCCGCTCCGACCCCGGAGGAGTAGGAGTCGCCGAGCGCCACATAGCCCTCGGCGGCGGCTTGTTGGGCCGCCTGAGCGGTCGCGGCCCCGGTGAGGGCGGCGCCGGCGGCGAGGAGGAGTGAACTCAGGAAGCCGACAAGTCGGGAACGTCTCATGGAACCTCCTTTAGCAGGATCTCCGCTACGACCGTGGTAGCGACTACGCGCGTCGACAGGAAGTGTCCATGCCAAGAAATGGCTGACAGTCATTCAATATCGGACGAAAGTCAGCGCGAACGCCAGTGCGCCCTTGACGCTCTCCTGCGCGCTGCGTCACATTGAGGCCCGGCATCTTGGGCTTCGGGGGGCAAAGCGGAACGGTCCGGGGGACCGAACGCCGCGCGAAAACGCCCCGCAAGAAGAACGGATGACGGCAAACCAACAAAAACGTGAGACCTGGTTCCAGGTCTTGCCATACGGGTTCAATCGTCAATACCGTCATACATCTCCCGCATCGGTACGTCGGCAAGCGGCTCAGGGGAGGGCTCGAGGCCGCGGCGGACCGGGGCGGGACGCGCGGTAGGGGGGTGCCGTGCTCGGTGACCGCATCGGTGACCGGGCCGTGCCGCGCAGTCGGCTGCCGTTTCTTTCCGGCGTCGACAGGCTTCGCCAGCTCACCTGGCACGCACGGAGATCCATGCCGTCGCGCCGTGGGTGATAACCCCCCTTTCGAACCGGATACAGAGCCGGACCGCCCCTGGGGCGGGCGGTCCGCCGGACGAGAGGGAACAGACTCATGAGCTCAGTCCTGCAGCCGGCGTCGACGGGCAACGATCCGTCAGCCGATCAGACTTCCGATCCGTCACCGGCCGAGAAGTACCGGCCCGTCTCCTCGCATCTGGCGATAGCCCCGCCGGTGAGCGTGGTGATACCCGCCATGAACGAGGCGGAGAACCTTCCCTACGTCTTCAAGACACTGCCCGACTGGATCCACGAGGTCGTCCTCGTGGACGGCAACTCCACCGACGACACCGTCCGGGTCGCCCGGGAGCTGTGGCCGGACGTCAAGGTCGTCGAGCAGCGCGGCAAGGGCAAGGGGGACGCGCTGATCACCGGCTTCAAGGCGTGCACCGGCGACATCATCGTGATGGTCGACGCCGACGGTTCGGCCGACGGCCAGGAGATCGTGTCCTACGTCTCCGCGCTCGTCTCCGGCGCCGACTTCGCCAAGGGCTCCCGCTTCGCCAACGGCGGCGGCACCGACGACATGACCTTCATCCGCAAGCTCGGCAACCGCGCCCTGTGCGCGGTGGTCAACCGGAAGTTCGGCGCCCGCTACACCGACCTCTGCTACGGCTACAACGCCTTCTGGCGGCACTGCCTGGACAAGATCGACCTCGACTGCACCGGCTTCGAGGTGGAGACCCTGATGAACATCCGGGTCGTCAAGGCCGGCCTGAAGGTCCAGGAGATACCCAGCCACGAGTACCTGCGCATCCACGGCGTCAGCAACCTGCGCGCCGTGCGGGACGGGCTGCGGGTGCTCAGAGTCATCCTCGACGAGCGCTCCAACCGGCGCGCGCTGCGCAGCCGTACGCACGCGCCGACGCTCGCCTCGGTCGGCTCGGCCACCCCCGTCGCCCCGGTCGTCCCGGTCCGGAGGAAGGCGTCTTGAGCGGTACCGACGCCCCCCTCACGATCTCCGTCGTGATCTGCGTCTACACCGAGGACCGCTGGGAGGACATCCTCGCGGCGGTCTCCTCGGTGCGGGCGCAGTCCCACCCGGCCCGGGAGACGCTGCTGGTCGTCGACCACAACGAAGCGCTCCGGGACCGGCTGCTGAAGGAGTACAAGGAGACGCGGGAGGTGCGGGTGCTCGCCAACGCGGGCCCCCGCGGCCTGTCCGCCGGACGCAACACCGGCATCGCCGCCTCGCGCGGGGAGGTGATCGCCTTCCTCGACGACGACGCCGTGGCCGAGCGCGACTGGCTGCGGCACTTCGCCGAGGGGTACGCCGACCCGGCCGTCGTCGCCGTCGGCGGGCGCACGGTGCCGATCTGGGCGTCGGGGCGCCGGCCCGACTGGTTCCCGGAGGAGTTCGACTGGGTGGTGGGCTGCACGTACCGGGGTCTGCCGCCCGGCCGGGTCCGGGTGCGCAACGTGCTGGGCGGCAACGCCTCCTTCCGGCGCGAGGCGTTCGACGCGGCGGGCGGCTTCGCCACCGGCATCGGACGCGACGGCGACAAGCGCCCGCTGGGCTGCGAGGAGACCGAGCTGTGCATCCGGCTCACCCGCGCCCGGCCCGACGCCGTGCTGCTGATCGACGACCGGGCGGTGATCCACCACCGGGTGCCCGAGGTGCGCGAGCACTTCGGTTACTTCCGCACCCGCGCCTACGCCGAGGGCCTGTCCAAGGCCCTGGTGGCGCGCAGCGTCGGCGCCGGCAAGGGCCTGGAGTCCGAACGCCGGTACGCCACCCGGGTCCTGCCGGCCGGTGTGGTGCGCGGGCTGCGCGACGCCGTGCTGGCCCGGCCGGGCGGCGCGGGACGGGCGGGCGCGATCGTCGCCGGCGTGCTCACGGCGGCGGGCGGCTACGTGGTGGGGAGCGTACGGGCGCGGCGCGGCGGGGCGACGTTCTCCGTGGCGCCGGTCGAGGGGGGCGCGCATGGCTGAGGAGTACGAGGAGTACGACGCGCGCGTGCCGATCCTCATGTACCACGCGGTCGCGGCCGACCCGAACGACGCGACCCGCGTGCTGTCGGTGACCCCGGAGGCGTTCGCCGAGCAGATGGCGGCGATCGCCGACCGGGGCAGCACCCCGATCGGCACCGCGGAGCTGGCCGCCGCATGGCGCTCCGGCCGGCCGCTGCCGAAACGGCCCGTCCTCATCACCTTCGACGACGGCTACGAGGGGGTGCACCGGCACGCCCTGCCCGCCCTGGCCAAGCACGGCTTCCCGGCCACCCTGTTCGTCACGACCGGCTGGCTGCGCGGCCCGTACGACACCGGGGGCGCCCTGGACACGATGCTGGACTGGGACCAGGTCCGCGAACTGGCCGCCGGCGGCGTGGAGATCGGCGGGCACAGCCACACCCACCCGCAGCTCGACCAACTCGGCGAGCAGCGGTTGCGGTTCGAGCTGATCCACTGCAAGGAGATCGTCGCCGACCAACTGGGCTCCGTACCGGCCTCGTTCGCCTACCCCTACGGGTACTCCGACCGCCGGGTGCGGCGGGCGGTTCGGGAGACGGGGTACGCGCAGGCGCTCGCCGTCGGCAACGGCCTGGCGCGCCGCGCCCAGGGGCCGTACGCCCTGCGCCGGGTCACCGTGCGCAGGAGCACGGGGCCCGACGAGTTCGCCCGGCTGGTCGAGGGCCGCGCGATCGCCCGTACCTTCGCCCGGGACCGGACCCTCACCAAGGGGTACGCCGTGCTCCGCAGGACACGGCAGGTGCGGGGGCGGGTGTCGGGGGCCGGTGCCTGAACCGCCGGCCGCCCTACCGCCGGCCGCCCGGTCACCGGCCGCCGCGTGCCGTCCTTGCCGCGTGTGCCCGGGAAACCGGGTGCACGCGGCGGCCGTGTGCCGGATCATGGCGGCATGTCCGTGAACCCGCACGAGGCCCTGCCGATCCGGCTCAACGTCGACGACAGCGACTCCCCGTCCGATGTCGTCGACGCGCTGTTCCTCGGCCGTTTCGCCACGGGCGAGCAGCCGTACTCGCACGCGGCGAACATCGACCGCGTACGGTCCGGTGCGACGCTGCTGCCACCCGGCGCGCGCGTGCTCCGGATCGCCCGCGACGACGACCGCAGCGCGACGCTGGCGGAGGGCGACGGCTGGACGCTGCTGATCTCGCGCTGGAACCGGGGCGCCGACGTCACGGTGACGGCGACCAGCGCCGACCTGGCCGAGAAGGTGCTCGGCGACGCGACGGACGGCGCGGCGGACGAGCCCGAGCCGCAGCCGGAGAACGTGACGATGGGCTTCTGGTACGTCTCCCCGCGGCGCGGCCCGCACCGCACCACCCGGCAGATCTCCGCGGGCACCTGGGACGAGGTCCGGGCCAACTACACGGCCCCGGTCGCGGACGCCATGGACGGCCTGATGAAGACGACCCCCGAGGACATCGCGGGCCGGCTGCTGCTCCTGCACGGGCCGCCCGGCACCGGCAAGACGTCGGCGCTGCGCACGCTCGCCCGGTCCTGGCGGGACTGGTGCCAGGTGGACTGCGTCCTCGACCCCGAGCGCCTCTTCTCCGACGTGGGCTACCTGATGGACATCGCCATCGGCGAGGAGGACTCGGCGGGCAAGGGCCGCTGGCGGCTGCTGTTGCTGGAGGACTGCGACGAGCTGATCCGCGGCGAGGCCAAGCACACGGCGGGCCAGGCGCTCTCCCGGCTGCTGAACCTCACGGACGGGCTGCTCGGCCAGGGCCGCAACGTCCTGGTCGGCGTCACCACCAACGAGGACCTGGAACGCCTCCACCCCGCCGTCGTCCGTCCCGGCCGCTGCCTGGCCCGCATCGAGGTCGGCCCGCTGACCCGCCGGGAGGCGGTGGACTGGCTCGGCACCGAGGAGGGGGTGGGCCGCCAGGGCGCGACGCTGGCGGAGCTGTACGCGCTGCGCCGGGGCACCTCGCCGACCTCGCTGCCGGAGCCGCGGGACGGCGCGGAGGCCGGACTGTACCTGTAGCAGGGGCGGTCGGGTGTTTTGATGGGGGTATGACCCTGTTCGTCGGCACGTCGGGCTGGCAGTACCGGGACTGGCGGGACGTCCTGTACCCGCCCGGCCTGCCCGTCCGGCTGTGGCTGGAACGGTACGCGGCCGGCTTCGCGACGGTCGAGATCAACAACGCGTTCTACCGGCTGCCGTCGCGGGAGACCTTCGAGGCGTGGCGGGACCGGGTGCCGGCGGACTTCGTGGTCGCGGTGAAGGCGAGCCGCTACCTCACCCACATCAAGCGGCTGCGGGACCCCGAGGAACCGGTCGACCGCCTGATGACCCACGCGGCCGGTCTGGGCGACCGCCTCGGCCCGGTCCTGCTGCAGCTCCCGCCGACCCTGCGCGGCGACGCGGCCCTCCTGGACGCCTGTCTCGCCTGCTTCCCGCCCGGCACCCGGGTCGCGGTGGAACCCCGGCACGAGTCCTGGTGGACGCCCGAGGTGCGGGAGGTCCTCACGGCGCGGGGCGCCGCACTGTGCTGGGCCGACGTCCGGGCCCGCCCGGTCGCCCCGCTGTGGCGCACCACCGACTGGGGCTACGTCCGCTTCCACCAGGGGCGAGCCGCCGCCTGGCCGCACTACGGCCGCCGGTCCCTGGCGACCTGGGTCCAGCGCATCCGGGACGTCTGGCCCCAACAGGACGTCTACGCGTACTTCAACAACGACCCGAACGCGGCAGCGGTGAGCGACGCACAGACTTTCGCCAGACTGGCCCGTACTTGTGGACTCACGGTCACTCGAACCCCCTAGGGGCGCGGGGCTGAGACATTGTGCGGCTCCGCCGCGCGGGCGCGACAAGCCACGACGCACCCGCAGACAAGAACAGGCCCCCGCCAGAACGGCGCTCACCCCCCGTAGGCCACCCGCAGGGCATCCCGCACCGCGGCCTCCGCATCCCCCTCCGAAACACCGAGCCTCCGCGCTCGCGACGCATACTCCTGCGCGGCGGACGCCACCTCCCGCTCGGCGGCAGAACCCGCGGCAGCGACGAACGTCCCGTTGCGCCCCCGCGTCTCGATCACCCCGTCCCCCTCCAGCGCCCGGTACGCCTTGGCGACCGTGTTCGCGGCGAGCCCCAGGGACTCCGCCAGCCCACGCACGGTCGGCAGCCGGTACCCGACCGGCAGCGCCCCCGATCGCGCCTGTTCGGAGATCTGCGCGCGCACCTGCTCGTAGGGCGGGGCACCGTCGTCGATGTAGATCTTCAAGGTCACGCGGCGATTGTCCCGCATCCCCCGGAAAATGAGAGGCATCCGACCACCCACCCGCCGTAGCGTGCGCTCACATGACCGTTCTTGTGCGCGACCTGCGTCCCGACGATCCGGCCGACGCCACGGCCTTCGCTCATGTCCGGCACGCCGCCCTGCCGTTCATCCTGTGGACGACCGAGGCCGTCGTCCACCGGCTCGTCCACACCCACCCGGACGCCCGGAGCCGGTCCCTCGTCGCGGAGGAGAACGGGGAGATGATCGGCACGGCCCAGGTCGGGCTGGTGCACGACAGCCCGGAACCCGGCCAGGCGTACCTCAACATCTACGTCCACCCGGACCGACTCCGGCGCGGTGCCGGCGGTCTGCTGGTGCGTACGGCCGAGGAGTACCTGGCCACCGAGGGGGCGACGAAGCTGTTCGCCTGGGTGCTGGACGAGCCCGGCAACCTGGCCTTCGCCGAGCGGCACGGCTACGCACGTCGGCGCTCCGCCCACTTCCTCCGCATCGACCTGGCGAACGGCACGCTCCCGCCCCTGCCGTCCCCTCCCCCGGGCGTCGAACTGCGCACCGCCGCCGACTTCGCCGACGACCCCCGCCCGATGTTCGAGCTGGACGCGGAGACGCTGGAGGACGAACCGAGCGATGTCGACGTCCAGTTCACGGACTACGAGGCCTGGCTCGCCGAGACCTGGCGGCATCCGCTGCTGAACCGTGAACTGACCACGGTCGCGGTCGTCGACGGCCGCCCCGTCGCCTTCAGCGTCGCCTACACCGACGGCGGCACCCGCTATTCGACCGCGATGACCGGCACGGTCCGTTCCCACCGCGGCCGGGGTCTCGCCAAGCTCACCAAGACCGACTCCCTGTACCGGGCCCGCGCCGCCGGCTACACGGAGGCGCTCACCGGAAACGACACCGACAACGCTCCGATGCTCGCCATCAACAAGTGGCTCGGGTACGAGGTCTGCGGGACGGAGGTGCGCCATGTCCGCGAACTCGGCTGAGTCGCCGACCAGGGTGGACGTCGTCCTGGTCAAGGCGGGCCGTACGAAGATCCGGTACGCGAGCGAGTTGCTGCACGACGACGGCACCCGCCTGGCGGTCCGCGCCCCCTGGGCCGGCGCCGGCGTCCGCGACTTCGGCTTCGTGCGCTTCGAGGCGGGCGACGTCTTCACCGAGTACTACTGGCGCGACCGGTGGTACTCGGTGAAAGAGGTCCGGACGGCAGCCGGCCTGCTCAAGGGCTGGTACTGCGACATCACCCGCCCCGCCGTACTGACCGGCACGGAGCTGGTCGTGGAGGACCTCGACCTGGACCTGTGGCGCTCCGCGGACGGCACGGACGTACTGCGTCTCGACGAGGACGAATTCGCCGAGAGCGGCCTGCCGGAGCGAGACCCCGCCGCCGCGTCCGCCGCCGTGATCGCACTGAACGAACTGGAGCGACTGGCCCGCGGGGACGGATTCACGAGCCTGTTGGACTAGGGCCTGTCCTCACTCGGGCATCGCGATCACCGCGTACCGCTCGTCCGCCACCTCTCTCCCCCACAGCGACGGGTCGTCCGACAGCCGTTCCACGCGCGTCGCACCGGCGAGCGGGGCGAGGAGGGAGGTGAGCCGGTGGGAAGCCATACCGACCGGGGCGACGCTCCCCCACACGCCCTCGACCAGGACCAGCCGCCCTCCGGGGCGCAGCAACTCCCGCCAGTGCCGCAGCACCCGGCCGGGGTCGGGCAGCGTCCACAGCACGTGCCGGACCAGCACGACGTCGAAGCGCTGCTCGCCCACCGGCGGTGCCGCGGCGTCACCGGTGAGGAACACCGCGTCACGGCCGGCGAGTTTGGCCCTGGCCAGCGCCACCATGGCCGGGGACAGATCGACGCCGGTGACGCGGTGTCCCTGTTCAGCCGCGAGGAGCGACAGACTGCCGGTGCCGCACCCCAGGTCGAGAACGTCGCCGGGCCGCGCGGGCAGCCAGGACGCCAGTCGGACCGCCCAGGCCCGGCGCACGTGCGCGTCGCGCAGACCGTGGTCCGGGTCGTCGTCGAAGGTGGCGGCCTCCGCGTCCCAGTCGATACTCGACGGAGTCGTCTCGTCACTGTGGTTCGCCATGCCGCCAAGAGTGACACCCGCCACTGACAACGGGATCGGGACACCGGATCGTGACAACCGCCACTGACAGGTATGCATCGATGAGTAAGTCTCGGGGAAAGGGTCTACCTCCGTGAGAACGCGGAACCCGGTGGATCCGTAAGGAGGCAGCCATGCGCCGTCTGACCGTGCAGAAGCCCCTGAAGAAGACCGACGCCCGCCGAGTCCGTGAGGAGGCCGACGAGCGCCCCTCGGGACGCCCGGAGGTCCGCAAGGACATCGCGCGCACCTGGTGGCCGGACAACTGACCGGGCCGGTCACGCCATGAGACGTGTCAGAGCAGCCGCTTACGGTAGTGGACGCGGTCGTAGGGCCCGTCCACTCGGCGTTCCACGACCTCGTACCCGTACTTCGGGTAGATCTCCTGGTTCTCCCACATCAACGCGTTCGTGTAGAGCCTGACCTCGGGCAGGCCCAGCGCACGCGCGTGTGCGTCCACGAACCGCAGCAGCCGCCGCCCCACGCCCCTGCCGTGCGCGTCGGGGTGGACGGCGACGCTGTCGAGGAAGAGGTGGTCGGGGAACGCCTCCAGGACCACCAGGCCCACTGGACCCACTGGGCCCGCGAGGCCCGCTGCGGGCTCGCCCGTGGCTTCCGCGACGAACACCTTCCCCGCGGCCACGTTCGCCGCGTGATCGGCCTCCATCGGCTGCGGCACCACCCCGATGCGCTCGATGTAGGGGCGGTACGCGGCGTCGGTGACCGCCTTCACCGCCGGTAGGTCGGCGGCCGTCGCCGGCCGGATCCGCTCTTCTGTCATGGCTCGAACGGTAGCTACCTCAGCGCAGCCTGAGCACTCCCTTAACGCGACCATAAGGATCTCCGTCACCCGTCGCCAGCAGGCGATTCCACGGTTTCTTGGGGCTAGTTTGCTGATCACCCCCACGGGTTCACGGCCCAAGTCCCACGTCCCCAGTGACCGTTCGAGGAGTTCCCCATGCCCGCACCGTCCGCGTCCCGCAAGGTCGCCGCCCTCGCCGTCGCCGGCCTCGCCCCGCTCGCCCTGACCACGCTGGCCGCCGCTCCCGCGGCCGCGCACGGTTCGATGGGCGACCCGGTCAGCCGAGTGTCGCAGTGTCACGCCGAGGGCCCGGAGAGCCCGAAGTCGGACGCGTGCAAGGCGGCGGTCGCGGCGGGCGGCACGCAGGCGCTCTACGACTGGAACGGCATCCGCATCGGCAACGCCGCCGGCAAGCACCAGGAGCTGATCCCGGACGGCAAGCTGTGCAGCGCCAACGACCCGGCCTTCAAGGGGATGGACCTGGCCCGCGCCGACTGGCCCGCGACCAGTGTGAGCAGCGGCTCGTACACCTTCAAGTACCGCGTGACGGCCCCGCACAAGGGCACCTTCAAGGTGTACATCACCAAGCCCGGTTACGACCCGGCCGAGCCGCTGGGCTGGGGCGACCTGGACCTGTCCGCACCGGTCGCCACGGTCACCGACCCGGCCGCCTCCGGCGGTTTCTACACCTTCTCCGGGTCCCTCCCCGAGCGTTCCGGCAAGCACCTGCTGTACGCGGTGTGGCAGCGCTCGGACAGCCCGGAGGCGTTCTACTCCTGCTCCGACATCGCCTTCGGCGGCGACAACGGCGCTGCCGGGAGCGGCGACTCCGCGAAGGGCGACTCCGCGGGCGGTGCCGCCCCGGCCGCCTCCGCTCCGTCCGAGGAGCAGATCGCGGCCGCGGCCGACAAGTCGACGATCGAGCACCACGGCCACGGCGACCAGGACGCCGGGACGACGACGGACCCGACGGGCCCGGCCGCCCCGGACGAGGCTGCGGCCGAGGCAGCGGCAGGGGCGGCGGAGGACACCGCGACGCCGGCCGCCGGTGGGGAGCCCAACCAGGTCAAGGCCGCCGGCGCGGGCACCGAGAACCTCGCCGAGACCGGCGGGGACAGCACCACGCCCTACATCGCCGTCGGTGGCGCCGCCGCCCTGGCAGTCGGCGCGGCCGTGCTGTTCGCGTCGGTCCGCCGGCGGGCCACGGCCGGGGGCCGGCACAGCGGCTGACCCAGGACACGGGGGAAACGCGGGGCCTGTCCGGCGGCTCAGACCGGACAGGCCCCGCTCGGCGTGCCGTGCGCCTCGCCGGCCGAAGACCGCGGGCAGCAGAGGCTCACCAGGCGGGCCGCACGGGCCCGTTGGGCGCGACCCGCAGCAGACGGTCACGCAGCGCGTGGACCTCGCCCTCACCGAGCACGTCGACCCACGCGCGCACGGCCTCCGCCGCCGCCTCCTCCGCGGCCCTCGTGCAGGCCCAGCCCGACTCGGTCAGCACGACCAGCCGGGCCCGCGCGTCGGCGGGGTGCGGCCGGCGTTCGGCGTACCCCTTGCGGACCAGCTCGTCGACGAGCTGGCTGGCGGCCTGCTTGGTCATCCCGAGATGCGCGGCGAGGTCGGTGACCGTCGCGCCGTCGGGGGCCAGCCGGGCGAAGGCGAATCCGTGCGCGGGCCGCAGCCCTTCGAAGCCACGGGCGACGACACCCTCGTGGATGCGCTGCGTGAGCCCACCCGCGGCGGCGAGCACGGCGGCGGACAGGGCCATGGCGTCGGAGTTCTGCACGGGGGCATTGAAACACCCTTGACGTATTGGTCAAGCACCTTGACCATAGAGGCCGACAAGATGGTCAAGCCACTTGACCAAAAGGGCTTGACCAGACCCCCGCCGGCAGGAGTCCGCCATGCCCGTCGTCCGCTCGTCCGAAGCCGTGACCCACGAGATCCACGGCGCCCGTTTCGTCTCGTACGCCACCCCGCGCAGCGGCAGCAAGGAGCTGTGCGCCTGGCGGGGCGAGATCCCGGCGGGCACGAAGGCGCCCGCGCACACCGTCAACCGGGAGGAGATCTTCCACCTGCTCACCGGCGAACTGCTGATCACCCTCGACGGCCGCACCGAGCGCGTCACCGCGGGCGACACGGTGATCATCAACCCGGGGGCGACCCTCGCCGTCGAGAACCCCACCGACCGGACCGCGACGTCCTGGGTCACCACCTCCGTCGGCCTGGAGGCCGAGCTGGCCGACGGCACCCGGATCACTCCCCCGTGGGCCAACTGACCCGCGGGGGCCTCACGCCGCCAGCGACCCCGGCATCACCGCCCTCGGCCCGAACTTCGCCCGCGCGCGGTCCGCGACCTCCTCGATCCGGCGGACCTTCTCGTCCACGGGGTCGAAGGTGAGCTGGTGGGAGGCCTGCTCGGCGGAGGCCAGACCCTCGGCGCGCAGGGCGATCGAGCGGACCCGGGCACGCTGGAGGCCGAGCGCCTCGTACATGTCGTACGCGGCCCGCGTCAGCGCCGCCGAGTGCGCGGTCGGCTCCTTCAGGGTGCGGCTGCGGGTCGTGGCGGAGCGGTCGGCGTAGCGCACGGTGAGGGTGAGGGAACGGCACACCTTGTCCACGGCGCGCAGCCGGGCGCCCAGCTCCTCGGTGGCCGAGAGCAGGGCACGGCGGTGCCGGGCGGGGTCCAGTTCGTCGCGGTCGAAGGGGCGGTCGGCGGCCAGAATGGGGGTCCCCCCGCTCGAGCGAAGCCGAGAGTGGGGGAGGGAGACGCCGTTGGGGACGACCCGGCCGCGGTCGACACCGTTCGCCTTCTCATGCAGCTCGCGGCCGGTCCTCGCGCCGACGAGGCGCTGGAGTGTGGACAGGGGCGCGGCGGCGACCCGGCCGAGGGTGTCGAGGCCGTACTCGCACAGCGTGCGGGCGGTCGCGGTGCCGACGCCGGGCAGCGCGGCGACGGGCTTCCCGGCGAGGAACTCCGCCACCGCCCCCTCCGGCACCGCGCGGGTCAGCCCGGGGCGGGCGTCCCGCAGCGCCATGCGGGCCGGCATCGGGCTCGGTCCGGCGCCGATCACGCAGTCGACGCCGTACAGCGCGAGGGCGCGGACGCGGATCACCGAGGCCAGTTCCACGGCGTCGCGCCCGAAGTACCGCTCGGCGCCCCGCAGATCGGCCAGCGCCCCGTCCGGCGGCAGCGCCTCGACGACCGGCGTGAACTCCTCCAGCAATCCGAGCAGCTGGGGCAGGGCCGCCTCGTACATCGGCGGCAGCTGGAAACGTACGCAGAGAATGGTCATCCCGCACTCCCCGGACTCTGGTGCCACAACTTCCTTCCCACCGCGGGCCCTTCGCCCGCGGGGCGCAGATCGGCCCATGGATGCATCTCGTACCCCGTGGGCATGCGGATGCGCCGTTGTTCCATCGGGTCCTGGGCCGCGGAACCCGTCGGCGCCGGCTGCCCGTCCGAACCGGCGAGGCGTCTGCGCGTCGGTCCGTCCTCGGGATCGTCGCCCTGGCTTGTGCCCGTACCGGCCAGCCGGGCCGCGACGCCCTCCAGCCCCTCCTCCCGGCGCACCTCCAGCAGGTCGGCGAGGTTCCAGGCGGCGGAGCCCACGACGCTGAGGCTGCGCGGGCCGCGCCGCTGCACCACTCCGCGCACCAGCAGTAGCCAGGAGTGGAAGACGGTGTGCGCGCAGGCGTCGTGCGAGTCGTCGAAGAAGGCTAGGTCGACCAGGCCGGTGCCGTCGTCGAGGGTGGAGAAGATGACTCGGCGGCCGGAGCGGATCGGCGGTGTCTGGGTGGCCGCCTTGGCGCCCGCGACCAGCACCGTCTCCCCGTGCCGGGCCTCGCGCAGCCGCTTGGCCGACATGACGCCCAGCTCGTTCAGGAAGGTGCGGTGGTCGTCCATCAGGTTGCGCGAGGCGTCCATGGAGAGCACGCCCAGCTCGGCGCTGAGCTTCTCCGCCGAGGTGAGGTCGGGCAGCCCGGCGGAGGCGGTCCTGCGTCCGCCGGACAGGGGGAGCTGGTCGCCGCGTCCGGCGCGGGCGCCGCGGTGCAGCTCGGTCAGGTGCAGTTGCAGGTCACGGCGGTTGGCGCCGAACGCGTCCAGCGCGCCGACCTGGGCGAGCCGTCCGGCCAGCGGCCTGCTGGGGCGGGCCCGTTCCCAGAAGTCGAGCAGGGAGGCGTACGGCTGTCCCTCGGCGATCCGCTCCGCCTCGGCCTCGCTGATGCCGTGCACGTCCAGGAGGGCGAGACGGAGGCCCCACACCTTCGCCCGACGCGGAGATTCAGACACCAGTTCGACCCTGTGTGCGACCCCCGACTTGTTCACGTCCAACGGCAGGATCGGCACCCCGCGCCGCCGCGCGTCCGCCAGCAGCAGCCGCTTGGGGTACATGCCGGGGTCGTGCGTGAGCAGACCGGCGTAGAAGGCGGCCGGGTGATGGGCCTTCAGCCACGCCGACTGGTACGTCGGCACGGCGAAGGCGACGGCGTGCGCCTTGCAGAAGCCGTACGAGCCGAAGGCCTCGACGATCTCCCAGGTCCGCTGAATCGTTTCCGCGTCGTACCCGTTCGCCGTCGCGTGCTGCGCGAACCACACCTTGATCCGCCCCTGCGACTCCGGGTCGGACAGCCCCCGCCGTACCCGGTCCGCCTCGCCGCGTCCGCAGCCGGTCATGATGTCCACGATGTCGATGATCTGCTCGTGGAAGACGACGACTCCGTACGTGCCCTTCAGAGGCTCCGACAGGTCCTCGTGCGGGTAGCGCACCGGCGCCCGCCCGTGCCTGGCCTCGATGAACGGCCGCACCATGTCGGCGGCGACCGGACCGGGCCTGAAGAGCGAGATGTCGACGACGAGATCGTGGAAAGTGGCCGGCTGGAGCCTTCCGACCAGGTCCCGCTGCCCCGGCGACTCGATCTGGAAGCAGCCCAGCGTCTCGGCGGAGCGGATCATCCGGTACGTCGCCGGATCGCCGTCCGGCACCGCGTCCAGGTCGACCTCGGCGCCCGACGCCCGCTTCACCTCGGCGACCGCGTGCGCCATCGCCGACTGCATCCGCACGCCGAGCACGTCCAGCTTGAGCAGCCCGAGGTCCTCGACGTCGTCCTTGTCGAACTGCGCCATGGGGAAGCCCTCGCCGCTGGTCGGCATGACCGGCGTACGGGAGAGCAGGGAGGCGTCGGAGAGCAGCACTCCGCAGGGGTGCATGGCGACGCCGCGCGGGAGGGCGTCGAGGCCCTCCACCAGCTCCCAGAGCCTGCCGTACCGCCCCCCTCCTTCCCGCCGGGATTCCCCCGCCAGTTCCTTGAGTTCGGGCAGCTCCTCCAGGGCCGCGCGGGCGTCGCGGGCGCGGATGTGCGGGAAGGACTTGGCGACGCGGTCGATCTCGGCCGGGTCCATGGACAGCGCGGCGCCGACGTCGCGGATGGCGTGGCGCACGCGGTACGTCTCCGGCATGGCGACCGTGGCGACCCGCTCGGTGCCGAAGCGGCCGATGATCGCGCGGTAGACCTCCAGTCGGCGCGCGGACTCCACGTCGATGTCGATGTCGGGCAGCACCACCCGCTCCCTGGACAGGAAGCGCTCCATCAGCAGCCCGTGCTCGACCGGGTCGGCGTGCGCGATGCCGAGGAGGTGGTTGACGAGCGAGCCCGCGCCGGAGCCGCGCGCCGCGACCCGGATGCCCATGTCCCGTACGTCGTCCACGACCTGGGCGACGGTGAGGAAGTACGAGGCGAAGCCGTGGTGGGCGATGATGTCCAGCTCGTGGTGCATCCGCTCCCAGTAGTGCCGCGCACCGGGTGAACGGTCGTAGCCGCGCCGCACCATGCCCGCCGCCGCCCGGGAGGCGAGCGCGCGCTGGGCGGTGCGGCGGCCGGCGCCCACGAGGTGCGGTTCGGGGAAGTGGACGGCGCCCATGCCGAGGTCGTCCTCCGGGTCGACCAGGCACTCGGCGGCCGTCGCCCGCGTCTGCTCCAGCAGGCGGTGGGCCGTGTCGCGCCGGAAGCCCGCGGACTCGACGATCCGCTCGGCGGCGTGCCGCATGGCATCCGCGTCCTTGAGCCAGGCCTCGCCGGAGTCCAGTTCCTTGGTGGCGTCGATCGGGACCAGGCGGCGGGCGGCGTCCAGGACGTCGGCGACCGGGCCCTGGCCGGGGTCCGCGTAGCGGACGGCGTTGGCGAGCACCGGCCGGATGCCCTGCTCGGCGGCGAAGCCGACGGTGCGGGCGGCCAGGCGCAGGGAGCCGGGGCCGGTCCCTTCACGGCCGTGCCAGACGGCCTCCAGCCGCAGGGCGTCGCCGTAGACCTCCCGCCAGGGGGCGAGGAGCCGCGCCGCGCGGTCGGGGCGGCCGGCGGCGAGGGCGCGGCCGACGTCGGAGTCGGGGCCGAGCAGGACGGTCAGGCCGTCGGCGTGGTTGTCGGCCCAGGAGAGCAGGGGCGTGTCCGGCGCGGTGTGGGCGGCGGACACCAGCCGGCACAGGTCGGCCCAGCCGCGTGCGCCGTCCCGGGCGAGGAAGGTCACCCGCGGGGCCGACTCGTCGACGAAGGCGCCTCCACGCACGGGGACGCGGCGCCGGTCCCGGCGTACGGAGGTCTCCGTGCGGTCCGCTTCGGGCTGGGGGGCGGCCACCGCCAGCTCCGCGCCGAACAGCGGGCGGACGCCCGCCTTCGCGCAGGCCTTGGCGAAGCGGACCGTGCCCGCGAGGGTGTCGCGGTCGGTGAGGGTGAGGGCGTCCATGCCCCGCTCGGCGGCACGCTCGGCCAGCCGCTCCGGGTGGGAGGCGCCGTAGCGCGCGGAGAACCCGGAGACGGTGTGCAGATGCGTGAAACCCGGCACACGCACCTCCCGATCCCATGAACCCGACGCGCTTATCGAACGTCTGTTCCCAACTACCTCACCCCCACCATAGACCAATTTTCGAATGCGTGTGCGACATCCGTTCGGCCCCGCCCCACCTGCGCAAACGCCCGTCGGCCCGGACCGTGGGGACATGTCGCACACCCCGGTCACCGACCGTCGCAGCGGCTCCTTCCTCGGTGAGGTGAAGGACGCCGTCACCCCGCGGGCCACCCTGCTCGTGCTCGGCGTGATCGCGCTCCAGCTGCTGTTCATCGCCTCCTACGTGGGGGCGCTGCACGACCCGAAGCCGAGGGACGTGCCCTTCGGGGTGGTCGCGCCCCCGGCGGCCGCCGAGCAGACGGTGGGCAGGCTGGAGCGGCTGCCCGGGTCGCCGCTGGATCCGCGCACGGTGGCCGACGCGGCGAGCGCCCGGAAGCAGATCATGAACCGGGAGATCGACGGCGCCCTGGTCGTCGATCCCTCCGGCCGCACCGACACCCTGCTGGTCGCCTCCGGCGGCGGGACCGTCCTCGCCACCACCCTGGAGGGCCTGGTCGCCAAGGTGGAGCAGGCCGAGGGCCGCACGGTGCGGACCGTCGACGTGGCGCCGGCCTCGCCCCAGGACTTCGACGGGCTGTCGTCCTTCTACCTGGTCGTGGGCTGGTGCGTGGGCGGCTATCTGTGCGCCTCGATCCTGGCGATCAGCACCGGCGCCCGGCCCGCCAACCCGCGTCGCGCGGCGATCCGGCTGATCGTGATGGCGCTGGTGTCGATCGTCGGCGGACTCGGCGGCGCGGTGATCATCGGGCCGGTCCTGGGCGCGCTGCCCGGCAGTGTGGTGGACCTGTGGGGGCTGGGCGCGCTGATCACCTTCGCGGTGGGCGCCGCCACGCTCGCCCTCCAGGGCGTCTTCGGGATCGTCGGCATCGGGCTGGCGATCCTGCTGGTGGTGATCGCGGGCAACCCGAGCGCGGGCGGCGCCTTCCCGCTGCCGATGCTGCCGCCGTTCTGGAAGGAGATCGGCCCGTGGCTGCCACCGGGCGCGGGCACCTGGGCGGCCCGCTCGATCGCCTACTTCAAGGGCAACGACACGACCGTCTCCCTGCTGGTGCTGTGGGCGTGGGCGGTCGCGGGGACGGTCATCACGATCCTGGCGGCCGCACTGCGCCGCAGGCGGCAGGAGGCGGAGCTGCCGACGCAGGCCGGCTGACCCGCAGGCCGGCTGACCCGCGGTCCGGCTGACCCGCGGGCCGGCCGGACCGCCGTACGCACGCGAGCACGCGGAAGTCCCGCCCCTCGCGCGCGGGACGGGACTTCTGCTTGCGATGCGGGTGCGCTCAGCCGATCTGCGTACCGGTGGCCGACAGGGCCTCCGTCACCGACTGGAAGAAGGTCTCGCCGCCCGAGGTGCAGTCGCCGCTGCCGCCGGAGGTGAGGCCGACGGCCTTGTCGCCCGAGAAGAGCGAGCCGCCGCTGTCGCCGGGCTCGGCGCAGACGTCGGTCTGGATCAGGCCGTTGACGATGTCGCCGTTGCCGTAGTTCACGGTGGCGTCCAGGCCGGTGACCGTGCCGGAGTGCACCTGGGTGGTGGAGCCGCTGCGGGTCACCTCCATGCCGACGGTGGCGTCGGCGGCACCCGAGATGGCCTGCGAGGAGCCGTTGTAGAGGTTGACCTCGCTCGGGTGGTCCACCTGGCCGGTGTACTTGACCAGGCCGTAGTCGTTGTCAGGGAAGCTGGACGTCACGTTGTCGCCGAGCTGGTTGCCGGAGGAGTCCTGCCAGCTGGTGATGCCCTCGGTGCAGTGACCGGCGGTCAGGAAGTGCGGCTCCCCGCCCTTGGTCACGTTGAAGCCGAGCGAGCAGCGGCCGCTGCCGTCGGTGATGGCGTCGCCGCCCGCGATGAAGGGCTTGTACTCACCCTTGGTCCGCTTGAGCTCGGCCTTGGCGCCGAGCCCGTCGACCACCTTGGTCAGCTTGGCCCACTCGGCCTTCGAGACCGTGCGGTCGGCGGTGACGACGACCTTGTTGGTGGTCGGGTCGGTCGCCCAGGAGGTGCCCGGGATGGTGGCGTCCTCGGTGAGGGTGGTGCGGGCGCTCTTCAGCTCGGCGAGCGAGTTCTCGACGACTCTCGCCTCGGCGCCGGCCTCCTCGACGGTCTGCGCGGCGGCTTCGTCGAGCACGTTGACGACGAGGCTCTTCGCCTGCGCGTCGTAGTACGTGCCCGCCGCGTCGGTGCCGAGGTCGCCGAGCAGCGTGGAGGCGAGCTTTCCGGCCGCCGTGACCGACAGGGTCTCGGGGGCGGAGGCCTGCGGGGCCTCGCTGGCGTTCGCACTCTGGAAGGTGACTCCCGCGGCGACCAGTGCGGTGATACCCGCACCTACGACTGCGGCACGCCGCCTGGGTATGCGTCGGTGCTTCAACTCACGTCCTCCTGTGGGGGGTCGGCCCGGGAGATTGTGGGGACCTCACGGGCCGGAAGGCTGGTTGACGAGCGCTAACTCTTCCAACCCCACAGGGGGCACACAAGGTCGACTTCAGGACGTGCGCACGACAACTTCAGCGCGCACACACGCCCTTCACCATTCATGTCCCTTCCAGCAGGATTCGCGCGGCGAACACTCCAGCAAACGCTACGAGCGAGTAACCGGGGACCGGGCGACAAGGTCTGGCCATGTCTTGAATTCGCCCCTTGCGCTGCGGCCTCCGAGTGTGCGTCTACACGCGGTGGCGGCACCGGTCCTCGCAAAGGGGAGGACGAAGGGCGGACAAAGGGGAGCCCCCGCACACCGGTTGGTGTGCGGGGGCTCGTCGTGCTGCCGGCTGCGCTTCGGTGTACGGACCGATACGGACCGACGGACTAGTAGACGCTGACGCCGTAGGCGCTCAGGGCCTCCGTGACCGGCTGGAAGAACGTCGTACCGCCGGATCGGCAGTTGCCGCTGCCGCCGGAGGTGAGACCGTACGCGGTGCCGTTGCTGCCGTAGAGCGGACCACCCGAGTCGCCGGGCTCGGCGCAGACCGTGGTCTGGATCAGCCCGCCGACGACGTCGCCGCCGCCGTAGTTGACGGTGGCGTTCAGGGCGGTGACCCGGCCGCTGTGGGTGCCGGTGGTGGAACCGTCACGGATGACGGTGGTGCCCACGCTCGGAGTGGCCGCACGGGTGATGTCCACGCCGTTCGCGGTGCCGGGCCGGCTGACGGAGCCGGAGTACCGCACGATGCCGTAGTCGTTGCCCGGGAAGCTGGAGCCGGCCGTCGAGCCGATGACCGAGGTGCGCCCGGAGTTGGAGTACCAGGTGCCGGCGCCGTCGGTGCAGTGACCGGCGGTCAGGAAGTACTCGGCGCCGCTGCTGCTGCGGACGTTGAAGCCCAGGGAGCAGCGCCAGCTGCTCGCGTAGATGGCATCGCCGCCCTGGATGAGCTTGTTGAACGTGCCGGGGGTGCGCTTGATCGTGAGCGCGCCGGCCTTGTCGCCGGCCTGCTCCTTGATCTTCGCGATCTCGGCCTGGGAGACCGTGCTGTCGACCGTGAGAAGCACCCGGCCGGACTTGCTGTCGACGGCCCAGGCGGTGCCCGGGACGTCGGCCTGGAGCACCGCGCCGCTGGCACTGTTGAGCTCGGCGGCGCTGAAGGTGGCCGGGGTGGGTGCGGCGTTCGCGCTGGGGATCGCGATCGCGGCCGCGGCCACGAGGCCGGAGGATACGGCGATCAGCCGAGTCCGTCTCGTGATGCCGCTGCGGGGGGTGGTGCGCTTGATCCTCACTTTTCGTTCCTCCACAAAGGAAGTCGGGGGCCCTCTTGTGGGGTTGGGGGCCCGTGAGGCGCAGCCAGGGATGGACGCCCGGGTTCCGGATGCGTCGTGGCCCTGACAAGCGCTGAGGTTGGAGTATTCGGCCGAACGACCGGTCGGCGCAAGAGTGCCTTTCGGCCGTCAATCTTTGAACGACCTTTGTACGACCTCTGTGCGACCGCTGAGAGACTCTTCGACGACCTTCACCAACCCCGGCGGCGCTCAGCGCAGTTCGCGCTCCCCCGCCTCGATGCGGACGTCCAGGGTGTTCCCCGGCGGCGGGAAGGGACAGACGAAGTGGTCGGCGAACGCGCACGGCGGCAGCAGCGCGCGGTTGAGGTCCACGACCGTACGGCCCTCGGCGTCCGGCGCGGCCGGGCGCAGGAACCGGAAGCGGTAACTGGTGCTCCCGCTGGTGGCGTCGGCGAAGACGGCCCACAGCGAGCCGTCCGCCTCCACGCTCACCTGGAGCGTCAGGTGCCGCCCCTCCAGGGTGAAGGCCAGTTCACCGCCGAGACCGAGCCCGCGCTCCCGCCCGTCCGCGTTCGGCACCCGCACACTGCGCAGCCCGGTGTCGTACGGCGTGAAGTGCCCCGGCACCGACCAGCGCGGGTCGTAGGGCGTGGCCGCGATGCCCCGGAACGCCCGGCGCGCCCCGGCGGCCGGATCGAAGTCGCGCACGCCCCAGGCGCCCTCGCGCAGCAGGACGACGATCCGCCGCTCGCCGCAGGCCACCCGGGCCGCGCTCGCCGGTCCCGGGTCGGCCGTGAGCCGTACCTCGCCGTCGAGGGGCCGCCCGTCCACGGTGAGCCCGTCCGCCCCGGTGGCCGTCAGCAGTACCGCGTCGCCGTCCGCCGTCCAGTTCCCGGGGATGTCCGGAAGTTGCCCGTCCGGATAGTCCGCCGTCCAGTACGTGCCGGTCAGCGCGAGGGGCCCATAGGGCGCCGACACCGCCGCGATGCGCTGCTCGTGCCACCGCTTCCACTCGTCGGATGCGTCCGTCGTCATGGAGACAACCCTCGCACAACGGACCGCCTCAGCAGCTGCACCCGCAGTCGCAGCCGTCGCACCCGCACCCGTCGTCACCGCAGCAGTTGCCGCAGCACTCGCAGCAACTGCAGCAGTCACCGCATCCACTGCAGTCGTAGTTGGTGCACGAGCCCTCCCTGGGCTCCCCGCTCCAGGGGTCGTGGTACGTGCCGCAGCACAGCTGGCACGTACAGGCCAGCCCCAGCCATACGGCACACCCCGCGAGCAGCCCGCGCCGGTCGCGGCGGGGCGGCTCCGGAGGCGTCGGTCCGCCCGGCCCACCCGGGGCCCCCGGGGTGCCGGGCGGGGCGTACGGGTGGCTGCCGTGGGCGCAGGAGACGGTGCCGAAGGCGCGGTCGACGGAGTTGCCCAGCTCGTGCACGAGCAGCCGGTGCACCAGCCGGCCGTCACCGAACTCGGCCTCGCGCAGTGCGAGCCGCACCCCGCGCACGGCGTCGTCCGCCAGCCGCCGGGCCTCCGCGAGCGGGGTCCCGGTGGCGGTGAGCGGGTTCCAGGCGCCCGACGCGGCGTCAGCTTCCTTGTCCTCCACGGCGTCGAGGAGATGGGCGAGCCGGCCGAAGAGGCGTCCCGCCTCGGCGAGCGGCTCCGCGTTGTACGGCCGCCCGGCGAGGTACGCGGTGTGCGCGAACGCGGCCGCGGTCGCCGTCTCGGTCGGCTCGGTGACGGTGAGCAGGGGCGTGCCGGGCCCGGCGAGCGCCTCGATGCCGCCCTGCCGGTCGACGGCGTCGACCAGTACGCCGGTGTCGAACCCGACGGCACTGCCGCCGCGCGCTCCGGCCGCGTCCCAGCCCGTGGCGACCCGGCGGGCGGCGAGGGCCACCGGCCGGCGGGCCAGCAGCCCGTCCCCGTCGGCGACGTGGTCACGCACCTTGGCCGAGGCCAGCACCAGGGAGACCGCCGCCGCGAGCCGGGCGCCCTCACCGTGCGCGACGGACGCGGTGCGCATCCCGCGCAGCGGACACGGCCCGGCCTTGCGCCGCCCGGCGCCCCCGCCGGTCCCGGCCCCGCCGTGGGCCTGAGCCTCCGTCAAAACCGATATGAGAAGCCCGTCATAGTTCGTCACGATCCGCGCGAACTGTCCATGGTCCTTGCGCAGCGCGAGACACAACCCGCACAAATGCGCCATCCACTGGCTCGTGAGGCTTTCTCCGAGCCGGTGCCTGCACGGCCTGACGATTCCGAACACGACATTCCCCCGTGGTGCGTACGACGTTGAGCTGCGGCATCGTATCGATCGCCGCGTTCACCCGTACGCACCCTCCCTCACCCGTGTGCCGGGAAGAATCATATTTCACTCACAGTCAGCATCCGTTTGGGAAAGGACCCTTGGGACACAAGGACTCTCGACGGATTCGCTGTGCACCAGTACCGTCACAAACCCCCCGGGCGGCGTCTATCCACTTGGCGCGACGTCCGCATCATGGATGACCATAGGGATGCGGAAGCACGAAAGACCGCTGTGAGAGGAGGCGTCCATGGGATCGGTACGCAAGGCGAGTGCGTGGCTCGGCCTCGTCGACGACAACGATGACGAGCGTTACTACGACGACGACTACACCGAGGGCTCCGACTCCGGGGACGCCTGGGTCACGGACCCGCGGGTGAAGGTGGCCTCGGACGTGGCGGAGGAGAAGGGCCGCCGCATCGCGACCGTCACCCCGGACAGCTTCCGGGACGCACGGTCCATCGGCGAACTGTTCCGGGACGGGGTCCCGGTCATCATGAACCTGACGGCCATGGAGGCCACCGACGCCAAGCGCGTGGTCGACTTCGCGGCCGGACTGATCTTCGGTCTGCGCGGTTCGATCGAGCGGGTGTCCACCCGGGTGTTCCTGCTGAGCCCGGCCGACACCCAGGTCATCAGCGGCGAGCCGGCCGCGCACCGTTCCGACGGTTTCTTCAACCAGAGCTGAGGCGGGGCCGCACACCACGGCCCCGCCCCCGCCGCACTCCTACGCGCTCCTGCCGACCGACTACCGGAAGGCGTCGAGTCCGGTGAGCGCCTTGCCCAGCACCAGCTGGTGCATCTCGACGGTGCCCTCGTAGGTGAGCACCGATTCCAGGTTCGTCGCGTGCCGCATCACGGGGTATTCGAGGGAGATCCCGTTGGCGCCGAGGATCGTGCGGGCCGTACGGCAGATGTCGATGGCCTCGCGTACGTTGTTGAGCTTGCCGAAGCTGACCTGCTCGGGACGCAGGCGGCCGGCGTCCATGCGCCGCCCGAGGTGGTGGGCGAGCAGAATCCCCTTGTGCAGTTCGACCGCCATGTCGGCGAGCTTGGCCTGGGTGAGCTGGAAGCCACCGATGGGCCGCCCGAACTGCTCCCGCGACTTCGCGTACTCCACGGCCGCCTCGAAGGAGCTGCGGGCCGCGCCCATCGCGCCCCAGACGATGCCGTAGCGGGCGTGGGAGAGGCAGCTGAGCGGTCCGCGCAGGCCGGTCACCTCCGGCAGCACGGCGTCGGCGGGCAGCCGTACGTCGTCGAGGACCAGCTCGCTGGTGACGCTGGCCCGCAGCGACCACTTGTGCTTGATCTCGGGCGCGGAGAAACCGGGGCTGTCGGTCGGCACGACGAAGCCGCGGATCCCGTCCTCGGTCTGCGCCCAGACGACGGCGACACCGGCCACCGACCCGTTGGTGATCCACATCTTGCGCCCGTTGAGGACCCAGTCCCCACCGCCCTCGCGCTTGGCGTGGGTGCGCATGTTGGCGGGGTCGGAGCCGTGGTCGGGCTCGGTCAGCCCGAAGCAGCCGATGACCTCGCCGGCCGCCATGCGCGGCAGCCAGGTCTGCTTCTGCTCCTCGCCGCCGAAGCGGTGGATGGCGTACATGGCGAGGGAGCCCTGCACGGAGACGAGCGACCGGATGCCGGAGTCGGCCGCCTCCAGCTCCAGGCAGGCGAGCCCGTACTGCACGGCACTCGCGCCGGCGCAGCCGTAGCCGTCGAGGGACATGCCGAGGGCGCCGATGGAACCGAGCTCGCGGGCGAGGTCCCGGATGCCGGGCAGCTCGCCGTTCTCGTACCACTCCGCGATGTGCGGCAGCACGCGGTCCGTGGCCCAGGTGCGAACGGTGTCCCGGATCGCCAGGTCCTCCGGTTCGAGGAGGTCGTCGACGCCGAGGGGGTCGGCGGGGTCGAACGCGGGCAGCTTGGGGGACGAGGCCATGGGACACCCTCCGGAACGATAAAACTAGCAGTGCTAGTTACGGCTCGGAGCCGACGTTACGCGGCAGTGTGGCGCACGTCCACCCTGCTCTCCCACCCACGCAGCGCAAGCCGCCGACGGCGGCGGCGCACCCCCACGGGCGACGTCCACCTGGTGACGGACAGCAAACGGGTGGTGCGGGGGTGGGAGACCGATCGTTCACACCGAGACGCGGGACTCCACCGCGTCCCGAGGCGCAGGCACGGCCACCGCCTCACACTGCATGACCCGCGGCAACCGCAACGCCATCACCGCCCCCAGCAACAGCAACCCCGCACTCACCACCAACGTCACATGCAGCCCGTGCACGAACGCGTCCCCCGCGGCCCGCCGCAGCGCGACCCCCGCGGGCCCGCCGAGCTGCGCGGCCACCTCGTACGCCTCCCCCAGCGAAAGCCCCGCCGCCACCGACGCCGGCCCCGGCACCCCGGGCACACCTCCCGTCAGCCCGGGCGCGTACGCCGCGTTCATCACGCTGCCCAGCAGCGCGATCCCGATCCCGGCGCCCAGCTGGTACGACGTCTCCCCGATCGCCGCCGCCCCACCGGCCTGCTCCTGCGGAGCCTCGCTCAGCATCGACTCGTACGCCCCGAAGAGCGTCGTCTCCAGCCCGAAGCCGAGCAGCACGAACCCGGAGAGCATCAGCGCGCAGTTGTCGGTCCGCCCCAACGCGGTCAGCAGCACCACCGCGAAGGCGGTCAGGCAGAACCCGGCGCACACCATCCGCCGCGGCCCGAACCGCCGCAGCATCCGCGCGCCCGCCAGCCCCGCCGCCATCGCCGCGAAGGTCAGCGGCAGCAGCCGCAGCCCGGTCTCCAGCGGGGACAGCCCGAGCACCAGCTGCAGGTACTGAGCCGCGATCAGTTCCAGTCCCACCAGCGCCAGCATCGCCAGCACGATGCACCCCACCGACGTACTGAACGCCGGCCGCCGGAACATCTCCAGGTCCACCAGCGGGTGCGTACGCCGCCGCTGCCGTCGCACGAAGCCGACCAGCAGGGCCGCGCCCACCACCAGCGGCAGCACGGTGAGCACGCTCGCCACCGGCTCCCCGCCGCCCAGCCGCTTCACGCCCAGGACGACGCCGAACAGGCCGCCCGCCGCCATCAGCGCGCCGACGACGTCCCAGGGCCCGCGGCCGTCGCCCTTCGACTCGGGCAGCAGCAGTCGGCCCACCGGGAGGCTGACCAGCATCAGGGGGATGTTGACGAGGAAGACCGAGCCCCACCAGAAGTGCTCCAGCAGGAAGCCGCCGAGCAGCGGGCCGACCGCCGCGCCGACCGCGGCCACGGCGCTCCAGATGCCGATGGCCATCGCCCGTTCCCGCCGGTCGGGAAAGACCTGGCGCAGGATCGACAGCGTCGCCGGCATGATCATCGCGCCGCCGACGCCGAGCAGCGCGCGGGCCACGATCAGCAGCTGGGCGTTGTCGGCGAGGGCCGCCAGCGCGGAGGCGACGCCGAAGAGGGCGTAGCCGAGCAGGAGGATCCGTCTGCGGCCCACCCGGTCACCCAGCGTGCCGAACAGGATCAGCAGCGAGGCGCAGACGAGCGGGTAGATGTCGACGATCCAGAGCAGTTCGATCGCGCCGGGCCGCAGGTCCTCGGTGACGGCGGGGACCGCCACGTGCAGCACGGTCGCGTCGACGGCGACGAGCAGCAGGCTGACGCAGAGGACGACCAGAACCACCCAGCGGTTGGCACCGGCCCCGGCCGCCCGACGGCGCAGCGCGGCGGCAGCCGTGGTCGTCCCGGACATGTACGTACCTCCAAGATGTTCCCTCGCGTCCGGCGGGCCACGCGGGGTGGGGACTCCCCTGCGGCTCGGCCGGAGAGGAGCGGGGTCTCCGGGCCGTGCTACGGAACGCGAGTGACTCGCCAGAGTACGCGAGAGAGCGCACCGCACACGTGGCGGGCCTCACACATTCCGCGTGACCTGTGCGGCATCCACCACCGCGTCCGCCGACCCGCCCGCCCCGGCCTGCGGGGCCCCACCGCGCCCGGCAGATAATCGAGCCCGTGACCGATCTTGAAACGCGCACGGCGGGCCGCGCCGGTGCCCTGCGCCGGGCCGCCCCGGCGCTCCTCGGCTACGCGGCCGTACGCGCCCTGGGCCTGCTCGCCCTGGCCCTGTGGAGCGCCGCGCGCGACAAGAGCGCGTACACGCTGCTGACCGCCCGCTGGGACTCCCTCTGGTACACCAGGGTCGCCGACCTGGGCTATGGCTACGAGGTGCGCCTGCCGAACGGCGACGTCCACTCCAACCTGGCCTTCTTCCCGCTGCTGCCCTGGCTGGAGCGGTTCGGCGCGGCGATCTCGCCCCTGTCGTACGCGGCTGCGGGCTTCGTCGTGAGTCTGCTCGCCTCGCTCGCCGCGGCCTGGGGGATCTTCGCGGTGGCCGAGCACCTGTACGGCCGCCGGGCCGGGGTGTGCGCGGTGCTGCTGTGGGCCGTGCTGCCGGTCGGGATCGTGCAGTCCATGGCGTACAGCGAATCCCTGTTCACGGCGCTGGCCGCCTGGTCGCTGTACGCGGTGCTGACCGGGCGCTGGGTGACGGCGGGGGCGCTGGCCGCGCTGGCCGGGCTGACCCGTCCGGTCGGGCTCGCGGTGGCGGCTGCGGTGTGGGCGGCCGCGGTCGTGGCATTCGTGCGAAGCCGGAGCGACGCCGTCCCGGACGGCGCCCACGGCCCAAAGCGCGCCCCCGGTGACGGCGCGCGGCGTGTGCTCGGCATGCTCCTCGCGCCCCTGGGCGCCGCCGGGTACGTGCTCTGGGTCGGGCACCGCACCGGCCAGGGCCCGCTCGGCTACCTGGACGTCCAGGCCGGCTGGCGCAACGGGTTCGACGGGGGCGTGGCCTTCGCCCGTTTCGTCGCCGGGAGGTTCACGGGGTTCCCGTCGGCCCTGGCGGGCGTCGGGCTGGTCGTCGGGGTCGCGCTGCTGGTCTGGCTGTACGTCGTGTGCGTACGGCAGCGCCAGCCGCTCGCGCTGCTGGTGTACGCGGGGATCGTCACCGTCCTCGCCCTGTGCGCGTCGAGCTACTTCGGCTCGAAGCCCCGGCTGCTGATGCCCGCGTTCCCGCTGCTGCTGCCCCTCGCCGTCGCTCTCGCCCGGCTGCGAACGTCCAGGTCGGCGCTGATCGTGGGCGGTGTGGCGGTGGCTTCGGCGGTGTACGGGGCGTTCTGGCTGAACGGCTCCGGCCCGCCCTGACCGGCCCGGGCCGTCCGATGGCCGCCGGGAGAATTCCGTACCAGCATTCGGTTAACGAATTCATAAGCACGATAAAACCGCCGACCGGGCCGATCAAAGGAAATGAAGTCCACAGTCGCCCCGGATTGCGGATTCCTCGGAAATAAACCACTCCCTGAGAGGAATCCCACATCACATCGTCATCACAAAGCCGTTGATTCGGCCGGGATCACTCCTCACTCGCTGTAACGTCGATTGGGTGCGTACCGAACGGAACCTCACCCGTCTGGACCGGGTGTTCGCGAGACTGGACCGGGAGCCGGAACGACCGGCCCACCTAGATGTGCCGGTGATGAGCCGGCACAGGATTGCGCTGTTCGCCGGGACCCTCGCGTTCTATATCGCGATCGTGTGGGCCGTGCTCATCACCTCGTGGCTGGTCCGGCTCGACTGGCAGGTCATGTTCTTCCGGCCCTACCAGCAGTGGCCGGAGATCCACGCGTTCGTCGACTACTACGTGGTGCTCGGCCAGCGCGGTCCCACCGCAGTGATGGTCGCGGCGTGGCTCGGCTGGCGCTCCTGGCGGCAGCACACTCTGCGCCCCCTGCTCGCGCTCGGTGTCTCCCTGCTCCTGCTGAACGTCACGGTGGGAGCCGCCAAGATCGGCATGGGCCGGCTCGGGCCGCACTACGCGACCACGGTCGGCGCCAACGAGATGTGGCTCGGCGGCGATATATTTCCGAGCGGTCACACCGCGAACGCCGTCGTGACCTGGGGCATCCTGGCCTATCTGGCCTCGACGCCGAGGGCGCGGCGCTGGCTGTCGGCCCTGTCGGCGGTCGTTTCACTCGGGGTGGGCATGTCCACCGTCTACCTCGGTACGCACTGGCTCAGCGACGTGCTCCTCGGCTGGGCCGCGGGGCTGCTGATCCTGCTGGCGCTGCCGTGGTTCGAGCCGCTGATCACCCGGGCCGAGGCCTGGATCCTCGGCGTGCGCGACCGCTGGCTCGCCCGCCTCGGCCGTAGGGCGGCGACGAAGCCGCCGGTCAGCCCGCCCGCGGTCCCCACGCCACCCGTCGCCGACCCGGAGAAGACCCCGCTCCGCGAGCCGGTCGCCGCGCCCCGCACCCGGACCCCGGCATACCTCGCCCCGGGCCCGCACACGGCCCGCTCGGACCGTACGCCGGTGACCCCGGCCGGCAGCCGCAGGCCGCCGCACGCCGACCGCCACCCGCGAGGCGCGGCCCCGGCCGCACGCCCCGTGTCGGGCGGCTGACCCGGCGCGGGGGCCGGTACGCACAGCCTCTCCCCCGCGCGTCAGCCCTTCCAGGCCCGCGCCACGCGGCCGTCCTTCACCTCGAAGTTGAGGCGGCCCACGCGGTACTCCATGGTGATGACCGTCCCCGGCGCCAGTGACCGCACCGTCGACCAGCCCCGCTCCCGCGCGAGCCGTTCGGCCGCGCCGGATTCGAGGCCGACGTATGCGTCCGGACTGTCCTGGGGTTCGGCCGGTGGTGTCGGAATCGGTGCCATGCCGCCACGCTATGCCCTGCCCCACGACCGGGGAAGCCCAGGCCGGTAACACGGGCCACAGATGGACCTACGGTCACATTTCTGTCACAGGATCACGGGCCCTGTTTTGGTCGAACTCCGTCACCCGGACGGACGGTTTTGTACACCTTCCGTGGACCCGGCAGGTGAATTGCCGCGTGCCGCATCACCCCATCGAATAGGCGGACGGAAAAGGCCTCCAAAGCGACCCGGACGCTCCCCCGCATTTCACGTTCGAACACCCCCGAACGGACTTGCGGATGACTTGCGGAGATCGGACATCGGCACAGGAAACACATCGCCCGCTCACAGGTACGGCGGCTGTCCGCGGCCGTCAGGACTCCAGCGGGGTGACGGACAGCGACAGGTCGTTGTCCCGGGTGTAGTACGGCCCGGCCGCCACGGCGCCATGCGGCGTCCGCACGCGCGCGCGTGGATAGGTGAAGACGGGGTGCTTGTCGGCGACGTCGTCCAGCAGCCGCGCGAGGCGTACGACCGGACCGGGCTCGCCGGCGGGCCGCAGCCACAGGTCCCACTCGCCCGGCGCGAGGGTGTCGTAGGGCACGGTGAAGCCGAACTCCGCCCGGTCGGCCGCGACCTCCAGCCGGCGTACGGCGCCCTCGCCGACGCCGGACCGGGCCCGCACCTCGGCGTGGGCGCCGGAGGCCAGCTGCGTGCCGTACACCCGCCCGCGCACCGTCAGCCCGCCGTCCGCGAAGCCGAGCTCGCCCGTCTCCGCGTGCGGGGCGCGCAGCCAGCTGCGGACGGTGAGGTTGCCCTGCCGGGTGGCGTACGGGATGCGGACGGCGACGTGGCCGAGCAGTCCGCCCGGGGTGCGGTCGGCGAGGGAGCGCAGGTCGGTGACGCCGGGCACCAGGCGCCGCGGTTCACCGGCGGACACGCGCGCGTAGGCGTCCCAGCGGCCCTCGGGCAGGGCCACGCTGCTGGGCAGCGCGGCGCGCAGCCGGCCCTCGGCGGCCGGGGCCAGCGGCAGGCTGACCGTGTCGTCGGCGGAGTCGGCGGAGTCGGCGGAGTCCGCGCCGGCGGCGCGGCGGCGCAGTATGAGGAGGGCCGCCTCGGTCTCCCCGTGCGCGGCCACGTCGAAGGTCAGACCGCCCGCGGAGTCGCCGACGCAGTCGGCGCGCAGCGGGGCGGCCGATGGGGCCGACGGCGTCATGCGGTGCGGTTCCTCCCTGGGCTGCTCGTCGTCCGGTTAGACCCGGAACCCTGCCTTCTGGTTGTCCGTGTCCGATTGCGATGTGGTCACGACCGGAAGCGGGCCCACTGCCGGAGCGCCTTTTCCGGACACCCGCTTCATTCGCTGATTTCCTGATTTGTCGACCAACTGGTATGGCGATCCCCGACCCATCACACTGAGCCAACACCCTTGCGTCGCAAACGAGTTGCCGACGATTGGGCGGTTCCGCCCGGCGGATGACCGTGCGCGCCGGATGGTTCGATTCGGTTGGCCATGGGGCGTGACTCCCGCCACAGATCGCCCGTTGTCATCTGCATGAGCCGGGGATCCGCCCGGACCACGGCCCGGGAGCCACCCGGTCCGGTCACGCACCGCATCCCGAGGGAGCCACCCGTGCCGCGCATGCTCGACGTCAGCGACGACGTACGCGCCGAGATCGGCGACGAAGAAGCCGACCGCCTGCTCGCCGGGGAGTCCGCCCCGGGCAGCTACGACTGCACGTCCTGCCGCACCCCGGGCGACTGCGAGCAGGAGCGCACCAGCACCGTTCTCTTCATCGGGGACGAGACCGCCGTCCTCGCCTTCGCCCACGCCGGCTGTCTTCCCTCGCAGGTCGTGAAGGTCACCGAGGAACAGCTCCAGGGCGCCGTGAAGTCCATCCACGCCGACAACGCCCGCCCCGAGCCCGAGCAGGCCGCACCCGAGAAGGTCGCGTCCGAGCAGGCCGTGCTCGGCGTCACCAGCGGACTGATCCTGATCGCCGGGGAGCTGCACCCGGCCCTCGTGGTGGAGCCGACCGGCCCCATCGCGCGGCCCGGCACGTCCGGCGCCGGCGACGACTTCCTGCCGCTGCTCATCGAACAGGGCTTCATGCCGGTCACCGAGCTGTCCACCACGCCGGCCGTGCTGCACGGCTGGTCGGTACTGCTCGCGATGGGCCAGCTGCACGCGGTGCTCCAGCCGGGGACGAACGGCGGCCGGCCGGTGGCCTGGTGGCAGGCGCACCAGCCCCTCCAGGTCACCGAGGGCTGGCGCACGGCGGCCAACAAGCACCAGCAGGTGCTGATGTTCGCGGCGCCCGTCGGGACGATCGGACGGCAGCCGCGCGAGGACCTGCTGCGGGACGCGCTGGACAAGGCGGCGGCGAACGGGCAGCTGGTCGCGGCGGCGCTGCCGCTGGCGGGAACCTGAGCCTTCTCCGTGCGGGCGCCGGACGCCCACGGCCCGGGCCGCATCTCTTCCAGTGCAAGGTCGTTTGGACATACGTGTACGCATACGACGCCTTCCACCGCCAGGGCGGCCCCTCGGCCACGCCGATCTACGACGCGCTCTACGCCGAGTACGTCAGGTCCTTCCGATCACTGCCGGGGGATCGCAGCGGCGAGGAGGAGCTGGGGTTCACGTCCTTCCGGAGCATCCCGCGCAGCAGGGGCACGTACAGCGCCTACAGCGCGGGTGCCCACAGCGCCCGCGTCGGCCAGCAGTCGATGTGGCAGCGCGTCGGCACGCACCACGTCCCGGCCGCGCTGCCACCGGCTCCGCGCAGAGGTGCCTGACAGCCACCTGAGCGACGAGAGAGGGCGACCCCGGCCGGGGTCGCCCTCTCTCGTCGCTCTCATCGCTGTCTCAGCCGGTGCCGCTACTTCTTCTTCGCGCCGCGCTTCTCGCGCACCCGCACCGAGATGTGGATCGGCGTCCCCTCGAAGCTGAACTCCTCGCGCAGCCGGCGCTCGATGAAGCGCCGGTAGCCCGCCTCGATGAAGCCGGAGGCGAAGAGCACGAACCGCGGGGGCTTGGTGCCCGCCTGCGTACCGAACAGGATGCGGGGCTGCTTGCCGCCTCGCACCGGGTGCGGGTGGGCGGCGACCAGCTCACCGAGGAAGGCGTTCAGCCGGCCCGTCGGGACGCGGGTCTCCCAGCCGGCCAGCGCGGTCTCGATCGCGGGGACCAGCTTCTCCATGTGCCGGCCGGTCTGCGCCGAGACGTTGACCCGCGGCGCCCACGCCACCTGGCCGAGCTCGGTCTCGATCTCCCGCTCCAGGTAGTAGCGGCGCTCCTCGTCGAGGGTGTCCCACTTGTTGAAGGCGACGACGATCGCGCGTCCCGCCTCGACGGCCATGGTGACGATCCGCTGGTCCTGGACCGAGATCGACTCGGAGGCGTCGATGAGGATGACGGCGACCTCCGCCTTCTCGACGGCGGCGGCGGTGCGCAGCGAGGCGTAGTAGTCGGCGCCCTGCTGAAGATGGACGCGCTTGCGGATGCCCGCCGTGTCGACGAACTTCCAGGTGACGCCACCCAGCTCGATCAGCTCGTCGACCGGGTCGCGGGTGGTGCCGGCCATCTCGTTGACGACGACCCGGTCCTCGCCCGCCACCTTGTTCAGCAGCGAGGACTTGCCGACGTTGGGCCGGCCGATCAGGGCGATGCGGCGCGGACCGCCGACGGCGGTGCCGAAGGTCTGGGCCGGGGCCTCGGGCAGGGCCTCCAGGACCTTGTCCAGCATGTCGCCGGTGCCGCGGCCGTGCAGCGCGGAGACCGGCTGCGGCTCCCCAAGACCCAGCGACCACAGGTAGGCGGCGTCGGCCTCGCCGCTCGGGCCGTCGACCTTGTTGGCGCACAGCACGACGGGCTTGCCGGCCTTGCGCAGCAGCCGTACGACCGCCTCGTCGGTGTCGGTGGCGCCGACCTTGGCGTCCACGACGAAGACGACCGCGTCGGCGGCCTCGATCGCGTACTCGGCCTGCGCGGCCACGGAGGCGTCGATGCCGAGGACGTCCTGCTCCCAGCCGCCGGTGTCGACGACCTTGAAGCGGCGGCCGGCCCACTCCGCCTCGTAGGTGACGCGGTCGCGGGTGACGCCGGGCTTGTCCTCGACGACGGCCTCGCGGCGGCCGATGATCCGGTTCACCAGGGTCGACTTGCCGACGTTGGGGCGGCCGACGACGGCGAGGACGGGCAGCGGGCCGTGCCCGGCCTCCTCGATCGCGCCCTCGACCTCCTCGGCGTCGAAGCCCTCTTCCGCGGCGAGCTCCATGAACGCCTCGAATTCGGCGTCGCCAAGCGCCCCGTGGTCGTGCTCCTCGCCCGAGCCCTCGGAGTGGATGTGGTCGTTCATGAAGTCCGTACCTCGTTCATCGTGGTGATCGTGGCGCACCCTGCTTCGCCGGGCGGGCCACTACTCAGTGTCGCCTAGCGCCCGGTGAGGCGCCTGGCGTTTTCCAGGTGCGCGGTGAGCTGCTTCTGGATGCGTTCGGTCGCCTCGTCCAGCGCCTTGCGGGTCCGCCGTCCGCTGCCGTCGCCCGCGTCGAAGGGGCCGCCGAAGACGACGTCGATGCGGGAGCGCAGCGGCGGCAGCGCCTTTATCAACCGTCCGGGCCGGCCGGAACTTCCCAGCACCGCGACCGGGACGATCGGGGCTCCGCTGCGGACCGCGAAGTACGCGAGCCCGGCGCGCAGCGCGGCGAAGTCGCCCTCGCCCCGGGTGCCCTCCGGGAAGATGCCCAGCACGCCGCCGTTCTCCAGGACGCCCAGCGCCTGGGTGATGGCGGTGCGGTCGGCGGTCGAGCGGTCCACCTTCAGCTGGCCGATGCCGAGCAGGAAGGGGTCCAGCGGACCGATGAACGCCTCCTTCTTGATCAGGAAGTGCGTCGGCCGGGGCGCCACGCCCATGACCATCGGGCCGTCGACGTTGTGCGAGTGGTTGACGGCGTAGATCACCGGACCGGTCGCGGGCACCCGCCAGGCGCCGAGCACGCGCGGCCGGAACAGCCCGTACATCAGGCCGACGCCGATGCGCCGCCCGATCTCGGCACCCTTCTCGGAGGGTACGGGCGGGGTGGAGGGTGCGGTCACTTCCCCGCCCGCTTCTCCTCGACGAGGGTGACGACGCACTCGATGACCTGCGCGAGGGTGAGCTCGGTGGTGTCCACCTCGACCGCGTCGTCCGCCTTGGCCAGCGGCGACGTCTTGCGGCTGGAGTCGGCCGCGTCCCGCTTGATCAGGGCCTCGCGGGTGACGTCGACGTCGGCGCCCTTCAGCTCGCCGCTGCGGCGGGCGGCGCGGGCCTCCGCCGAGGCGGTGAGGAAGATCTTCAGGTCGGCGTCCGGCAGCACGGTCGTCCCGATGTCCCGGCCCTCGACCACGATGCCGAGCGGCGCGGCGGCGGCGATGGTGCGCTGCAGCTCGGTGATCCGGGTCCGCACCTCGGGGACGGCGCTGACCGCGCTGACCTTGGAGGTGACCTCCTGGGTGCGGATCGGGCCGGCCACGTCCGCGCCGTCCACCGTGATGGTGGGGCCCGCCGGGTCGGTGCCGGAGAGGATCTCGGGCTTTCCGGCCGCGGCGGCGATGGCGTGCGGGTCGTCGGTGTCGATGCCGTTGTTGACCATCCACCACGTGATCGCCCGGTACTGGGCGCCGGTGTCCAGGTAGCTCAGGCCGAGCTGTGCGGCGACGGCCTTCGACGTGCTCGACTTGCCCGTGCCGGAGGGGCCGTCGATGGCGACAATCACGGCCGGGACGGTCGGGGCGGCGCCGTTTTCCACGAGGGGACACCTTCCTGGTGCGGTGCGGTGGGTGGTGTGCGGGACGCGAAGGCGTCCCGCACAAGGTTACTGGCTCTCCGGGACCCGTCCGACAGCCGCCCGGAACCCGGGATCGGCGGCGGGACCCGGGTACCGCCCCGGGGACCACCCGCAGGACCCGGGGATCACTGCCGGATCGCCCAGCCCCGCTCCTTGAGGGCCGCCGTCAGCACCGGAGCGGCCTTCGGCTCGACCATGAGCTGCATCAGACCGGCCTGCTGTCCGGTCGCGTGCTCGATCCGTACGTCCTCGATGTTGACCCCGGCCCGTCCCGCGTCCGCGAAGATGCGGGCCAGCTGGCCGGGCTGGTCGTCGATGAGGACCGCGACGGTCTCGTAGACGCGGGGCGCGCTGCCGTGCTTGCCCGGCACCCGCACCTGCCCGGCGTTGCCCCGCCGCAGCACCTCCGCGATGCCGGTGCCGCCCTCGCGGCGCTTGTCCTCGTCGGAGGACTGCAGGGCGCGCAGGGCCCGCACCGTCTCCTCCAGGTCGGCGGCGACGTCGGTGAGCAGGTCGGCGACCGGCCCGGGGTTGGCGGAGAGGATGTCGATCCACATCCGGGGGTCGGAGGCGGCGATCCGGGTCACGTCGCGGATGCCCTGCCCGCACAGCCGTACGGCGGCCTCCTCGGCGTGCTCCAGCCGGGCGGCGACCATGCTGGAGACCAGGTGGGGCATGTGCGAGACGAGGGCCACGGCGCGGTCGTGGGCGTCCGCGTCCATCACCACGGGCACCGCGCGGCAGTGCGAGACCAGCTCCAGGGCGAGGTTCAGCACCTCGGTGTCGGTGTCCCGGGTCGGGGTCAGCACCCACGGGCGGCCTTCGAAGAGGTCGCCGGTGGCGGCCAGCGGACCGGACTTCTCGCGGCCGGACATGGGGTGCGTGCCGATGTACGCCGCGAGGTCGAGCCCCCGCGCCTCCAGCTCCCGCCGCGGGCCGCCCTTGACGCTGGCCACGTCGATGTACCCGCGGGCGGCGCCGCGCCCCATGACGTCGGCGAGCACGTCGGCCACCAGGGCCGGCGGGGCGGCGACGATCGCGAGGTCGACCGGCCCGTCCGGGGCCGCGTCGGTGCCGGCGCCCAGTGCGGCGGCCGTACGGACCTGCTCGGGGTCGCGGTCGGCCAGGTGGACGGTGACGCCCCGCTGGGTCAGGGCGAGGGCGGCGGAGGTCCCGATGAGGCCGGTGCCGATGACGAGTGCGGTTCTCACTGGGCGATGTCCTTGCGCAGGGCCGCGGCGGCGCCGAGGTAGACGTGGGCGATCTCGGCACGCGGCCGGTCGGACTCGATGTGGGCGAGGACCCGGACGACGCGGGGCATGGCGCCCTCGACGTCCAGTTCCTGGGCGCAGATCAGCGGCACGTCGGTGATGCCGAGCTTGCGGGCGGCGGCGGCCGGGAAGTCGCTGTGCAGGTCGGGCGTCGCCGTGAACCAGATGCTGATCAGGTCGTCGCCGGTCAGGTCGTTGCGCTCCAGGACGGCGGTCAGCAGTGCCGCGACCTGCTCGTCCATGTGTCCGGCCTCGTCCCGCTCCAGTTGGACGGCGCCCCGGACCGCTCGTACCGCCACGGCGATGCTCCTTGCTGACGTGCGTATCGGTTGTTGGTCCGTCCAGCCTAGTCAGCCCGCCGCGTACGGGCCCGGGGCGCCCGTCTCCTGAGACGCTGGCCCCGGCCGGAACCTCCCCTTCCCCGGAGCTGCGACATGACCCACACCCCGACCCGCCGTACGGTCCTCCTCTGCACGGGCGCCGCCGCGCTCTCCGTGGGCTGCGGCGGCCGGGACGGCGACGGCGGCGACTCCTCGGCCGCCTCGCCCGGACAGGAGCTGGCGCCGACGAGCGACATCCCGGTCGGCGGCGGCAAGATCTTCGCGGACCGGAAGATCGTGGTGACGCAGCCGGAACAGGGCGAGTTCAAGGCCTTCTCGGCGGTCTGCACCCACCAGAACTGCCTCGTGTCGGACGTGCGGGACGGCTCCATCGACTGCGCCTGCCACGGCAGCAGGTTCAGCATCACCGACGGCGCGGTGGAGCAGGGGCCGGCGACCGAGCCGCTGCCGGAGGAGCGGATCGCGGTGGACGGAAATTCGGTCCGGCTGGCGTGAGCCGCCCGCGTACGCTCCGGGCATGAAACCCGAGACCCTGGTACGCGACCACACCGTTTACGCCTGTGTCATGGGTTCGCGCGCCTTCGGTCTGGCGACGGAGGACAGCGACACCGACCGCCGGGGCGTGTTCCTCGCTCCGACCGAGCTGTTCTGGCGCTTCGAGAAGCCGCCGACGCACGTAGAGGGTCCCGCGCAGGAGCAGTTCAGCTGGGAGCTGGAGCGCTTCTGCGAGCTGGCCCTGCGCGCCAACCCGAACATCCTGGAGTGCCTGCACTCCCCGCTCGTGGAATCCGTGGACGACACGGGCCGCGAACTGCTCGCCCTGCGCGAGGCGTTCCTCTCGCGCCGGGCCTTCGAGACGTTCACCCGCTACGCGCACGGCCAACGCCGCAAGCTGGACGCCGACGTGCGCACGCACGGTGCCCCACGCTGGAAGCACGCGATGCACCTGCTGCGGCTGCTGGCCTCCGCCCGGGACCTGCTGCGCACGGGCACGCTCACCATCGACGTCGGCGACCGGCGCGAGTCGCTGCTCGCCGTGAAGCGCGGCGAGGTGCCCTGGCCGGAGGTGGAGGCGCGGATGAACCGCCTGACGGCGGAGGGCGAGGAGGCCGCCGCGCGCAGCCCGCTGCCGGCCGAACCGGACCGGCGCCGCGTCGAGGACTTCCTCGTCCGCGTCCGACGGACCTCAGCGCTCCAGCCGGATCCGTACGACGAAGTCGTGCAGGGCGTCGTACGCGGTGGGGGCGTCGGGCAGCGCTGACGCCGCCTGCGCCTCGTCCAGTACGCCGTGCAGCCGCTCCACGTCGGCGCGCACGCGCGCGTGGTCGACACCGGCGTCCCCGTGCTCGCGCTCCGCCTTGGCGGCGATCAGCTCGGGCAGGTAGTCCGGGGCGGCGTCGACCTCCCCGAGGAGCGTGGGCAGATGGGGCTGCACCTCGCCGCCGCGCATCAGGTGGATGCCGGTGAGCAGCACCCGGAAGGTGTACAGGAGCGGCTTCCCGACCAGGTCGGCGGCGGGCAGCAGGTGCACGCCGCGCAGATCGACGTCCGAGTCACGGGACGGGAAGCCGTAGAGGTGGGCGCCGGAGACGGTGGCGAACAGCACCGGGAAGGGCTGCTCGGCCACCACCGAAGCCAGGCCGGTATCCAGGGCGTCGGTCATGCGCTCAAGCGTCCCAGAGCGCTCCGAGGGCCAGCAGGTCGCCCCGGTACTCGATGCGGTCGGCCCACTCGGCGGGCCAGGCGTCGGCGCCCAGGTGCGCACCCGCGAAGGCACCCGCGAGGCAGGCGATGGAGTCGGAGTCGCCGGCGGTGCAGGCGCCGCGGCGCAGGGCGGTCAGCGGCTCGTCGACGAAGAGCAGGAAGCAGAGCAGCCCGGCCGCCATCGCCTCCTCGGCGATCCAGCCCTCGCCCACCGCCAGGCACGGGTCGGTCTCGGGCGAGACGGTGCGCACCGCCTCCTGGAGCCGGTCGAGTATCGCCAGGCACTCGTCCCAACCGCGGGCGATGAAGTGCTCGGGCGTGGGGTCCTGGGCGCGGGTCCACAGGTCGCCGAGCCAGCGCTCGTGGTAGCGGGTGCGGTTGTCGTAGGCGTACGACCGCAGCAGCCCGACCAGTCCGGTCGGCTCGGCTCCCTCGGCGAGCAGCCGCACGGCGTGCGCGGTGAGGTCGGAGGCGGCGAGCGCGGTGGGGTGCCCGTGGGTGAGCGCGGACTGCAGCTGGGCGGCGCCCGAGCGCTGTTCGTCGCTCAGACCGGGGACGAGCCCGACCGGCGCGACGCGCATGTTGGCGCCGCAGCCCTTGGAGTGGACCTGGCTGGCGTCCTGCCAGGGGCGGTCAGGGCGGTCCAGGAGGTCGCAGGCCGTGAGGCACGTGTTGCCCGGGGCCCGGTTGTTCTCCGGCGACCGGTTCCAGGCGATGAACTCCTGCCGTACCGGCTCCGCCATCGCCTCGGGCGCGAGGACGCCGCGGTCCATCGCCGTCCGCAGCCCCTTCCCCAGCGCCAGCGTCATCTGGGTGTCGTCGGTGACGATCGCGGGCCGGGGCAGTTCCATCTCCCGCCAGGGGCCGCACTTGGCGAGGATCGACGGGACGTCGTTGAACTCGGTCGGGAAGCCGAGCGCGTCGCCGAGGGCAAGGCCGGTGAGGGCCCCGGTGGCGGCGCGCTTGGTGACGGTGGTCGTGGTCATGCGGGGCGTCCTTCCCGAGGGGTGCGGAGCAGGGGCGGGTGCAGGGTGGTGGCCGGGCCGGAGCGGTACAGCGCGGCCGGTTTGCCGCGGCCGCCGGTGAGGCGGGCGGCGCCGGGGACCGCTTCGACGAAGCCCGGGGTGGCGAGCACCTTGCGGCGGAAGTTGGGCCGGTCCAGGGCCGTGCCCCACACCGTCTCGTAGACCTGCTGCAACTCGCCGAGCGTGAACTCGGCCGGGCAGAAGGCGGTGGCCAGGCAGGTGTACTCCAGCTTGGCGCCGACGCGTTCCCGGGCGTCGGCCAGGATCCGGTCGTGGTCGAAGGCGAGGTCGCGGGCCCCGTCGTACGGCACCCAGCGGGCCTCGGCCGCGTCACCGCCGCCGTGCGGTTCGGGAGGGTCGGGCAGCAGGGCGGCGAACGCGACCGACACGACCCGCATCCGGGGGTCGCGGCCGGGTTCGCTGTAGGTGCGCAGCTGCTCCAGGTGCAGCGCGCTCACGTCGGCCAGGCCGGTCTCCTCGGCCAGCTCCCGGCGGGCCGCCGCCTCCGCCGACTCGTCCGGCAGCAGAAAGCCGCCGGGCAGTGCCCAGCGGCCGGCGTACGGCTCCTGCCCCCGCTCGACGAGCAGCACGTGCAGCGCGTCCGCGCGGAGGGTGAGGACGGCGAGGTCGACGGTGACGGCGAAGGGTTCGAAGGCGTGCTTGTCGTAGCCGTGCAACACAGGCGGCCACCCCCTTAATAGTCATCTCGACTATAAAGGGGGTGGCCGGCCCGTCACAACCCTCGCGGCGCCTGAGCGCCTAGAGCTCGACCTCCTGCATCAGCATCCCGACCTCCGTGTTGGACAGCCGGCGCAGCCAGCCCGACTTCTGGTCGCCCAGGGTGATCGGGCCGAAGGCGGTGCGCACCAGCTTGTCGACGGGGAAGCCCGCCTCCGCGAGCATCCGGCGGACGATGTGCTTGCGGCCCTCGTGGAGGGTGACCTCGACCAGGTAGTTCTTGCCGGTCTGCTCGACGACGCGGAAGTGGTCCGCGCGCGCGTACCCGTCCTCCAGCTGGATGCCGTCCTTGAGGCGCTTGCCGAGGTCGCGCGGGATCGGGCCCACGATGTGCGCGAGGTAGGTCTTCTTCACGCCGTACCGGGGGTGGGTCAGGCGGTGCGCCAGCTCGCCGTGGTTGGTGAGCAGGATCACGCCCTCGGTCTCGGTGTCGAGCCGTCCGACGTGGAAGAGCCGGGTCTCGCGGTTGGTGACGTAGTCACCGAGGCACTGCCGGCCGTCCGGGTCCTCCATGGTGGAGACGACACCGGCGGGCTTGTTGAGCGAGAAGAACTGGTACGACTGCGTGGCCACGGTCAGGCCGTCGACCTTGACCTCGTCCTTCTCCGGGTCGACCCGCCTGCCCTGCTCCAGCACGATCTCGCCGTTGATCTCGACCCGGGCCTGCTCGATCAGCTCCTCGCAGGAACGCCGGGAGCCGTAGCCCGCGCGCGCGAGGACCTTCTGCAGCCGCTCGCCCTCCTGCTCGGCGCCGGGGAAGGTCTTGGGGGGCTTGACGTCCTTCTTGCCCGCGTACCGCTCGCGGTTGCGCTCCTCGGCACGTGCCTCGTACTCGCGGGACGTGGCCGGGACCGAGCGTCCCCGCTGCAGGGGCTTCTTCGGCCCGCCCTTGGCGCCGCCGCGGGCCGCCGGGCCGCGGCCCGACTTCGGGCCCTCGTGGGTGGCGCCGGGACCCACGTCGTAGCGCCGCTCCTCGGGGCGCGGGTTCTTCGGACGGCCGCCCTGCTTGTTGTCGCGGTTGCCACCGGCGCCGCGGGGGTTACCGCTGCTCCCGCCGCGGGGGTTACCGCGGCCACCGCTGCTCCCGCCGCGGCCGCCGCTGTTGCCACCACGGCTCCCGCCGTTGTTTCCGCTGCTGTTCCTGCCGCTGCTGCTTCGCATCAAAGTTCCGTCTTGTCGTCTGCGTCCTCGGAATCCGGGGCGTCCGGATCGAACGACGGGACCCCTTCCAGTGTCTCGGCCTCGATCGCCGCCGCCTCCGGGAGGAAGGGCGCGAGCTCCGGGAGCTCGTCCAGGCCGCGCAGGCCCATCCGCTCCAGGAAGTAGTTCGTCGTCACGTACAGGATCGCACCTGTTTCGGGTTCCGTGCCCGCCTCCTCCACCAGGCCCCGCTGGAGGAGGGTGCGCATCACGCCGTCGCAGTTCACGCCGCGCACCGCGGAGACGCGGCCGCGGCTGACCGGCTGGCGGTAGGCGACCACGGCGAGGGTCTCCAGCGCGGCCTGGGTGAGGCGGGCGTGCTGGCCGTCCAGGACGAAGCCCTCGACGGCCGCGGCGTACTCGGGGCGGCTGTAGAAGCGCCAGCCGCCCGCGATCAGGCGCAGCTCGAAGCCGCGGCCCTGGACGGTGTACTCGTCGGCCAGCTCGCGCAGCGCGTCGGCGATCTGCCGCCGGGGCCGCTGGAGTATCCGGGCGAGGTGCTCCTCGGTCGCGGGCTCGTCGACGACCATGAGGACGGCTTCGAGGGCGGGCCCCAGTTCGAGGCCGGCGACGGCCTCCGGCCCGCCCACGGCCTCCGTGGTCTCCTCACTCACGCCTTCCGCTCCTCCTCGGTCTTCTCCGGCGGCCGGTCGAACTCGTCGGTCACCACCGGCTCGGTGTCCGCGTTCCCGCCCGTCCAGCGCACCAGCAGGTCACCGAGCGCGGTCTCCTGGTCCAGCTCGACGGCCTTCTCCCGGTACAGCTCCAGCAGGGCGAGGAAGCGGGCGACGACGGTCAGCGTGTCCTCGGTGTCCTCGACCAGGAGGCGGAAACTGGCCTGTCCCAGCTCCTTCAGGCGGGCGACGACGATCCCGGCCTGCTCCTGCACGCTGACCAGGGGCGCGTGGATGTGCTCGACGTAGACCTGCGGCTTGGGCTTGGGCTGCATCGCCTTGACGGCGAGCTTGGCGAAGCCCTCCGGCCCGATGCTGATGACGACCTCGGGCAGCAGCTCGGCGTGGTGGGGCTCCAGCCCGACGGTACGGGGGTAGCGGCGGGCCTCGGCCTCGAGCCGTTCGTTGAAGATCTCCGCGATCTGTTTGTACGCGCGGTACTGCAGCAGCCGCGCGAAGAGCAGGTCGCGGGCCTCCAGCAGCGCCAGGTCGGCCTCGTCCTCGACCTCGGCGGCGGGCAGCAGCCGGGCCGCCTTCAGGTCGAGCAGCGTGGCCGCGACCACCAGGAACTCGGTCGTCTCGTCGAGGTCCCAGTCCGGCCCCATCGCCCTGATGTGGGCCATGAACTCGTCGGTCACCTTGGAGAGCGCGACCTCGGTGACGTCCATCTTGTGCCTGGAGATCAACTGGAGGAGCAGATCGAACGGCCCCTCGAAGTTGGCGAGCCGCACCTTGAAGACACCGTCGCCGCCGTCGTCGTGCGGGCCCTCGGGGAGCGCGTGGGTGGACTGCGCCGCCGCCGCCGCGGCGGGCGGCTGCGGGGCGGTCTGCGGACGAGGGCCCGTCAGGGCTTGCGGTTCGACCCGGGCACCGGTCCGTGGTGAGGCGTCCGACGCCGGGGTTCGCGGCGGCTCCTCGGAGGGCGCCGCCCGCGCGACCGCGGGCTCGGGGCCGGACGGCACCGGCTCTGGTGCCCCGGGCGTCTCGGGGAGCGGCGGAACCGGCGGAGCCGCCCGCTCCCCCGGACCTCGCCCCAGCGCACGCCGACGGCCGGCGTGGGCGCCGGGGCGGGGGGCGTCGTTCGAGGTCATGGCCCCCGCAGGCTACCGCTAGCGCCCGCGCAGCCGTCGTACGAGGATGCTGGCGTCCCCGCGGGTCTCCAGATCGGCGAGGACCACGGCGACCGCCTCGCGGACGATGCGGCCGCGGTCGACGGCCAGTCCGTGCTCGCCCCGGAGCACCAGGCGGGCGTGCTCCAGGTCCATCAGCTCCTCGGCGGAGACGTACACGGTGATCTTCTCGTCGTGGCGCTCACGACCGCTGGGGCGGCGTGAGGGGGACCGCCCACGCTTGCGCGGCTGGGCGGCGGCAGAACCTTCCTGCGCGCCCACGCCCGGCACGGAGCCCCGCGCGGAGCGCTCGGCGCCCCGGCTGCGCGACTCGCCCGCCGAGCCCGGTTCCGCGTCCGCCGCGGCGTGCTCCGCGCCCTCGCCGTCACCGCCCTGCGCGGGCACCGACTGCGGTGCGTCCTCGGCGGCGGCCTGGTCGCTCTCCCCCGCCGGCGCCGGCACCCGGGCCTCGCCGTTGGCCGGTCGCCGCGGAGAGGACGCCTGGAGCCCCATCCCCCCTGTCGTACGGAAGAGTTCGTCGGCCCCCGGCAGACTCACTCGGCGTGACACCGGGCGAGCACCTCCCTGGCGAGCTGGCGGTAGGCGGCGGCACCGACGGAGTTGGAGGCGTACGTGGTGATCGGCTCACCGGCGACCGTGGTCTCCGGGAAGCGGACCGTACGTCCGATGACCGTGTGGTAGACGTGATCGTCGAACGCCTCGACGACACGCGCGAGCACCTCACGGCTGTGGACCGTGCGCGAGTCGTACATCGTGGCGAGGATGCCGTCGAGCTCCAGGTCGGGGTTGAGCCGCTCCTGGACCTTCTCGATCGTCTCGGTCAGCAGCGCCACACCGCGCAGCGCGAAGAACTCGCACTCCAGCGGCACGATCACCTTGTGCGCGGCCGTCAGCGCGTTGACCGTGAGCAGGCCGAGCGAGGGCTGGCAGTCGATCACGATGTAGTCGTAGTCGTCCATCAGCGGCTTCAGCGCCCGCTGCAGCGTGGACTCGCGCGCGACCTCGCTCACCAACTGCACCTCGGCCGCCGACAGGTCGATGTTGCTGGGCAGCAGGTCCATGTTGGGGACCGCGGTCTTCAACAGCACCTCGTCGGCCGCCATGCCCCGCTCCATGAGCAGGTTGTAGACGGTGAGGTCGAGCTCCATCGGGTTGACGCCGAGACCGACCGAGAGCGCGCCCTGCGGGTCGAAGTCGACGAGCAGCACCCGGCGCCCGTACTCGGCGAGCGCGGCACCCAGGTTGATGGTCGACGTGGTCTTGCCGACGCCGCCCTTCTGGTTGCACATCGCGATGATCTTCGCGGGGCCGTGCTCGGTCAGCGGGCCCGGGATCGGGAAGTAGGGCAGCGGGCGTCCGGTCGGTCCGATGCGCTCACGGCGCTGGCGGGCCGCGTCGGGCGCGAGCGTGGCGGCGTACTCGGGATCGGGCTCGTACTCCGCGTCCGGGTCGTAGAAGTGCCCCTCGGGCAGTTCGTCGTAGTCGGCGAAGTGGTTGCGGGACGCGCCACTTCCGTTGCCGGCCATGGCGTTCACGTGTTGGCCATCCATACTCATGTGTGCTGTCTGAGTTGCCTGCGGACTCTGGTGGGCTGCGAAGGTGCGTACAGCGACGGAGCCGACAGCCTCGAGACGCCCGGGGCCGTGGGCCCGTGCAGGCGTTCCTGGTTGACCACCCCCGGGAGTAAATGTCGACTCATTCACAAGTCGTCTTACCTCCTTGGTGACCAGGAAACTTCTAGACAGGTCAGCGTGGCACCATGCCGACGTTCGGCGACTCTATGGCGTGTCGGGCGTCCGCAGCAACACAATCCGCCGGACCCGGCCCGATGTGTCGGCAATGAAACATCCCTCTGTCAAGGGCGTACGGCCGTCGCACAGCAGGTTTCACCGGTGCGCGAATCGGTTGAAGCGTTACGTTCGAGGCGAGTTGGCCGAGAATCGCAAAGTGACCATACACACACCCGGCCGGACCTTGTCGGGCAAGGTCCGGCCGGGCGTGTGGGGTTGACGGCGACTGTTGACGTATCGCCTTTTCCGGTTGGTGACTTAGCCGAGCAGGGTGGCCGGGTCGACGTACTCCAGACCGTGCGCCTCGGCGACCTCGCGGTAGACGACCTTGCCGTCATGCGTGTTGAGGCCCTTGGCGAGGGCGGGGTCGCGGCGCAGCGCCTCGACCCAGCCGCGGTTCGCCAGCTCCACGATGTAGGGCAGCGTGGCGTTGGTGAGGGCGTTGGTGGAGGTGTTCGGCACCGCGCCCGGCATGTTGGCGACGCAGTAGAACACCGAGTTGTGGACCTTGAAGGTCGGCTCGGCGTGCGTGGTCGGGTGCGAGTCCTCGAAGCAGCCGCCCTGGTCGATCGCGATGTCGACAAGGACACTGCCCGGCTTCATCCGGGAGACCAGCTCGTTGGTGACCAGCTTCGGGGCCTTGGCGCCCGGGATGAGCACCGCGCCGATGACCAGGTCGGCGTCGACGACGGCCTTCTCCAGCTCGAAGGAGTTGGACATGACGGCCTTGACCTTGGTGCCGAAGATCTTGTCGGCCTCGCGCAGCTTGTTGATGTCGCGGTCGAGCAGGGTCACGTCGAAGCCCATGCCGACGGCGATCTGCGTGGCGTTCCAGCCGGAGACGCCACCGCCGATGACGACGGCCTTGGCCGGGGTCACGCCGGGCACGCCACCCGGAAGCACACCGCGGCCGCCGTTGGGGGCCATCAGGTGGTAGGCGCCGACCTGGGGGGCCAGCCGGCCCGCGACCTCGGACATCGGGGCCAGCAGCGGCAGCGCGCGGCTGGGCAGCTCGACGGTCTCGTAGGCGATCGCGGTGGTGCCGGACTCGACGAGCGCGTCCGTGCACTCCTTGGAGGCGGCCAGGTGCAGGTAGGTGAAGAGCGTCTGGTCCTTGCGGAGGCGGTGATACTCCTCCGCGATGGGCTCCTTGACCTTCAGCACCAGGTCGGCGGTGGCCCAGACCTCGTCGGCGGTGTCGAGTATCCGCGCGCCGGCGGCGACGTACTCGGCGTCCGGGATGGAGGAGCCGACGCCGGCCTCGCGCTCGATGACGACCTGGTGACCGTGGCGCACCAGCTCGTGCACGCCGGCGGGGGTGATGGCCACCCGGAACTCGTTGTTCTTGACCTCGCGGGGGATACCGACCTTCACGTCGATCACGGTCCTTGGCTCAGAGGGTTGGGCTATTTCTACACGTACCCGCGTACACGTGGGCACAACGGGAGAGACCGCAAGAACGTGCGGCAGAGCCAGTCTAATGAAGGTGTTCCCGCTGTCCAGCCTTTCAAAGCATCAATCTTCAGACGATGCGCTGCGGATTTCGCAGGCCTCGGCGGGATCTTCCCTCAGCATGCGATCCGCAGCGCTCCGCTGCAGGCCGGCAGCGGTGGGATCGCCGAGGTGGTCGAGCGTGTCCGCCAGCCGCAGGTGCAGCGCGGCCTGGAGCCGGACGTCCTCGGCCCGGCGGGCCCACTCGACGGCCTCCTGGCAGGTGCGCAGCGACTCCTCGGGGCGTCCGGCGTACTCCTGCACGCGGGCCAGCTCGCTCAACGCCCGCGCGTGCGCGGCCACGTCGCCCGCCTTGCGGTACCCGGCGACCGCGGCGCGCCAGCCCCGCTGCGCCTCGCCGTAGCGGCCGGCGTAGGTGTGGGCGGTGGCGAGCCGGCCGTAGACGCGGGCGGCGTCGGCGCGCTCGGCCCGAGCGAGGCGCTGGGCGAGCGCCCGGCCGAACCAGTCGGCGGCCCGGTCGTAGTCGCCGAGCTCCAGATGGGCGCCGCCTACGGATTCCATCGCGCGGCCGGTCGCGTACGGGTCGTTCGCCTCGCGTCCGGCGTCCAGCGCGGCCCGGTAGCGCACCAGGGCCTCGGCGGTGCGGCCGGTACGGGCGTCCAGGTCGGCCAGGTTCAGCAGGGCCGCCGCCTTCTCCCGGGGCAGCTCCCGGCGCTCGGCCACGTCGAGGACGAGGCGGTGGATGCCGTACAGGTCGGGCGCCGCCGCCTCGGTGCCGAAGTGGGCCACCATGGTCCGCACCAGCTGGGACATCAGCCTGCGGGCGAGGGTGTCCAGCTCCCCGTCGGCGACCGCGAGCCGCGCCGCGGCCAGCAGGGCGGGCCGGCGGACCCGCAGCCACTCGGCGGCGGCCCTCGGGTGGGGGAAGCGCAGGGCCCGCGGCATGCCGAGGAGCTTCTCGCGGGCCTGCGGGCTGTCGGTCTCGGTGACCGCCCGGCAGGACTGGAGCAGCCGCACCGTCCGCTCCAGCATGCGGGCGCGGGCGAGCTGGAGTTCGGCGGGCCGGTCGTGGGTCTCGGCGAGGGCCTTCAGCTGGGCGTGCAGGCAGCCGGGGACCTCGTACTCGGGCAGCGGCGAGTCGACCGCCCGCAGCACGCCGAGGGCGACGAAGTCGTCCAGGGTGGTGCGGGCGCCGTTGACCGAGCAGCCGGCGAGCGCGGACGCGGTGTGCGGGTCGACCAGGCCGGCCGGGGCGAGGGAGAGCAGGCGCAGTATCCGGGCGGCGGGGCTGGGCAGGGACGCGTAGGCGAGGCGGAAGACGCGGCTGAGGGCGGTGCCCTCGTCACCCTCCGCGTGCACGTGCTTGGCGAGGTCGGCGACGGCCGCCTGGGGCCGGGCGGCGAGCCAGCCGCCGGCCAGGGTCAGCGCGGCGGGCTGGGCCTGGCAGACCTCGACCAGGTGTTCGGCGGCCCGGGGGTCGACGGTGATGCGGACCGAGCCGGTGTGCCGGGACAGCAGCTCCACGGCCGACTTGGTGTCCAGGCCGCCCAGCGTGCACGGGCGGACGTCGGCGATGCCGGTCAGCGGGCCCTCGGCGACGACGACGGCCAGGCAGTCCGGGGTGTCCGGCAGCAGGGCGTCGACCTGCTCGGTGTCGGCCGCGTCGTCGAGCAGGAGCAGGACCTTGCGGTCGGCGAGGGCGGTGCGGAGCGCCTCGGTGAGGTCGTCCTCGTCGGCCCCGGGCGGGTTGGGGCGGTCCAGCTCGCTCAGCAGTTCCCGGGCGAGCCGCCCGACGGGCACGCGCGTGCCGTCCGGTTCGCTCAGCCGGGCGCGCAGCACGCCGTCGGGGTAACCGTCGGCGACCTGGGCGGCCAGCTCCTCGGCGAGCGCGGTACGGCCGGAACCGGGCCGGCCGGCGATGAGCAGCACGCGCGCGCGGGGTGCCTTGCGGCCGGAGAGGGTGTCCAGGCCCGCGCGCTCGATGTCGGCGCGCAGCTCCTTCAACTCCCGGGTGCGGCCCAGGAACCGACTCTCCTCAGCAGGGTCCTCCGACAGCCGTACGCCGTCCGTGTCCACCGCCTGATCCGTCACGGGCCACACTCCCGATCCCACCGCACGCCGGCGCCCGCCGGAACCCCGGTTCGGGCGTTTCCAGAGCCTAGTTCACGCTCTGCTACGTTCCCTGCGGAGCGCGGCGGGCACATCCCTCGATCGGATCAACCGATGGTCACACCACGGCGGGCGAGAGAGTGGTTCTCAGGCCTCGAACGGCCGCGCCGGCCACGGCGCCTGAGCCGGGCGGAGCGCGTCGAGCCCGTCGCCCTGCTCCGCCGCGACCAGCGAGAGCACGCCCACGACCAGGCAGTTGTTGTGCAGCTCGCCCGCGAGCACGCCCCGGACCAGGTCCGCCACGGGCACCCGGGCCAGCTCCATGTCGGCCTCTTCGTCCTCGACCTCGAAGCGCTCGCCCTCGGCCTCCGACAGGTTCCGGGCGAGGAAGATCCGCACGGCCTCGTCGCAGCCGCCGGGGGTGGTGTAGACGTCGGTCAGCACCCGCCAGTCCTCGGCCTTGACGTGCGCCTCCTCGTACAGCTCGCGCTGGGCGGCGTGCAGCGGGTTCTCGCCGGGGACGTCGAGCAGACCGGCCGGAATCTCCCACAGCTTCTCGCGCACGGGGTGCCGGTACTGCCGGATGACCAGGGCCCGCCCCTGGTCGTCCAGGGCGAGGACGGCCACGGAGCCGGGGTGGACCTGGTAGTCGCGGGTCACCACGGAGCCGTCGGGCATGACCACGTCGTCCGTGCGGACGGAGGTCTTCTTCCCCCGGAAGGGGGTCTCGGTGCCCCGGACCTCCCACTCCTCGGGGATGTCCTTGATCGTGCTGCCCGTCATGCCTGACCTGCCCTTCCAGACGTACGCGAAAAGCCGGGGCCCGCGCCGTTGAATGCGCGCGCCCCGGCCACCGTACAACTGGTGTGTTACTTCGACGTCTTCCGCTCGACCGCGGCCTTGACCAGCCCGGCGAAGAGCGGGTGCGGGCGGGTCGGGCGCGAGCGCAGCTCCGGGTGCGCCTGCGTGGCGACCAGGTAGGGGTGCACGTCGCGCGGGTACTCGACGTACTCGACGAGCTTGCCGTCCGGGGAGGTGCCCGAGAAGAGGATGCCCGCCTTCTTCTCCAGCTCCGCGCGGTAGGTGTTGTTCACCTCGTAGCGGTGGCGGTGCCGCTCCTCGACGTACTCCTTGCCGTCGTAGACCTCGCGCACGATGGAGCCCTCGGCCAGCTTGGCCGGGTACATGCCGAGCCGCATCGTGCCGCCCATGTCGCCCTCGCCGGCCACGATGTCCAGCTGCTCGGCCATCGTGGAGATGACCGGGTGGGCGGTGGCCGGGTCGAACTCGGTGGAGTTGGCGTCCGTGATGCCGGCCAGGTTGCGCGCGGCCTCGACCACGATGCACTGCAGGCCCAGGCAGAGGCCGAGCAGCGGGATCTTGTTCTCGCGGGCGTAGCGGATCGCGCCGACCTTGCCGAGCACGCCCCGGTCGCCGAAGCCGCCCGGGATGCAGATGGCGTCGACGTCACCGAGCTGCGCCTTGGCGCCGGCCGCCGTCTTGCAGTCGTCGGACGTGACCCACTTGATCTTCACGCGGGCCTTGTTGGCGAAGCCGCCCGCGCGCAGCGCCTCGGTCACCGAGAGGTAGGCGTCGGGCAGGTCGATGTACTTGCCGACCAGGGCCATGGTGATCTCGTGGTCGGGGTTGTGGACGCGGTCGAGCAGGTCGTCCCAGGTCGTCCAGTCCACGTCGCGGAACGGCAGGTCCATCTTGCGGACGACGTAGGCGTCCAGGCCCTCGGTGTGGATGACCTTGGGGATGTCGTAGATCGAGCGGGCGTCGGGGCAGGCCACCACGGCGGCCTCGTCGACGTCGCACATCAGGGAGATCTTGCGCTTGATCGCGGTCGGCACCTCGCGGTCGCAGCGCAGCACGATCGCGTCCGGCTGGATACCGATGTTGCGCAGCGCCGCGACCGAGTGCTGGGTCGGCTTCGTCTTCAGCTCACCGGAGGGGCCGATGTACGGCAGGAGCGAGATGTGGACGACGAAGACGTTGTCGCGGCCGACCTCGTGCCGCACCTGGCGGACGGTCTCCAGGAACGGCAGCGACTCGATGTCGCCGACCGTGCCGCCGACCTCGGTGATCACGACGTCCACCTCGTCCGTCGCCATGCGGCGGATGCGGTGCTTGATCTCGTTGGTGATGTGCGGGATGACCTGGACCGTGTCGCCCAGGTACTCGCCGCGCCGCTCCTTGGCGATCACCGTGGAGTACACCTGGCCGGTGGTGACGTTGGCGGAGCCGTCGAGGTCGCGGTCGAGGAAGCGCTCGTAGTGGCCGATGTCCAGGTCGGTCTCGGCGCCGTCGTTGGTGACGAACACCTCACCGTGCTGGAAGGGGTTCATCGTGCCAGGGTCGACATTGAGGTACGGGTCGAGCTTCTGCATCACGACGCGCAGACCCCGTGCCTTGAGCAGCATGCCGAGGCTGGAGGCGGTCAGCCCCTTGCCGAGCGAGGAGGCGACACCCCCGGTGACGAAGATGTGCTTGGTCGTCGAAGCTGTGCTGTTTCGAAAAGCAGCGGGCGGCATGGCCAAAGGGGGGCTCCCGTGGTCGCGGTCTGGGGTGCGGTGCGCTCGTCGTCCGACCCGGTCGTACCGGGTTGTCGTCGGTGGCGCCGTCGCTGCGGTTCCGGGGTTTTTCTCCCACCGGTCCACGGGCTACCAGCGTATCAGCGCCTCGGGGCGATGGCTTCCGGCCACCCTCCGCGCACGCTCGGACACTCAGGCGCGCGGCTCACCGTTTCCTCACCCGTTGGTCACTCGTTCGGCGGACCCGGGTTGCCCGGAGCGGCACACAGATCATCTACGTGCGACGTATCCTGCTCGGACGTTCGCTGCCGAGCCTGCCCGGCGACACGGCACCACCCCTCGCCCGTCAGCGCCGGAACAACGAGAGCTCGTCAGTTCGTTGAGCAACAATTGTCGTTTGCGGCACAGCGTTTGGCTTCACGGCCGAACGGCTGCTTTGCTTCATGGCTCAACGACGCATGACAAACCCCCCTTGACCGCACCAGCGACCGCCCCCTCGTGGGGGTGACGTGGCCGTTCGACTGGAGTTGCACGTGGCCGGGCGCATCGAAGACTACGCACTCATCGGAGACATGCAGACCGCCGCCCTGGTCTGCCGGGACGGCACAGTCGACTGGCTGTGCCTGCCCCGCTTCGACTCGCATGCCATCTTCGCCGGTCTGCTGGGCACCGGGGAACACGGCTTCTGGCGGCTCGGACCCGCCTACGCCCCCGGCGCCGAACCGCCCACCGCGGCCCGGCGGACCTACCGCGGCGACTCGCTGATCCTGGAATCCGAGTGGGACACCCCGCGCGGCACGGTGCGAGTGACCGATTTCATGCCGCCGCGCGACGGCGCGCCGCAGGTGATCCGGATCGTGGAGGGTGTCTCCGGCCGGGTGCCGATGCGCTCGGAGCTGCGGATGCGGTTCAGCTACGGCCGCGTCGTCCCGTGGGTGCACAAGCACGAGGGCCGCACGGTGGCCGTCGCGGGCCCCGACTCCGTGTGGTTCGACACAGAGGCCGAGACCTACGGCAAGGCGCTCACCACGTACGCGGACTTCACGGTCTCGCCGGGTGAGCGGATCGCCTTCACCATCTCCTGGGAGCCCTCGCACAAGGAGCCGCCGGCGCTGCCGGAGCCCGAGCAGTCGCTGGAGGCCACCGAGGACTTCTGGCGCGACTGGGTCGAGCACTGCACGTACCACGGTCCCTACCGGGAGGCCGTGGTCCGCTCCCTGATCACACTGAAGGCCCTCACCTACGCCCCCACCGGCGGCATCGTCGCCGCGCCGACCACCTCCCTGCCGGAGGACATCGGCGGCGTCCGCAACTGGGACTACCGCTACACCTGGCTGCGCGACGCGGCGATCACCCTCTCCTCGCTGCTGCGCACCGGCTACCGCGAGGAGGCCCGCGCCTGGCGCGAGTGGCTGCTGCGCGCGGTCGCGGGCGACCCGGAGAACCTGCAGATCATGTACGGCATCGCCGGCGAGCGCGAGCTGGGCGAGGCGGAGCTGGACTGGCTGCCCGGTTACGAGAACTCCACCCCGGTCCGGGTCGGCAACGGCGCCGCCCACCAGCTCCAGCTGGACGTCTACGGCGAGGTGACCGAGGCCCTGCACCTGGCCCACATGACGGGCCTGTCCCGCAACGACTACGCCTCGCTGCTCCAGCTCAAGCTGATCCGCTACCTGGAGGACCACTGGCAGGAGCCGGACGAGGGCATCTGGGAGGTGCGCGGCCCGCGCCGGCACTTCGTGCACTCCAAGGTGATGGCCTGGGTCGCCGTCGACCGCACCATCAAGCTGATCGAGTCCGGCGACGCCGACGGCCCGCTGGAGCGCTGGAAGCAGCTGCGCGACGACATCCACCGGGACGTGTGTGAGAAGGGCTACGACAAGGAACGCAACACCTTCACGCAGTCCTACGGCTCCCAGGAGCTGGACGCCTCGCTGCTGCTGATTCCGCAGATGGGCTTCCTGCCGCCGGACGACAAGCGGGTCATCGGCACCATCGAGGCCATCCAGCGTGAGCTGTCCACGTCGGACGGCTTCATCCTGCGCTACCCGACGGAGGGCGGCAGCGAGGGCGTCGACGGCCTGCCCGGCGACGAGGGCGCCTTCCTCGCCTGCTCGTTCTGGATGGCCGACGACCTGGCGATGATCGGCCGGGTGGACGAGGCGCGGAAGCTCTTCGAGAAGCTCCTCTCCCTCCGCAACGACCTCGGCCTCCTGGCCGAGGAATGGGACCCCCGCCTCCAGCGCCAGGTCGGCAACTTCCCCCAGGCCTTCAGCCACGTCCCCCTGATCGACACGGCACTGAGGCTGACGGCGAGCGGGGCGTACGGAGGCTGACACAACCGACTGCCCGCCGCCGCGCTGCCGCCGCCGCGGGCAGTCGTACGCCGCCGTCCCCGCTGCGGGCAGTCGTGCCGCTGGGGCGGCACGGGTGGGCGCAGCGGCACCCGGCCGGCGCCGGTACGCGTCACCCACCCCGGCCCACACCCACGCCGGGTACGCAGCTCACACAGCTCACACAGCTCACGCCAAAGGCACAAGGCACTAGGCACCGAAGATGTGCCCGCCCCACACCCCCAGGTACCGTCCGCTCCATGAACAGCCCCAGCGCACCCCCACCCTCGGGGATCACCGTGCAGCGCGCCCTGGAACTCCCCGGCCTCCGCAGCGGCCTCCCGGAGATCCTCGCCGGCGCCGACCGCCTGCACCGCACCGTGCGCTGGGTCCACGCCGGCGAGGTCCCCAACATCGCCTCCCTCCTCAAGGGCGGCGAACTCCTCCTCACCACCGGCTACGGCCTCGGCACCCGCCCCGCCGAGCAGCGCGCCTTCGTCCGCACCCTCGCCGAGCGCGGCATCGCGGCCCTCGTAGTGGAACTCGGCCCGCGCTTCACCCGCCTGCCCGCCGCCCTCGTGGACACCGCCCGCGCGGCCGGACTGCCGCTGGTCCAGCTGCACCGCGAGGTGCCGTTCGTGACGGTCACCGAGGAGATCCACACCGAGATCGTCAACGGCCACTACGCGCTGGTCCAGCGGGCCGAAGAGGTGCACCGCCGTTGCACGGAGGCCCTCCTCGGCGGCGGCGGGGTGCCCCAGGTACTCGGCATCCTGGCCGACTTCGGCGGCAACCCGGTCTTCCTGGAGACCACCGACGGCCGCCTGCTGTACGCCGCCGGCGCCGGCCCCGAGGGCGCCGACCCGCTCCAGGTGTGGGAGGGGCTGCGCGGCCCGCACAAGGAAGCCCCGCCTCCGGCGGGCTCGGTCCTGGTGGACGTGCCCGGCGGCGGCCCCGGCACCGGTTCGGTACGCGCCCGGCTCGTTCTCCTGCCCGTACGGTCCCCGCTGGCGCCGGTGCACCGGATGGCGGCCGAGCGGGCGGCCGGCATCCTCGCCGTGGTGCTGATGCAGGCCCGCCAGGAGGAGGAACTCGCGGCGCGCGGGCGCGGCGACTTCCTCACCGACCTCGCCGAGGGCCGGATCGCCCCGGAGGACGCCCCGGCGCAGGCCCGCGTCCTGGGCTTCAAGCCGGGCGCCGGCCCGCTGCTCCCGGTGGTGATGCGGCTCGGCGACACCTTGTCCCCCGCCGGTGGCGGCTGGGCGGTGCTGGCTCGCGCGGTCGCCGAGGAGCTGGCGTCGGTCGGGGTGCCGGTCCTGCTGGGCGTACGGCCGGTGGAGGGCCGGGTGCCGCTTCTGCTGGGCCTGCGCACGGAGTCGGAGCGGACGGCGGTCGCCGACCGGGTCGCGGTGGCGTTGCGGGCGGGTGTGGAGCGGGCCGGGATGCAGCCGCCGGGGGCGCAGCCGCCCGTCGTGGTCGTCGGAGTGGCCGGCGGCTGGGCGGCGGCGTCCGCGAGTCTCAGGCACGCGGCGGAGACGGCGACCGCGGCCCAGGGCCTCACCGACCGGCCCTGGTACGACGCCCGGCGCCTCGACATCGACCTGCTGCTGTGGCGGCTGCGCGAGCATCCGGACCTCGCGGCCTTCGTGGACCGGGCGATCGGTCCCCTGCGCGACCACGACAACCGCTCCAAGCCGCCCCTGCTGCCCACCCTCCAGACGTACCTGGCGCACGCGGGCCGCAAGGCGGAGACGGCTCGCGAACTCCACCTCAACCGGCAGACGCTCTACAACCGCCTGGCACGGATCGGGGAGCTGCTGGGCACCGACCTCGACGACCCGCAGACCGTCCTGGCGTTGAGCCTGGCCCTGCGCGCCCGCCGGCACGTGCCCTAGACCAGGGCGCCTAGGGGGTGTCGTTTGGATCAGGCCGGCTCCGGGCAACGGGGCCTTGCGACTGACCCGCGACCCCGGCAAGATCCAAACGACACCCCCTAGAGCAGCGGCGTGGGCTGCGTCAACTCGTCGTAGACGCTGAGGACCTGGGCGACGGTCTCGTCCTCGGTCGGCCAGGTGGCCGCCTGCCGTACGCCCCGGTCCTTCAGCTCCTCGCACCGGCCCGGGTCGGCGAGCAGCCCGACGACGGTGTCCGCGAGGGCCTCCGCGTCCCCGTCCGGGACGAGTTCGGCGGCGTCGCCGACGAGTTCGGGGATACCGCCCACCTCGCTCGCGACGAGCGGCACGCGCGCGTGGAGCGCCTCCTGGGCGAGGACGGAGCGCGACTCCCGGCGGCTCGGCAGCAGGGCGAGGTCGGCCGCGGCCAGGAGGTCGGTGACGTCGTCGCGGCTGCCGATGAGCACCACCGGCAGGCCCTCGTCCTCGATCCGCCGCTGCAACTCCGCGCGCAGCGGGCCCTCCCCGGCGACGACGACCAGCGGTACCGGGTCGAGCCGGCGCCAGACACGGGCGGCGTCGAGCAGGACGTCGTAGCCCCGGTGCCGCTCCAGGGAGCCGACGGCGATCAGCAACGGGCGGCCGATGGCGCCGAGTTCGGCCCGGATCTTCGGGCGCCGCCGGTCGGGGTCGTCGGGTTCGGCCGGCCGGCACGGGCGGGCGGGGAGCGCGACGGGGCCGAGCCGGGCGTCCCGCGCGCCGGTTCGCCGCGCCCGGTCGACCAGTTCCGAGGTGGCGCCGAGCACCACGGTGGCGGCCTTCATCACCCGTCGTTCCAGGACGCGCAGCAGTTGGGCGCGCGCTCCTTCGGCATGGACCCGGTCGTGCCAGGTGACGACGAGCGGAGTGCGGACCCGGCGGCCGCCGAGGGCCAGTGCGGCGCGGAAGGAGGCGTGCAGCCCGTGCGCGTGCACCAGGTCGGCGTCCGCGCACACCGCCCGCAGCGCGGCAACGGAAACGGGGTCGCTGCTGCGCGGCACGTGCACGTGGTCGGCTCCGGCGCCCGTGAAGTCGTAGGTGCGTTCCGCATCGGCGGGGGCGCACACCGTCACTTTCACGCCCCGTGCGACGAGCCCCGCGGCCAGGGAGCGCACGTGCGTGCTACTGCCGGCGTTGCCGCCGCCCAGCACCTGCACGGTGCGCAGCGGCGAGTGGCCGTGCGGTGAGTGGCTGCTCACGGGGGTCACGTGGCCGGGAACTCCTGGTTCGGCTGGGGACGGTCACGAAGAACGTACAGAAGGACGGTGCGGAGAGGGCGCGCCGCGCGGTTTCCAGCGCGTTACTCCGTCAAGGATGCCAGGCCGTACGGGTGTTCCGGGAACGACGACCGTCCCGTGCGGGCGGCCCTCGGGGCAACGGGACGGGGTCGGTTCACTCACACGAGTGAGCGTGCCGCCTCGCTCACCCTCTCCCCGTACGCCGCCGCGGCCACGAGTGCGACGGCGTGCGCGGCGAGCGCCGCCCGGCCGTTCCCGGCCACCACCGCGACGCCCAGGGCCGCGCCCAGCGCGTGCGCTCCCGTGTCACCGAGCATCGTCCGCTCGGCGATGTCGTCCGGCAGTACGGCCGCGGCGGCACCCATGGCGGCGGCGGCCGTCTCCGCTTCGGGTCCCTTGCGCAGCATCCCCGGCGCCCCGAGCGCGAGGACCGCCGCTCCGGCCCGCCCGGGGCGTACGTCCACGAGGTTGACGAAGTGCGCGGCCCCCGCGATGACGACGCCCGCGAGCACCTTGTCCAACGGCCGTTCCTTCAGCACCGCGCCCGCGGCGAGCCCGGCCGCGGAGATCCCCAGCAGCTTCACCGCCCCGCTGGTGACCTCGCCGTCCCGCAGCGCCGACAGATGCGCCCGGAACCCGCGCCGGGGGTCCCCGGCGCCCACCGCGTCGTCGTAGGCCCCGCAGGCCCCGGCGGCGAGCACGGCGAACCCGGCGACGGGCCGCACCCGCGCCGTCCCCACCGCCGCCGCCACGGCGGTCGCGGGCCCGGCGTACAGATCCACGGTCCGCCCGGCGTGGTTCTTCCGTTCCCAGCGTTCCCGGCCGCCCGGCGCCGTGGCGCGCAGCGCGGACAGGCCGGTCCGCGCGAGCACGGTGGCGAGGGCGAAGGAGGAGCCGTTCCGGCGAGCGCGGTCGATCATCGGGCCACCCTACGGGACCCCGGCGACCCCCCCTTCCGCCGAAAGCACCCCAGCACCGAACCAGCGAACCGGCACCGTGCCCATCCGGAGCGGACACCCCGGAAGGGCGGCCCCGGCCCCCGAAGCCGACACTCCGAAAGCAGCCCCGGACCAACGACCAGGACCGGGCGCAGCCACAGAAATCCCAGCCATCCCGCGAAACCGGGCGCCGGATCAGCAGACCGGCACCGCCCCAATGCGGAGCCGACACCCCCAAAACGCGGCCCCGGCCCCCGAAGCCGCAGCCGCAGCCGCAGCCGCAGCCACGGAGAACCACCCCGGCCGCCCCACACCACCGGCCGCCGGAGCGGCAGCCCGCCCGGAACCCCACCCCAATCCGGCACCCGGCGCCCGAAGACGGCCCAGGCCAACACCGACAACCGGGCGCAGCCACCGGAAGGCACTGTCGCCCCACAGCCCGGTCACCGGACCCAGCGGCCCGACGGCCACCGGGCCCGACGGGCGTACCGGCTCGGCGTCGACCGCACCGCGCCGCCCGCCCCGGCGGCTGACGCCATCGCCGGCTCCACCCTGCGGGTGCGTGCACCCGGTGCCGTCCACCCGCGGCGCCGACGGGCCGCCGACCAGGCGCCGCCGACGTCCCGCGCCCCAGCCCGCCGGCCAGGCCTACGCGTCCGACCGTGCCGTCGCGAGCAGTTCCTCCGCGTGGGCCCGGGCCGTCTCCGAGTCCTCCTGGCCGGCGAGCATGCGGGACAGTTCGCGGATCCGGTCCTCGCCCTCCAGTACCTTGACGCCGGACCGGGTCACCGAGCCGTCGTTCGTCTTCTCCACCAGCAGCTGCCGGTCGGCGAACGCGGCCACCTGCGGCAGATGCGTGACGACCACGACCTGCGCGCTCCTCGCGAGGCGCGCGAGGCGCCGACCGATCTCCACCGCCGCCTTGCCGCCGACACCGGCGTCCACCTCGTCGAAGAGGTACGTCGGCACCGGGTCCGTGCCCGCGAACACGACCTCCACGGCCAGCATCACGCGCGACAGCTCACCGCCGGACGCCCCCTTGGCGATCGGCCGCGGCGGCGCGCCGGGATGCGGGGCGAGCAGCAGCTCGACCTCGTCGGCGCCCGACGGCCCGTACGCGACCGTGCGTCCGCCGACCTCCACGCCCTCCGGGTCCTCGGTCTGCCGGATCTCGAACGACACACGCGCGTGCGGCATGGCGAGCGAGGCCAGCTCGGCGGTCACCGCGGCAGCGAACCGCTCGGCGGCGTCCGTCCGCGCGTCCGTCAGGGCCTGCGCCAGTCCGCCCAGTTCCGCCCGGAGCGCGTCCCGTTCGGCGGTCAGCTCGCCGATCCGCTCGTCGTCGCCGTCCAGCTCGGTCACCCGCGCGGCGCTCTGTTCGGCCCAGGTCAGCACGGCGGCGACGTCCTCGCCGTACTTCCGCGTCAACGCGGTGAGCGCGGCCCGGCGCTCCTCGACCGCCGCCAGCCGCAGCGGGTCGGCGTCCAGGTCATCGGCGTATCCGGCCAGTTCCCCGGCCACGTCGCGCAGCAGGATCCCGACCTCGCCGATCCGCTCGGCGAGCGCGGCCAGCGCCGGGTCGTGCGACCGCACGGCGTCCAGGGCCCGCTGCGCGCCCGCGACGAGCGTCGCCGCGTCCACGCCCTCGGGGTCCTCCGGATTGCCCGCCAGAGCGGCGTGAGCGGCCGTGGCGGCCGACGCGAGCGCCTCGGCGTGGCCCAGCCGCTCCGCCTCCTCGGCCAGCTCCACGTCCTCGCCGGCCCGCGGCTCGACGGCCGACACCTCGTCGAGGCCGTAGCGCAGCAGATCGGCTTCCTGGGCGCGCTCACGCGCGCGCGTGGTGATCTCGTCCAGCTCCGTGGCGACGGCCCGCAGCCGCCGGTAGGCCTCGGCGTACTTGGCGAGCGGTCCGGCGACCGCGTCACCCGCGTACCGGTCCAGGGCCTGCCGCTGGCGGGACAGTTTGAGCAGCCCCTGCTGGTCGGTCTGCCCGTGCACGGCCACCAGTTCGTCGGCCAGCTCGGCGAGCATCCCCACGGGCACGGACCGCCCGCCCAGGTGCGCGCGCGACCGCCCCTCGGCGGAAACGGTACGGCTGATCAGCAGCGCCCCGTCGTCCAGCTCGGCCCCGGCCTCCTCGGCCCGGACGGCGACCGCTGCGTCCCCGGGCACGGCGATCCGCCCCTCGACGACCGCGTTCTTCGCCCCGATCCGCACGAGCGCCGCGTCCGCGCGTCCGCCCAGCAGCAGCCCCAGGCTGGTGACCACCATGGTCTTGCCGGCACCCGTCTCACCGGTGACAGCGGTGAACCCGGGCGACAGCTCGACCACGGCGTCGTCGATGACTCCGAGCGACCGTATCCGCATCTCCTCAAGCACGGACACGACCATACGAGGTCCGAGCGGGGAAGCGCACACAGGCCGCCCCTGTCACGCCGGGGCAGTGCACGCAGCCAGGGGCGCGGGACTGTGCTGATAGCGGCTGCGCCGCGGGGCGCGACCAGCCACGACGCGCCCGCGGCCCGCGATGTACGGAACCACCCCATCGAGTCCGCTAGTGCGGCGCCCCGCGCCACCCCGACACCGGCAACGCGAACTTCGCGACCAGACGATCCGTGAACGACGCGTGGTGCAGCCGCGCCAGCCGCACCGGCACCGCTCCCCGCCGCACCTCCACCCGGGCCCCCGGCGGCAGGTCCACCGTCCGCCGCCCGTCGCACCACAGCACGCCCGGCGGAATATGGGGCAGCACCTCCACCGCGAGCACGGAATCCGGCGAGGTCACCAAGGGCTTCGCGAACAGCGCGTGTGCGCTGATCGGCACCATCAGCAGCGCCTCGACCTCGGGCCACACCACCGGCCCTCCGGCGGAGAAGGCGTACGCCGTCGACCCGGTCGGCGTCGACAGCACGATGCCGTCGCAGCCGAACCCGGTCACCGGCCGCCCGTCGATCTCCAGCACGACTTCGAGCAGCTTCTCGGCGCCGGCCTTCTGCACGGCGGCCTCGTTCAGCGCCCAGTCGGTGTGCACGATGTCGCCGTTGCGGTGCACGACGACGTCGACGGTCATCCGCTCCTCGACCTCGTACGCCCGGTTCACCACCCGGTCGACGACCTTGTCGAGGTCGTCGCGCTCGGCCTCCGCGAGGAAGCCGACCCGGCCGAGGTTGACGCCGAGCATCGGCACCCCGGACGCGCGGGCGAACTCGGCGCCGCGCAGCAGGGTCCCGTCACCGCCCAGCACGATCAGCAGCTCGCACCCGTCGAGGCACTGCGGGGTGGCCTCCCCGACCAGCTCCACCTCGCCCGGCAGCGGCAGGTCGCACGCCTCGGCCTCCAGGACGCGCACCCCGAGCCCGGCGTTCAGCAGCCCCTTGACCACGAGCTCCGCGCTGCGGATGGCCGCGGGACGCCCGGTGTGGGCGAGCAGGAAAACAGTACGAGCTCGGTTCTGTGTCAACGCGGCCCCTCCGCCACTGCACGGTCAACGTCGGCCGGGTCCAGTTCACCGGCCCCGGCCCGCAGCCACAGAAAGTACTCGACGTTCCCGGAGGGACCGGGCAGCGGACTGGCGGTGACCCCCTTCACTCCGAGTCCCAGTTCCCAGGCCCTGCGGGCGACTCCCCGTACGGCCTCGGCCCGCAGCTGCGCACTGCGTACCACTCCCCCGCTGCCCAGCCGCTCCTTGCCCACCTCGAACTGCGGCTTCACCATCATCACCAGATCGGCGTCCGGCCGCGTGCACCGCACCAGGGCGGGCAGTACCAGCCCGAGCGGGATGAAGGACAGATCCCCCACGACAAGGTCCACGGGCTCCCCATCGATCGCTTCCGGCGTCAACTCGCGTACGTTCGTACGGTCCTTGACGGTGACGCGTTCATCCTGCTGGAGAGACCAGGCGAGTTGTCCGTAACCGACGTCGACGGCGACGACGTGCGCGGCGCCCGATCGCAGCAGTACGTCGGTGAAGCCTCCGGTGGACGCGCCGGCGTCCAGCGCCCGCCGCCCCTCGACGACGAGCCCCTGCGGTACGAAGGCATCGAGGGCGCCGGCGAGCTTGTGGCCGCCGCGCGAGACGTAGTCGGGGTCGCTGTCGTCGGAGGTCACCACGATCGCGGCGGCGGTCTCCACCTGCGTGGCGGGCTTGGTCGCGACGGCCTTGCCGACGGTGACCCGCCCGGCGGCGATCAGCTGGCTGGCGTGCTCGCGCGAGCGCGCCAGCTTGCGGCGGACCAGCTCCGCGTCGAGACGGCGGCGTGCGACTCCTGCCACGTTCGGTTCAGCTCCTGTTTTCGTGCTGCGATGGGGGCACCGGAGGTCCCGGGCGGGCGTCGAGCGCGGTGAGCGCGTCGCGCAGCCCCCGGTGTACATCCTCGTACACCTCGACATGTCCGTCCGTGGCCAGGTGGTCGGCGTCGGCCAGCCGCGCCAGCCGGGCGTCCACCTCGGCGTTTCCGGTGGGGGCGCGGGGGACGTCGAGGGGGGCGGGCGCGGCGGGGTCGTGCTCCGGCGCCCGCGCCTCGGACGGGCCCCCGTCGGTTTCCCGTGCCACCGGCTCCGGTACTGCGTCGCTCATGCCCCGACGCTACCGCGTACCGCTGCGGTACGGTCGGTCCCGATGGCGACGACTGAGGAGTGCCGCGCCGCACTCGACAAGCTCTCGGACAACATGCGCAGCGCCGAAGGGGACGCGCGGTCGGCCGCCGAGCTGGACCGCTCGGTGAGCTGCCACATCACCGACCTGGACGTCACCTTCGCCGGACGCATGGCGGACGGCCGGATCGACGTGCGCGAGACCGTTGAGGGGCCGCCGCGGGAGAAGGCCGAGATCAGGCTGGCGATGACCGGCGACGACCTGGTGGCCCTGGTCGGCGGCGAGCTGAACTTCGCCAAGGCCTGGGGCTCAGGCCGGGTGAAGCTGGAGGCGGGCCTGCGCGACCTGTTCCGTCTCAGGAAGCTTTTGTAGCCGCCACCTTCTCCGGCCGGCCGCCCGCTGCCGCGCCCCGCGTCCCGCGCGCGGCCGGCACCACGAGCGGCGTACCCGTCTCCGGGTCGTCGATGACCTGGCAGCGCAGCCCGAAGACGCGCTCGACGAGTTCGGCCGTGACGATGTCCTTCGGCGCGCCCTCGGCGATGATCTCCCCGTCGCGCAGGGCGATGAGGTGGGTGGCGTACCGGGCGGCGTGGTTGAGGTCGTGCAGGACGGCCACGAGCGTGCGGCCCTGCTCCTCGTGGAGTTCCGCACAGAGGTCGAGGACGTCGATCTGGTGCTGGATGTCCAGGTACGTCGTCGGCTCGTCGAGCAGCAGCAGCGGGGTCTGCTGGGCGAGCGCCATGGCGATCCACACGCGCTGGCGCTGACCGCCGGAGAGTTCGTCGACGTACCGCTCGGCGAGTTCCGAGATGCCGGTCTGGGCCATCGACTCCTGGACGACCCGCTCGTCCTCGGTCGACCACTGGCGCAGGATGCCCTGGTGCGGGTAGCGGCCCCGGCCGACGAGGTCGCCGACGGTGATCCCGTCGGGCGCGATGGACGACTGCGGCAGCAGGCCGAGGGTCCGCGCGACGTGCTTGGCGGGCATCGACTGGATGACCGATCCGTCCAGCAGCACACGGCCCTGGGTGGGCTTGAGCATCCGCGACAGGGCCCGCAGCAGGGTGGACTTGCCGCACGCGTTGGGGCCGACGATCACGGTGAAGGAGTTGTCGGGTATCTCCACCGACAGCTTCTCCGCGATGACCCGCTGGTCGTAGGCGAGGGTGACGTTCTCGGCGGTCAGGCGGCTCACGTTGCTCCTTTGGTTGTTCAGGCCGCTGCGGGTCCCGTGGTTGTTCAGGCCGCCGCGGGTACCGGCACCGGCGCTCATATCCGGCCCGCCTTGCGCTCGGTGACCAGCAGCCACAGCAGGTAGACGCCGCCGAGTACGCCGGTGACCACGCCCACGGGCAGCTGGTCGGCGCCGAAGGCCCGCTGCGAGATCCAGTCGGCACTGACCAGCAGGGCGGCGCCCATGCACACGGACGGCAGCAGGTTGGGGCCGGGCGAGCGGGTCAGGCGCCGGGCGAGCTGCGGCGCGGTCAGCGCGACGAAGGCGACCGGCCCCGCGGCGGCGGTGGCGGCGGCGGTGAGCAGCACGGCGGCCACCATCAGCAGCGCCCGTACGCGCTCGACGCGCACTCCCAGGGCGTACGAGACGTCATCGCCCATCTCCATCATCCGCAGCGCCCGTCCGTTGGTGAGAACGAGCGGGACGAGCACGGCGCACAGCGCGAGCAGGGGCCAGACATGGTCCCAGTCACGGCCGTTGAGGGAGCCGGTCATCCAGACGACGGCGCGGGAGGCGTCGACGATGTCCGCACGGGTCAGCAGATAGCCGTTGACCGCCGTGACGATCGCGGACATGCCGATTCCGACCAGGACCAGCCGGTACCCGTGCACGCCCCGCTTCCAGGCGAGCAGATAGATGGCGAGGCCGGTCACCAGGCCGCCCACGAGCGCACCGACGGTGACCTGCGCCGAGCTGCCGGAGAACAGGACGATCATCGTGAGGGCGCCGGCCGTCGCGCCCTGTCCGAGGCCGAGCACGTCCGGGCTGCCGAGCGGGTTGCGCGAGATGGCCTGGAACAGCGCACCGCCCATCCCCAGCGCGGCGCCGACCAGCAGCCCGACCAGGACCCGCGGCAGCCGCAGTTCGTTGACGATGAACTCCTGACTGGCGTTGCCCTCGCCGACGAGAGTCCTGAGCACGTCGGCGGCCGGTATCTCGAAGTCGCCCGTGCCGATGAGTACGACGCTCGCCGCCAACGCGACGACCAGCAGCAGCGCGACGACGACGGTGGCCCGGACGTCCAGCCGGAACGAGAGCCCACCGGGGCTTCGCACCGCACGGTTGGTCTTCACGGTCTTCCCGGTCTTCACAGCTGTGCCGTCCTCCGCCGTCGTACGAGATAGATGAAGACCGGCCCGCCCAGGACGGCGGTGACGATGCCGACCTGGAGCTCCGAGGGCCGTGCGACGATCCGGCCGAGGACGTCCGCGCCCAGCAGCAGTACGGGCGACAGGATCGCGGCGTACGGCAGGATCCAGCGCATGTCGGGCCCGGTGAAGGAGCGGACGATGTGCGGGACCATCAGTCCGACGAACACGATCGGCCCGCAGGCGGCGGTCGCTGCCCCGCACAGCACCGTCGCGGCGAGCATGGACAGCGCCCGGGTGCGGTTGAGATTGGCGCCGAGGGCCCTGGCGGTGTCGTCGCCCATCTCCATCGCGTTGAGCGGCCGGGAGAGCGCGAGGGCCAGGACCGTGCCCGCCACGAAGAACGGGAGCACCTCCTTGATGGTGCCGTTCGTCGCCGACGAGAGCGAACCGACCGTCCAGAAACGCATCCTGCCCAGCGCCGCGTCGTCCATGATCATCACGGCCTGGAGGTAGCCGAAGAGCGCGGCGCTGATCGCGGTGCCGGCCAGCACCAGCCGCACCGGCGTGGCCCCCCGGCTGCCGCCCAGGAACCAGACCAGCGCGCCGACCCCCGCCGCACCGGCGAAGGCGAACCACACGTACCCGGTCAGCGAGGTGACGCCGAAGAAGGTGATGGCCGTGACGACCGCGGCGGAGGCGCCCGCGTTGATGCCGAGCAGCCCGGGATCGGCCAGCGGATTACGGGTGAGCGCCTGCAGTACGGCGCCCGCGAGGCCGAGCGCGGCACCGGCGAGCAGACCGAGCACGGTCCGCGACAGCCGTTCGCTCACCACGACGTCGCCGTACGTGCCCGAGTCGTGGAACAGGCCGTGCCAGACCTGCGCCAGCGACAGGTCCTTCGCGCCGATCGCGATACTCGTCAACGCGATGAGCACCAGGACCGCCGCCGAGACGGGCAGCCCGACGGCACGCAGGACACGGCGCTTGGGGGGCGGCGCGGGGGCGGTCTCCGCGCGCTGTTCGGGGGGACTGTCGACCAACACGCAGTTAGGTTAGCCTACCCTGCCAATCGATCACGATCCCGAGGATCTTTCCTCGCTCCGCCCGCGGCCGGGCTCCTGCCCCGTACGACGGCTCACAACCCCAGTCGCGCCAACGCCTTCCCCGAGTCCAGTCCGCACCCGGCCTCCCCGCCCGCCGTCCAGGCCGCCGCGCACAGCGCACGCAACCCGTCCAGCGCCGCGCCGTCGCCCTCCAGCTCCAGCCGCTCCTCGCCGGCCGTGGCCGTCCAGCCACCGCAACGGAACCCGGCGTCCCCGTCTCCGCCGCCCGTGACCTCCGGCTGCCCGGTGAGCAGCCCGCGCAGATCGGCGTCGACATACGTCGGCCGGTGCTGCGGCGGTGCCGCCAGGAGCTGTGCCCCGTCGGTCACGCCGGTCAGGACGAGCAGCGAGTCCACCTCGCCGTTGAACGCGCCCTCGATGTCCGTGTCCAGCCGGTCGCCCACCACCAACGGCCGCTGCGCGCCGGTGCGCAGGATCGTCTCCCGGTGCATGGGAGGCAACGGCTTCCCCGCGACCTGCGGATCGGCGCCGGTGGCGATCCGCACGACCTCCACCGCCGCGCCGTTGCCCGGCGCGATCCCGCGGGCGCCCGGGATCGTCAGGTCGGTGTTGGAGGCGTACCACGGCACACCGCGCGCGATGGCGTAGCAGGCCTCCGCGAAGCGCCCCCACGGCAGCTCGGGCCCGCCGAATCCCTGCACGACGGCCGCCGGATCGTCCTCCGCGGACTCCACGGGCTCCAGGCCGCGCTCCCGCAGCGCCACCCGCAGCCCGTCGCCGCCGATCACCAGCACCCGCGCCCCCGACGGCACCTGCTCGGCGATCAGCCGGGCCACCGCCTGGGCCGAGGTGATGACGTCGTCGGCACCCGTCGGTATGCCCAGCTCGGTCAGATGCTCGGCGACCGCGTCAGGGGTCCGGAGCGCGTTGTTCGTGACGTACGCCAGACGCATGCCGCCCGCGCGGGCCGTGGCGAGCGAGTCGACCGCGTGAGCGATCGCGTTACCCCCTGCGTACACCACGCCGTCCAGGTCGAGCAGCGCCGTGTCGTACGCCTCGCTCAGGCCCCGCCCACTGCCCTCGGGCCTCGTCCTGACGCTCCGGCTCATTGCACATCGCTCCTCGTTCGACGCCTTTCCCCCGATCATCCCCCATGCCACTGACACACGTACGATGCCGGGATGAACACTGCAGGTCACCCGGAAGCAACGGCGCGCCGGGGCCTGGAACTCACCCCGTTCCGAGGCCTCCGCTACGACCCCGACCGGGTCGGCAGCCTGGCCGCCGTGACGTCCCCGCCCTACGACGTCGTGGTCCGCCCCGACGGCCTGCTCCACCTCGAGTCCGCCGACCCGTACAACATCGTCCGGCTGATCCTGCCCCAGGCCGCCACCCCCGAGGCGCGCAACGACCAGGCCGCCCACACCCTGCGGCGCTGGATGGCCGAGGGCGTCCTGACCGCCGACCCCGAACCGGGCCTGTACGTCTACGAACAACGCGACGGCGACGGCATGCTGCAACGCGGCATCATCGGCGCCCTGCGCGTGTCGGACCCGTCGGAGCAGGTCGTCCTGCCGCACGAGGACGTCATGCCGCACGTCGTCGCCGACCGCGCGGCGCTCATGCGGGCCACCTGGGCGAACCTCGAACCCCTGCTCCTCACCTACCGCGGTGGCGGCCCCACCGCGGCCACGACCACCGTCGTGGAACGCACCGCCGAACAGCCCCCGCTGCTCTCGACGACCACGGAGGACGGCTTCTGCCACCGCCTGTGGTCGGTGACGGACCCCGACGACCTGTCCCGCGTCCGGTCCGAGCTGGCGCGGCACCAGGCCCTCATCGCCGACGGCCACCACCGCTGGGCGACCTATCGCACGCTCCGCGCGGAGCACCCTTCCCCCAGCCCCTGGGACCACGGCCTGGTCCTCCTGGTCGACACGGCCCGCTACCCGCTCCGGGTCCGCGCCATCCACCGCCTGCTGCACGACCTCCCGGTGAGCGACGCCGTGGCGGCCCTGGACGGCCACTTCCGCGTCCGACGCCTCGACACGCCGCGGGCCGAGTCCATGGACGCCCTGGCGAAGGCGGCCGAGGCGGGCAACGCCTTCCTGCTCGCCGGCGACGGCGCCTTCCATCTCGTCGACCGGCCGGACCCCGGCCTGCTGGCCCGCACGGTCCCCACCGACCGCCCCGAGGCCTGGCGCACCCTGGACGCCACGGTCCTGCACGCCACCCTCCTCGCCCACGTCTGGCACATCCCGGACGACTCCGCCGCCCACATCTCCTACATCCACCACACGGCGGCCACCGTCGAGAAGGCCGAACGCGACGGCGGCACGGCGGTACTGATGCACCCGGTCCGTGAAGAGGTCGTCCGCGAACTGGCCCAACAGGGCGTCACGATGCCCCGCAAGTCGACGTCCTTCGGCCCGAAGCCGGCCTCCGGCCTGGTACTGCGCACGCTGGACCGGTGAGCCGACACGACGAAGGGGCGGGACCGTACGCCGGTCCCGCCCCTTCGTCATCACGCCATGGACGTCAGTCCTTCTCGCCGTCCACGTCCTTGTCCGCGTCCCTGTCCTCGGCGGAGGGGCTCTCCACGCCGCGCTCGCCCTCGCGCTCCTCGTCAAGGGCGTCCATGAACTCGACGCCGTCCAGCTCGGCGAGGCGGTCGGAGGCATCCGTGCTGCCGTCCCGGTCGGACTCGACGGCCTTCGCGAACCACTCCCGCGCCTCCTGCTCCCGGCCCGCGGCCAGCAGCGCGTCGGCGTAGGCGTACCGCAGTCGCGCGGTCCAGGGCTGTACGGAGTTGGAGGCCAACTCGGGGCTCTGCAGCGTCACGATGGCCGCGTCCAGCTGCCCCATGTCACGCCGGGCGCCGGCCGCGACAAGCCGCATCTCGACCTGACCGGCCTTGTCCAGCTTGTGCACCTCGGCGGCGCCGGCCATGTCCAGCGCCTTCTCCGGCCGGCCGAGCCCACGCTCGCAGTCGGCCATGACCGGCCACAGCTCGACGGACCCGGTCATCCGCCGCGCGGCCCGGAACTCGGCCAGAGCCTCGCTGTACTTCTGGTTGGCGTACGCGGCGAACCCGCCCGCCTCCCGTACGGCGGCGACACGGGACGCCAGCCGCAGAGCGATCTTGGAGTAGGCGTACGCCGCCTCCGGGTCCTCGTCGAGAAGCCGGGCGACCATCACCAGGTTCCTGGCGACGTCCTCCGCAAGCGTCTTGGGCAGACTCTGAAGCTCCTGCCGTACGTCCTTGTCGATCTCGTCGCCCGTGACCTCGTCGGGAATCGGCAGGCGCTTGATCGGCTCACGGTCCCGGTCCCGCTCCTCACGGAAACGGCCACCGCCGCCGTGCCGGTCGTCACGCCCACGGAAACCACCGGGACGCCCGCCGCGGTCATCACGCTGCGGCCCACGGCCCCCGCGGTCGTCCCGACCGCGGTACCCACCACGCTCACCACCGCGACTGTCGTCACGCCGACCGAAGCCGCCGCGCTCGCCACGATTGTCATCCCGCCGGAAGCCACCACGATCGCCACGGTCGTCCCGGCGGTCGTCTCGGCGGTCGTCACGACGGTAAGGGGGCCGATCACCGCGGTCGTCACGACGGAAGGACGGACGGTCGCCGCGGTCACCGCGGTCGTCACGACGGAAGGACGGACGGTCGCCGCGGTCGCCGCGGTCGCCGCGGTCACCGCGGTCACCGCGGTCGTCACGGCGGAAGGACGGACGGTCTCCACGGTCGCCGCGGTCATCGCGGCGGAAGGGCGGCCGGTCACCGCTGCGCTCATCGCGACGGAACCCACGGTCGCCACCACGGTCACGGTCGTCACGACGCGGCCCACGGTCACGGTCGCGGTCGTCACGACGCGCGAACCCACCACCACGGCTGTCATCCCGACGATCGTCCCGACGGTCGTCCCGCCGGTCGTCCCGACGGAATCCACCGCGCTGCCCGCCACGGTCGTTGCCACGGCTGTCGTCACGCCGGCCGAAGCCGCCACGGTCGTCGCGACGGTCACCGCGATCGCCGCGGTCGTCACGGCGGAAGGGGGGACGGTCACCGCGATCGCCGCGGTCGTCACGGCGGAAGGGGGGACGGTCACCGCTCCGGTCGTCGCGGCGGAAGGAGGGGCGGTCACCGCGGTCGCCGCGGTCATCGCGGCGGAAGGGCGGCCGGTCACCGCTGCGCTCATCGCGACGGAACCCACGGTCGCCACCACGGTCACGGTCGTCACGACGCGGCCCACGGTCACGGTCGCGGTCGCGGTCGTCACGACGCGCGAACCCACCACCACGGCTGTCATCCCGACGATCGTCCCGCCGGTCATCCCGACGGAAACCACCGCGCTGCCCGCCACGGTCGTTGCCACGGCTGTCGTCACGGCGGAAACCGCCACGGTCCCCGCGCTGACCGCCCCGGTCGCCGCGGTCACCACTGTCCCGTCGCCGCTGGTCGCGCTCCGGTCGGTCGTCGGGAGAGTTGGTGGACATCGGTGACTCCTGTCTTCGGTACTGCAAGTCATTCTCGCGCAACCGGGTACCCGGTGCGTCCTGGAAAAACGAAAGGACCCCTGGTCCCCAGCTGAACGCTGGGGACCAGGGGTCCTTTCCAAAGATTGTTCGGCGGCGTCCTACTCTCCCACAGGGTCCCCCCTGCAGTACCATCGGCGCTGTAAGGCTTAGCTTCCGGGTTCGAAATGTAACCGGGCGTTTCCCCTACGCTATGACCACCGAAACCCTAATGGTTTCGAGCGAACAAGCACACTCTTCAATTGTTCTGTTCAGCTCGAAAGCCGGCAACTGTTCGTTGCCTCAGAACTAACACAGTGGACGCGAGCAACTGAGGACAAGCCCTCGGCCTATTAGTACCGGTCACCTCCACACCTTGCGGTGCTTCCAGATCCGGCCTATCAACCCAGTCGTCTACTGGGAGCCTTAACCCCTCAAGGGGGTGGGAGTCCTCATCTCGAAGCAGGCTTCCCGCTTAGATGCTTTCAGCGGTTATCCCTCCCGAACGTAGCCAACCAGCCATGCCCTTGGCAGGACAACTGGCACACCAGAGGTTCGTCCGTCCCGGTCCTCTCGTACTAGGGACAGCCCTTCTCAAGACTCCTACGCGCACAGCGGATAGGGACCGAACTGTCTCACGACGTTCTAAACCCAGCTCGCGTACCGCTTTAATGGGCGAACAGCCCAACCCTTGGGACCGACTCCAGCCCCAGGATGCGACGAGCCGACATCGAGGTGCCAAACCATCCCGTCGATATGGACTCTTGGGGAAGATCAGCCTGTTATCCCCGGGGTACCTTTTATCCGTTGAGCGACGGCGCTTCCACAAGCCACCGCCGGATCACTAGTCCCGACTTTCGTCCCTGCTCGACCCGTCGGTCTCACAGTCAAGCTCCCTTGTGCACTTACACTCAACACCTGATTGCCAACCAGGCTGAGGGAACCTTTGGGCGCCTCCGTTACTCTTTAGGAGGCAACCGCCCCAGTTAAACTACCCATCAGACACTGTCCCTGATCCGGATCACGGACCCAGGTTAGACATCCAGCACGACCAGACTGGTATTTCAACGACGACTCCCCCTGAACTGGCGTCCAGAGTTCACAGTCTCCCAGCTATCCTACACAAGCCGAACCGAACACCAATATCAAACTGTAGTAAAGGTCCCGGGGTCTTTCCGTCCTGCTGCGCGAAACGAGCATCTTTACTCGTAGTGCAATTTCACCGGGCCTATGGTTGAGACAGTCGAGAAGTCGTTACGCCATTCGTGCAGGTCGGAACTTACCCGACAAGGAATTTCGCTACCTTAGGATGGTTATAGTTACCACCGCCGTTTACTGGCGCTTAAGTTCTCAGCTTCGCCCCACCGAAATGGAGCTAACCGGTCCCCTTAACGTTCCAGCACCGGGCAGGCGTCAGTCCGTATACATCGCCTTACGGCTTCGCACGGACCTGTGTTTTTAGTAAACAGTCGCTTCTCGCTGGTCTCTGCGGCCACCCCCAGCTCAGGAAGTAAATCCCATCACCAGGAATGGCCCCCCTTCTCCCGAAGTTACGGGGGCATTTTGCCGAGTTCCTTAACCATAGTTCACCCGAACGCCTCGGTATTCTCTACCTGACCACCTGAGTCGGTTTAGGGTACGGGCCGCCATGAAACTCGCTAGAGGCTTTTCTCGACAGCATAGGATCATCCACTTCACCACAATCGGCTCGGCATCAGGTCTCAGCCACAAGTGCGACGGATTTACCTATCGCACGGCCTACACCCTTACCCCGGGACAACCACCGCCCGGGATGGACTACCTTCCTGCGTCACCCCATCACTCACCTACTAACCGCTTGGTCCGGCGGCTCCACCACTTTCCTTTCCCCGAAGGGTCCGGAACGGCTTCACGGCCTTAGCATCACGATGCTCGATGTTTGACGCTTCACAGCGGGTACCGGAATATCAACCGGTTATCCATCGACTACGCCTGTCGGCCTCGCCTTAGGTCCCGACTTACCCTGGGCAGATCAGCTTGACCCAGGAACCCTTAGTCAATCGGCGCAAACGTTTCTCACGTTTGTATCGCTACTCATGCCTGCATTCTCACTCGTGAACCGTCCACAACTCGCTTCCGCGGCTGCTTCACCCGGCACACGACGCTCCCCTACCCATCACAGCCGGCGTTGGCCGTATTGCTGCAATGACACGACTTCGGCGGTACGCTTGAGCCCCGCTACATTGTCGGCGCGGAATCACTAGACCAGTGAGCTATTACGCACTCTTTCAAGGGTGGCTGCTTCTAAGCCAACCTCCTGGTTGTCTGTGCGACTCCACATCCTTTCCCACTTAGCGTACGCTTAGGGGCCTTAGTCGATGCTCTGGGCTGTTTCCCTCTCGACCATGGAGCTTATCCCCCACAGTCTCACTGCCGCGCTCTCACTTACCGGCATTCGGAGTTTGGCTAAGGTCAGTAACCCGGTAGGGCCCATCGCCTATCCAGTGCTCTACCTCCGGCAAGAAACACACGACGCTGCACCTAAATGCATTTCGGGGAGAACCAGCTATCACGGAGTTTGATTGGCCTTTCACCCCTAACCACAGGTCATCCCCCAGGTTTTCAACCCTGGTGGGTTCGGTCCTCCACGAAGTCTTACCTCCGCTTCAACCTGCCCATGGCTAGATCACTCCGCTTCGGGTCTTGAGCGTGCTACTAAAATCGCCCTGTTCGGACTCGCTTTCGCTACGGCTTCCCCACCCGGGTTAACCTCGCAACACACCGCAAACTCGCAGGCTCATTCTTCAAAAGGCACGCAGTCACGACGCAAGGACAAGTCCTTGCGCGACGCTCCCACGGCTTGTAGGCACACGGTTTCAGGTACTATTTCACTCCGCTCCCGCGGTACTTTTCACCATTCCCTCACGGTACTATCCGCTATCGGTCACCAGGGAATATTTAGGCTTAGCGGGTGGTCCCGCCAGATTCACACGGGATTTCTCGGGCCCCGTGCTACTTGGGTGTCTCTCAAACGAGCCGCTGATGTTTCGACTACGGGGGTCTTACCCTCTACGCCGGACCTTTCGCATGTCCTTCGCCTACATCAACGGTTTCTGACTCGTCCCACGGCCGGCAGACCGTAGAAGAGAGATCCCACAACCCCGCACACGCAACCCCTGCCGGGTCTCACACGTATACGGTTTGGCCTCATCCGGTTTCGCTCGCCACTACTCCCGGAATCACGGTTGTTTTCTCTTCCTGCGGGTACTGAGATGTTTCACTTCCCCGCGTTCCCTCCACACTGCCTATGTGTTCAGCAGCGGGTGACAGCCCATGACGACTGC
>NZ_CP134203.1:4675000-6665000 GCF_031597775.1 Streptomyces sp. BB1-1-1 | reverse complement strand
CGGCGGGGCACATGGGCCCGATAAGGGCTGACCGTCGGGTCATCGGCGACCCAGTAACGCCAGGGATGGACGCCGCCCTCGCCGGCCACGCCGGTGCGTGGGCCGCTGCGTACCTGGTCGCGGGGCACCGGTGCGCCGGTCAGGATACGCAGGGGCGTTGCCTCGGCGGTGCAGGCGTCCGTGCCGTTCAGGGCTCGGTCCACACCCAGGGCGGTGGCGAGGCGGGCCGGGCCTTTGGCCAGTTCCTTGTCATTGCGGGCGGAGAGTCGACGGGTGCGCGCCAGCTCGGCGCCCTCGATGATCTCGCCGGCGCGGAGCAGAACGGCGCTCGCCCTGCCCTCGGGACCGCACACCAGGTTCATGCAGAACCACATGCCATAGGTGAAGTAGACATACACGTGTCCGGGGGGACCGAACATCACTTCGTTGCGGGGCGTGCGACCGCGGTAGGCGTGGGAGCCGGGGTCGTTCTGACCGTCGTAGGCCTCGACCTCTGTCAGGCGGAGGGCGATCGGACCGTCCGGGGTGTCGCGCACCAGGATGCGGCCCAGGAGGTCCGGGGCCACCTCGAGGATGGGCCGGTCGAAGAAATTTCTGGGCAGAGGCGTACGGTCGGGGCTCGCGATCATGCTGTCCGAGCGTAACGCAGCCGGGTTCGTGCGCGAGGTGGTCAGGGAGCGTCCGCCTTGCCAGGTTGTGGGGTGCGGAACCGGTCACGGCCGAATCGCGTTTGTAGGGATCAGGGGTTCACCCAAAGCCTGGAGAGGGAGAGACATGGCGTTCAAGAAGCTGCTCGCGAGCCTGGGGGCCGGCGGGGCTTCGGTCGAGACCGTGCTGAGCGAGGTCAACGTCGTTCCGGGCGGTGTCGTCCAGGGCGAGGTGCGGATCCAGGGCGGGTCCGTCGACCAGCAGATCGAGGCGCTGTCGGTCGGGCTGCAGGCCAAGGTCGAGGTGGAGAACGGCGACCAGGAGTACAAGCAGGACATCGAGTTCACGAAGAGCCGGCTCGGTGGTGCCTTCGAGCTGAAGGCGAACGCCGTACACGCCGTGCAGTTCGGGCTCGAGATTCCGTGGGAGACGCCGATCACGACGATCGACGGGCAGGCGCTGCGCGGGATGAACATCGGCGTGACCACGGAGCTGGAGATCGCGCGCGCCGTGGACTCCGGTGACCTGGACCCGATCAACGTGCACCCGCTGCCGGCGCAGAAGGCGATCCTGGACGCGTTCATCGGGCTGGGCTTCCGCTTCAAGAGCGCGGACATGGAGCGGGGCCACATCCGCGGTACGCGGCAGAAGCTGCCGTTCTACCAGGAGATCGAGTTCCTCCCGCCGCAGCAGTACCGGGGGCTGAACCAGGTCGAGCTGAGCTTCGTCGCCGACGCCCAGGCGATGGACGTCGTGCTGGAGATGGACAAGAAGCCCGGGCTGTTCAGCGAGGGCAGCGACACGTTCCGTTCCTTCAAGGTGGGGCTGAACGACTACCAGGGGACCGACTGGACGGCGTACCTCAACCAGTGGCTGTCCGAGGTAGGCAGCAAGCGGAACTGGTTCTAGGGGTTCTAGGCTCGGACCGCACTGCACCGAACGATCAGGAGGTACCGAGGTGACCGAGCTCAAGCGGCGGCCGCTCCCCCATGACTTCCACCCGCCCGTGCCGGCGTTCACGGTCACGAGTGAGGACGTCCAGGAGGGGGCGACGCTCAAGGACGCTCAGGTTCACGCGGCCGGCAACACCTCGCCGCAACTGCGGTGGGAGGGTTTCCCCGCCGAGACCAAGAGCTTCGCCGTGACGTGCTACGACCCGGACGCCCCGACGGGCAGCGGGTTCTGGCACTGGGTGGTGTTCGACATCCCGGCCTCGGTGACCGAGCTGCCGGTGGGCGCGGGCAGCGGCAAGTTCGAGGGACTGCCGGAGGGGGCCGTACAGGCGCGCAACGACTTCGGCAGCAAGGACTTCGGCGGCGCCGCGCCGCCGGCCGGGGACGGGCCGCACCGGTATGTGTTCACGGTGTACGCCGTGGACCAGGAGAAGCTGGGACCGGACGCGGAAGCCACCCCGGCGTTCGTCGGCTTCAATCTGCGGTTCCACACGATCGCGCGTGCCCAGCTGATCGGTGAGTACGAGGTGCCCGCCGAGGGCTAGTGTTCCGAGCGTTCATGGAACGTTTGCCCGCCTCTGGTCTTGGAATGGATCAGGGGCGGGCATTTTTGTTGCCGGGGGATGGCGTGGGGGAGCTTTCCCCTCGCAGGAGCAGCAGATATTGCGTTGTCCATCTCGGCGTGCCCGGCCAGAGTTGATCCCAGCCCGCCACGGGGTGGGCCGGTGCGCACGGGAGGTGGGCTGGTATGCGGGACACGCTGGTACTGAACGCGAGCTTCGAGCCGTTGTCGACGGTGACGCTTAATCGAGCCGTCGTTCTGGTGCTCCAGGACAAGGCCGTCGTCGAACAGGCCCACCCCGGACTGCGCATGCGCGGAGCCGCGCTCGACATACCGGCGCCCCGGGTGATCAGGCTGTGCCAATACGTACGGGTGCCCTTCCGAAGACGCGCTCCGTGGTCGAGGCGGGGCGTGCTGGTCCGGGACCGGCACCGGTGCGCGTACTGCGGGCGGCGGGGGACGACCGTCGACCACGTGGTGCCGCGGTCGCTCGGCGGGCAGGACACATGGTTGAACACGGTGGCCTCGTGTGCCGAGGACAATCACCGGAAGGCGAACCGGACGCCCGAGCAGGCGGGTATGCCGCTGCTGCGGGAGCCGTTCGAGCCGACGCCTGCCGACGCGATGCTTCTCGCCTTGGGTCAGGACGACTTCGACGCTCTGCCGGAGTGGCTCGCCCAGCCGGCCGCGTGACCCACTACGTCGATGGGGGCGTACCTCTGGTGAGAGGTACGCCCCCATCGACGTAGTGGGTACTGGCGTCAGTCGATGGACGGCTTCTCGCGCCGCTCCTGGGCCGGGACGTTCGCGCCGTCTCCGCTGCCCGAACCGCCGCCCATACCGCCGAAGTTGCCCATGGCGCCGGACAGGCCCTTGAGGGCGTCGCCGATCTCGCTGGGGACGATCCAGAGCTTGTTGGCGTCGCCCTCGGCGATCTTCGGGAGCATCTGGAGGTACTGGTAGGAGAGCAGCTTCTGGTCCGGGTCGCCGGCGTGGATGGCCTCGAAGACCGTGCGGACGGCCTGGGCCTCGCCCTCGGCGCGCAGGGCGGCGGCCTTGGCCTCACCTTCGGCGCGCAGGATCTGGGACTGCTTCTCGCCCTCGGCGCGCAGGATCTCGGACTGCCGGACACCCTCGGCCTGGAGGATCGCGGCGCGCTTGTCGCGGTCGGCGCGCATCTGCTTCTCCATCGAGTCCTGGATGGAGGTGGGCGGTTCGATGGCCTTGAGTTCCACGCGGTTGACGCGGATGCCCCACTTGCCGGTGGCCTCGTCGAGGACGCCGCGAAGGGCCGCGTTGATCTCCTCGCGGGAGGTGAGGGTCCGTTCCAGATCCATGCCGCCGATGATGTTGCGGAGTGTGGTGACGGTCAGCTGCTCGATGGCCTGGATGTAGCTGGCGACCTCGTACGTCGCGGCGCGGGCGTCGGTCACCTGGTAGTAGATGACCGTGTCGATGTTGACGACCAGGTTGTCCTGGGTGATGACCGGCTGCGGCGGGAAGGGGACGACCTGTTCGCGCAGGTCGATGCGGTTGCGGATGGTGTCGATGAACGGGACGACGATGTTGAGGCCCGCGTTCAGTGTCCGCGTGTAGCGGCCGAAGCGCTCGACGATGGCGGCGCTGGCCTGTGGGATGACCTGGATGGTCTTGATCAGGGCGATGAAGACCAACACCACCAGGATGATCAAGACGATGATGACCGGTTCCATCGTGGTTGTCCGTCCCCTTCTCCGCCTCGGCGCTCTGGCAGATCCTATTGGCCCCGACTGGCGACCCTGACTACTGCTGATCTTACGGCTGTTGAGGATCTTGCTGGTCGAGTCTGACAGACCGTCGTGTACCGCGGAGGGTGTTCGGTCCAGTTGTGTCCGGTGAGGTCACATGATGATCGCCGTGGCCCCATCGATATCCACGACGTCGACTTCCTCGCCCGTCTCGAAGGTCCGCCCGGTGTCGAGTGCGCGTGCCGACCAGACCTCCCCGGCGAGCTTGATCCGGCCGCCGGAGCCGTCGACCCGTTCCAGTACGACGGCCTGTCTGCCCTTCAGGGCGTCCACGCCCGTGGCCAGTTGGGGCCGTTGGGAGCGGTGCCGGGCGGCGATGGGCCGTACGACGGCGATGAGGGCGACCGAGACGATGACGAAGACGAGTACCTGGACGACGACGTCCGCGCCGAACCCGGATGCGACGGCGGCGGCGACGGCGCCGACGGCGAGCATCCCGAACTCCGGCATCGCGGTCACGACGAGCGGGATTCCGAGCGCTGCCGCGGCGACGAGCCACCACACCCATGCGTCGATGTCGTTCACATGGTCATGGTAGGTCCGGGTGACGTGCCGGGGACAGGGCGCACGGGGGGGGCGGGTCAGGACAGGGGGAGCCCCTGTGCGGTCCAGCGGTCGCCGACCTGCTCGACGACGAGCGGGAGTCCGAAGCAGAGGGAGAGGTTGCGGGAGGTCAGTTCGAGCTCCAGCGGGCCCGCGGCCATGATCTTGCCCTGACGGATCATCAGGACGTGGGTGAAGCCCGGGGCGATTTCCTCGACGTGGTGGGTGACCATGATCATCGAGGGGGCGATCGGGTCGCGGGCGAGGCGGCCGAGGCGGCGCACGAGGTCCTCGCGGCCGCCGAGGTCGAGGCCGGCGGCCGGCTCGTCCAGGAGCAGCAGCTCGGGGTCGGTCATCAGGGCGCGGGCGATCAGCGTGCGCTTGCGCTCGCCCTCGGAGAGGGTGCCGAACTTCCGTTCCAGGTACTCGGTCATGCCCAGGCGGTCGAGGAAGGCGCGGGCGCGCTGCTCGTCGATGTCCTCGTACTCCTCCTGCCAGCCGGCGGTCATGCCGTAGGCGGCGGTCAGTACGGTCTGCAGGACGGTCTGGCCCTTGGGCAGCTTGTCGGCCATGGCGATGCCGGCCATGCCGATGCGCGGGCGCAGTTCGAAGACGTCCGTACCGGGCTTGCCGAGGGTCTCGCCGAGGATGGTGGCGGTGCCGTTGCTGGGGTAGAGGTAGCTGGACGCGACATTGAGGAGGGTGGTCTTGCCGGCGCCGTTGGGGCCCAGGATGACCCAGCGCTCACCCTCCTTCACCGACCAGGAGACCTGGTCCACCAGAGCCCGGCCCTCGCGGACCACGGATACGTCCTGAAGCTCCAGAACATCGCTCATGAGCGCGTTGTCTCCCCTTGCATTGTGGCCGGTCTCGGCTGTCGCGTACGCCTCTGGCTCGGGCCGCCGCGCCGGTGGGCGCAGGCCCTCCAGGAAATCTACGCCACCGGTCGGCCTCACCGTTCCATCGGTCCGGTCCTTAGGGTGGGGGCATGCTCTCGGAACCACGCGCAGGGCGCCTTGCCGCCTGGGGAAATGCCCTTATTGCCGGAATGGTCTCGCCGGACGACGCCGCGGTCGCGATCGTCGGCGACGACGCGGTGCACCGGGTGGAGGGGCTGCCGGACGAATCGGCGCCGGTCGGTCTCACGCTGGCGCTGGGGCGGCTGCGGGCGCTCGGGGCGACCGGGCTGCGGGTCGCGCTGCCCGCGCCGGGGCATCCGCTGGGGCTGAGCGGGCCGCCGGAGTTCAACGCGCGGGCGCTGGAGGCCGAGGAGGCGGTGATCTGTCACGGTGCCGCGCTCGGGCTGGTGCCGGAGGTGTACGAGGCCGGGCCCGAGGGTGACGTGCATGTCGAGGTCGTCTGGCACTGCCTGCCGGTGCGGGAGGCTCCGCCGGCGGATGTGCCCTCGCTCGGGGAGGCGGAGCGGGAGCTGGCGGAGGCGCTGCGGGACGCGACGGAGGTGCTGACGCGGCTGGATGTGGCCGGGTCGGGGCCGGTGGCGGAGGCGGCGGTCGCGGCGTACCGGGCGCGGGCGCAGCGGGGGCGGGAGGTTCTTGCGCCGGGGTATCCGCCGCGGGCGGTGCGGGTGCTGGAGTTGGCGCAGCGGGTGGGGGCGTTGGTGTCGCTGGCGGGTGAGAACGGGCACGGGGGTGCGGTGAGCGCGTCCGAGATGGTGGCTCGGGGGGAGGCGTTGCGGCCGGTGGAGCGGACGGCTCGGCGGGCGCAGGTGGCGGCGTACAACTCCGTTGTGGAGGAGCGGGAGCGGGGGATGCGGTGACGTCCCTTGGTTGTGCGGGGGCGTTTGTTGGTTGTGCGGGGGTGTCGCTCGGGGTGCGGTGACGTCTGTCGGCGGGGGCGCCCGGCGTTGGAGTGGGCCGGGGGTGGGGTGCGCGGCCCGGCGCCGACGGGGTGCCGCTGCGCCCACCCGTGCCGCCCCAGCGGCACGACTGCCCGCAGCGGGGGGCGGCGGGGCAGCGCTGCCCGCGGCTGGGGGGGGCGGGGCAGGGCTGCCCGCGGCTGGGGGGGGGCGGGGCAGGGCTGCCCGTGGCTGGGTGGGGGGCGCGGAATGCGACCGGCCTCCCGGGTGGGCCCGGGAGGCCGTGGTTGGCTTGGTGGCCTGGGTCAGTGGTTGACGCCGAGGTTGCCGAAGGCCGGGTTCAGGACGCCGATGACGTTGACGCTGTTGCCGACAGCGTTCACCGGGATGTGGATCGGCGCCTGGACGACGTTGCCGGAGGCGACACCCGGGGAGCCGATGGCCTCGCCGTGGGCGACCGAGCCGTCGGTGGCGGAGGCCATGCCCGCGCCGGCGGCGATCAGCCCGCCGGCCACCATCGTCACGGCCGCTGCCTTCTTCAGGTTCTTCACTTACAAGCCCTCCTTGCGATTGCCACGGCAGTCGCCGCAGCACGCACTGGAGAACGGCCGGGCGCCGGAGAGGATGCGCCATTCGGGGGACATTCCCACGACGGTATGAATCTCCGACCGGAGGGGAACCCTCCGAGTTGCCGCCGCGTACGGGGTCAGCCGGTGGTCAGCCGGTCACACCGTGGCGCACGGCCCACAGTGCGGCCTGGGTGCGGTCCGCCAGATCGAGTTTCATCAGGATGTTCGAGACGTGGGTCTTCACCGTCTTCTCGGAGAGGACGAGGGCGCGCGCGATCTCCCGGTTGGAGCGGCCGTCCGCTATCAGGCCCAGCACCTCGCGCTCCCGCTCCGTGAGGGCACCCGCTCTGCCCTGCCCGGAGTTGTTCTCCTCCTGGGACAGCAGGGCGCCCGCGACCTCGGGCTGGAGCAGGATGTGGCCGGCGTGGACGGAGCGGATGGCGCCCGCCAGCGCGTCGGGGTCGACGTCCTTGTAGACGTAACCGGCCGCGCCCGCCCGCAGGGCCGGGACGACGGTGCGCTGCTCGGTGAAGCTGGTGACGACCAGCACGCGCGCGCGGTTGTCCAGCTCGCGGAGTCTGCGCAGCGCGTCGACGCCGTCCATGCCCGGCATCTTGACGTCCATGAGGATCACGTCGGGTTTCAGTTCCTCGGCGCGGTCGACGCCCTCGGCTCCGTCGGCGGCCTCGCCCACCACCTCGATGTCGTCCTGCACCTCCAGGAAGGTGCGCAGGCCCCGGCGGACCACCTGGTGGTCGTCGACGAGCAGCACCTTGATTGCGTCAGCCACCGGGGGCCTCCATCTCGATCGTGGTGCCCTTGCCGGGCGCCGATTCCACGGTCAGCCTGCCGCCGGCGCCGCTCGCCCGGTCCCGCATCGAGACCAGGCCGAGGTGGCGTCCCGCGCGGCGCACCGTGCGCGTGTCGAAGCCGCTGCCGTCGTCGGTGACCCGCAGCACGGCTCCGGCGCCGCGCCGGTGCAGTGTCACGTCGACGTGCTCCGCCCCGGAGTGGCGCAGGGCGTTGTGCAGTGCCTCCTGGGCGACGCGCAGCATCGCCTCCTCCTGGGCGGCGGGCAGGGCCTTGACCCCGTGGCCGGTGAAGGTCACGCGCGCGGTGTGGGCGCGGTCCAGGACGTGGATCTGGGTGCGGAGGGTGGCGACGAGGCCGTCCTCGTCCAGGGCGGCGGGGCGCAGCTCGACGACGGCGGCGCGCAGTTCGTCGGCGGCCTCCGCGGCGAGCGCGGCGACCTGCTGCAGTTCGCCCTTGGCGCGCGCGGGGTCGCGGTCGACGAGGGTGGCCGCGGCCTGGGCGGTCAGGCGCAGCGAGAACAGCTTCTGGCTGACCGCGTCGTGCAGTTCGTGGGCGAGGCGGGAGCGCTCCTCGGCGATGGTCAGCTCGCGGCTGCGTTCGTAGAGGCGGGCGTTGGTGAGGGCGATGGCGGCGTGCTGGGCGAGGATGCCCAGCAGTTCCTCGTCGTCCGCGGTGAAGCCGCAGCCGCCTTCGGGCTTGGCGCAGTTCTTGTTGGCCAGGAACAGTGCGCCGATGACCTCGTCGCCGTCGCGGATCGGCAGCCCCAGGAAGTCGACCAGGTCGGGGTGGGCCGACGGCCAGCCCTCGAAGCGGGGGTCCTCGCGGACGTCGCCGAGGCGCTGGGGTGTGGCCTCGTGCAGCATCGCGGCGAGGATGCCGTGCTGGCGCGGGAGGGGGCCGATGGCCTTCCACTGCTCGTCGCTGACGCCGTCGACGACGAACTGGGCGAAGCCGCCGTGGTCGTCGGGGACGCCGAGGGCGGCGTACTGCGCGTCGAGCAGCTCGCGGGCCGAGGCGACGATCGTCTTGAGGACGTCGCGCACCTCGAGATGCCTGCTCATGGCCAGCAGCGCGGAACTGACCGCGGCGAGGCCGGACCGGGGGCCGTGACTCATGTCCTCACGGTACCGGCGGGGTGTGACGGCGGGATCGGCCTGTGGACGCCGTCGCCTAGGGCGGTGGGCCTAGGTCCCGGGTCCCGCCCGCCGGTCCTAGGGCGAAGGGCCCCGCACGGTTGCGGCCCGTGCCCGAGGCGGCCGGTGCGGCGCGGTTCCTACGTTGAGGACCACGCCGGCCCGATCAGAGGGCGTGGACGACGAGGGGACGTGTGTCATGCCGGTTGCGATCATCACGGGAGCTTCGAAGGGACTGGGCCGGGCACTGGCCGGGGCTTTGGCGGCGCGGGGCTGGGACCTGGTGCTGGATGCCAGGACGCCGGCGGTGCTCAAGGAGACCGCGGCGGCGCTGGAGGCGTACGGAACGCGCGTGACGGCCCTGCCCGGGGATGTCACCGACGCCGGGCACCGGGCCGGGCTGGTCGCGGCGGCCCGGCGGCTGGGCGGGGTGGATCTGCTGGTCAGCAACGCGAGCGCGCTGGGCGCGGAGCCGCTGGTGCGGCTGGAGGAGCTGCCGCCGGCCGGGCTGCGGCGGGCCCTGGAAGTGAACGTCGTGGCCGCGCTGGGCCTGATCCAGGAGGCGCTGCCGTTGCTGCGCGCGGCCCCGGCGGGCGCGGTGCTGACGGTCAGCTCGGACGCCGCGGCGGAGGCGTACGAGACGTGGGGCGGCTACGGGGCGTCCAAGGCGGCCCTGGACCAGCTGGCGGCGGTGCTGGGCGCCGAGGAGCCGGGGCTGCGGGTCTGGGCGGTCGATCCCGGGGACATGGCCACCGACCTGTACGCGGCGGCCGTACCGGACGACGACGATCCGCGGCCCGATCCGGTGGATGTCGTCCCGGCGCTGCTCAGGTTGCTGGACGAGCGGCCGGCCAGCGGTCGCTACGGTGCTCCGGCGCTGCTGGAGGGACCGCGATGACGCTGGCGCTGCGCGTTCCGGAGGAGCTGTCGGCGCGGCTACCCGCCGAACAGCGGGGGCCCGGGCTGGACCGGGACGGCGTACGGCTGCTGGTGTCGCGTGGCACCGAGGTGTCGCATCACGGCTTCCGGGAGCTGCCGGGGCTGCTGCGGGCCGGTGATCTGCTCGTCGTCAACACGTCGGCGACGCTGGCCGCGGCCGTCGACGGGCGGGTCGGGGACGCGCCCGTGGTGGTGCACTTCTCCACGCGCGGGGACGACGGCCGGTGGGTGGTGGAGCTGCGGGAGCCCGACGGAAGGGGCACCACGCGCGCGCGTGCGGGCGGGCCGGAGGGGACGGAGGTGCGGCTCCCCGGCGGTGCGCGGCTCGTGCTGGAGGAGCCGTCGAGTGCGCGCGGGGAGCGGTTGTGGTGGGCTCGGGTGTCTGGGGCGGAGGTGCCCGTGGTGCTGCGGGAGTACGGACGGCCCATTCGTTACTCCTATACGGAGCGGGATCAGCCGTTGTCCGTGTACCAGACCGTTTTCGCGCTCCCGTCCGCGGACGGGACGGGCAGCGCGGAGATGCCGAGCGCGGCCCGGCCCTTCACGGCGCGGCTGGTGGCGGAGCTGGTGAGCCGGGGGGTGCAGTTCGCGCCGGTGACGCTGCACACGGGGGTGGCTTCGGCGGAGTCGCACGAGCCGCCGTATCCGGAGCGGTTCTCCGTGCCGGAGGCGTCGGCACGGCTGATCAACGCCGCCCGGGCCGGTGACGGACGGGTGGTGGCCGTGGGGACGACGGCCGTGCGGGCGGTCGAGTCGGCGGCCGGCGCCGACGGGGTCGTACGGGCCCGGGCGGGGTGGACCGATCTGGTCGTGACTCCGGAGCGCGGGGTGCGGGTGGTCGACGGGCTGCTGACGGGGCTGCACGAGCCCGAGGCCTCGCATCTGCTGATGCTGGAGGCGGTGGCGGGGCGGGCGGCGATCGACCGCGGGTACGAGGCGGCGGTGCTCGGTCGCTACCTGTGGCACGAGTTCGGGGACGTCCACCTCCTCCTGCCGTAGGAGCTGCCGTGGGAGCTGCCGTGGGACTGCCGTGGGAGGGGGTGCGCAGGCCCTCACACACTGCATTGCTTCAGCAACCAACTGTGAGAACGGCGGGGGGCGCGTGTGAGCCCGCGCATAGGGCGCACGTCACGTACGAAGGGGAGTAGGAGAACGACTCGTCCGTTTTGAGCGGGGCGGATGGTCCAATCTGCCCCGCTTTACCCTTCCCTGATCCACTATCTCGGATCGTACGTCACACCTTTGCCTCCGAATTTTGCGGCCGCTAAGAATTGCTCTCGTCGCTCAACGCCGTGGGTTGTCGCCCCGCGGCGTTTGTGCCGGAAGCATCCCTGTCCCCACCGGACGAGAGCGACCTCCGCGCTATTCGAAGAGGTCTATCCCGCCATGCCCAAGAACATCTTCACCCGTGGTCATAGTCGTCCCCTGAACCGCACCCATAAGCTCGCGATAGCCGGTGTCGGCACGCTCGGCGCCGCCGCCGTCGCGCTCACCGCGGTGCCGGCCAGCGGTCAGACGACCACGAGCGAGGCTGCCGCTCCGAAGGCCAAGGTGGCGTACAGCACCGAGCAGATCCAGGACGTGCACGCCGGCGTCACCGGCCAGCTCGCCGGTGCCAGCCAGAAGGTCGCCTCCATCGAGGCGAAGAAGGAGGCGACCGCCAAGGCCGCCGCCAAGAAGAAGGCCGCTGCCGAGAAGGCCGCGGAGAAGCGCGAGGCCAAGGAGACCGCCAGCCGGTCCGCCAAGCGCGCCGAGGTCAAGAAGGCCTCGACGAAGAGCTACTCCGACAACCTCGACGGCTGGATCCGCGAGGCCCGGGACATCATGAAGAAGCACGGCATCCCGGGTAGCTACGAGGGCATCCACCGCAACATCATGCGGGAGTCCTCCGGCAACCCGAAGGCCATCAACGACTGGGACATCAACGCCATCAACGGCATCCCGTCCAAGGGCCTGCTCCAGGTGATCCCGCCGACGTTCGAGGCCTACCACGTGCCCGGCACCTCCAAGAACATCTACGACCCGGTCGCCAACATCGTCGCCGCGTGCAACTACGCCGCGGACAAGTACGGCACCATGGACAACGTCGACAGCGCGTACTGAGGTCGGCGCGGACCTCTTCACGACGTCGCCGACGCCGATCCGAACGCCGAAGGGCGGCACCCTCCTGACGGGGTGCCGCCCTTCGGGGCGTCGAGGCCGCGGCTACTCGCGGCCGCGGGCTACTTGCGCATGACCTCGGGCTCGTGGCGGCGCAGGAAGCGTGCCACGAAGAAGCCGCAGATCACGCCGAGGACGATCAGCGCGGCCATGTTCAGACCCCAGGCGCCGACGGTGTGCTCCCACAGCGGATCCGCCTCGGCACCCTGCTCGGGCGGGCTGATCCGGTTGAAGTCCAGCGTGGATCCGGCCGCGGCGACCGCCCAGCGCGACGGCATCAGGTACGAGAACTGGTTGACGCCGACCGCGCCGTTCAGGGCGAAGAGGCAGCCGGTGAAGACGACCTGGATGATCGCGAACATGACCAGCAGCGGCATGGTCTTCTCGGCGGTCTTCACCAGCGAGGAGATGATCAGGCCGAACATCATCGAGGTGAAGCCCAGCGCCATGATCGGCAGGGACAGCTCGAGAAGCGTCAGCCCCCCGAGGACGAGCCCCTCCTCCGGGATCTCCCGGGTGGCGAAGCCGATGACGCCGACCAGCAGTCCCTGCAGCACCGTGATCACGCCGAGCACGAAGACCTTGGACATCAGGTACGCGGAGCGTGACAGGCCGGTCGCCCGCTCCCGCTCGTAGATGACCCGTTCCTTGATCAGCTCACGGACGGAGTTCGCGGCGCCGGCGAAGCAGGCGCCGACCGCGAGGATCAGCAGGACCGTGGTGGCGGTGCCGTTGGGAATGATCCGGCCGGTCTGCGGGTTGGCGGGATTGGGCAGCAGGCCCTTGTCGGCGTCGATGAGCAGGCTCACCGCGCCGAGTACGGCCGGCAGGATCACCATCAGGGCGAGGAAGCCCTTGTCCGAGACGATCACCGAGGTGTAGCGCCGCACCAGCGTGACGAACTGGGACATCCAGCCCTGCGGCTTCGGCGGCTTCATCGCCTGCATCGCCGGTACCTGTACGGACTGCGGCGCGACGGCGTCGATGTCCGCGGCGTACATCTGGTAGTGCTGAGAACCCTTCCAGCGGCCCGCCCAGTCGTAGTCGCGGTAGTTCTCGAAGGCGGAGAAGACGTCGGCCCAGGTGTCGTAGCCGAAGAAGTTCAGCGCCTCCTCGGGCGGGCCGAAGTAGGCCACCGAGCCGCCCGGCGCCATCACCAGCAGCTTGTCGCAGATCGCCAGCTCGGCCACCGAGTGGGTGACGACGAGGACGGTGCGGCCGTCGTCGGCGAGGCCGCGCAGCAGCTGCATGACGTCGCGGTCCATGCCCGGGTCGAGGCCGGAGGTCGGCTCGTCCAGGAAGATCAGCGACGGCTTGGTGAGCAGTTCCAGGGCCACGGAGACACGCTTGCGCTGGCCGCCGGACAGGGACGTGACCTTCTTGTCCTTGTGGATGTCCAGCTTCAGCTCGCGCAGCACCTCGTCGATGCGGGCGTCGCGCTCGGCGGCCGTGGTGTCGGCCGGGAAGCGGAGCTTGGCCGCGTACTTGAGGGCCTTCTTGACGGTCAGCTCCTTGTGCAGGATGTCGTCCTGCGGGACCAGACCGATGCGCTGACGCAGCTCGGCGAACTGCTTGTACAGGTTCCGGTTGTCGTACAGGACCTCGCCCTGGTCGGCGGGCCGGTAGCCGGTGAGCGCCTTGAGCAGGGTCGACTTGCCGGAGCCGGACGGGCCGATGACCGCGATCAGCGACTTCTCGGGGACGCCGAAGGAGACGTCCTTGAGGATCTGCTTGCCGCCGTCGACCGTGACGGTCAGGTGCCGGGCGGAGAAGGACACCTCACCGGTGTCGACGAACTCCTCGAGCCGGTCGCCGACGATGCGGAACGTCGAGTGGCCGACGCCCACGATGTCGGTCGGGCCGAGCAGCTGGGAGCCGCCCTTGGCGATCGGCAGACCGTTGACGTACGTGCCGTTGTGCGAGCCCAGGTCACGGATCTCCATGCGCCCGTCGGGCGTCGCGTGGAACTCCGCGTGGTTGCGCGAGACCTGCAGGTCGGAGACGACCAGTTCGTTCTCCAGGGCACGGCCGATGCGCATCACGCGGCCGAGCGAGAACTGGTGGAACGTGGTCGGACTGCGGTCGCCGTAGACCGGCGGCGCCCCCGCCGCGCCGCCGGGCCCCTGCTGCTGGGGGAAGTGCGGCGCGGCCTGCTGCGGCTGCGGCGCGTGCTGCTGCTGCTGCCAGCCGGCCTGCTGCTGGCCGTGCTGCTGGGCCTGGTGCGGCGGGGCCTGCTGCTGCGGCTCCTGCGCCGGTGCCTGCTGGGCCCAGCCGGCGTTCGCACCCTGCGCGGCGTACGGCTGCTGCTGGGCCTGCGGCGTGCCGACGGCGCCCTGGGCGCCGGTCAGGCTCACGCGCGGTCCGTCGGTCGCGTTGCCAAGGTTCAGCACCGTGCCGGCGCCGAGCTCCACCTGCTGGATCCGCTGCCCGTGCACGAACGTGCCGTTGGTGCTGCCGTGATCATCGACGACCCAACTGCGGCCGTTGAAACTGATCGTGGCATGCCGCCAGGAGACCCTGGCGTCGTCGAAGACAAGCTCCCCCTGCGGATCGCGTCCGAGCGCATATGACCGGGACGGGTCAAGCGTCCAGGTCTGTCCATTGGATTCCAGTACGAGTTCCGGCACTCCATGCCCCACTGAGTTGTCCCCCGATGTGCTCCCGTCGCGGGGAGTCTAGGGATGTCGAACATCGGGGGGAACTATTTCAGGCTCGGCCCCCTGACCGAAAGTCGGGCCTTGTGAAGACTGCGTAGGCACCCTCCCGGCCGTTCCCGTTGACGGGGTTGAAACCTGCCCGGAGAGTGGTATTCCACGCGAGGGGGACATGCGCGGCAACTCCGCCGCGCAGCGGATCGGGGGGTCTGCCATGAGCGCGTCCACAAGCGTCGGCACCGACGGGTACGGCAGCAAGGTGCCCTGGGGAGACGTTCTGCTGTCCGCGATCGCCGCCGTGAGCTGGGCGTTGATCGGTATGGCGGGAACGGCGGCGCTGGGTCTGCGTCTGCTCGACGCGGACGCTGCGGGCTCGCTCGGTCCGATGACCGCGGCGGTCGTGGCGCTCGGTGCGGGCGGTTCGGTCACACCGGCCGGAGATGTGTCCGCGTTCGGACTGGAAGGGGCCCAGGCGCAGACGGCCATCGAGATCACGCCACTGGGTGTCGGTCTGGTCGGTGCGCTGCTGCTGGCGTTCTTCTTCCTACGGTCCCTGCGGGCGGCCGGAGTTGTGGTCGCGCCCGCCGAACTCCTCGCGCGCGCGGGTGCGGTGATCGCCCTTTTCGTGGCGATGACGGGCGGACTGGCCTGGGCGGGGCACGATGTCGTCACGATCGACGGCGGCTCGCTCGGGCTGGACGACCTGCCCGGCGGCGGTGGTGGCGGTATCGAGATTCCGGGGCTCGGTGACGTGGGTGACATCGGCGGGCTGCTGCCCGACCGGATCGGTGACCTCGTCGACGCCGAGGCGGCCGTCGGCTTCACCGTCGACACCGCGCCGACGCTGCTCGGCGGGCTGATCTGGTCCGCCGGGGTTCTGCTGATCGCGCTGCTGGCCTCGCGTCGCACTCCCCTGCCGCGCGGGGTCGAGGCCGTGCACCGGGTGGTGCGGCCGGCGGTGTCGGCCATCGTCACGGTGGCGCTCATCGCGGTGGCGGCCGGTTTCGCGGCGGCGGCCTACGCGGCGATCGGCGACGACCACCCCCGGCGGATCGCCGGTGCCGCGCTGCTGGGCGCGCCCAACGGGGTCTGGCTCGGTGTTCCGGTCGGCCTGTTCGTGCCGTGGGACGGACGGGCCACGGGCGAGCTGGTCGGGGTACTCCCCGCTCCGCTGGACGAGCTGCTCGGCGCCGGCGCCGAGGAACCGGTCACGCTCGGGCGACTGGCGGAACTGGACGGACGGGTGTGGCTGCTGGGGGTGGCGGCGGCGCTGATGATGCTGCTGGCCGGTGTGCTGACGGCGGTACGGACACCGGTGACGCGGGGTGACGCGCGCCCCCTCGCTTTCGCCGGGCGGTGTGCTCTGCGACTGGGCGTCGCCACCGCGCTCGCGCTGCCGCTGCCGGCCTGGCTGACGGAGGTGTCCGTGAACGCCTCGCTGTCCGTGCTCGGCGTCGACGCGTTCGGCGCGGGCATCACCCTGCGTGGACACCTCGGCACGGCGCTGCTGCTGGGTGCCGTGTGGGGCGCGGGGGCGGGAGCCGCCGGGGCGCTGCTGGCACGGGCGAGCGGGGCGGCCGGGGCGCGAGCGACGCCCTTGGCACGGGGTGCCGGGACGGCTGGGGCGGAGGCCGCGGCCGGGGGTGGCGGAACCGCGGGCGACACGACGTACTCAGGGCCGCCGTCGGGGCCGTACTGGCCGGGCGCGCCGCAGCGGCCGCCCGACCCCGGCGCCAATCCGTACCTGCGGCTGCGGGAGGGGGCGGGAGAACCCGAGGACGCGCCGCCGGCGGGGCCGCCCACCCCGCCTCCGCCCGCTGCGGGGCGGACGCCGGCGAGCGGACGGCCCGACCCCGGAGCCCGGCCGCACGGCGGTCCGGGGCATCCGGGGCAGGGGCGCGAGGAGGTGGGTCGGCGACCCGAAGGCGCGGGGCAGGAGCCCGACGGCGACGAGCGGCACGGCGGCGACGATGTGTACGGCGCCCCTACGGTGGCCGGGCCGCTGGGGCCGCCGCCGCGACGGCCTCCGAGGCCCGGGGGCCGGCCACGGTCCCGGTGGGGCGAAGGCCCGCCACCGCCGCCTCCCCCGCCTCCGGCGCCGCCGCGGGACCCCGGGGACGGCCGGTGAAGCGTTCGGCCCCGGGCCGGAAGCCCCCTGCCGTCACCTCCACGGAACCCCGGCACGGCCGATGAAGCGTTCGGCCCCGGGCCGGAAGCCCCCTGCCGTCACCTCCACGGAACCCCGGCACGGCCGATGAAGCGTTCGGCCCCGGGCCGGAAGCCCCCTGCCGTCACCTCCAGCAGCGCCGGGACGGACGGTGAAAGGGCGGGGAGGTGATGCGGGCGGCCTGCGTGCGCCGGGCCGCCGTCCTCGCCGGGGTGAGGGCCGACCGGCTCCCCCGGGCTCCAGCGCCCGCCCCCGCATTCCCGGAGGCGACAGCGATGTCGTGTCCGTCAGGCGGACCTCGGGGGCGGGAGGCACCGGGTGCCGGATACGGTTGGAGCACCATGAGCGCTTCGCAGACCTCTGACGTTCCCACGCTTCTCGTCAAGATCTTCGGCAAGGACCGACCGGGCATCACGGCCGGCCTGTTCGACACCCTCGCCGCCTACTCCGTCGACGTGGTCGACATCGAGCAGGTCGTCACCCGTGGCCGGATCGTGCTGTGCGCGCTCGTGACCGAGCCGCCCCGAGGGCTGGAGGGCGGCCTGCGGGCGACCGTCCACGGCTGGGCGGAGTCGCTGAAGCTGCAGGCGGAGATCATCTCCGGCATCGGCGACAACCGGCCGCGCGGTCTCGGCCGCTCCCTGGTCACGGTGCTCGGCCACCCGCTCACCGCGGAGGCGACCGCCGCCATAGCGGCCCGGATCACCGAGTCCGGCAGCAACATCGACCGTATCTTCCGGCTGGCCAAGTACCCGGTCACCGCCGTCGAGTTCGCGGTGTCCGGCGTGGAGACCGAGCCGCTGCGCACCGCGCTGGCCACCGAGGCCGCGGCGCTCGGTGTGGACGTCGCGGTCGTCTCGGCGGGGCTGCACCGGCGGGCGCAGCGCCTGGTCGTGATGGACGTGGACTCCACGCTGATCCAGGACGAGGTCATCGAGCTGTTCGCCGCGCACGCCGGCTGCGAGGACCAGGTCGCCGAGGTGACGGCGTCCGCGATGCGCGGAGAGCTGGACTTCGAGCAGTCGCTGCACGCGCGCGTGGCGCTGCTGGCGGGGCTGGACGCCTCGGTGGTGGAGAAGGTGCGCGGCGAGGTGCGGCTGACGCCGGGTGCCCGCACCCTGATCCGTACGCTGAAGCGGCTCGGCTACCAGGTGGGGGTCGTCTCCGGCGGCTTCACCCAGGTCACCGATGATCTGAAGGAGCGGCTGGGGCTGGACTTCGCCCAGGCCAACACGCTGGAGATCGTCGACGGTAGGCTGACCGGCCGGGTCACCGGGGAGATCGTGGACCGGGCGGGCAAGGCGCGGCTGCTGCGCAGGTTCGCCGCCGAGGCGGGCGTGCCGCTGTCGCAGACCGTGGCGATCGGTGACGGTGCCAACGACCTGGACATGCTGAACGCGGCCGGACTCGGCGTCGCCTTCAACGCCAAGCCGGTGGTGCGCGAGGCGGCGCACACCGCGGTGAACGTGCCCTTCCTCGACACGGTTCTGTATCTGCTGGGCATCACCCGCGAGGAGGTCGAGGCCGCGGACACGCTGGACGAGGGTCTCGGCGAGGACCTCGGCCTGCCTCTCGACCGGATCTGACCCGGCGGGCGAGCGCCCGGCACAGCGAGCACCCGCCACGGCCGGGCGTGGGGCGGATCAGTCGGTCGGCGCCCAGTAGTCGGCCAGGGAGGCCGCGCCCGGCTCCACGTCCTTCCACGAGCCCGTGAAGGTCAGGACGGCGAAGGCGGCGGTCGGGAAGCCCCGGCCGCCCATCCGCTCGCGGGCCTCGTCCTCGGTCGAGCCGGCCAGGATCTCGGCGAGTCCCTCCATGCCCGGGTTGTGGCCGATCACCAGCACGTTCCGCAGGTCGTCGGGGGTCTCGTTGAGCACGGCGATCAGCTCGCCGGGCGAGGCCTCGTAGATCCGCTCCTCGTAGACGGTTTTCGGCCGCTGCGGGAACTCATGGACGGCCAGCTTCCAGGTCTCGCGGGTCCGGATCGAGGTGGAGCACAGGGCCTGGTCGAAGGGGATGCCGGTATCCGCCAGCCGGCGCCCGGCCTCTGCGGCGTCCTTGCGGCCCCGATCGGCGAGCGGCCGCTCGTGGTCGGTCACCTGTGGCCAGTCGGCTTTCGCATGCCGGAAAAGGACAATCCTGCGGGGTTCTGCGACGCTCATGGCATCCAGCTTCGCATGAAACAGGCCACGGGGCGCAGGGAGTTGACATGCGGATTCGCCGCCTGGGGCGCATCCGGGCGCCGATCCGGCCTCAGTGCGCGGTCAGCTGCCGCACCCGCTCCAGGAGGTCCGCGATCGCGGGCTCACCGGCGGCGGCGTGGGCCTCGGCCGGATCGAGTATCAGCAGGAGCAGCGTGACGAAGGCGAGCACGGGCAGGGCGAGGGCCCACCAGGGCAGCCGGATCTCGCCGCCGCCCCGGGTCGCCTGGGGAGGCCGGGTGTGGGTAGGGGCCGACATGAGTGCCTCCGCTGGTCTTCGGGCGTCCCGGTCCGTGCTCCGCGGCCCGCCTGTCGCGGGCACATCTCGAAACTACGGAATCCGCGGGCCCCAACCCATCCGGAGGTCCACCCACTTGACCCTGACCCTCACCCCCTAGGGGATGGGGGGTTAACCCCACCATCGGGCGGACGAGACCGGCATCACGGCGAGGCGATCGTCGCGATGATGCCGATGATCACGAAGATCGCGAGGAAGCCGCCGAAGACGTACAGCATCTTCTTCTGGCCGTGCTGAGGGTTCGGGTCGAGGACTGGCATGAGGCAAGTCTCGCATCCGCCGCCCGCTCCGGGGCAGGCGGGCCGCCGACCGGGGCGGGCGGGCCGCTGCCGGGATCAGCGGGCCGCTTCCTCCTCCACCGTGCGGTCGCGTCCCGCCAGGAAGCCCACCACGATCTGCGGCACCATCAGGGCGCTCATCAGCGCGATCGGCAGCCCCCAGCCCCCGCTGTGCTGGTAGAGCACGCCCACCAGCAGCGGGCCCGGGATGGAGATCAGGTAGCCGGTGCTCTGCGCGAAGGCGGACAGCTGGGCGACGCCCGCGCCCGTCCTGGCCCGCATCCCGACCATGGTCAGCGCGAGCGGGAAGGCGCAGTTGGAGACGCCGAGCAGCAGGGCCCAGGCCCAGGCGCCGCCGGCCGGGGCGAAGTACAGGCCGGCGTAACCGGCGAGCCCGCACACGCCCAGTACCAACACGATCGGGCCCTGGTGGGGCAGGCGGGTGGCCACGCGCGGGATGACGAAGGCGAGCGGCACGCCCATCATCATGATGACGGCGAGCAGCAGCCCCGCGGTGCCGGCGGACACGCCCGCGTCCCGGAAGATCTGCGCCATCCAGCCCATCGTGATGTAGGCGGCGGTGGCCTGGAGGCCGAAGAAGACGGCGAGCGCCCAGGCCGTACGGCTGCGGGTGATCCGCAGCGGGGGCTGTTCGGCGGACTGCTCCGTCGGCCGGTCGGCACGCGCGGTCGCGGGCTCGGCGCCGGCCTCGTCGGCCGCGCCGGAGGCGTCCTGGGCGGGCGAGAGGGTGGACGGTGCCTTCCGGGGCCGTACGAACGGGATCCACGGCAGGACGGCCGCCGCCGCCAGCGCCGCCCACACCGCGAGGCCGGGCTGCCAGTGCCCGCCCAGCGCGTTCGTCACGGGCACGGTCGCCGCGGCGGCGATCGAGGTGCCGAAGGCGAGGGCCATCGAGTACAGGCCGGTCATGGGGCCGACCCGGTCGGGGAAGAAGCGCTTGACGATGACCGGCATCAGGACGTTGCTGACCGCGATGCCCATCAGGGCGAGGGCGGTGGCGGCCAGGAAGCCCGCCGTACCGCCCGCGTACGGGCGTATGAGCAGGCCCGCGGTGATGGCGACCATGCCCGCGCAGACCACCGCGCCGGGCCCGAAGCGGCGGGCCAGCCGCGGGGCGGTGACCCCGAAGACGGCGAAGCAGAGCGGGGGCACAGAGGTGAGCAGTCCGGCCACGCTGCCGCTCATGCCGAGCCCGTCGCGGACCTCTTCCAGGAGCGCGCCCAGGCTCGTGATGGCGGGGCGCAGGTTGAGCGCGGCCAGGACGATGCCGAGGAGGAGCAGGCGGGTCGTCCACGTCGTCCACGCGCGCGTGCCGGGCGTCTGGGCCTCGTGCGCGGTCGACTCGCCGGGGAACGTGGACGCAGAGGTTCCCGTTCGCTTTTCCGTCCGAGTCTCCGTCCGGGTTTCGTCACTAGCCATGAGACCCATCATAGAATCATGGGATGATTGCTTGTCCACTCGCGTGCGAAGGTGAGCCATGCCTCTGAGTCACCCCCGTCGTTCGGCGCTGTCCGAGCAGGTCATCGCGGCACTGCGGCAGCAGATCGCCTCGGGCGAGTGGCCGGTCGGCTCCCGCATCCCGACCGAGCCCGAGCTGGTCGAACAGCTCGGCGTCGCCCGGAACACGGTCCGTGAGGCGGTCCGCGCGCTGGCCCACAACGGCCTGCTGGACATCCGCCAGGGCTCCGGTACGTACGTCGTGGCGACCAGCGAGCTGGCGGGGGTGATGCAGCGCCGCTTCGCCGACGCCGACCCCCGGCACATCGCCGAGCTGCGTTCGACCCTGGAGTCCGCCGCCGCCCGGCTGGCCGCCGAGCGGCGCACGGAGAAGGACCTCAAGCAGCTCGACGCGCTGCTGGTGCGCCGCGAGGAGGCCTGGGAGTCGGGCGACACGGAGGCGTTCGTGACGGCGGACGCGACCTTCCACCTGGCCGTCGTGGCCGCCTCGCACAACGACGTGATGACCGCCATGTACGCGGACCTCGGCGAGGTGATGCGGGACTGGCTGCGGGTCGACGTCGGCAGCGAGCTGACGCCGGAGACGCACATGGACCACACGCGGCTGGTCGACGCCGTCCGCGCGGGGGACGCCGTGACGGCCGCGGAGGAGGCGGCGGGCTATCCGTTCCTGTGCCGTCCGGGCCGGTTCAGCGCACCCGCTGGTGACTGACCCACGCCGCCTGGACCTCCTTCCAGCACCGTCCGTCCAGACGTACGGTCTGCGCGGGTCCGGCCGGGACCGCCGAACTGTCGCTGTCGAGGTCCCACCAGCGGGCGCACTCGACGTGCAGACGCACGTGGTCGGTCTCCGGGTACGGGTTGTGGCAGTAGGCGGTCACGTCGGAGTCGTCGACGCGAACCCTGCATGCGGCGCCGAACAGCTGTCCCGACGCGGTGTCCGAGGCGGGCACGCGCGCGTGGGACACGGCTTCGTACGGCAGGATCAGCACGAACGCGAGGGCGACGGTCGCTGAGGCCAGGCGAGGGAGCAGACGCACAAGGGACCTCCTCGGCCGCACTGGGGAGGGAGAACGCGTGGTGAACCCGTGCTTCAGCGTGCGCCGCCGGCCGCCCCGCCGCCCGGTCGACTGGGCCGAACGGGTGACATGCCGAGGGCCCGCGCCCGAGAAGGACGCGGGCCCCGGAAGGGCGAGCGGTCAGGCACCGACGGCGTGCAGGCCACCGTCGACGTGGACGATCTCACCCGTGGTCTTCGGGAACCAGTCGCTCAGCAGCGCGACGACACCGCGGCCGGCCGGCTCCGGGTCCTTCAGGTCCCACTCCAGGGGGGCGCGGTTGTCCCACACGGAGGCCAGCTCGGCGAAGCCCGGGATGGACTTGGCGGCCATGGAGCCGATCGGGCCCGCGGAGACCAGGTTGCAGCGGATGTTCTGCTTGCCCAGGTCACGCGCCATGTAGCGGCTGGTGGCCTCCAGGGCGGCCTTGGCCGGGCCCATCCAGTCGTACTGGGGCCAGGCGTACTGCGCGTCGAAGGTGAGGCCGACGACCGAGCCGCCGTTCTGCATCAGCGGCAGGCAGGCCATGGTCAGCGACTTCAGGGAGTACGCCGAGACGTGCATCGCGGTGGCGACCGACTCGAACGGCGTGTTCAGGAAGTTGCCGCCGAGCGCGTCCTGCGGCGCGAAGCCGATGGAGTGGACGACGCCGTCGAGGCCGCCCAGCTCCTCGCCGACGATGTCGGCCAGGCGCCCGAGGTGCTCGTCGTTGGTGACGTCCAGCTCGATGACCTTGGTGGGCTTGGGCAGCTTCCTGGCGATGCGCTCGGTCAGCGTGGGCCGCGGGAACGCGGTCAGGATGATCTCGGCACCCTGCTCCTGGGCCAGCTTGGCGGTGTGGAAGGCGATGGAGGACTCCATCAGCACACCGGTGATCAGGACGCGCTTGCCCTCGAGAATTCCGCTCATGGTGATCAGTGACCCATTCCCAGTCCGCCGTCAACGGGAATGACGGCTCCAGTGATGTACGAGGCGTCGTCCGAGGCGAGGAACCGCACCGTCGCGGCGATCTCCTCGGGCTGCGCGTACCGGCCCAGCGGCACCTGCGACACGATGTTCGACCGCTGCTCGTCGGTGAGCGCCTTGGTCATGTCCGTGTCGACGAAGCCCGGCGCGACGACGTTGAAGGTGAGGTTGCGCGAACCCAGCTCACGGGCCAGGGAACGCGCGAAGCCGACCAGGGCGGCCTTGGAGGCGGCGTAGTTCGACTGCCCCGCGGAGCCGAGCAGCCCGACCACCGACGAGATGAGCACGACGCGGCCCTTCTTGGCGCGCAGCATGCCGCGGTTGGCCCGCTTGACGACGCGGAAGGTGCCGGTGAGGTTGGTGTCGACGACGGAGGTGAAGTCCTCCTCGGACATGCGCATCAGGAGCTGGTCCTTGGTGACGCCGGCGTTGGCGACCAGGACCTCGACGGGACCGTGCGCTTCCTCGATCTCCTTGTAGGCCTGCTCCACCTGCTCGCTGTCGGTGATGTCGCACTTGACGGCGAGGCAGCCCAATTCGGTCAGGGCCTCCGGCGGCTCACCCGAGCGGTACGTGATCGCGACCTTGTCACCGGCGTCGGCGAAAGCGCGGGCGATGGCGAGGCCGATGCCCCGGTTGCCTCCGGTGACGAGAACCGAGCGGCTCAACGGATCACCCTTTCGATAGCGTTCTGGTACCCGCCCGGACACCCGGTTGACAGGCGGTGATGACAGGCGGCTTCCTCGAAAACCTATCGGTCCCCACCCGTCCGCAAAGACTCGGGCGCCCACAGTGGCTTACGGGGCTGGCTGTCGGGTCCCTACAGAAAGGACCCGGCCGCGAAGGCCCGGCCACGGCCCGAAAGGTGTGGTCCCCGTCCGGCCCGACGCGACATGATGCGGCGCAGCCCCCGGTGTCGCGGCAGACGACCGGTCACGTCGACAGAAAGAGACGCAGGTGCCTCACAGTATCGACGAAGCCTTCACGGCACTCCCCCTACGCGCCCTCGCCGACGCCGCCCTCGCACGCGCGCGTGCCCTCGGTGCCGAGCACGCGGACTTCCGCCTGGAGCGGGTGCGCGACGCCTCCTGGCGGCTGCGCGACGCCAAGCCCGCCGGTTCCTCCGACACCACCGACCTCGGGTACGCGGTGCGGGTGGTGCACGGCGGTACGTGGGGCTTCGCGTCGGGGGTGGACCTGACGATGGACGCCGCCGCCAAGGTCGCCTCCCAGGCGGTGGCGATGGCGAAGCTGTCCGCGCAGGTGATCAAGGCGGCGGGGTCCGAGGAGCGCGTGGAGCTGGCCGACGAGCCCGTGCACGCCGACCGGACGTGGGTCTCGTCGTACGAGACCGATCCGTTCACCGTGCCGGGCGCGGAGAAGTCGGCCCTGCTGGCCGACTGGAGCGCGCGGCTGCTGGCGGCCGACGGGGTCGACCACGTCGACGCCTCGCTGCTCACCGTGCACGAGAACAAGTTCTACGCCGACACCGCCGGGACCGTGACCACGCAGCAGCGGGTGCGGCTGCATCCGGTGCTCACCGCCGTGTCGGTGGACGACTCCAGCGGCGAGTTCGACTCCATGCGCACCCTCGCGCCGCCCGCCGGACGCGGCTGGGAGTACCTGACCGGCACCGGCTGGGACTGGGACGCCGAGCTGGCCCGGATGCCGGAACTGCTGGCCGAGAAGATGCGGGCGCCGAGCGTCGAGGCGGGCCTGTACGACCTGGTCGTCGATCCGTCGAACCTGTGGCTGACCATCCACGAGTCCATCGGGCACGCGACCGAGCTGGACCGCGCCCTCGGCTACGAGGCCGCCTACGCCGGCACCTCCTTCGCCACCTTCGACCAGCTCGGCACGTTGCGCTACGGCTCGGAGCTGATGAACGTCACCGGCGACCGCACCGCCGAGCACGGGCTGGCGACCATCGGTTACGACGACGAGGGCGTCGAGGGCCAGTCCTGGGACCTGGTGAGGGACGGCACGCTGGTCGGCTACCAGCTCGACCGGCGCATCGCGCGGCTCACCGGCTTCGAGCGGTCCAACGGGTGCGCCTACGCCGACTCCCCCGGCCATGTGCCCGTGCAGCGCATGGCCAACGTGTCGCTGCGGCCGGACCCCGGCGGGCTGTCCACGGAGGACCTGATCGGGGGCGTGGAGCGCGGGATCTACGTCGTCGGGGACCGGTCCTGGTCCATCGACATGCAGCGCTACAACTTCCAGTTCACCGGACAGCGGTTCTTCCGGATCGAGAACGGGCAGCTCGCCGGCCAGCTGCGGGACGTGGCCTACCAGGCGACGACCACCGACTTCTGGGGGTCCATGGCGGCCGTCGGCGGTCCGCAGACCTATGTCCTGGGCGGCGCCTTCAACTGTGGCAAGGCGCAGCCGGGCCAGGTCGCGTCCGTCTCGCACGGCTGCCCGTCCGCCCTCTTCAAGGGAGTCAACATTCTGAACACCACCCAGGAGGCGGGTCGATGAGCGCGGGTACGAACAGGCCGCACGAGATCGTCGAGCGGGCGCTGGAGCTGTCCCGGGCCGACGGGTGCGTCGTCATCGCCGACGAGGAGTCCACCGCCAACCTGCGCTGGGCGGGCAACGCGCTCACCACCAACGGCGTCACGCGCGGGCGCACCCTTACCGTCGTCGCCACCGTCGACGGCCGGGAGGGCACGGCGTCCGGGGTCGTGTCGCGCTCCGCCGTGACCGTGGACGAGCTGGAGCCCCTGGTGCGCGCCGCGGAGGCCGCCGCACGCGGCGCCGGGCCGGCCGAGGACGCGCAGCCGCTGGTCAGCGGTGTGCCCGCCTCGCCCGACTTCGCCGACGCGCCCGCGCAGACGTCGTCGGCCGTGTTCGCCGACTTCGCCCCGGCCCTCGGGGAGGCGTTCGCACGCGCGCGTGCGGGCGGCCGGGAGCTGTACGGCTTCGCCAACCACGAGCTGACGTCGACGTACGTGGGTACGTCCACGGGGCTGCGGCTGCGGCACGACCAGCCGGGCGGGACGCTGGAGCTGAACGCCAAGTCGCCGGACCGCACCCGGTCGGCGTGGGCGGGGCGCGCCACGCGGGACTTCAAGGACGTCGACCCGGCGGCGCTCGACGCCGAGCTGGCCGTACGGCTCGGCTGGGCCCAGCGGCGGGTGGAGCTGCCCGCGGGGCGGTACGAGACGCTGCTGCCGCCGACCGCGGTCGCGGACCTGCTGATCTACCAGCTGTGGTCGGCCTCGGGCCGGGACGCGGCCGAGGGGCGCACGGTGTTCTCGAAGCCGGGCGGCGGCACGCGCGTCGGCGAGCGGCTCGGCGAGCTGCCGCTGACCCTGCGCAGCGATCCGCACGAGCCGGGTCTGGAGAGCGCGCCCTTCGTGGTGGCGCACTCCTCGGGCGGCGATCAGTCGGTGTTCGACAACGGGCTGCCGGTCGGAGCCACCGACTGGATCCGCGCGGGCGAGCTGAACCGGCTGACGACCACCCGGCACAGCGCCGGGCTGACCGGGCTGCCGGTGGCGCCGGCGATCGGCAACCTGATCCTGGACGGCGGCGACCCCGACCGGTCCCTGGAGCGGATGGTCGCCGGCACCTCGCGCGGGCTGCTGCTCACCTGCCTCTGGTACATCCGCGAGGTCGACCCGGCGACGCTGCTGCTGACCGGGCTGACCCGGGACGGCGTCTACCTCGTCGAGAACGGCGAGGTCGTCGGCGAGGTGAACAACTTCCGGTTCAACGAGTCGCCGGTGAGCCTGCTGGGCCGGGCCACGGAGGCGGGGCGCACGGAGAAGACGCTGCCCAGGGAATGGGGCGACTGGTTCACCAGGGCCGCGATGCCCGCGCTGCGCGTCCCCGATTTCAACATGAGCTCTGTCAGCCAGGGCGTATAACCTCGTAGTCGGCTGTCACCCGACTGCCCGAAGATCATGAGCACGTAGGAGACACGAGAACCGTGACGGACATCGTCGACGAGCTGAAGTGGCGCGGGCTGTTCGCCCAGTCCACTGACGAGGACGCTTTGCGCAAGGCGCTCGCGGACGGTCCCGTCACGTTCTATTGCGGTTTCGACCCGACCGCGCCGTCGCTGCACGTGGGGCACCTGGTGCAGGTGCTCACCGTGCGCCGGCTCCAGCAGGCCGGTCACCGGCCGCTGGCGCTGGTCGGCGGCGCGACGGGCCAGATCGGCGACCCGCGCCCGACCGCCGAGCGCACGCTGAACTCGCCGGAGACCGTCGCGGGCTGGGTCGAGCGGCTGCGCGGCCAGATCGAGCCGTTCCTGTCCTTCGAGGGCGAGAACGCGGCCGTGCTGGTCAACAACCTCGACTGGACCGCGGGCCTCTCCGCGATCGAGTTCCTGCGGGACATCGGCAAGCACTTCCGGGTCAACAAGATGCTGACCAAGGACTCCGTCGCCCGGCGGCTGGAGTCCTCCGAGGGCATCAGCTACACGGAGTTCAGCTACCAGCTCCTCCAGGCGATGGACTTCCTCCAGCTCTACCGGAGGTACGGCTGCACGATGCAGCAGGGCGGCAGCGACCAGTGGGGCAACCTCACGGCCGGCCTGGACCTGCTGCACCGCCTGGAGCCGGACGCCACCGCGCACGCCTACGCGACGCCGCTGATGACCAAGGCGGACGGCACGAAGTTCGGCAAGACCGAGGGCGGCGCCGTCTGGCTCGACCCGGAGATGACCACGCCGTACGCGTTCTACCAGTTCTGGCTGAACGTGGACGACCGGGACATTTCGACGTACATGCGGATCCTCTCCTTCCGCTCCCGCGAGGAGCTGGAGGAACTGGAGCGGCAGACCGAGGAGCGTCCGCAGGCCCGGGCCGCGCAGCGCGCGCTGGCCGAGGAGCTGACGACGCTGGTGCACGGCGCCGACCAGACGGCCGCCGTGATCGCCGCGTCCAAGGCCCTCTTCGGCCAGGGCGACCTGGCGGAGCTGGACGACCGGACGCTGGCCGCGGCCCTCTCCGAGCTGCCGCACGTGCGGATCGCCGAGCCGGCCCCGGTCGTCGACCTGTTCGCCGAGGTCGGCCTGGTCGCCAGCAAGTCCGCCGCGCGCCGCACGGTCAAGGAGGGCGGCGCCTACGTGAACAACGCCAAGGTCACCGGCGAGGACGCCGTCCCCGCCAAGGAGGACCTGCTGCACGGGCGCTGGCTGGTGCTGCGCCGCGGCAAGAAGAACCTGGCCGCGGTGGAGGTCACCGGCGCCTGAGCGCGCGTGCGAGGGGCGGTTTCCGGTGCCTTGCGGCTTGCCGGAGGCCGCCCCTTCGCCGTACGGAGTTCGGGCGGGTGGTCAGGCCCGCTCGCGCCGCTTGTTGCCGCGCACCGCCATGTAGGCCGCGTCGCCGACGGCGACGATGATGACCGCGGCCACCAGCTGGAAGACGTGCCGCCACCAGTCGATGCCGGAGGTCGCGTCCACGCCGGCCGCCCGCGCGATCGCGTTGCCCGCGATGGCGCCGAGGATGCCGAAGATGGTGGTCAGCCACAGGGGGCTGTGCTGCTTCCCGGGAATGATCGCCTTGGCGATCAGACCGAGCACGAATCCGACGATGATCGCCCACAACCAGCCCATGACTGCCTCCTCATACGGCTCTACGCGAGCATTACCGCCAGTGTTCGGCCGTACCGCGTACAGCGCATGCCGGATACGGCCGAACGAGGTACCCGGCTACGCGGTGCGGCGCACGCCGTGTGCGCGAGTCGGGGGTGCCCCGGTCTCGTAGGCGGCGCAGGCGCGGCGTAACGTGGGGAGTTGTCCGGGACCGGAGTCCCCGAGCGGCCGCGGACGGGAGCGGGCGGGGAGAGTCCGATGCGGGCGGATGGTGGAACCAGATGCGGAAGCAGAGTGCCGGCGGCAGTGCCGAGGTGTTCCGGATCACCGGGGCCCGGACGGGTCTCCAGGAGGACGTGCGCGGACGGCAGCGCCGGTACATCATCTCGATGTCGGTCCGAACGGTGTCGGTGGTCCTCGCGGCCTGCCTGTGGAACGTCGAACGGCACGTCGCGATCGTGGCCCTGGTCCTCGGCGCGGTCCTGCCGTACATCTCGGTGGTGATCGCCAACGCCGGGCGCGAGAACGCGCCATCGTTGCCGTCGACGTTCGTCACCGTGCCGACCCCGCCGATGATCATGCCGCCGCGGGCCGACGACGGAACCGCGGAGCCCGGCCCGGAAGATGTCGTGTCCGACCCGGCGCCGGGTGCGGCGAGCGAGCCCCGTGGCAGATCGTGACCGGGAGTGCCCCGTCGGGGCGGGCATCGATTCCGCGCCAGGCCTGAGAAATCCTCAGATCAATCATGTTGTTCCGGTGCCGGGCGATGGGTGACCCGTGACATACTTCGTACGCGCTCCGCATCCCCCGTCGGAGCGACAGACCGACGCCGGGCAGCTCCCCCCGTGGCTGCTCGGCGTCGCCTTGTGTGTGGACCTGTGAGACGAACCTGTGAGTGACGAGACCGCCCCGATCTGCTCCGCCAAGGGCTGCCGCACCGCCGCCGTGTGGGTGCTGGCGTGGAACAACCCGAAGCTGCACACGCCGGAGCGCCGCAAGACGTGGATCGCGTGCGAGGAGCACCGGGAGCATCTGTCCCAGTTCCTGGGGGTGCGGGGCTTCCTGAAGGACGTGGTCCCGCTGGCGGACTGGGAGTCCCCCGACACCCCCTAGCCGCGGCTAGCCCCCGATCGCCGACATCGGCCGGTCGGGCTGGACGAACGTCGGGTCGTCGAGGCCGGCGCCGGCCTTCTTGCCCCACATGGCGAGCCGCCAGACGCGGGCGATCTCCTCGTCGGGGGCGTCGGAGCGCAGGGCGGCGCGCAGGTCGGTCTCCTCCGTGGCGAACAGGCAGGTGCGCACCTGGCCGTCGGCGGTCAGGCGGGTGCGGTCGCAGGCCGAGCAGAACGGGCGGGTGACGGAGGCGATGACGCCGACGCGGTGCGGGCCGCCGTCCACGAGCCAGCGCTCGGCGGGGGCCGAGCCGCGTTCCTCGGAGCCCTCTGCGGTCAGCTCGAAGCGGGTGCGCAGGGCGGTCAGGATGTCACCGGCGGTGACCATGCCCTCGCGCTTCCAGCCGTGCTGGGCGTCCAGGGGCATCTGCTCGATGAAGCGCAGCTCGTAGTCGTTCTCGACGGCCCAGGCCAGCAGGTCGGGGGCCTCGTCGTCGTTGAGTCCCGGCATCAGGACCGAGTTCACCTTGACCGGGGTCAGCCCGGCCTCGCGGGCGGCTTCCAGGCCCTCCAGGACGTCCTTGTGGCGGTCCCGGCGGGTGAGGGTCTTGAAGACGTCCGGGCGCAGGGTGTCCAGGGACACGTTGACCCGGTCCAGGCCCGCCGCCTTCAGGGCGGTCGCCGTGCGCCGCAGGCCGATGCCGTTGGTCGTCAGCGACATCTGGGGGCGCGGCTCCAGGGCGGCGACGCGCTCGACGATGCCGACCAGACCCGGGCGCAGCAAAGGTTCGCCGCCGGTGAAGCGGACCTCCTCGATACCGAGGGAGGTGACGGCGATGTGGATGAGGCGGACGATCTCGTCGTCCGTGAGCAGGTCGGGCTTGGCCAGCCACTGAAGGCCCTCTTCGGGCATGCAGTAGGTGCAGCGCAGGTTGCAGCGGTCGGTGAGCGAGACTCTCAGGTCGGTGGCCACTCGGCCGTAGGTGTCGATGAGCACGTGGGCCCCCTCCCTCGACGCGGATCGGTGGAGCACATATCTCCTCCGATACCCGCGAGCCTACGTGACGGGTCCGACATCGACAGCGGCCCGATCCCACGACGTACGGCGCGGCCGCGTCGTAGGGATCTACGAGCGGCCGCGTCCTCGACGGGTCGGGTACGGGGCTCAGTGCGCTCCGGTGCCGGTCAGGGACCGGACCTCCAGCTCCGCGTACTTCGCCACGTTGGGCTCCTCCTTGGACAGGACCGTGCCGAGCCAGCCCATGAGGAAGCCGAACGGGATGGAGATGATGCCCGGGTTCTTCAGCGGGAACCAGGCGAAGTCGACGTCCGGGAACATCGCCTTCGGGTCGCCGGAGACCACGGGCGAGAAGAGCACCAGGCCGACGGCGACGATCAGGCCGCCGTAGATCGACCACAGGGCGCCCTGGGTGGTGAACCGCTTCCAGAAGAGGCTGTAGAGGATGGTCGGCAGGTTGGCGGACGCGGCGACCGCGAAGGCCAGGGCGACCAGGCCGGCCACGTTGAGGTCGCGGGCGAGGGCGCCCAGCGCGATGGAGACGATGCCGATGAAGACGGTCGCCCAGCGGGCCGCCTTCATCTCCTCCTTCTCGGTGGCCTTGCCCTTGCGGATGACGTTGGCGTAGATGTCGTGCGCGAAGGACGAGGACGAGGCCAGGGTGAGGCCGGCGACCACGGCGAGGATGGTCGCGAAGGCCACCGCCGAGATCGTGGCGAGCAGGATCGCGCCCCAGGCCGAGTCGACGCCGCCCACGTGCAGGGCGAGCAGCGGCGCGGCCGTGTTGCCGGACGGGTTGGACGCGATGATCTCCTTCTGCCCGACGAGCGCCGCGGCGCCGAAGCCGAGCGCGATGGTCATCAGGTAGAAGGCGCCGATGATGCCGATCGCCCAGTTCACGGACTTACGGGCGGCCTTCGCGTTGGGCACCGTGTAGAAGCGGATCAGGATGTGCGGCAGGCCGGCCGTGCCGAGCACCAGGGCGATGCCCAGGGAGATGAAGTCGAGCTTGGTGGTGCCGCTGGCGCCGTACTGGAGGCCGGGCTCCAGGAAGGCGGCGCCCTTGCCGCTGTTCTCGGCGGCGGTGCCGAGCAGGTCGGAGATGTTGAAGTTGAACTTCAGCAGCACCAGGAAGGTGATCAGGATGGTGCCGCCGATCAGCAGCACGGCCTTGACCATCTGGACCCAGGTGGTGCCCTTCATGCCGCCGATGGAGACGTACACGATCATCAGCAGACCGACGAGGGCGACGATCAGGATCTTGCCCGCGTCGGAGGTGATGCCGAGCAGCAGGGAGACGAGGATGCCCGCGCCCGCCATCTGGGCCAGCAGGTAGAAGATCGACACGACGATGGTGGAGGTACCGGCGGCGGTGCGCACGGGGCGCTGGCGCATGCGGTACGCGAGGACGTCGCCCATCGTGTAGCGGCCGGAGTTCCTCAGCGGCTCGGCCACCAGGAGCAGGGCGACCAGCCAGGCGACCAGGAAGCCGATGGAGTAGAGGAAGCCGTCGTAGCCGAAGAGGGCGATGGCGCCGGCGATGCCGAGGAAGGACGCCGCCGACATGTAGTCGCCGGAGACGGCGAGTCCGTTCTGGAAGGCGCTGAACTGACGGCCGCCCGCGTAGAAGTCGGCGGCGTCCTTGGTCTGGCGGCCCGCCCAGACGGTGATGCCGAGCGTCGCGACGACGAACACGGCGAAGAGCGTGATGATCAGCGGCCGGTGCTCGCTGGCCTCGTTGGCGGCCAGCTCGGCGGCGAAGACGGTCTGTGCGGGGCTCATGCGCCGCCCTCCATCCGGGACTTGATGGCCTCGGCCTTGGGGTCGAGCTTCGCGGCGGCGAACCGCGAGTACCACCAGGCGATGAGGAACGTGGTGACGAACTGGGCGATGCCGAAGACGAAGGCGACGTTGATGTTGCCGAACAGCTTGGTGCCCATGAAGCCGCCGGCGTAGTTCGACAGCAGCACGTACAGCAGGTACCAGGCCACGAAGGCGATCGTCAGGGGGAACGCGAAGGAGCGGAAGGAGCGGCGCAGTTCGGCGAACTCAGCGCTCTGCTGCACTTCGGAGAACTCCTCGGCGGAGGGAAGTGGGCGTTCCTCTTTCGAGGGGGGTGGTGCGTCGGTGGCCACGGAGTCTCCTCGTACGACGGACATGACGGCTTGGACCTCGGTGTTCTCACAGGAAGCTGGTCGTGCTCGGGCTCCCTGTCCAACGACACGGCGCCCTGCGGGCACCGGTTCAACACCCGGGGCACTTTCCGAAGTCACCCGTGGCGGGTCATTGCTGGCCAGCGGCTCCTGGGGATAGCTTCGCCCTGCACTACTCCGTCATGTACCTGCCCGAGCACCACCTGTGTCTCGGGCCGGTTTCGTTTCCGGATGATGTGGAGACCCCATGGATCATCTGTACGCGCCGCGTTCGTCGCGGTCCACGCGTTCCAGACGGCGGCTGGCCCTCGCCGTACCCGTCGTGCTGTCGCTGACCGCGTCGCTCGGCTTCCTGCCGGCGGCCGCCTCGGCCGCCCCGCAGGCGGAAGCCGCCGCGGAGGCGGCGCGGGCCGACCGGGCGGCGGACGCGCCCAGCCTGGCCTACGTCGTCAACACGAGGACGGACCACCGCACGATCGCGTCGGTGAAGCGGGCGATAGCCGAGGCCGGCGGCAGTGTCGTCACCACGTACCAGAAGATCGGCGTGATCGTCGTCCACTCGTCGAACCCGGAATTCGGCGAGCGGATACGCGAGGCGCGCGGAGTGCGGTCGGCGGGCGCGACCCGTACCGCGCCGCTGACCGCCGCCGGGACGACGGACCAGGGCGCCGCCGAGACGCTCTCCGCCGAGCAGGCCGCGAGGACCGCGAAGGCGTCCGAGGCCGCGGGCGCCGGCGAGCCGCTGGAAGCGGACCAGTGGGACCTGCGCGCGATAGGCGCCGACAAGGCCGCGAAGATCAACCCGGGCAGCTCCCGGGTCACCGTCGCCGTGATCGACACCGGCGTCGACGACACCCACCCCGACCTCGCCCCGAACTTCTCCGCGTCGCAGTCCGCCAACTGCGTCGGCGGCAAGGCGGACACCAGCGAGGGCGCCTGGCGGCCGTACACCGCCGACGACTACCACGGCACCCACGTGGCCGGTGAGATAGCCGCCGCCCGCAACGGCATCGGCGTCGCCGGGGTCGCGCCGGGCGTGAAGGTCTCCAGCATCAAGGTGAGCGACCCGGACAACGGGCTCTTCTACCCCGAGAACGTCGTGTGCGCGTTCATGTTCGCCGCCGACCACGGCGTGGAGATCACGAACAACAGCTACTACGTGGACCCCTGGCTGTACAACTGCATGGACGACCCGGACCAGCGCGCGATCGTCGACGCGGTCAACCGGGCCCAGCTGTACGCCCAGCGCAAGGGCACCCTGCACCTCGCCTCGGCCGGCAACTCCAACCACGACCTGGACTCCGACGCGATCGTCGACGACTCCAGCCCCGACGACTCCACGCCGGTGACGCGGACCATCGACCCGCACGAGTGCTTCGACGTGCCGACCCAGCTGCCGGGCATCGTCACGGTCAGCGCGACGGGCGTCGACGAGGAGAAGTCCTACTACTCCTCGTACGGCAAGGGTGTCGTGGACATCGCGGCGCCGGGCGGCGACGCGCGCTACCAGATCCCTGACACGCCGTCGAAGAACGGCCGCATCCTGTCGACCATGCCGAACAACGAGTACGCCTGGCTCCAGGGCACCTCGATGGCCTCGCCGCACGCCGCGGGCGTCGCCGCGCTGCTGAAGTCGAAGCACCGGCACGCGTCCCCGGCGATGCTCCAGGCGCTGCTGAAGGCCCAGGCGGACAACCCGGGCTGCCCTGCCTCCTACGACCAGGACGGCGACGGCGCGCAGGACGCCACGTGCGAGGGCGGCAAGCGGATCAACGGCTTCTACGGCTTCGGCATCGTCAACGCGCTGCGCGCGGTGAAGTGACCGGCCCGCACCTCCCCCGTCCGGGGTTTCCACTCCCTTCCGCGAACCAACTGGAGACATCGCACATGACAGCGCCCCACCCGCGTCACCGTCGTGCCCTCGCGATCCCGGCCGGCCTGGCCGTGGCAGCGTCCCTGGCCCTCCTGCCGGGCGTCCCGGCCTCCGCCACGGAGGCCGCCGAGGCCCAGGGGCCGGCTCAGGCCGCACCCTCCGTCTCGGCCGACTCGGCGTCCTCGCTCAGCTACGTCGTCAACGTCCGCCCCGGGCACGGTCCCTCGGCGCACGTGAAGCGGGCGATCGCCAAGGCCGGCGGCACGATCGTGACGTCGTACGACCGGATCGGCGTGATCGTCGTCCACTCCTCCGACCCGGACTTCGCCAAGTCCGTCCGCAAGGCGCGCGGCGTGCAGTCGGCCGGTGCCACCCGCACCGCGCCGCTGCCCTCGGCAGCCACGACGGACACGGGCGCGCCGAAGGTGCTCAGCGGCAAGGAGATGGCCGCCGCCGAGGCCGCCGAGGGGCAGGACCCCTTGCAGCCCCTCCAGTGGGACCTGCCCGCCATCAAGGCGGACAAGGCGCACGAGAAGTCGCTGGGCAGCAGCAAGGTGACGGTCGCCGTCATCGACACCGGCGTGGACGACACCCACCCGGACATCGCCCCGAACTTCGACCGGGACGCCTCCGTCAACTGCGTGTCGGGCAAGCCGGACACCGCGGACGGCGCCTGGCGGCCGAGTGCGGCGGAGAGCCCGCACGGCACGCACGTGGCCGGGGAGATAGCCGCCGCCAAGAACGGCGTCGGCATGACCGGGGTGGCGCCCGGGGTGAAGGTCGCCGGCATCAAGGTGTCCAACCCGGACGGATTCTTCTACACCGAGGCCGTGGTCTGCGGCTTCATGTGGGCGGCCGAACACGACGTCGAGGTCACCAACAACAGCTATTACACCGACCCCTGGTACTTCAACTGCGAGGACGACCCGGACCAGAAGGCGCTTCTGGAAGCCGTCACCCGGGCCTCGCGGTACGCGGAGAGGAAGGGCGCGGTCAACGTCGCCGCGGCCGGCAACGAGAACTACGACCTCGCGGCCGACGAGATCACCGACCCGGTCTCCCCGAACGACTCCACGCCCTCGGACCGGGTGATCGACCCGTCCGAGTGCCTGGACATGCCGACCCAGCTGCCGGGTGTCGTGACGGTCGCGTCGACCGGCGCGAAGGACCTCAAGTCGTCCTTCTCCAACCACGGCCTCGGTGTCATCGACATCGCCGCGCCCGGCGGTGACTCGACGGCCTACCAGACGCCCGAGCCGCCCGCCACCAGCGGACTGATCCTGGGCACGCTGCCCGGCGGCAAGTGGGGCTACATGGCCGGTACGTCGATGGCGTCGCCGCACGTCGCGGGCGTCGCCGCCCTGATCAAGTCGACGCACCCGTACGCCTCCCCGGCGATGGTCAAGGCCCTGCTGTACGCCCAGGCCGACGCCACGCCGTGCACCAAGCCGTACGACATCGACGGCGACGGCAAGGTCGACGCGGTGTGCGAGGGCTCGAAGAACCGCAACGGCTTCTACGGCTGGGGCATGACCGACGCGCTGGACGCGGTGACCTGGTAATGACCTGGTAAGCGGCACGCGCGCGTGAAGCGGGCCGGGGGCAGTTCCCCGGCCCGCTTCCGGTTGTCGTCGTACGGCAGGATCTTTGCCATGCGCACGTACGAGGACCCCGCGACCTGGACGCCCGAACCGGTCCGGCCGCGATGGGAGTTGGCCCTTCGCTTCGCCGCGACCCTGGTGTTCGTCCCGCTGCTGTGCGCGGTGTGGCTGGCCGTGGCGGTCGTGCTCTTCGTGGTGGGTCTGTTCGCCGACGCGACAGCGGCCGTCAGCGAGGGCTTCGAACGCGGCTGCATGAGGTTCATGGACGACACCCTGGGCGGAATCGCGCGGCTGGGCGCCTGGTGCGTGTCCTGGCCGGAGCTGCGGCACGAGGGTGACGTCGAGTACTACAGGGCGCGCGTCGACAAGAAGGTCGCCGCCTGGACCGTGCGCGCCTCGGCCCCGCACGAGCCGAAGCGGCTGGTACGTCGCCGAGGTGGCGCTCGTCCAGGGGTGGGAGTTGCGGCCCACTGACGTGCGCAAGGAGGTGCGGCTGTGGTGGTCGAGGCGGCTCTGGCGGGCGGTGTGACGCGTTACTCATCCGTTCCACGGCGCTCCCGAACCGTACGGCGGCCGAAAACGTCCTCTTGTGTGGAATGCCGGACCGCCAGTCGTTTTCCGGAACTTGCCCGGATCTGGGGGAGCTGGTGAAGATCTCGAGGTGACCTTGACAAGACCCCCGTCCCGGACCGTCGGCACCGGACGGCACGCGCGGCCCGCCGGTACCGGCCGGACCGTGGCGGTGCTCGTGCTGGTGGTGCTGGCCGCGCTGATACCCGTCCTCGGCCCGTCCCCCGCCCTGCACGGCACGGGGGAGGCCGAGGCACCCGGCACCGGCGGCATAGCCCTGCTGCGTACGGTGCTCTTCGCCGCACTGAGCGTTCCGGTCGGCGAGCTCTTCGTGAACCGGCTCACCCGGGCGCTTCCCGGCACTCCCCCGGAACGGCCCCGCAGCTGGTCGCCGTACGCGGCCGCGGCCGGTTTCGTCGCCGCGCTGGGTCTGGCGTCGGTCGTGGCCACGGGCAATCTGGTGCCGGACAGCGTCGCCGACATCGACGTCGGCGGCCTCTACGAGTCCCGTGACGGCAAGCTCGCGCTCCTTGAGGTCAACGGGTTCCTCGCGGCCGGGCTGTGCGCCACCTCGCGCCGGCCCGGCCTCCAGGTCTGGCCGCTGGCCGCCGTGATCGTCGCGGAGGCGCTGCGCGCCCATCCCACGACCGAGTACAGCCCGCTGCTCGGCTCCGGTCTGACCCTCGTCCATCTGACGTGCGCTTCGCTGTGGGTGGGCGGGCTCCTGTACGTGCTGCGGACGCTGCGGCAGTGGCGGGGCGCCGAGGCGGGTCCGGCGCTGCTGGGTCTGTACGCGCGCGTGGCGGCCGTTCTGCTCGCCGCCATCACGGCGACGGGGGTGTGCAGTTCGCTGCGCCGGATGCCGCCGGGCACGATCGCGGACCAGCTGACGGACACGGCGTACGGGCGGGTCCTGCTCGCCAAGGTGATCCTCGTGGCCGCCGTCGCCGCGCTCGCCCTGTGGGCCAGGATCCGGCTGAGCCGCGCGGCCGACCCGCTGACCGCGTGCCCGCCCGCGCGCGCGGAGGTCGTCGCCCTGGGTCTGGTGGTGGCGGTGTCGGGCCTCCTGACGGCCCTTCCGGTACCGATCCGGTGGTGACCCCGCAGCCGGGTGCACCGCCCGCACGAGCGACGTAACCGCCGGTCGCACCACCCGCGCGACCGCGCGTGTCACCGGCGGGAGCACCGGCGCCACCGGCGGCGGCCCCGCGCGGAAGCGCTACACCCCGGCGACGTCCAGCAGTGAGCCCGTCGCGTACGTGACCGCCATGGCCAGGGCGCCGCCTGTCACGTTGCGCAGGACCGCCCGGCCCGGCGGAGCCCCGCCCAGGCGTGCGCTGCTCCAGCCCGTCAGGACCAGGGCGCCCAGCACGCAGCAGACGGTGACCGTCAGCCGCAGGCCGGCCGGCGGCAGCACCATCGCCAGCAGTGGCAGCAACGCGCCCACCGTGAACGCCAGGAAGCTCGCCCACGCCGCGTGCCACGGGTTGGTCAGCTCGTCGGGGTCGATACCGAGCTCCACACGCGCGTGGGCCCGCAGCGCGTCCCGCCGGGTCAGCTGCTCGGCCGCCTCCCTGGCGACGTCGCGGCTCAGTCCGCGCGCCGCCAGGAGGTCCACCAGCTCCTCCAGCTCGGCCTCCGGCTGCTCGCGCAGCTCCCGTTTCTCCATGGCCAGGGCGGCCTTCTCGGAGTCCCGCTGGGTGGAGACGGACACGTACTCACCCGCCGCCATCGACAGTGAACCGGCGAGCAGCCCCGCGAGTCCGGCCGTCAGCAGGGCGGAGCGGTCGTCCGTCGCGCCGGCCACGCCGACGACCAGCCCCGCGGTGGACACGATGCCGTCGTTGGCGCCGAGGACCGCCGCCCGCAGCCAGTTGAGCCGGGTGCCGAGGGCACCGCCGTGGGCCTCGTCGTGCGTGGGTTGCGTCACATGGCGGAGGATGCCACCCGGCGCGCCGCGCGCCCCGCACCGACGCTCCGCGGGCGACTCCCCGCACCGTGCCGCCGCAACCCTTCGCCGGCGCGCGGAACTTGACGGAGGGACCGTTTCGCCGGGCGCCGCGGGGCCCCTGCGGGTCCGGTGTGTCAGTCGCGGCCCGTATCCTCATTGACCATGCTCGAAGACCGCACGACCGCACCGCCGTCCGCCACGGCGTGGCCGGCCGCGTATCCGCAGGGGTACGCGGTCGTTGACGTGGAGACCACCGGCCTGGCCCGCGACGACCGCATCATCTCCGCGGCCGTCTACCGACTGGACGCCCGCGGTGAGGTCGAGGACCACTGGTACACCCTGGTCAATCCGCAGCGGGACCCCGGCCCTGTGTGGATACACGGTCTGACGAGCGACGTGCTCGGGGGAGCGCCGCTCTTCCCGGACGTCGCCGAGGAGTTCGCGGCCCGGCTCGACGGGCGGGTGCTCGTCGCGCACAACGCCGTCTTCGACTGGCAGATGATCGCCCGGGAGTACGCGCGCGCGCAGCGCGAGGCGCCGGTGCGCCAACGGCTGTGCACCATCGCGCTCTCCAAGGAGCTGGGCCTGCCGCTGCCCAACCACAAGCTGGAGTCGCTGGCCGCCCACTTCGGCGTCGTACAGCAGCGGGCGCACCACGCGCTGGACGACGCGCGGGTGCTGGCCGAGGCGTTCCGGCCGAGCCTGCTCGCCGCGGCGGCGGGCGGCGTGCGGCTGCCGCTGCACGAGTGCCGGCCGCTGACCGAGTGGTCGGACCGGCCCGCGCCCCGGATCGGACAGCAGGCGGGCTACGGCGGCTACCGGCAGACCAGTTGGCGCCCCTCCCGCAAGAGGCCCGCATGCCCGTACCCCAACCCTGGCCGGTACGAAGAGGGCAAATGCCTTAAGCAGGGCATGCGGGTCGCCTTCTCGGGTGACACCTCCGTCGAGCGGGACCTGCTGGAGGACCGCGCGACCGAGGCCGGGCTGCACGTCGCCACCAGCCTGTCCCGGCTGACCAGCCTGCTGGTCACCAACGACCCGGACTCGGGCACCTCGAAGGTGGTCAAGGCCCGCCAGTACGGGACGCCGGTGGTGGACGAGGCGGCGTTCGGGCAGCTGCTCGCGGACGTCGAGCCCGCGGACGGCTGAGCCGTACGTGAGCTGAGCCGTACGTGAGCCGTACGGACGGGTGATTCCGGGCGACTCGCCCGGCGCCCGCTCGCCCGCGTCGCGGAGACGGCTCACCCTGTGGCGCATGGCGACATGTGAAGTCTGCGGCAACAACTACGGAATGACCTTCGAGGTCCACGCCCAGGGAGCGGTGCACGTCTTCGACTGCTTCTCCTGCGCGATCCACCGGATGGCGCCCATCTGCGAGCACTGCCGGGTGCAGATCATCGGCCAGGGCGTCGAGGTCGAGGGCCACTGGTTCTGCGGCGCCCACTGCGCCCGCGCGGAGGGAAGGGCGGGGATCGTCGACAAGGTCTAGATCCACGGCCGACGGCGGCGCAAGGCCGTACCCGCCGCGTCACACCCCACGACCGAGTTGTACCGTCGTGGGGTGTACCGCTTCCTGTTGTCCCGCCAGTGGGTGATCCTCACCCTCGTGGCGCTCGCGCTCATCCCGACGATGATCGAGCTGGGCTTCTGGCAGCTGCACCGCCACGAGCGCAGGGTCGAGCTGAACGGCGAGATCGCCGGCTCCCTGGCGGCGGAGCCCGTGCCGGTCGAGTCCATGTCCTCGCCGGGAGCGGAGGTCGACGACGAGCACCGCTACCGCAGGGTGACCGCGAAGGGTCACTTCGACCGCGCCGACGAGGTCGTGGTCCGTCGCCGCACCAACGCGGACGACCGGGTCGGCTACCACGTCCTGACCCCGTTCGTCCTGAACGACGGCAAGGTCCTGATCGTCAACCGGGGCTGGATCCCGTCGAGCGGCGGGAGCCAGACCGCCTTCCCGAAGATCCCGGCGCCCCCGGAGGGCGAGATCACCGTCATCGGCCGGCTGATGCCCGACCAGACGACCGAGGACAGCGGCATCAAGAACGTCGAGGGGCTGCCCGACCGCCAGGTCATGCTGATCAACAGCGAGCAGCAGGCCGAGCGTCTCGGCGAACCGGTCCTCGGCGGCTACGTCGAGCTGACCGAGCCCAAGCCCTCGGCCGACACCCCCGAACTGATCGCGGAGCCCGACCACGACAGCATCGGCAACCACATGGCGTACGCCGTCCAGTGGTGGCTGTTCGCCGCGGGCGTCCCGGTCGGCTGGTTCGTCCTGGCCCGCCGTGAGGCCCGGGACCGGACGGCGGAGGACGAGCAGGAGACCGCGGAGGCGGAGCCCGCGGCGGTGTAGCCGGTACGGGGCCGTCCGGCAGGAGGACGGCGGCGGATCCGATTGCTCCGCCCCCGCTCGGGAAGACGGAATCCCGTGCACCCCCAAATCGAGGACTACGCGCTCATCGGCGACCAGCAGACGGCGGCCCTGGTCGGCACGGACGGTTCCGTGGACTGGCTCTGTCTGCCCCGCTTCGACTCCGCCGCCTGCTTCGCCAAGCTCCTCGGCGACGAGGACAACGGCCACTGGCGCATCGCCCCCAAGGGCGCCGAGCGCTGCACGCGCCGCGCCTACCGGCCGGACACCCTCGTCCTGGACACCGAGTGGGAGACCGAGGACGGCTCGGTGCGGGTCACCGACCTGATGCCCCAGCGCGACCGCGCCCCGGACCTCGTACGCATCGTGGAGGGCCTGAGCGGTGAGGTCACCATGCACAGCGTGCTCCGGCTGCGCTTCGACTACGGCTCGATCGTCCCGTGGATGCGCAGGGCCGACGGGCACCGGGTGGCCGTCGCCGGACCGGACGCGGCGTGGCTGCGCAGCGAGCCCGAGGTACGCAGCTGGGGACAGGACTTCGGGACACACGCGGAGTTCACGGTCGCCGCGGGCGAGAAGGTCGCGTTCGTCCTGACCTGGCACCCCTCGCACGAGCCCCGCCCGCCGCTGATCGACCCGTTCGTCGCACTGGAGCACAGTGTCGAGGACTGGCGGGCCTGGGCCGCGCACTGCCGCTACGACGGCCCGCACCGGGACGCCGTCGTCCGCTCCCTCATCACCCTCAAGGCGCTCACCTACAAGCCCACCGGGGGCATCGTGGCCGCCCCCACCACGTCGCTGCCCGAGGAGCCCGGTGGCGTGCGCAACTGGGACTACCGCTTCTGCTGGCTGCGCGACTCCACTCTCACCCTGGGCGCCCTGCTGTCGGCCGGATACCTCGAGGAGGCCGAGGCCTGGCGCGACTGGCTGCTGCGCGCGGTCGCGGGCAACCCGGCGGACCTGCAGATCATGTACGGCCTGGCGGGCGAGCGGCGGCTGCCCGAGTTCGAGCTGCCGTGGCTGTCCGGCTTCGCCGAGTCCACGCCCGTACGGATCGGCAACGACGCGGTGAACCAGCTCCAGCTGGACGTGTACGGCGAGGTCATGGACTCGCTGTCGCTGGCCCGGCTGGCGGGCATGCACCCGCAGCCGCAGATGTGGGAGCTGCAGTGCGCCCTGATGGACTTCCTGGGCACGGCGTGGCGGGAGCCCGACGAGGGGCTGTGGGAGGTGCGCGGCGGGCGCCGGCAGTTCGTGCACTCGAAGGTCATGACATGGGTGGCCCTGGACCGGGCCGTGCGCACGCTTGAGGAGCATCCCGAGCTGGGCGGTGGGGACCCGGATGGCTGGCGCGCGCTGCGCGAGGAGGTGCACCGCGAGGTGTGCGAGAAGGGCTACGACCCGGAGCGCAACACCTTCACCCAGTCCTACGGCTCGCGGGAGCTGGACGCCTCGCTGCTGCTCATTCCGCGCCTGGGCTTCCTGCCGCCGGACGACCCACGGGTCGTCGGCACGGTCGACGCGATCGGCAAGGAGCTGACCCGGGACGGCCTGGTGCGCCGCTACAGCACCGAGGGGGACCCCGTCGACGGGTTGCCGGGCGGCGAGGGGACCTTCCTGGTGTGCTCGTTCTGGTACGCCGACGCGCTGCACGCGACCGGCCGGGCGAAGGAGGCCCGGGAGCTGTTCGAGCGGCTGGTGGGACTCGCCAACGACGTGGGGCTGCTGGCCGAGGAGTACGACCCGGTGGCCGGCCACCAGCTCGGCAACTTCCCGCAGGCGTTCAGTCACATCGGCCTGGTGAACACCGCCCTCTCCCTGTTCGGGAACGAGGGGGCAGGATAGGGCCATGGATCTTGGACTGAAGGACCGGGTGTACGTCGTCACGGGAGCCACCCGGGGCCTGGGCAACGCCGCCGCGCGCGAGCTGGTCGCCGACGGGGCGAAGGTGCTCGTCACGGGGCGGGACGAGAAGAGCGCCGCCGACGCCGCGGCCGCACTGGGCCCGGACGTGGTGGGGGTGGCCGCCGACAACGCCGACCCCGAGGCCGCCGGCCGGCTGATCGCGACCGCCCGTGAGCGCTTCGGCCGCTTCGACGGCGTACTGATCAGCGTGGGCGGGCCGCCGCCCGGCTTCGTCGCCGACAACACGGACGAGCAGTGGCAGGCGGCGTTCGAGTCGGTGTTCCTCGGTGCGGTGCGGCTGGCCCGGACGGCGGCGGCGGAGCTGGAGTCGGGCGGTGTCATCGGCTTCGTGCTGTCGGGCTCGGTGCACGAGCCGATCCCGGGCCTGACCATCTCCAACGGCCTGCGCCCGGGGCTGGCCGGCTTCGCCAAGTCCCTCGCCGACGAGCTGGGTCCGCGCGGCATCCGTGTCGTCGGCGTGCTGCCGGGCCGCGTCGACACCGACCGGGTGCGCGAGCTGGACGGCCTGTCCGCCGACCCGGAGGCGACCAGGGCCGCCGCCGAGTCCCGCATCCCGCTGCGCCGCTACGGCGCCCCGGAGGAGTTCGGCCGCGCGGCGGCGTTCCTGCTGTCCCCGGCGGCGTCGTACGTGACGGGCGTGATGCTGCCGGTGGACGGCGGCGTGCGGCACGGGTTCTAGCTAGCCGCCGGTGCGCACCGGCGTTCAGTTGACCCGTTCGGCGCCGTGTTTGACGCCCCGGAGGTGGACCTCCGCGGGGAGGTTCTCGAGGTTCGCCGAGGCGCGTGCGTGGGTCAGGGCGTGGGCGGTGAGGTCGTTCAGGGCGGTGCCGGGGTCCACGTGGGGGGCCAGGAGCAGGCGGATGCGGGTCGCCGGGGCGGTGCGACGGCCGATGAGGCGGACCTTGGCCCGTTCGACCCCGTCCACCCGGTCCGCCTCCTGGGCGAGGACGGCTTCCAGGGCCCGGCCGCGCAGCGCCGCGCCCTCGCCGTCCCCGGTGTCGACGAGGACCTCGGCGAGCCGGCGGCGGCGCACCACCGCGACCAGCCACCACAGGGCGAGCAGCAGCAGGACGGCGAGTGCGGCGATGACGACCGGCCACCACCAGCCGGCGTCCCGCCACCGGGTCCGCTCGGCGTCACCGAGCAGCACGTCGTGCGGCCCGTCGTGGAGCCACCAGGAGGGCGCGGGGGCGCCGAACCCGATGGCCAGGACCGAGCCGCCGAGGGCGAGCAGGATCAGGCCCACGAGCCCGAGCAGCACACGGTCGACGGTCCTGAGCACCGCCCTCACCCCTTTCGTCCCGGCCGGGCGACCCGCAGCGACACGGCGGGCGGCCGGGCCAGCCCGAGCCCCCGCACCGCGTCGTCGAGCGCGCCGTCCAGATCGGTCCGTACGTCGTCCAGTTCACGGAAGTGCGACAGCGCGCGCACGCGGGCCTTCCGGCGGCGCATCCGGACCCGCGCGGACTGCACCCCGGCGACCTCCATGGCCCGGTCGCGCAGCACCGTGGCGGCGGCGTCCCGGTGGAGCCCCGCGCGTACGTCCGGACGGGTGCGCCGCATCGGGAGCACCTTGCGCAGACCGGGGGTGAGGGCCAGGGCGAGCAGCCAGAGTCCGAGCGCCGCGGCGACTCCCGCGCCGACGAGGACCCACGTGTCGTCGAGGGGCCGGTCGGCGAGCTGCCGGGCCAGTTCGCGGCGCCAGCCGAGGGCGGACCGGCCGGCGCGCACGGCGACGACGTCGTAGAGGAAGGCGCCCGCGACGAGCAGGAGCAGCAGCGCGACGATGCCCGCGGGGACGCGGCGCGCCGACCAGAAGCGGCCGGCCGGTCCGCTGCCGGGCTCGGGGTCGGGCGGCGGTCCGGTGCCGGCCGCCGGCTCCTTCTCCATGACGGGCTCCATGACGGGCAGGCGCCGCGTGCTGCCTTCGGTGCCCTGGGGCTCGCTCATCGCGTCCTCCCCTGTCTCGCGCCGTACTCCGCCGCCAGGTGCAGCCGCTCCACCTGGACGGCGACCTCCGGCACCGCCATCCCCACCAACGCGCGTACCCGCTGGACGACTTGGTGACGCACCCGCCCGCAGCGGGCGCCGATGTCGCACGGGTAGTCCAGTTCCAGGTGGACCCGGACGTGGGCGGTGTCGTGGTGGACGACGACGGTGGCGTGCGGGCGTTCGGCGTCCGGGTGGAGCGGACCGACCGCCTCGCGCGCCGCCTGCGCGGCGACCTTGGCCACCACCCGGTCGGCGATCCGCGTGGCACCGCGCTCGCCCGGCGGTACGACGGCCGGGGTTTCGAGGAGCTCACCGGCCCCACCGCTCACGCCGGTCACCGCCGCCGGTCGTCTCGGCTGCGGAAGAAGTCACCGAGGTCCATGTCCCCCTCCAGCAGGCGGCCGACGACGAACCCGACGGCTCCCAGGGCCGCCACCAGCAGAAAGGCTCCGAACCCGCCGAAATATCCGGCGAATCCCAGCGCCATGCCGGCGATCAAGCCGACCACGGCCATGCTCATGGTGCGCTCACCTCGTTCACCGCTCAGTCCACCCTTCGGTCAGCGTCCGCGTCACTTGATCCGGGGCTCCGGCTCCTCGTCCTCCTCGTCGGGCAGTTTCACGTCGCTCACCGCGATGTTGACCTCGACGACCTCCAGGCCGGTCATCCGCTCCACCGCCGCCACCACGTTCTCCCGCACGTCCCCGGCGACGTCCGAGATCGACACGCCGTACTCGACGACGATCTCCAGATCGAGCGCGGTCTGCTTCTCACCGACCTCGGCCTTCACGCCGCGTGTCACTCCGGACTTGGTGCCGCCGGGCACCCGGTCGCGCACGGCGCCGAAGGTGCGGGACATCCCGCTGCCCATGGCGTGCACACCGGCGACGTCACGTGCCGCCATTCCGGTGATCTTCTCCACGACGCCGTCGGCGATGGTGGTGCGGCCCCGGTCGGCGGGGGCTCCCCCGCCGCGCCGGGTGCCCTGCCCACGCTGTGCACCGGTCTCGGTCGTTTCCTTCTCCGTCAAGTCACTCATCGCCGCAGTCCCTTCCGGTCCGTCCTTCTTCGACCACCGTAAGCACGGTTGCGCGATCCCGCGTCGTGGATGCGGCAGGCTGAAGGAATGACGACGGCGGACCGGTGGGCACGGACGGTGCGGGATCAGCTGGGGCTCGGCAGGTTGCTGCCGCTGGGCGGCCCGGGGGACGGCGCGTGGATCGCCGAGCGCGCGGCACGGGAGGTACTGCTGGCCGCCGCCCGGGACGTGACGGGCGCGCGTCCGGGCGGCCTGCGCATCGCGCCCGCCGGCCGGGACGACGCGCACGAACCGGCCGTACCGCCGCCGCCGAGTGCCCTGCCGCCCGGCCCGCTGCGGGTGACGGCCGACTTCGCGGCGACCGTCGATCCCGCGGCGACGGGCGAGCCGCTGCCGGCGACGGCCGCCCGGCTGCGCGCCGTGCTGACGGCGGCGGCGCGAGGGCTCGGTCTGACGGTGACCGACGTGGACCTGCGGGCGACGGCCCTGCTGGACGCGGCCAGGGAGCCGGATCCGGACGCGGCCATGGAGCCGGAGCCGGAACCGGCGCCTGGACGTGGGTCGCGGCGTCCCCCGGCCGCTCAGCCCGGCGACGGTGACGAGGGCCGCGCGGCCGGCGCCGCGTTGGCGGTCCCGGGCGTGGCCCGGCTGACGGCGACGCTGGGCCGTCCGGTGGACGTGACGGAGCTGCCGCGGGAACCGGCCGCCCTGGCGCGCCGCCATGTCCGGGTGGAGCTGGCGGTGGACGCGGACCACCGGGCCGTGGAGGTGGCCCGGCGGGTCCGCGCGGCGGTGTCGGAGGCCCTGGCGGACCGTCCGTCGGTCGCGGTGCTGGTGACGGCGGTCGGCTGAGCGGGCCCGTCCCGGGACTCTCCCCGAGCCACCCGGCCCGGCGGATCGTCGCGAGGGTCCCGAGCAGTCGTCCGCGGCGTCCGGACTACTCCCCGAGCCCGGCCAGGTCGCGCAGGCGGCGGGCCTGCGCGGCCCGCTCGGCGGCGCGCTGGGCCTCGTACTCCCGGTGCTGGGCGCCCTGGAGCAGCGCCTTGGTCTCGATGACGGCGTCGCGCGGCGCGGCGAGGACCGCCGACACCAGATCGCGCACGGCGCCGTCGAGCTGGTCCGCGGGCACGGCGAGGTTGGCCAGCCCGGTGTTCACGGCCTCCTCGGCCATGACGAAGCGGCCCGTCGCGCAGATCTCCAGCGCGCGGGCGTACCCGACCAGGGACACCAGGGGGTGCGTGCCCGTCAGGTCCGGCACGAGGCCGAGGCTGGTCTCGCGCATGGCGAACTGCACGTCCTCGGCGACGACCCGCAGGTCACAGGCGAGGGCGAGCTGGAAGCCGGCCCCGATGGCGTGGCCCTGCACGGCGGCGACCGACAGGATGTCGCTGCGCCGCCACCAGGTGAACGCCTCCTGGTACTCGGTGATGGTCGCGTCCAGCTCGGCGTCGCCGCCCCGCGCGAGATCGATGAACGACGGTTCGCCGTCGAAGCCCTCGGGGGTGAACGCCTGCCGGTCGAGCCCGGCCGAGAAGGACTTGCCCTCGGCCCGCAGCACCACGACTCGGACGGAGCCCGGCAGCAGCCGACCGGCCTCGGTGAGCGCCCGCCACAGAGCGGGGCTCTGCGCGTTGCGCTTGTCCGGGTTGGTCAGCGTCACCGTGGCGATCGCGTCGTCGACGGTGAGCCGCACGCCGTCCTTGTCGAGTACGGGAGCGGGGTCGTGGGCGTGCGAAGCCATGGGGTGCCTCCGAAAGGTGCGGTCGTCGTCCCCGCCGCGCGCCGGCTGCGACGCCGTACCACGGCAGAGCTAAGTGACTGCACAGTAACCACCCGGACGGTCGGACGACCGGCCGGGTGGCCACCTTCACTTTCGGAGTCGAGGGGCCGCCCGGAACATCAGGCCGATGTGGCCTTTTTGCCCCGGGTAGCCCCGCCACGCCCTCGGAGCGTGACACCCGACTCACTGAGCATGCGGTGCACAAAGCCATACGAGCGGCCGGTCTCCTCGGCCAACGCCCGGATGCTCGCACCGGCGTCGTACTTCTTCTTCAGGTCTGCCGCGAGCTTGTCGCGCGCGGCGCCGGTTACCCGGCTGCCCTTCTTCAGAGTCTCGGCCACCCGGTCCTCCTCATGGGAAGTGCGCTCTGGTCTCCTCATGATCACCCCTCCAGGGCTTCATGGCCACCCATTCGGCAAGGTCGATGAGACAAGGTTGTGACGACAGGAGCGAGTCCCCACATGCGGAATCCCTGATTCCAGAGGATCACGTCCGTACCGCCGAACGGGTTTTTCCGCGAAGTTCCAGGTCAGAAAGGCGTCGCGGCCGGACCCCCGGCGTCAGGGGGTCCGGCCGCGAAATCGATGTAGGACACACCTCGTGATGAGGAGATCTCACACAGATGGTGGATCACGGATCGGCCGAATGATCCATACCCAGTGGATCATCCATTCGATCAAGCCAGGGCGACGAGATCCGCGTAGTCGGCGCCCCACAGGTCCTCGACGCCGTCCGGAAGCAGGATGATCCGCTCCGGCTGGAGCGCCTCGACGGCGCCCTCGTCGTGGGTGACCAGGACGACCGCGCCCTTGTAGGTGCGCAGCGCGCCGAGGATCTCCTCGCGGCTGGCGGGGTCGAGGTTGTTGGTGGGCTCGTCGAGCAGCAGCACGTTCGCCGAGGAGACCACGAGGGTGGCGAGCGCGAGGCGGGTCTTCTCGCCGCCGGACAGGACGCCGGCCGGCTTGTCGACGTCGTCGCCGGAGAACAGGAACGAGCCCAGCGTCTTGCGGACCTCGACGAGGTCGAGGTCGGGGTTGGCGGAGCGCATGTTCTCCAGGACGGTGCGCTCGGGGTCGAGGGTCTCGTGCTCCTGCGCGTAGTAGCCGAGCTTGAGGCCGTGACCCTCGATCACTTGGCCGGTGTCGGGCTTCTCGACGCCGCCGAGGAGGCGGAGCAGGGTGGTCTTGCCGGCGCCGTTGAGGCCGAGGATGACGACGCGGGAGCCCTTGTCGATGGCCAGGTCGACGTCGGTGAAGATCTCCAGCGAGCCGTACGACTTGGACAGGCCCTCGGCCATCAGCGGGGTCTTGCCGCAGGGCGCCGGCTCGGGGAAGCGGAGCTTGGCGACCTTGTCGGACTTCCGCTCGGCCTCCAGTCCGGCCAGCAGCTTGTCCGCGCGGCGGGCCATGTTCTGCGCGGCGACGGTCTTGGTGGCCTTGGCGCGCATCTTGTCGGCCTGCGAATGCAGCGCGGAGGCCTTCTTCTCCGCGTTCTGCCGTTCGCGCTTGCGGCGCTTCTCGTCGGCCTCGCGCTGCTGCTGGTAGAGCCGCCAGCCCATGTTGTAGACGTCGATCTGGGAGCGGTTGGCGTCCAGGTAGAACACCTTGTTGACGACCGTCTCGACCAGGTCGACGTCGTGGGAGATCACGATGAAGCCGCCGCGGTAGGTCTTCAGGTAGTCGCGCAGCCAGACGATCGAGTCCGCGTCGAGGTGGTTGGTCGGCTCGTCGAGCAGCAGGGTGTCCGCGTCCGAGAACAGGATCCGGGCCAGCTCGATACGGCGGCGCTGACCGCCGGAGAGCGTGTGCAGGGGCTGGCCCAGCACCCGGTCGGGCAGGTTGAGCGCGGCGGCGATGGTGGCGGCCTCGGCCTCGGCGGCGTATCCGCCCTTGGTGAGGAACTCCGTCTCCTGGCGCTCGTACTGCTTGAGCGCCTTCTCGCGGGTGGCGCCCTGGCCGTTGGCGATGCGCTGTTCGTTGTCGCGCATCTTGCGGATCAGGACGTCCAGGCCGCGGGCGGACAGGACGCGGTCGCGGGCGAGCACGTCGAGGTCGCCGGTGCGCGGGTCCTGCGGGAGGTAGCCCACCTCGCCGGAGCGGGTGACGGTGCCGCCGGCGGGCTGGCCCTCGCCGGCGAGGACCTTGGTGAGGGTGGTCTTGCCGGCGCCGTTGCGGCCGACCAGGCCGATGCGGTCGCCCTTGGCGATGCGGAAGGTGGCGCTTTCGATGAGGACGCGGGCACCGGCGCGCAGCTCGATGCCGGAGGCGGAGATCACGGACAGACTCCAGGGCGGGTGGTTGGCGGGATGGGCGGCTGAGGACGTTTCCCGCCGTCTAATGCGCGAGGAGAATGGCCATGGGGCCAGTCTAACGGGGCCGTGCAACCGCTTTTGCCGGGATACGGAGTCCGCGGTCCCTTGTTCGGGGCTCCCGTGTTCGGGAGCGCGGGTCCGGGGCGTTGTCAGTGGGCGGTGCCAGACTGGGCGACAGGGCTGGATTCCGTGTTTTTCCGGGATTTGGGGATCTTCGCGGCATCCGCTCCTCCGGTTACCGGCTCACAAGGGAGTGATCGGCATGGCAGGCAACGACGGCGGGCGCCCGAGCGTCTACCCGACGCTGCTGTACGCGGACGCCAAGGCGGCGGTCCGGCAGCTCACCCAGGCCTTCGGCTTCACGGAACTGGCGGTGTACGAGGGCGAGGACGGCTCGGTGGCCCACGCCGAACTGGCCCAGGGCAACGGCGCGATCATGCTCGGCTCGAAGGGCACCGGCAGCCGCTTCGACGAGGCGATGAAGAACGCCGGTACGACGGGGGTGTACGTCGTGGTGGCGGACGTCGACGCCCATCACCGGCGGGCGGTGGAACACGGCGCGGAGATCCTCATGCCCCCGACGGACCAGGACTACGGCTCGCGGGACTACATGGCCCGGGACCTGGAGGGCAACATCTGGAGCTTCGGGACGTACGCGCCGGAGATCCGCGGGTAGCCTCCGGCGGTTCGCGGCGGGGTCGGTCGGCGCGGGGTCGGCGGTGTTCCGGGGCGCGGGGCGGGCGGCGGGCGGCCTCACGGGTCGGTGCACGGCCGCGATCGGTTCCCGGAGCCACGCACCGCGTAGTCGTCGCCCGTGGAAGCGTCCCCCCGGTTGTGGGGGGCCGGGGGACGTCTCGGGCGGTGGGGCCCCCGGGCGACCGGGGGCGAGGTGCCCCGGCCTCCGGCCGCGGGTGCCCGGGCGGGGTCAGCTGCCTCCGGTGTGGACCTGGAAGGCCGCCCTGCGTACCGCCTTGGCCAGGGCCGGGTCGGGGTGCGCGGCGGCGAGGGCGACCAGGACCTGCACGGTGCGGGGGTGGCCGACGGCCCGGACCTCGTCCAGCAGGGCCGGGACGGTGGGCTGCACCGCGGACTCCAGGTGCCGCACGAGCAGCGGGGCCTCACCGTGGTCGGCGACGGCGGCCGCGGTGTCGACCCACAGCCACGTGGCCTCCTGGCGGGTGAGGACCTCGTGGGCGTCCTCGGGGTCGGCACCGTCGTGCTCGGCCAGCCACAGCAGGGCGTACGGCCGCAGCGTCGGCTCGTCGAGGACGGCGCGGACATCGGGCTCGGCGGGGGCGCCGACGACGCGCAGCGCCTCGAAGGCGAGGCCGCGCAGCAGGGCGTCCTCGCCCCGGGCGCCGCCGAGCAGCTCGGCGACGGCGCTGCCGACGGGGCGGGCGGCGAGCCAGGCGCGGTACTCGGCGCGGGCGGCGTTCGGGCGGAGCTGGGCGCAGCCGCGGAGCATGTCCTCCGCCGACTGCTCGATGTTGCCGGCGGGGCTCTGCGCGGCGACGCAGATCTGCTCGAGCTTGACCCACACCGCCCAGCTGCCGAGCGGAGTGAGTGTGGCGTGTCCGTCGCCGCAGGTGAGGGCGCCGACGGAGGAGAGGGCGTGCAGGGCCCAGTCGAGGAGGGGGGCGAGCGGGGTGTCGGCGGTGGCGTCCGGGAGCGTCGCGGCGGCGGCCGCGGCGGTCTGCGGCGTTCCGGGTTCGAGACGGGGGCCGTAGGGCACTTCGCAGCGCTCGGTGCGCAGTTCGGTGACGCGCTGCTCCAGCAGGTCCAGGAGCTGCGCCACCGGGACGGGCCCGGCGGACAGCTGAAGGAAGGAGAGCACCTGGGGCATCGCGGAGATGACCTCGGCCACGGCGGCGGGCTCCTGCCCGTCGGGCTCGGGGTGGGCCAGCGACCAGGCGTCGAAGAGGGCGACCCAGCCGCGCAGTACGGCGCTGTCGTCGCGGTTCCAGGCGCGCAGCCGCCAGCCCGGGCGGGCGCTGCCGCCGTGCACCTCGACCAGTCCGGCGAGTCGGGCGGTGTCCCAGTCGGCGCGGACCTTGGCGGTGGTCAGGCCCAGTTCCCGGGCCGCTTGGGCAGCGGTCGGGTCGGAGAGGGTGGCCTTGCCGTCGGCGGTCGCGCTGCCGCGGCCGGGGCCGAGGGCGGAGTCGGCCCAGCGGGCGACACGGGCCGCGTCGGCCAGACCGGAGCGCGCCATTCTGGCCAGCTCCGACCGGGCCGGTGTGCCCTCCGGGGGTCGCGGCGCGGCGCGGCGCGGACGCCGCTGGTTCATCGCTGGAGGGGCGGCGGCCAGGGGTCGCGGGCGGACGAGTCGGAGCCTGGAGTCGCGCGGGATACGGGACGTCACGGGTGCAGTCTTCCGGTTGACGGTCCGAAAACCCAAACGGAATGCCCCGGCGGGCGTCCGGGGCGGCGGACGCACGGGGCCGGGACGGCGCCGGGGCATCGGAACAGGCCAGTGGTACGGCGCTAAACGGAACCGGAGCGGCGGGCGGTGGGCCGCGGTGCGGCGGGGCTGCTGCGGGGTCACACCAGTGGGGTCATGAAGCGGCGCAGGGTCTCTTCGTAGTCGTCGGGGGCGGCGTTCCACATGGCGCCGTGCGGGGCGCCCTCGACCGTGTGGAGGGCGACCAGGCGCGGGTGGGTGTCGGCGAGGCGGCGGGAGAGCCGCCACGGGGCCACCACGTCGTCGGGGCCGTGGAAGATCAGGGTCGGCACCGCCGGGCGGTGGAGGCCTGCGGTGTGGACGTCGCTGTCGGCGTGCAGTCCGGCGCGGCCCTGGGCGGCGCGGACGGCGAGCGGCAGCAGTGCGCCCGGGGTGCGGCGGGCGGCGGCCAGGGCGCGCAGGGTGGCCTCCCAGCTGAGCACCGGGGAGTCCAGCACGAGCCCCGCGATGCGCTCGCGTACGCCGGAGAGCGCGGCCGTGCGCAGGGCCATGGTGGCGCCGGTGGACCAGCCGAGCAGGACGACCTTGCGGGCGCCGTGGTCGACGGCGTAGCGGACGGCCGCGTCCAGGTCGCGCCACTCGGTCTCGCCGAAGTGGTGCAGTCCGTCCGGCGAGGACGGCGCGCCGACGTCGCCGCGGTAGGCGAGGGCGAGCACCGGCACGTGCCGGCGGCGCAGGGGGGCCATGAAGTTCATGGCGTGCTCGCGGGTGGCCCCCAGGCCGTGCGCGGCGATGATCCAGGTCGGGCGGGAGCCGGGCAGGAACCAGGCCGGGAGGGGGCCGAGTTCGCCCGGGACCTCCACGTCGGCGTACTCGAGGCCGAGGGCGGTGCCCGGGTTTCCGACGTACAGGTTCGGGGTGAACCACGCGCGGTCGCCGGCCGCGAGGGTGCCGTGTGTGACGCGTTCGAGGCGGCGGACGACGGTGTCGGCGCCGTGCTCGGCCGTGCCGAGGACCGGGCCGACCACCGCGTGCGAGCCGTCGCCGGCGAGGCCGTACCGGCCCGGGCGCAGCGCGGCCAGGTCCCGGGTGAGGGTGATCTGCCCGGCCGCGGTGCCGTGCACGGTGAGCCGGGGTTCGGTGGGCAGGGGCCGGCCGGGAGACGCCTTGAGCGCGGCGTCGCTGGCGAGCCGGCCGGCGGCGACGCTCGCTGCACCGGCCGCCAGGGCCGCGGTGACGGCGGCGGCCGTCGCTGTGACAGTGCGCATGGGGCCAGTCTCCTGTTGGAGTCCTTGGGCGGCCAGTGGGCGGGCGGCGGGGGGTGACGAGCCCCCGTCGGCCGCCCGGTCGGGCCCTGAGCCATGAGTCGGTCCCGCTGCCGGTACCCCCGAAGCAGCGCGGTACGCGCATCGCCGACGGCGGGTTCCGCCGCGGGGGCGTCGGCGGTGCGGTGCGCCGGGCGCCGGGCGCCCGGGGGCTCGCCCTCCCCACGCCGGAAAGCTCGGCTGCCGGCCGTCGCGCCGGCGATCGGTGGCCGGTGGCCGGTGGCCCGATCAGCTACCGGCGCCCGGCTGCCCGATCGGCGACCGACGGCCGACGGCCGACGGCTGACGGTCCGGTCGTTGGGGCGGCCTACGCCCTCCCGGACGCCCCCGACGCCGCGCCCCCGCCCACCCGAGGTCCCCCCGCCACCGACCACCGGCCCCCGCCCCCTGGCCACACGCGTCGACGACCGGCCGTCCCGTCGGCGCCCCGCGAGCCCGAAGCCCCGGGCCCAGCGGCCCGGCCCCCGCTCCCGTCACCGGACGTCCGCGAGCCCGAAGCCCCGGGCCCGGCGCCCAGCACCCCGCGCCCACCGCCGGACGTCACGCGGCCCCGCCCGGCAGCCAGCCGTTCGTCAGTCCCGCTCCCCGTACCCCCGTTGCCCGTACCCCCGGAGCCGTTCCGTCGCCTCCGTCAGTTGGTCGTCCGTCAGCAGTGACGGTGTGCGGCCCGGTACCGAGGAGGCGGTCAGCCAGAGGTGGCACATCCACTCCAGTTGGGCCGTGCGGTCGTAGGCCTGGTCGAGGGAGGTGCCGTAGGTGATCGTGCCGTGGTTCCGCAGGAGGCAGCCGGTGCGGTCGGTGAGGGCGTCGAGCATGTGGCGGGCGAGTTCTTCGGTGCCGTAGGCCGCGTAGGGGGCGACCCGGACGGGGCCGCCTAGGGCGGCGGTCATGTAGTGGACCGGCGGGAGTTCGGGGACCAGGAGCGAGACCGCCGTCGCGTGCACGGCGTGGGTGTGGACGACGGCCCGGGCGTCGGTGGCGCGGTACACGGCGAGGTGCATGGGCAGTTCGCTGGTGGGGACGAGCCTGCCGAGCACCTGCCGGCCGTCGAGGTCGACGCCGGTCGCGTCGGCCGGGGCCAGACGGTCGTACGGCACACCCGAAGGGGTGACCAGCACCGTGTCGCCCACGCGCACCGAGACGTTGCCGGAGGTGCCCACGACCAGGCCGTCCGCCACCGTTCGACAGGCTGTCGCGACGAGGGCCTCCCAGGCTTCCGCCCTGGCCCGTTCCTCGTCCGCGCCCACCCCTCCGACCCGCGAATACGTCACAGTCACCGTCTCCTTCGGGCACTTCCGCGCCCCTCACGAACCTCCGCCGACCGGCCTCGCGGCGATCCTGCCAGGCACGTATCCGGAGAGCATCGGGCCGGGCACGGAGAGGGAGGCGGCGGCGCCGGTTCCGGTCACCGTGACGCCCTGTCCAGTTCATCTTCCGTTCACTCTGGTTACCTACGTTCGTCCAGCCAATGACCTCGAACGATTGCCTGGGTAAATGGAAAGCTTCTCGCTGATCCTCGCGATTGTGGTGGTAACCGCACTCGCGTTCGATTTCACGAACGGTTTCCACGACACCGCGAACGCGATGGCAACGACCATTTCGACCGGTGCGCTCAAGCCCAAGGTGGCGGTGGCCATGTCCGCCGTCCTCAACCTTGTAGGCGCCTTCCTCTCGGTGGAGGTCGCCAACACGATCTCCAAGGGTCTCGTCGACGAGACCGGCATCCGTCCCGAGGTCATCTTCGCCGCTCTGGTGGGCGCGATCCTCTGGAACCTGCTGACCTGGCTGGTCGGGCTCCCGTCCAGCTCCTCGCACGCCCTCATGGGCGGTCTGATCGGTGCCGCGGTCGCCTCGGCGGGCGTCGGCGCGGTCAACGGCGACGCGCTCGTCACCAAGGTGCTGATCCCGGCGATCGCCGCCCCGCTCGTCGCGGGCCTCGCGGCGCTGCTCGGCGCGCGGCTGACGTACAAGCTCGGCCGCAAGGCCGACGGCAGGGCCGCCGCCAAGGGCTACCGCGCCGGGCAGATCGCCTCCGCCGGGCTGGTCTCGCTGGCCCACGGCACCAACGACGCCCAGAAGACGATGGGCATCATCACCCTCGCCCTGGTCGCCGGCGGCTCGCTCGCCCCCGACTCCGACCCGCCCATGTGGGTCATCCTCTCCGCGGGCATCGCCATCGCGCTCGGCACCTACCTCGGCGGCTGGCGCATCATCCGCACCATGGGCAAGGGCCTGACCGACCTCCAGCCGCAGCAGGGCTTCGCCGCCCAGACCAGCGCCGCGACGGTCATCCTGGCCTCCTCCCACCTCGGCTTCTCCCTCTCCACCACGCACTCGGTCTCCGGCGCGGTGATGGGCGCGGGCCTCGGCCGCAAGGGCGGCGTGGTGCGCTGGTCCACGGCCACCCGGATGTTCGTCGCCTGGGGCCTGACCCTGCCGGCCGCGGCCCTGGTCGCCGCGATCGCCGAGTGGGTCTGCGGCCTGGGTGACTGGGGCACCGCGCTCGTCGCGGTCTTCCTGGTCGCCTCCAGCGCCGCCATCTGGAAGCTCTCCCGGCGCGAGATCGTCGACCACACCAACGTCGTCGACGAGCCCGAGGAGGCCGGTGTGGTGACCACGGCGATGGCCGCCGTCTCCCCGCCCCCGGCGGGCGTGACCGAGGACCTGGCCGCGGCCGGTGCCCCGGGCTCCGCGTCCGACTCCAAGGCCCCCTCGGCCACCACCTCCGTCTGAGCCCGCGCCCCGGGTACGAAGGAAAGCGAACTCCATGAGCATCGACTGGGCAGCTCTCGGCTCCGTCTTCGGGGTCAGCCTCGTGGCCACCGTGGCCCTGGTGGGCCTGTTCACCCTCGGCATCGTCGGCCTCTCCCGCCAGGAGCGGGCGGCCGCACAGGGCGGCTCCGCGGCCCTCGCGGTCACCGGCGCGTACGCCTGCTTCGCGGCCTGCGCGGCCGCAGTGGCGTACGGCATCTACCTGATCGTCGCCTGAGCGACCACGCGCGGGCACCGCGCGCATCCCCTTGTGAGGCGGGGCGCGGGACGGACACCGACCGTCCCGCGCCCCGCCTCTTCTCGTGCCGGCGCACACCGCCCGTGTGTGGGGCTTCGCACACTCCCCCGCCGCAGGTCAACGCCAGGTTGACGGGTGTTCGCGGGCCGTGGTGGACTGCCGGAGCCAATACGGCGGCAGGAGAGGAAGCCCGGTGCGAATCCGGCGCGGTCCCGCCACTGTGACCGGGGTACAGCCCCCGGGAGCCAGGAACTCTCACCGCCGGTCTCTTCTAACCAGGGCGCGGACACCCTGAGTGAGGACATATCGCCATGCGCGGCTGCGGTTCCAGGCACAGCGGTCCCGGGTACACCGGTTCCGGGTACACCAGCGACACGCTCTCCCGCCCCACGGCCGGTTGAGCCGTGCGCGCCGAACGCGTCTTCGCGTACGGCGCCGCCGCCGGCCTTCTCGGTGACCTCCTCCTCGGCGACCCGCGCCGCGGACATCCGGTCGCCGCGTTCGGCCGTGCCGCCGGTGCCGTGGAACGGGTGCTGTGGCGGGACCACCGGGGCTGGGGCGCGCTGCACACCGCCGTGTGCGCCGGAGGCGCCGCCGCCCTCGGAACGGCCGCCACACGCGCCGTACGCCGCTCCCCCGCCGCCTCCGTCGCCCTGACCGGCGCCGCCACCTGGGCCGTCGTCGGCGGCACCTCGCTCGCCCGTGAGGCCCGCGCGATCGGCCGTGCCCTGGAGGCCGGCGACGTCGAGGCGGCCCGGACGCGGCTGCCGCACCTGTGCGGGCGGGACCCGCAGGCGCTGGACGCCGACGGGATCGCCCGGGCCGTCGTGGAGTCCGTCGCCGAGAACACCTCGGACGCGGTCGTGGGCGCCCTGGTGTGGGGCGCGGTCGGCGGAGTGCCCGGACTGCTCGGCTTCCGGGCCGTGAACACCCTGGACGCCATGGTCGGCCACAAGTCCCCCAGGTACCGGCGGTACGGCTGGGCCTCGGCCCGCCTCGACGACCTCGCGGGCTGGCCGGGCGCCCGGCTGACCGCCGTACTGACCACCGTGGCCGGCGGCGATCCGCGCGGCGCCGTACGGGCCTGGCGCGCCGACGCCGCACAGCACCCGAGCCCCAACGCGGGCCCCGTGGAGGCGTCGTTCGCGGGCGCCCTGGGCGTGCGGCTCGGCGGAACGCTCTCCTACGGCGGGCGGGTGGAGCACCGGCCCGTCCTCAACGGGGCGGCGGGACGCGCCGTCCGGGCCGGCTCCGGCGACATCGACCGGGCCGTCCGGCTCTCCCGGCGCGTGGGCTGGCTGGCGCTCGGCGTGTGCGCGGGCGCGCGGCTGATCGCGCGCGGGGCCGTCGGGAAGGGGCGTACGTCGTGAGCGGTCGCCTCCTCAAGAAGGGACGTACGTCATGAACGGTGGCCTCCTCGTCGCCGGCACCACCTCCGACGCCGGCAAGAGCGTCGTCACCGCCGGGATCTGCCGCTGGCTGGTGCGGCAGGGCGTCAAGGTCGCGCCCTTCAAGGCGCAGAACATGTCGCTCAACTCCTTCGTCACCCGCGAGGGCGCAGAGATCGGGCGGGCGCAGGCCATGCAGGCCCAGGCGTGCCGCGTGGAGCCGACCGCGCTGATGAACCCGGTGCTGCTCAAGCCGGGCGGCGAGCGCAGCAGCCAGGTCGTGCTGCTCGGCAAGCCGGTCGGCGAGATGAGCGCCCGCGGCTACCACGGCGGGCGGCAGCGGCAGTTGCTCGGCACGGTGCTCGACTGTCTGGCCGAGCTGCGGGGCACGTATGACGCGGTGATCTGTGAGGGGGCGGGCAGTCCGGCCGAGATCAACCTGCGCCGGACGGACATCGTGAACATGGGGATCGCCCGGGGTGCCGGGCTGCCCGTGCTCGTGGTGGGCGACATCGACCGGGGCGGGGTCTTCGCCTCGTGCTTCGGGACGGTGGCGCTGCTCGCGCCCGAGGACCAGGCACTGGTCGCCGGGTTCCTCGTCAACAAGTTCCGGGGTGACGTGTCGCTGCTGGAACCGGGTCTCGAGATGCTGCACGGGCTCACCGGACGGCACACGTACGGCGTCCTGCCGTTCCGACACGGGCTCGGCATCGACGAGGAGGATGGACTGCGCGTCTCCCTGCGCGGGACGGTGCGCGAGTCGGTCGTCGCGCCGCCGGTCGGCGAGGACGTGCTGCGGGTCGCTGTCTGCGCGATCCCGCTGATGTCCAACTTCACGGACGTGGACGCGCTCGCCGCCGAGCCGGGTGTCGTGGTGCGGTTCGTGGACCGGCCGGAGGAGCTGGCCGACGCGGACCTCGTGATCGTGCCGGGGACGCGCGGGACGGTCCGGGCGCTTCAGTGGCTGCGGGAGCGGGGGCTCGCGGACGCCATCGCGCGCAGGGTGGCCGAACAGCGGCCCGTGCTGGGCATCTGCGGCGGCTTCCAGCTGCTCGGCGAGCACATCGAGGACGAGGTCGAGTCCCGGGCCGGGCACGTGGACGGGCTCGGAGTGCTGCCCGTGCGGGTGCGGTTCGCCCGCGAGAAGACCCTCACCCGGCCGGTGGGCGAGGCCCTCGGCGAGCACGTCGAGGGGTACGAGATCCACCACGGGGTCGCCGAAGTCACCGGCGGCGCACCCTTCTTGGACGGCTGCCGGGTCGGCCAGACCTGGGGCACGCACTGGCACGGCTCGCTGGAGTCGGACGGCTTCCGGCGGGCCTTCCTGCGCGAGGTGGCCGCCGCCGCGGGCCGCCGCTTCGTGCCGGCCCCCGACACCTCGTTCGCCGCGCTGCGCGAGGAGCAGCTCGACCGGCTCGGCGACCTGATCGAACACCACGCGGACACGGACGCGCTGTGGCGGCTCATCGAGTCCGGCGCGCCGCAAGGACTGCCCTTCATTCCACCGGGAGCGCCCGCATGAGCACAGTGTTGTTGTTGTCGACCGCCGACACGGACCTCCTGGCGGCCCGCGCGTCGGAGGCCGCCTACCGGATCGGCAACCCGACCCGGGTCGACGTGACGGAGGAGCTGCCGGGGCTCGTCGACGGCGCGGACGTCGCCGTCGTACGCCTGCTGGGCGGCAAGCGCGCCTGGGAGGACGGGCTCGCCGCGCTGAAGGCCGCCGGCATCCCGACGGTCCTGCTGGGCGGCGAGAGCGTGCCGGACGCGGAACTGATGGCCGAGTCGTCGGTGCCGGCCGGGGTGGTGGCGGAGGCGCTGCGCTACCTCGTCGAGGGCGGGCCCGCCAACCTCACCCAGCTCGCCCGGTTCCTCTCCGACACCGTGCTGCTGACCGGCGAGGGCTTCGACGAGCCGGAGAAGATGCCGGAGTTCGGCGTCCACGGCTCACGGGCCATCGCGCAGGGCCGCCCGACGGTCGGCGTGCTCTTCTACCGCGCCCACCAGCTGAGCGGCAACACCGCCTTCGTCGACACGCTGTGCGACGCGATCGAGGCGCACGGCGCCAACGCCCTGCCCGTCTACTGCGGTTCGCTGCGCGGCGCGGACCCCGGGCTGTACGAGCTGCTGGGCCGGGCCGACGCCCTGGTCGCCACCGTCCTCGCGGCCGGCGGCACGCACGCCTCGCAGGCCTCGGCCGGCGGCGACGAGGAGGCCTGGGACATCGGGGCGCTGGCCGACCTGAACGTCCCGGTGCTGCAAGGGCTCTGCCTCACCTCCTCCCGCGCCGCCTGGGAGGCGTCCGACGCCGCCCTCTCCCCCATGGACGCGGCGATGCAGGTCGCGATCCCGGAGTTCGACGGGCGCCTGGTCACGGTGCCGTTCTCCTTCAAGGAGCAGGGGCCGGACGACGTACCGGTGTACGTCGCCGATCCCGAGCGGGCCGGGCGGGTCGCCGGGATCGCCGTGCGGCACGCGGCGCTGAAGCACAAGGCGAACGCCGACAAGAAGCTGGCGCTGGTCTTCACCGCGTACCCGACCAAGCACTCCCGCGTCGGCAACGCGGTGGGGCTGGACACCCCGGCCTCCGCGGTGCGGGTCCTGGACGCGCTGCGGGACGCCGGGTACTCCCTCACCGACTACCCGTCCGGCGGCGACGAGCTGATCCACCGGCTGATCGCCGCCGGCGGCCACGACGTCGAGTGGCTGACGGAGGACCAGCTGGCGGCGGCGCCCGCGCGGGTGCCGCTGGCCGACTACCGGGCGTGGTTCGAGAAGCTGGACCCGGAGCTGCGGGAGGGCATGCGCCAGGCGTGGGGCGAGCCGCCGGGTTCGCTGTACGTCGACGGGGACGACATCGTGCTCGCGTCGCTGCAGTTCGGGAACGTCGTGGTCATGATCCAGCCGCCGCGCGGCTTCGGCGAGAACCCGATCGCGATCTACCACGACCCGGACATGCCGCCGTCGCACCACTACATGGCGGCCTACCGCTGGCTGGACAACAGCTTCGGCGCCGACGCGATCGTGCACATGGGCAAGCACGGCACGATGGAGTGGCTGCCGGGCAAGGGCCTCGGGCTGAGCGCGGGCTGCGCGCCGGACGCGGTGCTGGGCGACCTGCCGCTGATCTACCCGTTCATCGTCAACGACCCCGGCGAGGGCACGCAGGCCAAGCGGCGCGGGCACGCGACGGTGGTCGACCACCTCGTACCGCCGATGGCGCGCGCCGACACGTACGGCGACCTGGCCAAGCTGGAGCAGCTGCTCGACGAGTACGCGCTCGTCTCCGACCTGGACCCGGTCAAGGCGCCGGCGGTCCGCGCGCAGATCTGGACGCTGGTCAAGGCGGCGGAGCTGCACCACGACCTGCACGTGGACGACCAGCCGGACGACGACGCGTTCGACGAGTTCGTCATGCACATCGACGGCTATCTGTGCGAGATCAAGGACGTGCAGATCCGCGACGGCCTGCACATCCTGGGCGGCGGCCCGGTCGGCGAGCCGCGTGTGAACCTCGTGCTGGCGGTGCTGCGGGCCTCGCAGGTGTGGGGCGGGCAGGCGAACGCGCTGCCGGGCCTGCGGGCCGCGCTGGCCGGGCACTTCGGGCTGGTGGAGAAGGAGCTGCTGGCCGAGCCGGGCGCGCCGGTGAAGGTGCCGGTGGAGCTGACGGACCTGGTCGAGGGGCCGTCCCGCAGCGCCGCCGACGCGATCGACCTGCTGGAGCAGCTGTGCCGGCGGATCGCCGAGGGCATGGAGGAGCGTGGCTGGGCGGTCGCGGAGAGCGCCCCGCTCGTGCGGGAGGTGCTCCGCACCGAACTTCCCGACGCCGTGGCCGTCCTGGAGTTCGCCTGCACCGAGGTCGTGCCGCGGCTCGCCCGGACGACGGACGAGATCGGGCACATCCTGCGGGCGCTGGACGGCGGTTACGTCCCGGCGGGTCCGTCGGGCTCCCCGACCCGCGGGCTGGTCAACGTGCTGCCGACCGGCCGGAACTTCTACTCCGTCGACCCGAAGGCGATCCCGTCCCGGCTGAGCTGGGAGGTCGGGCAGTCCCTCGCGGACTCGCTGATCCAGCGCTATCTGAGCGACACCGGCGAGTACCCGAAGTCCGTCGGCCTCACGGTGTGGGGCACGTCCGCGATGCGCACCCAGGGCGACGACATCGCCGAGATCCTGGCGCTGCTGGGCTGCCGTCCGGTCTGGGACGACGCCTCACGCCGCGTCACCGGCTTCGAGATCGTGCCCCCGGCCGAGCTGGGCCGGCCGCGCGTCGACGTCACGGTGCGCATCTCGGGCTTCTTCCGGGACGCGTTCCCGCACGTCGTGGGGTTGATCGACGACGCGGTGCGGGCGGTGGCGGAGCTGGACGAACCCGCCGACCAGAACTACGTGCGCGCCCACGCCGACGCGGACACCGCCGAGCACGGCGACCGGCGGCGGGCGACGGCGCGCATCTTCGGTTCCAAGCCGGGCGCGTACGGCGCCGGTCTGCTGCCGCTGATCGACGCCCGCAACTGGCGCTCCGACGCGGACCTCGCCGAGGTGTACGCGGTGTGGGGCGGCTACGCCTACGGGCGCGGGCTGGACGGGCGGGCGGCGCGCGGGGACATGGAGACGGCGTTCCGGCGGATCGCGGTCGCGGCGAAGAACGTGGACACGCGTGAGCACGACCTCGTCGACGCCGACGACTACTTCCAGTACCACGGCGGCATGGTCGCCATGGTGCGGCACCTGACGGGGACGAGCCCGGAGGCCTACGTCGGCGACTCGGCCACCCCCGACCAGGTGAAGACCCGGACGCTGGGCGAGGAGACCCACCGGGTCTTCCGGGCCCGCGTGGTCAACCCGCGCTGGATGGCGGCGATGCGGCGGCACGGCTACAAGGGCGCCTTCGAGATGGCGGCCACCGTGGACTACCTCTTCGGGTACGACGCCACGGCCGGGGTCGTGGACGACTGGATGTACGAGAAGCTCAGCGCCGAGTACGTCTTCGACCCGGAGAACCGGGACTTCATGAAGACGTCCAACCCGTGGGCGCTGCGCGGCATCACCGAGCGGCTGCTGGAGGCCGCCGACCGCGGTCTGTGGGCCGAACCGGACGCGGAGACGCTGGAGCGGCTGCGCGCCACCTATCTGGAGCTCGAGGGCGACTTGGAGGGCGACGAGAAGTGAGTACCCCGTTCCCGTTCACGGCCGTTGTCGGCCAGGACGACCTGCGGCTCGCGCTGCTGCTGAACGCCGTCTCCCCGGCGGTCGGCGGTGTGCTGGTGCGCGGCGAGAAGGGCACCGCCAAGTCCACGGCGGTGCGAGCGCTGTCGGCGCTGATGCCGGAGGTGGACGTCGTCTCCGGATGCCGGTTCTCCTGCGATCCGGACGCGCCCGACCCGGGCTGCCCGGACGGCCCGCACGAGCCGGGGGCCTTCGCGTCCCGGCCGGCGCGCATGGTGGAACTCCCCGTCGGCGCCTCCGAGGACCGGCTCGTCGGCGCCCTCGACATCGAGCGGGCGCTCGCGGAGGGCGTGAAGGCCTTCGAGCCGGGCCTGCTGGCCGACGCGCACCGCGGGATCCTGTACGTCGACGAGGTCAACCTGCTCCATGACCACCTGGTCGACCTGCTGCTGGACGCCGCCGCGATGGGCGCCTCGTACGTCGAGCGCGAGGGCGTGTCGGTGCGGCACGCGGCGCGGTTCCTGCTGGTCGGCACCATGAACCCCGAGGAGGGCGAGCTGCGGCCGCAGCTGCTCGACCGGTTCGGGCTGACCGTCGAGGTCGCGGCCTCGCGCGAGCCCGACCAGCGGGTGGAGGTCGTACGGCGCAGGCTCGCCCACGACGACGACCCGACCGCGTTCGCCGCGCGCTGGGCCGACGAGGAGGCCGCCGTACGGGCCCGGATCGTGGCGGCGCGGGAGCTGCTGCCCTCGGTGCGGCTCGGCGACGGGGCGCTGCGGCAGATCGCCGCGACCTGTGCCGCCTTCGAGGTGGACGGCATGCGGGCCGACATCGTGATGGCGCGGACGGCCACCGCGCTGGCGGCCTGGGCCGGGCGTACCGACGTACTGGCGGAGGACGTGCGGCAGGCCGCGCTGCTGGCGCTGCCGCACCGTCGGCGGCGCAACCCGTTCGACGCGCCGGGTCTGGACGAGGACAAGCTCGACGAGACGCTGGAGGAGTTCGGCGGGCCGGGCGAGGACGGCGACGACGATCCCGATCCGGGGCCCGGCGGTCCCGGTGGTGGGCAGCCGGAGCCCGACGACGCCCCGCAGGGCGATGGTGACACCGCCGCGCGGCCCGAGGCCGGTGAGGGCGGAGAGCCGCAGCCTTCCGGCGGCGGTGCCGGTGAGCAGTCCCCCGCGCGTGCCGCCGAGCCGTTCCGCACGAAGGTGCTGAGCGTGCCCGGACTCGGCGAGGGCGCCGCCGGGCGGCGTTCGCGGGCGCGGACCGAGCACGGGCGGACCACCGGGGCCCGCCGGCCCCAGGGTGCGCTGACCAAGCTGCACCTGGCGGCGACGGTGCAGGCGGCGGCGCCGCACCAGCGGGCGCGGGGCCGGTCGGGGCGCGGGCTGGTGGTGCGCCGGGACGATCTGCGGCAGGCGACGCGTGAGGGGCGTGAGGGCAACCTCGTGCTGTTCGTCGTGGACGCCTCCGGGTCGATGGCGGCCCGGCAGCGGATGAGCGCCGTGAAGGGTGCCGTGCTGTCGCTGCTGCTCGACGCCTACCAGCGGCGGGACAAGGTGGGGCTGGTGACCTTCCGGGGTTCGGCCGCCGACGTCGCGCTGCCGCCGACCTCGTCGGTGGACGCGGCGGCGGTCCGGCTGGAGTCGCTGCCGACGGGCGGGCGGACGCCGCTGGCGGCCGGGCTGCTGCGCGCCCATGAGGTGCTGCGGGTGGAGCGGCTGCGGGACCCGGCGCGGCGGGCGCTGGTCGTGGTGGTGACGGACGGGCGGGCGACGGGCGGCCCCGAGCCGGTCGCGCTGGCCGGGCGGGCGGCGCGGCTGTTCGCGGCCGACGGGGTCGCCTCCGTCGTCGTGGACTGCGAGTCGGGGCCGGTGCGGCTGGGGCTGGCCGGGCAGCTCGCGGGTGAGCTGGGCGGTACGGCGGTGACGCTCGACGAGCTGCGGGCGGACTCCATCGCCGGTCTGGTGAAGGACGTTCAGGGCAGCAGGAGGGCCGCGTAATGCCGCAGGGCAAGCCGAGTGTCGTACCGGACGACGGGCTGACGACGCGTCAGCGGCGGAACCGTCCGCTGGTCGTCGTGCACACGGGTGTGGGGAAGGGCAAGTCGACCGCCGCCTTCGGGCTGGCGCTGCGGGCCTGGAACCAGGGGTGGCCGATCGGGGTGTTCCAGTTCGTCAAGTCGGCGAAGTGGAAGGTCGGCGAGGAGAACGCGCTGCGGGTGCTGGGCGCCAGCGGTGAGGGCGGGTCCGTCGACTGGCACAAGATGGGCGAGGGCTGGTCCTGGGTCCAGCGCGACGCGCAGATGGACAACGAGGAGAAGGCCCGGGAGGGCTGGGAGCAGGTCAAGCGGGACCTCGCCGCCGAGACGTACAAGCTGTACGTGCTGGACGAGTTCGCCTACCCGATGCACTGGGGGTGGATCGACACCGACGAGGTCGTGTCCGTGCTCCGGGACCGGCCCGGGACCCAGCACGTCGTGATCACCGGGCGGAACGCCCCGGAGAAGCTGGTGGAGTTCGCCGACCTCGTCACCGACATGTCCAAGGTCAAGCACCCGATGGACGCGGGGCAGAAGGGGCAGAGGGGCATCGAGTGGTGACCTCGCCCTCCGTTCCCCGGCTGGTCGTCGCCGCGCCCTCCTCGGGCAGCGGCAAGACCACCGTCGCCACGGGGCTGATGGCCGCGCTCGCCGGGCGCGGGCTCGCCGTGTCGCCGCACAAGGTCGGGCCCGACTACATCGATCCCGGGTACCACTCGCTCGCCACGGGGCGGGTGGGGCGGAACCTGGACGCGTACCTGTGCGGGGCGGAGCTGGTGGCTCCGCTGTTCCTGCACGGGGCGCGCGGCTGCGACATCGCGGTCGTCGAAGGTGTGATGGGGCTGTACGACGGTGCCGCCGGGGAGGGTGAGCTGGCGTCCACCGCGCACGTCGCCAAGCTGCTGCGCGCGCCGGTCGTGCTGGTCGTCGACGCGTCGGCGCAGTCGCGGTCGGTGGCGGCGCTGGTGCACGGGTTCGTGAGCTGGGACCCGGAGGTGCGGGTCGGGGGTGTGATCCTCAACAAGGTCGGGTCGGATCGGCACGAGGCGCTGCTGCGGGAGGCGTTGGACTCCGTCGGGGTGCCGGTGCTGGGGGTGTTGCGGCGGGCCGCACGGGTGGAGACGCCGTCGCGGCACCTCGGGTTGGTGCCGGTTGCCGAGCGGGGCGTGGAGGCGGTAGAGGCCGTGGCCGCGATGGCGGCGCAAGTGGCCGACGGGTGTGATCTGGAGGCGTTGGTCGCGCTGGCGCGAGGGGCCGGGGCGTTGCCCTGTGCGGCATGGGACCCGGCCGAGGCGCTTGTTCCCTCGCCCCCGCCGCCCCTTCCCGTCCCGTCCCCGGGGGCTGCCGCCCCCGGACCCCCGCTTTCGGCCCTGGACGGGCCTCGTCCTCAGACGCCGGACGGGCTGAAGCGCGTCGCCGTTGCCGGCGGGGCGGCCTTCACGTTCTCCTACGCCGAGCACTCCGAGCTGCTCGCCGCCGCCGGGGCCGAGGTCGTCGTCTTCGATCCGTTGCGGGACGAGGAGCTGCCGGAAGGCACTCGGGGGCTCGTCATAGGGGGCGGGTTCCCCGAGGTGTACGTGTCCGAGCTGTCCGCCAACGAGCCGCTGCGCAAGGCCGTCGCCGAGCTGGCGTCGAGCGGTGCTCCCGTCGCCGCCGAGTGTGCGGGGCTGCTCTATCTGTGCCGGGAGCTGGACGGGCTGCCGATGTGCGGGGTGCTGGACGCCTCCGCGCGGATGTCGGAGCGGCTGACGCTGGGCTACCGGGACGCCGTGGCCGTCACCGACAGTGCGCTGGCCGTCGCGGGGACGCGGATGCGGGGGCACGAGTTCCACCGGACCGTGGTGGAGCCGGGGGCCGGGGCGGCACCGGCGTGGGGGATGCGGGCGCCCGAGCGGCGCGTCGAGGGATTTGTGGAGCGCGGTGTGCACGCGAGCTATCTGCACACGCACTGGGCGTCCGAGCCCGGTGTCGCCCGTCGGTTCGTGGAGAGGTGCCGGACGTCATGAGCAGCAGGCTGATCGGGGTGGGGGTCGGGCCCGGGGACCCCGAGCTGGTGACCGTCAAGGGGGTCAACGCGCTGCGGGCCGCCGAGGTCGTCGTCGTGCCCGTGATGGACACTGGGGAGCGGGGGCGGGCGGAAGCCACCGTGCTGCACTACGTGGGCGCCGAGAAGGTCGTGCGGGTCGTGTTCGCGCTGAACGAGCGCACCGACCGGGCCCGGCGCGAGGCCGCGTGGGACGCGGCCGGGGAGCGGGTCGCCGCTCTGCTGCGGGAGCACGGCAGCGTCGCCTTCGCCACCATCGGCGATCCCAACGTGTACTCGACCTTCACCTATCTCGCGCAGACCGTCGGCGACCTCGTGCCGGGCACCGTCGTGGAGACCGTGCCGGGGATCACCGCCATGCAGGACCTCGCGGCGCGGTCGGGTGCCGTGCTGACGGAGGGCACCGAGCCGCTGACGCTGGTGCCGGTCACCGCGGGGGCCGCCGTGCTCAAGGACGCGTTGAACGGGCCGGGCACGGTCGTCGCCTACAAGTTCGGCCGGCAGGCGGCCGAGGTCGCCGAGGCGCTGCGGGAGACCGGGCGGCTGGACGACGCCGTGTGGGGGTCGGCGCTCGGGCTGCCGGAGGAGTCCGTACGGGCGGCGGCCGAGCTGGACGGCGAGCCGCTGCCCTATCTCTCGACGCTCATCGCGCCCGCCCGGCGCGAGGGCGGGCGGGGCGGCAAGTTGTGAACCGGGGTTCGTCACTCCGCCACGCCCACCACCAGCCAGATGAACGCCGCGCCGGCGACCGTGCACAGCAGGGTCGAGCGGGCGGGATGCTCGTGGTGGGCCTCGGGGAGGATCTCGGCGGCGGCGAGGTAGAGCAGTACGCCGCCGAACAGGCCGAGATACGCGCCGAGTACACCTTCCGGGATCGAGAAGAGGAGGGTCGAGGCAGCACCGGCCACGGGCGCCACGGCGTCGGCGAACAGCATCGCGACCGCGCGGCGGCGGGCGTTCCCGTACAGGCTGGTCAGCGTGTAGGTGTTGAAGCCGTCCGCGAAGTCGTGGGCGATCACGGCCATCGCGACCGCCGCGCCCATGCCGCCGCCGACCTGGAAGGCCGCGCCGATCGCCACGCCGTCCATCGCGCTGTGCCCGACCATCGCGGCGGCGGCCGTCAGGCCCACCTGGGGCGAACGCTGCCCGAGCTCGTCGGCGCCGTGCGCGGCACGGCGGGCGGCCAGCAGGCGTTCCACCAGGTGCGCGAGCAGGAATCCGGCGACGAAGAGCAGCAGTGCCTCGGGCACGCCGAACACCTCGTCGCCCGCCGCCTGAAGCGCCTCCGGCAGCAGGTCGAGGCCGACCACGCCCAGCATCAGGCCGCCGGCCAGGCCCAGGACCAGGTGGCGCCGGTCGGTCACGCGCTGTGCCGTCCAGCCGCCGGCCAGCGTCATCAGGAACGCGCCGAGCGCGACGAAGACCGCCATGGGCCCTTGCTATCCGATCAGAGCGCGTATCCGTGCGCACGACAGCGACAACCGCAGTAAATATGCGTAGGAAAGGACCCCATCCCATGGCTTCCGTGGCTCCCGAGGCTTCCGTTGCCGGTGTTCCCGCGGCCGACGCCTCCCCCGGCAAGGTGACCATCGTCGGTGCCGGTCCCGGCGCCGCCGACCTGCTGACGTTCCGCGCCGCGCGTGCCATCGCCGAGGCCGATGTCGTGATCTGGGCGGCGAGCCTGGTCCAGGCGGAGGTCCTCCAGCACGCGCGCGAGGACGCGGAGATCCTGGACTCGGCGACGATGTCGCTGGAGGACGTCGTCGCCGTCTACCGGCGGGCACGCGAGGAGTGCCTGCGGGTGGCCCGCATCCACTCCGGCGACCCGGCGCTGTGGGGCGGCACGCAGGAGCAGCTCGACCGGTGCGCGGAGATCGGCATCGCGACCGAGATCGTGCCCGGCGTCTCCGCCTTCTCCGCGGTCGCCGCGCTCGCGCGGCGGGAGCTGACCATCCCGGAGGTCGCGCAGTCCGTCGTCCTCACCCGGCTCGGCGGCGGCAAGACGCCGATGCCGCCCGGGGAGGAGGTCCGCGAGTTCGCGAAGCACGGCACCACCATGGCGATCTTCCTGTCCGCGGCCCGCAGCGGCCAGCTGGTGCGGGAGCTGCTAGAGGGCGGCTACCCGACCGAGACCCCGGTGGTCGTCGCCTACCAGGCCACCTGGCCGGAGGAGCTGGTCGTGCGGTGCACGATCGGCACGCTGGAGGAGACGGTCAAGGAGCACAAGCTCTGGAAGCACACCCTCTTCCTGGTCGGCCCGGCTCTCGACGCGCACGGCACCCGCTCGCACCTGTACCACCCGGGGCACTTCCACGGCTATCGGAAGGCCGACCCGGAGGCTCGCAGGGAGCTGCGCACGCGGGGTGCGAGCACGTGATCACCGTGGTGGGGATGGGGGCCGGCGCGCCGCCCGGCGCGGACGTCGCCGCCGGTGCGGAGCTGGTCGTCGGCGGGCGGCGGCATCTGGACGCCGTACGGCTGCCGGAGGGGGCCGAGCGGGTCGTCCTCGGGGCGCTGGCGCCCGCCCTGGACACGGTCGCGGAGTACGTCGCGAAGGAGCGGGCGGTCGTCGTACTGGCCTCCGGGGACCCGGGGTTCTTCGGGATCGTGCGGGCGCTGGCCGAGCGATTCGGGCCGGAGCGGCTCGACGTCCGGCCCGGTGTCTCCTCCGTCGCCGCCGCGTTCGCGCGGGTCGGGCTGCCGTGGGACGACGCGGTGGTGGCCAGTGCGCACGGGCGGGAGCTGCGGACGGCGGTGAACGTGTGCCGCGCGCACCCCAAGGTCGCCGTGCTGACGGGGCCCGGGGCCGGTCCGGCGGAGCTGGGGGCCGCGCTGCGCGCCGACCCACGGGTCCTCGTCGTCGCCTCCGCGCTGGGGTCCGCCGAGGAGCGCGTAGAGCGGGTGACGCCCGCCGAGGCCGCCGTCCGTGACTGGGGGGCGGCGGTGAGCGTGGTGCTGTGCCTGGACGAGGCGCGGACGCTGGGGCCGGTGCGGACGGTCGCCGGGCCGCCGCGGCCGGAAGCCGCCGGGTGGGCGCTGGACGAGGCCGAGTTCGCGCACCGCGACTCGATGATCACCAAGTTCGAGGTGCGGGCACTGGCGCTGGCCCGGCTCGGTCCTCGCCCCGGTGACCTGGTCTGGGACGTCGGCGCGGGCTCCGGGTCGGTCGCCGTGGAGTGCGCGCGGCTGGGCGCCGCCGTCACCGCCGTCGAGAAGACACCGGACGGTGTCGCGCGCGTCCGCGCCAACGCCGCCGCGCACGGTGTCGACGTCCGGGTGGTGCACGGGGCGGCGCCTACGGTGCTGTCCGACCTGGACGACCCCGACGCGGTGTTCGTCGGCGGCGGCGGGCGCGAACTGCCCGTGATCGTCGCGCAGTGCGCGCGGCGGGCGCGGCGGGCCGTGGTCGTCGCCATGGCCGCGCTGGACCGGGTGCCGGCGGTCCGCGGGGCGCTGCTCGACGCCGGGCTGGAGTGCGACGGGGTGCTGTTGCAGTCGTCCCGGCTCGCGCCGCTGCCGGGGGACGTGACCCGGCTCGCGGCGACCAATCCCGTCTTCCTGCTGTGGGGCGTGAGGCCGCACAGCCGTACCGAAGGAGTTGCCCCTTGATCGGCCTCATTTCCGCCACCGCGGCGGGAGCGGCCGCGCGGGACCGGCTGGCCGCGGCGTGGCCGGACCGCACGCGCGTGTACGAGGGTCCCGTCGCGGACGCCGTACGGGCCGCGTTCGCCGAGTGCGAGCAGCTCGTGTGCTTCCTGGCCACGGGTGCCGTGGTCCGGCTCGTGGCGCCGTTGCTCGACGACAAGCGCACCGACCCCGGTGTGGTGTGCGTCGACGAGAGCGGGCGGTTCGCCGTGTCGCTGGTCGGCGGCCACGGGGGCGGTGCCAACGAACTCGCCCGTGCGGTCGGCGAGGTGCTGGGTGCCGAGCCGGTGGTGACGACCGCGACGGACGCCGTCGGGCTGGCCGGCCTGGACACGCTCGGGCTGCCCGTGGAGGGCGATGTCGCCGGGGTCTCGCGGGCGCTGCTGGACGGCGAGCCGGTCGCGCTGCGGTCGGAGGTGCGGTGGCCGCTGCCGCCCCTGCCCGTCGCCGGGGAGGGGGCGTACACGGTCCGGCTGACGGACCGTCTGGTGGAGTCGGCCGAGCGCGAGGCCGTCCTGCGTCCGCCGTCCCTGGTCGTCGGCGTCGGCGCCTCCAAGGGCGCGCCGGTCGAGGAGGTGCTCGGGCTGGTCGAGGCGGCGCTGCGGGACGCCGGGCTGTCCGCCGCGTCGGTCGCCGAGCTGGCCACCGTGGACGCCAAGGCGCAGGAGCCCGGGATCGTCGGCGCCGCCGAGCGGCTGGGCGTGCCCCTGGTGACGTACTCCGCCGGGGAGCTGGCGGGCGTGGAGGTGCCCAACCCCTCCGACGCGCCGCTGGCTGCCGTGGGCACGCCGTCCGTCGCGGAGGCGGCGGCGCTCGTGCGCGGCGGCGAACTCCTCGTGCCCAAGCGGAAGTCGGCGGCGAGCCCCGCCATGGCGACCTGTGCCGTGGTACGGCGGCCGGGGCGCGGGCGGCTCGCGGTGGTCGGGCTCGGGCCGGGCGCCCGGGACCTGGTCACGCCGCGCGCGCAGGCGGAGCTGCGGCGGGCGTCGGTGCTGGTCGGCCTCGACCAGTACGTCGACCAGATCCGCGACCTGCTGCGGCCGGGCACGCGCGTCCTGGAGTCGGGGCTCGGCGCCGAGGAGGAGCGGGCCCGGACGGCGGTCGAGGAGGCCCGGCGCGGGCACGCCGTGGCGCTGATCGGCAGTGGGGACGCCGGGGTGTACGCCATGGCCTCGCCCGCGCTGGCGGAGGCGTCCGACGACATCGACGTGGTCGGGGTGCCGGGCGTGACGGCGGCGCTGGCGGCCGGGGCGATCCTGGGGGCGCCGCTCGGCCACGACCACGTGTCGATCAGCCTGTCCGACCTGCACACGCCGTGGGAGGTCATCGAGCGGCGGGTGCGGGCGGCGGCCGAGGCGGACATCGTCGTGACGTTCTACAACCCGCGCAGCCGGGGCCGGGACTGGCAGCTGCCCAAGGCGCTGGCGATCCTCGCGGAGCACCGGGAGCCGGCGACTCCGGTGGGTGTCGTACGCAACGCGTCGCGGGCCGACGAGTCCAGCCGCCTGACCACGCTCACCGCTCTGGACCCGGCGACGGTCGACATGATGACGGTCGTGACGGTGGGCAACACCGCGACCCGGGAGATCGCCGGGCGCATGGTGACGCCGCGCGGCTACCGCTGGCAGGAGGAGCCGAAGTGAGCCGTGTCGTGCACCCCATCGAGCAGGAGTCCTTCCGGCGGCTGCGCGCCCGGCTGGACACCTCGCACTTCCCGCCGCTGACCCGGGCGGTGGTGGAGCGGGTCATCCACTCCGCCGCCGACCTGGAGTACGCGTCCGACCTCGTCATGGACGAGGGCGAGCTGGTCAAGGCGCACGCCGCGCTGCACGCCGGGGCGCCGGTCGTCGTGGACGTGGAGATGGTCGCGGCGGGGATCACCCGGCGCCGGACCGTGTGCCGGCTGAAGGACGCCGTCGCCGGTCCCGGGCTGACGCGTTCCGCGCACGCCATGCGGCTGGCGTACGAGCAGGTCGGGCCCGGCGCGCTCTGGGTGATCGGCTGTGCGCCGACCGCGCTGGAGGAGCTGCTCACCCTCGACGCCTCGCCCGCGCTCGTCGTCGGGCTGCCCGTCGGCTTCGTCGGGGCGGCCGAGTCCAAGGCCGCGCTGCGGGAGAGCGGACTGCCCGCCGTGAGCAACGTGTCCGAGAAGGGCGGTTCGGCGGTCGCCGCGGCCGCGCTGAACGCCCTGCTGTACCACCCCACTCCGTACGTCGATCCGTACGCCGATTCGCACTCCGAGGAGAAATCGTGACCACCCCCCCGCCCGCCCTGCTCATCGCCGGACACGGCACCCGGGACGAGGCCGGAGCCGAGGCGTTCCGCGACTTCGTGCGCGAGCTGGGCCGCCGCCACCCCGAACTGCCCGTCGCGGGCGGCTTCATCGAGCTGTCCCCGCCGCCGCTGGGCGAGGCGGTCGCCGAGCTGGTCGAGCGCGGTGTGCGCCGGTTCGCCGCGGTGCCGCTGATGCTGGTGTCCGCCGGGCACGCCAAGGGCGACATCCCGGCGGCGCTCTCCCGCGAGAAGGAGCGGCACCCCGGCATCTCGTACACGTACGGGCGTCCGCTGGGCCCGCACCCGGCGCTGCTGCGGGTGCTGGAGCGGCGGCTGGCGGAGGCGGTCGACCCGTCCTGGGACCCCGCCGAGGTGACCGTGCTGCTGGTCGGGCGCGGGTCGACGGACCCGGACGCCAACGCCGAGGTGTTCAAGGCGGCGCGGCTGCTGTGGGAGGGGCGCGGGTACGCGGCCGTGGAGACGGCGTTCGTGTCGCTGGCGAAGCCGGACGTGCCGGGCGGCCTGGACCGGTGTGTGCGGCTGGGGGCGCGGCGGGTCGTGGTCCTGCCGTACTTCCTGTTCACCGGCATCCTCCCGGACCGGGTCCGGCACCAGACCGAGGAGTGGGCCGCCGCGCACCCGGAGACGGAGGTCCGGTCGGCCGACGTGATCGGGCCGGAGCCGGAGCTGCTCGACCTGGTGTGGGAGCGCTACGAGGAGGCGGTGAAGGGCGATCTCCGGATGAACTGCGACTCGTGCGTGTACCGGATCGCGCTGCCGGGGTTCGAGGACAAGGTGGGACTGCCGCAGCAGCCGCACTTCCACCCCGACGACGACGGCCATCACCACCACGGGCACCATCACGGGCATGGACACGCACACTCCCATGCACACTGAGGCCGCCGGTCCTGATCTGCGGCACCACGGGGACACCGAGGTCCGCGACGACGGCTCCGCCCTGGTGGACCTCGCGGTGAACGTCCGCGCGGACACGCCCCCGGCCTGGCTGCGCGAGCACGTCGCCGCCTCGCTCGGCTCCCTCGCGGCCTACCCGGACGGGCGGGCCGCGCGGGCGGCGGTGGCGGCGCGGCACGGGCTGCCGGTGGAACGGGTGCTGCTGACGGCGGGTGCGGCGGAGGCGTTCGTGCTGCTGGCGCGGGCGCTGAAGGTGCGCCGGCCGGTCGTGGTGCACCCCCAGTTCACGGAGCCGGAGGCGGCGCTGCGGGACGCGGGGCACACGGTCGACCGGGTGCTGTTGCGGGAGGCGGACGGCTTCCGGCTGGACCCGGCGGCCGTCCCGGAGGACGCCGACCTGGTGGTGATCGGCAACCCGACGAACCCGACGTCGGTACTGCACCCGGCGGCCACGATCACGGAACTGGCCCGCCCGGGGCGGACGCTGGTCGTGGACGAGGCCTTCATGGACGCGGTGCCGGGCGAGCGGGAGGCGCTGGCGGGGCGTACGGATGTGCCCGGACTGGTCGTCCTGCGGAGCCTCACGAAGACGTGGGGGCTGGCCGGGCTGCGCATCGGATACGTCCTGGCGGCGCCTGAGACGATCACCGACCTGGAGCGCGCGCAGCCGCTGTGGCCCGTGTCCACGCCCGCGCTGGCGGCGGCCGAGGCGTGCGTGGCCCCCCGGGCCCTGGCGGAGGCCGCCCACGCCGCCCACCGCATCGCCGCGGACCGGGGCCATCTCGTCGCCGGGCTGGCGCAGTTCGCGGACGCCGGGCTGCGGGCCGTCGCCCCCGCCGAGGGCCCCTTCGTCCTCGTCCGCCTCCCGCACGCCGCCGCGGTACGCCACCGGCTGCGCGGCCTCGGGTACGCGGTGCGGCGCGGGGACACGTTCCCGGGGCTGGGCGAGGAGTGGCTGCGCCTGGCGGTACGGGACCGGACGACGACGGACGGCTTCCTGCGCGCCCTGGGGCGGACGGTGGCGGAACCGGCCTGACGAGGCGGCCGGCCCTGCCCCGGAGGCCCCCTCGACGCGCGCCGCCACGCCCGGCGCGCCTGCGCGGGCCCGGGACCCGCCCGACCCCGAACGCCCCGGGCAGGCCCCTGGCCCGCACGCCCGTGCGGTCACCGGCCACACGCCCGAGGCGGGCCGAGAGCCGCGCGACCGGGCCACATCCGGAGGCCCCCTCGACGCACGCAGCCACGCCCGGCGGGACCACCGGGGGCGGGGACGGAGCCCGCACAAGTCCGGCCCGCCCCGGCCCGGCGCGCCTGCGCGGGCCCGGGACCCGCCCGACCCCGAACGCCCCGGGCAGGCCCCTGGCCCGCACGCCCGTGCGGTCACCGGCCACACGCCCGAGGCGGGCCGAGAGCCGCGCGACCGGGCCACATCCGGAGGCCCCCTCGACGCACGCAGCCACGCCCGGCGGGACCACCGGGGGCGGGGACGGGGCCCGCACAAGTCCGGCCCGCCCCGGCCCGGCGCGCCTGCGCGGGCCCGGGACCCGCCCGACCCCGAACGCCCCGGGCAGGCCCCTGGCCCGCACGCCCGTGCGGTCACCGGCCGCACGCCCGAGGCGGGCCGGGAGCCGCGCGACCGGGCCACATCCGGAGGCCCCCTCGACGCACGCAGCCACGCTCGGCGGGACCACCGGGGGCGGGGACGGGGCCCGCACCGGTCCGGCCCGCCCCGGCCCGGCGCGCCTGCGCGGGCCCGAGACCCGCCCGACCCCGAACGCCCCGGGCAGGCCCCTGGCCCGCACGCCCGTGCGGTCACCGGCCACACGCCCGAGGCGGGCCGGGAGCCGCGCGACCGGGCCACATCCGGAGGCCCCCTCGACGCACGCAGCCACGCTCGGCGGGACCACCGGGGGCGGGGACGGGGCCCGCACCGGTCCGGCCCGCCCCGGCCCGGCGCGCCTGCGCGGGCCCGAGACCCGCCCGACCCCGAACGCCCCGGGCAGGCCCCTGGCCCGCACGCCCGTGCGGTCACCGGCCACACGCCCGAGGCGGGCCGAGAGCCGCGCGACCGGGCCACATCCGGAGGCCCCCTCGACGCACGCAGCCACGCCCGGCGGGACCACCGGGGGCGGGGACGGGACCCGCACAAGTCCGGCCCGCCCCGGCCCGGCGCGCCTGCGCGGACCCGGGACCCGCCCAACCCCGAACGCCCCGGGCAGGCCCCTGGCCCGCACGCCCGTGCGGTCACCGGCCACACGCCCGAGGCGGGCCGAGAGCCGCGCGACCGGGCCGCATCCCGAGCCACCGCCCCCCCCCCCCGGCGCGGCCTGCGGAGCCGCGCCCCCGTTCGGCTCCGGCCCCCCTCCACTCCGGCTCCGGGCCCGTAGCCCGCACCCGCCCAACCCCCGTCCGGCCCCTGCCGCCGCCCGCCCTGGCCCCCGGCAGGGTTCGCGCCGGCCTCCTGCGGTCAGCCGCGCCTGCGGCGGGTCATGACCAGGGCTCCGCCGCCCGCCAGGACCAGGGCGGCGGCGCCTGCGGCGATGTACGGGGTCGCCGAGCTGCCGCCCGTCTCGGCCAGGTCCGCCTCGGCGCGGGCGCCTTGGGCCTGCACGTCGGCCGCGGGTTCCGCGTCCGGCTCGGCGTCCTGTCGCGCGGGCGGCTCCTCGGCCTTCGCCGGCGGCTGCCCGGCCTCGGCCGCCGGGGCCGCCGGGGACTCGCAGGTCGCCTTCGCCAGGGTCACGGTGCCGTCGACCTCGGCGACGTTCAGGTCGAGGGGGTTGACGGACACCTTGAGTTCGAGCGCGGTGGCGGCGGCCGTACGGGACGTGGTCTGCGTCCTGGAGAGGTCGAGCCGTACCTCGCCGACGCCGGGCACCTTCACCTCCGTCGTCCCGCCGGTGGTCAGCGTGACCTTCTTGCCGAGGACCGTCACCGCGCCCAGCAGGTTCGCGTCGGCGACCGGCTTCTTCCCGGCCTCGCAGGTCGCCACGGAGGTGACCTGCTCGACCTCGACCACCGACAGCAGCGGCAGCCCGGGGACGTGGAGCCTGGCACGGGCGAGGTTGGTGTAGCCCTCGCTCTTCGCCGCGGTCGCCGTCGCCTTGGACTCGGCCACGTCGGCGCGCAGGACACTGAAGGGCTTGCCGCCGTCGACGCCGTCCAGCCGTGCGGTCAGCGCGGTCTTCTGGGCGGTCTCGGGCGCGTGCACCTCGTTGAGGGTGACCGCGAGCGGGACGTTCACGGTCTTGTTGAGCAGGGACACGTCGAGCCCGGTGCGCAGGACGGTGGCGCTCGCGCGGCCGTGGTCGCCGGTCGCGTGTGCGGTGCCCGCGCCGGCCAGCACGGCGGGACCGGCGGCCAGGGCCGTGGCCGCCGCGACGGTGACGAGGCGGCGTGCGGGCATGCGGAAGGTGTTGCCGTTCAAGGTGGTGGGACCCCCAGTGAGACATGCGTGCGGGACACGCATGAGCGACATGCTTGGGACCCGGAAAGAATGTCCCCGCGCACACCGAACCGTCAGCGATCCCGGGGCACTTCACCCCTTCGTGGGGTTTCCGCCTGCCTATTCGAATCTCCAGGCACGGTTGTTCCCCGACCTCACCCGCGTCGGCTAACCGACGACCCGCCCGTTCAGCACCACCCGGCGCGGAGCGGCGAGCACGCGCACGTCCGCGCGCGGGTCCTCGTCGAACACCACCAGGTCCGCCGGCGCGCCCTCGTCCAGGCCGGGACGCCCGAGCCAGCTCCGGGCGGCCCAGGTCGTCGCGGCGAGCGCCTCGACGGGCGGGATGCCGGCGGTGACCAGTTCCGCGACCTCGGCCGCCGCCAGGCCGTGGGCCAGGGAGCCGCCGGCGTCGGTGCCGACGAAGACCGGGATCCCGGCGTCGTAGGCGCTCCGTACGGTGTCGTAGCGGCGTTCGTGGAGCCGGCGCATATGGGCCGACCAGCGCGGGAAGCGGGACTCGCCGCCGTCCGCGAGCGCGGGGAAGGTGGCGATGTTGACGAGGGTGGGCACGATGGCGACGCCCCGCTCGGCGAAGAGCGGGATGGTGTCGTCCGTCAGGCCCGTGGCGTGCTCGACGCAGTCGATGCCGGCCTCGACCAGGTCGCGCAGGGAGTCCTCGGCGAAGCAGTGCGCGGTGACGCGGGCGCCCAGCCGGTGGGCCTCGGCGATGGCCGCCTCGACGGCGCCGCGGGGCCAGCAGGCGGACAGGTCGCCGAGGTCGCGGTCGATCCAGTCGCCGACCAGCTTCACCCAGCCGTCGCCGCGCCGGGCCTCCTGGGCGACGTAGGCGACGAGGTCGTCGGGCTCGACCTCCCAGGCGTAGTTGCGGATGTAGCGGCGGGTGCGGGCGATGTGCCGGCCCGCCCGGATGATCTTCGGGAGGTCCTCGCGGTCGTCGATCCAGCGGGTGTCGGACGGGGAGCCCGCGTCGCGGATGAGGAGGGTGCCCGCCTCGCGATCGGTCAGCGCCTGCTTCTCGGCGACGTCCTCGGGGACGGCCCCGTGCTGGTCCAGGCCGACGTGGCAGTGCGCGTCGACCAGGCCGGGCAGCGCCCAGCCCTCGACGGTGCGGACGTCGGCGGCCCCGGTGGGGCGGTCGTACGAGATCCGGCCGTCGATCACCCACAGCTCGTCGCGGACGTCCTCGTCCCGCGGCCCGACGAGCACCCGACCCTTCACGTGCAGCACCGTGCGATCGCTCATGTCCCGCACCCTAGACCGGCGCGGCGAGGTGTTCGAAGGCCCGGTCACCGGTCGCCCTCGCGATTGGCGGCGCGGGCGCGTAGCTCGGTCGTGTACCCGGCCGCGACGGCGCCCGCGACGGCGGTCAGGGCCAGGACGGCGACGCCGGGGTTGACGTAGCCGGGGATGTCGGCGGAGTCGTAGCCGTCGCCGTCGGCGGTCTCGCAGCGGAAGCCGAGGGGCAGGAGGGAGGCGTCGTAGTCGATCACTCGCCCGGACAGCTCCGGGGACCCGCCGGTACGGCAGGGCCGCAGCGGCGCGGAGCCGGTGCCGCCGTCCTCCGCCTCCATGACCGCGAACCCCACGCACAGCGCGCCCCAGACGTACAGCAGGGCGGCCGCCGCACCGGCACACCCCGCCAGCACGCGGAAGCCCCCGCCGGGGCGGACGGGCGCGGGAGCGGCCGCGAACGCCTCGGGGGCGGGGCCGGCGTACGTCCCGGGGCGGCGGGCGAGGACGACGGCGGTCACGACCGCGACGAGGACGAGCAGCAGGAGAACGGACACAGACCCGAGTCCACCAGGCAGACGATCATCATCGCTGTGGCGGAAGCCACAATTCCGGGCGTGGGGGTGTCGCAACGGATGCCCTCCGACGCGAGTGGCGGCAGGGGCCGTGGTTACTCTCGACTCCGTACGTGCCGTACACCTGCCCGTGAGCGAAGAGAGCAGCACAGTGACCCACCCCTTCCTGGACCTCGCCCCGCTGAGCGTCGGACGTTTCGCCGCGATCGAGGACCGGGTCGCGCGCCTGCTCGGCACCGGCCAGGACGTCGTGATCATGCAGGGCGAGGCGCTGCTGCCGCTGGAGGGCGCCATCCGCGCCGCCGCGGGGCCGGGCACCGTGGCGCTGAACGTCGTCACGGGGCCGTACGGGCAGACCTTCGGGAACTGGCTGCGGGACTGCGGCGCGACCGTGCACGACCTCTCCGTGCCGTTCCACACGGCCGTCTCCGCCGAGCGGATCCGCCAGGCCTTCACCGAGCACCCGGAGATCGACTTCGTGTCCCTGGTGCACGCCGAGGCGGCGACCGGGAACACCAACCCGGTCGCGGAGATCGGCGAGGTGGTGCGGGCGCACGGCGCGCTGTTCTACCTGGACGCCGTGGCCTCCGTGGGCGCCGAGCCGGTGCTGCCGGACGCGTGGGGCGTCGACCTGTGCGTCATCGGCGCGCAGAAGGCGATGGGCGGCCCGGCCGGCGTGTCGGCGGTGTCGGTGAGCGAGCGGGCGTGGGCGCGGATGGCCGCGAACCCCGGGGCGCCGCGCCGGTCGTACCTCTCGCTGCTGGACTGGAAGGAGCGCTGGATCGACGGTGGGCGCAAGGCGCTGCTGCACGCGCCGGCGCAGCTGGAGATGCTCGCGCTGGAGGCGTGCGTGGAGCGCATCGAGGCGGAGGGCCTCGGGACGGTGATGGCGCGGCACGCGTCGGCGGCGGCGGCCACGCGGGCCGGCGCGCTCGCCCTGGGCGGCGGTCTGGAGCCGTACGTGTACGAGGCCGAGGACGCGGCGCCGGTCGCGACGACGCTGCGGGCGCCGTCGGACGTCGACGCGTCCGAGCTGGTGGCCCGGGCCCTGGAGTCCGACCCGGCACTGCCGCTGGCCGCGGGCGGGGGCGCGCTGGCCGCGGAGATGATCCGCGTCAACCACTACGGTCCGGACGCGACGCGCGGGGCCGTGCAGGGCTGCCTGGCGGCACTGGGTGCCGCGCTGGCCGAGAAGGGACTGAAGACCGACCTGGAGGCGGCTCGGCGGGCCGTCGAGGACGCCTGGGACCGGCCGGCCGGACCCGACCTTTCGGAAGCATGAATTCAGCGGAATTCCCGAAGCTCACACAAACAGAATTAAGTAATTACACTCAGCACAGCTTCCCGTATTCTTCTGCCCGCTTTCCCGGGACCTAAACACAAAGATTTCGCGAACCTCGATCCTCGCATTTCGGGCACGTCTCCCACGGGTTACGCGATTGTGACCCGATACACATGCTGACCGTTTCGTGGCGTATGACCCGGTCAAACCCCCACATAACGCCGCTATCTCGCGCGGAAGCACGCGCCCGCGTGATAACACAGGACGCGTCCATACGTAACCCCCTCCGGCGATGCAATTTTGAATTTCGCTGGGTAAATTCAATTTGCATGACTGCCGCGCAAGCAGACCTGCAAATCGACCGTCCGAGAGTGGCCGACGGGGCCGCCCTGTGGCGGATAGCGAGGGATTCGAAGGTCCTCGACCTGAACTCGTCCTACAGCTATCTGCTCTGGTGCCGGGACTTCGCCGCCACGTCGGCCGTCGCCCGGGACGGGCACGGTGTGCCGGTCGGCTTCGTCACCGGGTACGTACGCCCGGACCGGCCGGACACGCTGCTCGTGTGGCAGGTGGCGGTCGACGAGGCGTACCGTGGTCGAAGGCTGGCCGCCGCCCTGCTCGACGGACTGGCCGCCCGGACCGTCGCGGAGTTGGGACTGACCACCCTCGAGACCACGATCTCGCCCGACAACACCGCTTCCCAGCGACTGTTCACCTCGTTCGCCGAGCGGCACGGCGCCCGACTTGAGCGCGAGGTGCTGTTCGACACGGACCTGTTCCCCGACGGGCCGCACGAGCCCGAGGTCCTGTACCGCATCGGCCCGCTGTCCGCGACCGCCGGCTGACCGACCGGCCTCCCGGACGGCCCGGCACCCCTGGCCGTCCGGCCCCCAGACTTCCCGGCCGGGACCGCACCGGTCCCCCGGACCCGTACGACCTTCCTCTCCCACCCTCACCCAACGAGGAGCGATTCGTCGTGACCATCACCCAGCCCGACCTCAGTGTCTTCGAGACCGTCGAGTCCGAGGTGCGCAGCTACTGCCGCGGCTGGCCCACCGTCTTCGACCGCGCGCTCGGCAGCCGCATGTACGACGAGGACGGCCACGAGTACCTCGACTTCTTCGCCGGAGCCGGTTCGCTCAACTACGGGCACAACAACGCCGTCCTGAAACGCGCCCTGATCGACTACCTGGAGCGCGACGGCGTCACGCACGGTCTCGACATGTCGACCACCGCCAAGCGCCGCTTCCTGGAAACGTTCCAGAACCTGGTGCTGCGTCCGCGTGACCTGCCGTACAAGGTCATGTTCCCGGGCCCGACGGGCACCAACGCCGTGGAGTCCGCCCTGAAGCTGGCGCGGAAGGTGAAGGGGCGCGAGTCGATCGTGTCGTTCACCAACGCCTTCCACGGCATGTCGCTGGGCTCGCTCGCCGTGACCGGCAACGCCTTCAAGCGGGCCGGCGCCGGCATCCCGCTGGTGCACGGCACCCCGATGCCGTTCGACAACTACTTCGACGGCACCGTCGAGGACTTCCTGTGGTTCGAGCGGCTGCTGGAGGACCAGGGCTCCGGTCTCAACAAGCCGGCCGCCGTGATCGTCGAGACCGTGCAGGGCGAGGGCGGCATCAACGTCGCCCGGGCCGAGTGGCTGCGCGCGCTGTCCGAGCTGTGCCAGCGCCAGGACATGCTGCTCATCGTCGACGACATCCAGATGGGCTGCGGCCGTACCGGCGCCTTCTTCTCCTTCGAGGAGGCGGGCATCACGCCGGACATCGTCACCGTCTCCAAGTCGATCAGCGGCTACGGCATGCCCATGGCGCTGACCCTGTTCAAGCCGGAGCTGGACGTCTGGGAGCCGGGCGAGCACAACGGCACCTTCCGCGGCAACAACCCGGCCTTCGTCACGGCGACCGCCACGCTGGAGGCGTACTGGGCCGACGGGTCGGCGATGGAGAAGCAGACCCGCGCCCGCGGCGAGCAGGTCGAGCAGCACATGATCGCCATCACCGAGGAGAACCTCGCCGACGTCAAGGAGTACCGCGGCCGCGGCCTGGTCTGGGGCCTGGAGTTCCACGACAAGGACCGTGCGGGCCGGATCGCCAAGCGCGCCTTCGAGCTGGGGCTGCTCATCGAGACGTCCGGCCCCGAGAGCGAGGTCGTGAAGCTGCTCCCGGCGCTCACCATCACGCCCGACGAGCTGGACGAGGGCATGAAGACCCTCGCGCGGGCCGTGCGCGAGACCGCCTGACACCACCATTGCTTCCGGCGCCTTCGGCCCGTGCGGCCGAAGGCGCCGGGGACCATTGCACACCCTTCACCTAGGAGGCATCGCAACACCGTGATCGTCCGTTCGTTCAAGGAGATCGAAGGCACCGACCGGCACGTGAAATCGGCGTCCGGCACCTGGGAGAGCAAGCGCATCGTCCTCGCGAAGGAGAAGGTCGGCTTCTCCCTGCACGAGACGATTCTGTACGCGGGTACGGAGACATCGATGTGGTACGCGAACCACATCGAGGCCGTCGTCTGCACCAAGGGCGAAGCCGAGTTGACCGACCGTGAGACGGGGAAGACGTACACCATCACGCCGGGCACGATGTACCTCCTCAACGGCCATGAGCGGCACACGCTCAAGGTCAAGGAGGACTTCCACTGCCTCTGCGTCTTCAACCCGCCCGTGACCGGACGGGAGGATCACGACGAGAACGGCGTCTACCCGCTGCTCACCGAGGAGGTGTGAGTCACCGTGACCATGACCACGAACGTCACCGATCTCTATCCCACCCGCGGCGCCACGGAGGTGGCGACTCCCCGGCAGGACCCGGTCGTCTGGGGCTCCCCGGACACGCCCGGTCCCGTCTCGGCCGGTGACCTGCAGTCCCTGGACCGCGACGGCTTCCTCGCCATCGACCAGCTCATCGGGCCGGACGAGGTCGAGGTCTACGCGCGTGAGTTGGAGCGGCTCACCACGGACCCGGACATCCGCGCGGACGAGCGCTCGATCGTGGAGCCGCAGTCCAAGGAGATCCGTTCGGTCTTCGAGGTGCACAAGATCAGCGAGGTGTTCGCGAAGCTGGTTCGCGACGAGCGGGTGGTCGGCCGGGCCCGGCAGATCCTCGGCTCGGACGTCTACGTCCACCAGTCCCGGATCAACGTCAAGCCGGGCTTCGGGGCCAGCGGCTTCTACTGGCACTCGGACTTCGAGACCTGGCACGCCGAGGACGGCCTGCCGAACATGCGGACGATCTCGGTCTCGATCGCGCTCACCGAGAACTACGACACCAACGGCGGTCTGATGATCATGCCGGGGTCGCACAAGACGTTCCTCGGGTGCGCGGGGGCCACGCCGAAGGACAACTACAAGAAGTCCCTGATGATGCAGGACGCGGGGACACCGTCCGACGAGGCCCTGACGAAGATGGCCTCGGAGTACGGCATCAAGCTGTTCACCGGCAAGGCCGGCTCGGCGACCTGGTTCGACTGCAACTGCATGCACGGGTCGGGCGACAACATCACGCCGTTCCCGCGCAGCAACGTGTTCATCGTGTTCAACAGCGTGGAGAACACCGCCGTCGAGCCGTTCGCGGCACCGATCCGGCGGCCGGAGTTCATCGGCGCGCGGGACTTCACTCCGGTGAAGTGACCCGCGTCTGAACTCGGGCAGGGGCCTTTTCGTGTGGGACGGGAGGCCCCTGCCCGATGTCGTCCCGGCCCGGCCGTCTCGGTCCGATCGTCTCGGTCCGGCCGTCTCAGTCCGCCAGTACGTCCAGCAACCGGTCGACGTCCGCCGCCGTGTTGTACACGTGGAACGCGGCCCGCAGATTGCCCGCCCGGTCCGAGACCTGGACGCCGGCCCGGCTCAGCTCGCCCTGCCGGTGGCCGAGTCCGGGCACGGACACGATCGCGGAGCCCGGCGCGGGCACCGGCTCGTGGCCGAGCGAGCGCACCCCCTGCCGGAACCGGTCGGCGAGGCCGGTGTCGTGGGCGTGCACGGCGTCCACGCCCAGTTCCTCGATCAGGGCCAGGGAGTGCCGGGCGCCGGTGTAGGAGAAGAGCGCCGGGCTCTCGTCGAAGCGCCGTGCGGAGTGCGCGAGTTCCTCGACGGGTCCGTAGCAGCTGTCCCAGGGATGCTCTCCCGACGCCCACCCGGCGAACAGCGGCGTGAGTCCGGCCGCCTCTCCCAGGTCCCCCGGTACGACGAGGAAGGCGACGCCCCGGGGCAGAGCACCCACTTGTAGGCCACGGCGGCCACGTAGTCGAAGTCGCCGGCGGCCAGCGGCAGCCACCCGTTGGACTGGGAGGCGTCGACCAGCGTCCGCGCGCCGTGCGCCCGGGCGGCGTCCCGCAGCGCCGCGAGGTCGGCGATCCGTCCGTCGGCGGACTGCACGGAGCTGACCGCGACGAGCGCGGTGTCCGGGCCCACCGACTCGGCGATCCGCTCCAGCGGCACGCTGCGCACCTTCAGGTCACCGCGCGTGTGCAGGGGGTTCACCAGGGAGCTGAAGTCGCCCTCCGCGGTGAGGACTTCGGCACCCGCGGGCAGCGAGGCGGCGACGAGCCCGCTGAAGGTGGCGACCGAGGCGCCGGCCGCGACCCGGGTGGCGGGCACCCCGACCAGGCGGGCGAAGGCGGACCGGCACGCCTCGACGTCGGCGAACATGTCGAGCGGCTGCCCCTCCGCCGCGGACGCCGCCGCGTCACGCATCGCGACGAGGGTCCGGGCGGGTAGCAGGCCGGTGCTGGCGGTGTTCAGGTACGTGGTCTTCGGGGCGAACTCGGCACGGACGAGGTTCTCGAAGCTCTCCATGGCACCACTGTGCGGCCCCTCGTCCTCCCCGTCCATCGCGTATTTCTACGCGGTTTCTCCAAGCAACGCTTATGCACGGGCTCTCACCTGGGGTTCTCGGCCCCCGGCACCGCACAGCCGTCGGGACCGCACGCCTCCGCGCCCCCGTCGTCGACCAGCTTCAGGGGCGTGCGCTCGCCCCACGCCTGGGTCAGCGCCCGGGCGAAGACCTCGGCGGGCTGGGCGCCGGAGACGCCGTACGCCCGGTCGAGCACGAAGAACGGCACGCCCGTGGCCCCGAGCCGCGCGGCCTCGTCCTCGTCGGCGCGCACCTCGTCGGCGTAGGCGGTGGGATCGGCGAGCACGTCGCGGGCGGCGTCCGCGTCGAGGCCGGCGGCCACGGCCAGCTCCACGAGCCGCTCGTCGTCGCCGAAGACGGAACGCTCGTCGGCGAAGTTGGCCCGGTAGAGCGCGTCCAGCAGCGCTTCCTGCCGGCCCCGCTCCTTGGCGAGGTGCAGCAGCCGGTGCATGTCGAAGGTGCTGCCGTGGTCGCGGCCCCGGGTGCGGTAGTCCAGCCCCTCGGCGGCGGCCTGCGCGCCGAGGTTGTCCTCACCGGCGTGCGCCTGCGCCTCGCTCATGCCGTACTTGGCGGTGAGCATCGCCAGCACGGGCTGGACGTCGCCCTTGGCCCGCCCGGGGTCCAGCTCGAACGACCGGTGGACCACCTCGACACCGGCACGGTGCGGGAAGGCCGCCAGCGCCTTCTCGAAGCGGGCCTTGCCCACGTAGCACCACGGGCAGGCGATGTCGCTCCAGATCTCGACGCGCATGTCTCGGCTCTTCTCCAGGTCGTACGGGTGCGGAGGCCCTCTCCACCACGTACGTGAACGTTCAAGCAGCGGGCCTCATTCCCTTGGTACGCGAAAACGCAGGGACAGGTGGTGGTCGCCCTCGGCGGGCGGGTTCTCCGGGTCGGGGAGCCAGCCCCGGCGGGCGTAGAACGCCTGGGCCCGCCGGTTGCCGACGTGCACGCCCAGGACGGCCGCCCGCCTGCCGTCGGCCCGCCACTGCTCGACGCAGGCCGTGTGCAGGGCGGTGCCGATGCCGGCGCGCCAGTGGTCGGGATCGACGTGGAACTGGAACAGCTCGACCGTGTCCGCCGGGCCCTCGCCGGGGACCCGGAAGGAGGCGATGCCGACCAGGCTTCCCCGCTGCACGGCGCACAGCACGTGCCCGTCGGCCCGCCCGGCGGCGCTGCGCCAGGCGGCGACCCAGTCGAAGCCGTCGTCGGGGAGCCCGTCCGGGTAGTACGTCGCCCGGGCCCGGGCGTGCAGGGCGGCAACGGTCTCCGCCTCGGCGGGCAGGACGGTACGGATCACCCGGCTTCCGGTCACACGTTCGTCGATCATGCAACGCAGGACGCGGGAGCCGGGCCTTCCGGTTGCGTCAGACGCCGTCGCGCAGGTCCGCCGGCCAGGCCGGGCGGAACTCCAGGTGGTCGTACGTCACCACGCACCCCTCCCCCGTCGGCGCCTGCGCCAGGAAGCCGACCAGCGCCGCGCCGGTCTCCTTCTCGTCGCCCAGGGTGAACAGCCGGACGAAGGTCCAGCGCTCGCCGTCGAGGGAGGCGTGGAAGGCGAAGGCCCGTCCGGTCCGGCTGACCCGCAGCCAGACGGAACTTCCCTGCACCGTGAAGGAGTTGCAGTCGTCGGAGTGCCCCCGGGTGACCACCGTGCAGACGGTGGGCACGTCCGGGGAGTACTCCAGGCACAGCTTGGCCCAGGCCCGCTCGCCGACGTGGACGTAGAGGACCCCGGCGTCGAAGGCGCCGTTGAACCCGACCGTGACCCGGGCGATCAGCTGGAAGTCCCCGTCGGGGGCGCCCAGCAGCCGGGGCGCGTCGGAGGCCGGCTCCAGTGCCTCCCCCGTCGGCGGCACGAACCGGTCCTGCCGGGGGCCGGCCGATCCGGTGAGGACGCCGTCCTCGTAGGACCAGCCGCCGTCGGGGCCGTGCGGGCGGAGGGGGAAGGGCAGTTCGGGAAGTTCGAGATGCATGTCCCTACCGCTCCAGAACCCCGTTGAACCGACGAGGCAGCCCCAGCGGATTCCCGTCCCGCAGCTCCGCGGGAAGCAGCGCCTCCGGCGTGTTCTGGTACGCGACCGGCCGCAGCCACCGCTCGATCGCGGTACCGCCCACCGACGTGGACGTCGAGGTCGTGGCCGGGTACGGCCCCCCGTGCTGCTGAGCCGCCGCCACGGCGACACCGGTCGGCCAGCCGTTGACCAGCACCCGCCCCGCGAGCGGCGTCAGCTCCGCGAGGATCTCCGCCCCGCGCCCCTCGCCCGCCGCCTCCTCGGCGGAGAGCTGCACGGTCGCCGTGAGGTTGCCGGGGAGCCGGGACAGCACGCCCCGCACCTCGGCCTCGTCCTCGTAGCGGGCCACCACGGTGACCGGCCCGAAGCACTCCTCCAGGAGCAGGTCGTGCTCGCCCTCCGCCGCCAGCCGCCCGGCCGGCACGGTCAGGAACCCGGCGGCGACGGTGTGCTCGCCGCCCGAGCCCGGCGTCACCGGGGAGTCCACGTCGGGCAGCGCCGCGCGCTCGGCGACGCCGGCGACGAAGTTGTCCCGCATGCGGTGGTCGAGCAGCACGCCGGCGTCGGTGTCGCTGACCGCGTCCGTGAGGGACTTGACCAGGCCGTCACCGGCGGCGCCCGCCGGCACCAGGACCAGGCCGGGCTTCACGCAGAACTGGCCGACGCCCAGTGTCATCGAGCCGGCCAGACCGGCGCCGATCGCCTCCGCCCGCTCGGCGGCCGCCGCCTCCGTGACGACGACCGGGTTCAGCGAGCCCAGTTCGCCGTGGAAGGGGATCGGGACCGGACGCGCGGCGGCGGCGTCGAACAGGGCGCGGCCACCGCGCACGGACCCGGTGAAGCCGGCCGCCGCGACCAGCGGGTGCCTGATCAGTTCGACGCCGGCCTCGAAGCCGTGCACCAGGCCGACGACGCCGTCCGGGATGTCGTGCCGGGCGGCGGCCCGGCGCAGCACCTTGGCGACCAGCTCGGACAGGGCCGGGTGGTCGGGGTGGGCCTTGACGACGACCGGGCAGCCGGCCGCGAGCGCGCTCGCCGTGTCACCGCCGGGGACGGAGAAGGCGAAGGGGAAGTTGGACGCCGAGTAGACGGCGACGACGCCGAGGGGCACCTTGTAGCGGCGCAGGTCCGGGACGGGCGGGGTCGCGGTGTCGTCGGGGTGGTCGACGACGACACCGAGGAACTCGCCCTCGTCGACGATGTCGGCGAAGGCCCGCAGCTGGTAGCAGGTGCGGGCGAGTTCGCCGGTGAGCCGGACCGGGCCGAGCGCGGTCTCCGCGTCGGCCGCCTCGACGAGGGTGCTCTCGGCCGCCTTCAGCTCGTCGGCGGCGGTACGCAGGAACGCCGCGCGGACGGTACGGTCGGCGAGCGCGTCCCGGGCGGCGTGCGCGGCGCGGACGGCGGCGTCCACCTCCTGGGCCGTGGCTTCCACCGCGACCTGTTCACGCTGCTTCCCGGTACGGGGGTCGACACTCCAGACTGGTGCTGCTGCCACCGCGGGTCCCTTCACGTGCTGTAGTGCTGTACCTGGGAACTCGTTCGATATACTGAACGCTGTCTCTACTGATGAATATGCTGTCGGAGACTATATCTTCAGCTTCTCGTCGAACGAAGGGGTCAGGGCGATGTCGGCTGTCGAGACGGGGGGCGGAGCGCAGGTCAAGTCCGCGGTGCGGACGGTTGAACTGCTCGAGTACTTCGCCGGACGCCCCGGTATGCACACCCTCGCGTCGGTCCAGGAGGCCGTCGGCTATCCCAAGTCCAGTCTCTACATGCTGCTGCGCACGCTGGTGGAGCTGGGCTGGGTGGAGACGGACGCGACGGGCACGCGGTACGGCATCGGCGTACGGGCGCTGCTGGTCGGCACGTCGTACATCGACGGCGACGAGGTGGTCGCGGCGGCGCGGCCGACGCTGGACCGGCTCTCCGACGACACCACGGAGACCATCCACCTCGCGCGCCTGGACGGCACCAACGTCGTCTACCTCGCCACCCGCCAGTCGCAGCACTACCTGCGGCCGTTCACCCGGGTCGGCCGCCGGCTGCCCGCGCACTCGACGTCGCTGGGCAAGGCGCTGCTGAGCACGTACACCGACGAGCAGGTCCGCAAGCTGCTCCCGGAGACGCTGCCCGCGCTGACCGAGCACACGATCACCGACCGGGAGAAGCTCATCGAGGAGCTGCGCCAGGTGCGGGAGCAGGGTTTCGCCGTGGACCGCGAGGAGAACACGCTGGGGCTGCGCTGCTTCGGCGTGGCGGTCCCCTACCGCACCCCCGCGCGGGACGCGATCAGCTGCTCGGTGCCGGTCGCGCGGCTGACGCCCGCGCACGAGCAGATGGTGAAGGACGCGCTGTTCGACGCGCGCGACCGGCTGACACTGGCCACGCGTAGGCTCTGATCCATGCACATCGCTCTGCGCGAGGTACACGACAGTGATCTGCCCGTCTTCTTCCGGCAGATGAACGATCCGGAGGCCCTGCGCATGGCGGCCTTCACCCCCGAGGATCCGGCGGACCGGGACGCCTTCGAGACCCACTGGAGAAAGATCCGGGCCTCGGTCGACGTCGTGCGGACGATCCTCGGCGACGGTGACGTCATCGGCAGCGCGGCGGTGTACGGGGAGCCGGGCGAGCGCGAGGTGACGTACTGGGTGGACCGGGCCTACTGGGGCCGGGGCGTGGCCACGGCGGCGCTGCGGGTCCTGCTGGCCGAGGTGCCGGACCGTCCGCTGTACGCGCGGGCGGCGGCGGACAACACCGGGTCGCTGCGGGTCCTGGAGAAGTGCGGCTTCGAGGAGAGCGCCCACGCCCGGGGGTTCGCCCCTGCCCGGGGCGAGGAGATCGACGAGGTCGTACTCCACCTCGCGGGCTGACCGGCTCCGCCGCGCGGCGGAGCCGGATCGTCGCCGCGCAGGAGGCGCCCGGGGTGCTCGCGCGGGAGCGTGGAGGCATGACGCAGACGCTCGCCTCCGCCCCCTCCCCGGCCGCCGCACACCCCGGCGCCACCCGGACCCGCCGGCTGCTGCGGGCGGTCGCCGTCCTCGCCTGCCTGCCGTACGTCGGGCTCAAGGTCGCCTGGATCGCGGGGAGTCGGGCCGGGATCCCGGAAGGCAGCGTCCTGCTGGACCACCGGGCCACCATGATCGCGGCCAACGGGCTCACCCTGCTGCTGGACAGCTGTGTGATCGTGCTGGCGCTGATGCTGACCCGGCCGTGGGGTCTGCGGGTGCCGGCGTGGCCGCTGGCGTTCCCGGTGTGGGTCGCCGCGGGGCTGCTCGCGCCGATCATGGCGGGGTTCCCGCTGCAGCTCCTGACGCGGGCGCTCGGCGGTGACACCGCCACCGAGTCCGGACCGGGGCGTGAACCCTTCCTCGACGCATGGGTGTTCGGCATCGTGTACACCGGGTTCATCGTGCAGGGACTCGCCCTCGGGACACTGTTCGTGCTCTACGCACGGGACCGCTGGGGGCGCCTGTGGCGCGGGCGGGTGTGGGAACTGCCGGTCGGCGTCGTCAGGACGCCGTACAAGGCCCTCGCCCTCGCCACGGCGGTCCTCGCGTCGTTCCCGCTCGCCGTCCGGCTGTACTGGGCGTGCGGCGGCACGGCGGGGCTCGGGGCCGGGGACCGCACCAGCGACTTCCGGGTGCTGGAGGGCATGCACGTCGCCTTCCTCCTCGCGGCCGTCGGCGGCACGCTGCTGCTCGCCTTCCACCGCGCCCGCGTGCTGCCGGTGACGGTGCCGCTGGCCGCCGCCTGGGTCGGGTCCGGTGCCGCGGCCTGCTGGGGCGGCTGGGTGCTGTTCGCCGCGCTGCTGCCGGTCGATGATCCCGCCGACCGCCCGGCACAGCTGATGATGCTCGCCTACGCTGGGCAGATGACCGTCGGTCTTCTCCTCGCCTCAGTCGGCGCCCACTTCCTCGCCCGGCGGTCGGCCACGTCCCGCACGCTGCCGTGACCGCTCTCGCCCGGCTCCTGTTCGGCCGGCGGGCCCGCCTGCGGTGGATCCACCTGATCCTCGGTGGCGCGCTCGCCATGCCGTACGTCCTCGTCGGCTCGGTCGTCGTCGGCCCGCTCGCCGGGGACGCGGACGTCTTCCGGTCGCTCTCCCTGCAACTGGCCTCGTTCGCCTTCGGGTTGCCGCTCGCCGCCGTCACCTCGCTGTTCCCGCTGACCCGCCCTCTGGAGTCCGGGGTCGTGCGGTGGCTGTGCGGGGTGGAGGCCGACCGGCTCGCCTACGGGCCCGCCCGCACGAAGGGCGAGAAGGGGCGCACGGCGACCTGGTTCACGCTGCACCTGGGGACCGGCGGGATCATCGCGGGGATGTCGCTCGCGGTGCCGCCGTTCGCGGCCGCGCTGATCGCGCTGCCCTTCGTGCCGGCCCTGCGCGACGAGCGGGCGGGCCTGCCGGGCGTCCTCCACCACACCTGGGCGCTCGCGCTCGCGCCGGTCGCGGGCGCCGCGATGCTGGTCGCGCTCGCCGGATGCGCCGCCGGGTGCGGCGCGCTGCTGGCCCGTTGGGCGCCCGCGCTGCTCGGCCCGTCCCCGGAGGACCGGGTCGCGGCGGCCGAGGCACGCGCCGCCGACCTCGCCGTCCGCAACCGGCTCGCGCGCGAGCTGCACGACTCCGTCGGCCACGCCCTGAGCGCGGTCACCCTCCAGGCGAGCGCGGCCCGCCGGCTCCTGGACACCGACCCGGAGTTCGCCCGCGAGGCGCTCGCCGCGATCGAGGACACCACGCGCCGCACGGTCGGCGAACTCGACGCCGTGCTGGGCGTCCTACGGGACGGCGACGCGCCCGGCACCGCGCCGGCGCCGACGCTCGCCGCCGACCTCGACGGCCTGCTGCGCCGCACCCGCGCGGGCGGACTGCGGGTGACGGCCACCGTCACCACCGACCCGGAGGCGCTGCCGCCGCTGGTCTCCCGCGAGGCGTACCGCATCGTGCAGGAGGGGCTGAGCAACGCGCTCAGGCACACGGGCGGGCAGGCCGCCGTGGCGCTGCGCGTCGACGTGCTGGACGATCACCTGCGGATCACCGTCGAGAATCCCCTCGGCGAGGCCGGCGGGACGGCGGACACGTCGCGCCGCCCCGGTGGCGGCCACGGCCTGCGCGGCATCGCCGACCGGGCCCGCCTGCTGGGCGGCGCGGCGGAGGCGGGCGACGTCGAGGGGACGTGGCGGCTCCACGTACGACTGCCGCTGAAGGGAACCGAAGGGAACCGTACGACCCCGCCCGGACGAGACCGTGAGACTTACTCGACAGACACCGCGTGACCCGCCAGGAAGACACCGCGCGACCCGCCCGAAAGACACCGCGTGACCCGCCCGAAGGAGACCGTGTGACCCGCCCGCCGATCCGGATCGTCCTCGCCGACGACGAGCGCATGGTCCGCGGCGCCCTGCGCGCCATCCTCTCCGCCGAGCCGGACATGGAGGTCGCCGGAGAGGCGGCCACCGGGGCCGAGGCCGTCTCCGTCGTACGGGAGACCCGGCCGGACGTGGTCCTCATGGACGTCCGCATGCCCGAGGTCGACGGCATCCGCGCCACCGAGCAGATCCTCGCCACGCTCGACGCACCGCCCCGCATCGTGGTCGTGACCACCTTCGAGAACGACTCCTACGTCTACGACGCGCTGCGCGCCGGGGCCGCCGGCTTCCTGCTCAAGCGCGCCGACGCCGACACCCTCGTCCAGTCCGTACGGCTGGTGGCGCACAGCGACACGCTGCTGTTCCCGGCGGCGGTACGGACGCTGGCCGCCGAGCACGCGCGCGCGAACCCCGCCCCGCCGGCCTGGGTGGCACGGCTCACGGAACGCGAGGGCGAGGTGCTGCGCCTGATGGCGACCGGGCTGACCAACGCGGAGATCGCCGAGCGCATGCGGGTGGGGCCCGCCACGGTGAAGACCCACGTCGCGTCGGTGCTCGCGAAGACCGGCACGCGGGACCGCACCCAGGCGGTGATCCAGGCGTACGAGGCGGGGTTCACCAAGCCCGTTTCATGAACGGAAGATGAGAAATCGGGGCGGACGGAACGATTCGCTCCCGCCCGTTCGTCCTCTCAGCGGGATGAACAAGACGATCAGGCGCGCCTCGGTCTTCACGCTGCTCCTGGTGTTCGCTCTGCTGATCAGGGCGACCTGGGTGCAGTTCTACAAGGCCGAGGCACTCGCGGACGACAAGGAAAACCGGCGGAACGCGATCGAGACGTACGCGGAGCCGCTCGGGAACATCATCGTGGCCGGCCGGTCGATCACCGGCTCGGCGCCGACGGAAGGCGGTGACCTCGCCTACAAGCGCACGTACGACAAGGGCAAGCTGTACGCGGCGGTGACGGGCTACGCCTCGCAGGCGTACGCGCCGACGCAGCTGGAGGGCATCTACCAGGACGTGCTCAACGGCACCGACCCGCGGCTGAAGACGGTGATGGACACGATCACCGGCACGCGGGCCGAGCCCGGCAACGTGGTCACGACGATCGACCCGGCGGTGCAGAAGGCCGGGATCGAGGCGCTGGGCGAGACCAAGGGCGCCGCCGTCGCGATCGACCCGGAGACGGGCCGGATCCTGTCGGTCGTGTCGACCCCGTCGTACGACCCGACGTCGCTGACCGACGCCAACTCCGCCGGTGAGGCCTGGGAGAAGCTCACCAGTGACCCCGACAAGCCGCTGACCAACCGCGCGCTGCGCCAGCCGCTGCCGCCGGGCTCGACGTTCAAGCTGGTGGTGGCGGCCGCCGCGCTGGAGGACGGGCTGTACGGGTCGGTGGACGAGAAGACCGACAGCCCGGACCCGTACACGCTGCCGGGCACCGTGACGGACCTGACCAACGAGAACCCGAACGCCCCCTGCGAGGACGCCACGATCCGCACCGCGCTGCAGTACTCGTGCAACAACGTCTTCGCGAAGATGGCCGTCGACCTCGGCCAGGACAAGCTGCGGGCGATGGCCGAGAAGTTCGGCTTCAACGACGAGTCGCAGGACGTGCCGGTGCGCGCCTACACGAGCGTGTACCCGAAGGACATGAACAGGTCGTCGACGGCCCTGACGGGCATCGGCCAGTTCGACGTGACGGCGACCCCGCTCCAGATGGCGATGGTCTCGGCGGCCCTCGCCAACGGCGGCGAGCTGGTCTCCCCGCACATGGTGTCGCAGATCACCGACAGCGGCGGCGACGTCCTGGAGGACCACACCGACCCGGGCTCGAAGCGGATCGTCTCCTCCTCCACCGCCGAGCAGCTCCAGTCGGCCATGGAGACCGTCGTCGACAAGGGCACGGGGTCGAACGCGCAGATCTACGGCGCGACCGTGGGCGGCAAGACGGGCACGGCCCAGCACGGCGAGAACAACAGCAAGACCCCGTACGCCTGGTTCACCTCGTACGCCAAGTCCGACACGTCGGACAAGGAGGTCGCCGTGGCGGTCATCATCGAGCAGTCCGACGCGGCCCGTTCCGAGGTCAGCGGCAACGGCCTGGCGGCCCCGGTGGCCAAGGCGATGATGGAGGCGGCGCTCAAGGGCTGACTCCCCCGGGCCGGTTCGGTCTGCCATACGGCGTTCGACGCACCGCACGGCCGGCGCGTCGAACGCTGCTACAGTTCCGGACCCGGGCCCGGCGCACGGCTGTTCGACGCCGGGGAAGCCGCTGCGAGGAGAGTCCGCCGTGGGGACAGTCGTCGACGACGCCGCCGCCGCGGAGTTCCACGCCTTCTTCGAGCGCCACTACGCCGAACTCGCCCGCCTCGCCCACCTGCTGACCGGTGAGCCGGACGCCGCCGACGACCTGGCGGCGGACGCGCTGCTGGCCCTGTGGCACCGCTGGGACCGGGTCCGCGCGGCCGACCGTCCGGTGGCGTACGCGCGCGGTGTCGTCGCCAACCTCGCCCGCACCCGCGTCCGCACCGCCGTCCGAGAACGCAGACGGGTCGCCCTGTTCTGGTCGCAGCGCGAGGAGAGGACGGAGGACCCGGACGTCGCCGGTGTGGTGGACGTCCAGGAGGCGCTGCGCCGGCTGCCGTTCCGCAAGCGGGCGTGCGTGGTGCTGCGGCACGCGTTCGACCTCTCCGAGAAGGACACGGCGCTCGCCCTGGGCGTCTCGGTGGGTACGGTGAAGAGCCAGACGTCGAAGGCGGTGGCCGAACTGCAGCGGTTGCTCGGCACGCAGTCGGTTCCGAAGCGGGTGCACGCGGCGATCGCGCGCAGCGGTGGGGCCGCGGGGAGGAACCGATGACCGGGCGGGGGGACGTGGACGAGGAACTGCGCGCCCGGCTGCACGAGGCGGCCGGGGCGCACGAGCCCGACCGGGCGCGCATCCTGGCCCGGGTCGAGCGCGGCATGGCGGGCCAGGGCCGGGACCGCCCCGGGCACTTCGGGGCGACGCGTCCGCCGTCGCTGGGCTGGGCGCGGGTGGCCGGTGCCACGGCCGCGGTGGCGGGCGTCCTGGCGGTCGGCGGCTACGCGGTCGCGTCCGCGCTCAAGGACGACGCTCCCCCGCAGCGTTCGGTCGCCACCTCGCCGACCCCCGCGCCGTCACCGGAGGCCGCCACCGGCCGGGCGCCCGCCCCGCCGGCCGGCCCGACGCCGAGTGCCCCGCCCGGGACGGAGACCCCGGACGCCCCCGCGTCCTCCCGGCCGCCGGCCGCGACCGGGAGCGCGACCGCCCGGCCGCCCGTCTCCGCCGTGGAGGACGGCCCGCTGTGGTCGGACGGCTCGGTGGACCCGCACAGCCACGAATTCTGGGCACAGAGCAACATCACCCTGAAGACCGGTGAACCGCTGACCGCGCTCACCGTCGAGCTGGTGGTGGCGCAGACCGGCGGGGTCACGTCCACCGGCGCCTGGCGGTCGCTGCAGGAGGAGGACTTCACGTTCACGGTCGAGGAGCGGGACGGTTTCCTCGTCCACCGGTGGACGCTCAAGCAGGGCCGAACGGTCCCGGCGGGCGAGTGGATGTTCGCCGGCCAGTACGACCACGAGCGCGGCGACCGGGACGCGGGCGGCGACCGCTACTCCGCGACGGCCACCGCCGGATCCGAACGGCTCTCGGTGCGGGGCGGCTTCGCACCCCGCGACGGGGGTTCGTGAAGAGCCGCGGCGTGAAGGGCGAGTCGTGAGAAACCTCTGAGGACGCGGCAACCCTTTCCTCACCGGTGGCGACCAGGAAGCGCGAAGATCCTCTCCCCACGCAAGGAACATGGGCATGACTGCACGAGCTGAACAGCGCGTCCGCCACCGCCGCCGGGTCACCAAGCGGCGGGCGGTGATCGCCGGAACCGCTGCCTTCGGCCTCACCGGTGCGGCGATCGTCACCACGACGATGCTGTCCACCGCGGGTGCCGCGTCGTCCTGGCCCGAGGACACCGGCAGCAAGCCCGTCTCGTCGACGATCCCCGTCAAGGGGACGTACGACGGCGGGATGAAGAAGTTCTACGGCACCGGCGCCCTGGGCGGCGACAGCCAGGACGAGGGCCAGGACCCGGTCTTCGAGCTGGCGGACGGCGCCACGCTGAAGAACGTCGTCATCGGCACCCCGGCCGCCGACGGCGTCCACTGCAAGGGCTCCTGCACCCTGCAGAACGTGTGGTGGCTGGACGTCGGCGAGGACGCCGCCAGCTTCAAGGGCACCTCGGCCTCGGCGGTCTACAAGGTGTACGGCGGCGGCGCGAGGAACGCCGACGACAAGGTGCTCCAGTTCAACGGCGCGGGCAAGCTCGTCGTCTCGAAGTTCCGGGTCGAGAACTTCGGCAAGCTGGTCCGCTCCTGCGGCAACTGCGGCAAGCAGTACCAGCGCACCATCATCATCAACGACGTGGACATCACCGCGCCCGGCCAGTCGATCGTCGGCGTCAACCAGAACTACGGCGACACGGCGGCCCTGCGGAACATCCGCGTGCACGGTGACGGCAAGAAGAAGATCGAGACCTGCGTCCGCTTCGAGGGCAACGACACCGGCAAGGAGCCCGAGAAGCTCTCCCCGGTCGGCCCGTACGGCAAGACGTGCGACTTCACCGCCTCGGACATCGCCTACGAGTGACCGCCGGGGCCCATCCCTGATCCGCCGGCCCGCCCCCCGGGCCGGTGCGCGCCGTCCGAGCCCCCACTCGGCCGGCCGTCGAACGCCCCCGCCGGTGACGACCGGCGGGGGCGTTCCCTTCCCGGGGCCCGGCCCGGCCCGGAACTTCCGCCCCCTGCCGTCCCGTTGACGTCCCGACTCCCACCGGTGACACTCCAAGGGCACACCATCCAACAGAACCCCTCAGACTCCCACAGGAAGTGTCATGCGCCGCCACACCGCCCGTCGCACGCTTCTGGTCCCCTTCCTCGCCCTCCTCCTCGCCCTGCTCGCCGCCCCGCCGGGCGCCGCCCACCCGGGAGGCCCGCCCGCGAGCCCCGCCGGGTCCCCCACGTACGCGGGATACCTCTTCGCCTACTTCACCGGCGAGGGCACCGCCGACGGCGAACAGATCCGCTACGCCCTCAGCCGCGGCAACGACGCCCTGCACTGGCGCGAGCTGAACGCCGGGAAGCCGGTGCTGACGTCCACCATCGGCGAGAAGGGGCTGCGCGACCCGTTCGTGATCCGCTCGCCCGAGGGCGACAGGTTCTACATGATCGCCACCGACCTGCGGATGTACCGGAACAGCAGCGGCAGCTGGGACGAGGTCCAGCGGCACGGCAGCAAGTCGATCATGGTGTGGGAGTCCACCGACCTGGTCCACTGGACCGACCAGCGCCTCGCGAAGGTGTCCCCGGACAACGCGGGCAACACCTGGGCTCCGGAGGCCTACTGGGACGACGAGCTGGACGCGTACGTCGTCTTCTGGGCGTCCAAGCTCTACGCCGACGACGACCCGGACCACACCGGTTCGACGTACAACAAGATGCTGTACGCGACCACCGAGGACTTCCGCACCTTCAGCGAGCCGAAGATCTGGAACGACCCGGGCTACTCGGTCATCGACTCGACGGTCGTCGAGCACGACGACACGTACTACCGCTACACCAAGGACGAGCGCGACCCGTCCTCCGGCTCGCCCTGCTCGAAGTTCATCACCGGCGAGAAGTCGACGTCCCTGACCGACACCTCGTACGACTTCGTCTCGGACTGCATCGGGCGCGGCGCGATGGACCGCGGCGAGGGGCCGACGGTCTTCAAGTCCAACACCGAGGAGAAGTGGTACCTGTTCGTCGACGAGTACGGCGGTCGGGGATACCTCCCCTTCGAGACCACCGACCTCGACTCGGGCGAGTGGACGCCGTCGGCCGACCACCAGCTGCCCGCGAGCCCGCGGCACGGCACGGTGATCCCGGTGACGCAGGCGGAGTACGACCGGCTGTTGCGCGCCTACCCGGCCGGTCCCGCGTCGGTCGTGGACGGCCGGTGACAGCAGATCGGCGTCGCGGTGGCCGACTCCAGCCATCGGAAGGCCTCGTCCTGCATGCGCCGCGGGAAGGCGTGGCCGACGTCCGGCCAGGTCTCGGTGCGCAGCCGGTCGGCGGCGCCCCGGGAGTGCCAGACGGCGCGCAGCCTGTCGTAGGCGGTGCGCACGCCCTCGGCGGTGAACAGGTGGTCCCGCTCACCGCCGAGGAACAGCATCGGCCTGGGCGCGGCGATGCTCGCCACGTCGGGGAGGTCGAGGTACCGGGCGAGTCCGGGGTGCAGCATGTGGAACGCCGACTGCCCGCGCAGGGCGTTGTTCCCGGGCACCATCATCTCCTTCAGCCCGGTCATCCAGCACACGCTCACCGCGGCGGCGACGGAGTCGCTGAGGGCGGCGGTCTGCCAGGCGCGGTAGCCGCCCATGGAGAAGCCGACGGTCGCGATCCGCCGGGCGTCCACGCGGTCGAGGGAGGCCAGGAAGCCGGCGGCGCGCTCGTCCTCGCGGGCCAGGAGCCCGGCGAGGGAACTGCCGAGGTGGAAGAGGCTGCCCGCCAGGGCCTGTTGCCGGGTGTAGGTGAGCGGTTCCCGGTCGCCCCAGCCCAGGGCGTCCGCACAGAGCACCACGTACCCGCGCCCGGCCAGTTCGTCACCGAGGAAGCGCCCGCCGAAGTGCCGGTCCGCCCAGTCCTCGGCGGCGGCGAGCCGGGAGTCGTCGTACCAGGGCCGGACCAGTTTCTCCTTGCCGATGTCGAAGCGGGAGCCGTGGTCGTGCAGGAGCAGGACGGCCGGGAAGGGCCCGGTGCCGTGCGGGGTGAGCAGGGCGCCGCGGACCCGTCCGTAGCGGGTGAGGGAGAGGGTGACCAGTTCCCGCGTGTATCCGTCGCCGTCCGAGCGGGCGGTGAACTCCGGGGCGTACGGCGTGTCGTCCTGCCGGTCGACGAGGAGGTGTTCCTCGACCGTCGCACGGGCCGCCCGCCGCCACGCCTCGAAGTCCCGTTCCGGTGAGGTGCCCCAGGCCAGCGGGAAGGTCAGTTCGTCCTTGAGCGCCGGATGGAAGCCGGGCAGCACACCGGAGGCGTCGTCGGACGGGTCACCTCCGGCGGTCATACGGCCGCCAGTCGCCGAGGTACGCCTCCCGGGTGTGCGACGCGGCCTCGGCGCGGGTGAGCCGGGGCCGGTTCTCCGGGACGGTGACCGCGGCGCCGGGGCCGGTGTTGCGGTACTCCCGGAACCGCTGCTCCTGCCAGGGGTGCGCGTCCCGCATGTTGGCGTAGGGGGCGACCGCGTCGATGCCCGCGCCGAGGTGGGTCTCGCGCACGGTGAGCATCGGGCGGGCGGTGGTGTCGGAGCTGGGCACCCAGGGGCGGGCCAGTTTGTAGTAGCCGTCGGGGGCCTCGCTGCTGACGCGGCCGCGCGTGACGAGGTAGCCGCGCGGGTTGGCGCCCGCCGTGGACGGCGCGAACACGAAGCCGTGGGGGGCGCCGGTCAGGTCGGTGCGGACCAGGGTGCGGAAGTGGCAGCCCTCGTACACGGCCGTCGCCCGGCCGAAGACGAAGTCGACGTCGCCCTCGGCGTAGCAGTGGGCGTAGTACTGGCGGGCGAAGAGCCCGAGGTCGCGGGTGTCGGCGTAGAGGGTGTCCTGGTGGCCGAGGAAGCGGCAGTGGTGGAACGCCGAGCGGTCGCCCTGGACCTTGATGGCGACGGCCTGGGTGCCGGTGAAGCCCGGGTGGTCGGCGCGCAGCCAGTCGTTGGCGAAGGTGATCCGGCGGGCGGTGAAGCCGTCGGCCCGCACGGTGGTGGTGGCGGAGCCGCTGGTGCCGTAGGTGCCGGAGCCGTCGGGTTTCGGGGTGCCGGCCGCGTTGTCGAAGACGATGACGGTGTCGCGCGGGTCCTCGGAGGCGCCGAGCCAGGTCGCCTCGGTGCGGTCGGCGTCGACGGAGACCGTCTCGCGGTAGGTGCCGGGGGCGAGGACCAGCGTCCAGCCGGGGCCCTCGGCGGCGGTCACGGCGGCCTGGACGGAGGTGAAGTCGCCGCGGCCGTGCGGGTCCACGTAGAGGGTCTTCGGGGTGCGGCGGGCGGCCGGTGAGCCGTACCGGCCGAAGGGGCGCGGGCGTGGCCGGGTGCCGGCGACGGCGGGGCCGGCCGCGAGGCCGAGGGCGGCGCCCGCGCCGGCGGTGGTCAGGAGGAAGCCTCTGCGGGACGGGGCGGGTCGGTGCATGCCGGTGCTCCTTCGGGTGCGCGTACGTGGCGGGGTGCGGGAGGGCCGGGGCGGTGCGGGCGCCCCGGCCCTCGGTACTGGGGCGTCAGCGCAGGCGGCCGGCGCCCGCGCCGTGGTCGACGACGAGGGGGACCGCCCAGGCCGGGAGGACCTTGGTGCGCAGGGTGGGCGTCCAGCCCGCGCCGGACCGCAGCGGCGTGTCCGGGTTCTCCGCGTTGTGCGCGGCGATCAGGTCGGCGGAGCGGCCGTTGACGCGGTTGTGCGCGGCGGTGAGCGGCGAGTCGTTCCACCGCTTCAGCACCTTGGCGGGGCTGACGCCGTCCGGCAGGGTGAAGGCGTTGTGCTCGGCGACGAGCTGGGACTCCTTGCCGACACCGAAGCTGTAGGCGTAGTCGTCGCGCGCCACGAAGTGGTTGTTGTAGACGTCGACCTGCCCGAAGCGCACCCGGGGCGCGCGCTCGACGAGGTCCTTGAAGAGGTTGTGGTGGAAGGTCGTCTTCAGGTGCCCGCGGTCGCCGGCTGCGGTGGACTCGCTGTCGCTGTTGCCGATCAGGATCGTCTTGTCGTGCTCGGTGAAGACGTTCCAGGAGGCGGTGACGTAGTCGGCGCCGCGCACGATGTCGAGCTGGCCGTCGTGCTGCTGGTACAGCATGCCGAAGTAGGTGGGCGCCGCGCTGTCGGGGTGCTCGCCGTCGGTGAAGGTGTTGTGGTCCAGCCACACGTGCGTCGAGCCGTACACGACGGCGCTGTCGTACTCGGAGTTCCAGTTGCCCTTGTCGCCGTCGGTGGGGTCCCACTGCGGGAAGCAGTCGACGGGGCTCTCGAAGGTCAGGTTGCGGACGATGACGTTGTCGACGCCCTTGATCTGGAGACTGGCGCCCTTGATACCGGCGTTCCGCCCGACGCCGATGATGGTGGTGTCGGCGGGGACGTTCGCCTTGATCGCCCGGTCCTGCTGGGCGGCGGAGGCACGGCGGAGTCCCTCGGGGCTGGCGTCGGGCTCGGCGCTCAGGTCGGTCTCCAGGCCCCAGTTCTCCGGGGAGTACTTCTCCAGGTAGGCGCCGAAGTCGTAGCCGGGCGCGGCGAAGGCGTCGCAGCCCTCGGAGACGGCGTCGATCGTGCCCTTCACCTTGATGATCCTGGGAGCGCTGCCGCCGGCGGCGAGGGCCGCCTTGAACTCGGCCCAGGTGGAGACGGTGTACACGTGCTCCGCGTCGGCGGCGGCCCCGCCGGTGGTGCCGGTGCCGTGGGAGGCCCAGCCGTCGTTGGCCGGCAGGGTCTGCCGGGCGGTGTCGCGGGGGTGGTGGCCGGGGCGGGCCTGCGCGGTGGCGGCGGTCAGGGTCAGTACGAGGGCGGTGCAGCCGACCAGCGCGGCGGCTCTTCGCGTGGCATGCCCATGCCATCCGGGTGTGTTCATGGTGCGGCTCTCCCTTTTCCGTGGTTCGGGGTGTGCTACGTGCTACGCGGTGGCCGACGCCGGCCAGTCGATCCAGGACTCGGGGATCTCCTCGTCCAGCCGGCGCACGTCCCGGCGCGCCAGGACCCGCGCGCGCGGCAGCTCCCGCGCGACGAGCCGGGCGACCGCGATCGCGCCGGGCGGGTTGAAGTGGGTGTTGTCCTGCTCGGTGGCGGTCCAGTTGAAGTACGCCTTGGTCCCCTCCACGCCGAGCCGCTGCCACAGCGCGAGCGACAGCGCCTGTACGTCGAGCAGCGCCACGCCCTCCTGTCGCGCGAGCGCCCGCATCGCCGCCGGGTACTCCCCGTGGCTGGGCCGCGCGTCGCCCGCCGCGTCGAACCGCCGCCGCTCGACGGGCGTGGCCAGCACCGGCCGCGCCCCGCGGGCCCGGGCGCCGTCGACGTACAGCCGCAGGTGGTCCTGGTACGTCGTCCAGGGCTCGGTGTAGCGGGCGGGGTCCTCCTTCTTCTCGTCGTTGTGCGCGAACTGGACGAGCAGCAGGTCGCCGGGCCGGATCGCGTCCAGGACGGCGTCCAGCCGCCCCTCGTCGACGAAGCTCTTGGAACTGCGCCCGTTCACGGCGTGGTTGGCGACGCCGAGTCCCTTGCGGAGGAAGAAGGGCAGCGCCATCCCCCACCCGGTCTCGGGCGCGGCGTCGGCGTACTTCTGCGCGGCGGTGGAGTCGCCGGCGATGTGGAGGGTGCGGGGGCGGTGTCCGGCGGCCTCGGCGGTGCCGGTGGCGGCGAACGCCAGGGGCAGAGCGGCGACGGCGGACGCGGTGACTTGTCTTCGGGTGAGTGACACGCCGGAGTGCCTTTCGAGAGGGGAGGAGTGACAGTTCCCCGCCGGGGACGGCCCGCGGCCCGCGAGCCACGGACCGTCCCACGGCGGGACCCGGGACCGGCTAGCCCATCTGCTCGTTCCACTCGGCCTGCGCCTCGTTGAGCTGCTCGGCCATCGTGTCCAGGAACGCCTTCGCGCTCATCTTCCCGAGCAGCACCTTCTGGAGGTTCGGCTCGTTGTCGGCCTTGGAGATCGTGTTCCAGTCCGGCAGGTAGTACGGCAGCTGGACGATGGTCGTGGAGCCGTCGTTCAGCGCCTCGGCCGCCAGCTTCGTCGGTTCCGCCTTCTGGATCCACGCGTCCTTCGCGGCCTCCGTGTGCGACGGCACCTGCCCCGCCGACTCGTTGAACTTCGAGTTCTGCTCGGGCGAGGTGGCGAACTCGATGAACTTCCAGGCGGCCTCCTTGTTCTTGGAGCTCTTGAAGACGCCGAGCCCGTCGACCGGGTTGGAGACCTGGACCCGCTTGCCGGAGGCACCGACCGGCTGCGGAATGCCGCGGAACTTGTCGACGCCGAGCGCCTTCACGTGGTCCTGGTAGGAGCCCAGGTTGTGGTTCAGCATGCCGATCGTGCCGGAGTCCCACTGGGCGACCATCTTGGCGAAGTCGTTGTTGACGTCGGCGGCCGGCGTGGCCTTCTTGTAGAGGGCCGCGTACTTCTCCAGCGCCTCGACGTTCTTCGGGTCGTTGACGGTGGTCTTCTTCTTGCCGGCGTCCCAGAACGAGGTGATGCCGGACTGCCCGTACATCGCGTCGAGCGCCTGCGCGATGGAGCCGGAGCCGCCGCGGATGGTGTACCCGAACTCGTTCTTGTCCTCGTCGGTCAGCTTCTCGGCGGCCTCGTAGAACTTGTCCCACGTCGTCGGCGCGTCCAGACCGGCCTTCTCGAACAGGTCGGTGCGGTAGTACAGGACACCGTTGTTCGCGGAGGTCGGCACCGAGAACAGCGTGCCGTCGCCGCCGCCGGCGGCCTTCAGGGACTCGACCATGTCCTTGTTGAGCTTGCCGCCGAGGGAGGACTTGGCGAGCCGGTCGTCCAGTGGCTCCAGGGCGTTCTGCGCCGAGAACCCGGCGAGCATCGCCGCGCCGACACCGCCGACGTCCGGCAGGCCGCCGCCCTGGATGGCGGTGTCCACCTTGGACTGGTACTCGGTGGCGGCGATCCCGACGTACTCCACGTCGATGTCCGGGTTCGCCTTCTCGAAGTCGGCGATGATCTCCTTCCAGACGGCCGTACGGATACCGCCGTTGTTGTCCCAGAAGACGATCTTTCCCTTGCCGCTGCCCTCGGCGCCCTTGTCGCCGCCCGCTCCGCTGCCGTCGTCACCGCAGGCGGTGGCGGTCAGCGCGAGCACGGCCCCCAGGGCTACGGCGGCGGAGGTCCGGCGCCCGCCTGTCCTTCTGCTGCTGCGATTGCTGGTCTTCATTGATCGGCTCTCTTCTTCTGGATCCGACGGAGCGGTGAACGGAGTGTGGGGGAGTCAGTGGGCACCGAGCTGCTTCTGCGGCCCGGAGAAGCGCTCGACCAGGGCCGGGACGGCGGCCGCCGGGTCGAGCCGGTAGTCGTAGAAGTCGCGCGGTTCGAAGGCGTCGCCCCACGCGTCGTGCCGGCCGGTCGTGCCCTTCAGGACCGAGCCGCGCTGCACCAGTTCCGCGGTGGCGTCCGCCTGGTAGGGGTGCTGGACCCCGTCGTAGTAGCTGTTCTCGATGACCATCCGCGTCGCGCCGCGCGCCCAGTTCCCGTACGTCCACAGCGGGTCGCCGTCGGCCACCTGGGCGGAGAGGTGGTTGTTGTACAGGTGCGCGTAGGCGCAGTTGTCGGCGGACGGATTGCGCTGTTTCGTGCCGGCGAACCAGTTGTGATCGATGGTGATCTGGGTGCGGACGTTGTCGGTCCAGCCGATGCCGAGCGCCTTGTTGTGGTTCTCGAACCGGTTGTAGGAGACGGTGATGTACTCGCTGTCCTTGCGGATGTCGAGCAGTCCGTCGCCCATGCGCGTGAGGCGGTTGTGGTCGATCCAGACGTGGTGGACGGAGTCCATCTGGATCGCGTCGAAGTCGGTGGTCTTGCCGTCCCAGTCGCCCTCGACGTAGCTGTCGCGGATGGTGAGATTGCGGATGATCACGTTGTGCGTGCCGGGGTTCAGGTGCAGCTCGCCGTGGACGATCTCGCCCGTGTCGCCGACGCCGATGATCGTCTTGTCGGAGCCGACCACGATGTCCGAGCCGAAGGGCGCGACGGCGATCGAGCCCGCCACCCGGATGACGTACGGCTCCTCGGCCGCCGCGTACTTCGCCAGCGCGGCCTGGTCGGTGACGGTGACGACCTCGCCGCCCGCGCCGCCGGTCGTGCCGCCGGCGAGGGAGGCGAAGCCGTGCGCCCTGTCGGCGAGGCGGGGTGAGCCCGTCTCGTGGGCCGGGGCGGCCTGTGCCTCGCCGGCCGTCCCGAGGGCCAGTGCGGCGACCAGACCGAGGACGGCGGCCAGGGTCCTGCCGGTTCCCGGCAAGCGCTTGCTACGGAGGTGCGTCATTGCGGCTCCCAACAGGCGTACGGGTGATGTGGGTCAGCGGGCTTCGATCCGGAACTGCGTGAAGGTGGCCGCGCCGGCGTCTCCCTGGCCGGTGGGCGCGAGCGCGAACAGGCCGAGCAGGGCGCCGACCCAGCGCCACGGGGTGGCGGCGAAGACCTGGCCGGTGGGGCGCGGCCCGTCGCCGAGGTCGTAGGAGAAGCGGCAGCGTCCGCCGGGGCCGGCCTCGATCCGCAGCCGTGCCCGGCCCTCGGGCGCGGGGCGGGGGTGGTCGGCGTCCCGGTCGGCCTCCGCCACCGACTCGGCGAACCGGTGCACCAGGTGCACGCTCCCGTCCGCGCCCCGCTGGAGCCCGATCCAGCGGTAGGCGTCGCCGAGCACCGCGAGCCCGGCCCGCGCGCCCGGCTCCTCGCTGCCCAGGCGCAGCTCCACCTCGATCACCGCGGGGTCGCCGGGCAGCCGCTGCGTGAGCACGTTCGGCACTTTGCGCAGGTCGTGCGCGTCGGCCGAGCGGACGCACGCCAGCCGCAGCCCGTCCCCGGAGTGCTGGGTGGCCCAGCCGTCACGGGGGTTGGCCGTCCACGACCACTGGCGGCCGAACCGTCCGCCGGGGAAGTCGTCGTCGGTCGCGGGCGCGGCGGGCGGCTGCGGTGGCAGCGCGGGGCGTGTGTGCTCGGTGACCGGGGCGCCGTCGTCGCCCAGGACCGGCCAGCCGTCCGTGCCCCACCTCATCGGCTGGAGGTGGACCACCCGGCCGTAGGCGCCGCGCTGCTGGAAGTGCAGGAACCAGTCCTCGCCGGTCCCGGTGCGGACCCAGCCGCCCTGGTGGGGGCCGTTGACGTCGGTGTCCTTCTGCTCCAGGACGACCTTCTCCTCGTACGGGCCGAAGAAGCCGCGGGAGCGGAAGGCGCCCTGCCAGCCGGTCTCCACTCCCCCGGCGGGGGCCAGTATCCAGAACCAGCCGTCGTGCTTGTAGAGCTTGGGGCCCTCCAGGGTGAACCAGCCGGGAAGGCGGTCGGCGTCGACGATCACCTTGCCCTCGTCGAGGACTCCGGTGCCGTCGGGGTGCATACGGTGGCCGGTGAGGCGGTTCTTGATCCCGGAGCGGGATTTGGCCCAGGCGTGCACGAGGTAGGCCTCGCCGGTCTCGTCGTCCCACAGGGGGCAGGCGTCGATCAGGCCCTGGCCGGCCTTGACCAGGTGGGGCGCGGTCCACGGGCCCCGGATGTCGGGCGCGTTGACCTGGAAGATGCCGTGGTCGGGGTCGCCCCAGAAGATCCAGAAGCGGTTGGCGTGGTGGCGCAGGGACGGGGCCCAGACGCCGCAGTCGTGACGGGGCGTCGCGAACGCCTCCGCAGGCTCCAGGCGGGTCAGGGCGTGCCCCACCAGGGTCCAGCCGACCAGGTCGCGGGAGTGCAGGAGCGGCAGGCCGGGGACGCGGCCGAAGCTGGACGCGGTCAGGTAGAAGTCGTCGCCGACGCGGAGGACGTCGGGGTCGGACCAGTCGGCGTTCAGGACGGGGTTGGTGTACGTCACCGGGGTCTCGGGGGTGGTCTCGGAGGTCACGGGGACGGTCTCGGGGGTCACGGGAGTGGTCTCGGGGGTCACGGGCTCACCGCCTTTCGTACGAGGGTGGCGGCGCCGTCGGCAGCGAGCCGGCCGTCGGCGACGACGGTGACGATCCGGCGGACGACGGTGTCGCCGGGGGCGACCGTCAGCCGTTCGTCGTAGGCGAGGGAGGAGCCGACGCCCGGGTACTCCTCGGTGCGCACGAACCACGGGTCGCGCCGGGTCTGCTCCGTGGCCCCGGCGAACACCAGCGACCAGGTGTCGCCGGTCAGGGCGAGCCAGTCGGCGCGGGTCCCGTGGATCTCCCGCTCGCCCTCGCGGTCGGCGGTGAACACCCTGGGGGCCGCGCTCTCCTTGCGGGCGCGCCAGAAGAAGCCGCCGTAGGCGGCGCCGGGGCGCCCGTTGGTGGCGGGGCTGCCGATGGTGAGCGGGTCCGGGGTGACGTTGGTGAGGGAGAACGTGAAGTCCAGCGCCCAGGCCGTGGCGGCGAGGCCGGTGGCGGTGAGTTCGGTGGCCGCGACGGTGCGGCGCTCGCGCAGCAGCTCGGTGCCGGCGGCGACCCAGCGCAGCTCCTCGACGAGGCCGTCGGGGTCGCGGAGCTGGAAGGCGATGTGCCGCTGGGCGCCGTGGTTGTCCAGCTCGGTCGGCCCCTGGTCGCGGACGTAGGTGCGCCCGCCCCAGAAGTTGTGCCCCTCGACGTCGGGAACGGCGACACCGACGCCGAGGTGATGGAGGTGGTCGGCAGGGCTGAACTCGGTGACAGCGGTGCCGGCCAGGGTGGTGACGGGGTGCAGGTAGGGGCGCGGGGAGAGCCGGGGCGGCAGTTCGGGCCGGGTGACGTACCGGGCGACGGGGCGGCCCGCCACCCGCAGCACCGGGGCGTCGTTGCCGGTCATCGGGTACTCACCTCGTATCGCGGGTGCTCCGTGCGCGGCGCCCAGGGCGCGCCCAGTTCGGAGTAGAGGGAGAGGGTGTCGGCGGCGGCGGCCACGAAGGAGTCGACGCCGGGGACCACGCGACGGCTCTCGCCGGGGACGCGGCGCCAGGCGGCGTCGGGCAGCGGCTCCGGGTCGGGGGCCAGGCGGATCGCCTCCACGACCCGCATGAAGGCGCCCGTCTCGTCGGGCGGGACCAGCAGTGCGGCGCCGGTGGTGAGGTGTTCGACCAGGTTCTCCAGCAGGTCGGTGCGGCCGTGGTGGTACTCCTCGGGGCCGTGGCCGCCGCGCTGGAGCAGGACGCGGTCCTGCTTGTACCAGAAGGTGATGCGGCCGCTGCTGCCGTGCACCAGGACGTACGGCTCGTCGGGCCGCTCCGCGCACAGGGTCGCGGCGACGGTGACGCGATGGCCTTGCGCGGTGGTGACGCGTACGCAGGAGGTGTCGTCGGCCTCGATGTCGTTGGCGTGCGCCAGCTCTGTCTCGATGCCGGTGACGTCCTCGGCGCGGGTGGAGCCGCCGAGCGCGAGGGCGGTGGCGACGGCGTGTGCGAGGGGGTTGGTCAGCGCCCCGTCGATCACGTCGGCGCCGTCCAGCCGCCGCCGCCCCGACCAGGGCGCCCGGCGGAAGTAGGCCTCGTCGCGCACCCACGCCCCGGCCCCGCCGATGCCCACCACCTCGCCGACGACCCCCTGGGCGATCAGCTCGCGGACGGCCGGCACGGCGTGCGAGCCCAGCGACTGGAACCCGACCTGGCAGGCGACGCCGGCCTCGGCGACCCCGTCGGCCATCCGGCGGAACTCGGCGTACGAGGGTGCCGGGGGCTTCTCGAGGAGCAGGTGCACGCCTTTGCGGGCGGCGGTCAGCGCGAGGTCGGTGTGGGTGGGGATCGGCGTGCAGATCACGGCGACCCGGGCGCCGGTGGAGTCGAGCAGGGCGCCGAAGTCGGCGGACTGCTCGGGGAGTTCTCCGCCGGCCTCCTCCTTGGACAGCGGGGTCAGCTCGCAGATGCCGGCCAGCCGGACCAGTCCGGCCCGCTCCAGGCGGCGGATGTTGGCGATGTGCCAGCGGCCGTGGCCGCGGGCGCCGGCGAGGACGACGGGAACCGGACTCATCCCTTCACCGCCCCCGCGCTGAAGCCGGTGATCAGCCACTTCTGGATGAAGGCGAACACCAGCACCACGGGCACGGCCGCGATGATGCCGCCGGCGGCGAGCGCGCCGAGGTCGACGCTGTCCGCGCTCATCAGGGTGTTGAGGCCGACCGGGATGGTCTGCTTGTCCTGGTTGTTGAGGAACATCAGGGCGAACAGGAAGTGGTTCCAGGAGTGCACGAAGGCGAAGGAGCCGACGGCGATCAGGCCCGGCCGCAGCAGCGGGAGGACGACGACCAGGAAGGCCCGCATCCGGCCGCAGCCGTCGACCCAGGCGGCCTCCTCCAGGGAGTAGGGCACGTTCTTGATGAAGTTGCTGATCAGGATCATCGACAGCGGCAGCTGGAAGACCGTCTCGGCGATGATGACGCTGCCCAGCGAGTTGATCATCTGGAGTTCGGCGAAGATCTCGAAGAGCGGGACCAGCAACAGCGCGCCGGGCACGAACTGGGAGCAGAGCAGGGCGAGCATGAAGGCCCGCTTGATCTTGAAGTCGAACCGGGCGAGGGCGTAGCCGCCGGCCAGGGCGACGAGCGTGGTCATCACCAGGGTCGCGAGCCCGACGTACACGCTGTTCTCGAAGAAGGTGCCGAAGCTCCGGTCGGTCCACACCTTCTCGAAGTGTTCGAAGGTCATCGGCCAGGGCACGAGCGAGGTGGAGCCGGCCGGGCGCAGCGCGAAGAGCAGGATCCAGTAGAACGGGATCAGGGTGAAGACCAGGTAGATGCCGAGCGGGAGATAGATCTGCCAGCGGGGGACCTCGTCCCAGGCGGGGCGGCGCTTCTTCGCCTGCCGCGGCGGCTCGTGGTCGGCCCGCGCGGGCGCGGGGGCGGGCGCGGTGGCCTCCTTGGTGATCACTTGTTCTCGCCTCCGAACTTGCTCAGCCGCAGATAGACGATCGAGCAGAAGAGCAGGATCACGAACGCGACCGTGGTGAGGGCCGACGCGTAACCGAAGTCGTGGGCGTCGACGCTGGTGTTGGCGATGTACAGCGGCAGTGTGGTGGTCACTCCCGCCGGTCCGCCGCCGGTCAGGGTGTAGAGCAGGTCGACGTTGTTGAACTCCCACACCGCGCGCAGCAGCGTGGACAGGATGATGGCGTCCTTCAGGTGCGGCAGTGTGATGTGCCAGAACTGCTTGATCCGGCTCGCCCCGTCGACCTCGGCGGCCTCGTACAGGTCCTTCGAGACGGACTGGAGGTCGGCGAGGATGAGGATCGCGAAGAAGGGGACGCCGCGCCACAGGTCGGCGACGACCGCCGCGGAGAACACGGTCGAGGTGTCCGACAGCCAGCTGGTGCCGTAGTCGCCGATGCCCATGTCGGCGAGGTAACGGGTGATGCCGGTCTGGGAGTTGTAGAGCAGCACCCAGATCGCGGAGGTCAGCACTCCGGAGACGGCCCACGGGGAGAAGACCAGGGCGCGCCCGATGCCCCGGCCCACGAAGGTCTGGTTGACGATGAGCGCCAGGGCCAGACCGAAGAGCAGTTGGAGTCCGACCTCGACGAAGACCCACTTGGCGCTGAAGACGAGGGTGTCCCAGAACATCGGGTCGTCGGTGAAGATCTTGACGAAGTTGTCGAAGCCCGCGAAGCCGTTCCGCCACGGCTTGGTGGGGTTGTACTCCTGCAGGCTGTAGTAGAAGACGCTGATGACCGGGTAGGCGATGAAGCCCAGCATCAGCAGGGCGGCCGGTGCGATCAGCAGGTACGGGAGCCTGCGCGGTGTGGCGGAGGCACGGCGCCGCCGGGGTGGCGCGGGCGGTTTCGCCACGGCTGCGGCTTGGGCCATGACAGTTCTCCGTTCTGGTACGTCGTGCTCGGGTCGTGCGGGAAGCGCTTTCTCCACGGGCAGGGGTGTGCGCGGTTCTGGCGTGCGGTTCAGCCGGCGTACGGGTCCTGCACCCTGCCCGGGCGGGCCAGGAACTCGAAGTCGCAGCCGGTGTCGGCCTGGGTGATCTGTTCGTTGTAGAGCGCGCCGTAGCCCCGCTCGTAGCGGGCGGGCGGTGGTGTCCACGCGGCCCTGCGGCGCTCCAGCTCCTCGTCCTCCACGTGGAGCCGCAGAGAGCGGGCCGCGACGTCGAGGGTGATCGGGTCGCCGGTGCGCACCAGCGCCAGCGGACCGCCGACGTACGACTCGGGGGCCACGTGCAGGACGCACGCGCCGTAGCTGGTGCCGCTCATCCGGGCGTCGGAGATCCGGACCATGTCCCGCACGCCCTGCTTGAGCAGGTGGTCGGGGATGGGCAGCATCCCGTACTCGGGCATGCCGGGTCCGCCCTTGGGTCCGGCGCCCCGCAGCACCAGCACGCTGTCGGCGGTGATGCCCAGGGAGGGGTCGTTGATGGTGCGCTGCATGGTCCGGTAGTCGTCGAAGACGACCGCGGGGCCGGTGTGCTTGAGCAGGTGCGGCTCGGCGGCGATGTGCTTGATGACGGCGCCGTCCGGGCAGAGGTTGCCGCGCAGGACGGCGACCCCGCCCTCGGCCGCGACGGGGTTGTCGCGGGGGCGGATCACGTCGTCGTGGTGGACGCGGGCGCCTGCGAGCTGTTCGCGCATCGTGTCGTGCGCGACGGTGGGCCGGTCCAGGTGGAGCAGGTCCGGGATGCGGGAGAGGAAGCCGGGCAGGCCGCCGGCGAAGTGGAAGTCCTCCATCAGGTACGTCTGTCCGCCGGGGCGGACGTTGGCCAGCACCGGCACGGTGCGGGCGATGCGGTCGAAGTCGTCGAGGGTGAGGGTGACTCCCGCGCGGCCCGCCATGGCGATCAGGTGGATCACGGCGTTGGTGGAGCCGCCGAGGCCGAGGACCGTGGTGACGGCGTCCTCGAAGGCGTCGGCCGTGAGGATGTCGCTCAGCTTGCGGTCCCGGTGGACGAGTTCGACGATGCGCAGTCCGGCCGCCGCCGCCATCCGGTCGTGTCCGGAGTCGACGGCCGGGATGCTGGAGGCGCCCGGGACCGTGACGCCGAGGGCCTCGGCGGCGGCGGTCAGCGTGGACGCCGTACCCATCGTCATGCAGTGGCCGGGCGAGCGGGCCAGGCCGCTCTCCAGCTCCTGCATCTCGCAGTCGCCGATGAGGCCGGCCCGCTTGTCGTCCCAGTACTTCCACATGTCGGTGCCGGAGCCGAGGGTCTCGCCGCGCCAGTGGCCGGGGAGCATGGGCCCGGCGGGCACGAAGACGGCGGGCAGGTCGACGCTGGCGGCGCCCATGAGCAGCGCGGGCGTGGACTTGTCGCAGCCGCCCATCAGTACGGCGCCGTCGACCGGGTAGGAGCGCAGCAGCTCCTCGGTCTCCATGGCGAGCAGGTTGCGGTAGAGCATCGGGGTCGGCTTCTGGAAGGTCTCGCTGAGCGTGGAGACCGGGAATTCGAGGGGGAAGCCGCCCGCCTGCCAGACGCCCCGCTTGACCGCCTGGGCGCGGTCGCGCAGGTGCACGTGGCAGGGGTTGATGTCGGACCAGGTGTTGAGGATCGCGATGACCGGCTTGCCGAGGTGCTCCTCGGGGAGGTAGCCGAGCTGGCGGGTGCGGGCGCGGTGGCTGAAGGAGCGCAGGCCGTCCGTGCCGTACCACTGGTGGCTGCGGAGATCCTCGGGGCGCTTGCGGCCGGTCTCGTCCGGTATGCCTGTCATATCGACCACCCCGCGGCGATGGCGGCGACCTCGGCGCGCTCGCTCTCGGGCAGCGGCTTGCTCGGCGGGCGGACCTCCCTGCGGCACAGGCCGAGGGAGGCGAGGGCCTCCTTGACCACGGTGACGTTGTTGGCGGAGCCGTTGGCGGCGCGCAGTTCCTCGAAGCGGCGGATCTGCTCCCAGACCTTCATCGCCGTCGCGTAGTCGCCGGATCGAAGCGCTTCGATCATGTTCAGCGAGACGGCCGGGGCGACGTTCACCAGACCCGAGGTGAAGCCGGTGGCGCCCGCGGAGAAGTACGAGGGCGCGTACGGCTCGGCCAGCCCCGCGACCCACACGAAGCGGTCGAGGCCGGCGTCGCGGGCGAAGGCGGCGAACCTGGCGGCGTCCGGGACGGCGTACTTCACGCCGATGACGTTGGGGCAGGCGTCGGCGAGTTCGGCGAGGCGGGCGCCGGTGAGCTGGGGGTTGCGGATGTAGGGGACGACGCCCAGCGCGGGCACGGCCTCGGCGATGGCGCGGTGGTAGTCGACCCAGCCGCCCTGGGAGACGTAGGGGTGGACGGGCTGGTGGACCATCACCATCGAGGCGCCCAGGTCGCGGGCGTGCCGGGCGGAGGCGACCGCGGTCGGCACGTCGTGGCCGACGCCGACCAGGATCTCCGCGCGGTCGCCGGCCTCCTCGATCGTCAGCTCGGTGACGAGGCGGCGCTCGGCCGGGGTGAGGGCGTAGAACTCGCCGGTGTTGCCGTTCGGGGTGAGGGTCGTGATGCCACCGTCGAGGAGACGACGCAGCAGGGCCCGGTAGGTGGCGGGGTCGACGGTGCCGTCCTCGGCGAACGGGGTCACCGGGATCGCCACCACGTCGGCCAGGGCCGTCCGCTGGGTCTCGAACGTCGCTGTCATGCCTGACCGTCCTCTTCCTGGGCCGCCGTCCCCGCCTCGGGGAAGGCCCGCTCGACGAACGACGCGATGTGCGCGTGCAGGGCGCGGGCGGCACCGTCCGCGTCACCGGCGAGGGCGAGGCGCAGGATCTCCTGGTGCTCGCCGGCCTCCCGTTCCCAGGAGGGATCGGCGGCCCAGGCGACGGCGGAGACGAGGGCCGCCTGGTCGCGGACCTCGTCGAGCATCCGGCCGAGCAGCGGGTTGCCGCACGGCACGTACAGGGCGCGGTGGAACTCCCGGTTGGCGAGGGACCGTTCGGCCGTGTCCGTGGCCTGGTCGGCCTGGGTCAGCGCATCGCGGGCGGCGTCCAGGGAGGCCCCTCGGCGCACGGCGCGCCTGAGGGCCTCGGGCTCCAGGAGCAGCCGGACGTCGTAGACCTCGCGCGCCATGTCCGCGTCCACCATGCGCACGGTGACGCCCTTGTACTGGCTCATCACGACCAGTCCGGTGCCGGCCAGCGTCTTGAGCGCCTCGCGCACCGGTGTCTTGGACACCCCGAACTGTGCGGCGAGGTCGGTCTCGACCAGGGCCTGGCCGGGCGTCAGCCGGCCGGTGAGGATGCGGCGTTTGATCTCCTCCAGCACGTACTGCGTGCGGGAGGGGATCGGCGTGGGCACAGAGGTCATGCGCGCCTCTCGGAATCTCGCGTCGGATGCGCGGGCCGGATGTCGCGTGCCGGATCCGGTGGGATCGCTCGCGTATCTGATCTCGCGTATCGCGTCTCATATATGACGTACGGAGTACGACGCGTTGAAGGTAAGAGGGGCGCGCGGCCACGTCAATGCTTCTGACAGAGGAAGTTGAGTTTGCGGTGCTGCACCTAGGCGGGGCGCGTCCAGCCCGGGTCGCGTCCGCTCAGTCCCACCGCCCGGTCCAGCAGCGGGGCGTCGTCGGGGACGGGGACGACCGGGCCGAACATGCCGGTGTCCCGGTCGGGCTCCTCGGCGGACGCGGCGAGCAGGCCGTACGCCACCTGGAGAGCGGCCGGGTCGGGCTCGTACTCCTGGCCGGTCGCGCGGGCCAGGTCCCAGCCGTGGATCACCAGCTCGTCGGCCACCACGGCACCGGCCACCTCGCCCGGCAGGTCGACGCCGCCGGCCCGGGTCATGCCGGTCCAGGCCCGCGGTGCGCGCCACGCCTCGGCAAGCTCACCGAGCGCCTTCGGCAGCTCCTCCCGCCAGCCGGGCCCGATGTCCGGCACGGTCGACTCGGGGCTGGTGTCGGTGGTGGCGCCCAGGTCCTTGCGCGCGGCGTCGCGGAAGGCGATGGCCAGGCCGGTCAGATGGCCGAGCAGGTTGCGGACCGCCATGTCCGGGCAGGGTGTCGGGTCCGCGAGCCGCGCGTCGCCCACGCCTTCGGCGAGGCGTGCCAGGACCCTGGCCTGCGGGCCGAGGTCGAGGGTGGTGGTGTCGTGGGTCATCGGTCGCTCCTCGGGACGCCTGGCCTGCTCTGTCGGAAGGTAGACCGATCACGCCCGCGAAACTCATCGGCCGCCGGGCCCGCTTCCAGGGCATCTGCCCGATGCCGGCCCGCCCGTCTTAGCTCCACGATGACCAGGCATGACGCCAAGGACCCCACATACGAGGAAGACGGCGCGCGGCGCCTGGCCGGTGGCCCGCGTCCTGCGCGACCGCGACGCGGGCCTGTATCTCGCCGGGGCGGTGGTGTCCGGCTTCGGCACCTCGGCGCTGTGGCTGGCCTCCGGCGTCTGGGTGAAGGACCTCACCGGCTCGGACGGGCTCGCGGCGCTGTGCATGCTCGCGATGTGGGCGCCGACACTGGCGGGCCCGGCGCTGGGCACGCTCGCCGACCGCGTCCGCCGCAAGCCGCTGCTGATCGCCACGAACCTGCTGTCGGCGGGCCTCCTGCTCGCCCTCTTCGCGGTGGACTCGCCGGACACGCTGTGGCTGCTGTTCGCGGTGCTGTTCGTGTACGGCGCGGCGGGCGTCGTCCACGACGCGGCCGAGTCGGCGCTGGTCGCCGCCGTCATCGACCCTCGCCTGCTCGGCGACTTCAACGGGCTGCGCATGACCGCGGGCGAGGGCATGAAGCTGGTGGCGCCGCCGGCGGGGGCGGGCGTCTACGCGGCGTACGGCGGCGCGAGTGTTGCGGCGCTGGACGCGGCGACGTTCGCGCTGGCCACGGGGTTGTACGCCGCCCTGCGGGTACGCGAGGCACCACCGCGGCGGCCTGCGGTGAACTGGCGGCGGCAGACGGCCGAGGGCGCCCGGTACCTGTGGGGGCACCCGCGCCTGCGCCCGCTCGTCGTCGCGGGCGGCGTCATGATGCTGTGCGCGGGCGTCTGCGGGCCCACGCTGTACGCCGTGGTCGACGCCCTGGGCCACTCCCCCGCGTACGCCGGTGTGCTGTACGCCCTCCAGGGCGCCGGCTCGGTGGCGGTAGGCCTGCTGGCCGGGCCCGCCCTGCGGCGACTGGGCGGGCGGCGGTTCGCTGCGGCCGGGGTCGCGCTGCTGGCGGTGGCGGTGGCGGCGCGGGCCGTTCCCCACGACGCGGTGGCCCTGGTCTCCAGCGCGGCGGCCGGAGCGGGGATGCCCGCGGTGCTGATCGCCGCCCTGACCGCCGTCCAGCACGAGACGCCGGGGGCGCTGCTGGGCCGGGTCACGGCGACGGCCAACTCCCTGATCTTCATACCGAACGTGCTCGGGCTGGCCGTCGGCGCGGCCCTGGTGGAACTGGCCGACCTCCGACTGCTGCTGCCCGCCCTGGGGGCCGTACTGCTGGCGACGGCGGTACCGCTCGCCCGACGACCGGCGTGACCTCACCTCGCCTGGGCACGCTCACCACCCCTCGGCACGCTCACCACACCCGCACTCACCGCTCCGCAAGCCCCGACCGCACCGCCTCCAGGTCGCCGTCCGACGCCAGCCCGGCGTGGTAGAGCCGCAGTTCCGTCGCGCCCAGCTCACGGGCGCGTGCCGCGTCCTCGGCGAGCGTGTGTGGTCTGCCGCCCATGCCGGAGACCACGGTGAGGTTGGCGGCGAGTACGGCCCCGGCGCGGTCCTGCTCGGCGAACGGCGTCAGCAGGCCCGCGCCCCCCGTGCAGGGCACGACCACACCGTCCGCGACGGACAGGATGTGCGCGGGGTCGACGCCGGCGTTGGCGCCGCAGTGGTACGAGACGGGGTCGGCGTGCAGCAGGACCCGGAAGCCGCCGGGCGCGGCGGCGCGTACGGCCGCGACCGCCGCCTCCTGGAGCGTGCGGGCGGTCTCGTCCCGCCACGCGCGCGTGGCGTTCGCCGGCGCCTCGCCGAGCAGCTTCTGCACGCCCGCCCAGCCCCCGTCCGACGGCGCCGCTCCCCGCCACACCGGTTCGAGCGCGACGCGTACGGCGGCGGCCAGTCCGTCGGGGTCGAGGCCCTGCCCGCCGTAGCCCGCCCGGCAGTCCGGGCAGAAGCACAGCGACATCAGGTACTGCCCGGCGTCCCCGAGGCCGACTCCGCCGGTCTTGTCGTGGGCGTGCAGGTGGGCGAGCCCGTACCAGCCGAGGGACTCCAGTTCGGTGCCGCGCGCCCCTGGCCGCACCGCCGCCTCGGCGGCCAGGGCGGTGAGGTACGCGCGCGTGGCGGGCTGCGCGATACAGGGCGCCCATGGGTAGCGATCGCCATAGGCGTTGACGACGGACGTACGCGGACGCTCGGCGCCGAGGCGGGAGTTGTGGGCGAGGACGACCCAGGTGTGCACGTCCAGGCCCGCGTCCGCGAGGGCGGCGGCGGCCTCGCCCCAGGCGTCGCCGGGCGCCCAGTCACCGGCCTCGTACGGGCGCGGGTCCCGTCCCTCCCAGCGGGCGTCGGGTGGGTAGAGGACGGCGGCGTACTCGGCGGTGATGACGCGGTGGCGCGGGTGGCGGGGGGTGAGGGCGCGGGTGGAGTGGTAGGCGGCGGCGAGCGTCACCTGCTCGACGCCGGTCCCGGCGATGCGCTCCGCCGCCGCCGGGTCCCCGTTGACGTCCCAGGGGTAGACGAACGCCGACGCCCTCACTTGCGGCCCTCCCCGTCCAGCAGCGCGTGACCCCGCTCGATCACCTGCGCGAGTTGCTTCACATGGCCCTCGGTCGGCTCCTGCAACGGCGGCCGCACCTCCCCCACGTCCAGCCCGCGCAGCCGTACGCCCGCCTTGACCAGGGCGACGGCGTACCCGCGGCCCTGTGCGCGCAGTTCGACGAAGGGGCGGTAGAAGCCGTCCAGCAGGCGGTGCGCGACGGCGTCGTCGCCCGCGCGGAGCGCCCGGTGGAAGGCGAGGGCGATCTCGGGGGCGAAGCAGAACACGGCGGAGGAGTAGAGGGTGACGCCGAGCGCGCGGTAGGCGAGCTGCGTCTGCTCGGCGGTCGGCAGCCCGTTGAAATAGAGGAAGCCGTCGCCTCGGGGCGCCTCGTCGTCTCCGGGACCCTCCCCGTCGCCGGGCACCTCGGTGCGCACGGCGCTGATGACCCGCTGCATGAGGTCGAGGTCGCCGAGCCCGTCCTTGAGTCCCACGATCCCGTCCGTGCGGGCGAGTTCGACCACGCTCTCCGGCGTGAACACGGCGTTGTCGCGCTGGTAGACGATCACCGGCAGGGAGGTCGCGGCGGCCACCTCCCGGTAGTGCCGCACCAGCCCCGCCTGCCCGGCGAGCACCAGGTACGGCGGCATGGCGAGCAGCCCGTCGGCCCCGGCCTCCTCGGCGAGGCGGGCGTAGCGCACGGCGAGGGCGGTGCCGTAGCCCGCGCCCGCCAGGACGGGCACCCGGCCCGCGGCCTCCTCGACGGCCGCCCGGACGCAGGCCTGGAACTCCTCCGGGGTGAGCGCGTGGAACTCGCCGGTGCCGCAGCAGGCGAACACGGCGGCGGCTCCGGCCTCGATCCCGCGGCGCGCGTGCGTGCGGTAGACGTCGAGGTCGACCTCGCCGTCGGGGCCGTAGGCCGTGACGGGGAAGAACAGCGGACCGCTGGGGGCGGTGAGCCGGGCGGCGAGAGGGGCTGAGGTCACGGGCGCTCCCCATTCCATATTCATGATCTGTGTCTATATTTCTGAACGCAACCACGCTAAGCCGCCTCGTGAACACCGTCAAGCAGGCGCCCCCTTGACGCGCGACCACCCGCTCTTTACCGTGTCCACACATATGAACTCCAGGTACGGATTCGTACAACTGTCGCCGCTTCAGGAAACCCAGGAGTCCCGAGGATGCCCGCTCCCCGCACCGTCCTGCTCACCGGCGCCGCCGGCGGCCTCGGCACCCTGATGCGGGACCTGCTCCCCGACCACGGCTACGAGCTGCGCCTGCTCGACCTGCGCCCGATCGAGGGCGAGCCGGACGCCGTGGTCGCCGACCTCGCCGACCGGGCGGCCGTGCGCGAGGCGGTACGGGGCGTCGACGCGATCATCCACCTCGCGGGCATCTCCCTGGAAGCCCCGTTCGAGAAGATCCTGAAGGCGAACATCGAGGGGACGTACAACCTCTACGAGGCCGCCCGCGAGGAAGGCATCGGACGTATCGTCTTCGCCTCCTCCAACCACGCCGTCGGCTACACCCCGCGCCCACAGGGCGACGACCCGCTCATCCCGGTCGACACCCCGCGCCGCCCGGACACCTTCTACGGCCTGTCCAAGTCCTTCGGCGAGGACCTCGCCCAGTTCTACTGGGACAAGCACGGCATGGAGACCGTCTCCGTCCGCATCGGCTCCTGCTTCCCCGAGCCGACCAGCGTGCGCATGCTCTCGGTGTGGATGAGCCCCGCCGACGGCGCCCGCCTCTTCCACGCCGCCCTGACCGCCGAGAACGTCGGGCACACCGTCGTCCACGGCTCCTCCGCCAACACCCGCCTGTGGTGGGACCTCACCTCCGCGCGGGCGCTCGGTTACGAACCGCGGGACGACTCCGAGCCGTACGCCGAGAAGCTCGTCGCCGAGCAGGGCGACCTCGACCCGGACAACCCGGCGCACGCCCGCCTCGGCGGCCACTTCGTGACCGACCCCCCGATCTGGCCGTACTGACCGGAACCGATCGATCAGGAGGCGGGCGGGCACCGAACGGGCCCGCCCGCCTCCGCACGCGGGCATCCGCACTGCCCGTTCTCACGCCCCGCCCCGCCGCGTGCCAGGTCCGAGACGGGCACCCGTCGGCCGGAACGGGCACAAGCGGGCAGTATCGGGTCCGCGACAGACCTGGTCAGTGCCGCACGGCCGCTGTAGAAATTCCCCCATGGCCCCCACGGGCCCGAACGGGCAAGGACACGGCGACGAGGCGGTGAGGCAGGTGTTCGGCATGGACACGAGGACGGCGGAGGAACGCCGGCACGAGATCGTGCGGCTCGCCCGCGCCACCGGCTCGGTCGACGTCACCGCGCTCGCGGCCGACCTGGGCGTCGCCAAGGAGACCGTACGACGGGACCTGCGCGCCCTGGAGGACCACGGCCTGGTCCGCCGCACCCACGGGGGCGCCTATCCCGTGGAGAGCGCCGGGTTCGAGACCACGCTCGCCTTCCGCGCCACCAGCCACGTGCCCGAGAAGCGCCGGGTCGCCGCCGCGGCGGCCGAGCTGCTCGGCGACGCGGAGACCGTCTTCGTCGACGAGGGCTTCACCCCGCAGCTCATCGCCGAGGCCCTGCCCAGGGACCGGCCGCTGACCGTGGTCACCGCCTCGCTGCCGGTGGCCGGCGCGCTCGCCGAGGCCGGCGACATTTCCGTCCTACTGCTCGGCGGCCGGGTCCGCTCGGGCACGCTGGCCACCGTCGACCACTGGACGACGAAGATGCTGGCCGGCTTCGTCATCGACCTGGCGTACATCGGCGCCAACGGCATCTCCCGCGAACACGGCCTCACCACCCCCGACCCGGCGGTCAGCGAGGTCAAGACCCAGGCGATCCGCGCCGCCCGCCGCACCGTCTTCGCGGGCACGCACACCAAGTTCGGGGCGGTCAGCTTCTGCCGGTTCGCGGAGGTCGGCGCCCTGGAGGCCATCGTCACCAGCACGCTGCTGCCCACGGCCGAGGCCCACCGCTACTCGCTGCTCGGGCCGCAGATCATCCGCGTCTGAGAAGCCGACTCCCTCCCCGCAAGCCCCGACCCACGCCCCTGGAGGACAGGCGCATGCCCTCCTCTGCCCCGTAACTCACCATTCCTCCCCATATATTCAGGAGCGATCCATGCGAACCCAGAGCCGACGGAGGCCGCGAGCCACGCTCGCCATGGCCGCCGCAGGGACGCTGCTCGCCCCGCTGCTCTCCGGCTGCTGGGTCGGGGCGGGCGGCGCCGGATCCGGCGGCAACGCCATCAACGTCCTGATGGTCAACAACCCGCAGATGGTCGAGTTGCAGAAACTCACCGCCGACCACTTCACCGAAGAGACCGGCATCAAGGTGAACTTCACCGTCCTGCCGGAGAACGACGTCCGCGACAAGATCAGCCAGGACTTCGCCAACCAGGCCGGCCAGTACGACGTCGCCACCCTCTCCAACTACGAGATACCGATCTACGCCCGCAACGAGTGGCTGCGACCGATGGACTCCTACGTCGCCGAGGACCCGGCGTACGACGAGCAGGACATCCTGGGGCCGATGCGCGAGTCCCTCACCGGCGACGACGGCAAGCTCTACGGCCAGCCCTTCTACGGCGAGTCGTCCTTCCTGATGTACCGCAAGGACGTGTTCGAAAAAGAGGGCCTGACGATGCCCGAGCACCCCACCTGGACCCAGGTGGCCGAGCTGGCCGCCGAACTCGACGGGGCCGAGCCGGGCATGAAGGGCATCTGCCTGCGCGGCCTGCCCGGCTGGGGCGAGCTGATGGCACCCCTGACGACGGTCGTGAACACCTTCGGCGGCACCTGGTTCGACCAGGACTGGCAGGCGCGGCTGGACTCCCCCGAGTGGGAGAGGGCGACGAAGTTCTACGTCGACCTCGTCCGCGAGCACGGCCAGTCCGGCGCCGCCCAGTCCGGCTTCGCCGAGTGCCTGAACAACATGACCCAGGGCAACGTCGCCATGTGGTACGACGCCACCTCCGCCGCCGGATCGCTGGAGTCGGCGAACTCCCCCGTCAAGGGCAGGATGGGCTACGCGCCCGCCCCCGTGGAGAGGACCGAGTCCTCCGGCTGGCTCTACACCTGGGCCTGGGGCATCCAGGATGCCTCCCGCAACGCCGACAAGGCCTGGAAGTTCGTCTCCTGGGCGTCCAGCAAGGAGTACGAGCAGCTGGTCGGCGACGAGATCGGCTGGTCGAACGTCCCGGCCGGCAAGCGCGCCTCGACGTACGAGAACCCGGACTATGCCAAGGAGGCCGCCGCCTTCCAGGAGATGACCCGGGAGGCCATCGAGGGCGCCAAGCCGAACGACCCCGGAGTGCAGCCGCGCCCCGCGCCCGGCATCCAGTTCGTCGGCATCCCCGAGTTCACCGACCTCGGCACCAAGGTCTCCCAGGAGATCAGCGCGGCCATCGCCGGACGCCAGTCCGTCGAGGAGGCCCTGAAGAAGTCCCAGCAGCTCGCCGAGAAGATCTCCGAGGAGTACGAGGGACGATGACCGCCACGACAACGGCCCCCTCGGCCGCACCCGACCACGCACGACCCACCGTCCGTCCGCCGTCCTCCCGGCTGCGGGCCTGGGCCACCCGGGCCCCCCTCCTCCCCGCCCTGATCTTCATGATCGTGGTCACCCAGCTGCCCTTCGTGGCGACCCTGGTGATCTCCTTCTTCGACTGGAACTCCCTCTACCCGGACGCCCGCACCTTCACCGGCTTCGGCAACTACGGCGACGTCCTGTCCGACCCGGCCCTGCGCAAGTCGGTGTGGACCACGATCCTGCTGACGGTGGCGGTGGTCCTGGCCAGCCTGGTCCTCGGCCTGGCCCTCGCCCTGCTGCTGGACCGCCGCTTCAAGGGCCGGGGCGTGGTCCGCACCCTGCTGATCGCCCCGTTCCTGGTGGTCCCGGTGGCGGCGGCCCTGCTCTGGAAGCACGTCCTCTACAACCCGGAGTACGGCCTGCTCAACGGCCTGCTGCACTACGTCGGCGGCCCGCAGCCGGACTGGGTCTCGAACACGCCGCTGCTCGCGGTCGAGGCCTCACTGGTGTGGCAGTGGACGCCCTTCATGATGCTCATCCTGCTGGCCGGACTGCAGAGCCGGGACCAGCAGCAGATCGAGGCCGCCCGGGTGGACGGCGCGAGCGACTGGCAGATCTTCGTCCACCTCACCCTCCCCCACCTGCGCCGCTACCTGGAGCTCGGCGCCCTGCTCGGCTCGATCTACATCGTCCAGAACTTCGACGCCGTCTTCACCATCACCTCCGGTGGCCTGGGCACGGCCAACCTGCCCTACACCGTCTACCAGAGCTTCTACCAGGCCCACGAGAACGGCCTCGCCTCGGCCGCGGGCGTCCTGGTCGTCATCGGCTCGATCATCATCGCCACCTTCGCGCTGCGCGTGGTGTCGTCCCTGTTCCGCGAGGAGGTCGGCCGCGCATGAGCGCCACCGCCGTACGACCCGCCGCCACCGGCACCACCGGCACCACGCCCGTACGAGCCCGCCGAAAGGCGGGTGCGGGTCTGGGCCTGGTGGCCTGGCTGGCCGGGATCGTCTTCTTCCTGCCCATCGCCTGGATGGCCCTGACCTCCTTCCACTCGGAGGAGGACGCGGCCACCAACCCACCGTCCTTCGCGGCCTCCCTCACCCTGGACGGCTACCGAGAGTTCTTCGGCGCGGGCGGCGGCGCCAGCCCCTGGCCCGCGCTGATCAACTCGGCGGTGGCGTCGGTCGCCTCCACCCTCCTCGTCCTCCTCCTGGCCCTGCCCGCCGCCTACGCCCTCTCCATCCGCCCGGTGAAGAAGTGGACGGACGTCCTGTTCTTCTTCCTCTCCACCAAGATGCTGCCGGTGGTGGCGGGCCTGCTGCCGATCTACCTGTTCGCCAAGAACACGGACATGCTGGACAACATCTGGCTGCTGGTCATCCTCTACACCTCCATGAACCTGCCGATCGCGGTCTGGATGATGCAGTCCTTCCTGGCCGAGGTCCCGGTCGCGATCATCGAGGCGGCCCGGGTGGACGGCGCGAGGCTGCCGACGATCCTGGCCCGGGTGGTCGCCCCGATCGCCCTCCCCGGCATCGCCGCGACGTCGCTCATCTGCTTCATCTTCAGCTGGAACGAACTGCTCTTCGCCCGGGTGCTGACGGGCGTGGTCGCCGAGACCGCCCCCGTCTTCCTGACCGGCTTCATCACCAGCCAGGGCCTCTTCCTGGCCAAGGTGTGCGCCGCGTCGCTCGTCATCTCCCTGCCGGTGCTCGCCGCGGGGTTCGCCGCCCAGGACAAACTGGTCCAGGGCCTGTCGTTGGGAGCCGTGAAATGAAGGCCGCCGTCATCGAGTCCGTGGGCCGTGCCGTCGTCGCCGAGGTCCCCGACCCGACGCCAGGGCCGCGCGAGGTCGTCGTGGAGGTCGCCGCCTGCGGCCTGTGCGGCACCGACCTGCACATCCTCCAGGGCGAGTTCGCGCCCAAGCTCCCCATCGTGCCGGGCCACGAGTTCGCCGGCGAGGTGGTCGGCGTGGGCGACCGGGTCACGGAGGTGGCGGTCGGCGACCAGGTCGCCGTCGACCCGTCCCTCTACTGCTACGAGTGCCGCTACTGCCGCACCGGCCACAACAACCTGTGCGAACGCTGGGCGGCCATCGGCGTGACGACGGCCGGCGGCGCCGCGAAGTACGCGGTGGCCCCCGTGGCGAACTGCGTGAAGCTCCCCGAGCACGTCCGCACCCAGGACGCGGCCCTGATCGAACCGCTCTCCTGCGCGGTCCGCGGCTACGACGTCCTCCAGTCCCGCCTCGGCGCCCACGTCCTGATCTACGGCTCCGGCACGATGGGCCTGATGATGCTGGAGCTGGCCAAGCGCACCGGCGCGGCCAGCGTCGACATGGTCGACCTCAACCCGGCCCGCCTGGAGACGGCCCGCGGCCTCGGCGTCTCGGCCTCGGCCGCGACCCCGGACGAACTGGACCGCCCCCAGGGCTGGGACCTCGTCATCGACGCGACCGGCAACGCGGCGGCCATCCAGGACGGCCTGGACCGGGTCGCCAAGGCGGGCACCTTCCTCCAGTTCGGCGTCGCCGACTACGCGACCCGCGTACAGATCGACCCGTACCGCATCTACAACCAGGAGATCACCATCACCGGCTCGATGGCGGTCCTGCACAGCTACGAACGCGCGGCGGAACTGTTCGCGAACGGCGTCCTCGACCCCGACGTCTTCATCAGCGACCGCATCCCCCTGGACCGCTACCCCGAGGCACTGGAGCAGTTCGCCTCCGGCGTCGGCAGGAAGATCGTCGTCACGCCCTAGTGGACGGCGTGCCGGTTCAGCACTCGCCGTCGTCCGAAGCCGGGCCACCGCCCAGGACGTGGGCGGTGGCCAGTTCCCGGTAGGCCGGGCTGGAGGCGAAGAGTTCGTCGTGCCGGCCGCCGGCCACCGTACGACCGTCCTCGAGGACGACGATCCGGTCGGCGTGCCGCACGGTGGCGAGGCGGTGCGCGATGACGAGCACCGCGCAGTCCCGGCTGACGGCGTTCAGCGTCCGGATCAGCGCCGTCTCGTTGACGGCGTCGAGGTGTGAGGTGTGCTCGTCGAGGAGGAGCAGTCGCGGCCGGGCGAGCAAGGCGCGGGCCAGGGCGACGCGCTGGCGTTCCCCCGCGGACAGGGTGCCGCCGCGGTCGCCCAGTCTGCCGTCCAGGCCCCCGGGCAGCCGCCGCACCACGTGCTCCAGCCGGGTCAGGCGTACGACACGGAGGACATCGTCGTCGGTGGCTCCGGGGTACGCGTAGGTGATGTTCTCCCGCAGGGTGCCCTCCAGGACGTGCGTGTTCTGGTCCACGAGGGCGATGCCCGCGCGGCACTCCCGGCGGCTCAGCTCCGCGGTCGGGCGGCCGTCGAACCGGATGGTCCCGGCGTCGGGTTCGTACAGGCGCGCGACCAGGGCGAAGAGCGTGCTCTTGCCGGCTCCGGAGCGGCCGACGAGTGCCACCAGTCCGCGCCGCGGCACGGTGAGGCTCGCCCCGCGCAGCACCGCCCGATCCGGGACGTAGCCGAAGCGGACGTCGGTCAGCTCCAGCGCGGGGGCCGGGAGACGCGGGGTGGCCGGTGGCGCGCCGGGGGCCGTGCGGCCGGGCGCCTCCGTGGACCGCTGGGCTTCCTGGGGCTCTTGGGGAAGGGCCAGGACTTCGTCGATCCGCACGCAGGCGCCCGTGCCGCGCTGGATCAGGCCGATGGCGCGGAACACCGAGGACAGCGGCATGACCAGGTACGACGCGTACAGCAGGAAGGCGACCAGGTCGCCGAGGGAGCCGGCGCCCCCGCTGCCGACCCGCATGCCGCCGACGACCAGGACGAGCAGGAAGGAACCCTGGACCGCGAGTTCGACGGCACTGCTCATGACCGCGGCCAGCTTCGCCGCCCGCACGCCCGACCGGTAGGCCGAGTCCACCCGTTCGCCGATGCGGCGCTCCTCGCGCTCCTCGGCCCGGTACACCCGTACCACAGGCAGGGCGCCGAGGGCGCGCTCCAGTTCGGCAGCGACGGCGCCCACGGAGGCCTGCATGTGCTGCGACGCCACCCGCATGCCCTTCAGGAGCGTGGTGACGACGGCCGCGGCGAGGGCGACCGTCAGCACGACGAGGAGCAGCAGCAACGGGTCCAGCCACAGCATCAGCAGCAGCGCCCCGGCCGAGACGAGACAGCCGGTGAGCAGGTCGACCAGTGCCTGGGACACGACGTCCCGCAACAGGGTGGTGTCGGCGGTGACCCGCGAGACCAGGTCCCCGCCGCGGTGCCGGTCCGCCTCGCGCATCTCCAGCCGAAGCAGCCGGGAGACGAGTCCGTGACGCACCATGCGGATCACGCCCTCGCCCATGCGGTCCAGCAGGAAGCGGCCGGCCGCTCCCGTGGCGGCCTCCGCGACGAAGAGTCCGCACAGCAGCAGCAGGAACGGCCACAGCAGCTCACCGCGGGCGCTGGAGTCCACGACGTGCTTGGCGACGAGCGGCTGGGCGAGTCCGAGCGCCGACGCGGCCAGGGTCAGCGCGGACGCCACCGTGATGCTGCGCCGGTGGCCGGACGTCAGGCGGAACAGGGAGGCGACCGAGCCCCGCGTCGTCCGGCTCGCGGACGGCACGCGGGACTCAGGTCCTCGGTCGCCGGGGCCGGGGCCGGGGCCGGGCGCAGCGTCGTCCGCGACGACCGTCTCGCTCACGTCCGCGTCCGCCGTGCCGGGGCCACCGTCACCAGCCGCGCGAAGTAGTCGTCCGGGACGCCCTCCCCCACCGGGCGGCCGTCGGCCTCGATCCAGGCGTGGGCGGAGAACGGCGGCACCTTGCGCACCCCGGTGCACCAGGTGGGCCAGGTGCCGTGCAGCCTGCAGAGCAGGGCCGCCCCCAGCGACCGCGGCAGGCAGCCGCGCGGCCCCGCGCAGCGCAGGCTCACCGCGCACAATGCCTCCCGGGCCGCCGCGGCCTGTGCGGGGGTGGCGGGCCGCCCGCCACGGCGTACCCGCTCCAGTACGGCGCGGATGTGCCGCGGCGGCAGGAAGGACAGGGCCAGCGCGGGGACGAGGACGAGACGGGCGGCCAGTCGCCGGGCGAGGGGGACTCCGGTGGGCCGGTCCAGGGCACTGGGCGTGGTCACGAGACCAGCCCCGCGGCCCGCAGGTCGCGCACCAGCGCCGTCACGTCCTGCTCGGCGCGGTCGCGGTCGATCTCGAACCGCGCGACCAGCGCCGCGGCGGCGGCCGCCTCGTCGCCGCCGTCCATGAGGGTGCGCACCACCAGTTCACCCGTGGGGTTGAGTTCCCAGTAATCCCCGGTGCGTTGGTCGAGCAGCACGGTTCCGTACTGGGTCTGCGCGGTGGAGACGTCGGTGTCGAATCGGAGCGTCATGGGAGCGGCACCTTTCTGCTGTCTCGCGTCATCCGGGGGCGGATTCAGGACGTGGGGCGCGGTCGCGGGAGCGCAGCCACACCTCGCCCGCGATGGTCGAGTAGAGGATCGCGTCGCGCAGGCCCGGCGCGGACGGCCGTTGCGCGAGCCGGCGCAGTTCACCGCCGTCCACCAGGCCGAGGTTCTCCAGCCGGGAGCCGGTCCACAGGGTCATCAGGTCGCCGCGGTGGCGACGCAGGCCGTCCGACGCGTCCATCGACGCCTCGGCCTTGTTGGCTCGTCGCAGGCACTCCTCGGGGACGACACCGCGCATCGCCTCGGTGAGCAGCGGTTTGTACCGCCACGGCGTGACCCGTTCGTCGGGCCGCACCGCGAGGCACGCCTCGATGACGCGGTCGTCCAGGTACGGTGACGCCATCGGAAGTCCCGCCCGGGCCGCCATCCGCTCCCACTGCCGGATGATGCGCGTGCAGGTGCGGATCAGCTCCAGGTCGGTGTGCAGGCCGCGGTCCGCGTGCAGCGACTCGGCCCGCGCGGCGGAGTCCAGCAGGGCCCGGCGGGCCAGCCGTTCCGTCTCGGCGGTCATCCAGGGGAACAGGCGGGGGGACATCCCCCAGCCGAGGCCGCCGGTCACCGAGGACTCGGGCATCGGATCGCGCAGGTGCCGGGCGGAGTCCGCCAGCCAGCGCGGGTAGGCACGGGAGTCGGCGAGGGCGCGCGCCGTCCCGCCGAGTGGCCAGTTCCACAGGGCCCGAAAGCCCCGCAACTGGCGCAGCGCGAACAGTGGGCGGGTCCGCAGCAGCCGGTGGTAGTACGCCTCCGAGCACCAGGCGACATGGTCGCCGCCGATGCCGGTGAGGTGCACCCGGCTGCCGCGCTCGGCGAGCCACGGCAGGTGCTGCAGGACGCGTGAGCGGTCCATCACCCCGATGGTCGGCTCGTCGAGCAGGTCGTCGACGCCGAGCAGGTCCGAGTAGACCAGGGCCGAGGCGTCCGCGTCCCAGACGACGTGGTCGACCTGAGGGAGGTGCCGCGCCGCCTGTCCGGCCCAGGCCAGATCGGTGTCCGCGGGGTCCCGTCCGGGCCAGGTCGCCGCCACCACGGACGCGTCGGAGCGGGCGGCCAGGAAGCAGACGGAGGTGGAGTCCAGCCCGCCGGACAGGTCGCAGCTGACCACGCCGCCCGCCCGGGTCCGGACGTCCACGGCCTCGGCCAGTGCCTCACGGACGGCCGGGGCACCCTGCGCGAGGGTGCGGGTGGGCTCCGGGGGCCGCCACCACCGTGTGGTACTGACCCTTCGTCCGTCGGCGGAGACGAGCAGGGCGTTCTCGGGGGAGACCGCCTCCACTCCCTGCCATACGGAGGTCTCGTACAGCGGGTGCGGCACCGGCCACAGGAGCCGGACCGCCAGCCGGTCGGTGTCCGGGCTGCTCCCCAGGGCCTCGGCGATCAGGTCCGCGCTCGTCGCGGCCACGTGGACACCACCGATGCGCGCGTGGAAGACGAGACGCAGCCCGGAGGCGGTGCCCTGCACCCGCAACCGCCCGCCGTGGGTGGCCACCAGGTGGAAGCTGCCCGGCAGGGACCGGGCCAGGACGTCGAGTTCGGTGAGGTCGCGCAGACGGGCGGCCCGGCGTTCGAGCTGTCGGCCGTCGGCCGGGCACCAGCCGACGGCGGCGAGGGCCGTCGCGCCCGCCCGGGCCGTGGTGATCTCCGCGCCGGACCACCGGCCGACCAGCCAGGGCCGGCCCGAAGCGTGGGGCAGGACGCGGGTTCCGGGGCGGCGGAAGAAGCGGGCCGCGGCGGCCGCCTCCTCGCAGTCTGGAAAGACCGCGAAGTGGGCATCGCCGCGACCCGGTTCCGCGCTCTCGTGCATGTCGGACATGCAGTCGCGCTACGTGCCGGCCGTCAGTTCTTGCTGAGGATCAGACGGTCGTTGCCGCTGCGCTGCAACAGCCCGGTCTTCTCGCGGAAGGACCCGAGCCGGACGAGTGTCGGGGCCTCGTACGTCTTCTCCATGCCATCACCTCGATGTGAGCGGTGCCGTCGGTCCTCCTTGCGGCCCGGCGGCGGGAACACCAGCTAGCGGGGCGGCGCACGGCACAGGCAAGACACTCAAAATAAGTCATATCGTCGGATTTTAAGGGGGTTGGTCCGGACGGCATACGCCCCGTCGGTCGCCCTCCCCGGAAATCAAGGGGGGTGGCGTAGGGAGGCGAACAGGCGGTGCACGCCCTCCGACCTGCCCGGCACGGTCGACGCACCGGACAGGGAGACCGCCGGAGCCGGGACGTGCGGTGCGGGGGCGCCGACCGGCGCACAGCGCACCGGGAACGCAACCGACGGGTCCGGGGTCCGGTCGGCAGACGGACCGCCCCCGCCGCCGGCCACCCCCGACCCGATTGGCCCCCGGGTAAGGGAACGGTAAAACGCCCTCGCTCGTTCACCCGGCATGACAGCTATGACCCCCGGCTCGAACATCCCCCTCTCCGCCGCCCGCGTGACGGTGGACGTCGCCGCGCCCGTGCGGCTCGACGTATCGGGCCTGCTGCTCACCGCCGACGGCAAGGTGCGCTCCGACGACGACTTCATCTTCTACAACCAGCCCACCGGCCAGGGCGTGACCTACCGCTCCGGCGGCGGCGCCGCCCCGGACGCGATCGTGGTCGACACCTCCGCCGTGCCGCCGGGCATCGAGAAGATCGTCGTCACCGCCAGCCCGGACGCCGCCGGGCAGTCCTTCCAGGGCATCGAACCGACCGCCACCATCCGCAACGCGGACGACAACTCCGTCCTCGCCACCTTCACGCCCCCGCAGCTCGGCACCGAGACCGCGCTGGTGATCGTGGAGGTCTATCTGCGCAACGGCGCCTGGAAGGCCCGCGCGGTCGGCCAGGGCTACGCGAACGGCCTGGCCGGCATCGCCACCGACTTCGGCGTCACGGTGGAGGAGCCCGCCGCCCCGGCCCAGCCCGCCGCTCCCGCGCAGCCCGCGCCCCCGGCACGGGCGCAGGCGGCCACCCCGCCGCCCCCGCCCGCCGCCGCGCCGACGATGCCCGCCGCTCCTCCCGCGGCACCGGCCGCCCCGGCGGCCCCCGCCCCGGGCGCCGGGAAGATCAACCTCGACAAGGGCCGGGTCAACCTCCAGAAGAACCAGACCGTCTCCCTGGTCAAGGGCGGCCGCCCGGTGCTGTCGCAGGTCAAGATGGGCCTCGGCTGGGAGCCGGCCTACCGCGGCAAGGACATCGACCTGGACGCCTCGGTCATCGCGTACGGCCCGCAGCGCAACCACATCGACAGCTGCTACTTCGGCAAGCTCCAGATCGTGGGCGGCGCGATCAAGCACTCCGGGGACAACCTCACCGGTGAGGGCGGCGGGGACGACGAGGTGATCACCGTCGACCTCGGCCGACTCCCGCAGGAGGTCAGCGGCCTGGTCTTCACGGTGAACTCGTTCTCCGGGCAGAAGTTCACGGAGGTCGCCAAGGCCTACTGCCGCCTCATCGACGCCGCGAGTGGCGAGGAGTTGGTCCGCTTCGACCTCACCAGCGCCGAGCCGCAGACCGGCGTGATGATGGCGAAGCTGATCCGCCAGTTCTCCGGCGAGTGGGAGATGACCGCCATGGGCGAGTTCGTCAAGTCCCGCACGGTCCGGGGCATGGTGAAGCCGGCGGCGAAGGCGCTGTAGCCCATCCGGACAGTGGGGCGCTCGCCACTCGGCGGGCGCCCCACCGCCCCTTACGCCCGCAGCCCGTCCCACATCAGCGACAGATACCTGCGGATCGACTCCCCGTCCTCCCCGCCCTCCCCGTCGGTCGCCCCGGCCGCCGTGGCCACCCCGTGCACCAGCCGCAGCACCTCGATCGGCTCGACGTCCCGTCGCAGCGTCCCCGCCTCCTGCGCCGCCCGCACCAGCCGCCCGGCCGCGCCCCGCAGGCAGTCGCCGCACGCCGTGTCCACCGCCGAGCCCCGGGCCGTGACGGCGGTGCCGAGCAACGCCCTCATCCCGCGGACCTGGATCATGCCGACGGCCAGCTCGTCCAGCCACTCCCGCAGCGCCTCGCCCGGCGCCCGGTCGCCCGCGACGATGTCCGCCCGCGCCGCGATCGCCTCGATCCGGTCGAGGTAGGCCGCCTCCAGCAGCGCCTGCCGCGTCGGGAAGTGCCGGTACAACGTGCCGGTCCCGACCCCCGCGCGCCTGGCGATGTCGTCCAGGGAGGCGCCTTCACCGTGCTCGGCGAAGGCCGCACCCGCGACCTCCAGCAACCGCTCACGATTGCGACGGGCATCCGCACGCATGGGCCTGACCTGCGCCATCCCACTACTCCCTGCACCCGGGGTCTTCCGCCGAACCCTACCGCCCGCCCGCGGGCCGCCGCCCGGCCCACCGAACGGAGGGAACCATTCCGCACCGGCCGGGTCTCCAGTCCAAGGATGACAGCCTTGTTGATGTTGCTGTTCGCGCTGTACGCGATCAGCGGTTGGGTGGCGGTCCTCATCGCCTTCGGTTATCTGCTGGGCGCGCTGGCGCGCACCCGGCCGGCGGACCTGATGCGCGACGAGGGGCCGCGGACGGTGCGACTGCTGTTCCCGACACCCGCCTACCTGCGCCTGGACCGGATCGCGACCCTGTGCCTGGTCCTCTTCGACCTGTGGGTCGTGTCCCTGATCCTGCTGCTCGGGCAGGACGGCATCTTCACCGAGGACTGGATGGGTTCTCCGGGCATGATGGACTCCACCGGCGCCTCCTTCCAGGACGACGCCGTGCACGGCCTGCTCACCGTGATGGGGTGGACGTGCGGTGTCACGGTCCTGTTCCGGTGGTGGACGGCCGCGGTGACCCAGCTGTGCCTCCTGTCCGCAGCGGCCTGGTGGATCGCCTCGTTCGAGACATGGTGGAGCGGCTGACGCCCCGCGGACTAGAACAGCGCGCTGTACGCGTTCAGCGCCGGCTGCCCGCCCAGGTGGGCGTAGAGGACGGTGGCGTCGCGGCCGATCTCGCCGCGGGTGACCAGGTCGACCAGTGCCGCCATCGACTTCCCCTCGTAGACCGGGTCGGTGACCATGCCCTCGGTCCGGGCGGCCAGCCGCATGGCCGCGAGCGTGGTGTCGTCGGGGACGCCGTACGTGCCCGCGTGGTACCGCTCGTCCAGCTCGACGTCCGCCTGGGTCAGTTCCGCCGACACGCCGATGAGCCGCCCCGTGCGGTGTGCGATCCGCGCGATCTGTTCCCGGGTGCGGTCGGGCCGGGCGGACGCGTCGACACCGATCACCCGCCGGGTCCGGCCGCCCGCCTCCTCCAGCGCGCGGAAGCCGGCGACCATGCCGGCCTGGGTCGAGCCGGTCACCGAGCAGACGACGACGGTGTCGAAGAAGACGCCCAGCTCCCGTTCCTGCTCGGCGACCTCGTACGCCCAGCCGGCGAAGCCCAGCCCGCCGAGCGGGTGGTCGGAGGCGCCGGCGGGGACGGCGTAGGGCTTGCCTCCCGCGTCCTCGACCTCCTTGAGCGCCTGTTCCCAGCTCTCCTTGAAGCCGATCCCGAACCCGGCCCGCACCAGCCGCACGTCGGCGCCGGCGAGCCGGGAGATCAGGATGTTGCCGACCTTGTCGTAGACGGCGTCGGGCCAGTCCACCCAGCTCTCCTGCACCAGCACGCACTTCAGTCCGGCCCGGGCCGCGACGGCCGCCACCTGACGCGTGTGGTTCGACTGCACCCCGCCGATGGAGACGAGCGTGTCGCAGCCTTGCGCGAGGGCGTCGGCGACCAGGTACTCCAGCTTGCGGGTCTTGTTCCCGCCGTAGGCGATGCCGGAGTTCAGATCCTCCCGCTTGGCCCAGAGCGTGGCCCCGCCGAGGTGTGCGGTGAGCCGTTCGAGCCGGTGCACGGGCGAGGGGCCGAGGAGCAGCGGGTAACGCTCGTACGAGGAAAGGGGCACGGTTGCTCCCGGATCGGTACGGATCAGTCGGAGTCGGCGAGTTCTGCGAGGCTCCGCCAGATGTCCGCCGTCACACGGAGCGCCGTCTCCGTGTCGCCGGCCGCGCAGGCCTCGATGAGCCGTTCGTGCAGCCCGGCCGAACGGCAGGTGCCGCCCTCGCCGAAGCGGCGGCGCTCCAGCCTGCGGATGAGCGGGGTGTAGCGGGCGACGGTGGAGGCGGCGGCCCGGTTGCCGGCGGCGCGGACGAGGACGTGGTGCAGTGCGTCGTCGGCGCGCAGGGCACCGTCGACGTCGCCGGCGCGGACGGCCGAGGCGAACCGCTCGTTGGCCGCGCGCATCGCGTCGAGGTCCGCCTCTCGGAGCCGGGGTACGGCGACGCGCGTGACCAGTTCGTGCATGGCGCCGACGACGGCGGCGGCGTCCCGCACGTCGGCGGCGACCACCGGGGTGACCCGGGTGTAGCTCTGCGGCTTGCTCTCCAGCAGCCCTTCGTCCACCAGCCGCGAGAACGCCTCGCGCACCGGGGCCCGGGACAGCCCCAGCCGCTCGGCCAGGTCGGCGTCGCGCACGACGGCGCCGGGTTCGATCTCCCCGGCGACGATGGCGTCCCGGATGGCTTCGCAGGCGCGGTCACGGAGCAGGGTGCGGGATACGGGGCGGATGGCGTCCACGACTGAAATGTTAGATGTCAACGCGCACCCGGACAAGGCTGCGGCCCGCACCTGCTCAGCACAGGTGCGGGCCGCGGTGGACCTCGGGGCCGGCGCTCAGGCCACTCGGGAAGGGCAGCGGCCAGGTCGTGTTGGTCCCCCGTTCTAACGCCGCTGCCGCTTCCACGGCCCAGTGATCGCCAGCAGGATGCCGGGGTCCTGGATATTGGCGTAGAGGGTCTTGCCGTCGGGCGAGAAGGTGACGCCGGCGAACTCGCTGTACTCGGGCTCCTCTTCGGATCCGACGTTCAGGTCGTTGCGGGCGATGGGGTACGTGCGCCCGCTGTCGGTGGCGCCGAAGAGGTGCTGGACGCCGTCGCCGTCCTCGGCGATGACGATGCCGCCGTACGGGGAGACGGTGATGTTGTCGGGGCCGTCGAAGGCGCCGTCCGCCGACGGGTCGGGGTTGACGCCGAGGAGGACCTTGAGGGTGAGGGTGCGGCGCTTGGGGTCGTAGAACCAGACCTGGCCGTCGTGCGGCCGGCCGGGGCTCTCGTCACGGGCGAAGGAGGAGACGATGTACGCGCCGCCGTCGGCCCACCACATGCCCTCCAGCTTGCGGGCGCGGGTCACCTGGCCGGCGCTGAACTGCTTGCGCACGGAGGTGCTCTTCGCGTCGCGGTCGGGGACGTCGATCCAGTCGACGCCGTAGACGGTGCCGGTCCTCGTCGCGCGGGAGAGGTCGTCGACGAACTTGCCGCCGGAGTCGAAGCACTTGAACGCCTGGAGGACCCCGGCGTCGTCGGCGAGGGTGCGCAGCCGGCCGCGGCCGTGCCGGAAGCCCTGCGGCGGGACCCAGCGGTAGAAGAGGCCGTTGGGGCCGGAGGCGTCCTCGGTGAGGTAGAGGTGGCCGCGCCTGGGGTCGACGACGACGGCCTCGTGGGCGTAGCGGCCGAGCGCCTTGATCGGCTTGGGGTCGCGGTTGGCGCGGCGGTCCTCGGGGTCGACCTCGAAGACGTAGCCGTGGTCCTTGGTCATCCCCTCCTCGCCGGCCTTGTCCTCGGTCTCCTCGCAGGTCAGCCAGGTACCCCACGGGGTGCTGCCGCCCGCGCAGTTGGTGGCGGTGCCGGCGATGCCGACCCACTCGGCGACGTGGCCGCCGCGGCGGACCTCGACGACCGTGCAGCCGCCGGCCGCGGCGGGGTCGTAGACGAGGCCCTCGGTGAGCGGGACGGGGTGGGGCCAGTCGTCGCGGTGGCCGCCGAGTTCGTGGTTGTTGACGAGGAGGGTGGTGCCGCGCGGGCCGTCGAAGGTGGCGGTGCCGTCGTGGTTGGACGGGGTGTACTCACCCGACTCCAGCTTGGTCCGGCCGCAGTAGGTGATGATCTCGTACCGGAACCCGGCGGGCAGGGCGAGGATGCCGTCGGGGTCGGGGATCAGCGGCCCGTAGCCGACCCCGCCGTGGTCGTGTCCGTGTCCGTGGCCTCTGCCGTGCTCCTCCCCCGCGCTCTCGGTGTCCGTGGAAGCGAGGGCGTTCGGGGCGGTGGCGAGGGCGCCGACGCTGCCCGCCAGCACGACCCCGGCGCCGGTGAGCGCGGAGCGACTGGCGAAGTCCCTGCGGGTGAGCGACATGGTGACTCCTGTGACGGTGGACGTGCCGGACGTGCCGTGGAGGGTGGCGGACCTCGGCCCGGCGACACGGTTCCGCCCGCGCCTGAACGGCGGTTGAACTACGCACGGCGCCCACGCGGCATCCCGCACAACCACGAACCCGCCCCCGCAACCGCGGGCACCTCCCGCCTATCCGCGGGCACCCTCCCGCCCAACCGCAGGCACTCTGCCACGTAACCGCGGGCATTCGTGCCGCCCAGGGCGGCACGGGTGGGCGCGGGCGGCACCCCGCAACGCCGGGTCGCGCCACCCACCCCCGCCCGGCTGACCGGCGTGGACCAGACTCCGCCCCGCGCCCCGGCGTCAGCCCCCCTGCTGCGACCGCGCCTTGAACGCCGCCTTACGCGCTTCCTTCGCGACCTTCTTGTCGGGATGCAGCCGCCCCATCGCCTCCAGGACGTCCGGCGTGGCCGGGTGCTCGACCCGCCACACCGTGTCGAAGAACCCGCTGTGCTGCCGGGCCAGCCCCTCCACCAGCGCACGCAGCTCCTCGGAGTTCCCCTCGGCCGCGAGCTGCGCCGCCACGGTGTCGATGGTCAGCCAGAAGACCATCTCCTGCGGCGGGGCGGGAACGTCCCCCGCACCGTGCTCGGTCAGCCAGACCCGGGCCAGGCCGCCCAGCTCGGCGTCGTCGAGGACCTCCCGCAACGCGGGCTCGGCCTCGGCGCCGACCAGGGACAGCGCCTGCTGGCAGCGCAGCCGGCGCAGGGGCGCGCCGGTGTCCGAGCCGCGTGCCGCCGCCAGCAGTTCCCGGGCCGCGACGAGAGCGCTACGGCCGGCCAGCCACAGCTCGGTCTCGGCGTGGGCCGCCGCCGGCGGGAAGGGGGCGGTGCCGTCGAGCAGCGCGTCGGCGCCCTTGTCGGAGAGGTCGCCGACGGCGGGTGCCTCGAAGCCGGCCTCCAGCAGCCGGGCGCGCAGTCCGTACAGCCCGAGCGGGGTGAGCCGCACCATGCCGTAGCGGGCGACGTCGGTCTCGTCGACGGGCGCCGCGGGCTCCTCGTCCGCGTCGGCCATCAGGGCCTCGTCGACCGGCTGGTACTCGACGAGGCCGATCGGCTCCAGCAGCCGGAACTGGTCGTCCAGCCGCATCATCGCGTCGGAGACCTGCTCCAGCACGTCGTTGGTGGGTTCGCCCATGTCGCTGGGCACGATCACGGACGCCGCCAGCGCGGGCAGCGGCACCGAGGCGTCGCCGGGGCGGTCCTCGCCGACGGTGAGCAGGTAGAGGTTGCCGAGCACGCCGTCGAGGAACTCCGCCTCGGCCTCCGGGTCCCAGTCGAGGGACGAGAGGTCGACCTCGCCGCCCTCGGCCATCGCGTCGACCAGGTCGTCGAGGTCGGGCACGCTCGCGTCGGCGAGCACCGCCTCCAGGGCGGTGAGCCACAGTCCGAGCACGTCCTGCGGGGAGCCGCTGGTGAGCAGCGCGACGTCCTCGCCCGCCGTGACGGTGCCCGCCTCCTCGTCGGTGATCTCGACGAGCCCGGTGTCCACGGCGATCCGCCATGCCTCGCTCGCGTGGGCCGCGGCGTCGTCCCCGCTCAGCCCGAGCTCCTCGGCCGCCGTCGGCAGCTGCTCCTCGACGAGCCCGCCCCCGGCGTCGACACGGGTGTCCGGACCGGCCCAGCGGGCCAGCCGGGCGGCCCGGGAGAGCACCGGCGCGGACAGCGCGTCGCGGGCCAGTTCCGCTTCGGGGCGCAGCCGTGCGGGCGGCAGGGTGGAGCTGTCTGACATCGGCTGTTTCTCCTCGCGCGCCTTGGCCGCCGTACGGCCATCCGGACGCCGTACGGCTCAACAGCTCAGCCTAGACGGGTTTCCACCCATGCCGCCCGGTTCATCTCCCCGACGGGTGGAGTACATGGCCGAAACCTTGACAACTGGCGTGGCCAAGCAGGAGATTGACGCGCGTAGAAAGCGGGGGGACAAGTGTTCACTCAGCTCCACGTGTGCCCTGCGACCCCTCGTGTCCCACCACCCTCGTCCCGTCGCGCCACACCCTCGCCCCACCCTCGTCCCGGCGCTCTTCCACGTCCCCGGAGGGATCACGTTGGCCAGCAAGTCCTCCGCGCGCCTCGCCGCGCTCACCGTCGCCGCAGTCTGCTCGGCGGCGTCCACGATCGTCCTCACCTCGCCCGCGCACGCCGACTCCGTGCGCGTCCACGACATCCAGGGGAGCACCCGGCTGTCGCCGTACGCCGGCGAGCAGGTCACGGACGTGGCCGGAATCGTCACCGGCGTCCGCGGCTACGGCTCCTCCAGAGGTTTCTGGATCCAGGATCCGCGGCCGGACGCCGACCCGGCCACCAGCGAGGGCGTCTTCGTCTTCACCGGCTCCACCCCGAAGGGCGTCGCCGTCGGTGACGCGGTCACCGTCTCCGGCACGGTCTCGGAGTACGTGCCCGGCGGCACCTCCTCCGGCAACCAGTCGCTGACCGAGATCACCCGCCCGGTGTTCACGGTCGTCTCCAGCGGCAACGCGGTTCCGGCCGCGACGACCGTCTCCGCCCGCACCGTGCCGCGCGCGTACGCCCCCGAGGGCGACGAGGCCGCGAACGGCTCGGTCAACGGCCTGCCGCTGCGGCCGGCGGAGTACGCCCTGGACCACTACGAGTCCCTGGAGGGCATGAACGTCCGGGTCGCCGACGCCCGCGTGGTCGGCGCCTCCGACCCGTACACGGAGCTGTGGGTCACGGTGAAGCCCTGGGAGAACACCAACCGCCGAGGCGGCACGGTGTACGGCTCCTACGACTCCCAGAACACCGGCCGGCTGCAGATCCAGTCCCTGGGCAAGCCGGCCGACTTCCCCGACGCCAACGTCGGCGACACCCTCGCCGGAACCACCGCGGGCCCGCTGGACTACAACCAGTACGGCGGCTACACGCTGGTCGCGAGCGAGATCGGCGCGCTGGAGAGCGGGGGCCTGGAGCGCGAGTCGACGCGCCGGCAGAGCAGTCGCGAGCTGGCGGTGGCGACGTACAACGTCGAGAACCTCGACCCCTCCGACGAGACCTTCGCCGCGCACGCCGACGCCATCGTGCACAACCTGGCGTCGCCCGACATCGTGTCCCTGGAGGAGATCCAGGACAACAACGGCGCCACGAACGACGGCACGGTGGCCGCCGACGCGACGGTCGGCAAGCTGATCGACGCGATCGTCGCGGCCGGCGGCCCGCGCTACGACTGGCGCGGCATCGACCCGGTCGACGGCGAGGACGGCGGCCAGCCCGGCGGCAACATCCGCCAGGCGTTCCTGTTCAACCCGGAGCGGGTCTCCTTCACCGACCGCGGGTCCGGCGACGCGGTCACCGCGACCGGGGTGACGAAGGTGCGCGGCAAGGCGGCGCTCACCCACTCCCCCGGTCGCGTGGACCCGGCGAACCCCGCCTGGGAGGACAGCCGCAAGCCGCTGGCCGGCGAGTTCGTCTTCCGCGGCCGCACCGTCCTGGTCATCGCCAACCACTTCAACTCCAAGGGCGGCGACCAGAGCCTGTCCGCCCAGTACCAGCCGCCCTCGCGCGGCTCGCAGACGCAGCGCCACCTCCAGGCGCAGGCCGTGAACACCTTCGTCAAGGCCGTCCTCTCCACTCAGAAGAACGCGGACGTCATCGCCCTCGGCGACATCAACGACTTCGAGTTCTCCAGGACCACGCGCATCCTGGAGGACGACGGCGCCCTGTGGTCGGCCGTCAAGTCGCTGCCGCGGAGCGAGCGTTACTCGTACGTCTACCAGGGCAACAGCCAGGTCCTCGACCAGATCCTGGTCAGCCCGTCGATCCGGTGGGGCGGGCGCCTGTCGTACGACAGCGTGCACGTCAACGCCGAGTTCCACGACCAGATCAGCGACCACGACCCGCAGGTGCTGCGGTTCCGTCCGTAACCGGCGTCCGGCGGGAGCGGGTTCAGCGGGGTACGAGGCCGAGGGCGTGGTCGTAGCGGTTGACCGTACTGCTCTTCAGGCCCGGCCAGTTGTGCACCCGCTCCCACCGTGCCGACGCCGAGCCGACGCCGTCGCCCGGTGCGGCGAGGGCGTCGACGTGGGCCTGGGCGCTCTCCCACTCGGCGTAGTTGAGGACGCGGGTGCCGTCGGTGCTGAGGTGGAAGTGGGCGGAGATGCCGCCGGGGTGCGGCTCCGGCTCGCTCGCCAGGGCCTCGAAGACGGCGTCCACCCAGGCGCGCTGCCGCTCGGGGTCGGGTCCCTCGAACTCGATGTCGACGATCACGATGCAGCCCGGGACGGGCGCCGGCCCGTCCTCGCGGGTGCCGCCGCGGTAGCGCCGGTACCTGCCGAGCCCCAGCCGCTCGATGCCGGGCACGGCGGTGTCGATCTCGTCGACGCGCTCCTGCCGGTGCGTCTTGACGAAGGCCTCGTACGCCTGCTCGCTCGCCCACTGCGAGTGGTGCAGCAGCGTGCTGCCGTCGTGGCCGGTGTAGACGTGGTAGCCCAGCAGGTCGTCGGCGGGCCAGGGGCGGCGCTCCCAGGTACGGGCGATGGCGTCGACCGTCTGCCGCTGCCGCTCGGGCGTGCCCACCCTCCAGGTACTGAAGAAGGGGGCTTGGACGTCGGAGCGGGCGAGTTCGGGGTGTGCGTCGGTACGGCGGGTCATGCCGGCCTCCACTGATCGGGGCGTCGGGTGCACGCACCACTCTCCGACCTCGACCAAGGTTGAGGTCAAGTGTCCTCCGGAAGGCACTCCGGCGCCGCTACGACGTACGTGACGAGCACCCCCGCCCCCACATGCGTGACGAGGGGCCCCGCCCCGGAGCCCCTCGTCACGCCCGCGCCCTCAGCAGTGCCCGTGACGGTGGCGGCGCCGCAGCACGCCCGCCGCGACCACCGCACCCGCCGCCGCACCGGCGACCAGCACCGCACGGGGATGCCCGAGCCCGGCCCGAACCGCACCGCGCGCCCGTCCCGGCACCCGCTGCTCCACGGTGTGCCCGGCCCTGTCCGCCTTGTCCTGCGCCGTACGGCCGGCCCGGCTCGCCCTGTCCTGCGCGGTGTGCCCGGCCCGGCTCGCCTTGTCCTGCACGGTGTGCCCGGCCTGTGCGGCGGAGCTGCGCAGCTGCACGGTCATGGCACCGGCCTTGTCCCGGAGGTCGGCGGCCCGGGCCTTGGCGCGGCCCTTCACATCCGCCTTCCCCGCCAGCTCCTCCACGGTGTCGCCGAGCTGGCCGCGGGTCTGTTCGATCTGCTGCCGCAGCTCGTCGGGCCCCTTGGCCCCGCCGATCGGCTGTGCGGTGGAGCCGCTCCTCGTGCCGTCACCGCTTGTCGCGTCGGTCATCGATGCGCCCTTTCCCTGATCTGGTCCACGTCGGCCCTGACGCTGCCGAGGGTCTCCTCGGGTTTCGGGGGCACGGCGCGGCGGAGCTGGGCGCGGCCCATCATGGCCAGTACGCCCGCGATCACGAAGAGCACCGCCGTCACGATGAGCGCCGCGGCCCAGACGGGCAGCGCCAGCGAGAGCGCGGCGGTGGCCGTTCCGGCCAGGGCGAACAGCCCGACGTACGCGATGGCGCCCGCGGCGCCCAGCATCCCGCCGCCACGCCCGGCCCGCTTGCCCTTCTCGGCCAGCTCCATCTTGGCGAGGGCCACTTCCTGGCGCACGAGCCGGGAGAGCTGTTCGGTGGCCTGACCGACGAGTTCACCCACGGAGTGCTGCTGCTCGTCGTGCACAGGCCTGGTGTGCATGGTCCCGGTCACGGTTCCGCCTCCTCTCGGTTCGGAGCACCCCGGGTACCCATGGCCGACCGGCACTACCCCTGCCCTCTCCCACTGCGGACCGCGCAGCACTCCTTACACATACCTCGTAGCAGATTTAAGTGGAGCTACACGATCTGCCCGCCGACACTACGTACATGACGACAGACGCCCGACCCCCCGCGCCCTTCGGCCGCGCCCTGTGCGCCATGGTCACGCCCTTCACCGAGGACGGCGCGCTCGATCTCGACGGCGCCCGGCGGCTCGCCGACCGGCTGGTGTCGCGGGGCTGTGACGGCCTGGTGCTGTCGGGCACCACGGGTGAGTCGCCGACCACCACGGACGCCGAGAAGGCGGCGCTGGTCACGGCGGTGCGGGAGGCGGTCGGGGACCGGGCGTCGGTCGTCGCCGGGGTGGGCACCGCCGACACCCGGCACACGGTGGAACTGGCGCTGGCCGCGGAGAGGGCCGGCGCGGACGGGCTGCTGGTGGTCACGCCGTACTACAGCAGGCCCCCGCAGGACGCCCTGGAGGCGCACTTCCGGGAGATCGCCGACGCTTCCGGCCTGCCCCTCGTCCTCTACGACATCCCCGGGCGCACGGGCACCCGCATCGAACCCGACACCCTCGTCCGCCTCGCCGGCCACCCGCGGATCGTCGCCGTCAAGGACTGCTCCTACGACCTCCTGGGCACCCAGAAGGTCCTGTCGCGGACGTCCCTGGCGTACTACGCGGGCTGCGACGAGCAGGTCCTCGCCCTGTACGCGGTCGGCGCGGCGGGGTACGTCAGCACGGTCGCGAACGTCGTGCCGGACCTGTTCCGGGCCGTCCTCGACGCCTTCGACGCGGGCGACACCGGGCGGGCCGCCCTGCTCCAGCGGCGGGCGATCCCCCTCGTCGAGGCGATGATGGCCGCGGGTCTGCCCGGCACGGTCACCGCGAAGGCCCTCCTCGGGGCACTGGGCCTGCCCGCGGGGCCGGTCCGCGCACCGCTGCGGCCCGCTGACCGCGAGACGACCGACGGGCTGTTGGCGGCCTACGAGGAACTGGTCGCCGCTTCCGATCAGCTCCAGGTGTAGCCGTCCCCGAGCAGCAGCGTGTGCTCCAGGACGTCCTCCGCCGGGTCGTCGATCTGCCCCACGTTGACGTTGAGGAGACCGACCCGGGGACCGTTGTGCGAACCGGAGGTGGTCTCGTCCGCCTGCGCGGCCCCCGCCGACCCCCAGCACACCAGCACCGCGGCGCCCGCCCCGGCCAGCCAACGCGCCACGGTCCTCGCCCGCTCGTTCGTCATACCAGGCTCCTCGTTTCGTCGGATCGGCGTCTGATCGGACACTTCGTCCACCCGTTCATCCGCCAAGACCACCGGAAGGTCACGGGAGGTCATCCGTACGTGCGGGGGGCGCGCGCAGCACGCGCCGTCACCGCGTTGGCGGAACACACCCCCGGAGCCGCGCCCGGAAACGACGACGCCCTCCCGACGGCCCGGCAGGGGCACGTCGAAAGGGCGGCTCGGCCGTCGGCGACCGGCTACGGCGTCAGTTGTGGCTGTGCAGGACGTCGTTCAGGCCGCCCCACACCGCGTTGTTCGGGCGGGCCTCGACCGTGCCCGTGACCGAGTTGCGGCGGAAGAGGATGTTGGAGGCGCCGGAGAGTTCGCGGGCCTTGACGACCTGGCCGTCGGGCATCGTCACGCGGGTGCCGGCGGTGACGTAGAGGCCGGCCTCGACCACGCACTCGTCGCCGAGGGCGATGCCGACGCCCGCCTCGGCGCCGACCAGGCAGCGCTCGCCGATGACGATCCGGACGTTGCCGCCGCCGGAGAGGGTGCCCATGGTGGAGGCGCCGCCGCCGATGTCGGAGCCGTCGCCGACGACGACGCCCGCGGAGATGCGGCCCTCGACCATGGAGGTGCCGAGCGTGCCCGCGTTGAAGTTGACGAAGCCCTCGTGCATGACGGTGGTGCCCTCGGAGAGGTGCGCGCCGAGGCGGACGCGGTCGGCGTCGGCGATGCGGACGCCCTTGGGGGCGACGTAGTCCGTCATGCGCGGGAACTTGTCGATCGAGGTGACCTGGAGGTGCAGGCCCTCGGCGCGGGCGTTGAGGCGCACCTTCTCGATGTCGTCCACGGCGACCGGGCCCAGCGAGGTCCAGGCGACGTTGGCGAGGTGGGCGAAGATGCCGTCCAGGCTCTGGCCGTGCGGCTTGACCAGGCGGTGGGAGAGCAGGTGCAGGCGCAGGTAGACGTCGTGCGTGTCGACCGGCTTCTCGTCCAGCGAGGCGATGACCGTGCGGACCGCGACCACTTCGACGCCGCGCCGGGCGTCCGGACCGACCGCCGCGGTCGCGCCGCCGCCGAGGAGTTCGGCGGCCTGTTCGGCGGTAAGGCGCTCGGTGCCGGACGGGCCGGGCTCAGCGGTCAGTTCGGGGGCCGGGAACCAGGTGTCGAGAACGGTGCCGTCGGCGGCGATCGTGGCAAGCCCGGCGGCCACGGCGCCGGTGGTGCGGGGAGCAGTCGTGTCGGTCATGAGGGCAACCTAACCGGCCGTCGCCCGCGGAAGCGAGCCGACCCCTCGGGCGTCTCGCGTGCCGGGCGGTACGGCACCGCGCGGGCGCCCGCTGCGAGGTCCGTCCCGGTCACCTACCGAGCACCCGCCCCAGCACGTCCCTCGCGTACTCCTCGTCGTACGGCGCCCCCGTCAGCAGTACCTGGAGGCAGATGCCGTCCAGCAGGGCCACCAGGGCGCGGGCCGTCACCGGGTCCGTGCGGCAGGAGAGGAGGTCGGCGACGCCCTCGGCCCACTCCGCGGCGACCGGGCGCAGGGCGGGGCGGCGCAGGGCGGCCAGGTACAGCTCGTACTCCAGCTCGACGCCGGTGCGGTCGCCGGCCAGCCACTCGCCGAGGACGCGGGCGAGTTCGGCGGGCAGGTCGGCCCGGGGGTCCGCCAGGGCCGGGTGCGCGGCGACCACCTTGGCGAAGCCCTCGTTCGCCTGGCGCAGGGCGGCGACCAGGAGCTCGTCCAGGGTCGCGAAGTGGTACGTCGTCGAGCCGAGGGGCACGTCGGCCTCGGCGGCGACGGTGCGGTGGCTGAGGCCGGCGATGCCCTTGTGTCCGACCACCCGGATCGCCGCGTCGATGATGCGCTGGCGTCGTTCCGGGTCGTAGCGGCGGGACATCAGTGCGCGCCGCCCAGGTTGAGGACGACCACGCCGATGATGATCAACGCGATGCCGGCGGCCTTGGTGACGGTCATCCCCTCGCCCATGAACACCACGCCGATCGCGGCGATCGCGGCGGTGCCCACGCCGGCCCAGATGGCGTACGCCGTGCCCACGGCGAGGACCTTCAGGGTCTGGGCGAGCAGCGCGAAGGAGAGCACGTACGCGAGCGCTGTCAGCAGTGAGGGACCCAGCCTGCTGAAGCCCTCGCTGTACTTCATGGCGGTGGTCCCGGCGACCTCGGCGGCGATGGCTCCGGCCAGGAGCAGATATCCCATGTGTACGAGCGTACATAACGTAGCCCCGAGAGGCTCCCCGGACACAGAAACGGCGACACCCGGTGGGTGTCGCCGTTTCTTTCGCGCAGTGGTGTGTCTCAGACGTTGAACCCGAGCGCGCGCAGCTGCTCGCGGCCGTCGTCCGTGATCTTGTCCGGGCCCCACGGCGGCATCCAGACCCAGTTGATCCGCAGCTCGTTGACGATGCCGTCCGTGGCGGACTTGGCCTGGTCCTCGATCACATCCGTCAGCGGACAGGCCGCCGACGTCAGGGTCATGTCGATGGTCGCGATGTTCGCGTCGTCGATGTGGACGCCGTAGATCAGGCCCAGGTTGACGACATCGATGCCCAGCTCGGGGTCCACGACGTCCAGCAGGGCCTCGCGGACCTCCTCCTCGGAGGCCGGCTTCATTTCCACGGTCTCACTCATGCCGTCGTCTCCTTCTCGGCGTCGGCGCCGTCCAGTGCCTGGGCCGTCGCGTCCTTCCAGGCCATCCAGCTCAGCAGGGCGCACTTGACCCGGGCCGGGTACTTCGAGACCCCGGCGAACGCGACCGCGTCCTCCAGGACCTCCTCCATCGCGTCGTCCGGCTCGATCCTGCCCTTGGACTGCATCAGCTCCAGGAAGGTCTCCTGGATCCGCTGCGCCTGGGCGAGGTCCTTGCCGACCAGCAGGTCGTTCAGCACGGAGGCGCTCGCCTGGCTGATCGAGCAGCCCTGGCCCTCGTAGCTGACGTCACTGATCGTCGTGCCGTCGTACTTCACGCGCAGCGTGATCTCGTCGCCGCACGTCGGGTTGACGTGGTGCACCTCGGCGTCGCCGTCCCTCAGACCACGCCCGTGCGGGTTCTTGTAGTGGTCCAGGATGACTTCCTGGTACATGGAGTCCAGCTTCATGCTCTTCGCTCGTCCCGTCAGCCGAAGAAGTTCCGTACGTGCTCCAGGCCGTCGACCAGTGCGTCGATCTCGGCCGGCGTGGAGTACAGATAGAACGACGCTCGCGTGGTCGCAGGAATTCCGTAGCGGAGGCAGACGGGGCGGGCGCAGTGGTGGCCGACCCGGACCGCGATGCCCTGCTCGTCGAGGACCTGGCCCACGTCGTGCGGGTGGATGTCGCCGAGCGTGAAGCTGATCGCCGCGCCGCGCTCCTCGGCCGTCGTCGGGCCGATGATGCGCAGGTCCGGGACCTCCAGCAGCCGCTTCACCGCGTACTCGGTGAGCGCGTGCTCGTGGGCCAGGACCTTGTCCATGCCGATCGAGTTGAGGTAGTCGATCGCCGCGCCGAGACCGACCGCCTGCGCGACCGGGGGCGTGCCCGCCTCGAACTTGTGGGGCGCCGGGGCGTACGTGGAGGAGTGCATCGAGACCGTCTCGATCATCTCGCCGCCGCCGAGGAAGGGCGGGAGGTCCTCCAGCAGCTCCTGGCGGCCCCACAGGACGCCGATGCCCGTCGGGCCGCACATCTTGTGGCCGGTGAAGGCCACGAAGTCGGCCTGGAGGGCCTGTACGTCCATCGGCATGTGCGGCGCGGCCTGGGAGGCGTCGATGCAGACCAGCGCGCCGACCTCCTGGGCGCGGCGCACGATCGCCTCGACCGGGTTCTGGGTGCCCAGGATGTTGGAGACCAGCACGAAGGAGACGATCTTCGTCTTCTCGGTGATGACCTCCTCGATGTTCGAGAGGTCCAGACGGCCGTCGTCCGTGAGACCGAACCAGCGGAGCTTCGCACCGGTGCGCTGCGCCAGCAGCTGCCACGGCACGATGTTGGAGTGGTGCTCCATCTCCGTGATGACGATCTCGGTGTCGGCGTCCACGCGGTAGGGGTCGTCGGCCCAGCCCAGCATGTTCGCGACCAGGTTGAGCGACTCCGAGGCGTTCTTGGTGAAGATCACCTCGTCGCGGGAGGGCGCGTTGATGAACTCCGCGACCTTGTCCCGCGCGCCCTCGTACAGTGCCGTGGCCTCCTCGGCGAGGACGTGCACACCACGGTGGACGTTGGCGTTGTAGCGCTCGTAGTACTCGCTGAGCGCGTCCAGCACCTGACGCGGCTTCTGGCTGGTCGCCGCGTTGTCCAGGTACACGAGCTTCCGCCCGTCGTGGACCTGGCGGTCCAGGATCGGAAAGTCCTTGCGGATCGCCTCGGTGTCGAGGAGGCCCGGCAGCTGTGTCACTCGGATGCGCCGCCCTTCGTGTATGCCTCGTAGCCCTCGGCCTCCAGCTTGTCGGCCAGCTCGGCGCCGCCCGACTCGGCGATGCGGCCGTTGGCGAAGACGTGGACGTGGTCGGGCTTGATGTAGCGCAGGATGCGCGTGTAGTGGGTGATCAGCAGGGTGCCGACCTCGCCCGACTCGTGGACGCGGTTGACGCCCTCGGAGACGACGCGCAGGGCGTCGACGTCGAGGCCGGAGTCGGTCTCGTCGAGGATCGCGATCTTCGGCTTGAGCAGCTCCAGCTGGAGGATCTCGTGGCGCTTCTTCTCACCGCCGGAGAAGCCCTCGTTGACGTTGCGCTCGGCGAAGGCGGGGTCCATGTTGAGGCGCTCCATGGCCTCCTTGACCTCCTTCACCCAGTGGCGCAGCTTGGGGGCCTCGCCGCGGACGGCGGTGGCGGAGGTGCGCAGGAAGTTGGAGACCGAGACGCCGGGGACCTCGACCGGGTACTGCATCGCGAGGAACAGGCCGGCGCGGGCGCGCTCGTCGACGGACATCTCCAGGACGTCCTCGCCGTCGAGGGTGACGGTGCCGCCGGTGATCGTGTACTTGGGGTGACCCGCGAGGGAGTAGGCGAGGGTCGACTTGCCGGAGCCGTTCGGGCCCATGATGGCGTGCGTCTCGCCCTGCTTCACGGTGAGGTCGACGCCCTTGAGGATCTCCTTCGTGGCGTTGTCGGCCTCGACGGTGACGTGCAGGTCTCGGATTTCAAGCGTTGCCATGGGTGCCTCAGGACTCCTGGGTGAGGGAGACGAGCACGTCGTCCCCTTCGATCTTTACGGGGTATACGGGGACGGGGCGCGTCGCCGGAAGACTGTCGGGCTTGCCGGAACGGAGGTCGAAGCGCGAGCCGTGCAGCCAGCACTCGATGTGGCAGTCGTCGACCTCGCCCTCGGCGAGGGAGACGTTCGCGTGCGAGCAGATGTCGTGGATCGCGAACAGCTCGCCCTCGGTGCGCACGACGGAGATCGGCGTGCCGTCGAGTTCCACCCGCTTCGGGGTGTCCTCCTCCAGCTCGCCCGCTCCACAGACGCGTACGAAGGTCATGCGACCGACGCCTCCAGCTCCTCTTCGATCTTGGCGAGCAGGCGCTCCTCGATGTCCGAGACACCGATCTGCTGGACCAGCTCGGCGAAGAAGCCGCGGACCACCAGGCGGCGGGCGTCGATCTCGGGGATGCCGCGCGCCATCAGGTAGAAGAGCTGCTCGTCGTCGAAGCGGCCGGTGGCGGAGGCGTGGCCGGCGCCGACGATCTCGCCGGTCTCGATCTCCAGGTTCGGCACCGAGTCGACCCGAGCGCCGTCCGTGAGGACGAGGTTGCGGTTCATCTCGTAGGTGTCGGTGCCCTCGGCCGCGGCCTCGATGAGCACGTCGCCGATCCAGACCGCGTGCGCGTCGTCGCCCTGCAGCGCGCCCTTGTAGACGACGTTGGACTTGCAGTGCGGGACGTTGTGGTCGACCAGGAGGCGGTGCTCCTGGTGCTGGCCCTGGTCGGTGAAGTAGAGGCCGAACAGCTCGGCCTCGCCGCCGGGGCCGGCGTAGGCGACGCGCGGGTGCAGCCGGACCAGGTCGCCGCCGAAGGTGACCACGAAGGACTTGAAGGTGGCGTCCCGGCCGATCAGCGCGTTGTGCTGGCCGACGTGCACGGCCTTGTCGTCCCAGTCCTGGACGGAGACGACGGTCAGCTTGGCGCCGTCGCCCAGGACGTAGTCGACGTTGGCGGCGAGCACCGCGTCACCGGTGTGGTCGATGACGACCACGGCCTCGGCGAAGGCACCCAGCTCGACGACCTGGTGGGCGTAGGCGGTGCCGCCCTCGCCGTGCACGGCGATGCGGATCGGCTCGGTGAGGACCGTCTCCTTGGGGACGGTGAGCACGCCGGCCTTCTCGAACGCCGAGTAGGCCTGGGCGGCGACCCGGTCCACGGGGGTGCCGGCCCTGCCGATGCGCGCGTCGTCACGGCCGACGGTCTCGACGACGACGCCCTCGGGCGCGTCGATGTCGACCTTCACGCCGTCGCCGGTGGCGACCGCGGTGCCGTCGTGCAGCCCGCGCAGCCGCTCCAGCGGCGTGAACCGCCACTCCTCCTCGCGGCCGTGCGGGACCGGGAAGTCCGCCACGTCGAAGGACGCGGGCGCGCTCATGCGCGTGGCGACGGTCGACTCGGCGGCCACCGCGATCTGGCCCGCGGTGGTGGACCCCACGGGGATGTTCTGAGCCTCAGCCATGGCTGTCGGTCTGCTCTCTTCCTACGTCAGAAATCTGGCGACTGCTTCGGGGGCGGGTCTTAACCGACCGCGCCTTCCATCTGCAGCTCGATCAGCCGGTTGAGCTCGAGGGCGTACTCCATCGGCAGCTCCTTGGCGATCGGCTCGACGAAGCCGCGCACGATCATCGCCATCGCCTCGAACTCGCTCAGACCGCGGCTCATCAGGTAGAAGAGCTGGTCCTCGGAGACCTTGGAGACGGTCGCCTCGTGGCCCATGGACACGTCGTCCTCGCGGACGTCCACGTACGGGTACGTGTCGGAGCGGGAGATGGTGTCGACGAGCAGCGCGTCGCACAGCACGTTCGACTTGGAGCCGTGGGCGCCCTCGCCGATCTCGACGAGACCGCGGTAGGAGGTGCGGCCGCCGCCGCGCGCCACGGACTTGGAGACGATGTTGGAGGACGTGTTGGGCGCCATGTGGACCATCTTGGAGCCGGCGTCCTGGTGCTGGCCCTCGCCCGCGAAGGCGATGGACAGGGTCTCGCCCTTGGCGTGCTCGCCCATCAGGTAGACGGCCGGGTACTTCATCGTCACCTTGGAGCCGATGTTGCCGTCGATCCACTCCATGGTCGCGCCCTCGTACGCCACGGCGCGCTTGGTGACCAGGTTGTAGACGTTGTTCGACCAGTTCTGGATGGTCGTGTAGCGGCAGCGGGCGTTCTTCTTGACGATGATCTCGACCACGGCGGAGTGCAGCGAGTCCGACTTGTAGATCGGAGCCGTGCAGCCCTCGACGTAGTGCACGTAGGCACCCTCGTCGACGATGATCAGGGTCCGCTCGAACTGGCCCATGTTCTCCGTGTTGATACGGAAGTAGGCCTGGAGCGGGATCTCGACGTGCACGCCCTTCGGCACGTAGATGAAGGAGCCGCCGGACCACACCGCGCTGTTCAGCGAGGCGAACTTGTTGTCGCCGACGGGGATGACGGTCCCGAAGTACTCCTTGAAGAGCTCCGGGTGCTCCTTCAGGGCCGTGTCGGTGTCCAGGAAGATGACGCCCTGCTCCTCCAGGTCCTCGCGGATCTGGTGGTAGACGACCTCGGACTCGTACTGGGCCGCGACACCGGCGACGAGGCGCTGCTTCTCCGCCTCGGGGATGCCGAGCTTGTCGTACGTGTTCTTGATGTCCTCGGGCAGGTCCTCCCAGGACTCCGCCTGCTTCTCCGTGGAGCGCACGAAGTACTTGATGTTGTCGAAGTCGATGCCCGACAGGTCCGAGCCCCAGTTCGGCATGGGCTTCTTCTCGAAGAGGCGCAGGCCCTTGAGGCGGAGCTTGGTCATCCACTCCGGCTCGTTCTTCTTCGACGAGATGTCGCGGACGACGTCCTCGTTGATGCCGCGCTTGGCAGAGGCGCCGGCCGTGTCGGAGTCGGCCCAGCCGTATTCGTACTTGCCCAGACCCTCGAGCTCAGGGTGAGCAGTCTCCGTGGGGAGAGTCATGCGGGGTTCCTCCCGGCCGTGCTTGCAGATGCGTTAGCGGTGTTCGTGGGCGCTTGCGCCGCGGGCGGCGGCGCGTGCGAAGTCTTCGGAATGAACGTGGTGCAGACCCCGTCGCCGTGCGCGATGGTCGCGAGCCGCTGTACATGAGTACCGAGCAGCTCGGCGAAAAATTCCGTCTCCGCCTCGCACAGCTGCGGAAACTGCTCTGCGACGTGGGCGACCGGGCAGTGGTGCTGGCACAGCTGCTCGCCCTGCTGGGGGTGGGGTGCGCTCCGCGCGGTAGCAGCGTACCCGTCCGCGCTCAGGGCCTTGGCCAGCGCTTCCGTGCGCTTCTCGGGCGGGACGGACTCGACCGCCTTGCGGTACGCGCCTCCCTGGGCGGCGATCCGGGCGCGGGCGAAGGCGGCGATCGCCTGCTCCCCGCCCTCCTGCCGGCCGATCCAGCGCAGGGCGTCCGCGGCCAGCTTGTCGTACGACTGGTCGAAGGCGTCCCGGCCGCAGTCGGTGAGCGCGAAGACCTTGGCGGGTCGCCCGCGCGTGCGCGTGCCGTAGATCCGCTGCTCACGGGCTTCGACCACGTCGTCGGCGACCAGCGCGTCGAGGTGGCGCCGGACGGCGGCCTGGGTGAGGCCCAGGCGCCCGGCGAGCTCGGCGACGGTCGACGGCCCGTGGTCCAGGACGGAGCGCGCGACACGGTTGCGGGTGGACCGCTCACCGGTCGCGAGTTCCTCCTGCGGAGCCTCGCCAACGTTTTTCACAACGCCATTGTTGCGTAATTCCTCCGGGGTCGGCAAGCCGCGTCCGGATCTTCGTACGGTGCCCTGCGTCACTTAGGTACACCTAACCTGACCTGCGGAAACGATCTTTGATCGATCAATCCGGTGGCGCGCGGGACCGGCCTGCGGGACACTCCCCGGCATGCCCACACCCCCTCCCACCGGCCCACTCGTCACCCGCGGCACGATCGCCGCCGGGCTGCGCGAGCTGGGTGTGCGGACCGACGACACCCTCCTCGTGCACTCCTCCCTCAGCTCCCTCGGCTGGGTCTGCGGAGGTCCGGTCGCGGTCGTCCAGGGACTGCTCGACGCGCTCGGCCCGGACGGCACGCTGGTGGTCCCCACCCAGACCGGCGACCTCTCGGACCCGGCCCTGTGGAAGAGCCCGCCGGTGCCCGAGGAGTGGTGGGCCACCGTCCGGACCGCGATGCCCGCCTACGACCCGCTGATCACGCCCTCGCGCGGGGTCGGGGTGCTGCCCGAGACCGTGCGCACCTGGCCGGGCGCCCTGCGCAGCGCGCACCCGCAGACGTCCTTCGCGGCCCTCGGCCCACGCGCCGCCGAGGTGGTCGCGGGGCACGCGACCGACTGCCGGCTGGGCGAGCGCAGTCCGCTGGCGACCCTGGAGCGGCTGGGCGCCCGGGTGCTGCTGCTCGGCACGGGCTTCGAGGCCTGCACGGGCTTCCACCTCGCCGAGTACCGGATTCCGTCCCCGCTGGTCGAGGTGGGGCGGCCGGGACCGGTGGGCTGGGAACGGGTCACCGAGGTGTCGATCACCTCCGACCGGTTCGACGAGCTGGGCCACGACTTCGAACGGGACCGGCCCGTCGTACGGGGACGGGTCGGTGCGGCCGTCACGCGGCTGTTCCCGCTGGCGGACGCGGTCGCCTACGCGGAGCGCTGGCTGCCGCTGCACCGCCCCCGCGAGTGACGGCCCGGGCGACCGGCCTCGAACGACGTGCCCGGTCGCCTGCCCGCCGCACCGGCACCGGTGAGCGGCCCGCGCGGGGGCCTCGCGAGCCCGGCACACCCCGCGAGGGACGGCTCACGAGCCTGAGCGCCGTACGCCGACGAGCGCCGCCCCCCGTACCCACCCGCGCCCGGACGCCACAAGCACCGCGCGTCCAACCCCCGCGGCAGCCCCTGCGTCCGCCCGCGTACGGCCACCTCAGTGCCGTAAGCCCACCCCCCGCGGCCGCCCGCACACGGCCCTGAGCGGCGTACGCCGTCCCGGTCCGCAAGCGTTCACCGGCCCCCACGAGCGCCCCCGTACGCCCACCCCTCCGGAGGAGATCCCGCACCCCCGCGCCTGAGTCCCCGGCCGCGTACCTAGACTCGTGACCCATGCGAAGCGAGCCCGTGGTCCAGGTCCAGGCCCTGGTGAAGCGGTACGGCACGAAGACCGCGGTGGACGGCCTCGACCTGGTGGCCCGGGCGGGTGTGACCGCCGTACTCGGCCCCAACGGGGCGGGCAAGACGACCACCGTCGAGACCTGCGAGGGTTACCGCAGGCCCGACTCCGGCACGGTGCGCGTGCTGGGCCTCGACCCGGTGGCACAGGGCTCCGAGCTGCGGCCCCGGATCGGCGTGATGCTCCAGTCCGGCGGCGTCTACTCCGGCGCCCGCGCGGACGAGATGCTGCGCCACGTCGCGAAGCTGCACGCCCACCCGCTGGACGTCGACGCGCTGATCGAGCGGCTCGGCCTCGGCTCGTGCGGCCGGACGACGTACCGCAGGCTCTCCGGCGGCCAGCAGCAGCGGCTCGCCCTGGCGATGGCCGTGGTCGGCCGCCCCGAGCTGGTGTTCCTGGACGAGCCGACCGCCGGCCTGGACCCGCAGGCCCGCCGCGCCACCTGGGACCTCGTACGGGACCTGCGCGGCGACGGCGTCTCGGTGATCCTCACCACGCACCACATGGACGAGGCCGAGCAGCTGGCCGACGACGTCGCCATCATCGACGCCGGCCGGGTCATCGCGCAGGGCTCGCCCGAGGAGCTGTGCCGCGGCGGCGCCGAGAACACCCTGCGGTTCTCCGGCCGGCCAGGACTGGACGTCGCGTCCCTGCTCAAGGCGCTGCCCGCGGACTCCGCGGCCGCCGAGCTGACCCCGGGCTCCTACCGCGTCAACGGCAAGGTCGACCCGCAGCTGCTCGCCACGGTGACCTCCTGGTGCGCCCAGCACGGAGTGATGCCGGACCGCATCTCGGTGGAGCGGCACACGCTGGAGGACGTCTTTTTGGAGCTTACGGGCAAGGAACTGCGCTCATGACGACGACGACCACCGGCACCTACACGCCGAAGCCCGGTGCCGCGCCGCTCGGCCGCATGATCGCGACCCAGGCCGTGCTCGAGACGAAGATGCTGCTGCGCAACGGCGAGCAGCTGCTGCTGACGGTGATCATTCCGACGCTGCTGCTCGTCCTGTTCAGCTCCGTGGACATCATCGACACCGGCGCCGGCGAGGCCGTCGACTTCCTCGCGCCCGGCATCCTGGCGCTCGCCGTGATGTCGACGGCGTTCACCGGGCAGGCCATCGGCACCGGCTTCGAGCGCCGGTACGGGGTGCTGAAGCGGCTGGCCGCCTCGCCGCTGCCGCGCTGGGCACTGATGACCGCGAAGACGATGTCCGTGCTGGTCACCGAGGTCCTCCAGATCATCCTGCTGGCGGTGATCGCCTTCGCGCTGGGCTGGTCGCCGCACGGCAACCCGTTCGCCGTGCTGCTGCTCCTGGTCCTCGGCACGGCCGCCTTCTCCGGGCTCGGGCTGCTGATGGCGGGCACGCTGAAGGCGGAGGCCACGCTGGCCGCCGCCAACCTGGTCTTCCTGCTGCTGCTCGTGGGCGGCGGGGTGATCGTGCCGCTGGACAAGTTCCCGGACGCGGCGCAGAGCGTGCTGGGGCTGCTGCCGATCTCCGCCCTGTCGGACGGGCTGCGGGACGTCCTCCAGCACGGGGCCGGGATGCCCTGGGGCGACCTGGGGATCCTCGCCGTGTGGGCGGTCGTGGGGCTCGCGGCGGCCGGGAGGTTCTTCCGCTGGGAGTAGGCGCCCGGACCGGAGACGGGACCCTAGTGAAAGCGTGCACAAGCGGCCGCCTACGATGGACGGCGTGCCAAACGTGACCCGTGCCGACGCCGCAGCCGCCGTGCGCAACCCGCTCGCCTTCATCGCCGCACGCTGGACCCCGGAGCCCCGGACGGTCCGCCGGGCGGCCCTCGCCGCGCTCACCATGGCGGTGCTCATCGTCGTCACCGGCGGTGCCGTGCGCCTGACCGGCTCGGGCCTCGGCTGCCCGACCTGGCCCAAGTGCACCGACGACTCGCTGACCACCACCAGTGAGATGGGCTTCCACGGCGTCATCGAGTTCGGCAACCGCCTGCTGACCTACGTGCTGTGCGCCGCGGTCGGCTGGGCGATCATCGCCGCGCGGTCGCAGAAGCCCTACCGGCGTGGCTTGACGCGGCTGGGCTGGCTGCAGTTCTGGATCGTGATGGGCAACGCGATCCTCGGCGGCATCGTGGTCCTGGTCGGCCTCAACCCGTACACCGTCGCGGCCCACTTCCTGCTGTCGACCGCGCTGATCGCCGTCGCGACCGTGATGTGGCAGCGCACCCGGGAGGGCGACGCGGCACCGCGCCCCCTGGTCGGCAAGGCCGTCCAGCAGCTGGTGTGGGCGCTGATCGCCGTCTCCGTGCTGCTGATCGCGGTCGGCACGGTGGTCACCGGGGCCGGTCCGCACGCGGGCGACTCCAGCGATGTCCCCCGGATGCCGCTCGACTGGGAGACGGTGAGCAAGGTGCACGCCGTCCTGGCGTGGGTCGTGGTGACGCTGACGTTCGCCCTGTGGTTCGTCCTGAAGGCGGTCGACGCGCCCAAGGGCCCGCTGGCCCGCACCCGCGATCTGTTCCTGGTGCTGCTCGCGCAGGGGGCCATCGGCTACGTCCAGTACTTCACCGACCTGCCCGAGGTCCTGGTCGCCCTGCACATGTTCGGCTCGTGCGTGATGTGGATCGCGGCGCTGAGGGTGCTGCTGGCGCTGCGCGAGCGGCCGGAGGAGACGGCCGGTGTGCCCGGCCCGGCGGCGGAGGCGACGCTCACACGGGCCTGAACGGGCTGACGTTCCCGGCGGGAGGCGCCGGTGCCTGCTCCAGGCCGTACACGCGTCCCGCGTTCCCCGAAGCGATCATCCCCGCCACCCGCTGCGCGTCCCCCAGGGACCACGCCCCCTCGGCCACCCAGGTGCCCAACACCCGTCCCAGGGCCTCGCGGAACAGCCGGGCGGCGACCACGTGCAGCTCGGGCAGGCCCTGGGCGCCGCTGGAGAACAGGATCTTGCCGAAGGGGGCCAACTCCAGGATCTCCGCGAGGACCGTCGCCGCGCGGGCGCCGGTGCGCACCAGGGCGGCGCCCGAGTCGGCGTAGACGTGCGGGAAGACGCCGGCGAGGTGGGCGGCGTGGCGGTGGTACGGGTAGCCGTGCAACAGGACCAGGTCGGTGCCGAGGCCGGCGGTGGCCCGCACGAAGTCCGTCAGCAGGACCGGGTCGGTGCGGTCGATGCGCAGGCCGGGCTCGCCGAGGCCCGCGTGCAGCTGGAGCGGCAGACCCGAGGCGACGGCGATCCACAGCAGGTGGCGCAGGAGTACCGGGTCGCTCAACTCACCGCCGACCTCGCGTCCCGTCAGCCAGCGGGCGGCGGCGCCGCGCACCTCCCCCGGGCCCGGCGGTTCCGGCGCGAGCGCCAGGCCGTGCCGTACGCCCGCGACGGAGGTGAAGGCGACCGCGTTCGCGGCGGCGCCGTGCACGGCCTCGGCGAGGTTGGCGAGGAAGGACTCGACGGTGCCGGAGGTGTCGGCGACCTGCTCGGCGAGCAGTTCGAGGCGCACGATCTCGTGAGCGTCCGCGTCCGCCGCGGACGCCATCTCGGCGGGGCCGGTGAGGTCGCCGGGCAGGCCCGCGTCGACCAGGTACGTCGTGATGCCGCTGCCGCGCAGCAGCCGGCGGTCGGCCTCCATGACGCCCAGTTCGCGGCGCCGGGCCAGATAGCGGGCGGGCGGGCAGTGCGGTTCCAGGCCCAGCAGGGGCGGGCACCAGCGGCGTACCGCGAAGCCGGTCTGGGTGTCGAAGAGGGTGGTGCCCGGCGCGGGCGGTCCCTCGGTGCGGGCCAGCCGGGCCTCGAAGGTGCCGAGGCCCAGCTCCGTTCTCAGGACGCCGTGGCAGTACTGGTCCACCAGGGACGGCGTTTCGATCATCCGGACTCCCCGTGCTGGGACCGTGCGCCGTGCGGCTCGTGGGCCTCGCGGCTCGTGCGCCTGACGGCTTCCTACGGTCCTAACGGGTGAACCCGGTCTCAGGTGTTGCTCGGGCCGCCCACCTGGATGCCCGCCATACGCGACCACTCGTAGGGGCCGGTCTCCACCTTGGCCGCGAACTCGCCGTCGAAGTCCTCGTGGACGGTGATCCCGGCCTTCTCCACGGCCTTCCGCGCCGTCTCGTAGGAGCGCGCGACCAGGTCGCCCCAGGCGCCGTCCGCGCCGACGAGCACGATCCGGGCGCCGCGCTCACCGAGGTAGGCCACCTGGCCCTCGGCGCCGCCGTGCGCCTTGGAGAAGGAGTCGATCCGCCCGGCCATCCGGGTCAGCCGGTACTCGGCCCACCGCTCGGCCCACCCGGCCTTCGTGTCAACCTGCTGCGTGTCTGCCATGACCAGGATGCTACCGACGGGTAGATCAAACGGCGACGGGCGGGGTGCGTGGCCTTGACCACGCACCCCGCCCGTCGGGGCCTTCTACAAGGAGCTGCTCAGCGCAGGAAGGGATCCACCGCGATCGCCAGGAACAGCACCGACACATAGGTGATGGACCAGTGGAAGAGCCGCATCTCCTTGAGCTTGCCGCCCGTCGCCTCGGACTTGGCGCGGTTCTGCAGCCCGTGTGCCTCCCACAGCCACATGCCGCCGGCCAGCAGGGCCACCGCCGTGTAGAACCAGCCGGTGTAGCCGAGCGGCGTCAGCAGCAGCGACACGACGACCATCACCCAGCTGTAGATGACGATCTGCCGGGCGACGACCTTGTTGGAGGCGATGACCGGGAGCATCGGCACGCCGACGCGCGCGTAGTCCTCCTTGACCTTCATGGACAGCGGCCAGTAGTGCGGCGGCGTCCAGAAGAACATCACCCCGAAGAGGATGATCGGCGCCCAGGACATCGAGTTGGTCACGGCCGACCAGCCGATGAGTACCGGCAGACAGCCGGCGATGCCGCCCCAGACGATGTTCTGCGAGGTGCGGCGCTTGAGGATCATCGTGTAGACGACGACGTAGAAGAGGAGCGCGCCGAGCGAGAGCCAGGCCGACAGCCAGTTGACGGTGAGGCCGAACAGCAGCGTCGAGACGATGGCCAGGGTGATGCCGAAGACGAGGCATTCCGCCGGGCTGACCATGCCGGTCACCAACGGGCGCTGCGAGGTCCGGTCCATCAACGCGTCGATGTCGCGGTCGATGTACATGTTCAGCGCGTTGGCGCCGCCCGCGGACAGGTAACCGCCGACACAGGTCAGCAGCACCAGCTTCAGATCCGGAACACCCTGCTCGGCCAGGAACATCACCGGAACGGTGGTGATCAGCAGAAGCTCGATGATCCGCGGCTTGGTCAACGCCACGAACGCCTTGACACGGGCCCCGAACGGCCGGTGACTCGGGCTCTGGCTCGTCCCGATAACCCCCGCAGGACGGGATTCAACGGCCGTCACGCACACCCCTGACAGAGACTCCCAGCAAGCCCGACCGTGTGAAGTGGCGGTAAAGGCTCGCGCGTACCACGCCACTTTAGACGTTGCCCATACCTCGGCCTTCGCGGGGGTGGGGTCGTGTTGAAGGGGGTGCTCCGACGTGCGTTCGGACGGTCGATTGAGCGGTCAGATGAGCGGCTCCGTATTCACTTGCCGAATGCGGTTTCGCCCAGTCGACAGGCGGATCCAAGAGAGTCCCGGCAGTCTGGATTCCAGCGGAAAAACGCACGTACTTACGGGGGTAGGCTCAACAACGGCCGGCCGACTCAGGACGCGCCGGCAGCCGGTGGGCGCCCACGTGCACCGGCATCCGACATGTGGAGAGGAGCCCTGACTCAGGGTGAGCACCAAGCCGACCACCACAGACCTCGAGTGGACCGAACTGGACCAGCGGGCCGTGGACACCGCCCGCGTCCTGGCCGCCGATGCCGTACAGAAGGTTGGCAACGGCCATCCGGGTACGGCGATGAGCCTGGCGCCCGCCGCCTACACCCTCTTCCAGAAGGTGATGCGGCACGACCCCGCCGACGCGAACTGGGTCGGGCGCGACCGTTTCGTGCTGTCCGCCGGCCACTCGTCCCTGACCCTCTACACGCAGCTGTACCTGGCCGGCTTCGGCCTGGAGCTGGCGGACCTGGAGTCCTTCCGCACGTGGGGCTCCAAGACCCCGGGCCACCCCGAGTACGGCCACACTACGGGCGTGGAGACGACGACCGGCCCGCTCGGCCAGGGTGTCGCCAACGCGGTGGGCATGGCGATGGCCGCCCGCTACGAGCGCGGTCTGTTCGACCCGGAGGCCGCCGAGGGCGAGTCCCCGTTCGACCACTTCATCTACTGCATCGCCGGTGACGGCTGCCTCCAGGAGGGCATCTCCGCCGAGGCCTCCTCCCTCGCGGGCCACCAGAAGCTCGGCAACCTGGTCCTGCTCTGGGACGACAACCACATCTCGATCGAGGGCGACACCGAGACCGCCGTCTCCGAGGACACCTGCAAGCGGTACGAGGCGTACGGCTGGCACGTGCAGCGCGTCGCCCCGAAGCCCGACGGCGACCTGGACCCGAACGCGCTCTACGACGCGATCGAGGCGGCGAAGCAGGTCACCGACCGGCCGTCCTTCATCGCCATGCGCTCGATCATCGCCTGGCCCGCCCCGAACGCCCAGAACACCGAGGCCGCGCACGGCTCGGCGCTCGGCGACGACGAGGTCGCGGCGACCAAGCGGGTCCTGGGCTTCGACCCGGAGAAGTCCTTCGAGGTCTCCGACGAGGTCATCGGCCACACCCGGCAGGCGCTGGAGCGGGGCCAGGCGGCCCGCGCCGTGTGGGAGAAGTCCTTCCAGCAGTGGCGGGACAACAACCCCAACCGCGCCGCCGAGTACGAGCGGGTCGCCAAGGGCGAGCTGCCCAAGGGCTGGGAGGAGAAGATCCCGGTCTTCGAGACCGGCAAGGGTGTCGCCACCCGCGCCGCGTCCGGCAAGGTGCTCCAGGCGCTCGGCGCGATCGTCCCCGAGCTGTGGGGCGGCTCCGCCGACCTGGCCGGCTCGAACAACACGACGATCGACAAGACGTCCTCCTTCCTCCCGGCGGACAACCCGCTGCCCGAGGCGGACCCGTACGGCCGCACGATTCACTTCGGCATCCGCGAGCACGCGATGGCCGCCGAGATGAACGGCATCGCGCTGCACGGCAACACCCGCATCTACGGCGGAACGTTCCTGGTCTTCTCCGACTACATGCGCAACGCCGTGCGGCTGTCGGCGCTGATGCACCTGCCGGTGACGTACGTGTGGACGCACGACTCCATCGGTCTGGGCGAGGACGGCCCGACCCACCAGCCCGTCGAGCACCTCGCCTCACTGCGCGCCATCCCGGGTCTGAACGTGGTCCGCCCGGCGGATGCCAACGAGACGGCCATCGCCTGGCGCGAGATCCTGCGCCGCTGGACGAAGGAGTTCGGCAAGGGCCAGCCGCACGGTCTGGCGCTGACCCGCCAGGGTGTGCCGACGTACGAGCCGAACGACGACGCGGCCAAGGGCGGCTACGTGCTGTTCGAGGCCGAGGGCGGCGACGCCGAGGTGGTGCTGATCGCCACCGGTTCCGAGGTGCACGTCGCCGTCGAGGCGCGCGAGCGGCTCCAGGCCGACGGTGTGCCGACCCGCGTGGTGTCCATGCCGTCCGTCGAGTGGTTCGAGCAGCAGGACCAGGGGTACCGGGACAGCGTCCTGCCCCCGTCCGTGAGGGCCCGTGTCGCGGTCGAGGCCGGGATCGGCCTCACCTGGCACAAGTACGTGGGGGACGCCGGCCGCATCGTTTCCCTGGAGCACTTCGGTGCTTCGGCGGACGGCAAGGTGCTCTTCCGCGAGTTCGGCTTCACTGCCGAGAACGTGGCCGCCGCTGCCCGGGAATCGCTGACCGCAGCCCAGCGCTGACGCTCACACACGACACGTAGGAGATGCATTTTCCATGACAGACGCACTCAAGCGCCTCTCCGATGAAGGCGTCGCGATCTGGCTGGACGACCTGTCGCGCAAGCGGATCACGTCCGGCAACCTCGCCGAGCTGATCGACCAGCAGCACGTCGTGGGCGTCACCACCAACCCGTCGATCTTCCAGAAGGCGATCTCGCAGGGCGACGGCTACGACCAGCAGCTCTCCGACCTCGCCTTCCGCAAGGTCACGGTCGAAGAGGCCATCCGCATGATCACCACGGCGGACGTCCGCGACGCCGCCGACATCCTGCGCCCCGTCTTCGACGCCACCGGCGGCAAGGACGGCCGGGTCTCCATCGAGGTCGACCCGCGCCTCGCGCACAACACCAAGGCGACGGTCGCCGAGGCCAAGCAGCTCGCCTGGCTGGTGGACCGGCCCAACACGCTGATCAAGATCCCGGCGACCGAGGCCGGTATCCCGGCGATCGCCGAGACGATCGGCCTGGGCATCAGCGTCAACGTCACGCTGATCTTCTCGCTGGAGCGCTACCGCCTGGTCATGGACGCCTTCCTGACCGGCCTGGAGAAGGCCAAGGAGCGCGGCCTGGACCTGTCGCAGATCCACTCGGTGGCGTCCTTCTTCGTGTCCCGCGTGGACACCGAGATCGACAAGCGGATCGACGCGCTCGGCACCGACGAGGCCAAGGCCCTGCGCGGCAAGGCCGCCGTCGCCAACGCCCGTCTCGCCTACCAGGCGTACGAGGAGATCTTCTCCTCCGACCGCTGGAACGCCCTGGAGAAGGCCGGCGCCAACAAGCAGCGTCCGCTGTGGGCGTCGACCGGCGTGAAGGACAAGGCGTACAGCGACACCATGTACGTCACCGACCTGGTCGCGCCCAACACGGTCAACACCATGCCGGAGGCCACGCTGGAGGCCACCGAGGACCACGGCGAGATCACCGGCAACACCGTCGCCGGCACCTACGAGCAGGCCCGCGCCGACCTCGACGCGGTCGAGAAGCTCGGGATCGGCTACGACGAGGTGGTCCAGCTGCTGGAGAAGGAGGGCGTCGACAAGTTCGAGGACTCCTGGACGGACCTGCTGAAGTCGACCGAGGCGGAGCTGAAGCGCCTCGCCCCCTCGGAGGGCTAAAACATTGTCAAGCAGCAACCCGCTGCGTGACCCCGCAGACCGACGGCTCCCGCGTATCGCGGGGCCGTCGGGTCTGGTCATCTTCGGCGTCACCGGCGACCTCTCCCGCAAGAAGCTCATGCCCGCCGTGTACGACCTCGCCAACCGGGGTCTGCTGCCGCCGGGCTTCTCGCTCGTCGGTTTCGCCCGCCGCGACTGGGAACACGAGGACTTCGCCCAGGTCGTGCACGACGCCGTCAAGGAACACTCGCGAACGCCCTTCCGTGAGGAGGTCTGGCAGCAGCTCAGCCAGGGCATGCGCTTCGTCCAGGGCACCTTCGACGACGACGAGGCGTTCGAGCGGCTGCGCGGCACCATCGACGAGCTGGACAAGGCGCAGGGCACGGGCGGCAACTTCGCCTTCTACCTGTCGGTGCCGCCGAAGTCCTTCCCGGTGGTCATCCAGCAGCTGAAGAAGCACCAGCTGGCCGACCAGTCGAGCGGCTCCTGGCGCCGCGCGGTGATCGAGAAGCCGTTCGGCCACGACCTGAAGTCGGCCGAGGAGCTCAACGCGATCGTCCACGAGGTCTTCGCCCCGGACCAGGTCTTCCGCATCGACCACTACCTGGGCAAGGAGACCGTCCAGAACATCCTGGCGCTCCGCTTCGCCAACACGATGTTCGAGCCGATCTGGAACCGGTCCTACGTGGACCACATCCAGATCACGATGGCCGAGGACATCGGCATCGGCGGCCGGGCCGGCTACTACGACGGCATCGGCGCCGCCCGCGACGTCATCCAGAACCACCTCCTCCAGCTGCTCGCGCTGACCGCGATGGAGGAGCCCGCCTCCTTCGACGCGGACGCGCTGGCCGCGGAGAAGACCAAGGTGCTCGGCGCGGTCCGGCTCCCCAAGGACCTGGGCCGGGACACCGTGCACGCCCAGTACGCGGCGGGGTGGCAGGGCGGCGCGAAGGCCGTCGGCTACCTCGAAGAGGACGGCATCGACCCGAAGTCGAAGACCGACACCTACGCCGCGATCAAGGTCGGCATCGACAACCGCCGCTGGGCGGGCGTCCCCTTCTACCTGCGTACCGGCAAGCGCCTCGGCCGCCGGGTCACCGAGATCGCGGTCGTCTTCCAGCGCGCGCCGCACTCCCCCTTCGACTCCACGGCCACCGAGGAACTCGGCTCGAACGCGATCGTCGTCCGCGTCCAGCCCGACGAGGGCGTCACCGTCCGCTTCGGCTCCAAGGTGCCGGGCACGTCGATGGAGATCCGGGACGTGTCCATGGACTTCGCGTACGGCGAGTCCTTCACGGAGTCCAGCCCGGAGGCGTACGAGCGCCTCATCCTGGACGTGCTCCTGGGCGACGCCAACCTCTTCCCGCGCACCGAGGAGGTCGAGCTGTCCTGGAAGATCCTCGACCCGATCGAGCAGTACTGGGACGAGCACGGCGCTCCGGCCCAGTACCCAGCCGGTACCTGGGGACCCGTCGAGGCGGACCACATGCTCGAACGAGACGGACGGAGCTGGCGCCGCCCATGAAGACGGACCTCACGGACACCACGGCCAGCAAGATCAACAAGGCGCTGGTGCTGGGACGCCGGGCGATCGGCACCCCGGCCATCGGCATGGTGCTCACCCTGGTCATCGTCACCGACGAGGAGAACGCCTACGACGCGCTGAAGGCCGCGAGCGACGCCGCGCACGAGCATCCCTCGCGCACGCTCGTGGTCATCAAGCGCGTCTCGCGCTCGCCCCGGGACCGTACGAAGTCCCGGCTGGACGCGGAGGTACGCCTCGGCGCCGACGCGGGCACCGGCGAGACGATCGTGCTGCGGCTGTACGGCGACGTCGTCGACCACGCCCAGTCGGTGGTCCTGCCGCTGCTGCTGCCGGACGCGCCGGTCGTGGTGTGGTGGCCGGTGAACGCGCCGCTGGACCCGGCCGGGGACCCGCTGGGCGCCCTGGCCCAGCGCCGGGTCACCGACACCTACGCCTGCGAGGAGCCGGTACGGGAGCTGGCCGCCCGCGCCGACGCCTACACGCCGGGCGACACCGACCTGTCCTGGACCCGCATCACGCCGTGGCGCTCGATGCTCGCGGCGGCCCTGGACCAGGTCGACTGCGAGGTGCAGGCGGTCGAGGTGGAGGGCGAGGAGTACAACCCGAGCTGCGAGCTGCTCGCGATGTGGCTCGCGGACCGGCTGGACGTGCCGGTGAAGCGCACCGCTTCCAACGGTCCGGGTCTGACGGCGGTCCGGATGGACACCGACTGCGGCCCGGTCGTCCTGGACCGGGCCGACGGGTCGCTGGCGAACCTGTCCATCCAGGGCCAGCCGGCCCGCGCGGTGGCGCTCAAGCGCCGCGAGACGGCCGAGCTGATCGCGGAGGAGCTGCGCCGCCTGGACCCGGACGACACGTACGCCTCGGCGCTGCGGTACGGGGTGGACCGGCTGAACGCGCCGGACGCCTCGGACGCCTCGGACAAAGGGGGCGCCGTCGCGGTCCCCGCTCCCGTCGAGACGGCTGCGAAAGCTCCCGCGAAGGACGCGGCGCAGGAGAAGACCCCGGTGAAGAAGGCGGCGGCGAAGTGAGCACTCCCCAGCTGGTCGTACACCGCGACAAGGAGCTGATGGCCGAGGCCGCGGCGGCACGGCTGATCACGAAGATCGTGGACGCGCAGGCCTCCCGGGGCAGCGCGTCCGTGGTCCTGACCGGCGGCCGCAACGGCAACGGCCTGCTGGCCGCGATCGCCGGGTCCCCGGCCCGGGACGCCGTCGACTGGGCCCGCCTGGACCTGTGGTGGGGCGACGAGCGCTTCCTGCCGGAGGGCGACCCGGAGCGCAACGTCACCCAGGCCCGCGAGGCGCTGCTCGACTCGGTGCCGCTGGACCCGAAGCGGGTGCACGCGATGCCGGCGTCGGACGGGCCGCACGGCTCGGACGTGGAGGCCGCGGCGGCGGCGTACGCGCGGGAGCTGGCCGAGGCGTCCGTCCCCGAGAACCACGCCGCGGTGCCGTCCTTCGACGTCCTGCTGCTGGGCGTGGGCCCGGACACGCACGTGGCGTCGCTCTTCCCGGAGCATCCGGGCGTACGGGAGACGGAGCGCATGGTGATCGGCGTCCACGGCTCCCCGAAGCCGCCGCCCACCCGCGTCTCCCTGACCCTGCCGGCGATCCGCGCGGCCCGTGAGGTGTGGCTGCTCGCGGCGGGCGAGGACAAGGCGAACGCGGTCGCGATGGCCCTGTCGGGCGCGGGCGAGATCCAGGCCCCGGCGGCCGGCGCACAGGGCCGCGCCCGCACCCTGTGGCTCCTGGACACGACGGCGGCTTCACAACTACCGAGGTCCCTCTACCCACCGGCATCGGCCTGACCAGCCCGTCCGGCGTTCGCGGACGAGGCCGTCCAGGCCGAAAGCGGGGGTCCGGGGGCGACAGCCCCCAGGAACGGGAACGGGAAGGGGCGGCGGGGGCGAAAACCCTCCCCGCCGCCCACCCCCCGTCACTTCACGGACCCCGCCATCACCCCCTGCACGAAATGCCGCTGGAACGCGAAGAACACCACCACCGGCACCACCAGCGACAGGAACGCCCCCGGCGCCAGCACATCGATGTTGCTGCCGAACTGCCGGATCTGCGACTGGAGTTCCACGGTCAGCGGCTGTGACGAGCTGTCCGCGAACAACAGCGCCACCAGCATGTCGTTCCACACCCACAGGAACTGGAAGATGGCGAGGCTGGCGATGGCCGGCTTCCCCACCGGCAGCACCAGCCGCGTGAAGATCCGCCACTCGTTGCCGCCGTCCATCCGCGCGGCCTCCAGCATCTCCTTGGGCATCTCGGCGAAGTAGTTCCGCAGCAGGAACACCGCGAACGGCAGCCCGTACGCCACATGGAAGAGCACGACACCCGGGATGGTCCCGAACAGGCCCAGCTGACCGAAGAGCTTGGCGACCGGCAGCAGTCCGATCTGCACGGGCACCACCAGCAACGCCACGACCAGCAGGAAGATCGCCTCGCGCCCCGGGAAGTCCAGCCACGCGAAGGCGTACCCGGCGAGCGCCCCGACGACCACGACGAGCACGGTCGTCGGCACGGAGATGAGCACCGTGTTCCAGAAGGCCTGGGTGATGCCCGAGTTGCCCAGCAGCGCGGAGTAGTTGTCGAGGGAGAGCTGGCCGGGGCTGGCCAGGGAGGTCCACCAGCCGCCCTTCGCCGTGTCCTCGGCGGACCGTAGAGAGGAGAGGAAGAGTCCGGCCAGTGGGGTCATCCACACCAGGCCGATGAGCACGAGGAAGGCCTGGACGATCCCGTTGCCCAGGTAGCGCCGGACGGCGTTCATCGCTGACTCCTCTTGAAGCGGCGGACGTTGAAGACCATGGCCGGGACGACGAGCAGCAGGAGCAGTACGCCCAGCGCGCTGCCGAGCCCCTGGTTGTTGCCGCCGCCGAACGACACCAGCCACATCTGCGTCGCGAGCACCGTCGCGTCCTCCTGCACGGGTCCGGGCGCGATGATGTAGACGAGGTCGAAGACCTTCATCACGTTGATCACGAGGGTGATGAAGACGACCGTCAGCACCGGTGCCAGCAGCGGCACGGTGATCCGCCGGAAGATCTGCCACTCGTTCGCGCCGTCCATCCGCGCCGCCTCCAGCGCGTCGCGCGGCAGCGACGACAGCCCGGCGCCGATCAGGACCATCGCGAACCCGGTCCAGATCCACAGGTACGCCCCGATGATCGCGGGCGTGACCAGCGCGGGCCCGAGCCAGGAGACGCCCTCGTAGGGCGGGGCGAAGTTCGACGCGGGCAGCTCGACGGCGTACGAGCCCTCGACCAGGTCCTCGAAGCGGAAGGAGCCGTCGGCCGCGGTGGTCGTGGTGGCGACCGTACGGCCGTCGCGCACGGCCTCGACCGTCATCTCGGGCAGCCCGTTCTCGCGCCGGTCGACCCGGCCCTGCTCCCCTCCCCCGCCGGGCGTGAAGTCCAGGTAGACGACACCGCTCACCTCACCGGCCGCCGCCTCGCGGCCCGCCGCGTCGTACGCGGGCTTCGTGCCGGACGGCAGGTCGTCGGGCAGTACGCCGACCAGGCCGAGCGCCACCGTGTCGCCGGGGGACACGCCCGCACTCGTCCGGTACGAGCCGTCCGCCGCCTTGACCAGGCCGCCACCGGTCTGTCCCTCGCGGGCGCGGGCGCCCGGATAGGTCGACGTACCGGCGAAGGCGTCGTGCACGCCGGTCACGGCGGCGTTGAGGACGCCCTTGTCCGGGTCGTGGTCGTAGGCGAGCCGGAAGATGATGCCGGCGGCGAGGAAGGACACCGCCATCGGCATGAAGAGGAGCAGTTTGAAGGCGGTGGCCCAGCGGACCTTCTCGACCAGCACGGCCAGGATCAGGCCGAGGCCGGTCAGCAGGGTGGGGGCGATCACGACCCAGATGGCCGTGTTGCGGACGGCCTTGAGGGTGGCCGGGTCGCTGAACATCTCGGTGTAGTTGTCGCCGCCCACGAAACGCGTGCCCGAGGCGTCGAAGAGGCTGCGCCCGACGGAGAACAGCACGGGGTAGACGACGAGCGCGCCCAGCAGGAGCAGTGCGGGCAGGACGAAGAGCAGGGCGACGGCCGCCCGGCGCCGCCGGGGGCGCCGTACGGGCGCCGGGCCGGGGGCGGCGGGCGGGCTCGCCTCTTTCACCAGGGTGGTCGAGGTCATGGCCGGTCAGTCCTTGTAGGCCTTGGCGGCCGCGGTCTCCAGCTGCGCGGCGGTGGCCTTCGGGTCGGACGGGTCACGCAGGAAGTCCTGGAGGATCTTCCACTCGCCCGTGCCCTTGGTACCGCCGAAGGCCGCCGGTGCCTGGTCGGACATGTCGAAGCGGACGGAGTCCCCGGCGTCCACGAGGGACTTGGCGGTGGCCCGGCTGACGTCGTTCCCGTAGGAGGCGAGGTCGAGCTTCTTGTTCGGGGAGAGGAAGCCGCCCGCCTCCGCCCACACGGCCGCGGCCTCGGGGGTCGCGAGGTACTCCAGGAGCGCCATGCCGACCTTGGAGTTCTTGCCGTCCTTCAGGACGACGGCCGCGTCGCCGCCGCTGACCACGGGCGCCTCGCCGCCCGCGACCGCGGGGAACGGGAAGAAGTTCGCGTCCTTGCCGATCTCCTTGCCGAACTGGTCCTTGGCGACCCCGGCGACGAAGTCGCCCTCGTAGACCATGCCGGCCTCGGGCTCCGGGCCGAAGACCTTCTCCACCGAGCCCGGGAAGTCGGTGTTCAGGGCGCCCTTCTGGCCGCCCTCGATCAGCTGCTTGTCCTTGAACAGCTTGCCGAGGGTGGTGAGCGCCTCGACCACGCTCGCGTCGGTCCACTTCAGTTCGTGGGCGGCGAGGGCGTCGTACTTCTCGGGCCCGGCCTGGGAGAGGTAGATGTTCTCGAACCAGTCGGTCAGCGTCCAGCCGTCCTGTCCGGCGACCGAGAAGGCGGCGAGCCCGGAATCGGAGACGGTCTGCCCGGCCTTCAGCATCTCGTCGTAGGTCTTCGGCGGCTCGACCCCGGCCTGGTCGAGCGCGTCGGGGCTGTACCAGACGGTCGACTTGTGGGCGGCCTTGAAGTACAGACCGTAGAGGGTGCCGTCGACGCTGCCGTACGACTTCCAGACATTGGCGAAGTTGGCGTCCACGGACTTCTGCGCCGTCTTGGACAGCGGCTTCAGCCAGCCCTTGCCGGCGAACTGCTGGAGCACGCCGACCTGCGGGACCATCACCACGTCGGGGGCGTTGCCGCCCTCGATCTTGCTCCCGACGACGGTGGAGACGTTGTCGCCGGTGGAGACGAAGGACGTCTTGGCGCCGGTCTTCTCGGAGAAGGCGTCCAGCACCTTCTGGAAGTTCTCCTGCTCGGTGCCGGACCAGACGCCGGCCACGGTGACGGACTGTCCGCCGAGCGCCTTGTCACCGCCGCCGGCCGTGACGGGTCCCGAGCCGCCGCATGCGGTGGCGCCGAGGGCGAGGACGAGGGCGGTGCAGCCGGTGAGCAGGGAGGTACGTCGTCGCATCATCGTTGATGTCCCTTCGAGAGTCGGGCAAGGAAAGGTCAGAGGTCGGCGATCCACCAGGCGGCGGTGGAGCCGGGCAGGACGCCGGGCGGGCAGGGGCCGCTGGTGAGCAGCGGGGTGCCGGGGACCGGCGCGGGCGTGGGTGCGGTGCCGAAGTTGACGGCGCAGACCAGGCCGTCACCGCGGACGAAGGCCAGGACGCCGGGCGGGGTCTCCAGCCAGCGCAGGGTGCCCTCGCCCAGCTGGGGCAGGTCGCCCCGGAGCTGGAGGCCGTCTCGGTAGAGGTGCCAGAAGGAGCGGGTGTCGGCGAGGGCGCGGTCGGTGGCGTACTCGGCGAAGTACTCCGGCTGCGGCAGCCAGGGCTTGGCGCTGCCGTCGCCGGAGGTGAAGCCGAACGGGGAGGCCTGTCCCGACCAGGGCAGCGGCACCCGGCAGCCGTCGCGGACGCGGGCGCGGCTGCCGGTGCGGTGGAAGATCGGGTCGGTGAGCACGTCGTCGGGCAGGTCGACGACCTCGGGCAGGCCCAGCTCCTCGCCCTGGTAGATGTACGCGGCACCGGGCAGCGCCAGCATCAGCAGCGCGGCGGCGCGGGCGCGGGCGGTACCGAGGCCGCTGCCGTCGGTGGCGGGTTCGCCGTAGCGGGTGACGGTGCGGACCTGGTCGTGGTTGTTGAGGACCCAGGTGACCGTGGAGCCGGTGCCGGCGATGTCCTGCATGGCCTCGGAGATGACCTTGCGGAAGGCGTCGGGGTCCCAGGGGGCGCCGAGCAGGTCGAAGAAGAAGGCCTGGTGGAGCTCGTCGGGGCGGACGTAGCGGGCGTGCTCGCGGGCGCTGGGGACCGAGACCTCACCGACCAGGAGGCGCTCGCGGCCGTCGCGGCCGGCGTACTCCTCGCACACCGCGCGCCACTGCCGCCACACGTCGTGCACCTCGGGCTGGTTCCAGGCGAGCGGGTTGACCGAGTCGCGGGTGCGGGCGTCGGCCTCCGGGTCCGGGGAGTCGGGCAGGTCCGGGTGCTTGTAGAGGCCGGCGGCCACGTCGATGCGGAAGCCGTCGACGCCCCGGTCGAGCCAGAAGCGGAGTATCCGGTCGAACTCGGCGGCGACCTCGGGGGTGCGCCAGTTCCAGTCCGGCTGCTCGGGCGTGAACATGTGCAGGTACCACTGGCCGGGGTGGCCGTCGGCCTCCGTCACCCGGGTCCAGGCCGGTCCGCCGAACATGGCGTGCCAGTTGTTGGGCGGCTCGTCGCCGTCCGGGCCGCGGCCGTCGGCGAAGTGGAAGCGGGCGCGGGCCGGGCTGCCGGGCTCGGCGGCGAGGGCCTCGCGGAACCACGGGTGCTCGCTGGAGCAGTGGTTGGGGACGATGTCCAGCAGCACCCGGATGCCGAGGCGCCGGGCCGATGCGACCAGCGCGTCGAACTCGTCGAGGTCGCCGAAGAGCGGGTCGACGCCCCGGTAGTCGGCGACGTCGTAGCCGTGGTCGTGCTGCGGCGAGGGGTAGAAGGGGCTCAGCCAGATCCCGTCCACGCCGAGCTTGCGCAGATACGGCAGCCCGGCCCGGACGCCGGCGAGATCGCCGACACCGTCGCCGGTGCTGTCGAGGAAGCTGCGGACGTAGACCTGGTAGATCACCGCGTCACGCCACCAGTGGTGCCTGTTCACCCCGTAGACCTGTCTGTAGAGCCGCCGTTGTTGTGCATGCATGTTAGGTAGCGGTGTCGCGAGGGTGTCAACGAACAGAACAGAAGCTACTGAGGGGTTGGGGGTTTATATGCCCACTTTTCACCGCAGCGAGGGCGCAGATGAGATGTCGACGTTACCTAACGCGTAACTATGGAGGGTGGAAAGAGTTCAGCGCCGCGAGATCGCGGCCAGCTCGCGCGCCAGCCGGCGCACCGCCGCCTCGGGCGTCTGCCGCCCGGTCATCGCGTCGCGCACGACCGCCTGCACGGCCAGGCTGACCTGGTCGTAGCGCGGGCTCTTGGGGCGCGGCGCGGCGGCGAGCACGCTCTCCCGCAGGGTCGGCAGGTACGGGAACGCCTCGGTGAGTCCGGGGTCCTCGTAGAGGTCGGCCCGTACGGGCGGCAGCGCGCCGCGGGTGAGCACCTGGCGCTGGACGCGCTCGCTGGTGAGGTACGCGATGAGACGCGCGGCCGAGTCGGGGTGCCGGGCATGGGTGCCGACGGCCAGGTTGGAGCCGCCGAGCACGCTCGTACCGGGCCCGTCGGGACCCGGCAGCGGCACGGCGCCGACCTTTCCGGCGACCTTCGAGTCCGCGGCGGAGGCGCCGACGTAGGCGTAGGGCCAGTTGCGCAGGAAGAGCAGGCGGCCGTCCTGGAAGGCCCGCTTGGACTCCTCCTCCTTGTAGGTGAGCGCGTCCTTCGGGATCCAGCCCTCGCGCACCCCGCGCGCCAGGAATCCGATGCCCTCGCGGGCCGCCGCCGAGTCCACGGTGACGCGTTCGCCCTCGTCGCCGAGGATGCTGCCGCCGGCCGAGTAGACGGCCTCGGCGGCGTTGACGGTGAGGCCCTCGTAGGGCAGGAACTGGCCCGCGTAACCGTCCAGTCCGTGCTTCGGGGCGATGGTCTCGGCGTACCGCTCCAGCTCGGCCCAGGTGCGCGGCGGCGGGACGCCCTCCTCGGCGAGGACGTCCTTGCGGTAGAGGAGGAGGCCCGCGTTGGTGACGTACGGGACGGCGTACAGCCGCCCGTCGTACGTCGCCGTGTCGACGACCGGCGGCAGGAAGGTGTCGAGCGGGAACCGGTCGTGGGGCAGCGGGCGTATCCAGCCCGCGGCGGCGAACTCGGAGGTCCAGTTGACGTCGATGTTGAGGACGTCGAAGCGGTGCCGGTCGCCGTCGCGCAGGTCGGTGGCCATCTGCGCGCGGGTCTCGTCGGCGGAGTCGGGCAGTTCGACGAGGGTGACCTGCTCGTCGGGATGGTCCCGGTTCCAGCCCTCCAGCAGCGGGCCGAGGTAGCCGGTGAGGTCACCGGCGGTGGCCAGGGTGAGCGGCCCGCGCCCGCTCTCGACGCCCACGTCGGCGCGGGCGCCCGAGGCGACGTAGCCGGTCAGGAGCACCATGAGGACGAGAAGGCCCCTACCGGCGGCGTGGATCCACCGCATAGGTTCCTCCCTGTACGCCCTCGTACACCGGTCAGGGGCCATGTATACCTGTTAGGTATGCGCGATACTAGGGCCTGGAGCACATGTGACCAGAAGGGAAGGACGGCTGAGTGCGCCTGCACCTTCTGGCCCTTCTGGCCCGCGGACCGGCCCACGGCTACGAGCTGAAGCAGGACCTTGAGCAACTGCTGGGCTCCGCGTACCCTCAGCCGAACGTCGGCCAGATCTACGTCACCCTCGGCCGCCTCGAGAAGACGGGACTGATCGAGGGCGAGGACATCGAGCAGTCGAGCCGGCCCAACAAGAAGGTCTACCACCTCACCGACGCCGGGCGCGACGAGCTGCGGGCCTGGTACGAGGAGACGGCGGACGAGCCGCGGGTGCGGGACGAGTTCTTCATGAAGCTCGCCCTGGCTCCGCAGACCGGGCTCGCCGACCAGATCACCCTCATCAACAAACAGCGGCGGCAGTACCTGAACACCATGCGGCAGCTCTCCAAGCTGGCCGCCGCCGAAGACCGCGACAACCGCGTCGCCCACCTCCTCATCGAGGGCGCGATGCTGCACCTGCAGGCCGACCTCGACTGGCTGGAACGGTGTCAGGAAGAGCTGGAGGAGCTGGAGTGAGTGCTGGCGTGAGTGCCGATCCCGCTCCCGTGTTGCGGGCCGAGGGCCTGGTCAAGACGCACCACGGCGAGGGTGCTCCGGCGCACGCCGTGCGCGGGGTCGACCTGTGTGTGCGGCGGGGCGAGTTCGTGGCGATCACCGGGCCGTCCGGCGCCGGGAAGTCGACGCTGCTGCATCTGCTCGGCGGGCTCCAGCGGCCGGACGCCGGGAGCCTCTGGCTGGACGGCGCGTGCACGGACCGGTACCGCGAGGCGCGCTGGGCCGTCGAGCGCCGGAAGCGCATCGGCATCGTCTTCCAGTTCTTCAACCTGGTCTCCGACCTGTCCGTCGCGGACAACGTCGAGCTGCCCGCCCTGCTCGCCGGGCTGCCGCCGAAGCGGGCGCGCGCCGAACGGGCGGAGCTGCTGGCCGAGCTGGGCCTCGTGGGCAAGGAGCGCAGCATGCCCGGTGAGCTGTCCGGCGGCGAGCAGCAGCGGGTGGCGCTCGCCCGGGCCCTGGTCAACCATCCGCCGCTGCTGCTGGCCGACGAACCCGCGGGCAGCCTGGACAGCAAGGGCACCCGCGAGGTGATGCGGCTGCTGTCCCGCTTCCACCAGCGCGGCCAGACCATCCTGCTGGTCACCCATGACGCCCGGCTCGCCAGCGCCGCGGACCGGGTGATCAGCTTCTTCGACGGGCGCATAGCCGACGACGCCGAACTGGACGCCGGTACGCCACCGCGCCGCCGGTCCGGGGCGTCCGCCGTGCTGGAACTCAAGGACTGACATGCGGGCGTACGACCACCGCGCGCACCGCTCACCGGAGGGCTGAGGCCCGTGCGAGCCACCCTGCGCTGGGCCCACTCCGATCTGCGCACGCACCGGGGCGAGGCGCTGTTCCTCGTCCTCGCCACCGCCGGCATCGTCGCCTCGCTGCTGCTGGCCACGGCCCTGTTCGGGTACGCGACCAACCCCTGGCAGCGCGTCTTCACACAGGCCCGCGGCGCCCACGTCTGGCTGCACACCGACAGCGCCGCCGATACCCGCGAACTGGCGGGCCTGGCCGGCGTCCAGTCCGTCGCCGGGCCCTACCCCACCGCCGACGCCACCGTCGCCGTACGCGGCACCCGCGCCTCCGTCGAGCTGCGCGGCACCGCCGAGGAGCCCGAGGTGGGGCGCCCGCTGCTCACCGCCGGGCACTGGCTCGACCCGGCCGATCCCGACGGAGTGGTCCTGGAGAGCCGCCTCGCCCGCGCGCTGCTGGCCCAGCCCGGCGACACCCTCACCCTGCCCGGCACCACGCGCACCCTGACGGTGAGCGGCATCGCCGACAGCCCCGAACGCCGCTACCGGCCGGGCGAGCAGCCGGGCCTGGTGTGGGCGCCGCCGGCCGCCGTGGCCGACCCGGGCGGCCAGGTGATCGGGCTGCGGCTGACGGACCCCGCGGACACCGACTACGCCGTGCAGCGTGCGGTGACCGTGCTGGGCGCCGGTGCGATCGGGCAGGTCTCCACCTGGCAGCAGGCCCGCGCGGAGGCCCAGGGCGACAACCGGCTGCTCGGCCAGGTCCTCGGCCTGTTCGGACTGGGCGCGCTGCTCGCCGCCGGGCTGGCCGTGCACGGGGCGATCGGCACCCGGATCCGCGGCCATCTGCGGGACATCTCCGTCCTGAAGGCGATCGGGTTCACCCCGGGCCAGGTCGTCCGGGTCTTCCTGCTCCAGCACCTCGCCTACGCCCTGCTCGGCGCGGTGGCCGCCGCCGTGCTCACGCAGGCCCTCGGCAGCCTCGTCCCCGGGCGGCTCGGGGACGCGGTCGGCGTGTGGCAGGGGCTGCCCGGGCACACCGTCGCGCTGTTCGCCGTACCGGCGGCCGCGGTGCTGTTCATCGGCGCCACCACCGGGCTCGCGGCCTGGCGGGCGGGCCGGGTGCCGCCGGTTCCGGTGCCGCGCCCGGCGGCGGCGCAGGGCGGCCGGCTGTCCGGCGCGGCACGGAGGGCGCTGGGGCTGCGGGTGCTCAGGGTACGGGTGCGGGGGCTTGGGGCGAGGGGGTCCGGTGAACCGGGTGTGCCCGGTGTAACCGGTGCGCCCGGTGTGTCCGGTAGACCGGGTGTGCCGGGTGCCACGGCGTCGCCCGGTGAACCCGGTGTGACCGGTGTGCCCAGTGCGCCCGGTGAATCGGGTGTGCCGGGTGCCACGGCGTCGCCCGGCGTGCGGGAAGTGGAGGTGCGGGTGCCGCCCGCGCTCGTCCTCGGCTGGCACAAGGCGTTCACGCGCCGCCCGCGCTCGCTCGCCACGGTCGCCCGCCTCACGCTGCCGCTGCTGCTGATCGTGGTGGCGATGAGCGCGTGGACCACCATCGACCGCTTCCAGAGCCGGCCCGAGCAGCTCGGTCTGCCCACCGCCCTCACCGTCCGCGCCGACGCCGGTCTCGGCGACCGCGGCACCCGCGCTCTGCTGGAAGGCGACCCCCAGGTCGCCGCCGCCTACCCGGGCGTCGAGGTGGCCGCCCTGGTGCCGGGCCAGACCGCGACCATCGCGCTGCGCGGGCTCGGCACCCGCGCGGACCCCTACCCGTACTCCCTGGCCGAGGGCCGCCGCGCGCACGGACCGGACGAGGCGGTGGCGGGGCAGGGCCTGCTCGACCTGCTGGAGGTGCACGTCGGCGACTGGGTGCGGATGACCGTCGGCGACCAGCCGCAGATCCTGCACATCGTGGGCCGCAGCATCGAACCGGAGAACGGGGGCCGGGTCATCTCCACGTCCCTCGACACCCTCCGGGAGAACGACCCGCGGCTGAGCCCGACCCTCTACCAGCTCCGCCTGCACCCCGGCGCCGACCCGGGCGAGGTCGCCGGGCGGCTCGCGGAGGCCGGGCACGGACGGCTCGACGTGCACTCCGTGACGAACCCCGCCGACGGGCTCTCCCCGCTGCGTGGAGTCGTCCTCGGCCTGATCGCCGTCCTCGCCCTCATCGGGCTGATCGAACTGCTCACCGCCATCGGCGGCACCGTCCGGGAGAGCGAACGGGACCTGCTCGCCCTCAAGGCGATCGGCCTGTCCCCGCGCCAGATCACCGGCATCACCGTCACGGCCACCGCGTGCACCGCCCTGGCGGCCGTGCTCCTCGCCACCGCTCTCGGGCTGCCGCTCGCGCACTGGCTGATCGACGCCCAGGGCGCCTCCAGCGGCATCGGCGCGGGGATCGCCCAGGCCCCCTCCCCTGTTTTCCTCACCCTCCTGGGCGCGACCGCCGTGCTCGGTGCCGCCGCGCTGGCCGCCGTACCGTCGGCACGGGCGGCCCGGCGCCGGCTCGCGGACACCCTGAGCGCGGTGGCCTGACCGGACGACCGGCCGGGCCACCGCACGCCCCGTCCTTCACCGCCGGCCGCGCAGCTCCCGGTAGGCGGCGACCAGCGCCTTGGTGGAGGCGTCCAGGCCGGGGACCGAGCCCGCCGCGGCAGCGGCTGACGAAAACGTCTCGGTGAGGGCGGGTTCGACGCGCTTGGCGAGCACCTTGCCGAGTTCGACACCCCACTGGTCGAAGGAGTCGATGTTCCACACCGCGCCCTGGACGAACACCTTGTGCTCGTAGAGGGCGACGAGCTGGCCGAGTACCGACGGGGTCAGCTCGCGGGCGAGGATCGTGGTCGTCGGGTGGTTGCCCCGGAACGTCTTGTGCGGGACCAGTTCCTCCGGCACGCCCTCGGCCCGCACCTCGTCCGGCGTCTTGCCGAAGGCGAGCGCCTGGGTCTGCGCGAAGAAGTTCGCCATCAGCAGGTCGTGCTGGGCCTTCAGCTCGTCGCTCAGCTCGGCCACCGGCTCGGCGAAGCCGATGAAGTCCGCCGGGACGAGCTTGGTGCCCTGGTGGATGAGCTGGTAGTAGGCGTGCTGTCCGTTGGTGCCGGGCGTGCCCCAGACGACCGGGCCGGTCTGCCAGTCCACTTCGCGTCCGTCCCGGTCGACGGACTTGCCGTTGGACTCCATGTCGAGCTGCTGGAGGTAGGCGGTGAACTTCGACAGGTAGTGCGAGTACGGCAGCACCGCGTGCGACTGGGCGTCGTGGAAGTTGCCGTACCAGATGCCCAGCAGGCCCATCAGCAACGGCACGTTGGACTCCGCGGGGGCGGTGCGGAAGTGCTCGTCGACGAGGTGGAACCCGTCGAGCATCTCGCGGAAGCGGTCCGGGCCGATGGCGATCATCAGGGAGAGGCCGATCGCCGAGTCGAACGAGTAGCGGCCGCCGACCCAGTCCCAGAACTCGAACATGTTGGCGGTGTCGATGCCGAAGTCGGCGACCTTCTCGGCATTCGTCGACAGGGCGACGAAGTGCTTGGCGACGGCCTTCTCGTCACCGAGCGCGTTCAGCAGCCAGGTCCGGGCGGAGGTGGCGTTGGTGACCGTCTCGATGGTGGTGAAGGTCTTGGAGGCGATGACGAACAGCGTCTCGGCCGGGTCCAGGTCGCGGGTGGCCTCGTGCAGGTCGGCGCCGTCGACGTTGGAGACGAAACGGACCGTCAGCTCGCGGTCGGTGAAGGCGCGCAGCACCTCGTAGGCCATGGCGGGGCCGAGGTCGGAGCCGCCGATGCCGACGTTGACGACGTTCCTGATGCGCTTGCCGGTGTGGCCCTTCCACTCCCCGGAGCGGACGCGGTCGGCGAAGCCGGCCATCCTGTCGAGCACGGCGTGCACCTTGGGGACGACGTTCTCGCCGTCGACCTCGATCACCGCGTCCCGCGGGGCGCGCAGCGCGGTGTGCAGCACCGCCCGGTCCTCGGTGGTGTTGATCCGCTCACCGCGGAACATGGCGTCGCGCAGCCCGAACACGTCGGTGGCGGCGGCCAACTCCCGCAGCAGCCGCAGGGTCTCGTCGGTGACGAGGTGCTTGGAGTAGTCGACGTACAGGTCTCCCACCCGGAGCGTGCAGCCGGTGCCGCGACCGGGGTCGGCGGCGAACAGCTCGCGCAGCCGCACCTCGCCGAGCTCCTCGCGGTGCTTGGCCAGCGCGGTCCATTCGGGCGTCTGGTTGAGCCTGGTACGGCCGTCTGCGTTCATGTCGGACTTCAGCCTTCTTCCTTCGGTGTCCCAGCTGTCCCGGCTGGTCCAACCTAATTGATCAGTACGGAAGAAGACCGACAGAGGGGGAACTAGATCTCGCCCCGCAGTTTGGCGAGCGCCTCGGCGAGAATCGCCTCGCCGTCCGCGTCGCTGCGACGCTCGCGCACATAGGCGAGATGCGTCTTGTAGGGCTCGGTGCGCGGCGGGTCCGGCGGATTGTCCCGGTCCTGTCCGGCGGGGAAACCGCATCGCGGGCAGTCCCAGGTCTCGGGGACCTGTGCGTCGCTCGCGAAGCTCGGCTGCGTCTCGTGTCCGTTGGAGCACCAGAAGGAGATGCGCAGGCGCGGCGCGGACTCGCCACGCTCGGCCTCGCCCATCGGCCCCGCCCCGACCCGGCTTCCCCGGATCGCGTTGCCACTTGCCACGGTCGTAACTCCCTGCGTGATGGTGCCGCAAAGCGAGTCGGCGTTCGCTTCGCTGCGAGCGCCTCAGTCTACGTAAGGCCCAACGCGCGTCCAGTGATTGGAGTTACAAGCCCAAGCGCCCAGACGCAAGCCCCATGATAGGCGGCGCCGTGCGGCGCGTACCGAACATGGGGCTTTACGTGCTCAAGTGCGGGGTGTGTCAGTTGTTCAGTTGTTCGCCTTCATCAGCAGGCCGAGCACCATGATGCACGCGAACCACAGCAGACCGACCACCACGGTGATCCGGTCGAGGTTGCGCTCGGCGACCGAGGAGCCGCCGACGGACGACTGCATGCCGCCACCGAACATGTCGGAGAGGCCGCCGCCCTTCCCCTTGTGCATCAGCACCAGCAGCATCAGCAGCAGGCTGAAGACGATCAGGGCGATCGAGAACCCCAAAACCACGGCTGGACCAACTTCCTCGGATTCGGATGAACGACGGGGGCACGGTGACAGCAGGCCACCATGCCCCCGCAAGGGTACGACGTATCGCCGCCGACGCATACTCACCGGTCGACCCGCTGATCGACCTGGTGGGCAGGCTACTGGTCGCGGAAGCGGACGATCTTGACGAACTCGTCCGAGTCCAGCGAGGCACCGCCGACCAGGGCGCCGTCGATGTCGGCCTGCGACATGATCTCGGCGACGTTGCCGGACTTGACCGAGCCGCCGTACTGGATGCGGACCTTGTCGGCCAGCTCCTGCGAGTACAGCTCGGCGAGCTTGCCGCGGATGGCCGCGCAGACCTCCTGGGCGTCCTCGGCGCCGCAGACCTTGCCGGTGCCGATGGCCCACACGGGCTCGTAGGCGATCACGACGGTCTCGGCCTGCTCGGCCGGGAGGTCCTTCAGGCCGCCCTCGACCTGGGCGAGGGTGTGGGCGACGTGGTTGCCCGCCTCACGGACGTCCAGCTCCTCGCCGACGCACAGGATCGGGGTGAGACCGTGCTTGTAGGCGGCCTTGACCTTGGCGTTCACCAGCTCGTCGGTCTCGGCGTGGTACTGGCGGCGCTCGGAGTGGCCGATCGCGACGTAGGTGCAGCGCAGTTTGGCCAGCATCGGGCCGGAGATCTCGCCGGTGTAGGCGCCGCCGTCGTGGGCGGAGACGTCCTGGGCGCCGTACTTGATCTTGAGCTTGTCGTGCTCGACCAGGGTCTGCACCGAGCGCAGGTCGGTGAAGGGGACGAGGACGGCGACCTCGACGGCGTCGTAGTCCTTGTCCGCGAGGGCGAAGGCGAGCTTCTGGACGTGGGCGATGGCCTCGAGGTGGTTGAGGTTCATCTTCCAGTTGCCCGCCATCAGCGGCGTGCGGGTGGTCATTGAGGTCAGTCCTCCAGTGCGGCGAGGCCGGGGAGCGTCTTGCCCTCGAGGTATTCGAGGGAGGCGCCGCCGCCGGTCGAGATGTGGCCGAATGCGTTCTCGTCGAAGCCGAGCGTACGGACGGCCGCGGCGGAGTCGCCGCCGCCGACCACGGTGAAGCCCGGGGAGTCGAGGAGGGCCTGGGCGACCGCCTTGGTGCCCTCGGCGTAGTCGGGGTGCTCGAAGACGCCCATGGGGCCGTTCCAGAAGACGGTGGCCGCGTCGGCGAGCTTCGATGCGTACAGCTTGCGGGTCTCGGGACCGATGTCCAGACCCTCCTGGTCGGCCGGGATGGCGTCCGCGGCGACGGTGGCGGGGTTGGCCGGGGCCTTGGTCTTCAGGTCCGGGAACTCGGACGCGACCAGGACGTCGACGGGGAGGACCAGCTCGACGCCGTTCTTCTCCGCGCGCTCCATGTACTCCTTGACCGTCGGGATCTGGTCCTCCTGGAGGAGGGAGATGCCGACCTCGTGGCCCTGGGCCTTGAGGAAGGTGTACGCCATGCCGCCGCCGATGAGGAGCCGGTCGGCCTTGCCGAGCAGCTGGTCGATGACGGCGAGCTTGTCGGAGACCTTGGCGCCGCCGAGGGCGACCACGTAAGGGCGCTGGACGTCGTCGGTGAGCTTCTTCAGGACGCCGACCTCGGTGGCGATGAGGTACCCGGCGTAGTGCGGGAGCTTCTTCGGCAGGTCGTAGACCGACGCGTGCTTGCGGTGCACGGCGCCGAAGCCGTCGCCGACGTAGACGTCCGCGAGGCCGGCCAGCCTGTCGGCGAAGGCGGCGCGCTCGGTGTCGTCCTTGCTGGTCTCGCCGGCGTTGAAGCGCAGGTTCTCGATGACCGCGACCTGACCGTCGGACAGACCGGAGACGGTGGCCTCGGCGGCGGTGCCGACCGTGTCCTCGGCGAAGGCGACGCCGGTGCCTTCGCCGAGCAGCTCACCGAGGCGGGCGGCGGCGGGGGCGAGGGAGAAGGCCGGGTCCGGGGCGCCCTTGGGGCGGCCCAGGTGCGAGGCGACGATCACGCGCGCGCCCGCGTCGGCCAGGGCCTTGACGGTGGGCACCACGGCGCGGATGCGGCCGTCGTCGGTGATGGTGGTGCCGTCCAGCGGCACGTTGAGGTCGGCGCGGACGAAGACGCGCTTGCCAGTGACGCCTTCGGAGAGCAGTTCGTCGATCGTCTTCATGCAGTGGGCTCCTGGGTTCTCGGATCGCTCGTGATCCTACGAGGGCTGGTCGCTGCGGACGCGACGCAGGGCCCGGGCAGCGCGGCCTTGCGCTGTCCGAGCCCTGCTACCGCATCGAGGTGCCTGCTGAGTCCGAGTCGATCAGAGCTGGTTGCCGACGAAGACCGTGAGGTCGACGAGGCGGTTGGAGTAGCCCCACTCGTTGTCGTACCAGCCGATGACCTTCACGTTCTTGCCGTCCTGGACCATGGTCAGGGACGAGTCGAAGGTGCAGGACGCCGGGGCGTTGACGATGTCCGAGGAGACGATCGCGTCCTCGGTGTACTCGAGGATGCCCTTGAGCTCACCCTCGGCGGCCTTCTGGAAGGCGGCGTTGACCTCTTCCTTGGTGACCTCGCGGCCGAGCTCCAGGACCAGGTCGGTGACCGAGCCGGTCGGGACCGGGACGCGCATCGCCATGCCGTCCAGCTTGCCCTTGAGCTGCGGGAGGACCAGCGCGGTGGCCTTGGCGGCACCCGTGGTGGTCGGGATGATGTTCTCCGCGGCGGCACGGGCGCGGCGCAGGTCCTTGTGCGGGAAGTCCAGGATGCGCTGGTCGTTCGTGTACGCGTGCACCGTCGTCATCAGGCCCTTGACGATGCCGAAGTTCTCGTCGAGGACCTTGGCCATCGGCGCCACGCAGTTGGTGGTGCAGGAGGCGTTGGAGATGACGTGGTGGTTCGCCGCGTCGTACTTGTCCTGGTTGACGCCCATCACGATGGTGACGTCCTCGTCCTTGGCCGGGGCCGAGATGAGGACCTTCTTCGCGCCGCCCGCGATGTGCTTCTCGGCGTCGGCCTTCTTCGTGAAGATGCCGGTCGACTCGATGACGATGTCGACACCCAGCTCGCCCCACGGGATGTCGGCGGGGTTGCGCTCGGCGAGGACCTTGATGGTCTTGTCGCCGACGGTGATGGTGTCCTCGGTGTGCGAGACCTCGTACGGGAGGCGCCCGAGGATGGTGTCGTACTTCAGCAGATGGGCGGTGGTCGCGGTGTCACCCAGGTCGTTGACAGCCACGATCTCGATGTCTGCACCCTGCTCCAGCAGCGCGCGGAAGTAGTTACGACCGATGCGGCCAAAGCCGTTGATGCCTACGCGGATCGTCACGAACCGATCTCCTCGTTGGTACGCCGGCCCGATGTGCCGGCGAGCTGTATTTGGGATGTCCCCGACCACCTCCGACCCTACCTCTCCGGGGCCTCGGGGGTGACATCGAGACGACCCATACCCGGCAGGGCGGTCCGTACCCGCCAGTAGGGGTACGGACCGCCCTCGGCCATGGGGACCGATCACCCGATTTCGCTACACCGGGTCAGTCCCCTGCGCCGCGGATTTCACTCATCCAGGGCACGCAGCGCCTGCCGGATCAGAGCCGTCCGGGCGGCCGGCTCGGTGAGGTGCTCCAGGCCGAAGCCCAGCAGGACCGTGTCGTCCGTGGTGACCGCGCCGTACGTCTGGAACAGGGTCCCGGTGCGGGCCCAGTCCTTCAGGACGGCGGGGCTGCCCGCGGGCGGCCCGGAGACCTCCCAGGCGCCGAGCGCGGTCTCGAAGCCCTCGGTCTCGGTCGCCGTGCCGCCGACGACCAGCGAGGCCTCGTCGGCGAGGACGCCGCGTCCGCCGCTGCCGGGGTCGGTGACGTAGGCGATCGACACCTCGACGGACTTCCCGGCGTAGGCACTCAGGTCGAACTCGACCTGCCGCCAGCCCCCGGAGGCGCCGGTGAGGCTGTTCCACTGCCCGGTGGTGCCGGTCGCGGTGCAGCCGTCGTCGGACAGCGTCAGGTAGTGCTCCAGCCAGGGGTGCTCACCCATGTAGAACCCGGCCGCGCACTCCGCCGGTACGGCCGTGCCGGTGGCGCCGCCCGTCTCGGGGAGCGTGGTCCAGTCGTCGGCGCCGGTGGTGTGCGCCTCGACCAGGGCGTGGTCGTAGCCGCTCTCGGTGTCCCACAGCAGCTGGGTGCGGAGCGTGGGCCGGTCGGAGGCGGCGACACCGGTGAGGTCGACGGTGCGGGTGAGCCGCTTGTAGGCGTCGTCGGTGTGGACGGCGGCGGCCATCCACTCCCCCGCGTAGGGCCCGTACGGGTTGACGGTCCCGGCGAACTTCCCGGCGCCCGCGCTCGCGAACTGCGGGTAGGTGTCGGTGGGCAGCTGGTCCGAGGTGACGCTGTAGGTTCCGGCGGTGTCCAGCGGGTTGCCGGGGGCGTCGCCGAGTGTGCCGGTGGTTCCGCCGAGCTTGCCGGAGCCGGTGAATCCGGTGGCCCCGGGGGTCGAGGTGCGGGTGTAGGCGCCCAGGTAGTACTGGCTGAAGTCGTTGGACATGGTGCCGTCGCCGAGGTCGACGCTGCCGCCGGCCCGCTCACCCGCCTCGATCAGCCTGCCGCCCTCGTTGAGGAAGGCACGCAGCTGGAGCTGGGTGGCGTTGCCGGGCACCGCGGCGCCGGTGTGGTGGACGACGGTGTGGAAGTGGCCGAGGACGCCGAGCGCGTCGGGCGCGCCCTGGGTGGCGACGTCCCAGACGGCCGCCCGCCGGCCGTTGGCCTTCAGGGCGTCGACGTACTTCTGGGTCTGCGTGACCTTCGCGCCCTCCTCGGCGACGACGAGGACGTCCGCGCGGGGCCGCTCGGCGATCGTGTACGTGAAGTGCTCGCTCTCGGTCCGCTTGCCGCGCTTCGTCTCGCCGGCGAACCAGACCTCGACCCGGTCGCCGCGGTCGCCGTCCTTGACCTTGGCCCGGTACTCGTCGAAGTAGAGGTTGTCCTCGCCGCCGTACGTCTCGCCGCCCCGCCAGGGCCGCAGCTTCATGTCGTGGACGCGTCCGCCGTTGACGCGGTACTTCAGCTCCTTGTCGCGCACCGACTTGCGTACGACGACGGAGACCTCCTGGTCGGCGCCGCGCGAGTAGGAGGTGGTGAAGGGGGCCGGGGTGAAGTCGGCGGCCTCCAGGCCGACCGCGGAGGACGGCCGGTCGGGGTGGGCGGCGCTCTCGGCGACGGAGAGCGCGAAGGGGATGTTCTTCGCGAACTCCTGCTGGATCAGTTTCTCGTCGTCGGGGAAGTTGAAGCCCGACTGGCAGTCGCCCGCGTTCCACTCGTCGTCGGGGTCCTGCTCGGAGATGGTCTGGCAGGTCGACATCTCCGGGGTGAACATCGCCACGCCGTTGACGTTGGCCGCGTGGCCGTCCGCCTCGCCGTTGGTGGTGTACAGCTCCGAGGAGACCTGCGGGTGGTAGCCGGGGATCGCGGGATTCTCGGGCGTGCCGGCGAGCGCCTCGTAGAGGACGTCGTCCGGGGTGTTCGTGGCCACCTGCCAGCCGACCCCGTAGAGGATCAGTTCGGCGGCGGAGTGGTAGTTGATGCCGTAGGTGAAGCCGATCCGCTTCTGGAAGGCGTCCAGGGCCTTGGTCTCGGGCTCGGAGTTGGGGCCGTCGCCGCGGTAGGTCTGGCTGGTGGGGTTGGGGGACGAGCCCTCGTCGTCGTAGCCCCACTTGTAGGCGAAGTTGCGGTTGAGGTCGACGCCGTCGCCGGTGCCGATGGCGCCGTCACCGTTGTTGTCGCGCAGGTTCTTGCGCCACAGCCGGTTGTCGGTGTCCTCGAACGTGTAGTCGTAGCCGTCGGGGTTGGCCGACAGGAGGAACCACAGTTCGGTGGAGTCGACCAGCTTCTTGATCCGCCGGTCCTTGTCGTACTTGTCCAGGTAGTGGTGCATCAGCCGCCGGGTCATCTCCGGGGTGATCCACTCGCGCGCGTGCTGGTTGGACATGTAGAGGACGGAGGGCTTGGAGCCGTCCTTCGACTTCTTCGCGTTCTTGGTGAGCTTGAGCGCGAGGATGTCCTGGCCGTTCACCGTCTTGCCGATGGAGACGACCTTGGTGAGGCGGGGGTTCTCCTGCGCGGTCCGCAGGATCTCCTCCTTGAGGCCGCCGCTGCCGCTGTACGGGCGGAAGACGCCCTCGGCGGCGTCCTCGACGCGCTTCTCGGCACGGGTGGAGAGGGTGTGCTCCTTGAGGTCGACGCCCTGCTTCTCCAGCTTCCCGGCCTGCTGGTCGGTGAGGTAGACCTCGACGGTGGCCGTCCCCTTGTCGGGGACCTGCTCACCGAGTTCGTGGCCGTCCTGGCCGGCGGCCAGCAGCAGGGGTACCTGCTCCTGGGTCACGTCGGCGCGGAAGACCTTCACCTCGTCGGTGTCCGCGGTCGCGGGGCCGGCGGGTTGTGCCTGGGCGATGGGCGCGAAGCTCGCTCCGCCGATCAGGAGCGCGCCGACGGCGAGGATCGATCTCGCTCTTCGTCTCATGAACCCCCCTAGGTGGGGCCTGTCCGACAGGCCTGCGTTCGCCACAGCAGCGAACAGATGCCAGGCTCATGACAGCTCATGATCGAGTCAAGAGCGCGGCAAGGACACGCGAAAGCCGGTGCCGGTCACCCAAGTGGGCGCCCGCACCGGCTCGTTGACGGCCCGTGTGCGGCGGGCCGACGCGTGTTCGGTCAGCCGACGAGGTTGTCGGCCAGCTCCTCCTCGCCGAGGTTGGCGTCCGTGCCGGGAATGCCGAGGTCCGAGGCCCGCTTGTCGGCCATGGCCAGCAGGCGGCGGATGCGGCCGGCGACGGCGTCCTTGGTCAGCGGCGGGTCGGCGAGGGCGCCCAGCTCCTCCAGCGAGGCCTGCTTGTGCTCCATGCGGAGCCGGCCCGCGGCGGCGAGGTGCTCGGGCACGTCGTCGGCGAGGATCTCCAGGGCGCGCTGGACCCGGGCGCCGGCGGCGACGGCCGCACGGGCGGAGCGGCGCAGATTGGCGTCGTCGAAGTTGGCGAGGCGGTTGGCGGTGGCGCGGACCTCGCGCCGCAGCCGCCGCTCCTCCCAGGCCAGCACCGCGTCGTGGGCGCCGAGCCGGGTGAGCAGGGCGCCGATCGCGTCGCCGTCGCGGACCACGACCCGGTCCACGCCGCGCACCTCGCGGGCCTTGGCGGGGATCGACAGCCGGCGGGCGGCGCCGACCAGCGCGAGCGCGGCCTCGGGGCCCGGGCAGGTCACCTCCAGGGAGGAGGAGCGGCCGGGCTCGGTGAGTGAGCCGTGCGCCAGGAAGGCTCCGCGCCAGGCTGCCTCGGCGTCGCAGGTGGCCCCCGAGACCACCTGCGGCGGCAGGCCGCGGATCGGGCGTCCCCGGCCGTCCACCAGGCCGGTCTGGCGGGCGAGCTGGTCACCGCCCGCGACCACCCGGACGACGAAACGCGAGCCGCGGCGCAGCCCGCCCGGCGCCATCACGATCAGCTCGGAACTGTGTCCGAAGATCTCCAGGATGTCCTGCTTGAGCCGCCGGGCCGCCCTCGCGATGTCCAGCTCCGCCTCGATCACAATGCGCCCGCTCACCAGGTGGAGGCCGCCGGCGAACCGCAGAATGGCGGAGACCTCCGCCTTTCTGCAGCAGGTCCGGGTGACGGGGAGCCGGGAGATCTCGTCCTTCACCGCTGCCGTCATCGCCATGGGCCGATCCTTCCATGCATCCGAAAAATACGGTCGTACGCGGCGGCCAGCAGCTCCGGGTCGTGCCTCGGGGTCCCGTCGGTCCGGGCGACCGGAGCCAGTTCGACAGCGGCGCCGAACCGTTTCGCGGCGTCGGTGAGCGAGTCACGGTCGGGCACGGCGGCCTCGTCGGCCAGCACCACGTCCAGGGCGAGTTTAGGGGCGTGTCGTCCCAAAACCTCCAAATGACGCTGCGGTGAGAAGCCCTCGGTTTCTCCGGGTTGCGGAGCGAGGTTCAAGGAGAGCACCCGGCGGGCCTTCGTCTCGACGAGCGCGTCCAGCAGATCGGGCACGAGCAGGTGCGGGATGACCGAGGAGAACCAGGAGCCGGGGCCGAGCACCACCCAGTCCGCGTCCAGGACGGCGTCGACCGCCTCCGGGACGGCGGGCGGGTCGTTCGGCACCAGGTGCACGGATTGCACCTCGCCGGGCGTGAGCGCCACGGTGGCCTGCCCGCGCACGGTGTCCACCTCGTCGGGCCGGTCCGGGTCGTGCCCTCTGACCAGGGCCTGGAGCTCCAGCGGCACGGCGGACATGGGCAGCACCCGTCCGTGCGCGCCGAGCAGCTTGCCGACCAGGTCCAGCGCCTGGACGTGGTCGCCCAGCTGCTCCCACAGGGCGACGATCAGCAGATTGCCGACCGCGTGCTCGTGCAGGTCGCCCTGGGACTGGAAGCGGTGCTGGATGACGCGGGCCCAGGTCTGGCCCCAGTCGTCGTCGCCGCACAGCGCGGCCAGCGCCTTGCGCAGGTCGCCGGGCGGCAGGACGCCCAGCTCGTCACGGAGGCGCCCGCTGGAGCCGCCGTCGTCGGCCACGGTGACGACGGCGGTGAGGTCGCCGGTGATCCGGCGCAGTGCGGCGAGCGAGGCGGACAGGCCCATGCCGCCGCCGAGGGCGACGACCTTGGGCTGGGCGCCCCGGCGGCGCGGCTTGCCGCCGCGCGCCTGTTCGGGCCGGGCGGCGCGGGCGTCGGCGGGCCTGCCGCCGCGCCCCTCGGGCACCACCCGGCGCAGCCTGCTCAGCCGCGGAGTACGTCCTGTCATTCCCGTCCCATGTCCCGGTGGACGACCACCGTCTCCACGCCCTCGGCGACGAGCCGGGCGGCGAGCTTCTCCGACATGGCCACGGACCGGTGCTTGCCGCCGGTGCAGCCGACGGCGACGGTCACATAGCGCTTGCCCTCCCGACGGTAGCCCGCGGCGATCATCTGGAGCAGCTCGGTGTAGCGGTCGAGGAACTCCTTGGCCCCGGGCTGGTTGAGGACGTACGAGGACACCTCCTCGTTCAGGCCGGTGAACGGCCGCAGCTCCGGCACCCAGTGCGGATTGGGCAGGAAGCGCATGTCCACGACCAGGTCGGCGTCGACCGGGAGGCCGTACTTGAAGCCGAAGGACATGACGGTGGCCCGCAGCTCGGGCTCATCGCCGCCGGCGAACTGGGCGTCCATCTTGGCGCGCAGCTCGTGCACGTTGAGGCTGGAGGTGTCGATCACCAGGTCGGCGTCGCCGCGCAGCTCGCGCAGCAGTTCCCGCTCGGCGGCGATGCCGTCGACGATGCGGCCGTCGCCCTGGAGGGGGTGCGGGCGGCGCACCGACTCGAAGCGGCGCACCAGTGCCTCGTCGGAGGACTCCAGGAAGACGATCCGGCGGGTGACGCCGCGGGAGTCGAGGTCCGCGAGGGATTCGCGCAGATTGTCGAAGAAGCGCCGGCCGCGGACGTCGACGACGACCGCGATCCGTGCCACGTTGCCCTGGGAGCGGGCGCCGAGCTCCACCATGGTGGGGATCAGCGCGGGCGGGAGGTTGTCGACGACGAACCAGCCCAGGTCCTCCAGACACTTGGCCGCCGTCGAGCGGCCGGCTCCGGACATGCCGGAGATGATCACCAGCTCGGGGATGGCCGCCTCGTGCGCCCCGGCTGTTTCCTTGCCCGTACTCACCTGTGCTCCGTCGTCCTGGCGCTGTTCGGAAGCGGCCGTCTGCGGGCCCGCCTCCTCGCCGGTCGTGCCGTGGGCCTGTTCTCGCCCCACTGTGGGCTGTGCCTCGTGCTCGGTCATCTCTCCTGCCCCCGTCGTTCGTCCGGGGTGCCCGCGGTCACGGGCTCCCCAGGGGCATCCGCCGTCGTCTCGGGTGCCCCGTCCTCGTCATCAATGATCTCTCCGGTCGCCGTGTTCACGGCGGGTGCGGCCGGGGTGGCCCGGGCGAGGGCCACGGCCACGGTCTCGGCCGTCTTGCGGCCTATGCCGGGTACCTCGCAGATCTGGTCGATCGTCGCCGACCGGAGCTTCTTCACCGAACCGAAGTGCTTGATCAGCGCCTGCTTGCGGGTCTCCCCGAGGCCCGGCACGTCGTCCAGCGGGCTGGAGCGGAAGCGCTTGGCGCGCTTGGCCCGCTGGTAGGTGATCGCGAAGCGGTGCGCCTCGTCACGGACCCGCTGCAGCAGGTACAGGCCCTCGCTGGTGCGGGGCAGGACGACCGGGTCGTCCTCGCGGGGCAGCCAGACCTCTTCCAGGCGCTTGGCGAGTCCGCAGACGGCGATGTCGTCGATGCCCAGCTCGTCCAGGGCCCGCTGGGCCGCCGCTACCTGCGGCTGCCCGCCGTCGACGACGACGAGCTGGGGCGGGTAGGCGAAGCGCTTGGGCCGGCCGTCGTCGTCCTTCAGGGCCGGGCCGTCCGTGAGCTGCTCGTCGCCGCCCGCCTCCGTCCCGTCCGCGCCGTCCTCCCCGTCCGCCCACTCGCCGGTCTTCTCCTTCTCGGCGAGGTAGCGGCGGAAGCGGCGGGTGATGACCTCGTGCATGGAACGGACGTCGTCCTGTCCGGCGAAGCCCTTGATCTGGAACCGGCGGTACTCGCTCTTCCGGGCCAGTCCGTCCTCGAAGACGACCATGGAGGCCACGACGTCGTCGCCCTGGAGGTGCGAGATGTCGTAGCACTCGATCCGGAGCGGGGCGCTGTCCAGGTCGAGGGCGTCGGAGATCTCCTCCAGCGCGCGTGAGCGCGTCGTCAGGTCGGAGGCGCGCTTGGTCTTGTGCAGGACGAGCGCCTGCTGGGCGTTGCGCTGGACGGTCTCCATCAGTGCCTTCTTGTCGCCGCGCTGCGGGATGCGCAGCGACACGCCCGACCCGCGGCGCTCCGCCAGCCACTGCTGGACCGGCTCCACCGGGTCGGGCAGGGCGGGGACCAGGACCTCCTTGGGGACCGCGTCCCCGGTCTCCTCGCCGTACAGCTGCTGGAGGGCGTGCTCGACGAGGGCGCCGGTGGTGATCTCCTCCACCTTGTCCGTGACCCAGCCGCGCTGGCCGCGCACGCGTCCGCCGCGCACGTGGAAGATCTGGACGGCCGCCTCCAGCTCGTCCTCGGCGACCGCGATCAGGTCGGCGTCGGTCGCGTCGGCGAGCACGACCGCGCTCTTCTCCATGGCCTTCTTCAGGGCCCCGATGTCGTCGCGCAGGCGCGCCGCCCGCTCGTACTCCATCTCGTCGGCCGCCTCGGCCATCTGCCGCTCCAAGCGGCGCAGATAGGTGCCGGTGCGGCCGGCCATGAAGTCGCAGAACTCGTCGGCCAGGTCCCAGTGGTCGTCCGGGGAGATGCGCTCGACGCAGGGCGCCGAGCACTTGCCGATGTAGCCGAGCAGACAGGGGCGGCCGGTCCGGGCGGCGTTCTTGAAGACGCCGGCGGAGCAGGTGCGCACCGGGAAGACGCGCAGCAGGAGGTCGACCGTGTCGCGGATCGCCCAGGCGTGTCCGTACGGTCCGAAATACCGCACGCCCTTCTTCTTGTGGCCGCGCATCACCTGCACGCGCGGGAACTCCTCGTTCATCGTCACCGCGAGGTAGGGGTAGCTCTTGTCGTCGCGGTACTTCACGTTGAACCGGGGGTCGTACTCCTTGATCCAGGAGTACTCCAGCTGCAGCGCCTCGACCTCCGTGGACACCACGGTCCACTCCACGGACGCGGCCGTGGTGACCATGGTGCGGGTGCGGGGGTGGAGGTTCGCCAGGTCCTGGAAGTAGTTCGCCAGGCGCTGGCGCAGGCTCTTCGCCTTTCCGACGTAGATCACCCGGCGGTGCTCGTCGCGGAACCTGTACACCCCCGGGGAGTCCGGGATCTCACCCGGCCTGGGGCGGTAGCTGGAGGGGTCGGCCATGACTCACACCCTACTGGCGGGGACCGACACTCCGGCGGGGCTGTGGACGACGGGCCGGGGTCCTGTGGACGACCGGAGAAGGGGCCGGAGGGAGACGGTCCGGGGCCGTTCGGTCACGCCGAGTGCCCTCGGGGCGGCGGGCCGGTGTGTTCTCGGCCAGGAGCGCGTCGCGGTCGGGTGTCAGGTGTTGTCGGGGCTTGGTCAACACGCTTCAATGCGGGGGGACTCGGGGCCCTGGAGCGCGGCGTACGGACATGTGAAGACCCTCTGTGCCGCAACGGGGGCGGCGGCCCCGACCCATCCCCTCGACGGATCCTCTCGACGGATCCGCGTCGAACGGTCTGACCAGCCGTTGTGGACTTCACAGAAAGGCCCCTGCATGCCGCACGCCACTCAGCACGCGGACGTCGCCATCGCGCAACTCGACTCGGCCCTGCGCGGCGGCCCCTTCCACGTCGCGCTGCGCGCCGCGATCGCCGCTCGCGGACTGCCGCTGCAGCGTGTGCAGCACCATCTGACGCGCCACGGGGTGAGAGTGGGCGTCACGAGTCTGAGCTACTGGCAGCAGGGCGCCCGGCGGCCGCAGCGCCCGGAGTCGCTGCGGGCCGTGCGGGCGCTGGAGGAGATACTCCAGCTGCCCGAGGAGTCACTGATACGCCTGCTCGCCGAGGCCGAGGAGGACACCTCGGCCAAGCGGCCCGCGGCCCGTTCCTACCGCTCCTACGTGGAGGCCTCGGGCGTACTCGACGGGCTGCTGGCCGAGCTGGACCATCCGCCGTCGGACGGCGGGGTGTACACCCTCGGCCACCACGAACTCATCCGGGTCGGGCCCCGCCGCGAGCTGGCGGGCCGCGAGTCGCACCACATCGTCCGCGCCCACCGCGACGGCGTCGACCGCTTCGTCGCCGTCCACCAGGGCGACCCGGGATGCGCTCCCGCGCGGATGACCGTCCACGCGCTGGAGAACTGCCGTACGGGACGCGTCCGCACCCACCACGACACCGGCGTACTCGTGACCGAGTTGCTCTTCGACACGCGCCTGCGGGCCGGGGACACCCACCTCTTCCGCTACGGCGTCGAGGACGGCACGGCGGGGGCCTCGCGCGAATACGTCCGCGGGTTCGGCTCGGCGAGCGGGCAGTACGCGCTCCAGGTGCGGTTCGACGCCGCGGCCCTGCCGGTGCGCTGCCACCGGTTCACCCAGCACTCGCCGGCGGCACCGCGCGGCGGCCGACAGGAACTGACCCTCAGCGGGCGGCACCGCTCGGTGCATCTCGTGGAGCCGCGGGTGCGGTCGGGGATGCTGGGGATCGGGTGGGAGTGGGAGTGAGCGGGGGGTAGCGGGCAGGGCCCTGGGGTGAGCGGGGGGCTGGGGTGAGCGGGCCCGTGCCGGTCAGGTCCCGGGGCTCGCGACGATGCGGCCCTGCTTCACCTCGACCGGCAGTTCGATGAGCGGCACGGTCGCCGGGGCGTGCAGCACATCGCCGGTGCGGGCGTCGAATTCGCTGCCGTGGCAGGGGCAGACGAGTTTCGTCCCCCGCAGCTTCTTGATGGGGCAGCCCGCGTGCGTGCAGACCGTGCTGAACGCCTTCAGGGAACCGTCATCGGCCCGGCTGACCACCACGTTCGCGTCCCGGTAGAGCTTGGTCGCGCCCTTGGCGACCTCGCCGTCCGTACCGAGGTCGACGGGTGCGGTCGGCCTGGCCGGCGCGGCACCGTCGTCGCCCGGCGAGCAGGCGGCCGGACCGAGTCCGGCGACGGGCGTGAGGGCCGCCGAGCGCAGGACGGTGCGGCGGCTCGGGACGGGACGGCCGGGCATGGGTTCTCCACTGGTCGGGGGCGTGCAGGGTGACGATATCCGGCGGCCGTGGCCGCGACCGAGGGTGGGTCGCACCGACGCGGTGGTATCCGCGATGGTCGCGTAAGCGCTTGCGCAAGCGTTTACGCGACCATCGCGGATGGGGTACGGTCCCGGCCAGTACACGCGGGGCGGCCCGCGATCCGCGAGTCGCGAGTCGCGAGTCGCGAGTCGCGATCCGGAAACGGACGCGCGGCAGTACGGGAAGGGGGCACGCAGATGGCGACCATGGCCGATGTCGCACGCAGCGCCGGGGTCTCCGTGGCGACCGTCTCGCACGTGCTCAACGACACCCGTCCCGTGCTGCCGCGCACCCGCCAGGCGGTCCTGGACGCCATCGAGGAGCTCGGCTACACCCCGAACTCCCTCGCCCGCTCCCTGGTGACCTCCCGCACCCGCTCCATCGGGCTCGCGGTGTCGGCGATCAGCAACCCGTACTTCACGGAGATCCTCCAGGGCGTCGAGGCCGCCGCCCTGGAGCACGGTTACGGCCTGCTCATCGCAGACCCCCACGACGATCCGGGGCACGAGCGCAAGGTCGTCCAGCTACTGCACGAGCGACGCGTGGACGGCATGATCGTCGCGCCCTCCGCCGATCCGCGCGACCTCGTCGCCTACCTCGGCCGCCACCGGGTGCCGGCCGTGTTCCTCGACCGGGTCCTGGACGTGCCGGAGGGCGAGGGGGCCCCGCGCTTCGACCAGGTGTGCGCCGAGAGCGCCGAGCCGACGACCCGGCTGGCCACCCATCTCTCCGGGCTCGGCCACCGCAGGATCGGGCTGGTCGCGGGGCGGCCGGGGCTCAGCACGACGCGGGAGCGGATCACCGGCTACCGGCACGGCCTCGCCGCCGCCGGGCTGCCCTACGACGAACGGCTCCTGGTCCACGGCGACTCCGAGGCGGCCGGCGGTGAACGGGCCGCGGCGGCCCTGCTGTCCCTGGCGGTGCCGCCCACCGCGCTGGTCACCGCCAACAACGCGATGACCATCGGCGCGCTGCGCGCCCTGCGGGACCGCGGTCTGTCCGTGCCCGGTGACCTCGCGCTGTGCTGCTTCGACGACTTCGCCTGGGCCGATCTCTTCTCCCCCCGGCTCACCGCCGTCACCCAGCCCAGCAGGGAACTCGGTGCCCAGGCCGTACGCCTGCTGCTGGAACGCCTCGCCGCACCGGACCGGCCGGCGCGGACCCTGCGGCTGCCCTGCACCTTCGTCCACCGCACCTCGTGCGGCTGCCCCGAGCAGCCCCGGCAAGCCTCCGCAAAGGCTCACGAAAGGAGTCTCCCGTGATCGTCGTCGCCGGTGAGGCACTGATCGACCTGGTACCGCAGGGCACGGGTGCCCTCGCCGCGTTGCGGCCGGCGCTCGGCGGCGGGCCGTACAACACGGCCGTCGCGCTGGGCCGTCTCGGCTCGCCCGCCGCCTTCTGCTCCCGGATGTCGCACGACGCCTTCGGCGAGGCGCTGCTGGACCGGCTGCGCGAAACCGGCGTGGACGTCACGCCGGTGCAGCGCGGGGCCGAGCCGACGACGCTCGCCGTGGCCTCGGTGGGGGCGGACGGCTCGGCCGCGTACTCCTTCTATGTGGACGGGACGGCGGACCGGCTGTTCTCGGTGCCCGCCGCGCTGCCGTCCGGCACCCGGGCGGTCTCCTTCGGGACCTGCTCCCTGGTGCTGGAGCCGGGGGCGAGCGCGTACGAGGAGTTGCTGCGCGAGACGGCCGCGCAGGGGGTGTTCACGGCGCTCGACCCGAACATCCGGGCCGGGCTGATCCCGGACCCGGACGCCTACCGGGCCCGGTTCAGGAGCTGGCTGCCGTCGGTGTCGCTGCTGAAACTGTCCGCCGAGGACGCCGAGTGGCTGGGCGGCACGCCCCGGGAGTGGCTGGCGGCGGGCCCGGCGGCGGTCGTGGTCACCCGGGGCGGTGCGGGTCTGACGGCGTACACCCGTGACGGGGGCGAGTACGCCGTGCCGGGCGAGCGGGTCGACGTGGTGGACACGATCGGCGCGGGCGACACGGTGAACGCGGCGCTGCTGCACGGCCTCGCGGTACGGGACGCCCTCGACGACGAGGCCGTGGCCGGTCTGGGGGCGGAGGGCTGGGCGGAACTGCTGGGGTTCGCCGCCCGCGCGGCGGCGGTCACCTGTTCGCGGGCGGGCGCGGAGCCGCCGTACGCCCACGAGGTGGCCGTCTGAGGCGCATCGGCGGGAGCTCCGGGCCGGGTGCGGCTCAGCCCGTCGGCCGTACGGCCCGCAGGGCGCCGGGGCGGCGGCCGTCGAGGTGGTCCAGCGCCGCGGCCGTGGCGTCGTCCGCGGGCAGGTGTACGACGATCCGCTGGCCCTCCTCGGGAAGCGCCAGCGTCTCGTACGACAGCCGCAGGGGCCCGGCCTCCGGGTGCTCGACGTGCTGGGTCCCGACGCGTCGCGGGGCTACGGCGAGGTCTGCGAACCGGTCGGCGAACGCCGCGCCCGCCGTCACCGTCAGTTCGTCGGCCAGCTCGGCCACGTACGGGTCGCGCAGCGGGGCCTCGTGCCGGAGCTGGGCGACCAGGTCGTCGGCCACGCGGTCCCAGTCGGGGTAGGCGGCGCGGGCCCGCTCGTCGGTGAACAGGTACCGGAGCAGGTTGGGCCGCTCGTCGTCGAGCAGCCCGAGCGGCCCGGTGAGCCGCGCGTAGCCGTCGGTGTGGGCGAGGACGTCGCCGATCCAGTTGAGCACCACGGCGGGGGTGGGCTCCAGGCGGTCCAGTACGGCCCGCACGGTGGGGCGCGCGCCTCGGCTGAGGGGCGGGGCCGCTGCGCAGAGCAGCGGGTCGCCGCCGTCGGCCTCCTTGGTCAGGCGGCGCAGCAGCATGCGGTCGCGCAGCGACAGGTTCAGCGCGTCGGCGAGGGCGCCGAGCACCTGGACGGACGGGTTGCGGTCGCGGCCCTGTTCCAGCCGGGTGAGGTACTCGACGCTCACTCCGGCGAGGGTGGCCAGTTCGGCGCGGCGCAGGCCGGGGGTGCGGCGGCGGGCGCCGGCGGGGAGACCCACCTCGATGGGGGTGACGGATTCGCGCCAGGTCCGCAAGAACGTGCCCAACTGGTTGTCGCTCACTTCTGGAACGTACCAATGTGCGCGGGCGAAAGGATGGCCCTGCGACTACCATGCTCGGGCCGGTCTCCCTGCGAGGGCACGATCGCCCCAGGGTTGAGGGCATGACGAATGACATCTCCAGCACCGCCACCGCCGCTCCCCTGCCGATCGCCCCCGGCCAGTGGGCGATGGACCCGTTCCACTCCGCCGTGAACTTCACCATCCGCCACCTGGGCATCGCCAAGGTGCGGGGGCGCTTCGGCGGCGTGCGGGCCGAGCTGTTCGTCGGGGAGCGGGTCGAGGACGTCCGGGTGTCCGCGACGATCGATCTGGCCTCCATCGACACCGGGAACGCCGACCGGGACGCGCATGTACGCGCCTCCGACCTGCTCGACGTGGCGAAGCGGCCGACGATGACCTACCGCTCGAGCCGGGTGCGGGGCGAGGGCGAGGACTGGACCATGGAGGGCGAGCTGACGATCGGTGACGTGACCCGCCCGGTGACGCTCGCCGTGGAGTTCGGCGGGCTGGGAGCCATGACCGCCGGCGGCGACGGCCGGCACGCCGGGTTCGAGGCGACGGGTGAGATCCGGCGCAGCGAGTTCGGCCTGGACTTCGCTCCGGGGCTGCTCGGGGAGGTGGTGAAGATCCAGCTCGACATGCAGTTCGTGGAGCCGGCGGCCGCCTGAGCGCGTCGGCCGCGCGAACGCCGCGCCGGGCCCCACGGGATCGTCCGTGGGGCCCGGCGCGGTCTCGGGTCAGGCCTAGGGGGTGTCGATTGGATCTTGCCGGGGTCGCGGGGCTCGGGCCGGTCGCAAGGCACCGTTGCCAGGAGCCGGCCTGATCCAAACGACACCCCTAGCTCGTCCGCGTCGTCTTCTTCGCGGCGGGCTTGGCGGCCTTCGTGGTGGCCTTCTTGGCCGCCTTGGTGGCGGTCTTCTTCGCGGCCGTGCCGGTGACCGTCTTGGTGGCGGTCTTCTTGGCGGTGGTCTTGGCCGCCACCGTCTTCGCCGCCTTGCGCGGGGTCTTCACCGTGACCGCGTCGCTGATCCGGTCGGCGTCGAGGACCTCCTGGAGGAACTTGCCGGTGTGGCTGGCGGGAACACCCGCGACCTGCTCGGGCGTGCCCTCGGCGACCACCAGGCCACCACCGGCGCCGCCCTCGGGGCCCATGTCGACGACCCAGTCGGCGGTCTTGATCACGTCGAGGTTGTGCTCGATGACGATGACCGTGTTGCCCTTGTCGACCAGGCCGGACAGGACGGTCAGCAGCTTGCTGATGTCCTCGAAGTGCAGACCGGTGGTCGGCTCGTCCAGGACGTAGACCGTGCGCCCGGTGGAGCGGCGCTGCAGCTCGCTGGCGAGCTTGACGCGCTGGGCCTCGCCGCCGGACAGGGTGGTCGCGGACTGGCCGAGCCGGACGTAGCCGAGGCCGACGTCCTTCAGCGTCTTCATGTGCCGGGAGATGGCGGGGACCGCCTCGAAGAAGTCGGTCGCCTCCTCGATCGGCATGTTCAGGACGTCGGCGATGGACTTGCCCTTGTAGTGGACCTCCAGGGTCTCCCGGTTGTACCGGGCGCCGTGGCAGACCTCGCACGGGACGTAGACGTCCGGGAGGAAGTTCATCTCGATCTTGATCGTGCCGTCGCCCGCGCAGTTCTCGCAGCGGCCGCCCTTGACGTTGAAGGAGAACCGGCCGGGCATGTAGCCGCGGACCTTCGCCTCGGTCGTCTCGGCGAACAGCTTGCGGACGTGGTCGAAGACGCCGGTGTACGTCGCCGGGTTCGACCGCGGGGTGCGGCCGATGGGCGACTGGTCGACGTGGACGACCTTGTCGACGAGGTCGTCGCCGTCCACGCGCGTGTGCCGGCCGGGAACGCTCCGAGCGCCGTTCAGCTCGCGCGCCAGGTGCGTGTACAGGATGTCGTTGACCAGGGTCGACTTGCCGGAGCCGGAGACGCCGGTGACGGCCGTGAACACGCCCAGCGGGAAGGACACGTCGATGTCCTGGAGGTTGTTCTCGCGGGCGCCGTGCACGGTGAGCTGCCGGGAGGGATCGCGCGGGCGCCGGATGTCGGGCAGCGGGATGGCCTTCTTGCCGGACAGGTACAGGCCGGTCTGCGACTCGGCGTTGTCGAGCAGCTCCTTGAGGGAGCCGCTGTGCACGACCTTGCCGCCGTGCTCGCCGGCGCCGGGGCCGATGTCGACGATCCAGTCGGCGACCTTGATGGTGTCCTCGTCGTGCTCGACGACGATGAGGGTGTTGCCCATGTCGCGGAGCCGGACGAGGGTCTCGATCAGCCGGTGGTTGTCGCGCTGGTGCAGGCCGATGGACGGCTCGTCGAGGACGTACAGCACGCCGACGAGTCCGGAGCCGATCTGGGTGGCCAGGCGGATGCGCTGGGCCTCGCCGCCGGAGAGGGTGCCGGCCGCGCGGTTCAGCGAGAGGTAGTCCAGGCCGACGTCGACCAGGAACCGCAGCCGCTCGTTGACCTCCTTCAGCACGCGCTCGGCGATCTTCTTGTCGCGGGCGCTGAGCTTCAGCTCGCCCAGGAAGTCCGCGCAGTCGCTGATGGACATCGCCGAGACCTCGGCGATCGACTTGCCCATGACGGTGACCGCGAGGACGAGCGGCTTCAGGCGGGTGCCCTCACAGGTGGGGCAGGGCACCTCGCGCATGTAGCCCTCGAAGCGCTCGCGGCTGGCGTCGCTCTCGGCCTCGCTGTGCCGGCGCTTGACGAAGGGGATCGCGCCCTCGAAGGCCGTGGTGTACCGGCGCTCGCGTCCGTACCGGTTGCGGTAGCGGACCTCGACCTGGGTCTTGTGGCCGTACAGCAGGGCCTTGCGGGCGCGCAGCGGGAGGCCCGCGAAGGGGATGTCCGTCCGGAAGCCCAGGGCGTCCGCGAGGGCACCGATCAGGCGGCCGAAGTAGTCCTTGGTGTGCCCGTGCGACCAGGGGTGGATGGCGCCCTCGTCGAGGGACTTGTCCTCGTCCGGGACGATCAGTTCCGGGTCGACCTCCATGCGGGTGCCGATGCCGGAGCAGTCGGGGCAGGCGCCGAAGGGCGAGTTGAAGGAGAAGGAGCGGGGCTCCAGCTCCTCGAAGGACAGGTCGTCGTACGGGCAGTACAGGTGCTCGGAGTACATGCGCTCGCGCTCGGGGTCGTCCTCGGGGAGGTCGACGAAGTCGAGCACGACCATGCCGCCGGAGAGGCCGAGGGCGGTCTCCACCGAGTCGGTGAGACGGCGCTTGGCGGTGTCCTTCACCGTGAGGCGGTCGACGACCACCTCGATGGTGTGCTTCTCCTGCTTCTTCAGCGTGGGCGGGTTGGAGAGCTGGATGGTCTCGCCGTCGACCCGCGCGCGGGAGTAGCCCTTGGTCTGGAGGTCGGCGAAGAGGTCGACGAACTCGCCCTTGCGCTCGCGCACCAGGGGCGAGAGCACCTGGAAGCGGCTGCCCTCCGGCAGTTCCAGGACCTTGTCGACGATGGCCTGCGGCGACTGGCGCGTGATCGGCCGGGCGCACTGGGGGCAGTGCGGCTTGCCGATGCGGGCGAAGAGCAGGCGCAGGTAGTCGTAGACCTCGGTGATGGTGCCGACCGTGGAGCGAGGGTTGCGCGAGGTGGACTTCTGGTCGATGGAGACCGCCGGGGAGAGGCCCTCGATGAAGTCGACGTCCGGCTTGTCCATCTGGCCGAGGAACTGCCGGGCGTAGGAGGAGAGCGACTCCACGTAGCGCCGCTGGCCCTCGGCGAAGATGGTGTCGAAGGCCAGGGAGGACTTGCCCGACCCGGACAGGCCCGTGAAGACGATGAGCGAGTCACGAGGCAGGTCGAGCGAGACGTTCTTCAGGTTGTGCTCGCGCGCGCCACGGACGATGAGACGGTCGGCCACGCCGGTCCGCACCTTTCTTGAGAGAAGTGACAGGGGCGAGGCCCCCGTCTTTCTCAGACTAGGGGGAGCCACTGACAACGCCGGTCGGATTCACCGGTTGTCAACAAACCCCGACTCCCCAGCATGCCCGACGCCGCATCCGACCATATAGCACGTGCATTCGATTTGCGGGTGTCGTCCATCGTCTTCACCCGAAGGTGTGGCGCGGTCTAGGGTCAGCACCATGATTGATCACGCGCATGACCTGGCGTCTGTACGTGACGCTACCGAGCGGCTGCTCACCGCGGTCGGGAAACTGGACAACGCGTCCGTGACGGAGTCGTCACGGCTTCCGGGCTGGACCCGCGGCCACGTCCTCGCCCACCTCGCCCGCAACGCCGACGCCCTGGTGAACGTCTTCGAAGGACGCCCCATGTACGTCTCCGGCGAGGCCCGGGACGCCGACATCGAGCGGGACGCCCCGCGCCCACTGGACGCCCAGCTCGCCGACGTGCGCGAGAGCGCGGCCCGGTTGCAGGACGCCTGGGCCGTGCCCGGGGACTGGTCGCGCACGGTGGAGCTGCGCAACGGGATCACCGACTCGGCCTCCCGGGTGCCGTTCCGGCGCTGGGTCGAGGTGGAGCTGCACCACGTGGACCTGGGCATCGGGTACGAGCTGGAGGATCTTCCTGCGGAGTTCACGGAGCGGGAGACCGAGTTCCTGGCCGCCCGGTTCGCCGGGCACCCTGACGTGCCGCCCACCCGCCTCACGGACGGCACGCGCGCGTGGAGCACGGGCCGGGAGGCGAGCGCCCCGGAGGTGACCGTCACCGGTCCCCCGGCCGACCTGCTCGGCTGGCTCGCCGGGCGTCGCGAGGGGACCGCGCTGTCGACGGAGGGCGGCCCGCTGCCGTCGCTGCCGCCGCTGTAGCCCGGGACGGCGGTCTGCGGGCCGCCTCCCGGCGCTAGGCTGGCGTACATGACGTACAGCGGACAGGTGCGGGTCGGCGGCCCCGCCGACGTGCACGAGCTCAAGGACCTGATGATCACCAAGGTCGCGGTCGGCCCGATGGACAACAACGCCTATCTGCTGCGCTGCCGGGCCACCGACGAGCAGCTGCTGATCGACGCCGCGAACGACGCGCACTCACTGCTCGGCACGGTCGGTGACGGCGGCCTCGCGTCCGTCGTCACCACCCACCGGCACGGCGACCACTGGCAGGCGCTCGCCGACGTCGTCGCGGCCACCGGCGCCCGCACGTACGCGGGCCGGCACGACGCCGAGGGCATCCCGGTGCCGACCGACGTCCCGGTCGACGACGGCGACACGATCCGGGTGGGGCAGGTGGAACTCACCGCGCGCCACCTGGTCGGGCACACTCCGGGCTCCATCGTCCTGGTGTACGACGACCCGCACGGGCATCCCCATGTGTTCACCGGGGACTGTCTCTTCCCCGGCGGTGTGGGCAACACACACGACGATCCGAAGGCGTTCGCGAGCCTGATCCATGATGTCGAGACCAAGGTCTTCGACGTGCTCCCGGACGAGACGTGGGTCTACCCCGGGCATGGCAAGGACACCTCGATCGGCGCGGAACGGCCGCATCTGCCGGAGTGGCGCGCACGCGGCTGGTGACCGCCGCGCGCGCCCGGTGCGACGCGTTCACGGGCCGCCGGTTCCCGGATTCCCGCCGTCGGCCGGCGGCCCGGGCGTCTCAGGTCCGGGCCTGTCCCGCCCCGGCCAGCGCCGCGATCCGCTCCACACCGAATACGTACCCCTGCACACCGCACCCCGCGATCACACCGTCGGCGCGCTGCGAGACGTAGGAGTGGTGCCGGAACGACTCGCGCTGGTGGATGTTGGAGATGTGGACCTCCACCACCGGCAGCCCGTCGCAGGTGTTGAGCGCATCCAGGATCGCGACGGAGGTGTGCGAGTAGGCGGCGGGGTTGATCACGATCCCGCAGTGGTTCAGCCGGGCCTCGTGGATCCAGTCGACGAGTTCGCCCTCGTGGTTGGACTGCCGGAAGTCCACCGTGCCGCCGTGCGCCGTCGCCGCCTTCACGCACAGGGCCTCGACGTCGGCGAGGGTGTCGGAGCCGTAGATCTCCGGCTGACGCTGACCCAGCAGGTTCAGGTTGGGGCCGTTGAGGATCATGATCGGGGCGTTGGCCAGGGTGCGGGGCACGGTTCCTCCGGTCCGTTCGGGGTGCGGCGGCCCTTGCGCGACCGCTGCTCGGACCCCGGTCTATCACGGTGCGCCGATGATCCGTCCGGCCGTACCCTCCGTGCATGACGCCGATCGCGTACCCGCCCAAGCCCTCGCCCGGCGACCGTGTCGCGGTGGTATCCCCCTCCTCCGGTCTGCCTGGACTCTTCCCGCTCCCCTACGAGTTGGGCCTGGAGCGGCTGCGCAAGGAGTACGGGCTGGAGCCGGTGGAGTACCCGGCCACCCGGAAGATGGGCTCGACGCCCGCTGAGCGGGCCGCCGACATCCACGCGGCCTTCGCCGACCCCGGCGTCAAGGCCGTGATCGCGTCGATCGGCGGCGACGACCAGATCACCGTGCTGCCGCTGCTGGACCGGGAGCTGATCCGGGCCAACCCGAAGCCGTTCTTCGGTACCAGCGACAACACGAATCTGCTCGCCTACCTGCGCAACACGGGCATCGTCGGCTACCACGGCGCGAGCGTCATGGTCGAGCTGGGACGTCCCGGTGCCATGCACCCGCAGACCGCCGACTCCCTGCGCGCGGCGCTGTTCACCTCGGGGCCGTACGAGCTGCGGCCCGCCGAGCGGTGGAACGACATCAACCGTGACTGGGCCGACCCGGCGACCTTCGACGAGGAACCCGGTTCCCGGCCCGGGTCGGGCTGGTCCTGGGTGAACGCCGACCGGATGGCCGAGGGCCGCAGTTGGGGTGGCTGCCTGGAGATCCTCGCCTGGCTGCTGATGGCCGACCGCGAGATCGCCCGCGACCCGGCGGAGTACGACGGCGGCGTGCTGATCCTGGAGACGTCCGAGGAGATGCCGAGCGCCACGGAGGTCTTCCGCACCCTGCGCAACATGGGCGAGCGCGGGCTGCTCCGCCGCTTCTCCGCACTGCTGATGGCCCGCCCGAAGACGTGGTCGTTCGAACGTCCCAACAGCCCCGAGGAGGCCGCCCGGTACGCGGCGGAGCAGCACGAGGCGGTACTCCGGGCGATGCGGACCTACGCACCCGAGGCCACGATCGTCTTCGACGTGGATTTCGGCCACACCGATCCGCAGGTCGTCATCCCGTACGGGGGCACCGTACGGGTCGACGGTCCCGCCCGGCGCATCACCGTCACGTACTGACGCTCGCCCCGTCTTCGTCTGCGTGTCTACGGGTTGACGGCGAGCTCCAGATACGCCGCGAACAGCACCAGGTGGACGCCTCCCTGCAAGGGCGTGGCCCCGTTCACCCTCGCTCTCGCTGCGGTGTGCACGCGGGGAGCGGCGGGCGGCTCTTGGCCGCCCGCCGCTCCCGGTGCAGGTCCCCCACCACCACACTCGGCTGGGGGTCGTACGTGGTCAGGCCTCGACGCTGTCCTTCGAAGCGTCGTCGTCCTTGGTGACCGCCGCTTCCGTCTCGGCCTTCTTGGAGGCCCGGAGGCTGGTGATCGTGGTGACGATCAGGACGGAGCAGATCACGCCGAGCGAGACCGGGATGCTGATCTCGGGGACGTGGACCCCGGACTCGTGCAGGGCGTGCAGCACCAGCTTGATGCCGATGAAGCCCAGGATCACCGACAGGCCGTACGAGAGGTGCACCAGCTTCCTCAGCAGGCCGCCGAGGAGGAAGTACAGCTGACGCAGACCCATGAGGGCGAACGCGTTGGCCGTGAACACGATGTACGGGTCCTGGGTCAGGCCGAAGATCGCCGGGATGGAGTCGAGCGCGAAGAGCACGTCGGTGGTGCCGATCGCGAGCATCACGACCAGCATCGGGGTCATGATGCGCTTGCCGTTCTCCTCGATCCACAGCTTGGTGCCGTGGTATCGGTCGGCGACGCCGAAGCGGCGCTCGGCCGCCTTGAGCAGCTTGTTCTCTTCGAACTCCTCGTCGTCCTCGCCGGCCCGCGCCTCCTGGATGAGCTTCCAGGCGGTGTAGATGAGGAAGGCGCCGAAGATGTAGAAGACCCAGGCGAAGTTGGCGATGATCGCGGCGCCCGCCGCGATGAAGACGGCCCTGAGCACCAGGGCTATGAGGACACCGATGAGGAGCACTCGCTGCTGGTACTGCGAGGGCACCGCGAACTTCGCCATGATCAGGATGAAGACGAAGAGGTTGTCCACGCTCAGGGACTTCTCGGTGATGAAGCCCGCGAAGAACTCGCCGGCCGGCTGTCCGCCGCCGAAGACGAGCAGGCCGATTCCGAAGAGGCCCGCCAGGGCGATCCAGACGGCCGTCCAGATCCCGGCTTCCTTGATCGATACGTCGTGCGGCTTGCGGCCGATGAAGAAGTCGGCCCCGATCAGGGCGGCAAGGCCCACGATGGTCAGGACCCACAGGGTCAGGGAAACTTCCACTACTACGCCTCCGGCAGTACGTCACACGGCAAATGTCAGCGTCGTCGCTGCCGGAGGTCTCTTCCACCCGGGTCCGGGACGCGTGACGCGTTCGGAGCCCACGGGCCGACGCCCCGGGATCTGGCCTGATCCGTATTGACGGGTACGCCGCACAGACAGGGAGTACTCCCCTCCGTACGGACGACAGTACCCCATTCCCCAAGGGATGGTAAAGAGATTCGCAAATTAAGCTCAAAACACCAGCTCGGAGGGGGTCACCGATCCCACGGACGGCGGGCTGCGGCGACCTGGGTGAGCACCTGCCGGAGCACCTGGCTGCCGGGCGGCGCGAGCGCGGGCTCGTACGTCCAGGCATGTCCGACCCACGGGTCGGCGAGGTGGTCGTCGGCCACCGGCGTCAGCCGGAGAAGCGAGCGCCACAGGGGGTCGAGCAGCGGCCCGTACCCGGCGGACTCCTCACGGTCGGCGACCATCATCAGGTGGACGCCCACGGCCGGCCCCTCGTCGGCGAGATAGCGCAGCTGGTTCACCGCGCGGTCGTCGAAGCCGTGCGGGAAGTCGTTGACGATCAGGAGCTGCTGGGAGGTGTCGAGGCCGGGCGGAAGCGCGTCGGGAGCGCCTCCGCGCAACGCCATCTGCACCAGGTCGACGCGCTGGGTGAGGCGGGCCAGCACGTCCGCCGTCCCGGCGGCGCCCAGGGCGGGCGGGGCCGCGAGCACTCCGGTCTGCACCAGCGGGGCCAGTGCCTGCGCCCCTGATCCGGCCGGGTCGATGACGTGCACGGTGAACTCGCCCGCCGGATAGACGGCGAGCAGCCTCGCCGCGTGCGCGACCGCCGCCTCCAGGCCCAGGCGCCGCATCTCGTGGGAGTCGGCGAACGAACCGTCGAGCGAGGCGGAACGCCCGCTGTCGATCCACAGGCCGCGCTCCAGCGGCAGCCGGACCAGCAGCGGGATGCGTATGCGGTCCGCCTCGGGGAGATGGAGGTCGCCCAGCCGCAGGGCCATGGGGATCTCCATGGGTACGCGGTAGGCGTGCCAGACGGGGTTGTCCCAGCGCGCGTAGGCCGCAGGCAGGGCGGGCTCGACCACATCCGCCTCGGCGGCGAGCTGAGCGATGTCCCGGTCCAGGGCCTCCCGGGCCTGGGACACGAGCTGGGTGTGCCGGGTGCGCGCCGCTCCCCTGGCGGCGTCGCCCTGACCGCCGATCCGGCTGCGCGGGTCGGACAGGACCTGGTCGAGTTCCTTCTCCATGCGCGAGTCGGCGAAGTCGACGGCGCTGCGGTACGCGGCCGTGGTGCGGGCCAGGTCCTCGAACATGCCCCACACCTGGTTGTAGAGCCGCTCCTCCATGGACCAGCCGGTGGCGTCGCCCGCGACGGGCCGCGCGGGCTGCCCGGGCGCGGCCGGGGGTGCGGTCGGTGGGGGCGGAGGCGGAGCGGCGTTCTGCCGGCGCGGGTGGCTGTAGTCGATCGGGCCGCCGCCGGTGGGCGCGGACGACTGGCCGGCGGTGGCGGAGTCCCCCGATCCGGCCGGGTACGGCCGCTGTGTGCCGTGCTGTGCGTGGACGCCGGGCGGCTGCGGGTCGGACACGCCCGGGGCGTCGTACGGGGACACCGGGGGCACGGTGCCGGGGGTGCCCTGGGATGCGGCGGCGCCGTGGTCCGTACCGTGCGTCGGGGTGGCGGCCTGCCGGGAGCGGTTGCCGTCGGCCGTCCGTGCCGGGGGCGCCGGTACCGAACGGGCCAGGCCGCCGGCCACCGCCTCCTGGATGCTTCGGGCGAGTTCGTGGGCCTGGGGCAGGCTCTGGTCGGTCAGGAGTTCGGTGAGACCGCCCGTGTAGCCCTGGCCGACGGCGCGCACCTTCCAGGCACCCTGCCGCCGGTAGAGCTCCAGCGCGACGACGGCCGACTCGGCCTCGAGGCCGGTGATGGTGTAGCTGGCGACCTCGTCACCGTCGAGGCCCGTGACGGCGACGAAGGGTGCGGCGACGGCTCCGAAGCGGCCCGGGCCCGTCCCGCCGGCGGGCAGGGCGAGCAGCACACTGACGCGGTGCACCGCGTCCGGCACGGCGTCCAGGTCCACCGCGAGGCGATGGTCGGCGGCTGCCTGCCGGGAGACCTCCAGACCAGGCAGGGCGGGCGTGCCCGGGTGGGCCACCCATTCCACGCCGTGGACCCTGCCGTTCTCGTCGCCGAGCGTTGCTCCGGCCACGATCGGTGTGCCGGCCGAGACCCGGATCTCGAGACGGGCCCGGGGAAGCGGGTGGTTCTGTCCCCGCGTCAGCTCGGCCGTCATCGCCTCTCCCCCTGTGTCACTCGTGCGTCACTCGTGATGTGTCGTGCGGCGACCGCCCGTCCTGCTCACGGGGCCGGCCGGTACCCGCCGGCCCGCTACAGGACCGGCAGGATCGCCGGCATCAGGTCCTGGAAGGTGCGGCCGTTGGCCGGGGAACCGATGGCGGTCATCGCCCAGCCCTGGCCCGCGCGGTGCACCTTCGCCATGATCTGGGCCGTGTAGGCGCCGCCGCCGGCCAGCGTGTAGCGGGCGAGTTCCTGGCCGTTGGTCTCGTCGACCAGGCGGCAGAACGCGTTCTGCACTTCCTGGAAGGTCTGGCCCGTGAAGGAGTTCACGGTGAAGACGATCTGGTCGATGTGGACCGGGACGCGCTGCAGGTCGACGAGGATCGCCTCGTCGTCGCCGCCCTGGCCGACACCGCCGACGAGGTTGTCCCCGGTGTGGCGCACCGAGCCGTCGTCGCTCACCAGGTGGCGGAAGAAGACGACGTCGACCGGCTGCTTGTCCGCGAACAGGACGGCGGAGGCGTCCAGGTCGATCTCCCGGGTGCGCGAGCCGAACAGGCCGCGCCGGGGAGCCGCCTGCCAGCCGAGACCCATGCGCACCGACGTCAGGCTGCCGCCGTCGCTCTTCTGCAGACTGATGGCCTGACCCTTGGTCATGTTGACGGTCACGCGCTGATCCCCTCTCGAACTGTCCCCTGTTGCCGCGGACCCGCGGTTGTCCAGAACCCTACGCAGGGACACTGACAGCGCCCCACCCAGGTCCGCACTTTGTGTCGGTCTTGCAACACAGCGCGTGCCCGGGCGGGCCGTCAGGCCAGACCGGCCTCCTTCATCTGACGCAGCTCCTTCTTCATCTCGGAGACCTCGTCCCGGAGCCGGGCCGCGATCTCGAACTGCAGGTCCGCGGCGGCCGCCCGCATACGGGTGGTGAGGTCCTCGATCTGTTCGGCGAGCTCCGCCGCGGGGCGGTCGGTCGGCACGGTTTCCTTGACCTTGCCCTTGCCCTTGGCCGCCTTGGCGCCGGCCGCCGCCTGGCCGCCGAGGGCGGGCACGGGGGCCTTGGCGGCCTTGCCGTCCTTCGACTGGCGGTAGCCCGAGCCGAGCAGCTGCTCGGTGTCGATGTCCTCGCGGGCGATCTGCGCGACGATGTCGTTGATCTTCTTGCGGAGCGGCTGAGGGTCGATGCCGTTCGCCTTGTTGAACGCGACCTGCTTCTCGCGGCGGCGGTTGGTCTCGTCGATCGCCCTCTCCATCGCCGGCGTGATCTTGTCGGCGTACATGTGGACCTGGCCGGAGACGTTGCGCGCCGCGCGGCCGATGGTCTGGATCAGGGAGGTGCCGGAGCGCAGGAAGCCCTCCTTGTCGGCGTCTAGGATCGCCACCAGGGAGACCTCCGGCAGGTCGAGGCCCTCGCGGAGCAGGTTGATGCCGACCAGGACGTCGTACTCGCCGGCGCGCAGCTCACGCAGGAGTTCGACGCGGCGCAGGGTGTCGACGTCGCTGTGCAGGTAGCGGACCTGGATGCCGAGTTCCAGGAAGTAGTCGGTGAGGTCCTCGGCCATCTTCTTGGTGAGCGTGGTGACCAGGACGCGCTCGTCCTTCTCGGTCCGCTTGCGGATCTCGTGCACCAGGTCGTCGATCTGCCCCTCGGTGGGCTTGACGACGACCTCCGGGTCGACGAGGCCGGTGGGGCGGATGATCTGCTCGACGGCGCCGTCCGAGCGGGAGAGCTCGTAGGTGCCCGGGGTCGCCGACAGGTACACGGTCTGTCCGATGCGTCCCTGGAACTCCTCCCACTTCAGTGGACGGTTGTCCAGGGCGGAGGGCAGCCGGAAGCCGTGGTCGACCAGGGTCCGCTTGCGGGAGGCGTCGCCCTCGTACATGGCGCCGATCTGCGGGACGGTGACGTGCGACTCGTCGATGACGAGCAGGAAGTCGTCCGGGAAGTAGTCCAGCAGGGTGTTCGGCGGGGAGCCGGGCAGGCGGCCGTCGAAGTGCATGGAGTAGTTCTCCACGCCGGAGCAGGAGCCGATCTGGCGGAGCATCTCGAGGTCGTACGTCGTGCGCATCCGCAGCCGCTGGGCCTCCAGCAGCTTGCCCTGCTTCTCCAGCTCGGTCAGCCGCTCCGCCAGCTCCTTCTCGATGTCGTTGACGGCCCGCTCCAGGCGCTCGGGGCCCGCGACGTAGTGGGAGGCGGGGAAGACGTACAGCTGCTGGTCGTCGCTGATGATCTCGCCGGTGACCGGGTGGAGCGTGGACAGGGCCTCGATCTCGTCACCGAACATCTCGATGCGGACCGCCAGCTCCTCGTAGACCGGGAAGATCTCGATGGTGTCGCCGCGCACCCGGAGGGTGCCGCGGGCGAAGGCCATGTCGTTGCGCGTGTACTGGATGTCCACGAAGCGGCGCAGCAGCTCGTCCCGGTCGTGCTCCTCGCCGACCCGGAGCGGGACCATGCGGTCCACGTACTCCTGGGGGGTGCCGAGGCCGTAGATGCAGGAGACGGAGGCGACCACGACGACGTCACGGCGGGTGAGCAGCGAGTTGGTCGCCGAGTGGCGCAGGCGCTCCACCTCCTCGTTGATCGAGGAGTCCTTCTCGATGTAGGTGTCCGACTGCGGGACGTACGCCTCGGGCTGGTAGTAGTCGTAGTACGAGACGAAGTACTCGACGGCGTTGTTCGGCAGCAGCTCGCGGAACTCGTTCGCCAGCTGGGCGGCCAGTGTCTTGTTCGGCGCCATCACGAGGGTGGGGCGCTGGAGCTTCTCGATCATCCACGCGGTGGTGGCGGACTTGCCGGTGCCGGTGGCGCCGAGCAGGACGACGTCCTTCTCGCCTGCTTCGACACGCCGGGCGAGTTCGGCGATGGCCGCCGGCTGGTCGCCGTTCGGCTGGTAGGGGCTGACGACCTCGAAGGGCGCCACCGTGCGTTCGATCTGGGAAACGGGCCGCATGGGTTCCACCGTACGACCCCGCACTGACAACGGGTCCGGATCAGCGGTTCTGCGGCGTTCGGGAACGCCGGACGAGCGGGCGGCGCGTGTGGTGGGCGGGGTGGTGCGGAGGGCGCCGGACCGTACGCGGTGCCTCGGGGTGGGCGGGGACGCCCGGCTTCCGCTCGACGGGGACTTCGGCGGCCCTCCCCGTGACCATCAGCGGGTCGAACATCACCACGACGCCGGCGAGGAGGAGGAAGGCCAGGGGGCCGATGAGCATGGGGGCGAGCAGTTCCGCGGCCGAGCCCCCGGTGGAGGGATCGGCCGTGCCGTGGAGGTGGACTTCGAGGGCGGCCATGCCCGTGTAGTGCATGCCGGTGACGGCCAGCCCCATGACCAGGCTGGCGCCGACGCTCCACAGGAATCCCCGGACCTGTCCGGCCGCCCACAGGGCGGCGGTGGCGGCGGCCATGGCTATGACGACGGACACGGCCACGGTGAACGTGTTGTACGTCAGCTGCCCGTCCAGGCGCATCCCGGCCATACCCAGGTAGTGCATCGACGCGATGCCCAGGCCGGTGATCGTGCCGCCGGTGAACAGGGCGGTTCCTCGCGCGCCCCGGTAGCCGACGATGAAGATCCCGATGCCCACCATCACGATGGCGACGGCCAGGCTGGCGAAGGTCATCAGCCAGTCGTAGCGGATCGGCGTGTGTTCGATCGTGAAGCCCATCATGGCGATGAAGTGCATGGTCCAGATGCCGGAGCCGATCGCCGCCGAGCCGAGCGCGAGCCACGCCGGGCGCCAGGACCGGGTGACCCGCATGGACCTGGTGGTGCAGCGCAGACCGAGGGCACCGCCGAGGCAGGCCATGAGGTAGGCCACCAGCGGTGTGACGAGTCCGTAGCTGAATCCCTCGACCGTGCCTTGCATATGTGCGGCTGCCCTTCCGCCTTCTCGCACCCCGGTTACGTCCCGGAATTTCCCTGATGTGCGCCCCCTCCCAGGACCGCGCGAACGGTCAGGGTCGAGGCAGAGAGTATGACTCCCACCGGAATGGTCGAACGATTCTCCGGCAAAGAATCACGGCCTTGACCCACTTGTGGGGCCCCGGTGAGCGGAGTTGAGCAACTCCATTCAGCCTGTGGCCATTCTGCACCCCTCTCCCGTTGACTCTCTGGTGTCACAGTGGTGCTGTCCGTGATCGCTCGACGCGAGGAGTACGCATGCACGCGCGCGCAGTTGCCGTCACGACCACCGCGCTCCTGGGAGTCGCCCTGCTCACTCCGCTCTCGCACGCCAGGACCGCCCAGAGCGGGGACGACGGTCCCTCGGTCGTCGCCCACCGGGGCGCCTCCGGGTACGCGCCGGAGAACACGCTGGCCGCCGTCGACAAGGCGGCCGAGATGGGCATCCGCTGGGTGGAGAACGACGTCCAGCGCACCAAGGACGGCGAGCTCGTCGTCCTCCACGACGACAATCTGCGGCGCACGACCGACGTGGAGGAGATCTTCCCCGACCGCTCGCCCTGGAAGGTGAAGGACTTCACCGCGGCGGAGATCGCGCGGCTGGACGCGGGGAGCTGGTTCGGGTCCGAGTACGCGGGCGCGCGCGTGCCGACGCTGAAGCAGTACGTGGACCGCGTGGAGCACAACCACCAGAAGCTGCTGCTGGAGCTGAAGAACCCCCAGCTGTATCCGGGCATCGAGCAGCAGACCCTCAAGGTCCTCGCCAACGAGGGCTGGCTCGACCGGCGGCATGTGGCCGGCCGGCTGGTCGTGCAGAGTTTCAGCGCGGACAGCGTCCGGACCGTCCACGATCTCAAGCCGGCCGTCAAGACCGGGTTCCTCGGCACGCCGCCGGTGTCGGACCTGCCCGAGTACGCGGAGTTCACCGACCAGATCAACCCCTCGCACGGCTCCCTCTCCATGAGCTACGTCTCCTCCGTGCACGCGTTCACGGGGCCGCACGGCAGGCCGATGGAGGTCCTCACCTGGACGGTCGACGACGCGGCCACCGCCCGGCGGGTCGCCGGGTACGACGTCGACGGCATCATCACCAACAAGCCCGACGTGGTGCGGGACGCCGTCGGCGAGGACGAGGACGAGGACTCGGCCGGCCGGTGATCACGGCACGCCCGGGGCAGGGGCCGGTCGCGTCCGCCGCTGCCCCGGGCGTTGTCAGTGGCCAGCCTTACCGTTGGCGCATGGACAGCCATGGGCAGTACGAACGGCAGGTCGTGTGGACCGTAGTCGGCACCGACATCGGTCCGCTGCTGCTGGCCGCCACCCGCGACGGACTGGTGAACGTCGTGTTCCACGCCACCGACGCCGCGCGCGACCGTGCGCTCGAAGGGCTCGCGGCCCGGCTGGGCACGGAGCCCGTCGAGGCGCCCGGCTCGCCGCTGCTGTCCGAGGCGATACGGCAGGTGGAGGCGTACTTCGCGGGCCGGCGGCGTGACTTCGACCTGCCGCTGGACTGGTCGCTGATCTCGGGCTTCAACCGGGAGGTACTGCGCGAGCTGGCGTCCGGCGTCCCCTACGGCTCGGTCGTCGGGTACGGCGACCTCGCCGACCGGGTCGGCCGGCCGGGCGCCGCACAGGCGGTGGGCATGGCGATGGGGGCCAATCCGCTGCCGGTCGTCGTGCCGTGCCACCGGGTCGTCGAGAGCGACGGCGGCATCGGCGGGTTCGGGGGCGGCGTGGGCACCAAGCGACAGTTGCTCGCGCTCGAGGGCGTGCTGCCCGAGCCGCTGTTCTGAGAGGTCGGCCGCCCGGGGCCCGGCGGGGCTACTCGTAGTGCCGAGCCTCGAGGATGTTGCCGTCCGGGTCGCCGAAGTAGAAGCTGCGCCGGGCCGGGCCTCGGGCGCCGTAGGAGTCGTACGCCAGTTCCGAGACCGCGATGGCCTGCTCTTCAAGCCGGGCGCGCAGTGCCTCGAAGTCGTGCGGTGACAGCGACAGGCAGATGTGGTTGACGGGATGGCCCGCGCTGCCGTCGGCGCCGGGGACCACTCGCATGCGTTCCGCCAGGGAGTGTGGCGCCAGGTCGAGGATGGTCTCGTCGTTGAGGCGCACGGAGGGGAAGCTCACGGTCCCGGCGGTGTACTCGGTGACTCGCAGGGGCTCCAGCCCCAGGGTCTTCTCGTAGAAACGGGCAGCGGCGACCGGGTCGCGCACCCAGAGGACGACATGGTCGAGACGTGTCGTGTTGTGCGTCATGGTGCCCAGGCTCGTGGTCTTCATGATGAGCCGCAAGACTGCGCCGGGGTCCGTGAGGGGTTTGGCCCGGTCCCCCGCCCGCCAGAGATGAGGGAGAACCGACGGACAGGAGGCAGGCGCGTGATGCTGATGATGTCGGAAGAGGTACGGACGGCGATCGACGCGCGTCACCCCGTGGTGGCGCTGGAGTCCACGATCATCGCGCACGGGCTGCCGCGCCCGCGCAATCTGCTGGTGGCGCGTGAGCTGGAGGAGGCCGTACGGCAGGAGGGCGCCATACCGGCGACCATCGCCGTGCTGGACGGGCGGCCCCATGTCGGCCTGGACAAGGAGCAGCTGGAGCGGGTCGCGAACGAGGACGGCATCCGCAAGCTGGGCCACCGCGACCTGCCGCTCGCGGTGGCCGCCGGAGCGAGCGGGGCGACCACCGTCTCGGCGACCGCCCAGCTGGCGGCCCTGGCGGGCGCCCGGGTGTTCGCCACCGGCGGGCTGGGCGGCGTGCACCGGGAGTGGACGGTGACGCAGGACGAGTCGGCCGACCTCGGCCTGCTGGCACGCACCCGCATCACGGTGGTCTGCGCCGGCGTGAAGTCCATCCTGGACGTGCCGGCGACCCTGCAGCGGCTCGAGACGCTGGGTGTCGCGGTGGCCGGTTACGGTACGGACCGCTTCCCCGGCTTCTACCTGTCCGACTCGGGGCATCCGGTGGACTGGACGCTGGACACCCCGGAGCAGGTGGCGACGGTCATGCGGGCGCAGGACGCGCTCGGCGGGCCGCGGTCCGCGCTCGTGGTCGCCCATCCCGTCCCCGAGGAGGAGCAGCTCGATCCCGCGCTGCACGCGCGGGTGCTCGCCGACGCGCTGCACGCCTGCGAGGAGGCGGGGGTCACGGGCCAGGCGGTCACGCCGTTCCTGCTCGACTACCTGGTACGGCACACCGACGGGGCCTCGCTGAGCGCCAACCTGGCTGCGGTGCGCGCGAACGTGCGGCTGGCGGCCCGCGTCGCGGCGGCCTGGGCCGAAGCATGACCACCGGGCCGAGCGGAGCGCTGCTGGTCGTCGGGGACGTCGTCACGGACGTCGTCGCCCGGCACCGGGGGCCGCTGTCCTCCGGCACGGACACGGCCGCCTCGATCCGCCGGCTGCCCGGTGGGGCGGGTGCCAACGTGGCCTGCTGGGCCGCGTACGGCGGGTGCCGGGACGTACGGCTGCTGGGGCGGGTCGGCACCGAGGCGGCGGCCTGGCACGAGCGTGAGCTGGTGACCCGTGGTGTACGTCCTCTTCTGGTCGTCGACGAGGCGGCACCGACGGGGACGGTGATCTGCCTGGTCGACACGGGCGCCTCGGCCGAGCGGACGTTCCTGACGGACAGCGGGGCGTCGCTGCGGCTCGGGCCCGACGACTGGTCGGACACGCTGCTCGACGGCGTCGCCCGGCTGCACCTGTCGGGCTACCTTCTGTTCTCGGAGTCGGGCCGCGCCCTGGTGCCGGTCGCCCTGGCCGCGGCACGCGCGCGCGGGGTGCCGGTCAGCCTGGACCCGGCGTCGGCCGGGTTCCTCACCGAGCTGGGCGTCGACCGCTTCCTGGACCTGATCGAGGGGGTGGACACGCTGCTGCCCAGCCGGGGCGAGGCATGCCTGCTCACCGGGCTGCCCGACGCGGCGGACGCCGCGGCCAAGCTGAGCCGGCTCGTCCCGCTGGTGATCGCCAAGCAGGGCGCGGAGGGGGCCCTGGTGGCCCGGTCCGGCACCGTGTGCGCGCGCGTCCCCGCCGACCCGGCGTCGCCGCGGGACAGTACGGGCGCCGGTGACGCCTTCACCGGCGCGTTCCTCGCCGCACTGCTCGCGGGCGCGGGGCCCGAGGAGGCGACGGCTGCGGGGTGCCGGGCGGGAGCGCGGGCGGTCGAACGGGTGGGCGGGAGGCCTCCACGGGCGACGGACCGGCCGTAGGCAGGTGTGGGGAGAGGGGAGAGAGGGACGCTGGTGTCGGCCGGGGCAGACGTCCCGGGCCGGCCGGGACCCGCTCCCCTACGCCTTGCGGCCCCACGCCGAGATCATCGGAGCCGTCGCGAGGTCCATCCCGCCGGACGCGATGTTCGCGAGGTGGCGGTCGATGTCCTCGTGGCCGGCTACCCCGGCGCCGACCAGCTGGTCGCGGACCTGACGGACCGTCGCGGACTCCAGGGCGGCACACGCGGGTGAGGTGACCGGGAAGTAGGCATCGGCCTCCACCTGGCGCAGCCCGGCCTCCCGCAGCAGACGCGGGAGCCGACGGCCGTAGGACAGGTCGGCGCCGCGCCGGGCCAGCAGTTGGCGGAAGCCGTGCCGCAGCCGGTTCGCCAGCTGCTGCTCGGGACCGTGCTCGTCGGGACAGAGCAGGGGCTGCAGCGCGGGGTCGGCGTCCTCGACCAGGAGGCGGCCGCCGGGACGCAGGGCCTTGACCATCGAGCGCAACGCCCTCTCCCGGTCCGGGACATGGACGAGCACGAGCCGGGCGTGCACCAGGTCGAACCCCTCCCCCGGCGGGTCCTCGGCGCCCACGTCGTGCACGCGCACCTCGACCGGAGGCCGGCCGGCCGGAGCGACCCGAGAGGTGTCGATGTCGGTCGCGAGGACCCTGCCGGTCGGTCCCACCCTTTTGGCCAGCCAGGAGACCACCGAGGTGCCTCCGGCCCCGACCTCCCAGCAGCGCCAGCCGGGTCCGGCGCCGAGCGCTTGGAGGTGCCGGAACGTCGTGGGGTCGAAGAGGGTGGTGAAGGCCTCGAAGCGCTCCGCCGCCTCGGCCTGCCGGTTGTCGAGGAGGTATCCGTCGGTTCGCGTCATGCGGCGATCATCCCAGTTGTCCGGCTTGCCTGAAGCGGTCGACGCTCCGGCGCGGCGGCCCTCGGGGGCGGCCGGGTCGATGTGGGTCAGCTTCCGAACGCCCTGTCCACAGCCGGGAACAAAGCGGAACGCTCCGTACCCACAGGCTCGTCCGCGGCTGACTCCGGCCTGGCAGACTGGCTCGCCAAGGCGCGGGAAGCACGGCGCGAGGGGACCCACGCGAGGAGACACGGATGACGATGGCAGGGAATCTGCGGAAGGTCACGGGCCTGGGAGGGGTCGGTGGCCTCCGCAAGGTGGCCCGGCTGGCCCGGCGGCGCCCGCGTGTGGACCTGAGCCATCCCGCCCGTTCCCCGCTGGGTTCCTCGGTGGTGAACTGCGTGACCTACCGGGACGGCGTCCGCACTCCCGAGGGCGGTGATCCGGTCGACGCGGTGAAGCGGATGCGGGGGCGCGGGGGCGGTTTCGTCTGGCTCGGCCTGCACGAGCCCACGGACCAGGAGTTCGCGGGTGTCGCGGACCTCTTCGACCTGCACCCGCTGGCGGTCGAGGACGCGATCGAGGCCCACCAGCGCCCCAAGGTGGAGCGGTACGGGGAGACGCTCTTCGCCGTGTTCAAGACGGTCTGCTACGTGGAGCACGAGGAGCTCACGGCCACGAGCGAGGTGGTGAGCACCGGCGAGATCATGGTGTTCGTCGGCCAGGACTTCGTGATCACCGTGCGGCACGGGCGGCACGGCTCGCTGGGACCGTTGCGGGAAGGGCTGGAGTCCGATCCCGCGCAGCTCGCCAAGGGGCCGTCCGCTGTGCTGCACGCGATCGCGGACCACGTGGTGGACGAGTTCCTGAGCGTCATCGAGGCGGTCCAGGCGGACATCGACCAGGTCGAGACGGAAGTGTTCGCGGAGCACGGCGCGCGGGTCGATCCGGGGCGGATCTATCAGCTCAAGCGTGAACTGCTGGAACTGCGGCGGGCGGTGGTACCGCTCGGCCGGCCGCTGGACGAGCTGGCCACACGGCCGGTCCGAGTGGTGGATCCGGAGATACAGGCCTATTTCCGCGACGTCGCCGACCATCTGCTGCGGGCCACGGAGCAGCTCGCGGCGTTCGACGAACTGCTCAACTCCATCCTCCAGGCGCACCTGGCCCGGGTGACGGTCGCACAGAACGAGGACATGCGGAAGATCACCGCCTGGGCCGCGATCATCGCGGTACCCACGATGGTCTGCGGGGTGTACGGCATGAACTTCGACCACATGCCCGAGCTGCGCTGGCGGTACGGCTACGGCCTGGTCATCGGCGTGATAACCGTCGCGTGCCTGGCACTGCACCGGGGCTTCCGGCGCAACGGCTGGCTCTGACGGCGGTCCGGGCCGCTCGGGCCGAGAAGCTCATGGTCTGCCGTGGCACGCCCCCGCGTCAGCCGTTCCACGCGGGATGCCGTGGATCGTCGGCGCGCACGAGGACGTCGGCGGTGCCGGAGGGGTCGGTCTCGACCTCGTAGCGCTCGAAGGCGGGCAGCGTCCAGTGCTCGGCCTCGGGGGTGCGGCGGCGCAGTGCGCCGGGGCCGAGGACCAGATGGACGCTCAGATCGAGGGGGAACCAGTGGCGCAGCAGGAAGGGGCCGTGCAGCAGCAGGGCGCCGCCGGGTGGGAGGCGGACGTAGGAGCTGCGGGTGGCGCGGTCGGTGACCGGGTCCCACAGGTCGGGCAGAACGCGCCCGTCGCCATCGGGCCCGAGGGGGTCGAAGACCTCGCGCCACAGAGCGCCGGTGTCGTGCCAGCCGTTGTAGTAGGACTCGACGTCCTGATGCCCGTACTCGAGGCGGAGGGAGGCGGGGCGCACGAAGCCCTCCGTCCCGACGACGAGGGAGGGGCGGCCGCGCACGCGCAGCGCCTCGGAGACCCGCTCCGCGAGGTCGCCGGGGCGGGCTGCCGGGGCGCCGTCGAAGGCGACGCGCGGCCAGGCGCTGCCGTCGGCGGGTTCGAGGTCGAGCAGGCGCTCGGCGAGCAGGTCGCCGAGCCTGTCCCAGGTGATCGCTTCCAGTCGCACCTGCCCATGATGCGTCAGCCACCGGTCCGCCCGCCTGGACGCTCGCGCATGCGCTCGCGCCGGTCGGCCATGGTCACCGTGCCCGTGCGGAGGTTGACTTGGGCTGATCGATGGCCGACGGTGCCGAGCGGGCATCGACGCGACGGGTGGGAGTTGACGCGACATGATCGACGGACCGTACTTCGTGCTGACAGTGCTGGGTGTGCTCGGGACCGGTCTGACGGCCGGCGCCTTCTGCGCGTTCTCGACCTTCGTCATGCGGGGGCTCGCGGCGCTGCCGCCCGCGCAGGGAGTCGCCGCGATGAACGCGATCAACACGGCCGCGGTGCGGCCGGCCTTCATGCTCGTCTTCCTGGGGACGGCGGTGCTGACCGCGGTGATCGCCGTGGTGACGTTCGTGCTGTGGCCGGACGGGGCCGCGGTGGAGCTGCTGCTGGGCAGCGCGCTGTACCTGTTCGGGGCGTTCGGGGTGACCGCGGCCGCCAATGTGCCGCGCAACACCGCGCTGCTCCGGCTGGAGCCGGGTACCGCGGAGGCGGCCGCCCAGTGGCCCTCGTACGTGCGCGAGTGGACGGCGTGGAACCACGTGCGTACGGTCGCCTCGGCCGCGGCGGCGTTGGCGTACGTGCTGGCCCTCGCCTGATGACCCGCCGCCGCCTCGCCTCGGGGGGGCGGGCGCCGCCACGGCCGGGACACCGTGGGCGCGGAGCCGTCCGGCGCTCTGCGCGCGGGGCGGGCGGGACGTATCGTGGGCCGGAAGAGCGCCGCCCCACGACGCACGGCCTGCCACCCGCACGCAAGGAAGACGGCCATGGCCGATCCCAAGGGTTTCCTGACCACGCCCCGCGAGGAGTGGCCCCGCAGGCCGGCCGAGGAACGAGTCCGGGACTGGCACGAGGTCCATGTCCCGGGGGCGCTGCTGCCGATCATCGGCGCCCAGGCCGACCGCTGTATGGACTGCGGCGTCCCCTTCTGCCACGAAGCCTGCCCGCTCGGCAACCTGATCCCGGAGTGGAACGACCTGGTCTCCCGGGCGGACTGGAGGGCGGCGAGCGAGCGGCTGCACGCCACGAACAACTTCCCCGAGTTCACCGGCCGGTTGTGCCCGGCACCGTGCGAGGCCGGCTGTGTGCTCGCCATCAACCAGCCGGCCGTCACCATCAAGAACGTCGAGTGCGCGATCGCCGACAAGGCCTGGGAGGAGGGTTTCACCCCGCCGCGCCCGCCGGACCGGCTGTCCGGGCGGACGGTGGCGGTGGTCGGTTCGGGGCCCACCGGGCTCGCGGCGGCGCAGCAGCTGACCCGGGCCGGGCACACGGTCGCGGTCTACGAGCGGGACGACCGGATCGGGGGGCTGATGCGGTACGGCATCCCCGAGTTCAAGATGGAGAAACGGCACCTGGCGCGGCGCGTCGACCAGATGCGGGCCGAGGGGACGAAGTTCCGTACGTCGACGGCGGTGGGGCGGGACGTGGCCGCCGGCGAGTTGCGGGCCCGCTACGACGCGGTGGTGATCGCCACCGGCGCGACCGCGTGGCGGGAACTGGCGGTGCCCGGCCGCGAGCTGGCCGGTGTCCATCAGGCGATGGAGTATCTGCCGCTGGCCAACCGGGTGTGCGAGGGCGACCTGGAAGGCTCCCCGCTGTCGGCCGCCGGCCTGCACGTCGTCATCGTCGGCGGTGGCGACACGGGCGCGGACTGTCTCGGTACCGCGGTGCGGGACGGGGCCGCGTCCGTGACCCAGCTGGACATCTACGCGCAGCCCGGCGGGGACCGCGACGAGGAGGCCGAGCCCTGGCCGACGTATCCGCGGCTGTACCGGCTGTCGGCCGCGCACGAGGAGGCACGTGACCTGCGGTTCGCGCCGGCGGCGGATGCCGACGCGCGGCTCTTCGCCGCGTCCACGCTCCGACTCACCGGTGACTCGCAGGGGCATGTGCGGTCGCTGCACCTGGTCGGTGTGGACGCCGGGCGCCGTCCGCTGCCCGGCACCGAACGGTCGCTCCGCGCGGACCTCGTCCTCCTGGCCCTGGGCTTCTCCGGGCCGGACCGGGAGGACGGGCTCGTCGAGGGGCTGGGGCTGGAACTGGAGCCCCGTGGCACGATCGCCCGGGACCGGGGGTTCGCGACCAACGTCCCGGGGGTGTTCGCCGCCGGGGACGCGGCACGCGGGCAGTCGCTGATCGTGTGGGCGATCGCGGAGGGGCGGGCGGTGGCGGCGGCCGTCGACCGCCACCTGTCGGGCGGCAGTACACGGCTGCCGGCACCGGTGGGCCCGTACGACCGGCCGATGACGGTCTGAACACACCCGCCGCTGCCCGGGTCGCGGCCTACGTATCAGTGCTCACGGGTGTTGCATGTTCGCAATAGGTGATCAACTAAGTGCCAAACAGCTTAAGAACAACAATCAACAGGGCGCACGTCTCAGGACAGCAGGAAGTCCGCCTCTCCCGCCTTGGCTCCCTCGATGAAGGCCGTCATCTCGGCGGAGGTGTAGATCAGCGCGGGGCCGTCGGGGTCGGTGGACTGACGTACCGCGATCCGGCCGTCGGCGAGCTTCATCGCTTCCAGGCAGTTGCCCCCGTTGCCGCCGCTCCACGGCTTGTGCCAGCCCTCGCTGCCCAGCTCACGGGCGGGCATGCCGTTGTAGATCCGCTCGCTGCGGGTCCGTGGCGAGCGCTGGGGTTTGATGCGGTTCATTCACAGCTCCTTGCGGAGATCCCGGAGGATCTCCTTCGTGCGATGTGCCGTGGCGGCCTGCGCCGCCATGCGGTCCATGACCTCGAGGTGGGTCGCCACCTCGGCACGCGCGTCGAGGTAGACGGCGCCGGTCAGGTACTCGCTGTAGACCATGTCGGGCAGTTCCGGCATGGCGAATCGGAACAGCACGAAGGGCCCGTACGTGCCCGGGTGCGGCCCGTTGGCGAACGGGGCGACCTGCAGCGTCACATTGGGCAGCTTCGTTGCCTCGAGCAGCCTGTCGATCTGGGCACGCATCACCTCCGGGCCCCCGACGGGGCGGCGCAGCGCGGTCTCGTCCATGACGACCCACAGCCTGGGCGCGTCCTTACGGGTGAGCAGTTCCTGGCGTTGCATGCGCAGGTCGACGTGGCGCTCGATGTCGTCGGGCCGGGTCTGCCCGATGGCTCCCGAGCGGAGCACCCCACGCGCGTAGTCCTCGGTCTGCAGCAGTCCGGGGACGAAGTGGGGCTCGTAGGAGCGGATCAGGACGGCCGCGCCCTCCAGGCTGACGTACATGGAGAACCAGCTCGGCAGGATGTCGTGGAAGCGCTGCCACCATCCGGGCTTGTTGGCGTCCTCGGCAAGCCGCACGAAGGCGTCGGCCTCGTCGTCCCCGATGCCGTAGGCCTTCAGCAGGAGCTGGAGGTACGGGATCTTGAAGGCGACCTCGGCCATCTCCATGCGGCGGACCGTGGCGGGGGCGACGCGCAGGATGCGGGCGGCTTCCTCGCGCTTGAGACCGGCGCGTTCCCGGAGGTCCAGCAGGCGCCGGCCGAGGACGACCTGGCCGACCGTCGGCGCGGACCGCGGCTCGCTCACCGCCCACCTCCTGAAGAGTCCCGAAAAGTCCCTGTGCCCTTGTGCGGACAGCCCGGCGGCGCCATTCGAAGACCTGTTCGAAAGCCTGGGCAGGCCTTCAAGGATCTGAAGTGGCGCCGCTCGACGTGCTGTTGCGAGCAGTGTGCCACGGCCGTCCAGACCGTCACACAGCACTCTGCATTTTTCAGAGTGACTCTTGCCAAGTGTTCACGGCGGGGCGATAGTGGCAAGCGTGATTCCGTCCGCGCCCTTAGGAACAGACGCCACCGCGGGCTCCCTGGGCCTCGGTGCCGCCATGGGAGCCGGCCCTTCGGGGACCGCCGCTGCCGAGCGCCGGTTCCGTTTCGAGCTGGCCGCTCATCCGGGTTCTCCCTCACAGGCCAGACGCCTGACACGGGCCCGGCTGAGCGGCTGGTCGGTGTGCGAGGACATCTGCGACACCGCGGCCCTGGTCGTCTCCGAGCTGGTGACCAACGCGATCGTGCACACCGCGAGCAGACACATAGTGTGCGAGCTGCACGACGGCACCGACCTGGTCCGCATAGCCGTGCGCGACGAGGGCTGCGCCCCCGGCCAGCCCCACCCCTCGGCCGATCAGCAGCCCGACGACGAGCACGGCAGGGGACTGCTTCTCGTGGACGCCCTGTGCGACGCCTGGGGCGCCCACGAACACGGCCCCGGGCTGCTGGTCTGGGCCGAGCTGCCGCGCAAGGCCGACGGGCCGCGCGACCCGTCGGAGCCCCACAACGACCTGGGCTGGGGCGCCCGCCCGAAGCCCGGCCCCGCCGACGGCACGGGTGACGAGGGCGAGGCGGAGGGACGCCGTCGAGAGGCGCGCCGCGGAACGGGGACCGAATGGCTATGAGGGCTGCGGCCGGCATCCGACCGCTCGGTCTGGACACCCTGGTCCGCCTGCAGCGCGGGCTGACCACCCACGGAGCGCCTTCCGCGACACCCCGGCGGCTGCCCGTGCCGGACGGCATGACCGCCCCGCTGGGCTGCGACGCGGTGGCGGTGCCCGCCCGCTTCGGCCCGCTGGTGCTGCCCCGGCTGCCGCGCGTGGGGTGCGTCTACGCCGACGACGCGCACTGGTGGTGGATCGTCCCGTCCGACTCCGACTACGCACTGGAGTGGCCCGCGCCCGCGCGGTACGCCACGGGCGCGGTCGTCCCCGACACCCCGGGTCTGCCGGGCCTCATCCACCGCCCGGACGGCACGGTCCCCTACACCCCGCCCATCCCGCTCTACCTGGCCCTGTGCCGGCTGACGAACACGACGCCGACGTGGTCGCGGCCGGTGAGCGCATAGGCGCCGCCGCGCCCTCCCGTCCCTCTTCGCTCCCCCGGCTCCGCCCCGCACGCCCCCTTCCGGCTTCCTCCGGCCGGGCGTGCGCCCGCGCGCTCCGGCCTCCCCCGTCCACGCCCTGCCCGTAGGCGTCCGGCCCCCGCGATAGTGGCCGTCCGTCCACGATGGGGAGGCAGATGGTGCGCAGGAAGGGCGGCACGGAGGCAGCCGGGGTGTCGGAGTCGGAGCGGCTGCTCTTCGGCGGTCCGCTGCGCTACGACATGGGGTGGAACCAGCACGCCGACGCGTTTCTGGAGCTGGGCTTCCGGGCGATGCTGACCCGGTTGCCGTCCCTGCTGTCGTCCAGCCTCCGGCTCGCCCGGCAGGCCGACCCGCAGGCCGCGCGGACCGTACTGGCCGCCGAGGTGGGCCGGGGTCTGGCACAGGCGGTCAGTCTGCTCGCGGTCAACAGCGTGCTGGCCGGACTGATGGCCGCCGGCCCCATCGAGGAACGTCTGCGCGGAGCGGTCCCGGCACTGGTCACCGTAGCGACGGTGATGCTGCTCGCGGCACTGCTGCGGGCGGCCTCCACGTACGCCACCGGACGGCTGGAACCCAAGGTGGAGCGGGTGGCCACCGAGCGGTACCTGGAGCGGGCGGCGGCCGTGGAGCTGTCCGCGATCGAGGACCACGCCTTCCACAAACTCCTGGACACCGCCCAGTACGGCGCGGCCTCCGCACGGCGCATGATCATGTACGGCACGCGCGTGGTGAACGCGATGATCTCGCTGATCGCGGCGGCCGGCGTCCTGACCGTGCTGCATCCGGCGCTGCTGCCGCTGCTGGTGACGATGACCCTGCCGAGCGCCTGGAGCGCGCTGACCCTGGCCCGCCGCCGGTACGAGTCGTTCCACGCCTGGGTGCAGCACGAACGCGCGGGGCGGCTGCTGGGCAGTCTGCTCATCGAACCGGCCGCGGCCCCGGAGATCCGGGTGCACGGCGTGGGCCCCTTCCTGCTGCGGCACTTCCGCGCCATGTCGGAGACCGCCGAGGCGGAGCAGGCCCGACTGGCCCGGCTGGCGGCGCGTACGGGGCTGATCGCGGCGGCGTGGACCGGGCTGGCCACTGCGGCGACGTACGCGACACTCGGCGGGCTGCTGCTGGGCGGAGCGATGTCCCTGGCGGTGGCGGGTACGGCCGTGATCGCCATCCGCACCGGCTCGCAGAGCCTCGGCACCCTGGTCGTGGAGGTCAACGCGCTCCACGAGGAGGCCCTCTTCGTCGGCGACCTGGAACGACTGCACGTGGAGGCGGCCGACCGGGCCATTCCGTTGGGCGGCGCCGCGCTACCGGAGGACCCGAAGGAGATCCGCTTCGAGAACGTCACGTTCCGCTACCCGGGTGACGCCACCCGCCCGGCGCTCGACGACGTGACGCTCTCCCTGCCGCTGGGCCGGATCGTGGCGCTCGTCGGCGAGAACGGCTCGGGCAAGACGACGCTGGTGAAACTGCTCGCCGGGCTGTACACCCCGGACCGGGGCCGGATCACGTGGGACGGCGTCGACGCGGCGACGGCGGACCGGCAGGCGCTCGCCGAACGCGTCGCGATGGTGGCGCAGGACTTCAAGCGGTGGCCGTTCACCGCGCGGGTGAACGTCGCGGTGGGGCGCTCCTCGACGCCGCTCGGCGACGACCGGGTGGCCGCGGCGGTCGCCGAGGCCGGGGCCGAGGAGGTGGTCGCGGATCTGCCGCGCGGCCTGGACACCCTGCTGGCCCGCAACTTCAGCGGCGGCCACGAGCTGTCCGGCGGCCAGTGGCAGCGGGTCGGGATCGCCCGCGCGGCGTACCGGCAGGGCCGCATCCTCATCGTGGACGAGCCGACGGCGGCCCTGGACGCCCGGGCCGAGCTGGAGGTCTTCGAGAAGATCCGCGCCCTGGCCGGCAGCGGGCAGACGGTCGTCCTGATCACCCACCGGCTGGCGTCCGTACGCCACGCCGACCTGGTGCACGTCCTCGACCAGGGCCGGCTCGTGGAGTCCGGGACACCGGACGAGCTGCTGGCCACCGGTGGCGTGTACGCGGAGCTCTACTCCCTCCAGGCGGAACAGTTCACCAGGGCGCCGGTGCCCGCCCCGAAGGCGGGCTGACGTCAGGGGCGCGCCGGCCCGTCAGGCGGCCACGTCACCGGCGGCGTCGCCGGCCCGGACGATGACCAGGAACATGTCCGTGGCGAGGTCCATGACGACCTCGGCGGGCAGGCCCTCCAGACGCCGCGCGTTCGCGAACTCCTCCGCCGGCCAGGAACCACGCGGTCCGCCGGCGGGAAAGCGTTCGAGCACCGTTCGCCCGTTCACCCTGCACCTCCATGTAGCGCTGTACTCGTAGAGTTAAACGCCAACCATGGAGCGATCGCCTCGCGGAGTGATGACACTGAGACATAGTTGACACTCGTTCACCGCAAAGTGTGAGCTGCGTCTCAGCCGTTCGGCCTCCTTCGCTACGGTGCGTGTCAGTCCTCGTACTCGTCGTGGTACCGGATTCTCTCGCTCCCCGCAGGCGCACCGAGAGCCGACGCGCGTCCCTCGGGTTTCTCCCACTGCTCCTGCCGACCGAGAGCGGTCAGGTCGAGCAGGCTGGTGGTCGAGCCGAGTCCGTCGAGGCCGCGTTCGTACGTCGAGTAGGTGTGGAAGACCCGGTCGCGGTCCCGCAGGAAGCAGCTGAGCCCGGGCCGCTCGACCAGCTCGCCCTCGTGTTCGAGGGTCACCTCGAAGTCGGTGTTGAAGTCGCTGACGTACGACGAGTACCAGGGCAGCGTCCAGCCCATCCGCGCCTTGAACGGAAGGATCCGCGGGTACGGCGCCCGGGACACGGCCGCGAACGACGTACCGCGCGCCCTGAGGTGCGCGAGGTGTCCGATCTGGTCCAGGAACGCCGAGCAGCTGCGGCAGCCGGCGTCCCACTCGGGCGCGAACATGAAGTGGTAGACGACGAGCTGGTCGCGTCCCTCGAAGAGGTCGAGCAGCGTGGCCTTGCCGTCGCCGCCCTCGAACACGTAGTCCTTGTCGACCTCCACCATGGGCAGCCCGCGCCGCTCGGCGTTGAGCGCGTCACGCGCGCGTGTCGCGGCCTTCTCCTTGGCCAGTAAGGCCTCGCGCGCCGCGCGCCAGTCCGCGCGGGTGACGATCTCGGGCAACGACATGGGATCCAGCTCCTCCTGTGCGAGACACGACGGTCCGTCGGAGGTGCTGACCGACGGGCGGAGCGGAACTCATCGCGGCTCGGCAAGATTTTTTCCGGCACGCCGCCGGGGCGCCGCGGGGGCGCCGCCAGAATGCCGCCGGCCTCGGTGTTTTCAGGTGTCGTACTCCTGGACGCGCCGGCCGTGACCGCGGTCGGTCAGGGCGGGCAGCCGCTCTCCGAGTTCCCGCACCACCGCGGGGACGTCGAGGGTCAGCAGCTCGCGGTCCCGCATGAGGACGCGCCCGTCGACGATCGTCGTGCGCACGTCCGCGGACCGCGCGCTGTGCACCAGGGTGGCGGCGAGGTCGTGCACGGGCTGGGTGTGCGGGCCGGTGAGGTCGACGAGGACGAGGTCGGCGCGCCGCCCCGGCGCGACGCGGCCGGCGGTGTCGCCGAGGCCGACCGCGCGGGCGCTCTGCAGGGTGGCGTGGTGAAGGGCCTGACGTGAGGTCAGCCAGCGGGGGTCGCCCTCGGTGGACTTCTGGATGAGGGAGGTGAGCGCCATCGACTCCCACACGTCCAGGGAGTTGTTGGATGCGGCGCCGTCGGTGGCGAGCCCCACGGGGATGCCGGTGTCGCGCAGGGCGCGCACGGGTGTGGTGGTAGGCCAGGCGAACTTGAGGTAGCCGCGGGGCGCGGTCGCCACGGCCGTACGGCCGCCCGCGCGCGCGAGGAGCGGCAGATCGGTCTCGACGATGCCGGTGCCGTGCGCGATGAGCACGTCGGTGTCGAGGATGCCGGTGCGTTCCAGGATCTCGATGGGGGTGGCCCCGTGCCGGGCCAGGCTGGTGTCGGTCTGGTCGCGGTTCTCGGCGGCGTGGAGGTGCACGGGCAGGCCGTGGTCACGGGCGAGTCCGGCGGTGGCGGCGAGGTCGGCGTCGGTCACGGTGTAGGGGGCGTGCGGGGCGAGGGCGGTCGTGATCCGGCCGTCCGCGGAGCCCCGGTGCCGCAACGCGAACTCCAGCGACCCCTCCCGCCCTTCGGGACCCTGCGAGGAGAAGTACGCCTGGCCCAGCAGCGCCCGCATCCCGCACTCGGCGACCACGGCGGCGACGGCGTCCATGGCGAAGTAGTGGTCCGCGAACGTCGTCACCCCCGCACGGATCATCTCGGCGCAGGCGAGCCGGGCCCCCAGCTCCACGTCGCGGTCGGTGAGGTTGGACTCGACGGGCCAGACGACGTCGTTGAACCACTCCTCGGTGGGCAGATCCTCGGCGAGGCCCCGCAGGGCCACCATCGGCGCGTGCGTGTGGCAGTTGATCAGCCCGGGGAGGGCGACCTGGCCGCGTGCGTCGATGCGGTCGACTGCCGCGAGGCCCTGGACGGCGGCGGCGGTCGTCACGGAGTCGACGACTCCGTCCCGTACGACGACGGCCGCGTCCTCCTGGAAGCCGATCCGCTCCCGGTCGTCGTGCACGAGGACGGTGCAGCCGGTGATGACGAGATCGGCGGGCTTCTCACGGCTCTCATGGGAAGAAGGCGTCATCACGCCAACGTACGGTGCCGCCCCACGCGCCCGCGCCGCTCCTCGAGTTCGTCCCGCAGTCCGGCGAGCCGGTCGGTGTGGCGGGGCGTGAGCCGGCCGGTGTCGTCGAGGTGCACGGCGCACGCGGTGGTGGTGTCGACGAGCCGTTCGAGGACGGCGGCGACCTCGTCCGCGCCCTCCGAATGCCGGGCGAGGGCGGGCAGTTCCGCGGCGGCGAGGGCGATCGCGGCGCGGGCCTCCGCGAGTGTGCGGTAGGCCTCGCGGCGCAGCGTCCACCGGGCGGCGCGGTCGCCGGACTCGCTCAGTACGTGGGCGAGGTAGGCGTGGGCCGCGGCGTCGGCGACGTCGATCCGGGCACGGATGCCGCCGCCCCGCTGTCCCGGCATCGGCAGATGCCCGACGACCAGGACGATCGCGCAGGCCAGCAGCGTCTCGCCGATGCGGCTGACGGAGGCCTGCGGTTCGCCGCCGACCATGACCAGCGCGAGGACGAGGACGGTGACGACGGTGGTCTGGGCGGCGAAGTGCCGCGCGGCGACCGGCACCAGGGCACCGCAGACGGCGACGAGCGCGACGAGCCCTTCCGGCCGGGGCAGCACGGCGGCGAACCCGGCGAAGACGAGTGCCCCCAGCACGGTCCCGGCCGCCCGGCACAGCACCCGGGAGACGAGCGGGCCGAGGTCGGGCTTGACGAGGAAGACGGCGGTGGCGGGCAGCCAGTACCAGTGCTGGTGGGACCCGTACCAGTGGCCGTGGTGCAGTACCTGGGCGACGGCGGCACTGGCGCCGAAGCACAGGCCGACGCGCAGCCCGTACTCCCTTCCGCCCGCGCCGAGGACGGTGCGGGCCAGGGAGACGACCGGCCGCCTGCGGGTGTGCAGGTCCCGGCCCCTGCCCCGGTCGAAGGCCTCCGCGGCGTGCAGCAGGGCGTCGTCCAGGGCGCGCAGCGCGGGTTCGGTGCGGGTGGGCGCGGGCAACGGTCCCGCGTGGACGCTGCCGCGGACGGCCGCCGCCAACCTCCGGGGCCCCTCCGAGGCCCGCGCGGGGACGGCCTGCTCGGCCCACGCGAGGGCGGTCGCGGCCTCGCCGAGAGGCAACGCGGCGGCGTACTGGGCGTGCAGCCGCCGTTCGGCCGCGGACGAGGCGTAGCGCCGCAGCCGGGGTCCGGCGAGCGCGTCCTGCGCGTGGTCGAGGGCGGCGGTGAGCGCGGCCCGGCGGGCGACGGCCTGCTCGGTGCCGGCCGCGTCCAGGAGCGCGGCCACGGCGTCGTAGACGTCGGCGACGGCCGCCCGCTCCCCGTCGAAGCGGAAGTCGAGGCGGGTGCCGGGGCGGAAGTCCCCGGTGAGGGAGCCGGGTGTGGGCAGGACCAGCCGCAGCGCGAGCAGCCATCCGGCGCCGGCGAGGAAGGCCAGCACGCTCTGCCACCCGGGGTCGGGCAACGGCATCCCGGCACCGACGGCGCTGGTGACGAGCAGTTGCGTACCGGCCCCGGACGCCACGGTCCCGGCGGCGCTGACCCCTCCGGCGACCAGTCCGAGCGTGGTCAGCACCAGGGTCAGCGGTACGGCTCCGAGGTGCTGCCCGGCGTACGTCCCGACGAGCAGCCCGACGGCCCCGGCGAGCGCGGGAACGCCGATGCGCCGCACGGAGGTACGGCGGCTGCCCGGCCGGTCGTTGATGCCGGCCAGCATGGCGGCGATGGCGGCGACAACCCCCAAAGAGGCCCGGTCGGCGAGCACGGCGGCGAGCAGCAGGGGCCCGCCGGCCAGCGCGCCCCGGGTCACCGCGCTCCAGGGCACGGGCCCGCGCTGGGCTCTCAGGGCGTGGGCGATCCAGGGCGGAAGCGAGAGGCCGACTCGGCGTGCGGGGCGGACGGTGCGGGACACGGGGCGCGGGGCTCCTGTCGTCTGGTCGAGGGCGGGGGTGAGCCTTCGGGCGACGGTGGCCGGGCTGTGTGGTGTCGGGCTGTGTGGTGTCGGGCGGTGCGGTGTCTGGCGGTGCGGTGGGTCGGTGTGTGGTGCCCACGCTAAGGCGTGTTCTTGGAGGACGGGGGACGGACGTGTTTCGGGGATGTGACGACCGGCCGGAACGGCGCGTTCTTTATGAACGCAATCGGGTCGTCCTCGTGAACGCGATCAGCTCGCGCCTCGTTCCCGCCCCTCGTGGCGGCCCTGGCCTCCCCGGGCCCCTTCCACGGCCTCGCGCAGGAGTGCCTCGGTGTCCGTGACCGACCGCGCCAGGGCCTCCGGCCCGGGTGTCAGCTGCGCCAGCAGCCCGTCGACCCCGTCGGCCCCGCCCAGCCCGGCCCGTCGCACCATCCCCTTCTCGTTGGTGACCCACTCCCCCCGTGCCGCCAGTACCGCGTGCGCCGTCTGGGTCGCGGCCAGGGCGATCGCGCCGGCGACCTGTGTGACGGCGCCCTTGGGCGCGTGGCCGGCCCTGGCGTAGGCGAGGGTGGCCGTGGCCGCGCCGTGCCAGCGCTCGGGGGCGGTGGCGCGGAGGGCCTCGGGGTAGGCGGGGCGGGGCAGTTCGCCGCGCAGCACCTCGTTGATCGCGAGCTCCGCGACCACGAGGTACGTCGGGATGCCCGCGAGGTGGAACATCAGCGGCTCGACGCCGAAGCGTCCCGCCTCCGCCTCCGCCACCTCGTGCTCGACCACGTCCAGGTCGCGGTAGTGCAGGTCGACCCGGCGTCCGTCGATCGTCAGCCAGGCGCCTCCGTTGAAGACACCGCCGCCCCATGCGCCGACCTCGGAGACCTCCCCCGCCCAGCCGAGGGCACGGACACCGTCCGGGTCGAAGGCGCCCCGGTAGTAGACGGCCAGGTCCCAGTCGCTGTCGGGCCCGTGGGTGCCCTGGGCCCGGGAGCCGCCGAGGGTCACCGCCCGGACGTCGGGCAGGGCGGCGAGGCGGTCGGCGGTGGTGTGGAGGAAGGCCTGGTCCGTGAGGGAGGGCACTGCTGCGGGCTCCTGACGGGTGGAAGCGGGGGCGGGCGGACGCCGGAAGCGTACGTGGAGGCCGACCGGCGGCACGAGGCAATTGTCGGTGGCTCGCGCTGTCGTTGGGCTGTCGATGGAGGGAAATTCGGATGCGAGGACGAGCCGCGGAACGGACGATCGGGAGGTCGACGTTCACCGTCCCAGGAGCCCACGTGATCCAGCGCACCACCGTGCCGGGCCTTTTCCCGCCGCCCACCTACTCCCATGCCTCCGTCGTCGAGGCCGGGACGAAGCTCGCCTTCCTCGCCGGGTCCGTTCCGCTCGACGCGGAGGGGAAGCTGGTCGGTGAGGGTGATCCGGTCCGGCAGGCCGAGCAGGTGATCGCCAACCTCACCGAGCAGTTGCGCTCCGTCGGGAGCGAGTTGAGACACGTTCTCTCGACCGACGTGTACGTGGTCAGCGGCGAGACCGCAGCGCTGTCCGCCGTCTGGGACGTCGTCGAGGCGTCCGGACTCAGCACCGGCCCGCACTCCTCGACGCTGCTCGGGGTGAGCTGCCTCGGGTACCCGGGTCAGCTGGTGGAGATCACGGCGACGGCGGCCGTGCCGGAGGAGATACGTCCGTGAACCGGGAGGGAGACGGGCCCGTCCTCCTGCGACGGGCGGCGGCCGCCGACGCGCGTGCGGCAGCCGGCGTCTGGCTGGCCTCCTTCACCGCCGCGCTGCCGACCGTGGTCCGGCCCCGCGCCGACGAAGAGGTCCTGGACTACTTCCACCACGTGCTGGTGCCCCTGCGTGAGACGTGGGTCGCGGAGGCGGCCGGCCGCGATGTCGTCGGCGTGATGGTGCTGGAGGAGGGGGAGCTGTCGCAGTTGTACCTCGCCCCGGACTGGCGAGGGCGCGGCATCGGGGACCGGTTCGTCGCGCTCGCCAAGGAACGCAGGCCGGAAGGGCTCTCGCTGTGGACCTTCCAGGTCAACGCGCCCGCGCACCGCTTCTACGAGCGGCACGGTTTCACGGCCGTGGAGTGGACGGACGGCGCCGGCAACGAGGAGCGGGAGCCGGACGTGCGGTACGTCTGGGAGCCGTGGGGCACGGGCTCGGCCGTGGGGTCGTAGGGCACGGGCGCGGCCGTGGGTGGACCGGCCGGACGTGCCCCACGGCCCGTCAGGCGTCGGCGCGTGCGTACCTGTCCGTCGCCGCCACCAGCACGTCGTCACCCATCGTTCCGGCGTCGTGCCCGGCCTCGTCCACGACCACCAGTTCGCTGTCCGGCCAGGCGTGGTGGAGCCGCCAGACGACGCCGAGGAGGTTGCCGAAGTCGAGGCTGCCCTGCACAAGGGTGCCCGGGATGCCCTTCAGCAGGTGCGCGTCCCGCAGGACGACGCCCTCGTCGTTGCCGTCGCCGAGGAAGTGATCGTTGCCCCAGTAGTGGGTGACGGTTCGTGCGAAGCCCATGCGGAACTCCGGGTCCTCGAACCGGGCGACCGAGCGGGGCGGCGCGGGGATGATCGCCGTCTCCCAGTCGGTCCAGGCGCGCGCGGCCCGGGCCCGGACTCCGGCGTCGGGCGACTCCAGCAGCCGGTTGTACGCGGCGGCCGTGTTGCCGTCCCGTTCGTCTGCCGGCAGTTCGGCGAGGAACCGTTCGTGGGCGTCGGGGAAGATCTTCCCCAACCCGCGCGTCAGAAGGGCCACTTCGGCGTTGGAGCCGGTCGCGACCCCGGTCAGCACCAGCTCGGTCACCACTCCCCGGTGCGTCTGCGCGTACCGCAGTCCCAGGATCGACCCCCACGACACGCCCCACACCAGCCACCGCTCGATGCCGAGGTGGACGCGCAGCCGCTCCAGGTCCGCCATGATGTGGGCGGTCGTGTTGACGCTCATGTCGGTCTCGTGGTCGCTCGCCGGAGGGACCGACCGTCCGGCGCCGCGCTGGTCGAGGAGCACGATCCGGTAGGCGGCCGGGTCGAAGTACCGTCTGAGATTGGGGCTGGTGCGGGACCCCGGTCCTCCGTGCAGCACCAGCGCGGGTTTGCCGTGCGGGTTTCCGCAGGTCTCCCAGTGGAGGCGATTGCCGTCACCGACATCGAGCATGCCGTGGTCGTACGGTTCGATCTCCGGATACAGGCCCATCGGGGCACCGTAACGCCGTCGGCCCGGGACGTTCACCCCCTTTACTCCGTGGGCCCTACGCCTTGGGCAGCCCCGCCGTCCCGGCCGCCGTGCGCAGCACGTCCCGGAGCATCTCGGGGGTGAGACGGCCGGTGAAGGTGTTGCGCTGGCTGACGTGGAAGCAGCCGAAGAGATCCAGGCCGGGCCCCTCCGAGGCGTCCAGCGTGACGTGCGCGCCGTGCGTGAAGGCGGGGCGGGGGCGGGGCACCGTCCAGCCCGCCCCGGCGAACGCGGGCAGCGCCGCCTGCCAGCCGAAGGCGCCGAGTACCACCACGGCCCGCAGCGTCGGCCGGAGCAGACCCAGTTCCTGGACGAGCCAGGAACGGCAGGTGTCGCGCTCGGTGGGGGTGGGCTTGTTGGCGGGCGGGGCGCAGTGCACCGGCGAGGTGACGCGCACGCCGTACAGTTCCAGGCCGTCGTCGGCGGAGACCGCGGTGGGCTGCGAGGCGAGACCCACGTCGTACAACGCCTGGTACAGCACGTCTCCGGAGCGGTCACCGGTGAACATCCGGCCGGTGCGGTTGCCGCCGTGGGCCGCGGGGGCGAGCCCGACGATCAGCAGACGCGCGTCCGGCGGACCGAAGCCCGGCACCGGCCGGCCCCAGTACGTCCAGTCGGCGAAGGCCGCCCGCTTGGTACGGGCCACCTCCTCCCGCCAGTCGACCAGCCTCGGGCAGGCCCGGCACCCCGCGATCCGCTGGTCGAGTACGGAGAGGCCGCTGGTGTCCATGCCTCCACCGTAAGACCACGGGCCCTGGTGCCCGGCTCTCGGCCCCCGGCCACGGGCGACCGCGACAGCGCCGGGACCGCCCCGGGGCCGCCGCCCCGGGACCGCGGAAATAGGAGTCCCTCTCGCCCGGCCGAACGGTAGGGTCGAGCCATGGCTTCCGAGCATGACGAGGGCAGGAACGGCGGGGCGGCCGACCCACAGGACACCACCGGGGCCAAGGCCGGCACGAAGGCCGCCGACAAGACCGCCGACAAGACCGACGGCACGGCTGCCGCGACCCTGTCCCCGGACCCGAAGACCGCCGCCGCGATCGCCGCCGCGGAGGCGGCCGGGCCGCAGAACGGCGGGAGCGTCCGCGTGGACAGCTGGATCTGGGCCGTCCGCCTCGTCAAGACCCGCTCCCTCGGCGCGACCGCCTGCAAGGGCGGCCATGTCCGGGTGAACGGCGAGCGGGTGAAGCCCGCGTACTCGCTGCGCGTCGGAGACGAGGTGCGCCTGCGGCACGAGGGCCGGGAACGCGTAGTCGTCGTGAAGCGGCTGATCCGCAAGCGCGTCGGAGCCCCGGTCGCCGTCCAGTGCTACGTCGACAACTCCCCGCCGCCCCCGCCCCGCGAGGCCGTCGCCCCGGCCGGCATCCGCGACCGCGGCGCCGGCCGTCCCACCAAGCGGGACCGTCGCGAGCTGGAACGCCTGCGCGGGCTGGAGGGCCTGAGCCAGGCCCGGCGGGATGCCGAGAACAGGCTCTGAACGCCCGCACCGGCCGCGGCTGGTCAGACCCGCCCGCGGCGTGCCAGTCGGAGCAGTTCCTCGTTGTGCCCGCGGCGGGCCCAGGCGATGACCAGCAGCGGCACCAGCAGGATGAGCGGTGTCGCGGCGTTCTCTCCGTCGAAGTAGGTGAGCTGGACGACGAACGCGCCCACCATCAGCGCGCTCAGGGCCGTCGCCGCCACCGACTGCAGCGCCGGAATGAACAGGGCGATCGCCCCGGCCAGTTCGAGGACGCCGATGGCGTACATGCCCGCGTTGCCCCAGCCCATCTCGGCGAAGGAGTCCGCCGCCGAGGAGTGCGCGACCAGCTTGGGCGCGGCGCTCGCGACGGCGAAGAACAGCGCGAGCAGCACCTGCACCGCCCGCAGGGTGATCCGGGCGCCGCGCCCCCGGGTCGACGTGGCGAGGTTCGCGGAGGGCGCGGAGATGGAGGAAGCCGTGGCGGCGGTGGTCTCGGACATGAAGGTCTCCTGAGCTGAGCGGTCCGTGATGCAGTCAGGTATTCAGACCGCTCGCCCGCCCGGAACTCATCGCCGATCCTCTACCTCCGGGCCACGGGAATCGCCCTCACCCATGTCCCGTCATCGGTCAGATACCGGTCCACGCCGAGTCCCGCCTCCCCCAGGGCCTCCTCGAACTGTTCCTTGGTCAGCGGCCGGGCCCGGAACGTCTGTGTCCAGACCGCGTCCGGGAACTCGTACTCCGCGTGCACCGCGTTGACGCCGTCCCCGACCGGCTCCGACGACACGATGCGCACGGTGAAGCCGCTGGGGTCCGTCCGCTCACGCGGCAGGTTGGTGTGGTAGTCCTCGCCCTCCCGTTGGATCAGTACACAGCCGTCCTCCGTGACGTGCCGGGCACAGGTGCGCAGCAGTCCGCGGCTCACCTCGGGGTCCCCGGTGTGCACGAGGAACGACGCCAGCATCACCACGTCGAAGCTCTCGCCCAGGTCCAGATCCTCGATCGGGCCGCGTATCGTCCGCGCCCCGCGCACGTGCTCCAGCATCTCGGCGGACTCGTCCACCGCGGTCACGGCGAACCCCCGCTCCAGCAGCGGATGGGTCATGCGCCCCACACCACTGCCCAGCTCCAGGATGTGCGCCCCCTCGGGCACGGCGGCGGCGACGATGTCGGGCTCGGCTCCGGCGGGCAGCCTCGAATAGAGCTCGACCGCGCAGCCGTCGGGCGTGATGGCTCCGGGGCCCGTCCCCTGGTGTCCCTCTCGCATTTTCAGCTCCATGCCCGTCCAACGGGCCGCCCCCGCACACCCGTTCCCACCCGGCACCGGTTCACCCGACCGAGTGAACGGAGCCCACCGTCAGAACGGGAACCAGCCGTGCCCGATGTACCAGTGGCCGCCCGCCCGCAGGTGGTCCCCGACGGCCCGTTCCAGCGAGGTGCGCCGCGGCAGCCCTTCGACGGACAGGCAGGGGTTCCCGAAGACGAAGCGGACAGTTTCCTCGTCGGCGGGCTCGGTGTCCTGGGCCGCCCGAAAGCGTTCCTGGAACCGGACGATGTTCGAGTCGGCCGCCAGGTACCGCTTCAGCCGCGGGTCGAGGAGCCAGGAGTGGCACGTCGCGGCACGGTACGGCTCCTCGGGAAAGTGCCGGCGGAAGAACTCCCTGGCGAGGCCGAGCGAGCGGTCGCAGGCGGCCGGTGTCAGCGGCCCGCGGTAGTCGGGGACGTGCAGGTTCAGGCAGGGCTCGCCAGGCACCGCGTCCATCCCGGCCGACCGCAGTACCGGCGCGGTGCGCTGCCCGATCGTGGCCCGTTCGAACTGCAACCGCCCCAGCTGGTACAGCTCTCCCCGGAAGTGGTGCACCAGCCACCGCGGGGCCCGCACCCCGCCCGTACCGTGCCGTCTGCGGTGGCTCGCCATGTTCCGTCCCAGGTCGGCGAGGGTGTGCCGGGTGGTCTCGGCCGGGATGCCGCGCTCCCGGTGGTAGGCGCGGGTGTACGGCAGCGCCGCGACGAACACGTACGCGGCGAAGTACCCGCCCAGCGCCCGAGGAGCCTCGGCCAGCCCCTCCCCGAAGCGCCGCATGTGCTCCGGGTCCGCGGCCGGCTCCCCGAGGTCCCGCACCAGCTCCTGGACACACTCCTCCAGCAGCCGCACCGTTCCGGCATCGCGTGTCACTCCGCCGCGCAGCCCCACCAGTGCGTTGATGTCCTCGTGCGGGACCGCCAGGTCGAGCAGTACGTCGGGCAGGTCGTCGGCCTCCGGCAGGTCGTTGGCCTCCGGCAGGGCAGGGCGGTTCTGTGGCACGGCTCGTCTCCCCCTCGTCGTCTCCCGGAGTACGTTTTCCACAGGAGTGGTGATCCGATGCGTACCGGGTTGGGGCCCCGAGGAGCTGACCGTCAGGAGTCGAACCGCGCCTGCTGCAGATACTCCGGATTCGGGTCCAGAGCCGCCGCCAGCCGGAAGTGCCGCCGGGCCTGGTCGGGGCAGCCACGGCGCTCATAGGTGCGGGCGAGTGCGAAGTGCGCGAACGCGTTGTCCGGCTCACGCTCCAGGACGATGGTGAACTCCAGCTCGGCCGCTCTCAGTTGTGCCGCCGCGAAGAAGGCACGCGCGCGCAGCAACCGAGCGGCGGTGCTCTCCGGATGCGCGGCGATGACCCCGTCGAGCAGTTTCACCGCGCCCCGCGGGTCCCGCGCCGCGAGCAGTTGCTCGGCGGCACGGAAGTCGATGACATCCGTCTCCGGAGTACGTCCGGTCGAACCGCTGGTCTCGGGCACGGCAGAGTCCTTCCCTCACTGAAAGGGATCAACGCCCGCGCGGGGACCGCTATTCCTGGGACGGGCGGGGCGACCGGAGCGTTGAGGAGGCGCCAGGGCGCTCAGCGCGGCGCGTGCGCCTTGCGGGCCAGCTCGGCCCACACCTCTGCCACGCGGCGCCGCAACTCGTCCAGCGGTACGTCGTTGTCGACGACCACGTCCGCGATCTCCCGGCGCTGCTCGCGCGTGGCCTGGGCGGCCATCCGCGCGCGTGCGTCCTGCTCCGTCATGCCGCGCAGCCGTACCAGCCTGTCGAGCTGGGTGGCGGGGTCGGCGTCCACGACGACCACGAGGTCGTACAGCGGTGCCAGCCCGTTCTCCGTGAGCAGCGGAACGTCGTGGACGACGACGGCGTCCTCGGCGGCGGCTTCTTCGAGGGCACGGGACCGGTCGGCGACCAGGGGGTGCACGATCGAGTTCAGCGCGGCCAGCTTCTCCGGGTCGGCGAACACGATCGAACCGAGTTTCGGCCGGTCCAGGCTGCCGTCCTCGGAGAGTACGTCCTCGCCGAACGCCTCCACGACCGCCGCGAGCCCCGGAGTACCCGGCGCGACGACCTCGCGCGCGATCCGGTCCGCGTCGATCAGTACGGCGCCGTGCTCGACGAGCAGCCGCGACACCTCGCTCTTGCCGGCGCCGATCCCGCCGGTCAGGCCTACTTTCAGCATGAGCGGAAGCCTAGGGCCTGCCGGTGACGGCCTTCCTACCGGGCGGCTCCTGACGGGCCGGGCCGAGAGCGTCAGGTGTCGCCCTCCCGCTCCGCCAGGAACCGTTCGAACTCGCGGCCGATCTCGTCCGCCGACGGGATCTCCACGGGCTCGGCGAGCATGTTGCCGCGGGTCTCGGCGCCCGCGGCCGCGTCGTACTGGTGCTCCAGGCCCTGGATGAGGGCGGTGAGTTCCTCGTCGCCCTCCTGGATCTGCCGGTCGATCTCCGTCTGGGTGCGGAGGGCGTCCGTGCGCAGGGAGTGCGCGATGCCCGGCAGGACCAGGCCGGTCGCCGCGGTGATCGCCTCCAGGACGGTCAGCGCCGCGTCCGGGTACGGGGAGCGGGCGATGTAGTGCGGGACGTGCGCGGCCACGCCCAGCACCTCGTGGCCGGCCTGCAGGAGCCGGTACTCGACGAGTGCCTCGGCGCTGCCGGGGACCTGCGCCTCCTCGAAGGGGCTGCTGTGGCCCGGCACCAGGTCGGCACGGTTGCCGTGCGGGGTGATGCCGACGGGGCGGGTGTGCGGGACGCCCATGGGGATGCCGTGGAAGTTGACCGCGAGGCGGACACCGAGCCGTTCGACGATCTGCCGCACGGCCGCGGCGAAGCGTTCCCACTCGACGTCCGGTTCGGGACCCGACAGCAGCAGGAACGGGGCCCCGGTGGCGTCCTGGACGACCCGCACCTCGATGGCGGGCTCCTCGTAGTCCGTCCAGGTGTCCCGCTTGAAGGTCAGCAGTGGCCGGCGTGCCCGGTAGTCCACGAGCCGGTCGTGGTCGAAGCGGGCGACGACCTGGTGGGGCAGCGAGTCGAGCACCTGGTCGACGATCTGGTCGCCGGTCTCGCCGGCGTCGATGTAGCCGTCGAAGTGGTAGAGCATGATCAGTCCCGCCGACTCCTGGGCGAGTGCCATGTCGACGACGGCCAAGCCCTTCGGCTCCCATGCGTACAAACCCTGCGGATCAAGCACAGTGACCGCTCCCCTCCTGGTGTTCGTACTGCACAACACGGGTCCCGGCCCGGGCATTCCCCGTCCGCGCTCCCGCCCGGCGTCGCCGAACGCGCCGAGGGCCCGCACCCCGGGAAGGGTGCGGGCCCTCGGTTCACGAGCTAACGCTCGATGAGGAGCTCCTGCTCAGCCTGCGTTCAGCTCTGGCCGCCGGCCAGCTTCTCGCGCAGTGCGGCAAGCGCCTCGTCCGACGCCAGGGCGCCGGAGTTGTCGCCGCCCTCGGAGGAGTACGAGCCACCGCCGCCGCCACCGCCGGTGGAAGCGGCCGGAGCCGCACCCGCGGTGTCGACACCCTCGGCAGCGGCCTTCTCGTCCGCCTCGCGGGACTTGATGACCTGCGCCTGGTGCTGCTCGAAGCGCTGCTGCGCCTCGGCGTACTGGGTCTCCCACGCCTCGCGCTGGGTCTCGTAGCCCTCGAGCCAGTCGTTGGTCTCGGGGTCGAAGCCCTCGGGGTAGATGTAGTTGCCCTGGTCGTCGTAGGACGCGGCCATGCCGTACAGGGTCGGGTCGAACTCGACCGTCGACGGGTCGGCACCGAAGGCCTCGTTGGCCTGCTTCAGCGAGAGGCTGATGCGGCGGCGCTCGAGGTCGATGTCGATGACCTTGACGAAGATCTCGTCGTTGACCTGGACGACCTGCTCCGGGATCTCCACGTGGCGCTCGGCCAGCTCGGAGATGTGGACCAGACCCTCGATGCCCTCGTCCACGCGGACGAACGCACCGAACGGCACCAGCTTCGTGACCTTGCCGGGCACGACCTGGCCGATCTGGTGGGTGCGGGCGAACTGCTGCCACGGGTCTTCCTGGGTCGCCTTCAGCGACAGGGAGACGCGCTCGCGGTCCATGTCCACGTCGAGGACCTCGACGGTGACTTCCTGGCCGACCTCGACAACCTCGGACGGGTGGTCGATGTGCTTCCAGGAGAGCTCGGAGACGTGGACCAGACCGTCGACGCCACCCAGGTCCACGAAGGCACCGAAGTTGACGATCGAGGAGACGACGCCGGAACGGACCTGACCCTTCTGGAGGGTCGTGAGGAACGTCTGGCGGACCTCGGACTGGGTCTGCTCCAGCCAGGCGCGGCGGGACAGGACCACGTTGTTGCGGTTCTTGTCCAGCTCGATGATCTTCGCCTCGAGCTCCTTGCCCACGTAGGGCTGGAGGTCGCGGACACGGCGCATCTCCACCAGGGAGGCCGGGAGGAAGCCGCGGAGGCCGATGTCGAGGATGAGACCACCCTTGACGACCTCGATGACGGTACCGGTGACGATGCCGTCCTCTTCCTTGATCTTCTCGATGGTGCCCCAGGCACGCTCGTACTGAGCGCGCTTCTTCGAGAGGATCAGGCGGCCTTCCTTGTCCTCCTTCTGGAGAACAAGGGCCTCGATCTCGTCACCGACGGCGACGACCTCGTTGGGGTCGACGTCGTGCTTGATCGAGAGCTCGCGGCTCGGGATGACACCTTCGGTCTTGTAACCGATGTCGAGCAGGACCTCGTCCCGGTCGACCTTCACGATGACGCCGTCGACGATGTCGCCGTCGTTGAAGTACTTGATCGTTTCGTCGATCGCGGCGAGGAAGGCTTCCTCGTTACCGATGTCGTTGACCGCAACCTGCGGGGTGGTGGCGGTGGTCTCGGTGCTGCTCGTCATGTGGGAAAGGGCTCCGGTACGGACATTGAAGTCGTAGGTACTGCTTACGCCGGGAGCCCGTTTCGCTCTGCAGAAGCCGGACAGCCAAGGAAGCGTCACCGAAACCAGGGGTGACACCTCGAGAACCGAGGGGACATACAACAGATGCGAGCGCGACCTGCTACGTCTGAGGTGCGCAGGCCCGCAGCGCAACTTGTAGCATACGGGGGCAGCCGGGCAGGGTCAATGCGCGAAGCCGCACACCCGGGGCAGATCGTCGCATACCCGGCACAAAAGCCGTCTCCCGAGGCCACGCTGGCCCACAGAGGCCCCCTTTGTGACACGCGGGACCGGCTGCGTGAAGAGCCGCAGACTAGTACGAGGGAGCCGGTCATCCAAGAGCCCGAAGCGTCCGAGGCGTCCGAAGCCACAGGGGCGGAGCCCGAGGCCACCCGGCGTGCCGCCGGTGTCACGGAGAGCTCCCGCGCCAACCGTGGCTGGTGGGACCGGAACGCGGACGAGTACCAGGTCGAGCACGGCACCTTCCTCGGCGACGACCGCTTCGTGTGGTGCCCGGAGGGCCTGGACGAGGTGGAGGCCGAGCTGCTCGGCCCGGTGGAGGATCTGAAGGGCAAGGACGTCCTGGAGATCGGGGCCGGGGCCGCCCAGTGCTCGCGCTGGCTGACCGCCCAGGGTGCCCGTCCGGTGGCCCTGGACCTCTCCCACCGCCAGCTCCAGCACGCCATGCGCATCGGCGGCTCGTTCCCGCTGGTCTGCGCCGACGCGACCGTGCTGCCCTTCGCGGACGGCTCCTTCGACCTGGCGTGCTCGGCGTACGGGGCGCTGCCCTTCGTCGCCGACCCGCGGCTGGTGCTGCGGGAGGTGCGCCGGGTGCTGCGGCCCGGCGGCCGCTTCGTCTTCTCCGTCACGCACCCGCTGCGCTGGGCGCTCCCGGACGAGCCGGGCCCCGAGGGGCTGACGGTGTCCACCTCCTACTTCGACCGCACGCCGTACGTCGAGCAGGACGACGAGGGCCGCGCGGTGTACGTCGAGCACCACAGGACGCTCGGCGACCGCGTCCGGGACGTGGTGACGTCGGGGTTCCGGCTGGTGGACCTCGTGGAGCCGGAGTGGCCGGACTGGAACACGTCCGAGTGGGGCGGCTGGTCGCCGCTGCGGGGCCACCTGATCCCGGGGACGGCGATCTTCGTGTGCGAGCGCGACTGAGCCGCACCCGTCTGTCGCGTGTCCACGCGCGCGTGGAAGGTCGTCCCGCCGGCGTACGACACTGGGGGCGTGATCCGTTACGACGCCCTGGACGCCCTGCCCGTACGCGGTGCCCTGCCTGCTCTGCACGACGCCCTGGAGGGGCACGGCACGGCGGTGCTGGTCGCGCCGCCGGGCACCGGCAAGACGACGCTGGTGCCGCTCGCGCTGGCCGGGCTGCTGGGCGAGGGGCCCGAGCGGCGTGTGGTCGTGGCCGAGCCGCGGCGGATCGCGGCGCGGGCGGCGGCCCGGCGGATGGCGTGGCTGCTGGGTGAGAAGCCCGGCGCGAGCGTCGGGTACACCGTGCGCGGTGAGCGGGTCGTCGGACGGCACGCGCGCGTGGAGGTAGTCACGACCGGCGTGCTGTTGCAACGGCTCCAGCGGGACCAGGAGCTGACGGGCGTCGACGTGGTGGTGCTCGACGAGTGCCACGAGCGGCACCTGGACGCGGACACGACGGCGGCGTTCCTGTGGGACGTGCGGACGGCGCTGCGGCCCGAACTGCGTCTGGTGGCCGCGTCGGCCACGACGGACGCGGAGGGCTGGGCCCGGCTGCTGGGCGGGGCACCGGTGGTCGAGGCGCGCGGCGTGTCGTACCCCGTGGAGGTGGTGTGGGCGCCGCCGGCGCGTCCGGTCCGGCCGCCGCACGGGATGCGGGTGGACCCGGTACTGCTCGCGCACGTCGCGTCGGTGGTGCGGCGGGCGCTGGCCGAACGGGACGGGGACGTGCTGTGTTTCCTGCCCGGCGTCGGAGAGATCTCCCGCGTCGCCGGGCAACTGGGGGATATCGGAGGCGTCGACGTGCTCCAAGTGCACGGGCGGGCACCCGCGGCCGTGCAGGACGCGGTCCTGTCCCCCTCGGCACGGCGCCGGGTGGTACTCGCGACCTCGGTGGCCGAGTCGTCTCTGACGGTTCCGGGCGTACGGGTGGTCGTGGACGCGGGACTGGCGCGGGAGCCCCGGGTGGACCACGCGCGCGGGCTGAGCGCCCTGACGACGGTACGGGCCTCGCGGGCGGCGGCGCGGCAACGGGCGGGCCGGGCCGGGCGTGAGGCGCCGGGGGTGGTCTACCGCTGCTGGGCGGAGGCGGAGGACGCCCGTCTCCCGCGGTTCCCGGCGCCGGAGATCAAGGTGGCCGACCTGACGGCGTTCGCGTTGCAGGCGGCCTGCTGGGGCGACCCGGACGCGTCCGGGCTGGCGCTGCTCGATCCGCCGCCGGGCGGGGCGATGGCGGCGGCCCGGTTGGTGCTGACGGCGGTCGGCGCGGTGGACTCCGCCGGCCGGGCCACCGCGCGGGGCGTACGGCTGGCCCGCCTGGGCCTGCATCCACGGCTGGGGCGGGCGCTGCTCGACGCGGGGGCGCCGGGGGCGGTGGCGTCGGGCGCGGGGGCCACCGGCGGGGGCGTCTCCGGCGGAGGCCCCGCAGGCGCGGGCTCCCGTGCGGCCGCCTCGCACGCGACCGCGCGGGGTGCCGGGACTTCGGACAGGGGTGCGTCGGGCACGAACACCTCCGCCGCGCGGGCCCCGGACGAAGACCCCTCCCACGAACACACCTCGGGCTCCGGCGCGGGCGACTCCCGCGCGATCGCGGAGGTGGTCGCTCTGCTCAGTGAGGCGCCGCCGCGGGAGTACGGGGACGATCTGGTGGCCGCGCTGCGGGCCGCTCGGCGTGGCGGAGACGCCTATGGGACGCGTTGGCGGACCGAGGTGCGGCGGCTGCGGGCCGCCGCGGAGAGCGCCGGTCGGCCGGCGCGGGACGGCACCGACGACAGCATCGCGGGGCTGGTGGCCGCGCTGGCGTTTCCCGAGCGGGTGGCCAGGAAGGACGGCGGTTCGTACCTGATGGTCTCCGGCACCCGGGCGGAGCTGCCGGAGGCGTCGGCGCTGCGCGGGGCGCCGTGGATCGCCGTGGCCGTGGCCGACCGGCCCGTGGGGAAAGGGCACGCGCGCGTGCAGCTCGGGGCGGTCGTCGACGAGGGGACGGCCCGGCTCGCCGCGGGGGCGTTCCTGGAGGAACGGGACGAGGTGCACTGGGGCGACGGCGACGTCGTGGCCCGGCGTGTCGAACGGCTCGGGGCCGTGGAGCTCACCGTCCGGCCGCTCGCCGGCGCCGACTCCGGTCTCGTACGGAACGCGCTCCTTGAGGGGCTGCGGCAGGAAGGGCTCGGGTTGCTGCGCTGGTCGGCCGACGCGGACGTGCTGCGCAAGCGGCTCGCCTTTCTGCGGCGGCGGCTCGGCGAGCCCTGGCCGGACGTCTCCGACGACGCGCTGCGCGCGCGGGCGGACGAATGGCTGGAGCCCGAGCTGGGCCGGGCCCGGCGGCGGGCCGACCTGGCGCGCATCGACGCCGGTCAGGCGCTGACCCGGCTGCTGCCCTGGGCCTCCGGAGAGGCGGCACGGCTCGACGAACTCGCCCCCGAGCGGATCGTCGTCCCCAGTGGGTCCAGGATCCGGATCGACTACGACGACCCGGGCCGCCCTGTCCTCGCCGTGAAGTTGCAGGAGATGTTCGGGCTCCAGCGCTCGCCCGAGGTCGCCGGGGTGCCGCTCCTCGTCCACCTCCTCTCGCCCGCGGGCCGCCCGGCCGCGGTCACCGCCGACCTGGCCTCCTTCTGGAAGGACGGCTACAAGGGCGTACGTGCGGAGCTGCGCGGCCGGTACCCGAAGCACCCGTGGCCCGAGGACCCGGCCGCGGCGGAGCCGACGCGGCACACGAAGGCGCGCCTCGGGAAGTGACGAGGGCGCCCGTCCGCCACGGCGGAGGGGCGCCCTCGGTCGTTCCCGCGCGAGTCGCGCCTACGCGTCCGGTTCGGTCGACGGATCGGTCGACGGCTCGGAGGGGCTGGGCGAGGCGTCGGGCGAGGCGTCGCCGGACGGGCTCGGCGACGGCTCCGGCTCGGCCTCGGCGACCTTCAGCTGGACGTTGAGCGTGGCGCCGCCCGCGGTGGTGAGGCGGAGCACGAACGTGCCGGCGGTCTTGTCGGCGTACAGCTTCGGCAGCTTCAGCAGGCCCTTGGCGTCGGTCGTCAGGCCGGTCAGGGTGCGGACGGTCTTGCCGTCCGCGTCCTTGAAGTACGGACCCTTGTCGTTCTCGGTCGGGTCGAGCACCGACTTGATGAGCGTGGCGGTGACGGCGACCTTGTCCGCGGCGGCGCCCTTGTGCGTGGCCTTCACCTCGACCCGGTCCGCGAACTCGCCGCCCGGCGTGCAGGTCAGCGCGGTGTCGTCGGTGCGGGCGAGGACGTCGGCCACGCGCTCGGTGACGGTGGCCTTGTAGTCGAGGCCGGCGACGGTGCGGCCGACGACGGTGGCGCGGACGGTGAACGCGCCGGTCTTCTCACCGGCCACCAGGGCGGGCGCGACGGCCACGCCGGAGGCGTTGGTGGTGACCGCGGCGAACTTGTCGCCGCCGGTGAAGGTGGCGTCGGTGTCGCCCAGGACGGTGAAGCGGATCCGTACCTTGCCGACGGCCTTTCCGGCCTTGGTCTCGGCGCGGGTGCTGATCTTCTTGTCGAAGGTGTCGCCCGCGATCGCCGTGAGGCCCGTCGTACCGGCGTTCTCCAGGTGGTGGACCGTGTCCGTGGGGGTTTCGGTCTCGGGCGGAGTCTCCGGGTCGGACGGGTCCGTCGGGCCGGGGCTCGGGGAGCCCGTGTCGGGGGACTCGGACTCGTCGGGCGGGGTGGGCTTGTCCGGCTTCTCGGGGCTGGGGCTGGGACTGGGCGTCGTCGTGCCGGGGGCCCGGGGTCCGGTGGTCGCGCCCGTTCCGCCGGGCGTGGGGTCGGGCCCGCTCAGGTCGGTGTCGTCGTCGCTGCGGCCGACGGGCAGGGTGCCGGTGCCGTCCGGGATCTCGTGGGTGCCCTTGCGGTAGTGCTCCAGCCAGGACAGGACCGTGTGCAGGTAGTCCTGCGAGTTGTTGTAGCTGAGGATCGCCCGGTTGAGGTCGGCCTGGACGGACAGGTCCCAGCCGTTGCGGCACAGGTAGTGGCCGGCGGAGAGGGCGGCGTCGTAGATGTTGTTGGGGTCCTCCTTGCCGTCGGCATTGCCGTCGCGGCCCGCCCAGGCCCAGGTGGAGGGGATGAACTGCATGGGGCCGACGGCGTTGTCATAGGCGCTGTTGCCGTCGTAGACGCCGTTGTCGGTGTCCTTGATGAGCGCGAAGCCGTTGCCGTCGAGCTGCGGGCCGATGATCCGGCCGAGGGTGTTGCCCTGGGCGTCGACACGGCCACCGCGGGCCTGGCCCGACTCCACCTTGCCGATGGCGGCGAGGAGTTGCCACGGCAGATTGCAGCCGGGCTTGGACCGGCGCAGCGCCGACTCGGCCTTCTTGTAGGCGTCGAGGACCGTCGCGGGAATGCCCGCCTCGGACGGGCCCCGGGAGGCGGGGGTGCCGATGGTGGGGGCGGGGCTCGGGCTGTCGAGCGGCGGCAGGTCCGTGTAGTACGGCGAGTTGCCGGTGGCGCTCTCCTCGGAGGACGTGTCGGACGTCGGCACCTTGTCGGCTGTGGTCTGTCTGCCGTGGGCGTCTGCCGTCACGTTGGGGGCCTGGGACGCGGACAGGGCCGCGACCGCGACCGCTGCGACGGTGGTGGTGACCGCCGCCTTGCGGAGCCTCCTGTCGAAATGCGCCGCCATAGAGTGACCCCTCCCGTGGACGCCCACGCGTCCGTCTCCGTCTGTCTTCACCGGTCTTCGGCTGTCGTGCTCGCCCGTGGTACCCGCCCTGTTGTGACGATCGGTCCGTGTCGACGGTTGCACCGCAACTTTCCCCGCGCGGTGTTCGTCTGTTCGACCAGTACGGTGCCGCAGGCGACCCTACGACAACTTGCTTTGCACGGGCACCCGTTCGTGCCCGATATTCACCAGTTGGCCATATCAGGAGTTCTCTTGCCGTTCACCCTCAGTCATGCGGTCGCCGTGCTGCCGGCGGTACGGAGCGACGGTACCGGTCGGGGGCCGCTGGTGCCCGCAGTGCTGGTGGCGGGTTCCTTCGCGCCCGACATGACCTACTACGCGGCGAGTTTCCTGTCCGGGGCCATGGAGTTCGGGGACGTCACGCACTCCTTCCCGGGCGTCTTCACGGTCGACGTGATCATCGCCTGGGTGCTGGTGGCGGTGTGGCTGCTGGTCCGCGAGCCGCTGGTGGCCCTGCTGCCGCGGGCCGGGCAGGGCCGCGCGGCCACCCTGCTGCGCTGCGGGGCGCCACGCGCGCGCGTACGGCCGTCCCTCGTGGCGCGGTGGTACGTGTCGGCGGTGCTGGGGGCGCTGACGCACGTGGTGTGGGACGCGTTCACCCACCTCGACCGCTGGGGGATGCGGGTGTTCCCGGTGCTGGGCCGGGAGGTGGCGGGCTCGCCGCTCTACTGGTACCTGCAGTACGGCGGTTCCGCGGTGGCAGCGGTCGTGATCGCCGTGTTCCTGGCGCGCGCACTGCGCCGGACGCCCCGGGCCGAGCCGCTCGGCGTCCCGGTCCTCTCGGTACGGGACCGGTGGTGGGCCGGGGCGGTGCTGGGCGGCTGTGCGGTGGCCGGAGCTGTGCAGCGGGCGACCCGGTGGTGGGACTACTGGGGAGCCACCGCGAAGCCCTGGGAGCTGATCCCGACGGTGTGCTTCGGGGCGGGCGCGGGACTCGTCCCGGGCTTGCTGCTGTACGCCGTGGGGGTCAGGGCGTGGCGTCCGGCTCCGGTCCTCAGTGGTTCGGCCGGCGTCGGTAGGGAGCCGAGCCGCCGGGTCCCGCACTGAGGGTGTCGGCGGTGGCGACGAACACGGTGAAGGTCTGTGCGGGACGTGACCGCGGCAGCAGGGTGAGGGCCAGCGCCAGGTAGCCGCGGGTCAGGTCGGCCCACAGACGCCAGGCGGGCGTTTCGCGCGGGGCCGCGGCGGTCGGGTCCCGGTGGACGAGTCTGCGGCGGAGGTCTGCCGCGGTGCGGCGCAGGGCCGTCGCGAGGGTGGTGGGGATGCGGCCGGTACTCGCGCCGGGCGCGACGACCGGGACCGGTGGGAGCGGCACGCGGTCGGGTCCGTCTGTGCTTGCCCGTGCCGGTGTCGTCCGGTGGTGGAGCATGCGTATACCCATGCCCGCATCCTCACGGAGGACGGAGGCGGGGGCGTTTCCGCGAGGGCCACCTGAGTGACGGGCCCTGCGGGGCGGGCGGATGAGTGACGGCCCTGCGGCGGGCGGAGGGCGCGGACGTGGGCCGGGCGGGGCGTCGTCGATGCCCGCCCGTACGCACGACCACGGCCCACGCCCGGCGCCCCGCGCCCGGTGGCTAGTGCGCCGCCGACTCCCAGTCCGCCCCCGAGCCCACCGAGACGCCCAGGGGGACGCTGAGCCGCACCGCGTTGGCCATTTCGCGGCGGACGAGTTCCTCCGCCGTCGCGCGCTCGCCGGGGGCGATCTCCAGGACGATTTCGTCGTGGACCTGGAGCAGCATGCGGGACGTGAGGCCGGCCTCGCGCAGCGCCTTGTCCACGTTGAGCATGGCGATCTTGACGATGTCGGCCGCCGTGCCCTGGATCGGGGCGTTCAGGGCCATGCGCTCGGCCGCCTCGCGGCGCTGGCGGTTGTCGCTGTTGAGGTCGGGCAGATAGCGGCGGCGCCCGAAGAGGGTCGCCGTGTAACCAGTCGCCCGTGCCTCGTCGACGACCCGGCGCAGGTAGTCCCGTACGCCGCCGAAACGCTCGAAGTAGGCGTCCATGAGGCCGCGCGCCTCGGCCGCCTCGATGTTCAGCTGCTGGGAGAGGCCGAAGGCCGAGAGTCCGTACGCCAGGCCGTAGGACATCGCCTTGATCTTGCGGCGCATCTCCGCGTCGACCGCGGACTGCTCGACGGAGAAGACCTGCGCGGCGGCGGTGGTGTGCAGGTCCTCGCCCGAGGTGAACGCCTCGGTCAGGCCCTCGTCCTCGGACAGGTGGGCCATCACCCGCAGCTCGATCTGGCTGTAGTCGGCCGTCATCAGGGACTCGAAGCCCTCGCCGACGACGAAGCCGCGGCGGATCGCGCGGCCCTCGTCGGTGCGGACCGGGATGTTCTGCAGGTTCGGGTCGGTGGAGGAGAGGCGGCCGGTCGCGGCGACCGTCTGGTTGAACGTGGTGTGGATGCGGCCGTCCGCGGCGATCGTCTTGATCAGGCCCTCCACCGTGACGCGCAGCTTGGCCTGCTCACGGTGCCGGAGCATGATGACCGGCAGTTCGTTGTCGGTCTGGGCGGCCAGCCAGGCCAGAGCGTCGGCGTCGGTGGTGTAACCGGTCTTGGTCTTCTTGGTCTTGGGGAGGTTCAGCTCGCCGAAGAGGACTTCCTGGAGCTGCTTGGGCGAGCCCAGGTTGAACTCGCGGCCGGCCGCCGCGTGCGCCTCCTTCACCGCCTGCTGGACGGCGCCCGCGAACATCTGCTCCATGGCCTGCAGGTGTTCCCGGTCGGCCGCGATGCCGTGCCGCTCCATGCGGGCCAGCAGCGCGGACGTGGGCAGCTCCATGTCGCGCAGCAGGTCCGCCGCGCCGACGTCCGCCAGGCGGCCCTCGAAGGCCTCGCCCAGGTCGAGGATGGCGCGGGCCTGCACCATCAGCGCCTCGGCCTCGGCGCCCTCGTCCGCCCCGAAGGCCAGCTGGCCGTCGGCCGCGGCGGCGGGGGCCAGCTCGCGGTGCAGGTACTCCAGGGACAGCGCGTCCAGGTCGAAGGAGCGGCGGCCCGGCTTGACCAGGTAGGCGGCGAGCGCGGTGTCCATGCCGACGCCGGCGACGCTCCAGCCGTGCTCGGCGAAGACGCGCATCGCGCCCTTGGCGTTGTGGAAGACCTTCGGCCGGTCCGCGTCGGACAGCCAGGCCGTGAACGCCGCCTCGTCGGCCTCGTCCGCCTCCGTCGGGTCGAACCAGGCGGCCTTGCCGTCGGGCGCGGCGAGCGCGACCTCGGCGACCGAGCCGGTGCCCAGCGCCCAGGTGTCGACCGTGGCGATACCGAGGGTCTGGGTGCCGTGCTCGGCGAGCCAGCCGGCCAGCTCGCCCGTGCCCAGCACCGTGCCGTCCAGCTCGACGCCGTCCGCCACGACCGGCGCGGCCTCGGCCTCCTCGGCCCCCGGGTCGACGGCGTAGAGCCGCTCGCGCAGCGACGGGTTGCGGATCTCCAGGGTGTCCAGGATCACCGCGACGCCCTTGCGGTCGTACGCCGTGCGCTCCAGGTCGGTGACGGCCTTCGGCAGCTCGACCCGACGCTCCAGCTCGGTGAGCCGGCGGTTGAGCTTGACGGACTCCAGGTGGTCGCGGAGGTTCTGCCCCGCCTTGCCCTTGACCTCGTCGACGCGCTCGACCAGGTCGGCGAAGGACCCGAACTGGTTGATCCACTTCGCGGCGGTCTTCTCGCCGACGCCCGGGATGCCCGGCAGGTTGTCGGACGGGTCGCCGCGCAGGGCCGCGAAGTCGGGGTACTGGGCGGGGGTCAGCCCGTACTTCTCGAATACCTTCTCCGGCGTGAAGCGGGTCAGCTCGGAGACGCCCTTGGTCGGATACAGGACCGTGGTGTGCTCGCTGACCAGCTGGAAGGAGTCCCGGTCGCCGGTGACGATCAGCACGTCGAAGCCCTCGGCCTCGGCCTGCGTGGCGAGTGTGGCGATGACGTCGTCGGCCTCGAAGCCCTCGACGGCGAAGCGCTGCACGTGCATGGCGTCGAGCAGCTCGCCGATCAGCTCGACCTGGCCCTTGAACTCGTCCGGGGTCTTGGAGCGGTTCGCCTTGTACTCGGTGAACTCCTCGGAGCGCCAGGTCTTGCGGGAGACGTCGAACGCCACCGCGAAGTGCGTGGGCGCCTCGTCACGCAGCGTGTTGGCCAGCATCGACGCGAAGCCGTAGATCGCGTTGGTCGGCTGGCCCGTCGCGGTGGTGAAGTTCTCCGCGGGCAGCGCGAAGAACGCGCGGTAGGCCAGCGAGTGCCCGTCCATGAGCATCAGGCGCGGGCGGGCGCCGCCGGAGGTGTTGTCGGTCTGCTTCGCTGCTGTCTCTGCCACGTCCCCGATCCTGCCACGGACCACTGACACTCGGCCCCGCCCTCAGCCTGCCGCGCCCCTACCGGCCCGGTCGTCCCGCCTGGCGCGGGTTCCCGGCCGTCCCGCCGGTGCGGGTCCGGTCACCCTGTGTCGCGGCGGCCCGAGTTGCCGGACGCGAGCATCGTTCCCGGCCGCCGCCCTTCGCCCGGCCTCCGTCGCTGTCACTGGGGCGTGCGAGGATCGGAGACGTACCTCACACGTGTACGCGAAGGAGCGCGCGATGGCCACCAAGCCGCCCAAGGGTGATCCGGTTCAGGACGCGCCCCAGGTCACGAAGGTCCAGCACGCGGCGGCCGGCATCCCGGCCATCGGCCACACCCTGCGCATGGCACAGCGGCAGATGGGCGTGAAGCGGACCGCGCTGACACTGCTGAGCGTCAACCAGAAGGACGGCTTCGACTGCCCGGGCTGCGCCTGGCCGGAGCCGGACCACCGGCACAAGGCGGAATTCTGCGAGAACGGCGCGAAGGCCGTGGCCGAGGAGGCCACCCTGCGCCGGGTCACCCCGGAGTTCTTCGCCGCGCACTCCGTCGCCGACCTCGCGACCCGCAGCGGCTACTGGCTGGGCCAGCAGGGCCGGCTCACGCACCCGGTGTACCTCCCGGAGGGCGGCGAGCACTACGAACCGGTCACCTGGGAGCGCGCCTTCGACATCGTCGCGGAGGAGATCGCGGCCCTGGACTCGCCCGACGAGTCCGTCTTCTACACCTCCGGGCGCACCAGCAACGAGGCGGCCTTCCTCTACCAGCTCTTCGCGCGCGAGCTCGGCACGAACAACCTGCCGGACTGCTCCAACATGTGCCACGAGTCGTCCGGCTCGGCCCTGTCGGAGACCATCGGCATCGGCAAGGGCAGCGTCCTGCTGGAGGACCTCTACAAGTCCGATCTGATCATCGTGGCCGGCCAGAACCCGGGCACCAACCACCCGCGCATGCTCTCCGCGCTGGAGCGGGCCAAGGCGAACGGCGCGAAGATCATCAGCGTCAACCCGCTGCCCGAGGCCGGCCTGGAGCGCTTCAAGAACCCGCAGACCCCCAAGGGGCTCACCACGGGCGCCGCGCTCACCGACCTTTTCCTGCAGATCCGCCTCGGCGGCGACCAGGCCCTGTTCCGGCTCCTGAACAAGCTGATCCTGGAGACGGAGGGCGCGGTCGACGAGGCCTTCGTCGAGGAGCACACGCACGGTTACGAGGAGTTCGCCGAGGCCGCCCGCGCCGCCGACTGGGACGAGACGCTCACGGCGACCGGCCTCACGCGCGCGGAGATCGGGGAAGCCCTGCGCTTGGTGCTCGCCTCGAAGCGCACCATCGTGTGCTGGGCGATGGGTCTGACCCAGCACAAGCACTCCGTGCCCACCATCCGCGAGGTCGTGAACTTCCTCCTCCTGCGCGGCAACATCGGCCGGCCGGGCGCGGGCGTCTGCCCGGTGCGCGGCCACTCCAACGTGCAGGGCGACCGCACGATGGGCATCTTCGAGCGCCCCGCGCCCGCCTTCCTGGACGCGCTGGAGAAGGAGTTCGGCTTCGCCCCGCCGCGCGAGCACGGCTACGACGTCGTACGCGCCATCCGCGCGCTGCGCGACGGCGAGGCGAAGGTCTTCTTCGCCATGGGCGGCAACTTCGTCTCCGCCTCCCCCGACACGGAGGTCACCGAGGCGGCCATGCGCCGCGCCCGCCTGACCGTGCACGTCTCGACAAAGCTGAACCGCTCGCACGCCGTCACGGGCGCGCGGGCGCTGATCCTGCCGACGCTCGGCCGTACGGAGCGCGATCTCCAGAGCGGCGGCGAGCAGTTCGTGACCGTCGAGGACTCCATGGGCATGGTGCACGCATCCCGCGGCCGGCTGGAGCCCGCGAGCACGCGACTGCTGTCCGAGCCCGCGATCGTGTGCCGACTGGCGCGCCGGGTGCTGGGCGAGGACAGCCGCACGCCGTGGGAGGAGTTCGAGAAGGACTACGCGACGATCCGCGACCGCATCGGGCGCGTGATCCCGGGCTTCGAGGACTTCAACGCGCGCGTGGCGCACCCCGGGGGCTTCGCCCTCCCCCACGCCCCGCGCGACGAGCGCCGCTTCCCGACGGCCACCGGCAAGGCCAACTTCACCGCCGCGCCGATCGAGTACCCCGAGTTGCCCGAGGGGCGGCTGCTGCTCCAGACGCTGCGCTCGCACGACCAGTACAACACCACGATCTACGGTCTGGACGACCGTTACCGGGGCATCAGGAACGGCCGCCGGGTCGTCCTGGTCAACCCGGCGGACGCCCGGAGGCTGGACGTCCCCGACGGTTCGTACGTCGACCTGGTCAGCGAGTGGAAGGACGGGGTGGAGCGGCGGGCGCCCGGCTTCCGTGTCGTGCACTATCCGACGGCCCGGGGCTGCGCGGCGGCGTACTACCCGGAGACCAACGTCCTGGTGCCGCTGGACGCCACCGCGGACACCAGTAACACCCCGGCCAGCAAGTCCGTCGTCGTCCGTCTGGAACAATCGGCGACCGACTGAGCGTTTGCTCAGTCGAGCCGACGGCCACACCGGCCGGCCGGCGACTCAGGCAGACGGAGTTACGAACGGAGCCGGCCCATGGGCGAGCAGCAGCAGGTGCAGTTCCCGCAGGAGGTCATCGACGAGTACGCCGCGCTCGGCGTCGACCTGCCCGCGCTCTTCTCCGCCGGGCACCTCGGGACCCGCATGGGCGTCCAGATCCTCGAGGCATCGGCCGACCGCGTCGTCGGCACCATGCCGGTGGAGGGCAACACCCAGCCGTACGGACTGCTGCACGGCGGGGCCTCGGCGGTGCTGGCCGAGACGCTCGGGTCGGTCGGCTCGATGCTGCACGGCGGCAGCACCAAGATCGCCGTCGGCGTCGACCTGAACTGCACGCACCACCGCGGGGCCCGCTCCGGCCTCGTCACCGGCGTGGCCACGCCGGTGCACCGGGGCCGGTCGACCGCGACGTACGAGATCGTGATCAGCGACGAGCAGGACCGCCGCGTGTGCACCGCCCGGCTGACCTGCCTGCTGCGGGACGTGAACCCGGGCGACGGGGCGCGGGCCGGCGCGGCAGGCTGAGCGGCACGCGGGCGGCCGGGGGCCCACTCCCGCCCGCACAACGCTGCCGACGCCCGCACAACGCTGCCGACGCCCGCACAACGCTGCCGGCGGCCGCACATGAGGCCACGTCTCCCTCCCGGCCGCGGGCCCTTGCCACCCACGGCGTCACTCCCGGCCACGGGCTTTCGCCACCCACGGCACCCCTCCCGGCCACGGCATTGCTCCCGGCCGCCCGGCGCCCTAACTTCAGGGCATGGGACGGGGAAGGGCCCCCTGGTCGGGGGCGGCGGCTCGGCGGTTCCGGTTCGCGCCCGGACTGCTCGCTCTCGCGCTGACACTGCCGACCGCCGCCCTGGCGGTTGGCTGTGGCAACTCCGGCGCCGAGAGGCCCGGTTCCGGCGACACCGCCCGAGCGACCGCGTCCGCATCCGCATCCGCATCCGCACAAGGCAGCCTCTCCCCCGAGGAGTTGTGCACGAGCGCCGTCGGCTACTGGGCACGCGAGATACTGGCCGGCAAGACCCCCTACGGCGACTACCAGTCGATGGGACTGTCCAACGCGCAGTACGACATCCTGCGGGAGGTCGTGGACGCCGCACAGGCCACGAAGCGCGACCAAGGCCCCCGAGCGGCCGAGAAGTTGATCGACCGTCAGGTAAGCGACTCCTGCGCCGACCAGTACCGCGCCGGCGCCCCGAGCGACGGCCCGTGGCAGTGAGCGGCACCGGCCCCGTCGAGCCGGGCGAGGGCACCCACGACCGGGGCGGCCCGGACACTCCCCGGCCGTCCGCCCGGCGCCGTGGGCGGCCCGCCCGGTACTACGACCGCCACCGCCGGGCGGTCCTCACCACCGCCGCGGCCGCCATGACCCTGGCGGGCGGCGGCTATCTGTACGCCGACCGACCGCAGCCTCCTCCCCCTCCCCCGCCGCCACACCCTTCCCAGGCGGTCGACCTCGACTACCTGGACGCGGTGCCCGCTCCCGGCGACGACTTCAGTTTCGCGGTGCGGCTGAGCGTGCGGTCCGGCCCGCCCGTCACCGTGACACGACTCGACCAGCCCTACGCCGGCATCTCGATGACCGCGTCACCCGCCGCGCCTTTCCAGACAAAGGCGCATTCCGCCCGCAAGATCATCGTCACTCTTCGGGTGACGGAATGCGAAAAAGCGCCGCGGAACCTCTCACTCCCTTTCCTGCATGTAACGCTGCGTAATGCGCGTGCAATACAAGCCCACAGTTTCATCCTCGGGACGCACTATGCGCAGGACCTCTCCCACGCCCTCGAGGTCGCCTGCAGCAACGAATCCAGGTAATCACCAAAACGCCCCAGACGCCTGAACGCGGGCCGCCGGTCCTGCAAGTTCTCACCATGCGGACAGGGCGAATCGGACGGAATTCCGCGGTTCTTCCCAGCCAGTACCGCTCTGCATTACCCCGTGTCATAACAAGAGCGTCACAGCATGAGTCAGACCCTCCTCCACGTTCCCCACACACGCTTAGAGTCACGGCCAGTCACCGCGCCGTCCGATTGTCACTTCGGCCCAGCGCTCGACTCGGCCGCCTCCACGGGGAAGTGGCTGTGCCAGGGAAAGGACTGATCGTGCGTCAACGTTCGCTCATCGCCATCACCGCCGCTCTGGCGGCGGGAGCACTCACCCTCACCGCCTGCGGCTCGCGCGACGACGACGGCGGCTCGGACTCCGGCAACGGCGACGGCGGTGGCACCACCGTCGTCATCGGCGTCGACGCCCCGCTGACCGGCGACCTGTCCGCGCTGGGCCTCGGTATCAAGAACTCGGCGGACCTCGCGGCCAAGACCGCCAACAAGGACAAGCACGTCGAGGGCATAACCTTCAAGGTCGAAGCCCTCGACGACCAGGGCCAGCCCTCCGTGGGCCAGCAGAACGCCAGCCAGTTCGTCGCCAACGACAAGGTTCTCGGCGTCGTAGGCCCGCTGAACTCCTCGGTCGGCGAGTCCATGCAGCAGGTCTTCGAGTCCGGCAACATGGCCCTGGTCTCCCCGGCCAACACCGGCCCCTCGCTGACCCAGGGCCCGGACTGGCGCACCGAGAAGAAGCGCCCGTTCAAGACCTACTTCCGCACCGCGACCACCGACGCCATCCAGGGTCCGTTCGCCGCGCAGTACGTCTTCAACGACTTCAAGAAGACGAAGGCCTTCGTCATCGACGACAAGAAGACCTACGGCGCGGGCCTCGCCGGCACCTTCACCGACGAGTTCAAGAAGCTCGGTGGCAAGGTCGTCGGAACCGAGCACATCAACCCGGACACCAAGGACTTCTCCGCGGTCGCCACCAAGGTCAAGAACTCGGGCGCCGACGTCGTCTACTACGGCGGCGAATACCCGCAGGCCGGCCCGCTCAGCAAGCAGATCAAGAGCACCGGCGCCAAGATTCCGCTGGTCGGCGGTGACGGCATCTACAGCGCCGACTTCATCAAGCTCGCCGGCGCCAGCGGTACCGGTGACCTGGCCACCTCCGTCGGCGCGCCCGTCGAGGAACTGCCCTCCGCCAAGGAATTCGTCGCCAACTACAAGGCCGGCGGCTACAAGGAGCCCTTCGAGGCCTACGGCGGCTACTCCTACGACTCCGCCTGGGCCATCATCGAGGCCGTCAAGACGGTCGTCGAGAAGAACGACGGCAAGCTCCCCGACGACGCCCGAGGCCAGGTCGTCGAGGCCATGCAGAACGTCTCCTTCGACGGAGTGACCGGCAAGGTCTCCTTCGACGAGTTCGGTGATGCCACCAACAAGCAGCTGACCGTGTACGCCGTCGAGAACGGCGACTGGAAGGCCGTGAAGTCCGGCACCTACACCGGCTGAGTCGTCCGACGAGACACCCGCACCACCAAGAGCCGCGCGGGGCGCTGTTCCACAGGCGCCCCGCGCGGACGCACACCCGGCCACATCCGTCGAACATCCGAACCTCTCGGAGGACATGCGGTGAACGAACTGCCGCAGCAGCTGGTCAACGGCCTGCTACTGGGATCCATGTACGGGCTGATCGCCATTGGCTACACGATGGTCTACGGCATCGTCCAGCTCATCAACTTCGCCCACGGCGAGATCTTCATGACCGGCGCCTTCGGCGCGCTCACGGTCTACATCTACATCCTGCCCGACGGCACCTCCATGCTGATCGCCCTGCCCCTGATGATCCTCGGCGCAGTGATCGTCTCGGTGACCGTCGCCATCGGGGCTGAACGTTTCGCCTACCGCCCCCTGCGCGGTGGCCCCCGCCTCGCCCCGCTCATCACCGCCATCGGCCTCTCCCTCGCCCTCCAGCAGGCGATCTGGGCCTGGTACCCCGACGCGAAGTCCGCCCGCACCTTCCCCCAGATCGAGGGCGGCCCCTTCCACATCGGCGGCGTCACCCTGCAGACCGGCAGCATCTTCCTGCTCATCGCCGCCCCCGTCAGCATGGCCTTCCTCGGCTACTTCGTCATGAAGACCCGCACCGGACGCGGCATGCAGGCCACCGCCCAGGACCCCGACACCGCCAAGCTGATGGGCGTCAACACCGACCGCATCATCGTGATCGCGTTCGCCCTCGGCGCCGTGTTCGCCGCCATCGGCGGAGTCGCCTACGGCCTGGAATACGGCCACGTCGACTTCAAGATGGGCTTCATCCTCGGACTCAAGGCCTTCACCGCGGCCGTCCTCGGCGGCATCGGCAACATCTACGGCGCCATGATCGGCGGTGTCGTCCTCGGCATCGCCGAAACCCTGGCCACCGCCTACATCGGCGACATCCCCGGCCTCGGCCAGTTCGGCAGCCAGTCCTGGGCGGACGTCTGGGCCTTCATCCTCCTCATCCTTGTGCTGTTGTTCAGGCCACAGGGCCTGCTCGGCGAGCGCGTCGCGGACAGGGCGTGACACCGATGACCACACAAACCACCGAGAAGACCCCGAACACCCCCGCCACCGGCGCGGCGACCGGCCTCATCGGCATCCCACCGCACCTCGGACGCGCCCTCGCCACCGGCGGCGGCCTCCTCACCATCGTCTCCACCTTCCTCGCCTGGACCTGGACCGCCGCCTTCCCCGGCGACCTCACCGTCTACGGCTACCCGGGCGGCCTCCAGGTCCTCGTCCTCATCGGCGGCGCCCTCACCACCCTCTTCGGCCTCTCCTCCTACGGCGTCAAAGGCCTCCGCTGGCTCACCCCCGCCGGCGCCGACGCCGCACTGAGGTTCGCCGCACTCGCCACCTTCGCGACCACCTGGTACACCGTCCTCGCCATCAGCCTCCAGCTCGGCGGCCTGGTCAACCTCGAACCCGGCGCCTACATCGCGGCGATCGTCACCCTCGTAGCCCTCCTCGGCGCCCTCGCGCTCCCCTTCGAGCGCCCCGCACCCGACCCCATCGACCCCGACGAAACCGGCTGGAGCCTCGCCAAGCACCGCGCGGGCCACGGCTGGCAGACCGTCAAGGCCGCCTTCGCCGCCGGCGAGCCCGGCCCCGTACGCGCCCTGCCCTCCTACGCCGAGATCCTCATCATCGTCGCGGTCCTCGCCGTCTGCCTCACCGTCTTCACCTACGGCATCGGCACCGAGTACGACGAACTCTTCGTCGGCTTCCTGATCACGGCCGGGTTCGGCTTCGCAGCCGCCCACAAGGCGGGCCTCATCCGCCAGGCCACCCGGATCACCGCACGGCACCAGACCATCACCATCTGGGGCGCCTTCGTCGCCGCGGCACTGTTCCCCTTCACCCAAACCGACGACCAGTACGCCACCATCGGCGTCTACATCCTGATCTTCGCCACCGTCGCCCTGGGCCTCAACATCGTCGTCGGCCTCGCCGGCCTCCTCGACCTCGGCTACGTCGCCTTCCTCGGCGTCGGCGCCTACGCCGCAGCCCTGGTCTCCGGCTCGCCCAGCTCCCCCTTCGGCGTCCACTTCCCCTTCTGGGCCGCCGTCCTGGTCGGCGCCGCCGCCTCACTGATCTTCGGCGTACTGATCGGCGCCCCGACCCTGCGGCTGCGCGGTGACTACCTCGCCATCGTGACCCTCGGCTTCGGAGAGATCTTCCGCATCGCCGTCCTCAACATGGACGGCACCTCCGGACCCGACATCACCAACGGCTCCAACGGCATCTCGGCCGTGCCGGACCTGAAGATCCTCGGATTCGACCTCGGCGCCCGGCACGACATCCTCGGCGTCACCATCGGCCGGTTCGCCAACTACTTCTTCCTGATGCTGATCATCACCGCCGTCGTCGTCCTCGTCTTCCGACGCAGCAGCGACTCCCGCATCGGCCGGGCCTGGGTCGCCATCCGCGAGGACGAGACCGCCGCCCTCGCCATGGGCATCAACGGCTTCCGCGTCAAACTGATCGCGTTCGCCGTCGGCGCCGCCCTCGCCGGCCTCGCCGGCACCGTCCAGGCACACGTCACCTACACCGTGACCCCCGAGCAGTACCTCTTCGCCGGTACGACACCGCCCAACTCCGCGTTCCTCCTCGCCGCGGTCGTCCTCGGCGGCATGGGCACCATCGGCGGACCGCTCCTCGGCGCCGCACTGCTCTTCCTCATCCCCAACAAGCTCCAGTTCCTCGGCGACTACCAGCTTCTCGCCTTCGGACTCGCGCTCGTCCTGCTCATGCGGTTCCGACCCGAAGGCCTCATCCCCAACCGGCGCCGCCAACTGGAATTCCACGACAAGGCCGAAGCGCCCGCAGTCCTCGGCAAGACAGGGGCCTGACCACCATGACCACCGACACCACCACCAAGGACAGCACCCCGGGCGCCCCTGCCCCCGGCGCCACCGTCCTCGACGCACGCGGCGTCACCATGCGCTTCGGCGGACTCACCGCCGTCAACGGCGTGGACCTCACCGTCAACAGCGGCGAGATCGTCGGCCTCATCGGCCCCAACGGCGCCGGCAAGACCACCTTCTTCAACTGCCTGACGGGCCTCTACATACCCACCGAGGGCGAAGTCCGCTTCAAGGGCCAGGTACTGCCCGCCAAGTCCTTCAAGGTCACGGCCGCCGGCATCGCGCGGACGTTCCAGAACATCCGGCTCTTCGCCAACATGACAGTCCTGGAGAACGTCCTCGTCGGCCGCCACACCCGCACCAAGGAAGGCTTCTGGTCAGCCGTCCTGCGCGGCCCCGGCTTCCACAAGGCCGAGGCCACCTCCCGCGAACGCGCCATGGAACTCCTGGAGTTCGTCGGCCTCGCCGGAAAGGCCGAACACCTCGCACGGAACCTGCCCTACGGCGAGCAGCGCAAGCTGGAAATCGCCCGCGCCCTCGCCAGCGAACCGGGCCTTCTCCTCCTGGACGAGCCCACGGCAGGCATGAACCCCCAGGAGACACGAGCCACCGAGGAACTCGTCTTCGCCATCCGCGACCAGGGCATCGCCGTCCTCGTCATCGAGCACGACATGCGCTTCATCTTCAACCTCTGCGACCGCGTCGCCGTCCTCGTACAGGGCGAGAAGCTCATCGAGGGCGACAGCGCGACCGTCCAGGGCGACGAGCGGGTCATCGCCGCCTACCTCGGCGAACCCCTCGCGAACGACCCCGGCGCCGCGGAAGCAGCCGAAGTGGAAGCCGCCGAGGCCCACGCCCAGGCCGACACCACCACGGACACCGCGGCCGGCAAGGAGAACGACCGATGACCGCACTGCTCGAGGTCGAGGACCTCCGCGTCGCCTACGGCAAGATCGAAGCCGTCAAAGGCATCTCGTTCAAAGTCGACGCCGGCGAAGTCGTCACCCTCATCGGCACCAACGGCGCCGGCAAAACCACCACCCTGCGCACCCTCTCCGGCCTCCTCAAGCCGGTCGGCGGACAGATCAAGTTCGGCGGCAAGTCGCTCAAGAAGGTCCCCGCACACCAGGTCGTCTCCCTGGGGCTCGCCCACTCCCCCGAGGGCCGGCACATCTTCCCCCGCATGACCATCGAGGACAACCTCCGCCTCGGCGCCTTCCTCCGCAACGACAAACCAGGCATCGAGAAGGACATCCAGCGCGCCTACGACCTCTTCCCCATCCTCGGCGAACGCCGGAAGCAGGCCGCGGGCACCCTCTCCGGCGGCGAACAGCAAATGCTCGCCATGGGCCGCGCCCTGATGTCCCAGCCCAAACTGCTCATGCTCGACGAACCCTCCATGGGCCTCTCACCGATCATGATGCAGAAGATCATGACGACGGTCGCCGAGCTGAAATCCCAGGGCACCACCATCCTGCTCGTCGAGCAGAACGCCCAGGCCGCCCTCTCCCTCGCCGACCACGGCCACGTCATGGAAGTCGGCAACATCGTCCTGTCCGGCAGCGGACAGGACCTCCTCCACGACGAATCGGTCCGCAAGGCCTACCTCGGCGAGGACTGAGCCGGTAGCCCTACGACGAGGCCCGCGCCCCCAGTGGGGACGCGGGCCTCGCGCACGCTCCGGGGCCTCAGCCCTTGGACGCCTTCTTCTCCTCGGCGTCCTGGATGACCGCCTCCGCCACCTGCTGCATCGACATCCGCCGGTCCATCGACGTCTTCTGAATCCACCGGAACGCCGCCGGCTCCGTCAGGCCGTACTCCGTCTGCAACACCGACTTCGCCCGGTCCACCAGCTTCCGGGTCTCCAGCCGCAGACTGAGGTCCGCGACCTCCTTCTCCAGCGCCTTCAGCTCCGTGAACCGCGAGACGGCCATCTCGATCGCCGGAACGACGTCACTCTTGCTGAACGGCTTCACCAGATACGCCATCGCCCCGGCGTCCCGGGCACGCTCCACCAGGTCGCGCTGCGAGAACGCGGTCAGCATCAGCACCGGCGCGATGCTCTCCTCGGCGATCTTCTCGGCCGCGGAGATGCCGTCCAGCTTGGGCATCTTCACGTCGAGGATCACCAGGTCGGGCCTGTGCTCCCGAGCCAGCTCCACGGCCTCCTCACCGTCACCGGCCTCACCGACGACGGAGTACCCCTCCTCCTCCAGCATCTCTTTGAGATCCAACCGGATCAGGGCCTCGTCCTCGGCGATGACAACACGGGTCGTCAGCGGAGGCACGTGCGACTGGTCGTCTTCGGGCACGTCTACGGGCTGGGGCGACTCGGGGGCGGTCACGTGGCGCTCCTTGTTCCGGGGCAGGCGGTACTGCTGACAAGAGCGTACCTAGCTGCGATAAGGTGGGGGCACGGCGGGTGACCGCCAACCTTTGTTTTACAGGACGCCTCGGTAGTCCAGCGGTAGAGACACGGTGCTCAAACCACCGACAGCGTGGGTTCGAATCCCACCCGGGGCACTTTTCCTTCATTTCTAAGGTCGACAACTCGGACGCCCACGTCAGAGCCAGGTACTGACGACCGGCCTACCGGGGACTGTCGTCCTCTCCGATGTGGTGCACTCGGACCAGGTTCGTCGTGCCCGACACCCCGGGTGGCGAGCCGGCCGTGATGACCACGACGTCGCCCTTCTCGCAGCGCCCGTAGCGGGTGAGGAGTTCGTCCACCTGGTCGACCATCGCGTCCGTGGAGTCCACGTGGGGGCCGAGGAAGGTCTCCACGCCCCAGGTCAGGCTGAGCTGTGAGCGTGTCGCCGGCTCGGGGGTGAAGGCGAGCAGCGGGATGGGTGAGCGGTAGCGGGAGAGGCGGCGGACGGTGTCGCCGGACTGGGTGAAGGCGACCAGGTACCTCGCGCCGAGGAAGTCGCCGATCTCCGCCGCCGCGCGGGCGACGGCGCCGCCCTGGGTGCGGGGCTTGTTGCGTTCGGTCAGCGGGGGCAGGCCCTTGGCGAGGATGTCCTCCTCGGCCGCCTCGACGATCTTGGCCATCGTGCGCACCGTGTCGGTCGCGTGTTTGCCGACGCTCGTCTCGCCGGACAGCATGACGGCGTCCGTGCCGTCGATGACGGCGTTGGCGACGTCGGAGGCCTCGGCGCGGGTGGGCCGGGCGTTGTCGATCATGGAGTCGAGCATCTGGGTGGCGACGATGACCGGCTTGGCGTTGCGCTTGGCGAGTTTGATGGCGCGCTTCTGGACGATGGGGACCTGTTCGAGGGGCATTTCGACGCCGAGGTCGCCGCGGGCGACCATGATGCCGTCGAAGGCGGCGACGATGTCCTCGATGTTCTCGACGGCCTGCGGTTTCTCGACCTTGGCGATGACGGGGAGGCGGCGGCCCTCCTCGTCCATGATGCGGTGGACGTCGAGGACGTCGCGTCCGCTGCGGACGAAGGAGAGGGCGATGACGTCGAAGCCGTTGCGCAGTGCCCAGCGCAGGTCGTCCTCGTCCTTCTTGGAGAGGGCGGGGACGGACACGGCGACGCCGGGGAGGTTGAGGCCCTTGTGGTCGGAGACCATGCCGCCCTCGATCACCGTCGTACGCACCCTGGGGCCGTCGACTTCGGTGACCTCCAGGCAGACCTTGCCGTCGTCGACGAGGACGCGTTCGCCGGGGGTGACGTCGGCGGCGAGGCCGGCGTAGGTGGTGCCGCAGGTGTGGCGGTCGCCGTGGACGCCTTCTTCGACGGTGATGGTGAAGGTGTCGCCGCGTTCAAGGAGTACGGGGCCTTCGGCGAAGTGGCCGAGCCGGATCTTCGGGCCCTGAAGGTCGGCGAGGGTGCCGACGCTGCGGCCGGTTTCGTCGGACGCCTTCCGGACACGGCGATAGCGCTCTTCGTGTTCGGCGTGGGTGCCGTGGCTGAAGTTGAAGCGGGCGATGTCCATGCCGGCATCGACCAGGTCCTTGATCTGGTCGTATGTGTCGGTGGCGGGCCCAAGAGTGCAGACGATCTTTGCTCGGCGCATGAGTCGAGCCTATGACTTACCGACCGGTAGCGAATTGGCCACGCATGACCACTCAACAACCTTTGAGTAAAGGGCTATTGACAAGTGTTGAATTGTGCGCCGGGCCGCTCCGATGAGCATTCGAATCGGCTCTCACCCTTGACAGGCGCCATGTTCAGGACAGAATCTACGCGCGTCGCCAATCATGGGCACGGGTCACCGAGGAGAGTCAGCCATGCCGTTGAACCGCCGGAAGTTCCTGAGCAGGTCCGCCGTGACGGGGGCGGGTGTCGCGCTGGCCGGCGCGGCGGCGGCTCCGGCGGCCGGGGCGGTCCCCGCGCACCGGGGCCGCGGGAAGCCGAAGCGGTACGCGCTGACGGTGCTGGGCACCACCGACCTGCACGGGCACGTCTTCAACTGGGACTACTTCAAGGACGCCGAGTACGCGGACGCGGCGGGCAACGCCCAGGGCCTGGCCCGGGTCTCCACGCTGGTGGACCAGGTCCGTGAGGAGAAGGGCCGCCGCAACACGCTGCTGCTGGACGCGGGCGACACCATCCAGGGCACCCCGCTGACGTACTACTACGCGAAGGTCGACCCGATCACCGCCGAGGGCGGCCCGGTGCATCCGATGGCGCAGGCGATGAACGCGATCGGGTACGACGCGGTGGCGCTCGGCAACCACGAGTTCAACTACGGCATCGAGACGCTGCGGAAGTTCGAGGAGCAGTGCGATTTTCCGCTGCTCGGGGCGAACGCGGTGGACGCGAAGACGCTGAAGCCGGCGTTCCCGCCGTACTTCATGAAGACGTTCCGGGTGAAGGGCGCGCCGCCGGTGAAGGTGGCGGTGCTGGGGCTGACCAACCCGGGCATCGCGATCTGGGACAAGGCGTATGTGCAGGGGAAGCTGGCTTTCCCGGGGCTTGAGGAGCAGGCGGCGAAGTGGGTGCCGAAGCTGCGTTCGATGGGCGCGGACGTGGTGGTGGTGTCGGCGCATTCCGGGTCGTCGGGCACGTCGTCCTACGGTGACCAGATCCCGTACGTCGAGAACGCGGCGGCCAACGTGGCCAGGCAGGTGCCGGGTATCGACGCGATCCTCGTGGGGCACGCGCACACGGAGATCGCGGAGCTGAAGGTCGTGAACGAGGAGACCGGGAAGACGGTCGTGCTGTCGGAGCCGCTGTGCTACGCCGAGCGGCTCGCCCTCTTCGACTTCGAGCTGGTCTTCGAGCGGGGCCGCTGGCACGTGGAGTCGGTCAAGGCGTCGCTGCGGAACTCGAACACCGTCGAGGACGACCCCCGGATCACGAAGCTGCTCACGGACGAGCACGCGAAGGTCGTGGCGTACGTCAACCAGGTGGTCGGCACGGCCACCGAGACGCTGACGACGGTGGAGGCGCGCTACAAGGACGCGCCGATCATCGACCTGATCACCAAGGTCCAGGAGGACGTGGTCAGGGAGGCGCTGGCGGGTACGGAGTACGCGTCGCTGCCGGTGCTGGCGCAGGCCTCGCCTTTCTCGCGGACGTCCGAGATCCCGGCCGGGGACGTGACGATCCGGGACCTGTCGAGCCTGTACGTGTACGACAACACCCTGGTGGCCAAGCTGATGACGGGTGCCCAGTTGCGGGCGTACCTGGAGTACTCGGCGGAGTACTACGTCCGGACGGCGGCCGGCGCGCCGGTGGACGTGGACAAGCTGACCAACGCGGGCGGCCGCCCGGATTACAACTACGACTACGTGTCGGGGCTGACGTACGAGATCGACATCGCGCGGGCCGCCGGGTCGCGCGTCAGGAATCTCGCGTACGCCGGGGCTCCGCTGGACGACGCGCGGCAGTTCGTGCTGGCGGTGAACAACTACCGGGCCAACGGCGGTGGCGCGTTCCCGCATGTGGCGTCGGCCAGGGAGCTGTGGGCGGAGTCGACGGAGATCCGTACGCGGATCGCCGAGTGGGCGACGGCGAAGGGTGTGCTGGATCCGAGGGACTTCGCGTCCGTCGGCTGGTCGTTGACGCGGGACGGTGTGCCGGTGTTCTGAGTCCGTTTCCGGCCGGGGCAGCCTCAGATTCCGTCCGCCAGTGGGGTGAGCGTCCGGTGTCGGCGCGCGGCCGGGATCCGGGGCTGTCCGTGTTCGAGGCCGAAGGTGGTGAAGGCGGTGCGGCCGGGCAGCGGGTAGGGCTCCTGTCCGGTCAGGTCGTTGAGGATGGTCGCGCTGCGCCAGGCGGCGAGGCCGAGGTCGGGGGCGCCGACTCCGTGGGTGTGTGTTTCGGCGTTCTGGACGTAGACCCGGCCGGTGACGGAGGGGTCGAGGACGAGGCGGAAGCGTTCGTCGACGCGGGGGCGTTCGTGGCTGTCGCGCCGCATGTAGGGATCGAGTCCGGCGAGGACGCGGCCGAGGGGGCGTTCACGGTAGCCGGTGGCGAGGACGACGGCGCCGGTGGTGAGGCGGGTGCGGGTCTGCTGCTGGGCGTGTTCGAGGTGCAGTTCGACTTTGGTGGTGGCGATGCGGCCGGCGGTGCGGACGTGGACGCCGGGGGTGAGGACGGTGTCGGGCCAGCCGCCGTCGAGGGTGCGCCGGTAGAGCTCGTCGTGGATGGCGGCGGTGGTGTCGGCGTCGATGCCCTTGTGGAGTTGCCATTGGGAGGCGACGAGCCGGTCGCGGACGGGTTCGGCCAGGCCGTGGAAGTAGCGGGTGTAGTCGGGGGTGAAGTGCTCCAGGCCGAGTTTGGAGTACTCCATGGGCGCGAAGGCCTCGGTGCGGCCGAGCCAGTGCAGTTTCTCGCGGCCGGGGGGCCGGTGGCGGAGCAGGTCGAGGAAGATCTCCGCGCCGGACTGGCCGGTGCCGATGACGGTGATGTGTTCGGCGGCGAGGAGTGTCTCGCGGTGGTCGAGGTAGTCGGCGGCGTGGACGACGGGGACGCCGGGGGCGTCGACGAGGGGTCTGAGCGGGTCGGGGACGTAGGGCTCGGTGCCGACGCCGAGGACGATGTTGCGGGTGTGGGTGCGGCCGAGGGCCTCGGCTTCTCCGTCGGCGTCGAGTTGGGTGTAGTCGACTTCGAAGAGGTCGCGTTCGGGGTTCCAGCGGACGGCGTCGACCTGGTGGTGGAAGTGGAGGGAGGGGAGGTTCTCGGCGACCCAGCGGCAGTACGCGTCGTATTCGGCGCGCTGGATGTGGAAGCGTTCGGCGAAGTAGAAGGGGAAGAGGCGTTCTCGGGCCCGGAGGTGGTTGAGGAAGGTCCAGGGGCTGGCCGGGTCGGCGAGGGTGACCAGGTCGGCGAGGAAGGGCACTTGGACGCGTGCGCCGTCGATGAGCAGGCCGGGGTGCCAGTGGAAGGCGGGGCGCTGGTCGTAGAAGACGGTGTCGAGGCCGGTGAGGGGGTCGGCGAGCGCGGCGAGGGAGAGGTTGAAGGGGCCGATGCCGATGCCGACGAGGTCGCGGGGGGCGTCGGGCGCGGGGTGCGGGGTGGTGTTCATCGCGGGGCGGGTCCTTCCGGGGGGTTTTCCACACGGGTCACGAGGGTCAGGAGGGCGGCCAGGTCGTCGGGCCGGGTGTGGGGGTTGAGCAGGGTCGCCTTGAGCCAGAGCCGGCCGTCGGCGCGGGCGCGGCCGAGGACGGCGCCGCCGGTGGTGAGCAGGGTGCGGCGTACGGCGGCGACGGCTTCGTCGGTGGCGTGGGCGGGACGGAACAGCACCGTGCTGATGGTGGGCGGGGCGTGCAGTTCGAAGCCGGGGTGGTCGTGGACGAGGGCGGCGAACCGTTCGGCGAGCAGGCAGACGTCGTCGACGAGTGCGCCGATGCCGCCGCGTCCCAGGGTTTTGAGGGTGACGGCGATCTTGAGGATGTCGGGGCGGCGGCTGGTGCGCGGGGAGCGGCCGAGGAGGTCGGGGAGTCCGGCGTCGGTGTCGTCGTCGGCGTTGAGGTAGTGGGCGCGGTGGTGGAGCGCGGCGAGGTCGGCGGCGTCCGCGACGGTGAGGAGGCCGGCGGCGATCGGCTGCCAGCCGAGTTTGTGCAGGTCGAGGGCGACGGTGTGGGCGGCGTCCAGTCCGGCCAGTTTGGGGCGGTGGCGGTCGCTGAGGAGGAGGCCTCCGCCGTAGGCGGCGTCCACGTGCAGGCGGGCGTCGTGGGCGGCGCAGCGGTCGGCGATGTCGGGCATGGGGTCGATGAGTCCGGCGTCGGTGGTGCCGGCGGTGGCGACGACGAGGTGCGGTCCGGGGACCTGGGTGAGGGCTTCGTCGAGGGCGGCGGGGTCGAGGGTGCCTGCGGGGGCGGGGACGACGACGGGTTCGGGCAGGCCAAGGAGCCAGGCGGCGCGGGGCACCGAGTGGTGGGCGTTGGCTCCGTGGATGAGCCGCAGGCCCGCGCCGTGCGCTTCGCGGGCGAGCAGGACGGCGAGTTGGTTGGACTCGGTGCCGCCGGTGGTGACGAGGGCGTCGGCGGCGCCGGTCTCCCGGGCCAGGGTGCGGGTGACGAGGGCTTCCAGCGCGGAGGCGGCGGGTGCCTGGTCCCAGGAGTCGAGGGACGGGTTGAGGACGCTCGCGGCGAGGTCGGCGGCTGCGGCGACGGCGAGGGGCGGGCCGTGCAGGTGGGCGGCGCACAGTGGGTGGCCGGGGTCGGCGGCGCCCTCGGCGAGGGCGGTGACCAGGACGCGGAGTGCCTCGGGTTCGCCGAGGTCGGGCAGGATCTCGCCGGCCGCGTCCGCCACCCGGGCGGCGACGGTGTCCGGGCCGCCCGCGGGCAGTGGTCCTCCGCGGGTGGCCGCGCCGGTGCGCAGCGCGTCGAGCACGGTGTCGAGCAGGGGCCGCAGGGCGTCGGGGCCGTGCGGGCCCGAGGCGAGGGGCGGCAGGCCCATGGCTGTCCTCCGGGCGCGGGGACGAGGGAGTTCCAGCTTGTACGCGGATGTGCGCGTACGCCCGGACAGCCCAAGATCACAACCCGAAAGGGGTATCCCGCGGCCGGTCCCCCGGGGTCGGGGACCGGCCGCGTCCGGGTCAGTGCGTGTCCGCTTCCCGTACTCGCAGGGCGCGGGCCAGGTCGTCGAGTTGGTCGGCGAGCTTGCGGCGCAGGGCGGGGATCGGGTCGGCGTCGGTCAGGCAGTCCTGGCCGAGGCGCAGGTTGTCGGCGTCGACGGCGTGGACGGGGAAGGCCCAGCGGCCGGCGGCGTCGGCGATGGCGGGGCCGCGGCGGGCGGCGACGGCGACCGCCTCGGCGTAGTAGCGCGGTACGTAGTCCCGTACGAGGTCGGCCTGTTCGGGCTGCCAGAAGCCCTGGGCGGTGGCGGTGAAGAGGTAGTTGGAGAGGTCGTCGGTGGCGAACATGGCTTGCCAGGCGCGGCTCTTGGCCTCGGGGTCGGGCAGCGCGGCGCGGCAGCGGGCGGCGCCCTCCTGGCCGGTGGCGCTCGGGTCGCGTTCGAGTTCGGCGGTGATGGCCCTCTCGTCGGTGGCGCCGAGGACGGAGAGGCGGGTGAGGATGCGCCAGCGCAGTTCGGGGTCGAGTTCGGGGCCGCCGGGGACGGTGCCGTCGGCGAGCCAGGCGGCGATGGTGTCGGGGTGGGCGGCGGTGGCGATGCGGTGGCGTACGGCGATGAGGCGCAGGCCGGGGTGGTCACCGTCCTCGGTGCGGCGGATGAGGTCGCGGCACAGGTCGGTGAGGGTGGCGAGGGCGGCGGGCCGCTGTTCGGGGGTGACGTAGCGGTCGGCGGCCTGGGCGGAGGCGAAGGCGAGGACGCCGTCGACGAGGGCGAGGTCGGTCTCGTACGGGAGGTGGGTGCGGGCGATGTCCAGGTAGGCGCGGGCGGGGAGTTCGCCGTCGCGGACGGCGTCGCGCAGGGCGTTCCAGACGACGGCGCGGGTGAGCGGGTCGGGCAGGCCGGACAGGCCGGTGCGCAGGGCTTCGAAGGACTCGGTGTCGAAGCGGATCTTGGCGTAGCTCAGGTCGCCGTCGTTGAGGACGACGAGGGCGGGGCGCTTGCCGATGGGGCGGGGTTCGGCCCGGGGTACGTCGAGGTCGAGGCGTTCGCGCAGGGTGAGCCGGCCCTCGTCGGTGAGGTCCTGGTCGTAGAGGCCGACGGCGATGCGGTGGGGGCGGGTGCCGGTGCGGTCGACCGTGAGCGCGCGGCTGCCGTTGTCGCCGGTGACGCGCGGGGCGAGGGTGTCGACGCCGGTGGTGCGCAGCCAGGCGTCGGCCCAGGCGTGCACGTCGCGGTCGGTGGCGGCGGCGAGGGAGTCGATGAAGTCGGCGAGGGTGGCGTTGGCGAACTTGTGCCGCTCGAAGTGGATGTTGATGCCGGCGAGGAAGTCCTTCTCGCCGAGCCAGGTGACGAGTTGCCGCAGGGCGGAGGCGCCCTTGGCGTAGGAGATGCCGTCGAAGTTGAGGAGGGCGGAGGCGGTGTCCTCGACGTTCTCGGGGGCGACGGGGTGGGTGGTGGGGCGCTGGTCGGCGTCGTAGCCCCAGGGTTTGCGGGTGACGCCGAAGTCGGTCCAGGTCTCGGTGAAGCGGGTGGCCTCGGCGGTGGTCTGGTAGCCCATGTACTCGGCGAAGGACTCGTTCAGCCAGATGTCGTCCCACCACCGGAGGGTGACGAGGTCGCCGAACCACATGTGGGCCATCTCGTGGGCGATGACCATGGCGCGGGTCTGCCGCTGGGTGTCGGTGACGGCGGACCGGAAGACGAACTCGTCGCGGAAGGTGACCAGGCCCGGGTTCTCCATGGCGCCGGCGTTGAACTCGGGGACGAACGCCTGGTCGTAGGAGTCGAAGGGGTAGGGCTCGGTGAACTTCTCGTGGTACCGGTCGAAGCAGCCGCGGGTGACTTCGAACAGTTCTTCGGCGTCGGCGTCCAGGTGGGGGGCGAGGGAGCGGCGGCAGTGGATGCCGAAGGGCAGGCCGCGGTGTTCGGTGCGCACGGAGTGCCAGGGGCCGGCGGCGACGGCGACGAGGTAGGTGGAGACCGGCGGTGTGGTGGCGGCCTTCCAGTGGCCTTCGCCGGTGTGCTCGGTGACGCCGTTGGACAGGACGGTCCAGCCCTGGGGCGCCGTGACGGTCAGGTCGAAGACGGCCTTGAGGTCGGGCTGGTCGAAGGCGGCGAAGACGCGCTGGACGTCGTCCAGGAACAGCTGCGTGTAGACGTAGGTCTCGCCGTCGGCGGGGTCGGTGAAGCGGTGCATGCCCTCGCCGGTGCTGGAGTAGCGCATGGCCGCCTCGACGCGCAGCTCGTGCTCGCCGGGGGTGAGGTTCTTCAGCGCCAGCCGGTTCTCGTCGAGGGTGTCCGGGTCGAGGGGGTGTCCGTCCAGGGTGGCGGTGCGCAGCTCGGCGGGCTTGACCTCGACGAAGGTGTCCGTGGTGTCCGTGTCGCCGCGGACGGTGAACCGGATGACGGTGCGGGAGCCGAAGGTCTCGTCCCCACGGGTCAGATCGAGGTCGATCGCGTAGTGGTGGACGTCGAGGAGCCGGGCACGGGTCTGCGCTTCGTCGCGCGTCAGTACGGACATGCACGACATGCTGCCTGATGCCGTCGGCAGCGCACAGAGGCGGATGGGTACGCGGATTATGTCCGGTCCGTACGAGGCCGCCGCGCCCCCGGCGTGCGCCCCCCGTGGGCGAGGGGCGCGGGGCAGCTCGGGACTCGGCCGGGACTCAGCCGGCGGCCGGGGCCTTGCCGTTGCCGTTCTCGTTGCCGTTCTCGTTGCCGTTGCCGTTGCCGTTGCTCTCCGCGATGCGCTCGTGGTGGTGGATCACCTCGGCGATGATGAAGTTCAGGAACTTCTCGGCGAACGCCGGGTCCAGTTTGGCGCTCTCGGCGAGGGCTCGCAGCCGGGCGATCTGCTTCGCCTCACGCGCCGGATCGGCGGGCGGCAGCTGGTGCCCGGCTTTGAGGTGGCCGACCTGCTGGGTGCACTTGAAGCGCTCGGCGAGCATGTGGACGACGGCCGCGTCGATGTTGTCGATGCTGTCCCGCAGCCGGGCCAGTTCCTCGCGGACGGCGGGGTCGACGGCACCGGTACCGGTGTGGCTGGTGGTCATGGGCGCCAACCCTACGGGCGGACCCCGGGCCGTCGCAGTCCGTCTCAGGCCCCGAGAACGCCGCCGCTGCCGCCCGCCCCGATCCGCTTGTGGAAGTACACGTCCTCGTGTCCGCCGGGCACGCCCTCGACGCGCCCCCGCTCCCGGAAACCGAGCCTCGGGTAGAAGCCGGGCGCCTGGAAGGTGTACGTGGATACGATCATGTCGGTGCAGCCGCGCCGGACCGCCTCCTCCTCCGCCGCCCGCATCAGCCGGCTCCCCCAGCCGGCCTGCCGCTGCTCCTCGCACACCCACAGCATGTCCACGGAGGCGAGGGTGCACCAGGTCCAGGCGGTGAGCCCGCCGACCAGGGCGCCCGACTCGTCGGTGACGCGCACGGTGAGGGGTTCGGTCCGCGCGCCGCCGGCGGCCGCGGTGTTGAAGGCGGTCAGCTCGTCGTCGAGCCGCTGTTCCAGGTCGTCGTCCGCGCCGCCCACGCGCAGGGAGGCGGCGGCGACGGAGTGCTGTTCGCTGGTCACGGTTCCGGATTGTGCCGTGGGCCGGAGCGCGGGGCGAACGGTTTGTGCCGGGCGCCGCGGGTGGCGGTGCGGCGCTGCCCGTACAGCGGTCCTCCTCGTACAGTGGGAGAAGGGTTCAGGCGTCTTGGGGGTTCAGACGTGGCGAACGGCGGACCGGTGGAGCACGGTTACCCGCACCTGGAGACGGTGCGGGCCGCCGTCACCGCGCTCTACAAGCGGCTGTCCTACGACACCGTGCAGACGTTCTCGGCCAGCGTGGCCCCGGCCGACGTGGCGTTCTGCGACACCGACGACCTGTACCTGGGCACCCAGCGGGTGGCCCACGAACTGGTGCGTCACTACCGTCTCCCCGACGCCCGGATGATCGTCTCCTTCCGGGAGATGACGCACGCGGCGAGTGTCGAGCTGGCGGCGGGGCCCGAGTACTTCATCGAGCTGAACGACCGCTTCCGCACCCATCGCCGGGACATCGGCGCGGCCCTCGCGCACGAGGTGATGCACGTGTATCTGCACCGCCTCGACCTGTCCTTCCCCGGCACCCGGGACAACGAGATCCTCACCGACACCGCGACGGCGTACCTGGGCGCCGGCTGGCTCCTGCTGGACGCCTACCGGGAGGACTCGGCGTCGTCCCAGAAGCTCGGGTATCTGACGCCGGAGGAGTTCGGCTACGTCCTGGCCAAGCGGGCGCTGGTCTTCGGTGAGGACCCGTCGGTGTGGTTCACGAGTCCGCAGGCCTACACGGCGTACGTCAAGGGCATGGCCAGGGCCCGCCGGGACGAGCAGCAGCCGCCGCTCACCGCGGCCGGCTGGGCGGGCCGCCGCCGCTACGCCCGGGACCGCCGCCACGCGCAGGACCCGCATGCCGCCCCCGTCCCTCCGGCGGAGGGCCCGTACTCCTTCACGCCGGGCGGGCGCGAGCCGCTGCGGGTGTCGTTCCCCTGTCCGACCTGTCATCAGCGGATCAGGGTGCCGGTGCGGGGGCGGGTACGGGCGCGGTGCGGGCTGTGCCGGACGGTGCTGGAGTGCGACACGTAGACCGGCACATGGACCGGGACGTGGACCGGGACATGGACCGGCACACGGACCGGCGAACGGTGCTTCAATGCGCGCATGACGGAGACGATCAGGGAGCCCTGGGGGCTCAGTGTGTTCGGTGCGGGCAGTGTGCGGGTCGAACCGCAGCTGGTGCGGGTGAAGCTGGCGGTGGACGTGCTGGAGCCCTCGCCGGACGGGGCCTTCCAGGAGGCGGGGACGGCCGTGACACGGCTGCGCGAGGTGCTGCGCCGGCACGGGATACCGGACACCTCCGTCTCGGGCTCCCGGCTCACGCTCAGCTCGGAGTACAACGGCTACGGCGGTGAGCGGACGTTCGCCGGCTACCGCTGTCAGGCCTCGTACTCCGTGGAGACCGGGGCGCTGGACGACCTCCAGCGGCTGATCGTGGACGCGGTCGAGGCGGGCGCGCACCGCATCGACAGCGTCGAGTTCGACGTGCACGACAAGCCGGCGATGCGCGACGAGGCCCGCCGCAGGGCCGTGGCCGCCGCGCGGCGCAAGGCCGACGTGTACACGGAGGAGGCGGGTGTGCGGCTGGGTCCGGTGGTGCACATCCAGGACGTGGACGCCGACTCCTTCGTCCAGTACCGCGGCCACGGCGGCGGGGGCGGCGGCTCGGCCGGGGACCTGGCGCCGGGGATGGTGGAGGTGTCGGCGGGTGTGGTGCTGGGATTCGCGCTGAGCCGCTGAGCCGCTGAGCCGCCGGCCCTGTCTCAGGCAGGCCGTACGATGCCCTGCGCGCGTGCGGCCACCAGCCACTTGGGGAACTCGCCCACCAGTTGGTCGTACAGCTCGGCGTCGGTCACCTTCTTCGGGTCGCGGCCCGCGTGGAAGAACCCGGCGTTGTCGACGACCCGTTTGCCCGGCACCGCCAGTTCGTCGAGCTTGCGCAGGTACTCGAACTGGCGGCTGCCCGGGTCGCCGAAGCCGACGAACTGCCAGAACAGCGGCAGCGGCGCCGCCTTGCACAGGTACCGCTCCGCGGCGAGCCGGTTGATCGGGCCGCCGTCGGTCTGGAAGACGACCAGGGCGGGGTGGTGGGCGCCGCTGTCGAGGTAGTGGTCGATCACGGCGTCCATGGCCAGGTGGTAGCTGGTCTTGCCCATGTGCCCGAGGCCGGCCACGATCCGCTCGATGCGGCCTTGGTGGTCGGCGAGCGCGATCTCAGTGACGGCGTCGACGTCCGTGGAGAAGAACACCACCGGCACGGTGCCGTCGTCGTCGAGGTGCGCGGACAGCCCGAGCACCCGGTCGGCGAGCGCCTGCACGCTGCCGTCCTTGTAGTACGGCTTCATCGACCCGGAGTAGTCGACGACGAGGTAGACCGCCGCCCGTGTCCCCTCCAGCCCGTGCTTGGTCAGCGACACCCCGGCGCTCTTGTACGGATCGACCAGCGCCGGCGCGGTCTCCCGCACCTTGGTGAGACTGATGGCGGCCATGCGGACTCCCCCGTCACCCCGTACGTACGGCATCTGGCTGCCGAGGTTACGGCACGGCGCACCCCGCCTCTCAGCTCGTCCACAGGCATTCGCTATTTTGTTCGCCGCCGACCCCACCGGCTCACCGTCCGTCCCGCCCCGAGGAGCCGGCCGTGGATTCCGAGTCCACCGTCACCACCTGCTACCGCCATCCCGCGGTGGAGTGCCACGTCCGCTGCACCCGCTGTGAGCGCTTCATCTGCCCGGACTGCATGCGCGAGGCGTCCGTGGGCCACCACTGCCCCGAGTGCGTGAAGGAGGGGGCGCGGTCGGTCCGGCAGGCCCGGACGATCGCCGGCGGCCGGGTGTCGACGACGCCCGTGGTGACGTACGTCCTGTTCGCTCTCAACGTCCTCGCGTATCTGGCGGAGGTGGTGCGGCCGGAGATCGTGGACCGGTTCGCCATGGTCGGCGCGCGGCTGGTCGGCCCGGACGGCGGCCACTACGCCGGCGAGGGCGCCCGCTTCGTCTTCGGGCCGCTGCGGGTGGAGGGTGTCGCCGGGGGCGAGTGGGAGCGGATGCTCACCGGCGCCTTCCTCCACGTCTCGCCGTTCGAGGGGACGTTCGGGATTCTGCACATCACGATGAACATGATCGCGTTGTGGCAGCTGGGGCGGGTGGTGGAGCTGATGCTCGGCCGGGTCCGTTTCGCCGTCCTGTATCTGCTGTCGGCGCTCGGTGGTTCCGTCCTGCAGCTGGTGTTCGACGACCCCTGGCAGTCCTCGGTCGGCGCGTCGGGCGCGGTCTTCGGCGTGGCGGCCGCGTACTACGTCCTGCACCGCCGGCTGGGCGCGGACATGGCGTCGGTCAACCGTTTCATGGGGTTGCTGCTGCTGTGGCTGGTGGTGTCCGCCGGGCTCACCTCCTGGCAGGGCCATCTCGGCGGACTGCTGGTGGGCGGCGCGCTGGCCCTGGCGTACGCGTACGCTCCCCGGGGCGGGCGCCGGGTGGCGGTGCAGGTGGGCGCGTGCGCGGGGCTGGTGGTGCTGCTGGCGGTGACGGCGGCGGTCAAGGTGTCGGAACTGACAGGCGGAGGTCTTCCCCTATGAGAGGTATTCCCCGATGAAACGTGCCGGTGTGCTGCTCCTCGCGGCCGTTCCCGTGATCGCCACGGGGGTGTACTTCGTGATGCCGACGGACTCGGCCGACGCCCCGGTGACGCCGCCCGTGGCCACCACCCAGTCGTCCCGCGAGGACGCCAAGAGCCGGGCGGAGGAGGAGCGGGAGGCGGACGACGCGCTGATCGCCGACCTGCCGCCGGGGCTCGCCGCCCCCGCGAAGAGGGAGCTGGCCCAGCAGCTGGTGTCCAGCGCCGAGAACTCGACGACCAAGTGGCGCACCTCCTACGGCACGATCGAGGACCTGGGCGACGGATGCGGCTACACGGCGGGCATCATCGGCTTCTGCACGGGCACGCACGACCTGCTCACGCTGGTCGAGCGCTACACGAAGTCCCACCCGGACAACGGCCTGGCGGAGTACCTGCCCGCCCTGCGCGAGGTCGACGGCAGCGACTCCCACGAGGGCCTCGACCCCGGCTTCACGGCCGCCTGGCAGGCGGAGGCGGAGCTCCCGGCGTTCCGTGCGGCCCAGGAGGAGGAGCGCGACCGCGTCTACTTCGAACCGGCGGTCCGCCTGGCCAAGCTGGACGGTCTCGGCACGCTGGGGCAGTTCGTCTACTTCGACGCGATGGTCTTCCACGGCCCCGACACGGACGCCGAGGGCTTCTACGGGCTGCGTGAGCAGGCCATGCGCGAGGCGAAGACGCCGGGGCAGGGCGGCGCCGAGAAGGCCTACCTGAAGACCTTCCTGGACGTCCGCCGGGACGCCATGCGGGCGAAGCGTCCGGGCATCGACACCTCCCGCGTGGACACGGCGCAGCGCCGGTTCCTGGAGGCCGGGAACATGAAGCTGGACACGCCGCTGGTGTGGGAGATGTACGGGGACACGTACCGGCTGCCGTAGCGACTGCCGTAGGGGCGCATGCGACGGCGCCTGCCCTTTGTCCGGTCGGGGACGGGGCAGGCGCCATCAGTGTTCCGCACGCCTTTGTGCGGGACGTTCTTCGGTTGTTCCGTCCGTCAGACCGCGAGGGCGCGGTCCGTCGGGCGGATCGGGGCCGGCAGTTCGCTGGCTCCGGTCAGGAAGCTGTCGGCGCCGCGGGCGGCCGAGCGGCCCTCCGCGATCGCCCAGACGATGAGCGACTGGCCGCGGCCGGCGTCACCGGCGACGAACACACCCGGCACGTTGGTCTGGAAGTCGGCGTCCCGGGCGATGTTACCGCGTTCGTCGAGCTCCAGGCCGAACTGGTCGACCAGTCCGTTCTCCCGGTCGGTGCCGGTGAAGCCCATGGCGAGGGTGACCAGCTGGGCCGGGATCTTGCGCTCGGTGCCCGGCTTCGGGGTGAGCTTGCCGTCGATGAACTCGACCTCGCTCATGTGCAGCCACTGGACGTTGCCGTCCTCGTCGCCCTCGAAGTGGGTGGTGGAGACGGCGTAGACCCGCTCGCCGCCCTCCTCGTGGGCCGAGGTGACCTTGTAGAGCATCGGGAAGGTCGGCCACGGCTGGCGCACCGCGTCCCGCTCCTCGCCCGGCCGGGGCATGATCTCCAGCTGGGTGACGGAGGCCGCGCCCTGGCGGTGGGCGGTGCCCACGCAGTCGGCGCCGGTGTCGCCGCCGCCGATGACGACGACGTGCTTGCCCTCGGCCGTGATCGGCGGGGCGACGTAGTCACCCTCCTGGACCTTGTTGGCCAGGGGCAGGTACTCCATGGCCTGGTAGATGCCCTTGAGTTCGCGGCCGGGGGCCGGCAGGTCGCGGGCGGTGGTGGCGCCGGCGGCGATGACCACGGCGTCGTAGCGCTTCTTGAGGTCGGTGGCCTTGAGGTCGCGGCCGATCTCGACGCCGGTGCGGAAGCGGGTGCCCTCCGCGCGCATCTGCTCGATGCGGCGGTTGATGTGCCGCTTCTCCATCTTGAACTCGGGGATGCCGTACCGGAGGAGGCCTCCGATGCGGTCCGCGCGCTCGTAGACGGCGACCGTGTGGCCGGCCCGGGTCAGCTGCTGGGCGGCGGCGAGACCCGCCGGACCCGAGCCGATGACGGCGACGGTCTTGCCGGACAGGCGCTCGGGGATCTGCGGGGCGACGTCCCCGGTCTCCCACGCCTTGTCGATGATCGAGACCTCGACGTTCTTGATGGTGACCGGCGGCTGGTTGATGCCGAGCACGCACGCGGACTCGCACGGAGCCGGGCACAGGCGGCCGGTGAACTCCGGGAAGTTGTTGGTGGCGTGCAGGCGCTCCTGCGCGGCCGACCAGTCCTCGCGGTAGGCGTAGTCGTTCCACTCGGGGATCAGGTTCCCGAGCGGGCAGCCGTTGTGGCAGAACGGGATGCCGCAGTCCATGCACCGGCTGGCCTGCTTGCTGATGATCGGCAGCAGGGAGCCGGGGACGTAGACCTCGCTCCAGTCCTTGACGCGCTCCTCGACGGGGCGGGTCTTGGCGACCTCGCGTCCGTGGTTCAGGAAGCCCTTGGGATCAGCCATTGGTCGCCGCCTCCATCATCTTCTCGGTGGTCTCGGTCTCGGAGAGACCGGCTCGCTCGGCGGCGTCCTTGGCGGCGAGCACTGCCTTGTACGTGCTGGGGATGATCTTGCTGAAGCGCTCCACGGCGGCGGGCCACTCGGCGAGCAGCTTCTCGGCGACGGTCGAGCCCGTCTCCTCCTGGTGCCGGCGCACGACGTCGTGCAGCCACTCGCGGTCGGCGTCGTCCAGCGCCTCGATCGCGCCCACGTTGCCCGCGTTGACGTTGTCGCGGTCGAGGTCGACGACGTAGGCGACGCCGCCGGACATGCCGGCCGCGAAGTTGCGCCCGGTCTCGCCGAGGACGACCGCGTGGCCGCCGGTCATGTACTCGCAGCCGTGGTCGCCGACGCCCTCGGAGACGACCAGCGCGCCGGAGTTGCGGACGCAGAAGCGCTCGCCGACCTTGCCGCGCAGGAACATCTCGCCGCCGGTGGCGCCGTAGCCGATGGTGTTGCCGGCGATCGTGGAGTACTCGGCGAGGTGGTCGGCGCCCCGGTCGGGGCGGACGATCACCCGGCCGCCGGAGAGGCCCTTGCCGACGTAGTCGTTGGCGTCGCCCTCCAGGCGCAGCGTGATGCCGCGCGGGACGAAGGCGCCGAAGGACTGGCCGGCGGAGCCGGTGAAGGTGATGTCGACGGTGTCGTCGGGCAGGCCCGCGCCGCCGAACTTCTTGGTCACCTCGTGGCCGAGCATGGTGCCGACCGTGCGGTTGATGTTGCGGATCGCGACCTGGGCGCGCACCGGCGCGGCGCCGGTGGCGTCGGAGGCGGCCAGCGCGTCCGACGCGAGCTTGATCAGCTGGTTGTCGAGCGCCTTCTCCAGGCCGTGGTCCTGCTCGACGGCCTGGTGGCGCACCGCGCCCTCGGGCAGCGCGGGCACGTGGAACAGCGGCTCCAGGTCGAGGCCCTGCGCCTTCCAGTGGTTCACGGCGCGGGTGACGTCGAGGGTCTCGGCGTGGCCGACGGCCTCCTCGATGGAGCGGAAGCCCAGCTCGGCGAGGATCTCGCGGACCTCCTCGGCGATGAACCGGAAGAAGTTCACGATGTACTCGGCCTTGCCGGAGAACCGGTCGCGCAGCGTCGGGTTCTGGGTGGCGATGCCGACCGGGCAGGTGTCCAGGTGGCAGACGCGCATCATGACGCAGCCGGAGACGACGAGCGGCGCGGTCGCGAAACCGAACTCCTCGGCGCCGAGCAGCGCGGCGATGACGACGTCCCGGCCGGTCTTGAGCTGGCCGTCGGTCTGGACGACGATCCGGTCGCGCAGGCCGTTGAGCAGCAGGGTCTGCTGGGTCTCGGCGAGGCCGAGCTCCCAGGGGCCGCCCGCGTGCTTGAGCGACGTGAGCGGGGATGCCCCGGTGCCGCCGTCGTGGCCGGAGATGAGGACGACGTCCGCGTGCGCCTTGGAGACGCCCGCCGCGACCGTGCCGACGCCGACCTCGGAGACCAGCTTGACGTGAATCCGCGCCTGCGGGTTCGCGTTCTTCAGGTCGTGGATCAGCTGGGCCAGGTCCTCGATGGAGTAGATGTCGTGGTGCGGCGGCGGGGAGATCAGGCCGACGCCGGGGGTGGAGTGCCGGGTCTTGGCGACCCAGGGGTACACCTTGTGGCCGGGCAGCTGGCCGCCCTCGCCGGGCTTGGCGCCCTGGGCCATCTTGATCTGGATGTCGTCCGCGTTGACCAGGTACTCGCTGGTGACGCCGAAGCGGCCGGAGGCGACCTGCTTGATCGAGGAGCGGCGCGCCGGGTCGTACAGGCGCTCCGGGTCCTCACCGCCCTCACCGGTGTTGGACTTGCCGCCCAGCTGGTTCATGGCGATGGCGAGGGTCTCGTGCGCCTCCTGGGAGATGGAGCCGTACGACATGGCGCCGGTGGAGAAGCGCTTGACGATCTCGGAGGCGGGCTCGACCTCGTCGACGGGGATCGGCTGCCGGTCGCTCTTGAAGCCGAAGAGGCCGCGCAGCGTCATCAGCCGCTCGGACTGCTCGTTCACACGCTCGGTGTACTTCTTGAAGGTGTCGTACTTGCCGGAGCGCGTGGAGTGCTGGAGGCGGAAGACCGTCTCCGGGTCGAACAGGTGCGGCTCGCCCTCGCGGCGCCACTGGTACTCGCCGCCGATGTCCAGCGCCCGGTGGGCGGGCGCGATGCCGCTGGCCGGGTACGCCTTGGCGTGGCGGGCGGCGACCTCCTTGGCGATGACGTCGATGCCGACGCCGCCGATCTTGGTGGCCGTGCCGTTGAAGTACTTGGCGACGAAGGCCTCGTCGAGGCCGACGGCCTCGAAGACCTGGGCGCCGCGGTAGGAGGCGACGGTGGAGATGCCCATCTTGGACATGACCTTGAGGACGCCCTTGCCGAGGGCGTAGATCAGGTTGCGGATGGCCTGCTCGGGCTCGCCGTCGACGGACTGGAGGAAGGTGCCCGCGCGGACCAGGTCCTCGACGGACTCCATGGCCAGGTACGGGTTGACGGCGGCGGCGCCGTAGCCGATGAGCAGGGCGACGTGGTGGACCTCGCGGACGTCGCCGGCCTCGACCAGCAGGCCCACCTCGGTGCGCTGCTTGGTGCGGATGAGGTGGTGGTGGACGGCCGCGGTGAGCAGCAGCGACGGGATCGGGGCGTGCTCGGCGTCCGAGTGGCGGTCGGACAGGACGATCAGCCGGGCGCCGTTCTCGATGGCGGCGTCGGCCTCGGCGCAGATCTCCTCTATGCGCGCGGCGAGCGCGTCGCCGCCGCCGTGCACCCGGTAGAGACCGGAGAGGGTCGCGGCCTTGAAGCCGGGCATGTCGCCGTCGGCGTTGATGTGGATGAGCTTGGCCAGCTCGTCGTTGTCGATGACCGGGAAGGGCAGCAGGACGCTGCGGCAGGAGGCGGCCGTCGGGTCCAGCAGGTTGCCCTGCGGGCCCAGGGAGCTGCGCAGGGAGGTGACCAGTTCCTCGCGGATCGCGTCCAGCGGCGGGTTGGTGACCTGTGCGAACAGCTGGGTGAAGTAGTCGAAGAGCAGCCGGGGGCGCTCGGAGAGCGCGGCGATCGGCGAGTCGGTGCCCATGGAGCCGATCGGCTCGGCGCCTGCCTTGGCCATCGGTGCGACGATGACGCGCAGTTCCTCCTCGGTGTACCCGAAGGTCTGCTGGCGTCGGGTGACCGAGGCGTGGGTGTGCACGATGTGCTCGCGCTCGGGCAGGTCGGACAGCTCGATCTCGCCGGCCTCGATCCACTCGGCGTACGGCTTCTCCGCCGCGAGCTGGGCCTTGACCTCGTCGTCCTCGATGATGCGGTGCTCGGCGGTGTCCACGAGGAACATGCGGCCGGGCTGGAGGCGGCCCTTGCGGACGACCTTGGCCGGGTCGATGTCGAGGACGCCGACCTCGGAGCCGAGCACGACGAGGCCGTCGTCGGTGACCCAGTAGCGGCCGGGGCGCAGGCCGTTGCGGTCGAGCACGGCGCCGACCTGGGTGCCGTCGGTGAAGGTGACGCAGGCGGGGCCGTCCCAGGGCTCCATCATCGTGGAGTGGAACTGGTAGAAGGCGCGCCGGGCGGGGTCCATGGAGTCGTGGTTCTCCCACGCCTCCGGGATCATCATCAGCACGGAGTGCGGCAGCGAGCGCCCGCCGAGGTGCAGCAGCTCCAGGACCTCGTCGAAGGAGGCGGAGTCGGAGGCGTCCGGCGTGCAGATCGGGTAGAGCCGCTCCAGGTCCGGGGAGGAGCCGAACAGGCCGGAGGCGAGCTGGGACTCGCGGGCGACCATCCAGTTGCGGTTGCCCTTGACCGTGTTGATCTCGCCGTTGTGCGCGACGAAGCGGTACGGGTGGGCGAGCGGCCAGGCCGGGAAGGTGTTCGTCGAGAACCGGGAGTGCACGAGCGCGATCGCGGACGCGAAGCGGCGGTCGGACAGGTCCGGGAAGAAGGGCTCCAGCTGGCCCGTGGTCAGCATGCCCTTGTAAACGATGGTCCGCGCGGACAGCGACGGGAAGTAGACGGCGGCCTCGCGCTCGGCGCGCTTGCGCAGCACGAAGGCGCGGCGGTCGAGGGCGATGCCCTGCGACTCGCCGTCGGCCACGAAGATCTGACGGAAGACCGGCATGGTCGACCGGGCGGTGGCGCCCAGCATCTGCGGGGCGACCGGGACCTCGCGCCAGCCGAGGACGGTGAGGCCCTCCTCGGTCGCGATCGTCTCGATCCGCGAGACGGCGTCCTCGGTGCCGTCCACCGGCAGGAAGGCGATACCGACGGCGTACGCCCCGGCCTCGGGCAGTTCGAATCCGGCCACCTCGCGGAGGAAGGCGTCCGGCACCTGGGAGAGGATGCCCGCGCCGTCGCCCGAGTCGGGCTCGGAGCCGGTGGCACCGCGGTGCTCGAGGTTGCGCAGCACGGTGAGTGCCTGGTCGACCAGGGTGTGGGACGCCTCGCCGGTCAGAGTGGCGACGAAACCGACGCCACAGGCGTCGTGCTCGTTGCGGGGGTCGTACATACCCTGCGCAGCAGGGCGAGCATCCATGAAGGACCGGTTCTGGCCATTCGCGGAATGCTGGGACGGCTGGCGCGGCGTACGCATCGGCTCTCCCGTCGTCGTCATCTGGCATGTGCAAGTGCCGAGGGACGACGTTGGCCCTCTGCTTGAGTGCAAAATTTCGTGCAGGTTACATGATGGAGCGGTTCTCGGGAACCGGGATAATCCGTTCCAACATGCGGACACCGAGGGGTTCGCGGCGGGGTGCCGCACCCGGCGGTGGAAGCTATGGAGACCGCGGCGGACAGATCGGTGTCCGTCGGCCCGAGGCACGGAGGGAGCTTCGTCGCTCACTCCGCCCATGCGCGGCGGGCCTCATTGCCCACAGCGCTTACGGCTCATGCCCGGGGATCACACACTCGAAACCAGCGAGTAACGGCTACTTATGCGGTCCGACGCATAAGTTCGAGCCGGGCTATCCTACGGCCGTTCCGAACAGGCTGCCCAGGACGTACGTCACACCGGCCGCCGCACCACCGAGGGCGAGCTGCCGCAGTCCGCTGTACCACCAGCTGCGCGCCGTCACCTTGGCCACCACCGCGCCGCACAGGAACAGCCCGGCCAGCGCGAGCACCACCGCGGGCCACAGCGCACTGGCGCCGAGCAGGAACGGCAGGACGGGGAGCAGGGCGCCCAGCGCGAACGAACCGAACGACGAGACGGCCGCGACCGACGGCGAGGGCAGGTCGCCGGGGTCGATGCCCAGCTCCTCCCGGGCGTGTATCTCCAGTGCCTGCTCCGGGTCGCGGGACAGCTGCCGGGCCACCTCGCGCGCGAGGCCCGGCTCCACGCCCCGCGCCTCGTAGAGCGCGGCCAGCTCGGCCTCCTCGTCCGCCGGGTGCTTCCTCAGCTCCCGGCGCTCCACGTCCAGCTCGGCCTCGACGAGCTCGCGCTGCGAGGCGACGGAGGTGTACTCGCCGGCGGCCATGGAGAAGGCGCCGGCGGCGAGCCCGGCGAGCCCGCTGATCACCACGGTCTGCTGACTCGCCGTGCCGCCCGCGACACCGGTCATCAGGGCGAGGTTGGAGACCAGGCCGTCCATCGCGCCGAAGACGGCGGGGCGCAGCCAGCCGCCGTTCACGTCGCGGTGGGTGTGGTTGTCTCGGTGCGCCTCGTGCAGCGGCGCCTCGGTCTCGATGATGACCATGAGAGTTCCCCCGGGGAAGCTAGTTTGGACCTGGTCTACTTCTCGACAACAACCAATCTACGCCGATCATTTCCGCCTCGCCAGCAAGGAAAGGCTGGGCTTACCTGCGGTTTTACCCTTGCGCGCTCATCCGTGATCTTGACCGCACAAATGTCGACCGGGTGACGCTGAGCCCTGTGAGGCTGCGCGGCACACCCCACCGGGGACAGATGCGCAAAGGGAGAGGAGCGGCCGCATGGCATCCACCGCCTGCATTCCCCCGGTCCCCGCGCCCGGTGACGCCGTCGGACTCCGCGAACGGGCCCGGGGCGCGCTGCTGGGACTGGCCGTCGGCGACGCCCTCGGGGCGCCGGCCGAGAACATGAAGCCCTCCGAGATCCGCGCCCGCTGGGGTCGCATCACGGGATACGTGGCCAGGAAGCCGGCCGGCACCGACGACACCGAGTACGCGATCTTCTCGGGCCTGCTGCTGGCCCGGTACGGCTCCGCGCTCACCCCCGCCCATGTCGAGACGGCCTGGCACGAGTGGATCGCGGACCGGGAGGAGGGCCCCTTCCGGGGCGCGGGCTTCAGCGAACGCGGCACCCTGGAGAACCTGCGCCGGGGCCTCGCCGCCCCCATCTCCGCGCAGCACCGCCACGCCTGGAGCGACGGACTGGCCATGCGGGCCGCGCCCTACGGCGTCTTCGCGGCGGGCCGTCCCGCCGAGGCGGCCCGGCTGGTGGCGATCGACGGCTCGGTCAGCCACGAGGGCGAGGGCATCTACGGCGGCCAGGCGGTGGCGGCGGGGGTCGCGGCGGCGATGGCGGGGGCACCGACCGTCGCGGTCGTCGCCTCCGCCCTGGCCGTCGTACCGGACGACTCCTGGACGGCCCGCTGCCTGCGCCGCGCGATGACGGCGGCCCACCGCGGCGAACGCGCCGTCCGCTCCGCGGTGGTCATCGGCGGCTACCCCTGGACCGACCTGGCCCCCGAGGCGGTCGCCCTCGCCTTCGGCGCGTACGCGGCGGCCGACGGCGACTTCACGGACGCGGTGCTGACGGCCGTCAACATGGGCCGCGACGCCGACACCACGGCAGCGGTGGCCGGCGCCCTGGCCGGCGCGACCCAAGGGGCCGCCGCCATCCCGGCCGAGTGGGCATCGGCCATCGGCCCGGCCCGCGGCAGCTGCCTGCCGGCGATGGCCGGACACCACGTCCTGGAGGTGGCGGACCTGCTGACGCAGGGGGCGGAGGAGGCGCAGCGCGGTACGGAGGCAGCACAGCGCGGTGCGGAGAAGGCGCAGCGCGGTACGGAGAAGGCGCAGCGCGGTACGGAGAAGCGGCAGCGCGGTACGGAGAAGCGGCAGCGCGGTACGGAGAAGGCGCAGCGCGGTACGGAGGCAGCGCAGCGCGGTACGGAGGCGGGGACGCGGGGGACGGAACCGGCGACGCGGAGTGGGGGGACGGGGGTGCCGAGCGCGGGACCGGCAACGCGAAGTGCGGAGACGAAGGCGCCGAGCACGAAATCGGCAACGCGAAGTGCGGACACGCAGACGCCGAGCACGAAACCGGCAACGCGAAGTGCGGACACGCAGACGCCGAGCACGAAACCCGCAACCCGAAGTGCGGACACGCAGACGCCGAGCACGAAACCCGCAACCCGAAGTGCGGACACGCAGACGCCGAGCACGAAACCCGCAACCCGAAGTGCGGACACGCAGACGCCGAGCACGAAACCCGCAACACGGACGGACCGCGGCGCGCCCACGGGGGTGGCGCCGTGAGCAGGGCACGTCCCGGCGGTGAGGAACCCGCCACCACGGCGTACGTCGCACCGCCCGGCGCGCCGGAGGACCCCGCGCCCACCGGGAGCGGGCACCGGCCGGGTCCCGAGCACGCCGTCCCGCCCCGCACCGCGCCGTGGGCCGAAGCCACCGCGCTCGGGGCCGCCGCCCCGCCCCGCCCGGCACCGCGGCCCGACCGCATCGAGGGTCTCCTCCTCGGGCTCGCCGCGGGAGACGCCGCCGGCTGGCCCGCCGCCCGGCACCGGGCCGCCCGGATGCCCGAGTGGACGCGCCGCCTCACCCGCGAGCTGGACACCTTCGCCGAGCAGAACGCGACCACCACCCTTCCCGTGCCCATCGCCCTGAACCAGCCCCCCGAGCCGCTACGCCTCGGCCCGTCCGACGACGCCGAGTGGGCGGCGTTCGCGGCGGAGGCGGTGCTGCGGGCCGGGGACGACAGCGCGCTCGGGGACCTGAGCCGGGAGCGCCGGATGCGGGCGGCGATCGACCTGACCTGGAACGCCGTCGCCAGTGAGGTGGCCGCGGCGACGGAACGCGCCCCGGAGGCCGAGTCGGCGGTACTGCCGCTGCGGGCCCGCATCTCGGTACGGGCAGGGCTCGGCAACCTCGCCACCGGCCTGCGCCCGCCCGCCACCGGCCACGACAACCCGCACTACTTCGACGACGCCGCCTGCGTCCGGGCCTGCGTCCTCGCCGTCGCCCACCCCGGCGCCCCGCGGCCCGCCGCCGACCTCGCCGAGTTCGACGCCCGCTACACCCAGGACGGCGACGGCGTGCACGGCGCGCGGGCCATGGCGGCGGCCGTGGCGTGCGCCCTCGACGGCGCGGACGTGCGCGCATGTGTGGACGCCGCGCTCGCCGAGCTTCCCGGGGAGACGGAGATCGGCCGCAACGCCCGCCAGGCACTGGCCGTGGCGGCGGACGCCGAGAGCACCTTCGCTCTCGTCCCGCTGCTGGAGCACCAGATCGTCGACCACGTCTACAGCTACGGCATCGCCGCCGCCGAGACCGTCCCGGTCGCCCTCGCCCTGGCCACCGCCGCCAGGGGCCGCATCGCGGAGGCGGTACCGGCGGCGGCCTGTCTGTCGAGGGTCGCGGACTCCGCTCCCGCGCTGGCCGGCGCCCTCACCGGCGCGCTGGGCGGCGGCACGTCGATCCCCGCGTCCTGGCGGGAGACCTGCCGCACCCTCCCCGGCTGCGTACTGCCCCGTCTCACCGGCACCGACCTGGTCGAACTCGCCGGACTCCTGCACGCCACGCAACCGTCCCGAAGTGAAGGACGCGAAGGACGGAAAGGACAAGAAGGGCGACACACGACATGAGGACACCCGGCACAGCGGACAACGGCACGGCGGACAACGGCACGGCGGACAACGGCACGCCGACCCTGGAGGAGCGCATCACCGGCGCCCTCGTCGGCGCGGCCGTCGGCGACGCGCTCGGCGGCCCGGTCGAGGGCTACTCCCCCGAGCAGATCCTCGAACGCCACGGCGGCCGCGTCCACGGCGTCGTCGGCCCCTGGAACGGCGACGCCTGGCGCACCGCCCGCCCCATCGCCCCGTACCACAAGGGCGACGGCCACGTCACCGACGACACCCTGATGACCCACGCGCTGGTCCGGGTGTACGGCACGGTCCGCGACCACCTCGACGCCTACTCGGTCGCCGAGCACCTGGTTCCGGACCTGATGACGAACCCGCGCTGGATCCCGGAACTGGAGGCCGAGGCGCTCCCGCTCCAGCGGGTCTTCCTGGCGGAGAAGTGGCTGGTCGCGAGGATCCACTACGGCCACGTGGACCCCCGCGAGGCGGGCACCGGCAACATCGTCAACTGCGGTGCCGCGATGTACATGGCCCCGGTCGGCCTGGTCAACGCGGCCCACCCGGCGGGCGCCTACGCCGAGGCGCTGGACGTCGCGGGCGCACACCAGTCGTCGTACGGCCGTGAGGCGGCCGGCGTCCTCGCGGCGGCGGTGGCCGCGGCGTGCGCGCCGGGGGCGACGCCGGACTCGGTGGTGTCGGCCTGTCTGTCCCTGGCGAAGGACGGCACCCGGGCGGCGATCGAGGCGGTCTGCGAGGTGGCCTCCCGGTACTCGGACTTCGAGTCGGCGCTCGCGCCGCTGCGGGAGGCGGTGGCCCCGTACGACACGGTGGGCCCCGACTACCGCGCGCCCTCACTGGCCGCGCGCCGCCCGTCCCGCGTGCACGCGATCGAGGAACTGCCCGTCGCCCTCGGCATGTTGCTGGTCTCCGGCGGCGACTACCGGCACGCGGTCCTCGGCGCGGTGAACTACGGCCGGGACTGCGACTCCATCGCCACGATGGCGGGCGCGCTGGCCGGTGCGCTGGGTTCGCCGGTCCCGGAGGACTGGGCGAAGACGGTCGCGGAGGCGAGCCGTCTGGACCTGTGGGAACCGGCCGCGACGCTCACCGCGGTGGCCCGGGAGGTCTTCGAGCGCGACGTGGCGCGACGCCGCCTCCACGAGCGGGCGTTCACCGCGATCGGAGGCGCGGGATGCTCCGACTGACCTGGGTCCAGCCCGAGGACCTGATCGGCCACGAACTGCGCCAGGCGGCGCAGGACGGCCGCGACCCGTCGGCGATCGCGGCTCGCTGGAGAGCGGCAGGCGGCCGCGAGGCCCCGGCCCGAGCGGGCACGTCCGCCCAGCCGGCCTCCCCTCGCCTCCGCCTGCTGGCGGAAGACCTGCTGGACGAACTGTCCGGCCTGCCGAGCCCGCTGGCGGACCAGGAACCGACCGAACTGGACCGGATCAAGGCCCTGTGTCCCGACTGGCCCACCCCCCGGCCCGAGGCCGTGTCCCCCGCCCGCCTGGAAGCGGCCTGGCTCGGCCGAGCCGCCGGCTGCCTCCTCGGCAAGCCCGTCGAGAAGCTCCCCCTGACCGGCATCCGCCTGCTCGCCGAGGCCGCCGGCAACTGGCCCCCGACCTCCTACTTCACCGCCCGGGACCTCCCCGCGGACCTCACCGCCAGGTACCCCTGGAACCGCCGCTCCGCGCCGACCTCCCTCGCCGAGCACATCGACGGCATGCCCGAGGACGACGACCTCAACTACCCCCTGCTGGGCCTCCTGCTCCTCCAACGCCACGGCAGGACGTTCACCACCGCCGACGTCGCCCGCGTCTGGCTCGACGAGCTGCCCGCAGGCCGCACCTTCACCGCCGAACGCCTCGCCTACCGCAACCTCCTCACCGGCCTCGAACCCCCGCACACCGCCCGCCACCGCAACCCCTTCCGCGAGTGGATCGGCGCCCTGATCCGCGCCGACGTGCACGGCTGGACCAACCCCGGCGACCCGGCCGCCGCCGCCGAACAGGCGCACCACGACGCGACCCTCACCCACACCGCCAACGGCGTCTACGCGGCGATGTTCGCGGCGGCCGTCATCGCCACCGCCGCCACCCGCACCCACGACGTCCACGCCTGTCTGCGCACCGGCCTCACGGTCGTACCGCCCGGCTCCCGCCTCGCCGAAGCCGTCCGCCACGGCGTCCAACTCGCCCAGACCCACACCGACTTCGACACGGTCGTGGACGCGCTCCACGCCCGCCACTCCCCCACCCACCACTGGGTTCACGTCGTCCCCAACACCGCACTGATCGCGGCCGCCCTCACCCACGCGGACGGCGACTTCACCGGCTCGGTCTCCCGTGCCGTGTCGGGAGGCTGGGACACCGACTCCAACGGCGCCACCGCCGGCAGCGTCGCCGGTCTCCTCGCCGGTTCTCCCGCCGCCCTGCCCGAGCACTGGACGGCCCCGCTGAAGAACCGCCTGGCCACCTCGGTGGGCGACTTCGACGGCACCGGCTTCGACACCCTCGCCCACCTCACCCACAGGGAGGCCACCCGCCCATGACCGCGCCCCCGCCCGTCGTGCCCCACGCCCCCGTCCACGCCCCGCTGACCGGCCTGCGCGTCCTCGACCTCGCCACCCTCTTCGCGGGCCCGCTCGCGGCCACCATGCTCGGCGACTTCGGTGCCGAGGTCGTCAAGGTCGAGCACCCCGACCGGCCCGACCCCTCCCGGGGCCACGGCCCGTCCAAGGACGGCATCGGCCTGTGGTGGAAGCTGCTGGGCCGCAACAAGCGCACGATCACCCTGGACCTGTCCAAGCCCGCCGGCCGCACCACCCTGCTGCGCCTCGCCGCCACCGCGGACGTCGTCATCGAGAACTTCCGCCCCGGCACCCTGGAGAAGTGGGACCTGGGCTGGGACGAGCTGTCCGCCGTCAACCCGCGCCTGGTCCTCACCCGGGTCACCGGCTTCGGCCAGTTCGGCCCGTACGCGCGCCGCCCCGGCTTCGGCACGCTCGCCGAGGCCATGAGCGGCTTCGCCGCGATGACCGGCGAACCGGACGCGCCCCCGACGCTGCCGCCGTTCGGCCTCGCGGACTCGATCGCCGCCCTGGCGACGTCGTACGCCGTGATGACCGCGCTCGCCGCGCGGGACCGCACCGGCGAGGGACAGGTCGTCGACATGGCGATCATCGAGCCGATCCTGACCGTGCTGGGCCCGCAGCCGACCTGGTACGACCAGCTCGGCCACGTCCAGCCGCGCACCGGCAACCGCTCCCAGAACAACGCCCCGCGCAACACCTACCGCACCGCCGACGGCACCTGGGTCGCCGTCTCCACCTCGGCCCAGTCGGTCGCCGAGCGCGTGATGCGCCTGGTGGGCCGCCCGGAGCTGATCGACGAGCCCTGGTTCGGGTCCGGCGCCGAGCGGGCCCGGCACTCCGACGTGCTCGACGCGGCGGTCGGCGACTGGATCGCCCGGCACAGCCGCGCCGACGTCCTCGCCGCCTTCGAGAAGGCCGAGGCCGCGGTCGCCCCGATCCAGGACGTGCGGGACGTGATGGCCGACCCGCAGTACCAGGCCCTCGACACGGTCACCACCGTCGACGATCCCGAGCTGGGTCCGCTGCGCATGCAGAACGTCCTCTTCCGGCTCTCCGCGACCCCCGGAGCGATCCGCTGGGCGGGCCGCCCGCACGGCGCGGACACCGAGGAGGTGCTGACCGAGCTGGGCCTGACCCCGGCGGATGTGAAGGAGCTGCGCGAGGAGGGCGTCGTATGACCGCACCCCCACTGACCTGGCTGTACGCCCCCGGGGACCGGCCCCGGGTGGTCGCCAAGGCGCTGGCCGCCGGTGCCGACGTCGTCGTGATCGACCTGGAGGACGCGGTCGCCCCGGACCGCAAGGAGTACGCCCGCGAGGCCACCGCCGAACTGCTCACCGAGCCGCAGCCGGTGCCGGTCCACGTCCGCGTCAACGCCCTGGACGGGCCGTTCGCCGCGGCGGACCTGGCGGCGCTGGCCGCGCTGCCGGGACTGTCCGGGCTGCGCCTGCCCAAGGTGACGTCCCCGGAGCAGATCACCGGCGTCGCGGCGGTGACCGGCGGGCCACCCCTGTACGCGCTTCTGGAGACGGCCCTGGGCGTGGAGCGCGCGTACCGGATCGCAGCGGCCCACCCGGCACTGCGCGGCATCGCCCTCGGCGAGGCCGACCTCCGGGCCGACCTGGGCGTACGCGGTGACGCGGGCCTGGACTGGTCCCGCTCGCGCGTGGTCGTGGCCGCGCGGGCGGCGGGGCTGGCGCCGCCGTCGCAGACGGTGCACCCGGACACCCGGGACCTGGAGGGTCTGGCCGCTTCCTGCGCCCACGGCCGGGCCCTGGGCTTCCTCGGCCGGGCCGCGATCCACCCCCGCCAGCTGCCGATCATCGAGCGGGCGTACCTGCCGACCGAACGGGAGCTGGAGGAGGCGGAGACGATCGTCAAGGCGGCCACCGCGCAGCCGGGCGCACTGGCGCTGCCGGACGGGCGGTTCGTCGACGCGGCGGTGGTGGCGACGGCCCAGCGGACCCTGTCACTGGCCCGGCGGCCCGCCCTGTCCTGACACGGGCGTCCCGACACAGGCGTCCCGACACAGGCCGAGGGCGCCCGGAGAGTTCCGGGCGCCCTCGGCGACGTGCGGCGGCGGGCCGTCAGCCCTTCTTGGCCGAGTCGGCCCCGTCCTTCACGTCCTTCACGCTCTTCCCGTCCGCCACGGTGCCGTCGTCACCGGCGTCCTTGTCGTCCCCGGCGCCCTCGGAATCCTTGGAGCCCTTGGAGTCCCCAGAGGCCTTGGCGTCGGCGTCCGTGTCCCCCTTCGCGCCGTCCCCGGCGTCACCGTCCGAGGACTCCGCGCCCGGCTCGACCACGGCCTCCCGGCCCGGCCGCATCCGCGCCGAGAGCACCATGTACACCACGGCCAGCAGGAACACGAAGAGCGCGGTCCAGTTGTTCAGCCGCAGACCCAGGATGTGGTGGGCGTCGTCGACGCGCATGTACTCGATCCAGAACCGGCCCGCGCAGTACGCGGCGACGTACAGCGCGAACGCCCGCCCGTGGCCCAGGTTGAAGCGGCGGTCGGCCCAGATGACGAGCAGGGCCACGCCGATGCACCACAGCGACTCGTACAGGAACGTCGGGTGGTACGTGCCGGGCACCCGCCCGTCGGCCGACGAGGTGATCTCCACGGCCCAGGGCAGGTCGGTGGCCTTGCCGTACAGCTCCTGGTTGAACCAGTTGCCCCAGCGGCCGATGGCCTGGGCGAGGGCGATGCCGGGGGCGACGGCGTCGGCGTAGGCGGGCATCGGGACGCCCCGGCGGCGGGCGCCGATCCACGCACCGACCGCGCCGAACGCGATCGCGCCCCAGATGCCGAGGCCGCCCTCCCAGATCTTGAAGGCGTCGACCCAGTCACGGCCCTCGCTGAAGTACAGCTGGTAGTCCGTGATCACGTGGTAGAGCCGGCCGCCGATCAGGCCGAAGGGAACGGCCCAGACCGCGATGTCGGCCACCGTGCCGGGCCGCCCGCCCCGGGCGACCCAGCGCTTGTTGCCGAGCCAGACGGCAACGAAGACGCCGATGATGATGCAGAACGCGTAGCCGCGCAGCGGGATGGGACCGAGGTGCAGCACCCCGCTGGACGGGCTGGGAATGAAGGCAAGTTCCATGGCAGGGTCGACGCTACCGTGTCGGGCGGTACCCGCGACGGGCAGCCCGGCTACGGGTCCGTAACGGGCGGACGGAAAGAGCACCGCGCGGACACCGCGCGGGCGCTCCGCCGCCCACCGTCACGCTACTTGTTGGCGTCCTGCACCAGCTGCTTCAGCTTCGCCGGTGTCATGGAGCGGTCCTGGTAGATGTTCTTTCCGTCCAGCAGCACGGTCGGCGTGCCGCTGAAGCCGCCGGTGCGGAAGGCCTCGTTGGACTTCTCCACCCAGCTGTTGTGCTTGCCGCCCTCGACGCACTCCTGGAAGAGCGCGGTGTCGAGGCCGTCGACCTTGCCCGCCAGGTCGATCAGCTTGTTCTCGTCGGCGAACGCGTCGTCGGTCTCCGCCGGCTGGTTGGTGAACAGCACGTCGTGGTACGGCGTGAACTTGCCCGCGTCCTGGGCGCAGGCGGCGGCGTTGGCCGACTTGCGGGAGCCGGTGCCGCCCATGTTCCCGTCGATGATCGTCGCCAGGTGGTACTCGACCTTGAGCTGCCCCGCTTCGGTGAGCTCGTGGATCGTGTCGCGGTACGCCAGCTCGAAGGCCTTGCAGGCCGGGCAGCGGAAGTCCTCCCAGATGACGAGCGTCGACTTGGCGCTGTCCTCGCCGACGGGGATCGCGAGGCTGTCCTTGCCCTGCGCGCCCGAGGGCGCCACGATCGGGCCGGCCGCCTCGCTGCCGTCGTCCTTGCCCGCGTTGGCGGCGACCACGCCGATCACCGCCGCGAGGCCCAGGACGCAGACCACGCTCGCCCCGACGATCAGCGCGCGCCGGCGCTTGTCCTTGGACTTCTGCTTCTCGCGCTCGGCCGCCAGCTTCTGACGGGCGGTGCGCTTTCCCTCTCGGTTCTTCTCGCTCACACCCCGCAGAACGAACCGGGGAGGCGCAGCGCGCCTCCCCGGTCCCAGGTCCACCCGTACGAGGGACCTGCGTCACGTGCCTGTCGTCACGCCTGTCCGCGCACGCCCTTCGCCAGGTCGGCGGCGAGCGCGCGGACGCCCTCCAGGCCGGCCGCGTCGTCGGGGGCGTCCAGCATGCGCTTGACGAACGCCGAGCCGACGATCACGCCGTCGGCGAAGCCGGCCACCTCGGCGGCCTGTGCGGCGTTGGAGACGCCGAGCCCGACGCAGACGGGGATGCCGGTGGTGGCGCGGGTGCGTCGCACCAGGTCCTCGGCCTGTGCGCCGACCGACTCGCGGGTGCCGGTGACGCCCATGAGGGAGGCGGCGTAGACGAAGCCGCTGCCGGCCGCGGTGATCTCGGCGAGCCGTGCGTCCTTGCTGCTGGGCGCGACCACGAAGACGGTGGCGAGCCCGTGCTTGTCGGCGTGCTCCCGCCACAGCGCCGACTCCTGGACGGGCAGGTCGGGCAGGATGCAGCCCGCGCCGCCCGCCTCGGCCAGTTCGGCGGTGAAGCGCTCGACGCCGTAGCGGTCGATGGGGTTCCAGTACGTCATGACGAGGATCGGCTTGCCGGTGGCCGCGTGGGCCTCCCGGACGGTGCGCATCACGTCGGCGATGCGCACGCCGCCGCGCAGGGCGATGTCGTCGGCGGTCTGGATGACCGGGCCGTCGAGGACCGGGTCGCTGTGCGGCAGACCCACCTCGACGACGTCGGCGCCGCCGTCGAGCGCGGCCTTGATCGCCTCGATGCCGCCGTCCACGGTGGGGAACCCGGCCGGGAGGTAGGCGATGAGGGCGGAGCGGCCCTCGGCCTTCGCGGCGGCGAGGGTGTCGTTCAGCAGCTGTACGTTCCCGCTCACTTGGCGTCCCCCTCGATCTCGGCGGTGCCGGCCTCGTCGGCGGCGACCTCGGCGTCGGTGTCGTAGAGCCCGAAGTAACGGGCGGCGGTGTCCATGTCCTTGTCGCCGCGGCCGGACAGGTTGACGACGATCAGCCCGTCCTTGCCCAGCTCCTTGCCGACCTCGATGGCGCCGGCCAGCGCGTGGGCGCTCTCGATGGCCGGGATGATGCCCTCGGTGCGCGACAGCAGGCGCAGCGCCTGCATGGCGGCGTCGTCGGTGACCGCGCGGTACTCGCCGCGGCCGGAGTCCTTGAGGTAGCTGTGCTCGGGGCCGATGCCGGGGTAGTCGAGCCCCGCCGAGATCGAGTACGGCTCGGTGATCTGACCCTCGTCGTCCTGCAGGACGTAGGACCGGGAGCCGTGCAGGATGCCGGGCTCGCCCGCGGTCAGGGTGGCCGCGTGTTCGCCGCTCTCGATGCCGTGCCCGGCGGGCTCGCAGCCGATGAGGCGGACGTCCGCGTCGGGGATGAAGGCGTGGAAGAGGCCGATGGCGTTGGAGCCGCCGCCGACGCAGGCGATCGCGGCGTCGGGGAGGCGTCCGGCCTGCTCCAGGAGCTGGCGGCGGGCCTCGACGCCGATGACGCGGTGGAAGTCGCGCACCATCGCCGGGAAGGGATGCGGGCCGGCGACGGTGCCGAACAGGTAGTGGGTGCGGTCGACGTTGGCGACCCAGTCGCGGAAGGCCTCGTTGATCGCGTCCTTGAGCGTGCGGCTGCCGGACTTCACGGCGATGACCTCGGCGCCGAGCATGCGCATGCGGGCCACGTTGAGGGCCTGGCGGCGGGTGTCGATCTCGCCCATGTAGATGGTGCAGTCGAGGCCGAAGAGGGCGCAGGCCGTCGCAGTCGCCACGCCGTGCTGGCCGGCGCCGGTCTCCGCGATGACGCGGGTCTTGCCCATGCGCTTGGTCAGCAGGGCCTGCCCGAGCACGTTGTTGATCTTGTGGGAGCCGGTGTGGTTGAGGTCCTCGCGCTTGAGGAAGACGCGGGCGCCGCCCGCTTCCGCGGCGAAACGGGGGACCTCGGTGAGCGAGGACGGGCGGCCCGTGTAGTGGACCAGCAGGTCGTCGAGCTCACGGGCGAACTCGGGGTCCGACTTGGCCTTGTCGTACTCGACGGCCACCTCGTCGACCGCCGCGACGAGGGCCTCGGGGATGAACTTGCCGCCGTACGCTCCGAAGTAGCCTTCGACGGTGGGTACTTGACCCTCCGGGTCGGGGATGAAGAAGTTGCTGGGCATGCGTGAACCTCACGGTGAGTCTGGTGTGGACTGATCGCCGTGGGGGCGGGGTCTGTCTGTCGGCTGCGGGCCGGATGTGGCTGGTCGCGCAGTTCCCCGCGCCCCTATAGGGCGCGCTGCCATCGGCGGCCGTTGACCTGCCCGGGTTCGTCTCCGATGACGTACCGCACCCGGCGGCCGTGCACCCGGCGGGCGGGCGCGCGGCAGCCTCGGGGCCGGCAGCCGCGCGCGAGGCGGGCGTACGGGTCCCGGGCGGCCGGGGTGAGCGGGAGGGTCATCGGGAGCAAGCCTACCGGGGTGTCAGCCGCGTCCGTGCCGCAGTGCCGGGTGCTCGCCGGCGGCCACCAGGTCGGAGACGGCCGTCTTCGGGTCGCGGCCGGTGACCAGGGACTCGCCGACCAGGACGGCGTCGGCGCCCTCGTTGGCGTAGGCGATGAGGTCGTGCGGGCCGCGGACGCCGGACTCGGCGACCTTGACGATGTGCGCCGGGATCTCCGGGGCGACCCGCTCGAACGTGCCGCGGTCGACCTCCAGCGTCTTCAGGTTGCGTGCGTTGACGCCGATGATCTTGGCGCCGGCGTCCACCGCGCGCTCGACCTCGTCCTCGTCGTGCACCTCGACGAGCGGGGTGAGTCCGATGGACTCGGCACGCTCGATCAGCGACTCCAGGGCCGGCTGCTCGAGGGCCGCGACGATCAGCAGCACGAGGTCGGCGCCGTGCGCGCGGGCCTCCCACAGCTGGTACGAGGTGACGATGAAGTCCTTGCGCAGCACGGGGATGTCCACGCGCGCGCGGACCGAGTCCAGGTCGGCCAGCGAACCGCCGAAGCGGCGCTCCTCGGTGAGGACGGAGATGACGGCGGCGCCGCCCGCCTCGTAGTCCGCGGCGAGTCCGGCGGGGTCGGCGATGGCGGCCAGCGCGCCCTTGGACGGGCTGGAGCGCTTGACCTCGCAGATGACCTTGACGCCGTCGCCGCGCAGGGCGGACACGCCGTCCTTGGCGGGGCGAGCCTTGGCCGCGCGCTCCTTGAGCTCGTCGAGGCTGACGCGCGCCTGCCGCTCCGCGAGGTCGGCACGGACTCCGTCGATGATCTCGTCGAGCACACTCACGCGAGCGGCCCCCTTTCAGACGGCGAAATGTGTGGTCACTGTGATGGTATCCGGAGCAGGACGACGGGCCCGCATCCGGTTGACGCCGGTCCCACTACCTGGACGTTCGCCAAGTGATCAAGGGAGGAGCCAGCCACCGAACGGCAGGTTCCGGACAACCGTGAAGACCAGCAGCAACGTCCCCAGCGTCCACAGGTGGACCGGGCCGAGGTCGACCCGCAGGGGCCGGCCGCGGGCCACGCGGATCACCCAGACGGTCCACAGCACGGCGAAGCCCAGATAGCCGAGGACGGCCGGCGCGTTGGCCTGCAGCGCGGTCAGCACGTCCCCGTGGACGAACGCGTGGGCGCTGCGCAGGCCGCCGCAGCCGGGACAGTAGATGCCGGTGAAGCGCAGCAGGGGGCAGACGGGGTAGTGGCCGGGTTCGTTGGGGTCGACGCTCCCCACGTACGCGAACGCGCCGACGACGGCCGCGAGCACGCCGGCGGGAACGGCCAGGCCCAGGAGGGAGGGCGCGCCCCGCGTCACGGTCCTGTTCTGCGTCGGCTTCCCGGTCTCGGCGTCCACGCACCGCATTCTGCCCCCGCCGGGCCGCACGCGCACGTGAGGGGCGGCCCCGGCACCCTCGTGCCGGTCCGCCCCTCGGGAGGTGCCGTTGGCCGCCGTGCCCGGTCTCAGCCCTTGGCGCCGGCCGGCTCGCGCTCGCCGGCGACCTGGTGCACGGGGTGGTTCTGCTTCGGCTGGCCGAGACCCATCATGCGCATGATGCCGCCCACGACACCGCCGAGGAGCACGACCACCATGCCGGCCCAGAAGCCCAGCGGCTGGGCCGCCACCATGAACACGCCCGCGATGCAGAAACCGATGAAGGCGATGATGACACCCGTCCAGGCGGCCGGGGTGTGACCGTGGCTGCTGCCCGACATTGCTTGCTCCTCGTTGCTGTTGTGCCAAGTCTGAGCAGGACGCTCGTGCCCATTGTCCCGCACGGGCGCGCGCGGTGTGAGCGGGGGTACTCCCCACGCGCCACGCGCGCGTGACGGCCGTCGGGCCCGGAGCGCGTGTCACGCCGGCGGGTGCCCGTGTGCGCGCGGGTGAACCGCGGGTCAGGCGCCGGTCGGGTCCTCGCCGCGGTCGAGGGCCTTCCAGAGGTCCTCGGGGCGGTCCGGATCGACGGTCTGCGGCTTGCGGCGCGGGCGCGGGGTGCCGTCGCGCTCGTAGCGGCCGGACATCGCGGGCCACAGGCGGCCGTAGCGCAGGGCGAGCAGCCCGGCCAGCAGCAGCAGGGCGCCGCCCACGGCCGCGACGTACGGCCAGGCGGTGTGGGAGAGGGCGTCCACGGTGGCCGAGGTGTCGCCGGCGGCCTTCGCGGCCTGGTCGTCCAGGGCGGAGCTGTCGGAGGCGCCGGCCAGGGCCGCGGCGACGGTGCCCGCGCCGCTCAGCGCGAGCAGGGCGGCGACGGCGAACCGGCCCGCGCGGCGGACGGCGAAGACGGCGACGAGCGCGGCGAGGCCCACTATGGCGAGCGCCGCGGGTACGCCCGTGACGTCGCTGCCCTTGGCGGTCAGGGGAAACGCGCCGCCGGCCACCGTCGCGGTGCCCTCCGCCCACTCCTGCCGGGTGGCGAGCAGGGCGACGGCCGCGCCGAGCGCGCCGCACAGCAGGGCGGCGGCGAGGCTCCGGCGGCCGGCCCGGGCGGGTCCTGCGGCTGGGGTACGGGGGTGAGGAACGGCTGTCACGTACTCCACTATCACCCGAACCCCGGGCGAACCGTCACCCGGGGTTCGGATTGGCGGGCGTGAGATCCGCCCCACCGCCCCGGCCTGTGCGGCTGCCGGATCGCCCTACCGCCCCAGCCGGTTGGCCGTGTGCACCGCCCGCAGCACCGCCGCCGCCTTGTTGCGGCACTCGGTGTCCTCGGCGACCGGGTCGGAGTCGGCGACGACACCGGCGCCGGCCTGCACGTAGGCGGTGCCGTCGCGCAGCAGCGCGGTGCGGATGGCGATGGCGGTGTCGGAGTCGCCCGCGAAGTCGAGGTAGCCGACGCAGCCGCCGTACAGGCCGCGCCGGGACGGTTCGAGTTCGTCGATGATCTGCAGGGCGCGCGGCTTGGGTGCGCCGGAGAGGGTGCCGGCCGGGAAGCAGGCGGTGAGGACGTCGAAGGCGGTGCGGTCCGGGGCGACGCGGCCGGTGACCGTCGAGACGATGTGCATGACGTGCGAGTACCGCTCGACGGACATGAAGTCGACGACCTCGACGGAGCCGGGTTCGCAGACCCGTCCCAGGTCGTTGCGGCCGAGGTCGACGAGCATGAGGTGCTCGGCGCGCTCCTTGGGGTCGGCGAGCAGCTCGTCGGCGAGGGCCTGGTCCTCCTGCGGGGTGGCGCCGCGGGGGCGGGTGCCGGCGATGGGGTGGACCATGGCCCGCCCGTCCTCGACCTTGACCAGGGCCTCCGGGGACGATCCGACGACGTCGAAGCCGTCGAGGCGGAGCAGGTACATGTACGGGGACGGGTTGGTGGCCCGCAGCACCCGGTACACGTCCAGCGCGCTCGCCGTGCACGGCGTCTCGAAGCGCTGGGAGGGCACGACCTGGAAGGCCTCGCCCGCGCGGATGCGCTCCTTGATGTCCTCGACGGCGTCCTGGAAGTCGGGGCCGCCCCACAGAGCGGTGTACTCGGGCAGCTCGGACGGCGGCAGCGCGGCCGGGGGCTGGGCCACCGCGCGGGTGAGGTCGGCCTCCATGGCGTCCAGGCGGGCCACCGCGTCGGCGTAGGCCTCGTCGACGCCCGTTTCGAGGTCGTTGTGGTTGATCGCGTTGGCGATCAGCAGGACCGAGCCCTCCCAGTGGTCCATGACGGCGAGGTCGCTGGTGAGCAGCATGGTCAGCTCGGGGAGCTTCAGGTCGTCGCGCTCCCCGGGGCCGACCTTCTCCAGGCGGCGCACGATGTCGTAGCCGAGGTAGCCGACCATGCCGCCGGTGAAGGGCGGCAGGCCCAGGTCGTGGGCGAGGTCGCGCGGGGTGTGCAGGGCCTCGACGGTGGCGCGCAGGGCGGCGAGCGGGTCGCCGTCGGTGGGGACGCCGACGGGCGGGGTGCCCTGCCAGTGGGCCTGTCCGTCCTTCTCGGTGAGGGTGGCGGCGCTGCGGACGCCGATGAAGGAGTACCGGGACCATTGGAAGGCCGCCCGGCCGTTCTCCGCGGACTCCAGCAGGAAGGTGCCGGGGCGTTCGGCGGCGAGCTTGCGGTAGAGCGCTACCGGGGTGTCGCCGTCGGCGAGGAGTTTGCGGCTGACCGGGATCACCCGGCGGTCGGCGGCCAGCTTCCGGAAGGTGTCGAGGTCCATGACGTCCATGTCGTCCATGTCGGCAGACCCTACTGATCCGCGCCGGGCGCGCCGGAGTCCGCGACGTCGACGCCGTCCACACCGGCCGCGCGGTCCGTCTCGTCCGTGAGGAGCACGTCGGCGTCGAAGCAGGTGCGGGCGCCGGTGTGGCAGGCGGCGCCGACCTGGTCGACCTTGACCAGGACGGTGTCGGCGTCGCAGTCCAGGGCGACGGACTTCACCCACTGGAAGTGCCCGGAGGTGTCGCCCTTGACCCAGTACTCCTGACGGCTGCGCGACCAGTAGGTGCAGCGGCCCGTCGTCAGGGTGCGGTGCAGTGCCTCGTCGTCCATCCAGCCGAGCATCAGCACCTCCCCGGTGTCGTACTGCTGGGCGATGGCGGGCAGGAGGCCGTCGGCGCCGCGCTTGAGACGCGCGGCGATCTCCGGGGCGAGCGGGCTGGGCCGCCGGGGGGAGCTGCTGGTCATGCGCCCATTGTGCCGCGCGGCACGGACACGCCCCGGCCCTGTCCATTGGGCGGACCCGGCCGGCCGCCGTAGGCTGACTGCATGTCGACTTTCGCCAAGCGTGAACGACTTCTGCTCGCGGACCTGTTGGAGACGGCGGGCCCGGACGCTCCGACCCTGTGCGACGGCTGGCGGACCCGTGACCTCGCCGCGCACGTGGTGGTGCGCGAGCGCCGGCCGGACGCCGCCGGGGGCACCCTGATCAAGCAGCTGTCGTCCCGGCTCGACCGGGTGATGGAGGAGTACGGCGCGAAGCCGTACGAGGAGCTGCTCCAGCTGATCCGCACCGGCCCGCCCCGCTTCTCCCCCTTCCAGCTCAAGCAGGTCGACGAGGCGGCGAACACGGTGGAGTTCTACGTCCACACCGAGGACGTGCGCCGTGCCCAGCCGGACTGGTCGCCGCGCGAGCTGGACCCGGTCTTCCAGGACGCCCTGTGGTCCCGCCTGGAGCGCGCCGCCCGCCTGATGGGCCGCGGCATCCCGACGGGCCTGGTGCTGCGCCGCCCGAACGGCCAGACGACGGTCGCCCACCGGGGTACGCCGGTGGTGACCGCGACCGGCGAGCCGTCCGAGCTGCTGCTGTTCGCCTACGGCCGGCAGAGCGCCGCGAAGGTGGAGCTGGAGGGCGAGAAGGACGCGATCGCGAGGCTGCACGAGACGAAGCAGCTGGGGATCTGAGGCGGCCGGGGACGGTTGCCCGGGCGGCAGCCCGGGAGGCCGGCGCGGGCCGCAGCCCGGGACCGCTACCCCGGCAGTTCGGCCCGCCGTACGCCCGGCGCGCACAGGGCGACGACCCCGCCGAGCGCGCAGACACCGGCGCTGACGGCGAAGACCGGGCCGGTGCCCCAGACGCCGATGGCGGCGGCGGACAGCGGCATGCTCAGCGGCGCGATGCCCAGGCTGACGATTCCGCCGACCGCGGTGACGCGCCCCAGGTAGGCGGGGTCGGCCTGGGTCTGCAGCAGGGCCCCGCACATGGCGCCGCTGAGCCCCGTGAGCAGCCCGACGACCACCGCGGTGCCGACGGCCACGGGCAGGCCGGGGGCCTGCGCCAGGGCGCCGATCGCGGCCGCGCCGGGGATGATGGCACCGGCGGCGACACACCCGGCGCGCGGCAGGCGCCCCCGCACGGTCAGCAGCAGGGCGGCGACTCCGGCCCCCGTGCCGAACCCGGCGAGCACCCAGCCCATCCCGGACGCGCCCCAGCCGCGTTCGTCCGCGAGCAGGGTCAGGCCGACGTTGAGGGGGCCGACGAAGCCGAGGTCGCCGAGGGCGATGGCCACCATCAGCGGGCCGAGGACGCGGTGCCGGCGGATGTAGCGGAGCCCGCCCACCAGGTCCCGCCACGCGGTGGCCTCCCCCGCGGCGGGCGCGCCGGTCGCGTCGTCGGGCGGCAGCTCGCGCATCCGTACGGAGATCAGCAGCGGCACCGACACGGCGATCAGCAGCCCCGCGAGCGCGAAGGCCGCCGCCGCGCCGCCGACCGCCACGCCGAGCCCGCCGAGCGGTGCGCCCACGACGGCGGCGAAGCGCACGGCGAGTCCGCGCATGCCCTGGACGCGGGCGAGCTGGTCCTTGCCGGTGATGCGGGCCGGGAGCGCCCCGACGGCGGGCAGGAAGAGGGCGTCGACCGTGCCGAAGACGACCGCGAGCAGGGCGAGTAGCCACAGCCCCGGGTCGGTCGCGAAGAGCAGCGCGGCGACCGCCAGGACCGTGGCGCACCGTACGGCGTCACTGCCGATGACGACCTTGCGCGGCCCGAACCGGTCGGCGACCACCCCGCCGCCGAGCATGAGCAGCGCACGGGGCACCGCGCTGACGGCGGTGACGAGGCCGGCCTGCGCGGGGGTGCCGTTCTGCACGGCGGCCCAGGACAACGCGAGGTAGAAGACCATGTCACCGACCATGGAGGCGGCGTAGGCGGCGACCCAGCGCAGGACGTTGGCGTCGCGGTGGGCGGGTGCGGTGGCGGTGGCGGTGGCGGTCCGGGGTATGCCCGTGTCCGGCACGGACGTGGTCCCCTCAGACACGGAACGGGAACCCGTACACGTGCAGCGCCACGTTCTCGCGCCCTTCGGTGTCGCCTGCCGCGTCGGCCGCGCGCCCCTTCTCGTCGTACTTCTTGGCCAGGGCGAGCAGTTCCTCGCCCAGTTCGGCCAGTTCGGCGGGGGTCAGCCGCAGCAGGGACTCGTTGTCGGGGGCGGCGGAGTTCCACTCGGGACCCCAGGTGGGGCGCTCGTCCAGGTAGCGGCGGTACATGTCGGCCCGCTGTTCGTGGAAGAGCCGGGTGGCCGCGAGGTGGGCGGCCGCCCGCTCGGGGGCGTCGCGGAAGTTCTCGTCGCGGATGCTCACGCCGTCCGAGGCGGGCTGCCACCAGCGCTCCCGACCGTCCGCGCTCTGCGGCTCCGCCTCCTCGACCAGTCCGTGCTCGGCGAGTTTGCGCAGGTGGTAGCTGACCAGGGAGACGGCCTCGTCGACCTGATCGGCGAGCTGCGAGGCGGTCGCCGTGCGCGCCACGCACAGGCCGCGGTACAGCTGCATGCGCAGGGGATGCGCCAGGGCTTTGAGGGTGCCCAGGTCGGTGATGGGGCGGTTCTCCTCACGGGTCATGGCATCACCGTAACCAGGAAAGGAAAGTTGCGCAATTTATTTTGCGCAACTTTCCTTTCCTAAAGAGCCGGGCCTCGGTTCTGAGCCTGACCTGCACACCTTCGATGAGTGCGTCGTGCGCGAGTCGCTCGACGGCGACACCGCGCTCCTGGGCCTCCGCTCGCAACTCGGCCAGCTCTTCCTCGGTGAACTCGATCGTGATCGCAGTCATACGGGCACGATAGAAGCGGATCCCGCACGCGATCCCACAGCCACCACCAAAGGACGACACCCCGAACTAGCGAACGGCGTGCCCCGCCCCCCGCAGCGTCTCCTTCACCTCTCCGATTCGCAGGTCGCCGAAGTGGAAGACGGACGCCGCCAGGACCGCGTCCGCGCCCGCCTCGACGGCCGGGGGGAAGTCGGCGAGGCGGCCCGCGCCGCCGGAGGCGATGACCGGGACGGTCACGTGCTTGCGGACCGCCGCGATCATCTCCAGGTCGTAGCCGTCCTTCGTGCCGTCCGCGTCCATCGAGTTCAGCAGGATCTCCCCCGCGCCCAGCTCGGCGGCGCGGTGCGCCCACTCCACCGCGTCGATGCCGGTGCCGCGCCGGCCGCCGTGGGTGGTCACCTCGAAGGTGCCCGCCTCGGTGCGGCGCGCGTCGACCGACAGGACGAGGACCTGACGGCCGAAGCGCTCGGCGATCTCACGGATCAGGTCGGGGCGGGCGATGGCGGCCGTGTTCACGCCCACCTTGTCCGCACCGGCCCGCAGCAGCTTGTCGACGTCGTCGGCGGTGCGCACGCCACCGCCGACGGTCAGCGGGATGAACACCTGCTCGGCGGTGCGGCGCACCACGTCGTACGTCGTCTCGCGGTCGCCCGACGAGGCGGTGATGTCCAGGAACGTCAGCTCGTCGGCGCCCTCGGTGTCGTACACCTTGGCCATCTCGACGGGGTCACCCGCGTCGCGCAGGTTCTGGAAGTTGACGCCCTTGACGACCCGGCCGTTGTCCACGTCCAGGCAGGGGATGACTCGGACCGCCAGGGTCATGAATCCACGGCTCCTCTATACGCTTCCACTTCGACTGACACCAGGACCCGCGAGTCGATGAAGCCCTGCACGACCAGCAGGGTCGTGACCGGGCGTACGGAGTCGAACAGCTCCTTGTGGGCGCGGCCCACCGCATCGACATCGCGCGAATGTGCCAGGCACACACGGGTCCGGATCACGGACTCGATGCCGAGCCCGAACTCACCGATCGCCTCGACCGCGGAGGCGAAGGCGACCTTGGTCTGTTCGTACGGGTCGCCCTCGCCGTACAGCATGTCGCCCTTGAAGGCGGTGGTGCCCGCCACGATGACACGATCACCCGCCGCCACGGCCCGTGCGAAACCGAAGGACTCTTCCCAGGGACTTCCGCTCTGCACGCGCCGTACGGCTTCGGATGTCATGACGCCACAGCCTCCAAGGCTTCTTCCAGGGTGAACGCCTTCGCGTACAGGGCTTTCCCGACGATGGCCCCCTCGACACCGGCCGGGACGAGACCGGCGATCGCGCGGAGGTCGTCCAGGGACGACACGCCGCCCGACGCCACGACCGGGCGGTCGGTCGCCGCGCAGACGTTCTTCAGGAGCTCCAGGTTGGGACCCTGGAGGGTGCCGTCCTTGGCGATGTCGGTGACGACGTACCGGGCGCAGCCCTCCTTGTCGAGGCGGGCCAGAGTCTCGTAGAGGTCGCCGCCGTCCCGGGTCCAGCCCCGGCCCCGGAGCGTGGTGCCTCGTACGTCCAGACCGACCGCGATCTTGTCGCCGTGCTCGGCGATGACCTTGGCGACCCACTCGGGGGTCTCCAGGGCGGCCGTGCCGAGGTTCACGCGCCGGCAGCCGGTGGCGAGCGCGGCGGCGAGGGTGTCGTCGTCGCGGATGCCGCCGGACAGCTCCACCTTGATGTCCATGGCCTTCGCGACCTCGGCGATCAGCTCGCGGTTGTCCCCGGTGCCGAACGCGGCGTCCAGGTCGACGAGGTGCAGCCACTCGGCACCGGAGCGCTGCCAGGCGAGGGCGGCCTCCAGCGGGGAGCCGTAGGAGGTCTCGGTGCCGGACTCGCCGTGCACGAGGCGGACGGCCTGGCCGTCGCGGACGTCGACGGCGGGGAGGAGTTCGAGCTTGCTCATCTCTACAGGGTCTCGATCCAGTTGGTGAGGAGCTGGGCTCCGGCGTCGCCGGACTTCTCGGGGTGGAACTGGGTGGCCCACAGGGCGCCGTTCTCCACGGCCGCCACGAACGGCTTGCCGTGCGTGGACCAGGTGACCTTGGGAGCGGCGATCAGCGGGTTGTGCGACTCCTGGGTCCAGTCGTGGACGGCGTAGGAGTGCACGAAGTAGAAGCGGGCGTCCGCGTCCAGGCCGGCGAAGAGCTGGGAGTCGGCCGGGGCCTCGACCGTGTTCCAGCCCATGTGCGGCACGATGTCGGCCTGGAGCGGTCCGACCGTGCCGGGCCACTCGTCCAGGCCCTCGGCCTCCACGTCGTGCTCGATGCCGCGCGCGAACAGGATCTGCATGCCGACGCAGATGCCCATCACCGGGCGCCCGCCGGACAGCCGGCGGTCGACGACCCAGTCGCCGCGCGCGGCCTTCAGGCCGTCCATGCAGGCGGCGAAGGCGCCGACACCGGGCACCAGCAGCCCGTCGGCGTTCATGGCCTTGTCGTAGTCACCGGTGATCTCGACGTCGGCTCCCGCGCGCGCGAGGGCACGCTCGGCGGAGCGGACGTTGCCGAAGCCGTAGTCGAAGACGACGACCCGCTTGGCGGTGGCGGTCAATTCCACACCTCCAGCCTCAGCACACCCGCGAAGAGGCACATCGCGGCGCCGATGGAGAGCAGCACGATCAGACCCTTGGGCATCTGCTGCTTCGCGAAGGAGTAGATGCCGCCGAGGAAGAAGAGGCCGACGACGATCAGGGCGGTGGACGTACCGTTCATGGGTTACAGCGCGCCCTTCGTGGAAGGCAGGATGCCGACGGCGCGCGGGTCGCGCTCCGAGGCGTAGCGCAGGGCCCGGGCCAGCGCCTTGAACTGGCACTCCACGATGTGGTGCGCGTTGCGCCCGTACGGCACGTGCACGTGCAGGGCGATCTGCGCCTGGGCGACGAAGGACTCCAGGATGTGCCGGGTCATCGTCGTGTCGTACTCGCCGATCATCGGCGCCATCTTCTCGGGCTCGGTGTGCACGAGGTAGGGGCGGCCGGACAGGTCGACGGTGACCTGGGCGAGGGACTCGTCCAGCGGGACCGTGCAGTTGCCGAAGCGGTAGATGCCCACCTTGTCGCCGAGGGCCTGCTTGAAGGCGGCGCCCAGCGCGAGGGCGGTGTCCTCGATGGTGTGGTGGGAGTCGATGTGCAGGTCGCCGTCGGTCTTCACGGTCAGGTCGAACAGACCGTGCCGCCCGAGCTGGTCGAGCATGTGGTCGTAGAAGCCGACGCCGGTGGCGATGTCGGTCTTGCCGGTGCCGTCGAGGTCGATCTCGACGAGGACCGAGGTCTCCTTGGTGGTGCGCTCCACGCGCCCGACGCGGCTCATCCGCTCTGCTCCTGTTCCTTCTTCAGTTCGCGTACCGCATCGAGGAACGCGTCGTTCTCCTCCGGAGTGCCCGCGGTCACCCGCAGCCAGCCCGGCACGCCGTTGTCCCGGACCAGGACGCCCCGGTCGAGGATCTTCCGCCAGACCTCATGGGAGTCCGCGAACCGCCCGAACTGGACGAAGTTCGCGTCGGACTCGGTCACCTCGTAGCCGATGGCGCGCAGTTCGGCGACGAGTCGGTCCCGCTCGGTCTTCAGCTGCTCGACGTACTTGAGCAGCGTGCCGGTGTGCTCCAGGGCGGCCAGCGCGGTCGCCTGGGTGACGGCCGACAGGTGGTAGGGCAACCGTACGAGCTGGACGGCGTCGACGACGGCCGGGTGCGCGGCGAGGTAGCCCAGGCGCAGGCCCGCCGCGCCGAACGCCTTCGACATCGTGCGGGAGACGACGAGGTACGGCCGCCCCTCCAGCAGCGACAGCAGGGAGGCGCCGTGGCTGAACTCGATGTAGGCCTCGTCGACGACGACCATCGACGCCAGACCCTGATCGGCACGCGCGCTCTGCGCCGCCTCGTACAGCGCGAGGACCGTCTCGGCCGGGACCGCGTTGCCGGTGGGGTTGTTGGGGGTGGTGATGAAGACGACGTCCGGGCGGTGCTCGGCCACGGCCCGCTCGGCCGCGGGCACGTCGATGGTGAAGTCGTCGTGGCGCGGGCCGGAGATCCAGCCGGTGCCGGTGCCGCGCGCGATGAGGCCGTGCATCGAGTACGACGGCTCGAAGCCGATCGCGGTACGGCCCGGTCCGCCGAAGGCCTGCAGCAGCTGCTGGATGACCTCGTTGGAGCCGTTGGCCGCCCAGACGTTGTGCACGTCCACGGCGTACCCGGAGGTCTCCGTCAGGTACTCGGCGAGCCTGGTGCGCAGCTCGACCGCGTCCCGGTCCGGGTAGCGGTTGAGGTCGCGGGCGGCCTCGCGGACCCGCTCGGTGATCCGCTCGACCAGCGCCTCGGGCAGCGGGTAGGGGTTCTCGTTGGTGTTCAGCCGTACGGGCACGTCCAGCTGGGGCGCGCCGTAGGGGGACTTGCCGCGCAGCTCGTCCCGTACGGGGAGATCGTCGATTCCGAACGTCACTTGCTCTCCGGGACCTTCCACTCGAACCGCGCCTTGATCGCCGCGCCGTGCGCGGGCAGGTCCTCCGCCTCCGCCAGCGTCACCACGTGGTGCGCGACCTCGGCGAGGGCGTCGCGCGTGTAGTCGACGATGTGGATGCCGCGCAGGAAGGACTGCACCGACAGGCCCGAGGAGTGGCAGGCGCAGCCACCGGTGGGCAGGACGTGGTTGGACCCGGCCGCGTAGTCGCCGAGCGAGACGGGCGCCCAGGGGCCGACGAAGATCGCGCCGGCGTTCTTCACGCGGTCGGCGGCGGCGGCGGCGTCGGCGGTCTGGATCTCCAGGTGCTCGGCGCCGTACGCGTCGACCACGCGCAGGCCCTCGGCCAGGCCGTCGACCAGGACGATCGCGGACTGGCGGCCGGCGAGGGCCGGGCGGATCCGGTCCTCGACGTGCTTGGTGGCCTCGACCTGGGGCTGGAGCTCCTTCTCCACCGCGTCCGCGAGCTCCACGGAGTCGGTGACCAGGACGGCGGCGGCCAGCGGGTCGTGCTCGGCCTGGCTGATCAGGTCGGAGGCGACGTGCACCGGGTCGGCCGTGGAGTCGGCGAGGACCGCGATCTCGGTCGGGCCGGCCTCGGCGTCGATGCCGATCTTCCCGGTGAAGTAGCGCTTGGCCGCGGCGACCCAGATGTTGCCGGGGCCGGTGACCATGTTGGCGGGCGGGCAGGACTCGGTGCCGTACGCGAACATCGCGACGGCGGTGGCGCCGCCGGCCGCGTACACCTCGTCGACGCCGAGCAGGGCGCAGGCGGCGAGGATCGTCGGGTGCGGCAGGCCGTGGAACTCCGCCTGCGCCGGGGAGGCGAGCGCGATCGACTCGACGCCGGCCTCCTGCGCGGGCACCACGTTCATGATCACGGATGACGGGTAGACCGAGCGCCCGCCGGGCGCGTACAGGCCGACCCGCTCGACCGGCACCCACTTCTCGGTGACCGAGCCGCCGGGCACCACCTGGGTGGTGTGGGTCGTGCGGCGCTGCTCGCGGTGGACGAGACGGGCGCGGCGGATGGACTCCTCCAGGGCCGCGCGCACGGCCGGGTCCAGCTCCTCCAGCGCGCGCGTGAGCGCGGCGGCCGGTACCCGGACCTGGTCGAGCCGGACACCGTCGAACCGCTCGGCGAAGTCGATCAGCGCCGCGTCGCCACGATGATGCACGTCCTCGCAGATCGGACGCACCTTCTCCAGGGCGACCGAGACGTCGAAGTCGGCTCGGGGCAGCAGGTCGCGCAGGGCGGGACCCTCGGGGAGGTCGTCGCCGCGCAGATCGATTCGGGAGATCACGGAACCAATTCTCTCAGACCCGCGTCGGACACCGTCCGCGCGTATCAATGGCTGATACAGAACGCGACGGGCCGTCGCGGCCACGGCGGGGCATCGGCGACCCGCCGTCAGTTCGTGGTCACTTTGAGTGTTCGGGGGGTCACCCAGTGGGCATGAACGGTTGTACGAAGAGTGAGCGACCGGCGAGTAGTTGGGGAGGGAGTGAAGCGCCGTGACCGAGGGGGCCGGCCACCGTGACGGAGAGCTGCCGGACGACCTGACCGCCACCGAGGCAGGCATGTGGCAGGCCTTCCGCAACGGCAGCGTGTACGACCTGAGCAGCGGGGACGCACTCGTCGACGACCCGCACGGCGGGCAGCCGTGGGGACCGGAGCGGACGGTGCGGGCCCGCATCGTGTGCTGGCTGCTGCTGGACGGTCCGCCCGCGCTGGCGGGCCGGGTGTCCTCGCTGCAGCTCGTGGGCGTGCGGATCAGCGACACGATGGATCTCGCGGGCGGCACGGTGGTGCCCTACGTCGAGTTGCGGGGCTGCCGCTTCGAGCGGGAGGTCCTGCTGCCGGAGAGCCGCTTCACGACCTTACGGCTGGTGGACTGCTACGTGCCCCGGCTGGAGGCGGCCCGGCTGCACACCGAGGGTGACCTGCACCTGCCGCGCTCCCGCTTCCCCGGCGGAATCCGCCTCACCGACGCGCGGATAGGCACCGACCTGCTGCTCAACCAGGCCGTCGTGCACCGCGACCGCAGTGGCCGTTCCATCGCCGCGGACGGCATGACCGTCGGGCAGGACCTCCAGGCCGAGATGCTGGAGTCGTACGGCGAGGTGAGTCTGCGCAGCGCCCAGGTCGGCGTGTCGCTGAGCCTGCGCGGCGCCCGGCTCCTCAACCCGTACACGCGGCACGCGCTGAACGCCCCGCAGCTGACCGTGGAGCGCACGCTGTACCTGACGCCGGCGGGCCTGGGCAGCCCGCTGCTGCGGGGCACGACTCCGGCACAGGGGACGCGGATCCAGCGGTTCGAGTGCGAGGGCGGGGTGCGGCTGGACGACGGGCGGTTCGGCGACGCCGTCGACTTCGAGCACGCCCGGTTCACGTTCACCGACGACCAGGAGCTGTCGCTGCGCCGCGTGCAGACGCCCGAGCTGCGGTTCCTGGGCGAGCGGCCGGCGCGCGGCCGGGTCGTGCTGTCGGGGGCGCGGGTGGTCAACCTGATGGACCGGGCGGACAGCTGGCCGGGCCCGGGCCGGCTGCACATGGGCGGCTTCACCTACGAGAACCTGGTGCCGCGAGGCCCGTTCCCGCTGGAGAAGCGGCTGCGGTGGGTGGGCGCCGCGACCGCCGAGTACAACCCGGAGCCGTACGAGCGCCTCGCCGCCGTGCTGCGGGCAGGCGGTGAGGACGAGGACGCCCGCGAGGTGCTGCTCGCCAAGCACCGCCGGCGCCGCGAGAGCCTGCCGATCGCCGCGAAGCTGGTCGGATACGCGCAGGACTGGACGGTCGCCTACGGTTACCGGCCGGGCCGGGCGGCGGTGTGGATGGCGGTGCTGTGGGCGGCCGGCTCGGTCGCCTTCGCACGCGCCGACCCACCACCGCTGAAGAGCGGCGAGCATCCGGACTGGAACCCCGCCCTCTTCGCCCTCGACCTGCTCCTGCCGGTCATCGAGCTCGGCCAGGTCGGCCACTGGCAGCTCCACGACGGCTGGCAGTGGCTGTCGACGGCCCTGATCCTGCTGGGCTGGATCCTGGCGACGACGGTCGCGGCGGGAGCGACCCGGCTGCTCCGGCGGAACTGACCGCCTGGGGGGCGCCGCGGGTGGGAACACAAACGGCCGAAGGCGGAGCCGAGCCGCACAACCATCACGAACCGTCGGCCGTCGTACTGGCCATGCTGCGCGCGTTCCTCCGGACGGCGGCCCGGGCCCGCTCCCGGACGTCACGGCCCGCCCAAGACGACGACGTGCTCCTCGACGCCCCCGACGACCGCCTCGCCCCCGCCCTGGTCGCGGCGGCCCAGGGCGAGTACGCGCCCGCGGCCGGCCTCCTCGCCGAAACCCGTGAGGACGCCGACTGGGAGCACCGCGACCGCTACGCGACCCGGCTGGCCGCCTTCGCCCGCTCACGCGCCGAATGGCTCGAGAACTGGCGCGCCACCGCCCCGGACGACCCCGACGCCCTGCTGGTCGCGGCCCGCCTGGCGGTGGACCGTCACTGGGACTCGCCGGCCCGCGCCGAACTGCTGCGCCAGATCACCCCCGCGGTCACCGCCGCCGCCGAGGCCGCCGGACGCGACCCGGTGCCGTGGCGGACCGCCCTGGACGCGGCACGGGGCGCACGCGCCGGACACGCCGAGTTCGAGCGGCTGTGGGCGCAGGCGGTCCGCCGCTCCCCGCACCACTACGGCTGCCACGTCGCCGCCCTGGAGTACCTGGCCGCCGCCTCGCCCGCCGCCCACCGCGAGTGCCTGGACTTCGCCGAGACGGCGGCGCAGGACGCGCCCGAGGACGCGCTCGTACGGGCGCTGCCGGTACGAGCGGCGTTCACCTGTCTGACCACGGACGACGACGGCGACGCGGCCGACGTGCACCGGGCCCGCCTGGACGCGGCGGCGGACCGCGCGATCGCCCTCTCGGCGGCCCACCCCGCGGCCGACCCGTGGCCGGCGGAGCTGCGGAACCTCCTGACGTACGTACTGGTACGCCTGGAGCGGCACCAGGACGCGGCGGAACAACTGCGTCTGACCGGCCCGTACGTCACGTCCTTCCCCTGGGCCCGGGACACGGACGACCCCCTCGGCCGCTTCCTCCAGGTGCGCGCGGACGTCCGCGCGGCGGTGGCCTCCGGGTCCGGGACGACAGGTTCAGGTCATCCACGAAGTGGGCACGGCGGTCGCGTCCGCCCCGGCGAGCATTAGGCTTCTGCGTCGTGACCACCGTCCGGCTTCCCCTCTTCCCCCTGAACTCGGTTCTGTTCCCGGGGCTGGTGCTCCCGCTCAACATCTTCGAGGAGCGCTATCGCGCCATGATGCGCGAGTTGCTGAAGACCCCCGAGGACGAACCGCGCCGGTTCGCCGTCGTGGCGATCCGTGACGGCTACGAGGTCGCCCAGACCGAGCCCGGCCTGCCCGACCCGACGACGACGCTGGAGCGCGGGCCGGCGGCCGGGTTCGGCACCGACCCGGTCAAGGCGTTCCACAAGGTGGGCTGCATCGCGGACGCGGCGACGGTCCGCGAACGCGCCGACGGCACCTTCGAGGTGCTGGCGACCGGCACGAACCGGGTCCGGCTGCTCTCGGTGGAGGCCTCGGGCCCCTTCCTGACGGCCGAGCTGGAGCCGCTGGCCGAGGAGCCCGGCGACGAGGCGGGGGCGCTGGCCGAGGGGGTGCTGCGGTCCTTCCGGCAGTACCAGAAGCGGCTCGCGGGGGCACGCGAGCGGTCGCTGACGACCGGCGCCGAACTGCCGGACGAGCCGGGCGTGGTCTCCTACCTGGTGGCCGCCGCGATGATGCTGGACACACCGACCAAGCAGCGTCTGCTCCAGGCCCCGGACACGGCGTCCCGCCTCCGGGACGAGCTGAAACTCCTTCGCGCCGAGACGGCCATCATCCGTACGCTGCCGTCCCTGCCCGCGTCGGAGCTGACGCGCGGCCCGACGAGTCTCAACTGAGGTACCGGCCCGCATGGCGAAGAAGTCGAAGAAGCAGCAGCAGTCCGGTGGCACCCCGGCGACGGTGGCGCTCGCGGCGGCCGGCGTGACGTACGCGGTCCACGCGTACGACCACGACCCCGCCCACCCGTCCTACGGCGAGGAGGCGGCCGAGGCGATGGGCGTCTCGCCGGAGCGGGTCTTCAAGACGCTGGTGGCGGACGTCGACGGCGCGCTGACGGTCGCCGTGGTGCCGGTGGCGGGCCAGCTGGACCTGAAGGCGCTGGCGGCCGCGGTCGGCGGCAAGCGGGCGGCGATGGCCGACCCGGCCCTGGCCGAGCGCACCACGGGCTATGTGCGGGGCGGGATCTCGCCCCTGGGCCAGCGCAAGAGGCTCCCGACGGTTCTGGACGCGTCCGCCTCGGACCATGCCACGATCTGCGTCTCGGCGGGCCGCCGCGGCCTGGAGGTGGAACTCGCTCCCGAGGACCTGGCCAAGCTCACGGACGCGGTCCTCGCCCCGATCGGCCGCGCCTAGGGGGTGACGTTTGGATCCTGCCGAGGTCGCGGTGCCTGGAGTCGGCCTGATCCAAACGACACCCCCTAGCCCCTCGACGGGCGCCCGGTTCTCGGCTAATCAGACAGGACATGTCGAAGAGAACCCGCAAACGCAGGTGGCGCATCAAGAAGCGCAAGGCCAACCACGGCCGCCGCCCCGCCTAGCCGGGCGGGCGGGCGGGCTACGGCGACTTCTCCCCGTACGGCCCCGCCGGGTACCGCTGAGGCGCGGGCCAGGGGTCGGGCTCCGGGTCCCGGGGCCCGAACAGACCCGTCAGTCCCAGGTGAACCACCAGCGCCGCCACCGACCACGCCAGCAAGGCTCCCTTGGCCCCCAGCTTCAGCGGCGCGGAGAACGTCACTCCCTTGCCGACGTCCTTCGCGTGGGCGATCACGTCCTGCGCGGGCCCCAGCCACACGCCGACCCGCCACGCCAGCAGCGACCCGAGCAGCCCGCCGACGCCCAGCGCCACCACCAGCGGCACACCGCCGCGCCGCCGCAGCAGGAAGACGACGACCGCGCTGAGTGCCCCGAACGCCAGCGCGAGCAGGGTGAACGTGCCGTCGACGGCGACCGCGTGCTCGCTCTCGGACTCCTTGAGGTAGACGACCCACTCGTCGCCGACCAGATCCCCGACCAGCGGCACGCTCGGTGCCAGCTTCCACCACAGCACGCCCAGCAGCACGCCTGAGATCGCCACCGCCACCACGGTCACGGCGGCCTGACGCACTTCGGTCAACATCCCGGGGCCGTCCTGTTCGCCGTGGTGGTCGTACGTGGCGCCGGACGCGGCGCCCACCGCGTGCGCGCCGACGGGCGGAGGCACCGGCCCGCCCTGGTACGACGAGCGATCGTTCGGGGGCGGTGGCGGAGTCAGAGGTGCGGTCACCCCGCCATCGTGCCAAACCCGCCTGTGCGGCGCGTCACCGGACGGCGGCCCGGCGGTACGCCCAGGTGGCGACGGCCAGCGAGATCACCCCGACCACGGCGCACACCGCGAGGTCACCGAGGACGAAGGCCCAGTCGGGCCGGTCGCCGAACGTACGCGCGAAGGCCTCTACTCCGTACGTGGAGGGCAGCAGGTCCCGCGCCAGGCGCACCGCCTCCGGCATCCGCTCGGCGGGCAGCACGCCCAGCAGCAGCGCCGCCGACATGCCCAGCTGGCCGAGCAGCGTGGCGAACTCCGGCCGGGGCGCGAGCAGGCCCAGCGCCGCGCCCAGCCCGGCGAGCGCGGCGCCGGCCAGCGGGATCACGGCCACCAGCACCCACAGATGCGTCATCGGCAGTCCGAACAGCAGGCACCCGACCACCGCCGTCACCACGGTCCCCGGCACGGTGAAGGACGCGTACGCGCCCGCCGCGCCCAGCACCACCGCGGCCGGCGGCACCGGCAGCGTCGCGTAGTGGTCGAGACCGCCGCTCGCGCGCAGCTGGCCGAAGTACTGGGCGAGGAGGTTCAGCGCGACGAAGGCCACGACGAGCACCGCCGACCCGGCGACCACGGCCTGCGCCTCACCGCCGCCGTCCACGACCCCGCGCATCAGGATCATGATGCCGATCGACTGGAAGGTGGCCACGAACAGCAGCGGGATGCGCGCGACCCGCGCCCGGGACAGCTGGGCCCGGTACACAGCCACCAGGGAGGGCCACAGCCGTGCCTTGGGGCCGAGCTCGGCCGCGCCGACGGGGCCCTGCTCCTCGACGGCCAGGGCACCGCCCGGCAGGACATCGGCGGGTACGACACTCACGTCGCGCTGCTCCCCTTCGGTCGGGTCGTTCGAAGCGGTCGTCCTGACGGGTACGGACGCGGCGGCCGGTGTGCTCACCGTTCGGGTGCTCAAGCCCTCACCAGTCCCTGTCGCGCGGCGCCGCCCAGCGCCAGGTACACGTCCTCCAGGCTGGGCGTGGCGAGGGTGAAGTCGTCCAGGGCGGCGAAGGCGGCGCCGCCGGTGACGGTGGCGACGACCGCGCGGGCCTCCTCGGGGGCGAGCCGCAGCGTCCAGCGGCGCCCCGACTCGGTGGCGCGGTCGCGCAGGGCGGCGACCTCCGGGACGTTGAGCGGTGCCGTCTCGCGCCACACCAGGTCGACGCGGACCTCTCCGGCGACCTTCTCCTTGAGCCCGGAGGGCGTGTCGCAGGCGATCACCCGCCCCCGGTCGAGGACGGCGACCCGGTCCAGCACGGTCTCGGCCTCGATGACGTTGTGGGTGACCAGCAGGACGGTGGTGCCGTGCTCGGCGCGCCGCCGGTCGACGGCCGCCCACACCGCGCGCCGGGCCACCGGGTCCATGCCGGTGGTCGGCTCGTCCAGGACGAGCAGCGAGCGCTCCCCCACCAGCACGGCGGCGAAGCAGGCCAGCCGACGCTGCCCGCCGGAGAGCTTCTTGATCGGGCGGGCGGCGAGCGGGGTCAGGCCCAGCTCGTCGAGGACGGCGTCCCGCTCGGCGCGCGCCTGCCGCACCTCCAGGCCGCGCAGCCGTGCGGTGGTCTCGGCGGCGAGCGACACGGTCAGCTCGTCCAGGGCACTGGACTCCTGCCCGAGGTAGGCGAGGATCCGCGCGGCCCGCTCCGGGTGGCGCACGATGTCGTGCCCGAGGATTTCCACGCTGCCGCGGTCGGGCCGCATCAGCCCGGTGAGCTGGCGTACGAGGGTGGACTTGCCGGCGCCGTTCGGCCCGAGCAGCCCGAAGATCTCACCGCGGCGGATCTCCAGGGTCACGTCGTCGGTGGCCCGCACCTCGGGAGTGGCGGGAACGCCGCGCCTGCCGCGTACCGCCGGATAGGTCTTGGTCAGTCCGCGCACCACGCACACGGCATCGCCACCGGGTCGAAGTGCCTGTGCCGCGCGCGTACTCACAAGGGACGAGACTACGGGGTCCGTCCCTCCGCCCCGCCCTCGGGTCCGCCCATAAGTGTCGATTCAGCCGGGGAAAGCCAGGGGGAGGGCGGAGGCTCTCACTCCGCCGCCGGGGTGCGCTCGGTCGCCGTCCGCACATCGATCTCCCGCCAGAACCCGGCCCGGATGGCGTACCGGTCGTGCTCGTCGATCTGGTCGTCCTTGTGGGCCAGCAACCCGAAGCGGGCCGCGTAGCGCAGCAGCTCCCCGTCGACGCGGTGCGGGATGCGCGGGTACATCCCGGAGAGCTTCTGCAGGTGGCCGTGGTCGCCGAGGCGCTCCAGCCAGCGGCGGGCGAAGACCTGCCCGACCTCGTAGGGGTCGCCGCCGACCGTGGTGATGTCCTCCTCGCGGTCGGCCCAGCGCTGCTCGGCCGTGGTCAGCTGGGCCAGCGTCGGCAGCGAGACGGCCTCGGGCGGCTCGGCGCCGGACCGGTCGACCCAGCCTTTGTCGGAGGACCAGCGCAGGGTCGCGGTCGGGGGGTGCGGGGCGGGGTGGGCGGCGCCGGGAGCGCGCAGGGCGGCGAGGTCCTTGGGGGTGGGGACGCCCTTGGCGGGCGGTACGCGCTCCTCGGTGCCGTTGCGGGCGGCGGCGCCGGTCGCGGTGGGGTGCTCCGGCTCCTGGGCGGGCCGTTCGGTGGCCGCGGAGAGGGCGGACTCGGGCAGCGGTGCGGAGAGGATCGCGGCGATCTCGGGACGGGGCACGGGCGGCGGCGCGCAGATCCCGCCGATCTCCTTGGCGCGCACGGCCTTGGTGATCCACGCCCGGTCCAGCACGCGTCGCTCGTCGGCCTCGGCGACCAGGTCCTCGGACTGGTTGTAGTCGCCGTCGGCGGCCTGCACGGCCCACAGGTGGACGGCGACGCCGTGCTCCTTGGCGGCCATCATGCCCGGCAGCAGGTCGCCGTCGCCGGTCACCAGGACGACGTCGGAGCAGGCGCGGTTGCGGGCCAGCTCGGTCAGTTCGGCGTGCATGGCGGCGTCCACGCCCTTCTGCGCCCAGCGGCCGTCACTGCGCGTGAGGGCGCCGAGCCGGACGGTGACCCGGGGCATGACGCGCAGGCGCCGGTGTTCGGGCTGCGGGACGCGGTCGGGGGCGCCGTCGAACCAGTAGATGCGCAGCAGGGGCTGCTGCGTGTCGGACTCGGCGCGATCGCGAAGCCCCTGGATGAGGGCGGCGTGATCGACGGTGATGCGCGAGCGTGAGGGCTCCCCGGCAAGAAGACTGGCGGCGGCCCCCAGCAGATACCCGGCGTCCACCAGGACGATGCAGCGGTCCACGCGATCCACCCTCTTTCCGGGAGGTTTGCTTCGGGCTTCCTTCGAGTCTGCCCGACCACGCGGAGGTTAACGGCCGGAACTCGATCTTCGGCGTGGCGTTTCGGCACAAGCCGCTCGCCCCCGCACCCCGACGAGCCGTGTCACGGACGGTAATTGCCCGATATGCGTTCTTTGTTGGCCTATGTGAATCTGGTTCCGGCCCTGGCCCCTAGATCCCCCACAGGAGGTAGATCACCATGGCCAAGAACAAGAACAACCGTGATCGTAAGCAGCCCCAGGCCGAGCGCGCCCAGCAGACCGCCGAGTCGGCCGTGATGGACCGCGAGGAGCAGCACGGCCCGCAGCTGACGCCCGGCGACATCGCCTCCCGCAAGCGGCAGAAGCGCTTCGGCCACAACTGACATCCGCGAACCGGGCCGCTACGGCCCCGCGGACACGAGGGGCGCACCCGGCACCGGGTGCGCCCCTGTCTCGTTCCGCCCGCTCGCGCGCTCAGCCCGCCAGACAGGACGGCCCGAGGAGCACCTTCAGGTCGCCGAACAGGGCCGGGTCGGGCTTCACCCGGTGCCGGTCCAGGCGCAGCACCGTCGTCTTCGTCGGCCCCTGGAGCCTGATCCGCACCTCGCTGTCGCCGCGGTGGTGCGTGAGGATCTCGCCGAGGCGGCTGACCATCGGCGGAGTGACCCTGGTGGCCGGGATGGTGAGGACCACGGGCGCGTTGGTGCCCGCGTTGGACAGGTCGGGGACCATCAGCTCCATCGCGACCAGCCGCGGCACGTCCTCCCGCTTGTCCAGGCGTCCCTTGACGAACACCACGGCGTCCTCGACGAGTTGCGTGGACACCAGCTGGTACGTCGCCGGGAAGAACATGCACTCGATGGAACCCGCCAGGTCCTCGACGGTGGCGATGGCCCAGGCGTTGCCCTGCTTGGTCATCTTGCGCTGGAGGCCCGAGATGATGCCGCCGATGGTGACGACCGCGCCATCGCCGAAGTCACCGCCGGTGAGCTGGGAGATGCCCGCGTCGGCCTTGTCGGACAGCACGTGCTCCAGGCCGAAGAGCGGGTGGTCGGAGACGTAGAGACCGAGCATCTCCCGCTCCTGGGCGAGCAGATAGGTCTTGTCCCACTCGTCCTCGCCGAAGACGACGTCGAGTCCGAAGCCGGGCTCGTCGGTCGCCTCCTCGCCCATGCCGCCGAAGAGGTCGAACTGGCCCTCGGCCTCCTTGCGTTTGACCGCGACCACGTTGTCGATCATCGGCTCGTACTGCGCGGTGAGGCCCTTGCGGGTGTGCCCCATCTCGTCGAAGGCGCCGGCCTTGATCAGCGACTCCGTCGTCCGCTTGTTGCAGACGACCGCCTCCACCTTGTCCAGGTAGTCGGGGAAGGAGGCGTACTTCCCCTTGGCCTTGCGGCACCTGATGATCGACTCGACGACGTTGGTGCCGACGTTGCGCACGGCGGAGAGGCCGAAGAGGATCACGTCGTCGCCCTGCGCGGCGAAGTTCGACATGGACTCGTTGACGTTGGGCGGCAGGACCTTGATGCCCATGCGCCGGCACTCGTTCAGGTAGACGGCCGACTTGTCCTTGTCGTCCTTGACCGAGGTGAGCAGGGCGGCCATGTACTCGGCGGGGTGGTTCGCCTTGAGGTACGCCGTCCAGTACGAGACCAGTCCGTACGCGGCCGAGTGCGCCTTGTTGAACGCGTAGCCGGCGAAGGGGACCAGCACGTCCCACAGGGCCTGGATGGCCTCGTCGCTGTAGCCCTTCTTGCGGGCGCCCTCCTGGAAGAGGACGAAGTTCTTCGCCAGTTCGTCGGGCTTCTTCTTGCCCATCACGCGGCGGAGGATGTCGGCCTCGCCGAGCGAGTAGCCCGCGATGATCTGGGCGGCCTTCTGCACCTGCTCCTGGTAGACGATCAGGCCGTGGGTGACCGCGAGGACCTCCTGGAGGGGCTCCTCCAGCTCCTTGTGGATCGGCGTGATCTCCTGGAGGCCGTTCTTGCGCAGCGCGTAGTTGGTGTGCGAGTCCATGCCCATGGGGCCGGGACGGTAGAGCGCGGAGACGGCGGAGATGTCTTCGAAGTTGTCCGGCTTCATCAGCCGCAGCAGCGAGCGCATCGGTCCGCCGTCGAACTGGAAGACGCCGAGCGTGTCGCCGCGCTGGAGCAGGTCGAAGGTCGTGGGGTCGTCCAGCGGCAGCGACAGCAGGTCGAGGTCGATGCCCTTGTTGGACTTCACCATCTTGACGGCGTCGTCCATGATCGTGAGGTTGCGCAGGCCGAGGAAGTCCATCTTCAGCAGGCCGAGCGACTCGCACTGCGGGTAGTCCCACTGCGTGATGGTCACGCCGTCGGTGTGCCGCACCCAGATCGGGGCGTGGTCGACGATGGGCTCGCTGGACATGATGACGCCGGCCGCGTGCACGCCCATCTGCCGGACCAGGCCCTCGACGCCCTTGGCGGTGTCGATGACCTTCTTCACGTCCGGCTCGTTCTCGTACATCGAGCGGATCTCGCCGGCCTCGCTGTAGCGGGGGTGCGTCGGGTCCGTGATGCCATTGAGGTCGATGCCCTTGCCGAGGACGTCGGCGGGCATGGCCTTGGTGAGCCGGTCGCCCATCGCGTACGGGTAGCCCAGCACGCGCGCGGAGTCCTTGATGGCGTTCTTCGCCTTGATCTTGCCGTACGTGCCGATCATGGCGACCTTGTCGGCGCCGTACTTCTCCGTCACGTACCTGATCACCTCGACGCGCCTGCGCTCGTCGAAGTCGATGTCGACATCGGGCATGGAGACGCGCTCGGGGTTGAGGAACCGCTCGAAGATCAGGCCGTGCGGGATCGGGTCGAGGTCGGTGATGCCCATGGCGTACGCCACGATCGAACCGGCCGCGGAGCCTCGGCCGGGGCCGACCGCGATGCCCTGGTTCTTCGCCCACATGATGAAGTCGGCGACGACGAGGAAGTAGCCCGGGAACCCCATCTGGATGATGACGTCCATCTCGTACTCGGCCTGCTTCTGGCGGTCCTCGGGGACCTGGCCCGAGAAGCGGCGCTCCATGCCGCGGCGGACCTCCTCCTGGAACCAGGTGACCTCGGTGAAGCCGTCGGGGATGTCGAACTTCGGCATGAGGTCGCGCTTCTCGAACATGCCGTCGACGTCGATCATCTCGGCGATCAGGCGCGTGTTGGCACAGCCCTCCTGCCAGGCGTCGGAGGAGTCGATGGCGTACATCTCGTCCGTCGACTTCAGGTAGTAACCGGTGCCGTCGAACCGGAAGCGGTCCGGGTCGGAGAGGTTCTTGCCGGTCTGGATGCACAGCAGGGCGTCGTGGGCGGTCGCCTCGTGCGCGTACGTGTAGTGCGAGTCGTTCGTCACCAGCGGCGGGATGCCGAGCTTCCTGCCGATCTCCAGCAGGCCGTCGCGGACCCGGTGCTCGATCTCGATGCCGTGGTCCATCAGCTCCAGGAAGTAGCGGTCCTTGCCGAAGATGTCCTGGTAGTCGGCGGCCGCCTGGAGGGCCTCGTCGAAGTGGCCGAGGCGCAGCCGGGTCTGCACCTCGCCGGAGGGGCAGCCGGTGGAGGCGACGATCCCCTCGGACCACTGGGAGATGGTCTCCTTGTCCATCCGGGGCCACTTCTGCAGCCAGCCCTCGGCGTACGCGTCGGAGGAGAGGCGGAAGAGGTTGTGCAGGCCGGTCTTGTTGGTCGCCCACATCGTCTTGTGGGTGTAACCACCCGAACCGGAGACGTCGTCCCGCTTCTGGTGCGGCTGGCCCCACTGGATCTTGCGCTTGTTGCGGCGGGACTCGGGGGCGACGTACGCCTCGATGCCGATGATCGGCGTGACCCCGGCCTTCTTCGCGGAGTGGAAGAAGTCGTACGCCCCGTGCAGGTTCCCGTGGTCGGACATGGCGATGTGCGTCATGCCCATCTCATTGCAGGCGTCGAACATGTCCTTCAGCCGCGCGGCACCGTCCAGCAGCGAGTACTGGGTGTGGACGTGCAGGTGCGTGAACGGCGGCTTGGACACGTGCGGCCTCCAAATCAGGGCTTTGGCGCGAAGCGCCTCGTTGAGGGGCGGTGGTCGGGCGACGGGAGGGCTGTGGGCTACGGGCTGCGGTCAGTCCGGGGGTCAGCGTCGAAGTCTATGCCTCGCCACTGACACTCCGAGGGCTTCCCCGCGTACCTTCGGGGGCGGGTCCGCGTGTCGGGGCGGGCCCCGGGCGCGGGCACTCCCGCACCTCTTCGAACGTTGGTCCGAGTGGAGGATCGCTCCACTCGTCACGCACCATCCGCACCAGGAGGCACCAGGCATGTCGGTCCCGCAGCTCAACGAGGAGCGCGGCGAGGAGATCCTCGCCGTCTTCGACACCGCCTTCGGCCAGCTGCTGGCCGCGGATCCGGCGGCGTTCCGCGTGAAGTTCCGGAAGATGGCGACCTCGGCCTTCGCGTTCTACCGCGGCACCGCATGCCTCTTTTACCACGATTTGACCATGGACCAGGAGTTCGGTGCGAAGAGCGGCGGCCCGTACCTGGACGACCGGACCTCCCGGGTCTGGATCCACGGCGACCTGCACGCGGAGAACTTCGGCACGTACATGGACTCGACCGGCCGGCTGATCTTCAACGTCAACGACTTCGACGAGGCCTACGTCGGCCCCTTCACCTGGGACCTCAAGCGCTTCGCCGCCTCCATCGCGCTGATCGGGTACGCGAAGGCGTTCAGCGACGAGCAGATCACCGAGCTGGTGCGGGTGTACGCGGGCGCGTACCGCGAGCGGATCCACGCCCTGGCCACCGGCGCCAAGAGCGACGAGGTGCCGCCGTTCACGCTGGACACCGCGGACGGGCCGCTGCTGGGCGCGCTGCGCGTGGCCCGCTCCCTGACCCGCTTCGGGCTGCTGGAGTCGATGACGGAGATCCGTGACTTCGAACGCCGCTTCGCCCCCGGCGGCGGCGCCATCGAGCTGGACGCGGCCACGCGCTACAAGGTGCTCGCGGCCTTCGACGGCTACCTGGAGACGCTCCCGGAGTCGTCCCTGGCCCGCCCCGACTCCTACCGCGTCAAGGACGTCGTCGGCCGCCGGGGCATCGGCATCGGCTCGGCCGGCCTGCCCTCGTACAACATCCTCCTGGAGGGCAACAGCGACGCCCTGGAGAACGACGTCGTGATCTACATCAAGCAGGCCCAGACCCCGGCGGTGTCCCGGTACATCACCGACGAGGCGATCCGGGACTACTTCCAGCACGAGGGCCACCGCACGGTGATCTCCCAGCGCGCCCTCCAGGCGCACGCCGACCCGTGGCTGGGCTGGACCGAGCTGGACGGCTCGGGCCAGCTGGTCGCGGAGGTCTCGCCGTACGCCGTCGACCTGGACTGGGGCGACATCGACGACCCGGAGGAGATCGCCGAGGTCGTCGCCGACCTGGGCCGGGCCACGGCCACCATGCACGCGGCGGCGGACGACCAGTCCGGGGAGTCCCTGGTGCCCTTCTCCACCGAGCGGGCCATCGACGCGGCGATCGCGGCGGACGAGGAGGGTTTCGCACCCCTGCTGGTCGACTTCGCGCACCGGTACGGCGCACGCGCGCGTGCCGACCACCAGACCTTCGTCGACCTGTTCCGCAACGGCCGGATCCCGGGTCTGTGACCATTCCGGTTCGATAACCGTCGGCCCTCTCACAGGAACCCTTTAGGGGTCCCTTACCGGACCCCATGACACACTCTTCTATCGCTATGGACATATCCGGAACCCCGCTCAGAGCCGTACGCGCGGCGCTGTTCACGGCACTCGTCGTGACGCTCAGCACCGCGTCGCACGTGCTGCTGTCCGGGGTCCCGCTGCCGCTGCCCACGGTGGCCGCGGTCGGCGCCGCCGTGTTCCTGATCGCGTACGCCCTGGCCGGGCGGCGCGAGCGCGGCTTCGGGCGGATCGCCGCCCTGCTGATCCCGCTGGAGCTGGCCGCCGACACGGTCTTCACCACCGGCCAGCACGTCTGCTACGGGCGGACGGGCGGCCCGGTCGCGGGCCCCCTGCGCTCCGTCGGCTTCGACGTGCTGTGCGGCGACGGGACGGGCGTCCACGCCGGCGTCGCCGCCCCGCTGACCCGGGTGACCGGCGCCGAGACCGACCGGCTGGCGACCGTGCTCGCCGACGCCGACCCCGCGACCGCCTGGCTGCTGCTCGGCGCGCACGTGGGCGTCGGCCTGCTGGCGGCGGCCTGGCTGCGGCGCGGCGAGCGCGCGCTGGGCCAGTTGCTGAGCGCGGTGGCCGCGACGACGTTCCGGCCGCTGCTGCTCGCCGTCGCCGCCGTGAGCGTGCGCCGGGCCCCGGCGGTGCGCCGCCCGGCGGCCCCGGCCCGCCGTACCACCGGCGCCCGCGAGCGGATCCTCACGCACTCCCTGGGGCGGCGCGGGCCGCCGTGCTCGGTCGCCTCCGTGTGACACACCACCGAGCGTGTGACGCACCTCCGAGCACCGGTAGCCCCCATACGTATCCGCACACCCCCGTGTGCGCGTCCCCGGAGAGATCATCACCATGAGCAAGCGGAACAGCCAGGCGGCGAAGTCGGCGGCCCGTGAGCGCCTGCGCCAGGAGCGCGAGCGCCAGGCCAAGCGCGACAAGGTCAAGCGGCAGGCCATCGTGGCCGCCTCCATCGTCGGCGTGCTGGCGATAGCCGGCGGCATCAGCTACGCCGTCGTGCAGATGAACGAGCCCTCGAAGTGGGAGAAGGCCGCCGACGCCAAGGTGACGGCCCCGGCCAACACCTCCGGCAAGAACGGCACCACGGTCACCCTCGGCGAGTCCAAGAGCGACAACGTCGTCCACCTCTACGAGGACCCGCGCTGCCCGGGCTGCGCCTCCTTCGAGCAGGGCATCGGCGAGGCCGTCAACAAGGGCATGGAGGACGGCACCTACAAGCTCTCCTTCACCATCGGCACCTTCCTCGACGGGAACCTCGGCGGTGAGGGCTCGAAGAACGCGCTCAGCGCGCTCGGTGCCGCGCTGAACGTCAGCCCCGAGGCGTTCATCGACTACAAGACGGCGCTGTACTCGGCCGAGTACCACCCGGAGGAGTCGACCGACGAGTTCGCCAAGGACGACTACCTGATCAAGGTGGCGAACTCGGTCGACGCCCTGAAGAACAACAAGAAGTTCCAGGACGCCGTCGAGAAGGGCACCTACGACGCCTGGGCGGTGAAGATGGGTGATTCCTTCCAGAAGGCCGAGGGCGTCGAGTCGACGCCGACCGTCAAGATCAACGACAAGGTGATCGAGACCCCGAGCACCGACGCCAAGTGGCAGAAGGCGCTCAAGGACGCGGGCGTCACCAAGTAACGAAGAACGGCGAACGGGCGGGCGAACTTTGGCGAGTTCGCCCGCCCGCGCGCTTACCGATCAGTAATCTGATCGCCCGTGACCAGTCGACACAGATCATCCGAGAGCACCTTCCCGTCGTCCGCCGACGGCGCGAACACCCGCACCCCGAGCCGCCGTACGGTCGTCAAGGCCGCGGCGGCCGGCGCCGTTCTGGCCGCCCCGCTCGCGGCGGCGCTGCCCGCCGGTGCCGCCGACGCCGCCCCCGCCTTCCTGCACGGTGTCGCCTCCGGCGATCCGCTGCCCGACGGCGTCCTGCTGTGGACCCGGGTGACCCCGACGCCCGAGGCGATACCGGGCTCGGGCCTCGGCCCGGACACCGAGGTGAGCTGGGTCGTCGCCCTGGACAAGGCGTGCACGAACATCGTCGCCAAGGGGACCACCACGGCGACGGCCGCCTCCGACCACACCGTCAAGGCGGACATCCGAGGGCTCGCGCCCGCCACGGACTACTGGTTCCGCTTCTCCGCCGGTCCCACCGACTCCCCCGCCGCCCGCACCCGCACCGCCCCCGCGGCCGACGCCGCCGTCACCGGTCTGCGCTTCGGCGTGGTCTCCTGCGCCAACTGGGAGGCCGGCCACTTCTCGTCGTACCGGCATCTCGCGGCCCGCGGCGACCTGGACGCCTGGCTGCATCTGGGCGACTACATCTACGAGTACGGCACCGGTGAGTACGGCACCCGCGACACCGTCGTACGGCCGCACGCGCCCGCCCACGAGATCCTCACGCTCGCCGACTACCGCGTCCGGCACGGCCGGTACAAGACCGACCCCGACCTCCAGGCGCTGCACGCCGCGGCGCCGGTCGTGGCGATCTGGGACGACCACGAGATCGCCAACGACACCTGGTCGGGCGGCGCCGAGAACCACACCGAGGGCGCCGAGGGCACCTGGGCGGCGCGTCAGGCCGCCGCCAAGCGGGCCTACTTCGAGTGGATGCCGGTGCGTCCCGCGATCGCCGGCACCACCTACCGCAGGCTGCGCTTCGGCAAGCTGGCCGACCTGTCGCTGCTGGACCTGCGTTCCTTCCGCTCCCAGCAGGTGGCGCTCGGCAACGGCGAGGTCGACGACCCGGAGCGCACCCTCACCGGTCGCGCCCAGCTCGACTGGCTCAAGGCGGGGCTGACCTCCTCCGACACCACCTGGCGGCTGATCGGCAACTCGGTGATGATCTCGCCGTTCGCCGTCGGCTCGATCCCGGCCGAGTTGCTGAGGCCGCTCGCCGAGCTGCTCGGACTGCCCAAGGAGGGCCTCGCCCTCAACACCGACCAGTGGGACGGGTACACCGACGACCGCCGGGAACTGCTGGCGCACCTGCGCGCGAACGCCATCCGCAACACGGTGTTCCTGACCGGCGACATCCACATGGCGTGGGCCAACGACGTGCCGCACAACGCCGCCACGTACCCGCTGTCCGCCTCCGCCGCCACGGAGTTCGTCGTCACCTCGGTGACCTCCGACAACCTCAACGACATCGTGAAGGTCCCCGAGGGGACGGTCTCGGCGATCGCGGCGCCGGTCATCCGGGCCGCGAACCGGCACGTCCACTGGGTCGACACCGACCGGCACGGCTACGGCGTGCTGGACATCACCGCGGACCGGACGCAGATGGACTACTACGTCGTCTCCGACCGCACCGATCCGGACGCCACGTCGAAGTGGGCCCGTTCGTACCGCACGCGCAGCGGCACACAGCGGGTCGAGCGCGTCTACGCGCCGGTCTGATCCACGTCGCCGGGAGCGTCCGCCTCCTGGAGCGAGTCGAGGAAGCCGAGCGCCACCCGCCAGGTGGCCTCGGCGGCCTCCTCGTCGTGGTCCGGCAGCTCGGGGTCGGTGTAGAGATGGCCGGCCCCGGCGTATCTGTAGACCTCGACGTCGGCGCCGATCCGGCCCATCTGGAGATACCAGGCGCTGAGCCAGTCGTCCGTCTCGAAGGCGTCCGGCTCGGCGACGTGCAGCTGGACCGGCAGGTCGTCCACCGAGGCGTTGGCCGCGATGTCCGAGGTGCCGTGCAGGAGGAGCAGCCCGCGGGAACGGTGGTCGCCGAGGGCGAGGGTCTGGGCGATGGAGGCGCCGAGCGAGAACCCGGCGTACACCAGTCCCCGCTCGGAATAGGGGGCGGCGGCCAGCACGGCCCGCTTCAGCAGCTCCTCCTTGCCGATCTCCTCCTGGTGGGCCATGCCCTCCTCGACCGTGTCGAACGTCCGGCCCTCGAAGAGGTCCGGGGTCCACACCTGGTGCCCGGCTTCGCGCAGCCGGTCGGCGGCCTGCCGCACCGCGGGCCTCGGGCCAAGGGTCGAGTGAAAGAGCACGATGTTCATGAGGCCATGGTGCCAGCCGGGTGTGACAACGCGGTGCGCGGCGATACCCGGGACGGGACGGAAGTCACAGGTTCACAGCGTGGCGGGGACGGTTACGTTCGAGGGATGGAGACCATACTCCGCCCCCTGATCGTGGTCGGCGGCTCCGTCCTGCTGACCCTGGTCATCGGATGGGCCACCGACCTGCTGCTGCGCAAGGCCGACGAACGGCACCCCGAGACGCCCCTGTGGGGGCTGCTGCGCCGTGCCCGCATCCCCTACCAGCTCTTCCTCTGCTCGGCGCTGCTGAGAGGGTCGTACGTCGAGGCCCAGGTGTTCCCCGACCACCGGGAGGGGGTCGGCCGAACGCTGACGCTGGTACTGATCGGCTCGGCGGCCTGGATGGTGATCCGGATCGCCGCGGCGATCGTCGAGACCTCGTACTCCCGCTACGCCCACGCCCACGCCGAGCGGAACCCGGCCCGGGTACGGCGGGTGCGTACGCAGGTGTCGCTGATCATGCGGGTGGTCTCGGCGGTCGTCGGCGTGGTCGCCGTGTCGTCGATGCTGCTGACGTTCCCCGCGATGCAGGCGGCGGGCGCCTCGCTGCTGGCCTCGGCCGGCATCCTCGGCATCGTCGCCGGTGTGGCCGCCCAGTCCACGCTCAGCAACATGTTCGCCGGGTTCCAGATCGCCTTCGGCGACATGGTGCGCATGGGCGACACGGTCGTGGTGGACGGGGAGTGGGGCACCGTCGAGGAGATCACACTCACCTTCCTGACCGTGCGCACCTGGGACGAGCGCCGGATCACCATGCCGGTGTCGTACTTCACGTCCAAGCCGTTCGAGAACTGGTCGCGCGGCTCCCCGCAGATGACCGGCACCGTCTTCTGGCACCTCGACCACTCGGCCCCGCTGGAGGCGATGCGGGAGCGGCTGCGCGACATCCTGCGCGAGTGCCCGGCCTGGGACGGCCGCGACTACAACCTGACCGTCACCGACACCACCCCCAACACCATGCAGGTGCGGGCCCTGGTGACGGCGAAGGACGCGGACGACATCTGGACGGTCCGGGTCACGGTCCGCGAGGGAATGATCCGCTGGCTCGCCGACGAGCACCCGTACGCCCTGCCGCGGGTGAACACGACGGACGCGGCGCTGCGCCCGTCCCGCGACGGCTTCCAGCGCCCCCGCCGCTCCCCGGACGGAGCCCCCCGCCGCTTTCCGGAACAGCCGTCGAAGAGCCTGTGACCGCGAGGACGTGCGCGGCCCGCCTCAGCGCAGGCTGCGCACGTCCAGCTGGCGCAGCACCCGGTCCACGATCTCCGGGGTGGCACCGGGTTCGCTGCGCGCGGCCAGCACCTCGTGGCGCGCGGCGCTCATCATCTCGCCCTGGATGCGGCGGATCCGCTTCAGCCGCCGGGCCCGCTGCTCCTGCGCCTCGCGCCGCTCCTCGTCGCCGACGTCGGGACTGATCCGCATACCGATGTCGAAGGCCCGCCGCAGCATCTGCTCGGACAGCTCCTCCGGGAGTTCCTCGACCGACTCGATCTCCCTGAGCCGCTGCTTCGCCGCCTTCGCCGCCCGTACGGCCAGCTCCTTCTCGTACTCCTTCTCCCGCTCGGTGTCCGCCCGCACCCCGAGCCGGCCCACCAGCCACGGCAGCGTCAGGCCCTGCAGCAGCAGTGTGACCATGATCACGCCGAACGCGACGAAGATGATCTCCTCACGGTGCGGGAAGGCGGATCCGTCGTCCGTCTTCAGCGGGATCGCGAGCGCCAGCGCGACCGAGGCGACGCCCCGCATCCCCGACCACCACATGACGACGGTCTCCCGCAGGGACATGGGGATGTCCTCGTCGTGGTCGCGTCTGGCGTGCAGCCGTTTGGTCAGCCAGGTGGCCGGCAGCAGCCACACCAGCCGCACCAGGATCACCACGCCGGCGATCGCCGCGGCCCAGCCGAGCAGTTCGGTCCAGCGTCCGGAGGCCGTGCGGATCGCGTTGTGCAGCTCCAGGCCGACCAGCCCGAAGGCGACGCCGGTGACGAGCGTGTCGACGACGTCCCACACGGTGTGCCCGGCGAGCCGGGTCATCACGTCGTCGGCGTCGAAGGCGTACTCGGCGAGGAACATCGCGGTGGTGAGCACCGCGAGCACCCCGGAGCCGTGCAGTTCCTCGGCCAGGACGTAGGAGCCGTAGGGCACCAGCAGCGTCAGGCCGATCTGCAGGGTGGCGTCCCCCAGCAGGCTCAGCAGCTTGTTGGTGGCCCAGCCCAGCGCGAGGCCGACCGCGACGGCGACGACGGCGGACAGCACCAGGTCGAGCCCGGCCCGCCACGGCGAGAAGGTGCCGCCGACGGCCGCGGCGATGGCCACGTGGTACAGGACGATGGCCGTGACGTCGTTGAACAGCCCCTCGCCCTCCAGGATGGAGACCAGGCGGCGCGGCAGCCCCAGTTGCCCGGCGACGGCGGTCGCCGCGACCGGGTCGGGCGGTGCCACCAGGGCGCCCAGCGCGAAGGCGGCGGCGATCGGCAGCCCCGGCACGACCGCGCTCGCCACGGCGGCCACGCAGGTCATGGTGACGAAGACCAGCGCGACCGCCAGCAGGAAGATCGGGCGCTTGTTGGCCGCGAACTGCCGCCAGGACGTGCGCCGCACGGCCGCGTAGAGCAGCGGCGGCAGCAGTGCGGGCAGGATCAGCTCGGGCGGGATGTCGACGTTGGGCACGAACTCGAGCAGCGCCAGGACGATGCCGAGGACCGTCATCAGCACCGGTGCCGGCAGCCCGAGCCGGGCACCGATCGGGACGCTCAGCAGGGCCCCGAGCAGCAGTATGAACAACAGGGCCAACTGATCCACGGTCAGCGCTCCGGTGGGGTCTCGGCGTTCAGACGGCGGGCCTCAAGCCTGCCACGCCACCGGCCCCACCAGCGCGTTCGGCGCCCCGGTCACAGGGCGCGGCGCATCGCGCGGTGGGGAATCCCGGCGTCGGGGAACTCGGGTCCGTATGCCTCGTACCCCAGTCGCTCGTAGAAACCCAGGGCGTGGGTCTGCGCGTGCAGGTCCACCGCGGTGAGTCCGCGCGCGCGTGCGGCGTCCTCGACGGCCCGCACCAGCGCGGCCCCGACGCCCAGTTTGCGGGCCTGCGCGGTCACCGCGAGCCGGCCGAGCGAGCCGACGGCCGGGTCGCCGTCACCGTTCTTCGCCGCGGCGGCCTCGCCGTGCAGCAGCCGGCCGGTACCCAGCGGTACGCCGTCCGCCCGGACCGCCAGGACGTGCACGGCGTCGGCGTCGTAGGCGTCGTACTCGATGTCCTCGGGGACCTTCTGCTCGACCACGAAGACGTCCTTGCGCACCGCGAAGCACGCCTCCCGGTCACCAGGATCCTCGGCCACCCGCACCGCGTAGGACAGCGCCCGGTCCGGGGCACTCATCCGTAGGTCTCCTCGCGGACCAGGTCCAGGGCCTGCTGGAGGTCGTCGGGGTACTCGCTGGCGTACTCGACCCACTGCCCGTCGCCGGGGTGCTCGAAGCCGAGCCGTACGGCGTGCAGCCACTGGCGGGTCAGGCGCAGCCGCTTGGCGAGCGTGGGGTCGGCGCCGTAGGTCAGGTCGCCGACGCAGGGGTGCCGGTGGGCGGCCATGTGGACGCGGATCTGGTGGGTGCGGCCGGTCTCCAGCTTCACGTCCAGCAGGGAGGCGGCGCGGAAGGCCTCGATGAGGTCGTAGTGCGTGACGGAGGGCTTGCCCTCGGCGGTGACGGCCCACTTGTAGTCGTGCTGGGGGTGGCGGCCGATGGGGGCGTCGATGGTGCCGCTGGTCGGGTCGGGGTGGCCCTGCACGAGCGTGTGGTAGCGCTTGTCGACCGTGCGCTCCTTGAACTGGCGCTTGAGCGAGGTGTACGCCCGCTCCGACTTCGCCACCGCCATCAGGCCGGACGTGCCCACGTCGAGGCGGTGCACGATGCCCTGCCGCTCGGCGGCGCCGGACGTGGAGATGCGGTACCCGGCGGCGGCCAGTCCGCCGATGACCGTCGGTCCGCTCCAGCCGGGCGAGGGGTGGGCGGCGACGCCGACCGGCTTGACGATCACGACCACGTCGTCGTCGTCGTGCACGATCTCCATGCCCTCGACGGGCTCGGCGACGATCTGCACGGGCGCGGGCGCCTGCGGCATCTCGACCTCGAGCCAGGCGCCGCCGTGGACGCGCTCGGACTTGCCGACCACCGATCCGTCGACCTGCACCTTGCCCGCCGCGGCGAGCTCCGCGGCCTTGGTACGGGAGAAGCCGAACATGCGGGAGATGGCGGCGTCGACGCGCTCGCCCTCCAGGCCGTCCGGCACGGGCAGGGTACGGATCTCGGGAATCGTGCTCACCCGTCGAGTATGCCGGACGGGCCGGACACTCCCGACCGCGCGCCCGGTCCCTGTGGACGGTCCGGCCATCGTGGACGGCCGGCCATCGTGGACGGCCGGCCATCGTGGGCGGTCAGTCCTTGTGGACGGTCCCGTCCGGGTCGAGGCCCCGGAAGGAGAGGATGACGATCAGGATGCCGCCGCACACGATCGCCGAGTCGGCGAGGTTGAAGACGGCGAAGTGCTTGGGCGCGATGAAGTCCACGACCGCGCCCTCGAAGACACCGGGCGCACGGAAGATCCGGTCGGTGAGGTTGCCGAGGGCGCCGCCGAGCAGCATGCCGAGCGCGATCGCCCACGGCAGGCTGTGGAGCTTGCGCGCGAGGCGGGCGATCACGACGATGACGGCCGCCGCGATCACCGTGAAGATCACGGTGAAGGCCTCGCCGAAGCCGAAGGCCGCGCCCGCGTTGCGGATCGCCACGAACCGCAGCCAGTCCCCGACGATCTCGATGGGCTCCTGGTGCTCCAGCTTGGCGACCACGATCATCTTGCTGACCAGGTCGAGGGCGTACGCGAACGCGGCCACCGCGAACAGCACGGCGACACGCCGCTTGCCCCGGGGGCGCTCCGGGGGCTGCTCCTGCTCGGCGTCGGGCCGCTCCTGCCCGTCCCCCGCCGCGTCCGGGGTGTCCGGCGTACCGATGATGCGCTCCGCCTCTGCCACGTGAGTCCCTCAGCCTAGGTACCTGACTGAGGACGAGGGTACGGCACGCCTTCCGTCCCGGCGGCTGATCAGTACCGTCGCTCCTGCTTCTGCTTGCACTCGACGCACAGGGTGGCCCTCGGGAAGGCCTGCATGCGCGCCTTGCCGATGGGGTTGCCGCAGTTCTCGCACAGGCCGTAGGTACCCGCGTCCAGGCGTTCCAGGGCGCGCTCGGTCTGGGTGAGCACCTCGCGCGCGGTGGCGGCCAGCGCCAGTTCGTGCTCGCGCGTGATGTTCTTGCTGCCGGTGTCCGCCTCGTCGTCGCCGGCACCGTCCCCGGAGTCCCGCATCATGCCCTGCAGCGACCGCTCCGAGGAGTCGATCTCGGTGCGCAGCCGGTCGGCCTCGGACTGCAGCTCCCCACGCGCCTCCTCGACCTCTTGCGGGGTCCAGGGTTCCTCGCCGGGGCGTACCGCGAGGTCGCCGGGGTCCGCGGCGCCGCGGGCCTTGGGAACGGCGGTCTTGGCCGCCGTGGCCGTGCCAGGAGTCTTCTTCGCAACCACCGTCGTGGCTCCCGTCTGCTCCGCGGCCTCGGCCGCGCCCACTTTCTTGGCCGTGCTCTTCTTCGCCGTGCTCTTCTTGGCCGCGGTCTTCTTCGCAGCGGTCTTCTTCGCAGCGGTCTTCTTCGCCGTGCCCTTCTGGGCCGCGGTCTTCTTCGCCGCGGACTTCTTGGCCGCGGTCTTCTTGGCCGCGGCCTTCTTCGCGGTGGTGCTCTTGTCTTCGGTGCTCTTCTTCGCGGCCGTCGTCTTCTTGGCAGCGGACTTCTTCTCAGTCGCCTCCGACTGCTCTACGGCGGTCTTCTTCGCCACCATGGCCGCGGCCCCTTCACATATTGTGATCTTGCGCGCGAATCGTGCTGGGACGATAAATCGACTTGGGCCCCGCGGCAACGGGGCACGCCGCCCGATTCGCCCGCCCACCGTGCGCCGCGCGGCGAGCATGCATGCGTTGTGCCCAGCTCCCCGCCCGGTAATCCGCCGGGCCGGCCCCCTGCCGGGCCCGCCGGGAACCGAATGCCCGGCCGCGGCATTCGGGTCACACCGGACCGCGAGGAGGCCGTACGGCACCCCCGCTCCACCCGGCGCCAAAACCGGTCGGCCGCTGTCCGCTCGGCGCCGTACACTGGGCGCAGCGAAAAGCGTGGATGGGGACGAGTAGCGGCGTAAGCGGCCCAGAGCGACCCGGGGACGGTGTGAGCCCGGGGGCGAGCGCGACGTGAAGATCACCCCGGAGCCGCCGGAAGAAAGCCGTGACGGAGAGGTCACGGCGAGTAGAACCGGCTCGCGACCCCAATGAGGGGGCTCATCGGCGCACACGACGCACCGGGGAGCCAAGGAGGGTGGTACCGCGGGAGCACGGCTCTCGTCCCTCCGACGGAAGGCAGCACGTCCGCCGGAGGAAGCTCGTTGAATACGCAGCCGCAGTACCGCCAGGTGCCCGCCCAGGTCGACCTGCCCGCGCTCGAACACGCGGTGCTCGACTTCTGGCGCGAGCAGAAGATCTTCGCCAAGAGCCTGGAGCAGTCCGAGGGCCGCCCCGAGTGGGTGTTCTACGAGGGCCCGCCCACCGCGAACGGCATGCCGGGCGCCCACCACATCGAGGCCCGCGTCTTCAAGGACGTCTTCCCCCGTTTCCGCACCATGCGCGGATACCACGTGGGCCGCAAGGCCGGCTGGGACTGCCACGGCCTGCCGGTCGAGCTGGCGGTGGAGAAGGAGCTGGGCTTCTCCGGCAAGCAGGACATCGAGGCGTACGGCATCGCCGAGTTCAACGCCAAGTGCCGCGAATCGGTGACCCGCCACACCGACGCCTTCGAGGAGCTCACGACCCGCATGGGTTACTGGGCCGACCTCCAGGACCCGTACCGCACGATGGACCCCGAGTACATCGAGTCCGTCTGGTGGTCGCTGAAGGAGATCTTCGACAAGGGCCTGCTGGTCCAGGACCACCGCGTCGCCCCCTGGTGCCCCCGCTGCGGCACCGGCCTGTCCGACCACGAGCTGGCGCAGGGCTACGAGACGGTCGTCGACCCGTCCGTCTTCGTGCGCTTCCCGCTGACCTCCGGCCCGCTGGCCGGTGAGGCCGCGCTCCTGATCTGGACGACCACGCCCTGGACCCTGGTGTCCAACACGGCGGTCGCCGCGCACCCCGAGGTCACCTACGTCGTCGCCACGAAGGGCCCGGAAGGTACGGAGAAGCTCGTCGTCGCCGAGCCGCTGGTCGGCAAGGCCCTCGGCGAGGGCTGGGAGACCACCGGCCAGACCTTCACCGGCGCCGAGATGGAGCGCTGGACGTACCAGCGCCCCTTCGAGCTGGTGGAGTTCCCCGAGCCCGCCCACTACGTGGTGAACGCCGACTACGTCACCACCGAGGACGGCACCGGCCTCGTCCACCAGTCCCCCGCCTTCGGTGAGGACGACCTCAAGGTCTGCCGCGCCTACGGCCTGCCCGTGGTCAACCCGGTCCGTCCGGACGGCACCTTCGAGGAGGGCCTCCCGCTGGTCGGCGGCGTCTTCTTCAAGAAGGCCGACGAGCAGCTGACGGAGGACCTGGACACCCGGGGCCTGCTCTTCAAGCACATCCCGTACGAGCACAGCTACCCGCACTGCTGGCGCTGCCACACCGCGCTGCTGTACTACGCGCAGCCGTCCTGGTACATCCGCACCACGGCGGTCAAGGACCGTCTCCTCCAGGAGAACGAGAAGACCAACTGGTTCCCGGACTCGGTCAAGCACGGCCGGTACGGCGACTGGCTGAACAACAACATCGACTGGGCCCTCTCCCGCAACCGCTACTGGGGCACCCCGCTGCCCATCTGGCGCTGCGAGGACGACCACCTCACGGTGGCGGGCTCTCGCGCCGAACTGACCGAGCTGACCGGCACCGACCAGTCCACCCTGGACCCGCACCGCCCGTACATCGACGAGGTCACCTTCGCGTGCCCGCAGGACGGGTGCGGCAAGACCGCCACGCGCGTTCCGGAGGTCATCGACGCCTGGTACGACTCGGGCTCGATGCCGTTCGCGCAGTGGGGCTACCCGCACAAGAACAAGGAGTTGTTCGAGAGCCGGTACCCGGCGCAGTTCATCTGCGAGGCCATCGACCAGACCCGCGGCTGGTTCTACACGCTGATGGCGGTCGGCACCCTGGTCTTCGACAAGTCGAGTTACGAGAACGTCGTCTGCCTCGGCCACATCCTCGCCGAGGACGGCCGCAAGATGTCCAAGCACCTGGGCAACACCCTGGACCCGGTCCCGCTCATGGACCGGCACGGCGCGGACGCCGTCCGCTGGTTCATGGCGGCCGGCGGCTCCCCGTGGGCGGCCCGGCGGGTCGGTCACGGCACCATCCAGGAGGTCGTCCGCAAGACGCTCCTCACCTACTGGAACACGGTCGCCTTCCAGGCCCTGTACGCCCGCACCACGGGCTGGTCCCCGAGCGAGGCAGACCCGGCGCCCGCCGACCGCCCGGTCCTGGACCGCTGGCTGCTCTCCGAGCTGCACGCGCTCACCGACCAGGTCACGCAGGCGCTGGACGCCTACGACACCCAGCGCGCCGGCAAGCTGCTGTCCGCGTTCGTCGACGACCTGTCCAACTGGTACGTACGCCGCTCCCGCCGCCGCTTCTGGCAGGGCGACAAGGCCGCGCTGCGCACGCTGCACGAGGTCGTCGAGACGGTCACCAAGCTCATGGCCCCGCTGACCCCGTTCATCACCGAGCGGGTCTGGCAGGACCTGGTCGTGCCGGTCACCCCGGGCGCCCCCGAGTCGGTGCACCTGTCCTCGTGGCCGGAGGCGGACCTGTCGGCGATCGACCCGGAGCTGTCTAAGCAGATGGTGCTGGTCCGCCGCCTGGTCGAACTGGGCCGTGCCACACGCGCGGAGTCGGGCGTCAAGACCCGCCAGCCGCTCAGCCGCGCGCTGATCGCCGTGTCGGGCTTCGACACGCTCTCTCCCGAGCTGCACTCGCAGATCACCGAGGAGCTGAACGTCGAGTCGCTCGCGTCGCTGAGCGAGGTCGGCGGCAGCCTGGTCGACACGACGGCGAAGGCCAACTTCCGTGCGCTGGGCAAGCGGTTCGGCAAGCGCGTCCAGGACGTCGCGAAGGCCGTCGCGAACACGGACGCCGCGGCGCTCTCCCTCGCCCTGCGCGAGGGCACTGCGTCGGTGGAGGTCGACGGCGAGACGGTCGCCCTCGCCCCCGACGAGGTGATCATCACGGAGACGCCGCGCGAGGGCTGGTCGGTCGCCTCCGACTCGGGCGCGACGGTGGCGCTGGACCTGGAGATCACGGAGGAGCTGCGCCGGGCCGGTCTCGCCCGGGACGCGATCCGCCTGATCCAGGAGGCCCGCAAGAACAGCGGCCTCGACGTCGCCGACCGGATCGCGCTGCGGTGGACGGCCACGGACGAGGCGACGGTCGCCGCCCTGACCGAGCACAGCGGTCTGATCGCCGACGAGGTCCTGGCGACGGACTTCGCACAGGGCGAGGCGGACGACGCGTACGGGGAGCCGTTCACGGACGAGGGCCTGTCCCTGGCGTTCCGCCTGCGCAAGCAGTAGTCAGTAGCCGCACAGCACCTGGGCCCGGCCTCCCTCCCGCGAGGGGTGCCGGGCCCAGTGCTGTCCACCGGTGCGGGCCGGGGGTGGGTTCGCTCGCCGGCGCCGGCCGGGTGCCGCTGCACGACAAAAGGGCGGGCCCCGGGTCAGAAACCCGGGGCCCGCCCTGAACGCTGCCGACGGCTACGCCGTACTACCGTTCGTCAGTTGTCGTCCTCGTCGATCAGGAACCCGCGCATCGGCGAGGGCGCCTGTCCCATCGGCGACGGCCCCTGCGGCCGCACCGGAGCCATCGGCTGGGTCATCGCCGGCGACATCTGCTGCTGACCGCCGTAGGACGGACCGTTCTGGCTCGGTCCGCTGCCCATCGACTGGTTGCCGCCGTACGACGGCGCACTCGCGCCGGCCGGAGCCATCGAGGGCGCCGGGGACGGCGGCAGAGAAGCCGTCGCGGGCGTACGCGGCGGGGCGAGCGAGTCGTCCGCCTGGGTCTCCAGCTGACGCAGCTGCGACTCCAGGTACGACTTCAGCCGCGTCCGGTACTCGCGCTCGAAGCCGCGCAGGTCCTCGACCTTGCGCTCCAGCGTGGCGCGCGCGGACTCCAGGGAGCCCATCGCGACACGGTGCTTCTCCTGCGCGTCCCGCTCCAGGGCGTCGGCCTTGGCACGGGCGTCCCGCTCCAGACCCTCGGCACGCGAACGCGCCTCGCCGACGATCTTGTTGGCCTCGGAACGAGCCTCGGCGATCGCCTGGTCGGCGGTCTGCTGGGCCAGCGAGAGGACACGGGCGGCGCTGTCGCCGCCGGGGCCGCCCTGACCGGGCATGCCGGGGCCACCGGGACCCTGCGGGCCGCCCATGGGGCCACCCATCGGACCGGGACCCATCTGGCCCTGCATCGGGCCGTGGCCACCCTGGCCCATCGGCCCGGGACCCTGACCCATCGGGCCGGGACCCTGCGGGCCACCCTGACCGCCGGGACCGGCGGGCAGCTGCGGAGCACCGCTGGGCAGCTGGGGCGGGCCACCCATGGGGCCACCCATCTGCTGCTGCGGCGGGCCCGATATGCCGGCGGGCACCGGAGCGCCGGGACCTCGCATGCCCTGCTGCGGCATACCCCCCTGCTGAGGGTGCTGCTGCTGGTGCTGCTGTTGCTGGTGCTGCTGCTGTTGTTGCTGCTGCTGGTCCTGCGGCGGTTCCGGGGGCTTGCGCATGTTCTGCTGATTCTGCGCAGCCGCGCGCGTCGCCGCGGCCAGTTTGGCGCGCAGGTCCTCGTTCTCGCGGAGCAGTCGGGTCAGTTCGGCTTCGACCTCGTCGAGGAAGGCATCGACCTCGTCCTCGTCATAGCCTTCTCGGAGGCGGACGGTCGTGAACTGCTTGTTCCGCACGTCCTCGGGGGTCAACGGCATCTCTTCACCTCAACGTTGTCGTCGGCATTCGGCAAGCCCGTATCTCTCACATCGATCACAGCCGGCTCACGATCGAGATCAGGATGTAGACGATGATCATCAGTACGAAGAAGGACAGGTCGAGCGCCACGCCCCCGAGACGCAGCGGCGGAATGAACCGCCGCAGAAGCTTCAACGGTGGATCGGTGACAGTGTAGGTGGCCTCCAGAACGACCACCATCGCCTTGCCGGGTTGCCACGAGCGGGCGAACTGGAAGACGTAGTCCATGACCAACCGGAAGATGAGCACGATGAGGAAGCACATCAGCGCGATGTAGACGACATCCAGGACCACGCTCATGACCTGTGCTTCCCTCTCCCCTGACCATCCCTCGGACCCGTTGTCGGATCCGCGTTCTTGCTCTGTACCGGTGGTGCGTCTCAGCTCTGGTTGAAGAACCCGCCCTCTGCGATGCGGGCCTTGTCCTCCGCCGTGACATCGACGTTAGCAGGAGACAGCAGGAACACCTTCTGCGTCACCCGCTCGATACTGCCGTGAAGACCAAACACCAAACCGGCCGCAAAGTCGACAAGTCGCTTCGCATCTGTGTCATCCATCTCAGTGAGATTCATGATCACCGGCGTGCCCTCACGGAAGTGTTCCCCGATGGTACGGGCCTCGTTGTAGGTCCGGGGGTGAAGCGTGGTGATCCGGTAGGGCTCTCGTTCGGACACGACCTTGGGCATGATGACCGGTGCGCTCTTTTCCAGGCTTGCGCGTTCTTGTGTGATGGATGCCACGGGCGCGATACGCGCCGGGCGACCCGATTCCGCCGCGAGCGAAGCGGCCCGGGGCACCGGCTCGCGCGGCGCGGGCGGTTGTACGACTCGTACCTCTTCGTCCCTTAGAGGCTGATGTGAACCATGCGACTGGTGCGCCGGTTCATGCCGCCGGTGGTCCCGCTCGGGCTCCGGGTCCAGTTCCGGTTCGAAGTCGTCATCGGGGTCGAACCCCCGGCCGTCGTACCCATCGTCCTCCACGAGGCCGAGGTAGACCGCCATCTTGCGCATCGCGCCGGCCATGCTCTGAGTCCTCCGCTCTGTGGTGGATCGGCTGACGACTGCCAATTGCCTGCGATCCACGAGGTCGTTGCGTCCGCCTTTCGGCGGTAATGACCATATTTTCTGCTGTGGTCCGACTTCTTGGCGACGTTACCCGAGCCTGGGTCGGACTCCGAGTACCGCAGTACCGACGCGCACATGTGTCGCTCCGGCGGCCACGGCCTGTTCGAGGTCCGCACTCATCCCTGCGGAGACCATGTTCGCAGCCGGATGGGCTCGGCGCACGTAGGTCGACAAATCCATGAGGTGCTCGAACGCCGCCTCTTGGCGTCCCGCGTACTCGCCGGTGAGCGGGGCCACGGTCATCAGTCCGTCGAGCCGCAGCCCCTCGGACCGGGCGACCAGGTCGGCCAACTCTTCGATTCCCGCGGGCGAGACGCCACCGCGGTCACCGCGCGCGTTCTCCCCCGCGTCGAGCGCGACCTGGAGGAGGCAGCCCACCTCGCGCCCGGCCCGCACGGCCTCCTTCGACAGGGCCGTGACGAGCTTGGCCCGGTCGACCGACTGCACGACATCCGCGTAACCGACCACGGACCGCACCTTGTTGGTCTGCAACTGACCGACGAAATGCCACGAAAGCGGCAGATCCGAGCATGCGGCGGCCTTCGGTGCCGCGTCCTGGTCGCGGTTCTCTGCGACGTGACGCACACCGAGTTCGGAGAGAATTCGCACATCGTCCGCCGGGTAGGTCTTGGTGACCACGATGAGGGTCACCTCGTCGCGGCGGCGGCCTGCGGCCTCGCACGCCGCGGCGATGCGCTCTTCCACTTTCGCCAGGTTCTCGGCGAGTTCCTGCTTACGGTCCGTCATGCCCCATCAGTCCAGCCAGACATAGCCCGCGAGCCGCCCGGTGGTGCGGTCGCGTCGGTACGAGAAGTGGTCCTTCGACTCCCGGGTGCACACCGGCGACTGCGCCCGGTCGCGCACCCCGAGGCGTTCGAGCTGCGCGTGCACTCCGGCGCCCACGTCGACCGCCGGTGTGCCCCAGCTCGTCACCGCGTACGCCGCCGGTTCGACGGCTGCCACCTCGGCGCGCATCTCCTCGGGCATCTCATAGCACCGGCCGCACACGGCGGGTCCGGTGCGGGCGATGATCCGGGCGGGGTCCGCGCCGAGTGCGGTCATGGCCCGTACGGCGGCGGGGACGACCCCGGCGACCAGGCCGGGCCGGCCCGCGTGGGCCGCGGCGGCGACGCCGGCGACGGGGTCGGCGAGCAGGACGGGCACGCAGTCGGCGGTGAGGACGGCGAGGGCGAGGCCGCGTTCGGCGGTGACGACCGCGTCGACCCGCGGGACCGGGCGGTCCCCCCAGGGTCCGTCGACCTCGGCGACGTCGGCCCCGTGCACCTGGTTCATCCAGACCACCCGGGCCGGGTCGACGCCCAGCGACTTGGCCGCCAGCTCCCGGTTGGCCGTCACGGCGCCGGGGTCGTCGCCGACCGCGCCGCCGAGGTTGAGCTCCTCGTACGGAACGGCGCTCACTCCGCCCCACCTGTCGGTGAAGCCGAAGTGCGCGCCGTTCACGGTGTCGCGCTGTCCTATCACTTCAGGAAGTCCGGCACGTCCAGTTCCTCGGCCGCGCTGTCCGAGTAGGTCCTCGACGGCGGGACCGGCGGCGGGGAGACCGGCGGCAGGTCGCTGACCGGCTCCTGCGCGGGCGCCGGCTCCGGCTCCTCCTTCGGCTTGACGCTGCCGAGCGAGCCGAAGGACGGACGGCTCTCGGTCTGCCGTGCCGGGGTGGGCTCCTCGCGCTTGCCCGAGGTGGAGGAGCCGAGGACGTTGTCCCGCTGCTTGGACGGCGGCTGGCCCCCGTCGAAGCCGGCCGCGATCACGGTGACCCGGACCTCGTCGCCCAGGGCGTCGTCGATGACCGCGCCGAAGATGATGTTGGCCTCGGGGTGGGCGGCCTCGCTGACCAGCTGGGCGGCCTCGTTGATCTCGAACAGGCCGAGGTCGGAGCCGCCGGAGATGGAGAGCAGCACGCCCCGGGCGCCGTCGATGGACGCCTCCAGCAGCGGCGAGGAGATCGCCATCTCGGCGGCGGCCACCGCGCGGTCGTCGCCGCGGGCCGAGCCGATGCCCATGAGGGCCGAACCGGCCTCGGACATGACCGACTTCACGTCGGCGAAGTCGAGGTTGATCAGGCCGGGCGTGGTGATGAGGTCGGTGATGCCCTGGACACCGGAGAGCAGGACCTGGTCGGCGGACTTGAAGGCGTCGAGCACGCTGACCTGGCGGTCCGAGATGGACAGCAGCCGGTCGTTGGGGATGACGATGAGGGTGTCGACCTCTTCGCGGAGCTCGGCGATGCCATCCTCGGCCTGGTTGGCCCGGCGCCGTCCCTCGAAGGTGAACGGGCGGGTGACCACGCCGATGGTGAGGGCGCCGAGCGAGCGGGCGATGTTGGCCACGACGGGCGCGCCGCCGGTGCCGGTGCCGCCGCCTTCTCCGGCTGTCACGAAGACCATGTCGGCCCCCTTGAGGACCTCCTCGATCTCCTCGCGGTGGTCCTCGGCGGCCTTGCGGCCGACGGCCGGGTTGGCTCCGGCGCCGAGTCCGCGGGTGAGTTCGCGGCCGACGTCGAGCTTGACGTCGGCGTCGCTCATCAACAGAGCTTGCGCGTCGGTGTTGATGGCGATGAACTCGACGCCCTTGAGACCGACCTCGATCATCCGGTTGATGGCATTGACACCACCGCCGCCGACACCGATGACTTTGATGACTGCGAGGTAGTTCTGCGGTGCTGCCACGTCGAAGGCCTCTCGCCTCGAGTTACGTGTCGTCGAATCGCCGGGGCACTGTGCCCCGCGACCCGGCGACTGATGCCGAATGGGACGGTCCGTAGCGCCGACCCGAACCCTAACGCTGAAGTTTAGGGTTACCAGTGTGTCTGTTCCTTGAAGTCTTCTGAACAGGACACTAAGTCGACAAGTGGCGCACGTTCAACGAACACGCCGAACCTCCCGTTTTTCTTTTCACCCTATGTGATCAGCCGTAGCGCTGCCCAACCAGGGTGCTGGCCTGCACATATACCCGTCAACTCCTCGATGACGCGGGGGCGGTGGGGACACTCACGTCGAAGTGCCGCGCATCGGGCGCCGCTTTCATCAGCGCGGTGAGCGCTCGCGCTTTCCGCACGCCCTGCTCACCGCTCCCCCACGCCACGGTCCGGTCGCCGCTCAACTCCAGCGAGATGTCGTCGTAGGAACGGACCTTGACGGTCCGTGTGTCCCGGGCGACCGCGGCCGGGAGGCGGCCGGCCACCCGCACCGCCTCCCGCACCAGGCGGTCCTCGTCGAAGCGGCGCAGGCTCGCCGCGGCGGAGCCGGACCGGGCGGGCTTCAATTCCAGCGTGGGAACGCCTTTCGGGGCCTGGGAAACCGTGGCGAAACGGATGCCTTCATCGTCCACTTCCACGAACTTTCGGCCCTTTTGCACAATCAGAACCGGAGTGCGCTCTGTCACTTTCAGGTCGATTCCGTGCGGCCAGGAACGTTCCACACCGACCTCGTCGATACGGGGCAAATTACGGCGCAGCCGCGCCTCGACCGCCTCGGTGTCCACGGAGATCAGCGGGTCCCCGACGGGCACGTCGGCCGCCTCGCGCACCTGAGCGGGCGTCAGTACGCGAGTACCGGAGACCGACACGCGTTCCACCCGCGTCCAGTTCGAGCCGTAGAGGAGCCAGACGGTCCCGCCCGCCACGAGCGCGAGAGCGACGATCAGGATGATGATCGTACGAAGACGGGGCGGGCCGAACCGGCGCGCACGGGGCGGGCCGGACGACTCCTGCTGGCGTTCACCGCGCTCGGCGGTGCTCGGTCCGGCCACGCTCCCTGCCTTCCGTCATCCCTGACTAGCGGTGCGCACGGGCGGCGATCGCCTCGTACACCATGCCGACGAGGAGGTCGTCGGCGTCCCGGCGGCCGAACTCGGCGGCGGCGCGGGACATCTCGTACAGCCGGTGCGGATCGGCGAGCACGGGGAGGACGTTGTGCTGCAGCCACTCGGGCGTCAGTTCCGCGTCGTCGACCAGCAGTCCGCCGCCGGCCTTGACCACCGGCTGCGCGTTGAGCCGCTGTTCGCCGTTGCCGATGGGCAGCGGAACGTAGGCGGCCGGGAGCCCGACGGCGGAGAGTTCGGCGACGGTCATCGCGCCCGCGCGGCAGAGCATCATGTCGGCCGCGGCGTACGCGAGGTCCATCCGGTCCAGGTAACTTACCGGGATGTACGGGGGCATCCCCGGCATCTGGTGCACCTGCGGCAGTTCGTTCTTGGGCCCGACCGCGTGCAGGATCTGGATGCCTGCCTGCTGGAGCCAGGGCGCGACCTGCTGGACCACCTCGTTGAGGCGGCGGGCGCCCTGCGAGCCACCGGTGACCAGCAGCGTGGGCAGGTTGGGGTCGAGCCCGAACATCGCGCGGGCCTCGGGACGGGCGGCGGCCCGGTCCAGCGTGGCGATGGAGCGGCGCAGCGGGATGCCGATGTAGCGGGAGTTGCGCAGCTTGCTGTCAGGGGTCGAGACGGCGACCTGCGCGGCGTACCGCGAGCCGATCTTGTTGGCCAGGCCGGGCCGGGCGTTGGCCTCGTGGACGACGATCGGCACGCCGAGCCGCTTGGCCGCGAGGTAGGCGGGCAGCGCGACGTAGCCGCCGAAGCCGGCCACGGCGTCCGCCTTGGTGCGCTCCAGGATCTGCTCGGCCGCCTTGATGGTGCCGCGCAGCCGGCCCGGGACGGTGATCAGCTCGGGGGTGGGCTTGCGCGGCAGCGGTACGGCCGGGATCAGCGCCAGTTCGTACCCGCGCTCGGGTACGAGGCGGGTCTCGAGGCCGCGTTCCGTGCCCAGGGCCGTGATCCCCACGGTCGGATCCTGCCTGCGCAGGGCGTCCGCGAGGGCGAGCGCGGGCTCGATGTGGCCCGCGGTTCCTCCGCCGGCGAGTACGACATGCACCGAAATTCACCGCTCTCCGGACGAACGCGCCGCCGAGGCGCGCCGTCGCATCGTGTTCCAACTCCGTGGGCTCCGCTTGGACCCGGTGCCCCCGGTTCCCCGCTTTCTACCAAAGCGAGGTTGCCGCAGCGCGAGCGCCGCCCGCGCACCGGGCTCGTCGCGGGCGAAGGCGATGAGCAGTCCGATGGCGAACATGGTCGGCAACAGGGCGGAACCCCCGTAGGAGAACAGCGGGAGGGGAACACCGGCGATCGGCAGCAGCCCGAGGACCGCACCGATGTTGATCACGGCCTGGGCCGTGATCCAGGTGGTCACGCCTCCCGCGGCATACCTCACGAAGGGGTCCTCCGTGCGTCCGGCCACGCGGATACCCGCATAGCCTAGAGCCGCGAAGAGGGCGAGCACCGACAGCGTCCCCGCCAGGCCCAGTTCCTCACCGGTGACGGCGAAGATGAAGTCGGTGTGCGCTTCCGGGAGTTGGCCCCATTTCTCCACACTCGCACCGAGCCCGGAACCGAACAGTCCGCCCGAGGCCAGGGCGTAGATGCCGTGCACCGCCTGCCAGCAGGAGTCGCCGGGGCCCGGGTCGGTGGCGCCGATGCAGTTCAGCCGGGCCATGCGGTTGGGGCTGGTCTTGATGAGGATGAAGCCGAGCAGCACGGCGACCGACAGCACGCCGGCGAACAGCCGCGTGGGCGCGCCCGCCAGCCACAGCAGGCCGAACAGGATCGCCGTCAGGATGATCGCCGTACCCATGTCGCCGCCGAGCATGATGAGCCCGAGCAGCATGAAGGCGGCCGGCACCAGCGGCACCAGCATGTGCTTCCACTGGGTCAGCAGTCTCTTGTCCTGCTTGCGGGCCAGCAGGTCCGCGCCCCACAGCACCAGGGCCAGCTTCCCGAACTCGCTGGGCTGGATCTGGAAGGAGCCGCCCAGCGCGATCCAGTTCTGGTTGCCGTTGACCGCCATCCCTATCCCCGGCACCTGCACCAGGATCATCAGGAAGACGGCACCGGCGAGGATCGGGTAGGCCAGCGCCCGGTGCAGCTTCACCGGCATCTTCATGGCGGCCACGAGCAGTCCGGCGCCGATCAGCGCCGCGAGGGCCTGCTTGCGGAAGAAGTACGACCCGGGCAGCGAGAGCTGGAGCGCGGTGATCTGGGAGGCCGAGTAGACCATCACCAGGCCGAGCACGGTGATCAGCGCGCTGCCGCCGAAGATCAGGTAGTACGCGGTCAGCGGCCGGTCCCAGGCGCGGCGCAGACGCAGGTACAGGCGGAGCACGGGGTTCTCGTGCGGCGGCCTCGGCGCCGGGGGTCGTTCGGCGGCCCGCTGCACGGGCGGACGTCCGGTACGGCTCTGGGGACTACCGGGCATCGCTGCCTCCGCTGTACGTCGGCATGGACCGTCCCACGCGTCCTCCCGAGGTCGCCCGGCGCAGGAGGCGGCCGGGTCAGGCGCCGAGTTCGCGAACGGCCTCCGCGAACGCGTCACCGCGCTTGTTGTAGTTGGTGAACATATCCATGGAGGCACAGGCCGGGGCCAGCAGCACCGTGTCGCCGGGCCGGGCGAGTCGCTGGGCCTCCTGGACGGCCTGGAGCATCGCACCAGTGTCGGTCCGGTCGAGGTCGACCACGGGTACTTCGGGGGCGTGTCGCGCCAGGGCTTCGCGGATCAGGGCGCGGTCGGCGCCGATGAGGACGGCACCGCGCAGCCGCTTCGCCGCTCCCGTGACCAGCTCGTCGAAGGTCGCGCCCTTGGCCAGCCCGCCGGCGATCCAGACGATCGACTCGTACGCCGCCAAGGAGGCCTCGGTGGCGTGGGTGTTGGTGGCCTTGGAGTCGTCCACGTACGCCACACCGTCGACGTCGGCCACGTGCGCGATGCGGTGGGCGTCGGGCGTGAAGGCCCGCAGCCCGTCCCGTACGGCCGCGGCGGGGACGCCGAAGGCACGGGCGAGGGCGGCGGCGGCAAGGGCGTTGGCGATGTTGTGCGGCGCCGGCGGGTTGACGTCGGAGATCTCGGCGAGTTCCTGGGCGTTCTTCTGCCGGTCCTCGACGAAGGCGCGGTCGACCAGGATGCCCTCCACGACGCCGAGTTGACCCGGCGCCGGAGTGCCGAGGGTGAAGCCGATCGCCCGGCAGCCCTCCTCGACGTCGGCCTCGCGGACCAGGTCCTCCGTGGCCTTGTCGGCGACGTTGTAGACGCAGGCGACGCGGTTGCCCTCGTAGATACGGCCCTTGTCGGCGGCGTACGCCTCCATGGAGCCGTGCCAGTCGAGGTGGTCGGGGGCGAGGTTGAGGACGGTGGCCGAGTGGGCGCGCAGGGATGGCGCCCAGTGGAGCTGGTAGCTGGACAGCTCCACGGCCAGGACGTCGTACTCCGTCTCGCCGGTGACCGCGTCCAGCAGGGAGACGCCGATGTTGCCGACGGCGGCGGTGCGCAGACCGGCCGCCTTCAGGATCGACGCCAGCATCTGGACGGTGGTGGTCTTGCCGTTGGTGCCGGTGACCGCGAGCCAGGGCGCTGCTTTTCTGCCGTCCCGGCCGCGCAGGCGCCAGGCCAGTTCGACGTCGCCCCAGACCGGGACGCCGGCCTCGCGCGCCGCCGTGAACAGCGGCTTGTCCGGCTTCCAGCCGGGCGCGGTGACGATCAGCTCGGTGCCCTCGGGCAGGGTGGCGCCGTCGCCGAGGCGCACGGTGACGCCGAGCGCCTCCAGCTCGGCCGCCTGCGCCCGCGCGCGCTCGTCGTCGCCGTCGTTGACGACGGTCACGCGCGCGCCGAGGCCGTGCAGGACCTTGGCGGCCGGGACGCCGGAGACGCCGAGGCCGGCGACGGTGACGTGCTTGCCCTGGAAGTCGAAAGGCACCGAGGAGGAGGTCACTTGTCCGCTGCCCATCCCGCGTAGAAGAGGCCCAGTCCGACGATCACACAGATGCCCTGGATGATCCAGAAACGGACCACGACAAGGACCTCGGACCAGCCTTTGAGTTCGAAGTGGTGCTGGAGTGGCGCCATCCGGAAGACGCGCTTTCCGGTGAGGCGGAAGGAGCCGACCTGGATGACCACCGACATGGTGATCAGGACGAACAGGCCACCGAGGATGGCCATCAGCAGCTCGGTGCGCGAGCAGATCGCCAGACCCGCCAGCACACCGCCGAGCGCGAGCGAACCGGTGTCGCCCATGAAGATCTTGGCCGGCGAGGTGTTCCACCACAGGAAGCCGAGACACGCGCCCATCAGGGCGGAGGCGACCACCGCGAGGTCGAGGGGGTCTCTCACCTCGTAGCAGGCGCCCGGGTTGGTCAGGGTCAGCGCGTTGGCGCAGGACTCCTGGAACTGCCAGACGCCGATGAAGGTGTAGGCGCCGAAGACCAGGACGGAGGCGCCGGTGGCCAGACCGTCCAGACCGTCGGTCAGGTTCACGCCGTTCGACATCGCGAGGATCATGAACAGCGCCCAGATGACGAACAGCACCGGGCCGATCGACCAGCCGAAGTCGGTGATGAACGACAGCTTGGTGGATGCCGGGGTGTTGCCGCGGTTGTCCGCGAACTGGAGTGAGAGCACCGCGAAGCCGATGCCGACGATGAGCTGGCCGGCCATCTTCGCCTTGGCCCGCAGGCCCAGCGAACGCCTCTTGACGATCTTGATGTAGTCGTCGAGGAAGCCGACCAGGCCCATGCCCACCATCAGGCCGAGCACCAGCAGGCCCGAGAAGGTCGGCCCCGCGTCCGCCTCCGGGTCCAGGTAGCTGGTGATCACCTTGGCCAGGAAGTAGGCGGCGACCGTCGCGAAGATGAAGGCGATACCGCCCATGGTCGGCGTACCGCGCTTGCTGGCGTGCTCGCGCGGGCCGTCGTCGCGGATGTACTGGCCGTAGCCCTTGCGGGCCAGCAGCTTGATCAGCAGCGGGGTGCCGACCAGCGTCAGGAAAAGGCCAATGACTCCCGCGAACAGGATCTGCTTCATCATCGGGCGGCAACCTCACCCTCGGCGCCGGTCTCGAGCAGCGCCGTCGCGACGCTCTCCAGACCCACCGAACGGGACGCCTTCACGAGCACGACGTCCCCCGGGCGCAACTCGCTGCGCAACAGTTCGACCGCCGCCTGTGCGTCGGACACGTGCACCGACTCCTCACCCCACGAACCCTCGTTATATGCGCCCAGTTGCAGCCATCGGGCTTCCCTGCCCCCGACCGCGACGAGCTTGCTGACGTTGAGCCGGACGGCGAGCCGCCCGACCGCGTCGTGCTCGGCGAGCGCCTCGTCCCCGAGCTCGGCCATCTTGCCGAGCACCGCCCACGTACGGCGCCCCTTGCCCATGGCCACCAGCGCACGCAGCGCGGCCTTCGTGGACTCGGGGTTCGCGTTGTAGGCGTCGTTGACGACCGTCACGCCGTCCGGGCGCTCGGTGACCTCCATCCGCCAGCGGGAGAGGGAGCCCGCCTCGGAGAGCGCGGTGGCGATCTCGTCTGCGGACATGCCCAACTCGTGGGCGACGGCGGCCGCGGCGAGCGCGTTCGACACGTGGTGCTCACCGTACAGGCGCATGGTCACATCGCTTGCACCGGAGGGTGTGTGAAGCCTGAACGAGGGCTGTCCGCTGTCCGTGAGTCGCACGTTCTCACCGCGAACGTCCGCTTCGCCGGACTCTCCGAAAAGGATCACCTTCGCCTTCGTTCGGGATGCCATGGCCCGTACGAGGGGGTCGTCCGCGTTGAGGATCGCGGCGCCGCCCTCCTCGGCCGGCGGCAGCGCCTCGACGAGTTCGCCCTTGGCCTGGGCGATCTGCTCCCGGCCGCCGAACTCGCCGATGTGCGCGGAGCCGACGTTGAGGACGAGGCCGATCTTCGGCGGGGTCAGCTCGCAGAGGTACCGGATGTGGCCGATGCCGCGGGCGCCCATCTCCAGGACGAGGAACCTGGTCTCCTCGGTGGCGGTGAGCGCGGTGAGCGGCAGCCCGACCTCGTTGTTCATGGAACCCGGCGTGAAGACCGTGGGCGCCTTGCGGCGCAGCACCTGGGCGATGAGGTCCTTGGTGCTGGTCTTGCCGGCGGACCCGGTGAGGGCCACGAGGGTGGTGCCGAGGCGCCGTACGACGTGGCGGGCGAGGGCGCCGAGGGCGGCCTGGACGTCGTCCACGACGATCGCGGGCACGCCGACGGGGCGGGAGCCGAGCACGGCCACCGCGCCCGCCTCGACGACCGCCGGCGCGAAGTCGTGGCCGTCCACCCGCTCGCCCACGAAGGCGACGAAGAGGCTGCCGGGCCCCGCTTCCCGCGAGTCCCGGACGACCGGCCCGGTGACCTGCACGGACGCGTCCGGTATGTCGTGCATCCGCCCGCCGACGACTTCTGCGATCTCGGCGAGAGAGAGGGTGATCACAAGTTCGTCCCCTGGATCAGGATCAGGATCGGCTGGATCATTCGGGATCTCATCCCTGGGTCTTCTGGATGGCTTCGCGAAGCACCTGGCGGTCGTCGAAGGGACGGACCACCCCGGCGATGTCCTGGCCCTGCTCGTGGCCCTTGCCCGCCACCAGCACGGTGTCGCCGGGCTCGGCCCGGGCGACGGCGGCGGCGATCGCGGCGGCCCGGTCCTCGAAGACCTGGACCTCGCCGCGCTCGTGCGCGGGCACGGACGCCGCGCCCTGGAGCATGGTGGCGAGGATCGCGAGGGGGTCCTCGGAGCGGGGGTTGTCGGAGGTCAGTACGGCGGTGTCGGCGAACCGGGCCACGGCGGCGCCCATCGGCTCCCGCTTGGTGGTGTCCCGGTCGCCGCCGCAGCCGAGCACGGCGTGCAGCTTGCCCTCGGTGACCTTGCGGAGCGCCCTGAGAACGGACTCGACCGCGTCGGTCTTGTGGGCGTAGTCGACCACCGCGAAGTAGGGCTGGCCCTCGTCCACGCGCTCCAGGCGGCCCGGCACCCCCGGCACCGCGGCGACGCCGTCGGCGGCCGTCTGCGGGTCGAGCCCGGCGGCGGCGAGGGCGACGATCGCGGCGAGGGTGTTCGCCACGTTGAACGGGCCGGCCAGCGGCGACTTGGCGGCGATCCGCTCGCCCTTGGGTCCGAGCACGGTGAACGTCGAGTCCAGCGGGCCGACCTCGACCTCGTCGGCGCGCCAGTCGGCGTCGGGGTGGCCCTCGGCGGAGTAGGTGACGACCGGGACGGTGGCCTCGTTCGCGAGGCGGCGCCCGTACTCGTCGTCGACGTTGACCACGCCGAACTTGCTGCGTTCCGGCGTGAAGAGCTGCGCCTTCGCCTGGAAGTAGTCCTCCATGCCGGAGTGGAACTCCATGTGCTCCGGGCTGAGGTTGGTGAAGACCGCGATGTCGAAGACGCAGGCGTCGACCCGGCCGAGCACCAGGGCGTGGCTGGAGACCTCCATGGCGACCGCGTCGGTGCCGCGCTCGCGCATCACCGCGAACAGTGCCTGGAGGTCGGTGGCCTCGGGCGTGGTGCGCTCGGACTTGATGCGCTCGTCGCCGATGCGCATCTCGACCGTGCCGATGAGCCCGGTGGACTTCGCCGTGCGCAGGCCGCCCTCGACGAGGTAGGCGGTGGTGGTCTTGCCGGAGGTGCCGGTGATGCCGATCTGGAGGAGATCGCGGCCGGGGTGGCCGTAGATCGTGGCCGCCAGTTCGCCCATCCGCGCGCGCGGGTCGTCGACGACGAGCGCCGGCAGCCCGGTGGCGGCGACGCGCTCGGCGCCGGCCGGGTCGGTCAGCACGGCGGCGGCGCCGAGGCCGGCCGCCTGGGTGGCGAAGTCGGCGCCGTGGAGACGGGCTCCGGGGAGGGCGGCGTACAGGTCACCGGGGCGGACGGCGCGCGAGTCATGGGTGATGCCCGTGACTCCGGCGGTGCTGTCCGGGGCGGTGACACCCAGCTGGTCGGCGAGTTCCGCGAGGGGTGTGGCGGAGATCCGCACCGGCCTGGGCGGTCCCGGGTAGGTCACGGGGTGGCCCTTCTGGGTGGTTTGGGACTGATCAGCGTGTGGCACGGCGGTGAGCGTACCGGGCGTACCCGCTTCCGGGCGAAGTGAGGTTGACGGACCGCTCTGGTTCCCGGGATCGGGGGTGATCGTTGTCACGGGTGGTTCCTGGTGGCTCGGTACTGAATCGGCGCTGGCTCGGTACTGGCTCGCTGCTGGTCGGGGTCTGCTCGGTCCTCGTCAGGGTTTGAAGGTCACCGGGAGGTTCGCGGGGTCGGCCCCGGTCGGCGGGACCTGAAGGGTCTTCAGGGCGAACTCCATGACCTGCTTGTAGATGGGGCCGCAGATCTGGCCGCCGAAGTAACTGCCCTCGGTGGCGTTCTGGATGGCGCAGTAGACGGTGACGCGGGGCTTGTCGGCGGGGGCGAACCCGGCGAACGACGAGGTGTACCCCTTGTACATGCCGGTGGCCGGATCCACCCGGTTGGCCGTGCCCGTCTTGCCCGCGACGCGGTAGCCGGGGATGCGGGCCTTGGTGCCGGTGCCCTCCTCGTCGTCGACGACGGACTCCAGCATCTGCGAGAGGGTCTTGGCCGTCTTCTCGCTGATCACGCGGGTCTTCTTGGGCTCGGGAGCCGGGGTGAAGCGCCCGTCGTCCTCCTTGGTGCCGCGCACGAGCGTGGGCTCGACGCGGACGCCGCCGTTGGCGATGGTCGAGTACACGGAGGCCGCCTGCAAAGCGTTCACGGAGACGCCCTGGCCGAAAGGAATCGTGTACTGCTGCGAGGTCGACCACTGGTCGGGCGGCGCGAGGATGCCCTTGGTCTCGCCGGGGAAGCCGAGCCCGCTGTAGCCGCCGAGGCCGAACTTGCGCAGGTAGGAGTGGAGCACCTTGTTGGCCTCCTCCTGGGTCTTGCCGAGTTCGCCGGTGGCCATGATGGTGCCGATGTTGCTGGACTTGGCGAGCACGCCGTTGAGCGTGAGATACCAGGTGGGGTGGTCGATGTCGTCCTTGAAGAGCCGGTCGCCGCGCTTGAGCCGGTTCGGGATGGTGAGGTGGGTCATCGGAGTGGCGGCTTTCTCCTCCAGCACGGCCGCCATCGACATCACCTTGGCGGTGGAGCCGGGTTCGAAGGCGTCCTGGAGGGCCGCGTTGCCCAGCGCGTCCGGGTCGGCGTTGGCGAGGTCGCCCGGGTCGAAGCCGGGCGAGTTGGCCATGGCGAGGATCTCGCCGGTGGCCGTGTCCTGGACGATGACGTAGCCGCCGTCCGCCTTGGACTTCTCCACCTGCCGGCTGATGGCGTGCTGGGCCGCCCACTGGATGTCGCGGTCGATGGTGAGTTCCACGTCGCTGCCGGGGACGGCGGGCGTCTCGGTGGAACCGGCGGTGGGTACCTGGCGGCCGCCGGACTGCGCGTAGCGGATCTTGCCGTCCTTGCCGGCCAGGGTCTCGTTCAGCTTCCGTTCCAGGCCGCCGCCGCCCTTGCCGTCCGCGCCGACCCAGCCGAGGATGCCGGCGGCGAGGTCGCCGCCCGGGTACACGCGCTTGCTGCTGGGGTCGGCGAAGACGCCCGCGAGGACGTTGACCACGGACTTGTCCGTCTCCGCCTTTTTGGTCAGCGCGGTCTTCAGGTCCTTGATCTGGTTCCAGACCTGCGGGGTCTGCCGGCGGGCGAGGCGGACGTAGCGCAGCTCCTTGTTCTTCGGGCGGAGCACGTCGACCAGGTCCTCCTGGTCCTCGCCGAGGATGGGCGCGAGGAGCGCTGCCGCCTGCTCGGGACCGTCGCCGACCTTCAGCTGCTCCCGGGTGAACATCGTGGGGTCGGCGGTGATGTCGTAGGCGTCCACGGTGCTCGCGAGGGCGACGCCGTTGCGGTCGGTGATCCCGCCGCGCTCGGCGGGCAGCGTGTGGACGACGTAGCGGTTCTGCTCGGCCTTGGCGGCGTACGTGCCGGCGTCGACGGCCTGCACCTGGAGGAGCCGTACGACGAAGGCGGACATCACCAGGGTCAGGGCGAGGCCGATCAGGCGCAGGCGCGGGCGGGGGCTGCCCAGCCGGATGGCGCGGGCCGCGGCCGGGCGGGGCGGGCCCGGTCGGCGGGCGGGCCGGGCGCCGGGGCCGGGCTGCCGCCGGCCGCCGGGGCGGACGGGCCTCGCGGGTCCGGGCACGCGGCGGCGCGGCGGTTCCCTGTCGGACACTTCCGTCACCTGCCGGGAGTCGGGGTCGGGGTGGTCGTCGCCGCCGGCGTGGGGGTCGTGGCCGTGGTGGCCGCGGTGCTGGGAGTGGGGGCCGGGTCGGGCGGCTCGGTACCGGCGGCGGAGGCGCCGCCGGTGGGTGCGGTCAGCGCCTCGGGGGCGAGGACCAGCGGGGCGGAGGCGGCCGTGGGCGCGGGGCTGGGCGAGCCCTTGACGGAGCCGTCGGGGGCGAGGAAGGCGGGATCGCCGCCGGGCACCATGCCCAGTTCGCGGGCGCGGCGCTGGAGGGCGCGGGGAGCGGAGTAGGCGTCGATGTCCCGCTGGAGCGCCTGCTCCTCGTCGGTGAGCTCCTTCGTCCGCTGTTTCAGGTCGTCCAGCTGGAAGGAGCCCTCACTCAGGGCGGAGTTCAGCACCAGGAGCCCGATGAGGCCGCCGCCCAGGAGGACCACCACGAGGAGGACGAAGGGCGCCCGGGCCGCCTGGCCGCGTGCGCCGCCCGGCGGGAGCAGCTGGGCGAGCCGGGCCGCCCTCCCCTTCAGTTCGGGTTTCCTACTCACTCGCCCTCCCCTCGGCCCGGGTGGACCGTCCGCACCCGTGCCTGGCCTGCCTCGCTCGGTTCACCCGATGGACTCCCTGATGCGCTGGGCGCCGCGCAGCCGTGCCGGTGCCGCCCGCCGGTTCTCGGCGATCTCCTCCTCGGTGGGAAGTTCGGCACCGCGCGTGAGCAGCTTGAGCCGTGGCGCGTAGCGTTCGGGGACCACCGGCAGTCCGGGCGGCGCGGTGTTGGCGGCGCCGGCCGCGAACACCTGTTTGACCAGCCGGTCCTCCAGCGAGTGGTACGACAGCACGGCGATCCGGCCGCCCACGCCGAGGGTCTCGACGGCGGCCGGGATCGCCCGCTCCAGGACGGACAGCTCGCCGTTGACCTCGATGCGCAGCGCCTGGAAGGTGCGCTTGGCCGGGTTGCCGCCGGTGCGCTTGGCGGCCTGCGGCAGCGCGGCCCGGATCAGCTCCACGAGGCGCGCGCTGTTGCTGAACGGCTCCTTCTCGCGCTCGCGCACGACCGCGGAGACGATCCGCTTGGCCTGCTTCTCCTCGCCGTAGGCCCGCAGGATGCGGACGAGTTCGCCCGGCGGGTAGGTGTTGAGGACCTCCGCGGCGCTCATGCCGGTCGTCTGGTCCATGCGCATGTCGAGCGGGGCGTCCTGGGCGTAGGCGAAGCCGCGGTCCGCCTCGTCGAGCTGCATGGAGGAGACGCCGAGGTCGAACAGCACGCCCTGGACGCGCGGGACGCCGAGCCGGTCGAGTACGTCGGGCAACTCGTCGTAGACGGCGTGCACCAGGGTGGCACGCGCCCCGTACGGGGCGAGCCGCTCGCCGGACAGGCGCAGGGCCTCCTTGTCCCGGTCGAGGGCGACGAGCCGGGCCTCGGGGAAGCGTTCGAGGAGCGCCTCGCTGTGTCCGCCGAGTCCGAGCGTGCAGTCGACGACCACGGCGCCCGGTTCCTCGAGGGCGGGCGCCAGCAGGTCCAGGCACCGCTGGAGCATCACCGGGACGTGTCGACTCTGGCTCAAGTGGGGCGGCCTCTCAGGTCCGGCGCGGCGTCACGCACCGCCGGGTCCCCTCCCGCTCGCTCGTGAAGGGGAGGCCTGCCGGCGCCGGAAGCGTCGGCCGGCCGGGAGCGGGAGGAGGCCGAGCCGTACGTACGCGCCGCGCACGTGGGGAGATCTGGCGGGACGTCGCCCAGGTCTCCGGGGATTTCAGTCCAGCAGGGAGAGCCTCGCCTCCCGCTTCGCGTCACTTTAGTCCACCCTGTCGCCCGGTCAATCAACCGGCCTGCGCGTCGCGGACGGCGGCGGGCACGAATCGGGGCGGGACCGTACTTCACTCGTGCGGAGGCACCCACAAGGGTCTGTGGAGTGGCTCACAACAAGGTTCGATGGCGTTCTTTGTCCCGCTTCACAGCGAGCCCGGCACAGAGGTGACCAGTAACGTCATGGTTATGACGACTTCTGCATCGGTTCCCGCGGACTCCGGGTCCGGCACGACCGGCACCGGCACCACCGTCGACGGGCTCGTCGAGGCGAACGCACGTTACGCCGCCGAGTTCTCCGACGCCGAACTGGCGGGCCGCCCCGCCCTCCAGACCGCCATCGTGGCCTGCATGGACGCGCGCCTGGACGTGACCGCGGCGCTCGGCCTGCGCAACGGCGACTGCCACGTCATCCGCAACGCGGGCGGCGCCGTGACCGACGACGTGATCCGCTCCCTCACCATCAGCCAGCGGGCGCTCGGCACCCGCAGCGTGGTCCTCGTCCACCACACGGCGTGCGGCATGGAGACCCTCACCGAGGAGTTCCGGCACGAGCTGGAGCTGGAGGTCGGCCAGCGCCCCGTCTGGGCGGTCGAGTCCTTCCGGGACGTCGACCAGGACGTACGGCAGTCCGTCGAGCGGGTCCGGACCTCGCCCTTCCTGCCGCACACGGACGACGTGCGCGGCTTCGTCTACGACGTGAAGACGGGCCGGCTCCGCGAGGTCGACCCCGCCTGATCCGGCCGCCCGCCCTGGTGATCCCGCCCTGGTGATCCCGTCGCGCAAGCAGCGCAAAGGCCGTAAGGCCCGACATATAGCGGCCAGTTGTCCACAGGCGAGTGACACGAATCGGTAACGGCAGCAAGAATGCGGGAAGTGGTGTCGTGCGGAACTTTTTCCGCACGGTGTCCGTGATTCGGGGTGGGCCGGTCCGCGGTGTGTGGCCGTCCCGGCAAGTTTGGGGTACCCCCGCTTCCCAGGGAGCGGGGGAAAGGCCGAGGAGGGCCGGGTGACGACCTATGACGATCAGGCGAGCCATGGGGGCGCCCCCGCGCGAGCGTATTCGAGCGTGGGGGATGATCTGACCGCTGTGGTCGAGCGGGTACGCGGTTCGGTGGAGAGCGTGATCGAGGGGAAACCCGAGGTCGTACGGCTCTCGCTGACCGTGCTGCTCGCCGAGGGCCACCTGCTGATCGAAGACGTCCCGGGGGTCGGCAAGACCATGCTGGCCAAGGCGCTGGCACGGTCCATCGACTGCTCCGTGCGCCGGATCCAGTTCACGCCGGACCTGCTGCCCTCGGACATCACCGGGGTGTCCATCTGGGACCAGCAGCGCCGGGACTTCGAGTTCAAGCCCGGCGCGATCTTCGCGCAGGTGGTGATCGGCGACGAGATCAACCGCGCCTCCCCGAAGACGCAGTCCGCGCTGCTCGAGTCGATGGAGGAGCGCCAGGTCACCATCGACGGCCAGACCTACGAGCTGCCCAGCCCCTTCATGGTGGTGGCGACGCAGAACCCGGTCGAGATGGAGGGCACCTACCCGCTGCCGGAGGCCCAGCGCGACCGCTTCATGGCGCGGGTCTCCATCGGCTATCCCAGCCCGGACGCCGAGCTGCAGATGCTCGACGTGCACGGCGGGGTGAACCCACTGGACGACCTGCAGCCCGTGGCGCACGCGCACGAGATCCTGAAGCTGATCGAGGCGGTCCGGGGCGTCCACGTCGCCGACCCGGTCCGGCGGTACGCCGTGGACCTGGTCGCCGCCACGCGCACCCACCCCGACCTCAGACTCGGCGCCTCGCCGCGCGCCACGCTGCATCTGCTGCGCGCGGCGAAGGCGTCCGCCGCCCTGAGCGGCCGGGAGTACGCGCTGCCGGACGACGTACAGGCCCTCGCGGTCGCCGTCCTGGCCCACCGCCTGCTGCCCACCGCCCAGGCCCAGCTCAACCGCCGCACCGCCGAGCAGGTCGTCCAGGAGATCCTGCAGCGCACACCGGTGCCCGCGGCACCCCAGCAGCAGACGGGCTTCGGCGCGTCCGCGTACGGCCAGCAACCGCCGCGGAGGCTGTGATGGACGCCGGGGGGACGGACCGGTCGGACGACGACCGGGGCGAGGGCGGCGGCTTCCGCACCGCCCTGACCGGTCTGACCACCCGCGGACGGTCCTTCCTGGCCGCCGGCATCGCCGCCGCGGTCTGCGCCTACGTGCTCGGGCAGAGCGACCTGCTCCGCGTCGGACTGCTGCTGAGCGTGCTGCCGCTGGTCTGCGCGACCCTGCTCTACCGCACGCGCTACCGAGTGGCGGGCAGCCGCCGGCTCACCCCCGGGCGGGTACCCGCGGGCAGCGAGGCCCGGGTGCACCTGCGCATCGACAACGTCTCGCGGCTCCCCACCGGTCTGCTGATGCTCCAGGACCGGGTGCCCTACGTGCTCGGACCGCGCCCCCGCTTCGTACTCGACCGGGTGGAGCCGGGCGGCCGCCGAGAGGTGTCCTACCGGGTCCGCTCCGACCTGCGCGGCCGCTATCCGCTGGGCCCCCTCCAACTGCGCCTGACCGACCCGTTCGGGCTGTGCGAGCTGACCCGCTCCTTCTCGACGTACGACACCCTGACCGTGATCCCGCGCGTGGAGGCGCTGCCGCCGGTGCGGCTGAGCGGCGAGGCACGAGGGTACGGCGAGGGGCGGCAGCGCTCTCTCGCGCTGGCGGGCGACGACGACGTGATCCCGCGCGGTTACCGCTACGGCGACGACCTGCGCCGCGTGCACTGGCGCTCCACCGCGCGCTACGGCGAGCTGATGGTGCGCCGCGAGGAGCAGCCGCAGCGCGCCCGGTGCACGGTGCTGCTGGACACCCGGGTCGTGGCCTACGAGGGCGCCGGCCCGGACTCGGCCTTCGAGTGGGCGGTGTCGGGCGCCGCGTCCGTGCTGGTGCACATGCTGGAGCGGGGCTTCTCCGTCCGGCTGCTCGCCGACAGCGGCGACTCGGTGCCCGGCGAGGGCTCCGACGGCTTCGCGGGCGCGAGCCAGGGCACGGCCGACGCGGCCGGGCTGATGATGGACACCCTCGCGGTGATCGACCACTCCGACGGCACGGGCCTGTCCCGGGCGTACGACGTGCTGCGCGGCGGGAACGAGGGGCTGCTGGTGGCGTTCTTCGGCGACCTGGACGAGGAGCAGGCCACGGTGGCCGCCAAGATGCGGCAGCGCAGCGGCGGTGCCGTCGCCTTCGTCCTGGACAGCGAGACCTGGGCACGGGAACCGGCGGACGTGCCCGGTCCGTTGGACAGGAGCGAGGAACGGCTGCGGATGCTGCGCGAGGCGGGCTGGACCGCCGTGAGCGTGCCGCGGGGCACCACCCTGGAGGAGATGTGGCGCCTGACGGACCACGAACGCACCGGCCTCGCGGCGGCGAGCGGCGGGGAGGGCACGCGATGAGCGGGAAGGCGCGGCCGGCGCGGTACACGGGGCAGGCGGCCAGGCCCCGACGACCCGCGCGGCAGACGGACCACGAGCACACCCGACAGGCGGACCACGCGCACACCCGCACCGCGACGGTCACGGGCCGGGAGGGCACGCGATGAGCGGGCGGGCGCGGCTGGCGCTGTGTGCGTGGGCGGCGACGCTGATGGCGGCGTGCGCGCTGCTGCCCCTGGTCGACCCGGCCACCTGGATCCTGCAGGCCGCGTTGCTGCTGGGGGTCCAGTCCGCGGTGGGCGCGGCGGCGCGCCGGGTGCCGCTGGCCCGGCCGCTGACCATCGCCGCGCAGGCCGTGGTCACGCTGGTGCTCCTGACCCTGGTCTTCGCCCGGCAGCACGCCCTCGCCGGGCTGATTCCCGGCCCGCAGGCCTTCCAGCGCTTCGCCGACCTGCTGCAACAGGGCGGCGACGACATCGCGCGGTACGCGATCCCCGCGCCGCTGGAGTCCGACGGCATCCGGCTGATGCTGGTCGGCGGCGTCCTGGTCATCGGCCTGCTGGTGGACACTCTCGCGGTGACCTTCCGCAGCGCCGCCCCGGCCGGGCTGCCGCTGCTCGCGCTGTACTCGGTGGCCGCCGGGCTGTCCGAGGGCGGCACCGACTGGCTGTGGTTCCTGGTCGCGGCGGCCGGCTATCTGATGCTGCTCCTGGCCGAGGGACGTGACCGGCTCTCGCAGTGGGGCCGGGTCTTCGGCGGCGCGCCACGCACCCCGGGCGGGGAGCAGGACGGCGTGGTCGCTCCCGTCCGCACCGGGCGGCGCATCGGCGCGTTCGCGCTGGGCATCGCCCTGGTGGTGCCGCTCGCCCTGCCCGCGATGAACGGCGGGCTGCTGGACAGCGCCAGGACGGGCGTCGGTTCCGGGACCGGGGGCGGCGGCACGATCTCCGCGGTGAACCCGCTGGTCTCGCTGCGCGACAGTCTCAACGTCGACGAGAACCGGCAGGTCCTCTCCGTCGAGACCGACTCCGACGACATATCGAACCTGTACCTGCGCATCGTGTCCCTGGACGACTTCGACGGCACCACCTGGAAGCCGTCCAAGCGGAACATCACCGCCGTGCCGGACGGCACGTTCCCCACGCCGATCGGCCTCGGCCCAGAAACCAAGCGCACGCAGACCCGCACCACCATCGCGGCCGCGGACTGGTACGCCCAGGACTGGCTGCCGATGCCGTACCCACCGAGCGGCGTGCGGATCGCGGGCAACTGGCGCTACGAACCCGTCGGCATGACACTGGTCGGCGATCACGGGCAGAACACACGCGGGCTCACGTACGAGGTGCGGAGCCTGAACGTGCAGCCGACGGCGGACCAGCTCGCCGCCGCGCCGCAGCCGTCCGCGGCGCTGAAGCGGGAGTACACCGAGCTGCCGGACTCGCTGCCCGATGTGGTCGCCCGGGTCGCCCGCGAGGTGACCGCCGGTGCGGCGAACCCTTACGAGCAGGCGGTCAAGCTCCAGGAGTACTTCGCGATCAACGGCGGTTTCGAGTACGACACCCAGGTCAAGGTCGGCAGCGGTTCGCAGGCGATCGCCCGCTTCCTGGAGGACAAGCAGGGCTTCTGCGTCCACTTCTCCTTCGCCATGGCGGCGATGGCCCGCTCGCTGGGCATTCCGGCCAGGGTGGCGGTCGGCTTCGCGCCGGGCTCCCCGCAGGCCGACGGCTCGGTCTCGGTGGGGCTGCGGGACGCGCACGCCTGGCCCGAGGTGTACTTCGAGGGCGTGGGCTGGACCCGCTTCGAGCCGACGCCGACCCGTGGCTCGACCCCGTCGTACACCCTGACGGAGACGCCGGGCAGTTCGGTGCCGGACCCCGCGCTGCCGTCCCGGAACGCGGAGACGGAGCCGTCGGCGGCGCCCTCGGCGAGCGAGAGCTGCACGGCCCAGGACAAGAAGCTGGGCGCCTGCGCCAGCGAGTCCGCGGCGGCCGTGCCGGTCACCGGCGGAAACGGGCCGAAGTGGTACGCGGTGCTGGCCTGGGCCGCGGGTGGGCTCGCGGTGCTGCTGTTCCCGTTGGCGCCGTTGCTGTGGCGGCTGCGTGTCCGGTCGGTACGGCTGGGGGCGCACGGCCGCACGGAGGCGGACGCGGGTCCGCACACTCTGGCGGTCTGGCAGGAGCTGACCGATACGGCATGGGACTTCGGGATCATGCCGGAGGAGTCGCAGACCCCGCGCAAGGCGGCGGCCCGGATCGTCCGGCTCGGGCAGCTCGACCCGACGGCCGCCGCGGCGGTGCATCGGGTGGCGGACGCGGTGGAGCAGGTTCTCTACGCGCCACGGCCCCGCCTGACTGCCGGTCTCACCGAGGACGTCCACCGGGCGAGCGCCGGTCTACGGGCCACCGTCAGCCGCGGCACACGGCTGCGCGCGCTGCTCGCCCCGCGTTCGACCGTACGGGTGGCCTGGACGCTGTCGGCCCGGTGGGCTGCCCTGAAACAGCGGGCAGCGGCGGCCCGACCGACGCTGCGGAAGCCGTCCGGACAGCAGGGCTGAAACGACGGCGCGGGGACACGGCTTGGGCGGGGGCCCGGTGGGCCGGTCGGCCTTGCTTCCGGGACCCGGGGCCCGGAGCACCCGGGCTCATGGGCTCATGGGCTCATGGGCTCATGGGCTCATGAGCTCCGAGTGGGTCGGGCCACGCCCGGGGCGGACATGGGTACGCGTGAGGGGGTGACCACCCGGTCGGTGGTCACCCCCTCACGCAGATGCCCTGGTGAGTGGCGGCTCGGGCGCTACTGGCCGCCCTGCTGCTCGTCCCTGCGCCGTTGCCAGCGCTCGTCGATGCGGTCCATCATGGAGCGCTTCTGCCGTTGCTGACGGCGCCCCTGCGGTCCGGCGGCGGCGGCCGGCTGCTCGCCCGGCTTCGGCGCCTTGCGCCAGCCGGTCACGGCGAGGACCGCGCAGCCCAGCATGACGAGGAAGCCCACCACACTGAGCCAGACCTGCTGGGCGACCATACCGGCCATGAGGAGCGCAATACCTACGAGGAAGCCCGCGACCGCCTGGTAGACCCGTCGCCGGGTGTACGTACGCAGCCCGCTTCCCTCGAGCGCTGTCGCGAACTTGGGATCTTCGGCGTACAGCGCTCGCTCCATCTGCTCGAGCATGCGCTGCTCGTGCTCCGAGAGCGGCACGGAGTCCTCCTCATCGTGCAGTCGCCGGGGCGACCCGGGGGGGTCCCTTCAGGATAGGCAGGGAATCGCCCCCGTGAAACCCGCCCCTCTACGCCAATTGGCCAACCGGTCTCCGTCATGGCCGTGCCGGCTCGCTGAAGTTCACATTCCCCAGCGGCCGACCCGTCATGCCGGGCGGTCTCCCTCGATCATACGGCGACTGGCCCCCGTTCGGGGGGCCTGTGGCGTACTCCATCTGCAGTCGCGTCCCTGATCAGGGCCTTACCCCACCAGGTGGCTCAAGCCTCTTGGGCCCCTCGTGTCTCACCGAGCACGTGAAGCTGTGTGGCCACGGAGTGGAACGCGGCGAGTTCGGCCGCCGCGGCCTCCAGCTTCAGCAGCGCCTCCATGGCGCCGGGCTCCGTGTCCACCAGTACGCCCGGAACGAGGTCGGCGAAGACCCGCACGCCGTGCACGGCGCCGATCCGCAGCCCCGCGGCCTCGACCAGTCCGGTGAGCTGTTCGGCGGTGAACCGGCGCGGCACGGGGTCACCCGTGCCCCAGCGGCCGTCCGGGTCGTCGAGGGCCTGCCTGGCCTCCGTGAAGTGGCCGGCGAGGGCGCGCGCGAGCACGGCCCCGCCGAGCCCCGCGGCGAGCAGGCTGAGGACGCCCTCGGTGCGCAGGGCGGTCACGACGTTGCGGATGCCCTCCGCGGGGTCGTCCACGTACTCCAGGACGCCGTGGCACAGCACCACGTCGTAGCCGCCGCGCTCGACCACGTCGAAGAGGCCGTGGGCGTCTCCCTGGACGCCCCGCACCCGGTCGGCGACGTCGGCCTCGGCGGCGCGGCGCTCCAGGGCGAACAGGGCGTTGGGGCTCGGGTCGACGACGGTGACGCGGTGGCCGAGGCCGGCCACGGGCACCGCGAAGTTGCCGCTGCCGCCCCCGGTGTCCAGGACGTCCAGTGCCTGGCGGCCCGTGGCCTTGACCCGGCGGTCGAGGGCGTCCTGGAGGACGTCCCAGACCACGGCGGTACGGAGGGCGGCTCGGGAACGCGAGGGCTCGGAGCGCGGCGACGCCGTTTGCGGGCGGGGTTGGGAGACGGGCGGGCGCATCGGGTCCGACACGGCAGTTGACTCCTCGGCGCGGCACCGCCTCGGGCACGGGCGGAGCGAACGGGCTGCCGCCCCGGCCCGGTGCGGGAAGGGGCAGGCTTCAGGCGCCTCCCACCCTATTGCCTCCGGTACGCCGACCGGTCACCCCGTGCCACCGTCCCCGCACGTGCCCCGCGGGGCCCTGCCCGGAGCTGCACCACGCGCCCGGCCCCGGAGTCGCACGACGCGCACCTCCGCCCGGAGGCGCACCAGGCGCCCCCGCTCGCAAATGTACCTACGCGCCCCACCCGGAGGCGGACCACACCCCCGCCCGAAGGCGCACCGCGCACCCCGCCCGGTGGCGGCGCCCGGTGGGCCGGGGTCGGCGCGCTCAGCCCGCGTCCGGCAGCTCGCGGGCCACGCGGTCCCCGCCCGACCGCTCCCTGCCCGGTCGGTCGAAGGCCGGACGGTCTGCGCCATGGCGGCCGGAATCGGAGCGCCCGGAATCGGGACGGTCGGCGTCGGAGCGCCCGGAACCGAGACGTCCGGGACCGGGGCGCCCGGAATCGGGGCGGCCGGAATCGGGGCGCCCGGAATCGGGACCGCCGGAATCGGGGCCGCCGGCGTCGGGGCGCCCGGCGTCGGAGCGGCCCGGCGCGGCGTCGCCGGGGGCGGCGTGGTCCGGGGCCGGGTGGTCCGTGTCGGGGCGGGGCTGGGGCAGGACCGGCTGGAGGACCAGCATCCGCTCCACGAGGCGCAGGAACATCGCCACGTCGCGTATCAGGTCGTCGGCGTCCCGGCGGTTGGCCGCGCCCTCGATGCCCGCCTCGGCCCGTGCCCGGCGCCGGGCGCCCGAGGCGAACAGCGCGCTCCAGTCGGAGAGCTCGGGCGCGATCTCGGGGAGCACTTCCCAGGCGCTGCGGATACGGGCCCGGGCGCGCGGGGTGGTCTCGGGGCGGCCTCGCGCGGCGAGCACCGCGGCGGCGGTGCGCAGGGCGGCCAGATGGGCCGTCGCGTAGCGCTCGTTCGGTGTCTCGAGGACGGTGGCCTCCTCCAGTCCGGCCCGGGCCTGGGCGAGCAGGTCGAGGGCGGCGGGCGGGGCGGTTGTCCGGCGGAGCACGGGGTGCACGTCGCTCGCCGGGCCGGTCAGTGAGGGTGCAGGGCCGGCTGCGCGGCGCCGCCGGGCGGCGGCTGCGGACGAGTGGGCCATGACGATCCTCCTGTCGTCTCCGTGACGGCACGCTCTGCCACGAGGCGCCGTATGTGCCCATAGTGAGGTATGCCACTGACAATCCGTTCTGACCTGGGCTTTCGCTTCGCTCGTAGGTTCGGTTCGGCTGCTTGCCCCGACCGGTCGGCGCACCGCGTCCGGCCGACCGCACCCGGAGCGGAGCCGTGCACCCTGCGGTGACACCCCCAGGAAGAGTGCTGTGACAATCGGGGCATGGAAAGCAGCAGCGCCACCTCGCAGGGCAGCAGCCGCCGCGAGGCCACCCGGCAGAAGCTCTACGAGGCGGCCGTCACCCTCATCGCCGAGCAGGGCTTCTCCGCCACCACCGTGGACGAGATCGCCGAACGCGCCGGGGTCGCGAAGGGCACGGTCTACTACAACTTCGCCAGCAAGTCCGTCCTCTTCGAGGAGCTGCTGCGCCATGGTGTCGGGCTCCTCACCGCGTCGCTGCGGGAGGCGTCGGAGCGGACGGCGCGGGAGGGCCGCGGCCGGGTCGACGCCCTGGACGCGATGATCCGCGCGGGGCTCGTCTTCATCGACCGCTACCCGGCCTTCACCCAGCTGTACGTGGCCGAGCTGTGGCGTACCAACCGGGCCTGGCAGTCCACGCTGCTGGTGGTCCGGCAGGAGGCGGTCGCGGTCGTGGAGGGCGTGCTGCGCGAGGGCGTGCGAAGCGGTGAGTTCAGCGAGGAGATCGACGTGCCGCTGACCGCCGCCGCGCTGGTCGGCATGGTCCTGGTGGCCGCGCTGGACTGGAAGTCGTTCCAGCCGGAACGCTCCCTCGACGACGTGCACTCGGCCCTGTCGCGGCTGCTTCAGGGGCGCGTGAGCGGCCGCCCCTGAGCCACCGCGTCCCGCCGGCCGAGCACGAAGAGCGCCGGTCCGTGGTGGCCGCGTCCCCCGCGGGCCACCGTCGGACCGGCGCCTTCTCCTGCTCCCCCGTACGTCCCCCCGTTGGAACCCCCGTTCTCGGTCGTTCCCCCGGGTTCCCCCGTGCCTCGCTCCCGCCGACCGCGGCCGGCGGAAGGAGCGGATCGCGGGCCCGGCTCCGTTCCGGCGCCCCGTGTCGCCGGTTCCGGAGCCGTGCCCCTCTCCGTGCCTCCACTCTCTCGTTCACGCGGGCGGAGTCCCATCCGCGCGCGTACTCATCTGGGCGGCTAGGTACGGGTACTCAGCCGTGCGCATCCCGGCTCACGGCGGCGCGTGTCCGGCCGGTCACCCGCGCGCCCGTCGCGGTACTCAGACCGGCCCCGTCGCCGGCCGTTCCCGCAGGTGCACGGCCCGGCGGCCCCTGGGACCGGTGGGTCGGCGGCGGCGGATAAAGTCCCTGGCATGGCACGGATTGCGGTGATCGGCGCCGGGATGGGCGCGATGGCGGCCGCCGCCCGGCTGGCCGTCGCGGGCCACCGGGTGGCGGTGTACGAACGGACCGGGACGTACGGCGGAGCCCTGCGCCGCGTCGAGCGGGACGGCTTCTCCTTCGACACCGGACCCGGTCTGCTGCCGCTGCCCGCGGTCTGGCGCGATCTGTTCGTGAAGACCGGCAAGGAGCCGCTGGAGTCCTGTGTCGAGCTGGTCCAGGTCGACCCGTCGTCACGGCACGTGTTCGCGGACGGGACGCGGGTGTCGCTTCCGAACGCGTCGCGGGCGGGCGTCGTCGCCGCCCTGGACGAGGCACTCGGCTCGACCGCCGCGCGGCGCTGGGGCGACTTCCTGGTGCGGGCCCGGGAGACCTGGGACCGGACGCGCCGCCCGCTCCTCGAGGAGCCGCTGTGGCCGAACTGGAAGGTGCTCGCCGAGCGCGAGCCCTATCCCGCGGTCCCGCACAAGCGGCTCCTGCGCACCCGCCGGGCCGGCACGCTCGCCGAGGTCGGCGCCTGGGAGCTGCGGGACGCCCGGCTCGCCGCCCTCCTGGAGAGCCACGCGCTCGCGTACGGCCTGGATCCCCGGACCGCCCCGGCGAACACCGCCGTCCTGCCGTACATGGAGTACGCCTTCGGTGTGTGGTACGTGCGCGGCGGCGGTCTGCGGGAGCTGGCGCGGGCGGTGTACGAACGGTGCCTGGCCCGCCGGGTCGAGTTCCACTTCGGCGCCGAGGTCACGGGGATCGCCGAGAAGGACGGCCGGGTGGCGGGCGTACGGCTGGCCGAAGGCGTGGTGGCCGAGGCGGAGTTCGTGGTCGCCGGTGTGGCACCCGGTGTGCTGGACCGCCTCTGCGGCGGGTCGGCGGTGCGGGGCGACGGCGAGGTGCCGCCGCAGCACGGTGGAGCGAGCCGGCTGACGGTGCTGCTGGCGCTGCGGGGCGGCCGTCCGGAGGGCACCGCGCACCGGACGGTGGTGCACGCGCCGGACCGCGAGGCCGAGCTGGAGGCGCTGTTCGGCCCGGCACCCGGCCTGCCCGCGCGCCCGACCGTCACGGTCCTGCGTCCCGAGGACCCGGTGCTGGTCCCGGACGCGGACCACGAGGCGGTCACCCTGACCTCGGTGGTGCCCGCGGGCGGCGAAGCGGACACCGAGGACCACGCCGAGCGCCTCGTCGAGGCCGCGGAGCGTGCGGTACCGGGTCTGCGCGACCGTCTCCTGTGGCACGAGGTGCGCACCCCTGCCGATGTCGCGGCGGATACCGGGGTCGCGGGTGGCGCGGTTCCGGTGCCGGCGCTGGCGGGGGCAGGCGGACGGCTGCTGCACCCGGCGAACGGCACGCGCGTGGGCGGGCTGTTCACGGTCGGCGGCTGGTCCCACCCCGGCGGCGGGCTGCCGCACGCGGGAATGTCGGGCGCGCTGGTCGCCGGACTGATCGTGGAGGGACCGGAGTTCCGGGGCTCCCAGTGAGCGGCAGGGGTCGGCCGGCCACCGAGCCACTGAGGCAGCGTCAGAAGCGGTACTGCTCGTCGTAGCCCTGACCCTGGCCCTGCGTCTGGCCGTTGCCCTGGTACGGATACGTCTGCTCGGGCGGGAGTTCGCCGCCGTAGGGGTCGTCGGTGCTGCGCTGCTGCGGCACCCACACCCCGCCGGCCGGGGTCTCGCCGCCGTATCCACCGGGCGTGCCGGTGGCGTACTGGTCCTGCGCGTAACCCTGCTGGCCGTACTGCTGTCCGCCGGTCGTGTCGTAGGAGCCGGTGTCGTACGACGCCCCGCCGTAGGTGTGGGTGCCGATGTACGGGTCGGAGTAGGCGGCGTACTGCTGCTGGCCGCCGCTGTCGTAGCCGTACCCCTGCTGTCCGTAGCCCGAGTAGTCGTAGGCGTAGGACTGGTCGGCGCCCTGCGTGGCCGCGGCCGGTGCCTGCTGGTCCTGGGCGTAGCCGGCGTCGGCGTACACGCCGTACGAGCCGGTGTCGTCCGGCATGGGCTGCGGCTCGTAGACGGCGGTGGTCTCCGCGGCCGTGGGGTCGGCGGGGCGGGCCGGGGTGAAGACGTCGTCGCGGTCGTAGTCGTCACGGCCGTATGTGTCGCCGCCGTAGGACAGAGCGTCCTGACCGGACGTATGGCCCTGCGCACGGTCGTCGTAGGCGTCGTGGTCGCCCCGACCGCCCTCGGCCGCCTCGAGCCCGGAGACCTCCAACGTCGGCTCCTGGCGGCCCCGTTCGGGACGGCCGCGCCTGCCGACGAGGCTCGCCGGGGCGTTGACCGCCCACCCGGCCTCGAAGCCGCGGCGGAACGACAGCGTGACGTAGGTCTGGCCGACGGCGAACGCGGCCGCGCCCAGCCCGATGACGATCACGTTCGACATGAGCACACCGGCCACGACGCCGACGAAGCCGCCGAAGGCGAGCAGCCGCCAGCGCAGCCGCGCCTTGTACTGCAGCAGCACCTCACCGAGCAGCCACAGCGCGACGACGCCGAACGCGATGTAGAGGACCGTCCAGCCCATGTACGCCCCTCTCCCAGTGGCCGATACCCAGTGGCCGTTACGCAGTGTGTCGCAAATACGTGCGGCCGGTCTAGGCCCGCGGTGGGTGGTGCAGGCCCAGGTTCTCGTAGATCTCCAGGGTCGCCGTGGAGTTGTTGAGCGTGATGAAGTGCAGTCCGGGGACGCCCTCGGCCAGCAGCCGCGCGCAGAACTCCGTGGCGAACTCGATGCCAATGGAGCGTACAGCGGTCGGATCGTCCTTTGCTGTGAGGATCCGCTCTTTCAGCTCGGCCGGGAACGAGGCGTTGCTGAGCTTTGGCAACCTCTCCAGCATCTTCACACTGGTCACCGGCATGACCTCGGGGATGACCGGGGTGTCGCAGCCGGCCGCGGCGACCCGGTCGCGCAGGCGCAGGTAGGACTCGGGCTGGAAGAACATCTGCGTGATCGCGTAGTCGGCGCCGGCCCGGCACTTGTCGACGAAGTGCGTCACGTCGGTGTCCCAGTCGGCGGAGCGCGGGTGCATCTCGGGGAAGGCCGCGACGCCGACGCAGAAGTCGCCCGACTCCTTGATGAGGCGGACCAGTTCGGCGGCGTAGGTCAGGCCCTCGGGGTGTGCGATCCAGTCGGCCGTCGGGTCGCCGGGCGGGTCGCCGCGCACGGCCAGCATGTTGCGGATCCCGGCGTCGGCGTACTGGCCGATGATGTTGCGCAGCTCGGCGACGGAGTGGTCGACGGCTGTGAGGTGGGCCACCGGGGTCAGTGTCGTGTCGGCGACGATCTGCTGGGTCTCCTTGACCGTCCCCGCGCGCGTGGAACCGCCGGCGCCGTAGGTGACGGAGACGAAGTCGGGGGCGACCGCCTCCACCCGCCGCAGCGCGCTCCACAGGTTCTTCTCGCCCTTGGCCGTCTTCGGCGCGGAGAACTCGAACGAGTACGTCGTCTTGCCGGACGCGAGCATGTCGCGCACGGTGCGTGCGCGATCAGTCCTGGTGGATGCGGTTCCGAGGGCCATACGGGCAGGTTAGCCAGGGGGCGGCGGTCACCCAACCGGATGCGGGATATTTGTCCGCATTGTCGAGTTGTTGTCCACCCCTTGGACACATGCCCCCGGCACCCGCCTACGCCTGCCGCAGTCGCTTCGTGAACTCGACCGCGGCGGCACCCGGGTCGTCCGCCGCGGTGATCGCCCGGACGACCACGACGCGCCGGGCACCGGCCTCCAGCACCTCGTCGAGGTTGCCGAGGTCGATGCCGCCGATGGCGAACCAGGGGCGGTCCGTGCCGAGTGCGGCCGTGCGCCGGACCAGGTCGAGGCCGGGTGCGTGGCGGCCGGGCTTGGTGGGGGTCGGCCAGCACGGGCCGGTGCAGAAGTAGTCCACGCCGTCCTGGACGGCGGCAGCGGCGGCCTCGGACTCGGCGTGCGTGGAGCGGCCGACGAGGACGTCGTCGCCGAGGATCGCGCGGGCGGCGGGCACCGGGAGGTCGCCCTGCCCGAGGTGCAGCACGTCGGCGCGGGCGGCGTGGGCGACATCCGCCCGGTCGTTGACCGCGAGGAGCTTGCCGTGCCGGGCGCAGGCGTCGGCGAAGACCTCGAGGTGCTCCAGCTCCTCCCCCGCCTCCATGCCCTTGTCGCGCAGCTGCACGATGTCGACGCCGGCCGCCAGCACCGCGTCGAGGAACTCGGGCAGGTCGCCCTGGCTGCGGCGGGCGTCCGTGCACAGGTAGAGCCGGGCGTCGGCGAGCCGGGCGCGGGCGGTCGCGGAGGTGTCGGGCATGCGGATGTCCCCCAGGTCGGTGGCGTGGGCCCGCGGCGGACCGCGCGGCCTTGGCTTGTGTCCCGAGGATACGGAGCGTGCCTCGCCACGGTCGCCTCGCGGCCCGCCGGAGCGGGGAGGCCGCCGCTCCCGGCCCCCCGGAACCGGGAGGCCGCCGCTTTCGGGGGCCGCCACTCCTGGGGCCGCAGGCTCCCCCTCGGCCCCGAGGAACACGGCGGCAGCGGGTCGCCGCCGTGGCGTACGGGACCGCGGACCGTCGTGGCCGCCGGGGGCCGTGGGGCGCGGCCCGTACGCCGGGCGGGGTCTGTCAGGTCAGACGGCGAGCGCCTGGGCGCGGCGCTTCACCTCCGTGCCGCGATTCTCGCTCAGCGCCTGGGCGGGCGTGCCGGGCAGGGTCTCGTCGGGCGTGAAGAGCCACTCCAGCATCTCCTCGGCCGTGAAGCCGTCGTCCCGCAGCAGCGTCAGGGTCCCGACCAGGCCCTTGACGACCTTGTCCTCGTCGATGAAGGCCGCGGGGATGTGCAGCGCGCGGTTCTCACCGCGCCGTACGGCGATGAGCTGGCCTTCCTTGATCAGCTGGCGTACGCGGGTCACCTCGACGCCGAGCATCTCGGCGATGTCGGGGACGGTGAGCCAGGCAGGCACGAGAGCATCGATCTTTGCGTCAATCTCGGTCACGTCTCAAGCCTGCCATCTGGCACTGACAGTCGGAAACCAGACCCGTCCGACCCGGGCCGCCGCACCCGGGCGGAGGGCTACACCGTCGCCGCCTTGAGCGGCCTCGCCGGGTCGGCCAGCAGCCGCGGGTCCATCGTCGTGCCCGCCTGGATCACGCGTTTGCCCTGGGCCAGGTCCCGGGGGCGGCCCACCGCCAGCAGGGCGACCAGGCGGTCCTGGCGCAGCCAGCAGACCGTCCAGGCGGGTCCCGAGGGGTCGCCGCGCCACAGGGCGGTGTCGGCGGCCGTGTGATGACCGGCGTACTGGACGAAGCGGCCGAACTGCTCGGACCAGAAGTACGGCACCGGGTCGTAGGCCACCGGGGCCTCGCCGACGGCGGCGCCGATGATGTTGGCGGCGACCGTGCGCGGGCCCTGGAGGGCGTTGTCCCAGTGGTGCACCAGCAGCCGCTCGCCGTAGCGGCCGGACGGGAAGGACGCGCAGTCGCCGACCGCGTAGACGTCCGGGACGGAGGTGCGCAGGCGGTCGTCGGCCAGGACGTCGCCGTGCGCGCCGAGGTCGATGCCGGAGCCGGCGAGCCAGGCGGTGGCGGGCCGGGCTCCGATGCCGACGACGACCGCGCCGGCGGGCAGCCGCGATCCGTCGTCGAGGACGACGACGTGGCCGGGCTCCCCGGGTCCGCCGGGCCCCCCGGGACCGCCCGTCTCGACGCGCTCCACGCGCGCGTGGGTGCGCAGTACGGCGCCCGAGTCGGCGTACCAGCCGGTCATCGGCGCGGCGACCTCGGCGGGCAGCGCACCGGCGAGGGGCCGGTCGGCGGCCTCCACGACGGTCACCGCGCAGCCCGCCTCGCGCGCGGCGGTGGCGAACTCGGCGCCGATCCAGCCCGCGCCGACGACCACGATGTCGTGCTGCCGGGCGAGCACCGGCCGCAGTCGTTCGGCGTCGTCCAGGGTGCGCAGCAGGTGCACTCCGGGCACGCCCTCCGCGCCGGGCAGCCGGATCGGTTCGGCGCCGGTCGCGAGGACGAGGAGGTCGTACGGCACGGGTCCGTCGGAGGTGTCCAGGACGTGCGCGCGGGGGCGGACGCCCAGGGCCTCGCAGCCGAGCCGCAGGGTGATGCCGAGTGCCTCGAAGTCGACGTCGAAGGCGGAGCCCTCGGCCGTGCCGAGCAGGACGGCCTTGGACAGCGGGGGACGGTCGTAGGGCTGGTGCGGCTCCGCGCCGATCAGGGTCACGGTGCCGGTGAAGCCCTGCTCCCGCAGGGCGACCGCGGTCTGCACGCCCGCCATGCCGGCGCCCACCACGACCACGCGGCGCTCCGCGTCCGCTCCCCGTTCCCGGGTCTGCTCCTGCGTCTGCTCGCTCACCTGATCACCTTAGACACCGACGATTCGTCAGTCAGTGCTCGTGCGCGGTGACCTGCTCCACAACGCTCGTCCCGCTGCCCCGCCGCGACTCCCACTCCCAGGTCTCGTCCAGGCGCACCCGCCCGTCCGGCAGCTCGGCGACGGTCGACACGCAGTGTCCCGACGACGTGCTTCCGTCGGTCTTGAGCTGCACGTACCGGAAGTCGAGGCGGTCGCCCTCCCTGGTGCCCACCAGACGTCCGCGGACGACGTCACCGCCCGCGTACTCGGCCCATACGGCGCCGTCCTGCTCGTGGTAGGTGAAGCGGGTGCGCGTACCCACCTGGCCGGGCGCCTGGTCGGCGACGGGGGCGAGAACGAGACCGTCGAGTGAACGCGCCACGGGCGGAGGCTCCCTTACAAGTGCGATGCGCTGCGGGCTAGGGTGGCCAACGTAAAGCACTCGCGGGAGCCCGGACGCACCGGGCTGAGAGGGAGGCTGGCGGCCTCCGACCGTACGAACCTGATCCGGGTCATGCCGGCGAAGGGAGGGGCTGGACGCCCATGTCGTCACCACCGACTTCTGCTTCCGTGTCCGGAGTTGCCGCGAGGGCCGCGTCGTCGCGTACGCCGGACGTCCTCGTCGTCGGCGGCGGGATCATCGGCCTGGTCACCGCCTGGCGGTCCGCGCAGCGCGGGCTCGCCACGGCCCTCGTGGACCCCGAGCCGGGCGGTGGGGCCGCCCAGGTGGCCGCCGGGATGCTGGCCGCCGTGACGGAGCTGCACTACGGCGAGCAGACGCTGCTCGCGCTGAACCTCGCCTCGGCCCGCCGCTACCCGGAGTTCGCGGCCGAGCTGGCCGACCTCACCGGCCACGACCTCGGTTACCGCCGGTGCGGCACCCTCGCCGTCGCGCTGGACGCCGACGACCGGGCCCACCTGCGGGAACTGCACGCGCTCCAGCAGCGCTCGGGCCTGGACTCCGAGTGGCTGTCGGGGCGCGAGTGCCGGCGCCTGGAGCCGATGCTCGCGCCGGGTGTGCGCGGGGGCCTGCGGGTGGACGGCGACCATCAGATCGACCCCCGGCGCCTCGCCGACGCGCTGGTGGCCGCCTGCGAGCGCGCGGGCGTCGTCTTCCACCGGGTGTGGGCCGACCGGCTCACCGTCGGGCGCGGCGGCGAGCGGGCGACGGGTGTCGTCACGGCCGACGGCACCGCGCTGGAGGCCGGGCAGGTGGTGCTGGCCGGGGGCAGCCTGAGCGGACGGTTCACGGGCGTCCCGGAGGACGTGCTGCCGCCGGTGCGGCCCGTGAAGGGGCAGGTGCTGCGGCTGACGATGCCGCGGGCGCACGGGCCGCTGCTGAGCCGGACGGTGCGTGCCGTGGTGCGCGGCAACCCCCTCTACCTGGTGCCCCGGGAGAGCGGCGAGCTGGTCGTCGGCGCCACCAGCGAGGAGCTGGGCTGGGACACGACGGTGACCGCGGGCGGCGTCTACGAGTTGCTGCGCGACGCCCACGAGCTGGTCCCCGGCATCACCGAGCTGCCGCTGGCGGAGACCCGGGCGGGTCTGCGTCCCGGGTCCCCGGACAACGCCCCGCTGCTCGGCCCGACCGGGCTGGCGGGCCTGCTGCTGGCCACCGGGCACTTCCGCAACGGCGTCCTGCTCACCCCGGTCACCGGCGACGCCATGGCACACGCCCTGACCACCGGGGAGCTGCCGGCCGAGGCCCGCCCCTTCACCCCCCGGCGCTTCGGCGCCGCTCCCGCACTCCAGCGACTCTCGGAGCAGCCCGCATGAACATCTCCGTCAACGGCGAGCCGCGCCAGGTGGCTCCCGGCACGGCCCTGGACGCCCTGGTGGGCACGCTCACCGCGGCGCCGTCCGGTGTGGCCGCCGCCCTGAACGAAACCGTCGTCCCGCGCGCGCAGTGGCCCGCCACCGCGCTGGCCGACGGCGACCGCGTCGAAGTCCTCACCGCCGTCCAAGGAGGCTGACCATGGCCGACGATCCCTTCGTCCTCGGCGGTACGTCCTACGGGTCCCGCCTGATCATGGGCACCGGCGGGGCGCCCAGCCTCGACGTGCTGGAGCGCGCGCTCGTGGCCTCCGGGACCGAGCTGACGACCGTCGCGATGCGGCGTGTGAACGCCTCGGTGCACGGGTCCGTGCTGTCGGTGCTGGAGAAGCTCGGCATCCGGGTGCTGCCGAACACGGCCGGCTGCTACACCGCCGGGGAGGCGGTCCTCACCGCCCGCCTCGCGCGCGAGGCCCTCGGCACCGACCTCGTGAAGCTGGAGGTCATCGCCGACGAGCGCACCCTGCTGCCGGACCCGATCGAGCTGCTGGACGCGGCGGAGACGCTGGTCGACGACGGGTTCACGGTGCTGCCGTACACGAACGACGACCCGGTCCTGGCGCGGAAGCTGGAGGACGTCGGGTGCGCCGCGATCATGCCGCTCGGTTCGCCGATCGGGTCGGGGCTGGGCATCCGCAACCCGCACAACTTCGAGCTGATCGTGGAGCACGCGCGTGTGCCGGTGATCCTGGACGCGGGGGCCGGTACGGCGTCGGACGTGGCGCTTGCGATGGAGCTGGGGTGTGCGGGTGTGATGCTCGCCTCGGCGGTGACGCGGGCGCAGGAGCCGGTGCTGATGGCTGCCGCCATGTGTTCCGCGGTGGAGGCCGGGCGGCTGGCGCGGCGGGCGGGGCGGATTCCGCGGCGGCGGTTCGCCGAGGCGTCTTCTCCTGCGGAGGGCTTGGCGGTGTTGGATCCGGAGCGGCCCGCTTTTCGGTAGCCCTGGGTTGTCCTGCCGTTTCGTCTCCCACCCACGCACCACCCGTTTCCAGTCGGACAAGAGGTGGGCGTCGCCCGTGGGGGTGCGTCGCCGTCGGCGGCCGGCCGCGCGTGGGAAGCGTCACAGGTGCGCTGCAGTACCGCCCCCGTTCGTCGGCGGCGACGCCGGGTGTCCGTGGTGGCTCGTAGACTCACCTGCGTGGACACGACCCTTCAGGACCCTCTCGTCGGGCAGGTGCTCGACGGCCGGTACCGCGTCGAGGCGCGGATCGCGGTGGGCGGGATGGCCACGGTCTACCGGGCCGTGGACACCCGCCTGGACCGCGTGCTCGCGCTGAAGGTGATGCACCCGACGCTCGCGACCGACGCCACCTTCGTGGAGCGGTTCATCCGCGAGGCGAAGTCGGTGGCCCGGCTCGACCACCCCAATGTCGTGCAGGTGTTCGACCAGGGGGCCGAGGGGGCGTACGTCTACCTGGCCATGGAGTACATCGCCGGCTGCACCCTGCGTGACGTGCTGCGCGAGCGCGGGGCGCTGCGGCCGCGGGCCGCGCTGGACATCCTGGAGCCGGTGCTGGCCGCGCTCGGGGCCGCGCACCGGGCCGGTTTCGTGCACCGGGACATGAAGCCTGAGAACGTCCTGATAGGCGACGACGGCCGGGTCAAGGTCGCCGACTTCGGCCTGGTCCGGGCCGTGGACACGGTCACCAGCACCACCGGGTCCGTTCTCGGCACCGTCTCCTACCTGGCGCCCGAGCAGATCGAGCACGGCGCCGCCGACCCGAGGGTCGACGTGTACGCCTGCGGCGTCGTCCTGTACGAGATGCTGACCGGCGGCAAGCCGCACGACGGGGACTCCCCCGCCCAGGTGCTCTACAAGCACCTGCACGAGGACGTGCCGCCGCCGTCGGCCGCCGTGCCGGGGATGGCGTACGAGCTGGACGAGCTGGTCGCCTCGGCGACCGCGCGCAACCCGGAGATCCGGCCGCACGACGCCGTGGCGCTGCTCTCACAGGCCCGCCAGGCGCGCGGGGCGCTGAGCGCGGACCAGCTGGACGCGGTGCCGCCGCAGGCGCTCGCCGCGGAGCACGACAACGCCGAGGACCGCACGAGCGTGATCCCGCGCGCGCTGACGATGCCCCGGCCGCTGCCCGTCAACGAGGACGAGGCCGAAGCCGGCGGCCACGGTGACGCCGGATTCCCCGCGGACGGGGTCAACCGCACCAGCCGGCTGGCGCCGCCCCGGCGCCGCCGGCCGGAGCTGCGGCGCGGCCCGCTGACGATCGTCGTGGCCGTACTGCTGGTACTCGGTCTCGGCACGGGCGTCTGGTACATCAACTCCGGCCAGTTCACCAAGGTGCCGCCGCTGCTGTCCAAGACCGAGGCGCAGGCCCGGGACCGGCTGGCGGACTCCGGGCTGGACGCCGGCACGGTCCGGCACGCCTACAGCGACACCGTGGAGCGCGGCAAGGTCATCAGCACCGACCCGGGGGTGGGCACCCGCATCCGGAAGAACGACTCCGTGTCGTTCACGATCTCCGACGGCCCCGACACCGTGAAGCTGCCGGACGTCCAGGGCTACAAGCTGGACCGGGCCCGGACCCTGCTGAAGGACGAGGGGCTGGAGCCGGGCATGGTGACCCGGGCGTTCAGCGACGAGGTCCCCAAGGGCTTCGTGATCTCCACGAAGCCGAAGACGGGCACCACGGTGCGCTCGGGCTCGGCGGTCGCCCTGGTCGTCAGCAAGGGCAGCCCCATCGACGTCCCGGACGTCACCGGCGACGACCTGGCCGACGCGCGGGCCGAGCTGACGGAGGCCGGCCTGAAGGTGAAGGTCGCCGAGGAGCAGGTGAACTCCGAGTACGACAGGGGGCAGGTCGCCCGGCAGACGCCGGACCGGGGCAGCCGCGCCGCCGAGGGCGACACGGTGACGCTCACGGTGTCCAAGGGCCCCGAGATGATCGAGGTCCCGGACGTGGTCGGCGACAGCGTGGACGACGCCAAGCGGACGCTGAAGGACGCCGGCTTCCAGGTGGACGAGGACCGCGGTCTGCTCGGGCTGTTCGGCGACACGGTGAAGGACCAGTCGGTCGACGGCGGGGACACGGCTCCCAAGGGGTCGACCGTCACCATCACGATCCGCTGACGAGGCGGCCCGCCGGCCGGGGGCGGGCGGGGCCGGCCGTCGCGCGCCGCGAGCGGTCGAACGAGCCGAACAAGTGGTCAACCAGCCCCGTATCAAGGGCTCTTGCCCTCTCTGCTTCCCACGGCGGGGACCGCTACTATGGCGGCTCCGCAGACGGTCGGGGCCTGCGGCGGCGGACGGGGGGAGGGCGTCTTGGGGGCGGAACCGGTCGTGCGGACGGCCGTCACCGACGACTGGCAGGTGAGCATCCTCGGCCCCGCCGGGAACCCGGTCGGCGGCGGTGTCATCGTCCCGCCCCGCTACGTTCTGACCTGCGCCCATGTCGTGACGTCGGCCATGGGCGGACGGCTCGGGGACGACCCGCACGCCACCGTCACGGTGACCCTCAGCAGCGGACTGAAGCTCACGGGCTCCCCGGGTGGCGGGCACCGCTACACCGGCGGGAGCCACCACGAGGACGTCTCGGTGCTCACCCTGCACGGCGATCTGGGGCAGGCCAACGGCCAGTTCCCCACCTCGCACGCCCACCTCTCCACCGGCGCCTATGCCGCCAAGCGGCCGATGCAGGTCTACGGCTACCCGCAGGGCCAGCCGCACGGAGTGTGGGCCGACTGCCTGATGGCCGGGCGGGGCGGCCCGGAGTCGGCGCTGATCCAGCTGAACGACGCGCCGGACACCGGCCGCAGGGTGGCCCGCGGATACAGCGGCTGCGGGGTCCGGGACGCCGCGACCTCCCGCGTCGCCGGGCTCGCCGTACTGCGCGACAAGTCGCCGGAGGCCGGCGTGACCTGGATGATTCCGCTGGAGCGGCTGGCCCGCGACTGGCCCCCCTTACGGGCGGCGCTGGCCCTGTCCGGCGACCGCCTGCCGCCGCCCGCCCCCGGGCCGCCGGACCCGGACGACGGCCCGTTCGACGACGAGGCCATGGACGACCTCTACCGGCTGCTGCTCGACGGCCGGCTCACGATGCCCGGGCTGGTGGCGCTGCGCGACGAGGCGCTCGGGCCGGTCCGCCGCCCGTGGCAGGGCTCCCCCGAGGACATCCTCGGCATCGTGCACGACCTGCGGCACATCGCCCAGGCGGGGCGGCCGGTGCCCCCGCTGCTGACCTTCGTCGCCGCGCTGTCCCGGCGGGTCCCCGGTCCGCGCGGACAGGAACTGGCCCGCTGGGTGCGCGGGCGGGCGGGGCACTGCACCCCGGCGGTCGATCCCGGACCGCTGCTGGAGCGCCGGGTGCGTCCCGGCGGGGCCGGCACCCGGTGGACCTACGCCACGTTCCGCGTCACCCCCGCGTCGCCGAGCCGGCACTATCTGCTCGATGTCTTCCGGCAGGACGAGGGCGCCCCGCGGGAGGCGGTGCAGCAGTACACCGAGGCGATGCGGCTGGGGCGGGTCGAACGGCTCGTGGTGGACGAGATCATCCGCATGCGCCGGGAGAAGGCCATCGACTCGCCCGACCTGTTCGTGGAGTTCGTCCTGCCCCGTGAGCTGCTGGGCAGGCCGGTCGACGGTCTGCCCATCACGACCCCCAGCGGCGCGGAGGTGCGTCTGGGGGTGGTGCACCCGGTCGCCGTGCGCAGCCTCGAGCGCCAGAACGCGTCGGAATGGGTCGACTGGGGGCATAACTGGTCCCGGAAGTGGGACAGGATGAAGGCATTGTCCGCACTCTCCGGAGAGGGCGTGGTCGCGGTGATCCCCGCCCGGAACCAGGACGGCTCGTCCTACGAGGCGCTGTTCTCCGCCCTGTACGCGGAGGACGGGCCCTTGGCGCTGGTCCTCGGGTTTCCTCCGCGGGTGTCCCGCAGGCGCGCCCCCGACGCGGAGTTCGACGCGGCCCTGGACGCGGGCGTTCCGGCCCTGGTCTGGGCCCACGACGAGCAGGACGGGCAGCCCGTCTCGTGCGACCTGCCGAACCGGTTGCGGGCCGCCGGGGTGCGCACCCTGCCCGAGGAGGTGCTCCGGGCCCGCCGCGGGGAGTGGTCGTCCCGGCCCGGCGCGGCCCGGCCGCGGGTCGGGGGCGGCCTGCGCCTGGGCTTCCTCTGGGACCCCTTCGACCGGCTGCCCCCGCACACCCCCCTGACCCCACCCGCTCCCGCTCCCGGAGGTGCCCCCTCGTGACCGAGCCCGGAACCCCGCAGCCGCCGGCGTGGTGGATCTACCGCGGTGACGGCGTCCCGCACAACGGCATCGAACGGCTGCCCGACCCGCCGAGCTGGCGTCCGCTGCAACAGGGCATGCCGCCCCAGGACGAGGCCGTCCTCCCGCAACCGGCCGACACCCGGCGGGGGCGGGTCTTCCAGGTGGACCACGGACTGGTCGACGCGGTCAACGCGGCCCTGCTGCTGCGCCGCCCGCTGCTCCTCACGGGCCGCCCGGGCACCGGCAAGTCCACCCTCGCGCACGCCGTCGCCTACGAACTCGGGCTGGGCCCCGTACTCCACTGGCCGGTGACATCGCGCACCACGCTGCAGGACGGCCTGTACGCCTACGACGCCATCGGCCGGCTGCACGAGGCCAACCTGCGGCGCGCGGGCCTGGAGACGGGCGGCGGCACCGGCGACATCGGCCGCTTCCTGCGGCTCGGGCCGCTGGGCACGGCGCTGCTGCCGCGCCACAGGCCGCGCGTCCTGCTCATCGACGAACTCGACAAGAGCGACATCGATCTGCCGAACGACCTGCTCACCGTCTTCGAGGAGGGCCGTTTCACCGTCGAGGAGCTGTTGCGGCTGCCGCCGGACCAGCGCACCGTCCCGGTGCGGACGGCGGACGGCGGGGCGGCGCCGGTGACGGACGGAGAGGTGAGCTGCTGGGCCTTTCCGGTCGTGGTGATCACCTCCAACGAGGAACGCGAGTTCCCCGCCGCGTTCGCCAGGCGGTGCCTGCGTTACGACATCGAGCAGCCGGGACCGGAGCGGCTGGCGGCGATCGTCGCCGCGCACCTGGGCGCCGACGCGCTGGAGGAGGCGGCGCCCCTGGTGGAGGCGTTTCTCGCGGAGCAGAGCAACGGGAGTGTCGCCGTGGACCAGTTGCTGAGCGCCATCCAGCTGGCGCGGGCGGGCGCCGACGAGGACCCGGAGCAGTGGCAGGACCTGCTGCGCACCCTCTGGCGGCACCTGGAGACGGGGCCCTGATGCCGTACGAACCGCCGGAGCGCCCCGCTCCGGACGCCCGGGAGATCGCCGAGGTCCTGTGGCTCGCGGCGCGGCTGGCCCGTGCGCCCCGGGACCCGCGGCCCGCCCGGTCGGCCTCGCGTACGCCCCGGCTGTCCGGGATCGCGGGCCAGCTGGAGCCGGGCTCGCCACGGCGCCGGCGCGGTGGTGGGGCCTCGGCGGACCGGCCCGGTCAGGCGCCGGACGACTCCTGGCCCGAGGGGGCCGAACCGGGCGCCGGGGGGCCACGGCTGCACGTGCGGAGCACCGGCGCGCCGGACGGCCGGACGAGCGACCCCGTGCCGGCGCTGCCGGTGCGCTCCCCGGGGGTGCGGCCGTTGGCCAGGACGGCGGAGCTGGCCAAGGCGCTGCGGCCGTTGCGGCGGCGTGCCGCGTCCAGGGTCCGGCACCGGCTGGACGAGGAGGCTACGGCCGACCGGGCGGCCGAGACCGACGTCTGGGAACCGGTGCTGGTCCCGGCGGAGGAACCCTGGCTGGATCTCGTACTGGTGGTGGACACCGGCGAGTCGATGGTGCTGTGGGACGGCGCGGTGGCCGAACTCCGCGCGGTGCTGCGCCGGGTGGGCGCCTTCCGCTCGATCACCGTGCGCTGGCTGGAGCACCTGCCGGGCGGCGCCGTGACGGTGCGCACCACCCCGCCGCCGTGGCCGGACGGTGCCCCACGCCCGGCCGCCGGCGCGGACCGGCGCCTGCACCGCTCCCCGCGCGGTGCCGTACTGGTCCTCAGCGACGCGATCGGTCCCGGATGGAGTTCGGGAGCGGTGGACCGGCTGCTGGCCCGCTGGGCGCGCGGCGGCCCGACGGCTCTGGTGCAGCCGCTCGACCGGCGCCTGTGGCACCGCACCGCTCTGCGACCGCTCCCCGTCGCCCTCAAGGCCTCCCGGCCCGGCGCCCCCAACGCGGATCTGCGCACGGACGCCGACCGTCCGGGGCTGCTGGTGCCCGTGGTCGAACTGGCCCCGGCGGCCCTGCAGATGTGGGCCCGGCTGGTCGCGTGCCCGGAGAGCTCGCCGTTCCAGGGGTACGCGGTACGGGCCGACGGCGCCGCGCGTCCGGAGCCGGGGCAGGGGCCGGCCGATCCGGGGCCCGCGGTGCGGGACGAGCGGCTGTCGCCGCTGGACCGGGTACTGGCGTTCCGCGCGGAGGCATCGCCGCAGGCCTTCGAGCTGGCCGGCTATCTCGCCGCCGCTCCCCTGTTCTTGCCGGTGATGCGCCTGGTGCAGCAGGTCATGGCGCCGCGCACGACTCCCTCGCACCTGGCGGAGGTCTTCCTGTCGGGCCTGCTGCACCCGGTGCCGCCTGGGTCTCGCCCGGCCGAGCAGACCGAGTTCGACTTTCCCGAGACCGTCCGGTCGCTGCTGCTGGGTTCGCTGCACCGGCAGGAGAGCCGCCGGGTGCTGACGGCCGTGTCGGGCTATCTGGCGGAGCACTCCTCGGCGCCGTACCGGTTCGCCGCCACGCTGACGGATCCGTCGCGTGAGCTGCCCTCCCGGATCAGCGTCGAGAGTCTGCCGTTCGCCAAGGTCGACGCGGCGGTCGCCGACGCCCTCGGGGGCGGCTTCGCCACCAGGGCGCGCGAACTGCGGGATCTCATCTCCCGGCAGCACCGGCCCGGGGGAAACAGTGACGCAAAGTCGCCATACGATTACGGTGTGACTGACACCACATCCACCAGTGGAGCCATCGAAGCGGCAGCCGGCCGCCCCCGTCCGGCCGGGCCCGGCACCCGGACCGAGGGGGCGTCCGCACCGACGGGGGAACAGTCACGGCACACCGCGGGAAGGGATCCATCCGTGGCCGAGTCCGCCTCTCACCCGGTCGGCGTCAACGGCCCCTCGAAAACCGCGCAGGCTCCGGCGGGCGAACTTCCGACGCTCACCCGTCCGATGCGTTTCGAGGAGACCGTGCCGCAGGTGTGGGGCCGGCGCATCCCGCCGCGGAACCACAACTTCACCGGGCGCAGCGAGCTCATCACGCAGTTGCACGACCGGCTGGCGGACCGGCGCGCGGCCATCGTGCCGCAGGCCTTCTTCGGCCTCGGCGGCGTGGGCAAGACGCAACTGGCTGTGGAGTACATCTATCGCTACCAGTCCCAGTACCAGCTGATCTGGTGGATCAACGCCGAGGATCCCGCCCTGGTCCGCTCGGCCATCGCCGCCCTCGCGCCGCACCTGGGCCTGGAGGCCGGGCCCAGCGGTGACGAGGCGCTTCCACTCGTCCTCGACGCGCTGCGCCGGGGCTCTCCCTACCGCAGGTATCTCTTGGTCTTCGACAACGCCGACCGGCCCGAGGACCTGGAGGAGTACTTCCCCTCCGGCGAGGGACACATCCTGATCACCTCGCGCAACCAGAGCTGGGCGGGCCACGCGCACCCCGTCTCGGTGGACGTCTTCTCCCGCGAGGAGTCGGTCCGCTTCCTGCAGCGCAGGGTCCCCGGCATGCCCGCGCAGGACGCCTCCCGCCTCGCGGAGGCACTGGGTGACCTGCCGCTCGCGGTGGAACAGGCCGGTGCCTGGCACGCGGAGACGGCGATGTCGGTCGACGAGTACCTGGAACTGCTGCGCGAGCACGCGGACCGGCTGCTGGACACCTCCGTCCCTTCGGGGTACCCGCACTCCGTGGTGGCGACCTGGAACCTGGCGATGGAGCGTCTCGCGCGGCGCAGCCCCGCGGCCGTCCAGCTGCTGCGGCTGTGTTCCTGCATGGCCCCGGAGCCGATCAGCTGGGCGATGCTGCGCAGTGCCGCGTTCGCGCCGCTGCCCTCGCCGCTCGCCGAGGCGCTGCGCGACCCGGTCGAACTGGGCCTGGCCACCCGGGAGATCGGCCGGCTCGCGCTCGCCAGGATCGACCACCGCAGCAACAGCCTCCAGATGCACCGGCTCGTGCAGGCGGTGCTCTTCAACCAGATGTCGGAGCAGGAGCAGGAGGACACCTACCACCTGACCCACGTGCTGCTGGCCGCCGCCGACCCGCAGGAGCCGGAGGACAACGACAACTGGCGCCGGTACTCCGAGCTGCGGCCGCACATCCGTCCCACCCGGGCCGTCGAGTGCGACCACCGGGAGGTGCGGGACCTGGTCATCAACGAGATCCGCTACCTGTACCTGCACGGCGACTACACCGGCGGCACGGAACTGGCCGAATTCGCTCGCAAGGAGTGGCAGCAGCGGCTGGGCGACGACCATCCGCAGACGATGCGGACCACCCGCTCCTACGCCACGCTGATCCGCAACTTCGGCCGCTTCGACGAGGCCCGGGAGCTGAACGCGGAGCTGCTGGTGCGGGCCCGCCGCGTGTTCGGCGAGGACCACGAGGAGACCCTCGCCATCGCCAACAGCAACGCGGCCGACCTGCGGGTGCTCGGTGACTTCGAGCAGGCGACGGAGCGGGACGCCGACACCCTGGAGCGGCTGACCAGGAGCTTCGGCCGGGACTACCCGCTGGCGCTGATGTCCGCCGCCAACCACGCGCTGGACCTGCGGCTGCTGGGCCGCTTCCAGGAGGCGCTGGAGCTGGACGCGGACACCTACCAGCGACGGGTGCGCATCTTCGGCCCGGACGACCCGGTCACGCTGGTGGTGGCGGCCAACTACGCCCGCGACCAGCGGGAGCTGGGCGACTACCGGGGCTCCACCGAGTCGCTGCGGGCGCTGTACCCGAAACTCCGCGACCGGCAGGGCCGCGAGCACCCCGCCACGCTCGACGTGGCGAAGAACCTCGCGGTCTCCCTGCGCGCGATGGGCGCCTACGAGGAGGCGTACGACCGGTCCTCCCGGACGGTGGAGCGCTACCGGGCCAGGTACGGCGAGGGCGACCTCAACACGCTGGCGGCGGTGGGCAACTACGCCATCGACCTGCTGCTGCGCGGCGAGCTGGAGGACGCCGAGCGGCTGGCGGCGCAGACCGTGGCCGGGTACGAGCAGTTGTTCGGCGCGGACCATCCGTACATGCCGATGACCGAGACGAACCACGCCCTGGTCCTCAGCGCGCTGGGCGAGCACGAGCGGGCGCTGTCCCTGAACCTCGCGGCCTACGAGAAGCTGGCGGCCCGCTTCGGTCCGGAGCACAACTGCACGCTGCGCTGCGGGGTCAACCTCGCCAACGACCTGCACACGGCGGGCCGCCACGAGGAGGCGGCGCAGGCCGACGGGCGGCATCTGGAGGCGCTGCGCTCCACCGTCGGGCCCGATCATCCGGTGACCCTGGTCTGCGGCGGCAACCTCGCGCACGACCTGGGGGCCCTGGGCCGGCGTGACGAGGCCGAGGCCCTGCTCGCCGACGTCCTGACCCGCTTCTCCCGGACCCTGGGCCGGGACTACCCGGTCGCCGAGGTGTTCGCCAGGGGCGAGCGGGCGTTCTGCGACATCGAGACGCCGGTGTTCTGACCGGGTCGCGCCTCGGCGACGGGTTCCTCCTCGGCCGCGGGCCCCACCTCGGCGACTGGACGCGCGTTGGCCACGGGCCCCACCTCGGCCACGGGCCCAACCTCGGCCGCGAGGGCCCCGCCAACCGCCGGCACCCCACCGGTAACGAAATCCCGGCCGACTGCGACGCCCGCCAGCCAGGACGCCAGCGTCAGCGGGTCGGGGGGCCGGGTCGCGGCGGGCTCGTCCGGTGTCGTTCCGTCCCGTGCGGTGAGGTGCAGGAAGAGGTGGTGGACGAGTTCGGTGCGGCGGACCAGGACATCGGCGCCGGGCAGCCCCTCCTCGACGGCCGCGGCGGCGAGTTCCGCCCACCGCTCCGCCCGGTGCGGGACGGCGGCCACCGCGTCCGCGGCCTCCCGCGCCGGCAGGGCCCGCTCGGCGCCCCGCTGCCGCGCCGCCCACCGCCCGAACTCCGGCCCCGGCCCCGCCACCGCACCGGAAGCCGCCCGTACGTCGTCCGCGGGCAGTGGTCCGGCCGGGCTGCCGGCCCGCCACAGCGCGGCCAGCCGCTCGGTTCCGGCCTCGTCGACGGCCGCCCAGCGCAGCCGCCAGACCGCCTCGTCACCCGCCTGCACCCGGGCGACCGCCCGCACCAGCCGCGCGCCCTCCTTCCCGCCCACGCCCACGCCCGAACCTGCGCTGCCGCCCACGCCCACGCCTGCACCCACGCCCTCGCTCCCGCCCGCGCCATCGCTCCCGCCCGCGCCCAGGTCCACGCCCGCACCCACGCTCCCGCCCACGCCATCGCTCCCGCACCCGCCCCCACCCCCGCCCCGCACGGTCTCCGCGAGTCGTTCGAGGAAGCGGGTGCCCAGTCCGGTGAGCCGGACGTGGGTCTCGGCCTCCGCCAGGCCGCGCTCGACGTGCGCCCGGGTCTGTGTCACGCGCCATGCCGCGTCGGCCTGTTCGGGCCCGTGCCGCCTGTCGCTGCGGTCCCGCCAGAACGCGAGGTCGCCGAGGTGGGCGTAGATGCCCTGGAGCAGTCCGCCGGGAGGTCGCGGGTCGGGTCGCCACGGCGCGTACAGCCAGGGGCGGCCTCCTGGTTCGTACAGGGCCACCAGGTCGGTCAGGGCGCTCAGTTTGCTGTGCTGGAACTCGTGCAGCAGCGTCAGCGCCAGCCTCTCGGGGTCGGCGGGCCAGGAGGTGAGCACGGTGCCGAAGGCGTGCCGTGAGGTGGCGGACGCCACGCCGCGCGCCGGGGCCGGCAGGGGCACGATGCCGTTGAGCCCGGCCGCGAGTTCCTCGGCGCGGCGCGGATGGCTCTCGACGAGCAGCTCCCAGGCCTGCCGCAGGAGTCCCTGCCAGGCCGCCGGCCCGGCGCTCGCCGTCTCCAGTGCGGGCAGCCCCGGTGCGGCGGTCTCCAGCGGCACCCGGAGCGTCAGCCCCCGGTGCCGGGCGTCGAGCACGGCGACGGGTTGCCAGCCGTGCCCGGTGCGGGACGGATCGCGCGGCAGGACCCGTTCGCCGCCGACGGTCAGCACGCGTACCCGGCAGCTGCCGGACGGCGCGGCCGAGGCGTCGGCATCGACGCCGCCCGCGGCCGGTTCACCGCGAACCGGGTTCCCGGGTGCGGGGCCGGGTGGGGCCGGGAGCCACTCGGCCGCGGCCGGTGCCTCGACCACGACCAGTGCCTCGCGCACCTCGCCGAGCCCGGTGACCGTCCCCAGCCCGGGCAGTCTCAGCCGCCCCTCCCGCACCGGCACGGCGATCCGGGACGGGTGGGCCGCGCGTACCGCGGCGAGGACCGCCAGGGCGGCGAGGTCCCGGGTGGCGCACCCGCCCCGGCGGTGCGCCGGGCAGTCGCGCAGCGTGTGGGCGGCCCAGGTGCCGAAGGCGGGGCCGTCGATCACCGCCCGGGTCACCTCGGGAGCGACGCGTTCGACGCCCGCCAGCAGGTCCGCGGCCGGCTCGGCGGCCCCGCCGCACGGACCGTCCAGGGCGCGTCGCAACAGCAGGAGGTTGCGGCTGCGCCGGGCGCGGCGCAGCAGCACCACCGCCGACCGCCCGCCCTCCCCCGCGGCGAGGGCGTCGAAGACGTCGTCCGGGAGAACGCACGGGTCGATCACGCCGATCACGCCGGCGCCGCCGTGCGGGCGAGCCAGCGTCTGATGTGCCCGATGAGCAGGAGCAGGTCGGCGCAGTAGACGGTCGGGGCACGGTAGCCGGAGCCGGGCCGGTAGCGGTGGCCGTACTCGCCGCCGCCGCAGACGGACAGCTCGGGGCAGCGCAGGCACTGCTCGGACAGGGCGCGTTCCCCGGCCTGCCGGGCGGCGAATCCCGGGTGCAGCAGGACCTCGTCGAAGGAGTTCCGGAAGACGTCGAGGCCGCTCTCGGAGGCGCCGTCGGGTCCGGTGCGCAGGGTGTCGTTCTGGTGGACCGCCCCGTCGGCCTCGACGAACACGGAGACGGTGCTGGTGATGCCCACCCAGTCGAGCCGGCTGTGGCCGCCGAGCACCGTGTGCAGCAGTTCGTCGAGGATCCGCACGGAGGTCTCCTTGTGCGGCGCCCCGGCCCAGCGGTCGAAGACGGCGGCCAGCCATCGCCCGTACGCGCCGGCCGGCGCGGGTGGCCGGGCGCCCCAGTGGCCGTGCGGCAGCAGGAAGTCGATCAGCGGCGGCCGGGTCGGCAGCAGCGACTCGTAGACGGCGACCGGGTCCGCGGCGGCGTCCACGGTGCACAGCAGGCCCGCGTACAGCTGCGGGTATGTGCCGGACAGCAGGTGCAGCCCCGCCATCACGTCGTCGTACGACCCACGGCCCGACGGTGTGCGGCGGTGCGCGTCGTGCGCCTGCCGGTCGCCGTCCACGCTGACGCCGACCCGCACCCGGTGCTCGGCCAGCGTGTCCAGCATGCGGGCGTCGAGGAGGGTGCCGTTGGTCTGGACGGTGAACTCGGCCTCGGTGCCCGTCTCCTGGAGGGTGTCCCGGACGGTGCGCACGGCCTCGGCGACGCCCTCGGGCCCGGCCAGCAGCGGCTCGCCGCCGTGCAGCACGATCCGGACCTGCCGCAGCCCGTGGCGCTCCGCGTGCTCCGCGATGCGCTGCGCCGTGCGGCGAAGGGTCGCCGGGCTCATGGCGAGGGGCTGACGGCGCCAGGTCAGGTCGCCGTGCTCGTAGATGACGCAGTAGTCGCAGGCGAGGTTGCACCGGCTGCGCGTCTTGAGGACGAACTGGCGCAGCGGGGCCGGCCGCCAGCCCTCGTCGAGGAGTGCCGCGACGTCGACCGCCGGTTGGTCAGGCGCTCGCCTGCCAGCTGGTGTATTCGTCGTCATGGGACTCCGCGGCCTCCGTCTGCAGCCGCTCCAGGGCCACCGCCAGTACGGAACCGGGAAGCGCGCGCAGTTGGTCGACGGTGAATCCGGCGATGTCCGGCAGTCCGCACTCGACCCCCGTGGTCTCTTCCATGCCTCGGCCCCCTCCTGCTTCCGGGACGTCCGGCATCCGGCCCCGCGCCACGGCACTCCGGCCGCAAGGGCATGGTAGGCGGATCCCCCGGGACGCGGGAGAGGGCCTCCGTCGCCCGGCGACGGATCCGGACACCCGGTCCCCCGGGCACGCCGGTCCGCTACCTCTCCCACACAGCACGCACGATCAGGTGTGCCTCTCCCGTCGCCTTGGCCACGATCGCACCCGCCTCCCCGCTCAGCTTCACCCCGAACTCCAGCTCCAGCCGTTGCGGGGCGACGTCGAGGGACGTCATGCGCGCGTGCGCCTCGGCGGCCATGCGCCGGATGCCGTCGAGGGCCTCGCCGAGCCCTTCCTGGGCATGCCGGACCACCGTGCTTCCGTTGACCGAGATCTCCTGAAGGCCGTACACGTCCTCGTCGACGGGTTCGACCAGGACCCGGCCGCCGTTCGGCAGCGCGAAGCTGACGACGTCCCCCATGTGCACCCTCCCCTGGCTCGGCAGCGCCGGTGCGCTGGTGCAGTCGTACCCTGATCCGGGGTCCGCCCACACGTCCTGGCATCCTTGGTCAGGTCATGAGCACCGCATCTTCTTCCTCCCGTATGCCGCGCAACCCCGTCGGCGGTCACGTCCCGGTGGCCGGCGGCCTGCACTCCGTAGGCCTGTCCTACGCCCGTGAGCTGAAGGCGGAGGCCGTGCAGGTCTTCGTCGCCAATCCGCGCGGCTGGGCCACGCCGGCCGGCAACCCGAAGCAGGACGAGGCGTTCCGGGAGGCCTGCGCGGCCGGGTCGCTCCCCGCCTACGTGCACGCCCCGTACCTGATCAACTTCGGTTCGCACACCGAGGCGACGGTGGAGCGGTCGGTGGAGTCGCTGCGGCACTCGCTGCGGCGCGGGCGGGCGATCGGCGCGCTCGGCGTGGTGGTGCACACCGGCAGCGCGACCGGCGGCCGCGAGCGGTCGGTGGCGCTGAAGCAGGTACGGGAGTACCTGCTGCCGCTGCTCGACGAGCTCACCCACGACGACGACCCGTTCCTGCTGCTGGAGTCGACCGCCGGCCAGGGCGCCTCCCTGTGCTCGCGCACCTGGGACTTCGGGCCGTACTTCGAGGCGCTGGACGCCCACCCGAAGCTCGGCGTGTGCCTGGACACCTGCCACATCTTCGCGGCGGGCCACGACCTGACCGGCCCGTCCGGCATGCACCAGACCCTGGACCTGCTGGTGGACACGGTCGGCGAGGGCCGGCTGAAGCTGATCCACGCCAATGACTCCAAGGACGTGGCCGGGGCCCACAAGGACCGGCACGAGAACATCGGCGCCGGTCACATCGGCGAGGACCCGTTCCGGGCGCTGATGACCCACCCCGCGACCGAGGGCGTGCCGCTGGTCATCGAGACACCGGGCGGCAAGGAGGGGCACGCGGCGGACGTGGAGCGGCTGAAGAAGCTGCGCGACGGCTGACCCGCGTGGGCCGTACGGGAGGTCAGAGCTCGGGGCCGTCCCCGGGCTCCTCCTGGTAGGAGTAGCGCTGCTCCTGCCACGGGTCGCCGATGTTGTGGTAGCCGCGTTCCTCCCAGAAACCGCGGCGGTCGGCGGTCATGTACTCGATGCCGCGGACCCACTTCGGGCCCTTCCAGGCGTACAGGTGCGGGACGACCAGCCGGAGCGGGAAGCCGTGCTCGGCGGTGAGCAGCTCGCCGTCCTTGTGGGTGGCGAAGAGGGTGCGCCCGGCGGCGAAGTCGGACAGCCGGAGGTTCGAGCTGAAGCCGTACTCCGCCCACACCATCACGTGGGTGACGGCCGGCGCGGGCGGGGCGAGGTCCAGGATCGTGGCGGCCGGAACGCCGCCCCACTCGGAGCCGAGCATGCTGAACTTCGTGACGCAGTGCAGGTCGGCGACGACCGTGGTGTACGGCAGGGCGGTGAACTCGTCGTGGGTCCAGCCGTGCTTCTCGCCGTCGGCGGTGGTGCCGAAGACCCGGAACTCCCAGCGCTCGGGGCGGAACTTGGGGACCGGTCCGTAGTGCGTGACCGGCCAGCCGCGCTGCAGTCGCTGTCCCGGTGGGAGCTCGAACCGCGACGCTCCTTCCGGACCGCCTTCTCCCGATTCGTGTCCCGCCGGCTGACCCATGCCTCCATCCTGACAGACCCGGACCGATGCCCCTGACCCGCCCCACTTACATTCGGGCAAACACACACAAGCACCAATAATCACGACTAAGCCTGTACTTACTTACTAAGTCGAGACTTACTGGACGATCTTCGATGCCGGTGCAATCATGCGGCGCAACACGCCAGTTCCCGTTCGAAGGAGCGTCAAGCGATGCAGGGCGACCCCGAGGTCATCGAGTTCCTCAATGAGCAGCTGACCGCCGAGCTCACGGCGATCAACCAGTACTTCCTGCACGCGAAGCTGCAGGACCACAAGGGCTGGACCAAGCTCGCGAAGTACACGCGCGCGGAGTCCTTCGACGAGATGCGCCACGCGGAGGTGCTCACCGACCGCATCCTGCTCCTGGACGGCCTGCCGAACTACCAGCGGCTCTTCCACGTGCGGGTCGGCCAGAGCGTGACCGAGATGTTCCAGGCCGACCGGGAGATCGAGGTCGAGGCGATCGACCGGCTGCGGCGCGGCATCGAGGTGATGCGGGCCAAGAACGACATCACGTCGGCCAACGTCTTCGAGGCGATCCTCGCCGACGAGGAGCACCACATCGACTACCTGGACACCCAGCTGGAGCTGATCGAGAAGCTGGGCGAGTCGCTCTACCTGTCGACGGTCATCGAGCAGGTCCAGCCGGACTCGTCCGGCCCCGGCTCGCTGTAGTCGGACCGCTCGCCACGGCCGGACCGGCCCTAGGCCGCTTCCGGGAGCTCCGCGAGGACCGGTTCACCCTGGTCGGCCAGTTGCCGGCGGGGGCAGGCGCCGCGGCCGAGCAGCGCCTGGATGCGCCGTACGCAGCCGCCGCAGTCGGTGCCCGCCTTGCAGGCGGAGGCGATCTGCCGGGGCGTGCAGGCGCCGGCTTCCGCGTGGCCCTTCACCTGTTCCTCGGTGACACCGAAGCAGCTGCAGACGAACACGCGGTTCACCTCCCGAGCGGGGTACAAGGTCGTGCCGTACCGACGACCGGGGGGCCCGACTGATCGGTGAGGCAAACCTAACCTTACCCATCACGCAAGGTCGGCAAAAGTGGAGGGGGCGCGGATCGTGTGTGACCCGCGCCCCATTCACCGACCCCAGCGGGGGCCGACCGTCACTGGTCCCGGTACATCTCCGCCACCAGGAACGCCAGGTCGAGCGACTGGCTGCGGTTGAGCCGCGGGTCGCAGGCCGTCTCGTAGCGCTGGTGCAGGTCGTCGACGAAGATCTCGTCGCCGCCGCCCACGCACTCGGTGACGTCGTCGCCGGTCAGCTCCACGTGGATGCCGCCCGGGTGGGTGCCGAGCGACTTGTGGACCTCGAAGAAGCCCTTGACCTCGTCGAGCACGTCGTCGAAGCGGCGGGTCTTGTGGCCGGAGGCCGCCTCGTAGGTGTTGCCGTGCATCGGGTCGGTGATCCAGGCGACGGTCGCGCCGGACGCGGTGACCTTCTCCACCAGCTCGGGGAGCTTGTCGCGGATCTTGTCCGCGCCCATGCGGACGATGAAGGTCAGCCGGCCGGGCTCACGCTCCGGGTCCAGCCGGTCGATGTACTGCAGCGCCTCCTCGGCCGTCGTCGTCGGGCCGAGCTTGATGCCGATCGGGTTGCGGATCCGCGAGGCGAACTCGATGTGCGCGTGGTCCAGCTGCCGGGTGCGCTCACCGATCCACACCATGTGCCCGGAGACGTCGTACAGCTGCCCGGTGCGCGAGTCGACGCGGGTGAGCGCCGACTCGTAGTCGAGCAGCAGCGCCTCGTGCGAGGAGAAGAACTCGACGGTCTTGAACTCCTCCGGGTCCGTGCCGCAGGCGTGCATGAAGTTCAGCGCCTGGTCGATCTCCCGGGCGAGCTGCTCGTAGCGCTGGCCGGAGGGCGAGGACTTCACGAAGTCCTGGTTCCAGGCGTGCACCTGGCGCAGGTCGGCGTAGCCGCCGGTGGTGAAGGCGCGCACCAGGTTCAGCGTGGACGCCGACGCGTGGTACATGCGCTTGAGCCGCTCGGGGTCCGGGATCCGGGCCGCTTCGGTGAAGTCGAAGCCGTTGACGGAGTCGCCGCGGTAGGTCGGCAGTGTCACGCCGTCGCGGGTCTCGGTCGGCTTCGAGCGCGGCTTGGAGTACTGGCCGGCGATGCGGCCGACCTTCACCACGGGCACCGAGGCGGCGTACGTGAGGACGGCGCCCATCTGGAGCAGCGTCTTCAGCTTGTTGCGGATGTGGTCCGCGGACACGGCGTCGAAGGCCTCGGCGCAGTCGCCGCCCTGGAGGAGGAACGCCTCTCCCTTGGCGACGGCCGCCATCCGGGCGCGCAGCTGGTCGCACTCGCCCGCGAAGACGAGCGGCGGATACGACTCGAGGTCCGCGATCACTGCGCGCAGAGCCTCGGTGTCGGGGTACTCGGGCTGCTGCGCCGCGGGCAGGTCTCGCCAGGTGTTGCCGGCGCTCGGGCCGGTCTTAGCGTTCACGGTCACCCCTCAACCCTACGGGGTCCTGTCACGCGGTTTTCGTACGGCTCGACAGGTGAGACGGCACCCCGGTGCGGGCGGCGGGGCGGGGATTGGTAACCTCACGCGCCTTTGAAGTTTGAATCACAGACATCTCACATACATACCGAGCGCATACCAGGGGTGGGACTTGAGCGCGGATCATCGCAGAGACCGCAAGAAGAAGAGACTGCTCGTCTACGGTGTCGCCTCGGTCGTCGCCGCGGCCACCACGGCCGGCACCCTGGCCCTGGCCTCGCCGAACCTGCTCGGCTCGGACGGCGCCAAGGCGGCCGCCGCCCCGGACGTCCGGCTGCAGGCCGAGTTCGAGCGGGCCGCGGAGGAGTTCGACGTCCCGCAGAGCGTGCTGATGGCGGTGTCGTACCGGCAGACGCGCTGGGAGGACCACGACGGGCTGCCGAGCACCACCGGCGCCTACAACGTGATGGGGCTCACGGACGTCGACCCCAAGGACCTCGGGGACGGCGACGCCGACGAGCGCGAGCACCAGCTCGAGCACATGAACCGCAGCGGCGACCCGGCCATCGAGAAGAACTTCGACGCCGAGAAGGCCCTCGCGAGCCTGCGCGAGAAGCCCGTCGACACGAGCGACCCGCGGCTGCACACCCTGGACGAGGCGGCCGAGCTGATCGACGCGTCGTCCGAGGAGGTGCGCAGCGACCCCGCCGAGAGCATCCGGGCGGGCGCCGCGCTCCTCGCCAAGTACCAGGAGGACGCCACCGGCTCGCTGCCCGAGGACCCCGGCGCCTGGTATCCGGCCGTGGCCCGCGCCAGCCAGGCGACCGACCACAAGGGCGCGGAGCTGTTCGCGAAGCGCGTGTTCGAGTCGATCAAGACCGGTGAGCGGCGCCTCACCGTGGACGGCCAGTACCTCACCCTGCCGGCCGACCCGACGGTGGAGCCCGACCGGGGCACCGACTTCGACCTCGCGGCCGCCTACACCGCCGAGGCCGCCGCGACCCCCGACTGCCCGACCGGCCTGAACTGCGACTTCCGCCCCGCCGCGTTCAAGCAGAACAGCAGCGACCTGGCGGACTGGGGCAACTACAGCATCGCGAGCCGCCCCGAGGCCGGCCACGAGATCAACTCCATCCTGCTGCACGACACCGAGGGCAGCTACGAGAGCGCCCTGGGCGTCTTCCAGAACTCCCGCACCTACGCCAGCGCGCACTACCTGATCCGCGCCTCCGACGGCCTGGTCACCCAGATGGTCGAGAACAAGAACGAGGCGTGGCACGCGGGCAACAAGTCCCTCAACATGCACTCGATCGGTATCGAGCACGAGGGCTACGCGATCAAGGACGGCAGCTGGTACACCGAGCCGCAGTACGAGTCCTCGGCGGCCCTGGTGAAGCACCTGGCCGGGAAGTACGACATCCCGCTGGACCGTGAGCACATCATCGGCCACGACGAGGTGCCGGGCGTCCTGGACGCCAAGGTCAAAGCCCAGCACTGGGACCCGGGCCCCTTCTGGGACTGGAACCACTACATGGAGCTGCTGGGCGCCCCGACCGGCGCCGAGGGCCCCGGCGGCCCGTACAAGGCCGGGCAGGTGATCCGGGTCGTGCCGCCGTTCACCACGGCGAACCAGCCGAAGCTCACCAACGGCGGGTCCGCGGTCGCCAAGCAGCCCGCGAACTTCACGTACCTGTACTCCTCGCCGACCACCGGCTCCGCCACCCTCACCGACCCCTACCTGGGCAGCCAGACCTGGACCGAGGGCTGGAACTGGGCCAACAAGGTCGTGGCGGGCGGCGAGTACGTCGTCGCCGAGGCCCGGCAGGACTGGACCGCCATCTGGTACGGCGGCAAGAAGGCCTGGTTCTACAACCGGGGCGGCCAGTTCGCCACCGCCGTCGGCACCCCGGATGTGATCACGCCGAAGGCGGGCGCCGGCACGGTCCCGGTGTACGGGCGCACGTACCCGGAGGACAGCGCGTACACGGACACCGGAGTGGACGTCCAGGACGAGAACACCGCGTCGCTGACCAAGTACGGCGTCCTCTCCGGGCAGAAGTACCCGCTGGCCGGGTCGGCCATCAACGGCTCGTACTACAACAGCGGCAACATCGACGGCTCGGGCGAGGGCTCCCGCACGGTGGTCGTGGGCGACACGGTCTTCCTCCCGATCCGCTACAACCACCGGCTGGCCTGGGTCCGCGCCTCGGACGTCCAGGTGGTCAAGGGCACCGCGCCGGACCCGGGCACGGACCGCTACGACATCCTCGGCCGGGACTCGTCGGGCGTGCTGTGGCAGTACCAGGGCACCGGCGGCGCGTCCTCCCCGTTCTTCGGGCGCTTCCGCATCGGCGGCGGCTGGGACGCCTACAACGCGGTGACCACGCTGACGGCGCTGCGCGCGGACGGCACCGGCGACGCGGTGGCCCGCGACAAGAGCGGGGTGCTCTGGTACTACAAGGGCAGCGGCGACCTGACGGAGCCGTTCGAGAAGCGCGCCCGGGTCGGCGGCGGCTGGTCCGTCTACGACACCATCACCGGCGCCCGGGACCTCACCGGTGACGGCAGGCCCGACCTGGCCGCCCGCGACAAGAGCGGCGTCCTGTGGCTCTACGAGGGCACCGGCAGCGCCTCCGCACCCTTCGAGAGCCGGAGCAGGATCGGCGGCGGCTGGTACGTCTACAACGCGCTGGCCGACACCGGCGACATCACGGGTGACGGCAAGCCGGACCTGGTCGCCCGCGACAAGAGCGGCGTCCTGTGGCTCTACGAGGGCACCGGCAGCGCCACGGCGCCCTTCGAGGGCCGGACCAGGGTCGGCGGCGGCTGGTACGTCTACGACGTGCTGAACGGCCCGAGCGACCTGAACCGCGACGGAGTGCCGGACCTGGTCGCCCGCGACAAGGACGGCGTGCTCTGGCTCTACCGCGGCACCGGCAGGGCCTCCGCGCCCTTCACCGACCGGAGCAGGATCGGCGGCGGCTGGAACACGTACAACATGATCGTCTGACGCCGCTCGGCGCCGCGGCACGTCCCGGGATACGGAACGTGCCGCGGCGCCGCGGGCGGATGCGCTAAGGTCAGCCGCATGTTCGCGCATTCGACCCAGAACTGGTGGTGGACCGCTCATCCGGCGGCCCACTGACTGCGCGTGACGAAAGACTTCGCGAAGGCCGCCCGAGGGGCGGCCTTCGGTGTTTTCGCGACGGGGCCGTTCCTCCCACCGAGAGTCTCGACGAGAGACCGAGAGGGACACCGATCATGACACCGCTCGACGGCCTCCTGGCCGACCCCCGCCCGTTCGCCCTGCTCCGCCGCCGCACCCCCGGCCGTGATCACGACACCGTGGAACTGCTGCTCGGCCCGGTGACGGAGCACGACAGACTCGCGGACCTGCCCGACGAAGGGCTGGCGCTCGTCCCCTTCCGGCAGATCCGCGAGCGGGGCTTCGACGTCCGCGACGACGGCACACCGCTGCTGGTGCTGACCCCCGAGGAGCGGCACGACATCCCGCTCGCCGACGCCCTCGCCGCCCTCCCCGCGCACGACGTCCGCGTCGAGGGCAGCGGCTTCGACGTCGACGACGAGGCGTACGCGGAGATCGTCGGGCGCGTGCTGGACGAGGAGATCGGGGGCGGCGAGGGCGCCAACTTCGTGATCCGGCGGACGTACGAGGGGCGGGTCCCGGGGTTCGGGCGGGCCGACGCGCTGGCACTGTTCCGGCGGCTGCTGGAGGGCGAGCGGGGCGCGTACTGGACGTTCGTGGTGCACACCGGGGACCGGACGCTGGTCGGGGCCAGCCCCGAGGTGCACGTGCGGATGTCCGGCGGCACGGTCGTCATGAACCCGATCAGCGGGACGTACCGCTACCCCGCCGAGGGCCCGACCCCCGAGCACCTGCTCCGCTTCCTCGCCGACGGCAAGGAGATCGAGGAGCTGTCGATGGTGGTCGACGAGGAGCTCAAGATGATGTGCACCGTCGGCGACATGGGCGGCGTGGTCGTCGGGCCCCGGCTGAAGGAGATGGCGCACCTCGCGCACACCGAGTACGAACTGCGCGGCCGCTCCTCACTGGACGCGCGGGAGGTGCTGAAGGAGACGATGTTCGCGGCGACGGTCACCGGGTCGCCGGTGCAGAACGCCTGCCGGGTCATCCAGCGGCACGAGGTCGGCGGGCGCGGCTACTACGCGGGCGCGCTGGCGCTGCTCGGGCGGGATTCCGGCGGCGCCCAGACCCTCGACTCCCCCATCCTCATCCGTACCGCCGACATCGACGCCGCCGGGCGGCTGCGGGTGCCCGTCGGCGCCACGCTGGTGCGGGGCTCGGACCCGGCGGGCGAGGTCGCGGAGACCCACGCCAAGGCGGCCGGGGTGCTGGCGGCGCTGGGCGTACGTCCGGCCCGGCCGCGCGCGGAGGCCGGGCGGCCGAAGCTGGCCGACGACCCGCGCGTGCGGGCGGCGCTGGACGGGCGCCGCGCCTCGCTGGCGCCGTTCTGGCTGCGGATGCAGGAGCCGTCGGACGCGCTGGAGGGGCATGCCCTGGTCGTCGACGCGGAGGACACCTTCACGGCGATGCTCGCGCACCTGCTGCGTTCGTCGGGGCTCACCGTGAGTGTGCGGCGCTACGACGAGCCGGGGCTGCGCGAGGCGGTGCTCGGGCACGAGGGCCCGGTGGTGCTGGGGCCCGGCCCGGGAGATCCGGCCGACCCCGCCGATCCCAAGATGCGCTTCCTGCGCGCCCTGACCGCCGAGGTGATCCGGGAGAACCGGCACGGTGTCCTCGGCGTCTGCCTCGGGCACGAGCTGATCGCGGCGGAGCTGGGGCTGGACACCGTCCGCAAGGAGGTGCCGTACCAGGGGGCGCAGACGGAGATCGACCTGTTCGGGCGGCGCGAGACCGTCGGCTTCTACAACAGCTTCACCGCGCGCTGCGACGACGAGACCGCAGCGGAGCTGGCCGCGCACGGGGTGGAGGTCAGCCGCGCCGACAACGGCGAGGTGCACGCGCTGCGCGGGCCGGGCTTCGCCGGGGTGCAGTTCCACCCGGAGTCCGTGCTGACGCTGAACGGCGCCGCGATCGTGCGGGAGCTGGCCGGTCAGCTGCGCGGCACGAGCACGTTCTCCGAGCGGCGGCCCTCCCGGTAGTCGAGGACGTTCTGCACCGTGGCGTCGACGATCTGGCCGACGGCGTCCTCGGTGTAGTACGCCTGGTGCGAGGTGACCAGGACGTTCGGGAAGGTGACGAGGCGGGCCAGGGTGTCGTCGGCGATGGCCTCCAGGGACTTGTCGAGGAAGAACAGGCCCGCCTCCGCCTCGTACACGTCCAGGCCCACGCCGGTGAAGCGGCCCGCGCGCAGCTCGCCGACGAGCGCGGCGGTGTCGATCAGGCCGCCGCGGCTGGAGTTGACCAGGACGGCGTCGTCCCGCATCGACTTCAGGGCGGCCCCGTCGATCAGGTGCCGGGTCTCCGCCATCAGCGGGAGGTGCAGCGTGACCAGGTCGGACCGGGCGAGCAGCTCGTCCTTGGGGACGTAGCGCATGCCCAGCTCCATGCAGGCGGGGTTCTCGGCGACGTCCCAGCCGAGCAGCCGCATGCCGAAGCCGTGGGCGATCCGGGCGAAGGCCTCGCCGATCTTGCCGGTGCCGAGGACGCCGGCGGTGCGGCCGTGCATGTCCCGGCCCATGAGCCCGTGCAGGCGGAAGTCGAAGTCCCGGGTGCGGGTGGAGGCCCGCACGATACGGCGGTTGACGGCCATGGCGAGGGTCCAGGCGAACTCGGCGACCGAGTACGGGGAGTAGTACGACACCCGGGCGACGGTCATGCCGAGCCGTCCCGCCGTGTCGAGGTCGATGTTGTTGAAGCCGGTGGAGCGTTGGGCCACCATCCGGGTGCCGCCGGCCGCGAGGATCTCCAGGACGCCCGCGCCGAGGTCGGCGTTGACGGACGTGGAGACGATCTCGTGGCCGGCCGCGATGGGGGCGGTGTCCTCGTTGAGGAAGACGTCGAGGCAGCGGATCTCGTCGTGGCCGTGGAAGGCCCGCTCGATCAGGGGCTTCTCGTCGGCCTGGACGCCGAAGGCCAGGATCTCCATGACCGCTCCCGTTCTGCTGGGCTCCGGGCTGCTGCTGGGCTCCGGGCCGAATATACGGCGCCGCGCCCGGAGCCGCCGGTCAGCGGTCAGCGGTCAGCGGTCAGCGGTCAGCGGTCAGCCGAAGAAGACACCGACCTCCTCGTACAGTTTCGGGTCGACCGTCTTCAGCCGGGCCGTGGCGTCCGCGATCGGGACGCGGACGATGTCGGTGCCGCGCAGCGCGACCATCTTGCCGAAGTCCCCGTCGCGGACGCAGTCGACGGCGTGCAGACCGAACCGGGTGGCGAGCCACCGGTCGAAGGCGCTGGGGGTGCCGCCGCGCTGGACGTGGCCGAGGACGGTGGTCCGGGCCTCGTTGCCGGTGCGTTTCTCGATCTCCTTCGCCAGCCACTCGCCCACCCCGGACAGCCGGACGTGCCCGTAGGAGTCCAGCGACTGGTCCTTGAGCACCATGTCGCCGTCGCGCGGCATCGCCCCCTCGGCGACGACGACGATCGGGGCGTACGAGGCCCGGAACCGCGAGGTCACCCAGGCGCAGACCTGCTCGGTGTCGAAGCGCTGCTCGGGGATGAGGATGACGTTGGCGCCGCCGGCCAGGCCGGAGTGGAGCGCGATCCAGCCGGCGTGCCGGCCCATGACCTCCACGACCAGCACGCGCATGTGGGACTCGGCGGTGGTGTGCAGCCGGTCGATGGCCTCGGTGGCGATGCCGACGGCCGTGTCGAAGCCGAAGGTGTAGTCGGTGGCGGACAGGTCGTTGTCGATCGTCTTCGGCACGCCGACGCACGGCACGCCGTACTCGTCCGCGAGGCGGGTGGCGACGCCCAGGGTGTCCTCGCCGCCGATGGTGATGAGCGCCTCGACGTCGAGCTTGGCGAGGTTCTCCTTGATGCGCCGGATGCCGTGCTCGTGCTGGAGCGGATTGGTGCGCGACGAGCCGAGGACGGTGCCGCCGCGGGGCAGGATGCCGCGGACGGCCGGGATGTCGAGTCGGACGGTGTCGCCCTCCAGCGGACCGCGCCAGCCGTCCCGGAAGCCGACGAAGTCGTAGCCGTACTCCTGCACGCCCTTGCGGACGACGGCCCGGATGACGGCGTTGAGCCCGGGGCAGTCGCCGCCTCCGGTCAGTACTCCGACCTTCATCACGTAACCCCTTTGCCACGGTGGGTGGTTGGGGCCACTGTCCCGCGAGGGGTCAGGCGTCGTCCAGACCGCGTTCTATCGCGTACCGCACCAGCTCCACGCGGTTGTGCAGCTGGAGCTTGCCCAGGGTGTTCTGGACGTGGTTCTGCACGGTGCGGTGGGAGATGACGAGGCGCTCGGCGATCTGCTTGTAACTCAGGCCCTTGGCGACCAGGCGCAGCACCTCGGTCTCACGGTCGGTGAGCCGGGGCGCCCCGGGCTCGCCGGTCTCCGCGGCCTGGGCCGGTTCGGAGGCGAGGCGGCGGTACTCGCCGAGGACCAGTCCGGCCAGTCCCGGGGTGAAGACCGGGTCGCCGAGGGCCGTGCGGCGCACCGCGTCCTGCAACTCCCCGGTGGAGGCCGACTTCAGCAGGTATCCGGTCGCGCCGGACTTCACCGCCTCCAGCACGTCGGCGTGCTCCCCGCTCGCGGAGAGCACGAGGACGCGCAGCTTCGGGTCGGCGCCGACGACCTCCTTGCAGACCTGGACGCCGGGCTTGCCGGGCAGGTTGAGGTCGAGCACGAGGACGTCGGGCGCGGCGGCCCGGGCCCGGCGCACCGCCTGGTCGCCGTCGCCGGCGGTGGCGACCACGTCGAAGCCGGACTCGGCCAGGTCCCGGGCGACGGCGTCGCGCCACATCGGGTGGTCGTCGACCACCATGACCTTGATCGGTTCCTGTCGCTCGGTCATCGGTCTGCCGCCTTCCCCCGCGCGGTGGTGCTGGTTTGCTGAGCTGCCTTGAGTGCCTTGGGTGCCTTCAGTTCGACCTCGGTGCCCTGGCCGGGCACCGAGACCAGCTCGGCCGTGCCGCCGAGTTCGCGCAGCCGGCCCCGGATCGACAGGGCCACGCCGAGGCGTCCCTCGCCCTCGGCCTCGGCGAGCCGCCCCTCCGGGATGCCGGGCCCCTCGTCGCGGACGGTGACGATCACCTCGTCCGGCTCGTCCTCGACCAGGATCCACGCGCGCGCGTCCGCACCGACGTGCTTGCGGACGTTGTCCAGGGCGGCGCCCACGGCGGCCGCGATCTCCCGGGCCGCGAGGGGGGCCAGCAGGACCGGCGCGCCCGGCTCGGCGAGGTTCACGAGGGAACCGGCGTACGGGGCGAGCAGGGCGCGCAGATCGACGGGCCCGTCGGGGTCGTCCCGCTCCGGTTCCTCCACCGCGCGTACGAGGGCGCCCTCGGCGGCGTCCTCCGACACCCGGGAGACGGGCACCAGACCGCCCGAGACCAACGTGCGCAGCGCCACCTCCTGCTCACCGGCCATCCGGCCCAGCTCGGCCGCCTCGCCGCCGATGACGGCGCCGCGCCGCTGCACCATCGCCAGCACCTGGAGCACGCTGTCGTGGATGTCCCGGGCGAGCCGCTCCCGCTCCCTGGTCGCCGCCTCGATCTCCAGGGCGCGGGCGAGGGTGCGCTCGGAGGCGCGGGCGACCTCGACGACGTAGCCGATGGCGATGGAGGCGACCCAGACGAGGATGACGTTGTGGACGGTGTCGCGGGCGGGGCTGCCGCGTTCGACCAGGTTGGCGACGGCGACGAGGGTGGAGGCGACGGCCGCCCAGCGCCAGCCGCCCTTGATGGCGAAGGCCAGGACGGAACCGGCGGTCCATATCGACGGCAGGGTCGGGCCGCCGTCCATGACCCGTTCGTGGGCGTCGGCGAACGGCGTGAGCAGGATGCCGGTCAGCGCGATGGTGAGGTCGGCGGCGAGGAACCGCTTGGTGCAGCTCGCCGCGCCCGCGACCTTGGGAAGGGTCGCCAGGGTCCAGACGAAGAGGACGGCGTAGTAGGCGACGGCGAGCCAGGGGCGGGCGAAGCCGGAGTAGGCGGTGGTGAAGAAGCCGATCGCGTACAGCATGGTGAGCACGCGGTAGCCGGCGAGCGCGCGCCACAGCGGCTGCTCGACCGACATCCTCATGACTCTCTCGCGCCTGGCCATGTCCCCCCGTCCCCGGCCCGTACGGTCCGCTGCCCGTCCCCGGCCGCTACCGGTCGTCGGCGGACCGCTCCTGCTCGGCCGCCGCCTTCTCCTTGGCGGTCTGTTCCTTCTCCGCCTGGGCGAGCGCGGCCTTCGCGGCCTTGCCCGCCTCCTTCTCGGCCTTCGCCGCCTCCGCGATCTGCCGCTTCATGGCGGTCGCGTACATGTCGACGTACTCCTGGCCGGAAAGCTTCATGATCTCGTACATGACCTCGTCGGTCACCGCGCGGAGTACGAAACGGTCGTGCTCCATGCCCTGGTAGCGGGTGAAGTCCAGGGGCTTGCCGATACGGATACCGGGCCGCATCAGCTTCGGCATCACCTGGCCGGGCGGCTGGATCTTCTCGGTGTCGATCATGGCGACCGGGACGACGGGTGCGCCGGTGGCGAGCGCCACGCGCGCGAGGCCGCCCGGCTTGCCCCGGTAGAGGCGGCCGTCCGGGGAGCGGGTGCCCTCGGGGTAGATGCCGAACAGCTCGCCCCGCTCCAGTACCTCTATGCCGCTCTTGATGGCGGCCTCGCCCGCGCCGCGTGCCCCGGAGCGGTCCACGGGCAGCTGGCCGACCCCCTTGAAGAAGGCGGCCGTCAGCCTGCCCTTGACCCCGGGGGTGTTGAAGTACTCGGCCTTGGCGATGAAGGTCACCTTGCGGTCGAGGACGGCCGGCAGGAAGAACGAGTCGGAGAACGACAGGTGGTTGCTCGCCAGAATGGCGGGGCCGTCGGCCGGGATGTGCTCCAGGCCTTCCACCCAGGGCCGGAAGGCGAGCTTCAGCGAACCCCCGACGGTGACCTTCATCGCGCCGTACAACAAGCGAGTGCCTCCTGTGTCTGTGGGTCAGACCCTATCCCGGGGCACCGTCAATGGCCCCGACGGCCCTGGTCGGTGTCAGTGCGGTCGCGTACGGTGAAGTACCCGCGAGTACCGCACCCGCCGTGCCGGCTGTGCCGGCCCCCTGACGACAGGAGACCGAGACGTGCCGGTCCTGCCCGGAGCCGAGCCGTTCCGCCACGAGGGCGGTGAGGTCGGCGTGCTCCTCTGCCACGGCTTCACCGGTTCCCCGCAGTCACTGCGCCCCTGGGCCCAGTACCTCGCCGCGCGTGGTCTGACCGTCGCGCTGCCGCTGCTGCCCGGGCACGGCACGCGCTGGCAGGACATGCAGGTCACGGGCTGGCAGGACTGGTACGCGGAGGTGGACCGCGAGCTGCGTGCCCTGCGCGAGCGTTGCGCGCGCGTCTTCGTGGCCGGGCTGTCCATGGGCGGCGCGCTGGCCCTGCGGCTCGCCGCCAAGCACGGGGACGCGGTCTCGGGCGTCGTGGTCGTCAACCCGGCGAACCGGATGCACGGCGTGGCCCAGCACGCCCTTCCCGTCCTGCGCCATCTGCTGCCCGCGACGAAGGGCATCGCCAGCGACATCGCCAAGCCGCTCAGCTCGGAGCTGGGGTACGACAAAGTGCCGCTGCACGCGGCGCACTCGCTGCGTACGTTCTTCCGTCTCGCCGACGGCGACCTGCCGCAGGTGACCCAGCCGCTGCTGTTGCTGCGCAGTCCGCAGGACCATGTGGTGCCGCCGGCCGACTCGGCCCGCATCCTCGGCCGGGTGTCGTCGACGGACGTCACGGAGATCCTGCTGGAACAGAGCTACCACGTGGCGACGTTGGACCACGATGCGGACCGGATCTTCGCGGAGAGCGTCGCGTTCATCGGCCGGCTCGCGCCCGGTTCCGTCGGGGAGCCGGAGCCCGGTCTCGGCAAGGAAGGGACGGCCGCAGGTGGCTGAGCACGACTCCGACCGCGAGGACCGCGAGGAGCGCGAGGATCGGGACCTGGAGCGGGAGCGGGAGCACCGCGAGGGACGGGAGCGCGCGGCGGACCGCGCGGCGCCCGAGGAGCAAGGGGTGCCCATCGACGAGGACGCCGCCTGGGCCGCGATCGTCGCCGGGTACGGGGACGAGCCGCCGGACCCGCCGGGCGCGAAGCCGTTCAAGTCGGTGGAGGACCTGGCGCTGCTGGAGCCGGAGACCAACGACGACAAGCCCGAGCCGGACCGCCCCGCGGCGGACCGCCCGGCCTCCGCCCGGCCCCTGGGCGGCTCCGTGGCGTTCGCCCCGGGCGTCGGCCCGCGCGACCACTCCCTGGCCGAGCCCTCGGACGACGATCCGGGCAAGGACGACGGTCTCGGCGAGGACGAGGAGGGTCACTTCGTACCGCCCGAGCCGCCCCCGCTTCCCGAGGGCGACCCCACCGCGAAGTTCGCCTGGCTGGGCGTGCTCGGCGGTCCGGTGCTGCTCCTGCTGGCGGTGGTGCTCGGCTGGGACATGACGTGGTGGCTGCAGACCCTCAGCATCGGCGGCTTCCTCGGCGGCTTCGCCACGCTGGTCATGCGGATGCGGACGGACGACGAGGACGACGACGATCCGGGGCGGGGCGCGGTGGTCTAGGGGTTTCGACCCGCAGGATCGCGCACGCGGCTTGTCAGCTCGCGGACGCGGCGGGTACGCGGAGAGCGGTCAGGACCGGAAGGTGGTCCGTGGCCGCCCTCAGATCGTCCTCGGCCACGCCGGGGAGCCCCAGCGGTACGCCGCAGCCCAGTACCTCGATGCCCTCCGTGACGAAGACGGCGTCGATGCGCCGGTCGGGGCCGGTGGCGGAGAAGGTGTACTCACTGCCCCAGGGCTCGGCCGTCCAGCAGTCCCGCAGGCCGTCGCCGAGCCGCCGGAAGGTGCGGCCGCCGGGGCGCTCGTTCAGGTCGCCGCCCGCCACGGCGTGCGTCACGCCCAGGCCGGCGAGCCGGTCGAGGAGCAGGCCGGCCTGCTCGTACCGCTCGCCCGCCTCCAGTGACAGGTGGCAGCTCAGGACGCCGAGGCGGGCCCCGCCGATGCGGACCACGGCGGTGGCGAGGCCGCGGCGGTGCCGGCCCGGAGTGAGCGGGAGCAGTACGTCCTCGGTGCGCTCGACGGTGGCCCGCAGGGAGCACAGCAGCGCGGGGCCGGCGGCGGGGGCGCCGCCGGAGAGGAGCACGAGGTCCGCGGCGCGGGCCAGGCGGGTGAGCTTCTTGCGCCAGCGGAAGAAGCGGGGGGCTTCCTGGAGGAGGACGAGGTCGGGGGCGCAGGCCTTGATGACGCGGGCGAGGGCGTCGGTGTCGTCGCGCATCGAGCGGATGTTGTAGCTGAGGACCCGGATGACGGTGGAACCGTCGGGTTCGGTGCGGGAGTTGGGGAGCGGCTGGAGGGACGTTGCCATGCGGTCAATTTACGGGACCGGGTGGTCGGGCGCCCAACAGCTCGGGGCGCGAGGTTCGTGGGCGACTGCCGGTGGTACGTGGCTTGTCGCGCCCGCGGGGCGGAGCCCCAAATGGACTCCGCCCCGCGCCCCTTGGGGACGTTGCAGCGTCGTACGCCTACATGATCGGGTCGGGCTCCCGGGCCAGGTCGGCCGCGCCGACGAGGCCGGCCTTGTTGCCGAGCTGGGCGGCGACCACGTCGGCTACCGGGCGCCAGTTGCCGCCGACCAGCCACCGCTTGTACGACTTGCGGATCGGGTCGAGCACCAGGTCGCCCTCGTCGGAGAGGCCGCCGCCGACGATGAAGGCGGACGGGTCGAAGAGGGAGGCCAGGTCGGCGAGGCCGGCGCCGGCCCAGCGGGCCAGCTCGCGGTAGGAGTCGACGGCGACCGGGCAGCCCTGGCGGGCGGCGACCGAGATGTGCTTGCCCTCGATGCCGTCGGGGGTGCCGTCGCCGAGCGCGAGCAGTACCTCGGCGCGCTCGGGGGTGGCGTTGGCGCGCTGCTTGGCGTAGCGCACGAGGGCGCGGCCGGAGGCGTACTGCTCCCAGCAGCCCTGGGAGCCGCAGCCGCACAGCAGGCCGTCCGGCACCATGCGGATGTGGCCGAACTCGGCGGCCACGCCGAAGTGGCCGCGGCGCAGCTTGTTGCCGATGATGATGCCGCCGCCGAGGCCGGTGCCGAGGGTGATGCAGATGACGTTGCGGTGGCCCTTGCCGCCGCCGAACTTGTACTCGCCCCAGGCCGCGGCGTTGGCGTCGTTCTCCACGACGACCGGGAGGCCGACGCGGGCCTCGACCTTCTCCTTGAGCGGCTCTTGGCGCCAGTCGATGTTGGGCGCGAAGTAGACCGTGGAGCGCTGCCGGTTGACGTAACCGGCGGCGCCGATGCCGACACCGACGATCTCGTGCCCCACGCGTGCGCCTTCCACCGCGGAGGCGATGGCGTCCACGATGGCCTCGGGCGTGGTGGGGGTCGGCACCTTGTGGGTCGAGAGGATGTTGCCTTCCTCGTCGACCACGCCGGCCGCGATCTTCGTGCCGCCGATGTCGACGCCGATGGTGAGTCCCATGAATCCCTCAGTTCGGTCGAGCCCCGCTAAGGCCAACCGTACCCGAGGGCGGTGTCAGTCCAAGTCGATGCGCTGGCCCGGGCCGGTGCCCTCGTCGCCGTCGTCGCGTCCGGTGTCGCTCGCGTCGTCACGCGGTTCGTCCAGGTCGCGGGGGTCGCGGGGGTCGTCCCGTGAGGCCCCGGCGGTCCAGCGGCGCTCCTGGTTCTGGACGGCGGAGCGGTAGGCGGCGAGGAGTTCGCCGCCGGCGGCCGCGAGGTGGTCGAAGACGTCCGGGTTGCGCTCGATGACCGGTTCGACGGCGGCCTTGGCCTGCTGGACGACCTGCCGGACCACCTGCTGGGCGGCCGGTCCGGCGACCTGGCCGAACAGCGGGGACTGGAGGCCGGACAGCTTGTCCGCGACGGTGTCGACGAGGCGGCGCAGCTCCTCGGCGGCCGAGCCGGGCGGCGGCCCGTACTCGGCCCGGCGGCGGGCCTTCTCCGCCTCCAGGTCCTCGGCGCACGCCGTCGCCCAGGCGTCGGCGTCGGCCGGTCGCGTTCGGCCGGCCTCGTCGACCGCGTCGGCCTCGTCGGGGCGGGGGGCCTCGGACGGGGGGAGCTCTTCGCTCATGACGGACTCCTGACTACGGTTCGTCCTTACGACGTTACCCGAACGGGTGCGGCGCGTTCAGCGGCTCCGCGGCCACAGCCTCGGGTCCGGCGCGAACCGGACGGCGAGCGTGCCGTCCCGCAGGGCGGCCCCGTCGACCGTGCAGCGGCGCAGCGCGGACGGCAGCGGGACGATCCGGCGGAACGGCCCGGCGGTGACGACCAGTTCGTCACCGCGGCGGACCAGGTCGAGTTCGTCGCGGGTGGCGCCGGGCAGCGGGATGTGCCAGACCAGCACGCCGTCGTCGGCCAGCCGGTCGGTGACGGGCCACTCGACCGGGGGGACGTCCCGGTTGACGTCCGGCGCGTCGAGCGCCGCGAGGTCGTCCCCGCCGCGCGGGTCCCGTCCGAGGTGGGCGACGGTGCGGATGTCGTACGCGCCCTGCCACTCCTCCAGTGTCTTGCGCTGCTGGGTGAGGGGGCCGATGAGCCAGCTGTCCGCCGGGGTGTCCTCGGGCAGGACGCGGTTGGCCACCAGCAGGTCGGTGCGCAGGCCCCGCAGGGCGAGGCCGAGGGTGGTGGAGCGGACGGCTTCGGCACCGGCCGGGCCCGGCTCGGCGACCAGCCGTACGACGGTGTTCCGGTCGGCGACGACGGCCTCGGCGGCGGCGAGTTCCAGGTCCCAGCGGGCGGCGGCCTCGTACAGCGCCTCGGCGGGCATGGGGACGCCGGCGAGCCGACCGAGGACGGGGCGCAGGGCGCGGGCCGCCTGCCGCTCGGGCGGGAGGAGACGGCGCAGGTAGCGGCGGAGTTCCTCGGGCAGGGCGAGCAGCGCGAGGGCGCGCGGCGCGGGCGGGAGGTCGACGACGAGGAGTTCGTGGTGATCGGGGCCCTCGGCGAGGGCGGCGTCGCGCAGGGCACGCAGCAGGGCGAGTTCGTCGGCGCCGGGCAGGGGGGTGAGTTCCTCGGGGTCGAGGCGGCCGGCGCCGAGCAGGTCGAGCGCGGAGGCGGCGCGTTCCTGGAGGGCGGTGAGGTCGTCCCGGAATCCCTTCGCGGCGTCGGGCCGCCAGGCGGTGAGGCGGGGTTCGACGGTGATCGGTGCGGGGCCGCCCGTGGGCATCCCGAGCACGGCGCCGAGGGTGTCGTCGCGGTCGGCGCCGAGGAGCAGGGTGCGGGTGCCCTGCCTGGCGGCGGCGAGCGCGGTGGCGGCGGCGACGGTGGTACGGCCGCTGCCGCCGGGGCCCGTGATCAAGATGGTGCGCATGGGGGTGAACGGTACCGGTGCCTCGGCGGCGCCGGGTGCGGGTCCCCGGGGGGGGTGCGGCCCGGCTTTGCGGGGTGCCCGGGGCCCGGGGCACCGTACGGCACGGCGCGGCCCGGCGTTGCGGGGTGCCGCTGCGCCCACCCGTGCCGCCCCAAGCGGCACGACTGCCCGCAGCTGCGCGGCTACTTCGGTCCCGACTCCACTCGCTTCTTCAGGCCCGCCAGCGCCCGGTCGATGATGACCTTTTCCGCCTTGCGCTTGATCATGCCCAGCATCGGGATCTTGACGTCCACCGTGAGCCGGTAGGTGACCTCCGTGCCCGTGCCGGCCGGGCGGAGCAGGTAGGAGCCGTCCAGGGAGCGCAGCATCTGGGACTTCACCAGCGTCCAGGACACCTCGTGCTCGCCGGTCCAGGTGTAGCCCAGCGTCTGGTCGTCCTTGATCGCCCCGGCGTCCATGACGAGTCGGACCTGCTCGGCACGCCCCTGCGCGTCGGTCGCGAGGACCTGCGCCTCCTTCACCTCACCGGTCCAGTCCGGGTAGCGGGCGAAGTCGGCGATCACCGCCATGACGTCGGCCGGTGCCGCCTCGATCGTGATGCTCGAGCTGGTGTGTTCCGCCATCGCTGTGGCTCCTCCAGATGCGGGCCGGTACTGAGGGTCGTCGTGCGCCGGGTCGTCGTGCGCCCGTGGCGCGCACGTGTGTGCCGCGTGAAGGCTATCGCGCACGGGCGGCGCCAATGTCACCACCTACCTGCGCAGGTCCGGCCGCCGGGACACCACCCCGGCTCACCACTCCAGCGCCCACGGCCGCCCCGTCGACGCGAAGTGCCCGACGTTCACGCACTCGGTCGCCCCGATCCGCATCCGCCGCACCAGCGGCTGGTGGACGTGGCCGAACAGGGCGTAGCGGGGACGGGTGCGGCGGATCGCGTCCAGCAGCGCGCGGCTGCCCCGTTCGAAGCGGCGCGCCACCGTGTCGTAGACCAGCTCCGGCACCTCCGGCGGGATGTGCGTGCACAGCACGTCCACCTCGCCGACGGCCTCGATCTTCGCGGCGTACTCCTCGTCACTGATCTCGTACGGCGTGCGCATCGGGGTGCGCAGGCCGCCGCCGACGAAGCCGAAGACGCGGCCGCCGATCTCCACCCGCTCGCCGTCGAGCACGGTGGTGCCGGGGCCGGCGTACTCACGCCACAGGGGCGGCATGTCGACGTTGCCGTAGGTGGCGTACGTCGGGGTGGGGAAGGCGGCGAACAGCTCGGCGTACTGCTTGCGCACCGCCCCCTCGATCAGCTCGCGCCGGTCCCCGCCGACGCCGGCCCAGAGCCGCGCCCCGAACTCCCGCGCCTCGGCGAAGCGGCGGGCGGTGCGCAGCTCGACGATGCGGTCGGCGTTCGCGGCGCCGAACAGGTCGGGGAAGATGCCGCGCGTGTGGTCGGCGTAGTCGAGGAAGAGGACCAGGTCGCCGAGGCAGATCAGGGCGTCGGCGCCCTCGCCGGCCCTGGCCAGGTCGCGGGCGTTGCCATGGACGTCGCTGACCACATGGACGCGTGTCCTCGTGTTACCGGGCGGTGTGGGTGCCATGGCGATCAAGCGTAAGCAGCGCGTGGCTCTCGTGAACAGTGGCGATCGGACCTGCGGTTACTGGCTGGTCGGTTGATCCGTCGACTACTGTGCGCAAAGGAAACCCCATCCGTGTGACGCAGCGAACATCTCGCGGGGACCCCCTGTCGGAGAAGGCATACCGACGGGTAACGTCCGGGCAGTCCAGTCGTGCTCTGGTTTTCAACATGTGAATCGGCATGTGATCCAACATGTGATCACCGTGTGATCTCCCGAGCACTTGCCCGAGCCTTGGACCGCACCGTCGCATCGCACAACGTCGTGGCGCCGGCGCCTTATGAGGAGCAGCAGTCTTGCGCGAGTTCAGCCTTCCGGCTTTGTACGAGGTCCCTGCGGACGGAAATCTGACCGACATCGTCCGCAGAAACGCCGCGCAGCACCCGGACGTCGCCGTCATCTCCCGCAAGGTGGCCGGCGCGTGGCAGGACGTGACCGCCCGCGACTTCCTCGCCGAGGTGCAGACCGCCGCCAAGGGCCTCATCGCCTCCGGCGTCCAGCCGGGCGACCGGGTCGGCCTGATGTCCCGTACGCGGTACGAGTGGACCCTGCTGGACTTCGCGATCTGGTGCGCGGGCGCGATCACCGTGCCGGTGTACGAGACCAGCTCGTCCGAGCAGGTGCAGTGGATCCTCAGCGACTCGGGTGCCACGGCGTGCGTCGTGGAGTCGGCCGGGCACGCCGCCACCGTCGAGTCGGTGCGCGAACAGCTGCCCGCCCTCAAGCACGTCTGGCAGATCGACTCCGGGGCCGTGGAGGAGCTGGGGCGCCTGGGCCAGGACGTCACGGACCGGGCCGTCGAGGAGCGCGGCTCGATCGCGAAGGCCGACGACCCCGCGACCATCGTCTACACCTCCGGCACCACCGGCCGCCCCAAGGGCTGCGTGCTCACCCACCGCAGCTTCTTCGCGGAGTGCGGCAACGTCGTCGAGCGCCTGCGTCCCCTCTTCCGCACGGGCGAGTGCTCCGTCCTCCTCTTCCTCCCGCTCGCCCACGTCTTCGGCCGCCTGGTCCAGGTCGCGCCGATGATCGCGCCGATCAAGCTGGGCTGCGTCCCGGACATCAAGAACCTCACCGACGAGCTGGCCGCGTTCCGGCCCACGCTGATCCTCGGTGTGCCGCGCGTCTTCGAGAAGGTCTACAACTCGGCGCGCGCCAAGGCACAGGCCGACGGCAAGGGCAAGATCTTCGACAAGGCCGCCGACACGGCGATCGCCTACAGCAAGGCCCTGGACACCCCCTCGGGCCCGTCCGTCGGCCTGAAGATCAAGCACAAGGTCTTCGACAAGCTCGTCTACAGCAAGCTCCGCACGGTCCTCGGCGGACGCGGCGAGTACGCCATCTCCGGCGGCGCCCCGCTCGGCGAACGCCTCGGCCACTTCTTCCGCGGCATCGGCTTCACGGTGCTGGAGGGCTACGGCCTGACCGAGTCCTGCGCGGCCACCGCCTTCAACCCCTGGGACCGGCAGAAGATCGGCACGGTCGGCCAGCCGCTGCCCGGCTCCGTGGTGCGCATCGCGGACGACGGGGAGGTGCTGCTGCACGGCGAGCACCTGTTCAAGGAGTACTGGAACAACCCGGGCGCGACCGCCGAGGCGCTGGCCGACGGCTGGTTCCACACCGGCGACATCGGCACCCTCGACGAGGACGGCTACCTCTCGATCACCGGGCGCAAGAAGGAGATCATCGTCACCGCCGGCGGCAAGAACGTCGCCCCGGCCGTCATAGAGGACCGCATCCGCGCGCACGCGCTGGTCGCGGAGTGCATGGTGGTCGGCGACGGGCGGCCGTTCGTGGGCGCGCTGGTCACCATCGACGAGGAGTTCCTCGGCCGGTGGTGCGCGGACAACGGCAAGCCGGCCGGTTCGACGGCGGCGTCGCTGCGGGAGGATCCGGATCTGCTCGCCACGATCCAGTCGGCGATCGACGACGGCAACTCGGCGGTGTCCAAGGCGGAGTCGGTGCGGAAGTTCCGGGTGCTGGAGGCTCAGTTCACGGAGGACTCCGGGCACTTGACGCCTTCGCTGAAGCTGAAGCGGAGTGTTGTGGCCAAGGACTACGTGGACGAGATCGAGGCGATCTACGCGAAGTAGTTGGGCGGGGGCGCCTATGGGGGTGCCCCCTTGTCGCCGTGGGCGGGTGCAGGCGCGTTGGGGCTTGTCGCGCAGTTCCTCGCGCCCCTTGGCGGCGCTGCCCTACAGGAGTGTTCTCAAGTTCTCCGCGAGCAGGTCCCAGCGCCACTTCTCCTCGACCCAGGAGCGGCCGCGTTCGCCCATCCTGCGGCGCAGCTCCGCGTCGCCGAGGAGGGTGACGACGCGGTCGGCGGTCTGCTCCGCGGAGTCACCGCGCACCACCCAGCCGGTCTCGCCGTCGAGTACCGCGTCCGGCGCGCCGCCCGAGTCGCCCGCGACCACGGGCAGGCCGGTCGCGGAGGCCTCCAGGTAGACGATGCCGAGGCCCTCGACGTCGAGGCCGCCCCGGCGGGTCCGGCACGGCATGGCGAAGACGTCCCCGGCGCCGTAGTGCGCGGGCAGCTCGGACCAGGGGACGGCGCCGGTGAAGTGGACGGAGGCGGCGACGCCGGTGTCGTGGGCGAGGCGGCGCAGCTCCTTCTCGTAGGGGCCGCCGCCGACGATCAGCAGTACGGCGTCGGGCTCGGCGGCCAGGATGCGGGGCATCGCCCGGATCAGGGTGTCCTGGCCCTTGCGCGGCACCAGCCGCGAGACGCAGACCACGACCGGCCGCTCGGTCAGTCCCAGCCGGGCCCGCACCTCCTCGCCGCCGCTGCCCGGGTGGAAGGTCTTCTCGTCGACGCCCGGCGGCAGCTGCACCATCCGCGCGGCGGCGTCCGGGGTGAGCGCGCCCGCGATCCGCGAGCGCGTGTACTCGCCGAGGTAGGTGATCGTGTCCGTGGACTCCCCGATCCGGCGCAGCAGTTGCCGGGCGGCGGGCAGCTGGGCCCACCCGGCCTCGTGGCCGTGGGTGGTGGCGACGAGCCGCTCGGCCCCCGCCTTCCGCAGCGCCGGCGCCATCAGCCCGAGGGGCGCCGCCGCCCCGAACCACACCGACGTGCACCCGTGCTCGCGCAGCAGCCGGACGGCCGTACGGGTCGCGCCCGGCGTCGGGAGCAGCATCGTCGTGCGGTCGCGTACGACGGTGAAGGGCTGCTCGGCGTCGAAGGCGGCGGTGGCCTCGGCGCCCTCGCGGCCGCGCTTCCAGGTGGAGGCGTAGACGACCAGCCGCTCGGGGTCCAGCCGTAGCGCCATGTTGTGCAGGAAGGCCTGGATGCCGCCCGGGCGGGGCGGGAAGTCGTTCGTCACGATCAAGGTCTTGCGCACGCCGCCGACCCTACCGAACCCGCCGCGCGGGCCGCGGGCCCGGCCGCCCCCCGGTGGCACACGCACAGGTGTCCGGGTCATCATGGCCGCGAAGCACGGCACGCGGACGGGCAGGGAGCACGTGGAGACGACGGACGCGAGGCGGTCGGCGGCGCGGCTGCTGACGGCCTGGGGCGCCACGCGGCTGGTGCTGCTGCTCTTCGTGCTGAAGGTGCTGGTCTTCCCCGGTCCGGACGTCACCAGCGACGTGTCCGTGATCTACCGGGACTGGTACGACGTCCTGCGTACCGGAACGTTTCCGCTGGACGACGTCACCTGGCAGTACCCGCCCGCGGCGGCCTTCGCGATCCTCTCCCCCGCGCTGCTGCCCTTCCTGGAGTACGCGACGGCCTTCTTCGTCCTGGCCTGTGCGGCGGACCTGGCCGTCCTCGCGCTGCTGTGGTGCGCGGGGCGCGGTTCCGGGCGCTCGTCGCGCGGGGCGTGGGTGTGGGTGGCGGGCGTTCCGCTGCTCGGTCCGACGGTGTACGCCCGCTACGACGTGATGGTCACCGCCGTCGCGGTGGCGGCGCTGCTGGCCGCCGGCCGGCATCCGCGCGTGGCGGGGGCCCTGGCGGCGCTCGGGGCGCTGCTGAAGGTGTGGCCCGCGCTGGTGCTCCTCGGGATGCGCGGGCGGGCGCCGTGGGCCGCGGCGGCGCTGAGCGGGGCCGGACTGGCGGCGCTGTTCGCGGTGACGATGCCGGGGGCGTTCGCGTTCCTGACGTTCCAGCGGGACCGGGGCACCGAGGTGGAGTCGCTGGGCGCGCTGGTCTTCCACGTCGCCCGGCACTTCGGCTGGGACGGCGAGGTGCTGCTCAACTACGGCTCGGTCGAGTTCCTCGGCCCGTACGTGGGCGCGGTGAGCACGGTCGCCCTGGCGCTGACCGCCCTGGCCTTCGGCTGGCTGCTGCTGTGGCGGCTGGCGGCCTCGCGCTTCGCGGCGCACACGGCGGCGGACGCGGCCTTCGTGGCGGTGCTGATGTTCACGGTCACCAGCCGGGTGATCAGTCCGCAGTACATGGTGTGGCTGATCGGCGTCGCCGCGGTCTGCCGGTGCTTCCGCGCGAGCCGCATGCGGGTGCCGGTCGCCCTGGTGCTGGCGGCGAGCCTGGTGACGGTGCTGGAGTTCCCGGTCTGGTTCGCGCAGGTCGTCGCGAGCGACCCGCTCGGCATCGCGCTGCTCGTCGTCCGCAACGGGCTGCTGGTCGCCGCGGCGCTCCTCGCGGCCCGCGCCCTGTGGCGCGACACGGCGCCGCGCGGGACGCCCGTGCCGACGCCGCCGCCCCGCGCCGCCCGCACCGGCAAAACACCGGCCTCGTCCTGAGCGGACGGCGTCCGCGCGGACCCGTGAGGCGACGGGAGCGAGGCGACCTCAGTCGAACTCCGCCCGCAGATACTCCCGCCACCGTGCCGTGAACTCCTCCGGCGTCGTCGCGAGCACCTCGTTCATCGCGTCCTCGACCGCGCCCGCGCGCTTCGCGTGCCCGCCCACGGCGCGGTAGAAGGCGTCCAGGCGGTCCTCGCCCCACTGGTCGGCGATCATGCGGCAGGCCAGCCAGCCGCCCTCGTAGGCGCGGGCCAGTTGGTCCGCGTCGGCGGTGAAGCCGAAGTCCTCGTCGGTCGGGAGACTCGCGGGCACCCGGCCCTCGGCGACCGCGCCGGCCATCTCGGGGGCGGCCTCGGCGGGGGCGCGGTCGCCGTCGCGGTAGCCGACCCAGTCCGCGTAGCCCTCGGACAGCCACAGCGGGGTGGCGGCGGTGGTGTCGGCGCGGGTGGCGACGTGGGTGGTCTCGTGGGTGAGCACGACCTGTTTGCCGAGGTCGCCGAGGAGCCCGTACGCGTCGGGATTGACGATGATCCGGTCCGCCGGTGCCTGCTCCCGGCCGCCCGTCTCGCCGGTGGTGACCGCCGCGATGCCCCGGTAGGAGGAGGCGGGCGAGCCGAGCAGGCCCGCCATCCCCTCCAGCGACTTCGGGACGAGTACGACGACCCGGCGGGCCCAGTCGCCGTCCCAGGCGTCCGACACGGCCGGCACCGCCCGGTCGGCGAGGTCGGCGTAGCGGCGCAGCGCCCCGGTGGACTGTCCGACGCCGAGCACGAGGCTGTGCGTGCCCCGGACGACCTCGACCGCGCCCTGGTCCCACGGCTGCTGGCCGGACCGCTTCGCGGGCCGGTCGGAGTCGACGGTCCACCGCCCGTCCGCCCCGTCCCGGCTCAGCCGCACGGTGCGGCCGGTGGTGACGGGGCCCCGGTCGTGGCCCTCGATGCGGTAGCGCAGCTCGACGTCGGCGGTGGCGGTGTCGCCGGTGCGGTCCACGCCCCTCACGCGGTACGACCAGGCGGCCAGCGGCACCTCGCCCAGGTTGTCGAAGCCGGCTCCGGTGCCCGTACGCGTGTAGGCGGCCCGGTCGTGGTCGAGGACGGCTTCCGCACGCCGGTCGAGTACCCGCTGCACCTCGGCCGGGACGGGGTCGGCGGCGGTCCGGCCGCCGCAGGCCACGAGGGAGACGAGCAGCAGGCACAGCGCCACCACCGAGGAACCCGACACCCGCCTTCGACCAGCCACCTCCCGATCGTACGGGCGGCCGGCCGGAGGAGGCAGCGGGCGGAGAACCCGGAGGGGTCCCGGAGGTCAGACCCTGGTGACCGAGGAGACCGGCATCATGCCGACCGGGTCGTAGCGCACCGGGGCGCCGGGGTAGGGCGCGTGGATCACCTGGCCGTCGCCGACGTACATGCCGATGTGGCTGGCGTCGTCGCGGTAGGCGACCAGGTCGCCGGGCCGGGCCTGGGCCAGGGACACCCGCTGCCCGGCGCCGGACTGCGCCTGCGAGGTGCGCGGCAGCCCGACCCCGGCCTGCGCGTACGACCACTGGGTCAGGCCCGAGCAGTCGAAGCCGGTGGGCCCGTTGGCGCCCCAGACGTAGGGCTTGCCGAGGGCGGAGCGGGCGGCGGCGACGGCGGCCGCCGCGCGGCCGGAGACGGGACCGGCGTCGCCGGGGGCGGACAGGTCGGTACGGCCGGAGCGGGAGCCGCGGTCGTAGGCGGCGCGTTCGCCGTCCGGAAGGGAGTTGAGCAGCTCGCGGGCCTTCGCGAGCTTGCGCTCCACGGTCTTCTTGTGGGCGGCGACGGCCTTGCGGCCCTTCTCCAGCTCGGTGAGCTTCCGGCCGGCCTCGGCACGGTCCTGGGCGAGGTCGCGCATGGCGCCCTGGAGTTCCCTGAGTTCACCGGCCTGGTGGCTGGTGATCCGGTCGAGCACGGAGGCCTTGTCCAGGTAGTCGTCCGGGTCGGCGGAGAGCAGCAGCGCCAGCGACGGGTCGATGCCGCCGGAGCGGTACTGGGCGCCGGCCAGCGAACCGAGCGCGTCCCGCATGGTGTTGATCCGCTCCTGCTGCCGGGCGATCGAGTCCTGCGCGGTGCTGACCTCCTCGCGCAGGGCGTCGGTGCGCGCGTCGGCCTTGTTGTAGGCCTCGGTCGCCTGCTCCGCCTCCGTGTAGAGCCGGTCCACCTCCGCCCGCCGGTCGTCGTGCGGGGTGGCCGTGGCCGGTACGGCGCCCAGGGCCGCGGCGGCGACGGAAAGCAGGCCGACGGCGGCGGTGGCGCCGCGGTCGAGCCCGGTTGGTGCAAGGCGGCGATGGAACCCCACGGGAAGCCGCACTCCTTCCGCTGGCGGACAGGGAAACGCGGCAGACAGTAACCCCGTGGCGGGGCACCGGCCAACGACCTCGGAGGCGCGCGCAGCACGACGCCCCGCCGCTGACGCAGGTCACCGGCGGGGCGGAGGTCAGAAGGCCGTACCGTGATTCGCCCGAACGGGCGGCATGGCGAGGGCGACTGAGGGGTTTACGGGAGGCGGCGGTTCAGACTCGCACGCCGAACATGAACGGGCCGCCGATGGTGTTCATCGACTCGTAGCGCACGACCGTGCCGGTGCGCGGCGCGTGCAGGACCTGGCCGTTGCCGGCGTAGAGGCCGACGTGGTGCAGGTCGTTGAAGAAGAAGACCAGGTCGCCGACCTGGAGGTCGCTCATCGAGGAGATGCGGGTGCCCGCGCCGGTCTGCGCCTCGGAGGTGCGCGGGATGCCGACGCCGGCCTGGGCGTAGGCCCAGGAGGTCAGGCCCGAGCAGTCGAAGGAGGAGGGGCCGGTGGCGCCGTAGACGTAGGGCGTGCCGATCTTGCTCTGGGCGGCGGCGAAGGCGGCGGCGGCCCGGCCGGAGGCGGGCTTCCCGCTACCGCCGGTCAGGACCTCGCGCTCGCTGCTGCGGGTGGCGCGCTGCTCCTCGGCGGCGAGGGCGGCCTTCTCCTTCGCGGTGAGCGTGTTGAGCAGCTTCTGCGCGGAGGAGAGCTTGCCCTGGACTTCCTTCTTCTTCTTGCCCAGTTCGGTGCGGGTGGAGGCGAGGTCCTTGAGCTTCTCGGTGGCCTCGGAGCGCTGCTGGGCGAGGTCGCGCTGCTTGTCCTGGATCTTCTTCAGCGCCTCGACCTGCTGACCGCTCAGCTGGTCGAGGGTGGAGGCCTTGTCCAGGTAGTCGTCCGGGTCGGCGGACAGGAACAGCTGGAGGGAGGGGTCTATCCCGCCGGAGCGGTACTGGGCGCTGGCCATCGAACCGAGGCCGTCGCGCAGCTCGTTGAGCTCCTCCTGGCCGCGGGCGACGTTGTCCTGGATGGTGGAGATCTCCTTCTGGAGCTTCTCCTGCTTCTCCTTGGCGCCGTTGTACTTCTCGGTGGCCTGCTCGGCCTCCGTGTAGAGCTTGTCGACCTTGGCCTTGACCTCGTCCTTGCTCGGCTTCTCACTCGGGGCGGCGTTGGCGGCCTGCGAGCTGAGAGCGACGGCGGCGGCGGCAGCGGTGGTGAGCACGGTCACGCGCGTGCGGCTCGGCTGCTTGGGACGACGGTGGGACGCCACGGAGACGAGCTCCTTCTTGAGAGGGATCACCCGTGCGAGGGTTCGAGGGCTGACCCTAGTGACCCACTCGTGATCAGTTCAAATCCTCCGTCGAAAAATCCCGGTTACGCACCGCATTCTTTGCCACAACTCACCTGCAGTGACCTTCACTTGACGCTACGTTGCGTGACGGTTCCGTCAATTCGGGCATAGAACACCTACGTTGCGGTTGCCACGAAAGTGAAGCAGGAGGTCGGCGCGGGGCTAGGAGAGCCGCTTGAGGAGCACCGCGGACGCCACCGGTCGTGCGCCGGCGCGCGCCACGCCGTCGGCGACCTCGCGGTCGGTGGAGACGACGATGACCGGCCGGCCCGGCGGCTCGGCCCGCACCAGCTGGCGGATCAGCTCGTCGGCCGTGACCCCGGGCTTGGAGAACAGCACCCGCACCCCGCGCGGCGGCGCGAGCAGCACCGGCGCCACCAGTTCGGCCCCGTCGAAGACGCAGGTCATCTCGGCGCCGGTCTGCGCGGCGAGCTGGGAGAGCTGGCCGAGGAGCCTGAGCCGCTGCTTCTCCAGCGGCATCTGCGGATAGCCGGTCTTGGTGACGTTGTAGCCGTCGACGACCAGGTGCGCCTGGGGCAGCGCCAGCAGCTGGTCGAGGATGGCGGGGTCGTTCTCGGACAGGGCGCGGGCGGCGATGTCCTTGGGCGTCATCCGGCCGGGTTCCACCGCGTCCACCGTCTCGGCGGGCCGCACCGACACCGGGGGCAGCGCGAGTTCCCGGCGCAGCCCCTGCGTGGCGTCCAGCAGGGTGTCCAGCAGCAGCCGCACCCGCATGTCCTCGACGCTGCGCCCCTCACGGGCCGCCTTGCGGGTGGCCTCCAGGGCGGCCTCCGCCTCCCCGAGCCGGGTCTTGAGCCGCCGGCTCTCGCTCTCGGCGGCGGAGACCTGTGCGTGCCCCTCGGCGCGGACCGCGTCCATCTCGGCCCGGACCTTGCGCAGCGCCGCCTCGCCGCGCTTGACGTCGCTGAGGGCCGAGCGCAGCTTGCGGTGCAGCGACTCGGACTCCTTCTTCGCCGCGTCCAGCTCGGCGCGCAGCCGCTCGGTCTCGGTCCTGGTGTGCTCCCGGGCCCGGGCCAGCTCCTCGTGCAGCCGCTCCAGCTCCGCGCGGCTCTCCTCATCGGCGCGCTCGGCGTCCGCGCGCTGCGCCTCCTCGCCGGCGGCGGTCACCAGCTTCACCCAGCCGTGCGGGCGCAGCACGTAGGCCGCGGCCGCCACGTCCAGCGGGTCCGCGGCGGGCGGCGGGGAGGCGGCGTCCAGGGCCCCGGCCAGTTCCGGCTGGGCCTCTCTGAGCTTCTCGCCGATGCGCTGGCGGAACAGGGGGTCGGTCTCCACGGCGGCGGCCATGGCGTTGCCGGCGAACTTGGCCCTGCGGTTCGGGGCGAACCGGGCGTACTGTCTCAGCTGGGCCGGCAGTTCGCCGAGAGTGAGTCCGCCGAAGCCGTCGGACACGATCTGCACGACCCTGCGGCGCACGCCGTCGGGCAGCGGCCGGTCGAGCACCTCGGCGGTGCCGTCGCCCGGCTCCCCGCCATGTGTCTCCACCATCCGTCACCCCAATGCCTCTGCGTGACCCCGTGCGGGGTCACCTCATGCGGGGGCCGCTCCGGTCAGGAGGCGGCACCCGGCCTGTCCACGAGTTCCACCTGGTCCACGGCGTTGCACCAGCGGCACCGCACCGACTCGATGGTCTCACTGAGCACCTCCCGCTCCTCGACCTTCGGCTCACCGGCCAGATCGAGGTGCACGTACTCGACGACCTTCGAGGCCCGGGTCACGTCGAAGCGGGTGAGGTTGCCGCAGAGGGTGCAGCGCCACCGCGTCGTGTCGGTCGGCAGGGGAACCGTCATCGTGGCTGTTCGCTCTCTTCCGGTGTCGGTGCCGCGCCGGGCTCCCCCGGTGCGTGTGGCTCGTAACCCTACGGCCTGGCGGGTACCCGACGCCCGCGTGTCCACGGCGGCGAGGCGGTCCGGGCGGTTGCGTCCCGTTACGTCATGCTCTGTGTCCATGATCCGTAACTGGAGCACGGCGGCCCTCACCAGGTCGGTGAAGACGGTCAGGACACCGGGCACGCCCCGCACGAGCCGGGGCCGGTCGGCACCGGTGACGTACGGGCTGATCACCCTGTGCTGTCTGCTGTTCCTGGTCAGCCCGGCGGCGGGCCTGAATCCGGTGTACGGCACCGGCGACGAACTGCTCGCCGCGCAGCGCGCCTACTTCCGGCGCTGGGGCGTGATCCCCGCAGAACTGTTCGAGGACTCCCCCGGATCGGCCCTCACCCCCGCCACGGCGCTGTTCGTCCACGGCAGCTGGGTGCACCTGCTGGGCAACATGCTCTTCCTCTACGTCTTCGGCGCGATGACCGAGGAACGGATGGGCAGGCTCCAGTTCGCCCTGTTCTACCTCGGCTGCGGCTACCTGGCCCTGCTCGGTTACGCGGGGGCCAACGCCCACTCCCAGCAGTCCCTGGTCGGCGCCTCGGGGGCCATCTCCGCGATCCTCGGCGCGTTCCTCTTCCTCTTCCCGCGCGCCCGGGTGACCAGTCTCCTGCCCTTCCTCTTCTTCCTGCCGCTGCGCTTCCCGGCCTGGGTCGTCCTGCCCTTCTGGGTCGGCCTCCAGTGGATGGCGGCGGGACGGGCCGGCGACGGACCGGGGGTGGCGTACCTCGCGCACCTGGTCGGCTTCGGGCTGGGCTTCGTCTTCGCCTGGGTGCGGTTCGGGCGTACCACTAGAGTGAAGAGCGTTCCAGTGGCGGCTTCCGAGGGAGACAAACAGCCGTGATCAGCGCGATCGTCCTCATCAAGACCAGCGTGGACCGGATCCCCGAGATCGCGGAGCAGATCGCCGCGCTGGAGAACGTCAGCGAGGTCTTCTCCGTCACCGGCACCTACGACCTGATCGCCATGGTGCGGGTGAACGAGCACGAGGACCTGGCGGAGGTCATCCCCGGCCGGATCAGCAAGATCCCGGGCGTGGAGGGCACGGACACGCACGTGGCGTTCCGGACGTACTCGCAGCACGACCTGGAGGCGGCGTTCGCCATCGGGCTCGACAACTAGCGTCCGGCGAGGACGCCGATGAAGAGTTCTTCATCCCGGACTCATCCGGGACGCGGGGTAGCGGGCGCAGGATCAGGGGCATGGTCTTCTCACGCCGGATGGCGGCCCTGGCGGCCGTCGTCCTGATCCCGCTCGGCATCGCGGCGACCAGCTTCGCCCTCACCGACAGTCCGCAGGAACCCAAGGTCCCGGCCAAGGTGGAGCTGGAGAGCGGCTCCCCCACCCCGACCCCGACCTCCCCCTCGCCCACCTCCTCCTCGCCCGAGCCGACGCCCAGCGACCAGGTGGTGACCCGGCCACCGGTGACCGACAGCGCTCCGGATGACGACGATGACGACGACCGAGGCAACGACGCCGGAGACGACCGGGGCGCCGACGACGGAGCCGGCGACGACGGCTGACCGCGAGCGCCGCCGGATCTCGGCCCGGGTCCGCATCCTGCTCTGGCTGCTGCTCGTGATGGCGGTCGCTCTCGCCTCGGTGGCCGCGACCACCCGCTCGATCCTGCTGCGCGACACCGACCAGCGGATCAACGGGCTGCTCGCCCAGGAGGCCGGCGAGTTCGCCAACTTCGAGGAGCAGGGCTTCGACCCGGAGACCGGCCTCCCGTTCACCGAACCGGAGCGGCTGCTCAAGGTCTTCCTGGAGAGGCAGTACGCCGACCTGGACGAGGAGCTGATCGGCCTGGTGGGCGAGGTGGGCAGCAGGCCCACCCAGATCATCCAGCAGCGCGAGATCCCGGTCGGCCTGCCCCTGCACAAGGACGCCGACGCCAGGCGCCGCATCTACGCCTCCCCCGACTCCACCGGCACCCTGGAGCGGCCGCACGGGGACATCCGCTGGGCCAAGGTCACCGTCGCCCGGTACGGCGGCGAACCGGCGGCCGCCTTCGTGGTCGCCTTCCATCCCGGGCGGGAACAGGCCCGCGCGGACGAGGTGTTCCGCGTCCTGCTCGCCATCTCCGGCGTCGCCCTGCTGATGACGACCGGCATCGCCTGGGTGGTCGCGGGCCGGATCCTCAAACCGGTCCGGCTGGTGCGCACCACGGCCGCGCAGCTCACCGAGCAGGACCTGACCCGGCGCATCCCGGTGCACGGCCACGACGACGTGGCCGCGCTCGCCGAGACCTTCAACGCCATGCTGGACCGGCTGGAACGCGCCTTCGCCACCCAGCGCCGGTTCGTCGACGACGCCAGCCACGAGCTGCGCACCCCGATCACCATCGTGCGCGGCCACCTGGAGCTGATGGGCGACGACCCGGCCGAACGCGAGGAGACCGTCCGCCTCGTCACCGAGGAGCTGGACCGGATGAGCCGCATCGTCGAGGACCTGCTGCTCCTCGCCAAGGCCGAACGCCCCGACTTCGTCACCCCCGAGCCGGTCCAGCTCGCCGAACTCACCGCCGACGTCTACGTCAAGGCCCGAACCCTCGGCGACCGGGAGTGGGTGCTGGACGGGGTCGCCGACCGCGAGGCCCAGCTGGACCCCCAGCGCATCACCCAGGCCATGGTGCAGCTCGCGCAGAACGCCGTGCAGCACACCACCACCGGCCAGACCATCCGCATCGGCTCCCGCGCCGACGGCACCCGTATCGAGCTGTACGTCGCCGACTCCGGGCCCGGGGTCCAGCCGCAGGACGCCGAGGTCGTCTTCGAGCGGTTCCGGCGCGGCACGGCCCGGCGCGGGGTGCGCGGCACGGGTGCCGGGCTCGGGCTGTCGATCGTCAAGGCGATCGCCGAGGGCCACGGCGGCCGGGTCGGCCTGCGCGCCACCGAGGGCGGCGGCGCCACCTTCGTACTCACTCTGGAAGAGGCACGCCCATGAACCGCATCCTCATCGTCGAGGACGAGGAGCGCATCGCCTCCTTCGTCGAGAAGGGCCTGCGCGCCAACGGCTTCACCACCACCGCCGTCGCCGACGGCGACGCCGCCTACGAGTACGCCCTCACCGGCGGCTTCGACCTGGTCGTCCTGGACATCGGACTGCCCGGCCGGGACGGTTTCACGGTCCTGCGGGAGCTGCGCGAGTCCCGGGTGACGACCCCGGTGATCGTGCTGACCGCCCGGGACTCCGTACGGGACACGGTGGCCGGCCTGGAGGGCGGCGCCGACGACTGGATGACCAAGCCGTTCCGCTTCGAGGAACTGCTCGCCCGGGTACGGCTGCGGCTGCGTACGGCGGCCAGGGCACCGGAGGTGACGGTGCTCAGGTCCGGCGACCTCTCCCTGGACCTGCGGACCCGCCGGGCGCGGGCCGGGGAGCGGCTGGTGGACCTGACGGCGCGTGAGTTCGTGCTGCTGGAGCTGTTCCTGCGGCATCCGGGGCAGGTCCTGTCGCGGGAGCAGATCCTGTCCCACGTGTGGGGCTACGACTTCGACCCCGGCTCCAACATCGTGGACGTCTACGTGCGTGCGCTGCGCAAGAAGCTGGGGGCGCAACGGGTGGAGACGGTACGGGGCATGGGGTACCGGCTGCCGGGCTGACGCACCCGGCGCACCGACGGGCCGACCGGCTTTTGTGTGAAGTTTCCTTCATGTCGGACTCATTGAGGGCTCACCGCCCGGGAGAACCCTCGATGACGTGACGTTGAACCTCCGCCTGGCGGCGGCCCTCTGCGTGGCGCTGTCCCTGTGCGCGCTGCTCGCGGTACCCGCGAACTTCCCCGCCCTCGGCGGTGACGCGCGCCTCACCCTCGCCGTGTTCGCGCTGGCCACGTGTGCCTGGATCGGTACGCCGATCGACGACACGTACATCGCGCTGGGCGCCGGACTCGCGCTGACCGCGACCGGCGTGATCAGCAGCGACACCCTCTTCGGCACCCTCGGCGACGACACGGTGTGGCTGCTGATCTGCGCCTTCGTGCTGGCGGCGGCGGTGGCCCGGACCGGACTCGCGGGGCGGGCGGCGGCGTTCCTGGTCGGCGGGGCGCGCAGCGTACGGCAGTTGGTGCATCTGACGACGGCCGCGCTGGTCGTGACGGCGTTCGCGGTGCCGGCCACGTCGGGCCGGGCGGCGCTGGCGCTGCCGGTGTTCCTGGCCCTCGCCAAGGCCCTCGCCGAACGGAAGCGACTGGTCGTGATGCTCGCGCTGCTGTTCCCGACCGTGATCCTGCTGTCGGCGGTGGCGACCCTGATCGGCGCGGGCGCGCATCTGATCACGGTGTCGGTGCTGTGGGAGGCGACCGGCGACCGGATCGGCTTCACCCAGTGGCTGCTGCTCGGCCTGCCGCTGGCGGTGACCTCCTCCCACCTGGCCGCCGAGACGGTCCTGTTGACGACGACCCGGCGCGCGGACCGCAAGGGCCCGGTCCACATCACCGCCGAGGAGATACAGCGGCACGCCGAGAGCCCGGTCACCGGCCCCTGGACGCAGGCGGAGAAGCGCTGCGCCGCGCTGCTGGCCACGGTGGTGACCCTGTGGTGCAGCGAGCCCCTGCACCATGTGTCGCCCGCGGTCGTGGCGCTGATCGGCGCGGTCGTCGCCTCCTCCCCCGCGCTCGGCACCGTACGGCTGAAGGACGCGCTGAAGACCGTGCCCTGGTCGCTGCTGCTGTTCATGGCGGCGACCATGGCGATGGGCGTCGCGCTCGCCGACTCCGGCGCGGCGAAGTGGCTGGTGTCGGGGCTGCCCGCACACGTCACGCCGGCCGTCTTCCTCGGGGTCGTGGTGGCGGTGAGCACGGCGGCCCACCTGGTCCTCCAGTCCCGCTCGGCCCGCTCCTCCGTCCTGGTCCCGCTGGTGATCGCCGCGGCCGCGGGCGCCGGGGTCAACCCGGTCGCCGCCGCGCTCGCCTCCACCGCCGCCGCCGGTTTCTGCCACACGCTCCCGGCCTCCGCCAAGCCGGTCACCCTCTTCTCCGACATCCCCGGCACCCCCACCTACACCCCGCGCGACCTGCTGCGGCTGTCCGCCGTCCTGGCGCCGCTGACCGCCGCCCTCGTGCTGTTCTTCGCCGCCGCCGTCTGGCCGCTGCTCGGCGTACCCGTGACCCGTTGAAGGAGCCCTCCATGTCCGCCACGTCCTCGATCCCCGCCGCGTCTTCCGTGCCCGCCGTGCCCGCCGTGCCCTCGCTGCTGAACCGTGTCGTCGTGGCCCCCAGCGGCTTCAAGGAGTCCCTGTCCGCGCAGGCCGCCGCCGACGCCATCGCGGAGGGTGTCCGCCGGGTCCTGCCGGACGCCGAGATCGACCGCATCCCGCTGGTGGACGGCGGCGAGGGCACCGCCGTCGCGCTGGCCGCCGCGACCGGCGGGCGGCTGGTCGCGCTGGCCGCCACCGGCCCGGTCGGCGAACCCGTCGGCACCCACTTCGCGCTGCTCGGCGCCCGGGACACGGCGGTGGTGGAGATGGCGGCCGTCGCGGGCCTCTCCCTGGTCCCCCGCGCCCTGCGCGACCCGGGTGCCACGACGACGTACGGCGTCGGCGAGCTGATCCGTGCCGCGCTGGACACCGGGGTGCGGCGCGTCCTGGTCGGCTGCGGCGACTCGGGTACGTCGGACGGGGGCGCGGGCGCGCTCCAGGCGCTCGGGGCCCGGCTGCTGGACGCGGACGGCTTCGAACTCCCGCACGGCGGCCGGGAGCTGAGCCGCCTCGCCCGCATCGACCCGTCCGGCCTCGACGCCCGGCTGAAGGACACCGAGTTGCTCGTCGCCTGCAACCCGTTCAACGTGCTGTGCGGCGAGCGGGGCGTGGCCCGGGTGTTCGGCCCGCAGAAGGGGGCGACGCCCGCGCAGGTCGAGGAGTTGTCGGCCGGCCTGGAGAACTGGGCACGTGTCCTCACCCGGGACCTCGGTGTCGTCGGCACCGACCTGCGCCACGGCCCCGGCACCGGCGCCTCCGGCGGGCTGGGCTCGGGGCTGGCCGCCGTCGGCGGGCGGCTGCTGCCCCGCTTCGACGTGCTGCTCGACCACCTCGACCTGGACGCCCGCCTCGCACGCGCCGACCTGGTGCTCACCGCCGAGGGCGCCCTGGACCACCAGACGCCGCGCGGCAAGGTCCCGGCCGAGGTCGCCCGCCGCGCCAAGCTCTACGGCCGTCCCGTCCTCGCCCTGGCCGGCACGCTCGGCGAGGGCGCGCACGAGGTGCCGGGGGTGGACGCCTTCCACGGCATCATGCCGGCGCCGATGGCCCTGGCGGACGCACTGCTGCGCGCCGCCGAACTCCTCACGGACGCCACGGAGCGGGCGCTGCGGATGATCCTGCTGGGGTCGCGGCTGCCGGGTCAGGCGGCCGTGCCGGCGGCCGCGGTACCGGCGGCGGACGTGTCGGGCACGCAACGCCCGTCCTCGGTCCGGTAGTTCCACCGGGCGCCGTCGTTCACCAGCTCCTTGACGGCGTTCACGAACCGCTCGACGTGCTCGTCCGGGGTGCCCGCACCGAAGCTCACGCGGATGGCGTTGAGGGACTTCTCCCCCGGCGCCGCCTCGGGGGCGCCGCACTCGCCCTGCGCCTGCGGGTCGCTGCCGAGCAGGGTGCGCACCAGCGGGTGGGCGCAGAACAGGCCGTCGCGCACCCCGATGCCGTACTCGGCGGAGAGCGCGGCGGCGAAGTGCGAGCTGTTCCAGCCCTCGACGACGAAGGAGAGCACGCCGACGCGGGGGGCGTCGTCGCCGAAGAGGGAGAGGATCCGCACCTGGGGCACCTCGGCGAGCCCGTCCCGCACCTTGCCGATCAGGTACTCCTCGCGGGCGACCAGCGTGTCGAACCCGGCCTCGGTGAGGGCCTTGCAGGCGGAGGCGATCGAGTAGGCGCCGATGACGTTGGGCGACCCGGCCTCGTGCCGCGCGGCGCTGTCGTGCCACTCCACGTCCACGCCGCCGTCGGCGCGCCGGGTGACCCTGCGGCTGGCGCCGCCGCCGGCGAGGTACGGCTCCGCCTCGCGCAGCCAGTCCGCGCGGCCGGCCAGCACACCGGAGCCGAAGGGGGCGTACAGCTTGTGCCCGGAGAAGGCCACCCAGTCGACGTCCAGGTCGGCCACGGAAACGGGGTGGTGCGGGGCGAGCTGCGCGGCGTCCAGCACGATCCGGGCACCGTGCGCGTGCGCGGCGGCGGCCAGTTCACGCACCGGCCACAGCTCGCCGGTGACGTTGGAGGCGCCGGTGACGCAGACCAGGGCGGGCCCGTAGGGCTCGCGGGCGGCGAGGGCGCGCTCCAGGGTCTCGACGGCCTGCGCCGGGGTGCGCGGGGCGTCCAGGTAGGTCACGTCGGCGTCCCGCCAGGGCAGCAGCGAGGCGTGGTGCTCGGTCTCGAAGACGAAGACCCGGCAGCCGGCGGGCAGGGCGGCGGCGAGCAGGTTCAGGGAGTCGGTGGTGGACCGGGTGAACACGACCTGGTCCCCTTCCCGGCATCCGAGGAACCCGGCGACGGTCTCCCGGGCGTTCTCGAACAGGTCGGTCGACAGCTGCGACAGGTACCCGGCCCCGCGGTGCACGCTGCCGTAGTAGGGGGCGTAGGCCGCCACGTCGTCCCAGACCCGCTGGAGCGCGGGCGCGCTGGCGGCGTAGTCGAGCGCGGCGTAGGTGACCTCCCCGCCGGTGACGAGCGGGACGGTGACATCACGGCCGAGAACGGGCAGCGGGGTGGCGACAGCGGTGGGTACGGACATGGCGGACTCCCGTGAGGACCAGCGCGCGGAAAGGCGCTGTGAAAGAGAAGAAGAAGGTGTGCGGAGGCGGGGCTCTGCGGCCCTATCGCATTCGCTGGTTCACGGGAGACTCCCTCGGACGACCCAGGACCCCTGGACCCACACTCTTCAAAGCGTGCGAGGGGTCCGCGCTTGCCGTGAACCTTGCTGTCCACGACCTGGTCTTCACCCGGGGCACCCCGCCACGGACGGAGGGTTGCCGGACAGTCGGCCGGGGCCTCATGACTGTCACTCATGACCTGACGAAAAACCTAGGGGAAATGATCGGCGCCCCGCAACCCGAGTCCGGATCGCGGGACGCACGTCACACGAGAAGGCGGCTACGCGTGGGTCGCCGCCACCCAGCGCTCCAGGGCCCGCCTGGCCGCGCCCGAGTCGACCGCCTCCGCGGCCCGGTCCATCCCGGCCCGGATCTGCTCGGTCAACGGCCCGTCGCCGGGCTCCAGCGCCACCAGGGCCGCCGCCGAGTTCAGCAGCACCGCGTCCCGCACCGGGCCCGTCTCGCCGGCCAGCAGGCGGCGGGCGACGTCGGCGTTGTAGGAGGCGTCGGCGCCGCGCAGCGCCTCCACCGGCACGAGCTGGAGGCCGACGTCCCGCGGGTCGAAGGTCTCCTCGGTCACCCGGCCGTCCCGCACGACCCACACCCGGGAGGTGGCCGTCGTGGTCAGCTCGTCGAGGCCGTCGTCGCCCCGGAAGACCAGGGACGAGTGGCCGCGTTCGGCGAAGACACCCGCGATGATCGGCGCCATCCGGGCGTGGGCGACCCCGATCGCCTGGGACTTCACCTTGGCGGGGTTGGTCAGCGGACCCAGGAAGTTGAACACGGTGCGGATGCCCAGTTGGCCTCGCGCCGCCGCCACGTGGCGCAGCGCCGGGTGGAACTTCACGGCGAAGCAGAAGGTGATGCCGGCCTCCTCGGCGACCTCCGCCACCCGCTTCGGCGTCAGCTCCAGGTTGACCCCGAGCTTCTCCAGGACGTCGGAGGCCCCGGACGCCGAGGAGGCGGCCCGGTTGCCGTGCTTGACGACCTTCGCGCCGGTACCGGCCACGACGATCGCCGACATGGTGGAGATGTTGACCGTCTTGGCGCCGTCGCCGCCGGTGCCGACGATGTCGACCGTCTCCCCCGGCACCTCGATCACGTTGGCGTGGGCGTACATGGTGCGGACGAGGCCGGAGATCTCCTCGACGGTCTCCCCCTTGGACCTGAGCGCCACCGCGAAGCCGGCGATCTGCGCGTCGGTCGCCTCGCCGCGCATGATCACGTCCAGCGCCCAGGCGGTGTCGTCCGCGGAGAGGTCCTGACCGTCCAGGAGTCCGTTCAGCAGGGCGGGCCAGGAGCGGCCCGCCGCGGTGTCGCCTCCAGCGGGGGTCACAGCGCTCATGAGCCGCTCCAGAATCGTGTGTATCGCGGAAAGGGAGTGTGGTCCCACGTGTGGTCCCACCCTATCCAGCCCCGGGCACGGCGAAGGGCCCCGTCCGCGGAACGGACGGGGCCCTTCGACCGTGGTGTGGCGACGCTGGAGGGTCAGTGGTGGCCGTGGCCGCTCGTGATCTCCTTGTACTCCTCGACGGTGGGCTTCGGAATCTGCGCGTCCTCGCCGTAGTAACCCTTGCTCAGCTTGGCGCGGAGCTTCTCCGTGCGCTTCACCTTGCGCCGGACGCCGTTCTCGTCGACCTCCGGGCCGATCTCGGCCGGCGTGTACTGCTCGTGCGCCGTGAGCGTGTGCAGCTGCTCCTGGCTGAGCGGCTCGTGCACCTCGATGAACTCACCGTGCGGCAGGCGCTTGATGATGCCCGACTCGCGGCCGTGCAGCACCTTGTCCCTGTCCCGGCGCTGGAGGCCGAGGCAGATCCGCTTGGTGACGATGAACGCGACGACCGGGGCGACGAAGAACCCGATGCGGACGAACCAGGTGATCGCGTTGATCGACAGGTGGAAGTGCGTGGCCCACAGGTCGTTGCCGCCGCCGATCAGCAGCACCATGTACCAGGTGATCCAGGCGACACCGAAGGCGGTCCGGGTCGGGGCGTTGCGCGGGCGGTCCAGGATGTGGTGCTCGCGCTTGTCGCCGGTGACCCAGGACTCGATGAACGGGTAGACCGCGATCGCCGCCAGGACCAGCGGGAAGATGACCAGCGGGACGAACACGCCCAGGACGAGCGTGTGACCCCAGAAGTTGATCTCCCAGCCGGGCATCACACGGATCAGGCCCTCGGAGAAGCCCATGTACCAGTCGGGCTGGGCGCCGGTGGAGACCATGTCCGGCCGGTAGGGACCGATGGCCCAGATCGGGTTGATCGTGGCGATGGCCGAGATGGCGGCGATCACACCGAAGACCAGGAAGAAGAAGCCTCCGGCCTTGGCCATGTACACCGGCAGCAGCGGCATGCCGACGACGTTCTTGTTGGTCTTGCCGGGACCCGCGAACTGCGTGTGCTTGTGGTAGAAGACCAGGATCAGGTGGCCGACCACCAGGCCGAGCATGATGCCCGGCAGCAGCAGGATGTGGATCGAGTAGAACCGGGCCACGAAGTCGTGGCCGGGGAACTCCCCGCCGAAGAGGAAGAACGAGATGTACGTGCCGACGATCGGCACGGACAGGATCGCGCCCTCCATGAAGCGGATACCGGTGCCCGAGAGCAGGTCGTCCGGGAGCGAGTAACCGGTGAAGCCGGTGAACATGCCGAGGACGAACAGCAGGAAGCCGAACAGCCAGTTGATCTCGCGCGGCTTGCGGAACGCGCCGGTGAAGAAGACGCGCATCATGTGCACGAACATGCCGGCGAGGAAGATCAGCGCCGCCCAGTGGTGGATCTGCCGGATGAGCAGACCACCGCGGACGTCGAAGCTGATCTCCAGCGTCGAGGCGTACGCCTCACTCATCAGCTGGCCCTGCAGCGGCACGTACGAGCCGTGGTACGTGACCTCGTTCATCGAGGGGTGGAAGAACAGCGTCAGGTACACACCCGTGAGGATGATGATGATGAAGCTGTAGAGGCAGACCTCACCCAGCATGAACGACCAGTGGTCGGGGAAGATCTTGCGCATATTGGCCTTGGCCAGGGAGTAGATCCCCAGCCGGCCGTCGGCCCAGTCGGCGACGCGCTCGCCGGCCGGTGCCTTCCCGCGAGAGCGGGGGGCTTCATTGGCTGTAGTGCTCATCCGCGCTCCCAGAAGGCAGGACCGACGGGCTCTTCGAAGTCGCCGAGCGCTTCGAGGTAACCCTCGTCGTTCACGCCGATGCGCAGCTGCGGCAGGGCGTGACCGGCGGGACCGAAGATCACCCGGGCGCCGTCGGCAAGGTCGAAGGTGGACTGGTGGCAGGGGCAGAGCGCGTGGTGCGTCTGCTGCTCGTACAGGGAGATCGGGCAACCGACATGGGTGCAGATCTTCGAGTACGCCACGATGCCCTCGTGCGACCACTCGAGTTCGCGCTTGTCCTTGATGGCCTCCGGCTCCAGCCGGATGATCATCAGGGCCGCCTTGGCGATCTCGGTCATGAACTCCTCGTCGTGCTCCTCCAGGCCCTCGGGCATGGCGAAGGTGAGGGAGCCCACCGCGACGTCCGAGGGACGCAGCGGCTCGTGGGTGTTCATGTTGACGAGCAGCTTGCCCTTGGACCACAGGGTGTGGCGGAGCTTGGTGCCGGGCAGCGGGCCGAGGTCGCGCAGCAGGACGACACCGGAGAGCGGCACCAGCGTGAGCGCGCCCAGCATCGTGTTGCGGATCAGCTTGCGGCGCCCGATCACGGACTCCTTGGCACCCTGCTTGAAGTCCGCGTGGACCTTGGCACGGGTCTCCGGGTCGGCCTCGATCGGGTGACGCTCGTCGGCGACCTCCTCGTCGGACATCAGGGTGCGGGCCCAGTGGACCGCGCCGGCGCCGATCGCGAACAGCGCGACGCCGAGCGTCATGCCGAGCGCGAAGTTCAGCGCACTGATGTGACCGAGCGGGAAGATGTAGACCGACTTGTCGACCGGGATCGCCACGAAGGAGGCGATGAAGCCGACAGTGGCCAGCATCGACAGCGTGAACAGCAGGGCGACCGTGCGCTCGGACCGCTTGGCGGCCCGCTCGTCGGTGTCCTGGATCCGGTGCTCGTGGGGCGGCAGACCCGGGTCGGCGAACGGGTTCTGCTCGTCCGCGGTGCGCACCGAGCCGTGCCCGTGCGGGGCGTCCTGCTCAGCGGGCAGGTTCTCTTCTGGAATGTCTTGGCTACTCATGACTTCTTGGCCTTTGCGGTCCGAGCGGCGACCCAGACGGCGACGGCGATCAGGGCGCCCAGTCCGAACACCCAGGCGAACAGACCTTCACTGACCGGACCCAGTCCGCCGAGGCTGAGGCCACCGGGCTCAACGGTGTCGTCGCTGTTGACCGCGTCCAGGTAGGCGATGATGTCCTTCTTGTTCTGCTCCGACATGGTGCTGTCGGGGAAGGAGGGCATGTTCTGCGGGCCGGTCAGCATGGCCTCGTAGATGTGCTTCGGGTCGACGTCCTCGAGGCTCGGCGCGTACTTGCCGTGCGTCAGGGCGCCGCCCTTGCCGGTGAAGTTGTGGCACTGCGCGCAGTTGTTGCGGAACAGCTCACCGCCCTTGGCGATGTCCGCACCCTCCGGGCCGTACTTCTCCTCCGACGGGATGGCCGGACCGGCACCCAGCGAGGCGATGTAGGCGGCCAGCTGGTCGATCTCGGCCTGCGAGTAGACGACCGGCTTTTCCGGGACCTGGGCGCCCGGCTGCTGGGCCGGCATACGGCCGGTGCCCACCTGGAAGTCGACGGCCGCGGCGCCGACGCCGACCAGGCTCGGACCGTCGGTGGTGCCCTGACCCCCGGTGCCGTGGCAACTGGCGCAGCCGACGGCGTAGAGCTTCTTGCCCTCGTCGATGGCGAGGGACTGGGCGGTTTCATCGGCCTGCGCCTTGTCCGCGGGTGCGAACACGGCGTACAGCCCCCCTGTGCATGCCAGCGCGAGGAGTAGGACGACGAGCGCCGCCAGCGGATGGCGTCGTCGTGCGGAGAGCTTTTTCACGGATTACCCCGGTGTCAGGATCTTCTGCGTCGATGCTTCTGGTATTGAGGCGGGTGCGCGCCGCGTCTACTTGATCATGTAGATCGTGGCGAAGAGGCCGATCCAGACGACATCGACGAAGTGCCAGTAATAGGACACGACAATGGCCGCGGTCGCCTGCTCGTGGGTGAACCTCCGGGCCGCGTAGGTGCGGCCGAGGACCAGCAGGAAGGCGATGAGACCGCCCGTCACGTGCAGTCCGTGGAAGCCGGTGGTCAGGTAGAACACCGAGCCGTACGGGTCCGACGAGAGCGAGAGGCCCTCGTGCTTGACCAGCTCGGTGTACTCGAACACCTGACCGCCGATGAAGATCGCACCCATGACGAAGGTGACGATGAACCACATCCGGAGCTTCTTCACGTCACCGCGCTCGGCCGCGAACACGCCGAGCTGGCAGGTGAGGGAGGAGAGCACCAGGATCGTGGTGTTCGTCGCGGAGAACGGGAAGTTCAGCGCGTCGGCCTTCTCGGACCAGAAGTCCGGGCCGGTCACCGATCGCAGGGTGAAGTACATCGCGAAGAGGGCCGCGAAGAACATCAGCTCGGAACTCAACCAGATGATGGTTCCGACGCTGGTGAGGTTCGGTCGATTGACCGACGGGTGCGCGTGCCCGGTTTCTACTGTCGTTGCTGTCGCCACGACCGACATTATGTCGGTCGCTTATCCCGCCCTCACCCCGGGGGGTGCCGTTCGGAGTGTCCGCCCCGTCTGTACTGCCCGTATGGCCCATCGAACGGCCCGTCGAAGCCGTGTCCGAACCAGTGTTGACGAGGTGTTCAAAGGAGTAGCATCCGGCGCGACGGGCTACGACTGTTTCACTGCGTATCGGAGGAAGCATGCAGCCGACCGCCACGGTGCTGGTCTACAGCGACGACTCCAACACCCGCGAGCAGGTGCGGCTGGCGACCGGTCGCCGGCCGGCTCCGGACGTGCCCGTGGTCGAGTTCCTGGAGTGCGCCACCCCGGCCGCCGCGATCAAGGAGCTGGACAAGGGCGGCATCGACGTCTGCGTCCTGGACGGCGAGGCGGTGCCCATGGGCGGCATGGGGCTGTGCCGGCAGATCAAGGACGAGGTCTTCCAGTGCCCGCCGGTGCTGCTGCTCATCGCCCGGCCGCAGGACGCGTGGCTGGCGACGTGGAGCCGCGCGGAGGCGGCTGTGACGCTGCCGGTGGAGCCGGTCGAGTTCGCGGGCGCGCTGGCCGCGCTGCTGCGGCAGAAGAGGCTGCAGGGCGTTTAGGGGCGCCTACTGGGCAGGGGCTGCGCGTCGTGTGGCGGAGTGCGGCCTGATCGTGGCTCGTCGCGCAGTTCCCCGCGCCCCTGGGTGGGTCACACCACCGTCGGCCGCAGCCGCGCCGCCTCCTGGGTGTTCGGGGCGTTGCCGGTGCCGGCCATCAGGGCGCTGCCCGTGCGCCATTTGTTCCAGTCCAGGTTCCAGTCACCGAAGCCGTTGCCGAAGGCCTCCATCGTCTCGCCCTCGGAGTTGACCACCTCGACGAGGTCGCCCTCCTGGACGACGCCGAAGAACCACTCGGCGTTGGCGGTGCTCATGCCGACGCAGCCGTGGCTGACGTTGGCCAGGCCCTGGGAGCCGACCGACCAGGGGGCGGCGTGCACGTACTCGCCGCTCCAGGTGACCCGGGTGGCGAAGTACACGGGCAGGTCGTACGACTCCGAGGAGCCCTCGGCGATGCCGACGGTGCTGCTGCGCATGCGTACGAAGGGTTCCTTGCCCAGGACGACCTTGACGCCGTTGCGGGTCTCGAAGCCGGGCTTGCCCGAGGTGACGGGGATCTGCTTGATCTCCTGGCCGTCCCGGTAGACCGTCAGCGTGTGCGCGGCGGCGTCGGTGACGGCCACGACGCGGTCGTCCGTGGTGATCTCCAGGGGCTTGGCGGTGCCGCCCCACATCCGGTCGCCGATCTTGATGCCGTCGAGGGTGCTGCGGACCTGGACGGTGGCGTGGGCGGGCCAGTACTCCTTGGGCCGGTAGTGGAGCTTCTTGTCGTCCACCCAGTGCCAGGCGCCCTCCACGGCCGGCGTGGAGTCCACCTTCAGGGCGCGTTCCACTATGGCCCGCTGGGCCGGGTCCGCGACCGGCTGGCTCAGTTCCGCGGTGACGGGCTGGCCGACGCCGTACGCGCCCGCCTTGGGCCCGAAGGAGACGTCCAGGGTCTTCTTGGAGCTGGGCAGTCCGGTCTCGAAGGTGAGGACCTTGCGGCCGGGCGCGCCGTCGCCGTCCTCGGTGCTCACCCGGACCGTGTAGCTGGCGCCCGCGGCCAGCGGTGAGGTGCTGTGCCAGCGGGCTCCGTCGGCGGAGAGTTCGCCCGCGACGTAGCGGCCCGCCGCGTCCAAGGCCGTGACGTCCGTGATGCGCCCGTCGGCGCCCTCGGCGACGACCTCCAGGGGTTTGTCGGGGTCGGCCTTCTTCCCGGCGTCCGTGGGGCCGTTGAAGGAGATCTGGCCGGCCGCGTCGTAGGGCGAGGCGGACAGCGGGTTGTCGTCGTCGCCGCTGCAGGCGGTGACGGACGCGCCGAGGGCCATCACCAGCAGGGTGCAGCCGACGACCGTACGCCCCCGCGCCTGGAAGTGAACCGTGTCGCTCATGACCTCACGCTAGGGAGCCACGTCAACGACGGCACGGTGGGTAACCCGGACGAGTGAGGCGGGTACGGCATACGAAGGAGCCCGGACGCTCCTGACGGAGTGTCCGGGCCCCTAGGCGCTCGGCGCGTGCTACTGGGTGCGGTTCTCACCGCGGTAGTACTCGAAGACCCAGCCGAACAGACCCACGAGAAGGATCGGTGCCGAGAAGTACATGATCCACCAGCCGACCGCCACGCCCAGGAAGGCGAGCGCTCCGCCGAACCCGAGCGCCAGCGGCTGCCAGCTGTGCGGGCTGAAGAACCCGATCTCCCCGGCGTCGTCCGCGACGTCCGCTTCCTTGTTGTCCTGGGCACCGGCGTCGACCCGCTTGGCCGTGAAGGCCAGGTAGAAGCCGATCATGATGGACAGGCCGAAGGCCAGGAAGAGGGCCGTGGTGCCGGCCGGCTCCATCGACCAGTAGCCGTAGACGATCGCGACGGCCAGGATGAAGACGCTCAGCCAGATGAAGAGCTGTCCCTGGATCTTCACTTCCCGGCCTCCTTGCCGCCGGCGAGGGTCTTCTCACCGTGACCGACGTTCTCGAGCTGGTCGATCGCCGAGACCTCCGGGTGGTGCAGGTCGAAGGCGGGGGATTCACTGCGGATGCGCGGCAGCGTGAGGAAGTTGTGCCGCGGCGGCGGGCAGGAGGTCGCCCACTCCAGCGAACGGCCGTAGCCCCACGGGTCGTCCACGTTGACCGGCTTGCCGTACTTGGCCGTCTTCCAGATGTTGTAGAAGAACGGCAGCAGCGACATGCCGAGCAGGAACGAGCTGATCGTCGAGATCGTGTTCAGGGCGGTGAAGCCGTCGGCCGCCAGGTAGTCGGCGTACCGGCGCGGCATGCCCTCGGCACCCAGCCAGTGCTGGACGAGGAAGGTGCCGTGGAAGCCGATGAACAGCGTCCAGAAGGTGATCTTGCCGAGGCGCTCGTCCAGCAGCTTGCCGGTGAACTTCGGCCACCAGAAGTGGAAGCCGGCGAACATCGCGAACACCACCGTGCCGAACACCACGTAGTGGAAGTGCGCCACCACGAAGTACGAGTCCGAGACGTGGAAGTCCAGCGGCGGCGAGGCCAGGATGACACCGGTCAGACCACCGAAGAGGAAGGTGATCAGGAAGCCGGTGGACCACAGCATCGGTGTCTCGAAGCTGAGTGATCCCTTCCACATGGTGCCGATCCAGTTGAAGAACTTCACACCGGTCGGGACCGCGATCAGGAAGGTCATGAAGGAGAAGAACGGCAACAGCACGCCGCCCGTGACGTACATGTGGTGCGCCCACACCGTCACCGACAGACCGGCGATCGCGATCGTCGCGGCGATCAGACCCATGTAGCCGAAGATCGGCTTCCGGGAGAAGACCGGGATGATCTCACTGACGATGCCGAAGAACGGCAACGCGATGATGTACACCTCTGGATGCCCGAAGAACCAGAACAAGTGCTGCCACAGCAACGCTCCGCCGTTGGCCGAGTCGAAGATGTGCGCACCGAACTTGCGGTCCGCCTCCAGCGCGAACAGGGCCGCGGCCAGCACCGGGAAGGCCAGCAGGACCAGCACACCGGTCAGCAGCACGTTCCAGGTGAAGATCGGCATGCGGAACATGGTCATGCCCGGCGCGCGCATGCAGATGATCGTGGTGATGAAGTTGACCGAGCCGAGGATGGTGCCGAAGCCGGAGAAGGCCAGACCCATGATCCACAGGTCACCGCCGATACCCGGCGAGTGCACCGCGTCGGACAGCGGCGAGTAGGCGAACCAGCCGAAGTCGGCCGCGCCCTGCGGGGTCAGGAACCCGCCCACCGCGATCGTCGAGCCGAACAGGTACAGCCAGTAGGCGAACATGTTCAGCCGCGGGAAGGCCACGTCCGGCGCGCCGATCTGCAGCGGCATGATCCAGTTCGCGAAGCCGGCGAACAGCGGCGTCGCGAACATCAGCAGCATGATCGTGCCGTGCATCGTGAACGCCTGGTTGAACTGCTCGTTCGACATGATCTGCAGACCCGGCCGGGCCAGCTCGGCGCGCATGAAGAGCGCCATCACGCCGCCGATCACGAAGAACGCGAACGACGTCACCAGATACAGCGTGCCGATCGTCTTGTGGTCAGTGGTCGTCAACCACTTGATCACGACGTTGCCGGGCTGCTTGCGCCGTACCGGCAGCTCGTTCTCGTACGAGTCCTCCGCTGCCGAGGCACCCTGGGGTTCGTTGAGGATGCTCACAGGTTGTTCGTCTCCCGGTTCTTCTCGTGGCTCGTCTGCGCGATGCCCGCGGGAACGTAACCGGTCTGCCCCTTCTTCACGAGGTCCTGGAGGTGCTGCTCGTAGCGCTCCGGGGAGACGACCTTCACGTTGAACAGCATCCGGGAGTGGTCGACACCGCACAGCTCGGCGCACTTGCCGAGGAAGGTGCCCTCCTTGTTGGGGGTCACCTCGAAGGCATTGGTGTGGCCCGGGATGACGTCCTGCTTCATGAGGAACGGCACCACCCAGAAGGAGTGGATGACGTCACGCGAGGTCAGGACGAAGCGGACCGTCTTGCCCTTGGGGAGCCAGAGGGTCGGGCCGGGGTTGCCGGTCTGCGGGTTCTCCGTGCCGGGGACACCGCAGTCGTAGGTGCCGCCGGCGTTCGCCGGGAAGTCCTCCTTGAACCGGTCCGGGATCGCGGCCAGTTCCTTGGAGGTCTTGGCGTCGCCGGTGGAACCGTCGACGCTCTCGACGTAGTTGAAGCACCAGCTCCACTGGAAGCCGACCACGTTGACCGTGAGGTCGGGCTTCTTCTTGAGGCTCATGAGCTCGGACTCGTCACGGGCGGTGAAGTAGAACAGCACCGAGACGATGACGAGCGGAACAATGGTGTACAGCGCCTCGATGGGCAGGTTGTACCTGTTCTGCGGAGGAACTTCGACCTTGGTGCGGGTGCGCCGGTGGAAGAAGCAACTCCACAGGATCAGGCCCCACACCAGCACGCCGGTGGCCAGCGCGGCTGCCCAGGAGCCCTGCCACAGGGAGAGGATCCGCGGAGCCTCTTCCGTGGTTGGGGTGGGCATGCCGAGGCGGGGGAAGTCCTCGTATGTGCAACCGGTGGCGGTCGCCAGGACCAGGCCCGCGGTCAGTGCCTGCAGCAGCTTCCGCCGCATCGGGCGCCGCGGCGAGCGGTCGGAGCCGTTGGGACTCACGTAGCGCCTTCCCGAGAGTCTCGCCCGCGCTGTTCGGCTGCGGCCTTCTCGCTGGTCGGTCGCCGCCCTGCGTCGGGCAGGGGTTTGATGTTTATGCGGACCAAACCCTAGCCGACGCCCTCCGGGGGGTCGCGGGGAGGGTGGCATACGCGCCGGGGGGCACCCTGAAAGGGTGGGGTCGGGCGCCTGCGGGGGGTGCGAGCTGGGGTTGTTCGGCGGCTGACGGTTCGTCGTGGTTGCTCGCGCAGTTCCCCGCGCCCCTTGGCGGCGCTTCCCTGCCGGACGTCATAGCGTTGCTGTGTGGCCTACTTCGACGCTGCTTCCGCCGTTCCTCTCCATCCCGTTGCCCGGCAGGCCCTTCAGGCCTCCCTCGACGAAGGGTGGGCCGATCCCGCTCGGCTCTACCGGGAAGGGCGGCGGGCCCGGATGCTGCTCGATGCTGCCCGGGAGGCGGCCGCGGAGGCCGTGGGGTGTCGGGCGGACGAGTTGGTGTTCACCCCTTCGGGGACGCGGGCGGTGCATTCGGGGGTCGCGGGAGCGCTGGCCGGGCGTCGGCGCGTCGGAGCCCACCTGATCGTGTCAGCGGTCGAACACTCCTCCGTATTGCATGCGGCCGAAGTGCACGAGGCCGGCGGCGGGACGGTCACGCAGGTGCCCGTGGCCCGGACGGGGGCGGTGGACCCGGCGGCGTACGCGGCCGCCCTGCGCGGCGACACCGCGCTGGCCTGCCTCCAGTCGGCCAACCACGAGGTGGGCACCGAGCAGCCGGTGGCGGAGGTCGCCGAGAGCTGCCGGGCGGCGGGCGTGCCGCTGCTGGTGGACGCGGCGCAGTCGCTGGCGTGGGGGAAGGTGCCGGGCGACTGGGCCATGCTCGCGGCCAGTGCCCACAAGTGGGGCGGGCCGTCCGGGGTCGGGCTGCTCGTCGTGCGGAAAGGGGTGCGGTTCGCGCCGCAAGGGCCCGGGGACGAGCGGGAGTCGGGGCGGGCGCCCGGTTTCGAGAACCTGCCCGCCATCGTGGCCGCGGCGGCGTCGCTGCGGGCGGTGCGGGCCGAGGCGGCCGAGGAGGCGGCCCGGCTGCGGGGGCTGACGGAGCGGATCCGGGCGCGGGTGCCGGCTCTGGTGCCGGACGTGGAGGTGGTCGGCGATCCGGTGCGCCGGCTGCCCGGCACCGTCACCTTCTCGTGTCTCTATGTCGACGGGGAGACCCTGCTGCACGAACTGGACCGTGCCGGTTTCTCGGTCTCCTCCGGGTCGTCCTGCACGAGCAGCACCCTGATGCCGAGCCACGTCCTGAAGGCGATGGGGGTGCTCAGCGAGGGCAACGTCCGGGTGTCGCTGCCGCCGGGGACGCCGCCCGAGGACGTCGAACGGTTCCTGGAGGTGCTGCCGGGCACGGTGGCCGCGGTGCGGGAGAGGCTGGGGGCGCCGGTGGCCACGGAGGCCGTCCCGGAGACCGGGGGCGACCTCGTCGTGGACGCGATCGGCCGGCGCTGCCCCATCCCGGTGATCGAGCTGGCCAAGGTCATCGGCGACGTGCCCGTCGGGGGCACGGTGCGCGTCCTGTCCGACGACGAGGCGGCCCGCCTGGACATCCCGGCGTGGTGCGAGATGCGGGGGCAGGAGTACGTGGGCGAGGAGCCGGCGGAGAAGGGAACGGCCTACCTGGTCCGCCGGTCGACCTGAACGGCACCCTCACCCGGCGATTCAGCCCAGGTGCGCCTGGACCTCCTCCGCCGCCTCGTCCCCGTACGCCTTGGTGAACCGCTCCATGAAGTGCCCGCGGCGCAGCTGGTACTCCTGCGTCCCCACCGTCTCGATGACGAGCGTCGCCAGCATGCAGCCCACCTGCGCCGCCCGCTCCAGCGACACTCCCCACGCCAGTCCCGACAGGAACCCCGCGCGGAAGGCGTCGCCCACGCCGGTCGGGTCGGCCTTGCGCTCCTCGTCCGGCACGCCGACCTCGACGGTCGGCTCGCCGACCCGCTCGATGCGGACGCCCCGCGCGCCGAGGGTGGTGACGCGGTGGCCGACGCGGCCGAGGATCTCCTCGTCCGTCCAGCCGGTCTTGGTCTCGATGAGGCCCTTCTCGTACTCGTTGGAGAAGAGGTAGGTCGCCCCGTCCAGCAGTATCCGGATCTCGTCGCCGTTCATCCGGGCGATCTGCTGGGAGAAGTCGGCGGCGAACGGGATGGACCGGGCGCGGCACTCCTCGGTGTGCCGGAGCATCGCCTCCGGGTCGTCGGCGCCGATGGAGACCAGGTCGAGGCCGCCCACCCGGTCGGCGACGGTCTTCAGCTCGATGAGGCGGGCCTCGCTCATCGCGCCCGTGTAGAACGAGCCGATCTGGTTGTGGTCGGCGTCGGTGGTGCAGACGAAGCGGGCGGTGTGCAGGGTCTCGGAGATGCGCACCGAGCCGGTGTCGACGCCGTGCCGGTCCAGCCAGGCCCGGTACTCGTCGAAGTCCGAGCCGGCCGCGCCGACCAGGATCGGCCGGGTGCCGAGCTGGCCCATGCCGAAGGCGATGTTGGCGGCGACGCCGCCCCGGCGTACGTCGAGCTGGTCGACCAGGAAGGAGAGCGAGACCGTGTGCAGTTGGTCCGCGACGAGCTGGTCGGAGAAGCGGCCGGGGAAGGTCATGAGGTGGTCGGTGGCGATGGAGCCGGTGACTGCGATGCGCACGGCGTGGACTCTCTCCTGAAGGGGAGGCGGGTTGACAGTTCACGCTACCCGGGAGAGCCCCGGGTCCGAAGCAGGCAAAACTACCCGGTAGTACAACTTTCTTCACGGTCCGGGACGTGCCTACGGTTCTGTTATGACGAACCTGACGAGGACCGCCGACCCCGCCCCGGCCGACCTGGACGGCGACCTGGCGTCGCTGCGCGGCGACTGCGCGCGGATGACCCCGCGCTGGGAGGCGCCGGCCCACGCCGCCACCCGTCCCGTCCCCGTCTCCCTCATCCACGGCGTGCGGGTGCCCCGGACGTCGGCACGGTTGCTGGACGCGATGTCGGACTACGGGGACTGAGGTCCGTCCGGCGACTTCGAGGCCGTTCGGGCGGCGCGTGACGTCGCCGGGAACCGGATCCTCCCCCACCGCGTCCCATCGCTGTCCCCAGTAACAGCCGAAGGAGCGATGCGGTGAACACCGAGCGACCCGACAACGACGACGCAGGCGCCGCCGACGAGGCCGGCACCGGGCGTCCCGCGCGGCGGCGTCCCCGGGCGGTCGCCGTCGCCTCCGTCGCCGCCGCCGTGCTGTTGGTCGGGACCGGCGGCGCCTATCTGGCGACGTCGGCCTCCGGCGGCGGCCCGGACGGCGGTACGGCCTCCGGGGCGTCCGGCGACGACACTCCCCCGCCGCTGGCCCTGGACGACCACGGGGCGCCGTCCCAAAGCGGCGGTACGAACGGCATCGCGCCCGGGGAGCCCAACCCGTACGGCGTCACCTACCGCGCCGACGGCTCGCTGCCCGACGGCCCCGGCTCGGCGCCCGTGTACCGGGCGAAGGGCGAGGTCACCGAGGCGGAGGTGGCCCGGCTGGCCGAGGCGCTCGGGGTCGACGGGGCGCCGCGCGTGCAGGGCGAGGCGTGGAAGGTCGGCAACGCCAACGACGGTTCGGGTCCGCTGCTGACGGTGAACACGCAGGCCCCGGGCACCTGGACGTTCCACCGCTACCCGCCCGGTACCGACAACTGCAAGAAGGGCGCCGTGTGCAAGGCCCCGTCCGCCGACGGGGACCCGGTGAGCGAGGCGGCCGCGAAGAAGGCGGCGGCGCCGGTGCTGAAGGCGCTGGGCCAGGACGACGCCAAGCTGGACGCGGGCCAGGTCATGGGCGCCCGGCGGGCCGTGAACGCCGAACCCGAGGTCGGCGGGCTGCCCACGTACGGCTGGACGACCGGTGTGGTCGTCGGCGCGCGGGGCGATGTGGTCGGCGGCAGCGGTCAGGTGAAGGCGCCGGTCAAGGGGGACACGTATCCCGTCCTGGGCGCGGAGGAAACGCTGGCGCTGCTGAACGCGCCGGGCGGCGGCTCCGGCGCCGGCATCGGGGGCTGCGCGAGCCCCGTACCGCATCAGGACGGCGCGGACACGCCCTGCGAGCCGCCGACGGGCACTCCGAAGAAGCCGGAGAAGCCGCAGCAGCCGGAGAAGCAGACGATCACGGTCGAGGACGCGGTGTTCGGGCTGGCCGCGCATCCGGTGCAGGGGCGGCAGACGCTGGTGCCGTCGTGGCTGTTCGAGGTGCGGGCGCCGGGCACGCGGGACGCCTTCACGGTGACGTATCCGGCGGTCGACCCGGAGTACCTGACCTCCGCGGCCCCCGCCTCACCGTCCCCGGCCCCGTCCGACGAGCCGTCCTCGGCGCCGGGTGAGCCCCGCGACGTCGAGGTGAGCGGCTACACGGCCGCGGGCGGGGAGCTGACCGTGCACTTCACGGGCGGGGTGTGCTCCGACTACGAGGCGAAGGCGAAGGAGAGCGCGGGCAAGGTGACCGTCACGGTGACCGAGACCCCGCATCCGGAGAAGGTCTGCATCCTGATCGCCAAGGAGTACGAGCGGACGGTGCCGCTCGACGATCCGCTCGGCGACCGGACGGTCGTGGGCTCGGACGGCGAGGAGATCCCGCCGCACAAGCCGGGCGCGCGGCTGCCGGCGCCGTCCGGGGGGCGGTGACGGCGATCCCGTAGCCGGGCCGGTGACGGCGATCCCGTAGGCGGGCAGGCAAGAGGGCGGCGGCCCGGGGTCGGTCCCGGGCCGCCGCCCTCTTACGACTGTGGCGTGTCCGCCGCGCGGCTTGATCCGCCGGACAGGCTCGGCTCTAGCTGAAGGAGTCGCCGCAGGCGCAGGAGCCCGTCGCGTTCGGGTTGTCGATCGTGAAGCCCTGCTTCTCGATCGTGTCCACGAAGTCGATGGTGGCGCCGCCCAGGTACGGGGCGCTCATGCGGTCGGTGGTGACCTTGACGCCGTCGAAGTCCTTCACCACGTCGCCGTCGAGCGAGCGCTCGTCGAAGAAGAGCTGGTAGCGCAGGCCGGAGCAGCCGCCGGGCTGGACGGCGACGCGCAGCGCCAGATCCTCACGGCCTTCCTGGTCGAGCAGGGCCTTGACCTTGGCCGCGGCGGCGTCGGTCAGGATGATGCCGTCGGTGACGGTGGTGGTCTCGTCCGATACGGACATCTACATCTCTCCAAGGTTGTACGGAGACTGCTTGCCGACGGTTCCAACCGGCGGGGCCGCGGATTCATTCCGGGCGGGCCCGTGTCTTCGTCCTCGGCCTTCCCTTCATGCTCGCACACGCGTCGGGCGGCGGACAGCGGCTGTGGACGGCGGCCCGGACACCGGGATTCACGTCACACCGACACTATGGGCATCGTCAAACTGACGTGAACCGGTTATGATATATAGCGTCAGTTCGACGAAAAGTAGAAAGGGTGCGTGTCGTGACCACCGCCCAAACCCAGGAGCTCGACGTACAGCCGTCGCCCCTCGCCCTGCTGCTGCTCGGCCGCGAGGCCGACCCGAGGAGCGAGCGCGGCGTGGAGTGCCCCGGCGACCTGCCCTCGCCCTCCGACCCGGACCTGGTCGCGCGCGCCCGCGCGGCCAAGGAGAAGCTCGGGGACAAGGTCTTCGTGCTCGGTCACCACTACCAGCGCGACGAGGTCATCCAGTTCGCCGACGTCACGGGTGACTCCTTCAAGCTGGCCCGGGACGCGGCCGCGCGCCCGGAGGCCGAGTACATCGTCTTCTGCGGTGTGCACTTCATGGCGGAGTCGGCCGACATCCTGACCTCCGACGACCAGAAGGTGGTCCTGCCCGACCTGGCCGCCGGCTGCTCCATGGCGGACATGGCCACCGCCGAGCAGGTCGCCGAGTGCTGGGACGTGCTGACCGAGGCGGGCGTCGCCGAGCAGGTCGTGCCCGTCTCGTACATGAACTCGTCCGCGGACATCAAGGCGTTCACGGGCAAGCACGGCGGCACCATCTGCACGTCGTCCAACGCCAAGCGGGCCCTGGACTGGGCCTTCGAGCAGGGCGAGAAGGTGCTGTTCCTGCCCGACCAGCACCTGGGCCGCAACACCGCGGTGCGGGACATGGGCATGACCCTGGAGGACTGCGTCCTCTACAACCCGCACAAGCCCAACGGCGGGCTGACCCCCGAGGAACTGCGCGCCGCGAAGATGATCCTGTGGCGGGGTCACTGCTCGGTGCACGGCCGCTTCAGCCTCGACTCGGTGAACGACGTGCGCGAGCGCATACCGGGCGTCAACGTCCTGGTGCACCCCGAGTGCCGGCACGAGGTCGTCGCGGCGGCGGACTACGTCGGCTCGACCGAGTACATCATCAAGGCCCTGGAGGCGGCCCCGGCCGGCTCCAAGTGGGCCATCGGCACCGAGCTGAACCTGGTCCGACGGTTGGCGAACCGTTTCGCTGCCGAGGACAAGGAGATCGTCTTCCTCGACAAGACGGTCTGCTTCTGCTCGACCATGAACCGCATCGACCTGCCGCACCTGGTCTGGGCGCTGGAGTCGCTCGCCGAGGGCAACCTCGTCAACCGGATCGAGGTCGACAAGGAGACGGAGGCGTTCGCGAAGCTGGCGCTTGAGCGGATGCTGGCGCTGCCGTAGGGGGGGGCGATTTCCCACCCCCCGCCCGTGCGGGGTGTTTCAAACGGCTCAGGTCCCGCCCGACCACCTTCGGTGCCGGGCGGGACCTGAGCCGTTCTCGCGGACTCAGACCTTCGCCGTCTCCGGCTCGTCCGAGGCCTGCGACTGGGGCGGCACGTCGCCGCCCCTCTTCGCCGCCCGCTTCTTCGCGCGCCGCTCCTTGCGCAGTTCCAGCATCGCGTAGAGCGTCGGGACCAGCAGCAGGGTCAGCAGGGTCGACGTGATCAGGCCGCCGATCACCACCACCGCCAGCGGCTGGGCGATGAAGCCGCCCTCGCCGGTGACGCCCAGCGCCATCGGGAGCAGGGCGAAGATCGTCGCCAGGGCGGTCATCAGGATGGGCCGCAGACGGTGCCGGCCGCCCTCGATGACCGCTTCGACGACGCCGTAGCCCTGCTTGCGGTACTGGTTGATCAGGTCGATCAGCACGATCGCGTTGGTGACCACGATGCCGATCAGCATCAGCATGCCGATCATCGCCGGGACGCCCATCGGGGTGCCCGTGGCCAGCAGCAGGCCGATCGCGCCGGTCGCCGCGAACGGGATGGACACCAGCAGGATCAGCGGCTGGGCCAGCGACCGGAAGGTGCCGACCAGCAGCATGAACACGATCGCGATCGCCGCGAGCATGGCCAGACCCAGGTTGACGAACGCCTCGTCCTGGTCGGCGGTGACGCCGCCGATCTCGGCCGTGGCACCGGCCGGCAGATCCAGGCCGTTGATCTCGGACTGGAGTTCCGTGCCCACCGCGCCGGTGTTGTCACCGGTCGGCTTGGCCGTGATGGTCGCGGCGCGCTGCCCATCGATGCGGGTCATCGACACCGGGCCGTCCACCAGCTCGACCGTGGCGATGTCGCCGAGCTTCGCCGGGCCCAGGTTCAGGGCCTTCAGCTGGGCCAGCGTCTCGGCCGACTGAGCCGACTTGATCACGACGTCGCGCTCGGTGTCGTCGAGGATCGCCTTGGCGGCCGGGGTGCCGCGCACCGCCTGGGCGACGGCCGCGCCGAGCGTCTGGTCGGTGAACCCGGCCTCGGCGGCCTTCGCGTTGGCCTTGACCGAGATACGCGGCACGCTCTGCGCCAGGTCGCTGGTGACGTCGGTGACGTCGTCGAGCCCGGCGACCGTCTTGCGGACCTCCTCGGAGGCGTCGCGGAGCACCTGCGCGTCGGCGGCCTTGACGACGACGCTCAGGTCCTGGCTGCCGAAGCCGTCACCGGCGGCGACCGTGGTGGTGCCGATGCCGTCGAGCTTCGCGAGCCCGTCCTCGATGTGGTCCTGGACGTCCTCGGCGGACGCCGAGTCCTCCAGCATCAGCTGGTACGAGGCCTGGTTGGTGTCCGTGCCGCCGCCGAAGGCGGCCATGAAGCCGGACGAGCCGATGGTGACCTGGTAGTCCTTGACGCCCTCGGTGTCGCCGAGCAGCTTCTCGACCTTCTCGGCCTGGGCGTTGGTCGCGGCCAGGCTGGTGCCGGGCTTCAGCTCCTGCTTGATGCTGAGGACCTTCTGCTCGCCCTGGTCGAAGAAGTTCGTCTTCAGCAGCGGCGCCATGGCGAACGTGCCGATCAGCACGACGACCGCGATGGCCACGCTGGTCAGGCGGCGGCGGGTGGCGAAGCGCAGGACGGGGACGTAGAAGCGCTGGAGGCGGCTCTTCGCCTCCTTCTCCTCGGCCAACCGGCGCGCCTCGTCCGCGTCCTCGGGGGTGCCCTTGGGCGGGCGCAGGAACCAGTACGACAGGACCGGGACGACCGTCAGCGACACCAGCAGGGAGGCCAGCAGCGCGGCGGTCACGGTCAGGCTGAAGGAGCCGAACAGCTCGCCGACCATGCCGCCGACCAGGCCGATCGGCAGGAACACGGCCACCGTGGTGAGCGTCGAGGAGGTGACCGCGCCGGCGACCTCTCGGACGGCCTTGAGGATGGCCTCCTGGCGCTCCTCGCCGTAGCCGAGGTGCCGCTTGATGTTCTCCAGGACCACGATCGAGTCGTCGACGACCCGGCCGATGGCGATGGTGAGCGCGCCCAGCGTCAGCATGTTCAGCGACAGGTCGCGCGTCCACAGGACGATCAGCGCCAGCACCACGGACAGCGGGATGGAGACCGCGGTGACCAGGGTCGAGCGGATCGACGCGAGGAAGACCAGGATGACCAGGACGGCGAAGAGCAGACCGAGCCCGCCCTCCGTGGTCAGACCCGAGATGGCCTTGGACACCGCCGGGCCCTGGTCGCTGACGACGGTGAGCGTCGCGCCGGAGCCGAGCTGCTCGCGCAGGTCGGGGAGCTTGTCCTCGACGGCGTTCGAGATGGCGACCGCGCTGCCGTCGTGGTCCATCGTGACGGCGACGGAGAGGCTCGGCTCGCCGTTGGTGCGGGTGAGGGAGTCGGCCTTGGCCTCCTCCTCCTTGACCGTGGCGACGTCACCGAGACGGACGGGCTTGTCGACGCCCTCGCCGGTGACCATCAGGTCCTGGATCTGCTTCAGCGAGGTGAAGCCGCCGCCGACCTGGACGGTGCGGTTGGCGCCGGCCTCGTCGAAGGAGCCCGCGGGGACGGTCGCGCCGCCGGCCTGGAGGGACTGGGCGAGGGCCTGCGGGCTCACGCCCGCCCGGGCCAGCTTCGCCTGGTCGGGCGTGACGGTGACCTGCACGTCCCGGACGCCGTCGACCACGACCTGGGCGACGCCGTCGATGTCCTTCAGCTCCGAGACGACCGTCTTGTCGAGCTGGTCGGCCAGCGCCTGCTGGTCCTTGTCGGAGGTGACGGCGAGGACGACGGTGGGGATGTCGTCCGTCGAGCCGGAGATGACCTGCGGATCCACGTCGTCCGGGAGCTGGGCGCGGGCCCGGTTGACGGCCTGCTGGACGTCGGCGACGAGCTGCTGGGTGCCGTTGCCGTAGTCGAAGGACGCCATGATGACGGCGTTGCCCTCACTGGCCGTCGCGGTGATGCCGGATATCCCGTCGACGGCTTCGAGGCTGTCCTCGATCGGTTCGACGACCTGCTTCTCGACCACGTCCGGCGAGGCGCCCTGGTACGGCGCCAGCACGGACACCATGGGCAGTTCGATGGTGGGCAGCAGCTGCTGCTTGAGCTGGGGGATGGCGATCGCGCCGAAGACGAGCGCGACGATCGACATCAGGCCTATCAGGGCCCGTTGCGCGAGGCTGAATCTCGACAGCCAGGACATGGATCAGGGTCTCTCTTCTGTGGCCGAGCGGAGGGGGACGGGGCACATCTGTACGCCCACCCCAACACCCTGGTCCATGAGTGACCCCGGTTCCCTAGGTCCCAGGTCCATTTCCTTATGCGGCGCATACTCCCGCCGCAGTACACCGGGGCGGAGGTCACTCCACCCTTGGACGTACCAGCCCGGATTCGTACGCGATGACGACCAACTGGGCCCGGTCGCGGGCGCCCAGCTTGGCCATGGCCCGGTTGACGTGCGTCTTCACGGTGAGCGGGCTGACCTCCAGCCGCTCGGCGATCTCGTCGTTGGAGAGCCCGCCGGCGACCTGGACCAGCACCTCGCGCTCGCGCACGGTCAGCGTCTCCAGCCGCTCGGCGCGGGCGGGGTCGCGGTCCTCTCCCGCCGTGCCCTCCTGGGCGAGGAAACGGGCGATCAGCCCCTTGGTGGCGGTCGGGGACAGCAGCGCCTCGCCGCCGGCCGCGACGCGGATCGCGCTGAGCAGTTCCTCGGGTTCGGAGCCCTTGCCGAGGAAGCCGGAGGCGCCCGCGCGCAGCGACTGCACCACGTAGTCGTCGACCTCGAAGGTGGTCAGTATGACCACGCGGACATGGGCGAGGGACGGGTCGGCGCTGATCATGCGGGTGGCGGCGAGGCCGTCGGTGCCGGGCATCCGGATGTCCATCAGCACCACGTCGGCCCGCTGCTCGGCGGCCAGCCGGGCCGCCTCCGCGCCGTCGGACGCCTCCCCCACCACCTCCATGTCGGGCTCGGAGTCGACCAGCACCCGGAAGGCGCTGCGCAGCAACGCCTGGTCGTCGGCGAGCAGGACACGGATCGTCATACGGGGCCCTCCGCGGCATCGGTGCGGTTCCTGACCGGAAGGATCGCATGGACCCGGAAACCGCCTCCGTAGCGGGGACCGGTGGTGAGGGTGCCGCTCACGGCGGTGACCCGCTCGCGCATCCCGATCAGGCCGTGGCCGCCGCCGTCGGCGGGTGCCTCGGGGGCCTCTCCCTCGCCGGCGCCGTCGTCGAGCACGGTGACCTCGATGTTCGGTCCCACCCTCACGACGCTGACCTCGGCCTTCGCCCGCGTCCCCGCGTGCTTCTGCACGTTGGTCAACGCCTCCTGGATGATGCGGTAGGCGGCCAGGTCGACGGCGGTGGGCCGGTCGGTGCCCTGGTCGGTGCGGGCCACCTCGACGTGCAGTCCGGCGTGGTGGAAGGTGGCGACGAGTTCGCCGAGTTGGTCCAGGCCGGGAGCGGGTTCGGTCGGCGCCTCCGGGTCGCCGGACTGGCGGAGCAGGCCGACGGTGGCGCGCAGCTCGCCCAGCGCGGAGCGGCTGGCCTCCCGTACGTGGGCGAGGGCCTCCTTGGCCTGGTCGGGCCGCTTGTCCATGACGTGGGCGGCGACCCCGGCCTGGACGTTGACCAGGGCGATGTGGTGGGCGACCACGTCGTGCAGGTCGCGGGCGATGCGCAGCCGCTCCTCGGCGACCCGGCGGCGGGCCTCCTCCTCCCGGGTGCGCTCGGCCTTCTCGGCCCGGTCGCGGATGGCCTGGACGAAGGCACGCCGGCTGCGGACCGCGTCCCCGGCGGTGGCGCCGATGCCGGTCCAGGCGAAGACGGCGAGGTTCTCCTGCGCGTACCAGGGCAGGGGTCCGGCCAGCATGGCGGCGCCGGTCAGCACCGTCATGGTGAGCAGGCCGACCCGCCAGGTGGTGGGACGGTCGGTGGACGCGGCGACGGTGAAGAGGGCGACGACGGCGGACATGACGACGGGCGCGCGGGGGTCGCCGGTGACGCTCTCGACGACGGAGACACCGCCGGTGACCGCGAGGACCACCAGCGGGGCGCGGCGGCGGAAGACGAGCGCCGCGGCGCCGACGGCCATGAGGACCAGGCTGAGTACGTCCGGGGTGCGCAGCCCCCAGCTGACGCCCTCGGGGCCGTGCGGGTCCACGAAGGAGCCGGCGACCATGCACACCAGGACGGCCGCGGCGATGGCCGCGTCCAGGGCGGAGGGGTGGGCGCCGATGGTGCAGCGGGCGCGGGCGAGGGTGCTCACGGCGTTTTACGGTAGCTGGAGTGGGCGTCGGTCCGGGTCGCACCGGGCGTGCAGTGGCCCTCGACCTGGGGGCTGCGCCCCCAGACCCCCGCGATCGGCCTGGACGGCCTCGTCCTCAAACGCCGGACGGACTGGAGGTGCCGCACGGAGTGGAGGTACTGGACGGACTGGAGGTACCGGACGGGCTGAAGGTGCCGGACGGGCTGGGCGTACCGACCGGTGTCCGTCAGGAACTCCCTGGGATCAGGCCGTCGTCGCTCAGTAGCTCCCGGACCTCCTCCAGGGTGGCGTCCGGGGACGGGAGGATGAGGTCGGACGGCTCCAGGGAGTCGTCCGGGACCGGCTCGCCCAGTTCGCGGACCTTGGCCAGGAGGGCCTGGAGGGTCGCGCGGAAACCGGGGCCGTCGCCGTTCTCCATCTCGGCCAGGAGCTCGTCGTCCAGCTTGTTCAGCTCGGTGAGACGGCCGTCGGCCAGCGTGAGCTGTCCCTCCCCCATGATCCGTACGATCATGTCGCCCTCCTAGGCGTGGGCTACTGCTTGTCGAAGCGCGGGGTGTCCTGCGGCTGCTGCTGGGGCTGCGCCTGGCCCTGGTCCTGGCCGCCCTCGATGGCCTGCCGGTCGGAGGTGCTGCCCCCGGACAGTTCGGCCTTCATGCGCTGCAGTTCCAGCTCTACATCCGTACCACCGGAGAGCCGGTCCAGCTCGGCCTGGATGTCGTCCTTGTGCATGCCGGACTGGTCGTCCAGGGCGCCGGAGGCGAGCAGTTCGTCGATGGCGCCGGCCCGGGCCTGGAGCTGGGCGGTCTTGTCCTCGGCCCGCTGGATGGCCAGGCCCACGTCGCCCATCTCCTCGGAGATGCCGGAGAAGGCCTCGCCGATGCGGGTCTGCGCCTGGGCGGCCGTGTACGTGGCCTTGATGGTCTCCTTCTTCGTGCGGAAGGCGTCCACCTTGGCCTGGAGGCGTTGGGCCGCCAGGGTGAGCTTCTCCTCCTCGCCCTGGAGGGTGGCGTGCTGCGTCTCCAGGTCGGTGACCTGCTGCTGGAGCGCGGCGCGCCGGGAGAGCGCCTCGCGGGCCAGGTCCTCGCGGCCCAGCGCCAGCGCCTTGCGGCCCTGGTCCTCCAGCTTGGACGACTGGGACTGGAGCTGATTGAGCTGGAGCTCCAGGCGCTTGCGGCTGGTCGCCACGTCGGCGACACCGCGGCGCACCTTCTGAAGCAGCTCCAGCTGTTTCTGGTACGAGTAATCGAGGGTCTCGCGCGGGTCCTCGGCCCGGTCAAGGGCCTTATTGGCCTTCGCGCGGAAGATCATCCCCATACGCTTCATGACACCGCTCATGGGCTTCGCGCGCCCCCTTCTGACCGACTCCAGCTCCAGCGACTGCAACAGAACCCACAGTACGGGCCCTGCATCCATTACCGCACTGTTCGGGGACGGATGCGCTCATCCCCAAGGACGACTGCGTGCGCTTCCGGTCCGGCGTAGGGAGTAGGTGCTCCCCGGGGTTGTCCGGAATGACCCGGTGCCCTGGGGTGTACGCAACGTCCCCTCTGTCCACTTACAGACGACCGGCGTTGCCGGATCGTTCCCCACCGGACTGGGGTCCACACCCCGGCACCACGTACCCTTGGGTTTTGTGTTCCGTAGCCGTGCCAAGGAAGAGAAGGCACCGAGCCTCGTCAAGACGCCGGTGACCGACTCCAATCAGCCCCGTGACCCGCAGGCCCCCAAGGGAAGGCCGACGCCCAAGCGCAGTGCGGCCCAGTCCCAGCGCCGCAGCGTCGCCAACACTCCGATGACGCGCAAGGACGCCGCCAAGCGTCAGCGCGAGGAGCGCCGGACCGCGATGGCGCGCCAGCGCGAGGCGCTGGCGAAGGGGGACGAGCGGTACCTGCCGGCCCGCGACAAGGGTCCGGTCCGCAAGTTCGCGCGCGACTTCATCGACTCGCGGTTCAACATCGCGGAGTACTTCCTGCCGATGGCCGTGGTCATCCTCGTGCTGAGCATGATCCGGGTGGCCTCGCTGCAGAACGTGGCGCTGCTGCTGTGGCTGGTCGTGATCGTGATGATCGTGCTGGACTCGATCGTCACCGGCTTCCGGCTGAAGAAGCGTCTCGCCGAGCGCTTCCCGGACGAGCGCCGGCGCGGCGCGGTCGCCTACGCGCTGATGCGCTCCCTCCAGATGCGCCGGCTCCGGCTGCCCAAGCCCCAGGTCAAGCGCGGGGAGCGGCCCTGAGCACGACGCCGTTCGCCGACGGCGCGGCCGATGCCTGGTCGGCCGTTCCCGGTGGTCTGCGGGACGTCGTACGGCAGGAGCTGGTGGCCCGGCAGCTGGACGAGCAGATAGCCGGGCGCTTCCCGGTCGGCAAGCGGCTGCGGGTGCTCGACGTCGGTATGGGCCGGGGCGCCCAGTCGCTTCGGCTGGCACGGGCCGGGCACCAGGTGACCGGCGTCGAGCGGGACGCCACGATGATCGCCGCGGCACGCGGCGCCCTGGCCGGCCAGCCCGAGGGCATCCGGGAGCGGATGCGGATCGTCGAGGGCGACGGCCGGGACACCGGCGTGCACTTCCTGCCGGGCAGTTTCGACGTGGTGCTGTGCCACGGGGTGCTCATGTACGTCGAGGAGCCCGACCCGCTGCTCGCCGGGCTGGCCCGGATGCTCGCCCCGGGCGGACTGCTGTCGCTCCTGGTGCGCAACGGCGACGCGCTCGCGATGCGCCCCGGCCTGCGCGGCGACTGGGCCGACGCGCTGGCCGCCTTCGACACCACCGTCTGTCGTGACGGTGACGGCATCGAGGTCCGCGCGGACCGGCGGGCGACGCTGACGGCCAAGCTCGCGAGCATCGGCGCCCCGCTGCACACCTGGTACGGCGTCCGGGTCTTCACGGACACGGCCCTCGACGACGCCCGGGTCCCGGACGGTCTGGAAACGCTGCTGGCCGCCGAGGAGCGGGCCGGCCGGACGGACCCGTACCGCCAGATCGCCGCGCTGCTTCATCTGTGCGGGGTGCGGGGGTAGTACCGCGCGGCGCCCGTTCGGGGGTTCCCCGGGGGCCGCGTCTCCGGTGCGCGGTGAGACTCGGGGCATGGACCCTTCCCGTACCCGTGTGCCACGGCTGCTCGGCCCGCTCGCCGTGCTGGCCTGCTCCCTGCTGCTCGTCGCCGGCTGCTCCGGCGGCGGGTCCGCTCCGGGCTCCCGGAGCGAGCGGGAGGGCGACACGGCACAGGCCGCGGCGCCGCGCGCGGCCAACGATCTGCAGGCCGACTACGAGCGGGTGATCAACGACGTACTCCCGTCGGTCGTGCAGATCCAGGCGGGCGACTCCCTGGGGTCGGGGGTCGTGTACGACGACAAGGGACACGTCGTCACGAACGCGCACGTCGTCGGTGACACCAAGTCCTTCCGGGTGACGACCGCCCGCAACGAGGACTCGCTGGCCGCGGAACTCGTCTCCTCCTACCCCGAGCAGGATCTCGCCGTCATCAAGCTGGACAAGGTGCCCGACGGCATGAGGGCGGCCCGCTTCGGGGACTCCTCGAAGGTCGGGGTCGGGCAGATCGTGCTGGCGATGGGCTCGCCGCTCGGGCTTTCCTCCAGCGTGACGCAGGGCATCGTCTCGGCGACCGGACGGACCGTCACCGAGGGCAGCAGCGGGGGCGGTACGGGCGCGACCATCGGCAACATGGTGCAGACGTCCGCGGCCATCAACCCCGGCAACAGCGGTGGCGCCCTGGTGAACCTCGACAGCCAGGTGATCGGCATCCCGACGCTGGCCGCGACCGACCCGGGCATGAGCGACAGCGCGGCGCCCGGGATCGGGTTCGCCATCCCGGCGTCGATGGTGAGGACGGTCGCCGACCAGATCATCGAGGACGGGCGCGTCACCGACTCGGGCCGGGCGGCGCTCGGCGTCACCGCCCGTACGGTCGTCGACGACGGCTACCGGCCCGCGGGCGTGGCCGTCGTCGAGGTCAGTGCCGGCGGGGCCGCCGACGAGGCGGGGCTGCGGCCCGGGGACGTCATCGTCCGGCTGGGCGACACGGACATCACCACGATCACCTCGCTGGCCGAGGCGCTGGCTTCGATGCAGCCGGGCGACCGGGCGAAGGTGACGTACACCCGCGACGGCGACGAGCGCACCGCCGAGGTGACGCTGGGCGAGCAGTGACGGAGGCGGGGCCGGTCCGCTCGGGACCGCCCCCGCCCGCGGGTCAGGCCTCCGGCTCCGCGGCCGCTTCGGCCGCTTCGGCCTCTTCGGCCTCTTCGGCGTGCAGGCTCATCGGGCCGTAGATCTCGGTGGCGTCCTCGAACAGCCGCACCTGGTCGGTCCCGCCCTCCTTGAGGTCCTTCCAGTACTCACCGATCCAGGACTCGGCGTCCCCTTGCGTGGTGAACTCCTCGGGCTGCACCGCGGGCTGGACCTCCGTCCCGCCGGCCGTCTCGAACCGCCACGTCCATGCCGCCATGTACGCCTCCAAGATGTGAGCACATGCAGAGCGGAAGCCGGATCTTGGTCCGGCCTCCGACCGCAGCCTATGCGCTGAGCCGGCTGCGCCGTAGAAGGCCGGGGGGACGGGAACGGGGACCGCCCGCGCCCCACAGGGGGCCTCGGGCGCGCACGTCGCCGGGTGACCGGGGAAAATCGGGGCGTGGACGTGACTCTGCTCGGCACCGGTGCCCCCGCGGGACTCCCCCGCCCCGACTGTCCCTGCGCGGCCTGTGCCGCCGCGCAGGGCACGAACGCGCGCGCGGCGACCGCGCTGCTGGTGGACGGGGCGCTGCTGCTCGACCTGACGCCCGGCGCCGCGTTCGCCGCCGCACGCGCCGGGCGCTCCCTGACCGGCGTCCGGCAGGTGCTGCTGTCGCACCCGCACGACGGGCCCGCCGTGGAGGTGCCGGCCGGGCTGCCGCAGCCGGGGCGGGTGCCGGACGGGCGGGAACTGGCGCTGCTGACCGGACACCGGGTGCGGGCGGTGGCGATGGACGCGCCGGGCACCGGGTACGCCGTGACCGGTCCGGACGGGCAGCGGCTGCTGTATCTGCCGCCGGGCGGCGCGCCGGCCGGTCTGGAGGAGCCCGCCGAGTCCTACGACCTGGTCGTCGCGGACGTCGTGGGGCGGCCGGACGCGCTGGCGAGGCTGCGGGCGGTGGGCGCCGCGGGGCCGACGACGGACGTCGTCGCCGTCCATCTGGACCACGACGTGCCGCCGGGCCCGGAACTGGACCGGCGGCTCGCGGCGGCCGGAGCGCGGGCCGTGCCGGACGGGACGACGCTGGTGGTCGGCTCCTACGAGGACGTACCCGACGTGCCGCGCCGCACCCTCGTACTGGGCGGGGCCCGGTCGGGCAAGTCGGTGGAGGCCGAGCGACGGCTGGAGGCCTTCCCCGACGTGCTGTACGTCGCGACCGGGGGCTCCCGCAACGGGGACACCGAGTGGGCGGCGCGGGTCTGCGCCCACCGGGAGCGGCGGCCGGGCTCGTGGCGCACCGTCGAGACGTGCGACCTGGTGCCGCTGCTGAAGGACGACGGGCCGGCGCTGCTCGTCGACTGTCTGTCGCTGTGGCTGACGGACGCGATGGACGCCGTCGGGGCGTGGGACGACGCGGAGTGGGCGGACGGCGGCGAACGGGCCCTGCGGGACCGGGTGCGGGAGCTGACGGAGGCGGTGCGCACCACTCGCCGCACCCTCGTCGCGGTGTCGAACGAGGTGGGCTCGGGCATCGTGCCCGCCACCGCCTCGGGCCGCCGCTACCGGGACGAACTCGGGCGGCTCAACGCGGCGTTCGCGGCCGAGTGCGAGCAGGTGCTTCTGGTGGTCGCGGGCCAGGCACTGCTGCTACGGGGCTGAGGCGTCCTTGCGCGCGATGACGCGGTGGGTCCGCACGCCGGTGAGCACCGTGCAGCCCTGGGCCACCAGTTCCGCGCGCAGGCCCGCCGGGTGCGAGGTGCCGGGGAGGGCGAACAGGCGGCGCGGGTCCGCCACGTCGACGAGCAGATGGCCGCCGGGGCGGAGCACGTGGAGGGCGGCGCGCAGTTCGGCGCGGGGGTCCGGGACGCGTTCCAACTGCTGGAAGAGGCTCACCACGTCGTAGCGGGCGCGCAGCCGGGCCGCGATGTGCGGGTCCGTCAGCCGGCCGACGAACGCCTCCTCGACGCGCTCGACCGCGCGGGCGCGCAGGACCCGGTGGGTGGGGTCCAGGCCGTCGAAGGAGGTGTACGGGAAGTACGCGCGCGCGGTGCGGGGGAAGTCGGCGTCGCCGGTGCCCACGTCGAGCCAGCTCTCGGGGTCGGGGCGGCGGCGGAGCAACGCCCGCGCGGCCAGGCCGTGTCTCAGCCGCACCCCGGCCCGGACCAGTGGGTGTTCGGACCCGGGTGTGAACGGGGGGTTGCGGAAGACGTGCCGGCAGTCCAGGCAGCGTTCGAGGACGGACCGGCGCGGGTCCTCGCGGCGCGGGCGGGCGCGCAGCCGCCGGGAGCCGCACCAGGGGCAGTCCGCACGGTGCGGCCCGTACCGGGGCACCGGAGGGACCCGGGGGACGGGAGGCGGCACCGAGGGGGCGGAGGGTGCGGTCATGAGCGGCTCCCGACGCGAGACGAGGACACAGCAGGACGACGTACGACAATTACTGCGAAACGTTACGTAGGTGATCGCGATCCGGGGCGCAACGACGCAGCTCGGGCGCGGTGCGCACGGGCCCGCCGTCGCGGTCCCCGGCGGCCGGTACTGTTCGACGAATGAGCTCGCTGAATCTCGACGACTTCACCGATCTGATCGAGCGCCCCGACGGCGGGGTGCGCCGCGACGCCGAGGCCCGCCGGGAGCGTCAGGTCGTTCCGCCCGGATCGCTGGGCCGCCTGGACGACCTGGGCGAGTGGCTGGCCTCGGCGCAGTCCGCCGTACCGGTGCGGCCGCTCGAACGGCCCCGGGTGGTGCTCTTCGCCGGTGACCACAAGGTGGCCGAGCTGGGCGTCTCGGCGCGGCCCGCGGGCGGCGCCGGCGAGCTGGTGCGCGAGGTCCTGGAGGGCGGCCGCCCCGTGTCCGTGCTCGCCCGGCGCCTCGGCGTGCCGGTGCGGGTCGTCGACATGTCCCTGGACTGCGAGCCGGAGACGCTGCCGGCCGACGTCGTGCGGCACCGGGTGCGGCGCGGCGGCGGGCGCATCGACATCGAGGACGCGCTGACCCTGGAGGAGGCCGAGGCCGCCTTCCGGGCCGGGATGGCGGTGGCCGACGAGGAGGCCGACTCCGGTACGGATCTGGTGGTGCTCGGCGATGTGAGCGTGGGCGGAACCACGGCGGCGGGCGTGCTGGTCGCCGCGCTGTGCGGGACCGACGCGTCGGTCGTCACCGGGCGGGGCGGGCTGGCGATCGACGACCTGGCCTGGATGCGCAAGTGCGCGGCGATCCGCGACGCGCTGCGCCGCGCCCGGCCGGTGCTCGGGGACCAGTTGCAGCTGCTCGCGACCGTGGGCGGCGCCGACCTCGCCGCGATGACGGGCTTCCTGCTGCAGAGCGCGGTGCGGAAGATGCCGGTGATCCTGGACGGCGTGGTGACGGTCGCCTGCGCGCTGGTCGGGCAGCGGGTCGCGTTCCGGGCACCCGACTGGTGGCTGGCCTCCCACGACAGCGGGGAGCCGGGCCAGGCCAAGGCGCTGGACCGGATGGCCCTGGAGCCGCTGCTGTCCCAGGGCGTGACGGTGGGTGAGGGCGCGGGGGGCCTGCTGGCACTGCCGCTGGTCCAGGCGGCGGCGGCGCTGGCGGCGGAGCTGCCGGAGGTCTCCGACGGTGAGGTCGTGGTCGACGCTCAGTGAACGGGCGTCACCTGCGCACCCGGCGTTGACGCGGGGCGGGGGTGGGCGACGCGGCCCGGCGCTACGGGGTGCCGCTGCGCCCACCCGTGCCGCCCCAGCGGCACGACTGCCCGCAGCTGGGGCGACGTACGACTGCCCGTAGCTGGGGGCGACGTACGACTGCCCGTAGCTGGGGGCGACGTACGACTGCCCGTAGCTGGGGGCGACGTACGACTGCCCGCAGCTACGCGGGCGGGGGAAACCGGTAGCCGCGTACGGCGCGAAGGGGACGTGTCGGGGGGTGTTCGCCCGCAGCGGTTGGCGCGTCAACGCCGGCACTTCTGCGGCCGACCGATTCCGCGCCGTTCCGAGGACGGACACCCCCCGGCGCGGCCCCGACCCACACGGAAACGATCCGCGCTACGCGCACCCCCACCCAACCCCACAGGCCGCCGCAGGCATCACCGGCGGTCCGGGGCCGGGCCCGGGTCCGGGTCCGGGCGGCCGCCGATCCAGTCCTGGAAGGCGCGGCGGGGCCCCGACCACCGGCGGTCGTGGTGGTAGGCCCGCAGGCGGGCCCTGGCACGGGCGCGCGGCCGGCGGCCGTAGAAGCGGCGGGCCCACAGCGAGTCCGGGCGGGCCAGGCGGACCGCGCCGATCAGAGCGACAAGGGGAACGATCACCCCGAAGATCGCGATGCGGGCCTTGCCCTTGGCCAGGGCGAGGAGCGAGAAGAAGAAGTTCCCCGCGACGGTCGCGATGACGTTGGCGCGGTCCTGCAACTCGTCCTCGGACATGCCGTCGACGCCGAACGGCGTGAATCCGGCGAGCAACAGTCCGACAAGGGCCGCGGTGACCGCCACGACCTCCACGCTCTGCCGCCCCGCCTCGGTCCAGTAGACGTCGTCGAGGTGCAGGATCAGCGCGAACTCGTCCAGGACGAGGCCCGCCCCGACACCGAAGACCACCGCCGCGAGGGCGGAGCCGAACCCGTGCCGGCCCCCCGCGACCGCGCCGAAGCCTCCGACGACGGTGAGGACGATCCCCGGGACGACGTGGTGGATGTGCACCCCGCCCGCCTTGACGTTGCCGAAGGGGCCCTTGCCGGCCCGGATGAGCCGGGTGATGACCCGGGTGATCACGAACGTCAGGACGAAGGCCGCCAGGGCGAGGAGCAGCGGCAGCTTGCCCGGTTCCATGATGTTGCGCTGCCACCAATCTCCCATATGCGAACTTTATCCACAGCCCGCGCCGGTGCCCTGGTGACCGCCGGGTAGTCTGCGCCGGTGCTCAGGACCCCCTCCCCCGACGGCCTCCGTTTCGCCTTCGGCACCCTCACCGTGTTCCCGGTCAAGGTGACCCGCTGGGACCGGGAGGCGGCGCGCGGCGGCATGCTGTGCGCGCCGCTGGCCGGACTGGCCGTCGGCCTCGTCGCCGCGGCGGCCGGGCTCCTGCTGCTGTTCCTGGGCGCGGGAAGCCTGCTCGCCGCGGTCGCCACGGCCGCCGTACCCGCGATGCTCACGCGCGGCCTGCACCTGGACGGGCTGGCCGACACCGCGGACGGGCTCGGCAGCGGGAGGCCCGCCGAGGACGCGTTGCGGATCATGAAGCAGTCGGACATCGGGCCGTTCGGCGTACTCGCCCTCGTGTTCGTGCTGTTCGCCCAGGTGGCCGCGCTGGCCCAGGCCTACGACGGGTCCTGGGCGCGGGGCGCGCTCGCCGCCGTGGTCTCGGCGACCGCCGCCCGGCTGGCGCTCACGCTCGCCGCCCGGTCCGGGGTGCCCGCCGCCCGCCCGGAGGGACTGGGCGCGGCAGTCGCCGGAGTGGTGCCGATGGGTGGCGCGGCGGCGGTCACCGCCGTCGTCACGGCGGCCGGGGCGGCGGCGGGCGCGCTCCTCGGGCCGTACGACGCGGTCCGTACGGCGCTCGCCGTGCTGTGCGCCGTAGCCGTCGCCGAACTGCTCCTGCGGCACTGCGTCCGCCGCTTCGGCGGGGTCACCGGCGACGTCTTCGGCGGGGTCGCGGAGACGGCGGCCACCACCGCCCTCGTGGTGCTGGTCCTCGGCTGAGCCCGGGCTCAGCAGGCCTCGCGCCACACCCCCAGTTCGTACTTCTTCAGCATCGAACTCAGCCTCAGCTCACGGGACTCGGCGCAGAAGCGGTCGGTCGGCAGCTCGTACTCGACGTGGAAGACCGCCTTGTCCGCGTCGATGAACGGCTGGTTGTCGGCGCATTCGCCGTACTGGGCGCACTGTTCGTTGACCGCGAAGTCGAAGTCGTCCACCAGCTCGGGGATCTGGTCCAGGTCGTTCTTCAGGCCGACGGCCATGCCCCGGTCGTGGGCGAGCCTCGCGATCAGCCGGTTGTAGCGGAGCTGGTCGTCGGCGGTGAGCGGGAAACCGGTCTCGTTCTTGTAGCCGTCCATGTTGTCCGGCTCGACCGCGTCGAAGCCCTTCTCGCGGCACATGTCGATGCGCTCGGCCATCAGCGGCTCCAGGACGTCCGTCTCGCGGATGTCCAGCCAGCGCTCCCCCTCCCAGCCGTTGCCCTTGCCCAGCACCGACTCGGGGAACTTCTCCGCGTCGGGGCGGAAGTCCTCCCAGGCGCCGGTGGACAGGTAGCAGATGACCTTGCGGCCGTCGTCGTGCAGCGCGGCCACGGTGGAGCCGGTGTGGTCGAACCCGTCTATGTCGTAGACCGGTACGTCGACAGACGTGTCGAGCCTGCCGCTGAGCTGCCACTGCCAGGCGGTGCCGGGCCGGGGCTGCCAGCGGTCGCCGGCTTCCGGCTCGTCGTCGGGGGACGACGAGCAGCCCGCGAGCAGCAGGAGAAGGGCTATCGACAGGACCGGGCGTCTCACGGGGCGTGCTCCATGGTGTGGGCTGGCGCGGTGGCGTACCCCAGGAATGATCTCCCATCCCGGAATCCGCGGCCCCGCGGGAGGGAGCGGGGCCGGGCGCGAGCGTAGGCTCGTGCCGGGTGTTTGCCTGCCCAGGCAAAGACCTCATCGCAGGAGGGATCTAGGGTCGGTTGTCGGGCCCGGTCGACCCACCCGCATTCGGCCATACAAGACTTCATACGGAAGCGAGAATTCACCACCGTGACTGCTCTCACTCTCTCCACCGCCGCGGCGCCCGGCCTGCGGGCCGACGCGATCGTGATCGGTGTCGCCAAGAACGCCAAGGGCCTGGTCGTCGCACCGGGCGCGGAGGCCGTGGACAAGGCGTACGACGGCCGGCTCGCCGGCGTCCTGGAGACCCTCGGTGCCGGCGGCGCCGAGGGCGAGGTGACGAAGCTGCCCGCTCCGTCCGGCTTCAAGGCGCCCGTCGTGGTGGCGGTGGGCCTCGGCTCCGAGCCCGAGAAGGACGCCGGTTTCGACGCCGAGGCACTGCGCAGGGCCGCCGGCGTGGCCGCCCGCGCCCTGGCCGGCGCCAAGAAGGCCGCCTTCGCCCTCCCGCTCGCCGAGGCCGCCGACGCCGGCGTCGTCGGCGAGGGCGTGCTGCTCGGCGCGTACTCCTTCGACGCCTACAAGGAGTCGGGCCGTCAGGGACAGGACGCCGCCAAGGCCAAGAACGGCAAGGCCCCGCTGGCCGAGGCCGCGCTGCTCGGCGGCAAGCCCCGGGACAAGGCGTACAAGGCGGCGATCGAGCGTGCCGTCGCCGTCTCCGAGGAACTGAACCGCGCCCGCGACCTGGTCAACACCCCGCCGAACGAGCTCGACCCCGAGGCGTTCGCGGCGGTCGCGCAGGCCGCCGCGAAGGAGCACGGCATCAAGGTGCAGGTGCTCGACGAGAAGGCGCTCACCAAGGGCGGCTACGGCGGCATCCTCGGCGTCGGCGCCGGCTCGGCCGCCGGCCCGCGGCTGGTGAAGCTGTCGTACACGTCGTCCAAGGCGACGAAGTCGCTCGCCTTCGTCGGCAAGGGCATCACCTACGACTCGGGCGGCATCTCGCTGAAGCCGGCCGGGCACAACGAGACGATGAAGTGCGACATGGCCGGTGCCGCCGCCGTGTTCGCCGCGGTCGTCGCCGCCGCGCGCCTCGGCCTGGAGGTCAACGTGACCGGCTGGCTGGCGCTGGCCGAGAACATGCCGTCGGGCTCCGCGACCCGCCCGGGCGACGTGCTGCGCATGTACAGCGGCAAGACGGTGGAGGTGCTCAACACCGACGCCGAGGGCCGGCTCGTGCTCGCCGACGCGCTGTGGGCGGCCTCGCAGGAGAAGCCGGACGCGATCATCGACGTGGCGACCCTCACCGGCGCGATGATGCTGGCGCTGGGCAGCCGGACGTACGGGGTCATGGCGAACGACGACGCGTTCCGCGCGGCGGTGCACGAGGCCGCGGAAGAGGTCGGCGAGCCGGCCTGGCCGATGCCGCTGCCCGAGCACCTGCGCAAGGGTATGGACTCGGCGACCGCCGACATCGCCAACATGGGTGAGCGGATGGGCGGCGGCCTGGTGGCCGGCCTGTTCCTGCGCGAGTTCGTCGGCGAGGGCATCACCTGGGCGCACCTGGACATCGCGGGTCCGGCGTTCAACGAGGGCGGACCGTTCGGGTACACGCCCAAGGGCGGGACCGGGACGGCCGTGCGGACGCTGGTGCGGGTCGCGGAGCTGACGGCTGCGGGCGATCTGGGCTAGGGCGCCTGAGAGCCAGGGGGTGCGGGTGATTCGGCGGCTGCGCGTCCGTTGTGACTGGTCGCGCCCACGCGGCGGAGCCGCAGATCAAACACGGCCCCGCGCCCCTGGCGGCGTGGCCCCTCCGTGGGTGACCGACTGGCCCGGCCGGTCGCGCCCACGCGGCGGAGCCGCGGATCAAACACAGCCCCGCACCCCTGGCGGGCGTCACCTCCTCCGGCGGCACAAGGGAACGTGGGGTGTCTCACACCCCGGCCCGGCGTCTCGTATGGAGCCGACAAGTGCGAAGATGGGGCTCGGCAGGACAGGGCCCACCTCAAGGGCCGAGAACAAAGAGCGGCCGGACACCAGCCGCCGACCGGTCACTGGAGACCGGCGTGGCGCACATGCATGGAGGACGTGACGTGGCGAACGACGCCAGCACTGTTTTCGACCTAGTGATCCTCGGCGGCGGCAGCGGTGGTTACGCCGCGGCGCTGCGCGGGGCACAGCTGGGCCTGGACGTCGCCCTGATCGAGAAGGGCAAGGTCGGCGGTACCTGCCTGCACAACGGCTGCATCCCCACCAAGGCCCTGCTGCACGCGGGCGAGATCGCCGACCAGGCCCGCGAGAGCGAGCAGTTCGGTGTGAAGGCCACCTTCGAGGGCATCGACATGGCGGCCGTCCACAAGTACAAGGACGACGTGATCTCGGGCCTGTACAAGGGCCTGCAGGGTCTGATCGCCTCGCGCAAGGTGACCTACATCGAGGGTGAGGGACGGCTGTCCTCGCCGACCTCCGTCGATGTGAACGGTCAGCGCGTCCAGGGCCGCCACGTCCTGCTGGCGACCGGCTCCGTGCCGAAGTCGCTGCCGGGCCTGGAGATCGACGGCAACCGGATCATCTCTTCCGACCACGCCCTCACGCTGGACCGCGTGCCGAAGTCCGCGATCGTCCTGGGCGGCGGCGTCATCGGCGTCGAGTTCGCCTCCGCGTGGAAGTCCTTCGGCACCGACGTCACGATCGTCGAGGGCCTCAAGCACCTCGTGCCGGTCGAGGACGAGAACAGCTCGAAGCTGCTGGAGCGCGCCTTCCGCAAGCGGGGCATCAAGTTCAACCTGGGCACCTTCTTCGAGAAGGCCGAGTACACCCAGGACGGCGTCAAGGTCACCCTCGCCGACGGCAAGGAGTTCGAGGCCGAGGTCCTGCTCGTCGCCATCGGCCGCGGCCCGGTCTCGCAGGGCCTGGGCTACGAGGAGGCCGGGGTCGCCATGGACCGCGGCTACGTCCTGGTCGACGAGTACATGCGGACCAACGTCCCGACCGTCTCCGCCGTCGGTGACCTCGTCCCGACCCTCCAGCTCGCGCACGTCGGCTTCGCCGAGGGCATGCTGGTGGCGGAGCGGCTGGCCGGCCTGAAGACCGTCCCGGTCGACTACGACGGTGTGCCGCGGGTGACGTACTGCCACCCGGAGGTCGCCTCCGTCGGCATCACCGAGGCCAAGGCCAAGGAGATCTACGGTGCGGACAAGGTCGTCGCCCTGAAGTACAACCTGGCGGGCAACGGCAAGAGCAAGATCCTGAAGACCGCGGGCGAGATCAAGCTCGTCCAGGTCAAGGACGGTGCCGTGGTCGGCGTCCACATGGTCGGCGACCGTATGGGCGAGCAGGTCGGCGAAGCCCAGCTGATCTACAACTGGGAGGCGCTGCCGGCCGAGGTGGCCCAGCTCGTCCACGCCCACCCGACGCAGAACGAGGCGCTCGGCGAGGCCCACCTGGCGCTGGCCGGCAAGCCCCTGCACTCCCACGACTGACCTCCCTCGGTCATTGGGCGCGACGACACAGACTTCCGCAATTCGTAAGGAGCAACCGAAACCATGGCGGTTTCCGTAACCCTTCCGGCGCTCGGCGAGAGCGTCACCGAGGGCACCGTCACCCGTTGGCTGAAGGCCGAGGGTGAGCGCGTCGAGGCCGACGAGCCGTTGCTCGAGGTCTCGACCGACAAGGTCGACACCGAGATCCCGGCACCCGCCTCCGGCGTGCTGTCCTCCATCAAGGTCGCCGAGGACGAGACCGTCGAGGTCGGCGCCGAGCTGGCGCTGATCGACGACGGTTCCGGCGCCCCGGCGGCCGAGGAGGCCCCGGCCGCCGAGCAGGCCCCGCAGGCCGAGCAGGTCGCCGAGCCGGCCCCCGAGCCCGCCCCGGCCGCCCCCTCCACCGAGCAGGCCGCCCCGGCGCCCGCTCCCAGCGCCGACGCCGCAGCCGGCGGCGGTTCCGCCGAGGGCACGGACGTGGTCCTGCCCGCGCTCGGCGAGTCCGTCACCGAGGGCACCGTCACCCGCTGGCTGAAGTCGGTCGGCGACTCGGTCGAGGCCGACGAGCCGCTGCTGGAGGTGTCCACCGACAAGGTCGACACCGAGATCCCGGCGCCCGCCTCCGGCACCCTGCTGGAGATCGTGGTCGGCGAGGACGAGACCGCCGAGGTCGGCGCCAAGCTCGCCGTCATCGGCGAGGCGGGTGCCGCTCCGGCGGCCGCCCCGGCCCAGCAGGCCCCGGCCGCCCCCGCGCAGCCCGAGCCCGCCCAGGCCCCGGCTCCGCAGCAGGCCGCCCCGGCCCAGCAGGCCCCCGCCGCTCCGGCGCCGCAGGCCCCCTCGGCCCCGGCTCCGCAGCAGCAGACCACCCCGGCGCCCGACCCGGCCCCGTCCGCCCCGGCGCCCGCGCCGGCCAAGGCTGCCGCTCCGGCCGCCCCGGCCGCCGCCCAGCCGGTGGACGACGGCGCCTACGTCACCCCGCTGGTGCGCAAGCTCGCCGCCGAGAACGGCGTCGACCTGTCCACCGTCAAGGGCACCGGCGTCGGCGGCCGCATCCGCAAGCAGGACGTCGTCGCCGCCGCCGAGGCGGCCAAGGCCGCCGCTCCGGCTCCGGCCGCCGCCGCGCCCGCCGCGAAGAAGGCCCCCACCCTGGAGGCCTCCCCGCTGCGTGGCCAGACCGTCAAGATGCCGCGCATCCGCAAGGTCATCGGCGACAACATGGTCAAGGCGCTGCACGAGCAGGCCCAGCTGTCGTCGGTCGTCGAGGTCGACGTCACCCGCCTGATGAAGCTGCGCGCCCGTGCCAAGGACGCGTTCGCGGCCCGTGAGGGCGTCAAGCTCTCGCCGATGCCGTTCTTCGTCAAGGCCGCGGCCCAGGCGCTGAAGGCGCACGCGCCGATCAACGCCAAGATCAACGAGGCCGAGGGGACCATCACCTACTTCGACACCGAGAACGTCGGTATCGCGGTGGACTCCGAGAAGGGCCTGATGACCCCGGTCATCAAGAACGCCGGTGACCTCAACCTGGCCGGCATCGCCAAGGCGACCGCCGACCTGGCGGGCAAGGTGCGGGCCAGCAAGATCAGCCCGGACGAGCTGGCGGGTGCGACCTTCACCATCAGCAACACCGGTTCGCGCGGCGCGCTGTTCGACACGATCATCGTGCCGCCGGGCCAGGTCGCCATCCTCGGCATCGGCGCCACGGTCAAGCGCCCCGCCGTCATCGAGACGGAGGAGGGCACGGCCATCGGCGTCCGCGACATGACGTACCTGACCCTGTCCTACGACCACCGTCTGGTGGACGGCGCCGACGCCGCCCGCTACCTGACGGCGGTCAAGGCGATCCTGGAGGCGGGCGAGTTCGAGGTCGAGCTCGGCCTGTAACCCGCCGCCAGTGGGCCTGTACGGTGCCCCCGCCCGGAGCTCTCCGGGCGGGGGCACCGTCGCGTTCCGGCGGCGGCGCGCTGTGTAAGTCTCGTCTCACCTGCGTAAAAGCGCCCCCGTGCGCCCTTCCCGCCCGCCGCGTCGGCCGTATTGTCTAAGCGTCAAACGCCCCAGGGGGCCGAAGGGGCCCCTCCCGAAGGAGCTCTCATGACCGCGCCCGTCGTCCACTCGCTGCGCGAACAGATCCGCGAGCACATCCTGGAAGGGATCATCAGCGGACGCTGGCAGCCGGGCGAGCGGATCGTGGAGCGCCGGATCGCCACCGAGCTGGAGGTCAGCCAGACGCCGGTGCGGGAGGCGCTGCGCGAGCTGGAGTCGCTGCGGCTGATCGAGTCGGCGCCGAACAAGGGCGTGCGGGTGCGCAATCTGACCGCCGCCGACCTCGAGGAGAGCTACCCGGTCCGGGCCGGCCTGGAGGCGATCGCCGCGGAGCTGGCGGCGGACCGGCTCGCCGAGGACTGCTCGGCCCTCGAACCGCACGTCGCCGCGCTGTACGCGGCCGACCGGGTGTCCGACGGGACGGCCCAGGTGCGGCACACGGTCGGCTTCCACCGGGAGCTGGTGCGGGCCGCGGGCAACTCGGTGCTGCTGCACACGTGGGAGGGGCTGGGCATCGAGGTGTTCACGGCGCTGTCGATACGGTGGCTGGGGACGGTGCAGCAGTCGTACGCGGAGGAGCACGAGGAGCTGGTCGCGGCGTTCCGTCGCCGGGATCCTCGTATCGCGGACCTGGTCAAGGCCCACGTCCTGGGCTGCGCCCCCCGCGCCTAGGTTTTCGCCCCCGCCGCCCCTACCCTTCCCGTCCCTGGGGGCTCCGCCCCCAGACCCCCGATTCGCGCAGTTCCCCGCGCCCCTAAAAGGGGCGCGGGGCTGTATCGATATGCGGCTCCGCCGCGTGGGCGCGATCAGCCACGACGCAGCCGCACCCGCCACACCCCCGAACCACCCGAGCTCTACGGCGCTCACCTGCACAAACACCCACCAGCACAGGTCACTCCGTGCCATCGCCGAAGGCACCCCGTGCCGACTTTCTCGTAATCGAGAGGTTTTGCCCCTCAACCCTTTGATCGATCATCGATCAGGGAGTTACAGTCACGGACGGGCTTCCACCCAAGCCCAGCGCCCTGTCCTGCCAAAGACCTAGGGCACCCCCGAACCCTTGACGATGAGGGAACCCCCTTCGACTGAGGAAGGCGGCGACATGACCGACCCCAAAGCCATCCAGCCGAGCGAGCTCGACCAGCTCCCGGACCGCGACCCGGAGGAGACCGCCGAATGGCAGGCCTCCCTGGACGCCGTCACCAAGGCGGCCGGGCCGCACCGTGCCGCGTACCTGATGCGCCGCACACTGGAGCGCGCCGAGGGCGCCGGCATCGCGCTGCCGAAGCTCCTCGAGACGGACTACGTCAACTCCATCCCGACCGCCGACGAGCCCGCCGTGGACGGCGACGAGGCGTTGGAGCAGCGGATCACCGCCTGGAACCGCTGGAACGCGGCGGCGATGGTCACCCGCGGCAGCAAGCACGGCGTCGGCGGCCACATCGCCACCTTCGCCTCCGCGGCCTGGCTCTACGAGACCGGCTTCAACCACTTCTTCAAGGGCAAGGAGGGTGACGGCTCCGGCGACCAGCTCTACATCCAGGGCCACGCCTCCCCCGGCATCTACGCCCGCGCCTTCCTTGACGGCCGCCTCAACGAGGAGCAGCTGGACAACTTCCGCCGCGAGGCCGGCGGGAACGGTCTGCCGTCGTACCCGCACCCGCGGCGGCTGCCCTGGCTGTGGGAGTTCCCCACGGTGTCGATGGGCCTGGGCCCGATCTCCGCGATCTACCAGGCTCGGTTCAACCGCTACCTGACCAGCCGCGGCATCAAGGACCTGACCAACTCCCACGTGTGGGCGTTCCTCGGCGACGGCGAGATGGACGAGCCGGAGTCCACCACCGCGCTCACCCTCGCCGCCCGCGAGGGCCTGGACAACCTGACCTTCGTCATCAACTGCAACCTGCAGCGTCTCGACGGTCCGGTCCGCGCCAACTTCAAGATCGTGCAGGAGCTGGAGGCCCAGTTCCGCGGCGCCGGCTGGAACGTCGTGAAGTCGCTGTGGGGCACGGCGTGGGACGAGCTGTTCCAGCTCGACACCACCGGCGCGCTCGTACGCCGCCTGCGCGAGGTACCCGACGCGCAGGTGCAGACGTACCAGACGCGCGACGCCGCCTACATCCGCGAGGACTTCTTCGGCAAGGACCCGCAGCTCGCCGAGATGGCGAAGCTGCTGTCCGACGACAAGATCCTCGAGTGCTTCCACTACTCGCGCGGCGGCCACGAGTCCCGCAAGGTCTACGCCGCCTACCGCGCCGCGCTCGCCCACAAGGGCGCGCCGACCGTGATCCTGGCCCAGACGGTCAAGGGCCACACCCTCGGCACCGGCTTCGCCTCCAAGAACGCCAACCACCAGATGAAGAAGCTCTCGGTGGACGAGTTCAAGGACATGCGCGACCTGCTCGGCCTGCCGATCAAGGACAGCGACTTCGTCGACGGCGTGGTCCCCTACGGCCACCCGGGCGCCGACTCCCCCGAGGTCCGCTACCTCCAGGAGCGTCGCGCCGCCCTCGGCGGTCCGGCCCCGGCCCGCCGCGTGCACCCGGTCGCGCCGCTGCCCGCGCCCGCCGAGAAGGCCTTCGCGTCCTTCGACAAGGGCTCCGGTTCGCAGAACGTGGCCACCACCATGGCCTTCGTCCGCCTGGTCAAGGACCTGGTCCGGGACAAGGAGACGGGCAAGCGCTGGGTGCCGATCGTCCCCGACGAGGCGCGCACCTTCGGCATGGAGAGCCTCTTCCCGTCCCTGGGCATCTACTCGCCCAAGGGCCAGACGTACGAGCCGGTCGACCGCGACCAGCTGATGTACTACAAGGAGGCCAAGAACGGCCAGATCCTCAACGAGGGGATCACCGAGGCCGGCTCGATGGCCGACTTCATCGCCGCCTCGACGTCGTACGCGACGCACGGCGAGACGATGATCCCGTTCTACATCTTCTACTCGATGTTCGGCTGGCAGCGCACGGCCGACCAGATGTGGCAGCTCGGCGACCAGCTTGGCCGCGGCTTCCTGGTCGGCGCGACGGCCGGCCGGACCACGCTGACCGGTGAGGGCCTCCAGCACGCGGACGGCCACTCCCCCGCCATCGCGGCGACCAACCCGGCGTCGCTGACGTACGACCCGGCGTTCGCCTACGAGGTCGCGGCGATCGTCAAGGACGGTCTGCGCCGGATGTACGGCGAGGCGGCCCCGGGCGAGGACCCGAACGTCTTCTACTACCTGACCGTCTACAACGAGCCGATGCCGCAGCCGGCCAAGCCGTCCGCCGCCGGTGTGGACGAGGGCATCGTCAAGGGCCTGTACCGCTTCAACACGGCGGAGTCGGCGGGCCTGGCCCCGGCCGCCAACGCCCCGCGCATCCAGCTCCTCGGCTCCGGCACGGCGATCCACTGGGCGCTGAGGGCGCAGAAGCTGCTCGCCGAGGAGTGGGGCGTGTCCGCCGACGTGTGGTCCGCGACCTCCTGGACGGAGCTGCGCCGGGACGCCATGGACGCCGACGCGGCGCTGCTGCGCGGCGAGGAGCGGACGCCGTACGTCCGCCAGGCGCTCCAGGGCGCCGAGGGCCCGGTCCTCGCGGTCTCCGACTACATGCGCCAGGTCCCGGACCAGATCGCGCAGTGGGTCGAGCAGGACTACTCGTCGCTCGGCGCCGACGGCTTCGGTCTGTCGGACACCCGTGAGGCCGCCCGCCGCCACTTCGGCGTCGACGCCGAGTCCATCGTGGTCGCGGCCCTGGCCCAGCTCGCCAAGCGCGGCGAGGTCAAGGCGACGGCCGTGAAGGAGGCGCGCGAGCGCTACGGCCTGTAAGGGCCGGCACGAGCCGACAGGAGGCCCCCGCCCCGGCGGGGGCCTCCCGCGTTCTCCTGCATGATGTGGGCATGCGCGCTGCCCGCCTCATCAAGATGGTGCTGCTCCTCCAGTCCCGCCCGGCCATGACCGCCGCCGAGCTGGCCGAGGAACTGGAGGTGTCGGAGCGGACCGTGACGCGGGACGCGCAGGCGCTGTCGGAGGCGGGCGTACCGGTGTACGCGGAGCGGGGCCGGGCCGGGGGCTACCGGCTGATCGGCGGGTACCGCACCCGGCTGACCGGACTGGCGCGGGGCGAGGCCGAGGCGCTGTTCCTGTCCGGGGTGCCGGGGGCGCTGCGCGAGATGGGCCTGGAGGACGCGGCGTCGGCGGCCCGCCTGAAGGTGTCGGCCGCCCTGCTCCCCTCCCTCCGGGACGCCTCCCGCACGGCGGCGCAGCGGTTCCACCTGGACGCGCCGAACTGGTTCCGGGAGCCCCGGACGCCCGAGCTGCTGCCGGCGGTCGCGGACGCGGTCTGGGACGACCGGACCGTCACCGCACGCTACCGGCGCGGGGAGGACGAGGTCGTCCGGGAGCTGGAGCCTTACGGGCTCGTGCTGAAGGCGGGCGTCTGGTATCTGTGCGCGAGGGTCGCGCGGGCGGCGGGCGGCGGGGCCTTCCGCGTCTACCGCATCGACCGGTTCACGGCGGTGGACGCGGGCGAGGAGCGCTTCGCGCGGGACGACGACTTCGACCTGCCCACGTTCTGGGCGGAGCGGGCGGAGCAGTTCGCGCGGTCGATCCTGCGGGCGGAGGTCGTGGTGCGGCTGTCGGCGAAGGGCGTGCGCGGGCTGCCGTACGTCCTCGACGCGCGGTCCGCCCGGGAGGCGCTGGAGGCCGTGGACGCGCCGGACGCGGACGGATGGGTGACGGTGACGCTGCCGGTGGAGTCCGAGGAGGTCGCGCACACCCAGCTGAGGGGGCTGGGGCCGGAGGTGGAGGTGCTGGCGCCCGAGGCGCTGCGGGAGCGGTTCGCCCGGGAAGCGCGGCGACTGGCCGGGTTGTACGGCGACGGGGCGTCCGGGGACGAGATGGACGAGATGTACGGCGACGCGCACCGGGCCGGCACATAACGATCCGCTCCACTCCACGTGCGTACCACCCCTCCAGGACCGATGCTGGACCCGTGATGGACGAGACGGAGTTCTGGGAGCTGATCGACGCCACCCGGCAGGGTGCCGACGGCGATCCCGAGGACCAGGCCGACCTGCTCGTGGAGCGGCTCCTCGGGATGGACCCGGACCTGGTGCTCGACTTCGCCCGCCATTTCGAGGCCCGCTACAACCGCGCCTGCACCTGGGACCTGTGGGGCGCCGCGTGGGTGCTGCTCGGCGGTGCCAGCGACGACGCCTTCGACTACTTCCGGTGCTGGCTGATCGGCCAGGGCCGCGAGGTGTACGAGGGCGCGGTGCACGAGCCCGACTCGCTCGCCGAGTTGCTGGACGACTTCGACGAGGAGCTGGACGGCGACGGCGAGGAACTCGGCTATGCGGCCGACGAGGCCTACGAGCAGCTCACCGGCACCGTCGCCCCCGATCTCGGCATCGCGCCCGCGCCCGCGGAGCCGCTGGGCACCGCGATCGACCTGGAGAACGACCGGGCCGTCGCCGAGCGGTTCCCGCGCCTGTGGGAGCGGTTCGGGCAGGACTGACGCACCGCCTCCGGTCGGCGGTGCTACCGGCTCGGCGCGGGTGTCAGCCTGCCCGGTCCTGGAGTCGCGCCGCCCGGTCCCTGATGTCCGGAAGGCGGGCGGTGAGGGCCGCGCCCGGGCAGTTGGTCTGGTAGCCGTCGTCGTGGCCCGCGACGGCGGGCAGGGTGGCGGTGGCGCCGACGGCGTACCGGCTGAGGCCGTTGCTGGAGACCAGGCTGGCCTTCCCGCGCGGGTCGGTGTCGGTGCGGCCGAGTTTCCAGGCGGCCAGCGCGGCGATCGCGTCGGTCAGCGCGTCGGGCACGGGCACGCCCGCGGTGAAGGTGCCGAGGGCGGCGATGCCGGTGGTGCGGTGGTTGAAGCCCTGGGTGTGGGCGCCGGTGACGGGCCGGTCGATGCCGCCCGCGCGGCCCTCGTAGATGATGCCGCAGCGGTCGACGACGAAGTTGTAGCCGATGTCGTCCCAGTCCCGGGCGCCGGTCTGGCCCGTGTAGACACCCCGGAGGATGGCCGGCACGTCGGCGCAGTCGTAGCCGTTCGGCGTGTCCGTGTGGTGGACGAAGACGGCGAGGACCTTGTCGTCGTAGCGCGGGGGCGGCTGCGCGCGGGCGGCGTCGCCCAGCCAGACCGACCGGGGCACGACGGGCGGCCGGGGCGCGGCGTGCCGGTCGGCGGCGGCCGGCCGGGCGTGCGTCGCGGCGGCCCGTTCCACACCGCTCGCGCACAGCGCCAGCGCGGCGACGGCGGCCAGACCGGGCAGGCAGCCGAGCAGCGCCCGTGCCGCGCCCGGCATGCGGGCGGCGGCACCCGGTACGCGGGCCGCGCGCGGTACGGGAAGCGCACGCCGTTCCCGGGCCTCGCGCGGTCCTCGGAAGACACGCATGGTCCCACTGTCCGGCGGATCCGCTCCATCCGCGATGTGTGCTGTGCCACCCGATGGAACCATCGTCCTGGTCCACGACGTTTTCCGGTTGATCGCACACACTCGCGGTCACTCGCACACCCGTCGGCGCGCACGGGTGGCGGTTTCTCCGACAGCCGCGCGTCCCAGGCTGATCACCGGGCCCGTCCGGCACGTACTCAGGGTCCCGGGGTCCGCAGAGGGTCCGGACGGAAAGGCGGCTCGCGTGGACCTGCTCGACATCCTGCTGGCGCTGGTGGTGCTCGCCTACGCCGCGGCCGGCTACCGGCGCGGTCTGGTGGCCGGTTGTGTCTCGCTGGCCGGTTTCGTGGGCGGTGCGGCGCTCGGCGTGTGGATCCTGCCGTGGGTGATGGATCTGGTGGCGCCGGGTTCGACGGCGGCGACGGTGACCGCCGTGGTCACGGTGCTGCTGCCGGCGGTGGTCTGCCACGAACTGGCGGGGCGGCTCGCGCTGCGGCTGCGCCGGGAGCTGGACGCGGGGCCGCTCAGGGTGGCCGACGGGGTCGGCGGGGCGGTGGCCAACGCGGCGGCCGCGCTGGTCGTGGCGTGGGTGGCGGCGAGCGTCCTGGCGGCGTCCTCCTCCTCGCTGCTCACCTCGGCGATCCGGGACTCGACGCTGCTGGGCGCGGTGCAGCGGGCGATGCCGGACACCACGCCGGCGTGGTTCTCCGGGGCGACGTCCGCGCTGACCGAGGCGGGTTTCCCGCAGGTATTCAACCCCTTCGAGAACGAGTCGACCGCCGAGGTCGCCGAGCCCTCCGGGGACAGCGTCACGGCGGCGGCCACCAACGCGGCCAAGCTCAGCACGGTGAAGGTCGAGGGCGTCGCCGGCACCCAGGGCCGGGAGGGCAGCGGCTTCGTCTACGCGCCGGAGCACGTGATGACCAACGCCCACGTGGTGGCCGGCATCGACGACCCGACGGTGCGGGTCGGCGGGGTCGGACCCGCGTACGAGGCGCGGGTGGTGCTGTTCGACCCGAGCGAGGACGTGGCCGTGCTGTACGTCCCGGACCTGTCCGCGCCCGTCCTGCGGTTCGACGACGACGCGGGGCGCGGCGACCCCGCGGTGGTCGCGGGCTACCCGCAGGACGGCGACCTGGACCTGCGGGCGGCGACGGTGGCGAACCGGATACGGGCGACCGGGCAGAACATCTACAGCGACGCGAACGTCACCCGGGAGATCTACTCGATCCGCTCCACGGTCCGCCCCGGCAACTCGGGCGGACCGCTGCTGACCACCGACGGCCGGGTGTACGGCGTGGTCTTCGCCCGCTCCACCTCCGACGCCCGGACCGGTTACGTGCTGACGGCGGACGAGGTGGCCGACGAGGCGCGGCGCGCGGCGGAGGCGACGGAGGCGGTGGACACGGGCGAGCCGGTCACGTCGTGAGCGTCAGGGGCCGGTCAGCGACCGCCCCATCAGCACGTCGTCGACGTACTCGCCGTCGAGGTGGAACTCCTCCGGCTGCACGCCCTCCACGACGAAGCCCTCGGACTCGTAGAGCTTGCGGGCCGCAGTGTTGTGGCCGAGGACCCGCAGGGTGATGCGCCGGGCGCCCAGGCGGCGGGCCTCCGCCACGGCGGCCCGGACGAGCGCGCGGCCGGCGCCGTTGCCGCGGGCCGCGTCGGAGACGGCGAGGCCGCGGATCTGGCGCACGTGGGAGTTGGCGGCCAGGGGCGTGGGGAAGCCGAGTCGGACGTAGCCGACGACGGCGCCGCCGAGTTCGGCGACCAGGTGGTCGGCGGGGCCCGAGCGCTCGCTGAAGAAGGCCTGGTCCGGTTCCGGCGGAGGCGAGACGGCGTGCTGGTAGGACCAGGTTTCGAGGTCGAGCAGGCGCAGCGGCTGCTCGTCCTCGGACCTGGCCCGGCGTATGTGCGGAGCTGGCATGACGGTCACTGTACGACGCCGGACCGGAGAGCGGTCCGGGGTTTTTCCCGGGTCACGCGGCAGGATGGGCGCATGGACGATGGACGCAAGGACAGGGGACGTTCCCGCGTCGCGGTGGCCGGTGCGTCCGGCCTCATCGGCAGCGCACTGGTGCGGTCCCTGACCGCGGACGGGCACGACGTGGTGCGCCTGGTGCGCCACGTGCCCCGGAACGCGGACGAGGTCCGGTGGGATCCCGAGGACGGACGCGTGGACGCGGCCGGGCTCGACGGGTGCGACGCCTTGGTCAATCTGGCCGGGGCCGGGGTGGGCGACCGCCGCTGGACCGACGCGTACAAGACGCGCATCCGCAGCAGCCGGGTGCACGGCACGACGGCGCTCGCGGAGGCCGTCGCCTCGCTGGAGCGGCCTCCGCGGGTCTTCGTGAACGGCAGCGCGATCGGCTTCTACGGGGAGACCGGCGACCGTGCCGTCGACGAGAGCGCGCCCGCGGGCGAGGGTTTCCTGCCGTCCCTGTGCGTGGAGTGGGAGGCCGCGGCGGCCCCGGCCCGGGAGGCGGGCGTACGGACGGTGTTCGTGCGGACCGGGCTGGTCGTCGCCCGCGGGGGCGGGGCCTGGGGGCGGCTCTTCCCGCTCTTCCGGGCGGGGCTCGGCGGGCGGCTGGGCGACGGGTCCCAGTACTGGTCCTTCGTGGCACTGCACGACGAAGTGGCGGCGATCCGGCACCTGCTGGATCGCGACGACCTGTCCGGCCCCTTCAACCTGACCGCCCCGCACCCGCTGACGAACCGTGAGATCACCGCGGCCATGGGGCGCGTACTGCGCCGCCCGGCCCCCTTCGCGGTGCCCGCCCCGGTCCTGCGCGCGGCGCTCGGCGAAATGGCCGGTGACGTCCTGGGCAGCGCCCGGGTCCTGCCGGCCCGCCTGCTGGACTCGGGTTTCCGCTTCGCGTTCCCGGAGATCGACGGGGCGATCCGGGCGGCGCTGTGAGGTGAGGGCGGTCCCCGCCGCTTCCCGACCGTGTGCCGATCACGTGACGACCGCATGAGGCCATGCCGCGCCCGTATGCGACCGCCGTGCGACCGTGCTCTGTCTCCGCGCGACTCCCCTTGACCGTTTCCGGCCCTAACCTCGACTCGAACTCGGGTATCCCTCAAGCCGGTTGGGGGCATGACGTCTCCAGCGGCCGCGCAACCTCGAGGAGGGGCACGTGCTTGAGCCCGCGTACCAGGCGGACGTCGTCGTCGTGGGGGCCGGGATCGCCGGACTCGCCGCGGCGCATCGGCTGACCAGCGCAGGAGTGACGACCACGGTCCTGGAGGCCGCCCATGGCGTGGGCGGCCGGATGGCCACCGAGAAGGTCGACGGCTTCCGGCTCGACAGAATCGGACAACTGCTGTCCACGGCGTATCCCGAACTGCGCCGCACCCCCGGGCTCGACGGCCTCGCGCTGCTGCCCTTCGCCCCCGGGGTGCTGCTGCACAGCGAGGGCCGTCACCACCGCGCGGGCGCCCCGGCGGGCGCACGGGGCGCAAGGGGCGCACTCCATGCGGTGCGCGCCCTCGCGAGCGCCCCTCGGTCCGTTCCCGCGCCCCGGCGCCCAACCAACGCGCCCCGAGCGTCCGGGAGTCCCGCGATCGTGCCCCGCCCCCGGGCGGGCGCCCCGCTCGGCACCGCCGTCGACCAGGCCCGGCTCGGCGCCGCGCTGACCCGCCTGGCGAGCACCCCGGTCGAACGGCTGCTGGCCCGCCCGGAGCTGCCCGCCGCCCAGGCGCTCGCGGTGCGCGGGCTGCCGGCCCGCACGATCGACGGCTTCCTGCGCCCGCTGCTCGCCGCCCTGCTGTGCGACCCGGACCTCACGACTTCCAGCCGGTGCGCCGACCTCGCGCTGCGCGCCTTCGCCGGCGGGCGGCTCGGGCTGCCCGAGGGCGGCGCCGAGGCGCTGCCGGAGCTGCTGACGCGGGCGCTGCCGCCCGGCACCGTGCACACCGGCGTCCGGGTCACGTCGGTCGCCACCAACGCCGTGGCCACCGCGGAGCACGGCGTCATCCGCTGCCGGGCCGTGCTGGTGGCGACCGACGCCCGCGCCGCGGCCGAGCTGCTGCCGGGGCTGCGCGTCCCGGACTTCCATCCGGTGACGGTCGTGCACCACACGACCGACGAACCGCCGACGACCGGCGCCTGGCTGCTGCTGGACGCGGACCGCGGCGGCCCGGTCGCCCACACGGCCGTGGTCAGCCACGTGGACCCGTCCCGCGCGCCGGCCGGACGCGCCCTCGTCTCCTCCACGGTGCTCGGCCCTCCCCCGTCCGACGTCGACACGGCCGTACGCATCCACCTGTCCCGCCTCTACGGCATCCCGACCACGCGCTGGGAGACCCTCGCCGTGCACCACACGCCCGAGGCGGTGCCCGCGATGCGCGCACCGCACGACCTGCGCCGGCCGGTACGGCTGCTGGCCGGCCTGTACGTGTGCGGCGACCACCGCGACACCAGCACCGTCCAGGGCGCGCTGCACTCGGGCCACCGGGCGTCCGCGGCGATCCTGACGGACCTGGGGGCGGGCCGGCCGATGCACAGCGCCGACCCCCTGCCGACGGCCCGAGCCGCCTAGCCGACGCGCGCCCCGGCTACCCCAGTGCCGCCACCTTGTCCCGGTACCCCCGTACCGGCGCGGCGTCCCGGTACGGCTCCAGGCGCCGTTCGAAGTCGCGTACGTACTCCGTCGCGCGCACCGACCGCATCTCGGCCGCCTGCCCGGCCGCCTCGGCGGCCAGCTGGCAGGCCTGGTCGAGTTCGCCGAGGCCGAGGCGGGCGGTGGCGAGGACGATCCGGCAGAACAGCCGGCTACGGGCGTAGACGGGGGCGCGCAGTTGCAGCGAGCGTTCCGCGTGCTGGGCGGCGGCGCGGAACTGCTGCAGATCGCGGTGGCAGTGCCCGAACTCGTCGGCGAGCTGCGCCTCGTCGAAGAAGCGCGCCCAGTGCGGCACCTCGTCGCCGGGCCGGGCGGTCTCCAGCGCGCGCTCGGCCCTGACCAGCGAGGCGGTGCAGGCCCGCACCTCGCCGAGCAGGCCGTGCGCCCGCGCCTCGGCGGCGTGCAGGAGCGTCTGCACGACCGGCGGCGCGGAGGTCCCCACCCCCTGCTGTGCCACCCGCGCGAGCTGCACGGCCTCCCGCCCGTGGCCCAGGTAGACGGCCTGGCGGCTCATGGTGACCAGCACGTACGAGCCGTACGCCCGGTCGCCGGCCGCCTGCGACAGCCGCAGCGCCTGCACGAAGTAGCGCTGGGCGAGACCGTGCGCGGCGATGTCGTACGAGGTCCAGCCCGCGAGCCGGGTCAGGTCGGCGGCGGCGGCGAACAGCCGGCGGCCGGTCTGCTCGCCGTAGGTGCCGCGCAGCATCGGCTCCAGTTCGTGCTCCAGGTAGCGCACCAGGGCCTGGCGGGCGTGTCCGCCGCCGTACCGGTCGTCCAGGCTGCGGAACAGCTCGCCGACCGAGCGCAGCGCGGCGAGGTCGCCGCCGGTGACCTTCTGGCCGGGCCCGCGCTCGGCCGGGGCCCGCCGGCGGGAGGGGTCGAGCGGGACGGCGATCCGGGGGGTGGTCGCCGGGCGGCCCTGCGCGGGGATGCGTACGGGCACCTCGACGCGGGCCACCTTCTCGTCGGCGCGGCCGATCAGCCAGTCCCGGCTGGGCACGACGAGGCCCGCCGGGGTGAAGGCGATCTTGCGCAGTTCGGCGTGGCTGCCGGAGTCCTTGCGCCACAGCCCGCCGACGATGTCGACGGCCTCGTCCGGGGAGGCGGCGAACTCAAGCCCCGCGTAGACGGGGGCGCAGGCGTCCAGGCCGAGGTCCTGGGCGGTCAGGCGGCGGCCCAGACGCCGGGTGAAGACCTCGGCGATCAGGGCCGGGGTGGTGCCGCGGGGCTGCTGGCCGCGCAGCCACCGGGTGACGGACGTCTTGTCGTATCTCAGGTCCAGGCCGTGTTCGAGTCCGAGCTGGTCGACGCGACGCGCGAGACCCGCGTTGGAGAACCCCGCTTCGGCGATGAGCGCGGCGAGCTGGCGGTTGGGGGTGCGCTGCGCGGGTCGTTCCGTCATGGTGCGGTGCGGTCTCCTGCCTTCCGGGCCGTTCGATGTGCCCGGAGCGCCTGTGAGCAGCCCTTATGGCCTCGTGAACGGCGTGAATGTAGCGGAGAGTGAGCACCCGATCGCACACTTCGACCGGCATTCATCCGATCGTGTGAGGATTGCCCGCCCGGCTGACGACGGCCGGACGGTCGTACAGTGGCGTGGGCACGGTTCGTGCCTTACGACCTTCCAGGGAGGCACTTGCCGTGAGTGAGCTGCGGTTCGTCCGAATGGGGTTCGGTGCCGAACGCGTCGAGTACCAGGAGGCGTGGGACGAGCAGCGCCGGGTGCACGCCGCGCGGTTCGCCGACGAGGTCCCCGACACGGTGCTGCTCCTCGAACACCCGCCGGTCTACACCGCCGGCCGGCGCACCGAGGACAGCGAGCGCCCGCTGGACGGCACGCCGGTCGTCGACGTGGACCGCGGCGGCAAGATCACCTGGCACGGTCCGGGCCAGCTGGTGGGCTACCCGATCCAGAAGCTCCCGCGCCCGGTGGACGTGGTGGCGCACGTGCGGCGGCTGGAGGAGGCCCTGATCCGCACCTGCGCGGAGTTCGGCCTGGAGACCACCCGGGTCGAGGGCCGCAGCGGGGTGTGGGTGCTGGGCGACCCGCTCGATCGGCGCCCGGCGCTCGGCGGGCTGTCCCTGGACTTCGACCCCCGGCTGACCGACGAGGAGTTCGACCCGCGGATGAACGGGCCCGAGTACGCCCCGTCCAACGCCGGCCAGCGCCGCGAGGACCGCAAGATCGCCGCGATCGGCATCCGGGTCGCCAAGGGCGTCACCATGCACGGCTTCGCCCTGAACGTGAACCCCGACAACAAGTGGTTCGACCGGATCATCCCCTGCGGCATCCGCGACGCGGGCGTCGCCTCGCTCGCGAACGAGCTGGGCCGCGACGTGACCATCGAGGAGGTCCTGCCGGTGGCCGAGCGCCACCTGCGCGACGTCCTGGAGAACGCGGAACTGAAGCCGCGGGTGATCGAGAAGACCCCGGCAGCGTGAACTCCGGGCATATTTCCAGCCCGTCCGGCGTTTGAGGACGAGGCCGTTCAGGCCGACAACGGGGGCCTGGGGGCGGCAGCCCCCAGCGAGGCCAGCACCAACGCCGACCAACAAATCAACGGGCGTACCCTGGGGCACGCCGAAGAATCAAACGCTAGGGAGCCGGTCGTGTCCGCAGTCGCACCCGACGGACGCAAGATGCTGCGCCTGGAGGTCCGCAACAGCCAGACCCCCATCGAGCGCAAGCCCGAGTGGATCAAGACCCGGGCGAAAATGGGCCCCGAGTACACCAAGATGCAGAACCTCGTGAAGAGCGAGGGCCTGCACACCGTCTGCCAGGAAGCCGGCTGCCCCAACATCTACGAGTGCTGGGAGGACCGCGAGGCGACCTTCCTCATCGGCGGCGACCAGTGCACCCGGCGCTGCGACTTCTGCCAGATCGACACCGGCAAGCCCGAGGCGCTCGACCGCGACGAGCCGCGCCGGGTCGGCGAGTCCGTGGTCACCATGGACCTGAACTACGCGACCATCACCGGCGTCGCCCGTGACGACCTGCCGGACGGCGGTGCCTGGCTGTACGCCGAGACGGTGCGCCAGATCCACCAGCAGACGGCCGAGCGCGCGGACGGCCGCACCAAGGTCGAGCTGCTGGCCCCCGACTTCAACGCGGTGCCGGAGCTCCTCCAGGAGGTCTTCGCCTCCCGCCCCGAGGTCTTCGCGCACAACGTCGAGACGGTTCCCCGCATCTTCAAGCGCATCCGCCCCGGCTTCCGCTACGAGCGCTCCCTGAAGGTCATCACCGAGGCCCGCGACTACGGTCTGGTCACCAAGTCCAACCTGATCCTCGGCATGGGTGAGACCCGTGAGGAGATCAGCGAGGCGCTGAAGCAGCTGCACGAGGCCGGCTGCGAGCTGATCACCATCACGCAGTACCTGCGCCCGTCGGTGCGCCACCACCCCGTGGAGCGCTGGGTCAAGCCGCAGGAGTTCGTGGAGCTGCAGCAGGAGGCCGAGCAGATCGGCTTCTCCGGTGTGATGTCGGGCCCGCTGGTGCGGTCGTCGTACCGGGCCGGACGGCTCTACCGGATGGCGATGGAGCAGCGTAACTCCACCACCGTGTGAATTCACGCACAAGTCACTACTCGCCAGTAATGGCCGATACGTCGCGGTCCCGACCGTCCTCGCAGATGAGGACACCGGTCGGGGCCGCGACGCCGTTCCGGCCCCCGGCATCGCGGCTTCATGTCCGTTTGACCGGGGGGTCACGCCCTGGTAACACCAATCAGTGACCCTGAAATCACAGCACGTACACCCGTCTCCGTGCCCGGAGCCGTACCGAGGGGGGACCTCCACGATGCAGGCCGCGCCCGTTCGCGCCACCGCCGTTCGCGCCACCGCCATCCCGTCCTTCACCACCGCCCTGCGGGCCGTCGAGTCGCTGCTGATGAGCAGTGGTCAGCGCACCGCCCGGCGCAACGCCTGGACCTCCGTCCTGGAGGACCGCCGTCGCGCCAAGGACCGGATCGAGACGGAGCGCGTGCTGCGGCAGTCCGTCGCCGGCCGCCCCTGATCCCGATCCCGCCGCCGTCCCGTCTCCCCGCGCCGGGCACTGCCGTCGTCGGCGCTTTCGGGGGCACGTAGACTTCGTGCCATGGCGAGGAAGGAACCTGCAGCGGACGCTGCGAATCCCGGGCGACTGAAGCAGATCGCTCTGACCTACAAGATGACCCGCAAGGCCGACAAGAAGATCGGTCTTGTACTCGCGGGTGTCGGCATCGTCGTTTTCGGTGTCCTCCTCGCGATCGGTTTCTTGATCGGTCACCCCATCTACGCAGGCATCCTGGGCGTGCTGCTCGCCTTCCTCGCGACGGCGATCGTCTTCGGACGCCGGGCCGAGCGGGCGGCCTTCGGCCAGATGGAGGGACAGCCCGGCGCCGCGGCGGCCGTGCTGGACAACATCGGCCGGGGCTGGACGACCACCCCCGCGGTGGCGATGAACCGGAACCAGGACGTGGTGCACCGCGCGGTCGGCAAGGCCGGCATCGTGCTGGTCGCGGAGGGCAACCCGAACCGGGTGAAGTCCCTGCTCGCCGCCGAGAAGCGGAAGATGAACCGCATCGTCGCCGACGTGCCCGTGCACGACCTGGTCGTGGGCACCGGCGAGGGCCAGGTCGAGCTGAAGAAGCTCCGCACGACCATGCTCAAGCTCCCCCGCGTCCTGAGCGGCCCGCAGGTCACGGTGACCAACGACCGGCTGCGCGCCCTGGGCGACCTGATGAGCAACATGCCGCTGCCCAAGGGCCCGATGCCGAAGGGCATGCGCATGCCCCGGGGCGGCAACCCCAGGCAGCGTTGACCCCGTAGGACTTCGAGACGCCGTTACGGCGATGGGGCGCCCGGATCACTCCGGGCGCCCCATCGCCGTAACGTACGCGTCGCATCAAACCGTACGCGTCGCGTCAGATCCGTACGCGTCGCGTCAGATCCGTACTTCCACGGTGCGCGCCAGCCGGTCGTGCAGGCCCCGGCCGTCGCGGTCCCAGATCAGCGCCGGGAGGGCCACGCACAGCAGGGCCGAGCGCAGCAGGCCGCGCAGGGGGCTCGGGCGGCCCGTGCCCAGGTCCAGCACGCGCAGGCCGAAGAGGCGCTTGCCCGGGGTGAAGCCGACCGTGCCGACGGTCAGCACGCTCAGCACGAAGAAGATCAGCAGGGCCCAGTTGCCGGTCGCCTGGTCGTAGCCGTCCGTGATCAGGCCGTATGCGATCAGGAGGCACAGGGCCCAGTCGACGGCCAGGGCGCCGATCCGCCTGCCCGGACGGGCGATCGAGCCCGGTCCGTCCTCGGGCAGACCGAGCTGCTCACCCCGGTATCCGAGATCGGCGCCGGCCTCTTCGATGGCCGCGCGCGGCCCGGAAAGCCACGATCCGATTGCTTGCCTGTTGTCCACCCGTCCACGGTACTGCGCCCGTATATGACCGCCGGACGGAGGGTGGGCGCGGAGGCCGCGGAGCGGCGTACGGCGGGGTGTGGCGGGCCCGGATGAGGCCTACGCTGGAACGGAGCCGGTTAACTTCTGCGAAACAAATGGGTCACGCCCGAGAAATCACCCGTCCCTAGGGTCGAGGAAGCGTGTGCCACCCGCACTGGCCGCACGAACGATCTACCACCCCGGCGGGACGGTCGGGAGTAGGAGGAGCTGGATGTTCCAGAACGCCGACGAGGCCAAGAAGTACATCGCCGACGAGGACGTCAAGTTCGTCGACGTCCGGTTCTGCGACCTGCCGGGCGTCATGCAGCACTTCACGTTGCCCGCCGCCGCGTTCGACCCCGATGACGAGCAGGCCTTCGACGGATCCTCGATCCGCGGCTTCCAGGCCATCCACGAGTCGGACATGTCCCTGCGCCCCGACCTGTCCACCGCGCGTGTCGACCCGTTCCGCCGGGACAAGACCCTCAACATCAACTTCTTCATCCACGACCCGATCACGGGCGAGCAGTACTCCCGCGACCCGCGGAACGTGGCGAAGAAGGCCGAGGCGTACCTGGCCTCCACGGGCATCGCCGACACGGCGTTCTTCGGCCCGGAGGCGGAGTTCTACGTCTTCGACTCGGTGCGTTTCGCCACCAGGGAGAACGAGTCCTTCTACCACATCGACTCCGAGGCCGGCGCCTGGAACACCGGTGCGCTGGAGGACAACCGCGGTTACAAGGTCCGCTACAAGGGCGGCTACTTCCCGGTCCCGCCGGTCGACCACTTCGCCGACCTGCGCGCCGAGATCTCCCTGGAGCTGGAGCGGTCCGGCCTCCAGGTCGAGCGCCAGCACCACGAGGTGGGCACCGCTGGCCAGGCGGAGATCAACTACAAGTTCAACACGCTGCTCGCCGCGGCCGACGACCTCCAGCTCTTCAAGTACATCGTGAAGAACGTGGCGTGGAAGAACGGCAAGACGGCGACCTTCATGCCGAAGCCGATCTTCGGTGACAACGGCTCGGGCATGCACGTCCACCAGTCGCTGTGGACGGGCGGCGAGCCGCTCTTCTACGACGAGCAGGGCTACGCCGGCCTGTCCGACACCGCCCGCTACTACATCGGCGGCATCCTCAAGCACGCCCCGTCGCTGCTGGCCTTCACCAACCCGACGGTGAACTCCTACCACCGCCTGGTGCCGGGCTTCGAGGCGCCGGTGAACCTGGTGTACTCGCAGCGCAACCGCTCGGCCGCGATGCGTATCCCGATCACGGGCTCGAACCCGAAGGCCAAGCGCGTCGAGTTCCGCGCCCCGGACGCCTCCGGCAACCCGTACCTGGCCTTCTCGGCCCTGCTGCTCGCGGGCCTGGACGGCATCAAGAACAAGATCGAGCCGGCCGAGCCGATCGACAAGGACCTCTACGAGCTGGCTCCCGAGGAGCACGCGAACGTGGCGCAGGTCCCGACCTCCCTCGGCGCGGTCCTGGACCGCCTGGAGGCCGACCACGAGTTCCTCCTCCAGGGCGACGTCTTCACGCCGGACCTGATCGAGACGTGGATCGACTTCAAGCGCGCGAACGAGATCGCGCCGCTGCAGCTGCGTCCGCACCCGCACGAGTTCGAGATGTACTTTGACGTGTGATCGACGCCCGGGCCGGCTCAGGCCGGACCGGGTCGTCCGGCGCCCCTGTCTCCTGCTCGTCAGCAGGGGCGGGGGCGCCGTCGTTGTCCGGCGGCTCGCCGGCCCGCAGGCCCGCAGGCTCATTGGCTCGTTGGCCGAAAAGCTTCACAGGGAGGAACGGGCCCAGGATCATGTTTACTGACACGGTTGTTCGAGTCAGGGGACGGGGAGAGGGACCGGACATGTCCGAGCGGGACGACGAAGAGCGCGAGTTCGACATCAAGTGGGCGGACGGTGCCGAGCACAAGGAACCCTCCGCACGCGCCAGGATGCTCGCCGCGCGCTGGAAGGAGAACCCGCCCGGACCGGTGCCCTTCCGCGCCGACCCCGAGCACGTGGGCCGCTCCGGACGCCGGTCGTCGTGGGTGTCCACCGCCGTGGTGCTGGGTTGCGTGGCCGCGCTGATCGTCCTGATCGGGTACGCCAACTTCCGGACGTCCTACTAGGTCGCCCACCGGGCACTGTCAGCCCGTCCGGCGCTCGAGGACGAGGCCGTTCAGGCCGAAGCGGGGGGCCTGGGGGCGGCAGCCCCCAGGACGGCGACCAGACGCAGGGCACCGCGAAACGAACGGCACCCTGCGCCCCGCTCACCGCGAGTACCGCATCAGCGCCCGCACCATGTGGCACGTCGTGTCCGACGGCGGGTGGACGCCGATCGTCTCGGCAGCGCTCCGTATCCTCTCGTTGCGCGCCTGGTTCGGCAGGTAGACGCCGGAGTCGAGCAGGGCGATGGCGAGCCGCATCGCCTTGAGCCGGCGGTTGTGCGAGACGTACCACTCGCGGGGACGGCCCGCCGGCAGCGGACGCTTCTCCACGGGTTCGTAGGGCAGGTCGAGCAGGACGGGCCGCTTGGCGGTGGACTGGGTGGGCAACGGCTTCGGCTTCAGTGCGGCAGCGGGCACGAGCATCCTCCTGTCGCGGTCAGGGCGCCGTCCGGACCTCCCGGCGACACCCTCGAACACTGCTTCTATTTTACCGCCCACCACTGACAAAAGGCCCTGGCCACAAGGGCTTTCGGGGCCACTGTGGCGCACGGGGTGAACGGGTTTTCGCGCCCTCGGGCTACGGTGTCGGCATGGAGATCTGGATCAACCCGGCCTGTTCGAAGTGCCGCAGCGCGGTCAGCCTGCTCGACGCCGAGGGTGCCGACTACACCGTCCGCCGCTACCTGGAGGACGTGCCGAGCGAGGACGAGATCCGCGAGGTGCTCACCCGTCTCGGCCTGGAGCCGTGGGACATCACCCGCACCCAGGAGGCCGCGGCCAAGGAACTGGGTCTGAAGGACTGGCCCCGTGACGAGGCGTCACGCGATCGCTGGGTCACCGCGCTCGCCGAGCACCCGAAGCTGATCCAGCGTCCGATCATCACGGCGGACGACGGAACGGCCGTCGTGGGCCGCACCGATGAGGCGATTCGGGACGCTCTGTCCCGTTAGGCAACGCCTTGTCGGGCGCCGGGACTCAGGGCTGTCCGCGCTGTTACCCTGCGCCGCCATGACCCACGATGATCAAGGACCGCAGCACGGAGCGTACGGGCAGCACGGATCGTACGGACCGTACCCGCAGCACACTCAGCACGGGCAGCACACGCAGCCCGCTCAATACGGGCCGCACGGCCCCGCGACGGCTGCGGCCTCCTGGACGGCCGAGCAGCACCGAATACGCAGACGCCGCCGCACCCGGTTCGCGGTTCTCGCGGCGACCGGCGGCGTCCTCGTCGTGGCCATCGCCGCCGGCACCCTGATGTACACCGGCGGCAGCGGCGACGACGACCGGGCCGCGCCACCCGCCACGGCGACCGCCACGGCCGCCGCCGACCCCTCCGTCACCGCCGCCCCGCCCTCCGGCGCGCCCTCCGCCCTGCCCTCGCTGCTGGCCCGCCCGGTGGTGCGCCCGGAGCAGGCCTTCCCGGAGACGAACGTGCGGCTGTCCGACGGCTCCCGGTACAAGCGCGTCGACCTGGTCACCACCACCGAGTGCGCGCAGGGCATGTCGCCGCAGCTCGCCGCCCTGGTCGACCAGGGCGAGGGCTGCCTGCGGCTCACCGCGGCCCTGTTCACGGACGCCGAGCGGCGCTCGCAGGTGAGCGTGACCGTGGCGAGCTTCGTGCGCGCGGAGGATGCCGGGACGGTGTTCGCGATGGCCTCCATGGACCCGGTGACGTACCAGACGGTCTCGCTCGACCCGCCGCCCGAGGCGGGGCTGCCGACGGTGCCGCCCGGGTCGGCCGGCGTCTTCAGGCGGCTGATGACCGTACGGTCGGTGGTGTTCGCGAACGGCCAGTGGGGCGACGGGTCGGAGGCCGGGGAGGCCGCGCTCACCCGGCAGACGGAGGGCCTGCTCCGGTACGTGAACGACCACGTGGTGGCGTACGAACAGGGCGGTGTGTGACGCAGGTTACCCGTGCGCATCGACGCGACCGCTGAGTAACTCCGTTCGGTATCTCGTACATAGCGGCGTACGCTCCCCTACCTCTTCAGGAGGCGCGCATGTCGCGCAGGAGAACTCTCGGCACGAAGAAGAAGATCGCGCTGCTGGTCAGCGCGGCGGCGGTGGCCGGCGGTGGGGCGTTCGTGGCGGCGAACGCCTCGAACGCCTCGCAGACCACCCAGAACGCGCAGACGAAGGCCGCCCAGGACTCCTCCGTCTGCCAGGGCCTGGCCACCGCGCTCGGCAACAACCAGCGGTTCATCGACGGCCAGCGGGCCGATCCCGACGCCCAGTCGGAGGCCCGGATCGCCAACCGCGAGGCGGTCATCGCGGAGATAGGGCGCAAGCAGGCGGCGTCCGGGTGCGCGGTTGGGGAGTCGGCTCAGGACTCCCAGGCCCCGCAGCCGCCGCAGGACGGCCAGGAGGCTGGTCAGGACGCCGGGCAGGAGGAGACGGGCCAGGACGCCGGCCAGCAGGCCGGGGACCAGGCCGGAGGTGCCGCACAGGCCGGTGAGCAGGTCTGCGACGGCTCCACCGTCACCGTCTCCGGCGAGGGCGGCGCCCCTGCCGCGTCCAGCAACGAGTTCCCGGTGGGCACCAAGCTCAAGGTGACCAACCTCGACAACGACAAGTCCACGACGGTGGAGGTCGATTCCGTCTCGGGAAGCTGCGTACTGCTCAACAACGCGGCGTTCGAACAGGTCCGGGAGCAGGGCAAGTTCCTGATCCGGCGGGCGCTGATCGAGAAGGTGGGCTGAGGCTCAGCCACCCGACGGAGCGAGGAAACCGCCGAGGCGGCGGCCCAGTCCGGGCGGGGCACACTGCGGCAGCGCGTGGTGGGACACGTCCGGCAGGACGGCCACCTCCACGCGCGGCAGCAGCGCCCGCGCCCGGGCCGCCACCTCGGACGGGTCATGGGTCCTGCTGTTCCCGGCCAGGAGCAGCAGGACCGGCAGATCCAGTCCGCGCAGCGCGTCCGGCGCCGGACGCGGTCCGGTCACCGGCCCGCGGCCGGGGAAGCCGACGGCGGCCTCCTGGAGGGCCGCCCAGTCGGGGTCGAGGGGAGTCGCACCGGTCTCCCACTCCAGGAAGGCGCGGACCCGGCGGGGCGTGGGCCGCAGCAGCATCGGCAGTGCGCGCAGCAGGTAGGCCGCCTTGAACCCGGCGAAGCACTGGGTCGGGTCCAGGAGGAACAGGCGGCGTACCCGCTCGGGTGCGTGCAGGGCGTGGTGCAGGGCGATCCAGGCGCCGTAGGAGTGCCCGCCGAGGTCCGTCTCGTCGATGCCGAGGCCGTCCAGGAGCGCGTCCAGCCAGCCGGCGAGGTCGGCGACCGTACGGGGGTGGCGGTCGCCGGCCGGCGTGCTGCGCCCGGGGGCGCCGATCAGGTCGACCGCGTGGAGGCGGTGGGTGCGGGACAGTTCACCGGCCTGGGCGTACCAGGAGGCCGAGGTGGCCGCACCGCCACCGGGGAGGAGGACGAGCGGCGGGCCGTCGGCCGGGCCGGTCACGTGGACGTGCGTCACGCCGAAGGGCGTGGGGACGGTCACCGGCTCGGGCCGCGTCGGCCACCTGGCCATGACCTTGTCGTACGCGGCATGGAAACGGTCGGCGTCGTACGTGTCGCGAGCGCTCATGAGCGGGCCCCCTGCTTCTCGGTCTTCCCTCACGCCCAGTATTCTCTCGCTCAGCGAGATATTTGTTGAGCGAGATGATAGCCGGAGGCGACGCCCCATGTCCGAGCAGGGACCGGAGATGGAGATCGTCCATCTGCTGCGCGCGGTCGCCGTCGAACTGGGCGCGCACAGCGCGCGGTTCGCGCAGCGCAACGGCATGCACCCCACCGACGTCCGCGCGCTGATCGCGCTCATGGACGCGTCGCGGGCGGGTGAGGGGATGACCGCCGGGCGGCTGGGCGCCGCTCTCGGCCTGAACTCGGCGGGGACCACGGCCCTGGTCGACCGGCTGGAACGGGCCGGCCATGTGCGGCGGGTGCGCGACGAGCGGGACCGGCGCAGGGTCACCGTCGAGGTGGACGAGCGGGCGGTCACCCTCGGTCGGTCCCACTTCGGGCCGCTGATCGGTCAGGTGGTGGAGCTGCTGCGGAGTTACGACGAGCGGGAGTTGGCGGCAATCGGCTCCTTCCTGACCGGCGTGCGGGAGGCGGCGGCCGGGGACGGGCGGGAGTCGTGACGGGATCACTGAGAGACGCGCCACACCGGCACCAGGTAACACGGGGTTCACATACGGGCAACGGACGGGAAATCGCCTGTTGGCACGCTGCTCCGCAGTAGACGCGACGCCCCGCTTGCCCCGGCGCCGCAGCACCCGCAGTGCGCCCAGACCCACCCCCGAAGGATGTGTCCCCGTGACCTTCAAGGCCGAGTACATCTGGATCGACGGCACCGAGCCGACGGCCAAGCTCCGTTCCAAGACGAAGATCATCACGGACGCCCCCGCGGGCCTGGACGCCCTGCCGATCTGGGGCTTCGACGGCTCCTCCACCAACCAGGCCGAGGGCAGCTCCTCGGACTGCGTGCTCAAGCCGGTCTTCTCCTGCCCCGACCCGATCCGCGGCGGCGACGACATCCTGGTGCTGTGCGAGGTCCTCGACACGGACATGACCCCGCACCCGACCAACACCCGCGCCGCGCTGGCCGAACTCTCCGAGCGCTTCGCCGCGCAGGAGCCGATCTTCGGCATCGAGCAGGAGTACACCTTCTTCAAGGGCGCCCGCCCGCTCGGCTTCCCCGAGGGCGGCTTCCCGGCCGCGCAGGGCGGCTACTACTGCGGTGTCGGCTCGGACGAGATCTTCGGCCGTGACGTCGTCGAGGCGCACCTGGAGAACTGCCTGAAGGCGGGCCTGGGCATCTCCGGCATCAACGCCGAGGTCATGCCGGGCCAGTGGGAGTTCCAGGTCGGCCCGCTGGCGCCGCTGGAGGTCTCCGACCAGCTGTGGGTGGCCCGTTGGCTGCTCTACCGCACGGCCGAGGACTTCGAGGTCTCCGCCACCCTCGACCCCAAGCCGGTCAAGGGCGACTGGAACGGCGCGGGCGCGCACACCAACTTCTCCACCAAGGCGATGCGCGAGGGCTACGACGCGATCATCACCGCCGCCGAGTCGCTCGGTGAGGGCTCCAAGCCGATGGACCACGTCAAGAACTACGGCGCCGGCATCGACGACCGCCTCACCGGCCTGCACGAGACCGCCCCGTGGAACGAGTACTCCTACGGCGTCTCCGACCGCGGTGCCTCGGTCCGCATCCCGTGGCAGGTCGAGAAGGACGGCAAGGGCTACATCGAGGACCGCCGTCCGAACGCCAACGTCGACCCGTACGTGGTGACCCGCCTGCTGGTGGACACCTGCTGCACGGCCCTGGAGAAGGCCGGCCAGGTCTGATCCGGCCCCGCCCCGCTCCGCCCGCAGGGGCGTCCACCGCGACGGTGGGCGCCCCTTCGCGCTGCCCGCGAACCGCGCGGTGACCGCGTTGTCAGTGGTGCGTGGCACCGTGGGGGCATGGAGATCGACGGGGACCTCGCCATCAAGGCCGAGACGGAGAACGGGCAGACGCACGCGCGGATTCCGGCGGCCCGGCTGCGCGATCTGGTGGCACGGATCGGCGGCACCCGAGACCGGTTCCTGATCGTCCAGCGGATACCGGACATCCCCGACGTGTTCGCACAGGTGTGGCACGAGGAGGGCGGGGACTACCGGCTGGAGCACCGAGCCGCCGGGCACCTCTTCTTCGGGACGGATCTCGACGACCCCGGCCGGGTGGCGGATCTCCTGACCGACTGGGCGCGCGAGCGGCCCGGCTGGGACACCGGCGTCGACTGGGAGCCGATCGACCTCGGGCCGCAGGAAGAGGTCCCGGAACTGCCGGACGACGTCCGGGAGAAGGTCGAGCAGTGCGTGCGGGAGCGCCTGCGCTGCGGTTACGACAGCCGGCGGGTGCTGGCCGAGATCGCCGAGGACCACCTGGTCGGCGGTGAGCACGGAGAGCGGCCGGTGTCGAAGGACCAGGCATGGCGGCTGGTGGACCGGCTGTGGCTGGAGCGGCTGGCGGAGCAGGAGGCGTGGGGCGCCGTGACCACCGACCCCGACCGGCTCACCCGGGTCTTCGAGACCCTGGACGCCGCCGGCATCACCGCCCGGGAGAACTTCACCTGCTGCCGCGGCTGCGGCACGACGGAGATAGGCGCCGAGCGCGAGGGGGCGCGGGGCTTCGTCTTCTTCCACCAGCAGAGCACGGAGGCTGCGGCCGAAGGGTACGGACTCGCCCTGCACTACGGCGGTTTCGACGGCTCCGAGGACACGACCACCAAGGTCGGCCACGAGGTCGTGGCGGCCTTCACGGCAGCCGGGCTGTCCACGGAGTGGAACGGCGATCCGGGCAAGGCCATCACCGTCACGCCACTGGACTGGCGCAAACGCCTGGTGGGATGACCGGACCGACCTCGGCTCCGTGCCGCGGTGGCGTCCACGCAGTGAGAGGGGGCTCCCGGTCGCGGACCGGTGTCTGCTTCAATGGGCCCATGGCCAGCCTCCGGAAGAACGCAGTGACGGGTCGCCATGACCTCGAGCCCTTCTGGCCTTCCCGTCAGCACGACGACTTCGACCGGGTGTGTTGCCGCGCGACGACCGCGCCGGCCCGCTAGAAAGCCGTACACCCAGGCCTTCGGCCGGCGCGCACGACGTACGTCTCCGCGACGCGCCCGATCACGAACTCGCGCCCGTCGCCCCTCCCGACGAACCCTCGCGCGAAAGAGCTGACGTCTCATGGCGACTCCCCGTTCCCTGTCCACCGTCACCCTCGACTCCCCCGCCCCGGCCACCGCCCTCGCCGGCCCCGGCGCTCCCCGGCACCGGTTGCGTGCCGTCGACCGGGACGAGGTGGTGAACGTCGCGGACCTCCTGCCGCCGGGCGCCACCTGGCTGCCCGCTCCCCCGCACACGCTGCCCGCGCTGCCGGGCCGGCCGCCGATGGTCGGCTACCTGGTGCTCGTCCCGGCCGACCAGCAGCCGCCGTTCCCGCCGGCGGGCGGATCCGCCCCGGCACCGAAGGACACCGGGGACGGTTCCGGGGGCCACGGCGGCGACGGCCAGGAGGGCGACCCGCTCGTACGCATCGACACCGCGCGGCGCACCGCCGCCGTGGACGGACGTGAACTCGACCTGACCTACCTGGAGTTCGAGCTGCTCGCGCATCTCGTCGCGCATCCGCACCGGGTGCACACCCGCGACCGGCTGGTCACCACGGTGTGGGGGTACGGACACGTGGGCGACGGCCGCACCGTCGACGTGCACGTCGCCCGGCTGCGCCGGAAGCTCGGCGCCGAACACCGGCGGACGATCCAGACCGTGCGGCGCGTCGGCTACAAGTACACGCCGCCCAGCGGACGCTGAGCCATCGCTGCCTCTGCTGTCGGCAGACAGGCGTTCCCTCCGGTCGCCGCGCCGGGCACAGTGAACGGCATGAGGCTACTGGTGCTGGGCGGTACGGAGTTCGTGGGGCGGGCCGTGGTGGAGGCGGCGCTCGGGCGCGGCTGGGAGGTGACCGTCTTCCACCGAGGACGGCACGCGGCACCGCCCGGAGCGCGGTCGCTGCACGGCGACCGCACCGCGTCCGACGGGCTCGCCGCCCTGGCCGACGGCACGTGGGACGCCGTCGTCGACACCTGGTCGGCGGCGCCGGGCGCGGTGCGGGACGCGGCGCGGCTGCTGCGGGGCCGCGTCGGCCGGTACGTGTACGTGTCGAGCTGCTCGGTGTACGCCTGGGCCCCGCCCGCCGGATACACCGAGGACGCCCCGCTCGTCGACGGCGCCTCGGCGGACGCCGGGCAGACCGACTACGCCCGGGACAAGCGGGGCGCCGAGCTGGCCGTCCTGGACGCCTTCGGCGCGGACCGTTCGGTGCTCGTCAGGGCCGGGCTGATCCTCGGCCCGTACGAGAACATCGGGCGGCTGCCGTGGTGGCTGAACCGCGTCGCGCGCGGCGGCCCCCTGCTCGCGCCGGGCCCGCGGGACCTCCCCCTCCAGTACGTCGACGTCCGCGACCTCGCCGACTGGACCCTCGGAGCGGTGGAGCAGCAGCTGAGCGGACCGTACAACCTGGTCTCGCCGCCGGGGCACACCACCATGGGCGACCTGCTCGACGCCTGCGCGACGGCCACGGGCGGAGCGGCGGAGCCGCGCTGGACCGCCCCCGAGACCATCCTGGCCGCCGGCATCGAGCCGTGGGGGCAACTGCCCGTGTGGACCCCGCCGGGCAGCGACCTGCACGACGCCCTGCACAGCGCGGACGTCTCCCGGGCGCTGGCGACGGGACTGAGCTGCCGACCGGTCGGCGCCACCGTCGCCGACACCTGGACCTGGCTGCAAGGCATCGGCGGCACGGCGCCCCGGCGCCCGGACCGGCCGCCGGTCGGGCTGGACCCCGAGACGGAGGCGAAGGTGCTCGCCGCCGACCGGAGCGGGCCCCGCGAAGGTGTACCTGACACCACCCCCTGACCGGGGGGTTCGGCCCAGTGACCCGAGCCGTAGCCTCGGCGAGACTGACGGCATGAACATCGAGACGAAGAGCGACGGCCGGCGCACCGACGGGGCGACACGGACGCGGGGCGTGGCACTGTCGGCCGTGCGGGGACTGGCACTGACACCGATCTCCCTGGTCGGCTCGGTGCTGTGCTTCTGCCTGACCCTTGTCTCCGTCGTCCTCGTCCCGATCGGGATCGGCCTCGTCACCACTCCGTGGGTGCTCACGGGCGTGCGGGCGTTCGCGGACTGGCGCCGGCTGCTCGCCGCCGAGTGGGGCGGGGTGCGGATCCAGCGGGCGTACCGGCCACTGCCCGCGAACGCCAATCCGTGGGCACGCACCTTCGGAATGCTCGGCGACCCGGCGACCTGGCGGGACTTCCTGTGGCTGCCGGTCGACATGACGGCGGGCTTCACCACCGCGCTGCTGGCCTTCGTGCTGCCGCTGTACCCGTTGGAGGGGTTCGCGATCGCGGCCGGGCTGTGGCGGGTCCTGCCGGACGGGTACTGGTACGGCTTCGTCCGGGTCACCGACCAGACCTCGGCCTTCTACGCCGCGGGCCTCGGCGCCGTGCTCCTCCTCGTCGCGCTCTGGCTCACCCCCCGCATGCTGCACGCCCACTTCCGGCTCACCGGCGCGGTCCTCGGCTCCGGCCAGGGCCAACTCGCCGAGCGGGTGCGCGTACTGACCGAGACCCGCCGTGACGCCGTGGACACCTCCGCCGCCGAACTGCGCCGCATCGAGCGCGACCTGCACGACGGGGCGCAGGCCCGGCTGGTCGCCATGGGCATGGACCTGGGCACCATCGAGGCCCTGCTGGAGAAGAACCCGGAGAAGGCCAGGGAACTGCTCGCGCAGGCCCGCCAGTCCTCCGCCGACGCCCTGACCGAACTGCGGGAACTCGTACGCGGCATCCATCCGCCGGTGCTCGCCGAACGCGGCCTGGGCGACGCCGTACGGGCCCTGGCGCTGCGGCTGCCCGTCGCCGTCGAGGTCGAGGTGGACCTGCCCGGCCGCGCGGAGGCACCCGTGGAGTCAGCCGGATACTTCGCGGTCAGCGAGATCCTCACCAACGCCGTGAAGCACTCCGGCGCCGACCGCATCTGGATCGACATGCACCACACCGAGGGCCATCTGCGCATCGCCGTCACCGACAACGGCAAGGGCGGAGCGGTGATCGGAGCGGGGTCGGGCCTGGCCGGGGTGGAGCGCCGACTCGGTACATTCGACGGCGTCCTGGCCGTCAGCTCGCCCGCCGGCGGTCCCACCATGGTCACCATGGAGATCCCTTGCGCGTTGTCCTAGCCGAAGACCTGTTCCTGCTGCGGGACGGCCTGGTCCGGCTCCTGGAGGCCCACGACTTCGAGATCGCCGCGGCCGTCGAGACCGGCCCCGAGCTGTCCCGGGCGCTGGCCGAACTGGAGCCGGACGTCGCCGTGGTCGACGTACGCCTGCCGCCCACGCTGACCGACGAGGGCCTGCAGTGCGCGCTGGAGGCCCGCCGTAAGCGGCCCGGGCTGCCGGTCCTGGTCCTGTCCCAGCACGTGGAGCAGTTGTACGCGCGTGAGCTGCTCGCCGACGGCAGTGGCGGGGTGGGGTACCTGCTCAAGGACCGGGTCTTCGACGCGGAGCAGTTCGTGGACGCCGTACGGCGGGTCGCGGCGGGCGGTACGGCGATGGACCCGCAGGTCATCCAGCAACTGCTCACCCGGCGTGCGGCGGAGGACCAACCGCTGGAACGGCTGACGCCCCGGGAGCTGGAGGTGCTGGAGCTGATGGCGCAGGGGCGGACCAACGCGGCGATCGCGGGCAAGCTCGTCGTCACGGAGCGGGCGATCGCGAAACACACGGCGAACATCTTCGCGAAGCTGAGCCTGGAGGTCTCGGACGACGACAACCGGCGTGTACTGGCGGTTCTCGCGTATCTGGACCGCGGCCGCTGACCCCGTCGCCGATCCCACCAGTCCCACAGGACCCAGCAATTTCCGAGACGACTGAACACCCCTGGGACGGCCTCCGTATGGAAGGGAGCCGCTTCACTCCTGTCGGGCGCCCTCGATGCCCCGCAAGGAAGTCAGAGGAGTTCCATGGGACGCAACACAAGAAAACGCCGTACGCCGCTGGCCACCAAGGTCGTAGCCGGGGCGGCGGCCCTGGCGGTCGGCGGGGGCGGGCTGGTCTGGGCCAACTTCTACGCCTCGGCGCACGAGGAGAATCCTGCGCACAACCGGACGAGGTCCGCCGCCGCGCAGGTGGCGACGATCGACTGTCCCGACGTGGGCCAGCAGCTCTCCGACGTGCCGGACCGGGCGCGCGGGGAGGTCGACGGCGAACTGGCCACGATGGACAGCCAGATCACCGACGCCTACAAGCGCCTCGCCACCACGCGGCGCGCGCAGGCGGGTGACTCGCAGTTCGTCCAGAACGCGATTCTCGGCCCGCTGAAGGACCGCCGGAAGGCGATCATCGACCGGATCCAGCTGGAGATCAACCGGGCCGGCGGCCAGGCCGACGACAATCTGGACGAGCTGGCCCAGTGCCAGGGGCAGCCCCCGGAGCAGCCGCAGAACGGCGACGGCCAGAACAACGGTGACGGCCAGGACGGCGACGGTCAGAACGGCGACGGCCAGGGTGACGGTCAGAACGGTGACGGTCAGGGTCAGGACGACGGCCAGAACCAGGACGACAACGGCAACGGCGTCGCGGGCCCGGTGGCCGACGACTTCATCGACATCAACGACGTCGAGCCCAACAGCCGCAACAGCCAGAACGGCCTGGCCGCCAACGGCGACGGCGGTTCCACGGGCACCTTCACCACGGACTGCGGTGTCAACGAGAACGACCTGTTCAACAGCGACAACCTGATCGCCGCCCCGGGCGTCGACAACGGCGCGCACCACGTGCACGACTATGTCGGCAACCAGGACAACGACGCCTTCTCCAGCGACGAGGACCTGGCGAACGCCGACACCTCGTGCCAGAACCAGGGCGACAAGTCCACCTACTACTGGCCGGTGCTGCGGCTCCAGGACGGTACGGAGGAGTTCGACGCGAACGACCTGGGCGGTGGCGCGGACGGCAACGTCGGCAAGATCCTGAAGCCGGCCCAGGCCGAGCTGAAGTTCGTCGGCAACCAGCGGAGCGACGTGGTCGCCATGCCGAAGTTCCTGCGCATCATCACCGGTGACGCCAAGTCCTTCACCAACGGCGACGCGAACGCCAACAGTTCGTGGAGCTGCACCGGCTTCGAGGACCGGCAGGTCACCGACAAGTATCCGCTCTGCCCCGAGGGCAGCCAGGTGGTGCGCACGTCCAACTTCCAGAGCTGCTGGGACGGCCAGAACATCGACAGCGCCAACCACCGTGACCACATGGCGTTCGTCCAGGCGGACGGCAGTTGCGGGAACGGCTTCCAGGCCATTCCCCAGCTGCAGGTCCGTCTGGTGTACGACATCCCCACCCCGACCATCGAGAACGGCTCGGTGCAGAACCCGTACGCCGTGGACAGCTTCCCGGAGCAGCTGCACAAGCCGATCACCGATCACAACGACTTCATCAACGTCATGGACGAGGACCTGATGAACGAGGTGGTCGACTGCATCAACAGCGGCGAGGACTGCCAGTAGTCCTGCCGAGAGCGGGTGAGAGGGCCGGTGGCGGCATTCGCCACCGGCCCTCTTCGCGTCGCCCGCAGGGGTCAGCCGCCGTGTCCGCCGTGCTCCGCCGGGTGGCTGCCGCCGCCGTGCCGCGTGCCCTGCTCCAGGGTCCCGCCGAGCCGGCCGCGCAGGTCCGCCACGACGTCCTGGTGGCCGACGGCGACCCATTTGCGGCCGACGAGGTAGTAACCGCCGTAGTCCTTGGCCGTGTTGATCCACTCGCGCTGGCCGCGGTCGGTGGAGAAGGTGGCGAGGACGTACTTCTCGTCGCCCTTCTCGCAGAGCGCCTGGCGGATGGTGTCGGCGTCGGTCTGCATGTTCGGGGCGCACTTCACCTCGGCGGCCAGGTGCTCCAGGCTGCCGGTCGCCGTCTCCGGGACGGCCGCCTCGCCGTTCCCGTCGGAGCCGCAGCCGGTCAGCGCCAGTACCGCCGCCGCTCCGGCCAGCGCGAGCATCGGTCGGGTCAGCCTCATGTGTTCCTCCGGTCCGTTCCGGCGACATGCCGCACGGAGCCCCGGCGAGGGCTCTCGTCATCGATACGGCCGCGAGGCGCGAAGTACTCAGCGATCCTGGTGCCCCGAGCACGCCCGTGCGAAAGTGGCGCCGTGGACCAGGACTGGGAAGACCGAGTGACCGCCGCGTGGTCGACGTTCGACGACTACGCCGAGGACGACGCCGCCGCCTTCCGCGCGGTGATCGACGCCCTCGCCGACGAGCTGCCCGCGGACAGTCCCCTCGGCCTGTTCGAGCGGGCCTGCGCCTGGGACTCCACCGGCCACTCCGACCGGGCCGTGCCGCTGTACCGCGAGGCGCTGGCGCGCGGCCTGGGCGAGGTCAGCGGCTACAAGGGCCGCCGGGCGAAGATCCAGCTCTCCAGCTCCCTGCGGAACACCGGTCACCCGGAGGAGGGCGTCAAGCTGCTGTCGCCCGAACTGCTCGCGCCGTCCGACGAGTTGGACGACGCGGTACGGGCCACGCTCGCGCTCTGCCTGTCGAGCATGGGTCGCGACCGTGAGGGCCTGTCGCTGGCGCTCGGCGCGCTCGCGCCCCATCTGCCGCGCTACCAGCGCGCGATGGCCGCCTACGCACGGCAGCTGGTGGAACCCGAGGAGTGACCCGGACACGGTGACCAACCACCGATTCGCTCGTTCTGCTGAACGTGCAGTCACAGGATGTCGCCCCGCGCCCCGCACCGTCCTCAGCCTCCTCGGCCGACCCGGTCGTCGACGTCGAGCAGGCCGAGGCCGCGCTCGTCGAGCACTATCCGCGCCTGGTCCGGCTCGCCTATCTGGTGCTGCCGCCACGCCTCGGCCGGAGCCGCCGCGTCCTGACCGCGCACGCCCTCACCCAGCGCGCGCTGCCCCGGAACCGGACGACGACACCCGTGATCCCGGCCCAGTCGACCGGCCGCGGGGTCGACCCCGGCTACGCCCTGGTCCGGCTGCGGGTCGTCCGTACGGCGCTGGAGGCGGGCCTCCCGCTCAGGCGGCGCGCGTGGCCCAAGCGCTCCCAGCTGCCGCCGCTGCTGCCCCAGGTGCGGGGGCTCAAGCTCTTCCCGCGCTCGGGCGGCGCCGACGAACTCGCCCTCGACCAGCGGCTCTCCGCCCTCTCCGCGCCGGGCCGGGCGGCCTACGTGCTGCGGGGCCTGGAGAAGCTCCCCGACGACGACGTACGGCAGCTGCTCGTGGCCGCCGGGGTGGCCGACGCGGACGCCGCGCTGCGGGAGGCCGACGAGGTGCCCGGCCAGTACGCGCTGCTCGGCTCCCCCGAGTTCGACCCCTGCTCGCTGCAGGCCCGCCCGACCGACCTGATGCGCCGCCGGCAGCACACGAAGGCGGCGCTGGTCGCCGGGGCGGCCCTGGTGGTGTGCGGGGCGTTGCTGGGGTTGCCCGGTGAGGGCTGGGGGCCGGACGGCGCCGCCGCCCCGCCGTACGCGCAGAACCCGGCGGCCGAGGCCGCCCTCGACCCCGGCAGGCTGACGAAGATCGCCGCCGCCGCGTGGGAGACGTCCGCGCGCACCGACTTCTCGGTGTGGCCGGCCCGCGGTGACCTCACCGGTGACGAGGAGCTGCTGCGGCGCGCCCTCGCCGTCTGGGCCCGGCCCGGCGAGGAGGTGGGGGTCTCGGCGACACCGGGCACCCCGACCGGCGGCCCGTCCGGCCCGCCCCAGCTGCTGTACGCCGGGACCGTCGACAACGCGCGCGTGGTGATCCTGCACGACGGTCTGCGCATCGCCAGGTACGCCGAGCCGAAGGACGGCACGGCCGGGGCCGCCCTGGACTTCGCGCGCACCGACGGCGCCGGCCGGGCCGAGGCGAACGCCGTGGTCCTGGGCCGGGCCGACGGCAACGTCCGCTATCTGACGGCGCCCTGGGTGACGAAGGCGGCCGGGCGGGACCTCACCGACCCGGACTCCGACGCCCGGGACCTGACGCTGACCGACGGCGTGACCTCGCCGGTGGCCAGCCCCGTGCAGCAGCAGTCGGGGGCGTGCGCGTCCTGGGACGTCCTGGAGCTGACCGACGGCTCGGACACCCGCCTGGTCACCGACCTCGGCGAACTGGTCCCGGCCCGCCTCACCACCGGGCGCCCCGGCTCGGCGAAGGACGCCTCCGGCGCCGAGGCGCTGGGTACCTGGGCGCCGTACGCCTGCTCGCTGGGCGCGGTGCGAGGGCAGGGCGTGCGGTCGGTGAACGCCTGGGAGTTCGCGACGCAGCCGCTGCCCGATTCCAGCGGGTCGGCCGCGTGGGTGTGCACCCGGGCCGAGACCTGGCGGGGCGACGGGGCCCGGGTGATGGCCCAGTTCCGGACGCCGGGCGGGGCGCGGGGCGCGGTGGCGGCGAAGGCACAGGGCGTGCCGGCCTGTGGCGAGCGCGACCCGCACGTGCTGGCCGGGGTGCTGTGGAAGTCGGAGGGCGGGCACTGGTACCTGCTCGCCGCCGGCGACCGCGACACGGAGTCGGTCGAGGCGTCGGGCGGGATCAACGACTCCGCCGACGGCAACCTGCTGACGGCGAAGGCCGAGCAGGGCGCGCAGGCCGAGCTGAAGGGCACCCTGGAGAACGGCCGGACGATCGGCGGACTTCGCTAGCTGACACCAGCGTCAACAAGTACCCGCACGAGGGTTCCCCGGAGCCCTACCCGTCAGTACATTGACGCCATGTCTAATACGCATGTCCCGCTCAAGGCACGGAAGGTGTCCTTCGCCTGGGAGGACACCCCGCTGCACTGGGTGCCGGGGGACCCGTTCACGACGCACACGATCAATGTGCTGCACCTGCTGCTGCCCGCCGGGGAGCGCTGGTTCGTGCACGTCTACAAGCAGGTGCTGCCGTACATCCGGGACGAGCGGCTGCGCGAGGACGTCATCGGGTTCATCGGGCAGGAGGCGATGCACTCCCAGGCCCACGACGAGGTGCTGCCGCACCTGAAGGACCAGGGGCTCGACCCGACGCCGTACACCGCGCAGGTCGACTGGCTCTTCGAGAAGCTGCTCGGCGACCGCACGCTGCCGCCGGGCCGGCCGCGCCGGTGGTGGCTGATGGAGCGGGTGGCGCTGATAGCGGCCATCGAGCACTACACGGCGTTCCTCGGCGACTGGGTGCTCAACGCGGACGCGCTCGACCGGCGCGGCGCCGATCCGACCATGCTGGACCTGCTGCGCTGGCACGGCGCCGAGGAGGTCGAGCACCGCTCCGTGGCCTTCGAGGTGTTCCTGCACGTGGACGGGGGCTATGCGCGGCGGGCGCGCACCTGGGCGACCGCGTTCGCGGCGCTGGTGTTCCTGTGGCAGCGCGGGGCCAGGTACTTCATGGAGAACGACCCGACGCTCATCGACGGCCGCGCCACCTTCCGGGAGTTCCACCGGCGCGGCCGACGCGGTCTGCTGCCCTCGACCGGCGCCGTGGCCCGCTCCGTGCCGCGCTATCTGAGCCGTGGCTACCACCCGTCCCAGGAGGGGTCGACCGAGCAGGCCGTGGCCTATCTCGCCGCCTCCCCCGCCGCAGTCGCCGCCGTCGCCGCCGTCGCCGCCGAGAAGTCGCAGGAGGGTGCCGTATGAAGCCCAAGCCGATGACCCTGGTGCTCGCGGCCGGTGCCGCGCTCGTCGTCCGCCGGGCGCTGCGGCGCCGTATCCAGGCCTCGCCGCTGTGGCCGATGCCCGCGCTGGACCCGCCGGTCTCCGGGCGGCCCCGCTCGCGCGCGCTGACGCTGCTGGTCACCGCGCACGAGCGGATAGCCGACGGGGTGGTCCGAATCCGCCTGGAGGGACACGACCTGCCGCGCTGGGAGCCGGGCGCCCACCTGGACCTGGTGCTGCCGTCGGGGCTGGTGCGGCAGTACTCGCTGTGCGGCGACCCGGAGGACACCTCGTCGTACACCGTCGCCACGCGGCTGGTCGAGGACGGGCGGGGCGGCTCGCGCGAGGTGCACGAGCAGGTGCAGGAGGGCGTGGAACTGGAGGTGCGCGGCCCGCGCAACCGCTTCCCGCTGGTCGATGCCCCCGCCTACGCCTTCGTCGCCGGCGGCATCGGCATCACGCCGGTCCTGCCCATGGTGCGGGCCCTGCCGGAGGGCACCGAGTGGCGGCTGCTGTACGGCGGGCGGACGCGGGCCTCGATGCCGTTCCTGGAGGAGATCGAGAAGCTGGACCCGGACCACGAGAGGGTCACCGTCGTCGCCGAGGACGAGGACGGACGTCCCGGGCTCGACGCCTTCCTGGCGGACCTCCCCGAGGGCACGGCGGTGTACTGCTGCGGCCCGGAGGGCCTGATGGCGGCCGTCGAGGAACGCCTCCCGGAGGGCACGGCGCTGCACCTGGAGCGGTTCGCGCCGCGTACGACGGCCGGTGGCGACGGGGAGTTCGAGGTCGAGCTGCACCGCAGCGGGCGCACGCTCACCGTGGACGGGGACACCTCGGTGCTGACCGCCGTGCGCGCCGAGCTGCCGAACACCCCGTACTCCTGTGAGCAGGGCTGGTGCGGGACCTGCCAACAGAAGGTGCTGGAGGGCGAGATCGATCACCGGGACGAGCTGCTGACCGACTCGGAGCGCGGCGACTCGATGCTCATCTGCGTGTCCCGCGCCCGGGGGACACGGCTCGTGCTGGACATGTGAACACCTGCGCCCGGTCCGGCCCGTTCGGGGGCCGGATTCGATCGGTAAGGTGTTCGTATGACTACCGGGGTACGCCGCAGAATGGGCGTCGAGGAGCGGCGGCAGCAGTTGATCGGCGTCGCGCTCGATCTGTTCAGCCGCCGCTCGCCCGACGAGGTCTCCATCGACGAGATAGCGTCGGCGGCGGGCATCTCGCGCCCGCTGGTCTACCACTACTTCCCCGGCAAACTCAGCCTGTACGAGGCCGCGTTGCAGCGTGCCTCGGACGATCTGGCGGCCCGGTTCGTGGAGCCGCACGAGGGCCCGCTGGGCGCGCGGCTGCTGCGGGTGATGGGCCGCTACTTCGACTTCGTCGACGAGCACGGCCCCGGTTTCTCGGCCCTGATGCGCGGTGGCCCGGCGGTGGGCTCGTCCACGACCAACGCCCTCGTGGACTCCGTACGGCAGGCCGCGTATGTCCAGATCCTTTCGCACCTGGGCGTCACCGATCCGCCCGCGCGCCTGGAACTGGTCGTCCGCTCCTGGATCTCGCTCGCCGAGTCGACGGCGCTGATCTGGCTGGACGGGCGCCGCATCCCGCGCGCCGAGCTGGAGACCCAGCTCGTGCACGACTTCGCCGCGCTGACGGCGGTGAGCGCCGCCTACGACGAGGAGATGGGCGCCCTGCTGCGCCGCGTCATCGAGGACGAACCGGCCGACGGCCCCTTCGGGGACCTGGTCGGCCGGCTCATCGGGCTCGCGGGCTAGCTCAGCTCTCGAACTTCCGGTACGACGGGTCCAGGTCGCGGACCTCGGCGGAGGCGTGCAGGGCGAGGCCGTCGCCCGGCTTCACGTGCTGCCGCAGCAGTTCCAGGACGGCCTCGGTGAGCCGGGCCTTGGTCTCTTCGGTGCGGCCCGCGAGCAGACCGAGGGTGACGTGCACGACGGCGTGCCCCTCGGTGTCCGGGCCGACCGTGGTGTCCTCGCCGCGGCGGAACTGCGTCTTGCACGCCGGCGGCTTGGCGGCCGCGATCTCTACGACGGCGGTGTGCAGCGCCCGCGCGAACGCGGGCCGGTCGAAGTCGTCCGCGAGCTGGGCGGAGTAGTCGACGGTGATCTGCGGCATGAGCCCTCCCGGTGCGTGAACAGCAGGGCTCACCCTAACCGCAGACCACCGCCGTCCTACGGCCGTCAGCCGGTGCGCTCGAAGACGGCGACCGTACGGCCCGGGACGGTGAACGTGCCGGTCCCGGCCGCGTACGCGGACTTCTTCACCACCGGGTCCGCGCCCGCCGCCTGCACCGGATGCAGCCGGTAGCCGGTGCCGGCCGCCGCCTCGATCCGCTGCTCCCGCTGCTGCGGGGTGGCGTTGAAGACGACCACGAGGTCACCGAGGAGCATGGTGATCACGCCGGGCGTCTCGTCCTTCCCGGAGAGCGGGAAGGAGAGCCGGGACTGCACCCGTTCCGCCGTGCCGAGGGAGAAGTCCTGCTCGCTCGTACGGATCTTCAGCAGGTCCCGGTACGCCGCCGAGGCGCCGGTGATCTGCGGGCAGCCGACCTCGACCGTGCCGAGCAGGGGCTTGGCGTACGGCCACTTGTCCTCGTTGTCGGCGGCCGGGGGCAGGCCGCGGCCGAAGCCGTTGCCGTCGGCGCAGTTCCAGTGGATGGCGTTGAACCAGTCGCCGCTGTCGTAGGAGTTGCGGTCCAGTGACTTGGAGCGCAGCAGGTCGGTGCCGGCCTGGGAGAGCGCCGGGCCCTGCGAGAGGGAGGCGGTCGCCATGGCGAGGACCTGCATGCGGGCCCGGTCGTCGGCGCTCACGGTCGCCGGCAGCTTGAAGGCGAGCGCGTCGAAGAGGGACTCGTTGTCGTGCGCGTCGGCGTAGGCGAGGGCGTCGCCCGGTGCCTCGGCGTATCCGGCGGGGGCGCCGTTGTAGTCGACCTCGGAGCCCTTGACCTCCTTGCCGTCGGTGTCCGTGAAGGTGTAGCCGGCGAGATTGCCGGTGAGGCCGACCTTGACCAGGTCCTGGTAGTGCAGCAGGCGGGCCCTCTGCTCGGCCTCGGTGCCGTTGGCCGCCGAGCCGTTGGGCTCGGTGAACAGGCCGGAGGCGAAGCCCTGGACGCCGGGGTCCTCGTCGAAGGGGCCGCCGCCGCGCACGGCGTCGCGGGCGCGGTCGGAGAAGGTCGCGATGCCGGTGCCGGCCATGTTCTTCTGGGTGGCCTGCGTGAAGCGGGCGTCGTCGGCGACCTCGCCGAAGTTCCAGCCCTCGCCGTACAGGATGATCTTCTTGCCGTCGACGCCGTCCTTCTTGAGGGTCAGCGCGTCGAGGGCCTTGCGTACGGCGAGGATGTTGGCCTTCGGGTGGTGGCCCATGAGGTCGAAGCGGAAGCCGTCGACCTTGTACTGCTTGGCCCAGGTGACGACCGAGTCGACGACCAGCTTGCCCATCATGGCGTTCTCGGTGGCGGTGTTGGCGCAGCAGGTGCTGTTCGCCACCGAGCCGTCGGCGAGGAGCCGCTGGTAGTAGCCGGGGACGATCCGGTCGAGGACGCTGGTCTTCGCCTGGCCGCTGGCCGCGGTGTGGTTGTAGACGACGTCCATGACGACGCGCAGGCCGTCCTCGTTGAGCGCCTTGACCATCTCGCGGAACTCGACCGTGCGGGCGGTGCCGTCCGGGTCGGTGGCGTAGGAGCCCTCGGGGACCGTGTAGTGGTACGGGTCGTAGCCCCAGTTGTAGGCGTCCTTGGCGGCGGCCTTCGCCACGCACTCCTGCTGCTTGACGGAGTCGGCCGGGAGCGCGGCGAGGTCGCAGTCGACGGTGGCCTGGTCGGACTTCTTCTCCGGGATCGTGGCGATGTCGAAGGCGGGCAGCAGGTGCACGTACGACGTGCCGGCCTCGGCCAGTTCGCGCAGGTGCTTCGAGCCGTCGCTCTTCTTGTCGGTGAAGGCGAGGTAGGTGCCCTCGCGGTCCGCGTCCGCCGTCCGGTCCGCGACCGAGAAGTCGCGGATGTGCAGCTCCTGGATCTGGGCGTCCCTGAGCGGCACGGCCTCGGGCTTGTCGTAGCTGTGCCAGCCTCGCGGGGTGAGGGAGCGGTCGCCCAGGTCGACGACGAGGCTGCGCTCGGAGTCGGTGGTCAGGGCGAGGGAGTACGGGTCGGTGACCTTGTTGGTGACGACCTTCCCGGCCTCGGGCGCCCACACCTTCACGGCGTAGCGATAGTCCTTGCCCTTCCAGGAGCGCGGGCCGCGCACGGACCAGACGCCGGTGTCGTCGTCGCGCCGCATGCGGACCGTGCGGTCGCCGATCTCCAGCTTCACGTCCTGTGCGGTCGGCGCCCACACGGAGAGGGTGGGGCGGCCGTGGCGGAAGGTCGGGCCGAGGTCGGCCTTCGTCGCGTCGGCCGCGTACAGGTCGTCCAGGACGCCGCCGATCTGCACGCCGGTCGCCGAGAGGACGGCGCCGTTGGCGGCGCGCTGCGAGGCGACGACCTGGCCGCGCAGGGCCTCGCGCACCCGGTCGCGGTCGCGCGGGTCGACGGACCAGGCGGTGTACGCGCCCAGGTGCGGGAACTTCGCCTTCTGGGCGTCGGTGAGGGTGGTCTTGGCGAGGCGGAGCCAGGTGGTGTCGTCGTCGCCGGTCAGGGTGGAGTCCTCGGCCTTGATCGCGCCGGTGCGGGAGGCGAGCAGCTGGGTGGAGGCGGCGCCCTCGGAGCCGTTCCAGGCGACGGTGTTCCGGTCGATCCAGACCGCCTTGGAGGTGGTGAGGTCGACGGCCGCCGCCGAACCGGCCGGTTGCGGCAGCAGGTACTTCTCCTCGCCGCTCACCAGCCACACCTCGTGCCCGTTGGCCTTGAGGTCCAGGGCCTGGTCGGTGGGCAGGTCCTTCTCGTCGCCCTTGTGGACGATGTAGCTGAGACTGGTGGCACCCTCGGTGAGCGGTACCTCGAAGACCGCGCCATAGGGGTCAGTCTTCACCGGTGTCAGGGGCTTCGACCAGTCGGTGGGGTTCGCGGCGCCGCCCCAGACGTGCAGTCCCCAGCCGTCGTAGTTCCCGTCGGCGCGGTGGTAGTGGAGGACGGCCTTGGTGGTGTCCTGGGCGGGGTAGTCGGGCCGCTCCGTGGCGACCGGCTCCTTGCCCTGCTCGATCCACACCTCGCCGGTCCGCGTGACGTCGATGGTGCGGTCGGCGGCCACGTCCTTGTTGCCGTCCTTGTCGACGACGAGGAAGCTGACGTCACTCGCGCCGGGCTTGAGCTTGACGTAGGCGAAGGCTCCGTAGGCGTCCCGGCCGGTGAAGGGGTGGCTGTCGGGCCAGGTGGTCGCCTCGCCGTCGGCGAGGTCGCCCCAGGCGTACAGGCCCCAGTCCTTGTAGTTCCCGTCCTCCCGCTTGTAGTGGACGATCGCGTAGTCGCGGGAAGCGGCGGTGGGCGGCTGCTCGACGGGCGGGGTGCCGGTCGTCGAGGCTGCCGTGGTGCTCGCGGTGCGGCCCGCCGAGTCGACGACGACCGCCTTGTAGCGCAGGGCGGTGCCGGCGGGGGTGTCCTCGCCGATGGTGTGGGTGACCTTGTAGGGGGCGTGGTCGGCGGAGCCGAGGGTGCGCCACTTGCCGTCGCCGGTCTGGGCGGCGAAGACGACGCGGTTGAGCTGTCCCCCGGTGACGTCGGCCGTCAGCTCGACGGTGCCGGTGGCGCCGGGCTCGGGGGCGGTGAGGGTGAGGGCCGGCTCGGTGGCGGGCTCGGCGAGCCGGCCGGCGGCCTTGAGGACGATGGCCGACCCGGCGGGGACGGTGACGGTGACCTTCTTGTCGGCGCCGGACCTCACGTCGTCGTCGGTGCCGTAGAGGGCGCGGAAGGCCATGCGCGCCGAGCCGGTCGCGAAGGTCGCGGTCTTCGCCTCGTCGGCGTTGTTGAAGGCGACGACGTACTCGGTGCCGCGTTCGGCGTCGGTGCGGGAGAAGGCGTAGACGCCGGTGCCGTCGGCCGCGTACCGCGCGGTCTGGACGCCGTCGGCGAGGGCCGGGTGGGCCTTGCGGAGCTTTGCGAGAGCACTGATCTGCTTGTAGAGCGGTGCTCGCGTGTCGTAGGCGGCGTCGGCGTGGGTGCGGTCGGTGCCGAGCTGGTCGTCGTCCAGGTAGTCGGCGGTGCGGGAGGCGAACATCGGCTGGCGGGCGTCCTTGTCGCCGCCCGCGCCGGTGAAGCCCTGCTCGTCGCCGTAGTAGATCACCGGGTTGCCCCGGCTGAGGAACATCAGCTCGTTGGCGAGCTTGTCCTTCTTCAGCAGTTCGGCGTCGGTGGCCTTCGGGTTGTCCTGCTTGAGGAAGGTGCCGAAGCGGCCCATGTCGTGGTTGCCGAGGAAGGTGACCTGCTCGTAGGCGTTGGCCTTGTCGGTCGTGTACTTCCAGTCGTCACCGAAGACGGCCGCGAGCTTCTGGGCGCTGCCGCCCTGGGAGGCGTAGCCGCGGGCCGCGTCCTGGAAGGGGAAGTCCAGCGTGGAGTCCAGGCGGCCCTGGGTGACGTACGGGGAGGTGACGGAGGTGTCGGCGGAGTAGACCTCGCCGAACATGAAGAAGTCGTCCCGGCCCTTCTTCGCCGCGTAGGCGTCGAGCGCGGTGGCCCACTGGGTCCAGAACTCCATGTCGACGTGCTTGACCGTGTCGATGCGGAAGCCGTCGATGGCGAAGTCCTTGACCCACCGCTGGTAGATCTTCTCCATGCCGTCGACGACCTCGGGCCGTTCGGTCCACAGGTCGTCGAGGCCGGAGAAGTCGCCGTAGGTGGCGGACTCGCCGGCCCAGGTGGAGTCGCCGCGGTTGTGGTACATCGCCGGGTCGTTGAGCCACCTCGGGACCTTGAGGTCCTTCTTGGCGGCGGGGACGACCGGCGTACGCGGGAAGGAGCCGGCGTCCACGCGCGGGAACCGGCGGTCGCCCTTCGCGTAATCGGCGTCGTCGAAGGGCTCGCCATCCTTGGTCAGGTACGGGAAGGCGCCCTTGGAGAGGTAGTCGTAGGACTTCTCCTCGTAGTCGACGACGTCGGCGGTGTGGTTGGTGATGACGTCGAAGAAGACCTTCATGCCCTTGGCGTGCGCCTTGGAGATGAGGTTCTTGAGGTCCTGGTTGGTGCCGAAGTGCGGGTCGACCTGGGTGAAGTCGGTGATCCAGTAGCCGTGGTAGCCGGCGGAGGCGTTCTCCCCGGTCCCCTGCACGGGCTGGTTCTTGAAGATGGGCGCCATCCAGATGGAGGTGGTGCCCAGGCCCTTGATGTAGTCGAGCTTCTCGGTCAGGCCCTTGAGGTCGCCGCCCTGGTAGAAGCCCTTGTCGGTGGGGTCGTAGCCGGTGACGAGCCGGGTGCCGGTCAGGCCGCCCCGGTCGTTGCGGGCGTCGCCGTTGGCGAAGCGGTCCGGCAGGACGAAGTAGAACTGCTCGCGGGTGAGGTCGTGCCGCGCGTCGGCCTTCGCGAGCTTGGCGTCCGACGGGGGCGCGGGCGGGGCGTCGGCCCGCGCGGCGAGGGGCTGGACGAGCGTTGCGGCGAGCGCGGCCACGGTGACGGCCGCGACCCGTCTGGCTCGTGCGGTGCGGCGCGCGACAGGCACCGGCCATCTGGGTATCACAGGCGTGAACTCCTTGCGACTACGGCTCGATCGGGTCCGACCCCGGCGAGACCGTAGCGCTGCCGCAGGGCTTGCAGCAAGACTTGCGCAAGTAACGGAAAGGGTTTTCACAGTACTTGCCCCAAGTGCGTTCCGGCGGGGCCACGCGCAAGGCCCGCCGCTTCCCGTGGGGAGGCGGCGGGCCTTGCGCGGCTCGGGCGTTACCGGAGGTCAGGCCCGGGTCCACCACACCGTCGTGTCCGCCGGCACCTTCGCCTCGCCGGCCGCCTCGGTCACCTCACCGCTGGCCAGCAGCACCCGCCCGTACGCGGGCATCGGCACCGACTCGCCGGTGGTGTTGGCGACGCACACGAACTCGCCGCGCCGGAAGGCGACGACGCCCTCGGGTGCGCGCAGCCACTCGACGGCGTCGCCCGCGCCCAGGTCGGCCCGCTCGCGGCGCACGGCCAGCGCGGCGCGGTACAGCTCCAGGGTCGAGCCGGGCTCGCCGGTCTGCGCCTCGACGCTCAGCTCGCCCCAGCCCGCCGGCTGCGGCAGCCAGCTGCCGCCGTCCCCGAAGCCGTACGACGACCCCGTGCGCGTCCAGGGGATCGGCACCCGGCAGCCGTCGCGGAAGCCGTCCTGGCCGGCGCCCCGGAAGTACGCCGGGTCCTGGCGCACCTCGTCCGGCAGGTCGACGACGTCCGGCAGCCCCAGCTCCTCGCCCTGGTAGACGTAGGCCGAGCCGGGCAGCGCCAGCATCAGCAGGGTCGCCGCGCGCGCCCTGCGCAGGCCCAGTTCGCGGTCGCCGGCCAGACGGATCTGGGTGCCGAGGCCGGGCGGGTTGGCGAAGCGGGTGGCGTGCCGGGTGACGTCGTGGTTGGACAGGACCCAGGTGGCCGGGGCGCCGACCGGGCGCATGGCGTCCAGCGTGCGGTCGATGACCGTGCGCAGCTCCGCCGCGTCCCAGTGGGTGCCGAGGTACTGGAAGTTGAAGGCCTGGTGCAGCTCGTCGGGGCGGACGTAGTTCGCGGTGCGCTCGACGGTGGGGGTCCAGGCCTCGGCGACGAAGATCCGCTCGCCGGAGTACTCGTCGAGGATCGTCCGCCACTGGCGGTAGATGTCGTGGACGCCGTCCTGATCGAAGAACGGCATGACATCGTTGCCCAGCAGCTTCAGCTGCTCGTGTGATCCAAGGTCGGGCAGGCCCTCGGCCTTCACCATGCCGTGTGCGACGTCGATCCGGAAGCCGTCGACGCCCATGTCCAGCCAGAACCGCAGGATGGAGCGGAACTCGTCGCCGACGGCCGGGTGCTCCCAGTTGAAGTCGGGCTGCTCGGGGGCGAACAGGTGCAGGTACCACTCCCCCGGCGTGCCGTCGGGCTCGGTGACCCGGGTCCAGGCGGGGCCGCCGAAGATGGACTCCCAGTCGTTGGGCGGCAGTTCGCCGTTCTCGCCCTTGCCCGGGCGGAAGTGGTAGCGGTCGCGCGACGGCGAGCCGGGGCCCTCGGCGAGGGCGCGCCTGAACCACTCGTACTGGTCGGAGGAGTGGTTGGGCACCAGGTCGACGATGACGCGCAGGTCCAGCGCGTGGGCGTCGCGGATCAGCGCGTCGGCGTCCAGCAGGGTGCCGAACATGGGGTCGACGGCCCGGTAGTCGGCGACGTCGTAGCCGGCGTCGGCCTGCGGCGAGGCGTAGAAGGGGCTGAGCCACACGGCGTCCACGCCGAGGTCGCGCAGGTACGGCAGGCGGGTGCGGACACCCTCCAGGTCGCCCATGCCGTCGCCGTTGCTGTCGGCGAAGCTGCGCGGATACACCTGGTAGATGACCGCGTCCCGCCACCAGTCGTGGCGCCCTGCGACGGTGGCGACGGCGGAGGCGGGGGCCGGTGCGGCGGAGTGCTGCTGGCTCATGTCGTCCTTGTGATGTGACGGAGTTCAGGTCATGGAGGCACGGGTGGGGGAGGGAGCGGCCGGCCGCGGTGCAGCGGGGTCGGATGGGCACCGCGGCCGGACGTTTTCCCGGCGGGGCGTCAGCCCTTCGTGCCGCCGGCGGTGAGGCCGGTCACCAGGTTCTTCTGCACCAGGTAGAAGAACGCGGAGACGGGTATCGCGACGAGTACGGCGGTGGCCGCCATCAGATGGCGCTGCGCGTCGTGCTCGCTGACGAAGCTCTGCAGGCCGACGGCGAAGGTGTACTTCGTGTCGCTCAGCATGAACGTCGAGGCGAAGGCGACCTCGCCGAAAGCGGTGATGAAGCTGTAGAAGCCGGCGACCGCCAGGCCCGGCCGGGCGAGCGGCAGGATCAGCCGGAAGAAGGTGCCGAAGGGGCTCAGGCCGTCGACGCGCCCGGCCTCGTCGATCTCGAACGGGATGGTGTCGAAGTAGCCCTTGAGCAGCCACGCGCAGTACGGCACCGCGGTCGAGCAGTAGACGAGGACCAGGCCGAGGTAGCTGTCGACGAGCTGGAGCTCGGACAGGATCTGGTACATCGGCACGATCAGTACGGCGATGGGGAACATCTGGGTGACCAGCAGCACCCACATGAGCTTTTTGTAGCCCGGGAAGCGCATCCGCGAGACCGCGTAGCCGGTGGTGGCGGCGACCATGACGCCGATGACCGTGGTCCCCAGTGAGACGATCAGCGAACTCTTCAGCCAGTCGAAGAACTGCGTGTGCTGGAGCACGAACGCGTAGTTGTCGAAGGTCATCTTCGACCAGATGCGCTCGGGGTGCAGGTAGTCGTTCTTGTCCGGGCCGAGCGACAGGTAGACCAGCCAGGCGACCGGGAAGAGCGCGATGAGGCTCGCGACGGACAGGACGCCGTGGGAGGCGAGGGACGCGGCGCGGCTGCGTTCGCCGCGGCCGCGCACCCGGCGCGGCGGCGCGGTGGACGCGTCGGCCTGCTCCGCCGGGGCCTTGGTGGGCGCGGTTGTTGTACTCATGGCGGCTCCTGCCTCAGTTCGCGAGCTGCTGCTCATTGCGGTTCAGCCAGCGGCGGTAGAAGGAGGTGAAGACGATCAGGATGGCCAGCAGCAGGATGCCGTAGGCCGCGGACTGCGCGAAGTCGCGCGGCTGCTGCCCGAAGCCCAGGTGGTACGCCCAGGTCACCAGGATCTGCGCGTCGGGCGCGGTGTTGCCGAACAGCAGGAAGATCACGGCGAACTGGTTGAAGGTCCAGATGATGCCGAGCAGGACGACCGTGGAGCTGACCGCCCGCAGACCGGGCAGGGTGACGTGGCGGAACCGCTGCCAGGCGTTCGCGCCGTCCATCTCGGAGGCTTCGTAGAGCGTGTTGTCGATGGACTGCAGGCCGCCGAGGAGCGAGACCATCATGAACGGCACACCGCACCAGGTGTTCACCATGATCGCGGAGAACCGCTGCCAGAAGGTGTCCTCCAGCCACGCGGGGGTCGGCAGGTGCAGCCAGTCCAGGGCCGAGTTGACGATGCCGGCGTCGGCGAGCATGAAGCGCCAGCCGAAGACGGTGACGAAGGTGGGCACGGCCCACGGCAGGACCAGGATCAGCCGGTAGAAGGTGCGGCCGCGCAGCTTCTGGTTGAGCAGCAGGGCGAGACCGAGGCCGATGAAGAAGTGCAGGCCGACGCAGACCGCCGTCCACACGATGGTCCAGATGAAGTGCGACCAGAAGCGGTCGTACGCCGTCGGGCCCCACAGGATGTCGGCGTAGTTGTCCAGGCCGACGAACTTGTACGTGGCCTCGATCTCGTTGACGCCGATCGTGCGCCCCGTGTTGAGGCTGTTGGCGTCGGTGAGGGTGAGGTAGAGGCCGTAACCCAGCGGGTACAGCACGAGGACGCCGATCACGACGGCCACCGGCGCGATCATGGCGTAGGCGTACCAGTGCTTCTGGTAGCCGTCTTTCAGACGCCGGCCAAGGCCGGGCCGCGGGGTGCGGTCACCGCGGCGCTTGCCGGTCGCGCGGTCGATGGCGACTGTCATGGTTCGACACCTTCGGGAGCATCAGGACGAGCGGAACGTCAGGGGGTACGGCGCTCGGTGCGGTGGCCGCCGGGTCCCTCCCCTCCGGTAGGGGACCCGGCGGCCACCCGGACTCACTTGCTGAAGTCCGGCACCAGCTTGGCGATCGCGGTCTCGGCGTCGCTCAGCCCCTCGTCCAGGGACTTCTTGCCGCCGGCGATCTGGGGCAGCTGCTCATCGAGCGGGGTCCACAGGGAGCTGTACTCCGGCAGGGCCGGGCGCGGCTGGGCGGCCGGCAGGACCGTCTGGAAGCCGGCGATGCCCGGGTCGGCCTTGACCTCGGCGGTGTAGGCGTCGTCGCGGGTCGGCAGCGTGGAGTTCTTCAGGGCGACGGTCTCCTGGGACTTCGCCGAGGTCATGAACTTCACGAACTTCAGCGACGCCTCCTGGTGGGCCTTGTCCGAGCCGGCGTACACCGACAGGTTGTGGCCGCCGGTCGGGGCGCCCGCCTTGCCGGTGGAGCCGGCCGGGACGGTGGCGATGCCGAGGTTGTTCTTGTCCTTGAAGGCGGAGCCCTTGTAGAAGTTGGTGATCTCCCACGGGCCCTGGATGATCGAGGCGACCTTGCCGCTGACGAACGCCTCCTGGATGTGGGCGTAGGCGTCGGCGGTGACGTCGGCCTTGTGCAGGCCCTTGCCCTCGAAGAGGCTCAGCCAGGTGCCGTACGCCTTCTTCGCCTCGGGCGAGTTGACGGTGATCTTCTTGCCCTCGGCGTCGACCGTGTCGGTGCCCTCGCCGTACAGGAACGGCTGCGCGTAGTAACCGGCCGTGGAGGCCCAGTAGCCGTCGGCGCCGGTCTTGTCCTTGATGGTGGCGGCGGCCTTCTTCAGCTCGTCCCAGGTCTTGGGGGCCTCGACGCCGGCCTTCTCGAAGAGTTCCTTGTTGTAGACGAAGGCGAGGGTGTCGGTGACCAGCGGGACGCCGTAGGTCTTGCCCTCGTACTTGGCCTGCTCGATCAGGTTGGGCTGGAACTTGTCCTGCTCGGCGAGGGCCTCGGTGCCGTCCAGCGGCAGGAAGAAGCCCTTCTTGGCGAAGGCGGGGGTCCAGCCGACCTCGGCACGCAGCACGTCGGGGGCGCCCTTGGAACCGGCGGCGGTGTCGAACTTGTTCTGCGCCTGGTCGAAGGGGACGTTGACGTAGTTGACCTTGACGTCCTTGTTGGCGGCCTCGAACTCCTTGACCAGGGCCTGGTAGGTCGGCGCCTCGTTGGTCGCGTTCGAGGTGTCCCAGTACGTGATGGTGACCGGTCCGCCCGACTCGCTGTCGCTGCCGCCGTCCCCGCCGCACGCCGTCGCCGCGAGGGCGAGGGACGCCACCAGAGCGGTGGCCGCTATGCCACGCCGCATGAGTTCTCCTTGAGGGTGAAAGCCCGTGTGGTGCAGGGTGCGGGCCCGTCCGCCGCTCCTGCCGACACCGACCGCGTCCTTGCCGCCGTCGGGCGACGTGAACGTAACAGCGTTGCAAGCGGCGCGAAAGTGCTTGCAGCAAAAAAGTGCAAGAGATCTCCGAAGTTATCCGTGCGTGACCTCCTGGCGACCGTCATGAGACGCTTGTTTACGGGGGCCGAGCGGTATCGGGCCGGTTGTGCAAGACTCTGCAAGCTCTTGCCGTCACTTTCTCGAGGGAGCGCGATGACGCAGCAGCCCGCGCCGGGCCGTCCAACAGGCCGTGCACGGCGCCCGATCGGTGTGCAAGGCGGCGGCCGACAGGTACAGTCCACCCCTGTGACCACACGGCTTGCCGACATCGCCGCCCAGGCGGGGGTGAGCGAAGCGACGGTCAGCCGCGTCCTCAACGGGAAGCCGGGCGTCGCCGCCACCACCCGACAGTCCGTACTCGCCGCCCTCGACGTCCTGGGCTACGAACGCCCCGTGCGGCTGCGGCAGCGCAGCGAGGGCCTGGTCGGCCTGATCACGCCGGAGCTGGAGAACCCGATATTCCCGGCGCTGGCCCAGGTCATCGGCCAGGCGCTGACGCGTCAGGGCTACACGCCGGTCCTCGCCACCCAGACCCCGGGCGGTTCCACGGAGGACGAGCTGACGGAGATGCTGGTCGACCGCGGGGTCGCCGGCATCATCTACGTCTCCGGGCTGCACGCCGACACCACCGCCGACATGCAGCGCTACGAACGGCTGCGCGCGCAGGGCGTGCCCTTCGTCCTCGTCGACGGTTTCTCGTCGAAGGTGCAGGCGCCGTTCATCTCCCCCGACGACCGCGCCGCGATGAGCCTGGCGGTCACGCACCTCGTCTCGCTCGGCCACACCCGCATCGGGCTGGCCCTCGGCCCGAAGCGGTTCGTGCCGGTGCAGCGCAAGATCGAGGGCTTCGTCCGCACGATCCAGGACCAACTGGATCTGAGTGCCGAGACCGTGGAGACGGATCTCGTCCAGCACTCCCTCTACACCCTGGAGGGCGGCCAGGCGGCGGCCACCGCTCTCATCGAGCGGAACTGCACGGCGGTGGTCTGCGCCAGCGACATGATGGCGCTGGGCGCCATACGGGCGGCCCGGCAGCGGGGCCTGGAGGTGCCCAAGGACTTCTCGGTCGTCGGCTTCGACGACTCGCCGCTGATCGCCTTCACCGACCCGCCGCTGACGACCGTCCGCAAGCCGGTCCCGGCGATGGGGCAGGCGGCGGTGCGCACGCTGCTGGAGGAGATCGGCGGAACGCCCGCGCCGCACAGCGAGTTCGTGTTCATGCCGGAGCTGGTGGTACGCGGCTCGACGGCGTCGGCGCCGGGCGAGCGCAACCGGTAGCCCTGCCCCCTCCTCCGCGAGGTGGCCGGATGCGGCCCGGATCCGACGGGGGGATGATCGGTGGGAGAGGGCTTTTCTGGCAGACTTCATGCCTATGGGTGACGCGACCGTGAGGACTTCGGAACGCCTGGGAGAGGGCGTTCCGCACCCCGTCACGGAGGAGACGGGGCGGGGCCCGCTGCGCCGGCTCCGCGCACCGCGCCGACCCCGGCTGTGGTTCGAGATCCTGCTGATCGCCGTCAGTTACTGGACGTACTCCCTCGTCCGGAACGCGGTACCGGAGCAGCGGACGCAGGCGCTGCGCAACGCGGACTGGATCTGGCGCGTCGAGCAGCAGCTCGGCATCGCCGTCGAGCAGACCGTCAACCACGCCGTGAACTCGGTGACTTGGCTGGTCGTCGGCATGAACTACTACTACGCCACGCTGCACTTCGTGGTGACCCTGGGTGTGCTGGTGTGGCTGTACCGCGGCCACCCCGGGCGGTACGCGGCGACCCGGCTCGTGCTCTTCGCGACGACGGGCGTCGCCCTGGTCGGTTACTACCTGTATCCGCTCGCCCCGCCCCGTCTGATGAACGGCGGGCACTTCATCGACACGGTGATGGTCCACGAGACGTGGGGCTCGATGGCGTCCGGCGACCTGAAGAACATGTCGAACCAGTACGCGGCGATGCCCTCGATGCACATCGGGTGGTCGGTGTGGTGCGGGCTGACCATCTTCGCGCTGGCCTCCGTGCCGTGGGTGCGGGTGCTGGGGCTGGTGTATCCGGCGCTGACCCTGGTCGTGATCGTCGCCACCGCCAACCACTTCTGGCTGGACGCGGTGGGCGGGGTGCTGTGTCTCGGGTTCGGGTACGCGGTGGCGGCCGCCTGGTACGGGGCGTTGCCGCATGCGCTGCCGCGGGTTGTGCCGGGGCCGGTGGAGCGGCGGGGGGCGTGGTTGCCCACGCGTGCGTGACGCCTGCCGGCGTTGACGCCGGGGCGGGCGCTGCGCGGCCCGGCGGTGCGGGGTGCCTCCTCCACAGCCCACCCGTACCGCCTGGGGGTACCTCCCAGGCCGTTCAGGCACTGAGGGAGGCGCGACTGCCCGCAGCGGCGTGGCGCGTACGCCTGCTCGGCGCGACTGCCCGCAGCCACCGCGTAGCGGCTACGCGTAGAACAGGTCCTCCACCACCGCCCGGGCCCGGCGGGCCGTGCGGCGGTACTCGTCGAGCATGTCGCCCGCGTGGCCCGGGCCGTGGCCCAGGTAGCGGCCCACCGCCGCCAGCTCCCGGGGGTCGGTCGGGAAGGTGTCGGCGGCCCGGCCGCGCACCAGCATCACCGCGTTGCGGACGCGCGTCGCCAGTACCCACGCCTCGTCGAGTGTCCCGGCGTTCTCCGCCGAGATGAGCCCGGCGTCGCAGGCGGCGGACAGGGCCTGGCGCGTCCGGGTGGTGCGCAGCCCCCGCTCCGCGTGCCCGTGCCGCAGCTGCATCAGCTGCACGGTCCACTCCACGTCGGACAGCCCGCCCGGCCCCAGCTTGGCGTGCAGCTTGGGGTCCGCGCCGCGCGGCAGCCGCTCGGACTCCATCCGGGCCTTGAGCCGCCGGATCTCCCGCACGGCGTCCTCCCCGAGCCCGTCCGCCGGGTACCGCAGCGGATCGACCAGCTCGGTGAACCGGCGCCCCAGGTCCGCGTCGCCGGCGACGAACTCGGCCCGCAGCAGCGCGTGCCGCTCCCACACCAGCGACCAGCGCCGGTAGTAGGCCTCGTACGACTTCAGGGTCCGCACCAGCGGGCCGGACTTGCCCTCGGGACGCAGGTCCGCGTCGATGAGGAGGGGCGGGTCGGCGCTGGGGACCTGGAGCAGGCGGCGCATCTCGGAGACGACCTTGTTCGCCGCGTCCGACGCCTCCCGTTCGTCGACCCCGTCCCGCGGCTCGTGCACGAACAGCACGTCCGCGTCCGAGCCGTAGCCCAGCTCGTGCCCGCCGAACCGGCCCATGCCGATGATCGCGAACCGGGTCGGCAGCGTGTCGCCCCAGCCCTCCCGTACGACGGCCCGGAGCGTGCCCGCCAGGGTCGCCGCCGTCAGGTCGGACACGGCGCCGCCGACCAGGTCCACCAGGGCGCCCTGGTCGGCCTCGACGGGCTGCGTCTCGGTGCCGTAGGAACCGACGATGTCCGCGGCCGCCGTACGGAACAGCTCCCGGCGCCGGACCCCGCGCGCCGCCGTGACCGCCTGCACCGCGCCGTCGGCCCGGCGGACCGCGGCGAGTGTCTCCTGCTCCAGCTGGAGCCGCCCGCGCGGCGCCAGCCCGCCGGCGTTGCCGTCCCCGAGCAGTGCGACGGCCTCGGGCGCCCGCATCAGCAGATCGGGGGCGAGCCGCCCGGCGGACAGCACCCGGGCGAGGTTCTCGGCCGCGGCACCCTCGTCCCGCAGCAGCCGCAGGTACCAGGGCGTCGTGCCGAGCGCGTCGGAGACCTTGCGGAAGTTGAGCAGGCCGGTGTCCGGGTCGGCCGAGTCGGCGAACCAGCCGAGCAGCACGGGCAGCAGGGTCCGCTGGATGGCCGCCTTGCGGGTGACGCCGGACGCCAGCGCCTCCAGGTGCCTGAGCGCGGCGGCCGGGTCGGCGTACCCGAGGGCGACCATCCGCTCCCGCGCCGCCTCGGGGCTCAGCCGGGCCTCGCCGGGCGCCAGCTGGGCGACGGCGTCGAGCAGCGGCCGGTAGAACAGCTTCTCGTGCAGCCGGCGTACGACGGACGCGTGCCGCTTCCACGCGCGCAGCAGCCCGGTGACCGGGTCGGTGCGCAAACCGAGGGAGCGGCCGAGACGCCGCAGGTCGGCCTCGTCCTCGGGGACGAGGTGGGTGCGCCGCAGCCGGTGGAGCTGGATGCGGTGCTCCATGGAACGCAGGAAGCGGTACGCCTCGTCGAGCTGGGCGGCGTCCGCCCGGCCCACGTACCCGCCCGCGGCGAGGGACTCCAGCGCGTCCAGCGTCGTACCGCTGTGCAGGGACGTGTCCGACCGCCCGTGCACCAGCTGGAGCAGCTGGACGGCGAACTCCACGTCCCTGAGCCCGCCCGGACCCAGTTTCAGCTGCCGGTCGACCTCGGCGACGGGGATGGTCTCCACCACCCGGCGGCGCATCTTCTGCACGTCCGGGACGAAGTTCTCGCGGTCGGCGGCCTGCCACACCAGCGGCTGGAGGGCGGCCACGTACTCGGCGCCGAGGCCGGGGTCGCCGGCCACCGGGCGGGCCTTGAGCAGCGCCTGGAACTCCCAGGTCTTGGCCCAGCGCTGGTAGTAGGCGAGGTGGCTGCTGAGGGTGCGCACCAGCGGGCCGTTGCGTCCCTCCGGGCGGAGGTTGGCGTCGACGGGCCAGATGGAGCCCTCGACGGTGGTCTCGGAGCAGATCCGCATCAGGTGCGAGGCGAGCGCGGTCGCGGCCCGCATCGCCCTGGCCTCGTCCTCCACCTCCTCCGCGGGCTCGCCCACGAAGATCACGTCCACGTCGGAGACGTAGTTCAGCTCGTGTCCCCCGCACTTGCCCATCGCGATCACCGCGAGCCGGCACAGCGCCGCCTCTTCGGGCGCGGCGGCCTCGGCGAGGGCGAGGGCGGCGCGCAGCGTGGCGGTGGCGAGGTCGGCCAGCTCGGCGGCGGTCTCGGCGACGTCGATGGTGCCGCACACGTCGCGGGCGGCGATGGACAGCAGGCAGCGCCGGTAGGCGACGCGCAGCGAGACCGGGTCGGTGGCCTCGGCGAGGCCGCGCTCGAACTCCGCCACCCCGCGGTGCAGGTCGCGCGGCTCGTAGGTGACCAGGGCCTGCCAGTCGCCGGCGTGCCGGGCGAGGTGGTCGGCGAGCGCCTCGGAGGCGCCGAGCACACCGAGGAGACGGTCGCGCAGCGGCTTGGCCGCTATCAGGGTGTCCAGCAGCTCCCGGCGGGCGGTGGGGTCGGGCTGCGCCTCCAGGAGCCGGACCAGTCCGTGCAGGGCGAGGTCCGGGTCGGCGGTGGCGCCCAGCGCCTCCAGCAGGACCGGGTCGCTGCGGACCGGTGCCAGCTCCACTCCGTCCAGCAGCCGCTCGGCGGCCGAGGGATCGGTGAAGCCGTGCCGCAGCAGCCGCGTGAAGGTACTGCTCCTGCGCCCCGGCGCCGTCATCTCGGCCTCCTGTCGGACCTGTGGGATGGACCTGTGGGATCAAGGTCGTACGGCCCGAGCGTAACCGGGGAGCAGCGCGGGGGCGCCGGGGCGTACCGCTCTCGCCCCCCGTTCCCGGCCTCCGGTGGACCGCTCCACACTCGTACGATATCTTGTACAAGCCGTGAAGGGAGGCACCGGTATGTCCATTACCGCAAGCGAAGCCCGTCAGAACCTGTTCCCCCTGATAGAGCAGGTCAACGAGGACCATGCCCCGGTGCACATCACCTCCCGCAAGGGCAACGCCGTGCTCATGTCCGAGGAGGACTTCACGGCCTGGACGGAGACGGTGCATCTCCTGCGTTCCCCCAAGAACGCCCGCCGCCTGCTCGACTCCATCGCCGAGGCCGAGTCCGGCGGCGCACGGCGGCGCGAGCTGATCGATCCGGACGCGGAGCGCCCGTGAAGATCACTTTCACGTCGCACGGCTGGGAGGACTACGTCCACTGGGCCGAGAGCGACCGGAAGGTGACCAAGCGGATCAACAAACTGATCACCGACATCACACGTGACCCGTTCAAGGGCATCGGCAAGCCGGAACCCCTGAAGGGCGACCTGTCGGGCTACTGGTCACGACGCATCGACGACACACACCGTCTGGTGTACAAGCCCGCCGATGGCGTCCTGGTCATCGTGCAGGCGCGGTACCACTACTGATACCGACATCGTGCTCGACAAGGACGTCGAAGGAGCCATGCCATGGACTTCACGCTCGAAGTGATCCCGCTGCCCGTGACCGACATCGACCGGTCCCGGGACTTCTACCGGGACAAGGTCGGCTTCCACGTCGACATCGACCAGGAGGTCATGCCGGGCATGCGCATCGTCCAGCTGACGCCGCCCGGCTCGGGCTGCTCCATCGCCCTCGGCGAGGCCATCTGGGACATGGCCCAGGGACAGACCACGCCGGCCCCCGGCTCGTACCAGGGACTCCAGCTGTGCGTCACCGACATCAAGGCGGCCCACGCGGAGCTGGTGGGGCGCGGCCTGGAGGTCTCCGAGCCGGTGCAGTACGCGCCGGACGACGGCGCCACGTTCATGTACTTCAAGGACCCGGACGGCAACGGCTGGGCGGTCCAGGAGTACCGCCGCCGGGCGACGGAGCCGCTGCACCAGCTGCTGGCAGACCAGAAGCGGCAGTCCTAGGGCCTGTCTGACAGGCCCTAGGAGGGTCGGTCGTTCGGATCAGCCGGCTCCCGCCACCGGTTGGTGATCGGGAGCCGGCGGTCCTTGCCGAAGCCCTTCGGCGAGATCTTGGTGCCCGGCGGGTACTGGCGCCGCTTGTACTCCGCGGTGTCGACCATGCGCAGCGTCCTCGTCACCAACTCCCGGTCGTACCCGGCGGCCACGATCTCGTCCGCGCCCCGGTCCCGGTCGACGTACAGCTCGAGGATCGCGTCCAGCACCGGGTAGTCCGGCAGCGAGTCCGTGTCGACCTGGCCCGGGCGCAGCTCCGCGCTCGGCGGCTTGGTGATCGAGTTCTCGGGGATCGGAGGGGCCTGACCGCGCGATTCGGCCGCCCGGTTGCGCCACTCGGCGAGGCGGAAGACGGACGTCTTGTACACGTCCTTGATGGGCCCGTACGCGCCGACCGAGTCGCCGTACAGCGTGGAGTACCCCACCGCCAGCTCCGACTTGTTGCCGGGCGCGAGCACGAGGTGGCCCTCCTGGTTGGAGATGGCCATCAGCAGCGTCCCGCGCAGCCGCGACTGGAGGTTCTCCTCCGCCAGCCCGGTCAGGTCCAGCGCCCCCATGTACGCGTCGAACATCGGCTCGATCGCCACGGTGCGGTAGTTCAGCCCGGTGCGCCGCGCCAGCTCCGCCGCGTCGTCCCGGGAGTGCCCGGAGGAGTACGTGGACGGCATCGAGACGCCGTACACGTTCTCCGCGCCGACCGCGTCGCAGGCGATCGCCGCGACCAGCGCGGAGTCGATGCCTCCGGACAGCCCGATCAGCACCGAGCGGAAGCCGTTCTTCGCGACGTACGCCCGCAGTCCGACGACGAGCGCCGAGTAGACCTCCTCGTCGTCGTCGAGCCGCTCCGCGTACCCGCCGGACAGCTCCGGCGGGTAGGCCGGCACCGGCTCCTCGGACAGCACGACCCGGTCGACGCGCAGGCCGTCGTCCACCACGCCGGTCGGCGCGTCCGCCTCGGCGGCCGGCAGGTCCAGGTCGACGACCACGCAGCTCTCGGAGAACTGCGGCGCCCGCGCCACGACCTCCCCGTCCCGGTCGACCACGATCGAGTCGCCGTCGAAGACCAGCTCGTCCTGCCCGCCGGTCATCGCGAGGTAGGCGGTCGTGCACCCGGCCTCCCGGGCGCGCCCGCGCACCAGTTCCAGCCGGGTGTCGTCCTTGTCGCGCTCGTACGGCGAGGCGTTGACGGAGAGCAGCAGCCCGGCCCGCGCCGAGCGAGCGGCCGGCACCCGGCCGCCGTCCTGCCACAGGTCCTCGCAGATGGCCAGCGCCACGTCGACACCGCGCACCCGCACCACCGGCATGGTGTCGCCGGGCACGAAGTAGCGGAACTCGTCGAAGACGCCGTAGTTGGGCAGGTGGTGCTTGGCGAAGCTCAGCACCACCTCGCCGCCGTACAGCACGGCCGCCGCGTTCTGCGGGGCGCCGGCCGGCTGGCCGTACTTCGGCTGGGCGGTCGCGGAGCGGTCGAGGTAGCCGACGACCACCGGCAGCGTGCCGAAGCCCTCCCGCGCCAGACGCGCCGCCAGCGAGCGCAGGGCCGCGCGGGACGCCTCCACGAAGGACGGCCTGAGCGCCAGGTCCTCGACGGGATACCCGGTCAGGACCATCTCCGGGAACGCCACCAGGTGCGCTCCCCGCTCGGCCGAGTGCCGGGTCCAGCGGACGACCGACTCCGCGTTCGAGGCGATGTCGCCGACACACGAGTCGATCTGGTTCAGGGCGAGTCGTAGTTGAGGCACCCGCACAGTCTAATCGTCAGAACGACGCGATGGGGTGGCGTGCCGGTACCCGCCTCAGGTCCGCGGCTTCGCGCCCCGCTCCGTCAGCAGGTCCGCCATCAGCCGGATCTCCGACTCCTGCGACTCGACCATCCCCTGCGCCAGCCGCTTCTCCACCCCGACCGTGCACCTGTCGGCGCACCCCTGGGCCATGTGGACGCCGCCCTTGTGATGCTCGGTCATGAGCTGGAGGTAGTAGACCTCCGCCCGCTTCCCGTCGAGCGCGGCCAGTTTCTCCATCTCGGCGTCGGTGGCCATCCCCGGCATCAGCGAGCCCTCCCCCGCCGACGGCATGTCGCCCATGCCCATCCAGCTCATCGGCGGGTCGGACGACACCTTCGGCAGCCCCCACAGGTCGAGCCAGCCGATCATCATGCCGCGCTGGTTGGCCTGGGTCTGCGCGATGTCGTACGCGAGGCGCCGCACCTCCTCGTCCTTGGTGCGGTCGCGCACGATGTACGACATCTCCACGGCCTGCTGGTGGTGCACCGACATGTCCCGCGCGAAGCCGGCGTCCGCGGAGTCGGCCGTCGGGACCCGGCCCGCGCCGTCGTCCCCGGCGACGGCGTAGGTGATGCCGCCGGCCGCGACGAGGGCCGCGGCGGCGGCCCCCGCGATCCAGCCGGCCCGTTTCGGTGTCACTGCGACAGGCCGTTCGTGCAGGCGGCACCCGGCTCCGGGGTCTGCTCGCCCTGCACGAACTTCTCGAAGAACTTGTCCACGTTCGGGTCGTCGGCGCCCGTCACCGTGCGCTGGTGGCCCCAGGCGGTGAGCATGATCGGGTCCTTCTGCTTGTCGTCCGGGCTCATCAGCGAGTACGGCGTCTTCTTCACCTTCGCCGCCAGCTTCTCCACGTCGGCCTTGGGCGCCTTGTCGGTGTACGTCACCCAGACGGCGCCGTGCTCCAGCGAGTGCACGGCGTTCTCGTTCTCCAGCGGCTTGGTGTAGACGTCGCCGTTGCAGTTCATCCAGACCTGGTTGTGGTCGCCGCCGACCGGGGGCTCGGCCGGGTAGGACACCTTCTTGGTGACGTGGTTGCGGGACAGGTCCCCCTTCCAGGTCCGCACCCCGTCCGCCCCGGCGACGAACTTGCCGGAGGTCTTGCCGTCCGACGCCGTGGCGTCGTCGGAGTCGCCGGACTGCGACCGGACGAGGACGACACCGCCGACGACGAGACCGGCGACGACCACGGCGCTGACCGCGATGGTGAGGATCCGGTTCCGGCGGTCGCGGGCCTCCTCGGCGCGCCGCATCTCGGCTATGCGTGTCTGTCGCGCCGTGTTGCTGCTCTTCTTGGCGGAACCCATGGGGTGTGCCCTTCTGGGAAAAGGGGGGCGGTGGAGTCCGCTGATCGTAATGGCGGAGGAGGGCTGAATCGTAGGGAGATCACAGGATCCGTCGCGGTGGGAGTCCAGGAATGGCCCGATCGAACAGGTGGCCTCTACGCTGCGGGGAGAGCCGGTGGGCCGATCGAGGCCCGCAACGCGTACGAAACCGTGCTGTGGTGTGATGCTCAGGTGCCCGACCGCCTCCCGCCGTACCGGAGACAGGCGGCCTGACCAGCAAGGATGGGGAAGCGGAAGATGGACAAGCAGCAGGAGTTCGTGATCCGGACGCTGGAGGAGCGCGACATCCGGTTCGTACGCCTGTGGTTCACGGACGTACTGGGCTTCCTCAAGTCCGTCGCCGTGGCCCCGGCGGAGCTGGAGCAGGCCTTCGACGAGGGCATCGGTTTCGACGGCTCGGCGATCGAGGGCTTCGCCCGGGTCTACGAGTCCGACATGATCGCCAAGCCGGACCCCTCCACCTTCCAGGTCCTGCCCTGGCGCGCGGAGGCCCCCGGCACGGCCCGCATGTTCTGCGACATCCTCATGCCGGACGGTTCCCCGTCCTTCGCCGACCCGCGCTACGTCCTCAAGCGCGCCCTGGCCCGCACCTCCGATCTGGGCTTCACCTTCTACACCCACCCGGAGATCGAGTTCTTCCTGCTGAAGGACAAGCCCGTCGACGGCACGGTCCCCACCCCCGCCGACAACTCCGGCTACTTCGACCACACCCCGCAGAACATCGGCATGGACTTCCGCCGCCAGGCGATCACCATGCTGGAGTCGATGGGCATCTCGGTCGAGTTCTCCCACCACGAGGGCGCCCCCGGCCAGCAGGAGATCGACCTGCGCTACGCAGACGCGCTCTCCACGGCCGACAACATCATGACCTTCCGCCTGGTCATGAAGCAGGTCGCACTGGAGCAGGGCCTCCAGGCCACCTTCATGCCGAAGCCGTTCTCGGAGTTCCCCGGCTCGGGCATGCACTCGCACCTGTCCCTCTTCGAAGGCGACCGCAACGCCTTCTACGAGTCCGGCGCCGAGTACCAGCTCTCCAAGGTCGGCCGCTCCTTCATCGCGGGCCTGCTGCGGCACGCGGCGGAGATCTCGGCGGTCACCAACCAGTGGGTGAACAGCTACAAGCGCATCTGGGGCGGCTCCGAGCGCACGGCGGGCGCCGGCGGCGAGGCCCCCTCCTACATCTGCTGGGGCCACAACAACCGCTCGGCCCTGGTCCGCGTCCCCATGTACAAGCCTGGCAAGACCGGCTCGGCCCGCGTCGAGGTCCGCTCCATCGACTCCGGCGCCAACCCGTACCTGACCTACGCCGTCCTCCTCGCCGCCGGTCTCAAGGGCATCGAGGAGGGCTACGAACTCCCGCCGGGCGCCGAGGACGACGTCTGGGCCCTGTCCGACTCGGAACGCCGCGCACTGGGCATCGAGCCCCTCCCCCAGAACCTCGGCGAGGCCCTCGCCCTGATGGAACGCAGCGACCTGGTCGCCGAAACCCTCGGCGAGCACGTCTTCGACTTCTTCCTCCGCAACAAGCGGCAGGAGTGGGAGGAGTACCGGTCCCAGGTGACGGCGTTCGAGCTGCGGAAGTCGTTGCCTGTGCTGTGACGCTCCGCTGGAGGTGGGGTCGACGGGTCACGCCGACCCTTCGACCCCACCGACTCGCCTGCTGACGGCTCAGACGTGCGGGACTTCCTCGACCACCTTTTCCCCGAACCGCCACGAGCCCCGGTTGCCCAGTGCCTCCGCGCGCAGGCCCCTCTCCTCCTGCTCCTCCCGCGTGGTGGCGGTGCCGGTAGCGCGCTGGTACACCCTGCTCATGCCGCCCGGCCGCTTCCTCTCGTCGCGTCGCCCGGCGGCATCCGATCCGCGCCATGTCATCCACCCGACGGCACCCAGCGCGGCGAGGGCCGGCGCCCCCGCGCCGAACAGCTCACCAGTGGCATCCACCTGTCCCGGCGTCCGGGGTCGAAGCGTGCCCTCGGGATCCTCGATCACGGTGAGCACCTGACCGACGTCGTAGAGATCGGACGTCGTCTCCATATCGGGCCCAGGCACGCGAGAGCCGTCTTCCCTCCGCAGCTCGTAATGGGAGTGGCGGGCCTTGCGTCCCTGCGCCGGGTCAAGCCTCTCCTTCACGACCGTGGCAGTGACTCTCTCACCACGATGCTGAAGCGTGAGGTCGTCGCGCGCCAGGTCGAACACGTACACCGACATCACGGACGTGATCACGACGAAGAGGGCCGCATACGTGCTCGACTCACGCGCCCCGAGCCTCCGGATCAGCACAACGAGCAGCAGCCCGTGCAGGATCCACAGAGCGATCCGAGCGAAAGGCCCGGGCCCGTCCACGAGGAGGAACATCGCCGCGATCACCACGAGCACGTAGCAGCCGATACCGGCCGCCAGCAGTGCGGGATGCCTCGCACGCCTCCTGCGCGCCTCCTCCCCATCCTGCCGCGCGCTGATCATGCTCGTTGCTCCATTCCTCCGGTGTCCTCGGCCCGTCACCCAGCACGAGCCCCTGGCGTGTTACTCCCCCTGAACCGGCCGCCGGCCCGGGGCCGACCCCGAAAATCCCTCGGACCTGCACACCGTTCATCGCTCGGTCGCACGGAAAGGGCGTGGTGGAGGCGGATTGGGCCGGCTGGGCGGATCGCAGCTCGGGAGGACTCTCATACCGGCGGGTAGCGTGAAGACGGGGGCTCGTTCCGTGACCGGATTCGCACACAGATGGACGTGGCGGCGCCGGGCGAGAACCCTCAACCTCGCGCGGATGGTCGGCCGTTCAGCAGCGTGCTTTGATCAGTGCGCGGCACGCCGGTGATCGGGTCCGGACTCCCCCAACTCCGTATTCCGGGCGTGCGTGCCTCACCGCTCCCATTTCGTTCGCACGAAAGGAAAGACCTGCCATGAACCTCGTCCCCCAGGTCGAAACGGCTGAAATCTCCGACGCGGACCTGGACCAGGTGTCCGGCGGCAACATCGGCGTCGACGCCGGCGCGGCCGTCATAACGACCGCTGGCTCGGTCGGCGCCGGTCTCTACGCGGAGGCCGGCCCGTTCGCCATCGGTGCCGGTCTCGGCGGCTCCGCGTCGCTCGGCGGCGCCACGGCGCAGGGCCACGCGCACACGACCATGGTCTGAGCCGTACGGCTGACGCGCGTGTGAGGCCCCGGACCACTGCGTCCGGGGCTTCTCACTTGCCGGTGTCCGCCACGAACGCGGCCCACATGGCCGGGGCCACGGCCAGGCGGGGGCCGTCGGGGTGCTTGGAGTCGCGGACGTGGATGGTCGCGGGGGTTATCGCCACCTCGACGCGGTCGTTGCCGTCTCCGCTACTGCTGTAGCTGCTCTTGAACCAGTGATTCACGTCTCCCCCAGCACTTGTTCGATGAAGGCCAAGGACTCCTTGGCGGGCAGGGCTTCGGCGCGGTTGGCACCGTAGCGCAGTTCAAGAATCCGCAGTTGACGGAGATCGGTGACGGGTCGGCTGTCATAGGTGTTGTCAGCCCGGCCGACCGCTGTACCGTCACTGAACTTGAGCACCTGGATTCGCCCGCCCGTTCCTGGGTGGTCGCCACGCGAGGTCGGCATCACCTGGATATCGACATGCCGCAGCCGCGCCACCTCCAGCAGGTGTTCGAGCTGCTTGCGCAGCACCGCCCTCCTGCCAATGGGCCGCCTCACGGCGCAGTTTCAGTTGGCGCCCTACCGCAGTGATGACGGCTGCACCCCACCCGTCGTCCGGGTCGACTTCCCAACCCGACCCGTCCACCCTGCCGTCCACCGACATCCGCACCCCTCCGCCCTACGCGTCGTATCGCGACGTGCGTCACGGTAGGGGCGCGGAACACGGTGAGCGGTCGGATCGCGTCGGTCACACCCCCAGGGGTGACATCACCGGCGTACGGCCTCCGCCGCCTCCGGCACGTGACTCGCGACCACGCGCTCGCGTCCGGCGGCGGCAGGGCGCCGGTCCACCGCCCACGCCGCGCCCGCGACGCCCAGGCCGAGGACCGCCAGCCCCGCGCCCGCCGTCGCCGGGGACGTGGCGCCGAAGCCCGCCGCGAGGGCGAGGCCGCCGATCCAGGCGCCGCCGGCGTTGGCGAGGTTGAAGGCGGCCTGGTTGGCCGAGGAGGCCAGGGAGGGGGCCGCGGCGGCCTTCTCCATGACCATCAGCTGGAGGGGCGAGCCGGTGATGAAGGCGGCCATGCCGAGCAGGGCCACGGCGAGGGCCGCGCTGGCCTCCGTGCGCATCAGGAGCGGGAAGAGGGCGAGGACCACGACCAGCGAGGCGAGGCCGCCGAAGAGGGTGCCCCGCAGGGAGTGGTCGGCCAGGCGGCCGCCCAGCAGGTTGCCCGCGGTGGCGCCGACTCCGAAGAGGGCCAGCAGCAGCGTCACGCTGGCCTCGGCGAATCCGGCGGCGTCCGTGAGCATCGGGGTGATGTAGCTGTACGCGGAGAAGAGCGCGCCGAAGCCCGCGACCGTCGTACCGAGCGCCAGCCAGACGGGGACGGAGCGCAGGGCGGCCAGTTCGCCGCGCAGGCCGGTGGTGGGGGCGGGGGCGTGGTCGCGGGGTACCAGGGCGACCAGCGCCGCTATCGCCGCGACGCCGATCGCGCTCACGCCGAGGAAGGTCGCCCGCCAGCCGAGCTGCTGGCCCATGGCCGTGGCCGCGGGCACGCCGACGATGTTGGCGACGGTCAGGCCCAGGAACATCAGGGAGACGGAGCGGGCCTTGCGTTCCGGCGCGACCATGCCGGTGGCGACCACCGCGCCGACGCCGAAGAAGGCACCGTGCGGCAGGCCGCTGACGAAGCGGGCGGCGAGGAGGGAGACCTCGCCGGGGGCGAACGCCGACAGGGCGTTTCCGATCACGAACAACGCCATCAGGGCGATGAGGACCGTGCGGCGGGACATCCGCGCGGTCGCCGCGGCGAGCAGCGGTGCGCCGATGACGACGCCGAGCGCGTAGGCCGAGACCAGGTGGCCCGCGGCGGGGATCGAGATGTGCAGGTCGTCCGCGACTTCGGGCAGCAGGCCCATCATCACGAACTCGGTCGTACCGATGCCGAAGGCGCCCACGGCAAGGGCGAGCAGGGCCAGGGGCATGAAGGGTCTCGCCTTTCGAGAGCGGAGGTGCGTACGGGACTTCTTCGCTATGTTCCCGTACGGAACAAAGCCTCTCAGGCCGAGTATTCCGTGAGGTGACGCGTGGGTTTCCGGCAGTCGCCCATACGGGGCTGACCAGGGACTTTCAGGACGCCGTTGTGTCGACCCTCACACGCGCGGCGATCGGGAGATGGTCGCTGCCGGTCGCCGGGAGGGTCCAGCTGGTCGTCGGTTCCACGCCGCTCACCAGAATCTGGTCGATGCGGGCCATCGGGAAGGACGCCGGCCAGCTGAAGCCGAAGCCGTCGCCCACGGCGCCCTGCGGGGAGCGCATCTGGGAGGTGATCGCGGTGAGCGCGCGGTCGTTCATGGTGCCGTTGAGGTCGCCGAGCAGGATCTTGCGGGGCAGCTTCTCGTCGGCGATGGCCTCACCGAGGGCCTCGGCGCTCTTGTCCCGCTGCCGGGCGGTGAAACCGGCCTCCAGCTTCACCCGTACGGAGGGCAGGTGGGCGACGTACACCGCGACCGGCCCGGACGGGGTGGCGACGGTGGCGCGCATCGCCCGCTTCCAGCCCAGTTCGATGTCGACCGCCTGCACGCCACTGAGCGGGTACTTGCTCCACAGGCCGACGGTGCCGACGACCGCATGATGGGGGTACTTCGCCGCGAGTGCCTTCTCGTACGTCGGTACGGCGGACGCCTTCAGTTCCTCCAGGGCCATCACGTCCGCGCCGGCGGCGGCCACGGCGCGGGCGGTGCCGGCCGGGTCGGCGTTGTCGGCGTTGACGTTGTGCGTGGCCACCGTGAGGTCGCCGCCGGTGCCGGTCTTGTCGAAGAGCAGGCCGCCGAAGAGGTTGAACCACACGGCAATCGGCAGCAGGAGCGCGATCAGCGCCGTCGCCGACTTGCGGGCGAGGGCGATCACCAGGAGCACCGGGACCAGCAGGCCGAACCACGGCAGGAAGGTCTCCGTGAGGCTGCCGAGGTTGCCGATGGCGTTCGGGATGCGCGAGTGGCCCGCCATGACGACGGCCAGGACGACGGCCACCACGGCGGTGACCAGGCCCCGGCGCCAGATCCGCGGGTCGCCGCGCCAGCCGGTGACCGCCCGGTCGAACAGGCGCCGAATCCGGGTCTCCCGGCGCTCGGGCCCCGAGCCGCCGCTGTCCGTCTCCGTCATGTACGCCTGCTGCGCCATACCGTCGCCTCACAACCTGCCGTGCAACACCGTCGCCCCCTGTGACTCAGCACCCTAGGGGATGATCGGTTCCGAACCCGCCGTCCTGTGACGGCCGTACTGGCACGAGGACGTACGAGTCGGCGTCCGGAGTTCCGAACAACGTCGACACGGGCCGCTCTGTGACACAACGAGCACATTCGCCCCCTCCCCTACCCCCGGGTGCGGCCGGTGTCGAGGGTCCCCTAGCCGCCAAGACGCTCGAGGTGCCACCATGGAGGGGATCCGGGGACACCGTCAGGGTGCCTCGAGATGACATGAAGGAGCCGTTGCCATGACGCAGCTTTCGGCTGCCCCGACGCCTCAGCGCACGCCCTCCGACGGGAGCAAGGCGCTGTACGGGGGCAAGAGCAACCGTCGCATCACCGTCCGGGACATCGCCGCCGCCAAGGAGCGCGGCGAGAAGTGGCCCATGCTCACCGCCTACGACGCGATGACCGCGTCCGTCTTCGACGAGGCCGGCATCCCGGTCATGCTCGTCGGCGACTCAGCGGGCAACTGCCACCTCGGCTACGAGACCACCGTCCCCGTCACGCTGGACGAGATGACCATGCTCTCGGCCGCGGTCGTCCGGGGCACCAGCCGCGCCCTGATCGTCGGCGACCTGCCCTTCGGTTCCTACCAGGAGGGTCCGGTGCAGGCGCTGCGCTCGGCGACCCGGCTCGTGAAGGAGGCGGGCGTGGGGGCCGTGAAGCTGGAGGGCGGTGAGCGGTCGCACGAGCAGATCCGGCTGCTCGTCGAGTCCGGCATTCCCGTGATGGCGCACATCGGCCTCACCCCGCAGTCCGTCAACACCATGGGCTACCGCGTGCAGGGCCGGGGCGAGGAGGCGGCCCAGCAGCTGCTGCGCGACGCCAAGGCGGTGCAGGACGCGGGCGCCTTCGCGGTCGTCCTGGAGCTGGTGCCGGCCGAGCTGGCCGCCGAGGTGACACGGACGCTGCACATCCCGACGGTCGGTATCGGCGCGGGTCCGGAGACGGACGCGCAGGTGCTGGTGTGGACCGACATGCTCGGGCTGACCGGCGGCCGGATGCCGAAGTTCGTCAAGCAGTACGCCGACCTGCGCCAGGTCATCGGCGGCGCGGCGAAGGCGTTCGCCGAGGACGTCGTCGGCGGAACGTTCCCGCAGGAGGAGCACTCCGTGCACTGAGCCACCGCGGTACGACACCGGCCCCGCCGATCTTCCCCCGTCGGCGGGGCCGGTGCTTTTCGCGGGCTCCCTTCCCCCTCGACTCCTCGTCCCGTCGGTGGGCTGTCGGCGGTGCCGGACGGCTGTCGGTAGGATGTCGGCGGTTTGTCGGCGGGGGCTGACAACGTCGTCGGCATGAAGCGAATCGACATCAACCCCCCGGCCGCGGGCAGCGCGGTCACCGTGCGGGGGCTGGTCAAGCACTACGGCGAGACCAAGGCGCTGGACGGCGTCGACCTGGACGTGCGCGAGGGCACCGTGATGGGTGTGCTCGGGCCGAACGGCGCCGGCAAGACCACCCTCGTCCGCATCCTGTCCACCCTCATCACGCCCGACTCCGGCCAGGCGCACGTCGCCGGCTACGACGTCGTACGGCAGCCGCGGCAGCTACGGCGGGTGATAGGGCTGACCGGGCAGTACGCGTCCGTGGACGAGAAGCTCCCCGGCTGGGAGAACCTCTACATGATCGGCCGGCTGCTCGACCTGCCCCGCAGGGACGCCCGCGCACGGGCCGACGAACTGCTGGAGCGGTTCTCGCTCACCGAGGCGGGCAAGCGGCCCGCGGCCACGTACTCGGGCGGCATGCGGCGGCGGCTGGACCTGGCGGCCTCCATGATCGGGCACCCGGCGGTCCTCTACCTCGACGAGCCCACCACCGGCCTGGATCCGCGCACCCGCAACGAGGTGTGGGACGAGGTCAAGCGCATGGTCGGCGACGGCGTCACCGTGCTGCTCACCACCCAGTACATGGAGGAGGCCGAGCAGCTCGCCTCCGAGCTGACCGTCGTCGACCGCGGCAAGGTCATCGCGAACGGCGGCATCGAGGCGCTGAAGGCCAAGGTCGGCGGCCGCACCCTGCGCGTCCGCCCGGCCGACCCGCTCCAGCTGCGTCCGCTCGCCGCCTTCCTGGACGAGCTGGGCATCACCGGGCTCGCCAACTCCACGGTGGACGCGCAGCGCGGTGCCGTCCTGGTACCGATCCTCAGCGACGAGCAGCTGACCGCCGTGGTCGGCGCGGTCACCGCCCGCGGCGTCACGATCGCCTCCATCACCACCGAACTGCCCAGCCTGGACGAGGTCTTCCTGTCCCTCACCGGCCACCGCGCCAGTGCCCCGCAGGACCCCGCGCCCGCCGAAGCCCGCGAGGAGGTCGCCGTATGAGCGCCACCACTGTCAGTCCCGACGCCCGGATCACCCCGCGCGGGCATCTGCGGCACACCGGCGCCCTGGTCCGCCGCAACCTGCTGTGGATCCGGCAGGACCCGGAGTCGATGTTCGACGCCCTGCTGATGCCGGTCGTCTTCACCCTGCTGTTCGTGTACGTCTTCGGCGGGTCGATCGGCCAGGCGCTGGGCGGCGGGCAGGACGGCTATGTGCAGTACGTGATTCCCGGCATGATCGCGATGATGAGCATGACGCTGTCCCAGGGCGTCGGCACCGGGTTCAGCCAGGACTTCAACTCCGGTGTCATGGACCGCTTCCGGTCGCTGCCGATCGGGCGCGGCTCGGTGCTCTTCGCGAAGATCGCGGTGGAGATGCTGCGGATGCTGTTCGCGACCGCCGTGCTGATGGTCGTGGCCGTCCTGGTCGGCTTCGACATCCAGAGCTGGCCCGGTCTGTTCGCGGCGGTGGGCCTGTCCGCGGTGTTCGCCTCGTCGATCATGTGGGTGTTCCTCACGCTGGGCGTGATCCTGAAGAACGCGCAGTCCGTGCAGGCGATGGGGTTCATGGTGCTGTTCCCGCTGCAGTTCGGTTCCTCGATCTTCGCGCCGACGCAGTCGATGCCGGGCTGGCTGCAGGCCTTCACCGACTACAACCCGCTCTCCACGCTCGCCGACGCGGCGCGCGGACTGATGGTGGGCGGCCCGGTCGCGCACGACCTGTGGATCACGCTCGGCTGGTCGGTGGCGATCACGGCGGTGATGGCGCCGGTCGCCATCCACAAGTTCCGTACGAAGACCTGACCCGACCCGGGTCAGACGAGGGCGACGGCCTCCTGAACGGAGAGACCGGCGCCCTCGGCGTACGCGGCCTCGTACGCCTCGCCGCCGATCACCTCGCGGACCCGCTCGGTGGCCCGGGCGCGCGCGTCCCGCTCCAGGCCCATCGCGACGTGCTCCGGCGGCAGCATCGCGTCGGCGGCACCGATGCAGCGGGCGGCGTCCGCGGCCCGGCGCCCGCCGTCCACGCGGGCCAGCGCCATCGCGGCGATGGTCAGGTACCCGGAACGCATGTGCGGGGCGATGGCCGCGGACAGCGGGTCCTCGGCCCGCTCCAGCGACTGGCGGACCTTGTCCAGGCACTCCTCGTGCCGGTCCTCCAGCGTGGCGATCCATGCCTCCGCGGCGAGGATGAAGGCGTCGAAGACGATGAAGTGGGAGATGGCGAAGTCCTCGCGCAGCAGCCGCAGCTGCACCCGTGCCTCGGCGGTCCGGTCGGTCATGCCGAGCCAGCCGGCGAGGAAGAGCCGGGCGGCCGGCATGGCGCCGTTGTGCCCGGCCCCCTCGGTCCGGTCGATCACGGCGGTCAGGATGCGCTCGCCCTCCTCGCCGTCGCCCGCCTCCAGCAGCACGCTGCCGAGGCGGGCCTCCAGGACGTCCACCTGGGCGTGCGCGCCGAGCCGTTCGGCGTGCTCCGCGGCAAGCCGGTAGTCGGCGGCGGCGAGTCGGTACTCGCCCTTGCGCTCACGGGCCTCGGCGCGGGCGGAGAGGGCCTCGGCGGTGCCCCAGGCGTCGCCGAGGCGGCGGTAGATCTCCAGTGCCTCGTCGGCGTCGCCGGCCGCGTCGCCCGCCCACTCGGTGCGGTTGGCCAGGAAGTTGGCGCGCATCTGGAGGCTGCCGGCCAGCGCCCAGTCGTATCCGGGCGTCTCGCGGGAGGTGCGCACGGCGGCGTCCATGATCACGCGCAGCCGCTCCATGTCGCCGGAGAGCATCACGGCGAAGAACCAGAGCATGCCGGGAGGGGCGCAGTTCTGGGGCATGCCCGGTTCGTACGTCTCGGCGATGGCGCGCAGCTTCCGCTTGGCCTCCGGTCGCTGCCAGGCCTCCAGCTCGGTGTCCATGCAGGCGAGATGGGCGAGATGGACGCCGCGCCGGGCCTCGGCGAGCACCTCGCCGGTCATCGGCGGCGGGGCGGCCGTGCACCGCTCCCACACCGGCTCGGCACGGCGGACCGGCTCCGTGAACGGGTCAGGGCCGAGGGTCATGACCTCGCTGAACCAGCTCCTGGCCTCCACCCGCAGGTCGCGCATCTGCCAGTACCAGACCAGCGAGAGGGACAGGCTGAGCGCCTCCTGTTCGTCGCGCTCGGCGATGGCGTGCCGCAGGGCGGTGCGCAGGTTCTCGTACTCGCGCTCCAGCCGTTCGATGGCGGTGAGCTGTCGCGGGCCGCGCAGCAACGGGTCGGTGGTGCGGGCGAGTTCGCGGTAGTACGTCAGGTGCGCGCGCTCGGCGGCGGGCCGGCCGCCGGTCTCGTCGAGGCGTTCGGCGGCGTATTCGGCGACGGTCTCCAGGAGCCGGTAGCGCATGCCGTCGCCGGCGGACGGTGCGGCGACGACCAGGGACTTGTCGACGAGGGAGCCGAGGGCGTCCAGGGCGGCGGGCCCGCACACGGCCTCGGCGGCGGCGAGGTCGCAGCCGCCCGCGAAGACGGACAGTCGCCCCAGCACGTCCCGTTCCTCCGCGTCCAGCAGGTCCCAGGACCAGTCGACGACCGCGCGCAGGGTCTGCTGGCGGGGCAGGACGGTGCGGCTGCCGGAGGTGAGCAGGCGGAAGCGGTCGTCGAGGCGGTCGGCGATCTGGCGCGGGGTGAGCATGCGGAGCCGGGCGGCGGCCAGCTCGATGGCCAGCGGCAGCCCGTCGAGGCGGCGGCAGATCTCGGCGCAGGCGGCCGCGGTCTCCTCGTCGGCGTCGGTGCGGAAGCCGGGGCGGGCGGCGGCACCCCGGTCGGCGAGCAGCCGCAGCGCGGCCGGCTCGGGCAGCGGCTCCACCGGACGCAGCGACTCCCCCGGTACGCCGAGGGGTTCGCGGCTGGTGGCGAGGACGGTCAGGTCAGGGCAGCGGGCGAGCAGTTCCTCGGTGAGGCGGGCGGCGGCGTCGACGACGTGCTCGCAGTTGTCGAGGACGATCAGCATGCGGCGCCGGCCGCAGTGCTCGACGAGGCGCTCCACGGCGGTGGCCCGCCGGTCGGGGGCGGCGACGGCCCGCATCTCCTCGGCGCCGGCGCCGTACAGCACGGTCTCGCGGGCGCCGAGGGCGGTCAGCACGGCCTCCGGTACGGCGCCGGGGTCGTCGACGGGGGCCAGCTCGGCCAGCCACACGCCGTCCCGCGCCGGGTCCCCGGCGCCTTCCGCGACCTCCTGCGACAGCCGGGTCTTGCCCGCGCCGCCGGGCCCGAGGAGGGTGACGAGACGCGCGGTCGTCAGGTCGGCGCGCAGGGCCTCGATGTCGGCGTCCCGGCCGACGAAGGAGGTCAGCCGGGCTCGGAGGTTGCCACGGGGGCGGGAGGCGGCCGGAGCGACCGGGGCGTCACGGCCCTCGGTCGCGGTGGGTGCGGCGGACGCGGCGGGCGTCGCGGATATCCCGGGCGTTCCGGGCGTTCCGGGATACGCGGGCGTCCCGGGCGTCCCGGGATACGCGGTTCCGGGCGTCGGGGCTTTCGCGGTCGTCCCGGGCGCCAGGCGCTCCGTGGGCGTCGCTGGCGCCGCTGGCGTCGCTGGCGTCGCTGGCGCCGCTGGCGTTGCGGGCGTTGCGGGCGACGCTGGATTGAGCAGTTCCCCGTGCAGCGCCCGTAGTTCGGGCCCCGGGTCGGTGCCGAGCCGGTCCGCGAGGAGTCGGCGTACGGCCTCGTAGGCGGCCAGCGCCTCGGCGGTGCGGCCGGTGTCGCGCAGGGCGCGCAGCCGCAGGGCCTGGAGGGGCTCGTCCAGGGGGCGGCCGTCGCACAGCGCGGTCAGCTCGGGCAGGGAGTGCTCGGCCTGTCCGAGGTCGAGGGCGGCGGTGTGGCGGGCGCGCAGGACGTCCAGGTGCCGCATCTCCCAGCGGGCCGCCTCGGCGGCGCGGTCGGGCAGGTCGGCGAGGGCGGGGCCGCGCCACAGGGTGAGGGCGTCGTCGAGCACGACGGCCGCCTTGCCCGGGTCGCCGTCGGCCAGGGCGCGGGTGCCCTCGCCGGCCAGCCGGTCGAAGCGGTGCAGGTCGACGTCGTCGGGGGCGGCGGCGAGCCGGTAACCGCCGTCGGCCGAGGCGACGGCGCCCGCGCCGAGCGTCCGGCGCAGCCGCCCGACCAGGGCCTGCAGGGCGCCCGGCGCGTCGGCGGGCGGGTCGCCGTCCCACACCTCCTGCACGAGCAGGCCCGCGGGCACGGTGCGGCCGGGCCTGATGGCGAGGACGGTCAGCAGCGCGCGCAGCCGCGCCCCGCCGAGCGGGACGGCCGTGCCGTCGGGGCGGAGTGCCTGTGTGGTGCCGAGGATGCGATAGCGCACGGGGTCCATTGTCCCCGCTGTCGTCGGAGCCGGTCACGGGGTTTTGACGGCGCGGCGTGCGGGCCGGGGGCAAAGCCCCTCACCGCGGCCCCGCCCTCCCCGGAACCTCCCGCCGCCCGCGAGACGTTTTCCCGGTGCGCCCGGTACGGTCGGGCAGTCCCCCGCAGGTCCCGCCGCACACCCGAGAGCCCAGGGAGCCCCATGACCACCGCCACCGCCCGCCCCAGTGACCGGCGGATCAGTCCGGTGTTCCTCGGGATCGTCGCCGTCGCCGCGGTCACGGGCTGGGCCACCTGGACCGGGTTCGCCGAGCAGCCGGGCCTGGCCGTGTTCCTGTTCGTGACCGCCGCCTGGGTCGTGTCGCTGTGCCTGCACGAGTACGCGCACGCGCGCACCGCCCTGCACAGCGGCGACATCTCGGTCGGCGCGAAGGGCTATCTCACGCTGAACCCGGTGAAGTACACGCACGCGCTGCTGAGCATCGTGTTGCCGGTGCTGTTCGTGATCATGGGCGGGATCGGCCTGCCGGGCGGTGCCGTCTTCATCGAGCGCGGGCGGATCCGGGGGCGGTGGCGGCACAGTCTGATCTCGGCGGCGGGCCCGCTGACGAACGTCCTGTTCGCCGTGGTGTGCACGGCCCCGTTCTGGCTGGACGCGCTGGACGGCGTGCCGCGCGACTTCCGGATCGCGCTGGCCTTCCTCGCGCTGCTCCAGGTCACGGCGGCGATCCTGAACTTCCTGCCGGTGCCCGGCCTGGACGGCTACGGGGTGATCGAGCCGTGGCTGTCGTACAACGTGCGGCGGCAGGTGGAGCCGCTCGCGCCGTTCGGGCTGCTGATCGTGTTCGCGCTGCTGTGGATCCCGGCCGTCAACGGCGTGTTCTTCGACGCGATCGACGCGATCCTGCGCGGTCTCGGGATCAGCGAGCTGGACACGTACTGCGGCTTCGAGGTGTACCGCTTCTGGCAGACGGACCAGCTCTGCTCGGTCAGCCCGTGACCGACGTGGAGCGGCGGGCGTCCCTGCCGCGCTTGACGTAGTACCAGCACATGTTGGACGACAGCCCCGACAGCAGCACCCACACGACGCCGATCAGCACGCTGCCCTGCACGAAGGAGACGACGGCGGCGGCCACGGCGAGCACGCAGACGACCAGGGCGTAGAGGGCGAGGCGGGGCATGGTGCGGACTCCTGTCGGGGGACACGGCGGGCACTGCGGGTGCCGTGTCGCGGTCTGGCTTGCACCCACCAGTGTCCCCCATCGCCTCACACGTCGGTGACGCGGAGCCCGGCGTGTGCCTTGTAGCGGCGGTTGACGGAGATCAGGTTGGCGACCAGCGACTCGACCTGGTGGGCGCCTCGCAGCCGCCCGGCGAAGACGCCGCGCATGCCGGGGATGCGCCCGGCGAGGGCCTGGACGATCTCCACGTCGGCGCGGACCTCGCCCAGCACCATGACGTCGGTGTCGATCTCGTCGATCTCCGGGTCCTGGAGGAGGACGGCGGACAGGTGGTGGAAGGCGGCCGTGACCCGGCTGTCCGGGAGCAGGGCGGCGGCCTGCTCGGCGGCGCTGCCCTCCTCGGGCTTGAGCGCGTAGGCGCCCTTCTTGTCGAAGCCGAGCGGGTTGACGCAGTCGACGACGAGCTTGCCGGACAGTTCCTCGCGCAGGGATTCGAGGGTCTTGCCGTGGCCGTCCCAGGGCACGGCGACGATCACGACGTCGCTGCGGCGGGCGGTCTCGGCGTTGTCGGCGCCCTCGACGCCGTGTCCGATCTCCTCGGCGGCGGCCTCGGCGCGCTCGGCGGCGCGCGAGCCGACGATCACCTTCTGGCCTGCCTTGGCGAGGCGGTACGCGAGGCCCTTGCCCTGGGGTCCGGTGCCGCCGAGCACGCCGACGACCAGCCCGGAGACGTCGGGCAGGTCCCAGGGGTCCTTGGCGGGGGCCTTCTGTGCAGCACTGTCGGTAGAGGTCATGGGCCGACCCTACGTCCGTCCCGACCGCCGGACGGGATCAGGTCCCGCCCAGCGCCGGGGCGTTCCCGGGCCGTCCCCGGGTCGGGCGAATCCGGGGCGAATACCGGGCCGCGCGGGCCGGGTTGCGGCAGGATGCGGGCCCATGGACGCCGTACGGGTCGCACTGCTGCGGGAAGTGCTCGCCGGAACCGAGTGGCTGGGCGCCACCCGGAGGTTCGCGGGGGCGCTGCGGGGCTCCGTGGTCCCGCACGGGGGCGGGCTGCTGCTCGTGGGCACCGCCGAGTACGAGCCCTGGCATCTGGCGGCGCACCTGGTGGACGAGGCGGCCTGGTCGGGGACGCCGGAGCTGGCGCCCACGCTCGTACGGCACGACGCGCGCCCTTCGGACCCGGCGCATCTCGCGGTGGGCCCGGGTCGGCTGGCGGCGGCCCGGCGCGGGGAGACGCTGCTCGTGGTGACGCCCGACGACCCCGGCGCCCCGCTGCTGGAACGGGTGCACGACGCCCGCCGGGCCGGCGCGACGGTGCTGGCGCTGGGCACCGGCGAGCGGGAGCTGACGGCGATGGCGCACGAGACGCTGACCGTGCCGGACGGCGCCGAGCTGGACCTGGACACGGTGCAGCACCTGGTCAGCGCGGCGGCCGGGGAGAACGCGGTGCCGCCGCCCCGGGGCCGCCGCCGCTTCCGGGACCGCCTGTCCCGACTGGCCGACCACCTGACGGCCCCGCCGCCCTCCGGCTGGTAGTCCCCGCCCCCGCGTCCGCGCGCAAGGCGGCTACCGCCACGGTGACCGTGGCGGGGTGTCCCGTCAGTCCTCTTCCGCGCGGCCCGCGGCGGAGGGGTCGTGCCACTTGGGGTCGTTCTCCCACTGGAGGTTGCGCTCGCGGGCGGTCTGCATCGCGTGCTCGGCCTCCGGGCGGGAGGCGTACGGTCCGAAGCGGTCCTTTCCCGGGCAGTCCGGGCCCTCCTCGACCTTCTGGTGCTCCAGGCAGTAGTACCACTCGCCCGGTTTTCCGACCGTGCGCTTCTTGAACAGGGCCATGACCGGCTCCTTTCGCCAGGGACATGCTCTCGTATGCCCGCTGGTTAGACTCGCTGACATGTCTGGCCAGTCGCTGCTCGTACCAGGGGAGCTGTCTCCCACCCGTTCCGTACCCGGAAACATCCGCCGGCCCGAATACGTAGGCAAACCCGCGCCGACGCCGTACACCGGACCGGAGGTGCAGACGCCCGAGACGATCGAGGCGATGCGCGTGGCCGGGCGGATCGCGGCGCGGGCCATGGAGGAGGCCGCGAAGCTCATCGCGCCCGGCGTGACCACGGACGAGCTGGACCGGGTGGCGCACGCCTACATGTGCGACCACGGCGCCTACCCCTCGACGCTCGGCTACCGCGGTTTCCCCAAGTCCCTGTGCAGCTCGGTCAACGAGGTCATCTGCCACGGCATCCCCGACTCCACGGTGCTGCGCGACGGTGACATCGTCAACCTCGACGTGACGGCGTACATCGGCGGCGTGCACGGCGACAACAACGCGACCTACCTGGTCGGTGACGTGGACGAGGAGAGCCGGCTGCTGGTCGAGCGGACCCGCGAGTCCCTCGCCCGCGCGATCAAGGCGGTCAGGCCGGGCCGGCAGATCAACATCATCGGCCGGGTCATCGAGTCGTACGCGAAGCGGTTCGGGTACGGGGTGGTGCGGGACTTCACCGGCCACGGGATCAACTCGTCGTTCCACTCGGGGCTCATCGTCCCGCACTACGACAGCCCGCACGCCACCACCGTCATCCAGCCCGGGATGACCTTCACGATCGAGCCGATGCTGACGCTCGGGACGCACGAGTACGACATGTGGGACGACGGCTGGACGGTCGTGACGAAGGACCGCAGGCGGACGGCGCAGTTCGAGCACACGCTCGTGGTGACCGACTCCGGGGCCGAGATCCTGACCCTTCCGTAGCCCCGCCCCGCCACGCACGTCGTCACGGGCCCGCTCTCTTCGGAGGGCGGGCCTTTCCATGTCCGGATACGCTTTACCGACAGAACGTCGGCAAGACCATTGACTTAGGTAAGCCTAACCATGGAAGATCGGCCTCATGGACAGCTTCTCGACGCTCCTCCGCACCGCCACTCACGAGTACCACGAGGAGGCGAACACTTCGTCGTTCATGACCGACCTGCTGGGCGGCAGGTTGGGGGTGGACGCCTTCACCCGGTACACCGAACAGCTGTGGTTCGTGTACGAGGCCCTGGAGTCCGGAGCGGAACGACTGACGTCGGACCCGGTGGCGGGACCCTTCATCCGTCCCGAGCTGATGCGGCTGGCGTCGCTGGAGCGGGACCTGGACCATCTGCGGGGCCCGGGCTGGCGCACGGGGCTGACCGCCCTGCCCGCGACCGAGGAGTACGCGGCCCGGGTGCGTGAGTGCGCCGAGACCTGGCCGGCCGGTTACGTCGCCCATCACTACACCCGCTACCTCGGCGACCTCGCCGGTGGCCAGGTGGTCCGCGACAAGGCGGAGCGGACGTGGGGCTTCGCCAAGAAGGGCGACGGGGTCCGCTTCTACGTCTTCGAGGAGATCACCAACCCGGCCGCGTTCAAGCGCGAGTACCGCGGGCTGCTGGACGGCATCCGCGCGGACGAGCTGGAGAAGCAGCGGGTCGTCGCCGAGTGCAAGCGGGCGTTCGTCCTGAACACGGCGGTCTTCCAGGCGCTCGCCGAGGAGTTCCCGCTGTCCGCGTGAGCGCGTCCGACCCGGAAACGGGCCGGTCCCCCTCGGCCGCCGTGGCCGAGGGGGACCCGGAGCGAACGGCCGACCGGCTCAGTTGTCGATGTCGTAGTCGTCGCTGCGGCAGTTGATGCCGCCGTAGGTCACGTCGCTGCCGACGATGTCCGTGGAGATGTTGCCGAAGTACGGGCTGCAGGTGGCGTCCTCGTCACCGTGCAGCGGGCCGTCGAACGCGGTGGCGGTCGCGGCGCCACCGGCCGTCATGGCGGCGGTCAGCAGGACGGTGGCGAGGGCGGAGCGGATGCGCATGGAGTGCCTCTCACGTGAGGGAACGGTCAGGCGAGAGGTAACCCCTCGCGCTCGCGCGCACACGCGGTTCCACCCGTACGGCGGCGCCCGTCACCGTTCCAGACGCACCCGTCCGCCGATCTCGATCCACCCTTCGGGCTGCGGCGCCGTCAGGATCTGCGAACCGGCCCCCTGCGTGATGTTGAGGGCGCGGCCCAGCCGTTCGGTCAGCAGCAGCGCCGCGGCGCCCGTCGCCTCGTCCTCGTCGATGCCGTCGCCGCGGCCCGGGAAGGCACGCGCCCGGACGCGCCCCGCCGGCTCGTCCTCCCAGGCCCAGGCGTAGACCCACTCCCCCGGCGGCGGTACGGCCAGGTCGTCGACCTCGGCGACGGCGGCGTACTGGCGCAGGGTGCGCGGCGGGGCCCACTCGGGGCGGGCCTCGATCCAGCTGAACTCGCCGTCCAGGCGGGTGCCCACCACCCCGGCCGGGGTGACGAGTTCGGGCACGTCGAGCAGCCAGGCCGTGCCGACGCAGGGGTGGCCGGCGAACGGCAGGCGCAGGGTGGGCGTGTAGATGTCGACGACGCCGCGCTCGGGATCGTCGACGAAGACGGTCTCGCTGAAGCCGAGCTTCGCGGCGAACTCCTGCCGCTCTGCGGGGCCCGGCAGCACGGAGCCGTCCCGGACGACGCCGAGCTCGTTGCCGTATCCGCCGTTCGGCGCACAGAAGACGCGCAGTACGTCGTAGTCAGTCACCGGTGCATTCAAGCATCGCTCGCCGGAGGCCGGATCGGCGTGGGGGCCTCGTCGAACGGCGGGGTGGCGAGTGTCTCCGCGTACGCCCGCGCCAGGGCGGCGTGCCGGCGTTCGGTGTCCGGGCCGCCGGGGCGGGCCAGCCCGGCCCCCGACGGCCCGCGACGGCCCGCGACGGGTTACTGCCGCGTCCGCCGCTTGCGCGCGGCGAAGACCGCGCCCGCGCCGATCGCGACCGCGACGCCGGCCGCGGCGCCCAGGGCCGGGCCCGGGAGGTCCGCGCCGGTGGAGGCCAGGCTGCCGCCGCCGATCGCGCCGCCCGTGGTCGTGCCGGTGCCGCCGATGGTGGAACCGGTGCCTCCGGTCGTCGAGCCGGACGTGCCGCCGCTACCGCCCGTGGTGTCCGAGCCGCCGGCACTCCCCGTGCCGCCGGTCGGGTCCGTGCCGCCGCCGTCCGGCAGCTCGGCGTCGTCGCTCAGCGCCACCGACAGGTCGACGGCGTCGAGTGCCGTGCCGGCCGGGTAGTTGCCGAAGATCTTCGCGCCGGCCTCGGTGAGCGTGGCGGCGACGCCGTCGACGGTGATGACGTCGTTCCGTGCGGTCAGGTCTACGGACTTGGCCTTCAGGTCGGCCAGGACGACGCCCTCGGTCCGGGTGCCGAGGCTGTTCACGTCGGCGGTCAGCGTGCCGGTGCCGCCGTCGAGCGTGGCCTTGAGGTTGCCGAGGGTCAGGTCGAGGCCGTAGGCGCCGTTCGTCTCGTGGCCCTTGAAGTTCACGGCGCCCTGGAAGGAGGCGGTGAGCTTGTCGGCGTCGGTGTCGTAGGTGCCGGTGGCGTCCTTGAAGGTGAACGGCCCGTTGCCGGCCGCCTGGGCGGCCCCGCCCGAGACGGTGACCCGGCCCTTGGCGATGGGGCCGACGACATAGGAGCGGAAGGACTCCTTCACACCCCAGCCGAGGGTGCCGTCGGCTATCTCGCCCTTGGCGGGGGCCTCGGTGGCGGTGGCCGTGGCGGTGGTTGTGGCGGAGAGGGACGCGCTGGTGCTCGCGGTCGGGTTCGGCGCGGCCGTGGTGGACTCGGTGGCCGTGGGTTCCGGGTCCTGGGTCTGCGTCTGCGTCGCCGTCGCCGTCGGGGAGGGCCCGGTGGTGGGGGCGCTCGTGGTGGGCGTGGGGCTGGGGGCCGGCGGCGCCTTCCGCACCACCGTCAGCGGGTCGCCCGCCGCGCCGTTGTAGCTCGCGCTGCCGAAGACCTCCGCGGCCTCCCCGGTCAACGTGGTCGCCATGTCCGTCATCTCGCGCGTGACGGTGACCGTGGCGAGCGGCACGTCGTCCTCGGTCGTGCCGCCCCGGGTCACGTCGGCGGTGATCTCGGCGTCCTTGCTGTCGAACCGCACGTCCGACAGGGTGAGCGCGAAGCCGTGCGCCTTGGACTCGATGGCCAGGCTGCCCTTGAAGGCGAGGTTCGCGGTGTTCGCGGTCGAGTCGTAGCCGCCCGTGCCGTCGACGAAGGTGAACGCGCCGTTGCCGGCGGCCTGCGTCGCGCCGTCCGCAGGGGTGAAGCCGCCCTTCGCGAAGGTGGCGACGTAGGTGCGGTACGACTGCTTGATGCCCCACGTCAGCTCGTAGTCCTTGAGCGGGACCTCGGCCGCCGAGGCGGTGGTCGCGCCGGCGGTGGCGAGCGCGGTGGCGCCGAGCGCGGCGGCCGTCGCCACGGCGGCGGCGAGTGCGGTGGAGCGGCGTCGTCTGACGGGCATGACTCGGTTCTCCTTGAGTGGTGGGGCCGCGGGTGGGCGGTCCGGGTGTGGGTTCGGCCTTCGTCCGCGGCCGTGGGTTCAGCCCTCGTCCGCGGGGGACGCGGCGGGCTGTGCGCGACGCCTGCGGACGGCGACGGCCACGAGGGCCGCGGCCACCAGCAGCAGGGCGCCGGCCGCGAGGGAGACGGGCAGGGCGGGGAAGTCGCCGCCGTCGGCGGCGCTCGCGACGGGGTCGGCGGAGGTCTCGGGTCCGGTGGTCCGTTCCGGCTGCGGGCTCGCGCTCGTCGTGGGAGCGGTGCCCAGGTCGGGCAGGGCGGGCAGTTCCGCGTCGGCGGTGAGGGCGACGGCCAGGGAGACCGGGTCCATCTCGGTGCCCGCCCGGTACATGCCGCCGAATGCCTCGGCGCCGCGCGCGGTGAGTTTCGCGGGGGCCTCGGTGATCTTCACCAGGCCGTCGGCCGGCTTCAGGCCCTCGGCGGTGAAGGTGACCAGCGGCACCTTCTCGCCCGTGAGCCCGGGGCCGGCCACGTCGGCGTAGAGCGTGCCCTTGCCGTCCTCGACGGTGGCCCGTACGGCACTCAGGCTCAGGTCGAGGCCGTGCGCGCCGGTGAAGTGCACCGCGCCCTCGAAGGCGGCGGTGAGGTCGCCGTCCTCGTACGTACCCTCGCCGCCGGGGAAGCGGAAGAGGGCGCCGCCGTCCTGGGCGCCGGCGGTGAGGGCCCACTTGCCGTCGGCGATGTCGCCGGTGACGTACTCGCGGAAGGTGCGGCGTACGCCCCAGTCGGCGGCGCCGTCCTCGATCGCGCCCTCCTTGGTCGCGCCGTCCGAAGTCCGCTTCGGCTCGGGCGACTTGTCCGCCTCGGTGGCCGTGCTCGACGGCTTCGGCTCCTGCTGCCGCGCCGCCGCCCGGACGTCCGCCGACAGGCTCACCGGGTCGAGGGCGGTCCCGGCGGTGTAGTACCCGGCGAAGGACTTGGCGCCCTGCGCGGTGAGGGTGGCGGGCAGGTTGTCGAGAGTCACGGCGTCGCCGCCGCCCTTCATGTCGATGCCGCCGACGGAGAGTGCGGCGAAGGGCACCTGACGGGAGGTCGTGACCGCCCCGGTGCCCTTCGCCTTGCTGGTGACGTCCACGAAGAGCGTGCCGGTGGAGCCGGAGATGCTCACGGTGGGGCGGCTGATGGTGAGGTCGAGCTGATGGGCGCCCGCGCCGGTGCGGTGCCCGAGGAAGTGCACGCCGCCGGAGAAGGCGGCACGGAAGGCGCCCGTGTCGCCGTCGTAGGCGCCGGTCGCCGAGTGGAAGCGGAAGGCGCTGCCGCCGACGGTGGCCGCGCCGCCGGTCAGGGAGTAACTCCCCTTGGCGACGGGCCCGGTGACATAGCTCTGGAACGACGACTTGATGCCCCAGTCGAGCCGTCCGCCCTGCACGGTCCGGCTCTCGGCGTGCGCGGCGGACACGGGGAGCAGGGCTCCGAGGACCGCCGCGCACAACACGGTGACCAGGGTGCGAAGACGGGCGGGCATGCGAAGTCCTCCGGATCCGGGGGCCGGTAGCGAACAAAGGTAAGGCTAACCTAAGCTCTAGCCGACTGATACTGGCGGTCGAAGAGAGGAACGGACACCACCGTGCGACGCTTGCGGAACCGACTGGCGGGAGCACTGCTGTCCGTGCTCGCCCTGACCCTGAGCGCGACCGGATGCGCGGGCTCCGCCGAGGCGGAGTCCGACGCCGGGACCGGCTCGGGGGCCGCCGCGGCGACGGACCCCGTCGCCGACCGGGTCGAGCCGCTCGCGAAGACACCCGAGCCGAAGCTCCCCGTGACCGTCCGCTCGGCCGACGGCGAGCAGGTGACGGTGGAACGGGCCGAGCGCGTCGTCCCGCTCTCCGGCAGCCTCAGCGAGATCGTCTTCACGCTCGGGCTCGGCGACCGGGTCGTCGCCCGGGACGTCACCGCCACCTTCGAGCAGGCGGCGAGACTCCCCGTGGTCACCCGGGGCCACGACGTCTCCGCCGAGAGCGTGCTGTCGCTCAGGCCGGACCTGGTGATCGCCGAGACCACCACCGGGCCGGAGGAGGCCGTGGACCAGATCCGCGCCGCCGGTGTGCCGGTGCTGTTCGTCGAGGCGGCGGGGGGCCTGGACGACGTGGGCCCGCGCATCCGGGCGGTCGCCGACGCGCTCGGCGTACCGGCGGCCGGGACGGAACTGACACAGCGCTCGGAGGACCGGATCGCCGCCGTGCGCGAGGACGTCGAGGACGTCTCCCACGGCGACCGGCCCCGCGTCGCCTTCCTGTACCTGCGCGGCTCGGCCTCCGTCTACCTCATCGGCGGCAAGGACTCCGGCGCCGGCTCGCTGATCGAGGCGGCCGGGGCGGTGGACGCCGGGGCCGCCTCGGGCCTGGAGAAGGACTTCACCGCCATCACCAGCGAGGCGCTCGTGAAGGCGGCGCCCGACGCGATCCTCGTGATGAGCAAGGGACTCGAATCGGTCGGCGGCGTCGACGGGCTGGTGAAGATCCCCGGTGTCGCCCAGACCCCGGCCGGACTGGACCGCCGGATCGTCTCGGTCGAGGACGGCGTACTCCTCAACTACGGCCCGCGCACCGACCAGGTGCTGAAGTCGGTCGTGGCCCAGCTCTACGGGGACGGCGACCGGTGACCGTACTGGACAAGCCGGTTCGCCCCGGGGCGCCCGCCGAGCCGGCCCCTCCCCCGCCCCGCGGCCGGCGCACCGCCGCCTGGCTGCTGACCGCCGCCCTGGTCGCCGGCCTCCTGCTCCTCGTACCGGTCGCGGCGGGCACCGGTGCCTACCCGATCCCGGTCGGCGACGTGCTCGGCTCGCTGCTGCACCGAAGCGGGCTCGGCGGTACGGAGTTGGACCGGGTGGCCGAGTCGGTGCTGTGGAACGTGCGGTTCCCGAGGATCGTGCTGGCGCTGCTCGTCGGCGCCTCGCTCGGCTGCGCGGGCGCGCTGATGCAGGGCGTGTTCGGCAACCCGCTCGCCGAGCCGGGCGTCATCGGCGTCTCCTCGGGCGCGGCGGTCGGCGCGGTCGCCGCCATCGCGTTCGGCCTGAACTTCCTCGGCAACTGGACGGTGTCCGTCTTCGCGTTCGCCTCCGGCCTGGTCACCGTCCTGGTGGTGTACGCGATGTCCCGCTCGGGCGGCCGTACGGAGGTCGTCACGCTGATCCTCACGGGCATCGCGGTGAACGCCTTCGCGGGGGCGCTGATCGGGCTGTTCCTGTTCTTCGCGGACACGGCGGCGGTCAACCAGATCACCTTCTGGCAACTGGGCTCGCTCGCCCAGGCGACCTGGCCGAAGGTGCTCGCGGTACTGCCCTGCGCGGCGCTCGGACTCGGGCTCGCCCCGCTCCACGCCCGTCGCCTCGACCTCCTCGCGCTCGGCGAACGCCCGGCCCGGCACCTGGGCGTGGACGTGGAGCGGCTGCGGGTCGTACTCGTCCTGGTGATCGCGCTGCTGACCGCGGCGGCCGTGAGCGTGGCCGGGGTGATCGGCTTCGTCGGACTGGTCGTCCCGCACCTGCTGCGGATGGTGGCGGGCCCCGGGCACCGGTTCCTGATCCCGGGCAGCGCGCTGCTCGGCGCGCTGGTGCTGCTCGCCGCCGACCTGGCGGCCCGCACGGTCGCCGAGCCCGCCGAGCTGCCGCTCGGGGTGCTGACGGCGCTGCTCGGCAGCCCGTTCTTCTTCTGGCTGCTGCGCCGCACCCGGCGCAGGCAAGGGGGTTGGGCATGAGAGGCACGCACACGAGGACCGTGAATGCCAGGGGGCTGCTGCGCCTCGTACCGTCCCGCCCGGTGCCGCCGCCCCCGGCCGCGCCCGGCGACGTCCTCGCCGAGGCGGAGGGCCTGCACGTCCACCTCGGCGGCCGACCGGTCCTCGACGGCGTGGCCGTCACCGTCCGGGCGGGCGAGGTGCTCGCCCTGGTCGGCCCCAACGGGGCGGGCAAGTCCACCCTGTTGGGGGCGCTGGCCGCCGATGTCCCGGCCGCCGAGGGGGTCGTACGCGTCCACGGCCGCCCGGTGACGGAGTGGTCCGCGCCGGAACTGGCGCTGCGCCGGGCCGTGCTGCCCCAGTCCGCGTCGCTGTCGTTCCCGTTCCCGGTCGAGGAGGTGGTCCGGATGGGCCGGGCGCCCTGGGCGGGGAGCGACCTGGCGGACGAGGACGACGCGGCCGTGGCCGAGGCGATGGCGCGCACGGAGGTGACCGGCTTCGCCGGGCGGCCGTTCTCCGCGCTCAGCGGCGGCGAGCGGGCCCGGGTCGCGCTCGCCCGCGTGCTCGCGCAGCGCGCTCCCCTGCTGCTGCTCGACGAGCCGACCGCGGCACTGGACCTGCGGCACCAGGAGCTGGTGCTGCGGCTGTGCCGGGAGCGGGCGCGGGCCGGGGACGCGGTGGCCGTCGTACTGCACGACCTCTCACTGGCGGCGGCGTACGCGGACCGGGTCGCGATCCTGCGCGCGGGCCGGGTCGCGGCCGACGGGCCGCCGGCGGAGGTCCTCACCGAGGGGCTGCTGTCCGAGGTCTACGACCAGCCGGTGGAGGTACTGCCGCACCCGCGCACGGGGGCGCCGCTGGTCGTCCCGAGGCGCGAGCCGTGACGTGAGATCACGGTGTGGCCGCTGTACCCGGTCCCGGCGTCCGGACGCCACCTCGCCCCGGTAGGGTTCGCCTCCGGGAAGGGGAAGGTGAAGGAACCTGATGAGCAGGGATCGCGGCCCTCGTTGGCCCCGCAGGCTTGACCGGAGCGCGCTGATAGCGGCCTCGGCGACCGCTTTGTCGTTGACGGCGAGCGGATGCGTGGTGGTGCACGGCGAGCGCGAGGTGCTCCCGTCGACCACGCGGGCCGAGGCCACGAAGGCCCTCCAGCAGTTCACCTCCGCCTACAACGCGGCCGACAAGGCGTACGACCCCTCCCTGGACGCCGATCACACCACCGGCGCCCTCGCCGCCATCGACTCGGCGCGGCTGGAGGCGGGCCGGGCCAACAACCCGGACGGCAACCCGTCGCACACGCCGCTGGAGCTGACGGACGCGAAGTTCACGATCCCGAAGAAGGCGGGCTGGCCGCGCTGGTTCGTCGCGGACACCAAGGCCAACAAGGGCGGCGACGCCCGCTGGCTGCTGGTCTTCACCCGGGACGGCCTGGAGGAGACCTGGCAGGCGGCGTACCTGACGCTGGTCGCGCCCGACAAGATGCCCGAGTTCAAGACCGACCGGGACGGCTGGGCCGAGGCCGTCCCCGCGAACTCCACCGACCTGGCCGTTCCGCCGGCCGACCTGAGCAAGGACTACACGACGTATCTGAAGGACGGCGGGAAGACCTTCGCGGACGGCGCCCATACCAGTTCCTGGCGGGAGTTGCGCGAGAAGCGGTCGATCCGTCCCGGCCTGGTCACGCAGTACATCGACGAGCCGCTGACGAACGGCGACTACGCGCCGCTGGCGCTGCGCACGGAGGACGGTGGGGCGCTGGTGTTCTTCACCACGCGGCACTTCGAGAAGCAGACCTCGGCGCAGGGCGCGTCGGTGCCGACGCCGAACAAGGACGTACTGGCGCTGACGGACGGCGAGATCAAGCAGTCGCTGACGATGGAGTTCGTCTCCAACGGGATCGCGCTCGACCCGGCGCGGGGCGCGGGGGACGGACAGGTGTCGGTCCTCGGGCGGGTCCAGGGTCTGACGTCGGCGAAGGGCGAGTAGCGGCAGGTGGCCGTGGTCGGTCAGCGGCGCGAGGGCCAGGCCGTGCCCGCGTGGTCGCTCTCCTCGCCGATGTGCCGGGCACAGGCGTCGGTGAGGATCTCCAGCAGGGTCAACGGGTCCGGCAGCGGATGCTCCGGGCCGCGTACCCAGTGCACCGTCCGGTCCTCGCCGGGCAGGCGGGCGGGCGGTACGAGGACGTAGGAGCCGCGGCAGTGCCAGCGCAGGCCCGGATGCTCGTCCATCGTCTCGGGGTGGCAGTCCAGCTCGCAGGGCCACCACTCGTCCTCCTCCTCGGGGGTGCCCCGGGTGAGGGTGAACAGCAGCATGCGGCCGTCGTCGCTCTCGGCGACCGGGCCGACCTCGATACCGGCGTCGAGCAGGCGCCGGAGCGCCTCGCGACCGGCCTGGAGGGGGACGTCGAGGACGTCGTGCACCATGCCGGTCGCGGTGATGAAGTTGGCCTCGGGCTGGTGGCGGGCCCAGCGCTCGATCTGGGCGCGGTCGGTGGTGGACTGCGTCTGCCAGGCGAACGACACCGGGTGCCGGGCGGGGGTGGGACAGCCGACGCGGTCGCACGAGCAGCGGTATCCGGCCGGGTGCGCGGCGGGCGCCAGGGGCAGTCCCGCACCGGCGGCGGCGAGCAGCAGGTCCTCCCGGCCACCGTCACCGGCGGCCTCCTTGGGGCGGCGTCCGCGCAGCCACTGGGAGAGTTTGCCCTGCAGGCCGCTCCGACCGCCGAACTCCGCGCTCATCTATCCCCTTCGCCTCGCCGTCGTGCGCACCAGCATGCCCTATGGTCGCACCATTCGGCGCTTCGGGGTCGGGAAGGGACAAACTTCCCTGGTCAGGCTTCTTTGGTCATCGCGGAGCGAGCCCGTGGAGCGCGTAGTCGACGAGCGTGTCGGTGTAGGCGTGGGAGATGGGCCCGGTGTGCTGCAGCCAGCGCTGGGCGAGCGGGGAGACGAAGAGTTCCAGTCCGATGCGCGGGTCGATGTCCGGTCGCACGTGACCGGCCTCCTGGGCGGCGCGCAGCCGGTCGGCGTGGAGCTGGAGCGACGGCTCCAGGAGCCTGGTGACGAACTCCCGGCCGAGCTGTTCGTTGACCACGCCTTCCGCGGCCAGGGCGCGGTAGGGGGCCTCGAACTTCGGATCGCGCAGTTCGTCGACGGTGGCGCGCAGCACGACCTTGAGGTCGGCGGCGACGTCACCGGTGTCCGGGATGGCGTACGCCTCCTCACCGGCGGCCTGCACGGCCCGCTCGCCCAGGTCGAGGAAGGCCTCCAGCAGGACGTCGGCCTTCGCGGTCCACCAGCGGTAGATCGTCTGCTTGCCGACACCGGCGCGGGCGGCGATGCCCTCGATGGTGGTCTTGGGGTAGCCGACCTCGGCGACGAGGGCGAGAGCGGCGTCGTAGATGGCCTGACGGGACCGTTGGCTGCGACGGGTGGCGTCGGGGTGCGGCCTGTCGGGCGCGGGAGTCGGGGCGTGGGCTGGTTTCTGAGCGGCCATGTCTCGAAGTTACCAGGTTGACAAGACGGTACGTCTCGCCGACAGCCCGCGCGGCAGCGGCGGCGGACACAGGAAGGCGAGCCCGCGAGCGACGAGGCATGGTGAGCGGGACGAGGCATCGTGCGGGATGAACACCCCTACCGCGTAGGCGGATCGGTCTCCGGCCCCGGCCCCGGCTCCGGCGGGGACCAGGGATCCCCCCAGTCCGCGTCGCGGGCGGCCTTGTACAGGTCGCCGTGGCGCTTGGTGACCGTCCGGCGGCGAAGCTGCTCGTCGGGCTCGCACAGGTCGAGCAGCACCTGCCCCTTGCGGATCTGCGGACGCCGGATCACCCGGGAGGGGGCGGGGTCGACCGGGAGCCGGGTGGCGGCGACATAGCTGAACTTCTCGTCCTCGTAGGCGAGGGAGCCGCCCTTGACCTGGCGGTGCAGGGAGGAACGGCTGACCCGCGCAGCGAAGTGGCACCAGTCCGTGCCCGGGACGATGGGGCAGGCGGCGCTGTGCGGGCAGGGGGCGGCGACCTGGAACCCGGCGGCGATCAGCCGGTCGCGGGCCTCGATGACCCGGGCGTACCCGTCCGGGGTGCCGGCCTCCACGATCACGACGGCCTGCGCGGCGGAGGCGGCGGCGTCGACGAGGGCGGCGCGGTCGGCGCCGGTCAGCTCGTTGAGCACGTAGGAGACGGTGACGAGATCAGTGCTCTCGATCGTGAGCGCCGCTCCGATCCGAGAGCGCTGCCAACGTACGTCGCGCAGGGCCGGGTGGGCGGCGGCGATCTCCCGGCCGAGGGCCAGTGCGGGCTCGGCCCAGTCGAGCACGGTCACCGGACGAACGCCGCCCCAGGTGGCGCCGGCCGCCCAGGTGGCCGCGCCGGTCCCGCCACCGACGTCGACATGGCTCCCGGGCACCCACCCGGGCACGGCGTCCGCGAACGCCGCCAGCGCCGACCGCACCGCCGCGAAGGTCGCCGGCATGCGGTACGCGGCATAGGCGACGACGTCCGCGCGGTCCCGCAGGATCGGGGCGTCGGTCGGGGTGGCCCCGCGATAGTTGGCGATCAGCCGCTCAACGGCCTGCGCGGCCTGCCGGGGCGGCAGCCCGTCGACCAGGTCGGCGAGAGCGACGCGCAGGGTGTCGGCGGGGGCGGCGGGGTCGTTCACCCGGCGATTCTACGGGGCGGGGCGGGGCGGGGCGGGTGGGGTGGCGGTGTGCGGGCGCGCGGCCCGGCGCTGCTGTGTACGGTGCCCGGCGTGGGTGTGGGCGCGGGGTGGGTCGCGCGGACCGGCGCTGGCGGGGTGCCCGGCGTGAGTGCGGGCGCGAGGTCGGTCACACGGCCCGGCGCTGGCGGGGTGCCCGGCGTGGGTGTGGGCCGGGGGTGGGTGACGCGGCCCGGCGCTGCGGGGTGCCGCTGCGCCCACCCGTGCCGCCCCAGCGGCACGACTGCCCGCAGCTAGGGGGCGGCGTACGACTGCCCGCAGCTAGGGGGCGGCGTACGACTGCCCGCAGCTAGGGGGGCGGCGTACGACTGCCCGCAGCTAGGGGGGCGGCGTACGACTGCCCGCAGCTGGGGCGGGAAGCCGCGTACGGCGAGGAGGGACGTGTCGGGGGGTGTTCGCCCGCAGCGGTTGGCGCGTCAACGCCCCGCACCACTGCGGCCAACCGATTCCGCGCCGTTCCGAGGACGGACACCCCCCGGCGCGGCCCGACCCACAACGAAACAGAACGCGCTACGCGCACCCCCACCGAATCCGCACAGGCCGCCGCAGGCATCGCACCCGCGCCCGCACCCCGCTCAGATCTCCCGCACCGCCCGCACCGCCCGCGCCACCCGCGTCCCCAGCGCCGCCCGCGGCCCGTTGTCCGGGGCGCGGCGGCGCGGATGAACCGTGTTGGCGAGGAGGACCGCGAACGTGTCCGTACCCCGGTCGAGGACCAGCATCGTGCCCGTGAACCCGGTGTGCCCGGCCGCCCCGCGCCCCGCCAGCTCGCCCATGAACCACGGCTGGTCCAGGGCGAACCCGAGCCCCGGCTCGGTCAGGAGCAGTTCCACGAAATCGGGCCCGAGGATCCGCGCCGGCCCGTAGGAGCCGCCCGCCAGCAGCGCACGGCAGAAGACCGCGAGGTCCCGCCCCGTCGAGAAGAGTCCCGCGTGACCGGCCACTCCGCCCAGCGCCCACGCGTTCTCGTCGTGGACCACGCCCCGCAGCATCCCCCGGTCCGCCTTCGCCCACGGCCTGCGCTGGTCCTCCGTCGCCGCCGCCCCCGGGCACGGCCCGAAGTGTGTCGCCGTCATGCCCAGCGGCCGGGTGATCCCGTCGTGGACGAGGACGTCGAGGCCACGGCCGGTGATGCGTTCCAGGACCTGTTGGAGGAGCAGCATGTTCAGGTCCGAGTAGCAGTACGTGCCGGGCACCCCCACCGGCGGCTCCGCGCGCAGCCACCGCAGTCGTTCCTCGTCGTCGGCGCAGTCGTACAGCGGGAGTTCGGGCCGCAGCCCGGAGGTGTGGGTGAGCAGCTGCCGCACCGTGACGCCGTGCGCGGCAGCGGCCCGGAAGTCCGGCAGGTACGCCCCGACCTTGGCGTCGATGCCGAGCGTGCCCCGTTCGATCTGCTGCACGGCGGCGACCGCCGTGAACACCTTCGTGAGGGACGCCAGGTCGAAGGGCGTGCCGACGGTCATCGGCACCCGGGAGCGGGCGGGCAGTTCCACGCCCGTGTCGGTGCGCGGATCGTAGGACGCGTAGCGCACGGCCCAGCCCGCCGCCTCCTCGACGGCGAGCACGGGTCCGCGTCCGACGGCCACCACGGCACCCGCCGCCCAGGGCCGCTCGCCGCTGGTGAGCTCGTGCACCTCTTCGACGACACGGCGAAGCTGCCCGGGGTCGAGTCCGGCCCGCTCCGGGGTGTCGCTGCGCAGTCTCGGCACGCTCAGCTGTCTTCTCCCTCGCCCGTCGTCCGTCCCGTGACAGGACGACACATGCCCACCAGGAAGGCGAGTGCCACCAGCGCCGACGCCAGCTGGACCACGGCCATCGGCAGTGCGGTGTCCTCCCCCGCGATCCCCACGAGCGGGGAGGCGATGGCGCCGATGAGGAAGGAGGACGTGCCGAGCAGCGCGGAGGCGGAGCCGGCGGACTTCTTGACCCGCATCAGGGCGAGCGCCTGGGTGTTGGGCATGCTGATGCCCATCGCGGACATCAGCACGAACAGCGCGGCGGCGACCGGCACGAGGCCGACCTCGCCGAAGACGCCCAGGGTCATCAGCAGCAGGGCGGTCGCGGCGGCGATGACGACGAGGAGCCCGAGTCCCAGCACCCGGTCCAGCCGGGCCCGGCCGACCAGGACCTTGCCGTTGATCTGCCCGACGACGATCAGGCCGATCGAGTTGAGGCCGAACAGCAGGCTGAACGTCTGCGGGGAGGCGCCGTAGATCTCCTGGATGACGAACGGGGACGCCGAGACGTAGGCGAACAGCGAGGCGAAGGTGAAGCCGCCCGCGAGCATGTACCCGGTGAAGGCGCGGTCGGCGAGCAGCCCGCGCATCGCGCGCAGGGTGTCGCCGACCCCGCCCGCGTGCCGCTCCTCCTCCGGGAGCGTCTCGGGCAGCTTGGCCCACACGACGACGCCCAGCACCACCCCGACCACGGTGAGCACGGCGAACACACCCCGCCAGTCCGTCACCCGCAGGATCTGCCCGCCGATGAGCGGCGCGACGATCGGCGCGACCCCGGAGATCAGCATGAGCGTGGAGAAGAAGCGGGCCATGGCCACGCCGTCGTACAGGTCCCGGACGACGGCACGGGCGATGACGATCGCGGCGGCGCCCGCGAGTCCCTGCGCCAGCCGGAAGGCGACGAGGAGTTCGACGGTGGGCGCGAACGCGCACAGGACGGTGGCGACGACGTAGACGGCGAGACCGGCCAGGAGCGGGCGGCGGCGGCCCCACCTGTCGCTCATCGGTCCGACCACGAGCTGGCCGAGCGCCATGCCGGCCAGGCAGGCGGTGAGCGTGAGCTGGACGGTCGCGGCGGGCGCGTGGAGGGACCGGGTGACCTCCGGGAGCGCTGGGAGGTACATGTCCATCGCCAGCGGCGGCGTGGCGGTCAGGCCGCCGAGGATGAGTGTGACGAGCAGGCCGGTGCGGCGGGTGGCGCGCAGCGAGCGGGCGGCCGGTCCCGTTTCCGGTCCGGCCGCCTGTGCAGGCTTCGAGGTCTTCAGTGTGGTGTCCGGTGACGTGTGCGGTATGGACGGCCCGCGCTCGGGCATGTGCCCCTCCCTCTTCGACAGATCCGCCACCTATGCTCTCAGCTCGTACGGACTTGAACGAACAGACTCGAACAACCTGAGCGAGGGTGGGGCAGGGTGTCAGCGGTGACCGGGCAGAAGGTGCGCTGGGGGATTCTGGCGACCGGTGGGATGGCGGCGACGTTCACGGCGGATCTGGTCGATCTGCCGGACGCGGAGGTCGTGGCGGTGGCCTCGCGGACGGAGGCGTCGGCGAAGGCGTTCGCGGAGCGGTTCGGGATACCGCGGGCGTACGGCGACTGGGAGACGCTGGCGCGGGACGAGGACGTCGACGTGGTGTACGTCGCCACGCCGCACTCGGCGCACCGGACGGCCGCCGGTCTGTGTCTCGAGGCGGGGCGGAACGTGCTGTGCGAGAAGCCGTTCACGCTGAACGCGCGCGAGGCGGCGGAGCTGGTCGCGCTCGCCCGGCAGGGCGGCAGCTTCCTGATGGAAGCGATGTGGATGTACTGCAACCCGCTGGTACGACGTCTGAAGGCACTCGTCGACGAAGGCGCGATCGGCGAGGTCCGCAGCGTCCAGGCGGACTTCGGGCTGGCGGGCCCCTTCCCGCCCGCGCACCGTCTGCGCGACCCCGCGCAGGGCGGTGGCGCGCTGCTCGACCTGGGTGTGTACCCGGTGTCGTTCGCCCAGCTGCTGCTGGGTGAGCCGTCGGACATCGCGGCGCGAGCGGTGCTCTCCGACGAGGGCGTCGATCTCCAGACGGGTGCACTGCTCTCCTACGAGAGCGGTGCTCTCGCTTCGGTGCACTGCTCCATCACCGGCGGTACGCCCAACTCCGCCTCGGTCACCGGCTCCAAGGGCCGCATCGACGTCCCGTACGGCTTCTTCTTCCCGGACCACTTCGTGCTGCACCGGGACGGCCAGGACCCGCAGGAGTTCCGGGCCGACCCGGGCGACGGCCCCCGGGCCAGCCTCAAGCACGAGGCCCGGGAGGTGATGCGCGCCCTGCGCGCCGGTGAGACCGAGTCCCCGCTGGTCCCGCTCGACGGCACCCTGGCCGTGATGCGGACGCTCGACGCGATCCGGGACCGCGTCGGCGTCCGCTACCCCGGCGAGGAGAGCGACGAGCCGGCCGCCGACCGCGAGGTCACGCCGGCTTGAGCCCCTGCTCCCCCACCTCCGTCACGAAGGACCCGGCGGTCGTCAGCGGCGCGCCCTGCGTGGTCACGTGGGACACGGTCTTGAAGTCGGCGCGCGCCGACTCCCGGCCGAGTGACACGGTCGCGTAGCCGCGCCGCCCGTTGAAGAACTTCAGGTGCGGGTTGGCGGCCATGAGCGTGTCCCAGTTGGACGGCTTCTCCGAGCCGTCGCGCCCGCTGGTGACGGAGGTGGTCACGATCTCGGTGCCCACGGTCCGGGAGTCCGGGTCGGAGAAGTCGCGCTTGATGTCGAAGCCGTAGGAGACGTGCACGTCGCCGGTGAGGACCATGAGGTTCTCGACGCCGGCGGCCTGCGCGCCGGCCAGCACCCGCTCGCGGGAGGCCGGGTAGCCGTCCCAGGAGTCCATGGAGACCTTGGACGGGGTGGTGGTCATGTTGTACCGCTGCGAGAAGGTGACCTGCTGGGGCACCACGTTCCACAGGGCGTCCGACCGGTGCCAGCCGTTGATCAGCCAGCGCTCCTGGGCGTCGCCGGTCAGCGTGCGGCTCGGGTCCTCGGACTCGGGGCCGGGGAACTGCCAGCCGTCGCCGTAGGCCTGGTTGGAGCGGTACTGGCGGGTGTCGAGCACGTCGAACTGGGCCAGCCGGCCCCAGTGCAGGCGGCGGTAGAGCTTCAGGTCGGCGCCGTCGGGCAGCTGCGGGCGGCGCAGCGGCATGTTCTCCCAGTAGGCCCGGTAGGCGGCGGCCCGGCGGATGAGGAACTCCTCCGGCGGGACGCTGTTCTCCGGCGTCTCGTCGGCGTAGTTGTTCTCGGTCTCGTGGTCGTCCCAGGTGACGACGAACGGGTGCGCGGCGTGCGCGGCCCGCAGGTCGGGGTCCGACTTGTAGAGGGCGTACCGCAGGCGGTAGTCCTCCAGGGTCACCGTCTCGCGCTCGAACAGGGAGGGCAGGGTGCCGGCCGGGTAGGCGCGCCGGCCGGCGACGTCGTCGACGGCGTACTCGTAGAGGTAGTCGCCGAGGTGGAAGACGACGTCCACGTCCTCCTGGGCCAGGTGCTTGTACGCGGTGTAGTAGCCCTCGTCGTACTTCTGGCAGGAGACCACGCCGAAGGTGAGGTCGGAGACCCGGCTGCGCTGCGCGGGCGCGGTGCGGGTGCGGCCGGCCGGGCTGACCCAGCGGCCGGCGCGGAAGCGGTAGTAGTAGACGTGGCCGGGGGCGAGGTGATCGACCTCGACGTGCACGGTGTGGTGGAACTCGGGGTGGGCGGTGGCCTTGCCCCGTCTGACGACGCGGCGGAACCGTTCGTCGAGGGCGAGTTCCCAGCCCACGTCGACGCGTTTGGCGGGCAGGCCGCTGTCGGCCTGGTACGGGGCGGGGGCCAGGCGCGTCCACAGCAGGACGGAGTCGGACTGCGGGTCGCCGGAGGCGACGCCGAGCGTGAAGGGGTCGTCGGTGAGCCGGGCCGCGTCGAGTTCGGCGGCGCTCGCGGTGCCGGCGGCCGGCAGGTTCACGGAGAAGGCGAGCGCGGCGGCGGCGCCGGTGACGGTCAGGAAGCGGCGGCGGCCCAGGTGGCGGGCGGCGGCGCGGAGTTCGGGCGCGTGCGAGGGCTGGGACTGGGCCTGGTGGTTCGCGGGTGTCATCCGTTCCTCCCCATGCAGTGGTTGCATGGGGCATTCGAATGGCCGGGGACGACCCTGGCTTGGCGCGGACATGGCGATCCCATGTCGGACGGATGAGATCCGCATGATCCGCCACGCGTACGCTGCCGACTCATGAACACCGTGAGAACCGCCGACGAGGAAAACGTCGGCGCACAGAAAGTGGCCGTCGTCACGGGCGCCGGATCCGGCATCGGCCGGGCGGTCGCCGTCGAACTGCTGGCGGCCGGCTGGTCGGTGACCCTCGCCGGCCGACGCGTCGAGACGCTGGAGGAGACGGCCGCACAGGCCCCCGCGGGCGGCGCGTCGGCACTCCCCGTCCGCGCCGACGTGTCACGCCCCGAGGACGTGGCGGCCCTGTTCGACGCCGTACGCGACCGCTTCGGGCGGCTGGACCTGCTGTTCAACAACGCCGGGACGTTCGGCCCGGGCGGCGTGCCGGTCGAGGAGCTGCCCTACGAGGCCTGGCGGCACGTGGTGGACACCAACCTCAACGGGGCGTTCCTGTGCGCGCAGGCGGCGTACCGGCAGATGAAGGAGCAGCGCCCGCAGGGCGGCCGGATCATCAACAACGGCTCGATCTCGGCCCACACGCCGCGCCCGCACTCGGTGGCGTACACGGCAACCAAGCACGCGCTGACGGGCCTGACCAAGTCACTGTCGCTGGACGGCCGCCCCTACGGCATCGCGGTCGGCCAGATCGACATCGGCAACGCGGCGACCGACATGACGGCGGGCATGCAGACCGGCGCGCTCCAGGCCAACGGGGAGACGGCACCCGAGCCCGTGATGGACGTCGCCGACGTGGCGCGCACGGTGCGGCACATGGCGGAGCTGCCGTTGGAGGCGAACGTGCAGTTCGCGACGGTCATGGCGACGGCGATGCCGTACGTGGGACGCGGCTGAGCCCCGCGGCTGGGCCCACCGCGTCGATTCACACAATCGGAATATAAGAGTCCGCAGTATTGCAGCCGGTGGCGGACATATGCTCAACTCTCCTTCACGAGAGCTTCACACTTGGAGCGTTGGTCTTCCGTAACGCTCAGGGCGATCCGCAGGCCATACCGAGGGGGGAGGCGGCAGCCGTCCCGCCGCACCGGCTGGGGGTGGACCCCGCGTGGGACCGCGGGATACACACCGGTGGGCGGAACGGCTGCCGCGCAGATCACGCGAGTACGCGCTACGCCTGCCCGGTCTCGAACCGCGCGATCCGGCCCGCCTCGTCCACGGTGAAGTCCCACCGCGTACGCATCTCACCCCAGGTGTCGTTGCTGTAGCGGGCGATGAGGGCACGACCGCCGTTCGACTCGTTGTCGACCTCCATGTGGCCGTGGGAGGAGAAGATCTCCTGGTCGATCCACTGGCCGAGGTCCCGGTCGTCCCCGTCGTCGGCCATGGTGGCGTCCGGGGCGAGCAGCGAGAGGAAGGCCTCGCGGTCGTGGGCGTTGACGGCGGCGACGAAGGCGCGGACGGCCGGGTCGCTGAGTCGCGTGGTCTGAATCGTCATGGCGGCAGCGTCACACCGGCTCCGCGCCCCCGCCACCCGAACGGCGCCCGTGGGGGGCCCGCGCGGCGCGGGCGGGCGACGGTGGGGAGGTGAGCCGCCACCGCCTGCGAGGGAGTCGACGTGAACTGTACTGACCGGCGTGATCTCGGGCTGCTGCTGCTCCGCCTGGGTACCGGCGGCGTCCTGGCCGCGCACGGCGCGCAGAAACTGCTCGGCTGGTTCGGCGGCGGCGGCATCGAGGGCACCGGCCAGGCCATGGAGGCCATGGGCTACACGCCGGGCCGGGCCAGCGCCACCGCGGCCGGCCTCGCGGAGGCGGGCGGCGGAACGCTGCTGGCACTGGGCCTGGCCACTCCGGCCGCGGGCGCGGCGGCGGCCGGCGCGATGGTGGGCGCCGCGGCGGTGCACGCCCCGAACGGCTTCTTCGCCCAGGCCGGCGGCTACGAGTACGCGGTGTCCCTCGGCCTGACCGCCGCCGGCCTCGCGGTCACGGGCCCCGGCCGCCTCTCGCTGGACCACGCGCTGGGCCACGCGGTCAACCGGAACTGGATGGTCCCGGCCGCCCTGGCGGCGACGGCGGCGGCCACGGCGGTCGTGGTGGGAGCCCGGAACAAGCGGGTACGGAAGGCGGCGGAAGGGGAGCAGGAACCCCTGTTCGACTGACGCACCGGTCTTGACCGGACCGCCCTCCATGGCAGGCTGCCCCGCATGAGCGACGACCACGGCGACACGCCCCGCGACCTCTGGAACACCGTCGACGACCTGTGGAAGTGGCTGGAGGCCGACGAGTCCGTCAGCGGCAGGGAGGGCCTCCTGCTGCGCATGCTGAAGCTGTCCGAGGAGGTCGGCGAGGTGTCCGAGGCGGTGATCGGCGCGACCGGCCAGAACCCCCGCAAGGGCATCACCCACACGTGGGACGACGTCGAGGCCGAGTTGTGCGACGTGGTGATCACGGCGCTGGTGGTACTGCGGACGCTGACGCCGGAGGCACGGGAGGTTTTCGCGCGGCATCTGGCGCGGGTGGCGGGGCGGTCGCTGTCGTCCGGTACGTGAGTGCCGGGCCCGGGGCGTTCCCGGGCCCGGACACACGCGGTGCGGGTCAGCCCGTGTTGTCGCCGCTGCCGTTGGACACCGTCGCGACGCACCCACCGCCACCACCCCCACCGCCACCGCCGTTGCCACTCCCGTCGGGAGCGACGGCACGTCCGGTCTGCGGCGAGATCATGCCGGCGCACAGCCCCTTGTCCGCCAAGGTCCGCGCGATGCGCGGCACGGCCGCGAGGGTGTTGGCCGGCCAGTCGTGCATGAGGACGACCTGGCCGTTGCCCAGCCGGGAGACGGCCCGCACGATCGCGTCGGTACTGGCGTTGTTCCAGTCCTGCGAGTCGACGTCCCAGATCACCTCGGTCAGCCCGTACTTGGCCGCGACCGACCGCAGGGTCGCGTTGGTCTCGCCGTACGGCGGCCGGAACAGCTCGGGCGTACCGCCACCCGCGCTCGCGATGGCCTGCTGGGTCCGGGAGATCTCGGAGTCCATCTGCGCCTGGCTGAGCTGGGTCATGTGGGGGTGGGTGTAGCTGTGGTTGGCGACCCACATGCCGGCGTCGACCTGTGCCCGGACGAGGGACGGGTTCCGGGCCGCGTACTGGCCCTGGTTGAACATCGTGGCCCGCAGCCCGTTCTGCTTGAGCGCGTCGAGCAGGGCCTGCGTGCTGCCGGAGGGGCCGTCGTCGAAGGTGAGTCCGACGTAGCCGTTGCAGGCGGCGGTCCGCGCCGGGGCGGCGTCGGCGGCGACGGTACCCGCGGCGGCCAGCGCGGCGACGGCACAGCCGGCGACCAGGGAACGTAACGCGGGACGGGTGATTCCGCTACGCATACGAGTACGCATACGAGTAGGTCCTCCTCACTCCTCGTGCCCCGGGCTCAGCCGGCGGCGCTGCAGGAGACCGTCGGCCAGGTCCAGTTGCCGTTGGCCTGGATGGTGGCACCCCAGTTGTTGCCGCTGCCGTTGGACTTGGCGGTCAGCGTCTGCGCGTTGGGATAGCTCGCGTCGACGTTCCAGGTGGACATGACCTTCGCCGGGGACGGCACGTTCATCGTCACGGTCCAGTCACTCGCCCCGCTCACCGAGACGTCGAGGTTGTACCGGTCCCCCCACTTCTCCCCAGCGGACACGGTCGCGGCGCAACCACCACCACCGCCGCCGCCACCACCGCCGCCGCCCGTGCCGCCGACGGTGATGTTGGAGCTGCCGCTGCTTTGGTAGCCCTCGGTGGCCATGATCATGTAGTAGCTGAAGTTGCCCAGCGGCATCCCGGCCCGCGCCCACGCGTCGAAGTGGTTGCCGGTGGTGATGGTGCCACCGGTCCGCTTGGCCTGCCGCACGCTCCAGTACTGGTCGAAGGTGCGGGTGCCTTCGACGGAGGGCGCGTTGTAGCGAGTCGTCTTGTAGATGTCGTAGGTGCCGCCGTCGCTGGTCACGGTGCCCTTGTACTCGCCCGTGGGCCGGTAGGTGCCCCAGTTGTCGACGATGTAGTACTCGACGAGCGGGTTCGACGTCCACCCGTAGAGGGTCAAGTACGCGTTGCCGGACGGATTGAAGGTGCCCGAGTACTGCACGGTCCTGCGCCCGCCGTTGCTCCAGCCCTTCCCCGCGACGAAGTTGCCGGTGTTGCGCCACGAGGTGCTGTACTGGCCGCCGGACCCCATGTCCATGGAGACGGTGCCCTGGCTGTCGGTCCAGAACGAGTAGTAGTAGCCGTTGTTGGTGCCCTCCTGGTTGGTCGTGACGACCGTGCCTGCGTGGGCGGTGCCCGGCAGCATCAGCGCGGCCAGGGCGGCCAGCGCGAAGGCCCACGCACTTCTGACGAGCAGCGTGACCGGGCCGCTTCTGCGACGCCCGGGTCGGACGAGCACGTTCATGACGGGTGCTTCCTCTCCGTGGGGGTCCCGTGGGGGTGTGACAACGGCGCCAGTGTTGGCCCGCACCTGTCGGGCGTCAACAGTTTCGGTAAATCTTTCGAAACCTTCGCGCTGCCACACGGCTCACACATCGGCATTAAGTGCAGCTCAAACCAGCCATACACACAGAACAGCACATCCGATCACAGGGCTCGCGACGTCATGATCAGAAATCGAAGTAATCCATACCGAATGTTTCGACGAACTGAGGTCCTCTGGACAACGGCAGGCGGGACCACAGATCCTCGGGGAGGCAGAACACCAGCCGCACACCGCTTCCCACACCGGAAGGTGCGCCCGTGAAGTTCAGCTACGCCATGCTCCCCGACTACCCCCTGGCCGATTCCCTGGAGTCCATCCAACTGGCCGACGAGTTGGGCTTCTACGCCTGTTACGCCGCCGACGAGACCTGGCACAAGGACCTCTGGCTGCTCTTCGCCGCGGCCGCCGGCCGCACCAGCCGCATCCGCCTCGGCCCGAGCGTCTCCCCGGTGACCCTGCGCGAACCGACCCTGATAGCCCAGGCCCTCGCCACGCTCGACGAACTCTCCGACGGCCGCGCCGAAGGCGTCCTGTCCAGCGGCAACTTCGGCCTCCTCGCCCAGTACCGCATCGACTGGGCCCGCACCAGGCCGCTCTCCCGGGTCAAGGAGGCCCTGCACGTGATGCGCACGTTCCTCGACGAGGGCGCCATCACGCACGACGGCGAATTCTTCTCCTACGACGGCCTGTTCACGTTCGCCCGCCCCGTCCAGAGCCGGGTGCCGCTGAAGCTCGGCGCGATGCGCGGGCCGAAGTCCTTCGAAGCGGCCGGGGAGTTGTCCGACGGCTGCCACCACGCCCTGAGCTACACCCGCGAGGCCTACGACTACGCCGTGCACCACATCCGGGCGGGCGCCGAGCGGGCCGGCAAGGACTGGCGTTCCCTGGACATCGGCGCCTGGGTGGTCTTCGCGACCGGCCCCGACTCGGCGGCCGCCAAGGAGGCGGCACGCAGCATGGTCGGCATCTACGCGTCCTCCATGCCCGAGGAGCAACTGCTGCGCAACGGCGTGGACCCGGCCGAGCTGAAGCCGGTCATCGACGCGATCGGCACCGGCGACCTGGCCCGCGGCATCGAACTCACCACCCCGGGAATCGCCGACCGCCTCTCCGTCGCGGGCACGCCCGAGGAGTGCCTGGAGAAGATCGAGCGGAACATCGCTCCCAGCGGCGTGAACCACATGATCTGCGCGATCACCGACCGCACCCTGGTGAAGGCGTTCACCGGGCGGGACCTGGCGGGGGCGGCGGACGTGAACACGCAGCTGCGGCTCATTCACGAGCGGATCATGCCGGCGTTCGCTTGAGCTGGGAACTCGTCGAACCACTCGTCCGAGGTGACCGCACGGAGGGCAGCGGGGAGGGGAGACTCCGACGTCAGGGCCCGACGTCGATGAGGCGTACGGGTTGCCCCCTCCACGCTCCGGGTTCGGTGGTGGCGATCACCGCGCCCGCGCCGACCACACCCACAAGCGGTCGAGCTTCGACCACGCCTCCAGCAGCCTCTGCGCGACACGGCCACGCCGCACCACGCGTAGGAACGCCGCGGCGCCCGCTCCCGCGGCCAGGAGCGGGACGACCACCAGCACGACGGCCACCAGCATGCCCGGTGATCAGTCACAGATACGAGCGGTCCTGACCGCCCCGCCCGCATTCTCGTCGTCCGTGCCGAGGACCGCGACACCTGAGCCGGGCACGCAGTGCACGGCCTCGACCTTGTGGCCCTTGAACTTCCGTAGGACTTCGGGCGACTTGGCCACCGTGAGCCGCACTCGGCCCGAGCGGTCGAGCGACACCGAGCCCGCGTCGTTCACCGCCGAGTCGAACGGCCCGTCGTCCCCCTCGTCCGACGCCGAGGCGATCAGCAGCCTGCCCGAGTCGGTGACGGAGATGTCGGAGGTGTGCCGGACGTCACCTGTGGGATACGGCGCCCGGTAGACGGCCTTCGTCACGGAGCCGAACACCGACTCCCCGTACTTGTTGAACGAGAGCGGTGCCGCGTAGAGCGTCGCTGCCCGGTCGTCGCCCTCGCCGCGGTCGGCCCAGACCGCCGCCAGCTTGCCGTGCCGCGAAACGAGCGCGAAGCTCTCGAAGTTGTCGCCCTGGCCGATCGCCGGGAGCGGCGAGAGATCGCGGACCTCGACCGCGTCCCCGTCGTCGTCGGCCTTGAGGTGGTAGACGAGGCCCCGGCTCGCCACTGCCAGATATTCGTCGGTGGTGCCCGGCACCGCTTCGAGCGTCTCCAGGTCGATCGGCTCGGCACCGCCCCTCCAGTCGAGTGGCCGCACAACGACCGCGCGCCCGGGTCCGCCATGCCGATGGGTGAGTTGGGCTATGCGTTGCTCTCCGGGGCGCTTGTTGTCCAGGGCGATCAGGGCGCGGTAGGTGCCGCCCGCATGCGAAGTGACGGCGAGTCCGCCGATGCCGCTCCTCATGTCATGTCCGACCTGCTGCCATCCGGTGGCCGCGAGCGCCGGCGCGCCACTTGTGCGGGCGGCAGTCACTTCCGTGGGGGCGGCCACAGCAACTCCCGTACCCAGCACAGCGAGGGTGGTCAGGACGGCCTTACTCATGCTCATGGAGCTCTCCCCGGCGAGGCGACGCGCGTAGATGATCGAGATGGCCGGGAACGTAGCGGCCCGCCCGACCTCCCCGCAAGAGGCACGACCACGTGACCGACGGGCAGTCCAGGCAGCCACCGAGCCGTGGCGTAAACGATGGGCAAAGAGCCTTGCCACCTTGAAGGTGACGCGCGTAGACATAGGGCGACCTGGTGCGCAGGCCGTCTCCCTGCCGCCTGGTACGCCCTGCCCTCATGGCCGTTCAGGCCGGACCCGGAGACATCATCCATGCGAAAGTCCTTCAGAGCCGCGAGCATCGCCACCGCCTGCGCCCTCGCCGGCGGAGCCCTGTGGGGCACCGGCATCGCCAACGCCGGTACCGACATCGGCGCCCCCTCCTCCAGGATCACGGAGGCGAGAAGCGGTAACGAACCCCCCAACATCGGCCAGCTCGTCGCCGAGATCGACGCCTACTACGGCATCACCCAGGACGACGGAGGCGTCTACCGAGCGTCCGCGGACAGCGACTACGCCAAGGACGTTGCCGACGTCCTCGCCAAGGCCAAGCGCGACATCAAGCGCCAGGCGGCCACTTCCGGCAGGACAGAGGGCGACCGACCCGCGATCGTCCTCGACATCGACGACACCGTGCTGCTCAGCATCGATTACGAGAAGCGCACCAACTACACGTACAACGACGCCACGTGGAACGCGTACGTGGAACGGGCCGACCGCCCGGCCGTCTTCGGTGTGCCGGGGTTGATCGAATACGCCAAGGACCACGGCGTCGCGGTCTTCTTCCTCACCGGTCTCGCCGAGGACAAGCGCGAGGCCGCGATCGAGAACCTCACCAAGGTCGGCGTCGACGCCGAACTCGACGCCGATCACGCGTTCTTCAAGAACAAGGCCGATCCGCCGTCCTACCTGGGCGGCTGCGCCACCGCCGAGGACTGGAACTGCACCACCGTGCAGTACAAGGCGGGCACCCGGAAGTACATCGAGTCGACCGGCTACGACATCATCGGCAGCTTCGGCGACCAGTACTCCGACCTCAAGGGCGGCTACGCCGACAAGCTGTACAAACTCCCGAACCCGTCGTACTTCGTCGACTGACCGTCGACGGGCACATACGGGAGGCAGACGAGTCGGGCTGTACGCCGGGTTCTGTTCCGGTGGGTCCTCGCGGGCCCGCCGGCGACGGCCATCCATCTAGGACCGGCGTTGCCGCCGGTCTCGTGCGGTCTACCCGCGGACTCGGGCGGGCAGCCCTCGTACGTCCGCGCAGAGACGCCCTTTCTTCCGAGAAGGCGTCTCCTTTTGACCTTGCTCCGGGTGGGGTTTACCTAGCTGCCCAGGTCGCCCTGGGCACTGGTGGTCTCTTACACCACCGTTTCACCCTTACCGGAGACCGAAGCCTCCGGCGGTCTGCTTTCTGTGGCACTGTCCCGCGGGTCACCCCGGGTGGCCGTTAGCCATCACCCTGCCCTGTGGAGCCCGGACGTTCCTCGGGAAGTCCCGCAAGGGACTCCACGCGGCCGCCCGCCCGGCTCGTCTGCCGTGTGGACCATGGTACCCGGCGTGAGCGCGGCTTCGACGTGGTGGCCGTGGCCAGGACCGAGCCGGTGAGAATCAGGGCGAAGGCGGCCAGGACGGTCGCGGTCAGGGGTTCGTCCAGGAAGAGGACACCGGCCGCGACCGCGATCGCCGGGTTGACGTACGTGATCACCGACGCACGGATCGGGCCGGCCTCCTTGATCAGTTCCAGGAAGGCCACGAAGGCCACCGCGGTACAGACGACACCGAGGCCGGCGAGGGCGGCGAGGATGTCGGCCGGGGGCAGGGCCGCCGGGCGGGTCGCGGCGGCCGCCGGCGCGTAGACGACGGCGGCCAGGGCCAGGCAGGGCGTGATGAGGTGCAGCGTCGGGACGTCCTTGAGGTGGCGGGCGGCGATCAGGGGGGCCGTGGCGTAGCCGATGACCGTGACCGTCACCTCCGCCAGGGAAAGGGCGTCGCCGCCGGTCAGGTGGGGCACGGTGAGGACGCCGACGCCGCCGAGACCGAGGGCCAGGCCCGTGACGCGGCGGGTGCCCAGCGACTCCGCGGCGCCGAAGAAGCGGGACAGCAGGACGCCGACGATCGGTACGCCCGCGATCAGCAGGCCCGCCGTGGAGCTGGAGAGGTGACGTTCGGCGTCGGTCAGGGTGTACCAGGGACCGATGATCTCGATGACCGCGAACGCCAGCATCGCCTTCCAGTGCGTGCGCACGTTCCGGACCAGGCCCGGTTGGCGCAACGCGAAGGGGAGCAGGAGCAGCGCGCCCAGCGCACAGCGTGTGAACACCACTCCGGACGGGGACACGTCGTCCACCGCCACCTTGATCATCAGGTAGGGGACGCCCCAGACCACTCCCATCAGGGAGAACAGAAACCAGCCGCGTGCAGTCATGCGGCCGAGTCTCGGCCGGGTCAGGCGGTGCCGTCTTGAACGCTGTTGCGGTACGCCGCCGGGGTCACGCCCAGTACGCGGCGGAACCAGCGGGTCAGGTGCGCCTGGTCGGCGAAGCCCACCAGCGCCGCCACCTCGGCGGGGCGCAGGCCCGCGTCCAGGAGCCCGCGTGCTCTGGCCACCCGGTGCTGGGCGAGCCAGGCGTACGGCGGGATTCCCGTCGTCGTACGGAAGGCGCGCAGGAGTTGGTAGCGGGACAGGCCGAGGTCCGTGGCGAGGGCTGCCAGGGACGGCGGGGCGAGGAGTTCGTCGGCGAGGCGGTCGCGTACGACGCGTGCGATGCGGTCGGCGCCGGGAACCGTGTCGTCGGTCGCGCGGGCCACCGAGTGGCGGCGGGTCAGGGCCGTGAGCAGCCAGGGCAGGCGGGACTCGGCCTCCAGGGGGTCGGGGCAGCGGGTCAGGTCCGTGTGCGCGGCGCGCAGGGCGGCGGCGAGTTCCGGGTCCTCCAGAACGGGCTGACGGAAGTGTGGGAGGCGGGTGCCGCGCGTGCCGTCGGTGAGGAGGTGCGGGGCCGCGTACAGGGCGCGGTACGAGTAGCCGTCGGGGGCTGCCGGGCCGCCGGTGTGCACTTCGCCGGGTTCCAGGACGACGATCGATCCCGGGCCCGAGTGGATGTGCCCGCCCCGGTAGGCGATGACCTCCAGGCCGCCGACGGTGACGCCGACGGTGAACTCGTCGTGGGCGTGCGGGGCGTAGACGTGGCGGTCGAAGCGGGCGGTGAGGAGGTCGAGGGGCGGGCCGTCCGTTCCCAGCCGGGCCCTGGTCCACCTTGCCTGCTCACGCGCGTCCACCGCTCCCCACCCCCTGCCCCAACGGGATCAGAGGAAGTCGGCGGTGTCCAGTTCGAGGGCGAAGGGGGCGGGGAGGGTGAGGGGTTTGCCGAGGGGGCGGGTGCGGTGCTCGCGGTAGTCGTCCTGCTCCGGGTCGCTGAACAGTGTGATCGACGATGCTTCGGGATCCGTTTCCCTCGATCGTGGCACACGATCACGCCGACCGTCAGAAGCCGGACCGGCGCGCTTGACCCTGTCGCAACGTCAACGTTTCTACTGAGGTCATGCGGATCGGAGAACTCGCCGACGCCGTCGGCGTCACCACGCGGACCGTGCGGCACTACCACCACCAGGGCCTGCTGCCCGAGCCGGAACGGCTGGCCAACGGTTATCGGACGTACACCCTGCGGCATGTCGTCGTGCTGGCGCGGATCCGGCGGCTGACCGAGCTGGGGCTCGGGCTGGCGGAGGTGCGGGACGTGCTCGCGGACGAGGCCGGGAAGGATCTGGCCGAGGTGCTGGCGGAACTGGACGCGGATCTCGCGCGGCAGGAGGCGGCGATCCGGGAGCGGCGGGTGCGGCTGCGGGCGCTGCTGGAGGCGGAGGGCGGGCTGCCTGCCGAGGGGCCGGTCTCGCCGGAGCTGGCGGAGTTGTTCGCCGGGATGGGGGACGTCTCCGGCTCGCCGATGGCCCTTCGGGACCGGGAGATGCTGGCGTTGCTGGAGAGCACGATGGCACCGGAGGACCGGGAAGGGCTGCTGGCCGCGTTGCGCGGTGCCCTGGGTTCGCCGGAGGCGGTGGCGCGGGCCCATGCCGCCTATGCGCTGCTCGACGAGCTGGCGGACACCGGTGCCGACGATCCGCGGGTGGCGGAGGCGGCCCGGGTGCTCGCCGACTGTCTGCCCGCCGAGCTGTTGCCCGAGGAGGGCGTCGTACTGGACTCCGGTGGCGGTTTTCTGGGCGCCCTGTACGCCGACTTCGCGCCCGGGCAGGCGGAGGCGATCCGGCAGGCCATGGAGATCGCGTCGAGGGGGCGGCGGTCGTGAGGGGCCCGTCCTTCGTCACGGTCCCGTTCCTCCTGGTGCGGCACGAGCTGCGGCTGCTGGCGAGTCTGTGGCTGTGGGCGGCGCGGCGGACCGACGGGGCGGCGGCCGGCGGGTCGGCCTTCGGGTACTCGCGGGGGCAGGGCGCGATGATGTTCGGCTTCGGGTTCGTGTGCGTGATCGAGTCCGTGATGATGTCCGTGCTGCTGCGGGACTGGCCCACCGTGCACCACGTGGTGCTGGTGCTGGACGTGTACACCGTCGTCTTCGTCGTCGGGCTGCACGCCGCGTCCGTGGTCCGTCCGCACGTCCTGGACCCGGGCGGCGGCACGCTGCGGATACGCCGGGCCGTGCACGTCGACGTACGGATACCGCTGGAGCGGATCGCCTCCGTGCGCCGCGAGCTGCGGACCACGCACGAGCGGGTGGACGGTGAGCTCGATCTCGCCGTCGGGTCCCAGACCTCCGTGACGGTCCGTCTCGCCGAGCCCGTCACCCACGTCACCTTCTTCGGGCGGCGGCGCGAGGTGCGCGTCGTGCGCTGCCACGCCGACGATCCCGGCGGTCTCGTACGGGCCGTCGAGCGGGCGCGGGAGGGGCACGCCGTACCCTGACCAGGAGCCTTGGAGCTCAGGGAGCTCAGGGAGCTCGGAGTGAAGGAGTACGTGTGCTTGTCCTGCTGCCGCCGTCCGAGGGGAAGGCCGCGTCCGGTCGCGGCGCCCCGCTGAAGCCGGAGTCGCTGTCCCTGCCGGGGCTCACCGCGGCCCGGGAGACCGTGCTCGGCGAACTGGTCGAGCTGTGCGCCGGTGACGAGGAGAAGGCGCGCGAGGTGCTCGGGCTCAGCGAGGGGCTGCGCGGCGAGGTCGCCAAGAACACGGAGCTGCGGACGGCGGGGGCGCGTCCGGCCGGGGAGATCTACACCGGTGTCCTGTACGACGCCCTGGACCTGGCCTCGCTGGACCCGGCCGCCAAGAAGCGGGCCGCCCGTTCGCTGCTGGTGTTCTCGGGGCTGTGGGGCGCGGTGCGGGTGACCGACCGGATTCCGTCCTACCGGTGCTCGATGGGCGTGAAGCTGCCCGGGCTCGGGGCGCTGGGGGCGTACTGGCGGGCGCCGATGGCCGAGGTGCTGCCCGAGGCGGCCGGGGACCGGCTGGTGCTGGACCTGCGTTCGTCGGCGTACGCGGCGGCGTGGAAGCCGAAGGGGGAGGTCGCCGGGCGGACGGCGACCGTGCGGGTGCTGCACGCGCCGACCCGCAAGGTGGTCAGCCACTTCAACAAGGCGACCAAGGGGCGGATCGTACGGAGCCTGCTGGCGTCCGGGACCGCGCCCGAGGGTCCGGCGGAGCTGGTGGAGGCGCTGCGGGACCTGGGGTACGAGGTGGAGGCCGAGGCGCCCGCGAAGGCGGGGAAGCCGTGGTCGCTGGACGTGCTGGTGGCGGACATCCACTGAGCGAATCGGAGTATGCGTTGCACGTATCGCAACGGTCATTGCGCAGACTGCTCTGCGGCGGCACGATGAAACCATGAGCTCACCGCTGCCCTCCTCCCCCGCCGCCTCGGTCCTGGACCTCGCCCCTGTCGTGCCCGTCGTGGTCGTCGACGACCTCGCCGACGCCGTGCCGCTCGCCCGCGCGCTCGTCGCCGGCGGGCTGCCCGCGATCGAGGTGACGCTGCGGACACCGGTCGCGCTCGACGCGATCCGCGCGATCGCCGGTGAGGTTCCGGGGGCGGTCGTCGGCGCGGGCACGGTCATCACGCCGGGGCAGGTGGGCGACGTCGTGGCGGCCGGGGCGCGGTTCCTGGTGAGCCCCGGGTGGACGGACGTACTGCTGGAGGCGATGCGGGCGTCCGGGGTGCCGTTCCTGCCGGGGGTGTCGACCACCTCGGAGGTGGTGGCGCTGCTGGAGCGCGGGGTGCGGGAGATGAAGTTCTTCCCGGCCGAGGCCGCGGGCGGCACCGCCTACCTCAAGGCCCTCGCCGCTCCGCTGCCGCAGGCCCGCTTCTGCCCGACCGGCGGCATCACGCCGGGCTCGGCGCCGGAGTACCTGGCGCTGCCCAACGTCGGCTGTGTCGGGGGCAGTTGGATGCTCCCGAAGGACGCGGTGGCGGACCGTGACTGGGGGCGCGTGGAGCGGCTCGCCCGCGAGGCGGCGGGGCTCAGCGCAGGTGGGACGTGTCGTTGAACAGGCGGACGCTGGCGCCGCCGTCCGCGTAGTACGCCACCGCCGACAGCGACGCCGCCGACAGTTCCATGCGGAACAGCGACTCGGGCGGGGCGCCCAGGGCCAGCCGTACGAACGTCTTGATCGGCGTCACGTGGGAGACCAGCAGCACCGTGCGGCCCGCGTAGGCCGCGGCCAGCTTGTCGCGGGTCGCGGCGACCCGCGCGCCGGTCGCCGCGAAGCTCTCGCCGCCGCCGGTCGGCTCCGCGTCCGGGGAGGACAGCCAGGCGTCCAGGTCGTCGGGGTACCGCTCGCGCGCCTCGCCGAAGGTCAGCCCCTCCCAGGCGCCGAAGTCGGTCTCCCGCAGGCCCTCCTCGACCGTCACCTCCAGGCCCAGGCGGGCGGCGACGATGCCGGCGGTCTCGCGGGTGCGGGCCAGGGGCGAGGCGACGACCGCCTGGATCGTGCCGCGCCGGGCGAGGCTCTCGGCGACCTTCTCGGCCTGCTCCCGGCCGACGGACGACAGGGACGGGTCGCTGCCGCCGCTTCCGGAGAACCGCTTCTGCGGGGTGAGGGGCGTCTCGCCGTGCCGGAGCAGGACGAAGGTGGCGGGGGCACCCATGTCGGGCGGTCCCCAGCCGGGCGAGGCCACGGTCTTCGCGGCCCGCACGTCGGCGTCGGCCGCGGCGTCGGCGGAGGGGCGCGGGGCACCGGCGGGCTCAGGGCCGGGGCCCGTCCGTGGCGAGGCCACGGACCTCGCGGCCCGCACGTCGGCGTCGGCCGCGGTGTCGGTGTCGGCCGCCGCGTCGGCGTCGGCGGAGGGGCGCGGGGCGACGGCGGTCTCGGGGGCTGTCCGGGCCGACTGAGCGATGCGTTCGCCCACGGCGGCATCGTCAGCGGCCTCGGGGGACCCTCGCTCCGCGTCCGCGTCAGCCGCGGCCCGGGCGTCGCCCGCGTCCAGTTCCGCCGTCGACAGGGACGGCGACCACCGCTCGCCGCGCGCCCCCGCGTCCATCGCCTCGTTGGCCAGGCGGTCGGCGTGCTTGTTGCTCGCGCGGGGGATCCACTCGTACGTCACCCGCCCCGGCGGGAAGACGCGCGCCGCCTCGGCCGCCAGCGGCTTCATGTCCGGGTGCTTGATCTTCCAGCGGCCCGACATCTGCTCGACGACGAGCTTGGAGTCCATGCGGACGTGGACGGTCGCCTCCGGGTCCAGCTCCTTCGCGGCGCGCAGACCGGCCAGCAGGCCCCGGTACTCGGCGACGTTGTTCGTGACGACCCCGAGGTACTCGGCGGCCTCGGCCAGGGTCTGCCCCGTCGCCGCGTCCAGCACCACGGCCCCGTAGCCCGCGGGCCCCGGGTTGCCCCGCGACCCGCCGTCGGCCTCGACGACGAACTTCCGCACCGGACCGGCCGTCGAAGCCGCCACCGAACCTGCCACCGGACCGGCCCTACAGCCCGGAGTCGGCCGTACGCACCAGGATGCGGCGGCAGTTCTCGCAGCGGACGACCGTGTCGGGCGCCGCCGAGCGGATCTCGCTCAGCTCGGTGATCGCCAGCTCCTGGCGGCAGCCCTGGCAGCTGCGCTGGTACAGCTTGGCCGCGCCGACGCCGCCCTGCTGCTCGCGCAGCTTGTCGTAGAGCTTCAGCAGGTCGTCGGGGACCGAGCCCGCGATGACCTCGCGCTCCTTGGTGACCGAGGCCGCGTCGCCGTCCAGCTGCTCGACGGCCGCGTCCCGGCGCGCGGCGGCGTCGTCGAGCTTGCCCTGCACCGCGCCGACCCGCTCGGTCAGCTCGGCGACCCGTTCCTGCGCGGACTCGCGGCGCTCCATCACCTCCAGGACGACGTCCTCGAGGTCGCCCTGCCGCTTGGCGAGGGAGGCGATCTCGCGCTGGAGGTTCTCCAGGTCCTTGGGGGAGGTGACGGCGCCCGAGTCGAGGCGCTGCTGGTCGCGGCCGGCGCGCTGGCGCACCTGGTCCACGTCCTGCTCGGCCTTGGTCTGCTCGCGGGCGCAGTCGCTCTCCTCGGTCTGCGCGGCCACGAGCAGGTCGCGCAGCTGCGTGAGGTCCTTGGTCAGCGACTCGATCTCGGCGTGCTCGGGCAGGGACCGGCGCTTGTGCGCGAGCTGCTGGAGCCGCACGTCGAGGCCCTGGACGTCGAGGAGTCGGATCTGGTCGGCGGGCGCGGCTTTCAGTTGGGGGCTCCCATTGTGTCGGAGGTCGGGGCGGACGCCGCGTGGGCGGTCCAGGGGTCGGTGACCGTCTTGGAGACGTGGACCCGGAGGTCCCAGCCGTGCCGGTCGGAGATCTCGTCGAGCTGGGCGGCACCCAGCTCGCACCAGGGCCACTCGGTGGCCCAGTGCGCCGCGTCGAGCAGCGCGAGGGGACTGTGGGCGCGATCCGCGGTGAACTCGGAGACGGGGTGGTGCCGGAGGTCCGCGGTGAGGAACGCGTCGACGCCGGCCGCCCGTACGTGGTCGAAGAGGCTGTCGCCGGAGCCGCCGCTGACGGCGACCGTGCGGACGGTCGCCTCCGGGTCGCCGGCGACGCGGATGCCCTGCGCGGTGGCGGGCAGCCGCTCGGCGGCGCGGGCGGCCAGCTCGCGGACGGTCAGCGGATGTTCCAGTTCGCACACCCGGCCCAGGCCCCGGCGGCCCTCGGGGTCGCCCGGGTCCGGCACGAGGGGGCGTACGACGCGGAGGTCGAGGGCGCCCGCGAGCGCGTCGGAGACGCCCGGGTCGGCGGTGTCGGCGTTGGTGTGGGCGACGTGCAGCGCGATGTCGTTCTTGATGAGCGTGTGCACCACGCGGCCCTTGAAGGTGGACGCCGCGACCGTCGTCGTCCCGCGCAGGTACAGCGGGTGGTGGGTGACGAGCAGGTCGACGCCCAGCTTCACCGCCTCGTCGACGACCTCCTGGACGGGGTCGACGGCGAACAGGACCCGGGAGACCTCCTGGTCGGGCTCGCCCACGACGGTGCCGACCGCGTCCCAGGACTCGGCCCGCTCGGCGGGCCACAGGTTCTCCAGCGCGGCGATGACTTCTGACAGACGGGGCACGTAGGCAAGGCTACCTGGCTGATCTGTGCCGTTGTACCCGCAGCGGGCCCCCGTCGCCGGCCCGCTCCGGCACAGCACACGCCCCGCCGTTCCCTCAGCCGAATCGTTCCTGTGCCACACGTACGTGTGATGGCCACGGCGGCCGGTCCCCCGCCCGTGCGTGCGAAAACTAGCTTCGTCGCCGGAGGTGACCGAACGATGACGGCCTGTGCGATCGAGCCTTCGGCGGAGCCCGGGAACGGCGGCCCCCCGCGGGCGGGCTGCAGCATCACCGCGGAGGGCGCCTACGCCGCGCGGCTCGCCCTGAGCGGAGAGTCCTGGTACCCGGAGCGCTGGACGCTGGACGGCCCCGAGCCGTACGCGGTGCCGCTGCCCGGCAACCAGCCGGAGGAGCCCGGCACCGAGGTGCAGCCGATGGGCGACGGGCGGGTCCTGGTCCACCGCGTCGCGGCCGGACGGCACCTCTTCGCGCTGCTGTACCCGACCGGGCCCGGCACCGGCGAGCTGCCGCTCGGCGCGGTGGAGTGCCCCGAGGACACCACCGTGCTGCGGCTGCTGCCGCCGGTCCCGGGCGGCGAACGGGCGTACGCCCTGGCCGTCGGCCCGCGGGCGACGGTGCTGTGGCAGGTCGCGGGCGGCGCCTTCGGGCCCGAGCGGCTGGCCGAGATCCCCGGCCGCTGCTCGGGCGGGGCCTGGCTGGACCGCACCGGCCGGATACTGGCCGTGGACCGGGAGACCGGCGGCCGCACCAAGGCGGTCGTGGTGGACCTGGAGCGGGGCGGCGAGGTGTCGCCGCTGCTGCAGATCGCCGCGGACAGCGACGACCGGATACTGCTGGCCGATCCGGACAGCGGGCTGGTGCTGATCCGCTCGGACGCGCCCTCGCCGGGACAGGACCGGCTCGGCTGGGGGGTGCTGGGCAGCACGCTGCCGGTGCGCTTCCCGGAGTGTCTGCGACTGCCGGACTGCGTCGTGACGCCGTTCGCGATCCAGCCCGGCCAGGCGCTGACGCCGGAGCGCTGCGCGGTGGCGCTGCGCGTGGACGGCGCGTTCGGCAGCTGGCTCGGGGTGTGGCGGCCCGCCGAGCGGCGGGTGCGTCATCTGCCGGCCCCCGAGGGGTGGTTGACGGGCGCCGGGCTGTGGACCGCGGACGGGGAGCTGCGGCTGCCGTGCTCCACACCGCGGTTGCCGTGCGGCGTGGCGCGGCTGAGCGCACGGGACGCGGGCGGTGAGCGGGTGGAGGGCACGCGGGATGCGGAGGAATCGGCTCCGGGCGAGCCCGGCGAACCCGGTGAAACGGACACTCCGACGCCCGCTCCGCAGCGCCCCGTACCCCTGCAACAGGCCCCGCTGGCACGGCTTGTAACGAAGTAGTGCCGGTTGGCGTGGCCGCCTGGATCCGGGCCGAGGTGTGCCGGTTACACTCGCCCGGCTGTAGGAAAGATCATGTTGACGGGGTGAATTCCTTCCGATGAACGACGCCAGCACGACCCAGCCGATGCAGGCCGACGGTGCCGACGTTCGCGAGACCGACACCGGCCACGGCCGGCACCGAGGACCGGTCTCCAGTCAGGACGGCGCGGCGACTCCACGGGGCCGCCACCGCAAGCCGGCCGAAGAGTCCGAAACGGCGGCCTGACGGCACGTCGAGAGGCAAGGCAGAGGCACACGAAGTAAGCAGGCAAGCGGCTCCGGCCCCGTTCGTCACCGCGACGGACGGGGCCGTTGTCGTCATCCGTACCGGACGACGGTGTCGGCGAGGACGGGGGCGTCGTCCCTCTCGACGGCGCTCACGGCCACCCGCACGGAGCCTCCCCCGGCCGGCACCAGGCCGCCGCCGCCCGCCACCGGGCCGCCGCCGTCCCCCGCCGATCCCCCGCCGTCCGCCACCGCGGACCGCCACATGCGCACCCGCAGCGTCTCCCCCGGGTACACGACCCCGGCGAACCGCGTGCGGTACTCGCGCACCCGGGTCACGTCGCCGTCCAGCAGCGTGTCGACGACCGCCTTGAGCGTGCCGCCGTAGGTGCACAGCCCGTGCAGGACGGGCCGGTCGAAGCCGGCGCGCGCCGCGAACTCCGGGTCGGCGTGCAGGGGGTTCCAGTCGCCGGAAAGCCGGTAGAGCAGGGCCTGGTCCTCGCGCACGGGGCGCTCGACCACGTGGCCGGGCGGCTCGGCGGGCGGCGGCGCCGGGCGCCCGGACGGTCCCCGCGCACCGCCCCACCCGCCCTCCCCGCGTACGAAGATCTCGGCCTCGTCGGTCCACAGCGGCCCGTCCGCGTCGGTGACCTCGGTGCGCAGGACGAGGACGGCCGCCGTGCCCTTGTCGTACGCGGCGACGACGCGGGAGGCGGCGCTCGCCCGTCCCCGCACCGGGACGGGCCGGTGCAGGCGCAGGTGCTGTCCGCCGTGCAGGACGTGCGCGAGATCGACGTCGACGCCGGGCATGGACAGACCGCCGATGACGCCCGGGGGGCCGCCGCCCGCGACCGTCGCGAAGCTCGGCAGGACGTGCAGCCGGGACTCCAGGGTGTAGCGCAGCTCGCGGGGGTCGGCGGCGGGGCGACCGGCGCCGATGCCGAGGTGGTAGAGCTGGACGTCCTTGTGGTCCCAGGCGATCTCGCGGATGCGGGGCGCGGCGGCGAGCGCCTCGGCTGCGTCGATCGGCATGACCCTCCCCGGTACCGGCACCATGGACAGCCACGACCGTACGGGACGCCGCCCGCCCATGACATTTGTCCCGCCGGACTCCGGACAACCGGATCTGCCGCCCGCCCCCGCCCGCTCCATAGCGTCGCCCGTATGCCACCGAACGAACCGACCACGACCGCACCGGGCCGCGGCTACCCCCGTAGCCCGCGCTTCGTCCGCTCCCCCGCCGGCAGCCACACCCGCATCAGCACCGCCCCGGCGACCAGCACCGCAGCCGCCGTACGGAACACCAGCGCGTACCCGTCCGTCAGCTCCTCCGGTCCGGCGCCCTCTCCCCCGGCCCGGGCCGCCGCGATCGTCGACATCACGGCGAGTCCCAGCGAACCGCCCATCGTCCGGGAGGTGTTGATCAGCCCGGAGACCAGTCCGGCGTCCCCGGCCGCCGCACCCGAGATGGCCAGCGACGCCAGCGGGGTCGCCGCCAGCCCCGCGCCCAGCATCATCAGTACCCCGGGAATCATGATCGCGGTCACGTACCCGCCGTCCGCGGTCATCGTCGACTGCCAGCCGAAGCCGACGGCCGCCACGAGCGTGCCCAGCACGGCCACGTTCCGCGCCCCGATCACCGGCATGAACCGCGGCGCCGCCTTCGAACCGAGTACGACCGCGAGCGAGCTGGGCACGAGGGCGAGACCGGCCTCCAGCGGGGAGTAGCCCAGCACGTTCTGCGCGTACAGCGTCATGAAGAACCACATGGCGAACATCGACGAGCCGGACACCAGCATCGCCACGTTCGCCGACGCCACCGACCGCAGCCGCAGCAGCCCGAGCGGCATCAGCGGCGCCGCCGTCCGCGCCTCGACGAGCAGGAACAGCGCGAGCAGCGCGAGCCCGGCGAACAGCGGCACCAGCGTCGCCGTCGCGGCCCACCCCTCGGACTCGGTCTGCGAGATGCCGTAGGCCAGGGTGGCCAGGCCGGCGGTGACCAGGAGCGCGCCGGGCAGGTCCAGGCGCCGTCGTTCACCGGCCCGGCTCTCGGTCAGCCACAGTACGGCGCCGGCCAGCACCACCGCGCCCACCGGCACGTTGATCAGCAGCACCCAGCGCCACGACAGCCCGTCCACCAGGACGCCGCCCACCAGGCCGCCCGCGGCGCCGCCGCCCGCGCCCACGGCCGTCCAGGTCGCGATCGCCCGGGCCCGCGCCGCGCCCTCCGGCACCGCCGCGGTCAGGATCGTCAGCGTCGAGGGCGCGAGTACCGCCGCTCCCAGTCCCTGCACGGCCCGCGCGGCCAGCAGCTGCCAGCCCTCCTGGGCGAGTCCGCCGCCCAGCGAGGCCAGCGTGAACAGTCCGAGCCCGACCAGGAACATCCGCTTGCGCCCGTACAGGTCGCCGGCCCGCCCGCCGAGCAGCATGAAGCCCGCGAAGGCGATGGCGTAGGCGTTGACCACCCACTGGAGTCCCTGCGCGCTCAGTCCGAGGTCGGCCCGCATCGACGGCAGGGCGACGTTGACGACGGACACGTCGAGCACGACGAGGAACTGTCCGGCGCACGCGAGCGCCACGACCAGCCAGGTGGGTGGCGTGCGGCGCGGGGATATTCGGGCGGTGGTGGTGCCGGTGGCTTCGAGCATGGGTGTCATGGTCTCAACCCGGAGGCGCCCCTTGCATCGGTATTTGGTCCCCGGACGGTCCTAGGTCTCCGGTCCCTGGATCCCGGTCCCGGATCTCGGTCCCTGGGTCCAGCCGTCCGGCCGTCTCCCCAAGGAAAGGTCAAGAATTCGTTAGGGGCTCGAAACAACGGAATAGTTGCCCCGGCGCACGAGGTTCAGCCTGCACATACCTCGCATCGCACATCCGCACCGCATTCGCCGGCTCCCCGGCCTGGAGGCCTCACCCCATGTCCCACACGACGACCGACGAGCCCGCCCGGAAAGCGAGCGGGACCACCGTCCCGGTGCTCGCCTTCGCGGGCATCGTCGTCGCGGTGATGCAGACCCTGCTCGTCCCGGTCATCAAGGACCTGCCGAAACTCCTGGACACCACTCCCGGCAACGCCACCTGGGTACTGACCTCGACCCTCCTGTCCGGAGCCGTCGCCACGCCGATCATGGGCCGGCTCGGCGACCTCTTCGGCAAGCGCCGCATGCTGATCGCCAGCCTGTCGGTGATGGTGGTGGGCGCGCTGGTCAGCGCGTTCACCGACGCCCTGCTCCCGATGATCGTCGGCCGTACCCTCCAGGGCTTCGCGATGGGCGCGATACCCCTCGGCATCGGTCTGATGCGCGACATGCTGCCGCGCGAGCGGCTCGGCTCGGCGATGGCCCTGATGAGTTCCTCGATCGGCGTCGGCGGCGGCCTGGCGCTGCCCGCCGCGGCCCTGGTCGCGCAGCACACCGACTGGCACGCCCTGTTCTACGGCGCCGCCGGCCTCGGTGTCCTCGCCATCGCCCTGACCCTGCTGGTCGTACCGGAGTCCCCGCTGCGCGCCAAGGGCTCCTTCGACCTCCCGGGCGCGCTCGGGCTGGCGGCCGGCCTGGTCCTCTTCCTCCTGCCGATCACCAAGGGCAGCGACTGGGGCTGGTCGTCGCCCACCACGCTCGGCCTGTTCGCCGCCGCAGTCGTCGTCCTGCTCCTGTGGGGCCTGATGGAGCTGCGCGTCAAGGCTCCGCTGGTCGACCTGCGCACCACGGCCCGCCGTGAGGTGCTGCTCACCAACCTCGCCTCGATCATGGTCGGCGTCTCCTTCTACGTCATCTCGCTCGTCCTGCCGCAGCTCCTCCAGCTGCCCTCCGAGACCGGCTACGGCCTCGGCCAGTCGATGGTCGTCGCGGGCCTGTGCGTGGCCCCGCTGGGCCTGACGATGATGTTCACCGCGCCGGTGTACGCCCGCCTGTCCGCCCGCTACGGCCCGCGCACCACACTGATCCTCGGCCTGGTGATCATCGGGATCGGCTACGCCGGCGGCCTCGGCCTGATGAGCGCCGCCTGGCAGACCGTCGTCACCTCGGTGCTGATCGGCGCGGGCATCGGCCTCGCCTACTCCTCGCTGCCCGCGCTGATCATCGGCGCGGTCCCGGCCTCGGAGACGGGGGCGGCCAACGGCCTCAACACCCTGATGCGGTCCATCGGTACGTCGGTGTCGAGCGCCGTCATCGGCATGGTGCTCGCCAACTCCGCGAACGACGTCGGCGGTGTCGCCGTCCCCACCATGCAGGGCTTCCGCGTCTCCTTCCTGATCGCGACCGCCGCGGTCGCCGTCGGCCTGGCGCTGGCCTTCTTCCTCCCCCGCCGCCGCCCGGCGACGACCACCCAGCTGCGCGCGAGCAGCGAGGAGGACGCGAACCTGGCCCGCGCCGAGCAGGCACTGGCCGGGGAGGGCGTGGCCGGGGAGAGCCCGGCCGGCGGGGCGCCGCGCGGTTTCCGCGGCCGGGTACTGGCCGCCGACGGCGCACCCGTCGCCCGTGCCAAGGTCACGCTGATCGACCGGCACGGCCGCCAGGCGGGCGCGACCCTCTCCGGCGGGGACGGCAGCTACGCCCTCGCCGTCCCCGCCGAGGGCCCGTACGTCCTGGCCGCCCGTGCCGCCGGCCACGGCCCGCTCGCCCACTCGGCCACGCACCCCGGCGCGGACCGCCCGGTCGACCTGGACCTGGCCCTGCCGGGCGAGACGGTCTCCGCCTGACCCGTACCGTCCCAGCTCCCGCACCCCCTGTCGCACCGCGCGGCGGGGGGTGCGGCAGCATGGGGCGCCGGCACCCCCGCGCCACAGCCACCACCTGCACCACCTGCACCACCTGCACCACCTGCACCACCTGCACCACCTGCACCACCTGCACCACCTGCACCACGGTGCACCACCCACGCACCCGCACCACCGAAAGGACCCCCGCATGTCCGCGGCACCCGCCCCCGACATCCTCGCCGCCTTCGAGGCCGCGAAGGGGTTCATGCCCGCGCACGAGGGCCTCGCCCTGTACGCGGCGGCCGTGGAGGCCGGTGGACTCGGGCTGCCGCTGCTGGAGGTCGGCACCTACTGCGGGCGCTCCACGGTCCTGCTCGCCGACGCGGCCCGCCGGGCCGGGGTGACCGCGCTCACCGTCGACCACCACCGGGGCAGCGAGGAGCAGCAGCCGGGCTGGGAGTACCACGACCCGGAGACGGTCGACCCGGAGCTGGGCGTGATGGACACCCTGCCCACCTTCCGGCGCACCCTCCACCGGGCCGGCCTGGAGGAGCACGTGGTGGCCCTCGTCGGCCGCTCGCCCCAGGTCGCGTCGGTCTGGAACGCGCCGCTCGGCCTCGTCTTCGTCGACGGCGGCCACACCGACGAGCACGCGAACGCCGACTACGAGGGCTGGGCACCGCACGTGGCCGACGGCGGCCTCCTGGTCATCCACGACGTCTTCCCGGACCCGGCCGACGAGTTCACCGGCCAGGCCCCGTACCGCGTCTACCTCCGGGCTCTCGCGTCCGGCGCGTTCACCGAGGTCTCCGTGACCGACTCGCTGCGCGTCCTGCGGCGAACGGGCGCGGGGATCTGAGGGCGCGGTTTAGAGTCGCTGCGTGTCGTACACAGGCCCGGACTTCGATCCTCCCCAGCCCCGCCGTTCCCCGCTGCGCCGCCCGCTGACCGTGGCGATCGCCGCGCTCGTGCCCGGGGCGCTGCTCGGGTGGGGGGTGTACGCGGCGGTCGGCGGCTCGGACGACGGCGGTAGCGGGGGCGGGAGCGGTGCGGACCGCGCGGGCGGCGTGCGGACGTCGCAGGCGCCGTCCTCCAGTGGTCCCGCGTCTCCCACCGACGACGCCAAGAGGCCCACGGGCACCTCCCCTTCGGCGACCACGGCCAAGCCCTCCCCCTCGAACTCGAAGTCCGCACCCGCCGCGGCGTCCGGCCCCCTCAAGGGCAAGGTCGTCGTCATCGACCCGGGCCACAACCCGGGCAACTTCCAGCACGCCTCCGAGATCAACCGCAAGGTGAACGTCGGCACGCACTGGAAGGAGTGCGACACGACGGGCACGGCCACCAACGCGGGCTGGCCCGAGGCGAAGTTCACCCTGGACGTGGCCCACCGGCTGCGCACGCTCCTGGAGGAGCAGGGCGCCACGGTGAAGCTGACGCAGGACGACGACCGTTCGTACGGGCCGTGCGTGGACGAGCGGGCCCGGATCGGCAACGAGGCGGAGGCCGACGCCGCGATCTCGATCCACGCCGACGGATCGGGCACCGGCAACCGCGGCTTCCACGTGATCCTGCCGGGGTCGGTGCGGGACGGCGAGGCCGACACCCGTGCCATCGTCGGCCCGTCCGCCGAACTTGGGCAGCGCATCGCGGGCAACTTCGTGCGCGCCACGGGCAGCGCGCCCTCCAACTACGTAGGTGGCGGCACCGGTCTCGTCACGCGCACGGACCTGGGCGGTCTCAATCTGTCAACGGTTCCCAAGGTGTTCATCGAGTGCGGCAACATGCGCGATAGCAAGGACGCGGCACTGCTGACCAGTGGTGCCTGGCGGCAGAAAGCGGCGCAAGGGATGTCTGATGGAATCGTGAGTTTCCTGCGCGGGTAGCGATCAGCGCGCGGATCCCTGCGGACAGCCCCGACGTGCGGACGATAGTGTCGTCCGTACGATGAGGGGCCACCCCCGCGCTTCACTCCGGAACCTGACGGCGACATGGTGACAGCGACGCCTCTACTGACGACGAGACGACCTACGAAGGACCTGAAGTGAATATCCGCTCCCTCACTCGAGGCGACGGCGTGGTGATCGGAGCAGCGGTGTTGCTGTTGATCGCGTCGTTCCTCGACATCTACTCGTTCGACGGCGCACCGGACGACGCCGAAATCCCCAGCCTGTGGGGCAGTGGGCCGGTCGTGCTCGGTGTGGTCCTGGCGGGCATCATCGGCGCGGCGCTCGTCATCGTGGCCCGCGCTCTGCCGCAGCCCAGGAAGGTGGCGGGCCTCGACCTCGGCCAGTTCGGCGTCGCGTTCACCGTCTTCGCCGCCTGGAGCGCGCTCGGCAACGTCTTCGACCCCGCCGGCGCCTTCGACGGCGACGGGGGCTTCACCAACGACCTCGGTGCCGGCATCGGCCTGATCCTCGCGCTCGTCGCCACGCTCATCATGGCCGCCGCCGCCGTCGCGACCCCGCTGGTCCCCGCCCTCAAGGGCACCCTGATCCCGGCCTCCCGTCCGGCCGCTCCGCAGCCGTACGGCGGCCAGCCCCAGGGTGGTTACGGCTACCCGGGCGCGCAGCAGCAGCCGTACGGCGGGCAGCCGGGCCAGCCCGGTCAGCCGGGCCAGCCGGGTCAGCCCGGTCCGTCCTTCGGCGGTCAGCCGCAGCAGCCGCAGCCCCAGCCGCAGGCCCCGCAGCCGCAGCAGGCGCAGGCTCAGCCGGCCGGGGACTTCTCGCCGTTCTGGTTCGCCGTGCCGGTGCCGCGTCCGCTGTTCGCGGAGGACGGCTCCCCCACGCCGATCGCCGAGCTGGCGCCGGGCACCTGGTACCTGGCCGTCGAGCAGCGAGGCGCCAACCTGGTCGCCCAGACGCAGGACGGCCGCCGCGGCGTGCTGCAGGACACCTCGGGCATCCAGCGCGGCTGACCGCGCCCGCCCGACCGTTCGACGTCAACGGCCCCTCGCCCACCGGGACTTCCGGGCGAGGGGCCGTCGGCGTACGCCGGGCCGGTCGCAGGTTTCAAACACACATCCGGGGCCAGACGGAAGTCATGTCCCCTAGAAGTCGCAGCGGATCCAGCGCCGGGACGGCCATCGCGGTGATCGCGGACATCATGGCCGTCATCCTCGGGCTGTGGATCCTGATGTATCTGCTGGACGCCAACCGGGCCAACGACCTGGTGCAGTTCGTCCATGAAGTGGCCAACGTGCTCGCCGGCTGGTCACGTGACCTGTTCACCTTCGACGAGGCCTGGGCCCGCGTGGTGGCCGGCTACGGGCTGGCGGCCGTCGTCTACCTCTTCGTCGGCCACGCCGTGGCCAACCGCCTCGGCCGCCGCTGACCGTTCAGACGCAGCAGTCCGGGTCGAGGCCCCTCGGCAGGCGGTCGCCGGAGAAGACCTGGCAGGTGGCCTCGTGGCCGCCGAGCGCGGCGACGGCGAGGAGCAGGGAGCCGGCCGTCCAGGTGGTCAGTTCGCGCGGCCAGATCGCCTTGTCCTCGAAGACGTAGCCCGTCCAGTACAGGCCGCTGTCCGGGTCGCGCAGGTGCTGGATCGACTGGAGGATCTCCAGGGCGTGGTCGGACTCGCCCACCGCCCACAGGGCGAGGGCGAGTTCGGCCGACTCGCCGCCGGTCACCCACGGGTTGGGGACGACGCAGCGCACGCCGAGGTCCGGGACCACGAAGCGGTCCCAGCTCTCCGCGATGCGGGACCTGGCCTCGGTGCCGGTCAGCGCGCCGCCCAGCACCGGGTAGTACCAGTCCATCGAGTAGCGGCCCTTGTCCAGGAACCGCTCCGGGTGGCGGCGGATGGCGTGCCGCAGCGCGCCCGCCGCCAACTCCCAGTCGGGCTGCGGCTCTTCGCGCTGTTCGGCGATGGCGAGCGCGCAGCGCAGCGCGTGGTGGACGGAGGAGCTGCCGGTGAGCAGCGCGTCCGTGGTGTCCGTGCCGTCGTCGTCGCGCCGCCAGCCGATCTGCCCGCCCGGCTGCTGGAGGCGCAGTACGAATTCGACCGCCGCGTGGACGACGGGCCACATCCGGTCGAGGAACGTGTCGTCGCCGGTGGCGAGGTGGTGGTGCCAGACGCCCACGGCGACGTAGGCGACGAAGTTGGTCTCCCGGCCGCGGTCGGTGACGTCGGCGAAGTCGCCGTCGGCGTAGGCGGCGTACCAGGAGCCGTCCTGGTTCTGGTGCCGGGCCAGCCACTCGTACGCCCGTTCGGCGGCGTCGTGCTCGCCGGCCGCGTCCAGGGCCATGGCCGCCTCGATGTGGTCCCACGGGTCGAGGTGGTGTCCGCGGAACCACGGGATCGCGCCGTCCTCGCGCTGCACGGCGAGGATGCCGCGGACGGTGGCGGCCGCCTCGGCGTCGGTGAGGACGCCGGGCAGGACCAGGTGTTCGGTGCGGGACGTGGTCACGCGGCGGCCACCCGCGGGAGGTGCGGCTTGGTCGCGTACGCCACGAAACTCTTGCCGATCAGCGGGTTCAGCGCCTGCTCGGCGACCCTCGTCGCCAGCGGCTTCTTCATGATGTCCCAGACCAGCAGCTTGTGGTACGCCCGCACCGGCAGCGCCTTGTCGTTGTCGACGCCGAAGGCGCACTTCAGCCACCAGTACGGCGAGTGCAGCGCGTGCGCGTGGTGGGTGCCGTACGGCTTGAGGCCGGCCTCGCGGATCCGGTCGAGGAGCTGGTCCGCCTTGTAGATGCGGATGTGGCCGCCCTCGACCTCGTGGTAGGCGTCGGACAGCGTCCAGCAGACCTTCTCGGGGCCGTAGCGCGGCACGGTGATCGCGATGCGCCCGCCGGGCTTGAGGACGCGGACCATCTCGGCGAGGACGCCCTTGTCGTCGGGGATGTGCTCCATCACTTCGGAGATGATGACGACGTCGAAGGACTCGTCCGGGAAGGGCAGGGCCAGCGCGTCGCCCTCCATGGCGGTGGCGGTGGCACCGGCCGGGGCCTCACCGGCCTCCTTCATCGCCGCGAACCACTTGGCGACCTCGCGGATCTCCTCGGCGTTCTGGTCCAGCGCGACGACCTGGGCGCCGCGCCGGTAGCACTCGAACGCGTGCCGGCCGGCGCCGCAGCCGAGGTCCAGCACGCGGTCGCCCGGGGCGAGCGGGAACCGGGAGAAGTCGACGGTCAGCACGTGGCCCTGCTTTCGGGGTAGACGCCGGTGTCACTGGTCGCACTGGTCGGGGTCGCGGGAACGGCCCGCGGGGTGGTCGGGGAGGGGTGGCCGATGGCCTCGCGGTAGCGGGCGGCCGTCCCCTCGGCGGCCCGGGCCCAGGTGAAGTGCCGCAGCACGCGCTCGCGTCCGGCCGCGCCGAGCCGGGCCCTCAGTTCACGGTCGCCGAGCAGCCGGTTCAGTCCGGCGGCCAGCGCTCCCGCGTCGCCCGGCGGCACCGCGAGGCAGGTCTCCCCGTCGGGTCCGGCGACCTCCGGGACGGCGCCGCCGGTGGTGGCGAGCAGCGCCGTGCCCGTCGCCATGGCCTCGGCGGCCGGCAGCGAGAACCCCTCGTAGAGCGACGGCACGCACGCGACCTCGGCCGACCGCACGAGATCGACCAGTTCGGCGTCGGAGATGCCTTTGACGAACTCGACGGCGCCTTCGAGGCCGTACCGCTCGATCGCCTGGGCGACGGGGCCTTCGGCGGGTCGCTTGCCGACGACGACGAGGTGGGCCCGGGGGTGTTCGACGCGTGCCTTCGCCAGCGCCTCGACGAGGAAGACCAGGCCCTTGAGCGGCACGTCCGCGCTGGACGTGGTCACGATCCGGCCCGGCACCCGCGGCACCGACGGGTCGGGCGAGAACAGGTCGGTGTCGGCGCCGATGTGGACGACGTGGATGCGGTCGTCCCGTACGCCGAGGTGGTCGATGATCTCCTGCCGGGAGGTGCCGGAGACGGTGAGCACGGACGGCAGGCGGCGCGCGACGCGCTTCTGCATGCGGGTGAAGGCGTACCAACGGCGCACGGAGTACCGGCGCTTGCGGCTGTCGGCGGCGTCGAGTTCGAGTTGCCGGTCGACGGTGATGGGGTGGTGGATGGTGGTGACGAGGGGGGCGCCGACGTCACCGAGCAGCCCGTAGCCGAGGGTCTGGTTGTCGTGGACCACGTCGAAGTCGCCGCGGCGGGCGCGCAGATGGCGGCGGGCGCGCAGCGAGAACGTCAGGGGTTCCGGGAAACCGCCGGTCCACATCGTGCCGACCTCGAGCGCGTCGATCCAGTCGCGGTACTCGCCGCGCTTCGGGGTGCGGAAGGGATCGGGGTGGCGGTAGAGGTCGAGGCTGGGCAGCTCGGTGAGGGACAGCCGCTCGTCGTGGCCCTCGTCGAGGACGGGGTAGGGCTGGGCGCCGATGACCTCGACGCGGTGGCCGAGGCGGGCCAGTTCGCGGGAGAGGTGGCGGACGTAGACGCCCTGGCCGCCGCAGAACGGGTTTCCCTTGTAGGTGAGGAGTGCGATACGGAGCGGTCGCAAGCCGTCGGCGGCGGGCTCCGGACGGGGACCCGTCCCACTGGCCTCAGCGGTCACTCCGGGCCCCCTTCTCACTGCGCTGTCCCGCGACATTACGCCGGGACGTTAATCTAGAACAAGTTTCAGACTTGATCGTTCGGAGGCTCCGAATCTACCGGCAGGTAGGGGCGCTGTGACGAGTGGATCAGGTGATTCACGCCACGGCAACGGGGAGAAGGTGGCCAAGGTGGACAACCCGGGAATGGAAGCCTCCGGTACTTCCGGTACGGCCGGCCCCGCGCGCCGCTCCGCCGCCGCACCGTCCCTCACCGAGCGGCAGCGGGAGCGCCGCCGCCGCATCCTGCACGCGACCGCCCGACTGGCCTGCCGGGGCGGCTTCGAGGCGGTGCAGATGCGCGAGGTCGCCGAGTCGTCGCAGGTCGCCCTCGGCACCTTGTACCGCTACTTCCCGTCCAAGGTCCATCTGCTGGTCGCCACCATGCACGACCAGTTGGAGCGGCTGCACGGCACCCTGCGCAAGAGCCCGCCGGCCGGCGAGACGGCCGCCGACCGGGTCGCGCAGACCCTGATGCGGGCCTTCGGCGCGCTGCAGCGCGAACCCCGGCTGGCCGAGGCGATGGCCCGCGCCCTGACCTTCGCCGACCGCGGCGTCTCCCCGGAGGTCGACCAGGTATCCCGCCAGACCACGGCGATCATCCTGGACGCGATGGGCGGCCTGGAGAACCCCACCCCCGAGCAGCTCTCCGCCATCCGCGTCATCGAGCACACCTGGCTCTCGACCCTGATCACCTGGCTCGCCGGCCGCGCCTCCATCGCCCAGGTGCGGGTGGACATCGAGACGGTGTGCCGGCTGATCGACGTGACGGAGGCCGGGGCCCGCGGGCGGGCGCCCCGGTCCGGCTCCGTTGCCTCCGGGTAAAGTGGCGGCGTCGTCATCACACCCGTACGGGGGGAAGCCGGTGCAATTCCGGCGCTGACCCGCAACCGTGAGCCGTCCACCGAGGCCCCTTGAGGACCTGCCCCGGACGGTGAGCCGGACTGCCCCGCGCGGACGTGACCGGCTCACGTGCCCGGCACCCGCCGGCGCACGGGCACCGTCGAGGCATACGGGGCCGAGCCGCCGGGGGTGCCCCGTGCTGCCCGGCCCCGCACAGGGAAAGGCACCCGCCGCTCATGAACGTCCGCCGTCGCAGCAGCGCCGCGGCCCTCGCCGCCATAGCCGTGATCGGCGCCGCCGCCGCGCCCGCGGCCGCCGCCGATCCGTCGTCCTCCCCGTCCGCGTCCGCCCCGTCCGCGCCCGAGTCCTCCGGGCTGTACGGCACCGCCGACCCCCAGTACGACGGCGTCTGGCGCCAGTCCCTCGCCCTGCTCGCGCAGGACACGGTGGGCGTGATTCCCTCGTCGAAGGCCGTCGGCTGGCTCACCGGCCAGCAGTGCGACAACGGCGCCTTCGCCCCGTTCCGCGCCGACCCCGCCAAGGCGTGCGACGCCAAGACGATGGTCGACACCAACAACACGGCCGCCGCCGTCCAGGCGCTGTGGGCCGTCGGCGGGCACGGTGACGTCGTCGAGTCCGCCCTCACCTGGCTGAAGTCCGTACAGAACAAGGACGGCGGCTGGGGCTACACCCCCGGCGGCCCCAGCGACGCCAACTCCACGTCCATCGTCATCGGCGCCCTGACCGCCACGGACAGCAAGCCCGAGCAGGTCGAGAAGGACGGCAAGTCCCCGTACGACGCCCTGCTGACATTCGCCCTGCCCTGCGCCGAGGACAAGGGCGCGGGCGCGTTCGCCTTCCAGCCCGACGAGGACGGCAAGCTGCTCGCCAACGCGGACGCGACCGCGGCCGGTGTCCTCGGCGCGCTCGGCAAGGGCCTGGTCACCGAGGCCGGCAAGGCGGCGGGCGACGCCACCTGCACCGACGCGAAGAAGCCGACCCGCGAGCAGGCCGCCGCGAACGGTGCCGCCCACCTCGCCGACGCCGTCGCCGAGGACGGTCACCTCAAGTCGGCCCTCGGCGGCTCCGCCGACCAGCCCGACTACGGCAACACCGCCGACGCGGTCGTCGCGCTCGCCGCGCAGGGCGGTGCGGAGCAGGCCGCGAAGCCGCTGGCCTGGTTGCAGAAGAACGCCGCGAAGTGGGCCGAGCAGAGCGGCCCGGCCGCCTACGCCCAGCTGATCTTCGCCGCCCACGCCACGGGCACCGACCCGCGCGCCTTCGGCGGCACGGACCTGGTGGCGCGGCTGAACGCGACGGGGCCGAGCCCGCAGGGGTTCGAGGCCAAGGACAGCGCGACCGTGAGCGCCGAGGACGCCGCGCAGGAGAACGACGGCAAGGACGACTCCGGCTTCGGCGTCTGGTGGTTCGTCGGCGTCTGCCTGGTCTTCGGTATCGGCATCGGTTTCCTGCTGAGCGGCCGCAACAAGAAGCAGCAGCCGTGACCCGCCGCGTCGTTCTCCTCTTCCTGGCCGCTTTCCTGCTGATCGGGAGCGCGGGCCAGGCGCAGGCCGCCGGTTACCGCTACTGGTCCTTCTGGGACCGCGACGGCGACCGCTGGGTCTACGCCACCCAGGGCCCGTCCCTCGTCCGCCCCTCCGACGGCGACGTCCAGGGCTTCCGCTTCGCGGTGAGCGAGAACTCGGACGACGCGGCCCAGCCGCGCGGCGCCGCGGACTTCGCGTCGATCTGCGCGAAGACACCGGCCGAGGACGGCAGCAAGCGCGTCGCCCTCGTCCTCGACTTCGGCACGGCGTCCGACGCCCCGTCCGGCGAGAACCCGCCGGCCCCGCGCACGGCCTGCGCCCGGGTCTCCCCCGACGCGACGACCGCCGACGCCCTGGCCGCCGTGGCGGGCCCACTGCGCTACAACACCAACGCCCTGCTGTGCGGGATCGCGGGCTACCCGAAGTCGGGGTGCGGGGAGCAGGTCGCGCAGAAGGAGAAGGGGAAGGAGAAGGACGACTCGACGGCGCCCGACGCGGCCCCGGACCAGAAGGACACGTCGGACGACGACGGCCCCTCGGTCGGCCTCTACGCGGGCATCGCCATCGTGGCAGCCCTGGCCGGAGCAGCAACCTGGCAGGCAAGGCGGCGCAGGAATGCCACCGACTGAGCCCGCGGGCAAGCAGTCCGCGGGCAGCCACCCCGCGCCGCCCCAGCCTGCGGCCAGTCGCGCCGCGCCGCCCCAGCCTGCGGGCAGTCACGCCGCGCCGTCTGCGGGCAGTCGTGCCGCTGGGGCGATGGGGGTCCCCCCGCTCGAGCGAAGCCGAGAGTGGGGGAGGGTGGGCGCAGGCGGCACCCGGCAAGCGCCGGCGAGCATCCCCACCCCCCGCCACCGCCCCGGGACCCTGCACCCCGGCGCCTGGTGGCTCTGGGCGCTAGCCCTCGGCACCGCCGCCACCCGCACCACCAACCCCCTCCTCCTCGCCCTCCTCGTAGCCGTCTCCGCCTACGTAGTGACCACCCGCCGCCCCCACGCCCCCTGGTCCCGCTCCTACGGCGCCTTCGTCAAGCTCGCCCTCGCCGTCCTCCTCATCCGCCTCCTCTTCACCACGATCCTCGGCTCCCCCATCCCCGGCACCCACACCCTCGTCACCCTCCCCGAAGTCCCCCTCCCCGACTGGGCGCAGGGCATCCGCCTCGGCGGCCGGGTCACCGCCGAGGGCCTCACCTTCGCCCTGTACGACGCGATGAAGCTGGCCACCCTCCTCATCTGCGTCGGCGCCGCGAACGCCCTCGCCAACCCCTCCCGCCTCCTCAAGTCCCTCCCCGGCGCCCTGTACGAGATGGGCGTGGCCGTCGTCGTCGCCCTCACCTTCGCCCCGAACCTCATCGCCGACGTCCAGCGCCTGCGCGCCGCCCGCCGTCTGCGCGGCCGCCCCGACAAGGGCGTACGGGGCCTGCTCCAGGTCAGGCTCCCGGTGCTGGAGGGCGCCCTGGAGCGTTCCGTCGCCCTCGCCGCCGCGATGGACGCCCGCGGCTACGGCCGTACCGCCCAGGTCCCGGCCCCCGTACGCCGTACCACCGCCGCCCTCACCCTGGGCGGCCTGCTCGGCGTCTGCGCGGGGACGTACGGGCTGCTGACCGCCGCGGGCGGCACGTACGGCATCCCCGTCCTCCTGGCCGGCGTCGCCGCCGCGCTCGCGGGGCTGTGGCTCGGCGGCCGCAGGACGGTCCGCACCCGCTACCGCCCGGACCGCTGGGGCGCCCGCGCCTGGCTGGTCACCGCCTCCGGCGCGGCCGTCGCGGCGCTGATGTTCCTCGCCGCCGCCCGCGACCCGGCGGCACTGCACCCCGGCGTGGTCCCGCTGGTCGCGCCGTCCCTCCCCCTGTGGCCGGCGGCGGCCGTACTGATCGGCCTGCTCCCGGCGTTCATCGCCCCCGCCCCCCACCCCGTGCCCGTCAAGGAGCCGTCGTGATCCGCTTCGAGGATGTCTCCGTGACGTACGACGGAGTGGCCGAACCCACCGTCCGGGGCGTCGACTTCGAGGTCCCGGAGGGTGAACTCGTCCTCCTCGCCGGCCCGTCCGGCGTCGGCAAGTCCACGGTCCTCGGCGCGGTCAGCGGCCTCGTGCCGCACTTCACCGGCGGCACGCTGAGCGGCCGGGTCACGGTGGCCGGGCGCGACACCCGCACCCACAAGCCGCGCGAACTCGCCGACGTCGTCGGCACGGTCGGCCAGGACCCGCTCTCCCACTTCGTGACGGACACCGTCGAGGACGAGCTCGCCTACGGCATGGAGTCCCTCGGCCTGGCCCCGGACGTGATGCGCCGCCGCGTCGAGGAGACCCTCGACCTGCTGGGCCTGTCCGGCCTGCGCGGCCGCCCCATCGCCACGCTCTCCGGCGGCCAGCAGCAGCGGGTCGCGATCGGCTCGGTCCTCACCCCGCACCCGCGGGTACTGGTCCTGGACGAGCCGACCTCCGCGCTCGACCCCGCCGCCGCGGAGGAGGTGCTGGCCGTCCTCCAGCGCCTCGTCCACGACCTCGGTACGACGGTCCTGATGGCCGAGCACCGCCTGGAGCGCGTCATCCAGTACGCCGACCAGGTCGTCCTGCTCCCGTCCCCGGGCGCGGCGCCGCTCCTCGGGCCTCCGGCGGACGTGATGGCCGTGTCCCCGGTGTACCCGCCGGTGGTGGGCCTGGGCAGGCTGGCGGGCTGGTCCCCGCTGCCGCTGACGATCCGCGACGCCCGCCGCCGCGCCGCCCCGCTGCGGGACCGGCTGGCCGACCGGGAGATCCCGGACCACACGCCGACGACCGCCACGCTCCCACCCCTGCCCGCCCTGCGGCCCGCCTCCTCCCGTTGGCGGCGCCGCGCGAAGTCCCCGGAGCCGGCCGCCGCCCCCTCCCCGTACGCCGCCGAGGTCCGCTCCCTCGCCGTCCGCCGGGACCGGATCCAGGCACTGCGCGATGTCGACCTGACCGTCTCCCCCGGCGAGACCGTCGCCCTGATGGGCCGCAACGGCGCCGGAAAGTCCACCCTGCTCTCCGCGCTCGTCGGCCTCGTCGAACCGTCCGCCGGTTCGGTCCGCGCGGGCGACGCCGTACCGCACCGCACGGCCCCCCGCGACCTGGTGCGCCGGGTCGGCCTGGTCCCGCAGGAGCCGCGCGATCTGCTGTACGCCGACACGGTCGCCGCCGAGTGCGCGGCCGCCGACCGGGACGCGGAGGCGGCCGAGGGCACCTGCCGCGCCCTGCTCACCGAGCTGCTCCCCGGCGTCACCGACGACACCCACCCCCGCGACCTCTCCGAGGGCCAGCGCCTCACCCTCGCCCTGTCCGTCGTACTCACCGCCCGCCCGCCCCTGCTCCTCCTGGACGAGCCGACGCGCGGCCTGGACTACGCGGCGAAGGCCCGGCTGGCGGGCATCCTGCGCGCTCTGGCCGCCGAGGGGCACGCGATCGTGCTGGCGACGCACGACGTGGAGCTGGCCGCCGAGCTGGCCCACCGGGTCGTGCTGCTCGCCGAGGGCGAGGTGATCGCCGACGGTCCGGCGGCGGACGTGGTGATGGCCTCGCCTTCCTTCGCGCCGCAGGTCGCCAAGGTGCTGGCCCCGCGGAAGTGGCTGACGGTCGCACAGGTCCGGGAGGCGCTGGCATGACCGGTCCCCGACGTGATCGCCAGGCCCGCGCCGTCCGCCTCGGCCCCCGTTCGGTCGCCGCACTCGTGCTGGTCAGCGCGGTGGGCGCCGCCGGCTTCGGCTGGCCCTTCCTGGCCCCGCCGGACGCCTCGCTGAACGCGCACGCCCAGGACGCGCCGTGGCTGTTCGCCGGCCTGCTGGTGCTGCTGGTGGCCGTGGTGGCGGCGACGATCTCGGAGTCGGGCCTCGGCCCCAAGGCGGTGGCGATGCTCGGTGTCCTGGCGGCGGTGGGCGCGGCGCTGCGGCCCATCGGTGCGGGCACCGCCGGCCTGGAGCCGATGTTCTTCCTCATGGTCCTCAGCGGCCGGGTGCTCGGTCCGGGCTTCGGCTTCGTCCTCGGCTCGGTCACGATGTTCGCGTCCGCGCTGCTCACGGGCGGGGTGGGCCCGTGGATGCCGTTCCAGATGCTGTCGATGGGCTGGTTCACGATGGGCGCGGGTCTGCTGCCCTTCCCCGACCGCCTGCGCGGGCGCCCGGAGCTGCTCATGCTGGCCGCGTACGGCTTCCTGGCCGCGTTCGCCTACGGCACGGTGATGAACCTGGCGGGCTGGACCTTCATGAACACGCTCGCCTCGAACATCGCCTTCGATCCGGACGCGTCGATCCCCGACAACCTGGCCCGCTTCCTCGCCTACTGCCTGGCCACGTCCCTCGGCTGGGACGGCGGCCGCGCCGCCGTGACGGTCGTGCTGACCCTCGCGCTCGGCACCCCGGTCCTGAAGGCACTGCGCCGGGCCACGCGCCGGGCGGCCTTCGAGGCGCCGGTCACGTTCGAGCGGCCGGCGAGGTGAGCCGCCCCACGTGACCGAGGGCGCCGACTGCGGCGGCACCGCGCCCGCGACGCCGATCGCGCCGCGGGGCAGGGCCTTCGTGCGGAGCGGCGCTCTCACGGGAGGACGTGCGCCGGGTACGCCTACGGGAGGACGATGTCGCGGCCCGGCCCGCCTTCGACGGTGTCCTTTCCGAGGCCGCCACCAACGAGGTCGTCGCCGCCTTCGCCGTGCAGCATGTCGTCGCCGGGGCCGCCGAGAACGATGTCGCGGCCGTCCCCGCCCATGGCATGGTCGTCGCCGGAGCCGGCGTACACGGTGTCGTCGCCGCCGTAGCCCTCGATCATGTCGTCGCCCGCGCCACCCCACATCCGCTGGTCGTCGCCGTCACCCATGAGGTGGTCCATGCCGTCGCCGCCGTGCAGCACGGCGGGCCCCATGACCATGTCGTTCCCGTCGCCGCCCAGCACCGTGCGTGCCGTGTGGGCATGCAGTTCGTCGTCACCGGAGCCGCCGCTGACGGTGCCGACCCCGGGGGTGAAGGCGGCGACCGTATCGTCGCCGTCGCCGAGGTGGATGTCGATCCGGTCGGGACGGGGGCCCTCGGCGGGCAGTTCGCAGACGACGGCGGTGGTGTCCTCGGCTAAGGAGTACGCGCAATGGCCGCCCGGTTCGAGCGGGACCACGTCGCGGAAGCCGATCCGCTGGATGCCGTCGCTGGTGTACATGAAGAAGACGTTGAGGTCGTTGGTGTGGCCCGCGGCGGCCGTGAAGACGATCGACTGGGTCTCCCAGTCGGCTCCGACGCGGGACTTCGCCTGGGCGGCGCTCGCGGCGGTCGCCGGGCCGAGGGCGAGACCGGCAGTGCACAGGGCCACGACGAACGCGCCGACGGCGGTTCGGTTTCGGTTCATGGAACCTCATCTCGATGGAGTGACGGTTGACCGAACGGCTTGCGTGGTGCTGGCGGGGACTCGGCCGTAAAGGCGGTCTCCTCCGCCGGCCCGAAGATGCAGGGCCGCGAACTGACGCGGCGTCATGGTAAACCGTTGCCCCTCCGGAGGCGATGGGTGGGACTCGACGGCAACGAGTGGTTCCGGAGTCGCCGCGGGAAGGGCCGACCGCCCGAGTCCGGCAAGGGCACCGGCTCCCGCACCAGGGCGGATTCCCCGACCGCGACCCACCGCTGTGATCAAGTTTGTCTGTTTCATTGACATTTCACTGAGGAGTCGTCACTTTGGGAGCGCTCCCAATACAGCCTTGCCTCTGGAAGGAGTCCCCCCACATGCGCACAACGAGTCCGTTAACCGGGCGTTCGCGGTCGGCCCTCCGCCGGCCTCTCCAGGCGCTCGTCATGCTGTTCGCCGTGGTCGTCGGCGCACTCGCCTGGTCGACCCCCGCCCAGGCCCACGGCACCATCGTCGGTCCCGCCACCCGCGCGTACCAGTGCTGGAAGACGTGGGGCAGCAACCACACGAACCCGGCCATGCAGACCCAGGACCCCATGTGCTGGCAGGCCTTCCAGGCCAACGCCGACACCATGTGGAACTGGATGAGCGCCCTCCGCGACGGCCTCGGTGGCCAGTTCCAGGCGAAGACCCCCGACGGGACGCTCTGCAGCAACAACCTCGCGAGGAACGCCAGTCTGAACAAGCCCGGCCAGTGGAAGACCACCAACGTCGGCAGCAACTTCTCGGTGCAGCTGTACGACCAGGCGTCCCACGGTGCCGACTACTTCAAGGTCTATGTGAGCAAGCAGGGCTTCGACCCCAAGACCCAGACCCTGGGCTGGGGCAACCTCGACTTCATCACGCAGACCGGCCGCTTCGCCCCGGCGCAGAACATCACCTTCCCCGTCCAGACTTCCGGGTACACCGGACACCACGTGGTGTTCGTGATCTGGCAGGCCTCGCACCTCGACCAGGCGTACATGTGGTGCAGCGACGTGAACTTCGGCTGAGCCGAGGAGCGCCGCGCACGGCACCGGCCTTCGCCGGGCGCCGGTGACCCGCCCGCCCGGCAGACCGAGCCCCGTCGGGGCAGGGGCCCCTCGGCCCCCTGCCCCGACGGGGCTCCCGAGCTCGGCGTTCCGTGCCCGGGAACCCACCTCATGCGAGGAGGGTCCGGAACCGGCGCCGGTACTCGGTCGGTGTCGTGTCAAGTCGGCGGCGGAAGGCCCGGACCAGGGTGTCGACGGTGCCGAAACCGCAGGCGGAGGCGATCCTCTCCAAGGTCGCGTCGGTGGATTCGAGCTGATGGCGCGCCACCTCGACGCGGGCCGACTCGATGTAGGCGTGCGGGGTCGTGCCGAGTTCGGTCTTGAAGATCCGGGTGAGCTGCCGGTCGCTGACGTGGGCGCACGCGGCGAGGTCGGCGACGGTGAGCGGTTCGGCGATGTTGCGCATGATGTGGTGGCGCAGGTCCTCGATGCGCCGGGTCGTCGAGACCTGCTCCAGCGGGACACTGAACTGACTCTGCCCGCTGGGCCGCTTCAGGTACATCACGAGCTGTCGGGCGACGCGCAGCGCCACCTCCTCGCCGAGGTCGTCGGCGATGAGGGCGAGTGATAGGTCGAGGCAGGCGCTGATGCCCGCGCCGGTCCACACGTCGCCTTCCCGGATGAAGATCGGGTCGGCGTCGACCTCGACGGCCGGGTGGTCGTCGGCGAGTTGCCGCGCGGTCGACCAGTGGGTGGTGGCGCGCTTGCCGTCGAGGAGTCCGGCGGCGGCGAGGATGTGCGCGCCGACGCAGACGGACGTGACCCGGCGGGTCCGGCCGGCGAGCTGCCGCACCCGCTCCACCACCGCGGGGTCGGTGAGCGGGTGCACGCGGCGCTGGTCGTCCACCTCGACGGCGCCGGGCACGATCAGGGTGTCGATGCTCCTCGCCGAGGGTGCGGACAGCTCGTCGAAGGTCGCGTCGGGCAGGACCCGGACCCCGGCGCCGGTGGTGACCGGTGCCATGGTCTCGGCGACGAGGACCACCTCGTAGCCCGCCGCCTCGTCCGTCTCGCGCCGGGCGAGGGAGAACACCTCCGGTGGTCCGGTGACGTCGAGCAGGTCGACGTCCTCGAAGAGGACTATGACGATCAGTCGTCTGACGGTGCTCAAGAAGCCCAACCCCCAAGCTCGGCGACAGCCATGTCGGTTTCTGCATGTTAGACGACATTGCCGACACCCGGCGGTGGGCCATAGCGTCATGGGCACAGGCCACCGCACCGGTGAACCCCCTCCCCCGACAAGCACGTTAGGCGACTTCCCATGCCCAGAACGACGCTGCGCCGGCTCAACGGCTTCGACGACACCCCCGCGAAGCTCGCCGAGTCCACCCTGGTCCTCGTCGACTACCAGAACACCTACACGACCGGCGTCATGGAACTGGACGGCTGGCAGGCCGCCCTCGACACAGCCGCCCAACTGCTGGCGCGGGCCCGCGAGGAGGGCACGAAGGTCGTCCACGTCGTCAACGACGGCGGCGAGGGCACCCCGTACGACATCCGCGCCGAGATCGGCGCCATCCACCCGAGCGTCGCACCGGCCGACGGCGAGCCCGTCGTCGTCAAGAAGGTGCCGAACGCCTTCGTCGGTACCGACCTGGCCGAGCACATCGACGCCGCCGGCAACGGCGACCTGGTCATCGCCGGGTTCATGACGCACATGTGCGTGGCCTTCACCGCCCAGGGCGCCTTCCTGCGCGGCAACCGCCCGACCGTCGTGGCCGACGCCTGCGCCACCCGCGCGCTGCCCGTCGCGGGCCTGGAGCTGGACGCCCGGCAGGTCCACAACAGCGCCCTCGCCACCATCGCCGACCTGTACGGGGTCGTCGTCCCGTCCCAGAAGGAGATCTCCTGATGAAGCTGCTGCGCCCGGCCGTCGCCCTCGCCACCGCCGCCGTCCTCTCGGCCACCGTCGCCGCGTGCGGCGGAAGTTCGGAGGCCGCCACCTCCGAGGACAAGCCGTCGGCCGCCACCACGACCTCCGCCGAGAAGAACGTCGCGAAGGACACGACGACTCTGCGGCAGCTCAACGACTTCAGCGAGACCCCGGCCACGCTCTCCGACGCCACACTCATCATGGTCGACTACCAGAACACCTACACCGAGGGTGTGATGGAACTCGACGGCTGGAAGCCGGCGGTGGCCAACGCCGAGGCCCTGCTGAAGCGGGCCCGCGAGGCGGGTACGCCGGTCATCCACATCGTCGACAAGGGCTACGACCTGAAGTCGAAGGCGGGCCAGATCATCCCGGCGCTCAAGCCGGCCAAGGGCGAGCCCGTCGTCGAGAAGAGCGTCCCCAACGCCTTCCACGGCACCGATCTCGCCGAGCAGGTCAAGAAGGCCGGGAACAAGAACGTCATCGTCGCCGGGTTCATGACCAACATGTGCACCCTGTTCACCGCCCAGGGCGCGTTCCTGAACGGCAACGCGCCGACCGTGGTCGCCGACGCCTCCGCGACCCGGCCGCTGCCGCTGAAGGGCGACCCGGACGGCGTCCCCGCCCAGCAGGTCCACGAGGCGGCTCTCGCCACGGTCCAGGACCTCTACGGGGTCGTGGTCCCGTCGCAGAAGTCCCTGACCTGAGAACCTGACCCACCTTCACCCCCACCCTGAGATCCCCCACCCCGAACTCCCCCCACGCTGTTTTCCCCCCACATCGCCAAAAGGCACTTTCGCTCACCACAGAAAGCAGACAACGGGGCATGGCAACACGTAGAGGATTTCTGGGTACCGCGTCGGCCGTCGGGGCGGCAACGCTCTTCACCGGCCAGCAGGCCTCCACCGCCTCGGCGGCGACCGCGGGAATCACGGCGACCGACGAGAAGGCGGCACGCGACGCGATACGCGCCGTCAACACGAGAATGCGCGCGAACTACGCGACCCTCAAGAGCGAACTGACGACGCAGCTCAGTCCGGTCGTCGTCGTCTCGAACAACGCGGTCGGCGGACGCTTCACCCTCATCAACGGCGGCAAGCAGGTCGAGACCGTCGACCCGGTCCCGGAGTACTTCGAACTCGCCAAGTCGATCGCCCACGTCCCCCTGGGGATCTATTCGGTCCTCGCCGCCTACCTCAGCGACCAGGTCCCCAACATCCCCAACGCGGACCGGATCGACCCGCACGACCTTGACATGGTCGTCACCAAGGCACCGGGCGACAAGGGCTGGATCACCCCGCTGAACGCCTTCAAGACCACGCTCCAGACGGCGCACACGAAGCTCGGCACCGCGAATCTCCCCCTGGACCTGGAGAATTCCTGCGACAAGATCCTGAGTGAGGCCGTCAAGTTCATCGACGCCTCCGTCACCGCCCAGTCGTTCGACATGGTGTCGTTCAACCGGTTCGCGGCCACCGTCTACCCGTCCATCCGCGTCAACATGACCTTCGCCGCCACCGCGCAGATCACCGGCATCGAAGGGCTCATGAAGCGCTGGCGCACGCTGATCGGCGAGAAGGCGTGGAGCGACCTCTACGTCACCGTGCTGTCGATCTGGACCACGGCCGACCTGAACCAGGCGTCCATCATCATCCGCCGCACCATGAACCAGGCGAAGGTCGACACCCACCTGATCGACCTGCCGACCGTGGAGACCCCCTCGGACCCGATCTTCGTGGCCCTGGACAACCTCGCCCGCATCGTCCAGGACAACGTCGCCGCCGAGATGGTCTTCAACACCGATCTCAAGGTCGCCGACGCCCTCAAGGGCAAGGAGGACCTGCTCTCCGACGAGATCCTCCAGCAGATCGGCGGAACGGCGCCCACCGCCAGGACCGCCGCCTTCGGTACGGCGGCGGCGACGGCCGGCGCCTGCCCGATCACCGGTCACACCGCGGCGGTGTGATCACCGGGCATCCCCCGCCTCCGGGGCGGGGGATGCCCCTCCAGTGATCCGGCCCGGGGCCGGTCAACGTTTCTGTTCGAATTATCGTCTTCGCACGTGCCCCCGCCGTGCACCCCGATGACGCCGAACGGAAACCCCGACCGTGGTCCCTGCCGCACTGACGACCGTCCCCCGCCCCGAACGGCGCCGGGAGAGACGCCCGGGCGATGTCCTGCGTGCCTTCGGACGCCGGCATCGCGTGCCCCTGCTCGCCACGCTGCCCACCATCCCGCTGTACGCGGTGTGGTGGGTCTTTCTCGCCACCGGCGGGGGCGATCTGGCCGCGCAGCAGGCATGGGCCGACTTCGTCTCGCGGCACGGCGCATCGGCGTACGGGCTGTTCTGGTACGGCGGGGTGCACACCGCCAACTACAGCGTGATCTCGCCGTATCTGATGGCCGGGCTCGGTGTGCGCACGGTCACCGCGGTGTCCGGGCTGGCCGCCTCGTGGCTGGCGGCGGTGCTGATCGTGCGGGCCGGGGTGCGCAGGCCGCTGTGGCCCGCCCTGCTCGCCTCCCTCGCCCTGTGGTGCAACGTCGCCTCGGGCCGTACGACCTTCGCGCTCGGCGTCGCCTTCGGGCTGGCCGCCTGCGTGGTACTGGTTCGGGAGCGGCGGCTCGTCCTCGCCGCCGGGTACGCGGCCCTGGCCACCATGGCGTCGCCGGTGGCCGGGCTGTACCTGGCGGTCGTGGGGGCCGGGTACCTGCTCGTACGGGACCGGTGGCGCGCCCTGGTCCTCCTCGTGCCGCCCGCCGCGGTCGTCGGGCTGACCACGCTGCTGTTCCCCTTCACCGGCGAGCAGCCGATGCCCGCGGCCCGAATATGGCCGCCGGTCGTGCTCGGCCTCGCCGTCACCGCGCTGGCCCCGCGTACCTGGCGGGTCACCCGGTGGAGCGGGGCCGTGTACGCGGCCGGCACCGTACTGACGTATCTCATAGCCTCCGCCGTCGGCACGAACGTCGAGCGGTTCGCCGAGTACTTCGCGCCCCCCGTGCTGCTCGCGGCCCTGCTCAGCACGGACCGGACACGGCGGATCGCTCGCGACCTGCTGATCGTCGCCCTCGTCTTCTCCGTCGGATGGATGGGGAAGAAGACCGCCGACGACCTGAAGGAGTACACCGTGGTGCCGGCCTGGGCCACCGAGACGGACGGCGTCGTGCGGGCGCTGGACGGGCTCGGGGCCGACCGCACGCGGGTGGAGGTCGTACCGGCCCGCGACCACCGCGAGGCGGCCGGGCTCGCGCCGCACGTCAATCTGGCCCGTGGCTGGAACCGGCAGCTCGACGTGGAACGCGCCCGCCTCTTCTACGACGGCACCTTCTCCGCGGCCACCTACCGGGACTGGCTGGACCGCTGGGCGGTCGGCTTCGTCGTCCTGCCGCTCGCCAAGCCGGACGGGCCCGCCCGGGAGGAGGCGCGGCTCGTGCGGGACGACGGTCTGCGGCCCGAGTGGCTGGAGCCCGTCTGGGAGGACGAGCACTGGCGGGTGTACCGGGTGCGGGACGCCGTACCGCTCGTCTCCGAGCCCGGCACCGTCGTGACGACCACCAGCGCCGACCTGGTGCTGCGCGTGGACCGGCCCGGCCCGGTGACCGTGCGGGTCGCCTGGTCGCCGTGGCTGCGGGCCGACGGCGGGTGCCTCACCCAGGACGGCGAGTTCACCCGCCTGACCGTCGACGCGCCGGGCGAGTACCGGATCAGCGGCCGGTACGGTCCTTCGCCGGGGCCGGCGGGTCGCTGCTGATCCCCTCGGCGGGCGGGGCGTTGTCCTCGGCCGGGGGCGGGGCTGGGGCGGGGATGGCGTTCGCGGCCGGGATGGCGTTCGCGGCCGGGGTGGTGTCCTTGGCCGGGGTGGTGGCCTGCGCCGGGGTGGTGGCCTTGGTCGCGGTCGCCATCCGTGCCCTCGGCCCCTGGAACAGGTACGCCAGGCCGAAACCCGCCACGACCACGGCCGCGCCGCCCACCGCGTCCAGGATCCAGTGGTTGCCGGTCGCCACAATCGCCGCGACGGTGAAGAGGGGGTGGAGGAGGCCGAGGGCTTTCATCCACATCTTCGGGGCGACGATCGCGATCGCCAGCCCGCACCACAGCGACCAGCCGAAGTGCAGCGACGGCATCGCCGCGTACTGGTTGGTGAGGGCCGTCAGCGTGCCGTAGTCGGGCTTCGAGAAGTCCTGCACCCCGTGGACCGTGTCGATGATCCCGTACCCCGGCATCAGACGCGGCGGCGCCAGGGGGTAGAGCCAGAAGCCGACCAGGGCCAGCAGCGTGGCGAAGCCGAGGGACGCGCGGGCCCAGCGGTAGTCGACCGGGCGGCGCCAGTACAGGACGCCGAGGACGGCCAGCGGGACGATGAAGTGGAACGACGTGTAGTAGAAGTCGAAGAAGTCCCGCAGCCAGCCGATCTTCACCACCGCGTGGTTGATGGCGTGCTCGATGTCGATGTGCAGGAAGCGTTCGATGTCGAGGATCTGCCGGCCGTGCTCCTCCGCGCGGGCCCGGCCCGCCGAGTTGCTGCCGCCGGTCGCCGCGAGGCGGACCTGGGAGTAGGCGGCGTAGGTGACCCGGATGAGGAGAAGCTCCAGGAGGAGGTTGGGGCGGGTGAGGACCCGGCGCAGGAACGGCAGCAGGGGGACGTGCTTGAAGCGGGTCGGGACCGGGGGCGCGTAGCTCGTCGGGACCGGCGTGTCGAAGTACGGCGAGGTGCGGGACAGGAACGGCACGGCGACGGCGGCGGCCAGCGCCGCGAGGAGTACGACATTGTCGCGCAGGGGGTACAGGGCCGCCATGTTCGGCAGGATCATCTTCGCGGGCAGCGTCATCACCAGGACGACGGCGACCGGCCACACCAGCCGGTCGGATGCGCGCTTGCCGACCCGGCCGACGAGCGCGGGCAGCACCCACAGCAGCTGGTGCTGCCAGGTGGCCGGCGACACCACGACCGCCGCGCAGCCGGTGATGGCGACCGCGAGCAGCAGCTGACCGTCGCGTGCGTAGCGCACGGCGCGGCGCAGGGCGAGGACGGCGACGGCCGCGCCGAGCAGGAGGAAGAGGGAGATCTCCAGGGGCCCGGAGAGGCCGAGTCGCAGCAGGACGCCGTGCAGCGACTGGTTGGCGAGGTCGTCGGCCTCGCCGCCCAGACCCACGCCGGCCATGTGGTGGACCCAGTAGGTGTAGGAGTCCTGCGCCATGGCCGCCCAGGCGACGGCGGTGCAGGCGAGGAACGTGACGCCGGTGGACACGGCGGCCCGTCTGCGGTCGGTGAACCACAGCAGGGGGACGAAGAGGAGGACGGTCGGCTGGAAGGCGGCGGCGACGCCGATCAGCGCGCCGCCGATCCGGTCGCCGTGTTCGCCGCGTACGGCGAAGCAGCCCAGCAGGACGAGGAGGACCGGGATGATGCTGGTCTGGCCGAGCCACAGCGCGTTGCGCACCGGCAGCGACACCATCAGCAGGCTGACTGCCACGGGCGCCGCCAGCAGTGCCGTACGGCGGCCCACCGGCTTCGGCAGGGCGCGGGCGGCGACCAGCCCGAGGGCCACGACGAGCAGCAGCGAGCCGAAGGTCCAGCCCCAGCCGAGGGCCTGTTCGGCGGCGCGGGTGAACGGTTTGAGGACCAGGCCGACGAAGGGCGTGCCGGTGAACTGCGTGGACTCGTAGAGGGACCCCTCCACGTGCAGGACACCGTGTTCGCCGACCCAGGTCTCCAGGTCCGTCAGGCGTTCCCCGCTCGGAGTGGAGAGGACCGTGGCCAGCTGCCGTACGGCGAGGACGGCGGCGACCAGCCACAGGCCGAGGCGCGCGACCCGTAGCCGTGCTCTGGTCGCATCGACGGCCGGGCCTCCGAAAGCCTCCGCCGGTCGCCCACTGTGCTCCGCATTCGCCACGCCTCGTCGGCCTCCCGCCCCGTTCGTACCGCGCCCGTGTACGCGGTGTGTTGTCCTTGCGAACCCTATGAGGCTCGCACCACCCCCGGGGGGAGACGCAGGCAACCCCCGTTCAACCTGACCGCCGCCCGCACTTCGCCCCGTCTTTTCCCGACCGCCCGGCCGTTTGTTCGGACGACGATAGTGCGGGAGCGGTGTCGACGCCTCCGGTGGAAGCGAGAAGGATCACAGGTCACGGGGGAAGAGCGCGCTCCGTGGCGTGCGGATTTCCCTGCGTGTACGCCGTTTCCGTGCACTGTGCAACGAAAAGCATACCGGGCGTAAGCGGCGCATCAGCGCCTATGGTCGCTTTTCTGCCCGTGGCCGAGTGCCGCGGGCTTCTTTCCGGCCCGGCGACAGCGCCGCCGTGCGGGTCGTGGCGTCCCTGTCCCCGTCGAAAGGTAGGCGAGCGAAGCTTTGTCGGCTGCCCCCGTCGCCACTCACCCGTCCCGCACGCCCCCCGCGCCCCCGTCACGCGCCGCCGGCGCACCCACCGTCACCGACCCCGCGCTCGTCAGGCGTGCCGTGAAGGCGGCGGCGCTCGGCAACGCGATGGAGTGGTTCGACTTCGGCGTCTACAGCTACATCGCCGTGACGCTGGGCAAGGTCTTCTTCCCGTCCGGCAACCCGACCGCGCAGCTCTTGTCGACGTTCGGCGCCTTCGCGGCGGCGTTCCTGGTCCGCCCGCTCGGCGGCATGGTCTTCGGGCCGCTCGGCGACCGGGTCGGACGGCAGAAGGTCCTCGCCCTCACGATGATCATGATGGCGGCGGGTACGTTCGCCATCGGGCTCATCCCCTCGTACGCGACGATCGGTGTCTGGGCGCCGGTGCTGCTGCTTCTCGCGCGGCTGGTGCAGGGCTTCTCCACCGGGGGCGAGTACGCGGGCGCGTCCACCTTCATCGCCGAGTACGCGCCGGACAAGCGGCGCGGGTTCCTGGGGAGCTGGCTGGAGTTCGGCACGCTGGCCGGGTACATCGGCGGTGCGGGTCTGGTGACGCTGATGACGGCGCTGCTGTCCGACGGCGACCTGACGTCCTGGGGTTGGCGGATCCCGTTCCTGATCGCCGGGCCGATGGGCATCATCGGGCTGTATCTGCGGATGCGGCTGGAGGAGACGCCGGCGTTCGCGGCCGAACTCGACAAGGCGGAGGCCACGCGGCCGAAGGTACCGCTGCGGGACATGATCACCGGTCAGTGGCGGGCGCTGCTGCTCTGCGTCGGCCTGGTGCTGGTCTTCAACGTCACCGACTACATGCTGCTGTCGTACATGCCGAGCTACCTGACGAGCGAGCTGAAGTACGACGAGACCCACGGCCTGCTGGTCGTACTGGCCGTGATGGCCCTGATGATGGTCGTCCAGCCGTTCGCCGGCGCGCTGACCGACCGGGTCGGGCGGCGGCCGGTGATCGCGGCGGGCTGCGCGGGCTTCCTGCTCCTCTCCGTCCCGGCGCTGCTGCTGATCCGCGAGGGCAGCCTGCTGGCGGTGGGGCTGGGCATGGCCGCGCTCGGACTGCTGCTGGTCTGCTTCACCGCGTCGATGCCGTCCGCGCTGCCGGCGCTGTTCCCGACGCGGGTGCGGTACGGCTCGCTGTCGATCGGCTTCAACGTGTCCGTGTCCCTGTTCGGCGGGACGACGCCGCTGGTGGTGACGGCGCTGATCGGGGCGACGGGCGACATGATGATGCCCGCGTACTACATGATGGCCGCGGCCGTGATCGGCGGCGTCGCGGTGTGGTTCATGTCGGAGTCCGCCGGACGCCCACTGCCGGGCTCGGCACCGGCGGTCGACGGCCGCGGCCGCGGCCTCTAACCAGGTGCCTGCGGCGGCCTGCGCGGATCGGGTGGGGGTGCGCGTAGCGCGTTCTGTTTCGTTGTGGGTCGGGCCGCGCCGGGGGGTGTCCGTCCTCGGAACGGCGCGGAATCGGTCGGCCGCAGAAGTACCGGCGCGGACGCGCCAACCGCTGCGGGCGAACACCCCCCGACACGCCCCTCCTCGCCGTACGCGGCTACCCGTCCGCGGCTACCCGTCCGCATAGCCGCCGCCGCGGGCGAACACTCCCCGACGCGCCCTCCTCGCCGCACGCGGCCACCCGTCCGCGTAGCCACCGCCGCTGCCCCCGACGCGCCCCTCCTCGCCGTCCGCGGCTACGTCCGCCGTAGCCGCCGCTGCGGGCGAACACCCCCGACACGCCCCTCCTCGCCGTACGCGGCTACCCGTCCGCGTAGCCACCGCCGCTGCGGGCAGTCGTGCCGCTGGGGCGGCACGGGTGGGCGCAGCGGCACCCCGCCGGCGCCGGGCCGCGTCACCCACCCCCGGCCCGCCCGCACGCCGGGCGACCAGGGAGCGCCGGCCCACTGACCGCACCGCACCCGGCCGAAACACGCCCACGAAAGCGCCCCGCCACACCGCCACCCTCCGGCTATCTTCGTTAGCACATCTACTTAGAAAAGCTAACGACGCACACGGGAGGCCCCGCCATGAGCGACTCGCAGCTCTGGGACGACGTCGACGCCTACTTCACCACCCACCTCGCACCCGGCGACGAGGCCCTGGAGGCGGCCCTGCGGGAGAGCGACGCCGCCGGGCTGCCGCAGGTGAACGTCACCGCGAACCAGGGCAAGTTCCTCCAGCTCCTCGCCCGGATCCAGGGCGCCCGCACCATCCTGGAGATCGGCACCCTCGGCGGCTACAGCACCATCTGGCTGGCCCGCGCCCTGCCCGCCGACGGCCGCCTGGTCACCCTGGAGTACAGCGCCCGGCACGCCGAGGTCGCCACCCGCAACATCGCCCGCGCCGGCCTCGACGCCCTCGTCGACGTACGCGTGGGTCCCGCCCTGGAATCGCTGCCGAAGCTCGCCGACGACAACCCGCCGCCCTTCGACCTGGTCTTCATCGACGCCGACAAGGGCAACAACCCCCACTACCTGGAGTGGGCCCTGAAACTCACCAGCACCGGCAGCCTGATCGTCGTCGACAACGTGGTGCGCGGCGGCCGCGTGGCCGACGCCGACGACACCGCCGACGACGTACGCGGCACCCGCGCCGCCATCGAGCTGATCGGCAGCCACCCGCGGCTCAGCGGTACGGCCGTCCAGACGGTCGGCAGCAAGGGGTACGACGGGTTCGCGCTGGCCCGGGTGCTGGCCTGATGACCGGCAGACCGGCCCGAGGACGAGCGCGCGAACCTCACTCGTGGTAGAAGCCCACGTTGACGCTGCGCGGCTCCGCGCGGTCCTGGACCACGATCTCTCCGCTGCCGCCCCTCGGCAGCGGCACGGTGCCGCCGTAGGCCAGGGGCCACGCATGACCGCCGACGGTGAGCCGGACCTCGGAGGAGGGATCCGGCTGCGAGCCCCGCAGCCAGGTCAGCTGCCACGTGCCGTCGGGACCGCACCGGAACTCCAGATGGATCCGGGAGACGAACAGCCAGTCGTCCGGCGTCGACAGCCGGCACACGGACTTGTCCCGGCCGACCCGCAGCACCGCGCCGGGCTCGCTGGGCGCGTCGGCCATCTGCATGCCGGCCGTGGCACCCGCGTCGGCCGCGGTGACGGCGGCCATGGTGAGTTCGAGCACGTGCGCTCCTTCGCAGACCTCAAGACGTCCGTCGTTGGCTGTCGCCGCCGAATGATAGATCGGCCGGTGGCGCGGTGTCCGGCACAATGGGGTCATGACCGAGCGAAAGCCACCCGGCGTCGACTTCGAGTCCTGGGTCGACAAACAGATCCGTGATGCGGACGCGCGCGGCGAGTTCGCGGAACTGCCCGGCGCGGGCAAGCCCCTGCCGAGCGAGTTGGACGGCACCTACGACGAACTGTGGTGGGTCAAACGGAAGATGGCCCGCGAGGGCTTCTCCGTGCTGCCGCCCACCCTGGCCCTGCGCAAGGAGGCGGAGGACGCCCTGGAGGCGGCGGCGAACGCCCCGTCGGAGCGGGTGGTCCGCCGCATCGTCGAGGAGATCAACGTCAAGATCCGCGACGTCATGTTCAAGCCACCGCCCGGCCCCCCGCTGGGTCTGAAGCCCTACGACGTCGAAGAGGTCGTACGGCAGTGGCGGGAGCGCCGGGCGGAGCGGTGACGCCCGTGGTTCACAGGCGCATCAGGCGGTCCGCCAGCTCACGGTAGTCCCGCAGGGCCAGGCGGAGTTGTTCGGTGTCGGTGCTCGTCGCGCGGTCGTCCCCGCCGGTGTCCTGCCAGGACGTGCGCAGCGTGCGGCGGCGGTGGGTCACGGCGTCCGTGAAGCGGGCGGTGATCTCCTCCAGGACGCGGTCGGCCTCCTCGACCGAGGCACGCGGCGCGTCGACGAAGTCGGCCACCGCGTGCTGGAGCCGCTGCCCCAGCTTGTCGCACTCCTCGTGCGGGAGGAGCGTGCTCCCGTGGGCGGCCGGGGACGTGGTGCTCTCGTGCCGGGCCGGGGACGTGGTGCTTTCGTGCCGGGCCGGGGTGGTGGTGTCCAGGCCGGGGGTGGTCTCGGCGCGAGCGCCGGGAGCCGGGTACGCCTCGTCCGTCCGGTCGGTGCCCAGGGCCGTCTCGCCGTGGGTGCCGGGTGTCTGCCTGTCCCGCTCGGCGGGGCTGCCGCCGGGCTGTCGGGTCACATCGGACATGTGCCTCAACTCTCCTTCGGCTGGCGCTTGCTGAGCGACCAGGAGTGGTGCGGGCGGGTGTGGGCGGGCGCGGATCCGTCGCCGCCCGTTCCGGCCCGGTGGCGGCCGGTGTCGTGACGGTCCGGGCGTACCAGGTCCTCGAACAGCGCGCGGGCCTCGACCATGGACTCGCGCATCTCCTCCGTCCCCGCGCCGCTGTCCTGCGCGCCGTCCACGCGCGCGTGCGTCACGCGGTGCACGCGCCGGTAGCCGTCGACGTGGTGGGCGTGGTGCACGGACAGCGCCGCGAGCTGCTCCTCGTACTGCCCGCCGTCCGGGAAGCCCCGGGCGCCGGCCAGCTCCGAGAGCAGCCGGTCCGCCTCGCCGACCGCCTCGCGCGGAGAGTCGACGAAGCGCTCCTGGGCCGCGGTCCAGCGCGCCTCGAAACTCTCGCGCTCGGCCGGGTCCAGCGGCCTCTGGTGCAGTGACCCGTGCCGTTCCACGCGCTCGGCGAGTTCGCGCTCGGCGGCCTTGGTGTCGCCGTCGTGCCGGGCCAGGGCCCGGTCGTATTCGGGCCCGAAGCGCCGCTTCAGGCTTCCGCCGTGCTGAGGGCCCCGCGCGCGCAGGGCCAGTACGGCCGCGACAACGAGCACGGCCGCCACGATCACGATCAAAGCGATGATCACGCCTGTGGACATGAGTGCCTTCCGGGTTCTCGGCCCTACCGGCTCTCCGAACGGGCCGGTTCGCTGTTCGGGTTGCCCCGGACTCCGCCCTCAAACGGCGCACAGCGCGCGCGGAGGGCGCATCGGTGCGAAAATGCGCTTGCACACGGGGCGGGTCGCCTCCCGACAATGCCGGTCATGACCTGGACCGTCGCCCCTGAACCGTACGACTCCCGCGTCGCCGCCGCCCTCTGGCGCGCGTACTACACGGAGGTCAGCGACCGCTATTACCTGCTGCACGAGGGGCGGCCCACCGACCCCGGCGAGCTGGAGCGGGAGATCGCCGCGCACTCCGGCGCCGACCTGGTGCCGCCCCGGGGTCTGTTGCTGGTCGCGCGGTACGGCGGTGAAGCGGCGGGCACGGCGGGCGTACGGCTGCGGGACGGCGCCACCGCCGAGCTGACCCGGGTGTTCCTGTACGAGCGGATGCGCGGGCGGGGCGGGGCCGCGCTGCTCGTGCGGGCCGCCGAGGACGCGGCACGGGCGCTCGGCGCCTCGCGGATGGTCCTCGACACGCGCGGCGACCTCGTCGAGGCCCGCGCCCTGTACGCCCGGCTCGGCTACACGGAGACCGAGGCGTACAAGGAGGACCCGTACGCCGAGCACTGGTTCGCGAAGCGGCTCCCGCGCGCCGCGTGACCGGGCTCAGCCCGCCCGCGTCGGCGTGCGCGGGTCGTGCGGGCGCTCCCGCTCCGAGCCGCACAGCTCGCCGGTGAGCTCCTTCACGAGCCGCACCAGGTCGGTCGGCCGGTCCGGGCCCCACCAGTCGCCGAGCAGCTCGGCCAGGGATTCCTCGCGGGCCAGCGCCAGCCGTTCCGCCACCTCGCGGCCCCGGTCGGTGAGGACCAGGTCGAGTCCCTCGCGGACGGCGAGGTGCCGTTCCTCCAACTGGCGGGCGGCGGCCATGACGGTGGTCAGCGGGACGGGGCCGCGCTCGGCGAGGAGAGCCGGTTCGACCCGGCCGTACCTCCTGACCCGCAGCAGCACCCAGCTCGACGCGGGCAGCAGGTCGTAGCCCGCCCGCGCGGTGATCCTGCGGTAGATCTCCCGGCGCCCCTCCCGGGTGCCGAGCACCGACAGCGCACGGCACACCTCGTCGTGCGAGGACCGCTCCACCGGGTTGCTGGCGAGGGTCTGTGTGCCGTCCGGTGCCGTGACCGAGCCGCGCAGCCGGTCCTCCTTCAGGAACCAGGCCAGCAGGAAGCCGAGGAGGGCGACGGGGGCGGCGTACAGGAAGACGTCGGTGATGGCGGAGGCGTAGGCGCTCAGTGCCTCGGGCCGCAGGGTGGGCGGCAGGGCGCCGATGCCGCGCGGGTCGGCCTTCAGGGTGTCCACGGAGACACCGGGCGGGAGTTCGGCGCCCCGGAAGGCGTCCGCCAGTTTGTCGCCGAGGCGGCCCGCGAAGATCGTGCCGAAGACGGCCACGCCGAAGGACGCGCCGATGGAGCGGAAGAAGGTCGCGCCGGAGGTGGCGACGCCCAGGTCCTCGTACGCCACGGCGTTCTGCACGATGAGGACGAGGACCTGCATCACCAGTCCGAGTCCCAGGCCGAAGACGAAGAAGTAGGCGCTCATCTCGGCGGTCGCGCTGTTCTCGTCGAGCTGGTGCAGCAGGAGCAGGCCGAGGGTGGTGACGGCGGTGCCCGCGACGGGGAACACCTTCCAGCGGCCGGTGCGGCTGACGATCTGCCCGGAGACCGTCGACGACAGCAGCAGGCCGAAGACCATCGGCAGCATGTGCACACCGGACATGGTCGGGCTGACGCCCCGGACGACCTGGAGGAACGTCGGCAGGTAGGTCATCGCGCCGAACATCGCGAAGCCGACGACGAAGCTGATGACGGCGGAGAGCGTGAAGGTGCGGATCCGGAAGAGCTTGAGGGGGAGGACGGGCTCCGCGGCCCTGCGCTCCACGGCCACGAAGAGGGCTGCCAGGACGACTCCCAGCACCGCCAGGCCGATGATCTGCGGCGACCCCCAGGCCCAGGTCGTGCCGCCGAGCGAGGCCACCAGCACCAGGCAGGTCGCGACGGACGCGATGAGGAGGGTGCCGAGGTAGTCGATGACGTGCCGGGTGGTCCGGCGCGGAATGTGCAGCACCGCCGCGATCACGGCGAGCGCGACGATGCCGACGGGCAGGTTGATGTAGAAGACCCAGCGCCAGCTCAGGTGCTCGGTGAAGATCCCGCCGAGCAGCGGCCCGAGCACGCTGGTCGCGCCGAAGACGGCACCGAAGAGCCCCTGGTAGCGTCCGCGTTCACGGGGCGAGACCAGGTCGCCGACGATCGCCATGGACAGCACCATCAGGCCGCCGCCGCCCAGCCCCTGGAGGGCGCGGAAGGCGATCAGTTCGGACATGCTCTGCGCCACGCCGCACAGCGCGGAGCCGACCAGGAAGATCACGATCGCCGTCTGGAACAGCTTCTTGCGCCCGTACTGGTCGCCGAGCTTGCCCCACAGCGGAGTGGCGGCGGTCGCGGCCAGCATGTACGCGGTGACCACCCAGGACAGGTGCTCCAGGCCGCCCAGGTCGCTGACGATGGTGGGCAGCGCCGTCGACACGATGGTCTGGTCGAGGGCGGCGAGCAGCATGCCCAGCAGCAGGGCGCCGATCGAGACGAGAACGCCGCTGGAGACCTGCTCCTGTGCCTCGCCCTGCCCTTCACCCTGCCCCGGGGGCGGTACCGGGTCCTTCGCCGCGCGTACATCTCCCGCCATGAAGACCTCCCACGGACGTCTCACCTTCCATCCCGGTCGGTGTGACCAGTTATGGGCGGTTCAGTCCTGCGAGAAGCCGGCATTCCGGGGGCGTGCGCGTGGGAGTGTGGAGAAGATCTGCATAATCTCTGGAGTTCGCGAGGGGAGTCGCGAGGGGAGGGACGAACGCGTGGAACAGCAGAAAGAGCCGCCGCGGGAGCCGCGGGAGCGGCCCCAGGGGCACTCGTGCCCGGAGTGCGGAACGCCCAGGGAGGCGGACAACACGCCCGCCTGCGCCTGCGGGTCACGGGCGTCCGACGCCCTGCGCGACGCGCGTACGGCACAGGCGGCAGCGGCGGAGGACTTCGATCCGCTGCGCATACGGCCGTACGTCGAACTGGACGGCGGCGCCGGGGAGCCGGGGACGCCCGAGACACCCGGGGCGCGCGGGACGGTGGCGCCTTCGGGAGCCTCCTCGTCCGGAGCGCCCACGTCCGGAACGCCCTCCGAACCGGTGTCCGCGGCGGCCCACGCCGACTCCGCGTCCCCGTCCGCGTCCGTGCCGCCCTCCCTGCCCGACCCGGACGCCACCATGACGCTGCGCGCCGTCGGCGCCGAGCCGCCCGGCGCGACCACGGAGACGACCTCCACCCTGCCCACGCCCCTGGCACCCTCGGCCGGCCCGCCCAGCGCCCACGACCTGCGCCTGTTCGAGACCTCGCCCGGCTCGTCCGCCGCCCCCTTCGCGCCCGGGGAGCCCGCGGGGCCCGGTGCGGACGGTACCGGCGGACGTCCGCCGCGCAAACGGCGCCGGAGCGTGCTGTTGAGTGCCGCGGGGGCGGTCGTGGTCGTGGTGGGCGCGGCCGGGTACGCGAGCGGCCTGTTCTCCTACGAGACGCCGTCCCGGGACGGGGCGCTGCCGGACGAGGTGCGGGCGAGCGTCCCGGCCCCGTCGACCAGCGAGGCCTCCGCGACCCCCGAGTCGAGCGCGCCGTCGGCCCCCGAGACCTCCGCGGCGCCGTCCCCGTCCGCCTCCGCGTCCCCCAGTGCCAGTCCGTCGTCCTCGCCGTCCCCGTCGGCGTCGAGCGCCTCGCCCACGCCGTCCCGGTCGGCCGAGCCGACGCGGAGCACGACGACCGCACCGGCCGACGGCCCCACACAGGAATCCGAGGACGAGGACCGCGTACCCGACGGAGGCGGCACGCTGCAGCGCGGTGACCGCGGCCCCGAGGTCGTCGAGCTCCAGCAGCGTCTGGCCCAGCTGCATCTCTACACCGGCGACACCAACGGCAACTACAACCGCCAGGTCGAGGACGCGGTCCGCACCTACCAGTGGGCCCGCGGCATCCGCGACGACGCGCTCGGCGTCTACGGGCAGGTCACCCGGGGCCGGCTGGAGTCGGAGACGCGGGAGCCGTAGGCGGCCTTCACGGGCGTGCCCGCCAAGACGGCACGGTCCACCAGGGCGTCGGGGCCCGCCGGACGCCACGGTCCGCCAGACGTCACGGTCCGCCAGACGTCACGTTCCGCCAGAGCGTCACCGCGTCGTCCCGCCCCGCACCGGCCGTCAGCCGATGTGCAGCCGCAGCGTCCCGTCCGCGCCGGCCTCCACGCGTACGCGCGTCAGGTCCTCCACGACCACGTCGGGCCCGTGGACACCGGCCCGCGGGCCTACGCCCACGACCTGCATCCCGGCGGCGCGCGCGGCCGTGATGCCGGCGCCGGAGTCCTCGAAGGCGATGCAGTCGCCGGGGGCGATGCCCAGCTCGGCGGCGCCCTTGAGGAAGCCCTCGGGGTCTGGCTTGCTGGCGCCGACCGACTCGGCGGTGACCCGGACGTCCGGCTGGGCGAGGCCGGCGGCGGCCATCCGCGCGGTGGACAGCGGCACGTCGGCGGAGGTCACCAGGGCGTGCGGCAGCCCGTGCAGCGAGGCGAGGAACTCCGACGCCCCGGGGATCGCGACGACACCCTCGGTGTCGGCGGTCTCCTCGGCGAGCATGCGGGCGTTGTCGGCGTGGTTCTGCTCCATGGGCCGGTCCGGCAGCAGCAGCGCCATCGAGGCGTAGCCCTGCCGTCCGTGGACGACCTTCATGACCTCGTCGCCGTCCAGGCCGTGCCGGTCGGCCCAGCGCCGCCAGACGCGCTCTACGGCGGCGTCCGAGTTGACGAGGGTGCCGTCCATGTCCAGCAGCAGGGCACGGGCGGTGAGAACGGTGGTGGCGGTGGCCGTCATCGGCAGACTCCAAGGCGCGGAAGAGGGGCGCAGGGCGTGTCCCCGGGGACAAGGCGGCCCCGCCCGCCGGTCAGGGAGAACGGGCGGGAGCCACTTTGTTTCTCTACGGTACAAAACGGGTCGGGGATTGCGCCACCGCCCCGCCGGAACGTTCACGAACCGTTCAGCCGGCGACCGCCTCCCACAGGCTCCACACCCCGAGGCCCAGCATGAGCAGCGCCGCGACCTTCGTGATCAGCGCCAGCGGCACCCGCTTCATCAGGGCCTTTCCGCCGACGATGCCGAGCCCGGCCACCGCCCACAGGGCGAGCACCGCGCCGAGGCCGACGGAGAGCGGGTCGTCGTAGCGGGCCGCGAGGTTCGCGGTCATGATCTGCGTGAGATCGCCGAACTCGGCGACCAGGATGAGCATGAATCCCGCCCCGGAGACCTTCCAGAAGGACTGGTCCTCGGGCTTGCGGATCTCCTCGTCCTCGTCGTCCTTCTTCATCAGCAGCACGGCGGCGCCGCCCAGGAACAGCACGCCGGTGATCGCGTGCACGATCTGCTGCGGCAGCAGGGTCAGCACGCTGCCGGCCGCGACCGCGAGCACGACGTGCAGCAGGAAGGCGGCGGCCACGCCGGCGAAGACGTACGAGGCCCGGTAACGGGTGCCGAGGACGAGGCCGGCGAGCGCGGTCTTGTCCGGCAGTTCGGCGAGGAAGACGACGCCGAAGACGACTGCCGTCACGGTCAGGCTGATCAAGGGATCCTCTATCGGTCGGGGCCGCCCCACCGAGAGTGCTGGTCCTGCGCTGCGGACACCTCGGCACGGCAGCACACGGTCGCCCCCGCCGTACGGCGCGGGCGTGCACTGCTTGCCGAAGGTCTCGCTGGCCGGCCCCGCGTACGAGGCCTGCCTCCGGGCGCCGGCTCAGACGAGCTGAGCAGTGTGTCGACGGTCCGGCGAAGAGCTACTCCCCTTCTGCGCCGTCCATAGTACGCGAGCCCCGCCGGCGGGGCCGAGGGGGCGGAAGTCCCGGGACGTTCCGTCACGAGTCCTGCCGCGCCCATAGACGTGCCATGCACACGTCACTAACTTCTTACCGACCGCACACCTGTGCGCCATGCGGCGTCGCGAGCATTCCCCTGCCCGCGTCCCAACACCCCCACACTCCAAGGGAGTTCGCATGCCGAAGTTCTACGCGCGTCGACGGCTCGGTGTCCTCGCCGCGTTCACCGGACTCATAGCCTCCGCCGGGCTCCTCAACGGCCCGGCCGCCTCCGCCGCCCTCCCCACCCCGGTCAGCGCCGCGACCGCCCGCTCCTACCTCGCCTCCCTCACCGTGGAGACCGAGAGCCGCACCGGCTACGACCGCGACCTCTTCCCGCACTGGATCACGCAGTCCGGCACCTGCAACACCCGCGAGACCGTCCTCAAGCGCGACGGCTCGGGCGTCGTCACCGACTCCTCCTGCGCCGCCACGCGGGGCAGCTGGTACTCCCCCTACGACGGCGCCACCTGGTCCGCCGCCTCCGACGTCGACATCGACCACCTCGTCCCGCTCGCCGAGGCCTGGGACTCCGGCGCCGGCTCCTGGAGCACCTCCCGGCGCCAGTCCTTCGCCAACGACCTGACCCGTCCCCAGCTCCTCGCGGTCACCGACAACGTCAACCAGTCCAAGGGCGACCAGGACCCGGCCACCTGGATGCCCTCGCGCAGCGCCTACCGCTGCACATACGTCCGCGCCTGGGTACAGGTGAAGTACTACTACGACCTCTCGGTCGACTCCGCCGAGAAGTCGGCGCTCCAGAACAACCTCGCGAACTGCTGACGCCCCGTCCATCGCGTGTTCGGCGCGGAGCCTCCCCGCCGGCCTCCGTCGTTCCGTACCGTACGGGGCGACGGAGGAGGGGATCACCATGGCCGGACTGCGCCTGGGACCACTGCTGAGATACACCGACGGCTCGTCGGCGACCATCTGGGTCGAGACGAACCGGCCCTGCACCACCGAGGTGCGCTGCGCCGACGGCTCCCGCGGCACGACCCGCACCTTCCAGGTCGCGGGCCACCACTACGCCCTGGTCCCGGTGACCGGCCTGACACCGGGCACGGCGACCGAGTACGAGGTGCTCCTCGACGGAGCCCGCGTATGGCCGCCGCCGGACTCGCCGTTCCCTCCCTCGGTGATCGCCACGCCCCCGGCGGACGAGGGCATGCGCATCGCCTTCGGCTCCTGCCGCTGGGCGTCGCCGCCGGCCGGCGAGAAGGACCCGGTGGGCCCGGACGCGCTGGACACCCTCTCCGGCCGCATCGCGGCCGACCCGGAGGGCACCCGCCCCGACGTGCTGCTCCTGCTCGGCGACCAGGTGTACGCTGACGAGATCTCTGACGCCACGCGCCGCTGGATCGCGGGCCGCCGCGACCTGGCGGAGCCTCCCGGCGAACAGATCGCGGACTACGAGGAGTACACCCGCCTCTACGACGAGTCGTGGAGCGACCCCCAGGTGCGCTGGCTGCTGTCCACCGTGCCCAGCTGCATGATCTTCGACGACCACGACGTCATCGACGACTGGAACACCTCCGCCGCCTGGCTCGCCGACATGCGGGCCACGGACTGGTGGCGTGAGCGGCTGCTGAGCGGGCTGATGTCCTACTGGGTGTACCAGCAGCTGGGCAACCTCTCCCCGGACGAGCTGGCCGCCGACCCCCTCTACGCGGCCGTCCGCGAGGCCCCCGACGGCACCGACGTGCTCCGTACGTTCGCCGCGCGGGCCGACGCCGACCCGGCCTCCGTCCGCTGGAGCTACCGGCGCGACTTCGGCCGCGTACGGCTGGTGATGGTGGACTCCCGCGCGGCCCGCGTCCTCCAGGAGGACCGCCGCACGATGCTCGACCCGGGCGAGGCCGCCTGGCTGCGCGAACAGGTCATGGAGGAACGCGACTCCTACGACCACCTGCTGATCGGCACCTCCCTGCCCTGGCTGCTGCCCCACCTCGTGCACGACGTGGAGGCGTGGAGCGCCGCGATGTGCGTCGGCGAACGGGGCGCACGCTGGGCACGGCGCGGGGAGCGGATCAGGCGCGGGGCCGACCTGGAGCACTGGTCGGCCTTCCCGACCTCCTTCGACTCCCTCGCGGACCTGATCGCCGAGGCCGGTACGGGGCCCGGGGCGCCCGCGACCGTGAGCGTGCTGTCGGGCGACGTCCACCACGCCTACGTGGCCGAGCCGTCCTGGCCCGGCCGCGCGCCCGACGCCACGGTGGCCCAGCTGACCTGTTCCCCCGTCCACAACTCCGTGCCGCTCTCCATCCGTCTCGGCTTCCGCTTCGGCTGGAGCGCCCCGGCACGTGCCCTCGGGCGGCGCATCGCCCGGCACGGACGCTGTGGGCCGCCGGCGGTGGGCTGGCGCAAGACCGGCGGGCCCTGGTTCGGCAATCAGCTCATGACGCTGACCCTGCGGGGGAGATCGGCCCGGCTGCGCCTGGAGCAGGCGCGGGCGGAGCGCGACGGGACGACCGCCCTGCGGACGGTCACGGAGAGGGAGCTGGCGTAGGCGGGGGGCGGAGCCGGGTATGAATCAAGACACACCGGCGGGCTCCGCTGTCTGCGTGGGAGCGCTCCCACCTGCGGCGGCCGTCGCGGCGGAAGGGTGACCATGCGCCAAGCCATGGCCAAATGTTGAACTTGCAAGTACTCGTTAGGCTCACCTAACGTGGGCGGCCCACTCGGTTTCGTCCCCCACCGGCCTCGACGGGCCGGCCCGACCGAAGGAGCTCCCCCCACATGTCCGGACGCCTCAACAGCGCCCAGCCCTACGCCCTCGGCCTCTTCCGCATCGTCGTCGGCCTCCTCTTCGCCTGCCACGGCGCCGCCTCCCTGTTCGGCGTCCTCGGCGGCGCGTCGGGAAGCGGCGGCACGATCGAGACCGGAACCTGGCCGGGCTGGTACGCGGCCGTGATCCAGTTGGTCGGCGGCGGCCTCGTCATGCTCGGCCTCGGCACCCGCGCCGCCGCGGTCGTCTCCTCGGGCTCCATGGCCTACGCGTACTTCAAGGTGCACCAGCCGGGCGCCCTGTGGCCGATGGAGAACGGCGGCGAGGCCTCCGCCATGTTCTGCTGGGCCTTCCTGCTGCTGGCCTTCACCGGCTCCGGCGCCTTCGGCCTGGACCGGCTGTTCGCCCGGCGCACGTCGGAGCAGGAGAAGACCTCCACCGAGAGGCAGACACCGGTCGCGGCCTGACCCGGACAGGAGCGGCGCCTTCCCCGAACCGGGGGGCGCCGTTCACGCTCTTCCCGGCGACCGGCGACCGGCGACCGGACGACCGCGGGGGCGCGGGTACCGAGGCCGAGCGTCGGGCGTGAACGCCCACTCGCGAGTGAACGCTCCGTGGCGAACACACGAGGCCCCTGTGAACCGTCCGTCACACCCCCGGCGTACGCTGTATGGCTGTCATCGGCCGCTCCTGCCGTCCCCGCGTCTCGCGGCATGGCCCGGCCCACGGGGGAGTAACGGGGAGTTGTGGTGGTCGAGAGTCTCGGCAGTATCGGTTCGCTGGTCAGCAGCCCATGGATCTATGCGCTGGTCGCCGTCTCGGTGCTCCTCGACATCTTTCTGCCGGTGCTGCCGAGCGGTGTCCTTGTGATCACGGCGGCCACGGCGGCGGCCGCGGGCTCGGGCGCGGCGGCCGCCGGGCGGGTTCCGGACGACGTCCCCGACATCCTGGTCCTGACGCTGTGCGCGGCGACCGCCTCGGTCCTCGGCGACCTGGCGGTCTACCGCCTCGCGTGGCGCGGCGGGCCTCGCCTGGACCGCGCGATCGCCCGTTCCCGTCGGCTGACCACGGCGCAGGAACGTCTCGGCGGGGCTCTCGCCCGAGGCGGCGGCGCCCTCGTCGTCCTGGCCCGGTTCGCCCCCGCCGGCCGCTCGGTCGTCTCTCTCGTCGCCGGTACCGCCCACCGCCGGATCCGCGAGTTCCTCCCCTGGTCCGCCCTCGCCGGACTGGCCTGGGCCGCCTACAGCGTGGCCCTCGGCTACTTCGGCGGTCAGTGGCTGGGGGCGACCTGGCTGGCGGCGGGGGTGTCGCTGGTGGCGCTGTTCGGCGCGGGGGCGGGGGCCGCGTACCTGATGCGCCGCCAGCCCCGGGCGACGGAGGCTTCGTGATCGCCGAGGCCGGCCGCCGCGCGGCGCGCGTGTAGGCCTCGCGGCAACGGACCAGGGGATGTCACGAGGCCCGTCGCGCGCCTCCCCGCACCTCCAGGCCGGCCAGCAGGTCAGCCGTGGCCCCGGCGACGGCCTCCACCGCCTGTTCGAAGACCTCCCGGTTGTGCGCGGCCGGCGCACGGAACCCGGAGATCTTGCGCACGTACTGCAGGGCGGCGGCCCTGATCTCGTCCTCCGTGGCCTCCTCGGCCAGCACGGGCGGACGCAGTGTCTTGATGCTGCGGCACATGACGTCAGTCTCCCTTCTCCAGGTCCACCCGCCAGTCGTTCGATCTGATCCAGTGGCCCTTCGGATACTCGAAGTCGGCCTGTCCGAGCAGGGCGAAACCGGCCCCGCGGCAGACCGCGTTGGAGGCGGCGTGGTCGACGCTCGGGAACGCGTGCAGATAGCGGTGCGTCCCCTCGGCACGGGCCGCCTCGCGCACCGCACGGGCCGCCCGCACGGCGAGCCCCTTCCCCTGGAACTCCGGCAGCACCGCCCATCCGGTCTCCCAGACCTCCGCGCCCTGCCAGGTCCGCTGCCAGTACCCGATCGAGCCGACGGTCTCACCGCCGTCCGCCAGGGCGACCCGGTACATCCGCCCCGGGCCCGGCTCGGCGTACCGCCGATGCCGGGCCGCGAGCTGCTCCTCGGTCTCCGGGCCGCCCAGGTGCGCGGTCATCTCGGGGCTGTTGGTCCTGCGCAGCAGCCACAGATCCGCCTCCGCCCAGGGGACCAGACACACCCGCTCCCCGCCCCGCGCCCTGTCCTCCACCGCCCGCTCGTCCACGCCTTCCATGCTCTTCACGGTAGGGCAGGGGTCTGACAGTCGGCCCCGGCGGCGACGGCCACACTTTCGCGTGAACCATCGAAGGGAACGCGCGCCTCAAAATCGAACAGGCGTATCATTGGCGCGTGGCTACGACCTATGATTTCCCCAGTGACCTCCTCGCCGGTCAGGAGGAACTGCATCAGGTCCGGGCCGAGCTGTCGGCCCTGCTGAAGAGACTTCCCTGGTCCGTCGAACCGCTCGACGGATTCAGCGACAAGAACGGCTGGCGCAAGGTCGAGCGCCCGGCCTCCCCCGGCTGGTCGGCGGACGAGCAGGCCGAGGTGGAGAAGCTCCGGCGGCGCGAGCGCGAACTCGCCGTGTTCGTCAGCACCCATCGCTACTGGTCGGAGATCACCGGCCCGGACCAGGTGAGCGCCCGCTCGGAGCTGAAACGCGCCCACGAGGCCCCGGCCGGGGAGACCCCGCCTGCGTCTCAGTGATCTCGGTGCTGTGGGGTTCATCCGGGAAAGACCGCCGGCGGGCACACGCGAGAGGCCCCCGGAAGATCTCCGGGGGCCTCTGGCACCGACGACAGCGGCGCCGGTCCTGGTGGGCGCGGACGGTTTCGAACCGCCGACATCCTGCTTGTAAGGCAGGCGCTCTACCCCTGAGCTACGCACCCAGGACGAGTCGACAGCCTACATGGCCCGGGCCACTGCCCGGCAAACGTGTTGACGCCGCTACCGCCTCGGCCGGGGGTTAACCCCACCCCCGATCCGGTAGTGGCCCGGATCCCGGCGCGGGCCCGTGCTCCGTACGGTCGAAGAGCCTCGTCGACGAGGGCCGCTTCCGCTCCGGGAGGGCCGGGCGCGGCACCTCGTAGCCGTCCCAGGGGGAGATCGTCATGGCCGCCCGCACCGTTTCCGTTCGCACGTTCGCCGCCGTCGGCGCCGTCGCCGTTCTCGTGGCGGGTCTCGGCGCCTGTGCCTCCGCCTCGGACGACAAGGACCCCGAGCACCGGTCCTTCGCCCTTCAGGGCCGCACCCTCACCGTCGACTCCGACGACTCCGCCCTGGAGATCGTCGCCTCGGACGACCACACGTCCGGGAAGGTCGAGGTCACCCGGTGGTTCTCCGGATCGGTCGCCGTCGGTTCGGATCCCGAAGTGACCTGGAAGATGGACGACGACCGGCTGGTGCTGCGCATGGACTGCTCCGGCGTGGTCGCCGACTGCGCGGCCAGGCACCGCATCGAGGTGCCGCGGGGCATCGCCGTCCAGGTGAAGGAAGGGGACGGCAGCGTACGGGCGCGGGGCTTCCGGGACGCGCTGAACATCCGTACCGGCGACGGGTCCGTGCACGTCACCGACTCCACCGGCCCTCTGGAGCTGCGCACCGGCGACGGATCCGTGCGCGCGGAGGTCTCTTCGCGCCGGGTGAACGCGCACACCGAAGACGGCTCGGTCCGTCTCGAACTCGGCACCGTTCCCGACCTGGTGGAGTCCCGCACCGGCGACGGTTCCGTGACGATCACGCTGCCCCGGGCCACGTACAAGGTGTCCACCGAAACCGGTGACGGCGGGGTCGACGTGTCGGTGCCGCGGGACGACGCCAGCAGCCATGTGGTGAGCGCCCGAACCGGTGACGGCAAAGTCACGGTCCGAACCGCGAACTGACCGGCCCGTGTGTTCGTCCCTTACGGGTGGGAGAATGAACCCGGGCAGGACGGACGACACGGGAGAGGGATGTGACGGCGACACCATCGCAGCCGTACTCGCCGATGGTGGCGCGCGCGCAGCGCCTGCCGCACCGCTCCCACCGCCGTCGCGCGCCCGGCGCGGGCCGTGATGTGCTCTTCCTCGTGGGCCTGCCGCTGCTCGCCGTGCTCGCGCTGCCCGCAGCGTTCGCCGGGGGCGGCACCCGGCGCTGGTTCGGCGGGCGGGCCGAGAGCCAGCGGGCGGAGGCGCAGGCCGCGAAGGACGACGCGGCGGCCGCCTTCTACGACCTGGACACCGCTCAACGGGACCTGCGGATCTCGATAGAGACGATCGCCGCCGTCGATGCCTCCCCCGCCGCCCGGCGCGCGGTCACCGACTTCGAGGCGCTCGGCCGGCGGATCGACGAGGTCAGCCACCAGTACATCGGCGCCGTCGACGCCCATGACCTGGACCGGGACGATCTGGAGGCGTCGGCCGCCTCCCGCGCCCGCGGCGAACTGACCGCCGCCAAGAACGAGCTGGGCCGCGTCAAGCAGGAACTGGACCGCTTCGCCGACGGCCTCGGCCCGCTGCTCGGCAAGGCCGAGACCCAGCTGGCCCGGCTGGCGCCCACCGTCGAACGCGCCCGGCAGGCCCTCCTCGCCGCCTCCAACGCCTTGGACGCCGCGCGGGAAGCCGGGCTGAGGGCGGACGACCTCGCCGCCCGGCTCGCCGCCCTCGGTCCGGAGCTGACCCGGCTGAACCAGGGCGCGGGACAGCACGGCGTGCCACAGACCCTCGAGCGGGCCGAACGGGTCACCCGAGCGGCCGAGTCGGTCCGCGCCGAGGCCGAGCGCCTGCCCGAGCACGCCGCCGAGATCGACCACCGGCTGGTCTCCCTGCGTACCCGCGCCCAGGCCCTGACCACCCGCACCGAACAGGTCGAACCGGTCCTGAGCGAGCTGCGGCGGCGCTTCACCGCGGCCTGCTGGCAGGACCTCCAGCAGGTGCCGGACCAGGCCACCGAATCGGTCCGGCAGGCCGAGCGGAAACTGACCGAGGCCCAGACCGCCCGCGACGAACAGCGCTGGCCCGACGCGACCGCCCTCCTGTCGACGGTGCGGGCGCTGCTGAATGGCACCGACGAGGCCGTCTCGGCCGCCGGAGACCGGCTGCGGCAGCTGAACGCCGTGCAGAAGGACCCCCAGCAGGAGATCGAGCGCACCCGTTTCGCCATCCGTGACGCCCAGCGGCTGGCCATGGCGGGCCGCAACACCCCCGACCCCCGTCACGCGCGCCCGCTGGACGACGCCGTGGCCCGGCTGGAACGGGCGATCACCACGCTGGAGGGCCGCCACCCCGACTACTGGCACTTCCTGACGGAGACCGAAGCGGTCCGGCAGACGGTGGCCGGCGTGGTCACCCGGATCCGGGAGGAGCGCGGGGCCGGCCACTGACCGCCGAGCGACTGACGGTGATCAGGCTCCGGACCGGACCGGGTTTTCGCCGTCGGGCCTGGCCGCTGGGCCGGGCCGGTTAACCTGTGCGCATGCCTCGCTACGAGTACCGCTGCCGGAGCTGCGGCGACACCTTCGAACTGAGCCGTCCCATGGCCGAGTCCTCCGCTCCCGCCGCCTGTCCGGCGGGCCACGACGACACGGTGAAGCTGCTGTCGACGGTCGCGGTCGGCGGGTCGGCCTCCGCGTCGGCCCCGGCACCCTCGTCGGGTGGCGGAGGCGGCTGCTGCGGCGGAGGCTGCTGCGGCTGACCCACCGGCCCGGGTGATGGCCCGCGCCGGTGCGACCGCGCCGGCGCTTCGGCCCCGCTCGGCTGCCTCCGGCCCCTTCCCCCCTCTCAGCTCCCCAGATAGCGCAGCACCGCCAGAACTCTGCGCGAATAGCCCTCACCCCCGGTCAGCTCCAGCTTGTCGAAGATCGCGTTGATGTGCTTCTCCACCGCGCTCTGGGAGATGTGCAGCCGCCGCGCGATCGCCGCGTTGGTGTGGCCCTGCGCCATCTCGGCCAGCACGTCCCGCTCCCGCGCGGTGAGCCGGGCGAGCAGGTCGGTGTGTGTCGTGCGGCCGAGCAGCTGGCGGACGACCTCCGGATCGAAGGCCGCGCGGCCGGCGGCCACCCGCTCCAGCGCGTCCAGGAACTCGTCGACCTGGACCACCCGGTCCTTGAGCAGATAACCCACTCCTTCCGTCTCACCGGTCAGCAACTCCGTCGCGTACCGCTTCTCGACGTACTGCGAGAGCACCAGCACCCCGACTTCCGGCCAGCGCTCGCGTATCTCCAGGGCCGCGCGCAGGCCCTCGTCCGTGTGCGTGGGCGGCATCCGGACATCGGCGACGACCACGTCCGGCGGGTCCTCGGCGACCGCCTTCAGCAGCAGCTCGGCATTGCCGACGGCCCCGAGCACCTCGTGCCCCTCCTCCGCCAGCAGCCGCACCAGCCCCTCCCGCAGCAGGGTCGAGTCCTCGGCGAGGATCACCCGCATGGCAGCTCCGCGGCCACGAGGGTGGGCCCGCCCGGCGGACTGACCACACTGAGGCTGCCGTCGAGAGCCGCGACTCGCCGGGCGAGCCCGAACAGTCCGCTGCCGGCGGCGTTCGCCCCACCGCAGCCGTCGTCCTGGACGCTCACGAACATCCGTTCCTCCTCCGCTCTGACCGCGACGCTTATCCGGGTCGGCGCCGCGTGTTTGACCGCGTTCGTGACCGCCTCGCAGACGACGAAGTACGCGACGGTCGCCACGGCCTGCTCGGGCTCCTCGGCCAGGTCGTACTCCACCCCCACCGGCACGGACGCCCGCTCGGCGACCGTCTCCAGTGCCGCGCGCAGCCCCGCCTCGTCCAGCGTGGTCGGATAGATCCGCCAGGCCACCTCACGGAGCTCGTCCAAGGCGCGGCGACTCTCGTCGTGTGCCTGGCCCAGCAGCCGGTCCCGACGATCGGCGTCCTGGCTGCGGCGGGCCCGGCCGAGCAGCATGCCCAGGGCGACGAGACGCTGCTGAACGCCGTCGTGCAGGTCCCGCTCGATGCGGCGTCGTTCGTCGTTCACCGCGTCGACGACGGCGGCGCGGCTGGCGGACAGCTCGGCGATCCGCCGCTCCAGCTCCTCCTGGTGGCGGGGGCCGAGGAAATGACGCGCCAGCTGCCCCTCCAGTCCGACCACACCGAATATTCCTTGCACGGCGAGGAACACGAGGAAGAAGCCACCGAGACTGCCGAGGACGAACGATCCGGGGTTGCGTATGCCGTCCAGCAGGATCCAGCCGTACAGCCCGAAGGTGCCGTACCCGAGGCCGATGGCGGCGGTCAGCATCACCACCCCACCCAGGACGCCCAGGGCCCAGTGGCAGGCCACGTACCGCAGCGCCCGCACGTCCTCGTACGCGGGCGTGACACGGAGGTCCAGCCACATCGCCAGCCGACTCCGCTCCAACTCCGCCAGTCTCCGCGCGCCCGCGAGGACCGGGCGCAGTACGGCACGCCGGCCGGCCGGCCAGGCCGCCACCGGCAGCAGGGCGGCGCCGGCGAGCAGGGCGAAGAGCAGCTCGACGGCGGCCGCGGCGGCCCCCATGATGAGGCCCACCCCGCACCGCACTACGCGTCGCGCCATGTCTCGCATGATCGCGAGGCTAGCCGGGCGCGGCAGCGGCGCACACTGCGGAAAACCGCAATTCCCGACTGCGGTGCACCGCAGTCGATCCTGCGGTCTTCCTCAGTCTCCCTTCAGCTGCGATTTTCTAGCGTGGTCGTCATGACAGCCATCGCAGCGCAGACGGCCGCGGACAGCGGTGCGGCACCGCAGTGGATCAACGACCTCATGGACGCGCTCGGCGCACCGGGCGCCGGCCTCGCCATCGCTCTGGAGAACCTCTTCCCTCCCCTGCCGAGCGAGGTGATCCTGCCGCTCGCCGGGTTCGCGGCGAGTTCCGGCCGGATGAACCTGATCGCCGTCCTGCTGTGGACGACGGCGGGTTCGGTGATCGGCGCGCTCGCGCTGTACGGGGTCGGCGCGCTGCTCGGCCGGGACCGGACGGTGGCGATAGCGGGGAAGCTGCCACTGGTGAAGGTGTCCGACATAGAGAAGACGGAGGCCTGGTTCCTGAAGCACGGGACCAAGGCGGTGTTCTTCGGCCGGATGATCCCGATCTTCCGCAGTCTGATCTCCGTACCGGCGGGTGTGGAGCGGATGCGGCTGCCCGTCTTCCTCGCTCTGACCACGCTGGGCAGCGCGATCTGGAACACCGTGTTCGTCCTCGCGGGCTACGCGCTGGGGGACAACTGGTCCGAGGTCTCGGGCATCGCCTCCACGTACTCGAAGGTGATCCTCGCGATCGCCGCCCTGGCGCTGCTGGTCTTCATCGGCATGCGTCTGATGCGGCCGGGGGCCGGCCACCGCAGGCGGGGCCGGGGCCGCGACCGCGACCGCGGACAGGACATACGGCCGTCGGCCGATGACGACGACCACCCCGGCACCCGGGGCGGGGCCGGTGCCGGGGTGGCGGACGGAGGGGTCAGCGAGCCGGGCTCACCGCACGCAGGAACTCCCGAAGGATCCGCTCACCGGCCAGGACACCGCGCTCGGGCAAGGCGCTGATCGCCGGAGCCGTCCAGTCGGAGTCGGCCAGCTCGCCGTGGCCGGGGCGCCATCCCCGGTCGGCGGCGAGCAGCAGGTCGGCGTCGAGGAGGGAGTCGCCGGCGGCGAGGGTGAGATCGGCGCCCGTGCGGCGGGCGACCTCGTACACGGCGGCGCTCTTGGTGAGCGGCTTGGGGACGGCGTAGATCTTGCGGCCCTGGAGGGACACGGTCCAGCCGCGGTTCTCGGCCCACACGGCGAGTTCTTTCACCCACTCCTCGGGCAGCAGTTCGCGCTCGACGACGAGGTAGGCGAAGAGGTCCTCGGCGACCCGGTGCTTGCGCACCCACAGCGGGTCGGCGGTGTTCATCAGGTGGTCGCGGACCTCGGCCAGCGAGGCGCACTCGTCGGCCAGCCGCGCGGTCACCCGCGCGTGCCAGTCGGGGTCGGAGACGCCGTCCACGAGCAGGTGACCGCCGTTGGCGCAGATCGCGTACTTCGCCGGAGGGCCGGGGAGGTTGATGCGCTGGTACTGCTTGCGGGTCCGGGTCGTGGTCGGCACGAAGACCGCCGTGTCACCGAGGTCGGTCAGCAGCCCGGCCGCCGTCTCGGTCATGTAGGAGAGGGGCTTGCTCTCGTAGACCTCGACGCACAGCAGCCGGGGTGCCCGCAGGTCGGGCATGGTCAGCCCGAGTGCGGCGGCCGAGTAGATGAGCGTGCGGTCGAGGTCGCTTGCGACGAGCACCGGCATCAGAGTGCCACCGCCTTGCCGTCGGCGCCGGTCGCGCCCCGCGTGTACTTGGGGTGGATCAGCCCGACACAGGTGTAGGGGAGGTCATCGACCTCCTCGACGGGTACGCCCCGCTGTTCGGCCAGCAGGCGTACATGGTCGAGGTCGGCTCCGGCGCCGGCCCGGGCCAGGACCTTCCACGGCACGCGGCGCAGCATCACGCGAGTGGTCTCGCCGACGCCGGGCTTGACGAGGTTCACGTCGTGGATGCCGTACTCCTCGCTGATGCGCTCGACGGCGGCCCAGCCCTCCCAGGTAGGGGTGCGGTCGGCGGAGAGCAGCTCCTTGGCCTGGGCGTCGACCGTGTCGGCGACGTCCGGGAAGCGGGCGGAGACGGCGTCGAGGAAGTCCGGTGACAGGTCGGCGCCGGCGAGTTCACGGTAGAACTTCGCGCCGTGGAAGTCGTGCGGGCCGACCAGGTCGGCGCGGAGCACGGTGCGGGATATCAGGCCGGAGACGGTGGAGTTGAGGCAGGCGGAAGGGATGAGGAAGTCGTCGCGGGTGCCGTAGGTGCGTACACAGGAACCGGGGTCGGCGAGCACGGCGATCTCCGGGTCGAAGCCGGTGACGCCGTCGGAGACCTCGAAGTCGCTCAGGGCGGCGGCGAGTTCGCGAGTGATGGCGCCCTTGCCGGTCCAGCCGTCGACGAAGACGACGTCGGCGGGGTCGTGACGGTCGGCCAGCCAGCGCAGCGCGTTGGCGTCGATGCCGCGGCCCCGGACGATCGACACGGCGTAGTGAGGGAGGTCGAGACCATGACGGAACTGCGCCCAGCGGCGCATGAGAACCCCGACGGGTGTGCCCGCGCGGGCGAGGGAGACCAGGACGGGGCGGGGCGACCGCTCGGCGAGCACGATCTCCGTGACGGCGCCGACCGCGCGGGCCAGCCGGGTCGCGGACGTCGCCAGCGCCGCGTGGAACAGCTCCTGGTACTGCTCGCTGGGCTGGTACTCCACGGGGAGCGACTCCGCGTAGTGCGCGCCGCCGCTCTGGATCGCCTCCTCGCGCTCCTCGGTGGGTGCCTCCAGCGTGACGTCCGAGAGGTCCTGGAGCAGCCAGCCGACCTCGTCGGGCGCGTACGAGGAGAAGTCGGGGCCGCGCAGGGGCTCGGGCAGCATGGAGGGCCTTTCGGAGACGTGCGGGGCTTGCGGGGCCTCTGGGACGTACGACGGGACGACCGCCAGCAGCACGTGCGGGACGTGGGCGGCGAGCCGGGCCAGCAGTCCGTCGGGCGCGTGCAGCGCGGACGTGTCGGCGGCCGAGTCGACGACGGCGACGACGGCGTCGAAGCCGGCGCCCGCGACGTTGTAGGCGTAGCGCTCGCCGGGGCCGTCGGCCGGGTCGTCGTGTGCGGGGAAGACCAGGCGGGTGCGTATCGCGTAGCCGGGGTCGTCGACCGCGAGGACGGGAGAGCGGGTGGTGGTGGAGTAGCGCACGTCGGCGTCGGTGGTCTGCTCCAGCGTGTGGGCCAGGCGCAGCGGGGCGTACATCAGTTCCTCGAAGCCGAGGACGAGCACGCGGCGGGCGCCGGTGGGCAGCGCTTCGGCGATCCGTTCGGCCATGCCGGGCAGGGCGCTCTCCAGCCGGTCGCGCTGGGCGGCCGTGAACCCGTGCCGTCCACCGTCGGGGACCCCGCCGGGCCAGCGCAGGTCGACGCGCCCGACGGATCCGGACGGGCGGGCCGGGCCGGGCTCGGCGGCAGAGCCGGACGGGCGGGCCGGGGCCGGCTCGGCGGTTCGCGTCTCGTACCGGGCGACGAGGTCCTGTCCCTTCTCCAGTACGCCCTCCGGCAGCCGGACCGTGCCCGAGGCGGCCGTCACCAGGTCCACGCGGGCGCCGATGTCGTGGGCGAATTCCTCCAGCCGGCCGGCGTCGGCGGGCGAGCGCATGTCGACGAGGGCCACCACGACGTACCGCTTGCGGGGATAGCGCTCGTGCAGAGCGCGGACGGTGTTGAGCACCGTGTTGCCGGTGGAGAACTCGTCGTCGACGAGGACCAGCGGCCCGTCGCCGGCCAGCAGCGCCGGGTCCTCGGGCAGCAGGAGGTGGGAGGTCGCGTGCGAGTGGGACTCCTCGAAGCCGCCCGCCCGGACGACGCCGGTGACCGGACGGCGGGTGGAGTGCAGGTACGGGGCGGGGCCGAGGCCGTCGGCGACCGAGTGGCCGAGGCCGGTGGCGGTCTCCGCGTAGCCGAGGACGACCGCGCGCGCGGCCGCTTCGGCGCCGAGCAGTTCGCGGACGCGCCTGCCGAGGGCGACGCCGTGGCCGTACACGACGGAGGGCGACTGCGGGACGTGCTTGCCGAGCACGTTCGAGACGAGCAGGTGCGCCCGCTTGGGGTTGCGGCGCAGGGCGAGCCCCAGCAGGCCGGTCAGCGTGTCGTCACCGGCGAGCTCGACGCCGAGCCGCTCGGCGACCCAGCTGCCGGACCAGACTCCGGCGCGCCCCTCGGCGCGCGCCCTCTCGGTCATGTACTCGTGCCTCCCGTTGTCCACCGCGGCGTGGGCCCTTGCGTCGGTCATGGATTCCTTGCGTTCAGTCGGACAGGGCGGTCAGTCGGACAGGCCGGCGGCGAGGAGTTCCACGAAGCCGATGTCCTCGTTCGCCACCCCGAAGACCTCCGCCCGCAGCAGCGTGCGCTCGGCCCAGGCGCGGTGGGGTTTCACCTCGTTCATCTTGTTCGTGTAGGCGGACCTCAGTACACCCCCGCCGCCGCGTTCCGGCCGCAGGATGTCCTGGGCGTCGCTGAACTCCTCGTGGCTGACCACGGACAGGGCGTGGACGGGGAGCACGTGCGAGGGATGGATGCAGGTCTTGCCCAGCAGGCCGTTGGCGCGGTCCAGGGAGATCTCCCGCAGCAGACCGTCCATGGCGTGTGCGATCAGCTTCTGACGCAGTTCGACCGCCTGCACCTCCAGGAAGGGGCTCTGCCGCAGCTGCGGTTTGAACATCCTCTCCTGGACGCGGAAGTACTCCCATACCGGCCCGGTCACCGTGAACCCGGTGCCGTCGGCCCGGGCGAGCATGTTCACCACGTCGGAGATCACGGAGGCGACGATCTGGACGTCGTACGCCGTCATGTCGGGGCCCCTGCGCAGCCCGTACGAGGAGCAGAAGTCGGTGACGCCGAGACGCAGGGCGAGCACGCGGTCGCGGTACTTGTCGACCGCGCGGAAGATGCCCTCCAGCGTCTGCACGCGGGACTCCCGGTACAGCAGGTCCGGCGACTCCAGTACAGGCATGGCGAAGAGCCTGTGGCCGGCGGCCGCCTCGGCAGCGGAGAGCGCCTCCAGGAAGGGCACGCCGCGTTCCTCGGTGAACTTCGGCAGCACGAATCCGGACAGCAGCCGCACGGCGGGACCGAGGCGCCGCACGAGGTCGGGTATCTGCTCGGGGGTGCGGACCCGGACGAAGAGCAGGGGGACGTCGGCGGCGGAACGGGCCGCCAGGTCCGTGAGCTGGGCGACGAGGTTCGCCTCGCCGACCGGCACGTCGGCGTCGTCGATCGAGTCCTCCAGGCACAGCACCATCGACACCACACCGCTCACGCCCTGCTTGAGGATGTCGTCGGCGAGCCTGGGGCGGGTGGCGGGGCTGTAGAGCGTGGCGCCCAGGGCCGCGGACAGCAGCCGGGCCGGAGAGTCCGCCGTGAAGGCGCAGGGCTCCTGGTGGAAGAGACGCTTCCGCACATCAGGGGCAATCTGTCCGAAATGATGCATTAAAACTCCCCCGCGGTGTCTGGGCGACCTGTGAAGTGTCCAAAGGTGGCCGGTAATAGTACGTACGTATCCATGTCGGAGGTTCCCACTGGGCATGAATTCCAGGTAACCCGGCCGTGTCGACGGCGGCGACCCGAGGTGAGCGGACACGGCCCGAGTACCCGCCCCCGCGTTGTCGTGACCAGGACCGAGAGGGCAGGATGACGGCATGACGCACGCGATGCTGAAGGGGTCGAACGTCCCGCTGCAAGCCACCACGGTACGCGCCGTGCTGCGCTGGACACCCGGGCAGGGGGTCCCCGACATCGACGCCTCCGCGCTGCTGTTGGGGCCCGACGACCGCGTGCGTTCCGACGAGGACTTCGTCTTCTACAACCAGCCCCGGCATCCCTCGGGTCAGGTCTGGCGGCTCGGCAAGAAGCGGGTCGACGAGGGCCTGACCGACACGATCCAGACAGATCTCTCCGGGGTCGAGCCGTCCGTGGGCCGCATCCTGCTGGTCGCCTCGGCGGACGGCGTCGCCTTCGACCGGGTCCGGTCGCTGCGCATCCTGCTGCACGACGCCACGGCCGCGGACGCGGAGCCGCTGGCGTACTTCGACGTCAAGCCGGAGACGGGCCAGGAGACGGCGCTGATCTGCGGCGAACTGTACCGGCGCGGGGAGGGCTGGAAGTTCCGGGCGCTGGGCGAGGGCTACTCGAACGGGCTCAAGGGCCTGGCGACCGACTTCGGCATCTCGGTGGACGAGTCGGAGGGGGCGGACGACCCCGTGTCGGCCCCCCGGCCGGAACCGGTCCCGCACACGCCCGCCCAGTCCACGCCCGCCCCGCCGGCGGTCGGCCCCGACGAGCCGACGACCGTGCAGCCCCTCCCGGAGGTCTCGCGGCCGCTGCCCCCGGAGCAGCCCGCCGGAGTGCCGGCACAGCCCGCGTACGGCTATCCGCAGCAGCCTCCGACGACACAGCCGGCGTACGGCTACCCGCAGCCGGCCGGGCGGCCCGGGTACGGATATCCGCAGGCGCCCGCCGCGGCGGGGGTCACCGGCGCGCAGCCCGGCTACGGCTACCCGCCACCGGTCACCGGGGCACCCGACCCGGACTTTCGGCTGCCGCCGCAGGGACCGCAGTTCGTCGGCCGGTAGCCGCCCGGGCGATCGCGGTACGGCCCTCAGCAGGGCAGGCGGAGCCTCAGCGCTCCGCCTTGCTCTTGTGCCCGCGGCCCCATTGCAGGCCCCACCCGTACAGCCGGTCCAGCTCGCCCTGGAAGCCGTACACGAACTTCACCTCGCGACGGACGAAGATCTCGCCCTTGATGTTCTCGATCATCACCACGGCGCAGGACCGGGCCTGCGGATGGCGCTCGTCGAGGCCTATCTCGATGCGGGGGCCGTTGCTCGGGTAGAGCGTGACGATGGCGTGCGTCCGGTCGAAGGCCGGGGTCTGGTCGTAGATGTAGGCGAAGAGCAGGAGCCGCTTTATGGCGTCCTTGTGGTCGAGATTGACGTAGATCGTCTCGCCGGAGGCCGAGCCGAAGCGGTCGTCGCCGCTGAGCTTGACGTACGGCGGGCCGTTGACGTCGCCGAGGAAGCCGCCCAGCGGCTGGACGACCCCGCGGGTGCCGTCCTGTAGCTCGTAGAGGCAGCCGAGGTCGAGGTCGACGTTGACCATGCTCTGGCTGTGGCCGACGACCTCGGGGGGCTTGAGCGCCTTGAAGGGGTGCCGCAGCAGGCTCTCGCGCTGTGAGCCCATGATGTCCGAGGTCCGCATCCGCCAGGAGAGGTTGATGCGCAGGTTGCCGGTCGCCGCGCCCTGTTTGGTCAGCGAGACCTGGCTGTGCCGTTTGGTCAGCTGGATGGAGTTGGTCGCCGCGCTGCCCGAGTCGAACTCGGACTCGCGACCGCGCCACAGACCGTCCAAAAAGCCCATTCCCGCCCCCACCTTCGCTCGAACCACCGACCGCGGACCGCCGACGGGGCGGCCCCGAGGAGTCGTCCTCGTCGGCCGCCCCGCACAGAGCGTTCCTCGTCCGGGCCGTGTTCACACCGCAGGAGCAGGCGCACCGGGAGCGAACCCGGCCCGGGAACAATGGGGTTTCACACCCCGGAGGAGACCTCCACCTTCTCCTTGCCGCCGTCTCCCCCGGCCTCGGCGAGCCGCTTGTTGCGGCGCACGGAGGACCAGAAGGAGGCGCCGATCAGGACCACGCCGATCATGCCGGTGATGAACTCGTTGATCTCGTACTGGATGGTCACCAGGAGGACGACGGCGAGGGCGCCGATGGCGTAGTGGGCGCCGTGCTCCAGGTAGACGTAGTCGTCGAGGGTGCCCTCGCGGACCAGGTAGACGGTCAGCGACCGGACGTACATGGCGCCGATGCCGAGGCCGAGGGCCATCAGGACGATGTCGTTGGTGATGGCGAAGGCACCGATGACGCCGTCGAAGGAGAAGGACGCGTCCAGGACCTCCAGGTAGAGGAACATGAAGAACGCGGCCTTGCCGGCCAGCTTGACGGCCGACTTGGGCTTGCCGGCGCGCTCGGCCTGCTCCTCGGCCTCGTGCTCCCGCTCCTCCTCCTCTTCGAGCTTGTCCTCGAAGAAGCCGGAGAGGCCACCGACGACCAGATAGGTGATCAGGCCCGCGATACCGGAGAGCAGGACCGTCTCCGCCTTGTCGGCGTGGGTGCCGCCGTGCTGGTGGGCGTGGGCGCCGAAGGTGATCGCGGAGACCAGCAGCACGATCAGGGCGATGCAGGCCGACAGCATGTCGACCTTGCCCAGCTTGGACAGCGGGCGCTCCAGCCAGCCCAGCCACTTGATGTCCCGGTCCTCGAAGATGAAGTCGAGGAAGATCATCAGGAGGAACATGCCACCGAAGGCGGCGATCGACGGATGGGCGTCCGTCACGAGCTCCTGATAGCGGTCCTTGTCGGTGAGGGCGAGGTCGACGGCCTCGATCGGCCCGAGCGACGCGCTGACCGCCACGATCACGACCGGGAAGACCAGGCGCATGCCGAAGACGGCGATCAGGATGCCGATGGTGAGGAAGATCTTCTGCCAGAAGGCATTCATCTTCTTCAGGATCCCGGCGTTGACCACCGCGTTGTCGAAGGACAGCGAGATCTCCAGGACGGACAGGATCGCCACGATGCCGAAAGCGGCCCACCCCCCGTAGAAGATCGCGGCCACCAGGCCGAGCGCGGTGACCGCGAACGACCACCCGAAGGTTTTCAGAACCACTGGCTACCCAATCGTGTGTGTACGGGGCTCCCCCGCGCCGTACGCGGCTTTACGAAACGTTGACTCCGAAGTCTAGAGCGATGCCCCGGAGCCCCGACGCGTACCCCTGTCCCACCGCCCGGAACTTCCATTCGCCCTGGTAGCGGTAGAGCTCACCGAAGATCATCGCGGTCTCCGTGGAGGCGTCCTCGCTCAGGTCGTAGCGGGCGAGTTCCTGGCCGTCGGCCTGGTTGACGACCCGGATGAAGGCGTTGCTGACCTGGCCGAAGGTCTGGCCGCGCTCGTCGGCCATGTGGATCGATACCGGAAAGACGATCTTGTCGCAGTGGGCCGGCACCCCGGAGAGGTCGACCAGCACCGACTCGTCGTCGCCGTCACCCTCACCGGTGAGGTTGTCGCCGGTGTGCTCGACCGACCCGTCCGGGCTCTTGAGCTGGTTGTAGAAGACGAACCACTCGTCGCCGAGCACCCGGCCGCTGCTGCACACCAGTGCGCTGGCGTCCAGGTCGAAGGGTGCTCCGGTGGTGGAACGCGCGTCCCAGCCCAGTCCGACCAGTACCTGTGTGAGGTTCGGTGCGGCCTTGGACAGGGAGACGTTGCCCCCCTTGGCAAGCGTGACGCCCATGGTGATCCCTCCCCGGGTGATGGTTCTCGGGTTTCCTGCACGTCCGGCGCCGCACGTAAACCGTGCGGCGCCGGACGGTCGAGGCGGTGGCCTCGGACGTATCGGTGACTCAGACGTTCACGCCGAAGTCCTGCGCGATGCCGCGCAGGCCGGAGGCGTAGCCCTGGCCGATGGCGCGGAACTTCCACTCCGCACCGTGCCGGTACAGCTCACCGAAGACCATGGCGGTCTCCGTGGACGCGTCCTCGCTCAGGTCGTACCGGGCGATCTCGGCGCCGCCGGCCTGGTTGACGACGCGGATGAACGCGTTGCGCACCTGGCCGAAGGACTGCTGGCGGTTCTCGGCGTCGTAGATCGAGACCGGGAAGGTGATCTTCTCGACGTCGGCGGGGACGGTGGCGAGGTCGATCTTGATCTGCTCGTCGTCGCCCTCGCCCTCACCGGTGAGGTTGTCGCCGGTGTGCTCGACCGACCCGTCCGGGCTCTTGAGGTTGTTGAAGAAGATGAAGTGCGCGTCACTCGAGACCTTGCCGCCGCTGTTCAGCAGCATCGCGCTGGCGTCGAGGTCGAAGTCGGTGCCGGTCGTGGTGCGGATGTCCCACCCCAGACCGACGATGACCGCGGTCAGGCCGGGGGCCTCCTTGGTCAGCGAAACATTGCCGCCCTTGCTGAGGCTGACTCCCACGAGTCCTCCATTTGGTGTCCTGGGGCGGGGAGCCCCGTGGTGCGTGGATATCGGATCAACGATTCGATCCTAGTGACGGGTTCCCGCCCCCCGCAGGCCCTGGAACCGACAAATCACACGGTGTCGATCACGTCTCGATCACAGAGTGTCGAGCGCCTTCACGTACTCGGTCAGGTCACGGGCGTCCGGCAGGCCGTTGACGACGGTCCAGCGGACCACGCCCTCCTGGTCGATGATGAAGGTGCCCCGGACGGCGCAACCCTTGTCCTCGTCGAAGACGCCGTACGCGCGCGAGACGTTGCCGTGCGGCCAGAAGTCGGACAGCAGCGGGTACTCCAGGCCCTCCTGCTCGGCGAACACGCGCAGGGTGTGGATGGAGTCGTTGGAGACGGCGAGCACCTGGGTGTCGCGGTCGGAGAACTGCGGCAGGTTGTCGCGCACCTCGCACAGCTCGCCGGTGCACACGCCGGTGAAGGCGAACGGGTAGAAGAGCAGCACGACGTTCTTCCGGCCGCGGAAGTCGGACAGCCGGACGGTCGCGCCGTGGTTGTCCTTGAGTTCGAAGTCGGGGGCCTTGTCGCCGACCTGGAGCGTCATGTCCTGTTCGTCCCTTCGTAGGGTGGTTCGCTGGAACCACCCTACGCAGGGATCATCGCGGGTCCGCGGACGGGCCGACGGCGGTCGGCCCGTACGGGGTCCGGGTGTGGTGCGGAGCCTGGGCGGCTACCGCTTGGACTTGGCGGCCTTGGGCGTAGCCAGCCGGCTGCCGCTCCAGTCCTTTCCGACGCTGACGCTCTTGGACGCCGTCAGTCCGGCCGTCGTCGCGGCTTCCGAAATGTCGCTGGCCTCGACGTACCCCGAACGGCCGGTCTTCGGCGTGAGGAGCAGGATCGCCCCGCCCTCTTCGATGTACGTGGTGGCATCCACCAGCGCATCCGTCAGGTCGCCGTCGTCGTCACGGAACCACAGCACGACGGCATCGGCCACGTCCTCGTAGTCCTCGTCCACCAGCTCGCCCTCGACGGCGCCCTCAATGGCCTCGCGGAGCTCCTGGTCGACGTCGTCGTCGTAGCCGATCTCCTGGACCACCTGCCCGGGCTGGAACCCCAGCCTGACGGCAGGGTTCGTCCGCTCCTCCGCGTGGTCCGCGGTCGCGCTCACGGGTTGCCTCCTGATCATGTCTTGGTGAATATCTCAGCCACGCGCGTGCGCGAAGCATTGGCCGTAGTCCACACGGGCGGGACGGATCGCGCAAGTACCCGGCGACTGGGACCGCCGAAACGGTGACGATCCCGGCCGTGTCGCCGCAACTCCAGCCATGCCGTCCAGACCGAAGGTGACGTACACCACACCTTTCTGCCCCGTTTGCGTATTTGGGAACCACGTGTGGGTACGAGACTCGAATGAACGTGCCCCCGATCCCCATGGGGGAACCGGTTACCCCACGGTACAGATGACGTTTGCCCCCGCGAGGTACACGATGGGGAATCGGCGGGGAATCGGCGTGGACACCCGGCAATGTGGCCCTCTGACAGCGAAGGAACAGCGTGGCTTCCGCATCCGATCGCAGTGATCGCAATCCGATCATCATTGGCGGCCTTCCGAGTCAGGTTCCTGACTTCGATCCCGAGGAAACCCAGGAGTGGCTCGACTCCCTCGACGCCGCCGTCGACGAGCGCGGCCGGGAACGGGCCCGCTATCTGATGCTGCGGCTGATCGAGCGGGCCCGCGAGAAGCGCGTGGCCGTGCCCGAGATGCGCAGCACGGACTACGTCAACACCATCCCGACCAAGAGCGAGCCGTTCTTCCCCGGCAACGAGGAGATCGAGCGCAAGATCCTCAACGCCACCCGCTGGAACGCCGCGGTGATGGTCTCGCGCGCGCAGCGGCCGGGCATCGGCGTCGGCGGCCACATCGCCACCTTCGCCTCCTCGGCCTCCCTGTACGACGTGGGCTTCAACCACTTCTTCCGGGGCAAGGACGAGGGCGACGGCGGTGACCAGGTCTTCTTCCAGGGTCACGCGTCGCCGGGCATCTACGCGCGCGCGTACCTGCTGGACCGGCTCAGCGAGCAGCACCTCGACGGCTTCCGGCAGGAGAAGTCCGCGGCGCCCAACGCCCTGTCGTCGTATCCGCACCCGCGGTCGATGCCGGACTTCTGGGAGTTCCCGACGGTCTCGATGGGCCTCGGCCCGATCGGTGCGATCTACCAGGCGCGGATGAACCGCTACATGCACGCGCGCGGGATCGCGGACACCTCGAAGTCGCACGTGTGGGCCTACCTCGGCGACGGCGAGATGGACGAGCCGGAGTCGCTGGGCCAGCTGTCCATCGCCGCCCGCGAGGGCCTGGACAACCTGACCTTCGTCGTCAACTGCAACCTCCAGCGCCTCGACGGCCCGGTGCGCGGCAACGGGAAGATCATCCAGGAGCTGGAGTCGGTCTTCCGGGGCGCCGGCTGGAACGTGATCAAGCTGGTGTGGGACCGCACCTGGGACCCGCTGCTCGCCCAGGACCGCGACGGCGTCCTGGTCAACCGCATGAACACGACCCCGGACGGCCAGTTCCAGACGTACGCCACCGAGTCCGGCGCCTACATCCGCGACCACTTCTTCGGCGACGACCACCGGCTGCGCGCCATGGTCGAGAACATGACCGACGACCAGATCCTGCACCTGGGGCGCGGCGGTCACGACCACCGGAAGATCTACGCGGCGTACAAGGCGGCCCTGGAGCACAAGGGCCAGCCCACCGTCATCCTGGCCAAGACGATCAAGGGCTGGACGCTGGGCCCGAACTTCGAGGGCCGCAACGCCACGCACCAGATGAAGAAGCTGACGGTCGACGACCTCAAGCGCTTCCGCGACCGGCTGCACCTGCCGATCTCCGACAAGGAGCTGGAGTCCGGCCCCCCGCCGTACTACCACCCCGGCCGGGACACGGAGGAGATGCAGTACATGCACGACCGCCGGCTCGGCCTCGGCGGCTACGTGCCGACCCGCGTCGTGCGGTCGAAACCGCTCGCGCTGCCGGACGACAAGACGTACGCGACCGTGAAGAAGGGGTCGGGCCAGCAGTCCATCGCGACGACGATGGCGTTTGTGCGACTGCTCAAGGACCTCATGCGGGACAAGGAGCTCGGCAAGCGATTTGTGCTGATCGCGCCGGACGAGTACCGCACGTTCGGCATGGACTCCTTCTTCCCGAGTGCGAAGATCTACAACCCGCTCGGCCAGCAGTACGAGTCCGTGGACCGGGACCTGCTGCTCGCCTACAAGGAGGCGCCGAACGGGCAGATGCTGCACGACGGCATCTCGGAGGCCGGCTGCACGGCCTCGCTGATCGCGGCCGGGTCGGCGTACGCCACGCACGGCGAGCCACTCATCCCGGTCTATGTCTTCTACTCGATGTTCGGTTTCCAGCGCACCGGCGACCAGTTCTGGCAGATGGGCGACCAGTTGTCGCGCGGTTTCGTGCTGGGCGCGACCGCGGGCCGTACGACTCTGACCGGCGAGGGCCTCCAGCACGCCGACGGCCACTCGCAGCTGCTGGCCTCGACCAACCCGGCGTGCGTCGCGTACGACCCGGCCTTCGGCTTCGAGATCGCGCACATCGTCAAGGACGGGCTGCGCCGGATGTACGGCGCGGACGAGCAGCACCCGCACGGCGAGGACGTCTTCTACTACCTCACCGTCTACAACGAGCCGATCCGGCACCCCGCCGAGCCTGCGAACGTGGACGTCGAGGGCATCCTCAAGGGCATCCACCGCTTCAGCGAGGGCACGGACGGTTCGATCCCGGCACAGATCATGGCGTCCGGGGTCGCGGTGCCGTGGGCGGTGGAGGCGCAGCGGATCCTCGCTGAGGAGTGGAACGTACGCGCCGACGTCTGGTCGGCGACCTCCTGGAACGAGCTGCGGCGCGAGGCGGTGGCGTGTGAGGAGCACAATCTGCTGCATCCCGAGGAGGAGCAGCAGGTGCCGTACGTGACGCGGAAGCTGGCCGGTGCGCAGGGACCGTTCGTGGCCGTGTCCGACTGGATGCGGTCGGTTCCGGACCAGATCGCGCGATGGGTGCCGGGGACGTACCAGTCGCTGGGCGCGGACGGGTTCGGTTTCGCGGACACGCGCGGTGCGGCACGGCGCTTCTTCCACATCGACGCGGAGTCGATCGTGGTGGGGGTGCTGAGCGAGCTGGCGCGCGAGGGGAAGGTCGACCGGTCGGTGCTGAAGCAGGCGATCGACCGGTATCGGCTGCTCGACGTGGCGGCGGCGGACCCGGGGGTCGCGGGCGGTGACGCGTAGCACGTCGGCGGTACGCGGGGAGGCGGCGGGCTTCGGAGTCCGCCGCCTCCTGGCCGTCCGGGTGGTGGACCTACGATGCGGGGATGAGCACCGACGCGGACACAAGGCGGCAAACGGCGCAGGAACGCTGGGAGCGGCACACCCAGCGGCCTCTGCTGGCGCTGGCCGTGCTGTTCGCCGTCGCCTACGCGACGCCGATCGTCGACGGCTCGGCGAGCCCGGCCGTGACGCGGGCGTGCCTGGTCACCGAGTGGGTGGTGTGGGGGGCGTTCACGTTCGACTATCTGGTGCGGCTGCGCCTCGCCCCGCACCGCATGAGGTTCGTCCGCACCCACTGGCTGGACCTCTGCGCGGTGGTGCTGCCGCTGCTGCAGCCGCTCAGACTGCTGCGACTCGTCTCGACGCTGCTCCTGGTGGGGCGGCGGGCGCGGATGGCCTCGCAGATCCGGCTGACGACCTATGTCGCCGGCTCGGTGGTCGGGCTGCTGATCTTCGGGTCGCTGGCGGTGCTGTCGGTGGAGCGAAGCGCGCCGGACGGGAACATCCGGACTCTGGGTGACGCCATGTGGTGGTCCTTCACGACGATGACCACCGTGGGGTACGGGGACCTGGCGCCGACCACGGCGATGGGACGGGTGCTGGCCGTCGGCCTGATGCTGTCCGGGATCGCGCTGCTCGGTGTGGTGACCGCGAACATCGCGGCATGGTTCATCGCCAGGTTCGAGCGGGACGACGTGGAGGGGCGGCGGCGGACCGAGGCCCTTCAGGCGCTGACGGAGGAGGTCCGGGCGCTGCGGACGGAGGTGGCCGAGTTGCGGAGATCCGGCGGCGCGGTGCCGGACTCGTCCAGGGACGACGCCGTACCCGGCGGCCCCGCCGACGGGGAACCGGCGAGCCACCGGCGTCGGGAACCGCTGGCCGTGCCGGGTCAGAACATGCCATAGCCCGGGGTTGCCGCTCCGATGAGCCAGAGGGCTGCCAGGACCGTGTCGATGATGCCCAGGACCAGGGCGACCACGGCCGGGACCGGGCGGGAACCCGCCCAGCTTCGGCCCATGGCGAGCCAGCCGCAGACGATCGCGACGGGGCCGAGGACGATCCCCAGCACGAAGAACCCGGCGACCGCGCAGATGACTCCGACAACCGCGAGCGTCGCGCGATCCGGCCCGGTCCGTGACCACGTCCGGCCACGTGAGCGGGGGTGCCCGCGCGATCCCTGTCCGAAGCTCGCCATCGTCAACTCCCTGAACTCCTCGTAGAGTTCGGGTACCCCGGTGCGGCGCCTTATGCCTGCCGCGAACGCGCTGCCTGCGCGCTGCCCCCCTCCAGCAGCGCGCCGCAGCTTCTCGCCCCCCGTGCCCTGCGGAGGACTTGACCCACTGTGACCTGCGGGGTCCGTCGAAGGGGAGGGTTCTCCGGCCCTGTCACCCGGATAGGCGAACAGGGCCGGAGACGGGCCGGAGACGTACGGAGCGGACCGGAGACGTACGGACCGGAGCGGGCCGGAGACGGACGGAGCCGGGCCGGACGCGCCCGGTGTTCCGTCAGATGTGGCCCACGCCCGCGCCGGCCTCCGCGTTCTCCCCACGCTTGGTGAGGAACGCGACCAGCACGGCGACGGCCGCGACACCGGCGGCGACGAGCGAGGCCAGGCTCATGCCGGAGATGAAGGTGTCGTGCGCGACTTCCGTGACCTTCGCGGCCATCTGCTCCGGCATGCCCTCGGCCACCGGCGCCACGCCGACCTGGACCGCCTCGGAGGCCTGGCCCAGCTGCTCCGGCGGCAGTTCCGGAAGGCCGGCGTCCGCCCAGTTGCCGGCCAGGTCGCTGTCGACCTTGGACGCCATCACGGCACCCAGTACGGCCGTACCGAGGCTGCCGCCGATCTGCATCGCCGCCTGCTGGAGGCCGCCGGCGACGCCGGACAGCTCCATCGGCGCGTTGCCGACGATGACCTCGGTGGCGCCGACCATGACCGGCGCGAGACCCAGGCCCAGCAGGGCGAACCAGAGCGACATGATGCCGCTGCCGGTGTCCGTCTCCAGCGTGGACATCCCGTACATGGCGAGCGCGGTGAACGCCATGCCGCCCGCGAGCGGGATGCGCGGGCCGACCTTGGTGATCATCGCGCCGGCGAGCGGCGAGCCGACGATCATCATGCCGGTGAGCGGCAGCAGGTGCAGGCCGGCGTCGATCGGGCTCATACCGTGCACGTTCTGGAGGTAGAACGTCACGAAGAACAGGCCGCCCATGAAGGCGATGGCCATCATGACCATCAGCACCACACCCGCCGACAGCGGCACCGACCGGAACAGCGCCAGCGGGATCAGCGGCTCCTTGACCTTCGTCTCCCAGAAGGCGAACAGTCCGAAGCCCGCGACGGACGCGACGAGGAACAGCCACGTCTTGCCGTCGCCCCAGCCCCACTCGGGGGCCTTGATGAGCGCCCAGACCAGGCAGAACATCGCTGCGGAGAGCAGCGCGATGCCCAGGACGTCGAAGGAGCGCGGTGCGTTCTCCGCGCGGTGGTCCAGCAGGATCATGACGCCGAGGACGACGGCGATGACGCCCACCGGCACGTTGATGAAGAACACGGACTGCCAGTTGACGTGCTCGACCAGCACGCCGCCGAGGATCGGACCGCCCGCGGTGGAGGCGCCGATGACCATGCCCCAGATGCCGATGGCCATGTTGAGCTTCTCGGCCGGGAAGGTGGCCCGCAGCAGGCCGAGCGCGGCCGGCATCAGCAGGGCGCCGAACACGCCCTGGAGCACACGGAAGGCGACGACCAGCGGAATCGTGTCGGACAGGCCGATGGCACCGGAGGCGGCGGCGAAGCCGACCACTCCGATGAGGAAGGTCTGCCGGTGCCCGAAACGGTCACCGAGCTTGCCCGCGGTGATCAGGGAGACCGCGAGGGCGAGGAAGTAGGCGTTGGTGATCCACTGGACGTCGGCGAAGCTGGCCTTCAGGTCGACCTGGATCGCCGGGTTGGCGATGGCCACGATGGTGCCGTCGAGGGCCACCATCATGACCCCTACAGCGACGGTGATGAGGGTGAGCCACGGGTGGCCGCGCAGTCCGCTGGCCGGCGCCGGGCCCAACGGGCCGGACGACGCTCCCCCGCCCCCCGCCCCCGTCTTGTCGATGGTGGTCTGACTAGTCATACATTCGAGGCTAATGACAGCCACTGACAGTTGACAAACCATTTCACTAGTCGGTAACTGACACGACATCTCCCGATAGCCTGAACTGCGAAAACGAACGGCGAGGCAACACGCCGGCGCCGATCCGAGGAGCGAACCTTTGAACATGGCGGACACAGCCACCCCTTCGGGCCTGCGCGAACGCAAGAAGCAGCGCACCCGGGACACGCTGCTGCGTTCCGCTCTCGAACTGTTCACCGAGCGTGGCTACGAGGAGACGACCGTCGACGACATCGCCGAGACGGCCGATGTCTCGCAGCGCACCTTCTTCCGCTACTTCGCCAGCAAGGAGGAGGCGGCCTTCTTCGTGTCGCGGCTCGCGGAGTCGCACTTCGTCGAGGCCGTACGCGGCCGGCCGCCCGTCGAGGCACCGCTGGACGCGCTGCGCCAGGCCCTCGTGGCGAGCTGGGACACCATCGGCGAGTCCGTCGAGCAGCTGGTCCCGCTCGAACTGCACATGCGCTTCTACCGGGTGATCGAGTCGACGCCCGCGCTGCTCGCCGCCCATCTGCGGCGCGCGACGGAGCTGGAGGAGGAGATCGCGCTCGTCATCGCCGACCGCGAGGGACTGGACGTGGACACGGACCCTCGGCCCCGCGTGGTAGTGGCCGTCTTCGGAGCGGTGATGCGGGTGACCGAACGGATCTGGTCGGCGCGGGACGACGCCAGTCTCGCGGCGCTGCGCGACCTGACCTCCTCCTACCTCGACCAGGTGGAGCCCGCCCTCACCGGGAACTGGCGGGGCCGCCCCGGTTCCGGACGGGCCGAACAGCCCGGACCGGCGGACCCAACCCCGTAGCACACGCCCGAAACGTGATCCGTGTCACTGGATTCACGCGAGACCGTCCCGTTCTCCTAGTGTGTCCTCCCAGTGACTTCCTTCGACACCTCCCCGCAGCTGAACGTCTGGCGCGCACTGCTCGCCCTGGCCGTGGTGTTCGTGATGCTGGCCACCACCGGCTGGACCGCCCTGCGCAACCAGCGGGGACCCACGGCCCTCGAAGCGTCGGTCTCGGCATGGGAGCACGGCCGGATCGACGGACGCCGGCTGCCCGACGCGCAGGCGGCCCCGTCCCGGCTGGCCCGCTTCTTCGCCTCGCTCACCGAATGGCAGCGCGCGAGCCTGGCCCGGCGCTACCCGCTGGCCGTCGGCAACATGAACGGCGCCCCCGTCGAGCTGCGCTACCTCGCCAACCGCGCGGCGATCCGCAAGGCACGGGCCGTGGAGCGACTGCGCATGCACGACAAGCGCCTGTCCCTGTCCGGGCAGCGCGAGGCGGGCCGGCGCGCGCACGGCTACGACTCGCTGCTGAACCCCGGCCGCCACATCCTCGCCTTCGACCCGACGGGCTCGGGCAAGGTCGCCGAGGTGTTCGGGAACCTGAACCGCGCCGAGCGCGTCTCCGTAATCGTGCCCGGCGTCGACACGGAACTGCTCACCTTCCAGCGCACCGACCGCAAGTACTCGGCGCCCGTCGGCATGGCCGAGTCGCTGTACACGGCCGAGCGCACGGCGAGCCCCGACACGCGTACGGCCGTGATCGCCTGGGCCGACTACACCTCCCCCAGCGGCCTCGGCATGGAGGCGGCGACGGCGACGCGCGCCGAGCACGGGGCCGTCCGGCTGAACGCGCTGCTGCGCGCGCTGCCCGGCCGGTCCCCCGTCTCGCTGTTCTGCCACAGCTACGGCTCGGTGGTGTGCGGCCTCGCCGCCGACACGCTGCCCGGCCGGGTCAAGGACATAGCGGTGGCCGGCAGCCCCGGCATGCGCGTCGAGAAGGCCACCGGCCTGCGCACCTCCGCCCGGGTGTGGGCGATGCGGGACGCCGACGACTGGATCCAGGACGTGCCCTACCTGGAGGTCGGCGGCCTCGGGCACGGCGCCGACCCGGTGTCCGCGGCGTTCGGGGCGCGGGTGCTGTCCGCGCGGGGCGCCGAGGGGCACGGCGGCTACTTCGTACCGGGCACGGAGAGCCTGCGGAACTTCGCGCAGATCGGCGTTGGCGCATACCGCACGCTGGCCTGCGCCAAGGAAGACGACACATGCCGGGCGGATTTGTCCGCAGCAGCGACGGCCGGACGCGCGTAGAGGCGCAGAAACTCCGGTTTGCACGGGGAGGGACGGAGGAGCTCGTGCCGCATACGATGAGCCGCATGGGTGACGTACTGGCCGGATTTCATGCCGCCTGGGAGTTCGAGTCCGACTCCGTGCTCATCCGCTACGAACGGGGGATTCGAACACCCAAGCTGTTCCAGGCGCTGGGGGAACGCCGCGTCCCCCTGGAGGCGATCGCCGGGGTGACGCTCACGCCCGGCAGGCGCGGCACCGTCGTGCTGCGCGTCGAGCCGCGCCCGGGCGCCGATCCGCTGATGGAGGCGGCGGCCGGACAGCTGAAGGAGGGCAGCGACCCGTACCGGCTGGTGCTGCCCGCCGAGCGGGAGACGCTCGCGGAGTACTACGCCGACGAGCTGCGCGGTCTGCTGAGCGAGTCCGGCAAGACCGAGCGGTACCTGGTCCCGGCGCCCGAGGCACCGCTGCACTTCAAGGCCTACGACGGCAAGGCGTCCTTCGACGGGACGTCGGTGACGTTCCGGTGGTTCTGGACGGGCGCGTCGTCGGCGAAGTGGAAGGCCGGCGACCAGACCTTCCCGGTCGCCGGCCTGGGCGGGGTGGAGTGGCGGTCCCCCGAGATGTTCGAGGGGTATCTGCGGCTGCTGCCGCGGGACGCCGCGGCGGTCGCTCCGCAGGCCGACCAGGACCCCGCCTCGGTCGTGTTCGGGCTCGGGTACGGGCCGGTGCACGAGTCACTGCCGTTCGCGGCGGCGGTGCTGGCGGCGGTGCGGGACCGCGGCCCGGCGGTGCCGGTTCCGGTGCCGGCCCCTCGGCGTGACCCCGCGGACATCGCCGAGCGGATCCGGCACCTCGGGGAGTTGCATCAGGCGGGGCTGGTCACGGACGAGGAGTTCTCCTCGAAGAAGGCGGAGTTGCTGGCGGAGCTGTGACTACTCGCGTCCGGCGGACGTGAACGACATGTCCGCGTAGCGGTCCCCCGCCACCTTGTCCGCGATCGGCTCCAGCAGGGACAGCTCCTGCTCGGTGAGGACGATCCGCGTAGCACCCGCGTTCTCCGCCACCCGCGTCGGCTTCCGGGTGCCCGGGATCGGGATCACCGGCAGGCCGTGCACCCGCGCCCGCTGCTGGGCCCAGGCCAGGGCGATCTGCCCGAGGGTGGCGTCGTGGGCCTCGGCGACCGTGCGGACCGGGTCGAGCAGGGCCGCGTTGGCCGCCGCGTTGCCGCCGGTGAAGCGGGGCTGCTGCCGACGGAAGTCGCCGGCTGTGAGGTCCTGGTCGGCGTCGGCGAAGGCGCCGGTGAGGAAGCCCCGGCCGAGCGGCGAGTACGGGACGAGGGCCACGCCGAGTTCGCGGGCGGCCGGCACCACGCCCGCCTCGATGTCCCGGCTGAACAGCGACCACTCCGACTGCACGGCGGCGATCGGATGCACCGTCTGCGCGGCCCGCAGCTCGTCGCCCGTCACCTCGCTCAGCCCGAGGTGCTTCACCTTGCCCTCGCGGACCAGGTCCGCCATGACGGCGACGGTCTCCTCGATCGGCACGTTCACGTCGCGCCGGTGCATGTAGTAGAGGTCGATCACGTCGACGCCCAGGCGGCCCAGACTCGCCTCGACCGCCCGGCGGATGTACGGCGGGTCGTTGCGGATGATCCGCTTCGTCGGCTCGTCCGGCGGGATCGACAGGGCGAACTTGGTCGCGATGACCACCTCGTCGCGGTGGGCCTTGAAGAACGGCGACAGGAACCGCTCGTTCTCACCGGCGCCGTACGCGTCGGCCGTGTCGTAGAGCGTGACGCCCAGCTCCAGCGCCCGTTCCAGGGTCGCCCGCGACGCGTCGCCGTCCGACGGGCCGTATCCGAAGCTCATGCCCATGCAGCCGAGGCCCTGGACTCCCACCTCCGGGCCGTCGTCGCCGAGCCGCACCGTCGGGATCCTGCTGTCGGTCATCGGGTCCTCTCTCCTTCACGGGCGCGTCCGGCGTCCCCGTAGAAGCTGATCTTCCGGTCGAGTACGGCGAGGGTGTCCTGGAGCTCGGCCATCCGCGTCAGCACGTCGCGGCGCGTGGACTCCAGCAGTTCCCGCCGGTCGAGGTAGGTGCTCTCGCCCTCGCGCACCAGCTCCGCGTACCGGACCATGTCGGCGACCGGCATGCCGGTCAGGCGCAGTTTGCCGACGAAGTCGAGCCAGTCCAGGTCGCGGTTGCTGTAGCGGCGCTGCCCGGTGTGCGAGCGGTCGATGTGGGACATCAGGCCGATCCGCTCGTACCAGCGCAGCGTGTGGGCGGTCAGTCCGGTGAAGGCGACGACCTCGCTGATGGTGTAGTGGTCCTGCCCGTCGGGGCGCGGGTGGCGCCGGGGCGGGGCGGAGCAGATGTCTGTTCTGGTGGCGTTCGGCCCGAGGGTCCCGGCAGTGGTCTGCATCACCGTCATGCGCTCCACGCTATGGCCTTGGAGTGCACTCCAAGCAAGCGGCCACGGTGAGAAGGCGACGGTGAGCGGGCCACCGCGGGAAATCCCCAGGACACGCGCTGCGGCCGGTCATTAGCGTGCCGGCATGAGTCTCGTACGTCGTGCCCTGGCCGAGGACGCGGAGGAAGTGCTCCGTCTGCGTCAGGTGATGATCGATTCGGTGAGTCCCGCCGCCCCCACCGACTGGCAGGCCGCCTCCCTGCCCGGCCTGCGGGAGCGGCTGGCCGACCCGGACGGGGAGTTCGCGGCGTTCGTCGTCGACCACCCCGAGCGGCAGGAGGCGCTGGCGGCGCTGGTGGTGGGCACGCTGGAGTACCGGATCGGGGGGCCGAACAGGCCCGGCGGGCTGCTCGGGTACGTCTTCAGCGTCGCCACCGACCCGGACGCCCGGCGCCGCGGGTATGCCCGCGCCTGCATGGACGAGCTGCTGGAGTGGTTCCGCGAGCGGGGCGCGGGGCACGTCATGCTCACCGCGTCCCCCGACGCGGAGCCCCTCTACGAGTCCCTCGGCTTCACCCGCGACACGACCCCCTCCATGAGGCTGTACCTGTGAGGCTTAGGCTCGGTGGCATGTCCTTGAAGAGCCTCGCGTTGATCGAGAACTGGCCGGTCTCCGGCGCCGCGGCGGGTGTCGTACGAGCCGACGGCACGATCCTGGGAACCCACGGCCCGGTCGGGCAGCGGTTTCCCCTCGCCTCGGTCACCAAGCCGCTCGCGGCGTACGCGGCACTCGTCGCGTACGAGGAGGGTGCCGTCGAACTGGACGAGCCCGCCGGTCCCGCCGGGTCGACGGTCCGTCACCTGCTCGCGCACACCTCGGGTCTGGCCTTCGACGAGCACCGGGTGACCGCCCCGCCCGGGGAACGCCGGCTGTACTCCAACGCCGGTTTCGAGCAGCTCGGCGACCACATCGCGAAGGCGGCGGACATCCCGTTCGCCGAGTACGCGCGGCAGGCCGTGCTGGAGCCGCTGGGCATGACGGCCACCACCCTCGACGGCTCCCCGGCGAAGGACGGGGTGTCCACGGTCGAGGACCTGCTGCGCTTCGCCGCCGAGGTGCAGGCGCCGCGGCTGCTGGACCCGCGCACGGTCGCCGAGGCGATGACGGTGCAGTACCCGGGCACGAAGGGCGTGCTGCCGGGCTACGGGCACCAGAACCCCAACGACTGGGGGCTGGGCTTCGAGATCCGCGACTCCAAGTCCCCGCACTGGACGGGCGCGTCGTCCTCTCCGCGCACCTTCGGGCACTTCGGTCAGTCCGGTACGTTCCTGTGGATCGACCCCGATGCCCGGCTCGCCTGCGTGGCGCTCACCGACCGGGCGTTCGGCCCCTGGGCGGCCGAGGTGTGGCCGCCCTTCACCGATGCGGTCCTCGCCGAGGCCGCCGAGGTCTAGGACATCTCCCAGAGGAGCAGCTCGGCCGGGGTCACCGCCACCGCGTCCACGCCGTCGGCGTCCGTGACGCGGGCCGCGTCGCCCGGGCCCAGTTCCTCGCCGTCCAGGCGTACGTCGCCGCGCACGACGTGGACGTAGACGTACGCCCCGTCCGGCACCGCCGTCCGCTCCCCCGCCGTCAGGCGGCGCACGTGCAGCATCGCGCCCGCCTCGGGCACGGCGTACGGGGTGGAGTCGGCGATGCCGCGGACGATCTCGTAGGCGGGGTCGCCGCCGGGGTCGCGCGGGGCCAGCCACATCTGCACGAAGGTCAGGGGCGCGGCGCCGTCGTTGCGCTCGACGTGGCGGACGCCGCCCGCCGAGCTGAGGCGTTGCACGTCCCCGGCCCGCACGGTCGTCTCGTGGCCCGCGGTGTCGCGGTGGGTCAGTTCCCCCTCGGCCACCCACGTGACGATCTCGGTGTGGCTGTGCGGGTGCTCGTCGAAGCCGGCGCCGGGCGCGAGGCGCTCCTCGTTGCAGGCGATCAGCGCCCCGAAGCGCAGGTTGCCGGGGTCGTAGTGGGGTCCGAAGGAGAAGGCGTGCCGCGACTCGATGCCGGCCGCCGCGTCGCCTCCGGGGTAGCGCTCGTCGGCGCGCCGTACGTCCATCACGTCGTCCACCGTAGACCCGGCGACACGCTCACCCGTCCCGATAAGGCAGTCTTGTCCACGTGCCCGAACCCGAAACAAGCATGCCCGAGCCCGGGGCGCACGCCGTCCACCCGCACACCGCGACCCTGAAGCGGCTGGAGCAGTCCTCCGGGTCGCTCGCCGCGCAGGCCATCGCGCGGATGGACGAGACGCTGCCGTGGTACCGGGCCATGCCACCGGAGAACCGCTCCTGGATCGGGCTGGTGGCCCAGGCGGGCATCGCCGCCTTCACCGAGTGGTTCCGCCGCCCGGACGCCCCCCAGGCCATCTCCACCGACGTCTTCGGCACCGCGCCGCGCGAGCTGACCCGGGCGATCACGCTGCGGCAGACCGTCGAGATGGTGCGGACCACGATCGAGGTCATGGAGTCCGCGATCGACGAGGTCGCCGCCCCGGGCGACGAGTCGGTGCTGCGCGAGGCGCTGCTCGTGTACGCCCGGGAGATCGCCTTCGCCACCGCCCAGGTCTACGCGCAGGCCGCCGAGGCACGCGGTGCCTGGGACGCGCGGCTGGAGTCCCTGGTGGTGAACGCCGTGCTCAGCGGGGAGGCCGACGAGGGGGCCGTGTCCCGGGCCGCCGCCCTGGGCTGGAACTCGCCCGAGCACGTGTGCGTGGTGCTGGGCACCGCCCCCGACGGTGACTCCGAGCTGACCGTGGAGGCCATCCGGCGCGCGGCCCGGCACGCCAAGCTCCAGGTGCTGACCGGGGTGCTCGGGGACCGGCTGGTGGTGATCGCGGGTGGCAGCGACAATCCGCTGGCGGTCGCGAAGTCGCTGATCGGACCGTTCGCGCAGGGCGCCGTGGTGGCCGGCCCGGTGGTGCCGGACCTGCTGGCCGCGACCCGGTCCGCGCAGGCCGCCGCGGCCGGGCTCAAGGCGTGCACCGCCTGGCCGGACGCGCCGCGTCCGGTGCTGGCGGACGATCTGCTGCCGGAGCGCGCGATCGCCTCCGACCCCTCGGCCCGCGTGCAGCTGGTGGAGGAGATCTACAGACCACTGGAGGAGGCCGGGGCCGCGCTGCTGGAGACGCTCAGCGTCTATCTCGAGCAGGCGAGCAGCCTCGAGGGCGCCGCCCGGATGCTCTTCGTTCACCCGAACACCGTGCGCTACCGGCTCCGACGTGTGACTGACGTCACCGGATGGTCACCCTCTGATGTACGGTCTGCGTTCACACTGCGGATCGCGCTCATCCTGGGGCGTCTGGCCGATGGAGATCAGCAACTCTAAGCTTTTGTCGGGGGTCCACAAAACACCCTCGTGTTCTTCGTCCCTGTCCCCACGGGCGGTCGTGGCCGTCCTCAAGAGAGAGTGTGAGAGTGCTCGTACTCGTCGCTCCCGGCCAGGGCGCCCAGACGCCCGGCTTCCTGACTGACTGGCTCGCCCTTCCCGGTGCCGCGGACCGCGTCGCCGCGTGGTCCGACGCCATTGGACTCGATCTCGCCCACTTCGGCACGAAGGCCGACGCGGACGAGATCCGTGACACGTCCGTCGCCCAGCCGCTGCTGGTCGCCGCCGGAATCCTCTCCGCCGCGGCACTCGGTGACATGGCCGAGATCGCGCCGGGCGCGGTCGCGGGCCACAGCGTCGGTGAGATCACCGCCGCCGCGTTCGCGGGCGTCCTCGACGACACCGCCGCGCTGACCCTCGTACGCCGTCGGGGCCTGGCCATGGCCGAGGCCGCCGCGGTCACCGAGACCGGCATGTCGGCGCTGCTCGGCGGCGACCCCGAGGTGAGCGTGGCCCATCTGGAGAAGCTCGGTCTGACCCCGGCGAACGTGAACGGCGCCGGTCAGATCGTGGCGGCCGGCACCATGGAACAGCTGGCCGCGCTGAACGACGACAAGCCCGAGGGCGTGCGCAAGGTCGTCCCGCTGAAGGTGGCCGGCGCGTTCCACACGCACCACATGGCCCCCGCGGTGGACAAGCTCGCCGAGGCCGCGAAGGCGCTCACGCCGGCCGACCCGAAGGTGACGTACGTCTCCAACAAGGACGGGCGGGCCGTCGCCACCGGCGCCGAGGTGCTGGAGCGCCTCGTCGGCCAGGTCGCCAACCCGGTCCGCTGGGACCGGTGCATGGAGACGTTCAAGGAGCTGGGCGTCACCGCGTTGATCGAGGTGTGCCCGGGCGGCACGCTGACCGGGCTGGCCAAGCGCGCGCTGCCCGGGGTGAAGACGCTGGCCCTCAAGACACCCGCCGACCTCGACGCGGCCCGCGAGCTCGTCGCCGAGCACGGCCAGCAGGCCTGACAAGGAGCGCGAGAGCATGTCGAAGATCAAGCCCAGCAAGGGCGCCCCGTACGCGCGCATCCTCGGCGTCGGCGGTTACCGCCCGACCCGGGTCGTGCCGAACGAGGTGATCCTCGAGAAGATCGACTCGTCCGACGAGTGGATCCGCTCGCGCTCCGGCATCGAGACGCGCCACTGGGCGGGTCCCGAGGAGACCGTCGCCGCGATGTCGATCGAGGCGTCCGGCAAGGCCATCGCGGACGCCGGTATCGACGCCTCACAGATCGGCGCCGTGGTCGTGTCGACCGTGTCGCACTTCAGCCAGACCCCGGCCGTCGCCACCGAGATCGCCGACAAGCTGGGCACGGACAAGGCCGCGGCCTTCGACATCTCGGCGGGCTGCGCGGGCTTCGGCTACGGTCTGACCCTCGCCAAGGGCATGATCGTCGAAGGCTCGGCGGAGTACGTCCTGGTCATCGGCGTGGAGCGGCTCTCGGACCTGACCGACCTGGAGGACCGGGCCACGGCCTTCCTGTTCGGCGACGGCGCCGGCGCGGTCGTGGTCGGCCCGTCCCAGGAGCCGGCGATCGGCCCGACCGTCTGGGGCTCGGAGGGCGACAAGTCCGAGACGATCAAGCAGACGGTGCCGTGGGACCGCTTCCGGATCGGCGACGTCTCCGAACTGCCCCTCGACTCCGAGGGCAACGTCAAGTTTCCTGCGATCACGCAGGAGGGCCAGGCGGTGTTCCGCTGGGCCGTGTTCGAGATGGCGAAGGTCGCTCAGCAGGCGCTGGACGCGGCCGGGATCAGCCCGGACGACCTGGACGTCTTCATCCCGCACCAGGCCAACGTGCGGATCATCGACTCGATGGTGAAGACGCTGAAGCTGCCGGAGCACGTCATGGTCGCCCGTGACATCCGCACCACCGGCAACACCTCGGCCGCCTCGATTCCGCTCGCGATGGAGCGGCTCCTGGCGACCGGCGAGGCCAAGAGCGGCGACACCGCGCTCGTCATCGGCTTCGGGGCGGGTCTCGTCTACGCCGCGACGGTCGTTACCCTCCCCTAGGCACTCCGTGCCGGATCACTCGGTCCGGAACGGAGACCAGCAACACCTGCCGCTGACGCGGCGGGCCGCCACACCCTCTGAAAACAACGAAGGAGCGCCATCATGGCCGCCACTCAGGAAGAGATCGTCGCCGGTCTCGCCGAGATCGTGAACGAGATCGCCGGCATCCCGGTTGAGGACGTCCAGCTGGACAAGTCCTTCACCGACGACCTGGACGTCGACTCGCTGTCCATGGTCGAGGTCGTCGTCGCCGCCGAAGAGCGCTTCGACGTCAAGATCCCGGACGAGGACGTCAAGAACCTCAAGTCGGTCGGCGACGCGACCGACTACATCCTCAAGCACCAGAGCTGATCACCCGATCACTGCCTCTGGGCTGACTGCCCCGCCACCCGGCGGTGGCGCCGTACGAATCCGTATCCCGTTGGAGAAAGAATTCCCGTGAGCTCGACCAATCGCACCGTGGTCGTCACCGGTATCGGCGCAACCACACCGCTGGGTGGCGACGCAGCCTCTACCTGGGAGGGCCTGGTCGCCGGCAAGTCCGGCGTCAAGCCCCTGGAGCAGGAGTGGGCCGCCGACCAGGCCGTCCGCATCGCCGCACCGGTCGCCGTGGACCCCTCCGAGGTCATCCCGCGGCCCCAGGCCCGCCGACTGGACCGTTCGGCTCAGTTCGCGCTGATCGCCGCGCAGGAGGCCTGGAAGGACGCCGGTTTCACCGGCAAGGCCGGCGAGGCGACCGAGGGCGAGGGCGCCGGCGTCGACCCCGACCGGCTCGGCGCGGTCATCGCCTCCGGCATCGGCGGCGTGACGACCCTGCTCGACCAGTACGACGTGCTCAAGGAGAAGGGCGTCCGCCGCGTCTCCCCGCACACCGTCCCCATGCTGATGCCGAACGGCCCGTCGGCCAACGTGGGCCTCGCCGTGGGCGCCCGGGCGGGCGTGCACACGCCGGTCTCCGCCTGCGCGTCGGGCGCCGAGGCCATCGGCTACGCCATCGAGATGATCCGCACCGGCCGCGCCGACGTCGTCGTCGCGGGTGGCACGGAGGCGGCGATCCACCCGCTGCCCATCGCCGCGTTCGGCAACATGATGGCGATGTCCAAGAACAACGACGACCCGCAGGGCGCCTCCCGCCCCTTCGACACGGGTCGCGACGGCTTCGTCCTCGGTGAGGGCGCCGGCGTCCTCGTCCTGGAGTCCGCCGAGCACGCCGCGGCACGCGGTGCCCGGGTCTACGCGGAGGCGGTCGGCCAGGGCATCTCCGCCGACAGCCACGACATCGTGCAGCCGGAGCCGGAGGGCCGCGGCATCTCGCACGCCCTGCAGCACCTGCTGGACAACACCGACCTCGACCCGGCCGAGATCGTGCACGTCAACGCGCACGCCACCTCGACGCCGGCCGGCGACATCGCCGAGCTGAAGGCGCTGCGCAAGGTCCTCGGCGACGACGTCGACCACATGGCGGTCTCCGGCACCAAGTCGATGACCGGTCACCTCCTCGGTGGCGCGGGCGGCGTGGAGTCCGTCGCGACGGTGCTCGCCCTGTACCACCGGGTGGCGCCGCCGACCATCAACGTCGAGAACCTCGACCCCCAGGCCGAGGCCGCCGCGGACATCGTCCGGGGCGAGGCCCGGAAGCTGCCCGTCGAGGGCCGGATCGCCGCGCTGAACGACTCGTTCGGCTTCGGCGGCCACAATGTCGTACTCGCGTTCCGGACGGTCTGAGCGGCTGATCCGAACGTTTGATGGCCCGGGCCCCCTCGGAGGGGCTCGGGCCATCGTCGTCCGTGGGTTGCCGGGTGCGGGTCGTACGTGGCTGGTCGCGCCCACGCGGCGGAGCCGCACATCGGCAGAGACCCGCGCCCCTTCGGGGCGCTTCAGACCACCTGGTGCAGCCAGCGGACCGGGGCGCCCTCGCCCGCGTAGCGGAAGGGCTCCAGTTCGTCGTCCCAGGGCTTGCCGAGGAGCTTGGCGATGTCGGACTCCAGGTCGGTCTCGCCGCGCTGGGAGCGGACCAGGGCGGCGCGCAGCCGGTCCTCGGGGATGAGGATGTCGCCGTGGATGCCGGTGACGGCGTGGAAGATGCCGAGGTCGGGAGTGCAGCTGTAGCGCTCGCCCTCGGCGTTCGCGGACGGCTCCGCGGTGACCTCGAAGCGCAGCAGTTGCCAGCCGCGCAGTGCGGAGGCGAGCTTGGAGGCGGTGCCGGCCTGGCCCTGCCAGGAGAACTCCGAGCGCCAGGTGCCGGGCGCGGCGGGCTGCCGGATCCAGTCCAGGCCGACGCGCGTGCCGAGCACCCCGGCGATGGCCCACTCGACGTGCGGGCAGAGCGCGCGCGGCGCGGAGTGCACGTACAGAACTCCACGTGTCGTCACCGGAACCTCCGGGCTGAGCGGGACATCTCGGAACGGGCGGAACGGTCGCGGCCGGGCGGGCCGCGTTGATGGCGAGGCTACCGTGCGACCGGGCAAGGAGTGTGACGTACCGTCGGTCCCGGTGCCGACAAACCTCTGCCATTCACCCGGCAGGACGCTTGTACGGGTGTGAGCCGTTGCATCTCCGCCCTCGGGAACCCTGGCGCGGTGTCATGGGTTGAGGACGTTGGAGGCACGAGGCGAGGGGTGGGACCGGTATGGGTCAGCGGACGGGCCGGCGGACGCCTGTCGAACGTGGACGTTCCGAGCGTGGACGTTCGCGTGTCGGCCGCCGCCGTTCGCGTGCCGCGCTCGCCGTCCTGACCGCCGCCGTCCTGGGCGTGACCGGCTGCGACGCCGTGGGCGGTGACTCCGCCGACCCGTCCCGCTCCGCGTCGAAGCGGCCGAAGCCCACCCCTGCCTGGGACACGAGTCCCGACTCGGTCGCCGCCGTGGGCGACTCCATCACGCGCGGTTTCGACGCCTGCTCGGTCCTGTCGGACTGCCCGGAGGTCTCGTGGGCGACCGGCGGCAGCGCCGAGGTCGACAGTCTCGCCGTACGGCTGCTGGGGAAGGCGGAAGCGGCCGAGCGGAGCTGGAACTACGCGGTCACCGGAGCCCGGATGGCCGACCTGACCGGGCAGGTGACCCGGGCGGCGGCGCGGAAGCCGGAGCTGGTCGCGGTGATGGTCGGGGCGAACGACGCCTGCCGGGCCACGACCTCGGCGATGACGTCGGTGGCCGACTTCCGGGACCGGTTCGAGGAGGCCATGGGCACGCTGCGCGAGAAGCTGCCCAAGGCGCAGGTGTACGTGGCGAGCATCCCGGATCTGAAGCGGCTCTGGTCGCAGGGGCGCACCAACCCGCTGGGCAAGCAGGTGTGGAAGCTGGGCATCTGCCCGTCGATGCTGGGCGACGCGGACTCCCTGGACTCGGCTGCGACGCTGCGCCGGAACACCGTGCGGGACCGGGTGGAGGACTACAACGAGGTACTGCGCGAGGTCTGCGCGAAGGACCGGCTGTGCCGCACCGACGGCGGCGCGGTGCACGAGTACCGGTTCGGGACCGGCCAGTTGAGCCGCTGGGACTGGTTCCACCCGAGTGTGGACGGCCAGGCCCGGCTGGCCGAGATCGCGTACCGCGCGGTCACCGCGAAGCAGCCCTGACTCGGCCCGACCAGGGCTTGACCTGGGCGGGTGTCCTAGAGTTCCGCACATGAACGAACTCTTCGGCACACTTTCCGACGGCACCCCCGTCCACCGCTGGACCCTGGAGCGGGGCGGCGTGCGGGTACGGGTCCTGTCGTACGGCGGGATCGTGCAGTCGGCCGAGGTCCCGGACCGGGACGGGAACACCGCCGACGTGGTGCTGGGGTTCGCGGACCTGGACGGCTATGTGACGCACCCGGAGCCCTATTTCGGCGCGCTCGTGGGGCGGTACGCCAACCGGATCGCGGGCGGCCGTTTCCAGTTGGACGGGCGGACGTACGAGCTGGCGCTCAACAACGGGCCGAACTCGCTGCACGGCGGTGAGCGCGGCTTCGACAAGCGCGTGTGGGACGCGGAGCCGGCCGGGGACGGCACGCACGGCGTCCGGCTCAGCCGCGTCAGCCCGCACGGCGAGGAGGGGTTCCCGGGCCGGCTGGAGATCTCGGTGACGTACACGCTGGACGAGTCGGGTGCGCTGCGGATCGCGTACGAGGCGGTCACGGACGCGCCGACCGTGCTGAACCCGACGAACCACAGCTACTTCAACCTGGGCGGGTCGGGCTCCGGGCACGCGGGCGGCCATGAACTGCGGCTCGCCGCCTCCCGGATCACGCCGGTCGACGCGGACCTGATCCCGAGGGGCCCCACGGAGGACGTGGCGGACACGCGTTTCGACTTCCGGCGGGCGCGCAAGGTCGGCTCCGGCTACGACCACAACCTCGTCCTCGACAAGGGCGTGACGGACACCGCCGTGGAGGTCGCCGAGCTGTACGACCCGGCGTCGGGGCGTGTACTGACGGTGGCGACGACCGAGCCCGGCCTCCAGCTGTACACCGCCGCCCACCTGGGCGAGCCGTTCGCGCCCGGGGACGGCATCGCGCTGGAGACGCAGCACTTCCCGGACTCGCCGAACCGGCCGGAGTTCCCGAGCACGGTGCTGCGGCCGGGCGAGGTCTTCCGCTCGGAGACGGTGTACGGCTTCTCGGTGCGGTAGCCCGTACGGTGCCCTCCCGGTACTGAGCCCCGGGTACTGAGCCCCGGCCCGGATGTCAGGTCCCGGGCCGGGGCTGTTCGTGGGGGCACGCCGTGAGCGGTCCCGAGTCAGACGGTAATCGCCCCGGAGATCCGGTGGTCCACGATCGGGCGTCCGGTCACCGGTTCGTACGAACCCTTCACAAACGGCCACGAGCCGGTCGTCACGCGCCATGGCGCACGGCCCTTCCGTCACGGGATACTGCCGCCGTCCCACAGCGCACCCCACGGCGACGGAAGGACCTGGACTCCCTTGACACACATACGCGTTCGGATCGGCGTACTCGGACTGGCCCTGGTGGCGGGGCTCGCGGCCCCGGCGACGGCCACGGCGGCGCCCCCGGCCACCGCCTCCGCACCGACCGTGGAGGAGCTGCGGCTCGACGGGGACGTGCCCCAGGAGATCCTGCGGCGCTCCGGCTTCGCCTCGGCGGGACCGGCGTTCGCCCGCGGGCTCGGACGGGCGGACTCCTACCGCGAGGCCCGCCGCATCGTCGCGCGCGAGGGCTCGGCGCTGTGGCGGCGGGCCGTGGACCGGGTGCAGGGCCGGGGCCCGGCCCGCGGGGACCTCAGCCGGGACGACGACCGCCCGCTGTACTGGGCACGGCTCGGGATGACGCGGGAACTGCGTACTTGGGAGCCGGGGTTCGGGCTGACCGGGCGGCAGCGGGCCGCGCTGCTCGGGGAACTGGAGCGCGCCTCGCGCGGCCAGAGCGACATCCGCCTGCCGCACGACAGGCACGGCGAGGACGGCAAGGGCAGCGAGGGCGGCAAGGGTATGAAGCGGGTGCTGCTCACCGGTTTCGACCCCTTCACCCTCGACCGCGACATCCGGATCTCCAACCCGTCCGGCGCCGCCGCGCTCGCCCTGGACGGCACGGTGATCGACACACCGGACGGGCCCGCCCGGGTGGAGACGGCCGTGTTCCCGGTGCGCTGGCGAGACTTCGCGGACGGGGCGGTGGAGCGCGCCCTGCGGCCGCACCTGCCGAGGGTGGATCTGTTCACGACCGTGAGCCAGGGCCGGGTCGGGCGGTTCGACGTGGAGCGGACCAACGGGGCCTGGCGGGGCGGCTTCCCCGACAACGAGAACGTCTCCCGCACGGAGACGGTGCCCGTCACCGACCCGGCCTCGCAGCCGCAGTGGACGACGACCACACTGCCGTACGAGGCGATCACGGCCGCGGACACCGGGCGCTTCCCCGTGTACGACAACACGAGCGTGACCGAGATCCCGGCAGGAGGCACCGAGCCGGTCGTACGGCCGGACGGGCCCACGCCCGGCTCGACGGCCCGCGCCGGGGGCGGCGGGGACTACCTCTCCAACGAGATCGCCTACCGGGCGACGCTGCTGCGGGACCGGCTCGGGCTCGCCGCCACCCTGCCGGGCGGGCACGTCCACACGCCGGTGCTGCAGTTCGGGGCCGGGAACACCGATCCGGCGACCGGGGCGGTCACCGATGCCGCGTTCGTGCGGAACCGGCTGGACATCGTGGCGCAGGTGCGGGCGATCGTGGCCGTGGCGGTCAGTGCCTCGGAGCCGGACCGGTCGGACCGGTCGGACCGGCCGGGCGTGCCGGGCCGGAGCTGACCGCCGGGTCGGCGGAGCCGCCGTCGGAGCGGTCGTCGCCGCCGTCGCGGGTCTCCTCGCCCAGCAGTTCGCGGGCGAGGAGCGTGGCGCCGGCGACCGCTCCCGGCATCAGGAACACCGCGACGAACGGCACCAGGAAGGACACGCTCAGCGGTGTGCCGAAGCCCCAGACCAGCATCTTGCGGGAGCGCAGGAGGGCGAGGCGGTCGCGCAGTTCGACCCCGCGGCGCTGGAGGGCGACGGAGGCCAGTTCCTCGGTGAGGAAGAAACCGGTGACGAAGAAGCCGATCACCGGGACCACCGTCTGCCCGACGACCGGGATGAAGCCGAGGGCGAAGAGCAGGACGCCCCAGACGGCGGCGCGGAGCAGGATCCGGAGGCTGTCGCGGCCGGAGATCCACAGCTCGCGCCAGAGCGGCAGGTTCGACTCGGGAGTGGTGCCGTCCGGGGAGACGTCGCGGTCGACGCGCTCGGAGAGGCTCTCGTAGAAGGGCTGGCCGACCAGCAGCGTCACCGCGGTGAAGGTGAGGACGGCCAGGAGCAGGGCGAGGGCGAACAGGACGGCGGTGAGGAAGCCGCGGAACAGTCCGAGCCAGGGGCTCGACCAGTCGTCGGCGAAGGGGGTCGCCCAGGCGACGAAGTCCGTGCCCCACAGCGCCAGCCCGACCAGGGCCGCCGCGTACAGCACCAGTGTGATCAGGCCCGGGAGGAGCCCGAAGCCGTAGCTCTTGCCGTGCCGGGCCACCCAGCGCTGGCCCTTCAGGAGATGGCCGAATCCCGCCCCAAGATCGCGCATGGGCGGAACTCTACCGGTCGGCACCGACACCACCCTGCTCGGATGAGGGCTCCGATGGAGCCGCGATTGAGTCGAACGCGCTCATCGCGCCGTACCGATCGGCGAACGGCCCCGCAGAGGTCCGCCGAGTTGGTGAGGAGAAGCGGATGACGCAGAAGATCCACGGCACCGTCGCCGACGGCTTCGAGGCGGTGCGTGAGGAGTTCGCGGCGGTCGTGGCCGGCGAACGGCCGGACTACGAGGGTCAGCTGTGCGCCTACGTCCACGGTCGCCGGGTCGTCGACCTGTGGGCCGGTGACGGCGCCGACGCCGGCTCGCTGTACGGGGTGCACTCGGCCACCAAGGGAGCGGCCCATCTGGTGGTCGCCATGCTGGTGCAGGAGGGCACCCTGGAGCTGGACCGCAGGGTGACCTACTACTGGCCGGAGTTCGCGGCCGAGGGCAAGGGCGCGCTGACCCTGCGCGACCTGCTCGCGCACCGCGCGGGCGTGATCGGCACGGACACCGGATTCGGCACGGCGGAACTGGCCGACGACCGGGTGATCGCCGAACGCCTCGCCGACCAGCGTCCGTACTGGCGTCCCGGCACCGCCTTCGGGTACCACGCGCTGGTCCTCGGCGCCCTCGCGGGCGAGGTGGTGCGCCGGGCCACCGGCCACACCCTCCAGGAGGTCTACGAGGACCGGGTCCGCGCCCCGCACCACCTGGACTTCCACCTGGGTCTGCCGGCCTCGCTGGACCACCGCTTCCGCACCGCGCGGGCGGTGGTCCGCACCCCGGTGCAGCAGGTGGCGCCGGAACCGCTCCCGGACGGCCCGCACACGCTCGCCGCGATCGCCTTCAACCGCAACGCGGCGCACCCCACCGACCTGGCGACCCTGCCCAACGAGCCGGTCGTGCGCGCCCGGGGCCCGGCCTCGGTGGGCGGCGTGGCCTCGGCGCGCGGGCTGGCCGGGCTGTACGCGGCGGCCATCGGCGAACTGGACGGCAGGGCGCCGCTGCTGAAGCCGGACACGGTGGCGGAGTTCGGGCAGGTGCACTCGGTCGGTCACGACCTGGTGACCCGGACGCACCGCTCGTACGGCCTCGGCTTCGAGGCGACGGCGGACACCTGGCACCCGTTCCTCGGCGCCGGGGCGATCGGGCACAGCGGCGCGGGCGGCTGCCAGGCCTTCGCGGACCCGTTCAGCGGGCTGGCGTACGGCTACACCAGGCGCCGTTGCGCCTACCCGGGCGGGGCGGCGCCGGAGAACGGGCGGCTGGTGGCGGCGGCGCACGGTGCGGCGCTCGCGTGCGAGCACCGCACCGCGTGAGACCGGGTACCGGTCAGACGAGCGTCACGGTGATGTTGCCGCGGGTCGCCTTCGAGTACGGGCAGACCTGGTGGGCCTTCTCCACCAGCGACCGCGCGGTGGCGGCGTCCACCGAGGGGATCTCGGCGGAGATCTCGACGATGATCCCGAACCCGTCGTCGTTCTTGCCGATCCCGACCTTCGCGGTGACGGTCGAACCGGTGATGTCGGCGCCCTCCTGGCGGGCCACCACGCCGAGCGCGCCCTGGAAGCAGGCGCTGTACCCGGCGGCGAACAGCTGCTCCGGGTTGGTGCCGGCGCCGTTGCCGCCCATCTCCTTGGGCGGGTTCACGACCAGGTCGAGCTTGCCGTCATCGGTGGCCACCCGTCCGTCGCGGCCGTTCTCGGCGGTGGCGACGGCGGTGTAGAGGACCTCGGACTGCTGAATCGGCATGCGGTTGTCTTCCTCCTCGGTCCGCCGTGACTCGCGCCCACGATCACGACGGATTTCGGAAAGACGCTACCGCATGCCGGAAACTCCGTGAAGGCCCGCCCTGCCCCGAAGGGAGCTGGAGCAGGGGCTCAGAGCTTGACGATCATCTTGCCGGTGTTGTCGCCGCGCAGGACGCCGAGGAAGGCCTCCAGGTTGTTCTCGATGCCCTCGACGACCGTCTCGCGGTACTTCAGCTCGCCGGAGCGGACCCAGGGGCCGACCTCCTGGACGAACTGCGGCTGGAGGTCGTAGTGGTCGCCGACCAGGAAGCCCTCGATGCGGCCGCGGGTCTGGATCAGACGGGCGAGGTTCTTCGGGCCGGGGGCGGGCTCGGTGTTGTTGTAGACGGAGATCGCTCCGCAGATCGCGATGCGGCCGTTCAGGTTGAGGGAACCGACTGCGGCCTCCAGGTGGTCGCCGCCCACGTTGTCGAAGTAGACGTCGATGCCGTCCGGGGCGGCGGCGCGCAGCTGCTCGCTCACCGGGCCGTCCTTGTAGTTGAAGGCGGCGTCGAAGCCGTACTCGTCGACGAGCAGCTTGACCTTCTCGTCCGAGCCGGCGGAGCCGATGACCCGGGCGGCGCCCTTCAGCTTGGCGAGCTGCCCGACCTGGCTGCCGACGGCACCGGCCGCGCCGGAGACGAACACCGTGTCGCCCTCCTTGAGCGCGGCGACGCGCAGCAGGCCGGCGTAGGCGGTGAGCCCCGTCATGCCGAGCACGCCGAGGTACGTCGACAGCGGCGCCGCCTCCGGGTCCACCTTGACGGCGTTCTTCGCGTCCATGGCGGCGTACTCGCGCCAGCCGAAGAAGTGCAGGACGTGGTCGCCCACGGCGAAGCCGTCGGCGTTGGAGGCGACGACCTCGCCGACCGCGCCGCCCAGCATGGGCTTGCCCAGTTCGTAGGGGTCGGCGTAGGACTTGGCGGCGCTCATGCGGCCGCGCATGTAGGGGTCGACGGAGACGAACAGGTTGCGCACCAGCACCTGGCCCGCACCCGGGGTGGGGACCTCCGCCTCGACGAGGGCGAAGTCCTCGGGCTTGGGCCAGCCGACCGGGCGGCTGACCAGGTGCCATTCGCGGTTGACGGTGGGGAGGGCGGGGGAGTCGCTCATGGGGGCACCTTTCCTGGCGCTTGCCGGGGATGTTTCAGGCTCTGAAACAACCATGCGGCTGAACATTTCAGGTTGTCAAACAAATGGGTACCCTGGATTCCATGGCCACACCACGCGACACGACCCGCCGACCCGACGCGCTCACCCTCGAAGTCGTCGAACTGATCGGCGAGGTCGTGGCCCGCTTCCACGCCGACTACGAGGAGGCGGCCGCGGAACGCGCCCTGACCGGCGCGCAGGCCAAGCTGCTCAGTCTGCTGTCGCTGGAGCCGCTGCCGATGCGGAAGCTGGCCCAGAAGCTGAAGTGCGAGCCGTCGAACGTCACCGGGATCGTGGACCGGCTGGAGGCCCGGGGACTGGTCGAGCGGCGGCCCGATCCCGGCGACCGGCGGGTCAAGGTCGCGGCGGCGACGGAGGAGGGCCGACGGGTTGCGCGGGGGCTGCGCGAGTCACTGCGGTTCGCCCGGGAGCCGCTCGCCGGGTTGTCGGAGGACGAGCGGGTGTCCCTGCGGGACGCGTTGCGGAGGATGCTGGCGGAGTGAGCGCGGCGGGGCGGGCGTGGTGGGCCGGAGAGCGCCTACGTACACCACCACAGGAAGCGGTCGCACGTTTCGGTGGGGGCCGGGTCCGGTGAGGTCGTCGGGGTGGGAGTCGTGGTCGGGGGCGGGTCGTCGTCCGGCCCCGTGGCAGGCGGGTCGGCGGTCGGGGTGGCCTCCGGGGCCTGCGAGGAAGGTGCCGACGGGGTCTCGGTCTCGTCCGCCGTCTCCGTCTTCTCCGCGTCCGGGGACTCCGAGGCCGACGCCGTCGCCGAGGCGGACGCGTCGGGGGACGGCGTGCCGGAGGCCGAGGTCGTCCTCGACGTCTCGTCGACCGGGACCGCCGACGAATCCCCCACCTCGCGCGTCGCCCCGCCGTCCGTCGTCTCGCCCCCGGCGGCGGCCGGCTTCGCCGGGGAACCGGGGGCGTCCATGCCGAGTTCCGCGAGGCTCAGTCCGCCGGCCGCCAGGGCGAAGCCCGCGGTGATCAGCAGGGTCCGGCGCCGGCGCCGGCGGTGCGCGGCGGCCTTGCGGTCACGGCGACTGCCCCGGCCGCCGCGGGAGCCGTCGGCGGACGCGACGGCGGGCGCGTCGACCTCGGCGGGCGCGCCGGCCTCGTCGGGCACGGGGGCCTCGTCGGGCACGGGGGCCGGGCCCGGCGCGTAGGCCTGGTCGGGCACATAGGACCGGTCGGGCGCGGGGGCCCGGTCGGGCGGATAGGGCCGGTCGGGTGTGCCGGTCTCGTCGGCGACTCGGGGCGGGGGTCCCGCACTCGTCGGCAAGTGTGCGTCGGGTGGGCCGAGTTGTTCGGCGAGTGTGCCGCACCCCGGGCAGGCGAGGGCGCCGTTGAGGTGCCGTCGGCACGGGTCGCAGTAGTCCATGACGCGGGAAGGTTAAGTTCCGCGACGGGCGCGTTCCTAGACGTGGCTGTGAAGGTTGTGTGGGAAAGCGGCCGGAACCACTCCGCTCCGCACTTTCGAAACTGTCGAAACCGTTATGTGTCCGACCCATTGACACCCCGACCGCCGCCTCCTTACTGTCACGCCAGCATTTCGAACGAGTGCCGAAATATCGAACATAGTGAAGGGCAGCTGCCGTGCGCATCACCGGAATCAGCACACACGTGGTCGGGACGCCGTGGCGCAACCTGACGTACGTCCAGGTGCACACCGACGAGGGGATCACCGGAGTCGGCGAGACCCGGATGCTGGGGCACACCGACGCCCTCCTCGGCTATCTGAAGGAGGCCGAGGCCAACCACATTCTCGGTTCCGACCCGTTCGCTGTCGAGGACCTGGTCCGCCGCATGAAGTACGGCGACTACGGCCGCGCCGGCGAGATCGTGATGTCCGGTATCGCCGTCGTCGAGATGGCCTGCTGGGACATCAAGGGCAAGGCGCTCGGCGTCCCGGTCTGGCAGTTGCTCGGCGGCAAGGTCACCGACAAGGTGAAGGCGTACGCCAACGGCTGGTACACGACCGAGCGGACGCCGGAGGCGTACCACAAGGCCGCCCAGGGGGTCATGGAGCGCGGGTACCGGGCGCTGAAGATCGACCCGTTCGGCACCGGGCACTTCGAACTCGACCACGCGCAGAGCCTGTACGCCGTGTCGCTGATCGAGGCGGTGCGGGACGCGATCGGGCCCGACGCCGAGCTGATGCTGGAGATGCACGGGCGCTTCTCCCCCGCCACCGCCGTCCGGCTCGCGCGCGAACTCGCGCCCTTCAAGCCGGCCTGGCTGGAGGAGCCGGTCCCGCCGGAGAACCTCAAGGCGCTGCGGAAGGTCGCCGAGAAGGTCGACATCCCGGTCGCCACCGGTGAGCGCATCCACGACCGGATCGAGTTCCGGGAGCTGTTCGAGGACCAGTCCGTGGACATCATCCAGCCCGACGTCGGCCACATCGGCGGCATCTGGGAGACCCGGAAGCTCGCCGCCACCGCCGAGACCCACTACACGCTCGTGGCCCCGCACAACGTGGGCGGGCCGGTGCTGACCGCCGCGAGCCTCCAGGTCGGCTTCACCTCACCGAACTTCAAGATCCTGGAGCACTTCAACGACTTCGCGGACGCGGAGATCAAGAAGGTGGTCAAGGGCGCGCCGGTGGTGGACCCGGAGGACGGGTGCTTCCACCTGTCCGACGCGCCCGGCCTCGGGGTCGAGCTGGACGTCGACGCGGCGGCCGAGTTCCCGCAGCAGCAGGCCCGGTTCGACCTGTGGGCCGAGGGCTGGGAGCAGCGCAAGCCCAAGGGGACCGAGGGATGAGCGACGCGGTCGTCATCGAGGCGCCGGGCGAGCACCGGCTGGTGCCGCACGAGCCGCGTGAGCCCGGTCCCGGCGAGGCGCTGGTGCGGGTGCACGCGGCCGGGATCTGCGGCAGCGACCGCGAGGTCTACCAGGGCAACCGGCCCGAGGGGTACGTGCGTTACCCGCTCACCCCCGGGCACGAGTGGTCCGGGACCGTGGCGCGGGTCGGCGCCGGGGTGCCCGCGTCCCTCGTCGGGCGCGGGGTGGTCGGCGAGGGGTTCCGCAACTGCCAGGTGTGCGACCGCTGTCACGCGGGCGAGACGACGCTGTGCACGGCGGGGTACGAGGAGACGGGGTTCACCCAGCCGGGGGCCATGGCGCCCACGCTGACGCTGCCCGCCCGCCTCCTGCACGTCCTGCCCGACGACGCCGACCTCACCGCCGCCGCACTGCTGGAGCCCGCCGCCTGCATCGCCGCCGCCGCGCTCAGGGCGAACGCCCGCCCCGGTGAGCGGGTCGCGGTCGTCGGGACCGGGACGCTCGGCATGTTCGCCGTGCAGTTCCTGCGCGCCGCGTCCCCGGGCGAACTGCTGGTCGTCGGCACGCGCGGGGACCGGGAGGCACTCTCCCGGCAGTACGGGGCGACCGACTTCCGGACGAAGGACCAGCTCCTCCCCGATGACTTCGACGTCGTCATCGAGACCGCCGGGTCCGCCGCCGCCGCCCGCACCGCCGCCGCGCTGCTCCGCAGGGGCGGGCGGCTGGTGCTGACCGGTATCCCGGCGCCGGGCGCCGACGGGCTGGACCCGACCGACCTGGTCGTACGGCAACTGGAGGTGCAGACCGTCTTCGGGGCGCCGCCGGACGCCTGGGCGCACACGGTGCGGGTCTTCGCGGCCGGCCTGCTCGATCCGCGGCCGCTGGTGACGCACGAGCTGCCGCTCGCGGAGTTCGCCGAGGCCATCGAGCTGGTGGGGTCCGGCGACCCGAAGGTCGGCAAGGTGCTGTTGCGTCCCTGACGCCCGCCCCTGAGCCGTACGCCGGTACGGGGGCGACCTGACGGCCTCCGTACCGGCGTACACCCATCCGCACGGGCTCCTCCCCTGCCTGTAGCCGCGAACTTCGTCCGAAATACCGAACACTAAGGACAGCTTGTGACCGACGCTTCCGCCAAGGCCGCCGCACGCAGGCCCGGTGAGCAGGCGCTCACCGCCCTCGGCCTGGCCGCGCCCGCACTCGACCCCGCCGACGCCTCGCCGCACTCCTTCCCGGGCGGCGGCCGCTGGCGCACCGAGATCCCCTCCTGCGAGGGGCCGGAAGCGCTGGGGGTGGTCCTGAAGGAGTCCTCGCGGCTGGATGTGCCGATCCACCGGATCAGCCAGGGCAGCGGCGTGTGGATGCTGACCGACGCCGAGATCACCGAGATGGTCGAGGCCACCGCCGAACGCGACATCGAACTCTGCCTGTTCACCGGCCCGCGCGGCACCTGGGACATCGGCGGCTCCACCCGGACCGACTCGGGCGGCGCGGGCCTGCGGGCACGCGGCCACGACGCGGTCGCCGGTTGCGTCGAAGACGCCGTGCGGGCCACGGAGTTGGGCGTCAAGTGCCTGCTCGTCGCCGACGAGGGCGTGCTGTGGACGCTGCACCGGGCGCGGTCGGCCGGGATCATCCCCACCGACACCACGCTCAAGCTCTCGGCGCTCGTGGGGCCGGTCAACCCGGCCTCGTACGCGGTGTACGAGCGGCTCGGCGCCGACTCCATCAACGTGCCGAGCGACCTGACGCCCGATCACCTGACCGAGATACGGCGGGTTTCGGCCGCGCCCATGGACATGTACATCGAGGCTCCCGACGACCTCGGCGGCTATGTGCGGATGTACGAGGTCGCCGAGCTGGTCCGGCGCGGCGCCCCGCTGTATCTGAAGTTCGGCCTCTCCAAGGCGCCCGGGATCTACCCGTACGGCCACCACTTGCGCGAACTGACGCTGACCACCGCCAAGGAGCGGGTGCGGCGCGGCCGGCTCGCACTGGACCTGCTCGCGCGGCACGGGGCGGACGGCGACATGGCTCCACTCGGCACGCGTGATCCGGGCTCGCTCAACCGGTTCGAGATCTCGTCATAACGTTCCGGAAACTTCCTTCACAAAAGAAGACACGACCGCGCACAATCCCACACACCTGCTCTCGGTCGATCCACCCTCAGCGTTTCTTGCGTACTGGCGACACCAGACCGAGCCCGGCACCCACCTCACAAGGATGATGACCATGCGCAACCGCAGAGCCGCACTCGCAGCCATAGCCTCCGCCGCCTCCCTCGCCCTCACGCTGACCGCCTGCGGTCAGAGCAGCGAGGGCGGCAGTGAGGAGGACAAGGGCGGTGCCGAAGGCGGCACCATCGGCATCGCGATGCCGACCAAGTCCTCCGAGCGCTGGATCTCCGACGGCGCCAACGTCGAGAAGGAGCTGAAGGGCAAGGGGTACGAGACCAAGCTCGTCTACGGCGAGGACGACCCGGACCAGCAGGTCTCCCAGATCGAGAACATGATCACGCAGGGCGTGGACGCCCTGGTCATCGCCGCGATCGACAACAAGTCCCTGGGCAACGTGCTTCAGCAGGCCAAGGACGCCGACATCCCGGTCATCTCCTACGACCGGCTGATCCTCGGCACGGAGAACGTCGACTACTACGCCTCGTTCGACAACAGCAAGGTCGGCGAGCTGCAGGGCACGTACATCGTCGAGAAGCTCGGTCTGAAGGACGGCTCCAAGAAGGGGCCCTTCAACATCGAGCTGTTCGCCGGCTCCAACGACGACAACAACACGAAGTACTTCTTCAACGGCGCGATGAGCGTCCTGAAGCCGTACATCGACAAGGGCGACCTGGTCGTCAGGTCCAAGCAGACCGACCTCAACCAGGTCACCACCCTGCGCTGGGACGGCGGCACCGCGCAGAAGCGCATGGACGACCTGCTCACCTCCAGCTACCGCAGCACCCGGGTCGACGCGGTGCTCTCGCCCTACGACGGCATCTCCATCGGCATCCTGTCCGCCCTGAAGTCGGACGGCTACGGCTCGGGCAGCAAGCCCATGCCGGTCGTCACGGGCCAGGACGCGGAGGTCGCCTCGGTGAAGTCGATCATCGCGGGCCAGCAGACCCAGACCGTCTTCAAGGACCTCCGCGAACTCGCCAAGGTCGCCTCGAACATGGTCGAAGCCTCCCTCAACGACAAGAAGCCCGAGGTCAACGACACCAAGTCGTACGACAACGGTGCCAAGGTCGTCCCCGCCTACCTGCTCCAGCCGGTCAGCGTCGACAAGAGCAACTACGAGAAGGTCCTCGTCGACGGCGGCACCTACTCCGCGGACGACCTCAAGTAACCGGGCCCCACAAGGATTGGAAGGCACGACCATGGCGGGACCCGTCCTGGAAATGCGCTCGATCGTCAAGACCTTTCCCGGTGTCAAAGCGCTGTCGGACGTCACGCTGACCGTCCGCCAGGGCGAGGTCCACGCCATCTGCGGCGAGAACGGCGCCGGCAAGTCGACCCTGATGAAGGTGCTCTCCGGCGTCCATCCGCACGGCAGCTACGAGGGGGACATCCTCTTCGAAGGCGAGACCTGCCGGTTCAGGGACATCCGGGCGAGCGAGCGGCACGGCATCGTGATCATCCACCAGGAGCTGGCGCTGGTGCCGTACCTGTCCATCGCGGAGAACATCTTCCTCGGCAACGAGCACGCCAAGCGCGGACTGATCAACTGGCACGACACCCTCAAGCACGCCACCGAACTGCTGCGCCGGGTCGGCCTCGACGAGCACCCGGAGACCCGGGTCGCCGACATCGGCGTGGGCAAGCAGCAGCTGGTGGAGATCGCCAAGGCGCTGTCGAAGAAGGTGAAGCTGCTCATCCTCGACGAGCCGACGGCGGCGCTCAACGACGAGGACAGCGGCAAACTCCTCGACCTGATCCTTCAGTTGAAGGAACAGGGCATGACCTCGATCATCATCTCGCACAAGCTGAACGAGATCCGCCGGGTCGCCGACTCGGTCACGATCATCCGCGACGGGCAGTCCATCGAGACGCTCGACGTGAAGGCCGAGGAGACGACCGAGGACCGGATCATCAGCGGGATGGTCGGCCGCGACCTGGAGAACCGCTTCCCGGAGCGGACCCCGCACCACCCGGAGGAGGGGACCGCGCCCGCCCTGGAGATCCGCAACTGGACCGTGCACCACCCCATCGACCAGCAGCGCAAGGTCGTCGACGACGTCTCGATCGAGGTGCGGCGCGGCGAGATCGTCGGCATCGCCGGGCTCATGGGCGCCGGCCGCACCGAGCTGGCGATGAGCGTCTTCGGCCGCACCTACGGCCGGCACGCGGGCGGCACGGTCCTGCGGGACGGCACGGAGATCCGGACGAAGACCGTCCCGGAGGCGGTCAAGCACGGCATCGCGTACGTCACCGAGGACCGCAAGCACTACGGCCTCAACCTCATCGACACCATCAACCGGAACGTCTCGCTGACCGCGCTGGGCAAGGTCGCCAAGCGGGGCGTGGTCGACGAGCACGGGGAGCGGCAGGTCGCCGAGGACTTCCGCAAGTCCATGAACATCAAGGCGCCGACCGTCTTCGAGCCGGTGGGCAAGCTGTCCGGCGGCAACCAGCAGAAGGTCGTCCTCAGCAAGTGGATCTTCGCGGGTCCCGAGGTGCTGATCCTGGACGAGCCCACGCGCGGCATCGACGTGGGCGCCAAGTACGAGATCTACACGGTCATCGACCGGCTGGCCGCCCAGGGCAAGGCGGTCGTCTTCATCTCCTCCGAACTGCCGGAGCTGCTCGGCATGTGCGACCGCATCTACACGATGGCCGCGGGGCGGCTGACGGGTGAGTTCTCGCGGGCCGAAGCATCGCAGGAAGCGCTGATGCGTCGGATGACGAAGGACAAGAAGGACAAAGAGGTAACCCGATGAGCACGGACGTGACCGCCAAGACCCCGGCCCCCGCGCCGCCCGGCAAGAACGGGACGGCCTCCGGCGGCGGCCTGCTGCGGCTGATGCTCGACGGCATGCGCCGCAACATGCGCCAGTACGGCATGCTGATGGCCCTCGGCCTGATCGTGGCGCTGTTCGCGGTGTGGTCCGACGGCGACCTGCTGCTGCCGCGCAACGTCTCCAACCTGGTGCTGCAGAACAGCTACATCCTGATCCTCGCGATCGGCATGATGCTCGTCATCATCGCGGGCCACATCGACCTGTCGGTCGGCTCGCTGACGGCGTTCATCGGCGCGATGGCCGCCGTACTGATGGTCGACAACGACCTTCCCTGGCCGCTCGCGGTGGTGCTCTGCCTGGCCATCGGCGCGGCCGCGGGCGCGGTGCAAGGGTTCTTCATCGCCTATCTCGGCATACCGTCGTTCATCGTGACCCTGGCGGGCATGCTGCTCTTCCGCGGCCTGACGGAGATCTTCCTGAAGGGCCAGACCCTCGGCCCGTTCCCGAAGGACCTGCAGAAGATCGCCAATGGCTTCCTGCCCGAGGTCGGCCCGAACACCAACTACCACAACCTCACCCTGCTGCTGGGCTTCGCGCTGATCGCCTTCGTGGTGTTCCAGGAGGTCCGGGACCGCAAGCGGCAGCAGGAGTTCGCCCTGGAGGTGCCGCCGGCCAAGCTGTTCCTGCTCAAGCTGGTCGCGCTGGTCTCCGCCGTCCTGGTCGTGACCCTGCTGCTCGCCAGCTACAAGGGCGCCCCGGTCGTGCTGCTCATCCTGGGCGTGCTGGTCGTCGGGTTCGGCTACCTGATGCGCAACGCGATCATCGGCCGCCACATCTACGCCATCGGCGGCAACCTGCCCGCGGCCAAGCTGTCGGGTGTGAAGGACAAGAAGGTCACCTTCCTGGTCTTCCTGAACATGGGCATGCTGGCGGCGCTGGCGGGGCTGGTCTTCGCCGCCCGCTTCAACGCGGCCTCGCCCAAGGCCGGCCTCAACTTCGAGCTGGAGGCCATCGCCGCCTCGTTCATCGGCGGCGCGTCGATGAGCGGCGGCGTCGGCACGGTCCTCGGCGCCATCATCGGCGGCCTGGTCCTGGGCGTGCTCAACAACGGCATGAACCTCGTCGGCATCGGCACCGACTGGCAGCAGGTCATCAAGGGCGCGGTGCTGCTGGCGGCGGTCGGGTTCGACGTGTGGAACAAACGCAGGGTCGGTTCTTAGAGAAGCGGTCTATTCGGGCCGTACGGAGACCGCGGGCCGGTTGTGGCCGGTCGCGCCCACGCGGCGGAGCCGCACATCGACACAGCCCCGCGCCCCTGATGGCGCTTCTGTCTACCCACTTGAGGAGTTGCCGTATGGAACTGAACAGGCGCACGGTCATCGCCGGCGCAGCCGCCGTCGGTCTCACCGCCGCCACCCTCGGCGGCACCGCACACGCCACGGGAGGCAGGAAGCCGGTGAAGGAGCTCTTCGGCAAGCTCGCCGACGGCACGAAGGTGTACCGCTGGTCGCTGGAGAACGGCGGCACGCGGATGAAGGTGCTGTCGTACGGGGGCGTCGTCCAGTCCCTGGAGATCCCCGACCGCCGGGGCCGCCACGAGAACGTCTCGCCGGGCTTCGACAACCTCGACGACTACGTGGCCTCCAGCCCCTACTTCGGCGCCCTGATCGGCCGCTACGGCAACCGCATCGACAAGGGCCGCTTCACGCTGGACGGCAAGGCGTACCAGCTCTCCGTCAACGACGGCGAGCACACCCTGCACGGCGGCGCCCAGGGCTTCGACAAGCGGGTCTGGGACGTCGAGCCGTTCACCGAGGGCGCCGACGTCGGCCTGGTCCTGCACTACACCGGTGTCGACGGCGAGATGGGCTACCCGGGCACGCTCCGGGCGAAGGTGACGTACACGCTCACCCGGCGCGGCGACTGGCGCATCGACTACGAGGCCACCACCGACAAGGCCACCGTCGTCAACCTCACCAGCCACGTCTACTGGAACCTGGCCGGCGAGGGCAGCGGCACGATCGAGGACCACGAGCTGTCGATCGCGGCGTCCCGCTACACGCCCACCGACGCGGGCCTCATCCCGACGGGCGAACTGGCCAGGGTGTCCGGCACGCCCTTCGACTTCCGCCGGGCCAAGCCGATCGGCCGGGACATCCGGGACGGCCACCCGCAGCTGATCACCGCCAAGGGCTTCGACCACAACTGGGTCCTCGACAAGGGCATCACCGACCGCCCCGAGCACATCGCCACCCTGCGCGACCGATCCTCCGGCCGCTCCCTGCGCATCGCCACCGACCAGCCCGGCCTGCAGTTCTACTCGGGCAACTTCCTCGACGGCACCCTGACCGGCACCGGCGGCTCCCTCTACCGGCAGGGCGACGCCCTGTGCCTGGAGACGCAGCACTTCCCGGACTCGCCGAACCAGCCGTCGTTCCCGTCGACCGTGCTGCGGCCGGGGCAGACGTACCGGACGACCACGGTGCACTCGTTCGACGCGTGAGGGCGTGAGGGCGTGAGGGCACACTTTCTTCACACGCGTTGAACAGCGCCCCACCCCCCTCCGTATGTAAGGGCGGCCCGTGCTCCCCCGCGCGGGCCACCCACCTACGGAGGTTCACTTGTCCGGCAACGTCACCTCGTTGTTCCGCGGCACCGCGGCGCACAGCCCGTCGATGGCGGCGCTGACGCGGGAGAGCGGCGAGGCGGTGGGCGCCGGCCCGGTGGACTTCTGCATCCCCTGCAACCCGTACTTCCCCACCCCGGCGATGTTCGACGAGATGGCCGGCCGGCTGCGCGACATCATCACGTACTACCCGAGCGGCGCCGAGACCATCACCGCCGAACTGTGCAGCCTGCTCCAACTGCCGCCGCAGTGCGTGGCGATGGGCAACGGTTCCACGGAGCTGATCACCTGGATCGACCATCTGCTGGTCCGGGAGTCCCTCGCCGTCCCCGTCCCCACCTTCGGCCGCTGGACCGACCAGCCCATGGAGACCGGCAAGCGGGTCGACATGTTCCCGCTCCAGGAGTCCGGCGGCTTCGCCCTCGACCTCGCGCAGTACGCCGAGTTCATCCGGGTCCGCGGCACCCGGGTCGCCGTCGTCTGCAACCCCAACAACCCCGACGGCGGCTTCCTGCACAAGCACGCGCTCGTGCAGTTCATGGACGCCATGGCCGACCGGGACCTGGTCGTCGTCGACGAGTCGTTCCTGGAGTTCGCCGACGCGGAGGCCGAGCCCAGCGTGGTCCAGGAGGCGATGCTGCGCCCCAACGTCGTCGTCCTGCGCAGCCTCGGCAAGAACTTCGGGCTGCACGGCATCCGCTTCGGCTACCTGGTCGCCAACCCGGCGCTCGCGGGCCGGGTGCGCGCCATGCTCCCCAAGTGGAACCTCAACTCCTTCGCGGAGCACGTGGTGTTCATGCTGCGCGACCACGGGCCCGAGTACGCGCAGAGCCTCCACCAGGTCCGCCGCGACCGCCTGGAGATGGCCGGTCAGCTCTCCTCGCTGCCCGGCCTGACGGTCTATCCCTCCCAGGGCAACTTCCTCTTCGTGCGTCTGCCCGTGGGCGCCGAGGGCACCGTCGTCCGGGACCGCATGCTCACCGAGCACCGGGTCCTGGTCCGTGAATGCGGCAACAAGATCGGTTCGTCCAGCCGCTTCCTGCGTCTCGTGGTGCGCCCCCAGGCCGACGTGCGTCGCCTGGTGTCCGGCCTGGAACAGGTGCTCTACGGGTCCAGGAGGGGAGCCGCCGTGCCCGAGCCCGCTACCGGGACCGGCTACAGCTCGGGCACGGCGGCGGTGGACCGCCTGATGAGCGAGACCAACGGGGCCGGCCTGCGGGGGATCGCCGCTCGGGCCGCCGGCACCGGTGCCCCGGGGCTCGTCGCCGCCCCGGCCGCCGGCACGGGCGTGCCGCTCCCCGCCGCGGTGCCCGCCGCCCCGGCGGCGGCCGCCATCGGCCCGATGCCGGTGCCGACGGCACCGCGGCAGGCCCCGCAACCTGCGCCGGTCCCCCAGCCGGCGCCGTATCCCGGGCCGGTGCCGGTCCCCCACCCGGCACCGGTCCAGCAGCCCGTGCCCGCCCCGGCCCCCGCAGCCGCCCAGTACCCGGTGCCCGCCGGCCCCACCCCGCCCGGCGTCCCGGCCCGCGGTGGCCTCACCGCCGCCCAGGTCAGGGGCACCAACGGCCTGGAGTCGGTACCGGCGACGGGCTGGCCCGGCCCGCAGAACTGGCCGCACCCGGCGGGCATGGACCGGACTGGCTGACCCCGCTTCCGGGAAACACCACGTTTCCCAGGTGACACACGGATGAATTCCTGACGGCCGGTCAGCACAGACCCGGTCGACCGCCCTCCTCCCCGGACAACATGGCCTCCCCATCCAGGTACGTCCATGCCCCGGGAGTCGGTTGTGAACGGTGTTCCGTGGGAGTCGGTCATCGCCGTGCTCGGCCTCGCCGTGCCCGTGACCGCCGCCCTGTGGGAGTTCTTCCTCGCGGGCCGCAAACGGCTCGGCTACCGCGTCCAGATGGACACCAGCGCCCGGGACTCGGCCACGTCCTCCGGACCCGAGGCCGGGGTGCTCCAGCGCATGCAGTGGGACGGCGCCGACCTGCACGACCCCTCGGTCGTCCTGCTGCGGATGGAGAACGTCGGCTGGACCCCGATAGTCGAGGAGGACTACGTGGCCCCCGCCAACGACCCGGTGGGCATACGCGTGGCGTTCCCGGGCCGCCGCGTCGTCGGCATGGTCGTGACGGAGTGCAGCCACACCGTGCTGCGCGACTTCTTCGCACCGGGAACGCCGGGCCTCGGGGCCACGGACGGTGTCATCAGGCTGCCCAAGGTGAAGCTCAACCGCCGGGCGCACTACAAGGTGCTGGCGGTTCTGGACCGCGTACCGGACTTCACCGAGACCGACTTCCCCGATCCGGAGGTCACCGCGGGCGTCGTCGGAGGGGTGCGCGGCGGGACCATCAAGAGGACCGAGTACTACCCCTTCGCGTCCCGGCCGGTCCGCTGGCTGCTCGCCGCGCTCGTCCTGGTGAGCGTCGCCCAGTCCGTGTCCACCTTCGCCCGGAGCGACGAGACCGTGGCCGCGCCGCTGGACTGCGCCGAGGGGACGCTGCACCTGACGGGCTCGACGGCGTTCCAGCCGATCCTGGAGCGCGCCGCCGAGCAGTACACGAAGACCTGTACGGACGCCCGTATCCCGCTCACCGACAACTCCTTCAAGGGCAGCGTCCCGGGGCTGGACACCCTCGCCGCGGCAGGCGGCAAGGCCGGGTCGGAGGAGAGTCGAGGACTGGGAAACCGGCTGTCGTTCAGTGACGGCCCCAAGTCCGACGGCCGCCCGCAACTGCTGCCCAGGCCGGTGGCCCTGTCCTTGTTCACCCTGGTGGTCAACAAGGACACCGGCGTCCGGGACCTGTCGCTGAAGCAGGTCCGGGAGATCTACGCCGGGAAGATCACCAACTGGAAGCAGGTGCGGGGCAACGACCTGCCCGTCCAGCTCGTCAGCCGCAACCCCGGCTCCGGCACCCGCACCACGCTCCAGGAGCAGGTCCTGGAAGGCAGGCCCCTGCTCGCGACCACCGCCAACGACTGCAGGAGCCTGGACACGAAGACGCCCGGCCGCTGCGAGGTCGGCGCCACCCCCGGCCTGCTGGACACCGTGGCCTCGGTCCCCGGTGCCCTCGGCCACAGCGAGGTCGGCGCCGCCACCGCCCGCGACGACGTGCGCCTGGTCCGCATCGACGGCTACCCGGCGACCCTGGAGGGCGCCGACGAGGGCGCCTACCCGTACTGGCAGACGGAGATCGCCTACACCTACGGCGAACCCCCGGCGGACTCGATCGCCGCGGGCTTCCTGCGCTACCTCGCCAACGAGGTCGGCAAGGACATCATCCGCTCCCAGGGCCACCGCCCCTGCTCGGAACTGGACAAGCCGCTGCTGTGCCGGCCGTCCGGGCCGTGAACCTCATCAGGTCCAGGTCCTCGCCCCACGCGTCCAGCACGGCCCCCTGCCCGGCCGCGCGGGCCACCGCCTCGACCCGTGTGAAGAGACGGCGCTGTACGGACACGTCGCCCGTCGCCGAGACGCGGTCCGCGGCGTCGAGCAGCGGGCCCGTCTCCCAGCCCGGCAGCGGGAACCGGGCGAGTTCCCATTCCAGGTACTTGTTGTAGGGGCGGGGGCGGCGGTCCAGCGCGAAGAGCAGCTCCAGCAGGAACCGGACGCTGTCGGCGGCGTCGAGCCGGGCCGCGACCGGGTGTCCGTCGCGGTCGTTCTTGACCGAGCGGTAGAGGGAGTTGGCGTAGGCGTCGAGCCATTCGCCCGCGTCCCGGAAGGCCTCGTCGGGGTCGAGCCGTGCCTTGGCGGCCAGTACCCGGGCGATGCCTCCGTCCAGCCGGTCCAGCACGATCCGGGCGCGGGCGAGGGCGTACCGCTCGAAGCCGGGCATTCCGGCGGCGCGGAACGCGTCGAGGGAGAGGACGACGAGGTCGAGTTCCGGGGTGCGGTGCCCCGCGAAACCGGTGAGGGCCGTGGTCGCGCCGTCGGCGAGGACGACGTACAGGTCGTGGTCCGAGTGCTCGGTGGTCATGCCCTCGTGGGCCCGGGAGCCCTTGAGGACGAGTCCGACGACGGCCGGGTCGGCGGAGGCGAGTTCGACGAAGGCGTCGTAGGTCAGGGGCTGCCGAGCAGTCTGAGGGGTTTGAGGGGTGTGAGCGGTCATGACGTGATCTCCGTGAGGGCGGACGACGGGTATGCCGACCGGGCGGCCCCGCGCCGGCGGGGTCGCCCGTACCGTCTGCGGCGGCGCTCGGCCGCCGCCCGGAGGATCAACGCACGTGCGGACCCTACCCCGCACGTGCGTCGTCAACCGGGAGAGGACCGCGGCCCACGTCGAACAGGTCCGCGCACCCGGCCTCACCCGGTCAGGACTCGGGGCACTCCTTCCACGCCAGGTGGTACACCGTATTGATCTCCCCGTCCGTCGAGTCCATCGTCATGAAGCTCACCTTGGCGGGGTCGGACGTCCCCGTGCTCACCCGCAGCTCCGTGTTGATGTTGAAGTTGCGCTGGACTCCGCAGGGCGCCCAGACCAGCTGGGCCCAGTCGGTGCTGTCGGTGGCCTGCCAGTTGTCGTTGAGCGGGCCGCTGAAGGGATGGGTGCGGTACTCCGTGTTCGGGGAGCCCTGGAAGTAGTACGAGGCCCGCTGGGTGCCTGTCGCGCCGGACTGGAGGGCGGCGAAACCGCGGTAGTCCGCGCTGGCCACGGCGTAGGTGAAGCCCTGCGGGACGTGGACGAGCAGACTGAGCTGGCAGTTCTTGCGGAAGTCCGTGGAGGCGGAGTCGCCGCCCGCCTGGGCGAGGTAGTCGCTGTAGGTGACGGTGAAGGCGGTGTTGTCATCGGATACGGCGACCGCCGCCGTGCCCTGCGGGCAGCCGGAGCCGTTCACCGTGGCGACCTTGATGACGATCTTGTCCGGCGGCGGGTCCTCGAACCCGCCGGAGGGCTGGTGCTGCGCGGGCAGCGCGGAGGTGAGGAGCGCGGCGATCGTGCCGCTCAGGAGCAGGCCGGTGGCCATGGGTCTCCCATCCCGGTCAGTGGGGGGTGGATGTAGTTGAATGACCTGCACATCTGTTGTGCACATGTCATTCACGGGGCGGTCGCATCGTATGCACACCCGCGGGACGCGAACAGGTCGCACTTTGGCCATTTAACGCATCGCCGGTCCGGTTGTGGAGAATGGCCCGGCAGCGCGGCACCAGAAGTACAGCAACAGGAGAGGCTCCCTTGGAGCTCAGCAGGCTCAGCAGACGAGCGTTCAGCGCCCTCGCGGGCACCACCGTCCTCGGTCTCGCGCTCGGCGGCAGCGTGAGCAGCCAGGCGCTGCCCCGCTCCGGCGTCCGTGGCCCCGTGCCCACCGGGCCGCCGCCCGGACCGCCCGGCGCGGACGGGGTCCGCCACCGGGTCGCCCTGGACCGGTACTCCCTGCTGATCGACGGCAGACGCCTCGCGCTGTGGTCCGGCGAGATGCACCCGTTCCGGCTGCCCAGCCCGTCCCTGTGGCGGGACGTGCTGCAGAAGATGCGCGCCTACGGCTACAACGCGGTCAGCGTCCGCCTCGCCTGGAACCAGCACTCCCCCGCCCCCGGCGAGTACGACTTCTCCGGCGTCCGCGACCTGGACCTGTTCCTGCGCACGGCCGCCGAGACCCGCATGTACGTCGTCCTCCGGCCGGGCCCGTTCATCGGCGCGGACGTGGACGCGGGCGGCCTGCCCGGCTGGCTGACGGCCACCGAGGGCACGGCCCGGACGCTCGACCCCGCCTATATGCGCCACGCCGACGAGTGGCTGAGCCGCGTCAACGCCGTCGCCGCCCGGCACCAGTACACCCGCGGCACCGGCACCGTCCTGCTCTACCAGGTCGACGCCCCCCAGCGCGCCCGCCTGACCCGCCTGCACGACAAGCTCCGCGCCGACGGCATCGACGTACCCCTCCTGCACGCCGACACCCCGGTCGCCTGGGGCGAGGCGGAGCGGACCCGGGACGCCGCCGAGGCGCGCCGGGTCCACCTCGACCACCTCGCGCACGGCGTCACGCTGCACAACGTCCACACGGCGTTCGGCGGCACCTCGTGGGGCTGGCTGTCCGCGCCGTCCGCGCCCACGCCCACGTACGACCCCACCGCGGCGATCGACGAGGCCCGCCGGCCGACGGACAAGCTCGCCCCGCTCCACCAGCTCGGGCAGCTGCTCCGCCACGTGCCCGACTTCACGCGGCTGGACGAGGCCCCCGAGGTCAGGGCCGCGGACGCCCGCATCAAGGTGCGGCACCTGGCCAACCCGGACACCGGCACCCACGCGTACGTCGCGCGCAACGACTCCGCGACCGACGTCACGTCGACGCTGCCGATGGGCGGGACCGACGTGGAGGTCACCGTCCCCGCCCGGGACGCCAAGCTGTTCGCCACCGGGCTCCACCTGGGAGCGGGCCGGAAACTGGCGTACGCCACCGTGCAGCCCATGATGTCCCTGAGCGTCGGACGCCTCGACATCGCCGCCTTCGTGGGCCGGGCCGGCGAGTCGGCGCACCTGGTGCTGGACTGCCCGCACGAGCCGTGGCCGACCCGGCTGGACGAGGAGGCCGCCTGGGCGTACGACCACGGGAAACTGCACATCACGGTGCCCCTCGGCGAGGACCGGGTGACCCGGCTGCGGGTGCGCAGCGGCGAGTCCGACCGCACCCTGATCCTGCTCGTCGCCGACGACGCCGCCTCGCTGCGGCTGTGGCCGTACGAGACCCCGTCGGGCCGGGTCCTCGTGCACGGCCCGGCGCTGCTGCGCGACGTCGCCCTGGACGGCGCCACGATCCGGCTGACCGGCGACACCGTCGAGGAGCGCGGCCTGGAGGTGTGGGCGCCGCGCGGCATCACCCACGTCACCTGGAACGGCGAGCCGGTGGAGGCATCCGTCGGGCGTGCCCAGAGCCTGATGGCCGTCTGGCCGCTGCCCGGCGTGCCCGAGCTGGTGCTGCCCGCGCTGGACGGCTGGCGGCGCCGCACCGAGAACCCGGAGTCCGGGCCCGGCTACGACGACTCGGGGTGGACGGTCGCCGACCGGCGGACGTCGCACAGCACGACCCCCGTGCCCGACGGGCAGCCCGTGCTCTTCGCCGACGACTACGGCTTCCACTACGGCGACGTCTGGTACCGGGGCCGGCTCACCGGCGCCGCGGGCCTGGAGTCGGTGTCCCTCGCCTACAGCACGGGCGCGCGCGGGATGCTGATGGCCTGGCTGGACGGGGAGCCGCTGGGCATCCACCGGATGGGCCGGGGTGACGACGGCGGCGAGGGCACGTGGACGGCCACGGCCGCTTTCCGCCTGCCGGAGGAGCTGCGGACGGCGCTACGGGAGAAGCGTCGGGCGAACCCCGACGCCGCCGCCGTGCTGTCCGTCCTGGTCCGGCGCACCCAGCACGACCAGGACACCTACAAGGCGGCCCGCGGGCTGACCTCGGCCGCCTTCGAAGGGGCGTCACCGCGGGTGGAGTGGCGGATCCAGGGCGCCGCCGCGCCCGACCCCGTGCGCGGGCCGCTCAACAACGGCGGGCTGTACGGGGAGCGGTGGGGCTGGCATCTGCCCGGGTACGACGACGGCGGCTGGGAGTCCGTGTCCTCGGCGTCCTTCCCCCGCGAGGACCGGCGCCAGGGCGTGACCTGGTACCGGACCACCTTCCGGCTGGACGTCCCGCCGGACGTCGACGCCTCGGTCGGGCTCGTCCTAGACGGCGGCCCGGACCGCGACCACCGCGCCCAGGTCTTCCTGAACGGCTGGAACATGGGCGAGTACGTCGGCGACGGCCCCGCGGGCGCTCCGCACACCTTCGTCCTGCCGAACGGCATCCTGCGCACCCGCGCCGCCGCCAACACCCTGGCCCTCGCCGTCCTGGCCGACGGCGAGGCGGTGTCGGGGCCGAGGGCGGCGCGGCTGGAGCTGCTGGGCGGCGCGGCGGGAGGGGTGCCGGTGGAACCGGTCGCCTCCCCCGGCCCGCGCCGCTGACCTCGTCGGGTCTCAGCGCAGCCGGATCACGTTCCAGGAGAGCGGCTCCAGGGAGGCGGTCAGCCTGCCGTCCGCCACGGTCGTGCCCTCGGCCGGGTGCGGGACGACCCGCTCGGGCTCGGCGAGCGTGTTGCGGGCGTCCGGGTCGGCGTCCGCGAGGGCGCTGTGCTCGACGACCTCGGTCAGGTCCAGGCCGCTCAGGGCGACGTCGAGCGGCAGCGACTCGGTGCGGGAGCGGTTGACGGCGAAGACGGTGACCGAGCCGTCCTCGGCGCGCACGGCGGTGGCGTGCAGCAGGTCCGCCTCGCCGTACTTCTTCGTCTCGTACGTCGGTGAGTCCACCCGGACGTCGAGGACCTCGCCGCGGCCGTACTTCGAGGCCTGCGCGAACGGGAAGAACGTCGTCTGGCGCCAGGCCGGACCGCCCGGTTCGGTCATGATCGGGGCGATGACGTTGACGAGCTGGGCGAGGCAGGCGACGGTGACGCGGTCGGCGTGCCGCAGCAGGGCGATGAGGAGCGAGCCGAAGACGACGGCGTCGGTGACGCTGTAGTTGTCCTCCAGCAGGCGGGGCGCCTCGGGCCAGTCCAGGGCGCTGACCTCGGCCTGGGTCTTGGCCATGTACCAGACGTTCCACTCGTCGAAGGAGAGGTTGATCCTCTTCTTGGACTTGAGGCGGGCGCCGATGTGGTCGCAGGTGGCGACGACGTTCTCGATGAACGACTCCATGTCCACGGCGGAGGCGAGGAAGGAGTCGATGTCGCCGTCGAACGGCTCGTAGTAGGCGTGCAGGGAGATGTGGTCGACCAGGTCGTACGTCTCCTTGAGGACCGTCGCCTCCCACTCGGCGAAGGTGTCCATGGACTGGCCGGAGGAGCCGCAGGCGACGAGTTCGAGATCCGGGTCGATCTGGCGCATGGCGCGGGCGGTCTCGGCGGCGACCCGGCCGTACTCCTCGGCGGTCTTGTGGCCGGTCTGCCAGGGGCCGTCCATCTCGTTGCCCAAGCACCAGAGCCGGATGCCGAAGGGGTCCTTGTCGCCGTGCTCGGCGCGCAGGTCGGAGAGCGCGGTGCCGGCGGGGTGGTTGGCGTACTCCTGGAGTTCGAGGGCCTCGGCGACGCCTCGGGTGCCGAGGTTGACCGCCATCATCGGTTCGGCCTGGGGGCCGATCTTCTTGAGGAAGGCGATGTACTCGGAGAGGCCGAAGCGGTTGGTCTCCGTGGAGCGCCAGGCCAGGTCGAGGCGGCGGGGGCGGTCCTCCACCGGGCCGACCGAGTCCTCCCACTTGTAGCCGGAGACGAAGTTGCCGCCGGGGTAGCGGATGGCGGTGACACCGAGTTCCCGGACCAGGTCCAGCACGTCCTGGCGCAGGCCGGCGTCGTCCGCGGTGGGATGGCCCGGTTCGAAGATGCCGGTGTACACGCAGCGGCCGAGGTGTTCCACGAAGGAGCCGAAGAGGCGGGGGTTGACCTCACCGACGGTGAAGGCGGGGTCGAGGGTGAAGCGGGCGGTTCGCATGTCTGCCTTTCCAGAGGTTCGCGTGTGTCCGCGGGTTCGTCGTGGCCGGCCGTGCCCTAGGAGACCTTCGGCCAGCCGTCCTTGGTCCAGGTCAAGGCGTTCAGCCCGAGCTTGGGCGTGCCTTCGTCCTCGGCGTCGTAGTAGTGGTAGGCCAGCCAGTCCTGTCCCCGGTCGCGGTGCACGGACTGGCCGCCCGTGCCGATGTGGCGGCCGTGGCCCTCCAGGAGGAGGTCGCCGCCGCCCTGGAGCATGGGAGTGCCGGTGCTGTCGACGTAGGGGCCCTTGATGTCCGTGGCCCTGCCGACCTTGATCTTGTACGTGCTCTCCACGCCCGAGCAGCACGCGTCGTACGACGCGAACAGGTAGTAGTGGCGGCCGTGCTTGACGATGGCCGGGCCTTCGACGGCGTACGGCTCGTCCGGGCGGGTGGCGAGGTGGTGGACCTCCGCGTCCCGGACGGCCTTGCCGGTGCGCGGGTCCAGCTCGACCATGCGGATGCCGCTCCAGTACGAGCCGAAGGACATCCACAGGCGGCCGTCGGCCTGGACGACCGCCGGGTCGATGGCGTTCCAGGTGTCGGTCGTCTCGGAGGAGAAGACCTTGCCGTGGTCGGTCCAGGTGCCGGGCAGGCCCGTGCGGGAGGTGGCGACGCCGATCGCGGAGTGGTTGGTGCCCCAGGACGAGACCGCGTAGTAGAGCCAGTAGCGGCCGGCGCGGTAGGAGAGGTCGGGCGCCCACGGGTCGCCGGTGTCGTTGTACTCGTACCACCAGCCCGGGGGCTTCGCGAAGGCGTTGCCCGCGTCGTCCCAGTGCCTGCCGTCCTCGGAGAGGCGGGCGCCGATGACGCCACCGGTGGAGTAGGCGACGTAGCCGCCGCCCTTCAGCGGCATGACGGTGGGGTCGTGGATGATCTCCTGGCCCGTGATGGGGCGCGGGTCGGGGTAACTCTCCGCCGCCTGCGCCGCGTTCGGCAGCAGGGCCAGCAGGGATGCCGCCGCCACGGCGACGAGGGTTCTGCGCACGGTCACTGTCCCGCCAATCCCGTGTGGGCGACGCCCGCCACGATCTGCCGCTGGAAGAAGACAAAGACGATGATGAGCGGCAGGCCGGCCATGAGGCCGCCGGCCATGAGCTGGGCCCACTGGATGCCGTAGGAGTTCATGACGGTCGCGATGCCGTTCGGCATGGTCATCAGGTCGGGGTTGTTGGTCACCATGTAGGGCCACAGGAAGTTGTTCCACGAGCTGATGAAGGTGAAGATGCCGACCGCCGCGAGGGAGGGGCGGGAGAGCGGCACGATGATGGTGAAGAAGACGCGCCAGCGGCCGGCGCCGTCGATGAAGGCGGCCTCCTCCAGTTCGCGCGGGATGCCCTGGAAGAACTTGTAGAGGATGTAGACCATCGCGGCGGGCGCGCACTGCGGCAGGATCATGCCCCAGTAGGTGTCGACCATCCCCATTTGCTGGACGGTGGTGAACAGGGGGACGCCGAGCACGGCCGGGGAGACCATGAGGCCGGCCATGACCACGCCCATCAGGAGGCCCTTGCCCCGGAACTCGGTGCGCGCGAAGCCGTAGCCGGCCAGGGCGCTGACCAGCAGCACGACCGTGGTCACGCAGACCGACACGACCAGGGAGTTGACGAACCAGTTGGTGATGTTGCCGGTCTCGAAGAGGGCCGTCCACGCCTGGCCCGTCCAGTCCTCGGGCAGCCAGTGCGTCGGCACCTCGACGGCCTCGGTCTCCGACTTGAGCGAGGTGAACAGCGCCCAGGCGAGCGGCGCCAGGAAGAGCAGGGAGACGGCCGTGCCGAGGAGGGTGAGCACGATCTGGCCGGTCGACCAGGCCCTGCGGGGTGTGGTGCGCGTCGGCGCCGCGGCGGTGGTCATCGGCCGCCCTCCTCACGGTTGCGCAGCAGCCACATCCGGGCGAGGGCGACGGCCGCGATGAGCACGAAGAAGATGATGGAGATCGCGGAGGCGTAACCCACGCGGTAGCTGGTGAAGCCCTGTTCGAGGGTGTACTGCACGAAGGTGCGGGTCGATTCCTCCGGGCCCGGCCCGAAGTCCTGCATCACCACGGCCTGGTCGAACACCTGGAGCGAGGCGAGGATCTGGAGGGCGACGACGAGGCCGGTGATGTTGCGCAGCATCGGCAGCGTGATGTGGAGCATGCGGTGCCAGGCGTTCGCGCCGTCCAGCTTGGCGGCCTCGTAGAGGTGCAACGGGATGCCCTGGAGGGCGGCGAGGTAGAGCAGGAAGCTGAAGCCGACCGTCCACCACAGGGTGGTGATGACGACCGCGAGGAGCGCGTACGACTTGTCGGTCAGCCACGGCGTCTCGAGGCCGAAGACGTGGTTGATCATGCCGGTGCCGGGGTTGAACAGCCACTGCCACAGGTTGGCGGCGACGGTGGACGGCAGCAGGAACGGCATGAAGAAGCAGAGCCGCCACAGCCACTTGCCGCGCTCGATGTGGTGGGCGAGCATCGCGAGGAGGAAGGCGAGGACGGTGATGCAGGGCACCACGAGCAGCGTGAAGTACGCGCTGTGGCCGAGCGCGTCCCACATCAGGGGGTCCTGGAGCGCCTCGCTGTAGTTGTCCAGGCCGATGAAGCTCGCGCTGTCGCCGGAGATGTTGGCGTCCGTGAAGCTGAGGTAGAGGCCGCGCAGCAGGGGCCAGACGACGAAGAGCGCGAACAGGGCGAGGAACGGGGCGACGAACCAGCCGCCGTGCTGGAAGCCCTGCCTGCGGCGGACGGTGGCGCTGTCGGCGGCGGTCTTCGCGCGCGCCGGGCGGATGATCGTTTCAGCGCTGGTCGTGGTCATGCGGCCGCACCTCCCTGCGCGGCGGTCTTGCCGTCCATGGGGTTCTTCGTGCCGAGCAGGTCGGTGAGCACGCCCTTCATGCGGCGGGCGGCGGCCTCGGGCTTCGCCGAGCCCATCGTCGAGGAGACGACGATCGGGCCGACGCGCTGGGCGAGGATGCCGGTGGATCCGGCGAACCACACCTTGGGCTCGGTGGCCTGGTGGTCCATCGCGCCGGCGTACTCGCTCTGCGGGTTCAGCTCCTTGTACGCGGCCGTGGACAGGGTCGGCGTGTAGGCGGGGATGTGGCCGCCGGCCGCCCACTGCTGGGCGTGCTTGACGACGTAGGCGGCCAGTCGGTGCGCGGCCTCGTTGGTGGCGCCGCCGCGCCCGGCCTGGTGCGGGAGCACGAAGGAGTGCGACTCGGCGTGGGTGGCCTGCTTGCCGAAGACGGGCGGCAGCGGGGCCGCGCCGTAGTCGAGTTCCGCGCCGGAGAAGACCGGCACCGACCAGTTGCCCTCCCAGGCGAAGGGGGCGCCGTTGACGAACTGTTCGGCGCCCGCGCCACCACCGTAGCTCGGGTCGGCGTAGCCGTCGGCGACGTGCCGGCGCAGGAACTCCAGGACCTGGGTGGCCTTGTCGGTGTCGAAGGTGACCTCGGTCTTGTCGTCGTTGAACCAGGTGCCGCCGAGCTGGGTGTAGAAGGTGACGAAGTCCCACCACTGGAAGTTCTGGTCGTTGTGCCAGAAGCCGATGGTCTGCAGGCCCTTCTTGGTGGCCTTCCTGGCCTCCTTGAGCACGTCGAACCACTCCTCGGCCGACGTCACGGACACCATCCGCCCGTCGGCGCCGAGCAGGCCCGCCTTCTTCAGCACGTCCTTGCGGTAGAAGCAGAGCTGCACGTGGATGTCGAGAGGGAGGGCGTAGAGCTTGCCGTCGATGACGGCGCGCTTCCACAGCTCGGGGTTGAAGTCCGCCTCCCGCACGCCGTACTTGGCGAGCAGGCCGACGTCCCAGGGGTCCAGGAGGCGGCCGGGCGAGAAGCCGGTGACGCGGCCGAGGTGCATGACGCCGAGGTCGGGTGCGCGGTTGCCGGCGGCCGCCATGGCGAGCTTGGTGTAGAAGGGGCTGCCCCACTGGAGGGTGGAGTCCTTCACGTCGATGCCGGGGTTGTCCTTACGGAAGGAGTCCAGCATCGCGATCATGTTGTAGCCGTCGCCGCCACTGAAGAGGTTCCAGTAGCTCACGCGGGTGTCCGCACCGGAGGCGAGCGCGTCGGCGCCCGTGCCCAGGGCCGCGAAACCGAAGCTCCCCGCGACCGTCAGGCCGCCCGCCGCGGCCAGAAAGTGCCTGCGATCCAGGCCAGGTCGTCCCATGCCCTGCCCTATCTGCTCATAGATGGTTCGAAATATCGAATGCCGCTCGTAACTTCGAACGGGACCGTAAGTGGGCGACGACGGCGCGTCAATGGTTCGGACAAGAACTCGGGGAACGACTTTCCGCGCGCCCCCATCGCATGACGCGGACACATCCAGCCGCGTAGGCTCGAACGTCCTTGGAGACGACGGCGGGTGCCGGCGGGGGTGGGGGACGAAGATGGAGTCCGCGGACGCGGCCATGGGTCCGGCCTCGTTCCTCAGCGAGTTCTACACGTCCTTCTGGTGGGTCCCGGCCGCCGTCCTGGCCGCCGCCCTGGCGATCAAGGTGCCGACGATCATCCGGCTCTGGAAGGACCCGCTGCTGCGCGCGGTCGGCGGCCTGCTGCTGCTCGCCTGCGCGGTGTTCGTGTTCGTCGCGCCCTCGACCATCGTCTGGGTCAACCGCGTCACGGGCGTGCCCAACATCTCGGCGCCCTGGGTGTATTCGCTGCTCACCGCCTTCTGCGGCTCCTGTCTTGTGCTGATCATCGCCTGGCGCGACGGGCTGTCCGAGCGCTCCGCCCCGACGCGCCGGGCCACGCGCTGGGTCGTCTTCGCCTACGGCAGCGTGATCGTCGCGCTCTGGGTGCTGTTCGCCCTCGCCGACGTGCCCGTGGAGCGCACCCGGGACCTCGACACGTACTACGCCAACACGCCGTTCATGCGCGAGGAGATCCTGCTCTACCTCGTCGCGCACACCACCGCCGTGCTCATCACCTCGAAGCTGATCTGGAACTGGATCCGCACCGGCGGATTCGACGCCTGGCTGCGCTGGGGACTGCGGTTCCTGGGCGTCGGCTACGCGCTGAACCTGGCCTTCGACGCCGCCAAACTCACCGCCGTCACGGCCCGCTGGACCGGCAACGACCTGGACTGGCTCAGCCTGGACGTGGCCCCGGCCCTGGCCTGTCTGTCCGCGGTGTCGATCGCGGTCGGCTTCATCCTGCCGCACGCCGGGCAGTACCTGCGCGAGCGGTGGCGGATCCGCCTGGCCCACCGCCGGCTGCGACCGCTGTACCGGCTGACGCGGACCGTGCACGGCTCCGGAGTGCCGTTCGTCCTGCGCGCCAGCCCCGAGCTGCGCCTGACCCGCCGCGAGACCTTCATCCGCGACGTCCTGCTGCCGCTGGCCCGGCGCACCGACGAACGGCTGGGCGAGCGGTCGTACGTCGCCGCCCTCGGCCTCGGTTTCCCCCCGGCGCGGGCGAAGGCGCTCGCCTCGGCGGTGGTGATCCTCGACGCGGTCGACGCCGGGCCCCGCGCGGACGGCGGCGACGGCACCCGCGACCCCGACACCACGGACCTGCTCCGCGAGATCGGGGCGCTCTCGCGCGCCCTGCGCCACCCCGAAGTGCTCCGGGAGATCCGCGCCCGCGCCGCGGCACCCGAGGACACCGTGGCGGTCACCGAGTGACCGTGCCGCACGCGGAACTGGCCCGGACGGCACCCGTCTTGGCATATTGCACAGGTGACCGAGCAACAACCAGGGGAACAGGGAGACAGCGGTGCGTACCAGGAAGGAGATGCGTCGTCTCGCTGACGCCCTCATCGACCCCATCCGGGTGCCGGTCCCGGCCGATCCCGAAGTCCTGTTCGACGCGCTCGTCGCCTCCGTCAGCGCCTGGCGGGGACGCGACGTGATCGTCCACCGCGCGGCGTTCCCGCCGCACACCGCGAGCGGACTGTGGCTGGAGCGCGAGAGCCACGACGACGTGGTGGTGGACGAGCGCGCCGCCGTGTGGCACCAGATCGTGATCCTCTGCCACGAGGTGTGGCACATGAGCCGCCGCCAGGCGGAGACGGACGTCGGTGCAGGCCCCCGGCCGGTCGCCGCGCGCACCGACTTCTCCCTGGCCGAGGAGCAGGAGGCGGACCGCTTCGGCATGCTGATGGGCCGTCGGCTGCGCACCTGGCTGGAGGCCTCCACCGACTCGGTGTTCGCCGCGGAGGGCGGCGAACCCGACGACCCCCAGGACCTCGCCGGACGCATCGGGGCCGCGCTCAACTACCGCGGGACGACGAGATGAACGGCCTGATCAACTACGTCAGTTGCGGGGTGCTCTGGCTCGGCCTGCTGGTGAAGGCCCCCGATCTGGTGCGCCACCGCCGCGATCCGTATCTGCGCGCCATCTGCGCCGTGCTGGGGCTGGCCGGGCTCTGCTTCCTGCTCGGGGCACCTCCGACGGTCGGCGCCGTCAACCGGCTGAGCGGTGTGCCGAACCTCGCGGCCCCGCTCACCTACGCGGCGATCACCGGGTACTGCGCCGCTTCCCAGGTCCTCGTCGTCCACTGGCGCGGCGGGCCCCGGGTGCACCGCACGGCGCGCCGCTGGACGCTCGCGTACGCCGCCGTGGTCCTCGGCATCGCGGTGACCTTCGCCCTCGGCGACGCGCCCGTGGAGCGCCGCACCGACCTGGACACCTACTACGCGACCACCCCGTTCATCGCCCAGATGATCGTGCTGTACCTGGTCGCGCACCTCATCGCGGTGACCGTCACCACGGTGATGTCGCTGCGCTGGGCGCGCCGGGTGCGGGGCGGGCTGCGGGCGGGCCTGACACTGCTCGGCGTCGGCTCGCTGTGCGGCGCCGGCTACAGCGTCGCCAAGCTGGTCGCGGTGGGCGCCAGTTGGTCCGGGCGGGACTGGTCGGCACTCGACACCGCCTTCTCCCCGGCCGCCGCCGGTCTCGGTGCCCTGCTGATGGTCGTCGGGGTGCTGGTCCCGCTGGTGACGCCCCGGGTGACCGAGTGGCGGCGGGCCCGGCGGACGTACGCCCGGCTCGAACCCCTGGAGCGGGCGCTGGACGACCTGCTCACCCGCCGGGCGCTGCGGCTGCCCCGGCCCCGGTTCGCCTCCCCCGCCACCCGGCTGATGTGGCGCCAGACCAGCGTCCACAACGCGCTCGGCCACCTGGACGCGTACTTCGACCGGGACCTGTACGACCGGGTCCACGCCGGTGTGCTGGCGGCGACGGGTGATCCGGAACGTGCCGAGGCCGACGCCTGGGCGGCGGTGATCGTCGCCGCGGTGCGGCACGAGGCTGAACCGGAGGGGGATGCCCCGCTTCCCGGCGGCGCCGGTCCGCTCCCCGGCCGCGTGCCGGGCCCGGCCGCCCTCGGCCGGATCGCCGACGCGCTGGCCGGCACGGCGCCGCCGCCGGTCCCCGCCGCCGTGCCGAGCGGCAGGACCACGGCGGGAACCGCGTGAACCGGGCCCCGGGCGAGAGGAGTCTGCCGGTATGAGTCTCGTCGTGTATCTGGCGGCCGTCGTGTTCGGAATGACCTCCGTCCTGCTGTTCCGCCGTCCGCGCACGGCCATGCGGAACCCGCTGACCCTGTCCACCAGCATGGCGGTCGTCCTCGGCGCCCTGGTCTTCGTCTGCGCCGCCCCGGCCACCCTCGCCACCGTCAACGAACTCACCGGCGTCCCCAACTTCGGGGCCCCGCTGACCTACGGGATGCTCTCCGCGTACAGCTGCGCCGTGCTCGTGCTGCTGATCAACTGGCGGGGCGGTTCCCGCGAGCGGGTGCGGCGCATGGTGCTGCGCTGCATGGCCGCCTACGGTCTCCTGGTGGTCGCCATCGTCGTGCTGTTCACGCTCGCCGACGCGGACACCGAGCGGCTGACCGACCTCGACACGTACTACGCCGGCACCCCGTACATGCGGGAGATGATCCTGCTGTACCTGCTCGGGCACAGCGCGGCGATGCTCGTGATGTGCGCCGTCTGCGTCAAGTGGGGCCGCGAGGTGGGCGGACTGCTGCGGGCCGGACTGCGGCTGATCCTGCTGGGGGCGCTGCTGGACGTGGTGGGGTTCCAGCTGACCAAGTACACGGCGGTCGTCGCCCGCTGGTCGGGGCACGACCTCGACTTCCTGTCCACCACCGTGGCCCCGCCGATGGCGTCACTGGCCGCACTGCTGTGCTCGGCCGGGTTCCTGCTGCCCAGGCTGCTGCCCCCCGTGGTCGGCCACTGGCGGGGGCTGGGCGACTACCGGCGGCTGGATCCGCTGTGGTCCCTGGTCAGGTCGGTGTCCACCGCCCCCAAGCCGCCGACCGCCTGGTGGCAGCTTCCCCAGGCCCGGCTCCAGTGGCGCGAGGTGTCCATCCACGACGCCCTGCTCGCGCTCGCGCCGTACTTCGACCACCGGGTCCGTGAGCGGGTGCGGGACACCGCCCTGGGCGCGGGCCGCTCACCCCACGAGGCCCGGCTGGCGGCGGAGGCGGCCATGCTCGCCGACGCCGCGCGCCGGGCCGTCACCGGTGAGGAACCGCCCGAGACCGCCGGTACCTACCGTCTGCACGCCACCGAGGTGTCCGGCCCGAGCGGACTGGTGGAGCTGGCGCAGGCGCTCGACCGACCGCCCGCCGCGTCCGGCGGAGCGGACCCGTCTTCCATGACCGGACCCATGGCTGAACCCGAGGAGCCCCATGTCGCGTAGAGCTGTCGTCATCGGTGCCGGCCTGGCCGGGATGCTGGCCGCGTCCGTGCTGTCCACCGCGGGCGTGGACGAGGTGATCGTGCTGGACCGGGACGAGTTGCCCGAGGGGCCGGAGCACCGCCGTGGGCTGCCGCAGGGGCGGCACGCGCACCTGCTCATGGCCGGCGGGCTGGCCGCCATGGAGGAGCTGGTGCCGGGCGTGAGCCTGGGCAAACGGCTGCTCGCCGCCGGGGCCCACGAGATATCCCTCAGCTCGGGCATGCTGGCCCGCACGCCCGAGGGCTGGCTGCGGCGGTGGCGGCGCGAGGGGCCCGTCATGCTCACGTGCAGCCGGGCGCTGCTGGACTGGACGGTGCGGGCGGCGGTGCTGGAACACTGTCCGATCGAGGTCCGCAAGGCGGCGGTGGTGGGGCTGACGGGTTCCGCCGGCCGGGTGCGGGGCGTGCGCGTCGCGGCCGTCGGCGGGGACACGGATCTCGACGCGGACTTCGTCGTCGACGCGAGCGGGCGCGGCACCCGGGTCGTCACCTGGCTCGACGGGCTCGGTCTTGCCGGTGTCCGGGAGCACACCGTGGACTCCGGGCTGGTCAACGCGACGCGCGTCTACCGGGTTCCGGAGGGCGCGGAGCGGTTTCCGCTGACGATCGTGCAGTCCGACCCGTACGTGTCCCGGCCGGGGCGGAGCGCGATGGTGCTGCCGATCGAGGACGACCGGTGGATGGTCAGCTGCGGCGGTACGCGAGGCGGTGAGCCGCCGGCGGACCCGGAGGGTTTCCTGCGGTACACGCTCGACCTGCCGGATCCGATCGTGGGGCGGCTGATCTCCGGCGCGGAGCCGCTCACCGACGTGCATCTGAGCCGGTCGACCAGCAATGTGCGGCGGTACCTGGAGAAGTCCGCCCGGTGGCCCGACGGTTTCGTCGTCCTGGGCGACGCGCTGGCCACCTTCAACCCGGCGTACGGGCACGGCATGTCGGTGGCCGCGTTCGGCGCGCGGGTCCTCGGCCGGGAGCTGGAGCGGGCCGGCGGTCTCGGCGCGCCCGGTCTCGCCCGGCGGGTGCTGCGGGGTGCGGCGCGCTCGGCGGACCCGGCGTGGTCCATGGCCGTCGGCCAGGACGTCCTCTACCCGGGAGTGCGCGGCGGACGGCCGGGGCCCGCCGACCGCGTCGTGACGGCGTACACGCGGCGCATGACGAGGGCGGCCGCGGGCTCCTTCGCGGCGGCCTCGGCGATCTGGGACGTCACCAGCATGCGCACGCCCCCGACCCGCATGTTCCGCCCCGGCGCGGTCCTGGCCGCCCTGGCCGGCTCCCCGCTCGCCCCGCTGACCGGGCCGCCGCTGACCCCGGGTGAGCGGGAGGTGCTCCGGGGGCTGGACCGCACGGGGGTGTGAGGGAACGGGGGTGTGAGGGAACGGGCGGACGCGCACCGGCGTCCGCCCCCGCTCCGGCGGCCCCGCGCTCAGCCCGCGAACGCCGGCTGGGCCACCCCCCGGCCCGCGCCCGGCACCACCAGAACCGAGCCGGCCAGCGGGTGCGGGGCCGGCAGCCCCACCCGGGCCGTGGTGATGTACAGGTCGGTCAGGCCGGGGCCGCCGAAGGCGCAGGCCGTGACCCGGGGAACGGGGAGGGCGATCACCCGGTCCAGGTCACCGGACGGGGTGTACCGGCGTACCGCGCCGCCGTCCCACAGGGCGACCCACACGCAGCCCTCGGCGTCGACACACAGGCCGTCCGGGAAACCGGCGCCGTCCTCGATCGTGGCCAGGGCCCGGCGTCCCGTGATCCGGCCTTCCCCGGTGCCGGGGTCCGCGTCCTCGAAGACGTCGAAGACGTCGATACGGCGGGTCGGCGAGTCGACGTAGTACATCAGCCGCCCGTCGGGACTCCAGCCGGTGCCGTTGCTCACCGCCACGTCGCCGAGGAGGAGCTCGACCGTGCCGTCCCCGGTGACCCGGGACAGCGAACCGCCGCCGGGTGCCTCGTCGTAGCGCATGGTGCCGGCCCACAGCGTGCCGTCGGGAGCGACGGCGGCGTCGTTGGCGCGGCGGCCGGGGACGACCTCCCGGTGCAGCCAGCGGAAGGTGTCGTCGGTGTCTAGCAGACCGATCCCGTCCCGCAGGTTGAGGACGAGGCCGCCGCCCGCGCGGGGCTTGACGGCGCCCACGTGCTGGTCGGTGCGGCGGACCGTGCGCCGGCCGGTGGCCGGGTCGTAGGTGTGGACGCGGGAGTTCAGGATGTCGATCCACAGGAGGCGGCCCGTCACGGGGTCCCAGGTGGGCCCCTCGCCGAGGGACGCCTCCGCCCGGACGGCCACGTCGTACTCCGTCCCGGTCGGCGTCGTACCGTGCTTCGTCATGCCGCGCTCCGGTGGCCGAGTCGCTCGGAGAGGTCGGCGGCGCCCTTGACGGCGAGCTGCTCCAGCTCGCCGAGGCGCTCCTCGCTCCAGCGGATCATGGGCACGGAGATGGACAGCGCGGCGACGACCCGGCCGGTGCGGTCGCGGACCGGGGCGGCCACGCAGGAGACGTCCGGGTTGGACTCGCGGCTCTCCACCGCGATGCCCCGCCCGCGGATCCCGGCCAGGGCCTCGCGCAGGGCGGCCGGCTCGGTGATGCTGTTCGGGGTCATCGCGGTCAGCTCGGCGCCGTCGGGGAAGCGGGCGGCGACCTCCTGCTCGGGGAGGGAGGCCAGCAGCATCTTGCCGACGGAGGTGCAGTGGGCGGGCAGCCGGCGGCCGGCCGCCGACACCATGCGCACCGCGTGCGTGGAGTCGACCTTGGCGATGTAGATGACGTCGGTGTCCTCCAGGATCGCCACGTGCACGGTCTCGTCGCAGGTCTCGGCGACGGCCCGGGCGACCTGCTGGCCCTCGGCCGCGAGGTCGAGGTGCTCGGCGTAGCGTGCGCCGAGCTGGTACGGGCGCACGCCGAGGCGGTACCGTCCGGGCTGCCCGGCCACGGGGACGATGTACTTGCGGGCGGCGAGCGTGGTGACCAGTTCGTGCACGGTGGTGCGCGGCAGCTGGAGCCGGCGCACGATGTCGGGGGCGGAGAGCGTGCCGTCCCCGTCGAGGAAGAGCTCCAGTATGTCGAGAGCCCGGGTCACGGCTGGTACGAGGCGTCCCATGTCCCGCCCCCTCCCTAAGTTTGTTCGAGATTTCAACAGGCGATCGGAATAGCGAACACAGGCTACTCATATCGCGTTTGCCGGGGCAATGGGCAGGCGGCACCGCGATCGCGCCCCGAGCCATGGGCCACGATGGTCTCCATGCCCACCGGAAAGCAGCCCGCCGGCCCGTTCACCCCGCGCGACTTCCAGCTCGTACTGCTGCGCCGCATGGCCGACCACAATCCGGGCCCGGTCGAGGACGCCCGTCGCGAGCTGGGCGCCTCGCTCGCGGAGATGCGGGAGGCCAACAAGCGCTGGCAGGCGATGCTCCGCTCGCCCCGCTCCCGCTCTGCGGCCGCCCGCTACCGCTCGGTCCTGGGCGAGCCCGAGTCGGCGACGCCCCGCCGGATCGGCGACCTGGAGTGCGAGGCCCGGCAGTGGCGGCTCCCCCTCTGGCCGGACCTGCGCTTCGAGGTGCTCGTCGCCGACAAGGGCGTCGTGTGGAACGAGTGGCTGGTTCGCGCCCCCGGCGCCGAGGGACCGGAGCTGCGCACCCTGGACGACCTCACGCCCTGGTCCTGCACGGTCGACGAGGCGGCCCGCGCCTTCGCCCCCGCCCGCCCGCTCCAGGGCTCGGCGCCCACCCGCTGGGGGCTGGCCTTCACCGCCCCGGACGCGCGGGGGCAACGCCACGACGTCGTCGCGGAGTTCACCTGGGGACTGCTCCAGCGGACGGCGGTCGGCGACCGCTAGCGGGCCGCGTCGAGCACCGCCTCCACCACCCGCGGCAGCGACCGCTCGTGCAGCCACAGGAACAGGTTCGGCTCGACCAGCTCCAGCTCCATCACCCGCGGCCGTCCGTCCTCCCCGTCCACCAGGTCGACGCGGGCGTACAGCAGCTCGGGGGCGTCCGGTACGGCGGCCAGGGCGCTCTCGGCGACGGCGAGTTCGGCCGGGGCCGGGGTCCAGGGCTCCAGACCGGGGTGCGCGACCTTGCGCTCGTCGTACGGCGTCCCCGGCGTGAGGACGGCGCCCTTGCGACTGGCGTGCAGCAGGCGCCCGCCGAAGAACTGGAGAGCCCGCTCACCGGCGGTGTCGATGCTGCGCACGTACGGCTGCACCATCGCCGTGAACCCCTCGGCGTGCATCCGCTCCACCTGTCGTACGGCGGTGGCGTGCTCGTCGGGTGTGTAGCGGGCGGCGAAGCGGGCCCCGGCGCCCGAGGTGGGCTTGACGACGTACTCGTGGTCGCCGGGCAGGTCGGGCACCTCGCCGGGGGCCGTGTAGCGGGTGGGGACGGTGGGCACGCCGGCCGCCGCGAGGTCGCCGAGGTAGCGCTTGTCGGTGTTCCACCGCACGACACCGGCCGGGTTCGCGAGCCGCGTGACCTGGCCGCACTTCTCGGCCCACGCCGTGAACTCGTCCGCGCGCCAGCTGTAGTCCCAGGTGGAACGGAGCACGGCGAGGTCGAAGGACCCCCAGTCGACGCCGTCGTCGTCCCACACCTCGGCGGAGGCCCGCGCCCCCGCCTCCTCCAGCGCCCGCACGAGCACCGGGAGATCGCGGTCCTCGCTGACGTGCGGTCCGGGACGGCAGGTGACGAGCGCTATTCGGGGCGTTACGGATGTACGGGTCATTGGTTACCGTTCCTCTTCCGGGTCCCAGTCCAGCAGCCGGACCTTGGCGACCGTGCGGACGTGGCGCCGCATCGCGGTGGCGGCCTGCCGGGGCTGCCGGGCGGCGACGGCGTCCAGGATGTCCTGGTGCTGGGCCAGGGAGCGGCCGGGGCGGCCCGGCTGGCGCAGGGACTCGGTGCGGCTCTCGGCGATCTGGTGGGCGATGGAGCGCATGAACTCGGCGAGCAGGCTGCTGTGCGCGGCGGCCGTCACCGCCGCGTGGAACAGGCGGTCGCCCTCGACGCCGTGACCGCCGCTCCCGATCTCCTCGGCCATCACGCCCAGCGCCGACCGCATCGCGGCCAGGTCGTCCTCCGTGCGGCGCTCGGCGGCCAGTTCGGCGAGCTTCGTCTCCAGCGCCTCGCGGGCCTCCAGGACGTCCGGGAGCCGCCGCCGGCGTTCGACCATGTCCTCGACCGGCTCGACGTCGAGGCTGTCCCGCACCAGGTACGTACCGCCGCCGTGCCGCGCCTCCACCAGGCCCTGGACCTCCAGGACCACGATCGCCTGCTTCACCGAGGCCCGGCTGACACCGAGGCGCTGGGCGAGGTCCCGTTCGGGCGGAAGCCGGTCGCCGGCCCGCAGGCCGCCGTCGGTGACGTACTGGCGCAGCCGCTCCAGCACCTGTTCGTACAGGCGCTGCTTGGTCATGGGGCGCAGGGCGTCGGTCACGAGATCCCCCTCTCGCCGGGAGCGTAACACCGGGCGGCGCGTGGCCGAGTGGCTGAGCCAATTCGTGCGCGACCCCTTGACGCGGGACCGGGGCGGGCCCACGCTGACCGACCAGCCGCACCGTTCAAGTGGTTCAGCCACTCAGCCAATAAGGTCAGCCCTCGGGAGCCCCCGCATGTCCCCCGAACTCATCTCGATCCTTGTCCTCGTCGTGGTGTTCGTCATCGCCACGACCCGTTCCGTCAACATGGGCGCGCTCGCCTTCGCCGCCGCCTTCGGGGTGGGCACGCTCGTCGCGGGCCTCGACGCGGACGGCATCTTCGCCGGTTTCCCCGGCGACCTGTTCGTCGTCCTCGTCGGCGTCACCTACCTCTTCGCCATCGCCCGGGCCAACGGCACCACCGACTGGCTGGTGCACGCCGCCGTCCGGCTGGTGCGGGGGCGGGTCGCGCTGATCCCGTGGGTGATGTTCGCGCTCACCGGCGCGCTCACGGCCATCGGCGCGGTCAGCCCGGCCGCGGTGGCGATCGTCGCGCCGATCGCGCTGAGCTTCGCCACCCGGTACGCGATCAGCCCGCTGCTGATGGGCACGATGGTGGTGCACGGCGCGCAGGCCGGCGGCTTCTCGCCGATCAGCATCTACGGCTCGATCGTGAACGGCATCGTGGAGCGCGAGGGCCTGCCGGGCAGCGAGGTCACCCTCTTCCTGGCCTCGCTGATCGCCAACCTCGTCATCGCGAGCGTGCTGTTCGTGCTGTTCGGCGGGCGGAAGCTGTGGGCGCGGGGCTCGGTGACGCCGGACGACGACGGCGCGGCGGGCAAGGGCTCGGAGCCCACCGGCGCGGGGGCCGACGCCGGCACAGGCACAGGGACCGGCACCGGCACGGGGGCCGGAGGCACGAGCACCGGGGCCGGCGGTACCGCACCCACCGCCGTGGCCGTCCGTCCGGACCAGGACACCGACGGCACCGGCGCCGGCCTGCGCCTCACCCCCGCACGGGTCGCCACCCTCGCCGCCCTGGTCGCGCTCGTGGTGGCCGTCCTCGGCTTCGACCTGGACGCGGGTCTGACCGCGGTCTCCCTGGCCGTCGTGCTGAGCACCGCCTGGCCGGACGACAGCCGTCGCGCGGTCGGCGAGATCGCCTGGTCCACGGTCCTGCTGATCTGCGGCGTCCTCACGTATGTCGGCGTCCTGGAGGAGATGGGCACCATCACCTGGGCCGGCGAGGGCGTCGGCGGCATCGGCGTCCCGCTGCTGGCGGCGGTGCTGCTCTGCTACATCGGCGCGATCGTGTCGGCCTTCGCCTCCTCCGTGGGGATCATGGGCGCACTGATCCCGCTGGCGGTGCCGTTCCTCGCGCAGGGCGAGATCGGCGCGGTCGGCATGGTGGCGGCGCTCGCGGTCTCGGCGACGGTCGTGGACGTCAGCCCGTTCTCGACGAACGGCGCGCTGGTGCTGGCCGCGGCGCAGGAGGCGGACCGGGAGCGCTTCTTCCGGCAGTTGATGGTGTACGGAGGGATCGTCGTGGCGGTCGTGCCCGCGCTGGCGTGGCTGGTGCTGGTCGTGCCCGGCTTCGGGTAGGCCCACCTCGGACAACCGATAAATCGTGAGCAACAGCTAAGGAGTACGACGCGTGTCCACTCTCTTCCCGGCCCTCTCCCCGGCCGCGACCGGCGCCGGGGCCGACCGGCCCGCCCTGCGGTTCGGCGGGCGTTCCCTGACGTACGCCGAACTGGCCGCCGCCGCGGGTGGCACCGCCGGACGGATCCGGGGGGCCGGGCGGGTCGCCGTGTGGGCGACGCCGGAGATGGAGACCGCCGTCGCCGTGGTGGCGGCGCTGCTGGCCGGGGTCCCCGCCGTGCCGCTCAACCCGAAGTCCGGCGACAAGGAACTCGCGCACATCCTCTCCGACAGCGAGCCCTCGCTCGTCCTGGCGCCGCCGGGGAGCGACCTCCCGCCCGCCCTGGCCGCCCTGGAGTGCGTCGACGTCGACGTGCGCGCCACCGGACCCGTTCCCGAGGGCGGCCGCACCGGCGACGGCGACCCCGCGCTCGTCGTCTACACCTCCGGCACCACCGGCCCGCCCAAGGGCGCCATCATTCCCCGGCGCGCGCTCGCGACGACCCTGGACGCGCTCGCCGACGCGTGGCGGTGGACCGGGGACGACGTACTGGTGCAGGGGCTGCCGCTGTTCCACGTGCACGGCCTCGTGCTCGGCATCCTCGGCCCGCTGCGGCGCGGCGGGTCCGTGCGGCACCTGGGCAGGTTCTCCGCCGAGGGCGCGGCGCGGGAACTGAACGACGGCGCGACCATGCTGTTCGGGGTGCCGACGATGTACCACCGGATCGCCGAGGCGCTGCCCGGGGACCCGGAGCTGGCGAAGGCGCTCGCCGGGGCCCGGCTGCTGGTGTCCGGGTCGGCCGCGCTGCCCGTGCACGACCACGAGCGCATCGCCGCCGCGACCGGCCGGCGGGTGATCGAGCGGTACGGCATGACGGAGACGCTGATGAACACCAGCGTGCGGGCGGACGGCGAGCCGCGCGCCGGGACGGTGGGCGTGCCGCTGCCCGGGGTGGAGCTGCGGCTCGTGGAGGACGACGGCACGCCGATCGCGGAGCTGGACGGGGAGAGCGTCGGCGAGATCCAGGTGCGCGGCCCGAACCTGTTCACCGAGTACCTGAACCGCCCCGACGCCACCGCCGCCGCCTTCACCGACGACGGCTTCTTCCGCACCGGCGACATGGCGGTGCGCGACCCCGACGGCTATGTCCGCATCGTCGGCCGCAAGGCCACCGACCTGATCAAGAGCGGCGGGTACAAGATCGGGGCCGGCGAGATCGAGAACGCGCTCCTCGAACACCCCGGGGTGCGGGAGGCGGCCGTCACCGGGGAGCCCGACCCGGACCTCGGTGAGCGGATCGTGGCGTGGATCGTGCCCGCCGACCCCGCCTCGCCGCCCACCCTCGACGCGCTGGCCGACCATGTCGCCGGCCGGCTGGCCCCGCACAAGCGGCCCCGCGTCCTGCGGCACCTCGACGCCCTCCCCCGCAACGACATGGGGAAGATCATGAAGCGGGCGCTGACGCATGACTGACCGGCCGTCCGCGCGCGAGTTCCTCGCCCTGCTCACCGACGACTTCACCGAACTGCCCCACCCGGGGAGGGAGTCGCGGCCCGACGGCCCGCTCGGCTGGCCCGGCTACGACGCCTCCCGCGTCCGCGCCGCCGAGCGCACCGGCGAGGAGGAGTCCGTCGTCTGCGGGACCGGGCACGTCCAGGGCACCCGGGCCGTGCTCCTCGCCTTCGAGTTCGGCTTCCTCGGCGGCTCGCTGGGCCGCGCCACCGGCGACCGGCTGGTGGCGGCGTACACGTACGCCCGTGAACACCGGCTGCCGGTGGTGCCGTTGGTCGCCACCGGCGGCAGCCGGATGCAGGAGGGGATGCTCGCGCTGACCCAGCTCCAGCGGGTGGCCCGCCAGTCGGCGCTCACCCGGGAGGCCGGGCTGCCGCAGATCGCCGTACTGCGCGACCCGGCGACCGGCGGCGGCTGGGCCACGCTGGGCGCGGGCGCCGACGTGGTCCTCGCGCTGCCCGGCGCCCAGGTGGGTTTCGCCGGCTCCCGGGTCCGGCCTCCGGGCGCCGACCCGGCGGCGTACACGGCCGAGGCGCAGGTGGCGGCGGGCAGCGCGGACGCCGTCGTACCGGCCGGGGAGCTGCGCGGGACGCTGGGGCGGTGGCTGCGGCTGCTGACGGCTCCCCCGGGCGGTCCGGCGCCGGTGCCCGAGCCGCTGGGCGCGCGGGACCTGCCGGCCGGCGGATGGGACGCGGTACGGCGGGCCCGCGCCCCCGAACGCCCGCGCGCCCGGGCGTACCTGGACGCCTACTTCGCCCACCGCGTCGCCCTCTCCGGCGACCGCTGCGGGGGCACCGACCCGGACGGCATGCTCTGCGGCTTCGGCGAGCACGCGGGGCGGACGGTCGCCTACGCCGCCCAGACCGGGACGGCGACCAGGCCCGCCGGGTACCGCACCGCCACCCGGCTGATCCGCCTCGCGGACCGGCTCGGCATCCCGGTGCTGACCCTGGTCGACACCCCGGGTGCGGCGAGCGACGCGGAGGCGGAGCGGCAGGGCGTGGGCGCGGCGATCGCCGACCTGTTCGCGGCGGTGGCGTCGGTGCGGACGCCGGTCACCACGCTGGTGATCGGCGAGGGCGGCTCGGGCGGGGCGCTGGCGCTGGCCGCGCCGGGCAGCACCTGGGCCACGCCGGACAGCTACTTCTCCGTGATCGCGCCGGAGCTCGCGGCGGCGATCCTGAAGCGGCCCCCGGAGGAGGTGGAGGCGACGGCCGGTCAACTGCGGCTGCGGCCGCAGGACTTGACCGAGCTTGGCGTGATCCGAACAAGCGATCAGTTGTTCCCTGGAACAGGTGATCGTCGCTCTGAGGAGCGTATGTGACTGCCGGGACCAACGATACTTACGTTGTGCGGGCGACGGGCTGCAGACCGTAGTCGACGCACAGTCCCAAGTAGGTCCCACACATGCACAGCGCAAGGAGCTGCACGATCATGAACCTTCTCACCGACATCCTCGCCGGCATCGTCCACTTCGTCGGCTGGCTGGTCTGACGGTCCGAGAACCCAGGCGGCGCCGCCTCCCCGTCCCAGGGAGGCGGCGCCGTCCGCGTGTCACCGCACGGCCACGGCCCGCACGATCTCCTGCGTGACCGAGCCGCCCCGGTCGTCGCGCGCCGAGGCCCGCAGCGAGACGTGCCCGGCGTCGCGGGGCACGCTCAGCGTCCCGTGCCAGGACGTCTGCCCGTCGCCCTTCCGGTCGCCGCCGCGCAGCCGGACCTGCTGCCAGGTCTCGCCGTCGTCGTACGACACCTCCAGTTTCCCGCCGCCGATCGTCCCGGTGCCCGGGGCGCCCGCCACGTACTCCGCGCCGATGCCGACCCGCAGCCTCTTCCCGCCGCGCACCTCGCCCGCGAGGTCGGTGCCGACGTCGAAGGAGAGGTTGATCAGGGGCAGGTAGGTCCAGCGGTCATCCGGTGTGGCGGCCGAGCGGAAGGTCCACTCCGCGTGCCCCTCGGTCCCGAGGCGCCAGCGACCGGCGTCGAGCGCGGTGTCGGTGACGAGCCGGTACGTGTGCTCGTCGGCCGGCGCGTCGTCCACGTACGCGGCGGAACTCGGCCCCTGGTCGACCAGTTCGCCGTCCAGGTACACCGACGTGGTCTGCGACATCCCGCTGCCCTCGCTCCACACGTCACCGAAACCGGTGTGGTCCGGGCCGGAGTCGCCCCAGCCGGGGGCGTTGAACTGGAGCCGGTCGCCCGCGCGCTGCTGTCCCCAGCCGAGTCCGGTGCCGAGATACGGGTGCCACACGGGCTTGAACCAGTTCAGCTCCGTACGCGCCCCTCCCTCGTACCGGACCGTTCCGGACCGCTGCTCCAGCGCACCGTCGGCGGCCGTCACGGACTCGTGCCACAGCTGGCCCGGGCCGGTGGACACGTACTCGGTGCGCTCGACGGGGTAGTCGATCCGCTCCCGGAAGCCGATGCCGATCGGGAACGTGTCGGTGATCGAGTACCGGAACTCGCCGCCACTCGCCGGCTCGGCGGCGTGGTACCTGGTCCGCAGCGTGGCGAGGTCGCGACGCCCGGGCTCGTAGGTGAGGTCCCGGTCGGGCACGCCGCCGCGATGCCCTTCGGAGAGGTCGTACGTGTAGGGCGTGTTGCGCGTCCCGGTCATGTCGACCCGCCCGGCGTCCCGCAGCCGACGCGCGTCGGCCGCACCGACCGTGGCGATCTGCAACGGCCGGTCGGCGTTGTCCGCCGTGCCCCACCAGGCCATCAGCCGCCCGGCCGCGTCGTCGGTCACGAACAGCGCCTGCACGCCCGCGTCCTGGGCGGCCTGGGCCAGGTCCGCCGGTTCGGTGCCCTCGGTGAGCCGGGCGAGGGCCGCCTTGCCCCGGACCGCGTCCGGGAACGGGCCGTCGCCGACGTCGACCAGCGGCATCCGGCCGCGCCCCTCGATCAGGGTGCCGCCCGCCTGGACGACGGCCTCACCGATCCCCCTGACCTCCAGCAGCGGCTTGCCGAGCCGCCACACGGTCCGGTACTCGAAGTCGCCCTCGGTGACCTTCCCGGTGGGCGCGGCGAAGACGCTGTCGTACGTCAGGGGCACCTGGACCGCGCCGAACAGGTCGGAGCCGTTCGCGCTCCGGTCGTACTCCATGAGCAGCTGCCGAGTCTCGGTGCGCTTGTCGACGTCGGCGCTGATCTCGCGCAGCTCGCGTCCGTCGAGGGTGATCTCGCGGTCCCGGTCGACGACGACCTCGGGCGCCGCGAGGAAGCCCAGCCCGAGCGAGTCGGCGCCGTGGCTGCCGCGCACGTCCAGGAAGGAGGTCAGGCTGTACGTGCCCGGCGCGAGGCGCAGCTTCAGGGTGCCGGAGTCACCGACGTGCGCGGGGACGGGGTCGACGCCCTCGGCGAGGCGCTGGACGACCAGGTCGGCCGGGGCCGCGGCGCCCGCCCGGTCCTTGACGTGCACGGTGAGCGTGTACCGCTCGTCCTCCTTGACCATCCCGAACGCCGTGTGCGCGACGGGCGTGCCGTCGGCGCCGGACGCCACGATCCGGCCGCTCGTCGTGCCGACCGGCGCCTTGGACCCGTCGCCGGTGACGGTGGTGGAGGCGGTGCCGTGCGCGGGCACGGTGAGGGTGGTGTCGGCGAGGGTGGCGACGCCCTCGGGGGCGCCCCGCACGGACAGCCGCAACTCGACGGCGGCGTCGGAGTCGTTGGTGTAGGTGACGGTGCGGGTCACCGGCTCGTTCGCGTCGTACGGCCAGGAGTGGAAGCCCAGGTCGGCGCTGCCGGTGGCGGTGACCTCGGCGCCGATCGCGTCCGGCACGCTGACCCGGCCCGCGCCCAGCTGGTAGGCGGACGCGTCCAGTTCCTTCGACGTGGACATCAGCGCGTCCTTGAGCCGCGCGCCGGTCCAGTCGGGGTGCTGCTCGGCGAGCAGGGCGGCGACCCCGGCGACGTGCGGCGTCGCCATCGACGTACCGCTCATGGAGATGTAGTCGCCACTGCCCCCGGTCAGACCGGAACGGGCGGCGAGGATGTCGACACCGGGGGCGGACAGGTCGGGCTTGAGCGCGTTGTCGCCGTGGCGTGGTCCCGCGCTGGTGAAGTAGGCCGCCTCGTCGGCCGGGTCGACGGCTCCGACGGTCAGGGCCGCGTCGGCGGCGCCGGGCGAGCCGATGGAGGACGGGGCGCCGGTGTTCCCGGCGGCGATGACGAACAGGGCGCCCGTCTCGCGGGACAGGGTGTCGACGGCCCGCGCCATCGGGTCGGTGCCGTCGCTGGGCTCGGTCGAGCCGAGGCTCATGGACACGATGTCGGCGTCCACGTCCCGGGCGGCCCACTCCATGCCGGCGATGATCTCCGACTCGCTGCCCGAGCCCGAGTCGTCCAGGACCTTCCCGACCGCGAGGTCGGCGCCCGGCGCGACGCCCTGCTCCTTGCCGTCGGAGGCCGCGCCGCTGCCGCCGACGGTGGAGGCGACGTGCGTGCCGTGGCCGTTGCGGTCGGCGACCTCCTCGCCGGCTATGAAGCTCCGGCTCTCCCCGACCCGTCCGGCGAGGTCGGGATGGTCCGCGTCCACGCCGCTGTCCAGCACGGCCACGGTGACGCCCTTGCCGGTCAGCCCGGCCTGCCAGGCCTCGGGGGTGCCGATCTGCGCGTTGGACTCGGCCATCGCGGCGGTGACCCGCCCGTCGAGCCACACGCCGTCGATGCCGGCGCCACGGCGGGTGAATTCCCGCCAGAATTCACGCCCCTTGCCGGCCTCGACGGCGGCTCCGCGCACGCTGGGCAGCGCCCGCGTCCGCTCGGATCCGCGCGGGGTGGCGGCCCGCGCGCCTTTCTCGTAGGTCACGATCAGCGGCAGTTCACCGGTCTCGGAGTCGGCGAGCCCCTGCTCCAGCAGCTCACCGACGTCGAAGAGGCGTTCGTCGAGGCTGCCGTCACGCAGGTACGGCAGGGCCTCGTCCGGTACGACGGTGGTCCGGCCGCCCGAACTGCGGGTGTGCACGGCGCCGGTGGCGCCCTCGGGCCGCTCGACCGTGACGGTCTTCCGGCCGCCGCCGAGGCCGGTGACGGTCACCCGGTCGCCGGTGACGAGGGTGACGGTGCGGGCGGCGGCCGCGGCAGTGCCGGCGGCGGCCGGTGTCCGCGCCGTGTCCGGGGCCGGCTCCTGCGCCGCCGCCGTGCCGGCCGGCAGCAGCGCGATCACGAGCCCCGCCGACAGGAGGGTCGCCCCACGTCTGACTGGTCCTCTGCTCATCCACGCCTCTCTTCGTAACGTCGTAGAGTGCTGCGACGAGTGCTGGGAGAAGTCTCAGGGGGCTTGTGGGGCAGCGGAGTTGACCGGAGGTGGCGGATTGGTGCCCTGGCGGGTTTCCGCCAGAGCGGCGGTGGGCCGGAGGCGATGGGCGGGACAGGGCCGAGTACGGTCCGTCACAATGACCTTCCGCACAGGTACGGCAGACGGGGAGCGAGCGGCGTCATGGACGGGTGGGTCGAGTTCAGGACCGAGGACGGCACGCCGGTGGTCGTCGAGGGTGTCGAGGACGAGGACGGCGCGCGGCTGGTCTCGCGCGGCGACGGTCCGGCCCAGGCGGCGCGCACGTTCGAGGGCTCTTTGGAAGGCGTGCGGGCGGCGGCCGAGTCCGCGCTGCGGGTGTTCCGGGACGGCTCGCTCAGACCCGACTCGGTGGAGCTGGAGTTCGGGGTCAAACTGAGCGCGGAGGCCGGCGCGATCATCGCGAAGGGCTCGGCGGAAGGCCATCTGGTCGTGAAGCTGAGCTGGTCGCCGGAGCCGTCCCCGACGCGCCCGGACGGCCCGGAAGCCGCCGGCCGGTCATGAGCGGGACCGCGTGGCACGCCCGCGTCGAGTGCGGCAAGGAGGTCGGCGCCGGATTCCTCGTCTCCGCACGCCGGTTGCTCACCTGCGCCCACGTCGTCCGGTGGAGCGAGGGCGCGGCGGTCACGGTGACCTTCCCGGGCCGCCGGGAGCTGGGCGAGCTGTCCGCCACGGTCGCCGTGCACGGCGGCTGGCAGGGCGGCCCCGCCGACCCCGGTGACCTGGCCGTACTGGAACTGGACCGTGAGGTGCCGCTCGGACCGGCCGTCTTCGCCCGGCCCGGCTCGGAACAGGGAACGCCCGCGCCCCAGTTGGTCGCCTACGGCTTCCCCAAGGGCTACGACGAGGGCATGCTCGCCTCCTACCGGGCCCTGCCCGGCCCGCTCATCTCGGACGAGTGGGTCCAGTTGGAGGCGCTCACGGCACACGGGCAGCCGCTCGCGGCCGGGTTCAGCGGCGCGGCCCTGGCACTGGCCGACGGCACGGTCGTCGGCATGGTCACCGCGGTCGCGGGCGCCAAGGACGTACGCGTCGGCCGGATGCTGCCCGTCGAGATCATGGCGCGCTACTGGCCGGAGCTGGGCGAACTGGTACCCACGCCGGGCCACCGGGCGGACGCGCGCAGGCGGTTGTACGCGCTGGTGCGCCGGGCCGAGGGCACCGGCCTGGCGTGCGACCCGAACCGGCTGTACGTCTCCGCCATGGACCCCTTCGACCCGCCGCCCCCGGAGGGTGGCTTCGACTCCCTGCGGGAGGCCGCCGCGTACGTGCAGTGGGAGGTGCCTGAGCCGGGTGCCGTGGCCCGGCTCGCCGACCGGCTGGAGGAACTGCTGCACGCACCGCCGCCGCGCCCCGCGACGTGGTCGCCCATCGTCGTGGAGATCGATCACAGCGGCGCCGGCGCCGACCAGGTCACCGTGGAGGTGTCCGCCTACCGGGACGGGCAGCGCCGCCCGGTGGGCACGCGCCGGCTGGCCAGGGGCGCGGTGCGGTCGTTCGTGCAGGAGCGCATCGACGAGGCGTTCACCCAGCTCGATCCCGGCGCCGAGGAGCTGCTCACCTTCGTGCTGCCGCGCGAGTGGCTGAACGAACCGGTGGCGCACTGGGCGTGCAGCGAGGACGACCCCACGCCGCTCGGCTGCGCCTATCCGCTCGTGGTGACCGACCGCCACCGCCACCGCAGCGGGCGGCTCCGCCACCAGTTGCGCAAGAAGTGGCGCAAGCTCGGGGTCAGCACGGGCGGCACACTGCACCGCGTGGACTGCGGCACCCGGGAGCGGCCGGCCGGCCTGCGCAGGCGGCTGCGGGACGACGCGGAGCTGGCCGGTTTCGCCACCGCGCCCGCGGCGGCCCGGGAGCACTTCGAGGTCGGTCTCCACGTCCCCGTGCCGGTGCTGCTGTGGCCGCGCAGGGGGTGCCCCGGCGACGGGCACGACGGCCCCTGCTCCGGTACGGCGTTCCTCGACGAACTCACCGTGTCCGTGGCCGGGGTGCCGCCGTCCGAACTCCCCCGCCTGGTCATGGAGCTGCGCGAGGCGGCGGACGCGGCCGACGTCCCCGACGAGCACTGGGCGAGAGACGTCCAGCTGCTGTGGGACGACCCCCGCTGCTTCGCGGAGCCCGCGGCCCTGCTCCACTCGCCCGTCGGCTGAACCACCCACCACCGAATCACTCCCCGCGACCCACCACCACCGGCCCGCCCACGCCGAAACGCTCGCCGCTGAACCGCCACCGCCCGCCGACCGGACCACCCGCCACCAAAACGCCCACGCCCCACCGCCCGCCGCCGAAACGCCACCGCCGCTGAACCGCCCGCCGCCCGAACCACCCGCCGCCGACCGGACCACCTGCCGCCGCACCACCCGCCGCCGAAACGACCCGCCCGCCGCACCGATCGCTCGGAGAGAAGAACCATGCCCCTGTGGCCCGTCTACACCGGCGCGCCGGCCCCCCACGACGGCATCACCAAGTTGCCCCCGCCGCCGCCCTGGCGGGCCTTCGACGGCCACCCCGTGCTCGACCCGCCGGACGAGGACGGCGACGCCCCGGCCACCTCGCCCGACCGCGTCCACCGGGCCGCGACCTACCAGGCCTCCGCGCACACGGTGCAGTTGGTCAACGCCGCCTTGTACCTGCGGCGCCCCCTGCTGGTCACCGGCCCGCCCGGCACCGGCAAGTCGTCCCTCGCCTACGCGGTCGCCCGCGAACTGCGGCTCGGCCCGGTCCTCCGGTGGAACATCACCAGCCGCAGCACCCTCCACGACGGCCTCTACACGTACGACCCGCTCTCCCGCCTGTACGCGGCACGCCACGCCACCGAGCGCCCCGACGACCCGGCGGCCGGGACGGGCATCGAGAACCACCTGCGCCTCGGCCCGCTCGGCACCGCTCTCCTCCCCTACGCCCGCCCGCGCGCCCTGCTCATCGACGAGATCGACAAGAGCGACCTCGACCTGCCCAACGACCTGCTGCACGTCCTGGAGGAGGGCCAGTACGAGATCCCCGAACTGGTGCGGGCCTCCCGGGACATCCCCAATGGGCGTGCCGAGGTGCTGATCGACGGCACCGACCAGCGGGTCCCCGTCGAGCGCGGCCGGGTCCGCTGCAAATCCTTCCCCTTCGTCGTCCTCACCAGCAACGGCGAGCGCGAGTTCCCGCCCGCGTTCCTGCGCCGCTGCGTCTCGCTGCGTCTGCGGCAGCCGGACGACGCGCACCTCACCGAGATCGTCCGCGCCCACCTGGGCGAGCCCGACGGGTACGCGCAGCAGCTGATCGACCGGTTCCTGTCCCGGGTGGGCAGCGGTGAACTGGCCACCGACCAGCTCCTCAACGCGATCTACCTGGCCCGCTCCTCCGGCCTCGGCACCGAATCGCTCGACGAGCTGGCGGAGCAGCTGATGCCGTACCTGGGCCGTTCCCCGCAGCCAGACGCCTTCTGATGCCCGCCGACCGCCCCGGCCCACCGGAGCCCCTTCCCCGCCTGGCCGACATCCTCGGCCAGGCGGCCTCGGGCGTCCGCCCGACCCCGCTGGAGCTGGCCGAACTCCTCTGGCTGGCAGCACAGATGGAGCAGCCCGGGGAGCCGGACCGGTCGACTCCGGCGGCTCCGCCGGCTCCGGCGACTCCGGAGGCCGAGACGGAACCCCCGGCGCCGACACGGCCCGCGCCCCGGATGGCGCCGGAGCAGCACGGGCCGGGCGGACCACCCCGGCCGGACCGGCCGGACCGGCCGCGGAAACCGCCGCCCGTACCCGAGGCGCGCACCCCCCTGCGGCTGCCGTCCCCGGCCCCCGCACCGGGCTCCTCGGCGGTCGAACCGCACAGCGCCCTGCTGGCGCCCGCTCCGCCGATGCTGCGGCACACGCTTGCGCTGCAGCGTTCCCTGCGCCCGCTGAAGCGCCGTACCGACGCTCCGGTGGGGCACGAGGTGGACGAGGCCGCGACCGCCGACCGCATCGCGCGGCTGGGCGCAGGACCCGAGTGGTGGCTGCCGGTGCTGCGGCCCGTGCGGGAGCGCTGGCTGCGGCTGAACCTGGTGCACGACGCGGGCCCCACGATGCCCGTCTGGCAGCCCCTGGTGCGCGAACTGCACGCCACGCTCGCCCAGTCGGGCGTCTTCCGCACGGTCACCCTGCACCGCGCGGAACCCGACGGCACCGTCCGCGGCGAGGGAGCCGACGCGCCCGCCGACGGCCGTACCGTCACCCTGCTGATCAGCGACTGCATGGGACCGCAGTGGCGCGAGGGCCCGGCCGGCACCCGGTGGTTCGGCACCCTGCGCCGCTGGGCGCGCCGTACGCCCCTGGCCGTCCTGCAGCCGCTGCCCGAGCAGTTGTGGCGGGACACCGCCCTGCCACCGGTCCCCGGCCGGCTGTCGGCCCCGCACCGGGCCGCGCCCAGCGCGTCGCTCGCCTTCACGCCGTACGACGACGGCACCGCGCCCCCGGCGCCCGGCGAGACCGTGCACGTACCCGTACTCGAACCGGGACCCGAGTGGCTGGCGAACTGGGCCGCACTGGTCGCGAGCCCGGGCGGCACCGAGTACCCGGGCGCCGCCGCCGCACTGCGCCGCCCGTTGCCGGCCGACGCCGACGACCGTACGGACGTGGCGCGGCTGTCCGCCGAGGAGCTGGTCCTGCGTTTTCGCGCGAGCGCGTCGCCGGAGGCCTTCCGGCTGGCCGGCCACCTCGCGCTGGGGCGTCCGGACCTGCCGGTGATGCGGCTGGTGCAGGCCGCCGTCGAGCCGCACCCGCTCCCCCAGCACCTGGCCGAGGTCATCCTCAGCGGGCTGCTCACCACGGTCGCCGGGCCGCCCGGCTCGTACGCGTTCCGCCCCGGCGTGCGCGACCTGCTGCTGCGCGGTCTGCCCCGTACCGCGCGCAACCGCACCCACGAGCTGCTGCTGCGGACCGGCGGCCTGATCGACGAGCGGGCGGGGCGGTCGCCCGGCGAGTTCCGCGCGCTGATCCCCGACCGGGACGGCACCGAGCGGGCCGACGGGAACGAGTCGTTCGCGGCGATCAGCGAGGAGAGCGCGCGGCAGCTGGCCGCGCGGGAGCGGCCGGCTGCCGCGTCGCCTTTCCCGCGCGCGGTGAGCGCGCGCTACCGGCCGGTGCGCCGGCTCGCGCCGACCGGGAGGATGTGGCTGGCCGAGGACACCGCGGCGAACCGGACGGTGATGGTCCGGCTGCACGACGCGAACACCGACCCCGCGTCGCGCGAGGCGTTCCTGCGCGACGCGCGCCGCCTGACGGAGATCGCCCACCCGAACCTGGTCACCGTCCTCGACCGCGGCATCGAGGACGACATCCCGTACGTCGTCATGGAGCACCTCGACGGCATCGCCCTGAACGCCCTCACCCGGTCGGGCGGCCGACGGCTGCCGGTGCCGCTGACGGTGTCGGTGGGGGCGCAGCTGGCGACGGCGCTCACCGCCCTGCACGAGGCGGGCGTCACGCACGGCGGTCTGGAGGCCTCCCGGGTGGTCCTGCTGCCGGACGGCACGGTCCGGCTGAGCCTCTTCGAACCGGGGCGCACCTCGGGCCCGGCCGGCCGCTCCGAGGACCTGCGGGCCCTGTGCGACGTCCTGCTGCTGCTGACGTCGGGCACCTCGCGCCTGACGGTCCCGATCGACTCCCGCCACCTCGACCGGCTGCCCGGCAGCCTGCGGATCCACTACGCGCACGCCTTCGACCAGCTGATGTCCGCCTCGTCGGCGACGCAGGCCCAGGGCCTGGGGCTGCTCGCGGACCCGCAGCTGCCGGCCCGGGCGGCCGAGGCGTACGAGCGGCGCCGGTACCACGTCCTGGGACCGCTGCGGGTGCGGCTGCCGGACGGCTCCCCCGGCCTGCCGCCGGACATCCGCGCGCTGCTCGCCATGCTGCTGCTCAAGCACGGCCGCACGGTGACGCACGAGGAGCTGCGGTGGGGCCTGTGGGACCCGGGCGACGAGCCGCGCAACCCGCGGGCCGAGGTGACCCGGCTGGCGGCGCGGCTGGCGGACGTCCTGGGCCCGGGCGTACTGGCGACGTCCGCCCACGGCTGCGCCCTGCACACCAGCGCCGACGAAGTGGACGTGGTGCGGTGCGACGAGCTGGTACGGCGCGCCGACGCGGCGCGGCTGGACGGCGCGCGCGAAGAGGCCCGCGACCTCGTCACCGGGGCGCTGGCGCTCTGGGACGGCGCCGAGCCGCTGGCGGGCGTGCCCGGTCCCGCCGCCCGCACCGCCCGCACCCGCCTCGTCCGGCTCCGCCTCGCCCTGCACACCAAGCGTGCCGAACTCGACCTGGCCCTCGGTGAGTACGACCGGGCGTCCACCGACCTGGCCGGCCTGCTGCACGCCCACCCGCACCGGGAGGACTTCCGCCGCCTGTACCTGATCGCCTTGCGCCGCCAGGGCCGGGGTGAGGAGGCCCTGGCGGTGTACGAGGAGTACGAACTGTCCGGGGGGCGGAGCCCGGCTCTGGCGGCGCTGGGCCGGGAACTGCGCGAGGAGCACGACGAGCCGGCGGACGACGCCCCGTGGCAGGCGCACGAGGAGCCGTCGGCCCCGGACGGCCCGAACGGCGCCGTGTCCGCACCGGACGAGCTTCCGGAGGGCCCGTTCCCCACAGAGGACGGCCTCTGGACGCCCCTGCTGGAGGAGCCGGAGGAGACGACCGAGGAGGCGGAGGCGGCCGAGTCGCTCGCCGCGCGCGGGGTGTGGATGGGCGATCCCGACGACGATCCGGACCTCGACCCGGCGGAGGTCCTGGAGCGGGCGGAGATCATGGCGGAGGTCGCGGCGGAGGCGGAGGCGGAAGCGGCCGACGACGACACCGACTTCCGCGACTGCGCCCGCTACACCTCCGCCGACGGCCCCTTGGACGGCGAGGCCCGTTCAATCCTGCACGGCGTGGTCACGGACCTGCTGGCGGACAGCCGGCTCCACGGTGAGGCGTACGAACTCCTGGACGATCAGGACGGGGGCCTCCTCGTGCTGCTGGCGCCGCGGGTGGCGGCCTCCCGCCTCCTCCGGGCGACCGTGGAGGGTCTGCCCGGGCACCTGGCACGGGTGGGCGGCCTGCGGGTGCGGGTCGAGTTCTGGCAGGTGGAGTTCCGCACGGACGGCGGTGCGGAGCAGGCCCTCCGCGCCGACGCCGGGTCGGTCGACGCGGCCCTGGACACCTCCGGCGCACAGGCGATCATCGCCCTCTCGGACTCCCTGTACTACGACGCGGTGTACGAGAACGAGATGGACGAGGACGACGAGGGTGACGGCCCCGCCCTCGCCCCGGACGCGTTCCGGCCGCTGGGTGGCGACAGGGGTTGGTACCGCACGGTCGACGGGGCCCGTGGCCGCTGATCGCACACCCCCCGTTCGGCGGCCCCCCGCCCGGCCCCCTCCAGAAGGCGCCCGCCCCGGCCCCCGCGCACGATGCCTAGGAGGCCGGCCACCGGGCGGCCCCGCACGGTCCGCGCTCTCGGGAGGATCTGCCATGACCGCCAGTACCGCCAGTCTGGAGCAGCTGCGTCGCTGCCACTTCGCCGTCGATCTGGGTGCGGCGCGGACCCGCGTGTACGTCAAGGGTGCCGGGCTCGTCGTCGACCAGCCGTCCGCCGCCGCGGTCAACACCCGCACGGGTGCGCTCATCGCGGTCGGCGAGTTCGCGGAGAAGATGACCGGCCGCACCCCCGCCTACATCCGTGTCGTCCGGCCCGTGTCCGGCGGTACGGTCGTCGACATCGAGATGGCCCAGCGCATGCTGCGGCACCTGCTCGGCGACAAGATCCGCCGCGCGCTGCGCCGCAAGCCCCGGCTGCGTGCCGCCGCCTGCACCCCGCACGACGCCGATCCGCTGGCCCAGCGGGCGGCGATCGAGACGCTGGTCGGGCTCGGCGCGCGCCGTGTGGAACTCGTCGACACGCTGATCGCCGCGGCGGTCGGCTGCGGACTGCCCGTGGAGCAGCCCGAGGCGACGATGATCATGGTGTGCGGGGCGCACGCCACCCAGGTCGCGGTGCTCTCCCTCGGCTCGATCGTGACCGCCGAACGCATCCCGGTCGGCGGTGAGGCCGTGGACCACGCGATCGTGCAGCTCCTGCGCCACCAGCACGAACTGGTGCTGCCCAGCCAGTCCGTACGCCCGCTGCAACTCGCCCTCTCCGGCAACGGCCTCACCCCGCAGGGACCGACGACCACCGAGATCCACGGACGGGACGTGGCGACAGGGCTCGCGCGCAGTGTGCGGGTCGACACCGCCACCGTGCGCAACGCCATCCAGACGCCGCTGACGGCCGTGCTCGACGGGATCGGCAAGGTGCTGCGGGACTGCCCGCCGGACCTGGTCGCGGACCTCGCCGACCGCGGGATCATGATGGTCGGCGGGAGCGCGCTGCTGCCGGGCTTCGACCAGATGCTGCGTCAGGCCACGGGCATGCCGGTGCACATCGCGGAGCGGCCCGACGTGTGCGCGGTCCAGGGCCTCGGCACCATGCTGGAGGGCCGGGTCGAGCCGCTGGCCCTGAACCCGGCCTCGTCCGACTGACCCACCGGCGAGCGGACCGGAGAAGCCGGACGGCATGACCGCGCAGCCCGCGCCCCGACTGACCCGCCTCCTCGAAGCCGTCCTGGGCGTCGGCACCGACCTCGACCTCCGCAGCACCCTGCGGCACATCGTGGACGGCGCCGCCGAACTGACCGGTGCCGTCTCGGCGGCCCTGACCACCGCCGACCCCGGCCGGGACGGCCTCGCCGAGATCCGCACCCCGGGCCGGTACGGCGTACCGGAGTCGGCGCCCCGGCTGCGGGTGCCGATCCACGTGCGCGACGGTGAGCGTGACGAGGAGTTCGGCGAGCTGTGCCTCGTCCGGCGGCCCGGCGGCGACCCGTTCACCGCCGACGACGAGCAACTGCTGCGGGTCCTCGCCACGCAGGCCGGCATCGCGATCGGCAACGCCCGGCTGTACGAGACGGCCCGGCAGCGCGAACGCTGGCTCGAGGGCGCGGCGGCCGTCACCACCGCGCTGCTCACCGAGGACAGCGCCGACGACGCGCTGACGACGGTCGCCGAACGGGCCCGGCTCCTCGCCGGCGCCAACGCGGGCGTGATCCTTCAGCCGACCGCCGAGGGCGGCATGGAGATCGTGACCGCATCGACGCCCGACGACCCGGACGGCATCGTCGGCGCGGCCATCGCGCCGGGCAGCCCGGTCCTGGAGCAGCTCCTCGGCGGCGAACCGGTGTTCGTCGCGGACTCGGCGACCGATCCGCGCATGACGACGCACGTGCGGCACCGGTTCGGGCCGAGCATGATGCTGCCCCTGGAGGCGAGCGGCCGGCTGATCGGCACCCTCGCCCTCCCCCGCCGCCGCGGCGACCGCCCGTACACGGCCGTCGAACGGCTGCTCGCCACGCAGTTCGCCTCGCAGGCCGCGCTCGCCCTCGTCCTCGCCGACGCCCGGCGCGGCCGGGAGCGCCTCGCGGTCTACGAGGACCGCGACCGCATCGCCCGGGATCTGCACGATCTGGTGGTGCAGCGGCTGTTCGCCACCGGCATGATGCTGGAGTCCACGCAGCGCCGCCCCGGCGCCGAGGACGTCCGCGACATCCTCGGCCGGGCGGTGGACGAACTGCGGTCCACGGTCCGGGAGGTCCGTACGACGATCTTCGCGCTGCGGCAGCCTCCGGCCGACCCGCCGGCCGGACTGCGCGGCCGGGTACTGCGCGAGACCGCGTCCGCCGCGGCCCTGCTCGGCTTCCCGCCGTCCACGCACTTCACGGGCGCCGTCGACACCCGCGTACCGGACCGGGTCGCGGACCGCCTGCTCACCGCCCTGCGCCACGCCCTGGCCGACGCGGCCGGACGGCCGGGCGTCTCCCGTGTCGAGGTCGCCGTCGACGCGACCGCCGCTTCGCCGGGCGGCGGGGAGGAAGTACGGCTGACGGTCGGCGACGACGGGGAGACCGGCGGGGGCGACGGCGGCAGGACGACGGTCACGTGGCGGTCGCCGCTGTGAGGGGGGGCGGGAGGGTCGGGAGGAGGGCCGGGCCGGAGCCGGCGGACAGCGCCTTTACCCAACGATGGGCCGGGCATTCCCCGGGCCCGGGTGTAGTCCGCTGTCCGCCGGGCAGGTGAACCGACAGCGCCGCCGGACCGCTGCGGGCCGGGACCCTGTTTCCCGGTCGGTCCGACGGCCGACGGGGGCTGTGTGACGTTGGCGAACGTCTGTCAGGGACGGAGCTAGGACGGACAAGGCGGTGACATGACCCCAGGGGCACCACCACGTCTGGCGGGGACGCCGGCCACCCTGGTCATCGACGGCCGGGTGCACGCCGGCCGGGCGCTGCTCGTCCCGCGCGGAGAACTCGTCCACGGGTGCGCGGACATCCTGGCCGAGGCCCTGGCCGCGCTGCCGGCCGACGTGGACCGGGTCGACCTTGACATGGGCGACGTGAGGTTCATGGACACGGCCGGGCTGCGGTTCCTGGACCAGCTGGGCGGCTACAGCCACCGGCAGGCGGTGCCGGCGACTGTGACGAACTGGCACGGCCAGCCGCTGCGGATCCTGGAGCTGGCCGGCCTGGACACCACCGACCCGCTGCAGGCCACCGCCCACCGTCCGGAACCGGAACCGGAGCCGGAGCCGGCACCTGAGTCCGCGCCCTCCACCGCCCCCACGGGCCCGGCCGAGCGGCTGCACGTCCTCCAGGAGGAGGTGGACCAGCTGCGCCAGGCGATCGCCTCCCGCCCGGTCATCGACCAGGCGCGGGGCGTGCTCATGGCGCTGCACGCCTGCACGTCGGAAGAGGCGTGGCACATCCTGCGCGAGGCCTCCCAGCTGTCCAACACCAAGCTGCGCACCGTCGCCGCGGCGGTCACCGCCAGCGCCGAGAGCGACGGCCCGCCCCCGCCGGCCGAGGTGCGCACGGCCCTGCGGACGGCACTGGGCCGGCTCGGACGCTGAGTGGTGCCGCCGGCCACGGATGGGTACCCGGCCCAGGACCCGTCCGGCAGGAGGAGGCACCACGATGAGCGAACAGACCCCGTCCCAGGCCGAGGGCGAACGCGACGACGAGCGGAACGACGCCACCGACCCGCCGCACACCACTCCCTCCCAGGCGGAGGGTGAGCGCGACGACGAGGAAGCGGACACGGTGGACGGCGCGGAGCGTCGGTGACCCGGCGCCTCCGTCGGGCCGAAAGCGGTGAACGCCTGCCTAGGTCTGTGGACGCCTACCGACGCCTCGGCGTGGCCATGCGCACGTCCGCCCGCACGTCCGCCCGCACGGCGGTCCGCGCGGCTCTCCCGCGCGAAGGGGCGGGGTGGTGCTGCTCCCGCCAGTCCCGCGGTGAGATGCCGTAGGCCTGCTTGAACGCCTTGCTGAAGTGGGTCGCGTCCACGAAACCCCAGGTACGGCCTATCGCCGCGATGGTCCGCACCCGGCCGCTCGGGCCGGCCAGCTCCCGCCTGCACTCGGCCAGGCGGTGCGTGCGGATCCAGTCTCCGAGGCTGATGCCCGACCGTGACAGCACGGTGTAGAGGTGGCGGACCGAGATGCCGTGCGCGGCGGCGATGCGTGGGGCCGACAGCGCCGGGTCGGCCAGGTGCTCACGGATGTACTTGGTGATGCACAGGCTGAGCGGCACCTCCGACACCGCCGCCCGGCCGGGGCCGGCACCGCCGAACTGGGAGGTCACGACGGCCCGGAGAAGTTCCACGCTGGGTCCGACGATCGCTTCGGCGTACGCCCCGCTGCGTAACTCCTCGCTGGCGGCCAGGTGGGAGAAGTACGTGAAGGCGAGGCGCGCGGTGGGATTGCCCGGGCCCAGGGCGATGGCGGCGACATCGCGCAGCACCCGCTCCGGGAGGGCGAGCGCCTCGCGCGGGATGCGCAGGGAGAGGTAGTCGAAAGCCTTCTCGAAGCGCAGCGTGTACGGGGCGGTCGACTCGAAGACCACGAGGTTCCCCGGCCCGACCAGGCACTGGCGGTCGTACTGCCCCACCAGGTTGGTCCCCGCCACCTGGAGACCGAGGAACACCGACGGCTCGGCGTCCTCCCGGGCCAGCCGCTCCGTACGGCGCAAGGACACCGGGGTCCCCTGGGCGGAGCAGACCTTCATGGGCCCCACGGTGCCGAGCCCCATACGGGCTCCGATGGCCTCCTGGGGGGCGTGGTGATCGATGTCGACCCGGGAGAATGACTTCCACAGGGCGTGCCGGATGGTGTCCTCACGTTCCCGCGGTGCCACAACCGAAGTGTCCAGTGTCGCCGGCGCGACGACGCGGTGATCTGTTCCCCCCACAAGCCACCCCTCCCTCACGGATATCAGGATGCGGCTTGCACACCCACCGCACAAGGCACGGACAGTGACCGGTGGCCGACCGCACAACTGACAAAGATCCGTGCGCGCACGACAAAGTCCGGCCTCCTCGGCACCTCTAGTCTCCTGAATCGAAGCGGAGCCATTGATGAGGAGGCACCGGGTGCGGGGGAAGAAAACCATTCTGCTTTCGGTCGCTCTCGTCCTGTGCCTGACCGCCGGCTGCGAAACCGGGAGCGGAAGTCCGACGGACACGGAGCGGCCGCATCAGGAAAAGGCCGCCGCCGAGCCGGGAACTCCGGTCAGGGACCTGACCTCCGCGGAAGAAATAGAAGTCGACCGCGCGGAGGAGGAACTCGTCCGACGGTGCATGCGCCGCGAAGGCTTCCGCTATTGGCCGGGCCCGGTGGCGGGCCTCGCGGAACGCAAGGCCGGCGGGTACGTCGTGGACGATGTCGAATGGGCCCGCCGGTACGGCTACGGCCGGTCATTCGACATCGCGGCCGAGAAGGCACGCCGCAGCCACCCCAACATCACCTACTCCGAAGCGCTCCCCGAGAAGCAACGCGTTCGGTACTCCCGGGCGCTCGACGGGGACTTCGACGACACCCTCACCGTCGAACTGCCGTCCGGCGGCTCGGTCCGCACCCCGCGCACGGGCTGCTACGCGGAGGCGAGGGGGCAGCTCTACGGCGACTACCCGACCTGGTTCCGCGCCAGGAAGACCGTGACGTCGCTGACACCCCTGTACGTTCCGCGGATCCTTCGGGACGAACGCCTGGTCACCGCCGTGACGGCGTGGTCGCACTGCATGAAGGACTCGGGGAAGCCCTTCGAGAGCCCCGATGACATCCGCAGGCAGCGGGCCCGTCTGACCAAGGGCATGAGCGAGTCGCAAGCCCGGAAAGCGGAATCCGCGCTGGCCGTGACCGAGGCCGAATGCTCCCGGAAGACATCCCTCGGAAAGATCGCGCGTGCCCTCGAGAAGGAATACCGCGAACGAGCCCTGCGCGAGCACTCGGAAGCTTTCACCACATACCAGCGGATGAGGATGTCCGCCCTCGAACGGGCCGGAAACCTCTGAGGCCGAAACATGCCCCGCCCAGATCTCCGTGGCGTGCCGGCCACGGGAAGTTCCTATTCGACCGACAGCCAAGGAGTCTCATTCATGAGGAAACTGCCCGCCGCCCTGACCGTCATGGCCATGGCCGCTCTCGGAACCGCCCTTCCCGTCTCCTCCGCGCACGCGGCCGCGACCTGCTCCGACAACTACTCGGGCGCGGCCTCCGGCTACATGTACGCCTACGACTACGCCTACTGCGACGGATACCTCGGCAGGGCGGTGGGCAACGACTCCAACTGGGGTGACGGCGGCGGAAGCTTCCAGGGCGGAGACACCAACAAGGCGACGTCCATTCTCAACAAGGGCAACAACTACGAAGTCCAGTTCTTCAACGGAACCGGAACGCAGTGGAGCGGCGGCCACATCTGCCTGTCCCGCAACGAGGGCTACGCCTCCGACCTCACCAACGACTACTTCACCAGCGGCTACCGGGTCAGCAACGCCATCAGCTCGCACCGCTGGGTGAGCGCCGGCACCTGCAGCAAGTGGGCCGTCTGACCTCAGCGCCGACGCCGACACGTGCGGGGACGCCACCGACCCGGTGGCGTCCCCGCACGCGTGTACCTGAACGTTCCTGCGCCAAGAGGCTGGAGTGGGGCGGGTGGGACTCGAACCCACGGCCGGCGGATTATGAGTCCGCTGCTCTAACCGGCTGAGCTACCGCCCCATAGCGGCGTGTCGCGTACAAGTGTGCGCGCCGTCTGCCGCAGCATAGCCGCTCATACGATCTCCTGCCTCGGATGGTCGGCTACCGCGACGCCTTCATGACCTTGAGGACTCCGCAGCGTGCCGCGCGGTTCCCGGACATGAAAAAGGACCCCCTGCGGGGTCCTCGTTCACCGTGCTCCCCCGACTGGACTCGAACCAGTAACCTGCCGGTTAACAGCCGGCTGCTCTGCCAATTGAGCTACGGAGGACCGAGCTCCTCGGACTGGACTCGAACCAGTAACCTGCCGGTTAACAGCCGGCTGCTCTGCCAATTGAGCTACCGAGGATTGACTCGTTGCATCGAACGCCTCCTCCTGGGTATCCGCCAGGGGGCGCGCGCTCGCTGCGACACATACATTAGCGCAAGCAGGGGGGTGCTCCGCCAATCGGTACTCCCCGGCACCGGGGACCTAGGGCAAGGGAAGGGTGGCCGCCATGCGTTACCGGCTCACGTTCGTCGTCGGACTCGCGGTGGGATACGTGCTGGGCACGAAGGCCGGTCGGGAGCGGTACGAGCAGTTGCGGAAGTCCGCCCGTCAGGTCGCGCAGAACCCCGCCGTACGCAACACCGCCGAGTCGGCGGCCCAGCAGGGCAGGCACTTCGCCGACAAGGCGTACACCGCGGTGAGCGACAAGGTCGGGGACCGGATGCCCGACTCGGTGGCCCAGCGGGTCCGCTCCCTGCGCGAACGCAACACCAACGGCAGCGGAGCGGACGACTGGGGCACCAGCAACACCTGAGACGGGTGCCTGTGCCGGGTCCCGTGCCCCCACCGGGTACGGACACCGCTCGCGGTGCGGCAGAATTTTGGGCATGGGGATAGTCGCCGGGTTGGACAGTTCGCCCGATTTCACTCGTATCGTCGTCTGCGATTCGGACACGGGTGCCGTGCTGCGGCAGGGCTACGCGCCGCATCCGGTGGAGAGCCCCGAAGGCGGGGGCCGTCCATCGGACGTCGATCCGCAGGCCTGGCTGCTGTCCCTCGGGGAGGCCGCCGGCGGCGGCCTGCTGGAGGGCGTGCAGGCCATCGGCGTGTCCGCGCAGGCGAACTCGGTCGTGCCGCTGGACTCGCAGGGCAACACCGTGCGCCCGGCCATGGTGGGCGGCGACAAGCGCTCCCAGGTGGCCGCGGCCGACCTGATCGACGCGCTCGGCGGGCGTGAGGCGTGGGCGCATGCCGTGGGCTCGGTGCCGCAGGCCGCGCAGCCGGTGACCAAGCTGCGCTGGCTGGCCCGGACCGAACCCGAGGCGGCGGCACGGACCGCCGTGCTGCTCCAGGCCCACGACTGGCTGGTGTGGCAGCTGCTCGGGCGGCCGGTCCGGAGGACCACCGACCGGGGCGGAGCGTCCGGGACCGGTTACTGGTCGGCGGCGACCAGCGGCTACCGGCCCGATCTGGTCGAGATGGCGCTCGGGCACCAGGTGATGCTGCCGGAGGTGATCGGCCCGGCCGACGCGGCCGGTACGACGCCGGAGGGCCTGCTGATCTCCGCCGGGACCGGCGAGACGCAGGCCGCCGCCTTCGGGCTGGGGATCGGGCTGGGCGACGCGGTGGTGTCGCTGGGCGCCTCCGGGTCCGTCATGGCCGTGCACACCGAGCCGCTCGTCGACCAGTCCGGCATGATCACCGCCCTGGCGGACGCCACCGGCATGCACCTGCCGGTCGTCACCACCCTGAACGCCGTACGGACCCTGCGGGGCGCCGCCGAGCTGCTCGGCGTGCCGGACCTGGAGAGCCTGTCCGAGCTGGCGATGAAGTCGACGCCGGGCTCGCACGGGCTGGTGCTGCTGCCCTACCTGGAGGGCGAGCGCACACCGAACCTGCCGCACACCGCCGGCACGCTCGCCGGCCTGCGGCGCGAGTCGATGAAGCCCGAGCATCTGGCGCGGGCCGCGTTCGAGGGCATGCTGTGCGGTCTCGCCGACGCCCTGGACGTGCTGCGCGGCCGGGGCGTGGACGTGCGGCGGGTCTTCCTGCTGGGCGCGGCGGCCGAGCTGCCGGCCGTGCAGGCGGCGGCGCCCGCGCTGTTCGGGACGCAGGTCGTCGTACCGCAGCCGGCGGACTACGCCGCGATCGGCTCCGCCCGGCAGGCGGCCTGGGCGCTGGGCGTGTCCCAGGGCACGCTGGACCCGCGCACTCCCCCCGTCTGGCAGGGCGCGGTCGCGCAGGTGCTGGAGCCGGGCGAGGAGCTGGCGGTGGGGCAGGCGGTGCGCCAGCAGTTCGTGTCGGTGCGGGAGCAGACGCATCCGGGCGCGCTGCGCACGTGAGGAGCGGCCCCGCACCGCCCGTAAGGCCGGAAGTAGCGCGCTGTTGGGTTAATCGGTTGAGGTAACGCGGGTGGAGTGTTCGACGATAGGGGCCAGGGGCAACCAACCGCTCCTGTCGCCGACTCCGAGAGACCCAGCGTGCTCATACGACTCCTGCGGACCTGTCTCAGGCCCTACCGAAAACCCATCGCCCTGCTGGTGGCGCTGCAGTTCCTGCAGACCTGCGCCTCCCTCTACCTGCCGACCCTGAACGCGGACATCATCGACGAAGGGGTCGTGAAGGGGGACTCCGGTTACATCCTGAGCTACGGCGCCCTGATGATCGGCATCTCGCTGGCCCAGGTCGTGTGCAACATCGGTGCCGTCTACTACGGTGCGCGAACCGCGGCCGCGGTCGGCCGGGACGTGCGGGGCGCGGTCTTCGACCGGGTGCAGTCCTTCTCGGCGCGCGAGGTCGGCGGCTTCGGCGCTCCCTCGCTGATCACCCGGACGACGAACGACGTGCAGCAGGTCCAGATGCTGGCCCTGATGACGTTCACGCTGATGGTGTCGGCGCCCATCATGTGCGTCGGCGGCATCGTGATGGCGCTCGGCCTGGACGTGCCGCTGTCCGGGGTGCTCGTCGCGGTGGTGCCGGTGCTGGCGATCTGCGTGACCCTCATCGTGCGGCGGCTGCGCCCGCTGTTCCGGGCCATGCAGGAGCGGCTGGACACGGTGAACCGGGTGCTGCGCGAGCAGATCACCGGCAACCGGGTCATCCGCGCCTTCGTGCGGGACGAGTACGAGCAGCAGCGCTTCCGGAAGGCCAACGCGGACCTGACCGAGGTGGCGCTGGGTTCCGGCAACCTGCTCGCGCTGATGTTCCCCGTGGTCATGACGGTGGTGAACGTGTCGTCGGTCGCGGTGGTGTGGTTCGGCGCCCACCGGATCGAGAGCGGCGGGATGCAGATCGGCGATCTGACCGCGTTCCTCGCCTACCTCATGCAGATCGTCATGTCCGTGATGATGGCCACCTTCATGTTCATGATGGTGCCGCGCGCGGAGGTGTGCGCCGAGCGCATCCAGGAGGTCCTGGGGACCGAGAGCAGTGTGGTGCCTCCCGTGGCGCCGGTCACCGAGCTGCGCCGGCACGGGCACCTGGAGCTCCGGGGGGCCGGTTTCCGCTACCCCGGTGCCGAGGAGCCGGTGCTCCGGCACATCGACCTGGTGGCCCGGCCGGGCGAGACGACCGCCGTCATCGGCTCCACCGGCAGCGGCAAGTCCACGCTGCTCGGGCTGGTCCCCCGGCTGTTCGACGCCACGGACGGCGAGGTGCTGGTCGACGGGGTGGACGTACGGACCGTCGATCCGAAGCTACTGGCCAGGACCGTGGGGCTGGTGCCGCAGAAGCCGTATCTCTTCGCGGGCACGGTCGCCACCAATCTGCGCTACGGCAATCCGGACGCCAGCGACGAGGAGCTGTGGCACGCGCTGGGGGTGGCGCAGGCCAAGGAGTTCGTGGAGCGGCTGGAGGGCGGGCTCGACGCGCCGGTCTCGCAGGGCGGCACGAACGTGTCGGGCGGCCAGCGGCAGCGGCTCGCCATCGCCCGGACGCTGGTCCAGCGCCCGGAGATCTACCTCTTCGACGACTCCTTCTCCGCCCTCGACTACGCCACCGACGCCGCGCTCCGTGCCGAGCTGGGCCGGGAGACGGCCGAGGCGACCGTGGTGATCGTGGCGCAGCGGGTGGCGACCATCCGGGACGCGGACCGGATCATCGTGCTGGACGAGGGGCGGGTGGTCGGCGTGGGCCGGCACCAGGAGCTGATGGCGGACAACGAGACCTACCGGGAGATCGTGCTCTCCCAGCTGACGGAAGCGGAGGCCGCCTGATGGCCGGGCCTGCGGGTCGCATGATGGCCGGGGGCGGTCCCGACCAGCGTTCGATGGACCTCAAGGGGTCGGGCAAGCGGCTCGTCGCCCGGTTCCGGCCGGAGCGGGTGGTCCTCTGCACGCTGCTGGCGTGCCTGGTCGTCAGCGTCGGTCTCAGCGTGATCGGGCCGAAGATCCTCGGCAGGGCCACCGACCTGATCTTCGCGGGCATCGTCGGGCGGGACATGCCGTCCGGGGCCACGAAGCAACAGGTCCTGGACTCCATGCGCGAGCGCGGCGACGGCGATGTCGCCGACATGCTCCGCAGCACGGACTTCACCCCGGGCCAGGGCATCGACTTCGGTGCCGTGGGTGAGGTGCTGCTGCTCGCGCTGGCGGTGTTCGCCGTCGCCGGGTTGCTGATGGCGGTGGCCACGCGGCTGGTGAACCGCGCGGTCAACCGGACCATGTTCCGGATGCGGGAGGACGTGCAGACGAAGCTGTCGCGGCTGCCGCTGTCGTACTTCGACAAGCGGCAGCGCGGCGAGGTGCTGAGCCGGGCGACGAACGACATCGACAACATCCAGCAGACGCTGCAGCAGTCCATGGGCCAGCTGATCAACTCGCTGCTGACCATCATCGGCGTGCTGGCGATGATGTTCTACGTCTCCTGGATCCTGGCGCTGGTCGCGCTGGTGACCGTGCCGCTGTCGTACGTGGTGGCCACGCGTGTGGGCAAGCGGTCGCAGCCGCAGTTCGTGCAGCAGTGGCGCTCGACGGGACGGCTGAACGCGCACATCGAGGAGATGTACACCGGACACGCCCTCGTGAAGGTGTTCGGGCGCCAGGAGCAGTCGGCGAAGCAGTTCGCCGAGGAGAACGACGCGCTGTACGAGGCCGGGTTCAAGGCGCAGTTCAACAGCGGGGTCATGCAGCCGCTGATGATGTTCGTGTCCAACCTGAACTACGTGCTCGTCGCGGTGGTGGGCGGCCTGCGGGTCGCCTCGGGCTCCCTGTCCATCGGTGACGTGCAGGCCTTCATCCAGTACTCCCGGCAGTTCTCGATGCCGCTGACGCAGGTCGCGTCGATGGCGAACCTGGTGCAGTCGGGGGTGGCGTCGGCGGAGCGGATCTTCGAGCTGCTGGACGCCGAGGAGCAGTCGGCGGACCCGATCCCGGGAGCCCGGCCCGAGGACCTGCGCGGGCGGGTGGAGCTGGAGCACGTGTCCTTCCGCTACGACCCGGAGAAGCCCCTGATCGAGGACCTGTCCCTGAAGGTGGAGCCGGGGCACACGGTCGCCATCGTCGGACCCACGGGCGCCGGGAAGACCACCCTCGTCAATCTGCTGATGCGGTTCTACGAGGTATCCGGCGGGCGGATCACCCTGGACGGCGTGGACGTGGCGAAGATGTCCAGGGACGAGCTGCGGGCCGGCATCGGCATGGTGCTCCAGGACACCTGGCTGTTCGGCGGCACCATCGCGGAGAACATCGCGTACGGGGCGTCGCGGAAGGTGACGCGCGGGGAGATCGAGGAGGCGGCGCGGGCCGCGCACGCCGACCGGTTCGTGCGGACGCTGCCCGACGGCTACGACACGGTGATCGACGACGAGGGCACGGGGGTGAGCGCCGGTGAGAAGCAGCTCATCACCATCGCGCGGGCGTTCCTGTCCGACCCGGTGATCCTGGTCCTCGACGAGGCCACGTCGTCCGTGGACACCCGTACCGAGGTGCTCATCCAGAAGGCGATGGCCAAGCTGGCGCACGGGCGGACGTCCTTCGTGATCGCGCACCGGCTGTCGACGATCCGCGACGCCGACGTGATCTTGGTGATGGAGAATGGGTCCATCATCGAGCAGGGCACGCACGGCGAGCTGCTGGCGGCCGGCGGCGGGTACGCGCGCCTGTACGCGGCGCAGTTCGCGCAGGCGGTCGCCGAGGTCGACTGACCTGCGGCCACGGACACGAGGGGTAACGGGACGATGGCGGACGACGGCAAGGCTCCGGGTGCGGACGGGGCGGACCGGACGGACGACGGCACCGGGTACCGGCCGGGCACCGGGCTGGCGCTGTGGCTGCCGATCGGGGTGGCGCTCGGCATCAGCCTCGGGCAGCTCGGCGGCAACCTGGGCGCGGGCGTCGCGCTCGGGATCGGCTGCGGTGCGGCGATCGGCGCCGGCGTCGACGCCAGGCAGCGGCGGCAGACGGCGGGCCCGGACGACGCCTGACCGGGCCGCTCCCGCGGTTCCGCCTCAGTCGAGGTACCCGCGCAGCTGGTCCGCGTAGGCGTGGTCCCGGAGCTTGTTGAGCGTCTTGGACTCGATCTGGCGGATCCGCTCGCGGGTGACCCCGAAGATGCGGCCTATCTCCTCCAGCGTGCGGGGGCGGCCGTCGACCAGGCCGTAGCGGAGCTGGACGACCTTGCGCTCGCGCTCGCCGAGGGTGGAGAGCACCGCGTCCAGGTGCTCGCGCAGCAGCAGGAACGCGGCCGACTCGACGGGGCTGGCGGCGTCGCCGTCCTCTATCAGGTCGCCGAGGGCGACGTCGTCCTCCTCGCCGACCGGGGCGTGCAGGGAGACCGGCTCCTGGGCGAGGCGCAGCACCTCCCCGACCCGCTCGGGGGCCAGGTCCAGGTGGGCGGCGACGTCCTGCGGGGTCGGCTCGTAGCCGCGTTCCTGGAGCATGCGCCGCTGGACGCGGACGACCCGGTTGATGAGTTCCACGACGTGGACGGGGACGCGGATGGTGCGCGCCTGGTCGGCCAGCGCCCGGGACATGGCCTGGCGGATCCACCAGGTGGCGTAGGTGGAGAACTTGTAGCCGCGGGCGTAGTCGAACTTCTCCACGGCCCGGATCAGCCCCAGGTTCCCCTCCTGGACCAGGTCCAGCATGGTCAGCCCGCGCCCGACGTACCGCTTCGCCACCGACACCACGAGCCGCAGGTTCGCCTCGATCAGGCGCCGCTTGGCCAGGCGGCCCATGACGACGAGCCGGTCGAGGTCCAGGGCGAGCCGGCTGTCCAGGTCGACGGCGAGCCGCAGCTTCTCCTCGGCGAACAGCCCGGCCTCCACGCGCCGGGCGAGGTCGACCTCCTCGGCCGCGGTGAGCAGCGGAATCCGGCCGATCTCCCGCAGGTACTGCCGGAACAGGTCGGAGGAGGGCCCGCCGGTCTCCGTACGGGTGGGCGGCGGCGGTCCGTCCGGCTCGGGGGCGTCGGCGGGGGCGGCGGGGTGCTCGGCCGCTTCGGGGGCGTCCTCCGCCGCGGGCGGCTCCTCCGGCCGGTTCTCGGGGTGGTGCACGGCGCGGTGCTGCGGGGGCATAGCGACGAGGACGCCGCTCTCCGCGTCCGGCTCCGCGCCGTCGGTACTGGTGTCGGTCTGGGTGAGGGTCTGGGTCTGCACGGGGGCGACCTCCAGGATGGACGCGGCCGACGGGGGCCGGCGGCGGTACTTCGGGGGCGGAGCCGGCTCGTTCGCCGCGGTCCGCTCCGTACGCGTGAACGGAACCGCGGGAATCAGCGACCCGCCGGGACGGATCGGCCGCGCTCCGAGGACTCGGGCACCGCCCCCAGTGTGGGGTACGACACATCACCGCCACGAGGGGCGTGCGGTGACTTTTTGCGTCCGGGCGTGACCGCGCGGTTACCCGCGGTCGTTCCTAGAGGGCGGCGGCGCCCTGTACGCGCAGGGTTTGGTCGTACTGCTGGAGGATCCACAGCTCGTTCTGCACGGCGGCCAGTTCGGCGGGGTCGCCGTGGCCGGTGAGGCGGGTGAGGCGGCCTGTGATGTCGCGGATGCGGCGCTCGACGGCCCGGCGGCGGACGGTGACCAGCTGGGCGCCCGCGTAGACCTCGTCGACGTCCTTCACGCCGCGGTGCAGCATGATCGCCTCGACCGCGAGTTCGGTGACCATGGCGCGGACGGCGTCGTCGGGGGCGGCCTCGCGGACGCGGACCAGGTAGTCCTGCGGGTCCTGGACGCCGAACTCGGCGCCGCCCGCCTCCATGATCGCCTCGCGTACGGCGGCGTAGGGCGGGGCGGTGAACTCGTCGACGCCGTACGCGTCGAAGGCCGGGGAGACCAGCTCCGGGCGCTGGAGGGCCAGCTTGAGCAGCTCGCGTTCGGTGGCGAAGACGGGGTTGCGGAGGTTGAGGGCCGGGCCGCCGCGCGGGCTCGGACCGGCGGGGCCGGCGTACTGCTGCGGGGCGCCGCCGCTGCCGCGCTGCTGCCGGTCGGGGGCGGAGCCCTTGCCGCCGCGGTCGCGGGACCAGCGGGCCAGCTGGGCGATCCGCTTGACCACGAACTGCGTGTCGAGGATGCCGAGCATGCCGGCGAGCTGCACGGCGACCTCGTGCTGGGCGCCGCTGTTCTTGATGCGGGCGACGACCGGGGCGGCCTCGTCCAGCGCCGACGCGCGGCCGGCCGGGGTGTCCAGGTCGTAGCGGCTCACGATCTGGCGGAGCGCGAACTCGAAGAGCGGGGTGCGCGGCTCGACCAGGTCGGCGACCGCGTCGTCGCCCTTGGCCAGGCGCAGGTCGCAGGGGTCCATGCCGTCGGGGGCGATGGCGATGTACGTCTCGGCGGCGAACTTCTGGTCGTCCTCGAAGGCACGCAGGGCCGCCTTCTGGCCGGCCGCGTCGCCGTCGAAGGTGAAGATCACGCGGGCGGAGCCGTTGTCCATCAGGAGGCGGCGGAGGATCTTGATGTGGTCGCCGCCGAACGCCGTGCCGCAGGTCGCGATGGCGGTGGTGACGCCGGCGAGGTGGCAGGCCATGACGTCCGTGTAGCCCTCGACGACGACCGCGCGGGACGCCTTCGCGATGTCCTTCTTCGCCAGGTCGATGCCGTACAGGACCTGGGACTTCCGGTAGATCGCGGTGTCCGGGGTGTTCAGGTACTTCGGGCCGTTGTCCGCCTCGTAGAGCTTGCGGGCGCCGAAGCCGACGACATCGCCGCCGATGTCGCGGATGGGCCACATCAGGCGGCCGCGGAAGCGGTCGATGGGGCCGCGGCGGCCCTCCTGGGAGAGGCCGGAGAGGACCAGCTCCTTGTCGCTGAAGCCCTTGCCGCGCAGGAAGCGGGTGAGGTGGTCCCAGCCCTGGGGGCTGTAGCCGACGGAGAAGTGCTGGGCGGCGGCCTGGTCGAAGCCGCGGTCCGCGAGGAAGGCGCGGCCGGTGTCGGCCTCGGGGCTGGTGGCGAGCTGCTCCGCGTACCACTGGGCGGCGATCTTGTGGGCCTCGACCAGGCGGATGCGTTCGCCGCGCTGGTGGGTGGGGTTGTACCCGCCCTCCTCGTAGCGCAGGGTGATGCCGGCCTGACCGGCCAGGCGCTCGACCGCCTCCGAGAAGGTGAGGTGGTCGATCTTCATCACGAACGTGATGGTGTCGCCGCCCTCCTGGCAGCCGAAGCAGTGGAAGAACCCCTTGCTCGGGCTGACCTGGAAGGACGGGGACTTCTCGTCGTGGAAGGGGCAGAGGCCCTTCAGGTTGCCGCCGCCCGCGTTCCTGAGCTGGAGGTACTCGGACACCACGGCGTCGATCGGGACCGCGTCCCGTACCGCCTTCACGTCCTCGTCGTTGATCCGTCCAGCCACGCGTGAAGTCTACGGGGCGGCACCGACATGCTCGGGCCCGGCGATGGGCTCTGCCCGGGAGGTCCGGCCCGCCGCGAAGCGGCCGTCCGACGCGGCACCGCCGGGATTCGGCCGGGGGTCCGGGGGTTGTCCCCCGGGAATCGGGGCCGGCGACGGACTGACAGCTATGCGACGAGGCTTTCGAGCGATACGTGCGGGTTCGCCAGCGCCTCCGTGTCCACCTGGGTCTTCGAGCGGATCAGCTGCTGGATCGGCTCCGTGACGTCCCACACGTTCACGTTCATCCCGGCCAGTACGACGCCCTCCTTCACCCAGAAGGCGATGAACTCGCGCTTCGCCGCGTCCCCGCGGATCACCACCTGGTCGTACGACCCCGCGGGCGCCCAGCCGGAGTACTCCATGCCCAGGTCGTACTGGTCGGTGAAGAAGTAGGGCACGCGGTCGTGGGCGAGGCCCCGGCCGAGCATCGCGCGGGCGGCCGCCGGGCCGCCGTTGAGGGCGTTGGCCCAGTGCTCCACGCGCAGGCTGGTGTCGAAGAGGGCGTGGTGGAAGGAGGCCACGTCACCGGCCGCGTGGATGTCGGGGTCGGAGGTGCGCAGGTTCGCGTCGACGACGATGCCGCCGCCGTGGGCGCGGTCGGCGATCTCCAGGCCCGCGGCCTGCGCCAGCGCGGTGCGCGGGGCGGCGCCGACCGCGGCGAGCACGTCGTGCGCGGGGTGCTCCTCGCCGTCGTCGGTGCGGGCGGCGAGGACCATGCCGTCCTGGCCGATGATCTCGGTCAGCTTCACGCCGAAACGGAAGCGGACGCCGTGCGCCTCGTGCAGCTCGGCGAAGACGGAGCCCAGCTCGGGGCCGAGGACGCCGTGCAGCGGGGTCGGTCCCGGCTCGACGACGGTGACCTCCGCCCCGTACTCGCGGGCCGCCGCCGCGACCTCCAGGCCGATCCAGCCGGCGCCGGCGATCACGAGGTGGCCGTTGTCCCGGCCGAGGGAGGCGAGGACGCCCTTGAGGCGCTCGGCGTGGGCGAGGCGGCGCAGGTGGTGGACGCCGGCGAGGCCGGTGCCGGGGACGTCGAGGCGGCGGGGCTCGGCGCCGGTCGCGATGAGCAGCTTGTCGTACCCGGCGCGGGTGCCGTCGTCGCCGTAGTGGACGGTCCTGGCGGCGCGGTCGATCGCGACGACGGTCTGGCCGAGGTGCAGCTCGATGTCGTGCTGCGCGTACCAGGCGGGCTCGTGCACGAAGACGCTGTCGCGCTCCTCCTTGCCGAGGAGGTAGCCCTTGGACAGCGGCGGGCGCTCGTAGGGGTGGTCGCGCTCGTCGCAGATGAGGATCACCCGGCCGGTGAAACCCTCCGTGCGGAGTGTCTCGGCCGCCTTCGCGCCCGCCAGGCCGCCTCCGACGATGACGAATGTCTGATCCGCGTCGACCACTTGTTTGCCTCCTCGTCAGGGTGCCGCCACATGCGAGCGTCCCGCACGTGGCGTGGTGCGGGAAGAGGGAGTGACCCGATCAGGCCACGGAGGCCCGTGTCCCGGGGGCCTGAGTGCCTGTCGGGTCACACCTGTCCCGTCAGTCTCATGGATGCCCCGTCAGGCGGGCGTGAAGCGAGCGGGCCGAGGCATCGGTGAGGGAGGCGATCTGGTCGACGATCACCCGTTTGCGGGCGCGGTCGTCGGCGGCCCCGTCGAACAGGGCGCGGAACTGGGGGTCGAGGCCGTCGGGGGCGCGGGCGGTGAGCGCCTCGGCCAGTTCGGCGACGACGACGCGCTGGTCGGCGCGGAGCCGCTCCTGCTCGGTGCGCTGCATGACGTAGCGCACGGCGACCGCCTTGAGGACGGCGCACTCCATGCGGGTCTCCCGGGGGACCACCAGTTCCGCCGTGTACCGGGTGAGCCGGCCGCCTCCGTACGCGGCCCGGGTGGCGGTCTCGGCGGCGAGGCAGAAGCGGCCGATGAGCTGGCTGGTGGCGTCCTTCAGCCTGGCCTGGGCGACGGCCGAGCCGTCGTAGCCGTGCGGCCACCAGTCCTGGGCGAGGAGGCGGTCCAGGGCGGCGGCGAGTTCGGCGTGGTCGGTGCCGGCCGGGACGTAGCGGCCGACGGCTACCTCGAAGACCGCCTCGCGCTCGGGGTCGGCGAGCAGGCAGTTCGGGTCGATGTGACCGGCGTGCAGGCCGTCCTCGACGTCGTGCACGGAGTACGCCACGTCGTCGGCCCAGTCCATGACCTGGGCCTCGAAGCAGGTGCGGGCGCCGGGGGCGTCCTTGCGGAGCCACTCGAAGACGGGCCGGTCGTCGTCGTACACGCCGAACTTGGGCGAGGCGGGGTCGGTGGGGTGGGCGCCTCGCGGCCAGGGGTACTTGGTGGCGGCGTCGAGGGTGGCGCGGGTGAGGTTGAGGCCGACGGAGCCGTCCTCGGTGAAGCGCTTGGGCTCGATGCGGGTGAGGAGGCGGAGGGACTGGGCGTTGCCCTCGAAGCCGCCGCAGTCCTCGGCGAAGGCGTTGAGCGCCTGTTCGCCGTTGTGGCCGAAGGGCGGGTGGCCCAGGTCGTGGGAGAGGCAGGCGGCCTCGACGAGGTCCGGGTCGCAGCCGAGGGCGGCGCCGAGTTCGCGGCCGACCTGGGCGCATTCGAGGGAGTGCGTGAGGCGGGTGCGGGGGCTGGCGTCCCAGACGGGGCTGCGCTCGCCCGGCGTGACGACCTGGGTCTTGCCGGCGAGGCGGCGCAGGGCCGAGGAGTGCAGGATGCGGGCGCGGTCGCGTTGGAAGGCGGTGCGGCCGGGGCGTTTGTCCGGTTCGGGGGCGTAGCGGGCGACTGACGTCGGGTCGTAGGGGGGTGTGGTGCCATCCATGGTGCGGTGCGGTGCCTCGCCTTCCATGTTCGTGTCCAGGGATTGAGCACCGGGGCCGCCCGTCCCCTCCGGGGCTGCCTTGTCATCGCGCCGCGCGACGTCTCAGGTCTTGCCCTTCAATGAGGACGTCACGGGTGGCAGTGTGTTCGCGGTCGGTCGTCCACGGTGTCGCCCTCTCTTGCGCTCACTGTCTCACGTGCAGGGTTTCCGACGTCCTCTCGCGCCGCAGTGGCCACTTCCACATGATCCGCCGACCGGGGGAGCAAGCGGCATCTTCTCCGAATCTTCCGCCCCGGGCCACTGATGCGCGCTGGCCAGGGCAAGCCACCGTGCTCGCGCGGGAGCGGCCGGCGGCAGACTGTGTTGCCGGCCTCCCTGGCGCTCCTACTTCTTGCTGTTGATGGTCGGCAGCATGGTGGAGAGCAGCCATGCCGAGCCATTCGCCTGTTCGCCGTCTCCGTGTGCAGCCTCAACCAGAGCGAGGAGCGCCGAAGCGGAAGTGCCGTCCAGGCGGTACACCAGCACGGTTCGGTCCTGCCTTTTTGGGATATCGAATGGCACGTGTCCGAAGCCACCAGCTCGAAGACCCGCTGAAATCTGCTGCACCACGTTGCTCTTTGCACGCTGAGCGCCGAAGGCGTTCCTGAGCGTCTTGACGGAGACGGCCGCGTAGCCGTTCCCATCCTCTACGGCCTTGCTGACAGCGGTCAGGTCCATGAGCCCCCCAAGCTTGTAGGCGATGGCGAGACACTAGCGACGACTGGAGCCGGAGGGCGGAATTCCGACAGATCGACTGTGGGTACCGTGGCATCAGCGATTGCGCGCAACTCAGCAGTCTGTCCACTTGTCCGCAATTTCCAGCAATCACCGGGCAGTCGACAGCCATCCGGCGCATCCTGGTCATCCGACCACATGTGACCGGAGGGCGACATGACACTACGGTTCATTGGCACCACCAGCGACGATGGAGACTGCCCCACCCTGTACGAGATCCCGGAGACCGAGGAAATCCTCGTCCAGGGCGACCGCGAGACCGACCCCGAGCACCTCGCCCAGCTCCGCGACGTCAAGCCGTCAGAGACGTTCGTACGCGTCCCCCGAGCACTCCTCACCCGCTACGCCCCCAGAACCGACACGCCCCCGCTACAGCCGTTCTCCGCGATCTCCCACCTGTTCCGCGACTTCCGGCACACCGCGTTTCGACTGGAGACCCGCCGCGGCTACGCCTCCGACCGCAATAGCCCCAAGTGGCAACGCTGGCTCAACGGGGAGGTCATCGCCGCCGAGCCGCCCAACCCGTGGCGCGAGAACGTCGCCGCCCAGACCGCCCAGGGCAAGAGGTTCGAACGCGTCCGCCTCGTCGACACCCCGCCCACGGAGGGGCAACGCTTCCTGCTCGCCAGCGCACCGGGCAACCTCGCCGCGGGCGAGGACATCCGCAACCTGCCCCGCACCGACGCCGATCGGCTGCGCCTGCCCGAATACGATTTCTGGCTGTTCGACTCCAAGGTCCTCGCCCGGTTCGCATTCGACGAGGACGACACCACACTTGGCGTCCACGTCACCGAGGACCCCGCCGACGTGCTCGCCGCCTGCCAGGCCCGCGACGCGGCATGGCACCACGCCACGCCTACCAGCGACTACGCCGAGCAGGTACGTTCCAGCGCGTGACCAGCGACTTTCAGACGGCCCGGGAAGCCCTCGGCGCGCGGCTGCGTGAGCTGCGCACCGAGGCCGGCCTCGACGGCAAAGACCTCGCCGCCAAACTCGGCTGGCAGACGTCGAAGGTCTCCCGGTTGCAGAACGGCAAGCAGACACCCACCCGCGCCGATCTCGCGGCGTGGGCGCAGGCCTGCGAGCGGGCCGACGCGGAGGGCGAGTTGCAGGGGCTGCGCGCCGGGCTGGAGATGAAGCAGCGCCACCGGTCATGGCGTCGCCAACTGGCCGGAGGTCACCGGGGCCGACAGGAGATCGCGGTACGCCAGACCGAACACACCGCGATGATCCGGGGCCTGGAAGTCTCCCGCATACCCGGTCTGTTCCAGACCCCGGAGTACGCCCGCGTCATCTTCGACACCAACGCAGAGTTCCGCGGTATCGCGCCGACGACCGAGGCCGCCGTCGCCGCCCGCATACGCCGCCAAGAGGCCCTGTACGACCCGGAGAAGAGTTTCCGCTTCCTGCTGTGCGAGGCAGCCCTGTACCACCGCTCATGCCCGGCCGACATCATGGCCGAGCAGCTCGACCGCCTGTACAACCTCGTCGGGCAACGCCGCGTAGAGATCGGCATCCTCCCGTTCGGCACCCAACTACGCCGCACCGCGCCGCACGGCTTCTGGATCTACGACCGCCGGTTGGTCATCGTCGAGACGATCAGCGAGGAACTGTGGCTGACCGGTGATGACGACCTGGCCCTGTACGAACGGGCGTGGGAGTGGCTCGCCCAGGCCGCCGAGTACGGACCACCGGCACGCCGCCTGATCGGCCGCGCTCGCGCCTCCCTCGACCCTCTGTAGGCAATCCGCGGCAGCCGCTGCCCCCACATGCGCAATCACCCACAATCCGCGCACGGGCACGCAATCGCAGTCCCTACCGTCCCGGCATGACCACACGGACCCCCGCCCTGAGCATTCAGCACATCCCCTGGTCACCGGCCGAAGCGGCCGCGTACCGCACCCTCGTCGACCACACCGGCGGCGCCGAGGCCACGCCCCCGTGCTCCGGCTGCAACAGCCCCGAACGCGACTGCGAGACCGGCGCCCGTCTGCGCCGCGCGCTCCGGGACGCCACCACCGCGAGGCGCGCAGGATGACCGCGCCCGCACTGCCTGTGCCGTACATCGCCGCATGGTCCGGCGAACAGGCCGCCGAGCGGCGCCTCGTGTGCCGTGCCGACGGCATCGCCTACGCCGACGAGCAGCCCGACGACCGCGACCAATACGGGGTCCTGTGGAACGGCCGCGCCCGCGCCCGCGGAGTCGGCCGCCCACGGTTCGGGGAGGTCCACCCGGTCAGGCAGCGCGAGGCCATGGCGCACCTGCTGTGTCAGGTGTGCGGGGCGCCGGCCGACCGCGACGAACGCGGGACCCTGTGGCTGTTGGAGGACAACCGGGCCGACTGGACCGGATGGCCCGATGGACTGATGACCGCGCACCCTCCGGTCTGCCTAACGTGCGCGCGGCAGGCCGCCGACCTCTGCCCGCACCTGCGCGGCCGGTACATCGCCGTACGCGTCCGCGAAAGCGACGCATGCGCCGTACTCGGCCGCCGGTGGGCGCCGACTGCGCTGGGCCCGCCGCAGCGGCTCGACAGGCACGTGATCCCTTACGGCAACCCTGCGGCCCGATGGGTGACGGCCGGACAGCTCATCCGATCACTGCACGGCTGCACGTTCCTCGATCTCGACGACACCCGGCAGCCGACGAGCCCCCGCCGCCCGGTAGCTCCACGCGCGCCGGCGGTGGGACGGGCGTCCGCAGAAGGGCCCGGCGATAAATTGACCGCTGCTTGCCGGAGCCCGGCGGAAATGAGGCGCTCCGTCTCAGGCGCCACAACGACGTGACCTCGGTTGTGCGAGCGACGTAGAGGAGGTCGGAGGTGTCCCTCGATCGTGGATGCTGCGGCCGGGTGTCGATCTTGTCGACCACGTGCAGGCCCCCTGCCTCAACGGCGGCCAGCAGCTCGCTGCGCGTTCTGAGCCCGAGACGCTCGGCCAAGTCCGAGAGGATGAGCCATCCTTCACCTTCCGGTTCGAGATGGGCGGCGAGTCCGTCGAGGAAGCTCCGGAGCATGCTACTGCCCGAGTCGTAGACGCCTTGCTCCACTGCGGAGGTGGGCCGGGCGGGAATCCAGGGCGGATTGCAGACAACGAGGTCCGCCCGCCCGTCGGGAAAGAGGTCGGGGCCCATGATGTCAATGCGCCCGGTGTAGTGCAGTCGGCGGACGTTGTCCCGTGCGCAGGCCAGGGCACGCGGACTGATGTCGGTCGCCACGACGTGGTCGATCCCCCGGCGGGCCAGGACGGCCGCGAGCACTCCGGTCCCCGTCCCGAGGTCGAATGCGGTGCGGCGATCCGCGCGACGGCCCGTCGGCGTGGGAAGCGGTGCATGCGCGACGAGGTCGACGTATTCACCCCTGACCGGGGAGAACACGCCGTAGTGCGGATGAATGCGAGCGCCGAGGGCAGGTACCTGCACGCCGTTCGTACGCCACTGATGCGCGCCGACCACGCCCAGAAGTTCTGTGAGCGAGACCGCCATCGGCTCGGACGACGGGCCGTACGCCTCCGTGCACGCCTGGCGCACATCGGGGGCTCTGCGCAGGTTCAGGCGAAAGTCGTCTTCCAACAGAACGAGAAGCCTGCCCAGCACACGGGCGCGATGGCTGCGTGCGCGGCGGTGCAGGTGGAAGGAGTTTGCTGGGCTGTCACCTTGCCGGGGAGGCTTCCGGTCTATGCGGCGACGCATGGCTTGCAGCAGTTGACGTGCGTTGTGGAAGTCGCCCAGCCACAGCAAGGCGGTGCCTTCGCAGGCCAGACGGTAAGCCGTGTCGGCCTTCATACGGTCGTCCGCACAGATGACCCGACTGGGAGGCGGCGTCGCGTTCTCAGAATGCCAGGGGGCGGAACGGGTGGTGCTTGTCTCGGTCCAACGGATGGTGGGCACCGTGTACTCCTCGTGATCGAACGTGCGGGGGCACGAAGAGCACTTCGACGAGGAGCAGGGAAAACGGCCCGTGCTGCCGCACGGGCACCCACGTCAGGGCAGGTAGAGCTACCGCTCCCGCGTCGAAGCGCGAGAGGAGAAGTCGCCGAGAACCATGCCGAGCGTCACGATCAGCCCTTTCGGAGAGATGACGTAAGAGGCTCGCACAGACCTCCTGTCGTCGGCAAACCAGTCCTGGGCGAAGGGGCGGGCCGAAGGAAGGGCGCCGCACGGCAGTGATGCCGCCGGGCCACCACACTCGTCGAGCCGGATGCCAAACACCCCACAATGACCTCACCGGCCTCTGCGGTGGGAACCGGTGCTCACCTCCTCGCCCTGTCGGCGCGGGTACGGCAAGCGGTGCATACACCTCCGCCGCCTGGCCGGACCAGCGGGGCCTGGTCGTCCGGGGCTGCGCACACGCACGATGATGCGGACCGGCACCGCGCCTACCGCATCGCCGATCGGCGCATCTGCCCTGCCCTGCAGCGAACTCCACGCACCCGCGGCGGCAGGCCGAACGCGTACCAGGCTGTTACCGGGGCGCCGGCTCAGGCCGACGCCATCGACATCACGTTCGACCTCCCCCGCGGATCACCCTCCGCTGCGTCGTCGTAGCGGTGCAGAAGCAGGCGAGCCATCGCCGGGTGGGTGCCCAGTGGGGGCGACGCGATCCACGGGGCCGCTGCCGCGCACTCCGTCGCGAAGCGGCCCGGGGCCGTGAAGTACGAGGCGATGGCGACGTTCCGGTAGCCCCGGGCCAACAGCGCGCGTACCGCCTCCGGCACCGTCGGAGCCGCCGCCGACGCGTACGCCGGGACCACCGGGGCGCCGGTGCGGGCGGACAGGAGGGCGGCCGTGCGGGCCGTGTCGGTCCTGGAGTCCGGGTCGCGGGAGCCCGCGGACGCGAGGACGACCGCGTGGTCCGGACCCGCGTGAACGGGCCAGCCGCCCTGCACGAGGCGGTCGTGGAGGGCGTCCACGAGCAGCGGGTGCGGGCCGAGGGGGGCTGCCACGCGGGTGCGGGCCGGGGAGGCCGCGGCCATCTCGGGGATGTCCCGTTTGACGTGGTGGCCGCGGCTGAGGAGGAGGGGGACGAGGACGGCCGCCCCGTCTCCCAGGGCGGCGAGCGTGTCGGGGAGCAGGGGCTCGTTCAGTTCGATGTGCCCGAGGTGCACCGGCAGGCCGGGGCGCAGGGCGCGGACCCGGTCGAGGAGGGCGCGTACGGTGCTCAGCGCGCGTGGGTCGCGGCTGCCGTGGGCGACGACGACCAGGGCGGGGGTGCCGCCGGGTGCCGCCGTGCTCGTCGTCCTGCCCATCAGTGTCATCGCCGTCATGCATCGAGGGTGACCGCCGGACGTTGCCTCCCCGTTGCGCGGAGGTCACAGGGATTTTCCGGCGGTTCACACGGCGCCGGGCGTCCCCTGTGAGCGGCCGGTGAACCGGACGGCGTGCCCGGGCGTCCCTGGGGTTGGGATCTGCTGGGCTTTGACTGTGTGTGAGTGTGTTGTGGCGTGGATGAGTGAGTGCGGGGGGGGGTCGGGTCCGGGTGGGAACGGGAGTCCGTGTGTCGAATGCGTGACCTTGTGCGGTGGTGGTCGTTGGGTGGGGTGTACGGGTCGGTCATGACCGGGGTGGGGGGTGCGGGGTGGGTGGTCTGCGCAGGCTTGCGGCGCCGTTCGTCGCGCTCGGCCCCGCCGGAGTGGCGGTGCGTACCCGGCCGAAACGGCTCACGCCCGAGGATGAGCAGGTCCTGACACTGGTGGGTGCGCACCTCGGCTCGCTGGCGTCGAAGGACCTCAAAGCGCGCTGCGTGGACGGCCTGGAGCACTCCAGTGAGTCATGGGCGGCCCGTAAACGGGACCTGACGGCCGAGTCGTCGTCCAGGTGGGCTGGGTCGATCACGAAGGCGTCGCACGACCAGTGGGCGCTGGCCCGGCGTTGCCAGCTCGTTCACATCCAGGGTCTTGAGGCCGGTATCCGCACGATCCGGCATCGGCTGGCCCTCCCCGTCGGGGCGAAGGGCACCAAAGGGGCGCCGGGTGGCTACCAGTCGAGGCGGGAGTGGTTCGCCAAGACGCGGCGCCTGCACGTCCTGGAGGACCGGCTGGCCCGCGAGCAGGCCGACCGGCAGGCGGGTGTCGTGCACGTGGTGCGGGGCGGCAAGCGCCTCGCCCGCAACCGTCACCACCTTGACACGGCGCAGCTCACCGAGGCCGCATGGCGCGAGCGGTGGGAAACGGCGCGCTGGTTCCTCCAGGCCGACGGTGAATCCGGCAAGAGGTTCGGCAACGAAACCATCCGCGTCAGCCCCGACGGCAAGATCAGCATCAAGCTCCCCGCCCCACTCGCCGGCTTGGCCAACGCAGCGCACGGCCGGTACGTCCTGACCGGCCGGGTGGCCTTCGCGCACCGCGGGCAGGACTGGGCCGACCGCGTGGCGGCCAACCGCGCCGTCGCCTACCGCATCCACTACGACACGGAGCGCGGGCGCTGGTACCTGACCGCCTCCTGGCAGATCCCACCCACCCCGACCATCCCCCTGGCCGCAGCTCTCGCCGACGGCGTGATCGGCGTCGACACCAACGCCGACCACCTCGCCGCCTGGCGCCTCGACACCCACGGCAACCCGATGGGTGCGCCGCGCCGCTTCTTCTACGACCTGTCCGGCACCGCCCAGCACCGCGACGCCCAGGTTCGGCACGCCCTCACCCGGCTGCTGCACTGGGCCCGCTCCTGCGGCGTCAAAGCGATCGCGGTCGAAGACCTCGACTTCGCCACCGAGAAGACCCGCGAGAAGCACGGCCGCAAGCGCCGCTTCAGGCAGCTCATCTCCGGCATGCCCACCGGCAGACTCCGCGCCCGGCTGACCTCCATGGCCGACGCCACCGGCATCACGATCATCGCCGTCGACCCGGCCTACACCTCACGCTGGGGCGCCCAGCACTGGCAGAAGCCGATGGCCACCCACACCCGCACGACCACCCGTCACGATGCCGCGAGCATCGCGATCGGACGACGCGCCCAGGGTTACCCGATCCGGCGACGGACGACACCGCCCCGTGCACACCAGAGCGATGTGCACGGACATCGGACCGTCCAGGCCGGACCGGAGGCTCTCGGGCGTGAGGGACCCCGCCCCCGCATCCCCGGACCACGGACACGATCCGTGCCACCGGACGCGGCGCGAACGCGGGCGACCAGGACATCCACAACCGTTCGGGATGCCCGCAGTGACCAGGAATGGGTACAACACTCACTCCTGCTCACTGAATAGGAACGGTCAGGAGACGATCAGGGAGGGGACCGACACCGATGCGCCGCTGGAGACCTCGCAGACCGCGCCTGCCGCGCACCCGCACGGGGCAGCGGCGGCTGATCCGGGCGGTGGTGGCCGGGTGCGTGCTGGGCCTGCTGCCGGCCACGTGGCTGCACCTGGTGACCGGTGACCGGCTGCGCACCACGGCCGACGTGCCCCGCACCGAGGTCGCCGTCGTCTTCGGCGCCGGGCTGTGGGAGGGCGAGCCGTCGCCGTACCTCGCGCACCGGCTGGACGCGGCGGCCGAGCTGTACCGCGCGGGCCGGATCGAGGTGGTCCTCGTCACCGGTGACAACAGCCGCGAGGAGTACGACGAGCCGGACGCGATGCGCGCGTACCTGGTCCGGCACGGGGTCCCCGACGGGCGGATCGTCAGCGACTACGCCGGTTTCGACACCTGGGACTCCTGCGTCCGCGCGAAGAAGGTCTTCGGGGTCGACCGGGCCGTGCTGATCAGCCAGGGTTTCCACATCCGGCGCGCGGTGGCGCTGTGCCAGGAGGCGGGGGTGGCCTCGTACGGCGTCGGGGTCGACGACGTACACGATGTGACCTGGTACTACGGGGGCGCTCGGGAGATCCTCGCGGCGGGGAAGGCGGCGCTGGACGCGGTCTTCGAGCCGGATCCCACGTTCCTCGGGCCGAAGGAGCCGGGGGTGGCGCAGGCCCTGGACCTGGCCGGTGAGCGGTGACGCGCCCCTCACCGCGGCCGGCGGGCGCCGGGGAGGTCGCCGTCCCGGCGGCGTAACAAACCGCCGCCCGGTCGCGTAACACGGGCGTCGCACGCTGGACGGCATGCAGAACACCGGCATGCGGAACACCGCCACGCAGCACACCGCCACGCCCACGCACTGCCCGTACTGCGCCCTGCAGTGCGGGATGAACCTGACGCCCGCCGCCGACGGGACCGTCGAGGTGTCCGAGCGCGCCGACTTCCCGGTGAACCGGGGCGCGCTGTGCGGCAAGGGGCGTACGGCGCCGGCGGTGCTGTCGTCCCGGGTGCGGCTGACCTCCCCCTTGGTGCGGTCCGGCGACGGGGCGCTGGTGCCGGCCTCGTGGGAGGAGGCGCTGGGGCGGATCGCCGGGAACCTGGCGCGCACGCGGGCGGAGCACGGCGCGGACGCGCTCGGGGTGTTCGGCGGGGGCGGGCTGACCAACGAGAAGGCGTACACGCTGGGGAAGTTCGCCCGGGTGGTGCTGGGCACCTCGCAGATCGACTACAACGGGCGGTTCTGCATGTCGTCGGCGGCGGCGGCCGGTGTGAAGGCGTTCGGCCTCGACCGGGGGCTGCCGTTCCCGCTGGAGGACATTCCGAAGACCGGGTGCGTGGTCCTCGTCGGGTCGAACCCGGCGGAGACGATGCCGCCGTCCCTGCGGTACTTCACCGAGCTGCGCGAGAACGGCGGCACGCTGATCGTCGTCGACCCGCGCCGCACGAAGACCGCCGAGCAGGCCGACCTGCACCTGGCGCCGAGGCCGGGCACCGACCTGGCCCTCGCGCTGGGCATGCTGCACCTGGTCGTCGCCGAGGGGCGGGTCGACGAGGGTTACGTCGAGGAGCGCACGGCCGGCTGGGAGGACGCGCGGGCGGCGGCGATGGGGCACTGGCCGGAGTACGTGGAGCGGATCACGGGGGTGTCCGTTCCCGAACTGCGGGAGGCGGTGCGGCTGTTCTGCGAGCCGGAGGCGGCGATGGTGCTCACCGCGCGCGGGCCCGAGCAGCAGGCCAAGGGGACGGACACGGTGGGCGCGTGGATCAACCTGTGCCTGGCGACCGGGCGGGCCGGGCGCCCCCTGTCGGGGTACGGCTGTCTGACCGGGCAGGGCAACGGGCAGGGCGGGCGCGAACACGGGCAGAAGGCCGACCAGTTGCCCGGCTACCGCAAGCTGACCGACCCGGCGGCGCGGCGGCACGTCGCCGAGGTGTGGGGGGTGGATCCGGACTCGCTGCCGGGGCCGGGGCGCAGCGCCTACGAGCTGCTGGACGCGCTGGGCACGGACATCAGGTCGCTGCTGCTGATGGGCTCCAACCCGGTGGTGTCGGCGCCCCGCGCGGCCCATGTCGAGGAGCGGCTGCGGTCGCTGGACTTCCTGGCCGTGTGCGACGTGGTGCTCTCCGAGACGGCGGCGCTGGCGGACGTGGTGCTGCCGGTGACGCAGTGGGCGGAGGAGTCGGGGACCACGACCAGCCTGGAGGGGCGGGTGCTGCTGCGGCGGCGCGCGATCAGTGCGCCGGACGGGGTCCGCAGCGACCTGGAGGTTCTGCACGAACTGGCCGCTCGGCTCGGCGTGGAGAAGGGCTTCCCGACCGAGCCCGAGGAGGTCTTCGAGGAACTGCGGCGGGCGAGCGCGGGCGGTCCGGCGGACTACTCCGGGATCGACTACCGGCGGCTGGCGGAGGAGAACGGGGTGTTCTGGCCGTGCCCGGCGCCGAACGGGACGGACAGGACGGGCAGGACGGACGGTTCGGACAGGACGGACGGGACCACCGAGGCCGCCGTCCGGCATCCCGGCACCCCTCGGCTCTTCCTCGACCGCTTCGCCACCGACGACGGGCGGGCCAGGTTCGTGCCCGTCTCGCACCGTCCGAGCGCCGAGGAGCCGGACGACGAGTATCCGGTGCTGCTGACCACCGGGCGGGTCGTGGCGCAGTACCAGTCGGGCGCGCAGACCCGGCGGGTGGACGAGCTGAACGCCGCCGCGCCCGGCCCCTTCGTGGAGTTGCACCCTCGGCTGGCGGCGCGGCTGGGGGCGGCCGAGGGCGATCCGGTGGCCGTCGTGTCGCGGCGCGGGCGGGCGGTGGCGCCGGCCCGCATCACCACCGGCATCCGGCCCGACACCGTGTTCATGCCGTTCCACTGGGCGGGCGAGGGGCGTGCCAACACCCTGACCAACCCGGCGCTCGACCCGACCTCGCGGATGCCGGAGTTCAAGGTGTGCGCGGTTCGGGTGGAAGCGGTGACGGAGGCGGCGGCGCCGGCGGGCACGCCGTAACGGTCAGCGCACGGGCCAGGTGCCGCCCTCGATCGGCGTGCCCCGGGCCCGCAGCCGTGCGGCGACGGCCGGGGCGGCGACGTACACCCAGGCGCGGACGGGCGCCCCGTCGGTGTCCCGTACGACCGTTCTGGCCACGCGGTCGTACAGGTTGCGCGGGTCGCCCGGCACGTACTCCTCCAGCAGGTCCAGGGCGGTGAGCAGGTCGTCGTACGCCTCCGGCCGGGCGGTGACGAGTTCCCCGGCGACCACTGCCCCGGGTCCCGGCGACGCCTCCACGGCGTACGGGTAGCCGGGGCCGGCGTAGAGCACGGCGCCGTGCAGGCGGGCCGGTTCCTCCGCGCGGAAGCGTCCGCGCAGGAAGCGGTCGTGGTGGGGGCCGCCGGGGCGGAGCGTGCCGTAGACGAAGAACGGGAGTCGCGCGGTTTCCACAGAGGGTCATTCTCTCCCCCCATGCCTCTCGTGATCTTCACGGGAGGGCTATGGACATGACATGCCGGGCTCCTTGAATCTGGGTCGACATCAGCGCCGTCCCCCTGCGCTCCCCACGCGCCCCGAAGCGCTCCTCCCCCCAAGGAGTTCGATGAGCCGCCGAATACGGCACGCCCGAGGTCCCCGCCCCGCCACGGCCGGCATCGCCGTCGCCGGCGCGGTCCTCCTGACGGCCACTCTGGTCCCCGCCGCCCGGGCGGACGACCGGCCGTCCCCCGCCGCCGCCCTCGACAACGCGGCGGCGGCCCTCGTGGACCACGCCACGCGGCTGGGCCTGACCCCGCAGCAGGACGCGTTGGTCCGCGACGTCGTCGTCGACGAGGACGGCACCCAGCACGTCCGCTACGACCGCACCTACCGCGAGATCCCCGTCCTGGGCGGCGACTTCGTCGTCCACCTCGACCCCGACGGCGACTACCGGGGCGCGAACCGCGCGACGAGTGCCCCGGTCTCCCTCCCCACCGTCACCCCGAGGCTGTCGGCCCCCAAGGCCGCCGACCTGGCCGCGAACACGCTGCGCGCCGCCAACCCGGGCGAGCTGCTGAAGAAGCTCACCGCCAAGCCGGAGCTGGTGGTCGACGCCCTGCACGGCGCCCCGAAGCTGGCCTGGCGCACGGATACGGCGGCGCTGGACTCCGTCGGCAACCCGGTCGCCCGCACGGTGCTGACCGACGCGCGTACGGGCGCCCGGATCGACGCCTGGGACTCCATCGAGACGGCGACGGGCGACGGCGAGTCGCTGTACGGCGGCACGGTGCCGCTCGAGACGACGCGGTCGGCATCGTCGTACCAGCTCAAGGATCCGACGCGCGGCGGCACGTACACCGGTGACGCGGGGAACCGGACCGACCTGTGCCTCCTCAGCGTCTGCCTGGTCCGGGCGCCCTCGACGGTGTTCACCGACGCCGACAACCACTGGGGCACCGGGACGGCGGCCGACCGCGCCTCGGCCGCGGTGGACGCGCAGTACGGCACGGACGTCACCTGGGACTACTACGAGGACGTCCACGGGCGCAGTGGCATCGCGGGCGACGGCAAGGGCTCGTACAACCGCGTGCACTACGGGAACGGGTACAACAACGCCTTCTGGGACGACGGTTGCTTCTGCATGACGTACGGCGACGGTGACGGGACGACCTTCGGCCCGCTGGTCTCCCTGGACGTCGCCGGGCACGAGATGTCGCACGGCGTGACGTCGTCGACGGCGGCGCTGACGTACTCGGGCGAGTCCGGCGGCCTGAACGAGGCGACCTCCGACATCTTCGGCACGCTGGTGGAGTGGCACGCGGGCAACTCCACCGACGCCGGGGACTACCTGATCGGCGAGAAGGTCGTCCGGGACGGTTTCGGCCGCGACGCGCTGCGCTACATGGACCGGCCCAGCAGGGACGGCAGTTCGGCCGACTGCTGGAGCACCGCGGTGGGCGACCTCGACGTCCACTACTCGTCCGGGATCGCCAACCACTTCGCCTACCTGCTGGCCGAGGGCAGCGGCACGAAGACCGTGGGCGGCGTGGCCTACGACTCCCCCACCTGCGACGGCTCCACGGTCTCCGGGATCGGCCGGGACAAGCTGGGCGACATCTGGTACCGGGCGCTGACGGTCTACATGACCTCGTCCACGGACTACGCGGGCGCCCGCACGGCCACCCTGAGCGCGGCCGAGGACCTGTACGGCGCCGACAGCGCGGAGTACGCCGCGGTGGGCGCGGCGTGGAGCGCGGTGAACGTGGGCTGACCACCAGGGACCTGACCGCTCCCGGCGCCGGCCGGCATCCTCGCCGTGAGGGTGCCGGCCGGCGCCGGGTCAGGCGTCGTACGGCCGCTTCTCCTTCGCCTCCCGCAGGGCGCGCCCCCACCACACCAGCTGGTCCAGCATCGTCTTCGCCGCCGCGTCCGGTCCCGACGGGTCCCTGAGCCCGCCCTCGTCGTCGAACGAGGCGCCCGCGTTGTGGAAGGAGACGGTGTCGCGGACGGTGACGGCGTGCAGCTCGGCGAAGACCTGGCGCAGGTGCTCCGAGGCGCGCAGGCCGCCGGCCAGACCGCCGTAGGAGACGAGGCCGACGGGCTTGGCCCGCCACTCGTCGAAGTGCCAGTCGATGACGTTCTTCAGGCCCGCCGGGAACGAGTGGTTGTACTCGGGGGTGAGCACGACGAACGCGTCGGCGCCCGCCAGTTTCGGGGTGATCTCCGCCAGCGCGGCGGTGGCCTCCGGGGTCGGGGCGAAGGTCGTGGGCAGGTCGGTCGCGGCGACGTCCACCACCTCCGGGACCAGGTCGTCGTGGGCCCGGAGGTGGCCCAGGAGCCAGTCGGCGACGACGGGGCCGAAGCGGCCGTGGCGGTTGCTGCCGACGAGCAGGGTCACATGGAGCGGAGCGGTCGTTGTGTTCATGTGCGACAGCCTGATACCTCGACTTTGCTTGAGGTCAAGTCGTGGCGTCGGCGGGTCCGTCCTCAAGGCACCGGTCACCCGTTCACACCCGCGCCGCGCGCCCTTCGGGATCTTTTCCGGCGCGCCCCCGCCGCACGCCGGTGACCTGCCGAAACGGCGTCCTCGGTGGGCCCGCCGGGGCCGGGCCCGACACCCGTTCATCCCATTCCCGGCGCCTCCTCGGGGAGCGGGGCGCGTCCGGTGCGACTTTCCTCGGTAGGGCAGGGGCCACCGAAGAGCTCAAGGAGCACCGATGCGACGTACCGCCCGCCTGCTGACCGGTACCGCGCTCGCCGTCGCGGCCGTCGGCCTCGCCGCCCCGGCGCCCGCGTACGCCGGGGAGGCCGCAGCGACCGGTGGTCTGGAGGTGTACCCGTCCTCGGTCGTGCCGGGCGAGCCGGCCAGGGTGACCACGTCGGCGTGCGGCGAGGGCGGTTCGGCGGCGGGTGACGCCAGCGCGGTGGGCGCCGGCGCGTTCCCGCTGGCGCCGGGCCCGGACGAGGGCGAGTCGGTGGGCCGCTTCGAGGTGCCGCCGAGCGCCCAGCCGGGGACGTACGAGATCGTCGCGACCTGCGGTGGAAGCGGCCTGCGGGTGACGGGCGACCTGGTGGTCACGCTGACCTCGGCCCGTGAGCAGGTGTATCCCAAAGGAAGCGTGAAGACGGGGGTCGGCGGCGCTCTTGGCCCCGACCCCGTGCAGACCGCGGCCGGTGTGGCGGCTCTGGCCGTCGCCGCCGCGGGCGGTACCTGGCTCCTGCATCGCCGGGCGAGAGGCGACGGGATCTGACGGGCACCCTCCGCTGCCCGTCCGCCGGTACCGCACTTCCCCACCCCCTCCGGGTCCGACGCCCCTCGCGGCCCGGAGGGGGCAGGGGGCCTACAGAGGGACCCGAGGGAGAGGGGACGTCATGCGCAGGGTCGGCAACACCGCGATAGCGGCCGTCACCGCGGTCGCCCTGTGCGCCGGGGCATGGCTGCTCGTCGGCGGCGCCCAGGCCGAGGCCCCGCCCCAGCCGTCGGCCGCGCAGGCCCGCACCGGGCAGACCGGCGAGGCCGCCGCGGCGCCCGCGCTGCCGCCCTCGCCGCCGGACCGCGTCCGCATCCCGGCGATCGGCGTGGACGCCCCGATGACGGGCCTCGGCCTGACGCCGTCCGGCAGCCTCGACGTGCCGCCCGCCGAGGAGGAGAACCTGGCCGGCTGGTACGAGGCCGGCACCACCCCGGGCGAGACGGGCACCGCGATCGTCGCCGGGCACGTCGACAACGCCGAGGGCCCCGCCGTCTTCTACCGCCTCGGCGCCCTGGAGAAGGGCGCCACGATCGAGGTCGACCGGCGCGACGGCGGCGTCGCGGTGTTCACGGTCGACGCGGTGGAGGTGTACGCCGCGAAGGACTTCCCCGACCAGAAGGTGTACGGCGCGGCGAACCGGCCCGAGCTGCGCGTCATCACCTGCGGCGGCGACTACTCACGCAGTACCGGATACCAGGGCAACGTGGTCGTCTTCGCGCACCTCACCGGCAGCCGGTGACGCGTTCAGCACGTTCGCCTTCCCCCACGCGCCGAGCGGCGCCAGCGCCTCGTTGAGGGCGACGCCCCGGGCGGTCAGCGAGTACTCGACGCGCGGCGGCACCTCGCAGTACTCCTCGCGGTGCACGATGCCGTCGGCCTCCATCTCCCGCAGCTGCGCGGCGAGCACCTTCTCCGTCACGCCCGGCAGCGCGCGGCGCAGCGCGCCGAACCGGTGCACCCCTTCGCCGAGCGCCCACAGGATCAGCACCTTCCACTTGCCGCCGATCACGTCCATCGCCGCGTCGACCCCGCAGACGTACGCCCCCGGCCGCCGTACCGTACCCGTACCCGTACCCATACCCGTCACCCCGTCCCACCCGCTGCCGCTTGCTTCCCCCGGAGTAACCACCCACTTCGAAGTACGTACTTGAGGGGTCGTCACTTCCGGCGGAGTCTGATCTCCATGACTGACAAGACTTCCACCGCCCGTATTCCGCTCACCGTCCTCGGCGCCGGCGCCATGGGCACCGCCCTGGTCCGCGCCTGGCTCGCCGCCGGACACCCCGTGACCGTCTGGAACCGCACCCCGGCCCGCGCCGAGGCCCTCGCCGCCGACGGCGCCACGGTCGCCGCGAGCGCGGCCGGGGCGGTGGCCGCGAGCCGCCTGGTGATCGCCTGCCTGCTCGACGACGCCTCGGTCGGCGAGGCCCTGGACGGGGTCGACCTGACCGGGCGGGACCTGGTGAACCTCACCACCGGAACGCCCGCCGAGGGCCGCGCCCGCGCCGCCTGGGCGAAGGAGCGCGGGGCCCGCTTCCTGGACGGCGGGATCATGGCCGTACCGCCGATGATCGGGGACGCCGGTTCCGGCGCGTACGTCTTCTACAGCGGCTCCGCCGAGTTGTTCGAGGAGCACCGGGAGGCCCTCGCCGTCCCGGCCGGCACGCGTTACGTCGGCGAGGACGCGGGGTTCGCCGCGCTGCACGACGTGGCGCTGCTGAGCGCGATGAGCGGCATGTTCGCGGGCATCGCGCACGCCTTCGCGCTGATCGGCCCCGAGGACATCGCCCCCAAGGACTTCGCGCCGCTGCTGGTGTCGTGGCTCGGCGCGATGACCGGCTCCGCCCACCTGGCCGCCGACCAGCTGGAGAGCGGCGACTACGGCAAGGACGTCGTCTCCAACCTCGCCATGCAGGTGGCGGGCAACGCGACGCTGCTGCGCACGGCCGAGGAGCAGGGGGTGAGCGCGGAGCTGCTGACGCCGTACATGGCGCTCATGGAGCGGTGGCTCGCCGAGGGGCACGGGGAGGAGGACACGACCGGGATGGTGGAGCTGCTGGATCTGCGGCGAGGCCCGGCGAAGGCCTAGGCCCTTGTGTCTAGTCCTTTTGTCTAGACCTATTGCCCTGCCGTGCTCCGCGGGCTACCTTTCCCGCTGTTCGCAGTACTGCACATTTCCTTCAATTCCCTTGGTGGGCAAGGCTGGAAGGAGCATGTCCGCATGCAGGACCGGAGTCTGTCCAGACGAACCGTTCTCGCCTCCGCGACCGTGGTCGCCGCGAGCGCGACGGGCGTCGTGGGTGTGACGGCCACCCCCGCGGTCGCGCACAAGCGCGACCACCGCCTCAAGAGGATCATCTCCAGGATGAGCGTCGAGGCGAAGGTCGGCCAGCTGTTCGTACCGTACTTCTACGGTACGTCGGCGACTTCTCCCAGCCAGTTCGACCAGGACCGCAATCTCAGGGAGCTCGGCGTCCGCACCGTGGCCGAGCTCATCGCCAAGTACCACATCGGCGGTGTCATCTACTTCTCCGGCTGGGCCAACAACATCCAGGACCCCCGCCAGGTCGCGGACCTGACGAACGGTGTGCAGCGGGCCTCGCTCTCGCTGCCCACCCCCATCCCCTCCCTGATCTCCATCGACCAGGAGCACGGGGCCAACGTGCGCATCGGCAGCGGCGCCACCCAGCTGCCGGGCGCGATGGCGCTCGGCGCGGGCCGCTCGCTCTCCGACGCGCGCACCGCCGGACGGATATCGGGCACCGAACTCGCCGCCCTGGGCATCCATCAGAACTTCGCCCCGGTCGCCGACGTCAACGTCAATCCGGCCAACCCCATCATCAACGTCCGCTCCTTCGGCGCCGACGCCCGCGAGGTCGGTCGCATGGTGGCGGCACAGGTCACGGGCTACCAGCGGGCCGGCGTCGTGGCCTGCGCCAAGCACTTCCCGGGCCACGGGGACACCGCGCAGGACAGCCACACCGGACTGCCCGTGATCACCCACACCCGCGAGGAGTGGGACCGCATCGACGCCCCGCCCTTCAAGGCCGCGATCGCCGCCGGTGTCGACTCGATCATGACCGCGCACCTCCAGGTCCCCGCGCTCGACCCCAGCAACGAACCGGCCACCCTGTCGCCCACGATCCTCCAGGGCGTGCTGCGCGACGAACTCGGCTTCGACGGCGTGATCGTCACCGACGCCCTCAACATGCAGGGGGTGCGCACCAAGTACGGCGACGACCGCGTGCCCGTCCTCGCCCTCAAGGCCGGCGCCGACCAACTGCTGTTCCCGCCCGACATCGACGTCGCCTACAACGGCGTCCTGGCCGCCGTCCGCGGCGGAGAGATCACCGAGGACCGGCTCGACGAATCGGTCCTGCGCATCCTGCGGATCAAGGACAAGGCCGGACTGCTCGACGGCAGCCCCTACGTCTCCCGAAGGGTGGTCGACCGGGTCGTCGGCGCCCGCTGGCACCGGCTCGCCGCCGCCCGGATCGCCGAGCGCACCACCACCCTGCTGGTCAACGAGGACGAGGCGCTCCCGCTGCGCCGCGGGCAGCGGAAGCTGCTCGTGGTCGGCGCCGGCCCGGCCTTCCCGACCGACGACACCCGCACCACGGTGCCCGAGCTGGCCAAGGCGTTCGACGAACTGGGCTACCGGACCACCCACCTCGCCACCGGCCGGGCGCCCGACGCGGCGAAGATCGACGAGGCCGTGGCCGCCGCGCGGGGACGGGACGCGGTGGTGGTCACCACCGACAACGTCGGCGCCACCAGCGCCCAGCGCACCCTGGTGTCCCGGCTGCTCGCGACGGGCGTCCCCGTCGTCCATCTCGCGGTGCGCAACCCCTACGACATCGCCCACCTCGGCGGCGTCCCGGCCTCACTGGTCTCCTACTGCTGGACCGAGGTCGAACTGCGCGCCGCGGCCCGGGTGATCGCCGGCCGGGTCGAGCCGCGCGGCAAGCTGCCCGTGCCCATCCAGCGGGCCGACGACCCGGCCGAGATCCTCTTCCGCTCCGGGCACGGGCTGTCGTACGGCCACGACGCCTCCTAGGCCACCCACTGCTCGTAGGCCAGGTTCGCCACCAGCGCGAAGACCACCGTCAGCAGGACGACGCGGACGAAGCCACTGCCCTTCTTGAGGGCGGTGTGCGCGCCGAACATGCCGCCGGCGAGGTTGAAGACGGCCATCAGGCCGGCCAGCTGCCACAGCACGGCGCCCTGCCAGGCGAAGGTGGCGAGGGCGCCCGCGTTGGTGCAGCAGTTGACGATCTTCGCGGTGGCGGAGGCGGTCACCAGGTCCAGGTGGAGGAGTGCGGTGAGGGCCAGGACCAGGAAGGTCCCCGTGCCCGGGCCGACGAGACCGTCGTAGAAGCCGATGCCGAGACCCGCGAGGCCGATCGCGGCGAAGATCTGGCGGCGGGTGGCCGGGCCGGTGGCGGGGGCGGTGCCGAAGGCGGGGCGGAGGATCACGAAGGCCGCGACCGCGAGCAGCACCACCATGATCACCGGCTTGAGCACCTCGGTGCTCATCCCGGCCGCCAGGAAGGCCCCGCCCGACGAGCCGGCCAGCGCCGCGAGGCCGATGCGGACGGCCATGCGGACGTCCACGGGCGCCTTGCGGGCGTAGGTCACCGCCGCTCCGGTGGTGCCGACGATGGCGACCGCCTTGTTGGTGCCCAGCGCGTGCGCGGCCGGGGTGCCGGCGGGCAGCCCGAGCAGCAGCGCCGGCAGCAGCAGGAGGCCGCCACCGCCGACCACGGCGTCGATCCAGCCGGCCGCGAGGGCCGCGAGGCAGAGCAGGACGACCGTGGTCAGCGATATGTCGGGCATGATCGCGAGCTTATGGACGGTATGGATGTGCCGTCCATCGAGATGAGGGTCTTCTGAGGTTGCCCGCCGGGTGCGAGGGGCCGTGCGAGGGCCTGACCGCGTCCCTCACACCCGCCCCCCGTCCCCGCTGAGGGCAGCGTTCCCCGCGGGAAACAGACGCGATGCCACCGGGTAACACCCGCACCGCACGCTCGTTGCCATGACCTCGAATACGCGTGTGGTGGTGATCGGCGCCGGACTCGCGGGCGTGACGCTCGCCCGGCTCCTCGGTGAGCTGGGCACGCCCGCGCTGCTGGTCGGCGACGAGGAGCACCGCCCGTACAACCGGGTGCTGCTCGCCGAGGTGCTGGCCGGCCGGTACAGCCCCGAGGTGATCGCCCTGCCGGCGCCCGCCGGGCTGCTGCGCGGCCGGGTCACCGGCGTCGACCGGGCCGGACGGACGGTCCGGTGCGCCGACGGCTCGGTGATCGCGTACGACACGCTGGTCATGGCCACCGGCTCCAACGCCGTACTGCCACCCCTGCGCGGCCTGTTCACCCCGGACCGCCAACTGCCCGAGGGCGTGCACGCGTTCCGGACGATGGACGACTGCCTGGGGCTGTCCAAGGCGGTACGGCCGGGGGTGCGGGCGGTCGTCATCGGCGGCGGGCTGCTCGGCGTCTCCGCCGCCCGCGCGCTGGCCGTGCGCGGCGCGCAGGTCGTCCTCGCCCAGCAGTCCGAGCGGCTCATGGAGCGCCAGCTCGACCCGGCCGCCTCCGCGCTCGTGCGGCGGCATCTGGAGGACCTCGGCGTCGAGGTGCACACCGAGTGCCGGGTACGGGACGTGCGCTCGGTCGGCGGGGCGGTGCGGTCGGTGGAGATGGCCGACGGGTACGCGCTCGGCGCCGACCTGGTCGTCCTCGCCTGCGGGGTCCGGCCGCGCGTCGGCCTCGCGCAGGCGGCGGGGCTGGAGGTCGCCAAGGGCGTGGTCGTCGACGACGAGCTGCGCACCTCCGACCCGCACATCCGCGCCGTCGGCGACTGCGCCCAGCACGCGGGGCGCGTGTACGGGCTGGCCGCGCCCGCCCTCGAACAGGCCGGCGCGCTCGCCGAGCTGCTCGCCGGGGACGACACGGCCGCCCGCTACACCGGCACCCGGTCCCTGACCCGGCTCACCCTCACCGGGCCCGGCAATCCCTTCGGGCCCGACAGCCCCTTCGACCTCGCCGCGTTCGGCGAGACCGACCCCCGCCCCGGCGACGACGTCGTGCAGCTCGCCGACGCCACCCGGGGCACCTACCGCAAGGTCGTCGTCCGCGACGACCGGCTGGTCGGCGGGGTCCTGGTCGGCGAACTCGGCACCGTCGGCGCGCTCGCGCGCGCCTGGGAGGGAGCAGAGCCGCTCCCGTCCGACGGCGGCCCCCTGCTCCACCTGCTCACCAATGACGGAGGCTCCTGATGACCGCCACCCCGGGGCCCACCCCCACCATCGTGCTCGTCGGCCACGGCATGGTCGGCCAGCGCTTCCTCGAAGCACTCGCCGAGCGCGGCCTGACCGCCACGCACCGCGTGGTCGTGCTGTGCGAGGAGCCGCGCCCCGCCTACGACCGCGTCCAGCTCACCTCGTACTTCTCGGGCAAGACCCCCGACGACCTGTCGATGACCGACCTGGCCTTCATCGACGAGCACGGCATCGAGCTGCGCGTCGGCGACCCCGCGGTGACCGTCGACCGGGACGCGCGCAAGGTGACCGCCCGCTCCGGGCTGGTCGTCGACTACGACGTCCTCGTGCTCGCCACCGGCTCCTACCCCTTCGTCCCGCCGGTCCCCGGCAAGGACGCCGAGGGCTGCTTCGTCTACCGGACGATCGAGGACCTGCTCGCCATCGAGGAGTACGCGAAGACCGCGACGACCGGCGCGGTGGTCGGCGGCGGGCTCCTCGGCCTGGAGGCGGCCGGCGCGCTCAAGGGCCTCGGGCTCACCTCGCACATCGTGGAGTTCGCGCCCCGCCTGATGCCGGTCCAGGTCGACGAGGGCGGCGGCGCGGCGCTGCTGCGCACTATCGAGGGCATGGGCCTGTCCGTCCACACGGGCGTCGGCACGCAGGAGATCCTGGTCGACGACGCGTCGGGCACCGTCACCGGCATGAAGCTGTCCGACGGTTCCGAACTCGCCACCGACCTGGTGGTCTTCAGCGCCGGTGTCCGCCCCCGCGATCAGCTGGCCCGCGACTGCGGACTGGCGGTCGGCGAGCGCGGCGGCATCAGCGTGGACGAGCGGTGCCGCACGGTCACCGACGAGCGCGTGTTCGCGATCGGCGAGTGCGCGCTGGCGTCCGACGGGCGGGTGTACGGGCTGGTGGCGCCCGGTTACGAGCAGGCCGAGACGGCCGCCGCGACCATCGCCGCCCAGGAGGCGTCCTTCACCGGCGCCGACCTGTCCACCAAGCTGAAGCTGCTCGGCGTGGACGTGGCGTCCTTCGGCGACGCGCACGGCACCGCCGAGGACTGCCTGGACGTCGTCTACTCCGACTCCCGCGCGGGCCTCTACAAGAAGCTGGTCGTCGGCCGCGACGGCACGCTGCTCGGCGGCATCCTGGTCGGCGACGCGGAGGCGTACGGCACGCTGCGCGCCTTCACCGGCTCCGTCCCGCCGGTCTCCCCCGAGTCCCTCGTACTGCCCGCCGGCGCCGGGGCCCCGGCCCAGCTGGGCCCGTCCGCGCTCCCCGACGACGCGGTGATCTGCTCCTGCCACAACGTCACCAAGGGCACGATCCGCGGCGCGGTGACGGAGCACTCCTGCACGACCGTGCCCGAGGTGAAGAAGTGCACCAAGGCCGGCACCGGCTGCGGCTCCTGCGTGAAGGTGCTCGGGCAGCTGGTCACCGCCGAGCTGGAGGCGAGCGGCGTCGAGGTCGACAAGGGCCTGTGCGGCTGCTTCGCGCAGACCCGCGAGGAGCTGTACGAGATCGTCCGCGCCCTGCGGATCACCTCCTACCGCGAGCTGCTGGACCGGCACGGCCGGGAGGGCGCGCGGGGCGGTGACGGCTGCGAGGTCTGCAAGCCGGCGGTCGGCTCGATCATCGCCTCCCTCGCCCCGGCGATCGGCGCCAGCGGCTACGTCCTGGAGGGCGAGCAGGCGGCCCTCCAGGACACCAACGACCATTTCCTGGCCAACCTCCAGCGCAACGGCTCGTACTCCGTCGTCCCGCGCATCCCCGGCGGCGAGATCGCCCCCGAGAAGCTGATCGTCATCGGCGAGATCGCCCGGGACTTCGGGCTCTACACGAAGATCACCGGCGGCCAGCGCATCGACATGTTCGGCGCCCGCGTCGAGCAGCTGCCGGTGATCTGGGCCCGGCTGGTGGACGCCGGCTTCGAGTCCGGGCACGCGTACGGCAAGTCGCTGCGCACGGTGAAGTCCTGCGTCGGGCAGACCTGGTGCCGTTACGGCGTCCAGGACTCGGTGCGCATGGCGATCGACCTGGAGCTGCGCTACCGGGGCCTGCGCTCCCCGCACAAGCTGAAGTCGGCGGTCTCCGGGTGCGCCCGCGAGTGCGCCGAGGCCCAGTCCAAGGACTTCGGCGTGATCGCCACGTCCAACGGCTGGAACCTCTACGTCGGCGGCAACGGCGGCGCCACCCCGCGCCACGCGGACCTGCTCGCGCAGGACCTCTCCGACGCCGAACTGGTCCGCCTGATCGACCGGTTCCTGATGTTCTACATCCGCACCGCCGACAAGCTGGAGCGCACCTCCACCTGGCTGGAGCGCATCCCCGGCGGCCTGGACCACGTACGGGACGTCGTCGTGCACGACTCGCTCGGCATCTGCGACGAGCTGGAGTCCCTGATGCGGGCCCACGTCTCGCACTACCGCGACGAGTGGGCCGAGACCATCAACGACCCCGAGAAGCTGGCCCGGTTCGTGTCCTTCGTGAACGCGCCCGACACCCCCGACCCGGTCGTGGGCTTCGTGCCCGAGCGCGACCAGATGAAGCCCGACCTGCCGCTGCTGAGCATCGGCCTGCGGCGCACCGAGGAAGACCTCGAGAACGACCTCCTGGAAGGAAGCACCCGGCGATGACCCTGGCACCCGAGACGACGGCACCCGAGACGACCGACCTGAAGGTACGCCTGCGCCTGACGGACGACTGGTTCACGGCCTGCGACCTCGGCGCCCTGCTCCCGGGCCGGGGCGTCGCGGCCCTGCTGCCGGACGGCGGCCAGGTGGCCCTGTTCCGCGACCGGGGCGGCGAGTTGTACGCCATCGACAACCGGGACCCGTTCACCGGGGCCGCGGTCCTCTCCCGCGGCCTGACCGGCACCCACCAGGGCCGCCCCTTCGTCGCCTCCCCGCTGCTCAAGCAGCGCTTCGACCTGGCGACCGGGGAGTGCCTGGACGACGAGGCGGTGCGGGTGGAGACGTACGAGGTGAAGGCGGCCTGAGAGCAGCATTCTTGACTGATCGTTTCAGATAGGTCTAGGCTGCGACGCGTGGCCAGGACCAAGGAGTTCGATCCGGACGCCGCGCTGCGGGCAGCCCTGGAGCTGTTCTGGCGGCGCGGCTACGAGGCGACGTCGATGTCCGACCTCGTCGAGCATCTCGGCATCGGGCGCGCCAGCATCTACGCGACCTTCGGCAACAAGCACGAGCTGTACCTGAAGGCGCTGGAACGCTACGAGCGGGGACTGCTCCCGGAACTGCTGGAGGAACTCGCCCGGCCGGGCCCGGCCCTGCCGGGCGTACGGTCCCTGGTGCGCCGCTACGCCGTCGAGGCGGCCGCCGAGGAACTGCGGGAACGCGGCTGCTTCGTCACGAACACCGCGGCCGAGCTGGCCCCGCACGACCCGGTCGCCGCGCGGCGGGTCGAGCGCAACTGGGACCAGCTCGAAACCGTGCTGCACTCGACGCTGGTCCGGGCCCGCGCCCAGGGCGAACTGCCCGCCGACCGCGACCCGCTGACCCTCGCCCGCATGCTGCTGGTACTGCTCCAGGGGCTGCGGGTGGTCGGGAAGGCGTCGCCGGACCCGGCCCGGGTGCGGGACGCGGCGGAACAGGCGCTCGCGCTGCTCGACTGAGACACCGACCCCCTCTCCGGAGGGGTGTTTCGCTGGCCTCATAATGAAACGATCGGTCAAGAAAAAAGGGGAGATTCATGACCACCCAGCGCTTCACCGACAGGACCGCCCTCGTCACCGGGGCGGGCTCCGGCATCGGACGGGCCGTCGCCCTGGCCCTCGCCGCCGAGGGCGCGCACGTCGTCGTCACCGGGCGCGGACGGAAGCCGCTCGACGAGACGGTGGCCCTGATCGAGGCGGCGGGCGGCAAGGCACTTGCCGTCACCGCCGACGTCTCCCGTGCCGCCGACGTACGGGGCGTCGTGGACGCCGCCGTCGATCACTTCGGCTCCCTCGACGTGGCCGTCAACAACGCGGGCGTCTTCCGCGGCGGAGTCGCCGTGGCCGATCTGCCCGAGGAGGACTGGCACACGCAACTCGACATCAACGTCACCGGCGTCTTCCTCGCCCTCCAGGCGCAGGTCCGCCGGATGCGCACCCAGCCGGGCGGCGGCGCGATCGTGAACATCGCCTCCACCTTCGGTGCGCACAAGCGCAGCCCGGGCGCCACCGCCTACGCGGCCACCAAGGCGGCCGTCTCGGCGCTCACGCGGGGCGCCGCCCTGGACCACATCGGTGAGGGGGTCCGTATCAACGCCGTCAGCCCGGGCGCCACGGCGACCTCCATGTCCCTGCAGCCCGGCGAGACGGAGGCGGGGCGGGCGGAGCGGATGCGGAGCGAGACGCCGCTCGGCCGGGTCTCGGCGGTCGCGGAGGTCGCGGCGGCGGTGCTGTACCTGGCGTCGGACGACGCGGCGTCGGTGGTGGGCACCGACCTGGTGGTGGACGGCGGGCAGACGGCCTGACGTTCCCTCCGGCCTCTCCCGGGGCGGCTGTCGGTTTCCCGCCAAACCCGGCCGGCGCCTCGAAATCGCCTCGGCCGTCGGCTTTCATCGAGTCCCACGCCCTTCTCCTACGGAGGCCCGCCATGACTCGTAACGCCCCCCGGCCGTCCCGGCGCGCGGTGCTCGGCGGTGCCGCCGGCGCCGCGTTGGCGGTGGCCGCCGGCACCGGCTCGGCCGAGGCCGCCGCCACCAGGGCCACCTGGCCGACCCGGTTCCCGCTGCCCGACGGCTGGCTGCCCGAGGGCATCACCATCGGGCGCGGGCCGTACGCCTACATGGGTTCGCGCGCCGACGGCGCCGTCTACCGCACCGACCTGCGCACCGGCGAGGGCCGCGTCGTCCACGAGGGCGGCACGGGCCTCGCCGCCATCGGCCTGAAGCTGGACCGCGACGGCCTGCTGTACATCGCGGGTGGCGGCGGCGGAACCGCGCGGATCGTCGACGCCCGCACCGGCAGGCTGCTGCGCACCCACCAACTCACGGAAACGAGCGGCCACTTCGTCAACGACGCGGTCCTGCTCGGTGACCGCGCCTGGTTCACCGATTCGTACGGGCCCGTCCTCCACGGCGTCCCGCGCGGCCGGCGCGGCGGCGTGCGCGCCCTCCCGCTGACCGGCGACTGGGAGCAGACGCCGGACGTCATCAACGCCAACGGCGTCGTCTCCACCCCCGACGGGCGCGGACTGATCGTCGTCAGGATGGCGGCGGGCGAGTTGCACCGCGTCAGCCTCCGGACCGGCCGCGCCACCCGGATCAGGCTGGTCGGCGCGGACGACGTCGTCCACGGCGACGGCCTGGTCCGGGTCGGCCACACGCTGTACGTCGTCCAGAACCGGCTCAATCTGGTCAGCGTGTGGGACCTGGACGCGCGCGCCGGTACGGCCACCCTGCGCCGGACGATCACCGATCCCCGCTTCGACGTCCCCGCCACCGCCGCCCGTTTCGGCGACCGCCTCTACCTCGTCAACGCGCGCTTCACCAGCCCGCAGACGCCCGAGACGACGTTCACGGCGGTGGCCGTGGACCGCTGAGAGGGCGCGCCGCCCAGCCGTCACGGATTGTCCATGGACTGTCAACCGAGCTGCCCTAGGGTCCGTAGCCGCACGCTCCCGCCGCCGTCCGGCGGCGGGGCCGGTCATGACCCCCGGAGGCAGCAGTGGAACGTCGTACCCTCCTGCGCACGGCCATCGTCGGCGGCTCGGCCGTCCTCGGCGGAACCCTGTGGCGCGGTGCCGCGTACGCCGCGCCAGCCCAGCCCGGCAGCGGCCCGTACGGGGCGCTCGGCGCGCCCGACGCCAACGGCATCAGGCTGCCCGCCGGCTTCACGAGCAAGGTGATCGCCCGCTCCGGCCAGAAGGTCGCGGGCACCTCGTACACCTGGCACAACGCGCCGGACGGCGGCGCCTGCTACGCGGACGGAGCCGGCTGGATCTACGTCTCCAACTCGGAGATCAACCCGTCCGGCGGCGCGAGCGCGGTGCGGTTCTCGTCCACCGGGGCGGTCACGTCGGCGTACCGCGTCCTGTCCGGCACCCGGCAGAACTGCGCGGGCGGCCGGACCCCGTGGAACACCTGGCTGTCCTGCGAGGAGGTGGACCGGGGCTACGTCTACGAGACCGACCCGTGGGGCGTGAAGGCCGCGGTGCGGCGGGACGCCATGGGCCGCTTCAAGCACGAGGCGGCGGCGGCCGACCCGGTGCGCGAGGTCGTGTACCTGACGGAGGACGTCAGCGACGGCTGCTTCTACCGCTTCCGCCCGACGACCTGGGGCGACCTGTCCTCCGGCACGCTGGAGGTGCTGGTCGCGGGCTCGTCCACCAGCGGACCGGTGACCTGGGCGAGGGTGCCCGACCCGTCCGGCGCCACGGCCACCCGCCGCCAGGTCTCCGGCGCCAAGCGGTTCAACGGCGGCGAGGGCTGCTACTACGCGGACGACACCTGCTGGTTCACCACCAAGGGCGACAACCGCGTCTGGCAGTACAACGCGGCCGCCCAGACCGTCGAACTGACTTACGACGACTCCCTGGTGACGTCCGGCACGGCACCGCTGACCGGCGTGGACAACGTCACCGGCAGCTCCTCCGGCGACCTGTTCGTGGCGGAGGACGGCGGCAACATGGAGATCTGCGTGATCACGCCGAGCGACGTGATCGCCCCCTTCCTGCGCATCGACGGCCAGTCCGGCTCGGAGATCACGGGCCCGGCGTTCTCGCCCGACGGGACGCGCCTGTACTTCTCCAGCCAGCGGGGCACGACCGGAAGCTCCTCCGGCGGGATCACGTACGAGGTGCGCGGGCCGTTCCGGTCGTAGCCCGCCGCGCGCACCCGGTCGCCGTCGCGGCGGCCGGGTGCGCGCGCTCAGGCCCCCAGCGTGTGCGCGCTCAGGCCCCCAGCGCCTCGTAGGTGACGCCCGTAAGCCGCTCGGAGGCGGCCCACAGCCGCTCCCCCATCGCGTCGTCGGTGGTCCAGGGCGCCCGCCAGGACGGTGCGGGCGTCCCGCGCCACATCGCGAAGGAGGGGCCGGTGAAGGAGTCGGAGGGGACGCCGGGCGCGGTCGCCGCGTACAGGACGGGCAGCGCCCCCGCCTCGGCGGGCTGGGCGACGACCCGGGTGGCGAGCACCCTCAGCCGCTCGGCGAGCCGGCGCCCCTCGGCCCGGGGACCGGCGGTATGGAGGTTGGTCTCCGCGTATCCCGGGTGGGCGGCGATCGCACGCACGTCCGAAGCGCCGTCCCGTGCCGCGAGCCGCCGCGCCAGTTCGTGGGTGAAGAGCAGGTTGGCGGACTTGGAACGGGCGTAGGCGGTCCAGCGCCCGTACCGCCGTACGTTGTTGAGGTCGCGCGGATCGATGTTGGCCAGCGCGTGCAGGAAGCTGGAGACGGTCACGATCCGCGCACCCGGCGTGGCGAGCAGGGTCGGCAGCAGCAGCCCGGTGAGGGCGAAGTGGCCCAGGTGGTTGACGCCGAACTGGGTCTCGAAGCCGTCCGTCGTCGTCCCGTAGGGCAGCGCCATCACCCCGGCGTTGTTGACGAGGAGATCGACCCGGTCGTACGGCAGCCCGTACGCGAACTCCCGGACCGAGGCCAGGTCCCCGAGGTCCAGCCGCGCCAGTTCCACGGCGGCGTCCGGCACCTCGCCGACGAGGCGCTCCACGGCCTCGCTCCCCCGCTGCTCGCTGCGGCAGGCGAGGACCACGCTCGCCCCCTTGCGCGCCAGTTCCCGGGCCACGACGTAGCCGAGGCCGCTGTTGGCGCCGGTGACGACGGCGACGCGCCCGTCCAGGCCGGGCATGTCGCCCACGTTCCAGCCGGTCATCCACGGCTCCTTCCCTGGTCGGACCGGACTCACCGTACGCGCCCCGCGGCCCGGAGCGGAGAGCTACCGTCCGGTCACGTCACGTTCGCATCACGAGTCCTTCATATCGCCACCACATCTACTGCACCTCAATACGTTCGTCACCTCATATCCACCCATCCACACCATTCCCGGGACTCTGATGAACCTGCTCCGCAAGCCCGTCGCCGTGGCCGTCGCCGCGCTCGCCCTCGCCGCCCTGCCGACCGCCGCCCAGGCGCACGAAGGCACCCACCCCTTCGAGAACTGCACCGAGGCGTACGACGCCGGTTACTCCAACATCAAGGAGGGTGACGAGCACTACGGCGCGCACCTGGACCGCGACAAGGACGGCGTCGGCTGCGACCAGCCGCCCGCCGACTTCGTGCCCGCCGGCGACAAGGACACCGACGACGGGGCCGGCTCCGGGGACTCCGGGAAGGACGAGAACTCCGGGAACGGCGACGCCGGCGCGGAGGAGGCCGCCGGGCAGCAGGGCACCGACCTGGCCGAGACCGGCGGCGACGACACCACGCCGTACATCGCGGCGGGCGGCGCGGCCGTCGTCCTCGCCGGCGGCGGACTGCTGCTGGCCGCGCGGCGGCGCCGGAGCGACGGCGCCGGCTGACGGCGCCCACGGCCGCCGGTGGCCCGTCCGCCGGTGTCCCCGCCCGCTCAGCGGCGGGGCGCCGGCGGCTTCAGGCTGAACGCGGCACTGCTCAGCCAGCGCCGTGCGGCCCGCGCCACGGGGCGCTCGACGAACCGCTGCACGACGTACGACAGCGCGACCAGGCCGGCCACCGTGAGCCCGACCACGACCCAGGGGTCGGCGCGGTCGCCGAAGCGGTGCAGGACGTTCACGCCGATGGCGTCGTGCAGCAGGTACAGCGGGAAGGTCAGCGTGCCCGCGACGGTCAGCCCGCGCCAGCGGATCCGGCTGGTCCAGCCGAGGGCGACGGCGGCGACCAGCAGGAAGAAGAACGTGATCACCAGGACCAGCCAGCCGCGCCCCGGCGCCCAGGAGTCCCAGTTGAGGCGGCCCCCGTCGGGCGTCAGCAGGTAGTGCAGCGCCACCAGCCACGACATGGCGACGATGCCCCAGAGCAGCGGCGTCGGCCGGTAGCGGTACATGAGGTAGAAGGCCATGCCCGCGATGAAGTACGGGGCGGACGGCGGGTTGACCAGCAGCGTCAGCAGCCGGATGTCGGCGCTGGGGGCCAGCACCGCGGCGACCGTCCACAGCCCGCAGTAGATCACCACGCGCTGGTAGGTCAGGCCCTTCCACACCACGACCGCGAAGGTGAGGTAGAAGCACAGCTCGGGCCAGAGCGTCCAGTAGACGGAGTCGAGGTGCTCCACACCGAGCGGCGTCTGCAGCATCGTGAGGTTGGCGAACAGCACGCGCGGGTGCGGGTGCCCGAACGGGTTGTCCGCGAAGTAGATCACGCACGCGGTGATCGCGATGGCCGCCCAGTACATCGGGTACAGCCGGGTGACCCGGGAGATGAAGAAGTCGCGCGGGGTGCGCCCCCACGCGCTCATGCAGATGACGAAACCGCTGATCAGGAAGAACAGTTCGACGCCGAGCCGACCGAAGGCGAAGTAGCCGTGGGCCTCGGGGAACACGTCACCGACGGGGCGGCCCCAGATGGTCTGCATCGTGGAGGGCGCCTGGCCGACGAAGTGGAAGAAGACCACGGCCAGGGCCGCCAGGAACCGCAGTCCGTCGAGCGCCGCGAGCCGGTCCCTGCGGACGGGGGCCCCGGCCTCGGGCACCTTCGCCTCGGCGGCGGCCCGGGGACTCGGCACTCCGGATGCCTGCTCGCCGCCGCGCGTGGCGGTCGTACCGGCGGTCTCCCTGTGATCCGTCGAGGTCATCCAACCACCGTTCCGGTGTGAGCCGCTGTCCGCTGCCAGGGCGCTCAAACTTCGCTGACAGCTTGCTGCTGCTCATCACACAGGAATTCACACCATCGAACACGTCACAAAGGCACGGCACGCAGGCACGGCACGCAGGCACGGCACGTCACAAAGGGCGGCACCCCCGCACAGGGTGCCGCCCTTTCCCGTGAACCGGAGCCGCCGCCGATCGGTGAGGGTGGTCGGGTGACAGACGGCGGCTCCGGGGCTCTGGGCCCCTCTCAGGGGCCTACCGGTGGTCGCTGCCCTTCGACTGCGACGCCGCGCGGCCGGCCTCCAGCCGGGCCACCGGGATCCGGAACGGGGAGCAGGAGACGTAGTCCAGGCCGACCTCGTGGAAGAAGTGGACCGACTCCGGGTCGCCGCCGTGCTCGCCGCAGACGCCGAGCTTCAGGTCGGGGCGGGTGGCGCGGCCGGCCTTCGCGGCGGCGGCGACCAGGGAGCCCACGCCGTCCTTGTCGATCGTCTCGAACGGGGAGACGCCGAAGATGCCCTTCTCCAGGTAGGCCGTGAAGAAGCTGGCCTCGACGTCGTCGCGGCTGAAGCCCCAGACGGTCTGGGTCAGGTCGTTGGTGCCGAAGGAGAAGAACTCGGCCGCCTCGGCGATCTGACCGGCCGTCAGCGCGGCGCGCGGCAGCTCGATCATCGTGCCGATCGACAGCTTGAGCCTCGCCCCCGTGGCGGCCTCGACCTCGGCGATGACCTGGTCGGCCTCGTCGCGGACGATCTCCAGCTCCTGGACGGTGCCGACCAGCGGGATCATGATCTCGGCGCGCGGGTCGCCCTTGGCCGCCTTGCGTTCGGCCGCGGCCTCGGCGATCGCGCGGACCTGCATGGTGAACAGGCCGGGGATGACCAGGCCCAGGCGGACGCCGCGCAGGCCCAGCATCGGGTTCTGCTCGTGCAGGCGGTGCACGGCCTGGAGCAGGCGCAGCTCGTTCTCGTGCGGCTCCTGGCGGGACTCGGCGAGCGCGACGCGCACCGACAGCTCGGTGATGTCCGGCAGGAACTCGTGCAGCGGCGGGTCGAGGAGGCGGACGGTGACGGGGAGGCCGTCCATCGACTCGAAGAGCTGGACGAAGTCCTGCTTCTGAAGCGGCAGCAGCTCCTTCAGGGACTCCTCGCGCACGGCCTCCGTGTCGGCCAGGATCAGCCGCTCCACCAGCTCGCGCCGGTCGCCGAGGAACATGTGCTCGGTGCGGCACAGGCCGATGCCCTGGGCGCCGAAGCGGCGGGCGCGCAGCGCGTCCTCGGCGTTGTCGGCGTTGGCGCGCACCCGCAGCCGGCGCTTGCGGTCGGCGAAGGCCATGATGCGGTGCACGGCCTCGACCAGCTCGTCGGCGTCCTCGGCGCCCGCGTGCATGCGGCCCTCGAAGTACTCGACGACCGGCGACGGCACGACCGGGACCTCGCCGAGGTACACCTTGCCGGAGGAGCCGTCGATGGAGATGACGTCGCCCTCCTCGACGACGTGCCCGCCCGGCACGGTCATCCGGCGACGCTTGGTGTCGACCTCCAGCTCCTCCGCGCCGCAGACACAGGTCTTGCCCATGCCGCGCGCGACCACGGCCGCGTGGGAGGTCTTGCCGCCGCGCGAGGTCAGGATGCCCTCGGCGGCGATCATGCCGTCCAGGTCGTCGGGGTTGGTCTCGCGGCGCACCAGGATGACCTTCTCGCCCGAGCGCGACCACTTGACGGCGGTGTACGAGTCGAAGACCGCCTTGCCGACCGCCGCGCCCGGCGAGGCCGCGATGCCCCGGCCGACCTTCTCGACCTTGGCGTCCTCGTCGAAGCGGGGGAACATCAGCTGCGCGAGCTGGGCGCCGTTGACCCGCTGGAGGGCCTCCGCCTCGTCGATCAGGCCCTGGTCGACGAGCTGGGTGGCGATGCGGAAGGCCGCGCCCGCCGTGCGCTTGCCGACGCGGGTCTGGAGCATCCACAGCTGGCCGCGCTCGATGGTGAACTCGATGTCGCAGAGGTCCAGGTAGTGGTTCTCCAGCGTCTCCATGATCTGCATCAGCTGGTCGTACGACTTCTTGTCGATCGACTCCAGCTCGGCGAGGGCGACGGTGTTGCGGATGCCCGCGACGACGTCCTCGCCCTGGGCGTTCTGGAGGTAGTCGCCGTAGACGCCCTGGTGGCCCGAGGCGGGGTCGCGGGTGAAGGCGACGCCGGTGCCGGAGTCGGGGCCCAGGTTGCCGAAGACCATGGAGCAGACGTTGACGGCGGTGCCGAGGTCGTGCGGGATGCGCTCCTGGCGGCGGTAGAGCTTGGCGCGCTCGCCGTTCCAGGAGTCGAAGACGGCCTTGATGGCGAGGTCCATCTGCTCGCGCGGGTCCTGCGGGAAGTCCCGGCCGGCCTCGGTCTTGACGATCTTCTTGAACTTGGTGACGAGCTTCTTGAGGTCGGCCGCCTCCAGCTCGGTGTCGACCGTGACCTTCTTGGCCGCCTTCGCCGCCTCCAGCGCCTCCTCGAAGAGGTCGCCGTCGACACCGAGGACGGTCTTGCCGAACATCTGGATCAGGCGCCGGTAGGAGTCCCAGGCGAAGCGGTCGTCGCCGGCCTGCTTGGCCAGGCCCTGCACCGACTTGTCGGAGAGGCCGATGTTGAGGACCGTGTCCATCATGCCGGGCATGGAGAACTTGGCTCCGGAGCGGACCGACACGAGGAGGGGGTTGTCGGCCTGGCCGAGCTTCTTGCCCATCTTCGCTTCGAGGGCGTCGAGGTGCGCGCTCACCTCGTCACGCAGTGCCGCCGGCTCCTCACCGCTGTCGAGGTAGGTCTTGCAGGCCTCGGTGGTGATGGTGAAGCCGGGAGGGACCGGAAGACCCAGGTTGGTCATCTCGGCGAGGTTGGCACCCTTGCCGCCGAGGAGGTCCTTGAGGTCCTTGTTGCCCTCGGTGAAGTCGTAAACGAACTTCGTCGCGTTCGCTACCTGGTGTTCTTTGTTTTCCGACACGGGTCTCGACTCCTCGAGGACGCGGTGGCTGCCCTGACGGCGAGGAATGTACCCAGATCAAAGGCACCTGGGTACGTCCACTTGCGCGTCATGCGCCTGTAACCACTCGTCCGCCAGCGGATCGAAAGTCAAGGCTTGGCAAGCGACCGACCAGTTGTGTTTTCACTTCTTGAACGAATGAACTCCCGGAAGTGCGGCTGAGCGCTCATCCGAGCGCTGTTCTCTACGTTTGAGTTCGATCGATGAACGATCAAGCCGTGGCACTCAGTGCCACACCTTGGAGAAGTGGAATCGCTCAAGATCCGCTCATCTGAGCGCTACCCCTATCAGAGGTGGCGAGAATCACGCTGCCACAGGCCGTCGGATTTCACCATGCGGACGTGATCGGGCCCGGGGTGAACACACCGCTCCCGGCGAACGTACGACAGGACGGCGGGCCCGGCCCCCTCGCCGGGCCCGTCGTCCACCGGGTTACGTACGGAAGGACCTTCGGGTGCCTGTCACCACGCATTTCCGCCGGCCACCGCAGACCGCCGACGACCCCGACACACCCGAACCCACCGCGCTCCCGCCCCTCAAGGCCCGCCTGGCCAACCTGGCCCGCTTGACCCGCCTGGCCCGCCCGGCCCGCTGGCGCGCCTGGCGCACCCGGTACCCGCGCGCCGCCCTCGCCGCCCGCCGGACCACGACCGTCCTCGCCGCCGTTCTCGTGCTCGGGGCACTGCTCCTGCCGAACACCCTCGTCGCCCTGGAGCCCAACCGGTTCGCCCGGATCCCGGCGGAGGCGGTCATCGGGGCGGTGCTGCTGCTCTGCCTGCCGCGGGTGCCGCGCCTGGTGCTGGCGGCGCTGTTCGGCGTCGGCCTCGGTGCGCTGACCGTGCTGAAGCTGCTCGACATGGGCTTCACCGAGTACCTGGGGCGGGGCTTCAACGTCGTCCTGGACTGGGGCCTGCTCGACGACGCCCGGTCGTACGTGGCGGACTCGATGGGCGGGGCGGCGGCGACCGGGGCCGCGGTGGGCGCGGTCGTGGGGGTCCTGGTCCTGCTGGTGCTCATGGCGCTGGCGGCGGTCCGGCTCGGCGAGCTGCTCGCCGCGCACCGGGAGCGGGCGGCCCGGGGCGCGCTGCTGGCGGCCACCGTGTGGATGACGTGCGTGGCGCTGGGCGTGCAGACCTTCGGCGTGCCGGTGGCCACCAGGAGCGCCTCCGGGGCGCTGGAGGCGCAGGCGCACCGGGTGGTGGACACGCTGCGGGACGAGGCGGCGTTCGCGAAGGAGGCGAAGGCCGACCGCTTCGGCGCCACGCCCGGCGCGCAACTGGTGCCGGACCTGCGCGGCAAGGACGTGATCTTCACGTTCATCGAGAGCTACGGCCGCAGCGCCATCGAGGACCCGGTCATGGCACCGGGTGTCGGCCGGACGCTGGACACCGGCACGAAGGCGCTGGCCGAGGCGGGCTACCGGGCGCGGAGCGGCTGGCTGACGTCGGCGACGTACGGGGGCAGCAGCTGGCTCGGCCACTCCACCTTCATGTCGGGCCTGTGGGTCGACAACCAGCAGCGCTACCGCACCGTCACCGCCGGCGACCACCTCACCCTCACCAAGGTGTTCGAGAAGACCGGCGAGTGGGACACGGTCGGCGTCATGCCGGGTGTGCAGAAGGCCTGGCCGGAGGCGGAGTGGTACGGGCTCGACAAGGTCTACGACGCGTTCGACGTCGGCTACGAGGGGCCGAAGTTCAGCTGGTCGACCATGCCGGACCAGTACGCGCTGGAGGCATTCCAGCGCCTGGAGCACGGCAGGGAGCGCGACCGGCCGCTGATGGCGGAGATCATCCTGACCTCCAGCCACCAGCCCTGGGCGCCGATCCCGGAGCTGGTCGGCTGGGACGAGATCGGCGACGGGTCGGTCTTCGACGGCATCGAGGAGTCGGGCGAGGAGGCGGCGGACGTCATCGCCGACTCCGCGCGGTCCAAGGAGGAGTACGGCAAGTCGGTCGAGTACTCGGTCACCAGCCTCACCCAGTGGCTGGAGCGCTACGGCACCGACGACACGGTCCTGGTCTTCCTCGGCGACCACGAGCCGATCACGCGCGTGACCGGCGACAAAACGAGCCGGGACGTCCCCGTCTCGATCGTCGCCAAGGACCCGAAGGTGCTCGACGCGATCGCCGACTGGAACTGGACGGAGGGCCTCAAGCCCGCCCAGGACGCCCCGGTGTGGAAGATGAGCTCCTTCCGCGACCGCTTCCTGACGGCCTACGGCTCCACCCCGCACCCGATCAAGAGCTGATCAGCCGCCGGAGGTGTCCAGCTCCGCCTCGTCGCCGACGCCCGCGCAGTCGTACGGGTCCTTGAGCCAGCCGTCCGGCAGGACCACCCGGTTGTTGCCGGACGTGCGGCCGCGGGGGCCGTCGGCGCCGGTGGGCCAGGGCTGGTCCAGGTCGAGTTCGTCGAGGCCGGCGCGCAGCGCCTCCAGGGAGGAGGTGATCGCGAGCCGCTTGCGCATCTCGGAGCCGACCGCGAAGCCCTTGAGGTACCAGGCGACGTGCTTGCGGAAGTCGATGACGCCGCGCGCCTCGTCGCCGATCCACTCGCCGAGCAGGGTGGCGTGCCGGACCATCACGTCGGCGACCTCGCGCAGGCTGGGCCGGGCGAAGGCGTCGGTACGCCCCTCGAAGGCGGCCACCAGGTCGGCGAAGAGCCACGGCCGCCCCAGGCATCCGCGTCCCACGACCACGCCGTCGCAGCCGGTCTCGCGGACCATCCGCAGCGCGTCCTCGGCCGACCAGATGTCGCCGTTCCCCAGGACCGGGATCTCCGGGACGTGCTCCTTCAGGCGGGCGATGGCGTCCCAGTCGGCGGTGCCGCCGTAGTGCTGGGCGGTGGTGCGGCCGTGCAGGGCGATGGAGGTGACACCCTCCTCCACGGCGATGCGGCCGGCGTCGAGATAGGTGAGATGGTCGTCGTCGATGCCCTTGCGCATCTTCATGGTGACGGGCAGGTCACCGGCGCCGCTCACGGCCTCGCGGACGATGGCCCGCAGCAGGTTCCGCTTGTACGGGAGGGCCGAGCCGCCGCCCTTGCGGGTCACCTTGGGTACGGGGCAGCCGAAGTTGAGGTCGATGTGGTCGGCGAGGCCCTCTTCCGCGATCATGCGGACGGCCTTGCCGACGGTCGCCGGGTCGACGCCGTACAGCTGGATCGAGCGCGGCGTCTCGGTCGCGTCGAAGTGGATCAGCTGCATGGTCTTCTCGTTGCGCTCGACCAGCGCCCGGGTGGTGATCATCTCGCTCACGAAGAGCCCCTTGCCACCACTGAACTCCCTGCACAGCGTGCGGAAGGGCGCGTTGGTGATCCCGGCCATCGGCGCCAGCACGACGGGCGGCGCGACGGTGTGCGGGCCGACCTGCAACGGCCGGACGGTGGTGCTGGGGGCGGGCGTGGTGGGCGTGGACATTCCTCCATTGTCACGTACGCGGGGCAGTGCTCGCCGTACCCCGGGGCCGAAGATCATGTATCGGTCATTAGTTAACCGCACTATCGAAACGGGCGTACGATGGCGGCCATGCCCGAGCTCACCCACCGCCGACGCCTGCTCGTGCTCGCCATCTGCTGCATGAGTCTGCTGATCGTGAGCATCGACAACACGATCCTCAACGTCGCCCTGCCCGCCATGCAGCGCGACTTCGACGCGAGCACGTCGGGCCTCCAGTGGGCGATCGACGCGTACACGCTGGTGCTGGCCGCGCTGCTGATGCTCGCCGGGTCCACGGCCGACCGGATCGGCCGCAAGCGGGTCTTCGTGACGGGCCTGGTCGTCTTCACCCTCGGCTCGCTGCTGTGCTCGCTGGCACCGGACCTGTCCTGGCTGGTCGTGTTCCGGATGATGCAGGCGGTGGGCGGTTCCATGCTCAACCCGGTCGCCATGTCGATCATCACCAACACCTTCACCGACCCCCGCGAGCGCGCCCGCGCGATCGGCGTGTGGGGCGCGGTCGTCGGCATATCGATGGCCGCCGGCCCGCTGGTCGGCGGCCTGCTCGTGGAGTCGGTCGGCTGGCGCTCGATCTTCTGGGTCAACCTGCCGGTGGGCCTCGTGGCGCTGGCGCTCACCCTGCGCTTCGTCCCCGAGTCCCGCGCACCGAAGGCCCGCCGCCCCGACCCGCTGGGCCAGCTGATGGTGATCGTGCTGTTCGGCTCCCTGACATACGCGATCATCGAGGCGCCGCACGCCGGGCCCGCGACGGTGCTGCCGTTCGCCGCGCTGGCCCTCGCCGCGCTGCTCGGCCTCCTCCGGTACGAACCCCGCCGCGCCGAACCCCTCATCGACCTGCGCTTCTTCCGCTCGGCACCGTTCAGCGGAGCCACCGTGATCGCGGTCAGCGCCTTCGCCGCGCTGGGCGGCTTCCTGTTCCTGTCCACGCTGTACCTGCAGAACGTGCGCGGGCTGAGCGCCCTGCACGCGGGTTTGTGGATGCTGCCGATGGCCGTGCCGACCTTCCTGTGCGCCCCGCTGTCCGGGCGGCTGGTCGGCACCCGGGGGCCGCGGCCGCCGCTGCTGATCGCGGGCGGCGCGCTGACCCTGAGCGGGGTCCTGTTCGCCGCCTTCGAGGCCGAGACGTCCGACGCCACCCTCTTCATCGGCTACGTCCTCTTCGGCGTCGGTTTCGGTTTCGTCAACGCGCCCATCACCAACACCGCCGTCTCGGGCATGCCCCGCGCCCAGGCCGGGGTCGCCGCGGCCGTCGCCTCCACCAGCCGCCAGCTGGGCCAGACCCTGGGCGTGGCGGTGGTCGGCGCGGTGCTGGCGGCGGGCGTGGGCGCGTCGTCGTACCGCGACACCTTCGTCTCCGCCGCCCGCCCCGGCTGGTGGATCCTGGCCGCCTGCGGCCTCGCGGTCCTGGTCCTCGGCGCCGTCACCAACGGCCGCTGGGCCCACCGCACGGCCGAGCGGACGGCCGAGCGCCTGGAGTCACCGGAGGCACGGGAGGCGGCCCGATCGGGCACGTGACGCCAAGCCCGTACGCACGGGCCGCGCCTGCTCTGCGACTCGCCGCACCTCCATACGCCGCCCCGCCGCACGCCCCCAGGAGCGCACCTCACCCATACACCGCCCCGCCGCACGCCCCAGGGGCGCGGGGAACTGCGCGACCGGCCCCACCCACCCGCAGCCGACACACGGCCCCGGCCCCGGCCCCCAGGGCCCGCGCTCACGCCATGACGCTCCGCGCGACCGCCGGCAGCCGCTCCGCCACCTTCGGCCAGTACTTCACCACCGCCTCCTCCACCTGCGGCAGCGCCCGCTGCCCCGCCAGCGCCAGGGCGATCGCCGCCGCCACGCCCGCCCAGGCGACCGGGCCCAGCGGCGTGCAGCCGAAGAGCTGGCTGGCGCCCGGGGTCTGGACCAGGACGACCAGCGCGGCCGCGGAACCGAGGGACGTGACCTGGACCAGGCGGCTGCCCCGGCGGTCGGCCAGGGTCTGGGCGAGCTGCGTGCCCACCACCGCGCACAGGGCCATCGTCGTCGAGCGGCGCCCCGTGCCCGGCGTGAAGCGGCCGAACAGCCAGGCCGCGGTGGCGCCGAGTGCCGTCGTCATCGCCCGGTGCCGGATCTGGCGGATCAGGGGCTCGCCCAGTACCGCCGTACCGAGCGGCGCGCCCGCGTCGGCGTCCTCCTGCTCGGGGTCCCCCGTCTCCGTCACCGCCACCGCCATCGCGGGGAACAGGTCGGTGAACAGGTTGACCAGCAGCATCTGACGGGTGGACAGCGGAGCGGAGCCGCCGAGGACGGTGCCGAGGATGCCGAAGCCGACCTCGCCCGCGTTGCCGCCGATCAGGATGGCGATGGCGTCGGCGACGCTGTGCCACAGCGCCCGTCCCTCCCGCACCGCCTCCACCAGGACCAGCAGGTCGTCGCCCGTGACGACCAGGTCCGCGGCGTTGCGGGCGGCGGCCGAGCCGCGGGCGCTGATGCCGACGCCGATGTCGGCGGCGCGGATGGCGGCGGCGTCGTTGGCGCCGTCGCCGACCATGCCGACGACCCGCCCGGCGTCCCGCATCGACTCGACGACCTGGAGCTTCTGCTCGGGCGCCACCCGGGCGACGACGTCCGCGTCACGCAGCATCCGGGAGCGTGCCGTGCGGTCCGCGGCGGCGATCTCGTCACCGGTGACCACGACCGCGTCCTCGGGCCAGCCCAGGTCGACGGCGATGGCGTGGGCGGTCTGCGGATGGTCGCCGGTCAGCACCACGGGCCGTACGCCCGCCTCGCGCAGCCCGCGCACCAGCGCCGGGGACGTCTCGCGGGCCACGTCGGCCAGCCCGAGCATCCCGGTGAACTCCAGCTTCTCCGGCGCCTGTTCGAGGACGTCGGCCGCCTTCTCCCCCTTGCGCAGGGGCCGGCTGGCCACCGCGATGATGCGCAGTCCGTCGCGGGCCAGGCCGTGCGCCACCTCGGTGGCGTGCGAGGGCAGGTCGGCGCAGGCCGGCAGCACGGTCTCCGGGGCGCCCTTGACCACCAGCACCGGCGCTCCGTCCCCGTCCCGTCCGACGGCGGCGGCGTAGCCGCGCGAGGTCTCGAAGGGCAGGCCCTCCTCCTGCTCCCACTCCGGGTCGTCCCCGGCGGCGTCCAGGACGGCCTCGTCGGTGGCGTGGGTGGGCCGGGCGCCGTCGCCGTTCAGGCGGGGGCAGGCGCGCGCGGCGACCCGTACGGCGTCGGCGGCGTCCGGGTCGGCCGCCTTGCGGACCGTGCCGTCGGCGCCCGCCACCCGCGACACCCGCAGCTTGTTCTCGGTGAGCGTGCCGGTCTTGTCGAAGCAGATGGTGTCCATGCGGCCCAGCGCCTCCAGCGTGCGCGGGGTGCGCACGAGGACGCCGCGGCGGCTGAGCCGGCGGGCCGCCGCCAGCTGGGCCACCGTCGCCACCAGCGGCAGCCCCTCGGGCACGGCGGCCACCGCCACCGACACACCACCGGCGACGGCCTGCCGGATCGGCGTGCCGCGCAGCAGCGAGAGGCCGGTCACCGCGGCCCCGCCCGCCAGCGTCAGCGGCAGCGCCTTGCGGGTCAGCTCCTGGAGCCTGGCCTGCACTCCGGCCGCCGAGGGCGTACGGGCGGCCAGTGACACCGCCCGCGCGGCCTCGGTGTGCTCCCCCGTGTCCACGACGACCGCCTGGGCGCGGCCGGCCACCACCGTCGTGCCCTCGAAGACCATGCAGTGCCGTTCGGCCACGGGGGCGTTCACCACCGGGTCCACGCACTTGTCCACCGGCAGCGACTCGCCGGTGAGCGCGGACTCGTCGACCTCCAGGCCGTCCTCCCACAGCAGCCGGGCGTCGGCGGGCACGACGTCGTCCGCCTTGAGGTCGACGATGTGGCCCGGATGCAGCTTGGCGGCGTCCATGACGAGCGGCTCGGCCGACGGGTCGTGGGTCTCCTCCTCGGCGACCCGCGCCTTCTGCTTCTGCTGGGCGAGCAGCCCGGACAGCGCCCGCTCGGCCCGCAGCCGCTGGAAGCCGCCGACCAGCGCGTTCAGGTCGAGCGCGCCGACGACCAGGAGCGCGTCCATGACGGAGCCGAGGATCGCCTCGGCCGCCGAGCCGACCGCCAGCACCGGGGTGAGCGGATCGTCCAGCTCGCCCCGCACGGCCTGTCCCAGTTGCCAGGTCCACTTCACCGGGACGAGAACGGGGACGCGGCCCGCCCGGTCGGCCACCGCGCGCGTCCTGGCCGCCAGTTGCTCGGCGAGGGACGGCTCCGGCTCCTTCTCCCGCTCCAGGCGCTCCCGTACGCCCGTGGGGTCCAGCGTGTGCCACGCCACCCGCGCCCGGGGGTGCGGGGCGCGGGCCATCGCCACGCCGAACGCGGCACGCGTGCCGGACAGCAGGGCCGCCGCCGCGCTGACGTCGACGGGCGCGTGCCGCAGCCCGGGCAGCGCCGAATAGCCGCCCTTGCCACCGTTCTTGCCCTTGCCGCGCGCCTCGCCGACCGCCACCAGCAGCCCGGACAGCGCGGCCCCGGACCGGGCCAGCGTCTGCGACCGGCGCCCGATCGCGCGGGCCGCCGGCACCGACCGCAGCAGCCGCCACACGTCGGCGAGTCCTTGCGGGGCGAGCACGTCCGCGCCCCACGCCACCGGGGCGTCCGCGTCGGCCAGCGCGACGGCCACGTCCCCGCCGAGCAGCCCGGCCCGCACCGTCTCGTCGTCGCCCGGCCGGGGCCGTACGACGGTGATCACGCCGCCCTCGGCGCGCAGTTCGTCCACGACGTCCCTGAGCGGGCGCTCGGCGCTGACGACCTGGTCGGCGAGACCGGTGAAGTCGGCCAGCGCCGGGTCCTCCACCATCACCACGCGCAGCCCCGCGCGCCGCGCCGCGTCCAGTACGTCCTCGGTCCACGGGTCCGCGCCCGCCTCCGGCGCCCGCAAGGCGCTCGGATGCAGGACGACGGTGGCCGCCATCTCCAGCTGCCGCAGCCGTTCGGGGTCGCGCACGAGCACACCGGTGCGCGACAGCGCGGCGCTCAGTACGGCGTGGAAGGCGGCGGGCCCGTAGCGCGCGGCCTTGGGCGAGCCGGCCAGTACCGCCTCGGCGGCCTCGGCCACGTCGTGCTTGACCAGCAGGGTCGCCACCGCGCCCGCCACACTGCCGGTGGAGGCGTGGGCGGCGTAGTCCTGCGCCGGGGTGCTCTGCAGCGGCGGACGCAGGGCGGGGTCGGCGGGCAGGCTGACCCGGTCCGGGGCGCACAGCTGGTCGTGCACGACCTCGAAGGTCGCCGTCCGGGCCACCGCCTCCGTCAGCTGGCAGACGCGCAGCGCCCCGTCGAGCACCAGGGAGGTGTAGCTCTGGCCGGCGCCGTGCACGGCCGCGTTGGCGGCGGCCATCGCCACGTCCATGCCGTGGGCGCCGAGGCGTTCGCGCAGCCAGGCGCGGAAGGTCGGGTTCTCGCGCAGCAGCGTCGCCACGGCCGTCACCAGGCGGGGCGAGGGCGGCAACCGCAGGCGCGCGCCGGTCACGGCGGCGGCGATGCCCAGCATGTCGGCCCCGAGGGCCGTGGCGGCGACCCGCACGGAGGCCGGATCGCCGGGGTGGGCCAGTTCCTCCACCGGATCGCCCGGGCCCCGCTGGTCCACCCGGGTCAGTCCGTGCTGTTCGGCCAGTTCGGTGGCCCGGTCCACCACCCGGTCGGTGAGTGCTTCCTCGGTCGCGGTCACCACCAACCGGGCGAGACCGGTGTCCCAGTAGGCGAGCACCACGTCCGGGTGCTCGGCGAGTGCCGCCGCCACCCGTCGCGCCACGCGTTCCGTGCCGCCCGCCCGGCGCACCTTCTCCGTCGCGGCCGACCGGAGTTCGAGGTGTGCCCGGTTCCCGGCCCGCCAGTCCCGGGTGCCGCCCGGCAGCGCGGCGCGGGCGACCCGTGCCGCGCGCGCCGCGAAGTCGGCGCCGCGCACACCGGCCCGTGCGGTGCCCGCCACGGCGCCGGCCGCGGCACCCACCGCGGGCGCGGTGCCGCGCGCGAGGAGCCGGGGCCCGGCCAGCACAATTCCGGTGACGGCGCCCTGGGAACGCGTCAGAAGTCCACCGACCATCGTTGTCTCTCAGCCCGCCTTTCGGGTGGATGCGGCCGTCTTCTTGCCCCGGCCGCGGGAGGACGCACCGCGCGAAGGACCGGACGTGGCCTTCTTCGCGGTGCTCTTCTTCGCGGTGCTCTTCTTAGCGGTGCTGGCGGGACTCTTCTTGGCCGCGCTCTTCTTCGCGGTGCTCGTCGCCGCTGTGCTCTTCTCTGCGGTGCTCTTGGCGGCGGCCTTCTTGGCGGTGCTCTTCGCCGCGCTGCTCGTAGCCGCTGTGCTCTTCGCCGCGGTCTTCTTGGCGGTGCCCGTCTTCGCGGTGCCCTTCGCCGCCGGGCTCTTCCGGGTGGCGGTCTGGGTCGCGGTCTTCTTGGCGGGACTCCGCCGCGCGGGGCTCTTCTTCGCCGTACTCGTCCCGGCCGTACGCGTTCCCGCCGTACTCGTCCCAGCCGTACCGGCCTCCCCCGAGCCGCCTTCCACACCGCCGCCGGAGGCCTTCGCCCCGTTCTGCAGCACCCGCGCGGCCTCCGCCTCCGGCGACTCCTGCGGCCGTGGCCGCGTCAGCCACGCCACCGCCGCACCGGTGGCCGCCACCGGCCACTCCACCAACCCGGCGATGCCCAGCACCCCGGCCCCCGTGTAGACGACTGCACGCCGCCCGCGCGGCGACACGGCCCCGATCCTGTCCAGCGCGCCCTCGGCGACCCTGCCGACCGTCTCCGCGCCCGGAACCCTCCGCAGCGCCGACGCGGCCGCGTGCAACGGCCTCGGGAGCGTCTGCGCCGATTTCGTCTGCGCCGATTTCTGCTCAGCCATGACTGTTCGTCCTCGCCTGTGCAAGCTTGTGCAAGCTGTGGAAACCCTGGGAACCTCACCTTCCGCATTTCTCCGGGTTCCCGCACTTCGGGCGCTCACCCCGGGAGACTTTCCGGTCCAGACCTCTTGACGAAAGGTCTGGACCAACACCACTGTCATGTCTACGACACCTCACCGACCCCCACCGGGAGGCCCGGCATGATCCGCCGCAAGCTCCGCCTGCTCGCCGCCGCGCTCGCGGCCACCGTCCTCGCCCCACCGGGGGTCGCCACCGCGTCCGCCGCTCCCGCAGCCGCCGCCGACACCTGCGCCGTGAAGTCGAAGCCCGCCGGCAAGGTGCTCCAGGGCTACTGGGAGAACTGGGACGGTGCCGCCAACGGCGTCCACCCGCCGTTCGGCTGGACGCCCATCACCGACTCCCGCATCGGCGCCCACGGTTACAACGTGATCAACGCGGCCTTCCCGGTCATCCGTTCCGACGGAACGGCCCTGTGGGAGGACGGCATGGACCGGGACGTGAAGGTGGCGACCCCGGCCGAGATGTGCGCGGCCAAGGCGTCCGGGCAGACGCTGCTGCTCTCCATCGGCGGCGCGACGGCCGGCATCGACCTCGGCTCGGCCGCCGTCGCCGACCGCTTCGTCGAGACGATCGTGCCGATCCTCCAGAAGTACAACTTCGACGGCATCGACATAGACATCGAGACCGGGCTGGTCGGCAGCGGCGACATCAGCCGGCTCTCCACGTCCCAGGCCAACCTGATCCGCATCATCGACGGCGTCCTGGCCCGCATGCCGTCCGGCTTCGGCCTCACCATGGCCCCGGAGACCGCCTACGTCACCGGCGGCAGCGTGGTCTACGGGTCGATCTGGGGAGCGTACCTGCCGATCATCAAGAAGTACGCGGACAACGGCCGCCTGTGGTGGCTCAACATGCAGTACTACAACGGCAGCATGTACGGCTGCTCCGGCGACTCCTACCAGGCGGGCACCGTGCAGGGCTTCACCGCCCAGACCGACTGCCTGGACAGGGGCCTGGTCATCCAGGGCACGACGATCCGCGTCCCCTACGACAAGCAGGTCCCGGGTCTGCCCGCGCAGCCCGGCGCGGGCGGCGGCCACCTGGCGCCGTCCCAGGTCGCCCAGGCGTGGAACCACTACAACGGCGCCCTCAAGGGCCTGATGACCTGGTCGATCAACTGGGACGGCTCGAAGAACTGGACCTTCGGCGACAACGTCAAGGCTCTCCAGGGCCGCTGACGCCCCCTCACCGGGCCGTGAACGCCAGCTTCGCCCCCAGCGCCACGAACGACCCCGCGAAGCTCCGCCGCAGCCACGCCATCACCCTCGGCCGGGAGATGACGTGGCTGCGCACGGACGCGGCCAGGACGCCGTACCCGGCGAACACGACGAAGGTCACCAGCATGAACACGCCGCCCAGCACCAGCATGCGCGGCAGGGCGCCGGCCTGCCCCGGGTCCACGAACTGCGGCAGGAAGGCGAAGAAGAACAGCGTCAGCTTCGGGTTCAGGATGTTGATCAGCACGCCCCGCAGGATCACCCGCCCCGCCGGAACGGGCCCGCCCCGGTCCTCCCCCACCGTGAGCGCCTCCTTGTCCCGGAGGGTGGCCCACGCCATGTACAGCAGGTAGGCGACACCGGCGTACTTGAGGACCTGGAAGGCCGTGGCACTGGCGTGCAGCACCGCCGCGACCCCGGTGACGGTGGCCAGCAGGTGCGGCACGATGCCGAGCGCACACCCGAAGGCGGCGACGACGCTGGCGCGGCGCCCGCGGGAGAGGGCGGCGGCGAGGGTGTAGACGACCCCGGTGCCGGGGGTCGCGACGACCACGAGGGTGGTCAGCAGAAAGGCGATACTCATGGCTCACCACCCTGACGACACGACGGCCCCCGACACAGGACCACTGTGGGTCCCGTATCGAGGGCCAATCACGGGCGGCCGATGACGAGGGCCGCTCCGCTCCCCGGCCGAGACGCCCACCCCTCTCCCGACCGAGTCGGGTGGTGGGTGGGCACAGGCCCGGGGGTCCAGGGGGCAGAGCCCCCTGGTACCTCAACCGGAACGGACGTTCAGCAACCCACGAGCCGAGAAGCGAGGTACCCCTCGATCTGGTCCAGCGACACGCGTTCCTGCTTCATCGTGTCCCGCTCCCGCACGGTCACCGCGTTGTCGTCCAGCGTGTCGAAGTCGACCGTCACGCAGTACGGCGTACCGATCTCGTCCTGACGCCGGTAACGGCGCCCGATCGCACCGGCGTCGTCGAAGTCGATGTTCCAGTTCTGCCGCAGCGCCTGGGCGAGACCCTTGGCCTTGGGCGACAGCTCCGGGTTCCGGGACAGCGGCAGGACGGCGACCTTCACCGGCGCGAGGCGCGGGTCGAGCCGCAGCACGGTCCGCTTCTCCAGCTTGCCCTTGGCGTTGGGGGCCTCGTCCTCGACGTACGCGTCGAGCAGGAAGGCGAGCATGGCACGCCCGACACCGGCCGCCGGCTCGATGACGTACGGCGTCCAGCGCTCGCCGGCCTCCTGGTCGAAGTAGGAGAGGTCCTGGCCGGAGGCCTTGGCGTGCGAGGAGAGGTCGTAGTCCGTCCGGTTGGCGACACCCTCCAGCTCGCCCCACTCGCTGCCGCCGAAGGAGAAGCGGTACTCGATGTCGGCGGTGCGCTTGGAGTAGTGGGAGAGCTTCTCGGCCGGGTGCTCGAACCAGCGCATGTTCTCCTCACGGAGACCGAGGCCGGTGTACCAGTTCCAGCGCTGCTCCATCCAGTACTCCTGCCACTTCTCGTCCTCGCCCGGCTTGACGAAGAACTCCATCTCCATCTGCTCGAACTCGCGGGTCCGGAAGATGAAGTTGCCGGGCGTGATCTCGTTGCGGAAGGACTTGCCCATCTGGGCGATACCGAACGGCGGCTTGCGGCGCGACGTGGTCTGCACCTGGGCGAAGTTGGTGAAGATGCCCTGCGCCGTCTCGGGCCGCAGGTAGGCGACGGAGCCGCTGTCCTGGGTCGGGCCGAGGTGGGTGGAGAGCAGACCCGAGAACTGCTTGGGCTCGGTGAAGGTGCCCTTGTTGCCGCAGTTGGGGCAGTTGAGGTCGGCGAGCCCGTTCTCCGGGGCGCGGCCCTTCTTCTCCTCGTAGGCCTCTTCCAGGTGGTCCGCGCGGAACCGCTTGTGGCAGGAGGTGCACTCGGTCAGCGGGTCCGTGAAGGTGGCGACGTGGCCGGAGGCCACCCAGACGTCGGGGGCCAGGATCACGGACGAGTCGAGACCGACGACGTCCTCGCGCGAGGTGACCATGTAGCGCCACCACTGGCGCTTGAGGTTCTCCTTGAGCTCGACACCCAGCGGACCGTAGTCCCAGGCGGCGCGCTGACCGCCGTAGATCTCACTGCACGGGAATACGAAGCCACGGCGCTTGCTCAGGCTGACGATGGTGTCGATCTTGTCGGCGGCCACGGTGCTCTCTTCATTACGACGACGGGCGACGAAGCGAGATGCTTCCAGAGAATGCTTCAGGTTACCGGCGTGGACTGCCCCCCGACCAAATCGGGGGGCTCCCCGCCTCGCGACCGGTCGTGACCGGGCATTGTTGACAACGGTTTCCATATTTGTTGAAAATGAATGCCATGAACGTACGACGACGCCACATATCCGGCATAGCAGTCACCGCGGCCGCCGCACTCGGCCTGGGGACCCTCTCCGCCTGCTCCAGCGACAGCGCGGCGGCGGGCAACACGGACAAGTTCGACGTCGTCGCGTCGTTCTACCCGATGCAGTACCTCGCCCAGCAGATCGGCGGGGAGCACGTGAACGTCACCACCCTCACCGAGCCCGGCCAGGAGCCGCACGACCTGGAGCTGAGCGCCAAGCAGACCGCCGAGATGGGCGAGGCGGACGCGGTGCTCTACCTGAAGTCCCTCCAGCCCGCCGTGGACGAGGCCATCACCCAGTCCGACGTGCAGACCAAGATCGACGCGGCGACGCTGACGACGCTCGAGGACCACGGGAGCGTCGAGCACGACCACGCGGGCGGGGAGCACGCCGAGGAGGAGCACGCCGAGGAGAAGCACTCCGAGGAGGAGGAGCACGCCCTCGACCCGCACGTCTGGCTGGACCCGGTGAAGTACGCCGAGATCGCCGAAGGCGTCGCCAAGGCCTTCGAGAAGGCCGACCCGGACCACGCCGCCGACTACCGGAAGAACGCCGACGCGCTGGCGAAGAAGCTGGCCGGTCTGAACACGGCGTACAAGGAGGGCCTGGCGAACACCGACACCAAGGTCTTCTTCACCAACCACGCCGCCTTCGGCTACCTCGCCGAGCGCTACGGACTCACCCAGGAGGCCATCAACGGCCTCGACCCGGAGAGCGAGCCCAGCCCCGCCCGGATCAAGGAGCTCCAGGAGGAGGCCAAGGCCGACGGCGTGACCACCGTCTTCTACGAGACACTGGTGTCCGACAAGACCGCGAAGACCCTCGCCAAGGACGCCGGCCTGAAGACCGATGTCCTGGACCCGCTGGAGGGCATCACCGACAAGTCCAAGGGCGACGACTACCTCGCGGTCATGGAGTCCAACCTCAAGGCGCTCGAGGCCGCCCTCGGCGCCAAGTGAGCGTTCCGATCGTTTGGAGGGCCTCGTGAGCGACGAGACCGTCATATCCCTGCGCGGCGTCCGCGCCGAGCTCGGCTCACGCCCCGTCCTGCGCGGCATCGACCTCACCGTGCGCGGCGGCGAGGTCGTGGCCCTGCTCGGCGCCAACGGCTCGGGCAAGTCCACGGCCGTGCGCACGGTCATCGGCCAGGTGCCGGTGACGGCCGGCGAGGTCGAGCTGTTCGGCACCCCGCGGCGCCGCTTCCGCGACTGGGCGCGCGTGGGCTACGTCCCGCAGCGCACCACGGCCGCGGGCGGCGTCCCCGCCACGGTGACCGAGGTCGTCTCCTCCGGCCGCCTCTCCCGCGCCCGCTTCGGCGTCCTGCGCAAGGCCGACCACGAGGCCGTGCGCCGCGCCCTCGACCTGGTCGGCATGGCGGACCGCGCCAAGGACTCCGTGAACGCCCTCTCCGGCGGCCAGCACCAGCGGGTACTGATCGCCCGCGCCCTCGCCGCCGAACCCGAGCTGCTGATCATGGACGAGCCGATGGCGGGCGTCGACCTGGCCAGCCAGGAGGTGCTGGCCGAGACGCTCAGGAAGCAGGTCGCGGCCGGCACCACCGTCCTGCTGGTGCTGCACGAACTCGGCCCCCTGGAGCCCCTGATCGACCGGGCGGTGGTGCTCCGCGACGGCTGCGTCACGCACGACGGTCCGCCTCCCGAGGCGGTCGGCCAGCACGCGCTGCCCGGCCACGACCACGTACACCCGCACGCACCGGCGGGCGCCGAACCGATCCGCACGGGACTGCTGAGCTGATGGAAATCCTGAACTACGCCTTCATGCAGCGGGCGCTGCTGGCGGCCGTCCTGGTCGGCATCACCGCCCCCGCCGTCGGCATCTACCTGGTCCAGCGCCGCCAGGCCCTCATGGGCGACGGCATCGGCCACGTGGCGATGACCGGCGTCGGCCTCGGCTTCCTGCTCTCCTGGTCCCCGGTGTGGATGGCCACCCTGATCTCCGTGCTCGGCGCGGTCCTCATGGAGCTGATCCGCTGGTACGGCAAGACCCGCGGCGACATCGCCCTCGCCATGCTCTTCTACGGCGGCATGGCCGGCGGCGTGATGTTCATCAACCTCGCGCCGACGGGCTCCAACGCCAACCTCACCTCGTACCTCTTCGGCTCGCTGTCGACGGTCTCCGAGTCCGACGTGACCGCGATCTGCCTGCTGGCCGCCTTCGTGGTCGTCGTCACCCTCGGCCTGCGCCGCCAGCTGTTCGCGGTCAGCCAGGACGAGGAGTTCGCCCGGGTCACCGGCCTGCCGGTGCGCGCGCTGAACCTGCTGACGGCCGTCACGGCGGCGGTGACGGTGACCGTCGCGATGCGCGTCGTCGGGCTGCTGCTGGTGTCGGCGCTGATGGTGGTCCCGGTCGCCGCCGCCCAGCAGCTCACCCGCAGCTTCGCCGCCACCTTCGCGGTCGCCGTCGCCATCGGCGTCAGCGTGACCATCGGCGGCACGGTCACGTCGTACTACCAGGACGTGCCGCCCGGCGCGACCATCGTGCTGCTCACCATCGGCGCGTTCGTCCTGCTCACCGTGCTGGCGGCACCACTGGCCCGGCGACGCGCGCGGGCGGTCACCGCGGCGCAGGCCGCCGCGGATCCGGCGGAGTGCAAGATTCCGGCCACCCGGGGGGCCACCGACGAGGTCGGCGTCTGACTGCCGGGCGGCCGGGCTGGCACAATGGCCCGGCAAGCCCCAGACGGCAGACGTGAGGAGGAGTACCGGTGACGACCGCTGGACCGCCCGTGAAGGGCCGCGCCACCCGGCAGCGGGCCGCCGTGTCGGCGGCCCTCCAGGAGGTCGAGGAGTTCCGCAGCGCACAGGAGCTCCACGACATGCTCAAGCACAAGGGCGACTCGGTCGGGCTCACCACGGTCTACCGCACCCTGCAGTCCCTCGCCGACGCCGGCGAGGTCGACGTCCTGCGCACCGCCGAGGGCGAGTCCGTCTACCGCCGCTGCTCCAGCGACGACCACCACCACCACCTCGTCTGCCGCGCCTGCGGCAAGGCGGTCGAGGTCGAGGGTCCCGCGGTCGAGAAGTGGGCGGAGGCCATCGCCGCCGAGCACGGCTACGTCAACGTCGCGCACACGGTCGAGATCTTCGGCACGTGCGCGGACTGCGCGGGTGCCTCCGGCGGCTGAGCCGGTGGGGCCCGGGGCTGCGCCCCGGGCCCCTTTTTTTCGGCCTGAACGGCCTCGTCCTCAAACGCCGGACGGGCTGGATTTCCCCTCCATGGCCAGCAGCTCCTCGTTGGGGATCGCGCCGCCGAAGCGGCGGTCCCGGGAGGCGAACTCCAGGCACGCCCGCCACAGGTCACGGCGGTCGAAGTCGGGCCACAGCACGTCCTGGAAGACCATCTCGGCGTACGCGCTCTGCCAGAGCAGGTAGTTGGACGTCCGCTGCTCGCCGCTCGGCCGCAGGAACAGGTCCACGTCCGGCATGTCCGGGTAGTACAGGTACTTCGCGAGCGTCTTCTCGTTCACCTTCGACGGGTCGAGCCGCCCGGCCCGCACGTCCTCGGCGAGGGCCTGCGCCGCGTCGGCGATCTCGGCGCGCCCGCCGTAGTTCATGCAGAAGTACAGCGTCAGCCGGTCGTTGTCCTTGGTCTGCTCCTGGGCGATCTGCAGCTCCTTGGCGACCGACTTCCACAGCTTGGGCATCCGCCCCACCCAGCGCACGCGGATCCCCAGCTCGTCGAGCTGGTCGCGGGTCTTGCGGATGAAGTCCCGGTTGAAGTTCATCAGGAAGCGCACCTCGTCCGGCGACCGCTTCCAGTTCTCGGTGGAGAAGGCGTACAGGGAGATGTTCTTCACGCCCATCTCGATCGCGCCCTGGAGCACGTCCAGCACCCGCTCGGCACCGACCTTGTGCCCCTCGGTGCGCGGCAGCCCGCGCTCCTTGGCCCAGCGCCCGTTGCCGTCCATGACGATCGCCACATGCTCCGGAACCAGCTCGCCGAGCCTCGGAGGCCGCGCGCCGGACGGGTGCGGCTCCGGCGTCCTGTAGTCCCGGCGCTGACGCCCCAGGATCCCGCGTACGGCCATGTGTCTCTCGTCTCCTTCAGGGTTTCTCTACGTATCGCAGGGAGCGCAGGCCGCGCTCCAGGTGCCAGTGCAGGTACGCGGACACCAGCCCGCTGCCCTCCCGGACGTACCGCGGCTCGCACGCGTCCGCGGTCCCCCAGTCTCCCGTGAGCAGCGCCCCGAGCAGCTCCAGGGCCTGCGGCGAGGGTACGACGCTGCCGGGCACCCGGCAGTCGGCGCAGACGGAGCCGCCCGAGCCGACCGAGAAGAACCGGTTCGGACCGGGCATGCCGCACTTCGCGCAGTCCCCGAAGGTCGGGGCGTACCCGTTCACGGCGAGGGAGCGCAGCAGGAACGCGTCGAGGACGAGGTTCGGCGCGTGCTCGCCCCGGGCGAGGGTCCGCAGCGCGCCGACCAGCAGCAGGTACTGCTGCACCGCCGGCTCGCCCTCGTGGTCGGTGAACCGCTCGGCCGTCTCCAGCATGGCTGTCCCGGCGGTGTACCGCGCGTAGTCGGTGACGATCCCACCACCGTACGGCGCGATGGTCTCGCTCTGCGTGCACAGGGGCAGGCCGCGCCCGACCAGCTCGCTGTTCTTCGAGAAGAACTGCACGTCGACGTGCGAGAACGGCTCCAGCCGCGCCCCGAACTTCGACTTCGTCCGCCGCACCCCGCGCGCCACGGCGCGTACGCGTCCGTGACCGCGCGTGAGCAAGGTGATGATCCGGTCCGCCTCACCCAGCTTCTGGGTGCGCAGCACGATGCCGTCGTCGCGGAACAGACTCATGGCGCCCATTCTCGCGCATGTGTCAGGGCACCTCGCCCCGGCTTCTGGCGTTCGTGTACGCCGTCGCCGCGCTGAGGCGCTCCGCCGGGGTGGCGTGGCGTACGTCACCCGGCTCGGCGTCCCACTCCCGCCCGCCGCCGTACGGCCGCATCTGCACGTACGGCCCCTCGTGGCCCATGACGAGGCCGACGCGTCCGGTGCGGGTGTCGAGGGCGTAGGCACCGACGGGCGGGTACGGGTATGTCATCGCAGCGCCGCCGCGAGCCGCTGCGCGGTCTCGACGGAACACCGCCCCAATTCGATGAGTGGACAGGGTGCCTCCCGCGCAAGACTCACCGGGTCGAGCCCGAGGGAGGGAAGAGTAATTCCTGCCTCCGCGAGTGCTGCGCGCAATTCTTTCACCGCTACCTCCGCTTCTTCGACGCAGAGCGCCGAGTGTCGTGCCTCCACCGTGTTCCCCTTCCCTTTACGGTTTCACTCTTCGTGTCCCCAGAATGCCGCTCCACATCTACACTCGGCAGGAGTATGCGCACTACAAGTGCGGGTCAGCACTAGGGGGTTGGCTATGGCCAATGGTTCGCGGCAGGCGGCGTGGGAGTTCTTCGGAACGGAACTCAAACGCCGGCGGGAGGACGCCGGAATCACCCAAGTCGAGCTGGGGGCACGGGTATTCGTCTCCGGGGGTTACATCGGCCAGTTCGAACAGGCAATTCGCAAGCCTCAGCTGGATGTGGCCCAGCGGATTGACGAGGCGCTACAAACCGACGGTATTTTCGAGCGGCTGTGCCGGAAGCTGATTGATGATCCGCGGTACGCGGATTACTTCGCCCACGTGGTGGAGCTGGAGCGGCTGGCCACACGGATCTGCGAGTTCGCGCCGACGGTTGTTCCGGGCCTGCTCCAGACCAAGGCCTACGCACGCGCGGTCACGATCGCCGCCAACCCGTTCAAATCCGACGCCTACGTCGACGAGATCGTCAGCGCCCGCCTGGAGCGGTCGCTGATCCTCGACGACGCTACACGGCCCGAGTATTGGGTGGCGTTGCACGAGAACGTGCTGCGCATGCCGGTGGGTGGCCCGCAGGTGATGGCGGCGCAACTGGAGCACATCGCGCGGCTGATGCGGGAGCGCACGGCGGTGGTGACGGTGCTGGCGTACGAGGCGGGGGCGCATGCGGCCATGGGCGGGATGCTGAAACTCATGAACTTCGAAGACGCCCCTCCGGTCGCCTATACAGAGACGGAGTATTCGGGGACTCTCATCGATGCTCCAGCCGTGGTGGTGCACGCCCAGCGCACATACGATCTGCTCAGGGTCGCCGCGCTGTCGCCGGAGGCGTCCCTGGCCCTGGTCGAGTCGGCGGCGGAGGACTTCAGACGATGCGCGAGTACGACCTGAGCAACGCCCGCTGGACAAAGAGCAGCTACAGCAACGGCCAAGGCGGCGACTGCGTCGAGGTCGCCGATGGAGTTCCCGGCGTCGTGCCCGTCCGGGACAGCAAGGTGGCTGCCGGGCCGGTGGTCGTCGTGGGGTCGGTGGCCTGGACGGAGTTCGTACGTACCGTGGGGGCCACTCGCTTCCTTGCCAGTGTCGTGCCTCCGCGACCCGAGTAAAGGGCGCTACGCGTCGCCTTCGGCGATCGGCCTACGGCCGACCCTTGACTCGGCTCGCTCCACCACGGGTCAGAAGCGAGCGAGCGGCCCGGAAAAACGGGTGGCCGGGCCGGGTTCACGATCAACCGTCAGCTGCGTACGCCCTCGGCGTCAGCGGTGCGCGCTCGCGCCTCGCCAGCACGCCGGGCCGGCTCAGCGGCTCGCGGCCGGTGGGCGGTGCGGCGGCGCGCCCCGGACCACCCCCCGAAAATGGATGACACTTCACCCCGAAGTGTCATCCATTTCCCGACCCCCCTCCGCACCCCGCCCGCAATCCACTCCTCACCACCCACCACCGCAAGCCGCTGAGCCCGCCCGGCGTGCTGGCGAGACGCGGACGCGCCCCCACACGCCGGACGCCTGCGCAGCCGACGGAAGGGACCGGCGGGCCCGGGCCATCCGCTCTCCCCGGGCCGCCCGCACGCTTCTCACCCGTGCTGGAGCGAGCCGAGTCAAGGGTGACCCGAAGGGGCATCGGCGCAGCCGACGCGACCGCAGGGAGCGCCCTTTACTCGGGTCGCGGAGGCACGACACTGGCCAAGAAGCGGGCGGCCCCACGGCCACCTCACCAGCACGCGGTCCCAACAACTCCCCCGTACGCAAGACTTGCCCCACAAAGTCGCAACGAACAAAGGGGGCACCCATGTCGTACCCGGAGCCGCGCTACCTCGGCGACAAGGGCGAGATCAACGCCGTGTTCAGGGGGGCCGACACCCCGCCGGACATCGTCTCCCCCGGCGGCACGACCACCCACTACCTCGCGAGCCACGCCTCCACCGGAGGTGAGTTCGGGCTGTACAAGGTCGACATGGGCCCCAAGGCGCCCGGCGCCAGGACGCACTTCCACCGGAGCATCTCCGAGTCCTTCTATGTCCTGTCGGGCGAGGTGGAGCTCTACAACGGCGAGCGCTGGGTCACCGGACGCCAGGGAGACTTCCTGTACGTCCCGGTCGGCGGACTGCACGCCTTCAAGAACGACAGCGACGACCCCGTGTCGATGCTGATGCTGTTCTCGCCGGGCGCCCCGCGCGAGGAGTACTTCGAGCGCGTCGCCGAGTTCGCGCAGCGCGGCGGCGAGGAGCTGCGGGAGTTCCAGGTGAAGCACGACAGCTTCTTCGTGTGACGGGTCAGGGAGAACCCCGAGGGCCCACCCTGGGGTAATCCCCCCTGTATTTCAGGTTGTTGCCCGGATGGGGAGGGCCCTGGACATCCGCGAGGCTCGTCGCATGACGCAGCGCACGCGAACCATCCGCAACGCCGCCATCGTCGGCGTATCCACGGCCCTCCTCGGCATCACCGCACCCGTGACCGCCTCCGCCACGGCGGACGCGGCCGAGCCCCTCGCCTGGACCGCCTGCGAGGGCACCGGCGTCGCCCCCCGTCAGCAGTGCGCCACCCTCCAGGTCCCCATGGACTACGCCGACCCCGACAGCCCGCTCATCGACATCGCCGTCTCGCGCATCCCGAGCGAGAACCTGGACGCCCGGCGCGGGGCGCTGCTGCTCATCGCCGGAGGGCCGGGCGGCTCAAGTCTCAACGACCCGTCGGGGAAGGGACAGAAGCTCCCGCAGGAGGTACGGGACACCCACGACCTGATCGGGTTCGCGCCGCGCGGCCTCGCCCCGTCCACCTCCGTCGACTGCGGGCTGGAGTACGGCGACCTCGCCACCTCCAAGCTCCGCCCCTGGCCCGCCCCCGACGGCTCGGTGGACGGGAACATGGACACCGCCCGGCGCACGGCCGACGCCTGCGCCCGCAACGGCGGTGAGCTGATGCGGCACCTCAGCACCGCCAACGAGGCTCGCGACATCGATCGCCTCCGGGCCGCGCTCGGCGAGCGGAAGATCTCCGCGTGGGGCGTCTCGTACGGGACGTACGTCGGCGCGGTGTACGCGCAGCTCTTCCCGCACCGCACCGACCGCGTCGTGCTGGACAGCCTCGACGACCCCGACCCCACCCGCGTCAACCGCGCCTGGCTGGCCGGGCATGAGCAGGGCGTGGAGGACACCTTCCCGCACTTCGCGGCCTGGGCCTCGGAGCCCGGCAACCCCGACCGCGTGGCGCGCAGGGCCTCCGACGTGCGGCCGATGTTCCTGCGGCTCGCCGCCCGGCTCGACCGCGAGCCGATCCCGTGGCCCGGTGCCAACCCGGAGGAGCTGAACGGCAACGTGCTGCGCCAGACGATGCTGGACAGTTTCGCAGCCCCCGGCCGCTATCCCACGCTCGCGAAGCTGATGGTGGCCGCGCGGCAGGGCACCGTGCCGCCCGCGCCCGCGGGGCCGCCCGAGGCCGTGCTGCAGAACGTCACCGCGGTAGGCGCCGGCGTGCTGTGCAACGACGTCGCCTGGCCGAAGTCGGCCGCCGGGTACCAGAAGGACGTCACCGAGAGCCGCGCCAAGTACCCGCTCACCGCCGGGATGCCCCGCAACGCGATGCTGTGCGCCGCCTGGCCGTACCCGCCGCGCGAGGAGCCGGTGCGGATCACCGACCGGGGGCCGTCCAACATCCTGCTCGTCCAGAACGAGCGCGATGTCAACACCCCGCTCAGCGGCGCCCTGAAGATGCGGGAGGCTCTCGGCCGGCGCGCGGTCATGGTCACCGTGGACTCCACCGGCCACGACGCATACCTCGCCGAGGGCAACGCCTGCGGCGACCGCACCGTCTCCCACTTCCTCGCGACCGGGCAGCGGCCGGCCACGGACACCTACTGCGACTAGGGCCCGGCCGGTGCCCTGACGGTGGCAGGCGGTCAGCCTTCGCCCGCCTGCCCCCGCTCCGCCAGGTCCCGTACCGCCCGCTCCAGCCGCGTCCGCCGGGTCTCCGGTGTCGCGGCCTGGAGCAGCGGGAGCATCACGAGGTAGCGGGCGGTCCGGTCGAGCGCGTCGAAGGCCGCCCGCGCCGCCGGGTCCGCGGCGAGCGCCGCGGCAAGGTCGTCCGGGACGACGGCCGACGCCTGCGACGCGTACGCCCGGTCCCAGCGGCCGTCCTCCTGGGCCCGGCGGACCTCGGCGAGGCCGGGCTCCCGCATCCGGCCCGCCCCCGCCAGCGCCGCGACCTTCTCGACGTTCACCCGCGACCACATGCTCCTCGGGCGCCGCGGCCCGTACTTCTGCAGGTAGTACCGGTCGTCCAGGCCCCGGCGCTGCCCGGAGATCCAGCCCCAGCACAGCCCCACGTCGACCAGTTCGTCATCCGTGACCGACGCGATCCCCGACGCCTTCTTCGCGACCTTGACCCACACGCCCTCACGGCGGGTGTGGTGCTCGGCCAGCCACTCCTCGAAGGCCGACGCGTCCGGGAACGCGACGACCTCCACCCCGTTGAACGTCTCCATGCGGGCCAGGCTAGCCCGGCCCTACCGGGCGCCCGGCGTCACCAGCCCCGACTCGTAGCCCACGATGACCAGCTGCGCCCGGTCCCGCGCGCCCAGCTTGCCCATGATGCGGCTGACGTGGGTCTTCGCGGTCAGTGGGCTCAGCCCCAGGGAGTCGGCGATCTCCGTGTTGTTGAGGCCGCGGGCGACCAGGGTGAGCACCTGGCGCTCTCGGTCCGAGAGGCAGCCGGGGCCGCCGCCGCCCGCCACCGGCGTCGAGGGGCTGCGCAGGAAGCGCTCGATCAGCCGCGCCGTCGGGCCGGGCGACAGGAGGGCGTCGCCCGCCGTCACCGTGCGGATGGCGTCGAGGAGTTCGGCGGGCCTGGTGTCCTTGACCAGGAATCCGGAGGCGCCCGCGCGGAGCGCTTCCACGATGTTCTCGTCGGTGTCGTAGGTGGTCAGCACCAGCACCCTCACGCCCGCGAGTTCCTCGTCGGCCGCGATGAGCCGGGTCGCCTCGATGCCGTCCAGGTCGGGCATGCGGACGTCCATGACGACGAGGTCGGCGCGTTCGGTACGGGCCAGTTCCACGGCCTGGCGGCCGGTGCCCGCCTCGCCGACCACCTCCATGTCGGGGGCCGACGCGACGAGCAGGGCGAACGCGGCACGGACGAGGTTCTGGTCGTCCGCGAGCAGCACTCGTATGGTCATCCGTCAGCCGTCTCTCTCCGGGGTCGCGGTCGTCAGGGGCACGGCCGGCACCGAAGGTGTCGACGGCGCCACGGGGGTCGGCAGCAGGGCCGTCACCTCGAAGCCGCCGGCGCCCCCGTCCCGCGGCCCGGCGTCGAGTGTGCCACCCACGCTGCGGGCCCTCTCCCGCATGCCGACGAGACCGAAGCCGGGGGTGCCGTCGGGGTCGGGCCCGGTGCCGTCGTCGGTCACGGCCAGGCGCAGGGCGCCCCGCTCGGCGTGCACCTCGACGCGCACGGACGGTTCCGGCCCCGCGTGCCGTACGGCGTTGGTCAGCGCCTCCTGCACGATGCGGTAGGCGGCGGCGCCGACCGCGGGCGGCACGTCGTCGGCGCGTACCGACAGGTCCACCCGCGCTCCGGCGAGCCGGGCGGCCTCGGCCAGGTCGGGCACGCCGTGCAGTCCGGGCAGTGGGCCGCGGGCGTCGGGCGCGTCCTGTTCCCGGAGTACCTCCAGCGTGGTCCGCAGTTCGCCGCGCGCGCTCCGGCAGGTCTCGGCGATGTCGTCGAGGGCCTTGGCGACGGCGGCCCGGTCCAGGCGCTCGGGGTCGGCGGTCAGGACGTGGGCGGCGACCGAGGTCTGCACGCCGATGAGGGTGATGCTGTGCGCGAGCAGGTCGTGCAGGTCCCGGGCGACGCGCAGGCGCTCCTCGGCGACGCGGCGCCGGGCCTCCTCCTCGCGGGTGCGTTCGGCGCGCTCGGCGCGTTCGACGATGGAGGCGACGTACTGGCGGTAGTAGCGGACGTCGACGCCGGCGAAGAGGATGGCGATCACCCAGCCGGAGATGCGGATCAGCTCGACGGCCTGGTGGGTGTTGACGGTGAGCATGATGCTCACGGACACCGTGAGGACCGCGATGCCGGTCAGGATCGTGCGCAGCGGGCGGCCGGTGACGGCGAGCGTGTAGAGCGCCACGTACGAGGCGGGACCGGCCGCGGCGTGGTTGTTGTCCATCGCGTGGTACGGCCCGACGAGGGCCACCACCGTCGCGAGCACCAGCAGCGGACGGCGGCGCCGCCACACGATCGGGACGTGCGCGGCGACCAGCAGCGCCCAGCCCAACGCGTCCGGGCGGCGGCCCTCGTCGGTGAAGAGGGCCAGGCAGGCGGCACCGGCGAGGAGGACCGCGGCGAGTACGGCGTCGTTGCGGGCGCCGTGCGGGGCGGTGAGCGGATCGCGGTTGATGGCGGCCATGATCCGCTCCCCGAGGCGGGGCCAGGACGACGCCGGAGTGGTTGCCTGCACGCGCCCATCCTGCGCGACGGACGCGCCCCTCCGGGAGGGGAGGGGCGCACTCCGGTCGTCGGGGACCTCAGACACCGACGGGCTCCCGCTCGCCGGCCGGCACCGGCTCCTCGGGTGCCCGGGACAGCCGGCCCGGCCACCACACCCGGCGGCGCAGGGCGACGCTCGCGCTGGTGACGAGGTAGGTGCGGACGAGGAAGGTGTCGAGGAGGACGCCGACGGCGATGACGAAGCCCAGCTCGACGAGTTGCACCATCGGCATGTTGGTGAGCACCGCGAAGGTGGCCGCGAGGACGAGTCCGGCGGAGGCGATGACGCCGCCGGTGGTGCGCAGCGCGGTGAGCGCGGCCTGCGTGGGCTCGGCACCGTGCAGGGACTCCTCGCGCATGCGGTGCATGAGGAAGATGCCGTAGTCGACGCCCAGTGCCACCAGGAAGACGAAGGACAGCAGGCCCAGGCCCGGGTCGGTGCCCTCGAAGCCGAAGAGGGGCCCGAAGACGAGTCCGCCGATTCCCAGGGCCGCGCCCCACACGGCGACGACGGCGGCGACCAGGATCAGCGGCGCGACCAGCGACCGCAGGAGGCCGACGAGGATCAGCAGCACCGACAGCAGCACGATCGGTACGACGATGGTGGTGTCCCGGGCACTGGTGTCCTCCAGGTCGATCTGCTGGGCGCTGGGGCCGCCGACGTAGGAGCCGTCGAGTGTGTCGCGCAGGGACTCGATGGTGGCGGTCTCGGCCGCCGACTGGGGCGGGGCGGAGGCGAGTACGGTCAGTTCGGTCCAGCCGTCACCGCTGCGGCCCTTCTCGGCGCTCGTGACGCCGCGGGTGTCGCGGGCCTCGGCGAGGGCCGCGTCGGCGCGGTCGGTGGGGGCGATGACGGTGATGGGCTGGGTGCCGCGCTCCGGGTAGGCGGCGGCGAGGGTCTCCATCGCGGCGATCGCCTCGGGCCTGGTGGTGAAGGAGTCCTCCTGCTTGAGGGAGCCGGGCAGGTTGAACGACCCGAGCGCCAGCGCGCCCAGCAGCAGGGCACCTCCGACGAGGACGGTTCGCGGGCGGCGTTCGGCGGAGCTGCCCATCGCGGTGAACAGCGACCGGCGGGTCTTGGGCGTGCTGCCGTAGCGGGGTACGAGCGGCCAGAAGACGCGGCGGCCGAGCAGGACCAGGAGTGCGGGCAGCAGGGTCAGCATGGCGGCCAGCGCGCACAGCACGCCGACGGTGCCGAGCGGGCCCATGCCCCGGCTGGAGTTGAGGTCGGCGGCGAGCAGGCACAGCAGCCCGGCGGCGACCGTGCCGGAGGAGGCCAGCACGGCGGGGCCGCAGCCGCGCAGGGCGGCGAGCATGGCGTCGTGGGGGCGCTCGATACGGCGCAGTTCCTCGCGGTAGCGGGAGATCAGCAGCAGGGCGTAGTCGGTGCCGACGCCGAAGACCAGGATGGTCATGATGCCGGAGCTCTGGCCGGAGACCGAGGTGCCGAACCCCTGGTTGAGGCCGTAGGCGACGCCCATGGAGAGGTAGTCGGCGATTCCGGCGACGGCGAGCGGCACCAGCCACAGGAACGGGCTGCGGTAGATGAGGATCAGCAGCAGCGCGACGACGGCCGCGGTGGTGTAGAGCAGGGGGCCGCCGAGCGAGTTGTACACCTCGGCGGCATCGGTGGCGAGCGCGCCCGCGCCGCCGACCTCGGCGCTCAGCCCGTCGCCGCCCCGCGCGACGTCCCGTACGGCGTTGACCAGTTCGTCGCGGGCCTCCTCGTCCTGGCCGGGCTCGGTGCTGGCGACCGGGTACATGAGGGTGGTGCCGTCCTCGGACGGGATGCCGGCCGGGCGGTCGGCCAGCCGGTGCGCGCCCGCGATCTTCGCGATCTGGTCGGTGGCGGTGGCCCTGTCGGTCGCGGTCAGTCCGGCGTCTCGGTGGTAGACGACGACCATCTCGGTGGCCTCGCCGCCCGGCAGCCGGTCCTGGATCTTCGCGACCTGGGTCGAGTCGGCGCTCGCCGGCAGGTAGTCGACGGCGCGGTCGCGCTGCACGTCCGACAGTTTCGACGCGAACGGTGAGGCGATGGCCAGTACGGCGATCCACAGCCCGAGCACCAGCCAGGGCACGGCCCGCCGTCGCCCCCCACTTGTCCTTACGGCCCCCATCTGGCGGGCCTCCCTCCGGTGGAAGTCTGGGTAGGTCTCCAGACTTCCGGCGGCGGGCCGCCGATACGTCGGACGCGAGGGCGAGTCGGCGGCTACTGCCCGGGGTGACACGGGACTGTCGTTACTCCCCGGGGAGTAATCGGGGACCGGCGGTCAGGCCCGGTCGACCATCCAGTTGCCGTCCTCCTCCGCGTCGACCCGCACCTCCAGCTCCCGCAGGCCCATGCCCGCGTCCCAGAGTTCCCGGAAGCGCTTCAGCCGGTCCCGTACGTAGTCCTGGCGCGCGGTGAGCCGGGTCCGGACGTTGACGTCGCGCAGGTCCTGCTCGATCTCGAACGACACCTCCTCGTCGTAGAGGATGAAGTCGTTGGTGGTGCCGCGCTGGAGGTGCGGGGGCAGTTCGGGCAGGACGGCCGCGCGTACGTCGATGCGCCGCAGTTCCTGCTCCTCGCACAGCCGCAGCAGCCGGTCGTCCAGCTCGCGCGCGCTCTCCAGCAGGAACAGCCGGCGCACCGACACGCCCTGCTCGTCGATCGCCTCCTGCTGGGCGTCGAGGTAGCGGCCGGCGGGCTCGCTGTTCCAGAACTCCCGGTCGACGGAGGTGCTGGTGGCGCAGATGGACTGCTCGGCGGCGCGGGTGAGGGTGAGCATCCAGTCGTGGTTCTCGCCGGGGCACTCGGCGCTCTGGTTGGTGAGGTCGGCCATGTGGCCCACCACCCGCGCCATCTCCAGGTGGACGAAGGTGTGCAGGATCGAGGGTTCCGGCAGCAGTACGTCGGCGAAGCCCTTGGCCAGGTCGGGCACGCTGTCGATGCGGGCGCGGTCCAGCTGGGGGTAGGGCTCGGAGGGCCGGTGGTCCACCTGGGTGACGTGGGTCTCGACGAGCTGCTTCACGTCCTCGGTGTGCCGGGTCAGGCCGGTCTTCAGCTCGTCGTCGTACCGGTTCAGGCCCTCTCGTACGGCGGCGGTGTTCTCGGCGAGGGCGCTCTCCACCCGGCGGGTGTGCTCCTCCAGACGGATGTGACCGGGCCGCGGGGCCAGGCCGAGGACGTACTGGACCAGCATCGCGGCGCCGGCGCAGAGGACCGCGGCCACGAACTGCCGCAGCGTGCCGTCCTCGGGGCTCAGCAGCGCGACGACGCTCCAGAAGAGGGCACCGACGACCAGGGCGACCAGCAGCATGCGCGCCCATGGGGACTCCCCCCTCATCAGGTCGGCCGGGCCCGGTGTGCGGGCCGTGTCGTCGGGCTGGGGTGACTGTGCCGTGCTCATCTCGCTTCTCCCCCCGTTGGGATACGCGTCGGATCGGGGTGCGGGGATGTGCGTGGGAGGTGCCGGCGCCCGGTCAGGGCACCGATTCCACCTCCCGGTGGGGCGCGGGAATGGCCTGGAGGGTGAGCTGGTCGCGGATGCGCTGCACCAGGGCCTGCCACTGCCTGCTGAAACCCGGCCGCTCCTCCAGCGGGTCCCACAGCGGGGCCAGTTCCCTGGCCACCCTGGCCCGGGGCATCCACAGGTGCAGCAGGTGGTCGACGGCCGGACGCAGCGCCCTGACCACGGCGGTGGCGTCCTGCGCGGCCGAGCCGCCGAGGCGGACGCCGTCGAGCATGCGGACGACGGTGGTGAGCAGCCAGTCGTGCAGGGCGAGGTCGTCGCAGAGCGCGGCGAGGTCGGCGCCGGTGGTGCCCTCGGGCACGCGCAGGCGCACGGTGCGCAGTTCGTCCTCGGCGAGGGTGAACCGTTCGATGGACGGGCCGTCGCCCGGGGCAGCGGGCAGGGCCACCCAGCGCAGCCGGGTGGGCCGGGACCTGAAGGGCGGGCACTGGTCGAGCAGGGCGTGGCGCAGCAGCCGGGTGAGCAGGCCGTCGGCGATCAGCCCGACGTCGAGGTCGCCGTGGCGCCCGCCGCCGAGGACGCCCTGCGCGACGGCCTCGTGGGGCAGCTTGCCGAGGGGTTCGACCACGCCGGGGCGTACCAGGTACTCGCCCCACGGCCGCCGCTGGTCGGGTCCGGTGGCGGGGAGCCGGAAGTGCGCTGAGGTCTGCAGGACGCGCCCCTCGGTGAGCGCGGCGTGGGCGGCGACGGTACCGACCGCGCGGATCCGGGCGCCGTTGGCGCTGGGCAGCGGGCAGTCGACGCCGGTGAGGGTGTCGGGGGAACGCGCGTAGAGGCCCGGGCGCTCGGAGAGCAGGACCCGTTCGTCGGCGCGCAGGGCGAGGAGCTGGGCGGCGGAGCGGATGTCGAGGGCCTGCCGGGCGGGCAGCAGGCAGGTGCGGACCTCGCCGCAGGCGAGTACGGCGCGCGGTGTGCTCTCCCGCGGCGGCATGTCAGGGCCCCGAGTAGTAGACGTAGGAGACACGGTCGGCGACCGAGTCGGGGACGGCCGTGCGCTCCCGTCCGGAGCGTTCGGCGACCTGCTCCAGTGCGCCGGGATCCACCTCGATCTGGTCGAGGATCACGCGGACGGCGTGCTCGACGGGGAGGAAGCGGGTGGGCAGGACCGAGCAGGTCCGGTAGGCGGCGAAGGGGTCGGCGCCGGCGTTGAGTCGCAGCAGGGAGGGCAGTTCGTCCCAGGAGTCGGGGAAGCCGGTGGCGGTGTGCGGCTGGGGGACGAGGACGGCCTCGCCCTCGTTGCGCAGCAGTCCGAGGCGGGCGAGCTGCCACACGGCGGCGAGGAAGGGGCAGGACCAGGTGCGGTGCCCGTCGGCGTCGTCGCTCCACAGCTCGACGTCGAGGAAGACGGAGTGGCGGCGGGCGGCGGTCTCCCGGGGCGGCTGCCAGGCGGCGGCGCGCTTCATGGCCTGCGGGGCGCGGGCGGCGGGGCTGCGTTCGCCGTTGGCCAGCCAGCCGGTCTGCGCGGCGGGCGGGCGCAGGCCGTAGCTGCCGGGCGGCGGCGACTCGACGATGCGGCCGGCCACCGCCTCGGCGACGGGCACCTTGCCGGTGGTGGCGCAGCCGGACTCGCGGGCCAGGTAGTCGACGCTCAGCCCGGCCCGCTCGGCCTCCGCGAGGAGCATGGGGACGACTTCGGCGGGGGTGGAGAAGCGGGTGAAGTAGTCGTCGACGAGGAAGCAGGTGCTGATCCGGGCGCGTCTGCCGCCGGCCCGGGCGGTGGCGGCGGTGCGGGCCGCGTCGACCCAGGGGCGTACTTCGGTGAAGTGCCGGCGCAGGCGCTCGGGACCGGCCTCGAAGTCCTCCATGTAGAGGTGGCCCAGCTCCAGGGAGAGGTGGGCCAGCGGCACCGACTGGGTGCGCGGCTCGGCGGCGGTCTCCCGGAACACCGCGTCCGTCATGGCCGCCCCCAGTGCGAGTCGTCCGTCAGACGCCGGGCGATCTCCTCCAGCGCTTCCAGGGTCTCCTTGTTGGCGATCTGGGTGGAGAGCACGTCCTCTTCGGTGATCAGCTGCTCGCGCCACTGGAGTATGGGTTCCAGCGGTACGACGCCGAGGACGACGCTGTCGCCGATGCGGTGCTCGGCGGCGAGCCTGCGCAGCGCCTCGTCGCAGGCCTGCATCCAGGCGGCCTGGGCGGGCGAGCCCTGGGACCACAGCGGCGACTCGGGGTCGGGCACGGCGGCCCGCACGAAGCGGACGGCGGCCTGAAGCGCCTCCTTGTCGTGGCCGCGTTCGACGCCGCCGCCGATGATGCCGTGGTCGGCGTGGACGAGTCCGGAGGCGGCGATGACGTGCTGGCGGGTCCAGCGGTGGAAGACCAGCCAGCGGAAGGGGACGTTGCGCATCCGGGGGTGGGCGGTGGCCGCGAGGACCATGTCGACGGCGTAGCTGCGGCCGGCGCTGAGGTCGACGACGGTGACGTCGAACTCGCCGTTGAGCCGCAGCAGCAGGTCGATGCACCGCTCCAGGGTCTCCTCGCCGGTGGCGAACTCGCCGCCGCCCGCGTCGCCGGGGAGCAGGACGAGGCGGCCGGACTGGTTGGGGCGGGCGCGCAGCAGGGGGTGCTCGGTCTGCCGCCAGACGTCGATCCTGGCCGGTTCGGCGACCTCGCCCTCCAGGTAGGAGTGGAGGCCGCGTTCCTCGGTGCCGCGCATCGCGCCGGGCACGTCGAAGACGGCGGCGGCGGTGGGCGAGCCGAAGTCGAAGTCCACGTAGGCCACGTGGTCGCCGGTGAGGGCGCGCTGGTACGCCAGGTTGGCGCTGGTCACCGAGCGCCCCGTGCCTCCTTTGTCGGAGGCGGCGAAGACGAGCACGCTCACACCTCCTGTGCGGCGGCGCCCCTGGCCTGGGCCAGGGTGTCGAGTTCCTGGAGCACGGGCAGGGCGAGGGCGAAGGCGGTGGCGGGCCGGTCGTCGACGAGGCCGCGGGCGTGGTCGAGGCGGCTCTCGATGCTGCGCATGGCGCGGGCTCTGCTGCCGTCGGCGGCCGCGGAGGCCTCCAGCTGCTCCTTGCCGAACAGGTGGGTGGCCTCGCTCAGCAGTTCCCGGGCCAGCTCGGCGAGTTCGGGACTGCGGATGGGCTGCTGCTCGTACAGGTTGCGGGCAGCGACGAGGCATTCGGTGACGCGCTCGGTGATGCTCCAGGACATGCGCAGTCCGACGTCGCGCGCGTCGGGGTAGACGGCCCGGACGTTGTCCCAGAGGCCCGCGCCGTCCTCGTCGTCGATCCGCCGGGCCCAAAGGTGCTCGAAGGACTGCTCGGCGAGGCGCAGCAGCCGGTCCTGCGCGCCGATGTTCCGGGAGAGTTCGGCGAGTTGGATGATCCGCTTGAGGAGCTGGGCCGAGAAGTCGGTCATCCGCCACAGGAGGAGCCCGCCGGAGCGCTCGGACCCGGCGAGCGGCATGGTGACGCCGGGGTTGTGCAGCCGGATGGTGGGGTCGTCCTTGGTCATCCGGCTGGTGACCCGGCCGCGGTCGGCGAGCCGCTCCATGATGGCGACGGTGCGGGTGAGGTCGTCGTCGGTCGCCTTCCGGCGTACCAGGTCGTGGACGAGGATGGCCGCGACGGTCAGGGAGAAGTACTCGGACTCCAGGCGCAGGCCGGTGGTCTGCCAGGGCAGGTCCTCCAGGGGCCAGCGTTCGGTGCCGAAGCGGGCGATCGCGGACCAGTACTGCTGGCTGAGTTCCCAGCGCAGGCGCAGTGCCTCGGCGAGTTTCTGCTGGTCGGCGTCGAGCAGGCCGAGGGTGAGGGTGCGGTCGGAGAAGAGGTCCTGGATGCCGTCGAGGGCGACGACGGTGAAGTACACGTAGGGCAGCCGGTCGGCGATGCCGGCGGGCTGGCCGGGGACCGGGACGCTCAGGTCGCTGATCTCCGGGGCGTCCTGGACGACGCCCCAGGCCCAGCCGCACTCGAAGAGCTGGCTCTCGTCGCGGATGCCCTCATCGACCTCGATGCCGCGGCTGAGGCTCTCGATGATGGTGGCGCGCAGGGGGCGTAACTTGCGGGAGAACTGCTGGAGGACGGCCCGGTCGGACTGTCTGCCCTGTCCGACGACCTGGATCAGCCGCTTGCCCTGCTCGGACTCGGCGTCGAAGACGTTGACGGTGAAGGAGCGCAGCAGGCTGACCATGGCGGCGGTCAGCCGGGCGTTCGTGGCCTCGCGCAGCTCGCCGATCGCCTTGCGCACCTCGGGACGGGTCGTGGTGCCCTCGTAGACCTTGAGGAATCCGAGGGTGGCGAGGCAGAGGGTGACGGACATGGAGTAGGAGTCGACCACGCCCAACTGGCCCTGCTCGTGCGTGATCCGCCCGTCGGGCTCGGCGGGGCGGAAGTAGTGGCCGCCGGAGAAGGTGGGGCTGTCGTCCGTCCCGGTGTGGGTGCGCATGAACTGGGTCAGCGCGGCGATCAGGTTGGGCGGGATCTCCAGCCGGCTGCCGATCCGGTCGAGGGCGCGCAGGACGTCACGTTCGGTGGTGTCCGGCTGGTCGAGACGGAAGGCGGGGACCTCGGTGGCCGGATAGAGCAGGCACAGCAGGCGTTCGGCGTCCGCGACGCTGCTCAGCCCGTCCGTGTCGCCCCACAGCAGTTTCCCGTCGTCGAACGAATGACGGGCCATGGCCTGCCAGATCTCCAGCATGTGCTGGCGTGGCTTGATCTGCATCCCCGCACCCCTCGTACAGATCTCGTTGCCCTGTGTTCAGCATGGTCCCCGTTCCTAGGGGGCGGCAACCTCCGAATTGCGCCGCCCCAGGGCGAGGATCATTCCCTCGTGTCCCGGCCGCACCATGTGGTGCAGATCGTGGGTCTCCAGCTCTCCGGTGAACGGTTCCAGGCTCTCCCTGACCCGGCTCTCGTTCACCCGGTAGGCCGGGTAGTCGTGTTCGCCGACGCGGTAGCCGACCGACTCCTTCATGAACGCGGCGGCGAACGGCGCGCCTTCGCTGAGCGCGTTCATGAAGCACCGCACTCCCCGCCGGAACTCCTCGGGGCACTCGGACATCGAGTCGGCGACGAAGAACATCGTCCCGATGTCCCAGCGCCGGTGTCCGTGCTCCAGGTCGAACAGGTTGCCGCGCTCCACCCGGACGATCTCGCTGACGCGGCTTCTCGGTTCGACGGCGGCGTAGGAGGGAGACTCGCGCAGCACCTCCCAGAACGCGTCCCACGCGGTGTCGTACCCGCCCGGGGAGACCTGCTTCTCCAGGTATTCGACGTTCGGGCGCGCGTATTCCAGCAGCAGCGTCTTCTCGCACCACGGCAGCATGGAGAGCGCGGGGTAGAGATTCGCACCGGCCCCGACGTCGACGCCCCGCACCGAATCCGGAACGCCTCCGGAGAAACAGCGGCTGAAATAGTCACGCATCAACCGGACGATCAGCAGATCGACTTCGAGTGGTGTCCGGTAGTTGTTGTCGACATACACCTCTGGATCGAACTTCGACCAAGGTGCGTCGGCATTGCGATCCATAGTCACCCTGCCGCGTTCCATTCGATTCCGGACAAGCCCCAGTGTCGTGCACGGTAAGCCACCAGGACATGTCGAGACAGCCGGGAACACGCCAGTCCTCTTCCGCCGGGCGCACGTCCGGCGCATCGTCGCACACCCGAACTCGCCCTTGCACGCGGGAAGTTGGAAGCTCACTCTAGCCAGAAGGGGTCACCGGCCGCCACATGGAGGCTCATTCCTTCGTGAGCGTTTCCGGTGTCGTCGAGTTGACGTCCGCACGTCCTGACTGGGGGTGGCATGACCGCCGAACCGCTGGAACGCTCCTTGGACCGCCACGAGCAGCTCACGAGGCCGGATCCGTACCAGGAGACACTGCCCCTGGTCCTGCGGACGGCGCGGGAGTCCGACCTGCCCGAACTGCGGCGGCTCGACGAGGAGGTCTTCCAGGAGGTCGCCTATCCCGGCTTCCTCCTGCGCCAGCTCTTCGACATGTACGAGGAACACTTCCTGGTACTCGACGACGGCACGGGCCGGTTGCGCGGTTACGTACTGGCCGCCACCCGGGCGCTCGGCGGGGACAGCTGGATACTCGGCCTGTGCGTCACCGAGGACCGGCGCCGGCACGGGCTGGGCCGGGAGCTGATGACGGAGGTCCTGACCCGGCTGCGCCGGGACGGCATAGGGGTGGTCCGGCTCACCGTGGAGCCGGCCAATCTCGCCGCCATCCTGCTCTACCGCTCCCTGGGCTTCCACCCGGAGGAACCCGACGCGGGCCTGCGCCGGGACTACTTCGGCCCGGGGATGGACCGCCAGATCCTGCGCCTGGACCTTCCGGGCGGCCTGGAGGCCCAGGAGGTCTAGGAAGCCTAGGAGGGCGTGCCCGCCGCCTCCAGGAGGCGGGTCACGTCGTCGGAGCAGATGGTCAGGGCCGCGCCGACCGTCGCCAGGGCGTCGCGTTCGGCGGGGGTGTAGGGGCCGTCGGCCAGGGCGATGCGGGCGCCCTGGAGGAGGATCGACTCGCGGCCGACGGCGGCGAGGTGCGGGGCAAGCGGGTCCAGCGCCTCGTGCAGCTCTATGGCCAGGCCGGGTACGCAGGGCTCCCCGTGGACCCGGCCGGTGTCCGCCTCCAGCGCTTCGACGAGCGCGTTCAGCTGGTCCTCGGTGCAGTCCTCGAAGCCGGCCGCGCGCACCGCGACGGCCGCCGTCTCCAGCGACGTACGGGAGCAGGTGCCGCCCGCGGCCAGGACCGCCAGGGCGACGGTGTGGACGGCGTCGCGGAGCATCGCGGAGAAGCGGGTGGTGGTCGGGTGGTCGAGGACGTCGGTGCCGTAGTGGCGGCGGCAGGCCGCGCACTCCACGGTCGGCGCCGACTCGCCGCGCGGCAGCACGGGCACGCCGAGCATGGTGAAGCGGCGGCGGCCGGTGAGCCGCTGGTAGTTGCGGTCGCCTCCGCAGCCGGGGCAGAAGAACTCGCCGTCGCCGACGGGTGTCCACGCGGTGCGTGTGCCCAGGATGCGCGGCAGCCGGGCAGCTCGGCCGTTTCGTCCCCGTTCAGGCAGCACGTCGCACCTCCGTAACCGCGCGACAGCATCGTCGCGCTGGCGTGATGTTAGCCACATCGCGGACGTGGAGTCAGTACCCAGGAAGAGACCTTTCCGTGACCTGCACACGGAGATGGCCGGTATACGACGGGGCCCCGCCCGCCGTTTTCCGGCGAGCGGGGCCTCAAACCGCCGATTCGGCTGGTCAGCGAGTTGCGCGGTTGACGGCGGAGACGACCGCCTTCAGCGAGGCGCGCGTGGTGTTCGCGTCGATTCCGATGCCCCACAGCACCTTGTCGCCGATGGCGCACTCGATGTAGGACGCGGCCTGCGCGGAGGCGCCCTCGCTCATCGTGTGCTCCTGGTAGTCCAGCAGGCGTACGTCGATGCCGACGCCCTGCAGCGCGTGGAAGAACGCCGAGATCGGGCCGTTGCCGGTGCCGACCAGGGTGGTCTCCGCGCCGTCGACCGTGGCGTCGACGGTGAGGGTGTCGATGCCGTCGACGTCGGTCGTGGTCTGGCCGTTGGCGACCTGGATGCGGCCCCAGGGGTTGTCCGGGTTGGGCAGGTACTCGTCCTGGAAGACGTCCCAGATGGCCGTCGGCGTGATCTCGCCGCCCTCGGCGTCCGTCTTGGCCTGGATCAGCTTGGAGAACTCGATCTGCATCCGGCGCGGCAGGTCCAGCTTGTGGTCGTTCTTCAGGACGTAGGCGATGCCGCCCTTGCCGGACTGCGAGTTGACACGGATGACCGCCTCGTAGGAGCGGCCGACGTCCTTGGGGTCGATCGGCAGGTAGGGGACGGCCCACTCGATGTCGTCGACGGTGACGCCCTTGGCCTTCGCGTCGGCCTCCATGGCGTCGAAGCCCTTCTTGATGGCGTCCTGGTGGGAGCCGGAGAAGGACGTGTAGACCAGGTCGCCCACGTACGGGTGGCGCGCGTGGACCTTCATCTGGTTGCAGTACTCCCACGTGCGACGGATCTCGTCGATGTCGGAGAAGTCGATCTGCGGGTCGACGCCCTGGGAGAACAGGTTCATGCCCAGGGTGACCAGGTCGACGTTGCCGGTGCGCTCGCCCTGGCCGAACAGGCAGCCCTCGACGCGGTCGGCACCGGCCATCACGGCCAGCTCGGCCGCGGCCACGGCCGTACCGCGGTCGTTGTGCGGGTGGACGGACAGGCAGACGTACTCGCGGCGGGAGAGCCGGCGGCCCATCCACTCGAAGCGGTCCGCGTGGGTGGAGGGGGTGGAACGCTCCACGGTGGCCGGCAGGTTGAGGATGATCTCGCGGCCGGGGCCGGGCTGGTAGGTGTCCATCACCGCCTCGCAGACCTCCAGGGCGAAGTCCAGCTCGGTGTCGGTGAAGATCTCGGGGCTGTACTGGTAGCCGAACTCCGTCTCGGGGCCCAGCAGCTTCTCGGCGTACTCCATGACCAGGCGGGTGCCGTCGACCGCGATCTGCTTGATGTCGTCCCGGGAGCCGCGGAAGACGACGCGGCGGAAGACGGGGGCGGTGGCGTTGTACAGGTGGACGGTGGCCCGCTTGGCGCCCTTCAGGGACTCCACCGTGCGCTCGATCAGGTCCTCGCGGGCCTGGGTCAGTACGGAGATCGTCACGTCGTCCGGGATGGCGTCCGGGTCCTCGATGATCGACCGTACGAAGTCGAAGTCGGTCTGGCCGGAGGCCGGGAAGCCGACCTCGATCTCCTTGTAGCCCATCTTGACCAGCAGGTCGAACATCGCGCGCTTACGGGCGGGCGACATGGGGTCGATCAGCGCCTGGTTGCCGTCGCGCAGGTCGGTGGAGAGCCAGCGGGGGGCGGTGGTGATGCGCCGGCCCGGCCAGGTGCGGTCGGGGATGTCGACCTGCTCGTACCCGCGGTACTTGGCGGTCGGCATGGAAGTGGGCTGCTGGCGGTTGGCCATGATGGCGTGGGCTCCTCGTGATGTCCGCGGTGTGCGCGACGTCCGCGACGTCCGCGTGTTCCGGAAGGACGGCCGACGGCACCACCAAGCTCCGCGGGGAGGGAGTCGGCCTCTACAGGCCCTCGCCGCGGCAGCTAAGGAGAAGCAGCCCGAAACGCATGATGCCCAGCACCATAGCCGAGTCACGCCGGTCACGCGGGTCCGTATCAGTATGCGGGACCATGGAGGGAACCGGGACAAAAAGTGCCGTATACCACTCGCGGCCCGCCGCGGGGCCGTCTTGGCGTTGCTTTTCATCAATCGTGGTTGCGGGTGGTGACAGTAACATCACGCAGTGCAAGGGTGCCGGACATGACGACATACGGGGGCTTCGAGCCCGTCTTCTGCACCATCGTGCCGCCCCACGTCCTCGACAAGCTCGCCCAGCACGAGGACCCCGTGCTCGCCGGCCCCGCCCGCCGGACCCTCCAGCGCGACGCCTTCGAGCGCACCCACCGCCAGCTGACCACGGTGATCGGCGCCCCCACCGTCGCCCCGCGCGCCGGCGCCGAGACCGGGAAGCCGCAGCGCACGATCTTCGACGCCCGGCACGGCACCGACCTGCCGGGCAAGAAGGTGCGCGGGGAGGGCGAGGAGCCCGGCAAGGACGCCACCGTGAACCGCGCCTACGCGGCCCTGGGAGCGACTTTCGAGCACTTCCTGAAAGTGTACGGGCGCGACTCCATCGACGGCGGCGGACTGCCGCTGGACGCCACCGTGCACTACGACCGCGAGTACAACAACGCCTTCTGGAACGGCGAGCAGATGGTCTTCGGCGACGGGGACGGGGAGATCTTCCTCGACTTCACCATTCCCCTCGACGTGATCGGCCACGAGCTGACCCACGGCGTCACCCAGCACACCGCCAACCTGACCTACTACGGCCAGCCGGGCGCCCTCAACGAGTCGGTCTCTGACGTGTTCGGCGCGCTCATCAAGCAGTACTCGCTCGGCCAGACCGCCGCCGAGGCCGACTGGCTGATCGGCGCCGGGCTGCTCGCCCCGCGCGTGACGGGAGTGGCGCTGCGCTCCATGAAGGCGCCGGGCACGGCGTACGACGACGACGTCCTCGGCAAGGACCCGCAGCCCGCGACGATGGACGACTTCGTGCGCACCGGCCGCGACAACGGCGGCGTGCACATCAACTCCGGCATCCCCAACCACGCCTTCTACCTGGTCGCCACCGCGCTCGGCGGGCACGCCTGGGAGCGGGCGGGACTGATCTGGTACGACGTGCTGACCGGCGGCGAGCTGGCGCAGGACGCACTGTTCGCGGACTTCGCGACACTGACGGTGAAGGCCGCCCGGGAGCGCTACGGCGACGCGGACGAGCTGGAGGCGGTGCGCAAGGCCTGGGAGCAGGTCGGGGTGCGCACGCTCTAGTTCCGTACTAGACACGGACCCATGCGGATTCAGGTGAGGCGCACAGGAGGCTTCGCGGGCATCGAACGCCACGCGGAGGTCGACACCGCGGGACGCCCCGACGCGGCCGAGTGGCACGCCCTGGCGGAGCGGGCGGCCGCCGACGGCCGGGGCACGCCGCCCGTCGGGGTGCCGGACGGGTTCAGCTACCAGATCACCGTGGACGGGAAGACGGTGTACGCCGCCGATCCCCGGCTGACGGACGAGCAGCGGAGGCTGATCTCGCGGGTGCTGAAGGAGGGCGCGTAACGCCGTTGCCGGGCAAGGGCGTTGACTTCCCGCACCGGCCCTGCGGATGATCCGCGCATGGCGACGAACCCGGTACCCCGGTTCCCGGACGGCTTCCTGTGGGGCGTGTCGACCTCGGCGCACCAGATCGAGGGCGCGGCCGAGCTGCGGGGACCGTCCGTGTGGGACGTCTTCACGTCCGAGCCGGGGCGGGTGAAGGACGGCTCGACGGCGGCGGTGGCCTGCGACCACTACCACCGCTACCGCGAGGACGTGGCGCTGCTGGCGGACCTGGGCGTGGACGCGTACCGCTTCTCGGTCTCCTGGCCTCGGGTGGACTCCCCCGGCGGCCTCGGCTTCTACGACCGGCTGGTCGACGAGCTGTGCGCGGCGGGCGTCCGGCCGGTGCCGACGCTCTTCCACTGGGACCTGCCGGCGGGCCTGGACTGGCTGGAGCGGGACACGGCGTCGCGTTTCGCCCAGTACGTGTCGGTGGTCGCGGACCGGCTCGGCGACCGCGTCGACAAGTGGATCACTCTGAACGAGCCCGCCGAGCACACCCTGCTGGGCCACGCCCTCGGCGCGCACGCCCCCGGCCGGAAGCTGCTGTTCGACGCCCTGCCGGTGGCCCACCACCAGCTGCTCGCGCACGGCCTCGCGGTACGGGCCCTGCGCGCGTCCGGCGCCGCCGACATCGGGATCGCCAACTCGCACGGTCCGACCTGGCCGGCGTCGGACGAGACGGCCGACCGGGAGGCGGCGGACTTCTACGACGTCCTCCTGAACCGGATGTTCGCCGACCCCGTGCTGACCGGGCGGTACCCGGACGGCATCGCGGAGCTGATGCCGGGCGACGTGCGGGCGGACCTGGAGATCATCGCCGAGCCGCTGGACTGGTACGGCGTGAACTACTACGCGCCGACGAGGGTGGGCGCCCCGCAGGGCGCGGAGACCGAGTCCGGGGGCCTGACGTTCCCCGCGGAACTGCCCTTCTCGGTGCGCGGGATCGAGGGGCGGCCGCTGACCGACTTCGGCTGGCCCGTCGTCCCCGAGGGGCTCACCGAGCTGCTCACCGGCTTCCGCGACCGCTACGGCGACCGGCTCCCGCCCGTCGTCATCACGGAGAACGGCTGCTCCTACGAAGGGCTCGACGACCAGGACCGCATCACCTACCTCGACGGGCACGTCCGCGCCCTGCACCGGGCACTGGAGGCGGGCGTGGACGTGCGCGGCTACTTCGTGTGGTCGCTGCTGGACAACTTCGAGTGGGCCGAGGGGTACGCGCGCCGGTTCGGGCTGGTGCACGTGGACTTCGCGACGCGGAAACGCACGCCCAAGGCGTCGTACGGCTGGTTCCGGGAGATGGTCCGCGCCCAGCGGTGAGCGCCGGTCGGATAAAAGCCTCGGTGCTGTCGGCGGGGAGTCGTACGCTGGAGGAAGCAGAGCACACCCGTCACGCGGCTCACGCCGCAGAGGAGGACGAGCAGGCCTAGAGCGCCGGCCCATGACTCAGACACCCACAGCTCACACCCCCGCGCAGGGGCAGGCGAGAGCACAGTTCACCGTCCCCGCCCAGCACCCCATGGTGACCGTGCTGGGATCCGGCGACTCCCTCCTGCGCGTGATCGAGAAGGCCTTCCCGGCGGCCGACATCCACGTCCGGGGAAACGAGATCAGCGCGGTCGGCGACACCCATGACGTCGCCCTCATCCAGCGCGTGTTCGACGAGATGATGCTGGTGCTCCGCACCGGGCAGCCGATGACGGAGGACGCAGTGGAACGCTCGATCGCCATGCTCAAGGCGAGCGAGAACGGGGAGAGCGACGGCCAGGAGACCCCGGCCGAGGTGCTCACGCAGAACATCCTGTCCTCTCGCGGCCGCACGATCCGCCCCAAGACGCTGAACCAGAAGCGGTACGTCGACGCGATCGACAAGCACACCATCGTCTTCGGCATCGGCCCCGCGGGCACCGGCAAGACCTACCTGGCGATGGCCAAGGCGGTGCAGGCCCTGCAGTCCAAGCAGGTCAACCGCATCATCCTGACCCGCCCGGCGGTCGAGGCCGGCGAGCGGCTCGGCTTCCTGCCGGGCACGCTCTACGAGAAGATCGACCCGTATCTGCGCCCGCTGTACGACGCGCTGCACGACATGCTCGACCCGGACTCGATCCCGCGGCTGATGGCGGCGGGGACGATCGAGGTCGCGCCGCTGGCGTACATGCGCGGCCGGACGCTGAACGACGCCTTCATCATCCTGGACGAGGCCCAGAACACCAGCCCCGAGCAGATGAAGATGTTCCTCACCCGCCTCGGCTTCGAGTCGAAGATCGTGATCACGGGTGACGTGACGCAGGTCGACCTGCCCGGCGGCACGAAGTCCGGTCTGCGGCAGGTGCAGGACATCCTGGAGGGCGTCGACGACGTCCACTTCTCCCGGCTGTCGTCCCAGGACGTCGTCCGGCACAAGCTGGTGGGCCGTATCGTCGACGCGTACGAGCAGTACGACAGCAGGAACGGCACCGAGAACGGCGGCCACAACGGCGGTCGCGCACCCAAGCACGGTGCCAAGGCCAAGGGGAAGTAGACCAGCACGACCATGTCGATCGACGTCAACAACGAGTCCGGAACCGAGGTCGACGAGCAGGCGATCCTCGACATCGCCCGCTACGCGCTCGCGCGGATGCGCATCCACCCGCTCTCCGAACTCTCGGTGATCGTCGTGGACACCGACGCCATGGAGCAGCTCCACATCCAGTGGATGGACCTGCCGGGTCCGACGGATGTCATGTCCTTCCCGATGGACGAGCTGCGTCCGCCGGCGAAGGACGAGGACGAGCCGCCGCAGGGGCTGCTCGGCGACATCGTGCTCTGCCCGGAGGTCGCCACCAGGCAGGGCACCGAGGCACCCACGCAGCACTCCATGGACGAGGAGCTCCAGTTGCTCACCGTCCACGGCGTGCTGCACCTGCTCGGGTACGACCACGAGGAGCCCGACGAGAAGGCCGAGATGTTCGGTCTGCAGGCCGCCATCGTGGACGGCTGGCGTGCGGAGAAGGGCCTGACCGGCCCGTCCCCGGCCCCGACCGTCTCATGAGCCTCCCGCTGATCGCGGGCGCGGTCGCCCTGGTCGTGATCGCCTGGCTCGCCGCGTGCGCGGAGGCGGGGCTCGCCCGGGTCTCCAGCTTCCGCGCCGAGGAGGCCGTACGGTCCGGGCGGCGCGGCGGCGAGAAGCTCGCCAAGGTCGCCGCCGACCCGACGCGCTACCTCAACGTGGCGCTGCTGGTCCGCGTGGCCTGCGAGATGGCGGCCGCCGCACTGGTCACGTACGCCTGTCTGAAGCAGTTCGACGGCACCGGCGAGGCGCTGGTGATCGCCATCGCGGTCATGGTGCTCGTCTCGTACGTCGCCGTCGGGGTCTCCCCGCGCACCATCGGACGCCAGCACCCGCTGAACACGGCGACCGCGGCGGCGTACGTCCTGGTGCCGCTGGCCCGGATCATGGGCCCGATCCCGTCGCTGCTCATCCTCATCGGCAACGCCCTCACCCCCGGCAAGGGCTTCCGCCGCGGTCCCTTCGCCTCCGAGGCGGAGCTGCGCGCGCTGGTCGACTACGCCGAGAAGGAGTCGCTGATCGAGGCCGAGGAGCGCCGCATGGTGCACTCGGTGTTCGAGCTGGGCGACACGCTGGTGCGGGAGGTCATGGTCCCGCGGACCGACCTCGTCGTCATCGAGCGTTACAAGACCATCCGGCAGGCGCTCACCCTCGCCCTGCGCTCCGGTTTCTCGCGGATACCGGTCACCGGTGACAGCGAGGACGACATCGTCGGCATCGTCTACCTGAAGGACCTGGTCCGCAGGACGCACATCAGCCGGGACGCGGAGAGCGACCTGGTCTCCACCGCGATGCGCCCGGCGTTCTTCGTGCCCGACACCAAGAACGCCGGTGACCTGCTGCGCGAGATGCAGAAGGAGCGCAACCACGTCGCCGTCGTCATCGACGAGTACGGCGGCACGGCGGGCATCGTCACCATCGAGGACATCCTGGAGGAGATCGTCGGCGAGATCACCGACGAGTACGACCGGGAGCTGCCTCCGATCGAGGAGCTGGGCGAGGACCGCTTCCGGGTCACCGCCCGCCTCGACATCGGCGACCTGGGCGAGCTGTACGGCCTGGAGGAGTTCGACGACGAGGACGTGGAGACGGTGGGCGGTCTGCTGGCGAAGGCGCTGGGCCGGGTGCCGATCGCCGGTGCCTCGTCGATCGTGGAGCTGCCGGACGGCCGCGAGGTGCGGCTGACGGCGGAGGCCGCGGCGGGCCGCCGGAACAAGATCGTGACGGTGCTGGTGGAGCCGGTGGGCGCGGTGAAGCGCGCCGAGGAGGCCGTGTCGGAATGATCCCCGGGGAACTGCGCGACTTCTGTCTGTCCTTCAACGCCGCGGCGGAGGACTTCCCCTTCAGCCCTGAGATCTCGGTCTTCAAGGTGCTGGGCAAGATGTTCGCGCTGTCCTTCCTGGACGCGCGCCCTCTCACCGTCAACCTGAAGTGCGACCCGGACGACGCGATCCGGCTGCGCGCCGACCACCCGGGCCTGATCGTCCCGGGCTGGCACATGAACAAGCGGCACTGGAACACGGTCACGGTGGACGGCGGGCTCCCGGACCGTGTCGTCCGGGAGCTGATCGAGGACTCGTACGACCTGGTGGTCGCCGGCCTACCGCGCGCGGACAGGCTCCGCCTCGACCGTCCCTGAGCGCCCGGCCCGCAGTCCGGCCGCGACCAGCACGGCCGCCGCCAGCACGATCACCGCGTCCAGGATCAGCACCGTGTGGACGCCGGACGTCAGGTCCGTGGACGTGGTGGCCAGGACGCCCAGCAGCGGGATGCCGACGGTGAGGCCGACCTGCTGGGTGGAGGTGACCAGGCCGGTCGCCAGGCCCTGCTCCTCGTCGGGGACGCCGGAGGTGACGGTCAGGCCGTAGGAGATGATCGCGCCCAGGTGGCACATGCTGGCCAGCGAGACCGCGGCCGTGGCGAGCGCCACCGACCAGCCGCCCTCCCCCAGTGCCAGCAGGGACAGGCCGAGCACGCCCTGCCCGGCGAGCGAGCCGACCAGGGTGCGGCGGGTGCCGAAGCGGCCGATGACCCGGGGGGCGTACGAACCGGCCACCACCGACAGCGCGCCCTGCACGCCGAAGACCAGGCCGGTCTGGAAGGCGGACAGGTGCAGGACCTCCTGGAGGTACAGGGTGAGGACGAAGACCACCGTCGACATCATCGAGAAGGTGATCAGCCCGCCCAGGTTGCCCCACGCCACCGTGCGGCGCCGCAGCATCGGCAGCGAGACGAGCGGGGCCGCGGTGCGGGACTCGACGAGGACGAAGGCGGCCAGGAGCAGCAGGCCCGCGACGAGGGCGACGAGGACGTCGGTGCGGCCGAAGCCGTGTTCGGCGGCCGTCGACAGGGCGTAGATCAGGGAGAGCAGGCCGCCGGTGACGGTGACCGCGCCGGGGACGTCGAGGCGGGGGCGCTCGGGGGTGCGGGACTCGGGCAGCAGGCGGGGGGCGAGGGGCAGCACGATCAGGGCGAACAGCGCCAGCAGGCCCATGGTGGACCGCCAGCTCAGCAGGTCGGTCAGCACCCCGCCGGCCACCATGCCGACGGTGAAGCCGAGCGAGAGCAGGGTGCCGGAGATGCCGAGGGCGCGGTCGCGGGCCGGGCCCTCCGGGAAGGTCGTCGTCAGCAGGGACATGCCGGTCGGGACGATGGCCGCCGCGCCGAGGCCCTGGAGGGCGCGTCCGGCGAGGAAGGACGCCGGGTCCCAGGCGAAGGTGGCCAGCAGCGAGGCGGCGCCGAAGACCGCGAGGCCGGTGAGGAACAGCCGGCGGCGCCCGTACAGGTCGCCCATGCGCCCGAAGAGCAGCAGGAACCCGCCGGACGGCAGCGCGAACGCGGTGACCGCCCACTGGAGGGCGGAGGTGCTCATGCCGAGGTCCGCGCCGAGGACGGGCAGGGCGACGTTCAGGACGGAGAAGTCGAGCGCGACCATGAACTGGGCCGCGCAGAGCACGAACAGGACCAGCCGGTCGCGGGGCGAGAGCCGGGGAGCCGCCTGCTCCGCGGGCGGTGGGGTGGCCTTCGCCGGGGTGGTTGAGGTGGTGTCGATCGCCATGGGGAGGAGCCTGACGGCCCCGGAATAGGCGTGGGGAGCGGCAAGTTGTCCTGGTGGTGGCACCACCAGCCACCACCAGCATGGCTACGGGGGGGGGAGTGCATACGTGCCGGACGTGATCGCGCGGACCGAGGTGGCGTCGTCGGGCAGGGACCGGCGCCGCAGTGAGCTGCGGGAGTTCCTGATGAGCCGGCGGGCCCGGGTCTCCCCTGCCGAGGTCGGCCTGCCGGACGGCGGGGCACGGCGCCGGACGCCGGGTCTGCGGCGCGAGGAGGTGGCCGTGCTCGCCGGGGTGGGCGCCTCCTGGTACCAGTGGCTGGAGCAGGGCCGCGACATCTCCGTATCCCCGCAGGTCCTGGACGCCGTGGCCCGGGTGCTGCGGCTCAGCAACGCCGAACGCCGTCATCTGTACGTGCTGGCCGGGCTGAACCCGCCCGCGCCCGAGGTGGAGCCGGCGAAGCGGGACATGTGCGAGGGGCTGCGGCGGCTGATCGACACGTGGATGCCGTATCCGGCGCACATCATGGACCGGTACTACAACTGCGTGATGTACAACGACGCGGCGGCGATGGTGCTGGGCATGCGGCCCGGGACGACGTGGAACTGCATCGTCGACTTCTTCACCGACCCCCTGTACCGCGCCCGGGCCCGCAGCTGGGGGGAGAACGCGCGCACGGTCGTCGCCCAGTTCCGTGCCACCTGCGCGGCCAACCCCGACGACGAGGGTTTCCAGCAGGTGCTGGCGGATCTGAGGGAAGCCAGCGGCGAGTTCGCGGCGCTGTGGGACGAGCGGGACATCGAGGACGCCGGGCAGATCCGCAAGGAGCTGGACCATCCGCTGGTCGGGCTGCTCAGCCTGGAGTCGACGGCGCTGAAGGTACCGGCGCGGCCCGATCTGACGATCGTGCTGCACACGCCGCTGGACGAGGCGAACAGCGCGGCGAAGCTGGAGTGGCTGGCCTCGCCGGAGGGCCGGCGCGGGGCGATGTACCCGGTGGCGGGGTGACCGGGCCGGGGGCAGGCGGTGCTACGTATGCTCGCCTCATGACCGAGACTCCCGACCTCGACCCCGAGGACCGCAAGATCGTGACCCTGGCCCGTTCCGCGCGGGCCCGCAACGGTGTGCCCGAGGGCGCGGCCGTACGCGACGAGACCGGCCGTACCTACGTCGCCGGGACCGTCGGCCTGGACTCGCTGAAGCTGAGCGCGCTGCGGACGGCGGTGGCGATGGCGGTGGCGTCCGGCGCGAAGTCGCTGGAGGCGGCGGCCGTGGTGACGGAGGCGGAGTCGGCGTCGGAGGAGGACCGGGCGGCGGTGCGGGACCTGGGGGGCCCCGGGACGCCGGTTCTCGTCGCCGGTCCGGACGGCACGGTGCGCGACACGGTGCGCGCGGGCTGACCCGGCCGTCGCGGGCCGGGTGGGCGACCGTGGTACGGCGGGGCTCCGGGGATCAGGGACAATGGGCGCCATGAGCGTTCGTACCCAGTCATCCGAAGAGCCGGCCGAAGCTGTCCACAGGGCCGGTTTCGCCTGCTTCGTGGGCCGCCCCAACGCGGGCAAGTCCACCCTCACGAACGCTCTGGTCGGGCAGAAGGTGGCGATCACCTCGAACCGTCCGCAGACGACCCGGCACACCGTGCGGGGCATCGTGCACCGCCCGGAGGCGCAGCTGATCCTGGTGGACACCCCGGGGCTGCACAAGCCGCGCACGCTGCTGGGCGAGCGGCTCAACGACGTCGTGCGGACGACGTGGGCCGAGGTGGACGTCATCGGTTTCTGCCTGCCGGCCAACGAGAAGCTGGGCCCGGGCGACCGCTTCATCGCCAAGGAACTGGCGGGGATCAAGAAGACCCCGAAGGTCGCGATCGTCACCAAGACCGACCTGGTGGACTCCAAGACCCTGGCCGAGCAGCTGATCGCGATCGATCAGCTCGGCCAGGAGCTGGGGATCACCTGGGCGGAGATCGTCCCGGTGTCGGCCACCGGGAACCAGCAGGTGGACCTGCTCGCGGACCTGCTGACCCCGCTGCTGCCCGAGGGTCCCGCGCTCTACCCCGAGGGCGACCTGACCGACGAGCCCGAGCAGGTCATGGTCGCCGAGCTGATCCGGGAGGCCGCGCTGGAGGGCGTGCGGGACGAGCTGCCGCACTCCATCGCGGTGGTCGTGGAGGAGATGCTCCCGCGCGAGGACCGCCCGGCCGACAAGCCCCTGCTGGACATCCACGCCAACGTCTTCATCGAGCGCCCCAGCCAGAAGGGCATCATCATCGGCCCCAAGGGCAAGCGCCTGAAGGATGTCGGCATCAAGTCCCGCAAGCAGATCGAGGCGCTGCTCGGCACCCCGGTCTTCCTCGATCTGCACGTGAAGGTCGCGAAGGACTGGCAGCGCGACCCGAAGCAGCTGCGGCGGCTCGGGTTCTGAGGCTCACTGGTAGCGGGGCCGGTCAGGCCGGGGGGCGGAAGCCGATGGTCGGGACGGCGCGGCGCAGGGGCCACGGTGCCACCAGGTCGGCCGGGACCAGGTCCGCGAGGAACGCGTAGCGGCGCAGGGCCGTCGGGTCCTGGCTCTCGACGGACTGGACCTTGCGCCACCAGGTGGCGATCTCGCACCAGCCGGGCGCCGACAGTGAGCCGCCGAACTCCTGGACGGAGAGGGCGGCGGTCAGACCGGCGAAGGCCAGGCGGTCGGCCAGCGGCCAGCCGGCCAGGGTGCCGGTGACGAATCCGGCGACGAAGACGTCCCCGGCGCCGGTCGGGTCCAGGGCCTCGACCTCGATGGCCGGGACCTCGGCGCTCTCCCCCGTACGCCGGTCCACCGCGTACGCGCCGTCCGCGCCGAGGGTGACCACGGCGAGCGGCACGTGCTCGGTCAGGGCGTGCGCGGCGGCGCGCGGGCAGGTGGCGCCGGTGTAGCGCATGGCCTCCTCCGCGTTCGGCAGGAAGGCCTCGCAGTGCGCGAGGTCGGGCAGCCCGGCCAGGTCCCAGGCGCCGGTGTCGTCCCAGCCGACGTCGGCGAAGACGCGGGTGCCGCGCGCGGCGGCCTGGGCGATCCAGGGGGCGCGGACGCCGGGTGTGAGGGAGGCGACGGCGGCACGCGCGCGGGGCGGGCAGTCGGGGGACGGTTCCTCCGGCGGCGGCTCGTGGCCGTGGGAGACCATCGTGCGCTCGCCCTCGTACGCCATCGAGACCGTCACCGGCGAGTGCCAGCCGGGCACGGTGCGCGAGGGGGTCAGGTCGATGCCCTCGCCCTGTGCGAGGGCGTCCCAGCAGTAGTCGCCGTAGTGGTCGTCGCCGAAGGCCGCGGCCAGCGAGGTGCGCAGCCCGAGGCGGGCCAGCGCGGTCGCCATGTTCGCCACGCCGCCCGGGCTCGACCCCATTCCGCGCGCCCAGGACTCGGTCCCGCGCACCGGTGCGGAGTCCAGCCCGGTGAAGACGACGTCGAGGAAGACGGTGCCGGTCAGATACACGTCCCAGGGCGGGTCCTGCGGTGTGCGCAGGGCGGCGAGGGGATCGACCTGGGGACGGTGGTGCGCTCCCTGGTCCGGGACGTGGCGGTGTGTTCTCTCGGCGGCCGGCATGACGGGCATGGCGGGCACGCCGGACGCGGTGGACACGGTGGACGCTGTCACGGTGCGCTCCCTGGCATGGTGCGGACCCCGCCAGTGTGCACCACGCCACTGACAACCCGGCGGCGTCGGGGCCGGTGGCACCGAAGCGCGGCCGCCGCCTCCCCCGCGGCGGTGCGGCCGGTTACCAGCGCGGGACGGGAGGCGTCACCCACTCCGGGTCGGCGACCCGCATGGCGGCCGCGTCGTCGCGGTCCCGGAGCGCGCCGTCGTCGTCGAGCCAGCGGCGGTGGAGGAACTCCAGCCGGTCACGGTCGAGTTCGACGCCGAGACCGGGCGCGTCGGGAACGGCGACCCTGCCGCCGTCGAAGGTGAGCCGCTCGGTGAGCACGTCCTCCGACTGCCAGGGGTAGTGGGAGTCGCAGGCGTGGTGGAGGTCCGGGACGGTGGCCGCCACGTGGGTCATCGCGGCGAGGCTGATGCCCAGGTGGGTGTTGGAGTGCATGGAGATCCCGACGCCGAAGGCGCGGCAGACGGCGGCGAGTTGCTGGGTGTTGCGCAGCCCGCCCCAGTAGTGGTGGTCCGAGAGCACGACCTGCACGGCGCCCGTCGTGAACGCCTCCTGGATCTCGGCGAACGTCGTCACACACATGTTGGTCGCGAGCGGCACCCCGGTCCTCGCGGCGACCTCCGCCATGGCCGGGGTGCCGAGCGCGGGGTCCTCCAGGTACTCCAGGACGTCGGCGAGTTCCGCGGCGACCTTCAGGGAGGTCTCCACGGACCAGGCGCCGTTGGGGTCCAGCCGCAGCGGGTGGCCGGGGAAGGCCTCGGCGAGCGCCCTGATCGCGGCGATCTCCTCCTCGGGCGGGAAGACGCCGCCCTTGAGCTTGAAGGAGGCGAAGCCGTACCGCTCGGCGAAGGTGCGGGCCTGTGCGACGACCCCGGCCGGGTCGACGGCGGCGCCCCAGTCGTCCCGCTCGCTCGCCACGCCCGCCGGGTGGCCGGCCCACTTGTAGAAGAGGTACGCGCTGTACTCGACGGCGTCGCGCACCTTGCCGCCCAGCAGCGCGTGCACGGGCAGCCCGAGCGCCTTGCCGAGGGCGTCGAGGCAGGCGACCTCGAAGCCGGAGACGACGGACAGGCGGAGCTTGTCGGCGGTCTGGACACCGCGCAGTCCGCCGACGTCCACCCGTCCGGAGACCCGGGTGGCGTCGACGGCCACCTCGTCCACGGTCGTGAACAGGCCATTGAGGTCGGAGACCTGCCGGCCGACCAACCTCGCGGCCAAGGGACGGGCCAGTTCCAGGTACTTGGCGTCGCCGTAGGTCTCGCCGACCCCGGTGATCCCGGCCGCGGTCTCCACCTCGATGATCAGGCGGGGGGTGTACGGCTGGTGGACGCCCTGCGTGTTGAGCAGGGGCGGGTCGGCGACCAGGATCGGCGTGAGGCGGACGTCGGCGATGGCGAGAGCGGGGGTCACAGGGCTGCTCCTACGAGGTCGGTCCGGCACCGTCTCTGTATGTAAATGGCATCCACGTATGGGGATGGAGATTAGGCAGGCGGACGGGAGCCGTCAATGGGGCGGGGAGATCCTCACGAGACGCGAGCGCTCGCTGCTACCCAGGCCTGAAACCCTGAAACACACCTGTGCTTCAGATCACACCCCCTCGCCTGTTTCTCGCCTCCCCGCGCTTGATACAAATTGCCCGCGCGTTCCTGTCCGTCGACGGTCGTCGCTCCCTCCCCCTCCCCCCTTCCTTTCGCATGCCCTGGGAACGCCCGTGTTCGCCCCCCGCACCACTGCCTGGCCCCTCGTCGCCCTCTTCACGGCCGGGTACCTGCCTCCGTATCTGCTGCCCACCACCGTCGGCAGACTCGACACCGGCCTTCCGCTGACCACCACTCAGGCCGGCGCCGTCGGCAGCGCGCTGCTGCTGAGTTCGGCGACCGCGGGCTTCCTGCTGGCCTCCCGGGTGCAGCGGATCGGCGCCCGGGCCCTGGCCCGTTTCGGGCTCGCGCTGGCCGTCCTCGGCTACGGCGCCGCCTCGCTCACCACCGCCGTCCCGGCCGTCGTCGCCGGCGCGGTCATCGGCGGCTTCGGGTCGGGTACGGCCATGACGGTCGCCGCCACCCGGATCGCCGCCGAGCGCGACCCGCACCGCGCCTCCACCCTGGGTCTGCTGAGCGTCTCCGCGCTGGCCGGCGCGGTGTATCTGACGGTGCCGCACCTCGGCCGGGCGCACGGTCTGCCGCTGGCCGCGATCGCGCTGACCGCCTTCGCCGTGTGGCCGCTGACCGGCCGGCTGCCGGGCGGGACGGCCACGTCGTCGGCCGCGCCCGACGCCGACACCACCGCCCCGCTCCCCCGCCGCCGTTCGGGTCTGGTCCTCGCCGCCACCGTGCTCTGCTGGTCCCTCGCGCAGAACTCCCTGTGGGGCGTCAGCGGGCGGATCGGGCTGACGCAGGCCGGTCTGGGCGACGCCGCCCTCGGGGTCGTCTTCGCCGTCGCGCTGGGCGCGGGCCTGGTCGGCGTACTCGTGGCCGGTGCGCTCGGGCCGCGGCTGGGGCGGGCGATGCCCGTCGGGGCCGGGACGGTCGCCATCGCCGTCTGCATCGCCCTGACCGCGTCCGCGACCACGCCCACGGCCTTCGCGGCCGGGGAGATCGCCTGGAACACGCTGTACCCGGTCGTGCTGTCGTACCTGATCGGCCTCGCCGCCTCGCTCGACCCGCGCGGCCGCTGGGCGGTGCTCGTCGGGTCGGCGTCCTCGCTGGGCACGGCGGCCGGGCCGCTGGCCGGCAGTGTGCTGTCGGCGCAGGCCGGCTATCCGGTCATGGGCCTGGTCCTCGGCGCCGGTCTGCTGCTGGTCGCCGTCCCGATGACCGCCGTCGCCCTGTACACCGGCGGGCGTCCACTGGTGCCCGGCGCGATCCGCCGCCGGGGCGGCACCCCGGCCGCCCTGGTCGCCGCCGCCACCGGCACGCCGAGCGGTGCGGTACCGGAGCTCGGTGCCACGGAGCAGCCGGTCGTGGAGATCGACATGGACGCCCCCGCCGTCCCGGTCCAGCGCGACTACGACACGGCGGGACCCCGGGCGGCCGCGGCCGCGCCGGGGTCCGGGACGGGCTGAGCCGGGCTATCCGAACTCGTACGCCTCCACCTCGGCCAGGTAGCGCGCCCGCAGTTCCTCCTCGTCCTCCAGGAAGGAAGCGAGGAAGGAGTTGCGGGCGAGCTCCCGCAGCCGCTCCTCGGTGAGGCCCAGGGCCTCGCGTACGGCGTCGAAGTTGTCGCCCGCGTAGCCGCCGAAGTAGGCGGGGTCGTCGGAGTTGACCGTGCACATGAGGCCCGCGTCGAGCATCGCGGGCAGCGGGTGGTCGGCGAGGGTGTCGACCGTGCGCAGCCGGACGTTGGACAGCGGGCACAGGGTGAGCGGGACGCGCTCGCGCACCAGCCGCTCGACCAGCGCCGGGTCCTCGACCGAGCGCAGGCCGTGGTCGATCCGCTCGACGCCGAGGACGTCCAGGGCCTCGGCGACGTACTGAGGCGGCCCCTCCTCGCCCGCGTGCGCGACCCGGCGCAGTCCGAGGGCGGCGGCGGCCTCGTACACCTCGCGGAACTTGACCGGCGGGTGGCCGACCTCGGCGGAGTCCAGGCCGACGCCCGTGATGCGGTCGAGGTACGGCTTCGCGGCGTCGAGGGTCGCCAGCGCCGACTCGGCGGACTCGTCGCGCAGGAAGCACATGATGAGGCGGGTGGAGACGCCGTGGTTGGCGCGGCTGGTGCGCAGCGCCCGCCACAGGCCCTCCACGACCGTGCCCATCTCCACGCCCCGGGCGAGGTGCGCCTGCGGGTCGAAGAAGATCTCCGCGTGCCGCACGCCCTGCGCGGCGGCGCGGGCGAGGTAGGCGTTCGCGAGGTCCTCGAAGTCCCGCTCGGTGCGCAGGACGGCCATGAGCTCGTAGTACAGGTTCAGGAAGGACTGGAGGTCCTCGAACCGGTACGCCTCTCTCAGCGCGTCCTCGTCCGCGTACGGCAGGGGCACGCCGTTGCGGGCGGCCAGCTCGAAAGCCAGCTCGGGCTCCAGGGTGCCTTCGATGTGGAGGTGCAGTTCAGCTTTGGGCAAGGGCATCAGAGCATCGTACGACCGGTTTACCGACGTTTCGGAACCGGGACTCTGAGGAGGTCGTGGGCCACGGTCAGCTCCCCCTCGTAGCCGGCCGCCCGTGCCTGCCGTTCGAACTCCTCCGGGTCCGAGTAGCGCTGGCTGAAGTGGGTGAGGACCAGGTGCCGTACGCCCGCGTCCCGGGCGACCCGCGCCGCCTGGCCGGCGGTGAGGTGGCCGTGGTCGGTGGCGAGGCGCTCGTCCTCGTCGAGGAACGTGGACTCGATGACCAGCAGGTCGCAGCCCTCGGCGAGCGCGTGCACGCCCTCGCACAGCCGGGTGTCCATGACGAATGCGAACCGCTGGCCGCGCCGGACCTCGCTGACGTCGTCGAGCGGGACGCCGTTCAGCGAGCCGTCGCGCTGGACGCGGCCCACGTCGGGGCCCTTGATGCCGTGCGCGGCGAGGCGTTCGGGCAGCATGCGGCGGCCGTCGGGCTCGGTGAGGCGGTAGCCGTAGGACTCGACGGGGTGGGAGAGCTTGCGGGCGTCGAGGGTGTAGGCGGGGGTGACCGCGAGGACGCCGTCGGTGGCGACCGGGGCCTCGGTGAGGGCGACCGTCTCGCGGTAGGCGGTGGCGTACCGCAGGCGGTCGAAGAAGCGCTGCCCGGAGCGCGGGTAGTGGGCGGTGACCTCGTGCGGGACCTGGTCGAGGTTGATCCGCTGGATGACGCCGGCGAGGCCGAGGCTGTGGTCGCCGTGGAAGTGCGTGACGCAGATCCGGTTCAGGTCGTGGGCGGCGACCCCGGCGCGCAGCATCTGGCGCTGCGTGCCCTCGCCGGGGTCGAACAGGATGCCCTCGCCGTCCCAGCGCAGCAGGTAGCCGTTGTGGTTGCGGTGCCGGGTCGGGACCTGGCTGGCGGTGCCGAGGACGACGAGTTCACGTACGGACATCGTGGGTTATCCGGGTCGTCCGGGTTATCCGGGGGGCCATTCGAGGCCGCGGCCGCCGAGGACGTGGGCGTGCGTGTGCCAGACGGTCTGGCCCGCGCCGGTCCCGGTGTTGAAGATCGTGCGGTAGCTGTCGAGCTTCTCCTGGTCCGCGATCGCCTGGGTCTCGCGCAGGACGTCCGCGGCGAGTTCCGGGGCACCGGCGGCGAGGGCCGCGGCGTCCCGGTAGTGGGCCTTGGGGATCACCAGGACGTGGGTGGGCGCCTGGGGGTTGATGTCCCGGAAGGCGACGGTCGTCTCGGTCTCACGGACGATGGTCGCCGGAATCGTCCCCGCGACGATCTTGCAGAACAGACAGTCGTCCTGCGGTTCCCCGGCCATGGGGCCTCCTCACGCTGGTGATCTTGTACAGGGGCATCGTATCGACCGGGCACTCAGTCCGAGGCCGGCAGGCTCGGCGGGGTCTTCGCCGGGGTCTCCTCCAGCGCCTCCAGCGCCAGCCGGATCGCCTCGTCCAGTTGCGGATCGCGGCCCGCCGCGTGATCCTGCGGGCGCTGCGGGACCTCCACGTCCGGATCGACGCCGTGGTTCTCCACGCCCCAGCCGTAGCCCTCCAGCCAGAACGCGTACTTCGGCTGGGTGATCAGCGTGCCGTCGACCAGGCGGTAGCGGCTGTCGATGCCGATGACGCCGCCCCAGGTGCGGACACCGACGACCGGGCCGATGCCGAGTGCCTTGATCGCGGCGTTGACGATGTCGCCGTCGGAGCCGGAGAACTCGTTGGCGACGGCGACGACCGGGCCGCGGGGCGCGTCCAGCGGATAGCTGGCCGGCCGCATGCCGCGCGGCAGGTCCCAGCCGACGATGCGCCGGGCGAGCTTCTCGACGACCAGTTGGGAGGTGTGGCCGCCGCGGTTCTCGCGGACGTCGACGACCAGGCCCTCCCGGGCCACCTCGACGCGCAGGTCGCGGTGGATCTGGGCCCAGCCGGGGGCCTGCATGTCGGGGACGTGGAGGTAGCCGAGCCGGCCGCCGGACTTCTCGTGGACGTAGGCGCGGCGGTCGGTGACCCAGGCGTGGTAGCGCAGGGGCTCCTCGTCGGCGAGGGGGACGACGACGGCGTGCCGCGGCTCGCCGCCGCCGGACGGGGAGATGGTCAGCTCGACGGGCTTGCCCGCCGTGCCGACCAGCAGCGGGCCGGGCCCGGTGACCGGGTCCACGGGCTGCCCGGCGACCGCGACGATCGCGTCCCCGGCGCGTACGGCGACGCCGGGCGCGGCGAGCGGGGAACGGGCGTCGGGGTCGGAGGTCTCCGAGGGCAGGACGCGGTCGATGCGCCAGGCGCCGTCCTCGTGCCGGGACAGGTCGGCGCCGAGCAGGCCCTGCCGGGCGCCGCCGCCGTGGCCGCCGCGCGGGGTGACGTAGGCGTGCGAGGTGCCCAGTTCGCCGTGCACCTCCCACAGGAGGTCGACCAGGTCGTCATGGGTGGCGAGGCGGTCGAGGACGGGCCGGTAGCGGTCGAGTACGCCGTCCCAGTCGACGCCGTTCATGTCGGGGCGCCAGAAGTGGTCCCGCATGATGCGGCCGGTCTCGTCGTACATCTGCCGCCACTCGGCGGCCGGGTCGACGGTCTGCCGCACGCGGCTCAGGTCGACGGTGATGTTGGTGTCGCTGTCCTCGTCGCCGGAGGCCCGCCGGTCGCTGGGGACGACCTTGAGGCGTCCGTCGGTCCACAGCAGCACCCGCTTGCCGTCGCCGCTGACCTCGAAGTGGTCGGCGTCGGCGGCGAGGTGCTCGACGCGCTGCTGGGCCAGGTCGTAGCGTTCCAGCTCGGTGTGCGGGTCGGGGGCGTCCGGGGTGGCGCGGGAGGCGCCGAGCACGCCGGTGACCGGATGACGCAGCCACAGGACGCCGTCCTTGGCGGCGCGCAGCCGGGAGTAGCGGGCGGCCTCGACGGGGAACGGCACGATGCGGTCGGCGAGGCCCTCGATGTCGATCCGGGTGGTCGGGGTGCCCTCGCTGTCGGGGGTCTCGTCCCGGTCCGGGGTCTCGAAGGGGCGGCCGTGGCGCTGCGGGCCGAAGGGCGACGGGGTGGTCGCGGCCAGCGTGATCAGGTACGGGCGGGCGCCCTCGACGAAGGCCAGGTCGAAGACGTGCTCGTCGTAGACCGGGTCGAAGGAGCGGGTGGAGAGGAAGGCGAGGTGCTTGCCGTCCAGGGTGAAGGTCGGCGAGTAGTCCTTGAAGCGCAGCGGGGTCGCCTCGCTCACCGACAGGTCGGTGGTGTTGGCGAGCTTGAGCTGGCGCAGCGGTTCGGGGCCGGGGTGGGACCAGGCGAGCCAGGCGGAGTCGGGCGAGAAGACCAGCCCGGACGCGTCGCCGTTGTCGCTGCGGTCGACCTCGCGGACCTCGCCGGTCTCGCGCTCGACGAGCAGGATCCGTCCGTCGTGCGAGGCGACGGCGGCACGGCTGCCGTCCGGTGCCATGGCGAGGGCGAGCACCCGGCCGAGCTGCCCGGCGGCGAGGCGCCGCGCGGTGGCGCCGGGGGCGAGCCCGGTGGCGGGCGCGAACTCCAGGGCGTCGTCGCCCTCGGCGTCCGTCACCCACACCACCCACTCCTCGCCGTCGGCGCGGAAGGTGCGCGGCAGCCGGGTGCGTACGCCGGGCCGCGCGGTCAGCGCGCGGGCCGGTCCGGCGCGGTGGGTGACCCAGTGCACGCCGCCGCGTACGGCGACGGCGCTGCCGCGCGCGGTGTGGTCGGGGGACGCGGAGCCGAACCAGCGGGCGGCGTTCACCGGGTACGCCTGGAGGTCGACGCGCGAGCCGCCGAGCCGGATGTCGAGCCGGCGCGGTTCGGCCGCGTCCAGGTCGTCCAGCACCCAGAGTTCACCGGCGCAGGAGTAGACGACGCGGGTGCCGTCGGTGGCGGCGTGCCGGGCGTAGAAGCCGTCGAGAGGGGTGTGCCGGCGCAGGTCGGAGCCGTCGGCGAGGGAGGAGTAGAGCGCGCCGGTGCCTTCGTGGTCGGAGAGGAACGCGATCCGGTCGCCGACCCAGAAGGGGTACTCGATGTTGCCGTCGAGGTCGCTGTGCAGCCGGGTGAACTCGCCGTCGCCTTCGGCGTCGTCGATCCACAACTTGCCCGCGGTGCCGCCCCGGTAGCGCTTCCACCAGGCGGCCTCGCGGCCCATCGGCGCGGACAGCAGCACGGTGCGCGGGCCGTACGCGACATCGCCGACGGGCCCGTACGGCAGCGTGGTGGCCGGTCCGCCGTCGAGCGGGACGGCGCGGGCCCAACTGCGCCGCAGGCTGGCCTGCCCGTAGGTGCTGAGGGCGAGGACCTCCCCTTCCGGGGTCCAGCCGCGCACCTGGGTCTTCAGGCTGCCCCAGTACGTGAGGCGCTTGGCGGGGCCGCCGTCGGCGGAGGCGATGTGCACCTCGGGTGCGCCGTCGCGGGTGGAGGTCCAGGCGACCGTGGTGCCGTCGGGCGAGACGCGCGGGTGGTTGACGGGCACGTTGTCGGCGCTGACCCGCCAGGCCCGGCCGCCGTCGAGCGGGGCGAGCCACACGTCGTCCTCGGCGGTGAAGGCGACCAACTCGCCGTGCGGGTGCGGAAAGCGGAGGTAGGCAGGCGCTGCGGGCTGTGTCACCCCCTCACCCTATGCAGGGGCGGGGCCCGCCGACAGAGGTTTGGATCACTTACCGGCCACCGGCCCGCCGGGCTATTTGCCCTCCACCGGGCGGCAGTGGGGGTCGTCCGGGCACCAGATGGTCCGGGTCACGGTCACCGTGGGCCCCGGCTGGTGCTGGGTGGGCCGATTCGCGGGCGGGGCGCTCGTGGCGTCGCAGTTCCCCAGCCCCTTGACGCGGAACCACTCCTTGCCGTCCACCTTCGCGGTCAGATCGCCGCGTACACAGGCGCCGTTGACGACCCGGGTCACCTCGCCGTCGACGGTGATGTCCTGTCCGCCGTCGGTCTTCCCCTCGCAGTCGACGGAGGCGACGGTGTCCTCGCCCGCCGACGCGGTGGCGCCGTCGTCCCCGAAGGAGGCGGTGCAGGTGAGCCACCGCACCTCCGCCTTCTGCCGCTCCAGTTCGCGCGTCACGGTCTGGTCGGTCGTGTACGCCACGGACGCCGAGCTGAGCCCGCCCGGGTCGCACGCGCCGACACCGCCGACGGCGACGACCGCGCCGACGACCACCGAAGCCGCACGCCGAATCCGCCTCAATGCCCCCATGAGGGGCAGCCTGCCACCGGTGCGGGGCGGACGGTAGGGCGCATACGGCCACTCCTCACTACCGTGAGCGGATGCACAGCGGACGCCGGCGCAGAAGGCTCGTCGTGGACGAGACGGCCACCTACATATGGTCGGTGCGTCACCGGCACAGCGTCACGGGGCCCTGCCAGGAGGTGCTCGCCCTCTCCGGGGAGGGGACGAGGACGAGGGTTCTTCTGCTCTTCCCGGGCGGGGAGGGACGGTTCGTCCCCGACGGCTGGCTGCCCTCGGGCTGCGTGGCCATGGGGGACGCGTCGCTCAACCTGCACGAACCCGGTGTCGTACGGGGCTTCGTCGACGAGGCGGCCCGGCGCGGGCTGCTCGACCGGTCGGCGGACCTGGACGGCTGGGACCTGTTCCGGGCGGTGGCGTCGGCGCTCGGCCGGCCGGCGTCCTGACGCGTCAGGACCAGCGGCCGGTGCGGGCCAGGAGTACCGCCGTCGCCGCGGTACCGGCCGTGGAGGTGCGCAGGACACTGCGCCCCAGACGGTAGGGCTTCGCGCCGGCCTCGGCGAACAGGGCCAACTCCTCCGGGGAGACCCCGCCTTCGGGGCCGACGACCAGCACGATGTCCCCGGCGGTGGGGAGTTCGGTGGCGGCCAGCGGCTCGTCACCGCTCTCGTGGAGTACGGCCGCGAAGTCGGCGTCGGCCAGAAGTGACGCGACCTGCTTGCTCGTCGCCGCGTCCGCGACGTCGGGGAAGCGGACCCGGCGGGACTGCTTGCCGGCCTCCCGGGCCGTCGCCCGCCACTTGCCGAGCGCCTTCAGGCCGCGGTCGCCCTTCCACTGCGTGATGCAGCGGGACGCCGCCCAGGGCACGATCGCGTCGACGCCGACCTCGGTCATCGTCTCGACGGCCAGCTCGCCGCGGTCACCCTTGGGCAGGGCCTGGACGACGGTGATCCGGGGCCGCTCCGGCGGTTCCTCGTGGACCGTCCCCAGTCCCGTGACGACCAGGCGGTCCTTTCCCTCGGCGGACTTCACCACGCCCTCGGCCCAGCGTCCGCGCCCGTCGGTGAGGACGACGTCCTCGCCGGCCCGCAGCCGCTTCACGGAGACGGCGTGCCGTCCCTCGGGGCCGTCCAGGACGTACTCCCCTCCGGGCAGGTCGCCCGGCTGGAGGGAGTCGACCACGAACACCGGCGCCGTCATCGGCCCGTACCTCCCGTCACGAACGCTGACAACGCTGTCCCCGCGGCGGCGAGTTCGGCCACCAGCACCTCCACCAGCTGCCCGGCGGGCAGCTCCCGGGCCATCCGGTGACCCTGCCCCGCCCAGAGCGCCATGCCCTGCGCGTCGCCCGCCTTCGCCGCCGCCTTGCGCAGCGGGGCGGTGAGGTGGTGCACCTCCGGGTAGGCGGCGGGGGCGTAGGGGCCGTGCTCGCGCAGGAAGCGGTTGACCAGGCCGCGGGCGGGGCGGCCGGAGAAGGCGCGGGTGAGTTCGGTGCGGACGAAGAGCGGGTTGGTCAGCGCCTGCTTGTGCAGGGCGTGCGCGCCGGACTCGGGGGTGGCGAGGAAGGCGGTGCCGAGCTGGGCTGCGCTCGCGCCGGCCGCGAGGACCGCGGCGATCTGGCCGCCGCGCATGATGCCGCCGGCGGCGACGATCGGCAGGCTCACCGCCTCCCGGACCTGGGCGACCAGCGACAGCAGCCCGGTGCCGGCGGTGCCGCCCGTCTCGGGGTGGTCCCGGTGGGTGCCCTGGTGTCCGCCGGCCTCGACGCCCTGCGCGATCACCGCGTCGGCGCCGGACAGCTCCACGGCCCGGGCCTCCTCCGCGGTGGTCGCGGCGACCAGGGCGAAGGTGCCCACGCGGTGCAGCGAGTCGACGACCTCACGGCTGGGGACGCCGAAGTGGAACGACACCACCGGCACCGGGTTGTCCAGCAGCACCGCGATCTTGGTGTCGTAGCCGTCGTCCCGGCCGCACTCGGGGTCGCCGAGTTCCGTCTCGTACCAGGCGGCCTCGCCGGCCAGCTGGTGGGCGTAGACGCCGACGGCGGCGGGGTCGGCCGTCTCGGGCTGCGGCATGAAGAGGTTGACGCCGAAGGGGCGGTTCGTCAGTCCCCGCAACTGCTTGATCTCCTGGTACATCCCGTCCGCGGTCTTGTACCCGGCGGCGAGGAATCCCAGCCCGCCCGCCTCGCAGACCGCGGCGGCGAGCTGCGGCACGGAGACGCCGCCCGCCATGGGCGCCTGCACGATCGGGTAGGGGAAAAGATCGGTCAGTGCGGAGGACATGACGGCATGTTGTCACGTCCTCCGAGCAAGTCCGAATCCAGGCTTCCGTTGGCATACGCCAGGAGCATCCGCATCGGAAAGCCCCTGGCGGCACGCCGTGACCGGTGCCCGTCAGCGCCCGTTGAAGGCATCCTTCAGCCGCGAGAACAGCCCCTGCTGCCCAGGCTGACAGTGCCCGCCCGGGGGACAACCCCCGGACCCCCGGCAGACCCCCGAGCGCCACGCCGACAAGCAGGCACAGCCCTCGGGACCACCACGTCAGCGCCCGTTGAAGGCATCCTTCAGCCGCGAGAAAAGCCCCTGCTGCCCAGGCTGGAACTGCCCCGTCGGGCGCTCCTCGCCACGCAGCGCGGCCAGCTCGCGCAGCAGGCGTTCCTGCTCGGGGTCGAGCTTGCTCGGGGTCATGACCTCGACGTGGACGATGAGGTCGCCCCGGCCGCCGCCGCGCAGGTGGGTGACGCCCCGACCGTGCAGCGGGATCGACTGACCGGACTGCGTGCCCGGGCGGATGTCGACCTCCTCCATGCCGTCGAGCGTCTCCAGCGGCACCTTCGTGCCGAGGGCCGCCGCCGTCATCGGGATGGTGACCGTGCAGTGCAGGTCGTCGCCGCGCCGCTGGAAGGTCGAATGGGGCAGCTCGTGGATCTCGACGTACAGGTCACCGGCGGGACCGCCGCCGGGGCCCACCTCGCCCTCGCCCGCGAGCTGGATCCGGGTGCCGTTGTCGACACCGGCCGGGATCTTCACGGTCAGCGTGCGCCGGGAGCGGACCCGGCCGTCGCCCGCGCACTCGGGGCACGGGGTCGGGACCACGGTGCCGAAGCCCTGGCACTGCGGGCAGGGGCGCGAGGTCATGACCTGGCCCAGGAAGGACCGGGTGACCTGCGAGACCTCGCCGCGGCCGCGGCACATGTCACACGTCTGGGCCGACGTGCCGGGCGCCGCGCCCTCGCCGTTGCAGGTGTTGCAGACGACCGCGGTGTCGACCTGGATGTCCTTGGTCGTGCCGAAGGCCGCCTCGTCCAGCTCGACCTCGATGCGGATCATCGCGTCCTGGCCCCGGCGGGTGCGCGAGCGCGGCCCGCGCTGCGACGCCGTACCGAAGAACGCGTCCATGATGTCCGAGAAGTTCCCGAAGCCACCCGCGCCGAAGCCGCCCGCGCCACCGCCGGCGGCCTGCGAGAGGGGGTCGCCGCCGAGGTCGTAGACCTGCTTCTTCTGCGGGTCCGACAGCACCTCGTAGGCGGCGTTGATCTCCTTGAACCGCTCCTGGGTCTTCGGATCGGGGTTGACGTCCGGGTGCAGCTCGCGGGCGAGCCTCCGGAACGCCTTCTTGATCTCGTCCTGGGAAGCGTCGCGGCGCACGCCGAGTACGGCGTAGTAGTCCGTGGCCACCTACGACTCCGCCAGGATCTGTCCGACGTACCGTGCCACTGCGCGTACCGCTCCCATCGTTCCCGGGTAGTCCATGCGGGTCGGTCCGACCACGCCGAGCTTGGCAACCGCCTCGCCGCCCGAACCGTAGCCCACCGACACGACGGACGTGGAGTTGAGTCCTTCGTGGGCGTTCTCATGACCGATACGGACGGTCACGCCCGGATCCTTCGCCTCGCCGAGCAGCTTGAGGAGCACGACCTGCTCCTCCAGCGCCTCGAGGACGGGTCGGATCACCAAGGGGAAGTCGTGCCCGAAACGGGTCAGATTGGCGGTGCCGCCGATCATCAACCGCTCCTCGTTCTCCTCGACCAGCGTCTCCAGGAGAGTGGAGAGCACGGTGGAGACCGTACCGCGATCCTCGGCCCCGAAGGCCTCCGCCAGATCTTCCACCAGGCTCGGCACGTCCGAGAAACGACGCCCGGCCACCCGGCTGTTGAGCCGCGCGCGCAGGTCCGCCAGGGACGCCTCGCCGAACGGCGCCGGGCAGTCGACCATCCGCTGCTCGACCCGGCCGGTGTCCGTGATCAGCACGAGCATCAGCCGCGCGGGCGCCAGGGAGAGCAACTCCACGTGCCGCACGGTCGAGCGGGTCAGCGACGGATACTGCACGACCGCGACCTGCCGGGTCAGCTGCGCGAGCAGCCGCACCGTGCGAGCCACCACGTCGTCGAGGTCGACGGCGCCCTCCAGGAAGTTCTGGATGGCGCGCCGCTCGGGCGGGGTCATCGGCTTGACGCCGGCCAGCTTGTCGACGAAGAGCCGGTAGCCCTTGTCGGTCGGGATGCGCCCGGCGCTGGTGTGCGGCTGGGCGATGAACCCCTCGTCCTCCAGGGCCGCCATGTCATTGCGCACGGTGGCCGGCGAGACGCCGAGGTTGTGCCGCTCGGTGAGGGCCTTGGAGCCGACCGGCTCCTCGGTGCCGACGTAGTCCTGGACGATGGCGCGCAGCACCTGGAGCCTGCGTTCACTGAGCACTCGCGCACACCTCCCGAAGTCGTCAGCCCGGCGATTTGCCTGTCTTCGCCTGTCTCACTGTCTGTCCCTGGCACTCACAGCGTGCGAGTGCCAGACTTCCCCGGCCCAGTGTACGGCCGTGGGGTACGCCCCCGGCAAGGCCGGGGCCGCGCCGCCGTGAACGGAGGCGTCGCACCGCTAGCGTCGTCGTCGTGACGGTGACTTGGGAAGACCTGGGATGGGAGCGGCTGGCGGCCGGGGTGGGGCGGCGCCGGCTGCCGGTGTGGGACTGCACCGCGGGGCTGGTCGTCGGCGCCGGCGCGGCCCTGGTGGTGGACGCGGGGTCGAGCCTCGGCGAGGGCGCCCGGTTGCGCGCGGGGGCGCAGCAGCTCGCCGGTCACCGTGTGACACATCTCGCGCTGACCCACCCGCACTTCGACCACGTCTTCGGCGCCGCCGCGTTCGCGGGCGCGGAGGTCTACGGCGCGGTGGGCACGGACGCGGTGTTCGCGCGGGGCGGACACGGACGGGAGGCGCTGCGCTCGGACGCGGTGGCCGAAGGACTGGACACGCGGCGGGCGGAGGAGGCGGCCGACGCGCTCGTCCGCGTCCGCCACGAGGTCTGCGGCGAGTGGACGCTCGACCTGGGCGGCGGCCGGCAGGTACTGCTCGCCAACGTGGGCCCGGGGCACACCGGCCACGACCTCGCGGTGCTGGTGCCGGGCGACCCGGAGGTCGTCTTCTGCGGCGACCTGGTCGAGGAGTCCGGTGAGCCGCAGGCGGGCCCCGACGCCGTACCGTCGCACTGGCCCGCCGCCCTGGACCGGTTGCTCGACCTGGGCGGCGAGGACGCGCTGTACGTCCCCGGTCACGGTGCGGTGGTGGACGCGGCGTTCGTCAGGGCCCAACGGGACGCGCTGGCCGCCCGCTTCGGCGTGTCGCGCTGATCACGGCGCGACCGCTCCTCGTATCGTCATCAGAATGCGCCAGTACTCCGCCGACCTGACCCCTTCGTGGAAGAAGCCGCAGCCGGTACCGGAGGTCCCGGCCGACCCCGGCCTGGTGGTCGAGGAGCCCGGCACCGGTTTCTGCGGCGCGGTGATCGGCTGCGAGGCGGGCACGGTGACCCTGGAGGACCGCTTCGGCAAGCACCGGGTGTTCCCGATGGAGCCGCGCGGCTTCCTGCTGGAGGGACGGGTGGTGACGCTGGTCCGGCCGTCGTCCGGCCCGGTACGCCCCACCCGTACGGCGTCGGGCTCGGTGGCGGTCCCGGGGGCACGGGCGCGCGTGGCCCGCGCCGGGCGCATCTACGTCGAGGGCCGGCACGACGCCGAGCTGGTCGAGAAGGTGTGGGGCGACGACCTGCGCGTCGAGGGCGTGGTCGTGGAGTACCTGGGAGGCGTGGACGACCTGCCGTCGATCGTCGCCGACTTCGCCCCGGGCCCGGACGCGCGGCTGGGCGTCCTGGTGGACCACCTGGTGCCGGGTTCGAAGGAGTGGCGGATCGCGGAGGCGGTGACGAGCGAGCACGCGCTGGTCGTCGGCCATCCCTACATCGACATCTGGGAGGCGGTGAAGCCGTCGGCGCTGGGGATCGACGGCTGGCCCCGGGTGCCGCGCGGGCAGGACTGGAAGACGGGGGTGTGCCGGGCGCTGGGGTGGCCGTCCGAGAACACCGGGGCGGTGTGGCAGGCGATCCTGGCGCGGGTGGGGTCCTACAGGGACCTGGAGCCGGAGCTGCTGGGGCGGGTGGAGGAGCTGATCGACTTCGTGACCGCGTAGGTCACCTTTCTCAGCCCCTCCGGCGTTTGAGGAGCGGGGGTCCGGGGGCGGAGCCCCCGGGTCGGGACGGGTAGGGGCGGCGGGGGCGAAACAGGCTGGTCAGTCCACCAGGTCCCGGACCACCGCGTCCGCCAGCAACCGCCCGCGCAGCGTGAGCACCGCGTGCCCGTCCTCGTACGGCCCCTCTTGGAGGAGTCCGTCGGACAGCGCCCGGCGCGACGCCGCGAGCCCCGCCTCCCGCAGCAGCGACAGCGGCACCCCCTCCCGCAGGCGCAGCTCCAGCAGGACGCGCTCCACCCGCCGGTCCTCGTCCGTCAGGACCTCCCGCCCGGCCCCCGGCGACTTCCCGGCCGCCAGCGCCCCCGCGTACGCCCCCGGGTGCTTCACGTTCCACCACCGCACGCCGCCCACGTGGGAGTGCGCGCCCGGCCCCGCGCCCCACCAGTCGGCGCCCCGCCAGTACAGCTCGTTGTGCAGGCAGCGCCCCGCGTCCGAGGTGGCCCAGTTCGACACCTCGTACCAGTCGAAGCCCGCCGCCGACAGCGTCTCCTCCGCGATCAGGTAGCGGTCGGCGTGGACGTCGTCGTCGGTCATGGGGACCTCGCCGCGCCGGATGCGGCGGGCCAGCTGGGTGCCCTCCTCGACGATCAGCGCGTACGCCGAGACGTGGTCCGGGCCCGCCCCGAGCGCCGCGTCCAGCGAGGCGCGCCAGTCGTCGTCGGTCTCACCGGGGGTGCCGTAGATCAGGTCCAGGTTGACGTGGTCGAAGCCGGCCGCGCGGGCCTCGGCGACGCAGGCCTCCGGGCGGCCCGGGGTGTGGGTGCGGTCCAGCACCTTCAGGACGTGCTGCTTCGCGCTCTGCATGCCGAAGGAGATCCGGTTGAAGCCGCCCTCGCGGAGCGCGGCGAGGTAGGCCGGGTCGACCGACTCGGGGTTGGCCTCCGTCGTCACCTCCGCGTCCGCCGCGAGGCCGAACTCGTCGCGGATCGCGTGCAGCATCCGCACCAGGTCGCCGGCGGCCAGCAGGGTGGGCGTACCGCCACCGACGAAGACCGTGCGGACCTCGCGGGGGTCGTCGCCGAGCACCTTGCGGGCCAGGCGGACCTCGTCGACGAGCGTCTCGGCGTAGTTGTCGCGGGAGGCGAGGACGCCGCCGGTGCCGCGCAGCTCGGTCGCGGTGTAGGTGTTGAAGTCGCAGTAGCCGCAGCGGGTCGCGCAGTACGGCACGTGCAGGTAGAAGCCGAGGGGGCGGTCGGCGGCGCCGGCGAGCGCGGACGCCGGGAGGGCGCCGTCGGCGGGGACGGGCTCGCCGTCGGGGAGTGCGGAGGGCATGCGTTCCATTGTCCCGCACCCGCGTGTGTCTCCCGCCCGCGCGCTCAATCCGCCTGGAGCACCAGCAGCGCCAGATCGTCCTCGGGGGGCCGGGGCCCGAACTCGTGCACCAGCCGCCTGATCCGCTCGGCGACCAGCCCGGCGTCCAGCCCCGCGCAACCGGCGAGCGCGACGGCGAGACCGTCCCCGTCGTCGAACTGCCGGGAGCCGCTGCGCCGCTCGGTGACCCCGTCCGTGACGCAGAGCAGGGTGTCGCCGGACCGCAGCTCGAAGGTCTCGCTGGTGTACGTGGCGTCCTCGACGACGCCGAGCAGGGTCTGCGGCTGCGCGACCGTGCGCACCGTGCCGTCGGGGTCGAGGAGCAGCGGCAGCGGGTGCCCGGCGGAGGCGAGGGTGCAGCGGACGCCGCCGTCGAACGGGACCAGTTCGCCGTAGAGCAGGGACAGGAAGCGGGTCTGCGGTCCGTCGCCCGGGGCAACCGCAGGGCCTGCGGCGACGAGGGCGCGGGCGGCGGCGTCCGCGGCCTCGGTGGCGTCGTCGAGGAGGAGCTGGTTGAGGCGGTCGAGGACGTCGGGGACGCCGTACTCCTCGCGGGCCAGCAGCCGCAGCCAGGGCCGGGCGAGGCCGATGACGACGGCGGCCTCGGGGCCCTTGCCCTGGACGTCGCCGACGGCGAAGCACCAGCGGCCGTCGCCGGCCGGGAAGAGGTCGTAGAAGTCGCCGCTGGGGCCGCCCTTGTCGCACGGTTCGTAGACGAGGGCACTGCGCACGCCGGGGATCTCGGCGACCGCGCCGGGCAGCAGGCCGCGCTGGAGGACGGCGCTGATGGTGGCCTGCCGGGCGTACTGGCGGGCGGCGCCGATGGCGAGCGCCACCCGGCGGCTGAGGTCCTCGACCAGGCCGGTGATCTCGTCGGGGAAACCGGGGGAGCCGGGGGTGCCGGTGCGCCCGATGACCAGGGTGCCCAGGGGCCGGCCGCCGGCGACCAGGCGGTAGGCGAGCGCGTCACCGTGCGTGCCGTCCGGGCCCAGCGCCTCGCCGGGCCAGGGGTGGGCGACGGGGCCGGAGCGCCACGGGTCACGCGGGCGGGGCGGGTCCTTCTCCAGGGCTCGGCGCAGCTCCTCGATGTGGCTCTCGCTGCCGTGCCAGACGCGGGCCAGCCGCGCTCCCACGGCCGCCCCGGGGTCGTCGCTCCAGGCTCCCCGGCCCAGGGACTCGTCCTCCAGCCACACGGCGCACCAGTCGGCGAGCCGCGGCACGATCAGCTGGCCGGTGAGGGAGGCGACCAGGTCCTCGTCGAGCTGCCCCGCCAGGAGGTCGGAGGCCTCGGCGAGGAAGGACAGGGCACCACGGCCCAGCCACTCCCGGTCGCGCACACCGCGCCGAACGGTCCTGGCCGTTCCGTCCCGCCAGTCACCGCCGCCGCTCTGGCTCTCCGAGCCGTACAGGACCGTCGGCCCCTCCAGAACCACTGGTCCCTCCGGGACCGGCCGGCCCTCCAGGACCGGGGGGCCGTCCAGGACCGTCTGGCCCTCCAGGACCATGCGCCCGTCCAGGGGCGTTTCACCACCCGGGCCGCCCGGGCCGCCCGAGACACCCGAAGCCCCCAGAACCCCTGGGCCGCCCAGACCCGTCGAACCCCCGGCCCCCTCCCCCAACGGCTCCGTGCCCGCCGGCGCGGGGCGCCGCGCCCCGCGCCCCCCGGCATACGCCTCGGTCTGCTCGGCGGTCTCGGCGGTCTCGGCGGTCTCGGCGCCCGCGGCCGGGAGGCGTGCCCACACCGTCTTGGTGCCCGGGCGGTAGGTGATGCCCCAGGCCTCCGAGAGCGCGGCGACGAGCCGCAGGCCGCGCCCGTACTCGGGGATCTCGTGCGGCGTCTCGTGGTCGCCGTTCCTCGGGGCGCGGGAGGGGTGGTGGTCCGTGGCCTCGACGACGAGGGTGCCCGTCTCCTCCAGGCGGCAGCCCACCTCGACGTCCGTGCCGGCGTGCACGACGGCGTTGGTGACCAGCTCGCTGACGACGACCAGGGCGTCGGCGGCGAGGTGCTCGGTCAGCTGTTCCGTGCCGGGCAGGCCGAGCTCGGCCCAGTCGGCGAGCGCGGCCCGCACCATCTCCCGGGCCGCGCCCGGCGCCAGCGAGCTTCCGAGCAGGGTCACGTGCGCCCGCGCGCACTCCTGGGCGTATGCCTCAGCAGTGTGCGCGGGCGCCCCGCTGGCGCGGGAGACGGTCTCCCGTTGCGTCGGAATGGCCCCCATGGACGGCTCCCCGGGCAGTTCGTGCGAATACTTCGCAGTCGATGCCGACAGAGTGACAGACCGACCCCGTCCATAAGCGCGGAGTTACCGAAGTGGGCCGCCACGGGTGAGAACCGTGCTAGGCGAACGTTCGAAGACAGCCGGAAGACGGACAGTTTCGGGCATCAGCCGTGCGGACCGCGACGCCCGCCCGCGCTACGCCTCGCGCGAGCCGTCGTACATCTCCTCGATCAGGTGCTTGTACTCCCGCTCCACCACCGGTCGCTTCAGCTTCAGGCTCGGCGTGATCTCGCCGTGCTCGATGTCGAGGTCGCGGGGCAGCAGGCGGAACTTCTTGATGGTCTGCCAGCGCTGGAGACCCTCGTTGAGCTGCTTGACGTAGCCGTCGACCATCTCGACGGTCACGGGCGCCGCGACGATCTCCGCGTACGGCTTGCCCTCCAGGCCGTTCTCCTTGGCCCACTCGGTGATCGCGATCTCGTCGAGGGCGATGAGCGCGGTGCAGAAGTTCCGGTCGGCGCCGTGCACCAGGATGTTGGAGACGTAGGGGCAGACCGCTTTGAACTGGCCCTCCACCTCGGCGGGCGCGATGTACTTGCCGCCCGAGGTCTTGATGAGGTCCTTCTTGCGGTCGGTGATCCGCAGGTAGCCGTCGGGCGAGAGCTCGCCGATGTCGCCGGTGTGGAACCAGCCGTCGGCCTCCAGCACCTCGGCGGTCTTCTCGGGCAGCTTGTGGTAGCCCTCCATGATGCCGGGGCCGCGCAGCAGGATCTCGCCGTCGTCCGCGATGCGCACCTCGGTGCCGGGCAGCGGCTTGCCGACCGTGCCGGTGCGGTAGGCCTCGCCGGGGTTGACGAAGGACGCGGCGGAGGACTCGGTGAGGCCGTAGCCCTCCAGGATGTGGATGCCGGCGCCGGCGAAGAAGTAGCCGATGTCGGGGGCGAGGGCGGCCGAGCCGGACACGCAGGCGCGCAGACGGCCGCCGAAGGCCTCGCGGATCTTGGCGTAGACGAGCTTGTCGGCGATGCCGTGCTTGGTGGACAGGCCGAAGGGGGCGCTCGCGGTGCCGGTGCGCTTGAAGTTGTCCTGGGTGACCTTGGCGTACTCGCGGGCGACGCCGGCGGCCCACTGGAAGATCTTGTACTTGGCTCCGCCGCCCGCCCGGGCCTTGGCGGCGACCCCGTTGTAGACCTTCTCGAAGATGCGCGGTACGGCCGCCATGTAGGTCGGCTGGACGACCGGCAGGTTCTCGATGATCTTGTCGACGCGGCCGTCGACGGCGGTGACGTGACCGACCTCGATCTGGCCGGAGGTCAGCACCTTGCCGAAGACGTGCGCGAGCGGCAGCCACAGGTACTGCACGTCGCCGCCGGTGACCAGGCCGGTCGCGGCGATCGCCTTCGCCATGTACGACCAGTTGTCGTGCGGGAGGCGGACGCCCTTGGGCCGGCCGGTGGTGCCGGAGGTGTAGATGAGGGTGGCGAGGTGGTCCTTGGTGAGGGCGCCGACCCGCTTCGTGACCAGCTCCGGGTCCTTCTCCAGGCGGGCCGCGCCGAGGGCCTCCAGCGCGCCGAGGGTGAGGATCCAGTCCTCGTCGGTGTCGGCGCCGGCCGCGTCGATCACGACGACGTGGGTGAGGTCGGGCAGCTCCGCCTTCTTCTCCCGGGCCTTGGCCAGCTGCGCGGCGTCCTCCGCGATCAGCACCCGGCTCTCGGAGTCGGAGAGGATGTACGCCGACTCGTCGGCGTTGGTCTGCGGATAGACGGTGGTCGTAGCCGCGCCCGCGCACATGATGCCGAGGTCGGCCAGGATCCACTCCAGCCGCGTGGCGGAGGCCAGTGCCACGCGCTGCTGCGGCTGGATGCCCAGCTCGATCAGGCCGGCCGCGATCGCGTAGACCCGTTCGGCCGCCTGTCCCCAGGTCAGCGACTTCCAGTCGTCCGGGCCCTCGCCCGAGGCCGACGGGACCGGGTAGCGGTAGGCCTCGGCGTCCGGCGTGGCCGCCACCCGCTCCAGGAAGAGTCCCGCCACGGAGGGCGGACGGTTCTCGATCAGTGTCTGTGTGTCGCTCACGACATCCTCCGTGGGCCCGCGACGGTGCGGCCGGGTCGGTGCGGCCGACTCAGGTGCGGCTGGTTCAGGTGCGGCTGGTTCACTCTCGGGCGGTGGTTCAGGCGTTGTTTAACTCGCGAGTAACTAGCGAGCAGGCATCAGAGTAAAGGGCGACCGGCCCGTGCGTAAGTCTCCGCGCCCTGTCACTTCGTACAGACGCACTCCCGTGACATGCGAAGGGGCCCGCCGCGCTTTCGCACGGCGGGCCCCTTCGTGTCCGTTTTGCCGGGGTGGGCGGGGCGTACCGCGAGGACGGTCGCGGTTACTTCTTGCCCTTGCCCGACCCCGCGCTGTCATCGCTGGACAGGACCGCGATGAAGGCCTCCTGCGGAACCTCCACGGAACCCACCATCTTCATCCGCTTCTTGCCTTCCTTCTGCTTCTCCAGCAGCTTCCGCTTACGGGAGATGTCACCGCCGTAGCACTTGGCGAGGACGTCCTTGCGGATGGCGCGGATGGTCTCGCGGGCGATCACCCGGGAGCCGATGGCGGCCTGGATGGGCACCTCGAAGGCCTGGCGCGGGATCAGCTCGCGCAGCTTGGCGACGAGCCGCACGCCGTACGCGTACGCCGCGTCCTTGTGGGTGATCGCCGAGAAGGCGTCGACCTTGTCGCCGTGCAGCAGGATGTCGACCTTGACCAGGCTGGAGGTCTGCTCGCCGGTGGGCTCGTAGTCGAGGGAGGCGTAGCCGCGCGTCTTGGACTTCAGCTGGTCGAAGAAGTCGAAGACGATCTCCGCGAGCGGGAGGGTGTAGCGGATCTCGACCCGGTCCTCCGAGAGGTAGTCCATGCCGAGGAGGGTGCCGCGCCGGGTCTGGCACAGCTCCATGATCGCGCCGATGAACTCGGTGGGCGCGAGGATCGTGGCGCGCACGACCGGCTCGTACACCTCGTTGATCTTGCCCTCGGGGAACTCGCTCGGGTTGGTGACGGTGTGCTCGACGCCGTCCTCCATGATCACGCGGTAGACCACGTTGGGCGCGGTGGCGATCAGGTCGAGGCCGAACTCGCGCTCCAGCCGCTCGCGGATCACGTCGAGGTGCAGCAGACCCAGGAAGCCGACGCGGAAGCCGAAGCCGAGGGCCGCGGACGTCTCCGGCTCGTAGACCAGGGCGGCGTCGTTGAGCAGGAGCTTGTCCAGGGCCTCGCGCAGCAGGGGGTAGTCCGAGCCGTCCAGCGGATACAGACCGGAGAAGACCATGGGCCTCGGGTCCTTGTAGCCGCCGAGCGCCTCCTCGGCGCCCTTGTGCATGCTGGTGACGGTGTCACCGACCTTGGACTGGCGGACGTCCTTCACGCCGGTGATCAGGTACCCCACCTCGCCGACGCCGAGGCCGTCGGCGGCGAGCATCTCGGGCGAGTTGGTGCCGATCTCCAGCAGCTCGTGCGTGGCGCCGGTGGACATCATCCGGATCCGCTCGCGCCTGTTGAGCTGGCCGTCGATGACACGGACGTACGTCACGACACCGCGGTAGGAGTCGTAGACGGAGTCGAAGATCATCGCGCGGGCGGGGGCGTCCTTGACGCCGACCGGGGGCGGGACGTCGGCGACGACCTTGTCCAGCAGCGCCTCGACCCCGAGGCCGGTCTTGGCGGAGACCTTGAGCACGTCGTCGGGGTCGCAGCCGATCAGGTTGGCGAGTTCCTCGGCGAACTTCTCGGGCTGCGCGGCCGGCAGGTCGATCTTGTTCAGCACGGGGATGATCGTGAGGTCGTTCTCCATCGCCAGGTAGAGGTTGGCGAGGGTCTGGGCCTCGATGCCCTGAGCGGCGTCGACGAGGAGGATGGTGCCCTCGCACGCGGCCAGCGACCGCGAGACCTCGTAGGTGAAGTCGACGTGCCCCGGCGTGTCGATCATGTTGAGGATGTGCGTACTGCTCTTGTCGTGGGTGGGGGCCCACGGCAATCGCACCGCCTGGGACTTGATCGTGATGCCGCGCTCGCGCTCGATGTCCATGCGGTCGAGGTACTGGGCGCGCATCTGCCGCTGCTCCACCACACCGGTCAGCTGGAGCATCCGGTCGGCGAGCGTGGACTTGCCGTGGTCGATGTGCGCGATGATGCAGAAGTTGCGGATCAGCGCCGGGTCGGTACGGCTCGGCTCGGGCACATGGCTGGGGATCGCGGGCACGCAGGGTCCTGATTCTTGAGGCGTCCGCAGTGTCTGCGGTCTCGGGTCGGATCGATACGTAGCTTCCATCGTCCCACGGGTGGGGAGCTGGGATGGGTTTGGGACGGGTCGAGGACGGGGGCGGGGCCGGATCGGGGGCGGGCCAGGGCCGGATCGGGTCCGGACCGAGGCCGGGTTTGGGTGGCTCGGCGGGCCGCTGGTAGTGTGGGGGGCTGTGTCTCTTGCCCTCTCAGCGCGAGGCACTCCTTCAAGAAATCATCGGCACGGGACCCTCGCGGCCTCGTGCCTGAACCTGCAAAGGCTCATTCGTGGCGAACATCAAGTCCCAGATCAAGCGGAACAAGACCAACGAGAAGGCCCGGCTGCGCAACAAGGCCGTCAAGTCCTCTCTGAAGACCGCGATCCGCAAGGCCCGTGAGGCTGCTGCCGCGGGTGACGTCGAGAAGGCCACCGAGTACCAGCGCGTCGCTTCGCGCCAGCTCGACAAGGCCGTCTCCAAGGGCGTCATCCACAAGAACCAGGCCGCCAACAAGAAGTCGGCGCTGTCGCAGAAGGTCGGCGCCCTCAAGGGCTGAACCCCTCATCTGGTCTGATCGCCGGAAGGACCCAGAGCGGGCCCTCTCTCATCCGCTCCCGTCCGGCACACCGGATCCGTGCGCGGCCTGCGTTCGCCACGCGGGCATGGATCCACGAGCTTGATCCGAAGGCCCCGGTGGCCGTCCTTCCCCAGGACGGACGCCGGGGCCTTCGGTCTGTGCGAGGCCCTACGCCCTTACGCCCGTCCCCGCGAACGCGCCGCGTGCGCGATCGTCACCACGGCCTTCTCCAGGGCGTACTCGGGATCGTCCCCGCCGCCCTTCACCCCCGCGTCCGCCTCGGCCACCGCGCGCAGGGCCACGGAGACTCCGTCCGGGGTCCAGCCGCGCATCTGCTGCCGGACGCGGTCGATCTTCCACGGCGGCATCCCCAGCTCACGGGCGAGGTCGGCGGGGCGCCCGCCGCGGGCGGAGGACAGCTTTCCGATCGCCCGCACGCCCTGCGCCAACGCGCTGGTGATCAGCACCGGTGCCACTCCGGTCGCCAGCGACCAGCGCAGCGCCTCCAGCGCCTCCGCCGCCCGTCCCTCGACCGCCCGGTCGGCGACCGTGAAGCTGGAGGCCTCGGCCCGTCCCGTGTAGTACCGCCCGACGATCGCCTCGTCGATCGTGCCCTCGACGTCCGCGGTCAGCTGGGACACCGCCGAGGCCAGCTCCCGCAGGTCGCTGCCGATGGCGTCGACCAGTGTCTGGCACGCCTCGGGGGTGGCCGAGCGCCCGGCGGTACGGAACTCCGTCCGTACGAAGGCCAGCCGGTCGGCGGGCTTCGTCATCTTCGGGCACGCCACCTCGCGCGCCCCCGCCTTGCGGGCGGCGTCCAGCAGGCCCTTGCCCTTCGCGCCGCCCGCGTGCAGCAGGACGAGGGTGATCTCCTCGGCGGGGGCGCCGAGGTAGGCCTTCACGTCCTTGACCGTGTCGGCGGACAGGTCCTGCGCATTGCGTACGACCACGACCTTGCGCTCGGCGAAGAGCGAGGGGCTGGTGAGCTCGGCGAGTGTGCCGGGCTGCAGCTGGTCGGGGGTCAGGTCGCGTACGTCCGTGTCGGCGTCGGCGGCCTTCGCGGCGGCCACCACCTCCCGCACGGCACGGTCGAGCAGGAGGTCCTCCTGGCCCACGGCAAGGGTCACCGGGGCGAGAGGGTCGTCATTCGCAGTCTTCCTGGCCATCGCGACAAGCATCGCACGCACCACTGACAACGGACTTCGCCGCCGACGCCCTAGGGTTCCTCGCGCCAGCCCTCCCACTCCCCCGCGAACTCGTCGAGCTCGCGGGGGTCCAGCCGCTCCCGCTCGTCGCGCAGGACGACGAGCCACTGGGCGTCCTCGGCGTCGTCCTCGCCGGCCAGGGCGTCCCGGAGCAGTCGGGGTTCCTCGTCGAGTCCGAAGCGCTCCCCGAGCGCCTGGGCCACCTCCTCCGCGGCGTCGCGGTCGGGCAGCACCAGCACATGTCTCACATCGCTCACGGGTGCCATTGTCGGACACCGCGCGGCAGGGCGGACGGTCAGGTCGGTGCCGCGTCAGCCCTTGGGCACGATCTGGATGTCGAGGCCGATCCTGATGCTGGGCCCGACCACGGCGATGCCGCGCGCCAGCATGGTCTGCCAGCTCACGGTGAAGTCGTCGCGGTGCAGCTCGGTGGTGGCGCGGCAGGCCGCCCGCGCCTCGCCCTCCATGCCGTTGCCCAGGCCGAGATACTCGGCGTCCAGGGTGACCGTGCGCGTCACGCCGTGCAGGGACAGCGCTCCCGTGACGGCCCACCGGTTGCCGCCCCGGTGCGTGAACCGGTCGCTGTAGAACTCCAGGGTCGGGAACCGCTGCACGTCCAGGAAGTCCCCCGACCGCAGATGGTCGTCGCGCATCTTCACGTTGGTGTCGATGGACGCCGCGTCGATGACCACGTGCATCGCCGACTGCTCCATGTCGTCGCCGATCCGCACCGCGCCCGCGAAGGAGTTGAACCGGCCGTGGATCCGGGCCAGCCCGATGTGCCGGGCGGTGAACGCGATCGACGAGTGCGCCGGCTCGATCTCCCAGTCGCCCGGCGCGGGCAGCTCCGGAGGCTGGGCCACTTGCAGGGTCACGTCGCCGAGCGAGGCCAGCGTGTCCTCGGTGACGGTCGCGGACGCCCGGTACGGCGTGTAGCCCTCGGCGGACACCGCGAGTCTGTACTCCCCCGTGGGCACCGTCGCCACGAACGACCCGAAGGGATCCGTCCCGCCGCTGACCACCTTGCGCCCCATGGTGTCGCTGACCGTGAACTCCGCGTGCGGAATCGGCTCGTTGACGGGGTCGAGGACCCGGCAGCTCAGCACCCCCGCGTTCGGCGGGGTCCGCACCGCCGCCAGGGGACCCGTCCGTTGCATCCGCTTCGTTCGGCTTCCCAGCCAGCGGCCGATCATCTGCGACACCCTCTGCACGACGTGAGAAAACTAGTTGACGAAGAAACATTCGATCACCGATGGGGGTTTCGAGGCAACACGGGGCCACTTCAAGGGAAACCGGCGCATGTGCTGGGAGTGCGCGTGAGTGGCACGAGTAGCCCTGTGTGGCCCGATATCGCCGCACCGGACGCCGTGAATCCTCACAGTCGGGGCGCGGGCGGCACCTCGTCGAGGTGGATGCCGAAGTGCTCCCGGTAGGCCGCGAGTACCTCCTCCTCCGTGGCCGGCTCATGCTCCTCCCGGCGGCCGTCGGCGGCCGTCGACACGAGCCTGCGGCCGCTCAGCGTGATCCTCCCTCCGTCCTCCGTGACCCGCGAGCAGACCGGTGACTGGAGGAAGTGCGACCGGGGCGAGGTGCTGTGCCACCACGCGCCGGACTCGAAGTCGCCGAGCACCCGCGGGCGCGGTTCCACCCGGTACACGGGCTTCCCGTCCCGCAGCACGTCCAGGTCGGCCGCCCGGGCCGAGTCGTGCCCGCCGCGCACCCCGGCCGCGTCCGGACCCGCCTCGACGACCTGGAACGTGCCGCCCGGATCCTTCTGCTCACCCCGCTCCGCGAACGCCAGCGGACCGTGGCTGTGCGCCCCGAACCCGACGTCCGCCAGCAGATCGCCCCCGTCCACCGTCCGCACCCGCAGCGCCAGATGGTCGAACGGGATCCCGAGCCGGTTCCCGTCCCCGTACACCCGCGCGGCGAGCAGCGTGACCTCATACCCGAGCGCCGCGAGCAACGCGCCGAAGAGACCGTTGAGTTCGTAGCAGAACCCGCCCCGTCGCGCGCCCACCACCTTGTCCAGCAGCCGCCCCTCCTCCAGCACGATCTCCTCGCCCAGATGGACGGACAGGTTCTCGAACGGCACCGTCAGCAGATGACGAAGGTGCAGCTCGCGCAGGGCGTCGGCGGTGGGCCACGCCGGGTACTCGGCTCCCAGACGGCGGAGGTAGGCGTCGACCTGTGTTGCATCCATGCCCTCAGTCTCGCGCCACCCGCAACGCCCTGCCCGTGCCGGCGACCGCCAGCGCCCCGTCCCGGTCCGTCCGCAGCACCGTCGCGCCCTGGGCGCGCAGCGCCTCGACGGTGCCGGGGGCCGGGTGCCCGTAGGTGTTGTCCTCTCCGCAGCTGATGAGCGCCAGCCGTGGAGCCACCTTCCGTATGAGGCCGGCATCCTGGTGAGCGGAGCCGTGATGGGCAACCTTCAGCACGTCGACCCCTTCCAGCGCCGCTCCCGCCGGTGATCTCGCCAGCTCCCGCTGTGCCGGGGGCTCCAGGTCCCCGAGCAGCAGCAGACGCAGTCCCGCCGTCCGCACCAGGAGGGTGACGCTGGCGTCGTTGGGTCCTTCCGTGCTCGTCGGGATGACCGGCGCCGCGGTCGTCGTCGGCGGGGTAGGTGGTGGGCCCTTCGGCTGGGGCGGTGGCGGCCACACCACCTGCCAGGACAGGGGGCCGGACCGCCGCTCTTCCCCGGCGGAGGCGTGCCGCAGGGGAATCCGCCGTGCCGCCGCCTGCCTGCGGACGGACTCGGCCTGGTCCGCGGGCTCTTCGAGGGCGGTCGTCTCGATCGCGCCCACCGAACGCCCCCGCAACACCCCGGGCAGGCCCGCCACATGGTCGGCGTGGAAGTGGGTCAGCACCACGAGCGGGACGCGGGTGATGCCGAGGGAGCGCAGACAGTGGTCGACCAGCGCCGGGTCGGGTCCGGTGTCCACCACGACGCCCGCGCCCTCACCCGCCGCGAGCACCATGGCGTCGCCCTGTCCCACGTCGCACATCACCATCCGCCAGCCCGGCGGAGGCCACCCCGTGATCACCCGGGCCAGTGGCGGTGGCCGCACCACCGCCAGCACCAGCAGCACCGCGCACACACCGCACCACCACGGATGCCTCGGCAACCTTCGGCCGACGAGCAGTACGCCCACCGTGACGAGGGCGAGCAGCGCCGCCCCGGCCCAGCTGCCCGGCCAGTCCACTCCCGCGCCGGGCAGCGCGGCCCCGGTACGGGCGATCCCCGCGATCCACTCGGCCGGCCAACCTCCGCACCAGGCCAGCCCTTCGGCCACCGGCATCGCCACCGGTGCCGTCGCCAGCGCCGCGAACCCCAGCACCGTGGCCGGCGCGACCGCGAACTCCACGAGCAGATTGCACGGCACCCCCACCAGGCTCACCCGCGCCGACAGCACGGCGACGACCGGCGCGCACAGGGCCTGGGCCGCGCCCGCGGCGGCCAGCGCCTCGGCGAGCCGAGGAGGAACCCGACGCCGGCGCAACGCCGCGCTCCAGCGCGGGGCCAGCGTGAGCAGCGCCCCGGTGGCCAGCACGGAGAGCAGGTAGCCGTAACTGCGGGCCAGCTCCGGGTCGTACAGCACCAGGAGGAGCACGGCCGTCGCCAGCGCCGGGAGCAGAGATCTGCGGCGTCCGGTGGCCAGGGCGAGCAGGGCGACGGCCCCGCAGGCGGCGGCCCGCAGCACGCTCGGGTCGGGCCGGCACACTACGACGAAGGCGAGTGCCAGCACCCCGCCGAGCAGCGCGGTCGTCCGCAGGGAGATACCGAGACGGGGCGCCAGCCCCCGGCGCTCGCTGCGCTGGGCCAGTCCCGGCGGCCCGAGCAACAGGGCCAGCACGATCGTGAAGTTGGCCCCGGACACGGCCAGCGTGTGCGCGAGGTCGGTCTCCTTGAACGCCTCCTCCAGCTCCGGCGTGATACGCGAGGTGTCACCGACGACCAGACCCGGCAGCAGCGCCCGCGCGTCCGCCGGCAGCCCCTCGGTGGCCTCCCGCAGCCCGGCCCGCAGTCGTCCCGCCAGCCGCTGCGCCCCCGACGGCCCTGCCACCACCTCCGGCGCCTCCCGACCGCCCCGTACCCGCAGCACGGCGGCGATCCGGTCCCCGCTCGCCCTCGGGGGCGCCGACCGGGCGGTGACGAGGAGCCGCGTCGTCGGCAGCAGCCCCAGCCAGCGCGAGGTGCCGGGCCCGGCACGGGTGAGCCGCGCGTCGTCCGCGGCACCCGCGGGGGCCCGGCCCGGTGCCTCCTCGCCCTTGCCCTTGCCCTCGCGGTCGCCGTCGCCGTCACTCTCGGCCACGTCCACGAGCAGCAGCACAGGCGTCCGTGTCGTCACCTCCCTCCCGCCCGCCTCCGTCACCCGTCGTACGTCGGCTTCGATCAGCACGGTGGGCGGCACGGCCCGGTTTCCCCGGACGCGGGGCCGGGTGAGGCGGGGGTCGGCGGTGATCTCCAACTCGGCGGTGACGGTGGCGTACTGCCGTGCCAGCGCCGGCACGGGTCCCCGGCGCAGGTCCGCGCCGTGCAGCGCGGCCGAGGTGGCGGACGCGGCGACGCAGAGGAGCACGGCGGCGACCGTCGCGCGGTGCCGTCCGCGCGTCGTGCGCTGCCTCCTCGCCCCCAGCAGCAGCACGCCGGACAGGGCCAGCGCGCCGATCAGGAGGCCCACGGCCCACCCGGCCGGCACGTCCGGCATCAGCGCCGCCGTCGCCCAGGCCGCGAGCGCGGGCGGCACCAGCCGCAGGTCCGTGGGCCCGTCCTGCCGGGGATGCGCCGCACCGAGCCGATGCCCGGAGGCGACGTGCACGGCTGCGCGCGGGGGCGCGGTCAGGTGGTCGGCGGGCTCCGCCGACCCGCCCGGCGGCCTCGTCCGCACACTCATGGCCGTGCTCACGTCCGTGCTCACGTCCGTGCTCGCGTCCGTGCTCATGGCCGCACGAGGTTGCGCAGGTCGGCGAAGCGGCGTTCGCCGATGCCGTTCACCTCGCGCAGTTCGTCCACCGAGCGGAAACCGCCGTGCTGGGTGCGGTAGTCGATGATGTGCTGGGCCAGCACGGGGCCGACGCCCGGCAGGGTGTCGAGCTGGTCGGCGGTCGCCGTGTTGAGGGAGACCGGTGCCGCGGGTGCGGCCCCCGCTGCCGGGGCGCCCGGCCCGCCGGGGGCGGTGCCGCCCGGGCCGGCCGGCGCGGAAGCGCCGACGATCACCTGCTCGCCGTCCACCAGGAAGCGCGCCCGGTTCAGCCCGTCGGTCTTGGTACCGGATCGCACGCCTCCCGCGGCACGCAGGGCGTCCGCGACCCGTGATCCTGCCGGAAGGCGGTGGACTCCGGGCTTGCGGACCTTGCCGCCGACGTCCACCACGATCTCGGCCCCGACCGTGGCCGTGGCCGTGCCCTCGGCCGGGCCCCTGGGCGGGCCGGCCGTGGGGCCCGCTCCCGCCGCCTCGTCCTCTCCCCCCGCGCCGAACGCCGCCGCCTCCCGCACCATCTCGGGCGCCGACACCGGCTGGGTGCGACCGGTCCAGAAGTGCTGTGCGGCGAAGACCGCCGCGACGACGAGCAGCACCGTGAGCGCGGCCACGCTGCGGCGCTCCAGTCCGCACCGCGTCTGGAGCCACACCGGCATCCGCTCCCGCAGCGCCTGCCCGGCCCGCTCCCGCCAGGTCGCCGCGGCACCGTCGAAGGCGTCCGGTGACGCTCCCCCTTCCCGCGCACTCCCCCGGTGCGCGTCTTCTCCGTGCCCGTCCGCGTCCCCTCCTTGCGCACCCCCTCCTCGCGCCCCCGCTACGTCCTTCCGTGCCCTGCCACCGTCTCCGGCTCCCTGCGGGCGCCCGGCATCGCGGCTCCAGGTCGGCGGCGGCCCTGTCCCCGGCTCGCTCCCCTGCCCGACGGACCCGGTGTATCCGTCGTATCCGTCGTATCCGTCGGGCCCGACGGACCCGACGAAGAGCGCCTCCGCACGTCGGCGGAGCTCCTCCGCCGGCGCGGGACGACGCCTGTGCCGTGCTCGGCCGGCGGAGCGGGGCGAGCGGCGGTTGCGGAGCCGGCCGTCGGAGGCCGGGCCACGACCCGGGCCGCTGGTGGCGGTAGCTGTGCGTGAGCGTGGTCGAAGAGCCATGCGACGAGGATCGGACACCTCGGCACACCCGCGATGATCATGCTCAATTCCCGGGGACTACCCCCAGGTTGTGGAAAACCCCGACCCCCGCACGGGTGACGCGAAACCTCGACGCGAAACCCTGACCCGCGACCGTGACGCCCGACCGCCCCTCACCGCGACGAGACCACGACCCCCAGCAGCCCGGGCCCCGTGTGCGCCCCGATCACCGCGCCGACCTCGCTCACATGCAGGTCGGCCAGCCCGGACACCCGGTCCCGCAGGCGGTCCGCCAGGGCCGACGCCCGGTCGGGGGCGGCGAGATGGTGGACGGCGATGTCGACGGGTGCGCTGCCCGCCCGGTCGGCGACGATCTCCTCCAGCCGGGCGATGGCCTTGGACGCCGTCCGGACCTTCTCCAGGGGCTCGATGCGGCCGCCGCCCAGCTGCAGCAGGGGCTTCACCGCGAGAGCGGAACCGAACAGTGCCTGGGCCGCCCCGATGCGGCCGCCGCGACGCAGATAGTCGAGGGTGTCGACGTAGAAGTAGGCGGAGGTCCCCGCGGCCCGCTTCTCCGCGGCCGTGACCGCTTCGTCCACCGTGCCCCCCGCCTCCGCCGCCTCCGCCGCGGCGAGCGCGCAGAATCCGAGGGCCATCGCGATCATCCCGGTGTCCACTACACGCACTGGAACGGCCGCCTCCCGCGCGGCGACGACGGCCGCGTCGTGCGTGCCGGAGAGTTCGGCGGAGAGGTGGAGGGAGACGATGCCGTCCGCGCCGGACTCGGCGATCTTGCGGTAGGTCTCGGCGAAGAGTTCGGGGCTGGGGCGGGAGGTGGTGACCGGCCGCCGTTTCTGCAGGGCCTGGGCCAGCGAGCGGGTCGAGATCTCGGTGCCCTCCTCCAGCGCCCGGTCGCCCAGGACGACGGTCAGGGGTACCGCGGTGATGCCGTGCCGCTCCATCGTCCGGGCCGGGAGGTAGGCCGTTGAATCCGTGACGATCGCGACATGGCGGGACATGAGCTGGAGGTTACCTGCCGTAGCGCCCATACGGCAGCCCGGCCCCGACGACCGGGCGTTCACGGGGCCGCGGTCAGGTCGTGTTCTCCGGACGGGCCTTCTTCTGCCAGGGGTACACGGGCCTCGGGCCGGGCGGTGTGATGGCGGGCCGCGCGGGTTCCTCCGCCGGTTCCCGCCCCGGGTGCTGCGGGGTCTGAGGCCAACTCTGCCGGGCGGCCGGAGCGTCGGTGCCCGGCGCCTCGGGCCAGGGCGGCGGCGCGGCGGCGGGCTCCGTCTCCGTCCAGTGCCGCAGGGCACCGGCCTCGACGTCGATCTGTGCGCTCAGGGAGTCCAGGTCGTCGTCGGCGAAACGGTGGGCCCGGTCGCGGGCCGCCCAGCGCAGGGACTCCGCCGAATGGATGATGCGCTCGGTGCGCTCGCGCAGCGTGGGAAGGCGCTCGGCGAGCGTGGCGCGGTCCGGTTCGGACTCCAGCCGCCTGAGCTCGCCGTCCAGTTCGAACCCGTGCGCGCTGAGCCGCTCGAAGAGGGCGAGGGACTCCTTGAGGGACTCGTCCTCGGCCACGCCCGCGTGCAGCGCGTCCTGCGTGGCCCGCATCGACGTGCGCAGGGCCAGCCGCAGCTGTGCGAGCTCGCCCGCCGGACCCAGCTGGACGAGGGACTTGGCCCGCAGTGTGTGGTCCTCGACCGTGCGGCGGGCCTGGGTGATGCCGCGGTCCACGCTGCGTTTGGCCGCGCCGACGGCCTTCACCGTGGCGTAGGCACCCAGCACGAGGGCGAGCACGAAAAGCAGACCGAAGACTGCGATCACCGCTTCCACGAAGCTCCTCCTCCGAGCGTCCGGCCCGCGGACCGGCGGGCCGCGGCACGGCACCCGCCGTGCCGCTCTTCCACGGTAAACGCAACGGGCAGGCCCAGGGTTCCAGCGGAACCCCGAACCTGCCCGTACCGAACCCCGAATCTGCCCGTACCGGGCCCGAGCCTCCCCGTAGGGGACTGCCCCGAGCCCAGCGGTACCGCGGCGCCGGCCTTACGCCGGGACGATGTTCACCAGCTTCGGCGCACGCACGATCACCTTGCGGATCCCGGCCCCGCCCAGCGCGGCCACGACCTTCTCGTCGGCCAGCGCCGCCTTCTCCAGGTCCTCCTCGGAGATGGACGGGGCGACCTCCAGCCGCGCCTTGACCTTGCCCTTGATCTGCACGACGCAGGTCACGGCCTCGTCGACGACGTAGGCCGGGTCGGCCACCGGGAAGTCCTGGTGGACGACCGAGTCCGGGTGCCCCAGCTTGCGCCACAGCTCCTCGGCGACGTGCGGGGCCAGCGGCGCGACCAGCAGCACCAGGCGCTCGGCGACCGTGCGCGGGACCACGCCGCCCACCTTCGTCAGGTGGTTGTTCAGCTCGGTGACCTTGGCGATGGCGGTGTTGAAGCGCATGCCCTCCAGGTCCTGCCGCACGCCGTCGATGGCCTTGTGCAGGGCGCGCAGGGTGTCCGCGTCGATGTCGGACTCCGCGACGTCCGCGACCGTCACCTCGCCGGTGTTCTCGTCGACGATGTTGCGCCACAGCCGCTGCAGCAGCCGGAACTGGCCCACCACCGCGCGCGTGTCCCACGGCCGGGAGACGTCCAGCGGGCCCATCGCCATCTCGTACAGGCGCAGGGTGTCGGCGCCGTACTCGGCGCAGATCTCGTCGGGAGTGACCGCGTTCTTCAGGGACTTGCCCATCTTGCCCAGCAGCCGGGAGACCTTCTCGCCCTGGTAGTAGTACGCGCCGTCGCGCTCCTCCACCTCGGCGGCCGGCACCGCGATGCCGCGGCTGTCCCGGTAGACGTAGGCCTGGATCATGCCCTGGTTGAACAGCTTGTGGAACGGCTCGGCCGAGGAGACGTGCCCCAGGTCGAACAGGACCTTGGACCAGAAGCGCGCGTACAGCAGGTGCAGCACGGCGTGCTCGGCGCCGCCGACGTACAGGTCGACGCCGCCGTGCGGCAGGCCCTCGCGCGGGCCCATCCAGTACTGCTCGATCTCGGGGTCGACCAGCTGCTCGCTGTTGTGCGGGTCCAGGTAGCGCAGCTCGTACCAGCAGGAGCCGGCCCAGTTGGGCATGGTGTTGGTCTCGCGGCGGAACCGGCGCGGGCCGCGGCCGTCGCCCAGGTCCAGGGTGACGTTCACCCAGTCCTCGTTGCGCGACAGCGGGGTCTCGGGCCGGGTGTCGGCGTCGTCCGGGTCGAAGGTGCGCGGGGAGTAGTCCTCGACCTCGGGCAGCTCCAGCGGCAGCATCGACTCGGGCAGGGAGTGGGCGATGCCGTCCTCGTCGTAGACGATCGGGAAGGGCTCGCCCCAGTAGCGCTGGCGGCTGAACAGCCAGTCGCGCAGGCGGAAGTTGACGGTGCCCTCGCCGGCACCGGTCCGCACCAGCCACTCGGTGATGCGCTCCTTGGCCTCGACGACGCCCAGGCCGTCCAGGCTGATCTCGTCGTTCGACGAGTTCATGATCTTCGCGTCGTACGACCCGAAGGCGTCCTCCCACGTGGCCGGGTCGGTGCCCCGGCCGTCGGTGGGCTCGACGATGCAGCGGATCGGCAGCTCGAAGGCGCGGGCGAACTCGAAGTCGCGCTGGTCGCCCGCCGGGACGGCCATGATCGCGCCGGTGCCGTAGCCCATCAGCACGTAGTCGGCGATGAAGACGGGGACCTGCTCGCCGTTGACCGGGTTGGTCGCGTAGGCGCCGATGAAGACGCCGGTCTTGTCCTTGGCCTCGGCCTGCCGCTCGACGTCGGACTTGGACGCGGCCTGCGCGCGGTACGCCGCGACGGCCTCGGTCGGGGTGGCGTGACCGCCGGTCCACACGTCGTGCGTGCCCTCGGGCCAGGCGGCCGGGGTGAACTTCTCGACCAGCGGGTGCTCGGGCGCCAGCACCATGTAGGTCGCGCCGAACAGGGTGTCCTGGCGGGTGGTGAAGACGGTGATGCGCTCGCCGTCGACGGGGAAGTCGACGCGGGCGCCCTCGGAGCGGCCGATCCAGTTGCGCTGCTGCAGCTTGATGGCCTCGGGCCAGTCCAGCTCGTCCAGGTCGTCCAGCAGCCGGTCGGCGTAGGCGGTGATGCGCATGTTCCACTGGCGCAGCTTGGACTTGAAGACGGGGAAGTTGCCGCGCTCGGAGCGGCCGTCGGCGGTGACCTCCTCGTTGGCCAGCACGGTGCCCAGGCCGGGGCACCAGTTGACGGGCGCGTCGGAGGCGTAGGCCAGCCGGAAGCCGCCCAGCACGTCGGCGCGCTCGGCGTCGCTCAGGGCGCTCCACGCGCGGCCGGGGTGGCCGGGGACGGCACGCTCACCGGACTCGAACCGGGCGACCAGCTCGGCGATCGGGCGGGCCTTGCGCGCCTCCTCGTCGTACCAGGAGTTGAAGATCTGCAGGAAGATCCACTGGGTCCACTTGTAGTACTCGGGGTCGATCGTGGCGAACGACCGGCGCTTGTCGTGGCCCAGGCCCAGCCGGCGCAGCTGGCTCTGCATGTTCTTCATGTTGGCCTCGGTGGACACGCGCGGGTGCGTGCCGGTCTGCACGGCGTACTGCTCCGCGGGCAGGCCGAAGGCGTCGAAGCCCAGGGTGTGCAGGACGTTGTGGCCGGTCATCCGCTGGAAGCGGGCGAAGACGTCGGTGGCGATGTAGCCCAGGGGGTGGCCGACGTGCAGGCCCGCGCCGGAGGGGTACGGGAACATGTCCATGATGAACTTCTTGGGCTTGGCGACCAGCTCCGGGTCGCCCGCCAGGTCACCCTTGGGGTTCGGCGCGGCGTACGTCCCCTCGGCGTCCCAGAAGTCCTGCCAGCGTGCCTCGATCTCGGCGGCCATGGCAGCCGTGTAGCGGTGCGGCGCGGCGTCCGCCGACACAGGGGCGGTCGCCGCGGGGTTCGTCTCGCTCATGATCCTCAAAGCTCCATCGATCGTCTCTGCCGGCGGCTGCGACATTCAAGACCAGCGGCTGCGAATGCCGGGAAATGAAAAATCCCCTCGCACAGGAGGGGACGCCGCGCTGATTCCGGCCACCGGACTACGACCGGGGTCGGACTGATCAGCGCGGCTCGCTAAGCAGAAGGCGTACGGCACGCATGGCGTCAGGGTACCGCAGTCGCCGAGCGGGCCGCGACGGGCTTCCGGCCGCCCGCACGGGCCTCCCGCACCACCCCTCACGGCCGCCAAACCTGAACCAAGGTCAAAGGTTACTTCGCGTAACGACCGCTAAGGGACATCAGTACGAACGCATTGTCGTTTGATAACAACGCAATAACTCAAACCTCGTACTCACGGGTATGGCGCCACTTAGAGTGCGGCACCGGGACCGCTACCCCGAACCGCTCCGGAGTTGCCCCATGAACCCCTCGAACCCTCCCTCGATCCACCCCCGCAGCAACAGCTCACCCTCCCCCCTCGCGTCCGCGACGTGGGGAGGTCTGCCGTGGTGACGAACGACAGCACGGCGGACGACACCTTCGCGGAGTTCCTCAACTTCGGTGCCGGCGTCCTCTCCCTCGTCCTCCTCAGCTGCTCGGTGATCTGGGGACTCGTCGCCCAGGACCGGATCGTCCTCGACACCCGCCAGCGGATCCTGGCCCAGGCGGTGCACCGGATCACCGCGGTCGCCGCGGTCGTGTTCCTGCTGGTGCACATCGGGGTCAAGCTGGCTCTGGACCACACCACCTGGGTGGCCGCGGTGGTCCCGTTCGGGCTCCTGGCCACGGACGACGAGTCGTTCGGCGGCCGGAGCGTCCTGATCGGCTTCGGCACCCTGGCCAGCATGCTCATGATCTTCGTGGGCGTCACCGGCGCCCTGCGCAACCGCTTCGCCTCCGCGTCCCCCGTGGCCGCCCGCTGGCGGGCCATGCACATGCTGGCCTACCCGGCGTGGTGCCTGGCCCTGCTGCACGGGCTCTACGCGGGTCGCGCGGCGAAACCGGTCTTCCTGATCCTGTACGGCCTGTCCGTGCTCGGCGTCATGGCCGCCCTGGCGCTGCGCGCGGCGCCCCGCCCGGTCAAGCGCAGGGTCGCCGACAAGATCGCCGGGTTCCTCGGGACCGGGGAACGGATGGCCCGCGAGGAGCTGGAGGAGCGGCGGGCCCGGACCACGGCGACGTCCGCGCTGCCGGGCTACGAGAGCGCCGGGGCGTCGCAGCCGCGCGCGGCGTCCCCGTCCGCGCCCCTGTACGAGCCCGCGGAGCGCCTCGCGCCCCCGGAGCCCGCGGGCGGCTTCGCGGCGGCCTACCGTGCCGTGTCCGGCTCCTCCGGCACGCGCCGGCGGCCGCTGACGGCCGAGAGGACCGCGTCCGCCCAGCTGCCGACGGACATGCGTCCCACCGAGGCGATGCCCCTCGTGGACGGCGGCGGCAGCACCTCGGGCAGCTGGCCCATCCCGTCGCCGCCCCCGGTCGGCGAGGCGCCCCGCTCGGCCTACGACCCGCTCAACGACACCGGACACACCATTCCGGTCTACGGCAATACGGACGCGTCGGGCTACGGCTCGAGTGACGTGTACGACACCAATGAGACGAACACCGTCTACGACACGTACTACCCCAACGACACGTACAACAGCGGTCCCGCCACTGAACAAACCCCCGGTGCGTCCCCCGGTGCGTCGCCCTACGACGCGTCCTACGACTTCGACGCACCGGGTTCGGGCGAACCTTGGAACACGCCTTCCGGAGGCTTTTAAGTGAACGAGGCCCTGCCCGACGTCCCCGAAGTCCGCGTGGTCGGTCTTCCCCAGCTCACGTCGGGCTTCGACCTTGTCGAGCGCCTGGATCTGCCGATGCACCTCAAGGTGCACGGTCCGCTCGAACCGCTGGGCGGTGAGCAGCTCGCGCAGCTCTCCGAACGCATCGGCCTGAAGGGACGCGGCGGCGCGGGCTTCCCCTTCCACAAGAAGCTGCGCTCGGTCGCCGAAGCGGCGATCAAGCGCGGCGTACGGCCCGTCGTGGTCGTCAACGGCAGCGAGGACGAGCCGGCCTGCCGCAAGGACACGGTGCTCATCAACCGCGCCCCGCACCTGATCCTGGACGGCGCGCTGCTGTGCGCCGAGGCCATGGGCGCCCGCACGCTCGTCATCGGCGTCACCCGCGAGTCCACACAGCGTTCCATGGAGGCCGCCCTCGCCGAACGCGGACTGAGCAACGGACGCCGATCCGCCCTCCGCGCGCGCGTGCAGCGCAATCCGGTCCGCATGGTCACCGGCGCGGCGGCCTCGCTGGTCCGCTCCATCGACGGCGGCCCGGCGATCCCGCCCGGCCGCAAGGTCAGCGCTTCGAAGAGCGGCGTCGGCGGCGCGCCGACCCTGCTGTCCAACGCCGAGACGTTCGCCCAGCTGGCGATCGCCGCCCGCATCGGCCCGGAGCGCTACGGCAACACCGGCCTGTACGACGAGCCGGGCACCGTCATGCTCACCGTCTCCGGCGCCGTGGCCCGCCCCATGGTCATCGAGGTGCCGACGGGCGTGCCGCTGCGCTACGTCCTCCAGCTCGCCGGCGCCCCGCCGGTGCCGCAGGGCGTGCTGACCGGCGGCTACCACGGCAAGTGGATCGACGCGGCTGCCGTCGACGAGGCGATCGTCTCCCGCAACTCCCTGCAGCAGGTGGGCGGCTCGCTGGGCGCGGGCGCGATCCTGCCGATCAGTCAGGACACCTGCCCACTGGGCGAGTCGCTGCGGGTGGCGCAGTGGCTGGCGGAGGAGAGCGCGGGCCAGTGCGGCCCCTGCTACCTGGGCCTGCCGGCCGCCGCGCGCGGCCTGGCGGACATCCTGAACGGCGGCGGCCCGGCCGCCCTGGAGGCGGTCAAGCAGGTCGCGCGGAACGTGAAGCGGCGCGGCGCCTGCTCGCACCCGGACGGCTCGGCGATGTTCCTGGAGTCGACCCTCACGGCGTTCACGGACGACCTCGCCGCCCATGTCCTCGGCAACGGCTGCGGACGGCCCGTGGAGGGCGTACTGCCGCTCCTGGAGGGCGGCGGGACCCCTACGGGCATCCCGGGCGGCGGCGGAGACGCGAACGGGCCCAGCCGCCAGAAGATCTACGTCGACTGGACGCTGTGCCGGGGCCACGGCCTGTGCGCGGACATCCTCCCGGAGGTCTTCCAGCTCGGCGCCGACGGCTTCCCGACCGTGGCGCAGGCCGACATACCGCGCTTCGCGGAGGCCAAGGCGGTCCGCGCGGTGCGCCGCTGCCCGGCGCTCGCCCTGCGCATCGAGGAGGACACCCGCGGGCAGGCGCCGTCCTCGCGCACCAACCTGCCGGTCCTGTCCCAGGGCCGCGGCCGCCGCGCGCTCGGCCGCTGAGCAGACACCCGCCGAGCACGAGGAAACCCCCGGATCGATGATCCGGGGGTTTCCCGTGTTCCTGTGGAGCTAAGGAGAATTGAACTCCTGACCTCCTGCATGCCATGCAGGCGCTCTACCAACTGAGCTATAGCCCCTTGCTGTCTGCCGCCCGGTTTCCCCGGCGGCGACGCCAACATTACACGGTCGACCGGGGACAACACCAAATCGTTTCCAGTTTGCCCGCTTTGCCCCTTGCGCAAGCTGTCAGGCCATGACGAGCAGGCCCGCTACGCCGTGACGAACGAGTAGAACCGCTTGAGCGTGCAGTGCTCCTCGAGGAGCCGGCCGTAGATCGGCTCACCCTCGAGTTCGCGGTACGTCTCGATCGGGTCGCCCTTTATGATCAGCGCCCGCGCGCACTCCTCGCACCAGTACTGGTAGTCCGGATTGACCGGCTCCATGTCCCGCACGATCGGGGTGCCGCTGCCGCACCAGTCGCACTTTCGCCTGTGTGCACCCATCGATCAGCTCCAGCTGTGGCCGCAGGCCGTGCACACGTACGAGATTCCGCCGTTGTCGCCGAGGACTTGGGCCACGTGCCCGGAACCGCAGGAAGGGCAGCTGAGGCGGGTGACCGTGTTCCGTGTCACCGCTCCGCCGAGGAGGTGACCGACCTCCTCGAGGATGCTCGCAGGCATCGCCACTCCCTCCCGTCGGGTCGCGGTCCCCTTCCGGCCGTTTGATTCTGCCACGACCGGGCCAATACGGTCAGCGACGCCTCAGTACCAGTCCGGACACGGAGCCTCACAGGGGTATACGCCTGTGGGACTCCCGTTGCTCAAGCGGGCGCAAACGAAAAATCCCGCCCCCCGAGGGGGACGGGATTCGTCCGTGGGCTGTGGAGCTAAGGAGAATTGAACTCCTGACCTCCTGCATGCCATGCAGGCGCTCTACCAACTGAGCTATAGCCCCTGGTGCCACGCGGCTGGGCCACATGGTCTTTCGCTCCGCTCGGCGGGGCGAACAAGAAGAACTTTAGCCTGCGACCTGCCGGAAAGTGAAATCCGGGTACCGGACCCGTCGGCCGCGCCTCAGTCGTCGTCGCCGAGCACCGGTTCCGGCAGCGTGCCGGCGTTGTGCTCGAGCAGACGCCAGCCGCGGGCGCCCTCGCCCAGGACGGACCAGCAGCAGTTGGTGAGGCCGCCGAGGCTCTCCCAGGTGTGCGGTTCCAGCCCGAGCAGCCGGCCGATGGTGGTGCGGATCGTGCCGCCGTGGCTGACCACGACGAGGGTGCCGTCCTCGGCGAGCTTCTCGGCGTGCCGGAGCACCACGGGGGCGGCGCGGTCGGCCACCTCGGTCTCCAGCTCGCCACCGCCGCGGCGGACCGGCTCGCCGCGCTTCCACGCCGCGTACTCCTCGCCGTGCCGGGCGATGATCTCGTCGTGGGTCAGCCCCTGCCAGACGCCCGCGTAGGTCTCCCGCAGGCCCTCCTCCAGGGTCACGTCCAGGCCGGTGAGCGCGGCCAGCTCGGCGGCCGTGTTCGCGGCGCGCGCGAGGTCGGAGGCGACGATGGCGTCGGGCTTCAGGTGCACCAGCAGCTGGGCGGCACGGCGGGCCTGGGCGACGCCGGTCCCGGTGAGCTCGACGTCCGTGGTGCCCTGGAAGCGGCGCTCCACGTTCCACGAGGTCTGGCCGTGCCGCCAGAGGATGACCCGCCGGCCGCGGCCGGGCTGCCCGGCCGTCACCTCGCCGGTGGCGCTCATCGCCAGTCCCCGTCGGTCTCCGTCGCCTCCTCGGCGGCCCGGAGCCTGGCGTGCTCCTCCGCCTTGCCGCGGGTCTCCTTGGCGTCGGCGGGCAGCTCCAGCTCGGGGCAGTCCTTCCACAGGCGCTCCAGGGCGTAGAAGACGCGCTCCTCGCTGTGCTGGACGTGGACGACGATGTCGACGTAGTCGAGCAGGACCCAGCGGGCCTCGCGGTCGCCCTCGCGGCGTACCGGCTTGGTGCCGAGTTCCTTGCTGAGCCGCTCCTCGATCTCGTCGACGATCGACTTGACCTGGCGGTCGTTGGGCGCGGAGGCCAGCAGGAAGGCGTCCGTGATCGACAGCACGTCGCTGACGTCGTAGGCGATGATGTCGTGCGCGAGCTTGTCGGCCGCCGCCTGCGCGGCGGTGTTGATGAGTTCGATGGAGCGGTCGGTCGCGGTCACTGCCTGGCTTTCGGGTCGGCGGTCGGTTGACCTCAAGGGTCTCACGACCGCCGACGGCGGCCCACGTGATAATCACCCGCCCGCCGGAGGCCGGTCTCCAGGAAGCCGCTCTCCAGGAGCCCGGCCTCTAGGAGGCCGGTTCGTAGTCCTGGCCGAGCACCACCGAGACCCTCGCGTTCGCGGAGACCTCGCCCTGGGTGACGGAGCCGGTGGGCAGGCCCAGGGTCTTGGCGACCTGGACGGCGTTCTCCTTGTCGGCGGCCTCGGCGTAGACGACCTTCGACGTCGCCTCGGTGCCGGACCCGGTGCCGCCCTCCAGGAAGGTGAAGCCGCCGTTGAGGAGGACGACGCGGGCCTTGCCGGTGCGGTCCTCGACGCCGGTGGCGTTGCGGACGGAGACGCTGACGGCCGCGTCCTTGTCGGGGCTCTTGGCGGTGCCGCCGAGGACCTCCTTGACGATGCCGTCACCGGCCTCGGCGCTGAGCCTGCCGTCGTCCTGGACGGGCAGCAGCGCGGTCTCGAAGTCGCCGCCCTTGGCGAGGTCGGAGAGCCCGGCGAGGAAGGAGCCGAGGTCCTTCTCGGTCAGCGGCGGGTCGAGGATCAGCCCGAGGGTCTGGACGGTGGTCGTCGCGGCCGCGGGGTCCGAGGACAGCTTGCGCAGCACTCCCTGCATGACCTGCCCGAAGCGCCGCAGCTGGGCGCCCGCCTCCTCGCCGGAGCCGCGGTGGGTGGCGTAGGCGACGGCCATCTTGCCGCTGAGGGTCTGGCCCTCGCCCTCGCGCACGAGGGGGTTGGCGCCCTTGTCCTTGGCCGCCGGGTCGGGGACGTCGGTGTCGGTGTCGACCTCGATGTTGCCGACCAGGTCGACGAGGATCTGGAGGTAGGGCGTGTCCAGGCGCCAGGTGCCCTCGATGTCGGTGCCGAGGGCCGAGTCGAGCGCGGTCCTGGTGGCGTCGGGACCGTCGTCGTCGACGGACTTGGCGAGCGTGGTGGTGCTGCCGTCGTCGCCGGTCAGGGAGAGGGAGTTGGGCACCAGGACGGCGGTGCCCCGCTTGGTGGTGGTGTTGTCGACGAGCAGGGCGGTGGAGGTGCCGCCGCCGGTGGTGTCGTGCAGGTGGACGGCGATCACGTCGCGCTTCTGGGCGCCCGCCGCCGTCGTACCGCCCGTCTTGTCGTCCGAGGAGGACAGCCCGGGGAGTTTTCCGGCGGACCAGAGGTAGCCGACGCCGCCGACCACGACCAGCGCCAGGACGACGACCAGGGCGACGACACGCGCGCGTGCGCGCCGCCGGGCCTCCTCCCGGCGCTCGGTGCGGTTCTCCGTGAACTTCATCCAGTCGATGACGTCCTCGGAGTCGTCGGCCGGCTCCTCGACGAAGGCGAACTGCTCGGTGCGGTACTCCCGGTCGGGTTCCGGCGTCTCTTCCGGGGCTTCCGGTTCACCGGGCGGGCCCGCCTGCTGCGGGATGTAGGCGGTCTGCTCGGCGACCCGGGGCTGCCGGCCGCTGGTGGCCGCCTGCCCGTACGGGTCGTACGAGGGCTGCGGCTGCGTGCCGGAGGCGTAGCCGTCGTAGGCGTCGTAGCCGGGGGTGGGCGGCTGCCGGCCGGTGTCGTAGCCGACCTGCGAGCCGGTCTGGGAGCCGTAGCCGTCATAGGTCTCGTACGGCTGCGGGGCGGGCTGCTGTCCGCCCGTGGTGTACGGGTCATAGCCGTAGCCCTGCTGCCCGTACTGCTGACCCTGCTGGTCGTGCTGACCCTGCTGCGCGTACGGGTCGTACGCCTGCTGCCCGCCGGGCTGGGCCGGGGCCTGGCCCTGGGCCGGGCGGTACACCGGCCGGCCGTACTCGTCGTAGCCCACGAGTTCGTACTGGTCGCCGCCGTAGCCCGTGTCGTATCCGTCGTTCACCGGTGCCCCTCTCGGCTCACTCGCCGCGGTACAGCTGGCGCTTGTCGATATAGCGCACGACCCCGTCCGGCACCAGATACCAGACGGGATCGCCCTTGGCGACTCTCGCACGGCAGTCCGTGGAGGAGATGGCGAGGGCGGGGACCTCGACGAGTGAGACGCCGCCCTTGGGGAGTCCGGCGTCCGTCAGCGTGTGGCCGGGCCGGGTGACGCCGATGAAGTGCGCCAGGGAGAACAGTTCCTCGCTGTCGCGCCAGGTGAGGATCTGGGCGAGGGCGTCGGCGCCGGTGATGAAGAACAGGTCGGCGTCCGGGTTGAGCTCGCGCAGGTCGCGAAGGGTGTCCACGGTGTAGGTGGGACCGCCGCGGTCGATGTCGATGCGGCTCACCGAGAACTGCGGGTTCTCGACGGTCGCCACGACCGTCATCAGATAGCGGTCCTCGGCCGCGGAGACCGTGCGGTGGCTCTTCTGCCACGGCTGCCCGGTGGGCACGAACACCACTTCGTCGAGGTGGAACTGCGCGGCGACCTCACTGGCCGCCACGAGGTGCCCGTGGTGGATCGGGTCGAAGGTGCCGCCCATGACGCCGAGGCGGCGCTTGCCCGACGACCGCGGGCCGTTGCCCCGGCCGGTGGCGCGGGCGGGCACCGCGCGGTTCTGCGTGCCACGCGCCGGCGCGTGCGCCGTTTCGTGCGCCGGACCGGTAGGCATGTCCTGCTCTCCCATGCGTGCAGACCCTACCGGCCCGGCCCGAGGGCTCCTGCCGGGCCCACTGCCCCCGCGCTCAGCGGTCGCGGTTGAACCGGGTGGTGATCCACAGCAGGAGCATCAGGATGACGAACGCGCCGATGCCGGTGACGTAGGGGCTGAGGCTCTCGTGGTTGCCGCTGTGCTCCTCGCCGCCCTCGGAGGCGAGAGTGACAAACTGGGCAGCGGTGCTGTGGAAGCTCATCTTCGGCAGGACCTATCCGGTGTGGGCGGGATAAAGACGTCCGCTCATCGTATGCGGGCGCCTCTCGGGCGATCACGCCGACTCCGCCGTTGGTGACCGGCCGATGACCGGTCGGAGGGGTCCGGGGAACCTTCGGATCTCCTCAGTCGTCCTTCCGCTTGTACCCCCGCAGCAGGAACCACGCGGTCAGCACACAGCCCACCACCATCACGATCAGCACGACCCGGAGCAGATTCCCCGCCCCTTGCTGCTCGGCCGCCGTCGCCGCGGTGGCGAGCCAGTCGGTGTGGGGGGTGTGCGCCATGACGTGGACTCCTTCGTTGCACTGCCCGTCCACGGTATCTCCGCCTAGGCTGGGCTCGGCTTCGGGGGCGCAAAGGGCCGCACAAGGGTTCGTAAAGGGCCGGGCACACGCACAGGCCACACACACGCACATGGGGGAAGACATGTCCGACGGCCACCAGCACAACGGGCACGAGAACGTGCCGAGCAGGCAGCGCAGGCGCTTCCCCGGGATCTCCTCGCGTGCGTACGAGCATCCGGCCGACCGTTCCGCCCTGGTGGCGCTGCGCAAGCTGAGCGGCTTCGACACGGTCTTCAAGGCGCTGAGCGGCCTGTTGCCCGAGCGGAGTCTGAGGCTGCTGTTCCTGTCCGACTCGGTGCGGGTCTCGGACCGGCAGTTCGCCCATCTGAACGTGATGCTGCGCGACGCCTGCTACATCCTGGACCTGGAGAAGGTCCCCCCGATGTACGTCAACCAGGACCCGACCCCGAACGCGATGTGCATCGGCCTGGACGAACCGATCATCGTCGTCACCACGGGCCTCGTCGAGCTGCTGGACGAGGAGGAGATGCGGGCGGTCGTCGGGCACGAGGTCGGGCACGCGCTGTCCGGGCACTCGGTCTACCGGACCGTCCTGCTGTTCCTCACGTCCCTCGCGGTCCGGGTCGCCTGGATCCCGCTGGGCAACCTGGCGATCATGGCGATCGTGACCGCGCTGCGCGAGTGGTTCCGCAAGTCGGAGCTGTCCGCCGACCGCGCGGGTCTGCTGGTCGGCCAGGACCTCCAGGCCTCCATGCGGGGCCTGATGAAGATCGCGGGCGGCAACCACCTGCACGAGATGAACGTGGACGCGTTCCTGGAGCAGGCCGACGAGTACGAGGCCGGGGGCGACCTGCGCGACTCCGTGCTGAAGATCCTGAACGTGCTGCCCCGCTCCCACCCCTTCACGACGGTGCGGGCGGCCGAGCTGAAGAAGTGGGCGGCGTCCCGGGACTACCAGCGGATCATGGACGGCCACTACCCGCGGCGCGACGAGGACAAGGACACCTCGGTCCGGGACTCCTTCCGCGAGTCGGCGTCCAGCTACGCCACGCATGTGCGCGGCTCCAAGGACCCCCTGATGAAGCTGGTCAACGACATCGCGGGCGGCGCCGGTGACCTCGGCGACCGGATGCGGCGGGGCTTCGGCGGCTTCACGGCCTCCCAGCCGCGGCCGCCCAAGGACGGGGACGGGACCGAGGGGCCCGGTGGCGGGGCCGGCGGACCGGGCGCTCCGGACGACCGCCCGCCGCGCGACGGCGCCTGAGCGGACGTACGGGCGGCGCCCCGGCCCTCACACTCTCGGCTGGGCGCCTGCCGCGAGGGTGCCGCACAGGGCCGTGGCGTTGTCCGTGGTGTACGGGTCGGTGCCGGCGGGGGCGCCGGTCCCGGCCGTCTGGCCCGCGAGCAGCGGGCGGAGGTGGCTCGCCGAGTCCTCGGCGCAGGAGAGCGGCCCGGCCTGGACGTAGGCGGCGACGAGCTGTGTCTGGTGCAGCCGCAGGTCGTCCCGGTCGAAGCGGAAGTGCAGCTCGCGCCGGACCGTGAACAGCGACGCCTCGGCCCCCTCGTCGCCGGCGGACCGCAGCGGGTACACCATGGTGTGGTCGGCGGTGACCTTCAGCGTGGACGCGTCGCTCTCCACGGCCCGCAGGCTGCCGTTCACCCTGATCTCGGCGTCGGCCAGCTCGGCGCGGGCCGGGTCGAAGCGCACCAGCCATCCGGTGGGCGCGTGCCGGCCGTCCGCGACGGGCTTCTCGAAGCTCTTGTCGAACTGGTCGAGCTGGTCCGGGTCCAGCAACACCCGCACCGAGCGGACCTCTCCGCCGCCGAGCACGTCCGGGTCGAGCGCCGAGCGGACGATGTAGTTCTTGGCGGTGGTCAGCGCGTTGAGCACCTGGTCGTCCGAGAAGTGCGCGGTGCGCCGGGCCCCCGGCAGCGGGACGCCCTCGGCCGCGGACCGGAAGTGCGCCGCGGGACTGTGTTCGTACAGCTGCGCGACGTCGTCGGCGCCGGGCACCCTGCCCTCGGGGGCGAGCGGGACGACGGTCATCCGCACCGGCTCCGCCGCCCGCTGCGCGTCGGGGCTCTGGTACGGGTGCCGTACGCCCATGTAGATGGCGGTGCCGAAGGCGACGGCGATCAGCACGACCAGGACCAGCGCCTGACGGGACAGTCCGGCCCGGCGCAACGGTGTGCGGCGGCGTACGGCGGGCGCGTGGTCGGTCAGGCGCTCCTGGGCGGAGAACTCCTGGAGGCGGGCAGCGCGGACGAACGACTCGTCGAAGACGACGGATCGGTACTCTTCGTCGCCGCCTCCGGGCGCGCCCTCGGGCGTCCCTCCGGGCGGATCGCCAAGCCCTGCCATACCTTCAGGGTAGGTCTGCGGAAGGTCGCGTAAACGCGCCGGTGCAGGTCAAGTTGGGCCAGGTTCCCGGCGGCAGGACGGCAGGTCAGGGGCTGCGCGGAATGACCGGGACGGCGGGCTGCGAGTAGTCGGCGGAGGCCGAGGGGGTCACGGTGCCGCCCTGTTCGGGGCCGGTCGAGGCGGGTGGCGGCACCGGCCGCGTGCCGCCACCCGAGGACGCGCCCCGGTAGACGGCCACGAAGGCCAGCGCGACCATGCCGACGCCCATCACCAGGGCGAGCGCCCAGGCGACGGGCCGGTGCCAGCGGACCTGCTTGCCGTACGCCGCGGGAGCGCCGTACGGGCGGTCGAGGGGGTCGCGGTCGTCGTCCGGGTCGTCGAGGTCGGGATCATGGCCGAAATCGCCGTACCCGTCGTCGAAGCGCTCGGCTCTTCCGCGGCCGCGGCGGGCCGCTTCCGCCTCGGTGGCCTCGGCTCTGGCCTGGGCGGCGGCCAGGAGGCGTTCGACGGCGGTCGGCTCGTGCACCGCGGCCGCCTGTACGAAGGCCTCGTCGAAGACCACGGAGGCGAACTCTTCGTCCGACACCCCATGGTCGTGATCGTCGTCGGGCTCCCAGCCGTCAGGGAACGGCCTACCCCCCACGTCCTCCGGCACGAGTCCAGAGTAGACCTGGTAGGTCGTTTTGGGCAGACGGCGGGGAAATTCATCCGGTGGGTGAGATGCCCCGATCGGTTCAGGGGCGCGGCCGAGGGCGCGTGCCGTCCACATATGCCCCCGGCGTGCACCGCGGCGCGCGGACCGCCCGTCGGCGAGCGACCCGCACGTCGGCGCCGTACGCGCCCGTCAGCGCCGTACGTGCCCGTCACCGGTGACGATGTACTTGGTGCTGGTCAGCTCCGGCAGCCCCATCGGGCCGCGGGCGTGCAGCTTCTGCGTGGAGATGCCGATCTCGGCGCCGAAACCGAACTGACCGCCGTCCGTGAAACGGGTGGACGTGTTCACCGCCACCGTCGTGGAGTCGACCAGCTGGGTGAAGCGACGGGCCGCCTGCTGCGAGGTCGTCACGATGGCCTCGGTATGGCCGGAGGTCCACAGCCGGATGTGCTCGACGGCCTTGTCGAGCGAGTCGACGACCGCCGCGGCGATGTCGTACGACAGGTACTCCGTCTCCCAGTCCTCCGGCGTCGCCTCGACGGCCGTCACCTTGGAGTCCTCGGCGTACGCCATCACCCGCTCGTCGGCGTGCACGGTGACCCCGGCCGCCGCGAGGGCGTCCAGCGCGCGGGGCAGGAAGTCGGCGGCGATGTCCTGGTGGACCAGGAGGGTCTCGGCGGCGTTGCAGACGCTCACGCGCTGCGCCTTGGAGTTGATCAGGATGTCGACGGCCATGTCGAGGTCGGCCTGCGCGTCGACGTAGACGTGGCAGTTGCCGGTGCCGGTCTCGATGACGGGGACGGTGGACTCCTGGACGACCGTGTTGATCAGCGAGGCGCCGCCGCGCGGGATGAGCACGTCGACCAGGCCGCGGGCGCGCATCAGCTCGCGCACGCTCTCACGGCTCTCGCCGGGCACCAGCTGCACGGCGTCGGCGGGCAGCCCGGCCCCGCCCACGGCGTCGCGGACGACCCGGACGAGGGCGGTGTTGGACTGGTAGGCCGAGGAGGAGCCGCGCAGCAGGACGGCGTTGCCGGACTTCAGGCACAGGGCCGCGGCGTCGACGGTGACGTTGGGCCGGCCCTCGTAGATGATGCCGACCACGCCGAGCGGCACGCGGACCTGGCGCAGGTCGATGCCGTTGGGGAGGGTGGAGCCGCGCACGACCTCGCCGACCGGGTCGGGCAGCGCGACGACGTCACGCACGTCGGAGGCGATGGCGCGGACCCGCTCCGGGGTCAGGGTGAGCCGGTCGATGATGGCCTCGCTGGTCCCGGCGGCGCGGGCCTTGGCCACGTCCTGGGCGTTGGCCTCGACGATCTCGCTGGTACGGACCTCCAGCGCGTCCGCGACGGCGAGCAGCGCGTCGTCCTTCGCGGCCCGCGGCAACGGCGCGAGGTCGGCCGCGGCGGACTTGGCCCGGTAGGCGGCCCGGGTGACCGGGGACATCGAGTCGTACGGCGAGAGCGTGGTCATGGGGGAAGCGTAGTAGGCGGCGCGGCGCCCTCCACCGGTCGTCCCAAACCCCGAGACACGGCCCGGACGGCAACAAAGGGGGCCAACCCCGGACCAAAAGGTGACTAGAAGGGGTGGACTCCGACCGGGGTCGCCGGGGCCGGCCCGTATCCGGCGGCGATGCGCTGGTGGTAGGTCGCGCGGTCGATGACCTCCAGGCCGACGATCTCCCAGGGCGGCAGCCCCGCGGTCTGCCGGTGCTCGCCCCACAGGCGCAGGGCGACGGCGGCGGCGTCGTGCAGGTCGCGGGCCTCCTCCCAGTACCGGATCTCCGCGTGGTCGTCGGCGTAGCGGCTGGTCAGCAGGAAGGGATGGTCGTGGGCGAGTTGCTCCAGGGCGCGCCGGACCTCGGTGATCGGGGCCCGGGCGCCGGAGACGCTGAGGGTGACGTGCCACAGGCGGGGGGTGTGCTCGGGCTCCTCGCCCCGGAACCGGTCGCCGGCCGCGACGCTGGTCAGGGCGCGCTCCTCGCCGGCCGGGCGGGACGCGTTGCGGGAGCCGCTGCCGGGGCGGCCGCGGGACGCCGCCGTTCCAGGGCGCACTCCGCTCACGACGGCCTCCTTCACGCACACGGCTCGGCCCGGTGGTCGGCCGGGCTTGTCCCTGAAGGAAAGTTGAGCAGGCCGCGCAAGATCGCGGGGCGGTTTTGCGGAACGTCCACCGCCGATTCGGGGACGTTTCGACCCATTACGGGTGCAGGATCACCAGGTCGTCCCTGTGTACGACCTCGCGTTCGTACGCCGGTCCGAGTTCACGCGCGAGTTCCCGGGTGGAGCGGCCGAGCAGCCGGGGCAGTTCCTTCGCGTCGAAGCTGACGAGCCCCCGGGCCACCGCGCGCCCCGCGCCGTCCCGCAGCTCGACCGGGTCGCCCGCGGCGAACTCGCCCTCGACGCCGGCGATCCCGGCCGGCAGCAGCGACTTGCGGCCCTCGACGACCGCGCGCACCGCCCCGTCGTCGAGGACGAGCGCCCCCTGCGGGGTGGAGGCGTGCTGGAGCCACAGCAGCCGGTCGGCGGAGCGCTTGCCGGTGGTGTGGAAGTAGGTGCCGGTGTCCTTGCCGGCCAGGGCGTCGGCCGCGTGGACCGCGCTGGTCAGCACCACGGAGATGCCGGCGGCGGCGGCGATCCGGGCCGCCTCGACCTTGGTGACCATGCCGCCGGTGCCGACGCCCGCCTTGCCCGCGCTGCCCATGTCGACGCCCGCGAGGTCGGCCGTCTCCCGCACCTCCGCCAGCCGCGAGGTGCCCGGCCTGCTCGGGTCGCCGTCGTACACGCCGTCCACGTCGGACAGCAGCACCAGCAGGTCGGCGCGGACCAGGTGGGCGACGAGGGCGGCGAGCCGGTCGTTGTCGCCGAAGCGGATCTCGTCGGTGGCGACGGTGTCGTTCTCGTTGACGATGGGGAACGCGCCCATCGCCAGCAGCTTGTCGAGGGTGCGGGAGGCGTTGCGGTGGTGGGCGCGGCGGCTCATGTCGTCGCTGGTCAGCAGCACCTGGCCGACGCGGACCCCGTAGCGGGCGAAGGACGCGGTGTAGCGGGCGACCAGCAGGCCCTGGCCGACGCTGGCGGCGGCCTGCTGGCGGGCCAGGTCCCTGGGTCGGCGGCGCAGGCCCAGCGGGGCGAGCCCGGCGGCGATGGCGCCGGAGGAGACGAGGACGACCTCCTTGTCCGCGCCCCGCACCTTGGCCAGGACGTCGACGAGCGCGTCGACCCGGTCGGCGTCCAGGCCGCCCGCCGCGGTGGTCAGCGAGGAGGAACCGACCTTGACGACGATCCTGCGGGCCTCGCCCACGGCCTGCCTTGCCCCAGCCACTGTTGCCGCCCGCCCTCTCCCGTCGACGCGCGCCGATCCGGGCGCTCGCCAGGCAATCTACGCGAACGGGGTCGCGTCCCGCGCCGCGGTCCAGGCTGCGGACAGGGGGCTGGACAGGGGCCGCGGCGCCCACCGGGTCGAGGGGGCCGTCAACACGCGCGTGTCGTCCGGAGGTCGGCCGCCGTTAACCCGGATGTCCGATGCGCGACGAGCAAGCCTGGAGCGACCGCAGTGCCCCTATCCCTGCCCCGCCGCAGTCTTCCCCGCCGCCCTGCCCCCCGCCGGGGCCCCTTCCGGTCCGCCCTCCCCCGCCTGCGTCTCCTCCGACTCGCGCTCCCCCTCCGGCGGACCGCCGTGAAGCTGCTCGTCCTCGGCGTGCTGGCGGCCGCCTTCGCCGCGCAGGCCGTGGGGGCGCTGCTGCCGCACGTGCCGCTGCTGCTGGCGGCGACCGCCGGTTCGCTGGCCGCCGAGGCGGTGCTGTACCGCTGGCAGCGGGGCATGGTGTCGCTGTTCGCCAAGTCGCACGCCGACGTCACGGTGCGGCACGTGCTGCGGGACCTGCTGCTCGTGGTGGGCCTGCTGCGGCTCGGCGAGCAGCACCGGGAGACGGTGTACGCCCCCCTCGTCGCCGGGCTGCTCGCCTTCTACGGGCTGCACTGGGCGATCCAGGCGGTGTCCGTCCTGGTCCGGCGCACCCGGACGCTGCCCGTGGTGACCCGGAACATCGACACCTCGGCGCTGCGGCTGACCCCGGCGCCTTTGCTGCTGCTGCGCCGCCCCGGGCACCGGCTGGCGGCGTTCGGGCTGCCGGCGACGGCCGGGCTGCTGGCGACGGCGGCCACCGACGCGCCGGTGTACGGCGCGGCGGGCCTCGCGCTGTCCCTGTCGGTGGCGCTGACGGGCCTCGGCGCGCTGCTCCTGCGGCTGCTGCCGGGGCGCCGGCCGGCGGGCGAGCAGGAGGTGCTCGACTGGTTCGAGGCGTGGCTGGCGGAGTACCGGCCCACCGTCGGCCTGTACTTCTCGGGCGGGGCGTCCTCGGCCTACCAGGCCAACATGTGGCTGGAGCCCCTCGCGCGGCTGGAGGGACGGCCGGTGATCGTGCTGCGGGAGCGGTTCATGGTGCAGCGGATCGCGGCGACCGACATCCCGGTCGTGTGCCTGCCGAAGGTGTCCACGCTGATGCGCCTGGAGCACTCCACGCTCCGGGTCCTCCTGCACCCCTCCAACTCCGGAAAGACCTCGCAGGTCCTGCGCATCCCCACGATCAAGCACGCCTTCGTCAACCACGGGGAGAGCGACAAGCTGTCCTCGTGCAACCCGTACGCGAAGGCGTACGACGAGGTGTGGGTGGCCGGTCCTGCGGCGCGCGAGCGGTACGCGCTGGCGGAGGTCGGCGTCGAGGACAAGGACGTGGTGGAGATCGGCCGCCCGCAGCTGGACGCCGTACGGCCGTACGCGGGGCCGCCCGCCCCGGGGGCGTTCACGACCGTCCTGTACGCGCCCACGTGGGAGGGCTGGGACGGCAACCCCGGCAACACGTCGGTGGTCGAGGCCGGCGAGAACCTCGTACGGGCGCTGCTCGCGGACCCGGGGGTACGGCTGCTGTACAAGCCGCATCCGCTGACGGGGTCGGTGGATCCGCGGGCCGGGGCCGCCGATCTGCGCATCCGGGAGCTGGTGCGGGCGGCGAACCGGGCGCGGAGCGGGCCCCGGCCGGGGGCGTCGGCGGCCGCTGAGCTGGCCCGGCGGACGGCGGAGCTGGACCGGCTCACCGCTGCCGGTTTCCGGTCGGCCGCCGACCAGGCGGAGCGGATGCTGCGCCGGTCCGCGCCGGAGCCCGGGCGGGCCGGGGCCGTGACGCGGGCGACGGCCGCCTGGGAGGAGGCGTACTGGGCCTCGCTGCCCGAGTGGGAGCACCAGGTCGTCACGGACGCCCGGCCGCCGCTGTACGCCTGCTTCAACCGGGCCGACCTGCTGATCAGTGACGTGTCGAGCGTGATCAGCGACTTCCTGGCGAGCGGCAAGCCGTACGCGGTGGCCAACACCAGCGGGCTGGCCGAGGACGGGTTCCGCAAGTCGTTCCCGACGGTGGCGGCGGCGACCGTGCTGACGCCGGACGCGGCCGGGGTGCCGGAGCTGCTGGACGCGGTCCGGCACCCGGAGCGCGACGAACTGGCCGAGGAGCGCGCCGCGTTGGCCCTGCGCCTGCTGGGCCCGGCCGAGCCGCCGTCCCAGGAGCGCTTCGCCGGGGCGGTGGGGGCGCTGTGCGCGGCGGCCGGGGAACACCGGGCGCGGATGGCGGAGCGGCTCACCACGGAACTCGCGCTCCCCGGCCCACGACAGCAGCCGGCACCGCTGCCCGCGGGCAGCGGCGGCGGGCGGCGCGCCGGGGCCTGATCCGCCGGGGGCGGCCCCCGTTCACCACCCGGCGGTCAGCCTCGTCGGCCAGCCGTGGTGGTCAGCCGTGGTGGTGGCGCCAGCCCTGCCAGGCGGAGTCGATCATGTCGTCCAGGTCGTGGCGTGCCGACCAGCCGAGTTCCTCGTGGGCGCGGTCGGCGGAGGCGACCACGCGGGCCGGGTCGCCGGGGCGGCGTTCGGTCACCTGCGGGGCGATGTCCTGCCTGCCGGTGACCTTGAGGATGCGGTCCACCATCTCCCGGACGGAACTGCCCTCACCGCGTCCGATGTTGAGGGTGAGCGACGTGCCCTCGGGGGCGTCCGTCAGGCGCCGGGCCGCCGCGAGGTGGGCGGAGGCGATGTCCTCGACGTGGATGTAGTCCCGTACGCAGGTGCCGTCCGGCGTGGCGTAGTCGTCGCCGAAGACGCGCGGGGCGTCACCCGCCTCCAGGCGCTCGAAGACCATGGGGATGAGGTTGAAGACGCCGGAGTCGGCCAGCTCGGGGGCGGCCGCGCCCGCGACGTTGAAGTAGCGCAGGGACGCCGCGCGGATGCCGTGGGCCCGGGCGGCGGCGTTGATCAGCCACTCGCCGATCAGCTTGGTCTCGCCGTAGGGGCTCATCGGCAGGCAGGGGGTGTCCTCCGTGACGAGGTCCACATCGGGCATGCCGTAGACGGCCGCGGAGGAGGAGAAGACGAGGCGGCCGACGCCGGTCGACGTCATGGCCTCCAGGAGGGTCGCCAGGCCCGTCACGTTCTGCCGGTAGTAGTGGAGCGGCCGCTCCACCGACTCCCCGACCTGTTTCTTGGCCGCGATGTGCACCACACCTGTCACAGCATGGTCACGAATCGCGTCCTCCAGCGCCGCCCGGTCCAGCACGCTGCCGACGACCAGCGGCACCCCGTCGGGCACGCGGTCGGTGCTGCCGGTGGACAGGTCGTCGTACACGACCACGCGTTCACCGCCGTCGGCCAGGGCGCGCACCACATGCGCTCCGATGTACCCGGCTCCGCCCGTGACCAGCCAGCTCATCCTCATGCCTCCCAGATCTCTGTCTCTGGGTGCAGACTCGTCCGTGCGCCCCGGAAAATCGAGTCGGGCACATGGGGCGGAAGGCGACGGAAGTCAATAAAGAGGACAGGGGGGCCGAATGTGAGGAAGTTCTCCAGCCGCTTCGAAGCGATGGATTCGGGCCTCCCGCCCCGGCCATTTCCCGCTGTGACAGGGCACAGACGGTCCGACTACCGTGCCAGCGGAAACTCCGCGTGAATCCTTTACGCTGATGCGGCGGCGCGCTCCAGGCCCCAACGGCGCCCGGAACGCGTTCCGGTCCCAGCCCGCGGTCCCGTGGTCAGTTCTCGGAACAGGTTGTAAGGATGCCCAAACTCTCTCTCGTCGTCCCCGTGTACAAGGTGCAGGGCTATCTGCCCGAGTGCCTTGACTCCGTACTCGGACAGGACTGCACGGACTTCGAGATCATCGCGGTCGACGACTGTTCGCCGGACGGGTCAGGGGCCATTCTCGACGAGTACGCGAAACGGGACTCCCGGATTCATGTGATTCACCTCACGGAAAACGTGGGCCTGGGGCGTGCGCGCAACGCGGGACTGGAAAAGGCCACGGGCGATTACGTGTTGTTCCTAGACAGTGACGACACGTTGTCCGACGGTGCCTTGTCCGCCATTCGCGACCGGCTCGACGCCACGGACAATCCCGAGATTCTGGTCTTCGACTACGCCCGCACCTACTGGGACGGCAGGGTCCGCCCGAACCTGCGGGCCGATCTCCTCAAGCAGGACGGCCCGGACGTCTTCTCCCTCGCCGAGCGCCCCAAGCTGCTCGACCTGCTGCAGATCGTCTGGAACAAGGCCTACCGGCGCGACTTCGTCACCCGGACCGGGCTCACCTTCCCGCCCGGGTACTACGAGGACGCCCCCTGGACGTTCTGCTCCCTGATCAGCGCCGAGCGGATCGCCGTACTGGACCGCGTCTGCGTGCGCTACCGGCAGCGCCGCGAGGGCGGCAACATCCTCAAGACGGTCAGCCGCAAGCACTTCGACGTCTTCGACCAGTACCAGCGGGTCTTCGACTTCCTCGACGCGCACGAGGAACTCGCCGAGTGGCGCGGCCCGTTGTTCCGCAAGATGGCCGACCACTACCTGACCGTCCTGGAGCGCCCGGGCCGCCTGCCGCAGGACGCGCGGGCGGAGTTCTTCCACCGCGCCTCGGCCGACTACCGCGCCCGCCTGCCCAAGGGCTTCACCCGGCCCGCCGGGGGCCGCGGTCACAAGTACGGGATGCTGGAGCGCGACGCGTACACGACCATGGTGAGCGCGCTCGCGGCGGTGAAGTTCCGCCAGCGGGTCAAGACCCGCACCCGTACCGCGCTCAACCGGTCCAAGCGCAGTGCCATGGGCGCGTTCTACCAGTCCCAGCTCAGGCTGCCGCTGGACGACAACCTGGTGCTGTTCTCCGCCTACTGGAGCCGCAGCGTCTCCTGCAACCCCGCCGCCATCGACGCCGAACTGGCCCGGCTGGCCCCGCACATGCGCCGCGTGTGGGCGGTCCGCGCGGAGAACGCGGCGCAGGTGCCCAAGGGCGTGCGGGCCGTGCGGGTGGGCTCGCGCGAGTACTGGGCGGCCCTGGCCCGCGCCAAGTACCTCGTGAACAACGTGAACTTCGCGGACTCCGTGGTGAAGCGGGAGGGCCAGGTCCATGTGCAGACCCACCACGGCACCCCGCTGAAGACCATGGGCCTGGACCAGCAGAAGTTCCCGGCCTCCACCGACATGGACTTCGAGAAGCTCCTGGAGCGGTGCGACCGCTGGGACTTCAGCATCAGTGCCAACCAGTTCTCGACCGTGATCTGGGAGCGGGTCTACCCCTGCTCGTACACGACGCTGGAGACCGGCTACCCGCGCAACGACGCCCTCGTCAACGCCACGTCCGAGGACGTGCGCGCGGCGCGCGCGGCGCTGGGACTGGCCGACGGCGCCAAGGCGTTCCTCTACATGCCGACGCACCGCGAGTACCAGCCGGGCTTCACCCCGCCGCTGGACCTGGCCCGGATCGCCGACGAGCTCGGGCCGGACGTGACCCTGCTGGTGCGCGGCCACTACTTCTACGGCAGCTCCCCGCACGTCGCCGAACTGCGCCGCACCGGCCGCATCGTCGACGTCTCCGGGCACGCCCGGGTGGAGGAGCTGTACCTCGCCGCGGACGCCCTGATCACGGACTACTCCTCGGCGATGTTCGACTACGCCGTACTGGACCGCCCGATCATCAGCTACGTCCCCGACTGGGACGTCTACTCCGCGGTGCGCGGCACCTACTTCGACCTGCTCCAGGAACCGCCCGGCGCGGTGGCCACGACCCAGGCGGAGCTGCTGCGGCTGCTCGCCTCGGGCGAGTACGACAGCCGGGACACGACCGAGCGCCGGGACGCCTTCCGCCGGCGTTTCTGCGAATTCGACGACGGACACGCAGCCGAACGCGTCGTGCGACGCGTCTTCCTCGGTGAAGAGAGCCTGCTGCCCGTCGTCCCGTTCGACGAACGCCCTCACGCCCCGACCCCCGCCCAGTCGCTCGAACTGGTCGAGCGGGCCTGACCCCGAAAGGAGATCACCAAGCCATGGCCCCTCGGCTCAGTGTCATCGTCCCCATCTACGACGTGGAGCGTTACCTCCCCGCCTGTCTGGACTCGCTCGCGGCACAGACCTTCCGCGACTTCGAGGTCCTGATGGTGGACGACGGTTCACCGGACGGCTCCGCCGCCATCGCCGAGGAGTACGCCTCCCGCGACGCGCGCTTCAAGCTCATACGCAAGGAGAACGGCGGCCTCGGCGCCGCCCGCAACACCGGCATGGCGCACCTGGCGCCGGACGCGGAGTTCCTGACCTTCGTCGACAGCGACGACCTGATACCGCCGGACGCCTACCGGCTCATGGTCGGCAGCCTCGACGAGAGCGGCTCGGACTTCGCCACGGGCAACGTGTTCCATCTCAGGGGCGAGAAGTCCTGGCAGGTCCCGCTGATGCGGATGCTGGCCGGCGAGGCCCGGGTGGGCACCCACATATCCCGCTACGCCAAGCTCGTCGCCGACCGCATCGCGTGCAACAAGGTCTTCCGCCGCACCTTCTGGGAGAAGAACGGCTTCGCCTTCCCCGAGGGCCGGCTGTACGAGGACACCCCGGTCACGATGCGGGCCCACTACCTGGCCGAGAGCGTCGACGTCATCTCGGAGCCCTGCTACTACTGGCGGCTGCGCGAGGGCGAGTCCGCCCCGTCGATCACGCAGCGCCGCACCGACCCGGCGGGTGTGCGCGACCGCGTCACCTCCGTGATGGAGATCAGCGCCTTCCTCGCCGAGCAGCCCGGTGAGACGTACGCCCGCCTCAAGCGCGAGTACGACACCCGTGTCCTCCGCGACGACCTGCGGCTGTTCCTCAACGTGGTGCCGGACGGCGACGAGGAGTACCGGGCCGAGTTCCTGCGCTCGGCGAACCGATTCCTCGACAGCATCGACCCCAAGGTCGTCATGGACCTCCCGGCCGAGCTGCGCGTGCAGTGGCTGCTGGTGCGCAAGCACCAGATGGAGGAGCTGATCGCCCTGCTGGCCGGCCAGCGCCGCCGCGAGACGCCCGAGGTCAGCGGCCTGGTCCGCAAGTACGCCTCGTGGCCCTCCCTGGAAGGTGCCGACCTGCACCTGCCCAAGGAGGCGCTGCGCATCGACCAGCACCTGAACATGCGCGCGCCGCTGCAGGACGTGAGCTGGTCCGGGGGCAAGCTCCTGCTGTCCGGCAACGCCTGGATCGACAAGATCGACCAGCCGTCGCGCAAGGCCTCGGTCAAGGTGCTCCAGCTCCGCAAGGACCGCTCCCGCCGCCGCATCCTGCTGCCGGCCCGCAACGTGCCGCGCCCCGAGGTCACCACCGACTCCGGCCAGGACCGCTACAACTACGACTGGGCCGGCTGGGAGGTCACCATCGACCCCGCCCGGCTCCGCAAGGGCGGCGAGTGGCAGGAGGCCGTGTGGCACGTGGGCCTCGGCATCTTCTCCTCCGGCCTGGTGCGGCGCCACGCCGTCCACTCCAGCGGCGGCGCGTCCTGCAACTTCCCGCCGTATCACTGGCTGAGCCCCGACTTCCGGCTGCTGCCGTCCGTCGAGCGCGGCGCCCTGAAGCTGCGCATCGAGAAGGTCCGCGCCCTGATCACCGGCCGCGCCCTGGAGGGCGACCGGATCAAGGTCACCGGTGAGATCCGCGAGCCGCTCGCCTCGGACGAGCAGGTGGCCCTGCGGGTCAAGAACCAGAAGGGCGCCGAGACCCTCGAGTACCCCGTCACCGTGACCCGCGAGGGCGGCGGACAGGCGTTCTCGGTCGAGGTGCCGGTGGCCGACGTGGCGCTCGTCTTCCACGAGGGCGTCGACGAGAAGGCCCAGCCGGAGAAGCGCACCTGGTCCACGGTGCTGGTCGCGACCGACCCGCAGGGCAAGGAGCGCCGGTTCGGCACCGTGATGCAGGAGGGGCTGTCCGACGCCGAGTTCCCGCTGCCCGCGTCGCTCGGCAGCCAGGCGCACTTGGTCGAGCTGGCCGTGGTGGCCGGCCACACCGGCTTCCTGAAGTTCTCCGGCCGCACCCGCCGTGCCCTGATCGACACCGCCACCGTGCGCGACGGCCGGATCGCCCTCACCGGGCACGCCGACCCGCGGCTGACCGGCTCCCGCTTCCTGCTCAAGCCGCGCAACCGCTACGAGGAGCGGTTCGTCGAGACCCGTTGGCTGGAGGACGGCCGCTTCGAGGTGGCCTTCGACCCCTCCCGGCTCGGCGGCAACGGCGACGTCCCGCTGCGCGCCGGCCGCTGGAACCTCTTCCTGCGGCCCGAGGACGAGAGCGCGCCCGACGTGCCCTTCGTGGTCGACCGCCTGGCCGCGGACTCCTTCCCGGTCCAGGCCGAACTCGGTGGCCGCCGCTACTGGCTGGAGAACCGCTGGGGCGACTTCCCGCAGCTCAACGCGCGCTCCGAGCTGAGCGACCTGGAGCGCGGCTCGTACCGCCAGCGGGAGCTGCGCAGCGAGGTGTACGAGCCGCTGTTCCAGCAGCCGCTGAAGGACCAGGTCTTCTACCTGAGCTACAACGGCAAGCAGTTCTCGGACAGCCCGCGCGCGATGTACGAGGAGCTGAAGCGCCGCGACTCGGGCCTGAAGCACCTGTGGGCGGTCCGCGACGGCCAGGTCAACCTGCCGGACGGGATCGAGAAGGTCCGCATGTGGGGCAAGGAGTGGTACGAGGCGCTGGCCTCCAGCCGCTACATCGTCACCAACGGCCACCTTCCCGACTGGATCGTGCGCCGGCCGGGCCAGTCGATCGTGCAGACCTGGCACGGCACGATGCTGAAGAAGATCGGGCACGACATCGACACGCTGCACTTCGACCGGCGCTACCAGGAGAAGCTGGCGCTGGAGGCCAAGCAGTGGAGCCTGCTCGTCTCCTCCAACCGCTTCAGCACGCCGATCCTCAAGCGGGCGTTCTCCTACGACGGTGAGATCCAGGAGGCGGGCTACCCCCGCAACGACTACCTGTACTCGCCGGACAAGGACGCGATCGCGGCGCGGGTCAGGAAGGCGCTCGGTCTGCCCGAGGGCAAGAAGGTCGTCCTGTACGCGCCGACCTGGCGCGACGACCAGTCGCACAGCGCCGGCCAGTACCTGTTCGACCTGCGCATCGACCTGGAGGACGCCCAGCGCCGCCTGGGTGACGACCACGTGCTGCTGATCCGCCGCCACTCCAACGTGGTGGACGCGGTACCGGGCGCGGGCAACGGGTTCGTGTGGGACGCCTCGGAGTACCCGGACATCGCCGACCTCTACCTCGCGGCGGACATCATGATCACGGACTACTCGTCGGTGATGTTCGACTACGCGCACCTGAAGCGGCCGATGCTGTTCTTCACGTACGACCTGGAGCACTACCGGGACACGCTGCGCGGGTTCTACTTCGACTTCGAGCAGGACTCCCCCGGCCCGCTGATCGACAACTCCAAGGAGCTGGTCGACGCGATCCGGGACATCGACCAGGTCCAGGCGGAGTACCAGGACCGGTTCGACCGCTTCCACCACCTGTTCTGCGACCTGGACGACGGCAACGCGTCCGCGCGGGTCGTCGACCGGATGCTGGAGCAGGCCCGGGAGGGCTGAGCGGCGCACAGCGCGAGAGGGCGGGGCCCGGAGGAACTTCTCCTCCGGGCCCCGCCCTCTTGTGTCGCGCGGTACGGGGTCAGAGCCGCACGGTCTTGACCGCGAACTGGCAGGCGGCGGTGAAGTAGGGCCGCAGTTCCGTACGCCGGCGGGTGGGCGGCAGCGGCGCGGGGGTCCGGCCGAGTGCCCGGCGGGACTTGCGCACCGCCCGGGTCAGTACCGTCGGTCCCGCCGCCACGGCCTCGCTGATCACCGGGCGCGGGAAGGTGAACACGTTGATCGGCGCCAGTACGTCGGTCGCGAGCTTGGCCAGCTGCACCCGGGGCGCGTCGGGCGCCGGGCGCAGCGAGAAGTCCCAGATGACTTCCTTCTCGTCGGCGTCGGTGTGTTCGCCGACCAGCGTCGCGCAGTCGATGTCCACCGCCACCCGGCCGTCGCCCTCGTCGCGCAGCGGGAAGGTCAGCACCCGCTCCTTGTCCCGGCGGTGCACGGCCTCCACGACGGCCCCCGCGGCCGGCCGGGCGCCCCACAGCTCGGCGCTCAGGGCGATGGTCCGCTCGTCGACCCTGACCGGGCCGACCTCGGCGTGGACGTCGCGCAGCGCGCTGCGCAGCCGTAGCCCGCCGTCCTCGTGCAGGTGCGGCAGCAGCACCGCCAGGGCCGGCCCCTGCGGGCGCGGCAGCTCCACGGCGAGCAGGTCCCGGGTGTCGCAGCCGTAGCCGTCGGTGCCGAGTGCCACCTCGCGGTCGCCCTCGCGGGTGGCCAGGGTCAGTTCCCAGGTGCCGTGCGGCAGCCCGGCGTCCCAGGGCACGACGGCGTCGCCCTCGGCGGAGAACGGGAAGCGGTGCTCGCCGGCCGCGGCGGCGCCCTTGCGCAGCACGAGGTCGGCCTGCCCGGCGCTCGGCGGCAGCGTGCCCACGGCGACGTGGACGGAGCCCTGCCGGTCCACGCGGGCCGTGGCGTGGCGGGGCAGCTCCTTGCGGGCGAGGGCCTCCTCGATGATGGCCTCGAAGCGTTCGCGGCTGGCCCGCTCGTGGAAGCGCTCGGCGTTGCGGACGGCGGCGGCGGCCATCTTCTGCCGCAGCCCGTCGTCCTGGACGAGGCTCCGGATCGCCTCCGCCATCGCGTCCACGTCATCGCGCGGGACGAGCAGCCCGTCCTCGCCGTCGGTGAGGATGTTGCGCGGCCCGTGGTCGGCGTCCGTGGCGACGACCGGGAGCCCGGCGGCCATCGCCTCGACGACGACGTTGCCGAACGCCTCGCGCTTGGAGGGCAGGACGAAGATCGAGCCCTTGCCGAACTCCGGGGTGACCGGCGAGGTCTGGCCCATCAGCAGGATGCTGTTGGAGAGCCCCAGTTCCTCGATACGGGCGCGCAGCTTGTTCTTCTCGGCGCCGTGGCCGTAGATGCGCAGCGTCCAGTCCGGCGCGACGGCGTGGACCTTGGCGAAGGCCTCGATCAGGAGGGCGTGGTTCTTGTTGCCGGTCAGGTGCCCGGCGGAGACCACGACCTTGTTGGTGCCGGTGGCCCTGATGGTGGAGGCGGGTACGCAGTTGGGCATCACCGCGAGGCGGTTGGCGACCGCGGGCACCTGCTTGCCGATGGCGGCGACCTCTTCCGGGGTGAGCGCCGTGAGGACGTCCAGGGACCGGTAGGCGGGGAAGAGGCGTTCCTTGATGTCCGTGGCGTAGATGGCGGGCATCGAGTGTTCCTGAGTGACCTTCAGGTAGTCACCGCGCGCCTGCGCCAGCATGATCGTGTTCCGCGGGCTGGAGCTGACGACGACGTCGGCGTCGGTGGTCTCCAGGTACTCCAGGAGCCTGAGTTCCGCGAGCCTGCTCACCACGGGTGTCTTGGCACCGGCGTTGAGCGGGTAGATCAGCGGGAACTTGTCGGACAGCGGGTCGTCCACGTCGGAGACCGGCGAGTGCGGACGCATGTCGCTGAGCACCCGGACGGACACCCGCGGGTCCAGTGGGAAGTACGACTCGTCGCGCACCTTGCGCAGGGCCACGATCTCGACGTCGTGCCGCTCGGCGAGCGCCCCCGCGAGGTTCTGCGTCGCGCTGACCACGCCCCCCATGTGGCACAGGTCCCGGACGAGAAATGCGATCTTCACTTGGCGGCTTCTCTCTGCTTTCGGGAAACGGCTGGTCAGTCCGTTCACCCACCCCTGGCCACACAGCTGTGACCACATCCTCCTCACAACGTACACATCGATGTTCGACAGCAGATCACGGCCTCGACACACCTGTGTAACCCTGCGGGCGGCGTGCTGCCGCCCGCAGGGTCGGGCCGTGTCCCAGAGAGCCGGGTACCGAGCCTAGAAGGGCTCGAAACCGTCGAACTCGCGCTCCGCCTCGTCGCGTTCGGCGTCGCGTTCCCGGCGGCGCTGGGCGGCCGGGCGGGGCGCCTCGAAGCGGTGGTCCTCGCCTCGGCGGCCGAGCATCTCGGCGCCGGCCGTCACCGACGGCTCCCAGTCGAAGACGACCGCGTTGTCCTCGGGGCCGATGGCCACGCCGTCGCCGTTGCGGGCGCCCGCCTTCATCAACTTGTCCTCGACACCGAGGCGGTTGAGCCGGTCGGCGAGGTAGCCGACGGCCTCGTCGTTGTTGAAGTCGGTCTGGCGCACCCAGCGTTCGGGCTTCTCGCCGCGCACCCGGAACAGGCCGTCCTCCTCGCGGGTGACGGAGAAGCCCGCGTCGTCCACGGCCTTGGGCCGGATGACGATCCGCGTGGCCTCGTCCTTGGGCCGGGCGGCGCGCGCGTTGCCCACCAGCTCGGCCAGCGCGAAGGACAGCTCCTTCAGGCCCATGTGGGCCACCGCGGACACCTCGAAGACGCGGTAGCCGCGCGCCTCCAGGTCCGGCCGGACCATCTCGGCGAGGTCCTTGCCGTCGGGCACGTCGATCTTGTTGAGGACGACGATCCGGGGCCGGTTGTCCAGGCCGCCGTACTCGCGCAGCTCCGCCTCGATGATGTCCAGGTCGGAGACCGGGTCGCGCTCGGACTCCAGCGTCGCCGTGTCCAGCACGTGCACGAGCACGCTGCACCGCTCCACGTGCCGCAGGAACTCCAGGCCGAGGCCCTTGCCCTGGCTGGCGCCGGGGATCAGGCCGGGGACGTCGGCGACGGTGTAGACGGTCGAGCCCGCCGTCACCACGCCCAGGTTCGGGACGAGCGTCGTGAAGGGGTAGTCGGCGATCTTCGGCTTGGCCGCGCTCAGCACCGAGATCAGCGAGGACTTGCCGGCGCTCGGGTAGCCGACCAGCGCCACGTCGGCGACGGTCTTCAGCTCCAGCTGGATGTCCTGGAGGTCGCCGGGCACGCCGAGCAGCGCGAAGCCGGGCGCCTTGCGCCGCGCGGAGGCCAGCGCCGCGTTGCCGAGGCCGCCCCGGCCGCCCTGCGCGGCGACGTAGGAGGTGCCCTGGCCCACCAGGTCGGCGAGGACGTTGCCCGCCCTGTCGAGGACCACGGTGCCGTCGGGCACGGGCAGGACCAGGTCCTGACCGTCCTTGCCGGAGCGGTTGCCGCCCTCGCCGGGCTTGCCGTTGGTGGCCTTGCGGTGCGGCGAGTGGTGGTAGTCGAGGAGCGTGGTCACCGACTGGTCGACGGTGAGGATCACGTCGCCGCCACGGCCGCCGTTGCCGCCGTCCGGGCCGCCGAGCGGCTTGAACTTCTCACGGTGGACGGAGGCACAGCCGTGGCCTCCGCTACCCGCGGCGACGTGCAGCTCGACGCGGTCCACGAAGGTGGTCATGGGATGTGCCTCCAGTTACCGGTTACTACTTGATGCGGAAATGTCTCGTGGGTGTCTCTTGGGTAACACGCGAAAGGCGGACCCGCTTCCCCGGAAGGGAAGTGAGGTCCGCCTCGCGAAAGTTTCCGATCAGGCGACCGGAACGATGTTCACGACCTTGCGGCCACGGTGGGTGCCGAACTGCACCGCACCGGCCTGCAGGGCGAACAGCGTGTCGTCGCCGCCACGGCCGACGCCGGCGCCCGGGTGGAAGTGGGTGCCGCGCTGGCGGACCAGGATCTCACCCGCGTTGACGGCCTGACCGCCGAAGCGCTTCACGCCGAGCCGCTGGGCATTGGAGTCGCGACCGTTCCGAGTGGACGATGCGCCCTTCTTGTGTGCCATCTGTTCTCAGTCCCTTACTTCGCAGCCGCGGGGATCTCAGTGACCTTGATCGCCGTGTACTGCTGGCGGTGGCCCTGACGACGGCGGTAGCCGGTCTTGTTCTTGTAGCGCAGAATGTCGATCTTCTGGCCCTTGTGGTGGTCCACGACCTCGGCCTGGACCTTGATGCCGGCCAGCACCCACGGGTCGCTGGTCACAGCGTCGCCGTCGACCACGAGCAGGGTCGAGAGCTCGACCGTGTCGCCGACCTGGGCGGTGGAAATCTTGTCAACCTCAACGATGTCGCCGACAGCAACCTTGTGCTGGCGACCACCGCTGCGCACGATGGCGTACACGCGGATCTCACTCTCTCGCTCTGGAACGGCACCCCCGCAGTCCAGCCGCCCGGTGAACACGCGGGCAGCCTCTCCCGGCCGGGGCCCGTCGGGGCCCGCACCCGGAAGGAAGAAAGGTTTACGGGGATGTGACGCGTCAGTCGACACGCCGACGGTCAAGATTACGGGGCCGCACGACAGGGGTCAAACCGGGCCCCGGAGCCTCACTCCGTGACCGCCGCGACGTACTCGGCGTACGCCTCCTCGGCCCGCGCGGGCGACAGGTCTAGGTGCTCCAGGACCGTGTACCGGCCGGGCCGGGTCCGCGGCGCGAACTCCACGGCCCGCACGAACTCCTCGTCGTCGAACCCGATCTCCTGGGCCACCACGGGCAGCCCGTGCCGGCGCAGCGTCCCGGCCATCAGCAGGGAGCCCTCGTGGTCGCCGCGCAGATACGTCGCGAAGGCCGCGCCGATGCCCACCTGCTCGCCGTGGCTCGCCGCCCGCCTCGGATACAGCAGGTCGAGCGCGTGGCTGATCTCGTGGCAGGCGCCGGACGAGGGACGGGTGTGCCCGGCGATCGACATGGCGATGCCGGACAGCACCAGGCCCTCGGTCAGCACGGTCAGGAACCCGTCGTCGCCGCAGCCGCCGGGGTGGCGCAGCACGGCCTCGCCGGCCTGCCGGGCCAGGGCGGCGGCGAGGCCGTCGACCTTCTCGCCGTTGACCCGGTGGGCCAGCTCCCAGTCGGCGACCGCGGAGATGTTGGAGACGGCGTCGCCGATCCCTGAGCGCACGAAGCGGATCGGCGCCTCGCGGATCACCGCGAGGTCGACGACGAGCGCGATGGGCGTCGGCACGCCGTACGAACCGCGGCCGGCGTCGTTGTCGAGTATCGACACCGGCGAGCAGATGCCGTCGTGGGAGAGGTTGGTGGCCACGGCGACCATGGGCAGGCCGACGCGGGCCGCGGCGAACTTGGCGCAGTCGATGACCTTGCCGCCGCCGAGCCCGACGATCGCGTCGTAGCGGCTCGCCTTCATGCCGTCGGCCAGCCGCACCGCGTCGTCGATGGTGCCGCCGCCGACCTCGAACCAGTCGGCGCCGGGCAGGGACGGCTCCAGTCTCCGGCGCAGGCGGGCTCCCGAGCCGTCGCTGATCGCCACGGCGAGCTTTCCGGACTGGGAGATCCGCTGGTCCGCGAGGACACTCGCCAGGTCGTCGAGCGCGCCCGGACGGATGTCCACTACGAGCGGCGAGGGGATGAGCCTCGTCAGTACCGGCACGTGATCTTCTCTCCTCGCGGGGGCGGTTCGGCGGGGCAGGTCGGCGGGGCGGTTCGGTGGCACGGCTGCCCGGTGATGATGCGCCCGGGAACGTCCGGGGAAACGTGTGGTCCTGCCCGAACGGAATCCGAGCGGATTCCGGGCCGGACAGGACCACACATTCTGCGACAGGCGGCCGGATCAGCCCTCGTCGGTGGCGGCCGTGACCGAGGACGGCGTCTGCTGGGCAGCCGCCGCGGTCTTCTTCGACGCCGTCTTCTTGGCCGTGGCCTTCTTGGCGGTCGTCGTCTTGGCCGCCTTCTTGGCCGTGGCCTTCTTCGCGGTCGTCGTCTTCTTGGTCGCGGTCTTCTTGGTGGCGGCCTTCTTCGCCGTCGCCTTCTTGGCCGTCTTGCGGGCCGCCGCCTTCTTGGCCGGAGCGGTCTCCTCGGCGGTGTCCGCCTCGGTTCCCGCCACGGCCGCGGTCTCGCCCGCGTCCTCCGCCGGGGCCGACGGGACGACCATGACGGCCGCCTCCTCGGACGCGGTGGACGTGGTGGGCTTGCGCACGGCCCGGCGCCGCGGACGCGCCGGGGCGGCGCCCTCGGCGGCCGTACCGGACGGCTCCGCGGGGGCCTCGGCAGCCGCCGGTGCCTCCTCCGTCGCCTGCTCGGCCTGCGGGGCCTGGGCGGCCTGCTCCGGGACCGTCAGCACGGCGGCCTCGGCACCCGCGGGCGAGCCGGCCGGTGCGGACACCTTCCGGGTGGCCCGACGGCGGGTACGGCCCTTGGGCGCGGCCTCCTCGGCAGCCGGCGTCTCGACGGCGGCCGGAGCCTCCTCGGCGGCCGGGGCCGGGGCACCGGAGACGGCGTCCTCGACGGCGGCGGGCTCGGCGAGCACCTCGGCGGCGGGCTCCTGCCGTACCGGACGCTCGACCTCTTCCTGGACGGTGACGTCCTGAGCGGTCGGGACCTCGGCGCGCCGGGCCTCGCCCTTCGCCGCCTTGGGAGCGCCCGCCGGGGCCGACGCCCGCCGGCTCGTGCGGCGCCGGCCACGACCGCGCGTGGCGGCGGCCTCGGCCTCGGCGGCGCTGCTGTACAGCTCCTCGTCCGCGCTGAAGTCGGGCGCCGGGAGGGCGACCGGCTCGGCCACCTCGGCGGCGACCTCGGACTCGGACTCGGTGTCCGCCTCCTGCTCCGCCGTCACACCGGTCTCGACGCCGGCCACGGCCTCGTGCTCGTGCGGCTGCTCTCCGCCGCCGGCCCGCGCCCGCTTGCGGCGCTTGCCACCGCCGCCACCACCGGCGGCGGCGGTCGGCTGGTCCAGGTGGACGATGACGCCGCGGCCGTTGCAGTGGACGCAGGTCTCGGAGAACGACTCCAGCAGCCCCTGCCCGACCCGCTTACGGGTCATCTGCACGAGCCCCAGCGAGGTCACCTCGGCGACCTGGTGCTTCGTACGGTCCCGGCCCAGGCACTCCAGCAGACGCCGCAGCACCAGGTCCCGGTTGGACTCCAGCACCATGTCGATGAAGTCGATGACGATGATGCCGCCGAGGTCGCGCAGCCGCAGCTGGCGCACGATCTCCTCGGCCGCCTCCAGGTTGTTCCTGGTGACCGTCTCCTCGAGGTTGCCGCCCTGACCGGTGAACTTGCCGGTGTTGACGTCGACGACGACCATCGCCTCGGTCCGGTCGATCACCAGCGAACCGCCGCTGGGCAGCCAGACCTTGCGGTCCAGCGCCTTGGCGAGCTGCTCGTCGATCCGGTACGTGGCGAAGACGTCGACCTCGCTGGTCCACCGGGACAGCCGGTCGGCGAGGTCCGGCGCCACGTGGGACACGTAGCCGTGGATGGTCTGCCAGGCGTCGTCACCGCTGACGACGACCTTGGTGAAGTCCTCGTTGAAGATGTCGCGCACGACCCGGACGGTCATGTCCGGCTCGCCGTAGAGCAGCGTGGGCGCGTTCGAGCTGCCGCCGCTCTTCGCCTTCTTCTGGATCTCCTCCCACTGCCCCTGGAGCCGCTCGACGTCGCGGCGCAGCTCGTCCTCGCTCGCGCCCTCGGCGGCGGTGCGCACGATGACGCCCGCGTCCTCGGGGACGATCTTCTTGAGGATGGTCTTCAGCCGGGACCGCTCGGTGTCGGGCAGCTTGCGGCTGATACCGGTCATCGAGCCCTCGGGCACGTAGACCAGGTAGCGGCCGGGCAGCGAGATCTGGCTGGTCAGGCGGGCACCCTTGTGGCCGATCGGGTCCTTGGTGACCTGTACCAGGACCGACTGGCCGGACTTGAGGGCGGACTCGATACGGCGCGGCCCGCCGGACATGCCGAGGGCCTCGAAGTTGACCTCACCGGCGTACAGGACGGCGTTGCGGCCCTTGCCGATGTCGATGAAGGCGGCCTCCATCGACGGGAGCACGTTCTGCACCTTGCCGAGGTAGACGTTGCCGACGTACGAGGTGGCCTGCTCCTTGTTGACGTAGTGCTCGACGAGCACGCCGTCCTCCAGGACGCCGATCTGGGTGCGCTCGCCGTGCTGGCGGACGACCATGACGCGCTCGACGGCCTCGCGGCGGGCCAGGAACTCGGCCTCGGTGATGATCGGAACGCGCCGGCGTCCCTGCTCACGGCCTTCCCGGCGGCGCTGCTTCTTGGCCTCCAGGCGGGTCGAGCCCTTGATGGACTGCACCTCGTCGGACGGCTCGCCCTTCTCCCGCGGGGGACGGGGCTCGCGGACCTTGACGACGGTGCGCTCGGGGTCGTCGGCGGACGACGGCTCGGCGTCACCGGAGCCGTCCCCGGCACGGCGACGACGGCGCCGGCGGCGACGGCTGCTGCTGGAGCCGCCGCCCTCGCCCGAGGCGTCCTCGTTCTCCTCGGCGTCCTCCTCGGCCTGCTCGGCGGTGTCCTCGGCGTCCTGATCGGCCTGCGCGGCCTGCTCGGCGGCGTACTCGTCGCCGTCGGCGGAGTCGCCCTCGGCGGCGTCGCCCCGGCGACGGCGGCGGCCACCCCTGCGACGGCGACGGCGCGAACCGGACTCCTCGGAGCCCTCGGCGTCGTCGTGGTCCTCGCCGACCTCGTCGGCGTCGGAGTCGGCGTCCGTCTCGGCCTCGGCCTTCGGCTCGTCCTGCTTCACGACGGCGGCGGCCCGCTCCTCGGTGACCTCCTCGGCGGCGGCGCCCCGGCGCTTGCGACGCCGACGCGACCCGGCGGACTGCTCCTCCGGGAGCTCCTCGGTCTCCTGCGGCGCCTTCTCCGGCTCGGCCCCGGCCGCCTCGGCGGCGGCCTCGGCGGCGGCCCGCTCGGGCGTCTGGAACTGCGGCTCGGCGAACACGGGCGCCTGGAACACCGCGACGGCGGGACGCGACGGGCGCTTGGGAGCGTCCGCCTCGTCGGAGGCGGTCTGCGCCGGCGCGGCGAAACCGGTGGCGGCCTTACGGGTGGACCGGCGGCGCGCACGACGCGGAGCGGCGTCCTCGACGGGCGCGGCGGTCTCTTCCGGCGTCTCGGGGGCCGCCTGCGCGGCCTCGGGGGCCGGGGCGGGCTCGCTCACCTCGACGCCGGCACCGGCGGGCGCGCCGGTCGGGGCGGTCACACTGCGCGTGGCGCGACGCCGGTTACGGCGCGGAGCGGCGTCCTCGGCCTCGGCGGCAGCGGGCGTCTCGGCGGGCGCGGCCTCCGACACCGAAGCGGCGGACGCCTCCTCGGCGACCGACTCGGTCGGCGCGGTCGGGGCGGTCACACTGCGCGTGGCACGACGCCGGGCGCGGCGCGGAGCGGCGTCCTCGGACTCGGCGGCAGCGGGCGTCTCGGCGGGCGCGGCCTCCGACACCGAAGCGGCGGACACCTCCTCGGCGACCGACTCGGTCGGCGCGGTCGGGGCGGTCACACTGCGCGTGGCACGACGCCGGGCGCGGCGCGGAGCGGCGTCCTCGGACTCGGCGGCAGCGGGCGTCTCGGCGGGCGCGGCGTCCGACACCGGAGCGGCGGACGCCTCCTCGGCGGCCGACTCGGTCGGCGCGGTCGGCGCGGTCACACTGCGCGTGGCGCGACGCCGGGCACGGCGCGGGGCGGCGTCCTCGGCCTCGGCGGGCGCGGGCGTCTCAGCGGCAGCGGGCGCCTCTGCGGCGGTGGACGCCGGCACGACGGTCTCGGCCGTCTCCGCCGACGTCGGGGCCCCGGCGGGCGCGGAGGCGCGGCGCACCGCACGGCGCCGCGGCCGACCCGCGGACGCGGGCTCCGGAATCGCCTCGGGCACCTCGGCGGCGGCCTCGGCCTCCGCCTCTTCCGCCTCGTCGGTCACCTCGGCCGGCGCGACGGTCTCCGCCGGCGCCTCGGGAGCACCGGACGGCGGGCCAGCCGGGCGGGACGCGGCCCTGCGCCGACGGCGCGGCGGCAGGGTGTCGCTGGGGGTGTTCGATTCGGAGCCCGTCGAGGTGGTCGAGGACTCTGTGGGTTCGGTCGGTTCGAGCATGCGGGGGTTTCTCCCGTCAGGCTCCCGGGCGCCGCGCCTGGTCCGGCATCGACCATGTCGACCGCCGGTGACGTCCGCGGCTCGCGCGATGCGCGGTCGCCGCCGTCCGGGGCGCGGGCGCCGCTCGGAAGCTCTCCGTGTCTTGTCTCGCCGGTTCCGTACCCCTTGTCGTGCACGGCCTGGCGAAAGTCTTGTGGTCGGTGCGCTGCCCGACCCAGGTGGCTCCCGAGTTCGAGGGCGGCGCTGCGACGTCCGTCCCTGAGCGGAACCTTCCTTACGCCGACGCCTTCGCGGCGGCGGAAGCGGCGGCCGGTTGCGGCTCGGGCGCTTCTGCCTCGCGGTCGGGCGCGAGCGGGTCGGTCACCGCACCGGTCTCTTCATCGAACAGCCCCTGCGCCAGCCTGGTCACCGCTGCGGGGACCGGCGGCGCCAGGTCGGCCACGGCGCGAAGACCGGACAGGACGTCGTCGGGTCGTACGGCAGGCGTCACGTGCCGAACAACCAGCCGCAGTATCGCACAGGGCTGGTCGGTCGGCCTATCAGCCGGCGAACCGTACGTGGTGACGCTCTCGAGATGCGCGACCGCGGAGCGGGCGTCGAAGGTACGGACGCCGTTCTTGGTCCTGCGCTGGACCTCCACGGCCGGGGCCGCGTTGAAGGCCGCCACGGCGTGTTCGGCCTCCGCGGGATCCACACCGGTCAGCCGCAGCTCCCACACGGAAGCCGTCAGCCGGTCGGCGAGTCCGGAGGTCCGGGCCTCGGCCGCCTCCACGATGTCGAGCCCGGTGGGCAGCGACTCGTCGAGGAGCAGCCTGAGCCGCTCCGGGTCGCGCGCTTCGGTGAGCGCGATCTCCAGGTACTCCGCCTCACTGCCCGTGCCGGTGGGTGCGGCATTGGCATACGACACCTTCGGATGCGGCGTGAACCCCGCCGAGTACGCCATGGGCACCTCGGCGCGGCGCAGGGCACGCTCGAAGGCGCGCTGGAAGTCACGGTGGCTGGTGAACCGGAGGCGGCCGCGCTTGGTGTAACGCAGTCGGATGCGCTGCACCGCGGGTACGGGCGGCGGGCCTTCGGGCTGTCGCTTGCCCAGTGTCGTTCAGTCCTTCGTGAGAGCGGTCGTACTGCTACCAAGAGTACGTGCCTCGGCCGCGGATGGTTCCCGCCGTACCGCCGTCCGCTGCTTCGCCGGCTCTCCGAAGAGCGTCCGGCGCACATCGGCGCGGGCCTGCCGCACGGACAACCGGGCGGAGCCGAGCGCCTGCCGGGCCGCCCGCCCCACGCCGCGCGCGCCCTCGGCGAGCGGCCGCAGGACGGCGTCCCGCACGGCGTGCCCCACCGGCGTCAGGACGCTCCGGTACGCCCATCGCGCCGGCTCGGCGACGGTCCACCGGAAGAGGGTGCCGAGGAACCGCCCGACGGCGCGCGAGATGTGCCCCGCGATCCGCCAGGCGTGCCCGAGGGCGTCCAGGACCTCCCTCCCGATGACGGCGAGCACCCGGCCTATCGGCGTGAGCACCCACCGCCACAGCGCCAGGGCGGGCAGCACCAGCAGCACCCGGACGATCCAGTACAGGGCCGTGCCCGCACCGGTGACGACCATGCCCAGGCACCAGAGCAGTCCCCTGCCGCACCAGGCCAGCCCTCTGCCGCACCAGGCGAGCGCGTGCCCGACCGGAGTGAGCACCCAGGCGTAGAGCCACGCCGCCGGTACGACGACGAGATACCGCGCCAGCCAGGCGAGACCGGCGTACAGCCCCCGCCCGACGGCCGCGAACGCGGCCCCCACACCCATGAAGAACCAGGCGAGCCCATGCCCGACCGGCGTCAGCAGCCACCGGTACACCCACACCGCCGGCACGACGAGCAGCACGTTCCCGAGCCAGGCGACCCCCTTGGCCAGCGGCACGAGGACATAACGCCACACCCCGACCAGCGGCCACACGAAGACGGCCCGCCCGAGCCACGCCAGCGCCCGCCCGAACGGCCGCAGCACCGTGTCCCGCAGCACCCTCCCGGCGACGACCAGGGCGTCCCACACCATCCGCACCGGCAGGACCAGCACCAGGACCACGATCCGCACCGGAATCCGGATCGCCACGACCAGACACCCCTCGGCATCCGACCGCCGCACCGCTTCCTCCCGCGGACCCACCCCGGGCGCCTTCTCCAGATCCACCATGCCCATGAAGACGCCGCGCGACCCGATTCGGATCCTGCGGCGTCGTGCCGTGCGGTCCTACTTGACCACGGACAACGGCAGCAGCTTCTTGCCGGTCGGGCCGATCTGGATCTCCGTGTCCATCGCCGGGCACACCCCGCAGTCGAAGCACGGCGTCCAGCGGCAGTCGTCGACCTCGGTCTCGTCGAGGGCGTCCTGCCAGTCCTCCCAGAGCCATTCCTTGTCGAGGCCGGAGTCGAGGTGGTCCCAGGGGAGGACCTCCTCGTAGCCGCGCTCGCGGGTGGTGTACCAGTCGACGTCGACGCCGAAGGGCTCCAGGGCCTTGTCGGCGCAGGCCATCCAGCGGTCGTACGAGAAGTGCTCGCGCCAGCCGTCGAAGCGGCCGCCGTCCTCGTAGACGGCGCGGATGACGGCGCCGATGCGGCGGTCGCCGCGGGAGAGGAGGCCCTCGACGATGCCGGGCTTGCCGTCGTGGTAGCGGAAGCCGATGGAGCGGCCGTACTTCTTGTCGCCGCGGATCTTGTCGCGGAGCTTCTGCAGGCGGGCGTCCGTCTCCTCGGCGGAGAGCTGCGGCGACCACTGGAAGGGGGTGTGGGGCTTGGGGACGAAGCCGCCGATCGAGACCGTGCAGCGGATGTCGCCGGAGCCGGAGACCTCGCGGCCCTTCTGGATGACGCGAGTGGCCATGTCGGCGATCTGGAGGACGTCGTCGTCGGTCTCGGTGGGCAGGCCGCACATGAAGTACAGCTTCACCTGGCGCCAGCCGTTGCCGTAGGCCGTGGCGACGGTCCGGATGAGGTCGTCCTCCGAGACCATCTTGTTGATGACCTTGCGGATGCGCTCGGAGCCGCCCTCGGGGGCGAAGGTGAGGCCCGAGCGGCGGCCGTTGCGGGTCAGCTCGTTGGCCAGGTCGATGTTGAAGGCGTCGACGCGGGTGGAGGGGAGGGACAGGCCGATCTTGTCCTCCTCGTACCGGTCCGCGAGGCCCTTGGCGACGTCGGCGATCTCCGAGTGGTCGGCCGAGGAGAGGGACAGGAGGCCGACCTCTTCGAAGCCGGTGGCCTTCAGGCCCTTCTCGACCATGTCGCCGATGCCGGTGATGGAGCGCTCGCGCACCGGGCGGGTGATCATGCCGGCCTGGCAGAAGCGGCAGCCGCGGGTGCAGCCGCGGAAGATCTCCACCGACATGCGCTCGTGGACGGTCTCGGCGAGGGGGACGAGGGGCTGCTTGGGGTAGGGCCACTCGTCGAGGTCCATGACCGTGTGCTTGCTCACCCGCCACGGAACACCGCTGCGGTTCGGTACGACGCGGGCGATACGGCCGTCGGGGAGGTACTCGACGTCGTAGAAGCCGGGGACGTACACGCCGCCGGTCCTCGCCAGGCGGAGGAGGAGTTCCTCGCGGCCGCCGGGGCGGCCCTCGGCCTTCCAGGCGCGGATGATCGCGGTGATCTCCAGGACGGCCTGCTCGCCGTCGCCGATGACCGCGCAGTCGATGAAGTCGGCGATCGGCTCGGGGTTGAAGGCCGCGTGTCCGCCGGCCAGGACGACCGGGTCGTCCATGCCGCGGTCCTTGGCCTCCAGCGGGATGCCGGCCAGGTCCAGGGCGGTCAGCATGTTGGTGTAGCCCAGCTCCGTGGAGAAGGAGAGGCCGAAGACGTCGAAGGCCTGCACCGGGCGGTGGCTGTCGACGGTGAACTGCGGGACGGAGTGCTCCCGCATCAGCTCCTCAAGGTCCGGCCACACGCTGTAGGTGCGCTCGGCGAGGACGCCCTGCTGCTCGTTGAGCACCTCGTAGAGGATCATGACGCCCTGGTTGGGCAGACCGACCTCGTACGCGTCGGGGTACATCAGGGCCCAGCGGACGTCGCAGGATTCCCACTCCTTGACCGTGGAGTTGAGCTCTCCGCCGACATACTGGATCGGCTTCTGCACATGCGGGAGCAGAGCTTCGAGCTGCGGAAACACAGACTTCACAGGCTCGGCGGCTTCGGCAGGCATCTCAGGGAACCTTTGTGTGCTGACAAGGGGGACCATCCAGCCTAACCCGGCGAAGGAGGTCCCCCGTACCGCCCGTGGCCCGCAGCCCGGCCGGGCCCGTGCTCAGGCGGACATCGGTCTCTGCACCGTGATCGACTGGAGCAGCCCGACCGCGAGCCACACGGCGAACATCGACGAGCCGCCGTACGACACGAAGGGCAGCGGCAGGCCGGTGACCGGCATGATGCCGAGCGTCATGCCGATGTTCTCGAAGGTCTGGAAGGCGAACCAGGCGACGATTCCGGCGGCGACGATCGTGCCGTACAGGTCGGTGGTCTCGCGGGCGATCTTGCAGGCGCGCCAGAGCACCACGCCGAGCAGGGCGATGATGAGGCCCGCGCCGAGGAAGCCGAGTTCCTCTCCGGCGACCGTGAAGACGAAGTCGGTCTGCTGTTCGGGGACGAAGCGGCCGGTGGTCTGTGAGCCGTGGAAGAGGCCGGAGCCGGTGAGGCCGCCGGAGCCGATGGCGATGCGCGCCTGGTTGGTGTTGTAGCCGACGCCCGCGGGGTCGAGTTCCGGGTTGGCGAAGGCGGCGAATCGGGCGATCTGGTAGTCGTCGAGGATGCCGAGCTGCCAGACGGCGAGCGCGCCGGCGGTTCCGGCGCCGATCAGGCCGAACACCCAGCGGTTGGTGGCGCCGGAGGCGAGCAGCACGCCCAGCACGATGATGACCATGACCATGACCGAGCCGAGGTCGGGCATGAGCATCACGATCAGCATCGGCACGGTGGCCAGGCCCAGGGCCTGGAGCACGGTCCGGTGGTCCGGGTTCGGCCGGTCCCCCGCGTCGACGCGGGCGGCCAGCAGCATCGCCATGCCCAGGATGATCGTGATCTTCACGAACTCCGAGGGCTGGAGGGAGAAGCCGCCGGGGAGTTTGATCCAGGAGTGGGCGCCGTTGATGGTCGAGCCGAGCGGGGTGAGCACCAGCAGGATCAGGAAGACGGACGCGCCGTAGAGGACCGGCACGGCGGTGCGCAGGGCGCGGTGGCCGAGCCAGACGACGCCGACCATCAGGGCGAGCCCGATGCCGGTGTTCAGGAGGTGCCGGGTCAGGAAGTAGTACGGGTCGCCCTGGTTGAGTTCGGTGCGGTTGCGGGTCGCGGAGTAGACGAGCAGCGAGCCCATCAGCGAGAGCGCTACGGCGGCCAGCAGTATCGGCCAGTCGAGCCGGCGCGCCATCGAGTCCCGGGCGAGCAGTCGGGTCCACCCGGCCTTCTCGGGCCCGTATCCGGAGACCTGGAAGCTGTTGGAACCGGTCATGCGCGCGCCCTCCGGCTTCCGCTTCTGCCCGCACTGCGCTGTCCGCCGCCGCGCCGGCCCGCGCCGCCGCGTCGTCGGTGACGGCGCGTGTCGCGGTTGTCGCCGTTCTGCGTCGGCGTCGTCGCTCCCTGTTCCTGTCCGTCGATGGGGGCGTACTCCTCCTCCGGGGAGGCCTTCTCCTTCGGCAGCAGGTCCTTGACTGCGTCCTTGGGCATCTTCGGGGCGGGGATGGTGCCGTCCGCCTTGATCGTCGGGAGCTTCGCCTGCGGCTTGGGCAGCAGTCCCTTCTTGCTGTCGACCTCGCCGTCGTCCGAGACGCCGTACAGGGCGTCGTAGATGTTGCGGACGGCGGGGCCGGAGGCGCCGGAGCCGGTACCGCCCTGGGAGATCGTCATGACGATCGAGTACTCGTCGGTGTACGTGGCGAACCAGGAGGTGGTCTGCTTGCCGTGGACCTCGGCCGTACCGGTCTTGGCGTGCATCGGGATCTTGTCCTGCGGCCAGCCGTCCTGTGCGAACCGCCAGGCGGCGGTGCCGCGGGTGGCGACGCCTTCGAGGGCGTCGTCCATCTTGGCCAGCGTGGTCTTGCTTATCGGCAGCTTGCCGTGGGCCTCGGGCTCGATCGGGCGGATCTCCTTGCCGTCGGGGCTGATGACCGCCTTGCCGATGCTCGGGTCGTACATGGTGCCGCCGTTGGAGATGGCCGCGTAGATGGTGGCCATCTGGATGGGGGTGGTGAGGGTGTCGCCCTGGCCGATGGAGTAGTTGATGGCGTCACCGGCGCGCATCTTGTTGCCTTCGAGGCAGCCCTCGTACGCGAGCTTCTCGACGTAGGTGCCGTCCTTCTTGCCGGACTTGCACCAGGCGTCCTTGTTGGCCTCCCAGTAGTCCTGCTTCCACTGGCGGTCGGGGACGCGGCCGGTGACCTCGTTGGGGAGGTCGATGCCGGTCTTCTTGCCGAGGCCGAACTCGTGGGCGGCCTTGTAGAAGTAGTCGTTGGGGTTCTTCGGGTTGTTGCCGCCGTCCTTCTTCCACTCCTGGTGGGCCAGGCGGTAGTAGACGGTGTCGCAGGAGAGTTCCAGGGCGCGGCCGAGGTCGATCGAGCCGTAGCTGGCGGACTCGTAGTTCTTGAAGACCTGGCCGCCGACGGAGTAGGAGCTGGAGCAGTCGTAGCCGCCGTCGAAGTCGTAGCCGGCCTCGACGGCGGCGGACGTGGAGATCACCTTGAAGATCGAGCCGGGGGCCGCCTGGCCCTGGGTGGCCCGGTTGAGCAGCGGGTAGTTGGAGTCCTTGCCGGTGAGCTTCTTGTAGTCGGCGGCGTCGATGCCGCCGACCCAGGCGTTCGGGTCGTACGTCGGGTTGGAGGCCATGGCGACGACGCGGCCGGTCTTGGCCTCCATCACCACGACGGCGCCGGCGTCGGCCTTGTAGTTCTCGCCGGTGTTGTCGTCGTACTGCTTGCGGGCTTCCTTCATCGCCTCGTTCAGCTCGTACTCGGCGACCCGCTGGACGCGGGCGTCGATGCTGGTGACGAGGTTGGAGCCGGGCACGCCGGGGTCGGACTCGGCCTCGCCGATGACGCGGCCGAGGTTGTCGACCTCGTAGCGGGTGACGCCGGCCTTGCCGCGCAGCGCCTTGTCGTACTGGCGTTCCAGGCCGGAGCGGCCGACCTGGTCGGAGCGCAGGAAGGGCGAGTCGGTGTCCTGGGCCTTCTGGATCTCCTCGTCGGTGACGGGCGAGAGGTAGCCGAGGACCTGCGCGGTGTTGGACTGGCCGGGGGCGGCGTAGCGGCGCATCGCCTCGGGCTCGGCGGTGATGCCGGGGAAGTCCTCGGCCCGTTCGCGGATCTGGAGGGCCTGCTTGGGGGTGGCCTCGTCGGTGACGGGGATCGGCTGGTAGGGCGAGCCGTTCCAGCAGGGCTGGGGGGTCTCGGCGTCGCACAGCCGGACCTTGTCCATGACCTCCTTGGGCGTCATGCCCAGGACCCCGGCGAGCTTGGTGAGGACGGCCTTGCCGTCGTCCTTCATCTTGAGCAGGTCGGTGCGGGAGGCGGAGACGACGAGCCGGGTCTCGTTGTCGGCGAGCGCCACGCCGCGGGCGTCCAGGATCGAGCCGCGGGGGGCGGGCTGGACGACCTGCTGGACGTGGTTGCCGGAGGCCTCCTTGGCGTACTCGTCGCCCTGGCGGATCTGGAGGTACCAGAGCCGGCCGCCGAGGGTGCCGAGAAGGGAGAGGACGAGGATCTGGATGACGACGAGCCGGGTCTGGACGCGTGTGCTGCGGCCGGTCTCGGGGATGTTGGTCACCGCGGCTGCCTCCCCCTCGTGAGGTGCGTGGTCCTTGGGTACGGCCGCGTCGCGCACGGCCGCGTCGTGTGCTGCCGCGTCGTCACAGCCGCTTGACCCCCTTGATGCGTCCGGCCCGGGCGACCCGCGCCCGCGCCGCCTTCACCCGCAGTCCGTTGCGCTGGTTGCCGATGCGCAGCCCGGTGCCGCCGGAGAGCCAGCCGGAGGCGATGTCGGTCTTCTGGCCGGCGGAGTTGGTCTCGGCCAGCGGGTCGTTCTCGGCGCGTCTGGCCAGGGCCATGATGCCGGGGACGACGAAGGGCGCGAGCAGCAGGTCGTACAGGGCGGCCGTGAACAGCAGGCTGGGCAGGCCGACATGGCGGGCGGCGGTGTCGCCGACGAGGGCGCCGACGCCGGCGTACAGCAGGGTGGTGCCGAGGGCGGCGACGACCACGACGGCCATGGGGCCGGTGGCCGTCCTGAGCCGGCCGTTCTCCGGTTTGGCGAGGCCGGCGAGGTAGCCGATGACGCAGAGCACCAGGGCGTAGCGGCCGGCGGCGTGGTCGGCGGGCGGGGCGAGGTCGGCGAGCAGTCCGGCGCCGAAGCCGACGAGGGCGCCGCCGACGTGGCCGTAGACCAGGGCGAGGCCGAGGACGGTGAGGAGCAGCAGGTCGGGGACGGCGCCGGGCAGGTGGAGGCGGGCGAGGACGCTCACCTGGAGCACCAGGGCGACGACGACGAGGGAGACGGACAGCAGGATCCGGTTGACGCGCATGGGGTGAGAACTCCTACTGCTCGTTCTGCTGGTTCTGCTCGGTCTGCTCGTTCTCTTCGCCTTGCGTCCCCCCGTCGGTGCCGGCCCCGGCGGACGGGGTCGCGGTCACCGTGACGGTCGGCGTGGGTTTCGGCTTCGGCTTGTCCGGGAGCACCGTGTCGCGCGGGTCCTTCTGCGGGGCCTGGACGACGACGCCGATGATGTCGAGCTTGGTGAAGCTGACGTACGGCGTTACGTCGAGGGTGCGGGTCAGGTCGCCGCCGGAGGGGTCGATGCGGGAGACGACGCCTACGGGCACGCCGGGCACGAACGGCTTGTCGGCCTGGGAGCCGAAGGTGACCAGGCGGTCGCCCTTCTTGACGTCGGCCTTGCCGTTGAGGAGTTCGACGCGCAGGGGCCGGCCGCCCTGGCCGGAGGCGAAGCCGAGTTCGTCACTGGCCTCCATCCGGGTGCCGACGGTGAAGTCGGGGTCGTTGGCGAGCAGCACGGTGGCGGTGCCCGGGCCGACGGTGGTCACGCGGCCCACGAGGCCGTCGCCGTTGAGGACGGTCATGTCGCGCTTGATGCCGTCGTCGGCGCCGGCGTCGATGGTGATGGTCCAGGAGAAGCCCTGCGCGGCTCCTATGGCGATGACCTGGGCGCCCTTGATGCCGTACTGGCCGGCGCCGGCCAGCCCGAGCATCTTGTCGAGCTGCTTCAGGCGGCTGCGGCCGCGCTCGTCGCTGCCGAGCTTCGCCTTCAGGGCCGCGTTCTGCGTCTCCAGCTCGGCGAGCCGGTCGTGCCGGTCGCCGGAGTCGCGGATGGCGGAGACCGCGTTGCCGACCGGGTCGACCGCGGACGACACCCCGTTCTCGATCGGACCGAAGACGCCCGCCGCGGCCTGCCGGGCACCGTCGACCGGGGAGTCCTCCCCACCGCGGATGTCCACCGTGATCAGTGCGAACGCGATGGCGATCAGCAGCACCAGGAGCAGCCGGCTCTCTTTCGTGTCCCTCACGTGCGGCGGCCGTGCCTTCCTCGTCGAATTCGGGAATCTCGGAATGTACGTGGCGGTGTTCAGGAATTCAGCTGATTCGGTACGACGGGCGCTTCACGCGCATCCGGTACCGCAACCCTCTATATCAACGATCCGCCGCACGAGAGGAGATCGTCTCGTACGGCGGAACCGAAGTGTTACGTCATCTGCGGGGCGAGGCGTCCAGCACCTGCTGGAGTGCCTCGAACTCCTCGACGCACTTGCCGCTGCCGAGCGCCACGCTGTCCAGCGGGTCCTCGGCGATGTGGATCGGCATTCCGGTCTCCCGGCGCAGCCGTTCGTCGAGCCCGCGCAGCAGCGCGCCGCCGCCGGTCAGGACGATGCCCCTGTCCATGATGTCGCCGGACAGCTCAGGCGGACACTTGTCGAGGGTGGTCTTGACGGCGTCGACGATCGCGTTGACCGGCTCCTCGATGGCCTTGCGTACTTCGGCGGCCGAGATGACGACGGTCTTGGGCAGCCCGGAGACGAGGTCCCGGCCACGGATTTCGGTGTGCTCGTCAGCGTCGAGGTCGTACGCCGAACCGATCGTGATCTTGATCTGTTCGGCCGTGCGCTCACCCAGCAGAAGGCTGTACTCCTTCTTCACGTGCTGGATGATGGCGTTGTCCAGCTCGTCACCCGCGACGCGGATGGACTGGGCGGTGACGATGCCGCCGAGCGAGATGACCGCGACCTCCGTGGTGCCGCCGCCGATGTCCACCACCATGTTGCCCGTGGCCTCGTGGACCGGCAGGCCGGAGCCGATGGCCGCGGCCATGGGCTCCTCGATGATGTGCACCTGTCGGGCGCCGGCCTGGGACGACGCCTCGATGACGGCGCGGCGCTCGACGCCCGTGATGCCCGAGGGCACACAGACGACGACCCGCGGGCGAGCCAGATAACGCCGCTTGTGGATCTTCAGGATGAAGTAGCGGAGCATCCGCTCGGTGATCTCGAAGTCGGCGATGACGCCGTCCTTCAGCGGGCGCACGGCAACGATGTTGCCGGGCGTGCGCCCGATCATCTTCTTCGCTTCGGCGCCGACCGCGAGGATGCCACCGGTGTTGGTGTTGATCGCGACGACGGACGGCTCGTTGAGTACGATCCCGCGACCCCTGACGTACACCAGCGTGTTGGCGGTCCCGAGGTCGACAGCCATGTCACGGCCGATGAACGACATTGAGTTCCCCATCAGGATTCGACTGGCCTTCCCAGGAGCTTTTGAGGGCTTTTCAGGTAGGCGAAGTGGGTGCAGTGACGCGTGGAGGCTTCCATCGTAGACGCGCTTTCGCGAACACTGCGCGAGGGTCTTCGCCATTGTCAGCAGATGGCGCGGCGCCTCGCTTGTGGAGACGGGCCAACGGGGGCATCCGTTCCCCCGATCAGGCGCGCATATGCCACGGGGCGGTCGCTTTTACGCGACCGCCCCGGCTCCGCCTCGGCCATTCGACTGACGGCCTGTCAGAAAAAAGAGCCGTCCGGCGTGTCCCGAAGAAGGTTCAGACCCGACCCGGGAAGAAGATCTTCAGCTCGCGCTCGGCGGACTCCTCGGAGTCGGAGGCGTGGATCAGGTTCTCCCGGACGATCACGCCGAAGTCCCCGCGGATGGAGCCGGGGGCGGCGGCGATCGGGTCGGTGGGGCCGGCCAGCGCGCGCACGCCCTCGATGACCCGCTCACCCTCGACGACCATGGCGACGACCGGGCCGGACGCCATGAACTCGACCAGCGGCTCGTAGAAGGGCTTGCCCTTGTGCTCGCCGTAGTGCTGCTCCAGCGTCTCGGCGTCCAGGGTGCGCAGTTCCAGCGCGGTGATCTGCCAGCCGGCCTTGCGCTCGATACGGCTGATGATCTCGCCGGTCAGGCCACGACGGACGGCGTCGGGCTTGAGGAGGACGAGGCTGCGCTGGGTCACGACGGGCTCCCTTGGGGGTGTGCGGTTGTGCGAGGTGATGACTGAGGTTACCGGGCGTGTCGCGGCGCCTGTCACGCAGCGTCAGGCGGCGTCGGGCGCGGAGACCTCGGCCTGGGCCGCGAACCTCGCCTTCGCCTCGTCGATCTTCCGCCCGTAGTGCACGGAGGCCCACCACAGGGCGGCGAAGATCGCGCCCAGGAAGAACATGGACGGCACGACGAAGCCGGAGGCGATCAGCGCGATCTGCAGGGCCCAGCCGAAGGCGACGCCGCCGGGCCGGGTGACCACGCCGCACAGCGCGACGCACAGGAACATCGCGATGCCGCTGACCGTCCACACCGTCCCGACGGACAGGTCCGGGTCCTTCATGGCGACCAGTCCGGCGAAGCCGATCACCAAGAACTCGCTGATCAGAGTCGAAGCACAGAGCGTACGCACGGTTTCTCAGCCCCTCCCGAGGAGCAGTCGGGCCTCGCCGACGGTGATGACGGAACCGGTGACGAGCACACCGCCGCCCGCGAACTCGCCCTCCTCCTCGGCCAGCGTGATCGCGGCCTCCAGGGCGTCCGGCAGCCGCGGTTCGACCTGGACGCGGTCCTCGCCGAACACCTCGACGGCGATCCCGGCCAGCTCGTCGGCGTCCATCGCGCGGTGGCTGGAGTTCTGGGTGACGACGACCTCGGCGAAGACCGGCTCGAAGGCCTCCAGCAGCCCCCGCACGTTCTTGTCGCCGCTCGCGCCGACCACACCGATGAGCCGGCTGAACTGGAACGCCTCCCCGACCGCCTCCGCGGTGACCCGGGCGCCGGCCGGATTGTGCGCGGCGTCCAGCACCACGGTCGGCGAACGCCGCACGACCTCCATCCGTCCCGGTGAGGCGACGGCGGCGAAGGCCTTGCGCACGGTGTCGATGTCCAGCGGCTCGGGACGCTGCGCGCCGACGCCGAAGAACGCCTCGACGGCGGCCAGCGCCACGGCCGCGTTGTGCGCCTGGTGGGCGCCGTGCAGCGGCAGGTAGACCTCGGTGTACTCGCCGCCGAGCCCGCGCAGGGTCATCAACTGCCCGCCGACGGCGACCTGCCGGGCCACGACGCCGAACTCCAGCCCTTCGCGCGCCACGGTGGCGTTGACGTCCACGGCCTTCTTCAGCAGCACCTGCGCCGCGTCCACCGGCTGCTGGGCCAGGATCACGGTGGCGTCCTGCTTGACGATGCCGGCCTTCTCGGTCGCGATCGCGCCGGGCGTCTCGCCGAGCCGGTCGGTGTGGTCCAGGTCGATGGGGGTGACGACGGCGACGTCCCCGTCGATGACGTTGGTGGCGTCCCAGGAGCCGCCCATCCCGACCTCGACGACGGCCACGTCCACGGGCGCGTCGGCGAAGGCGGCGTACGCCATGCCGGTCAGCACCTCGAAGAAGGACAGCCGGTGCTCCTGGCGGCCATCCACCATCTCGACGTACGGCTTGATGTCCTCGTACGTCTCGACGAACCGCTCCCCGGAGATCGGCGCCCCGTCCAGGCTGATGCGCTCGGTGACCGACTGCACGTGCGGCGAGGTGTACCGCCCGGTGCGCAGCTCGAAGGCGCCGAGCAGGGCCTCGATCATGCGGGCGGTGGTGGTCTTGCCGTTGGTCCCCGTGATGTGGATGGACGGGTACGACCGCTGCGGGTCCCCCAGTACGTCCATCAGCGCGGCGATCCGGGTGACGGACGGCTCCAGCTTGGTCTCGCCCCAGCGGGTCGCGAGCTCCGTCTCCACCTCGCGCAGGGCCTTGTCCACCTCGGGATCCTCCGGCCGCGCGGGCACGTCGGCCTGCGGGGGGCCGCCCTGGGTACGGAGGGTGCGGCTGCCGGCCTCGATGACGGCGAGGTCGGGGTCGCGGGTGGTCTCCGCGTCGATGATCTCGTCGAAGGAGTCGAGGGGGTCCTGGGGGTCGGGCTGGTCGTTCTCGCCGGGGATGTCGCTCACGGGGACCAGTCTACGTACCCGCCGCTGCGGGCAGTCGTGCCGCTGGGGCGGCACGGGTGGGCGCGGCGGCACCCCGTTCAGCGCCGGGCCGCGCGACCCACCGCAACGCGAGCAAAGGCCCCCGAGCCGATCGGGCTCCGGGGGCCTTCACCGACGCACAACCGGCGGGCTACGCCTCCGGCAGCTTCTCCAGCTGGGACTGGATGCGGGCGATGTCCTCGTCCGCCTTGGCCAGCCGGCCCCGGATCTTGTCCACGACCTGATCCGGCGCCTTGGCGAGGAACGCCTCGTTGCTGAGCTTGGCGTTCGCCTGGGCCTTCTCCTTCTCGGCGGCGGCGAGGTCCTTGGCGAGGCGCTTGCGCTCCGCCGCGAAGTCGATGACACCGGAGAGGTCGAGGGCGACCTCGACGCCCGCCACCGGCAGGGTGGCCGTCGCCGTGAAGGCATCGCCCTCCGGCTGGAGCCGCAGCAGCTGCCGGACGGCCGCCTCGTGGGCCGCGAGCGGGCTGCCCGCGAGCGTCAGCCGCGCCGGAACCCGCTGGCCGGGCTGGAGGCCCTGGTCGGCGCGGAACCGGCGGACCTCGGTGATCACCGACTGGACGGTCTCGATCTCCCGCTCGGCGTCGGCGTCCCGGAAGCCGGAGTCCGACGGCCACTCGGCGATGACGACCGACTCGCCGCCCGTGAGCGTCGTCCACAGCGTCTCGGTGACGAAGGGGACGACCGGGTGCAGCAGCCGCAGCGTGACGTCGAGGACCTCACCGAGGACGCGCTTGCTGACCTCGGCGGCCTCGCCGCCCGCCTGGAACGTCGTCTTGGACAGCTCGACGTACCAGTCGAAGACCTCGTCCCAGGCGAAGTGGAACAGCGCGTCGGACAGCTTCGCGAACTGGTAGTCCTCGTAGTACGCGTCGACCTCGGCGACCACCGAGTTGAGCCGGGAGAGGATCCAGCGGTCGGTCGACGACATCTTCGAGGCGTCCGGCAGCGGGCCGTCGACCGTCGCGCCGTTCATCAGCGCGAAGCGGGTGGCGTTCCAGATCTTGTTGGCGAAGTTCCGGGAGCCCTGGACCCAGTCCTCGCCGATCGGGACGTCGACGCCCGGGTTGGCGCCGCGCGCGAGGGTGAAGCGGAGCGCGTCGGAGCCGTACTTGTCCATCCAGTCCAGCGGGTTCACGACGTTCCCGAAGGACTTGGACATCTTCTTGCCGTTCTGGTCACGGACCATGCCGTGCAGGGCGATGGTGTGGAACGGCGGGGTGCCGTCCATCGCGTACAGGCCGAACATCATCATCCGGGCGACCCAGAAGAAGAGGATGTCGTAGCCGGTGACCAGGACGGAGTTCGGGTAGAACTTCGCGAGCGAGTCGGTCTGCTCGGGCCAGCCCAGCGTGGAGAACGGCCACAGGCCGGAGGAGAACCAGGTGTCCAGGACGTCGGAGTCCTGGTGCCAGCCCTCGCCGCTCGGCGGCTCCTCGTCGGGTCCGACGCAGACGACCTCACCCTCCGGGCCGTACCAGACCGGGATGCGGTGGCCCCACCACAGCTGGCGCGAGATGCACCAGTCGTGGAGGTTGTCGACCCAGTCGAAGTACCGCTTCTCCATCTCCTGCGGGTGGATCCTGACCTTGCCGTCGCGGACGGCGTCACCGGCGGCCTTCGCCAGCGGGCCGACCTTGACCCACCACTGCATGGACAGGCGCGGCTCGACGGTGGTCTTGCAGCGCGAGCAGTGGCCGACGCTGTGGACGTACGGCCGCTTCTCGGCGACGATCCGGCCCTCGGCGCGCAGCGCGGCGACGATGGCGGAGCGGGCCTCGAGACGGTCCAGGCCCTGGAAGGGGCCGTGGGCGGTGATGACGGCGTGCTCGTCCATGACCGCGATGGCGGGCAGGTCGTGGCGCCGGCCGATCTCGAAGTCGTTCGGGTCGTGGGCGGGCGTCACCTTGACGGCGCCGGTGCCGAACTCGGGGTCGACGTGCTCGTCGGCGACGACCGGGATGGAGCGGTCGGTGAGCGGCAGCTTGATGAGCTTGCCGATCAGGTGCTTGTACCGCTCGTCCTCGGGGTGGACGGCGACGGCCGTGTCACCGAGCATCGTCTCGGCACGGGTGGTGGCGACGACGATGGTGTCGTCCCCGTCCCCGTACTTCATCGAGACCAGCTCGCCGTCGTCGTCCTGGTACTCGACCTCGATGTCCGAGATGGCCGTCAGACACCTGGGGCACCAGTTGATGATGCGCTCGGCGCGGTAGATCAGCTCGTCGTCGTAGAGCCGCTTGAAGATGGTCTGGACGGCCTGGGACAGGCCCTCGTCCATGGTGAACCGCTCACGCGACCACGCGACGCCGTCTCCCAGGCGCCGCATCTGCCCGCTGATCTGCCCGCCGGACTCGCCCTTCCACTGCCAGACCCGCTCGACGAACGCCTCACGGCCGAGGTCGTGCCGGGACTTGCCCTCCTTGGCCAGCTCCCGCTCGACGACGTTCTGCGTGGCGATACCGGCGTGGTCCATGCCGGGCTGCCACAGCGTCTCGTACCCCTGCATCCGCTTGCGGCGGGTCAGGGCGTCGATGAGCGTGTGCTCGAAGGCGTGCCCGAGGTGCAGGCTGCCCGTGACGTTCGGCGGGGGGATGACGACGGTGTACGGAGGCTTGTCGCTGTCCGCGTCCGCCTCGAAGTAACCCCGTTCCACCCAGCGCTCGTACAGCTTCCCCTCTACCTCGGCCGGCGCGTACTGGGTCGGCAGTTCGGTGGTGGGTGCGGGCTGCGGCTGCTGAGAGTTCTCGGTCACGGGGGTCAGTTTAAGGGCGTCACGACCCTGTCCCGAAACGCGTTTCTCTGTAACGGTGTGGCCCCCAGTGACCTGCGCACGCCATGCCTGCGTCAGGATGTCAGCACCACGTAAGCATCTGGAGGGGAACCCAGAAATGAGTCACAACCAGCCGGGCCCGTACGGCGGGCAGCCCCAGCAGCCCGGACCGTACGGCCAGCCGGGGCCGTACGGCCAGCAGCCGCCGCAGGCCCCCCAGCCCGGCTACGGCTACCCCCAGCAGACGCCGCCGCCCGCGCAGCCGGGCTACGGCTACCCGCAGCAGCCCCAGCAGGGCGGCGTCCCGCCTCAGCAGCCGCCGTACGGCCAGCAGGCCCCGTACGGCCAGCAGCCTCCCTACGGCCAGCAGCCGTACGGCATGCCCCAGCCCCCGGCGCCGGGCGGCGGCAAGAAGAAGACGGGCCTGATCATCGGCGCGGTCGCCGTCGTGGCGGCGATCGGCGTGGGGGCGTACTTCGTGTTCGGCGGGGGCGGGGGTGCCGGCGGCTCGGACATCGCCGACGACGGCCCGCACAAGCTGACGACTCCGGCGACGGTGCTCGGCGATTACACGAAGGAGAAGAGCGACAGCGGCACCATGGACGCCGGCGACATGAAGGACGCCGAGCAGTGGGGGGTGAAGGACCCCAAGGACGTGAGCGCCTCGTACACGGCGAAGAACGAGGAGAACCCGCTGGCCAGCAAGCAGCTCATGTTCGGCGGCGTCTACGGCACGATCGACGACCCGGAGAAGGCCGTCGACGCGATGTTCGCCAACATGAAGAAGGAGAGCCAGGAGGGCGGCAGTGACCAGGACGTCACGCTGCAGGGCGACCCGAAGGAGTACAAGCCCGAGTCCCTCGACGGTGCCATCCTGAAGTGCCAGGAGGCCAAGGTCGACAACTCGAGCGGCGGCCCGAACGAGCCGAAGTCGATGACGATGACGTACTGCGTCTGGGGCGACCACAGCACGCTCGGCTTCGCCATGCCGATGAGCATCCTGGACATCGCGGCCGGCAAGAAGGCCGACCCCGCCGAGGCGGCCGAGATCACCGCCAAGCTCCGCAAGGAAGTCCGCGTCAAGGCCTGACGCCGGAACGGCAACGCGGAAGGGGCCCGGTCGGTCGACCGGGCCCCTTCCGCGTTCGTTCGTACGGCGACGGCTACGCCGTCTTCTGCTCCCCCGGCCCCCGCCCCCGCGAATCCCGCGGGATCAGCGTCGGGTTGACGTTGGAGAGGACCACGTCGGCGGTGATGACGACGCGGGCGACGTCCTTGCGGGAGGGGACCTCGTACATGACGCCCTGGAGGACTTCCTCCATGATGGCGCGCAGGCCTCGGGCGCCGGTCTGGCGGAGGATGGCCTGGTCGGCGATGGCCTCCAGGGCCTCGCGCTCGAAGTCCAGCTCGACGCCGTCGAGTTCGAAGAGGCGCTCGTACTGCTTGACGAGTGCGTTGCGCGGCTCGACCAGGATCTGGAGCAGGGCCTCGCGGTCGAGGTTGTGGACCGAGGTGATGACCGGGAGCCGGCCGATGAACTCGGGGATCATGCCGAACTTGACCAGGTCCTCGGGCATGACGGCCTCGAACTGGTCCTTGGACTCCAGCTCCCGCTTGGAGCGGATCGTCGCGCCGAAGCCGATGCCCTTGGCGCCGGCCCGGCCCTCGATGATCTTCTCCAGGCCCGAGAAGGCGCCGCCCACGATGAACAGGACGTTCGTCGTGTCGATCTGGATGAACTCCTGGTGCGGGTGCTTGCGTCCGCCCTGCGGCGGGACGGAGGCCGTGGTGCCCTCGAGGATCTTCAGCAGCGCCTGCTGGACGCCTTCGCCGCTGACGTCGCGCGTGATCGACGGGTTTTCACTCTTCCGCGCGACCTTGTCGATCTCGTCGATGTAGATGATCCCGGTCTCGGCCTTCTTGACGTCGTAGTCCGCCGCCTGGATCAGCTTGAGCAGGATGTTCTCGACGTCCTCGCCGACGTAACCGGCCTCGGTGAGCGCCGTGGCGTCGGCGATCGCGAAGGGGACGTTCAGCATGCGCGCCAGGGTCTGGGCGAGGAGGGTCTTGCCGGAGCCCGTGGGGCCCAGCAGCAGGATGTTGGACTTCGCCAACTCGATGGCGTCCTCGCGGCCTTGGGCGCCGCCGTTCTCGCCGGCCTGGACGCGCTTGTAGTGGTTGTACACCGCTACGGAGAGCGCCTTCTTGGCGGCCTCCTGGCCGACGACGTACCCGTCGAGGAACTCGTAGATCTCGCGGGGCTTGGGGAGCTCCTCCCAGCGCACCTCGCTGGTCTCCGCCAGCTCCTCCTCGATGATCTCGTTGCAGAGGTCGATGCACTCGTCGCAGATGTAGACACCGGGCCCTGCGATGAGCTTCTTGACCTGCTTCTGGCTCTTGCCGCAGAACGAGCACTTGAGCAGATCGCCGCCGTCACCGATGCGTGCCACGGTGTGCTTCCCCTTCGCCTGGGAGACTCCCCGCCGTCGACGTCACGTCAACGGCCGGCGGACTCCTGGTGCTGCCTTATGTCCGACGGTACCTTGCCGGGCCCCCCGTCCGGGCCCCCCTTGGCACGGTTCACTTTGACGTGGACCGTGCCAAGGAGCAGCAGACGATACCCGCTCCGTGTCAGCGAACCGACTCGTTGTTCATCTTCCGGGTGGAGATGATCTGGTCGACCAGGCCGTAGGCCAGGGCGTCCTCGGCCGTGAGGATCTTGTCGCGCTCGATGTCCTCGCGGATCTTCTCGACCGGCGTGGTGGAGTGCTTGGCCAGCATCTCCTCCAGCTGGGCGCGCATCCGGAGGATCTCGTTGGCGGCGATCTCCAGGTCGGAGACCTGGCCGCGGCCGGTCTCGCTGTAGGGCTGGTGGATCAGCACCCGGGCGTTGGGCAGCGCCATGCGCTTGCCCGGCGTGCCGGCGGCCAGCAGGATCGCGGCGGCGGAGGCCGCCTGGCCCATGCAGACCGTCTGGATGTCGGGCTTCACGAACTGCATCGTGTCGTAGATGGCCGTGAGCGCCGTGAAGGAGCCGCCGGGGCTGTTGATGTAGATCGAGATGTCCCGGTCGGGGTCCATCGACTCCAGGCACAGCAGCTGCGCCATGACGTCGTTGGCGGAGGCGTCGTCGATCTGGACGCCGAGGAAGATCACCCGCTCCTCGAAGAGCTTCGCGTACGGGTCGTACTCGCGAACGCCCTGGGAGGTGCGCTCGACGAAGCGCGGGATCACGTAGCGGGACTCGGCGGACGGGCCGGTGTACTCGGCACGCATGCGGTCGTGCAGGCCGCTGCCGGGGAAGTCGTTCACAGTTTCTCCTGGGAAGGGGCTGAGGCGGTCGGCTCGGGGCCGGCTGGACGGGCGCACTGGGCCCGCGGAGGGCTGGGCTCGGCTCCGCGGGGCCCGGGTGGACCCGGGGCCCGCGGGGAGCGGCTCAGGCCCCCGTGCCGCCGCCGCCCGGCATGCCGGCGGCCGTGGGGATGACGTCGTCGATGAGGCCGTACTCCTTGGCCTCGAAGGCGTCGAACCAGCGGTCGCGGTCCGAGTCGCGCGTGATCTGCTCGATCGTCTGACCGGTGTGCTGGGACGTCAGCTCCGCCATGCGCTTCTTGGTGTGCAGCAGCCGCTCGGCGTGGATCTTGATGTCCGAGGCGGAGCCGGCCAGACCGGCGGAGGGCTGGTGGATCAGGATCTCGGCGTTCGGGAGCGCGAAGCGCTTGCCCGGGGTGCCCGCGCTGAGCAGGAACTGCCCCATCGAGGCCGCCAGCCCCATCGCGATCGTCACCACGTCGTTCTTGATGAACTGCATGGTGTCGTAGATCGCCATGCCGGCCGTGATCGAGCCGCCGGGGCTGTTGATGTACAGGAAGATGTCCTTGTCCGGGTCGGCGGCAAGGAGCAGCAGCTGTGCGGTGATCTTGTTGGCGATGTCGTCGTCGACCGGCTGGCCGAGGAAGATGATCCGCTCGCCGAGCAGCCGGTTGTAGACCTGGTCGCCGAGGCCACCACCGATGGAGGGCTCGCCGGCGGCGGAGGGCATCAGATTCGTCACGTATCCACCTGCTCGTCTTACGACGGCGCCGGGCCGTCTCACGTGTTCTGCCGGGGCTCGGGGCCGTCCGGCCGGTTTCGGGGACTCCCCTGCCCTCGTATTCATGGACCCTAACGCGCAGGCCCCGCGGTGCCATCCCGGTTCCGCGGGTGTTCGCTGTGAGCGCATGTCGCTCCGCTGGGTGAGCAGGGGGCTCGCCCGCGCCGATACGGCCCCGCGCGCCTCGGCGCGCTGCCGCGCCGTACGCCGACGGGCTCCGGGGCGCTGTCGCCCCGGAGCCCGTCACACGTCTTTCGCGAGGAGCCGTGGGGCTCAGCCCTCGGTCTTCTCCTCGGACTTCTCCTCGGCCTTGTCGTCACCGGACTCGGCGGACTCGGCGGCGGCCTCCGCGGCCTCCGTCTCCTCCTCCTCGTCCTCCAGGTCGACGACCTCGCCGTTGGTGTCCTTGACCGTGGCCTTCTCGACCACGACGGCCAGGGCCTTGCCGCGGGCGACCTCGCCGACGAGGAGCGGGACCTGGCCCTGCTCGACGACGGCCTGGGCGAACTGGTCGGGGGACATGCCGGAGGAGGCGGCGCGGCGCATGAGGTGCTCGGTGAGCTCCTCCTGGCTGACGTTGAGCTTCTCCTGCTTGACCAGCTCGTCGAGGACGAACTGGGTCTTGATGCCCTTGACCGCGGCCTCGCGGGTCTCGGCCTCGAACTCCTCGACGGTCTTGCCCTGGAGCTCCAGGTACTTCTCGAGGTCCAGGCCCATCTGGCCCAGCTGGTGGTGCTCCAGGTTGTGCTTGCGGGTGTTGACCTCGTCCTCGAGGAGCTTCTCGGGGACGGGGACCTCGACCAGCTCGAGGAGCTTGTCGAGCACGCGCTCCTGGGCCTGCGTGGCCTGGTCGTACTGCTTGGTGTTGGCCAGGCGCTTGCGGCTGTCGGCCTTCAGCTCCTCGAGCGTGTCGAACTCCGACGCGAGCTGCGCGAAGTCGTCGTCCAGCTCGGGCAGCTCGCGCGCGGCGACCTGGGTGACCTTGACGGTGACCTCGGCCTCCTTGCCGGCCGCCGAGCCGCCCTTGAGCTCGGAGGTGAAGGTGGCCTCGCCACCGGCCTCCACGCCCTTCACGGCGTCGTCGATGCCTTCCAGCAGCTCGCCGGAGCCGATGGTGTAGGAGACGCCGTCGGCGACGCCGTCCTCCAGGACCTCGCCGTCGACCTTGGCCTGCAGGTCGAGGGTGACGACGTCGCCGTCCTCGGCGGCACGCTCGACGGGGGAGGTGGAGGCGAAGCGCTCGCGCAGCTGCTCCACCGCCTTCTCGACGTCCTCGTCGCTGACCTCGACGGCGTCGACCTCGACCTCGATACCGGAGTAGTCCGGGATCTCGATGGCCGGGCGGATGTCGACCTCGGCGGTGAAGTTCAGCGTCTCGCCGTCCTTCAGCTCCGTGATGTCGACCTCGGGCTGGCCGAGCGGGTTCAGCTCGGCCTCGTTGACCGCGTCGGTGTAGAACTTCGGAAGCGCGTCGTTGACCGCCTCCTCCAGAACCGCACCGCGGCCGAACCGCTGGTCGATGACTCGGGCCGGGATCTTGCCCTTGCGGAAGCCCTTCACCGTGACCTGCTGGTTGATCTTCTTGTACGCCGCGTCGAGGCTGTCCTTGAGCTCCTCGAAGGGCACCTCGACAGTGAGCCGAACCCGGGTCGGGTTCAGGGTCTCCACGGCGCTCTTCACGGTTCGGTCTCCTTGGTGGCTGACTTCTTGGGTTCTGCCGGAGCCAGAGCGGCATCCGGCAAATTTCGCCGCCCGGAGACTTCAGACGCTGAGACACACGGGCGTGCAGCTTGCATAGTAACGGCAGCGACTACACGGCCCAAAAGGCGATCATCATCAGCGACCGCGGTCTCGGTGGTTGGTCGGGGTGGCGGGATTTGAACCCACGGCCTTCCGCTCCCAAAGCGGACGCGCTACCAAGCTGCGCCACACCCCGTCTGGTGCGAGACGTAGGGTACATGCCGCCAGGCGTCGGGGACCGCCGAGTTTCCCGAGCGTCCGTGAAGGTCCGGCGCGGACCGGAAGGGGTGTGCGGCGAGGGGGGACGACCCGCTACGATGCCTTCAGTGCCGCGGTCAGCGATCCGCGGCGCGCGCTGTGCGGGCGTAGCTCAATGGTAGAGCCCTAGTCTTCCAAACTAGCTACGCGGGTTCGATTCCCGTCGCCCGCTCCGAGAGGCCTCCGCCCGGTTCCCCCAGGGGATCGGGCCGGAGGCCTTTGTGCGGCCCCGGGCTAGGGGGTGTCGTTTGGATCAGGCCGGCTCCAGGCAAGGGTGCCTTGCAACCGGCCGACCCCGGCAAGATCCAATCGACACTCCCTAGAACTGGATGGAGTTGAGGGTCTCCGCTATCGAGTCCAGGAAGCGCTGGATGTCGTCGGCCATGCCCGTCGAGGCCAGGAAGAAGCCGAAGAGGACCGCGACGATCGCCGGGCCCGCCTTGATGGAGCCTCCTCGCAGCAGCACCACCAGGATGATTGCCAACAGCAGCACCACTGACAGCGAAATGGCCACAACTGATCACACCCTAGGTCGGTCCGCTCTCCCGGCCCGGAGGTGCAGCCCAGCACACCCCCGCCAGAACCATCGTGCCACCAACCGGGCCCCGCTATGCGGCGGGTGACACATCGTCCGGCCGGTTCTCGGGGCGGCGCGCCTCCCCCGCGCGCGGACGTACCCAGCCATCGCACCCCGTACAGAAATTCGACAGGGCACTCGTGTGGGGAATTCCGGTCACTTCGTTTCGATGCCCACACAATGCGTTCGCAGATATTTCGAATTGTCGCGGGACGCACATCGACGAGCACTTCACAGAGAGTTCACAGAGTCGTCGACGGCCCACGTAAGCGCATTGAAGGGGACATTCCAGCGGAGTCGCCCTCCGGTCTTATGCACTGTTTAGTCACGACGAGTCATGACAAGTGGGGTGCCCAGGGCACCACTTCCGTGCCCGGCGACGCAGCGCGGTGTGGGAGCCGTCACGCGACCGTAGAGGTCGAGTTCCCCGAAATGCCGGGTACTCGCGAGGTACTCAGGAGACGAATGCAGGAATGACGTCGAGGGTTTTACGGAAACACAGGGAGAACGCTAGGGTGCCTCAGATGTTCTACGCTGCCTCGTCCCCCACCAGAGCAGCGAGGTCCTGCTACGACCCGCCGATTTTTTGGCGGGGGGTTGCATGACGAGCTCGCTGCGACCGCACGGCGACCGGAAGTCGCCGTATCGCTCGGACCAGCAGGCGCCGAACCCGCAGGCACCGAACCAGCAGGCACAGCCGAGTCGGCAGCGCGACGCGTTCTTCGACAACGCCAAGTACCTGGCGATCGTGCTGGTCGGTGTGGGTCACGCCTGGGGACAGATCCTGGACGGGAACCGGACCGTCGAGACCCTGTACCGGGTCCTGTACACGTTCCACATGCCGGCGTTCATCATCATCTCCGGCTACTTCTCGCGCAGTTTCGATCTGAGCCCCAAGCGCGTCAAACGGCTGATCACCGGTGTCGCCGTCCCGTACCTGGTCTTCGAGATCGCCTACGCGCTGCACCGCCGCGTCAGCGAGGACCCGGCCAACGACATCAGCCTGCTGGACCCCACGTACCTGCTGTGGTTCCTGTGCGCGCTGTTCGTCTGGCGGCTGACCACCCCCATCTGGCAGACGGTCCGCTGGCCGCTGCCGATCGCGTTGGGCATCGCCGCGCTGGCCTCCGTGACGCCCACGGTCGGCAACGACCTGAACATGCAGCGGGTGCTGCAGTTCCTGCCGTGCTTCGTGCTGGGCCTGGTGCTGCGCCCCGAGCACTTCCAGCTGGTACGGCGCCGCTCGGTGCGGATCGCGTCCGTGCCGGTGGTCGCGGCCGCCGTGGCCGTCGCCTGGTGGTCGGTGCCGCGCATGGAGACCGGCTGGTTCTACCGCAACGCCGCCGTGCAGGACACGGGCGCCCCCTGGTGGACCGGGCCCGTGCTGACGCTCGCCCTCTTCGGCTGCTCGCTGGTGCTGTCCGCGTGCTTCTTCGCCTGGGTGCCGGGCCGGCGCATGTGGTTCACGGCACTCGGCGCGGGCACGATCTACGGCTACCTGGTGCACGGCTTCCTGGTGAAGGAGGGCAGCTACGCCGGCTGGTTCTCCCACCCCGTGCTGGACTCGCCGCTCGGGGAGATCGGGCTCACCGTCCTCGGAGCCGCGGTCATCACCCTGCTGTGCACCAAGCCCGTCCAGCGGGTCCTGCGGTGCGTGGTGGAGCCGAGAATGGAGTGGCTCTTCAAGCGGGATCCGGGCGAGGCCGCCCGGGGCCGCGAGAAGCGGGAGAAGGCGGAGAAGACAGAGGTGCGCGAGGCTCGTGCGCCGAGCGAGGCCGGCGAGAAGGTCTCCGTCTGAAGGTCTCAGTCTGAGGTCTCCGTCTGAAGGCGGCTTTCCGCTTCAGGCGCCCTCGTCCGGATCGACCAGACCGAGAAGTGCGCGCATCCGCGCGTACTTCTCGGTCAGTCGTGTGCGGGTGGCCGTGTCCAGGACCGCGAGCCGCGCCGGGTCGGCGTTGTGCGCCAGGTCCGCCTCCTTGACCAGCGGGGCGCCGGGCGTGGCGAGGATGCGCGCGGCGTACGCCTCGGGCGGCTCCCCGGCCCGCTTGGTGAGGGCGAGGACGATGTCCTTGGTGCGGCGGCTCAGCGCGGCCTCGCGCAGCCATCGCTCGGACAGCGCGTCGTCCTCGACGGCGTCGTGCAGCCAGGCCGCCGCGATCTGCTCGTCGTCCCCGCCGCGCCGCCGCACGCCCTCGGCGACGGCCCGCAGGTGTTCGGCGTACGGTCGCTCCGCCTTGTCGGTCTGTCCGGCGTGGGCGGCGCGGGCGGTGGCCTCGACGTCGGCCAGGGAGAGCGGCTCAGCAGAGGGTGAGGGTGGTGACGGGGTGTGGGACACGCGGCCCAGTGTGTCAGTCCGCCACCGTTGAGGACTGGGCCGTCGGGGTCTGGGCCGTGGCGCCCTCCCGGCAGATCAGCAGGAGCGCCCGGTCGTCGTTGACGTCCTTGGCGACCGCCTCGATCAGGTGCCAGGCGGCGCCGTGGAAGCCGCCCGCGACATAGCGGTCGGCCTCGCCGGTGAGGCGGTCGATGCCCTCGGCGATGTCGCGGTCCGAGGTCTCCACCAGGCCGTCCGTGAACAGCATCAGCACGTCTCCAGGGCGCAGTGCCCCCTTCACCGGGTCGAACTGCGCACCGTCGTACACACCCAGCAGCGGCCCCTCGGCCGTCTTCTCCTCCCAGCGGCCGGTGCCCGCGCTGAGCTGGAGGCCCGGCGGATGTCCGGCGGAGTACAGCTCGTAGTCGCCGGAGTCGAGGTCCAGTACGAGGTGGATGGAGGTGGCGAAGCCCTCGTCCCAGTCCTGGCGGAGCAGGTAGCCGTTGGCGGCCGGCAGGAAGGCGTGCGGGGGCAGGCTGCCCAGCAGTCCGCCGAACGCGCCCGACAGGAGCAGGGCGCGCGAGCCCGCGTCCATGCCCTTGCCGGACACGTCGGTGAGGACCACCTCGAGCGTCCGGCCGCCGTTCGTGCGGGCCGCGACGACGAAGTCGCCGGAGAAGGACTGGCCGCCGGCCGGGCGCAGCGCCATCTCCCGGTGCCAGCCCGGCGGCAGCTTGGGCAGCTTGCTCTGGACCCGGATGCGTTCGCGCAGGTCGAAGAGCATGGTGCCGCCGCGCCGCCAGGGCACGCCGACCCGGCTGCGGAACTGGGCGACCAGCAGTCCGAAGAAGCCGCAGGCCGCGACGACCAGGACCACGCCGGGGGTGACCCGGGAGGGGCCCTCGGTGTACGGGCCCAGTTGCACGGACTCCACGATCAGCGCCGTGGCCGCCGCCGCGTACAGGCCGAGCAGGCTCGCCGGGCGCAGCAGCAGGCCGCCCGCGACGATCGGCAGGACCAGCGCGGCCGGTGAGCACCACACGGAGTTCGCCATCGTGGTGGCGGCGATGACGGGGATCATCAGCAGCAGTCCGGCCAGGGCGATCCAGTCCGAGCCGTCGCCGCGGAAGTAGTCGACGGCGGATCTGCGCATGCCGACGCGGGCCCGGTGCCACTGCTTCTTCCACCGGGCCGTGAACGTGTCGGCTTCCGCGCGCCGCTGTCGTCCTGCTGCCATTAGTTCGGGACCCTATCCATCGGACCGGGCGCTTGGCACGGGAGGTCCTACTTGTCCCCCGTCCGAGGCCCGACTTCACAGTGAACTTCACGAACGGCCGTCGCGCCGCAACCTGGCGGAAATTGTCTCGCCCGGCCCGCGCGGCCCTGGTACGCATGGTCCATGGAACGTTCCAGGGGAAACGGCGACGACGACCTGACGACCGAGCTGCGGGTGCTGCGGCGGGACGAGTGGGACAAGTGGTACGGGACGCTGGTCCGTGCCTTCAGCGGGGTCCCGGAGTCGGCCGAGGAGTTGGCGCTGTTCAACGCCCTGACCGAGGTCGACCGCTCGCTCGGCGTCTGGGAGGGCGACGACTGCGTCGGGACGGCGGGGGCGTTCAGCTTCCGGATGACCGTGCCGGGCGGTGCGGAGGTGGCCGCGGCGGGCGTGACGATGGTGAGCGTCGCCGCCACGCACCGGCGCCGGGGTGTGCTGACGTCGATGATGCGGCGGCAGTTGGACGACGTACGGTCCTGGGGCGAGCCGCTGGCCGTGCTGACGGCCTCCGAGCCGGCGATCTACGGCAGGTTCGGGTACGGCGCCGCGACCTTCCAGATCAACGCGGAGATCGACACGAACCGGGTCCGGCTGTCCGTGCCGGACGGCACGGACGACGTACGGCTTCGGTACGCGGCGCCCGCGGACGTACTCGACGCGTGCGAGGCGGTGTACGCGCGGCTGGTGCCCACGCGGCCCGGGATGCTGGCCCGGCGGCCCGGCTGGGAGCGGCTGGGGCTGCTGGACCCGGAGAGCGAGCGGGAGGGCGCGTCACCGCTGCAGTGCGTCATCGCCCGGCGGGACGGCGAGGTCACGGGGTACGCGCGGTTCCGGGTGCGGCCGGCCTGGGGGAACGAGGGGCCGGGCGGCACGGTGGTCGTGGAGGACCTGGCCGGGCTGGATCCGGCGACCGATGCGGCGCTGTGGCGGTTCCTGTTCGGCATCGATCTGACGTCGGTGCTGACCGCGCGCGGGCGGCCGGTCGACGAGGCGTGGCAGCACCAGGTGTCGGACATCCGGCGGTGCCGGCCGGTGCTGCGGGACGCCTTGTACGTGCGGCTGGTGGACGTGGGGGCCGCGCTGACGGCGCGGACGTATCAGACGCCGGTGGACGTGGTGTTCGAGGTCGAGGACGCCTTCTGCCCGTGGAACGCGGGGCGTTGGCGGCTGACCGGGGACGCGAAGGGGGCGTCCTGCGAGCGGACGTCCGACGCGGCGGATCTGGCGCTGACGGTACGGGAGTTGGGGGCGGCGTACCTCGGCGGCGTGAGTCTGGCCTCGCTGGGCGCGGCCGGGCGGGTGCGGGAGGTGCGGCGGGGCGCGCTGGCGGAGGCGTCGGCGGGGTTCGGGTCGGACGTCGCGCCGTGGTTGCCGCACGGGTTCTGACGGCGGTCGCGTACCAGGGGGTGTCGTTCGGATCAGGCCGGCTCCGGGCAACGGTGCGTTGCGACTGACCCGAGCGGGGTCTGGTGCGTGCAGCTGCAAGACGGAGGAGGGCGACAGGGCGGAGCCCTGGCAACCGACGACAACGCCGCAGATGGGCGTGCCAGACCCCGCGACCCCGGCAGGATCCAAACGACACCCCCTAGGGCTTCCGCTGGCAGGTGGGGCACCAGAAGAGGTTGCGGGCGGCGAGGTCCGCGGTGCGGATCGCGTCGCCGCAGAGGTGGCAGGACTGGTTGGCCCGGCGGTAGACGTAGACCTCGCCGCCGTGGTCGTCGACGCGGGGCGGGCGGCCCATGGCCTCGGGGGTGTGCTCCGGGCGGACGGTGTCGATGCGGTTGTTCCTGACGCCCTCGCGCATGAGGTCGGTGAGGTCGTGCCAGATCGCGTCCCACTCGGTGGGGGTGAGGTCCCGGCCGGGGCGGTACGGGTCGATGCCGTGGCGGAAGAGGACCTCGGCGCGGTAGACGTTGCCGACGCCGGCGATGACCTTCTGGTCCATGAGCAGCGCGGCGATGGTGGAGCGGCTGCGGGAGACCCGGCGGTAGGCCGCCCGCGGGTCGGCGTCCGGGCGCAGGGGGTCGGGGCCGAGGCGGTCGTGTATCGCCTGCTTCTCCGGGTCCGTGATCAGGGCGCAGGTGGTGGGGCCGCGGAGGTCGACGTACGCGGTGTCGTTCGCCAGGCGGAGGCGGACGGTGTCCGTGGGCGGGGGCGCGGGGGTCTTCCCGAAGGTGACCTTGCCGAAGAGGCCGAGGTGGATGTGGACCCACTCGGCGGGCTCGGCGGCGCCGAAGCCGAGGAAGAGGTGTTTGCCGTGGGCCTCGGTGCGGGTGAGGGGGGTGCCGGTGAGCAGGGCGGCGGCGTCGGCGAACTTGCCCTGGGGGCTGGTGACGTGGACTGCCGTCCGGGCGAAGGCGGCGGCGTAGTCCTGGGCCAGCCGGTGGATGGTGTGCCCCTCTGGCACGTTGTAGTCCTTTCCTTGCCCCGGCCCACCGCCCACCCGACTCGGTCGGTCGAGAGGCGGAGAGGCGGGAGGCGGGGCTCCACCCCGGCGCCGCGCGTCACCCTGGCCCCGGGCCGTGCCTTCCCCCGACGCACACGCACCGGGGAAAGGCACCGCCGGAGGCGCCCCGCGCTACTGCTGCGGGTGGTGCGGCGGGACGGGGGGCAGGTCGCCCGTCGTCTCGTAGGACGAGAGCATGTCGATGCGCCGGATGTGGCGCTCGTCGCCGGAGAACGGGGTGGCGAGGAAGGTCTCGACGAACTTCGTCGCCTCCTCCCGCGTGTGCATGCGGGCGCCGACCGCGACGACGTTGGCGTCGTTGTGCTGGCGGCCGAGGGAGGCCGTCTCCTCGCTCCAGGCCAGCGCCGCGCGCACGCCCTTCACCTTGTTCGCCGCGATCTGCTCGCCGTTGCCGGAACCGCCGATCACGATGCCGAGGGCGTCGGGGTCGGCGGCCGTCCGCTCCGCGGCGCGGAGGCAGAAGGGCGGGTAGTCGTCCTGGGCGTCGTAGATGTGCGGGCCGCAGTCGACGGGGTCGTGGCCCGCCGCCTTGAGCCACTCGACGAGGTGGTTCTTGAGTTCGTAGCCCGCATGGTCGGAGCCGAGATACACGCGCATGGGTCGAGTGTGACACGGGGGTCACGGGGCGGCAGCGTCGGGTGTCGGGTCTGAAAAGGGTGAGTGGATCTATGGAAGCTCAGGGAAAGTTCGAGTAAAGATCCGGAATCAAAGGTTCCCGATTTCGTTCACCTCCGTTTCACTGGTCCGGCTCGTACACCGCTCGTACGGGACCTGCTCGACCGGCGCAAAGGAAAACCACCCCATGACTTCGCAGCCGACCCTGACGAAGCCCGAGAACGGGCCCGAACGCCCCGGAGAACCCGGGTCCGGGCTCCAGGCCGGGCTCAAGAACCGCCACCTTTCGATGATCGCCATTGGTGGTGTCATCGGGGCCGGGCTGTTCGTGGGATCGAGTTCGGGAATCGCCACCGCCGGGCCCGGCATCCTTCTCTCGTACGCCCTCGTCGGCACCCTCGTGGTGCTGGTGATGCGGATGCTCGGGGAGATGTCCGCGGCCAACCCGACCTCGGGTTCCTTCTCCGCACACGCCGACCGGGCGCTCGGGCCCTGGGCCGGGTTCTCCATCGGCTGGCTGTACTGGTTCTTCTGGGTCGTGGTGCTGGCGGTGGAGGCGACCGCCGGGGCCAAGATCCTCGAAGGGTGGATACCGGCCGTACCGCAGTGGGGGTGGGCGCTGATCGTGATGGTCGTGCTGACCGCCACCAACCTCGCCTCGGTCGGCTCCTACGGCGAGTTCGAGTTCTGGTTCGCCGGGATCAAGGTCGTCGCGATCGCCGCGTTCATCGTCGTCGGCGGGCTGGCCGTCTTCGGGTTGCTGCCCGGCGTCGACAGCCAGCAGGCGGGGCTGGCCAATCTGACGGAGCACGACGGATTCCTGCCGAACGGGGCGGGGGCGATCCTGACCGGTGTGCTGCTCGTCGTGTTCTCGTTCATGGGCAGTGAGATCCCCACCCTGGCCGCCGGCGAGTCCGAGGACCCGCAGCGGGCCGTCACCAAGGCGACCAACAGCATCATCTGGCGTATCGCCGTCTTCTACCTCGGCTCGATCTTCGTCGTCATCGCGCTGCTGCCCTGGGACTCGCAGTCGATCATCGACCAGGGCTCCTACGTGGCCGCCCTCGACTCGCTCGGCATCGCGAACGCCGGTCAGATCATGAACTTCATCGTCCTGACGTCCGTGCTGTCCTGCCTCAACTCCGGGCTGTACACGGCCTCCCGGATGGCCTTCTCGCTCGGTGAGCGCGGTGACGCGCCGAAGGCGTTCGCCCGGACCACCCGGCGCGGTGTGCCGCGGACGGCGATCCTCGTGTCCGTGGTGTTCGGCTTCGTCGCCGTGTTCTTCAACTACGAGTTCCCCGACTCCGTCTTCCTCTTCCTCGTCAACTCCTCCGGCGCCGTGGCCCTTTTCGTGTGGCTGGTGATCTGCTTCTCGCAGCTGCGGATGCGGAAGATCATCCAGGCGGAGGCGCCGGAGAAGCTGGTGGTGCGGATGTGGCTCTTCCCGTACCTGACCTGGGCGGCGGCCGGCGTCATCGTCTTCGTGCTGGGCTACATGCTGACCGACACCGAGCACAACGGGCGGACGACCGTGCTGCTGTCGCTGCTCGTCGCGGCGCTCGTGCTCGCCGTCGCCTTCGTCAAGCAGAAGGTCGTCGCGCGGAAGGCCGCCGAGGAGAAGGCCGCCGCGCGGTAGTCCTGGCGTACCAGGCCGTCGCCGGGGAGAAAAGCTGACGGCCACTGTCAGGTAATGCGTTCACGATGCCGTTCATGGACTTCGTGAACGAGCACAAGAGCACCGACGGCCCGCTCGTCCTCCGTCCCGGTGACCCGGGACGGAGGACGAGCTCGCCGGTTTCCAGACCGGGTTCGCTCCGCGTCCCGACGCCGTGTTCGCCGCGTCCTCGGCCGCCGACGTGGTCGCCGCCGTGCGGTACGCGGCGCGGCGGGGCCTGCCGGTCCGCGTCCAGGCCACCGGGCACGGGCTGCCCGGGCCGTCCGAGGGCGGGGTCCTGGTCACCACGCGGCGCATGGACGCGGTGAGCGTCGACCCCGTCGCCCGTACCGCCCGGCTCGAGGCCGGCGTGCGCTGGGGGCAGGTGGTCACGGCCGCCGCGCCGCACGGGCTGGCGCCCGTCAACGGTTCCGCGCCGTCGGTCGGCGCCGTGGGTTACGTCCTGGGCGGCGGCCTCGGCATCCTGGCCCGGGAGTTCGGCTACGCGGCCGACCACGTCCGCTCCCTCGACGTCGTCACCGCCGACGGACGGCTCCGGCACGTCACACCGGAGTCGGAGCCCGACCTGTACTGGGCGCTGCTCGGCGGCGGGGGCGGCCTCGGGGTCGTCACCGGGCTGGAGACCGGCCTGGTGCCCGTCGCCTCGCTGTACGGCGGCTCGGTGTCCTTCGACGGGCGCCGGGTCGGCGCGGCGGCCGTACTGCGGGCCTGGGAGGAGTGGACGCGAACCGTTCCCGAGGGGCTGACCTCGTCCTTCGCGGCCGTACCGTACCCGGACCTGCCGGCGCTGCCCGAGGCGTTGCGGGGGCGGTACGTGGTCTCCGTGCGGGTCGCCCACACCGGTGCCGACGGTGACCGGGTCGCCGCCCCGCTGCGGCGGATCGGGCCGACGCTCACCGACTCGCTGCGCCGGATGCCGTACACCGAGAGCCACACCGTCCACAGCGATCCGGACGTCCCGCACGCCTACTACGGGGAGGGCGCGGTGCTGCGCGAGCTGGACCTCGCCGGGGCCGGGGAGCTGCTCGCCCGTACCGGGCCGGACGCGGGCGGCGCCATGTGCGTCGTGCAGGTCAACCAGCTGGGCGGGGCGCTCGCCGCGAGCGGCGCGCCGAACTCGGTGCCGCACCGCGACGGGCGGTTCCTGGTGCGCCTGCTGGCCGTGGGAGACCGGGCGGCGGCCCGGGAGCGGCTGGACTCCGCCTTCGCGCCGCTCGGCCCGGTGACGATCGGGCGCGCGCACAACTTCGCCTTCGGCGCGGGAGACCGCACGGACGGCCTGTGGGACGCGGAGACGCGAAAGAGGCTCGCCCTGATCAGGTCGCGGTACGACCCGGCGAGCCTCTTCGGCGGGAACTGAGGCGGTACTGCGGTACTGCGGTACTGCGGTACTACCGCTTGTCGGCCAGCTTCCAGGCGGTGGGCAGCACGCCCATCGCCAGGGCGGCCTTCAGCGCGTCCCCGATCAGGAACGGGGTGAGTCCGGCCGCGATCGCCGCGGTGAGGGACATGTCGGCGGCGAGGGCCAGGTACGGGACGCCGACGGCGTAGATGATCGCCTCGCCGAGCAGCATCGTGCCGGCCGTGCGGAGCATCGAGCGGTCGGCGCCGCGGCGGGCCAGGGCACCCACGACGGTGGCGGCGAGCAGCATGCCGAAGACGTAGCCGAGGGACGGGGCGCCGGTGCCGGAGCCGCCCTCCGCGAACCACGGCACACCCGCCATGCCGACCAGCGCGTACAGCGCGAGCGAGAGCAGGCCGCGGCGGGCGCCGAGCGAGGTGCCGACGAGCAGCGCCGCGAAGGTCTGGCCGGTCACCGGCACCGGGGAGCCCGGCACGGGCACCGCGATCTGGGCCGCGACGCCGGTGAGCACGGCACCGCCGGCGACGAGCGCGACGTCCCGGACACGGGAGGAGGGGAGGAGGTCGGCGAGGACCTGCCCGGATCGGGCGGGGACGGCAGCGGTGCTCATGGGGACTCCGCGGTGGTGTGGACATGTCGGGACACCGCGACGCTATCCCAGCGGATCGGGCCCGATCACCAGCAGCGCTCGACAAAGGCCTGATCGGCAGCTTGGTGGGCTCCCGACAAAGACGGCGGGATACACGTGATTCCGCGTGACACCGGTCACCGAGGAGGGGAGGTGAGCATCACCCGGAAGCGGAACGGCGCATTCGGACGATCACGTTCCGTATCGGCATCGTCCGCATCGTGGGCAACCGCTGTCGCCGACCGGCGCGAGACCGGAGACTGTGGGCGTTTTTGCCCTGCCCCCGCCCCCCACGCATTGGACGAGCCGCCCCCATGTCCAACAGCACCACCACCGAGGCGCCGCCCGAGTCGGACGACGCCGCCCTCTCCCACGGCCTCAAGCAGCGCCATCTGTCGATGATCGCCCTCGGCGGGGTGATCGGCGCCGGGCTGTTCGTCGGCTCCGGGGCCGGCATCGCCGCCGCCGGGCCGTCGATCGTCGTCGCCTACACCCTCTCCGGCCTCCTCGTGATGCTGGTGATGCGGATGCTGGGCGAGATGTCGGCCGCGTATCCGTCGTCGGGTTCCTTCTCCGCGCACGCCGAGCGGGCGATCGGCCCCTGGGCCGGCTTCACCGCGGGCTGGGCGTTCTGGGTGCTGCTGTGCACGGCCGTCGGCCTGGAGGGCATCGGCGCGGCGGCGATCGTGCACGGCTGGCTGCCGGGCACGCCCGAGTGGGTGTGGGTCGCGCTGTTCATGGTGGTGTTCTGCGGGACGAACCTGGCCGCCGTGAAGAACTTCGGCGAGTTCGAGTTCTGGTTCGCCGCCCTCAAGGTCGGCGCCATCTCGCTGTTCCTGGTGCTGGGCGGGCTGGCGATCGCCGGGGTCCTGCCGGGCACCGACTCCCCCGGCACCTCGCACCTGAGCGACTTCCTGCCGAACGGCGGCAACGGCCTGATCATCGGCCTGCTCGCGTCGGTGTTCGCCTACGGCGGCCTGGAGACGGTGACCATCGCGGCGGCCGAGTCGGAGAACCCGGTCAAGGGCGTGGCGAGCGCCGTGCGGACGGCGATGTGGCGGATCGCGCTGTTCTACATCGGCTCGATGGCGGTCATCGTCACCCTGGTGCCGTGGGACTCCAAGGAGGTCGTGGAGAAGGGCCCGTACGTCGCCGCCCTCGACGAACTCGGCATTCCCGGCGCCGGTCAGCTCATGAACGTCGTCGTGCTCGTCGCGCTCCTGAGCGCGATGAACGCCAACATCTACGGCGCCTCCCGCATCGGCTACTCGCTGGTCGAGCGCGGCCAGGGACCGAAGGCGCTGGGCCGGGTGTCGGGCGGGGTGCCGCGGATCGCGGTGCTCGTCTCCTCCCTCTTCGGCTTCGGCTGCGTGCTGCTCAGCTACTGGCGGCCGGACGACGTCTTCTCCTGGCTGCTGAACATGATCGGCGCCGTCATCCTGGTCGTCTGGATCTTCATCGCCGCCTCCCAGTTGCGGCTGCGCCGCCGGCTGGAGCGGGAGGCGCCCGAGAAGCTGGTCGTGCGCATGTGGGGCTTCCCGTACCTGACCTGGGTGGCGCTGGCGGGCATGGGCACGGTGTTCGTGCTGATGGCCCGGGAGCCGGACACGCGGGTGCAGCTGTACTCGACGGGCGCGATGACGCTGGTCCTGGCGGCCGTCGGCTACGCGTGGCAGCGGCGACGGGTGCGCGGCTAGCCACCGCCCCTCAGCTCTTCGAGGGCCCCCGCACGGAGACGGATCCGTGCGGGGGCCCTTTCGCGTGCCACGGCACGCCCGACCCTCCCTCGCACCCGAGAGTGCCTCTTGCTGCTAGCGTGCACTTGCAAGCCTTTTGCAATAAGAGGTCGGAGGGGATCCGCCATGTCCGTCTACACACTTCCTGAACTGCCGTACGACTACTCCGCGCTGGCCCCCGTGATCAGCCCCGAGATCATCGAGCTGCACCACGACAAGCACCACGCGGCCTATGTGAAGGGCGCCAACGACACGCTGGAGCAGCTCGCCGAGGCGCGCGACAAGGAGACGTGGGGATCGATCAACGGCCTGGAGAAGAACCTGGCCTTCCACCTCTCCGGGCACATCCTGCACTCGATCTACTGGCACAACATGACCGGTGACGGGGGCGGCGAGCCGCTGGAGGCGGACGGCGTGGGCGAGCTGGCCGACGCGATCGCCGAGTCGTTCGGCTCTTTCGCGGGCTTCAAGGCGCAGCTCACCAAGGCCGCCGCGACCACGCAGGGCTCCGGCTGGGGCGTGCTGGCGTACGAGCCGCTGAGCGGTCGCCTCATCGTCGAGCAGGTCTACGACCACCAGGGCAACGTCGGCCAGGGCGCCACGCCGATCCTGGTCTTCGACGCCTGGGAGCACGCCTTCTACCTCCAGTACAAGAACCAGAAGGTCGACTTCATCGACGCCATGTGGGCCGTCGTCAACTGGCAGGACGTGGCGAAGCGCTACGAGGCCGCGAAGTCCCGCGCGGACGTGCTGCTGCTGGCGCCCTGACGCGCCCGTGAGACGTCCTGCCTCGTGATCGTCTTCTCACCCTTCACGGCGGCAGGCGGAATGAGGGAGGCCCCCGCGAGGACGTGACTCGCGGGGGCTTTCTGTGTGCGGGCCGGTCAGGGTTTGCGGGCGAGGCCGCCGTGCTGCCCGATCGGCTGCGGCGTCCCCTCGCCGTCCGGGCGCCACAGCGGCACCGACACCACGCCCGGCTCCACCGGTTCGAGCCCCTCGAAGTACGCCTCGATCTGCTCGACCGGCCGCAGGAAGTACGGGACCGCGCCGGTCTCGTTGTAGGCGTCCTGGGCCGCCTCGTAGGCCGGGTCCGTGCCGCGCGAGCCGTCGTTGACGCACAGGTGGCTGCCCGAGGGCAGGCCCGCCATCAGTCGGCCGACCAGGTCGCGGGCCACGGCGTGGTCGGCGACGTGGCCGAGGATGCCGCTGAGGACGAGCGCCGTGGGTCGGCTCAGGTCGAGGGTCCGGCTCGCCGCCTCGAGGATCCGCTCGGGCTCGTACAGGCTCATGTCCTCGTACGCCGTCGCGCCCTCGGCGCTGGAGGTGAGCAGGGCGCGGGCGTGGGCGAGGACCAGCGGGTCGTTGTCGACGTAGACGATCCGCGCCTCGGGGGCGTGCCGCTGGGCGACCTCGTGGGTGTTGTCGACGGTCGGCAGCCCGGTGCCGACGTCCAGGAACTGGCGTACCCCCGCCTCCAGCACCAGGTACCGGATGCCGCGGCCGAGGAAGGCGCGGCTGCTGCGGGCGATGGTGACGATGCCGGGGAAGACGGCGGTGTAGGCGTCGCCGGCCGCCTCGTCCACGGGGTAGTTGTCCTTGCCGCCCAGCCAGTAGTTCCAGATCCGGGCCGAGTGCGGCACAGAGGTGTCGATCTCCGTCATGGGGTGGGACTCGCCTCCAGGGTCGGTGTTCGACACATGGTCCTATGCCGGGACGGGCGGGCGCGGCACGACGGCGACGACGGCGGCCTCCCGCCGGGAGATCCGGCAGGAGGCCGCCGCGGTGCTCCCTACAGGTTGCTGAAGTCCGGGCCCTTGGTGCGGGTGCGCTTGATCTCGTAGAAGCCGGGGACCGAGGCGACCGCGAGGGTGCCGTCCCAGAGCCTGGCGGCGTCCTCGCCCTTGGGGGCCGGGGTGACGACCGGGCCGAAGAAGGCGAGCTGCTCGCCGTCGGCGCCGGGGACGGCGATGACCGGGGTGCCGACCTCCTGGCCGACCTTGTCGATGCCCTCCTTGTGGGAGGCGCGCAGCTGGGGCTCGTACGGGGTGGAGTCCCAGTGGTCCATGAGGGACTCGGGCAGGCCCACGTCCTTCAGGGCGGCGGCGACCGTCTCCTTCTCCGGGCCCTCGCCCTGGTTGTGGAAGCGGGTGCCGAGCGCCGTGTAGAGGTCGCCGAGCACCTCGGTGCCGTGCTCCTCCTGGGCGGCGATGACGATCCGGACCGGCCCCCAGGCCTTGGTCTCCAGCAGCTCGCGGTACTCCTCGGGCAGCTCGTCCAGCTTGTCCTCGTTGAGGACGGCGAGGCTCATCAGATGCCAGCGGACCTCGATGTCCCGGACCTTCTCCACCTCCAGGACCCAGCGGGAGGTCATCCAGGCCCAGGGGCACAGCGGGTCGAACCAGAAGTCGACGGGCGTCTTCTCCGACATGTCTCTCCTCATGAGGCGCAACCGAGCGTTTCTCCAGGCAACCCGCCCACCGCTCCGGCCATTCCCGGCCCGCCCGGCCATTCCCGGCTGCCGCGCGTCAGGGCCGCATGGCAGGATCGGTGCTGTCCGCATACTGAACACCACCCGAGGGAGTGCCGCCCGTGCCCGGTGAGAATCTGTCCCGCGACGAGGCCCGGGAGCGGGCCGCCCTGCTCTCCGTAGACGGGTACGAGGTGTCCCTCGACGTGCGCTCGGCCACCGGCGCGGCGCAGGGGGACGGTCCGCGCACCTTCCGGTCCGTCACCACGGTCCGCTTCCGCTGCAACGAGCCCGGCGCGAGCAGCTTCGCCGACCTGATCGCACCGAGCGTCACCGCGGTCTCCCTCAACGGCCGCGACCTCGACCCGAGCGAGGTCTTCGACGGCTCCCGGATCGCCCTGGAGGACCTGGCCGCCGACAACGAGCTGGTCGTCGACGCCCAGTGCGCCTACTCCCGCACCGGTGAGGGCCTGCACCGCTTCGTCGACCCCGAGGACGGCGAGGTCTACCTCTACACCCAGTACGAGCCGGCCGACTCCCGCCGGGTCTTCGCCAACTTCGAGCAGCCGGACCTGAAGGCGCCCTTCCGCTTCGAGGTGCGGGCGCCCGAGGAGTGGACGGTGTGGAGCAACGGCGCCGGCGAACGCGCCGACGGCGTCTGGCGGTTCGCGGAGACGAAGCCGATCTCGACGTACATCACGTGCGTCGTCGCCGGCCCCTACCACTACGTGACGGACTCCTACGAGCGCGTCTTCGAGGACGGTACGCGGCTGGAGATCCCGCTCGGCGCCCTGTGCCGCAAGGGCCTGGCACCGCACTTCGACGCCGACGACGTCTTCCTGGTCACCAAGCAGGGCCTGGACTTCTTCCACGACCACTTCGACTACCCGTACCCCTTCGGGAAGTACGACCAGGCGTTCGTGCCCGAGTACAACCTCGGCGCGATGGAGAACCCGGGACTGGTCACCTTCCGGGAGGAGTTCATCTTCCGGGGCAAGGTGACGCGGGCGTCCTACGAGGGCCGCGCCAACGTCGTCCTGCACGAGATGGCGCACATGTGGTTCGGCGACCTGGTCACCATGGAGTGGTGGGACGACCTGTGGCTGAAGGAGTCGTTCGCCGACTTCATGGGCACGTTCGGGAACGTCGGCGCGACCCGCTTCAAGGACGCCTGGATCACGTTCGCCAACCGCCGCAAGGCCTGGGCGTACCGCGCGGACCAGCTGCCGTCCACCCACCCGATCACGGCCGACATCCGTGACCTGGAGGACGCCAAGCTCAACTTCGACGGCATCACCTATGCCAAGGGCGCCTCCGTGCTCAAGCAGCTCGTGGCGTACGTCGGCCAGGACGCGTTCCTGGAGGGCGCCCGGCGCTACTTCAAGCGGCACGCGTACGGCAACACGCGCCTCGGTGACCTGCTGTCGGTGCTGGAGGAGACCAGCGGACGGGACATGAGCGCCTGGGCGCGGTCCTGGCTCCAGACGGCCGGCGTCAACTCCCTCACCCCGCAGGTGCTGCTGAGCGCCGAGGGCCGCGTCGACGAGCTGGCCGTGCTGCAGGAGGCAGCGGAGTCGCACCCCGAGCTGCGCCCGCACCGCGTCGCGGTGGGCCTGTACCGGCGTACGGGCGAGGGCGCCCTGGAGCGGTACGCGCGCGCCGAGGTGGACGTGGAGGGGCCGCGCACGGTGGTGGCGGAGCTGGCCGGCGCGGAGGCGCCCGAGCTGGTGCTCGTCAACGACGACGACCTGACGTACTGCAAGACGCGCTTCGACGCGACCTCGCTGGCGACGCTGCGCGACCATCTGGGCGCCCTGACCGACCCGCTGGCCCGTGCCCTGTGCTGGTCGGCGCTGTGGAACATGACCCGGGACGCGCTGCTCCCGGCGCGGGACTTCGTCGGCCTGGTGCTGCGCTTCGCGGGACGCGAGTCCGACATCGGCGTCCTCCAGATGCTGCACGCCTGGGCGAACTCGGCGCTGACGCACTACGCGGCCCCCGACTGGCGTCAGACCGGCGCCCGGCTGCTCGGCGAGGGCGCGCTGCGGGAGCTGCGGGACGCGGCGCCGGGCGGCGAGCCGCAGCTGGCGTGGGCGCGTTTCCTCGCGGCGGTGGCGTCCGGCGAGAGCGAACTGCGGCTGCTGCGCGGGCTGCTGGAGGGTACGGAGAAGATCGAGGGCCTGGACGTGGACCAGGAGCTGCGCTGGGCGTTCCTGGCGCCGCTCGCCGCGCACGGCGACGCCGACGAGGGCGTGCTGGCCGCGGAACTGGCCCGCGACGACACGGCCTCCGGCAAGCGCCACCAGGTCCGCTGCCTGGCGGCCCGTCCGTCGGCGGCGGTGAAGGCGCAGGCCTGGGCGCAGGTCGTGGAGTCGGACGCGCTGTCGAACGCCCTGGTGGAGGCGACCATCGCGGGCTTCGCGCAGGCCTCGCAGCGGGAGCTGATCGCGCCGTACGCGGAGAAGTACTTCGCGGCGATCGAGCGGGTGTGGGCCGAGCGGTCCATCCAGATCGGGATGGACGTGGTCCGGGGCCTGTTCCCGTCCCTGCGGGACTCCCAGGACACCCTCGACGCGACGGACGCGTGGCTGTCCGCGCACGAGGGCGCCGCGCCCGCGCTGCGCCGGCTGGTGCTGGAGGCGCGGGACGACCTGGCGCGGGCGCTGCGGGGCCAGGCGTGCGACGCGGCGGCGGGCCGCTGATCACACTGACCTCTGGCCAATGATTGGGCGTTCCGTCATCGTTACGGAATTCAGTCAACAGCAGCCGTAACCCCTGGGCCGCACTGCGACGGACCAGGGGTTTTCGGCATCCGAACACCCGTCCTTTAGGGCGGGCTTGTCCGGATTCGGCGATGAGCGTGTAACAGCGGTTAAGGGGCGGTTCGGGCGCGGGAAACCCCCGGTCATGACGCACAACACCCCGCTCTCCCCCCGCCCGCTCCACCACCTGGCCAACGGCCGGTGCCGGCTGATGACGGCCGCCCAGCTGCGGGCGCACGGTGTCTCCGCCGCCGAGACCAACGAGCAGTGCCGGCCCGGCGGGCCCTGGCAGCAGCTTCTCCCCAACGTCGTCCTGCTCCACCCGGGCCCGCCGACCAGCGAGGAGCGCCTGCACGCGGTGCTGCTGTACGCGGCGCGGGAGCGGACCGCCGGCGCGAACGGCGGTGCGCCCGCCGGTGTCACCGCCTCCGTGCCGGTCCAGCCGGGCGGGGAGGAGACCCCCGCGCCCGCCTACGCCGAGGCGATGATCACGGGGCTGGCCGCGCTGACGCTGCACGGCTTGTCCGCCGCTCCCCCGCTGCCGTCCCTCGACGCCATCGACGTCCTGGTCCCGAGGCTGCGCCGGCTGCGTACGACGGGCTGCGCGCGGATCGTCCGCACGACCGCGCTGCCCACCCCCATGCAGGTCACCGGGGTTCCGGTGGCGCCGGTGGCGCGGGCCCTGGCCGACGCGGTGGCGGAGCTGACGGACGCGGGCGTCGTCCGCCGGCTGCTGACGGAGGCGGTGCGCGGCGGGCACTGCGAACCGGCCTCGGTGGTGCGGGAGCTGAACCGGGCCCGGCTGCTCAGCCGCCCGCACGTGGTGGACGCGGTGGACTCGCTGGTCGCGGAGGGACGGGCGCTGGCCGAGCAGCGCCTGTACCGGATGGTGCGCGAACACGGCCTGCCGGAACCGCTCTGGAACGTCGACCTGCGCCTGCCCGGCGGCCCCCACCTCGGCGGCGTCGACGCCTTCTGGCCCGAGCACTCGGTGGCGCTGGAGCTGGACACCCGCGCCCACCGGCAGCAGGAGGACGACGCGGTCTGGGCGGAATACGCCCGCAAGCGCGAGCACTTGGAACGACTGGGCATCACGGTCGTGCACCTCACGCCGCGCAAGCTGCGGGACAGCCCGGAACACCAGGCGGCCGTCGTCCGTACGGCGTTGATGGCGGCCGGGGACCGGGAACCCGCTGCCTATGTCGTGGTGCTGCCCCAGTAGTGACGGACCGGGGCGGTCACCAGGAGGGGAGAGGAGGGGCCACCGGGGCCACCGCTGCGCCGGTGGCCCCTCCTCGTGCGTGGCGTGCCTCGTGCGTGGCGCGCTACTCGGCGCAGAACTCCGCCTCGATCACCGCCTCGCTGTCGCCCGCCCAGTCGCCGTTGAAGTTGAAGGCGAGCGCGTGCCGGCCGTCCTTCGTCACCACCGCCTCCGACGAGGAGCCGTGGATGCCACCGCCGTGGCCCCAGACGGTCACCCCGCAGCCGAGTTCCCGCTTCATCAGGCCGAGGCCGTAGGCGGCGCCCTTCTCCACCGGGACCGTGGTCGTCATCTCGGCCAGCTGCTCCGCGGGCAGCAGCCTGCCGCGGAGCAGGGCGGTGTAGAAGCGGTTCAGGTCGGTGGAGCTGGAGATCATCTCGCCCGCCGAACCGGCGATGGACGGGTTGAGCCGTGTGACGTCGTAGGTCGGGCCCGTGGCCGTCGGGGCCAGCTTGGAGTACGCGCGGCTGCTGGGCCGCGGCATGCCGGCCCGGGTGCCCGGGACCGACGTGGCGCGCAGCTTCAGCGGCTCGATGACGCGACGCCGCACCTCGTCGCCGTACGGGCGGCCGGTGGCCTCCTCGATCACCATGCCGGCCAGGACGTAGTTGGTGTTGGAGTAGTTCCAGGAGGCGCCCGGCGCGAAGTCCGGCTCGTGGGCCATGGCGACCCCGACCAGTTCCCGCGGTGTCACCGTGTCGTAGCGGTGCTCGAGGAAGCCGTCCTTGGCGAAGTGGGTGCGGGCGAACTCCTCGTCGGCCGTGTAGTTGTAGACGCCGCTGGTGTGGTTGAGGAGTTGGCGCAATGTGATGCGGCCGCCGTCGTGGCCGTTGCCCTCGACCACGCCCGGCAGCCACTCGTCCACCGTGTCGTCCAGCGAGAGCCGGCCCTCGGCCTCCAACTGGAGCAGGACGGTGGCCACGAAGGTCTTGGTGATGCTGCCGACCCGGTAGCGGTCCCGCTCCGAACGCGGCTCGCCGGTCTTGAGGTCGCCCACCCCGGCGGTCTCGGACCACGTCCGGTGTCCGTTCCGGGCGGTCGCGGTCACGCCGGGCACGCCGTCCTCGACCGCGGCCTCCACGGCGCGGCGGGTCGCGTCGTGGCCGCCGGTGGCGGGCGCCGCCACGGCGGGACCCGCCACGGCCAGCGACAGTGCCACGGCGGTGGCCGCCACCAGGGTGGTTCGTACGCGTGCGGTCATGTCTTCCCCCATCGATCTGCGTCCTCTGTGTGTGCTCTGCGTTCTCTGCCCTGCTCGGTCGGGGGGAGGGACCGGACGGGCGGTACGAAGGTTGCCGCGCCCCGGGGTGGTTGAGCGCGATTCAGCCCTCCTCGGCCCGTGGGCGTTCCGCCCGTCCCGACGGCGGCCTCTCCCGCCACAGCCGCAGGCCGATGTCGACCATCGGCACCCGGGTCAGCCCCGGGACGGCGGTCAGGTCCTGCCAGGCCGCCAGGTCCGTGGAGCCACCGACCTCGAACCGCAGGTCACCGCCGGTGACCCGGACCTCGTAGACGAGCTGTACGGCGTGGTGGTCGACGGTTCGCCGCAGGAGCCCTCCGAGTCCGGCGCGGCTCGGGCGGGTGACGCGGTGGGAGCCGACGCCGAGCAGGGCGGTGGGCTCGACGCGGTAGCCGGTCTCCTCCTCGACCTCGCGCACGACGGTGTCGTGGGGGTCCTCGCCGTGTTCCGTGCCGCCGCCCGGCAGCACCCACTCGGGGATCCCGCCGGGGCCCGGTGACCGGGCGAGCAGGACCTGTCCGTCGCGAACACATATGGCGTAGGCCGCCACCCTCAGCTTTCGGCGCACTCCGAGACGTTAGCCCGCCGGGCGCGGGGTGCGGCGCGGCTCACAGGATTGTCACAGGGCGCCCCTTGTGTCCCCGATGGCGTATGGCGGAAGTACGCCATGGCTCCATCCCGTCCCGGACAACTCTCCCCAAACAGTGAACGCTTACGTAAGGCTGAGCGGTCGTCCGGGATCGGATTCCGGACTGCCGCGGCCAGGACCGATCGGCCCCGGTCGTTCACGCACGTTCCTTTACCTACAAGGGATGCCGATGACCCACACCCCCCAGCGCGAACCGATACCGGGCGCGAGACGCGCGGCCCGCATCGCCGTGGCCACGGGCCTCGTCGCCGCGCTCTGCGCCGTCGGACCGATACCCATGGCGCTGGCCGCCGACGGTCCGGGTACCACTCCCCCCGTCGACGCACCCGCCGACGCCTCCGTCAAGTCCGCCCACGACAAGCTCGGTTCGGACGACGCGGACCTGCTCGCCGAGGCGAAGGCCGACGGCACGAAGAACGTCACGATGATGGTCGCCACCGCGCCGGGCCAGACCGAGCAGGTGGCGAAGAAGCTGGACGCGGTCGGCGGCGGCTCCGTCGGCCGGACGTACGACGAGCTCGGTTACGTCCGCGCCACCGTGCCCACCGCCGAGGCGGACTCGGCCATCGCCGCCGCCACGAAGCTCTCCTCCGTGCACGGCATCGACCTGCGCGACGAGATCCCGCTGGACGACCCGACGCCGGGCGCCGACCGGGCGAAGGGCGGCGAACACCACAAGGGCCGCTCCTACCCCGCGCCGGACCGCCGGACCCCCGCCGAGAACCCGTACAACCCGTCCTTCGAGACGGGCGCCGTCGACTTCGTGAAGAAGTACCCGAAGGCGGACGGCCGCGGCGTCACCATCGGCATCCTCGACTCGGGCGTCGACCTCGCCCACCCGGCGCTGCAGAAGACCACCACCGGCGAGCGCAAGATCGTCGACTGGGTCACCGCGACCGACCCCGTCGTCGACGGCGACCGGACCTGGCGCCCGATGCTCACCTCGGTCTCCGGGCCGACCTTCACCTTCGGCGGCGAGACCTGGACGGCGCCCGCGGGCTCCTACCAGGTGAGCACCTTCCTGGAGTCGTACACCACCGGTGGTGACGCCGGCGGCGACGCCAACCGGGACGGCGACACCACCGACTCCTGGGGCGTCCTCTACGACGCGCAGGCCGGCACGGTCCGCGTCGACCTGAACGACAACCACGACTTCGCCGACGACACCCCGATGAAGCCCTACAAGGACGGCTTCCAGATCGGGTACTTCGGCACCGACGACCCGAAGACGGACGTGGCCGAGCGCCAGCCGTTCGTCGTCGAGATCCGCGAGGACGTCGTCCACAACGCGGCCGGCGCGAAGGCCGACTTCGTCAACATCGGCGTCATCGAGGGTTCGCACGGCTCGCACGTGGCCGGACTCGCCGCCGCCAACGGCCTGTTCGGCGGCCGGATGGACGGTGCCGCGCCCGGCGCGAAGATCGTCTCGTCCCGCGCCTGCACCTGGAGCGGCGGCTGCACCAACGTCGCGCTCACCGAGGGCATGATCGACCTCGTCGTCAACCGGGGCGTCGACATCGTCAACATGTCGATCGGCGGCCTCCCCGCGCTCAACGACGGCAACAACGCCCGCGCCGAGCTGTACACGCGGCTCATCGACACCTACGGCGTCCAGCTGGTGATCTCCGCGGGCAACTCCGGCCCCGGCGCCAACACCATCGGCGACCCGTCGCTCGCCGACAAGGTGATCTCGGTCGGCGCGTCCATCTCCCGCGAGACCTGGGCCGCCAACTACGGCTCCGCGGTGAGGACCAGGTACGCGATGATGCCGTTCTCCTCGCGCGGCCCGCGTGAGGACGGCGGCTTCACGCCGACGCTGACCGCGCCCGGCGCGGCGGTCAACACCATCCAGACCTGGGCGCCCGGCGCCCCGGTCCCGGAGGCGGGCTACGACCTCCCGGCCGGTTACGGCATGCTCCAGGGCACCTCGATGGCCTCCCCGCAGGCCGCCGGCGCCTCGGCGCTGCTGCTGTCGGCCGCGAAGCAGGCGGACATCGACCTGCCCCCGGCGAAGCTGCGCACGGCGCTGACCTCCACCGCCGACCACATCAAGGGCGTGCAGGCGTACGAGGAGGGCGCGGGCCTGATCAACATCCCCGACGCCTGGCGGTCGATCCGCAAGGGCGCCACCGCCCACGAGTACTCGGTCAAGGCGCCGGTCGACACCGCGATCGACCAGTTCCTGAAGACCCCGGGCCACGGCACCGGCCTCTACGACCGCGAGGGCGGACTGAAGGCCGGGGAGAAGAAGACGTACGAGATCACGCTCACCCGCACCTCCGGCGCGGACCGTGCGATCCGGCACGAGCTGCACTTCGAGAACAACGCCGGGCGCACCTTCCGCATCGTCGGCTCCGACGAGGTGCGGCTGCCGCTGAACGAGCCGGTGACCGTCAAGGTGCAGGCCAAGCCGCGCTCCGAGGGCATCAAGAGCGCGATCCTGGAGGTCGACGACCCGCGCACCGAGGGCACCGACAAGCTGGTCCTGACCACGGTCGTGGCCTCGGCCCCGCTGGAGTACGACTTCTCCGCGAAGGACTCCGTGCAGCGCAACGACACCGAGTCGTACTTCGTGACCGTCCCCGAGGGCGCGAAGGCGCTGGAGGTGGCGATGAGCGGGCTGAAGGACGGGAGCCAGACCCGGTTCATCGCCATCCACCCGTACGGCGTCCCGGTCGACAACACCTCCACGCCGTACTGCTACAACAACTACCTCGAGGGCAACGGCTGCCGGCCCGACGTGCGCGCGTACGCCGACCCGCAGCCCGGCGTCTGGGAGATCGAGGTCGAGTCGCGGCGCACGTCGCCGCTGCTGGACAACCCGTACAAGCTGGACGTCACCGTGCTCGGCGCCACCTTCGACCCGGAGGTCGTGACGGTGCCCGAGGCGAAGGTGGGCACCCCGGCCGACGCCTCCTGGAAGGTGACGAACCAGTACGGCCCGATCGAGGGCAAGCTGGTCGGCGGCCCGCTCGGCTCGGCCGAGACGTCCCGCCCGTCGATCGAGCAGGGTGAGACCAGGACCTCCACGGTGGAGGTGCCCGAGGGCGCCGAGTCGCTGGACGTGGCCATCGGGGGCGTCTCCGACGCGGCCTCCGACCTGGACCTGACGGTCTACGACAAGGACGGCAACGTCGTCGGCCAGTCCGCCGACGGCGACTCGGAGGAGTCGGTCTCCGTGCCGAAGCCGGCCGCCGGTGCCTACACCGTCGAGGTCGTGGGCTACGCGGTGCCGTCGGGCAGCACGGAGTACGACTACCGGGACGTGTACTTCGCCGCGTCCCTCGGCTCGGTCACCGTGGACGGCTCGGCGCCGGTGAAGCTCGGCACGGGCGACTCGGCGACGGTCTCCGGCAGCGTCACGGCGCTGGCCGCCGCTCCGGAGGGCCGTGAGTTCTTCGGGCAGGTCCAGCTGGTGAACGCCCACGGCACGGCCGCGGGCCTCGGCAGCGTACGGATCGGGAAGGTCGTGCCGTAGTCCGGTGCGGCACAGGGGAGGGCGGGCGCTCTGCGGGGCGCCCGCCCTTTCCGCATGTCGTAGGTCAGTCGCAGGTGAGGGTGCGGGATTCCGGCAGCGACGCGGTGATCCAGGCGCGTTCGGCGGCGACGGCCTCCGCGCCGGTGATCACGACGTCCGGGCTGTCGCCGTGCACGGGGATGCCGATCAGCGCGCGGTCGCCCACGGCGAGCCGGGCGGTGGTGTCGTCCAGGACGAACGTGATCCGCTCGCCCGCCTTCCCCGGCCGTTCCTGCGGCTTGTAGGAGCGGGTCACCTCCAGGGTGATCCGGTGCTGCCCGGTCCCCGGCACCGGTTCAGCGCCGGTCACCGTGCCCTCGGCCACCAGACGGGCGCAGGCGAGGTAGCGGGGGCTGCCGAAGGCGACGCCACCGGACTCGGCGGAGTCCGCCCGCCCGTCGCTCGCGGCGGCCTTGCCGCTCGCCGCGTCCTCGGCTCCGTTCCCGCCCTGCACCACCAGCCAGCCGAGCCCGGCCACCGCCACGCCGGCGCACGCCACCGCGAGGGCGCCGAAGGCGACGGCGAGCGGACGGCGCCGGGGGCGGCGGGACGGTGCCACCACCGGGGACGCCTCGGGGCCGGGAAGCGGCTCGCTCAGCGACCGCCCGACGATCCCCAGCTGTTCGCGCAGCAGCGCCACGTCGGCCGCCGCCGACCGGTACTCGGCGTCGGCGTCCGCGCCCGCCCCGGGCGGCAGCGGTTCGCCCGTGATCGCGGCCATCAGCGCGTCGTGCCCACCGGGATGCTGTTCGGCGGCCATCTCACACCACCTCGTCCTCGTGCAAGCGGGCCCGCATCGCCCGTACCGCCGTGTGCAGCCTGCTCTTGACCGTGCCCTCGGGGATGCCCAGCTCCTCGGCGATGCCGCGCACCGGCAGGTCGGCGTAGAAACGCAGGACGAGGACCTGGCGCTGGGCGTCGGGCAGCTCGTCCAGGCCCTGGGCGACGGCGAGGGAGAGCAGGCTGGTGTCCTCCCCGGAGGGGTGCTCCACCTGGCGGAGCGCGGCCAGGCGCTCCCCGAGCCGGTTCTGGCGGTGCCTGGCCCGGTGCCAGTCCATGGCCAGGTTGGAGGCGACGACCGCCGCCCACGCGGACACGTCGCGCGGCGCCTCGCGTCCACTCGCCGTCCGCTCCAGCAACCGCAGGCGGACCTGCTGCACCCCGTCCGGCAGATCCGCCTGCGGCACGCCGCCCAGCGCGAGCACCGCCCGCACCCGGCGTTCCTGGGCCGCGTCCAGAGGATCGTCGAGTACGCCGTCCCCCTGGCCGCGGCGGGCCTTCCTGCGCAGCACAGCCACCCCTCCCCCAGCCACGTTTCCCCTATGACGCCGGCGGGGCCCGAAACGTTCGCCCGGTCGGCGGCGACTTGCCGCGAGGCGTACGTCACATCGTCGTGTGGGGCGGGAAGGGATGGGCAGGGGCGGAACAGCACAGCTTGCGGCGCGGGGCCCGGTGGAGGTGAATTCCTGCAGCTCAGTAGGGGTTTCCAGCGAAGGACCGCGCCCGCTGTACGAGCCGCCGCGTCCCAGGGTGCGGGCATCCCGCGCAAAGAATTGGACAGGTGGGCCGGGCTTCGCCCCATGATGGAAAAGTCTCGGCCGAGCAAAGCGCGCGTGAAGACACGCGCACAAACGGAGAAGGAGTCACCGTGAGGGTCGGAATCGTCGGAGCCACCGGTCAGGTCGGCACGGTCATGCGCAGGATCCTCACCGAGCGGAACTTCCCGGTCACCGAGCTGCGTCTGTTCGCCTCGGCCCGCAGCGCCGGCAAGGAGCTGGACGGCGTGACGGTGGAGGACGCGGCCACCGCCGACTACTCCGACCTGGACATCGTGCTGTTCTCGGCGGGCGGCGCCACCTCCAAGGCGCTGGCCGAGAAGGTCGCCTCCCAGGGCCCGGTCGTGATCGACAACTCCTCCGCCTGGCGCCGTGACCCCGAGGTCCCGCTGGTGGTGTCCGAGGTGAACCCGCACGCGATCACCGACCGCCCCAAGGGCATCATCGCCAACCCGAACTGCACCACGATGGCCGCGATGCCGGTCCTGCGTCCGCTGCACACCGAGGCGGGCCTCGAAGCGCTGGTCGTCGCCACCTACCAGGCTGTGTCCGGTTCCGGCCTGGCCGGCGTGGACGAGCTGTTCGAGCAGGTCAAGAAGGTCGGCGACGACGCCCCCAAGCTCACCCACGACGGCTCGGCGGTGGAGTTCCCGAAGCCGGACAAGTACGTGGCGCCGATCGCGTACAACGTGCTGCCGCTGGCCGGCTCCATCGTGGACGACGGCCTGCACGAGACGGACGAGGAGCAGAAGCTCCGCAACGAGTCCCGCAAGATCCTGGAGATCCCGGAGCTGAAGGTCTCCGGCACCTGCGTGCGCGTGCCCGTCTTCAGCGGCCACTCCCTCCAGATCAACGCCCGCTTCGCCCGCCCGATCAGCGTGGAGCGCGCCAAGGAGCTGCTGGCCGGCGCCCCCGGCGTCGCGCTCACCGAGGTGCCGACCCCGCTGGAGGCGGCCGGTCAGGACCCCTCGTACGTCGGCCGCATCCGCCAGGACGAGACCGTGGACAACGGCCTCGCCCTGTTCGTCTCCAACGACAACCTGCGCAAGGGCGCGGCCCTGAACGCGGTGCAGATCGCGGAGCTGGTGGCGGCGGAGCTGAAGGGCTAGGCCCCTGGGGCCTGGCCCCGCCTCACCTCGTAGAGGAAGCAGCCGTACTCGACGGCCCGGACGTGGACGAACGCCACGGACGGGTCGTCGAGCGCTTCCCGGAGGGCGGGTGCGAAGGCGTCGGCGCCCTCGACCAGCCGCCCGCCCAGGATCCGCCCGTCGGCCGAGTAGCGGCGCAGGACGCGGTGCGAGTTCGTGAAGGGCAGGCCGTCCGTCTCCGGTCCCGCGCACTCCTCGGCGTGGACGAAGACCGGCCCCTGCTCGTCGTACGCGCCCGGTTCCGCGCCCGTCCCGGCCGCCCAGCGCCGCAGCGGGGCGTAGGAGACCAGGGCGATCCTCTCCCCCGGCGTGCTGCGGCGCAGGCAGCAGCGCAGGGGTGCGCCGCCCTCGTCGTCGGTGAACGGGGCGGGCGCGCGGCCCGCGTCGTCGGCGGTGCGCAGTTCCTTCAGGGCGGCCGGCGGAATGGGCCGTGCGGTGTAGTGCTGCATGGCCCCAGGCTCGCGCCCGCCCGGCCCGCGCACCGGCGGGAAATGGACATCGCGTTGGGTACGGGCCACGTGGAAGGATGGCGCAACCCACACATAACGAGGAGATGACCGCGTGCCTGGCACAAACCTGACTCGCGAAGAGGCGCGGCAGCGGGCGACGCTGCTGACCGTTGACTCGTACGAGATCGATCTCGACCTCACCGGCGCGCAGGAGGGCGGCACCTACCGGTCCGTGACCACGGTGCGCTTCGACGTCGCGGAGGGCGGCGGCGAGTCCTTCATCGACCTGGTCGCGCCGACGGTCCACGAGGTGACGCTGAACGGCGACTCCCTCGACGCCGCCGAGGTGTTCCAGGACTCCCGCATCGCCCTGCCGGGGCTGCTGCCGGGGCGCAACATCCTGCGCGTGGTCGCCGACTGCGCGTACACCAACACCGGCGAGGGCCTGCACCGGTTCGTCGACCCGGTCGACGACCAGGCCTACCTGTACACGCAGTTCGAGGTGCCGGACGCGCGCCGGGTCTTCGCGAGCTTCGAGCAGCCGGACCTGAAGGCGACCTTCCAGTTCACCGTGAAGGCGCCCGAGGGCTGGACGGTCATCTCCAACTCGCCGACGCCGGAGCCCCAGGAGAACGTCTGGGTCTTCGAGCCGACCCCGCGCATCTCGTCGTACATCACGGCGCTGATCGTCGGCCCGTACCACTCGGTGCACAGCGTGTACGAGAAGGACGGCCAGTCCGTCCCGCTCGGCATCTACTGCCGCCCCTCGCTCGCCGAGCACCTCGACGCGGACGCCATCTTCGAGGTCACCCGGCAGGGCTTCGAGTGGTTCCAGGAGAAGTTCGACTACCAGTACCCGTTCAAGAAGTACGACCAGCTGTTCGTGCCCGAGTTCAACGCGGGCGCGATGGAGAACGCGGGCGCGGTGACCATCCGCGACCAGTACGTGTTCCGCTCGAAGGTGACGGACGCCGCGTACGAGGTGCGCGCCGCGACGATCCTCCACGAGCTGGCGCACATGTGGTTCGGCGACCTGGTCACCATGGAGTGGTGGAACGACCTGTGGCTGAACGAGTCGTTCGCCACCTACGCCGAGGCCGCCTGCCAGGCGGACGCGCCCGGCTCGAAGTGGCCGCACTCGTGGACGACGTTCGCCAACCAGATGAAGACCTGGGCGTACCGGCAGGACCAGCTGCCGTCCACGCACCCGATCATGGCGGACATCAGCGACCTGGACGACGTGCTCGTCAACTTCGACGGCATCACGTACGCCAAGGGCGCGAGCGTGCTCAAGCAGCTCGTCGCGTACGTCGGTGAGGACGCGTTCTTCCAGGGCGTGCAGGCGTACTTCAAGCGGCACGCGTTCGGCAACACGCGCCTGTCCGACCTGCTGGGCGCGCTGGAGGAGACCTCCGGGCGCGACCTGAAGACCTGGTCGAAGGCGTGGCTGGAGACGGCCGGCATCAACGTGCTGCGCCCGGAGATCGAGACGGACGCCGAGGGTGTCATCACGTCCTTCGCGATCCGCCAGGAGGCTCCCGCGCTGCCCGCCGGCGCCAAGGGCGAGCCCACCCTGCGCCCGCACCGCATCGCGATCGGCGCCTACGACCTCGACGCCGGCGGCAAGCTGGTGCGCGGCGACCGCGTGGAGCTGGACGTGGACGGCGAGCTGACGCCCGTACCGCAGCTGGTGGGCAAGCCCCGTCCGGCGGTCGTCCTCCTCAACGACGACGACCTGTCGTACGCCAAGGTCCGCCTCGACGAGCAGTCCCTCGCCGTCGTCACCGAGCACCTCGGCGACTTCACCGAGTCGCTGCCGCGCGCCCTGTGCTGGGCGTCGGCCTGGGACATGACCCGGGACGCGGAGCTGGCGACCCGGGACTACCTCTCCCTGGTGCTGTCCGGCATCGGCAAGGAGTCCGACATCGGCGTGGTGCAGTCGCTGCACCGCCAGGTGAAGCTGGCCATCGACCAGTACGCCGCCCCGACCGCCCGCGAGGCGCTGCTCACCCGCTGGACCGAGGCCACGCTGGCCCACCTGCGGGCCGCCGAGGCGGGCAGCGACCACCAGCTGGCGTGGGCGCGGGCGTTCGCGGCGACGGCGAGGACGCCGGAGCAGCTGGACCTGCTCGACGCGCTGCTCGACGGCACGCAGACCATCGAGGGCCTGGCCGTCGACACCGAGCTGCGGTGGGCGTTCGTGCAGCGGCTGGCGGCCGTGGGCCGGTTCGGCGGTTCGGAGATCCAGAGCGAGTACGAGCGGGACAGGACGGCCGCCGGTGAGCGGCACGCGGCCACCGCGCGTGCCGCCCGTCCGACCGAGGCGGCCAAGGCGGAGGCCTGGGAGTCGGTCGTGGAGTCCGACAAGCTGCCGAACGCCGTGCAGGAGGCGGTCATCGCCGGCTTCGTGCAGACCGACCAGCGTGAGCTGCTGGCTCCGTACACGGAGCGGTACTTCGAGGCGCTCAAGGGTGCCTGGGAGTCCCGTTCGCACGAGATGGCCCAGCAGATCGCGGTCGGCCTGTACCCGGCGGTGCAGGTGTCCCAGGAGACCCTGGACCGCACGGACGCCTGGCTGTCCTCCGCCGAGCCGAACGCGGCCCTGCGCCGGCTGGTCTCGGAGTCCCGTTCGGGCGTCGAGCGCGCGCTGAGGGCGCAGGCGGCGGACGCGGCGGCGACCGAGTAGGCGACGCCACGCCACCAGCACGCCCTCGGGGGCGCCCGGCACTGCGCCGGGCGCCCCCGTTGCGGTTGGGGCGGGCGCGGTGGGGTGCGGGATGCGGGGTGCTTGCTCGCGTACCCGAAGGCGCGCCCCTGTGTGTGTTCAGCGGCCGGTCCCGGGGGCGTTCAGAGGCGGGTCCCGGGGGCGTGCGTACAGGGCCGTGCCCCCGTAGCGTTCAAGGCCGGGCGTCCGCCGCTGTGCGCAAGGCCGTGAGGACGGTTCCGACGGCGGCGCCCTCGCCCGCGCCCTTGCGCACCGCCGCGACGACGTGCCGGACGGGGCGGTCGGCGTGCAGTTCGCGCATCACCACGCCGTCCCGCGGCACGGCCGCCATGCGCGGCACCAGGGCGACGCCCATGCCCGCCTCGACCATCGCGAGGATCGCCGTCCAGCCGGCCGCCGCGTGGGCCTGGTCGGGCCGGAACCCGGCCGCCTCGCAGGCGCCGCGTGTGATCTCGGACCAGGGCCCGCTGCCGCCGAAGATCCACGGCTCGGCGGCGAGGTCGGCCAGCCGCAGCCCGTCCGCGCGCGCCAGCGGATGGTCGCCGGGCAGCGCGACGTCCAGCGGGTCGGCGAGGAGCGGGACGCGGGTGAAGCGCGGGTCGGCGGCGCTCGGCGCCTGGGCGGCCAGCGACAACGCGAGGTCCACCGCACCGGCGGCCAGCAGCTCGTACGCCTCCTGCGCCTCGGCCTCCCGCACCCGCACCGCGACCCCCGGGTGCGTCGCCCGCAACGCGGTGACGGCCGGTACGACGAGGGCGGGTACGGCGGTGGAGAAGGCGCCGACCCGTACCTCGCCGGCCTCCCCGTGGACGTAGGCCGCCAACTCGGCGTCGGCGCGTTCCAGTTGCTCGAACACCGCCTCGGCGTGCCGCAGCACCAGCCGGGCCGCGTCCGTCAGCCGGACCCGTCTGCCCTGGGCCTGGAGCAGCTCCACGCCGAGCTGTCTGGAGAGGTTCGTCAGCTGCTGGGAGACGGCGGACGGTGTCATGCGCAGCGCCTCGGCCGTCGCGGTCACCGTGCCCCGTTCCCGCAGCGTCCGCAGGATCTGCAGCTTGCGGATGTCCCAGTCGGCCATGGCGGCAACCTATCCGCGGGCGGCCCCGGTCACCGACGCGGCCCGGCCCCCGAGGCCGCGCCGAGGACGACGCCGCCGAGGATCAGCGCCATGCAGCCCGCCTGCGCCCAGCCGGTCGGCTCGGCGAGCAGCGCCCAGGACAGCAGGGCGACGCACACCGGCTGGAGGTAGTAGACGACGCCGGCACGGGACGGGCCGATCAGGGAGATCGCCTTGTTCCAGGCGAAGAAGGCGACCGCGGAGGAGGCGACACCGACGTAGAGGAGGGGCAGGACGGTGTCCGGGGTCGGGCTGAAGCCGCCCTGGACGGCGAGGCTGACGCCCTGGGCGGGCAGCAGCAGGACCGTGCCGAACAGGAACGTGGTGAAGAGGAACCCCGCTCCGTCCAGACCGGCGGGCCTGCGGCGCAGCAGCGCGCTGTACGACCCGAAGCAGCAGGCGGCGGCGATCATCCACAGGTCGCCGGCCGAGAAGGACGCCCCGCCCGAGACGAGCAGGAGCACGCCCGTGCAGGCGACGAGCAGCCCGGCGACCCGGCGGGCGCCGAGCCGTACGCCGCCCGCCCGCTCGAAGACCGCCATCAGAACGGGGGACGCCGCCATGATCATGCCCATGTTGGCGGCGGGGGTGGTGACGCCGGCCTGGTTGACGAGGGTGTTGTAGACGGTCACGCCGAGCAGGGAGGCGAGGAGCACGAAGCCGAGGTGACGCCGGATCAGCGCGCGCTGCCGCCAGGCCCGCCGGGCGCCGAAGGGGGCGACGACCGCGAGGGCCACCACCCAGCGCCAGAACGCGTGCTGGACGGGCGGCACGCTGTCGCCGAGGGCCCGGGAGGTGACGAAGCTCCCGGACCAGACGAGGGTGGCGAGCACGGCGAGCCCGATGCCGAGGGCGACGGGGGCGACGGGAGCGGCGGCGGGGGTGTGAGCGGGGGTGGTGCTGGTCCGGGGGTCGGCTACGGCCACGGAGGTCCTTTCGGCAGGGCGACGATTGCGGTGTACCTACCGTCGCAGCGCCGGACCTGTCAGGTCCATCGAATCTTTTCGATCGTTCTTTGAAGGAGAACTGAAAGATGCGGCGGGTGCGGCGCCCTTCGCGCGCGGCGCGAGCTGCCCCGCGGCCGTCGCCCCGAACGCCAGCGCCATGCCCGCCAGTTGCACCGTCGTCAGCGCCTGGCCGAGCGCCGCCCAGCCGACGACGGCGGCGGTCAGCGGCGAGAGCGGGCCGAGGAAGGTGGCCTGGGTGGCGGTGAGCCGGCCGATGCCGCGGAACCAGAGCCAGTACGCCACCGCCGTGTTGGCCAGCGCCAGGTAGAGGTAGCCGCCGACCGCAGGGCCGTCCAGCGCGGGCGGGGCGCCCTCGGCCAGGAACGCGAGCGGTGCGATGAGCAGGCCGCCCGCGGTCAGCTGCCAGCCGGTGAGCGCGAGCGGACCGACACCGTCCGGGCGGCCCCACCGCTTGGTGAGCACGGTGCCGGCCGACATGGAGGCGGTGGCCCCGAGGGCCGCCAGCACGCCGATCGCGTCCAGCGCCCCGGCCGCCTTCAGCACCACCAGGCTGACGCCGAACGCGGCGGCGACGCCGGTGAGCACGGACCGGGCGGTGGGCCGCTGCCCGAGCAGCAGCGCCGAGAGCCCGACCACGATCAGCGGGCCGACCGAGCCGACCGCGGCCGCCATGCCGCCCGGCAGCCGGTACGCGGAGAGGAACAGCAGCGGAAAGAAGGCCCCGATGTTCAGCGCGCCCAGCACCGCCGCCTTCCACCACCAGGCGCCGCGCGGCAGCACCCGGGCGATGGCGAGCAGCAGCAGACCGGCGGGCAGGGCCCGCATCAGCCCGGTGAACAGGGGTCGGTCGGCCGGCAGGAACTCCGTGGTCACGGCGTAGGTGGTGCCCCAGGAGACGGGGGCGAGGGCGGTGAGCGCGATGACGGTGGGGCGGCCGGCGACCATGAAGCACCCTTCGGGAGATGGGCAAGCGCGAAAAGCTCGATGGAAAGTAGCTTAGTGCTAAGCAAGATGTCGTCAAGCTACTTTCTTGCGGCCGAGCGGAGTTGTCCCGATACTCGTGGCATGACTGAACGCCCCGAGCCGCGCAAGGACCCCGTCGACGCGATCATCGACCAGTGGGCGACGGTGCGGCCCGACCTGGACACGGCCGCCATGGAGGTGTTCGGCCGCGTCTTCCGGCTCGCCCGCGCGATGGGCGACCGGATGGAGAAGGCGTACTCGCGCTTCGGCATCTCCCGCGGGGAGTTCGACGCCCTGGCCACGCTGCGCCGCTCCGGCGAGCCCTACACGCTCTCCCCCCGGCAGCTCTCGGCCACGCTGATGCTCACCACCGGCGGCATGACCGGCCGCCTCGACAAACTCGAACGGGCCGGACTGCTGCGCCGCTCCCCCGACCCGCACGACCGCCGGGGACTGCAGGTCACGCTCACCGACCGGGGGCTGGAGCTGATCGACGAGGCGGTCGGCGCGGGCCTCGCCGCCCAGACGGAGGCCCTGTCCGCCCTCGACGACGGACGGGCCGCCCAACTGGCCGACCTGCTGCGGGACCTGCTCGCCGGCACCGAGAAGTAGGCGGCCCGCGAACCGGCGCCGCCCGCTGCTCACTCCCGCCCGGCCGACGTGAGGGTCACACGCACGCCGAGGGCGCCGGTCCCGCCCGCACACTGTGTGCGGTGGGACCGGCGCCCTCGGTGAAGTCGAGGTGAGCCGTCAGACCTTGGCGTCGGCCTTGGGCCGGGTCTTGATGTTGCGGGAGGTCACGCGGTGCTCTTCCTTGGACCTGTCCAGGACCATGACCAGGACCGCGATGATCACGAACAGCGCGATCGGGGCCACGACGTAGAGACCCAGCGTCTCGACGACGCTCAGGCCCGTGCCGGGGTCGTCGCCGTCGTCGCGGGTCAGCGCGAGCGCGGGGGACGACATGAGCAGCATCATCAGCGTCGTACCGGCTGCCAGGGCGCCGGCGCGCAGGGCGTTCTTCTTGTCCACGGTGCAAAGTTAGCGAACGGCCGGAAGGGCCGCGCGCCCGGGGTGCCGTACGGGGGCCGTGAGCGGCCTGGGGGCGGACCGCTCAGTCGCCGGCGCGGTCCCGTACGACGTCGATCAGGGCGTGCAGCCGGGCCGAGGCGGCCAGGTCCTCCAGGGTCACGGGGCGGCCCTCGGCATCGGCGACCGGCAGGCGCCAGTTCGGGTACTGGTCCCAGGTGCCGGGGAGGTTCTGCGGGCGGCGGTCGCCGACGGCGTCCGGGAGCCAGATGCCGGCCATGCGGGCGGGGGTGCGCAGCAGGAAGCGGTGGACGGCCTGGATTCCGGCCTCCTCGGAAGGGGTGCCGGTGTCGCCGCCGGTACCGTGCAGCAGGCCGAGCCGGGCCAGTACGTCCAGCCACTCGGCCGTGTCCGCCGACGCCTCGGCCCGCTCCTCCTCCAGCGGGCGGGTGAGCAGGCCCAGGCGGTCGCGCAGCTCGACGTGTTCGCCGGTGAGGCGGGCGGCGGTGGACGGCAGGTCGTGGGTGGTGGCGGTGGCCAGGCAGTCGGCGCGCCACCGCTCGGGGGGCAGGGGGCGGCCGTCGCCCGCCCAGTCGCGCTCGAACCACAGCACGGAGGTGCCGAGCACCCCGCGTTCGCGCAGCGCCTCGCGCACGCCGGGTTCCACGGTGCCCAGGTCCTCGCCGATGACCACGGCGCCGGCCCGGGCCGCCTCCAGGACCAGGACGGCGAGCATCGCCTCGGCGTCGTAGCGGACGTAGGTGCCCTCGGTGGGCGGGTGGCCCTCGGGGACCCACCAGAGCCGGAACAGGCCCATGACGTGGTCGATGCGCAGGGCTCCGGCGTAGCGGAACAGGCCCCGCAGCAGGCTCCGGAACGGTGCGTAGCCGGACTCGGCGAGGCGGTCGGGGCGCCAGGGCGGCAGGCCCCAGTCCTGGCCCCGGGCGTTGAAGGCGTCCGGGGGCGCGCCCACCGACATGCCGGCGGCGAAGTACTCCTGCTGCGCCCAGGAGTCGGCGCCCCGCGGGTGCACGCCCACGGCGAGGTCGTGGACGATCCCGACCGGCATCCCGGCCTCGCGGGCGGTGCGCTGGGCGGCGGTGAGCTGGGTGTCGGTGAGCCAGGTGAGGCGAGTGTGGAAGTCGACGCGGTCCATCAGCTCGGTGCGGGCGCGGTCGGTCTCGGCCGAGCGGGGGTCGCGCAGGCCCTCGGGCCACCGGTGCCAGTCGGAGCCGTGGACCTCGGCGAGCGCGCACCAGGTCGCGTGGTCCTCCAGGGCCGTGCCCTGTTCGGCGAGGTAGTCGCAGTAGGCGGCGCGGCGGCCGGGTCCCAGGGGGACCTCGCGGAGCAGTTCGAGGGCCTCGCGCTTCAGCTCCCACACGGCGTCCCGGTCGATCAGGGCGTCCTTCTCCAGCACGGCCTCGCGCAGCCGTCCGGCCCGCTCCTGGAGGGCCCGGGCGCGCTCGCGGTCGGTGACGTACGCGAACTCGGGCACGTCCTCGATCCGCAGGTGGACCGGGTCGGGGAAGCGGCGCGAGGAGGGCCGGTACGGGGAGGGGTCGGTGGGGGCGCCGGGCACGGCCGCGTGCAGCGGGTTGACCTGGACGAACCCGGCGCCGAGGGCGCGTCCGGCCCAGGCGGCCAGTTCGCCGAGGTCGCCGAGGTCGCCCATGCCCCAGGAGCGGCGGGAGAGGAGGGAGTAGAGCTGGACGAGGAGTCCGTAGGAGCGGGTGGCGGGGGCGGGCAGCCGGGCGGGCGCGACGATCAGGTGGGCCAGGGCGGTTCGGCCGTCGGGCGCGGTGGCGGCCAGGCGGTGGACGCCGGCCGGAAGCCCCCCGGCGCCGTCGCGGGTCTCGCCCTGCTCGGTGTCGACGCGCAGCCGGGTGCCCTCGGGCAGGGCGGCCAGGGCGGCGGGGGTGCCGCCGTCGCTCCAGGCGACCACGGTGGGCGGCAGCAGGCGTTCGCCCAGCACCGACTCGCGGGCGGCGAGCGCGGCGCGTACGGCCTCCGGTGTGCTCGTGTCCACGCCGAGGGCGGCCAGCGCGAGGGTGACGGCGGTGGCCGAGGCAGCGACGGTGCGGTCCGGGGACGGGCTGTAGGAGGTGGCGACGCCGTGCAGGGCGGCGAGCCGGGTCAGATCCTCGGGAAGGTCCTCGGTGGGGGGCTCGGCCGGCCGGGCTGCTGGCATCTGTGACCTCTACGACCTCGTGGGTTCCGGGACGGCGAAGGAGGGGCCGCCCTGCTCCGGCACGTCCGCCGTGAGTTCGGGCGAGGACTCGCTGGTCAGTGGTACGGCGTCGGCGAACGGCGACTCGCTGGTGAGGGGCTCGGCGTCGGGCAGCGGCGGTTCGCTGGTGAGCGGTGCCTCGGCGCAGCTGCCGGTGGCGCCGAAGACGCAGTAGTGCGGGGTGTCGGAGGCGGCGGAGGGCTCCGCCCAGGGGGTGGACGGCTCCGCCACGGGTTTGGACGGGGCCGGGAGCAGAAGCGGTGCCAGTGCAGCCACGGGGGTCTCCTTCGTCGAGCGTTGTTTCGGGCACGCTTTTGGCGCGTTACGGCAGCCCTACCCAGTCCGCGCGAGGTCAGGCGCCCCAGCACCGACAACGTGCTCCTGGTCACACTCCATTCTCGCGAACTCTCCCCCAACCCGGACAAAACAGTCACGTAACCCGTCCGAAGATCATGCAAACCGGCCGGTTCCGGCACACCCGGCACTTCCCCGTCAGCTATTCACTCAGTACATGTACTCAGTGAATAATGCTCCTCATGAGCACCCGTCACATCCTGCTGGGGCTGCTCGCCTCGGGGCCGAGTCATGGCTACGACCTGAAGCGACGCCACGACGAACGCTTCCCCGAGGCCCGTCCGCTGGCCTACGGGCAGGTCTACACGACCCTGCAACGCCTGGTCCGGGACGGTCTCGCGGAGGTCGACGGCACCGCGTCGGACGGCGGCCCGGAGCGGACCGCGTACCGCGCGACGGACGACGGCGCCCGCGAACTGGCGCGGTGGGCGGGCGAGATCGCGCCGCCCGTCCCGTTCGTGACGAACGAGATCTTCGCCAAGGTCGTCGTATCGATCCTCACCGGCGGCGACGCGGGCGCCTATCTGCTGGCCCAGCGCGCCGCCCACATGGGCCGGATGCGGGAGCTCACGGCGGTCAAGACGGCCCCGGGCACGGACCTGACGACCGTGCTCTCGGCCGACTACGCCCTCAACCACCTGGACGCCGACCTCCGTTGGATGACCACCACGGCGGCCCGGCTCACCACTCTGACCGCGGAGGTCCGCACAGCATGACGAACGGGGACACGAACGGGACCACGGCGGGGCCGCTGCTCGCGGCCCGCGGCCTGGTGAAGTCCCACGGCAGGACGGAGGCCCTGCGCGGCGCCTCGGTCGACCTGCGGGCCGGCGAGATCCTCGCCGTCACCGGGGCCAGCGGCAGCGGGAAGTCGACGCTGCTGCACTGCCTGGCCGGGATCGTCCGCCCGGACGCGGGTTCGGTGACGTACGCCGGCCGGCGCCTGGCGGAGCTGCCGGAGAAGCGGCTGAGCGAGCTGCGCCGTACCGACTTCGGGGTGGTCTTCCAGTTCGGGCAGCTGATTCCGGAGCTGACGGCGCTGGACAACGTGGCGCTGCCGCTGATGCTGGCCGGCACCGGCCGCACTGAGGCGCGGGCGCGGGCCGGTCAGTGGCTGGAGCGGTTCGGGGTGCGCGGGCAGGAGGAGTCGCGTCCCGGCGAGATGAGCGGCGGGCAGGCGCAGCGGGCGGCGCTGGCCCGCGCGCTGGTCACCGGGCCGAAGGCGGTCTTCGCGGACGAGCCGACCGGGGCGCTGGACTCGTTGGCGAGCGAGCAGGTGATGGCGGCGCTGGCGCACACGGCCCGGGAGTCGGGCACGGCGGTGCTGCTGGTCACGCACGACGCCCAGGTGGCGGCGTACGCGGACCGCGAGGTGCGGCTGCGGGACGGTGCCGTGGCGCCGCTGGAGGTGACGGCGTGAGCACGGTGGCCTCGGACGTCCGGCTGGCCCGGCAGCTGGTACGCGGGTCGGACCGGCGGGAGTGGTGGCGGATCATGCTGACGGCGACGGGCGCGGCCCTCGCGACGGGCTTCGCACTGGCGGCCGTCACGCTCGCGTCCCTTCAGGGCGGCCTGACCGTCTCGGTCGGCCACGGCCTGCTGAACGAGCCCGGCACCCGGGCCGGAGTGATCGTCAGTCTGCTGATGCTGCTGGTTCCGGTGCTGGGCTTCCTCGGCCAGTGCGCCCGCATCGGTGCCGTCCACCGCGACCGGCGGCTGGCCGGGCTGCGGCTGGCCGGAGCGACGCCCTGGCAGGTGCGGCGGATCGCGGCGCTGGAGACCGGGCTCGCGTGTCTGGCGGGCTCGGCGGTGGTGACCGTCTTCTCCGTCCTGCTCCTGCTGCGCCTGTGGAGCCGCCCGACCGCCCTGACCTGGGCGGGTATCGCGCTGGTCGCCGTCGGGGTGCCGGTGCTGGGCGCGGTGGCGGGGGCGCTGGCGCTGCGCCGGGTGGTGGCGTCACCGCTGGGCTGGGTGCGCCGGACGGGGCCGACGACGGGCCGCGGCCCGGGGCGGCTCTTCCTGGCCGCGCTGCTGCTGGTGGCGGTGCTGGCGCCGCTCGCCGTGACCACGACCGGCTCCGGTTCGGGCGGACGGGACTACCGGCAGGGCCCACTGACCGTGTTCGCCCTGGTCATCGCGGTCGGTGCCGGCGCGGTGTGGCTGTCGGGGGCGACGGCGCGGCTCACCGGGCGGCAGCTCGCCCACCGGGCCCGGACCGCCGCCCCGCTGATCGCGGCGGAACGGCTCCGCGCCGACCCGTGGGCCCCGGCCCGCACCCACGCCGCGGTCCTGCTGGTGACGGTCGCCGGTACGGCGTTCCTGTGCGTCCGGCACGCGATGCTCACCGAGCTGCGCTCCCGGGAGTGGCACCTCGGCGCCGACCTGGACTACTACTCCACCGGCCTCGACCTGACCGGCGCCGCCGTCCTCGTCGCCCTCGCGATCACCCTCTCCGGCCTCGCCGTGGGCACCGCCGAGTCCCTGACCACCCGCCGCCGTGCCCTGGCCGCCCAGGTCGCGGCGGGAGTGCCGCGTACGGTCCTGAACCGGGCCCTGCTGCTGGAAACCGCCGTCCCGCTCGCGCCCGCCCTGCTGCTGGCCGGTGCCGGGGGCCTGGCGGTCGGCGTCTGGTACTCCACGGCGACCGGCGTCGGCTCGGTACCGTGGACCGCCCTGCTGGTCGCGCCCGCGGTGTACGCGTCCTGCCTCCTGTCGGCGGCGACGGCGCTGCCACTGCTGGGCCGCTCGGTCCGACCGGGGGAGCTGCGGTACGCGTGACGAACCCGAGACGGGCAGAGGGGCACCTCCGTCCTGGCGAGGGCGGGGGCCGTACCGAAAGACGTGAACATTCGGCGGGTAACTGTCATTTGGGCGCTCAAATGAGTGGCTTGAGGACAGTCGGGGCGTGAGTGTTCACGGGTGAGGAATGACGTGGCGTCACTGGCTCATCGGCTCCTCCAGGCGCTCGACCGCTTCAACGCCGCTCACCCCTGGGACCACAACGCCCACTACCACCGTTGGATCCTGCGGCAACTTCCCCACCGGTTCGGCAGCGCGCTGGACGTCGGTTCCGGCAGCGGTGACCTGGCCCGGCTTCTCGCCACCCGCGCCGACGAAGTCCACGGCGTCGACTCCGACCCTGTGATCACCTCGCAGGCGCGCGCGCTGACCCCGGAGGCGACGGCGGCGTCCTTCACCGTCGCGGACGCCCTGACGGGACTCCCCGCCGGACCGCACGACGTCATCACCTGCGTCGCCACCATCCACCATCTGCCGTTCACCGAGGCCCTCGACACCTTCCGCCGGCACCTGGCTCCCGGCGGCACCCTGGTGGTCGTCGGCCTCTTCCGGCCGCGGACCGCCTCGGACCACCTCCTCGGCGCGGCCGCCGTCCCGCTGAACGCGGCCACCGGGTGGCTCAAGAACAGGGGCCGGGCTGCGGCCCCGCCCACCTCGATGACCGCCCGGACCCGACCGGCCGACATGCCCTTCTCCGACATCACCGAAGCGACCCGCACGACTCTGCCCGGCGCCCGGCTGCGCCGCCGGCTCTTCTGGCGCTACACACTCACCTGGAGCCGCCCTTGAGCGGACACGACCCCAACTCCCCCGCGAACCGAACCCAGGCCTGCGGCGCGACGCGAAGTATCGGCCCGCCGGCGGGCCTCTTGGAGTCGCGGACGGCCACCACCCCGGGAACGTTGAGGGCGACCTCGACGCATTCGCCGCTTCCACTGCTGTAGCTGGACTTCCCGAAATCGAAGCTGTTCATCAATGCATGTCCTCGCTGATGCTCTCGATCAGTCTGAGCGAGTCCCTGGGAGCCAGGCTCAGTCGTGCGGTGCGGTCGAAGAACGAGCTGTACGTGGCGCTTTCGACCCCGTCCTCGACCCACACGGTAGCCGCGATGGTGTCGACGTGAACAACGTCCACAGCCTCGGGTTCGACGAACGAGACGATGCTGAAGGCTCCAGCCATACACGCGTGCCCGCCCGCACGGAACGGCAGTGCCTGAAGGCGCACGTTGGGGAGTTGGGCAAGCTCCAGGATTCGGTTGAGCTGCGCGCGCATCACGTCGGGCCCACCGACCTGCTGCCGTAGGGCCGCTTCCCAGACGACCGCGTACAGCTGGAGGGGTTCGCTCCCCTCAAGACGTTCCTGCCGCTTCATCCGGACGTCGACGACGCCTTCGATCTCGTCCGGGTCCGTCCAGACACCCTCGCTTACCACCAGCGCCCTTGTGTACTCCGGCGTCTGAAGCAGGCCGGGTACGAAGGACTGCTGCCAGATGCGGACCCGACTGGCCACGTCTTCCATGGAGATGTACTCCGCCACCGCCTCTGCCTGCGGCGACTGCCTCCACCACCCCTTCGCCTTACGGCGTTCCCGGTCCAGCCGCGCGAGGCCGAGCAGCCGGTTGACGGTGCGGTCCTCGCGCACCCCGTAGAACTCGCAGAGCGCGCGGATGTCCGGGTCCCGCATGGGAACCCAGCCCCGCTCCATCTTCACGACCTTCGTCGCGGTCGCGGAGATGGCACCGGCGGCCTGCTGCTGCGTCCTGCCCGATGCGTCACGCAGACGTAGCAGTTCGGCGCCCAGCTTGCGCCCCAGAACTGTCGAGACCCGGTTTCCTGCGCCTTGCGTTGATCGCGTCACCGCCACAGTGTGGCGCCGATCCACGACCGAGTCGAAGTCCGGGGAATTAATTCCCCGTATAAATTGCTCCCGAATGTCTCGGACCGCTACGTTGGGCACCCGGGCACTCACTCAACGGCGTCGCCCGGCGGAAGTGCACCGTCCTGCCGACACGGAGGCACGGCAGAGCCACCGCCCCCACACAAGAAGGCACCTCTCCATGACAGAACCCGTGCCCTTGCCCCTACCACTCCTCCACGAGGACCGCCTCGACTACACCCCCACCCAGCGCAGCGTCCCCCTCGCCCGGCGCCGGGCCGCGCGGCCCGTGGCCGAGTGGGGACAGCCGGACCTCGCCGGAGACGTGCCCCTCGTCGTCTCGGAGTTGATGACCAACGCCCTGCTGCACGGCAGCCTCCGGGGACGGCTCATCCGCGTGCACCTCACACGCGATCACCGGATCCTCCGGGTAGAGGTGAGCGATCCTCGGGGTGAGCGGCTGCCCCGCCCGCGCCCGGTCGGGGCAGTCGACGAGCAGTTCGGGCGAGGACTTCAGCTGGTCGGGGCGCTGGCCGACCGATGGGGATGGGAGCCGCGGACCGTCGGCAAGACGGTGTACGCCGAGTGGGATGCCCCGCCCGGCAGGCCGGATCTCCCCTACGCTGAGCGTGTGGACCCCCGCAGATCCGGAGGAGCCTTGTGACCGTGACCGCTGACAGGCCGCAGATGCTCGTCACCGAGTTCGAGGAACTCGCCCGCCACGCCGACCGGAGCATAGAAGGCGCGCGGCTCGAGTTCATCAACGGACATCTTGGGGGGAAGGCCGTGCCCGACGGCGACCACGGACGCGTCATCCAGTGGCTGACGCGCATTTGCATGCAACACCGACCCGACCTGTGGCTGGATCCGACACAGGGACTGGTGATCGAGGCATACCGTGGCGGTCGCGCCCGACCGGACGGCTCACTGGCCCCGGCGGAGGCCTTCGTCGGCCAGGGCGAATGGGCCGACGCCGCCCCCGTCCTCATGGTCGTCGAGGTCACCTCGTACGACTCGGACACCGACCGGCGCGACCGTGTCGAGAAGCCCCGGGCCTACGCCGAGACCGGTATCCCGGTCTACCTCCTGATCGATCGGGACGCCTTCGAGGTGAAGGTGCACAGCCGGCCGGACGGGGGACTGTACGAGACCGTGCAGACGCTGCCCTTCGGCAAGGAGGTCGCGCTCCCCGAGCCGGTCGGGATCGCCCTGGACACCGAGTCGCTGAAGAACTGGGTGCGCTGAGCGAACCCGGCCCGGCGTACGCGAAGGCCCGGATCGTCAGGCGGAAATGCCGTCGATCCGGGCCATGGCGTCCTCCGCGCCGTACGGCTGCAAGTACGGCAGCCAGCGCGGGTCCCTATGGCCCGTGCCGATGATGCGCCAGGCCAGGCCGGTGGGCGGGGCGGGTTTGTGGCGCAGGCGCCAGCCGATCTCGCCGAGGTGCCGGTCGGCCTTGACGTGGTTGCAGCGGCGGCAGGACGCCACGACGTTGTCCCACGCGTGCAGGCCCCCGCGACTGCGCGGGATGACGTGGTCGACGCTGGTGGCGACGGCGCCGCAGTACATGCAGCGGCCCCCGTCGCGTGCGAAGAGCGCCCGCCTGGTGAGCGGGACGGGCCCCCGGTAGGGCACCCGCACGAATCGCTTGAGCCGGACCACGCTGGGTGCGGGCACGGTGACGGTCGCGCTGTGCAGATAGGCGCCGGACTCCTCAAGGCATACGGCCTTGTTCTCGAGGACGAGGACGAGCGCGCGGCGGAGCGGTACGACGCCGAGTGGCTCGTACGACGCGTTGAGAACCAGGACATGCGGCACGGATGCCTCCTTGTACGCCGGCGGCGCGTGGCTCGCGCCGGGACGATCCGTAGTCAGTCTCCCCTCATGGCTGGTGGAAGCGCCACCATGTCCCGGTAACGGGCTGGGAGTGTTTTCGACCACACGGAATGCATCCCCACGACCGTGACCAGTTCAAGCGCGGGTGAGTACCGTCTCTCCCGACCGTTTCGGGCCGATCCGCGCCCGGTGCCCCGTTAGTGTGGTGCTTCTGCCCGTCCGGTGACCTTTCCGTGACCTTGGAGCGGACCTCGGACCCGACCTTGGCCCCGCCCGGTGAGGACGGGTCGCCGCATCTGGAGGTACCCGCCGTGTCCCTGTCCGCCGCCGTCCTGTCGGCCGCCGGTTCGTCGCCGTCCCCGTCGCCGTCCCCGACGGCCCCGGCGGTGCCCTCGCTCCAGGACGCCCAGAAGAGCGCGACGAACGCCGCCGGCTGGGTCGAGGAGAACTGGTCGACGTGGCTCGCGATCGGGCTGCGGGTGCTGCTGATCATGGTGATAGCGGCGGTGCTCAGGGTGGTGGTGCGGCGGGCGATCACCAAGCTGATAGACCGGATGAACCGCAGGGCCGGGACGGGCGCCAGCACCGCGCTGAGCGGCCTGCTGGTCAACGCCGAGCGGCGCCGCCAGCGCTCGGAGGCCATCGGCTCCGTACTGCGCTCGGTGGCCAGCTTCCTCATCCTCGGCACCGCGGCCCTGATGGTCCTCGGCACCTTCCAGATCAACCTCGCGCCGCTGCTCGCGTCCGCCGGTGTCGCCGGCGTGGCGATCGGCTTCGGCGCCCGCAACCTGGTCACCGACTTCCTCTCCGGCGTCTTCATGATCCTGGAGGACCAGTACGGGGTCGGCGACAGCATCGACGCGGGCGTGGCCTCCGGCGAGGTCATCGAGGTCGGGCTGCGGGTGACCAAGCTGCGCGGCGACAACGGCGAGATCTGGTACGTCCGCAACGGCGAGGTCAAGCGGATCGGCAACCTCTCCCAGGGCTGGTCGACGGCCGGTGTGGACGTGACCGTCCGCTCCGCCGAGGACCTGGACAAGGTGAAGGAGACCATCGCCGCCGTCGGCGAGCGGATGGGCAAGGAAGAGCCCTGGAACGAGATGCTCTGGGGCCCGATCGAGGTGCTCGGCCTGGACTCCGTACTGCTCGACTCGATGGTGGTGCGGGTCTCCGCGAAGGTCATGCCCGGCAAGTCCCTCACCGTCGAGCGCGAGCTGCGCTGGCGCATCAAGCGGGCCTTCGACGCGGCCGACATCCAGATCGTCGGCGGTCCCGAGATCCCGGGGCAGCCGGCCGCGGCCGCCGACCCGACGGCCGGCGTCGCGGCGCCGTCGGCGTACGCGAGCACGGTGTCGCCGCAGTCCGTCGCGGCGTCCCCGATCCCTCCGACGAGCACCACAAAGTAGTTCCGGCCCGCGCTCCCCTTCCGCCCCCGAGGTGACGACCGCGTCGTCTCGGGGGCGCTCTCTTGACGCCCCCTCCGCGGCGGCTCTACGTTTCTGAGTCAACAGGAAACTTTCCTAACAGACAAACTTTCCCAACAGACTCGGATCCCGCTCACCTCCGGACGGAGGGCGGCCGGTGGACTTCCTCCACCGGGCACTGAAAAGCTGAGCGGTCGAGAGGCAGGGGTGGACACGCATGGCAGAAATCGCCGGCACGCCGGGCACCCCGCGCGTCCTGCGCGCCATGAACGACCGGGCCGCCCTGGACCTCCTGCTGGAGCACGGCCCGCTGTCCCGCACCCGGATCGGCAAGCTCACCGGCCTGTCGAAGCCGACCGCCTCCCAACTGCTGGCCCGCCTGGAGGCGGCGGGGCTCGTGCTGGCCGGCGGAACGACCGAGGGACGCCCCGGACCCGGCGCCCAGCTCTACGAGGTCAACCCGGCCGCCGCGTACGCCGCCGGGCTCGACGTCACCCCGGACCGCATCCTCGCCGCGGTCGCCGACGTCACGGGGCGCACGGTCGGCCGGCACGAGCTGCCCGCCCCGGGCCGGCGTGCCGCCACTCCCGTCGTCCAGCAGGTCACCGACGCGCTCGACGGCGCGGTGAAGGCCGCCGGACTCGCCCGGGACGACGTCCGCCGCCTCGTCATCGGCACCCCGGGCGCCTTCGACCCGGGCACCGGGCGGCTGCGTTACGCCTCCCACCTGCCCGGCTGGCACTCCCCGACCCTGCTCGGCGAACTCGCCGCCGCCCTGCCGATGCCGGTCGAGTACGAGAACGACGTGAACCTCGCCGCCGTGGCCGAGCAGCGCCTCGGCGCGGCCCGGGGCCACGAGGACTTCGTCCTGCTGTGGAACCAGGAGGGCCTGGGCGCCGCCCTGGTGCTCGGCGGCCGGCTGCACCGCGGCTGGACCGGCGGCGCGGGCGAGGTCGGGTTCCTGCCGGTGCCGGGCGCCCCGCTGGCCCGCAAGGTCAGCCGTACGGGCAGCGGCGGCTTCCAGGAGCTGGCCGGTTCCCAGGCCCTGGCCGGCCTGGCCCGGGAGCTCGGCGTCACTTCCGTGCCCTCCGGGTCGTACTACGAGGTCGCCGCCGCCCTCGTCGCCCGGGCGGCGCGGGCCGCCGCCGCCACCGACGACGACAACGACCCGCACCGCCGCCTGCTCCGGACGTACGCCACCCGACTGGCCACCGGTCTCGCCTCCCTCGTCTCCGTCCTGGACCCCGAACTGGTGGTCCTGAGCGGCACCTCGCTCACCGCGGGCGGTGAGGCGCTGCGCGCCCTGGTCCAGGACGAGCTGGAGGAGCTGGCCGCGTCCAGGCCCCGGCTCGTCGTCGGTGACGTGACCGAGCATCCCGTCCTGCGCGGCGCGCTGGAGAGCGCGCTGGCCACCACCCGCGACGAGGTCTTCGACACCTCGCGCTGAAGCACCCCGCTCACGCTCACGCCCTCTCCGCCACGCCCTTCCCGCCCTGCCCCTCCCACCTCTGCCCCAGGGAGATCCGTCATGACCGGAATATCCAGAAAAGCGGTCCTCGCGGTCGCCGCCTCCGCCTCCCTCACCCTCCTCGCCACCGCCTGCACCGGTCAGTCCGGCACCGGCGCCACGGACGACCCGAACGCCGAGACCACCATCACCTTCTGGCACGGCTGGAGCGCGCCCGCCGAGGTGAAGGCCGTACAGGCGAACGTGGACCGTTTCGAGAGGGCGCACCCCAACATCAAGGTGAAGGTCGTCGGCAACATCAACGACGACAAGCTCAACCAGGCCCTGCGCGCGGGTGGTTCCAGCGGCCCGGACGTGGTGTCGTCGTTCACCACCTCCAACATCGGCAAGTTCTGCTCCTCGGGCGCGTTCCTCGACCTGAAGCCCTTCGTCGAGAAGTCGAAGCTCGACCTGGAGGCGCTCATCCCGAAGCCGATGCTGGACTACACGCAGTTCGAGGGCACGCGCTGCGCCCTGCCGCTGCTCGGCGACGCCTACGGCCTCTACTACAACAAGGACGCCTTCGAGGCGGCCGGGATCGAACAGCCGCCGAAGACCTGGTCGGAGTTCGCCGAGGTGGCGAAGAAGCTCACCAAACCCGAGGGTGACGGCTACGAGCAGCTCGGCTTCATGCCGAACTACCACGGCTACGAGACCGTGGTCGACCACTACATGTCCCAGTGGGACCACGCGTACTTCGACGAGAACGGCAAGTCCAACGTCGCCGAGGACCCGGCCTTCGCGGAGATGTTCAGGTACCAGAAGAAGCTCGTCGACGACCTCGGCGGCTTCGGGAAGCTGGAGAAGTACCGCAACACCTTCGGCGACGAGTGGGGCGCGAAGCACCCCTTCCACACCGGTCAGGTGGCCATGCAGCTCGACGGCGAGTGGCGGCTCGGCATGGCGAAGGACGCGCTGCGGGGAGCTGCGCACCCTGCTCAAGGTCGTCCTGCCGATGGCGAAGCCGGGCATCGCGGCCGTGGCCCTCTTCCAGTTCTTCTACGCCTGGAACGACTACTTCGGCCCGCAGATCTACGCCTCCGAGAACCCCGGCGCCTGGACCCTCTCCTACGGCCTGGAGTCCTTCAAGGGCGCCCACCACACCGACTGGAACCTCACCATGGCCGCGACCGTGCTGGTCATGGCCCCCGTGATCCTCGTGTTCTTCTTCGCGCAGAAGGCGTTCGTCGAGGGCATCACGCTGACCGGAGTCAAGGGATGAGCAAGGGAATGAGCAAAGGACTGATGACCGCATGAAACTCACCGTGGTCGGCGGCGGTTCGACCTACACGCCCGAACTCGTCGACGGCTTCGCCCGGTTGCGGGACACGCTGCCGGTCGAAGAACTCGTCCTCGTCGATCCGGCGGCGGACCGGCTGGAGCTGGTAGGGGGCCTCGCCCGCCGCATCTTCGCCAAGCAGGGCCATGACGGCCGCATCGTCACCACCTCCGACCTGGACGCGGCCGTGGACGGCGCCGACGCCGTACTGCTCCAGCTCCGCGTCGGCGGCCAGGCCGCCCGTGAGCGGGACGAGACCTGGCCCCTGGAGTGCGGCTGCGTCGGCCAGGAGACGACCGGCGCGGGCGGCCTGGCCAAGGCGCTGCGCACCGTGCCGGTGGTGCTGGACATCGCCGAGCGGGTCCGCCGGGCCAACCCGGACGCCTGGATCATCGACTTCACCAACCCGGTCGGCATCGTGACCCGCGCCCTGCTCCAGGCCGGGCACCGGGCGGTCGGCCTGTGCAACGTGGCGATCGGGCTGCAGCGCAAGTTCGCCGCGCTCCTCGGGGTGGCACCCGCCGACGTCCACCTGGACCACGTGGGCCTCAACCACCTCACCTGGGAGACCGGCGTCCGCCTCGGCGGCCCCGAGGGCGAGGACGTCCTGCCCCGGCTGCTGGCCGAGCACGGGGACGCGGTCGCCGCCGACCTCCGCCTGCCCCGGCCCCTCCTGGACCGCCTGGGCGTCGTCCCCTCCTACTACCTGCGCTACTACTACGCGCACGACGAGGTCGTCGACGAGCTGCGCACCAAGCCCTCCCGGGCCGCCGAGGTGGCGGAGATGGAGCGGCGGCTGCTGGAGATGTACGGCGATCCGGCCCTGGACGAGAAGCCCGCCCTGCTCGCGAAGCGGGGCGGCGCCTACTACTCGGAGGCGGCCGTGGACCTGGCCGCGGCCCTGCTCGGCGGCGCCGGCTCCCCGTACCAGGTGGTGAACACGTACAACCGGGGCACGCTGCCCTTCCTCCCCGACGACGCGGTGATCGAGGTGCCGGCCGCGGTGGGCGGCAAGGGCGCCGCTCCCCTGCCGGTACCGGCCGTGGACCCGCTGTACGCGGGCCTGATGGCGAACGTGACGGCGTACGAGGACCTGGCCCTGGACGCGGCCCTGCGCGGCGGCCGGGACCGGGTGCTGCGGGCGCTGCTCGCCCACCCCCTCGTCGGCCAGTACGCGTACGCCGAGCAGCTCACCGACCGGCTGATCGCACACAACCGGGAGCACCTGGCGTGGGCCTGACCGCAAGCCTGCTCGCCGTCGACGCGGGCAACAGCAAGACCGACGTGGCCGTGGTGACGGCCGACGGGGAGGTCCTCGCCACGGCCCGCGGCGGCGCCTTCCGGCCGCCCGCCGTGGGCGTGGAGCGGGCCGTGGACACACTGGCGGAGGCGGTGGCGCGGGCCTTCGCCGCGGCCGGCGTCACCTCCGTCGAGCACGTCTCGGCGTGCCTGGCCAACGCCGACCTGCCCGTGGAGGAGGAGCAGCTGGCCGCCGCGCTGGACGCGCGCGCGTGGGGCACGAGCGTGGACGTACGCAACGACACGTTCGCCCTCCTGCGGGCGGGCGTCGACGAGCCGCTCGGCGTCGCCGTCGTGTGCGGCGCCGGCGTCAACTGCGTGGGCATGCGCCCCGACGGCCGCACCGCCCGCTTCCCGGCCATCGGGCGGCTCTCCGGCGACTGGGGCGGCGGCTGGGGGCTGGCCGAGGAGGCGCTGTGGCACGCGGCCCGGGCGGCGGACGGGCGCGGAGAGCCCACGGAACTGGCCCGCACCCTGCCGGCCCACTTCGGGCTCGGCTCGATGTACGCCCTCATCGAGGCCCTGCACCTGCGGCACATCGAGCCGGTCCGGCGCCACGAGCTGACCCCCGTGCTCTTCGCCACGGCGGCGGACGGCGACCCGCTCGCCCGGGCGGTCGTCGACCGGCAGGCCGACGAGGTGGTGGCCATGGCCACGGTCGCGCTGACCCGGCTGGACCTGCTCGCGGAGGAGACGCCGGTCCTCCTGGGCGGCAGCGTACTGGCGGCACGGCACCCGCAACTCGACGACCGCATACGACACCTGCTGACGTCCCGCGCCCCCAAGGCCGTACCCCGAGTGGTGACGGCACGCCCCGTCCTGGGCGCGGCCCTCCTCGGACTCGACCGAGCGGGGGCACCCCCCGGGGCCCACGCACGGGTCCGGGCCCACTTCGCCACCTGAGACGTCACCACCCGACGCCCACTCCGGGGCCCGGGCCGGGGAACCGAACCGGTTCCCCTGGCGTATTCATGGGCAGGGGTGGTGCGTTGCACCTGGATCGAATCAAGATCGGGTGAAGGCCGGTGCGAATGTCGGTGCGGGCAGGGATACTTGCGGCGACGGATGACCATGGGGGAGGTCAGCAGTGACTCGACCGCCGAAGGGCAGCGCGGCGCCACCGCCGGGCACCGGCGCGCCCGCCCTGCCCGCCGTACCGCCGCAGCCCCGGCCACTGCCCCCGCAGCGCACGGGCGGCGCACCCGCCGGGCCCCCGCCCTCGGAGCCCCGCCGCACCGCGTTCGCCGAGGGCGTGGACCGGCTGCGCGCGGCGGCCGTCACCGAGCCGGGGCGGCTGCGGATCATCGGCGCGCTGCTCGCCGCGCTCGTCGTCGCCTTCGGCGCCGTCACCGCCTGGCAGATGAACGCCCGGTCCCAGGCCGCCGACGACGTGCTCACCCGCAGCCAGCCGCTCACCTCCGACGCGGCCGACATCTACCGCTCCCTCGCCGACGCCAACACCGCCGCCTCCAGTGGTTTCCTGGCCGGCGGACAGGAGACCAAGGCGTCCCGGGACCGGTACGAGAAGGGCATCCGCACGGCCGCCGAAGGGCTCGTGACGGCCGCCGCCAACTCCGACCCCGACTCCCCCTCCGCGGCGACCATCACCGAGCTCAACCGCCTCCTGCCCGAGTACAAGGGCCTCATCGAGCGCGCCCGCACCTACAACCGCCAGGGCTTCCCGGTCGGCGGCGCCTATCTGCGCTACGCCAACGAGAAGATGCAGCAGGACATGCTCCCGGCGGCGGAGGACCTCTACAAGAAGGAGAACCAGCGGCTGCGCGCCGACTACGCGGACGCCAGGCCCTACCCCTGGGCCGCGCTGACCCTCGGCGTCCTCGCGCTCGCCGCCCTGGCCTGGGCGCAGCACCGCAACTACCGGCGTACCAACCGGGTGCTGAACCACGGCATGGTCGCCGCGACGGCCACCGCCACGATCGTCATGCTCTGGCTGGTCGTCGGCCACAGCGTCGCGCGGTCGAACCTGGGCGACTCCTACGACCACGGCGTACGCTCCCTGGACGTGCTGCACGACGCCCGCATCGCCTCCCTCAAGGCCCGGGGCAACGAGAACCTCACGCTGGTGGCACGCGGCGCGGAGACGAAGAAGGTGGGCGACGAGACGTTCGACGCCTACGACTTCGACTTCGGGAAGAACATGGACACCCTCGGCAAGGGCCTGGCCGAGGCGGAGCGGCTCGCCGACGACGAAGCGGGCGAGCGGCCGGTCGCGGCGGCCAACGGCGACATGGCGGAGTGGAAGAAGCGCCACGCCTCGGCCCGTGAGCAGGACGAGAGCGGCAACTACCAGCAGGCGCTGGACCTGGTCATCGGCGGCAAGGGCGCCACGGTCGAGTGCTTCGACGGCGTCGACACCTCGCTGGCCGCCGCCATCGAGCACGAGGAGCGGGAGTTCGAGCAGGCGGCGGGGGACGGGCTGGACGCGATGGGCTATCTGCCGCAGGGCGCCGGCGTCCTGGCCGGGCTCGGCGCGGCCGGCGCGCTGCTGGGTATCGGCCGCAGGCTCTCGGAGTACCGGTGAAGCGGGGCGCGGGCCCGGCGGACGGGCGGGGAGGGACACCCGTGGAAGGAGGCACGAGGATGCGTGCACGACGACTGCGGGCCGGACTGAGGGGTTGGGGCGGTGTGGGGGCGATGGCCTTCGCCTGCGCCCTCGCCGTGCTCTTCGCCCTGCTCCTGCCGGTGGTCCGCTCGCACGGCGAGACCGGCGGCGCGGGCACCGGCACCGCCGGCCACGGGGTGGCCCACGGCAGCCAGGCGCGCGCGGCCGAGGAGTGCACGGACCCGGAGCAGCAGACGCTGTCCCCGGACGACGCCGACGGCCCCACCATCGACGAGATCCAGAGCCGCGAGGGCGAGAAGCGCAAGCTGATCGTCGGCGTCGACCAGAACAGCTACCGCTGGGGCTACCGCGACCCGAACAGCGGCGGGGACGCCGAGCTGGAGGGCTTCGACATCGACCTGGTGCACCGCATCGCGGAGGACATCCTCGGCGACCCGGACGCCGTGCAGTTCAAGGCGATCCCCACCGACCAGCGCATACCCGCGATCCAGGACGGCCGGGTCGACATGGTGGTCCGCACGATGACCATCAACTGCGACCGCATACAGGACGTCGCCTTCTCCGCGCCCTACTTCGAGACCGGCCAGCAGGTTCTCGCGCCCAAGTCCTCGGACATCACCGGGTACAACGACACGCTCGCCGGCAAGAGGATCTGCTCGGCGGCGGGTTCGACGGCGTTCAGCACGCTGGAGCAGGACCAGCAGGACGGCAAGCTGTCCGCCGACGCCGACCTGAGCACCACCGTGCCCAACCAACTCGACTGCCTGGTACGGCTCCAGCTCGGCGAGGCCGACGCGGTGGTCACCGACGGCGCGCTCGCCGCGAGCCAGGCCGCGCAGGACCCGACGGTCGAACTGCAGGGCGACGCCTTCACCACCGAGTACTACGGCGTGGCGATGAAGAAGGATGCCGACGATCTGGTACGCCGGGTCAACCAGATCCTGGTGGAGTGGCGCGCGGACAAGGCCGAGGGCTGGCAGCACTCGTACGACGAATGGCTGTCGGAGACCATGGGGGACGACTCGAGGAAGTCGGAGCCGCCGCCCCCGCAGTATCTGCGCGAGAACTGAACGACCGCCGCAGCGCAGGGAAAGAGCACGCACAAGTCCGCGACAGCGAGGGGTGATCGATGGGCGACACGGGACCCACCGGGCCGGTGATGGACCGGGACGAGGTGGACCGTGCGCTGGCGCGGCTCGGCGCGGAGCACGAGGCGGTCGAGACCTCGCTCCTCTCCCTCCAGGACCACGCGGGCCGCAGACTCCTCGAAGGCGCCGAGCTCACCGGGGTGACCGGCGAGCGCTGGGCCGCCGCGGAGGCCTCGATCACGCTGCTGTGGACCTACTTCGACGCGTACACGGGCGCGCTGCGCACGGCACGGGAGATCCGCTCCCGGCGCCGCTGGTCCAGCCGCGAGGACCTGGCCGAGCTGACCGAACTGCTGCGCGGCGAGGCCGTCACGGTGGCCGGCGGCGCCACCGCCACGGCCGCCGCGCCCACCCTGGACGGCGGTCCGGGACGGCTCAGCGAGCGCTACTCGCTGGCGACCCTGGTCGATCGGATGAACCAGCTCTACGCGACCTCCCTCGACATGGTGGTCGCCGCCGACGCGGTGTGGTCGGCGCTGCCCGCGCGGATCGATTTACTCGCCGCCGAGCTCCAGCGCACCCGCCGCCTCGCGCACTCCGTGGGCGTCCGCCCCGGCGAGCACCCGGCCGGCGACGACCTGGAGCGGATCACCCGCACCCTGACGAAGTTGCGCGAGCGGGTGGTGTCCGACCCGCTCGCCTTCTGGCTGCCCGCCGAGGGCAGTTCCGCGCCGGGCGGCGGCCGGCCCGACACCACGGTGTACGACCGGGAGGCGCGCGCCCTGGAGGACGTGCGCCGCGAGATCGACGCCGTGCTGACGGTGCGCCAGGACGCGGAGCGCCGGATCGTGTCCCTGCGGGACATACTCTCCCGCGCGGACCGCACACTCGCCGAGGCCCGCACCGCGCGCGGCGAGGTGCTGGCGAAGATCGCCGCGACGGAGGTGCCGGTCGTCAGCGGGCCGCCGACGGTGCTGCAGGAGCAGCTGGCGGCGGCCGCCGAGTACCGCAGACACGCGCAGTGGCACCGCCTGTCCCCGCTCCTGGAGTCCCTGGAGGAGAAGGCGGAGGACGAGCTGCTGCGCGCCCGCGAGTCGCTGACGGCGGTCACCGCGCCGCTGGCGGTCCGCGCGGAGCTGCGCGGCCGGCTCGACGCGTACAAGGCGAAGGTGGCCCGGCTCGGCCACGCCGAGGATCCCGAGCTGGCCGAGAAGTACGAGAAGGCGCGCCGCATGCTGTGGAGCGCGCCCTGCGACCTGCGCGTCGCCGAGCAGGCCGTGCTGCGCTACCAGCACGCGGCGGCCGACCTGCTCGGCTCCGCCCCGCGCGTGCCCGGTCAGGGCGGGCCGGTGGACCGGACGGGGCCCGGCGCGTGAGCGACAGGGCAGGCCCCGCGACCTCGGCAGGATCCGAACGACACTCCGTAGGGGGGAGGCAGTGTCATGAGTGAGGCACAGCGGACGTGTCAGCGTCCCGGCTGCGGCGGGGCCTACGAGGACATGGGCGGCGGCGAGCTGTACTGCGACACGTGCGGTCTCGCGCCGGTCGTCGCCGCCAACGGCATGGTGGGCTCGACGCCGACCGGGGTCACCGGTGGCGGCGGCCGGGGCTCACGCGGATCGCGCGGTTCGGCGGGCAGCGGCAGTTCGCGGTCCAGCGGCCGCAGTTCGCGTACGTCGTCGCAGTCGTCGCGCTCATCGAGGTCTCGGCGTTCGGTGTCGGGACGGCTGTCGCGGTCGGTGTCGGGACGCTCGACGGGCCGGTCGGTGTCGGTGCGCAGCTCGGGTTCCCCCGCCGGTTCCTCCGCGCGCGGACGCCTCGGCGCCGGCCTCGTCGAGGTCCCGGCGATCCCGCGGCCCGACCCGCGCGCGATGGTCCTGGACAACCCGGAGGTGCCCGAGCGGAAGCGATTCTGCTCGCGCTCGGACTGCGGGGCGCAGGTCGGGCGGGCGCGCGGGGAGCGGCCCGGGCGCACGGAGGGCTTCTGCACCAAGTGCGGCCACCCGTACTCGTTCGTGCCCAAGCTGAAGGCCGGGGACGTCGTGCACGGCCAGTACGAGGTGGTGGGCTGCCTCGCGCACGGCGGGCTCGGCTGGATCTACCTCGCCGTGGACAAGGCGGTCTCCGACCGCTGGGTGGTCCTCAAGGGCCTGCTGGACACCGGCGACCAGGACGCGATGGCGGCGGCCATCTCCGAGCGCCGGTTCCTCGCCGAGATCGAGCACGCCAACATCGTGCGGATCTACAACTTCGTCGAGCACCTCGACCAGCGGACGGGTTCGCTGGACGGCTACATCGTCATGGAGTACGTCGGCGGCAAGTCGCTGAAGGAGATCGCCAACGCGCGGCGCTCCCCCGAGGGCAGGCGCGACCCGCTGCCGGTCGAGCAGGCCTGCGCGTACGGCATCGAGGCGCTGGAGGCGCTGGGCCACCTGCACAGCCGCAACCTGCTCTACTGCGACTTCAAGGTCGACAACGCCATCCAGACCGAGGACCAGCTCAAGCTGATCGACATGGGCGCGGTGCGCCGGATGGACGACGAGGAGTCGGCCATCTACGGCACGGTGGGCTACCAGGCGCCGGAGGTCGCCGACGTCGGCCCGTCGGTGGCGTCCGACCTGTACACCGTCGGCCGCACCCTCGCCGTGCTGACGTTCGACTTCCAGGGCTACACCAACGTCTACGCCGACTCCCTGCCGGACCCGGACACCATCGACGTCTTCAGGCGGTACGAGTCGTTCTACCGGCTGCTGGTGCGCGCCACCGACCCCGATCCGGCCCGCCGGTTCGCCTCCGCGCAGGAGATGGCCGAGCAGCTGACGGGCGTGCTGCGCGAGGTGGTCTCGCTCCAGACGGGCCGCGCCCGGCCCGCCGTGTCCACGCTGTTCGGCCCGGAAATCAGGGTGACGGACACGGAGTTGTTCCCGCGGCTGGACGGCGACGTGTCGCGACTGGGGGCCCGGGTGCCGGGCACGAGGAGGCGCGGCTCCGCCTCGGCTCCGGCGCTGGGGCCGGGCGGCGCGGGCAACGGCCCCGCGCTGCCGGGCGGGACGAGCGCGGCGGTCGGGGCGCCGGGCGGGACGGGCACGGGCTACGGCGGGCCCGGCGGGCCCGGCACGAGTACCGGACCGGCCGGCGGAGCGGGCGCGAGCGCCGGGCTGCCGGGTGCGGTGAGCTCGGTCGGCGAGGTCGGCGGACCTGGCGAGGTCGGCGGACCTGGCGGTGTCGGCGCTGTCGGCGGACCCGGCGCCGTCGGCGGACCTGGCGCCGTCGGCGGGCCCGGCGGAGCCGGCGCTGTCGACGGGCCCGGTGGGCTCGACGTCCGTGCCTCCGGCCTGGTCAAGTCGGCCGACGCGCCCACCGCCGCCCTCGCCCTGCCGGTGCCCCGGGTCGACGCGGGCGACCCCAACGCGGGCTTCCTGGCGGGCCTCATGGCGTCCGCGCCGGCTGAGCTGCTGACCGCGCTGGCCGCCGCGCCGGCGCCGTCGACCGAGACCCGGCTGCGGCAGATCCGGGCGCGGCTGGAGAACGGCGACGCGCCCGGCGCGCTGACGGCCCTGGAGACGCTGGAGGGCGAGCGGCCGGACGACTGGCGGGTGGTCTGGTACCGGGGACTGGCCGCACTGGTGACCGGGGATCACGAGGTCGCCGCGCTGGCCTTCGACGCCATCTACGACGCCTTCCCGGGCGAGATCGCGCCCAAGCTCGCGCTCGGCCTGTGTGCGGAGGTGCTGGGGCAGCTCGACAACGCCGCCGAGTACTACCGCCTGGTGTGGTCGTCCGACCCGAGCCATGTGAGCGCGGCGTTCGGGCTGGCCCGCGTGCAGCTCGCCGGCGGCGACCGGACCGGTGCCGTACGGACGCTGGAGTCGGTACCGGAGTCGTCCATACACTGCACGGCCGCGCGCGTCGCGGCCGTACGGGCACGGCTGCGGCAGCGCACCGCGGGCGCGGGCGACGTGGCGTTCCTGGACGATCTGGTCGCCGCCGCGCGGCAGGTCGAGGCGCTGGACGTGTACGGTCTGGATCCGGCGCGGCGCGAGCAGCTGTCGGCCGAGGTCCTCGGCTGCGCGCTGGACTGGGTACTCTCCGGAGGTCAGGGTTCCGTCCCGCCCGCCGCCGGGGGACGGACGCTGCTCGGCAGCGGCCTGGACGAACGCGGCCTGCGCTTCGGCCTGGAGCGTTCGTACCGCACGCTGGCTCGGCTGGCGCGGGGCGGCGAGGAGAGGATCGACCTGGTGGAACGTGCCAATCGTTACCGCCCCCGGACGTGGGTGTAGTTGATGTCGCAGATGCCCCAGCAGGCCGCCGTGTCGAAGTGCCCGAGCTGCGAGGAACCCCTCGAGTCGGGCGACCGCTTCTGCGGTGCGTGCGGATACGACCTGTCCGCAGTGCCCGCGCGGCCCGACGACAGCCCGACGATCGCCATGAGCGGCTCGGTGCCCGCGCCGTCCTCGCCGCCGGACGGCGTGGACTGGCCCGTGGCCCGGGACTCGGACGGCTCCGGCCGGCCCGCCCCGGTGCACGCGGCGGCCGAGGTGCCGGGCACCGACTCGGGCGGCTCCCCGCTGCCGCCGACCCCACCGGCCGCACCGCCGATGCCGGCGGCGCCGCCGGAGTCACCCGCGCCCGGCGTGCGGTTCGACCGTCCCGACCGGCCGGGGGAGCCCGAGGAGTACCCGCTCCAGGCGCCCGACCCGCGACTGGCGACCGAGCCGCAGGCCCCCGCCGGACCGGCGGGACCGGCACCGGCCGCGGGCGCCAAGGTGTGCGTGGCCTGCCGCGCGGGCCGGGTCGACGACGACGGCTACTGCGAGAACTGCGGGCACGCCCAGCCCCGCGAACGCGACCACATGGAGCAGGAGTCCGGCCCCGTCGCCGCGGTCAGCGACCGCGGTCTGCGCCATCACCGCAACGAGGACGCGTTCTCCGTCGGCTGCACCGCGCTGCCCGACGGCACGCCCGCGACCGTGGCGATCGTCTGCGACGGCGTGTCCTCCGCGACCCGCCCCGACGACGCCTCGCTCGCCGCGTCCCGGGCGGCCGGCGAGTCGCTGCTCACCGCCCTGCCGCGGGGCACGCACCCGCAGCAGGCCATGCACGACGCCATCCTCGCCGCCTCGCACGCCGTCAACGCGCTGGCGGACGAACCCGCCACCGCCCGCGAGCAGGCCCCGCACCAGAACGCGCCCGCCTGCACCCTGGTCGGCGCCGTGGTGGCCTCGGGCCTGCTGGTCGTCGGCTGGGTCGGCGACAGCCGCGTCTACTGGGTGCCGGTCGACCGGAGCACCCCGCCCGCCCGGCTCACCGAGGACGACTCGTGGGCCGCGCAGATGGTCGCGGCCGGCCTGATGAGCGAGGCCGAGGCGTACGCCGACGAGCGCGCCCACGCGATCACCGGCTGGCTCGGCGCCGACGCCTACGAACTGGAGCCGCACACCGCGTCCTTCAAGCCGGACCGCCCGGGTGTGGTCGTGGTCTGCACGGACGGCCTGTGGAACTACGCCGAGTCGGCGGAGGAGATGGCCGAGGCCATGCCCCTCGACGCCGCCGCGCGCCCGCTGCACAGCGCCCGCGTCCTGGTCGGTCACGCCCTGGACGGCGGGGGCCACGACAACGTAACAGTGGCCCTCCTGCCGTTCCCGGCCCCGCCGCAGGGGGCAGGATCGGCCTGAGAGCCATCGCGCGGGTACAGGTACGGGTACGGGCGCGGGGTGGTCTCGCGGGTCGCAGGGGGCGGCCCGCGCCGGCAGCCAGACACCCCACCACCGTGGGGACGTAGAGGGGGATGCGATCCGGCATGGCCAATTTCTCGAAGTCGAACGTGCCGCAGTTCTCGGTGGACGTCTACCAGAACGAGTACCTGCCCGAGGGCGGCCGTGAGGTCAACGCCATCGTGACGGTCACCGCGACCGGCGGCGGCACGATCGGGAGCGCGGTCGCCGCGCCCCACCTGTACTCACCGGGCCAGGGTCCGTCCGCGGCCGTGGCGGTGATGGTCGACTGCTCGGGCTCGATGGACTACCCGCCGACCAAGATGCGCAACGCCCGCGACGCGACGTCCGCCGCGATCGACACCCTGCGCGACGGCGTGCACTTCGCGGTGGTCGGCGGCACGCACGTCGCCAAGGAGGTCTACCCGGGCGGCGGCCGGCTCGCGGTCGCCGACGCCACCACCCGGGAGCAGGCCAAGCAGGCACTGCGCAAGCTGAGCGCGGGCGGCGGCACCGCCATCGGCACCTGGCTCCGGCTGGCCGACCGGCTGCTGTCCACCGCGGACGTCGCCATCCGGCACGGCATCCTGCTCACCGACGGCCGCAACGAGCACGAGTCGCCGGAAGACCTCAAGGCGGCACTCGACTCCTGCGCCGGGCGGTTCACCTGCGACGCCCGGGGCGTGGGCACCGACTGGGAAGTGAAAGAAGTCACAGGCATCGCCTCCGCCATGCTCGGCACCGCCGACATCGTCGCCGACCCGGCCGGCCTCGCCGCCGACTTCACGCGGATGATGGAGACGGCCATGGGCAAGGAGGTCGCGGACGTCGCCCTGCGCCTGTGGACCCCGGTCGGCACCACGGTGAAGTTCGTCAAGCAGGTCGCCCCCACGGTCGAGGAACTGACCGGCCGCCGCACCGAGGCGGGCCCGCGTGCCGGGGACTACCCCACCGGTTCCTGGGGCGACGAGTCCCGTGACTACCACGTCTGCGTGGAAGTACCGGCCGCGAACCTCGGCCAGGAGATGCTGGCCGCCCGCGTCTCCCTGGTCATCCCGGAGCCCGACGGAAGCGTCCAGAACCTCGGCGCGCAGGGTCTCGTACGGGCCGTGTGGACGGACGACATGGCCGCCTCCACGTCGATCAACCCGCAAGTGGCCCACTACACCGGGCAGGCCGAACTGGCACAGGTCATCCAACAAGGGCTTGATCTGCGCAAAGCGGGAGACTTCGACGGAGCAACGGCCAAACTGGGCCGTGCGGTTCAGCTCGCCGGAGCCTCCGGAAACGCGGATACCGCGAAACTGCTCGCGAAGGTGGTGGACGTCGTCGACGCGGCGGAAGGTACTGTGCGACTGAAAGCGAAGGTCGAGGAGGCCGACGAGATGACTCTCGAGACTCGGTCGACAAAGACTGTTCGTGTAAAGAAGTGACGCAGGACAACACACTCCACAAGCCCGCAAGAGGGGGAAGCTCCGACATGCCGACCTGCCCGAACGGACACCAGTCGGGTTCCGACGACTGGTGCGAGGTCTGCGGTCACCGCATGGCCGGTGCCGTGCCGCCCCCTCCCCCGCCTCCGCCCCCGGGCGGCGGCTACGGCTTCCCGCCGCCCGGCGGTCCCGGTGGCCCCGGCGGTCCCGGTGGCCCCGGTGCCGAACCGCAGCTGTGCCCGCAGTGCCGCACGCCGCGTGAGGGCGCGGCGCCGTTCTGCGAGGAGTGCCGGTGGAACTTCCTCACCAACACCGCCACCTCGTACACCCCGGCCGCGCCGCGCCCGCCGGCGCCCGGTGGTCCGGCGCCGCACTTCCAGCAGCCGCCGGCGGGGCCGTCGTACGGCGGCGGTGACTCGTACGACTACCAGGGCTCCCGCCCGTCCCAGATGAACCGCCCCGCCGAGCCGATCCCGCCGGGACCGCCCTTCGGCGGCGGCCCGTCGGGGCCGGGTGGTCCGGGCGGCCCGGGCAGTGGTCCCGGTGGTCCGGGCGGCCCGGGCAGTGGTCCCGGTGGTCCGGGCGGGCCCGGCAGTGGTCCCGGTGGTCCGGGTCCCGGTGGTCCGGGCGGCCCGAATGGTCCCTCCGGACCCTTCAACCCCGGCGGCCCTGGTGGTCCTGGTGGCCCCGGTGGTCCTGGTGGCCCGCAAGGCCCCGGCGGCCCCGTTGGTCCCAGTGGCCCGCAAGGCCCCGGCGGCCCGCAGGGTCCCGGTGGCCCTGGTGGTCCCGGTGGTCCCGGTGGCCCGCACCGTCCTGGCGGTCCCGGCGGTCCTGGTGGCCCCGGCGGCCCGCCGCCCCCGCCCGGTTTCGGTGCCGACCCGTCGCGGCCGGTTCCGCCGCCGCCCGGCCCCGGTGGGCCGGGGGGTGCCCCGCAGGCGTACCAGCAGTCCGGCCCGCCGGCCCCGCCCGCCTTCCCGCAGGAGACCAACCGCCCGCAGCAGGGCGGCCCGTCCTTCGGCGGCGGTGACGACGACTGGGTGCTCTCCCCGCCGTCGTCCACCGGACAGGGCGGACCGGGCGGACCGGGCGGACCGAGCCCGGCCCAGGGCAACGGCTACGGCTATCCGCCGCCCGGCGCGACCCAGGCCCCGCCGCCCCCGCCGGGCGGCGGCTACGGGTTCCCCCAGCAGCCCCAGCAGCCGCAGCGGCCCCAGCAGCCGACGACCTGGACGGCGACGATCGGGCCGGACCGCGACTACTTCATGGCGATGATGCAGCGTTCCGGTCCCGAGGCCGCGGGCCTGAACCTGCCCGCGTACTCGCCCGAGCAGCAGCGCACGCTCACCGGCAACCAGTTCACGATCGGCCGCCGCCGGCACTCCACCGGCGACACCCCGGACATCGACCTGGCGGTGCCGCCGGAGGACCCCGGCGTCTCGCACCAGCACGCGGTGTTGGTGCAGCAGCCGGACGGCAGCTGGGCGGTCGTCGACCAGAACTCGACGAACGGCACGACGGTCAACGGCGGCGACGAGCCGATCCAGCCCTTCGTGCCGGTGCCGCTCCAGGACGGCGACCGGGTGCACGTCGGCGCCTGGACGACGATCACGATCCGCCGGGGCTGACGGGACAGGGCCCCGCCGTGCCCGTCAGGTGAAGGGCCAGGCGTACGGGCCCTCCGGGTCGTCCAGCCAGGCCCAGGCCCGTTCGCCGCTGACGGTGATCCCGTAGCGCTCGCGCTGCGGCGCGCCCTCGCGGTCCCACAGGGCGTACGCCTCCTGCGGGTCGAGGCTGCCCCGGCCGAGCGCCAGCAGGAAGCGGAACAGGTCGTCCTCCCGGGCCCGGCGCGGCACCCCGCCGAGGCCCGGCGTGTCCGGCTCGGACCGGTCCGCGCCGCGCAGCGGCACGAAGTACGCGGGCGTGTGCAGGAAGCGGCCCTCGGCGTGCCCGGCGTCGCGGACCGTGAGGACGACCAGGCCGGTGGCGAGCGGGGTCAGGATCCGGCCGCCGGGGCGGCACTGGGCGAGCCAGGCGCGCGGGATCGAGGGCAGCGCGCAGGTGGCGAGGATCCGGTCGTAGGGAGCGCGTTCGGGCACCCCGCGGGCGCCGTCGCCGGTGACGACGGCCGGGTGGTACCCGGCGGCAGCCAGGTGCCGGCGGGCCGACTCGGTGATGTCGGTGTCCAGATCGACGGTGGTGACCAGGTCGTCGTCGCCGAGCCGGTGGGCGAGCAGGGCGGCGTTGTAACCGGTGCCGGCGCCGATCTCCAGGACCCGGTCGCCGTCTCTCACGCCCAGCTCCACCAGCATCATCGCCATCAGCGACGGCTGGCTGCTGGAGGAGAGCAGTTCGCCGTCGCGCAGCCGGGTGGCCAGCGGGGTGTCGGCGTAGGCGCCGTGCACCCAGCGCTCGCGGGCGTGCCGGTCGGGGTGTTCGCCCCACCGGCGTTCGTAGCCGCCCCGGACGCCGACGTAGTAGTAGGGAACGAAGAGGTGGCGCGGAACCGTCGCAAAGGCCTCCCGCCACACCGGCTCGGCCGCCCAGGCGCCGCTCAGCTCGATCTCCCGCACCAGCTCCGCCCGCGCGGAGGCGGCGAGGCCGTCCAGATCCCGGTGCCCGCCCATGCCTCCACAGTACGGGGGTCCTAGGACTCAAGTCCTATGTCCCGGCGTCTGAGACCATGGACGACGTGAACGAGATTCGGCGCGGCACGCTTCAGGAGCAGACCTTCTACGAGCAGGTCGGCGGGGAGGAGACCTTCCGCCGGCTCGTCCACCGTTTCTACCAGGGGGTCGCCGAGGACCCGATCCTGCGGCCGATGTACCCGGAGGAGGACCTGGGCCCGGCCGAGGAGCGTTTCGCGCTCTTCCTCATGCAGTACTGGGGCGGCCCGACGACGTACAGCGACAACCGCGGCCACCCGCGGCTGCGGATGCGTCACGCCCCCTTCGCCGTCGACCGGGCGGCGCACGACGCCTGGCTGAAGCACATGCGGGTCGCCGTCGACGAGCTGGGGCTCTCCGAGGAGCACGAGCAGACGCTCTGGAAGTACCTGACGTACGCGGCGGCCTCGATGATCAACACTGCCGGCTGACCCCGTGACTTGGCGCCGGAATCCGGTCGTCCGGCGCCGGAATCCGGTCACGGCCGCCGTACGGCCGGACGTCAGCGAGCAGGACTGAGCGGGCAGGACCGATCAGGCGTGACTGATCGGGCCGGAGCGACGCAGGACGAGTGACGCCGGACGAGCGGCGTCTGGGTCAGCGCACGCTGATGCCCAGCGCCCCGGTCCCCGCCCGGCGCAGGGCGACCGACCCGAAGGGCGTGCGCAGCCGCAGCCACGCGCCCGAGGAGAACAGCTGCGGTGCGTCCTCACCGGACGCCCCAGGGGGCCGCAGGAACCCCAGTGACTGGGCCGCGTGCACGGCCCGGACCGGCAGCCCGGTGTCGCCGACCGTCCGGGACCATATCTCCCGCCCGATCCGGTCCAGCTCGGCCCGCGTACGGCCCTCGGGCGCCAGCTCCCCGGTTCGGGTGCGGAACTCCGCCACCGCGGCGGCGACCAGCGCGCGCAGGGCGTCCGGGGCGGGCAGCCCCGGCTCGGGGCGCCAGCCGCCGCGCGGGGGCAGTACGCCGGCCCACGGCGGCCCGGTCACCGCCCCCGGTACTCCGGCGGTGGCCGCAGCCTCGTCCACCGTCTCCAGCAGCTCACCGGCGGACACGGTCACGTCCAGCGTGGCGTCGAGGCCGTTCTCGTACGGCTTGGCCAGCCGCACCGCGCGCACGGCCAGCACCTCGAAGGAGGGCGGCCGGCCGAAGACGGCGAGGGCGGTGCCGGCCGCCTGGAGGCGCACCGCCGCCGAACGGTCGTAGTGGAGCAGGCGGGAGAGGAAGGCGGCGAGATCCGCGGCCTCCCCCTCGTCGGCCAGATGGAGGACCGTCATGCGGCGACGGCCTCCTCCTTGTCGTCCGTGTACTCGCGAAGGAACTCCCGTTCCTCCGCGGTGATCCGGCGCGGCATCTGCGTCTCGAAGTCGAACGGCACGATCACCGTCGAGGCGCGGACGTAGACCTGGTCGCCGTCCTTGACCTCGTAGGTGAGCGTGAAGGAGGCGGCCCTTATCTCCGTGACCCACAGCTCGATGTCGACCGGGTGGTGCCGGTGGACGAGCTGCCGCTTGTAGTCGATCTCATGGCGTGCCACCACGGACCCCTGCTTGAAGTCCTTCTCCGGGCGGAACAGGAAGTCGATACGGGCCTCCTCCAGGTAGCGGAGGAAGACCACGTTGTTGACGTGGCCGTACGCGTCCATGTCCGCCCAGCGCAGTGGGCAGCGGTAGATGTGCCGCAAGATCAGCCCCGGGTCAGCTTCTTGTAGGTGGCACGGTGCGGACGCGCGGCGTCGGCGCCGAGCCGCTCGACCTTGTTCTTCTCGTACGAGTCGAAGTTGCCCTCGAACCAGAACCACTTGGAGTCACCCTCGTAGGCGAGGATGTGGGTGGCGACGCGGTCCAGGAACCACCGGTCGTGGGAGACGACCACGGCGCACCCGGGGAACTCCAGCAGGGCGTTCTCGAGGCTGCCGAGGGTCTCGACGTCGAGGTCGTTGGTCGGCTCGTCGAGGAGGAGCAGGTTGCCGCCCTGCTTGAGGGTGAGCGCGAGGTTGAGCCGGTTGCGCTCACCGCCGGAGAGCACGCCGGCCGGCTTCTGCTGGTCCGGTCCCTTGAACCCGAAGGCGGAGACGTACGCCCGCGAGGGCATCTCGACCTGGCCGACGTTGATGTAGTCCATCTCGTCCGAGACGACCGCCCAGAGCGTCTTCTTCGGGTCGATGTTCTCGCGGCTCTGGTCGACGTAGGAGATCTTGACCGTGTCGCCGACCTTGATGCTGCCGGAGTCCGGCTCCTCGAAGCCCTGGATCATCTTGAAGAGGGTGGTCTTGCCGGCGCCGTTCGGGCCGATGACACCGACGATGCCGTTGCGCGGCAGCGTGAAGCTCAGGTCGTCGATGAGGACCTTGTCCCCGAAGCCCTTGGTGAGGTTGTTGACCTCGACGACGACGTTGCCCAGGCGCGGGCCCGGCGGGATCTGGATCTCCTCGAAGTCCAGCTTCCGCATCTTGTCGGCCTCGGCCGCCATTTCCTCGTACCGCGCGAGACGCGCCTTGGACTTGGCCTGCCGCCCCTTGGCGTTGGACCGCACCCACTCCAGCTCGTCCTTGAGCCGCTTGGCGCGCTTGGCGTCCTTCTGGCCCTCGACCTTGAGGCGGGTCTGCTTGGTCTCCAGGTACTTGGAGTAGTTGCCCTCGTAGCCGTGCAGCCGGCCGCGGTCGACCTCGCAGATCCAGCCGGCGACGTTGTCCAGGAAGTACCGGTCGTGGGTCACGGCCACGACGGTGCCCTCGTACTTGGCGAGGTGCTGCTCCAGCCAGTTGACGGACTCGGCGTCGAGGTGGTTCGTCGGCTCGTCGAGCAGCAGCAGGTCGGGCGCCTCCAGCAGCAGCTTGCACAGCGCCACACGCCGCTTCTCACCACCGGAGAGGTTCACGACGGGCCAGTCACCGGGCGGGCACCCCAGCGCGTCCATGGCCTGCTCCAGCTGGGCGTCCAGATCCCAGGCGTTGGCGTGGTCCAGCTCCTCCTGGAGCTTGCCCATCTCCTCCAGCAGGGCGTCCGAGTAGTCGGTCGCCATCTGCTCGGCGATCTCGTTGAACCGGTCGAGCTTGCCCTTGACCTCGGCGACACCCTCCTGGACGTTCTCCAGGACGGTCTTCTCCTCGTTCAGCGGGGGCTCCTGGAGCAGGATGCCGACCGTGTAGCCCGGCGACAGGAACGCGTCGCCGTTCGACGGCTGCTCCAGCCCCGCCATGATCTTCAGAACGGTCGACTTACCGGCGCCGTTCGGTCCGACCACACCGATCTTCGCGCCGGGCAGGAAGCTCAGGGTGACATCATCGAGGATCACCTTGTCGCCGTGCGCCTTGCGCGCCTTGCGCATGGTGTAAATGTACTCAGCCAAGAGAAACCGTCCGGCAGCTTGATCAGGCAGTGGGCAGATACACCCCATCTTGCCGCACCGCCACCCCTGCGAGGAAACGCGTTCCGCTCGACCCCTCTGACCTGGGCTTTCGCGAGACCTCGACGCCCGTCGATCAGGAGGACCCGTTGCCGGCCCGGCTCGATGCCGGGGTCGAGGCGCGGGGGCGGGTGGTCACCGTTCGTTCTTTCGGCGGAGGAACAGCAGGACCGCGCCGCCGATCATGACCAGGCCGATGGCCGCGCCGCCGATCAGGGGTGTCACTCCGGAGCTGCCGGTGTCGGCGAGGTTGGGGTTGGGGGTGGGGGTGACGACCTTGGTGGGGGCCGGTTCGCCGAGGGGGCGGGTGGTGTCGGCCAGTGCGGCGCTTCGGGTGCGGCAGTCGAGTACGCCCGTGAAGCGCTGCTCGAAGCCGGCCGGGCCGCGGACCGTGAAGTCGTAGGCGCGGTCCTCCGGCAGCGGGACCGTCAGCGTGCGGGTCTCGCCGGGCGCGACCGTGTAATCGGTGTCCAGGAGCTCGAAGGTGAAGGGTTCGTCGCCCTTGTTGAGCGCGGTGATGTCCAGGGCGCCCTCGGCGCAGTTCTTCGTCGCGGACAGGGCGGGTATCGCGCCCTGGTCGGCCCAGGTGGCGGTGGCCGTCGCCGCGACCGTGGACTCGCTGGAGCCGGCCAGGATCTGGGTCTGGCTGCGGCTCTCGGAGGCGAAGGCGCGGCCGACCGGCACGGTGGTCGAGGCCTGGACCGCCAGCTCGGCGGTGCCCGCCGCCGCGTCCTCGGGCACGTCGAAGAAGATCTGGGTGCCGTCGGTGACGGAGGTGACCGGCTCACCCTTCTTGTCGACGATCCGCACCCCGCCCGCGGTGGCGTCCACCGGCGGTGTCACCGTCGCCCCGCCGGCGTTGGTACGCACCGTGACCGGGCCGAGCCGCTCACCGGGGCGGCCCGAGACCGCGGGCGGGTCCAGGGTGAGCGACGCCGCGGGCTCCGCGAGGTCGCGGGCGTTCTTCTCCAGGTAGTCGGCGAGCCGCTCGGCCTGGGGGTCGACGGCGTCGACGTCGGTGTCGTCCGAGTAGCGCCAGATGGCGACCTGCGTGCCGGCCGCCGCGTCCTGCTCGGTAAGCCCGCCGCGGACGCCCGCCTTCTTCGCGAGCGCGGCGAGGTCGTTGACCTGGGGGTAGGAGTTCCGCAGGATCCAGCGGATGCGGCCGGCGTCCTTGTTGGTGCCCAGTGACGTGCCGCTCCACGGGGTCTCGTGGTACTTGGCGTCCTTCTGCGTCGGGTTCTGGATGTCGACGCAGTACGTCTGCAGCATGCCGCCGCCCTCGACGGACATCTCGAACAGGCCGGCCGGCACCTCCTGGTCGCCGCCCTCGCCGTGGATGACCGCGGTGCCGTGCGTCTTGAGGCCGCCTATGGTGGCCGTCGCCCCGCCCTGCCCCTGCGCCGCCGCGTCCTGGGCGGCGGCCGCCGGGCCGGCACCGGTCACCACGCCCGCGACGGCGAACGCGGACACCAGTGCCGCGGTGGCGCGGCGCGCCGCACCTCGGCCGGGCAGAGACAGCGCGGTGAGCGAAGAAAACACCAAACTCCCCTTCGAGCAGGACACGTTGACGTGGGGGGCACGGTCCTACCAGCAGAATCACCAGCCCCACAGGGCTCGTTCGGCATCCTAAGTACCTGACACTCCGTGCTTGCCGGTGATGTTCGTCCACGCGGTGATCCGAATCGGAATCGTTATCGCCGACAGGGCAGGTGAGCAGGGCCTATCGACAAATCCACCCGGGGCCGCGCGGGGCGGATTCGCCGATAAGCCGTACTTCGGTCAGTTCCGGCGGGCCCGTCGGTGTCAGGCCACCGCGGCGGCGGGCTCCGGCCGCTGTCCGGTGGTGTCCGCGTCGTCCGACTCCCCCGCCGGCGTCTCCCAGTTGGGCTCCGGCTGCGGTGGGGAGGCCGCCGTCTCCGCCCTCCCGGTGCGACGGAACGCCGCCGTGCCGCGCGCCAGGTCGTGACCGATCGCCACCGCGTCGATGTCCGCAGAGGTCCAGTTCTGTCCCTCGCGGACGTCCGTGCGCACCTTCAAGCGGCCCTGCACGATGACGGGTTCGCCCACCGCCAGGGACGCCGAAGCGTTGGCGGCGAGCTGCCGGTTGGCCCACACCGTGAAGAAGTTGGTGTGGCCGTCGGTCCACGCGCTCTTCTCGCGGTCCCAGTAGCGCGCGGTGACCGCCAGCCGGAACCGCGCCGACGGTCCGTTCGCCAGGTTCCGGAACACTGGCTGCGTGGCCACGTTGCCCACGGCGCAGATCATCGTCTCGTTCATCGCGAGTCCTCCCTCCCGTACGGGCGCGTCCCGTACGGCTGTGTCCGGCGCGGGCGGCGTCGCGTTCCCGTACGCCGCCGCTGCCGTGACGACCGCGTCCGTCGCGATCGCCGCGAGGTCAGACTGCCTCCGTCCGGACCGGGCCCGCTGCGGGCTGTGGACCGCCCCGGCGCCTGTGGAGAACTCCGTCACCCCAGCGAGTGGGGGTCCAGGCCGGCGATGGCAACCGGCCCTGCCTCGTCCGCCTCGCCTACCTCGCCGCGGCGCCCGCCCCCGTGACCCGCCCGTACTGCTCCCGTACCTCCCGGTACCGCAGCAGCTCCGCCGCCAGCGGATCCAGCACCCTGGCCCGGCCGCACCCCGCGGCCGCCTCCCGCAACAGGCGTTCCGCCTCGTGGCCGTAGCGCCGTGCCGGTCCGCGGGCCGCGATGCGGCAGCTCCACTCGATGAGGGGGCCGCCGATGATCCCGGCCAGCATCAGCAGCACCGGCACCCCCAGGTTGGGCGGCACGAAGCCGATGATCTGGCCCAGCAGCCACAGGCCGCCGACCACCTGCAGCAGGGTCATGGCCGCCTGGGCCAGCACGGCCACCGGCCACCAGCCCGGCCGCGGCGGACGCCCCGGCGGCAGCCCCGTGCGCACCGCCAGCTCGTCGAGGGCCTCGGGCAGCCCCTGGGCGCCGCGGACGGCCGCCTCGCGCACCGCCTGCGCCCACGGCGTCGGCAGCCCGGCCGACGCCCGTTCCGAGACCGTACGCACCGCCTGTTCGACGCGCTGACGGGCCGTGGCCTCCTCGTCGGCCTGGGCGCGCAGCGGGAGCCGACCCGTGGGGGGTTCGCGCCGGTCGTGGTACCAGCGCCACAGCCGCAGCCAGGGCGTGCCGCACGCGCGGTTGGCGTTGCGCAGCCAGGAGCGTTCGGCCGCCTCGCCCGCCGCGGTGGCGCCCACCGCGTCCGCGAGCCGGTCCGCGAACTCCTCCCGCGCCTCCTCGCTGAGCCCGGTCCGCCGCCCGGTGACGTACACGGGACGCAGGCGCCAGGCGGCGGCGTCCACGTCGGCCGCGATGCGGCGCGCCGGGGCCTGCCGCTCGGCGACGAACTGGCCGAGCACTTCGCGCAGTTCGCCGATGCCGTCCCCGGTGAGGGCGGACAGGGCGAGCACGGTGGCGCCGGGTTCGCCGTACTCCCCCAGCGCGATGCCGTCCTCGTCGAGCAGCCGCCGCAGGTCGTCGAGGACCTGTTCGGCCGCCTCCCCGGGCAGCCGGTCGACCTGGTTGAGGACGACGAGGGTGACCTCCGCGTGGCCCGCCATCGGCCGCAGATAGCGCTCGTGGAGCACGGCGTCGGCGTACTTCTCCGGGTCCACGACCCAGATGACGGCGTCGACGAGCGCCAGGATGCGGTCCACCTGCTCGCGGTGCTGCACGGCCGCCGAGTCGTGGTCGGGCAGGTCGATCAGGACCAGCCCGCGCAGCGGCGAGTCGGCGTCCGGGTGCTGGAGCGGGCGGCGCCGCAGCCGGCCGGGGATGCCGAGCCGGTCCAGGAGGCTGGCCGCGCCGTCGCTCCAACTGCACGCGATGGGTGCCGCGGTGGTCGGCCGGCGGACGCCCGTCTCGGAGATCGTGACACCGGCGAGCGTGTTGAACAGCTGCGACTTGCCGCTGCCGGTTGCGCCCGCGATGGCCACCACGGTGTGCTGCCCGGAGAGCCTGCGCCGCGCGGCGGCCTCGTCGAGGACCCGGCCCGCCTCGGCCAGCGTCCCGCTGTCGAGCCGAGTGCGGGAGAGCCCCACCAGCTCGCGCAGCGCGTCCAGCCGCGACCTGAGCTGCCCGTCGTACGCCAGCGGCATCAGGGCGGCCGAGGAATTGGCGGGCCTGCTCGGCACGAGGGTGAACTGCTCCGCGCCGCTGTTCTCGTCCACCCGCCGCGCGATCAGCCCGTCGCCCCAGGCGCCTTCCTCTCCGCTTCCGCCCCCGGACCCGGACCCCGACCCGGTTGCGGATCCGGACCCGGACCCGGACGGACCGCCGGCCGCGGCCTCCGTACGCTCGCCGCCTTCCGTACGCTCCGCGCGCCCGTCCCCGCGGTCCCGGTCCCGTTCCCGGTCCCGTTCCCGGTCTCGGTTCCGATCCCGGTCCGTACGGCGGGACGCCCCGCCGTCCCGCACGCGCGCGTGGGAGCCGTGTCCGCGTTCGCTCTCGTCCTTGTCGGTTCCCCGCTCCGGACCCCGGCCGTCCCCGGAGCCCCTCCGGCCCGACCGGCCCGTCCTGTCCGTCCTGTCCGTCCTGTCCGTCCGGTCTGCCTGGCCCTTCTGGCCTGCTTCCTCCGTCGTGTGGTCGGTGTGCTCGGTGGGGTCCTGGTCAGTGACGGCGGTCACCGGTCACCTCTCCTTCTGCAGTACGGACAGCGCGGCGATGAGTTCGGCCTGCGGCTCGGGATGCACCTCCAGCCCGTCGAGCGGCGCCAGTCGGCGTTCGCGCTCGACGTGCACGACCCGGTCCACGTGCTCGTCGAGCAGCCGCCCGCCCCGGTCGCGCAGCCGCAGCGCGCCGTGGGCGCCGATCCGCTCGGCGAGCCGCTCCCCGGCGATGCGCGCCCGCCGCCCGCCCAGCAGCACGGTGGCGACCAGGGCGGCGACCACCCCCGGGTCCGGCGCCATGCTCCGGTCCAGCTCGCGCACTTCCTCCTCGGCGTACTCCTCCAGCTCCCGCCGCCACCGCCGTACGGCCATCCCGATGCGGTGCTCGGCGCTCTCCGGCGCCGGGTCGCGGTCCGCGAGTTCCGGAGCGGCGGCCGCCGGTTCGCGCTGCCAGGCCTCGTCGACGCGTTCGTCGGCGGCGGTGACGGCGCACAGCAGCAGGGCGCTCAGGCTCTCCACCAGCGAGTCGAGGAGTTCCTCGGGGGAGCAGTCGAGGGGGAAGGCCCGCCACCGCTTCAGCGCGTCCCCGGCGAGCACGGCGCCCGCCTGCAACCGCCCCCGCACGCGCGCGTGCTCGCCGTCGTACGCGCCGTCGACGGCGGCGGTGAGCCGCAGTGCGGCGGCGTACTGGGCGGCGGCGGCGCCGGCCAGTTCGGGCATCCGGGACTTGAGGGAGTCCAGGATGCCGTGCGCCGTGCGGGCCATGGCGTGGTGCCGGGCCTCGAGATCCTGTGCCCGGTGGACGAGCCAGGCCCGCAGCGGCGCCACCGCGCTGGCCGGCAGCAGCCCACCGCCCCAGGCGGACTCGGGCAGCTCGGGCACGGTGAAGCGCGGCACCTCGCCGAGCCCGGCCTTGGTGAGCAGCGCCCCGTACTGCCGCGACACCTCGGACACCACCTGGTGGGGCACCCGGTCGAGCACGGTGACCAGGGTGGCGTCGTACTCCTTGGCGGTACGCAGCAGATGCCAGGGCACGGCGTCGGCGTACCGGGCGGCCGTGGTGACCATCACCCAGATGTCGGCGGCGCAGATCAGTTCGGCCGCCAGTACGCGGTTGTCGGCGACGAGGGAGTCGATGTCGGGCGCGTCCAGGAGGGCGATGCCGGGCGGCAGGGTGTCGGCGGTCTCGACGCGCAGTACGCGCGCGGGGTTCTCGCCCGGCAGGAGCAGGTCGTCGTCCGGTTCCCGGTGGGGCACCCACACGCGCGTGAGGTCGGGCAGCACCCGCATGCCGCTGAACCAGTGGTGATCCTCCGGATGGCACACCAGCACCGGCGTCCGGGTCGTGGGCCGCAGCACACCCGCCTCGCTGACCCGCCGCCCCACGAGGGAGTTCACCAGCGTGGACTTCCCGGCGCCGGTGGATCCGCCCACCACGGCCAGCAGGGGCGCTTCGGGCTCCTTCAACCGGGGCACCAAGTAGTCGTCGAGCTGTGCGAGCAGTTCGTCGCGGTTGGCACGCGCGCGTGGGGCCCCCGCCAGGGGCAGCGGGAAGCGTGCGGCCGCGACACGGTCGCGCAGGGCGGAGAGTGCGTCGAGCAACTGAGGCCGTACGTCCAAGGTCACCACATGTGAAGAATGCCCAATTTTAGGGGAATTCTGAAGCATATGAGTATGTCTGCGCGCCGACCAGACACTCCGGACGGAAGGGACTACTGGGACGTGAGGGCAGTCCAGGCATAACGAGTGCACAACACCCGATGCGCGAGACGCCAAAAGCGATGCACGATTCGTACCTGCCTGCGATTATCAGGACCGCTTCACCGAACCTCCACATCGAGCCACGGAGGCGAAGCATCAGGGACATGGAGCCGGGAGCCCTATCCTTGTCCCCGGCACCGTCACGGATCAGCCCACACCCGGGCACCACGACCGAGGCCACCACACCAGGCCCCCGTAGCTCAGTGGATAGAGCAGGCGCCTTCTAAGCGCTTGGCCGCAGGTTCGAGTCCTGCCGGGGGCGCCACTGCCCGTTTGGCGGGAGGGACCGGACGACGTGCGACTGCGCTGCGCGGTGCTCGACGACTTCCAGCAGGTGGCGACCGAGATCGCCGACTGGTCCCCGGTCGCGGACGACGTGGACGTCGTGACCTTCGACACTCATTTCGGCGAAGAGGACGCCCTCGCCGAGGCGCTCGCCGACGTGGACATCGTGGTCACGCTGCGGGAGCGGGTGTCCTTCCCCGAGTCACTGATCGCCCGGCTGCCCCGGCTGAAACTGATCGTCGCCTCGGGCATGCGCAACAGCGTGATCGACTACGCCGCCGCAGACGCCCACGGCGTCACCGTGTGCGGTACGGCGTCCTCCTCGACCCCGCCCGTCGAACTGACCTGGGCCCTGCTGCTGGGCCTGGCCCGCGGCATCGTCCAGGAGGGCAACGCGCTGCGCGAGGGCGGCCCCTGGCAGCAGACGGTGGGCGCCGACCTGCACGGGCGCCGCCTCGGACTGCTGGGCCTCGGCAGGATCGGCGGCCGGGTGGCGCGGGTCGGCCTCGCCTTCGGCATGCGGGTGGGCGCGTGGAGCCAGAACCTCACCGCCGAGCGCGCCGACGAGGTCGGCGTCGAACTCGCCCCCTCCAAGGAGGAGCTGCTCGCGACGGCCGACTTCGTCTCCGTCCACCTGGCCCTCGGCGACCGCACCCGCGGCCTGCTCGGCCCCGCCGAACTGGCCCTGCTCAAGCCGACGGCCTACCTGGTCAACACGTCGCGCGCGGCCATCGTCGACCAGGACGCCCTGCTCGCCGCGCTGCACGAGGGCCGGATCGCGGGTGCGGGCGTGGACGTCTTCGACACCGAGCCGCTGCCCTCCGGCCACCCGATGCGCACCGCCCCGCGCCTGCTCGCGACGCCGCACCTGGGCTACGTCTCACGCGCCAACTACGCCACGTACTACGGGCAGGCGGTCGAGGCGATCCGGGCCTACCTCGCGGGCTCCCCCGTGCGCCGCCTGCCCGTGCCCCCGGAGCCGGCTCCGACCCCGGCTCCCGCTCCGCCCCCCGCTCCCGCTCCGGCTCCGGCTCCGACCGCCGCCCCGACTCTGCCCCCGGCGTCGGACGCTCAGGCGATCCCCTCCCGGGCGGACTCCGCCGGACGCCAGTAGGTTCCGCCGCTCCGGCGCAGGTGGTCGAGGTCCACCAGATGGCGCCGGAGCGTCACATGGTCGACGTCGCCGTCCTCGCACCACGGCCGGAGCATCGCGTCGACGGTGCGCTCCGGGCACTCCACGCCGGGCTCGAAGGTGTGCTCGGCGATGTGCCGCAGCACCACCTTCTTGCGTGTCCAGCGCGCGGGGAGGCGGACCAGCCGCCCGTCCTTGACGAAGGTCCGCACGATCATGCCGGCCGCGCGGTCGTCGTCACCCGCCCCTGGATTCCCGCTAGCCGCCGTCGGCCGCCCCGCGCGGGCCAGGTCCCTGAAGCGGTCGTGGGCGACGACGAGTTCACCGCCGCCCCCGTACGTCACCACGCCCTGCTCCCGCAGCCGGCGCAACGCGGCGGCCGTGTCCTTGGAGGACAGGCCGGCCGTCTCCGCCACCTGCGCGGGGCTGCCCGCCCCCAGGGCGACGGCCGCGAAGGCCCGCACCCGGCCCTCCTCGGCGAACAGGCCGGGCAGTGCGGACAGCGCGGACTGCGTCGACGGGTCGGACGGCGCGGACGGCTCCGGCGTTTCCATGGACCGGTCGGATGGGTCGTTAGCCATGCCCGGAGGCTAGTGGACACCCCGGTGCGGATCGGAGCCATTTTCCGCCCCCGGACGGCCCTGCTCCACCCTTCTGTTCAAAAAGGGTGATCCTCACATTCCTCCCGTGACCCCTTCGCGACCTGCTGCGTTGGACCGGCAGTGCGGTGGCGCGTCCTGCTGCCGTGCTCCCCGAGTCAGAAGGAGAACGTGATGTCTCGCATCGCGAAGGCCGCCGGCGTCGTACTCGGCGCCGGCGCTGTGGTGCTCAGCGGCACCGGCCTGGCCATGGCGGACGCGGGCGCCGAGGGCGCGGCCGTCGGCTCGCCCGGTGTCCTGTCCGGCAACGTCGTCCAGGTCCCGGTGCACGTGCCGGTCAACGTCTGCGGCAACACCATCAACGTCATCGGCCTGCTCAACCCGGCCTTCGGCAACGCCTGCGAAAACGGCGACGACGACAAGAAGGACGAGAGCGACAAGCACGGCGAGGACGGCAAGAACGAGGACGGCAAGAACGGCGGCTACGGCGGCTGAGTCCCGTAGGCACCAGGAGAGCCCCGGCCGTCCCGGCCGGGGCTCTCCCCATGTCCGCGCCGACCGCTCGGGGCCGGTCGCTAGCCGTACCGGTAGATCCGGCTGTGGTCCTCCAGCTCGTCCGGAGTCACGTCCCACGGCGGCAGCCTCTCGTGCCGTGCGACGATCCGACCGCGCTGTGCGCTGCCCCGGCCCGGCGGCTCGGCGGGCTGGTAGCGGGCGCCGCGGTGCCGGGCCTGCCAGCGGGACCACTGGAGGTCGACGAAGGCGTGGTGCAGCCAGAACACCGGGTCGTTGACGGACGCGCCGCCGACCATGGCCCCGCCGACCCAGCGGTGCACACGGTTGTGGTTGCGCCAGGAGACGCTGCCCCGGCCGGTCCCCCAGCCCTCCAGCTTGTTCCGGAAACCCTTGCGGACCGTGGAGTCCCAGGGCGCGGTGTCGTACGCCGGGTCGTCGAGCGCCCATTCCAGGTCGCTCTTGGTGGGCAGCGCGATGGGGTCCTCGGCCCGGCCGAGGTCCCGGGTGAGGTACTCGGTGTCGGTGACGTTCTCCTTGAGGGTCCAGTTGCCCTCCGCGTGGGCGAACGGCCCGGTGGTGACCCGGTGGTCGGAGCGCCGCCCGGTGCCGCCGAGGAGGTCGGCGGTCCAGGGCGCGGAGGTGGTGGTGCGGTTCTTCGTCCAGTCCCAGTACGGCACGGTGACCGACGAGTCGACCCGGCGCAGCGCCTCCTCCAGGTCCAGCAGGAACCTGCGGTGCCAGGGCAGGAAGGACGGCGCCATGTGCGCCGTACGCAGTCCGTCCTCGCCGTCGGAGACGTAGTACTCGATGTGGGTGCGCACGAACTCGTCGTACTCGCCGCGCCGTTTGATCTCCAGCAGCGCCTTGACGAACCGTCGCTTCTCGGCGCGGGTCAGGGTGCTGACGTCCTTACGCGTGTACGCCATGGCTCCCCCCGGAGTGGTCCTGGCCGGCGGCGGCCGGCGTGTCGCGCAGGTGCTCGCCGGGGCCGAGTTCGTCGACGGCGCCGCGGGCGGCGGCGAGGGGGGTGGGGTACGACCGGTAGTGGTCGATCATGCTCAGCCAGCTGCCGTCGGCCCGGCGCATCAGGTGCAGCGGGCGGCCGTCCACGGTGACGTGCCAGGTGCCGGCACCGACGGCCCGGCCCGCGGCGGACCGGATGCCGCGGATGCGGCGGCCCCGGTAGGTCTCGTCGAACGAGGTGCTCTCGGCCGGCTCGACGTCGTGCGGCTCGGGACGCGCGGGCCCAGTGCCGTGCCCGGTGGTGGCCTGGGAGGGCCGGGAGGCGGCGACCAGGGGGGCGAGCGTCACGGCGAGGGCCGGGGCGAGCAGCCCTCTCATCAGCTGCCGCCGGGTGCCGAACGCCGGCCCGACTCTCGCCGGGCCCTCCCCCTGGTGATCACGCTGGTGATCCCGCTGCTGCTCCGCGTCGCTCGCTGCTCCGCCCGCGTTGACGACCATGGCTCGCTCCTCGTCCGGTTCCGGTGGTCCGCACCGCTAACCGGTCGGCGGGCTCCGCGGTCACCGCTCCCAGGGCCAGTCGGAGCACGGGCCGCACCTGTGCCGCGAGGCGCGGCGGGCCAGGGGGTGTCGTTCGGATCAGGCCGACTCCGGGCAATGGTGCCCCGCGACCCCGGCAAGATCCAAACGACACCCCCTAGAGCCCCGGCCCGACGCCCAGGTCGGCCACGGGAACCGTCTGGACGGCCGGGGCCAGCAGCCCGGCCTGCGGGAGCTTGGCCGTCGGCAGGCCGAGGGCGTCGGGGTTCGGCGCGGTGAGCGGGGCGTCCAGGGACAGGCCCGGCGCCAGCGTCCGCAACCCGGCGGCGGGGGCGTCGACGGCGGCGTGGTCGAAGTCGTCACCGAGGACGCGCGGCAGCGGCTGGCGCAGGTCGACGCCGGGCAGCCCGCCGTGCACCGGCAACTGCGGAAGCGTCCGCTCGGGCAGCAGCCGGCCCTCGACGTACCGCGGGCCCTCCGGCGCGCCGGCCGTCGGCACGGGCAGCTCGCCGGCCACCTCGGGCAGCTCCATGCCGAGGGCCGTCTCCGCGCCGTCCAGCGGCACCGGCACGGGGATCGCGCCGGCCGCGGCGGCGGGGGTCGCGGCTACGCCCACGGCGGCCGCCACACCGGTGACGACAGCGGCCAGGGTTCGTCTGGTGGTCGACTTCATTTCAGGCACGGTCCCTTTCGAGAATGCGAGAAGAACGGTGAAAAGGCGGGGCGGGGTGGTTCAGCCGCCCAGCGGGAGGCCACCGAGCAGGCCGCCCTCGGAGTTCAGGTCGGTGGTCGCGCCCTTCACGGTGTGCAGCACGGAGTCCTTGTTCTCGGTGTCGAGCGCGTCCGACTGGTGCTTGAGCGGCATCACGTCGATGGGCTCCGCGGTGAGCGCGTTCACGGCGCCGTTGAGGCTGGTGGGCGTGATGTCGGCGGCGTCGTAGGCGAACGCGGGCGCGGCGGAGCCGGCGGCGACCAGGGACCCGGCGACGACAGCGGCGGCCTTGAGGGACTTCATCGTGTTCCTTTCTTCGGCAACTCGTGTCACCAAACGAAATGCTGACGCCGTGCCTAACGACCTGCACCGGGCACGGAAACCCCGCGTCCGGAAGACATATGAGATCTCCGGAGGCCCGAATGGAAGGAAAGGAAAGGGAATGGAATATGGCGAAGGGCCGTCGCGCCACCCCGTGCGGGATGGCGCGACGGCCCGGAACGCGGACGCCGTGGGCGTCAGGAGGGGTTGGCCGGCAGCGGGCTCGCCGGTACCGCGGCTTCCGGCGCGGCGACCTCCGGCGTGGTGGCTTCCGGCGCGGCCGGCAGTGCGGGCAGACCGGCCAGGTCGGCGGCGGGCAGACCGCTGCCGACCAGGGTGGCGGCGACGACGTTGACGACGCCGGTCACCACGTCCTCGACGGCCGGGCTCACCTGTTCGGCGGTGCCGGAGGTGGTGGCCTCGACCAGGGCGTCGATCTGCTTCTGCAGGGCGGCGTACGACAGGGCGGCCAGGTCGGCCGCCGCCGCGGTCTCGTCGCTGCCCTGTGCCACGACGGGTGCCGGCAGCGTGACCGGCGTCTCGGCGTCCGGCGCGGTCACGACCGGCGGCTGGGCCGGGGTGCTCGTGCCGGGGGTGGTGGTGCCGGGCGTGGTCGTGCCCGGGGTGGTCGCCGCGTCGTCGGTGTCGGCGTCCGCCGCGTCGGCCTTGGCGAGGGCGTCCTTGACGGCGGCGGCGAGCTTGTCCGCGTCCGTGGCGGAGAGCTGGCCGTTGTCGGCCTTGAGGACGGCGTTGAGCAGGTCGGTGACCGGCGTGAGCACTCCGCCCAGACCGGCCAGGCTGCCGACCTGGCTCTGCAGTTCGGCCACGTCGGGGAGGGGTGCGTGGGACGCCGCGTGGGTGCGTTCCCGGACCGATTCGCCATCCGCCGCCATCACCACCGGTCCGGAGAGACCGATCAGAAGGCCGGCGGTGAGAGCGGTGGTGGCGATTCGCCGAGCGGGCAGACGCATGGGGGTTCCTTTCGGTGGTGCGTCGGATCTTGTGCCCACCGTGGAAGCGCCCGTGGCGCTCTGCAACCGAGCGGCGACCGTACGCACTCGGCCGCCTCTCCCCGTTCCGGCGTCCTGCCTGGTGAGACGCCCTGTCAAGGTCTTCCGGCCGTGTCGGCGCCCGCACCCCCCATTCGGGGCAGCACACCGCCGTCCGTGCGGCAACGCGAACCGGCCGCCCGCTCGCGGATGAACCGCGGTACGGACGGCCGGCGCAAGGGTTTCGAGCCGACGATCAGTCGTTCTCGCACTCGTTGCCGAACGCCGGGTTCAGCAGGCCGATGATGTCGACGGTGTTGCCGCAGACGTTGACCGGGATGTGGACCGGAACCTGCAGCACGTTGCCGGACAGGACACCCGGGGAGTGAGCGGCGGCGGCCTGCGCGCCGGCGTCGGCAGCGGCGACACCGGCGGTGCCCGCCACCGCGGCGGCGGCGACGGAGGTCAGGGCCAGGCCCTTCGCGATACGCGACATGGAGAAGTGCTCCTTGGGGTTGACACAAACATCCGGGCGGGTGCCCGGCGCAGTGTCAACGCGTGGCGCGCACGTGAGTTGTGCCGCCAAAGGAGTGATCTCGCCGGAGAGCGGCGTTCACGAATCCAACACACTTACCCGGTTTCACCGTATTAGTACGGATAGCGGCTAGAGTCGCACACCATCCGACGCATCCCGGTTGCACCACTGCGGGACATCGGCCGAGGGCACTCTCCGAGAGCTCCGAACGTGGCGGTGACCAGCCGGCCTGCCGGCTCGTTTCCCAGCAGGACGCGGCGTGCGCCGGCGTACGCCGCGTCGCGGCCGACGCCCTGCGGTGAGACGCGTTCACGCCCGTCCCGAGCATTTTCCGTGAGCGAGGAAACGCGTATGCACCTGCCACCGACCGACTCCCGGCCACGGGTTCTGCATGTCACCCAGCCGGTGGACGGCGGGGTCGCCCGTGTCGTGTCGGACCTGACGCGGGCTCAGCTCGCCGCCGGGCTGCGTGTCGCGGTCGCCTGTCCCGAGGGGGGCCTCGCGGCCGGGCTCCGCGCGCTGGGCGCCGACGTGCGGCACTGGCCGGCGACACGGTCGCCGGGTCCGGCGCTGGTGTCGGAGGTACGGCGGCTCGCCCGTGTGATCGAGGACGTGCGGCCCGACCTGGTGCACGCGCACAGCGCGAAGGCCGGTCTCGCGGCCCGGCTCGCCGTACGCGGTCGGGTCCCGACCGTTTTCCAGCCGCACGCCTGGTCGTTCGAGGCGGTCGGCGGGGCCGCGGCGGCGCTCGCGCTCGGCTGGGAGCGGTGGGGTGCGCGGTGGGCGGCGCGGACGGTGTGCGTGAGCGAGGCGGAGCGGCTGCGGGGGGTGCGGAGCCGGATCCGCGGGCGGTGGGCGGTGATCCCGAACGGCATCGACCTCGACCGCTTCGGCTCGGATGCTGTGGAGCGTTTGAGCGACGTGGGTGACATGAGTGACGCGGGTGACGTGGGGGTCGGTGGCGTGGAGGCCGTCGACGGCGTACGGCTCCCGCCCGGCGCCGGCGGGCACGGCCCGCTGGTGGTCTGTGTGGGGCGGCTGTGCCGGCAGAAGGGGCAGGACGTCCTGCTGACCGCGTGGAAGTCGGTCCTCGCGCGGGTCCCGGACGCCCGGCTGGTGCTGGTCGGCGAAGGCCCGGACCACGCGCGGCTCGCCGATCACGCCTCGGCGTACGGATTTCTCGAGGACGGCCCGTCCCGGGCCCGCCCCGGCGGCCACGCGACGCACCCGGCCCAGCCCAACGCGACGGACCAGGCCCGCCCCGGTGAACGCACCCCCGCGTCCGTGCTGTTCGCGGGCGCCGTCGCCGATGTCCGGCCCTGGTACCGGGCCGCCGACCTGGTCGTCCTGCCGTCCCGGTGGGAGGGCATGGCGCTGGCGCCGCTGGAGGCGATGGCCTGTGGGCGGGCCGTTGTGGTGACCGACGTGGACGGTGCCCGCGAGGGCCTGCCGCCCGCTCTCGTGCCGCACTGCCTGGTGCCGCCCATGGACCCGGCGGCACTGGCCGACGCGGTCAGCGGGCTGCTGCTCGACGCTCCGCTGCGCGCGTCGCTCGGCCGCCGGGGACGCGCGCACGTCCTGTCCACGCACGACGTACGGCACACCGCCGGGGCGATCACGGCGGTGTACGACGACCTCCTCGGCGACGGGCGGACGCCCGGGGCACACACGGCCCCCGGCGACAGGCCCGCGCTCGTGGGGCGGTCGGCCGTCGTGCCCATCGAGTACAGGGAGTCCACGCACCCGTGACCGCGGAAAGCACCGTCCCCACCCCCGCCGGCCAGCCGCGCGACCTCGGCTCCTCCGCACCCGTCTCGGTGCTGCCGCAGCGTGCCGGCGCCGCGGGTTTCCGGTTCCCCGACCGGCTTCCCGCACCGCGGCCGGAGTCCCCCCTGCCGCTGCTCGTCGCGGACGGCACGGCGGCGGCGGTGCCGGGCTCACTGATGCTCACCGGCACCCCTCACCAACCGCTGCTCGCGGCCCTGCTGGTCGCCGCCTCGCTGCTGCTGCGCCCGCGCGCGCCCCGGCGACTGCCGGGTGTCCTGGACGACCTGCCCGCCCTGTGCGGCCGGATCACGGTGGTCTGGCTGGCGCTGGCGGCGCTCGTCGCGGCGTACGCCCCGCCGCACGCCCTGTCCGCCCGCACACTGCTCCTCGGCTTCCTGCTGCACGCCGCGACGGGCTGCGCCGGCCGGGGCGTGGTGCACCGGTGGCGCCGCACCGCGCTGCTGAACCGCCCGCGCGCCGCCCTGGTCGTCGGCCCCGCCGCGACCGCGCAGCGCGTGGCCTCGGCGGTGCTGCGCCACCCGCGCTGCGGGGTGCGCCCGGTCGGGATCGTCGCCGACGAGCCGGGCGGCGGCACGGGCCTGCCCGTGCTGACCACGGGCGAGGAGGTGCAGCGGGCGGTCGTGCAGAACGGCGTACGGGAGGTACTGGCCGTGCACCCTTCCGTACGGACGCGGCAGGCGCCGCTGCTGCGGGCGCTGGCCGAGTCCGGCTGCGTGGTGTGGGAGGTCGACGCGGACGCCCCCGCGTACGCGGGCGGCCGGGACCGGCTCGCCGGGTTCTCCTGCCGGCGTCCGGAGGCGGGGGAACGGCGGCCGGGTGGCGCCGGCAAGCGGGTGCTGGACGTGACGGTGTCCGGGGCGCTGTTGCTGCTGCTGAGCCCGTTGCTGCTGACCTGCGCGACGCTGCTGCGGGTCATCGGCGGGCCGGGCGTGCTGTTCCGGCAGGAGCGCGTCGGCAAGGACGGCAGGCCGTTCACGCTGCTGAAGTTCCGCACCCACCGTCCGGCCGACGAGCACGAGTCGGCGACCCGGTGGAGCGTGGCGGACGAGCGCCGGATGCCCTGGTTCTGCCGCTTCCTGCGCCGTACGTCGCTCGACGAGCTGCTCCAGCTGTGGAACGTCTTCCGGGGCGACATGAGCCTGGTCGGGCCGCGTCCCGAACGGCCGTACTTCGTGGCGCAGTTCAGCCAGACCTACCCCGGTTACGCCGCCCGCCACCGGGTGCCGGCCGGCATCACGGGCCTGGCCCAGATCAACGGGCTGCGCGGCGACACCTCCATCGAGGACCGGGCCCGCTTCGACAACGCCTACATCGACGACTGGTCGCTGTGGCAGGACGTCTGCATCCTGCTGCGCACGGCCGTCGCGCTCGTACGCCCCAGCGGGAGCTGAGCGAGGTGGCCCAGACCCTGCCCCTGTGGTCCACCGCGCGTGTACGGCGCCTGCCGCCCGTGCTGGCCGTGGTCGCGGTCGTCGCGCTGCTCGCCCTGCCGGCCGCGGGGGACGGTGCGGGCGGTGCGCATCCGGCCGACGCGGCCTCCGCGCTGGTGGTGCTGTACTGCGCCCTGCGCCTGGTGCGGGACCGGCGGCGCCCCCTGACCCGTACGGCGGCCGTGGTGCTGGGCCTGCCCGTGCTCCCGCTGGCCGTCGCCGCCATGGGCGCGGTGTCGCCGGGGGCCGGGCTCGCCGGGCTCGGCCGCTACCTCCAGGTCTTCGTCCTCGTCCCCGCCGCCGTACTGCTGCTGATCCGCGGCCGGGACGACGTACGGCTGCTCACCTGGTCGATGACGGGGCTGGCGGTGTGGCAGGGGGCGGTCGGGGTGCACCAGTACGTCACCGGGACCGGTGCCTCCTACCAGGGCGAGCAGATCCGGGCCGTGGGCACCTTCGGGCCGCAGGACGTGATGGGGATGGCGACCGTCGTCTCCCTCGGGCTGGTCTGCGCGGTCGGGCTGGCGCTGGGACATGCCCCTGCCCGGCAGCGTGCTCTCGCGGCCGGCTGCGCGATCGCCCTGCTGCTGCCGCTCGCCCTGTCGTTCAGCCGTGGCGCGTGGATCGCCACGGCCGTGACGTGCGCGGCCCAACTGCTGCTCGCCGGGGCGCGCAGGGCGCTGACGGTGGGGGCGGCCGTGGTCGCGGCGGGCGTGGTGCTGGTCGGCGGTTTCGGGGCGGGTACGGCGATGCTCCAGGAGCGGGTGGGCAGCATCACGCAGGTCACCGACTCGCCCGACCAGTCGGTGACCGACCGCTACACGATGTGGGCGGCGGCGGCCGGCATGTGGCGCGAGCGGCCGCTGACCGGCGTGGGCCTGAAGGGCTTCCCCGAACACCGGGACGGGCACGCCTCGCTGGCCCTGTCCTCGGGCAGCGAGACCGACGGCGCGGGCGCGGGGTACCGCAAGCAGCCGCTGCTGTCCCCGCACAACATGTACCTGCTGATCCTGGCCGAGCAGGGACTGATCGGGCTGCTCGCGCTGGCGGGGAGCTGGCTGGCGCTGCTCGTCCTGGGGCTGCGCAGGCTCCGCGCGGTACGGCGCTCCGGTGCGGCGTCCGGGGCGGACTGCGCGCTGGTCGCCTGCGGGCTGCTGGTGTGGCAGTTGACCGACTTCGCGTACGCCGACATCGGCGGGCCCTCGACCGTACTGACGGCGGTGTGCTTCGGGCTGGCGGGCTGGTGGGCGCTCGGGGACGGGGGCAGGGACGGGGGCAGGGACGGGGGCAGGGACGGGGCCAGGTCTGAAGCCGAGGCCAGGTCTGGGGCCGGGGCCAGCTCTGGAGCCGGGACCGAGTCCGGGCCCGGTGCGGAGGAGGTGTCGGCGCGATGAAGGTGACACCCTTCCGGGCCGCACGGTCTCCGTCCGTCCCGCCGGCCCGGTCCGCCGCGCCGGACGCGGACACCCGGGCGGCGGCCGAGGGCCGGTCCTCCGGGGGCTTCCTCGCCCGGGCCGCGCTGCTCACGGCCGTGCTGTCGGTGGCCGGGTCGGTGCTCGGGCTGGCCCGGGACCAGGCGCTCGCCCGGCTGTTCGGGGCCGGCCGCGAGACGGACGCCTTCCTGGTGGCGTGGACCGTGCCGGAGTTCGCGGCGACGCTGCTGATCGAGGACGGGCTGGCCTTCGCGCTGGTCCCGATGTTCAGCCTGGCCCTGGCCCGCCGCGCGCAGGGCGCTCCCGGCGACCCGGTCCGCGCGCTGGTCGCCTCGACCCTGCCCCGGCTGGCACCGGCCTTCGTCGCGGTCGGCGCGCTGGTCGTCGTCTGCGCACCCCAGCTGGTCCGGGCCCTGGCGCCGGGACTGCCCGACCACGCCCTCGCCGTGGACTGCACCCGGCTCACCGCCACCTGCGTCGTCAGCTTCGGACTCGCCGGGTACTGCAGCGCCGCCCTGCGCGCGCACCGCCGGTTCCTGGCACCGGCGGCGATCTACGTCGCCTACAACACCGGCATCATCTCCGCGATGTTCGTGCTCGGCGGGCGCTGGGGGGTGCGCTCGGCGGCGGTCGGGGTCGCGGCGGGCGGCTTCCTGATGGTGGCGGCGCAGCTGCCGTCGCTGCTGCGGCAGTTGCGGCGCCGGGACGACGACGGCGTCGAGCGGCCGGCGGGCACCGGGGACCAGGCGCGTCCGCTGGCCCTCGCCCTGTTCGGCACCGTGCTGCTCTTCGCCCTGTGCCGTCAGTCGCAGGTCCTCATCGAACGTTTCCTCGCCTCCGGGCTCCCCTCCGGCGCCATCTCGCACCTGAACTACGCGCAGAAGGTGGCCCAGATCCCGATGACGCTGTCGCTGATGCTGTGCACGGTCACCTTCCCGGTGGTGGCCCGGGCGATGGCCGACGGCGACACCGAACGGGCCCGCGACCGGGTCGAGCGGGACGTGGCGCTGGCGGCCTGTCTGGTGCTGCTGGGCGCGGCCACGGTCGTCGCCTGCGCGCCGCAGATGATCGGACTGCTCTTCCAGCGCGGCGCCTTCACGGCGGCCGACACGGCGGCGACCGCGGACGTCATGCGCGTGTACGCCCTCGGACTGCTCGGCCAGACCGTGGTGGGCGCGCTGGCCCGCTCCTACTTCTCGGCGGGCCGCGCCAGCTGGTACCCGCTCGCCGCGATGACCGCGGGCATCGCCGCCACGGCGGGCATCGGCGCCTGGGCGGTCGCCCCCTGGGGAGTGACCGGCATCGCCGCCGCCAACGCCGCCGGCATCACCGTCACCGCCGCCCTGCTGCTCGCCGGGATGGGCCCGCGCAGCGTCCCGGTCCGCGTCCGGCGCGTCCTGGGCGACCTGGTCAGGCCGGTGCTGGCGGCGGCCGGGGCGACCGTCGTGGGCGCGCCGGTCGCGGACCTGTTCACCGTGCCGGCCGTCTCCCTCGCCGCCGGCGTGGTGACCGTCGTCGGCGTCTTCGTCCTGCTCGGCCGGGTCCTGCGCGTCCAAGGCGTCGTGCCGGCCCTCGATTTCGTCCGCTCCGTCACACGAAGGCTCCCGCATGGCCGCTTCGGCTTCCGTTCCCGCGTCCTCGTCCGCTTCCGCGACCGTTTCCCCTTCCGCAGGCCCCGTTGACGCCCGCACCCGTCCCGGCGTTCGCACGAGTCCCGACACCCGCCCCCGTCCCGACACCCGCAGCCGTCCCGACACCCGCAGCCGCACCCGCACCCGCACCGACGCCCGCACGCGCGCCGGCACCGTCCCCTGGGTGGCGATGTACCACTCCGTCGGCGACTGCTCGGACGACCCGTACCGCATCACGGTCACGCCCGACCGGCTGGACGCGCAGCTCGGCTGGCTGCGGCGGCGCGGGCTGCGCGGGGTGCCGGTCGCCGAGCTGCTGGCCGCCCGGGCCCGGGGCGGTGGCCGCGACCTGGTGGGGCTGACGTTCGACGACGGGTACGCCGACTTCGTCGAGCACGCGCTGCCGTGCCTGCGCCGCTGGGACTGCGGGGCCACCCTCTTCGTGCTGCCGGGCCGGCTCGGCGGCGACAACGCGTGGGACCCGCTCGGCCCGCGCAAGCCGCTGCTCACGGCCGACGGCATCCGGCACGCCGCCGCCGAGGGCGTCGAGATCGGCTCGCACGGCCTCACCCACGTGGACCTGACCAAGGCGGACGACGCCACGCTGAAGGCCGAGACCGCCGAAAGCAGAGCACTGCTCTCGGATTTGATCGGTGCTCCGGTCACCGGCTTCTGCTACCCGTACGGCGCCGTCGACGCCCGCGCCGCCGACGCCGTACGCGCCGCCGGTCACACCTACGCCTGCGCCATCGACCCCGGCCCGCTGACCGGCCCGCACGCGCTGCCCCGCGTTCACATCGGGCAGCGGGACACGGCCGTACGCCTGCTGCTGAAGACCCGGCTGCACCGCCTGCGCCGCCGCGCCGCGGCCGGAGTCTGACAGGGAGGGGCACGATGGACATGAAGGACATGAAGGCCCTGCACATCATCACCGGCCTCGGCGTCGGCGGCGCCGAACAGCAACTGCGGCTGCTCCTGCGCCACCTCCCCGTCGACTGCGACGTCGTGACGCTCACCAATCCGGGCGCGGTCGCCGACGGACTGCTGGCCGACGGCGTGAACGTCGTCCACCTCGGCATGACCGGCAACCGCGACCTGGCCGCGCTGCCCCGCCTGACCCGCCTCATCCGCACCGGCGGCTACGACCTCGTCCACACCCACCTCTACCGCGCCTGCCTCTACGGCCGCATCGCCGCCCGCCTGGCCGGCGTCCGCGCCGTCGTCGCCACCGAACACTCCCTCGGCGACTCCCAGATGGAGGGCCGCCCGCTCACCCCCGGCATCCGCGCCCTCTACCTGGCCGGGGAGCGGCTGGGCAGCGCCACGGTCGCCGTCTCCCCCACCGTCGCCGACCGGCTGCGGCGCTGGGGCGTGCCCGCGCCCCGCATCGAGGTCGTCCCCAACGGCGTCGACCTGGCCCGTTTCCGCTTCGACCCCGTCGCGCGACTGCGCACCCGCCGCCGTCTCGGCCTGCCCCAGGACGCGTACGTCGTCGGCGGCGTGGGCCGGCTGACCACGGCCAAGCGGTTCGACGTCCTGGTCCGCGCCCTGGCCCGGCTCCCGGAGGACTGCTGGCTGCTGCTGGTCGGCGGCGGACCCGAGGAGCACGTCCTGCGCCGCACCGCCCGCGAGGCCGGGGTCGCCGACCGCGTCCTGCTCACCGGCGAACGCCCCTACGTGACCGACGGCTCCCCCGGCCCCGACCTGCCGTCCCTGGCCTCCGCGATGGACGTGCTCGCCTCGCCGTCGCCGGAGGAGGCCTTCGGCCTGGCGGTGGTGGAGGGCCTCGCGTCCGGACTGCCGGTGCTCTACGCCTCCTGCCCGGCGATCGAGGACCTGCCCCCGGCCGCCGCGCTCACCGCCCGGCGTGTCACCGGCGGCGAGGAGGAGTTCGCCCGCGCCCTCGCCGAGGTCCGCGCGTCCGCCGGCCCGGGCCCCGGCCCGCGCACCGCCCCCGAGGCCGCCCGCCACTACTGCGTCACCCGCAGCGCCGCCCAGCTGATGGACGTGTACGCGACCACCCTCACGCACCCGTTGTCCCCGGCACCCCAGGGAGTCAGTTCCGCATGACCGAGCCCCTCACCCAGTCCCCGGCCGAGCCCGCGGAGCGGACCGAGGCCGAGCAGCCCGCCCGCCCCCGCCGCGCACGCACCGCCCTGCACGGCGTCCTGCGCCGCTTCCGGTCCCTGCCGCCCTGGTCCCCGCTCGCGGCCGGCGTCCTCGCCGGCGGACTGCTCGGCGCCGGCTACGGCCTGGTCGCCACCCCGCGGTACACGGCCACCAGTTACGTGGTCGCCGTCCCCACCGACAAGTCCGACCCGGCGTCCGCGCTGGGCTTCGCACAGGCCTACGGCCGGGTCGCCACCCAGCTCGCGGTGCTCGGGGACGCCCAGATGCTGGCGGGCGTACCGGTGGCGACGCTGGAGGAGAGTGTCCGCACGGCGACCTCGCCGGACGCGCCGATGGTCTCGGTGACGGCCACCTCCGCGCACCCGGACGAGGCCGCCGACATGGCCAACGCGGTCGCCGGCGCGCTCACGAAGCACGCGGACGCCGCCGCCGACGACACCCACGTGGAGCTGCGGCGGTTCGCGCGCGCCACCGAGCCCACCGAGGCGTCCTCGGCCTCGGCCGCCGTGACGGGGCTGGTGGGCGCGAGCGCGGGCGGTCTGCTCGGCGGTCTGGCGCTGCTGGTCCGTCCGCGCCTGGCCGCGCGGGAGCCCGGCCGCACGTCGGCGGCCGTGCCCGGGCCCGCCTCGGCGGCGGACGTCCGCGGACAGCTGTGACGTACCCGGCGACGAGTACGAGGGCGTACACGACCGAACTGGTCACCGATGAGCGCGCCTTCGCGGAGCTGTCCGCGGACTGGGGGCGGCTGTACGGCCGGTGCGCCGCCGCGACCCCGTTCCAGAGCCATGCCTGGCTGCACTCGTGGTGGCGGTCGTACGGCGGGCGCGGCCGGCTGCGGGTGCTGCTGGCCCGCGACGGCCGCGAACTGGTCGCCGCCGCGCCGCTGACGCTCGTACGGCGTCCGGTGCCGTCGCTGGTGCCGCTGGGCGGGGCGATCTCCGACTACGGGGACGTCCTGCTGGACGACGAGCGCGGGGAGGACGCGGTGGCCGCGCTCACCGAGGGGCTTTCCGCGGTGGCCCGCACCGCGCTGATCGACCTGCGCGAGGTACGGCCGGGCGCCGCCGCCGAACGGGTCTACGACCGCTGGCGCGGGCCCCGGCGCCGGGTGGCCGACTCGCTCTGCCTGGAGCTGCCCGCCCTCCCCATGGACGAACTGGCCGCCCGGCTGCCATCGGCCAAGGGCCGCCAGCGGGTGCGCGCCCAGCTGCGCAGGCTGGACGCGCTCGGCGTCAAGAGCCGGACCGTCCTTGCGGACGAGGTGGACGCCGCGCTGCGGCGGCTGCTGGAGCTGCACCGGCTGCAGTGGCAGGGGCGGAAGGTGACCGGCGAGCATCTGCGGACGCGGTTCCGCGACCACCTGGTGCGGGCGGTGGGCCCGATGGTGCGCTCCGGGGACGCGGTGGTCACCGAGTTCCGGATGGACGACGAGGTGGTGGCCGTGGACGTCACCTTGCTGTCGCGGCGGCTGGCGGGCGGCTATCTGTACGGCGCCCATCCGCGGCTGCGGGAGCGGAAGGCGGACGTGGCGGTGATGCTGCTGGACGCGTGCGCCGAGCACGCCCGCGCCCCGGGGCGCGGCACGCTGAGCCTGCTGCGGGGCGACGAGCCGTACAAACACCACTGGCGCCCGGAACCGGTGCCGAACCAGCGGCTGCTGCTGGCCCGCCGGCACACGGCCCCGCTGCTGTCGGCGGCCCTGTGCGACGTCGCCGCACGCCGGCGGGGCAAGGAACTGCTGCACCAGCGGCAGGTGCGCAAGGAGCGGAAGGAGCGCGACGGTGGCGGCAGGACCTGACCGCCCCCGCCGCCGCCTCCGTCGGCGGCTACTTGTTGCGCGAGTACCAGTCGAGGCGCATGCAGAGCTTCCCGCCGAGCCAGTACTCGACCCAGTCGCCGAGCTCAAGCGGCGAGCAGTCGGCCGACGGCCGGGGCGCGGTGGGCGGCACCGCGGGCACGGGCGGTGCGGTGGGCACGGTGGGCGTGGCCGGCTCCGGCACCGTGGTGTCCGGCTCGTCGGTGCGGCCGAAGAGCACGGACCGGTAGACCGCGGTGGACCGGGGGTTGTCGTCGCACTGCCACACACCGTGCGGGCAGTAGTCGGTGAGCGTGTTGTACACGGGTTTGTGCTCGTCCATCCACGCGAGCATGCGCCGCATGTACTCGGCGTTGTCACCGTTGCGGAAGAGCCCCCATTCGGGATAGGAGATGGGCTTCCCGTGGGCCTTGGCGAAATCGACGTGCGCCTGAAGTCCGTACGGTTCCTTCACCTGTTCGTCGAACGCCATTCCGCGTGGCTGGTCGTACGAATCCATGCCGATGATGTCGACCGTGGCGTCCCCCGGATAACACCGGGTCCAGGGAATGGCGTCCCGGCCGCGGCTCGGGGTGAAGTCGAACCGGAACTTCTGGCCCGGCACCGAACGCATGGTGGTGACGATCCTGTTCCAGTACGTCTTCCAGGCCTCCGGGTCCGGTCCGCACCGATGGGTGTACGTGGTGCCGTTCATCTCCCAGCCGAGCACGAGGACCGTGTCCGGGACGTTCAGTTCGACCAGCCGTTCGGCGAGGGCCCTGAAGTGGTGGTCGAAGCGTCCGGCGGCGCCCTGGCGCAGCAGTTCGCGGACCTCGTCGTCGTCGACGCCCTCCTCGTTGCGCTCCATCATGGGCACGTTGAGGACGAACATCCGGTCGGCCTCGCGGGTGCGCCAGTCGGCCCACACGTCGAGGAAGCCGGGGGCGCCCTCGATGTTGCTCCACAGGTCGCCGGGCAGGTAGGTGTGGCCGACGCGCAGTTCGGCGCCGCCCAGCCAGTGGCTGAGCTGCGCCATCCGGGCCACGCCGCGCGGGCCGTAGTCCAGGTACGCGCCGAACGCGGGAGCGGCACCGGGCTTCCGGTCGGGAACCGCGGGGGCCGGTGCGGGTGGGGCCGGCGCGGGCGGGACCGGTTCGCCGACGGCGACTTGGGGGATCGCGGCCAGGAGCGCCGCCGCCGCGACCACCGCCGCGGCGCGCGCCGACCGCCTGGACCGGGTCCGTGACTGCCGTACGGCCATTACCGGCTCCTTTCGTCGCCCCGAATTTCTCACTGCTTACTGACACTCAGTCATATGAAATGCCATCACGCCACCGCCGCTACGGCTTTCGAGTGCGCCGATCGCCCGCACCGGTGACCCGAATCGAATGCGAAGGAAGAATCCCGTGTCGCTGTTCGACACCCGCGTCCCCGCCGTTCTGCTGCGGACCGACCGGAATCCCTTTCACCACGGAACGCTGGGTGCCGTGCGTTCGCTCGGCCGCGCGGGGGTGGACGTGCACGTGGTCGCCGACTGCGCGCAGAGCCCGGTCCGCGCCTCCCGCTATGTGAGCGGGCTGCACACTCCCCCGCCGCCCGGCGCGTCGCCCGCCGACATCGCGGTGGTCCTGCGCCGCGTCGCCGCGCGGATCGCGCGTCCCGCCGTGCTGATCCCGATGGACGACGCGTGTGCCGTCGCGGTGGGGCGGCTGCGGGCGGAGCTGGCGCCCGCGTACCTGCTGCCCGACCTGCCGGGCGCGCTGCCCGAACGCGTGGCCGACAAGGCGGAGCTGGCCGGCGTGTGCGCGTCCCTGGACGTGCCGCACCCCGAGACCCTGGTCCCGGACGGCCCGGCCGAGGCCGCCCGTGCCGCCTGGCGGCTGGGACTGCCGGTGGTGGCGAAGTGGAGCCGGCCCTGGCTGGTGCCTCCGGGCGGCGGGCTGCGCAGCACCGTGCTGGTGCGTTCGGCGCGGGAGGCCGGGGAGCTGTACCGGCGGGCCGAGGAGGCGGGCAGCCGGCTGCTGCTCCAGGCGTTCCTGCCGCCGGGGCCGGACCGCGACTGGTTCTTCCACGGGTACGCCGACCGCACCGGCGCGGTGCGGGCGGGCGGCCCCGGCCGCAAGACGCGCGCCAGGCCGCGTGGCGCCGGACTGACGGCGGTCGGCCGCTGGACGCCGAACCCGCAGGTGCAGGCCCTGGCCGAGCGGATCACCGGCGAGCTGGGCTACCGGGGCATCCTCGACCTCGACTTCCGTCGCTGCGGTACGACGGGCCGCTATCACCTGCTCGACTTCAACCCGCGTCCCGGCGCCCAGTTCCGGCTGTTCACCGACACCGCCGGGCTGGACGTCGTACGCGCCCTGCACCTGGACCTGACCCACCGCGCGCTGCCGGACGGGGCGCCGCAGCCGGGGCGGGCTTTCGTGGTGGAGAACTACGCGCCGCTGAGCGCCCTGCGCCCGGCCCCCGGCGGACGCGAGCTGGCCTGGCACGCCCCGGACGACCGGGCGCCCGGCCGGGCCCTGTGGACCCTGTGGGGGCGCCACGTGAGCGCACGCCTGCTGGACCGCCTGCGCCGCAAGGACGGCCGCCCGCGCAGGGGGGCACCGGCCCGCGCCCGCGTGGTGCGCCAGGCGACCTCCCCCTCCCCGGACCGCTCCGACCGCTCCGACCGCCCGGACGACGACAGGGCGGGCAGCCGCTGACCGGCTGCCGCGCGGGCACCACAACGCCCCCGGCGGACCGTGCGGGGTCGGCCGGGGGCGTGGGGGCGGCGGGAGCCGGGGTCAGCGGCGGGAGGCGACGCGGGCCCGTCGGTACAGGATCGCGCCGCCGGCGATCAGCGCGGCACCGGCGGCCGCGGCGGCCGGCATCGCGGCCTCGCTGCCGGTCTCCGCGAGGACGGGCGGCTGCTCCACCTGGGGGGCCGGCGGGGTCTCCTTCTCGCCGGCGGGCGGCGGGGGCTCCTCCTCGCCGGACGGCGGGGGCTCCTCTTCCTCGGCGGGCGGCGGCTTCTCCTCGTCGGTCGGCGGCGTCGTGGGCGGCGGCGGCTCCTCCTCGCCGTAGCCCGGGGGCTCCTCCGCCTGGTTGTCGCAGGAGTTGCCGAAGACCGGGTTGAGCGCGGCGATCACGTCGACGGTGTTGCCGCAGAGGTTCACCGGCACGTCGACCGGCACCTGCGCGTCGTTGCCGGAGCCGACACCGGGCGAGCCCACGGCCGCGCCGTCCGCGGAGGCGCCGGACGGGACGCGGACGTCCTCGCCGTACTCACCGCCGTACCCGCCGTCCGGGGCCGAACCGTCGTCACCGTGGGGCGCCCCGTGCTTCACGGAGCCGCCGGTCTGCTCGTCCGAGCTGTTCTCGCACTCGTTGCCGAAGGCGGGGTTCAGCGCGGCGACCACGTCGACGGTGTTGCCGCAGGCGTTCACCGGCACGTCGACCGGCACCTGGACGGCGTTGCCGGACGCGACGCCCGGCGAGTTCTTGGCGGCCCCGTCCGCATGCGAGTCGGCAAGGGCGGGGCTGCCGCACAGGGAAAGGATGCCCGTCGCGGCGGCTGCCGCGACCATCCCCCTGCTCAGGGTCTGTCGCACTCTAGTTGTCTTCCTGCTGGTAGAGGTGGCTGGAGAACGGCTGCGGAAAGGGAAAAAGCCGGCCCTGAACCAAACGAGTTGGCCAAGGCCGGCCGTGACGCAGCCGAACGGCTGGTACGGAACGACGTCAGTCGTTCACGCACACGTTGCCGAACGCCGGGTTCAGCAGACCAACGACGTTCACGGTGTTGCCGCACACGTTGACGGGAACGTGCACGGGGACCTGGACGACGTTGCCGGACAGGACACCCGGGGAGCCTACGGCGGCACCCTCGGCGCCCGCGTCGGCGAAGGCCGGGGCGGCCATGCCGAGGGCCATGATCGCGCCCGCGACGACAGCAGCGCTCTTCTTCATGAACTTTCCCTTCTCTGCGGTCATGCCTGAATGACGGCCGAAACCGCGCGAGCACAGCATTGACGGCTCGCACCATGACCTGCAGCCTGCAAACGAGGAATTGACGGCCGGAGAAACTACCGAACGTGGGACCCCGAGAAATTCACTCGTATGCCCCACAAGCCGTTACGGCCGTACCTTCAGGAGAGCGACGACGTCGTTCCGCTCGCCCGGCGAAAACCCCGGACCGGATGTGACCGGGCGGCCCACGGGGAAGTCAGCGGGCCGCCCGGGCTGGGCGGGATGGGGCTCAGCCCTCGCCGTTCGCCGACAGCACCGCCAGGTCCTCCAGGACGTGCGAGATCGCACCGTCCCGCTTGGCCTGCGTGGAGTTGTCCGCGCACTGCTGGGCCAGGTCGTCCGACAGGATCGGCACGTCCTGGATCGGCACGATGTTGATGACGGCGACGTTGATGTCCTCGAGGCCGACGCACGGCTTGTTCAGCGTGCCCTCGACCAGCGACAGCTGCGGGCTCATGTCGCCGTCGGTCGCCGAGTTGCCGAATGACGACGAGGCGCCGTTGCCGTTGGCCACGGCCGGCCCGTTGTCGTCCCCGATGGCCAGGGCCTGGGGCGCGGCAGCAGCGGACATGCCGATCACAGAAGCGGCAGCCGCCGCGGCGACCATTGCCTTCTTGAGCACTTCGCGTTCCTTTCGTCGTAGCGACGCACTGTCCTACGGCCTCATCAACCCGGTGCGGAGTGATTGGTTGCGGGCGTTCACCCGGTTGGCCCGCACGGGATCTCAAAACTCCTGAAAAAGCCGCAGGAATCCGCAGGGAAACGCCGGCCCGCACACATTTCCCGTTGTCCGCCGTCGGAGTGAACGGGAGAAACCCGACTGCACCCATGGAGTTGACCAGAGCGCTCCGGTCGACGGGGTTTCCTCAGAAAGGACTGGCCAGTGATCAAGAAGGTAGTTGCCTACGCGGCGATCGCCGCCTCCGTCATGGGCGCCTCCGCTGCCGCGGCTCCGCAGGCGATGGCGATCGGCGACGACAGCGGGCCCGTCTCGGCCAACGGAAACGGCGCCTCGCAGTACTTCGGCAACTCGGCGACCCACGGCAACATGAGCCCGCAGATGGCGCTCATCCAGGGGTCGTTCAACAAGCCGTGCATCGCGGTCAGCGACATCCCGGTCAGCGTCATCGGCCTGGTGCCGATCCAGGACGTTCCGATCCTGTCGGACGAACTGACCCAGCAGTGCGCCGAGAACTCCACGCAGAGCAAGCGTGACGGTGCGCTGGCGCACCTCCTGGAGGACGTCTCGATCCTGTCCTCCAACGGCGAGGGCTGACATCGGCCGGGGGCGGGCCGCCGAGCGCATCGGCGGCCCGCCCCTTTCGCATGCCCTCGCCGTCCCGCTCAGCTCCCCGGCGCCGCGTAGAGCGCCTCGATCTCGTCCGCGTACGCCGCCACCGCCGCGTGCCGTTTCACCTTCAGCGACGGGGTCAGCAGCCCGTTCTCCTCGGTGAACTCGCCCTCGACGAGCCGGAAGGCGCGGATCGACTCGGCCCGGGAGACGGCCGCGTTGGCGTGGTCGACGGCCTTCTGGACGTCGGCGCGGATCCGCTCGTCCCGTACGACCTCGGACATCGGGGTGTCGGCGGGCAGCCCCCGGACCGACAGCCAGTGGGCGACGGCGTCCGGGTCGAGGGTGACCAGGGCGGCGACGAAGGGGCGGTTGTCGCCGACGACGAGGCACTGGGCGACGGGCGGGCGGCTGCGCAGGCGGTCCTCCAGGACGGCCGGGGAGACGTTCTTGCCGCCGGAGGTGACCAGGAGGTCCTTCTTGCGGCCGGTGATGGTGAGGTAGCCGTCGGCGTCGAGGGAGCCGAGGTCGCCGGTGGCGAACCAGCCGTCGGTGAGGGCGGCGGCGGTGGCCTCCGGGTTGTTCCGGTAGGCGCCGAAGACGATGCCGCCCTTGATGAGCACCTCGCCGTCGTCGGCGATGCGGACGGATGTGCCGGGGATCGGCGGGCCGACGGTCCCGGGGCGGGGGCCGAGCGGCGGGATGACGGTGGCGGCGGCGGTGGTCTCGGTCAGGCCGTAGCCCTCGTAGACCATGATTCCGGCGGCGTAGAAGAACAGGTTGAGGTCGTGGTCGAGCGGGGAGCCGCCGCTGATGGCGTAGCGCATCCGGCCGCCCAGTTCCGCCCGGACCCTGCGGTAGACCAGCAGGTCGTACAGGGCCCAGCCGGCCCACAGGGCGGGGCCGGGGCCCTTGCCGCCGCCGAGGAAACGCTCCAGGTGGGCGGCGCCGAAGCGGACGGCGAGGTGGTGGGCGCGGTCGAAGGAGGCGCCGCGGCCGATCTTCTCGGCGGTCGCGCGGCCCGTGTCGTGGATCTTCTCGAAGAGGTACGGGACGCCGACCAGGAAGGTCGGGCGGAACGTCTTCAGCGCGGGGCGCAGCTCGTCGGGCTTGATGCTCGGGAAGTGGCCGATCTCGATGCGGGCCAGCAGACAGGCGATCTGGATGGTGCGGCCGAGGATGTGGGCGAGGGGCAGGAAGAGGAGGGTCGAGGCGGTCTGGCCGGTGACCTCCTTGAAGATCGGGTGCAGCAGCTCGACCGTGTTGGCGGCCTCGGCGTGCAGGTTGGCGTGGGTGAGGACGCAGCCCTTGGGGCGTCCGGTGGTGCCGGAGGTGTAGCAGAGGGTCGCCACCGTGTCCGGGGTCAGGGCGGTGCGGCGCTTGGTGACCTCCTCGTCGCTCACGCCCCTGCCGAGGGCGGTGAGGTCGGCGAGCGCGCCGGCGTCGAGTTCCCAGGCGCGCGGGCCCTCGGGGTGGTCGGCGGTGCCGGTCAGGACGGTGGCGGTGTTGGCGGCGGTCTCGGTGACGACGTGGCGGGCGCCGGAGTCGCGGACGATCCATTCGACCTGGTCGGCGGAGGAGGTGGCGTAGACGGGGACGGTCTGGCCGCCGGCCGCCCAGATCGCGAAGTCCAGGACCGTCCACTCGTAGCGGGTGCGGGACATGACGGCGACCCGCCCGCCGGGTTCCAGGCCGGCGGCGATCAGGCCCTTGGCCACGGCGGTCACCTCGTGGGCGAACTCCGCCGCCGTGACGGGCCGCCAGACGCCGTTCACCTCGCGGCGCAGGACCACCGCGTCGGGGGCCTCGGCCGCGTTGGTGAACGGGATGTCTGCGGTGCTGCCGGTGGTGGGCCGGGGCGCGAGGGGCGCGGTGCGGGCCTCGCGGACGGTGCCGTCCGCGTCCCGGACCGTTTCGGTCCGGGTGCGGGACGCCAGGCCGCCGCGCTGTTTCGCCCGTTTCAGGTCCCTGCGTACGCCCATGTCGGCTCCCGGTCGCGGATCGGAGTGGTGTTGCGCTGCCTCTTCCCGTTACTTACTTGAGAGTAAACTTACTTGTGCGTAAGGGGTCAACGGGTGCGGCTCAGGTCAGCCGGTCGGCCTGCCGCACCGCCTCGGCGAGCTGCCCGACGTCCGGGTCCTCCGTGCGGTCGGCCAGCGCGCCGGCACGTTCGGCGAGTTCGCCGAGGCGCGGTGCGCCGGGCAGGGCGCCGCCGTCGCCGTCGTACGGGGCGCGCAGCGCGTCGGCGAAGTAGGCGGCCGTCGCCGTGACCCGCAGGCCGCGGTCCGCGCCCCAGACCGAGTCGGCGAGGGCGCCGGTCTCCACGTCGCCGGACTCCTCGTGCGGGGCGCGGGTGCGGGGGTCGAGCCAGCGGACGGTGGCCGTGGCGAGGTGGCCGTCGGCGCCGGGCCGGACGCGGACGGCGTACAGGGCGGTGACCGTGTGGCCGGGGCCGACCTCGCCGCCGTCGACGCGGTCGTCGCGGAAGTCCTCGTCGGCGACCTGTCGGTTGTCGTAGCCGACGAGACGGAACTCGGCGACCGTCTCGGGGTCGAAGGCGACCTGGGCCTTGGCGTCGCGGGCGGTCAGCTCGATGTGGCGCGGGAGTTGCTCACTGAAGACCTCGCGGGCGTCCTCGGTGTCCGACACGTACGCGGTGTGGCCGTCGCCCTTGTCGGCGAGGCGTTCCATCAGGGCGTCGCCGTAGTCGCTGCCGACGCCGACGCCGAAGAGGGTGATGCCGTGCTCGCGGCGCTCGTCCGCGATGCGTTCGAGGATGGCGTCCGCGTCGGTGTCGCCGGTGTTGGCCAGGGCGTCGGAGACGAGGACGACGCGGTTGGTGGCGCCCTCGCGGCGGCCCTCGACGGCGGTGTCGTAGCCGGTCTCGACGCCCGCGCCGAGGTTGGTGGAGTCGGTCGGCTCCAGGCTGTCGATGGCGTCGTGGACCCGGCCGCGGCGGTCGCCGAGCCGGGTCATCGGCAGCACGGTCTCGGCCTCGTCGCTGAAGGTGACGATCGCGACCGAGTCGTCGTCGCGCAGGCGGTCGGTCATCGTGCCGAGGGACTCCTTGGCGAGGTCGAGCCGGCCGGGTTCGGCCATGGAGCCGGAGATGTCGATGACGAACGTCAGGGCGGCGGGCGGGCGTTCGCCCTCCTGCTCGGCGCTCCGGGTGGCCAGGCCCACGCGGACCAGTGACCAGTCCTCCTCGTCGGTGCGGGCGCCGTCCACGGTCACCGTGAAGCCGTCGCCGTCGGGGCGGTCGTAGTCCTGGCGGAAGCTGTTGACGAACTCCTCGGGCCGGACCGTCGACGGGTCGGGCAGCCGGCCCTCGGAGAGGGTGCGGCGGGCGTAGCCGTAGGAGGCGGTGTCGACGTCCAGCGCGAAGGTGGAGAGGTGGTCGGGGTCCGGGGCGATCTCGGGGGAGCCCCCGGTGTCCCCGGCTTCCCCGGTCGCCGTGCCGCCGTCGTAGCGCTGTTCGCCCTCGCCCCTGGGGCGGTCGGGCGCGGGCATCGGGGCCGAGTCGCCCCGGGAGTCGGCCGCGGACTCCTTCGTCCCCTGATCCGCGTCGCCCCCGCCCGTGCAGCCGGTGAGCAGCAGGCCGCCCGCCGCCGTGAGCGCGAGCAGCGCGCCGATCGGCCTTCGTGTCCGGTACCGCTTCATCTTCCGTGCCCCCTGGTCCCGTTGACGCCGGTGTACGTGACTGTGACGGCGCGGCGGGGCGGAACGTGCGGCACGGGGCGTTACGGGTGCGTCTCGAAGTGGGCACGGCGGCGGGCCGTCGAGACCGGTGGGTGATCCTCCGGTGACCCGGGCGAGGTCTCGGGGCCCAAGTCCCCGCTCTCCGGGCCCGGTCGCTAGGGCCTGTCTGACAATTCCCGTCGTCGCCCGGAGGGCGGCCTCGCGGCGTCAGGTGCGTGCTCTCGGCGTGCCGGGCGTAGAGCCTCGTACTGGATGTACTCGGCTCTGCGCCCGGTGCGGCGAGAGTGCGTGCATGGCGTCGCGAGGCAGGCGGGAATTGTCAGACAGGCCCTAGGACACGATGTCCTTGCGGGCGAACCCCCGGAAGGCCAGGGCGAACAGCACGAGCGCGTACGTCACCGACAGCGACGTGCCCTGGATCAGGCGGGTCCAGTCCAGCTCGGGGCGGACCGTGTCGAGCCAGGCGTACTGCCAGTGCGCGGGCAGGAAGTCGCGCCAGTCGCCGAGGGCGGTCACCTCGTCCAGGACGTTGCCGATGATGGTCAGGCCGACCGCGCCGCCGACCGCGCCGAGCGGCGCGTCCGTCTTGGTGGAGAGCCAGAACGCCAGGGCGGCGGTGACCAGTTGCGAGACGAAGACGTACGCCACCGTGATGGCCAGGCGCTCGGCCGCGGTGCCGGTGGGCAGGCTGCCGCCGGTGGGCAGCTCCAGCGGCCCCCAGCCGTAGGCGACCGAGCCGACGGCGAGCGCGACCAGCGGCAGCAGGACGATCGCGGCCAGGCTGAGGGTGAGGGCGACGACCAGCTTGGACCACAGCAGGCGGGCGCGGGGTACCGGCGCCGCGAGCAGATAGCGCAGGGACGACCAGCCCGCCTCCGAGGCGACCGTGTCCCCGAAGAACAGGGCGACGGGCACGACGAGGAGGAAGCCCGCGGAGGCGAAGAGGTTCACCGCGGCGAAGTTGGCCCCGGACGCGGTGGCCGAGTCCATCAGGCTGATCTGGTTGTTCGCGCCGCCCGGCTCGCCGCCGATCCGGAAGGCGACGAGCAGGACGAACGGCAGGGCGAACAGGATGCCGCCCATGACGAGCGTGCGGCGCCGCTTCAGCTGCCGGACCAGCTCGACCCGCACGGGCAGCGTGCGGCCCGCGCGGTAGCCGTCGGCGACCTCCTGGGGGCCGGCGGGCGCGGCGCCTTCGGCGAGCGTGCTCATGCCGGGTCTCCGATCAGGGTGAGGAAGGCGTCCTCGAGGCGCCGGTGGGGGCCCACCGACTCCACGGGCACGTCCAGGCGTACGAGTTCGGCGATCAGGTCCCGGGCCGCTCCCCCGCTGTCGAGCCGGACCAGCAGACCGCCGTCGGTGGCGGCCGCGGAGGCCACGCCCGGCAGGGCGGCGACCTTCTCGACGAGGGGCGCGTCCACGCGCGCGGAGGTGCCCACGAGCAGCGTGTCGCCGGAGCCGACGATCTCGCCGACCGGGCCGGCCTGGACGAGCCTGCCGTGGTCCATGACGACCAGGTGGGTGCAGGTCTGCTCGACCTCGGCCAGCAGGTGGCTGGAGATGATCACCGTGCGGCCGGCCGCCGCGTAGCGGATCATCACCTCGCGCATCTCGCGGATCTGCGGCGGGTCCAGTCCGTTGGTCGGCTCGTCCAGGATCAGCAGGTCGGGCAGGCCCAGCATGGCCTGGGCGATGGCGAGGCGCTGGCGCATGCCCTGGGAGTAGGTGCGCACCGCGCGGGCGAGCGCGTCGCCGAGGCCGGCGATCTCCAGGGCCTCGTCGAGGTGGGCGTCCTCGGGCGGGCGGCCGGTGGCCCGCCAGTACAGCTCCAGGTTCTCGCGGCCGGACAGGTGCGGCAGGAAGCCCGCGCCCTCGACGAAGGCGCCGACGCGGGAGAGCACGGGGGCGCCGGGCGCGATGGCGTGGCCGAAGACGCGGATGTCGCCGCCGTCCGGCGCGATCAGGCCCATCAGCATGCGCAGGGTCGTCGTCTTGCCCGCGCCGTTCGGCCCGAGCAGGCCCAGTACCTGGCCCTTCTCCACCCGGAACGACAGGTCCCGGACGGCGTACCGGTCGGTGGACTTGGCGTACCGCTTGCTGAGGTCCGTGATCTGGAGCGGTACCTCGGCCAGCGCGGGGTCGGGCGGCGGGGCCGTGGTGCGGCGGCGGGCGGTCAGCAGCAGGGCCGCGGCGACGGCGGCTCCCGCGAGGGGCGCCCACCAGACCCAGGCGGGCAGCCCGGCCACCTGTCCGGTCCCGCCGAGTGCCGTCGGCACCTTCAGGTCGCCCTTGAGGGAGACGGTATACGTGGCGGGGGCGGCCGGTGAGGCGTAGCCGAGGTCGGTGGAGGACAGGACCAGGCGCAGCCGGTGGCCGCTCTCGATCTCGTGGTCGACGGCCGGCAGGGTGATCCTCACGTCCTTGCCCGCTCCGGCGTCCGCCACCCTGATGGGTGTGACCAGTTGGGAGGGGAGCACCTGCTGGGCGCCGCCGGGGGCGACGTCGTAGACCTTGGCGAAGAGCACGGCCTCGTCGCGGGTGGACTTCACGTGGACGGTCGCGGTCGGGGAGCCGGTGATCTGCAGGTCCTCCCGGACCGGCGCCGACTCGAAGGCGGCGAACTGGCCGGGGAAGTCCAGGGAGACGCCGAGTCCGAGCGAGGAGAGCTGGGACAGACCGCCGGAGCCTCCAATTCCGGGCAGTGCGGAGACGGCGGGCGGGCTGGCGCCGGCCGGGTTGTCGAAGCTCTGCTCGCGTCCGCGCAGTTCGATCGCGCGGGGCTCGCCGCCCAGGCCGGGGTAGGAGTCGGCGCTCACGCCCTCCAGTCGGGGTTCGCCGTCACCGCTGCCGGAGCCGAGGGTGCGGCTGACGCGGAAGCCGGGGCCGGTGCCGGCCGACTCGTCGCCCTTCAGATAGCGGTCGAACCACGCCCCGACGCGGGCCTGGACCCGGTCCGTCTCCAGGTCGCCGCCGTCGTGGCCGCCCGAGATCCAGTCGACGGCCACCGGGGCGCCGTTGGCACGGATCGCCTGCGCGGCCCGGTCGGCCTGGCCGAGCGGGAACAGGGAGTCGGTCTGGCCCTGCATCAGCAGCGTGGGCACGTCGATGCGGTCGCCGACGGCCTGCGGGCTGCGTCGGTCGAGGAGTTCCACGGCCTCCGGGTCCGGCTGCCCGGACTCGGCGACTCGCTGGTACATGCGGCAGAGCTGGTCCTCGAACCGGTCGCAGCCGCCGCCCAGGTTGACGAAGAGGCCGGCCCACAGTTTCTTGAAGACGCCGTTCGGGAAGAGGGCGTCCGAGAGGTTCCAGTACGTTATGGCGGGGGCGATGGCGTCGACCCGCTGGTCGTGTCCGGCGGCCAGCAGCGCGACCGCGCCGCCGTAGGAGCCGCCGGCGACGCCCACCCGCGGGTCGCCCTTCTCGTCCAGCCGGATCTGCGGCTGCTTCGCCAGCCAGTCGATCAGCCGGGACACGTCGGCGACCTCGCCGTCCGGCGAGTTCAGTCCGATCTTCCCCGTGGACTTCCCGAAGCCGCGCGCCGACCAGGTCAGGACCGCGTACCCGTCCCGTGCGAGGCTCTCCGCCTGCTCCCGTACGTCGGCCTTGCTGCCGCCGAAGCCGTGCGCGAGCAGGACGGCCGGGCGGTCGCCGCCGGGGCCCGCGGTGAAGTAGGAGGTGTCCAGGCGAACCCCCTCGCCCACGGCCATGACCCGGTCGGTGCGTCGCACCGAGGGCGCGTCGTCGCCGGCGACGGCCGTCCATGTCCCGGCACCGGCGAGTACGACGACGGCGGCCGCGGCGGCGAGCATCCGCCGCGGCCCCCGTAGCAGCCCTCGCACGCGGGGCAGTCGAAGATCCATGCGTCAACGGTACGGGCCGCCGCCGACAACGGGGGCAGCCCGGGGGCTGAACCGCCGCCCCTCCCACGGAAGTACGGCGCCGGTGCGGCGTACCACGGGCGCGGTAGGGCCGGTTGCGCGCCGAACGGGCTCCGGGACCGCCGGTCACGGCCGATCGCCGGTTTACGGCCCGGCGGGCTCCCGGACGTCCTCCGGGACGGTGACCAGCCAGCGTGTGTCGCGATGCGGGCGCAGGTACAGGGCCCAGTACAGGGTGGCGACGGCGGTGATGCCGCCGGTCCACAGCAGGTGGCTCGTCTCCTGCTGGGTCAGGACGTAGGCGAGGACGGCGATCAGCAGGACCGGCAGCACGGGCCACAGCGGCATCCGCCACGCGCGGGCGTGCCGGTGGGAGCCCCGGCGGGCGAGCAGCGCGGCGACCGCGACGAGCAGGTACATGCCGGTGACGGAGACGCCCGTGACGCCGTACAGGGTGTCCAGGTCGACGAAGCACAGCACGGCGCCGGGCACGCCGACGGCGAGGGTGGCGACCCACGGGGAGCCGAACCGGCCGAGCTTGGCGAAGAGGGTGTTCACCGGCGCGGGCCAGGCCTTGTCGCGGGCCGAGGCGAACAGGACGCGCGAGTTCTGGATGACCATCACGATGCCGGCGTTGACGATGGCGAGGGCCACGCAGAGGCTGACGAAGGTGCCGACGGCGGAGTTGGACCAGGCGGTGACCATGGCGCCGATGTCGCCGCCGGTCAGCTCCGCGAGGTCGGAGGCGCCGAGGGTGATGGCGACGACCGGGACCAGGATGATCACGGCGGAGATGCCGAGGGTGGCGAGCACCGTGCGGGCGACGTTGCGGCGCGGGTTCTCCAGTTCCTCGGAGAGGTAGACGGCGGTGGAGAAGCCCTGGGTGACGAACAGGGCGATGGCGAGGCCGGAGACGACCAGCACGGCGGTCACGGGGTCGGTGCCGCCGTCCGCGCCGGCCACCTCCATGGAGGCGAGGCTGCCCGGCCCGCGCTCGGCGTGGGCGAAGCCCAGCACCGCGACGACGGCCGCGGCGATGACCTCCAGGACCAGGAAGACGCCGGTGATCCAGGCGTTGGCGCGCAGGTCGAGCAGGCCGGCGAGGGTCGCGAGCACCATGACACCGGCGCCCGCCAGGGACGGGTCGAGGTGCACGACCGGTTCGAGGTAGTCGGCGGTGCCCATGGCGATCACCGGCGGCACGATCATGACAACCAGCAGGGAGAGCACGAAGACCAGCCAGCCCGCCAGTCGTCCGGCCATCGTCGAGACCATGGCGTACTCGCCGCCCGCGCTGGGGATGAGGGTGCCCAGCTCCGAGTAGCAGAACGCCACGGCGATACAGATCAGGGAGCCGATGGCGATGGTCAGGGCGGTGGCGGTGCCGAGCGAGCCGAACAGGTCGGGGACGACCACGAAGAGCGTGGAGGCGGGGGTCACGCACGAGAGCGTCAGGAGAGTGCCGCCGACGACCCCGATGGAACGTTTGAGCGTCCGGGACTCCGGCGGGGCCGGGAGGTCCGGGGGCGCCGCGGCGACGGTCTCGCCGGTCTCGACGGGGCGGAGCGTGTCGGTCATGGAGCGGTTCCGATCGACTCGTGCGACGTGATTCGGGCGGGAGCGCTATCGCCTCCGGAGGCTTGGTCGTACGTCGTTTCTCGTCCGCTCCCGACGCATGATGGAATCCCGACGAAAACCGATGCGTCAATGGCTGTTTACCTACGGAATTCGTCGATCGAAGTCGCAGGAGCACTCGAAAACGGCATCAGGCCCCTTCCCGCTAGGGCCCCTTGAGGCGTACGGGAACCGTAGGGAACGGGGCAAAAAAACGTTCCGTCGTCCGGTATCCGGACGGTGTCGGTGGGGGCCGGTAGAGTCCTCGGCACAGGTGAATCACAGGAACACAGCAACGGGTGGGGACTCATGAAGCTGACATACACCGCTGCCTGGGTGGGGCTCACGGCGGCGGCGATGGTCGCGGCGACCGCGTGCGGCTCGGAGGGCGCCAAGACGGCCGCCGAGAGCGCCGACAAGGCGGCCGACACGGCCGTGAGCAAGGCCGACACGATCATGGCCGCGCTCTCGCGGGCCACCGACCGGACCGAGGAGCTGGGCTCCGCCGAGGTCAGGACGACGACCGACCTGGGCACCGGTGAGCCGGTCTCCATGGACGGCACCTACTCCTGGGGCGACGGCTACGCGCTCGACGTCGAGATGGACACCGAGGCCGCGCAGATGCAGGAGCTCACGGACTCCCCGACGGTGCGCACCCTGTTCGTGGACGGCGCCTACTACTACGACATCGACCCCCAGCCCGCCGGCCCGCTCGCGGGCAAGGAGTGGATGAAGATCGACGGGTCGGCCGTGTTCGGCGAGTCGGGTGCCGCCGCGATGAGCGGGGGCGGCGGCGGTGCCAGCCCGGCGGACTCCATGAAGGGCCTCAAGTACGCGAGCGACGTCGACGACCTCGGCAAGGAGACCGTCAACGGCAAGTCCACGACCCACTACCGGGCCGTGCTCGACCAGGAGGACATGGGCAAGTTCAAGGAGGCCTTCAGCGGCGCCGACAGCCTGCTCAACTCCGCCACTGGCGGCAGCTCGATCACCATGGACATCTGGGTGGGCGACAAGGACCTGCCGGTGCGCCTGAAGCAGGAGTTCGGCGCCATGGAGGTCACCATGGACTTCGACAAGTTCGGCGCCACCAAGGAGATCGTGGCCCCGCCCGCCGAGCAGACCGGCGACCTCACGGAGGAAGTGAAGAACTCCGGAGTGCAGCAGGGCTGAGACACGCACGGTGCCTCCGTCCCACCGGGTGGGACGGAGGCACCGTGCGTCGCGGGCGGCCGCGTCTCAGTGGTTGCGCGGGAAGCCCAGGTCCACGCCGGCCGGGCCGTCGGCCGGGTCCGGCCAGCGGGTGGTGACGACCTTGCCGCGGGTGTAGAAGTGCGTGCCGTCGTTGCCGTAGATGTGGTGGTCGCCGAAGAGCGAGTCCTTCCAGCCGCCGAAGGAGTGGTAGCCCACGGGGACCGGGATCGGGACGTTCACTCCGACCATGCCGGCCTCGACCTCCAGCTGGAAGCGGCGGGCCGCGCCGCCGTCCCGGGTGAAGATCGCGGTGCCGTTGCCGAAGGGGGAGGCGTTGATCAGCGCGATGCCCTCCTCGTAGGTCTCGGCGCGCAGCACGCACAGGACCGGGCCGAAGATCTCGTCCTGGTAGGCCTTCGCCGTGGTCGGCACCCGGTCCAGCAGGGAGATGCCGATCCAGTGGCCGTCCTCGTGGCCGTCGACCGTGTGTCCGGTGCCGTCCAGGACGACCTCGCAGCCCTCGGCCGCCGCGCCCTCGACGTAGGACGCCACCTTGTCGCGGTGCGCCGCGGTGATGAGGGGACCCATCTCCGACGCCGGGTCGTCGCCGGGACCGATCTTGATCTTCTCGGCGCGCTCGCGGATCTTCTCCACCAGCTCGTCGCCGACGGCGCCGACGGCGACGACCGCGGAGATCGCCATGCAGCGCTCGCCGGCCGAGCCGTAGGCCGCGCTCACCGCGGCGTCGGCCGCCGCGTCGAGGTCGGCGTCCGGCAGCACCAGCATGTGGTTCTTGGCGCCGCCGAGCGCCTGCACGCGCTTGCCGTTCGCGGAGGCGGTGGTGTGGATGTAGCGGGCGATCGGCGTCGAGCCGACGAACGAGACCGCCTTGACGTCCGGGTGCTCAAGGAGGCGGTCCACGGCCACCTTGTCACCGTGCACGACGTTGAAGACGCCGTCCGGCAGACCGGCCTCGGAGAACAGCTCGGCGATCTTCATCGCGGCCGACGGGTCCTTCTCGCTCGGCTTGAGCACGAAGGTGTTGCCGCAGGCGATGGCGATGGGGAACATCCACATCGGCACCATCGCCGGGAAGTTGAACGGCGTGATGCCGGCGACCACGCCGAGCGGCTGCCGGATCGAGGACACGTCGACGCGGGTGGCGACCTGCGTCGACAGCTCGCCCTTGAGCTGCACGGTGATGCCGCAGGCCAGGTCGACGATCTCCAAGCCGCGCGCGACCTCGCCGAGCGCGTCGGAGTGCACCTTGCCGTGCTCGGCGGTGATCAGCTCGGCGATCTCGTCGCGGTGCGCGTCCAGCAGCGCCCGGAACTTGAAGAGGATCGAGGTGCGCTGCGCCAGCGAGGACTGCCCCCAGGTCAGGTACGCGTCCTTGGCGGCGGCGACGGCGGCGTCCACCTCGTCGACGGAGGCGAAGGCGACCTTCGTGGTGACCGCGCCGGTGGCCGGGTTGGTCACCGGCCCGTACGTGCCCGAGGCGCCTTCGGCGGTCTTGCCGCCGATCCAGTGGTTGACGATGTTCGTCATGACCGAGAACTCCTTCACAGATGGCGGCGACGGGTCGAGACGTGCCGTTGGTCCAGCTCACGGGCCGTGACCGGCGACGATCGGGTCGCGGTCTGCGACGTTCGGGTCGCGGTCACTGCCATGGGTCCATCCCAGCAGCCGGGCGCTCCGGGCGCGCCCGACACTCTGTATGCGGTTTGGGTGTCCGCGTAGACACGTGGGGCAGTGTCGGGCGATTCGCACGGCGACGGGACGCGGAGACCTCCGGCGCGGGGCCGGTGCGAGCGGGGAGTCGGCGCTCGGACTTCGCTCCTGCCAGGGCGAAGCGGCCTTCCCGCGCCGGAGGCGTTGGGGGGGAGAACCGGCGACGGCGGGACGGGACTTGGGCCCCGGCGATCGGGTCGTGCGCCATCGCGTTCCCCTTCGTGCCCGTCGTTGCCTGCCCGCCGTTGCGTCTCCCCCCGGTTTCTAGCCCCGCGCGTGCGGCCTGTCAATGTTTTGTCCGGACATTCGGACGACATGGCCGACGACATGGTCCGGGTGGCGGCGCGCCCGCGCGCAGGGGACTCCCCGGGCCCCCGAAGTCAACGCGCCGCGCCTGGGATCCGGCGTATCCCTTTGCGGCACTCCTGTCACAAAGACGCCCTTCGTGTCACACATGTCACGGGCGGGCGGGCCTTCCGTCACACCCGGGAACGGCCCCTGACCGTCCACCGCTCCACGTCGTTCACCCCGCACAGGCTTGGTGATCGCCAGCGCAGCGCCCGGCTCCCCCCGGCGGCCGTCCCCGGTCGCCGCCGCGGCGCGCGCAGGGAGGTGCAACTAGTGACCGACCGAAGGCTCTGGTCCTACAAGGACATCGCGGCCCACATCCGGGTCCAGCCGGACACCGTGCGGTCGTACCGCAAGCACGGGCTGCTCCCCCCGCCCGACCACGTGGAGGGCGGGAAGCCCTACTGGTACGCGGACACGGTCCGGGCCTGGGTGGCGTCCCGGCCCCGCAACCGGAAGCGATAGGCCGGAAAATCGTTCTGTGCCCCGCTGAAGGGTGGGGCACAGTGCAGTCCATGGACTTCTCCGTCAAACCCGTCCTGACCGGCGACAGGACCGTACTGCGACCGTTCACCGAGGCCGACGCCGAGCAGATGTGGGAGATCATCAACGACCCCGAGGTCGAGCGCTTCACCGGCCCGCCGGGACACGAACTCACCCCGGAGCTGCTCCGCACCTGGTACGGCTCCCGCGGCAAGCAGCCCGACCGGCTCGACCTGGCGGTCACCGATCCCGTCGACGGCGGACTCCTCGGCGAGGTCGTACTCAACGAGTGGGAGCCCGAGAGCCGCACCTGCACCTTCCGCACCCTGATCGGCCCGCGGGGCCGTGGCCGCGGGATCGGCACCGAGGCGACCCGGCTGATCGTCGGGTACGGCTTCGAGGAACTCGGGCTGCACCGGATCCAGTTGGACGCCTACGCCTACAACCACCGGGCCCTGCGGGTCTACGAGAAGGTCGGGTTCGTGACGGAGGGGGTCCGGCGCGAGGTGGAGTGGCGCGACGGCGCGTGGGTGGACGAGGTGCTGATGGCCGTCCTCGACCACCAGTGGGCCGCCCACCGCGGGCACCCCCGCACCGGCAGCTCACGCCCCGGGGCCGGCGTCACGGCTCGATGACCGTCACCCCGGCGCCGGGCGCCGTCCCCATCGCGGCCAGTGCGGCCGGGACCTCGTCCAGCCCGATGGTGGACGTCACCAGCAGGTCGGGCCGGAGCGCTCCCGTGCGGACCAGTTCCAGCATCGGCGGGTAGGTGTGCGCGGCCATCCCGTGGCTGCCGAGGAGTTCCAGCTCCAGGGCGACGGCTCGGGCCATCGGCACCGGTGTGGTGCCGTCCGGCGAGGGCAGCAGCCCGACCTGGACGTGCCGGCCGCGGCGGCGCAGGCCGTTCACGGACGCGGCGCAGGTGACGGGCGAGCCGAGGGCGTCGAGGGAGAGGTGGGCGCCGCCGCCGGTGAGGTCGCGGACCGCCGCCGCCGTGTCCGGCGTCCGGGCCGCGTCCACGCACTCCGCCGCGCCGAACGCGCGCGCCAGCTCCAGCGCCCGGGGCGACACGTCCACGGCGACGACCCGCGCGCCCGCGGCCGCCGCGATCATCACGGCCGACAGGCCGACGCCGCCGCAGCCGTGCACCGCGACCCACTCCCCCGCCGCGAGGCGCCCCTGCTGCACCACGGCCCGGAACGCCGTGGCGAACCGGCAGCCGAGGGAGGCGGCCGTCGCGTACGCCATGCCCTCGGGTACGGCGACGAGGTTGACGTCGGCGTGGTCGAGGGCCACGTACTCGGCGAACGAGCCCCAGTGGGTGAAGCCGGGCTGGCTCTGCCGTTCGCACACCTGCTGGTCGCCCGCCGCACACGCCCCGCAGCTCCCGCAGGCGCAGACGAACGGCACGGTCACGCGGTCGCCGGGCCGCCACCCGCCCACCCGGTCGCCGACCGCTTCCACGACACCGGCGAGTTCGTGACCGGGCACGTGCGGCAGCTCGATGTCCGGGTCGTGGCCCTGCCAGCCGTGCCAGTCGCTGCGGCACAGCCCGGTCGCCTCGACGCGCACCACGACGCCGTGCGGCGCGGGCTCCGGGTCGGGCGCCTCCCGTACCTCGGCGGGCTCCCCGAACCGCTCGAACACGACCGCGCGCATCCGTCACCCTCACTTCCGTACCGGCGTTCCCGCTTCCGGTCCCCCATCTCACGGCAGACGGTGCGGGGCTCATACCCCCTAGGGGTACAGTGGGAGGTGAGTGGTCCACGCTGGACCACGGGTACCCGCCCATGAACGCCCCGACGAGGAGTAACGACATGACCGCCCAGACCGACACCCAGGGCTCCGTCACCACCGTCTACAAGGTGAGCGGAATGAGCTGCGGACACTGCGAGGGCGCCGTCTCCGGCGAGATCTCCGAGATCGCCGGCGTCGGCTCGGTGCAGGCCGTCGCCTCGACCGGCGAGGTCACCGTCGTCTCCGGGGCGCCCCTGGACGACGCGGACGTGCGCGCCGCCGTGGACGAGGCGGGCTTCGAGCTCGTCGGCCGGGCCTGAGTCACGGCGCCACGAGCGCGCCCCAACTACCGCCCCAGCGCTCCCAGCGCTCTCAGCAATCCCCGCAGCATCCACAGCCCCTCCGGCCGGGCCCGCGCACGGCCCGGCCGGCCGTCTGGAGTCCGGCCCATGACCAGCACCACCGCGTCCAGCACCACGGCCTCCACCACCACCCCGGAGACCGCCCCGGCCGCCGAGCCGGACCTCGCCGAGGTCGAGCTGCTCATCGGCGGGATGACCTGCGCCTCGTGCGCGGCCCGCGTGGAGAAGAAGCTCAACCGCATGGACGGCGTCACCGCCACGGTGAACTACGCGACGGAGAAGGCCCGGATCTCCTACCCGGCGGCCACCGGGGTCGCCGACCTGATCGCCACCGTCGTCAAGACCGGGTACACCGCCGAGGAGCCCGCGCCGCCGCCGGAGCCCACCGACGAGGCGGAGCCCCCGGAGGGCACCGGCGCCGACCCCGAGCTGACCGCCCTGCGCGGGCGCCTCGTCGTCTCCGTCCTCCTCGCCGCCCCCGTCGTGCTGCTCGCGATGGTCCCGGCGCTCCAGTTCGACAACTGGCAGTGGCTCTCGCTCACCCTGGCCGCGCCCGTCGTCGTCTGGGGCGGTCTGCCCTTCCACCGCGCCGCCTGGACGAACGTCCGGCACGGCGCGGCCACCATGGACACGCTGGTCTCGCTCGGCACCCTCGCGGCGTTCGGCTGGTCGCTGTGGGCGCTGTTCTTCGGGGACGCCGGCATGCCGGGCATGCGGCACGGCTTCGACCTCACCGTATCCCGCACCGACGGGGCCTCCGCGATCTATCTGGAGGCCGCCGCCGGGGTCACCGCCTTCCTTCTCCTCGGCCGCTGGCTGGAGGCGCGCTCCAAGCGCAGCGCCGGCGCCGCGCTGCGGGCGCTGATGGAGCTGGGCGCCAAGGACGTCGCCGTGCTGCGGGACGGGCGCGAGGTGCGGATTCCGGTGGCCCGGCTGGCGGTCGGCGACCGGTTCGTCGTACGGCCCGGCGAGAAGATCGCCACCGACGGGACGGTGACCGAGGGCGCCTCCGCCGTGGACGCCTCGATGCTGACCGGCGAGTCGGTGCCGGTGGACGTGACGGCCGGGGACGCCGTCACCGGCGCCACGGTCAACGCCGGCGGCCGCCTGGTCGTCGAGGCCACCCGGGTCGGCGCGGACACCCAGCTGGCGCGGATGGCGAAGCTGGTCGAGGACGCGCAGAGCGGCAAGGCCGAGGTGCAGCGGCTCGCCGACCGGATCTCCGGCGTCTTCGTGCCGGTCGTGCTGCTGATCGCGGTCGCCACCTTCGGCGGGTGGCTGGGTGCCACCGGTGACACGGTCGCCGCGTTCACGGCCGCCGTGGCCGTACTGATCATCGCCTGCCCGTGCGCACTGGGCCTGGCCACGCCGACCGCGCTGATGGTCGGCACGGGCCGCGGCGCCCAGCTCGGCATCCTCATCAAGGGACCGGAAGTACTGGAGTCCACGCGGCGCGTCGACACGGTCGTCCTCGACAAGACCGGCACCGTCACCACCGGCCGCATGACCCTCCACGACGTGCACGCCGCCGAGGGCACCGACGAGGCGGAGGTGCTGCGGCTCGCGGGCGCCGTCGAGCACGCCTCCGAGCACCCCGTGGCCCGCGCGATCGCGGCCGGTGCCGAGATGGGGGTCCCCCCGCTCGAGCGAAGCCGAGAGTGGGGGAGGGTCGGCGCGCTGCCGGACGCCGAGAACTTCGAGAACGTCCCCGGGCGCGGCGTACGCGCACGCGTCGAGGGCCGCGAGGTGGCCGTGGGGCGCCTCTACGACGCTCTCCCGCCCGGGGTCGCCCGCGCCAGGGAAGAGGCCGAGAGGGACGGTCGTACGGCCGTCGTGGTCGGCTGGGACGGCGTGGCGCGCGGGGTCGTCTCCGTGGCGGACGCGGTGAAGGAGACCAGCGCCGAGGCGGTGGCCGAGCTGCGCCGGCTGGGCCTCACCCCCGTGTTGCTGACCGGCGACAACAGGCGCGTCGCCGAGGCGGTCGCCGGAGCGGTCGGCATCGACGAGGTGATCGCCGAGGTGCTGCCCGAGGACAAGGTCGCCGTGGTGGAACGGCTGCGGGCCGAGGGCCGTACGGTCGCCATGGTCGGGGACGGCGTCAACGACGCGGCCGCGCTCGCCGTCGCCGATCTGGGTCTGGCGATGGGCACGGGGACGGACGCGGCGATCGAGGCGGGCGACCTGACGCTGGTGCGCGGTGACCTGCGGGTGGCCGCGGACGCGATCCGGCTCTCCCGGCGCACCCTCTCCACGATCAAGGGCAACCTCGTGTGGGCCTTCGGCTACAACGTGGCCGCGCTGCCGCTGGCCGCCGCCGGGATGCTCAACCCGATGATCGCGGGGGCGGCGATGGCCTTCTCCTCGGTGTTCGTGGTCACCAACAGCCTGCGGCTCCGGGCCTTTCACTGAGCGCGCATTTCCCGCAGGTCGAGGGCCGGCGCCTCTGGAGTCCGGCACTCGCCTCACATAAGCTCTTCACAAGGCTCGCGCATCTTCCTTACGCTTGGGTCCCGTTCGACGTAACGGGGCTCTTGCGCACCTAACGGACATATGCAAGAGACGCAGATCACAGTGATGCGAACGTAACCATCGAAGGGGTTCGAAGGTCTAAGTTGGCGATGTCAGGCAGCGTCTTGGGGGGCGCCACCTGGCATCTGGGGATGTCTTGGGGGACTTTCCCAGAGCTGCGTTGCCGGGACACGTACACCGGGAAGCTTTGAGCGGCCCTCCCGGGCGTGCGCTGTCCCGGCAGACCGCACGACGAGCACGACCGCATGACGAGTACGACCGCACGACAAGCACCACAGGCGCGACGGGTTTTGCTCGTTGTGCTCAGTACAGCGATTCAGGCGCTGTCCTCACATACGCCCGGCCGGATCCCGTGGGGGGAATCCGCACCGGGGCATGGGAAGGCGCCCTGGTTCGTCGGCCCGTGGGGGGACCGGCGCCAGGGCGCCTTCTGCTGTCCGGGCCGCCGCCGCCCGGCCCGCCGGCTCCGCCCACAGAAAAATCCCGTACCGCTCGGGGCGGCACGGGACTCTCTGTACGCGCTGCGGGGGTGCCTGGCGGCTCAGCGCTCCTCGACGGGCACGAAGTCGCGCTCGACGACGCCCGTGTAGATCTGGCGCGGGCGGCCGATGCGGGAGCCCGGCTCCTTGATCATCTCGTGCCACTGGGCGATCCAGCCCGGCAGCCGGCCCAGCGCGAACAGGACCGTGAACATCTCGGTCGGGAAGCCCATGGCCCGGTAGATCAGACCGGTGTAGAAGTCGACGTTCGGGTAGAGGCTGCGCGAGACGAAGTAGTCGTCGGAGAGCGCGTGCTCCTCCAGCTTCAGGGCGATGTCCAGCAGCTCGTCGGACTTGCCGAGGGCGGAGAGCACGTCGTGCGCGGCGGCCTTGATGATCTTGGCGCGCGGGTCGAAGTTCTTGTAGACCCGGTGGCCGAAGCCCATCAGGCGGACGCCGTCCTCCTTGTTCTTCACCTTGCGGATGAAGGAGTCGACGTCGCCGCCCGCGTCGCGGATGCCCTCCAGCATTTCCAGCACCGACTGGTTGGCGCCGCCGTGCAGCGGGCCCCAGAGCGCGTTGATGCCGGCGGAGATCGAGGCGAACATGTTCGCCTGCGAGGAGCCGACCAGGCGGACCGTGGAGGTCGAGCAGTTCTGCTCGTGGTCCGCGTGCAGGATCAGCAGCTTGTCCAGGGCGGCCACGACCGTCGGGTCGAGCTCGTACTCCTGCGCCGGCACCGAGAACGTCATGCGCAGGAAGTTCTCGACGTAGCCGAGGTCGTTGCGCGGGTAGACGAACGGGTGGCCGATCGACTTCTTGTACGCGTAGGCCGCGATCGTCGGAAGCTTGGCGAGCAGCCGGATCGTGGAAAGGTTGCGCTGGCGCTCGTCGAACGGGTTGTGGCTGTCCTGGTAGAACGTCGACAGCGCCGAGACGACCGACGACAGCATGGCCATCGGGTGGGCGTCGCGCGGGAAGCCCTTGTAGAAGTTCTTGACGTCCTCGTGCAGCAGGGTGTGCTGCGTGATCTCGTTCTTGAACGCGGTGAGCTCGTCGACGGTCGGCAGCTCGCCGTTGATCAGCAGGTAGGCGACCTCCACGAAGGAGGAGCGCTCGGCCAGCTGCTCGATCGGGTAGCCGCGGTACCGGAGGATGCCCGCCTCGCCGTCCAGATACGTGATGGCGGATTTATAGGCGGCGGTGTTGCCGTAACCGCTGTCCAGCGTCACCAGACCGGTCTGGGCGCGGAGCTTCCCGATGTCGAAGCCCTTGTCACCGACGGTGCTGTCGATCACCGGGTAGGTGTACTCGCCGTCGCCGTACCGCAGTACTACTGAGTTGTCGCTCACGTCTTCCCTCACCGACGTAGTGCCTCATCTTCGAGGTGCCCTGACTGTCTCTACCATCCCCCACTTGGCTCAGGAGAGTGCACTCGGGGTCGACCATCGGGCCTATCGGCGGCACTCAGTGCCGCCAACTAGCTCATCCTGCCCCCTCTCCTCCCCATCCGGAAGTGCTCTGTGACCTTCCCGACTCATTTGATCGATCATTTTTTTCACACAGGTCGAGAGGTTTCACCGGAAGGTCTTCGGGTCAGGAGCCCGCCAGCCGGAAGTCGAGCGCCGTGCAGCGCCGGCCGGCCGACACCGTGCGGACCGCCTGTCCGATCGCCTTGCGGGAACCGACGAGGACGACCAGCTTCTTGGCCCGGGTGACCGCCGTGTACAGCAGGTTCCGCTGGAGCATCATCCAGGCGCCGGTCGTCACCGGGATCACCACCGCCGGGTACTCACTCCCCTGCGAGCGGTGGATGGTCACCGCGTAGGCGTGGGCCAGTTCGTCCAGTTCGTCGAATTCGTACGGAACCTCCTCGTCCTCGTCCGTCAGCACGGTGAGGCGCTGGTCCACCGGGTCGAGCGAGGTGACCACGCCGACGGTGCCGTTGAAGACGCCGTTCTCACCCTTCTCGTAATTGTTGCGAATCTGGGTGACCTTGTCGCCGACCCGGAAGACACGACCGCCGAACCGCTTCTCCGGCACGTCCGGGCGCCCCGGGGTGACGGCCTGCTGGAGCAGCCCGTTCAGCGCGCCGGCGCCGGCGGGTCCCCGGTGCATGGGGGCGAGCACCTGCACGTCCCGGCGCGGGTCGAGCCCGAACTTCGCCGGGATGCGGCGCGCGGCGACGTCCACCGTGAGCCGCCCGGTCTCCTCGGTGTCGTCCTCGACGAAGAGGAAGAAGTCCTTCATGCCGTCGGTGAGCGGGTGCTGCCCGGCGTTGATCCGGTGCGCGTTCGTCACCACCCCCGACTGCTGGGCCTGGCGGAAGACACGGGTGAGGCGGACGGCGGGAACGGGGCTGCCGGGGGCGAGCAGATCCCGCAGCACTTCCCCCGCGCCCACGCTGGGCAGCTGGTCGACGTCCCCGACGAAGAGCAGGTGGGCGCCCGGGGGCACCGCCTTGACCAGCTTGTTGGCGAGGAGCAGGTCCAGCATCGACGCCTCGTCCACCACGACGAGGTCGGCGTCCAGCGGCCGGTCCCGGTCGTAGGCGGCGTCACCGCCCGGCTTGAGCTCCAGCAGGCGGTGCACGGTGGACGCCTCGGCGCCGGTCAGCTCGGCGAGACGCTTGGCGGCCCGGCCGGTCGGCGCGGCGAGCACCACCTTGGCCTTCTTCGCGCGGGCCAGCTCGACGATGGAGCGGACGGTGAAGGACTTGCCGCAGCCCGGCCCGCCGGTGAGGACGGCGACCTTCTCGGTGAGCGCGAGTCTGACGGCGGCCTCCTGCTCGGGGGCGAGGTCGGCGCCGGTGCGGCTCTTGAGCCAGCTGAGCGCCTTGTCCCACGGCGCGTCCGTGAAGGCCGGCATCCGGTCCTCGTCGGCACGCAGGAGCCGCCGCAGCTGGGCGGAGAGGGCCAGCTCGGCGCGGTGGAAGGGGACGAGGTAGACGGCGGTGACGGGGTCGCCGCCCTCCGGGTCGGGGACCTTCTCGCGTACGACGCCGGGGTCCTCTCCGTCCTGGGGGTCGGCGGCCAGCTCGGCCAGGCACTCGATGACCAGGCCGGTGTCCACCTGGAGCAGCTTCACCGCGTCGGCGATCAGCTTCTCCTCGGGGAGATAGCAGTGCCCCTGGTCGGTGGCCTGCGACAGGGCGTACTGCAGGCCCGCCTTCACCCGGTCCGGGCTGTCGTGCGGGATGCCCACGGACTGGGCGATCTTGTCGGCGGTGAGGAAGCCGATGCCCCAGACGTCGGACGCCAGCCGGTAGGGCTGGTTCTTCACGACGGAGATCGACGCGTCGCCGTACTTCTTGTAGATCCGCACCGCGATCGACGTCGACACCTCGACGGTCTGGAGGAAGAGCATGACCTCCTTGATCGCCTTCTGCTCGTCCCACGCGTCGGCGATCTTCTTGGTCCGCTTGGGGCCGAGGCCGGGCACCTCGATGAGCCGCTTGGGCTCCTCCTCGATGACGGTGAGGGTGTCGATGCCGAAGTGCCGCGTGATGCGGTCGGCGAAGACCGGGCCGATGCCCTTGACCAGGCCGGAGCCGAGGTAGCGCCGGATGCCCTGGACCGTGGCCGGGAGCACGGTCGTGTAGTTCTCCACGTGGAACTGCTTGCCGTACTGGGGGTGCGACCCCCAGCGCCCCTCCATCCGCAGCGACTCCCCGGCCTGCGCGCCGAGCAGCGCGCCGACGACGGTCAGCAGGTCGCCGGCGCCTCTGCCGGTGTCGACGCGGGCGACCGTGTAGCCGTTCTCCTCATTGGCGTACGTGATGCGCTCCAGGACGCCTTCGAGGGTGGCGAGTCGCCGTTCACCGGGAGCGGCATCGGGCTGGTTCGGCATGGTCCGACGGTACCGGTGGGGTGTGACAGGGGTGGCCGGTCCGGCAAGATCATGCGGACGGGCGAATCGCCCCGGCCGACGGAGGGAAGACATGGGGCTGATCTACGGCTACGACATCTATCTGCGCCCCCGGAACGTCGCGAGGGCGCTGGCCGCCGTGGCCGAGCTGGCGCCCCCGTCCCGTGACGTGCCGCCGCTCGACGTCACACTGCCCGGCGGTGAGCGGATCGCCCTCCCGTTCACGTCCGACTTCGGCAGCGATCCGGTCGACTGCTCCGCGAGCGGTGAGTTCCGCCTGGACACGTCGCTCATGTTCGGCGTGGACGAGGCGGTGCGCGCGTACGGGGAGTCGTCCGGCCTGCCGGCCGAGGTGAACGGGCGGGTTCGGATCGGGTACGTCTACCTGGCGGTCCGGTTCGAGTCCTTCCTGCACCCCCGTTACGCGTCGCTGGAGTTCTGGGCCGCGACGTCGGGGATGAGCCGCCTGTTCGCACGTTCGGCGAGCATCAGGGAGACGTTCACCGACCTCACCGCCGCCGTCGGCGGTGTGTGCTGCCTGTTCGACACCGGTGACGGGGGCCCCGAGGAAGTGTGCTGGCTCGACGGGGAGGCGACGCGCGTGCGGATCGGCGGCGCCCGGTTCCCGGATCAGCGGGCGCTGGTGGCGACTTGGCCCGACCCCGACGTCACGGATTGCCCGTCGGCTCCTTCAACGCCTGGAGGAAGCGGGTGAAGGCGGTGCGGGGGAAGGCCAGGGTCGCCCGGGTGGGGGCCTTGGTGTCGCGGACGGCTACGTGGGTGGGTGAGTTCGCGATCTCCACGCACTCGTTGCCGTCGCCCGGGCCCGAGTAGGACGACTTCCGCCAGTTGTCCATGGGATTCCTACAGCTCCTTCGCCAGGCTGTGGATGAGATCACGTGACTGACCAGGGTCGAGTGACGCCTCCTCCACCTTACGGAAGCCCGTTCGGTACGTGTTGAGCTGAGCCTCGGAATCAATGAACACCGAGCCGTGCAGCGCGTCACGGACGACGGTGTCCAGCTTGGGCAGGGGGCCGCCAACATAGGTCATCGTGCTGGAGGCGCTGGCGAAACCGTCCAGGTCGAAGGGGACGACGCGCACGGTGATGTGATCCGCTTCGGAGAGCTCCAGGAGCCGCGCCAGCTGAGCCCTTGAAGTGGCACGGTCACTGACCCGAATCCGGAGTGCCGCCTCATGGATCACCGCTTCGTAGGCAATGGTGAAGCGCTGACGCGCCCTGCGGTGCTGAATGCGCACTTCCAGTTCCTCGGCGGTCAGTTCCGGCAGTCTGGACGAGAAGACGGCCCGCGAGTAGTCCTCGGTCTGGAGCAGGCCCGGCACATACAGGATTGCCACGTGGCGGAGGAACCGAGCATGGTGCTCCAGCTCGGACAGATCGAGGAACGACGTGGGCAGGAAGCCCCGAAACTCCTCCCACCAGCCGTTTGCCCGTTCAGTGGCCATCGCTACGAGAGCGTCGATGAAGTCCTCGTCGGTACAGGCGTAGTGGGACGCGAGGCGGCGGACCCGCTGCTCACTCACGCCCGCGAGAGCGGACTCGATGTGGGTGATCTGCGCAGGGGCGACGCCGAGCAGCGCGGCCGCCTGGCGGGAGTTGAGACCAGCAGCCTCACGGAGTCTCCGCAGTTCGGTCGCCAGTCGAACCTGACGTGCCGTTGGTTCACGCCTCTTCACCATCGACTGGCCCTCCGATCACGTCCGTTGGTGCAACTCGTTCGGCGTCAGATTACGCGATCGGCTTGCCGCGTCCCTAAATATAGATCTACCGTCGGTGACGCAACACACACCGTGCGAAACCGGGGCCCGGAAGCGCACCGCCCCGTCCTGCCATGACGGCTGCGGCATTGACACCTGGCCCGCCACGACCACCACCCCCGACTTGGAGTCCCGCATGCCCGAAAACGAGCCCTGGGAGTACTCCCTCTACATCCCCAACGACCTCCGCGCCGTCACCGTCAGCCGCCGCACTCTCCGCCTGGTCCTCACCATGCACGGACTGATCCGCCTCGTCGACGTCGCCGAACTGCTCGCCACGGAGCTGGTCTCCAACGCCGTACGGCACACCAAGGGCCCCGCCGCCCTCCGTATCCGCTGGTCGCCGCCGGGCACGCTGCGGATCGGGGCGTGGGACGCGGACCCCGAACCGCCGGAGCCCCCGGCCGCGTTCGCGAGGGTGGAGGAGTTGGAGGAAGGACGAGGACTGGCGCTGGTGCGGGCCTGCGCCGATGTGTGGGGGTGGCATCCGCTGGCCAGGCGCGGCAACCGGGGCAAGTACGTGTGGTGCGAGCTGACCGCCGCCTGACCGCACCACCAGCACCCAGCACCCCGACAACACGAGGACACTCACCAGCCGCCTGTCCCCAAAGCGCTCATCCGAGCACCCCAAGTACAACATCAGCCCAACTGCTCACGGTTGAGCGACAGAGCCGACGCCGGGCCCCTCAGAGTCCCGCGAACAGCCCCGCGAGGGGGCTCGGGGTGCGCGCGAGGTCCAGGGCCTCGACGAGGACACGGCCGTAGTGGATCTTCCGGCCCTTCTTGGTGCCGAAGAACCGGCGGAGCTGCTGCTGCGCGGTGCGGTCCTGCTGGGCGGGCTGGCGAAGGAAGGTCCGGAGGGGGCGCAGGTCGCCCTCCGCCTCGACCAGTTCCTTCACCCGCGTCACACCCAGCGCGCGGATCAGCTCGTCCTCCAGGTCGGCCGCGCAGACGAAGAGACCGTCGGGCGCCGCCTCCGCCCGCTCCAGGGCGCGGACGTAGTAGCCCTGCTCCCGCTCGTCACACAGTCCCGTGAGACGGAGGCCCAGGCCGGACGGTCCGAGGAGGGATGCGAAGCGGCCGACGCTCATCGCGCCGCCCATCGGGAGGACGCAGACCCCCTCCGCCGCGAGGTCGCGGCCGTGACGCGCGGCCAGCGCGTCGACCGCCGCCGAGTCGCTCGGCCCCTCCAGGAGGACAGCGGTACGTACCGACAGTCGCGTCGCCAACTCGTGCGCGGGGCCGCCGGGGCCGCCGGCCGCCCACGCGGTGACCGCGACCCGGAACGCCCCCATGTCCGCCATGGCACGAGTCTCCGCCCTGAGCGGCCGCGCCGGTAGTGATTTTCGGCAGAGCCCGGCCGGCTCGTCGGCGGCGCCCTCCCACGCCTCCGATTGACATGCAACCTTGCGGCTGCCTAACGTGAAAGGCAGCCAATGGGCTGCATTTAGAGGGGCGGAGATGGACGAGGTCTTCAAGGCGCTGGCCGACGGCAGCCGGCGCCGGTTGCTGGACAGCCTGAACGCCCGCAACGGGCAGAGCCTGCGCGAGCTGTGCGCCGGGCTGGACATGGCCCGGCAGTCGGTCAGCAAACACCTGGCGCTGCTGGAGGCGGCCAACCTGGTCACCACCGTCCGGCGGGGCCGCGAGAAGCTGCACTACCTCAACGCCGAACCGATCAACGCCATCACCGAACGCTGGATCAGCCGCTACGACCGCGAGCGGGTGCGCGCACTCGCCGATCTCAAGCACGCGCTGGAGGACACCACCATGGACAGCAACGCGTTCGTGTACACGACCTATGTCAGGACCACGCCCGAGCGGCTCTGGCAAGGTCTGACCGACCCGGCCTTCACCAGCCGCTACTGGGGTCTGGAGTTCGCCACCGACTGGAAGGCGGGGTCGACCATGGTCTGGCAGCAGGGCGGCGCGGACACCGCCGACCCCGGACAGGTCGTACTCGAGTCCGACCCGTTCCGGCGTCTGTCCTACACCTGGCACACCTTCACGCCCGGGTGGGCGAAGGCCAACGGGATCGACGACGAGACGCTCGCCAAGCTCGCCGCCGAACAGCGGTCGAAGGTCACCTTCGAGATCGAGGACCTCGGCGGTTCGGTGAAACTGACCGTCGTCCACGACGGGTTCGAGCCCGGCAGCACCGCCCGCGAGATGATCCAGCACGGCTGGCCGGCCCTCCTCTCCAGCCTCAAGACACTGCTGGAGACCGGCGACACCCTTCCGGACCCCGCGTAGGCGACCGTGGGGCCGCTCGCTCAGCGGCGCAGGGTGGTCTCCCTGGCCATGTGGGACAGCTTCTCGGGGTTGCGCACCGCGTAGAGCCCGGTGATGAGGCCGTCGTCGAAGCGCACCGCCAGTACGGTGTCGAGCTCGCCGTCGAGCCGGAGGATCAGCGCCGGATAGCCATTGACCTGGGCCGGTTCCAGCGAGACCCCGGCCGCCTGCTTGACCAGTCCGCCGATCATGAGGCGGGCCACCTTCCCGGCCCCCGTGACGGGCCGCAGCACGGCCCGCTTGATGCCACCGCCGTCGCCCACGAGGACCACGTCCGGGGCGAGGACGTCGAGCAGGCCCTGCAGGTCACCCGTCACGAGGGCCCGCCGGAAGGCGGTGAGCACGTCCCGTGTCTCGGTCGGGGAGACAGCCCCGCGCGGCCGCCGTGCCGCGACGTGTGCGCGTGCCCGGTGCGCGGTCTGCCGGACCGCGGCCTGACTCTTGCCGACGGCGTCGGCGATCTCGTCGTAGCCGAGGTCGAACACCTCGCGCAGCACGAACACCGCCCGCTCGGTCGGCGCGAGCGTCTCCAGGACCAGCATCATCGCCATCGAGACGCTGTGGGCCAGCTCGACGTCCTCGGCCACGTCGGGCGTGGTGAGCAGCGGCTCGGGCAGCCAGGCGCCGACGTAGGACTCCTTGCGGCGGCCGAGCGTACGCAGCCGGCTCAGGGCCTGGCGCGTGGTGATCCGCACCAGGTAGGCACGCCGGTCGCGCACCGTCGCGAGGTCCACGCCCGACCATCGCAGCCAGGTCTCCTGGAGGACGTCCTCCGCGTCGGCGGCCGAGCCGAGCATCTCGTACGCGACGGTGAAGAGCAGGTTGCGGTGCGCGACGAAGGCCTCGGTGGCGGGGTCCGTGCGCCCGCCTTCGCCGACGGTCCACCCGGTCGTGCCGTCCGGCTCGCGTCCACTGTTTTCGCTCGTCACCAGCTGCTCCCGCTTCTTCGCCTCCGAGGGTGCCATGCGCACAGGACGCCGGCCGCCGCCGCTTTGTGACACCCGCCGACGGTGGCTCACATCACACCGGAGGCCAGTCACAGGGACCGGGTCGTCGGCATCTTGTGTTCGTCAGTGAGGCACCCACAGTGAGGACGAGGTCATGGAAGCCCGATTCAATCTGTTCGAGAACGAGCTCGGCAGCAGGTTCGCCAAGCGGTTCGCCGGCGCCGGCATGCTGGTCCACGAGTCGTCGCTGCCGAAGTCGACGCAGGAGCTGATGTCACTGCGCGCCAGCCAGATCAACGGCTGCGGTCACTGCATCGACATGCACACCAAGGAGGCCGCGGCCGCCGGCGAGAGCGCGGTCCGGCTCCACCTGGTCGCCGCCTGGCGCGAGTCCACGGTGTTCACCGAGGCCGAGCAGGCCGCGCTGGCGCTCACCGAGGAGGGCACCCGGCTCGCCGACGCCCACCAGGGCGTGTCCGACGAGACATGGGCCCAGGTGCGCAAGCACTACGACGACGACCAGATCGCCGCGCTGGTCTGCCTGGTCGCCCTGATCAACGCGGCCAACCGGCTCGCCGTGATCACACATCAGCGGGGAGGCTCGTACGAGGCGGGCATGTTCGCCGCCGCGTTGGGCTGACCATCGGACGCGCCCGAACCGCACACGCCGTGCGCGGTTCGGGCGCGGGTCGGGCGCGGTTCGGTTCCGCCGCGTCACGCAGGACACCCGTCCTACCGGCCCGAACTCGTCACGGTGAACGGTCCGGCAGCGCGGGCGACACACGCGAACATGTCCGTTTCCATTCCCGCCGCCAAGCCCTCCTCACAGAGACGGCCGCCCTTCTCGCGCAGATCCAGGTAGAAGCGCGTGATCTTGCCGTCCTGCTTGAGACCGTGGATGCGTTCGTCGATGTAACCCAGGTCGTTCAGGGTCTTCCTGACCTTGGCGGGAGTGGGCTCCTCGACCCGCTGCAGCGCCTGGACGACGCGCTGTTCGTGCTGGACGCTCGCGCACCACTCACGGTCGTTCAACTCCGCTGCGGGGCCGGTGGGGACGCCGGGTTCGACCGGTTCGGCCGGAGGGGTCTCACCGGGGGCGAGGCCCTCCTTGCCGTTCCCCTTCCCCGCCGGGCCGGTCGGTCGCTCGTCGGACGGGCGGTGTCCGGTCTCGGTCTCGTTCCCGGTCCCGGCCGGCGAAGTACATGGCCGCGTGACCTTGTCGAGCATCGCCGTGAACCCCGCCTGCCCCGGATCCGAAGATGCGGAGCTCTCCGCGGCGACGCCGCTGCCCGGCTTGCCCTGAGCCCCACCCTCACTCGGGTGCTCGCTCCCGCAGCCGGCAAGTGCCAGGGCAGCGAGCACGGTTGCGGTTAGGGCACGCCGGGGGCGCGCGAACGCGCTGATGGATGCGGAGGTCCGTCTCATGAACGCAGTCTCCGGCCGATGCCGCGCGCTCCGCATGAGTAGGCGTACTCAGGTACCCGGACACTCACGGGCCGTAGCCGTGAGGTTTTCCCCGCGGCTCATCTGTCGCACCATCCCTTCAGCGGGCGGTCGCCCGACCGGCCCGTGCGGCGCCCGCCCGGCTCCGGTCACGATTGGGTTTCGGCCGACTCTCACCCCTTGATTCCGCCTCGTGTAATCGTTTCCAATCCTCCGTGTAATCGATTCCACGAGGAGGTGGAACGGCGATGGCGAGTATCGGCATCAAGGACGTCGCCGCCGAGGCGGGCGTCTCCGTCGCGACGGTCTCGCGCGTGCTCAACGGCCACCCGTCGGTCAGCCCCGCCGCACGCGAGCGTGTGCTGGCCGCCGTCGAGACGCTGAGTTACCGCCCGAACGCCGTCGCCCGGTCGCTGCGCACCGACCAGACCCGCACCCTCGGCCTGGTCATCAGCGACGTGATGAACCCGTACTTCACCGAACTGGCCCGCTCCGTCGAGGAGGAGGCCCGCGCGCTCGGCTACAGCGTCATCATCGGCAACGCCGACGAGCGGCCCGATCTCCAGGACCACCACGTCACGACGCTGCTGGACCGGCGTATCGACGGGCTGCTCGTCTCCCCCACCGACGGCGGCTCCCCGCGGATGCTGGACGCCGCGCGGGCCGGGACGCCGATGGTCTTCGTCGACCGGTGGATCCCGGGCGTGGACGTGCCCGTCGTCCGGTCGGACGGGCGGGCCGCCGTACGGGACCTCGTGGCGCATCTGTACGGCCTCGGGCACCGGCGGCTCGCCATCATCGCCGGGCCCGCCGCCACCACGACCGGACGCGAGCGCGTCGACGCCTTCCGCGAGGCGCTGGCCGACTACGGGCTTCCCCTGCCCGACGTCTATATCGGCCAGGGCGACTTCCAGGCCGACAGCGGGCGCCGGGTCACCGAGGGCTTCCTCGACCTGCCCGAGCCGCCCGAGGTCGTCTTCGCCGCCGACAACCTGATGGCGCTCGGCGCCCTGGACGCCGTACGCGCGCGCGGGCTGCGGGTCCCCGAGGACATCGCGCTCGCCGCGTTCGACGACATCCGCTGGTTCGTGCACACCGATCCGCCCGTCACCGCGATCGCCCAGCCCACGGGCGACCTCGGGCGGGCCGCCGTGCGCGCGCTGGTCGACCGCATCGGGGGCCGGCCCGGCGAGTCCGTCACCCTCCCGGCGCGGCTGGTCGTCCGCCGCTCCTGCGGGGAGACGGCCCCCCAGGAAACCCCGTCCCCGTCCCCCGTACGAAGGAGTACGCCGTGAGCAGCCGCAGTCCGGACGAGTTGCTGCGCATCGAGGGCATCCGCAAGACCTTCCCCGGCGTGGTCGCGCTCGACAGCGTCGACTTCGACCTGCGCCGGGGCGAGGTGCACGTGCTCCTCGGTGAGAACGGCGCGGGCAAGAGCACGCTCATCAAGATGCTCTCCGGCGCCTACACGCCCGACGCCGGGCGGATCCTGGCCGGTGGCGAGGAGGTGCGCATCCACGGTGCGCAGGACTCCGAGCGCCTCGGGATCGCCACCATCTACCAGGAGTTCAACCTCGTCCCCGATCTGACGGTCGCCGAGAACATCTTCCTGGGGCGCCAGCCGCGCCGCCTGGGGATGATCGACCGGAAGAAGATGGACGCCGACGCGGAAGTGCTGCTGAGGCGGGTCGGTCTGAGCGTGTCGCCTCGCGCCCGGGTGCGTGAACTCGGTATCGCCCGGCTCCAGATGGTCGAGATCGCCAAGGCGCTCAGCTTGGACGCGCGCGTGCTCATCATGGACGAGCCGACCGCCGTGCTGACCTCCGGGGAGGTCGACAAGCTGTTCGCCATCGTGCGGCGGCTGCGCGAGGACGGCGTCGGGATCGTCTTCATCACCCACCATTTGGAGGAGATCGCCGCCCTCGGCGACCGGGTCACCGTCATCCGGGACGGACGCAGTGTCGGGCAGGTGCCCGCCGCCACGCCCGAGGACGAGCTGGTACGCCTCATGGTCGGGCGGTCGATCGAGCAGCAGTATCCGCGCGAGCGCACCGACGCCGGTGACGCGCTGCTCCGGGTCGAAGGGCTCACGCGCGACGGGGTCTTCCACGACGTCGGCTTCGAGGTGCGCGCCGGTGAGGTCGTCGGCATCGCCGGACTCGTCGGCGCCGGGCGGACCGAGGTCGTGCGTGCCGTGTTCGGCGCCGATCCGTACGACGCGGGGACCGTGCACGTCGCGGGTGCGCCCCTGCGGCGGCACGACGTCAACGCCGCCATGGCCGCCGGGATCGGGCTCGTGCCCGAGGACCGCAAGGGGCAGGGGCTCGTGCTCGACGCCTCCGTCGAGGAGAACCTCGGGTTGGTGACGCTGAAGTCGTCCGCACGCGCGGGGCTCGTCGACCTCAAGGCGCAGCACGCGGCGGCCGAGCGGATCGCCGGACAGCTCGGTGTGCGGATGGCCGGACTCGGGCAGCACGTGCGGACCCTGTCCGGCGGCAACCAGCAGAAGGTCGTCATCGGCAAGTGGCTGCTGGCCAACACCAAGGTGCTCATTCTCGACGAGCCGACGCGCGGCATCGACGTCGGCGCCAAGGTCGAGATCTACCAGCTGATCAACGAACTGACGGCCGCCGGTGCCGCCGTACTCATGATCTCCAGCGACCTGCCCGAGGTGCTCGGCATGAGCGACCGGGTGGTCGTCATGGCCCAGGGACGGGTCGCCGGTGAACTCCCCGCCGAGCGGGCCACCCAGGATGCCGTCATGGCGCTGGCCGTCAGCACTCCCCACAGCAATGGAACCGGAACGGAGGCCTCCCGTGGCCACTGACACGCTCAAGAGCAAGCCGGGCGCGCAGGGCGGCGCCACGGGCGGCCTGCGCCGCCTGCTGCTCGACAACGGCGCGCTGACCGCGCTGATCGTCCTCGTCGTCGCCATGTCGGCGCTGTCCGGGGACTTCCTGACGGCCGACAACCTGCTGAACGTCGGCGTCCAGGCCGCCGTCACCGCGATCCTCGCCTTCGGCGTCACCTTCGTCATCGTCTCCGCGGGCATCGACCTGTCGGTCGGCTCGGTCGCCGCGCTGTCGGCCACCGTGCTGGCGTGGAGCGCCACCGAGGCCGGGATGCCGGTCGTGCTCGCGGTCCTGCTGTCCGTCGCGACGGGCATCGCGTGCGGCCTGGTGAACGGCTTCCTCATCTCGTACGGGAAGCTGCCGCCGTTCATCGCGACGCTCGCCATGCTGTCGGTGGGGCGCGGTCTGTCGCTCGTCATCTCGCAGGGCTCGCCGATCGCCTTCCCGGACTCCGTCTCCCACCTCGGTGACACGCTCGGCGGGTGGCTGCCGGTGCCGGTGCTCGTGATGATCGTGATGGGGCTGATCACGGCGTTCGTCCTCGGGCGTACCTACATCGGCCGCTCCATGTACGCCATCGGCGGCAACGAGGAGGCCGCGCGCCTGTCCGGCCTGCGGGTGAAGCGGCAGAAGCTCGCCATCTACGCCTTCTCCGGCCTGTTCGCCGCCGCCGCGGGCATCGTGCTCGCCTCCCGGCTCTCCTCCGCGCAGCCGCAGGCCGCGCAGGGCTACGAGCTGGACGCCATCGCGGCCGTCGTCATCGGCGGTGCCTCGCTCGCGGGCGGCACCGGCAAGGCGTCGGGCACGCTGATCGGCGCGCTGATCCTCGCGGTGCTGCGCAACGGCCTCAACCTGCTGTCCGTCTCCGCGTTCTGGCAGCAGGTCGTCATCGGTGTGGTCATCGCGCTGGCGGTGCTGCTGGACACCCTGCGGCGCAAGGCGGGGGCGACCACGCCCGCGGCCGGGGCCGGCGGGGGCGGCAAGGGCAAGCAAGCACTGACGTACGTGATCGCGGCGGTCGTGGCCGTGGCCGTCGTGGGCGCCACCTCGCTGCTGCACAACGACTCCTCGGCCGGCAAGACGCAGAAGATCGGTCTGTCGCTGTCCACGCTCAACAACCCGTTCTTCGTGCAGATCAGGGACGGTGCGGAGGAGCAGGCGAAGAAGCTGGGCGTGGACCTGACGGTCACGGACGCGCAGAACGACGCCTCCCAGCAGGCCAACCAGCTGCAGAACTTCACCAGCGAGGGCCTGTCCTCGATCATCGTCAACCCGGTGGACTCCGACGCGGCGAGCCCTTCGGTGCGCTCGGCGAACAAGGACGACATCCCCGTCATCGCCGTGGACCGCGGCGTCAACGACGCGAAGACGGCCGCGCTGGTCGCCTCCGACAACGTCGAGGGCGGTGAGCTGGGCGCCAAGGCGCTCGCCGAGAAGCTCGGCGGCAAGGGCACGATCGTCATCCTCCAAGGCCAGGCCGGCACCTCCGCCAGCCGGGAGCGCGGGGCGGGCTTCGCGGCCGGTCTGAAGGAGTACCCGGGTATCAAGGTCGTCGCCAAGCAGCCCGCGGACTTCGACCGCACCAAGGGCCTGGACGTGATGACCAACCTGCTCCAGGCGCACCCCGACATCGACGGCGTGTTCGCGGAGAACGACGAGATGGCGCTCGGCGCGATCAAGGCGCTGGGTTCCAAGGCCGGCAAGTCCGTGCAGGTCGTCGGCTTCGACGGCACCCCGGACGGGCTGAAGGCGGTGCGGGAGGGCACGTTGTTCGCCTCTGTCGCGCAGCAGCCGAGGGAACTGGGCAGGATCGCGGTCGAGAACGCGTTGCGCGCCGCCGACGGCAAGAAGGTGGAGAAGATGGTGAAGGTGCCGGTGAAGGTGGTCACCAAGGAGAACGTGGCCGGCTTCGAGGGCTGACGCGGGATCACGGGCCCACGGAGACACGGGCGGGCGGTCACGTCGACCGCCCGCCCGCCTCACTCGGATTCATTCGGATCGGGGAGCGATTCATGTACGACTACGACCTCCTGGTCGTGGGGTCGGCCAACGCCGACCTCGTGATCGGCGTCGAGCGGCGGCCGGGTGCCGGCGAGACGGTGCTCGGCACCGACCTGGCCGTCCACCCGGGCGGCAAGGGCGCGAACCAGGCGGTCGCCGCCGCCCGGCTCGGCGCCCGTACGGCGCTGCTGGCCCGGGTCGGCGACGACGACTACGGCAGGCTGCTGCTGGACTCGCAGCGGGCGGCCGGCGTCGACACGGTGGGCGTGCTGGTGGGCGGGGCGCCGACCGGCGTCGCGCTGATCACCGTCGACCCGTCCGGGGACAACAGCATCGTGGTGTCGCCGGGCGCGAACGGCCGGCTGGCACCGGGGGACGTCCGGGCCGCGGCGAGCCTCTTCCACGCGTCCCGGGTCGTCTCCGCGCAGTTGGAGATCCCGCTGGAGACGGTCGTCGAGGTGGTCCGGAGTCTGGCGCCGGACAGCCGTTTCGTGCTGAACCCGTCGCCGCCGCGCCCGCTCCCGGCGGAGGTGCTGGCGGCCTGCGATCCGCTGATCGTCAACGAGCACGAGGCGAAGGTGATCCTCGGCGACGCCTGCGTGAGCGAGCGTCCCGAGGACTGGGCCCGCATCCTGCTGGCCAAGGGGCCGCGTTCGGTGGTCGTGACCCTGGGCGCCGAGGGCGCGCTGGTGGCGTCGGGCGCGGGCGTCTCCCGTGTCCCGTCCGTGAAGGTGGACGCCGTGGACACGACGGGCGCGGGCGACGCGTTCACCGCGGCGCTGGCCTGGCGGCTCGGCACGGGTGCGTCGCTCGCCGAGGCGGCGGCGTACGCGGCCCGGGTCGGCGCGGCGGCCGTCACGAAGGCGGGCGCGCAGGCGTCGTACCCGACGGCGGCGGAGGCGGAGGCACTGTGAGCAAGGAAGCCGTGCAGAGGGACGTGTTGTGAAGAAGGCCGGGATACTCAACCGCCACCTGTCCGCCGCCCTGGCCGAACTCGGCCACGGCGACGGCGTCCTGGTGTGCGACGTCGGCATGCCGGTCCCGGCCGGTCCACGCGTCGTCGACCTGGCCTTCCGCGCCGGCGTGCCGTCCTTCGCGGAGGTGGTGGACGGCCTGCTCGACGAGCTGGTGGTCGAGGGGGCGACGGCGGCGACGGAGGTACGGGAGGCCAATGCGGAGGCCGCCGCGCTGCTCGACGGGCACTTCCCCGCCCTCGCCCTCGTCCCGCACGAGCGGTTGAAGCAACTCTCGGCGGGGGCACGGCTGGTGGTGCGGACCGGGGAGGCCCGGCCGTACGCGAACGTGCTGCTGCGGTGCGGGGTCTTCTTCTGACCGGTACCGTCCGCCGCCGAAAGCTTCGAAGGGGCCCGGTCGACGACCGGACCCCCTCGGGCTTCCCTCCCCTTTTCCTCCCCCTCAGAACCCCCGCGATCCCCCCGGATCCCCCACCGGGGTGTCCTGATGCCAAGTACGACCCGCGAAGCGACGAAACGGTTGCACGGCTCTCGCGGGAACTTTCCGGCCGTCCGCCGCCGGCACGGGACCGAGGCCGCGTCGGTGTCGTCCCGCCCGAGTCGACGGACGTGGCCGGCCGGGCCGTGTCCGGATCGCGTCACGTCCGGATCTACAGCGTTGCCGTCGCAACGCAATGTGCGACAGCATGTTCGAGTAGATTGTGATGCGCACGGGACACACGGGGGTGACACACGTGAAGTTCGACATGGGGTCCACGACCCTGTCGGATCTGGGCAAGAACACGGTCGGTTCGAGCACCGACCTGGGCACACTGATCCGCATGCTCATCCAGGCGGCCGAGCCGCTGGAGGGCAAGTTCAACGGATCCGGAAAGATCGCGTTCGACTCGTTCAAGACGCGCGCGGACGAGATCACCGCCGCGCTCAACGGGTCACTCAACGCGATCCTCGAAGGCCAGGGCGGAATGGACACCGCGTTCGCCACCGGTGACACCGAACAGCAGGACAACGCACAGCGGAACATGGGCGCGGCCAACTTCGACGCGGCCCGCTTCGGCGCGCGCTAGACCACCGGCCAGGGCAGAGATCGTGAATCACAGGGGGTTTTGACGATGGGCCAGAATCTGGACCGCCGTTCCTACGACACCGGCGCGTCGACCGAGGTGCAGGGCGGCTTGCAGGGGATCGTCGGGCAGTTGGAGCGGGTGCTGACCGACCGCGACAAGGCCGTGAAGGCCGCCATGGCCGACTTCCAGGCCGATGGCGTCTCCGATGAGTACCACGGCAAGGAAGTGCGCTGGAACCGCGCGGCCGACGAGGTGCGCAGCATCATCCAACTGGTGCGCACGACCCTCGAGGACAACGACGGGACGGCCCAGTCGACGCTGGCGAAGGCGCAGGCGGCGGTCGACAACATCGGCTGACGCGGAGCGCGTCGACGGACGACGGCGCACGGGGACACGTGGGGAACGGGGAATCCACATGACGGGGTGGGACATCTCGCCATCGGGCGTGCAAGGCGTCCTCAAGGAGACGGCGAAGGCGGCCGAAGGCCTCTCGAACACGGGGAAGGCCCTGCAGGAGACGCTGCCGAGCGCGGCCGGGTCGGCCGGCACGATCCAGCAGGGCGGCGTGGAGCGCAGCGGGGTCCAGGGCCCGGTCGCGGCGGCGCTGGGCGAGTTCTTCACCGCCTACCAGGAGAAGCTGATGTACGTCGCGATGCGCACGTCGAACTCCCTCAACGGGGCGGCCGATGCGACCAACGCGTACGTCAAGGGTGACCTGGACATGGCCGCGCGGGCGCAGGCGAACGCGCTGAAGGAACCGGAGATCGACCTGCCGGGGGCGGACGGGCAGCAGGGGGGCAAGTGAGCGCGGACCTGATCGACCCGCAGAACATCCCGCAGTTCACCGGTGACCTGGAGCAACTGGGCACGGACCACATGCTGCTGACGGGGGAGGCTCTGGTCTTCCGCCAGTCGGGCGCGGACGTCCACACCCGGTTCCAGGGCCTGTCCGCGTGCTACACGGCGCCGGAGGCGGAGCAGTTGTTCGCCACGACGGCGCCGGTGGCGGCCAAGGCGGACGAGTTCGCGGACGATCTGGAGAAGGCCGCGGCGGCCCTCAGCTCGTACGAGACGGAGATCCAGCCGCTCGTGGCCAGGCTGAAGAGCCTCAAACGGCGTGCGGAAACCTTCCGGCAGCAGATAGCGGGGGACGACGACTGGCGCGAGGACGACGACAACGTCCAGCTCAACAACGACCTGGTGCACGACGTCAACGCCACCACGGCCGCCTTCTGGCTGGCGGAGATCACCTGCCACAACACCATCACCGCGCTGGTGGGCGGCTCGACGCTGATCCTCGAGGACGGTGCGCAGAAGCGCCTCATGGAGCGCGGCACCAGCACCTACGGCTTCACTGCCGACCTGCTGAACCAGTCCGGGGAACTGCCGTGGGGCTCGACCGTGGAGAAGGAGCGGCACGGGCTCGACTGGCTGGGCCACCAGGTGTGGGAGTTCGGCAAGGGCTTCGTCGTCGACGGGGTGTGGGGCACGATCCGGGGCCTCGGCACCCTCGTCGGCGTCGACGGCTGGGACGCGGCGGGCGAGGCGTGGAAAGGGCTCGGCAAGCTCGCGACCGGTGTGCTCATCACCGCGGTCCCCGTCGTCGGCGTCGCCTACTGGGCGATGCCGGAGGACAAGCTGCCCTCCTACCTGCGCGACTCCCGCAACACGGTCAAGGAGGCGGGCAAGGCGCTGGTGGCGTGGGACCAGTGGGGCGAGAACCCCGCACGCGCGGGCGGCGCGGTCACCTTCAACGTCCTGACCACGGTGTTCACCGGAGGCGCCGGAGCCGCGGCGAAGAGCGGCACGGTGGCCCGCACGGTCGGCGCGCTCGGTAAGACCGCCCGACTGGTCGACCCCATGACGTATCTGGGCAAGGCCGCGACGTTCGGCACGGCCAAGGTCGCCGACCTCTTCGCCGGCCTGCGGGGCGTACACGCGGGCGCCTACGACGACATCCTCTCCGGCGCGGGACGCGTCCAGCCCGACGGCAGCGTGGTGCGGGTCGCCGACGACATGCCGGTCATCCGCGACAACGTGGTGGAGTGGCCGGACGGCACCCGCCTGAACCTGGACGACGGCTCGGTCGTCCGCGCGGACGGCACAACGGCCCCGGCGAAGGTGGAACTGTCAGCGGCCGACCGGGACCTGCTGGAGCGGAGCCTGCCGCACGAGGAGGGGGCGCTCGTCGGGGCGGGCGACCGGGCGGGTGCGCATGCCGCCGGGGGCACAGCGGCCCACGTCGGCGGCGACGCGACCGGGCGCGCCGGCGGGAACACTCCGGCCTCCGCCCACGTCGGCGAAAACACCGGGGCACGCGGAACGGGCACCGTGCCCGCCCGCGACACGGGCGGGCACGCGACGGGAGGCGACGGACCTTCCGGCGGCGGTGGGAACGACGGTGGCGCGATTCCCGGCCAACACTCGGGGACCGGCGGCGGTCGCACGGGTGGGGACGGCTCCGGCGGATCACCGTCCGGCAGCCGCGATTCGCTGGACGTCGAACGCGAGGTCATGCGCCGGCAGGTCGAACGGGCCAACAACGACCCCCAGTGGTTCAAGGACCACTACCGCGAGAACGGATACCGGCGCAACAGGAAGGCCGAGGGTGGTTACGGCCAGGCCGTACCGCAGCTGGCACGCAACCCGTTCGCTCCGCCCCAGTGGATCGCGGCCAGTGACATGCCCCCGGCCATCAGGGAGAGCTACGTGCGCCTGGACCCCATCGAGGGCAAGGCAGCGGACCTCCCCGACAGCACTCGGGACTACCTGGACGGACAGGCCGCCAAACGGGACGCGGCGGTCACGGCCGACAAGGCGGCGGAGGACGTCCTCAAGGACGCGGAGAAGGCCTACGCCGCCAACCCCACGGACGAACTGTCCGCCGCGAGGGATCTCGCCGACGAGACCCACTCACCGCTCCACGGCGACGCCAACCGGCAGGCCGAACTGCTCGGTGAGTACGCGGCCGAGCGCCACGCGATACCGGAGCACTACGAGGGCGCGGTACGCCTGGACGACGGAGCGTTCGGCAACAATCGGTTCGACCAGGCGTACCGGACGACTGACGGCCGGTACGTCGTGGTCGAGGCGAAGGGGTCTACGACGGCCTCCCTCGGAACGCGTAAGGGGCACAGTGGACGGTTGGTGACACAGGGAACGCGGGAGTACTTTCAAACCATTCTCGATCAAATGGAACTCCGGGCCGAAAGACATGAGAAGAGGGCAGAGAAGACCGGCGACCAGGACCTGCTCAAATCCGCCGAGGCCGAACGTAAACTGGCAGAAAACCTGAGCACGGCGCTCAAACAAGGCGAAGTGGACTATGTGCTCGTGAAAGCAAAGCCCGATGGGGCTGCGTACGCCGGCTACGAGATGCTGCAGTTCAATATCACGAAATGAGGAAACCGTTCATGTCAACGAGGGTTTCGCGGCCACCGGAAGAAGGAAGTCACCCGGATCCGGACGGACTTCGGCAGAAAACCAATGCGCGCACCCTCAAAGACATCGAAAGTCTGGAGGAGTACCCGGACAGCCTCGGCATGACGTTCAACCGCGCGCTTCACAGGGCCGCGTTCCTGTGTACCGAGGACCCCACCGCCAGCGAGCTGGAGACCTGGGAAGCCTGGGTCATGGCCATGCAGGTCGGGTCTGCCCTGTTCGCCTCGGCGACCGCTCCCGAGGGTTCCACCGTCGAGTGCATGATCGGTCATGAGGTGCGGACGATCCCCGCCGTGGGGGTCACGCACTTCGTCGACGCGGGGACCTGGCTGGAAGCGTTCTGGCTCGCGGTCGTGTGCCGGGACCAGGCACGGATGACACAGTTGTGCCAGGTACCGATCGAGACGCTGCGCGCCTCCGGCGCCGTCTTCGAGGAGTACATCTACCACTGGGTGGACGTACTCCAGACGTACTGGCTGGAGCGGCCTGGCATCGGGGACAAGCTCGTCGCCACATTCGACGCCACCGACCCGGACCGGCTGCGGTTCATGGACCGCGAGATGATGCTCAAGGTCCTTTACCCGCCGGTCAATCTGTTCTACCGCTTCGTCAGCCAGGACACCGACAAGTTCAACGAGGCCCTCGTCCAAGGGCTCGAACTCCACAAGGAGTACTGGAATGCGAGCGAGGAGCGCCAGGAGACGGGTGACGGCGATATCCCTCTCGCGATCCTCGCCCTCACCTGCCTCGCCCATGACGCCGGGCGGCCCATCGAGGTCGAATCGGAGTATCTGCCCGAGGACCTGCTTAAGCGCGCCTGGCTGGGCGAATTCCCCACGTGACACGAGGTAGATGATCAGCATGACCGCCCAGGACTACGACAGCCAGCTCCTCGAATCCGTCTCCGTACGGCGGCGGCGGTTGCGGGACGCCCTGCTGTTCGGGGCGCAGCGGCAACGGCGTGCCGTGGACGAGCGGTTGGGGAAAGTGGTCGCCGGGATGGTGATCGCGGCCGTGCTGTGCGCGGGGTGTGTGGGGTGGTCGTTCGTGTCGCACCGGCTGATCGGGCAGAGCAGCCCGTACTCTCCCGGTGTTTCCACGCCGTCCAGTAGTCCTACAAGCCGGTGATAGGTTCGCGAACGTGATGTCTACGGGGGCCCTGAGCAGGGAAACGGCGGGTGGGTCGGCGCTGTTGAGCCGGGTCACGCTCCTCGGTGAACGGCGGCGCGTCGACCTCGTGCTTCCGGCGCGCGAGCCGGTCGGGCTGCTGCTGCCCGAGATCATGCGGTTGTTGGACGACCGCGCGGAGGGACGGCCCGCCTCACGCCACCTCGTCACGGTGGACGGCTCCGCGCTCGATCACGACAGCACACTGGAGACCTCGGGCATCCGCGACGGCGCCGTCCTGCGTCTCGTCCGTGCGGAGGACGCCCCGCCCGCCCCCGTCGTGCACGACGTCGCCGACGAGGCGGCCGAGGACCTCGGTCACCGAAGAGGGCTGTGGGGACCCGCCGCCCGGCGGGTCACGGCGGGCGGCGCGAGCGTGGGCTGGGTGATCGGCGCCGCCCTGTTCGCACGTGCGCAGTACGACGACAAGGCCGCGGTCGCCGCCGCACTGCTCACCGCCGCCGGTACGGTCACGGTCGCGGGGGCGGTCCTGGGGCGGGTACGCAGGCACGGGCTCGCCGCGACCCTCCTGTGTGCCGCCGGCGCGCTCGGTGTGCTGGGCGTGTGGAGCCTCGTCGACGACCTCGGCGGCTCCTCGGCGGGCGCCCTGCGGCTCGCCGGGGTGGCCGCCGTGAGCGTGCTGGTGCTCGCCCTCCTCGGGCTGTGCACGCCGCTGGGGCGGGGCGGGATCGTGGGCGCCGGTGCCGTGGCCGTGACCGCCGTCGGCTGGGAGACCGTCGTCGCCCTGCAGGCCGGCGCCGGGACGGCGGAACAGCAGGCGCGTGCCGGGGCCGTTCTCGGCGTCGTCAGTGTGGTCGTACTCGGGGTGCTGCCGCGGCTCGCGCTGATGGCGTCCGGGCTCTCGGGGCTCGACGACCGCCGGGCCGGGGGGATCTCCGTCAGCCGCTACCAGGTGACCGCCGCGCTGGCCGCCGCCCATCGTGGCCTGGTACTCGCCACCGTCACCGTGGCCGGGTCGGCAGCCGTGGCCGCCGTACTGGCGCTGCGGGACCCCTCCGTGTGGACGGTGCCGCTGGCCGCGGTCGTCGCGGTGGTGCTGGCCCTGCGGGCCCGGGCGTTTCCGCTGGTCGCCGAGGTGGTCGTGCTGCTGACCGCCGCGGCGGCCGTCGTCGTACGGTTGCTGACGGTGTGGGGGGAACGGTCCTCGGCCGCGGCTCCGCTGGCCGTCCTCGTCGTGCTGGCGGTCCTGCCGCTCGTCGTGCTCGCCGTGCAGCCTGCCGAGCACGTACGGGTCCGGCTGCGGCGCGTCGGTGACCTGCTCGAATCGGTGGGGGTCATCACGCTGCTTCCGCTGCTCGCCGGGGCGTTCGGTGTGTACGGGCGACTGCTCGACACCTTCGCTTAGGGGGCACGGCGGCATGACACAGGGACAGGGCGATCAGTGGCGGGAGCAGCCGTCGGCACCCGGCGGGGGCGGCGACTGGCAGCGGGACGTGCTGCGGGAGCTGGGCGGGGGTTCCGGGAGCAGCCACCCGGATGCGGCTGCCCGGCCCGGCGAGCCCGCGCTGCGGCTCGTGCACCCCGCACCCGACCAGCCCGCGGCCACGGCTGCTGCGACAGAGGCGGAAGCGGGTGCGGACACCGGCGGTGACGCGTCCCCGGACCCCAGATCCCGTGCCCGGGCCGCCGACGAGCCGGGCCCGGAGCGGCCCGCGGCACCGGCCGCCCCCGTCCCCGCCCGCGACCCCGGTCCCGGCCTCCCCGTCGCCCCCGCCCCCGAGTCCTCCCCCACCCTCGATCCCCGCCTCCTCCTCGCCCTGGGACGCCCCCTGCACGGCGACTCCGTGACCCGGCGTACGGGGCGGACGCTGCGCAAGCTCACCTCGTCCGTGGCGCAGGACGTAGCCGAACAGACCCGGATCGCACGGCAGTTGCAGCAGCCCGTCACCACGGGCCGGGTGGTGGCCGTCACCTCCATCCGTGGCGGTGTCGGCAAGTCCACCGTCTCCGCGCTGCTCGGGCGCACCCTCAACCACTACCGGCACGACCCGGTGCTGACCCTGGAGGCGGACACCGCGCTGGGCACCCTGCCGGTGCGCATGGGTGCCGAGGCGGTGCGCTGGACGTGCGCCGATCTCGCACCGATCCTCCACCCCTCCATGCGGCTGACGGACGTGACCGGCTACTTGGTGCCGGTGTCCGACGGCGGCTGGCTGCTGCCCGCGAGCCGGGGCCAGGTCGGTCCGCCGCTCGACATGACGGCGTACCGCAAGGTGACACTGGCGCTGCGCCGCTACTTCGCGGTGACCGTGGCCGACTGTGAGACGCTCCCCGGCGAGGTGGCCCGTACGGCGATGGACACCGCGCACGCCCGGGTCGTGGTCGCGCCGACCACGGCGGAGGGTGTCGGCGCCACCCGCCAGGTGCTGGACTGGCTGGCACGGTTGCCGCACTCGGCCCTGGCCACGACGGTCGTGGCGCTGGTGGCGAACACCCCCGACACCGTCCTCGACGACAAGACGGCCGCGGGGCATCTCAGGGAGTCCGGCGTCACCGTAGTCACCGTGCCGTACGACCGTCATCTGGCCGGCGGCGGCCCCATCCGCACCGACCTCCTGGCACACGCCACGCAACAGGCCGTGCTGCGGCTGGCCGCCGAGGTGATGGGGCGCGCGGTGAGGGTGCGGTGAGTGTCCGGCCGGGACGCCCCGGCTCGTACCCGCCCCGACCCGGCTCGTGCCCGCCCCGCCCCTCCTCCGCCACGACCCGCTCCGGAGAAGTACGCCCGTGACCCTGCAGATCGTCCACCGGCCCGCCCGCAGCACCCGTCCCGTCGAGCCCGCCCGGCCTCGTACGGTCGAGGCGCCGCCCAACCTGCCCGAAGGGAAGATCGGCAACGCGGCCACCGCCCTGCTGCCGATGGCCGGCGTCCTGGGCTCCGTGGTGATGATGACCGTGGTCCGCAACAGCCGGTTCGCGGTGGTGGGCGCGGTCGTGCTGGTCTTCGCGCTGCTGGGGGCGGTGGCGCTGTTCCTGTCGCAGCGCGGCAAGGCGCAGCGCACCCGGCGAACCCAACGTGAGCGCTACCTGGAGTACCTGGAGGAACTCCGGGAGGAACTCGGCGCCGCGGAGCGCCGGCTGCGGGACGCGGAGCGGGAGCTGAATCCGCCGCCGGGGGCCCTGTACGACCTGGTGCGGGACCCCGCCCGGCTGTGGGAACGGCGCCGCCGGGACGCCGACTTCCTGCGGGTGCGGGTCGGCCTCGGTGACGTACCGGCCCAGGAGCCGACGATCCAGCAGAGCGGCGCCGGCGGGGTGCTGACGCCACCGGACCCGTTCATGCTCAACGAGGCGCGCGCCCTGCAGCGCCGGTTCGCGACGGCCGCCGACGTGCCCTTGACGGTGCCGTTGGACCGGGCGGGGAACGTCAGCGTCGTCGGCGACCGGGAGGACGTCCTGCGGGTCGTCCGGGCGCTGCTGGCGCAGACGGCGGTGACGCACGCTCCCGATGACGTCGCGCTCGCCCTGGCCGTACCCTGCGAGCGGATCGCCGAGTGGCAGTGGGCGAAGTGGCTGCCCCATGTGCTGGATCCGCAGGCGCACGACGGTCCGGTGGCCGCCCGCCGGATCGCGCCGGACCTCGGGCAGCTGGCCGGAGTGCTGCGGCACGAGCTGGGCCGACGGTCCGCGTACGCGGCGGAGGTGCGGCGCGGTCTGGCCGATCGGAACGCGCTGCGACTGGCGGGCCGGCTGCTGGTGGTCGTCGACGCCCACGGCGAGCCGGCCGCCGAACTGCCCCGCCCGGACTCGGCGGTCGGGCTGCCGGACATGGGGGTCACCGTGGTGCATCTCCTGCAGGAGCAGGTCCACGAGCCGGACGAGGTGAGCGTGCGCATCACCGTCCAGGGCGAGCGGGTGACCGTCGAGGACCTGGGCGGTTCCGCCGCCGAGGGCGCCGCCGCGCCGGTCACCGCCGAGGGCACCGCCGACCCGGTCACCGCGGCCGGGGCGGAGGGCATCGCCCGGCTGCTGGCCCCGCTGCGGCTGTCACCGGAGTCCGTCGCCGAAGGAAGCCCCGTCACCGGCCCGGTCGACTTCCCCGCCCTCCTCGGCATCGCCGACCCCGCCGGCCTCGACCTGCCCACCCTGTGGAAGCCCCGCAGCGAACGCGACTTCCTCCGCGTCCCCATCGGCCTCACGGACCGTCATGAACCGGTCCTGCTGGACCTGAAGGAGTCCTCCCAGCTCGGCATGGGCCCGCACGGGCTGTGCGTGGGCGCGACCGGTTCGGGCAAGAGCGAGCTGCTGCGCACCCTCGTCCTCGCCCTGGCCGCCACCCACTCCCCGGAAGACCTGGCGCTCGTCCTGGTCGACTACAAGGGCGGCGCCACGTTCGCCCCCTTCGCCGAATTGCCGCACACCGCCGGAATGATCACCAACCTGGAGAACCAGGCCGGGCTCGTCGAACGTGTCCACACCAGCCTCGCCGGTGAGGTCAAACGCCGCCAGCAGGTCCTGAAGGACGCCGGCAACGTCGCCGACATCGGCCACCACGCGGTGCTGCGCGCGACGGAGCGGCCGGACCTCGAGCCGCTCCCGCACCTGTTCGTCGTCATCGACGAGTTCGGCGAACTCCTCACCGCGAAACCGGACTTCATCGACCTGTTCCTGTCCATCGGCCGCATCGGCCGCTCCATCGGCGTCCACCTGCTGCTGTCCAGCCAGCGCATCGAGGGCGGCAAGCTCAAGGGCCTGGACACCTACCTGTCGTACCGGCTGGGCCTGCGCACCTTCTCCGCCGACGAGTCCCGCACGGTCCTCGACACCACCGACGCCTTCCATCTCCCGCCCCTGCCCGGATTCGGCTACCTCAAGGTCGACACCTCCACCTACGAACGGTTCAAGGCCGGCTACGTCTCCGGCGCCCACCGCGGCCCGGCCTCCCGCGAGCAGCGGGACGAGGAGCCGCTCGCCCTGCCCTACCCGGCGTACAACACCGCGGAGCGGGACGAGGAGCCGGCGGCGCAACCCTCCGCCACCCGGCGGGAGACCGGCCCGACCGTCCTGTCCCTCATGGTCGGCCGGCTCACCGGCGCCGCGCCCGCGGTGCGCCGTGTCTGGCTGCCCCCGCTGCCGGACGCCGTCGCCCTCGACACGGCCGCCGGACCGGTCCGGGTCTCCGAGCACGGACTGCACCTGGCACGCGCCACGGGCGGGATGCGGGTGCCGCTCGGCGTGCTCGACGACCCGGCCCGCCAGTGGCAGGGCCAGTGGGTGCTGGACCTGACCACGGCCGGCGGTCACGTGGCCGTGATCGGCGGCCCCCAGTCCGGCAAGACCACGCTCCTGCGGACCCTCGTACTGTCCCTGGCGGTCACCCACACCCCCCGCGACGTCGCCGTGTACGGCCTGGACCTGGTCGGCGGCGGCCTGTCGGCACTGGCCGCCCTGCCGCACGTCGGCGGGATCGCCGGACGGGCCGACCGGGAGCGCGCGGCCCGCACGGTCGCCGAGGTGCGCACCATGCTCGCCGAGCGCGAGGTACTGTTCCGCGAGCACGGCATCGACTCCGTCGACCAACTGCGCCGGCTCCGCTCCCAGGGCCGACTGCCGCGGCTCGGTTCCACCGACGTCGTGCTCGTGGTCGACGGTTTCGGCGCGCTGCGCGACGGCTTCGCCGACCTCGACGAGCCGGTCGCCGACCTGCTGAAGCGGGGCGGCGGCTACGGCATCCACGTGGTGGCGGGCATGCTGCGCTGGAACGACGTCCGCATCGCCACCCAGTCGCTCTTCGGTACCCGCGCCGAACTGCGCCTGAACGACCCCGCCGACTCCTCCGTCGACCGCAAGCTCTCCCAGACCCTCTCACCGGACGTGCCCGGCCGGGTGCTCACCGACGGCAAGCTGTTCGCGCAGGCCGCCCTGCCCCGCGTCGACGGCTCCGCCACGACCGGTGACCTGGGCCCCGCCCTGGACGAGGCGGCCCGGACCGTCCGCGCCACCTGGCACGGCGAACCCGCCGCCCCGGTGCGGGTGCTGCCGGCCCGGCTGCCGACGACCCGGCTGCCCTCGGCGTCCGCCGAGCCGCGGCGGATACCGGTCGGCCTCGACCAGGACGCCCTCGCCCCCGTGCTGCTCGACCTCTTCGGCGGCGACCAGCACCTGCTGGTCCTCGGCGACAACGAGTGCGGCAAGACGAACCTGCTGAAGCTGATCGTCGCAGGGCTCGTCGAGCGGTACTCCGACGACGAACTGGTCTTCGGTGTCTTCGACCCCCGCCGCGGTCTGCGCGGCGTCGTCCCAGAACCGTACCGGGGCGGCTACGCCCACAACGCCACGCTCGCCGCCGCCCTCTCCACGGGCATCGCCGCCGAACTCGACAAGCGGCTGCCGGAGACCGCCGACCCGGACGGGCCCGAGACCGGCGAACCCGCCTTCCGGGGCCCGCGCATCGTCATCCTCGTCGACGACTACGACATCCTCACCACCGCCGGACAGCAGCCCCTCGCTCCCTTCCTGCCGTACATCTCCTCCGCGCAGGACATCGGCCTGCACGTCGTCCTGGCACGCCGCGCCGCGGGAGCCTCCCGCGCGCTCTACGAGCCGCTCCTGACCACCCTGCGCGAGACGGGCACCACCGCCCTGGTGATGACCGGCGACCGCACCGAAGGGCAGCTCTTTCCCGGCCTGTACGCCTCCCAGCAGCCGCCGGGCCGGGGCACCCTGGTCCGCCGCGGCCGACGCCATCAACTCGTGCAGACCGCGCTGACCGGGGCCGGAGAAGGAGAGTCGTGACCAAGGACGTCATCGCCCTCACCCCGAAGATGCCCGACACCTGGGCCCTGCTGGCCGGCCTGTACGCGGGCGGCCCCGAGGCGGCCCTGACCGCCGGGTCCCAGGGCGCCGTGCTGCGGCTGTGCGCCCCGGACGGCAGACCCCTCGTGTCCGTGGAGGCCCCGCTGCTCGTCCAGGTCCCCGGCGAGGCCGAACGGCTGCTCGGGCGGGACATGCCCGTGCCGTTCTGGTGGACCGAGGCCCGGGCCTCCGGCGCCGTCCCCGGGGCCGAGCGACTGGCGGCATCGGTGTGCGGGCGGCTCGCCCTGCTGCTGGGCGGCGGCACCTGGCCCGAGCCGGCGGCGAGCACCGAGGTCGTGGACGTGCCCGCGGCCGTCGCGCCGGACGACGGACAGCCGGTCGTCGACGTCCTCACCGACACCACGTCCGTCGTCCTGGCCGACCGTCCCGTCCTGGCCCTGACCACCTGGCTGTCGGAGGTGCTGCGCGGCACCTCCGAGACGGACCGCGCCCTGCAGATCGTCACCCCGCCGCACGTCCGGCTCAGTGCCCCCGCCCGCGCCACCCTCCTCCAGGTGCCCAACCGCTGGGTCGTCCAGGACCCGGCACAGGGCTACTACGACGGGCTGTCCGGGACGGTGCTGCGCTGGCAGAGCGGGACGTTCACCCCCGTGCTCGGGGCGGGCGGCACCGCCTCGGTCGCCGAGGCGTTCGGCCGGACGTGCCCCACAGGGGACCGGCAGCTCGTCGTGGCGTTCCGCACGACTCTCCCCGCGCGCGAGGACGTCGTCCTGGGCGAAGCGCTCGAGGCGGCCTGGCGCGCGCTCACCGGTTCGGCCCCGGCCGGCTGGGGCACCGCGGAACCCGTCAACCTGCCCTGGTCACCGCGCCGGCTGACCGATCTGGCCCGTGACCGGGCCCCCGAGCCGACCCATCTGCTCGTGACGGGGCATCCCGGCCGACCGGCGCTGGCCTGGATCCGGGTCACGCGGACCACCGCGGGCGTCGAGCAGGACATGACGCTCACCCTCGGGTACGGGGAGGGTGAGGAACCGCCCCTGGAGGCGATCGCGCCCCTCGCCGAGACCCTCGTCGTCGAACACGGCCTGACGACGATGCTGGCCTCGGTGCGGCGGGCCTCCCGCGATCTCACCACTCCTCCCGTGCTTCAGGCACCGCCCGTCCCGGTCTCCTTCACCCTGGGCGCGCGGGACGTGCGGGGCATCGGGCTCACCCATGCCCGGCGCCCGCCCGTCGAGGTGCGGCCCGTCGCCCTGGGGCCCGCCACCGGACCCGCCCTGCACTACCCACTGGGCGACGGGTCGGACGTCGGTGCCCTCGTCGGGCTGCGCCGTCTGGCGGCGCATCTGCGGGCGGGTGTGCCGGCGGCGGAGGCGGGGCCGGAGTCGGGGTCGGAGCCCTGACGCTGTGTTCCGGGGCGACTACCGGCCCACGTGTTCCACGAACCGTGCCGCCGTCTCGGCGAGCACCTCCCGCCCGTCCCGCGCCCACAGCCCCTCGTTGAACAGCTCGACCTCGATGGCACCGGTGTACCCGGCCGCCTCCACGTACCCCTTCCACTCCCGCATGTCGATCGCGCCGTCCCCGATCTGGCCGCGGCCGTTGAGGACGCCCTCGGGCAGCGGAGTGGTCCAGTCGGCGAGCTGGAAGGTGTGGATGCGTCCGCCCGCCCCGGCCCGGGCGATCTGCTCGGGCGCCCGGTCGTCCCACCAGATGTGGTACGTGTCGACGGTGACGCCGACCTGGTGCGCCGGGAAGCGTTCGGCGAGGTCCAGGGCCTGGGTGAGGGTGGAGACCACGCAGCGGTCGGAGGCGTACATGGGGTGCAGGGGCTCGATGGCGAGCCGTACGCCGTGCCGCTCGGCGTAGGGGCCCAGTTCCGTCAGGGCGTCGGCGATGCGTTCCCGGGCGGCGCGCAGGTCCGTGTCGCCGGCCGGGAGACCGCCCGAGACCAGGACGAGGGTGTCGGTGCCGAGGGTGGCGGCCTCGTCGACGGCACGGCGGTTGTCCGCCAGGGCCTTCGCGCGTTCGTCCGCGTCGGTCGCCGTGAGGAAGCCGCCGCGGCACAGGGTGGTGACGGTCAGGCCCGCGTCGCGGACCAGCTTGGCCGCCGCCTCGACGCCGTACGCCTGGACGGGTTCACGCCACAGGCCTACGTTGCCGACGCCGAGTTCGCGGCAGGCGGCGGTCAGTTCGGGCAGCGACAGCTGCTTGACCGTCATCTGGTTGATGCTGAAACGCGTCAGGTCGTGATCGGGGCCGAGGTCGCTCACTGGTCCACTCCGTACAGGTTCAGCAGGGTGCGCATGCGTTCCTCCGCGCGCTTCGGGTCGGGGAACAGGCCGAGGCCGTCCGCCAGTTCGTAGGCGCGGGCGAGGTGCGGCAGGGAGCGGGCCGACTGGAGGCCGCCGACCATCGTGAAGTGGCTCTGGTGACCGGCCAGCCAGGCCAGGAGGACCACTCCCGTCTTGTAGTAGCGGGTGGGGGCCCGGAAGAGGTGGCGGGAGAGTTCCACGGTGGGGTCGAGGAGGGCGCGGAAGCCTTCCGTGTTCCCCGTGTCCAGGACGCGGACCGCCTCGGCCGCCAGCGGGCCCAGCGGGTCGAAGATGCCGAGCAGCGCGTGGCTGAAGCCCTGCTCGTCGCCGGCGATCAGCTCGGGGTAGTTGAAGTCGTCGCCGGTGTAGCAGCGCACGCCCTGCGGGAGGCGGCGGCGCACGTCGATCTCGCGCTGGGCGTCCAACAGGGAGACCTTGATGCCGTCGACCTTGTCGGGGTGGGCGGCGATGACGTCCAGGAAGGTGCCGGTGGCCGCGTCGAGGTCGGACGAACCCCAGTAGCCCTCCAGGGCCGGGTCGAACATCGGGCCGAGCCAGTGCAGGATCACCGGTTCGGCGGCCTGGCGGAGCAGGTGGCCGTAGACCTCCAGGTAGTCCTCGGGGCTCCGCGCCGACGCGGCCAGGGCGCGGGAGGCCATCAGGATGGCCTGGGCGCCCGACTCCTCGACGACGGCGAGCTGTTCCTCGTAGGCCGCCCGGACCTCGGCGAGGGTGCCGCCCGTGATCTGGTCGGTGCCGACGCCGCAGGCGATGCGGCCGCCGGTCGCCTTCGCCTCGGCGGCGGACCGGCGGATGAGTTCGGCCGCGCCGGCCCAGTCCAGGCCCATGCCGCGCTGGGCGGTGTCCATGGCCTCGGCGACACCGAGCCCGTGGGACCACAGGTGGCGGCGGAAGGCGAGGGTGGCGTCCCAGTCGACGGCGGCGGGGCCGTCGGGCGTGGTGTCCGCGTACGGGTCGGCGACGACGTGCGCGGCCGAGAAGACCGTACGGGAGGTGAAAGCGCTTCCTGGGGCTTCCCGGGTGACGGCGAGGGGCTCGGTGCGGGGCTCGTAGGTGCGCAGGGCGCCGCCCGCGTCCGGCAGGTGGAGGGTCACAGCGCGATCTCCGGTACGTCCAGGCGGCGGCCCTCGGCCGAGGACTTCAGGCCCAGTTCGGCGAGCTGCACGCCGCGGGCGCCGGCCAGCAGGTCCCAGTGGTAGGGGGCGTCGGCGTAGACGTGGCGCAGGAACAGTTCCCACTGGGCCTTGAAGCCGTTGTCGAAGTCCCCGTTGTCCGGGACCTCCTGCCACTGGTCGCGGAAGACCTCGGTGGCGGGGATGTCCGGGTTCCACACCGGCTTGGGGGTGGCGGAGCGGTGCTGGACGCGGCAGTCGCGCAGGCCGGCGACGGCGGAGCCCTCGGTGCCGTCGACCTGGAACTCGACGAGTTCGTCGCGGTTGACGCGCACGGTCCAGGAGGAGTTGATCTGGGCGATCGTGCCGCCGTCGAGCTCGAAGACGCCGTACGCCGCGTCGTCGGCGGTGGCGTCGTAGGGCTTGCCGTTCTCGTCCCAGCGCTGCGGGACGTGGGTGGTGGCGAGGGCCTGGACGGACTTCACGCGGCCGAACAGCTCGTGCAGGACGTACTCCCAGTGCGGGAACATGTCGACGACGATGCCGCCGCCGTCCTCGGCGCGGTAGTTCCAGGAGGGGCGCTGTGCGTCCTGCCAGTCGCCCTCGAAGACCCAGTAGCCGAACTCGCCGCGCACGGACAGGATGCGGCCGAAGAAGCCGCCGTCGATGAGGCGCTTGAGCTTGAGCAGGCCGGGGAGGAAGAGCTTGTCCTGGACGACGCCGTGCTTGATGCCGGCGGCGTTGGCCAGGCGGGCGAGTTCCAGGGCGCCGTCCAGGCCGGTGGCGGTGGGCTTCTCGGTGTAGACGTGCTTGCCCGCGGCGATCGCCTTCTTGATCGCCTCCTCGCGGGCCGAGGTCACCTGGGCGTCGAAGTAGATGTCCACGGTGGGGTCGGCGAGGACCGCGTCCACGTCCGTGGAGACGTGCTCCAGGCCGTGCCGTTCGGCCAGCGTCCGCAGCGCGTGCTCACGGCGGCCGACCAGGATCGGTTCCGGCCACAGCACGGTGCCGTCGCCGAGGTCGAGGCCGCCCTGTTCGCGGAGGGCCAGGATGGAGCGGACGAGGTGCTGGCGGTAGCCCATGCGCCCGGTCACACCGTTCATGGCGATTCGCACCGTCTTGCGTGTCACGTCGTTCCCTTCGTACGGGCGGTGAGGTGGAGGTAGTGCGGTACAGCAAGCGCTTTCTATGCAGTACGAAGCTAGCCTGTGGACGGTGGTCTGGACAAGACCGGGACCCGGGCGAGTTGTTCGAGGGGACGAACAGCGGCGGGCCGTGGCCGTAAGGTCGCCTGAGACGGCGGCGACGGCTGAGACGGCGTACGGCACACGCGCGATGCGGAGGACGAGGACATGACGGTGACACTGGCGGACGTGGCGGCCCGCGCCCAGGTCTCCCCCGCGACGGTGTCGCGCGTGCTGAACGGGAACTATCCCGTGGCCGCCTCCACCCGGGAACGGGTGCTGAAGGCGGTCGACGACCTCGACTACGTGCTCAACGGCCCCGCGAGCGCGCTGGCGGCGGCCACGTCCGACCTGGTGGGCATCCTGGTCAACGACATCGCCGATCCCTTCTTCGGCATCATGGCCGGTGCGATCCAGTCCGAGATCGGCGGGCCGGGCGGCAGAGCGGGCGGCGAGAGACTCGCCGTGGTCTGCAACACCGGCGGCTCCCCGGAGCGCGAACTGACCTACCTCACCCTGCTGCAACGGCAGCGGGCGGCGGCCGTCGTGCTGACCGGCGGGGCGATGGAGGACGCGGCGCACCAGGCGGCCGTGGCGGCGAAGCTGCGCAAGCTGGCGGAGGCCGGCACGCGGGTGGTGCTGTGCGGGCGGCCGCCGGCGCCGGGCACCGGGGCGATCGCGCTGACCTTCGACAACCGCGGGGGCGGCCGGGAGCTGACCGACCACCTGATCGGGCTCGGGCACCGGCGGCTCGGCTACATCGCGGGCCCGGAGGAGCGCACCACGACCCGGCACCGGCTGGAGGGCCACCGCGCCGCGCTCGCCGCGCACGGCATCGAGGAGGACCCCCGCTGGGCGGTCCACGGCCGCTACGACCGGCAGTCCGGCTACGAGGCCACGCTCGAACTCCTGCGCAGGGACCCCTCGCTGACCGCCGTCGTCGCCGCGAACGACTCCGTCGCGCTGGGTGCGTGCGCGGCGCTGCGCGACTCGGGGCTGCGCATCCCGGACGACGTGTCCGTGGCCGGCTTCGACGATCTGCCCTTCAGCATCGACGCGGTACCCGCGCTGACGACGGTCCGGCTGCCGCTCGCGGAAGCGGGGGCACGGGCGGGACGCATCGCGATGGGGCGGGAGGAGGCGCCGCCCGGGGGGATCGCCACGGTGCGGGGGGAGTTGATGGTGCGGGGGTCCTCCGGAGGGCCGCGGGGGTAGGTGCCGTTGGCTTCTCCGCGCCCCGCGTTGGTGTGGGCCTGGTGGGGGCTGCCGCCCCCACGCCCCCGCTTCGGCCTGGACGGCCTCGTCCTCAAACGCCGGACGGGCTGGGTCGGCCTGCTGCCGGGCATTGGAGTGTGCGGCCGGGCGGCGACACCCGGCTGACGGGGAGGAGTGCGGGAGGCGGCGGCGGGTACGCTCCGTGGTCATGAAGCTGGCGTTCTCCACCCTCGGTGTCCCCGGCCTGCCCCTGACCGACGTGCTGGGGCTCGCGACCGCGCACGGCTACCACGGTGTCGAGTTGCGCGCGCACCCGGAGGAACCGGTGCACCCCGGCCTGGCCCCCGGCGAACGGGCCGCGGTGGCGGCCGGGTTCAAGGAGGCGGGCGTGGAACTGCTGGGCCTCGCGGGGTACCCGCGGGTCGCCGCGCCGGGTGACGACGACGCCGTGATCGCCGAGATCCGCGCCCTGCTCGACCTGGCTCGCGACCTGGGCGCCCCGTACGTCCGGGTCTTCCCCGGCGGCGGCGCCGACCAGAGCCCCGAGGAGGCCGACGCGACGGCGGCCCGCCGGCTGGGCACGGCCGCCGAGTACGCCACCGAAGTGGACGTACGCATCCTGCTGGAGACCCACGACTCGCACCGCACCGGCGCCGACGCGATGCGCGTCCTCGGTCTGGTCGGGCACCGCCAGGTCGGCGCCCTGTGGGACGTGATGCACACCTGGCTGGGCGGCGAGCAGCCCTCGGAGAGCTACCTGGCCCTCGCCCCGCACCTCGGCTACGTCCAGGTCAAGGACATCGCCTCCGCCGAGGACACCGCCCCGCTGCCGCTGGGCGCCGGCGTGCTGCCGCTCACCGAGGTGGTGGACGTCCTCTCCCGCCACGGCTGGGACGGCTGGCTGTGCTGGGAGTACGAGAAGCGGTGGTACGAGTCGGCCGCACCGTTGCCGGAACTGCTGGTCGCGGGGCGCGAGCACCTCGCCCGGCTGCTCAGCGACGCGGCGTGAACGCGGGCTGCGCGGGCCGCACCCGGCGCTCCAGCCGCTCGCGGCACTCGGGCCACTCCGCCGCCGTGATCGAGTAGATCGCGGAGTCGCGCAGCCGGCCCTCCTCACCCGGCGCCCAGGAGCGGGACCAGTTGCGCAGCACGCCCTCGAAGCGGGCGCCGGCCGACTCGATCGCGGCGCGGGAGCGAGCGTTGCGGGCGTCGGTCTTCAGGTCGACCCGGGACACCCGCCAGACCTCGAAGGCGTGGCGGAACAGCAGCAGCTTGGCCTCGGCGTTGACGCCCGTTCCCTGTGCCGACCGGGCCAGCCAGGTGAAACCGACCTCGATCGCGTCGAGGGCGTCGTCCGTCAGCCAGGAGCGGGGTTCCCAGTAGGAGGTGGCGCCGACCGCCCGGCCGGTGGCGAGGGAGACCTGCGCGTAGGGCGCGAGCCGCCCCGTGGCCGCCCTGGCCAACTGGGCGTCGATGTAGGCGCCGACCTCGTCGGCCCTGGGCACCCATGTGAACGCGTAGGTGCCGCGGTCCTCCTCGGCGGCCACGGCCAGGTCCGCCGCGTGGTGCGGGCCCAGCGGTTCCAGCCGTACCAGCGTGCCTTCGAGGGGTGGGCCCTTCAGGGTGAATGTCACCGGACGGATTCTTCCGCCCGCGCCGGCGGCCGTCCAACGCTTTCCGGGCGGGCCACGACCACCTCCGGCCGCCGCCGGTCCCGGCCGCGCCGGGCGGGCGTGAGCGTCGTCAGCGCCACCCCGCCCACCAGCAGCGCCGCCGCGCACCACCGCAGCGGGGTCACCGACTCGCCGAGGAAGAGCGCCGCCGACGACATGCCGAAGACGGGCACCAGGAGGGAGAACGGCGCGACCGTGGAGGCGGGGTGACGGTGCAGGAGCCAGCCCCAGGCACCGAAGCCGAAGACGGTCGAGACCCAGGCGACGAAGAGGATCGTGCCGGCGCCCTGCCAGTCGAGCCCCCGCAGGGCCGCGAGGTCCTGGGACGGGCCCTCCGTCGCGAGGGAGAGGGCCAGCAGGGGGAGCACCGGGACGGTGGACACCCACACCATGAAGTTCAGCGCGTCGGGCGGGGAGGCCTTGCGGGTCAGGACGTTGGACAGGCCCCACGCGGCCGCCGCCCCGACGACCAGCACGAAAGCGCCCAGCGGTCCGGAGGCGCCCTCGTCGAGGGCCGCCACGCCTATGCCGGCCAGCGCCACCACCATGCCCAGCACCTTCACGCCGGTGGGGCGTTCGCCCAGTACCGCCGCCGCGATCACCGCCGTGAACACCGCCTGGATCTGCAGGACGAGGGAGGACAGGCCGGCCGGCATGCCCGTGTCCATGCCCACGAAGACCAGCCCGAACTTCGCGACGCCGAGCACCAGTCCCACGGCCACGATCCACTTCCAGGCCACCTTCGGCCGGCCCACGAGGAAGACGGCGGGCAGTGCCGCCACGAGGAAGCGCAGGGCGGAGAAGAGCAGCGGCGGGAAGTGGTCGAGGCCGATCTCGATGACCGTGAAGTTCACGCCCCAGACGGCGGCGACGAGCACGGCGAGGAGCAGGTGGGAAGGTCGCATGCGTCGAGAATCACGCCCATCCACCGTGAAGCACCAGCGATGATTTCTGCATGGTTGGATGAAGCACTGCTAACTGTTCGCATCAGGGACATCAGCGATTCGCATCAGGGGGCTGCCTCGTGCTCGATCTTCAGCGTCTGCGTGCCCTGCACGCCGTGTCCGTGCACGGCACCGTCGGCGCGGCCGCCGCCGCGCTCGGCTTCACGCCGTCCGCCGTGTCCCAGCAGATCGCCAAGCTGGAGCGGGAGACCAGGACGGTGCTTCTGGAGCGGGAGGGGCGCGGGGTGCGGCTCACCGACGAGGCGTGGCAACTGGCCGCCACCGCCGTCGAGTTGCTGGCCGTCGTGGAGCGGGCGGAGACCCGGCTGGAGGAGCGGCGCGGGGTGCCGGCGGGGCGGCTGACGGTGGCCGCGTTCGCGTCGGCGGCGCGTGGTCTGATGCCGGCCGTGCTGGCCGACCTGGCGGCACGGCATCCCGCGCTCGACGCCCGGCTCACCGAGGTGGACCCGCATCTGTCCGTGGACCTGGTGGCGAAGGGCGCCGTCGACCTGGTCGTGGCGCACGACTGGGACATCGCGCCGCTGCCCGCCCCGGCCGGGGTGGAGCAGGCGTCCGTCGGGGAGGACCTGTGCGATCTGCTCGTGCCCGAGGGGCACCGGTTCGCGGGGCGGGCGGGCGTACGGCGGGAGGAGCTGGGCGGGGAGCGGTGGATCTGCCAGCCGCCCGGGCGGGTCTGCCACGACTGGCTGCTGCGGACCCTGCGGGGCGCGGGGCACGAGCCGGACATCGTCCACCAGGCCGACGAGAACCCGACCCTCGTGGCACTGGTCGCGGCCGGGCTGGGCATCGCCCTGATCCCCCGCCTGGGGCGCGGCCCGCTGCCCGCCGGGGTGGTGGAGGTGCCGCTCGTCCCGACGCCCGTACGGCGGCTGTACGCACTGTGGCGCACGGGCGCGGCTCGCCGCCCGGCCATCGCGGAGACGGTACGCACGCTACGCGCCCACTGGCCGGAAGCCTCGGCCCGCACCGCCTCGCCCGCACGGGCGGACTGACCGGAGCGCCGGCGCCGGAGGCCGGGGGCGGAGGCGGCGCGGCGCGGCGTCGGGGCTTTCGCCCGCGTCGGTGGGCCCGCCGGGCGGCGCGGGCGTGGGCGGCCCCCGCCCGCCCGCGCTCTCCGCACCTCGGCCCGGCTCGTCCCGTCCGTTGCCGTGCGGCCCCTCGCCCCACCGGCCCCGCCTGTACCGACCTGAGAAAAGCGGCCCGGCCGGGAACCCCTGCCCGGTCCATGTCGTCCAATCCGCACGCTGCCGGACGAGTCCGCGCGGTGCGGTGTCGGCCTCGCCGCTGGCTGCGATCGCTGACCACCCTCTCCGCCGTACCGCGACCCGGCAGCGCGCCGCCGTCGGCGCGCCCCTCCCTGGCGCCGGCGGCGGCCCCCTCCGGCTCGCTCTCCGCGGCTTCGGGTGACTCCTGTGCGCTCCCTTGACTGGCAGAAACTTCCCGGATATTGGTGACTCCTTGGAAGTTTCCTTCAGCACCTCTCCAGCGATTCCCCAGCGGATCACTCCGGAAGGAGCGCACGTGCACCACAGCAGCACGGCCGGCACGGGAAGCACCGCACACCCCTCGAGACGTACCGTCCTCGCCGCCACCGCGGTCGTCACCGCGGCCCTGGCGGCCGGCGGCGGCACCGCGTACGCCGATGCCCGCAGGCCCGACGACGACAAGCTCCGGGCGCTCATCTCCCGCATGACGCTGGAGGAGAAGGTCGGCCAGCTCTTCGTCATGCGGGTCTACGGCCACTCCGCCACCGACCCCGACCAGGCCGACATCGACGCCAACCTCAAGGAGATCGGCGTCCGCACCGCGGCCGAACTGGTCGCCAAGTACCGGGTCGGCGGCGTCATCTACTTCGCCTGGGCGCACAACACCCGCGACCCGCACCAGATCGCCGACCTGTCCAACGGCATCCAGAAGGCGTCCCTGGATCTGCCGCGCGGCCTCCCGGTGCTCGTCTCCACCGACCAGGAGTACGGAATAGTGGCCCGCGTGGGCGAGCCGGCGACCCTCTTCCCGGGCGCGATGGCCATCGGCGCCGGCGGATCGCGCTCCGACGCCCGTACCCTCGGCCGGGTCGCGGGCGCCGAACTGCACGCGATGGGCATCCGCCAGGACTACTCCCCCGTCGCCGACGTGAACGTCAACCCCGCCAACCCGGTGATCGGCGTGCGGTCCTTCGGCGCCGATCCCGAGGCGGTGGCGGAACTGGTGGCCGCCGAGGTGACGGGGTATCAGCGTTCCGGCGTCGCCGCGTGCGCCAAGCACTTCCCCGGGCACGGCGACACCGCCACCGACAGCCACACCGGCCTCCCGGTGATCACGCACAGCCGCGAGCAGTGGGCGGAGCTGGACGCCCCGCCCTTCCGCGCGGCGATCGACGCCGGCATCGACGCGATCATGACCGCCCACCTCGTGGTCCCGGCGCTCGACGACTCCGGCGACCCGGCCACCCTCTCCCGCCCCATCCTCACCGGCATCCTGCGCGAGGAGCTGGGCTACGACGGGGTCGTGGTCACCGACTCCCTCGGCATGGAGGGCGTACGGACCAAGTACGGCGACGAACGGGTGCCGGTGCTGGCGCTGAAGGCCGGCGTCGACCAGCTGCTCAACCCGCCGCACCTGGACCTCGCCTGGAACGCCGTCCTGAACGCCGTACGCGACGGTGAACTCACCGAGGCGCGGCTCGACGAATCGATCCTGCGGGTGCTGCGGCTCAAGGCGAAGCTGGGACTGTTCCGGGACGCCTACACCAGCCGGCGGGACGTCGACCGCACCGTCGGCACCCGGGGGCACCTGGCCGCGGCCGACCGGATCGCCGAGCGGACCACCACACTGCTCGTCAACGAGGGGCGGCTGCTGCCCCTGTCGCGCAGGGAGCATCCGAAGGTGCTCGTCGTGGGCGCCGACCCCGCCTCCCCCTCGGGCACCACCGGGCCGCCCACCGGCGTCCTCGCGGGCGAGCTGACGGAGCTGGGCTTCACGGCCACCGCCCTGTCCACGGGCACCGCGCCCTCCGCCGCCGTCATCGACCGCGCGGTCGCGGCGGCCGGGGACGCGGACGCGGTCGTGGTCGCCACGTACAACGTCACCGCGGCCAGCAGCCAGCGCACGCTGGTCGCACGGCTGCTGGAGACGGGCAAGCCGGTCGTCGCGGTCGCCATCCGCAACCCGTACGACGTGGCCCGCCTCCCGGACGTCCGCGCCTACCTCGCCGCGTACTCCTGGACCGACGTCGAGGTACGGGCGGCGGCCCGGGTGATCGCCGGGCGGGTACGGCCGCGCGGCAAGCTGCCGGTGCCGGTGGTGCGGGCGGACGATCCGACCAAGGTGCTGTACCCCCTCGGGCACGGGCTGTCGTACCGGTCGTAGGGCGTAGCGCGGCCTACGCCACGCGCCGGGGGCGCCCCCGGCCGCCGTGCGCAAAGCACCCCGCGCGTCTGGCGTGCGCCCGCTGCGGCGGGTCACGCTGGACCGGGGATCCGGGGGGATGGCGATGCGTGAGAGATGGGCTGCGGGGGCGCTCTGCGCCCTGTCGGCGCTGTGCGCCGTGCTGCTGACGGGCTGCCAGAGCCCGTCGGGCCTGACGGGCGGGGAGGGCGGCGGCAAGGACGCGAGCGGGGACGGGCGGCTCGGCGGGGGGACCCCGTCGGGCTCGGCCCCGGCCGTCGTCCGGCCCTCCGGGTACGGGGCGGTGTTCCTCGCGATCGACGAGTGCAGCTCGTTCGGGACGGTCTCGTTCACCGAGGTGCCGTGCGACAGCGAGCGGGCGGCGGCGCGGGTCGTGGCCCGGGAGGACGGCCGTGCGGGCGACGGGCCTCCGTGCCCCGCCACCACCGACTTCGTCCTGCACATCAGCGAGCAGCGCCCCTCGGCCGACGAGGACGGCGACGGGGCCGTGTCGCGGGGCTACGCCTGTATGCGGGGGCTCCAGCCGCCGCACCCCGGCGATCCGGGCGGCGGGGGCGGCCCGCGCACCATCGTCGGCGACTGCGTCTACGACGCCGGGGACGGCAAGGTCCGCGAGACCGCGTGCGACGGCAAGGGCAAGAGGAAACCGCAGTTCAAGGTGGTCGAGGCGGTCGCCGTACGGGCCGACTGCCCCGCCTCGACCGGCCTCTACGTCCGCCTCGGCGGCGAACGGCCGGTGGGCTGCGCCCGGCCGCTGTGAGCGTCCGTACATCGGAGCGTCTCAGCGGCGGCCGGGCGCGGTCACCGTCCTAGGGGCGCAGCGCCGGTTCGCGCTGCACGTCCCGCTTGTCCAGCTTGGCGTCGAACGTCGCCAGCGGCTCGGCCGCCGACGGGTTCTCCCGGACCTCGGCGGAGGCGACGCCCGCCCAGTCGAGGATGCGGGCCGTGGCGAGGGCCTTCTCCTCGGGCACCAGGCCGGCGACGTTGGCGCCGTGGTTCATGCCGGGCGCGGTGAGGACGTAGGAGTCGTGCGCGCCGCGCCCGAGACGGAAGGGCTCGGCTCCCCACGGGTCGTTCTCGCCGTACACGAACAGCATCTGGTCGGCGTTGTGCCGCACCCAGCGGTCGACGTCCCGCATCACCCACGGCTCGAACCTCATCGGGATCGACCGGGGCACGAAGTTGCGCGGCGGCTGGTAGCCGTAGCGGATGTACTTCTTCTCGATGTGCGGGAAGTGGATCGTCGGCGCGCCCAGCTGCGTGCCCGCCTGGTAGTAGTACGGCGTGTACGGGGCGAGGCCCTGGTCCGTGTAGAAGGAGAAGCCGGAGATCGTGTCGACGGAGTTCCAGATCTCGTCGTCCGTCGCGTTCTTCGCGTCGGCCGGGATGTCGGCGCAGTCCTTCAGGGTGCTGTACTGCCAGAAGCCCCACACGTAGTCGAGGACGACCGCCTCGTACGCGCGGTCCAGGCTGCCGATGGTGTCGAAGGTGTAGCCGTTCTCGGCGGCGTACGCCTCGTACTTCTCCTTGAGCGGTGCCCGGCGCACCAGCGCCTCGCGCTGCACGCCGTTCAGCCGGTCGCGGCACTCCTCGGTGCCGACGCGGGCGAAGAAGCGGTCGTAGGCCCTGTCCTCGCGGTTCACCACGTCGTTGGGGGCGACGTAGGCGACGACACCGTCCATGTCGCGCGGGTAGAAGCGCTCGTAGTAGGTGGCGGTCATGCCGCCCTTGGAGCCGCCGGTGGAGAGCCAGTTCTCGGCGTAGAGCGGCTTGAGTGCCTTGAAGATGCGGTGCTGGTCGGTGGCCGCCTGCCAGATGTCCAGCTTGGACCAGTCGGCCGGTTCGGGCCGGGACGGCGTGAAGTAGCGGTACTCCATGGAGACCTGGTTGCCGTCCACGATCTGGGTCGGCTCGCGGCGGCTCGGGTTCGTGGAGACGCTGTAGCCGCCGGTGTAGAAGACCGTCGGGCGGTTCACGTCCTTGTGCAGCACGGTGATCCGCTGCTGGAACGTGCCCTTGGACGGGCGCCGGTGGTCGACCGGCTGGGTGTAGTTGAGGACGAAGAAGCGGTAGCCGGTGTACGGCTTCTCCTCGATCAGGCTCATGCCCGGTATGGACAGCAGCCGGTCCTTGATGTCGACGGCCTTCGGCTCGGCGGCGGTGGCCGCGCCCGCCGTGCTGACGGTGCCTATGAGCACCACGAGCGCCAGCAGCCATCTGAGCGCCTTGCGCATGCACCCTCCCTGTGAAACAGATGTGCGCCGGAAGCTATCGGAGCAAGTCACCCGCACACCAGGGGAGATCGAGGATTGGCCGCCGGGAGCCGGCTTCAGCAGAGGATCCAGCCGGAGCTGACCGAGCCCCGGGACACCTTGCCCTTCACCCACACGCAGCGCTTCCCGGCGTGCACGGTCACCGGCCCCGCCCGGTAGGCGTACCGCCCCGAGTCCACGACCGGCCGGCCGCCGCGCGCCTGCACGCTGACGGACATCTGCCGCTTGGTGCCGGGCTTCTTGGGGACGGTGACGGCGCAGACGTAACCGCCGCGCTTGTAGACCAGGACGGACCCGGTGGAGAACGGCAGCGTGCGGACCTTGCGGCCCGGGCACGCCGCGGCGGCCTGCGCGTCCTGCGGCACCGCGACGGCGAGCAGCCCGGCCGCCATCAGCACGGCCGTGCCGAGCGCCAGCCGCCGGCGTGTTCCAGCACCACCCTTGCCCACAGCGGTCCCCCTCCCTCTCCGCCCCGCCGTACGGCGGCACCGGCGTACGGCTGTACGGACGCAGGCGGTGTGTCGAATGGTTGCGCGGGTGTCACCGCAGCGCGCCGACCGGCTCCTCCGGTTCGGCCGCCCCGACGAAGCTCCGCCACAGTCGCGCGTACCGTCCGTCGAGCGCCAGCAGCTCGTCGTGCGTACCGTCCTCGGCGACCCGCCCGTCGTCCATGACGACGACGCGGTCCGCGCGGGCGGCCGTGGTCAGCCGGTGCGCGACGACCAGCGTCGTACGGCGGCCCGCGATGCGGTCGGTGGCCTGGTTGACCTGCGCCTCGGTGGCCAGGTCCAGGGCCGCCGTCGCCTCGTCGAGGAGCAGTACGTCGGGGTCGACCAGCTCGGCGCGGGCCAGCGCGATCAGCTGCCGCTGCCCGGCCGAGAGGTTGCGGCCCCGCTCGGCGACCTCGTGGAGGTAGCCGCCCTCCAGCGTGGCGATCATCTCGTGGGCGCCGACCGCCCGCGCCGCCGCCTCCACCTGGGCGTCGGTGGCGTCCGGGCGGCCGTAGGCGATGGCGTCCCGGACGGTTCCCGGGAAGAGGTACGCCTCCTGCGGGACGACGCCCAGCCGGTGCCGGTAGGCGGTGAGGTCGAGGTCGCGCAGGTCCTGCCCGTCGGCGGTCACCCGCCCGCCCGTCGGGTCGTAGAACCGGGCCACCAGCTTGACCAGCGTCGACTTGCCCGCGCCGGTCTCGCCGACGAAGGCGACGGTCTGCCCGGCCGGAATGCGCAGGTCGATGCCGGTGAGGGCTTCCTCATCGTCCCCGTACTTGAAGTGCACGTCCTCGAAGGTGATCTCGCCGCGCAGGGACGCCACGTCGAGCGGCTTTACGGGGGCCTTGGTCGAGGTCGGCTCCCGCAGCAGTTCCTGGATGCGGCCGAGGGAGACGGACGCCTGCTGGTAGCCGTCGAAGACCTGGGAGAGCTGCTGGACGGGCGCGAAGAACAGGTCGATGTAGAGCAGGTACGCCACCAGCGCGCCGGTCGTCAGCGTCGCCTCGTCGATCCGCCCGCCGCCGACGATCAGCACGGCCGCGGCCGCCCCGGAGGCCAGCAGCTGCACGAACGGGAAGTAGATCGAGATGAGCCACTGCCCCCGGATGCGGGCCTGCCGGTAGCTGTCGCTGCGCTCGGCGAACCGTCGCCCGCCGTCGTGCTCGCGCCGGAAGGCCTGCACGATCCGCAGCCCGGCCACCGACTCCTGGAGGTCGGCGTTGACCGAGGAGACCCGCTCCCGGGCCAGTTCGTACGCCTTCACGCTGGCCCTGCGGAAGAAGTAGGTGGCGATGATCAGCGGCGGCAGGGTCGCGAAGACGACGAGCGCGAGCTGCACGTCGATCACCAGCAGGGCGACCAGGATGCCGAAGAAGGTGACGACCGAGACGAAGGCGGTGACGAGCCCCGTCTGCAGGAACGTCGACAGCGCGTCCACGTCCGTCGTCATCCGCGTCATGATCCGGCCGGTCAGCTCGCGCTCGTAGTAGTCGAGGCCGAGCCGCTGGAGCTGCGCGAAGATCTTCAGCCGGAGCGAGTACAGAATCCGCTCCCCCGTCCGGCCGGTCATGCGGATCTCACCGGTCTGCGCCGTCCACTGGGCGACCACCGCGAGCAGACCCAGCAGCGAGGCCGCCCAGACCGCGCCGAGGGCGGCCTGCGTGACGCCCTCGTCGATGCCGTGCCGGATCAGCACCGGCAGCAGCAGACCCATGCCGGCGTCCACGGCGACCAGGGCGAGGCTGATCAGCAGCGGCGCGCGGAAGCCCCGCAGCAGGCGGCGCAGGCCGTACGACTCCTCCGGCTCCACGGCCCGCGCCTCGTCCACGTCCGGGGTCCCGTCGGCCGGGGGCAGCGCGTCGACCTGGGCGAGCAGCTCCGGGGTGGCCGGGGTACCGGCGAGGGCGGTGTCCTTCGGCGCGCGATCGCCGGTCCACAGCCGTGGCGTGACCCCCCGCTCGGCGTCGAACTCGGCGTCCAGCTCGTCCCGTACGGAGGTGTCCTCGGCGGGTGCGGCGGGCCGGGCGTGTCCGGGTGACACCCCGCCCAGCTCGTCGGGGTCGGTCAGCAGGCGCCGGTAGAGGGCGGAACGCTCCTGGAGCTCCTCGTGGGTGCCGAGGTCGGCGAGGCGGCCGCGGTCGAGGACGGCGATGCGGTCGGCGAGGTTCAGGGTGGAACGGCGGTGGGCGATGAGGAGCGTGGTGCGGCCCCGCATGACCTCCTTCAGCGCCTCGTGGATCTCGTGCTCGACGCGGGCGTCCACGGCGGACGTGGCGTCGTCGAGGACCAGCAGCCGGGGGTCGGTGAGGATCGCGCGGGCGAGGGCCACACGCTGGCGCTGGCCGCCGGAGAGGGTCAGACCGTGCTCGCCGACGGTGGTGTCGTAGCCGTCGGGCAGCTCGGTGATGAACCGGTGGGCCTGCGCGGCCCGGGCCGCGGTCTCGATCTCCTCGTCGGTGGCGTCGGGGCGGCCGTACGCGATGTTGGCGCGCACGGTGTCCGAGAAGAGGAAGGAGTCCTCGGGCACGAGCCCGATGGCGGCCCGCAGCGAGTCGAGGGTCAGCTCGCGCACGTCGTGGCCGCCGATGAGGACGGCGCCGCGCGTCACGTCGTAGAAGCGCGGCAGGAGCAGGGAGACCGTGGACTTCCCGGAGCCGGAGGAGCCGACGACGGCGAGGGTCTCGCCGGAGCGGATCTCGAAGGAGAGACCGTCGAGGACGGGGCGGCTCTTTCCCGAGGCCGAGTCGTAGCCGAAGGCCACGTCGTCGAACTCGACGGTCGCGGGCGCGTCGGCGGGCAGGTCCCTGGTGCCGTCCTCGATCGCGGGCTCGGTGTCGACCAGTTCCAGCACGCGTTCGGTGCCGGCGCGGGCCTGCTGGCCGACGGTGAGGACCATCGCGAGCATCCGGACCGGGCCGACGAGCTGGGCGAGGTAGGTGGAGAAGGCGACGAAGGTGCCGAGCGTGATGTTCCCGCGTACGGCCAGCCAGCCGCCGAGGGCGAGCATGGCGACCTGGCCGAGGGCGGGGACGGCCTGGAGGGCGGGGGTGTAGGTGGCGTTCAGCCGGATGGTCCGCAGCCGCCCGGCGAAGAGCCTGCGCCCGACCTCCCTGAGCTTCCCGGTCTCCTGGTCCTCCTGGCCGAACCCCTTCACCACGCGTACGCCGCTCACCGACCCGTCGACCACGCCGGCGACGGCGGCGGCCTGGGCCTGGGCGTACCAGGTGGCGGGGTGCAGGCGGGTGCGGCTGCGGCGGGCGATGAACCACAGCGCGGGGGCGACGGCGAGTGCGACCAGCGTGAGCGGCAGGGAGAGCCACGCCATGATCACCAGGGAGATCAGGAAGAGCAGGACGTTCCCGATGGTCATCGGGAGCATGAACAGCAGGCTCTGGATCAGCTGGAGGTCACTGGTGGCACGCCCTACGACCTGCCCCGTGGACAGCTCGTCCTGCCGCCGCCCGTCGAGCCGGGTGATCGTCCCGTACATGTCGGTGCGCAGGTCGTGCTGGACGTCGAGGGCGAGCCGGCCGCCGTAGTAGCGGCGGATGTAGGTCAGGACGTAGACCACGACGGCGGCGCCGATCAGCAGTCCGGCCCAGACGGCCATGTCCCTGGTCTTGTCGCCGATCACGTCGTCGATGATCACCTTGGTGATCAACGGGACCAGGGCCATGACGGCCATACCGCCCAGCGAGGCGCCGAGAGCGAGGACGACGTCCTTGGGATAGCGCCAGGCGTAGCCCGCCAGTCGTCGTGCCCATCCCCGTTGCGCGTCCACGCCGTGCCCTCCGGTCGGTCGTCCTGCTCACCTGATCTACCGGAAGGCACCAACACGGGCGAGCGGGGATTTCATCCCGCCGCGATGATTCAGGCGCGCACGCGGAGCCGGAGGAAGCGGGTCGTCTGTACGGCGTTCTGGTTGTCGTCGCTGACGAGGAGGACGTCCAGGCGGCCCTTGCTCCGGCCGGTGACGGCCATGCCCTCGAAGTTGTCGAGGAGCGGGTTGGGCTGGGGCTGCTTGGCGATGGCGCCGAGGGAGGGGCAGTCGGCGAGGTCGGCGAGGAGGGTCTTGCCGAGTGCGGTGCCGCCGCGGGGCCGGTCGGTCAGGTACAGGCGGACCGTGTTGCCGACGCCGGAGGTGAAGCCGCGTTCCAGGACGAGCAGGCGCCCGTCCGGGGTCGCGGTGGTCTCGGAGACGCCGAGGCCGGTGTCAGCGCGGTACGTGTACTGCGCGCCGGCCCGGAAGTCGCCGCGACCCGTCCGCTGCCAGCTCTGGAAGCGCACGAGGTCGGCGGGGTCGCCGGCGAGCGGGTACTCCATGGACGCGATCAGGGTCCGGCCGCCGGGCAGGAGGGTCAGCCCCTCGAAGCTGCCGTTGGCCCGGGCGCGGCCCTCCGGGGCGGTGCGCAGGGCGTCCGGCACGGGGAGGCGGCCGAGTATCTCGCCGGTACGGGAGTAGCGGCGGACGGACGGCTCGGTCTCGGAGGAGACGAGGTAGGTGCCGTCCCTGTCGGCGACCAGTCCCTCGGCGTCGAGGGCGGCGCCGTTCTCGTCGGCGAGCGGGATCACGTCCCGTGGCTGGAGGGAGCGGGCGTCCAGCCGGAAGAGGGCGGACCGGTCGGAGAGAGCGGCGACCGTGCCCCGCCCGTCGCGGGCGAGTGCGGAGAGGTTGCCGACGTAGGTGCCGTCGTGGGTGGTCTTGTCGAGGGCGTCGGAGTAGCCGGTGAGGGAGACGGCGGGCGAGCAGGCGTTCCTCTGCGGACGTTCCTGTGCGACGGCCGGTCCGGCGGCGATGAGACAGCCGGCCGCCGCGAGGCTCGCGGTGAGGGTGGCCAGGGAGGTGCGGAGCGTTCTCGGGCGCATGGCCGAAACCCTAGGTCGGAGGAATGGCCAAGAGTTGACCGCTTTCCGAAGGACAGGGTTCGGCGCGGTACCGGTGGCAAGTAATGAGCCATGCCAGACCAGAACGAGAGCGGCCACAGACTGGCCGGTCGGCTGTACGCGACGATGCGGGTACTGAAGTTCCTCACCAAGCCCTCCGGGGCCAAACCGGTCGCCGATGAGGAACTCGAAGGCCAGGACAGTCCGAGCGAACGCATCCGGGCCCTGGAGCTGGACCTCTTCAAGGACCTGGTGGCCGCCGTCCAGAAGGGCCGGCACGCGAAGGCGGCGGGCGAAGTGTTCCGCGCGATACCCGCCCTGGTGCCCAGGCAGAGCGTCGCCTTCGAGAAGAACCTCGGCGTGCACGGACTGGCCGAATTCAACGCCGGTTATCGCGCTCAGCTCGCCGACTTCAAGGAGGCCTTTCCCGAACTGGTCGAGTGACGGCTCGCCTTCAGCGCAACCGCATGCCCCGGCTCTCCGCGACGCGGTGCACCTCGGTGAGTGCCTCGCGCATGCGGTGCAGCATGAAGCGGAGCTGTTCGGGCGTCGCCCGAGCGTCCGCGAGCAGGGCGGCGGCGTGGTCCAACAGGTCCTCCGCCATGTCGAGGTGGGTGGTCTCGACGACGTCGGCGATTCGGGACAGCGGGCCGTCGCCGTCGGTCAGCAGGTAGCAGGGTTTGCCCTCGGAGCCGGCCCAGGGCAGCAGCCGGGCCGGGCGCGCGCCGGGCCTCACCGCGCCACCTCCACGTCGTGCGGTACCCGGGGCCCGAGGTCGATGCCGTGCACCGCGAACCGGAGCGCGCGGCGCCGGGCCTGGCGCCGTCGGGTCTCCTCCTGCCGTTCGTGGGCGAGCAGGTAGGGGCGTACGAGCACGTTGTCCTCTCCGCGCAGGGCCGGCATGCCGGTGCGGCGGACGGTCACGTCCGGGGTGTACGGGGATTCGGCGGGTTCCGTCGCGGGAGGACGTCGGCGGCGGCGCCCTGAGCCGGGTAGCAGGAGGGCGAGCAGCGGAAGCAGGGGCAGCCCGGCGAGGCGGGCGATACGGTGACGCATGTCGTCGGCTCCGTGGAGATCGGTGACCAAGCCCCCGGACCGGTGCGACGGTCGCGGGGGTCTCGCTTTCCGTAGCGATGCGCATACAGAGTGAAACGGGCGGAGCTAGGCTCGCCAGGGGTGCGGATGTGACGGCGCCTTTGTCACACGGGAGTCGAACGGATGAGCAACATCTACGGCGACTGGCTCAAGCAGCAGCGCGAAGCGGCCGACCTGACGCAGCAGCGGCTGGCCGACATGGCCATCATGACGCGGTCGCACATCGCGCACATCGAGGCGGGGCGCCGGGTGCCGTCGAAGGAGGACGCGCGACGGCTGGACCGCGCCCTGAACACGGGGAATGTGCTGAGCAGCTTCCTTCCGGAGGAGGACGCGGCGGTCGCGGACTACTTCGAGGCGGCGCGGCAGCTGGAGTCGCAGGCGGTGATGATTCGTGAGTTCGCGCTGTCCTTCGTGCCGGGCATCCTTCAGACGGAGGGGTACGCACGTGCGGTTCTGAGTACGACGTTCCCTCGCATCAGTGAGGAGGAATGTGACAGGCGCCTTGTCACACGCCTGGAGCGCGCGAAGGTTCTGGACGATCCCGTCACGCCCGTAGTGTGGGTGCTGCTCGACGAAGCCGTGCTCCATCGCCGGATCGGCGGGCGGCGCGTCATGGCAGAGCAGCTGAGGCATCTCGCGAGCCTCGCCCAAGGCGGCCGGATCCAAGTGCACGTGCTGCCGTTCGCGCTGGGAACCCACCCTCTTCTGAGCAACATGCTCACCCTGATGTGGTTCGAGGACCAGCCGCCCGTGGCGTACGCCGAGGGCTTGCACATGGGCATGCTCCACGACACCCCGTCCGTGGTCCAGGAACTGCAGCATCGCTACGATTTCGCCCTGGGCAACGCCCTGCCACTCGAGGAGACGCTGGCTCTGCTCGAAGCGACAGCAAGGGGCTATGAAGGCGATGACTGACCGGACCATACGCAACGCCGCGACTCTGAAGGGCTGGCGCAAGTCCTCTCACAGCAATGACCAAGGGGGGAGTTGCCTGGAAGTGGTGGACGGTCACCCTGGTGGGATACCGGTGCGGGATTCGAAGATTCCCACCGGGCCGGCGCTGCTCCTCTCAACTCCCGGCTGGACGTCGTTCATCACGTCCCTCAAGCAAGACCCCCCTCCCTCCAAAGCGTGAACACTCCGCCCCCGACTGTCCTCCAGTCGCTCATCCGAGTGCCCAGATGACATTCACCCCTCACATGCTCACGCTTTTCCCGACCATGGGGCCATGAGCCCCGCCTCTTGGCCGTACCGCAACCCCCTCGGCACCGCGAACGTGATCAGCACGGTGCGCACCCTCATGCGCACCGACGGCCTGAACGTGTCCGTGACCGCCATCGCCCGCGCCTCCGGGACCTCGCGCAACTACCTCTACGAGAACTGGAAGACCGCCTCCGGGCTTCATCTGCGCGCGCTCCAGACGGAACTCGGCCGCGCCTTCGACGAGGCGGACCGCACTCACCCGAGCGACGGCACCGTTGACGGAATCGTGCGGCACCTGACACAGGTCGTACGCATCGTCCGGCGCCATCCGACGACGGCGGCCATCGCCCGGACCTCGCACACGGCGCTCCCTCGGGCGCATGCCGCGACCGACGGCCCCTTGGTGCAGATGGTCACCGGACACGTCAGCGATCTGCTGCACCCCCTGGCCCCGCGCGGCGGCGTGTGGAGCGATGCCGCCCTGTTCTCCATGCCTTGGAAGGTCCTGTGGATCGCCCGTCCCGCCGCTCTCTGTCCCGAGGCCGTCGGTGACCAGGAGCGGGAGGACACCTTGGACGGGGCCTTCGCCGAGTTGCTGCGCGATCTGCTCGCCCCTTGGGCCCCGGCGGACTGAGCACGGCCCGGGCTTCACAGCTCGCCCCAAGTCGGAGCACGACCCCCGCCCAACGCCGAGTGACACGGTGGCGTGGTGACATCTGCCTCCGCTCCCCTGCAAGCGGCCCCCGAGCCGCCCGCGCCGACCCTCACACCCGGCACCCGGCACGCCGCGCTGGTCCCTGCCGGCTTTGCTCGCCGTCCTCGCCCCGGCGGCGGGGCACCAGGGACGGCGCCAAGTAGCTGCTGACGGTCTCCAGTTCGCAGAGCGCCGCCCAGTTCATCCTCAGCAGTGGCGAACCGGTCATCTCCAGGGGCTGGTCGGGCGGCGACAACGCGATGACCCTCGCCCGGCTCAAGGAGCTGGTGCGGGCGGCCGAGTTGCGCTACGTCCAGGTCGGCGGTGGAGGCATGGGCGGCGGCTCGGGGCTCAGCTCCGAGGTGGCCCAGTGGGTTCACGAGCACGGCACAGCCGTCGAGGAGGCGGAGAGCACGCCGGCTGTCTACCGGCTGGACCCCTCGGACGTGGACTGACCCAGCCGCATCCGGCACGACGGGCCCCCGACCATCACGGTCGGGGGCCCGTCGTCACGCAATCGCCACGCTCCATACACCCCGCCTACAACATGTCCATGCCACGCTCAGTTCACCGTTCCACTACTCGCGTAGATCGGACACCCCACATGCTCGCGATACGCATACGGCGCCGGAAAACCGCGGTCCTCGCCACAGCCGCCGCGCTCGCCGGCCTCGCCGCCCCCTCCCTGGCCGCCACCCCGGCCACCGCAACGGCAACGGCAACGGCAACGGCAACGGCAACCGACTACGACTCGACGTACTACGAGGACGCGATCGGCAAGACCGGTACAAGCCTCAAGTCGTCCCTCCACGCGATCATCAGCGACCAGACCAAGCTCTCGTATTCGGCGGTCTGGGACGCGCTGAAGAACACCGACCAGGACCCGGCCGACAGCGGCAACGTCATCCTGCTCTACTCGGGCATCTCCCGCAGCAAGTCGCTGAACGGCGGGGACACCGGCGACTGGAACCGCGAGCACGTGTGGGCCAAGTCCCACGGCGACTTCGGCACCTCGACCGGGCCCGGCACGGACATCCACCACCTGCGTCCCGAGGACGTCCGGGTCAACGGCGTCCGGGGCAACAAGGACTTCGACAACGGCGGCAGCGGCTTCACCGACAGCGGTGGCAGCCTCACCGACTCCGACTCCTTCGAGCCCCGCGACGCCGTCAAGGGCGACGTGGCCCGCATGATCTTCTACATGGCGGTCCGCTACGAGGGCGGCGACGGCTGGGCCGACCTGGAGGTCAACGGCAGCGTCGACAACGGCAGCAGTCCGTACATCGGCAGGCTCGACGTGCTGAAGCAGTGGAACGACGAGGACCCGCCGGACGCCTTCGAGGAGCGGCGCAACCAGGTCATCCACGACTCCTACCAGCACAACCGCAACCCGTTCATCGACCACCCGGAGTGGGTCGAGGCGATCTGGTAGGGCCGGCCGTCCTCAGTCCAGGTGCGTCGGCGCGAACATCCGCAGAACGGCGGGGAGGACGACCACCGAGGGCCCCGGTGCGGCGAGGGCCTTCGCGAGGTCGGCCTCCAGCGCCTCCGGCGACGTACGCACGCCCGGCACGCCGAACGACTCGGCGAGGGCCACGTAGTCGGGGCGGGTCAGTTCCGTCGCCGTCGGCTGTCCGAAGGCGTCGGTCATGTACTCGCGCAGGATGCCGTAGCCGCCGTCGTCGACGATCAGCCAGGTGACGTTCAGGTCGTACTGGCGGGCGGTGGCGAGCTCGGCGATGGAGTACAGGGCGCCGCCGTCGCCGGACACCGCCAGCACCGGGTGGGTCGGGTCGGCCGCCGCTGCTCCGAGGGCCGCCGGGAAGCCGTAGCCGAGGCCGCCCGCGCCCTGGGCGGAGTGCATGGTGTTGGGGGCCTTGGCGTCGAAGGCCGACCACGCCCAGTAGGCCAGGATGGTCATGTCCCAGAAGGACGGGGCACCGGCCGGGAGGGCCCGGCGGACGGCCGCCAGCACGTCCTGCTCCAGGGTGAGTTCCTGGGACGCGATGCGCTCGCGGACCTTGTCCAGTACCGCCCGTACGCGCTCCGGGGCCGCCGGGTCGGTGCGTTCGTCCACCGTCTCCAGCAGGGCCTGGACGGCGAGGCGGGCGTCGGCGTGGATACCGAGCGCCGGGTGGTTGGATTCGAGTTTGCCGAGGTCGGCCTCGATCTGGACGACCCGGCCGCGCGGCTTGAACGTGTGGTAGTTCGAAGAGAGTTCGCCGAGGCCCGAGCCGACGACCAGGAGTACGTCGGCGTCCTCCAGGAAGTCCGTCGTGTGACGGTCCTCCAGCCAGGACTGGAGGGACAGGGGGTGCGTCCACGGGAACGCGCCCTTGCCGCCGAAGGTCGTGACGACCGGGGCCTGGAGCCGCTCCGCCAGTTGCCGCAGCTTCTTCGAGGCGTCCGCCCGGACGACGCCCCCGCCCGCGATGATCGCGGGGCGCTTCGCGCGGGAGAGCAGGTCGGCCGCGAGCGCCGTCAGTTCGGGGCGCGGGGGCAGTTCCTCGGGGAAGGTGTCACCGCCGGTCACGACCGGGATCGGCGTCTCGGCCAGGAGGACGTCCTGGGGGATCTCCACCCAGACCGGTCCGTGCGGGGCGGTCAGCGCCGACGTCCACGCCTCCGCGATCGCGGACGGGATCTGGGACTGGGTGCGGACCGTGTGGACGGACTTCACAACGCCCCGGAACGACGCCGCCTGGTCGGGGAGTTCGTGCAGGTAGCCGTGGCGGCCGCCGCCCAGGCCCGCCGTCGGGACCTGACTGCTGATCGCCAGCACGGGGGCGGAGGCCGCCCGTGCCTCCTGGAGCGCGGCGAGGGAGGTGAGGGCTCCCGGGCCGGTGGACAGCAGCAGCGGGGCCGCCTCGCCCGTGATCCGGCCGTACGCGTCCGCCGCGAAACCGGCGTTGTTCTCCACCCGCAGGCCGATGTAGCGCAGGTCCGAGCGGCGCAGCGCGTCGAACATGCCGAGGGCGTGCTGGCCGGGCAGGCCGAAGACGGTGGTCGCGCCGAGCCCGGCCAGGGTCTCCACGACCAGGTCTCCGCCGTTGCGGCCGGGGGGAGGGTTGAGCGCGGCCTCCGTCTGTGCGGCGGTCGGACGGAGCACCAGGTCGTGGTCGTGGGTCACTTGGTCTCGGTCTCCTGGTCCGTCGCGCGCGCCTGGGCGATCTGGCGGCTCATGATCGTGGTCAGTTCGTACGCGGTGTGGGACGCCGCGACCGAGGTGATCTCCGCGTGGTCGTACGCGGGGGCCACCTCGACGACGTCGGCCGACACCAGGTTGCAGGATGCCAGGCCGCGCAGGATCTCCAGCAGTTCGCGGGAGGTCATGCCGCCGGCCTCGGGGGTGCCGGTGCCGGGGGCGTGGGCGGGGTCCAGGCAGTCGATGTCGATGGAGATGTAGAGGGGACGGTCGCCGATGCGCTGGCGGAGCTGGTCGGCGACCTCGTCGGCGCCGCGGCGGTAGACGTCGGCGGAGGTGACGATGCCGAAGCCCATCTTCTCGTCGTCGGTGAGGTCCTGCTTGCCGTACAGGGGGCCGCGGGTGCCGACGTGGGAGAGGGCGGAGGTGTCGAGGATGCCCTCCTCGACGGCGCGGCGGAACGGGGTGCCGTGCGTGTACTCGGCGCCGAAGTAGGTGTCCCAGGTGTCGAGGTGGGCGTCGAAGTGGAGCAGGGCGACCGGGCCGTGCTTCTTGGCGACCGAGCGGAGCAGCGGGAGGGCGATGGTGTGGTCGCCGCCCAGGGTCATCAGCCGGGCGCCGGTGCCGAGGAGGTCGTCGGCGGCGGCCTCGACGGTCTCGACGGCCTCGTTGATGTTGAAGGGGTTGACCGCGATGTCGCCGCCGTCCGCGACCTGGGCGAGGGCGAAGGGGGAGGCGTCCTGGGCCGGGTTGTACGGGCGCAGCAGGCGGGAGGCCTCGCGGATGGCGTTGCCGCCGAAGCGGGCTCCCGGCCGGTAGGAGACGCCCGAGTCGAACGGCACGCCGACCACGGCGACGTCGGCGGTCCCGACCTCGTCGAGGCGGGGCAGCCGGGCGAAGGTCGCGGGACCCGCGTACCGCGGGACGCGGGAGGAGTCGACGGGGCCGCGGGGCGTCTCGTTGCTGCTCATGTACTGCCTTCCTTCTTACGCTTCGTCGCGTATGTACTACTGCGGTCCGACTCTACTGGTGAGCCGGGACCGCCGGTTCGGACCGGGGTTCGGGAGCCCGTCCGGCGAGGCGTTCGCGCCAGGCGGTGAGGATCGCCTCGTCGGTGGGGCGGGTCGCCAGGGAGACGGCGACGTAGACGGTGAGGGAGGCGAGCAGGCCGTAGTAGACGGGCTCGTTGGCGAGGATGCCGTAGGTCGCCATCAGGCCGACGACCGCGAGGCCGCCGACGGCTACGGCGGCGAGGGCGCCCTGTGCGGTGCCGCGCTTCCACAGCAGCCCGCCGAGGATGGGGACGAGGAGGCCGCCGACGAGGAGGTTGTAGGCGACGGTGAGGGCCTCGACGACGTCGTTGAGGGCGATGGCGATGAGGATCACGGCCACGCCCATGGCGAGGATGAAGGCGCGGTTGCCCTTCACCTCGTCGCGCACCTCGTCGGGCTCGCCGTCCTTGCGGATCACGCCGCGCAGCCGGGACCAGATGTCGTTGTTGGCGACGGTGGCGCAGGCGATGAGGGCGCCGGAGGACGTGGACATCACCGCGGCCAGGGCGGCGGCCAGCACGAGTCCGCGGACACCCATGGGCAGTTCGTCCTTGACGATGGTGGCGAACGCGTCGTCGGGGCTGCCCAGCTTGGGGTAGAGCACCTTGGCGGCCGTGCCGATGACGGCACCGGCGACGGCGTAGACGAGGCAGTAGGTGCCGGCGATGGTGCCGCCCCACTTGGCGGTCCGGTCGCTGCCCGCGGTGAAGACGCGCTGCCAGATGTCCTGCCCGATGAGCATGCCGAAGGTGTAGATCAGCACGTAGGTGAAGATGGTCTCGCCGCCGACGCCCAGCGGGTCGAAGTACGAGGTCGGCAGCTGGGCCTTCATCTCGCTGAAGCCGCCGGCCTTGACGACCGCGATGGGCAGCAGCAGGAGCAGTACGCCGATGGTCTTCACCACGAACTGCACCATGTCGGTGAGCGTGATGGACCACATGCCGCCGAGCGTGGAGTAGGCGACGACGATCGAGCCGCCGAGGATGATCGCGAGGGTGCGGTTCACGTCGAAGAGGACGTCGAAGATCGTGGCGTAGGCGATGGTGGAGGTGACGGCCAGCATCAGGGGTGTACGCCCACATGACGACGCCGGAGATGACGCCGGCCCTGCCGCCGTAGCGGAGGTCGAGCATCTCGGAGACGGTGTAGACCTTCAGGCGGGCGATGCGCGCGGAGAAGAAGACCGACAGCGCGAGCAGGCCGAGGCCGATGGTGACGACCATCCAGGCGCCGGACAGTCCGTACTGGTAGCCGAGGCCGACACCGCCGATCGTGGACGCGCCGCCGAGGACGATCGCCGCCATGGTGCCGGAGTACATCGCGGGACCGAGACGGCGTCCGGCGACGAGGAACTCGCTCTTGGACTTGGCGCGGCGCATGCCCCACCAGCCCATGGCCAGCATCCCGGCGAGATAGACGACGATCACTACGTAGTCGACGGCCATGGGGGCCTCCTTCGCCTGTGTCGGTGGCGTGTCGTGCGGTGGGGAGTTGTCCGGTGGCTGGTCGCGGGGACATCCGCCCGTACCCGCGGCCGCCGGTCGAGGTTGACACTAGGTGGCTGAAAAGCGACTGCGAAGTGTACGTTTCATCCATTCGGGCTCGCTTCGATGGAGGAAACGTCCACCATGCAGGAATCGGCCGTTCTGCCCGCGCCTCCCACGCCTCCCACTCCCCCGGTGTCCCTCGCGGCCCTGCTGTCCCGCGAGGACCTGGCCCTGCGGCAGCTCGCGGGGCCCCCGGCCACGGAGGTGACGGTCCACTGGGCGCACACCTCGGAGATGTCCGATCCCTTCCCGTACCTGCTGGGCGGCGAGCTGCTGCTGACGGCGGGCGTGCACATCCCGGAGGGGGCGGAGTCGGGGACGTACTTCGACGACTACGTCTCGCGGATCGTGGCGGCCGGCGGCGCCGCGCTCGGCTTCGGGGTGGCGCCGGTGCACGACACCGTGCCCAGGGCGCTGGTCGCGGCCTGCGAGGCGTACGGGCTGCCGCTGGTGGAGGTGCCGCCGAGGACGACGTTCTCGGGTGTGGCCCGCGCGGTGTGGCGGCTGATGGCGCGGGCCCGGCTCGCCGAGCTGCGCCGGGTCTCCGAGGCCCAGCAGGGTCTGGCGGCCGCGGCCTCCCGTCCGGATCCGGTGCCGTCGGTACTGCGCCGGCTGGCGACCCGGCTGGACGGGCGGGCGGTGCTGTACGGGCCGGAGGGCGCGGAGATCGCGGCGGCGGGGCGGGAGCCCGGGGGTGAGGTGGGACGGGCGCTGGCGGAGCTGGCCCGGTTCGTCACCGGCCACGCCTCCAGCACCGCCACGGACACGGTCGCGGGCACCCGTCTCGCCGCGTACGCCCTCGGCACCGGGCAGGGCTTCGTCCTCGGGGTGGCGGCCCCGCACCGGGAGTCCGGGGACCACACCATCGCGTCGGTCGCCGCCGTCCTGCTCTCCCTCCTCACCGGCGAGCACCAGAGCGGCACGGGCGCGGCCCGCTCCTCGGCCCTCGTACGGCTGCTGCTGGGCGCCCGCCCCGAGGAGGTCGCGCCGCTGCTGGGCGGAGGGGGCGGCGAGGGCGTCACCCACTGGCACGTCGTGCACGCCCGCCCCGCCACCGGGGCCCCCGACCCGGTCTCCGCCTCCGCGCTGGGCACGGCCCTCGGCTCCCCACTGGTCGACACGGACGGGGACGTCGTACGGGTGCTCGTACCGGCCGCCCGGCACGCCGACGCGGAGGGAGGCACCGGTGCCGGCGCGGGCTCCGCGCCCGCGACCGACCCGGGAACCGGAACCGGCCCCGCACCCGCACCCGCACCCGACCCGGCAACCGGGTCCGGAGGGTCGGTGGCCGTCGCCGGTCCGGCCGCTCAGCCCGGATGGACCCTTGGCGTCAGCGCCCCCGTCGCCCCCGCCGAGTGGCCGGCCGCCGATGCCCAGGCGGCCCGCGCGCTGGCCCGGGCCGGGGCCACCCGGGTGCCGCTGGTCCGGCACGGCGCGCGGCCGGCGCTGGCCGACCTCGTGCCGGACGGCGAGGCCGAGGCGCACGCGCGTGCGCTGCTCGCGCCGGTCGCGTCGGTTCCGGCGCTCACCGAGACGCTGCGCGCCTGGCTCTCCCTGCACGGCAGTTGGGACCGCACCGCCGTCGCCCTGTCCGTGCACCGCAACACCGTCCGGCAGCGCATCGCCCGCTGCGCGGCCCTGCTGGACGCCGACCTCGACGACCCGGACGTACGGATGGAGTTGTGGTTCGCGCTGCGAAGGTGACCCGCGTCCCAGCGTGCGATATGGCCAAGACGCCGACTGGCGGCTGCCTCACAATGGAGCCATGCCGATACCCGGGACACCCAGCCGCGCCGAACTCGCCGAACACCTCGTCAGAACCCGTATCGCGGGCGACGTCGCCACGCCCCGCGAGAACAACCTCTCCCACTACCGGAAGCTGGCGAACGGCGACCGCAACTTCTGGCTCGGCCTGGAGCTGGGCGACCGCTGGAGTGACGAGCAGGACGTGCTGGCGGTGATGGCGGAGCGGGTCGGCGTCAACGACGACCCGGAATACCGGTACGGCCAGGACACCATCGACCCCGAGCTGACCGTGGCCGCGCTGGAGCGCATGGCGGGCCGGCTGCGCAAGGCGGCCGACGGCGGGCAGCGCGTGCTGTTCGCGACCGGCCACCCCGGCGGTCTGCTCGACGTGCACCGCGCCACGGCCGACGCGCTGCGCACCGCCGGATGCGAGATCGTCGTGATCCCGGAGGGGCTGACGACGGAGGAGGGGTACGTCCAGCAGTTCGCGGACGTGGCCGTGCTGGAGCACGGTGCCTCGCTGTGGCACACCCATTCCGGTGAACCGATGAAGGCCATCCTGACCGGCCTGGAGCGCGCGGGCCGTCCGCTGCCCGACCTGGTCGTCGCCGACCACGGCTGGGCCGGTTACGCCGCTCAGCACGGCGTCGACTCCGTCGGTTACGCCGACTGCAACGACCCGGCGCTCTTCCTCGCCGAGTCCGAGGGCACCCTCCAGGTCGCGGTGCCGCTGGACGACCACGTGGTCAGCCCGCGCTACTACGACCCGATGACGGCGTACCTGCTGACGGAGGCGGGACTCAAGGCCAGGGGTTGAGCCCCTCCGAGCGGCGCTGCGCGAATCCGGGCGTCGGGTCCAGGTAGACCCGGCGGACCATCGGGAACTCCTCGCGCAGCCGCTGCTCGGCCCGCTCGCACGCCCACTCGATCTGCGCCGCCGTCGCCATGTCCCGGAAGTCGACCTTGGCGGCGACCAGCGCCTCCCGCGGACCCTGCACGAGGGTGGTCAGCTCCAGTACGGCCTCGATGTGTTCGACGGCCACGAGTTCCGCCCGGATCCGGTCCCGCACGGTGCGGGGCAGCGGGCGGCCGATGAGGAACTCGGCGTTGGAGCGGCCCAGCACCCAGGCGACGTACAGCAGCAGGGTGCCGATGCAGAGGGAGGCGACGCCGTCCCAGACGCCGGAGCCGGTGAGCTGCCCGCCGAGCAGGCCGCCCGCGGCCAGCAGCAGGCCGGCGAGGGCGGCGGAGTCCTCCATGACGACGGCCTTCACGGCGGTGTCGGGGGTGCGGCGCAGATAGCGCCCGAAGGGCACCTTGTAGTGGCGGGCCTCGCCGTGCGCCTGTTTCAGGCCGGTGCGCAGGGAGTAGCCCTCCAGGAGGAAGGCGACGGCCAGCACGAGGTACGCCACCAGCGGGTCGCCGGGTTCCTCACCGTGGGTGAGGGAGTGGACGCCGTCGTAGAGGGCGAAGACCGCGCCGCCGACGAAGGTGGCGACGGCGGCGAGCAGGGCCCAGATGTAGCGCTCGGGGCCGTGGCCGAGGGGGTGGTCCTCGTCGGCGGGGTGGGTGCTGCGTTTGAGTGAGGTCAGCAGCAGGACCTCGGTGACGGTGTCGGCGACCGAGTGCGCGGCCTCCGACAGCATCGCGCTGGACCCGCTGAGCACGCCGGCCGCCGCCTTGGCGATGGCGATGCCCAGATTGGCGAGGGCGGCGACGATCACCGTGAAGGTGCTGTCGCCGCCGCCGTTCGCCGCATGCCGCTCGTGTGGGGGTTCGGCCATGCCCCTCAGTGTTCCCGAGGGACGCGCACCACGCCTTCCTGGATGACCGAGATGGCGAGCCGCCCGTCCTCGGTGTAGATCCGGGCCTGGCCGAGGCCGCGGCCGCCGGACGCGGACGGCGACTGCTGGTCGTACAGCAGCCACTCGTCGGCACGGAAGGGCCGGTGGAACCACATCGCGTGGTCCAGCGAGGCCCCGACGACGTCACCGACGGCCCAGCCGCCGCGGCCGTGCGCGAGCAGGACCGAGTCGAGGAGGGTCATGTCGGAGACGTAGGTGGCGAGGACGACGTGCAGGAGGGGGTCGTCCGAGAGCTTGCCGTTGGTGCGGAACCAGACCTGGGAGTGCGGCTCGCGGGGCGTGCCGAAGTCACCGAAGGGCGGGTCGTCGACGTAGCGGAGGTCGACGGCGGCGCGGGCCTCCACGAAGCGTTCGACGGTCTCGGCGGGCAGGTGCGGGTAGCTCCGCAGCCGTTCCTCGCCGGTGGGGAGGGTCGCCGGGTCCGGTGCGGACGGCATCGGGGCCTGGTGGTCGAGGCCCTCCTCGTACGTCTGGAAGGACGCCGACAGACCGAAGATCGGCTTGCCGTGCTGGACGGCGACCACGCGGCGGGTGGTGAAGGAGCGGCCGTCGCGCAGGCGGTCGACGTTGTAGACGATGGGGGCGCCCGGGTCGCCGGGGCGCAGGAAGTACGCGTGCAGGGAGTGCGCGTGCCGGTCCTCGGGGACCGTGCGGCCGGCGGCGACCAGCGCCTGGGCGGCCACCTGCCCGCCGAAGACCCGGGGGACGACGGCGGAGCGCGAGTGGCCGCGGTAGATGTCCTCCTCGATCCGCTCGAGGTCGAGCAGATCGAGGAGGGACTGGAGTGCTTCGCTCATGCCCCTGGGGTCACAGGCCCATGTTCTTCGCGATGATCATCTTCATGACCTCGCTGGTGCCGCCGTAGATGCGGTTGACGCGGTTGTCCGCGTACAGGCGGGCGATCGGGTACTCGTTCATGTAGCCGTAGCCGCCGTGCAGCTGGAGGCAGCGGTCGATGACGCGGTGCGCGACCTCGGTGCAGAACAGCTTGGCGCTGGCGGCCTCGGCGGGGGTGAGTTCACCGGCGTCCAGGGCCTCGGTCGCGCGGTCGGCGACGGCCTCGGCGGCGTCCACCTCGGCCTGGCAGGCGGCCAGCTCGAACTTGGTGTTCTGGAAGTGGGCGACCGGCTTGCCGAAGACGGTGCGGTCCTGCACGTACTGCTTGGCGAAGCGGACGGCGGCGGCGGCCTGCGCGTAGGCGCCGAAGGCGATGCCCCAGCGCTCGGAGGCCAGGTTGTGGCCGAGGTAGGAGAAGCCCTTGTTCTCCTCGCCGAGCAGGTCCTCGACGGGCACCTTGACGTCGACGAAGGCCAGCTCGGCGGTGTCGGAGGTGCGCAGGCCCAGCTTGTCCAGCTTGCGGCCGACCGAGTAGCCCTCGGACTTGGTGTCCACGGCGAACAGGGAGATGCCGTGGCGACGGTCCTCGGCCGTGGGCGCGGCGGTGCGGGCGCAGACGATCACCTTGTCGGCGTGCACGCCGCCGGTGATGAAGGTCTTGGCGCCGTTGAGGACGTAGTGGGTGCCGTCCTCGGAGAGCTTGGCGGTGGACTTCATGCCCGCGAGGTCGGAACCGGTGCCCGGCTCCGTCATCGCGATGGCCCACATCTCCTCGCCGCTGACGAACTTCGGCAGGAAGCGCTTCTTCTGCTCGTCGGTGGCCAGCATCTTGATGTACGGCAGGGCGAGCAGCACGTGCACGCCGGAGCCGCCGAACTGGACGCCCGCGCGGGCGGTCTCCTCGTAGAGGACGGCCTCGAACTTGTGGCTGTCCATGCCGGCGCCGCCGAACTCCTCGGGCACGTTGATGCCGAAGATGCCCAGCTCACCGAGCTTGTAGTAGAAGTCGCGCGGCGCCTGGCCCGCGGCGAACCACTCGTCGTAGACGGGGACGACCTCGGCCTCGATGAAGGCGCGGATGGTCTCCCGGAACGCCTCGTGGTCCTCGTTGAACACCGTACGGCGCACCGCGCCACCTCCAGGGTACGTATCTAAGCGCTTGCTCAGACTTCACCGTACCGGCGGGTAGGGAAGGCGTCCAGGGTGGGACGTGGGTAACCCTCGTCACTCCCCGGCACCTCCCAGCCCCCTTCAGTCGGCGGCCACCGCCGCGAACGCACCCCGTGCCATCCGGTGCAGCAGCGTCGCCGTCACCGCGCGGCCCGGCAGGGAGCCGGGGCGGCCCAGGTGCGGGGTGGAGTTCAGCAGGCCGAAGACCGAGTGCACGGCCGAGCGGGCGCTCGGTTCGGACACCGCCGGGTAGACCTCGCGCACCACCCCGACCCACAGCTCGACGTACTGCCGCTGGAGCTGCCGCACCATCTTGCGGTCGGCGTCCCGGAGGCGGTCCAGCTCGCGGTCGTGCAGGGTGATGAGCGGGCGGTCGTCGAGTGCGAAATCGATGTGCCCCTCGATGAACGAGTCGAGGACCGCCTCGGGACCCGCCTCGGGGCCGGTCATCCCGTCCGCCTCCGCCAGCCGCCGCTTCGCGCCGGTCAGCAGCGAGTCGCTGATCCCGACGAGCAGCTCGGCGAGCATGGCGTCCTTGCCCGCGAAGTGCCGGTAGAGGCCGGGGCCGCTGATCCCGACGGCGGCTCCTATCTCGTCGACGCCGACACCGTGGAAGCCGCGCTCGGCGAAGAGCCGGGCGGCCTCCTTGAGGATCTGCTCGCGGCGGGTGGGGGCGTCGGTTCTCGTGGCCATGGAGTCAATTCTAGACAGGGAGGTTAGCGGTCGTTAACCTGGAGGAAATGCGTTAACGCTCATTAACTGATCGACCATCGGTGAGGGGACCGCAGGATGCACGAGGCACCGGAGCTGACGACGGCGGCAGATCCCGCCTCCGAGGCCTTTCGGGCCAACGAGGAGGCGCACCGCGTCCTCGTGGAGGAGCTGCGCGCCAAGCTCGCGGCGGCCCGGCTCGGCGGCGGCGAGCGGGCGCGGGCCCGGCACACCGCGCGCGGCAAGCTGCTGCCGCGCGACCGCGTGGACACGCTGCTCGATCCGGGCTCGCCGTTCCTGGAGCTGGCGCCGCTCGCGGCCGACGGGCTCTACGACGGACAGGCCCCGGCCGCCGGCGTCATCGCCGGTATCGGGCGGGTGAGCGGCCGGGAGTGCGTGATCGTCGCCAACGACGCCACCGTCAAGGGCGGCACGTACTACCCGATGACCGTGAAGAAGCACCTGCGGGCACAGGAGGTGGCGCTGGAGAACCGGCTGCCGTGCCTGTACCTCGTCGACTCGGGCGGCGCCTTCCTGCCGATGCAGGACGAGGTGTTCCCGGACCGCGAGCACTTCGGGCGGATCTTCTACAACCAGGCCCGGATGTCCGGCGCCGGCGTCCCGCAGATCGCGGCCGTCCTCGGCTCCTGCACGGCGGGCGGCGCGTACGTCCCCGCGATGAGCGACGAGGCGGTGATCGTCCGCAATCAGGGGACGATCTTCCTGGGCGGCCCGCCGCTGGTGAAGGCGGCCACCGGTGAGGTGGTCACGGCGGAGGAGCTGGGCGGCGGCGAGGTCCACTCGCGCGTGTCCGGCGTGACCGACCACCTGGCCGAGGACGACGCGCACGCGCTGCGGATCGTGCGGCAGATCGTCGACACCCTGCCCCGGCGCGGAACACTCCCCTGGGGCGTGGAGCCGGCGGTCGAACCCAAGGTGGACCCGCACGGCATGTCCGGCGCGGTCCCGGTCGACTCCCGCACCCCCTACGACGTACGCGAGATCATCGCGCGCGTGGTGGACGGCTCCAGGTTCGCCGAGTTCAAGTCCGAGTACGGGCAGACCCTCGTCACCGGCTTCGCCCGCGTCCACGGCCACCCGGTGGGGATCGTCGCCAACAACGGCATCCTCTTCGCCGAGTCGGCCCAGAAGGGCGCCCACTTCATCGAGCTGTGCGACCAGCGCGGCATCCCGCTGGTGTTCCTGCAGAACATCTCCGGGTTCATGGTCGGCAGGGACTACGAGGCCGGTGGCATCGCCAAGCACGGCGCCAAGATGGTGACGGCGGTGGCGTGCACGCGCGTGCCGAAGCTGACGGTCGTGGTCGGCGGGTCGTACGGCGCGGGGAACTACTCGATGTGCGGGCGGGCGTACTCGCCGCGCTTCCTGTGGATGTGGCCCAACGCCAAGATCTCCGTCATGGGCGGCGAGCAGGCCGCGTCCGTGCTGGCCACGGTCAAGCGGGACCAGCTGGAGGCGCGCGGGGAGGACTGGCCGGCCGAGGAGGAGGAGACCTTCAAGGCGCCGATCCGTGCGCAGTACGAGCATCAGGGGAACGCTTACTACGCGACCGCCCGCCTGTGGGACGACGGGGTGATCGAGCCCGCCGACACCCGGCAGGTGCTGGGTCTGGCCCTGACCGCGTGTGCCAACGCGCCACTGGGCGACCCCCAGTTCGGCGTCTTCCGGATGTGAGGAGGGGCTTCGATGGGAAGCGCGATGGGGAGCTCGATGTTCGACACGGTACTGGTGGCCAACCGCGGTGAGATCGCGGTGCGTGTCATCCGGACTCTGCGCTCGATGGGCGTGCGATCGGTAGCGGTCTTCTCCGACGCCGACGCGGACGCGAGGCACGTGCGGGAGGCCGACGAGGCGGTACGGATCGGTCCGGCGCCGGCGGCGGAGAGCTATCTGTCCGTCGAGCGGCTGCTTCAGGCGGCGGCCCGGACGGGGGCGCGGGCCGTCCACCCGGGGTACGGCTTCCTCGCCGAGAACGCCGGTTTCGCGCGGGCCTGCGAGGAGGCGGGGCTGGTCTTCATCGGGCCGTCCGCCGACGCCATCGCCCTGATGGGCGACAAGATCCGCGCCAAGGAGACGGTGCAGGCCGCCGGGGTGCCGGTGGTGCCCGGCTCCAGTGGCAGCGGACTGACGGACGCGCAGCTCGCCGACGCCGCCCGCGAGATCGGCACGCCGGTGCTGCTGAAGCCGTCGGCCGGTGGTGGCGGCAAGGGCATGCGGCTGGTGCGGGACGCCGCCGTGCTCGCCGACGAGATCGCCGCCGCCCGCCGCGAGGCCCGCGCCTCCTTCGGCGACGACACGCTGCTCGTGGAGCGGTGGATCGACCGGCCCCGGCACATCGAGATCCAGGTCCTGGCCGACGGTCACGGGAACGTGGTGCACCTGGGCGAGCGCGAGTGCTCGCTGCAACGCCGGCACCAGAAGATCATCGAGGAGGCGCCGAGTGTGCTCCTCGACGAGGCGACCCGTGCCGCGATGGGCGAGGCGGCCGTGCAGGCGGCGCGCTCCTGCGGCTACCGGGGCGCGGGCACGGTGGAGTTCATCGTGCCGGGCAGCGACCCCTCCCAGTACTACTTCATGGAGATGAACACCCGCCTGCAGGTCGAGCACCCGGTGACCGAGCTGGTCACGGGAGTGGACCTGGTGGAGTGGCAGCTGCGGGTGGCGGCGGGCGAGGAGCTGGGCTTCGCGCAGGCGGACGTCCGGCTGACCGGGCACGCGGTCGAGGCCCGGCTGTGCGCCGAAACTGTGTCCATCAAAGAGGGGGCCCGCGGCTTCCTCCCCTCCGGCGGCACGGTGCTGCGCCTGCACGAGCCGGACGGCGACGGGGTGCGCACCGACTCCGGGCTCAGCGAGGGCGGCGAGGTCGGCAGTCTCTACGACCCGATGCTGTCCAAGGTGATCGCGTACGGTCCCGACCGCGCCACCGCCCTGCGCAAGCTGCGCGCGGCCCTGGCCCGGACGGTGACGCTGGGCGTGCAGACCAACGCCGGGTTCCTGCGCCGGCTCCTCGCGCACCCGGCGGTGGTGGCGGGCGAGCTGGACACCGGGCTGGTGGAGCGCGAGGTCGACGGTCTCGTCACCACCGACGTGCCGGAGGAGGTGTACGAGGCGGCGGCGGCCGTACGCCTGGACGCGCTGCGTCCGCGCGGGGACGGCTGGACGGACCCGTTCTCGGTGCCGAGCGGCTGGCGGATGGGCGGCGAGCCGAAGCCGGTCGCCTTCCACCTGCGGATCACCAACCCGGTGGAGCACACCCCGCGCGGCACCCACACCGTCACCGAGGACCGGGTGTCGGTGACGCTGGACGGCGTCCGGCACACCTTCCACCGCGCCGCCGACTGGCTCGGCCGCGACGGCGACGCCTGGCACGTGCGCGACCACGACCCGGTCGCCGCCTCCCTCACCGGCGCCGCCCACGCGGGCGCCGACTCGCTGACCGCGCCCATGCCGGGCACGGTGACGGTGGTGAAGGTCGCCGTCGGCGACGAGGTGGCCGCCGGACAGAGTCTGCTGGTGGTGGAGGCGATGAAGATGGAGCACGTCATCTCCGCCCCGCACGCGGGCACGGTCGCCGAGCTGGACGTGGCGCCGGGCACGACGGTCGCCATGGACCAGGTACTGGCGGTCATCACGCCGGCGGAGGACACGGAGGAGACGGCATGAACGCCCCCGAACCGGGCCTGCCCATGGTCGTACCGGCGGACGGCCTGCCCGCCCGCGTCCGCATCCACGAGGTCGGCGCCCGCGACGGCCTGCAGAACGAGAAGGCGACCGTCCCGGCGGCGGTGAAGGCGGAGTTCATCCGCCGCCTGGCCGCCACGGGCCTGACCACCATCGAGGCGACGAGCTTCGTGCACCCCAAGTGGGTGCCCCAACTGGCGGACGCGGAGCAGCTCTTCCCGGCGGTCGCGGACCTGCCGGTCGACCTGCCCGTCCTGGTGCCGAACGAACGCGGCCTCGACCGCGCGCTCGCGCTCGGCGCCCGCCGCGTCGCGGTCTTCGCCAGCGCCACGGAGTCCTTCGCCAAGGCCAACCTCAACCGGACGGTGGACGAGGCGCTGGCCATGTTCGAGCCGGTGGTGGCGCGGGCGAAGGACGCGGACGGCGTTCACGTACGGGGCTACCTGTCGATGTGCTTCGGCGACCCCTGGGAGGGCGCCGTGCCCGTCGAGCAGGTGGTGAAGGTGTGCCGGGCCCTGCTGGACATGGGCTGCGACGAACTGAGCCTGGGCGACACGATCGGGGTGGCGACCCCGGGGCACGTGAGCGCCCTGCTCACCGCGCTCGCGCAGGCCGGTGTGCCGGTGAGCGCCCTGGGCGTGCACTTCCACGACACCTACGGCCAGGCCCTGTCGAACACCTACGCCGCCCTGCGGCACGGCGTGACCACCGTCGACGCCTCCGCCGGCGGACTGGGCGGCTGCCCCTACGCGAAGTCCGCCACCGGCAACCTCGCCACCGAAGACCTCGTGTGGATGCTGCGCGGCCTCGGCATCGACACCGGGGTCGACCTCGGCTCTCTCGTCGCCACCAGCGTCTGGATGGCCGCCCACCTGGGCCGACCCAGCCCGTCCCGCACCGTACGAGCCCTCGCGGGCTCGGGCGCCGACTCCCACCAGGAGCAGTGACACCCATGGACCACAAGCTCTCCCCCGAACTCGAGGACCTCCGCCGCACGGTGGAGGCGTTCGCCCACGACGTCGTGGCGCCCAAGATCGGTGATTTCTACGAGCGGCACGAGTTCCCGTACGAGATCGTCCGGGAGATGGGCCGCATGGGCCTGTTCGGCCTGCCGTTCCCGGAGGAGTACGGCGGCATGGGCGGCGACTACCTCGCCCTCGGTATCGCCCTGGAGGAACTGGCCCGGGTCGACTCGTCGGTGGCCATCACACTGGAGGCGGGCGTCTCGCTGGGCGCGATGCCGATCCACCTGTTCGGCACCGAGGAGCAGAAGCAGACGTGGCTGCCCCGGCTGTGCTCGGGCGAGATCCTCGGCGCCTTCGGCCTGACCGAGCCGGACGGCGGCTCGGACGCGGGCGCGACGCGGACGACGGCCCGCCTCGACGAGGCGACGAACGAGTGGGTCATCAACGGCACCAAGTGCTTCATCACCAACTCGGGTACCGACATCACGGGCCTGGTGACGGTCACGGCGGTCACCGGCCGCAAGCCGGACGGCCGTCCGCTCATCTCGGCGATCATCGTGCCGTCCGGCACCCCGGGCTTCACGGTCGCCGCCCCGTACTCGAAGGTCGGCTGGAACGCGTCGGACACCCGTGAGCTGTCCTTCTCCGACGTCCGGGTCCCGGCGGCGAACCTGCTGGGCGAGGAGGGCCGCGGGTACGCCCAGTTCCTGCGCATCCTCGACGAGGGGCGCGTCGCCATCGCGGCGCTGGGCACGGGGCTCGCGCAGGGCTGTGTGGACGAGTCGGTCAAGTACGCGAAGGAACGTCACGCCTTCGGCAAGCCCATCGGCGCCAACCAGGCGATCCAGTTCAAGATCGCCGACATGGAGATGAAGGCCCACACGGCCCGCCTCGCGTGGCGCGACGCGGCCTCCCGGCTGGTGACCGGCGACCCCTTCAAGAAGGAGGCGGCGCTGGCGAAGCTGTACTCGTCGACGGTGGCCGTGGACAACGCCCGCGAGGCCACCCAGATCCACGGCGGCTACGGCTTCATGAACGAGTACCCGGTGGCCCGCATGTGGCGGGACGCGAAGATCCTGGAGATCGGCGAGGGCACCAGCGAGGTCCAGCGGATGCTGATCGCAAGGGAGTTGGGCCTGGTGAGCTGAGGCACGGGCCGTCCGGGCGGGGTTGGTCCGGGGCTGGTCGCAGCCCCGCCCTATGGACAAGATCTGAGGTTAGGCTAACCTACCTTGAACTTGTCCCGCGGACGCTCCGCACCGTTCGAAAGCAGCCACGCCATGTTCAACGCCAGAGCTACCCACCTGACCCGTCGCGGAATCCTCGCCGCGGGCGGCGCACTCGGCCTCGGTGCCGTGCTCACGGCCTGCGGTGACGAGGACGCGAAAAGCGGTGGCTCGGACGACGGGACGGCCGCCAAGTCCGGCCCCTGGTCCTTCAAGGACGACCGCGGCACGACCGTGAAGCTGGACAAGGTCCCGACGAACATCGTCGCCTTCACCGGTGTCGCCGCCGCTCTCCACGACTACGGCGTCCAGGTCAAGGGCGTGTTCGGGCCGACCACGACCAAGGACGGCAAGCCCGACGTCCAGGCCGGCGACCTCGACGTCAGCAAGGTCACCGTCCTCGGCAACGAGTGGGGCAAGCTCAACGTCGAGAAGTACGCCACCCTCGCCCCCGAGGTGCTCATCACCACGACGTTCGACACCGCGGGCACCCTCTGGTCCGTCCCGGAGGACTCCAAGGACAAGGTCGCCAAGCTCGCCCCGAGCGTCGCGATCTCCGTCTTCGACCGTCAGCTCACCCAGCCGCTCCAGCGCATGTGGGAGCTGGCCGAGTCGCTCGGCGCGGACATGAAGGCCAAGAAGGTCACCGACGCCAAGGCCGCCTTCGAGAAGGCCGCGGCCCGGCTGCGCGCCGCCGCCAAGGCCAAGCCCGAGATCAGGGTGCTGGCCGGCTCCGCGAGCGCCGAGCTCTTCTACGTCTCCGGCACCAACCTCTCCGTCGACCTGGAGTACTTCAAGGCCCTCGGCGTCAACTTCGTCGAGCCCTCCGAGGCGGCCAAGAAGGCGACCGGCGGCTGGTTCGAGAGCCTGAGCTGGGAGAACGTCGACAAGTACCCGGCGGACGTCATCATCATGGACGACCGCGCCTCGACCATCCAGCCCGCCGACATCACCGAGGGCACCTGGAAGCAGCTGCCCGCGGTCAAGGCCGGCCAGGTCATCTCCCGCTCCCCCGAGCCGATCCTGTCCTACGACAAGTGCACGCCGCTCCTCGACAACCTGGCCGAGGCGATCGAGAACGCCAAGAAGGTCGGCTGACCTTCCCCCCTTCTCCCCCGGAGCCCTTCATGACGACGGCCGTGGCCGCCCCGTTCCGTTTCTTCTCCCTCCAGGTCGTACGGACGAGGCGGCTCGGTCCGTCTCTGACCCGGGTCACCTTCGCCGGGCCCGACCTGGGCGCCTTCCACTCCGGCGGACAGGACCAGTCCCTGTCGCTGTTCCTGCCGCACCCGGGGCAGTCGGAGCCCGCTGTGCCCATCGAGCTGGGGGACGGCTGGTGGCAGGGGTGGCGGGAACTGCCCGACGACGTACGGGCGGTGATGCGCTCCTACACGCTGCGCGCCCTGCGCCGGGACGCCCACGGGGACACCGCGGAGATAGACATCGACTTCGTGCTGCACGGCGTCGAACCCGGGGCCGCCTTCCAGGCGGGCCCCGCCTCCCGCTGGGCCGCCGACGCCGCCCCCGGCGACCGGGTCGTGCTGCTCGGCCCGGCGGTCGCCGACAACCGGGCGATCCGTTTCCGGCCGCCCGAGGACGCCGACCTGGTGGTCGTCTGGGGCGACGAGACCGCCGTACCGGCCGCCTGCGCCATCGTCGAGTCACTCCCGCCCGGCACCCGCGCCCGGGTCTGGCTGGAGGTGCCGCACGCCGAGGACGTGCAGAAGCTGACGACGGCGGCCGACGCCGAGGTCAACTGGCTGGTCAGGGACGTCACCAGCGGCCCCGAGGCCACCCTCACCACCCTGCGCGCGGCCCAGCTGCCGCCCGCCGAGCGCCCGTACGTCTGGATCGCCGGCGAGTCCGGCCGCGTCAAGCAACTGCGCCGGCACTTCGTGGGCGAACGCGGCATCGACCGCCGCCGCGTCACCTTCGTCGGCTACTGGCGCCAGGGTCTGACGGAGGAGCAACTCCGCGAGCAGGGCTGACGACCGGCACCCCCAAGCCTCAACTCACCGTCCGTAACGCGCCGATGATGCGCAAGTGACGACAGTCACGTAGAGGCATGCGCTTGATCGAAGACACTTAGGTTAGGCTAACCTAAGTCGACCCAGGGCTCCGCCCTCTCCCCGTCCCCCTCTCGGCCCGTCCCCAACCGGAGGACCCCCACATGCGCTCGCACCTGCTCAACGACACCACCGCGGAGCAGTACCGCCGCTCCGTGACCGAAGGAGTCGAGCGGGTGGCCGCCAAAATCGCCACCACCGACCGCCCGTTCACCGGCGTCACGGTCGACGCCCTCTCCCCCCGCATCGACGAGATCGACCTCGACAAGCCGCTGCACGACACGGCCGCGGTCCTCGACGAGCTGGAGGACGTCTACCTCCGCGACGCCGTCTACTTCCACCACCCCCGCTACCTCGCCCACCTCAACTGCCCGGTCGTCATCCCGGCCGTGCTCGGCGAGGCGGTGCTGTCCGCCGTCAACTCCTCCCTGGACACCTGGGACCAGTCGGCCGGCGGCACGCTCATCGAGCGGAAACTGATCGACTGGACCACCGCCCGCATCGGCCTCGGCCCGGCGGCCGACGGCGTGTTCACCTCCGGCGGCACCCAGTCCAACCTCCAGGCGCTGCTGCTGGCCCGCGAGGAGGCGAAGACGGAGAACTTCGCCGACCTGCGGGTCTTCGCCTCCGAGGTCAGCCACTTCAGCGTCAAGAAGTCGGCGAAACTCCTCGGCCTCGGCCCCGACGCCGTCGTGTCGATCCCCGTCGACCACGACAAGCGCATGCAGACCGTCGCCCTCGCCCGCGAACTGGAGCGCTGCAAGGAGAACGGCCTCGTCCCGATGGCCGTCGTCGCCACCGGCGGCACCACCGACTTCGGCTCCATCGACCCGCTGCCCGAGATCGCCGAACTGTGCGAGCAGTACGGCGTGTGGATGCACGTGGACGCGGCCTACGGCTGCGGGCTGCTCGCCTCCCTGAAGTACCGGGACCGCATCGAGGGCATCGAGCGCGCCGACTCGGTCACCGTGGACTACCACAAGTCCTTCTTCCAGCCGGTGAGTTCGTCGGCCGTGCTGGTCCGGGACGCGGCCACGCTGCGCCACGCCACCTACCACGCGGAGTACCTCAACCCGCGCCGCATGGTGGAGGAACGTATCCCCAACCAGGTGGACAAGTCCCTCCAGACCACCCGCCGCTTCGACGCGCTCAAGCTGTGGATGACCCTGCGCGTGATGGGCGCCGACGGCATCGGCGCGCTGTTCGACGAGGTGTGCGACCTGGCCGCCGAGGGCTGGAAACTGCTCGCCGCCGACCCGCGCTTCGACGTCGTGGTCCAGCCGTCGCTCTCCACGCTGGTCTTCCGCTACATACCGGCGGCCGTCACCGACCCCGCCGAGATCGACCGCGCCAACCTGTACGCGCGCAAGGCCCTGTTCGCCTCCGGCGACGCCGTGGTCGCGGGCACCAAGGTGGCCGGGCGCCACTACCTGAAGTTCACCCTGCTCAACCCCGAGACGACCACGGCCGACATCGCCGCCGTCCTCGACCTGATCGCCGGCCACGCCGAGCAGTACCTGGGAGAGTCCCTTGACCGCGCTTCCTGAAGCCAGTGCCCCGTACGACTTCGTGGGGATCGGCCTCGGCCCCTTCAACCTCGGCCTGGCCTGCCTCACCGAGCCCATCGGCGAGCTGAACGGCGTCTTCCTGGAGTCCAAGCCGGACTTCGAGTGGCACGCCGGCATGTTCCTGGACGGCGCCCACCTCCAGACCCCGTTCATGTCGGACCTGGTCACCCTCGCCGACCCGACGTCCCCCTACTCCTTCCTGAACTACCTGAAGGAGAAGGGCCGGCTGTACTCGTTCTACATACGGGAGAACTTCTACCCGCTGCGCGTCGAGTACGACGACTACTGCCGCTGGGCCGCGAACAAACTGAGCTGCGTCCGCTTCAGCACGACGGTCACCGAGGTGACGTACGACGAGCGGGACGAGCTGTACGCCGTCGCGACCACGGGCGGCGACACGTACCGCGCCCGCCGCCTGGTCCTCGGCACCGGCACCCCGCCGCACATCCCGGACGCCTGCCGGGGCCTGGCCGGCGACTTCATCCACAACTCCCGCTACGTGCAGCACCGGACGGAGCTGGTGAAGAAGAAGTCGATCACCCTGGTCGGCAGCGGCCAGTCCGCCGCCGAGATCTACCAGGACCTGCTCGGCGAGATCGACGTCCACGGCTACCAGCTCAACTGGGTCACCCGCTCCCCGCGCTTCTTCCCCCTCGAATACACCAAACTCACCCTGGAGATGACCTCGCCGGAGTACGTGGACTACTACCACGCGCTCCCGGAGCCGACCCGCTACCGCCTCACCAGCGAGCAGAAGGGCCTGTTCAAGGGCATCGACGGCGACCTGATCAACGAGATCTTCGACCTGCTCTACCAGAAGAAGCTCGGCGGTCCCGTCCCCACCCGCCTGCTCACCAACTCGGCGCTGACCGACGCCCGGTACGCGGACGGCACGTACACGCTCGGCTTCCGCCAGGAGGAGCAGGGCAAGGACTTCGAGATCGACACCGAGGGGCTGATCCTGGCCACCGGTTACCGGTACGCCGAGCCGGAGTTCCTCAAGCCCGTCCGGGACCGGCTCCGCTACGACTCCCGGGGCAACTTCGACGTCGCCCGCAACTACGCCGTCGACGTCACGGGCGGCGGCGTGTTCCTCCAGAACGCGGGTGTCCACACGCACAGCATCACCAGCCCCGATCTGGGCATGGGTGCCTATCGCAACAGCTACATCGTCCGAGAGCTGCTCGGCACCGAGTACTACCCGGTCGAGAAGTCGATCGCGTTCCAGGAGTTCAGCGCATGAGCACCACCACCCCCACGGCCGCCGGCATCGGCGCGCTCACCCTCCGCCCCCTCGACCCGCTGAGGGACGCCGAGCTGCTGCACGGCTGGGTCACGCACCCCAAGTCCGCGTTCTGGATGATGCGGGACGCGAAACTGGTCGACGTCGAGCGCGCCTACATGGAGATAGCCGCCGACGAGCACCACCACGCCTACGTCGGCCTGCACGACGGCGCCCCCGCCTTCCTGATGGAGAAGTACGACCCGGCCCACCGCGAGCTGGTCGGCCTGTACGAGCCCGAGCCGGGCGACGTCGGCATGCACTTCCTGGTCGCCCCCACCGACCGGCCCGTGCACGGCTTCACCCGCGCCGTCATCACCGCCGTCATGGCCGAACTGTTCGCCGACCCGGCGACCGCCCGCGTCGTCGTCGAACCGGACCTCGACAACAAGGCCGTCCACGCCCTGAACGCAGCCGTCGGATTCGTGCCCGAGCGCGAGATCCAGAAGCCGGAGAAGAAGGCGTTGCTGAGCTTCTGCACCCGCGAGCAGTTCGAGAAGGCGGTGTCCGCATGAGCCTCGCCGACGCCGTCGCCCACCTCTCCCCCGAGCGCTGGGACCAGGCCAACCGCCTCCTGATCCGCAAGGCCCTCGCCGAGTTCACGCACGAGCGGCTGATCACGCCGGAGCAGTCCGCGGGGGACGCGTACGTCGTCCGCTCCGACGACGGCAAGACCGAGTACCGGTTCACCGCCACCGTCCGCGCTCTGGACCACTGGCAGGTGGACGCGGACTCGATCACCCGCCACCGTGACGGCACCGAGCTCCCGCTCGCCGCGCTGGACTTCTTCATCGAGCTGAAGGAGTCCCTGGGCCTGAGCGACGCGATCCTGCCCGTCTATCTGGAGGAGATCTCCTCCACCCTCTCCGGCACCTGCTACAAGCTGACCAAGCCGAAGCTCACCTCCGCCGAGCTGGTGAACAGCGGCTTCCAGGCCGTCGAGACCGGCATGACCGAGGGCCACCCCTGCTTCGTCGCCAACAACGGGCGGCTCGGCTTCGGCATCCACGAGTACCTGTCGTACGCCCCGGAGACCGCGAGCCCGGTCCGGCTGGTGTGGCTGGCCGCGCACCGCTCCCGAGCGGCGTTCACGGCCGGTGTCGGGATCGAGTACGAGTCCTTCGTACGGGACGAGCTGGGCGAGGCGACCGTCGACCGCTTCCACGGCGTGCTGCGCGAGCGGGGCCTGGACCCGGCCGACTACCTGTTCATCCCGGTCCACCCCTGGCAGTGGTGGAACAAGCTCACCGTCACCTTCGCCGCCGAGGTCGCCCGCGGGCACCTGGTCTGCCTGGGCGAGGGCGACGACGAGTACCTGGCGCAGCAGTCCATCCGCACCTTCTTCAACACCTCGCACCCCGAGAAGCACTACGTGAAGACGGCCCTGTCCGTCATCAACATGGGCTTCATGCGCGGCCTGTCGGCGGCGTACATGGAGGCGACGCCGGCCATCAACGACTGGCTGGCCCAGCTCATCGAGGGCGACCCGGTGCTCAAGTCGACGGGCCTGTCGATCATCCGGGAGCGGGCGGCCGTCGGCTACCGGCACCTGGAGTACGAGCAGGCCACCGACCGCTACTCGCCGTACCGCAAGATGCTGGCCGCGCTGTGGCGCGAGAGCCCCGTACCGACCCTCCAGGACGGCGAGACCCTGGCCACCATGGCCTCCCTCGTGCACGTCGACCACGAGGGCGCCTCCTTCGCGGGCGCGCTGATCGAGCGGTCGGGTCTCGCGCCCGCCGAATGGCTGCGGCACTACCTGCGGGCCTACTTCGTCCCGCTGCTGCACAGCTTCTACGCCTACGACCTGGTCTACATGCCGCACGGCGAGAACGTGATCCTGGTCCTGAAGGACGGGGTCGTGCAGCGGGCGGTCTACAAGGACATCGCCGAGGAGATCGCGGTGATGGACCCGGACGCGGTGCTGCCCCCGGAGGTCTCCCGGATCGCGGTCGAGGTCCCGGAGGACAAGAAGCTCCTGTCGATCTTCACGGACGTCTTCGACTGCTTCTTCCGCTTCCTCGCCGCGAACCTCGCCGGCGAGGGGATCGTGGAGGAGGACGACTTCTGGCGGACGGTCGCGGAGGTCACCCGCGAGTACCAGGAGTCGGTGCCGGAACTGGCCGAGAAGTTCGACCGGTACGACATGTTCGCGCCCGAGTTCGCGCTGTCCTGCCTCAACCGGCTCCAGCTGCGCAACAACGAGCAGATGGTGGACCTCGCGGACCCGTCCGGCGCGCTCCAGCTCATCGGGAACCTGAAGAACCCCCTCGCGGGCCGGTAGGCGAAGGCCCCGCGCAGACGGGCGGGCACCCCGGAGACGGTCCTCCGGGGTGCCCGTCGGGCGTTGCGTCGCGGGTCAGTCGGCCGGCCAGGGCACCTGCGGCGACCGGTAGTAGTCGATGCCCAGCGCCTCCCAGCGCGGTGCCTGCTCGGCGAGGCGCACCTTGTAGGTGTCCCAGTCGTGCGTCTTCGCCGGGGACCAGCCCAGCTCGGCGACGCCCGGCAGCCTCGGGAAGGCCATGAAGTCGAGCTGGTCCGGGGTCTCCAGGGTCTCCGTCCACATCGGCGCCTCGACCCCGCGGATCGCGGAGGCGGGGGCGCCCGGCAGATAGGCGGCCGGGTCCCAGTCGTAGGACCGCTGCACCTCCACGTAACCCGCCCAGGACAGGCCCAGCGGAGTGTCCTTGTTGTACTTCATGTCCAGGTACGTCCGGTCGGCCGGGGACAGGATCAGTCCGGTCCCGTTCTGGGCGGCCTTCGCGACCTGCGCCTTCTCCGCGTCGCTGGTGCGGTCCAGGCCCCAGTACTGGACGAGGGCGCCCTCGGCGGGGGTGGCGCCGGCCAGCTGGTGCCAGCCGATGACCGTCTTGCCGTACTTCGCGACGACCGGCTGCACCCGGTCCATGAACCGCACGAAGTCCTCGTGCGGGGTGGAGTGCGCCTCGTCGCCGCCGATGTGGAGGTAGCGGCCCGGGGTGAGCGCGGCGATCTCGCGCACGACGTCGTCCACGAAGTCGTACGTGACCTCCTTGTCCACGCACAGCGAGCTGAAGCCGACCTTGATGCCGGTGTACAGCGGGGGTGCCACGCCGTCGCAGTTCAGCTCGGCGTAGGAGGCGAGGGCCGCGTTGGTGTGGCCCGGCATGTCGATCTCGGGGATCACCTCCAGGTGGCGGGAGGCGGCGTAGCGGAGGATCTCCTTGTAGTCGGCCTTGGTGTAGTAGCCGCCGGGGCCGCCGCCGACCTCCGTGGAGCCGCCGTACGTCGCCAGGCGCGGCCAGGAGTCGATGGCGATGCGCCAGCCCTGGTCGTCGCTGAGGTGCAGGTGGAGCTTGTTGTACTTGTAGAGGGCGACCCGGTCGATGTAGCGCTTGACCTCGTCGACGGTGAAGAAGTGCCGGGAGACGTCCAGCATGGCGCCGCGCCAGCCGTAGCGCGGGGTGTCCTCGATGGTGCCGCCCGCGACCAGCCAGGGTCCGGGCTGCGCGGAGTCCTTCTCGACGGCGGCGGGCAGGAGCTGACGGAGGGTCTGGACGCCGTGGAAGAGACCGGCGGCCTTGCGGGCGGTGATGGTGACGCCGCCGCGGCCGCTGTCCAGGCGGTAACCCTCGTCGCCGTACGGGCCCTTGTCCAGGCGGAGCTGTATGCCGCCGTGGCCGTGGGAGGTGACGGGCAGTCGGTAGCCGGTGGAGGGCCGCAGAAGGTCCGCGAGGTAGTCGCCGACGCGGCGGGCCTCGCGCGAGTCGTCGACGCGGATGTGGGTGCCGCGGGTGATGCGGTACGGGGAGCCGCCCGGGTCGACCGACGCGGGAGCCGGAATCACCCGGTCCAGGGGGGTGGTCGCCGGCGTCCTCCGGTCCGGCGCCGCGCCGGTGGTCATGGCGCCGACCGCGGCGACCAGCAGCAGCGAGCCCAGGATCCGGGTCAGTCGGGGAGTCGTTCTGTGGTGCCGTCGAAGAGGTCTCACGTGCGCTCCCTTCACGATGGTGCACAGATGGGGGTGTAGACCACTCTCCCTCACAACCGCCGTACGCAGAAGCGGTGAAACAATCCGCGCATGGCGGAAATCATCCAGAAGGACGGAACGTGGGTCTTCGACGGCGACACCCTGCGGCTGACTCCCGGGCGGGACAAGAACGTCGGCCTGCTCCGCAGGGAACTGGGTGAACTACTCGTCCCGCTGGCGGCGTTGGCGGGCGTTTCGTTCGAGCAGGGCAAGAAGTCGGGGCGGTTGCGGCTGCGCCTGCGGGACGGCGCCGACCCGTTGCTGCACGCGACCGGCGGCCGGCTGGCCGAGCCGCACGACCCGTACCAGCTGATCGTGGAGTCCGACCGGTACGGCGTCGCCGAGTACTTCGTGGACGAGGTGCGCAACGCCCTGCTCCTCGACCAGGTTCCGTCCGGCCCGGTGGACGCCTACCTGCTGCCCGGCCCCTCCGTACCGCTGTCGGTGTCCGCCGGGGACGGCATCGCGAGCTTCGACGGCGAACGCGTGCGCCTGGAGTGGAAGTGGCAGGCGGAGGACGCCAAGTCGGCCGCCGGAGCGCGCACCCTGCCCCTCGCGGACATCACCGCGGTGGAGTGGCAGCCGACGGTCGGCCTGGAGAACGGCCACCTCCGCTTCACCGTGCGGGCGGCGCCGACCAAGGCGCCGCCCAAGTACGACCCCAACGCGGTGGAGCTGTGGGGCTTCAAGAGGGACCCGCTGATGGCGCTGGTGGCCGCGGCCGTGCAGGCCCGCCTCCCGCACCCGGCCACATCGGCGGCCCGTGCCGCCCTGGAGGACGCCCGGCCGGCCGAGGACACGCCCGCCCCGGCCCCCACCACCACCGAGGACGACCACGACGCGCTGCTGCGCCGACTGCGGGAACTGGGCGAACTGCACCGCTCCGGGGTGCTGACGGACGAGGAGTTCACCCTGGCGAAGCAGGCAGTGCTGAAACGGATGTAGTCACGCACATGCGGCAGGCTTGCCCGAAATCGGGCAGGATTCTTGCGAAACCCTCACTCGTACCCCAGGATCTACCGGGTGCACGACGAACTCGTTGATCATCTGACGCGGTCCACCCCCCTGAGCCGGGGCGAGGCGCTGCGCGTGATCCAGGACGTGCTCGCCTACTTCGAGGAGACGACCGAGGAGTACGTCCGTCGCCGCCACCGCGAGCTCCAGGCCCAGGGCCTGGTGAACGCGACGATCTTCGAGCGGATCGAGGCGGACCTGAAATACCGGGCGGTCGCACCGCCGGAGCTGTCGCTCCGCCAGTTGCGCCGCATCGTCTACGGCTGAGAAGCCGAAGAGGGACACGAGGTTTACGTATACATGTGCGGAATCGTCGGATACATCGGCAAGCGTGATGTCGCCCCCCTGCTGCTTGAGGGCCTCCAGCGCCTGGAGTACCGCGGCTACGACTCGGCGGGCATCGTCGTCACCTCGCCCAAGGCGGCCGGCCTGAAGATGGTCAAGGCCAAGGGCCGGGTCCGCGACCTGGAGGCCAAGGTCCCGGCGCGCTTCAAGGGCACCACCGGCATCGCCCACACCCGCTGGGCCACCCACGGCGCCCCGTCCGACCTGAACGCCCACCCGCACATGTCGGCCGACCACAAGGTCGCCGTCGTGCACAACGGCATCATCGACAACGCCGCCGACCTGCGCCGCAAACTGGAGGCGGACGGCGTCGAGTTCCTCTCCGAGACCGACACCGAGGTCCTCGTCCACCTCATCGCCCGCTCCGAGGCGGAGAAGCTGGAGGACAAGGTCCGCGAGACCCTCCGGCTGATCGAGGGCACCTACGGCATCGCCGTGATGCACGCCGACTTCCCCGAGCGCATCGTCGTCGCCCGCAACGGCTCGCCGGTCGTCCTCGGCATCGGCGAGAAGGAGATGTTCGTCGCCTCGGACATCGCCGCGCTGGTCGCCCACACCCGCCAGATAGTCACCCTCGACGACGGCGAGATGGCCACCCTCAAGGCCGACGACTTCCGCACGTACACCACCGAGGGCACCCGCACCACCGCCGAGCCGACCACCGTGGAGTGGGAGGCCGCCTCCTACGACATGGGCGGCCACGACACGTACATGCACAAGGAGATCCACGAGCAGGCCGAGGCCGTGGACCGCGTGCTGCGCGGCCGGATCGACGACCGCTTCTCCACCGTGCACCTCGGCGGCCTGAACCTGGACGCCCGCGACGCGCGCGCCGTGCGCCGCGTGAAGATCCTCGGCTGCGGCACCTCGTACCACGCGGGCCAGATCGGCGCCCAGATGATCGAGGAGCTGGCCCGCATCCCCGCCGACGCCGAGCCCGCCTCCGAGTTCCGCTACCGCAACGCGGTCGTCGACCCCGACACCCTGTACATCGCCGTCTCCCAGTCCGGTGAGACGTACGACGTGCTGGCCGCCGTGCAGGAGCTGAAGCGCAAGGGCGCCCGTGTCCTCGGCATCGTCAACGTGGTCGGCTCGGCGATCGCCCGCGAGGCCGACGGCGGCATGTACGTGCACGCCGGGCCCGAGGTCTGCGTCGTCTCCACCAAGTGCTTCACCAACACCTGCGTCGCCTTCGCGCTGCTCGCCCTGCACCTGGGCCGCACCCGCGACCTCTCGGTGCGCGACGGCAAGCGGATCATCGAGGGCCTGCGCAAGCTGCCCGCGCAGATCGCCGAGATGCTGGAGCGGGAGGAGGACATCAAGAAGCTGGCCGCGCAGTACGCCGACGCCCGCTCGATGCTCTTCATCGGCCGCGTGCGGGGCTACCCGGTCGCGCGCGAGGCCTCCCTGAAGCTCAAGGAGGTCTCCTACATCCACGCCGAGGCCTACCCGGCCTCCGAGCTGAAGCACGGCCCGCTCGCGCTGATCGAGCCGGCCCTGCCGACGGTCGCGATCGTGCCGGACGACGACCTGCTGGAGAAGAACCGCGCGGCCATGGAGGAGATCAAGGCCCGCAGCGGCCAGATCCTCGCCGTCGCCCACCAGGAGCAGGAGAAGGCCGACCACACCATCGTCGTCCCGAAGAACGAGGACGAACTGGACCCCATCCTGATGGGCATCCCGCTCCAACTCCTCGCCTACCACACGGCCCTGTCCCTGGGCCGGGACATCGACAAGCCGCGCAACCTCGCCAAGTCGGTGACGGTGGAGTAGAGGCTTTTAGGGGCGCGGGGAACTGCGCGAGCAACCCTCCACGCACCCGCGCGGGCAACACAACCGAACGGCCCCCCACGTGTGCCACCAACACGTGGGGGGCCGTTCGGTCGCCGGGGAGCCGCCCAACCCCCCGGCCCGCGGCAGCTAACCGGTGGCCGTCACACCCCGGCCCGCAGCGCGTCGCGAGACACCCGTGGGCCAGTGCGCCAGAACCGCCGTCGCCGCGTACCAGGCGACCACGCCCGCGGCGACGGCGAACCATCCGCCCGCCTTCCCCAGCGCCCCGGCGTCCGCGAAGGCGGCGATCGAGAGCAGCAGCAGGGACACGCAGAGCAGGCCGTACATCCCCTGCCCGAGCAGATCGCCGCCGGCGAACGTCAGGGAGAGGGCGACGAGGGCGAACAGGAGCAGGAAGAGTCCCGCCGCGTTGGCGGAGACCTGGCCGCCGACCGAGACGGCCCAGGTGAACCACAGCGCGCCGAGCACGGTGAAGGCCGTACCGGAGGCGGTGTCCCGGTCGCGCAGGGCGAGCAGACCGGCGACGAAGAGGGCGACGCCGCCGACGTACTGGGCGACGGTCACGGCGTCGGCGGCCGTCACGCCGTCGACCACGCCGGTGTGGCCGACGCCGAAGGCCAGCAGGGTGACGCCGAGCGCGAGTCGGCCGACGATCGTGGTGGTGCTTCCCGCAGAGACGTCGTTGTCCACGGCGGGCTCCCTTCATGCATGTGCGGTTGTACGGTGACCCGTATATGCCCTTCACAAAGGCACAAACACCTCTACGCGTCGGTAGCTTCACGCTGCATGACAGGGAGGGGCCCCGGAGCGGCCGGAACCGCCGCCCGGGCCGTTACGGAATGACCACCACGGGCCGCTTCGCCCGCTTGGCGAGCCGGCCGGCGACGGAGCCGAAGAGGCGGCCCACCAGGCCGTGGCTGGAGCCGACGACGATGGCGTCCGCCTCATACTCCCGGCCCACCTCCTCGAGTTCGTGGCAGATGTCGCCGCCGCGCTCGACCAGGATCCAGGGCACCTCGGCGAGATAGTCCGCGCACGCCAGCTCCAGCCCCAGCACCTCGGTGCGGTGGTCCGGTACGTCGACGAAGACGGGGGGCTCGCAGCCGGCCCACACCGTGGTGGGCAGCCGGTTGGCCACGTGCACGATGACCAGGCCCGAGCCGAGCCGGCGTGCCATGCCGATGGCGTACGCGAGGGCGCGCTCACTGGACGTGGAGCCGTCGAAGCCGACGACGACGCCGTGCTTGAAGGCTGGGTCGCACGACTGGCGTGGATCTTCGGCCGCCAGGGGCTCGGCCGCCGTAGGTTCGGCGACGGGCCGCTTGCGGTCCGCGGGTTCGAAGAATTCGTGACCGGCCATGGCTGTCTCGGCGTTTTTATCCTCTATGGGGGACAACAGTGTGCGGCGGAGCTGTGTGTCCGGGAATGGTCTTCCCAAGCCCATACCCCCAAGGGTACGGCGCCACGCCTCCTTCGCCCAGATCCCGCGTACGGTCCGCCGCGGGTTCCCCGGAGCATGCCCGAGGGGGCGCCCGTAACGCAATGGTTGCTGCGCTGTACAGGCGGTTTGCACAGGATTCAACTGTCGGTGATCGGTCGTGACCGGCGCTTCGCACAAACGTTGATCTCCATGCCGCCAGCCCCAGGGAGCACGCATGTCCGGACCGCACCAACCCTCCGAGCCGCCGCCCGGTGCACCCGACGCCCCCGATCCGGCCGCGCCGTCCCGGGACGGCGTCACCGATCTCGTCCGCTGGGCGGCCTTCAGCTGCTTCCTCGTCCCGGTCGTACTCCTCTGGTACGGCACCTCATTCGCCGGCACCGCAGGCACGGCCCTGGGTCTGGCCGCCGTCACCGGCGCCTGCCGCCTGCTGCTGCGCCGATCCGAGCGCGTCGCGGCGCGGCCGGCCGGCGAGGATGGCGCCGTGCGGGCCGGTCGCCGGCACCGGGCCGGGCCGCCGGCCCGCAGGGGCGGACGGCACGCCGGGGAAAACACACCGGTCGACTGACCGGTTTCCGCGCACGCGTCCGCTTCTTTTCAGCCAACTTCTGAGGGTGGCTCATCACTGCCCCCCACCACCCCCCAACCCCCGTTCCACCTGCACGGAAAGGGTCTCCGGGACCCTGCGCACCCTACGGGGATTGGCCACTGCGACAAGGCGCACTTCCCTGGGGCGCCCCGGAGTGCCACGCTTCGTGATCGACTGCTTCACGCCAAGTTGCCATGTCGACAATGTCCCAAGTGCCGAACCGGCCACCTCGGCGCGATGGGACACAGTAGATTCGATCTTGACTGTCTACGGCGGGGGACTCGTGCAGGACCGAGGGGAAACGTGTTGGAGCGACAGACCCGAAAGGATCAGGGCGCCGCGACCACCGAGGGGGGCTTAGCAATTATGAGCCACGACTCCACTGCCGCGCCGGAAACCGCGGCCCGGAAGCTCTCCGGGCGACGCCGCAAGGAGATCGTCGCGGTGCTGCTGTTCAGCGGCGGCCCCATCTTCGAGAGTTCCATACCGCTGTCGGTGTTCGGGATCGACCGCCAGGACGCAGGCGTGCCGCGCTACCGGCTGCTGGTGTGCGCCGGCGAGGAGGGCCCGCTGCGGACCACGGGGGGCCTGGAACTCACCGCGCCCCAGGGCCTGGAGGCGATCTCCCGGGCCGGCACCGTCGTGGTGCCCGCCTGGCGGTCGATCACCTCTCCGCCACCGGAGGACGCGCTCGACGCCCTGCGCCGCGCGCACGAGGAGGGCGCCCGCATAGTCGGGCTGTGCACCGGCGCCTTCGTACTCGCGGCGGCGGGCCTGCTCGACGGCCGCCCCGCGACCACCCACTGGATGTACGCGCCGACGCTGGCCAAGCGCTATCCGTCGGTGCACGTCGATCCGCGCGAGCTGTTCGTGGACGACGGCGACGTGCTGACGTCGGCGGGCACCGCGGCCGGCATCGACCTGTGCCTGCACATAGTGCGCACGGACCACGGCAACGAGGCGGCCGGCGCGCTGGCCCGCCGCCTGGTGGTCCCGCCGCGCCGCTCGGGCGGCCAGGAGCGCTACCTCGACAGGTCTTTACCGGAGGAGATCGGCGCCGACCCGCTCGCCGAGGTCGTCGCCTGGGCGCTGGAGCACCTCCACGAGCAGTTCGACGTGGAGACGCTGGCGGCCCGCGCGTACATGAGCCGCCGCACCTTCGACCGCCGTTTCCGCTCGCTCACCGGCAGCGCCCCGCTGCAGTGGCTGATCACCCAGCGGGTGCTCCAGGCGCAGCGCCTGCTGGAGACGTCCGACTACTCGGTGGACGAGGTCGCGGGCCGCTGCGGCTTCCGCTCCCCGGTGGCACTGCGCGGCCACTTCCGCCGCCAGCTCGGTTCGTCCCCGGCCGCCTACCGGGCCGCCTACCGGGCCCGCCGACCGCAGGGCGACCGGACGGTGGTCACGGAGGCCGGCACCGAGGGAGCCCCCCGGGTTCCCGTCCCGCCCGAGGCCGCCGCCCTGCCACCGGAGAGCGCCGTCCCGTACCAGACCCGCCGCAGCGCACCGCCGATGCCGACGGCGGCGAGCCTGCCGGGGCAGCGCAGCGCGCCGTGAACCTGTGAACGCCGGACGGGCGGTTCCGTCCGTCCGGCCGCACCCTCCGATGCCGGTCGGGCCGACCCACTCAGCCCGTCCGGCGTTTGAGGACGAGGCCGTCCAGGCCGATGCCGGGGCCCGGGGGCGGCAGCCCCCGGCGAGGCCCACACCGATGCCGGGGGCCCATCCCACGGAGGTCAGCCGTAGGGTGTCCGCATGAACGATCGCATGGTGTGGATCGACTGCGAGATGACCGGCCTCTCGCTGTCCGACGACGCTCTCATCGAGGTGGCCGCCCTCGTCACCGACTCCGAGCTGAACATCCTCGGCGAAGGTGTCGACATCGTCATCCGTCCGCCGGAGCGGGCCCTGGAGACGATGCCGGAGGTGGTGCGTCAGATGCACACCGCGTCCGGCCTGCTCGCCGAGCTCGACGGCGGCACGACGCTGGCGGACGCCGAGGCGCAGGTCCTGGCCTACGTCCGGGAGCACGTGAAGGAGCCCGGCAGGGCGCCGCTGTGCGGCAACTCGGTCGGCACCGACCGCGGCTTCCTGCTGAGGGACATGGCGACGCTGGAGGACTACCTCCACTACCGGATCGTCGACGTCTCCTCGATCAAGGAGCTGGCCCGCCGCTGGTACCCGAGGGCGTACTTCAACAGCCCCGAGAAGAACGGCAACCACCGGGCGCTCGCCGACATCCGCGAATCCATCGCCGAACTGCGCTACTACCGGGAAGCCGTCTTCGTCCCGCAGCCCGGTCCCGACTCCGAAACCGCCAAGGCGATCGCCGCGAAGCACGTCGTGCGGGCCCGGTAACAGCACGCCGTGCGGGCCCGGTAAAGGCGTGCGCGAGCACCCCTTCGGACCCTGTACACTTTTTCTCAGCCGGTCGGGGACACCCACCACGGGTTCCGAAGACCGGCCATGGTGGGTGTAGCTCAGTTGGTAGAGCACCTGGTTGTGGTCCAGGTGGCCGCGGGTTCAAGTCCCGTCACTCACCCTGATCCGTCAGCCGGTGACCTTCGCGAGAAGGTCACCGGCTGACTGCGTTCCCTCGCAGACCGGACCGGCGACGAGGCCGCGCAGCGGCCGATGGCCCCGGGGAGAGGTCACCGGCCGACGCCCCGCCGGGGCACGTCACGACGACGCCCGCTCCACCAGCTCCGTCGGCAGCACCACCTGGTGCCGCTCCAGCCCCCGCGAGGCCGCCGGGCGGCGGTCCGCGATCTCGGTGAGCAGCAGGTCTATCATCGCGCGGCCCATCTCCTCGATGGGCTGCCGCACACTGGTCAGCGGCGGCTCCATGTGGCGGGCGATGGCCGAGTCGTCGTAGCCGACCAGCGCCACGTCGTCCGGGATGCGCCGGCCCGCCTCGCGCAGGGCCTGGCGGGCGCCGGCCGCGGTGACGTCCGAGCCGGCGAAGACGGCGTCCAGGTCGGGGCGGCGGCGCAGCAGCTCCACCATGGCGCTGCGCCCGCCCTCCTCCGTGAAGTCCCCCGCCTCGATCAGCCGCTCGTCCGCGTCGTGGCCCGCGTCGCGCAGGGCCTCGCGGTAGCCGTCGACGCGCCGCTGGGCACCGTAGACGTCGAGGCGGCCGGTGATGTGCGCGATGTGGCGGCGGCCTCGGGACAGCAGGTGTTCGACGGCCGAGCGGGCGCCGCCGTAGTTGTCCGAGTCCACCGACGCCAGCGACTCCCGGGCCGAGCGCGGGCCGCTGATCACCGCGGGGATCTCCAGCTGGGACAGCAGGTCGGGCAGCGGGTCGTCGGCGTGCACCGAGACCAGCAGGACGCCGTCCACGCGGTGCGCGGCCAGGTACTGGGCGAGCCGCTGCCGCTCCCGGTCGCTGCCCGCGAAGATCAGCAGCAGTTGCATCTCGGTGTCGGACAGTTCGGAGCCGACACCCTTCAGCATGTCCGAGAAGTACGGTTCCGCGAAGAAACGGGTCTCCGGCTCGGGCACCACCAGCGCGATGGCGTCCGTGCGGTTGGCGGCCAGGGCGCGGGCCGCCGTGTTCGGAACGTAGCCGAGTTCCGCGACCGCCGCCTCCACCGCCGCCCGGGTCGCGTCGCTGACCCGGGGCGAGCCGTTGATCACCCGGGAGACCGTTCCTCTGCCGACGCCCGCCCGTGCCGCCACCTCTTCGAGGGTGGGCCGGCCACCGCTCCGCCCACGCGCTCCGTGGCTTGCCATCGGCTCCGCCTCCCGTCGACACCCCGCACTCTGCGGCTGGCCTGGAATTTAACAGGCCGGTCGGGTGTAATGACCGGCTCCGGGCCGCCGCCCGCCGTGGGGAGGTGCCTCGACGCCGCTCGCGACGTCCAGTTAACAGGCCGATAACTGAACGCATTTCGTCGCGTCCGCGCCCTTGACACCCCCGCCCGGACCGACGACTCTTCAACACATCACTTGTGGGAGCGCTCCCACACTACCTGGCACATACACATCCCGCACGTTCCCCGCCCGAGCCGCAGCGTCGAACGAACCACATGAAGCAGCGGGCCCAACCATGTAGTTGGCCGGGGGGTCGGCACGTCAGGGCAACAGGAGGACGCAATGCGAGCAGCACGTAATCGATCCGCCCGCAAGGCGGTGGTCGTCGCGGCCATCGCGTCGCTGGGCGCCGGGCTGCTGGCCGGCTGCGCCGACGACGGCAACGACGAGGACAGCTCGTCGTCGGGCGACAGCAGCGGCAAGACCACCATCACCCTCGGCCTGTTCGGCACCATGGGCTTCAAGGAGGCGGGCCTCTACGAGGAGTACGAGAAGCTCAACCCCGACATCAACGTCGAGGAGACCGTCACCGAGCGGAACGAGAACTACTACCCCGCTCTGGTCAACCACCTCACCACCGAGAGCGGCCTCCAGGACGTCCAGGCCATCGAGGTCGGCAACATAGCCGAGGTCGTCGCGACCCAGGCGGACAAGTTCGCCGACATGGCCAAGGTCGAGGGCGTCCAGCCGAGCAGCTGGCTGGACTGGAAGTGGAAGCAGGGCGTCACCAAGGACGGCCAGGCGGTCGGCCTCGGCACCGACATCGGCCCGATGGCCATCTGCTACCGCAAGGACCTCTTCGAGAAGGCGGGCCTGCCGACCGACCGCGACGAGGTCAGCGCGCTGTGGGCCGGGGACTGGAAGAAGTTCGTCGAGACCGGCGAGAAGTACAAGAAGGGTGCCGGCAAGGACACCTACTTCATGGACTCGCCCGGCGGTCTGATCAACGCCATCCTCAGCAGCGAGGAGGAGAAGTTCTACGACTCCTCCGGCGAGGTCATCTACAAGACCAACCCGGCCGTCAAGGACGCCTTCGACCTGACCGCGGAGGCCGCGGAGAAGGGCCTGGTCCAGGCGCAGACCCAGTTCCAGCCGGCCTGGGAACAGACCATCTCCAACAACCTGTTCGCCACCGTCGCCTGCCCGCCGTGGATGATCGGCACCATCAAGGGCAAGTCCCAGCCCGATGCGGCCGGCAAGTGGGACGTGGCCGTGGCTCCGAAGTCCGGCAACTGGGGCGGCTCCTTCCTGGGCGTGCCCAAGAGCGGCAAGAACGTGAAGGAGGCGCAGAAGCTGGTCGCCTGGCTGACCGCGCCGGAGCAGCAGGCCAAGCTGTTCGCCGTGCAGGGCAGCTTCCCGAGCGCCCCGGCCGCCTACAAGCTTCCCCAGGTGACGGACGCGAAGAACGAGATGACCGGTGCCGCGCCGATCGGTGACATCTTCGCCAAGGCCGCCGAGGCCATCCCGGCCCAGGTGATCGGCCCGAAGGACCAGATCATCCAGCAGGGTCTGACCGACAACGGCGTCATCCTCGTCACCCAGGGCAAGTCGCCCGAGGAGGCCTGGGAGAACGCCACCAAGACCATCGACAACAACCTGGAGAAGTGACCGGAATGACCACCCGGCACGACACCGCCGCGCCCCCCGCCAAGGGGGGCGCGGCCCCGGGCGGACCGCCCGGTGACGCGGTCCCCGACGAGGTGGCCAGGAAACGGGCCCGGCTCTCCCGCCGCTGGCAGCGGGACATGCGCTGGAGCCCGTACGCGTTCGTCGCACCGTTCTTCGTGTTCTTCGCCGCGTTCGGCCTGTTCCCGCTGATCTACACCGGCTGGGCCTCGCTGCACACGGTGGAGCTGACGGCGCCCACCGACATGGCGTGGACGGGCCTGGACAACTACACCAGGATCTTCGACGACGACTTCTTCTGGAACGCCGCGAAGAACACACTGACCATCGGCATCATCTCCACGGTGCCGCAGCTGATGATGGCGATGGGCCTGGCGCACATCCTCAACTACAAGCTGCGCGGCTCCACCTTCTACCGCGTCATCATGCTCGCGCCGTACGCCACGTCGATCGCCGCCGCCGCGCTGGTCTTCGTACTGCTCTTCGGCCGCGACTACGGCATGATCAACTGGGTGCTCGACTCGGTGGGCCTGGGCAAGGTCGACTGGCAGAACGACAAGTGGGCGTCCCAGTTCGCCGTCTCGTCGATCGTCATCTGGCGCTGGACCGGCTACAACGCGCTGATCTACCTGGCGGCGATGCAGGCGATCCCGCAGGACCTGTACGAGTCGGCGGCGCTGGACGGTGCCAGCCGGTGGCGGCAGTTCATCCACGTCACGCTGCCCGCGCTGCGCCCGACGATCCTGTTCACGGTCGTCGTGTCGACCATCGGCGCCTCGCAGCTGTTCGGTGAGCCGCTGCTGTTCGACGCCAACAAGGGCGCCTCGGGCGGCGGCCAGCACCAGTTCCAGACGCTCGGCCTGTACCTGTACGAGCAGGGCTGGGTCAACCAGCACCTGGGCCGCGCCTCCGCGATCGCCTGGACGATGTTCCTGATCCTCATCGTGATCGGGCTCGTCAACTACGTCATCTCGCGCCGGCTGCGCGCCAGTAGTTAAGGAGAACCGGCCGTGACGACGACCCTGACGAAACCCCCGGCCGAGCCGGTGTCCGAGCCTCCGCGGCGGCGCCGCCGGTCCAAGGCGTCCCGGGCCGGCGGGCAACTGCACGCCGGGCCGATCGCGTACATCATCCTCGCCCTGTTCACGCTCGGCTCGCTGTTCCCGCTGGTGTGGACGGCGATCGCCGCCTCCCGCGACAACCAGCGCCTGGCCCAGACCCCGCCGCCGCTCTGGTTCGGCTCCAACCTCTTCGACAAGCTGGAGATCGCCTGGACCGACGCCAATATGGGCGAGGCGATCCTCAACACCACGATCGTCGCGGGGATCTCCTCGGCCACCGTCGTCTTCATGGCGACGATCGCCGGCTTCGCCTTCGCCAAGCTGAGATTCCGGGGGCGCAACGCGCTGATGCTGGTCGTGGTCGGCACGATGATGGTGCCGCCGCAGCTCAGCGTCATCCCGCTGTACATGATGGTCGCCAAGCTGGACTGGTCCGACCAGCTCCAGGCGGTGATCTTCCCGTCCCTGGTCAGCGCGTTCGGCGTGTTCTTCATGCGGCAGTACCTGCTCCAGGCGCTGCCGGACGAGATCATCGAGGCCGCCCGGGTGGACGGTGCCAGCAGCTGGCGGGTGATCTGGCACGTGGTGTTCCCGACGGCGCGGCCCGCGATGGCCGTGCTCGGCATGCTGACGTTCGTGCAGGTGTGGAACGACTTCCTGTGGCCGTTCCTGGTGCTGACGCAGAACGGCAACCCGACCGTGCAGGTCGCGGTGGCGGGCCTCGGCCGCGGCTTCACCCCCGACCAGGCCCTGATCATGGCCGGCGCGCTGCTCGGCACGCTGCCCCTGCTGCTGGTCTTCGCGATCTTCGGCAAGCAGATCGTGGGCGGCATCATGCAGGGCGCCGTCAAGGGCTGACGCCTCACCTCGGGGGCCGGGTCACCGCCGCCCCGGCCCCGACCTCCCCCCTCGCCATCACTACACGTCGGTCTCTCACGACCCGTCACGACCTGCTATGGGAGCGCTTCCATGCTTGAGTCCGCAACGCCGGTGACCCCGGTGACCTTCCCCCCTGCCTTCCTGTGGGGCGCCGCGACCTCGGCGTACCAGATCGAGGGCGCGGTGCGGGAGGACGGCCGTACCCCCTCGATCTGGGACACCTTCAGCCATACGCCGGGGAAGACGGCCGGTGGCGAGACCGGTGACATCGCTGTCGACCACTACCACCGCTACCGCGACGACGTGGCGCTGATGTCCGAGCTGGGTCTGGGCGCCTACCGCTTCTCCATCTCCTGGCCCCGGGTGCAGCCGACCGGCCGCGGCCCCGCCGTCCAGCGCGGCCTGGACTTCTACCGACGTCTGGTGGACGAGCTGCTGGCCGCCGGGATCAAGCCGGCCGTCACCCTCTACCACTGGGACCTGCCGCAGGAGCTGGAGGACGCGGGCGGCTGGCCCGAGCGGGACACGGCGTACCGGTTCGCCGAGTACGCGCAGATCGTCGGCGAGGCGCTCGGCGACCGGGTCGAGCAGTGGATCACGCTCAACGAGCCGTGGTGCGCCGCCTTCCTGGGCTACGCCTCCGGGGTGCACGCCCCCGGCCGTACCGATCCGGCGGCCTCGCTGCGCGCCGCGCACCACCTGAACCTGGCGCACGGCCTGGGCACGGTGGCCCTGCGTTCGGTGATGCCGGCCCGCAACTCGGTGGCGATCAGCCTCAACACCTCCGTGGTCCGGCCGCTGTCGCAGCGGCCCGCGGACCTGGCGGCGGCGCGGAAGATCGACGACCTGTCCGGCGGGATCTTCCACGGCCCGATCCTGCACGGCGCCTATCCGGCCACCCTGCTGGAGGCGACGGCGTCGGTGACCGACTGGTCGCACGTCGAGGACGGCGACCTGGGCCTGATCCGCCAGCCGCTGGACGCGATCTGCCTCAACTACTACACGCCCACGGTGGTGTCGGCGGCGGACGCGGACTCGCGCGCGCCGCGCGCCGACGGTCACGGCGCGAGTGACCACTCGCCGTGGCCGGCCGCGGAGGACGTGGCGTTCCACCAGCCGCCGGGCGAGCGTACGGAGATGGGCTGGAGCGTCGACCCGACCGGCCTGCACGAGCTGATCATGCGCTACGACCGCGAGGCTCCCGGCCTGCCGCTGTACATCAGCGAGAACGGCGCCGCCTACGACGACAAGCCCGGCGCGGACGGCACGGTGCACGACCCCGAGCGGGTCGCCTACCTGGACGGCCACCTCCGGGCGGTGCGCCGGGCCATCGCCGACGGCGCCGACGTCCGCGGCTACTACCTGTGGTCCCTGATGGACAACTTCGAGTGGGCCTACGGCTACGAGAAGCGGTTCGGCGCGGTCTACGTCGACTACGTCTCCCAGCAGCGCACCCCGAAGTCGAGCGCCCTCTGGTACGGCCGCGCGGCCCGCACGGCGACGCTGCCGCCGGTGGACTCGGCCGGGTAGACCGCTGATCCCGGGGCCGGGGCCCGGGGGGGGGAGGGGCGGGGCGGGGGCGCGGCATTCCACGGGGGGTGCCGCGCCCCGGCTTGTGGGGTGCGCGCCGGGTCGGTCGTAGGTCGGGTCACTTGATGGTCGCGGTCGGCCGGGACTGCCGACGGCGTCGAACGGCTCCCCGGTGCCCGCGCTGCCGGGCCGGCGCCGTCCGCCCGTCCAGCTGGATCCAGATCCGCACCTCGGTGCCGCCGAGCACGGAGGAGCCGATCCGTACGTCCCCGCCCGTCGACTCCGCCAGCCGGCGCACGATGTCCAGGCCGAGCCCGGTCGACCCGTCGTTGCCCGAGCCCCGGCCCCGGGCCATCGCCGCGGCGGGGTCGGGTATGCCGGGACCCGCGTCCGAGACGAGCACGATCACCGCGTCCTCGCCGTTGTGCAGGTCGACGGCGAAGGCCGTGCCCTCGGCGGTGTGCCGGAAGACGTTGCCGAGCAGGGCGTCGAGGGAGGCGGCCAGGTCCGCGCGGGCCACGGGTATGCGCACCGGCCGGTCGGCGCCGGCCACCCGCCACTTGCGGCCCTCGTCCTCGGCGAGCGCGGACCAGAAACCCATCCGCTCCCGCACCACCTCGGCCGCGTCGCACCCGGCGCCGGGGCCGGCCGCGGCCGTCTGCGGTTTGGCGTCCCGGGCGGTGCGGATGATCGTGTCGACCTCGCGCTCCAACTGCTCGACGGCGGCCCGGGTCTGGTCGGCGGCCGGCCCGTCGCCGAGCGAGGCCGCGTTGAGCCGCAGCACGGTCAGCGGGGTACGCAGCCGGTGGGACAGGTCGGCGGCCAGCTCCCGTTCGTTGGCCAGCAGTTGGACGACCTGGTCGGCCATGGAGTTGAACGCGACTGCCGCGAGGCGCAGTTCGTTCGGTCCCTCCTCCGGCACCCGCGCACCGAGCTTCCCCTCCCCCAGTTCGTGCGCGCCCTCGACCAGGCGTTGCGCGGGCTGCACCATCCGGATGCCCAGCCGGTCGGCGACCGCGACCGAGCCGACGATCAGGGCGGCGCCGACCGCGGCGAGCACCGCCCAGGCCGTGCCGACGCCGTTGGTGACCTCGGACTCGGGGACGTAGACCTCGACGACGGCGATCTCGCCGGAGCTGAGCGCGACCGGCTGGAGCAGCGTGGAGCCGCCGGTCACCTCCGTGGTGGAGGCGCGGCCCATCTCGCGTACGGCGGCGATGTCCTCGTCGGTGGCGCGCTGCCGGCCGATGTCGGTGCCGCCGTTCTCCTGGCCGGACGCCGGTATGTGCACGGCCATGCCGGCGTCCGAGCCCGCGGAGGCGACGACGCGCTCGAGCTGCTCGCGTTCGGTGGTGATGGACAGTGCCGGGGCGACGGCGGCGGCCTCCCGCTCCGCGTTGGAGAAGGCGCGGTCCCGGGCCATCTCCCGGATGACCAGTCCGAGCGGTACCGCGAAGGCGACCACCACCATCGCGGTGACCGCCAGCGACACCTTGACCAGGGCCCACCTCATCGCGGCGGCTCCACTCCGGGAAGCCCCGCGGCCGGCCCGGCGGACGGCTCCGTGGGCGGCTCCAGCTTCACGCCGACACCGCGCAGGGTGTGCAGGTAGCGCGGCCGGGCCGCGGTCTCGCCGAGCTTGCGCCGCAGCCAGGACAGATGGACGTCGATGGTCTGGTCGTCGCCGTAGGACTGCTGCCAGACCTCGGCGAGCAGTTCCTTGCGGGGGACGACGACTCCCGGCCGGCCGGCCAGGAAGGCGAGCAGGTCGAACTCGCGGCGGGTCAGGTCGAGCCGGGCGCCGTCCAGTTCGGCCTGGCGGCGCAGCGGGTCGACGGTGAGGCCGCCGACCCGGATGACGGTCGACGGGGCCGCCTCCGCGGGGCCGGTCCGGGCGCGGCGCAGTACGGCCGCCATCCGGGCCGACAGGTGCTCGACGGAGAACGGCTTGGTGAGGTAGTCGTCCGCGCCCGCGTTCAACAGCCGTACGACCTCCGCCTCGTCGTCCCGGGCGGTGGCGACGATCACCGGTACGTCGGTGATGCCGCGCAGCATCTTCAGCGCCTCGGAGCCGTCCAGGTCGGGCAGGCCGAGGTCGAGGATCACCACGTCGAAACGGAAATGGGCGACCTCGCGCAGCGCCTCCAGTGCCGTACCGACGCTGCGCACGGTGTGCGAGGCGTCGGTCAGATGCCGGATGAGCGCCGAGCGTACGAACTGGTCGTCCTCGACCACGAGCACACTTGCCATGGGCGGCACCGTACGCCATGCGGACCAACCCGGCGCGGGCCTGTGGACAACTCCCGCCCGCCCCGGCTCCGCCCTCGTTCCGCCGTCGTTCCGTCTCCGTTCGGGCGACACGCGTGTGGCTCGTGAGGCAGTATGGCCGCGATGCGCAGAGGACTCGTACACGTACTCGCCTGGCTGCTCGCCACCGGCGCGGCGGTCACGCTGTCCTGGTGGGGCGTCCACACGGTGATGGCGGGCACGGCCTACGACCGCCCCCGCGCCCTGCCCATCACGGCGGCCGACGCCTCCGTGCGGGAGGCGCGGGAGTCGGAGGACGCCGGGGGTTCGGGGTCGTTGGCCTCGTCCACCAGGCGGCCGTCGCCGTCGGGCAGCCCCTCGCCGGAGCCGAGCGGGACCCCCGACGAGCCGTCCCCCACTCCGTCGCGGACCGCGCCGTCCGCCTCCGCCGAGCCTCCGGCGAGTCCCTCGCCGACCACGTCCGGCCGGGTCAGGAGTTACGACACCGACGGCGGCCGGGCGGTCTTCGACCTCGGTACGTCGTCCGCGTCCCTGGTGTCGGCGACGCCGGGCGCGGGCTGGTCGATGCAGGTGTGGAAGACGGAGTCGTGGATCCGGGTGGAGTTCACCTCGGGCGCGGACCGGGTGTCGGTGTTCTGCACCTGGCACGACGGGCCGCCGCGGGTGGAGATCGGCAGCTACTGAGTCACTTGAAGACGGACGGGGGCGGCGCCGGGGAGGCCACCGCCGCCGCGTCCGTCACGGGCACCGCGCCGCCGGTGAAGTCGGTCAGCGCGCGGCCGTGCTCCACGCGCGCGGGGTGCGGGTCGGAGGCGGCGCGGCGGGTGAGTTCGGCGACCGGCAGCGGGTGGTCGGAGGCGACGAGGACCGCGTTGCCGAAGCGTTTGCCGCGCAGTACGGCCGGGTCGGCGACGAGGGCGAGCTCCGGGAAGCGGTCGGCGGCGGTGGCGATCTGGCCGCGCAGATGGGCGAGCGGCGGACCGTCGGCGAGGTTGGCGGCGTAGACCCCGCCGGGCGCGAGCGCGCGCCGGACCTCGTCCAGGAACTCGGTGGACGTCAGATGGGCGGGGGTACGGGCCCCGCTGAAGACGTCCGCGACGACCAGCTGTGCCCAGCCGTCGGGCACCTTGGCCAGCCCGGCGCGGGCGTCTGCGGAGCGCACCCGGATCCGCGCGCCGGGGTCCAGGGGAAGCTCCCGGCGGACCAGCTGGACGAGGCCGGCGTCCTTCTCGACGACCTGCTGGGTGGAGCGGGGGCGGGTGGCGGCGACGTAGCGGGCGAGGGTGAGGGCGCCGCCGCCGAGGTGCACGGCCTGCACGGGCTTGCCCGGCGGAACGGCCAGGTCGATGACGTGCCCGAGGCGGCGCTGGTACTCGAAGGACAGGTACGCCGGGTCGTCGAGGTCGACGTGCGACTGCGGGGCACCGTCGATCAGCAGCGTCCAGGCCCGGCTCCGCTCCCGGTCCGGGATCAGCTCGGCGAGCCCGCCGTCGACGTTCTCGGCGACGGCTTCGGCGGCAGCGCGCCCGCGGCGGGCGTTCCTGGACTTTCCCATCGGGCCATTATCGGCGCACCGGGGCAACGCCGTACGGCTGGTCCGGGCACCTCGGCTGCGGCTGTCCGCGGCCTCGATCAGCCGGGCGTCTCAGCTGCAGCCGTCCGCGGCCTCGATCAGTCGGGCCGCCTCGCCCAGCGCGGCCCGCAGTACCGCGGGGTCGGTCGCCAGGTCCGCCTCGCCGGGCGGCAGCAGCCAGTCGGAGCCCTCCACGGGCGGCTCGGGGGCCAGGTCGAGGCTGAGTCCGCGGCCGTCCGTCTCCGTGCAGGTGCTTCCGGGCACGTCCCAGGCGGCGGCCGTGCCCGGGGGTACCAGGAACCCCAGGGTGTCGCAGCCGTCGTCGTGGATCACGGGGCCGACCCCGTCACCGGCGCCCCTTCTGAGGATGTCGACCGCCTCCAGACCCTGTCGGGTCGGCACGGTGACGACGTCGCAGGCGTCGCAGGGGGGATCGCTGATCCGTCTGGTATCCATCCCGGCCTCCACCACGGAACTCCTCCTTGGACGAGCGGGTCGGGAGTCGGGGGCCTCCCGGTCCACCGGGTTCAACGCGTCGGACCGTCAACGGCTACGGCACAAGTCAGCCGCAAAGGATGGCACTTCATGGCAGATCGTGGATGAGATATCCGGTTTGTAGCCAAACACCGCGTGGTCACTCCGTCACAGCGGGTACGTTCTTGCTCGCCGGAAACAGGGCTGCCAAACGCAGAAATCCCTACAACTCACTCCTGTCCCGGCATGGTTCGTCGGTTCGCACGAGAGGACCCGGCCATGGCGTCGTCAACGGTGACCTCCGCCCAGCCCGATCGGCCACCGCGGCCGAACCTCGCCTTCCGGCGGTTGCGCGGAAGGCGCTCGCCGGCCGAGTTCGCGGCGGCGGTGCGCCGGGCCGCGCGTGAGATCGGCGAGCGGGTCAGCTGTGACGCGCGCTACATCGGCCGGGTCGAGGCGGGCGAGATCCGCTGCCCCAACTACGCGTACGAGCGGGTGTTCCTGCACATGTTCCCCGGTCGCACGCTCACCGACCTGGGGTTCGCGCCCCGCTCGTCGGTACGCGGACGCCGGGCGCGCACCGGGGAGGACGCGCGGAACACGCACGACCCGCACAACACGCAGTACCCGCAGTACCCGCAGTACCCGCAGAACAAGCAGTACCTGTACGACACGCACGACAACAACGAGGAGAGCGACGTGCTGCGTCGCGCATTCATGACGAGCGGTGCCACGGTGGCCGCCGCCTCGCTGGGGCCCCTGGGGCCCGCTCTCGACGCCGCGGCGGCTCAGCGCCCCGTGCGCCGGGCAGGGGCGGGCGACGCGGGCGCCCTCGAAGAAGCCGTCCGCCGGATCCGGCTGCTCGACGACCGGCACGGCGCCGACGGTCTCTACCGGCGCGCGGCGGCCCCGCTGCGTACCGCGTACGCGCTGCTGGACGCCGGCGCGACCCGGCAGGCGACGGCGGACCGGCTCTACTCGGGCGCCGGGGAACTGGCGATCTCCGTGGGCTGGCTGGCGCACGACTCCGGGCGCTTCGACGACGCGCGCTCCCACTACGCCGAGGCACTCGCCACGTCCCGGATGACCGGCGACGCGGGTCTGGAGGCGCACGCCTTCTGCAACATGGCGTTCCTGGCCCGCGACGCCGGGCGCCCGCGCGAGGCGGTACGGGCGGCCCAGGCCGCGCAGCGTGCCGCCCGCCCGCTGGGGTCGGCCCGACTGATGTCCCTGCTGGCGCTGCGCGAGGCGGGCGGGTGGGCCGGGCTGGCCGACCGCGTCGGCTGCGAGCAGGCGCTGGCCCGCGCGCAGGCCTTCTTCGGGCGGGGCCCCTCGGACGCCGACCCCGAGTGGATGAGCTTCTACGGCGCGGCCGAGCTGGAAGGGCTGGAGGCCCAGTGCTGGTCCACCCTGGGCGACTGGCCCCGGGCGGCCCGGCACGCGCGCCGGGCGGCCGAACTGCAGGACCCGCACTTCACCCGGAACCTCGCGCTGTACTCGGCGGAACTGGCGGACGACCTGGCGCGCGGCGGCCGGCCCGACGAGGCGGCGGGGGCGGGCATGCGGGTTCTGGACCTGCTGGGCGAGGTCCAGTCGTCACGCGTCCACACGATGCTGTCCGCGACGGCGCGGGTGCTTCTTCCGCACCGGCGGGCATCGGACGTCTCGGCCTTCCTGGACCGCCACGCGGCGCTGCCGCGCACGGCGTGAACCACGGTTCACCACTCCCCCCCCCAGCTGCGGGCAGTCGTGCCGCTGGGGCGGCACGGGTGGGCGCAGCGGCACCCCGCACCGCCGGGCAGCGCACCCACCTGCACCCGCACCGGCACCGGCACCGGCGTCAGCCCGCCAGATGCCCCAGGTCGTTCCAGCTCTCCACCGCCGGCTCCCCGTACGCCCACCCCAGCACCGACAGCGACGTCGGGTTCAGCCGTATCCGTGCCGCGAAGTCCAGCGGCAGCCCCAGCCACCGCGCCCCGATCGACCGGAGAATGTGCCCGTGGGCGAAGACGAGGACGTCGCGGTCCGCCTCACGCGCCCACGCGACGACCTCGTCCGCGCGCGCGGTGACGTCCGCCAGGCTCTCCCCCTCGGGCACGCCGTCCCGCCAGATCAGCCAGCCGGGCCGGACGGCCTGGATCTCGTCCGGCGTCATGCCCTCGTACGCCCCGTAGTCCCACTCCATCAGCGTGTCCCAGGCCCGGGCCCGCTCACCGAAGCCGGCCAGCTCGCAGGTCTCGCGCGCGCGGGCCAGCGGGCTGGTGCGCACCTCGACGCCGGGCAACCCCTCCAGCGGCGCCCGGTGCAGCCGCTCGCCGAGCAGCTTGGCGCCGCGCCTGCCCTCCTCCAGGAGCGGCACGTCGGTCCTGCCGGTGTGTCTGCCGGACAGCGACCACTCCGTCTGTCCGTGCCGGGCCAGCAGGATGCGCGGTGCCATGAAGGGGCCTTTCCGGGAGAAATGTCTGAGGGGACCACCCCATCATCGCGCACGCCGCGCGCGGGCAACCCGGCGGGCGATCCCGGCGTCTATCAGGGCCGAGGGCGCCCAGTGAAGCGGGGCGCACCAAGGCCGTAGAGTGTCACGTCCGTGTCGGTCCAGGCGCGCGCGAGAACGAAGGGGGAGGGCGATCGGATTGCCGCACACCGAGACACCGGGCACCGAGGCGGCCCCCAAGACTCGACTGCGCTGGTGGACCGAACTGCCGCTCATCCTCCTCGTCTACGCCTTCTACTCCGCGGGCCGGCTCATGGTCCGGGGTGACGTCGCCGACGCCGTCGACCACGGCCTGGCCATCCTGCGCATAGAGAAGGTGCTGTTCCTCAACGCGGAGCACCCGCTCAACCGCCTCTTCACCCGCGAACCGTGGATCGGCATACCGGCCGACTTCTGGTACGCGTCGCTGCACTACCTGGTCACCCCCGCGCTCCTGATCTGGATCTTCCGCTCGCGCGCCGTGCGCTACCGGGCCGCCCGTACCTGGCTGATGACGTCCACGTTCATCGGTCTCATCGGCTTCACCCTGCTGCCGACCTGCCCGCCGCGGCTGCTGGACGCGAGCCACGGCTTCGTCGACACGATGGCGCAGTACAGCTCGTACGGCTGGTGGGGCGGCGAGGCGAGCGCGCCGCGCGGCCTGGGCGGGATGACCAACCAGTACGCGGCCATGCCGAGCCTGCACGTCGGCTGGGCGCTGTGGTGCGGGGTGATGCTGTGGCGCTACGGCGGCACGCGCACGACGAAGGTGGCCGGCGTCGTCTATCCGCTGGTGACCACGATCGTGGTGATGGGCACCGCCAACCACTACTTCCTCGACGCCGTCGCGGGTGCCGCGGTGATGGGCGCGGGACTGCTGCTGACGCCGTACGTGCTGCGGACGGCGGACCGGGTGCGAAGCCGGATCGCGGCCCGTTTCGCACCGGCCGCACCGGCCCCGGCCGACGCGGGTTCCACGATTGTCAGTGGTGGATGCCAGACTTCCGCGGGTGAGCGATTCCCACGGCAGCGCGAGCAGCGGTTCGGACCAGGAGCCGAGCCGGACCCCTCCCCAGCGGACGCGGGGGACGAGACTCCGGCACCGGCTCGCTGAGCTGCGCGGTCCCGACGTACCGGCCAAGGCGCTGGACGCGCGGGCCCTGGCCGCCCTCGCCGCCAACCCCGGCTGCCGCCGGCGCGCGATCCTCGACGGTGCCGGAGTGGACAAGGCCTCGCTCGCGAGCGCGCTGGGCTCGCCGTCGGTCTTCGGGCAGTCGCAGTTCGCGTTCATGCGGGGCAACGCCTTCGAGGCGCGGGTCAAGGCGGACGGCGGCGCCGAGCTGCTGCGGCTCGTGCACGAGAAGCTGGACCGGGGCGCCGAACCGCCCGCCGGCGCGCAGGTGCCCGACCTGTCCGCGACCGGCCCCGAGGGCCGCGCGGCGCGGACGGCGCTGGCCCTGCGGGAGGCCACCGGCACGCCCGGGACCTGGACGCTGCTCGACCACCCGATGCTCGCCCTCGACGTCGCCGGTTCCCCCGCTTTCCTGGAGCCGGACGCCGTGGTGGTGCACCCGGACGGCAGCTGGACGGTCGTCGAGATCAAGTCCTTCCCCATGCTGGACGGCTCCGCCGACCCGGCGAAGGTCGGCGCCGCCGCGCGGCAGGCCGCGGTGTACGTGCTGGCCCTGGAGCGGGTCGCCGCCCGGCTGGACCCCGCCCCGCGCGTGCGCCACCGCGTGCTCCTGGCCTGTCCCAAGGACTTCTCCAACCTGCCCACCGCCTCCGCCGTCGACGTGCGCAAGCAGCGCGCGGTCACCGACCGCCAGCTGGCCCGGCTGACCCGCGTCGAGGACATCGCCGACGCACTCCCCGACGGCGTCTGCTTCTCCCCCGAGCTGCCGGCCGAGGAGCTGACGGCCGCGGTCGAGGCGGTCCCGGCGACGTACGCGCCCGAGTGCCTGTCCGCCTGCGAGCTGGCCTTCCACTGCCGCGCCCGGTCCCGCGAGGCCGACGCGGTGACCTCGCTGGGCCGCCCGGTCCGGGCCGAGCTCGGCGGCCTGTCGACGGTGGAGGAGGTGCTGGCCGCGGCCCGCGGGGAGACCGGCGATCCCGACGACCCGGCGGTGGCCGCCCTGCGCAGGGCGGCGCGGCTGCGCGCGGAGGCACTCGCGACGGCCGGCATCGGGGCCGACGGGAGCGGACTACATGGGACCGGCGGGGTCGGCGGGAGCGGGGTGGCCGGGTGTCACTGATCACGACGCTCGCCCGCCTGGAGGCCGTGCGCACCGGACACGCCCAGCCCGCCGCCACCGTCCGGCACCGGCACCTGTCCGACCGTCCGCTCGTCTTCGTGCCGCTGATCACCGCGGGTGAGGCCGGTGCTCCGCTGGGCGCCCTGGTCGGCACCGACCGGGACGCGCCGCACCTGCTGGTCGTGCCGCAGCCCCGCGACCGCGACCTGCGCTTCGCGTTCCTGGCCGAGCTGGCCGGCATCGTGCTGCCGCACGTCGAGGCGTACGCCGACAGCGTCGAGGCCGCCGAGCGCACCGAGACCGATCCGGAGACGGGCAAGCGGGTCAAGGTCGAGGTCGACCTGTGCGCGGACGCGGCGCAGCTGATCGTGCCGAGCCGGGCCGGTATCGACTTCGTACGGCTGCTTGGCCGGTCGATGCGCTTCCGGCGCACGGCGGAGGAGGACCCGGAGACACCGCACCCCGCGCCGCCGAGGGTGCCGCTGCTCGGCCGGTGGCTGACCCACTACGGCGAGCGGGCCCGGGTCCCCGGCTCCTCCCTCCTCCTCGCCATGACCGACCTGCTGGGCCGGCACTGGGCGACCGGGCAGTCCACGCTGGAGGACCAGCACCTGGGGGCGCTGCTGGCCTGGATCGCCCCGGCGGCCGACGGCGAGGGGCTGACCGGCGCACAGGCCGCCCGGCGGGCCGAACTGGCCCGCGACGCCGATGGCCAGCTGCTGTGCCCGCCCGCGGGCCCGGCCACCGACCCGGCCTTCGACAACAAGCTGCTCGCGCCCGCGATCGAGCGCTACGACCGCGCCCGCACCGCGCTCGCCGCCGCCGAGGACGGCCTGGAGGCCGACGAACGGCTCGGCGCGCTCACCGCCGCCGAGCGGGAGATCCGCACCCTGGTCGAGAGCCGTACGCGGCCCACCTGGGACACGGTGTGGCGGGGCCTGGACCTGCTGCGGGAGCTGCCGGCCGGGGCGCATGTCGAGGACCGCTGGACCCGCGACCGCTGGTCGTTCACGTCCCACCGCGACCGCATCCTGTCCGGCGAGCCCCCGCAGCCGCGCCGGGACGACGCGGTGACCGCGGCGAACAAGCTCGCCACGCGCGAGCGGGAACAGGCCCGGCTGGAGGCCCAGGAGGCGCTGGACGATCCGCTGGTGATGGCCGGGCGGCGACTGGCCGGCGAGGCGTTCGCCGGGGAGGTCACCGACGTGGTCATGGCGTACAGCGAGAGCAAACGGCCCAGTCCGCGCCCGCTGGTCACCATCCGCACGGACGACCGCCCGCACCTGGGCGAGCGCGTGAAGGTCTACCGGTCGCTGGGCGGCAAGCCGCAGGCGGCGGAGTACGTCGGACCGGCCGGTGCGGACGGGGACGGTGCCGAGGGCGGGGGCGGACTGGTCCTGCGGATCGTCGACAAGATGGGCCGCGGCAAGGAGCCCGAGGCCGGGTCGGTGCCCGAGAAGGGCGACCTGGTCTGCTTCACCCTCTTCGAACACGAGCAGCGGGGCGGGGCGAAGCTGCCCGACCCGGACCAGACCCCGTGGACGCACGGCGGACCGCCCGGCGAGACGGCCGCCGTACCGGAGGCCGCCGACGCCCGGACGGAAGAGGACATCCTGTGACCGCCGAGGCCACCACCGCCCCCGTCGAGGCCGGCTTCGACCCGGGCGCCGAAGCCGCCCGCGCCACCGCCGCGATCCTCCACGACACCCTGCACGGCACCGAGCGCGGTGTCGTCGTCGACTCCCCGCCCGGCGCGGGCAAGTCCACGCTGGTCGTTCGGGCGGCGCTGGAGCTGGCCGAGGCGGGCCGGACCCTGATGGTCGTGGCGCAGACCAACGCCCAGGTCGACGACCTGGTCCTGCGCCTCGCCGAGAAGAACCCCGACCTGCCGGTGGGCCGCCTGCACAGCAGTGACGCCGACCCGTACGACAAGGCGCTCGACGACCTGGCGAACGTACGCAAGTCGGCGAAGGCCGCCGATCTCGCCGGGCAGGCCGTCGTCCTGTCGACCGCCGCGAAGTGGGCGCACGTCAAGGTGGACGAGCCGTGGCGGCACGCGATCGTCGACGAGGCGTACCAGATGCGCTCGGACGCGCTGCTGGCGGTCGCCGGGCTGTTCGAGCGGGCGCTGTTCGTGGGCGACCCGGGTCAGCTGGACCCGTTCGCGACGGTGGGCAGCGAGCAGTGGGCGGGTCTGTCGTACGACCCGTCGGCCTCCGCGGTGACGACACTCCTCGCCCACAATCCCGCCCTCCCCCAGCACCGGCTGCCGGTGTCGTGGCGGCTCCCGGCGTCGGCGGCACGGCTGGTCTCCGACGCGTTCTACCCGTACACGCCGTTCCGCAGCGGCACGGACCACGGCGACCGTGGTCTGTCCTTCACGGTGGCGTCGGACGGCTCGGGCCCCGACCGGGTGATCGACGAGGCCGCCCGCTCGGGCTGGGGTCTGCTGGAGCTGCCCGCCGGTCACACGCCGCGCACCGACCCGGAGGCCGTACGGGCGGTGGCGGCGGTGGTCCGGCGGCTCCTCGACCGGGAGGGCGTGGCGACGTCCGAGCGCTCCCCCGACCCCGCTCCCCTGACGTCCGCCCGCATCGCCGTCGGCACCGCGCACCGGGACCAGGCGGCGGCGGTCCGGGCCGCGCTGGCCGACCTCGGGGTGACCGAGGTGACGGTGGACACGGCGAACCGGCTCCAGGGCCGCGAGTACGACGTCACCGTCGTCCTCCACCCGCTCTCCGGCCGCCCCGACGCCACCGCCTTCCACCTGGAGACGGGCCGCCTGTGCGTCCTGGCCTCCCGGCACCGGCACGCGTGCATCGTGGTCTGCCGGGAGGGCGTGAGCGAGCTGCTGGACGACTATCCGTCCACGGAGCCGGTCCAGTTGGGAACGCCGGTCAAGTTCCCGGACGGCTGGGAGGCGAACCACGCGGTGCTCGCGCACCTAGCGAAGCACCGGGTGGCGTGGCGACCCTGAGCGTCCCTCCGGCGCCGGTCCGGCGTTTCCTTTAGCGCTAAGGTTTCTGTACCGAACACATGCCGCGAGGGGAAGACATGGCTCAGGGCAGGGCGGCGAAGCGGCCGGACGCTGTGGCGGGGATCGTCGAGGACTGGGCGCGGGAGCGGCCCGAGCTGGACACGTCGCCGCTGGAGGTGCTGGCCCGGCTGCACCGGTCGTATCTGCAGTACCAGTCGCGGATGACCTCGCGGCTCGACGAGCACGGAGTGTCCGTCGCCGGGTTCGACGTGCTCACCGCGCTGCGCCGGTCCGGGGCCCCGTACCGGCTGACCGCCGGGCAGCTCGCGGACTCCGGGCTGATCTCGTCGGCTGGGGTGACCCTGCGGCTCGACCGGCTGGAGAAGGACGGTCTGCTGGTGCGCGAACGCGACGCCGGTGACCGGCGCGTGGTGTACTCACGGCTCACCGAGGCCGGACTGGCGAAGGTGGACGAGGTGTTCGCCGAGCACCTGGAGAACGAACGCCGGATGCTCGGCGGGATCTCGCCCGCCGAGCGTCGTCAACTGGGCCGTCTGCTGTCGAAGCTGGAGCGGTCCATCGTGGATTCCGACGACATCCCCCCTCAGCGCGCCGAGACCGGCTGAGCCTTCGACTGCCGCCCGGCCTGCGCCTGGTAGAGGCGGCGCAGGCGGACCACGCCCAGGTCGTGCTGGTAGAGGTTCTCCCGCTGGTCGGCGTCCGCGGGCATGGCTTCGAGGATGATCCGGTCCTGCTCCAGAACCTCCCAGTGGCGGGCCTCGATGAGGGTCTTGTAGAGGAACCGCCAGGTGTCGCGCTGCCAGTCGCTCACCTTGCGGTAGCGCCAGAAGAAGACGCCGGTGCGTCCGGCGTCCACCGGGCAGGCCATGCCGACGATGCCGAACGGGCCGCCGGGGCCCGCCGACGGCGGGTAGGGGATGGACAGGTCCACCCAGTCGACGCCGGTGTGGCACAGCTCGACCCAGTCGAAGTTGACGCCGCGCTGGTCGGTCTTCTCGAAGAAGTAGCCGCGCTCGGTCTCCCGGATGCGGAACTTGGCGGTCGTGTCGCCGGCGAACATGGTGTGTGACTCGGAGTGCAGGAACGCGCCGTGCATCGGGTCGAGCAGGTTCTCCATGGCGAACCGCCACGGCACGTCCCACTCGGCGTAGCAGAGGAAGGCGGAGATGTCGTCGTCGGCGAGCGGTTCTGGGAGGGTGAGTCGCACCGGCTCCGGGTGCTCCTCGTCGCCGAAGTAGGCGAGGATCGCGCCGCCGACCTCGCGGACGGGCAGCGAGGTGACGAGGGTCTTGCCCTCCAGGTTGCAGCCGGGCAGGCCGGGGACGCTGGTGACTGTGCCGGTGCCGTCGATCTCGACGCCGTGGTACCAGCAGGCGACCCGGTCGCCGAGGTGCTTGCCGAGGGAGAGGGGCGCCCCGCGGTGCGGGCAGCGGTCGGCGAGCATGGAGAGGCCGCCGTCGGACTTGCGGAAGAGCAGCCAGTTCTCGCCGAGGGCGGTCACCCTGCGCATGCCGCCGGGCTCGACGAAGTGGGACGGTACGACGGGGTGCCACTGGTTGCGCAGGCCGTGAGAGTAGATGTGGTCGGCGGTGTCGTGGGTCGAGAGGGTCATGTCAGGCTCCCAGGCGGTGCATCTCGGCGCGGAAGGACTCCTCGGTCCAGGGCTCTCCCGTGGGTGTGCGCAGTTGGCGGGAGTTGAGGCCGTCGATCACGTCGGACAGCTCGTGACCGTCCTTGGTGAAGATGTCTTCCAGGGTGCGCGCGAGTTTCGTCTCGTACGGGGTGGGCTCGTGGTCTCGGGTCTGGTGGGGGTCCAGGAAGGGCCAAGTGGTCTCGGGCACAGCGTTCTCCGTAGGTGGTCAGAGGTTCAGGACGAGGCGGTCCGAGGCGCAGCGCGAGACGCAGATCATCATCGTCTCGCCGGTGGCGCGTTCGGTGTCGCTGAGCAGGAAGTCGCGGTGGTCGGGGGTGCCGGCCAGGACGCGGGTCTCGCAGGAGCCGCAGATGCCGTCGCGGCAGGAGGAGGCGACGCTCAGCCCGGCGTTCTCGGCGGCCTCCAGGATGGAGGTGCCGGGGCCGACGTGCAGGGTCACTCCCGAGGTCCGGCACTCGACCTCGAAGGCGCTGTCGTCGCCGCCGTCGCGTGCCACGGCCGGCGCGGCGAAGCGCTCGGTGCGCAGCCGCCCTTCGGGCGCCGCGTCCTCGACGGCCTTCAGCAGCGGCTCGGGGCCGCAGCAGTACACCAGCGCGTCGGCCGGGAGATCCGCGAGCGTGCCCGCCACGTCGATGTGCCCCTGCTCGTCCTGCGGCACGAGGGTCACCTCGCCGCCGAGTGCGGCGAGTTCGCTACCGAACGCCATGGAGGCGCGCGTACGGCCGCCGTGCACCAGCCGGTACGGGATGCCGTCCCGGTCGGCGCGGCGGGCCATCGCCAGGATCGGCGTGATACCGATGCCGCCGGCGATGAAGACGTAGGAGGCGGCCGGTTCGAGGGCGAAGTGGTTGCGCGGCCCGGCCACCCGGACAGTCTGGCCGGGCCGCACCTTCGTGTGCACGTGACGTGAACCGCCCCGTGACGCCGGCTCGTTGAGGATGCCGAGCCGGTACACACCCGTCTCCTCCGGGACGCCGCACAGGCTGTACTGGCGTACGTGGCCGCCCACGTGCAGGTCCAGGTGGGCGCCCGGCGTCCAGGCGGGCAGCGGCTTGCCGTCCGGGTGGACCAGTTCGACGGAGAGGACTCCGTCCGCCTCCCAGGTCGTGCGGTGGACGAGGAGGTCCAGTTCCTGCTCTTCGGTGGCGCTCATGTCGGCGGGGCCTCCCTACCGGGTGGGGATCTTGACGGGCGGGGTGAACGGGTTCTTCATCGGGCCGAGCGCGGCCAGGTCGACCTCGACGAGGGTCGGGCCGTCGGCGGCCACGGCCGCCTCGATCACCTTCGCGGCCTCGCTGGCGTCGCCGATCCGCGCGTACGGGAGTGAGCAGGCGGCGGCGAGCTGGGCGAAGTCGGGGGTGAACAGGTCGACGCCGGAGCGGCGTTCGGTGTAAGTGGCCTGCATGTTGCGCAGTACGCCGTATCCGCCGTCGTTGAAGACGACCAGGGTCAGCCGGGGCCGTTCCTGGGCGAGGGTGAGCAGTTCGCCGAGGTGGACGGCGAGTCCGCCGTCCCCGGCGATGACCACGGTGGGCTCGTCGGGGCGGGCGAGGGCGGCGCCGATGCCCATGCCGAGGCCCTGGCCGATGCCGCCGCCGCGCGGGAAGACGTTGGCCCGCGGGTCGTGGATGGGCAGCAGGCGGTTGCCCCAGGCCGACGAGGGGATGGTCACGTCCCGAGCGACGACCGCGCCGCGCGGCAGGGCGGCGGCGAGCGCGTCGCAGATCGCGGCCTGGGGACCGATGCCGTCGTGCAGGGCGGCCCGCACCTCCTCGCGCACCCGCCGCACCCGGTCCGTCCACTCCGCGTCCGCCCGTACGGCGGCCTCGGTGAGCCTCGGCAGTACCGCCGCCGCGTCACCGTGGAGAGCGTGCGACGCGGGGTACACCCGGCCGAGAGCGGCGGCGTCGACGTCGATCTGGATGTGTGCTTCGGGGAGGCGGAGTCCGTAGTCAGCGGTCTCGTTGGAGCGGAAGTGGGTGCCGACGGTGACGAGGGCGTCAGCGTCCGCGAGGAGGGCGCGGGCGGCGGGCGTGGTGGCGAAGTTGCCGATGACCTGGTCGTGGTCCTCGGGAACGGAGCCCCGGCCGGAGTTGGAGGTGAGCAGCCCGGCACCGGTCGCCTCCAGCAGGGCGAGGAGCTGGTCGCGGGCGGTGTTGGCGCCGCCACCGGCCCAGATCAGCGGGCGGCGCGCGGAGGCGAGCAGGTCGCGTGCCGCGGCCAGCCGGGACGGGTCCGGCATCGGCACGTCGGCAACGGGTGTGCTGGAGCCGTCGTCCTCCTGGACCGCGTACTGCAAGTCGATCGGCCACTCCACGCTCGCCGGTCCGCCCGGCGCGGTGAGTGCGGCGGCGGACGCCTCGCGCAGGACGCGGCCCGCGTCCCGCGCGGAGGTGACGGTCGCGGCGTACTTGGACACCGCGGCGAGCATGCCGGGCTGGTCCTTGGTCTCGTGGATGAAGCCGCGCCCGCTGCCGAGGTACGCCGACTCGACCTGACCCGTGATGTGCAGCACCGACGTCCCTGACGCGAGCGCCTCGATCAGGGACCCGGCGGCGTTGCCCGCGCCGGTGCCGGTGGAGGTGAGCGCGCAGCCGATGGAGCCGCGGGCGCGGCCGTACGCGTCGGCGGCGTTGACGGCGCTCGCCTCGTGCCGCACCGGCACGAACCGCAGCTCCGGGTCGGCCTCGACGGCCTCCACCAGCGGCAGGTTGTGCACGGACACGATGCCGAACACGGTGTCGACGCCGAGGGACTTGAGATGGGCGGCCAGGAGTCCGCCACCGTGGTCGTAACGCATGCGAGCTCCTCAGAGGATGCCGCGGCCGACTCCGCCGCAGACGTCGATGCTGGTTCCGGTGATGTAGGAGGCGCGCGGCGAGAGCAGCGAGACGATCGCGTAGGCGACCTCCTCGGCGCGGCCGAGCCGCCCCAGCGCGATGCCCCGGTCGGCGGCGATCTCCGCCTGCCACTCCTCGTAGCCGAGCCCGCTGTCCGCGGCCGCGTGGCGGCGGGTCCACTGGCCGGTGTCGACCAGGCCGAGGCAGACGGAATTGACGCGGATGCCCTCGGGGGCGAGTTCGCGGGCCAGGGAGGCGGAGAGGTTGAGGATGCCGGCGCGGGCGGCGCTCGTCGTGATCAGCCGGGTCTCGGGCTGCTTGGCGAGGACGGCGTTGACGTTGACGATCGCGGCGGCGTCGGAGGCGCGGAGGTGGTCGCGGGCGGCGGCCAGGGGATGGAGGACGCCCGCGAACTTCAGTTCCAGCTCGTCGCGCCAGTCGTCGCCGGTCGTCTCGTCGAGGGACTTCATGCGGGACTGACCGGCGTTGTTGACGAGCCCGTCGAGACGTCCGCCGAGGCGGTCGGCGGCGCGCTCGGTGAAGTCCCGTACGGCGTCGGCGTCCCGGACGTCGCAGACGCCGGTGTAGAGGCGGTCCGTACCGGCGCCGAGGCCGGCGGCGGCCTTGGCGAGCCGGTCGGCGTCGCGCCCGCAGGTCGCGACACGGGCGCCTTCCGCGAGCAGGGCGCGGACCGTGGCCAGGCCGACGCCGGAGCTGCCGCCGGTGACCAGGACGGTGCGGTCGGCGAGGCCGAGATCCATGGGTACTCCTAGGCGGTGGGGAGGATGGTTCAGTGCATGGTGAAGCCGCCGTTGACGGCGATCACCTGGCCGGTCAGGTAGCGGGACTCCTCGCCCAGCAGGTACGAGACGAGCCCCACCAGATCGTCGGGCCGCTGCGGGCGGGGGATCGCGCGGTTGGCCGCGTACAGGGCGTGCCGCTCGGCCGGGACGGTGTCGGTCGCCTCGATCTCCGTCAGGCCCGGCGCCACCGCGTTGACGGTGATGTCCCGCTCGCCCAGCTCGCGGGCCATCGCCCGGGTCAGGGCGACGACCGCGCCCTTGGAGGCGATGTAGTGGGCGAGGCGCGGGGAGCCGTAGAGGGCCGCGTCGGAGGCGATGTTGACGATGCGTCCCGGGGCGGACATCAGCGGCAGCAGGTGCTTGGCGACGAGCCAGGGGCCGCGCGCGTTGACGGTCATCAGCCGGTCCCAGGCCGCTACGTCGATGTCCTGGAACTCCAGGCCGCCGACGCCGTTGGCGAGCGCCGCGTTGTTGACCAGCCCGTACACGGGGCCGGCGGGTGCGAGGCGGGCGGCCAGTGCCTCGACCGAGGCGGGGTCGGCGACGTCCAGCGGCACGAACTCCGCCGCGCCGCCCGCCTCACGGATGGCCGCCGCCGTACGGGAGCCCCATTCCTCGTTCAGCTCGGCGACGACGACCCGGTACCCGTCGGCCGCCGCCCGGCGGGCCATGGCCTCCCCCAGGCCACGGCCCGCACCGGTCACGACGACCGTACGGCGCCCGGTGGCCGGGTCAGTCACGGGTGACGCCGTACAGCGGGGAGTACTCGGGGTAGGTCGGCACCTGCGGCTTCCGGGTGCCGATGATCACGCAGAACAGCGCGTCCGTGTCGCCCTCGTTCTTCAGCGAGCGGGTCACCCCGGCCGGCACCACGATCATGTCGCGGTAGCCGAGGGTGCGGTACTCGGTCTCGTCCGGGCCGCGGTGGATGCCGACGCGGACCTCGCCCTCCAGGACGAAGAAGGCCTCCTCGACGTCGTGGTGGGTGTGGGCGGGGCCCTCGGCGCCGGGCGGCAGCAGCATGTTGGAGAAGGTGAAGCCGCCGGAGGGCAGGATGCGGCCGTCGTTCTCGTGGTTGCCGGTCGCGCCGGAACCGACGTAGCGGATCTGCGCCCGCTTGTACTGCGGGCCCGCCTTCTCCTGGAAGGACAGGGTGCCCCAGTCCGGCTCGCGGGAGGCCCTGGAGGCGATCAGGGAGTCGGTGTACTTGGCGAGGTCCCCGTTGTTGTCGTACTCGTCGGTGGTCAGCGGCATGGTGGTCAGCCCTTCGTGGTGCGGGTGTTGGTGACGATGTGCAGGTGGGAGAGCAGCCAGGCGTTGAAGTGCTCGGGCTGTTCCTGGTTGGCCAGGTGACCGGCGTCCTTGACGATCACGTAGGCGGTCCGGTGCAGACCGCCTGCCAGGACCTGTGAGGCGTCGGGGCCGGTGATCCGGTCCTTCTCCCCGCACAGGACGAGGGTGGGCGCGGTGACCCGGTCGAGTTCGCCGCGCAGGTCGGTGCGGGCCATGGACTCGGCCGCCGACCGGTAGCCGGGGGGCCGGACCGAGTCGGCCATGGTGTCGACGACGCGCCGCACCAGCTCGGGTGGCGCGCCCTCGGACAGCAGTCGGGGGCCGCGCTTCTCCGCGAAGGCGCGCGGGCCGTGGCGCTCCAGCTCCGGGACCCGGGCGCGCATCGCGGCGGCCTTCTCCGGGCTCGTCCCGGAGCCGGGCGTGGAGTCGGCGACGGTGAGGGAGGCGACGAGGTCCGGGTGCCGGGTGGCGAGCCGCAGCGCGATCACGCCGCCCCAGGAGACGCCGACGACGTGCGCATCGGTCCCGCGCGCCCGGATGACCTCGGCGGCGGTGTCGGCGTAGTCGTCGAGGGTGAGGTCGTGGTCCGGGTCGGCGGATTTCGCGTATCCGGGGGCGTCCCAGGCCACCACCCGGTGGTCGGCGGCGAGGGCGTCGGTCTGCGGGGCGAAGGCGGCGGACGAGGAGCCGATGCCGTGCAGGCACAGCACCAGCGGCCCTTCGCGGCCGGCTTCCTCCAGGTGCAGCCCGGCGAGGTCGTGGGCGGTCACAGGATCTGCCCCCGGCGTCCGGCCAGGGCGGCGAGCGAGCGCAGCACGGCGTAGGGGACGACCCTGCTGGTGGCCGGGTTGGCGGCGTCGGGGACGTGGCGCACCTCGAAGCGGTACGAGCCCTGCGGTCCGCTCGCCTCGATCACGTGGGAGGTGTGCGAGGCCGCCGGATCGGCGACGACGCGTACCTGTACGGCGTCGAGGTCGCCGACCGCGAGCGCCACCGAGGCGGCGACGTTCGTGGACTTGGGGAACTTGACCGGTACGTCGCGCGCGCTGCCGCGCATGACCTCGACGGGGCCGGTCGTGGCCCGCAGCCGGGCGAGCGTCTCCTCGTCCATCCAGGGCTGTTCGAGCGTGGACGGCAGCTTGGTGGTGGTCAGCGTGACCTCGCCGAGCGGTCCCATGGCGCGTACGGCCTGGAGCAGGTCGAGTCCGCCGACGGCGCCGCCGGTGAAGTACACCCGGCCGGGCCCGGCCGCCAGGAGCCGCTTCGACAGGTCCTCGTCGGTCAGCGCTCCGGTGGACGCCACGAGCAGGTCGGTGCCGGAGGCGAGGACCGTCTCGCCCCATTCGCGTACGACGCCCTGTCCCGCGGCCTCGACGATCAGGTCGCAGGAGGCGAGGGCCTGTTCCACGGTGAGCTGCGGGGCGGGGACGGCGTCGCCCAGGGGCCGGTTGTCGACGATGCCGACAAGCTCGGCCCCCGGCACCTCGCCCGCGGCGAGCGCGCCGCCGACGGTCCGGCCGATGGCGCCCCAGCCGATGAGGCCGACCTTGCGCGTGTGGGCTTTCGTGGCGCTGCTCATGCCGCTGCTCCTTCCGGGCCGGTGGTGGCGTCCACGGGCGCGGCGACCGGGCTGCCGTCGGGCGTGCCCGTCATGTGGGCGCGGATCCGCGGCGACGGCGGGCCCGCGGTCCCCCACAGGTCGGACAGCTCGGGGGTGCGCCGCCACACCTTGCAGATCCAGGTGTCCTCGACGATCTGGGCGACCTCGGTGGTGTACTCGCACACCAGGCCGGTGGGGTCGGTGAAGTAGGAGAAGGTGTTGTTGCCGGGGCCGTGCCGGCCGGGGCCCCACTCGGGGGTGATCCCGTGGTGCCGGAGCCGGCCGAGGCCGCGCATGAAGTGGTCGATCGAGGTCATCTCGTAGGCCACGTGGTTGAGGGAGACCCACGGCGCCTGGTTGAAGGCGACGCAGTGGTGGTCGGAGCCGCAGCGCAGGAACGCCATCTGGTGCTCGGACCAGTCCGAGACGCGCATGCCGAGCACGTCGCGGTAGAAGGCGACGGAGGCGTCGATGTCGGGGGTGTTGAGGACGGCGTGGGTGACGCCCACCGGCAGGGACGCGTCCCGGCTGCGTTCGGTGACCGCCCAGGTGTCGGCGGACAGTTCGATCAGCCGCCCGTCGAGGTCGTGGAAGCGCAGCCCGTAGCCGCCGCCGACCTGGTCGAGGGGGCCGGGCTCGGTGACGAGGGTGATGCCGCGCGCGTGGAGGCGGCGTGCGGCCTCGTCGACCTCGGCCGGCGTGCCGAGTGCGAAGACGAGACGGCCCAGGCCGATCGTCTCGGAGCGGGTCAGGTGCAGGGCGTGGTGCTCCTCGCCGGTGCCGCGCAGCCAGCTCGCGCTGTGCTCGGCCTCGACGACCTGGAGGCCCCACACCTCCTCGTAGAAGTCGACGGCGTCGGCGAAGTTCGGGGTGAGCAGCTCGACCGAGCGCAGAGCGCGGAGCCGGCCGATCGGGGGGTGGGTCATAGCGGAATCTCCCGAGGGGTGGGTCAGTTGGCCCAGGGCAGGGGCGTGGCGTCGGTGCCCCAGTACAGGGACTTCTGCCGCTGGTAGGCGCGGATCAGGTCGCGGCCCTTCTCGATGCCGAGCCCGGAGTCCTTCATCCCGCCGAAGGGAGTGGAGATGGAGAACTGCTTGTAGGTGTTGATCCAGACGGTGCCCGCCTCGATCCGCCGGCCCAGCCGCCAGGCGGCCCGCGCGTCGCGGGTCCAGATGCCGCAGGCGAGTCCGTAGACGGAGTCGTTGGCCTGGGCGACGAGTTCGTCCTCGTCGTCGTAGGGAAGCGCGACGAGCACCGGGCCGAAGATCTCCTCCTGACAGACGCGGGCCGAGTTCGGCAGGGAGTCGATGACGGTCGGCAGGTAGTAGGCGCCCTTCGCGTATCGCTCGCCCTCGGGTGCGGCGCCGCCGCACAGCACCCGGCCGCCCTCTTCCCGGGCGAGGTCGACGGCCGCGGCGACGGCGTCGCGGTGCGCGTGGTGCACGAGCGGCGCGACCTGTGTGTCGGGGGACGTTCCCGGACCGACCCGCAGCTTGCGGACCCGCTCGACGAGTTCGCCGACGAAGGAGTCGTGGCGCGAGGCGTGGACGAACAGCCGTGAACCGGCGATGCAGGACTGGCCACTGGAGGAGAAGATCCCGTACAGCACGCCGGCGAGGGCCTGTTCGGTGTCGGCGTCCTCGCGCACGATCGTCGGTGACTTCCCGCCCAGTTCGAGCGAGGCGGGGACGAGTTTGTCGGCGGCGGCGCGGGCGATGGCGCGCCCGGTGGTGGTGCCGCCGGTGAAGCCGATCCGGCCGACGAGCGGGTGTCTGACGATCGCGTCGCCCACGACGCGGCCCTTGCCCGGAAGCACCGCGAGCAGCGCGGTGGGCAACCGCTCCTCGGTGAGGACCTGGTGGACCAGGCGCCCGAAGGCGAGGGAGACCAGCGGGGTCCACTCGGCGGGCTTGAGCAGGACCGCGTTGCCGCCGCCCAGCGCGGGGGCGACCTTCTGCGCGTCGGAGGCGATCGGCGAGTTCCAGGGGTTGATCGCGCCGACGACGCCGATCGGCTCGTACGTGCTCATCGTGACGTACGGGCCGCGCGAGGGCGTGAGCGCGTCCTCGGCCGTCTCCAGTGCGGCGGCCGTGTACCGGAAGGTGCCGGCGGCGCTCAGCGCGAGGGCGCGGGTCTCGCCGAGGGTCTTGCCGGTGTCGGCGGTCTGGAGGACGGACAGTTGGTCGGCGTGGTCCTCGATCAGGTCGCCGATCCGGTACAGGACGCGGGCCCGCCGGTGGGGCGGGAGGTCCCGCCACTCGGGTGCGGCGGCGGCCTCGGCGGCGGCGCGCGCGGCCTCGTCCACGTCGTCCGGCGAGGCGGCGTGGACGGTGGTGATGACGTTGCCGTCGGCGGGGTCCACGGTCCGGATCGGCAGCCCGCCGCCGCGTCGCCAGTGCCCGGCGATGAGGATCTCGTCGGCTGGGATGCGCGGCATGGGGGCCTCCGGGAAGGGACGGTGCGGGAACTCGCGGACACGGCGGGGGCGTTGTCCGAGCCGCTGTGCCTAAGCACTGGAAATCTAAGGGCTTAACTAATTGGCCCGCAAGAGACCGGGGCCGATGAATTTTTTACGACGTCAGGAGTAAGGCTTGCCTAACCTCGGCGGACTACCGGTAGAACTTAAGCCCTGAGACATTCAGCGCCTACATAAGTGGGCGTGCGGCACCCTCCGCACGACCCGCCCGTCTCGTCCTCGCCGCACCTCTCCAGCCCTCATCGCCGCCCGGCACGCGGTCGCTCCGCCGTGCCGTACGGCCCGAACCCTCCCGTGCGGGCTCGCGCGTTTCTCGCCCTACGGGAACCGGAGACCACACTCATGACGATCGACGCAACCCGCGCCGGCACCGGCGGAAAGGGCGACTCCGCCGAGCTCGCGGCCGCCATCGGCGCCCGCTTCGAACGCCTGCCGCTGTGCCGCTGGCAGGTGATGGTCCGGCTCGTCGTCGGCGCCGTCACCTTCTTCGAGGCGTTCGACCAGCTCCTGATCGCGTACGCGCTCCCTGACCTGCGCGACGAGTGGAGCCTCGGCACCACGCAGGTCACCGCCCTGATGACCGTCGGCTCGATCGGCATGCTGATCGGCGCGCTGGCCTCGGGCCGACTCGCGGACCGGATCGGCCGGGTGAAGGTCATCGCCGGCTGCATCGCGCTGTCCGGCGTCTGCAACCTGGCCCTGACGCTCTGCACCTCCCCCGAGCCCTTCATGGCGATCCGCTTCGTCCAGGGCATGGCCATCGGTGGCGAGGTGCCGATCGCTGCCACGTTCATCGCGGAGATCACTCGCGCCCACCAGCGCGGCCGCTTCGTCCTCCTCTACGAACTGGTCTTCCCGGCCGGCCTGACCGCGGGCGCGCTGCTCGCCGCCTGGCTGGTGCCGGTACTCGGCTGGCGCTGGGTCTTCGCCCTGGCCGCCGTCCCCGGCCTGCTCTGCTTCGCCCTCGCCCGCTGGGTGCCGGAGTCCCCGCGCTGGCTCGCCGACCACGGCAGGCACGACGAGGCCCTGGCGACGATGGCCTCGATCGAGGAGAAGGTCGAGCGGATCACCGGCGCCCCGCTGCCCGATCCCGCCCCCGCGCGCCCCATCCCACCCGCACCGAACAAGAGCGGCCTGCGCGAACTGCTGAGTGGCCGGTACGGCAAGCGCACCCTGGTCATCGGCATCCTCTGGTTCACGGGCTACTTCGCCAACTACGGCATCACGTCCTGGCTGCCGACCATCTACGAGGACCACTTCGGCCTCGACCTGTCCACGGCGCTCCTCTACTCCACCGTGACGAGCTGCGCGGGTCTGGCCGGCTGTCTGATCGTCGCCCTCACCGTCGACCGCGTCGGCCGCCGCAACACGGTGATCTGGTGCCTGTCGGCGGCGGCACTGTGCCTGCTGCTCCTCGGCCTGACGGGCGGCGACTCGGCGACGGGCATCCTCGCCTGGACGTCCCTGGCCGCGGTCTTCCTCTTCGGCTCCAACATCTGCCTCTACCTGTACACGCCGGAGCTCTTCCCCACCCGGATCAGGGCGCTGGGCTCCAGCGTGGGCGGCGCGATGAACCGCCTGGGCGTCATCCTCGGCCCGATCGTCGTGGGCGCGATCTACGCGGGAGGCGCCATCGGCACGGTGTTCGTGACCCTGGCGGCCGTCGCCCTCGTCGGCTCGCTGTCGGCGGCGGCCGGGGCGGAGGAGACGAGCGGTCGGACGCTGGAGGACGTCGCGCCGTAGGGTGCCGTCACCGACGGCCGCGGGGGGTGGGTGGGCTCCCGCCATGACGTGAACACTCGCGGTGATTCTGTCCTCGGGCTGCTCATATGAGAGGTGGGTGAACAGTTTCAGCGGAAGTGTTCACGGTTGCAGGACGGTGAGTGTGAGCGGTGCGGGCCGCGAGCCGGTGGATCAGCCGACGGGCCGGTTCCGGATCGACGACCTCGATGTGGTCGCTGAACTGGAGCAGTTGCCGCACTCCGTCCAGTCCGCCGTACGCCACGGTGATCTCGACCCGCCCGTCGCCGCCCTGCCGGTCACTCACCGTCCGGAGCCGGGCACCCAGGATGCGGCGGGCCAGGTCGATGCTCCCGACGTCGACGCGCGCCGTCACGACGACGTCCTGTCTGCCCTCCAACACCTCGCCCAGCTCCCGCGCCGTGCCCACGAGGTCGGCGCCGGGCCGGAGCCGCCGGTCGGTGTCCAGCACCTTCCAGCCCCCCAGGCGGGTGAGGGCGAACATACGCGGACGCCCGTCACGATCACCCACGAGATACCACCGCCCGGCCCGCTCCACCAGCCCGTAGGGGTCGACGACGAAGTCCTCGGCGGCCGCCGCACCGCTGCGCCGGTAGCCGATCCGCAGCCGCCGCCCCGTACGCAGGTCCCGAACCAGCGCCGCGACGTCCGGCAGGGGCGCGGCCTCCCCGAACCAGGGCCGGTTGTCGATGGCGATCACCTCAGCCAGCGACAGCGGCAGGTCGTCCCGAGCGGGCGGCGGTGGCGACCGGCGCGGCGTGAGCTTGCGCAGCGCCGACCGGGCGGCCGCCTCGCCGCCCACCCGGCGGGCCCGGTCGGGATCGAGCCCGACGGCCCGCAGCAGATCCGCCTCACCGGTCGTCAGCTTCGACAGATCGACCTGGTCACCGGGCAGCAGACTGATCCCGCCGTACTTGCCCCGCTCGGTGAAGACGGGAATGCCCGCGTCGACCAGCGCCCGCACGTCACGCAGCACCGTTCTGGTCGAGACCCCCAGCTCGCCGGCCAGCGACTCGGCGGTGGTCCGCGGACGCGCCTGCAGCGCGGCGAGGAGCTCGATCAGACGTTGCGGTCGGCTCATGCGCTGGGCTTCCTCACCTGAATACGACAGACCGTGTCATGTTCTCAGGCGAGGCTGACACCGACGGCCGGAACCGGCCCACTCGGAAGGAGCCCGACACCCATGTCCACACCCAACCTCTTCCTCGTCTACGTCAACGACGTCGAGCGCGCGACCGCGTTCTACGCCGACCTGTTCGACATGAAGCCGATCATGGTCACGCCGCGCTACGTCCCGTTCGAGGTCGCGCCCGGAGTGGTCTTCGCGCTCTGGAGCGGCAAGTCGGACCAGGTCGCCCCGAACACGCCGCGCACCTCTGAGATCGGCCTGATGCTCCCGGGCCCCTCGTCCGCCATCGACGACGTCCACGCCGCGTGGACCGCCAAGGGCGCCACCGTGGTCGAGCCGCCGCACGACGAGGTCTTCGGCCGCACCTTCGCGGTCGCGGACCCGGACGGCAACCTGATCCGGGTCGCGCCCGTCGACTAGCCGGCGCGTCTCGCGGGCCCCGCGGCCGGGGCCGTACCCAGCTCGCACCACACGTACTTGCCCCGGTTGCCCTCGCGGGCCAGCGGCTGCCACCCCCACACGTCGGCACAGGCCAGGACCATCGCCAACCCTCGCCCGTCCTCCCGGTCCACGCCCCGGTCGAACGGCTGCGGCGGCTCGGGCGGTGACGGGTCCGCGTCCCAGGCCCCGATCCGCAACACGCCCGCCGCCCAGCGCACCCGCAGGGCGGCGGGCCCCTTGGTGTGCCGCACGGCGTTGGAGACCAACTCCGCCGCCAGCAGCTCAGCGACGTCGACCAGCCGGATCAGCCCGTGCATCGTCAGGATCAGCCGGAGGGTACGTCGGCAGACGGTGACGGCGCGGGGGTCGTTCGGGATGTAGAGGGAGTACTCCCACGGATCGTTTTCGGGCACGCGGACTCCTTCGAAGACGTGGAGGGGGATTGGGGTGCGGTGGCATTGCCGCAGCCGTCATGGCAGGACAGAGCGGCGCGCTTCCGACACCCATTGGTCACGAAGAGCTTTCGTCGCATCACCGACGGTAGACCTATCTTTTTAAGTCTTGCAAGCCGGTCACGTAATCTGGCCCCGAACGAGGCGCACACAGTGGCGCGTTGATGAGGAGCTGAGATGGCACTGAGGCGTGATCCGACGGCACGTCAACTGCGCTTGGCGGTCGAGTTGCGCCGACTCCGAGACGCAGCCGGCCTCCCGGCACGTGAGGCGGCGGCGTTGCTGGGCGTGAGCCCCGCTCAGATCAGCCAGATCGAAGCGGGACTGGCCGGCGTGAGCGAGAAGCGCCTGCGCCGCCTTGCGGGCCATTACGTATGCACGGACGAGGCACTGATCGGCTCTCTGGTCGCCATGGCGACCGACCGGACGCGCGGCTGGTGGGAGCAGTACCGCGGAGTGCTGCCCACGCCCTTCCTCGACCTCGCCGAGTTGGAGCATCACGCGGTCTCACTGAGTGAGGTTCAGTTCCTGTACATCCCCGGCCCTCTCCAGACGGAGGACTACGCTCGCGCCGTCTACTCCTACAGGGTCCCCGAACTTCCCCGCGAAGAAGTCGAGTTGCGCGTCCGGCATCGCATGCAACGCAAGGTGATCCTCGAACGCCCCGACCCCACTCCCTACCGGGCCGTCATCCACGAAGCGGCCCTGCGCGTCATGGTCGGCAACCGCGCTGCCGCACGCGCCCAACTCACCCGTCTCGCCGAGCTGTCCGAAGAAGAGCACATCAGCGTGCGGGTCATCCCCTTCGAACTGGAAGGGTTCGCCGGCGCCGGGAGCGCCATGACCTACGCGGAGGGCGCCGTCCCCAAGCTGGACACCGTGGTCCGCGACGCACCCCACGGCGCCGCCTTCATCGACTCGGAAGCACAGCTCAGTGCCTTTCGAACGCTATTCCGTAAAGTGGAGGCCGCATCGATCGACCCCGAACATTCGCGCGACTTCGTTCACAAGCTGGCGAAAGGGCTGTGAGGCACCCCGTGGAGAGCACCCTCGGCAAATGGCGGAAGTCCAGCTACTCGGGCCCCGGCGACGGTGACTCCTGCGTGGAAATCGCGAGCGAGCCAGACCGGGTGGCGATACGCGACTCCAAGGACCGCACCTACGGCGCCCTCACCTTCCCCGCCCCCGCCTTCACCGCATTCCTCGACACCCTCAAGGCCGAGCGATGACGGCGCCCGCCGACTGGCACAGGTCCTCCTATTCCGGCAGCGGCGACGGCAACGCCTGCGTAGAGGTCGCCCACCGCCACCCCCACATAGCCGTCCGCGACTCCAAGGCCCCGGACCGGGCCACGCTCACCTTCGCCGCCCCCGCCTTCACGACCTTCCTCCGCACCCTGCGAACCACCACCGGGGAATAACCGGAGACACCCTCCTGTTACGCCGCGCAGCGACCCGCGCGATTGTCACGACACAGGAGGCACCCCACCATGGCCGCAGACGCCGCAGAGGAGATCCGGGGCACGGCCCACGGCACCGCACCCGTCCCCCTCTCCGTACTGGACCTGGTGACCGTCGGCGCCGGCCGGACGGCCACCGACGCCCTGCGGACCAGCGTGGACATCGCACGCCTCGCGGAGAACCGCGGCTTCCACCGGTACTGGGTCGCCGAGCACCACTCGATGCCCGGCGTCGCCTCCTCCTCCCCCGCGGTGATCCTCGCCCACCTGGCCGCCCACACCGACCGCGTGCGGCTCGGCTCGGGCGGCGTCATGCTGCCCAACCACGCGCCGCTCGTCATCGCGGAGCAGTTCGGCACCCTGGAAGCCATGGCCCCCGGCCGCGTCGACCTCGGCCTCGGCCGCGCCCCCGGCACGGACGGGGCCACCGCCGCCGCCCTGCGCCGCACCGACCGGCTCAACGAGGGCGCCGACGACTTCCCGCAGCAGCTCGCGGAGCTGATCCGGTTCCTGGACGACGACTTCCCCGACGGGCACCCGTACCGCAGGATCCACGCCGTGCCGGGCCCCGTGCAGGCGACCTCGCCCGGCGGCGTCCAGTCCCCGCACCGGCCGCCGGTCTGGCTGCTCGGCTCCTCCGGTTTCAGCGCCCGGCTGGCCGGCACTCTCGGGCTGCCCTTCGCCTTCGCGCACCACTTCTCGGCGCAGAACACCGTCCCGGCGCTGGACCTGTACCGGGAGTCCTTCCGGCCGTCCGCCGTCCTCGACGCCCCCTACGCCCTGATCGGCGTCTCCGCGCTCGCGACCGACGACGAGAAGGAGGCCCGCCGGCAGGTGCTGGCCGCCGCGCTGAACATGGTCCGGCTGCGCACCGGGCGCCCCGGGCTGGTGCCGACGCCGGAAGAGGCCGAGGCGTACGACTTCAGCCCGATGGAGGAGGAGTTCGTGGCGTCCTGGAACTCCAACGTCATCCACGGCACCGCCGACGAGGTCCGGTCCGGCCTCGACGATCTCCAGAAGCGCACCGGCGCCGACGAGCTGATGCTCACCGCCAACGCCCACGGCGGCGACGTACGGCTGCGCTCCTACGAGCTGATCGCCGACGCCTACGGGTTGCCGACGCCTGCCTGAACCCCGGCCGCTCCGGGCCCGGCGGGGCCCAGCAGCGCGGAGATACGATCCGGCGCCACCGGTCGGGAGTACAGCCAGCCCTGACCGGTGTCGCAGCCGATGCGGCGCAGCCGGGTCGCCTGGTCGGACGTCTCCACGCACTCGGCGGTGACGGTGAGGCCCAGCCGGTGGGCGAGCTGGACCATCGCCTCGACGATGACCTCGTCGGCCGGGTTCGCCCCGGACGCGTCCACCCCGGCACCCGCGTCGACCTTGTCGTACTGGAAGCCCCGTACGAAGGCGCCGTCCAGCTTCAGGACCGAGACGGGCAGCCGGCTCAGGTAGGCCAGGTTCGAGTAGCCGGTGCCGAAGTCGTCGATGGCGATGTGGACGCCCATGTCGCTGAGCGCCTTGAGGGCCTGGAGGGGGCGGCCCGCCGAGCCCATCACCGCCGACTCGGTCAGTTCCAGCTGGAGCAGGTGCGGGGCGAGGCCGGTCTCCTCCAGAGTGGCCGCGACGTCCGCGACCAGGTCGGAGTCCCAGACCTGGCGGACCGCCACGTTGACGCTGACGAAGATCGGCGGGTCGTCCGGGTGGGCCAGCTGCCAGCGGCGGGCCTGGTGGCAGGCCGTGCGCAGGATCCAGCGGCCGAGGGGAACGATCGAACCGTCCTCCTCCGCCAGTGCGATGAACCGATTCGGCGCCAGTACGCCGAACTGAGGATGATTCCAGCGGATGAGCGCCTCGACGCCCCGCACCCGGCCGTCCTCCATGCCGACCAGCGGCTGGTACTCCAGGGCGAACTCGCCGCGCTCGATGGCGGGGCGGAGCGTGGCGGCGAGGGCCTGGCGGGTCATGCGGTTGGCGTTGCGCTCGGGGTCGAAGAGCGTCCAGCGGGCCCGGCCGTCGGCCTTGGCCCAGTAGAGGGTGGTGTCGGCGGCCTGCATCAGGGCGGTGGGGGTGGTGCCGGCGGTGTGGCGTTCGACGACGCCGACCGACGCGGTGACCGAGAGGCGGCGGTCGCACAGCTCGAAGGGCGCCTGGAGCGCCGTGAGGACCGATTCGGCCAGGTCGGCGAGCTGGTCGGTGCCGGTGGAGTCCTCCACGAGCAGGGCGAACTCGTCGCCGCCGAGCCGGGCCACCAGCGGGGCGCCGGACCGCGCGTGGGCGGCCTCCTCCGCGCAGCGTGTGAGGCGTTCGGCGACGGCGGCCAGCAGCCGGTCGCCGACGCGGTGGCCGAGGGTGTCGTTGACGGCCTTGAAGCCGTCCAGGTCCAGGTAGCACACGCCGATCCGGCCGGTGCCGCCGTGCTCGTACGACTCCGCCTCCAGCGCGGCCGTCAGGCGCTCGAAGAACAGCGCGCGGTTGGGCAGCCGGGTCACCGGGTCGTGCATCTGGAGGTGGCGCAGCCGGGCCTGGAGTTCGCGCCGGGCGCTGATGTCGGCGACCGACAGCAGCAGGCCGCCCGGCACCTGGCCCGGCTCGGCCAGGGGCGCGACCGTCACCTGCACCCACAGGGAGTGCCCGTCGGCTCCCTTGAGGCGCCGGGTGCAGCGCAGCCGGGGCTGCCGGCCCCGCAGCACCTCGCGGTACGCGTGCCAGGTCCCGGCGTCGGAGACGAGGTCGACGAGGTCGGCGGCCGCGCAGCCGGCCAGCGCGGCCGGGTCGGTGCCGAGCAGGGTGCCCAGCGTGTCGTTGGCGCTGACGACCAGGCCCTCGGCGTCGACGACGGCCATGGCGAGGGGGGCGGCCGCGAACGCCGAGTGGTAGGTCGGGGGCCCCGTACACGGCGTACGAGGAGCCAGGTAGTTGTCACTCTCTGTGACGGCTGACCGGTCGAGGTCTGCCGCGGGCGCCGGCCCTTCGGAGGTTCCGTTCACCGCTCGCTCCCGCAGTGCCTCGATCTCTGTTCGTGCTCTGTTCGTGCAGGAAAGTGTGCCGATCATAGAGGCTGCCACCGAGCCCTTCCAGCCGCCGTCCCGCGGTCCGGACCGAGTGACCCCTCTGCCAGATCGTTTCTGCCCACACCTGGACGGGTTCTACATGCCCCCGACCAGTTGTGACGTTCCGTGAGTGTCCTCGGGGTGTCGACCAGAGGGCCTCCCGTGAAATCACCGGCGGCTCACCCATCCGGTGCAGGCGAACAGGGCGTAATACGACAATCATGCACAAGCTGGGTGCGGTGTCCCGTCAACCGCACCCGGAGGTCCATGTGCCGCGCCAGCTCCCTCTGAGGCGACTTCCCCGGGAGACCCTCAAGGGGCTCGGCGCGGTCCGCCGGGCGGCGGGGGCGCCCCGGTCCAGACTGCGCAGTACGGCGGCGGTGTGCACCACGATGTCGGCACTCGCCGCCACCTCCCTGATCACCGCCCCCTCGGTCGCCGAGCCCTTCTCCCCCGAGCCCTGTGCGCTCCAGCGCACCGACGTGCACCACTCCGAGGGCCTGGACACCTGGAACGCCGCCTACCCGCGGCCCGCCCGCGCCCTGGACGCGGTGATGGTGTTCCTGTCCTTCCCCGACTCCCAGCCGCTGACCGCGCCCGCCGAACTCGCCGCCGACCACTTCCCGGCCACCACGCGCTTCTTCCAGCGCGCCTCCTACGGCACGTTCACGCTCCGCCCGCACCCGCTGCCGAGCTGGATCTCCATGCCACGGCCGTCGACGGCGTACGACATACAGCGTGACTGGAGCCCCGAGCACCGGGCCGCCTACCTGCGCGACGCGATGGACGCCGCCGACCGGCACGTCGACTTCTCCCGCTACGACATCGTCTACTTCGTCGCGGACCCGGACGCGCCCGGCGTGGACTCCGACGCGACGAAGGTCGTCAACCTGGACACCCCGATGCGGGCCGACGGCACCGACATCCGGCGGGTCGTCACGGTCTTCGAGAACCATCCGCCGGACCGGCTGGTGCTGGCCCACGAGACCGGGCACGTCTTCGACCTGCCCGACCTGTATCACCGGCCCGTCGACGGCAAGGGCGACTGGGACACCCACGTCGGCGACTGGGACCTGATGGGCAGCCAGTTCGGGCTCGCTCCGGATCTCTTCGGCTGGCACAAGTGGAAGCTGGGCTGGCTGGAGCCCCGGCAGGTGGCGTGCGTGCGGGGCAGCGGGCCCACCCGGCTGACGCTGGAGCCGCTGGGGGCCGGGCCGGGAGTGGTGGTGGCCGGCGCCGCCGGGACGCCGGCCTTCGGCCTCGGGCGCGGTACGAAGCTGGCCGTGGTGCGCACGGGTGCGGACAGCGTGCTCGCCTTCGAGGCGCGGGGGCCGGTCGGCAACGACGTCGCCGCCTGCCGGGCGGGGGTGCTGGTGTACCGGGTGCGGAGCGGCGCGGAGTCCGGGGGCGGGCCGATCGAGGTGATCGACGCCCATCCGGACACCGAGGCCTGCTGGGAGGACTCGGTCTACCCACCGCTCGCCGACGCTCCGGTGAGTCTCGGCGAGAGTTTCACGGTGCCGGAGGAGGGCGTACGGGTGGAGGTGGAGGGGCGGACGGTGTCGGGGGCGTGGACGGTACAGGTCACGCCGGGGTGAGCGGTCTGCCGGGGCACGATGGCCGAGGGGGGTGCGGGTGGCGGAGCCCCCGCCACGCGCGGCGAAGCCGCGCGGGAACAACGATGGCGAGGCCGGTTCGCGCTTCCGCGAACATGCCTCGCCATCGACAACGTGCGCCGCCAGGGACTCGAACCCCGGACCCGCTGATTAAGAGTCAGCTGCTCTAACCAACTGAGCTAGCGGCGCCTGCTGACGTCGTAGACCTTAGCATCCTGGTCGGCGGGAGGAAAAATCGAAATCCGCACCGCCGCGCGGGCCGCCCGTACGGCCGCCCAGAGCAGGATCTCGGGGCCCGGCAGCCACGGCAGGCGCGTGTCCGGCGCCACCAGCCAGCGGGAACCGGAACGCGCGGGTCCGCCCACGGGGGCCGGCACCGTCACCGCGTCCCCGGCGCCGTGGCACAGCAGCGGGGGCACCTCGCCCGTACGGCCGCCCGCCCGGCCACGCGCGCCCCACTCCTCCCACTCCAGCAGCGACGGCAGCCGCTGGGCCGTGCCCGGCGCGGCGAACAGCAGCATCCGTCCCCGGAACTCGGCCACCGGGCCGGACCCCGGCCCCTCGCCCCACAGCCGGTCCAGCATCCGGCGCCCGAAGATCGCGGGGGCGGTCACCACGTCGAAGACGGAACCGCAGGGCAGGACGACGGGGGCCTGGGGCCGCTCCTCCCAGAAGGCGAGCGTGCTGCGCGGGTAGGGGCCCGCCGAGGCCAGCCAGGCGGCACCGTCGGAGGTGGCGTCCGAGACGTGGGACGTGGCGTCGAGGATGACATCGCGTGTGCTGCTCATGACGCATACATCTACCGGGCGTGAGGGGACCGCTCCGCTGGGTTGCGGGAAACCGGGACAGGAGAGAAGGGAAGGGAGTATCTTGCCCACTCGCCTGGCATATGCGGACCAGCTGGTCGGGCTGGCGCCGGTCGGGCTAGTCGGGGTGCACGCCGCCCTCGCCGCCGCGCATCAGGTCGCGCCCGAACTCCACCATCTTCTTGGCGTAGTCCTCGGTCCACTCGGCCCGCTCGGCGATGTCCGCTGTCGTCAGCCGGTCGAAGCGGCGCGGATCGGCGAGCTGCGCCGCCGCCATCGCCTGGAACTCCATCGCCCGGTCCGCCGCCGCGCGGAAGGCCTGCGTCAGCTCGGTCGCCCGGTCGAGCAGTGCCCGGGGGTCGTCGATCGACTCGAGGTCGAAGAAGTGCTCGGGGTCGGCGGACGCCTCCGCCGGCTCGAAGAGCAGGGGCGCGGGGCGTAGCCGCGGTTCGTTCCGACGCGGCGTGGGCTCCGCCATGTCTTCTCCTCCTCGTACGTACGGCGGCCCTCCCCCGCGGGCGGGGGCACTCCCGGTGGAGTGGGCCACCGTCCATTGTCCCGCGCCCACGCAAGAGGGCGAGGCCGTGCCGGTACGCGCATACCGGACACTCCCCGCCCACTCCCGCGCGACCGGGCCGCCCGCTACCCGGCGTAGGTCTCGAACTCGGCGACCTTCGGCGTGCCACTGGAGCCGGTGATCTCGAAGGTGACCTTCTTCAGCGAGGTCGCGGCGAAGTCGATGACGCCCGCTCCGCTGCCGGAGGCCAGGACGGAGCCCGTGTCGTGGTTGACCACCCGCCAGGACCCGATGGCGCCCTCGGAACCCGACGCCTCCCGGATGACGACCTTGGAGACCGTGGTGGCGGAGCCCCACTTCACGGAGACGGAACCGGTCGAGCCGGACGGGGACCAGTAGGTGCCCATGTCGCCGTCGCGGACGTTGCCGTAGCTCGTTCCGTCGGCCTTGGAGGAGCCGTCGGAGCCCGCCCCGATGCTGAGGTTGGTGCCGGTGGGCGGGTCAGTGGGGTCGGGGTCGGTCGGGTCCGGGTCCGGGTCGGTGGGGCCGGGGTCGGTCGGACCCGGGTCGGTCGGGTCCGGGTTCTGCGGCGTACAGCTGCCGTCCGAGACCTTCAGCCCCTTGCCGGCGCCCGCCGTCTGGCTCACGACGCCCGGCACGCAGTCGGCCGCGTCGAGGCTGTAGGAGTACGGGATGCTGACGCTGGTGTTGGACTGCGGGTCCGGCCCGGCGGGGTTGTTGTCGCCCTCGCGCTCGGACCAGGTGACGTTGTCGAAGATGTTGCCGCTGACCTGCCAGGAGCCGGCCTGGTCGGTGTAGAAGGTGCCGAGGACGTCCTTGGAGTCCTCGAAGTAGTTGTTGTCCACCTTGGCCTTGGCACCGGCCCGGGAGTTGATGCCGGACTCGTTGAGGCTCACGTAGTGGTTGTTGTAGATGTGCGCCGTGCCGCCGCGCAGCAGGGGCGCGCGGGAGTCGATGTTCTCGTACTTGTTGTGGTGGAAGGTGACGTAGCCGTTGGAGCGGTCGCTCTCGCTGGAGCCGATCAGGCCGCCGCGGCCGGAGTTGCGCAGGACGCTGTAGGACAGGGTCACGTACTGGGTGTTGTCCTTCATGTCGAAGAGACCGTCGTAGCCCTCCGACTCCCCGCCCGACGCCTCCAGGGTGGTGTGGTCGACCCAGACGTTGCGGACGTCGCTCTCCATCCCGATGGCGTCGCCGCCGTTGGACGTGGGCGAGCCCGACTTCTTGACGTTCCGGACCGTCACGTTCTGGATGATGATGTTGCTGGACTCCCGGATGTGGATGCCCAGTTGGTCGAAGACGGCGCCGCCGCCGACCCCGACGATCGTGACGTTGCTGATCTGCTTCAGCTCGATCTTGTCCGCGGCGGTGCTGCAGCTGTCACCCGACACCTTGGTGGTGTTGCCGTGGTTGATGGTGCCCTCGACCTCGATGGTGATCGGGGTGCTGCTGCTGGCCCGGCCGCACAGGGCCTGGTGGATCGCGGTTCCGGTGGTGGCCCGGACCGTCTGTCCGCCCGCACCACCGGTCGTGCCGCCGTTCTGGGTCGCGTAGCCGGTGGCGCCACTGGCCGCTGCCGCCGCCTCGGGCATCGACAGCACCACACCGGTCGCGGCGGCGACAGCCAATGTGGCCAGCGCCGCGTGGAGTCGCAGCGTGACTGGTCGTCTCATCCTCGGTCTCCCCATTCGCCTTCACATGACGGAACGAGCATCCTGTCGTGATCATGTCAACACGACAGTCGGGAAAGCGCTTTCCCGCCGTGAGAATAGGGGCGCCTTCAGGGGCTGGCAAGAGATTGGACACGTTCAGGAAGTGGACCAGCGTCCAGGTAGGTGAACCGGGCTTCTTCTGCGCCATGGAGCCGATGTGCACCCCGAGCAGAGCTGCGGTACGATCATCCTGCCAGCTCGCGGGGCTCAACCCCCAACGGTCGGCAGTGCGTTGGTGGTCCAAGGAAAGACGCCCCACTTCCCGTGGGGAAATGCAGGTGCAAGGCCTGCCCAGCGCTCCGGTCGAAGAACCCCGGCCCGCCTCGGCGGACCGGGGTTCTTTCTTGTCGGTTCGCGTCCGGGTCAGCCGAGCTTGGCGGCCTGCGCGTCGATCACGGCGGTCGGCTGCTCGAACGCCTCGCCCCGGCTGATCGCCGCGATGTTGAAGGACGAGAACCCGGCGAGCGTGGTGCCCTGCCGGAAGACGACCACCTTCGTCTCGACGGCTTCGCCGTCCGTCTTCGTCCCCACCGTCCAGGCCACGGCGTCGTCGCCGACGGCGGCGAGCTTCTCCTCAGTGACCTTGGTGACCTGCTGCTTCTCCCCGTCGATGGTCATGGCGAAGCCCCCGGCGCACTTCTCGCCGGACTGCCGCAGCGTGCCGAGGGTGCGCTCCGCGCCGTCGGCGTCGTAGGACCAGAGGGAGGTCATCGTCTTGGTGATGTCGAGGGAGTCGATGGTCGCCTCCTTCGCCTCCTCCTCCGTCATGTCCGCGAGCTCCTCCATCGAGGGCATGCCCTTCTTGGCCGCCGCGGACTCCTGGACGGCGAGCCGCTGGGCGCTCGCCGCCGGATCGCCCGCCGGCAGGGCGGACAGCACCCGGGCGACGGGCTCGCACTCGGCCCGCTCGACGGAGAGGGCCTCGGCCTCGAAGACGTCGTCCTTCCCCGGCTTCTGGACCTTGTGGTCCTTGAGGTCGTCCGTGGTGACGACCAGCTTCTCCAGTTCGGCGGCGGTCAGCGCCTTCGCCGCCGGCTTGTCGGACCCGCCGCCGCCCTTCGCCTTGGCGTCGCCGCCGTCTCCACCGTCCTGGTCACCACTGCCGCAGGCGGTGACCGCCAGGGCGAGGGTGACCGCGGAGGCGGTCAGGACGGTGCGGCGGACAGTGGTGCGCATGGTGCTCTCCCTGGGATCAAGCGCCCCGCGCCCAGGTACAGCGCGGGGTCGACAAGATCAAGACCCACGCGACCGGCTCGGGGTTGTACCCACCCCACCAGGCATGCTCCTGCCGGAACTCCGCTCAGTCCCCGAAGATCGCCGGAGCGCCGACCTCCGCCGACCTCCGCCGGCCTCCGGCGACCTCCGGCGGCCCCGCACGGCCCACCCGGTTCAGGCCTGCACCACCGGCTCGCGGATGAACAGCGCTCCCAGTTCGGGTGCGTTGACCCGGCGGTCCGCCAGGCGCAGGCCCTCCCAGACGGTGACCTGGTTGGCGGTGAGGACCGGCTTGCCCAGTTCCTTCTCCAGGGCCGGGATGTGCGCCGCCGTGTGCAGGGCGGTGTCCGGGAGGAGGACCGCCTCCGCGTCCGGATGGTCGGCGGCGCGGGCCAGGGCCAGTACCTCCGACTCGGTCCAGGTGCCGACCTCCGCGGCCGTGATGATGCCGGAGCTGACGACGCCGACCGTCTCGATGCCGGCGGCGCGCAGGAACTCCGCGAAGAGCCGCGCGACGTCATCCGGGTAGGTCGCCCCGATCGCGACCCGGCGCGCCCCGATCTCCTTCGCCGCGTGCACGAAGGCGAAGGAGGTGGAGGAGGCCGGGAGGCCCGCCGCCTGGGCCAGGGCGCGCACCTGTTCCTGGGCGCCCTCCCAGCCGTGCACGAAGCTTCCGCTGGTGCAGGCCCACACCACGGCGTCGGCGCCGGCGAGCCGCAGCTCCTCCACACCCGCCGCGAGCCGCTGCGCCGAGCCCATCTCCAGCAGCGCGTCGACCCGGTGCGCGTCCTCGCCGATGTCCGTGTGCACCAGGTCCACCCGGATGTCGCTGCCCAGGAGCTGCTCGATGCGTGGATAGTCGTCCTCGCCGGAGTGGCCCGGGTACAGGAATCCCAGTGCTGTCATGTCCACCCTTCCTGCTGCTGTTCCGTGTCCGGAGCGTCACCGACGCCCGGCATGTCCGCGACCGCGGGGCCGACCGGACCCGCCACCGCCGGACCCACCGGCCCCGGCACCGTGGGGCCGACGCGCGCGGACGGATCGGTCAGCGCCTGATACGGCCCCACCGCAGGGGTACCCAATCGGCGCAGTGCCGCCCACATCGTCACTTGGTTGGCCGAGATCACCGGGATCCGCAGCTCGGCCTCCAGCTGCGGGATGACGTCGTAGGTGGGGAGGTTGGTGCAGGAGATGAACAGCGCGTCCGCCGACCCCGGACTGGGTACCGCCTGGCGTGCCATGTCGGCCACGTCGCGGTACGGGACCTTCCAGATGTGCCGGGTCAGGCCCATGAAGGCGCAGCCGGTGACGGTCACGCCGGCCTCGGCGACGTACGCCTCCAGCGATCGGGTCACGGAGACGGTGTACGGGGTCACCAGCGCGACCCGGCGTACGCCCAGTTCGGCCAGCGCGTCCAGCAGCGCGCCGGAGGTGGTCACGGACGGGACGGCGCCCGCCCAGGTCATCGCCTCGCACATCGCGCGTTCCCCGGCGATGCCGCCGACGAAGCTGCCCGAGGTGCAGGCGTAGGCGATGACCTCGGGCGCGATGGCGTTCAGGGTGCGCACGGCCTCACCGAGCGTCTCGTGTTCGCTGACCATCCGGGCGAGGTCCAGACTGACCTCGACCGGTACAAAAGGGGTTCGCGTCATGTGCAGCGACACGTCGTCGGGCACCCAACGCCACAGCTCGCGATCGAGCGCGAAGTCGAACGGGGCGACCACGCCGACCCCGCGTTGCGGAGCTGGTCCGCCGAGAAAGGAGATGTCCATGGCACGCACCGGCCTCACACTGAGAAAGGGGAGGACAACGCACCGTTACGCACGGCCGTGTTGACGAAGGTAGGTTCCGGTGCGAGCGTGGTCAATCCGCCCGCGTCACTCCCAGGTCAACAGCCGGTTAACTTCCCCGTCAACTCCTGAATCGCACCCGCTTCCGCCGACCGGAGACAGACCTGCCGATGACCACGTCCACGCCCACGCCTACGCCCCCGCCCACGCTCCTCGTCCTGGACGCCGAGCCGCTCCCCCGTCTGGGCCGGCTGACCGGCCGGGCCCGGATCGAGCACGCCGACGAGAAGAGTCTCGCCGAGCGGCTGCCGCACGCGGACGTCCTGCTCGTGTGGGACTTCGCCTCGCACGCCGTACGGAAGGCGTGGCCGGGTGACGGTCCCCGGCCGCGCTGGGTGCACACGGCGAGCGCCGGCGTGGACCATCTGATGTGCCCGGAGCTGGCCGCGTCGGACACGGTGGTGACCAACGCGCGCGGTGTCTTCGACCAGCCGATCGCCGAGTACGTCGCCGCGCTCGTCCTGGCGATGGCGAAGGACCTGCCCACGACACTGCGGTTGCAGGGCGAGCGGACCTGGCGGCACCGCGAGTCGATGCGGGTGGCCGGAACTCGCGCCTGCGTGGTCGGCTCCGGGCCGATCGGGCGGGCGATCGCGCAGACCCTCAAGGCGCTGGGGATCACGACCGCGCTGGTCGGCCGGACCGCCCGCACCGGCGTCCACGGGCCCGGCGAGCTGGACCGGCTGCTGGCCCGCGCCGACTGGGTGGTGGCGGCGGCGCCGCTCACCGACGACACGCGCGGCATGTTCGACGCCCGGCGGTTCGGGGTGATGCAGCCCTCCGCCCGGTTCGTGAACGTGGGGCGGGGTCAGCTGGTCGTCGAGGACGATCTCGCCGAGGCGCTGACCAGGCGCTGGATCGCGGGCGCCGCCCTGGACGTGCTGAGCCACGAGCCCCTCGCGCCCGACAGCCCGCTGTGGCGGGTCCCGGATCTGATCATCTCGCCGCACATGAGCGGGGACACGATCGGGTGGCGGGACGAATTGGGAGCGCAGTTCGTGGAGTTGTACGAGAGCTGGGCGGCCGGCGAGCCGCTGGCGAACGTGGTCGACAAGAAGCGCGGATACGTGCCCGGACACTGACGTCCCACATACGCGGGAGGGTGCTGCATGACCGACCTCACCGAGCTGACCGCTGTACAGCTCGTCGACGGTTACCGCAAGGGCGACTTCAGCCCCGTGGAGGTGACCCGGGCCGCCCTGGAGCGGGCCGAGCGGATCCAGCCGGAGCTGAACGCGTTCGTCCGGCTGACCGGCGAGGAGGCGCTCGACCAGGCGCGGCGGTCCGAGGAGCGGTGGCGGCGCGGCGAGCCGGGCGGTCGGCTGGACGGGGTGCCGGTCACGGTCAAGGACATCCTCCTGATGCGCGGTCACCCGACCCTGCGCGGCTCCCGCGCCGTCTCGCCGGACGGGCCCTGGGACGAGGACGCGCCCTCGGTGGCCCGGCTGCGCGAGCACGGCGCCGTGTTCCTCGGCAAGACGACGACGCCCGAGTACGGCTGGAAGGGCGTCACGGACTCGCCGCTGTCCGGCGTCACCCGCAACCCGCACGATCCGACCCGCACCGCGGGCGGCTCCAGCGGGGGCGCGGCGGCGGCCGTCGCGCGCGGAGCGGGGCCGCTGGCGCTGGGCACGGACGGCGGCGGCAGCGTGCGCATCCCGGCGTCCTTCTGCGGCATCTTCGGCCTGAAACCGACGTACGGCAGGGTGCCGCTCTACCCGGCGAGCGCGTTCGGCACGCTCGCGCACGTCGGCCCGATGACCCGGGACGCGGCGGACGCGGCGCTGATGCTGGACGTCATCGGCACCCCGGACGCCCGGGACTGGTCGGCGCTGGGCCCGGCGCCCGGGTCGTACACGGAGGCGCTGTCCGGCGGGGTGCGGGGGCTGCGGGTGGCGTACTCGCCCTCGCTGGGCGGACAGGTGGCGGTGCGCCCGGCGGTGGCGACGGCGGTCCGGCGGGCGGTGGAGCGGCTGGCGGAGCTGGGCGCGTACGTGACGGAGGCCGACCCGGACTTCGCGGACCCGGTGGACGCCTTCCACGCGCTGTGGTTCAGCGGGGCGGCGCGCGTGGTGCAGCACCTCCGGGCGGGGCAGCGGGAGCTGCTCGACCCCGGGCTGCGGGAGATCGTCGGCGCGGGGGCGCGGTACTCGGCACTGGAGTACCTGGCCGCGGTGGATGTGCGGATGGAACTGGGCCGGCGGATGGGCCGCTTCCACGACGCGTACGACCTGCTCGTCACGCCGACGCTGCCGATCACGGCGTTCGAGGCGGGGGTCGAGGTGCCGAAGGGGTCGGGGCTTCGGCGGTGGACGGGGTGGACGCCGTTCACCTACCCGTTCAATTTGACCCAGCAGCCGGCGGCGACGGTGCCGGTGGGGGTCGACGGGGACGGGCTGCCCGTCGGGCTTCAGCTTGTCGCGGCGCGGCATCGGGATGATCTGGTGTTGCGGGCGGCGCATGCGCTGTACGGGGCGGGGGCGGGTAGTCCTGCGTCGGCCGAGTAGTGGCCGACGTGCGGGTGGGCGCCGGGTGGGTGGCGCTGCCCGGCGCTAACGGGGGTGCCGCTGCGCCCACCCGTGCCGCCCCTGGGGGTACCTCCCAGGCCGTTCAGGCACTGGGGGAGGCACGACTGCCCGCAGCGGCGGGCGCCGACCGCCCTACGCTCGGCGGAAGCTGAGGGTCTCTCCCTCCGCTCCCGTCCGCCACAGGTCATTGCAGGCCTCGGCCATTTCGGGCAGGCCGTCGACGATCTGGCCCCAGACGGTGCCGGGGACCCAGCCGACGTCGCCGTTGAGGAGCAGGTTGTTGCGCTCGTAGAAGAGGGCCAGGTCGACGAGGGTGGTGCCCGCGCGGACCTCGCGGTCGTAGCCGTACGCCTTGGTGCCCAACTCGGCACCCGCGAAAGCGAAATAGCACAGATCGCCCGGAATGGGCGTCACGGTCGGGTTCTCCAGTGGTGGTTCGGATGCCGCGAAGGGTGGAAAGAGGGCATAGATCTCGTTGCGGGCGTATTTGGCGTGGTATACGTCGCCGCCGAGCGGGAGCGCGTCCCAGACCGCCGCGCAGGTGATCGGGGCCCGGTCGTCCAGCAGTTGGGCCGTGCAGGTGATTCCGCGCTTGACCAGCGAGACTTCGATGAAGCGATCAGCCATGCCCTCCATGGCAGTGCCCGGCGGCCCCGTGGTCAAGGGTGCGGGGCCGAGGTATCGGACTGAAAAAGATCGGCATAACCTGCCCGGCTTCGGGTAGCTGCGCGCCCATGGCTCCACCACACAGAACCCCTCCATGGGGTATATCCGACCAAAGGTCCAGCACAGCCGGGCCCACCCGCCGGTCGCTGCTCGCGGGGGTCGCGGCGCTCGGTGCGCTGGGGGCCGCCGGCTGCTCGCGGGTGGCCACCGCGTCAGACGTGGAAGGCGGCGATCTCCTCGACCGGCTCAAGGCGCAGGGCGTGGCCCGGCTCGGCATCGCGGGCGAGATCCCCTTCGGGTACATCGACAAGAACGGTGAGCTGACCGGCGAGGCGCCGGAACTGGCGAAGGTCATCTTCAAGCGGCTCGGAGTGGACCGGGTGCAGCCGGTGCCGACGGAGTTCGGTTCCCTCATCCCGGGGCTGGCGTCGCAGCAGTTCGACGTCGTGGCGGCCGGTATGTACATCAACCCCGAACGCTGCCAGCAGGTCATCTTCTCCGACCCCGACTACCAGATGCTCGACGCGTACATCGTGCGCAAGGGCAACCCGCTCGGGCTGCACAACTACAAGGACGTCTTCAAGAAGAAGGCCAAGTTCGCGACCGGCACCGGCTACGCCGAGATCGCCTACGCGGTGGAGCACGGCATCAAGGAGGACGACATCCTGATCGTCCCCGACCAGGTGGCCGGACTCAACGCCGTCGAGTCCGGGCGCGTGGACGTCTTCGCGGGTACGGCGCTGACCGTCCGCGAAGTGGTGAAGAAGTCCAACAAGGCCGAGGCGACCGAGCCCTTCTCGCCGATCATCGACGGCAAGCCGAAGGTCGACGGCGGCGGTTTCGCCTTCCGGCCCAACGAGACGAACCTGCGGGACGCCTTCAACGTCGAGCTGCAAAAGCTCAAGAAGAGCGGCGAACTGCTGCGCATCCTCAAGCCCTTCGGTTTCACCAAGAACGAGATGACCGATCTGACCGCGAAGGAGCTCTGCGGCGGATGACCTCGGGACTGTGGGAACTCGTACTCCAGGGTGTCTGGGTCACCATCCAGCTGCTCTTCTTCAGCTCGCTGGTGGCGGCGGCCGTCTCCTTCGTGATCGGTGTCGCGCGCACCCACCGGCTGTGGGTCGTCCGCTTCCTCGCGGGCGTCTACACCGAGGTGTTCCGCGGGACCTCGGCGCTGGTGATGATCTTCTGGGTGTTCTTCGTGCTGCCGCCGGCCTTCGGCTGGCAGCTGGTGCCGATGTGGGCGGGCACGCTGGCGCTGGGCCTGACCTACGGGGCGTACGGCTCCGAGATCGTGCGCGGCGCGCTCGGCGCGGTCGACCCGGCGCAGAAGGAGGGCGGCATCGCGCTCAGCTTCACGCCCTGGCAGCGGATGAAGCTGATCCTGCTGCCGCAGGCGGTGCCGGAGATGATCCCGCCGTTCTCCAACCTGCTGATCGAGCTGCTCAAGGGCACCGCGCTGGTGTCGATCATGGGCATGGGCGATCTGGCGTTCAGCGGCAACCTGGTGCGCCTGGCGCTGCAGGAGAGCGCGGAGATCTACACGTACATCCTGCTGATCTACTTCGTGATCGCGTTCCTGCTCACCCGGGTGATGCGCGGTCTGGAGAAGAAGCTGAAGGCGGGCGTCGGGAAGGCTCCCACGCGCGATCCCGACGCGGAGCTGAAGCGTCCTGAGACGACCAACGTTGGGGGTGCCGCCTGATGAACTGGGACTGGAGCGCGGTCTCCGACTTCATGCCGCACTTCTGGGACGGTCTGCTGGTCACCCTGCAGATCCTGGTCCTGGGGTCGCTGGTCTCGTTCGTTCTCGGACTGGTGTGGGCGATGCTGATGCGGGTGCCCTCCCGCTGGGTGACCTGGCCCGTCGGCGTGGTCACCGAATTCGTCCGGAACACCCCGCTGCTGGTGCAGCTGTTCTTCCTCTTCTACGTGCTGCCCGAGTGGGGAGTGACCGCCTCGGCGCTCACCACCGGCGTGATCGCCATCGGTCTGCACTACTCGACGTACACGATGCAGGTCTACCGGGCCGGCATCGAGGCGGTGCCGGTCGGCCAGTGGGAGGCCGCGACGGCGCTGAACCTGCCGATGGGACGGACCTGGTCGGCCGTGATCCTGCCGCAGGCGATCCGCCGGGTGGTCCCCGCCCTCGGCAACTACGTGATCTCCATGCTGAAGGACACACCGCTGCTGATGGCGATCACGGTGCTGGAGATGCTCGGCGAGGCACGGCTGTACTCGCAGCAGAACTTCCAGTTCACCGAGCCCCTGACGGTGATCGGCGTGGCCTTCATCGTCATCTCCTACCTGGCCTCCCTTGCCCTGCGAGCCCTGGAGCGACGCCTTGCCCACTGACACTCTCCCCAATCCCGAGAAGAGCCCCGAGCGCAGCTCCGGCGAGCTGATACGCCTGGAGCAGGTCACCAAGCGGTTCGGTGAGAACACCGTCCTCGACCACCTCGACTTCTCCGTCGACGCCGGCAAGCACGTCACCCTGATCGGCCCGTCCGGGTCGGGCAAGACGACGATCCTGCGGCTGCTGATGACGCTCCTCAAGCCCGACGAGGGCACGATCACCGTGGACGGGCAGAAGCTCTTCCCGGCGACCGAGAAGGAGCGGCGCGAGGTCCGCAAGCAGATCGGGATGGTGTTCCAGCAGTTCAACCTGTTCCCGAACATGAGCGTCCTGCGCAACATCACCGAGGCGCCGGTCACGGTCCTCGGCATGTCCAAGGACGAGGCGGTGGAGCGCGCCAAGGGCCTGCTCGACATGGTGGGCCTGGCCGACAAGTGCGACGCCCGCCCCGCCCAGCTCTCCGGCGGGCAGCAGCAGCGCGTGGCGATCGCCCGGGCGCTGGCGATGCGGCCGAAGGTGCTCCTGCTCGACGAGGTGACCTCGGCGCTCGACCCGGAGCTGGTCGCGGGCGTCCTCGACCTGCTGCGGGACATCGCCCGCACCACGGACATCACCATGCTCTGCGTGACCCACGAGATGAACTTCGCCCGGGACATCTCGGACCAGGTCCTGATGTTCGACTCGGGCCGGGTCATCGAGACCGGTCCGCCGGAGAAGATCTTCAGCGAGCCGGAGCACGACCGGACCCGGGAATTTCTCAGCGCGGTGCTGTAAATACGCGGCGGCGTGCCCCAACGCCCGAGGTCGGGGCGTTGGGGCACGCCGCTGGCATATGCCAGCGGGCCAGCGTCGCAGTTGGGGGCACTGAAATCTCGCCGACACCCCCTCACTCCGGGCCGCTCGGCGGCTATCGTGAAGGGGATCCGCTGTCCGGATCGGGGGCACAGGCAGGGACAGGGGCAGGGGCCTACCAGCGAGCGCAGGGGGAGACCACCGTGGCGCTGCAGCACAAGCCGACCGCGCCGCACCACTCGGCCCAGGACGCCCTGCGCGTCCTGGAGACGGTGACGCGGCACAGCACCGGAGTCACGGACACCGAACTCGCCCGGCGGACCGGCCTCGACCGGGAGCGGCTGACCACGCTCCTGCGCATGCTGCGCCGCGAGGGCTACGTCGAGCAGACCACCGACGGCACGTACGTCACCGGCGAGGCCCTGGCCCGCCTGGGCTCGGCCCACGGCCGCGAGGAGGCCGTGCGCGACAAGCTCCAGCGCACCCTGGACCGGCTGCGCGACTCGGTGGGCGCCGCCGTCTACATCAGCCGGTACGTCGACGGCGAGGTCAGCGTCACCCAGTACGCCGACAGCCCGGCCACGCCCAAGGTGAACGAGTGGGTGGACTTCCGCGTCTCGGCGCACGCCACCGCGGTCGGCAAGAGCCTGCTCACCCAGCTGGACCACGCGGGCCGCCGCGACCACCTCGCCCGGCACAAGATGGCCCGCCTGACCTCGCGCACCATCACCAGCGACAAGCTGCTGCTGTCCCGGCTGGAGTCCCAGCCGCCCACCGTCCCGGTCCTCGACCTCCAGGAGTACGCGGTGGGCACGGTCTGCGCGGCCGTCCCGATCACGGCCGGTTCCGCCGTGGGCTGCCTCGCCCTGTCCCTCCCGGTCGAGCACGCCCACCGGCTCCGCCGGGCCGCCGACGAGCTGAACCGGAACGCCGCCGGGGTGCTGCTCTCACTGGCGATCTAGCCGCGGTGCCGGCCGGGCGAATGGTCGGAAGCACTCCTGGAGACCAGGTAGTATTTTCGTCGTCGCCGACCGCGGAAAGCGGACGGCGGGAGTCATGCGCCGCTAGCTCAGTTGGTTAGAGCAGCTGACTCTTAATCAGCGGGTCCGGGGTTCGAGTCCCTGGCGGCGCACAGCAAGAGGGCCCCCTCGCTCAGGCGAGGGGGCCCTCCGCTCGTTCAGAAGGTCACGTCCGAGCACGCGTAGAACGCGTTGGCCGTGTCGGCGACCGTCCACACCGCGACGATCACGTGGCGCCCGCTCAGCCCGGACGGCAGCGTGCCGCTGTGGGAGAGCGTGGCCGGCGGCTGCTTACCGCCGTAGGGCACCGTGAAGAACGGCGTCAGGTTGAGGTCGGACCGGGCCAGGTTGTGGTTCTGGTTCCAGCCCTGCTTGGTGACGTAGTACCGGAAGTCGGTCGTGGCGTGCCGGGCGGTGAACTGCCAGCGGAAGTTGTAGCTCTGTCCGCCGTTCACCTTGGTGGCCGGCCACGCCTGGCCGCCCGGAGCCTTCGGGCTGTCGAGCGGGGCGAACGGGGTGTTGTTCGCGGAACATATCCGCCCGTCGGCCGGTCCGCCCGCCGGGAAGCCCTTGGGCCCCTCGACGCTCTGCGGCTCCCACTGGATGGCGCCGCAGCCGCTGACGGTGCCGTTCTGGCACACCTTCTGACGGCTGACCGGCAGGTCGGTGTAGCCGTGGCCGCTGGCGCCGCCGGACGAGAGCACGAGGGCTCCGGTGGTCGCCATGCCCACCGCGGCGGCATACAACTTGGTCCTTGTACGCATACTGCTGCTCCTGTGACGTGGGGGAGGTTCAGTGAGCCGTGCAGGTCTAGACCAAGTCTCAGGTTATTGCGGTTAGTTGAACATGTCCATACCAATCGAGGAACCCGGGGCACCCGGGGAACGGCTCACGGGGCCGTGTCCCCCCGCCCCGCGCAGAACGCCACCGTCAGGTCCTTCACCAGCACCTTGCGCTCGTAGTCGTCGAGCTCGACCAGCCCGCGCATGGTCAGCCGGGTCACCGTGTCCTCCACCGAGTCCACCACCGAGGTGAGCACGCTGGCCCGCTGCGCCGCGTCCAGCGCGGCGATCCGCCGCCGGTGCATCGCGGCGGCGACCTCGGGGGCGTACTCCACCCGGACCGGCCGCACCGAGAACACCTCCAGGCCGACCGGCGCCGCGTCCGCCGCCACCAGCCGGGTCAGCGTCTCGCCGGCCACGTCCGCGGAGCTGCGGACCGTGCCGAGGGGCTCCACCGGGACCCGGGCCAGCGCCGCCTCCACGCACTCGCGCAGATACGTCTCGTGGTCCTCGACGCCCAGCGTGGCCTTGGCGGTGTCCCGCACCCGCCACACCACCAGCGTCACCGCCCTGAGCGCGACCCCGTTGCCGTCGGCCGCGAGCATCGGCTCGCTGCGCCAGTGCCGCAACCGGACGTCGACCCGGCGGCGCAGCAGCAGCGGGTTGACCCACATCAGGCCGGTGCGCCGCACGGTCCCCCGGTAGCGGCCGAACAGGCCGAGCACCCAGGCCCGCCCGGTCCGGCCCCGGGCCAGCCCGCCGAACCCGAACAGCCCCAGCGCCCCCGCGGCCGCGTACGCCGCCCACTGCGCGGGGCCGAGCCCGGCCCCCGCGTACGCCGGCAGCCCGAGCGCCTCGGCCGCGAGCGGCGGTACGAGCCCGGCCCACCAGGAGGTGACCGCGCAGCCCGCCGCGCCGCAGGCACCGGCGGCCACGCCCGCGGCGCCGGGCAGCACCCGGGCCGGACGCTCCGTCAGCTCCGGGTCGACGCTCGGCGCGGGGCGCGGGCGCGCGGCGACGGGGCGCCGCGTCCGGGGCTGCTCCCCCGTGCCCTGCCGACGGCCGACGACCGCGGACCGCAGCGCCACCGGCGCCGGATGGGGGTCGTCGCGGAACAGCAGGTGGACGGGGATCTCGGTGGTGGCCTCGTTGTGGATGAGCCGGGCGGGCCGGTGGCCCGCCTCCGCCGCCCCTTCGGGCGCTCCGGGCCCGGGCGGGGCCGGCGGCTTGGTGTCCGGGTTCGTGGAAGAGGTCGTACTCATGCGTGCTCCAGCCTCCGCGCCAGATGCGTCATGAACGGGTGGTCACCGCTGGGCGGACGGTCAGGAGAAGAGCCGCCGCCAGGTCTCCGGGCCCGGGTGGCCGTCCGCCGCGCCACCGCGCCAGCCCTGGGCGCGCTGGAAGGCCTCGACGCCCCGCCGGTCCGCCTCGCCCCAGCGCGGGCCCGGCCCGGTCGTGTAGTGCTTGCCGAATCCCTTCCTCACCAGCTGCCTGCCGAGCCTGGTGACGTACGGGTTGTCCGCGCCCGGCCGGAACATCGCCCGTCCGGGGTAGCCGGCCACCCCGTGCGAGGCGGGGGCCGGGGCCGATGCGGGGTCCGGGGCGGCCGGCGCCCCGGCCGCCGTGCTCGCGCCCGCCGTGACGCCCTTGTAGCGGTAGGGCAGGTACTTGGCCGAGTCGCTCCAGTAGGCGTAGGGCGTGGCCTGCGTGCGGGTGTGCGGCGGGGTCTGTTCGTAGGCCGTGTAGGCGGTGCGGGTGGCGTCCGTCCAGCCGCCGAAGATCACCACATGGGAGCCTTTCTGAGGGTCGGCCGCATTGTGGAACAGCAGGATGTCGCCGGGCTGGAGCTCCTCCTTGGTGATGCGGTCGGCGAACGTGCCGAGGCTGCCCGTCCATTCGTTCGTGGGGAGCTTCCAGGCCATCGACACATAACCCGAGCAGTCCTGCCGGTAACCGTCCGACCAGTAGGCGGTCATGCTGTAGGGCACCTTGGCGGTGACCCAGGTCCTGGCCCGGTCGATGATCTCCGTACGAGTGATCGCGGCCGGTTCCGCACCGGCGGGGGGTGCCGCCGGCGTCCCGGTCGGGCCGTGCAGCGGGGCCCTGGGGCCCTGCGGGGTGTCGGGCTCGTCAGCCGCGGGATCGCCCGGCCGGTGGGACGCGTGAACGGTGGTCGGCGCCGCTGCCGCCTGTCCCGCGCCCAGGGCACCGGTGACGGCGGCGGTGGCGGTCGCGGTGGCCACGATCAGCGCGCGGTGGGCCGCCGGATGGGCGGGGGCGCGGCCGGCCGGGGAATGCGGCAGGACGCGGCGCCAGTGACGGCAACCGGGGCAGTCGCAGTCGCTCGCGGGGTCGATTTCCTCGAATACGGGAGCCTCCATGCGATTCCCCTCACACTCCCGGTGAAAATGTCCGCAGTGGTGCACTTCGGTACATGTCGGTCAGTTTCTCAACTGTCGTCTTCGCGCGCATGCTGACGGTCCGAATGATGTACACGGCGGCGGGCGCGATCCCCCGGAGGTTCCCCGCGGCCCCCGGGCGCGGTCCGGAGCAGCGTCCGGCATCCGGTAGAGTTGTGCAGGTCAGCAGGCGCCGCTAGCTCAGTTGGTTAGAGCAGCTGACTCTTAATCAGCGGGTCCGGGGTTCGAGTCCCTGGCGGCGCACCGACGGTCGAAGGCCCCTCGTAGCACACGAGGGGCCTTCGGCGTACCCGGCCTCCGGACATCTTGCGATCATGGCGAACACCGTAGAACCCTGGTCCGGTTGGGGGGCCGGATGCCGAGGGGATGCCGAGGGGGGCATCATGCAACCGGGGGTCGCCATTCCATGTCTATATAAGGTGTGGATGCCGTGGTGACAGCAACCCACCACTGTTACGTCCGTGAAGGTCGAGGGGGACCGGAGCGGACGATGGAAGCGACGAAACACGCGTGACCCGCGTGTGGGGGGATGACTCATGACGTCGACGCCGACGGGCGCCGGGCAGGACCACGACCCGTCCCAGACCACCCAGCTCAGGGTGCCCGCGCATCGGACCTGGAACACCGGCTCGTTCCGCCGGATACAGAAGACCCTGCCGAGGTACGACTACGAGCACTACAGCCGGCTCGCGGGCCCCCTCACCCAGCCCGACCCGCACAAGCCGTACAAGGTCCAGTACCGCTCGCTGATATCGCAGGAGCCGCACCGCATCCGGGTCGCCCTGATGCTGGCCGCCGCCCCGCTGCTGTCGGTGGTGCTGCTGGTCTGGCTGCTCCAGCCCACGCACTGGACCGAGCGCGACTACGTGGCCTTCGACTGGCTGCCCGCGCTCGACATCGTGATGCTCGTCTCGATCGGCCTGATCGAGCTGTTCCGCTGCCTGAACGTGCTGTCGAACGCGCACGCCACCCTGGTCGCCCGCGACCCGATCCCGGTGGTGCCCGAGACCGGCACCCGGGTCGCCTTCCTCACCTCCTTCGTGCCCGGCAAGGAGCCGCTGGAGATGGTGACGAAGACCCTGGAGGCGGCCGTGAAGATCCGCCACCGCGGTCTGATGCACGTCTGGCTCCTCGACGAGGGCGACGACCCCGAGGTGAAGGCGGTCTGCGAGCGCCTCGGCGTGCACCACTTCTCCCGCAAGGGCGTCGCGAAGTGGAACATGCCCAAGGGCCCGCACCGCGCCAAGACCAAGCACGGCAACTACAACGCCTGGCTGGACGCGCACGGCGGCGACTACGACTTCTTCGCCTCGGTCGACACCGACCACGTGCCGCTGCCCAACTACCTGGAGCGGATGCTCGGCTTCTTCCGCGACCCGGACGTCGGCTTCGTCATCGGCCCGCAGGTCTACGGCAACTACGACAACCCGATCACCAAGGCCGCCGAGTCGCAGCAGTTCCTCTTCCACGCGCTGATCCAGCGCGCGGGCAACCGGTACGGCTCGCCGATGTTCGTGGGCACCTCCAACGCGGTGCGCATCAGCGCCCTGAAGCAGATCGGCGGTCTGTACGACTCGATCACCGAGGACATGGCGACCGGCTTCGAGATCCACCGCCACAAGAACCCGGCCACGGGCCGCAAGTGGCGCTCGGTCTACACCCCGGACGTGCTCGCGGTCGGCGAGGGCCCGAACGCCTGGACGGACTTCTTCACCCAGCAGATGCGCTGGTCGCGAGGGACGTACGAGACGATCCTCAAGCAGTACTGGAAGGGCTGGTACTCGCTCCCGCCGAGCAAGCTCTTCAACTACACGATGATGATCATCTTCTATCCGATGTCGGCCCTGAACTGGATCCTGGCGGCGCTGAGCTGCTGCCTGTTCCTGGGCCTGGGCGCCTCGGGTGTCAACATCGACCCGGCGGTCTGGCTGATGCTCTACGGCAACGCCTCCGCCCTCCAGATCGGCCTGTACGTCTGGAACCGCCGCCACAACGTCTCGCCGCACGAGCCGGAGGGCTCCGGCGGTGTGGCCGGCATGGTCATGTCCGCGCTGTCGGCGCCGCTCTACGCGAAGGCGCTCATCGACTCCGTGCTGCGCCGCAAGAGCAAGTTCGTGGTCACGCCCAAGGGCGACTCGGCCAGCCCGGACACCCTCTTCGGGACCTTCCGGTACCACTGGTACTTCATCCTGATCTTCGGCGGCTCGATCGCCGCCGGCTTCGTCTACGGTCACTCGCACCCCGCGATGATCATCTGGGCGACGTTCGCGCTGCTGATCACCGCGTCGCCGATGTTCGCCTGGCGCCACGAACTGCGGAAGGCGAAGAAGCAACCGCCGGCCGTGGCGGCGGAGCCCGATACGCGGGTCCCGTCACAGCAGCAGGCACCCGCGGACGCGGCGCCCGCGCAGGCCTACGCGCCACACGCGCCGCAGCAGAAGCCCAGCTGGGCGGCCTCCGACGGAGGCAACGACCAGACCATGCAGATCGCCCTTGGTGGACTTGGGGGACGTAAGGAATGAAGGACCGTGCCGGCCGCCGCCGCGCCCGTCGCTTCGCGATAGGTACGGCGGTGGTAGTCGCGCTGGCCGGGATGAACGGGCCGTGGCTCTACCGCTTCGGAACCGAGAAATACCACCAGTACAAGATCAACAAGCCGGAGTACAAGGCCGCCAACGGCAAATGGGAGATCATCGAGTTTCCCGAGAAGTACCGGCAGAACACCATCCACGCGGCGCTGCTGCGCACCGGCAAGGTGCTGCTCGTCGCGGGGTCGGGCAACAACCAGGACAACTTCGACGCGAAGCAGTTCGACACCCGTATCTGGGACCCGGTCAAGGGGACCATCAAGAAGGTGCCGACGCCCACCGACCTGTTCTGCACCGGCCACACCCAGCTCGCCAACGGCAACCTGCTGATCGCCGGCGGCACCAAGCGGTACGAGAAGCTCAAGGGTGACGTCACCAAGGCCGGCGGCCTGATGATCGTCCACAACGAGAACCCGGACAAGCCGATCACCCTGCCGGCGGGCACCAAGTTCACCGGCAAGGAGAACAAGAAGACCTTCGTCTCCAAGGACCCGGTGCTGGTGCCCCGCGCCGAGAAGGTCTTCGACAAGGCGACCGGCAGGTTCCTGCGCAACGACCCGGGCATCGGCCGGATCTACGTCGAGGCGCAGAAGAGCGGCCGGCAGTACGAGACGGGCACCCAGGACAACTACCGCGTCCATGGCCTGTCGGGCGCGGACGCGCAGAACACGTACGGCATCGCGCAGAAGCTCGCCCTCGACAAGAAGGACTTCCAGGGCATCCGGGACGCCTTCGAGTTCGACCCGGTCGCCGAGAAGTACATCAAGGTCGACCCGATGCACGAGGCCCGCTGGTACCCGACGCTCACCACCCTGAGCGACGGCAAGATCCTCAGCGTCTCCGGCCTCGACGACATCGGCCAGCTGGTCCCGGGCAAGAACGAGATCTACGACCCGAAGACCAAGGAGTGGACCTACACCGAGGAGACCCGCCAGTTCCCGACGTACCCGGCGCTGTTCCTGATGCAGAACGGCAAGATCTTCTACTCGGGTGCGAACGCCGGCTACGGCCCCGACGACGTGGGCCGCGACCCGGGCATCTGGGACGTGGAGACCAACAAGTTCACCAAGGTCCCCGGCCTGAGCGACGCCAACATGCTGGAGACCGCCAACTCGGTGCTGCTGCCGCCCGCGCAGGACGAGAAGTACATGGTGATCGGCGGCGGCGGGGTCGGCGAGTCCAAGCTGTCCAGCGAGAAGACCCGGATCGTCGACCTCAAGGCGGACGACCCGAAGTTCGTGGACGGGCCGTCACTGGACAAGGGCACGCGCTATCCGCAGGCCTCGATCCTGCCGGACGACAGCGTGCTGGTCTCCGGCGGTTCGGAGGACTACCGGGGCCGCAGCGACTCCAACATCCTTCAGGCCCGGCTGTACCACCCGGACACCAACGAGTTCGAGCGGGTCGCCGATCCGCTGGTCGGCAGGAACTACCACTCCGGTTCGATCCTGCTGCCCGACGGCCGCATGATGTTCTTCGGGTCGGACTCGCTCTACGCCGACAAGGCCAACACCAAGCCGGGCAAGTTCGAACAGCGCATCGAGATCTACACGCCGCCGTATCTGTACCGGGATTCCCGGCCGGATCTCTCCGGGGGGCCGCAGGCCATCGAGCGTGGTGAGTCGGGGACGTTCACGTCCCGGGCGGCGGAGTCGGTCAAGAAGGTGCGGCTGATCCGGCCGAGCGCGTCTACGCATGTCACCGACGTGGATCAGCGGTCGATCGCGTTGGACTTCGAGGCGGACGGGGACAAGTTGACGGTGACGGTGCCTGAGAACAAGAACCTCGTTCAGTCCGGCTGGTACATGATGTTCGTGACTGACGGGGAAGGGACGCCTTCCAAGGCGGAGTGGGTGCACGTTCCGTAGCGCTCCCGCAGGTTGTGACTATGGGTTGCGGGAGCGCTGTGGCTGGTCGCGCTCCCGCGGCGGAGCCGCATATGTCACAGCCCCGCGCCCCTGGGTTCTTTACCCTTGCGCCAACTTCAAGGCGTACTCGGGCCACCACTCGCCGGCCTTCGGGCCGCCCTTGCATTCGCCGTCCGACTCCCCGGGGCGCTTGACCCACAGGTAGGCGTCCACGAGGGGGTCGGCGGTTTTGGTCGTCGGGGTTTCGCCGAGGGCTCGGCCGGGGGGGTTGCACCAGCGTTCGCCCGGGTCGCCCTCGGTGTAGGGGCCGTTGCCGTTGCGGCTGGTGTCGATGACGAAGTGCTTGCCGCCCACCTTGGCGGAGAGCTGCTTGCCGTAGGCGATGGAGTCCTCGGTGGTGTAGAAGTTCGAGACGTTGACCGCGAAGCCGTCGGCCTGGTCGATGCCCGCCCACTTCAGCGGCTCGAAGATCTGGTCGGGGTGGCCCCAGCCGGCGTTGCCCGCGTCCAGGTAGACCTTGGTGTTCTCCAGCGCGGTGAGCTTGGCGATGGCGCCCTTGAGGAGGTCGTAGCGCTCCTCGTGGAACTGCTCCGGGGTGCAGCCGTCCACCAGGTGGAGCACCGCGTCCGGTTCCAGGATGACCGTGGCGGAGCGGTCGCCGATGCCCTTGGCCACGCCGTCGATGAAGTCACGGTAGGCGTTGCCGTCGGCGGCGCCGCCGCCCGAGTACTGGCCGCAGTCGCGGTGCGGGATGTTGTAGAGGACGAGCAGCGCGGTGCGGCCGGCCTCGTCGGCGGCCTCGGTGAAACCGCGGGCCTGCTCCTCCGGGTTCTCCGGGCTGATCCACTCGCCGGTCGGCTGCTGGGCGATCTTGCGGATCTGCTCGGCCTGGTCCTTCTTGTCGGACTTCTGCAAGGCCGCCAGCTGCTGGGCCGCGTTGCCGTCCGGATTGACCCAGAACGGGTCGGCCTCCTTGGGCTGCTGGGTTATCCCGGCGCCCGCGTTCTTGTCCTTGCCCTTGTCCTCGCCGCCGTCGGACGAGGAGCAGCCCGCGAGCAGCAGTGCCGCCCCCAGCGCTACCGCGGACGCTCGCCTCGTGGACAAGTTTCCGGCCCCCCTGCTGCCGTACATCCAACCCCCCTGGGTGCACTGTTCCAAGGCTCAATCCTGACATACGCCTGTGGCACCCAGGAGGTTCCCGGATACCGGCCCGAAGGTTCCTAGGAGCCGGTACCCGTGAGGTACGCCGATACGACCACGTTGGCCGTGTAGCTGTTGGTGGCGCGGTCGAAGGTGCCGCCGCAGGTGATCAGGCGGAGTTCGGCGCGGCCCGTGCTGTGCGGCCCGTAGGCCTGCTGGGCGTCGAAGCCGTCGCGGGTGAGGACCTGGACGTCGTCGACGGTGAACTCGGCGACCTCGGCGTCGTCGCGGAGCACCCGGATCGTCTCGCCGGGCTCCAGGGTGCTGATCTGGTAGAAGACGGCGGGCTCGGTCTCGGTGTCGACGTGGCCCACCATCAGCGCGGTCCCGGCCTCTCCCGGGCTCACGCCGTCCGCGTACCAGCCGACGGAGCCGGGCCGGTCGAAGGGCGGTGGTTCGATGGCGCCCTCGGTGTCGAGGCCGCGGGACACGACGGGGGCCTGGATGCCGAGTCCGGGGACGTCGAGCCGCTGGGGCAGGGCGTCGCCGAGGGGCGCGTGGGCGGGGGGCAGCGGTACGTCGGGGGGCCGGCCGGCCGCCGCCATGTCGCCGGTGGCCGGCCGGGATATGCCCTCGCGCACGTCGGTGGCCTCGCGGCCCCACAGCCACAGCCCGAGGAGCAGCACCACCCAGGCGATGCCGGTCACCAGGCGGCCAGAGCCGACGGTGCGTCGCTGGTCCTGTTCGGACATGGTCGGTCAGTCCGTCCCGCGGCTCCGGCTGCGGACGCTGCGCAGCGCGACGGCGACGGCGGCGATGCCCGCGAGGACCAGGCCGGTCACGGTGTGCGCCGTGCCGGGAGGTTCGGGGCGGGCCTCTTCCCGGGCGTCGGCGGCGGCCAGCCGCGCGGTGCCGCCGCCGCCCGCGTCGACGGGGGCGACGGGAGAGGCGGGGGCGGCCGGGCGGCGCTGCTCGGCGACGGTGACGGTGCCCTTGCGGGCGTGGTCGCCGCACTTGACCCGCACGGCGTACGCGCCGGCCTCCATGGTGGAGCGGACCGTGCCGGCCCCGACGAGGACGCCGTCCTTCGCGGCCAGGGTGAGCCGTACGTCCGAGGCGAAGGCCGCCGACACGGCGACGGCCGTCTTCTCGGTGCAGTCCGCCACGCGGAGCTCGACGTCGCTGCCGGGCGCGGGTGTGGACGGTGACACCGAGACGCCTGAGCCGTCCACCGCGTACGCGGCCGGTGCGAGTGCCGCGATCGGTGCGAGCGCCGCGGCCACCGCGACTCCGGCACAGAGAGTGACTTTCAGTGAGCCCATCGTGCACCTCCAGTTACCTGGAGACTCCCCCGCGGGACGGGCCCCCGCATCCTGCGCGGGGGCCCGGCTGCTCCGAACGGGTTACAGCGGCGGCGGGCGGGTTTACCGCCGCTCCACGGGTCTCAGACCCGTTCGACCAGGTCGGCGATCGAGTCGACCACCTTGGACGGCCGGTACGGGAAGTTCTCCACCTGCTCGGGCCGGGTCAGGCCGGTCAGGACGAGGAAGGTCTGCATCCCGGCCTCCATGCCGGCCAGCACGTCGGTGTCCATGCGGTCGCCGATCATCGCGCTGGTCTCGGAGTGGGCGCCGATCGCGTTGAGCCCGGTGCGCATCATCAGCGGGTTGGGCTTGCCCGCGAAGTACGGCTGCTTGCCGGTCGCCTTGGTGATCAGCGCGGCCACCGCGCCGGTCGCCGGGAGCGGGCCCTCGGTGGAGGGGCCGGTCTCGTCGGGGTTGGTGCAGATGAACCGGGCGCCGGCGTTGATCAGCCGTACCGCCTTCGTCATGGCCTCGAAGGAGTACGTGCGGGTCTCGCCGAGGACGACGTAGTCGGGGTCGTGGTCGGTGAGGATGTAGCCGATGTCGTGCAGGGCGGTGGTCAGGCCGGCCTCGCCGATGACGTACGCCGAGCCGCCGGGCCGCTGGTCCTGGAGGAACTGGGCGGTGGCCAGCGCCGAGGTCCAGATGGACTCGATCGGCACCTCAAGGCCCATGCGGCGCAGCCGGGCGTGCAGGTCGCGCGGGGTGTAGATCGAGTTGTTGGTGAGGACCAGGAAGGGCTTGCCGGACTCGCGGAGCCTCTTGATGAAGGCGTCGGCGCCGGGGATCGGCACGCCCTCGTGGATGAGAACGCCGTCCATGTCGGTGAGCCACGACTCGATGGGCTTGCGGTCTGCCATGTGCAACGAACTCCTGGCGTGCGGTGGGGCGGGGGCGGGGGGCGCCGGAACCACGGCGTACCGACGCCCCACAGCCTAGGGCCTGCCTTTCGGATCAGGCCGGCTCCGATCTGCGGCACCTTGTGACCGACCCGAGCGGGGTCTGGTGCGTGCAGCTGCAAGGCGGAGGAGGGCGCCAGGGCGGAGCCCTGGCAACCGACGACAACGCCGCAGATGTGCGTGCCAGACCCCGCGACCCCGGCATGATCCGAAAGGCAGGCCCTGGTCAGGAGTGCGCCACACGGAGCCCGTCGATCACCCAGTACCAGTTGTTGGCCCCGGTGTAGCGGAAGCGGAAGCTCACGCTGGAGGCTCCGGAGGGGACCCGGACGGTGAGTGACTGGGGCTGTGAGATCACGTCGGCGGTGTAGCTCTTGACGACGGTGGGGGTGCCGCCGTTGAAGGAGGCGAGGACCTGGGCGGTCTGACCGCCGTCCTGCCGGTAGAGGGTGGTGAAGTCCAGGCGGACGGCCGACTTGCCGGTGACGTCGTACACCGGGGTGACCAGGGTCGAGTCGTAGGCGCCGGAGAAGGACTTGTCCGCCCACTCGTCGGAGTCGGCGACCGCGAACACGCCGCGCGAGCGGACGTTCAGCTCGCGGGACTGGTCGCGCTGGGTGCGGGACCAGAACTCGTCGGTGGCGAAGGACCAGCCGCGCCACTCGGTCATGCCGCCGGTGCCCATGGCGTTGTTGATGACGGACCAGCCGCGGGGCGGGGTGCGGGTGAAGCCGAGGACGCCGGCGGGGATGCCGGTTTCGTCGACGCGTGGCGTCAGGGAGCCGTGGAGCGCGTCGAACGGGTCGGTGGACCGCTCCTGGATCGGCTTGCCGTCCAGGCCCCAGGCGGGATCGACGGGGATGCCGAGCTGCTTGAGGACGGTCGGGACGACGTCGACGAGCCGGGTGTCGGCCGGGCGGGCGCCGGCTGCGATGCCGGGGCCGGTGGCGAGGACGAAGGTGCGGCGCTCCTCGATCGCGGAACCGCCGTGGCCGCCCGCGTCCAGGTGGCCGTGGTCGGTGGTGACGATGACGGTCCAGCGTTCGGAGGCGTACGTGGACCGGGCCCGGATCGCGGCGCGCAGGCGGCCGACGTAGGCGTCCTGCCGGGCGATCACGTCGAGGTACGCCTGGCTTGCCGCGCCCTTGTTGTGGCCGACGATGTCGGAGTCGCCGAAATAGACGAAGAGCACGTCCGGGTTCCGGTCCCGGATGACCGCCTCGGCCTCGGCGGCGATGGTGGCGTCGTGCGCGGTGTAGCCGTCGGCGTCACCGTCGAGGACGAGTTTGGCGTCGGCGCCGGGGGTGACGGTGCCCTGGGTGTCGAGGGGCTTCCAGTCGACGGCGGCGTACGTGGACAGTCCGGGCCGGACCTGGGCCAGGCGGGCCAGCAGGCCGGGGTACTCGGCGTAGTCCTTGCCCGCGAAGGAGTTGTCCTTGACTCCGTGCTTGTCGGGCCAGACGCCGGTGGAGACGGTGGACCAGCCGGGGCCGGAGGAGGTGGCGGCCATCGGGTTCGCGTAGAGCAGGGACAGGCCGTACGTCCCTTCGCGCATCATGGCCTTCAGGTGCGGGGCGTCGGCCGCGTCGATGCGGTCGTGGCGCAGGCCGTCCATGCCGATGAGCAGGACCTTGTCCTTGCTGGTGCCGCTCGGGAGGGTGGGGGCGGCGTGTGCCTTGGGGGCGCCCAGGGCGGTGAGGGCGGCGGTGCCTGCCGTGGCGGCCAGGACGGTGCGGCGGGAGAGGGCTGACGACACGTGTTCCTCCTGGTGAGGGGTGAGTGAAGGGGTCAGCTGCCGGTGGCCGACTTCCAGGCGTCGATGTAGGACGTGAGGTTCTTCTCGATGTCGTCCCAGTCGGGCTCGAAGACCTCCACGCCGTCCATCAGCTTGGTGAGCGCGATGGCGTTGGCGTCGGTGGCCTCGACGTCCTGGCGGGCCGCGAAGCCGCCGCCGATCTCGCTGACCTGCTGCTGGGCCTTCTGGCTCAGCATGTAGTCGAGGAGCTTCTTGCCGTTCTCGCTGTGCGGGGCGTCGGTCACGAGTCCGGCGGCGTAGGGCAGGGCGAAGGTGGTGGGCTTGCCGCCCTCGCGGGCCGGGAACCAGATGCCGAGGTTCGGCATGGACTTGGACTGGGCGTAGTTCATCTGGACGTCGCCGTTGGCGACCAGGAGTTCGCCCTTGTCGACCTTGGGGGCGAGCTTGCCGGTGGAGGCGGACGGGCCGACGTTGTTGGCCTGGAGCTTCTCCAGGTACTCCATGGCGGGCTTCTCGCCGCCGAAGTCGTGCATGGCCTTGATGAGGACGGCGGTGCCGTCGCCGGCGACGCCGGGGGTGGAGTACTGGAGCTTGTTCTTGTACTTGCCGTCGAGCAGGTCCTCCCAGGTGGTGGGGGCCTGCTTCAGCTCCTTCTTGTTGTGGATGAAGCCGAAGTAGTTGTTGACGACGGCGGTCCAGGTGCCGTTCGCGGCCTTGTCGGCGCCGCTGACCTGGTCGACGCCCTTGGGGGCGTACTTCTGGAGCAGGCCCTTGGTGTCGGCCTGCTGGATGAAGGGCGGGAGGGTGACGAGCACGTCGGCCTGCGGGTTGCGCTTCTCGCGGGTGGTGCGCTGCACCATCTCGCCGGAGCCGCCCTCCACGTACTCGACCTTGATGCCGGTCTCCTTCTCGAAGTCCTCGAAGACCTGGTCGTACCAGCCGTCGCCGTTCTCGCCCTTGAGGCCGTCGGCGCTGTAGACGGTGACGACGTTCTCGTCGGAGGCGGCGGAGGTGCCGCCGCAGGCGGTCAGGGGGAGGACGAGGAGGCAGAGGGCGGCGAGCGGCTTGGCGGGGTTCCTGGGCATGGCGAGGTGGACTCCTTGCGAGGCGGTGGGGTGTTGGCTAGGGGGTGTTGTTTGGATCAGGTCGGCTCCAAGTGACGGCGCCTTGCAGCGGGGCCGAGCGGGGTCTGGTGCGTGCAGCTGCAAGGCGGAGGAGGGCGCCAGGGCGGAGCCCTGGCAACCGACGACAACGCCGCAGATGTGCGTGCCAGACCCCGCGACCCCGGCAAGATCCAAACGACACCCCCTAGCGATACGAGGCTTTGGTGCGGATCCGGGAGACCGCGAGCAGCACCAGCAGGGTCGCCGCCATCAGGACCACGGCGATGGCGGAGCCGGTGAACAGGGCACCGCGGTCGGTGGAGGCGTAGATCAGGACCGGCAGCGGGGTCCAGTCCGGCGGGTAGAGCATCATCGTGGCGCTCAGCTCGCCCATGGACAGGGCGAAGCAGAGGCCGGCGGCGGCGGTCAGGGACGGCAGCAGCAGCGGCAGCCTGACCCGCCACAGGACGCGGGCCGGGGAGGCGCCGAGGGAGGCGGCGGCCTGCTCGTACGCCGGGTCGAGGCGGGTGATCGCCGCCGACACCGACTGGTACGCGAAGGCGGTGACCAGGACGGAGTGGGCGATGATCACGATCCAGCGGGTGCCGTTGAGCAGCATCGGCGGCTGGGAGAAGGCGACGAGTGTCGCGAGGCCGACGACGACGGAGGGCACGGCGACCGGCAGTACGAACAGGGCGTCGACCACCTTGCGGTGCCGCTTCTTCAGCGCCGCCGCCGCGAGCGCGGCCCAGGTGCCGGTCGCGAGCGCGAGCAGGCTGGCGGTGACCGCGGTGACCAGGCTGGTGGTGAGCGCCTGGAGGGCCTCGCCGCGGGTGGCCGCCTCGTAGTTGGCGGTGGTGAAGCCGGAGGGCAGGACGCTGGACCAGTTGGTGGCGAAGGAGGCGCCGAGGACCACGAGCAGCGGGAGGGCGAACAGGGGCAGGAAGAGGAGGAGGAAGACCGTCCACACGGCCCACCTCGCCCCGCGGTTATGCACCAGCACGGCGGCTCACCACCCGGTAGAGGCTGTAGAGGCCCACGGAGATCAGGACGTTGACGACGGCGACCACGCAGGCGCCCGGGTAGTCGGACTCCAGCATCGCCTTGCTGTACACGAGCGTCGGCAGGGTGGTGACGCCCTTGGCGCCGGTGAAGAGCACGATGCCGAACTCGTTCAGGCACAGGACGAGGACCAGGCTGCCGCCGGCCGCGAGGGCGGGCAGCGCCTCCGGCAGGATGATCTGCCGGACGATGCGCGACGTACGGGCGCCCAGCGAACTGGCGGCCTCCAGCTGGCCGGTGTCCAGCTGCGAGAAGGCGGCGAGCAGCGGCCGCATCACGAACGGCGTGAAGTACGTGATCTCCGCGAGCAGCACGCCCCAGGGCGTGGTCAGGAACTGGAACGGCCCCTCGGCGGCCCCCGTGACGTCGGTCCACGCGCCGTTGGCCATGCCGACCGTGCCGTAGATGAAGAGCAGCGCGAGCGTGATCAGGAAGGACGGGAAGGACAGGAAGACGTCGATGAACCGGGCCACCGCCCTCGCCCCCGGGAACGGCACGAAGGCGATGACCAGCGCCAGCACGAACCCGAGCACCAGGCAGCCGACGGTGGCGGCCACCGCCAGCCACACGGTGGTCCACAGCGCCTCGCGGAACGCCCCCGAGGCGAAGACGTCGGCGTACGGCTGCAGCGAGGTGCCGCCGGTGTCGGGCTGGAAGGACTGCTGGACGACGAGGGCGAGGGGGTAGAGGAAGACGAGGGCGAGGAGGGCGACGGGAGGAAGCGCCCACAGAAGCGGCCCATAGGGGCGCGGGGCTGTGCTCGATTTCCGGCTGCCGCCGGGCGGGCGCGCCGAGCCCACGACGGGCCGCGGCTCCGCAACGGCCTCAGCCATGGTTCACCCCTGCGGGCAGCAACACCGCGTCCTCGGGCGCGAAGTGCAGGCTCACCGGCTCCCCGTGAACCGGCGGCGTCTTCAGCTCGCGCAGGTCAGCCATGACGCGGTGCCCGGCGACATCGACGTACAGCCGGTGCGTGGCACCCCGCCACTGGATCTCCCCCACCGTGCCGGTGAGCCGGTTGGGCCCGTCGCCGAGCCCGACGAGGTGCGGCCGTACGCACAAGGTCGCCGTCGCCCCTGGGGCGACACCCCCCGTGTCGACCTTGATGTCCGCGTCTCCGAAGGACACTCCCCCGGCGCCGACGGTCACCGGCAGCAGGTTCGCGCCACCCACGAAGGACGCCGTGAACTCGTCGGCCGGCGCCCGGTACAGCTCCCTCGGCGTCCCGCACGCGCGCAGCTTCGCCTTGTCCATGACCGCGATCCGGTCGGCGAGGGTCAGCGCCTCCACCTGGTCGTGGGTGACGTAGAGGATCGACACGTCGGGCAGTTCGCGGTGCAGGCGGGCCAGTTCGGCGAGCATGCCGGAGCGCAGCTGGGCGTCGAGGGCGGACAGCGGCTCGTCGAGGAGGAGGACGTCCGGGCGGATGGCGAGGGCGCGGGCGATGGCGACGCGCTGCTGCTGGCCGCCGGACAGCTCGCGGGGGTAGCGGCGGGCGTAGGCGCCCATGCCGGTCATCTCCAGGGCCTCGGCGACCCGCTCCCGTGTCTCGGCCCGGGCGGCCTTGCGGGCCCGGAGCCCGAAGGCGACGTTGTCCGCCACCCGCATGTGCGGGAACAGGGCGTACTGCTGGACGACCATGCCGATGCCGCGTCGGTGCGGAGGCAGGTCGGTGACGTCGCGGTCGCCGAGGAAGACCCGCCCCGAGGCGGGCCGTACGAACCCGGCGACCGCCCGCAGCGCGGTGGTCTTGCCGGATCCGGACGGCCCGAGGAGCGCCATGACCTCGCCGGGTTCGACGGTGAGGTCCAGGGCGTCGAGGACCACGTTGCCGTCGTAGGCGACGGTGACCTTGTCGAAGCGGATGCCGCTGGTGGTGGTGGGGGCACTGGTGGTGGTCGGGGCGCTGGTGGCCATCAGCCGGCTCCTCGCAGGAGGGCGGGCAGGTCGGCGACGGAGTCCAGCACGTGGGTCGCGCCCGCCTCGCGGAAGGCGTCGTCGCCGTGGGCCCCGGTGCGCACGCCGGCGACCAGGCCCGCGCCGGCCCGTACACCGCTCAGCACGTCGTACGAGGTGTCGCCGACGACGGCGACCTGGCGTACGGCGTCGGCGGCCTTGGTGCGCAGGAAGGCCTCCAGCACCATGTCCGGGTAGGGCCGTCCGCGCCCGCCCGCGTCGGCGGGGCACAGGGTGAGCGGCACCAGGCCGCGCCAGCCGAGGGCGCCGAGGATGGCGTCCTGGGTGACGCGGGCGAAGCCGGTGCTCAGGACGACGGTGCGGCCGTCGGCGGCCAGTTCCTCGACGGCCTCGCGGGCGCCGGGAATCGGGGCGATCAGGCCGCCGTCGACGAGTTCGCCGTACGCCTTCTCGAAGGCGGCGTTGGCGTGCTGGGCGCGGTCCTCGTCGCCGAACAGGTGCCGGAAGACGGAGATCTTGGACTCGCCCATGGTGGCGCGGACGTAGTCGAGCTTCTCGGCGTGGTCGTCCGTGCCGGGCTCGACGCCCAGTTCGCGGGCGGCGGCGTCGAAGGCGCGCTCGACGAGGCCGCCGTCGGCGACGGTGGTGCCGGCCATGTCGAGGACGACGAGGCGGATGTCTGTCGTGGTCATGGTGGTCATGGCGGTCGTGGCGGTCATAGGTGCTTTCACCAGCCCAGTTCGTTCGCGGTGGTCTCGGCTATCGCGGGTGAGCAGGTCATGCCGCGCCCGCCGGGCCCGGTGACCAGCCACACCCCGTCGCGGACCTGCTGCCGGTGCACGACCCGGCTCTTGTCGGTGCACTGCGCGTACACCCCGGCCCAGCGGCGGCGGATCCTCGGCAGCGGGCGGCCGAGGAGGGACTCGACGACGCCGGTGAGGTGCTCGTAGGGGTCCTCGACGGTGTCGAAGGCGAAGGGGTGCTCGTACTCGTGGGTGTCGCCGATGGTCAGGCCGCCGTCGGCGCGCTGCACCATCAGCAGCTGCATCTTGTGCTCCGCGGCCGTGGCCGGCTGCGGCTGCCGCGCGTTCAGCTCGTCCAGGGCGGGCGAGCCGTACGCGGGGTAGTAGCGGAAGCTGTCGGCGTCGGCGACCGAGGTGGTCAGCGTTTCGCCGAGGGGGTCGGTCTGCATCATCTGGAGGCGGACCCTGCGCACGGGCAGGTCGGGCCCGGCCAGCTCGCGGACGAGGCCGCCGAGCCAGGCGCCGGTGCACAGGACGACGACATCGCCGGTGTGTACGTCGCCGTGGTCGTCGCGGACGGCGTTCTCGCCGATGACGTCGCGGACCTCGCGGCCGGGCAGGAAGGTGTAGCCCGGGGACTTGAGCAGTTCGGCGCGCAGGGCGAGCTGGGCGGTGCGCGGTTCGACGGCGGCGTCGCGCTCGCAGTACAGCGCGGCGTCGAACTCGCCGCGCAGGGCCGGGTTCAGGGCGCGGGCCTCACCGGGAGTGAGGAGCTTGTGGCCGCGGGCGGCGGCGTCCGGACGGGCCACGGCCGCCTCGGCGACCGCGCGTTCCAGGTCGCCGCGGACCGGGGTCAGGGAGCCGTTCGGGCGGAAGCCCAGCGCCGGGATCCGGCCGCCGATCTCCTCCCACAGCTCCCGCGCCCGAAGCGCGGTCTCCAACTCCTCTCCACCCGCACGGCCACTGACCCAGATCTGGCCGAAATTGCGCAGCGAGGCGCCGCGGGCCTCGGTCTCGCGCTCGATCTGTACGACCTCGTGGCCGCGGTTCACTGCGTGCCAGGCGTGCATGGTGCCCACCACGCCGGCTCCGACGACTATCACTCTCACGACCGCCACGCTCCTTGGCATTGGGGAACCGGAGGAATCCGGCTGACAACGAGAGCGTGAACTGGTCTCCAAGTTTGGGCTAGACCCGTTATCTTTCCGTTACCAAGAGGCGGGGTTCGACGGGATGTGGGACGGCGTTTTTCAGCCGCGCAGATGGGTCGTGAAGGAGAAGCGGTCGCCCCGGTACAGCGTCCGGACGCGTTCCAGCGGGCGGCCCCCCGTGTCCCGGGAGACGCGGTGGATGAGCAGCATCGGAAGGGCCGGCGGGGTGCCGATCAGCAGGGCCTCGCGCGGGGTGGCGAGCACGGTCTCGATGCGTTCGTCGGCGTCACCGAAGGCGATGCCCTGCTCGGCCAGGTGGGCGTAGAAGGACGAGTCCGGGTCGAAGGCCGTCGCCAGGTCGGGGATGCGGGACACGGCGACGTAGGTGCTCTCCAGGCCGACCCGCTCGTCGTCCGCGAGCAGCACGCGCTCCAGGTGCCAGACGGGCTCCCCGCGCGTGAGGCCGGTCTCGGCGGCGAGCGCGTCCGGGCAGGGGAAGCGGTCGAGGGTGACGAGCGCGCGGCCGGGGGTACGGCCCTGGCGCCGGACGCCCTCGGTGTAGCTGGCCAGGGACAGCGGCTGCTCCAGCTTGGGGCCCGCGACCACCGTGCCGCGTCCCTGCCGGCGCAGCTTGCCCTCCAGCACGAGTTCGCGCAGGGCCTGCCGGACGGTCTCGCGGGCGACCTCGTACCGCTCGGAGAGGTCCCGCTCGGTGGGGATGGCGCTGCCCTCCCCCAGTTCGCCGACCAGACGGTCGATCCGCGCCTTGACGGCGTAGTACTTCGGCACGCGGCCGTGCTCCGGGATCCCGGAGCGGACGGGGGCGCCCGGGGCCTGGTCGTTCGGGTAGTCCACGGAGGGATGGTCGCAGATGGGGTGGTGGGGGTGCGGGGGTGGTGGGGGTGCGGGGGTGCGGGGGTGGGGGTGCGGGGGTGGCGGGGGTGCGGGGGTGCGGGGGTGGGGGTGCGGGGGTGGCGGGGGTGCGGGGGTGGCGGGGATGCGGGGGTGCGGGGGGGGTGGGCGCCCGCGGCCCCGGCGCCCCGGCGACCCGGCCCGGTGCGTCTCAGCGGCGTCTGCGGGCCAGCAGTACGGCCGCGGCGCCGGCGGCGACGAGCAGGGCGGTGGCGCCCAGTGCCGCGTCCACCCGGCCCAGTCCGGTGCCGGCGAGTTCGTCGGCGAACGGGATGCCGGTGCCCTGGTCGTCCGGGGTGGCGGCGACGGAGGGGGCGGCGGGGTCGGCGGAGTCGGACGGGGCCGCGGGGTCGGTGCCCTGCTCGGCGGCCGGCTCACGGGCGCCGACGCGGAAGCGGTAGTCGTTCGACTGGCCGATCCACTCCCCGTCCCCGCCGCGGCGCTGGACGACGGCCGCGTTGGCGGTGACCTCGCCCGGCGCGGTGTCCGAGGTGAACGCGAGCCGCACCTTGACGGTGAGGGTCCTGCCGGGGCCGACGGTGAAGCCGGGGAACCCGGAACCCGCGTCGGCGGCGTCCTCGCCGAACGCGCCGATCAGCTCGTCCCGGTCGGTCGCCTCGAAGGCGACGGGCTGCGGCCGGGAGCCGTCGTAGAACTCCAGGCGGGGCTGCGACGGCTCCAGGGCCCGCTCCTCGTCGACGAGGACGACGACAGGGTGGATGCCGTCGCAGCTGCGGGAGGTGGTGTTGGTGAGGTCCAGGTACCAGGTGCCGTAGCCGCCGCCCGCCTCGTAGCCGGCGGGGCCGCCGTGGATGCGGGTGGTGAGGGGGAAGGTGTGGTCGTCCGGGGCCGTACAGGCGGGCAGCGGGGCCCGGGGGTCCGCGTGCGCGGGGGTGGCGGGCGCGAGGACGGCGGACGCGGAGGCGGAGGCGGCGAGGAGGGCGGCTGCCGCCACCAGGCAGGGGGACGCGGGCGTGAACAGTCGCATAAACACATGAGCGTGCCGATGGATCGCGGATGCGGGCACCGCCATTCGGGCCATGACGCCCGGACGGAGGGCGGGGACCACTCGATCGGCGGCCCGCCGCTGCCGACATCGCACTGTTCGCGCCACACGGCGTGAAAGTGGCGCAATCACGCGTTGCCGCTCCGCTTCGGGGGCCGCAGCCTGGGTGCGGGAGCGCCACGGGAGCGCTCCCACGCCACCGACGCCCGACGCCCGACGCCTACGGAAGAAGGACGAGAAGGTCCCATGGATTGTCATATACATGCCCATCGCGTGCGGCGCCGCCTGACGCTCGTCCTGAGCACCCTCGCCACGGCGCTGCTGCCGGCCCTCCTGCTGACCACGCTGACCCCCGCGCCCGCCGCAGCCGCACCCGCAGCCGAGTCGGCACCGGCACCGGCACCGGCACCGGCACCGGCACCGGCACCGGCACCTTCCGTCCCCCTCCCCTCGCTCAGCGCCACCACCACCCAGGTCGCCTCCGGTCTGAGACGGCCCACCGCCCTCGCCGCCCCCGACGACGGCACGGACCGCATGTTCATCACCGAGAAGCGCGGCACCGTCCGCGTCTACCACCCGGACACCGGCCTGGCCGGGCCCCCGCTGCTCGACATCACCTCGGCCGTGGACGAGTCGGGCAACGAGCGCGGCCTGCTCGGCATCGCCCTCCCGCCCGACTTCGCCGACAGCCAGGACCTGTACCTGGCGTACACGGCACTCCCCGACGGCGCGGTCACCCTGGCCCGTTACCGGCTCGACGAGGCCCGCCTCGAACCCCTGCTCTCCCAGGAGCACGCCGAGTACAGCAACCACAACGGCGGCCAGCTCGCGTTCGGCCCCGACGGCAACCTGTACTGGAGCATCGGCGACGGCGGCGGCTCCGGCGACCCCTTCGACGCCGGGCAGCGGCTGGACACCCTGCTGGGCAAGATCATGCGCGTCGACGTGAGCCGCGCCTGCGCCCCGCTCGCCTACTGCGTCCCCGCCGACAACCCCTTCGTCGGCACCGAGGGCGCCCGCGCGGAGATCTGGCAGTACGGGCTGCGCAACCCCTGGCGGTTCTCCTTCGACCGCGCCGACGGCTCGCTGTGGATCGGCGACGTCGGCCAGGGCCGCTGGGAGGAGATCAACCATCTCGCCCCCGGACAGGGCGGACTCAACCTGGGCTGGTCCTGCTACGAGGGGCTGGAGAAGTTCACCGGCGGAGACTGCGCGCCGGGCGAGGAGTACACCGAGCCGGTCTTCACCTACTCCCCCTACACCGGCGGCTGTTCGGTGATCGGCGGGCACGTCTACCGGGGCGAGCAGTACGCCGACCTGGTCGGCGGCACCTACATCGCCACCGACTACTGCTCGTCCACCGTGTGGGCGCTGCGCCCCGACGGCCGAGGTGGCTACGAGCAGGCCGAGATCGGGGAGATGCCGACCCAGGTGACGTCGATCGGCACGACCGTCGACGGGGAGTTCTACGTCGTGAACGACCTGCCCGGCGGCCTCCACCGCGTGTCGTTCACGCGCGAGGAACCCACCTGCCGGGTGGACCGTACGGTCACGGCCTGGGGCACCGGTACGACGGTCGACCTCACCGTCACCAACACCGGCGACGCCCCGGTGAACGGCTGGACGCTCGAGTTCCCGCTGGCCCTCGGGCAGACGGTCGTCTCCGACTGGAACACGGAGCTGACGCAGGGCAGCAACACGATCTCGGCGGGCAGCGCCCCGCACAACGCCGCCATCGCGCCGGGCGCGAGCGTGACGCTGGGCTATCTCGCCGACCACACCGGTGACGCGTCGCCACCGCCGCGGTTCATGCTCAACGGGGACGCGTGCGCGGTGGGCCGCTGAGCGGCGGCGCAGGCCCGCACGGGGGCTCGTCCGGCACGGGGGCTCGTCCGGCACGGGGGCTCGCCCGGCACAGGGGCTCGCCCGGCACAGGGGCTCGCCCGGCACAGGGGCTCGCCCGGCAGGGGGGCTCACCCTCGGCAGGGGGCTCGCCCGGCACCGGGACGCCGGCCGGGCCCCCGTCAGGCGTCGCCGCGCCCGAACAGCGGCGCGAGCAGCAGCTGGGCGGCGCCCTCCGCGACCCCGCGCGTCCCGCCGGGCGCGATCCGCACCGGTACGGCGCCGTCGCGTCCGCCCTCGCGCCGGGCGCGGGCGTCGAGGACGGCGCCGACCCCGTGGACGAAGGCCTCGGGCGCGGCGGCGACGGTACGGCCACCCAGCAGGACCAGGTCGATGTCGAGCAGCCCGACGAGGTTCGCGGCGCCCGCGCCCAGCACCCGCGCCGCCTCCGCGAGGTCGCCGCGGGCCACGGCACCGAGGCACAGGGCCTCTATGCAGCCGCGGGCACCACAGGTGCAGGGCGGCCCGTCCAGCTGGACGACCTGGTGCCCGAACTCCCCGGCGCCGGTCCGGGCGCCCCGGTGCACGCCGCCACCGAAGACGAGGCCGGCGCCGAGTCCCGTACCGAGGTGAAGGTAGGCGAAGGAGCCGCCCGCGCCGGCGCCCTGACCGCCGCCCGCGCTGCCCCCCGCGCCACCACCCTGTTCGCCGCCCGCGCCGCCACTCTCTGCGCCGCCCACGCCGCCACCGCCTCCGCGACCGCCCGCGCCGCCACCCTCGCGACCGCCCTCGCCCTCACGACCACCTTCACCGCCGCCGTCGCGGCCACCCGCACCGCCCCGCTCACCGCCCTCACCGCCGGCCGCGAGACCGACCGCGAGGCCCAGCGCCGCCGCGTTGGTGTCCTTGTCGACGACGACCGGCACGCCGAGCCGCCGCGCCAGCGCGTCCCGCAACGGGAACCCGTCCCACTCCGGGAACCCCGTGACCCGGTGCAACACGCCCCGCACATGGTCGAGCGGGCCCGGCAGGGCGACGCCCAGGCCGAGGAGGGTGGGCGCGGCGGCGAGGGTCCCTCCCGGCGGGTTCAGCGTGTCGGCGACCAGCTCCCGGGCCACCCCCGCCACCGCCTCCACCACGTCCGCCGCGCCCGCGCCCAGGTCCAGCGGGGAGCGCCGCTCCCCCACCACGGCACCGTCGAGGTCGGCCAGCACCGCCCGCAGCTCGTCCCGGTCCAGGTGGACGCCGAGCGCGTGGCCCGCCTCCGGCACCAGGCGCAGTACCGTGCGGGGCTTGCCGCCCGTGGACGCCCGGCGTCCGGCCTCGGCGGCGAGACCGTCCTCCCGGAGCCGGGCGGTGATCTTGCTGACCGCCTGCGGGGTGAGCCCGGTCCGCTCGGCCAGCTCAAGCCGGCTGATGCCCTCGGCACCGGCGGAGCGCAGCAGGTCGAGCACCAGAGCGGTGTTGTGGCTGCGCAGGGCGAGCAGGTTGGCACCGCCCGCCGCGAGGCCCACACCCGTACCCGCACCGGTACCCGCACCCGCACTGCCGCCGTACGCGCCGCGCCCGTCGTACCCGCCGACCTCATCGTTCGCCCTGTTCACGCCTCCATTGTCCCCGGCGCTTGCACTTTGGCAACAGCGTTGCGAAAGTGGGAGGCATGACTGGTACTCCTCCCGGCAGCCCCCTGCGCGTCGGTCTCGTCGGCTACGGCCTCGCGGGCTCCGTGTTCCACGCCCCGCTGATCGCCGCCACCGAGGGCCTGGCCCTGGACACGGTGGTCACCTCGAACCCCGACCGGCAGCGGCAGGCCCGCGCCGAGTTCCCGGACGTGCGGACCGTCGCCGCTCCGGACGAGCTGTTCGAGCGGGCCGCCGAGCTGGACCTGATCGTCATCGCGTCCCCGAACAAGACGCACGTACCGCTCGCGACGACGGCCCTGAAGGCCGGCCTGCCGGTCGTGGTGGACAAGCCGGTCGCGGGCACGGCGGCCGAGGCGCGCGAGCTGGCGACGCTGGCGGAGGAGCGCGGCCTGCTGCTCTCCGTCTTCCAGAACCGCCGCTGGGACAACGACTTCCTCACCCTCCGCAAGCTGCTGGCCGAGGACGCGCTGGGCGACGTATGGCGGTTCGAGTCGCGCTTCGAGCGCTGGCGGCCGAAGCCGAAGGGCGGCTGGCGCGAGTCCGGCGACCCGGCAGAGATCGGAGGTCTCCTGTACGACCTCGGCAGCCACGTCGTCGACCAGGCACTCGTCCTCTTCGGCCCGGCCACGCAGGTGTACGCCGAGTCGCTCGTCCGGCGCGCCGGCGCGGAGGCGGACGACGACACGTTCATCGCGATCACGCACGCGAACGGCGTCCGCTCCCATCTCTACGCCTCCTCCACAGCCGCCCAACTCGGCCCCCGTTTCCGCGTCCTGGGCTCGAAGGCCGGTTACGTCAAGCACGGCCTGGACCCGCAGGAGGCGGCGCTGCGCGAGGGCAAGCGGCCGGGCCCCGGCTGGGGCGAGGAGGACGAGTCGCTGTGGGGCCGCGTGGGCTCCGGGGAGTCCCCGCTCACCGGCGGCGGACGCGTTGAGGCGACCGTGGCGGGCGACTACCCCGCCTACTACGCGGCGGTGGCGAAGGCCCTGCTGGACGGCGGCCCGAACCCGGTCGGTGCCCTGGAGGCGGCCGCCGCCCTGGACGTACTGGAGGCGGCCCGCCGGTCCGCCCGCGACGGAATGGTGGTCACCCTGTGAGCCCGTCCCCCGACACCGCTGTCCCGACCGTGGAGGAACTGGAGGCGCAGGAGCGCCGCCTGGTCTTCCGCCGGTTCACGAACGACGACGCGTGGGCGCTCGGCTCCCTCCTGGTCGAGCTGGCCCGGGAGCGCCAGGCGCCGGTGGCCGTCGACATCCACCGCGCCGGCCAGCAGCTCTTCCACGCGGCCCTGCCCGGCTCGACCCCCGACAACGACGCCTGGATCGCCCGCAAGCGCCGGGTGGTGGAGCGGTACGGCTCCGCGTCGTACCTGGTCGGCTCGCGCTTCCGCGCCAAGGGCACGACGTTCGAGGAGTCCTCGCGGCTCGACGCCGACACGTACGCGGCGCACGGCGGCTCGTTCCCGATCACCGTGGCCGACGTCGGTGTGATCGGCTCGGTGACCGTGTCCGGGCTGCCGCAGGTCGAGGACCACCGGCTCGTGGTGGAGGCGCTGGAGCGGTTCCTGGGCGAGTAGCCCGAACGGCCCCGGACGGCGCGCTCGGGGAATCACCGGTGGGTACCTGTGGTTGGCAGGCAGGTACGCAGGATGATCACGGTGCCCACCGGAGGGATCGCAACCGATGAACGACGCGACGGCTTCTCTGAAGGAATCGGTCGGACGGTACGGCGTCTGGAGCGCGCGACTGCGCGCCGAGGACCCTGACCAGGCCGGCGAACGCGCCGAGGCCGCCGCCGAGTTGGAGCAGCTCGGCTACGGCGCCCTGTGGCTGGGCGGCAACACGGCGGCCCGGGACGCCGCCCCGCTGATCGAGGCGACCTCGCGGATCGTCGTCGGCACCAGCATCCAGAGCATCTGGGAGCACGAGGCGTCCTCGGCGGCGGCGAGCTTCGCCGAGCTGGAGGTGTCCCACCCCGGCCGCTTCGTACTCGGCCTCGGCGTGAGCCACGGCCCGCGGGTCGAGGGGTACAGCCGCCCGTACTCGACGATGGTCGGCTACCTCGACGACCTGGACAAGGCGGGCATGCGGGCCGGCCACCGGCTGCTCGCGGCGCTCGGCCCCAAGATGCTGGAGCTGTCCCGGGACCGGGCGGCCGGCGCGATCCCGTACCTGGTCACCCCCGAGCACACGGCGCAGGCCCGCGAGCGCCTCGGCGAGGGCCCGCTGCTGGCGCCGGAGTTCAAGGTCGTACTCGACTCCGACCCGGCCCGCGCCCGCGCGACGGCCCGCGCCTACCTCGCCATGTACCTGCGGCTGCCGAACTACACCAAGAACTTCCTCAACCTCGGCTTCACCGAAGCCGACGTCACCGGCGGCGGCAGCGACCGCCTCATCGACGCCGTCTTCGCCTGGGGCAACGAGTCCACGATCCGCGCCCGCATCGACGCCTTCCACACCGCGGGCGCCGACCACGTGGCCCTCCAACTGGTGCAGGACGACATGACGTCCCTGCCCAGGGAGGGCTGGCGCCGACTGGCTTCACTGCTGGCGTAAGGAGAAGCGCCCCGTAGGGGCGCGGGGCTGTGACATGTGCGGCTCCGCCGCGCGGGCGCGCCCAGCCACACACAACCCGCGGCCGACAACGCACCCCATTCCCCGCGCCCCCAGCGGAGCGCTACGCGTTCTTCAGTTCCTGCCGCTGCCGCCCCAGCCCCTCGACCTCCAGCTCGACCACGTCACCGGCCCGCAGATACGGCTTCGGCTCGGGCTGCCCCATCGCCACCCCCGCCGGCGTCCCGGTGTTGATGACGTCACCGGGGCGCAGCACCATGAACTGGCTGACATACCGCACGACCTCCCCCACCGGGAAGATCTGGTCCGCCGTCGTCCCGTCCTGCTTCAGCTCCCCGTTGACCCACAGCCGCAGCGACAGCCGCTGCGGGTCGGGTACCTCGTCGGCGGTCACCAGCCACGGGCCCAGCGGGTTGAACGTCTCGCAGTTCTTGCCCTTGTCCCAGGTCCCGCCCCGCTCGATCTGGAACTCCCGCTCGGACACGTCGTGCGAGACGGTGTACCCGGCGACGCAGGCAAGCCCGTCCTCGGCCGACTCCAGGTAGCGGGCCGTACGCCCGATCACGACCGCCAGCTCCACCTCCCAGTCGGTCTTGACGGAGCCGCGCGGTACGAGCACGGTGTCGTCCGGCCCGACCACCGTGTCCGGCGCCTTGAAGAAGACGACGGGCTCGGCGGGCGGCTCGGCCCCGGTCTCGCGGGCGTGGTCGTGGTAGTTCAGCCCGATGCACACGATTTTGCCGATGTGCGCCACGGGCGGTCCGACGCGCAGCCCCGTGCCGTCCAGGGCGGGCAGCTCACCGGCCTCGGCGGCGGCCCGTATCCGGCCGAGCGCGGCGTCGTCGCCGAGCAGCGCTCCGTCGATGTCCGACACCACGCCCGACAGGTCTCGCAGGGTCCCGTCGGCGTCGAGCAGCGCGGGTCGCTCCGACCCCGCCGTACCGACTCGCAACAGCTTCATGATCCCCAACTCCTCGGTCTCGGGCAGCCCGCCCGATGAGGTGCGACCTGGGTGCGGCAGTAACGCGACAACCATCGGAGGACTGGTCGATCCTCCAAGGTCGGGGTCCACTCCGCAATACCCCGTTCACGTACTGGACCGTAGCCACGCGCCGGGCGGCCCGCTCATCGGTGTCAGCGGTAGAGGACGGCCCGCTCCACGGCACTCCACGTCGCACTGGTGACGACGTACAGCGCGGCGGCCAGCGGCACCACCGCCACCGTGACGAGCGTGAAGAAGGACATGAACGGCATGACCTTGGTGATCGCGCCGAGCCCCGGCACCTGCTCCCCGTCACCACCACCGCGGCCGCCACCGCCACCGCCACCACCACCGGCACCGCCCCCGCGGCCGACACCGGCCGGCAGCATCGGCTGCTCGGCCATCGTCCGCTTGGTGAGCCGGTAGCTGAAGACGGCGACCCCGGCGACGAACGCGAACAGCGCGACGTACACGAGCCCCGCGCCCCCGACCGGCCCGCCGTCACCGAGCGCGTCCGCCCACCGTCCGCCGAGCGGGGCGGCGAGGAGCTGGTGCGAGAGCAGCTCGTTGGCCCGCCCGCCGATCGTGGAGCTGGAGAACAGGTGGTAGAGGAGGAAGAACGCCGGGAGCTGGCACAGGCTGGGCAGGCACCCCGACAGCGGCGACACCTTCTCCTCGGCGTGCAGTTCGAGCACGGCCCGCTGGAGTTTCTCGGGGTTCTTGGCGTGCTTGCGGCGCAGTTCGGCGATCCTCGGCTGCAACCGGGTGCGCGCCTTCTGCCCGCGCGCGGCGGCCCGGGACATCGGGTGGACGAGGAGCCGCACGAGGGCGGTGAACAGGACGATGGCGGCGGCCGCGGCGGACGCGCCGAACAGCGGCTGGAGCAGGTCGGCGAGGTGCTCGACCAGGCTGGCGAAAACGGACATGGGTGGGTGAGCCCTCCGGGGGTCTCGTCGTGCGTGCCGGGTGAAGGTGATGGCGGCATGACGACACGACCGGCGCGGGGCCAGGTACGGAAGTAGTAGTACGTGCCCTACGCGGTGGTCGCCGGGAGGGCGTACCCGGGTGCTCGGGGCCGGCGGCGGCCGCGGGCGTCGGGATCGCGCTGGGGCAGGAAGGCGGTACGCAGGTCCCGGTCCCTGATGGCCGTACGCACCCGGGTGGGCGGCACGGCGGGCGCGCAGCGGGCGGCGATGACGGCGCAGAGGGCGAGCGCGGAACCGACCGCGGCGGTCGCGGCGAGCGCGACGGTGGCGGAGAGGCTGCCGACGTCGACGAGCGCGACGGGGAGGAGCACGAGCAGCAGCACGAGAAGGGGGCGCAGGACGGCCCGTCCTCGGGTCATCGGCCACTCCCCCTCTCGTACGCGCGTTTGCCCCAGTTATACAGGACTTGGCTTCTACGGGACCCGGCGCGGTTCTCGGCCCTGTGCTCGACCGGCAGCCGACGGCTGCTGCTCGGTCCCGATCGGCTGGAGCAGCCGCCGGGGCCCCAGCAGCGCCCGGCTGACCGGATCCGCCGGGTCCGGATCGAGTCCGGGGCCCGGCTTCATGTCGATGTCGCGGACGGCGACGACGGTTCCGCAGGCGGGGCAGGCACCGTACGGGCTGAGTTCGGTATCGCAGCCAGCGTGCCAGAAGGTACGCATCGGCTCCCCGCCGAGTTGCTCGCGCCCCCAGATTCCGAGCGCGCGCAGGGCGGGCCACAGGGCGATACCGCGGTCGGTGATGACGTACTCGTCCCGCGGTGGCGACTCCTGGTACCGGCGCTTGTCCAGGATCCCTTCGGCGGTGAGCGCCTGGAGCCGGTTCGCCAGGACGGCGCGCGGGATGCCGAGGTGGACGAGGAAGTCGTTGTAGCGCCGGACGCCGTAGAGCGCGTCGCGGATCACCAGCAGCGTCCACCGCTCGCCGACGACCTCCAGCGCGCGGGCGATCGAGCACTCCTGCGTCGCGTAGTCCTTGCCCAGTGCCATGTCGTCCACTGTAGCCACTTTCCGACAGCTGGGTTCATTCACCGAACTGGCAATGCTACGTTGGCCGCCAAAAGTGAGTTCATTGACCGAACCATCCCCTCCTGGACCGAGAGAGCGGACAGCCATGACCGACATCGGCACGGACCCCACCGCCACCGCCGGCACTCCGGCAGCCGAGGCCACCCCCGCCCCTGCCCCCGCCTCCGTACAACGGCGAGGCGGCAGCCCCGACCGGAACCCGGATCAGGACGCGGACGCGGACCGGACCTCGCCTCCGCACCCCGGCCGCACCCTCGCCCTGACCAGCGCCGCGACCGCCGTGGCCCTGATGACGTACACCGCGCCGATGGTCACGCTCCCCCAGACGGCCGCCGACCTGCACACTCCGCTGTCCGCCCAGGCCTGGCTGCTGAACGGCACCCCGCTGGGCCTGGCCGCCCTGCTCCTGGTGGCCGGCAGCCTGGCCGACGACTACGGGCGCCGCCGGATCTTCGTCTCCGGCACGCTGGCCCTCGGTGTCACCACCGTCCTGGGCGCCTTCGCGTCCACGACCTGGCTGTTCACGCTGGCCCGCATCGCGCAGGGCGCGGCGAGCGCGGCACTGCTGGCCAGCAGCCTCGGGCTGCTCGTCCACGCCTTCCCGACGCCCGGCGGCCGGCTGCGCGCGACCGGCGTGTGGGGTGCCTTCGTGAGCGGCGGGATAGCGGTGGGCCCGCTGCTCGTCGGGGCGATCCCGGACTGGCGGGTGTCGTACGGCGTTCTGGGCGCCGCCGCGCTGGTGGTGGCGGGGCTGGGCGCGCGGGCCCTGTCGGAGTCGCGCTCACCGCGGGCTGGCCGGCCGGATCTCGCCGGGGCGGTGACGTTCGGGCTGGCGCTGGTCGCGCTGGTGGCGGCGCTGACGCTGGGCCGGGACGGGTGGCTGCGGGCGCCGGTGGGTCTCCTGCTGGCGGCGGCCGTCCTCCTGGGCGTCCTGTTCGCGCTGCTGGAGCGCCGCGCGAGCACTCCCATGATCGACCTTTCGCTGCTGCGCAGCCCGCGCTTCCTGGCCTCCTCGGCGGGCGGCCTGTTCACGGGCCTCGCGGTGATCGGCCTCTTCAGCTACCTGCCGGCCATGCTCCAGCGGGCGCTCGGCCTGTCCCCCATGGACACGGCCTGGCTCTTCCTCCTCTGGTCCGGCCTCTCCTTCGCGGTGGCCCTCCAGGCCCGCCGGCTCGCCCACCGCGTCTCCCCGCGCCACCAACTGGCCGTCGGCTTCGCCCTGCACGCCGCCGGCGCCCTGGCCATGCTCGGCGCGGTCGGCGCGGGCTCCTGGCCCCGTCTCCTCCCCGGCCTGGTCCTGGCCGGTGTCGGCACCGGCCTGCTGAACGCCGCGCTGCCCCTGCTCGCGGTGGAGTCGGTACCGGCGGCCCGGGCGGCGATGGGCTCGGGCGCTCAGCAGACGTTCCGCTACATCGGCTCGTGCGCCGGGGTCGCCCTGACGATCGCGATCGCGACGTCGGCGGGTGGACCGGGCCGGGGCGCGGACGTGGCGCTGTGGGTGTCGGCGGGGCTGGGGACGGCGGCGGGAATCCTGGTGGCGCTGCTGAGGGAACGAAACTGACCCGCACGTCCCCCTCGCCCGCCCGTCTCCCCTCCCCCCCGGGGACGAGGTACCCGCGTGGCCTGGGCCGCCCCTGGCCTGCGGGTACCTCACCTTCGTCACCTCTCGGCAGTACGGTGTCCCCCATGCGCCCCGACACGCCCGCCGAAAACGTCGACCACACCGCCGAAGCGGCACGCCTGGAGCGGACCGCCGGCCTCTACCCCGAGGATGCCGAGGCCCTGCTCCTGCGCGCCGCGGCCCACCTGGAACTGTCCGGCGACCGCCCCGCCGCGACCAAGCTCTACGACCGCCTGCTGGCGCCCTCCGACACGGGCCCCTCCGGTCTGGAGAACCCGTCCCTGGTCCGTGCCCTCAAGGCCTCGAACCTGTGGGAGTACGACCACGAGGCGGAGGCCAGGGCGATCATCGACGGCGTCCGCGCGGCGTCACCGCGCGACCCGGCCCCCTGGGTGATCGTCGCCGAGGCCCTGGAGGCGCACGACGAGCTGGAGGCGGCGCACGAGACCTTCACGGAGGGCGCCCGCCTGCTCCTGACGGACGTGGCGGAACCCCCGTACTCGACCCACCCCCTCCTCTACGGCCGCCACCGCGTCCGCAGGATGCTGGGCCTGTCCCACGACGAGTGGGACGCCCTGGCCGACACCCTCCACACCATGCCGGTCTCCCTGGACGAGCTGCACGACCCGAAGCGCGTCTGGTCCCTCGGCTCGGACAACCCGGCGGACCTGGAGGCGGAGATCTCCCGCCTCCGCGCCGAACTGGGCGCCTACCGCGAGGCCCTGTCCCGCCCCTTCCCGGTGGCCATGCTCCACTGGCCGACCGACGAACTGACGGAACTGCTCGACGCGTACCCGCCCCTCGCCGCCGAGTACCCGTCCTACGACGACCACCTGGCGACCATAGAGTCCGCACTGCGCGAGCTGGCGTCGTCCGGCACCCCGAACCTGGGCGTGGTCCGGGGCACGGTCCCGTCGTACGAGGCCTTCGCGGCCTCGGAGGGCGCCTCCCCGGCCGACCCGTCCCTCCTCCCCCAGTACGCGACGACGCTGGCGGCAAGGGGTCGCGCGGTGGCGTGGCCGCCGCAGCGCGGAGCGGCGTGCTGGTGCGGCTCGGAACAGCCGTACGCACAGTGCCACGGCCTCGGAGGTCCCGCCGCAACGGACCGATGAGTTTCCGCCCCGCCGGGCGTCTACAGGTGCAAGAGCCTTACGAACTCACGAAGAGCGCAGGGCGTCGAGCCAAGTCACCCCAAGGAGACAGGACGACATGACCACCGAGCGGACAACCCCGGCGAACGGCTTCTCCTACACCCTGACCCGCACCCTGGACGCCCCCGCGGCGCGGATCTGGCAGGCCTGGACCACCCCCGACCAGTACGCCCAGTGGGCCCACGCCGCCCCCGGCTCCGTCGAACTGGACGTCCGCCCGGGCGGCGCCTGGAAGGCCACGATGGTCACCCCCGACGGCGCCGAGTTCCCCCTGACCGGCACCTACGTGGAGGTGGACGAGCCCACCCACCTGGTCCTCGGCATGGACATCCCCGGCCGCCCCACCCCCGAGACGATGACCATCGAACTCACCGACCAGGGCCCCCGCAACACCGTGATCACCCTCCACCAGACCTGCGACACGGCAGAGGCCCGCGACATGGCGGAACAGGGCAGCGGCATGCTGCTGGACGGCCTGGAGGGCTTCCTGGCGGACGGGGCGAAGGACTGAGCGGGGGCGGCCACCGTCCGCGCCTCCTGCCCTCCGCCGGGTACCGGCCACGCAGAGCGTGAACACTCACCGGGTGAGTGTTCACGCTCTGCTCGTTTGAGGCGATCCACACCACGGTCGCCTCGCCTTTCTACGGGCATGGCCGCCCGGTGTCAGTGGCTCCTGTTAGAACTGAGCCACAGTGCTTCAGGGATCGAGGGGGTCGTGGTGGGAGAAGCGGGGGGATCGGCGCAGCCGGTCGCGGGGGTCTACGAGCAGCTGATCACGAATCAGGTGCATGGCGAGCTGGAGCGACTCGAGGCCGCGGGGTGGAAGGCGGTCGACGCAGAGGTCAGCACAGAGTCCTCGCCCCATGTGTTGGCTCGGCACATCGGTGACATGGTGGCCCGTCGCCTCAACCAGCTACCGGCCGACCAGCAGGTCCCGTTCGCCAACCGCATCCTGGAGTCCCTGGCCGCCGATGTTGGCGGGCAGAGCGATACCGAACCTGTCGGCACCATCGTCGAGGGGCCTCGACAGCTGTTGGCCCTGGCAGAGCAAGAAGCTCCCGGGGCTTACGCGATTCGCCCGCTCACCCCGCTCTCCGAGACGTCGCTGCTCACCAACTCGCCGGAGGACCTCAGCCTGGGCTCTGAGTTGAGGGCCGAGTTGGCCACCGCGGACCGTATCGACCTGCTCTGCGCGTTCGTGAAGTGGTACGGAATCCGCGTACTGGAGGACTCCCTGCGCGCCGCAAAGGAGCGCGGGGTACCGATCCGGGTCATCACCACCACCTACATGGGTGCCACGGACCGTCACGCGCTCGACAGGCTCGTGCGCGACTTTGGCGCCACCGTGAAGGTCAACTACGAGATCCGCTCGACGCGGTTGCACGCCAAGGCGTGGCTCTTCCGTCGCCGTACCGGGTTCGACACGGCGTACGTCGGCAGCTCGAACCTGTCTCGTGCCGCGCTGCTCGACGGCTTGGAGTGGAACGTACGCCTGTCGTCGGTGGCCACGCCCGCGGTGCTGGACAAGTTCGAGGCGACCTTCGACGCGTACTGGAACGACACTGCCTTCGAGACGTACGACCCCGATCTCGACGGCGAGCGCCTCGACGGAGCCCTCGCACAGGCAGGTGGGACCACGTCACCCACCGATCTGAAGATCAACCTCTCCGGCCTGGAGGTACGTCCCTTTCCACACCAGCGGGACATGCTGGAACGGTTGAGCGTCGAGCGCGACATACGCGGACGGCATCGCAACCTGCTGGTCGCGGCTACTGGCACCGGGAAGACCGTCATGGCCGCCCTCGACTACCGCAACCTGTGCAAGGAGTCGACCCGCGGGCGGCCGAGGCTGCTGTTCGTGGCCCATCGCAAGGAGATCCTCAAGCAGTCATTGCGCACCTACCGGGAGGTGCTGGACGACGCCTCGTTCGGTGAGCTGCTGTATGGCGGCGCGGATCCGCGCGAGTGGAACCACGTCTTCGCCAGCGTCCAGTCGCTCAACGTGCAAAGGCTGGAGCAATTGGCTCCGGACCACTTCGACGTCATCGTCATCGACGAGTTCCACCACGCCACGGCATCCACCTACCGGCGGGTGATCGACCACTTCGCGCCCAAGGAGTTGCTGGGCCTCACCGCCACTCCAGAGCGGATGGACGGGCTCAATGTCCAGGATGAGTTCTTCGAGGGCCGCATCGCCGCCGAGATGAGGCTTTGGGAGGCCCTGGAAAACGACCTGCTGTGCCCCTTCCACTACTTCGGCATCCCAGACGGCACGGACCTGACGAACCTCAACTGGCAGAAGGGCTCCTACGCCGATCAAGAGCTCGGCAATCTCTTCACGGGCAATGACGCCCGGGCCCGCATCGTCCTCAAGCAAATCCGGGACAAGGTCTCCGATCCGGGCGCGATGCGTGCGCTCGGTTTCTGCGTCACGAAGGCGCACGCTCACTTCATGGCGGACTACTTCCGCAACGCCAACATCCGGGCCGTGGCACTCGACAGCGACTCGCCTGCGGACGTACGCGCCCGCGCCTTGTCCGACCTGCGGGAAGGCGAACTCCAGGTCATCTTCTCGGTGGACCTGTTCAACGAAGGGCTCGACATCCCGGACGTCGACACCCTCCTCCTTCTGCGGCCCACCAACAGTGCCACCGTCTTCCTCCAGCAGCTTGGGCGGGGGCTGCGGCGTACCGAGACGAAGCCGGTGCTCACGGTCCTCGACTTCATCGGCCAGCACCGGGCGGAGTTCCGCTTCGAAGAGCAGTTCCGGGCCCTCACCAACCTGTCTCGGAATCGGCTGGTCGAGCACATCGAGCGCGACTTCCCGCAGTTGCCGTCCGGCTGCCAGATCATTCTGGAGGGCAAGGCGAAGGACCTCGTCCTCGACAACATCCGGACCCAACTGGGCGCCACCGTCAAGACGCTGGTGAAGGAGGTCAAGGAGTACAGCACCCCGCGCCTCGCCGACTACCTCTGGGAAAGCCGCCGGGAGATCAAGGAGCTGTACAAGAGTGACAACTCATGGACGACCGTCCTCCGTCGAGCCGGCCTGATCACCGACACCGCCCCGCTGGGAGAGACGGCACTGCTCAAGCGGGTGCACGCCTTCCTGCACGTGGACGACCCCGAGCGCACGCAGGCATACCTACGTCTCCTGGAGGACGACGCCCCGCCGTACGAGGCTCTCGGAACGACCGACCAGGCATACGCCCGCATGCTGTTCTTCAACCTGTGGGACAACGCGGGCGGGTTCGCAAGCTTCCAGGAGGGCCTGGCGTCCCTGCGCCCGCAGCGCGCGCTGCGGGATGAACTCCGCCAGGTACTGACGTACGTCATCGACCAGGCCGATCACTTCCCGATCGCGCTGACCGGCCGCCTCAGCCAGGTCCCGCTAAAGGTCCACAGCGCGTACAACCGGTCGGAGATCCTGGCCGCGCTCGGCGTCGCACGCCTCGGCGGGCAGATGCCGCGGTCCTTCGCGCAAGGCGTGCAGTGGGTGGAGGATCTCCAGACGGATGCGCTCCTCATCACGCTCGAGAAGAACGAGAAGGACTTCTCTCCGACGGTCCGCTACAAGGACTACGCGCTGAACCCGACACTCTTCCACTGGGAGTCCCAGAACTCGACGGCGGCCAGTTCCCGCACTGGCCTGCGCTACCAGCAGCATGCGCGTCAGGGCAGCCACGTCCTGCTGTTCATGCGCCGCTACAAGAACACGGACATAGGCAAGTCCCAGCCGTGGATGCTCCTCGGCCCGGCGACCTACGTGGAGCACTCGGGCAGCAAGCCGATGGCAATCACCTGGCGCCTGAAGCACGACCTCCCGGCCGACGTGTGGACGTACTCGGCCATCCAGGCGAGCTGATCCCTGCACGTCGGCCGCGGCGCGTAGATCGTCAGGAGAGTCGGACTCTGCTCTCCGCCTCGAAGTGCGCTTGGGCCTGGTCCAGAACATCGTCTGCGTCCCGCCCCTGCACGCGGAACCAGTAGAGGAGGTCGGTGATGATGTTGATCGCCGCCTCCTCTGCCACGGCCGCACCCAACCGGCCATGACCGACCGGCTGCGGCGCCGAGCCCGAACCGCCGTACAGACTCAGCACATCTGCAGCTCGGGCCAACCGAGGAACCGGAGCGTGACGATCGGCCTTGGTGGCGCTCATCCGGAACTCACACCAGGTCACCTTGCGGTCACCGGTCAACGCGACGCCCCAGCGGTCGCTGATGGCGTCGACCAGCACCATTCCCCGTCCGTCCTCCGCACCAGGTCCCGTGCAGGCGAGGGTCGGCAGCGCGCGAGCATCGGGGTCGTGGATCTCGATGCGCAGATGAGGGCCGTTCAGCGAGGCGACGAGCGTGGACGGCGTGCCAGCCCCGACATGCCGGATGACATTGGCGACGAGTTCGCTCGCACATAGCTCGGCGGCGTCTCTCAGTTCGTGCAGCCCCCAGTACTCCAGTTGCATCCGCAGAGCCCGCCGCAAGGACGACACCTGCTCGGCGTCCGCCAGAAACGGCAGGCTCCATGGCCGCGTTGGCATCCATAGAGAGCTGTCCATGTGTTGCCCACTCCCCTTTTCCCCGGCACCTTTCGTGGCGCCCCGTAGCTTGGTCACAACTCAGAGTTGCATTGGAACTCTCAAAATGGAACTCTCACCCTGAGCGGCTGGAGGCACGACTCTCCATCGCGCGCCCCCAGCGCACGCCGTCTTGCCGTCGCCGATGACCGAGCACGACGATCTACTGGACCGACACGAAGGGCCGTGCACATGGCAGCTGGACCCACCACTCGCAGGCGCCAACTCGGCGCCGACCTGCGACGACTCAGGGAGCTCAAAGGGCTGACACTTGAGGAGGCGGGCTCACGCGTCGGCATCTCGAAGGCGACGCTCAGTCGCTACGAAACTAAGGAGGGCACGGTCAAGTGGCCGGCTGTAGACGCCCTCTGCCGCGAATACGGGGCGACGGACGAGGAGCGCCAAGCACTGGTCGAACTCGCGAAGGGCGCCAAGATTCAGGGCTGGTGGCGCTCCCTGGCAGACTCCATCCCCGAGTCCATGAACCTCATGCTCACCCTGGAAGACGAGGTCGTACGCGAGGACCACTACGCCTGCATGTACGTACCCGGGCTCCTCCAGACGCGCGCCTACGCCGAAGCCGTGCACCGGGCTTCCGAAGTGGAATGCGAGGAGCGCGAGGTGCAGCACATGGTGGACATCCGCATGAAACGCCAAGAACTGCTGGAGCGAGACGAACCACCGCACATCTGGTGCGTGATCGACGAAGCTGCAATCCGACGACAGGTCGGCGGTCGCGAGATCATGCGTGGACAACTCGCACACCTGCTGACGATGGCTCAACGCCCCCATATCACCGTCCAAGTGCTGCCGTTCGCGCGCGGCGCCCATGCAGCCGCCGTCGGGAGCTTCGCCACACTTCGCGGCCAGACTCCTGAACTGGACGTGGTGTACGTCGATCTCCTCGGCGGCGGGTTGTTCATGGAGAAGCCGGAGGAACTGGCGCGCTATAGGTTGGCGTTCCAGTACCTCAGCGCCCAGGCACTCGACTTCGAGTCCTCCGCCGAACTCATCGACAGGGTCAGCAAGGAGTGAGTCTTGATGACGGCAACTTCAGAGCACCACTGGTTCAAGTCCTCGCACAGCGGAGGCAGCGGGACCGAGTGCGTCGAATGCGCCTACGCCCCGCACCGAACACTGATACGTGACTCGAAGCGCAGCAGCGGCCCCGTTCTCTCCGTGGGAACCGAGGCCTGGCAGCATTTCGTCGACGCGGCGCGCCAGAACTCGGCGGCAGGCGACAGAGGCGGAGAGGCATGACCGTTCGACGCCATCACGCGGCTGTGCCAGAGACCGAGGAGCAGGTGATTGTGAGCGCACAGCATGCGGCGATCGACGTTCCCGCGCCGCTGCCTTTGAAGACCATCGGCGACATAAGAGGCGCTCTGCTCTCTGGGCAAGGGTTTCCCGGCGCCCAGGAGGCCTTCGAAGCCGATCTCCAGCGCGCGCTGGAGGCGTCGTCGGAGAGTGACCTCAAGGCCGTAGCCGCGGTGATCGTGGACTACCGGGGGAGGCTCCGCCTGTACCAGGATCCCGACTTCGGCGTCGCGGTCCAGGAAGGCATCGACCTCACGACACGGCTGAAGCAGGAGGCGCGAGGCGAGTGGGCGGCGGCATCTCTGCCGTAACAGCCCGCGCGACCCAACGGGCGAAGCAGCTCGGCGCTGAGCAGATCTTGGAAGGTCCATGCACGGCGGAGACGAGGCGGGCATGTGCAGAGCGGCGGCCATGTGCGCTGCCACTACCTCCAGGATGACCGGGGAGCGTACCGGACATCGACGATGACGGCTCGGCCAACAGGGGTGACATCGACGGACCGCCCGGTCGCATGCCGGGTGTCGGGACCGTCAGTCGCTCCGGGGCTTGCCGAACTCCTCAGACGTACCCACTGCGGGTGGACGGCGACGGACAGCGGTTGCCGCACTCACGGGTCCCTCAGCTCCGACCGCCCCTGGGTACTGATCAACCGGCACACTGAGCCTCTGTGGGCCCGCCCGCGCTCCCCCAAAACCGGTGACGTCCGGAAGGACTGGGCATACACAGTGACGTGAGGTGCCGCAGGCGGCGGGGGGATTGAGATGTTCGGTCGGCGGATCGGTCCGTTGGCCCTGTGGCCGTGGATCAGGCCGGGCGCGGGGCTGGTCTCCGCGGACCTGCGTGGCGCCTGGCTGTACTGGGCGCGGTTGCGCGGGGCCAACCTGCGGCTGGCCCGCATGCGAAGGGTCCACCTGTCCCGGGCGGACCTGTCGGGTGCGAAGCTGGACGGCGCCCACATGTACGAGGCAAGGCTCCGGCGCGCGAAGTTGCGGGGCGCGTCCCTCACCGGCGCGTTCCTGAAAAGCGCGGATCTCACGAACGCGCGGTTGTCGGGCGCCGACCTGACGGGCGCCGATCTCTCGGGTGCGAGGCTGGTGGGTGCGGACCTGCGGGGTGCGAACCTCTCGCGGGCGAACCTGTTCCAGGCGGACCTGACCGGAGCCGACCTCTCCCGTGCCGGCCTGCGCGGCGCGACCCTGTTCAGCACGCACATCCAGGTCGCGGACATGAGGGGCGCGGACCTGAGCGGCGCCTCCCTGGACTACCTGGGGTCGCGCATCGTGGCTCTCTTCGAGACACACGCCCGCACGGGCATCCTCATGTCGCTGCGCTGGTCGTCCAGCACACGCTGGCCGGGACGGTGGAGCGCCGAGAGGATTCGCGAGTACTCGGAAGAGACCGCGCCGGGCGAGTGGCAGGTGACGCGCAGGAGCGGCGAGCCGCCCGGTCCCCGCGGCTGACGGGGCCGGTGCGTGGGTCGGCCGCACATCGAGTACGGCGACTCGGTCATCGGCCATCGGAAGCATTGGCCCATTGACCCATCGGGCCATCGGGCCATCGGGCCATCGGGCCAACGGGCCATCGGGCCAACGGGCCATCGGGCCAGGGCACGGCGACTGACCGGCCTATCAGCGTGGCATCCGTTCCGCCAACGCCCTTTCCAGCCAAAGGGCTTCGGCTGCCATCCGGGCATTTTTCGCGTCAAACCTCCGGTGGTTCCGGCTCGTAGTCACGGGGCTGACACGACGTGTGAGCGCAAGCGGTATGGTCCCTTCCCGTACGTCGAACGCCGGTCGTGGGTGCAGGAGTTCGAGGCGGTACGGGTGCGCGGTCCTGTGCCGTTCCGAGTCCGCGTCGTCGTCGGCCCCCCTGCTCGTACCGGCCCTTGCATGTCCTTGGAGGTCCATGTCGTGCGCCTCGCCGCCCGCCGGGCCGTTCCGGCCTGCCGCGGTCCGCACGCGTCGCCGCACACATCGCCGCCCGCGGCCCCACCGCCTCCCCGGCCCCTCTGCGCCCTCGGCCCACTTCCCCACACCGACGGCTTCCGATCCGTGAGGACCTGATGACTGAACTGATAGTGACCGCCACCGCCGTGCTGGCGGTGGCCGGAGTCGGGGCCGCGTGGTACTTCCGGCGCAAAAGCGTCCAGGCCCGGCACCGGGCCGAGCTGCTGCGCGAGCACGCCGACCGGCTGACCCTGCAACTCGTCGCGGCCGAGCAGTGCGTGGGGCACCTCGCGGCCACCGTGATTCCGGCGGCGGCGAGGGAGGGGCACGGCGGTGAGGGGCCCGAGGGCGGGCGGCTGCTCGTACCGGCGCCGCTCGACGGGACGCCGCTCGCCGAGCGGCTGCGTGCCGTACCGGGCGCGGTGACCTCGGTGGTGGGGGACGTACGGACGCGGGAGCGGGCGGCCGCCGAACGGGCCGCGGCCCACGCCGCCGACCAGGTACGGCAGGACGCCGAGCGGCAGATCGCACAGGTGCGGCGCGAGTCCGTCGGCGTGGCCCGGGCCGCCGTGCGCGGCTTCGCCAACAACGTCGTGGCCCGGTCGGCGAGGCTGGGCCGGGCCGTCAGCCAGGGCGTACGGCGGCACATCTCGGACGAGGCGTACGCGACGCTGGTAGAGATCGACCACCTCGCGCAGCAGATGCTGCTCACGGCCTCGGGGTACTCCGTACTCGCCGGGGACAAGCTGTCCCGGCGCTGGCCCGCCACCCCGCTGACCGACATCGTGCGCGCGGCCATGGGCCGGATCGAGGGGTACGAGCGGATCAAGCACCCCGAGATGGGGTCCGTGGTGGTCGAGGGCCGCGCCGTGGAGGCGGTCGTGCACGCGCTCGCCGTACTGCTGGACAACGCGCTGCGTTACTCGCCGCCCGCCGCCAGTGTCCACGTCTCGCTGGAACAGGGGCACCACGCCTGCTTCCTGATCGTGGACGACGCCGGACTGCGCATGGACGACGAACGGCTGCTGTGGGCCAGCGACGTGATGTCCGGGGAGCAGCGCGACGACATCACCCGCCTGGGCGCCCACCCCCAGACCGGGCTGCGCGTGGCGTCCCTGCTGGCGGAGAACTACGGCTTCCGCGTCGAGCTGACCGCGCCGAACATCTACCAGGGAACCCGGGCCATGGTCGTCCTGCCGAAGAACCTGCTCGTCGACCCGGCGGCGGCCCAGCCGACGCCCCGGCCGGCCACCACGCCCTCCGCCGCGCCCCTCGCTCCACCGGTGACCACACCGTCCGCCACGCCCCTCGCTCCGCCGGTGGCCGCGCCATCCGCTACGCCCGACCTCGCGGCCGGCGCCGCCTCCGCGCCGACGGCCCCCGTCGCCGACCGCGTGACGACGACCCCGGCGACCACCCCGGCGACCGCTCCCGCCGCGGCTCTCGCCGCGGAGCCCCCCGTACCCGAGCCCGAGCCGGCCGCTCCTCCCTCGGCCGCCGCGACCACAGGCGCGTCCACAGCCGCCGCGGCCACACCCTCCACCACCACCGCCAGCGGTCTGACCGTCCGCCGACGCACCACCACCGCGCCCGCCGCCGCGCGGCGCCCCGCCGCCCCCGACGACACCGGGCCCGGCCGCCCCGCCGTCGCCGCGGCCTGGGCGGCCGGCACCCGCCGCGGCCGGGAGGGGGAGCCCGCACCGGCCTCCACCGGCCCCGGCCCGGGACGGACGACCGGGCCCACCGCCGACGCCACCCACGACGCCGCCGACGACGAAGGACACTGATCGTGCAAGACACACACACCAACAGCCTGGGCTGGCTGCTGGACCAGGAACTCGGCAGCGTCGAAGGCGTCCGGTACGCCGTGCTGATGAGCAGTGACGGGCTGCTCAAGGCCCGCACCGCGACGATCGGCCAGGACGACGGGGAGAAGTTCGCCGCGCTGACGGCGGCACTGCGCGCGGCGGGCAAGGCCTGGGACGAGTTCACCGGCGGTGCGGGGATGCGCCAGCTGCTGATCGAGTCGGTCGGCTGCATCGGCCTGACGACCACCGCCGCGAAGAACACCATGCTGTCGGTGTGCACGACCGGTCCTGACGCGGACGTCGGGCTGATCTCCCACCACATGGTGCGGCTCGCCACCCGGGTGGGGCACGAACTGGTCACCGAGGAGCGCGTGCCGGTCGCGGAAGGCGGCTCGCCGGCATGACGGGGCCGCGGCGTGACCCCGACATGGTCAGGCCCTACGTCCGCACCGGGGGCCAGGTCCACGCGCGCGAGGACGTGCGCCTGGAGAGCGTGGTCATCGCCGCGACCGGTCCCACGGACACCCTCCCCCCGGACGCCCGCCGGGTGATGCGGCTGTTCGCCGGTGCCCAGGGCGGCCTGGCCGTCGCCGACATCGCCGCCGCGCTGGAGCTGCCGCCCTCCACGGTGCGCATCCTCGTCTCCTCGCTGATGGACTCCGGCCACCTGTCCAGCCCGGTCGCCGCCGCCGACGACCAGCCCGACTTCGATCTGCTGCAGGAGGTGCTCCGTGGACTTCGCTCCATGGTCTGACCGGTCCGACCCGTCCGTCACCTACGTCCCGGCCACGGTGACGCGGTCGGCCAAGATCGTGGTCGCGGGGGGCTTCGGCGTCGGCAAGACGACGTACATCGGCAGCGTCTCGGAAGTACGGCCGCTGCGGATGGAGGAGCCGATCACCCAGGCCAGCGACGGTGTGGACGACCTGCGCGGCACTCCGCACAAGACGACGACCACGGTGGCGATGGACTTCGGCCGCATCCACATGGCCGACGGCCGGATCGCGCTGTATCTGTTCGGGCTGCCGGGGCAGTCCCGTTTCCAGCCGCTGTGGGAGGACCTGGCCCAGGGCGCCCTCGGCTGTCTCGTCCTGGCCGACACCCGCGATCTCGACGCCTCCCACGACGCCCTCGGTCTGCTGGACGGCGCGGGCATTCCGTACGCCGTCGCCATCAACACCTTCCCCGGCGCCCCCGGTTACCCCGAGGCCGAGCTGCGCGAGGCGCTGGCCCTCGAACCCGCCACGCCTCTGACGTACTGCGACGCCCGCGACCGCACGTCCTCCCTGCACGCCCTGATCACGCTCACGGAGTACCTCTCCGCGCACCGCTCAGCCGCCCTCCTGGAGTCCCGCCGATGACGTTGCCTTCCGCCGAGCCCGCGCCGGCCGGCCCGCCGGGCCGTGTCGCCCTGTACGCACCGGAGTTCGCCGCCGACCCGCACGCCGCCTACCGGCGCATGCGGCGCGTCCACGGTCCGCTCGTCCCGGTCGAGCTGGCGCCCGGGGTGCCCGCGACCCTGGTGATCGGCTACTACCAGGCCCGCCGCATCCTCAACGACCCGCTGCACTTCCCGGCCGACCCCCGAGCCTGGGAGAAGCTGATCCCGGCGACCTGCCCGGTGCGGCCGATGATGGAGTGGCGGCCCAACGCGCTGCGCTCGGGCGGTGCCGAGCACGCCCGCTACCGTTCCGCGAACACGCACGCCATCGACAAGGTCGACCAGCACGGGCTGCGGGCCCTGGTCGAGCAGGTCGCCTCCGGCGCCATCGACGAGTTCCGCACCGCGGGCTCGGCGGACCTGCTCACCCAGTACTCGTTCCCCATCGCCTTCCGCGTGCTGAGCGCGCTGCTCGGCTGCCCCGACGAGATCGGGCAGCGCATCGCCGACGGCATGGCGAAGATCTTCGACACCACCCACGCCGAGCAGGGCAACCTGATCCTCGCCCAGGCCGTGTCCGACCTCGTGACCCTGCGCCGGCTCCACCCCGGCGACGACATCACGTCCCGCCTGACCCTCCACCCCGCCGAACTGAGCGACGAGGAGATGGGCCACCAGCTCGTCACGCTCTACGGCGCCGGGATCGAGCCGCTGACCAACCTGATCAGCAACACGATCCTGAAGATCCTCACCGACGAGGAGTTCTCCGCGGACCTGCACGCCGGGCTGTCCACGGTGCGCGACGCGCTCGACGCCGTCCTCTACACCGACCCGCCGATGGCGAACTACTGCATCTCGTACCCCCCTTACCCCATCGACGTGGAAGGGGTGCTGCTCCCGGCCGACCAGCCTGTCGTGATCTCGATGGCGGCGGCGAACAACGACCCGGCCCTCACGGACGGTGTGCCCGAGGGCCGCCACACCGGCAACCGCGCCCACCTGGCCTGGAGCATCGGCCCGCACGCCTGCCCCGCCCGCTCGCACGCCTACCTCATCGCCGAGACCGCGGTCACCCACCTCCTGGACGCGCTGCCGGAGACCGACCTCGCCCGCCCCCTCGCCGAGCTGACGTGGCGCCCCGGCCCGTTCCACCGCGCCCTGGAATCCCTGCCCGTCACCTTCCCCGCCGCACAGCAAGCCGCTCACCACGCCGCTCAGCAATCCGCACACTAAGGAGCCAGGCCATGGCGACCCAGCAGCCCGCCCTCGTCCTCGACCCCACCGGCGCCGATCACCACGCCGAGCACCGCGCCCTACGGGAGGGCGGCCCGGCCACGCGGGTGGACGTCCTCGGCGTCCAGGCCTGGTCGGTCAGCGACCCGGCCCTCCTCAAACAGCTGCTCACCAGCCCCGACGTCTCCAAGGACGCCCGGGCGCACTGGCCGGCCTTCGGCGAGGTGGTCGGCACCTGGCCGCTCGCCCTGTGGGTGGCGGTGGAGAACATGTTCACCGCGTACGGGCCCGACCACCGCAAGCTGCGCCGGCTGGTGGCGCCCGCCTTCAGCGCCCGGCGCATCGCCGAGATGCGGCCGGCCGTCGAGGAGATGGTGACCCGGCTCGTCGACCGGCTCGCGGGCCTCCCCGCCGGCGAACCGGTCGATCTGCGGCAGGAGTTGGCCTACCCGCTGCCCATCGCGGTGATCGGTCACCTCATGGGCGTGCCCGAGGACCGGCGAGAGGGCTTCCGGGCCCTCGTGGACGGCGTCTTCGACACCACCCTGGACCAGGCCGAGGCACAGGCCAACACCATGCGCCTGTACGAGGTCCTGGACCAGCTCATCGCCACCAAGCGCGCCACCCCGGGCGACGACATGACGTCCCTGCTCATCACCGCGCGGGACGACGAGGAGGACGGCGCCCGCCTCTCCCCGGAGGAACTGCGCGACACCCTGCTGCTGATGATCAGCGCCGGGTACGAGACCACCGTCAACGTCATCGACCAGGCCACGCACACCCTGCTGACCCGTCCCGACCAGCTCGAACTGGTCCGCAAGGGCGAGGTCACCTGGGCGGACGTCGTCGAGGAGACGCTGCGCCACGAACCGGCGGTCAAGCATCTGCCGCTCCGGTTCGCGGTCACGGACATCCCCCTGCCGGACGGGCGGACCATCGCCCGCGGGGAGGCCATCCTCGCCTCGTACGCCGCCGCCAACCGCCACCCGGACTGGCACGAGGACGCCGACACCTTCGACGCGACACGCACGGTCAAGGAGCACCTCGCCTTCGGCCACGGCGTCCACTTCTGCCTGGGCGCGCCGCTGGCCCGCATGGAGGTGACCCTCGCGCTGGAGAGCCTGTTCGACCGCTTCCCCGACATCCGCCTCGCCGACCCGGCGGAGCAACTGCCGCCCGTGCCCTCCCTGATCAGCAACGGTCACCAGCGACTCCCGGTCCTGCTGCACGCCGACTGAACGGCGGACCGGCTCGCCCGCCGCCCGGGCGAGCCGTCAGGGCGGCGTGGGTTATGGCTTGCGTGCCACCCCGCAGTAGGCGTCGACGGAGGCGGCGGACGGGTCGGCCGGGGCGTCCGGGCGCCAGGCGGGGACCTGGGTGATGCCGGGGGCGACCAGTTCCAGCCCTTCGAAGAACCCGGCGATCTCCTCGACGCTGCGCACGTAGTACGGCGTCGCGCCACTGGCGTTGTACGCGTTCGAGGCGGCGATCATGCCCTCGCTCGTGGCGGTGCTGTCGCTGATCACCAGGAAGCTGCCCGCCGGGAGGCCTGCCATCAGGCGGCGCACCAGGTCGCGTGCCTGGTCGTGGTCGGCGACGTGGCCGAGGGTGTTGAGGATGATCAGGGCGATCGGCCGGGAGAAGTCGAGGGTGCCGGCGGCGGCTTCCAGGACCGTGTCGGGGTCGTAGAGGTCGGCGTCCAGGTAGGCGGTGCTGCCCTCGGGGGTGCTGGTGAGCAGCGCGTTGGCGTGCGCGAGCACGATCGGGTCGTTGTCGACGTACACGATGCGGGCGTCGGGAGCCACGCGCTGGGCCACTTCGTGGGTGTTGTCGGCGGTGGGGAGGCCGGTGCCGATGTCCAGGAACTGCTGGATCCCCTCCTCCCGGATCAGGTGGCGTACGGCGCGGCCCAGGAAGAGCCGGCTGGTGAGGGCCACGTCGACGAGGCCGGGGAAGATCTCCTTGATCTGGTCCCCGATCTCCCGGTCGACCTCGTAGTTGTCCTTGCCGCCGACGAAGTAGTTCCAGAAGCGGGCCGAGTGCGGTGTGGCGGTGTCGATCCGGGCCCGTATCTCCGCGCTGGCGGCGAGCTGGGAGTTGGTGTCCGACACGGCGGAGTCTCCTAGGGGTTGGCGTGGGTGATCAGGAGACCAACCTAGCGCCGACTCCGCCGGTGGGGCGTGAAAAGGGCTTCGCGGGTGAGGAGTTGGGGGCGGTGATTGAGCGGTACGGGTGGGCGGCTCACCCCATCTCGGGAGCGGGCCGCCCGACCGTATTCCGTGCGGGGTCAGCCGAACATGCCCGGCACGTAGTCGCCCGCCGGCTGGCGGGTGATGACGTTCATGCGGTTGTACATGTTGATCACGGCGATCAGGCCGATCAGCGCGGTGAGCTGGTCCTCGTCGTAGTGCTGCGCCGCGTTCGCCCAGGCCTCGTCGGAGACGCCGCCGCCGTCGGCGATGCGGGTGCCCTGCTCGGTCAGTTCCAGGGCGGCGCGCTCGGCGTCGGTGAAGACGTTGGCCTCCCGCCAGGCCGCGAGCAGGTTCAGGCGCAGCGCGGTCTCGCCCGCCTTCTCGGCGTCCTTGGTGTGCATGTCGAGGCAGAAGCCGCAGCCGTTGATCTGGCTGGCGCGGATCTTCACCAGCTCCTGGGTCGCGTGCGGCAGCCCCGCGTCCGCCAGGAGCTTGCCCGCCGAGTTGATGTGCCGCAGGAACTTACCGGCGAGCGGGCTGCCGAACATGTCGAGTCGGGCTTCCATGATGGGTTCCTCCATCGTCGTTCATCGGGCTGGGCCGTCTGTCGTGCGCCCTTGGGCGTACACAGCTACGACGGAGCGCGGCGACCGGATGTGACAGACCCGGGGCGGCGGCGGATGTGACCTGCGTCTCAGCCGACAAGGAACTTCCGGGCAGACCTGGAGTGCCGGGAAGCACCGGAAGGTGCCCCCGGGTGATGTGCGGCTATGACGTGGCGTCCGGGGCGGGGCGTGCCAGCAGTCGGCTCAGTGCCGCCGTCACCTCGGCCGGGCTCTCGTCCATCACCCAGTGGCCGGTGCCGTCCAGCATCGTCAGTTCGGCGTCGGGGATGGACCCGGCCAGGTGGGTCGCGATCGACGGGCTCAGGTACGGGTCCGCGCGGCCCCAGATGACCGCCGTGGGGCAGGCGATGTCGCGGAGGTGCCGGCGCAGTTCGGGGCGGGGCGGGGTGCGGTAGTCACCGAAGTAGTGGAGGAGCCAGCGGCGGCCCTCCGGCGTGTCCATCCAGTCGACGTAGTCGGCCAGTACGCCCGTGTCCAGGTGGCCCGCGCGGACCAGCGGTGCGAAGGACCGGCGGTGGATGGCGGCGTAGGGCAGGCGCATCGCCGCCGGTCGGAGGGCGGGGGTGCGGCCGACGAGGCTGATCAGGCTGAAGACGGCGTACCAGGGGCGGGTGAAGGTGGCGTGGGCGCGGCTGTTGAGGACGGCCAGCCGGCGGACGCGGCCGGGGTGGGTCTCGGTGAGGCCGAGGGCGAGGAAGCCGCCGTAGTCGTGGCCGACCAGGTTCACCGAGTCCAGGCCCAGCGCGTCCAGCAGCCGGGCGAGGCGGGTGACCTCGGTGTCGTAGTCGAAGGACAGGTGCAGGGGGCGGTCGGACTCGCCCCAGCCGAGGAGGTCCGGGGTGATGACCCGGTACCGGTCCGCCAGGGGTGGGATCTGGTGGCGCCAGCAGTGGTGGTTGGCGGGGTAGCCGTGCAGGAGGAGGACCGGTTCGGCGTCGGGGGGCCCGGACTCCCAGCAGGCCACGCTGGCGCCGCCGTCCGCCATGACCGACCGGGCGCGGGGCCGGTCGGCGCCTGTGCCTGCTCCGACGCCGGTGCCTGTGCCCGTGCTCCTGCTCTGCGTACTCATCGGCTTCCTGTTCCTCGTCTCGACCGCTTCGGCCCCCGCACCCCCGCTCCCCTCGCTCTAACTCAGCGGGTACCCGGAAGTGTCGCGGGCCGCGCCCGCTGTTCGGCCGGTGGAGGGACACGCCGTCCTTCGCGGGGAGCGGAGCGGCGCTCACCCCGGCGCGTGCGCCGTGCACGCCGCGGATTAGCCTCGGCTGCGGTAGCCGGCACGGCAGGAGACAGAGGAGACGGACATGGCGAAGGTTCCCAGCGCGGTGGTCGCCGCAGGTGGTCTCGTCGGCGGGTACGGCGTGGCCCGCTGGACGAAGAAGCGGCAGCTCGGCGGTGCCGTGCTCGCCGTCGCCGGGGCCGCTGCCGCGCAGCAGTGGCGGGAGCGGGCCGGCGGGAAGGCGGCGGGGGCGCTGACGGCCGCGTACGTCGCGGGCTTCGCCGGGTCCCACCCGCTGGCCAAGAAGGTGGGCGCCTGGCCGGCCGTCCTCGGTGTCGCCGGTGCGGTGGCGCTGGCCTCGTGGGCGGTCGCCGACCGGCGGGGATGAGCCGCCGGCCTACGTCAGGTGGGTGAGTACGTTCACCACCCGCCCGTTCGGGTCCCGTACGAAGAAGCGCCGTACGCCCCACTCCTCGTCCCGCAACTCCCGTACGATCTCCGCGCCCGACGCGGACAGCTGTGCGTACACCGCGTCCACGTCCTCGACCTCCACGCTCAGGTCGGGTACGAGGGGCGCGGTGCGTTCCTCGGTGAAGAGGCTGATCTGGGCGGTGGGGTTGGACGGGGAGGCCAGGGTCGTCACCCAGCCCATGTCCATGACCTCCTCGAAGCCCAGCAGGCCGTAGAAGTCACGGCTCGTGCGCATCCGCTCCTCGCGCTCGACCTGGATGTTGGGGACGATCCGGCGGACGGTCATCGGGCGGCTCCTCGCGGTCGGCCGGTCGAATGGTCGGGTGGCGGGACGGGACGGGACGGGAGTACTGAACCACGCTAGGCGCTCGCCGAGTCCGCCGAGTCCGCCCGCACCGTCGACAGCGGCTCCGCGATGTCCTCCAGCGAGCGGCGCTCCGCCTTCACCGCCAGGAACACCGCCACCAGGCCGGCCGCGCACATCAGCCCGGCGCCGATCTGGAAGGCCAGGACCGTGTCGCCGACCACGCCGGACTCGGTGAGGTTGGCGAAGAGCAGCGGGCCGCTGATACCGCCGGCGGCGGTGCCGAGGGCGTAGAAGAAGGCGATGGCCATGGCGCGGGTCTCCATCGGGAAGACCTCGGAGACGGTCAGGTACGCGCTGGAGGCGCCCGCCGACGCGAAGAACAGCACCACGCACCAGCACGCCGTCATCGTCGAGGCCGTGAGCGATCCCCGGTCGAAGAGGTACGCCGTGCCGAAGAGCAGGATGCCGGACAGCAGGTACGTGCTGGAGATCATGATGCGGCGGCCGACCGTGTCGAAGAGCGGGCCGAGGAGCAGCGGCCCCATGAAGTTGCCCGCGGCGATGACGGCGAAGTAGTAGCCGGTGGAGCCGGTCGGCACGTCGAAGAAGGTGATGAGGATGGTGCCGAAGCCGAAGGTGATGGCGTTGTAGAGGAAGGCCTGGCCGATGAAGAGGGAGAGGCCGAGGACCGCGCGGCGCGGGTAGCGGCGGAAGACGGTCTTGGCGATCAGGCCGAAGCCGATGCTCTTGCGCTGGTGGATGGTGATCTCACGGGCCGGCGGCGGCAGCTTCTCGCCCTTCTCCGCCTCGATCTCCCGTTCGACGGACGACACGAGGGTGTCGGCCTTCTCGCCGTGGCCGTGGATGAACTGCCAGCGTGGGCTCTCCGGGACGTGCCGGCGTACGAGCAGGATGACCAGGCCGAGGACCACGCCCATGGCGAAGCTGAGCCGCCAGCCGAGGTCCTTGGGGAAGATGTCGGTGTCCAGCATCACGATGGACAGCAGGGCGCCGCCGATCGCGCCGAGCCAGTAGCTGCCGTTGATGATGAGGTCGACCCGGCCCCGGTACCGGGACGGGATCAGCTCGTCGATCGCGGAGTTGATGGCCGCGTACTCGCCGCCGATGCCGAAGCCGGTGAGGAAGCGGAAGAGGAAGAACCACCAGGACTCGAAGGAGAGCGCGGTCAGCGCGGTCGCCGCCAGATAGACCATCAGGGTCACCATGAACAGCTTCTTGCGGCCGTAACGGTCGGTCAGCCAGCCGAAGAACAGGGCCCCTGAGCAGGCACCCGCGACATACAGGGCGGCGGCGAGGCCGGTGATCTGGGCGGCGCTGATGTCCAGGCCGCTGCCTTCCTCGGCGATGCGGCCGGCCACGTTGCCGACGATCGTGACTTCCAGGCCGTCCAGGATCCAGACGGTGCCCAGGCCGATCACGATCATCCAGTGCCATCGTGACCAGGGCAGCCGGTCCAGGCGGGCGGGGACGGCCGTGGTGACGGCGCCGGTGGAGGCGGGCGTCGAGCCCGGCGACGACGATTCTGCTGTCATGGCTCCCTCTCCGTCGAGCGAACGCCTCCCGTGTGCCCGGAGCCGGGAGGGACACGCCCGCCGCCCCGGGAGGGACACGCCCACCACTACGGAGGGCCACGCCCGCCGAACCCGCCGCGCCGGGAGGGCAGGCCTGCCCTACGCCCCCAGCACGCGGGAGACCGTGTAGATCAGCAGCCCGGCCAGCGAGCCGACCACCGTGCCGTTGATACGGATGAACTGCAGGTCGCGGCCGATGTTCGCCTCGATCTTCTTCGTGGTGTGCTCGGCGTCCCAGCTCGCCACCGTGTCGGTGATCAGGGAGGTGATCTCCTTGCGGTAGGTGGTGACGACGTACACCGCGGCGCCCTCGACCCACCCGTCGACCTTGCCCTGCACCTTGGGGTCGGAGGCCATCCGCGCCCCCAGCGACAGCAGCGAGGCCCGTACCCGCATACGCAGTTCGCTGCGCTCGTCCTCCGCCGCCGAGACGATCATGGATCGCACGGCCGTCCAGGCGGAGGCGATGAGGTCCTGGACCTCGCCGCGGCCCAGCACCTCGGTCTTCAGCCGCTCCACGCGCGCGCGGGTGTCCGTGTCGGACTGGAGGTCGGAGGCGAAGTCGGTGAGAAAGCGGTCCAGGGCGCCTCGTGCGGGGTGTGCGGGCATGTCGCGCATCTCGGTGACGAAGCGCAGCAGTTCCTTGTAGACGCGCTCGCCGACCCGCTTGTCCACGAACCGGGGCGTCCATCCGGGTGCCCCGCCCTGTACGGCGTCCATGACGGAGTCGCCGTGCAGGATCAGCCAGTCGTGGGCACGGGAGACGATCAGGTCGACGGCGCGCTTGTGGCCGCCGTCGGCGACGATCCGGTCCAGCAGTTTGCCGATGCCGGGGGCGATCTCCTGCGCGTCGGCGCGGCGCGTGATCGCCTCCCCCACCACCGCCTGCACGTCGGAGTCCCGCAGCACGGTGAGGGCACCGCGCAGGGCGGCGGACAGCTCCGCCGTCACCCGGTCGGCGTGTTCGGGCACGGCGAGCCAGGCGCCGAGCCGGCTGCCGATGCCGACGGCGCGCAGCCGCTGCCGTACGACGTCCTCGGAGAGGAAGTTCTCCCCGACGAACTCGCCCAGCGAGACGCCCAGCTGGTCCTTCTTCTTGGGAATGATCGCGGTGTGCGGGATGGGGATGCCGAGCGGGTGGCGGAAGAGGGCGGTGACCGCGAACCAGTCGGCGAGCGCGCCGACCATGCCCGCCTCGGCGGCTGCGGCCACGTAGCCCGCCCAGGCGCCCGCGCCCCGGTGGGAGGCCCATTCGGCAAGGACGTAGACCACGGCGACGAACAGCAGCAGGCCCGTGGCGGTGAGCTTCATGCGGCGCACGCCGCGGCGCTTCTCCTCGTCGGCCGGGCTGAAGGACGTCATCGCGCGGTCGCGGACGGTGCGCCCGGTCCCCGCGGCGGGCCGCCCTTCGCCCGCCGCTCCACCCGCCCCGGCGTCCTCCCCGATATCTCCCGGACCATCAGGAAGTTCCGACTTCGTGCGTTCCATCCACTCCACCGTTCGCTGATCCGTCCCGCACACATTGTCCCTTCCTGACCGACTCCTGGAACGGAACACAAGTTCCCGGCGTCTGTCCGGGAGGGGGAACGCCCGGGGGTCGTACGGCCTTTCCTCCGCCCATGACGCATCATGGGTTCATCCCACCGGAGCCTCGGGCTCCCTCGCCCGAGGAGAACAGCACAGCATGACCCGGGGTCGTGACGGGGGCGCGGGGGCGCCTCCCACCAAGCACCGTGCCCTGCTCGCGGCGATCGTCACCCTGATAGTGGCGATTTCCGCGGCCATATACGCCGGAGTGTCCGCCGACGGCGGCGCGAAGGACCGCACCCCGCTCGCCGGCGGCCGTTTCCCGCGCGGCGACGCCGCTCCCGCCTCGACCGGCACGTGGGTCGGCGCCTGGTCCACTTCACCGGCCGCCGCCGAACCGGGCACCGAGACGACGGGCATGGCGGGCCGTTCGGTGCGCAACGTCGTGCACACGAGCATCGGCGGCACCAGCGCGCGGATCACCCTGTCGAACCTCTACGGGCAGTCCCCGCTGACCATCACGCACGCCTCCATCGCCCTGGCCGCCGGCCCCGACACCGCCGCCGCGCTCGCCGACACCATGCGCCGGCTCACCTTCCGGGGCAGCCCCCGGGTCGTGATCCCGGCGGGCGGACAGGTGATGAGCGACATCGCGCGCATCGCCGTCCCCTACGGCGCGGACGTCCTGGTCACCACGTACTCCCCCGTGCCGTCCGGCCCGGTCACCTACCACCCGCGCGCGCAGCAGATCAGTTACCTCGCCGACGGCGACCGCGCCGCGGACGTCACCGGCGTCGCCTACACCACTCAGACGCGGTACTGGCGCTACCTGACCGCGCTGGACGTGCTGAGCCACGAGGCCGACGGCACCGTCGTCGCCATCGGCGACTCGATCACCGACGGCTTCGGCTCCGAGACGGGCGCCAACAACCGCTGGACCGACGTCCTCGCCGAGCGGCTGCACGAGGCGGCCGAGGCCGGGCGGGACGCGCCCCGCTACAGCGTCGTCAACCAGGGCATCAGCGGCAACCGGATCCTGACCGGCCGGGCGGGCCGGCCCGCCGACAACCCCAGCGCGCTGAGCCGGTTCGAGCGGGACGTACTGGGCCGTACCAACGTCAAGGTCGTCGTCATCGTCCTCGGCGTCAACGACATCCTGCACAGCCCGGAACTCGCCGACCGGGACGCCATCCTCGACGGCCTGCGCACACTGACCGACCAGGCGCACGCCCGGGGGCTGAAGGTCGTCGGCGCGACGATCACGCCGTTCGGCGGCTACGGCGGGTACACGCAGGCCCGCGAGACGATGCGGCAGCAGATCAACGAGGAGATCCGCTCGGGCCGGGTGTTCGACGAGGTCGTCGACTTCGACAAGGCCCTGCGCGACCCCTACGACCCGCGCCGGATGCGCTCCGACTACGACAGCGGCGACCACCTGCACCCCAGCGACAAGGGGTACGCCCGCATGGGCGGCGTCCTCGACCTGGACGACCTGAAGGGCGCGGCACCGATCCAGCTCTGAGAGCCGGACACCGGCCCGGACGGTGCACCGCTGGGCCGGTCAGCGGTCCCGGCGGCGGTCGCGCTCCTCCTCGCGGTGCAGGTCGTGGAGGCCGTGACGCGAGCCGTCCAGTTCCTTGCGGCCCTTGCGCTCCAGCTTCTCCTGCCGGCGCTCTTCCTTGATCCGCAGCTTCTCCGCCCGCGTCAGCTTGCGCTCGATACCGACCCCGCCCCAGAAGGCGAAGCCCGTCACGACGACGCGCGGGGCGCCCGGGTCGCCGGGAACGCCCTCCTCGCGGTGGTCGAAGCCGCCCATGATCCCGATGCCGCGCACGATCACCTCGACACCGGGCGGCACGACCACGTTCATCCCGCCCATGATCGCGACGCAGTTGATCACGACCTCGTCGTGCGCGAAGTCCGCCTCGCGCAGGTCGATGTCCCCGCCGCCCCAGAACGCGAAGGAGTTGAACCGCCTCGGCACCGTCCAGCGCCCCTTGCGCTGGAACCCGGACATCACGGCGACCGCCCACGTCGACGACGGCTCACCCCCGGTGATCCGGCCCGCCCAGCCCCCGGAACGCTCGGGCTCCTTGGTCATCGACACCCGGGGCGGCCCGTCCACGGGGCCGACCGGCAGGTCCCGGGTGATCGGCGTCAGGTCCCCGTACGTCCGCGCGCTGTACGTGGCGTCCAGCCGCTCCTCGAACTCGGTCATGTCCAGGCGCCCCTCCGCGAGGGCGTCCCGCAGGACCTCGGCGACTCGTTCACGGTCGGCGTCGGATGCGCGGAGTTCCGGGGCGTCGTCGGTCATGTACAGCAGCCTACGAGGTCGCCGGGCCGGACACTACGCGCCCGCGCGTTCCGCGTACATCTTGGCGATCACCGACTCGATGTCCGGCTCCCGCACCGACAGGTCCACCAGCGGATACTCCGCCGCGATCCGCGCCACCAGCCCCGCCGCCGACGCCGAGGACGGGAACGCCAGCCACTGCCGGGGCCCCTCCACCCGCACCACCCGCGCGGGCGCCGGCGCCTCGATCGGCGGCAACTCCCGCTCCAGGTCCACCACCAGCGTCCGCTCGCTCTCCCCCGCCTCGTGCAGCCCGTCCAGCGGACCGTCGTACATCAGCCGCCCGTGGTCGATGACCATCACGCGCGAGCAGAGCTGCTCGATGTCCTGGAGGTCGTGCGTGGTCAGCAGCACCGTCGTGCCGCGCTCCGCGTTCAAGTCCCGCAGGAAACCCCGCACCTTGGCCTTCGACACCACGTCCAGGCCGATCGTCGGCTCGTCCAGGTACAGCACCTCCGGGTCGTGCAGCAGCGCCGCCGCGATGTCGCCCCGCATCCGCTGGCCCAGCGACAACTGCCGCACCGGCACGTCCAGCAGCTCCTGGAGCTGGAGGAGTTCCACGCAGCGGTCCAGGTTCTCCCGGTAACGGACGTCCGGGATGCGGTACATGCGGTGCATCAGCCGGTAGGAGTCGATCAGCGGCAGGTCCCACCACAGCGTCGTCCGCTGCCCGAACACCACCCCGATGCGGTGCGCCAGCCGGATCCGCTCCCGCGACGGATCGATGCCCGCCACCCGCAGCCGTCCGCCGCTCGGCGTCAGGATGCCGGTGAGCATCTTGATCGTCGTCGACTTGCCGGCGCCGTTCGGACCGATGTAGCCGACCATCTCGCCGCGCGCCACGGTGAACGACAGCCCGTCCACCGCCCGCACCTCCCGCCGCTCCCGCTTGAGGAAGCCCGTCTTCCTGCGCACGTCGAAGACCTTCTCGACGCCGTCGAGCTCGATGAAGACCTCCGCACCCGGCCCCACGGTGTCCGCCTCGGCCAACGCCCTCAACTCCCTCAACTCCCCGTACTCCGATACGTGCGCAGCCCCGCCCGCCAGGCCAGCCCCGCCAGCGCGCAGCAGGCCACCGCCACCAGCGGCGGCGCGAACGCCACCCACTGGGGCAGGTCCAGCGGATAGGGCCGGTCCAGCACATAGCTCGCCGGCAGCCAGTTGACGAAGGCCAGTGGCATCACGAACGTCACCCCGCGCACCAGGTCCAGCGCGAACACCGTCGGCGGGTACTGCAGCATCGTCGTACCGCCGTAGGTGAAGGCGTTCGACACCTCCGAGGCGTCCTGCGCCACGAACTGGAACGCCGCCGCGGCCACGAACACCGCACAGAAGATCCCCGCCCCGCTGAGCAGCATCACCGGCATCAGCAGCAGCTTCGCCACCGTCCAGTCGACGTCCACGACCGTCAGCGCGTACCCCAGCACCAGCACCCCCTGCGCCACCCGGCCCAGCCGGCGCAGCGCGAACCGGTCCGCCGCCACCTGCGCCAGCACCGGCGCCGGACGCACCAGCAGCGTGTCCAGCGTGCCGTCGCGCACCCGCCGGCCCAGCCGCTCCATCGAGCCGATCGCCAGGTCGGCCAGCCCGAAGCAGACACCGGACACCCCGTACAGGAACGCCACCTCGGCCAGCGACCAGCCGCCCAGCGCGTCGACGCGGGAGAACATCAGCAGGATCGCCACGAAGTCCAGTGCCGTCGCCGCGAAGTTCCCGAACGTCGTCAGCGCGAAGGACGTCCGGTACGCCATCGTCGACCGGATCCACATCGCCGCGATCAGCCGGTACGTGCGCAGCCCCTCGGCGACCCGGCCGGGTGGCTCCGTCCTCCCGTCCGCGTGAGCCGTCTCAGCCACCCTGGACCACCACCCGTCGCGTAGCCGCCGACTGCACCAGCCGCCCCACCGCCAGCAGCGCCACCGCCCACCCCGCCTGGAAGACGAAGGCCCCCAGCGGATCGGCCTCGCCCAGCAGCACGTCCGCCGGTGCCTGGAGCAGCGACGACCACGGCAGCATCCGTACGACTTCGCCGAGCGCACCGGGGAACACGTTCAGCGGCAGCAGCATCCCCGAGCAGAAGAACCCCGCGAGCCACGCCATCTGCGTCACCCCCATGCCGTCCATCAACCAGAACGCGGAGAGGGCCACCAGGTACCGCAGTGCGAAACTCACCACCGCCGCCAGCACCACCGCCACCAGGAACGCGCCCCACACGGACACCTCCCGCGGCAGCGCCACCGGAAAGAACAGCGATCCGAAAGCGAACGGCACCACCCCGCGCCCCAGCAACTGGAACAGCGCCCGCCCCACATCCGCCGCCAGCCACCACAGCTGAAGATCCACCGGCCGGTACAGATCGACGGCGATGTCACCCGTACGGATGCGCTCCATCAGCTCGTCCTCGAACCCGCCGCCCCCGATCGCCAGCGCCGCCAGCAACGCCTGCCCCAGCCACACAAAAGTGACGGCCTGCGCCTGGTCGTAGCCCCCGAGCTGCGGTTTCTCGTCCCACAGGGCCAGATAGGTGTATACCAGGATCAATCCGAAGACCGTGTTGGTGAACACCCCGGCGGCGGTGGCCGCCCGATACGTCGCGTACCGTCGGAATCCCCCCGCCGCGACGGCCGCGTACAACCGCCCCGAGCCCACTCCCACGACTCCCACCCTCCGACCGGCACCGAAGCGCAGGAGCCTAGTGCGAACGCGACCCCACGTGCCACGGAATTTCACGGGTGTGCCGACGAGTGGGAACGGAACGCCCGGTGCGAGAGTCTTCTTCGGAGGGCGCCAGAAGGCATGAGAGGCGCCGGAGGACGCAGAGGCGTACAAGGCCGTACGAGACCAGACCGTACGACGCGAAACAGGAGTCCGTGCACGAGATGAGCGACGAGCCGCAGCCGCAGCAGCCGAACCAGGGCTGGGCGCCGAGAGAGCCCCAGGCGGCCGGCGAGGGGGCGGCCGGCGACGGGAAGGCCAAGAAGCCCAAGCGGCCGGCGCGCACCGGGTGGCGCCGGTTCGTCCCGACCTGGCGCATCGTACTGAGCACCTGCCTCATCGGCGTCCTGCTGCTGATCGGCGGCTTCTTCCTCGGCTACCACCTGGTGCAGATCCCGGCCGCCAACGCGCTCGCCACCAAGCAGTCCAACGTCTACCTGTACGCCGACGGCAGCGTCCTGGCCCGCGACGGCGAGGTCAACCGGGAGAGCGTCGGCCTCGCCCGCATCTCCAAGGACGCCCAGCACGCCGTCCTGGCCGCCGAGGACCGCGACTTCTACACCGAGTCCGCCATCGACCCGGGGGCCATGGTCCGCGCCGGCTGGAACACCGCCACCGGCAAGGGCAAGCAGTCCGGCTCCACCATCACCCAGCAGTACGTCAAGAACTACTACCTGGCGCAGGAACAGACCATCACCCGCAAGGTGAAGGAGTTCTTCATCTCGATCAAGCTCGACCGCGAGAAGAGCAAGAGCGAGATCCTCGAGGGCTACCTCAACACCAGCTTCTTCGGCCGCGGCGCCTACGGCATCCAGGCCGCCGCCCAGGCCTACTACGGCATCGATGCCAAGGACCTCACCGCGGCCCAGGGCGCCTACCTCGCCTCGCTGCTCAACGCGCCCAGCCAGTACGACGTCGTCGCCCACCCGGAGAACAAGCCCGCGGCCGAGGCCCGCTGGAACTACGTCCTGGACGGCATGGTCGAGAAGGGCTGGCTGAGCCCGTCCGAACGCGCGAGCCAGAAGTTCCCCGCGCCCAAGGAGAGCACCATCTCCACCAACATGTCCGGGCAGCGCGGCTACGTCGTCAACATCGTCAGGGACTACCTGATCCAGAACGAGATCGTCGACGAGGAGGAGCTCGACCGCGGCGGCTACCGCATCACCACGACCCTGCAGAAGGACAAGCAGAACGCCTTCGTCAAGGCCGTCGACGACAAGCTCATGTCCAAACTGGACAAGAAGGAACGCAAGGTCGACACCTACGTCCGCGCGGGCGGCGCCTCCGTCGACCCGGAGACCGGCAAGGTCGTCGCGATGTACAACGGCATCGACTACGTCAAGCAGTACACACCCAACGCCACCCGCCGCGACTTCCAGGTCGGCTCCACCTTCAAGCCCTTCGTGTTCACGTCCGCCGTCGAGAACCACTCCGAGACGCAGGACGGCCGCACGATCAACCCGAACACGATCTACGACGGCACCAGCGAACGCCCCGTCCAGGGCTGGAGCGGCGGCCGCTACGCCCCGGAGAACGAGGACCACCGCGACTACGGGGACGTCACCGTCCGCGAGGCCACCGACAAGTCCGTCAACGCGGTGTACGCCCAGATGGCCGTGGACGTCGGCTCCGACAAGGTCCAGCAGACCGCGATCGACCTCGGCCTCTCCAAGAACACCCCCGAGCTGACGCCCTCCCCCTCCATCGCCCTCGGCGTGGCCACCGCCAGCCCCCTCGACATGGCCGAGGCGTACGCCACCCTCGCCAACCACGGCAGGCACGGCACGTACACGCTGGTCGAGAAGGTCATGAAGGACGGCAAGCAGGAGGTCGAGCTGCCCGAGCGGCGCGAGCGCCAGGCCGTCAGCCGCGAGGCCGCCGACACCACCACCTCCGTCCTGCGCAGCGTCGTCCAGAACGGCACCGCCACCGCCGCCCAGGCCGCAGGCCGCCCCGCCGCCGGCAAGACCGGCACCGCCGAGGAGGACACCGCCGCCTGGTTCGCCGGCTACACCCCCGAGCTGGCCACCGTCATCGCCGTCATGGGCCAGGACCCGGAAACCGCCGCCCACAAGTCGCTCTACGGCGCGATGGGCCTGCCCCGCGTCAACGGCGGCGGCGCGCCCGCCGAGATCTGGGGCCAGTACACCCGCAACGCCCTCAAGGGCGAACCGGTCACCGACTTCGACCTCCGGCTCCAGGCCGGCGCCGACGTCACCGCGTCCCCGTCCGACGACTCCTCGGACGAACCGGGCACCGGCGACGAGAGCGGCAGCGGCGACCCCGACGACGAGTCGACCGGCGACGAGGACGAGTCCGGCACCGAGACCCCCGGCGGGACCGGCGGCGGCAGCACCCCGCCGGGCGGCGAGACCGGCACCGGCGACCCGACGACCGGCGGCCCCACCACGGGCGGCGCCACCACCGAACCGGGCCCCACGGGCGGCGGTGACGGAGGCGGCGACGACTCGACGAACGGCGGCGGCAGCACAGAAGGAGGCGGCGGCGACACGACCGGCGCGGGCGGCGGAGGCGACTCGGACACCGGAACGGTCGCCGGCATCCCCGTCACACCCCGCCGCCAGTGACGGCGGACCGGCCCTGCCGGGTCAGTGCCCGGAGGTCGCCTTCAGACCCACCACGGCGACCAGCAGCAGACAGATGAAGAAGATCCGGGCGGCGGTCACCGGCTCACCCAGCACCACCATGCCGAGCACCGCCGCACCGGCCGCGCCGATCCCCACCCACACGCCGTAGGCGGTACCGATGGGCAGCGTCCGGGCCGCGTACGACAGCAGCACCATGCTGGCGACGATCCCCGCACCGGTGAACAGACTCGGGACGAGACGGGTGAACCCGTCCGTGTACTTCATCCCGATCGACCAGCCGACCTCGAGCAGACCGGCGACGAGCAACAGAACCCAGGCCATGACGGCACCTCCGTGAACGAACTGAACGGTGGTGCGTCGTCTTTTCCTTGGCCCGGTACGGCGCGTCTCGTCGGGGTACTTTCCAAGCTAGCAAACTCAGCGGAAAGGGGCTGGTGACCTTGATCACCAGCCCCTGAGATCCGATATGAACCCCTGTTCAGAGGTACAGCCCGGTCGAATCCTCCGACCCCTCGAACCGGTCCGCGGCCACCGCGTGCAGATCACGCTCGCGCATGAGCACGTACGCCGTGCCCCGCACCTCGACCTCCGCGCGGTCCTCCGGGTCGTACAGCACCCGGTCGCCCGGCTCCACGGTCCGTACGTTCTGACCCACCGCGACGACCTCGGCCCAGGCCAGCCGCCGGCCGACCGCCGCCGTGGCGGGAATCAGGATCCCGCCCCCGGAACGCCGCTCGCCCTCACCGGTGTCCTGCCGCACGAGTACGCGGTCGTGCAGCATCCGGATGGGCAGCTTGTCGTCCGGGGAACTGTGCTCGTTTCTCTTGGCGCTCACGCCCTGAACCTACCTGCCCCGGCTCAGCGCCGGCGCCGCCGGGTACCGCCCAGGGCGAGCAGCCCGACGACCCCGACGACGACGAGCGCGACGGGCACGACGCGCTCCATCCGGGGCGCGCCCTCCTCGTCCACGAACTGCGACTTCACATCGCTGACCACCCGATTGACCTCGACGTACGCACGTCCGAGGGTGTGATCGACGCTGGAAGCGACCTTGGCCTTCGCATCGCCCACGATCGTCTTCGGGTGCACCCGCATCCCGATCTCGTCGAGCGTCTCGGCCAGCACCTCGCGGCGGCGCTTGATGTCCGCCTCGATCTGCGCCGGGGTTCTGATGTCCGACGTGTCCGCCACCGTACGGCCTCCGAAGTCTGCTGACGCTGTTCCGGACAGTCTGTCAGCTACTCGCCCCGCTGCACTGTCAGGACCCCCGGTTACGCTGGTTCGATGAGCGAGCGACTCCAGCCCGGGGACGTGGCCCCCGCCTTCACCCTCCCGGACGCCGACGGCAACGAGGTGTCCCTGTCCGACCACAAGGGCCGCAAGGTCATCGTGTACTTCTACCCTGCTGCCCTTACCCCCGGCTGCACGAAGCAGGCGTGCGACTTCACGGACAACCTGGAGCTGCTGACCGGCGCCGGCTACGACGTGATCGGCATCTCCCCGGACAAGCCGGAGAAGCTGGCCAAGTTCCGCGACACCGAGTCCCTGAAGGTCACCCTCCTCGCCGACCCGGACAAGAAGGTCCTGGACGCGTACGCGGCCTTCGGCGAGAAGAAGAACTACGGCAAGACCTACATGGGCGTCATCCGCTCCACGATCGTCGTCGACGAGGACGGCACGGTGGAACGCGCCCTGTACAACGTCCGCGCGACGGGCCACGTGGCCAAGATCATCAAGGATCTGGGGATCTGACGGCGCTGCCCGACCAGTAGCATGGCCGGGCAGCAGCGCCGGGCGGCCGTGGTGGAATTGGCAGTCACGCTGGGTTTAGGTCCCAGTGGGGTAACTCCCGTGAGGGTTCGAGTCCCTCCGGCCGCACCAGTACGTTCTTCGGCTGCTCAGCCGAGCAGCTCCCGCACCACCGGCACCAGTGCCCGGAAGGCCTTCCCCCGGTGGCTGATCGCGTTCTTCTCGTCCGCCGTCAGTTCCGCGCAGGTGCGGGTCTCGCCCTCCGGCTGGAGGATCGGGTCGTAGCCGAAGCCGCCCGTGCCGGCGGGGGCGTGGCGCAGCGTGCCCCGGAGTTGGCCCTCGACGACGCGTTCCGTGCCGTCGGGCAGGGCCAGGGCCGCCGCGCACGCGAAGTACGCGCCCCGGTGTTCGTCGGCGATGTCGCCGATCTGGGCGAGGAGGAGGTCGAGGTTGGCCTTGTCGTCGCCGTGGGTGCCGGACCAGCGGGCGGAGAAGATGCCGGGCGCGCCGTTCAGGACGTCGACGCAGAGGCCGGAGTCGTCGGCGACGGCGGGGAGGCCGGTGGCCCGGGCCAGGGCGTGGGCCTTGAGGAGGGCGTTCTCGGCGAAGGTGACGCCGGTTTCCCTGACGTCGGGGATCTCCGGGTAGGCGTCCGCGCCGACGAGGTCGTGGGGCAGGCCTGCGTCGGCGAGGATGGCCCTCAGTTCGGTGATCTTTCCGGCGTTGCGGGTGGCGAGGATCAGGCGGGTCATGGGGTCCAGTATCCCGGCCCTCGCCGTCCCGCTCGCACCGCCCTTACGGCGTGCAGACCTTCGTCAGTTCGCCGGCCGCGTCGGTGACGGGGCTCAGGTCCGGGGTGTTGTCACCGTTCTCGACGGAGGTGCGGACGTTGTCGACGGCCTTGCCGAGGTCGTCGACCGCCTTGTCGACGTCGGCGTTGTCGGTCTTGTCGCCGATCTTGTCGAGGTTCTTGTCTATGGAGTTGAGGGATTCCTCGAGCTGCGTCGGGTCGTTGGACGCGTTCTCCACGGCCTGCTGGAGTGCGGTGACGCTGTCGGCGATGGCGTCGGCGGTCTGGACGCAGTCGAGGGCCTTGTCGACGGCGTCGCATCCGGTGGTGAGTCCGGCCGTCAGGGCGATGGCCGCCACGGTGGCGGCGGTGACGGTGGTACGGCGAAGGCGGCGGTGGCGGCTCGCGGCCATGGGTCTCGGTCCTCCCCTTGGGACAGGGCCGGGCGGCCCGTCTGCGGTGCGGCGTCGGACGTACGGCGGTGAACCGTACGTCCGTACTGCTAGTGACGCGGCGGTGGGCGGCGGAGTTGCGTGTCCGGGCCGCCTTTTCTTGATGTGCCCTTGGTCTTCTCTTTACCTTTCGAGGACCGTGTCAAGGGCCTTGCGCTGGAGTTCGGCCAGTTCGGCGCAGCCGCCGGCGGCGAGGTCGAGGAGGGCGTTGAGTTCGTCGCGGTCGAAGGGCTCGGCCTCGGCGGTGCCCTGGACCTCGACGAAGCGGCCGTCGCCGGTGCAGACGACGTTCATGTCGGTGTCGGCGCGGACGTCTTCCTCGTAGCGGAGGTCGAGGAGGGGGGTGCCGTCGACGATGCCGACGGAGACGGCGGAGACGGTGCCGGTGAGGGGCTTGCGGCTGGGCCTGATGAGCTTCTTGGTGGTCTGGGCCCAGGTGATGGCGTCGGCGAGGGCGACGTAGGCGCCGGTGACGGCGGCGGTGCGGGTGCCTCCGTCGGCCTGGAGGACGTCGCAGTCGAGGACGATGGTGTTCTCGCCGAGTGCCTTGTAGTCGATGACCGCGCGCAGGGAGCGGCCGATGAGGCGGCTGATCTCGTGGGTGCGGCCGCCGATGCGGCCCTTGACGGACTCGCGGTCGCCGCGGGTGTTGGTGGCGCGGGGAAGCATGGCGTATTCGGCGGTGACCCAGCCTTCGCCGCTGCCCTTGCGCCAGCGGGGGACGCCTTCGGTGACGGAGGCGTTGCAGAGGACTTTGGTGTCGCCGAAGGAGACGAGGACGGAGCCTTCGGCGTGCTTGCTCCAGCCGCGTTCGATGGTGACGGGGCGGAGCTGCTGGGGGGTGCGGCCGTCGATTCGTGACATGCGGGTGAGCCTAGCGGGCGCACGGACAGGGGCCCGTCCCGTGGTGGGAGGGGCCCCTGGGTGCGCTCGGCGTCTTTACATCATGTCTTCGATCTCGGCGGCGATCGGGTCGGCGTCGGTGCCGATGACGACCTGGATGGCGGTGCCCATCTTGACGACGCCGTGGGCGCCGGCGGCCTTGAGGGCGGCTTCGTTGACCAGCGCGGGGTCGTTGACCTCGGTGCGGAGGCGGGTGATGCAGCCTTCGATCTCGTCGATGTTGTCGATGCCGCCGAGGCCGGCGACGATCTTCTCAGCCTTGCTGGCCATGTTCTGTCTCCCTGATCCGAACCGCTTTGTGGCAGTAACCCACAGTTGGCCCATCTTCGCGAGCCATCGTGGGGCCTGTATCGAATGATGGCGTCACGGCGGCGGAGCCGTCTGTCAACTGGTCTACACCAGTGTACCGGCGACCGGATGGAGACCGGATGAGTGCCGAGAGCGGGGTCAGCCCTGCCCGCGCCCGCTGGAACAAGGCGTTCCAGGGGCTGCAGAAGATGGGTCGCAGTCTTCAGTTGCCCATCGCGGTCCTGCCCGCCGCGGGCATTCTCAACCGGCTGGGGCAGCCGGATGTCTTCGGGGACGACGGTCTTGGCTGGTCGAACGTCTCGAAGGTGATGATCGGCGCGGGCGGTGCGCTGCTGGACGGTTCGCTGGGGCTGCCGCTGCTGTTCTGTGTGGGCGTGGCCATCGGGATGGCGAAGAAGGCGGACGGTTCGACGGCGCTGGCGGCGGTGGCGGGGTTCCTCGTCTACTTCAATGTGCTGCGGCAGTTTCCGGAGGACTGTCCGGAGGGTTCGGAGGCGATCCCACAGATCGGGTGCCGGCTGACCGACGGGTCGGAGACGGTGACGGCGTTCACCTTCCAGAATCCGGGGGTCTTCGGCGGCATCGTGATGGGGTTGCTGACGGCCTATTTCTGGCAGCGGTTCCATCGGACGAAGCTGGTCGACTGGCTCGGGTTCTTCAACGGGCGCCGGCTGGTGCCGATCATCATGGCGTTCGTGGCGATCGCCTTCGCGGCGCTGTGCCTGTGGGTGTGGCCGCCGATCGGTGACGCGCTGGAGAGTTTCAGCGACTGGCTGACGGGGCTGGGCGCCTGGGGCGCGGGTGTGTTCGGGCTGGCGAACCGGGCGTTGCTGGTGATCGGTCTGCATCAGTTCCTGAACGTGCCGATGTGGTTCCAGTTCGGCTCGTACACGAAGCCGGACGGCACGGTGGTGCACGGCGACATCAACATGTTCCTGGCGGGCGATCCGAACGCGGGCCAGTTCACCTCGGGCTTCTTCCCGATCATGATGTTCGCGCTGCCCGCGGCGGCGCTGGCGATCACCCACTGCGCGAAGCCGCACCGGCGCAAGGAGGTCGGCGGTCTGATGCTGTCGGTGGCGCTGACGTCGTTCGTGACGGGGATCACGGAGCCGCTGGAGTACTCGTTCCTGTTCATCGCCCCGGTGCTGTACGCGGTGCACGCGGTGCTGACGGGTGTGTCGATGGCCGTGACGTGGGCCCTGGGTGTGAAGGACGGGTTCAGTTTCTCGGCGGGACTGATCGACTACGTCATCAACTGGAACCTGGCGACCAGACCGTGGCTGATCATTCCGATCGGTCTGTGTTTCGCGGTGGTGTATTACGTGGTCTTCCGGTTCGCGATCACGAAGTTCGACCTGAAGACGCCGGGCCGGGAGCCGGAGGACGAGGTGGAGGACGTCACGAAGGTGTAGACCTCACGCAGTAGACCTCACGCACCCTCACGTACCCTTTGACCGTGGTCTCACGAAGGCCCTCGGACCGACCGTCCGGGGGCCTTCGGCACGCCCTCGGGGGCTCTGACCTGGCGGCTTGATCGGACACTGCGCGTAGTTCCGCCGTCGCGGAATCACGGGTTCCTTACGCGGCCTTCATCGTGCTACAACAGGTCTACACCACTGAGTGGTGTAGACCACCACCCGATGGAGGAAGTATGAGCACCGCCACCGACAAGGCGGCCCCCGCAAAGAAGCGGGGATCTGGTCTTTTCCAGGGTTTGCAGAAGGTCGGCCGCAGCCTGCAGCTCCCGATCGCCGTGCTTCCGGCGGCCGGCATCATGGTCCGGCTCGGCCAGGACGACATCTTCGGCAAGGACGGCCTGGGCTGGGACCGCGTCGCCGCCGTCTTCAACAACGCGGGCGGTGCTCTGACCGGCTCGCTGCCGATCCTGTTCTGCATAGGCGTGGCCATCGGCTTCGCCAAGAAGGCGGACGGCTCGACCGCTCTGGCCGCGGTGGTCGGCTTCCTCGTGTACAGCAAGGTCCTGGAGGCCTTCCCGGTCACCGAGGCGGTGGTCAAGAAGGGCGAGGACGTCGCCGCGACGTACAACGACCCGGGTGTCCTCGGCGGCATCATCATGGGTCTGCTCGCCGCGGTGCTGTGGCAGCGGTTCCACCGCACCAGGCTGGTGGACTGGCTCGGCTTCTTCAACGGCCGTCGGCTGGTGCCGATCATCATGGCTTTCGTCGGCATCGTGGTCGGTGTCTTCTTCGGTCTGGTCTGGGAGCCCATCGGTACCGGCATCTCCAACTTCGGCGAGTGGATGACCGGCCTCGGCGCCGGTGGCGCGGCCCTGTTCGGCGGCGTGAACCGCGCGCTGATCCCGGTCGGCATGCACCAGTTCGTCAACACCGTGGCCTGGTTCCAGCTGGGCGACTTCACGAACGCCGCCGGTGAGGTCGTGCACGGCGACATCACCCGCTTCCTGGCCGGTGACCCGTCCGCCGGTATCTTCCAGTCCGGCTTCTTCCCGATCATGATGTTCGGTCTGCCGGCCGCCGCGATCGCCATCGCGCACTGCGCCCGCCCGGAGCGCCGCAAGGCCGTGATGGGCATGATGGTCTCGCTCGCGCTGACCTCGTTCGTCACCGGTGTGACCGAGCCGATCGAGTTCTCGTTCATGTTCATCGCGCCGGTCCTGTACGTGCTGCACGCGGTGCTCACCGCCGCCTCGATGGCGATCACCTGGGGCCTGGGTGTGCACGCCGGCTTCAACTTCTCGGCCGGTGCCATCGACTACGCCCTGAACTGGCATCTCGCCACCAAGCCATGGCTGATCATTCCGATCGGTCTGGTGTTCGCGGTGATTTACTACGTGACGTTCCGCTTCGCGATCATCAAGTTCAACCTGAAGACCCCGGGCCGCGAGCCCGAGGAGGAGGTCGAGGACCTCACGAAGGCGTGAGTCCCCGCCGCGGACAGGCATGACGAGGGCCCCGGAACCGGGAAGGTTCCGGGGCCCTTCGTCGTGTCTGTGCGGGGGCTAGACCTCGTACACCGCGCCCGCCGCGGCGACGTCCACCGGTCCGTCGTAGACCTCGCGCGCGTCGGCGAGGTTGACCTGGGGGTCGGTCCACGGGGGGATGTGGGTGAGGACCAGGCGGCGGGCGCCGGCGCGGGTGGCGCTCTCGCCCGCCTCGCGGCCGTTGAGGTGGAGGTCGGGGATGTTCTCCTTGCCGTGCGTGAAGGCGGCCTCGCACAGGAACAGGTCGGTGTCGCGGGCGAGTTCGTCCAGCGTGGCGGTGACGCCCGTGTCGCCGGAGTAGGTCAGCGACCTGCCGCCGTGCTCGACGCGGATGGCGTAGGCCTCCACGGGGTGGGCGACGCGTTCGGTGTGCACGGTGAAGGGTCCGACCTCGAAGGTGGACGGCTTGACCGTGTGGAAGTCGAAGACCTCACTCATGGACGAGGCGGAGGGGGTGTCGGCGTAGGCGGTGGTGAGCCGGTGCTCGGTGCCCTCGGGTCCGTAGACCGGGAGGGGGTCGCAGCGGCCGCCCTCGTGCCGGTAGTAGCGCGCCACGAAGTAGGCGCACATGTCGATGCAGTGGTCGGCGTGCAGGTGGCTGAGGAAGATCGCGTCGAGGTCGTAGAGACCGCAGTGGCGCTGCAACTCGCCGAGGGCGCCGTTGCCCATGTCGAGGAGCAGCCGGAAGCCGTCGGCCTCGACGAGGTAGCTCGAGCAGGCCGATTCCGCGGACGGGAACGACCCCGAGCAGCCGACGACGGTGAGCTTCATGAAGCAGAAACCTCCGCTGGCGCGTGTGGAGAGACGGGGGTCGTGCGGTTTGTCGAGCGTAAGGCGCAAAACCTCGGGTCGCTCCTCCGCCAGGGGCCGTTGTGGGCGAACTCACCTGCGGTGTCACCGGTTCGGCTGGAAGTAGAGCGCGCGGGGCCATGGAGGGGGCGCGCGGGGGCAGTGCGCGCCGGTACGGTCGTCGGCATGAACACGTCCTGGTGGCTCGCCCTCGCGGCGGTGGTACTGCTCGCGCTCGTCGCCACGGTCGTCGACGGCTGGGGGCGGGGGCGGCGGCCTCCGCGGCCGGGCGGCAGCCGGCGTCCGCCGGGTCGGCCCACGGGGCCGAGAGGGCGGGCGGACCGGCCGCGGCCCGCGGAGATCTGGTGGGCGAACGTGCCGTACGAGGACTCCGGCGGTGCGAAGGACCGGCCGTGTCTCGTGGTCCAGGTGCGCGGGCGGCGGGTGCTGGTGGCGAAGATCACCAGCCGGCACCGGGCCGGGCGGGCCGGGGTGATCACCTTGCCGCCGGGCTCGGTCGGGGACGCGCGGGGGCGGACGAGCTTCCTGGAGACCGACGAGTTGCGGGAGGTGCCCGTGCGGGACTTCCGGCGGCGGGTGGGTGTGGTGGACCCGGTCCTGTGGGACCAGGTCCGTCACCTCGCCGAGTGAGCGGTCAGGCCCAGAGCTGGCCCTGGAGGGTGTCGATGGCCTCCTCGGTGGTGGCCGCCGTGTAGACGCCGGTGGAGAGGTACTTCCAGCCGCCGTCGGCGACGACGAACACGATGTCCGCGCTCTCGCCGGCCTTCACCGCCTTGTTCCCGACGCCGATCGCGGCGTGCAGGGCGGCGCCGGTGGAGACGCCCGCGAAGATGCCCTCCTGTTGGAGGAGCTCACGGGTGCGGGTCACGGCGTCCGCCGAACCCACCGAGAAGCGGGTGGTGAGGACGGAGGCGTCGTACAGCTCGGGTACGAAGCCCTCGTCGAGGTTGCGCAGGCCGTACACCAGGTCGTCGTAGCGCGGTTCGGCGGCGACGATCTTCACGTCGGGCTTGTTCTCGCGCAGGAAGCGGCCGACGCCCATCAGGGTGCCCGTGGTGCCGAGGCCGGCCACGAAGTGGGTGATGGACGGCAGGTCGGCGAGGATCTCCGGGCCGGTGCCGGCGTAGTGGGCGCCGGCGTTGTCCGGGTTGCCGTACTGGTAGAGCATCACCCAGTCCGGGTGCTCGGCGGAGAGCTCCTTGGCGACCCGTACGGCGGTGTTGGAGCCGCCCGCGGCCGGGGAGGAGATGATCTCCGCGCCCCACATGGCGAGCAGGTCCCGGCGCTCCTGGGAGGTGTTCTCGGGCATCACGCAGACGATGCGGTAGCCCTTGAGCTTGGCGGCCATGGCGAGCGAGATGCCGGTGTTGCCGCTGGTCGGCTCCAGGATCGTGCAGCCCGGGGTGAGGCGGCCGTCCTTCTCCGCCTGCTCGATCATGTGGAGCGCGGGGCGGTCCTTGATCGAGCCGGTCGGGTTGCGGTCCTCCAGCTTGGCCCAGATACGGACGTCGTCGGACGGCGAGAGCCGCGGCAGGCGCACCAGAGGGGTGTTGCCCACCGCGGCCAGCGGGGAGTCGTAACGCATCGCCGATCAGGCCATACCGCCGGCGACGGCCGGCAGGATCGTGATGCTGTCGCCGTCCGCGAGCTTGGTGTTGATGCCGTCCAGGAAGCGGACGTCCTCGTCGTTCAGGTAGACGTTGACGAAGCGGCGCAGCTGGTCGCCGTTCGCCTCGTCGACGAGTCGGGCCCGGACGCCCGCGTGCCTGGTCTCGAGGTCGGTGAAGAGCTCGGCGAGGGTGTCCCCGGTGCCCTCCACCGCCTTCTGGCCGTCGGTGTACTGGCGGAGGATGGTCGGGATGCGGACCTCGATGGCCATGGCTGAGGGCTCCTGTCGGAAGGTGTCGTGGGTTCGGTGAGGCGCGCGGCGGCACGCGGCAGCCCGCCGCGGCGCACGGCCGTACGGCGGCAGCGGAAGATCAACAGATGGCGCTGTTCAGCCTGCACAGGTCGACGTGCAGCCGCGCCACGAGCAGCGTGCCCGGCGCCTTTTCGCTCACGTCGAGAAGAACCATGGGCTCATCGTATCGATTCCCGGTCCGGCATCCGGAGTGTGATCTCATCTACTGGACGTTTCCCGTCCGTCCTGTGATATCAGTACGCCTCCACGACCTTGACCTCCTCCTCGGTCACCTCTCCATCCACGATCCGGAACGATCGGAACTGGAAGTCGCCGGCGCCGTCGGTGTCCGCCGTGGAGACCAGGACGTAGTGGGCGCCGGGCTCGTTGGCGTAGGTGAGGTCGGTGCGGGAGGGGTACGCCTCGGTGGCCGTGTGGGAGTGGTAGATGACCGCCGGCTCCTCGTCGCGGTCGTCCATCTCCCGGTAGAGCTTGAGCAGGTCCTGCGAGTCGAACTCGTAGAAGGTCGGCGAGCGGGCGGCGTTCAGCATCGGGATGAACCGCTCGGGGCGGCCCTCGCCCACGGGGCCGGCCACCACGCCGCACGCCTCGTCGGGGTGGTCCTCGCGCGCGTGGGCGACGATCTGGTCGTACAGGGCCTGGGTGATGGTCAGCATGCGGCCAGGATAAGCAGAGGGGCCGCCCCGTACCGGTGGGTGGTACGAGGCGGCCCGCATGCTGGACGCCCTGAGCGGTGGCCGGTGGGGACGCCACGAGCATCCCCGGTGACCGGACGTCCCGAACGCGCGAGAACGCGCAGGTCAGACGATCTTCTCCAGCTCCGGTTCGCCGTGCCGCTCGGTGATGTCCGGGTTGCGGCTCTTGAGCACGGCCCAGCCGATGCCGAGGGCGGCGGCCCAGCCGGCCATCACGTACAGGCAGACGCGGGCGTCGGCGTCGTAGGCGATCAGGCAGGTGACGAAGAGCAGGAAGGCGATGGCGATGTAGGAGCACACCGAGCCGCCCGGCGCCGGGAAGGAGGAGGCGGGCAGCCGGCCCGCGACGACCTTGCGGCGGTAGCGGACGTGACTGATCAGGATCATCAGCCAGGTCCAGATGCCGGCGGCAGTGGCGATGGAGGTGACGTAGCCGAAGGCCTTCTCCGGGACGACGTAGTTCAGGACCACGCCGATGCCCATGAAGATCACCGAGATGCCGATGCCGATGGCCGGGGTCTTGGTCGACGACAGCCGGCTGAAGACCCTGGGGGCCTCGCCGTTGTCCGCGAGGGTGCGCAGCATCCGGCCCGTGGAGTACATGCCGGAGTTGCAGGACGACAGGGCGGCGGTGAGCACGACGAAGTTGACGATGCCGGCGCCGGCCGGGATGCCGATGACGGTGAAGGCCTCCACGAAGGGGCTGACGCCCTCGGCGAATTCCGTCCACTTCACCACGGCCAGGATGACGGTGAGGGCGCCGACGTAGAAGAGGGCGATGCGCCAGGGCAGGGTGTTGATCGCCTTGGGGAGGGTCTTCTCCGGATTCTCCGACTCGCCGGCCGTGACGCCGACCAGCTCGACGGCGAGGTAGGCGAACATGACGCCCTGGAGGGTCATCAGGGACGAGCCGATGCCCTTGGGGAAGAAGCCGTCGAAGGCCCACAGGTTGGAGACGGCGGCGGTGTCGCCGGCCTGGCTGAAGCCGAGGGTGAGCACGCCGATGCCGATCACGATCATGCCGATGATGGCGGTGACCTTGACCATCGAGAACCAGAACTCGATCTCGCCGAACAGCTTCACCGAGATCAGGTTGGCCACGAACAGCAGGACCAGGAAGACCAGGGCCGACACCCACTGCGGGATGTCCGGGAACCAGTAGTGGATGTAGATGGCGGCGGCGGTGAGTTCCGCCATGCCGGTGACCACCCACATCAGCCAGTACGTCCAGCCGGTGAAGTAGCCGAAGAAGGGGCCGAGGAACTCGCGCGAGTACTCGGCGAAGGAGCCGGAGACCGGTCGGTAGAGCAGGAGTTCGCCGAGCGCCCGCATGATGAAGAAGATGATCACGCCCGCGAGGGCGTACATGAGGATGATGCTGGGGCCGGCCTTGGCGATGTTGGCCCCGGCGCCCAGGAAGAGACCGACGCCGATGGCGCCGCCGATCGCGATCATCTGGACCTGGCGGCTGTTGAGCCCGCGCTCGTAGCCCTCTTCGGGGGCCTTGTCCGTGTCGACCTGCGCAGAGGTCATGTGTGGTGCGCCTTTCTCCATGCCGACCCGGGCCTCGACTCGGCCTCGGATCGGGTCTCGATCCCCCCGGATGATGGAGTTGAGCGGGCCTCACGTCCCGCTCGGTGCCTGGCCGGCGGTCCGCCGGCTCGGTGGCGCACCCGGCCGAACATTCGGGTGGTGTTCGCCGGGCGGTCGTGAAGATTTACCACGACCGGGATGTCGATCACAGGAGAGCCATGTGACGCACAGCACATACATATAGGGACAGAAGGCGCCCGAGATGGGCGAAGAGGGGTAATTCTTTGACGAGATCATTACCCGGATTTGAGGAACCGCTGAGCGGACAGCCTTCCCGGCAATCAGGGCATAAGGGTCGCGACGAGCGACTCCTGGAGTCCGCCGAGCCACAGGTACGCCATCACCATCGGCTTGCGCGGGTCCTCGTCCGGGAGCCGGTAGAGCAGGTCGGTGTCGTCCTCGTCGGCGATCTCCAGCCGGGAACCGATCGCCAGGCGCAGGTCGTTCAGGGCGCGCAGCCACTCCTGGGACTCCTGGGGCGACAGCTTCAGCACCGCCCCCTCCTCACCCGCGGACGCCGAGGCGAGGGTGTCCAGGGTGCGGATGACCGCGAGCGCGTTGTCGCGCTTGCCGGCCCGCAGGTCGTTCTCGGTGTAGCGGCGGAACTCGGCGGAGTACGCCCGCTGCTCCTCGGCCTCCTTGGCCTGCGGGGCGCCCTCGGGGTCGCCGTAGGCGTCCGGGAACAGGCGCCGCAGCACGGGATCGGAGGGCGGTTCGCTCGGGCCGTCGGCGAAGAGCTCGGCGAGCGGGTCGTCGGAGGCGTCCTCGGCGGGGCCGGGGCCGATCAGCTCCAGGAGCTGCACGGCCAGGGACCGGATGATGGAGATCTCGACGTCGTCGAGGGCGACGGCCGCGCCGCCGCCGGGAAGCGGTTCGAACTGTCCTGGCATGGAGGCGATTCAGCTACTTCCGTCCTGCGGGCGGGCGTGGGTCATTTCCGGTCCTGCTGGAGGGTGGCCCACAGACCGTAGCCGTGCATGGCCTGGACGTCCCGTTCCATCTCCTCGCGCGAGCCGGTGGAGACGACCGCGCGGCCCTTGTGATGGACGTCCATCATGAGCTTGGTGGCCTTTTCCTTGGAGTAGCCGAAGTACGACTGGAAGACGTACGTCACGTAGCTCATGAGGTTGACGGGGTCGTTGTGGACGATCGTCAGCCAGGGCACGTCGGGCTCGGGTACGGCGAAGACCTCCTCCGCCGATTCGGTCTTCTCGATCTCCATGGGTGCGGCTGCCGTCACATGGCCCATGCTGCCACCACAGGGGGGCACTCGCACAAACGGGCCTGTGGCCGGCGCCACGCCACCACAAATCGTCAGACTGACGAAATGGGGGTAGCATCCTCGTCATGAACACAGCGGACCTTGGGCTGCCGGTGGACGTTCCCTCGACGGCGCTCTTCACGGACCAGTACGAGCTGACCATGCTCCGAGCCGCCCTGAAGGCGGGCACGGCCGGGCGGCGGAGCGTGTTCGAGGTCTTCACGCGCCGACTGCCGGACGGGCGCCGCTACGGCGTCGTCGCGGGCACCGGACGGGTACTGGACGCGGTGGAGAACTTCCGCTTCGACGCGGACGTCCTGCGCTTCCTGCGCGAGAAGGGCATCGTCGACGAGGAGACCCTGGACTGGCTCGCCGAGTACCGCTTCGGCGGCGACATCTGGGGCTACGCCGAGGGCGAGGTGTACTTCCCGGGCTCGCCGATCATGCGGGTCGAGGGGACCTTCGGCGAGTGCGTGCTGCTGGAGACGGTGATCCTCTCCATCCTCAACCACGACTCGGCGATCGCCGCCGCCGCCTCCCGGATGGCCTCCGCCGCCGGGGAGCGTCCGCTGATCGAGATGGGCGCCCGCCGCACCCACGAGCTGGCCGCCGTCGCCGCCGCCCGCTCCGCCTACGTCGGCGGCTTCACGACCACCTCCGACCTGGCCGCCGGCTTCCGCTACAACATCCCCACCGTGGGCACCTCCGCCCACGCCTTCACCCTGCTCCACGACAACGAGCGGGACGCCTTCCGGGCCCAGGTGGACGCGCTCGGCCGGGACACCACGCTCCTCGTGGACACCTACGACGTCGCCGAGGCCGTCCGTACGGCCGTGGAGATCGCCGGTCCCGAGCTGGGCGCCGTGCGCATCGACTCCGGCGACCTGCTGCTGGTCGCCCACCGGGTGCGGCAGCAGCTGGACGAGCTGGGCGCCACGGAGACGAAGATCGTCGTGACCTCGGACCTGGACGAGTACGCCATCGCCTCGCTGGCGGCGGCGCCCGTGGACGCGTACGGCGTCGGCACCCAGCTGGTGACCGGGTCCGGGCACCCGACGGCCTCGATGGTCTACAAGCTGGTCGCCCGCGCGGAGTCCGGTGCGGACGGGGCACCGCTGGTGCCGGTGGCGAAGAAGTCCAGCGGCGGCAAGACCTCGATCGGCGGCCGCAAGTGGGCGGCCCGGCGGCTGGACGACTACGGCTACGCCGAGGCCGAGGTGGTCGGCACCGGGCCGGTGCCCGAGGACCTCGCCGACCGGCAGCTCCTGGTCGAGCTGGTCAAGGGCGGCACGGTCGTCGCCCGCGAGCCGCTGGACGCCGCCCGGGACCGCCACGCGGCCGCCCGCGCCAACCTCCCGCTGTCCGCCACCCAGCTCTCCCGAGGGGAACCCGTCATTCCGACGGAGTACGTGCACGGGGGCTCGGGTAGCTAAAGCTGGTGCCCCTCAACCTCACATCCGATCCAGTCGAAGGACACCGACCATGCGCCGCGCCCTGATCGTCGTAGACGTGCAGAACGACTTCTGCGAGGGGGGCAGCCTCGCGGTGTCCGGCGGTGCGGACGTGGCCGCCGCCATCACCGAGCTGATCGGGCAGGCGCCCGCCGGCTACCGCCACGTCGTGGCCACCCGCGACCACCATGTCGCACCGGGCGGCCACTTCGCCGACAACCCCGACTACGTCCACTCCTGGCCCGCGCACTGCGTCGCCGGCACGGAGGGCGTCGGCTTCCACCCGAACTTCGCCCCCGTCGTCGCGTCCGGCGCGATAGACGCCGTCTTCGACAAGGGTGCCTACGCGGCGGCCTACAGCGGCTTCGAGGGCGCCGACGAGAACGGCACGGCCCTCGCCGACTGGCTGCGGGCCCGGGAGATCGACGAGGTCGACGTCGTGGGCATCGCGACCGACCACTGCGTACGGGCCACCGCCCTGGACGCCGCGCGCGAGGGCTTCCGTACGCAGGTGCTGCTCGACCTGACCGCCGGGGTGGCCGCGGCGACCACCGAGCGGGCGCTGGAGGAGCTGCGGGAGGCGGGCGTGGAGCTGTCCGGGAAGCCGGTCGTCCAGTAGCGCCCGGAGCCGGTCACGTCTGTGCCGTCGGGCGTCTGAGCAGCGCCCGGATCGGATGCCACAGCTCCTGGACGAGGTCCGGGCCGCCCACGGCTCCGGCCACCGGCGCCGTGCGCCATATGAGGCCGTCCGGGTGGTGCAGGACCGCCGTGATCTCGTCCGGGGTCGGCGGGGCGGCGTTGCCCCGCAGGTAGACCGCGCGCAGTCCCAGGTTGCGCAGCCTGGTCAGGGCGCGCGCCCGGTTCTGGGCGTGGACGAGAAAGCGCACGCTGCCCTCCGGAGCGGCGGGGCTGGGCAGGTTCAGTGCCACCACCACCGTGCCGTTCGGCAGCTTGCAGAAGCCTCCTGCGGCCATGCGGTCATACCCCCGAGTCAGCCTGGGTCGGTCCGGGCCTCGGACCCGGTGTCAATAAGAGAACCACAGGACGCACCTAAACACGGATCGGCGGCGACCCGCCAGGGGGTCACCGCCGATCATGCTCTGACCTGGGCAGATGCTAATTACCTGCCCGCGGGGCCGACCTCGAGCTCGATCGTCGAGCCGTTCTTGGCCTCCTTGAGAATCTTGATCTTCGTGTTGGTGTCAGTGATCTTGACGCCGCCGGTCGGGTTCGACTCGTCGTAGTAGTCGCTCTTGCGGTCGTTGAAGACCGAGACACCCTTCGAGCCCGGGAAGTACTTCGCCACGTCCGCCTTGTGCAGCGTGACGGCGTCCGTGCGGTAGAGGCTGAACGGCGAGTCGTACGACTGGACGCGGTTGCGCAGCAGGGTGCCGTCCTTCCACTTCATCGCGGTCGGGTGCGAGTCGATCGGCAGGACGAGACCGGTGCCCGGGTGCTGGCTGGTGTTGTTGTCCGCCTGGGAGGTGTCCCACTTCCAGATCAGCAGGCCGTTCTGGTACGCGTAGTGCTCCACCCAGTTCGGGCGCTCCGTGAAGCCGAAGTTGTACGGGCCGGTCTTCAGCGTCTTGTCGTACGACACGTACTGCCGGTTCTCGGCGATGTAGTACTGCGCGTAGTCCTTGGTGAAGGACGCGCCGACGCGGGAGAAGCCGGTGGCCGTCCAAGCGGCGTCCGCGGTCTCGGCGTTGTCGGTGAAGAGCGCCTCGCCGTCCGCGGTGACCTTGATGGCGTCGGCCGTGAAGCCCTTCTGGGCCACGCCGCCGTCGGTCTGGTAGCGGAAGCGGAGGTCGATCTTCTTGCCCGTGTAGGCGTCGAGGGAGTACGCGAACTTCGTGTACGCGTCGAGCGTGCCGTGCAGGGCCGGCTTGTCGGCGGCGTCGCGCGGGATCGGCTGACCGTCCACCGTGCCGTCGACGGCGGTCCAGTTGGCGCCGCCGTCGGTCGAGACCTCGGTGTAGAGGTAGTCGTAGTTGGCCTCGATGTCGTACCAGCCGTCGAAGGTCAGCTCGGCCTTCGACTTGCCGGTGAGGTCGACCGAACGGCTCAGCGTGTTCTTGAGGTTGTCACCGCTGCCGCTCCACCACTGGGTCTTGCCCTCGGCCGGGGTGGTGATCTCGGTGGTGACCGCCTTCTTCGGCAGCTCGACGACCAGGCCCTGCTTGTGCTTGGTGTTGTACTCCGCCACCCCCAGCTTGTGCCAGGAGTTGACCCCGGCCTTGGCGGTGTCGTAGTTCAGCCAGCCGAGCTGGAGCTTGTCCCAGGCGGTCATGTCGCCGGGCAGGTCGCCGATCTCGTTGCGACCGGTGCCGAGCCAGGAGCCGGACGACATCAGCGTCCAGAAGCCGGTGGAGTTGTCGCCGCCGGCGGTGTCGTAGTGGTCCGGCAGACCGAGGTCGTGGCCGTACTCGTGGGCGTAGACGCCGAGGCCGCCGTTCTCCGGCTGGATGGTGTAGTCGCCGACCCAGACACCGGTGGAGCCGATCTGCGAGCCGCCGAGCTTGTTCTGCTCGGGGCCGGTGGCGCCGGCGTCGGTGCCGAAGGCGTACCAGCGGTGGGCCCAGATCGCGTCGGTGCCCTGGGCGCCGCCGCCCGCGGACTCGTCCTCGCCGGCGTGCACGATCTGGAAGTGGTCGATGTAGCCGTCGGGCTCGTTGAAGTCGCCGTCGCCGTCGAAGTCGTAGCGGTCCCACTCGTCGAAGCGGGCGGCGTCGGCCTTGATCTGGGCGTCGGTGCGGCCGGCCGCCTTCTGCTGCTCGACCCAGGCGTTCAGGCCGTCGCTGACGACGTTCCACACGCTCGGGCAGTTGGTGTCGCCGCAGTCGTTGTTGCCGTAGCGGGCCTCGTTGTAGGGCACCTTGACCCAGTCGGAGACCTCGCCCTCGACCGAGTAGCGGCCGGAGGACTGCTTCTCGTAGTAGGTCTTGACCGAGTTGACGCCCTTGCCGGAACCGAAGTACAGGTCCTGGAAGTGCTGCTGGTCGTAGTCGGCCTTCCAGGCCGTGGAGTTGTCCGTCCTGCGGTCGGGCTTGGCTATCTGGTTGTGCAGCGGCCCGGGGTCGCCGCCGTAGCGGCTGTCGACCTCGTCCCCGAACTCGACCAGGATGGTGAAGATCTTGTCGGTCTTCTCCCGGCCCAGCTCGACGTACTTGGCGTCGCCCTTCTTGCTCTTGAGCTGGACGACGTTGGAGCCGTCCTTCTTCTTCACCGAGGCCTTGCCGGATATGACCTGCTTCAGGGCCTCCTCGCGCTGAGCCTCCTGAGTTTCGCTCATCGGGCCCTTGAGGTCATGGGAGTCCATGCCCTTCGCGGGGTGCGGGTCGTGGCGGTCCACGGCTTCCGGCCGGGCCGGCGAGTCCGCCTGTGCCACGCCGGCCGCGGAGAGCGTGGCGGTGGCTGCGGCGAGTGCGACGGTGGTCGCCGCCGTTCTGAACTTCCAGGATCTGCTGGTCACTTGAGTTCCTCCCCCGCGTCCACGCGCGCGGATGGGGGGACAAGGACATGGCAGAGTCCGCGCACACGTGTTCAACGCGTGTAGTCAAGTGACGACATTTGACTAGAGGTTCACCGGAAAAGACAGACCTTGACTTGAGCAGAACAAGTGCACTATGCGGAGCCGAGGTTCGCTTTGCGGACACCGAATCGTGACCGTTGTGGCCGCCGGGGCCGCCGTGGCGCCCCCCGACGGGCGCGCGGGACCGTCCACTTCCCGGACGTCATGAATCCGTGCGCCCCCCGTGCATCGGTCCTGTCGGTTAGGTCATGCTTACTGCTGGTTCCACTCGGGCACACAGCGGGTTAGAGTCGCTTGGCGGAACGCCCGGAAGCCGGCGGAAAGCCAGGTCGACAGCACGTCTCACCCCCAGATTGTCTTCACGAGGACACGATGGCCATGCCCCGTCCGACTGCCGCACAGTTCGCCTACGGTTCGTGCACCGTGATCTTCTCGACGCTCGCCATGCTGCTGCTGTCACAGACGAGTTCGGGCTCCGGAATCACCGTCATCGTCGTCGCGGCGCTCGCTCTCGGGCTGCTGGTCGCCATGACGGTCCCCCTGCCCAGGACGCGCACGGTGACCGCCGTGCCGGCCCGCAGGCCGGCCGCGGCCCAGGAGCCGGTGCCGGCGGCCCGGGTCTCCGCGGGGGCGCGCGAACCGGCCCGCGGCCGCGCCGCCTGACACTCGCCTTCCAGGGTCTCAGCGGTCTCAGCGGGCGCTGACCACCACCGTCTTGGCCGCCTTGTCGTGCAGGCCCTGCTTGTAGGGCCGGTCGAAGAAGCTCCAGCCGCCCGCGATGATCGTCCAGACACACGCGCAGCAGAAGGCGAACGGGATCCACAGCACCAGGGCGCGGATCAGCGACGTCTGCACGGACGGCGTGGCGCCGTTGTCCAGGTTGGCCACGCGCAGGCCGAGCCACTTCTTGCCCAGGGTCTGGCCCGTCTTGCTGGTCATGTAGGTGTCGTAGGCGATGTAGAGCACGGCGGCGATCAGCGACTGCCCGAACGACTTGCCGATCTCGACCTCGTCGCCGTCCACTTGGTACTCCTGGACGTTGAAGGCCCAGCTGAGCAGCCAGACCACGATGCCCACGAGGATCATGTCGATGATCCTCGCGAGCGTGCGCCGTCCGCTGTCGGCGAGCGGCGGCATGCCGGCGAGCGGATCGGATCCGCCACCGTACGGATCACCGCCGTAGGGTCCGCCGCCACCGGGGGGTGGGGCGCCGTACGGTCCGCCGCCACCGGGGGGCGGAGCCCCGTAGGGCCCGCCGCCACCAGGGGGCGGAGCGCCGTAGGGCCCGCCGCCACCGGGAGGCGGCGCGCCGTGGGAGCCTCCGCCGCTGGGAGGCGGGGGCGGGTTGTTGTACGGCGAGCCCGCGTCGCCCTCGCCGGGGCCGGGTTCCGGACCCGGCCCGGGGGACGAGGGGCGCTTCCTGAACGGGTCGTCTTCCGGCGGCTGCCCGCCGGAGCCGGGGGGCGGTTCACTGCTCATGGCCCGAGTCGACCGCGAACCCCCCGACGGCGCATCCGGCGAGCCGCCGTCCGGAGTACGGGTGCCTCCGGCGGCGGGGCCGAGGGCTCATCGCGGTCGGCTGCGGGTGGGTGGGGGCTGGTCGCGCAGTTCCCCGCGCCCCTTATGGGGCGCGTCCACTGCACGTGCCTCAAGGGGCGCGGGGAACTGCGCGAGCAACCACAACCCACCCGCAGCCGACCGCGAGACAGACGCCCCCCGCCTCTCGCCCAGCTAGCCCGCGACAAACGTGCGGGATGCCTTGTCGTGCCAGCACTGGTGCCACGGGCGGTCGAACAGGCACCACGCGACGCCGACCACGCCCACGACCAACAGGCCGGGGACGCTGTACACCAGCCAGCGGCGCAGGGCCGCGCCGAAGGACGGGGGCTCGTGGGCCTCGATGTCCCGTACCTCCAGGCCGAGCAGCTTCTTGCCCAGGGTGCGGCCCCACTTGGCGGTGGGCAGCGCCTCGTAGACGACGCCGAAGAGCAGCAGGACGGCCAGGACGATGCCCAGGTACATGGACGTCGTGCCGTCGAGCAGCCATACCGTGACCGTCTCGCCGGAGAGCTTGGCCTCGTCGATCTTGCCGTTGACGTGGTCGACCGCCTTCATGCCGAGGGGCACGGCGGCCACGCCCGTGACGCCCGCCAGGACCACGGTGTCGATCAGCCGGGCGGCCAGCCGCTTGCCGAGCCCGGCGGGGCGGGCCTCCGCCTGGCGCCGGGCGGCGGCCTGGAACACGTCCTCGACCGGCGGCTTCCAGGGCGTGACGGGCTGCTCGTCCCCGCCGGCGCCGGCGAGCCGGTGCACCTGCTGTGCCCACGAGGACTGGCCGCCGCCGGGGCCGGCCGCGAGCGGCGCCGAGGCGGCGGGCTGCTGCGGCGAGGCGCCAGGCTGCGGGGCGGCAGGCTGTGACGGGGCGGGCTGTGCGGCGGCAGGCTGCGGGGCGGCGGCTTGGTGGGGGACGGACGGGCCGGTGGGGCCGCCTGTCTGCTGAGGGCCGGAAGGGGCTGTGGGAGCGGGGGCCTGTGCTGCCGCCGCTCGGGCGGCCGCGGCCTTCCCGGCGTTGAAGCCGGGGCCGCCCGAGGCCGCGTGCGGGGAGATCGCGCGGAAGGTCATGGTGCCCTCGTCGGTGGCGGCACCCCCGTCCGAGGCGCCCGGGGCCTGGGCGCCCTGGGACCCGGCCGTCGGCCGCCGGAAGACGAAGGTGTTGCCCGACCCGGCCTCCGCCTCGCCGGAGGACGCGGTCCCCGCCGAGGCGTCCGACCGCCTGGAACGGGCGTCGTCGCCCTGCGCGGACCGGGCGTCGGCGGACCGCCCGCCGCCCGCGGGCCCTCCGGGTACGGCGCCGCCACCGGCGGCCCCGGCCGGGGCTCCACTCGCCGCCCCCGCACCGGCACCGGCACCGGCGGGTCCGCCAGAAGCATGCCCGGCCTGGGCACCGCCCACCGCGCCCGCACCGGGACCAGCACCGGCTCCAGCGGGACCGCCAGAGGCATGCCCGGCGTGAGCACCACCCACCGCGTCCGCGCCGGCACCGGCACCGGCGGGACCGCCAGACGCATGCCCGGCGTGAGCACCACCCACCGCGCCCGCACCAGCACCAGCACCAGCACCAGCACCAGCACCAGCGTGACCGCCAGACGCATGCCCGGCCTGGGCACCGCCGCCCGCCGCGCCCGCGCCGGAGCCCGGACGGGCCGAGCCGCTGCCCGCGTCGGCGGGGCCGGGCTCGGCCGTCGCTCCGCCGGCCGGTCCCGCGCCCCGGGCGTGCGGGACCCTCGGGTCCGCGCCCTGGGCGGTGCCCGGCCAGGCGACGCGGTGGTTCGGATCGTCGGCGAAGCCGGACTGGCGGGAGCGGTCGGCGCCCCAGGCCGTCGCGGGTTCCGGGCGGCTGCCGTGCTGGGACGCGGCGCCGGGCGGCTCGTCGACCGGGTCCTCGTCGAAGAAGTGCGGGCCGGTCTCCTCGACGGAGGGCCGCGCGCCGGGCGGCGGCGCGAGCGACTCGCCGTCCTTGGGGGCGGGGCGGCTGGTGCCCGGCACCCAGGAGGCGCCGTTCCAGTACCGGACGTATCCAGGAATGGACGGGTCCGGGTAATACCCTTCGCGGGGCCTGTCGTCGCCGGGGGCCGGGGTTGGGGCGCTCATGTCCGTCGTCCCGTATCTGCTCGGGGGTTGATATGGGGGCTCAACATCTATCAGACGGGCGCAATCCGCACCGCCGGTCCCGCCGGACCCACCCCTTTCCGGGCAACCTCTGCATGGACCTTCACACCGGGGACAGAGGTTGGAAAAAAAGTTCCGCGAACCCGCGTAACGCTCGCGGCCCCGGCCGCTCTCACTCGTGCGGGCCCGTTCCAGGCGGCCCGTGCGGACCCGTACGAGAGAGGACAACCCCGCCATGCACCCCAACCCCACCGTCGTGGAACGCGAACTGGAGCTGCGGCTCATCCTGTCGCCCGAGCGCGGCATCCCGGTACCGGCCCTGCTCGGCTACCACACCGACGACCCGTACGCCGTCCACATCACCTTCCACATCGACTCCGGCCACCCGGTGCACTGGACGTTCGCCCGCGATCTGCTGGTGGAGGGGGTGTTCCGGCCGTGCGGGCACGGGGACGTGCGGGTGTGGCCGTCGAAGGCGGACGGCCGCAGCGTGGTGCTGATGGGGCTGAGCAGCCCGGACGGCGACGCCCTTCTGGAGGCGCCGACGGCGCAGGTGTCGGCCTGGCTGGAGCGGACCCTGCGAGCGGTGCCGCCCGGCACGGAGGGCGGACAGCTCGGTATCGACGACGGGCTGGCCGAGCTGCTCGCCCGGTGACGGGGAGGAACGGTCAGAAGAGCTTGCCCGGGTTGAGGATGTCCAGCGGGTCGAAGGCCTGCTTGACCGCCCGCTGCATCTCCAGGCCCACCGGGCCGATCTCCCGCGCCAGCCACTCCTTCTTCAGGACGCCCACGCCGTGCTCGCCGGTGATGGTGCCGCCCAGTTCCAGGCCGAGGGCCATGATCTCGTCGAAGGACTCGCGGGCGCGCCGGGACTCGTCGGGGTCCTGGGCGTCGAAGCAGACGGTGGGGTGGGTGTTGCCGTCGCCCGCGTGGGCGCAGACGCCGATGGTGAGGTCGTACTTGGCGGCGACGCGCTCGATGCCCTCCAGCATGTCGCCGAGCCGGGACCGGGGCACGCACACGTCGTCGATCATCGTCGTGCCCTTGACGGCCTCGAGGGCGGTGAGGGACAGGCGGCGGGCCTGGAGGAGGAGTTCGGACTCGGCCGCGTCGTCGGCGGGGACCACCTGCGTGGCGCCCGCGGCCTCGCACAGCGCGCCGACGGCGGCGAGGTCGGCGGCCGGGTCGGCGGTGTCGAAGGCGGCGAGCAGCAGGGCCTCGGTGGTCTCCGGCAGCCCCATGTGGGCGAGGTCGTTGACCGCCTTGACGGTCGTACGGTCCATCAGTTCGAGGAGGGACGGCACGTGCCCGCCCTCCATGATCCGGCAGATCGCGTCGCAGGCGGCGGTCGCGGAGGCGAACTCGGCGGCCAGCACGAGCTGCTCGGGCGGCTTGGGGCGCAGGGCGAGGACGGCCCGTACGACGATGCCGAGGGAGCCCTCGGAGCCGACGAACAGGCGGGTGAGGTCGTACCCGGCGACGCCCTTCGCGGTGCGGCGGCCGGTGGACATCAGGCGGCCGTCGGCGAGGACGACGTCCAGGCCGAGGACGTACTCGGCGGTCACCCCGTACTTGACGCAGCACAGGCCGCCGGAGGCGGTGCCGATGTTGCCGCCGATGGTGCACATCTCCCAGCTGGAGGGGTCGGGCGGGTAGTACAGGCCGTGTTCGTTCACCGCGCGGGAGAGCGTGGCGTTGACGACGCCCGGTTCGACGACGGCGACGCGGTCGACCGGGTTGATCTCCAGGATGCGGTCCATCCTGGTCAGCGAGAGCACGATGCAGCCGTCGCTGGCGTTGGCCGCGCCGGACAGGCCGGTGCGGGCGCCCTGCGGGACGACGGGGACGCGCAGCGCGGTGGCGGTGCGCATCACGTGCTGGACCTCCTCCACGGTGCGCGGCAGGACCACCGCCGCGGGGGCGCCGGCCGGGCAGAAGCTCGCCATGTCGTTGGCGTAGGAGGCGGTGACGTCGGGGTCGGTGAGGACGGACTCGGCCGGCAGGCCGGCGAGCAGCCGGTCGACGAGGGTGCCGGAGGCCGCCGTGACCGCTCCGGCTTCGTGGGCTGCGTCGTCTTTGTCGCGAGGCGCTTCGATACGGCTCATGATCGGAGGTTCGCACCCGGGGGCCATCGGTGTGAACCCCGTCGACGGCACCCGGCGCAAGTCCCGGTGTGATCGTCGCATTGGCGCACAGTAAGCGCCATGGAGGTCATGAAGAGGGAGACCGAACACGGGTGGCGCGCACGCCGCCGGAGCCGGGTGCTGATCGCCTCCGTCGCCGGGGCGGTCGTACTCGGCGGGGTGCTGGTGCTGCTCCCCTGGGGCGGCGGCGACGCTCCCCCGCCCGCGCCGGGGCCGGCCGCGCTGGCGCGCGGGGCGGTCACCACGGGCGTGCCGGCCGCGCTGCCCGACCTGGCCGTGCTGATCGGCGACCGGGAGACCCATCTGCGGGCGCATCCGCTGGACGGCGTGTCGTGGGCGGTGCTGGGGGCGGCGTACGTCGAGCAGGGCCGGCGTACGGCGGACACCGCGAACTGGCCGAAGGCCGAGAAGGCGCTGCGCACCTCGCTGAAGGTCGGGGCGGAGCGCAATCCGCAGGCCCTGGAGGGGCTGGCGGCGCTGGCGGTGGCGCGGCGGGACTTCCCCGCGGCGAAGAAGTGGGGCGAGAGCGCGGTCGAGGCGGCGCCGAAGCGGTGGACGGCGCACGCGGTGCTGATCGACGCCTACACCGGTCTCGGCGATCACAAGGGCGTGGGGCGGGCCCTGGACAAGGTGATGGAGCTGCGCCCGGGGACCCCGGCGGTCAGGGCGCGGGCCGCGGCCGTCTACCGGGACCGGGGCTGGCGGGAGGACGCGGCGGCGCAGATCTCCGACGCGGCGGCGGCCGCCGAGGCGCCGGCCGAGCGGGCGGCGTATCTGGAGCAGGCCGGGCGGCTGGCGTTCGAGCGGGGGGACCGTCAGGAGGCGCTGCGGTTCTTCCAGGAGGCGCTGCGCACGGACCCCGACCAGCGGGCCGCGCAGGCCGGGCAGGCGCGGGCGCTGGCGGCGCTGGGCCGGACGACGGACGCGCTGTCGGCGTACCAGGCGGCGCTGGCCAAGCTGCCGAGCCCGGAGTACGCGCTGGAGCTGGGCGAGTTGTACGAGTCGCTGGGGCTGGACCAGGCCGCGCGGGTGCAGTACGACCTGCTGCGGGCGCGGGTGCGGGGCGCCGAGGCGGCCGGGGTCGACGAGGAGCTGGTGCTGGGGCGGTTCGAGGCGGACCACGGGGACCCGGCGGCGGCGGTGCGGCGGCTGCGGACCGAGTGGGGGCGGCAGCCGGGGATCGCGGTGGCCGACGCGCTGGGCTGGGCGCTGCACCGGGCCGGTGCGGACGAGGAGGCGCTGGAGTTCGCGACGATCGCGACGGACGGCGACCAGGGCGGCGGGGTGCGCAGCGCGCTGCACGTGTTCCACCGGGGTGTGATCGAGAAGGAACTGGGGCGGTACGGGCCCGCGCGGCGGCATCTGCGGGAGGCGCTGATGATCAACCCGTACTTCTCGCCGCTGCGGGCGCCGGATGCGGAGCGGGAGCTGGCGGAGCTGGGCGAGCCCTCCGTGGAAGACCCGCCCACCTGATGATCTGCCTTTGCGGACCTGATGTCAGAGGTTGCCGCGCCTCTCCTGCTCGCGCTCGATCGCCTCGAACAGGGCCTTGAAGTTGCCCTTGCCGAAGCCCATCGAGCCGTGCCGTTCGATCATCTCGAAGAAGACGGTCGGGCGGTCCTGGACCGGCTTGGTGAAGATCTGCAGCAGGTAGCCGTCCTCGTCGCGGTCGACGAGGATCTTCAGTTCGCGCAGCGTCTCCACGGGCACCCGGGTCTCGCCCGCCCACTCGCCGAGCGTGTCGTAGTACGAGTCGGGCGTGTCCAGGAACTGGACGCCGGCCGCCTTCATCGTGCGTACGGTGGCCACGATGTCGTTGGTGTTCAGCGCGATGTGCTGGACGCCGGCGCCGCCGTAGAACTCCAGGTACTCGTCGATCTGCGACTTCTTCTTGGCGACCGCGGGCTCGTTGATCGGGAACTTGACCTTGAGGGTGCCGTCGGCGACCACCTTGGACATCAGCGCGGAGTACTCGGTGGCGATGTCGTCGCCCACGAACTCCTTCATGTTCGTGAAGCCCATGACCTTGTTGTAGAAGCCGACCCACTCGTTCATGCGGCCGAGTTCGACGTTGCCGACGCAGTGGTCGACGGCCTGGAAGGTGCGCTTGGCGGGCGGCTCGACCATAGGCTGGGCGGCGGTGTAGCCGGGCAGGTAGGGGCCGTCGTAGCCGGTGCGCTCGACGAGGGTGTGCCGGGTCTCGCCGTAGGTGGCGATGGCGGCGAGGACGACGGTGCCGTGCTCGTCCTTGACCTCGTACGGCTCGGCGATCGAGCGGGCGCCGTGCTCGACGGCGTAGGCGTGGGCGGCGCGCGCGTCCGGGACCTCGATGGCGAGGTCGACGACGCCGTCGCCGTGCTCGGCCACGTGCCGGGTGAGGAAGTTCCCCCACTCGGTGGCGGGCTTGATCACCGAGGTGAACACGAAGCGGGCGGAGCCGTTCTCCAGGACGTAGCTCGCGGTCTCCCGGCTGCCGTTCTCCGGTCCGGAGTAGGCGACCAGCTGCATGCCGAAGGCGGTGGAGTAGTAGTGCGCCGCCTGCTTGGCGTTGCCCACGGCGAAGACGACCGCGTCCATTCCCTTGACCGGGAAGGGGTCGGCCTGCCGGGCGGTGTCGGGAGTGTGGTGTGTGGTCTGCGTCATAGCCGCAGGGTCTCCCGCGTCTGCAAGGTGCGCAATAGTTTGCGTCTTCACTGGGCAACCTGACCAGTGATACAGCGATCGGGCCGGGCGATCTGTACAGGATGACCAGGGTTACCGGCCGGGAGGGCGCGGGCATGGCGATCGATCGACTGGACGGGCGGATCATCGGGCTGCTGGCCCGGGAGCCGCGGATCGGGGTGCTGGAGATGTCCCGGCGCCTGGGCGTGGCGCGCGGCACCGTGCAGGCGCGGCTGGACCGGCTTCAGTCGAACGGAGTCATCCGCGGCTTCGGCCCCGAGGTGGATCCGGCGGCGCTCGGCTACCCGGTCACCGCGTTCGCCACGCTCCAGATCCGGCAGGGCCAAGGCGCCGACGTACGGGCCCACTTGGCCACCGTGCCGGAGGTGCTGGAGCTGCACACCACGACCGGCACCGGGGACATGCTGTGCCGGCTGGTGGCCCGCTCGAACGCCGATCTCCAGCGTGTGATCGACCTGGTTGTCGGTTTTGATGGCATCGTCCGGGCCTCCACGGCGATCGTCATGGAGAACCCCGTTCCGCTGCGGATCATCCCGCTGGTGGAGCAGGCGGCCGAGGACAGCGGCAGACGCGACTGAGACCGGCTCCCCGGCCGGCCCGAATCCCGGAGGTGAGCGGCGGTGAACTTCTGGGAGTTCCTGGGCAGCCGCCACCAGCAGCTGCTCACCGACGCCTACCAGCACGCCAGCGCCGTCTTCCAGTGCATGGTCGTGGCGACGCTGCTCGGGGTCCTGATCGGCGTAGCGACCTACCGCAGCGACTGGGCGGGGAACCTGGCGACCCTGACCACGTCGACGATCCTGACCATCCCGTCGCTGGCCATGATCGGTCTGCTCATCCCGATCGTGGGGCTCGGCGTGCCGCCGACGGTGACCGCGCTGGTCCTGTACGGGCTGCTGCCGATCGTGCGCAACGCGATCGTCGGCCTGCGCGGGGTGGACCCGGCGCTGGTGGACGCCGCTACGGGCATCGGGATGTCGCGCGTGGCCCGGCTGCTGCGGGTGGAGCTGCCGCTGGCCTGGCCGCCGATCCTCACCGGCATCCGGGTCTCGACGCAGATGCTGATGGGCATCGCCGCGATCGCCGCCTACGCCTCCGGTCCGGGGCTCGGGAACGAGATCTTCCGCGGGATCGCCTCGCTGGGCAGCAAGAACGCGCTGAACCAGGTCCTCGCGGGCACGCTCGGCATCATCATCCTGGCACTGCTGTTCGACGCCGCGTACGTCCTGCTCGGACGGCTGACCATTCCCAGGGGGATCCGTGTCTGAGACCACCGGGACGACCGGTCACAGTGCCGCCACCGGGGCGACCATCGAACTGGACTGCCTCACCAAGCGCTACCCCGGCAACCCGCAGCCGGCCGTCGAGAACGTGTCGATGGAGATCAAGGCCGGCGAGACGGTCATCTTCGTCGGCCCCTCGGGCTGCGGGAAGTCGACCACCCTGAAGATGATCAACCGGCTGATCGAGCCCACCGGCGGACGCATCCGCATCGACGGCGAGGACGTCACCGACATCGACCCGGTGAAGCTGCGCCGCAAGGTCGGCTACGCCATCCAGGCCTCCGGTCTCTTCCCGCACATGACCGTCGCCCAGAACATCGCGCTGGTACCGAAGATGATCGGCTGGTCGAAGGCGCGGATCCGGTCGCGGGTGGAGGAGATGCTCGACCTGGTCGGTCTTGACGCCGGGGAGTTCCACGGCCGGTATCCGCGCCAGCTGTCCGGCGGCCAGCAGCAGCGGGTGGGCGTGGCGCGGGCGCTGGCCGCCGACCCTCCCGTACTCCTGATGGACGAGCCGTTCGGCGCGGTCGACCCGATCACCCGGGACCACCTCCAGGACGAGCTGATCCGGCTCCAGCACGAGCTGCACAAGACGATCGTCTTCGTCACCCACGACTTCGACGAGGCGATCAAGCTGGGCGACCGCATCGCCGTGCTGCGCGAGCGCTCCCACATCGCGCAGTTCGACACCCCGGAGGCCATCCTCACCAACCCGGCGGACGACTTCGTCTCCGGTTTCGTGGGCGCCGGGGCGGCACTGAAACGACTGAACCTGACCCGCGTACGGGACGTGGGGATCACCGACTACCCGACGGTGACCGTGGAGGACCCGCTCCAGCACATCTTCAACGCGCTGCGGGCGGCCGGCACCAACGAGATCCTGCTCCTCGACCGGCGCCGCCGCCCCTACAAGTGGCTCAGGCGCGGCGACCTGATGCGGGCCAAGGGCTCGCTGGCCCGGGCCGGGACGCTGGTCCACGACACGGTGACCCGGGACGCGACCCTGCGGGACGCGCTGGAGGCGGTGCTCACCGACAACACGGGCCGGGTCGCGGTCACCGGGCGGCGCGGCGAGTACGAGGGCGTCGTCGACATGGAGACGCTGCTGAACTCCGTGCACGAGCTGCTGGAGGCCGACCGGCTGGACGCGCTGGAGCACCAGCACGACCTGGAGGAGGCCCGGGCGGAGCAGACCCATGCCGAGCAGGAGGGCTTCGGAGGGGAGGCGAAGGCGTGAGCAGCACTTCCGGCCCTTCGTCCGGCTCCTCGTCCGGTCGGCAGCCCGAGAGCGAGCGCGAGACCGGGGGGATCGCCTACGACGACGAGGACGAGGTGGAGCAGGAGCCGCGCCCGCCGTCCCCGGCGGCGACGGAGCGGCGGGTCGGCTGGCGGAAGCTGACCTTCCTGCCCGCGGTCCTGATCGCCGTACTGCTGGCGACCTGGCTGTGGTTCCGGCAGGCCGACCTGGACGCGCTGAGCCGGAACGCCCTGTCGGACGGGCAGGTCACCAAGGCGCTGTGGCAGCACGTGCAGCTGACCGTGATCTCCACCTTCTTCGTGCTGATCATCGCGATCCCGCTGGGCATCCTGCTCACCCGCGGGTTGTTCCGGAAGGCCACGCCGGTGGCGATGGCGTTCGCCAACATGGGCCAGGCGACCCCGGCGATCGGCCTGCTGGCGCTGCTGGTGATCTGGCTGGGCATCGGCCGCCGGGCCGCCCTGATCGGCATCATCATCTACGCCGTCCTGCCGGTGCTCTCCAACACCATCGCCGGCCTGAAGGCGAACGACCCGACCCTGCTGGAGGCGGCCCGCGGCATCGGCATGTCCCCGCTGGGCGTGCTCACGCGCGTGGAGCTGCCGCTGGCCGTCCCGCTGATCCTGGCCGGCGTGCGCACGGCCCTCGTGCTGAACGTCGGTACGGCGACGCTGGCCGTCTTCGGCGGGGGCGGCGGGCTGGGCGTGCTGATCACCACCGGGATCACCAGCCAGCGGATGCCGGTGCTGGTGCTCGGCTCGATCCTCACCGTGGCCCTCGCGCTGCTGGTGGACTGGCTGGCCTCGCTCGCGGAACTGCTGCTGCGGCCTCGTGGCCTGGAGGTGCGGACATGAGCAGGCGGTTCACGGCACGGCCCCGGGGCCTGCGACGCCGTACGTGGCTGGTGACGGCGGCGCTGCTGGTGGCGGCCTCCGGCTGCGGGCTGACCAGCGGCTCCCCGATGGTCGACGACGTCGGGCCCGGCACGATCGGGAAGGGCCGGCCGCTGGAGGGCGCCGACCTCACCGTCGTGTCCAAGCAGTTCACGGAGCAGCTGATCCTCGGCGCGATCATGGGCATCGCCTTCCAGGCGGCCGGCGCGGAGGTGCTCGACCGCACCGGCATCCAGGGCTCCGTCGGCACCCGGGCGGCGGTGGAGAACGGCGACGCGGACGCCACGTACGAGTACACGGGCACCGCCTGGATCACGTACCTGGGGCACGCCGAGCCGATCGCGGACCCGCGCGAGCAGTGGGAGGCCGTGCGCGAGGAGGACCTGAAGAAGGGGCTGACCTGGCTGCCGCCGGCCGAGCTGAACAACACGTACGCGCTCGCGATGAACCAGGCGAACTACAAGAGGTACCGCACGAAGACCCTGTCGGAGGTGGCCGAGCTGTCCAAGTCCGACCCGGCCGCGGTGACGCTGTGCGTGGAGGTCGAGTTCGCCAACCGGGCGGACGGGCTGCCGGGCATGGAGAAGGCGTACGGGATGGACATCCCGGCCGGGAACGTCACGGACATGGACACCGGGATCATCTACACGCAGACGGCCGACGGCGCCTGCACCTACGGCGAGGTGTACACCACCGACGGGCGGATCAAGTCGATGAACCTGGTGGTGATGGAGGACGACAGGAACTTCTTCCCGAACTACAACGCGGCGCCGATGGTCCGCACGGACGTCCTGAAGAAGTGGCCGGCGATCGCCGACGTCCTCGCTCCGGTCACCGAGGCGCTCGACAACGACGTGGCGCGGACGCTGAACGCGAAGGTCGACGTCGACGGCGAGGACCCGCACCAGGTGGCGCTGGACTGGATGGTCGAGAAGGGTTTCGTGACGGAGGGCTGAGCGAGGGTGAGCGGGGAGCCCCGCCCCCCTCAGCAGGTGGGGACCTCGCCCTTGCCGGTCGCCAGGGCCTCGAGCGAGTCGACGGCCCCGTCGAGGGTGGTGACCGGGATCAGCCTGAGCCCCTTCGGCAGCTCCGCCCGCGCGTCCGAACACTCCGCCTTCGGCACCAGGAAGACCGTGGCCCCGTCCCGTCGCGCGGCCTGCGTCTTCAACGGCACACCGCCCACGGCGCCGACCTTGCCGCCGGTGCTGATGGTGCCGGTACCGGCGATGACCCGGCCGCCGGTGAGGTCGCCGGCGCCCAGCTTGTCGACGATGCCGAGGGAGAAGAGCAGTCCGGCGCTGGGGCCGCCGACGTCCTCCAGGCGCAGCTCGACGTCGACGTCCGCCTCGTCGAGGTCCAGGTGGGCCAGCGCGGCGGTGGTCGCCGCGTCCTGGGACTCCCGCATCTGCTCCTCGTTGTACTCCTCGATCTCCTTGACGTCGTCGCCGCTCGGGTAGACGGCGTCGCGCGGCATGACCGCCCGGTCGGTGTCGAACCAGCTGCCGAGCACGTCGCCGAGCTGCACGCTCGCGTCGGGGCCGGTCGCCTCGATGGTCGTCATCCGCAGCTGACCGCTCGTCTCGTGCGTGGGCGCGCCCTTGATCGTGATCACCGGGGCGCCCTGGTTCCGCCCCAGCACGTCGGCCGTCAGGCCCGGCCGCGCCACGGAGAACGGCAGCGGCGCGAACACGGCGGTGGCGAGCAGCGCCACGACGGGGAGACCGCAAACGGCGAGGGCCTGGGGGCGCGTGAGACGAGAGAGCACGGGGTCAATCTAACGCGCCGCCCCCACCGCTCCGGTTGCGGGCAGACATGCGACTCCCTGAGAGCACGCTGCTCAATGCCATTCCGCAGGATCGAGGGAGGCAGCGACGAAGCCGTCCCCCTGGGAAACGATCAGGTCCGGCTGCTCCACGAGCCGCACCACCCTGCCGGGATCGAATTCACGGAATTCGAACACGAAATGTTCCGAAACGGCGGGCCGATCCAGCGGGAAGCCGTCGAGGTCGACCGACGAGTTCGCCCGGTCGGCACCCTGACAAAGAACCGACACAAAGAGGGGAAAATAATCCACCTCCAGGAGCCGATCCGCCTCCTGGATCACGCCCGCGATTCCAATGCCGCCCGTGACCTCTTCACACAGGTCGTCCAGACAGTCGACCAAGGCATCCCAGTTGTTCCCGTAGTAACCGGGGAAGCGGAGAGTCTTCGCAAAGGAGTGATGGATCCCTCGCTCATCCAGAAGCTGATGGGAGTCGAAGTAGTAGCAGCGCCCCCCTTTACTCTCCAACCGGGCAAGTTGCTCTCGAACCACAGCGGACCCGTGGGGAGCAAAGACAACCCAGGGTTCCGAGGTGCTCGTAATGTCAAAATCGGTCATGTGCCGCATCACCCTGTGAACTCACCGACGTAGTAGAAGGTCCCGTAGTGGTCTGGCGTGTAATAGGCGGGCCCGGGGCCGTCCTTTGGGGTCAGTAGACGTTCAGGACCTCTGATTTCCTTTCCACAGCCCGGCGCACTGCACTGCGGAAGGTCAACCTTGGCGTTGACGTCCCATTCCTTGTACTTTCCGCCTGGCAGGGCGGACTTGTTGTTACCCCAGTTCGCGTTGCCATGATAGCCGTCGACCTTTCCGATGCCACCGGGCCTGGCATTGACCTTGTTCAACATGTCCAGGGCGTGTTGAGGTGCCGGGCCGGGCAGAAGGCCGAGCCCGTCAGGACTGCCCGTGTCTCCGCCATGCTGATGACACAAAGGCGCGAGCCCCAGTGGGTCGGACCAACTGTGCGGGTTGTGCACGTAGGTCATCGGGTTGGGTGCCGGTAGGAGACCGAGGGGGTCAGGACTGGTGTAGCGAGCGGTCTCAGGGTCGTAGTGACGGTGATGGTTGTAATGGAGACCGGTCTCCGGGTCGTGATACTGGCCGGGAAACCGCAAGGGGGTGTACGCGGTCGCGTCCCGGTTCCACGCCGTCGTTCCCCAGAGAGTGGACCGTTTGTGCCACGCGATCTCTCCGTCCGGTGAGACCAGCTCTGTCGGCGTGCCGACCAGGTCGGTGACAATGGCGAAAAAGCGCTCGTCGACGCTTTCCTGGGGTGCGTCGACAGCCCAGAGTCGCTCGGCCTGGCTCACAGGAGAGAGCCCGTCGTGGTTCCAGGTGAGCGTGGTCTTCCTGCCGGTATCACCTTGCTCGGTGGTCTGTTCGCAGAGAGAGTTGCCGTCCCAGGTGAAAACCGTCCGTTCCTCGACGGTTTCACCATCGGCACCGAGACGGAGTTTGGCGGTCCGTCTGCCCAGAGGGTCGTAGGTGTACCGCCAACGACTGCCATCCGGCGTGACAACCGCTGTGAGACGGTCCTCGGCATCCCATTCGTACCGCCAGACATCGGGCTTACGCGAGAGACGCGTCTTGCGGCGCACGATGACGCGCCCCAGGGCGTCATGCTCGTAATGGACCCCTCCGGCCCGCGTCAACCTCGTACCTGTGTACGCGCGCGGTCCGACGGCCTCATGATCAGGGTCCCGCACCGGCCATTCTGCCTCGCTCTGGTTCCCCGCGGAGTCATAGGCGTAGCGCTCACTCCGACCGGCCGCGTGCACGGCCGTGACGCGGCCATGGAGGTCCAGGTCGAACTGTCGACTGCCTCCGCGGGAGTCCTGCACGGCCGTGAGGTAACCGTCGGATCGGTAGGTATAGGAACGCTCTGCCACGAGGCGGTCGCCCGGAGCCGTGCAGCCCAGCGCGGTCAGCCGGTCAAGACTGTCGTAGCTGCGGGTAAGGGCGAGCGCGCCGTTCACTCGGCGGACGACTTCGCGGTTCGCGGCATCGTGTGAGAAGTCGACGGTGTGCCCGGCCGTCGTCAATTGGGTGACGCGCCCTGCGGCGTCGTACTCCCATCCGCTGCGGGCGCCCGAGGGGGTGATGCGCAGTGTTCGATTGCCGGCGGCGTCATAGGCGAAGCTGGTGGTCCGGCCGTCGACGGTTTCGCTGATCCGCCGACCCATGGCGTCGAGCTCGACGTGCAGGCTGCTGTCCGCGCCGACGGCCCTGGTCAGGGAGCCGTTCGACGTGTACGTGTATGCGGTGGTCACTCCCTCCACGTGCTTGGCACTGATCTGCCCCAGGCTGTCCCGCTCGTAGCGCGTGCTCTGCCCGAGAGCGTTGGTTCGGCCGGCGAGGCGGCCCGCCGCATCGTAGGCGTAGCGAGTGGTGCGGCCGTCGAAGTCGGTTTCCGCGAGAAGTCGGCCGGCGGCGTCGTACGTGTAGTCCCAGGTCAGTTCCTGCGGATTGGTAACTCGTGTCAAACGGAGCTCGGCGTCGTGCGTGAAGGCGTAACGCTCGCCTCCTGGAGCGGTGCGGGCGCTGAGCCGGTCGAAGTGGGTGTACTCGAACATGCTCACCCGACCGGTGGCGTCGATGTGACGGACACAGTTGCCTTCGCCGTCGTACTCCCAGTGTTCCTGCGTCCCGTCCGGGTAGGTCCGCCGGGCGAGTTGGCCCTCGACGGTCCACTCGAGGCGGGTCACATGTCCCAGCGGGTCGGTCACCGCGCTGATCCGGCCGAAGGGAGTGTACGCGTAGTGAGTCGGGTGGCCGAGGTCGTCGGTCACCGACAACGGAAGCCCGGCGGCGTTGTTCTCGCAGCGGGACCCTCGGCCCGATGAGTCCCGGGCCTCGACAATGGCTCCATCCCGCCCGCGTACGAAGTGGGCGGTCGTGCCGAGCGGGTCGGTGACGGCTGTGACGTTGCCGCGTTCGTCATGGGTGTACTGCCAGAACGTACCGTCCGGCAGGGTGATCGCGGTTGGGGGTCCATCGTCTTCGTAGGCAACGTGGACGACTGAACCGTCCGGTCGCGTCACAGCGATCGGCTGCCCCAACTCGTTGTTCACGAAGGTCGTGGTGAAGCCGAGTTGATCCGTGGTCGATGTGACGTGCTGGTGCGGGTCATAACTGGTGGCGACCATGCCACCCATCGGGTCGATCTCAGCCACCACCAGGCATCTGTCATCCACGATGAACCGAGAGACAGCTCCGCCGGCGGTGTTGAGAGTGGTGACTCGGCAGTCGGGCCAGGCAGGGTCAAAACCGTCGTAGTCAAGGCTGATCGTGACATGTCCGGCCTCGCCACCCTCCATGACACAGCGATCACGGTCGTCGTAGCTGTACAGGTAGCTGCGGTCGTTGGTGTCGGTCCAAGAAGTGACGCGCGCTCGTTCGTCGTAGGCAAACCGGAGCGGCCTGCCGGAGGAGTTGCTGACGGCGGCGAGGTTGCCGTCGGCGTAGTCATAGCGCTTGATGACGATGTCCGTGCCATCCTCCGCTGCCCCCGCAAGGCTGAGGGCGGTGACACGCCCTTCCTCGGTGGTGAGCTTCAGGTGATAGCCGCCGGAATGCCGGATCGCGAGGGGCGTGCCGTAGTCGTCATAGGCGAAGGTGATCGTGTGCTGGTTGCGGTCGGTGATCCGAGCCACCAGTGCGATGCCGTCGGAGGTGGGACGGGCGAAATGACGGGTGTGCCCGGTGAGCGGGTCGTCGATGCGGTAGCCACCGTCGTCCGTGCGGGTCAGTGACAGACGAGGCCCGGCGTCGGGCGCCACGGCTACGCCCGGGCCTGCGGAGTGGGGGTAGGTGAGGAGCAGACCGTCCTCAGTGACGAAGACGACGCCTTCCTCATCGACTTCCAGGCGCTGGTCGACGGTGGACGCCCAGGTCGATCCGAACCACCAGCCACACCGGTAGTCGGAAGCGACCCGGCGGCTGAACGCCAGGGGCAGTAGCCCTGGCAGGTCCACGTCGGTCTGCGGCAGGTACATGGCGCCCGTGGCCATGTCGATGGGGTCGCTGCCCTTCGAACGCACCAGGTTCCTGGCCCGGTCGTAAGCCCCCTTGGCGCCGTCGGCAACCATCCCGCGGGCGTTCTTGCCCAGTCCGCGCAGGGCCAGGCCCGTGCCCTTCAGCCCGCCCTTGATCCCCTTCATCGCCGCCATGCCACCCTTGAGCCCCTTGGCGAGGCCACCGAGGGTCGTCAAGCCCTTCATGCCGGGTATGCACTCCAGCGCGGCCAGCCCCACGTCCCATAGGGACGCCTGGCCCTTGCTGTATTTGTAGAGTGTGTCCGCCAGCACCACGAGCGCGGCAACGAGCACGATCGCACCGAGGATCGGTCCGCCGATGATCATCGCGACGATGCCGACGACGGCGACGACGACCTTGCAGACCGCGACGATGGTGTCCCAGTTGTCGGTGAACCAGTCGCCGACGTCCTCCCACCACGAACGGTTCTGGATACCCGCGTCCGACGCCTCGTCGATCCTGTTCTTCGCGTCGCGAGCGGCGTCGTCGCGCATCTTGCGCGCGTCCGCGGCCATCTTCTTCGCGGCGTCCAGCGCGCTCTGCGCGGAGTCCACGGCCGACTGCGCGTTGGTCTGCGCCGTCTTGGCATGCTGGACGTCCCGCGTGGCGGCACGGACCTTGCCCTCGTCCGGCTTGTCCGCGTCCGACTTGCTGCCCGTCGGATCGTCCTTGTACTTGTCGGCCTCCTTCGACGCCCGCGTCACCCACGAGTCCGCCGAGGACAGCTTCGACTGGGCGGAAGTGAGGTCGTCGCGGGCTTCCCGCGCCTTGCGCAACGCCTTGTCCGCCAGTGCCTGCGCCCGCTCCAGCTTCGGCCAGAAGTCGGCGAGGGCGTCGCCGCACATCCCGTACGACTTCTCGAGCTTGGTGAGGTTCTTCGGTACGCCCGAGAACTCCTCCTTGAAGACCGTCGCGGACTTGCCCGCCCACTCCGCGAGGGTGCCCTCCCCCGCCATGCCCTTGACCAGACGCAGCGCGTCGGACACGTCGTCGGCGAAGTCGTGCAGCGTCTTGGCGAGCGTGCGCACCCGCTGCGGATCACCCGGGGTCGGGTCCTTGTCCAGGTCCAGGACATGCCAGTCACTCGGCCTGTGGCCCACCATTCCGCTACCCCCGTCGACGCACGCGCCTCATCAACAACCGTAGGCACACGTGAACTTACAAGGCACGGGCATTCGAGAAGAAGCTGGGCCGCATCAGTGGACCGGCGGGATGCCCAGTTCGGCTCCGACTGTCTTGCCGGCACGGCGATGCCCTGCGAGACGCGGTCCGGGGATTCCAAGGACGCGCGCGGCCCGCAGGTCGCCCTTCCCCCCCGCCTTGAGCGTCTTCGTCGCCTACGCGGCACACGGCTGGAGCAGGGGACGTCACCGCAACGCCTCCGCCACCTCCCGGGCCGCCTCCATCACCCGCGTCCCCACCCGTTCCGGGACCACGTCGGCCAGCATCACCACGCCGACGCTGCCCTCCACCCCCGTCACTCCGAGCAGCGGCGCGGCCGCCCCGCAGGCTCCGGCCTCCAGCTCGCCGTGGGTCAGGGTGTACCCGGGCCCTTCCACCGCGTCACCGACAGGCTGCGGCTGTGCCTGCTGTCGCGCGGAGAGGATCGCCTTGCCCGCGGCCCCCCGCTCCAGCGGATGCCGGAACCCCGCCCGGTAGGCCACGTGGTAGTCCGTCCAGGTCGGCTCGACGACGGCCACGGCGAGCGCCTCCGCCCCGTCCACCAGGGTCAGGTGTGCCGTCGCCCCGATGTCCTCGGCCAGCGAGCGCAGGGCCGGCATGGCCGCCTCGCGGACGAGTGGGTGCACCTGACGGCCCAGGCCCAGTACCCCGAGTCCGACCCGGGCGCGGCCGCCCAGGTCACGGCGTACGAGTGCGTGCTGTTCCAGCGTGGCGAGCAACCGGTAGACGACGGTCCGGTTGACGCCCAGTTTGTGGGATAGCTCGGTGACGGTCAGCCCGTGGTCCGTATCGGCCAGCAGTTTGAGGACGCGCAGTCCCCGGTCGAGCGTCTGAGAGGTCTCCGCGGTCACGACGCCCACTCCTTAGTGGTGAGGTCGGCGGCCCTCCAAGCGGGATTGCGTCACCGAGTCCCGTCAGTGACGCGCTTCAGAGGCCGCCGATCGGCTGACGGCCCGGCCTTGTGCCCGGGCCCAGTCGCTTCACGGCTGCGCTCCGCGGCGGCGCTGCCACGGGGCGTGTGCGTAGCGGGACAGTAGCGAGCCGGTTCGCTCAGCGGAAGGCTCCGTCCAGAATCCGGGCGATGGCCGGTGTGGACTACCTGTGTTTGTCCTGATACGTACAGCGCACGCGGGCGGCACCCACGCCCCGCATGTCACTTCATGCGGGTGGCCCACTCCTGCACCTTGGCGATGCGCTGGCGCAGTTGTCCGCCGGTGGCCTCGGCGCTGGGCGGGCCGCCGCACACGCGGCGCAGTTCGGTGTGGATCACGCCGTGCGGTTTGCCGCTCTGGTGGACGTAGGCGCCGACCATCGTGTTGAGCTGCTTGCGCAGCTCCATCAGCTCCTTGTGCGAGACCACCGGGCGCCGTTCGGCGGGCAGTTCGAGCAGATCGGCCTCGTCGTCGGGCTTCTTGCGGCTGTGCGCGATCTGCCGGGCCTGCCGCTTCTGGAGCAGGAGCTGGACCTGGTCGGGCTCCAGCAGTCCCGGGATGCCGAGGTAGTCCTGCTCCTCCTCGCTCCCCGGGTGGGCCTGCATGCCGAACTCGGCGCCGTTGTACATGACCCGGTCGAAGGTGGCCTCGGACTCCAGGGCCTCGAAGGAGAACTGCTCCTGCTCACCGGTGTCCTCGTCCTGCTCCCGGTTCGCCTCGTCCATCTCCTTCTCGGACTCGGCGTAGGGGTCCTCCTCGCCCTCCTTCTTGGGCTTGTCGAGGACGTGGTCGCGCTCGCGCTCCATCTCGTTGGCGAAGGTGAGCAGGTCGGGCACGGTGGGGAGGAAGACGGAGGCGGTCTCGCCGCGGCGCCGCGATCGCACGAAGCGGCCTACGGCCTGGGCGAAGAAGAGGGGGGTGGAGATGGTGGTGGCGTAGACCCCGACCGCGAGGCGGGGGACGTCGACGCCCTCGGACACCATGCGGACGGCGACCATCCACCGGTCGGTGCTGCCGCTGAAGTCGTCGATGTTCTTCGAGGCGCCGGTGTCGTCGGACAGGACGACGGTGGCCCTGCTGCCGGTGATCTCGCGGATCAGCTTGGCGTAGGCGCGGGCGGAGTCCTGGTCGGCGGCGATCACGAGAGCGCCCGCGTCCGGGATGGCCTTCCTGACCTCGGTCAGCCGCTGGTCGGCGGCGCGCAGCACGGCGGGCATCCACTCGCCGCGCGGATCGAGCGCGGTGCGCCAGGCCTGGCTGACCGCGTCCTTGGTCATCGGCTCGCCCAGCCGCGCGGCGATCTCGTCGCCCGCCTTCGTCCGCCAGCGCATGTTGCCGCTGTAGCTCATGAAGATGACCGGGCGGACGACGCCGTCGGCGAGCGCGGAGCCGTATCCGTAGGTGTAGTCGGCGGCGGAGCGCCGGATGCCGTCGTTGCCCTCCTCGTACGTGACGAAGGGGATCGGGTTGGTGTCGGAGCGGAACGGCGTACCGGTCAGCGCGAGGCGGCGGGTGGCCGGCTCGAACGCCTCCAGGCAGGCCTCGCCCCAGGACTTGGAGTCACCGGCGTGGTGGATCTCGTCGAGGATGACGAGGGTCTTGCGCTGCTCGACGCGGTTGCGGTGCAGCATGGGGCGGACGCCGACGCCCGCGTAGGTGATGGCGATGCCGTGGTACTCGCGGCTGAGCGGCCCCGCGCTGTACTCGGGGTCGAGCCTGATCCCTATCCGGGCCGCGGCCTCCGCCCACTGCTTCTTCAGGTGCTCGGTCGGCGCGACGACGGTCACCTGCTGCACGACGTGGTGGTGCAGCAGCCAGGACGCGAGCGTCAGGGCGAAGGTGGTCTTGCCGGCGCCGGGGGTGGCGACCGCCAGGAAGTCCCGGGGCTGCTCCTGGAGGTACTTCTCCATCGCCCCTTCCTGCCAGGCCCGCAGCTTGCTGGCGGTGCCCCACGGGGCGCGGCCGGGGAAGGCCGGGGACAGGTGGTGCGAGGTGCTGGAGCTGGCGGTGGTAGTCACGGTCTCCGAAGGGGGTAGATCGGCTCGGCCACGTATGACAACCGGGCCACCCTACCGGCGCCCCGACGCGATCAACGCGCGCACCGGGGCGGGTCACCCCCGGGTGGGACGGAGGTCACAGCCGTCGCGGCCGCCCCGCCGACCGCATGGCCGGGTTCACCCGCTCACCGCTCCCGCACCCGCGTGGCCACCCACGCCCCCACCAGCGCCACCCCCGCCATCGGCAGGAACACCGCCGCGAAGGCCGCCGGGTGGGAGCCGGTCGCCTCCGTAGCCGCGTGGCTGACCGTGCCGCCGCCGAGAGCGGTGAAGGCGGCGCCGCCGACCGACAGCAGGATGACGTTGGAGAGGCCGTCGGAGATCTGGAGGGCGGCGGAGTTGGTACCGGCCTCCTCTGGGGCGGAGAGCTTGAGCAGGAGCACGCTGGTGGAGGAGATCACCAGGCCCATGCCGAAGCAGCCGAAGCCCCAGGCGACGGCCACCGTCCAGGCGGGCACGGCGTCGATCAGCACGCTCGGCGCCGTGGCGATGGCCGCCGCCACCAGGACCATGCCGAGGGCCATCAGGCGCTCGCGGTGGGGTTCGAGGCGCGGCCGGGACTGGAACCAGGAGCCCAGGGCCCAGGTGGCCCCGCCCGCGGCCAGCGAGAACCCGGCCATCGTGGGGCTGAGCCCGCGCTGCGTGACCAGCATCAGCGGGACGAAGGACTCCGCGGCGATGAAGGCGCCCGCGGCGAGGCCGCGCAGCAGCACGACGGAGGGCAGCCCGCGCATCGCCCGGTAGGTGCCGCGCGGCAGCAGCCCGAGGACGGCCGGGACGAGCAGCGCCACGCCCACCGCGCCGGGCAGCAGCGAGGCCGGGCGCAGGTCCTGGGCGGCGTACTGGAGCAGGCCGGCGCCGAGCGAGATGGCGAGGGCGAGGCGGATGCGGCGGCGGTCGAAGGAGGCCGGTGCCTCCGCCCCGCCCACCGGCCCGGCCGCCCGGCTGCGTATCTGCGGCAGCGCGAGCGCCAGCGGGAGCACGACCAGCACCGGGATGCCGACGAACACCCAGCGCCAGCCGAGGTGCTCGGTCACCGCGCCGGAGGCGAGCGGGCCGACGATCGACGGGACTACCCAGCCGGCCGCGAACGCCGCCATGATCGCGGGCCGCAGCCGCTCGGGGTAGGCCCGCCCGACGACGACGTACAGCGCGACGATCACCAGCCCGCCGCCGAGCCCCTGCACGGCCCGCCCGAGGATGAACAGCCACATCGCGCCGGCCGTCCCGGACAGCACCAGCCCGGCCGCGAAGGCGGTGATGCCGGCGGTCAGCGGCGCCAGCGGCCCCCGCCGGTCCGACCACTGACCCGAGAGCACCATCCCGAACAGGCTCGTCGTGAAGTACCCCGAGAACGCGAACGCGTACAGCGACACCCCGTCCAGCTCCCGCGCCGCCACCGGCATCGCCGTCCCCACCGCCGTCGCCTCGAAGGCGATCAGGACGATGACGGAGACGATGCCGACGCTCAGCGCCCGGTAGGCGCGGCTCAGCACGGTCTCGGCGGCGGGCGCGGTGCGGCCGGTCTTCGGGCCGGGGACGGGGGTGTCGGCGACCTCGGTGTCGCGCGGTTCAGGGGCGGTCATGGTCGCCAGAGTAAGGTCCGCAGACCGCTTTGACCCCTGTCGGGAGGCGGTACGGGACCGGGACCTTGGTCGTACGACCGGCCTCGTGTCAGCCAGCTCCGCCGCGGGGTTGCGCGGGTGCGGATCCCGCCCCGGCCTCCGGTGCTGCCGCGCGGCGCAGCAGACACAGCGTGAGGACGAGGGTCGAGACGTCCGGGGTGAGGGGGCGCAGGCCGGCGTCGGCCGGGTGCCACGTCAGGACCGTACCCGTCGGGCCGTCCACGACCACGTCGCTGCCGTCGGGCAGTCGGCCGAGCCGGACCAGCCGGCCCGCCGCCTCGGCCGGGACCGCGTGCCCGTAGTGCTCCGCCAGGGTCGGCAGCGGTATCCCGTCGTCGTCCGTCCCGAGCGGGAACGCGTTCTCCGGCAGGCCCGTCTCGCGCAGGAAGCGGCGGGTGGGCTCGTGGGTGAGGGCCGGCGGGAAGTCGATGTCCTCGAAGCGGGCCACGCGGCCCCGGCCGAACTCACGGGCCAGCAGACGGTAGGACAGGTCCAGGGCGAGACCGGAGACCGTGCGGCGGCCCGCGGACAGGAGCAGGCAGCCGATCACCGCCGCCGACGTCCACAACAGCGGCGTCTCGCGCCCCGACGGCACCCGGGCCGGCGCCCGCTTCGTCATGTCCGTGGTGACCCCGTGCATCGTCTCCCCCGAGTGTGTGCGCGACCGAGCCGTAGCCGGTGGGAGCGGCAGTCGTCCCCACCGCTTCGCAGCCTACGTGCCACCACTGACAACGCCCCCGCCCGCGAGGGCCACCACCGGGTCAGGCGGTGACCACCGCGGCCTGCGGGCGGATCGGGAGGCGGTTCACCGGGCGTCCCGTGGCCGCGCGCACGGCGGAGGCGACGGCCGCCGGGGACGCCACCACCGGTGCCGCGCTGACCGCCTTGGCGCCGAAGGGGGCGACCACGTCGCGTTCCTCGACGAGCTTCACGATCCGGATGTCCGGGGTGTCGAGCGCGGTGGGGAGGGCGTAGCCGGTGAGGTCCGGGTGGCGGATCAGGCCGCGCGGGGTGCGGAGGTTCTCCGTCAGCGCGATGCCCACGCCCTGGGTCACGCCCGCCTCGATCCGGGCGGTCAGCTGGGCCGGGTTCAGCACGCGGCCCACGTCCTGGGCGACGGCCAGTTCCACGACCCGTACCGAGCCGATCTCGATGTCGACGTCCACCACCGCGCGGATCGCGCAGAAGGCCATGCCGACGAAGGCGTCGCCCTGGCCCGCCTCGTCCAGCGGCTCGGTCGGGTGCGGGCGGCACTGGGCGGTGGCCCACAGTTCCTTGCCCTCCAGCGCCTCGGCGACCGTCGTCGACAGCACGCCGTCGTAGGAGGTGATCTTGCCGTCGGCGATCTGGAGCAGCTCGGTCGACATCCCGAACTGGTGCGCGAGGGGCTGGAGGAGCTGGGTGCGGACCATCTTGGCCGCCCGTTCCACCGCGCCGCCCGACACCCAGGTGTGGCGGCCCCGGCAGCCCGCGCCGGCCGGGGGCTGGTCGGTGTCGACGGGCGCCACCTGCACCTCGTCGACGCCGAGGGTGTCCTGGACGATCTGCCGGGCCAGGGTGGTGAAGCCCTGGCCGGTCTCGACCGCCGCGCACAGCACCGTCGCCACGCCGTCCTGGACCTTCACGGTGGCCGTGGAGACCTCGTCGGCGCCCTCGGCGCCCAGCATGTGCACCATGCCGATGCCGTAGCCCACGCCCCGGCGCACCGCGGCCGGCTCACCCGCGCCCTCGGGGCCGCCGGGCAGCAGCCACTCGTCCTCGGGCGTGTCCTTGGGCAGCGCGGGGAGCGGGAAGTCGCGGACCGCCTGGAGGAGTTCGGCGACGGGGGCGGGACACGTGACCGTCTGGCCGGTGGGGAGCACGTCGCCCGTGGCCAGGACGTTGCGCAGCCGCACCTCGGCCGGGTCCAGGCCGAGCTTCTTGGCGACCTTGTCCATCTGCGCCTCGTACGCGGCGCACACCTGCATGGCGCCCTCGCCGCGCACATGGCCGGAGGGCGGGTTGTTGGTGCGTACGGCCCAGCCCTCGATGAAGGCGTTGGGGACGACATAGGGGCCGCAGGCGAAGGCCACCGCGGCGGCCAGGGCGTCCGAGGAGGTGTCGGCGTAGGCGCCCGCGTCGAGCAGGATCTGCGCCTCGACCTTCACCACCCGGCCCTCGGCGTCCGCGTGGTGGCGGTAGCGCAGGAGGGTGGGGTGCCGGTGGACATGGCCGAGGAAGGACTCCTCGCGCGTGGCGGTCAGTTTCACCGGGCAGCCGGTCTTCAGCGCCAGCAGGCCGAGCGGCAGCTGGAAGCCCTGGTCCTCGCGGTCGGCGGTGGCACCGGGCACCCCGGTGACGACGATCTTCACCTGGTCGGGTGACAGGCCGTAGCAGGACGCGGCCGTGTCGCGGTCGGCGTGCGGATCGGTGGAGGCCAGGTACAGCTCCACGCCGCCGTCCGGGCGCGGCACCGCGAGGCCCGCCTCGGCGCCGATGGGCGCCGGGTCCTGGCGGCCGATGCGGTACAGGCCCTCGACGACGACCTCGCCGGTCGCGTCCGGGTCGCCGTGGCGCAGCGGGATGTGCCGGATCAGGTTGCCGTCGGGATGCAGCGGTTCGGCCTCGAAGGCCTGCTCCGGGTCGGTCACCGGGTCGAGCACCTCGTACTCGACGATGACGGCGGCGGCGGCCATCCGCGCGGTGTCCGGGTGGTCGGCGGCGACGGCGGCGATGGGCTCGCCGTGGTGGCGTACGGCCTCGGAGGCGAACACGGGGCGGTCGGCCCGGCCGCCGCGTCCGTGCAGCGGGGCGCCGGGTACGTCCTCGTGCGTGACGACCGCCCGCACGCCGGGCATCTCGCGCGCGTGGGTGGTGTCGATGGACACGATGCGCGCGTGCGGGTGCGGCGAGCGCAGGACGGCCGCCCACAGCAGGCCCTCGGCCCACAGGTCGGCGGCGTACGGGAACGTGCCCTCCGTCTTGGCGCGGGCGTCGGAAGGCGGCAGGGACGCGCCGAGGCCGTGCGGGATCGGCTCGGGGACGGGGGTCGCCTCATCGGTTCCCGCGGCCTCCGCAGTCGCGGCGTCGTTGCTCACGCGTGGCCTCCGTCCTGGCCGTTCTCACCGTAGGGCTGGTCGTGCGGTCCCGGTGCGTCCGGTGTCCCCGGTGGTCCCTGGGACTCGAACGCCGACGGGTTGACGCCGCCCGCGCCCGGACCCGCCTGGTGCGGGATGCGGGGCTCGTCGGCGTCCGTCCCGGCCGCGTCGGCGGTGGCGTGCGCCTCGCGCTCGGCGACGACCTCCTTGACCGCCTCCAGGACGCCTCGGTAGCCGGAGCAGCGGCAGAGGTTGCCGCACAGGGCCTGCCGGGCCTCCAGTTCGGTCGGCGCCGGGTTGCCCTCGAGGAGGTTGTGCAGGGTCATCGCCATGCCGGGCACGCAGAACCCGCACTGCACCGCGCCGCGCCGCGCGAGCGCCCGCTGCACGTCCGACGGCCGTCCGTCGGCGGCGAGGCCCTCGACCGTACGCACCTCGCTGCCGGCACTGGTGACGGCCGGGACCAGGCAGGAGGCGACCAGCCGGCCGTCGACCTGCACGTTGCAGGCGCCGCACTCGCCCTGCGAGCAGCCGTCCTTGGCGCCCGCGAGGCCGAGCCGCTCACGCAGCACGTACAGCAGCGACTCGCCGATCCAGGCGTCGGTGACGGGCCGGTCGGCGCCGTTGACGCGCAGCACGTACGAGGCGAGGGGGTGTTCCTCGTGCGGACCGGCGGGGGCCCGCTCCTGAGAGGCGGCCGGGTCGGCCGCGGAGGCGGGGACGGCCGGGACGGTCTCGGAGGCGGCCGGGTCGGTCTCGGTCCGGGGGGCGATGCGGGGCTCCGCCTCCGGGTCCCGCTCACGCTCCTGCCCGGGCACATGCTCCTGCCCGGACTCATGCTCCTGCCCGGGCTCATGCTCCCGCCCGGACTCATGCTCCCGCCCCGGCTCGCGCTCCTGCCCGGGCTCCGGCTCGCGTTCCTGCGCGGCGGCCGGCGCCGGGCCCGTCACGGGCTCCTCGGCGGCCTCCGGGCCGGATTCCGCCGCCACGTCCTCGCCGGTGTCCGCGGATGGCTCCGCGGGCCCCTCGAAGGCCTCCTCGGCCCCCTGCAACTCGTCGGTCACCGGCTCGCCGGTCAGCGTCCCGTCGGCCGCCGATGCCGAGGGCCCGGTCTCCGCGGCGCGTTCCGCGGGCGCTTCGACGTACGGACCGGCCGCAGGCTCGGGCGCCGGGGGTGCGGACGTGGCCGCTTCGGACGGCCGTTCCGGGCCGCCCGGTGCGGCCTCGGCCGCGCGGTCGCCCCAGGGCTGTCCGGCCGGCTGGGTCGCCCAGGGCGCGGGGGCGCCGCCGGGCAGGGTGGCCGGTGCGGTGCCACCCCACTGCTCGGCCAGGGACGACTGGGTGAACTCGCCCGACTCGTCCGGCAGGTCGCCGTCGGCCACGGGAATGGACCACTGCCCGGTCACGTCCTGCCCGGTCACGTCCTGGCCGGACGCGGCATCGGGCTCGGGCGCGGTGCCGTCGGAGGCCGCGGCCTCGGAGAAGTCCCACTGGCCGGTGGCCCCGGGCCGGTACGTGAACCGGTCGCCCTGCCCGGCGTGCACGTCGTACGGCGCGTTCGTGTCGTACGGCGCGCTCCCGCCGTACGGGTCCTGCCGCGGGTACTCGGCGTACCCCTGGTGAGCGGCGGGCTCCTGCCCCGCGTCCGGGACGTGCCACTGCGTGCCGTCCACGGGTGCGGTCGGCATCGCCCAGGTGCCGGTGGCCGCCGGGTCGGTGCCGGCGGTGGTGGCGGGCGCGACCGTGATCTGCGGCGGCACATAGCCGTGCCCGGGTGCGGCGAGCGGGCTGTCGGCGGAGGCGAGGAGCGCGTCCACGCCGCCCTCGGGGAGCTTCACGAAGGCGGTGGCGCCGTCGTCGTAGTCGCCCTGGGGCAGCGGGTCCCAGCGTCCGCCGCTCGGGGGCGTGCCCCCTCCGTGCTGATCGCCGTGCCGTTCGTCGTGCTGGTCGTCGGTCACGACAGCGCCCTCCCCAGTGCTCGTCGGGCCAGCGCGGCGACGGTGCGCCGCAGGTGCAGTACGGCCGGCGGGAGCTGCGGTACGGAGCCGTCCTCGGCCGGGGCCGCGTCGGGGATGCAGGCGGCGGCGACGTACTCGCCGAAGGCGCTCAGCGCCTCCGGGACGATCGCGCGGCCGTTGTCCCAGTCGATGAGGGAGGCCACCCACTGCTCGGCCTCCAGGGGGCGCAGCGGCATCGGCGCGATGGCGCCGACGGCGCACCGCACCCCGCGCCGGGCGGGGTCGAGGACCAGCGCCACGGAGGCCATCGCGCGGCCCGGGCCGGTCCGGCCGGTCGCCTTCAGGAAGACCTGCGGCGCGTGCAGCAGCGGCATGCGCACGTAGCCGATGAGTTCGCCCGCGCGGAGCATCTCCATGCCGGCCAGCAGGTGCGACACCGGCATTTCCCGGCGGGCCCCGTCCGGGCCCGCGATGATCAGCGTCGCCTCCAGCGCGGCCAGCACCGGCAGCGCGTCGCCGGTGGGGGCGGCCGAGGCGATGTTGCCGCCCAGGGTGCCCGCGTTGCGGATCTGCGGGGGCCCGGCGGCGCGCGCGGCGGCGGCGAGCGCCGGGATGAGCGCGGCGAAGTCGGGGCGTCCCATGCGGGCGTGGGTGAGTCCCGCGCCCAGCAGCGCGTGACCGTCCTGGTACTGCCAGCCGCGGATCTCGCTGATCCGGCCGAGGCCGACCAGCGCGGCGGGCCTGAGCTGGCCGGAGTTGACGGCGGTCATCAGGTCGGTACCGCCCGCGACCGGAACGGCGGCGGGCATGGCGGCCAGTGCCGCCACGGCCTCGTCCAGTGTCGTGGGCAGCGTGACGGCCTGCGCCGCCTGCGGTGCGTGCGTGGTCAAACCGACTGCCCCTTCCCGCTGTCCCACCTGGTCCCGCCCATGTGGCCGTACGGTACGACCTCACAGGGCGGACGTGGCAACTCTGGCACATCTTTGCAGGGCCCGAACGCGGGGGTCCGCTAGGAGGCATTCGCCCACCCCGTCGGGGAGATGGTCCGATTTCACACGGGATCTCCGGCCATCAACCGACAATCAGAGGTGAGCACGATGAGCGCGAGTTGCCACTCCTCTGTGGCGTTTCGGGGCTTTCTCCTTACTTGTGCGCCTTACTTGTGCGCCTTACTTGTTCGGCGGCGGTCCGTCGATCGGCCGGCCGAGCACACCGGGCCGCCGCTGCCAGGGCAGCGGACCGCCGGGCGGCCGGTAGCCGACGCCCAGGGCGTCAAGTCGCCGGTAGTGGGCGGCCATCCGGCGCTCGAAGCCGGCGAAGTCCCGGTCGGCCGGGGCGGGCAGGGCGCTCCAGGCGACCTCGGCGAACGCGGCGAGCCTCGGGAACGTCTGGTAGTCAACGCGCGCCTGGTTCTCCATCACCTCGGTCCACACGTTCGCCTGGGTGCCGAGCACGTGTCCGCCCTCGTCCGGCGTCAGCTCCGCCGGAACCGGCTCGAACCGGTAGACGTCCTCCAGGGTGCGCACGAAGCCGATCGGCACGGGTTCGTCCTCGCCCGCGTGCTGCCGGTGGTCCAGGTACACCTGCTGCTCGGGGCACATGACGACGTCGTGTCCCGCGCGCGCGGCGGCGACCCCGCCGGCGTACCCGCGCCAGGAGGACACGGCCGCGCCCTTGGCCAGTCCGCCCTCCAGGATCTCGTCCCAGCCGATGAGCCGCCGTCCGCGTTCGGCGAGCCAGGTGTCGAAGTGCTGGATGAACCAGGCCTGGAGTTCGTCCTCGTCGGCGAGGGCGAGTTCCTCGATGCGTGCCTGCGCGGTGGCCGAGCGCCGCCACTGGTCCTTGGGGCATTCGTCGCCGCCGATGTGGATGAACTCCGAGGGGAAAAGCTCCAGGAGTTCCTCGAACACGCCCTCGTAGAAGCGCAGTGTGTTCTCGGTGGGGGCGAGTACGTTCGGGGAGACCCCCCAGGTGTCCCACACGGAGAGGGCGGTGGTGTCGATCACATCGGTGTTGCCGAGTTCCGGATACGCGGCGATGGCGGCCTGCGAATGTCCGGGTACGTCGATTTCGGGGACGACGGTGATGTGCCGTTCGGCGGCGTAGGCGACGATCTCCCGGATGTCGTCCTGGGTGTAGAAACCGCCGTGGGGTTTGTCCTCCCAGAGCGGCGAGGCACGGTGGCCGTATTTGGTGCGCGCCCGCCAGGAGCCGGTCTCGGTGAGCTTCGGGTGGCGTTTGATCTCCACGCGCCAGCCCTGGTCGTCCGTCAGGTGGAAGTGCAGGACGTTGAGTTTGTGGGCGGCCATCAGGTCCAGGTAGCGCAGGACGCCTTCCTTGGGCATGAAGTGCCGGGCGACGTCCAGCATCAGGCCGCGCCAGCGGAAGCGGGGCGCGTCCTCGATGCGGACCAGCGGCAGCCGCCACCGGCGGTCGGGCAGCGGGGCGCGCCGGAAGGCGTCCGGGCCGAGCAGTTGCCGGAGCGTCTGAGCGCCCCAGAAGAGGCCGTCCGGGCCACCGCCCGTCAGGTGCACGCCCGTCGGTTCGACGACGAGGCGGTATCCCTCGGCGCCCAGCTCACCGTCGAGGGACAGGCGGACGACGTCGTCGCCCCCCGACCCGGGCGCGAGCGGCAGGCCGGTCGCGGCGCCCAGCGTGGCGCGCAGCCAGCGCTCGGTGTGCTCCGTACCGTCGTCCGCCACCACCTCGGTGTCCGGGCCGAGCCAGAAGAAGTCACGCTCGTGGCACGTCACTTGCTGCGGCTGGGGAATTACGTCTGTCACGTCAGTCACCTGTTCCTTGCGAGGAGACCCCAGCGCCCGCGCCGGGGGAGGGAATCGCATCCGGGTGTCGCGGCGCGGAGCGTCGCCGTATCCGGTTCGGGCGCGGAGCGCCCGTACCGCTGCGCTTTTGCTGAGGTGATGCGAACGCGTGTGCCTGTGGTCGCTGGTCGAAGTGGCGGCTGGGCATTCGGGGGGTGTTTGTACGGCTGTCGTACGTATGGTCCTTCGGGTCCGGGACAGCACAGTGTCCTGGTCGGGGCCGAGAGGGGCGAGATGGCACTGGTGGGGGCGGGTGTGGGGACCGGACGTGCCCGGTACACGTGCCGGTCGCGTGTGTCGTCCGCCGCCCGCACCACTCTGACGGCGGAGTGGGACCGGTGCCGCTGGGTGTGGAACGAGTGCGTCGCCAAGTCCAGGGCCGCGCACCTGCACAACACGTCCACCGGCGAGAAGACCACGTGCGGCCCGGCGCAGCTCGACAGGATGCTCACCGAGGCCCGCGCCCGCACGCCATGGCTGCGTGAGGGCTTGTCGGTTCCCCAGCAGCAGGTCATCCGCGACTTCGGCCGCTCCCGCGCCAAGGCGCACAAGGACATCACAGAGCGCCTGCCGATGGCGCGCCGGGCCGGGAAGCCGAAGTGGAAGACCAAGCGTGAAGCACTGCCGACTCCCAACTACACCCGGCGCGGTTTCCGGCTGAAGGACGGCCGGCTGCACCTGACGGGGCCGCGACCACGACACGATCGCGGTCGAGGACTTCCGTCCGAAGTTCCTGGCCAAGTCCACCATGGCCCGCAAGGCCGCTGACGCCGCCATCGGCGCCACCAAGGCCGCCCTGACCGAGATGGGCCGCAAACACGGGCGGGACATCCGCCTCGTACACCCCGCGCACACCACCAAGGACTGCGCCCAGTGCGGAGCGAGAACCAAGCACGCACTCCCCCTCTCGGAACGTACCTACACCTGCACCGCCTGCGGGACCGTCTCCCCCAGAGACAAGAACTCCGCACGCGTCATGCTCCTCCGGGCTGGTCTCAACCCGGCTGGTGCCGACGGCGGAAGACCTCCTGGAGCGCTGCTCCAGGAGACGGCCTGAGCCGGAAATCCCCTCCCCCTTCAGGGAGGGGAGGATTCAAGTCAGTCCTTTACCGCTCCGCCGAGGCCGGAGACGAGTCGTCGTTGCACGAGTACGAAGAAGACCAGCACCGGAATCGTCATCACCGTGGACGCGGCCATCACACCGCCCCAGTCCGGATCGTCCGGCTTGTAGAAGACCAGCAGCGCCATCGGCAGCGTCGACTGGGAGGTGTCGCTGATGATGAACGACTTGGCGAACAGGAAGTCGTTCCAGGTCGAGATGAAGGAGAAGACGCTGGTGGCCACCAGCCCCGGGAAGACCAGCGGGAAAAGGATCTGCCACAGGAATCGCGCCCGGCTCGCCCCGTCGATGTAGGCGGCCTCCTCCAGGGCCTCCGGCACGGCTTTCACAAACCCTCGCAGCATCCAGATCGCGAACGGCAGCGAGAAGGCGATGTGGGGCAGGATCAGCGACCCCAGCGTGTTCAGCTGGCCGAAGTCCCGCATGAGGAAGAACAGCGGGATGGTGAGCGCCTCCACGGGCACCATCTGGGCCACCAGGAACATGATCAGCAGGGTGGTCCGGAAACGGAACCGGAAACGCGTCACCGCGGTCGCCGCGAGGAACGCGATCAGCGCCGAGGCGATCACGACGGTGCCCGCCACGAGCAGACTGTTGAGAAAGTAACGACCGAATTCCTGCTGTCCGAAGACCCGCCGGAAGGAATCGAGCGAAGGCGCCAGGGTCCACGGACGCGGCTCGGTCGACTCGATCTCCCCGGCCGGTTTGAAGGCGCTCAGCACCATCCAGTACAGCGGGAAGGCCACCACGACCGAGATCAGCAGCGCCGAGGCCTCGGCCGCCAGCCGCCACGGACGGCGCACACGCGCGCGCGGAAGATTCACAGCTCCTCCCCCTGGCGGCGCAGCAGCCGCAGGTAGACCAGCGTCACGGCGAGCAGGATCAGCAGCATCACGACGCCGATCGCCGAGCCGAGGCTGTACTGCGAGGACGCGAACGCCTTCTGGTAGGCGTAGACGTTGAGGACGAGGTTCTGGCCGGCGATGCCGCCTCCGTTGGTCATGACGTAGATCTGGGTGAAGACCTTGAAGTCCCAGATGACCGACTGGATGGTGACGACGACCAGGATCGGCCGGAGCATCGGGGCGAGCACCGACCGCCAGATGCGCCACTGCGAGGCGCCGTCCAGGGCGGCGGCCTCCAGCACCTCGGCCGGCACGGCGCGGATCCCGGCGTAGACGGTGACCATGACGAACGGGAAGGAGCACCAGACCACTTCGAGCAGGACGAGCGCGAAGGCGCTGAAGCGCCCGTACGTCCAGGAGTGGTCGCCGAGGCCCAGCATCCGGTTGACCGGCCCGAAGTCCGGGTCGAACAGCAGCAGCCACACCGTCGACCCGGTGACCGCCGGGGTCGCCCATGCTCCGAGGGCCGCCATCATCAGCGCGAGCCGGGGCAGGGCACGCACCCGAGTGAGCAGCACGGCGAGCGCACACCCGACGGCCAGCGTCGACACCACACAGGCCGCCGCGAACACGACGGTGGCGAGCAGCACCCGCCAGAACTCACCGTCCCCGAACAACTCGGCGTAGTTCCCGAACCCCTGGAAGGTGGTCGGTTCACCACCGGACACCTGGGCCTGCGTGTACTCCAGAAAGGAAATCAGCCCGAGCTGATAGACGGGGTAGACGAGCAGCCCACCGAGGACGACAAGAGCAGGGGCGAGATACAACCAGGGGGTACGGGCTGCGCCCCGAAAGGGGCGCGGGGCTGTGTTGGATTTGCGGCTACCGCCGCGTGGGCGCGACAAGCCACGACGAACCCGCGGCCGCGAACGCACCGCACCCCCCGAGCCACTAGGCACCCCCCTCACCCGGCGGAGCCAAACGCGTCGTCCATCTTCCGAGCCGCGTCCCCCGCCGCAGCGCCCACGTCCTTCTTGCCGCTGACCACCTCCTGGAACATCGTCGACAGCACCTGCGACGAGTCGATCGTCGCCCACGCGGGCGAGGCCGGCACGAACTTCGTGCCCGCGGCGAGGGTGTCGACGAACGGCTTCACGAACGGCTCCTCGGCCGCGACCCGCTGCCGTACGTCCGTGAAGGTCGGCAGGAAGCTCATCGCGTCGAACATCTCGCCCTGCGCCTGCTTCGACGCGAGCCGCTTCATCAGGTCGACGGCGAGGGTGCGGTGCGAGGTGCTCTTCAGGACGCCGATGTTGTTGCCGCCCGCGAAGGCCGGGGCGATCGAGCCCGGCTTCACGCCCGGCAGCGGCACGACCGCGTACTTGCCCTTCACCTTCCCGGCTTCCACGGCCTGGCGGCTGAAGTCGCCGCCGATCGCCATGGCGGCCTTGCCGGAGGCGAACGCGGTGACGGTGTCGTTGCCGCCCATGCCGGCGCACTTCGCGGCGGGGCAGTTGTCGTCGCCGAAGAGGGACGTGTACGCCTCGATGCCCTTCCGGGCGGCGGCGCTGTCGATCGCCGAGGCGTACGAGCCGCCCTTGCCGGTGGCGAGTTCGCCGCCGTTCGCCCAGATGAAGGGCATCGCGCCGTAGGTGTAGGCGCCGCCGACCGCGATGCCGTAGAGGTCGGGCTTCGCGGCGCGGACCTTCCTCGCGGTGGACGCCAGCTCGTCCAGCGACTTGGGGGCTTCGAGGCCGAGTTCGTCGAAGACGTCGGTCCGGTAGTACAGGGCGCGGACGCCGACGAAGTAGGGGGCGCCGTAGATCTTGCCGTCCACGGTGACGGACTGCCGGGCGGTGGGGTCGGCGTCCTTGGCCTCGTCCCAGGCCCCGAAGTCCTCGGTGACGTCCATCAGCCCGCCGTCCTTGACGTAGCCGGCGGTGTCGGTGTTGCCGTACTCGATGACGTCGGGGGCGCTGTCGGGGTCGTTGAAGGCGGCCTTGATGCGCTGGGCGCGGGTCTCGACGGGGATGTACTCGACGTCGACCTTCGTGCCCTCGTGCGCCTTCTCGAAGTCGGCGAGGACCGCGTCGACGACCTTTTCCTTCGGCTTGGTGTTGACCTCCTGGAAGAGCCAGACCCGTAGCGTGCCGCTCTTCTCGTCCTTGCCGGAGGAGGAGTTGTCGGACGTCTGGGGGGCGCAGGCGGTCGCGGTGACGACGGCGGCGGCCAGCGATACGGCCAGGCGGGGGGCGAGCTTCATGGAGTGTTCCTCCGGGCGTGCGTTGCAACATATGCAATGACGGTTTCGCTCTGCACAACACCCAGGAGGTTATGGAGTACATGAACATGTCCACAAGAGGTCTCAACCACTTCGTGACAACGCGAAGGCCCCCGGAGTGCGCGCGGGCACACTCCGGGGGCCTTCGAAGAACTCGGTCGGGAAGGCGGCTACTTCTTGTCGCCGCCCTTGCCCTCGTCTCCGCCGCCGCTCATGGACTCGTAGATCTCCTTGCACATGGGGCAGACCGGGTACTTCTTCGGGTCGCGGCCCGGTACCCAGACCTTGCCGCACAGCGCCACGACGGGGGTGCCGTCGAGGGCGCTCGCCATGATCTTGTCCTTCTGGACGTAATGGGCGAAGCGCTCGTGGTCACCGTCACCGTGGGAGGTCTGCGGTGTCGGCTCTACGAGGGTCCCCGTACCAGTCCCGCGCTCGGGCTCGAGAGTGCTCATGCATGCCAGGGTACTTAAAGCCCGGGTATCGAAGCTCACACGCTCCGGCCGGGAGATCAGTTGAGCGAGGGGTCGTCCGGATACGTCGCCACCATCGCCAGGTCGCCCCGCTGGCGGCGCAGCACCTCGCGCCAGAGCCTCTCGGGCACCGGGCAGGACACGTCGCCGGGCTCGGACTCCACCACGTACCAGGCGCCCTCCGTCAGCTCGTCCTCCAGCTGACCGGGGCCCCAGCCCGCGTACCCGGCGAAGATCCGCAGGGCGCCCACGGCGGGGGCCAGCAGCTCCGGCGGCGCCTCCAGGTCCACCAGTCCGATCGCGCCGTGCACCCGGCGCCAGCCCAGCGGCGCCCGCTCGCCGGACGCCCCGCCGGGGACGACGGCCACGCCGAGGGCCGAGTCGAGCGACACCGGGCCGCCCTGGAAGACGACGCCGGGTTCGCCGGTCAGGTCCGCCCAGCCCTCCAGGATGTCGCCCACGTCGACCGGCGTGGGACGGTTGAGGACGACGCCGAGGGAACCCTCCTCGTCGTGGTCGAGGAGGAGCACCACCGCACGCTCGAAGTTCGGGTCCGCCAGGGCGGGCGTTGCCACGAGCAGCCGCCCCGTGAGCGAGGACACCTCGGTCATGCCTGACATGATCCCGCATGTTCCCCTCCCGTGGGGAGGCAATCGGGGGCACGGGGGTGAACACGTGCGCCGTGCGCGCGCCGCAGCCGTGACCGCCCGTGCCCGGCGGTGAACGGTTCGTGTTGTGACAAACCCATGACATCGCCGGACCGTGCACAGGCTTACTGAAGGGGGGTACAAGGCGATTACCCTTTCCCTTCTGGCCCCTGCCCAACCCCCACGGAACGCGAGATTCATGACCGTCAACGGCGCTGATGACGTACTGCTTGTCCACGGCGGAACCCCGCTGGAGGGCGAGCTCCGGGTCCGCGGTGCGAAGAACCTCGTGCCGAAGGCCATGGTGGCCGCCCTGCTGGGCAGTGCGCCGAGCCGGCTGCGCAACGTGCCGGACATCCGCGACGTGCGGGTCGTACGCGGACTGCTGCAACTGCACGGGGTGACCGTCCGCCCGGGCGAGGAGCCCGGCGAGCTGGTGCTCGACCCCTCCCACGTGGAGAGCGCGAACGTCGCCGACATCGACGCCCACGCGGGCTCGTCGCGCATCCCGATCCTGTTCTGCGGCCCCCTGCTGCACCGCCTCGGCCACGCGTTCATCCCGGGCCTGGGCGGCTGCGACATCGGCGGCCGGCCCATCGACTTCCACTTCGAGGTGCTGCGGCAGTTCGGCGCGAAGATCGAGAAGCGTGCGGACGGCCAGTACCTGGAGGCCCCGCAGCGGCTGCGCGGTACGAAGATCAACCTGCCGTACCCGTCCGTCGGCGCGACCGAGCAGGTGCTGCTGACGGCCGTGCTGGCCGAGGGCGTCACAGAGCTGTCCAACGCCGCCGTGGAGCCGGAGATCGAGGACCTGATCTGCGTACTGCAGAAAATGGGCGCGATCATCGCGATGGACACCGACCGCACGATCCGCATCACCGGTGTGGACGAGCTGGGCGGCTACACCCACCGTGCCCTCTCGGACCGCCTGGAAGCCGCCTCCTGGGCCTCGGCGGCGCTGGCGACCGAGGGGAACGTCTACGTCCGCGGCGCCCAGCAGCGGTCGATGATGACGTTCCTGAACACCTACCGGAAGGTGGGCGGCGCCTTCGAGATCGACGACGAGGGCATCCGCTTCTGGCACCCGGGCGGTCAGCTGAAGTCCATCGCCCTGGAAACGGACGTCCACCCCGGCTTCCAGACGGACTGGCAGCAGCCCCTGGTGGTCGCCCTGACGCAGGCCACGGGCCTGTCCATCGTCCACGAGACGGTCTACGAGTCGCGGCTCGGCTTCACCTCCGCGCTCAACCAGATGGGCGCCCACATCCAGCTCTACCGCGAGTGCCTGGGCGGCTCCCACTGCCGTTTCGGCCAGCGCAACTTCCTGCACTCGGCCGTGGTGTCGGGACCGACCAAGCTGGAGGGCGCCGACCTGGTCATCCCCGACCTGCGCGGCGGCTTCTCCTACCTCATCGCCGCCCTCGCGGCCCAGGGCACCTCCCGGGTCCACGGCATCGACCTGATCAACCGGGGCTACGAGAACTTCATGGAGAAGCTCGTGGAACTGGGCGCGAAGGTGGAACTGCCGGGCAAGGCACTCGGCTAGACACCCCCGAACACGCCGGTGGGGCGGTCACCCGATCCCGGGTGACCGCCCCACCGGCGTTGAGACGAGCGCCCCTGCAAGGGGCGCGGGGAACTGCGCGACCAGCCACACACGGCCCGCAGCCGCGAAACGACCGCATCCCGAACGAACGATCCGCACAGTCCCCGGCGCTCCAAGCGGAGCGGTTACTTGCCCTTGGCGGCTTCCTTGAGCTTCGAGCCCGCCGAGACCTTGACGCTGTAGCCGGCCGGGATCTGGATCGGCTCGCCGGTCTGCGGGTTGCGGGCGGTGCGAGCGGCACGGTGGGTGCGCTCGAAGGTCAGGAAGCCGGGGATGGTGACCTTCTCGTCGCCCTTGGAGACGATGTCGCCGACAACCTCGGCGAACGCGGCCAGCACGGCGTCGGCGTCCTTGCGGGTCACCTCGGCGCGGTCGGCCAGCGCGGCCACCAGCTCACTGCGGTTCATGTTGTTACTCCCGTGTTCTTCTTGCCGTTGAGGCGTGCCACGCGGCGGAGCCGCATGTTGGGCACAGCGATGCCGATGCTGCCAGGGTCCTCGGACACTCCCCGGACCCGGGTCGGTCGTCAGACCCTCGCGCCCAGGGAGGCATCCTGCCTCCACCTGCGGCGGTAAAGCCAATCCGGCACCCCCAGGAGTCGTGAGAACACCCTTGGGAGTCACACGCCGAGAGGGCCTGAGCCTTGCGCAACCCTAGAGGGCGATCCGAGGCCCGACATCCCGCGACGCGCCGGAGGGGCGGCCCGCCGTGGTGATCCTCACCACCACGCCACCGGCCGCCTTCCCCCGCCGGGGGAACCTACGCCACCACTCCGGCGGCCTTCGCCGCGTCCCGCACGGCGCCCGCTACGGCACCGGCGACCTTGTCGTTGAAGACGCTGGGGATGATGTAGTTCGGGTTGATCTCGTCCTCGGTCACCACGTCCGCGAGGGCGTGCGCGGCGGCCAGCATCATCTCGGTGTTGACCGTGCGGGACTGCGCGTCCAGCAGGCCCCGGAACACGCCCGGGAAGACCAGCACGTTGTTGATCTGGTTCGGGAAGTCGGAGCGGCCGGTGGCGACGACCGCCGCGGTCTGGCGGGCGATCGCCGGGTCGACCTCGGGGTCGGGGTTCGCGAGCGCGAACACGATCGCGCCGTCGGCCATGGCGGCCACGTCGTCGCCGTCCAGGACGTTCGGGGCCGAGACGCCGATGAAGACGTCGGCGCCGTGCACGGCCTCCTTCAGGGTGCCGGTGAGGCCCTCGGGGTTGGTGTTGTCGGCGATCCAGCGCAGCGCCGACTCCGGGGCGGCGTCGACCAGGTCCGCGCGGCCCGCGTGCACCACGCCGTGGATGTCGGCGACGACGGCGTTCTTCACACCCGCGGCGATCAGCAGCTTGAGGATGGCCGTACCCGCCGCGCCGGCGCCGGACATGACGACCCGTACGTTCTCGATGGGCTTGTCGACGACGCGCAGGGCGTTGGTCAGGGCGGCGAGGACGACGATGGCGGTGCCGTGCTGGTCGTCGTGGAAGACGGGGATGTCGAGGGCCTCGCGCAGCCGGGCCTCGATCTCGAAGCAGCGGGGGGCGGAGATGTCCTCCAGGTTGATGCCGGCGAAGCCCGGGGCGATGGCCTTGACGATCTCGACGATCGCGTCGGTGTCCTGGGTGTCGAGGCAGAGCGGCCAGGCGTCGATACCGGCGAAGCGCTTGAACAGGGCCGCCTTGCCCTCCATCACCGGCAGCGCGGCCTTGGGGCCGATGTTGCCGAGGCCCAGCACCGCCGAACCGTCCGTCACGACCGCAACGGAGTTGCGCTTGATGGTCAGGCGGCGGGCGTCCTCGGGGTTCTCGGCGATCGCCATGCAGACGCGGGCCACACCCGGCGTGTAGATCATGGACAGGTCGTCGCGGTTGCGGATGGGGTGCTTCGACGCCATCTCGATCTTGCCGCCGAGGTGCATGAGGAAGGTACGGTCGGAGACCTTGCCCAGGCTGACGCCCTCGATGCCGCGCAGCTGCTCCACGATCTCGTCGGCGTGGGAGGTCGAGCCGGCGGCGATGGTGACGTCGATACGGAGCTTGTCGTGGCCGGAGGCCGTGACGTCGAGACCGGTGACGGAGCCACCGGCGGACTCCACCGCGGTGGTGAGCTGCGAGACCGCTGTCCCGCCCGCGGGCACCTCCAGTCGGACCGTCATCGAGTAGGAGACGCTGGGCGCCGTTGCCATGGCCGACTTCCTCTGCTTTCACCGTGTAACTGCGTTTGTGCCGTCCGATCGTCGCACCTACCACTGAGTACGTGGTAGCCACCCCGGGTTGCGAACTTTGTGTTCGCGCACCGTCCCACCGGGCCCCGAGCACTTTCGGAAAACGACTTCCACCATACGAGAAGTTGCGGGTCGACGGAAGAGGGGGACCGGCCCGGGAAAGAACCCGCGGGACGGGAATTGTCTTGCGGGGATCGTTTGTTACCTTGGACGTGGCACCGGCTCGATCCAAGCCCCCGGGCCCAACCTTCGTCGCTACGAGCGACCACTTGCCGCGAGGCGAGCATGGCGGGTCGGTGCCACCTAATCGAAGAAAGTGAAGACGAGAGGCCCGCGCCGTCCCACGGCGCGGGCCTCTCGCATGTCCCGGTGTCTCTCCTGAGCCGCTCAGTCGCGCAGCAGGTCCGGCACCCCCGCGGCGTCCGGTTCGTCCCGCTGGCAGGAGACGACCGTCAGCTGCTGGGTGGCCCGGGTCAGGGCGACGTACAGCACGCGCAGCCCGGCGGGCGACTCGTCGGCGATCTCGGCGGGCGAGACGACGACCGTGGCGTCGTACTCCAGACCCTTGGCCTCCAGGCTGCCGAGCGCCACCACGCGGTCGCCGAGCCCGGCCAGCCAGCGCCGGGCCTCCTCGCGGCGGTTCATGGCGACCACGACGCCGACGGTGCCGTCGACGAGGTCCAGCAGCCGGGCCGCCTCCGCCCGGACCGCCCCCGCGAGGGTGTCTTCCACCACCGCGAAGCGCGGTTCCACGCCCGTCGAGCGCACCGCCGTCGGGGACTCGGAGCCCGGCATGGCGAGGGCGAGCACCTTGGCCGCCAGCTCGGCGATCTCCGCCGGGTTGCGGTAGTTGACGGTCAGCTCGAAGCGGCGGCGCGGGCGGGTGCCCAGGGCCTCGTCGCGGGCCGCGGCCGCCTCCTCGGGGTCGGACCAGGAGGACTGGGCCGGGTCGCCGACGACCGTCCACGTGGCGTGCCGGCCGCGGCGGCCCACCATCCGCCACTGCATGGGGGTGAGGTCCTGGGCCTCGTCGACGATGACGTGCGCGTACTCGGTGCGCTCCTGCGCCAGCCGCTCGGCGCGCTCCCACTGGGTCTCCTCGCGCTGCGGCATCAACTCGTCCAGGCCGGTGAGCTGGTCCAGCGGGTCCAGCTCGCGCCGCTTGCGGGGGCGGGCCGGGGTGCCGACGATCGCCTGGAGTTCGTCGAGCAGGGCGATGTCGTGCACGGAGTGGCCCTCGCGGCGCAGCGAACGGGCCACCTTGCGGACCTCGCCCGGGTTGAGGACGCGCCGGGCCCAGCGGCCGAGGCGCCGTTCGTCCGCCATGGCCGCCAGCACGGCGCCCGGGGTCAGCTCCGGCCACCAGGCGTCGAGGAAGGCGGTGAAGGAGTCCTCGGAGCTGACGTCCTCGTCGAAGGAGGAGCGCAGCTCGGCGGCCAGCTCGGGGTCGCTGTGCCGGGTCCCGGCGCCCGACTTGGCCCACAGGGCGTCCAGGAGCAGCCGGCGGGCGCGGGGGCGCAGCAGGTTGACGGGCGCGGTGCCACCGAGGACGGTGCGGCGGATGCCGGCCAGCTCCTCCGCCTCCAGTTCGAGGCGGCGGCCGAAGGCGACGACCCGCAGCAGGGTCGGCGAGTCGCTCGGCTCCAGCGCTCCGCGCGCGGCCCGGCGCAGCACCCTGAGCATGCGGGAGGAGCCCTTGGCGCGGGCGGTCGCCGGGGAGTCGTACAGCGTGGCCTCGGCGCCTTCGGTCAGCGAGCCGATCGCGCGGATGGCGACCTGGCCCTCCTCGCCGAGGGAGGGCAGCACGCCCTCGGTGTACGCCACCAGGAGCGGGGTCGGCGAGACGATGAGGATGCCGCCCGCGTACCGGCGCCGGTCCTGGTAGAGCAGGTACGCCGCCCGGTGCAGGGCGACGGCGGTCTTGCCGGTGCCGGGGCCGCCCTCGACGTACGTCACGGAGGCGGCGGGGGCGCGGATCACCAGGTCCTGCTCGGCCTGGATGGAGGCCACGATGTCCCGCATGGAGTGCGTGCGGGCCTGTCCCAGGGCGGCCATCAGGGCGCCGTCGCCGACCACGGCCAGCTCCTCGCCGTCCAGGCGGGCCCTGATCTCGGGCCGCATGAGGTCGTCCTCGACACCGAGGACGCGCCGCCCCTTGGAGCGGATCACCCGGCGGCGCACGACCCGGCCCGGATCGACCGGCGTGGACCGGTAGAAGGGGGCCGCGGCGGGCGCCCGCCAGTCGATGACCAGCGGGGCGTAGTCCTCGTCCAGGACGCCGATGCGGCCGATGTGCAGGGTCTCGGCGATGTCGGCGGTGTTGTCGGGCCGCAGAGCGCCCTCGGCGGGCTCGACGGCCGTGTACGCGCCGTCCGGGCCCTTCTTGCCGTCCTTGCCGAGGAGCAGGTCGATACGGCCGAAGAGGAAGTCCTCGAACTCGTTGTTCAGGCGGCTGAGGTGGATGCCGGCCCGGAAGACCTGCGCGTCGCGCTCGGCGAGCGCGCCGGGCGTGCCGACGTGGCCGCGCTGCGCGGCGTCCTGCATGAGGAACTCGGCCTCGTGGATCTTCTCCTCGAGGCGGCGGTACACCCGGTCCAGGTGTGCCTGTTCCACGCTGATCTCTCGGTCTCGTACGGAGTCCTCTCGTACGGAGTCCTCCCGTACGGAGTCGTGAACCGAGTCGACCGCTGAGTCCTGTTGCGCCTGTGCGGCCACCGGGCCCCCTTCTGACGTGCTGGGCAGCCGTCAAAGGTACGCGAAGGGGGCCCCGGAAGCCACGGCCCGTCCGGTGACGGGCCTACGCGTCCACCTCCACCAGCCGCTCGCCGTCGAAGGTCATGACCTCGAAGCGGTCGATCTGGTTGGGTTCGAAGGCGGCGCCGCCCTGCACGTAGAGAGGCTTCTTGCCCTTGTCGGTGGTGGCGTCCGGGATGCCGTATCCCCAGTCCGGGACCGACCAGGAGGTGACCGTCTCGCGTTCGCCGTTCTTGCCGACGGCGATCAGGGAGCACTTCTCGGGGCCCTTGAGGTTCTTCAGTTCCAGGACCGCGTCGGTGCCCCAGGCCTTCTTCTGCAGGGCCACGGTCGCGCTGACCTCGGTGGTCGGGTCGGTCGCCGTGACCCGGTCGGGCATGGCGGCGAAGGCGGACTCGGCGGGGCTCGCGGCCTGCCGGGTGGCCTCGGTCTTCTTCCCGCCGCCGTCGTCACCGCCGCCGTCCGTCGTCGCCACGGCGGCGAACGGGCCGCCGATGATCAGCGCGGCGGCGGTGCCCACCAGGTAGAAGTTGCGGCGGCGTTTGCTCGCGCGGCGCTCGGCGACCTCGTCGACGAGCTTCTCCGCCAGCCGCGGGCTCGGCTTCACCGTCAGCGACTCGGCGATCGCGGGCGTGCCGGTACCCGGCAGGTCCGCGAGCGCGGCCATCATGGGCTCCATCCCGGCCAGCTCGTCGAGTTGCTGGGCGCACCATTCGCAGCCGGCGAGGTGCGCCTCGAAGGCGGTCGCCTCCGCGTCGTCGAGAATGCCGAGGGCGTAGGCGCCGACGGTCTCGTGCTCGTTCGGCGCCGGTGATCCCTGCATGGGGACAGAATTACCCGTATCACCCGGGCCGAATCCCCCGCCGAATCCCTGAACTCCCCCGTACCCGCTCATCACGCCGTCACCCCCCGCTCCTCCAGAGCCAGCTTCATCGAACGCAGGGCGTAGAACACCCGGGAGCGAACGGTGCCGCTGGGTATGCCCAGTGTCTGCGCCGCCTCATTGACGGTACGCCCCTTGAAGTACGTCTCGACGAGGACCTCCCGGTGAGCCGGGGTCAGGTCGTCGAGCGCGTCCGACAGCGTCATCAGCCACAGCGCCTTGTCGATCTCGTCCTCCGCGGGGATGACCTCCAGCGGCGACGGATCGACCTCCTGCGGCCGGGCCTGCCGGCTGCGGTGGCCGTCGATGACGATGCGCCGGGCGACCGTCACCAGCCAGGGGCGTACCGATCCGGTCGCACGGTTGAGCTGACCGGCGTTCTTCCAGGCACGGATGAGCGTCTCCTGGACGACGTCCTCGGCGCGCTGCCGGTCCCCCGCCACCAGCCGCAGCACGTAGGCCAGCAAGGGGCCGGCGTGCTCCCGGTACAGCGCGCGCATCAGCTCCTCGTCGGGTTCCGAGGGTGCCTGGGACATGCGATGTCGGGCCCTCGCACCACGTTCATTGGCCACGACGGAATCCTTGCGCACGCCCACCTCCGATGTCCGGGGGTTCCCCCAGTCGGTCGCTCGCCCATTCGGTACGGACGCGAAGTGCGGGGTGTTCAAAGCGAGATGACAGTTTCTCGAAGCCGGCGCGACGAAGGGGACACAGTCGTACTTACCGGCGTACTCACCGCCGCGCTTATCGGGCGAGGGCGGCGCGGCGGCGGTGCCGGGCGACGCGCTCGCGGTTGCCGCAGATCTCACTGGAGCACCAGCGCCGGCGGCGTCCGCGGGAGGTGTCCACGTACACGATCGGGCAGTTGTCGCCCTCGCACTGCCTCAGACTCGCCCGCGCGACGGGGTCGGTGAGCAGTTCCACGGCGTCCCGCGCGAGGGCGCCGAGCAGCGCCGCGCACTCGGGGGGCCCGGTCAGCTCCCGGACCAGCGCGCCGTCCTCGCCGTGGACCGCGCGCGGGGCCGGGGGCGCGGTGACGGCGAGGTCGTTGACGCGGGCCAGCGCGAGGTCGTACGGGTGGGTGCCGGGCGCGGACCTGGAGCGGACCAGGCGGGTGGTCTGGCCGCGCAGTTCGCGGAAACCGGTCAGCCAGAGCGCGTCGGCGTGGGCCAGTGGGGTGCCGGGCGGGACGAGTCCGGAGCCGGTGATCCAGGCGCGCAGCGCCTCGACGCGGTCGAGCCGTTCCATGGGATGGGTGGTGGCGATGAGATCCAGGCAGATCCGCCCGGTGTCGAAGCGCAGCTCGTACGGGTCGGTGGCCGTACCCAGTGCCATGTTCCTGTCACCGCCTAGGGGTTGCCCGGTGGGGCGGGCCGAGAAGGGGAGCAGGTGGAACGCTCCCTCTACAGTGCCTGCCCGCTCCCGCCCCCGGAACCCCTCGTACCGCCTCACCCGTCCGTGTACTTGGCGTCCGTCGCCGGGTCCAGGGCCAGGCGGTAGCCGCGTTTCACCACCGTCTGGATCAGCTTGGGGGTGCCGAGGGACGTACGCAGGCGGGCCATCGCCGTCTCGACGGCGTGTTCGTCGCGGCCGGTGCCCGGCAGCGCCCGCAGCAGCTCGGCCCGGGGCACCACCCAGCCCGGCTGCCGGGACAGTGCCCGCAGCAGGGACATGCCGGCGGGCGGCACGGTCCTGAGCGCCCCGTCGATCAGCACCGCGTGCCCGCGGATCTCCAGCCGGTGCCCGGCGACGGGCAGGGCACGGGCGCGGGCCGGCAGCTCCTGGCAGAGCAGCTGTACGAGGGGGCCCAGCCGGAAGCGTTCGGGCTGGACCGTGTCGACGCCGTGCGCCTGGAGCGGCACCGCGGTGACCGGTCCGACGCAGGCGGGCAGCACCTCGTGTCCGAGGGCGGCGAGCAGCTCGGGCAGCATGCCGCGCTCCTCGGCGCGGGCGAGGAGGGACACGGCGGCCGGCGCGCTGGTGAACGTCACGGCGTCCAGGCCACGGGAGACGGCGGCGTCCAGCAGCCGGTCCACGGGCCCGAGGTCCTCCGGCGGCAGCCACCGGTAGACGGGTACCCCGACGACCTCCGCCCCGCCCGCCCGCAGCGCCTCCACGAACCCGGGCAGCGGCTCACCGTGCAGCTGTACGGCGATCCGGCGGCCGTCGACGCCCTCCTCCAGCAGCCGGTCCAGTACCTCGGCCATGGACTCGGAGGCCGGCGACCACTCCTCCGTCAGCCCGGCGGCCCGGACCGCGCCCTTGACCTTGGGTCCGCGCGCGAGCAGTTCCACCGCCCGCAGCCGCTCCAGCAGGGCTTCGCCCAGCCCCCAGCCGTCGGCGGCCTCGACCCACCCCCGGAAGCCGATGGCGGTGGTGGCCACGACGACGTCCGGTGCCTGGTCGATGAGCTGCTTGGTCGCGGCCAGCAACTCGCTGTCGTCGGCGAGCGGCACGATCCTGAGCGCCGGGGCGTGCAGGACGGCGGCACCGCGCCGCTGGAGCAGCGCGCCCAGTTCGTCGGCCCGGCGGGCGGCGGTCACGCCCACGGTGAATCCGGCCAGGGGACCGTGGTCAGGCCGCTGCTGTTCGTCGTCCATGGCTCGCCGCGCTCCGATCGTTCACACCCACGTGCATACTCACGTGCCGACCGAGCCTGTCAACGGTGCGTGACGGGCTCGGTTCGGCTTCATGTCACCAGTGTTACGTCATACCTGGGCGTAGCTGAGCCGGTCCTTCGTCTCCGCCGGGCCCGCCGGTCCGTCCGGCGGCCGTACGGCCGGGCGGCGAAGGTATACCGCCCACGTGACGGCGAAGCAGACGGCGTAGTAGGCGAGGAAGGCCACGAAGGCGCCGGTGCCCGAGCCGAGGGAGAGGAAGGACTGCCGGAAGGCGAGGTTGATGGCGACGCCGCCGAGCGCGCCCACCGCGCCGATCAGCCCCATGGAGGCACCGGAGAGCCGCCGCCCGTACGCCACGGCATCCTCCCCCCTCAGTCCCTTGGCGAGCGCCTTGTTCTGGAAGATGCCGGGGATCATCTTGAACGTCGAACCGTTGCCGAGCCCGCTGAGCACGAACAGCACCACGAACACGGCGACGAACAGCCCGAGCGACTTCGCCATGCTGGCCGCGACGAGTACGGCGGTGGCGGCGGCCATGGCGACGAAGTTCCACAGCGTGATCCGCGCGCCGCCGTACCGGTCGGCGAGCCTGCCCCCCAGCGGCCGGATCAGGGAGCCGAGCAGCGGGCCGATGAAGGTGAGGTACGCCGCCTGGAGCGGGGTCCGCCCGAACTGGGTCTGGAGCACCTGCCCGAAGGCGAAGCTGTACCCGATGAACGACCCGAACGTGCCGATGTACAGCACGGCCATGATCCAGGTGTGGGCGTCCCGGGCGGCGTCCTTGGCGGCCCCGGTGTCGTTCTTCACGGAGGCGAGGTTGTCCATGAAGCAGGCGGCGAGGACGGCGGCCACCAGGATCAGCGGGATGTAGATGCCGAGCAGCACCCGCGGCCCGCCGCTCGCCCCGATGATCGCGAGCGCGGCCAGCTGGATGACCGGCACGCCGATGTTCCCGCCCCCGGCGTTGAGGCCGAGCGCCCAGCCCTTCCTCCTGAGCGGGAAGAAGGCGTTGATGTTGGTCATGGAGGAGGCGAAGTTGCCGCCGCCGATGCCGGCCAGCAGCCCGACGAGGAGGAAGGTCGAGAAGGACGTGCCGGGCTCCATGACCGTGAACGCGGCCACGGTCGGCACGAGCAGCAACCCGGCGGAGACGATCGTCCAGTTCCGCCCGCCGAAGATCGCGACCGCGAAGGTGTAGGGCACCCGCACGACGGCCCCGACGAGCGTGACCACGGACGTCAGCAGGAATTTGTCGGCCGGCGTCAGCCCGTACTCCGGCCCCATGAAGAGCACCAGCACGGACCACAGGGTCCAGACCGAGAACCCGATGTGTTCGGAGAGGACGGAGAAGAACAGGTTCCGCCGTGCGACCCGCTCCCCCGTCTCCTTCCAGAAGGTCTCGTCCTCCGGATCCCAGTGCTGGATCCAGCGGCCGCCAGGGACTCTCATGACGCCTCCACGGTGCTCCACATCTCGGTCGCTCGGTTGCACCGAAGCTAGTAAGGACGCGTTTCGGGCCGGTGGGGCTGTGGATGACCGGAAGGGAACGTTGCTCTCACCCGGCGCCGGGGCGGGATGAGAGGTCGCCGAGGATCCGCCGTCAGCCCTGCGGGGGCTGGGGCTGCCAGTGAGGAGGCTGCTGCTGGGGGTAGGGCTGGGGCGGGTAGGGCTGCTGCGCCTGCGGCGGCGCGTACGGCTGGGGCTGCGGCTGCCCGTACGAGGGCTGAGCGGCCTGGGCCGGGTACGGCGGCTGCTGCGGGGCGTACGGGCCGGGCGCGGGCTGTCCGTAGCCACCGGGTGCGGCGGGCGCGGCGGGCGCCTGCGGATAGCCGTACGGGGCGCCGCCGGCCACGGGCCCGCCGACACCGCCGAACGGATTCCCGTGCCCCGGCGGCTGCGCCCCCGGCGCCAGGTACCGCACCCGCCCCGTCTCGTCGGCCACCGGCACGAACCCGGCGGCCCGCAGCCGCGCCGCGAACTTGGCGTTGCGCTTGCGGTTGACGAGGAAGCCGACGCCCAGGAGCGCCAGGACGCACAGCCAGATGATCGCGGCCACGACGAAGTCGCCGGACGCACCGCCGAAGCGGTAGGCGAGGACCACGCAGCCGACGGTGACGCCGAGTGCGCCGTAGCCCATCCGCTTCTCGGCGCTCTTGCCGGTGAGGTCGAAGTTGATCCGCGCCTTGAGGAGTTCGAAGGCGTCCGGCACGAGCGGCGGCACCGACACCCCGTCGCCGGCGTTCGGGTACTGCGCCCAGTTCTGTGCGGCCCGGCTCCGGGCCTGCGGGCTGGGGTCGGGGACCAGCAGCATCCGGAGCGAGCTGTTGCTCCCGCCGCCCTGCCGCACGTCGGCGTACTCGTACCCGAACTGCTGGGCGATGAAGGCGAGCTTGGCGAGCTTCTTCACGGACGCCATCGGACTGGTGAGCTCGACCGGCTCCCCGCTCGCCATCAGCTGCAGCATCTTCTGCGTCTGGCGCTTACTCATCCCGCCTGTCCCCCTGACCGGCTCACGCCGCCCTGTTCACTTCCGCAACCGGGGCAGTCTCGCACGGGACGCGGCGGCACGGTACCCGGGGCCGACCGGCGTCAACCCCGGTGGGCCGCCCGCGCCCTGGGCCGGCTCCCGGCGGAGCGCTTGGTGCCGTTCGGCCACAGCCGCGGCTTGCGCTTCGCCGCCAGGTCCTCGACCCAGCCCACGGCGAGGACCATCAGGCCGATGAGCGGCCAGACGAGGGCGAACATCCAGATCGTGTACGCGCCGTCGAGGGCGGCCACCGCGCGCTCGCTCTGCATGAAGGGAAGTTGGTAGGCCAGGTCGATGATCGGGACCGTCGCCATGATCAGCAGGTTGTGCCACAGGTAGATGGTGACCGCGCGGTTGTTGGAGAGGGTCACCAGCTTGTCCCACTTGGCCAGCCGGCCCGGCAGTTCCCGCCACGACGGGGAGTACTGGAGCAGGATCACGACGAACCCGAACGACCAGGTGGCCTGGGCCAGCGGGATGTCGTTGAGGTCCCACCCGTCGGGGCCCAGATGGTTCGAGGCCCACCACAGGCCGAAGGCCATGATCAGGGACGCGCAGGAGACGGAGACGTACCGCGGGATCTGCTTCAGCAGGCCCTCGTGGTGGGCGAAGCCCAGGACCCAGCAGCCGCCGTAGACGGCGAAGTCGGTGACGGCGTTGCCCGTCTCGCCGGGAATGGTCACCACGCCCGTGCCGACGATCGCCGTGAGGCCGAGCGGCGCGAGCAGCGTCGGCCAGGGGGCCTTGCGGAACAGCCACAGCAGCAGCGGGGAGGCGATGACGAACCACAGGTAGGCGCGCAGGTACCACAGCGGCCCCGCGGCCTGCACCGCCCAGGTGTCCTCCAGCAGGCCGGACTGGGAGCCGATGTGCCAAGGGTAGGGCGGCGCGCCGATCGGCACGATGTAGTTGAACAGCTCGATCAGACCCCAGGTGCCCCCGCGGTCCGGGTCGTCCGTAGGGTTCCAGCCGTTCATGAACATCATCGCGAGCACGACCGCGGCGAACGCCCACATCGGCGGCAGGAGGCGGCGCACGCGCCCGCGGATCACGCCCATCGCCGGACGCTTCAGCGAACGCGCCATCAGCGAACCCGCCAGCGCGAACATGACGCCCATCGACGGGAACACCACCGTCAGCCAGGCCCAGCCGAACAGGTGGTACACCACGACGCGGACCAGCGCGATGGAGCGCAGCAGGTCCAGGTACCGGTCACGGCCCGGTTTCTTGGCGGCCGGGGCGGGATCGGGCGCGGTGCCGGGCTCGGGTGCGGGCTCCGTCGTGCGCTGCTGCGGGACGGCGTACGGCATCCCCGCGGCACCGTACGGGCCTCCCCCGTCCGGGGCCCCCGCGTACGGGGTTCCGTACGGGCCGGCCGGCTCCGGGTTCGTACCCGTACCGGTCGTGTATCCGTGGGTCATGCCACGGGCCTCCGATCATCGCTGCCCCGCGAGCCCTGGCGCGGCACCGAGCCGCCGGGCGCCCCGACCACGCCGGTGCGCCGGAGCTTCTGCCAGCGCAGGCGGCCGCCGGTGAGCGCGGTGATCCAGGACTGGAGCAGCACTACGTACATGAGCTGGCGGTAGAGGATCTGCTGCAGCGGCAGCGAGATCAGGTGGGTCATGCGTTCGCGGTCGAGGCGGAAGGCGTACGCCGCGCAGACCGCCTGGATGGCCAGGACGCCCAGCCACGCCGTGATCGTCTTCTGGGTCGGGCCGAAGACGATGCCGTAGAGCAGGAAGACGTCGATCAGCGGGGCCAGGAGCGGGGCCAGGACCATGAACAGGGAGACGAAGGGCAGGCCCACGCGGCCGAAGCGGCCCGAGGGGCCCTTCTCGATCACCGCGCGGCGGTGCTTCCAGATGGCCTGCATGGTGCCGTACGACCAGCGGTAGCGCTGGGACCACAGCTGCTGGACGGTCTCGGGGGCCTCGGTCCAGGCGCGGGCGTTCTCGGCGTAGACCACGCGCCAGCCGGCGCGGTGCAGCGCCATGGTGACGTCGGTGTCCTCGGCGAGCGTGTCGTCGCTCATGCCGCCGATCGGTGCCAGCGCCGAGCGCCGGAAGGCGCCCACCGCGCCGGGGATGGTCGGCATGCAGCCGAGGATGTCGTACATCCGGCGGTCCAGGTTGAAGCCCATCACGTACTCGATGTGCTGCCAGGCGCCGATGAGGCTGTCCTTGTTGCCGACCTTCGCGTTGCCGGCCACGGCGCCCACCTTCGGGTCGCCGAAGGGCTGGACGAGTTCACGGACGGTGGACGGTTCGAAGACGGTGTCGCCGTCCATCATCACGACGATGTCGTGACTGGCGTTCGCCAGACCGCGGTTCAGCGCCGCCGGCTTGCCCGCGTTGAGCTGGCGGATCACCCGGACGTTCGGCAGGCCCATCGCCTCGACGATCCGGGCCGTGCCGTCGCTGGAGCCGTCGTCGACGACGATGACCTCGACGGGATGGTCACTGGCCATCAGGGAGAGGACGGTGTTCTCGATGCACTTGGCCTCGTTGTACGCCGGCACCAGCACCGTCACCGGTTCGGTCACCGGCGGGCCCCAGCGGAAGCCCTTGCGGCGGACCCGGCGGGCGTGGACGCCGGAGAGGAGCAGCATCAGCACGAAGCGGCTGATGACCAGGGTCCCGATGATCGCCAGGCCCACCACCAGGCCGTCGGTGATCTTCTCCGAGGCCTGGACGAGGAAGACCCAGGCCTTGCCCTTCCACAGTTCGGCGCCGGTCACCGGGCTCATCGCGCTGGGCGCGTCGAGGGCCTCGGTGAGGTTGTCGAACTCGTAGCCCTTCCTCTGCAGGTCGGGCAGGAACCTGTCCAGCGCCGCGACGGTCTGGCTCCGGTCGCCGCCCGAGTCGTGCATCAGGACGATGGCGCCCTCGCCGTTCTTCGGCGTGGCGCGGCGGATGATCTCGTCGACGCCGGGCCGCTGCCAGTCCTCGCTGTCGGTGTTGTTGACGACGGTGATGTAGCCGCGGCTGCCGATGTACTCGGTGACCGGCCAGGACTTGTTGTCCATGGCGTCGGAGAAGGAGGAGTACGGCGGGCGGAAGAGCGAGGTGCGGATGCCCGCGGCGCCGGTGATCGCCAGCTGGTTCTGCGACAGCTCCCAGTCGATGCGCTTCTTGGACTGGAAGGAGAGGTCGGGGTGGTTGAAGGTGTGCAGGCCCACCTCGTGGCCCTCGTCGACCATGCGCTCGACGAGGTCGGGGTAGCGGGAGGCCATGGTGCCGGTGACGAAGAAGACCGCGTGCGCGTCGTGCTTCTTCAGCACGTCCAGCACCTTCGGCGTCCAGGTCGGGTCCGGGCCGTCGTCGAAGGTGAGGACCAGGCGGTGGTCGGGCACGCTCAGGCTCTCGGTGCGGCCGCCGCGGGCGTCGATGACCGGGCCGCCCTCCAGGATCTTCTCCGGCACCTGGTCGGTGGCGGCGGGCGGCTGGACGCGGTGGTCGGCCAGGATCTCGCTGTGCACGTACCCGCGCAGCATGAGCATCGCCGACAGGGCGACCAGGACGAGCAGCGGAAGCAGCAGACGCAGGGGCAGGCGGCGGCGCCGGACGCCCGCACGGGCGCTGCGCGCGGCCCCGTGACGGCGGGTGCGTGATGCCATCAGAGGGTGTTCTCCGGGGACAGGGAAGGGGACGTGAGGGTGGTGTCCGGGCCGGCGACGACGGGCTCGTCGGCGGGCCCGGCGGCGGAGAGGGGATCGCTCGCGCCGTTGGCGGCCGTGTCGCCGCCCGGGTCGGTGCCCGTGGTGGGGTCGACGGTGGGCGCGGTCGGGTCGACCGTGGGATCGCCGCCGCCCCCGGCCGGGGTCGACGGGTCCGTGGTCGCGGGCGGCGGAACCTGCGTCGACTGCGTCGGGTCCGGGTCGGTCGCGCCGCCGCCGCCCGGCTGCGTGCCGGCGCCGGTCTCCGAGGGCTCGGGGTCGGCACCGGTGCCGGGCTGCCGCGCGGTACCCGACGTACCGGGCGCGGGGGCGTCGGCGCCCGGCGCCGTGGTCACGCCGGTGCCGGCGGAGGGGCTGACCTGCGGAGCGGCGCTGCCGGTGTTCGAGGGCCGCGCGGACTGCGAGGGCAGCGGGGTGGTGTCGACCTGACCGGCCGGCTTGCCCTCCTGCTGGCCCTCCACGGGCAGCCAGGGCGCGTTGGAGTTGCCGGACAGCAGCGTGGAGACGATGACGACGGCGTAGACCGCGCAGGCGACGCCGACGGCGATGCCGAGACGGCGGTACAGGCGGCTGCGGCGTCCGGACGCGTCGACGAACACCGGTCCGTCGGACTCGCGTTCCGGGCGGCTCTTGCGGTGCCCGCTGTCGGCCCGGCGGATCACGCCGTCACCGAGCTGGACGGCGTCGAGCTGGACCGTGACCTCGTGCGGGTCGTGGGTGTGATCACCGGCGTCCGGGGCGGCGTCGGCGTCCGGGGTGTCCTGCCAGGGGTCACGGAGGGCGGCGGTGGCGGGGCCGGGCGCGGTCGTGGGGAAGGCGCGGGTCGGGGTGGGCGCGGGGGCCACAGGGGCCGCGGGGAGGATGTCCGTCCTGTCGGCGTCCGGGCCGGTGCCGTTCCGGCCGGTGCCGTTCTGGCCGATTCCGGTCGGGGCGGTGCCTTCGGTGCCCTTGCCGGACGGGGGCGTCGTGGTCGGGTTCGCCCTGTTCGGGGCTGGGGTCCCCTCGTTCGGGTTCGCCCCGGCCTGGTTGGTTCCGCCCCAAGTTATCCGCCCCTGGCCGAACGGATCACCGACCCGGCCCCGGTCCGTACGGCCCGCGCCCACCGGACTTCCGCCTATTCGGTCCCTTCGGTCCCTCCCTATTCGGGAACCGAGGATCTCCGTCTCGTCGGTACCGGCGCCCGCAGGACCGGAGGCCCCGAACCATCCCGTGCCGGACCCGCCGGACGCGCTGGGCTCAGTGGACCCGCCGGACGGCGTTCCGGCCGTCGGGAACTCCCCGGTCACCGGGAAGGCCCGGGTCGCCGGGAACACCTCGGTGGCGTCGGCATCCTGTCTCGCCTCCGGGAGATCACGCATCCCGGACGCGGCCTGGGGCCACTCCGGTTGGGCGTCTTTTTGCCATTTCTTCACGCGCACGCACTTCCCCCCGAGGGACAGTTCCGGGTGCGCGTACGACTCTGAGCACCCGTCGGCCGAACCGGCCCCCACCAGGTTCGAGCGCCCCCTGTACCACACCGTGCTCAGGCCAAGAATGTAGCGCACGCGGAGGATGTGTGGTTCCCACGTGTCAGTTGTGGACGGACATCACAGCGGCGTCGACGGCGGGAATCCACCCTCCGGCGGGCCTGCGGAGCCAGCCCTCCTCGGCCGCGACCTGGGCGGCGGCCCGGCGCAGCGCGTCGAACGCGGGGTGTGCCAGTCCCTTTCGCCAGACAAGTGACACCGGCGACAGCGGCACGGGATCGACGAGCGGGCGCACCACGGTCGACGCCATGGCCGGAAAGCTCACCACGGCGAGGATCGGATTGCGCGTCTTGTCCATGATCCGCTGAAACTCCTCCTCCCCGACGGCCAGCGGAGCGGGTGCCGCCACTTCGATGCCGCGCCCCTCGAACAGGCGGTGCGCGAGGTCGGTCCACTCCACCGTCCGCGGGTTTCCGGCCCCGGCGTACACGGTTTCGCCGGCGAGGGCGTCGAGCGGCACCTGGGGCAGCCCGGCCAGCGGGTGGTCCTCGGGCAGGACGACCGCCATGGGCTCGTAGCGGACGGGCTGGTGGCCGAGCCCGGACCGCAGTGCCGGGGCGAGGCCCGCGTACCGGCCGAAGGAGACGTCGAGGCGGCCCGCGAGCAGTTCGGCGGCGGCGTGGGTCAGCCCGCTCTCGTAACGCGCCATCAACTCCTCCCCGGGCGCGAGCCCGCGGGCCCGTTCCAGGACCAGGCGGCCGGTGACCAGCCCCGGGGAGTTGAGGTCGACCAGCAGCGGGCGGGCCTGTCCGAAGGCGGCCAGGAGGTCGTCCTGCGCCTGGAGGGCGCGGCGGGCGTACGGCAGCAGCCGCTCGCCGTCGGCCGTCAGGGTCACCTGCCGGGTGGTCCGGACGAACAGTTCGGTGCCCAACTCCCGCTCCAGGCGCCGTACGTCCCTGCTGAGCGCCTGCTGGGCGACGTACAGGCGGGCGGCGGCCCGGGTGAAGTGCAGGTCCTCGGCGACGGTGACGAAAGCGCGCAGGAGGCGGGGGTCGACGTGTGCGGGTGCGGGCATCCGGCGAATTTACAACGCGCGTGCGTGAATGGGTGCGGAGAAGGTGTTGGACCCCTTGGTCATCCCCGGGCGACGGTAAGCCCATGCCGCAACCGACCTACGAACGCCCGTCCTCCCGGACCACCTTCCTCGCCGTCACCGCCGACACTCTGGTCGCCGCCGACTTCGGCCCGCGGACCCGGCGCCGGCCGCCCGGCCCCTACCGGCGCCTCCTCGCCATACCCGGCGCCCGAGCGTTCACGATCGGAAATCTCATGGCGCGGCTACCCATGGGCATGTTCAGCGTGAGCGCGGTCGTGATGATCGCCGGCACCCGCGGTTCGTACGCCCTCGCCGGCGCCGTGACCGCGACGGGACTCGCGGCGACGGCGCTGGTCGCCCCGTGGACGGCGCGGCTGGTGGACCGGCACGGCCAGGCCCGGGTGGCACTGCCCGCCACCCTGATCGCCGCCCTGGGCTCGCTCGCCCTGCTGCTGTGCGTCCGGTACGGCGCGCCCGCCTGGACGCTGTTCGCCGGGTACGCCGCCACCGCCACGACGCCCAACACCGGCGGCATGGCCCGCGCCCGCTGGGCCCATCTGCTGAAGGGCAGGAAGGACGCCGCCGACGCCCTGCACACCGCGAACTCCTTCGAGCAGGCCGCGGACGAGCTGTGCTTCATGCTCGGGCCGGTCCTCGCCGCGTTCCTGTGCACGGCGCTGTTCCCGGAGGCGGGCACGCTGGTCGGCGTGGTGCTGCTGGTCAGCGGCATGCTGCTGTTCACCGCCCAGCGCTCGACCGAACCGCTGGCCCGGCCGCGCCCGACGGCGAAGGCCCCCTTCCGCGTCCCGGGAATCCCGCCGCTGCTAGTGGTGTGCCTGGCGATGGGCGGGGTCTTCGGGGCCATGGAGGTCGTCACGATCGCGTTCGCGGACGCACAGGGACACCGTGCGGCGGCCGGGGTGGTCCTCGCGCTTCAGGCGGCCGGTTCCTGCGCGGCGGGCCTGCTGTACGGCGCGATGAAGCCGGCCGGCCCCGCCGAGCACCGCCTGCCGTGGTGTGTCGCGGCGATGACGGCCCTGCTGACGCTGCCGCTGCTCGCGGCGTCCCTCACCGGCTCGCTGCCGCTGCTGGCGCTCACGCTGCTGATCGCCGGGATGGCCACCGCCCCGACGATGGTCACCACCATGACGCTGGTCCAGCACCGCACCCCGGAGGGCCGCCTGAACGAGGGCATGACCCTCGCGGTGACCGGCCTGCTCGGCGGCATCGCCTGCGGCAGCGCGGCGGGCGGCTGGACGGTGGAGCACCTCTCCCCCACGGCCGCCTACGGCGTGCCGGTCACGGCGGCCGCGGTGGCCCTGCTGCTGGCCCTGGCCCTGGCACCGGCTCGGGGCTCGGCGGGGCGGCCGCGGGCATGACGGGGCATGACGAAGGCCCCGCCGCGCTGGAGCGGCGGGGCCTAGGCCCACATGGGAACTGTGGAGATGGCGGGAATCGAACCCGCGTCCAACGGTGCGGAACCAGGGCTTCTCCGTGTGCAGTCCGCTTCGATTTTCTCAGCCCCGGAGATCACGCGGACAAGTCTCCGACGGGCTCAGTCACTGTTTGGTTTCCCTCTTCACCCCGTGACCGGGATCAAGGTTTAGTCCCCTAGCTGATGCCAGGATCCGGGTCGGGAACAGCCCCGGGCTGACACTCCCTTAGTAGGAGGCTCGCTTCGCTACCTGAGATCAGGCAGCGAGGGCGAAGGCCTGCTGGGAGGAATCGCGCTTGGTGTTGGCGATTATTTTTTTCGGCCTGTGGTTTACGAGATCATGGCCGCTTCCTCGACACGCTTCCCCTGCTTCGACATCCGCTGTCGAAACCGATCATCCCCATGTTGATTTTTCAAGCCCTCCGAGGAGGGGGGCACGCACCCTCTGTGGGGTGCAGATGCCATCGTACGTGACCAACGCACGCACGTGCCAGCCTATTCCCCGGGGGGTCAGGCCCGCTGCTTGCGCCGGATCGCCGAGATCGTCCGCTCCGCCTCGCGGCGGTCCTGCTTCTCCCGGAGGGTCTGGCGCTTGTCGTACTCCTTCTTGCCGCGCGCCAGCGCGATCTCGACCTTGGCCCGGCCGTCCTTGAAGTACAGCGCCAGGGGAACGATCGTGTGACCGGTCTCCTGGGACTTCGCCTCCAGCTTGTCGATCTCCACGCGGTGCAGCAGCAGCTTCCGCTTGCGGCGGGCGCTGTGGTTGGTCCAGGTGCCCTGGCTGTACTCGGGCACGTGCACGTTGTGCAGCCACGCCTCGTGTCCGTCCAGCTGCACGAAGCCGTCGGCCAGCGAGGCCCGTCCCTGGCGCAGCGACTTCACCTCGGTCCCGGACAGGACCAGGCCGGCCTCGTAGGTGTCGAGGATCTGGTAGTCGTGCCGCGCCTTCTTGTTCTGCGCGATCAGCTTGCGCCCTTTTTCCTTAGCCATAGTGCCGCCCATTTTCGCACTACGGAGGGGGTCCGCGGAAAGCCGATTACGCGGCCGGTCCCAGCCCGCTCAGCACCGTCCGGGCCCGTTCCAGGGCGGCCGGGCCGGTCGGGTCGGTCTCCAGGTCGGGCGTGATGCCCGTGCCGTCGACGCCGCGGCCCGAGGGAGTGCGGTAGTGCCCGACGGTCAGCTCGGCCACCGAGCCGCCGGGCAGTCGGCTCGGCATCTGCACCGAGCCCTTGCCGAAGGTGCGCGAGCCCAGGACGACCGCCCGTCCGCGGTCCTGGAGGGCTCCGGTGAGGAGCTCGGCAGCGCTCATGGTGCCGCCGTCGACGAGCGCCACCAGGGGTCTGGTGGTGTCCCCGCCGGGTTCGGCGTGCAGGGCCCGCTGATCGCCGTCGACGTCGTACGTGGCGACCAGGCCGCCGTCGAGGAAGGCGGAGGCGGCGGTGACGGCCTCGGCGACCAGGCCGCCGGAGTTGCCGCGCAGGTCGAGGACGACCCCGGCGCCGGACGGCAGCCGCTCCACGGCGCCGCGCACCTGTTCGCCGACGCCCTTGGTGAAGGAGAGGACCTTGACGACCGTGACGCCCCCGGCGAGTGTGCCCACGGTCACGGGGTCCGTGGAGAGCCTGGCCCGGCGTACGGTCTCGGTCCACGCGCGCGTGCCGCGTTCCAGGCCGAGCCGGACGGCGGTGCCGGCGGGCTCCTGCTCGGCGTCGCCGCGCAGTATGGAGACGACCTCCGTGACGGGGCGCCCGTCGACCCGCTCACCGTCGACGCTGCGCAGCCGGTCGCCCTCGCGGATCCCGGCGCCGGCGGCGGGCGAGCCGGAGCGCACCTCGGTGACCTCGATGCGGCCGTCGCGCTCGCGGCGGGCGGAGAGTCCGACGCCGGTGTACCGGCCGTCGAGGGCGTCCTCCAACTCCTCGTACTCGCCCCGGGAGTAGACGGCGCCCCAGCGGTCCCCGCTGCGGCTGACGGCGCGCTCGGCGGCCTCCTCGGGGGACTTGCCGTCGGCCATCGCCTCGGCGGCCGCCCGCGCGACGTCGGCGTGTTGAGGGGGCCGACCCTGCTGGCCGGCCACCGGCGTCGTGTCGGGCGCCGGCTTCCGGTCGGCCTCGGGGAACGAGCCGGTGGCCGCGCCGGCGACGAGCACGCTCGCGAACACCAAGGTCAGGGCGGCCCCGTGGCGTGCGCGACGGGGCTGACAGAACAGGTCACGACCTGACATGCCGGTGAGTCTAGGACAACGCAAGAGGGCCGCACGGTCGCTTGACCGTTCGGCCCTCTTGGTATGTGTCACACCTTCAGGTACTTGCGCAGCGCGAAGAACGCGGCCAACGCGGGCATCAGCAGGCTGGTGGCCAGGATGAGCGGAAGCTTCGTCAGCAGGGCGTCCCAGCCGATGAAGTCGATCAGGGCCAGCTTGTCGGCCAGGGCGAGTCCGTGGTCGATGATGAAGTACCGCGCGGTCACCAGGAAGCCGCAGGCGACCGCGCCGCCGATGAGACCGGCGACCGCCGCCTCCATGATGAACGGCGCCTGGATGTAGAAGCCCGAGGCGCCGACCAGCCGCATGATGCCGGTCTCGCGCCGCCGGCTGAACGCCGAGACGCGCACCGTGTTGACGATCAGCATGAGCGCGACGACCAGCATGAGCGCCATCACCGCGCGTGCCGCCCAGTTCATGCCGTTGAGGAGCTCGAAGAGGTTGTCCAGGGTCGCGCGCTGGTCCGCGACGGACTGCACGCCGTCCCGGCCGTCGAAGGCGGTCGCGATGACCTGGTACTTCTCCGGGTCCTTCAGCTTGATCCGGTACGACTCCTGCATCTGGTCCGGCGTGAGCGAACTGGCCAGCGGCGAGTCGCCGAACTGGTCCTTGTAGTGCTTGTACGCCTCGTCCTGCGACTCGTACGTCACCTTCTCCACGACCGACAGCTCTTCGAGGTCGGCGAGGATCTGCTTCTTCTGGTCCTCGGTCACCGCGCCCTTGGCACAGGCGGGATCGGACTTCGCGTCGCTCTTGTTGCAGAGGTAGACGGTGACGTTGACCTTGTCGTACCAGTAGCCCTTCATGGTGTTGACCTGGTCGCTCATCAGCAGCGAACCGCCGAACAGGGCCAGGGACAGGGCGACGGAGACGATGACTGCGAAGGTCATCGTCAGATTGCGGCGAAGACCGACACCGATCTCCGAGAGCACGAACTGGGCGCGCATGGCGTCTCGTTAAGCCTTTCCGTTCCTCGTCGTCAGTGCTGGTAGCCGTAGACGCCGCGCGCCTGGTCGCGGACGAGGCGGCCCTTCTCCAGCTCGATGACGCGCTTGCGCATCTGGTCCACGATGTTCTGGTCGTGGGTGGCCATGATCACGGTGGTGCCCGTCCGGTTGATGCGGTCGAGCAGCTTCATGATGCCGACGGAGGTCTGCGGGTCGAGGTTGCCGGTGGGCTCGTCCGCGATCAGCAGCTTGGGCCGGTTGACGAACGCGCGCGCGATGGCGACGCGCTGCTGCTCACCGCCGGACAGCTCACCGGGCCTGCGGTCCTCCTTGCCGCCGAGCCCGACGAGGTCGAGCACCTGCGGCACGGACTTGCGGATCTCGCCGCGGGACTTGCCGATGACCTCCTGGGCGAAGGCGACGTTCTCGCCGACCGTCTTGTTCGGCAGCAGGCGGAAGTCCTGGAACACCGTCCCCAGCTGGCGCCGCATCTGCGGCACCTTCCAGTTGGACAGGCGGGCGAGGTCCTTGCCCAGAACGTGCACCTGTCCGTGGCTGCACCGCTCCTCGCGGAGGACCAGCCGCAGGAAGGTGGACTTTCCGGAGCCGGAGGACCCCACGAGGAAGACGAACTCACCCTTCTCGACCTCCAGGGAGACATCCCTGAGAGCTGGGTGGTTCTGTTTGGGGTAGACCTTGGAGACGTTGTCGAATCGGATCACGGATGCACCACGGGTCGCCGGGGGTAGATGTGCGTGACCATACGCGAACCGGGGAGCCGACCGCAGTCACCGGTCGGGGTTGTATCAGTTGCGCGTTTTGTCCCTGGAGCGAGGGCGCGCGGGGTCCCGAGGAACCTGGCACAGTGGAAGGGGGAACGTTCGCGTCGGTGCGGGCGTTGTCCTGACGGAGCCGGCGGCAAGGAGGGTGAGCGCATGACGTACGACCGGTTGGTGTGCGCTAACTGCGCGGCGCCCGTGAGCGAGGGCAGGTGCCCGGTGTGCCGGGCGAACCGCGAGCGGCTGCAGCAGGGGAACTTCTTCGCGGGGCTGAATCCGATGACGCTGATCGCCCTGCTGGCGGTGCTGGTCGCGGCGGTGGCCCTGCTGGCCCACCAGACCGCCTGACACCCGCGGAGGGCCCTGCGGGCTCCCGGGACACGGCCACGGAAGGGGCCCGGAGCGCACATCGCGCTCCGGGCCCCTTCGTGTGCGTGCGGGCCGCGTACGCGGGGCGTACGCGTACGGCTACCGTCAGGCAGCCGCGCCGCGGTTGTTCATCAGTCGCGGCAGGAAGCGGAAGCCGATACCGCCGGCGATCATCGTAGCGGCGCCGACCAGCAGGAACGTGGTCTCCGCGGCGCCGGTCTCGGCCAGCTCGTCACCGCTGCCCTGGGCGGCGGTGTCGGAGGCCTGGGCCTCTTCGCCGGTGTCGGTCAGGGCCGAGGAACCCTCTTCCTGGGCGACGTTGTCGTTGCTGCCGCCGTCGGGGTCGGTGTTGTTGCCACCGTTGCCGCCGTTGTCCCCGCCGTTACCGCCGTTGTCCCCGCCGTTACCGGGGTCCGTGGGGTCGGTCGGGTCCGTCGGGTCGGTCGGGTCCGTCGGGTCCGTGGGGTCCGTCGGGTCGGTCGGGTCCGTGGGATCCGTCGGGTCCGTGGGATCCGTCGGGTCCGTGGGGTCCGTGGGGTCCGTCGGGTCGGTCGGGTCCGTGGGATCCGTCGGGTCCGTGGGATCCGTCGGATCGGTCGGGTCCGTGGGATCCGTCGGGTCCGTGGGATCCGTCGGGTCCGTGGGGTCGGTCGGGTTCGGGTCCGTCGGGATGTCGGTGGGCGGGTCCGTCGGCTCCTCGTCGTCGCCGCCGACGCTCACGCCGAGGTCGACGTTGGTGTCGCCGACACCCGCGCTCACGCCGATGTCGAGCGCCGAAGCGGCGCCCGCGGCGGTCAGGGAGGCGCCGGCCGCGATCACTGCGCCGGCCGCTATGCGCGCGACACGGATGCGCGTCTTCTTCGTCATGTAGTTGCTACCCCCAGTAGCCGATTAGTCAGTGAGGCCGCACTCGGGGGCCGTGATCAACGGGAGGTAGCTGTGTACTGAAGTCCCCCGGTTCACATGCGCCCCAGAAATACGCATGCCGCGCCTCACCCTTGCGAATGTTCAAAGCAACGTCAAGGCCGTTGCGTACGCGATGTCCAGGTAAGGGACGTATGCCGGACACAAAGGGTGTGAGTGTGATGTAAAACCCAGACATCACCGGCGAACAAGGGGCCAGACAAAAGGCAACCGCCGCCCGAAGGACGGCAGTTGCCTTGTCGACAAAGCGGCGTTCCCGCTTTCGCGCTACTTCTCCTGCTGCTTGCGCCAGCGAATGCCGGCCTCCAGGAAACCGTCGATCTCGCCGTTGAACACGGCCTCGGGGTTGCCCACTTCGTGCTCGGTGCGCAGGTCCTTGACCATCTGGTACGGGTGCAGCACGTACGAACGCATCTGGTTGCCCCAGGAATTGCCACCGTCGCCCTTGAGGGCGTCCATCTTGGCCTGCTCCTCCTGGCGGCGCCGCTCCAGGAGCTTGGCCTGGAGGACGTTCATGGCGGTGGCCTTGTTCTGGATCTGGGAGCGCTCGTTCTGGCAGGAGACCACGATGCCGGTGGGGAGGTGGGTGAGCCGCACCGCGGAGTCGGTGGTGTTCACGCCCTGGCCGCCGGGACCGGACGAGCGGTACACGTCCACCCGCAGCTCGGACTCGTCGATCTCGATGTGGTCGGTCTGCTCGACCACGGGGAGGATCTCGACGCCCGCGAAGGAGGTCTGGCGGCGCCCCTGGTTGTCGAACGGCGAGATGCGCACCAGACGGTGCGTGCCCTGCTCGACGGAGAGGGTGCCGTAGGCGTACGGCGACTGCACGGCGAAGGTGGTCGACTTGATGCCGGCCTCCTCCGCGTACGACGTCTCGTAGATCTCGGTCTTGTAGCCGCGCTGCTCGGCCCAGCGCAGGTACATGCGCTGAAGCTTCTCGGCGAAGTCGGCGGCGTCCACGCCACCGGCCTCGGCGCGGATGTTGACGAGCGCCTCACGGGCGTCGTACTCACCCGAGAGCAGCGTGCGGACCTCCATCTCGTCCAGCGCCTTCTTGACGGCCGTGAGCTCGGACTCGGCCTCGGCGCGGGTGTCCGGGTCGTCCTCCTCCTCGGCCATCTCGAAGAGCACGGCGAGATCGTCGATCCGGCCGCGCAGCGCCTCGGCCTTCCGCACCTCGGCCTGGAGGTGGGAGAGCTTGCTGGTGATCTTCTGCGCCGCTTCCGGGTCGTCCCAGAGGGACGGCGCGGCCGCCTGCTCCTCGAGCACGGCGATGTCTGCCCTCAGCCTGTCGAGGTCCAGGACGGCCTCGATCGACTCCATGGTCGAGGAGAGGGACTTCAGCTCTTCGGATACATCGACGACTGCCACGCGTCCAGCGTAACGGCTCCGTCCACCGGTATTCGCCGGGCCGTAACGGGCGACGGCGGCCACGGCGCTCCCGGCCCGGCGGAGAGCCTCACGGAGAGGCCGGCGCCGAGTTCCGCGTGTCCTGCGGGCCCGCGCCGCCCTCGTCACCGCCCGTGGCCAGCCATGTACCGACGCCGATCGCCGCCACCAGGGCGACCGCGCCCGCGCCCAGCGCCAGCCGGCGGCGCCGCGCGGCGGCGCGGTTGCGGGCCGAGCCGGGGCGCGGGGCCCCGGACGCGCGCGGGGCCCGGGCGGTGCCGCGGGCGCCGCCCGCCAGCTCGTCGGGGGCCGGTACGCGCATGGAGGTGTGCGTGTCGCGGTTGGAGTCGGCCGGCTTCGCCCCCGGCACCAGGGGCACCGCTCCCCGGCGTCGTACCGGCTCCCCCGCGGGCGCGGCCGACGCCGGCGGCTCCTCGGGCGCGTCGTCCTCCTGCTCCGCGTCGGGCTCGTCCACGTCCAGCGGGCCCATCCCGGCCAGCATCGGCAGCAGCTCGCGCAGCCGGGCGCCCAGCTCGGAGGCGCGCAGCCGGGAGGCCGGCGCCTTGGCCAGGCACTGCACGAGCAGCTGCCACAGCTCGTCCGGGATGCCGGGGAGGGGGACGACGCGCTCGGTCACATGGCGGCGCAGCACCGCGCCGGGATGGCCGCCGCCGAACGGCGTGAAGCCCGCCAGCAGCTCGTACAGGACCGTGGCCAGCGCGTAGATGTCCACCGCCGCGCGCGGGGGCAGGCCCTCGACGATCTCCGGCGCCAGGTAGTCCGGCGTGCCGATGATCTTCGTGGCGCGGGTGCGCCGCGGGGTGTCGATGAGCTTGGCCACCCCGAAGTCCGTCAGGAGGGCCGGGTGCGAGCCGCCGGGGCCGAGCGGGCCCTGCATGTCGAGCAGCACGTTCTCGGGCTTGACGTCGCGGTGCACGACCCCGGCGGCGTGCGCGGCGGCCAGGCCGTCGGCGACGTCGGCGACGACCGCCACCGCGGCCTCGGGCGCCAGCCGCCGCTCCCGGTCGAGGCGGGTGCGCAGATCCGTACCGCGGACCAGGTCCATGACCAGGGCGAGGTCGTTGCCGTCGACCACCAGGTCGCGCACGGAGACGACGTGGGGGTGCTCCAGGCCGAGCAGGGCGGTGCGCTCCTGCACGAAGCGCGAGACGAGCTCCTGGTCGGACGCCAGGTCCTCCCGCAGCAGCTTGATCGCGACGGGTCCCTCGGGACCCTCGCCCAGCCACACCGTGCCGGCACTGCCCCGACCGAGGATCTGGTGGGCGGTGTACCGGCTGCCGATCTTCCGTGCCAAGGCTGCTCCTACCGACGCGTGTTGCGCTAAAAGTACGCGTCCGGGGAGCCAACCTTCACAGCGGAGGCGGAAATCACCCGCCGGATGTCGACAAATCTCCAGACTCGTCGTCGGATTCGGCGAGAACGCGCTCCGCCGGCGGCTAGTCGCCGGTCGAGGTCCCGCCGCCCGAGCCGCTGCCGCCGCCCAGGTCGCCGATCCAGTCCGTCACGGTGGTGAACCAGTCGCTGAGCTGCTCCCAGTAGCCCTTGCCCGTGCCGATCCAGTCCTGCAGGGGGCTCAGCTCCCAGATGAGCCAGCCCGCCACGAACATGATGACGAGCGTGAACAGGCATCCCTTGAGGCAGCCGAGCCCGGGGATCCGCATCGGGTTGGCGCTGCGCTGCCGCGGCGGCCTGGGCTCGCGCCGGGGCGGCTGGGGCTCGGGCGTGGGCGGCGGGGCGTACCGCTGCGGCTGGGGCCGGGGCGGCTGCTGGGGCTGCGGGGTGGCGTACCGCTGCGGCTGTTGCTGCTGCTGCGGATAGCCGTAGCCGGGCTGCTGGGGCGGCGGGCCCTGGGGAGCCTGGCGGGGCTGCTGCTGCGGGTGGGAGACCTGCCGCTGGGGGCGGCGGCGCAGCGGGTCCTGGTTCGGGTCGAGGTACTGGACCTGCGTCTGCTCGTTGCGGTCGCGGGCGGCGCGCAGCTGGTTCTGCCAGGGGTGCGGGTCGTCGGGCCCGCCGGGCTGCCCGCCCTGGCCCTGCCCCGGTCCGCCCGGCTGTCCCGGCGGCACCGGCGGCATCACGGCGGTCGGGTCGGCCGCGCCGCGGTTCGGGAGTACGGCGGTGGGGTCGGCGGCGCCCGAGGCGTTGCCGGTGTGCGGCAGGACGCTGGTCGCGCCGTTCGGGTCGTAGGCGCCGTTCGGGTTCTGCGGGAGGACCTGCGTCGGGTCCGCGCCGCCGGGGGCGCCCGGTACCTGCGCGGGCGCGGGGTCGGGCGCGAGGAGCACGCCGACGTTCTCGGCGGCGCCGATCTGCGCGCTGCTGGAATGCACGCCGACGCCCTCGGCGACGACGCGCAGGCCGCGGGCGAGGTTCTCGGCACTGGGGCGCTCGTCGGGGTTCTTGCGCAGGCAGCGCTCGATGACCGTCCACAGCGGGTCGGGGACGGTGGAGGGGCGGCGCGGTTCGGCGCTCAGGTGCTGGTGCAGGACCTCCAGCGCGGAACCCCCGCCGAACGGGGGCCGGCCGGTGACCAGCTCGTACAGCAGAATGCCGGCGCCGTACACGTCGACGGCGGAGGTCTGCGGGCGGCCCTCGGCGGACTCGGGCGCCACGTACGCGGGCGTGCCGACGAACTCGTGGGTGCGGGTGAGGCCGGGCGAGTCGGCGAGGCGGGCGATGCCGAAGTCGGTGAGCATCGGGTGCATCTCGCCGCCGGTCTGCTTCAGCAGGACGTTGGCCGGCTTCAGGTCGCGGTGGACGACGCCGTCGGCGTGGCTGGCGGCGAGCGCGTCGGCGACCTGAGCGGTGAGCAGGGCGGCGGCAACCGGGGTGAGCGGCCCGTTCTCGCGCAGGTAGCGGTGCAGGTCCGGACCGTCGATGAGATCCATGACGAGCGCCAGCAGCTCGCCCTCGACGACCAGGTCGCGGACCCGGACGATGTTGGGGTGGGTCAGCCGGAGCAGGACGGAGCGCTCCCGCAGGAAGCGCATCACGATGTCGGGATCGCTCGCGAGCTCCTCCTTGAGGACCTTGATCGCGACGGTCTCGCCGGGCTGTCCGGCCACGGCCGCCTCGGCGCCCGCGGTCTCCCGCTGACGGGCCCGCCAGACGGTGCCCGTGGCGCCGCGGCCGAGGGGCTCCTCGAGGAGGTACTTGCTGCCTACCGGCCGCACGTCATGCGCTCCCTGTTGCTTGCTGGCTGTTCCGACCCACTGTAGTGCCGTGGTCCCGGCACCGGGCCGCCGTCGTTCTGTGGGTTCCCATTGGTCCGCAGGTACGTCTTACGTTCCGTGTCCGGTACCCGTTCAGGTGCATGTTCGAGGGAAAGACGCTCGACCCGGTCCCTTGGTTGCCGGGCCCGGACGTGACCGATCTCAAGCGGACGCCATTCGATCATCGGGACGCCACCTGTCAGGCACTTTTGCGGGCAGAGGCGACCAATCAAGATCATTTGATGGCGGGCGGCGGGCGTGTTGTCAGTGGCAGGTGCGAGGATGCGTGCAGTACTGGCCGACGTGCTCGTGTGGCGGTGGGGGAAGTCCGCGGTGGGGGACCGTGGTAGACGGCTTCTGTCCCCGGCGCGCGGGCGCCCGCGCGAAGGGACCGCTGACGGCGATGCAGATCCGGCTGACCGTCGTAGACCCGCTGGGCCCGCATGCTTCGGTGGGGGGCCGCGCCGCGAGCTGCGACGTGCTGGTCACCGCACCGGCCGGCACGGCACTGGCCGCGGTCGCCTCCGCGCTGGCCGCGGCGCTCCCCGGTGGTGAGGGCACGGGCTCCGGCCAGGTGGTGCTCTACGCCGGCGCGCAGCGGCTCGACGCCCAGCGCAGCACCCTGGGCGAGCCCCCGCTGACCGACGGCGCCGTGCTCTGCCTGGGCGCCCCCGGCGAGCCCGACCCGCACACCGAGCCGGCCGACGTCCCGGCCCAGCTCCACGTGGTCGCCGGCCCCGACGCCGGCGGCGTCCACCTGCTGCACGGCGGCCAGATCCAGCTCGGCCGCTCCGCCGACGCCGACGTCGCGCTCGACGACCCGGACGTCTCCCGGATGCACTGCGCCGTGACCGTCGCCTCCGACGGCCACGTCTCGGTCGCCGACCTCGGCTCCACCAACGGCACCACTCTGGACGGCGCCCGCGTGGGCACCCGCCCGGTCCGCCTCGTGCCGGGCGCGCTGCTGCGGATCGGCGAGTCGGCCCTGCGGCTCGTGCCGGCCCCCGAGGGGGCGCAGGCGCGGGTGGCGACGACCCCGGACGGCGAGGGGCACGTACGGCTGTCCGGTGCACGGGCACTCCCGTCCGCCACCGGGACGGGTGCCGGCGACGAGATGGCCCACGCGCGCGTGGCGGACGGGGAGCAGGGACACGCGCCCTTGGGGGGCGCGGGCAAGGCGGCCGGTTCCCCGCGCACGGCGGGCGGCACGGACGATCCCCCGCACCCGACCGGTGCGACGGACGCCCCCGCACGCACGACCGGGAGGGCGGGCACGCACCCACGCACGATGGGCGGGACGGACGGGGCCCCGCACCCCACCCCCACGACGGACGCCCCCGCACACACGACCGGGAGGGCGGGCACGCACCCACGCACGGCGGGCGGGACGGACGGGCCTCCGCACACGGCGGGCGCGCCGGACGGCTTCGCGAGCGGGTCCGGCAGGCCGGACGGCCCGGCACGCGGAGCCGGGACCGACGGGTGGGACGGCCCCGCCGCGCGGACGCACCATGCCTACGGCACGGCGGACCAGGGCACCGGCGCGGCGCCGGCCGAGCCGCGCCAGGTGCCCGGCCAGGGCGGCGCGCCCCGCATCGAGAGCCACGGCACCGGCCCCACGGCGGGCCCGCCCCGACCGGCCCCCGCCGGAGGCGACACGCACGGCGGCGCGTACGGAGCGGGCACGCACGGCGGGGCGTATGGAACGGGCATTCACGGCGGCGCTGACGGAAGCGACGACGCCCCCGGCCCGCACACCGGTGCCGGCACCGGCACCGGCACCGGCACCGTCACCGGGCGCAAGGGAACGCCCCTGCGGGGCACCGACGTACCCCAGGGCGTGCGTAGGCGCGGCGGGCTCGGCGCGTGGGCGCGACGGCTGGCCGGCGGGCGCGGCTCCACCCAGGACACCACCGGTTCCGGCACGTACGCGTACGACGAGCAGCCCGCCGGACCGGCACCGACGGTCCCCGCGGGCACCTCCCGCGCGCCGGAGACCTGGCCGGACCCCGCCTCCTTGCTGCTGACGGCGCTCGGACCGGGGCCGCGGCTGTGGGAGCGCGGCCCGGGCCACCCGGAGGCGCTCACCGTGCGGCTCGGCACGGCCGACCGGGTGGCGCCCGGCGGCGACGCGCCGCTGCCCGCGGTCCCGGTGACCGCCGGGCTGCGCGAGGTCGGGGCGCTCGGGCTGGCGGGCCCGCGCGCGCGGCTCTCCGGGCTGGCCCGCGCGGTGCTGGCCCAGCTCGCCGCGCTGCACTCCCCCGACGTCCTGGAGATCGTCCTGATCAGCGCGGACCGCTCCCGTCCGCTCGACGAACGAGCCGCCGAGTGGTCCTGGCTGGGCTGGTTGCCGCAGCTGCGCCCGGGGCACGGCCAGGACTGCCGCCTGCTGCTCGCCTACGACCGCGAACAGGCCACGGCCCGCGCCCACGAACTCCTCCGCCGCCTGGAGGACCACCTGACGGACACCCGGACCGGAACCCGGCCGACGGCCCCCACCGGCACGATCCCGGCCCAGCCGGCCGCTCCCTCGCAGGGCGCCCACGGGGCCGGTCCCGCAGCCGGGCCCGCTGCGGGGCGGACAGCCGCCACGGGCACCACCCCGACGGCGGCTCCTACCCAGGCCGCACACCGGGCCGATCCCGCGGCCGACCCCGCAACCGGGCCCACTGCCGGGCGGACAGCAGCCACAGGCGCCCCGACGGCGGAACCCACGCAAGCCGCCCACCCGGCCGATCCCGCAACCGGCCCCGCCGCCGGACGGGCAGCCGGGCGGCCAGCAGCCGCGGGCACCACCCCGACGGCAGCTCCCACACAAGCCGCCCACCGGGCCGACCGCCCCGCAGCCGACCCCGCAACCGGGCGGACAGCAGCCACAGGCGCCCCAACGGCGGATCCCACGCAAGCCGCCCACCGGGCCGGCCCTGCAGTCGGTCCCGCAGCCGCCCCGGCAGCAGCGGCAGCAGCAGTCGGCGCCGCCGCCCGGCAGCCCTCCTGGGCGCGGCCCGACGACGGGACCGGCCCGGCCGGCGGCTTCGCCGGGCCGTACACCGTGGTCGTCGTGGACGGGGACCCCGGCGGTGCCGACGTGCGCGAGGCGATGGCTCGGCTGGCCCTGGAGGGTCCGCGGGCCGGCATCCACGTCGTGTGCCTCGCCGAGACCGCCGCGGCCTCGCCGACCTCCCCGGTGACGGAGACCTACGAGGCGGCCTGCGCGGTGTCGCCGGTGTTCCGGCAGTGCGGTGCCGTGGCGCTGCTCAGCGGCGACGTGGCGACGGCACTGCGGCTGCTGCGCATCGCGCGCACGGGCGCCTCCCCGGGCGGCCTGGGTACCCAGGGCGCTCAGGGCACCCAGGCCGCTCCAACCGCCCCCGCCGGCCCGGTCGGGCACGGCACCCTCGGCACGGTCGACGCCGTCTCCCTCGCCTGGGCCGAGCGGTTCGCGCGCGCACTGGCGCCGCTGCGCACCGACGGCGCGACCGGCGAGCGCCACGCGCGCGTGTCCGCGCCGCTGCCCCAGGCGGCCCGGCTCCTCGACGAGCTGGGCCTCGCCCGGGCCACCCCCGCCTCCCTGATGGCCAGGTGGGCGGCCGCGGCCGACGACACGGAGGCCCTCGGCGGACGAGCGCAGGCCGTGCTGGGCGCCGGGCCGCGCGGCCCGGTCACCGTCGACCTCGCGGCCGAGGGACCGCACCTGCTGATCGAGGGCCCGCCCGGCAGCGGACGCACCGAGCTGCTGCGGGCACTGGTCGCCTCGCTCGCCTCCGCCGAACGCCCCGACCGCCTCGGGATCGTCCTGATCGACGGCCGGGACAGCGTCAGCTCGGGCGGCGGGCACGGCGAAGGGCTCCGTGTCTGCACGGACGTACCGCACGTCACCACCCACCTCACCGCCAACGACCCCGTCCGCATGCGGGAGTTCGCCCAGTCCCTGAGCGCCGAGCTGAAGCGGCGCGCCGAGCTGCTCGGACGGTCGGACTTCGCCGAGTGGCACACCGGGCGGGAGGTGTCGGGCCGGATGGTCACCCAGCGCACGGCGGCGGGCGCGGCCGGCCCCGGGGTGATATCGGACGCCGGGGACGTCGACTCCCCGCCCAGCTCCACCCTGCGGCTGCGTCCCGGTGGCGCCCGGCGCCGGGCGGAGGCCGTGCCGCCACTGCCGCGCCTTGTCGTGGTCGTGGACGATCTCGACGCGCTCGTCACTCCCCCGCTCGGCTCGCCCGGGCGGCCCGCGGCGGGGTCGGTGATGCGGGCGCTGGAGGCCGTCGCGCGGGAGGGCGAGCGGCTCGGCGTGCACCTGGTGGCCGCCACCGGTCCCGGGGGCCGTACGGAACAGACGGAACCGGCCCGCCGGGCGGCGCTGCGGGTCACCCTGGAGGCGCCGGTACCGGGACCGGACGAACCGGCGCCGGGGCGCGGGCGGTTGGCCTCCGCCGAGGGGCGGTCCCTGGTGTTCCAGGGCGGCCGGGTCACCGGGCGCATCCCGCGGACGGCGACCCTGCGGCCCACCGTCGTCCCCCTGGAGTGGCACCGCATGGGCGACCCGCCCACCCGGCGCCCGGTACGCGAGCTGGGCAACGGTCCGACGGATCTGGCGCTGCTCGCCAGCGCGTTGGAGCGGACCGCGCGCGAGGTGTCGGCGGCGGAGGTGCCGTCGCTGCTGTGACGCCCGGCGCGACACCGCCCCTTCGACGCGCGCTCCCGCCGCGCCCCTTCGACGCGCCCTCCCGCCGCGCCCCCTTCGACGCGCCATCCCGCCGCGCCCCGCCCGGCATGCCCACCTGGTCACGACGCGGTCACGATCCCCCGCTTGACAGCGGACGCGCTCTTGCCGCCCTCACCCCCCTGGCGTACACCAGAGCGCACGGGACAGCGCCGAACGTTCGACGAGGAACGAAGAACGGGGCAGTGATGCGCACGAGCAGCACCATCCGATCAGGCAGGACCGTCAAGAGGACCACTCGGGCCGCCGCCGCCTTCGCCGCGGGAGCGCTCGCGCTCTCGCTCACCGCGTGCGGTGGCGACGACGACAACGGCGGCGGCGACAACGGCGGTCAGGGGGGCGGCGACAAGGAGCCGGCCGCCACCGTCACCCTCCCCAGGCTGGACGGCGAGAGCCTGGAGGTCGCCGCCGTCTGGACCGGCGCCGAGCAGGAGAACTTCAAGAAGGTCCTCGCCGAGTTCGAGAAGCGCACCGGCGCCAAGGTGACCTTCGTGCCCGCCCAGGATCCGATCATCAACTTCCTCGGCTCGAAGATCGCGGGCGGCGCCCCGCCGGACGTGGCGATGCTCCCGCAGCCCGGCGCCATCAAGCAGGCCGTCGAGAAGAGCTGGGCCAAGCCCCTGGGCGCCGAGGCCACCAAGGAGCTGGCGGAGAACTACTCGCAGGGCTGGCAGGACATCGGCAAGGTCGCCGGCAAGCAGTTCGGCGTCTACTACAAGGCCGCCAACAAGTCCCTGATCTGGTACAACGCCCAGGTCTTCGAGAACGCGGGCGCGGCCGAGCCGAAGACCTGGGACGAACTCCTCACCACCGCACAGACGATCTACGACTCGGGCGTCACGCCGTTCTCCGTCGGCGGCGCGGACGGCTGGACCCTCACCGACTGGTTCGAGAACGTCTACCTCTCGCAGGCGGGCCCGGAGAAGTACGACCAGCTGGCCGCGCACGAGATCAAGTGGACGGACCCGTCCGTCAAGGAGGCGCTGACCACCCTCGCCGAGATCTGGGGCAAGAAGGACTACGTCGCGGGCGGCGCGTCCGGCGCGCTGCAGACCGAGTTCCCGGCCTCGGTGACGCAGACCTTCACCGGCGGCGACCAGCCCAAGGCGGGCATGGTCTACGAGGGCGACTTCGTGCAGGTCAACATCGCCGAGACGGACGCGAAGGTCGGCACGGACGCGAAGGTGTTCCCGTTCCCGGCCGTCGGTGACACCGCGCCGGTGGTCTCCGGCGGCGACGCGGCCGTGATCCTGGAGGACTCGAAGGCGGCGCAGGCACTGGCCACCTGGCTGGCGTCCCCGGACGCGGCGACGATCCAGGCGAAGCTCGGCGGCTACCTCTCGCCGAACAAGAACGTGGACGCGTCGGCGTACCCGAACGACGTGCAGCGGAAGATCGCCGAGGCGCTGGTCGCGGCCGGCGACGACTTCCGCTTCGACATGTCGGACCAGGCCCCGCAGGCCTTCGGCGGCACGCCCGGCAAGGGCGAGTGGAAGGCGCTCCAGGACTTCCTGAAGAACCCGAAGGACGTCGCCGGCGCCCAGGCGAAGCTGGAGGCGGACGCGGCCGCCGCCTACGGAGGCTGACGCGATGACGTCGGCCACGGCGGCAGGAGCCTCACGGGGCCCTGCCGCCCCCAAGTCGCGCAAGAGCGTGACCGGCACCCGCAGAACCGTGGCGGCCCTGTTCCTGCTGCCCGCCCTGGTGCTGCTCGGCGCGCTCGTGGTCTACCCGATCGGGTACTCGCTGATCCGCAGCTTCTACGACCAGTCCGGCGACGGCTTCGCCGGATTCGACAACTACCAGGCGCTGTTCACCGACGACGGCATCCGCACCGCGCTGAAGAACAACATCATCTGGGTGGTGTTCGCGCCCACGGTCGCCACCGCGCTCGGACTGATCTTCGCGGTGCTGACCGAACGGGTGCGCTGGGGAACGGCGTTCAAGCTGGTCGTCTTCATGCCGATGGCGATCTCGATGCTGGCGGCCGGCATCATCTTCCGCCTGGTGTACGACCAGGACCCGGACAAGGGCGTCGCGAACGCGGTGTGGGTCGGGGTGCACGACACGTTCGCCGAGTCGTCGGCGTTCCCGAAGGCGCACCCGGGCCGCGAGTCGCCGCTGGAGCCGGCCGGCGGCGGCGCGTTCATCACCAAGGAGCCGGTGAGCGCGGGTCAGACCGTCGTCCTTCCCCTCGTCGGCGTCGCCCCCGACCTGATGCCGGACGGCGCGGAGAAGGCCGTACCCGCGGAGCCCGAGGACGGGAAGATCACCGGCACCACCTGGCAGGACTTCACCCGCGGCAAGGGCGTCGGGAAACTCAACGGCGTCGACGCGGCCGAGCTGGGCTACGCCGGAATGAAGATCGAGGCCGTCAAGGACGGCGAGGTCGTCGCGGAGACCACGGCGTCCGGCGACGGCACCTTCACCCTGCCCGCCGCGGCCGACGGGGCGCTGCTCAGACTCCCCGCCGACAACTTCAAGGAGCCGTACAACGGCCTGAACTGGCTCGGCCCCTCCCTCGTCACCCCGGCCATCATCGGGTCGTACGTGTGGATGTGGGCGGGCTTCGCGATGGTGCTGATCGCGGCGGGGCTGGCCGGGGTCCCGCGCGAGCTGCTCGAAGCGGCCCGGGTCGACGGTGCCAACGAGTGGCAGGTCTTCAGACGGGTCACGGTGCCCCTCCTGGCGCCGGTCCTGGCGGTCGTGGCCGTCACCCTCATGATCAACGTCCTGAAGGTCTTCGACCTGGTGTTCATCATCGCCCCCGGCTCCTCCCAGGACGACGCGAACGTGCTCGCCCTGGAGCTGTACCGCAAGGGCTTCGCCTCGGACCAGCCGGGCATCGCCAGCGCCATCGCGGTGTTCCTGCTGCTCCTGGTCATCCCGGTGATGTGGTTCAACGTACGGCGGCTGCGGCGGGAGGTGCGGCGATGACCACGGACGCGGGCTCCCTCACGAAGACGGCGCCGACGCCGCCCGGGACGGCCCGCAAGGCGAAGCAGTCGCTGGGGTCGCGGCTCGCCGAGGGCGTCAGCGGCGGGCTGGTCCGGGTGTTCCTGATCGTCGTGGGCCTGTTCTGGCTGGTCCCGACGATCGGCCTGCTGCTGTCCTCGCTGCGCACGCCCCGGGACATGGCGGCGAGCGGCTGGTGGGAGGTCTTCACCAAACCGTCCCAGCTCACCTTCCAGAGCTACGAGGAGCTGCTGAAGAACGGCGACATCACCTCCTCCCTCCTCAACACCGTGATGATCACGGTCCCGGCGACGGTCCTGGTCGTGGTCATCGGGTCGCTGGCGGGCTACGCCTTCGCGTGGATGGACTTCCCGGGCCGCGACTGGTGGTTCCTGGCCGTGGTCGGGCTGCTCGTCGTCCCCGTCCAGGTCGCCCTGATCCCGATCGCCGAACTCTTCGGCAAGGTCGGCCTGTTCGGGTCGGTGGTCGGCGTGATCCTGTTCCACGTCGGCTTCGGCCTGCCCTTCGCCGTCTTCCTGTTGCGGAACTTCTTCGCGGAGATCCCGAGGGAGCTGCTGGAGGCGGCCCGGCTGGACGGCGCGGGTGAACTGCGCTTGTTCCTCCGGGTCGTGATGCCACTGGGCGGGCCCGCGATCGCGAGCCTCGGCATCTTCCAGTTCCTGTGGGTGTGGAACGACATGCTGGTCGCGCTGATCTTCTCGGACTCCGGGAGCCAGCCGATCACGGTCGCCCTGCAGACGCAGGTACGGCAGTTCGGCAACAACATCGACGTACTGGCGCCGGGAGCGTTCATCTCCATGGTGATCCCGCTGGCCGTGTTCTTCGCGTTCCAGCGGCAGTTCGTCTCCGGCGTGATGGCGGGCGCCGTCAAGTAAGCGCCGCAGCAGCACCCTTGAGGGGGCGGGCCGAACACCGGCCCGCCCCCTCCTTCGTACGGGGGCTTCCCATGGGCACGGGGTCCCCCGAATGCCGCAGGGGCCGTAACCAAGTCACTCCATTGGCCGTTCCCGGGCCGAACGCCCGCGCCGACCCCGCCGACCCATGGATGTTCCCGTGCCCAGGTTCAGTGTCATCGTCCCCGCGTACCAGGTTCAGGCGTATCTGCACGAGTGCCTGGAGTCGGTGCTGTCCCAGTCGTATCCGGACCTCGAACTGATCGCGGTCGACGACTGCTCGCCGGACGCCTGCGGCGCGATCGTCGACGAGTTCGCGGCCCGCGACCCGCGCGTACGCGCCGTGCACCTGCCCGAGAACCAGGGCCTCGGCCCGGCCCGCAACGCCGGGATGGAGCGGGCGAGCGGCGACTACCTGGTCTTCCTCGACGGCGACGACACCCTCGCCCCAAACGCGCTGCGGGCCATCGCCGACCGGGTGAAGGAGACCGGGGAGCCGGACGTCCTGGTCTACGACTACGCGCGCACGTTCTGGTCGGGCGACGCGGTCCGCAACCAGGCGGCCCGGCACCTCACCGAACAGGGCCCGGCGCCGTTCCGGCTCACCGACCGGCCGGGGCTGCTGAAGCTGCTGATGGTGGCCTGGAACAAGACGGTGCGGCGGGAGTTCGCCGAGCGCGAGGGCTTCACCTTCCCGCCCGGCTACTACGAGGACACGCCGTGGACCTACCCGGTCCTGCTGACGGCGGACTCCATCGCCACCCTGGACCGGGTCTGCGTCCGCTACCGGCAGCGTCGGCGGGGCAGCATCCTGGGCACGCCGAGCGAGCGCCACCTGGACGTCTTCGAGCAGTACGACCGCGTCTTCGCGTTCCTGGAGACGCACCCGGAGCCGGCCCGCTGGCGGCCGGTGCTCTACCGCCGCATGGCCGACCACCTGACGACGGTGTTCACCCGTCCCGACCGCCTCCCGCGCTCCCTGCGCGGCGAGTTCCTGCGCCGGGCCCGCGTCCACTGCCGCCGCTACCGGGTCCCCGGCGCCCCCGCCCCGCTGCCGGTGCGCCTGCGCCACGCCCTGCTCCGGCTGGGCCTGCGCCGCACCTACGAGGCCCTGCGGCTGGCGTCGGCCCTGCGCCGCCGGACGGTGAAGGGCGCCGCCAGGCTGCTGCGCACCGCGCGGACCGCCGCCCTGCGCCTGCACTACCGCGTCCAGCGCCGCCTCCCGCTGCGCGCCGACCGTGCCGTCTTCGCCGCCGACGGGGACCGGGGGCACGGCTGCAACCCGGGGGCGCTGGAGGAGGCGTTCCGCGACCTCGCGCCGCACATCCGCACGGCGTGGGCCGCCGACCCCGCGCACCACCACACCGTCCCGACCGGCACCCGGCGCCTGACGCCCGGCACGGCCGCCTACTGGACGGCGCTGGCCCGCTCCCGCTACCTGGTGCACAACGCCTCCTTCGACGCCGGCCTGGTCAAGCGGAAGGGCCAGGTGCTGATCCAGACACAGGCCGGGACGCCCCTCAAGCACATGGGCCTGGACCTCCAGGAACGCCCGGCCGCCGCCGGCGGCACCGACTTCGCCCGGCTGCTGCGCGACGTCGACTCCTGGGACTACGTCGTCTCCGCCAACCGCCACTCCACCCTGACCTGGGAACGCGTCCACCCCGGCGGCTACACCACGCTGGAGTACGGCCAGCCCCGCACCGACGTCCTCCAGCGGGCGACGCCCGCGGACGTGGCCCGGCTGCGCGAGACGCTGGGCATCCCCGAGGGCACGGTCGCGATCCTCTACGCGCCCACCCACCGCGACTACCGGCGCACCCAGCGCGCCGCCCTGGACCTGGAGCGCGTCCTCACCCGCCTCGGCCCCCGCTTCATGGTGCTGGCCCGCGCCCACCCCCGGCACGGCGGTCCGCTCGCCGAGCCCCGGGGCCGGGTCCTCGACGTCAGCGGCCACCCGAGCGTGGAGTCGCTCTGCCTGGCCTCGGACGCCCTCGTCACCGACTACTCGGCACTGATGTTCGACTACGCGGGCCTGGACCGGCCGATCGTGATCCACGCCGACGAGCCGGAGGCCTACGAGGCGGCCCGCGGCACCTACTTCGACCTGCGCGCCTTCCCGCCGGGCGCGATCGCGCGGGACGAGGACGAGCTGATCGACATCTTCGCCGGCGGCCACTGGCGCGGCTCCCGGCCCGACCGGCTCAGGGCCGCTTTCCGGGAGCGGTTCTGCCCGCACGACGACGGCCGCGCCGCGGAACGCGTCGTACGCCGCGTGGTGCTGGGCGAGACGGACCTCCCGCGGGTCGTGCCGCTCGCCGAACGGCACCCCGCGCCCTCGGCCGCCGCGGCCCTGGCCCGCACCCCGCTGGCCACGGTGCCGCAACCCGCCGGCCCCCGCACCGTCACCGACAGCCTCTGATCGCCGTTTGCCCACTGGGAGTTCGCATGCCCCGCAGTTCGTCGCGGCCCACTCCGACCCGGCCGCCCACCTGGCGGCCGACGGGACGACCGGGCCGCCGGACGGCACGAGCGGCGGGGGTGGCCTCCGTCGGGCGGGGGCTCCCGTCCGGCGGGTGACTTCCGTAGGACCAGTGGAACGAGAGAAAGAGCAGTATGCCCCGCTTCAGCATCATCGTCCCGTCCCATGGGGTCGCGGGGCGGCTGTCCCAGTCGCTGGACTCGGTCCTCGCCCAGTCCTTCGGCGACTTCGAGCTGATCCCGGTCCACGACGCCCCGGACCGCGTCGCGGCGGACGTCGCCGTGGAGCGCGCCGAGCGGGACTGCCGGGTGGCGCCCGTGCACTCGCCGCCGTCGGCCGGGCTGGCCGGGGCGCGCAACGCCGGGATGCGGGCGGCGACCGGCGCGTACCTGCTGTTCCTCGACGGCGACGACGTCCTCGCGCCGGGCGCGCTGGCCGCGTTGGACGCGCGGCTGGCGGACACCGGCGGCGTGGACGTGCTGCACTTCGAGCACGAGCGGGTGCCCTGGTGGGAGGGCGAGCCGACCAACCCGGCCGCCCCGCTGCTGGCGAAGGCCCCGGACGGCGCCTTCACCCCCGACCGCGCCCCGCACCTCACCGGCGTGCGGCTGCCCGCCTGGAGCGCGGTGTACCGCCGTACCTTCCTCACCGAGCGGCGGCTGGACTTCCCCGACGGGCACTTCACCGACGTCGGCTTCGGCGCACTGGCCGCGGCGCGCGCCGAGCGCGTGGCCGTGCTGCGCTCCGTCGTCGTGCGGCATCTGGTGCGGCGGCAGGGCAACCGGCTGAACCTGCCCGGTGAGCACCACGCGGACCTCCTCGACCAGGCCGAACTGGCGCTCGCGCACGCCGCCGAGCGGGGGCTGCCGGACGAGCGGCGCGGACCGCTGTTCGAGCAGCTCTTCGCCGCGATCCTGAAGACGGCCACCCATCCGCGGCGCCTGACCCGCCGGGAGCGCCGCACCTTCTTCCGCCGGGCGAGCCGCCTCTACCGGCGCCACCGCCCCGCCGGTTTCCGGCCCCCGGGCGGCCGGCTCGGCGTGCAGCACCGCCTGCTGGCGTCCGGCTCGTACGCGGGCTTCCGCGCCCTGCGCGCCGCCAACCGGGCGGCGACCGGCGTCCTGCGGCGCCTGCCGCGCCCGCACGGACTGCGCACCCGCCTGCGCTACCGGCGCGCGCTGCGCCGCCCGCTGGACGCGGGCCTCGTCGTGTACTGCGCGTACTGGGGCCGCGGCTACGCCTGCAACCCGGCCGCGATCCACGCCAAGGCCCGGGAACTCGCCCCGCACCTGCGCTCGGTGTTCCTGGTCGAGGCCGACCAGGCGCACACGGTCCCCGACGACGTCGACCACGCCGTCATCGGCAGCCGGCGCTACTGGGAGGTGCTGGCCCGCGCCAAGTACCTGGTCAACAACGCCAACTTCGCCGAGGACGTCGTCAAGCGCCCCGGCAGCGTGCACGTGCAGACGCAGCACGGCACCCCGCTGAAGACCATGGGCGTCGACCAGTCGACGTACCCGGTGGTGGCCGCGGCGAGCGGCAGCTTCGCCAAGCTGCTGGGCCGCGTGGACCGCTGGGACCACAACATCTCGTCCAACCGCCACTCCACCCAGATGTGGGAGCGCGCCTTCCCGGGTTCCTACGAACACCTGGAGTACGGCTATCCGCGCAACGACGTCTACTGCACGGCGACCGCCGACGACGTCGCCCGCGTCCGGCGCGAACTCGGCGTCCCGGAGGGGAAGACGGCCGTCCTGTACGCGCCCACGCACCGGGACTACGAGAGCGGCTTCGGCGCGGGCGGCCTGGACCTGGAGGCCTTCTGCGAGGCGGCGGGCAAGGACGTGGTGGTGCTGCTGCGCGCCCACTACTTCTACGACCGGGGCGGCAGGCGGGGCAGCGGCCGGATCATCGACGTGACCTCGCACCGCTCCTCCGAGGACGTGTGCCTGGCCGCCGACGCGCTGGTCACCGACTACTCGTCGATCATGTTCGACTACGCCAACCTGGACCGGCCGATCGTCGTGTACGCCGACGACTGGGACGTCTACCGGGAGACCCGCGGCGTCTACTTCGACCTGATGGCGGCGCCGCCCGGACCGGTGGCGCGGACGCCGGAGGAGCTGGCCCGCGTCTTTCGCGACGGCTCGTACGCGGGTCCGGAGTCGGCGGCGCTGCGGGCGGCCTTCCGGGAGCGGTTCTGCGAGTTCGACGACGGCCGGGCCGCCGAGCGCGTCGTGCGCCGGGTGCTGCTCGGCGAGCCGCCCGAGGCGCTGCCGCCGGTGATCCCGCTCGCGGAGCGCGTCCCGGCCCCCGCCGCCGCCACCCTCGTAAGGAGCTGACCCCGCCGTGCCCCGCTTCAGCGTCATCATCCCCTGCTTCAAGGTGCAGGGCTTCCTGCGCGAGTGCCTCGACTCCGTTCTGGACCAGTCCTACCGGGACATCGAGGTCATCGCCGTGAACGACTGCTCGCCGGACGGCTGCGGCGCGATCCTCGACGAGTACGCCGTCCGCGACGAGCGGGTGCGGGTGCTGCACCTGGAGGAGAACGTGGGCCTCGGCCGGGCCCGCAACGCCGGGCTGCCGCACGCCACCGGCGACTACCTCTTCTTCCTCGACAGCGACGACACCCTCACCCCGGGCGCCCTGCGCGCGATGGCCGACCGGCTCGCGGAGACGGACGACCCGGACGTGCTGGTATTCGACTACGCGCGCACCTACTGGTGGGGCGGCACGCGGCGCAACGTCCTGGCCGAGGTGCTGGCGGAGGCGGGCGACGGTACCTTCACGGCCGCCGAGCACCCCGGCATCCTCGACCTGCTGATGGTGGTCTGGAACAAGGTCTACCGGCGCGACTTCGTGGAACGGGAGGGGTTCACCTTCCCGCCGGGCTACTACGAGGACACGCCCTGGACCTTCCCGGTCATGTTCGGCGCCGGGCGGATCGCCACGCTGGACCGCATCTGCCTGAACTACCGGCAGCGCCGCCAGGGCAACATCCTGTCCACCACCAGCCGCAAGCACTTCGACGTCCACGCGCAGTACGAGCGGGTCTTCGCCTTCCTCGACGCCCGCCCGGAGCTGGCCCGCTGGCGGCCGTTCCTGCACGCCAAGATGGGTGAGCACTGCCTGGACATCCTGTCCAAGCCGGACCGGCTGCCGCCCGCCGACAAGGCCGAGTTCTTCCGCCGCACCGCCGAGATGTTCCGCGCGTACCGGCCGGAGGGCGCCGAGATCCCGGCCGAGCTGCGGGTGCTGAACGGCGGATACGCCACCTACCTGGTGCGGCGCCAGTCCGGGCGGGCCGGCCGGGAGCTGGAGCGGCGGGCACGGCAGGCGCGCGGGGTGGTCGCCGGACGTGCGGGGCGGGTGCGGACCGCGGTGAACCGCCGCCGCCCGCTGGACGCCGGCCTCGCCGTGTACTCGGCGTTCTCCCACCGGGGCGTGCTGGGCGACCCCGCGGCGGTCTACCGCAAGGCCCGCGAGATCGCCCCGGACCTGCGCGGGGTGTGGGTGGTGCGCGACGAGGAGTGCGCGGCGGACACGGCCGCGCTGCCGCCGGACACGGAGCACGTGGTCCTGGGCAGCGCCGCCTACCGCCGGGTGACCGAGCGGGCCACGTTCTTCGTCAACAACGTCAACTGGCCCGGTGGCGTGGCCAAGCGCCCGGGCAGCGTCCACATCCACACCCACCAGGGCACCCCGCTCAAGTACATGGGCGCCGACCTGCTGGGGCGGCCCGGCGCCCGGCACGGCGTCGACGTGCCGCAGATGCTGCGCCGGGCCGACCGCTGGGACTACAGCCTGGTCGCGGGCCGGTACGCGGAGCGGGTGTGGGAGCGGGCGTACCCGTGCCACTTCACGTCCGTGCACACCGGCAGCCCGCGCAACGACGTGCTGGTGGGCGCCGCCCCGGAGGACGGCCGCCGGATCCGCGAGCGGCTCGGCGTCCCCGACGGGCACACCGTCGTGCTGTACGCGCCGACCCGCCGCGAGTACCGGCGGGGCGGGTACGTGGAGCGGATCGACCTGGCCCGGCTCGCCGCCGACCTCGGCGACGGCCACACCCTGGTGGTCCGCCTGCACCCGTCCCTCGCCACCGGCCCGGCGCGCGGCATGGGCCTCACCGAACTGCACCGGCGGGGCGTGCTGATCGACGCGACGGACGAGCCGCACGTGGAGGACCTGATGGTCGCCTCCGACCTGCTGATCACCGACTACTCCGCCCTGATGTTCGACTACGCCGTCCTGGACCGGCCGATCGTGATCCACGCCGACGACTGGGGCGCCTACACGGCGAGCCGCGGCGCCTACTTCGACATCACCGCCGAGGCACCGGGCCATGTGTCGCGCTCCTACCGGGAGCTGGCGTGGCTGCTGGCGTCGGGCGCGTGGCGGGACGAGGAGGCGGCGCGGCTGCGGTCCGCCTTCCGAGCCCGGTTCTGCGAGTACGACGACGGGCTGGCCGCCGAGCGGGTCGTCCGGACCCTGATGCTGGGCGAGCCGATGCCGGAGCCCGTCGGCGTCCCCGGTGCCCGGGCCGTCCCGTCCGCCGGCCGCGACCTGCTGACCTCGTCGTGAGGCCGCGCACCTGGGTGCTGCTCCTCGCCGCGGTCTTCGCCCTGCTCCAGCTCGCGAACGTCACCGGCCGGGACACCCCCGACACCAAGAACTACCTGTCGTACGCCCTGAGCCTCGGCGGCGGGAGCAAGCGCGGGGTGGCGGCGGCCACCATCGACTACGTGTGCACGAGCCAGGCGTCGACGGCCCGGCGCAACCAGAGCGTGCACGTGGTCCACTTCCACCGCCCCGACCCCACCGACCGGGTCATGGACGAGTGCCGGGAGCGGGAGTGGCGGCACGTGGAGCCGCGGCTGGAGGCGGGGCAGACCGGTGGGCACACCGTGCCGTACATGGAGGAACGCTTCATGCGGATCTTCGAGGCGCGGCCCGGCTACCCGGTGTTCCTGGTGCCGTTCGTCCTGGCCTTCGGGGCGACGTGGGGGTTGTGGGCGGCGAGCGTCGTCATCGCGTGCGCGGGCGGCGTCCTCGCCTTCCTGATCCTGCGCACCCTGTCCGTGTCGGTGCCGCTCGCCCTGGCCGGGCAGGGGCTGTACTACGTGCTGCCGTGCGGGACGACCGCCATGCGCCCGATGACCGAGGGGCTGCTGATGGCGCTGACCCTCGCGGCGGTGTGGGGCTGTGCGCTGGTGCTGCGGGCGGGGCGCGCGCGGGCCGGGTACGCGCTGGTCGCCGGGTCGTTGCTCGCGCTCTTCACGGTCAAGCACTCCCAGGCGCTGTTCCTCGGGGCATGCCTGGCGGCGGCGGGCGCGCTGATCGCCCTGCGGCGGCACCGGCGGGGCCGGCCGCCCGGCCGGGACGTGCCGGCGCTCGCGGCGGTGGGTCTGGCAGGCGCCGTCGTCACGATGGCCCTGGCCCGGCTGCTGCACTACCCGTCGGTGTCCGACAGCCTCCAGGACCTGCTGACCGGCCACTTCGCCCGGCCCGACCGGGCGGATCCGTGGCCGGAGTTCTGGCAGTTGCAGGGCAACTTCTGGGTGGAGTGGCTGCGCCGGCAGGCGTGGGAGCCGCTGTTCGTCGCGGCCCTGGCCGCCGGAGCGTGGGGCGCGCTGCGGCGCGGCGGCGCGGTCGGCGGTTTCGTGGTCGCGGCGGCGTTCACCGGGATCCTCACCCAGGCCGGGCATCCGGACATCGACATCTGGGGCGGGCGGCTGATCGTGCTGGCGTGGCTGCTGCCGGTGGTGGGGGTGCCGCTGCTGCTGGAGCCGGTGGTGCGGGGGCGGGTGGCGCTGCCGTCGCAGGGGCAGGCGGACCGGGCGCGCGCGACCAGCTGACCCACACTCGATGGGGTGACGTGAGGTCATCTCGTTGACCCCGGCGGGATCATCGGGAACATACGCCAAATGTCCCGAATGCCCCACCCTTCGACCGTCCCGTGAGCGCCGGCGTCCTCATCCGGCGTTCCGTGCGCGGAGCGACGGCGCTGCGCGGCGGCCGCGTCTGGCGTCCCACCCCGTACCAGAGTGCGGGTTTCCTCTTCTTCCTCCTGATGACGCTGGCGTACTGGGCGGTGCCGCTGTGCTGTGACGCCGGCCAGCACGCGGCCGTCGTCGAGCGCCTGAAGGCCGACCTCCTCCACCCCCGCCACCCGATGGCCGACCTGCCGGGTGCGGGAAGCGCGTACTACTCGCCGTACGCGCTGGCGCAGGGCCTGCTCGCCCGGCTGACCGGGCTGGGCGGCTGGGAGGTGGTGCGGCTCGCCGGGCCGGTGAACCTGCTGGTGCTGCTGACGGGCCTCGGCCGCTTCGTGCGGGTGCTGTCCCCGCGCCCGTGGGCACCGGTGCTGGCGCTGGGCGCGATGACGCTGCTGTGGGGGACCGAGCGCGCCTGGTGGAGCGGCTATCTCGGGCTGATGTCGATGACGGGCAACCTGGGCTACCCGTCGGCTTTCGCGATCGGGCTCACCTTCTGGGCCTGGTCGCTGACCGGGGCGCGGGCACGGGATCCGCGCCGGGTGCGGTACGTGGGCCCGAGCGGCCTGCGCGGCCTGCCCGGATACGCGGGACTCGGCCTCCTCTACGGCCTGATCCTCCTCGTCCACCCGATCACGGCGGTGGCGGCGGCGCTCGGCGCGGTGGCGCTGGTGGCCGGATGGCAGCGCGGGTGGCGCGGAGCGGTCGCCGGACGGTGGGCGCTGACGGGCGGCGTCGCGGGGGCGTCGGCGGCGGTGTGGCCGTACTTCGACGTGTTCGCGCTGGCCGGCGACGACAGCGTGGACGGGATGCACCGGATCCTGTACCTGGACCTGCCCGGGGAGTTCTGGCTGGCGCTGCTCGGACTCCCGGCGCTCTGGCTGCGCGGACGCCGGTCGGCGCGGGATCCGCTGGTGCTGATGTTCGCGCTGGACTGCGCGGTGGTGGCGTACGGCTGGTTCAGCGGCCACTACACCTACGGCCGGATCCTCGGCCTCACGCTGGTGCCGTTGCAGTTCGCCCTGGCGGTGGAGCTGGCGGCGCCCCGGCCGTGGGGGCGGTGGCGCAGGGCGCTGGGGTGGGCCGCCACGACGGGGGCCCTGCTGGGGTTCCTCACGGTCCACGCCGGGGCCGTGGTGCCGCGCCCGCTCGACCCGGTCGGCTTCGAGCAGCCGCCGAACTGGCCGACGTACGAGTGGGCGGCCCGGCACATCGCCCCCGGCGAGGTCGTGATCACCGACGGCTACTACGCCGGGCACGCCATCGCCGGGTACGGGCCGAACCTCGCGGCGCCCGCCTGGCCGGACCCGTCGCTGGACGAGCGGGAGCGCGGGCGGCGGGTGGCCGACGTCGAGGCGTATCTCGCGCCCGGCTCGACCCGCGCCGAGCGCGCCACCGTCGTCCGCCGCTACCACGTCCGCTGGCTGCTGCTGACCCGCTGGCGGCCGGTGCCCGAGGAGGCGGTGGTGGTGGCGTGGAGCGAGCGGACCGGGGAGGTGCTGGCGCGGGTCGGGTGAGCGCCGGCTCGGCCGCGACTACTCGATGACGAGGTCGACCGGGATGTTGCCGCGGGTCGCGTTGGAGTAGGGGCAGACCTGGTGGGCCTGCTCGACCAGCTTGCGGCCGGTCTCCGCGTCCACGCCCTCGGGCAGTTCGACCCGGAGCGTGACGGCGAGCGCGAAGCCCTCGCCCTGCTTGCCTATGCCGACCTCGGCGGTCACCGCGGCGTCGCTGACGTCGACCTTCGCCTGCCGGCCGACGAGGCCGAGGGCGCTGCCGAAGCAGGCGGCGTACCCGGCGGCGAACAGCTGCTCGGGGTTGGTGCCCTGGCCGTTCCCGCCCATCTCGACGGGGACGCCGAGCGCGAGGTCGAGCGTGCCGTCGGAGCTGACGGTGCGGCCGTCGCGGCCGTGGGTGGCGGTGGCGGCGGCGGTGTAGAGCGCGTCCATGGGAAACCGTCCCTCTCTGGGTTCTGCGGAGGAGTGTCGTGGTGACTTCCGACGCCACCCAGTAGAGCACGCAATTCAATTGCGCACAACTAAATTGCCCGCAAAGGCCGTCGGCTACCCTGGGAACCATGACCACGCCCGCAACGGACTGGCTCCGCCTGGACCAGCAGATCTGCTTCTCCCTGAACGCCGCCTCGCGCGCCTTCAACGGCGTCTACCGCGTGGTCCTCAAGGACCTCGGCCTCACCTACCCGCAGTACCTGGTGATGCTGGTGCTGTGGGAGCACGGCGAGCTGCCGGTCAAGAGGCTCGGCGAGCACCTGCGCCTCGACTCCGGCACGCTCTCGCCCCTGCTCAAGCGGCTGGAGGCGGCCGGTCTGGTCCACCGGGAGCGCAGCGCGCGCGACGAGCGGTCGGTGGAGGTGCGGCTGACCGGGGAGGGCGTGGCGCTGCGCGAGCGGGCCGTGGAGGTGCCGCGCCGGATCGCCGCGGCGACCGGCCTGGACCTGGCGGAGGTCCAGGACCTGCGGGCCCGTCTCGACCGGCTCACGGCGGCCGTCGACGCGTACGGCACCGAACCGGCCTCCGCCTCGTCCTGAAGGGTGCGGTGCCCGCCCGGCACCGGAATGACGGATCATGACTACCCAGCACCGAGGACCACTGACGAGGGGACGGCCGCACATGACCTGGCTGATCACCGGCGGCGCCGGATACATCGGGGCGCACGTCGTACGGGCGATGACCGAGGCGGGCGAGAAGGCGGTCGTGTACGACGACCTGTCCACCGGAATCGCCGAGCGCGTGCCCGACGGCGTTCCCCTGGTCGTGGGCTCGGTCCTGGACGGCGAACGCGTCGCGCGCGCCCTGGCCGACCACTCGGTCACCGGTGTCGTGCACCTGGCCGCCAAGAAGCAGGTCGGCGAGTCGGTGGACCTGCCGCTGCACTACTACCGGGAGAACGTCGAGGGCCTGCGCGTCCTGCTGGAGGCGGTCACGGCGGCCGGCGTCCCGTCCTTCGTCTTCTCCTCCTCCGCGGCCGTGTACGGCATGCCCGACGTCGACCTGGTGACGGAGGAGACGCCGTGCCTGCCCATGTCGCCGTACGGCGAGACCAAGCTGGCCGGCGAGTGGCTGGTCCGCGCCGCCGGCCGGGCGTCCGGCCTGTCCACCGCCTCCCTCCGCTACTTCAACGTGGCGGGCGCGGCGAGCCCGGAGCTCGCCGACACGGGCGTGTACAACCTCGTCCCGATGGTCTTCGAGAAGCTGACGGAGGGCGCCGCCCCGCGCGTCTTCGGCGACGACTACGCGACGCCGGACGGCACCTGCGTCCGCGACTACATCCACGTCGTCGACCTGGCCGAGGCCCACGTCGCCGCGGCCCGCGCCCTCCAGGCCTCCCCAGGGAGCACCCTCACCCTCAACATCGGCCGGGGCGAGGGCGTCTCCGTCCGCGAGATGATCGACCGCATCAACTCCCTCACCGGCCACGACCACCCCCCGACGGTCACCCCCCGCCGCCCCGGCGACCCGGCCCGCGTGGTCGCCTCGGCCGACCGCGCCGCCGTGGAACTGGACTGGAAGGCCAAGTACGACGTCGAGGACATGATCACCTCGGCCTGGGCGGGATGGGTACGACTGCATCCGGGAGCGGCACGCGACTAGGTCCTGTCGTCGAACTCCCGTCGTCCGCCCGGAGGGCGGGCAGTGCGTGCATGGCGTCGCGAGGCAGACGGGAGTTTGACGACAGGGCCTAGGGCGGGCCCTCCGTTGAACGATCGCCGAAGGTGTCAGCCGCGTCCTGGCAGGAGCCGCTGACGAGAACCGGCCAGTATCAGAGGGCCTTGAGCCCCGCCGCCGTCGCCCGGGCCAGCGCCGCCAGGTAGCCCTTCGGCAGCTTCGGGCTGCGGATGACCACCGAGCGCCAGTACAGCGGGCCCGAGATCAGGTCGAGGGCCAGGTCGGTGTCGACGGCGGGGCCCAGCTCGCCGCGTTCCGTCGCCGCCGCGAGGATCCTGCTGGCGACGCCGTCCTGGCCCTCCCGCAGGGTCTTCCGCATGGCCTCGGCGATGTCGGGATTGCGGGCCGCCTCCGCCTGGAGGTCGGGGATGATCTGCGAGGCCACCGGGTGCCGCAGGGCACGGGACGTCACCTCGTACAACAGCCGCAGGTCGCCCTCCAGGGAGCCGGTGTCGGGCGCGGGCAGGCCCTGCACGGCGAGCGCGGAGACGATGTCGAGCACCAGGTGCAGCTTGGAGCGCCAGCGCCGGTAGACGGCCGTCTTGCCGACCCCCGCGCGGCGCGCGATCCCCTCGATGGACATCCGCGCGTAGCCGACCGCCGCGAGCTCCTCGAAGACCGCCGCCCGGATGGCTTCCGTCACGTCCTCGCGGAGCACGGCCGCCCCGGCGGGGGCCCGGCGGCGCGGGCGCGGCTGCGGCTCGTCGGCGTTGGTCGTCATGCGAGCCAAGCATAGGGGCGTTACGACGAAACGGTTGCGTTCCGACGCGGCCAAGCCCTACGCTCGCGTTACGACGATACGGTCCCGTCCCGACGTAGGTGAACGCTCCGGGTCACCTCGGTGAACGACGGGCGTCGCCCCCACCCCCGAGCGAAAGCAGCGGATGTGAGCCAGGTCCTCCACACACCGCCCCCGACACCGGACGCGGTCGCCCCCGCCCCCGCCGACCACGACCTGGCGGCCCTCGCCGCCCGGCACGGTCTGTCGGTCAGCGGCGCCCGCCCCTCCCTGCCCGAGTACGTCCGTCAGCTGTGGGCGCGCCGGCACTTCATCACCGCCTTCGCCACCGCCAAGCTCACCGCCCAGTACAGCCAGGCCAAGCTGGGCCAGGTCTGGCAGGTGATGACGCCCCTGCTCAACGCGGCGGTGTACTACTTCATCTTCGGCATGCTGATGAACACCAGCCGGGGCGTGGAGGACTTCGTCCCGTTCCTGGTCACCGGCGTGTTCGTGTGGACCTTCACGCAGAGCTCGATCATGGCGGGCACCAAGGCCGTCTCCGGCAACCTCGGCCTCGTGCGCGCCCTGCACTTCCCGCGGGCCGCGCTGCCGGTGTCGTTCTGCCTCCAGCAGTTGCAGCAGCTGATGTTCTCGATGGGCGCCCTGGTCGTCATCCTGCTCGCCTTCGGCGTGCCGCCCGCCGCGTCCTGGGTGCTGGCGGTCCCGGCACTGGTGCTGCAGTTCGTGTTCAACGCGGGCCTGGCGCTGATCATGGCCCGGGTGGGCTCCAAGATCCCCGACATGGCCCAGCTGATGCCGTTCCTGCTGCGGACCTGGATGTACGGCTCGGGCGTCATGTTCAGCATCCATCACATGACCGGCCCGGACAGCGGCCTGCCCTCGTGGGTCGGCCCTCTCCTCCAGGTCAACCCGGCCGTCGTCTACATCGACCTGATGCGCTTCGCGCTGATCGACAGCTTCGGGGGCGGCATGCTGCCGGACCACGTGTGGGCGATGGCCGTGGGCTGGGCCCTGGTCGCCGGGATCGGCGGCTTCATCTACTTCTGGAAGGCCGAGGAGACGTACGGACGTGGCTGACAACAACGGCAACGACATGGGCAAGCAGGCGGACGAGCGCGTCCCCACCGTCGTCGCCGACGGCGTCGACATCGTCTACCGGGTCAACGGCACCGGCGCGGGCCGGGGCTCGGCGACCGCCGCCCTCAACCGCATCCTGCGCGGCAGGAAGGCCGAGAAGGCGGCGGGCGTGCGCCGGGTGCACGCCGTCAGGAACGTGTCCTTCGTGGCGTACCGGGGCGAGGCGATCGGGCTGATCGGCACCAACGGCTCCGGCAAGTCGACGCTGCTCAAAGCGGTCGCCGGCCTGCTCCCGGTGGAGAACGGACGCATCTACACGGACGGCCAGCCCTCCCTCCTCGGCGTCAACGCGGCCCTGATGAACGACCTCACCGGCGAGCGCAACGTCCACCTCGGCGGCCTGGCGATGGGCATGTCCCGCGCGCAGATCAAGGAGCGCTACCAGGAGATCGTCGACTTCTCCGGCATCAACGACAAGGGCGACTTCATCACCCTGCCGATGCGCACCTACTCCTCCGGCATGGCGGCCCGGCTGCGCTTCTCCATCGCCGCCGCCAAGGACCACGACGTCCTCCTCGTCGACGAGGCCCTGGCCACCGGCGACCGCTCCTTCCAGAAGCGCTCCGAGGAACGTATCCGGGAGCTGCGCCGGCACGCCGGCACGGTGTTCCTGGTCAGCCACAGCAACAAGTCCATCCGCGACACCTGCGACCGGGTGCTGTGGCTGGAACGCGGCGAGCTGCGCATGGACGGGCCGACGGACGAGGTCCTGAAGGAGTACGAGAAGTTCACCGGCGGCCCGGACAGGGCGGCGAAGCCCAAGCCGGCGGCCAAGCCCGCCCCGAAGACGAAGACGGCCGCCTGACCTCGTCCCGAGCGCGCCCCCTCCCCCGGGAGGCGTACGCACGGTTAACCCTTTTGCCCGATTAGTGCCACTATGGCCGAACGACCGAACAGGAGAGCGCCGGGAGCGACGACGACGGCGAAGGAGTCCCCGCGATGCCCGAGACCCCCGACCTCAGCGTCATCGTCCACGGCCCCAACGTCCAGGACCACCTGCCCGCCCTCCTCGACACCCTCGACGCCCACCCCCTCACCGGCGTCGAGGTGATCGTCGCCGCCGTCGGGGACTGGGCACGGGAGGCGGCCGAGCGGCACACCCCCGCGTTCACCGTCCTGCCGCTGCCGGGCGGGGCGGGCGACGCCGCGGCCCGCGCGGCGGGGGCGGCGCGGGCGTCGGGCCGGTGGCTGCACTTCGTCCACGCCAAGGACGGGCTTCCCCCCGGCGCCCCGCGCACCATCGCCGAGCACGCCGCGACCCTCCCCGGCACCGGCGACGGCACCGTGGACGTCCTGCTCTTCGACCACGTCCGCAGCACCTGGCGAGCCTGCGGCCGGCCCTCCCCGGACGGCCCCCGCCTCGCCCGCGCGGGCAGCGCCGACCTCGCCCTCGACGACCGCGCGGCGCTGCTCGGACTGACCCCGCTGCTCGGCAACCGCGCCGTGCGCGCCGGCTTCTGGCGGGCCCACGAGCGCCTCCTCACCACCGACGACGAGCCCTTCGCCGCGTACGCCGCCCTGCTGCTCGCCGACCGCGTCGCCTGTCTGCCCCACCCCGCGTACGAGGAGCGCCGGCTGCGCCCCGAGAGCCTGCCGCCGGTCACGCCGAAGCAGCGCTACGCCCTGGTCGAGCGCTACGAGACGCTCCTCGACCTGGCCGCCGGCCGCCCGGCCGTCCACACCGTCCTGTACGACCTGATGGTCCGCGACTGCCTGCGCACCTTCACCCGCGCCGGGATGCCGGACGACGTGGCGCGGGAGTTCTTCCACCGGGCGTCCCTGGCCGCCCGGCGCCACCGCCCCGAAGGTCACCGGCGCCCGGCCGGCCTCGAAGGCGTACGCCGGTCGCTGCTGGAGCAGGATGCCCGCGCCGAGTACCGCGTCCTCCAGGCCGCCAACCGCACGCGGCGCGGGGTGCGGTCGGCGGCGCGCGCCGGCAGGCACCGGGCCGGGACGCGGCTGCGCGCCCTCCAGTACCGTCGGGCGCTCGCCGAGCCGGTCGATCCGCACCTCGCCGTCTTCTCGGCGTACTGGGCCCGCGGCGTGGCCTGCAACCCGGCCGCCATCGCCGCCAAGCTCGCGGAACTCGCGCCGAGCGTCCACCCGGTGTGGGTGGTCACCGCCCCGGGCGCCGCCCTGCTGCCACCCGGCACCGACCACGTCGTGCCCGGCACCCGCCGCTACTGGGAGGTGCTGGCGCGCGCCAAGTACCTCGTCAACAACGTCAACTTCCCGGACGCGGTCGTCAAACGCCCCGGCACCGTGCACGTCCAGACCCACCACGGCACTCCGCTCAAGCGCATGGGCCTGGACCAGATGCCGTACCCCGCCGCCGCCCGGGGCCTGGACTTCCAGGCGCTGCTGGAGCGCGTCGACAAGTGGGACTACAGCGTCTCGGCCAACAGCCACTCCACCCGCATGTGGCAACGGGCGTACCCGTCCCGGCACGCCTCCCTCGACCACGGCTATCCGCGCAACGACGTCTACTACACCGCCGGCGCCGCCGAGGTCCGCGCGGTCCGCGAACGCCTGGGCATCGCGCCCGGCCACCGGGCGGTCCTCTACGCGCCCACCCACCGCGACTACGAGGCCGGCTGGACCCCGCGCCTGGACCTCGCCGCCCTCGCCGACCGACTCGGTGAGGAAACGGTCCTGCTGGTGCGCGCCCACTACTTCTACGAGACCGCCACCTCTCCACTGGCGGGCCTGCGCCGCACCGGCCGGATCATCGACGTCTCCTCCTACGACCCCGTCGAGGAGCTGTGCCTGGCCGCCGACGCGCTGGTCACGGACTACTCGTCGATCATGTTCGACTACGCCAACCTCGACCGCCCGATCGTGATCCACGCCGACGACTGGGAGACGTACCGCACCACCCGGGGCGTCTACTTCGACCTGATGGCCGAGGCCCCGGGCCCGGTCGCCCGCGACCAGGCGGAGCTGACGGACATCCTCACCACGGACGCCTGGCGCGACGAACGCGCGGCGAAGGCGCGGGCCGCCTTCCGGCGCCGGTTCTGCGAGTACGACGACGGCCGCGCCGCCGAACGCGTCGTACGCCGGGTCTTCCTCGGCGAGGACGAACGGACCCTGCCCCCCGTACTGCCGGTCGAGGAGCGCACCCCGGCCCCGAGCCCCGAGGAGGCGACCGCGTCATGAGCACGTCCACGGCCCCATCCACTTCGGTGGACACCCCCGACGTCACCGTCACGGTCATCGTCTACAACGACGCCGAACGCCTCCCCCGCGCGGTCGCGTCCGCCCTGCGCCAGACCCACGCCAACATCGAGGTCGTCATCAGCGACGACCACTCGACGGACGCGACCGAGGAGGTGGCCCGGGGGCTGGCGGCGCGCGACGCCCGGGTCGGGTACCTGCGCCTGCCGGAGAACAGCGGCGGGTGCAGCGCCCCGCGCAACCGCGCCCTGGAGATCGCGCGGGCGCCGTACCTGATGTTCCTGGACAGCGACGACGAACTCCCCGAGCGCGCCGTCGAGGTCCTGCTCGCCGCCCACCGCGAACGCGACATCGACTTCGCGATGGGCGCGGTGCACCGCATACGCGTGGACGGCGGACGCCGTACGACGTGGATGCCGCACCTGGTGGCCGAGCGCCGCACCCTCGACGGCATCGAGGCCGACCCGCGCCTGTTCTTCGAGCACCTGTCGACCAGCAAGATGTACGCCCGCGCCTTCCTGGACCGGCACGACCTGCGCTTCCCCGAGGGCATCCACTACGAGGACCAGCTCTTCTCGGCGCAGGCGTACTGCCTGGCCAAGACGTTCACCGTCGTCCCCGAGCCGGTCTACCGCTGGTACGTCGCCCCCTACGCCGCCTCCGAGACGGCCTCCATATCCAACCAGCGGCACAAGCTGACCAACGTCCGCGACCGCGTCCACGTGCAGCGTCTGATCGACGCGTTCCTGGCCGAGAGCGGGCACGTGTCGTTGCGGGAGGACAAGGACTTCAAGTTCCTCAAGCACGACTTCCGCATGTACGCCGGTGACCTGCCGTACCGGGACGACGCGTGGCTCGCGTCCTTCGCGGACATCGTGACCCCGTACCTCGACACGCTGACCCCGGGCGCCTACGCCCGACTCCCCCGCGCCGAACGGATCGTCGTCCAACTGGTCCGCGACCGCCGCCTGTCCGACGTACGCCTCGCCGCCCGGGGCCTCGGCCACGACGTCGCCCCGCGCCGCACCACACCGGACCCGGCGGACGGCCGCACCTACTGGGGCGAGGAGATCCCGCACTCCGCACAGGCCCGCCACGAACTCGACCTGACCGACCTGGACCTGGACACCCGCCCGTTCTTCACCGCCCAACTCCGCCACGAGGTGACGGAGATCGAGCAGGGGCCCGGCGCCTCGGTAGACCTGACCGTCCGCACCTACGACCCGGCCCTGCGCCTACCGGTCGGCCCCCAGCGCGCCACCCTCCACCTCTCACCCGGCCGTCGCCGCCTCACGGTCCCCTTCCGCCTCTGCCCCGTCCGCCCCGGCGTCTTCGAGGGCCACGTGCGCCTGGACCTGGCCTCGGCCCGCCTCCCCCTCCAGGGCTTCGAGGGCATCCGCCACCCCGTACTCCGCCTCCGCCACCAGGGCCAGACCCACACCGGCATCCTCCTGGCCCCGCTCACCTTCACCCCCTTCACCGCCCGGGTCCCCTACCACTCGGGTGCCCTGCCCCACCGGGTCACGGTGGAACCGGAGGGCCACAACCCGGGCCGGCTTCAGATCCGCTGGCAGCCGGTGGGCCCGGCGGCGGCGCTCATCCACCCGGCGGTACGCCGCCTGGCCACGCCACGTGTGAAGCGGGCGGTCCGCCTGGCGGCGAGCGTCCTGCGCTGAGCCCGCCCGCGGCGCCCCGGCCCCGCCCGGCGCTCACCCCACCACCTCGTACAGGATCTGCCCGTCCGGCCCCCGCGTCACCGCCCGCAACCCCTCGGCCCCCCGGAGCCCGTCCCCCCGGTCCACCACCCACCGCACCCCGTACTCCCGCACGATCGCGCGCCGCACACCGCCGGCCGCCCCCTTGGAGAAGTAGGTCCGCGCCGCCGCCACCCGCTCACCCTCGTCCCGCAGGAAGAAGTCGGGGTACCCGGGAGCCACGGTGTACGACCCGTAGGCCGGAATCTGCCGCGACGGGAACTTCCTCGCCATGACCACGTCCCCGTACCCCACCCACGGCGTGATCCAGTGGTATCCCGTCCAGGGCTCCCGGTACTTCGCCTCGACCACCCCCGGCAGCAGCCCCCGGTCCACCACGTACCCGAGCGTCCCCGCCTGCGCCCACACCCCCACGACCAGCGCCGCGCCCAGCACGCACGCCCACCCGGCCCGCACCGCCCGCCGCCCGGCCTCCACCACCTCCAGCGCCACCGCGAGCTGCGCCGGAATCAGCGCGGCGGGCAGCACGCGCCCCCACGACCAGTGACCGCTCACCCCGCCCGCCGCGAACACCACCGCCCCCAGGACGAAGAACAGCACCAGCACGTCCCGCCGGTCCCGCCACCACCGCACGCCCAGCGCCGCCACCCCCACCAGCACCAGCCAGTACCGCCCGGGCAGGTCCCGGTACAGCGACCGGTGCACCGCGTTCATCCCGTCGCCGGCGCCGAGCAGCGCGAAGAAGTCGTAGTACGGCCAGACCCACAGCACCACCGTCCCCAGCGCCAGGCCCACGGCGAGTCGCCCGGGCGCCCGCCACCCGGTCCGCGCCGAGCACGCGACGGCGAGCGCGCCCAGCGACGCCACGACGCCGGAGAACTGGTGGACGAGGAGGATCACCGCCCACAGCACTCCGCACCCGAGCCGGGCGCCCCACCCCTGGGCCCACGACAGCCACGCCCACAGGTGGAAGGCGAGACCGAGCGCGAGCACGCTGGGATAGGCCACCGTCAGCGCGAGGGAGTGGAGCCCGAGGAAGCCGCTCCAGCTGAACTGCGCCGTGCCCCACAGCAGGACCAGGCTGAGGAGCGCGAGCGGGGGCGCCGCCGGGCGCGCGCTCAGCACCCGCACGTACCGCCACACCCCCGTCACCAGCACCCCGAGCCCCACCAGCGCCCCGAGCCGCAGCACGACGAAGACGGAGAACCCGGTCGCCTTGGCCACGTAGCCGAGCAGCACCGTCCACGGCGAGTAGTACGGGCTGGGCGTGTCCGCGTCGACCAGCGGATTGCCGGGGTCGAGCAGGCTGTGCCGCAGACGTTCGACGGTGGCCGCGTGGATGCCGAGGTCACCGGCCCAGGGCAGCCGGACGACGGCCAGGAGCAGGAGGAGCAGGAGGACGAGCGCGGCGACGCGTGCGGTCCAGAGACGCCCAGTCACCCCGTCACCTTATGCGGAGTTTCCAGACTTTCCGGACTTTCCAGACAGAGCGGGCATGAAGGCGCCCCGGGTCGAGTGACCCGGGGCACCTCACACGGCTGTGCGGCTACGGCATCACGCCGTCACGCATGCGTACGCAGCAGCGTCCGCATCGTCCGCATCGCCACCGACAGGTTCGACAGGTCGAAGTCCTCCGAGTTGTGGATCTCCTCCAGCGTGGTGCGGGCCCGGCCGAGGATCGCCGCGTTCTTCTGCTCCCACGCCTTGAACCGCTGCTCCGGCGTCGACGTGCCGTTGCCCACCGCCAGGATGTCGGCGGTGAGCGACGCGTGCGCCGCGTACAGGTCCTCGCGAATCGCCGCGCGGGCCATGGACTGCCAGCGGTCGTTGCGGGGCAGATCGCTGATCCGGTCCATCAGCTGGGTGACACTCAGCCGGTCGGCGAGGTCGTAGTACACCTCGGCGACGTCCAGCGGCTCCTTGCCCATGCGGTCGGCCACCGACACGATGTCCAGCGTCGGGAAGGCCGAGGAGAACCCGGCCACCCGCGTGGCCGGCTCGTCCGGGACACCGGCGGCGGTCAGCTCGTCGTAGATGTGCTGGTACCACTCCGCGTCCGCGCCGCGCAGCAGCTTCGGCAGCTGCGACCAGACCTGCTCGACGCGCTCGGCGAAGAACTCCACCGTCTCGGCGAGCTCCAGCGGCTGCGGCCGGTTGTTGAGCAGCCAGCGCGTGCCGCGCTCGACCAGGCGGCGCGAGTGCAGCCGGATGCGGGTCTGCACATCGGCCTCGACCTTGGTGTCCAGCGCCTCCACCGCGTCCCACACCGGGGAGGAGCGGAAGATCGCCCGGGCCGCGGTCTGCGCCCGCACGATCTCCTCGAGCGAGGCGCCGGTCTCCTCGCGCATCCGGTGCAGGTACGTCGTACCGCCCGTGTTGACCGTGTCGTTGACCAGGACGGTCGTCGTGATCTCCCGGCGCAGCGGGTGGCCGTCGATCCGGTCGAGGAACTGCTCGCGCAGCGCCGTCGGGAAGTACGCGTGCAGCAGGCCCTTGAGGTACGGGTCGTCGGGCAGCGAGGTGTGCAGCAGCTCCTCGGCGACCGTGATCTTCGTGTACGCCAGCAGCACGGCGGTCTCCGGGCCGGTCAGGCCCTGCCCGGTGCCGAGGCGTTCGCGGATCTGGCGGTCGGTGGGCAGGAACTCCAGGGCCCGGTTGAGGTGGCCCTCCCTGACCAGGTGGCGCATGAAGCGCTGCTGGGCGTGGAGCATGTCCTTGGACTGGGCCAGCGCGTTGGCGATCGCCGTGTTCTGCGCGTAGTTGTTGCGCAGGACCAGCGCGCCGACCTCGTCGGTCATCTGGGCGAGCAGCTTGTTGCGCTGCTTGACGGTCATGTCGCCGTCCTTGACGAGACCGTTGAGCAGGATCTTGATGTTCACCTCGTGGTCGGAGGTGTCCACGCCCGCGCTGTTGTCGATGGCGTCGGTGTTGATCCGGCCGCCGTGCAGCGCGAACTCGATCCGGCCCAGCTGGGTCAGGCCGAGGTTGCCGCCCTCGCCGACGACCTGGACCCGCAGGTCCTTGCCGTCGACGCGGATGGCGTCGTTGCCCTTGTCGCCGACGTCGCCGTTGGACTCGGTGGACGCCTTGACGTACGTACCGATGCCGCCGTTCCACAGCAGGTCCACCGGCGCCGACAGGATCGCCTTCATCAGGTCGGCCGGGGTCATCTTGGTGACGCCGGCCTCGATGCCGAGGGCCTCGCGGATGTGCGCGTTGACCGGGATCGACTTGGCCGTGCGCGGGAAGACCCCGCCGCCCGCCGAGAGCAGCTCGGTGTTGTAGTCCTCCCAGGAGGAGCGCGGCAGCTCGAACAGGCGGCGCCGCTCGGCGTACGAGGTGGCCGCGTCCGGGTTCGGGTCGATGACGATGTGCCGGTGGTCGAAGGCGGCGACCAGGCGGATGTGCTCGCTGAGGAGCATGCCGTTGCCGAACACGTCGCCGGACATGTCACCGATGCCGACGACCGTGAAGTCCTGGGTCTGGGTGTCGACACCCAGCTCCCGGAAGTGCCGCTTGACGGACTCCCAGGCGCCGCGGGCGGTGATGCCCATGCCCTTGTGGTCGTAGCCCGCGCTTCCGCCGGAGGCGAAGGCGTCGCCGAGCCAGAAGTTGTAGGACTCGGCGACCTCGTTGGCGATGTCCGAGAACTTCGCGGTGCCCTTGTCGGCGGCGACGACGAGGTAGGTGTCGTCCTCGTCGTGGCGGACGACGTCGGCGGGGTGCACGACCTCGCCGGCCACCATGTTGTCGGTGATGTCGAGCAGCGCCGAGATGAACGTCTTGTAGCTGGCGATGCCCTCGGCCATCCAGGCGTCGCGGTCGACGTTCGGGTCGGGCAGCTGCTTGGCGACGAAGCCGCCCTTGGCGCCGACCGGCACGATGACGGTGTTCTTCACCATCTGCGCCTTGACCAGGCCGAGGATCTCGGTACGGAAGTCCTCCCTCCGGTCCGACCAGCGCAGACCACCGCGCGCGACCTTGCCGAAGCGCAGGTGCACGCCCTCGACGCGCGGCGAGTACACCCAGATCTCGAACGCCGGGCGCGGCGCGGGCAGGTCGGGGATGGCCTGCGGGTCGAACTTCATGGAGACGTAGTCGTGCGGCTTGCCGCCCGCCGCCTCCTGGAAGAAGTTCGTCCGCAGCGTCGCCTTGATGACGGTGAGGAAGGACCGCAGGATCCGGTCCTCGTCGAGGCTCGCGACCTGGTCGAGGGCCGCGTCGACCTCTTCGAGCAGGGCGTCGACGATCTCGCGCCCGGCCCGCTGGCGCTCGGGGGCCATCCGCGCCTCGAACAGCGAGATGAGCAGCCGCGTGGTGTGGACGTTGTTGCGGAGGGTGTCCTCCATGTAGTCCTGGCTGAACGTCGACCCGGCCTGCCGCAGGTACTTGGCGTACGCGCGCAGCACCATGGCCTGCCGCCAGGTCAGCCCGGCGCTGAGCACGAGGGAGTTGAAGCCGTCGTTCTCCGCCTGGCCGTTCCAGGTGGCGGCGAAGGCCTCCTGGAAGCGCTCGCGGGCGTCGTCACCGAGGTAGTCGGCGCCGCCGGCCACCGACTTCGGCATGCGCAGGCCGAAGTCGTAGATCCAGGCCGTGGTGCGGTCCGCGCAGCGCAGGTCGTACGGCCGCTCGTCGGTGACCTCCACGCCGAGCCGGCTGAGCACCGGCAGCACGGCGGACAGGGAGACCGTGCCGCCCTTCTGGTAGATCTTGAAACGCCGCTCCTCGGGCGCGGCGCCGACCGGCTCGTACAGGCTCAGCGCGAAGGTCCTGTCCTGGTCGAGCCGCTCCAGGTGACCGAGGTCGGCGACCGCGGAGCGCGGGCCGTGGTCGGCCTTGTAGCCCTCAGGGAAGGCGCTCCCGTAGCGGCGCATCAGCTCCGCGGAGCGCTCCTCGCCGACCTCGGCGGTCAGCGCCTCGGCGAACCCGTCGGCCCAGGAACGGGCGGCCTCGACGAGACGGGCCTCGATGCGCTCCTTGTCCGCGTCGGACAGCTGCGGCAGCTCGGTGCCCTGCGGCACGCGGACCACGAAGTGCAGCCGGGACAGGATCGACTCGGTGTTCCAGGCCGTGAAGTCGACGCTGGTGCCGCCGAGCTCCTCCTTGAGGATGTCGATGATCCGCAGCCGGACCCCGGTGGTGTAGCGGTCGCGGGGGAGGTAGACCAGGGCCGAGTAGTAGCGCCCGTACTCGTCCTGCCGCAGGTAGAGCCGGAGACGGCGCCGCTCCTGGAGGTAGAGCACGGAGGTGACGATCGGCTCCAGCTCCTCGACCGGCATCTGGAACATCTCGTCGCGCGGGTACGTCTCCAGGATCTGCAGCAGATCCCGCCCGTCGTGGCTGTTGGGCGAGAAGCCGGCCCGCTCCAGCACCTCCTCCACCTTGCGCCGGACGACCGGCACCCGGCGGACGGACTCGGTGTAGGCGGCGGAGGAGAACAGGCCGAGGAAGCGGCGCTCCCCGACGACGTTGCCCTGCTCGTCGAACTTCTTGACGCCGACGTAGTCCAGGTACGACGGCCGGTGCACGGTGGCCCGGCTGTTGGCCTTGGTCAGCACCAGCAGCCGGTGCTCGCGGGCCTTGGCCCGGGCGTCGGCGGGCAGCCGCTCGAAGGACGGGCTGACGGGGTGGCTCTCGTCGGCCGCGTGGTGCGGGTCGGAGCGCAGGATGCCGAGGCCGGTGCCGGCGACGGCGGCGAGCGAGTCGTCGCCGCGCAGCTGGTACTCGCGGTAGCCGAGGAAGGTGAAGTGGTCGTCGGCCAGCCAGCGCAGCAGCTCGCGGGCCTCCTCCAGCTCCCGCGGGGGGAGGTCGTCGGGGGCGGGCTCGGTCGGCAGCTGTTCCGCGATGCGGACGGCCGCGTCCCGCATCTTGCCCCAGTCCTCGACCGTCTCGCGGACGTCGTTCAGGACGCGCAGCAGGTCGGCGGTGATCTGCTTCAGGTCGCCGCGGTCGGTCTCGCGGTCGAACTCGACGTGGATCCAGGACTCGACGTGCGCGTCGTGCGGGAGGTCGTCGGAGGGCCCGCGGGTGAGCACCTCGACGAGCTTGCCGGTCACGTCGCGCCGCACCACGATCAGCGGGTGGACGACGACGTGGATGCCGCGCCCCTGCCGGGTCAGCTCGTTGGTGACGGAGTCGACGAGGAAGGGCATGTCGTCCGTGACCACCTCGACGACGGAGTGGCTGCACGTCCAGCCGTTCTCCTCGACCGTCGGGGTGTGCACCCGCACATTCGCCGTGCCCTGCGGGCGGTTCTCGGCCAGCCGGTAGTGCGAGACGGCGGCTCCGAAGACGTCGACCGGGTCGCGGTCGGCCAGGTCCTCCGGGGCGGTGTGCCGGTAGTAGCGCCGGAGGAACGCGAACACGGATGCGTGGTCCGGGGTGCCCGGGGTGTCCGACGTGCCCTCGTCCGTCGTCCCAGTCGGTAGGTGCCCCCCGACCGGGCTGTTCTCAGCTACCCGCGCAGCCCTTTCGAGCAGCTCGGCCTTGGCTTCGTCCAGCTTGGTCTGCATTGTCCTCTGGCTCCTGTCGCGCGCCGTTGCGTGACGTAGAAGGAAGTACGGTCTCCTGCCTTCCGGCATGACGTCGAGACGCGGGGTGTCCGGTCTGTTCCGACGCTATGCCGCAAGGTGAGAGGAGCGGGGGCATATCAGCCAATGTCGCCGCGCTCGCCGGGTGTGACGTCGCTCTCGCCGCCATCGTCCGGGGGGTGCGCGGCGCCGTACCGGGGGCCTTCGATGCCCCGTCCCGCCCGCGAAGACCAGCGACCGCCGCCCGGACACGGATGTCGTCCGTGCGTACCGGGCGCAGAGCGGGGGCGCCGGTGCCCCCGCGAGCTATCGCGCTGATCACGCCACAAGGCTATCGCTCCTTGCGGGGCCCCCGTCACGAGCCGTATGTGTACAAAACCGGGACCGAAACTTTGACGTTTTGCACAGATCCCCCGCCACCCCACCGCCCCCGCCCGCCCAGCTGCGGGCACTCGCCACCGCCCCACCCCCGCCCAGCTGCGGGCACTCGCCACCGCCCCCTCCCCGCCCAGCTGCGGGCAGTCGTGCCGCTGGGGCGGCACGGGTGGGCGCAGCGGCACCCCGCAACGCCGGGCCGCGACACCCACCCCCGGCCCCCACCAGCACGGGCCACCGTCCCACCACAGGTCGCCGCCCCCGCACAGGGCACCGTCCCCGCACAGCCGCCCTCACGCCGCCAACCGCGCCGCCTCCGCCACGGCCTCCCCCAACGTGTCCACCACCGGCACCCCGACCCCCTCCAGACTGGCCCGACTGTGCGACCCCCCGGTGTACAGCACCGCCCCCGCCCCCACATGCCGCGCGGCCACCGCGTCATCCGCGGCGTCCCCGATCACCACCGTACGAGCGGGGTCCACCCCGGCCAGCGCCAGCTCCGCGAGATGCCGCACCATGTGCTCGGCCTTGCTGCCCCCGGACGGCCCGATCCGCCCGTCGACGCGTATGAAGTGCGCCTCGATCCCGAACCCCTTGACCAGCGGAACCAGCTCGTCATGGCCGTACATGCTGAGGATCGACTGACTGCGCCCCGCCGAACCCCAGCCGGCGAGCAGCTCCGCCACGCCCTCGGCGAGCCCGCACCGCACCCGGTGCTCGGTGTAGTGGCGGTGGAAGGTCGCGTCCATGACCTCCCACTCGGCGTCGGTGGGCAGCCGCCCCATCAGCCGCTCGTAGAACTTCGGCACCGGCACGCAGTACAGCGACCGGTACTGCTCCAGCGTGATCGACGCCAGTCCCAGCTCGGCGAAGGCCGCGTTCGTCGCCCCGATGATCGCGTCATTGTCGTGGAACAGCGTCCCGTTCCAGTCCCAGACGATGTGCGCCCCTGTCTGCATCCCCATGCCCGAAAACGTACCCGCCGCCACTGACAATCAAGACGAGGGCCGCGACGATCGACCGGGGACGGCCGGCCGGCGGGACGTCAGTGACCGGGCTCCACCAGGTTCGGGATCTCCTGCGTCGCGTACCACAGCAGCTCGTGGTCCTCGGCCCCGTCCACGACGGACCGGGCGTCGTCGTCCCCGCCGTTCGCCGCCACGAGGGCCTCGGCCGCGGCGGTCACGTCCGCCTCCGCGTCGGCGGAGTCGACGTGCACCGAGGCCGCCTTGGCCAGCCGCAGCGGCCCGGTGAGCCGCACCTCGCCCAGCTCCGCCGGTTCGGGCCCCCGGTCCGGGGCGGCCGAGGCCGCGCCGTCGGACACGTCGGCGGCGACCACGACCCGGCGCCGCGGCGCGCCGGCGTCGGCCGCCAGCAGCCGCAGCGAGGCCAGCGCGGCCCGGTTCAGGGCGGCGTACTCCAGCTCCTCGATGTCGTCCGAGAGGTACCACTCGCGCAGCGCCGGTGTGACGGCGTAGGCGACGAGTGGTCCCGTCCCCAGCTCTCCCGTCCTGTGCGCCTCGGCGAGGCCGGAGAGGGTCACGGGGACGTAGACGCGCATGAGACTTCCGCTTTCCTGGTCGGGAGCGCCACCGAAGGCCCGGGACGGCCGGGATGGCCTGGGAGAGCCTTCAGGATACGTGCGGGTGTCCCCTTTCGGGTTGCCACCCGTGACGCCCGACGCGTCCACATACGGCCCCGGAACTCACCCGGTACAACCGCTCCACCCCGGGCTTTCCGACCGTCCCGACCACTCTGATAGGTGAACCCTCCGACCCCCTCGGCCCGGCCACCGCCCTCCTTGCCGTCCCGCCCGCCGGCCCGTACAAGATCCTCAACCGCTAAGTTACTGCCCGGTATCACCCGGGCCGCCGAACGGGGAGCCCCCATGCGCAAGGTCATGACCAGGTCTCAGCTCAGCCCGACCAGCACACCGCTCCACACACCGGACCGCCCCCTCACACCCACCCCGCCCCGCGGCCCCAACAGCGACCCCACACCCCAGCCGCCCGGCACCGCAGCCCTGTACACCCCGACCGCCGCCGCCCCATCCCGCGTCCCCGGCGGCGTACCGCCCCGCGGACCCAACAGCGACCCCACACCCCAGCCGCCCGGCACCGCACCGCTGTACACCCCGACCGCCGCCCCTGCCCCCGTAACCGAGAGCGCCCCTGCCCGCGTACCCGGGACCTCCCCGTCCCGTGTACCCGGCGGCGTGCCGCCCCGCAGGCCCGGCGGACGTGTCGTGCGGGCCGGGGCGCCCGGTGGCCGCCCGCCGGGCTCCCCGGGCAGGTCTCCGCGGGCCCGTACGAGGCCGGCTGACACCCGGCCGCCCACGGCCGGCCCGGGCGGGGCCACCGGGACGGTCCCGCGCGCGGCGGCGGGTGCCCTCGTGACGGCCGCCGCCGTCCCGGCCGTACGCCCGGCCGCCCCGGCCCCGGCAGCGCCTCTCGTCCCCGCCCAGACCCCTCGCCGTCCCGTCCCGCAGCTCCGCCCCACCGACCGCTTCGCCGAGCTCCTCCTCAACGTGCTCAGCGGCCGGCGCCCCGTCCATTCGATGCTCCGCCACACCGCCGGCCGCGCCTACGACGATCTGGCCCACCTCGCCGAACGCGGCCCCCTGCGCACGCGCGGCACCTCGCCCGTCGTCCGCGACATCGGCTACTTCGAGCCCCGGCCGGGAGCACTGGAGGTCTTCGCCAGGATCGGCGCGGGCGACCAGCTGCGCGCCATGGCCTTCCGGCTGGAGCAGGGCCGCGACCTGCGCTGGCGCTGCACGGCGGTGGAACTGGGCGGCCCCCGCCGACCGCACACCGACGACGACTGAGACCGACGGCGGCCGGCGCCGCACGCCGGGACAGGCCGAAGGGCCGGGCACCCAGAGGTGCCCGGCCCTTCCACCACTACGGCGCCGGTGCCTGAAGGCACCGCGCCGTCACTTCTTGCGGCGACGTCCGCCCTTGGCCTGCTTGCGGCGCTCCGCGCGCGTGAGTCCGTCGGACTGGGGCTGCGCGGGCTCGCCGTCGGTGGTGAAGTCGCCCTCGACGACACCGCCCTCGCCGTCCACGGTCGGGGCGGAGAAGTGCAGTCCCCGGCGCTGCGGGGCGTCGAGCCCCTTGGCGCGGATCTCCGGACGGGCGCCCGCCTGGGCCGGGACGGCGTCCTGCTTGCCCTTGGCCAGGGACGGCCCCGCGTCCTCGACCGGGACCTCCTCGACCTGCTGCTCGACCTGGACCTCCAGGTTGAACAGGTAGCCGACGGACTCCTCCTTGATGCCGTCCATCATGGCCTGGAACATGTCGAAGCCCTCGCGCTGGTACTCGACCAGCGGGTCCTTCTGCGCCATGGCGCGCAGGCCGATGCCCTCCTGGAGGTAGTCCATCTCGTAGAGGTGCTCGCGCCACTTGCGGTCCAGGACCGAGAGCACGACCCGGCGCTCCAGCTCGCGCATGATCTCGGAGCCGAGCTGCGTCTCACGCGCCTCGTACTGCTCCTGGACGTCGTCCTTGATGGACTCACTGATGTAGTCGGCGGTCAGCCCGGCCCGGTCGCCGGCCGCGTCCTCCAGCTCCTCCACGGTGACCTTCACCGGGTAGAGCTGCTTGAAGGCGCCCCACAGACGGTCGAGGTCCCAGTCCTCCGGGAAGCCCTCGGCGGTCTCGGCCTGCACGTACGCGTCGATCGTGTCGTTCATGAAGTGCTGGATCTGCTCCTGCAGGTCCTCGCCCTCCAGAACGCGGCGCCGCTCGCCGTAGATGACCTCGCGCTGCCGGTTGAGGACCTCGTCGTACTTCAGGACGTTCTTACGGGTCTCGAAGTTCTGCGTCTCCACCTGCGACTGGGCGGACGCGATCGCGCGCGTGACCATCTTGTTCTCGATCGGCACGTCGTCCGGGACGTTCGCCATCGACATCACGCGCTCGACCATCTGGGCCTTGAACAGCCGCATCAGGTCGTCGCCCAGCGAGAGGTAGAAACGGGACTCGCCGGGGTCGCCCTGACGGCCGGAACGGCCGCGCAGCTGGTTGTCGATACGCCGCGACTCGTGCCGCTCGGTACCCAGCACGTAGAGGCCGCCGAGGTCCTTGACCTCTTCGAACTCCGCCTTGACCGCCTGCTCGGCCCGCTCCAGCGCCGCGGGCAGGGCCGCGGCCCACTCCTCGATGTGCTCCTCGGGGTCGAGGCCGCGCTGGCGCAGCTCCGCCTCGGCGAGGTCCTCGGGGTTGCCGCCGAGCTTGATGTCCGTACCACGGCCGGCCATGTTCGTGGCCACGGTCACGGAACCCTTGCGGCCCGCCTGGGCGACGATCGTCGCCTCCCGGTCGTGCTGCTTGGCGTTCAGCACCTCGTGCTGGACACCGCGCTTGCTGAGCTGCTGCGAGAGGTACTCGGACTTCTCGACCGAGGTGGTGCCGACGAGGATCGGCTGGCCCTTGCGGTGCTTCTCCTCGATGTCGTCGACGACCGCCTCGAACTTCGCGACCTCGGTGCGGTAGATCAGGTCCGACTGGTCCTTGCGGACCATCGGCCGGTTGGTCGGGATGGGCACCACGCCGAGCTTGTAGATCTGGTGGAACTCGGCGGCCTCGGTCATCGCCGTACCGGTCATGCCGGACAGGCCGGGCAGTTCCTTGCCGTTGTGGTCGTGGCGCTTGTAGAGGCGGAAGAAGTTCTGGAGGGTGATCGTGGCGAGCGTCTGGTTCTCGTCCTTGATGTCCACCCCTTCCTTCGCCTCGATCGCCTGGTGCATGCCCTCGTTGTAGCGGCGGCCGGCGAGGATACGGCCGGTGTGCTCGTCGACGATCATGACTTCGCCGTCGATGACGACGTAGTCCTTGTCGTTCTTGAAGAGTTCCTTGGCCTTGATGGCGTTGTTCAGGTAACCGACGAGCGGGGTGTTCACCGACTCGTAGAGGTTGTCGATGCCCAGCCAGTCCTCGACCTTGGCGACGCCGGACTCGTGGATGGCGACCGTGCGCTTCTTCTCGTCGACCTCGTAGTCGCCGGTCTCCTCGATGCCCTTGAGGGTGTTGCCCGCCTCACCCTTCTTCAGGCGGGTGACCAGCTTGGCGAAGTCGCCGTACCACTTGGTGGCCTGGTCGGCCGGACCGGAGATGATCAGCGGCGTACGGGCCTCGTCGACGAGGATGGAGTCGACCTCGTCGACGATGGCGAAGTTGTGACCGCGCTGGACGAGTTCGTCCTTGGACCACGCCATGTTGTCGCGCAGGTAGTCGAAGCCGAACTCGTTGTTCGTGCCGTAGGTGATGTCGCAGCCGTACATCTCGCGGCGCTGGGCCGGCGTCTGGTTGGCGAGGATGCAGCCGACGTTCAGCCCGAGGAACTTGTGGACGCGGCCCATCATCTCGGAGTCGCGCTCGGCGAGGTAGTCGTTGACCGTGACGATGTGCACGCCTTCGCCGGACAGGGCGTTGAGATAGGCGGGCAGCGTGCCGACGAGGGTCTTGCCCTCACCGGTCTTCATCTCGGCCACGTACCCCATGTGCAGGGCCGCGCCGCCCATCATCTGCACGTCGTAGTGCCGCTGTCCCAGGACGCGCTTGGCGGCCTCACGGACGGTGGCGAAGGCTTCCGGAAGCAGGTCGTCCAGGCTCTCACCATCGGCGTAGCGCTGCTTGTACTCATCGGTGAGGGCCCGCAGCTCGGCGTCGGAGAGGTCGACGAAGTCCTCTTCGATGGAGTTGACCTGGTCCGCGATGCGGTGCAGCTTGCGCAGGATCTTGCCTTCGCCTGCACGCATGATCTTCGAGAGGACGGACACGGGGGTTGGTCTCCTTGCCGGTCGGGCCTGGGACGGTCGTTTTCCTGTGACGGACTGAGCAACGGCCATCGTATGCGAGGACCCCGCCGCCCCGGGAGCCTGCTGTAACGGGGACCGTGTGCTCCTTCATCCAGCTTCCGGTCTGCTGTCATCGAGTTCAACGTCCGGGCCCCGCGGATGGTGCCGTGCCCGCCGACGAATCACGCGAAAAGTGACCGTCTGTTCACGCACGGCAAAAAGATGGCGTCCGCCGCGGACCGCCGCGCAGAATCGGCCGATGGAACCCCTCACGCTCACCACCGACCGCCTCGTCCTGCGCGCGGCCGGCCCCCGGGACACCGATTCCGTGTACGCCGCCTGCCAGGATCCCGACATCCAGCGCTGGACCACGATCCCCTCGCCCTACCTCCAGGAGCACGCGCGGGGCTTCACTGAGCAGATGGTCCCCGACGGCTGGGCGAACGCCTCGATGTTCACCTTCGGCCTCTTCCTCCCCACCGGGGACCTGGTGGGGATGCTCGGCATCACGATGATCTCCCTGGGCGTCGGCGAGATCGGTTTCTGGGGCGCCAAGGAACACCGCGGCCAGGGCTACGTCACCGAGGCCGCCGTCGCCGTCTCCCGCTGGGCCTTCACCGACCGGGCGATCGACCGCCTGGAGTGGCGCGCCGAGGTCGGCAACACGGCCTCCCGCGCGGTGGCCCGGCGCGCGGGCTTCACCATGGAGGGCACGTTGCGCTCCGCGATCAACAACAAGGGCGTCCGCCGCGACTCCTGGATCGGCTCCCTCCTCCCCTCAGACCTCTCCCTCCCCTCAACGTCCCCGTACTTGCCGGCCCCATAGCTCTCCCAGCTGCGGGCAGTCGTGCCGCTGGGGCGGCACGGGTGGGCGCAGCGGCACCCCGCAACGCCGGGCCGCGACACCCACCCCCGGCCGGCACCGACGCAGAGCGCCCTGCAAACCGGCCCACGCGACCACGCCCACACCCACACCCCCGCCCACACCCCCCGCAAGCCACCCCCACTGTCAGACCCACCCCTTATCGTGCGGACGTATGACGACCCTCCCGCCCCCCACCACGGAACTGTCCGCGCAAGAGGCCCGCCGCCTCACCCTCCGCGCACAGGGCTTCCTCGGCGCCCCCGACCGCCGCGCAGGCGTCCGCGGCGTCCTCCGTCACCTGGGCGCGGTGCAGCTCGACACCATCTCGGTCCTCGCCCGCTCCCACGAACTCATCCCGTACGCCCGCCTCGGCGCACTGGGCCGCAAAGCGGTCGAAGACGCCTACTGGCAGGAGACGCACGCCTTCGAGTACTGGTCCCACGCCGCCTGCATCCTCCCCATCGAGGAGTGGCCGCACTTCGCCTTCCGCCGCCGCGCCTACCGCAACCGCCCGCACTGGAACCACTCCCTCCCCGACGGCACCTACGACCAGGTCGTCAAGCAGCTCCGCACCGAGGGCCCGCTCACCGCGACGGACCTGGGCGGCGCGAAGAGGACCAGCGAGTGGTGGGACTGGTCGGGCACGAAGGTCGCCGTCGAGCGCGCGCTCATGTACGGCGAGGTGGTGTGCGTCGAGCGCCGCGGTTGGAAGCGGGTGTACGACCTGGCCGAGCGCGCGGTCCCGGCCGCGCTGCTGCACGACGAGCTGGACGACGCCGAGTGCCTGCGCCGCCTGGTCCGCCTGGCCGGCCAGTCCCTGGGCGTCGGCACGCGCGCGGACATCGCGGACTACCACCGTCTCAAGGGTGAGCAGGTCGACGCCGTGATCGCCGACTCGGGCCTGGTCCCGGTCACCGTGGAGGGCTGGTCCAAGCCGGCCTGGGCGGACCCCGCGGCCCTGGAGACGCCCCCGCGCGGCCGGCACCGCACGACGCTGCTCTCGCCCTTCGACTCCCTGATCTGGGACCGTGCGCGCACGGAACGGATCTTCGGCTTCACCCACCGCCTGGAGGCCTACGTGCCCAAGCAGAAGCGGGTGCACGGCTACTTCGCGATGCCCGTCCTGGCAGGCGGCCGGCTCGTCGGCCGGGTGGACCCGGCGCGCGAGGGGCGCACCCTGGTCGCCAAGCAGGTCACGCTGGACGGCCCCAAGGCGGCCCCGGCGGTCGCTCAGGCCCTGGTCGAGGCGGCGGGCTGGGTGGGCTGCACGGACGTACGCGTGGAACGGGTCGACGCACCGGACCTGCGCGAGCCCCTCACGAGGGAACTGACCCGCCTGCTCGCCTGACCCGCGCAAGGCCGTCGGCGTCGGCCGTCAGCGGATCTCGAGGATCTTCTCCCGCATCGCGTACACCACGGCCTCCATCCTGGAGTGCAGCTGCAGTTTCTCCAGGATGTTGCGCACGTGGTTCTTCACGGTGTTCTCGGAAATGAACAGTTCCTTGGCGATGTCCCGGTTGTTCATTCCCGTGGCGACCAGCTTGAGGACTTCCAGTTCACGGTCCGTGAGCCGCGGCGCGGGAACGAGCCGGCGTTCGTCGGTCCGCTGGATCATCGACTTGAACTCGGTGAGCAGTTTCGACGCCATGGACGGACTGATCTGCGACTGTCCGTCGGCCACGGCGCGAATCGCGGTGGCCACCTCGTCCGTCGAGATCTCCTTGAGGAGATAACCGGTCGCGCCCGCCTTGATCGCGTCGTAGAGGTCGGCCTCCTCGTCGCTGATCGTCAGCATGATGATCTTCGCGCTGGGGGCCACCTCCTTGATGGAGGTGCAGGCCTCGATCCCGCCCCGCTTGGGCATCCGCACGTCCATCAGGACGATGTCCGGCAGCAGGTCGGCGGCCTTCTCCACGGCCTCGGCGCCGTCACCGGCCTCCCCGACGACCTGGATGTCCTCCTCGGCCGCGAGCACGATCTCCAGTCCGCGGCGGAACAGGGCGTGGTCGTCCACGACCAGGACCCTGATCGGCTCCTTGCGCGCGGAGCCCGCGTCCGAGCCCATGCCGGCGACTCCGTCGTCGATCCCCCCGTCGACGCCCGCGCCCCGCATCGGTCCGAAACTGTCCGCCATCGTTCCTCCCCCTGAAGGCTGTGGCCCGTCGTCCTGAGCCATCGCCAACCCAGAGCAACGACCCACCGGTTGGGCCGTTGCCGCCATGATTCCATGCCCGGCCGACGCGGGGGTGGCCGAGCGGGCCACGAAGGGGTCGCACACCCTCGCGCACCGTCGCACGACGGTGCCCCTGGGGGCGCACTCGCGCTCCAGGGGCACCGGTTCCGCTGTCACCCGGCATGGTCAGCCGCCGAGCGCGTCACCCGCCTCGTTGGCGTGCACCTGGGTGACCATCGTGTCCGTCGTGAGGTGGATCACGCCGTAGTCGTAGGCGTGCCGCCGGTAGACGACGCTGGGCTCCTTGGTCTCGGAGTCGACGAACAGGTAGAAGTCGTGCCCGACCAGTTCCATCTCGTAGAGCGCCTGGTCGAGGGTCATCGGCGCGGCCACGTGGGTCTTCTCGCGGACGACGAGCGGACCGTCGCCCTGGACCTCCAGCGAGCCGATCTTCTTGGTGGGTACGCCGTCCTGCTTCTCCTGCGGGACGACGTCGCCGTTCCCGTTGAGCGTCGCCGCGCCGGGGACGTGGTCGGCGACCTCGGCCGCCGAGATCCGGCGCGCACCGCGGCGCGAGAAGCGCTTGTCGTGCTGCTTGCGCAGCCGGGCACCGAGCTTCTCCGCCGCCAGGTCGAGCGCCGCGTACGGGTCGCTCGCCGCTGCCTCCGCCCGGATCACCGGACCGCGGGAGCGGAGCGTGATCTCCACTCGGTCACAGCGGTCGGCCTGCCGGGGGTTCGGCTCCTTGGACACCTCGACGTCGAGGCTGATCACCTTGCCATCGAGCTTCTGGATCTTCTCCAGCTTCAGCTTCTCGGCCACGTGCTTCCGGAACCGCTCGGGCACCTCGGTCTTGCGGCCCTTGACGACGATGTCCACGCAGAACTCCGTTCCCGGATCGCTCCGCTTCGATGGCGGAGCATCTCCCTTTTGCACCAGGTTCCGGTCTATCCCGGAACCTCGGACTCGGTGACTTCCACCTCCTCCCCCGCGGGCGAGATCTCCACTCCACCGGTGCGGGTGATGACGGTGAAACCCGCAGTACGGCATTCGGATCTGGGAGGTGTGGCCTGCGGCTTTGCCTCACAACCGAACATATCTCGCCCGGACGGATGTCGTCACCCTCTACCGCGACGTACCTCCGTTCCGGTGAATTGAGCCTCTCATTACCTGCAACGAAGCAAGTTCCTAGTCAGTTCCGGTTTATTTCGAAAGAATCTGGTGAAGCCGCGACCACTGCCGCGCAGATCGCTTCACGGATCACGCCACCGCCTTCGTTCGGACCCGCCATTCGGGGCCCGGCCTTCCGTTCCTCTCTGCCTTCCCCTGCCGACGACGGATACACAGCGGATTTCGCCCCGGCCCGCGCCGCGCGCAGGGCACGCGCCGCCTCCGTGAGGGATGCCCCCGTCGTCATGAGGTCGTCGACGAGGACGAGCGGCCCGCCCCCGCACAGCAGCCGGCCACCGCCGGGAACCACCGCCAGCGCGCCGGCGAGATTGCGCAGCCGCTGCCGGGCGCCGAGCTCGGACTGGTCGGCCACGGCGTGCCGTTGCCGCAGCACGGCCAGCACCCGGGCGGACGTCCCGGTCCGCCGCAGCTCCCCCGCGGCCGCGAGGGCGATCCGCCGCGCCGGGTCGTGCCCGCGTGTGCGCACCGCCCGGGGCGCGGACGGCACGGGCACGAGCAGCACCGGCCCCCGCGCGCGTACGGCCCCCGCGTCACCGGGCCCCCTCCGTGCCTCCCGGAGCCCGGCCCGTACCGCCCCTGCCAGCGCCACGCCGAGCGGTGCCGTGAGGGCCAGCACGCCGCGCTCCTTGTGTGCCAGCAGGACGGCCCGTACCTCGTCCGCGTACCGGGCGGCCGCGTGCACCACCGGCAGCCCCGGCGGTTCCGGCACCGGCCGCACCCGGCACGGTGCGGCGCCGCTCAGCGCCGTACGGCACCGGGGGCACAACACCGTGCGGCCCCTGCCGCAGCCTCCGCACTCGGCCGGCAGCACCAGGTCGGTCAGGTCCCGCCACCATTCCCGCAATCCCCGCATGGCCACCACTGTGCCAAGGCCCGCGGGGCCCGAACAGGCCTGTGGAAAACGCTGGAGAGCTCCTTGTGGAAAACTCCGAGCCCTGCTCGCCACCCGTCCCCCACACGAGTGAACGCCCACGGCGGCGATGTCGGAAGCCTCACCCCGGATAGACCGGCGCCGTCCCCTCCGTCACCTTCTGCCACTGCAGCCCCGACGGCAGCCGCACGATCACGTCCTCCGAATACGCCACCAGCGGCAACCGCTCGTCCTCGGTCGCGGCGATCTCCTTCACGCCGGTCAGCGCGGCGGGCACCGAGGCCTCCGGCGTGGAGCCGTCGACCTGGACGTATCCGATCTGCTGGACGCCCCCGCGCTCGCGCCCGACCACCACGAGCCGGCTGTCCCCGGCCCACGACATGGCCGTGACCTCCTCCAGCTCCGGCGTCGCGGAGCGCAGTTCGAGGACGGTGACCGAGGACGGTTCGCCGGCCTTCACGTCCCGTTCGATCCGTCCGATGAGCAGGGACCGCTCGCCGTCCTTCTCCACGATGAGCGCGATCCGCACGCCGTCGGCCGCCACCCGCACGGCCTGGATCCGCCCGTCCAGCCCCGGCGTCCGCACCTCCAGCGGCTCGCCCTTGCCATCCTCGAGCAGCAGCAGGCGGGGATCGGCCGGGTCACGGTCGGCGATCCACAGGTCGCCCTGCGCGTCCCAGCTGGGCGGCGTCAGCCGGTTCTCCTCCGTCTTGCCCTTGCTGACCAGCACGGGGTCACCGAGCGAACCGCCCGACACCAGCGAGCCGACGTACAGCGACTTGTTGTCGAGACGGATGCCGGCCGCGCTGCGCTCGTCCCGCGACACCGCCACCGACCGCAGGGCCGCCACGCCCTCGCCCAGCGCACCGGGGACCGGTTCCGGCCGGGTCCCGCTGCTGCCGGCGGCGATACGCACCAGGCGTTCCTCGTCGTCGATGAAGTACAGGTAGTCGGGCCGCTGGGCCGAACCGCGCGTCGCGACCGTCTCGGCCCGGTCCTCGGTGAGGGAGCACAGTCGCTCATCGCCCGACCGCAGCTCGACCTCGTCCACCACCGGAGTGAGGTTCTGCAGCGTGAAGAGGAGCTGGGCCGCCATCTCGTCGCACTTGTCGTCGCCGACGCCGGCCGCCCGCTCGTTCAGCCGCACCGTCAGCTTGTTGCGGTCGTCGGGCGTCAGCGAGTCGACGGTCTTCGCCAGCGCCGTACCGGTCGGGAAGCTCGACCTGACCACGGGCCCGAGCAGGCTCGTCGGCCCGCTGATCAGGGAACGCACCACCTGGGTCATGGGGTCCACGAGCCGGCGCACGTACACCGGATCGGCGACGGCCGCCGGCTGCGAGCTCGTGCCGGCCTGCGTGGCGGGAGCGGTGTTCGAGGCGAAGTAGTACTTGTTGACGGACATATAGGTGCGCTGGAAGTCCGACTTGCCCATGATGACGCCCTGCGGCAGCGCGTCGATGCGCCACTGCCCGCTCTTGCCGTCCCGGCTGAGGTGGACCGGTTCGCGGTACTGGCCTTCCGACGGCGAGTACGACTGCTGCCCGTCCACCGTGGCGACCCTGGTGCCGGTCAGCGTGACCGAGTAGTCGTCGGCGTCCTCGCGGCTGCCCGAGTGGTCGGACTCGGTTCCCGGCCCGCCCGTGAGCACCGTGGTGGACCGCTCCGGCCGCCAGGTCTTCGCGGCCTCGCCCGTCAGGTACTTGCGCGCGGTCTCGTACTCCGGCTCGTTGCTGGTCAGCGCCTCCAGGAAGCCCTGCACGATCTCCGTGGGCGAGTCGTCCTCGCGCGGCGGCATCGCGAACACCCGCACCTGCGGGTCCTGCCGCGGCGTGGACTCCACGCCCCGCAGGTCCCCGCTGTCGGGCATCGACGCACACCCCGCCAGCAGTACGACGCCACAGACGGCGTACGCCACCACGCGTGCCGGCCCCCGCCGACCGCTCCCCTCGCGGTCAGCGCCCACGAGATGCCTCCCCTTGCCTGCTCGAGTCCTCCGGCTGCCCCGGTCCGGCGTCCGGGCGGCTCGCCGCCTCCGGCGCGGGCCCGCCGTCCTGTCTCCGGGCGCCCGACACGGGCCGCGGCACCACGCGCGCGCCGTTGCCGGGCAGTGCCGTCGGATCGGCCGTGGGGGCCACCGTGGCCGACCGCGACGGGATCGGGCCCCGGGCGGGCCCTGGGGGCACCTGCCCGAGCGGCGCCTGCGCCGGAACGGTGGCCGTCCTTCCGTTGCCGTGCGGCGCACCGGCGTCATTGAGGCCGGCCTCGCCCAGCCCGCGGTTGCGCCGCGAGTCCGTCGGCTCCAGCGGTATCGGTGAGCCCCGCAGCGGCTCGTCCGCCGTCCTGGGCAGCGTCAGCCGGAACTGCGATCCGCCGCCCGGCTCGCCCCAGGCCTGCAGCCAGCCTCCGTGCAGCCGCGCGTCCTCCAGGGCGATGGACAGCCCCAGTCCCGTACCGCCGGTGGTACGCGCGCGTGCCGGGTCGGCCCGCCAGAAGCGGCTGAAGACCCGGGTCGCCTCGCCCGGCTTGAGGCCCACGCCGTAGTCGCGCACCGCGACGGCGACCGCGCCGCCGGCCGCGGCGAGCTTGACGACGACGTCATTGCCCTCGCCGTGCTCGACGGCGTTGACGACGAGGTTGCGCAGCACCCGCTCCACGCGCCGCGCGTCCGCCTCGGCGACGACGGGCTGCTGATCGCCGGCGACGCGTATCCGCGTGCCCTTGCGCTCGGCGAGCGGTTCGGCCCCGCCCACGACCCGCCGTACGACCTCCCTGAGATCTATCGGCTCCGCCTCCAGCGCCGCCGCGCCGGCGTCGAATCGGCTGATCTCCAGCAGGTCCGCGAGCAGCGTCTCGAACCGATCCAGCTGATCGGCGAGCAACTCGGCCGACCGCGCGGTCACCGGATCGAAGTCCACGCGCGCGTCGTGGATGACGTCGGCGGCCATGCGCACGGTCGTCAGCGGCGTCCGCAGCTCGTGCGACACGTCGGAGACGAACCGCCGCTGCATCCGCGACAGGTCCTCCAGCTGGCTGATCTTCAACTGCAGGTTCTGCGCCATCTTGTTGAAGGCCTCGCCGAGCCGCGCGATGTCGTCCTCGCCGGTGACCTTCATCCGTTCCTGCAACCGCCCGGCGGACAGCCGCTCGGCGATGCTCGCCGCCATCCGTACCGGCGTGACGACCTGGCGCACCACGAGCCAGGCGATGGCCCCGAGGAGTACGACGACGAACAGTCCGGCCGTCGCCAGCGTGCCTCTGACCAGGCCGAGCGACTCCTCCTCCTGCGTGAGCGGGAAGAGGTAGTACAGCTGGTACGGCTCACCGTTCGGGTCGTTGACCTGCTTGCCGATGACCAGACCGGGCTGCGAGGCCTGGCCGGAGTCGTAGACGACCCGGGTGTAGCTCTGCGCCGCCGCCGTACTGCCGTCGATCCGCTCCCGCAGGTCCTCGGGCACGCTGGCCGACCAGTTGACGAAGCCCGAGGCGCGCGGGCCGCGCCCGCTGCCGCTGTCCCCGCCCATGGGGAGCGTGACCACGTCGAAAGCGCCCTGGCCGCCGCTGGAGAGCGACTTGACCAGTTCACTCATCCACTGGATGACGTTCTGCGGAGGACGGCCGTCGACGGGCACGCCCTCGTCACCGGTCACGCTGGCCGACTCCTCGGCCTTCTGCTTGGCCACCGCGAACCCACCGGTGGCCTGGCTCTGGGAGGCCTTCACCTTGGCGTCCAGCAGCCCGTTGCGGACCTGCCCGATCACCACGAAGCCGAGCAGCAGCACCACGCCCAGCGACATCAGCAGCGTGGTGACGACGACCTTGAGCTGGATGTTGCGCCGCCACAGCCGCATGACGGGCAGCAGCGGACGGCGCACCCAGCGCATGAACAGACGGAGCACCGGGCTGCCCTGCACCCCGCCGCGCAGCAGCCCGCCCTCCAGCAGACGGCTCCAGCGGGAGCCGGCGGGCGGGGGGCCGACAGGCCGTCCGGCGCGGGCCCCGGACCGGCCGGGCGCCGAAGCGGCACTGTCCCTGCTCATGTCAGCTCGGTCCCGCCTTGTAACCGACGCCACGGACGGTCACCACGATCTCCGGCTTCTCCGGGTCCTTCTCGACCTTGGAGCGCAGCCGCTGTACATGCACGTTGACCAACCGGGTGTCGGCCGCGTGCCGGTAACCCCAGACCTGCTCGAGGAGCACCTCACGCGTGAACACCTGCCACGGCTTGCGGGCCAGCGCCACCAGCAGGTCGAACTCCAGCGGCGTCAGCGCGATCGACTGACCCTCCCGCTTCACGGAGTGACCGGCCACGTCGATGACCAGGTCGCCTATGGCGAGCTGCTCCGGCGCCGGTTCCTCGGACCTCCTCAGACGCGCCCTGATACGGGCCACCAGCTCCTTCGGCTTGAACGGCTTCACGATGTAGTCGTCGGCGCCCGACTCCAGACCCACCACGACGTCGACGGTGTCACTCTTCGCCGTCAGCATCACGATCGGCACACCCGACTCCGCCCTGATCAGGCGGCACACCTCGATGCCGTCCCGACCGGGCAGCATGAGGTCGAGCAGCACCAGGTCCGGCTTGGTCTCCCGGAAGGCGGCCAGCGCCTTGTCGCCGTCGGCTACGAAAGATGGCTCAAAACCCTCACCACGCAGCACAATGCCGAGCATCTCGGCCAGTGCGGTGTCGTCGTCGACGACAAGGACTCGTCCCTTCATAAACGACATCATCCCATTAGCTAATCGTTACCTGGCGTGACCTGGCACACAGCTCAGCGAGAGCCTCCGCCGTCACGGGCGAAACCACGCCCTCCTCGGTGACGATCGCCGTCACCAGCTCGGGCGGAGTCACGTCGAACGCCGGGTTGTACGCCTGAGTCCCCAGGGGTGCCACCGGAATCCCGCCTCCCGCTCCGGTCACCGGCACCTGTGGTGCTGTGACCTCGGTCACTTCGTATCCGGGACGCTGTTCCACCTCGATGGACGCCCCGTCCGGCGTGTCCGGATCCACCGTCGTGACCGGTGCCACCACGATGAACGGCACATGGTGGTACCTCGCGAGCACGGCGAGCGGATAGCTCCCCACCTTGTTCGCCACCGAACCGTCGGCCGCGATGCGGTCCGCGCCGACGAGTACCGCGTCCACCTCACCCGCCGCGAACAGCGAACCGGCCGCGTTGTCGGTGAGCAAGGTGTACGCCATGTCGTTGCGGGCCGCCTCGTATGCCGTCAGGCGAGCACCTTGCAGCAACGGACGCGTTTCGTCCACCCAGAGGCGCCGCAGCCGACCCGACCGGTGCGCCGCGAGCGCCACCGCGAAGGCCGTCCCCTCACCGCCCGACACCAGCGCCCCGCTGTTGCAGTGCGTCAGGACCCGGTGCCCGCCGGCGGGCAGCAGCTCGTCCAGCAGCGCCAGCCCGTGCGCGGCCATCCGGGCGCTGGCCTCGGCGTCCTGCCGGTGCAGCGTCCGCGCCGCGGCCAGCGCGGCCGCGGCGGCCTGGCGGGTGTCGCCGGTCCTGGCGAGCGCCTCCTGGTGAGCCGCCTGGGCCCGGCGCACACCGACGGCGAGGTTCACCGCGGTGGGGCGGGCCCCCGCCAGCGCGGCCGCGGCCTCCTCCACCTCGAAGCCGCGGACGGCGGCGAGCGCGACGCCGTAGGCGCCCGCGATGCCGAGCAGCGGCGCCCCGCGCACGGCGAGCGAGCGGATCGCCTCCACGAGCGCGGACGCGTCCGTGCAGACCAGTTCGACCTCCTCGGCCGGCAGCCTGGTCTGGTCCAGCAGGACCAGCACCGGGCCCTCGGGTGGTTCCTCCCAGCGCAGTGCCGGGATCTCGGTCGGCCGCTTGTCCTCGCCGCTTCGCGCGTCCTGATCAGCCATGCGGTCAGTCTGCCCCCTACCGGGCGGACAATTGAAGGTGCGCAGGCCATACCGCGCCCGGTCCGCACCCGACCACGCCATGGCACGATGGCTGCCAACCTGCCGCCGCGACCGCGGACGGGCACCGTGAAGGAGCGACGATGAACGACACTCCGGGCTGGGCCTCGCCCGGATCCGCCCCGTCCGACGGGCGGGAGCCCGGCGCGTCCGGCCCCGCCGAGCCCGCCGACCGCCCCAACGGCCCCGACCAGCCCGCGCCCCCCGCGGACCAGCCGGGCGCGGACCAGCCGGGCGCGGACCAGCCGGGCGCGGAACCGACGAGCCCCGGCACGAAGTGGTCCAAGGAGCAGCCGCCACCCGGCCAGTGGCCCGCGCCCACCGGCCCCGGCCAGGCACCGCCTCCCCCGCCGCCGCAGCAGGGCTGGGGTGCCCCGCCGCCCCCCGGCCACCCCGGCGGCGGCTACGGCGGCCCGGGCCCCTACGGAGGCCCCGGCGGCCAGGGCGGAGGCTACGGCGGCTACGGCCCGCCTGGCGGGCACGGCGGCTGGGGAGGCGGCTGGGGCGGCCCCCCGCCCGCGGCCAAGCCCGGCGTGATCCCGCTCCGCCCGCTCGGCGTCGGCGAGATCCTCGACGGCGCGGTCTCCACCATGCGCACCTACTGGCGCACGGTCCTCGGCATCTCGCTGACCGTCGCGGTCTTCACGGAGATCATCGTCGTACTGCTCCAGGGCCTCGTCCTGGACAACACCAGCACCGAGGCCCTCAACGACCCCGACGCCACCCTGAGCGAACTCGGCGACGCCCTGACCGACACCACGATCAACTCGGGTGTCATCTTCCTGATCTCCCTGATCGGCACCGTCCTGGCCACCGCCCTGCTGACCACCGTCACCAGCCGCGCGGTACTCGGCAGGCCGGTGACCACCGGTGAGGCCTGGCGGGATGCCCGCCCCCAGGTGTTGAAGCTGTTCGGCCTGATCGTGCTGCTGCTGCTCATCGTCTTCGGCATCGTCATGGTCGGCATGGCACCCGGTCTCCTCGTCACAGCCGCGGGAGGCGGCGACGCGGGCGTGGCCCTTACCGTCCTGGGCTTCCTGGCGGCCGGTGTCGTCGCGGTGTGGCTCATGGTCCGCTTCTCGCTGGCGTCCCCCGCGCTGATGCTGGAGAAGCAGGGCATCAAGAAGGCGATGGGCCGCTCCGTGAAGCTGGTGCGCGGCTCCTGGTGGCGGGTCTTCGGCATCCAGCTGCTCGCCACGATCATCGCGAACGTCGTCGCGTCGATCATCGTCATCCCCTTCGCCTTTCTCGCCGCGACCCTCGGCGGCGACGGCGTCGGCGGCTTCCTGGAGGGCACCGGGGACCTCGGCTGGACGTTCCTCGTCGTCAGCGGGATCGGCTCGGTGATCGGCTCGATGATCACCTTCCCGATCACGGCCGGCGTCGCCGTCCTGCTCTACATCGATCAGCGCATCCGCCGCGAGGCCCTCGACCTCGAACTGGCCCGTGCCGCCGGCCTTCCGGGCACCGGCGCTCCCGGCACCACCCCGGGGAGCTGATGCGGCGGTGAGCCCGGCGGGGGGAGTTCTCACGGACGCGCTGTCACGCACCGCCGTACGGACGTTGTCGCGCACCGGCGACACCTCGGTGCTGTCGCTGCCGCGCTCCGGCGACGAACCGCCGGTGACGATCCCGCGCGACCCCGCGCGGGAGGCCGCCCGGCGCGAGCTGTCCAAGCGGATGTACCACGAGAACGACCCCGGCTGGTTCCAGCGGGCCCTGAACGCCTTCTGGGACTGGATCGACGAACTGTTCAGCAGCGCGTCCACCGCGACTCCCGGAGGGACGTTCGGCCTGATCGTCATCATCGTGACCGTAGTGGCCGCGCTGGGCGCCCTCTGGTGGCGCCTGGGCACCCCGCGCCGCCAACCGGCTTCGGCCCCCGCCCTGTTCGACGACCGCCCCCGCAGCGCCGCCGACCACCGCGCCGCCGCCGAGGCACACGCCGCCCAGGGCCACTGGAACCAGGCCGTCCAGGAACGCATGCGGGCCGTCGTCCGCGCCCTGGAGGAACGCGCCCTCCTCGACATCCGCCCCGGCCGCACCGCCGACGAGGCGGCGACCGAAGCGGGCCGCGCCATGCCCGCCCACGGTGCCCCGCTGCGCGCCGCGGCCCGCGACTTCGACGACGTCACATACGGCGGCCGCCCCGGCACCGAGCAGTCGTACCGGCGCCTCACCGAACTCGACCACGACCTGGAACGCAGCAAACCGCGACTGGCAAACAGCACGACCGCCGGTACCACCGACAGCGCGGACCCGAACGCCCGCCCGGGAGCCGCCGAATGACCACCGAGGCCACGCTCCCCACCACCTCGGCCTCGCCCACCGCACGCCAGGTGTGGACACGCGCGCGGGGCATCACGCTCGCGCTCGTCGCGCTGCTCGTCGCCGCCGTCGCGATCGCCGCCATCCGCTCCGACGCCCGGCACGGCGAACTCGACCCGCGCTCCGCCGACCCCTACGGCAGCCGGGCCGTCGCCGAACTCCTCGCCGACCGGGGCGTGTCCACGCGCGTGGTCGACACCCTGGACGACGCACGCGCCGCGGCCGGCCCGGACACCACCCTGCTGGTCGCCGTCCCCGACCTCCTGACCGAACGCCAGCAGACGCAGCTGCGCTCCGCGACCGAGGGCTCCGGCGGCCGTACCGTCCTCGTGGCCCCGGGCGGCCCCGCCGTCGAACGGCTCGCCCCCAGCGTCACCGCCGACCCCGCGCTCAGCATCGACTCGACGCTGGCCCCCGACTGCGACCTGCCCGCCGCCCGCCGCGCGGGCAGCGCCGACACCGGCGGCATCCGCTACAGCAGCGCCCACGTCGAAGCCGACGCCTGCTACCCCAGCCGTCGCCTGGCCACTCTGCTCCGCATCCCCGAAACACCCGGAGAGGCGGCCCAGGAAGGAACCACCCCGGGCGACACAGTGGTCCTCGGCGCCCCCGACATCTTCTACAACAACCACCTCGACGAGCACGGCAACGCCTCGCTCGCCCTCCAACTCCTCGGCTCCCGCGACCACCTGGTCTGGTACCTCCCCTCGCTCACCGACGCCACCACCCCGGACGACGAGCGCAGCTTCTTCGACCTGCTCCCCTCCGGCTGGCTCTGGGGCACGCTGCAGCTCTTCGTCGCCGCCGCCCTCGCGGCCCTGTGGCGGGCACGCCGACTCGGCCCCCTGGTGCCCGAGAAACTCCCCGTCGCGATCCGCGCCTCCGAAACCGCCGAGGGCCGCGCCCGCCTCTACCGCAAGGTCAACGCCCGCGACCGCGCGGCCGCCGCTCTTCGCTCCGCCACCCGCACCCGTCTCGCCCCCCTCGTAGGCGTCCCCGTCACCCAGGCGCACACGCCCGAGGCCCTGCTTCCCGCCCTGTCCGCCCACCTCCACGGCGAACACGGCGACGCACAATCCCTGCACACCCTCCTCTTCGGCCCGCCGCCCGGCGACGACGCGGCCCTCATCGCCCTCGCCGACCAACTCGACGCCCTCGAAAGAGAGGTACGCCGTCCATGATGGACCCGACCACTGACAACGCCGGGCAGACCGGGGACCCGGGCAACGCCCGCGCCGCCCTGGAGGCCCTGCGCGCCGAGATCGCCAAGGCCGTGGTCGGCCAGGACGCCGCCGTCACCGGTCTCGTCGTGGCGCTCCTGTGCCGCGGCCACGTCCTCCTCGAAGGGGTCCCCGGCGTCGCCAAGACGCTCCTGGTCCGCGCCCTGGCCGCAGCCACCGAACTCGACACCAAGCGCGTCCAGTTCACCCCGGACCTGATGCCGAGCGACGTCACCGGCTCCCTGGTCTACGACGCCCGCACCGCCGAGTTCTCCTTCCAGCCCGGCCCGGCCTTCACCAACCTGCTCCTCGCCGACGAGATCAACCGCACGCCCCCGAAGACCCAGTCGTCCCTCCTCGAAGCCATGGAGGAACGCCAGGTCACGGTCGACGGCACGCCCCGCCCCCTCCCCGAGCCCTTCCTGGTCGCGGCGACCCAGAACCCGGTCGAGTACGAGGGCACCTACCCCCTTCCGGAAGCCCAGCTGGACCGCTTCCTCCTCAAGCTCACCGTCCCCCTCCCCTCCCGGCAGGACGAGATCGACGTCCTCACCCGCCACGCCTCGGGCTTCAACCCGCGCGACCTGCACGCCGCCGGCGTACGCCCCGTGGCGAACGCCGCCGACCTGGAGGCGGCCCGCGCGGAGGTGGCCAAGACGACGATCACCCCCGAGATCACGGCCTACGTCGTCGACATCTGCCGGGCCACCCGCGAGTCGCCCTCCCTCACTCTCGGCGTCTCCCCACGCGGAGCCACGGCACTGCTCTCGACGGCCCGCGCGTGGGCCTGGCTGACGGGCCGCGACTACGTCACCCCCGACGACGTGAAGGCCCTCGCCCTCCCCACCCTGCGGCACCGCGTCCAGCTCCGTCCGGAGGCGGAGATGGAGGGCGTGACCACGGACTCCGTCATCAACGCGATCCTCGCCCACGTCCCCGTGCCCCGCTGATGGCTCTCACCGGACGCACCGCACTCCTCGCGGCCCTGGGCTCCGTGCCCATCGGCATCTGGGACCCCAGCTGGACGGGCATCCTCGCGGTCAACGCGCCGCTGGCCGTGGCCTGCGCCTGCGACTTCGCCCTGGCCGCCCCGGTACGGCGCCTGCGCCTGACCCGCTCCGGCGACACCTCCACGCGCCTGGGCGACACCGCCGACGTCACCCTGACGGTCACCAACCCGTCCAACCGCCCGCTCCGCGCCCACGTCCGCGACGCCTGGCCGCCCAGCAGCTGGCAACCCGGTACGGAGACGACGGCCTCCCGCCACCGCGTGACGGTCCCCGCCGGTGAACGCCGCAGAGTGATCACCCGTCTACGGCCGACCCGCCGCGGCGACCGCCAGTCGGACCGCGTCACGATCCGCTCGTACGGCCCCCTGGGCCTCTTCACCCGGCAGGGCACCCACCGGGCCCCCTGGACGGTACGCGTCCTGCCCCCGTTCGCAAGCCGCAAGCACCTGCCGTCCAAGCTGTCCCGCCTGCGCGAACTCGACGGCCGCACCAGCGTGCTCACCCGCGGAGAGGGCACGGAATTCGACAGCCTCCGCGAATACGTCCCCGGCGACGACACCCGTTCCATCGACTGGCGCGCGACAGCCCGCCAGTCCGCCGTCGCCGTACGCACCTGGCGTCCGGAGCGCGACCGGCACATCCTGCTCGTCCTCGACACCGGCCGCACCTCGGCCGGCCGAGTGGGCGACGCGCCCCGCCTCGACGCCTCCATGGACGCCGCCCTGCTCCTGGCCGCGCTGGCCTCACGCGCGGGCGACCGCGTCGATCTCCTCGCGTACGACCGCCGAGTACGCGCCCTCGTCCAGGGCCGCACGGCGGGCGACGTACTCCCTTCCCTGGTCAACACGATGGCGACCCTGGAACCGGAGCTCGTGGAAACAGACGCCCGCGGCCTCACCGCCACAGCCCTCCGGTCGGCCCCTCGCCGCTCCCTGATCGTGCTCCTGACGACACTCGACTCGGCCCCGATCGAAGAGGGACTGCTCCCCGTCCTGCCACGACTGACACAGCGCCACACGGTCGTCCTGGCATCGGTGGCGGACCCGCACATCTCCCGGATGGCCAAGGCCCGCGGAAACACGGACGCCGTCTACGAAGCCGCGGCGGCGGCACAAGCCCAGGCGGAACGGGACCGCACCGCGGACCAGCTCCGCCGGCACGGCGTCACAATCGTCGACGCGATCCCTGACGAACTCGCCCCGGCGCTGGCAGACGCCTATTTGGAACTGAAGGCGGCAGGCCGCCTGTAAGAGGAAAGGCGGCGGGGCCGAAGGCGCCCCGCCGTCATATCGACTGCCCCAGAAACGCAGAAAACCCCGCACCGTTCCCGGTACGGGGTTTCCTCGCAATGATTGTTCGGCGGCGTCCTACTCTCCCACAGGGTCCCCCCTGCAGTACCATCGGCGCTGTAAGGCTTAGCTTCCGGGTTCGAAATGTAACCGGGCGTTTCCCCTACGCTATGACCACCGAAACACTATGAAACAGACAACCAGCACACCCCTGTGGCATAGGGGCGGGTTGTTCGTGGTTTCAGAACCAACACAGTGGACGCGAGCAACTGAGGACAAGCCCTCGGCCTATTAGTACCGGTCACCTCCACACCTTGCGGTGCTTCCAGATCCGGCCTATCAACCCAGTCGTCTACTGGGAGCCTTAACCCCTCAAGGGGGTGGGAGTCCTCATCTCGAAGCAGGCTTCCCGCTTAGATGCTTTCAGCGGTTATCCCTCCCGAACGTAGCCAACCAGCCATGCCCTTGGCAGGACAACTGGCACACCAGAGGTTCGTCCGTCCCGGTCCTCTCGTACTAGGGACAGCCCTTCTCAAGACTCCTACGCGCACAGCGGATAGGGACCGAACTGTCTCACGACGTTCTAAACCCAGCTCGCGTACCGCTTTAATGGGCGAACAGCCCAACCCTTGGGACCGACTCCAGCCCCAGGATGCGACGAGCCGACATCGAGGTGCCAAACCATCCCGTCGATATGGACTCTTGGGGAAGATCAGCCTGTTATCCCCGGGGTACCTTTTATCCGTTGAGCGACGGCGCTTCCACAAGCCACCGCCGGATCACTAGTCCCGACTTTCGTCCCTGCTCGACCCGTCGGTCTCACAGTCAAGCTCCCTTGTGCACTTACACTCAACACCTGATTGCCAACCAGGCTGAGGGAACCTTTGGGCGCCTCCGTTACTCTTTAGGAGGCAACCGCCCCAGTTAAACTACCCATCAGACACTGTCCCTGATCCGGATCACGGACCCAGGTTAGACATCCAGCACGACCAGACTGGTATTTCAACGACGACTCCCCCTGAACTGGCGTCCAGAGTTCACAGTCTCCCAGCTATCCTACACAAGCCGAACCGAACACCAATATCAAACTGTAGTAAAGGTCCCGGGGTCTTTCCGTCCTGCTGCGCGAAACGAGCATCTTTACTCGTAGTGCAATTTCACCGGGCCTATGGTTGAGACAGTCGAGAAGTCGTTACGCCATTCGTGCAGGTCGGAACTTACCCGACAAGGAATTTCGCTACCTTAGGATGGTTATAGTTACCACCGCCGTTTACTGGCGCTTAAGTTCTCAGCTTCGCCCCACCGAAATGGAGCTAACCGGTCCCCTTAACGTTCCAGCACCGGGCAGGCGTCAGTCCGTATACATCGCCTTACGGCTTCGCACGGACCTGTGTTTTTAGTAAACAGTCGCTTCTCGCTGGTCTCTGCGGCCACCCCCAGCTCAGGAAGTAAATCCCATCACCAGGAATGGCCCCCCTTCTCCCGAAGTTACGGGGGCATTTTGCCGAGTTCCTTAACCATAGTTCACCCGAACGCCTCGGTATTCTCTACCTGACCACCTGAGTCGGTTTAGGGTACGGGCCGCCATGAAACTCGCTAGAGGCTTTTCTCGACAGCATAGGATCATCCACTTCACCACAATCGGCTCGGCATCAGGTCTCAGCCACAAGTGCGACGGATTTACCTATCGCACGGCCTACACCCTTACCCCGGGACAACCACCGCCCGGGATGGACTACCTTCCTGCGTCACCCCATCACTCACCTACTAACCGCTTGGTCCGGCGGCTCCACCACTTTCCTTTCCCCGAAGGGTCCGGAACGGCTTCACGGCCTTAGCATCACGATGCTCGATGTTTGACGCTTCACAGCGGGTACCGGAATATCAACCGGTTATCCATCGACTACGCCTGTCGGCCTCGCCTTAGGTCCCGACTTACCCTGGGCAGATCAGCTTGACCCAGGAACCCTTAGTCAATCGGCGCAAACGTTTCTCACGTTTGTATCGCTACTCATGCCTGCATTCTCACTCGTGAACCGTCCACAACTCGCTTCCGCGGCTGCTTCACCCGGCACACGACGCTCCCCTACCCATCACAGCCGGCGTTGGCCGTATTGCTGCAATGACACGACTTCGGCGGTACGCTTGAGCCCCGCTACATTGTCGGCGCGGAATCACTAGACCAGTGAGCTATTACGCACTCTTTCAAGGGTGGCTGCTTCTAAGCCAACCTCCTGGTTGTCTGTGCGACTCCACATCCTTTCCCACTTAGCGTACGCTTAGGGGCCTTAGTCGATGCTCTGGGCTGTTTCCCTCTCGACCATGGAGCTTATCCCCCACAGTCTCACTGCCGCGCTCTCACTTACCGGCATTCGGAGTTTGGCTAAGGTCAGTAACCCGGTAGGGCCCATCGCCTATCCAGTGCTCTACCTCCGGCAAGAAACACACGACGCTGCACCTAAATGCATTTCGGGGAGAACCAGCTATCACGGAGTTTGATTGGCCTTTCACCCCTAACCACAGGTCATCCCCCAGGTTTTCAACCCTGGTGGGTTCGGTCCTCCACGAAGTCTTACCTCCGCTTCAACCTGCCCATGGCTAGATCACTCCGCTTCGGGTCTTGAGCGTGCTACTGAATCGCCCTGTTCGGACTCGCTTTCGCTACGGCTTCCCCACCCGGGTTAACCTCGCAACACACCGCAAACTCGCAGGCTCATTCTTCAAAAGGCACGCAGTCACGAGACACCAAGCAAGCTTGATGTCCGACGCTCCCACGGCTTGTAGGCACACGGTTTCAGGTACTATTTCACTCCGCTCCCGCGGTACTTTTCACCATTCCCTCACGGTACTATCCGCTATCGGTCACCAGGGAATATTTAGGCTTAGCGGGTGGTCCCGCCAGATTCACACGGGATTTCTCGGGCCCCGTGCTACTTGGGTGTCTCTCAAACGAGCCGCTGATGTTTCGACTACGGGGGTCTTACCCTCTACGCCGGACCTTTCGCATGTCCTTCGCCTACATCAACGGTTTCTGACTCGTCCTACGGCCGGCAGACCGTAGAAGAGAGATCCCACAACCCCGCACACGCAACCCCTGCCGGGTCTCACACGTATACGGTTTGGCCTCATCCGGTTTCGCTCGCCACTACTCCCGGAATCACGGTTGTTTTCTCTTCCTGCGGGTACTGAGATGTTTCACTTCCCCGCGTTCCCTCCACACTGCCTATGTGTTCAGCAGCGGGTGACAGCCCATGACGACTGCCGGGTTTCCCCATTCGGAAACCCCCGGATCAAAGCCTGGTTGACGGCTCCCCGGGGACTATCGTGGCCTCCCACGTCCTTCATCGGTTCCTGGTGCCAAGGCATCCACCGTGCGCCCTTAAAAACTTGGCCACAGATGCTCGCGTCCACTGTGCAGTTCTCAAACAACGACCAACCACCCGTCACAACCCGCTCACGCGGATCTTTACCGGGGCCGGCAACTGAAGGCGACCTCACGGCCGTACCCTCAGATACCCAACAGCGTGCCCGACACGAATCTCTCTCCAGAGTCACGTTCCACGCCGAAGCAGTACTAGTGATCCATCAAGTCGATCGTGCCGAGTAGTCAACGTTCCACCCATGAGCAACCAGCATCAGACATTCGCTGATGTACTGGCCTCTGACCGACCGAAGTCGGTAAGAAGTGCTCCTTAGAAAGGAGGTGATCCAGCCGCACCTTCCGGTACGGCTACCTTGTTACGACTTCGTCCCAATCGCCAGTCCCACCTTCGACAGCTCCCTCCCACAAGGGGTTGGGCCACCGGCTTCGGGTGTTACCGACTTTCGTGACGTGACGGGCGGTGTGTACAAGGCCCGGGAACGTATTCACCGCAGCAATGCTGATCTGCGATTACTAGCGACTCCGACTTCATGGGGTCGAGTTGCAGACCCCAATCCGAACTGAGACCGGCTTTTTGAGATTCGCTCCACCTCGCGGTATCGCAGCTCATTGTACCGGCCATTGTAGCACGTGTGCAGCCCAAGACATAAGGGGCATGATGACTTGACGTCGTCCCCACCTTCCTCCGAGTTGACCCCGGCGGTCTCCCGTGAGTCCCCAACACCCCGAAGGGCTTGCTGGCAACACGGGACAAGGGTTGCGCTCGTTGCGGGACTTAACCCAACATCTCACGACACGAGCTGACGACAGCCATGCACCACCTGTACACCGACCACAAGGGGGGCACCATCTCTGATGCTTTCCGGTGTATGTCAAGCCTTGGTAAGGTTCTTCGCGTTGCGTCGAATTAAGCCACATGCTCCGCCGCTTGTGCGGGCCCCCGTCAATTCCTTTGAGTTTTAGCCTTGCGGCCGTACTCCCCAGGCGGGGCACTTAATGCGTTAGCTGCGGCACGGACAACGTGGAATGTTGCCCACACCTAGTGCCCACCGTTTACGGCGTGGACTACCAGGGTATCTAATCCTGTTCGCTCCCCACGCTTTCGCTCCTCAGCGTCAGTATCGGCCCAGAGATCCGCCTTCGCCACCGGTGTTCCTCCTGATATCTGCGCATTTCACCGCTACACCAGGAATTCCGATCTCCCCTACCGAACTCTAGCCTGCCCGTATCGACTGCAGACCCGGGGTTAAGCCCCGGGCTTTCACAACCGACGTGACAAGCCGCCTACGAGCTCTTTACGCCCAATAATTCCGGACAACGCTTGCGCCCTACGTATTACCGCGGCTGCTGGCACGTAGTTAGCCGGCGCTTCTTCTGCAGGTACCGTCACTTTCGCTTCTTCCCTGCTGAAAGAGGTTTACAACCCGAAGGCCGTCATCCCTCACGCGGCGTCGCTGCATCAGGCTTTCGCCCATTGTGCAATATTCCCCACTGCTGCCTCCCGTAGGAGTCTGGGCCGTGTCTCAGTCCCAGTGTGGCCGGTCGCCCTCTCAGGCCGGCTACCCGTCGTCGCCTTGGTGAGCCATTACCTCACCAACTAGCTGATAGGCCGCGGGCTCATCCTGCACCGCCGGAGCTTTCGACCATCAAAGATGCCCAAGATGGTCAGTATCCGGTATTAGACCCCGTTTCCAGGGCTTGTCCCAGAGTGCAGGGCAGATTGCCCACGTGTTACTCACCCGTTCGCCACTAATCCCCACCGAAGTGGTTCATCGTTCGACTTGCATGTGTTAAGCACGCCGCCAGCGTTCGTCCTGAGCCAGGATCAAACTCTCCGTGAATGCTTTACATCACGGGAGCGGAACAGTCGGAGGAATAATCCGACCGTTCACAGCGTCCTCGCTGTATTTTTCTTCAAAGGAACCTCAACCCGATCGAAGAACCGATCAGGTCGGGGTATCAACATATCTGGCGTTGACTTTTGGCACGCTGTTGAGTTCTCAAGGAACGGACGCTTCCTTTGTACTCACCCGAGAGACTCTCTCAGGCTTTCCTCCGGGCGCTTCCCTTCGGTCTTGCGTTTCCGACTCTATCAGATCTTTCCGATCCGATTTCCTCGGTGCTTTCCAGGTTCCCGCTTTCGCGTTTCCCTTTCCGGCGGTTCCGACTTTATCAGAAGTTCCGAGCCGGTCTGACCGGCCGTTCATTTCCGATTCATCGGGAGAGTGCTTCGCCGAATTCAATGATCCGGGAGGAAGCAAATAGACTCTATCGGTTGCCCTCTGGGGTGAACCCATCTCCAGGCAACTGTTCGAATCTACCTCCCCGCTCGCTCCGTGTCAACGGCTCTTGCGGGAACGAAGAGGACACTAGCAGCTCACCGGGGGCGGACGCACATCAGGCGGCGGTCGGCACGGTGGCGCTGCGCTCGGTCGCTTCGACGTCGCCCGTGTCGCCGGCGCGCACGGCACGTCCGCCCAGGACATAGACGTAGGCGAGGAAGGCCAGCTCGGCGACGACTCCGATGGTGATGCGGGCCCAGGTGGGCAGGCCGGACGGGGTGACGAAGCCTTCGATGGCACCGGAGACAAACAGGACCAGGGCGAGGCCGATCGCCATGCCGATGGCGGCTCGGCCCTCTTCGGCGAGGGCGACGCGCCGGGTGCGCGGGCCCGGGTCGATGAGGGTCCAGCCGAGACGCAGGCCGGTGCCCGCGGCCACGAAGACCGCGGTCAGTTCGAGCAGACCGTGGGGCAGGACGAGGCCGAGGAAGGTGTCGAGGCGGCCGGCCGACGACATCAGGCCGAAGCCGACGCCCAGGTTGAGCATGTTCTGGAACAGGATCCAGATGACCGGCAGCCCAAGGAAGACGCCCAGGATGAGACAGAGCGCGGCGGCCCAGGCGTTGTTCGTCCAGACCTGTGCGGCGAAGGAGGCCGCGGGGTGGCTCGAGTAGTACGTCTCGTACTGGCCGCCGGGGCGGGTGAGCTCCCGTAGTTCGCTGGGTGCCGCGATGGTGGACTGGACTTCCGGATGGGTGCCGATCCACCAGCCGAGGAGCGCCGCGACGGCCGTCGACAGGAGCGCGGTGGGGACCCACCAGTGGCGTGCCCGGTAGACGGCCGCCGGGAACTGTTGGGTCAGGAAGCGGGTGACGTCGCGCCAGGAGGCTCGGCGCGTTCCTGTCACGGCACTGCGCGCGCGTGCCACCAGTTGGCTGAGCCGTCCGGTCAGCTGGGGGTCGGGGGCGCTGGACTGGACCAGGGAGAGGTGCGTGGCCGTGCGCTGGTAGAGGGTGACGAGTTCGTCGGTCTCGGCGCCGGTCAGTCGGCGCTGGCGCCGGAGCAGGTCGTCGAGGCGGTCCCACTCCGCGCGGTGGGCGGAGACGAAGACGTCGAGGTCCATCGGTGTGCCTGCTCCTCGGCTATCGTCGGCGGCTCGTCGTGGATCAGCTTGTCGTACTGCGGCGCGGTGTGTCCTCAGCTTGGCAGACTGGCGGGGACGGGGGCAGTCAGGGGAAGGGCGGCAGGCGTGAGTGAGCTGGTGACGGGCGAGGCGGTGGCGTTGGAGCTGCGCCCCGCGAGGCTGCCCAGCAGGGCGCTGGCCGTCCTGCTCGACCTGGCGGTGGCCGTGGCGGTCTATGTGGCGGTGACCGTCGCGCTGGTGGCTTCCACGGCCTCCCTGGACATGGCGGCGCAGACCGCGCTGTCGATCGCGGCCTTCGTCCTCGTGCTGGTGGGCGGTCCCATCGCGGTGGAGACGCTCAGCCATGGGCGGTCGCTCGGGAAGATGGCGTGCGGTCTGCGGGTGGTGCGGGACGACGGTGGGCCGATCCGGTTCCGGCACTCGCTGGTGCGGGGCTTGATCGGAGTGATCGAGATCCTCATGACGTTCGGCGTCGTCGCCTGTATCGCCTCGCTCGTGTCGGCGCGGGGGCGGCGGCTCGGTGACGTGTTCGCGGGGACCCTGGTCGTGCGGGAACGGGTGCCGGTCTCGCCGGCGGGCTTCGTGCCGCCGCCTCCGCCGTGGCTGGCGGGGCGGTTCTCGGGGCTCGATCTGTCCGCGGTGCCCGACGATCTGTGGCTTGCCGTCCGTCAGTACCTGACGCGGATGGGACAGCTGGATCCCCGGGTCGGCTGGGCCATGGCCGAACGGCTCGCCGCCGATGTGGCGGCTCGTACGGGTGCTCCGGCGCCGCAGGAGGTTCCGCCGGCCGCGTATCTGGCGGCGGTCATGCAGGAGCGGCAGGCCCGGGAGGCCCGGCGGGCGTTCGGGGGAACGTACGCGGCTGGGGGGCCTGCGGTGGAAGCGCCGCCCATGGCTCCTCCCGCGCCGGCTTCCTCGGTGACACCGCCGGTGCAGCCGACGGTACGAACGCCGGAGGTGCGTCCCGTGGTGCCGCCGGCCGCGCCTTCGCGGGAAGCCCGGCCCGAGGCGTCGCGGGAGGCGCCGCCGGACGGCCGCGCCGGCACCGGTTTCGTACCGCCGGCGTAGGCCGGACGGGCTGCGCCCGGGCGGTCCCGCGGCGTTTGTCGCCCGATGCCGCTCACGGGAACACGGACGGCGGTGACTCCAGGTCCTCCAGCTCGATGCCGGGGGCCGCGAGCACGACGTCGCCGGCGATGTGCACGGTGTGCTGCTCGCCCGTGTCCAGGGCTGTGACCTGGTATTCGTCCACGGTGAGCGGGCCGTTGTCAGTGGCGTGTGCTTCTCTTCCCAGCAAGGCCCAGGACTGGTCCACGGTGCGCGGGGCGAGGACCGGGTCCGTGAGGGCGACGAGGCGTACGCGGGTGGCCGATCCGGAGGGGGTGAGGCGCAGGAGACGGGTGGTGGCGACGAGGAAGGCCGGGGACGTGCCGGTGAAGGCGTGGGCGCGCGCATTGCCTTCGGTGGCGTGGACTCCGGTGGGGTCGGTACGGACCCAGGTGACGCCGTCGACGGCCGCACCTCGCACTTGCCAGCTCGCGGCATGGAGTTCGAGGCGGATGGGGCGGCCGAGTTCGTCGAGGGCGAGGTCGACGGAGCCGTGGTGGTCTCCGGCGGGCGTGGTCAGCCGGGAGACGTAGCGCCAGCCGGAGGGTCCGGGGGCGCACTGGAAGTGTTCTTCTGCGAGGGGGGTGTGGTCGTGCGGATCGTGGAGCGAATAACGGCCGCGGGGCATGGTGGTCCTGGGTGGTGACGGGCTGCTGGTTCGCCGCTGAGGCGCCGGTTCGCCGCTGAGGCACCAACGGGGCAGGCCCCCGGCACGGGGGTGCGGGGGCCTGTCTCGGAGGAGCCGGCAGCCGGCCGAGGGGCGCGTCTGTGCATGGACGCGCCCCCCGCCGGCTGCGACGCGGGCTTGCTCAGTAGCGGTAGTGGTCCGCCTTGTACGGGCCCTCGACCTTGACGCCGATGTAGTCGGCCTGCTCCTGGCGGAGCGTGGTCAGTTTGACGCCGAGGGAGTCGAGGTGGAGCCGGGCGACCTTCTCGTCCAGGTGCTTGGGCAGCACGTAGACGTCGGTCGGGTACTCGTCGGGCTTGGTGAACAGCTCGATCTGGGCCAGGGTCTGGTCCGCGAAGGAGTTGGACATCACGAACGACGGGTGTCCGGTGGCGTTGCCCAGGTTCAGCAGGCGGCCCTCGGACAGGACGATGAGGACCTTGCCGTCGGGGTAGGTCCAGGTGTGGACCTGCGGCTTGACCTCGTCCTTGACGATGCCGGGGGTCTTGGCGAGGCCGGCCATGTCGATCTCGTTGTCGAAGTGGCCGATGTTGCCGACGATGGCCTGGTGCTTCATCCTGGCCATGTCCGCGGCCATGATGATGTCCTTGTTGCCGGTCGTGGTGACGAAGATGTCGGCCTTGTCGACGACCTCGTCCAGCGTGGTGACCTGGTAGCCGTCCATCGCCGCCTGGAGCGCGCAGATCGGGTCGATCTCGGTGATGATCACTCGGGCGCCCTGACCGCGCAGGGACTCCGCGCAGCCCTTGCCCACATCGCCGTAGCCGCACACGACGGCGGTCTTGCCACCGATCAGGACGTCCGTGGCGCGGTTGATGCCGTCGATCAGGGAGTGGCGGCAGCCGTACTTGTTGTCGAACTTCGACTTGGTGACCGCGTCGTTGACGTTGATCGCCGGGAACAGCAGGGTGCCGTCGCGGTGCATCTCGTACAGACGGTGGACGCCGGTCGTCGTCTCCTCGGTCACGCCGCGGATCTCGGACGCCAGCTGGGTCCACTTCTGCGGGCTCTCGCTCACCGTGCGGGTGAGGAGTTCGAGGATGACGCGGTGCTCGTCGGACTCGGCGGTGTCGACCGAGGGGACCTTGCCGTCCTTCTCGTACTCGACGCCCTTGTGGACGAGGAGGGTGGCGTCACCGCCGTCGTCCAGGATCATGTTCGGGCCGCCGGTGGGGGTGTTCGGCCAGGTCAGGGCCTGCTCCGTGCACCACCAGTACTCCTCCAGGGTCTCGCCCTTCCAGGCGAAGACGGGGACGCCCTGCGGGTTGTCGGGCGTGCCGTTCGGGCCGACGGCGATGGCGGCCGCCGCGTGGTCCTGGGTGGAGAAGATGTTGCAGGACGCCCAGCGGACCTCGGCGCCCAGGGCGACCAGGGTCTCGATGAGGACGGCGGTCTGCACGGTCATGTGCAGGGAACCGGTGACGCGGGCGCCGGCGAGCGGCTGGGCCTCGGCGTACTCCTTGCGGATCGCCATGAGGCCGGGCATCTCGTGCTCGGCGAGGGTGATCTCCTTGCGGCCGAAGGCGGCCAGGGAGAGGTCGGCGACCTTGAAGTCCTGTCGGTTGTCGACAGTCGTCATTGCGAGCTGCTCCTCGGGTTGGGTCGAGGGTGGGTACGGCTGACACCTGCGCGGCGGCGGACACAGGGGTGCCCCGAAGAGGACACAGGCATGCCCGCGTGCGCGCAGCGCAGTCCGTCGGAGGCCCTCTCTCCCTCGGCCGGTCCGTACTGGACCGCCCGACCGCCATCAGCAGCGACGTCTGGCTCCGTCCCAAGCTACACCGGTGGCGCCCGCCGTCCCCAGTCCGCCTCCGAACACTTCCGGACGTTCACGAAGCGTTACGGGATTGGCCGTGGGTGCGGCGGGCGCGGGTGTCAGTGGGCGGCGGGCGGCGTGCTCGGGCCGCCGGGGCTCGCCTCGCGGTCGGGGCCCTTGGTCGCCTCGGACTCGCTGTAGATGTCCGGTTCCAGGTAGATGACGCGGGCGATCGGGACGGCCTCGCGGATACGGGCCTCGGCGGCGTCGATGGCGGAGGCGACCTCGGTGGCCGTGCCGTCGTGGCGGACGGCGATCTTGGCGGCGACGAGGAGTTCCTCCGGGCCGAGGTGGAGGGTACGCATGTGGATGACGCCGGTGACCGTGTCGCCGGCGACGATCGCGGCCTCGATCTGCTGGACCGCCTCGGTGCCCGCGGCCTCGCCGAGCAGCAGGGACTTGGTCTCGACGGCCAGGACCAGCGCGATCACGATGAGCAGTACGCCGATGCACAGGGTGCCGATGCCGTCCCAGACGCCGTCACCGGTGAGCAGGGCCATGCCGACGCCGCCGAGGGCGAGGATCAGGCCGACCAGGGCACCGAGGTCCTCCAGGAGGACGACCGGCAGTTCGGGGGCCTTGGCGTGGCGGACGAACTCCTTCCAGGACTTCTTCCCGCGCAGGACGTTGGACTCCTGGATGGCGGTCCGGAAGGAGAACGTCTCGGCGATGATCGCGAAGACCAGGACGCCCACCGGCCAGTACCAGTGCTCGATCTCGTGCGGGTGCTTGATCTTCTCGTAGCCCTCGTAGAGCGCGAACATGCCGCCGACCGAGAAGAGCACGATGGAGACGAGGAAGGCGTAGATGTAGCGCTCGCGGCCGTAGCCGAACGGGTGTTGGGGGGTGGCCGCACGCTGGGCGCGCTTGCCGCCGAGGAGCAGGAGTCCCTGGTTGCCGGAGTCGGCGAGGGAGTGCACGGACTCCGCGAGCATCGATGACGATCCACTGAAGAGGAACGCCACGAATTTCGCTACCGCGATCGAGAGGTTGGCGAGCAGTGCCGCCACGATCGCCTTGGTTCCGCCTGACGCGCTCATGTGTCGCGTTGTCCCTTCGCCTGCATCTGCTTCGTCTGCGTCCGTACGCCGGTGGGGGCTCGGCCGGTCGCCCGGCTTCGCCCCTTCTTGGCGGTGCGTCATTGTTGCAGCCCGCGCGGGCCTCGAAGTGCCGGATGCCCCGTCGTACGTCTCTCAGACCCGCGTCACACGCGGACGGTGGCCCGGAAGACCGTGCCGCTCCCGGAGACTTCGGTCGTTTCGTCCGCCGGGACGAAGACGGACCGGCCGGGGGCCAGTTCGTGCTCGCCCGCCCGTACGGTGCCGGCCGTGCAGAGCAGGATCTGCGGGGTGGGCAGGGTGAGGTCGTGGACGCCGGAGCCCTCGGGGAGGACGTACCGGGACAGCCGGAACTCGTCGATCGGGGTGTCGTAGACCTCTTCGCCGTCGGGGGACGCCTCCGGGCGGAGGATGCCGGGGTCGCCGGCCTCGAAGCGGACGATGCGCAGGAGTTCGGGGACGTCGACGTGCTTGGGGGTCAGGCCGCAGCGCAGGACGTTGTCGGAGTTGGCCATGATCTCGACGCCGAGGCCGTCGAGGTAGGCGTGCGGGATGCCGGCGCCGAGGAACAGGGCCTCGCCGGGCTGGAGCCGGACGTGGTTGAGGAGCATGGCGGCGAGGACGCCGGGGTCGCCGGGGTAGTGGTGGGCGATGTCGGCGTAGGGCGCGTAGGCGCCGCCGAGGCGGTCGCAGGCGGCCGCGGTCTCGGTGACCGTGCGGGACATCTCCTCGGGGTCGGCGGTGAGGATCGCGGTGAGGACCTCGCGCAGGGCGGCGTCCTCGGGGTGCGCGCGCAGCAGGTCGACGTAGGGCTTGAGGGAGGCGACGCCGAGGCCGTCGAGGAGGTCGGCCGTCTCGGCGGGGGCCCGGAAGCCGCACAGGCCGTCGAACTCGGTGAGGGCGCAGATCAGTTCGGGCTTGTGGTTGGCGTCCTTGTAGTTGCGGTGCGGGGCGTCCAGGGGGACGCTCCGGCGCTCCTCGTCCTCGTAGCCCTGCCTGGCCTGGGACAGGTCGGGGTGGACCTGGAGGGAGAGCGGGGCGCCGGCGGCGAGGAGTTTGAGGAGGAAGGGCAGCCGGGGGCCGAACTTGGCCGCGGAGGCCGCGCCCAGTTCCTTCTCGGGGTCGGCGTCGACGACTTCGGCGAGGGTGCCCCGCCCGGTGCGGGAGGGGGCGCCGGGGTGGGCACCCATCCACATCTCCGCCTGCGGTTCGCCGGTCGGCTCGGTCCCGAGCAGGGCCGGGATCGCGGTGGTGGAACCCCAGGCGTAGGGGCGGACGGTGTTGTCGAGGCGGTCCATGGGCTCTCTCTGCCGGGTGCGTGCGCGGTGCGTTTCCTGGTACGTGGCGCCGGTGCGTGGCGCTGGTACGTACGAGATGGTGCGTACGAGATCAGGCGCCCGAGGCGAGCGCCAGGTAAACGGCGGCGAAATCCGTGATGGCGATCAGTTCCGCGAGGGTCTCCAGTTCGCCGCCCGCTTCGGGCTCCAGCTCGCTGATCGGCGTGTCGTGGCCGAGGGCCAGGTCACGGGCGCCCGGGGCAGCGGTGAGGCCGCCGCTGGGGCGGTCGCGGAGGAGCACCACGCGCGCGTGCAGGGCGGGTGCCTCCTCTACGCGGTCGCGGAAGAAGTCGTCGGGGTCGGCTCCGGCGGCGAGTCGACCGGCGAGCAGGGCGCTGTGCGCGGCGAGCGCCTCGGGCAGTTCGGCGACGACGGCCGGGGTGCCGGACAGTTCGGCGAGCGCGGCGGCGAAGCGGCGGCCCGCCGGTCCGGCCGAGGTGCCCTCGGTCCAGACGACCGGCAGGGAGTCGGCCAGCTCGGAAGCCAGGGTCTTGGCCGGGTTGCTGTAGGTCACGATGGCCGGCCCGCAGCGTTCGGCGATGCGGTCGAGGCGGTCGGCGACCTTCTCGATGGCCTCGGGCGGCGCGTCGAGCAGGGCGGTGCGGTCGAGCAGCGCGAGGAGCGGGGTGAGCAGCGCCCACAGGACGCCGGGGGCGGCACCGGCGAGGGGCTCGTCGTGGTCGTAGGGGGCGGTCGCCATCGGGATGAACAGGCCGTGAGAGGCGTTCACGGACTCGCTGAGCGGGGAACGGGCGGGCGCTACGGCGACGACTGTGCAGCCCCGGCGGTAGGCCTGTTCGGCGAGCAGGGCGAGGCCCGGTTCGGTGCCGTCGGGGGTGGCGATCAGCAGGAGGTCCACCGAGCCGGCCCAGCCGGGCAGTTCCCAGCGCAGGGCGCCCGCGGCGGGGGCGACGCCGGTGGGGGCGAGGCGGGTGACGGGGCTGCCGGCGCCCGCGAGGGTGCCGAGGAGGTCGGCGGCTTGGGTCGCGGCGGCGCCGGGGCCGGCGATCAGGACGGCGCGGGGGCGCCCGTCCGGCTTGAGGTTGCCGACTCCGGCCTCGGCCGCGTGCCGGGCGGCGGTGCGCACACGGGCGCCGGCCTCGGCGGCACCGCGGAGCAGGCCGCGGCGGTCGGCCGCGGTGAGACGCTCCGGGGCGTCCAGCAGCGATTCGTCGAGCATGGCGGCAGTCTCCGATCGCCGGATGCGTTCGTTCGGGTGCGTGCGCGGGGTCGCCCGGTTACTCGGGGCGGCGGGCCTCGTCCACGAGGAGGACGGGGATGTCGTCGCGGATCGGGTACACCAGGCCGCAGTCCTGGCCGGTGCAGATCAGCTCGGTGTCCTGCTCCTTGAGGGGGGAGTGGCAGGCCGGGCAGGCGAGGATCTCCAGGAGGCCGGCTTCGAGCGGCATGGGGGTTCCCTTCGGGGGTGGGGCGGCTTGTGCGGATGTGCTGGTCAGGGTACCGCCGGACAAGGACGGGTGTCGGGCTGTACGGCGGGCGGGCGCCCGGCGTCGGTGCTGGGGGGTGAGTCGCGCAGCCCGGCGCTTGCGGGGTGCCGCCGCGCCCACCCGTGCCGCCCTGCGGCACGCCTGCCCGCGGCTAGGCCCGGATGATCGCCAGCGCCTCGTCCCGCACCTTCGTCATCGTTGCCTCGTCACGGGCCTCCGCGTTCAGGCGCAGCAGGGGTTCCGTGTTGGAGGGGCGGACGTTGAACCACCAGTCGGTGGCCGTGACGGTGAGGCCGTCCAGGTCGTCCAGGGTGATGTCGTCGCGGTCCTCGTACGCGGCCCTGATCGCGGCGAGGCGGGCCGTCTGGTCGGTGACGGTGGAGTTGATCTCGCCGGAGCCGGCGTAGCGGTCGTACTGGGCGACCAGGCCGGACAGCGGGCCCTGCTGACCGCCGAGGGCGGCGAGGACGTGGAGGGCGGCCAGCATGCCGGTGTCGGCGTTCCAGAAGTCGCGGAAGTAGTAGTGCGCGGAGTGCTCGCCGCCGAAGATCGCGCCGGTCCTGGCCATCTCGGCCTTGATGAAGGAGTGGCCCACGCGCGTGCGTTCCGGTGTGCCGCCGTTCTCCTTCACGACCTCCGGCACGGACCAGGAGGTGATCAGGTTGTGGATGACCGTGCCCTTGCCGCCGTTGCGGGCGAGTTCGCGGGCGGCGACGAGGGCGGTGACGGCGGACGGGGAGACCGGGTCGCCGTTCTGGTCGACGACGAAGCAGCGGTCGGCGTCGCCGTCGAAGGCGAGGCCGAGGTCGGCGCCCTCCTCGCGGACCCGCTTCTGGAGGTCGACGAGGTTGGCCGGGTCGAGGGGGTTGGCCTCGTGGTTGGGGAAGGTGCCGTCGAGTTCGAAGTACATCGGCACGAGGTCGAGGGGCAGGCCGGTGAAGACCGAGGGGACGGTGTGGCCGCCCATGCCGTTGCCCGCGTCGACGACGACCTTGAGGGGGCGGATGGTGGTGAGGTCGACGAGGGAGCGCAGGTGGGCCGCGTAGTCGGCGAGTGTGTCGCGCCGGGTGACGGTGCCGGGGCGGGACGCCGGTTCCGGGGCGCCGGAGGTGCTCCACCGCTCCACGGAGGCGCGGATCTCGGCGAGGCCGGTGTCCTGGCCGACGGGGGCGGCGCCCGCGCGGCACAGCTTGATGCCGTTGTACTGGGCCGGGTTGTGCGAGGCCGTGAACATGGCGCCCGGCAGGTTCAGCGCGCCGGAGGCGTAGTACAGCTGGTCGGTGGAGCACAGGCCGATCTCGGTGACGTCGGCGCCGCGGGCCGCCGCCCCGCGCGCGAAGGCGCCGGACAGCCCGGGGGACGAGGGCCGCATGTCGTGGCCGACCACGATGGAGCTCGCGCCGGTCAGCTCGACGAACGCAGCGCCGAACAGCTCGGCCAGCGACTCGTCCCACTGGTCCGGCACCACACCGCGTACGTCGTACGCCTTCACGATCTGCGACAGATCAGCAGCCACGGCCAACCTTCCTGAAAGTCCTGTCGGAGCCCACAAACTACCCGTAACCGCCGTCGGGGCGCCGTGGGGTTCCGGAAGGTCAGGGCAGCATCCAGCCCAGGACCGGGGTGGACTGCCCGACCACGATCAGGCACATCACCAGCAGCAGGCCCAGGCTCCAGGGCAGCACCTTGCGCAGCAGGTCGCCCTCGCGGCCCGCGAGGCCGACGGCCGCGCAGGCGATGGTGAGGTTCTGCGGGGAGATCATCTTGCCGAGGACACCGCCCGAGCTGTTGGCGGCGGCGAGCAGTTCGGGCGACAGGCCGGACTCCCGCGCGGCGGTCACCTGGAGGGCGCCGAAGAGCGCGTTGGCCGAGGTGTCGGAGCCGGAGACGGCGACGCCGAACCAGCCGAGTACGGGTGACAGGAAGGCGAGTCCGGCGCCGGCCGCCGCGACGAAGTGGCCGATGGTGGCGGCCTGGCCGGAGAGGTTCATGACGTAGGCGAGGGCGAGGACGGAGGTCACGGTGAGGATCGCGAACCGCAGTTCGTGCACGGTCGCGAGCCACTCCTTGACCGCCACGCGCGCGTGCACGCCGAGGACGACGGCCGTGGCCAGGCCGGCGAGGAGTACGAGCGTGCCGCCGGTGGAGACGATCGGCAGGGAGAAGACGTTGCCGCCGACCGGGTTTCCCTCGGGGTCGGCGACGTCCAGGAACGGCCAGTCGTACGTCTGGGTCGCCTTCGCCAGCCAGTCCTTGACCGCCGGGATCTGCGCGACGGAGAAGATCGCGACGATCAGCGCGTACGGCGCGTACGCCCGCACGACCTCCCGGCGGGGGTCGCGCTCGTCCAGTTCCTCGCTGCGTACGCCGGTCAGGACGGACGCGCGTACGGGTTCGGCGGCGGGCCTGCGGGCCTGGGGCACGGCGACCAGGGCGGCCGCGCCCAGCAGGGCGGCGCCGATGTCGGCGAGCTGGGCGGAGACGTAGTTGGAGGCGACGAACTGGGCGACGGCGAAGGCGACGCCGCAGGCCATCGCGGGCACCCAGGTCTCGCGCAGCCCGCGCCGTCCGTCGACCAGCCAGACCAGCAGCAGCGGGACGACGAGGGCCAGCAGGGGCGTCTGGCGGCCCACCACGGAGGCGACGTCGTCCAGCGGCAGCCCGGTGACCTGGGCCAGCGTCACCACGGGGGTGCCCATCGCGCCGAAGGCGACCGGCGCGGTGTTGGCGACCAGCGCCACGACCGCCGCGCGCACGGGGTCGAAGCCGAGGGCCACGAGCATGACCGAGCAGATCGCGACGGGCGCCCCGAACCCGGCGAGGGCCTCCAGCAGGGCGCCGAAGCAGAAGGCGACGACCAGGGCCTGGACGCGCGGGTCGTCGGAGAGCCGGCCGAAGGAGCGGCGCAGGATGTCGAAGTGCCGGGTGCGGACGGTCATCCGGTAGACCCACAGGGCGTTCACGACGATCCACAGGATGGGAAAGATCCCGAACAGGGCGCCCTGGACGGCGCTGGAGGCCGTCTGGTCCAGCGGCATGCCGTAGGCGAGCCAGGCGACGAGTACGGCCGCCAGGAGGCCCGTGAGACCCGCCAGGTGCGCCTTCATGCGGACGCCGCCCAGCAGGACGAGGACGATCACCAGGGGCAGGGCCGCCACCAGGGCGGACAGGCCGAGCGAACCGGCGACTGGTTCCAGTTCCTGGACATGCACGGGCGCCTCCCCGGATTCCGCCATGCGAAAGCGGTTTCTCGCTGCTTCCGGAATGGTCGTGTCCGCGACAAGGGGGCGTCAATGGGTGTGCGGCAACGGATGACGACGGAAGTGGCTGAGGTGGCTGAGGTGGCTGAGGTGACTCAGTTGTCCGGCGAGCGCAGGACGCGCAGGTGGCCGCGGCGCGCGACCTCCATCGGATCCGCCGACCGCCGACCGCCACCCGCCTCCGCCGCCCGCTCCTGGGGGCGGGCCGCCTCGCGCACCGCGTTGGCGAGCGCTTCCAGGTCGTCGCCGCTGGGACGGGCCGGGGCCGAGCCGTCGAGAAGGCGGACGACCTCCCAGCCGCGCGGGGCGGTGAGGCGCTCGGAGTGCTCGGCGCACAGGTCGTAGCAGTGGGGTTCGGCGTAGGTGGCGAGCGGGCCGAGGACCGCGGTCGAGTCGGCGTAGACGTACGTCAGCGTCGCGACGGCGGGACGGCCGCAGGCGGTGCGCGAACAGCGACGTACAGGGCTCACGATGTTGGACGGTACCGCACTCTTGAGCGGGCCGCGAAGACTCTCCACCAGGTCACACCACCGTGTCGTGGTGTGAAACGCCCCACAGGGCCCTCTGTTCACACCTCGTTGACCTGCACGGACGCCGGTTTCCGGGATGCCGGGCGGCTCCCGAAGCGGTCGCGAACTGATACGAACAGCGACATTTGCCTTGAGTTCGGCGGTCGCGGAGAGATACGGAATCGAGCCCAACCTTGGCTGGAATGGTCATCCGGCGACATGCCGTACGAGGTGGCCCGGCGCTGTCCGGTGTGCGTGTGCGGTCCGGCGCGGGGCACCGGCGGGGACTACCCTTCACCAGTGATGGACAACCCCCTGACACCCCGTGAGGCAGGCCGCCCGGGGCCCCGCCGTCGTGATCGCCACGGTCGGGGCATGCGCGGCCCGATCGCGCCCCCGCAGGTACCGCTCGCCGCGAGCCGCGGCGAGGTGTTCGCGGATCTGGTGCAGGACTCCGTGGAGCGCCTGGAGCGGCGGTGGCCGCAGCTCGCCGACGTCGATTTCCTCGTCCTCGACGTGCCGCGGCCGGCCGCGGACGCCGGGGATGCCTGGCACGACGAGGCGGTTCCGCTCGGGGGGACGGTGCCCTCGCGGGACGGGCGACGGGGGCGCGTGGTCGTGTACCGGCGGCCGGTCGAGATCCGGACCAAGGGCCGGGACGAGCGGGCGGCACTCGTGCACGAGGTCGTCGTCGAGCAGGTCGCGGAGTTGCTGGGGCTGACGCCGGAGACGGTGGATCCCCGGTACGGGGAGGACTGAGCGGGCCCCGCGGGTGCGTGGCGCAGTGGTGCGGTGCTGGCCCTGTGCCCGGCGCCGGTGCGGGGTGGGGTGCACCACCCCGGGCGGCGCGTATGCCCGCGGCCGCGGAGGGGAGCGACGGCCGGGTGCCCGTAGGGCCTACTTCTGCAGTACCGACAGGTCCTCGTCCGCGTTCGGCACCGAGACCGTTCCCCGGTCGTCGGGGAGGGTCTGGACGGTGAAGGACGCCACGTCGTCGTCCTCTCCGGTCAGGGTGCGGGACGCGTACACCGGGCCGCCCGAGACGGTCTCGACCGTCAGTGCGTAGGCGCCCTCGAGGCCGGCGGGGACCGGTGCCTCGACGTTCTGGGTCGTGCCGCCCTTGATCGTGTACGTCTTGGTCGCCGTCGTACCGCCCTCGGTGCCCGCCGAGGCCGTGACCTTGACCTTCGCGGCCTCTCCGATGGCGGCCAGGGACAGTGTCGTGCGCTTGGCGCGGTTGTCCGCGGACGTCGCGCGCGCACCGACCGGGTCGGCGGCCGGGATGAACGCCGACTCCTGCTCGCCGCCCTCGCCCCGCACGACCCGGACCGCCGCCACGACCGGCACGGACCCGCCGGTCGGCGTCAGCACCAGCGATCCCGCCTCGCCGCGCGTGACCTCGCCGAGGTCGACGCCCGTCGTCATGCCCGCCTTCACGTGCACCGTCTCGTGCCCGGCGGGCGTGATCGACCCGGACGGCGAGGCGAGGCGCACCTTCAGGTCGGCGTCGGTGCCACCGGGTGTGAACAGCACCAGGCGTACGGCTGTGGCGTCCTTGGGGATGCCCGGCAGTACGAGTTCGCCCGCCGGGTCCGCGGCCGCGGTCAGCCAGTCGCCGCCGGTCTTGTCGTCCAGGGCCTGCACCGCGGCGCCGACCCGTCCGCTGCGCACGCCGACGTGCACGGTGACGTCGGTCTGCTCCACGTCGCTGAGCGTGGAGAGCAGGAGGGACTCACTGGCGTGCGGCGGCACGGTGATCCCCTCCCCCACCGTGGACTTCAGGGCTCCGTCCTTGCCGTAGAGCTCGATGTCGACGACGGCCGCCGAGTCGTCGGGGTTCGTCAGGTGCACGTAGTCGGTGCGGTCGGTCGCCGTGCTGGCGCCCGGGAACCAGAACTCCGTGTCCGGAGCGGTGCAGTTGACGCCCTGCAGTCCCCGGCCCGTCCCGGCGGCGACCTCGGTGGTCTGCTGGACCGTCCAGCCGGGCGCGTGACCGCCCTCGGCGGTGCCGACCAGCGCGGGGGCGTCGGCACCGGAGGTGCTGCCGGTGACCGGCGTGCCGGGCGCCTTGGGCTGCACGACGGGCTTCTCGGTCTTCTTCCCGTCCTCGGGGGCACCGGCCGCGAGTGCGGCCCTGCCCTTCTCGTCGGCGCCCTTGGTGACGGGCGTGAAGGACGTGTACGTCGTCTCGGCGAGGTCGGAGGTGCTGGGCGCCGGGCACAGCAGGCTGGTGCGCTCCACGGGCAGCCGGGCGGCCGGCCGGGCGGTGTCCACGCCGGTGGCGTCCGGTGTGGACACCGCCGCGAAGCCGGTGATCGCGGCGAGCGCGGTCGCGCCGGCGAACAGGGACAGGGTGGTGCGCTTCACTGCTGGCTCCCGTCGGGACGCTCACTGCCCGTGCCGTGGGGGTGGTGGGGCTGGGAAGGGTCGTACGGCGTGTCGTAGCCGGTCTGACCGTACGCCTGGTCGTAGGCGGGGTCGTACGTGCCCGCCTGGGACGGGTCGCCGTAGGCGTAGGGGTCGTACTGGCCGTGTTGGCCGGCTTCGTGCCGGCCGGCCTCGTACTGATCCGCCTCGTACTGACCGGCCTGGCCGCCCTGATAGGCGTCCGCCGGGTACTGCTGCTGTCCGTACGCGCCCGGGTCGTACTGCTGGGCGCCCTGGTACTGCTCGCCGCCGTACGTGCCGTAGGAGTTGTACTGGGCACCGGCGTACCCCGCCGAGTCCCACTCGCCGTACGCCGGCTGCTGCGGAACCGCCACGGGTGCCTCCGCGGGCGGGCCGGCCTGCGCGGAGGCGTCCGCGGCCTCGGTCACCGGCTCGCCTCCCGCCCCGGCCTCGGCCTCCGCCTCGGCCTGGGCGCGCAGTCGCCTGGCCCGGCGGCCTTCGCCCTCGACGGCCTCGGCGGCGACGAGCGGCTCTTCGGGCAGGTCGTCGTCGACGTCGCGGCGCCTGCCGGGCAGGGCGAGGACGACCAGGACGACGGCGAGGAGACCCTGGGCCCACAGCCAGGCGGTGTGGGTGAACGGGGAGTCGTAGGTGACGTCCAGCCTTCCGCCGGAGGCGGGGAGTTCGAAGCCCTGGGCCCAGCCGTCGACCGTGGTGCGGGTGAGCGGCTTGCCGTCCAGGGTGGCCGTCCAGCCCTCGGCGGCGGTGTCGGCGAGGCGCAGCACGCGGCCGTCGGAGCCGGACGGGATGTCCGTGTGGATCTCCACGGGCCCGGCCGCGACGGGCTGCGGGTCACTGGCACCGGAGCCGGAGTCCGCGCCCGAGTCCTCGCCGGACACGATGGTCGCGCGCGCGACCTCCTGGTCCACCCGCCACAGTCCGCTGCCGTCCTGCTGGCTCAGCCGGCTCAGACCGGGCGTGGCGTCCAGGACGCGGGTGACCTCGCGGGGCGCGCCCTTGTGCACGAGGACGTAGCGCACGGCGAAGCCGCCGAGCTGGTCGGCCTGGTCGGCGCCGGAACCGGCCACGAGGTTGGCGACGATCTTGTCGAGTCCGCTGTTCCCGCCGTCTCCGGCGGCCAGTTCGCCGTCGCCGAGGCGGGCTCCGGAGCCGCGGACCAGCATGTAGCTGACGTGGGCCGGGGAGTCGCTGTCGAGGACGAGGGTGCGGGCCTGGTCGCGGGTGTGGCTCTCCTCGGCGACGAACGCGGGCACCTGGACGGGATCGCGTCGCTCCACGGGGCCGTCGGCGCCCCCGATCATCCAGCCGGTGGCGGCGATCAGCGGGCCGACGGCCGAGGCGAGGGCGATCAGGGCGGCGACGGGCTGGCGCCAGCCGAAGCTCTGCTCGGCCACCCGCGAGCGCGCCCCGTCGGCGCCGAGGGTGGCGGCGGACAGCAGGGCGATGCCGTAGACGAGGGTGGCGGGCCCGGCCCAGGCGGAGCGGTTGGAGAGGACCGCGAAGACCAGGGCGACCAGGGCGACGGCCCAGGCCGTACGGATGCCCAACTGCCGTTCCGAGCGCAGCAGGGCGGCCAGCGCGGCCAGCACGATGCCGATGAGGATCAGCCCGCCGACCGTGCCGGGGCCGCCGGGGCTCGCCCCGAGCAGGTCGAGGGCGGAGGCGGCCGAGGAGCCGTACTCCAGTCCGGCCTCGTCGAGGAAGCCGAACGGGAGCAGCGTCAGCGACCAGGGGGCGAGAAGCAGCAGAGGGGTGCCCAGTTGGGCGAGGAAGCGCGGTCCGTACGCCGTGATGTCGCCCCGGCGCAGGGCCAGGACGCCGACGCCGAGGAGCAGCGCGATGGGCCACACGACGGGCGTGAAGGCGGTGGTGATCGTCAGCAGCAGCGCGTACGCCCAGGTGGCGCGCCAGCTGCCGCGGGTGCCGGACGAACTCGTCAGGCCGGCCGCGGCGGCGCCCGCGCGCGCGATGAGCGGCAGCAGTACGGCGAGGACGGCGGTGCCGATGCGGCCGCCGGCGAGCGCGCCGGTGGCGGCGGGCAGGAAGGCGTAGGCGACGGCCGCCCACGCGCGCAGCAGCCGGGAGGTGACGAGCGGGCGGGAGGCGAAGTACGCGGTGACGCCGGCCAGGGGCACCGAGCAGACCAGCAGCAGGGTGACGGCCAGGCCGGTGGAGCCGAGCAGCACGGAGGCCAGCGTGGCGACGATCGCGAGGTAGGGCGGTGCGGAGGCGGTGCCGCCGGTGCCGACGGTGTGCCAGGCGTCCGTGTAACGCGCCCACAGCTCTCCGGCGCCGGCCGGGGCGGGCAGCAGCGCGCCGCCCGCCAGGGCGCCGCCGCCGAGCAGCGCGCGGCAGGCGGCCAGGGAGACGAACAGCAGCACCAGGAAGAGCACCGGGCCGGGCTTGCGGGCGATGCGCTTGAGGCGGGCGAACTGCTCGATCTCCAGGAAGTCGGCGTCGTCGCCGCCGGGTCCGGACTCGATGCCGCCGCCGTGCCGCCCGGCGCCGGTGGTCGTCTCGGCGTCGGAGCTGCCGACCAGGCTGCCCGCGACCTGTTCGACGGTGACGCGGATGGTCGCGCCGGGGGGCGGGAACAGGGGGCGCAGTTCGTCCTTCTCGACCTGCGGGCGGCCGCGTTCGCGCCGCCCGGCGAGGATGCGTTCGGGGCGCAGCAGGACGCCGAGCAGGCCGCGGATCTCGTCGACGGCCTGTCCGGGGACCTTGCCGACGAGGTAGGCGAGGGTGCGCAGCAGGGTGCCCACGACGATGCGCAGCAGCACCCAGGGCAGGGCGGCCGTACGGGCGTTGACGAGGAGGGTGTGGACGGCGCCTGCCTTGTCCACCTTGTGGGGGGAGGCGGTGGTGCGGCCCGCGCAGTCGACGGCGCGGCGTTCGCGGGAGGCGGCCTCCGCGTGGCGTACGACCGCCTCGGGGGCGACGAGGACGCGGAGTCCGGCGGCGTGCGCGCGCCAGCACAGGTCGACGTCGTCGCGCATCAGGGGCAGTCGGCGGTCGAAGCCGCCGAGCCGCTCGAAGACGTCACGCCGGATCAGCATGCCCGCGGTGGACACCGACAGGACGGACCGGACGTGGTCGTGCTGGCCCTGGTCCTGTTCGCGGCGGTCCAGGCCGGTCCAGCGGCGGCCGGAGTTGGCGATGGAGACGCCGACCTCCAGCAGTTGCCGGCGGTCGTACCAGCCGCGGAGCTTGGGGCCCACCACGGCGACGTCGTCGCGGCCGAGTTCGTACTCGTTGTCCACGACGCGCAGCAGCTGGGCCAGGGCGTCGGGTTCGGGGGCGCAGTCGTCGTGCAGCAGCCACAGCCACTGCACCGGCTCTCCGTGGGGAAGCTCCGGCAGGTCGTAGGTGTCGTCGCGCCAGGTGCGCGTGACGGGGTCCCAGCCGCTGGGCCGCCTCAGATACGGCAGGTCGTCCGGGGTGAGGACCGGGGCGGTGCGGGCGGCCTCCTCGACGGCCTGGCCGAAGCCGGTGCGCCGGGCGAGGTGGAGCACGCGGTCGTCGCCGAGGGCGTCGGTGACCAGCCGGGCGGAGTCGTCGGCGCTGCCGGTGTCGGCGGCCACGGCGTACTGGACGGGGCGCTCCTGGCCGAGCAGCCCGGCGAGCGCGTCGGGCAGCCAGCGGGCTCCGTCGTGGGCGACGAGGACCGCCGTCACCACGTGACGCGGGAACTCAGGTGTGGCAGCGAGGTCTTGCTGGGCTGCCGTGTGGCTGTGCACGGACATCGAGGTACGGGCCCCGGTTCGGTGGACTGCGGTGGACGCCCGTGCCTGTTGGGGGTGGCGGGGCGTCTCGGACGAGCGCCCACACTATCGGCTGGGCAGGGCGACGGCCCGCCGCCTGTGGACAACCCACCTGCGAGGGGCCGTTCCTGCCGTTATGTACGCGGGGTGGTGCGGTTGGTGCGGTACGCGCGGAGAGTGCGCCGCCCGTCGGACCTCGGGTCGACGGCGGGTCAGACGGCGGCCTTCTTCAGGCGGCGGCGCTCCCGCTCGGACAGGCCGCCCCAGATGCCGAAACGCTCGTCGTTGGCAAGGGCGTACTCGAGGCACTCGGAGCGGACCTCACAGGCGAGGCAGACCTTCTTGGCCTCCCTGGTGGAGCCGCCCTTCTCGGGGAAGAAGGACTCGGGGTCGGTCTGGGCGCACAGTGCGCGCTCCTGCCAGCCGAGTTCCTCGTCCGCGTCGTCGACCAGCAGTTGCTGCACCAGCTCGGTCATGTGCGCCCCTCGTCTGTCTTTCGCGTCCCCGTGATCTAGCCGTTACCGATTCCGGCTGAACGACACGAGTGAAATTACAAGTGTGCTGCTCCGGGCGAGTCAAGCCGAGATCTGCTATTGGGCCCCTTATTCACTCTGCGGAACCAAGGCCAAGCGGAAAGTGTTCAAATCGGCATAAACCTCGACATACCAATGAGGGACCCGAGGGCAGCCGACCCGCGTGGAGCCCGCACCAGGAAGGACGCCCGAGCGTTCGATCCCGTTCCGATACACACGCCGAAGCGAACCTGATCACATTCGGATCACGGGATCGCAACGGGGGTTGTGCGCCCGGCTTGTGCGCCATGTGTCCCGGAAGCCGCCTGAGCAAACCTTTCACCTGTGAGATGAACCGGATGAGGTGAAACATGTCCCACATAACGGGCACCGAGTTGACAGTGCTGGTGTGAGCCGCTGTCCTTGTGGGCATGCTCGCGAACTTGGCGCTCACCTCGACCCGCACCGCCGGGTCCCACGGTGCTGCCCGCGCTCGCTGTAGCTGTTGTTGCTGTTCCAGCTGTTGAGCCAACCGCGCTCCGGCTGTCCCGAGTCCACGCGACTCGTGTCTTCGCTGCCCGCCCCACCAGGGCGTTCTCCGTCTTCCTGCTTCGCCTCCCGCACTCTTCCGCCGAGGACCCACCGCACCCATGAACAGCGACAGCGACCTCCAGATCGCCGGCGACATCCTCGAAGTCCCCCACCTCCTGCAGGCACCGCGCGAGCACCCGGCCACCGTCGCCGAGTTCGCCGGACTTGCCCGGTCCGTCGCCGCCGACCGGTCCGAGTGGGAGCACCTCGTCCGGTACGACGCGACGACGCGCTGGTACCACCGGCTGCGCACCGGCCCCGGCTACGAGGTCTGGCTGCTGTCCTGGCTGCCCGGCCAGGGCAGCGGACGCCATGACCACGGGCCCTCCTCCGGAGTGCTGACCGTCCTGGACGGCACCCTGACCGAGCGCACCGAGCGCGGCACGCGTGCGCTGCGGCCGGGGGCGCAGCGCGTTTTCGCGCCGGGGTACGTGCACGAGGTGGTCAACGACGCGCTGGAGCCGGCGGTCAGCCTGCACATCTACTACCCGGGGCTGACGGACATGCCGATGCACTCCGCGCGGTGCTCGGGTGCCGACGCGGGAGCCGGTGCCGGTGCCGGTGCGGTGACGACTGCCTGACGCGGTGTCGTACCCGCCTGCAAGACTGGGGCCATGCGCATTGTGGTTCTGGCAGGCGGCATCGGCGGTGCCCGGTTCCTGCGTGGTCTGAAGCAGGCCGCGCCGGACGCGGACATCACGGTCATCGGCAACACCGGGGACGACATCCACCTCTTCGGGCTGAAGGTCTGCCCGGACCTCGACACGGTGATGTACACGCTCGGCGGCGGCATCAACGAGGAGCAGGGCTGGGGACGGGCCGACGAGACCTTCCATCTCAAGGAGGAACTCGCGGCGTACGGCGTCGGACCCGAGTGGTTCGGGCTCGGCGACCGCGACTTCGCCACGCACATCGTGCGGACGCAGATGATCGCCGCCGGCTTTCCGCTCAGCGCGGTGACGCAGGCCCTGTGCGACCGCTGGAAGCCCGGCGTGCACCTCGTTCCGATGACCGACGACCGCGTGGAGACCCACGTCGCCGTCGAGCTGGACGGGGAGCGCAAGGCGGTCCACTTCCAGGAGTACTGGGTACGGCTGCGGGCCTCGGTCCCCGCCGAGGCGGTCGTACCGGTCGGCGCCGAGCAGGCCAAGCCGGCACCCGGTGTCCTGGAGGCCATCGCGGAGGCGGACGTGATCCTGTTCCCGCCGTCCAACCCGGTCGTCTCGGTCGGCACGATCCTCGCCGTGCCCGGCATCAGGGAGGCGATCGCCGACGCCGGGGTGCCGGTGGTGGGCCTGTCCCCGATCGTCGGGGACGCGCCCGTACGCGGGATGGCCGACAAGGTGCTCGCGGCGGTGGGCGTGGAGTCCACGGCGGCCGCGGTCGCCGAGCACTACGGCTCGGGACTGCTCGACGGCTGGCTGGTCGACACGGTCGACGCGGAGTCCGTCACGCGCGTGAAGGCGGCCGGCATCCTCTGCCGCGCCGTTCCGCTGATGATGACCGACCTCGACGCAACGGCGCAGATGGCCCGGGAGGCGCTGACGCTGGCCGAGGAGGTGCGGGAGGCGTGAGCGACGGGGTGAGCGATGGCGTGCGTGACGGCGCGTCCGGTCTCGGGGAGGGCTACCGGGTGTGGGCCGTCCCCGGTCTGCCGGAGGTGCAGCCGGGCGACGACCTGGCCAAGCTGATCGCGGCGGCCGAGCCCGCCCTCGCCGACGGGGACGTGCTGCTCGTCACGTCCAAGATCGTGTCCAAGGCCGAGGGCCGGGTCGTGGAGGCCGCCGACCGGGAGGCCGCGATCGACGCGGAGACCGTGCGGGTGGTGGCCCGGCGCGGCGCTCTGCGCATCGTCGAGAACCGCCAGGGCCTGGTCATGGCGGCGGCCGGGGTCGACGCCTCGAACACGCCTTCCGGGACGGTGCTGCTGCTCCCCGAGGACCCGGACGCCTCCGCGCGCGGCATCCGCGACGGACTGCGCGACGCGCTGGGCGTCGACGTCGGCGTGGTCGTCACCGACACGTTCGGGCGGCCCTGGCGGGCCGGGCTCACGGACGTGGCCATCGGCGCCGCCGGTGTGCGGGTCCTCGACGACCTGCGCGGGGGCACGGACGCGCACGGCAATCCGCTGGGCGCCACCGTCGTCGCCACCGCCGACGAGCTGGCCGCCGCGGGCGACCTGGTCAAGGGGAAGGCAGCCGGGCTGCCCGTCGCCGTCGTGCGCGGGCTCCCGCAGGTGGTGGCGGAGGACGACGGCGAGGGCGCGCGGGCGATGGTGCGCGGCGCGCGCGACGACATGTTCCGGCTGGGCACGTCGGAGGCGGTACGGCAGGCGGTCACCCAGCGCCGTACGGTACGGGCCTTCACGGACGAGCCGGTCGACCCCGGCGCCGTACGCCGCGCGGTGGCGGCGGCGGTGACCGCACCGGCGCCGCACCACACGACGCCGTGGCGGTTCGTGCTGCTGGAGTCGGCCGAATCCCGCACCCGGCTGCTGGACGCGATGCGGGACGCCTGGATCGCGGACCTGCGGCGGGACGGCAAGAGCGAGGAGTCGATCGCCAAGCGGGTCCGGCGCGGGGACGTCCTGCGGAACGCGCCGTATCTGGTCGTCCCCTGCCTCGTGATGGACGGCTCGCACACGTACGGGGACGCGCGGCGCGACGGGGCCGAGCGGGAGATGTTCGTGGTCGCCACCGGCGCCGGCGTGCAGAACCTGCTCGTCGCGCTCGCCGGGGAGCGGCTGGGTTCGGCGTGGGTGTCCTCGACGATGTTCTGCCGGGATGTCGTACGGGAGGTGCTGGGGCTGCCGGGCGACTGGGACCCGATGGGGGCCGTCGCGGTCGGTCATGCGGCGGAGGAACCGCGGGCGCGGGCGGAGCGGGACGCGGGGGCGTTCATCGAGGTGCGGTGAGCCTGTCCGGGCGAGCCTTTACTCTCGTAGGGGCTTCCGCTTTCCCGGCATCCCCTCCCATCCCTTTCCCCGCATCCCCTCACATCCCTTTCCCCGCATTCCCTCGCGCCAAGGACCTCTCTCGTGGCAGGACGTTTCGCTCCCCGGCCCACGCGTGCTTCGGTGCGCGGCGGGGAGGGCGTCGTGCCCGCGGGCGGTGCGCCCGCGGCCGGTTTGCCCCGGCAGGCCGTCGCGCCGGGGAAGGTACGGGTGTGGGTGCCGGACGGGCCGCTGGAGCTGGGGCTGGTGCTCGGTCCGCTGCGGCGCGGGCCGGGCGATCCGACGTTCCGCACGATGCCGGACGGGTCGGTGTGGCGGGCCAGCCGGACGCCCGCCGGGCCGGGCACGCTGCGGGTCACCGCGCGCGGCGGTGAGCTGCGGGGCGAGGCCTGGGGGCCGGGAGCGGACTGGCTGCTGGAGCAGTTGCCTCGGATGCTGGGCGCCGACGACGACCCGGCCGCGTTCGTGCCGCGGCACCGGCTGCTGGCGTTCACGGCACACCGGCGGCCGGGGTTGCGGCTGGCCCGGACCGGGCTGGTGATGGAGTCGCTGATCCCGTCGATCCTGGAGCAGAAGGTCACGACGCTGGAGGCGTACCAGGCGTGGCGGCTGCTCGTGCGGAAGCACGGGGAACCGGCGCCGGGGCCCGCGCCCGGCCGGATGTGTGTCATGCCGTCGGCGCGGACGTGGGCGATGATCCCGTCCTGGGAGTGGCACCTGGCCGGGGTGGACAACAAGCGGGCGTCGACGATCCTGCGGGCCGTGCGGGTCGCCGCGCGGCTGGAGGAGGCGGCCGGGATGGAACCGGCGGCGGCGCAGGAGCGGCTGGAGGTCGTGTCCGGCATCGGGCCGTGGACGTCCGCGGAGACCGTGCAGCGCAGTCATGGGGCGCCGGACGCGGTGACGGTGGGGGATCTGCATCTGCCGGGGATCGTGGGGTTCGCGCTGGGCGGGGACCGGGACGCGGACGACTCCGTGATGCTGCGGCTGCTGGAGCCGTATGCCGGGCAGCGGCATCGGGCGGCTCGGTTGGTGTTGTTGAGTGGGCGGGTGCCGGGGCGGCGGGCGCCGCGGATGGCTCCGCGGGGGATTGAGCGGCTCTGACGCTGCTCCGCCGGTTTGCTGGTCCGGTGTTCCCGGTTGCCCGGCGTGGGTGTGGGGCGGGGGTGGGTGGCGCGACCCGGCGTTGCGGGGTGCCGCTGCGCCCACCCGTGCCGCCCCAGCGGCACGACTGCCCGCAGTTGCGCGGCGCGGCTGTCTGTAGGTGCGCGGCACGACTGCCCGTAGGCACGCGGCACGACTGCCCGTAGGTACGCGGCGCGGCTGTCCGCAGCTGCGCGGCACGACTGCCGCAGCTGCGCGGTGCGGCTGACCGTAGGTACGCGGCGCGACTGCCGTAGCTGCGCGGCGCGGTTGTCCGCGGTTTCGGGTGGTTGCGGCAGTTGCCGCCGCAGGCACCCGCACCCCGTGCAACCGCCGGAGGCCTACGCGTCGGACGAGAAGCGGAGTGCTGCCGGGGGGATGTGGGCGTCGCACCAGATTCGGGCGCCGGAGCGGAGTTCGTTGTCGGCGCCGATGACGGCGCCGTCGCCGATGACCGTGTCGGTGAGGATCGAGCGGGTGCCGACGCGGGCGCGGGTGCCGATGAGGGAGTCGGTGATGACGGCGCCCGGTTCGATGACGGCGCCGGGCAGGATCGTGCTGCCGAAGACGCGCGCGCCCTCCGCCACGAAGGCGCCCTCGCCGACCACCGTGCCGCCGGCCAGCTTGGCGTCGGGCGCGACCCGTGCCGTGGGAAGGACGAGGCGGTCGCCGCAGCGGCCCGGTATCGCGGGGGACGGGGCACGGCCGAGGACCAGGTCGGCGGAGCCGCGTACGAAGGCCGCCGGGGTGCCCAGGTCCAGCCAGTACGTGGAGTCGACCATGCCCTGGAGGTGGGCTCCGGTGGCGAGGAGTTCCGGGAAGGTCTCGCGTTCGACCGAGACGGGGCGGCCGTGCGGGATCGTGTCGATGACCGAGCGGCGGAAGACGTACGCCCCCGCGTTGATCTGGTCGGTGACGATCTCCTCGGGGGTCTGGGGCTTCTCCAGGAAGGCCAGCACCCGGCCCGTTTCGTCCGTCGGGACCAGGCCGTACGCCCTCGGGTCGGTCACCTTCGTCAGGTGCAGGGAGACGTCCGCGCCCGTCGTCCCGTGGGTGCGGACCAGTGCGCCGATGTCCAGGCCCGTCAGGATGTCCCCGTTGAAGATGAGGACCGGGTCGTCGGGGCCCGAGTGCAGCCGGGACGCCACGTTGCGGATCGCGCCGCCGGTGCCGAGCGGCTCCTCCTCGGTGACGTACTCGAGGTGGAGGCCCAGGGACGAGCCGTCGCCGAAGTGCGGTTCGAAGACCTCCGCCAGGTAGCTCGTCGCGAGCACGATGTGGTCGACGCCCGCCGCCTTCGCCCGCGCCAGCTGGTGCGTGAGGAACGGCACCCCCGCCGCCCTGACCATGGGCTTGGGCGTGTGCACCGTGAGCGGCCGCAGCCGCGTGCCCTTGCCGCCGACCAGGAGGATCGCTTCTGTCACCGTCGTCTCTGCTTCCTGCCGGGACCGGCCGAACTGTCTTTCGGCCGGCCAGTGTATGCAGACCGTTCCATGGCGCCTTCGGTGGTCGTGCGGTGCGCCGCCCTCAGCGGCCCTGGTACTTGGCCGCCGTCGAGCGGGTGGTGCCGAGCTTGCCGTAGAGCTTCTTGCCGGGGCAGCTCGTGGCGAAGCCGTCGCGGTGACCGGAGATGACGTTCAGTCGTACGTTCTTACCTTTTCGGTAGAGATTGCCACCACCGGACTTCAGGTATGTCTTTCCGCGCGGATTCATGCCGTACAGGCCGACCTTCCATGCGGTGAGCCGGGCGACCGCCTTGACGGCGGCGGACGACGGCTTCTTGGAGCTGTATGTGCCGAGTACGGCGATGCCCATGCTGTTGGAGTTGAACCCCAGGGTGTGGGCGCCCAGTACCGCCTTGGACACGCCCCCGGCGCGTCCCTCGTAGATCTTTCCGCACTTGTCGACGAGGAAGTTGTAGCCGAGGTCACGCCAGCCCATGCTGTTGACGTGGTAGCGGTAGATACTGCGAATGACTGACGGCGCCTGCTTGCAGCTGTAGTTGTTGCCGGTGGCCGAGTGGTGCACGAAGGCCGCCTTGACCTTCTTCGTGTACACGAACTTCTTGTCGCGCAGCTTCTCGTTGGCGCCCCAGCCGCGGCGCGTGGTGATCTTCGGGCGGGGGCCGACGTACGGCTTGGCCTGCTGCTGGGTGGCGAGTTGGGCCTGGGTCTGCGCCCGGCTCAGGGCCGGGATCTCGGTGGCGCCGAGCGGGGCGAGGCCGGCGTTGGCGGCGGAGGCGGCGACGGCTTCCGCGGACTCGGCGGTCATGCCGGTGGTACGGGGGGCCTCGTCCGGGCCGGGAGCTGGCTCGGGCAGGGCTCCCTCGCCCGGGTTGACGAGTTCGAGGCGCATGCCGGTGGGGAGGGGGGAGGCGGCGGCCGGAGCGGCTGTGGTCGCCCTGGCGGCCTCCGGGATGCTCTCCGCTCGTACCCGTACCTCCACGCCGTCGGACTCGCCCACCCACAGCGGGGCGGTGGCGCCGCGGACGCGGCCCGAAGTGCTCTCGGGGGTGCCGGGGTCGGCCGCGTGGTCGGCGTTGTGGGCCTCCAACTCCTGCCAGCCGGACCAGTTGCCGGTGGCGGTGGCGCGGGTGCGGACCTGGACGTGGCCGTGCAGTTCGGTGTCCGGGTCGTCCCAGACGAGACCGACCAGTGAGAAGTGCCGTACGTCCCGGCGGGGTACGCCCTGTTCGGCGGCGCCGGGGGCTCGGTCGCGGGTGAGGGGGGCGAGGGGCAGCGACTGGGTGCCGCCGGGGACGTACGCCTCGGAGTGCGCCGTTCCTCCGCTCGTGGGCGGAGCGGCGGAGGGGGCTGCCGCCGCCGCGGGCGGGGCGAGCGGAAGGGCCAGGGCGGCCGCGCACGTGACACCGATCGAGGAAGCAAGGAATCCACGCATGCCCCCGATCGTGGACATCGTCGTACAAATCTGTCCATCCGTGACCTGACGGGCTGTAGGGCGTTTTCGTCCGAACCGGTGGCGGTGCGGTACGCCGTACGCTCGGTGTCCGCCCGTGGGCCCGCGTACGCTTGCGCGGGTGAACGCGACCGATCGCACCCCTGCCGACCTGCTGAGTTCCGCGCTCGCCGCGGACCCGGGACGCCCCCTGGTGACCTTCTACGACGACGCCACCGGCGAACGCGTCGAACTGTCCGTGGCCACCTTCGCCAATTGGGTGGCCAAGACCGCGAATCTGCTCCAGGACGAACTGTCCGTCGAACCCGGCGACCGGGTCGCGCTGCTGCTGCCCGCGCACTGGCAGACGGCCGTGTGGCTACTGGCGTGCGCGTCGGTGGGTGTCATCGCCGACGTGGCGGGTGATCCGGCGGCGGCCGACGTGGTCGTGAGCGGGCCGGAACCGGAGTCGCTGGACGCGGCGCGGGCGTGCTCCGGGGCGCGGATGGCACTGGCCCTGCGGCCGCTCGGGGGGCGCTTCGTGCCGCGCCCACCGGAGGGCTTCGCCGATTACGCGGTGGAGGTGCCGGGGCAGGGCGACCGGTTCGTGCCGTACGCGCCGGTGGATCCGGAGGAGCCCGCGCTGATCGTCGCCGGGCGGGAGTTCAGCGGGGCGGAGGTCGTGGAACGGGCCCGGGCGGAGGCGTCGGGCCTCGGGCTCACGGGGCCGGGGGCGCGGATTCTGTCGGGGTTGCCGTACGACACCTGGGCGGGGCTGAGCGCGGGGTTGTACGGGCCGCTGGCCAGCGGGGGGTCGGTGGTGCTGTGCCGGCACCTGGAGCTGGCGGAGCCGGGGGTCGTGGACCAGCGCATCGAGTCGGAGAAGGTCTCGGCGACGGCGCGGTGAGGTGTCTGCCGGGGGTTGTGACTCGGCGTTGGGTGAGGTGGCGGGGCGGGTGTTGACCCGGGGGTGACGGGTTGTCCGGCGTGGGTGTCGGGCGGGGGCGGGCGCGCGCCCGCGAGGGGCGGGGCGGGCCCGCCCGCGTGGGCGTCGGAGCGGGCCCGCGCCCATCGGCGTGGAGCCGCACCGCCCATCGGCGTGGAGCCGCACCGTCCGTAGGCGTCGAAGCCGCACCGTCCGTAGGCGTCGAAGCCGCAACGCCCGGGGACGCCGGGACGGCCGCGCCCCTGGGGAGCCAGGGCGGGGCCGCCGCGCGCCCGTGAGGGCATCGGAGGGGCCTCGCCCGTGAGGGCAACAGCGCGGGCCCCCGCCCGTGAGGGCATCGGAGCAGTCCCGTGCCCGCGAGGGCATCGGAGCAGTCCCGTGCCCGTGAGGACAACAGCGCGAGCCCCCGCCCGCGAGGGCAACGGCGCGGGCCCCCGCCCGCGAGGGCAACGGCGCGGGCCCCCGCCCGCGAGGGCATCGGAGCAGTCCCATGCCCGCGAGGAAAACAGCGCGAGCCCCCGCCCGCGAGGGCATCGGAGCAGTCCCATGCCCGCGAGGAAAACAGCGCGAGCCCCCGCCCGCGAGGGCATCGGAGCAGTCCCATGCCCGCGAGGAAAACAGCGCGAGCCCCCGCCCGTGAGGGCATCGGCGCGACCCCACACCCCGTTCGGCTCAGCCCCGTTCCCCTTCCAGCGCTCGCTCGGGTCATGGTCGTAGGAGCGCACGTGTGCGGGACGGAGGGAGACGTGAGCGATGACGACGCAGGCGCGCCCTTCGGCGGGGGCGGTGGCAAGGGGGGTCCGACGTCCGGGGCGGGGGCGTCCGCGAGCGGGGACGGGCTGAGGCGGCGGCGTCGCAGGCGGCGGCTGGGGCGTTCCGGGATCGTGGTCGCCGTGCTGGCCGTCGGTGCCGTGGGGGCCGGATGGGCGGTGTACGCCAAGCTGGACGGCAACATCACGTCGGACGAGGCGGCGGCGGCCGAACTGGCCCGGTACGAGAAGGAGCGGCCCACCTCGCTGGTTCGCGGCGCCCAGAACGTGTTGCTGATCGGGTCGGACTCGCGCTCCGGTGACGGCAACGCGCGCTACGGCCGGGACTCCGGTACCGAGCGGTCGGACACCACGATCCTGCTGCACCTGGCCGCGGGCCGGGACAGCGCCACCGCCGTCTCCCTCCCCCGCGACCTGATGGTGGACGTGCCCGACTGCCGCCGCCCCGACGGGACACGCACCGAGCCCGTCCTCGCGCAGTTCAACCACGCCTACGAGGTGGGCGGTTCGGCGTGCTCGATCCGTACGGTCGAGAAGCTGACCGGCGTCCGGATCGACCACCACGTGGTCGTCGACTTCCAGGGCTTCAAGGAGCTGGTCGACGCGCTCGACGGCGTCGAGGTGTGCCTGCGGAAACCGGTCGACGACAAGGACGCCGAGCTGAAACTGCCCGCGGGCCGGGTCACCCTCGACGGGGAGCAGGCGCTCGGCTACGTCCGCGCCCGCAAGTCGCTCGGTGACGGCAGCGACACCGACCGGATGGACCGGCAGCAGCGTTTCCTGGGGGCGCTCGTCAACAAGGTGCAGAGCAATGACGTACTGCTGAATCCGGTGAAGTTGTATCCCGTTCTGGACGCGGCCACGTCGTCCCTCACGACGGATCCGGATCTGGCGAGTCTGCGTGGTCTGTACGACCTCGTACGGGGGCTGCGCGGCATTCCCACCGAACGCGTGCAATTCCTGACCGTTCCCCGGGAGTCGTACGCGGGCGACGCCAATCGCGACCAACTCGTGGAGCCCGACGCCGAGAAGCTGTTCACCCGCCTGCGGACGGACGAACCCGTGGCGATCGCGGCGGCGGCCGAGCCGGACGCGCCGGCCGGTTCCGGGGACCGCCGGGAACCCGGCGACGGTGATTCCCCGGCACCGACGTTCAGCGGGAACACCGCCGCGGAGGACGTCTGCGAGTAAAGCGCATTCCAAGACGACGCATGGCGGGCGTGAGGCGGGCGCGGAAGGGCGGACAATTGTCCAAGGAATGCGCCGTATTGCCCAGTTGTAAGGTTCGTGGAATGTGTCACTGCCGTCGCCCCGTACCGAACAGGGCGGTTAATGTGAGCGCTCCGGTGTGCCCGGTCACGGGGTTCTGCCCGAGGCCGCGCACCGAGTGAGCGAGACCGGGCGCCTTGAGGGGAAGGCGCCGCGTGGCCCCGACGGAGGATTCGGACAACCGTGGACGCGCAAAGCCGTGGGCGGGCGGAGAACATCGACCCCGCAGACCAGTGGGTACTCAATCCGGACACCGGCGAATACGAACTGCGACTGACCCCTTCCGCACCGCAGTCGACCGTCCCGGGCCCCCGCGGTGCACGCCGCCGCGGCGCACAGGCGTCGGCCCCCTCGACCGCCCCGGAACGTGAGGTCCCCCCTCCCCGCCGACGCCGTACCGCACCCGAGGAGCCGCCGCCCGGACGGCGCGGTCGCCGGCGGCCGGCGAAGAAGAAGTCGAAGGGCAAGAAGGTCCTGCTGTGGACCGGCGGCACCATGGCGTTCGTCGTCCTCGCCGTCGGCACGGCCGGATACCTCTATCTGGAGCACCTCAACGACAACATCAAGTCCGTCGCCGACGACGGCGCGAGCACCGGTGGCTTCCAGAAGGACAAGGCGATCAACATCCTGCTGATCGGCACCGACAAGCGCACCGGAGCCGGCAACGAGGGCTACGGCGACACGGGCAGCGCGGGCCACGCCGACACCACGATCCTGCTGCACGTCTCCAAGGACCGCTCCAACGCGACCGCGCTCAGCATCCCCCGCGACCTGATCGTCGACATCCCCGACTGCCCGACCACGCAGGAGGACGGGTCCAAGAAGGTCATCCCCGGCTCCACCGGCGTCCGCTTCAACACCAGCCTCGGCCAGAGCGGCCGTACGCCCAGCTGCACCATGCGGACCGTGACCGAGCTGACCGGGGTCACGCCCGACAACTTCATGGTGGCCGACTTCAACGCGGTCAAGACGCTCACCACGGCGGTCGACGGAGTCGAGGTGTGCCTGGCGAAGGCCATCGACGACCCGGACTCGCACCTGGACCTGCCGAAGGGCAAGCACACGATCGAGGGCGAGGACGCCCTCGCCTTCGTGCGCACCCGGCACTCCGTGGGCTTCGGCGGCGACCTGAGCCGCATCGAGATCCAGCAGCAGTTCCTCAGCGCGCTGATGCGCAAGCTCAAGTCCAACGACACGCTCACCAGCCCGTCGAAGATGGTGAAACTGGCCGAGGCGGCGACCGAGGCGCTGACCGTCGACTCCAAGCTGGACAGCATCGGCAAGCTGAAGGACCTCGGGCTGGAGCTGGGCAAGCTCAACACCAAGAACCTGACCTTCGCCACGGTGCCGGTGCGCGACAACCCGGCCGAGAAGGTCAAGGCGACCGTCGTGCTCCAGGAGGAGCCGGCCCAGCAGGTCTTCGACATGATCAGGAACGACGTCTCCTTCACCGAGGTCAAGAAGAAGGAGTCGGAGAAGGAGAAGAAGGAGAAGGCCGCCGTCGCCGCCCGGCTGGAGGGCGAGAAGTCCGAACCCTCCGAGATCCGCGTCCGCGTCCTCAACGGCGGCGCCTCCGGCGGCAGCGCCCAGCGGGAGCTGGCCTACCTCCAGACGGAGGCGGGCGTCACCAAGTCGGAGAACGCGGGCAACGCCGACGCGGAGGTCGCCAAGACCACCCTCGAGTACGCCCCCGACCAGGCCGCCCAGGCCCGCGCCCTCGCCGAGATCCTCGGTCTGTCCGGCGCGGCGATGAAGCCCGGCGAGAGCGTCACCAACGCCCAGGGCCTGCCCACCATGACCCTCACCCTCGGCAAGGACTTCAAGGGCGCCGGCGTCAAACTCGACGCCGCCTCCGCCAAGGCTCCCGAAGAGGTCCAAAAGTCCACGGCGGACAAGGTCGAGTGCGCGAAGTGACCTGACGGGCTCCACGTGCGTCTGACAGTACGACAGTCCATCGGCGCGCCCGGGAGACGGCTGGGACGGGAGTAGCCCTCCGGGACGCGAGCAATTCGTCGGGACCGCCGTACAGCCAACGAGGGAGCCCGTACGTCCAACTGTGCGAACGGGCAGTGCGCAGAGGGGCGTTCGCGGGTCCGCGGGTGGGGAGAGGCATGACGCAGAGCAGTGTGCACGGGGAGGGAACACGACCCGGCACCGTCCGGCGCGCCCGGGATGCCCGGGGCGGGGATGACGCGGGTGGCGCGGGTGGCGCGAGCACGGGCGGCCAAGGGGTCCCGGGCGGCGGGAACGGCAGGCGGCCCGGGCGGCGGCGGGCCGGGCGCCGGCATCGCGCGCTCCGATGGTCCGCGACGACCCTCGCGGTGCTGATACTCGGCACGGCCGGCGCCGGATACCTCTATTACGAGCACCTGAACGGCAACATCGAGAAGGGCGAGCGCAGCAGCGGCGACTCCAAGGCGCACAAGGCCGAGCCGAACGCGGCCGGACAGACGCCCCTGAACATCCTGCTGGTCGGCTCCGACAGCCGCGCCTCCGACGCCAACGTGTCGCTGGGCGGCGGCAGGAACCACCGCGACAACCCGCCGCTGGGCGACGTGCAGATGCTCATCCACCTGGCCGCGGACCGCAAGAGCGCCGCGGTCGTGAGCATCCCCCGCGACACCCGGGTCGACATCCCCGAGTGCACCGACCCGGACAGCGGCGAGAAGTACCCGGCGACCAACACGATCATCAACGAGTCGCTGGGCCGCGGCGGCGCCGGCTGCACCCTGGCCACCTGGGAGAACCTCACCGGCGTCTACATCGACCACTGGATGACGATCGACTTCGCGGGCGTGGTGTCGATGGCGGACGCCGTCGGCGGGGTCGAGGTCTGTGTGAACCAGAACGTGTGGGACCGCCCGCTGCCCGGCGTGCCCGGCGGCTCGGGACTGAAGATGGAGACCGGCCGCAAGAAGGTGCAGGGCGAGCAGGCGCTGCAATGGCTGCGTACCCGGCACGCCTGGGGCAGCGACCTGCTGCGGGCCCGGGCCCAGCACATGTACATGAACTCGATGATCCGCACCCTGAAGGGGCAGAACGTCTTCACCGACACGGGCAGGCTGATGGACCTGGCCGAGGCGGCCACGAAGTCCCTGACGGTCTCCGAGGAGATCGGCACGGTCAAGAAGCTCTACGACCTGGGCATGCAGCTCAAGACGGTGCCGACGGACCGCATCACCATGACGACGATGCCCACCGTCCAGGACTCGCAGAACGCGAACCACCTGCTCCCGGCCGGCGACGACGCGGAGCGGATGTGGGCGATGCTCCGCGACGACGTGTCCTTCGACGACAAGGGCGCCAAGGGCGGCGGCAAGGACACCGGCACCGGCACCAGCACCGGGGAGGACGCCGGAAAGGACGGCGGGCAGGGCTCCGGCGAGAAGCCCTCCGAGGACGCCGCCGCCCCCGACTCCGAGATCGGCGTCACCGTCCAGAACGCCACCCGCTCCGCCACCCTCGGCCCGGTCACCGGCCGTGCGGGCGCGGTCGCCCAGGCCCTCGTGCAGAAGGGCTTCGGCGAGGCGACCAAGGACACCTCGGCCGCGCTGTCCGAGGAAAGGACCGTGGTCCGTTATCCGAGCGCCGAGTTGGCGGGCGACGCCCGGCGCGTCGCCGAGGCACTGGGAATTCCGGCGAGCGCGGTGCGGAAGTCGGCCGACGTGTCCGGGATCACGCTGGTCGTGGGAGCGGACTGGCGCTCCGGCACGTCATACCCGGAACAGAAGACGCCCGAGGCCGGAGACCTGCCGGACAACAGCGACGCCATCAACGGCTCGGACACCGGCAAGTGCATGGACGTGTACAAGCCGTACCGATGGTAGGAGTTCCGGAAAATAGGAGGGATTGCCCTGTTGTAGGGGCGTCGAATGTGGCGCCGGTGTCGTTCGACGCTGAACTGGACGGATAGTGTGAGCGCTCCGGTGCCCCCGCCGCGAGGTCCGCCCTGGCGTCGTGCACATGTTGAACCTTTATCGTGCGCCTTCCGGCAGAAGGTGCCGCGTGGCCCCGACGGAGGATTGGGAGACCGTGGACGCGCAAGGACGTGGGCGGGCAGATGACGTCGATCCCGCAGATCAGTGGGTACTGAATCCGCGCACCGGTGAATACGAACTGCGACTGCCCCCTTCCGCACCGCAGTCACCCGTGCCGGGCCCCCGCAGGCCCGCCCCCCGTGGCGCCGGTGCCCCCTCCCCCGCCGACGGCGGCACCACCGGTTCGGCACGGCGTACGACCGCGCCCGGCCGGGAGGTCCCGCCCCAGCGGCGGCGCCGTCCGGCGCCCGAGGAGCAGGCGCCGGGGCGGCGCGGACGCCGGCCGGCGAAGAAGAAGTCGAAGGGCAAGAAGGCCCTGCTGTGGGTCGGCGGCTCCACCGCGTTCGTCGTCCTCGTGGCCGGCCTCGGCGGCTACGTCTACCTCAAGCACCTCGAGGGCAACGTCGCGACGACGGACGTCGGCAGCGCCGGAAGCAGCAGCTTCAGCAAGGACGAGGCCTTCAACATCCTCATCATCGGCACCGACAAGCGCACCGGAGCCGGCAACGAGGGCTACGGCGACGCCGGCAGCGTCGGCCACGCGGACACCACGATCCTGCTGCACGTGGCCAAGGACCGCTCGAACGCGACCGCGCTCAGCATCCCCCGCGACCTGATCGTCGACATCCCCGACTGCGAGACCAAGCAGGAGGACGGCTCGACGGAGATCGTCCCCGGGGAGCAGGACGTCCGCTTCAACCGGAGCCTCGGCGAGGGCGGCCGGAACGCGGGCTGCACCATGCTCGCCGTGAAGGAGGCGACCGGCATCCAGCCGAACCACTTCATGATGGCCGACTTCAACGCGGTCAAGACGCTGACCACCGCCGTCGACGGCGTCGACGTCTGTGTGGAGAACGCCGTCGACGACCCGAAGTCCCACCTCAAGCTGCCCGCGGGCGAGTCGACGGTCGAGGGCGAGCAGGCCCTCGCCTTCGTCCGTACCCGGCACGCCTTCGGCAACGAGGGCGACCTGGACCGCATCAAGGTGCAGCAGCAGTTCCTGGGATCGCTCATGCGGAAGATGTCCTCCAGCGACACCCTCACCAGCCCCACCAAGCTGGTGAAGCTGGCCGAGGCCGCCACCAAGGCGCTGACCGTGGACAAGCCCATCGGCAACGTGGGCACGCTGAAGGACATCGCCCTGGAGCTGAAGAAGGTGCCGACGAAGAACATCACGTTCCTGACGGTGCCGGTGATCGACAATCCCGCCGAGAAGGTCAAGGCGACGGTCGTACCCAATCCGTCGGAGGCACCCCAGATCTTCGACATGATCAAGAACGACATCTCCTTCACCGAGGTCAAGAAGAAGGAGAAGAAGGAGAAGGCCGCCGTCGCCGCCCGCCTCAAGGGCGAGAAGTCCGACCCCGCCGAGGTGCGCGTCCGCGTCATGAACGGCGGCGCCCCGGCCGGCAGCGCCCAGCAGGAGCTCCAGTACCTCCAGACGGAGGCGGGCGTCACCAAGTCGGAGAACGCGGGCAACGCCGACGCGGAGGTCGCCAAGACCACCCTGGAGTACGCCCCCGACCAGGCCGCCCAGGCCCGTGCCCTCGCCGAGATCCTCGGCCTGTCCGGCGCCGCGATGAAGCCCGGCGAGAGCGTCACCAACGCCCAGGGCCTGCCCACCATGACCCTCACCCTCGGCAAGGACTTCAAGGGCGCCGGCGTCAAACTCGACGCCGCCTCCGTCAAGACGCCGGACGTGGAGAAGTCCACGGCCGACCAGAAGCTGTGCGCCAGTTGACCTGACGGGCCTGTCGTACGTCTCACAGGACGGCGACGGGCCCGCGCGGTGGCGCGGGGGTGGGAAGGACGCGGACATGACGCGGAGCAGTGTGCAGGGGGAGGACACGCGACAGGGCGCACCGGACGCCCCCGAGCGTGCCGAGGCGGACGGGAAGACGGAGAGCGAGGAGGGCGACGGCGGCGCCGAGGCGGGCAGACGCCGGCCGCGCAGGGGTCGCCGTGCGCTCCGCTGGACGGCGGTGACGCTCGCCGTGCTCATAGCCGGTACGGCCGGCGCCGGTTACCTCTACTACGAGCACCTCAACGACAACATCAAGAAGGACGCCCTGAACCTGGGCGACAACAAGGTCGCGGCGCCGACGCCGAACGCGGCCGGGCAGACCCCGCTGAACATCCTCGTCATCGGCTCGGACGCGCGGGACAGCGAGGCCAACCAGCAACTCGGCGGCGCCCGCGAGACGTTCGGCTCCACGCCGCTGGCGGACGTGCAGATGCTGGTGCACCTGTCCGCCGACCGCAGCAACATGTCGGTCGTGAGCATGCCGCGCGACACCCTCGTGAAGATCCCCAAGTGCACCGACCCGGACGACGGGAAGGTCTACCCGGCGAGCGAGGGCCGGGTGATGACGAACCGGAGCCTCGGCCATGGCGGCCCCGGCTGCACGGTGGCCACCTGGCAGGAGCTGACCGGCATCCACATCGACCACTTCGTGATGGTCGACTTCGCGGGCGTGGTGTCGATGGCGGACGCCGTCGGCGGCGTCCCGGTCTGCGTGGACGCCAACATCCACTCGCGCGACAGCGAGGGCCACGGCTCCGGCCTGAAGCTGGAGAAGGGCACGCACCCGGTCAAGGGCGAGCAGGCATTGCAGTGGCTGCGCACCCGCTACGGCTTCGAGGACGGCAGCGACCTCGCGCGGGCCAAGGCCCAGCACATGTACCTGAACTCGATGGTCCGGACGCTGCGCGAGAACGCGACCCTGAACAGCCCGAACAAGCTGCGCAGGCTCGCCGAGGAGGCCACCCGGGCGCTCACGGTCGACCCGGGCCTGGACACCGTCAAGAAGCTGTACGACCTCAGCGACGAGCTGCGCAAGGTGAAGCCGGAGCGCATCACCATGACCACCATGCCCAACCGGTACGTGGGCGCCCGCGTGGAGCCGACCGAGGACGCGGAGCAGCTGTTCCGGCTGGTGCGCGAGGACATCGCGCTGGACGGCGAGGACGCGAAGAAGAAGGCGGCCGACGAGGAGGCGGCGGACGTCTCGGACGACCCGGCCGCCGCCGACGACGAGATCGCGGTCCAGGTGCGCAACGGCACCCAAACGGACCGACTCGGCGCGGCCCGCGGACGCGCGAACACGGTCACGGGGCTGCTGGTGGAGCAGGGCTTCGCCAAGGCCGTCGCCGACCCGTCGGTGCTGCCGAGCGAGGACCGTACGGTCGTCCGCTACCCGAGCGCCGACCTGGAGGGCGACGCGCAGCGGGTCGCCAAGTCCCTGGGCATTCCCGCGAGTTCGGTGCAGCGGTCGACCGACGTCTCGGGTGTCACGCTCACCGTGGGCGCCGACTGGCGCGAGGGGACGACGTACGAGGCGCCCGCGTCCGACGACCGGACCCCGGAGTCGGCCGAGGCCCTCAACGGCGCGGACGAGAGCGCCTGCATGCACGTGAACCCGGCGTTCACCTGGTCCTGAGCCCGATCCGGCCCGGCGTCACCTGGTCCCGGCGGCGTCGGTGTCGGCGGCCGGCCGCACCGCCGGGCGCCGCGAGGCGATGACCTTCCTGGCCAGCGACTTCGGGCTGGTCAGGAAGCCCCAGCCCCAGGACATGTGCATGGTCGCCAGCGCCACCGGGATCTGCGCCCGCGCCTTCAGCCCCAGCCCCTTGCCCGCCGGGACCGAGCCGGCGGCGATCGCGGCCAGGTAGCCGCCGGGCACGACGAAGCCCCACGGGGTCAGCGCGACGCCCACCACGACGCCGGCCGCGATGGCGCACACGGCCGTCGGCGGGGCGAGGTAGCGCAGGTTGATGGAGCCGGAGTGGTAGCGGGCGACGACGTGCCGCCAGCGGCCGTAGTCCTTGTACTGCTTGGCCAGCGCCCGCACGGACGGCCGCGGGCGGTACGACACCTTCAGCTCCGGCGAGAACCAGATCAGGCCGCCGGCCTCGCGGATGCGGAAGTTCAGCTCCCAGTCCTGGGCGCGGATGAACTCCTCGTTGTAGCCGCCCTGCCGCTCCAGCGCCTCGCGGCGGAAGACCCCCAGGAACACGGTCTCGGCGGGACCCGCCTGCCCACCCGTGTGGAAGGCGGCGTTGCCCACGCCGATCTTCGACGTCATCGCGGCGGCGACGGCGTCCTCCCAGGCGTTCTCCCCCTCGGCGTGCATGATGCCGCCGACGTTCTGCGCGCCGGTCTCCTCGAGGAGCCGTACGGCCGTGGCGATGTAGTTCGGCGAGAGCATGCCGTGGCCGTCGACGCGGACGACGACCGGGTGGCGGGAGGCCTTGATGGCGGCGTTCAGCGCGGCGGGCGTACGGCCGGTGGGATTCGGCACGGTGTGTACGCGCGGATCCTCGGCGACGAGTTCTGCGGCGATCTCGTCCGTGCGGTCCGCGGAGGGACCGAGGGCGATCACGACCTCCATCTCGCCGGCGTACTCCTGGGCGAGGATGGCGCGGACTGAGCCGCGCAGGTGCCGCTCCTCGTTGAGGACGGGCATGATCACGGAAACGGCGGGCGGCCGCACGTCGGACTTGGCGTTCATCGGTGCTCACGTTACCGCGAACGGGGGACACGGGTGCGCGCCGCGGGGGTCACAGCGCCGGGCAGCAGATCGTATGGGCCTACGGTGCTCACGGATCCCACGTCCGGCCGCACGGCCCGTCCCCGCGGAGGTGTCACCTTGCCCACGCCGCCCCGCTCCCCCCGGGTCCCGGCCGCGTCCCCCCGTGGCGGCCCGCCACCGCAGCGCGGTGGCCCGCGTCCCTCCCGCCGCCCGCCGAGGCCCCCCGTACGGCGGAAGAAGCCGCGCTGGGCCATGCGGGCGGTGACCGCCCTGTCGGTGGTGGTGCTCGCCTCCGCCGGGATCGGGCACGCGGTGCTCTCCAGCCTGGACTCGGACATCTCGCGGGTCGACGCCTTCAAGGACATGAAGAACCGGCCGCGGGCCGGCGACGGCATGAACGTCCTGCTGGTCGGCACCGACGGCCGCGACCGGATCAGCGAGGAGGAACGGCGGAAGTACCGCCTCGGCGGCGCGCCCTGCCACTGCACCGACACGATCATGATCGTGCACATCTCGGAGGACCGGGAGCGCGCGAGCGTGGTCAGCCTGCCGCGCGACTCCTACGCCGAGACGCCCGACCACACCGACCGCACCACCGGAGAGCACCACAAGGGGCACCCCCTCAAGCTGAACGCGGCCTACGCGGAGGGCGGCCCGCAGCTGACCATCCGCACCGTGGAGAAGATGACCCGCGTGAAGATCGACCACTACCTGGAGGTCGATTTCACCAGCTTCATGAAGACGGTGGACGTCCTCGGCGGTGTGCAGATCTGCACCGTCCAGCCGCTCAAGGACAGCTACACCGGGCTCGACCTGCCGGCCGGCACCCACGAGCTGACGGGCGGGCAGGCGCTGCAGTACGTCCGCGCCCGCCACCTCGACGGGGCCTCGGACCTGAGCCGGATGAAGCGCCAGCAGCGCTTCCTGGCCGCCCTGATCGACCGGGCGACCTCCTCGGGGCTCCTGCTGAACCCGCTGAAGTTCCGCGACGTCACCCAGGCGGTGCTGGGCTCGGTGCGGGCCGACGAGGGCTTCGGCACCGACGAGCTGCTGGCGCTCGGGCGGGCGATGCGGAACTTCTCGCCGTCCTCGTCCGAGTTCACCACCGTGCCGATCGGGCAGATGGGCTACGCCGTCAAGGGCGTCGGTTCGACCCTGAAGTGGGACCCGGCCAAGTCCGAGCGGATCTTCGACGCCCTGCGCGAGGACGAGCCGCTGGCCGCCCCCAAGCCGAAGCCGAAGGGTCCGGCGCCGGTCCGGGTCCCGGTGGACCCGAAGCAGATCCGGGTCCAGGTGGAGAACGGCACGCACACGCGGGGGCTCGGCAAGCGGGTCGACGACGCGCTGGCCGCGACCGGGTTCCGCACCACCCGCGTCCCCAGGAACGCCACCGACCGCGCGGTCCAGCGGACCGTCGTCGCCTTCGACCCCCGCTGGGACCGTTCGGCGAAGTCGCTGGCCGCCGCCCTGCCCGGCAGCGAGCTGCGGCCGGTCAAGGGCCAGGGCCCGACGCTGAAGGTGGTGGCGGGCGCCGACTTCAAGCAGGTCGTGAAGGTGAAGCCGGCGGACCCGCCGCAGGAGTCGGGCACGGTGGTGCGCGGCGACGAGGTGGTGTGCGGGAAGAAGTGACCCGCCGGGGCCCCGCCGGGGCCCCGCGGCCTCAGTTGCCGGAGACGGTGACCTTCTCGTCGTTCTTCAGCTGCTCGACCAGCTTCTTCACCTTGGCGTCGTCCCACTTGAGGTTTCCGCCGACGCTGCCCGAGACCGGCATGTTCATCGACGTGCCCTCGCCGCCGCTGACGCTCTTCATCGCCCAGAACATGCTCGCCAGGTCGAACAGGCCCATGTCCTTGTCGACGATGAGGGAGTCCAGGCCGGCGCCCATGGTCGGGTACAGCTTGAACGGGTTGAGGACGGTGGACGGGGTGGCCACCTGGCTCGCCAGCGCCGACAGGAACTTCTGCTGGTTCTTGGTGCGGTCCAGGTCGGATCCGGCCAGCGCGTACCGGGTGCGGACGAAGGCGAGGGCGTCCTGGCCGTCCAGGGTCTGCTTGCCCTTCTTGAAGTCGGCGCCGGACTTCGGGTCCTTGATGTCCTGCGGGATGTCCATCTCGACGCCGCCGACCGAGTCCACGATGTTCGCGAAGCCGGCGAAGCCGATCTCCACGTAGTGGTCCAGGCGCAGCCCGGTGTTGTGCTCGATGGTGCGCACCAGCAGCTCGGGGCCGTCCTCCGCGTACGCGGCGTTCAGCTTCACGTGCCGGCCCGTGCCCTCGTACTTCTTCCCGGACTCGGAGCCGACGAAGCTCGGGATCTCCACGTCCGAGTCACGGGGCAGCGAGATCAGCGTCGAGCCGTTGTCTCCGGTGTGCAGGATCATCATCGAGTCGGTGCGCTTGCCCTCGGCGGAGCCGGTGTGCAGGTCCTTCTTCTGCTCGTCGGTCATGCCCTCGCGGCTGTCGGAGCCGACGATCAGGTAGTTCGTGCCCTCGCCGGCGCCGGGCCGCTCGATGACCTTGGAGAGGTCGACCTCGCGGTTGAGCTTGGAGTCGGCCCAGAAGTACGTGCCGACGGTGGTGACGACCAGCGCGGTCACCAGCGTGATCGCCGTCCACTTGATCCGGCGGCGCCAGTCCGGCGCGGGCCGGCCCGGGCCGGGACCACCGGGCCCACCGGGACCGTGGCCCCGGCCGCCCGGGCTGCCGTAGACCTGGCCGGTGTTGTAGCCGCTGTCGTAGCCGTCGCCGCCGTGGCCCCGGCCGTCGACGTACGACGGCTGCTGCGGCACCCCGGCACCGTACGGCGGGGCCGACTGACCCGGGCCGGGCGGCGGCGCCTGGCCGCGGCGGACCTGCCGCATCACGCGCGCGCTCTCGGGCCGTGCGCTCGCGCTGCCGCGTCCGTACCGGCCGGCGCGGTTGTCACCGGACCATCCCTCGGGCCAATCATTCATGCGCACCAGTGTGCAGGTCCGCGGCACGGGCCATACAAGGGTCGTCGGAAAATCAGGTCAGTGCTGTTGCGAAGCTGACACAAATTACTCGGATGTCGTCCCGGCATAAGGTGGAGGCCATGACAGACCAGGCAGAACAGGCCTCGGCCGCGCAGTCGGCGACTCCGGAGATCCCGGGCAAGCCGACCTCGGCGTCCCGCACCACCCTCAGCCACATCATGACCCACAGCGACACCAACCTGCTGGGCACGGTGCACGGCGGAGTGATCATGAAGCTCGTCGACGACGCGGCGGGCGCCGTGGCCGGCCGGCACTCCGGCGGCCCCGCCGTCACCGCGTCGATGGACGAGATGGCGTTCCTCGAACCGGTCCGCGTCGGCGACCTCGTCCATGTGAAGGCCCAGGTCAACTGGACCGGCCGCTCGTCCATGGAGGTCGGCGTCCGGGTCCTGGCCGAACGCTGGAACGAGTCCACCCCCGCCAGCCAGGTCGGCTCGGCGTACCTGGTCTTCGCCGCGGTCGACGCGGACGGCAAGCCGCGCACGGTCCCGCCGGTCCTCCCGGAGACCGAGAAGGACAAGCGCCGCTACCAGGAGGCCCAGATCCGCCGCACCCACCGCCTGGCCCGCCGCCGCGCGATCATGGAGCTGCGCGAGCGGCGGGTGGCGGAGGGCTTCGACGACTGAGGCCGGGGCCGGCCGCGTGAGCCGTACGACGCCGGTTACGGCAGGTTGCGCGCCATCACGATGCGCTGGACCTGGTTCGTGCCCTCGTAGATCTGCGTGATCTTGGCGTCGCGCATCATGCGCTCCACCGGGTAGTCGCGGGTGTAGCCGTAGCCGCCGAGGAGCTGGACCGCGTCCGTGGTGACCTCCATCGCCACGTCGGAGGCGAAGCACTTGGCGGCGGCGCCCTGGAAGGTGAGGTCGCCATCGCCGCGCTGGGACTTGGCGGCCGCGGCGTACGTCAGCTGGCGGGCGGCCTCGATCTTCATGGCCATGTCGGCGAGCATGAACTGGATGCCCTGGAAGTCGGCGATCGGCTTGCCGAACTGCTTGCGCTCCTTGACGTAGCCATTGGCGTAGTCGAGGGCGCCCTGGGCGATGCCGAGGGCCTGGGCGGCGATGGTGATGCGGGTGTGGTCCAGCGTCTTCATCGCGGTGGCGAAGCCGGTGCCCTCCTCGCCGATCATGCGGTCGGCGGGGATGCGGACGTTGTCCAGGTAGACCTCGCGGGTCGGCGAGCCCTTGATGCCGAGCTTCTTCTCCGGGGCGCCGAAGGAGACGCCCTCGTCGGACTTCTCGACGACGAAGGCGGAGATGCCCTTGGAGCGCTTGGCGGGGTCGGTGACGGCCATCACCGTGTAGTACTCGGACTCGCCCGCGTTGGTGATCCAGCGCTTGACGCCGTTGAGCACCCAGAAGTCGCCGTCGCGGACGGCCTTGGTCTTCATGCCGGCCGCGTCGGAGCCCGCGTCGGGCTCGGAGAGGCAGTAGGAGAACATGCCGTCGCCCTTGGCGAGCGGGGTCATGTACTTCTTCTTCAGCTCCTCCGAGCCGGAGAGGATCACCGGGAGGGAGCCGAGCTTGTTCACGGCCGGGATGAGGGAGGACGACGCGCAGACGCGGGCGACCTCCTCGATGACGATCACCGTGGCGAGGGCGTCGGCGCCCGCGCCGCCGTACTCCTCGGGGACGTGCACCGCGTGCAGGTCGTTCGCGGTCAGGGCGTCGAGGGCCTCCCGCGGGAAGCGGGCCTCCTCGTCCACCGCCGCGGCGTGCGGCGCGATCTTCGCCTCGGCCAGCGCGCGGACGGCGTCCCGGAGCATGTCGTGCTCCTCGGACGGGCGGTACAGGTCGAAGTCAGCCGATCCGGCCAAGGTCTCTCACGCTCCAAAACGCTGTGATGCTGGGCACGCTAACTACCGTTAAGTAACCCAAATTTTAGAGCCCCCTCCGCGTCCGTGGATAGGTGAGCTTGACGACAGCCGACCGGGAGGCCTGCCCGGTGTCCCGGATATGCTCGGGCGCGCACCTCCGCCGTACACCTCTGGAGCACCCATGGCCCTCAAGATCACCGTGATCGGCACCGGCTATCTCGGCGCGACCCATGCGGCGGCCATGGCCGAGCTCGGTTTCGAGGTGCTGGGCCTGGACGTGGTTCCCGAGAAGATCGAGATGCTCCAGCGGGGCCAAGTCCCGATGTACGAGCCGGGGCTTGAGGAACTGCTCCGCGAGCATGTCGCCGGGATCGAGGGGTCCAGCGGGCGGCTGCGCTTCACCACCGACTTCGCCGAGGTCGCCGCCTTCGGCGACGTGCACTTCCTGTGCGTGAACACGCCGCAGAAGCATGGCGAGTACGCCTGTGACATGTCGTACGTCGAGTCGGCGCTGGCCTCGCTCGCGCCGCATCTGACCGGTCCCGCGCTCGTCGTCGGCAAGTCGACGGTGCCCGTGGGCTCCGCCGACCGGCTGGCCGCCTACCTCGCCGCGCACGCGCCGGCCGGTGACGGCGCCGAGCTGGCCTGGAACCCGGAGTTCCTGCGCGAGGGCTTCGCCGTGCAGGACACGCTGCACCCCGACCGGATCGTGGTGGGCGTGCGCAGCGAGCGGGCGGAGAAGCTGCTGCGCGAGGTGTACGCGACGCCGGTGTCGGAGGGCTCGCCCTTCGTCGTCACCGACTTCCCGACGGCCGAACTGGTGAAGACCTCCGCGAACTCCTTCCTCGCCACCAAGATCTCCTTCATCAACGCGATGGCGGAGGTGTGCGAGGCGGCGGACGGCGACGTGGCCAAGCTGGCCGAGGCGATCGGGTACGACGACCGGATCGGGAAGAAGTTCCTGCGGGCCGGGATCGGGTTCGGCGGCGGCTGTCTGCCGAAGGACATCCGGGCGTTCATGGCGCGCGCCGGTGAGCTGGGCGCCGACCAGGCGCTCACCTTCCTGCGCGAGATCGACTCGATCAACATGCGCCAGCGCGGCCAGATGGTGGAGCTGACCCGGCAGGCGCTGGGCGGCGGCCCCTTCCTCGGCAAGCGGGTCGCGGTGCTGGGCGCCACCTTCAAGCCCGACTCGGACGACGTGCGGGACTCGCCCGCGTTGAACGTCGCCGGCCAGGTGCACCTCCAGGGCGCGCAGGTGACGGTGTACGACCCCAAGGGCATGGAGAACGCCCGGCGGCTGTTCCCGACGCTCGGGTACGCCGACTCCGCGCTGGAGGCGGTGCGAGGCGCCGACGTCGTCCTGCACCTGACGGAGTGGCGGGAGTTCCGCGAGCTGGACCCGGGCGCGCTGGGCGAGGCCGTGACGGCCCGGGTGATCCTGGACGGGCGCAACGCCCTGGACCCGCAGGCCTGGCGGAAGGCCGGCTGGACGTACCGGGCGATGGGCCGTCCGACGGCGTAGCCCGTACCCGGTGAACGGGTGACGCCGGTTCGGCCGAGGCTCAGTCGGCCGAACCGGCGCCATCCGCATTCTGCCCCACGGGGCGGCCCGGCGGCCGGTGAACTCCCTGTGGATCACGCCTCCTTGGCCCGGTACCGGCGCATCTTGGCGCGTGCCCCGCACACCTGCATGGAGCACCAGCGGCCGCGCCCGGCCGGGCTGCGGTCGTAGTACGCCCAGTGGCAGTCGGCGGCCTCGCACGCCTTGAGCCGGATCCAGGTGCCCGCGACCAGTGCCTCGGCGACGGCGGCGGCGACACGGGCGGTCAGCGAGCCGTCCCGGGCCGGAGCCAGGGCGGCGGAGCCGTCGGCCACGTCGACCGTCACCACCAGCGGGGCTCCGGCGAGCAGCTCGCCGAGCGGGGTCACCGTGCGGTGCGGCGGGTGGCCGGCGTGGGCGAGCAGGGTCGCGCGCAGGGACTCGCGCAGTTCGCGGGCCCCGGGGACGTCGTCCTCCGTCAGGCCGAACCGCACCCGGCCCTCCGGTGTGTCCAGGGAGTCGGCGCCCGTCTCGACGTCCAGCGTGTTCACCAGGGTCTCGACCAGGTCCAGGCCTCCCGGTGCGGGCGATCTCTCACTCATGCTTGCGACGTTACCGCCAATAGGGCAGCATGCAGTAACCGTTACTGGTTACCCGCGCCTTGCCGGTAACCGCAGTACGCGGACTTCAAGGAGGAAGTCATGGCTGTCGCCGAACTGGGCGTCGTCGTTCTGGACTGCCCCGACCCCCACTCACTGGCCCGCTTCTACGCCGACGTCCTCGGCGGCACCGTCGAGGACAAGAGCGACGACCAGTACGAGTGGGTCGACCTGAACCTGCCCGGCGGGCAGACGCTGGCCTTCCAGGGCTCCCCCGGCTACGTACCGCCGAAGTGGCCCGGGCCCGACGGCGCGCAGCAGTTCCACCTCGACCTCGACGTGAAGGACCTGGACGCGGCGGAGAAGGCCGTGCTGGAGCTGGGCGCGAGGCCGCTGGACGCCGAGGACCGGGCCCGGACCTTCCGGGTTTACGCGGACCCGGCCGGGCACCCGTTCTGCCTCTGCGCCTGCTGAGCGACGCCCGCAGACCGCCAACTCCGGAAGGTATCCCCATGGCACCCGTGGCACGTTTCCGTTCCGTCGTCGTCGACTGTCCCGAGCCCCGTGAACTGGCCCGCTTCTACGCGCAGGTGGGCGGCGGCAACCCCGAGGAGCAGGACCCCGACTGGGTGGTCCTCCAGGTGCCCGGCGGGCCGCGGCTGTCCTTCCAGCGGGCGCCTGGGCTGACCCCGCCGGAGTGGCCGCGCGCCGACCGCAACGCCCAGCAGTTCCACCTCGACTTCGACGGCGGGGCGACCTGGGAGGAGATGGACGCGGCGCACGAGAAGGTGCTCGCGCTGGGCGCCCGGCCGATGGACCTGGAGGACCGGGAGAAGAAGGACTTCATGGTGTACGCCGATCCGGCGGGGCATCCGTTCTGCCTGTGCCGGATCGAGCACGCGTGACGGTCGCACGTGACGGTTATCCGTCGAGTTCGGCGATCGTCGCCGTCGAAGGCTCCCGGCGTAGCTGTGCCGCGCGGGCGGTGAAGGCCGCTCCCCGCAGTACGCGCTGAACGTTGCCCCAGGTCAGCAGGGCCACGTCCGCCTCCGCCCAGCCGCGTCGCAGCAGCTCGGCGATGAGCCGGGGGTAGCAGGAGGCGTCACCGAGCTCCAGCGGATGGGCCGTGCCGGCGTCGTAGGTGCCGGACAGGCCGACGCTCTCCGGGCCGGCCACCGTGCGGACGTGGTCGAGGTGGTCGGCGACGTCCCGGACGGTCGGGCCGGTCTGCTCGGCGGTCAGCGGCACCATGCACAGGCCCCCGGCCGCGCCCAGCTCGACGAGCAGGTCGTCGGGGAGGTTGGCGGGGTGCGGGCGCAGGGCGCGGGCGGCGGAGCGGGTGCACAGCGCCGGCGCCTTGGAGACGGCGAAGGTACGGCGGATGGTCTCGGCGGAGGCGCCCGAGAGGTCGGCGACGACGCCGAGGCGGTTCATCTCGCGGACGACCTCCTCACCGAACCGGGTCAGCCCCGTCTCGCTCGCCCAGGTCGCCCCGGTCAGCGTGATCACGCGCAGGCCGAGGGCGTACAGGGAACGCAGGATGCCGAGACAGTCCCCGAGGGCGGCGGCGCCGGCCGGGCCGGGCAGCACGGCGACCCGGCCGCAGTTGCGGGCGTCGATGGCCTGCCCGGCGTCGTACGCCAGGCGCAGCCCCTCCGGATGGGCCCGGACGACCATCTTGACCAGGTCCAGCTGCTCCATGGTGGCGCCGACGGCCCGGTCCCCGTCGATGGCGTCGGGCAGGTGCAGCGACCAGAACAACGCCCCCACATGGCCCTCGCGAAGCCGGGGCACGTCGGTGTCGACGGCGCTCTCGCCCAGCTCCAGGTCGTACCAGGGCAGGTGCTTGAGCGCCCAGGGCAGGCCGCTGTAGCCGTCGGCGACGGGGTGCGCGGCCAGTACCGCGTGCGCCCGGGTGAGCGGCTCGTCATCGGGGTCGGACACGGGCGCGTAGGGCTCCGGCGGGAAGGCCTCCGCGGCAGGCGGCACGGGCAGGTCGACGAGCCCGCCGACCTCGGTGCTGGTGTGCAGGTCGTCCTGGAGGTCTGCCATGGCGGGCTCCGTACGGTCGTCGTGCGTTACCGTCACCGTCGCACGGAGCGGAAAGGGCTTCCTGGTGGGTGGGGCGTTCGGGGGTACACCGCTCAGCCCCGGGCCGCCGCCTCGATCACCTCGTCCAGGGTGTCCCGGGAGCGGAGCAGGTCGGCGATCATCCGGTCGATGCGGGCGCGCTCGGCGGTGAGGTCGGCGACCAGCTTCGGCGACGCGGCTGCCGAGGGGCCGCCGTCCCCGTCCCGCATGCAGGGCAGAAGCTGCGCGATCTTCGCGCTGCACAGGCCGGCCGCGTACAGCTCCTGGATCCGGATGACCCGGTCGACGGCCGTCTCGGCGTACTCGCGGTGGCCGCCGGGCGTGCGCTCGGCCGCGAGCAGCGCCTGCTTCTCGTAGTAGCGCAGCGAGCGTTCGCTGACGCCCGTGCGCCGGGCGAGTTCACCGATCCGCATCCGTACGTCTCCTCGGCTGGTCTACGGAGCTTGATTCTGACATCAGTGTCAGGTTCTAGCGTACGGGCATGTCGAATACAACAGCGCTCTTCGCGTCCGCCCCGCTCGGCCCGCTCACCCTTCCCAACCGTCTGGTGATGGCCCCCCTGACCCGCAACCGTGCCGAGGCCGACGGCACCCCGACCCCGCTCATGGCCACCTACTACGCCCAGCGCGCCGCCGCCGGGCTGATCGTCGCCGAGGCCGCGACACCGAACGCGGTCGGGCAGACGTACCCGAACATCACCGCCGTCCACAGCGCGCGGCACGTGGCGGGCTGGCGGCAGGTCACCGACGCGGTACGGGAGGCGGGCGGGCGGATGTTCCTCCAGCTCCAGCACGGCGGCCGGGTCGGCCATCCCGCGACCAGCGGGCTGACGCCGGTCGCACCCTCGCCGGTGCCGCTGCCCGAGACGATCTTCACGCCACAGGGGCACCGTCCGGCCGTCGTCCCGAGGGAGATGAGCGAGGAGGACCTCCGCACCACCGTCGCCGACTTCGCGCGTGCCGCCCGCAACGCGCTCGACGCCGGGTTCGAGGGCGTGGAGGTGCACTCCGCCAACGGCCACCTCCTGCACCAGTTCCTGGCCGCCAACACCAACCGCCGCACCGACGGCTACGGCGGCTCCGTCGCCGCGCGGATCCGGTTCACGGCCGAGGTGGTCGAGGCCGTGGCCGCCGAGATCGGCGCCGAGCGGGTGGGCCTGCGGGTCTCCCCCGGCAACACCGTCAACGGCATCGCGGAGGGCGAGACCGAGGAGATCTACCCGGCGCTCACCGAGCGGCTCGGCGGACTCGGGCTCGCGTATCTGCACCTGGTGTACGCCGACCCGGACGCGCCGGTGTTCCGGAAGATCCGCGCCGGCTGGCCCGGGGTGCTGATCGCCAACCCGGTGCTGGGCGAGGACCTCTCCACAGGCGCCGTGCGCCGCGCCTCCGAGCGGCTGCTGGCCGCCGGAGCCGATCTGATCGCCCTGGGCCGGCCCTTCCTCGCCAATCCCGACCTGGTGGAGCGGCTGCGGCTCGGCGCGCCGCTGAATCCGGTGCGGGACCGGTACTTCATGTACGTGGGCGGGGCGGCCGGCTACACCGACTACCCCACCCTCGGAGAGGAGTCCGCTCAGCCGTCCAGTGCTTCGAGCGTGGCGTGGGACGGTCCCCGCGTCGCCTGAAGCCCTCGGGCGACGTCCTCCGCGGCGCCCAGTACCCGGACGGCGTTCTTCCAGGTCAGCTTGGCCAGGTCGGCCTGGGACCAGCCGCGGTCGAGCAGTTCGGCGATCAGGTTCGGGTAGCCGGACACGTCGCTGAGGCCGTCGGGTGTGAAGGCCGTGCCGTCGTAGTCGCCGCCGATGCCGAGGTGGTCGACGCCGGCGACCTCGCGCATGTGGTCGAGGTGGTCGGCGACCGTGGACACCGTGGCGACGGGGCGCGGGGTGCGCTCCTCGAAGGCGCGGTGGATCTTCATCGCCTCGGGGCCGGAGTCGAGGTGGTGGAAGCCGTGCGCGCGCATGTTGTCGTCGGCGGCGGCCGTCCAGTCCACGGCCGCCTGGAGCACGAACTTCGGCACGAAGGTCACCATCGCCATGCCGCCGCCCGCCGCCATCCGCTCCAGCACGTCGTCCGGGATGTTGCGCGGGTGGTCGCAGACGGCACGCGCGGAGGAGTGGGAGAAGATCACCGGCGCGGTGGAGGTGTCCAGCGCGTCGCGCATCGTCGTCGCCGCCACGTGCGAGAGGTCGACCAGCATGCCCTCGCGGTTCATCTCCCGCACGACCTCGCGGCCGAAGGCCGTCAGGCCGCCGGCGGCGGGCTCGTCGGTCGCCGAGTCCGCCCACGCCACGTTGTCGTTGTGGGTGAGGGTCAGGTAGCGCACGCCGAGCGCGTACAGCGCGCGGAGCGTGGCGAGGGAGTCGTCGATGGAGTGGCCGCCCTCGGCGCCCATGAGGGAGGCGATACGGCCTTCCGCGCGGGCGGCCTCCATGTCGGCGGCGGTCAGCGCGGCGCGCAGCTCCTCGGGGTGCCGGTCGATCAGCCGCCGTACGCAGTCGATCTGCTCCAGCGTCGCGGTCACCGCGCCCGGCAGGTCCGAGCGGACGTACACCGACCAGTACTGCGCGCCGACGCCGCCGGCGCGCAGCCGGGCGAGGTCGGTGTGCAGGTGGGCGGACTGGTCGGCGGCGATGTCGCGGGCGTCGAGGTCATAGCGGACCTGCTCGCGCAGCGCCCAGGGCAGGTCGTTGTGGCCGTCGACGACGGGGAACTCCCGCAGCAGCTCCCGGGCCTGGTCGAGGGAGGTCACCGGCCTCACTTCCCGAAGCCGAAGGCCGCGGAGCCCTCGACCTTGGTGCGCAGCCGCTTGCCCTTCTCGGTGGCCTGGTCGTTGAGGTCCTGCTGGAACTCGCGCATGCGGCCCAGCAGCTCCTCGTCGTGGGCGGCGAGCATCCGCGCGGCCAGGAGACCCGCGTTGCGGGCGCCGCCGACCGAGACGGTGGCGACGGGGACGCCCGCCGGCATCTGCACGATGGACAGGAGGCTGTCCATGCCGTCCAGGTACTTCAGCGGCACCGGCACGCCGATGACGGGCAGCGGGGTGACCGAGGCGAGCATGCCGGGCAGGTGGGCGGCGCCGCCGGCCCCGGCGATGATCGCCTTCAGCCCGCGTCCGGCTGCCTGCTCGCCGTAGGCGATCATCTCGTGCGGCATGCGGTGCGCGGAGACGACGTCGACCTCGTAGGGGATCTCGAACTCGTCGAGTGCCTTGGCGGCGGCCTCCATCACGGGCCAGTCGGAGTCCGACCCCATGACGATGCCCACGACCGGACTGACCGGGCTGGCCTGGCTCATTCGGTGATCGTCCCTCTCAGGTAGCCGGCAGCGTGACGGGCGCGCTCCAGCACGTCGTCCAGGTCGTCGCCGTAGGTGTTGACGTGCCCCACCTTGCGGCCGGGCTTCACGTCCTTGCCGTACATGTGGATCTTGAGCTGCGGGTCGCGGGCCATGCAGTGCAGGTACGCGGAGTACATGTCCGGGTAGTCGCCGCCGAGGACGTTGACCATGACCGTCCACTTGGCGCGCGGGCGCGGGTCGCCGAGGGGGAGGTCGAGGACCGCGCGGACGTGGTTGGCGAACTGCGACGTGATCGCGCCGTCCATCGTCCAGTGGCCGGAGTTGTGCGGGCGCATCGCCAGTTCGTTGACGAGGACGCGGCCGTCGCGGGTCTGGAACAGCTCGACGGCGAGGTGGCCGACGACGTCCAGTTCCTTGGCGATGCTGAGCGCCATCTCCTCGGCCCTGAGCGCCAGCGCCCCGTCGAGGTCGGGGGCGGGCGCGATCACCGTGTCGCAGACGCCCTTCACCTGCTGGGACTCGACGACGGGGTACGCCACCGCCTGGCCGTGCGGGGAGCGGACCACGTTGGCGGCCAGCTCGCGGACGAAGTCGACCTTCTCCTCCGCCAGCACGGGCACACCGGCGCGGAAGGGCTCGGCGGCCTCCTCGACGGAGTCCACCACCCACACGCCCTTGCCGTCGTAACCGCCGCGCACGGTCTTGAGGACGACGGGGAATCCGTCTCCCTCGTCCGCGAAGGCGGCCACGTCGGCCGGATCGCGCACGATCCGGTGCCGCGGGCAGGGCACGCCGATCGCGTCGAGTTTCGCGCGCATCACGCCCTTGTCCTGGGCGTGCACGAGCGCGTCAGGGCCGGGGCGCACGGGGATGCCGTCCGCCTCCAGGGCCCTGAGATGCTCGGTCGGCACGTGCTCGTGATCGAAGGTGATCACGTCACAGCCGCGCGCGAACTCGCGCAGCGTGTCCAGATCGCGATAGTCGCCGATGACGACTTCGTTCACGACCTGCGCCGCGGAGTCCTGGGGAGTGTCACTGAGGAGCTTGAACCTGATGCCCAACGGGATGCCAGACTCGTGTGTCATACGAGCGAGCTGGCCACCGCCGACCATGCCGACTACGGGGAACGTCACACCCCTAGCGTATCGGCCGCGCGAGGCCCACCTGTTTACCGGCCGTTTCCACGGCGGTACGGCCCCCCTTTCCCGTCGCCCGGCGTCCGTCCGCAGGAAGATCGCACGTCCGGGTGGTTAGCATGAACGGATTGACGCCAACCGATGGACGGGGGCCTGCACGACCATGGGACATGGTTCCTCGGGTGCTCATACGGCTCCCCCCACATCCCCGGTACCCCCCGCGCCGCGCGGGGCGGTGCGGGAGCGGATCGAGCGGCTGGCCCGTGAGGTCGTGAAGTTCGGCGCGGTGGGCGGCGCGGGGGTCCTGGTCAACCTTCTCGTCTTCAACCTGGTGCGGCACGCGACCGACCTCGCGGTGGTGCGGGCGAGCATCATCGCGACCGTCGTCGCGATCGTCTTCAACTACCTGGGCTTCCGCTACTTCACCTACCGGGACCGCGACAAGGGCCGCCGGACCCGCGAGATGTCGCTGTTCCTGCTGTTCAGCGCGGTCGGGCTGGTGATCGAGAACGGCGTGCTCTACACCGCGACGTACGGCTTCGGCTGGGACAGCCCGCTGCAGAGCAACATCTTCAAGTTCCTCGGCATCGGCATCGGCACGCTGTTCCGCTTCTGGTCGTACCGCACCTGGGTCTTCCGGACGCTGCCGGCCCGCGAGCCGGTGACGCGGGCGGAGACCTTCCTGGAGCACGAGCAGCCAACGGCGGTGCGCACCACGGACGGCACCCCCGCGGCCCACCGCTGACGGCGGCCGGGGCCTGCCCGCGCGGTACGCCTAGCGCACCGTCTCGCCCGAGGCCCCGGACGACTTCTTCGACGGCGGTGTGCGCGACAGGAACAGGCCGAACACCGGAGGACGGCCCTGGAGGAGCTCCAGCCGGCCGCCGTCCGCCTCGGCCAGGTCGCGGGCGACGGCCAGGCCGATACCCGTCGAGTTCCGCCCGCTGATCGCGCGCTCGAAGATCCGCGCCCCCAGGTCGCCCGGGACGCCGGCCCCCTCGTCGGTGACCTCGACCACCGCCTGGTTGCCGGTCACCCGGGTCCGCAGGGCCACCGTGCCGCCGCCGTGCATCAGTGAGTTCTCGATCAGCGCGGCCAGCACCTGCGCCACCGCGCCCGGGGTGCCCACGGCCGTCAGATGCCGTTTGCCGGAACTGACGATCGCCCGCCCCTCGCTGCGGTAGGCGGGGCGCCACTCCGCGATCTGCTGCTGGATGATGTCGTCCAGCTCGAAGGTGACGGCGGAGCCGCTGCGCGGGTCGCGGGAGTTCGTCAGCAGCCGGTCCACCACGTCCGTCAGCCGTTCCACCTGCGACAGCGCGATCGCCGCCTCGTCCTTCACCGTCTCCAGTTCGTCGGTGAGGGTGATCTCCTCCAGCCGCATGGACAGCGCGGTCAGCGGTGTGCGCAGTTGGTGGGAGGCGTCGGCGGCCAGGCGGCGCTCGGCGGTGAGCATCCGGGCGATGCGCTCGGCGGAGGAGTCCAGCACGTCCGCGACCCGGTCCAGCTCGGGGACGCCGTAGCGCTTGTGCCGCGGGCGCGGGTCGCCGGAGCCGAGGCGTTCGGCGGTCTCGGCGAGGTCGGTGAGCGGGGAGGCGAGGCGGTTGGCCTGCCTGATCGCCAGCAGCACCGCGGCGATCACCGCGAGCAGCGCCACCAGACCGATGATCAGCAGGGTCCGGCCGACCTCGCGGGTCACCGAGGAACTCGGCTCCTCGACGAGGACCGTCTCGCCCTCCTCGCCGGTGGCCCTGCCCCGGATGACCTCACCGGTCGGCCGGCTGCCGACCTCGATGACCGGCTTGCCGGGGATGCGGATCTCGGCGTACCGGGCGTCCCGCACCTGCTCCCGGAGGAACTTGGCGTCGACGGACCCGGCGCCGAGCAGCCGGCTGTCCACGATGCTGGCCAGCCGCACCGCCTCCAGGTCGACCCGCTCCTGGGCGGAGCTGCTGATCGTCCGGGTCTCGACGATCACGAGCGAGACGCCGAACACGGCGATCACGACGAGCACCACGGCGAGCGTGGACTGGATCAGTCGACGGCGCATGTCCTCTTACCCGGGCAGGCCCTGAGAGCTTCTCGGTGGCTCAGTTCTTCTCGAAACGGAATCCGACGCCGCGCACGGTGGCGATGTAGCGGGGGTTCGCCGCGTCGTCCCCCAGCTTCTTGCGGAGCCAGGAGATGTGCATGTCGAGGGTCTTGGTCGACGACCACCAGGTGGTGTCCCAGACCTCGCGCATCAGCTGGTCCCGGGTGACGACCCGGCCGGCGTCGCGCACCAGCACCCGCAGCAGGTCGAACTCCTTGGCGGTGAGCTGGAGCTCCTCCTCGCCCATCCAGGCCCGGTGCGACTCGACGTCGATGCGCACACCGTGCGTGGCGGCCGGCTGCGGGGGCTCGACGGCACCGCGCCGCAGCAGGGCGCGTACCCGGGCGAGCAGCTCGGCGAGGCGGAAGGGCTTGGTGACGTAGTCGTCGGCACCCGCGTCCAGACCGACGACGGTGTCCACCTCGTCGGCGCGCGCGGTCAGGATCAGGATCGGCACGGCGTGGCCCTCGGACCGCAGCCGGCGGGCGACCTCCAGCCCGTCCATGCCCGGCAGGCCCAGGTCCAGCACGACCAGATCGATGGCGCCCTGCAGCCCGGCGTCGAGTGCGGTGGGTCCGTCCTCACGCACCTCGACCTCGTACCCTTCCCGGCGCAGTGCGCGGGCCAGCGGCTCCGAGATGGACGCGTCGTCCTCGGCGAGCAGTACACGGGTCATGAGCTGATGGTAGTCCGCTCGGAGCAGCGCCCGGGGCGTGATCGCCCCGAGGGTCTCTTACCTACGGACAAGCCGGGCACCCGCCGCGCGACCTGCCCGTCCGACCCCCCGCCGACCCGCCACCGGCCCACTGTGCGAACCTGCGCCTGTGGGGTGTCATCCTGAGATGGACCTTCGAAAGATCGTTCGCGGTTCCTTTATTACCTGTGATCCGCGTCTCAAGTCCTTCCATACCGGGCGGTGTCCTGCCGTATGGTGAATCAGCGCCTGTAGCACCCAGAGGACCTTTGGCGACAGTTCGATGCTGAGGGTCTCTTTTGTGTGCGGGCCGGCCCCCACGGCCGGCCTCGAAAGGAATGACCTGTGGCCGGGCCTCACCGCGCGCACTGACGTGCGCAGAGGCGTGGATCCCGGTGGCCGCCGTCCACCGCTTCGCAATCCGGAGCGGAATCCCCCTCAAGGCGTGGGGCGGGCGGGTGACGGCCGCCGGTGCCGGCCGCCCCCCCACCGGGCGCGCATCGCCTCATGAGCGCGTCCCGACCAGCAAGGATCGACCATGGCGTCCAGCCTGACGAAGGACTCGGTCTCCCCGGGCACCCCCGGATCCGAGAAGACCTTCTTCGGCCACCCCCGCGGACTGGCCACTCTCTTCATGACCGAGATGTGGGAGCGTTTCTCCTACTACGGCATGAGGGCTCTGCTCCCGCTGTACCTGGTGGCCCCCGGCGGTCTCGGCATGAACGCCGGCACCGCGACCGCGATCTACTCGGTGTACCTCTCGCTGGTGTACCTGCTCACGATGCCGGGCGGCTGGTTCGGCGACCGGGTCTGGGGTCCCCGCAAGACCGTCGCCGTCGCCGGCGGTGTGATCATGCTCGGCCACCTCACGCTGGCGCTGCCGTCCTCCGGCACGTTCTTCGCGGGCCTCGGTCTGGTCGCCATCGGCTCGGGTCTGCTGAAGGCCAACATCTCCACGATGGTCGGCCAGCTCTACAGCGGCCCCGACGACCCGCGCCGCGACGGTGGCTTCACCGTCTTCTACATGGGCATCAACCTGGGTGCCTTCGCGGCGCCGCTGATCATCGGCACCATCGGTGAGAACGTCAACTGGCACCTCGGCTTCGCGCTCGCCGCGGTCGGCATGGGCCTGGGCGTGATCCAGTTCCTGCTCGGCAGCCGCCACCTGGCCCCGCACTCCAGCGTGGTGCCGAAGCCGCTGTCGGTGGAGGAGAAGACCTCCACGCTGCGCAAGGCCGCGTTCTGGGCCGCGCTCGCCCTCGTCTTCTACGCGATCGTCGGCTTCTCCGGCAACTACACGCTGAACTGGATCCTGGTCCCGCTGACCCTGCTCGGCGTGATCATCCCGGTGCTGGTGCTGACGCGCATCAAGCGCGACAAGGAGCTGGACCGCGCCGAGCAGTCGAAGATGTCGGCGTACATCTGGTTCTTCGTCGCCGCGGCCGTCTTCTGGATGATCTACGACCAGGGCGGTTCGACCCTGGCGATCTTCGCCGACTCCTCGACGGACACCAGTGTCTTGGGCTGGGAGTTCCCGGTCTCCTGGTTCCAGTCGGTCAACCCGGTCATCATCATGGCCCTCGCCCCGGTCTTCGCCACGGTGTGGCTGGCGCTCGCCCGGCGCGGCAAGGAACCGAGCACGATCGTCAAGTTCTCGTTCGGCCTGGTCCTGGTCGGCGCGTCCTTCTTCCTCTTCCTGGCCCCGCTGGCCATCGCGGACGGCGGTCACAAGGCGGCCGCGCTGTGGCTGGTGGCGATCTACTTCGTCCAGACCTGCGGTGAGCTGATGCTCTCCCCGGTCGGCCTCTCGGTCACGACGAAGATGGCGCCCGTGAAGTACGCCTCGCAGATGATGGGCGTCTGGTTCCTGGCCGTCACCGCCGGTGACGCCACGACCGGCCTGCTCTCCATCGCCGGCGTCGACCTCAACAAGACGGGCATCGTCGCCGCGGAGGCCGCCCTGGCCGTCCTCGCCGGTGTCGCGATCTGGATGTACCGCAAGCGCGTGAAGGAACTCATGGGCGACGTCCGCTGAGACCTGCCGACCTGGCGGTTCTTGCTTACGGAGGGTCATCGCATCCCGGTGGATGCGGTGGCCCTCCGGGCGTTTTTTGGGGGGTGGGTGCGGGGCGTGGGGTGGGGCGGGCGGGGTGCGCGCGTGTGCGGGGCGTGAGGGCGTGCGGGACGCGGGGGTGGTGCGGGGGTGCGGATGAGGCGCGGGGCCTCTGAGGGGCGCACGTGGAGGTGTTCTGGGACGGGCCTGGGCACGGGGCGGGGGCGGGAGCCGACTCCTCGCCCGGCGGATGCTGGGTGCGCACCGGCGACCGCCCGCGAAGCTCGGGGCTGCGCGGGGCGCGGGACAGAGGGCGACGGGCGCCTGATGCAGCGCGGGGCGGCAGCGGCGGGCGCTTGCGGCTGTACGGGGTGCGGGCCGCAGGGCGACGGGCGCGCTAGAGAGAAAGCGCGGGCACAGGGCGGCGAGCGGCGAGCGCAGAAACTTGCGGCTGTACGAGGCGCGAGCCACAGGGCGACGACGGGCGCTAGAGAGACAGCGCGGGCACAGGGCGGCGAGCGCAGAAGCTTGCGGCTGTACGGGGCGGGCCGCAGGGCGACGGGCCCTTGAGGCTGCGCGGGGCACAGGGCGGCGGCAGGGGCCGCTTGAGGCAGCGCGAGGCGCGAGCCGCAGAACGGCGGGCGGCGGGCGCTTGGGTGCAGGGCGACGCAGGAACTCAGGGCTGCGCGGTGCACAGGGCGACGCAGGAACTCAAGGCTGCGCTGGGCGCAGGGCCACAGGGCGCCGAGCCCGGCACGCGCAGGGGTGCAGCAGGGGTGCAGGGGACGCAGTCCCCGCCGGGGTCTGGGGCGGAGCCCCAGGGGCGTCGGTCTCCTGGCCAACCGAGTCGGGCGGGCGGGTGGGAAAAGGCCGGCAAGAGCGCCGCAGGCCTACGCCGGCGCCCCCAGCTCGGCCCACACCCGCTTGCCCGCGACCCCCGGCGTACGCACCACGCCCCAGTCCAGGCACAGCCGCTGCACGATGAACATGCCGTGGCCGCCAGGACGCCCCGCCCGGTGCGGGGTCCGCGGCGCCGGCTGACCCGTACCCCGGTCGGAGACCTCCAGCCGGATCACCTTCTTCTCACAGGTGATCCACAGCTCGTCCGGCCCCTCGGCATGCAGACACGCGTTGGTGACCAGCTCGGACACCACGAGGAGCACGTCCTCGGCGGCGGCCCGCTGGTCCGCGGTGGCGGAGGGCAGCCAGCCCCAGGCGTACAGCGCCTGGCGGGTGAAGTCACGAGCGAGCGGGACCACCCCGCTCTGGTCGTCGAAGATCAGCCTGCGTCCCTGCCGCCCACCGCCCCCCGCAGGCGCGGCCCCTTCCCCGACCGGAGACGGAGACGAGGAGGAAGAGGACGGGGCCGAGGCCGCGGACGGGGACGACGGCGCGGACGTCCCGATCACGGCGGCCTGCCCCGCGGACACGCCCCCCTCGGACTCCCCGGTCCCGGGCACGCCCCCCTCGGACGCCCCGGAAGCGCCGCTGGGCTCCGGACCGCGGTCGCCCGGCGAGTAGGGCCGGGTGGTGCTCATCAGCGCTTCACCTCACCGATTCACCAGTTCACGTTTCAAAGTCGTACGTCGTACACAGTCAGCTCAGGGTGTCTCCTGCCCGACCGGCCCGTCCGAACACCCCTGTATTCGGCACGAAACACAGGACGGGGCGAAAACGCCTGCCCCAGACAGCGCACGAGACCCGCCGCCGGCCGGACAAGGGCCGGTTCAGTCGGATTCGTCGGCCAGGGCGGCCTCAAGGGTGTCATGGAGGGTGAAGACCGCTTCGGCCCCCGTGATCTCGAACACGCGAGCCACCACGGGCTGCATGGCCACCAGATGTACACCGCCCCCCGCGGCCTCCGCCTTCAACCGCGCGCCGAGCAGGACGTTGAGTCCCGTGGAGTCGCAGAACTCCAGGCGCGAGCAGTCGACGACGAGCCGGTTGAATCCCTTGGCGAGACAGTCCTCCAGTGGCTCGCGCAACAGTTCGGCGGTGTGGTGATCCAACTCACCCGCCGGTGTCACGACGGCACTGGGGCCCTCTTCCCGTACTTCGACCAGAAGCCGGCCCGACTGGGCACTGCCGACCGTCCCGCGGTCCATGCCGTTTCTCTCTCCCGAGGTCGTGACTGCTTGCTGACGCCCTCGAACACTACGCCTTCCCACCGCACTCCGACACCCGAACAACCGCACACAAACGGACATACCCACACAGAACACACTTGCGGTGGGCTCGGTAAACCCGGTAGGGCTAGTAAGGACACGTAAACCGACACGGCCGGCTTTGGAGGCGCCGCACACCGCAGTGCACGTAATTGGCTTCGGCAGCCGTATGCCGAGAACGATGGAGGACATCATGTCACCCCGGCTCGACGGATCGCGTACCCAAGAAGCGACGTCGACACTCCCTCCGGAACATCTGGATCCCATCGAGCACCATGACGCGGTCGTCGACCACGACGGCGCACTCGCCGGGCTTCCGGACATCCCCGCTTACGACGAGGTTGCTCCGGCGGACGCCCGGGCCCTGTCCAAGACCCTCTTCGAGCGGCTCGAGTCGCTGGAGGAAGGCACCCACGAGCACGCGTACGTACGCAACACGCTCGTCGAGCTCAACCTCGCGCTGGTCAAGTTCGCGGCCTCCCGCTTCCGCTCCCGCAGCGAGCCGATGGAGGACATCATCCAGGTCGGCACGATCGGCCTGATCAAGGCGATCGACCGCTTCGAGATGTCCCGCGGTGTGGAGTTCCCCACGTTCGCGATGCCGACCATCATCGGCGAGATCAAGCGCTTCTTCCGCGACACCTCGTGGTCCGTGCGCGTCCCGCGCCGCCTCCAGGAGCTGCGGCTCGACCTGGCCAAGGCCGGCGACGAGCTGGCCCAGCGCCTCGACCGCGCCCCCACGGTGAGCGAGCTGGCCGAGCACCTCGGCCTGTCCAAGGACGAGGTCGTCGAGGGCATGGCGGCCTCCAACGCCTACACCGCCTCCTCGCTGGACGCCCAGCCGGAGGAGGACGACGCGGAGGGCGCGCTGGCCGACCGCATCGGCTACGAGGACCACGGACTCGAAGGCATCGAGTACGTCGAGTCACTGAAGCCGCTGATCGCCGAACTCCCGCCCCGGGACCGCAAGATCCTCTCGCTCCGCTTCGTCGCGGGCATGACCCAGTCGGAGATCGGCGAGGAGCTCGGCATCTCCCAGATGCACGTCTCGCGCCTGCTCTCGCGCACACTCGTACGGCTGCGCAAGGGGCTCACGGTCGAGGAGTAGTCCTCACCGGGTGACGCTTGCCCTCCAGGGGGGTGGTCCGAAATCGGGCCGCCCCCCTTCGGGTTGGGTGCGCCGCCTGCGGTACGGACCATCGCGCGCGTCCGGAGCCGCCGCCGAAACAGCCGCCGGTTACCCACGGAAACCTCTTTCCTCACGGGCCCCGTTCCACCACTATGAGGCACCCCACAAACTGGCCGGTACGTCAGGACCGGCACCGTGGAGTCGCGGGGTACGAGGAGGCGGACGGATGGCTCGGGGCGACGGGACCGACGGTGGTGCCCAGGCCGGGGACGAGACGTACGCCGGCGCGTCCGACGCGCGGCTGACCGAACTGCTGCGCGCCGACACCCCCACCGCCTATCCGGCGCTCCAGGAACTCCGCGCACGGCACCAGCCTGCGGTACTCGCCTACGCCCGTCTGTGCACGGCCGGCGAGTCCACGGCACGGCAACTGGCCGCGCGCACCTTCGCGCTGGCGGCCCGTCGGGCTGCCCGCGGCACCGACGCCGGCGGGCCGTGGCGGCACCAACTGCTGCTCCTGGCCGGTGAGACCGCTGCCGAGTGGGCGGCCGACGAACGCTCCGCCGGGCTCGACGCCGGTCTGCTCCTCGTGGTGAACACGGCGGGCACGGGCTGCCCGGTCCCGCCCATGCTCGCGGCCTTCCGCTCCCTGCCGCCCCGTGCCCAGGGCATGATCTGGTACGGGGTGGTGGACCGGGAGCCCGCCGACCGGACGGCCGAGCTGCTCGGCCTCGGCCGCCAGGACGTCACGTACGGCACACAGCCCGCGCTCCAGGCACTGGCGCAGGCCTGTCTGCGGTCCCGGCTGGCCGCCTCCGAGGACCCGCGCTGTGTGGACTTCCGGCGCCTCATCGAGGAGTCGGTACGGCCCGACACCCCGCGGGACAGCGCCGACCTGCACGCCCACATGGCGCACTGCCCGCACTGCACGGCGGCGCACGAGGAGCTGTGCACCCTGCGGGACACCCCGCGCACGGCCCTGGCCGAGGGACTGCTGCCGTGGGCGGGCACGGCGTACGCGGCGCGGGAGACGGACGAGCCGGACGGCGTCACCTCGCTCGCGATGCCCGGGACCTGGCCGCCGTCGCGCCGTTTCGCGCTGGCCTCGGCGGCCCTGGGCGTGGCCCTGGTGCCGCTGCTCTTCCTGGTGCTGTCGCCGGACGACACGCCGTCCCGGCCGGCGGCGAACGCGTCGACACGTCCCCCCGCCGGACCACCCCCGGTGACGGTGACGGCGACCGTCCCGGCGACGCCGTCCTCCCCCACGCCGTCGCCGTCGCCCTCCGCGTCGTCGAAGTCCCCCTCGCCGAGGCCGAGTCCGACGCCCTCGCGCACCGTCCGGCCGTCGCCGACGCCGTCCACGCCGTCGTACCGGGCGCCGGGCGGCACGTACTCCCAGGTGGTGAACGTCGCCTCGGACCGGTGCCTGGACATCGACGGCGGCCTGGAGAAGGGCACGGACGTCGTCACGGCGCCCTGCACCTCGTCCCACACCCAGCTGTGGCGGGTCGACGCCGGGCGCGGGGTGGTCCAGTCGTACGCCGACGAGGACTACTGCCTGGACAGCCGCGGCTCCATGGACGAGGGCGTCGGCATCTGGGAGTGCGACTCGGTCGACGGACGCAACGGCCAGAACCTCCGCTTCTCGGTGAACACGCGCGGTGTGATCCGCCCCGGCATCGCCCCGGACCGCGCGGTGACCCCGGGCGGGGGCGACGCGGTGGTCCTCGTCGGGACGGCGTCGGGGCGGACGGACCAGCGGTGGCGCGCCGGGGCGGCCTCCTGAGCGATCCGGGCGGGAAACCGGGCGCGGACCCGGGCGGGAAACCGGACGCGAGCCCGGGCGGGAAACCGGACGCGAGCCGGGGCGGGAAACCGGACGCGAGCCGGGCGGATTTCCGGGCGGGAATCAGACCACGCGTGCGCCGCGCCGCCACACCCCGCTGACCAGTGGGACGCCGGGCCGGTAGGCCAGGTGCACGTGGCTCGGGGCGTCGAGGAGGGTCAGGTCGGCGTACGCGCCCGGGGTGAGGCGGCCGATGTCGTCGCGGCGCAGGGCGGCCGCGCCGCCCGCGGTGGCCGACCAGACCGCCTCGTCGGGGGTCATCCCCATGTCCCGTACGGCGAGGGCTACGCAGAAGGGCACGGAGGACGTGAAGGACGAGCCGGGGTTGCAGTCGGTGGACAGCGCGACCGTCACACCGGCGTCGATGAGGCGCCGGGCGTCCGGCCATTCGGCGCGGGTGGAGAACTCGGCGCCGGGGAGCAGGGTGGCGACCGTGCGGCTGTTCGCGAGGGCGTCCACGTCGGCGTCGGTGAGGTGGGTGCAGTGGTCGGCGCTGGCGGCGTCGAGTTCGACCGCGAGCTGGACGCCGGGGCCGTAGGAGAGCTGGTTGGCGTGGACGCGCGGGTGCAGGCCCTTGGCCTTGCCGGCGGTGAGGACGGCGCGGGCCTGGTCGCCGTCGAAGGCGCCCTTCTCGCAGAACACGTCGATCCACCGGGCGTGCGGGGCGCAGGCGTCGAGCATCTCGCCGGTGACGAGGGCGACGTAGGCGGCCGGGTCGTCGGCGAGTTCGGGGGCGACGATGTGGGCGCCGAGGAAGGTGACCTCGTCGGTGTGGCGGGCGGCGATGCGCAGGGCGCGGGACTCGTCGACGGTGGTCAGGCCGTACCCGGACTTGGTCTCGAAGGTGGTGGTGCCCTGGCGCAGGGCCTCTTCGAGGTAGCGGGTGAGGCCCGCCTCCAGTTCCGCGTCGCTCGCGGCGCGGGTCGCGGCGACGGTGGTGCGGATGCCGCCGGCGCTGTAGGGGCGGCCGGACATGCGGGCGTTGAACTCCTCGGTGCGGTCGCCGCCGAAGAGGAGGTGGGAGTGGGAGTCGACGAAGCCGGGGAGGACCGCCCGGCCGCCGGCGTCGACCCGATTGTCAGTGGCGGGTGCTTTGCTTGATTCACCGGTCCACGCGACGCGGTCGCCGTCGATGACGACGGCCGCGTCCCGGACCAGTCCGAGGGGGGAGTTGTCACCGAGGGAGGGGTCGTTGGTGACCAGTGCGGCGATGTTGGTGATGACGGTGCTGCTGCTCATGATGTCCGTGACGTCCTCGTGGGGGCGGGAGCGGGCGTTCGTTACTGGGCGCGCAGGGCTGCCACGGCCCGCGCGAGGGCCTCGGGCACATCGGGTACGAGGGTGTGCGCCCCGTCGCGTACGACGTGCCGTCCGCCCACGATCGTGTGCCGTACGTCCGCTGCCGTCGCGGCGAATACGGCCGTCTCGGCGCCGAGCCTGGGCAGCGGCCCCGCCGTTCTGACCGAGTCGAGGGCGAGAGTGGTGAGGTCGGCGCGGGCGCCGGCCTCGATGGTCCCGGTGTCGTCCCAGCCGAGGGCGGCGTGGCCGTCGGCGGTGGCGGCGCGCAGCAGGGCGGCGGCGGTCCAGTGGCCGCGGGTGCGGGTGCGCAGGCGCTCGTTCAGCTCCATGGCGCGCGCCTCTTCGAGCAGGTCGACGACGGCGTGGCTGTCGGAGCCGAGGGAGAGCGGGGAGCCCGCCCGCTGGAGGGCGGCGGCGGGACCGATGCCATCGGCGAGGTCGCGTTCCGTGGTGGGGCACACGCAGGTGCCGGTGCGGCTGCCGCCGAGCAGGGCGATGTCCTCGTCGGTGAGGTGGGTGTTGTGGACGCCGGTGGTGCGGGGTCCGAGCACGCCGTGGTCGGCGAGGAGCCGGGTGGGGGTGCGGCCGTGGGCGTCGCGGCAGGCGTCGTTCTCGGCGGTCTGCTCGGACAGGTGCACATGCAGCGGGGCCCGCCGTTCCTCGGCCCAGCGCGCCACGGTCGCCAACTGGTCGGCGGGCACGGCCCGTACGGAGTGGATCGCCGCCCCGATCCGTGCGTGATCCCGTTCCTTGAGAACTGAACAGCGTTCCGCCCAGGCGTCCGCCGTCCCGTCGGAGAAGCGGCGCTGGTGGTTGTTCGGGGGCTGCCCGAAGCCGGCGGACAGGTAGCAGGTGTCGAGGAGGGTGATGCGGATGCCGGCTTCGGCGGCGGCCTCGATCAGGGCCTCGCCCATCGCGTTGGGGTCGGCGTAGGGGGTGCCGCCGGGGGCGTGGTGGACGTAGTGGAACTCGCCGACGGTGGTGATGCCGGCGAGCGCCATCTCGGCGTACACCGCGCGGGCGAGGTCGTGGTAGGTCTCCGGGGTCAGCCGGTCGGCGACGGAGTACATGACCTCGCGCCAGGTCCAGAAGGTGCCGGAGCCGACCTGGACGGTGCCGCGCAGGGCGCGGTGGAAGGCGTGCGAGTGGGCGTTCGCCAGGCCCGGGAGGGTCAGTCCGCGCAGCGGCTCCGCGCCCGGGGGCGGGGCGGGGACGTCCGTGCGGACGGCGGTGACGCGGCCGTCGCGCACGTCCACGGCGACGCCCGGCTCGACGTGGGTGCCGAGCCAGGCGTGCTCCAGCCAGTACGTCCGCTTGGTGGGGGTCACGTGCGGGCCAGCCCTTCCAGTACGTCGGCGAGTGCGCTCACCCCGGCCACGCAGTCGTCCTCGGCGGCGTACTCGGCCGGGGAGTGCGAGACGCCGGTGGGGTTGCGCACGAACAGCATGGCGGTCGGGACGCGTCCGGAGAGGATTCCGGCGTCGTGTCCGGCGCCGGTGCCGAGGACGGGCACCTTGAGATCCGTTTCCGTGTCGCCGCCGAGGATGCGGGCCAGTTCGTCGCGCAGGGCGTGGTCGAACTCGACGACGGGGGTGAAGGACTCGCGTACGACGTCGAGATCGGCGCCGTGGGCGGCGGCGTACTCACGAGCGGCCTTCTCCACCCCGCCGACCACGGCGTCCAGGCTTTCCTGGTCGGCGGCGCGGGAGTCGAGCCAGCCGCGTACGAGGGACGGGATGGCGTTGACGCCGTTGGGCTCGACGGCGATCTTGCCGAAGGTGGCGACGGCACCGGCGAGTTCCGCCTCGCGGCGGGCGGCGAGCACGGTCTCGGCGTAGGACAGCATGGGGTCGCGCCGGTCGGCGAGGCGGGTGGTGCCGGCGTGGTTGGCCTCGCCCCGGAAGTCGAACCGCCAGCGTCCGTGCGGCCAGATGGCGGACGCGATGCCGATCCGGTCGCCGGACAGGTCGAGGGCGCGGCCCTGTTCGACGTGGAGTTCGACGAAGGCGCCGATGCGGGCCAGCCGCTCGGGATCGGGGCCGATGGTGTCCGGGTCGTGTCCGGCGGCCTCCATGGCCTGCGGGAGCGTGATGCCGTCGCCGTCGGTGAGGCGGTGGGCCTGCTCGGCGGTCAGGGCGCCCGCGGTGAGCCGGGAGCCGACGCAGGCGAGGCCGAAGCGGGCGCCCTCCTCGTCGCCGAAGTTGACGATGCCCAGCGGCCTGGTGAGCCGCGCTCCCCTGTCGCGCAGTTCGTCCAGGGCGGCGAAGGCGGAGACGACGCCGAGGGGCCCGTCGAAGGCGCCGCCGTCGGGCACGGAGTCGAGGTGGGAGCCGGTGACGACGGCGTTCCCGGCGGCGGGGTCACCGAGCCAGGCCCACTGGTTGCCGTTGCGGTCGGTCTCGTAGGTCAGCCCGCGTGCCTCGGCCTGCTCCCGGAACCAGGCCCGGCAGTCGGTGTCGGCACCGGTCCAGGCGTAGCGGCGGTAGCCGCCGGAGGCGGAGCTGCGGCCGACCGGCAGCAGCTCCGCCCACATGCTGTGGAAGCTCACGCGTCGTCACCCTCGCGGGTCTCGGCACCCTCGCGCATCGGCACCCGCACGTCCCGCTCCCCGGCGACCGACTCGGCGATGTCGTACCCGGCGTCGACGTGCCGGATGACACCCATGCCGGGGTCGTTGGTGAGGACCCGACGGATCTTCTCGCCGGCCAGCGCGGTGCCGTCGGCGACCGTGACCTGCCCGGCGTGGATGGAGCGGCCCATGCCGACGCCGCCGCCGTGGTGGAGGGAGACCCAGGAGGCGCCGGAGGCCACGTTGACCATGGCGTTGAGCAGCGGCCAGTCGGCGATGGCGTCGGAGCCGTCGAGCATGGCCTCGGTCTCGCGGTACGGGGAGGCGACGGAGCCGCAGTCGAGGTGGTCGCGGCCGATGACGATCGGGGCGGACAGTTCACCGCTCGCGACCATGTCGTTGAACCGCTCACCGGCCTTGTCGCGCTCGCCGTAGCCGAGCCAGCAGATCCGGGCGGGCAGGCCCTGGAAGTGGACCCGCTCCCCCGCCATCTTGATCCAGCGGGCGAGGGACTCGTTCTCGGGGAAGAGGTCGAGGATCGCCTTGTCGGTCCTGGCGATGTCGGCGGGGTCGCCGGACAGGGCGGCCCAGCGGAAGGGGCCCTTGCCCTCGCAGAAGAGGGGGCGGATGTAGGCGGGGACGAAGCCGGGGAAGGCGAAGGCCCGGTCGTATCCGGCGAGCTGGGCCTCGCCGCGGATGGAGTTGCCGTAGTCGAAGACCTCGGCGCCGGCGTCCTGGAAGCCGACCATGGCCTCGACGTGCCGGGCCATGGACTCGCGGGCGCGGGTGGTGAAGCCGGCCGGGTCCTTGGCGGCGGCGTCGGCCATGTCCTCGAAGGCGATCCCGGTGGGCAGGTAGGCCAGGGGGTCGTGGGCCGAGGTCTGGTCGGTGACGATGTCGATCGGGGCGCCCATGGCGAGCAGCTGCGGGACCAGCTCGGCGGCGTTGCCGAGGACGCCGATGGACAGCGGCTTGCGCCGGTCCCGGGCCTCGGTGGCGAGCTGGAGGGCGTGGTCGAGGGAGTCGGCCTTCACGTCGAGGTAGCGGTGCTCGATGCGGCGGTCGATGGCGCGCGGGTCGCAGTCGACGCAGATCACCACGCCGTCGTTCATGGTGACGGCGAGCGGCTGGGCGCCGCCCATGCCGCCGAGGCCGGCGGTGAGGGTGATGGTCCCGGCGAGGGTGCCGCCGAACTTCTTGGCGGCGACGGCGGCGAAGGTCTCGTAGGTGCCCTGGAGGATGCCCTGGGTGCCGATGTAGATCCAGGAACCGGCCGTCATCTGCCCGTACATGGTGAGGCCGAGGGCCTCCAGGCGGCGGAACTCCTCCCAGTTCGCCCAGTCGCCGACCAGGTTGGAGTTGGCGATGAGGACGCGCGGAGCCCACTCGTGGGTCTGCATGACACCGACCGGACGGCCCGACTGGACGAGCATCGTCTCGTCCTGCTTGAGGGTCCGCAGCGTACGGACCATGGCGTCGAAGGACCGCCAGTCGCGTGCCGCCTTGCCCGTCCCGCCGTAGACGACGAGCTTGTCGGGATGCTCGGCGACCTCGGGGTCGAGGTTGTTCTGCAGCATCCGCAGGGCGGCCTCCTGCTGCCAGCCCAGGGCACTCGGCGTCGTACCGCGTGGCGCTCGGACAGGGCGGGGTCCGGACATGGTCTGCCTCCTGGTGGCTTGCTCCCGGCGGATTGTTACTGCGGATATTCATATCCTCGCTTCGTGAATAGAACTAGTCAATACGTCCGTGTCCCGGCACGAACGCGTCGCGGGTGTTTGGCTGGATACGTGGGGCAGGCGGCGGGACGGGTCGGCGGGCAACGAGCGGACGGAGGATCGCGTGAGTGACGGCACGGGCATGAGCGGTGGTCTCGGCGGCAGCGACGCGGAGCGGGCGGCGCGGCGGGACGAGGCGGTGCGGGCGGCCGTGGAGCAGGGGCTGCTCGGAGCGGACGCCCCGATCATCGGGCTGCTGGACGTCGCCGGGATACGGGGGTCGGCGGCGGCGCTGCGGGCCGCGTTCGAGGCGGTGACGGCGCCCGGGACGCCCGTGCTGCACGCCTTCGCGGTGAAGGCGACCCCGCTGGTCCCGGTGGTGCGGCTGCTGCACGAGGAGGGCATCGGCGCGGAGGTCGCGAGCCCGGGTGAACTGGCGCTGGCACGGGCGGCGGGTGTGCCGCCGGAGCGGACCGTGCTGGACTCGCCCGCCAAGACGCCGAGCGAGCTGCGCGAGGCGCTCGCGCTGGGCATCGCGGTCAACGCGGACAATCCGCAGGAGCTGGAGCGCCTGGACGGCCTGATGGCCGAGGGGGCGAGCCGCTCCACGAGCCGCTCCCCGCTCGGCATCCGGGTCAACCCGCAGGTCGGCGGGGGTTCCATCGAGGCGCTGTCGACGGCGACGGCGACCTCGAAGTTCGGGGTGGCGCTGCGCGACGAGGGGGCGCGCGAGTGGGTGGTGCGGGCGTATCTGGACCGGCCGTGGCTGACCCGGCTGCACGCCCACACCGGGTCACAGGGCATCCCGTTGGCGCTGATGACCGAGGGCGCGGCCGAGACGTACGCGCTCGCCGAGGAGATCAACGAGCGGGCCGGGCGCCGCCAGGTCGACACGCTCGACATCGGCGGCGGGCTGCCGGTGAACTTCGCGTCGGACGAGACGACACCGACGTACGCCGAGTACGCGCGCGTGCTGCGCGAGGCCGTACCTGGGCTGTTCGACGGACGGTACGGGCTGGTCACCGAGTTCGGGCGGTCGCTGCTGGCCAAGCACGGCACGGTGGTGGCGCGCGTGGAGTACGCCAAGAGCGCCGGGGGACGGCCGGTCGCGGTGACACACGCAGGCGTGCAGGTCGCGACCCGGACGGTGTACTCGCCGGGGGCGTGGCCGCTGCGGATCGCCGCGTACGACGGCAAGGGGCTGCCGAAGGAGGGGCCCGCCGTGGTGCAGGACGTGGCCGGGCCGGCGTGCTTCGCGGGGGACCTGCTGGCGACGGGGCGTGCGCTGCCGCTGCTGGAGCAGGGGGACTACGCGGCCGCGCTGGACACGGGGGCGTATTACTTCGCGCATCACTACGCGTACAACTCGCTCGCGCGTCCGGGGGTGTACGGGTTCGGGCCGGACGGTTCCGGGGGTGTCGCCTTCGCGACCGTGCGAGAGGCCCAGTCGGTGGCGGAGATCGTGGTGGAGGCGGGCGGGGCGCACGCGGACGCGCTGACGTACCCGTCCGGGTCATGACACGGCCGAGGTGACGCCCTGGGGGCGCGGGGAACTGCGCGACCAGCCACGACGCACCGGCACCGGCACCGGCACCGGCACCGATGACCTCCGCATCACACCAGCTCCGCCGTCTTGCGGCGTGCACCGCCCGGGGCCGCGTCGCCCGCCGCGATGCCTGTGCTGCGGTACCCACGAACGGCCTTGCCCGCCGGGCGGCCACCGCCGCGGGCGAGCCAGTCCACGCGGACCCACAGCAGGGCCTCGCCGGCCTGTTCGCGGCGGCCGATCCAGCCGGACTTCAGCCACAGTCCGACGCCGCAGCCGGCCATCAGCAGTCCGGCGGCGGCGGGGACGGCGAAGGCGCTGCCCAGGGCGGCGAGGAAGGCGAGGAGCAGCCACCAGCGGTGGCCCCGGCGCCAGTTGCGCAGTGTCACCGCGCGGTCCTGGAGCACGTCGTGCTTGCCCGCGCGGTCGGCCGAGCGGGCCAGGGCGGTGTACCGCCTTCGGCGCACGGACGCGACGACCGCCGCCGCGACGATGAACAGCGCGGCGCCCGCCAGGACGCCGATCCGGCGTCCGGTCAGCCCGGGCACCAGCACCCCGATGCCCGCCGCGAGTACGCCCAGCCACCACAGCGGTGCCGCTCCCGCCCGTACGACGACGGCGACCCGAGCCAGCCCCTGTCCTCCGCGCGCCACGTCCGGCCTCCTCTTCCGTTCTGCTTCCTGCGATGCGTCTGAAGGGTGTGAGGCGAGGCAGGTTAACGGGAGAAGGTGAGACGAGTCTGAGAAACGGGCCGCCGGTGCCGGCGCCCCGTGTCAGTCCACGAAGAGGCCCCGCACCGCCGCCTTCGTGTCGAACTCCTCCAGCCGGGCCTGGGCGTCCGGCAGGTCGTCGCACATCGCCTCCAGCAGCACCCGGCCGAGCAGCATCGGCGCGCAGGCGGTGTCGAAGGCGAGGCCGGTACCGACGGCGGCGGGCAGCAGCAGGTCGGAGACCTTGGCGACCGGTGCGAAGGCGGAGTCGGCGACGGTCACCACCGTGAGCCCCGCCTCCTTGGCGTGGGCGAGCGTGTCGACGACCTCGCGCGGATGGCGGGGCAGGGCGAAGCAGAGCAGGGCCGTCGCGCCGGCCCGGACGGCGGCGTCGATGCGGTCGTGCAGCATCGTGCCCCCCTCGTTCAGCAGCCGCACGTCCGGATGGACCTTGGCGGCGAAGTAGGCGAAGCCGTGCGCCTGGGCCGCCGCCGCCCGCAGTCCGAGGACGGGCAGGGGCCGGCTCCCGGCGAGCAGGCGGCCCGCCTCCCGCACCGGCCCCGGGTCGGCGAGCGCCTCCGCCAGATGGCGCAGGTTCTCGATCTCGGCCTCCACGGCCTGCTGGTACTCGTTGCAGGAGCCGGTGTCCGCCACCGGCTCCGCGGGCGCGACCTCGCGCAGATGGCGGCGCAGCGCCGGGTAGCCGTCGAAGCCGAGGGCGACGGCGAAGCGGGTCACGGACGGCTGACTGACCCCGGCCAGTTCGGCGAGCTCCACACTGGACAGGAAGGGCACCTCGGAGGCGCGCCGCACCATGCTGTGCGCGATGCGCCGCTGGGTCGGCGTCAGCCGGTGCCCCTCGAAGAGCGCCTGCAGCCGCACGGCCGGGCTGTCGGTCCCGTTGTTCCCGCTCATGACGTGCTCCCCCTCGCCGCTATTCACTGTCCCCGATTCCTGCATACCGTTATACAGCGAGGCGGCGGCCCGCACGACGCCGAGCGTCCCCCTCCCGGCCGCCCCAGTCACAAGACGGGGGCTAACCCCAGTGCCGCCGGCGCTCCGGCTGCCTACCGTGGGAGCCATGACGGGAATGGACGGGCGGGACACCGACCTCAAGAAGGAACTCGACGCCACCCTGCAGACCCGCAGGGAACTCGGCGAGGAGTACGAGTCCGCGCTGGTCGACTCGTTCCTGGAGAAGGTCGACCAGCGCATCGACGGAACGGTCGAGCGCCGGGTGCGCCGGCAGCTCGCCGAGCAGCAGATGGCGACGGCCCGGGACAGCCGGTCGCCGAGGCCCACGGACTCCTTCGGCGAGCGCTTCGGCTTCGGCATCGTCTCGCTGGTCCTCGCGGTCCCGCTGTCCGCGATCGGCGGCGGCGTCGCCGACCTCCCCGGGCTGCTGGTCGCCTGGGCCGGCATCGTCGGGGTGAACGTCGTCCAGGCCGCCCGGACCACTCCCGGTCTCTTCGGACGGCGCCGGCGCGCCGACAAGGACGACGCCTGGCAGGACTGAGAAAGGACTGCGCGGGGACCGCCGCACCCCCATCACTGGGGGGCGGGACGACGGCGGTCCCCGCGGGGACGCGCGATGCCCGGGCCTCACGGCCGGGGCGGCGCGTCCGTGGCGTCCATGGAGGTCCGGGAGCCGCTCCGGAAGGTCCTTGACGCCGTTCGGTGCCGGCCGGGGCGGGGAGCCGCTCCCGCCCTGCCGACAACCACCACTGTGCCGGGCGCGTGTTAAGCGTGTGCTGCGCGAACGTGACGTGCGCGTACCACTTCCGCTAAGTCCGCGGAGATCATCGGGCGCTCCAAATCCGGCCGCACGGCCGCTGGTTCACCCGGCGTTCACCGCGACCTCCCACACCCCTCCGCGACGTCCCGCTACGTCCCGCTACTTCCCGCTCTTCGCGAGGAAGGACAGCAGGTCCTGACGGCTCACCACACCGGTCGGCTTGCCCTCGACGAGGACGATCGCCGCGTCCGCGACGCCGAGCACCGACATCAGGTCCGCGACCGGCTCGCCGGAGCCGACCTGCGGCAGCGGGGCCGACACATGCTTCTCCAGCGGGTCCTCCAGCGAGGCGCGCTTGGCGAACAGGGCGTCCAGCAGCTCGCGTTCCACGACCGAGCCGACGACCTCGGCGGCCATCACGTCCGGGTGACCGGCGCCGGGCTTGACGATCGGCATCTGCGAGACGCCGTACTCGCGCAGTACGTCGATGGCCTGACCGACCGTCTCGTCCGGGTGCATGTGAACGAGGGAGGGGATGTGGCCGCCCTCCTTGTGGTTCAGGACGTCGGCGACGCGCGCGCTGGGACCGGCGTCCTCCAGGAAGCCGTAGTCGGCCATCCACTCGTCGTTGAAGATCTTGCTGAGGTATCCGCGCCCGCTGTCCGGGAGGAGTACGACGACCACGTCGTCCTCACCGAGCCGCTCGGCCACCTCCAGCGCCGCGACGACCGCCATGCCGCAGGAGCCGCCCACCAGCAGGCCCTCCTCCTTGGCGAGGCGGCGGGTCATCTGGAAGGAGTCCTTGTCGGAGACGGCGACGATCTCGTCGGCGACGTTCCGGTCGTACGCCGTCGGCCAGAAGTCCTCGCCGACGCCCTCGACGAGGTAGGGGCGCCCCGAGCCGCCGGAGTACACCGAGCCCTCGGGGTCGGCGCCGATCACCTTGACCGCGCCGTCGCTGACCTCCTTCAGGTACCGGCCGGTGCCGGAGATGGTGCCTCCGGTGCCGACGCCGGTGACGAAGTGGGTGATCTTCCCCTCCGTCTGCTCCCACAGCTCGGGGCCGGTCGAGTGGTAGTGGGAGAGCGGGTTGTGCGGGTTGGAGTACTGGTCCGGCTTCCAGGCGCCCGGCGTCTCGCGGACCAGCCGGTCGGAGACGTTGTAGTAGGAGTCCGGGTGCTCGGGGTCGACCGCCGTGGGGCAGACGACCACCTCGGCGCCGTACGCGCGCAGCACGTTGATCTTGTCGGTGGACACCTTGTCAGGGCAGACGAAGATGCACTTGTAGCCCTTCTGCTGGGCCACGATGGCGAGTCCCACGCCCGTGTTGCCGCTGGTCGGCTCGACGATCGTGCCGCCCGGCTGGAGGGCTCCGCTCTGCTCTGCGGCCTCGATCATGCGCAGGGCGATGCGGTCCTTCACCGAGCCGCCCGGGTTGAAGTACTCCACCTTGGCCAGGACGGTCGCCCTGATGCCCTTGGTCACGCTGTTGAGCCGCACCAGCGGGGTGTTGCCGACGAGGCTGATCATCGAGTCGTGGAAATGCACCGTGGTCTCCGGATGCCGCAAAGGATGTGGTCGTTATCGGTCCGGCCAGCCTATGGCCTGCCGATGCCCCGTGACGGTCGTTCACTCCCCGTTGAGATTGGGCGACCGTCCGTACGGGGCAAGCACTGGGTGTACGGGTTGGAGGAGGTGGCGGCGACGTATGACGAGCATGTCGAGGGCGAGGGTGGCCCGGCGGATCGCGGCCGGCGCGGCGTACGGCGGCGGCGGCATCGGGCTGGCCGGTGCTGCCACGGTCGGACTGCTGCTGGCGGAGGTGCAGCTGGCCAGGCGCCGGGTGGGCATCGGCACACCGGACCGGGTGCCGAACGCACAGGGGCTGTACGGCGGCATCTCACCGATGGCGGGTGAGCCGCCTCTGCGGCTGATGATGCTGGGCGACTCCACGGCCGCCGGGCAGGGCGTGCACCGGGCCGGGCAGACGCCGGGCGCGCTGCTGGCGTCGGGGCTGGCGGCGGTGGCGGAGCGGCCGGTGGAACTGGGGTCGGTCGCGGCACCCGGGGCCTGCTCGGACGACCTGGACCGGCAGGTGGCGCTGGTGCTCGCGGATCCGGGCCGGGTGCCCGACATCTGCGTGATCATGATCGGCGCGAACGACGTCACGCACCGCATGCCCGCGACCCGCTCGGTCCGGCACCTGTCGGGGGCGGTACGGCGGCTGCGTACGGCCGGTGCGGAGGTGGTGGTCGGCACCTGCCCGGATCTGGGCACGATCGAGCGGGTGCGGCAGCCGCTGCGCTGGCTGGCCCGGCGGACCTCGCGGCAGTTGGCGGCGGCGCAGACGATCGGTGTGGTGGAGCAGGGCGGGCGCACGGTTTCACTGGGTGATCTGCTGGGCCCGGAGTTCGCGCAGAACCCGCGGGAGCTGTTCGGCCCCGACAACTACCACCCCTCCGCCGAGGGGTACGCCACGGCCGCGATGGCGGTACTGCCGTCGGTGTGCGCCGCGCTCGGCCTGTGGCCGGCCGAGGAGGAGCGTCCCGACGCGCTGCGCCGCGAGGGCTTCCTGCCGGTGGCGCGTGCGGCGGCGGAGGCCGCGTCGGAGGCGGGTACGGAGGTCGCCGCGGCGATGCCCACGGGGCCGCGGGGGCCCTGGGCGCTGCTCAAGCGCCGGCGGCGGCGCCGGGTGGCGGAGGCGGAGCCCACCAGCCCGTCCGGCGTTTGAGGACGAGGCCGTTCAGGCCGAAGCGGGGTCTGGGGGCGCAGCCCCCAGGGGCGCCCGCCCTGGGTTGCAGCACGCGGGGCCGCTCAACCGCCGGAGGCAAAAGCAAGCGCTTAGAAAGTTGCGGTCCATGTCACACGCCCAGACCCGTGACCCAGGCCATACGTCCGGGTAACTTCCCAACCAGCCGCCTCATCCCCGCGACGCCACTGGAGCCGTGATGCCCGAAGCCGTGATCGTCTCAGCCACCCGCTCCCCCATCGGCCGCGCCTTCAAGGGCTCCCTCAAGGACCTGCGCCCCGACGACCTCGCCGCCACGATCATCCAGGCCGCGCTCGCCAAGGTCCCCGAGCTGGACCCCAGGGACATCGACGACCTGATGCTCGGCTGCGGCCTGCCCGGCGGCGAGCAGGGCAACAACCTCGGCCGGATCGTCGCCGTCGAGATGGGCATGGACCACCTGCCCGGCTGCACCGTCACCCGGTACTGCTCCTCGTCCCTGCAGACCTCCCGCATGGCCCTGCACGCCATCAAGGCCGGCGAGGGCGACGTCTTCATCTCGGCCGGTGTCGAGATGGTCTCCCGGTTCGCCAAGGGCAACTCCGACAGCCTGCCGGACACCCGGAACCCGCTGTTCGCCGAGGCCGAGGCCCGTACCGCGGAGGTCGCCCAGCAGGAGGGCACCACCTGGCACGACCCGCGCGAGGACGGCCTCGTCCCCGACCCGTACATCGCGATGGGGCAGACCGCCGAGAACCTGGCGCGCGCCAAGGGGATCACGCGGCAGGACATGGACGAGTTCGGCGTCCGCTCGCAGAACCTCGCCGAGGAAGCCATCAAGAACGGCTTCTGGGAGCGCGAGATCACCCCGGTGACCCTCCCCGACGGCACGGTCGTCTCCAAGGACGACGGCCCCCGCGCCGGCGTCACCCTGGAGGGCGTCCAGGGCCTCAAGCCCGTCTTCCGCCCCGACGGCCTGGTCACCGCCGGCAACTGCTGCCCGCTCAACGACGGCGCCGCCGCCCTCGTGATCATGAGCGACACCAAGGCCCGCGAGCTGGGCCTGACCCCGCTCGCCCGCATCGTCTCCACCGGTGTCTCCGGCCTCTCCCCCGAGATCATGGGCCTGGGTCCGGTCGAGGCGAGCAAGCAGGCGCTGTCCCGCGCCGGGCTGACCATCGACGACATCGACCTGGTCGAGATCAACGAGGCGTTCGCCGCGCAGGTCATCCCCTCCTACCGCGACCTCGGCATCCCGCTGGAGAAGCTGAACGTCAACGGCGGCGCCATCGCCGTCGGCCACCCCTTCGGCATGACCGGCGCCCGCATCACCGGCACCCTGATCAACTCCCTCCAGACGCACGACAAGCAGTTCGGCCTGGAGACCATGTGCGTCGGCGGCGGCCAGGGCATGGCCATGGTCATCGAGCGCCTGAGCTGACCGACACGCCGCTGCTGAAAGACGGTCAGTGGCGCCTGGGAGACCCAGCGTGACACCGCGGCCCGGAACCCCGCTCACCCCAGGGTTCTGGGCCGTTTTGTGACTCAATCTCCCCCAGGATGTGACCTACCTCTCCCTGCACCTAGATTTACGCAGGTCAGACCAGCCCCACCCCTACCTTCCGGGCCCAAAGTCCTGTCCGTTTCGTGACGTTACGCACTGACAGGCGGTTAGTCCTCCCTTCAAGCTGATGTAGGAAGTCGGGGGTCGACTTTGAACCGGGAGTACGTCAGTGAGCGCCATGCCGATCGCCCTGCTGCTCACCACGGCCGCCACCGGCGCCGTGGGCGTCGCCGTCCTGCGCAGCATTCTGGTGCTGCGCCGGCAGGTGGCGGCGCTGCGCACCGAGCTGGCCGAGAGCCGGGCCGCCGCCACGCGTGGCCGCGTGCCCGCGGCACGCACCACCGCCGACGCCGAGGAGATACGCGCCGCCGTCGCGGAGGCACTCGCCGAGGAGCGTGAGCGCGAGCTCGCCGAGGCGCGGGCCTTCTGGGCCGCCCAGGAGTCCCGGGACGCCTCCGACGCGCCCCTGCTGCTCGGCCTGTCCGACAGTGAGCTGTTCCTGCCCCGCCAGGCCGATTTCGTGGGCTTGGAGGCCGTGGTCGAGCCGGGCGCGGACGCCGACGAACCGACCGCGAAGGACGCGGGCCCCAGGGAGTCCGCCGAGCTGGCCGCCGCCCGCCGCCGGCACCCCTCGCACCCGGACTTCGTGCCGAACCCGTCGCCCGCCGTGGGCGATCACGAGCGCACCGTCGCCACTCTCGAGGAGCTGGCCGAGTCGAGCGTGGCGCTGGCGGACGTCCGCCCGGGCCCGCTGGGCACGCTCGACGTGTACGTCTTCGCGGACGGCACCACGCTGTGCATGACCCCGGGCCACCGCGAGACCGCGGAGCGCCTGGCCGCCGCGCTGGGCGCGGGCAAGACGCCCTACCTCCTCGGCGGCTCGGGGATCTCCGGCGCCTACACGCTGACCTTCGCCTGCGGCGAGGAGAACGTGTACATCCTGGCGGACCGCGTCATCGCGTCCCTCTAATACCCCGCGCCCCCACGTGGCCCGCCCGGGGCGTCAGACCCCGGCCCGCTTGCGGGCCTCCTCCACCAGCCCCACCGCCTCCTCCACCTGGCCCTCGTCGCTCAGCACGAGGGCCAAGTCGTGGGCGGCGACGGCGATCTGGTCGGCGGCGGCGAACATCCCCGCGTCCGGCATCACCCGCGGCTCCGTCCCCGGTTCCTCCACGAGCTGGGCGCGCCGGGCCAGCTCCCTGGCCAGCTCCAGCGCCTCGGCGGCGGCCCCGCGTTGCAGTCTGCTCTGCGGGGCGGCCCGCAACCGGTCGGCGAAGTCGTCCACGGCACGGGTCAAAGGCGTCGTATCAACCACGGCGCGAGCGTACGCGCCCCTCCGGGACTGTTGCCAACGGGCGAACGCTCAGGCACGGTGACCTGAAGGACCGGCTTACAACCCCTTTCGTCCGGAGGCGCCGATGTCCCAAGTCTTCTCCGAGGAGACCCATCGCAACATGCTCGCCCGCATCCCCCACTGCACCGGTCGTGAGATCTCCGACTGGCTGCGCACCGTCGAGGACGGCCCCTCCCTCTTCCGCTTCGAGGAGAAGGTCAGCTGGCTCCGTCACGAACACGACCTCGCGTACGGCCACGCGAAGGCGATCATCCACGAGTACGACCTGAGAAGGGCCGCGCGCAAGCTGCGCTGAGCGCGCGCCGCCGTCACGACGACGAAGGGCCCCGGGCACAAGCCCGGGGCCCTTCCTCACCAGCGGCTACGCGTTCTCGCCGCTAATCGCTGCTGTTCAGGATCGCGATCAGCCGCAGGAACTCCAGGTACAGCCACACCAGCGTCAGCGTGAGGCCGAAGGCGGCGAGCCAGGCCTCCTCGCGCGGGGCGCCGTAGGCCAGGCCGTCCTCGACCTGCTTGAAGTCCATGGCCAGGAAGCACGCGCCGAGGATGATGCCGACGATGCCGAAGACGACACCGAGCGTGCCGCTGCGGAAGCCGAGGCCGTCACCGCCACCGAAGACGGCGAACATCAGGTTCACCATCATCAGGAAGACGAAGCCGAGCGCGGCCGCCATCACGAAGCCGTAGAAGCGGCGGTTGACGCGGATCCAGCCGGCCTTGTACGCGATCAGCACACCGGCGAAGACCGCCATCGTGCCGATCACGGCCTGCATGGCCGCGCCGTCCGCGATGCGGTTGTCGACGACGCTGGAGATGACGCCGAGGAAGACACCCTCGAACGCCGCGTAGGTCAGGATCAGCGCCGGCGAGGCCTTGCGCTTGAAGGACTGCACGAGCGCCAGGACCATGCCGATCACCGCGGCACCGATACCGAAGCCGATGGAACGGCCGATGTTGGCGTCGTCCACGGGCAGCAGCGCCCACGCGAGCGCGGCCGTCACCACGAGCACACCGAGCGTGCTCGCCGTCCGGATGACGACGTCGTCCATCGTCATCCGGCCGGCGGTGACCGGCGCCTGCGGCGGCGCGCCGTACTGCTGGTCCTGCTGGGCGTACGGGTTCTGCGCGTAGGGGTTGCCGGCGGGCTGGGCGTACGGGGTGCCCTGCGTGCCCTGCGCGTACGGGTTGCCCTGGGTGGCGACGGCGGGGCCCCCGGCCTGCGGCGCGGCGTTGAAGCCCGCGTAGCCGTTGTCGCGGCTGAACCCCCGTCGCGAGAAGACCGGGTTTCTGCTCCTCATTTCACTCCTCCATGGCCACACGACGCAGCCTTGGCTCAAGAGTAATGGAACGGCAAAGGAATGACCCTACTGCTTGGGGAGGATCTTTCCCTGCTCCTGGCGGACAACACGCTACGCGGATCGGTGATTCCCCTCACCAGCGGGGGCGTGGCGCGCGGCCGGGTGCCCGTTCACCCGATCGGGAAACCGGTGTACGCCTCGGCGAGGTCGGTCTCGGCGGCGCGGGAGGAGGCGATCCGGTCGAGGCGGGCCAGCTGGAGCCGGTTCTCGAAGGGGGTCGCGTCGGGGGCGGGGTGCAGGAGGGTCGTCATGTCGTACGAGAACCGCTCGGCCTGCCAGACGCGGCGCAGGCAGGTCGCGGAGTAGGCGTCGAGGAGTTCGTCGGAGCCGGTCCCGGTCCGGTGGGCCAGCGCCCGCGCGAAGGTGACGACGTCCCCGACGGCGAGGTTGAGGCCCTTGGCGCCGGTGGGCGGCACGATGTGCGCGGCGTCACCGGCCAGGAAGAGGCGGCCGTGCCGCATGGGCTCGTGGACGTAGGAGCGCATGGGGGTGACCGACTTCTGGGTGATCGGGCCCCGGTTCAGGACCCAGTCGTCGTCGGTCTCGAAGCGGCGTTCCAGCTCGGCCCAGATATCCTCGTCGCTCCAGCTCTCGGCGTCCGTGTCCGCGGGCACCTGGAGGTAGAGCCGGGAGACGGACGGGGAGCGCATGGAGAGCAGGGCGAAGCCGCGGTCGTGGCGGGCGTAGACCAGCTCGTCGTGCGAGGGGGCGACGTCGGCGAGGATGCCGAGCCAGCCGAAGGGGTACGTCCGTTCGAAGGTGCGGCCCAGGCCGGCCGGGACCGCCGCCCGGGCCACGCCCCAGAAGCCGTCGCAGCCGACGACGTAGTCGCACTCCAGGACGTCCTCGGCGCCCCCCTGGCGGAAGCGGATGCGCGGACGGTCGGTCTCGGCGCCCTCCACGGCCAGCGCCTCGGCCTCGAACAGCAGTGGGCCGCCCTCCTTGAGCTGGAGGGCGATGAGGTCCTTGCAGACCTCGGTCTGCGCGTAGACCATGACGGACCTGCCGCCGGTGAGCGCGGGGAAGTCCACGCGGTGGCGCCGTTTCGCGAACCGCAGCTCGATGCCGTCGTGGGGCAGCCCCTCGCGGTCCATCCGCTCCCCCGCCCCGGCCGCGCGCAGGACGTCCACGGTGCCCTGCTCCAGGATTCCGGCGCGCTGCCGCCGCTCGACGTAGGCGCGGTCGCGGCTCTCCAGGACGACCGAGTCGATACCGGCGTTGTGGAGCAGCCGGGCGAGGAGGAGTCCGGCGGGGCCGGCCCCGATGATGCCGACGGTCGTGCGCATCGGTCGTTCCCTTCGATTGGCGTCGTTGCCGCGAGGATGTTCGCTGGTGTTCACACAGGGCGAGTGTTCGCGTAGTGAAAAATCCTTCACCGATTGCTGGGAGGAGTTTCCGGCCGTGCGCACGCCGCTGTCAACGGTTCGAGGGGAAGTTCCGGAGGATCGACGGCGTCGGAAGTGCCCGGAGCCGGACTTGAACCGGCACGCCCCCGAGGGGGCAGCGAGGTTTAAGCTCGCCGTGTCTGCATTCCACCATCCGGGCAGGCCATGGGCTCCGCGTCGAGTGCCCCGAGCCTATCGGGACGCGCCCCTCGAACAGCGGGCGGGCGGACCGATGTTGTCTTATTTTATTGACGCCTGATAGGGCATCAGCTCCGGGGGCAGGCCGTCCACACCCGCCAACACCCTTGCGTGCGTCGGTCGGCCACGCATGCGGAATGACGGAATTTCACCGTCTCTACAAGGACGCCCGCCCCGTTCTCGCGCCGACGGCGCCGCGGCGGGCCCGTCGGGGTCGCCCGTCATCCGCAGGTATGACACCGGCCCGCGCCGTCCGACCGAAGTCGCCCCTCGAAACCGGAACAGCGGCTGACTACACGGCGCCGCGCGGCCGGAAGGATGGAGAACGTCCCCGAGCACACGCCGTACCGACAGGAGCGCCCTTCCCGTGACCACCGCACCCATCGCCGACCGGTCCACCGCCGTGGCCGCACGCGCCACGGAGCTTTCCAAGATCTACGGCCAGGGCGAGACCCAGGTGGTCGCCCTGGACCGGGTCTCCGTCGACTTCCGGCAGGCCGAGTTCACCGCGATCATGGGCCCCTCCGGCTCCGGCAAGTCCACGCTGATGCACTGCGTCGCCGGCCTGGACACCTTCTCCTCCGGCTCGGTGCGCATCGGCGACACGGAACTGGGCTCCCTGAAGGACAAGCAGCTGACCAAGCTGCGCCGGGACAAGATCGGCTTCATCTTCCAGGCGTTCAACCTGCTGCCGACGCTGACCGCGCTGGAGAACATCACCCTCCCGATGGACATCGCGGGCCGCAAGCCGGACAAGCAGTGGCTGGACTCCGTGATCCGGATGATCGGGCTGTCCGACCGGCTCGGCCACCGTCCCTCCCAGCTCTCCGGCGGCCAGCAGCAGCGGGTTGCCGTGGCCCGGGCGCTGGCCTCGCGGCCGGAGATCATCTTCGGTGACGAGCCGACCGGAAACCTCGACTCCCGCTCGGGCGCCGAGGTGCTGGGCTTCCTGCGCAACTCGGTGCGGGAGCTGGGGCAGACCGTGGTGATGGTGACCCACGACCCGGTGGCCGCCGCCTACGCGGACCGGGTGGTCTTCCTCGCGGACGGACGCATCGTCGACGAGGTGTACGGGCCTACGGCCGACTCGGTGCTGGACCGCATGAAGCAGTTCGACGCCAAGGGCCGCACCAGCTGACCCGACCCCAGGCCGCCCGGCCCCCGGCCCGCCCTCGCCCCTGACTCGCCCGTAACCTCCGACAGAGAAGACCCATGTTCCGTACCGCCTTGCGCAACGTATTCGCGCACAAGGCCAGGCTGTTGATGACCGTGCTCGCCGTGATGCTCGGCGTGGCGTTCGTGTCGGGCACCCTGGTCTTCACCAACACCATCTCCGACGCCCTGCAGAACAGCTCCGCCAAGGGCTTCGACCAGGTCGACGTCGCCGTGACCACCGAGTACCAGGAGGCGAGGGGCGACAAGGTCGGCGAGGCCCCCGAGCTGACCGACGCCCTCCTCGACGACAGCGCGAAGGTGCCCGGCGCGGCCTCCGCCATCGGCGTGGTGACCGGGTTCACCGCCGTCGCCGACAAGGACGGCGACCTGATCGGCGACGGCTGGAGCACGCAGGGCGGCAACTACTGGGGCGCGAAGGACCCCCGGTACCCGCTGACCGACGGACACGCCCCGAAGGGCGCGGGCGAGATCCTCATCGACTCCAAGACCGCCGAGCGCACCGGCTACGGCGTCGGTGACACCGTGCGGATGTCCGTGGACGGCCCGGTCATCACCCCGAAGGTCGTCGGCGTCTTCACCACCGACGACGGCAACGTCGCGGCCGGCGGCAGCCTCACCCTGTTCGACACGGCGACCGCGCAGCAGCTGTTCGGCAAGGCGGGCACGTACGACGAGATCGACGTCAAGGCGAAGGCCGGCGTCACCCAGGCCGCGCTGAAGGCGGAGCTGGACAAGGCGCTGCCGAAGGACCTCGTCGAGACCACCACCGGCAAGGAACTGGCCGACGACCAGGCGGAGATGATCGCCTCGTCGATGAGCGGCATGAAGCAGGGTCTGCTGGTCTTCGCCGGCATCGCGCTGTTCGTCGGTACGTTCATCATCGCCAACACCTTCACGATGCTGGTCGCCCAGCGCACCAAGGAGCTGGCCCTGATGCGGGCGGTCGGCGCCTCCCGCCGGCAGGTCACGCGGTCGGTGCTGATCGAGGCGTTCGTGGTCGGCGTCGTCGCCGCGGTGACCGGCCTGCTCGCGGGCATCGGCATCGGGGCCGGGATGCGCTCCCTGATGGGCTCGATGGGCGCGGTCGTGCCCGACGGCCCGCTGGTGGTCTCGCCCGGCACGATCGTCGCGGCCCTCGCGGTCGGCGTCCTGGTCACCATGCTGGCGGCGTGGCTGCCCGGCCGCCGGGCGGCGAAGATCCCGCCGGTCGCGGCGATGAGCAGCGTGCACGCCAAGGCCACGACGAAGTCGCTGGTGCTGCGCAACACGCTGGGCGCGCTGGTCTCGGCCGCCGGTGTCGCGGTCGTCCTCGCGGCGACGACGATGAGCGGCTCCGACGGGCAGGCCCCGATGGGCCTGGGCGCGGTGCTGCTGATCATCGGCGTGTTCATCCTGACGCCGCTGCTCTCCCGCCCGCTGATCGCCGCCGCGGCTCCGGTGCTGCGCGTGTTCGGCGTCTCGGGCAAGCTCGCCCGGCAGAACTCGGTGCGCAACCCGCGCCGCACCGCCGCCACCGCCTCCGCGCTGATGATCGGCCTCACCCTGATCACCGGCATGACGGTGATGGCCGGCAGCCTGCAGAAGTCGATCGACAAGATGGCGTCGGCGTCCATCGAGGCCGACTACGTGGTCTCCATGGCCAACGGCAACCACCTCGACCCGGACGTCGCCGAGAAGCTCGGCAGGGCCGACGGGATCACCGCCATCAGCCCGCTGCGCAACGCGGAGTCCCGCATCGACGGGGAGACCGAGTACCTCACCGGCGTCAACGGCTCCACGATCGGCGAGCTGACCGACCTGAAGGTCGAGCAGGGCGCCTTCGAGGTCGGCGGCACCAAGGTCGTCGTGGACGCCGACACCGCCGAGGACCACGGCTGGAAGGCCGGCTCCGCCTTCACCGCCGCCTACGAGGACGGCGAGAAGCAGCGGCTGGAGGTCGCCGGGGTCTACGAGGGCAACGAGATGATCCGCGGCATCATGGTCGACCTGCCCACCGTCGCCCCGCACCAGTCCGACCCGGTCGACATGCAGGTGATGGTGAAGATGTCCGACGGGGCCTCGTCGGCCGCGAAGGACAGTCTGACGCAGGCGTTGGACACCAACCCGGCGATCAAGATCCAGGACAAGAAGGACATCTCCAACGAGATCGCGAAGATGTTCACGCTGATGCTGAACATGCTCTACGGCCTGCTGGCCATGGCGGTGATCGTGGCCGTCCTCGGTGTCATCAACACCCTGGCCATGTCGGTCTTCGAGCGCTCCCAGGAGATCGGGATGCTGCGGGCGATCGGCCTGGACCGCAAGGGCATCAAGCGGATGGTCCGCCTGGAGTCCCTGGTGATCTCCCTGTTCGGCGGGGTGCTCGGCATCGGCCTGGGCGTGTTCTTCGGCTGGGCCGCCGGTGAGCTGATGGGCACGACGATGGCGACGTACGAACTGGTCCTGCCGTGGGGCCGGATGGGCGTCTTCCTGCTGCTGGCCGCCGTGGTGGGCGTTCTGGCCGCGCTGTGGCCGGCCCGCAGGGCGGCCCGCCTGAACATGCTCGACGCCATCAAGGCCGAGTAGCCGGTACGTGTGGACAGGGCCCCGTTCCGTAAGGAGCGGGGCCCTTCGCCGTGTGCTCGGAGGTCAGTTCCAGGTGCGGGCGCGCAGCGGCATCCCGGAGCCGCCCGGCTCGGGGGTCTTCACGGCGAGGACCTGGTTGACGCCGATGCGGTTGCGCTCGAAGGCGAGCGCCGAGGCGGCCATGTACAGCTGCCAGACCCGGGCGCGGCCGGGACTGACCAGCCGTGTGGCCGCCGCCCAGTCGGACTCCAGGTTGGCGACCCAGCGGCGCAGGGTGAGGGCGTAGTGCTCCCGGATCGACTCCACGTCGCGCACCTCGAACCCGGCGCGCTCCAGCTGGGTGACGGTGGTGCCGACCGGGGCCAGTTCGCCGTCGGGGAAGACGTAGGCGTCGATGAACTCGTCCACGTTGTAGGCGGACTCGTCGCGCCGGGGGCGGCGGGCGATCTGGTGGTTCAGCAGCCGTCCGCCCGGCTTGAGGAGCCTGAACAGGTCGGCGGCGTACTCCAGATACCGCTCGGCGCCGACGTGCTCGGCCATACCGATGGACGAGATGGCGTCGTACGGCCCGTCCGCGACGTCCCGGTAGTCCTGGACGCGGATCTCCACCCGGTCGGTGAGCCCCTCGTCGGCGACGCGCTTGCGGGCGAACGCGGCCTGCTCCTGGGAGAGCGTGACGCCGACGACGCTCACGCCGTGCTCGCGGGCCGCGTGGATCGCCATGGAACCCCAGCCGCAGCCGACGTCGAGAAGGCGCTGACCGGGGGTCAGCCCGAGCTTGCGGCTGACCAGTTCGAGCTTGTCGCGCTGGGCGTCCTCCAGGGTGCCGCCCTCGGCGGGAGGGGCCGGCCAGTAGGCGCAGGAGTAGACCATGGACGGGCCGAGGACCAGCTCGTAGAAGTCGTTGCCGACGTCGTAGTGGTGGCTGATGGCGCGTCTGTCGCTGCGCTTGGTGTGCAGGTGGCCGCGGGCCCGGCGGACCTCCTCCGGCGGCGGGGCGGGCGGCAGCGGCGGCCCGGCGAGCCTGACCAGGCCGCGTACGGCGACCCGGACCTCGGGGTCGCGGAGCGCCTCGGCGAGGCCGCGGGCGTCCTCGTCGCGCTCCCAGAGCAGACCGGCGAGGAGTCCGAGGGCGGTGTAGAGGTCGCCGTCCACGTCGAGGTCCCCGGCCACCCAGGCCCGGGCCAGGCCCAGTTCGCCCGGCTTGAACAGCAGGCGGCGCAGGGCCCTGCGGTTGCGGACGACGAGGGTCGGCGCGCCCGGCGGACCCGCCTGCGAACCGTCCCAGGCGCGGATGCGCACCGGGAGTGGTGCTCCCAGCAACTGTTCGAAGAGGTTCTGCAGCCGCAGCGCGGCGTCAGCCATGGCGTACCTCCGTGACGAGCGATCCCGGAATGTCCAACACCACGTAAACACCTGGGAGCCCGCCGTACAGTCCCCGGCGCGCGTTACGACTGAGCAAAATGCCTGTACACACCACGAGGTTTTTTCGCCCTGTCGGCGCAGCGCGAAGGGGCCGCCCGCACCACGGATGGCGGACGGCCCACTTCGACGAGCTACTGCGCTACTGCGGGAGGCGGCCGGAGGTCAGGAGGCCTTGGCCTTCTCCTCGGTCTTCTCCGACTTCGCGTTCCGCCCGCCCTTGTCGGCGGACTTCGGCGCGGCGGCCGGCGCCGGCTTGGCGGCCTCGTAGAACTCCTCGCGCGGGGTCTCCATCGCGCCGAGGGAGACGACCTCGCGCTTGAGGAACATGCCGAGCGTCCAGTCCGCGAAGACGCGGATCTTCCGGTTGAAGGTCGGCATCGCCATGCCGTGGTAGCCCCGGTGCATGTACCAGGCGAGGCGACCCTTGAGCTTGATCTTCATCTTGCCCATGACGATCATCGCCACGCCCTTGTGCAGGCCGAGGCCCGCCACCGCGCCCTTGTTGGCGTGGCTGTAGTCCTTCTGCGGGAAACCCCGCATACCGGAGATCACGTTGTCGCCGAGGACCTTGGCCTGGCGCAGCGCGTGCTGGGCGTTCGGCGGGCACCAGGCGTTCTCGTTGCCCGCCTTGCGGCCGACGAGGTCCGGCACCTGGGCGTTGTCGCCCGCGGCCCAGATGTAGTCGGTGCCCTTGACCTGGAGGGTCGGCTCGCAGTCGACGTGACCGCGGGGACCCAGCGGCAGGCCGAAGCGGGACAGCGCCGGGTTCGGCTTGACGCCGGCCGTCCAGACGATCGTGCTGGAGTCGACCTCGAGGCCGTTCTTCAGCACCACGTGGCCGTCGACGCAGGAGTCCATGGAGGTGGACAGGTAGACCTCGACGCCGCGGCCCTCGAGGTGCTCCTTGCCGTACTGGCCGAGCTTCGGACCGACCTCGGGGAGGATCTTGTCGGCGGCGTCCACGAGGACGAAACGCATGTCCTCGCGGGAGACGTTCTTGTAGTACTTGGCCGCGTCGCGCGCCATGTCCTCGACCTCACCGATGGTCTCCGCGCCGGCGAAACCGCCGCCGATGAAGACGAAGGTGAGCGCCTTGCGGCGGATCTCCTCGTCGGTGGTGGAGTCGGCCTTGTCGAGCTGCTCCAGGACGTGGTTGCGCAGGCCGATGGACTCCTCGATGCCCTTCATGCCGATGCCCTGCTCGGCGAGGCCGGGGATCGGGAAGGTGCGGGAGACCGCGCCCATGGCGATGACCAGGTAGTCGAAGGGCAGCTCGTACGCCTCGCCCACGAGGGGGGCGATCGTGGCGACCTTGCGGTCCTGGTCGATGGTGGTGACCCGGCCGGTGAGGACCTCCGCCTTCGGAAGCACGCGCCGCAGGGGGACGACGACGTGCCGCGGGGAGATGTTGCCGGCGGCGGCTTCGGGGAGGAAGGGCTGGTAGGTCATGTACGACCGCGGGTCGACGACGGTGACGGTCGCCTCGCCGTAACGCATCTTCTTCTGGATGCGTCGAGCTGCGTACAGGCCTACGTACCCACCGCCTACTACGAGGATCCTGGGACGCTCCGTGGTGCTCATGCCATCGAGTATCCACCCGCCCGAGGGGGGTGGTTCGTGCGCCCCTTCACAAGCTTCGGTGGAGGCTGTGCTACCATCCGCGACCCACGTGACGGAGATCATGGCGGAGAGTGGAACCAGCGTGTAGTGCACCCCGTTGTCAATGCCGCGTGAGCTGCTCCTCCGTACCTCCGGGGACGGTGGACCACCCTCCTGGAGCGCCTCCCCGGGACCCCTTCGAAGCACCGTCCTGAACACGTTCAAAGGGCAGTTGAACCCCCAAAAGGGTCAACCGACGCGCTTTCGTCGTCCGACAGGGCCCAATTCCTTGTGAAGAACTTCACGAAGTTTCCCGACGGGATGTCACCGAGGGGCCCCGAAGGACCCCTCGACGCGCGCTCAACCGTCGTCCGTCCTGCTCAGACCGCGACCGCGGACGCCTCCGCCCGCCCGCTACGCCACCGACCACGCGATGCCGTCGAGGATGTCGTGCTCGCTCACGACGACCTCCTCCGCGCCCGTCCGCTCCATGATCGAGAGCAGGACCAGCGCTCCCGCTCCGATCACGTCGACGCGGCCCGGATGCATGGAGGGAACGGCCGCGCGCTCGGCGTGGGTGGAGCGCAGCAGCCAGTCGGTGATCTCCCGGACCCGGTCGCGCGAGACCCGGGAGTGGTGGATGGCGGCCGAGTCGTACTCCGGCAGCTCCTGCGCGATCGCCGACACCGTGGTCACCGAGCCGGCCAGCCCGACCAGCGTCCGCGCCTCGCGCAGCGGCACCGTCTCCTCGGCGAGGTCCAGCGCCGCCTCGATGTCCGCCCGCATCGCCGCGACCTGCGCCTCGGTGGGCGGGTCGGTCACGGCGCCGTCGCGCACCAGGTGCCGCTCGGTCAGCCGCACACAGCCGACGTCCACCGAGCGGGCCGCGCGCACGTGGTCGTCCCCGACGACGAACTCGGTCGAGCCGCCGCCGATGTCGACGACCAGGTAGGGCTTGTCGAGGTGGTCGCGGCCCGCCAGCTCCTTGGTGGCGCCGGTGAAGGAGAACTCCGCCTCCTGGTCGCCCGAGATGACCTCCGGCTCCACGCCGAGGATGTCCAGCACCCCGCGCACGAAGACGTCCCGGTTCTCCGCGTCCCGGGAGGCGGAGGTCGCCACGAAGCGCAGCCGCTCGGCGCCGTGCTCCTTGATCACCTCGGCGTACTCGCGGCAGGCGGCGAAGGTCCGCTCCAGCGCCTCGGGCGCCAGCCGCCCGGTGCGGTCGACGCCCTGGCCGAGCCGCACGATGGTCATGCGGCGGTCGAGGTCGGTCAGCTCGCCGGTCGAGCCCGCGCCGGAGGCGCTGTCGGACACAGTGGCGTCGGCGACGAGCAGCCGGATGGAGTTCGTACCGCAGTCGACGGCGGCGACACGGGTCACTTGGCGTCCTCCCCACAGGTCCCGCCGAGCGTCACGCACGGCCCCTTGCGCCACCACTCGGGCAGCATCGCGATCGCCTCGTCGCCCAGCGGGTTGACGCCGGGACCGGCCGCCAGCGAGTGGGCGACCAGGACGTGCAGGCACTTCACGCGGTCCGGCATGCCGCCCGCGCTCGGGAAGCCGGCCAGCTCCTCGATCTCGTCCCGCCGCCGGATGTAGTCCTCGTGCGCGGCGCGGTAGGCGGCGGCCAGCTCCGGGTCGGTGGCCAGGCGCTCGGTCATCTCCTTCATCACGCCGTTCGCCTCCAGCGTGCCGATCGCGGAGGCCGCCTTCGGGCACGTCAGGTAGTACAGCGTGGGGAAGGGCGTGCCGTCGGGCAGCCGGGGCGCCGTCTCCACGACGTCCGGGTGTCCGCACGGACAGCGGTGCGCGATGGCGCGCAGGCCGCGCGGAGGGCGGCCGAGCTGCTGCTTGAAGGCCTCGACGTCCGCGTCGGTGGGCTCGGTGCGCGGGGTGGTCGGCGGGGGAGTCTGCATGACTGTCTTCTGCTGGTCTTCCTGTTGAGTCACTGCCGGCACTGGTGGCTCACTGCCGGGGTGGCCGGTTCACGGCCGGCGGGCGGCGGCGTCGGCCTTGTCGACCCCGTCCCAGACGTTCCGGTACCAGGGGCGGTCGGCGGCGCCGCCCTCGGCGCGGGCCTGCTCGGCCGCGTCCGGGTCGACGACGACGAACCCCGTCTCCCCCGGCATCACGTAGTGCAGCCGCAGCCGGATCTGCTGCTCGGCGTAGGCGTCGTCCTGCCAGCGTGCCTTCAGGTCGCGCAGGTCCTCGACCCGGTCGCGGGTCTCCTGCCGCTCCCGCTGGAGATCGGCGATCTCGGCGCGCTGGGCGACGTACTGCCGTATCGGGTAGGCGAGCGCCACGACGAGCGAGCAGAGCACCATCGCCAGCAGCGCGGCCCGGCCGGTCAGCCGGGAGCGACGGGCCTGGCGCTTGGTCTGCGAGCGGTAGACCCGGGCCGCGGTCTGCTCCCCGATGATCCGGATCCTGGTCGCGGTGGAGAAACGGTCCCGGTCCTTCACCGCCATGTCTGTCCCCGCCTTCAGTCCACACGTGCGTACGTCCCCGCACACGGTACGGGACCGAGTACGGGGACGTACGTACGACGCTGCCTACCGAGGGGTGGCGCTCAGCCCTTGAAGCGCGGGAAAGCGCTGCGGCCGGCGTACACCGCGGCGTCGTCGAGGATCTCCTCGATGCGCAGCAGCTGGTTGTACTTGGCGACGCGCTCGGAGCGGGCCGGGGCGCCGGTCTTGATCTGGCCGCAGTTGGTGGCGACGGCCAGGTCGGCGATGGTGACGTCCTCGGTCTCGCCGGAGCGGTGGGACATCATGCACTTGAAGCCGTTGCGCTGGGCCAGCTCCACGGCGTCCAGGGTCTCGGTCAGCGAGCCGATCTGGTTGACCTTGACCAGCAGGGCGTTGGCGGCGTTCTCGTCGATACCGCGGGCCAGGCGCTCCGGGTTGGTGACGAACAGGTCGTCGCCGACGATCTGGACCTTGTCGCCGAGCTTGTCGGTGAGGACCTTCCAGCCGTCCCAGTCGTCCTCGAACAGCGGGTCCTCGATGGAGACCAGCGGGTACGCCTCGACCAGCTCGGCGTAGTACTCGGTCATCTCGGCGGCGGAGCGGGTCTTGCCCTCGAAGGTGTAGGAGCCGTCCTTGTAGAACTCGGACGCGGCCACGTCGAGCGCGAGGGCGATCTGCTCGCCGGGGGTGTAGCCGGCTTCCTTGATGGCCTCGAGGATGAGGTCGAGGGCCTCCCGGTTGGAGCCGAGGTTCGGGGCGAAGCCGCCCTCGTCGCCGAGGCCGGTGGCCAGGCCCTTGCTCTTCAGGACCTTCTTCAGCGTGTGGTAGACCTCGGCGCCCCAGCGCAGGGCCTCGGAGAAGGACTCCGCGCCGATCGGGGCGATCATGAACTCCTGGATGTCCACGTTCGAGTCGGCGTGCGACCCGCCGTTCAGGATGTTCATCATCGGCACCGGCAGCAGGTGCGCGTTCGGGCCGCCCAGGTAGCGGAAGAGCGGCAGGTCGCTGGCCTCGGAGGCGGCGTGCGCGACGGCCAGCGAGACACCGAGGATGGCGTTGGCGCCCAGCGAGCCCTTGTTGTCGGTGGCGTCCAGGTCGAACATGGCCTGGTCGATCAGGCGCTGCTCGGTGGCGTCGTAGCCGACCAGCTCCGGGCCGATCTGCTCGATGACGGCGAGGACGGCCTTCTCGACGCCCTTGCCCAGGTAACGGCCCGCATCGCCGTCACGGAGTTCGATGGCCTCGAAGGCACCGGTGGAGGCGCCGGACGGGACGGCGGCACGACCCGTGCTGCCGTCGTCGAGGCCGACCTCGACCTCGACCGTGGGGTTGCCTCGGGAGTCCAGGATTTCCCGGGCTACGACGACGTCGATGGACGGCACGAGCATCTCCTTCTTCAATGTGACGCTTCGGTGTGACGCGCGGGTCCACAGGACCGCAGCGGCTCTGCGGGACCGAGCCTAACCGGCTCCGGGCGATCGGCCAGCCGATCGCCCACCCGCTGGACAGAACCGAGAGTAAATTGTTTCCGAACGGAACAAAGACGTTCCCGGAAACCGGGGCGGGATCGGGGCGTGAAAAACCCGTCCCGGTGCGTACGGGGGAACACGCACCGGGACGGGAGCAGGGGGCCGCTGCTTACTTCAGGTGCAGCTGCTGGCCCGGGTAGATCAGGTCGGCGTCGTCGACGATGTCGTCGTTCAGCTTGAACACCTTGGCCCAGCCGCCCTTGACGTCGTGCTCCTCGGCGATCGAGCTGAGGGTGTCGCCCTTGACGACCTTGTACTCGCCGTCGCCCTTCTCGACCTTCTTGCCGGTCGGGGTGGTGACGGTCTTCTTCTCGGCCGGCTTCTCGGCCTTCGGCTCGGCGGCCGGGCGCTCGTCGGAGCGGGAGGCCTTCTGCTCGGCGGAACGGTCGGCGGTGGAGCCGCCGCTCTCGCTCTGCGAGGAGCCGCTGTCCTGGCTCTCGGCGCCGCCACCGGTGTACGCGGCGCTCGACAGGCCGGTGCCGCAGACCGGCCAGGCACCCTTGCCCTGGCCCGCGAGCACCTTCTCGGCGATCTCGATCTGCTGCGCCTTGCTGGCCTGGTCGGCGGTGGCGGCGTACTGCGTGCCGCCGTAGCCGGCCCAGGTGGAGGCGGAGAACTGCAGACCGCCGTAGTAACCGTTGCCGGTGTTGATGGACCAGTTGCCGCCGGACTCGCACTGGGCGACGGTGTCCCACTCGGACGCGGTGGCGGCGGAGGCGTTGCCGGCCGCCATCAGCGGGGCGGCGACGGCGGCACCGGTGACGCCGGCGACGGCGATGACACGGGTGGCCTTGGACGGACGGCGGTGCTTGCCCTTGCCGGAAAACAGCATGGTTGATCCCCTCACCGACGCCTGCGAGGTGAGCTGTCGGGTTCGGGCCGGTTGAGTTGCCCGGCCGGGTTCCTCGCGGAACTCGGCTCCACCCCTAGCCGCTCCGGCTCAACTGCCCGGTGCGGCACTTACCTTGGGTCCCCCGCTCCTGCCTTCGGCGCTTGCGCGACGACTGTTCCCGGACGGCCGCTGGCAGGATTCGGCGTTGCGGCAGCCGGGGCCCGCGATGGCGAGCGGTCATGACCGTAGACACGCGCTCCGCGGATTTTCAAAGACGATCACGGCTTCTGAGACCTATCTCTCACGTGATCCAAAACGGACATACAGTCTCGAACCATGACGCGAACTGCCCCTACTTTTCGCCCGATTCGCCCGTGACCGTGAGCGTCTGACCGGGCAGGATGTGGTCCGGGTCGGTGCCGACGACCTGCTTGTTGCCGACGTAGAGCGAGCGCCACCCGCCGTCGAGCCCAAGGGAGTCGGCGATGCCCCAGAGGCTGTCGCCGGAACGGACGGTGTACGAGCCGTCCGCGACCTCTCGCACCTCGTCCTCACCGCGCGAGGCGTGCCGCCCCGACGACTCGCCCGCACGACCGTCCGCCGCGCCCTCGTCGGCGCTGTCGCCGCGATGCTTGCCCGCGCCGGAGTCCCCGGTGTCGGTGAGCGCCGAATCCCCGCCAGTCTGCCCCGCCTTGTCCCTTTCGCCGGTCTCCGGAGAGGCCGTGGGCGAAGCGTCGGCACCCTGGGAGCCGGCGCTGCCCGTGGGCTCGGCTTCAGGGGAAGTGTCGGACTTGGTCGAATCGTCCCCACTGTCCGACGTGGCGTCAGGGGTGGAGGGCGAAGACGGCGAAGGGGACGAAGAGGACGTCTCGGAGGTGGGCTCCGGCGACTCGGTCGTGCCGGACGGCTCGGGAGTGTCCGACGTCTCCGGCGCCGTCGGCTCCTCCGACGTGCCGTCACCCGTCGAACCGGTTCCGCTGTCCGTGGGCGCCGGGCCGTTGCCCATGCCCGCGAGCAGGGCGCAGGTCGGCCAGGCGGCGATCCCCTGGTCCGCGTGCAGCTTCTCGGCGACTCTTATCTGCTGGGAGCGACTGGCCTGGTCGGCGCTCGGCGCGTACTCGGTGCCGCCGTACCGCTCCCAGACGTCCTGGGAGAGCTGCAGGCCGCCGTAGTACCCGTTGCCGCTGTTCTGGCTCCAGGCGCCGCCTGTCTCGCACTCGGCGACGCGGTCCCAGTTCGCCCCGTCGGCCGCGTGGGCGCCGGTGGCGCCGAGAAGCGGGATCGCGATGGCGGAGCCGGTCACTCCGGCTGCGACGACCAGGGCGGGAGCCTGGCGGGGGCGGCGGTGACGACCGTTCCCGGAGAGCATGCGACGACCTTTCACGAGACAGCGGGGACCGCGCGGCGGGTGATGCTCGGCGCCACGCTGATTCGTGAACGTATAGGCAGATGATCGCTTGTCACAAGTTCATGCCGCGCAGATCACGTGAAGATCACAGAGTTGAGCGCGTGTCACTTTTGCGTCGGCGACGAACCGTTGCCCGCCGACGACGGGACGGGTGTGAACGACACGGGCAAGGTGCGCAGACCTCGCATGATGAGCCCGCCGCGCCAGCGCAGTTCGGCCGGGTCCGCGGCCAGGCGCAGGTCCGGGAAGCGGGTGAGCAGTGTGGCGAGGGCGGTCTGCCCCTCCAGGCGGGCGAGCGGGGCGCCGAGGCAGTAGTGGATGCCGTGGCCGTACCCGAGGTGCTGGCTGTCGCGGCGGGAGAGATCCAGGGTGTCCGGGTCCGCGAACCGCTCCGGGTCCCGGTCGGCGGCGGCGAGGACGACGAGGACGGGGTCGCCGGCCGCGATGTCCTGCCCGCCGATGGCGAGCGGCCGGGTGGCGAAGCGCCAGGTGGCCATCTCCACCGGGCCGTCGTAGCGCAGGAGTTCCTCGACGCCGGTCTCCAGCAGGGCGCGCTCGCCGGCGGCGAGGGACGTCTGCAGGCGGTCCCGTTGTCCGGGGTGGGTGAGCAGGGCGTACGCACCGTTGCCGATGAGGTTCACCGTGGTCTCGAAACCCGCGAAGAGCAGGATGAAGGCCATCGCCGCCGCCTCGTTCTCGGTGAGGTGCTCGCCGTGGTCGGAGGCGCGGATGAGCCCGGAGATGAGGTCCTCGCCGGGGCCGGGTTCGGGCGGCAGTGCCGCGCGCTTGCGGTGGATGAGGTCGGCGAGATAGCCCCGCATCTTCTTCACCGACCGCGCGACCCCGCCCCGGGGCCCGCCACCGTGACGGATCATCATGCCCGCCCAGTCCCGGAAGTCGTCCTGGTCCTCCCGGGGTACGCCGAGCAGGTCGCAGATGGCGTAGATGGGCAGCGGGAACGCGAACTCGTGGATCAGGTCGGCGCTGCCGGTGCCGGCGAAGCGGCCGATGAGGTCGTCGGCCAGCTCCTGCACCCGGGGCGCGAACTCGGCGACCCGGCGGGGTGTGAACGCCTTGCTGACCAGCCGCCGCAGCCTCGTGTGGTCCGGCGGGTCGATGTTCAGCAGGTGGGTCATCAGCTCGGCCTTCCGCTCCCCCGGAATGCCGGTCTTGCCCTTGGCGTGCGCGGGCTCGTCGTGGTGCGCCGGGTTCTTGGACAGCCGGGGGTCGGCGAGGGCCTGCTTGGCGTCGGCGTACCGGGTGACCAGCCAGGCCTCCACACCGCTGGGCAACCGCGTGCGGTGCACCGGGGCGTGCTCGCGCAGCCAGGCGTAGGCGGGGTAGGGGTCGCTCGCGAACTCCCAGGTGAAGAGCTCGGGGGCGGGACGGTCGGGCGTGGAGTGGTCGGTCACCCCTTGACCGTATCCGGGGAGCCGGCGGTGACCGGGACGGTGGCGGCCCTCCCCCCCCGGCGGTGATCAGGGCGGTGGTGGCCCTCCCCCTCGGCGGTGACCAGGACAGTGGCGGCCTTCCCCCGGCGGCGCCGGACGGCACCGGTCTCAGCCCCGGGCGGCCTCGACCTCCCTGATCGCGTCCCGGTACGCCCGGGCCGCCGCTCTCAGCGCGGCCTCCGGGTCCGTGCCCTCGGCCTCGGCGCGGGCCGCCAGGGACAGCAGTTCGTAGCCGATGCCCTCGCCGGCGGGCAGCGGGACGGACAGGTCCGCCGTGCGCACCCGGGAGGCGAGCTTGGCGGCGAGGGCGAGTCCCGGCTGGCCGAGGGGGACGCCTTCGGTGACCGAGGTGCGCTGCTTCTCGTCCGCCTTGGTGCGCAGCCAGTGCTCCCTGACCTCTTCGGGGGTGGACGCGGTCTCGTCGCCGAAGACGTGCGGGTGGCGGTGGATCAGTTTGGCGACGATGGTGCCGGCCACGTCGTCGACGGAGAACGGCGCGTCGGGGTCCTCCTCCGCGATGCGGGCGTGGAAGACGACCTGGAGGAGTACGTCGCCCAGTTCCTCGCGGAGTTCGTCGCGGTCGCCGTCCTCGATCGCCTCGACGAGTTCGTACGCCTCCTCGATGGCGTACTTGGCCAGGCCCTCGTGGGTGCGCTGCGAGGACCAGGGGCATTCGACGCGGATGCGGTCCATGACCTGGACGAGGTCGAGCAGGCGGGCGCCCGGCAGGTCGTAGGAGGCGGGGAGCAGCTCCAGGTCCGGCATGTGGACGCGGCCGGACCCGGCGAGGCGGGCCAGTCCGTCGGTGAGGGCGGGGTCGCCCTCACCGGTCGCCACGACCACCACGGTGCGGCCGCCGGCGCAGGCGGCGACCAGTTCCTCGGCGGTCGGGGCCGTCTCGTCGACCCGTATGCCCGCCTCGCGCAGGTACGGCAGCTGCGGGTGGGCGCCGTCGGCGCACAGGACGCGGTCGGCGGTGCGCAGGGCCTGCCAGGCGGGCCAGGACAGCAGGCCGGGGGCGACGCGGTGGCTGGTGGTGAGCAGGACGACGCGGCCGGGGTCGGGGGCGGTGCCGGGGGTGGTGTCGGCGGTGGTTGCGTTCACGATCAGAACGTAACGCACGCGGCCGACAGCCCCGTGAGTTGTCCACAGGGGCGGCGGAGCGCCCCCGCAGGACCGTTACGCCGTCTGTTGTGTCCGCGCCGCGGTGATCTCCCGCACCCACGGCACCTTGGTGTCGACGCGGCTGCTCTTCTGTACGTCCCAGGCGCCGTAGCGCGGGTTGAGGTCGACGTCGAGCTTCTCGGAGGCCTTGGCGAGGGCCTGCCAGAACTCGGGGCGGCTGGTGTCGGTGCCGAGGCTCTCGGCGAGCTTCTGGGCCTCCAGCTGGAGGCGGAGGTTGTCGTCGAGGCGCTCGGGCGGGACGCCGTACTGCTGCAGCCAGACGCTCTCCAGCTCCTTGGCGCCGCCCGCCTGCTCCTCCAGGCCGCCGCGCATCTCCTGCACTTCTCGGCGGCTGACGGTCACGTCCGCGTCCTGGGCGGCGCGGTGCAGGACCCGGTCGAGGACCATGCCGTGCAGGGTGTCGCGGGTGAGGGTGCCGGTGCGGGCGACGACCTGCTCGTACTGGGCGTCGTCGGGGACGGCGGCCCGCTGGGCGTCGCGCACCTCGTCGACGCGGTTCTCCAGCTGGGAGACGGTGATCCGCTGGTCGCCGACGACGGCCGCCGCTCCCGGATGCGCGTCGTTGCCGCAGGCGGTGAGCAGGGGCGCCGCCGCGGCGATCGCGGCGGTGAACAGGAGCGCGGTGCGACGGCGGCGGTGCAAGTGAACCTCCCGTTGGAGATTGTGCGACGGTGCACAAAGTCTTGCGATGATCGATGGTAGGCAGTGGCCCGGCTCTGGCCAACCCATTCGACCAACGATTCACCAGGACTTCGGGCACCGCCGCGCCCCGGCCGGGGTGGTGGCCGTCAGCCGCGTACCTGGCCGAGCCACTGGAGGGTGCGCCGGATCTCGGCCGCGAGCGGGTGGCCGGGGCCGTGCAGGCGTTCCACGTCGTGCAGCAGCCGGGCCAGCGTCTCGTGGGCGGCGGCGCGGTCGCCGAGGGCGAGGAGCAGGTGGCCGATGCGGCGGCGGACGTCGTGGGCGAGGTCGGGGTCGCCGGCGACGTACTGGTTCTCGTAGTACGGCAGCAGCGCGCGGTACTCAGTGAGGGCGGCCGCCGGTTCGCCGAGCTGTTCCAGGCACTGGGCGGCGTCGTAGCGGTGGCGCAGGGACTGCGGGTCGGCCTGGCCCGCCTCGGCGGCGCGTTCGTCGGCGAGGCGGCGCAGCTCGGGCAGGGCGCGCCGGTACTGGCCGTCGTCCATGAGGGTGGCGGCGTACTGCTTGCGCAGGGTGCGGACGACCGGGGAGCGTTCGCCGTGCTGTTCGGCGGCGGCGGGCAGGATCGCGCCGAGGATGTCGACGGCCTGGGTGATGCGGCCCTCGCCGAGGAGGCGCTTGACGTCGTCGACGGCGCGGGCGACGTCCGGCTTCTCGGCCTCGGCGGCGGGCGCCACGGGGGCCGGCTGGGGCGCGGGGGTGCGTGCGCGGTCGGGCCAGGGGGCGTGCGGGCGTACGAAGGGGCGGGTGGGGTCGAGGGGCCCGCCGGTGGGCATGCCGCGCGCGGGCAGCAGCAGCGCCAGGTGTTCGTAGACCTCCTGGGCGGAGGCGGGCCGGTGCTGCGGGTCCTTGGCGAGCAGGCGCAGGACCAGGGCTTCGAGCGCCTCGGGGACCTCGGGACGGATGCGGCGCACGGGCAGCGGCGGTTCGTACAGGTGCCGGTGGAGGACGCCGAGGGCGGTGGAGCCGGCGAACGGGACGTCGCCGCTGAGCAGTTCGTGCAGGAGTACGCCGAGTGCGTAGAGGTCGGTGTACGGGCCGACCGCGCCGCCCATCGCCTGCTCCGGCGCCATGTAGGCGGGCGAGCCTATGGGGGTGCCGGTGTGGGTGAGGCGGGTGGTGTCGGCGTCCATGACGGAGGCGACGCCGAGGTCGAGGACGGTGACGGTGCCGTCCTGCTTGACCATCACGTTGCGCGGCTTGAGGTCGCGGTGGACGATCGGCACGGCGTGCACGGCGCTCAGTACGGCGCACAGCTGTGCGGCGACGGCGACCGCCCACTGCCAGGGGTACGGGTCGTGTTCGGCGAGGTGGTCGGAGAGGTCGGCGCCGTCGACGTACTGCATGACGAGGAACAGCTCCTCGCCCTCGCTGCCCGCGTCGTGCACGGTGACGAGGCCTGGGTGGTCGACCTGTGCGGTCACCCGGCACTCGCGCACGAACCGGCGGCGCAGTTCGTCGGCCTCCTGGCCGGCCACCTTGTCGGGGCGCAGCAGCTTCACGGCCACGCGCCGGTCGAGCCGCCGGTCGTACGCCGTCCAGACCTGGCCCATGCCGCCCTGGCCGATGAGGGTGGACAGCTCGTACCGGTCGGCGACGACACGTCCTGTCGCCACGGTCACCGTCCGCCCTCGTGGTTGCCGTTGCCGGTGCCGTTGCCGTCGTGCTTGCGCAGGTAGTCGCTGAGTTCGTCGAGCTCGGCGCGGACCTGGTCGATGCGGGCGGGGGCGGGGTGCTGGGGCGGCGGGGTGGGCGCGGGGCCCTGGGGCACGGGCGTCCGGGTCACCGGGGCCGGGGAGGCCGGGGCTTGCGGTATCGGCGTCCGGGGCGCCTGGAAGCCGGGGTGCGCGGGCCGCGGGGCCGGGGCGTGCGGGGGCTGCGGCGCCGGGGTGTGCGGGGGCTGCGGTACGAGCGTGGGCGCGTACGGTCCCGCGGGGTGCGTCTGACCGTAGTGCGCGGCGGGGGCCCCCGGCGGCGGCGCGTAGCCGGTGAACTGCCGCGGTGCGGCGTGCAGGCGTATGTCGACCACCAGGAAGTAGGCGCTGGCCGCCGCCCCGATCAGTATGAGCGCGGCCATGGCGACGTCCGTCCGGCGGTCGCCCTCCGGCAGCGAACCGACCACGGCGAGGCAGCCGATGGACGCCGGCAGGCTCAGCCAGGCCACGGCCCAGTCGAGCCCTCGGCCGCGCAGCACGGCGATCCGGAACAGCGGGACGCAGGCGAGCAGACCGCACGTCAGAAAGCCCGCGGCGGCGAACAGCACGCGCAGGGTGATGACGGTGGCCGCCCCGCGGGAGGGCGGCGGCCCGGCGGCGCTGTTGCCGTACATGACTGCTCCTGGACGATGATGCCGACGTGCCGGACGGGCGAACGGGCCGTTCGGCGTGAAAGTCCGAGCGTATAGGCCGGGGCCGACAGTGGTCCCCGGTTGTACCGAACCGTTGCCGTACCGATCACCACCTGGTCGTCGACCGGGTCATCGACCTGGTGCCACCGTGCCGTGAGCGAGAACGGCCTCGTCACCATCTACGACGCCGAGGGAGAGCTGCTCGGCAACGGCGAGTTCTGACCACCCGAGCCCCCACCACAGGCGCCCGCCACCGGCGCCCGTGCCCGGGTGACTCACACCGGGTGCCGCATCCACACGTTCGGCTCGACGTACACCGCGTATCCGCGCTCCGGCTCGCAGCGCACGGGCACCAGGGCGCCGGGGACCTCGACGTCCCCGGCGGTGTCGAAGGGCAGTCCCGTCCAGCGCCGCCACTCGTCCAGCGAGCCGGAGACGGTCATGGAGGCCGGAGCCACGGAGTCGAGGGTGGCGCCGGCCCGGGCGTGGACGCGCAGCCAGGGGTCGTGGGGCAGACCGTCGGGACGCAGCCGCCGGGCGTACTCCTCGATGGGGGCGTGCGGTTCGAGGTGCTTGGCGCTGGGGCGCACGGGGGCGACGACCTCGCGGAAGCCGCGGGCGCGGGCGTTGTCGCGCATGGCGGCGAGCATCCGGCCGGACAGGCCGAGCCCCTGGGCGTGCGGGGCGACGGTGACGGAGATGGCGCTGACGGTGTCGGCGCGGACACCGCGGCGCAGGTCGCCGAAGGCCCAGACGAGCACCTCGCCCCAGCCCCGCGCGGGCAGCGTGCCGCGTCCCTCGGTGTGCAGGGCGAACGGCACGCTGTGGGCGTGGGCGACGACCTCGCCGTGCTCGTCCTCGGCGAACTGCACGTACTCGGGCAGTTCGACGGCGATGCGCGGGTAGTGGGCGTTGCCCGACAGATCCTCGACGGCGAACGCGGGCCAGCTGTCCGCCATTTCGCGGACCCGGTCCAGCATCTCCGGGCGCTCGGCGAGGCTCGATACCGTCAGCTTCATGGGGTCACCGTAGTCAGGAGGCCCGAGGGGCCGAAAGCGGATTTCGCCGGCGCTCCCCGGGCCCGTTTCAGCCGCCGCACTGCCGCAGCATCGCCTGCCGGTCCGGTGCGGTCACCGCCAGTTCGTACTTGACGGCGACCTGCGCGAAGCGGACGGCGTACGCGCACCGGATCGACTTGGCGGGCGGAAGCCAGGAGGCCGGACCCGAATCTCGCTTGGCGGAGTTGGCGCGGCCCTGGACGGGGAGCAGGTTGAGCGGGTCGTTCGCCAGCTGTTCGCGTTTGCTCTCCGCCCACCGCGAGGAGCCCATCTGCCAGCTGTACGACAGCGGGACGACATGGTCGATCTGGACCTCGCTCGCCTCTTGCTTGCGCCACTCGATGGTCGTGCCGGTGTACGGGTCGTCCAGCGTCATGGCGACGACCACGCAGTCGGAGCCGGAGCGGAAGCGCAGGTCCTGGCCGTCGCGTCGCAGGAGGTCGTTGCGCGTGTCGCAGCCGTTCCGGGCGAGCGGCACGCCGTCGGCCGAGTCCATCCAGGCGTAGCCGAACTCGTCGCGGTCGTACCCCGTCCGGGGGCCGCGTCCCTTGGTCTTCAGGCCCTCGATGAGCCGCCGGGCCGTCGCCTCGTGGATGTCGCCCGTGACCGGGGCGAGGCCGGGGTCGGTCCCGTCCGGGTTGCGCAGAGGGCTGACGGCCTGTCCCGCGGCCGGCGCCTCGGCGCCGCCGCCCGAGGACGAGGTGCCGTCGCCCTCGCCCCCGAGGCCCTCGCATCCGGTGACCAGGGCCAGGGCAAGGACCGCGACCGCGGCCCAACCGGTACGGATCCTGCTGTGCCGCCTCATGCGTGCCCTCCCCTTGCCGTTCGCCGGTATCACCGTAGCGACGCAGAGGTCCAGACCATAGTGGGCTTTATTGGGCATGTGGGGCATATCTGTCGTACGGTCGACAGTGAGTCACGCCTCGGAAGGAGCTCCTGCATGGGCATCCTCGACAAGATGAAGAGCATGGCCGGCAAGGACAAGGACAGGTCAAGGAAGATGTCCGACGCCGCCGAGCAACAGGTCAACAAGAGGACCGGTGGCAAGCACGAGAAGCAGGTCGACGCCGCGCAGCAGCAGGCCGAGGGCAAACTCGGCTTCGGGCGCGAGCGGGGCGGCCCCGACCAGCAGTAGCGCGTTCCCGCACCTCGAACACATCGAAGCCGTCCACGGGCCTGTCCCCGTGGACGGCTTCTTCAGCGGGCGAGCGCCTAGGCGCCCGGGATCGAGGTCAGAAACTCCCCGACCCAGCCGAGCAGCTCGCGCCCGACCAGCGGCTTGCCGCCCACCTTCGCGGTCTTCGGACGGGGTACGAGGACCTGGTGGGCGCCCGCCTTGATGACGCTTCCGGGGTAGAGCCGCTTGAGCCTCAGCTCCTGGGACTCGCGCAACTCCACGGGCGCGAAGCGGATGTTGTTGCCCTGGAGCACGATGTCGCCGACGGCGCACGCCCGCGCGAGCATGCGCAGGCCCGCGACCAGCAGCAGGTTCTCCACCGGTTCCGGCAACTTGCCGTAGCGGTCGACGAGTTCCTCGCGTACGGCCTTGATGTCCTCCTCGCTGTTGGCGGAGGCGATGGACCGGTACGCCTGGAGCCGCAGCCGCTCGCCGGGGGCGTAGTCGTGCGGGACGTGCGCGTCGACGGGCAGCTCGATCTTGACCTCGAGCGGCGGCTCCTCCTCCACGCCGCCCTCCAGGGAGGCCCGGTAGTCGGCGACGGCCTCGCCGACCATCCGCACGTACAGGTCGAAGCCGACGCCCGCGATGTGGCCGGACTGCTCGCCGCCGAGCAGGTTGCCGGCGCCGCGGATCTCCAGGTCCTTCATCGCCACGTACATGCCCGCGCCCATCTCGGTGTGCTGGGCGATGGTGGCGAGCCGCTCGTGCGCGGTCTCGGTCAGCGGCTTCTCCGGCGGGTAGAGGAAGTACGCGTAGCCGCGTTCCCGGCCTCGGCCGACCCGGCCGCGCAGCTGGTGGAGCTGGCTGAGGCCGAAGTTGTCGCCGCGCTCGACGATGAGGGTGTTGGCGTTGGAGATGTCGATGCCGGACTCGACGATGGTCGTGGAGACCAGCACGTCGAACTTCTTCTCCCAGAAGTCGACGACGACCTGCTCCAGCGCCTGTTCCGACATCTGGCCGTGGGCGGTGGCGATGCGCGCCTCGGGGACGATCTCGCGGAGACGAGCGGCCGCGCGGTCGATGGACTCGACACGGTTGTGGATGTAGAAGACCTGGCCCTCGCGCAGCAGCTCGCGGCGGATCGCGGCGCCGATCTGCTTCTGCTCGTAGGGGCCGACGAAGGTCAGCACCGGGTGGCGCTCCTCCGGCGGGGTGGTGATCGTCGACATCTCGCGGATGCCGGTGACCGCCATCTCCAGGGTGCGCGGGATGGGGGTGGCGGACATGGTCAGGACGTCGACGTTGGCGCGGAGCTTCTTCAGCTGCTCCTTGTGCTCGACGCCGAAACGCTGCTCCTCGTCGACGATGACCAGGCCGAGGTCCTTGAACTTGGTCTCGGAGGAGAACAGGCGGTGGGTGCCGATGACGATGTCCACCGAGCCCTCGCGCAGGCCCTCCAGGGTCGCCTTCGACTCGGTGTCGGTCTGGAAGCGGGACAGCGCCCGCACGTTCACCGGGAACTGGGCGTACCGCTCGCCGAACGTCCCGAAGTGCTGCTGCACCAGCAGGGTCGTCGGCACGAGTACGGCCACCTGCTTGCCGTCCTGGACCGCCTTGAAGGCGGCGCGGACCGCGATCTCCGTCTTGCCGTAGCCGACGTCGCCGCAGATCAGGCGGTCCATGGGGACCGTCTTCTCCATGTCCTCCTTGACCTCGGCGATGGTGGTGAGCTGGTCCGGGGTCTCCGCGTACGGGAAGGCGTCCTCCAGCTCGCGCTGCCAGGGGGTGTCCGCGCCGAACGCGTGCCCGGGCGCCGCCATCCGCGCGCTGTAGAGCTTGATCAGGTCGGCGGCGATCTCCTTGACCGCCTTCTTCGCGCGGGCCTTGGTCTTGGTCCAGTCGGCGCCGCCCAGGCGGTGCAGGGTGGGGGCCTCGCCGCCGACGTACTTGGTGATCTGCTCCAGCTGGTCGGTGGGGATGTAGAGGCGGTCGCCGGGCTGGCCGCGCTTGGCGGGGGCGTACTCCACGACCAGGTACTCGCGGGTGGCGCCCTGCACGGTGCGCTGGACCATCTCGATGTAGCGGCCCACGCCGTGCTGCTCGTGGACGATGTAGTCGCCCGTCTCCAGGGTGAGCGGGTCGATGGTCTTGCGGCGCCGGGCGGGCATCCGGGCGCCCTCGCGGCCGGCGGCCTTCTGCCCGGTCAGGTCCGTCTCGGTGAGCACGGCGAGCTTGAGGGCCTGGTCGACGAAGCCGTAGTCGATCGAGCCGCAGGAGACGTGTACGACGGAAGGGCTGAGGGTGCCGAGGTCATTGTCGAGGCGGGCCGCGATGCCCTCGCCGCCGAGGACCTCGACGGTGCGGGCGGCCGGGCCGTGGCCCTCGGTGACGTAGACCGCGCGCCAGCCGTCGGCGAGCCAGCCCTTGGTGTCGGCCAGCGCCTTGGCGGTGTCGCCGCGGTAGGTCTCGGGAGCGTGCATGCCGAGCTTGAGGGTGTCGGCGTCCTCCAGCGCGTCGTCGGCGGCGAAGGGCGAGACCGACCACCACATCATGTCCAGCTCGCGGGCGTGCTCCCGGACGTCCGCGATGGACCACAGGGAGGCCGCGTCGACGTCGATCGGCGCCTCGCCGCCGCCCGCGGTGGCCGCCCAGGACGCCTGGAGGAACTCCTGGCTCGTCGCCACGAGGTCGGCGGCGCGGGTCCGCACCCGCTCCGGGTCGCAGACGAGCGCCATCGAGCCCTTGGGCAGCACGTCCAGGAGCAGTTCCATGTCGTCGACGAGGACCGGGGCCAGGGACTCCATGCCCTCGACGGCGATGCCCTCGGCGATCTTGCCGAGCAGTTCGCCCAGCTCGGGGTGGTCCTCGGCGAGGACGCGGGCACGCTCCCGTACGTCGTCCGTGAGCAGCAGCTCGCGGCAGGGCGGGGCCCACAGGCCGTGTTCGGCGACCTCCAGGGAGCGCTGGTCGGCGACCTTGAAGTAGCGGATCTCCTCGACGTCGTCGCCCCAGAACTCGACGCGGAGGGGGTGCTCCTCGGTCGGCGGGAAGACGTCCAGGATGCCGCCGCGCACGGCGAACTCGCCGCGCTTCTCGACCAGCTCCACGCGCGCGTACGCTGCCGCCGCGAGGGCTTCGACGATCTCTTCCAGGTCGGCGCTCTGCCCGCTGCGCAGCGCGACCGGCTCCAGGTCGCCGAGGCCCTTGACCTGCGGCTGGAGCACGGAGCGTACGGGCGCGACGACGACGGAGACCGGGCCGGTCTCGGGGTCGTCGGGGCGGGGATGGGCCAGGCGGCGCAGGACGGCCAGGCGGCGGCCGACGGTGTCGCTGCGGGGGCTGAGGCGCTCGTGCGGGAGGGTCTCCCAGGAGGGGTACTCGACGACGCCCTCCTCGGGCAGCAGCGAGCGCAGGGCCGCCGCCAGGTCCTCCGCCTCGCGCCCCGTCGCGGTCACCGCCAGCACCGGGCGGCCCGTCTCGCGGGCCAGCGCGGCGACCGAGAAGGCGCGGGCCGCGGGAGGGCCGACCAGGTCGACGTGCATGCGGTTGCCGTCTGCGGCCGCGGAGATCGCTTCCGCGAGGGCGGTGTCCTTGACGACGGCGTCGAGCAGACCGTGCAGGCTCATGGAGGGGGCGCTTCCGTCCTGGGGTGCTGGGTGCCGGTGCTGGGGTGGACAACACGAGTAACCCGGCGGTGTGAGGGCCGGGGGTGTCCAGCGTACGACGCCGCGCTCGCCTGCGCCGGTGGCTGTGGATGACGCCGGGTGTGTGGCGGCCGGCGCCAGGGTGGCCGTACCAGGGGGCTCCGCCCCCTGGACCTCCGGCCTGCGCCCACCCACCACCCGACTCGGTGGGCTGAAAGGTGGGCCACCATAAGGAGCCCGGCACCGGGAGTCCCCCTTGGGACTTCCGGTGCCGGGCGTTCCCCCGCAACCCCCGTGTGCGGTGGCTTTGGGTGGCTATTCCGTCGCGATGGCGTTCAGGACGTTCATCCGGCCCGCCCGGAACGCCGGGACCAGGGCGGCGAACAGGCCCACGAAGGCCGAGCCGATGAAGACGCCGATGATCGTCGGCCAGGGGATGTCGAGGACGTTCAGTCCCTCCAGGGCGAGCAGCCTCTGCGCCGTGGCGCCCCAGCCCATGCCCAGCCCCAGGCCGAGCAGGGCACCGAAGAGGGCGATGACGACGGACTCCATGCGGATCATGCGGCGCAGCTGGCGGCGGGAGAGACCGATCGCCCGCATCAGGCCGATCTCGCGGGTCCGCTCGACCACCGACAGCGCCAGCGTGTTCACCACACCGAGGACCGCGACGATGATCGCCAGGGCGAGCAGGCCGTAGACCATGTTCAGCAGCTGGCCGACCTGGTCCTTCAGCTCCTGCTTGTAGTCGGTCTGGTCGGCCACCTGGTACTGCGGGTAGGCGTCCAGCGACTTCTTCAGCGCGGCGTACGCCTGCTCCGCCCGGCCGTCCTCCGCCTTGGCGAACATGATCGTGTTCGGCGGGACGCTGTCGGCCGGCAGGTACTTCCGCATCGTCTCGATGCTGATGTACCGCGCGCCCTGGTCGATGGCCACGTCGTCGTCCGTGATCGCGGCGACCTTGAGCTTGGCGGTCTCACCGCCCTTGAAGGCGACGGAGACCGTGTCGCCGACGTGCACGCCGTGCTTCTTCGCGTAGTCCGCGCCGACCGACATGGCGTCGATGCCGTAGGCGGCGGAGAGCTTGCCCTCGGTCGTCGCGCGGTTCACGTCCTGGGCGTACGTCGGGTCGGCGGCCGTGACACCGTCGTCGTCCGTCTTGCCGTCGGGCGAGGTCAGCGTGGCGTCCAGCATCTTGTAGCGGGTGACGTGCTCCAGGCCGGGCGTGTCCTGCATCGCCTTCTCGGCCTGCGGCACGATCCGCTGGTTGCCCTGGACGATGAAGTCCGCGCCGACGGTCTTGTCCAGCTCGCTGGTGGCCGAGGCGACCATGGAGGAGCCGACCACCGAGAGGCAGGCGACCAGCGCGAGGCCGATCATCAGGGCGGCGCCCGTGGCGCCGGTGCGGCGCGGGTTGCGCAGAGCGTTGCGCTCGGCCAGGCGGCCGACCGGGCCGAAGGCCCGCAGCAGCACCGCGCTGATCACCCGGACCACGAAGCCCGCGAGCAGTGGGCCGATGACGACGAAGCCGATGAGGGACAGCACGATGCCCGCGCCGAGCATCATCGAACCCTCGCTCGCCTTGTCGGCGGCGGCGGCCGTGAGCAGGGCCGCGGCACCGGCGCCGGTGAGGACCAGGCCGATCAGGCCGCGTATCCAGCCGGCCTTGCCGTCGGCCGGCGTACCGGCGTCGCGCAGGGCGGCCATCGGGGAGATCTTGCCGGCGCGGCGGGCCGGCAGGTAGGCGGCCAGGACGGTGACCACGATGCCGAGGACCAGGCCGACCACGGGTGTCGCCGTCTTGATGGTCAGGTCGTCGGTGGAGAGGTTCATCCCCGCCGCCGACATCAGCTTCATCAGGCCGACCGCGATTCCGACACCGGCCGCGACGCCGAGGATCGAGCCGACGATGCCGAGGAGCAGCGCCTCGACCAGCACCGAGCGGTTGACCTGCCGACGGGAGGAGCCGATGGCCCGCATGAGGCCGATCTCGCGGGTGCGCTGGGCGACCAGCATGGAGAAGGTGTTGATGATCAGGAAGATGCCGACCAGGAACGCGATCCCGGCGAAGCCGAGCATGGCGTACTTGATGACGTTCATGAACTCGCCGAGTTCCTTGCGGTTCTCGTCGGAGTTCTCCTTGGCCGTCTGCACCTTGTAGGTGCCGTCCATGACCTGGGTGACGCTCTGCTTGAGCTGGGCGTCGGAGACACCGGCCGCGGCGGCGACGTTGAGCTGCGTGAACCTGCCGGTGGCGCCGAGCAGTTCGCGCTGGGCGGTGGGCGTGTCGAAGTAGACGACGGCGGCACCGGGGTTGGTCACCGTGAAGGACGCGATGCCGACGATCTCGGCCTTGAAGTCGCCGGTCTGCGAGATGGTGCGCAGTTCGTCACCGAGCTTCAGGTCGTGCTTGTCGGCGGTGTCGGCGTCGACCATGAGCTCGGTGGGCCCGCGCGGGGCGTGCCCGGAGGTGATCTCCATCGACCGGAGGTCGTTCTTAGTCCAGTTGCCGGCGATCGTCGGGGCGCCGCTGGTGGCGCCCACGTTGTCGTTGTCACTGTCGACGACGGTCACGTTCATCGAGCTGACCATGCCTTCGGCCGACTTGACCCCGTCGGCCGCGCGGACCTGCTCCAGCGCGGAAGCCGGCAGCGACTCGGGCACGCCGTTCTGCGGGGCGTCGTCGCTCTTGGCCTCCTTCGGCATGACCGTCACGTCCGAGGACGTGACCGCGAAGAGCTTGTCGAAGGTGGTGTTCATCGTGTCCGTGAACACCAGGGTGCCGCACACGAACGCCACCGACAGCAGCACCGCCACCGCCGAGAGCGCCATACGGCCCTTGTGCGCGAGGAAGTTGCGCATCGAGGTCTTGACGACGGTCATGACGTGCGCCCCCGGGCGTCGAAGTCCTTCATGCGGTCGAGGACGGCGTCCGCGGTCGGCTTGTACATCTCGTCCACGATCCGGCCGTCGGCGAGGTACAGCACCCGGTCCGCGTAACTGGCGGCCACCGGGTCGTGGGTGACCATCACGATGGTCTGGCCCAGTTCGGTGACCGACCGGCGCAGGAAGCCGAGGACCTCGGCGCCGGCGCGCGAGTCGAGGTTTCCGGTCGGCTCGTCACCGAAGATGATCTCGGGCCGCGCGGCCAGTGCCCGCGCCACCGCGACCCGCTGCTGCTGGCCGCCGGAGAGCTGGGTCGGCCGGTGCTTCAGCCGCCCGGCGAGCCCCACGGTCTCCACGACGCGGTCCAGCCACGCGCGGTCGTACTTGCGCCCGGCGATGTCCATGGGCAGCGTGATGTTCTCCAGCGCGTTCAGCGTCGGGAGCAGGTTGAACGCCTGGAAGATGAAGCCGATCCGGTCCCGGCGCAGCTGGGTGAGCTTCTTGTCCTTCAGGCCGGTGATCTCGGTCTCGTCGAGGTATATCTGCCCGCCGGAGACGGTGTCCAGGCCGGCCAGGCAGTGCATCAGCGTGGACTTGCCGGACCCCGACGGTCCCATGATCGCGGTGAACTGGCCGCGGGCGATGTCCACGTCCACGTGGTCGAGGGCGACCACCCGGGTCTCGCCCGATCCGTACGCCTTCACGACCTGACGCGCTCGCGCCGCAACGGCCGTACGCCCTCCGGTGCTCCCATGCGTGGGAATACTTACGGCCGATGTCATGTCAAGTCTCCTATGTCGGTCATCAGGTGAGCCACCGGTGCCGTCGGCGGGCGCTGAGCGGTACCGGTGGACTGGGTGAACGAGGTGCTGCCGTGCTGCGACCCGCCGCGGTGTGCGCGTCGCCGTGCGTGTGCCGTCGTGTGCCGTCGTGCGTAAGCCGTCGTGCGTAGGCCGTCGTGCGTGTGCCGTCGTGCGTGTGCCGTCGTGCGTGTCGTCGTGCGTGCGTCGTCCTGCTACGTCGAAGAGTCTGGCCGGAACCGGGGGCCGAGCGCGCTGGTGTTCAGCGCACTCTTCTACTGGGGAAAACCCCACCCCCGCGGGTCCGGTTCACCGCCCCCCAGCGGCGTAAAGCCAGATTAAGGACGCGACCGGGCCCGTCTCGTCCTCCGTCGGTACGAACCCTCCCCGGGCCGTAGTACGGAGGTACCCCTAGGGGCTGTCCACCCTTCGGTGGAGCGGACCTCGGGGTTGTCCTCCTCCCCGGGACGCATCGAGCCTCCACCCTCCCGCGGCGTCAGGGTCAAGTGCGAAGCTGACCCCGGCAGATGGATGCAAGGGGAACGCAAGGACGGAGGCACCGGGTGGACGGCGTGGACAGCACCCGACCCGCGGTGGGCGAGGCCGGAGCGGGCACGGGGCCGGACCGGCGCGGCGCCGTCGTGGCCGCCCTGATGCTCGCGATGGCGCTGTCGGCGCTCGACGCCACGATCGTCTCCACCGCCGTCCCGCAGATCGTCGGCGACCTCGGTGGCTTCTCCCTCTTCTCCTGGCTCTTCTCCGGCTATCTGCTGGCCGTCACCGTCACGCTCCCCGTCTACGGCAAGCTCTCCGACACCTACGGCCGCAAACCGGTCCTGGTGGCGGGGGCGGCGCTGTTCCTCCTCGGCTCCCTGCTGTGCGCGCTCGCCTGGAACATGGGCGCCCTGATCGCCTTCCGCGTCCTGCAGGGCCTGGGCGGCGGCGCCCTCCAGGGCACCGTGCAGACGCTCGCCGCCGACCTGTACCCGCTCAAGGACCGGCCCAGGATCCAGGCCAGGCTGTCCACGGTGTGGGCGGTGTCCGCGATCGCGGGCCCCGGACTGGGCGGTGTGCTGGCCGCGTACGCCGACTGGCGCTGGATCTTCCTCATCAACCTGCCGATCGGTGCCCTCGCCCTGTGGCTGATCGTCCGTCACCTGCACGAGCCCGCACGCGAGGCGTCCGGCACGCGCGCGCGTGTCGACTGGGCGGGCGCGCTGGCCGTGTTCGCCTGCGGCGGCGCCCTGCTCACCGCACTGGTGCAGGGCGGGGTGGCGTGGCCGTGGCTGTCGGCGCCCTCGCTCGCCCTGTTCGGGGCGGGCCTCGCCCTGCTGGTGGCCGTGGTGGTGATCGAACGCCGGGCGGCGGAGCCGATCATCCCCGGCTGGGTGTGGCGCCGCCGCACGATCGCGGCGGTGAACCTCGCGCTCGGCGCGCTGGGGCTGCTGATGGTGGCGCCGACCGTGTTCCTGCCCACCTACGCCCAGTCGGTGCTGGGCCTGGCACCGGTGGCCGCCGGTTTCGTGCTGTCCGTGTGGACGCTGAGCTGGCCGGTGTCCGCGGCCCTGAGCCAGCATGTGTACCGCAGGATCGGTTTCCGGAACACGGCCATGCTCGGTATCGGCACCGCGTCCCTGATCCTGTTCGCCTTCCCGTTCCTGCCCTATCCCGGCGAGGCCTGGCAGCCGACGCTGCTGATGCTGCTGCTCGGCGCCGCGCTGGGCCTGTTCCAGCTTCCGCTCATCGTCGGCGTCCAGTCCACGGTCGGCTGGTCGGAGCGGGGCACGGCGACCGCGTCCGTCCTCTTCTGCCGCCAGACCGGGCAGACGATCGGCGCGGCGGTCTTCGGCGCGATCGCCAACGGGGTGCTGGCCGCGCGTCTCGGCGGGACGGGCGAACTCGGCGCCGGAGGCCTCGACTCCGTGACGGGGGCACTGGATTCGGGCACCGCGGACGAGTCCGTGCGGCGGGCGATCGCCGACGCCGTGCACGCCGTCTACCTGGGCGCGGCGGGTGCGGCGGCGCTGGCGTTCCTGGTGCTGCTGGTGGTGGCGCCGCGCCGGTTTCCGGTTCTCCCGGACTGAACACGCGGGCGGGCGCGCCCCCGAAGCGCCTGGTTAACGCGGGTAACACCCGTGGCCGGAGCCGCGCGAGCATACCGACCGATCAGTTTGGCCAAAACGCAGCGCATGGCCGAACCGGCGAGTAGCGTGCGTGGCCCGCCGCCCCCACCTCCCTGCGGTCCGCCCCATCGGACCCGAGCCGCGCAAGGAGCACCGGGATGTCCTACGACCCGTCCCCGTCGTACCCGCACCGGCGGCCACCACCCCCGCCCCCACGCCGACCCGGTCCCCGAGCCCGCCGCCCACCGGGCACCGCGCCGGGACGCGCTCGGGCACCACAGCGACCTGCGGGTCCTGCGCAGCGCCTACCGCTGGCAGCGACGCACCGCCACGCTCACCGCGCTCGGCTACTTCACCCTGTTCCTGATCCTGTCCGCGTACGCGCCCGGGGTTCATGACCGGCACCCTCGCCGACGGCCTGCCCACCGGACTGGCGCTCGCCCTGCTCCAACTCCCCGTCACCTGGCTGGCGATCGCGCTGTACGAGCACACCGCGCGCCGCCACGTCGACCCGCTCGCGGACCGCATCCGCAAGGAGTCCGAACTGGACGCCCGGCGGGAGGCGGGACGGTGACGGAGTTCGCGACGACCGAGTTCGCGACGAACGAGTTCAGCGGCAACGCCCAGACGATGTCCCTGGTCGGCTTCACCGCCGTCGCCACCGTCACGCTGCTGCTGTGCGTGATGACCGGCCCCGACCGCGACGACCTCGACGAGTTCTACACCGGGTACAGCTCCCTGTCCCCCATGCGCAACGGCCTCGCGATCGCCGGCGACTACATCTCGGCGGCGACCGTGCTCGGCACGTGCGGCGTGGTCGCCCTCTTCGGCTACGACGGCATCGTGCTGGCGCTCAGCACCGCCCTGTCACTGATGCTGCTGATGTTCCTGCTGGCCGAACCGTTCCTCATCAGTGAGCAGGAGTGAGTTTTGGACCCATACCTGCTTACTGCGGACACCCCGAACGGTTTTGGATGTCCTGGTCGCCCGCGTACTCGCCGCGTCCGGCGACACGGATCGTGTCCGTGGTCCGGGAATGCGGGGGCGGGTTCCCTCACACTCCGGGGCCCCCGGTCGGGCCTGGACGGTCCGATGCCCCTGCTCATCACTCCGGTGAGCAGGGGGCGGTGTCGTCCGTCGCCGGACCGGGTGCCCCAGGGCGCGCCTTCCGATCGCCACGGCAGCTGCGTCGTGGCGCGTGGTCTTGCGGGTCTTGCTCGTCAGTGGCTTCCGCCAGTGCTGGGCGCCCCACCGGCTGGTGTAGGCGGGGTCGACCGCGATGACCGGGATGCCGAGTTCGGCCGCCATCGACACCAGGCGGGCCCGCAGCCTGGAGGTCGGCAACCCGGAGATCAGCTTGCGGAACCGCTTCTTGCGGCCGTGCTTCTCCCGGGTCTTCTCCGCGGCGAAGTCAAGGCCCTCGACTGCGATCGCCAAGCCGTGACGCTTGGCCCAGCGTAGGAGACGGATCAGGGCGTGGCGGATCTGAGCGTCCCGGTGCTGGGTGGTGCCGGTGAGGTCGTAGCCGAATCGGAGGGGTGCGCCGACGGGGTTGCCGTGGACGTCGAGGCGCCAGGCGGCCAGGTGATCGGCATTGGTGTCCACCCCGACCAGACCACCTGCGCGGGCCGCCTCCAGCGGCACGGTCTGGACTGGGGGGATGGTCCAGGAGGCGGTCCTTCTGCCTGGGCGCCTCGGCCATCGCACCCGCCCTGGTCTACGGCCTCTTCTGGCGCCGCTACACCCGCGCCGGACTGCTCAGCACCCTCATCGGCGGCTCGCTGGGCGTGCTGCTGCTGATGCCGGGCACCAACCTGGTATCCGGCTCGCCCGTCTCCGCCTTCCCCGAGGCCGACTTCAACTGGTTCCCGTTCACCACGACGGGCCTGGTCTCCATTCCCCTGGGCTTCGCCTGCGGCTGGCTGGGCACGATGCTCTCCGGCCGGCACAAGGCGGAGGAGCAACGCCGCCAGTACGAGGCCGTGGAGGGCTCGATCCTGGCGGGGGCGGTGCGCAGGGGCGGCTGACGGCGACCGGACCCGCGGCCACCGGACCCGCGGGCGCGGGGTGCGGGGTGCGGGGTGCGGGCCGGTGCCCCGGTGTCACTCCACGGCGCGCCCCGTCAGCGAACTGAGGTTGCTGCGTACGGAGGCCATGTGGGCCTGGAGTTCGTCCCACCGCTCCCCGTGCTCGCGCAGCACGCGCTCCGTGTCGCGGGCGATCCGCTCCTGGCGCACCCGGGCCTCGGCGACCACCTCGGCCGCCCGGGCCCGGGCCTCCTCCTGCCACCGCCCGGCCGCCTCTTCGGCGTCGGCCAGCGCCTCCGCCGCCGCACCCGCCTCCTGCTCGGCGCGGGCCACCAACTCCGCGTGATGCGCCTCCAGGGCGCGCGCCCGCTCGTCCTCCGCCCGCTCCTCCGCGGCGCGCCGTTCGGCCAGCTCCCTGCCCTGCTCGGCGAGCATCCCGGTGGTCCGCTTGCGCATCTCGCGCAGCGCGGCCAGCGCCTCTCCGCGCCCGGCCTTCACCTCGCGCCGGGCCTCGATCCGCGTCTCGTCGGCCTCCGCGCGCGCCGCCAGCAGCCGGTGCCGGGCCCGTTCGTCGGCCTCGGCGCGTACGGCGTCGGCGTGCGCCTGTGCCGCCTCACGCACGCCGGCCGCGTGCGCCCGCGCGTCCTCCGTCAGACCCTCCGCCGCCCTGCGCGCCCTCTCCCGTACGGCCTCGGCCTCCTCCTGGGCGAGCTGGAACAGGCGCCGGGCGCTCTCCCCGAGCGCCTCGTAGTCCTGCGAGGTGAGCTGTGCGACCACATCCCGCAGGTCCTCCAGCTCCTCCTCCATCTCCCGGGCGAGCACGGTGAGCCGGGCGGCCCGTTCCCAGGCCGCGTCACGCTCCCGAGAGATCGCCTCGGCACACGCCTCCACCTGTTCGGGACGGTAACCGCGCTCGCGCCCGCGTACGGTCACGAAGCCGTGGGGAGGCGCCGATGCGCTGCTCATGCTCATCACCCCTGTGGTGAACCTGCCGCACTAAATGGACTTAACCGACTTTATGGATCGTTCGTAAGCCCTCATAATGCGACACACCGCACGCGAACGGGCGGGGCCCGGTCGCCTCACAGGTCGACCGGGCCCCGCCCGTCGGGTACGTCAGGGAGACGTCAGGGATACGTCAGCGGCGCGGGCGCCTCACAGCAGTCCGTCCCACATCTGCTCCAGCAGCACCGACCACCAGCTCTCCGGCGAGCCGAGCGCCGCCGGGTCCAGCGCGGCCAGCTGTGCCTGGAAGTCCACCGTCCAGCGGCCCGCCTGCTCCTGGTTCAGACCGAACCTGAGCCGCCACATCCGGCCCAGCAGCGCCAGGCAGCGCGCGAACTCCGGCAGCCCCGAGTTCACGAACTGGGGCGGCACGGGCGCACCGCCCGGCCCCGCCTCCACCGGCACCGCCACGATGGCCGCCGTGCCGTACTGCACACAGATCGCCCGGCCGAAGTCACTGCCCACGACGAGGTACGAACCCGCGTCCGAGGCCGGCTGCACCCCGCGCTCGGCCGCCAGCTCCGCCAGCGTCGGCACCGGGCGCCCCGGCTGGGCCTGCGCCCAGAAGAACGGGCCCATGTCCATCGGCAGCCCCGCCGCCACCAGCGTGTGCGCCACGACCGGCGGCACGCCCTGCCGGGACACCGCGGCCTGCTCGAACCGGAAGACACCCGGGCCGAACGCGCCGCCCAGCTCCTGCCCGATGGCCTCCGGCGGAACCGGCGGCACCGGCTGCACGTGCGGCAGCGGCGCGCGCACCGGCGCCGGACGGGCCGGCCCGTCGGCCACCTGGTGCAGCTCGCCCTGGTGCTCCAGCAGCTGCTGCATGCCCTGCTGCCGGCTCGCGTGGTCCGTGCCGTACGGCGCGATGGAGGTGATCCGCGCCTGCGGCCACTGCTCCCGGATCATCCGCGCGCAGTACGCGCCCGGCAGCACGCACGACTCCAGCTCCGTGTGCAGCTCCAGCACCTGGTCCGGCGGCACGTTCATGGCCCGCAGCTCGTGGAAGATCTGCCACTCCGGGTGCGGCGTACCCGGCGCCGAACGCCGGATCAGCTGCTGCTCGGAGCCGTCCTGCGCGCGGTAGCGCAGCACGGCCTGGTAGCCGGGACCGACGGTCGGCAGACCGGCGGGCTGCTGCGGATAGCCGTACGCCGGCGGCTGACCGGGTACGGGCCCGCCGGGCGGCGGCATGGCACCGGGCGCACCGGGCGGACCGGGCGGCATGGACTGTGCGGCACCCGGGCCACCGGGGACGCCAGGACCACCAGGACCAGGACCAGCAGCACCCGGGACGCCCGGGGCGCCCGGAGGCGGCGGAGGCGTGCCGGGGCCGCCCACCGGGGGCGCAGCCAGCACGGTCTGCGCGTGGTGCACGGCACCACCCGCGCCACCCGAGGAACCCTGCGGGCCGGGCGCACCGGCACCCGGAACACCGGGAGCGGCAGGGGGCGGCGGCGTACCCGGACCGCCGGGCGCACCCGGGACGCCGGGCGCACCCGGGACGCCGGGCGCACCGGGAGGGGCCGGAGGACCGGGCGGACCGGGCGGCTGGGGCGCGCCGCCGCCCGTCCGGCCCGGGTCGGCCAGCATCGTGGCGGCATGGTGCATCCCGCCCGGGGGCGTCCCGCCGGGGGCGCTCGGCGGAGGCGGCGTACCCGGACCACCGGGAGCACCCTGCCCGGCCGGAGGCTGCGGCGCGCTCGGCGGAGGCGGCGTACCCGGACCACCCGGGCCACCCGGGCCCTCGGGACCGAGCGACGAAACCAGCTGCGTCGGCACGTAACCGCCCGCCGGCGCACCCGGCGCACCCGGCGCGGACGGCGGAGGCGGCGTGGGCGAACCACCGCCACGGCGCGGCGGCGCCGCCTTGCTGGTCGCGGCGTCGGCGATCTCCCCGGCGTTCGGCGCGAGCGGCCGGGCCGGTGTGGCGTGCGCACCGGGACCGGTGGGCGGCTGCGGCGCGGCCGGTGTCGGCGGCGCGGTCGGCGGTGTGCCGGCCCCCGCGGACGCGGCCGGCCCGCTCGGGTCGTCGATCGCCGGCGCGAGCGCGGTCGGCGGAAGCCCGCTGCCGCCCGACATCAGCGCCGTCTTGGCGTCCGGCGTCGCCGCGGGCGGCGGCGTGTCGTCGTCGGCACCGCTCAGCGGCGGCGCGAACACGGTCTCGGGCAGCGGTACGGAACGGTCGTCACCGGCGTCCGCGTTGGTGTCCGTCCCCGCCCAGGGCGTCGCCCCGGCAGGCGCACCCGGCACACCGGACGCGCCCGCGCCGGAGCCACCGGCACCGCTCGCCCCGGCGGCCGGCCACGCCGTACCGCTCCCCCGCGCGTCCGCGGCAGCCGCCGGTGCCGACGGGGTCCCGGCCTGCGTCTCGGGAAGCGCCCCGGCCGGAGCCCCGGCCCCGATACCGGCGCCGGCGCCACCGGTGTCACGGCCGCCGTCGTGGTCCCCCCGCCGGCGGTCCGGGATACCCAGCTTGTCCGCCGCCTCCTGCAACCACTCCGGTGGGCTCAGCAGGAACGACGTCTGATTCAGGTCCACCCGCGCCGCGGGCGCCGGCGCCGGCGCCGCGGCCTCGTCGGGACGGCCGTACTCCTCCTCGTACCGGCGGATCACCTCACCCACCGGCAGCGAGGGCCACAACGTCGCCTCACCGCTGTCCCGGGCGATCACCAGCCGCTGCGCGCCCCCGTCCGAGCGCGGCCCGTCCGCACGGTCCTCGGCCCACACCACGAACCCGAGGTCGAACTCCCGCACCCGCACCTCACGGTGCTGGTACGCCGGCAGCTCGCCGTTGACCCATTCCTCCGCGCGCTCCTGCGCCTGCGCGAACGTCACCATCGTCAGCTCACTCCCCTACAGACGCCGACGTCACGGGCACCGCACGCGCGAAACCGCCGTCCACCATCAGGTTCGCCACCGTCTCCAGCTCCGGCGGGGACCCCGCCAGCCGCGACAGGAACACGTCGAAGTCCTCACCGCACGGCAGCAGCAACCGCTCCACACGATCCGCCGGCGGCGTCGAGGGGTCCACGTCCCGCACATCGTCGTAGGCGCAGAACCACACCGAACCGATCCGGTCGCCCTTCACCTTCACGGCGAGCAGACCGCCCTGCACGAACGCGACGCCCAGGTAGTCCTTGGTCAGGTGGTCCCGCAGACACTTGTTGACGTAGACGAGGTCGTTGACCGCCGCCTCCTCACGCACCGTGAAGAACGGCTGGTCGACCAGCAGCCCCAACTCGGCGTCGAGCGCCGTGCCCACCGGCGCGCAGCCGCCCGCCGCCTTCAGGAACGAGCGGTAGGCACCCGGGAGCCGGTACCCGAGGTCCTCCTCGACGCCCAGCACCTGCTGCTCCGACACGGCGACACCCGACTTCGGCAGACCGAAGTGCGCCGGACGCGTCTCCTGCAACGGCCGCGTCCCGCGCTTGCCCTGGTCCACCGCCGCCGTGGCGATCCCGCCGTGGTGGCGCAGCAGCGCCTTCACCTCGACCGGGACCAGCTCCATCCGCCGCGACCCGGCCACGTGGTGCCACGTCCAGCCGTGCGGCGTCGCCACCGCCGGCACCGTGTCCCACAGCTCGTGTCCCGACGCCGACAGCGCGGCGTTCGCCGACACGTAGTCCGTCAGCCGCAGCTCGTCGACCCCGAAACCCTCCGGCGGGTCCGCGATCTCCGCGATCGCGCGGGCGTACGGCGAGAAGACGGGGTAACCGCCCTCGTCGACCCGTACCCCTCTCGGGTGACGTGCCGCCCGCACCGGATCCGGGAAATGTACGACCTGCCCGGCATAGGCCGCGTTCGGCGGCGCGGCGTGTCCCCCGTCCTGGCGGCCGGGAGGTGCCCCCAGCCCGAGCCGACCTGTCGTCATGGCGGTTGCCCCCTGCGGCGTCTGTCTGATCTGTGTCTGTCTGATCTGTCTGCACTGTCCGGTCACCGCACGCGATCGCGGTGCCGACAGCCTATGCGGTACGACGAGACCGGTCACCGGCGCCGGACCCCGCACCCGACACCCGCCCCTCCGCTTCCGTGACCTGCCGTCACCCTCCCGTGACGGAACGCCCATACCCGGGCGTGTCACCACGCCCCAGCTTCCGCAGCAGCCACGGGATTTGGCAGTCTGTGACCTTCGGGGGGATGCTCAGGAGGGGAAGATGATCATGAGTGCGACACAGACGGGACCTCACACCGGGCGGTCCGACGACCCCCGGGGCGGCGACCCCCGCATCGGCTGGAGCGCCACCGAAGCCCGCCACGCCCCCGCCCTCCAGCACCGCCGCGACGGCATACTCCCCACCGTCGCCGCCGCACTCTCGGTGCGCGGCACCACGCTCACGGGCACCGCCACCCGCGCCGACACGCCGCCCGCCCTGCACCACCTCGTACAGGACTTCCTCGACACCCTCACCAGTGGCCAACGCGACCGTTACACCGGCCGCTGCGCCGAGACCATCCTCATCTCGCGGCACCTGGCCACCGCGGACGCCACCCGCAGCAAACGCGCGGCACGAAAACCCATGACCAACGGCGAAGCCCGCAAGGCGCTCAAGCACGCCAAGCTCACCACCCGCCGCATCCGCGAGGACGGCGACCCCCTGCACGGCAGCTTCGCCGCACCGTGCCGCGCCTGCACGGCCCTCAGCGCGCACTTCGGCGTCCGCATCGTCGACCCCACCGCGAGCGACGACTGACCCACCGGCGACCGACGCCGACGCCCCACCAGACGACGTAGACCTAGAGCCGGACCCAAACGAACCAAGGGCAGATGCAAGCCGACCGCACCTCCACCACCCGCTTCCCCGTCCCCGTCGACGCCGCCCTGCGCGACGCCGGCTGGCAGCCCGGACGCTGGGACATCAAGCAGGCCGAAATCTGGGCCGACGCCCTGCGCGAGCACACCTCACCCGCCGGACACCGGCACACCGTCTTCCCCGCCGCGGTCGAGGCCTGGGCCGAATTCGGCGGCCTGCACATCGCCCCCACCGGCCCCGGCCGCCAGATCGCCCCCGCCACCCTGCACCTGGACCCCCTGCACGGCCTCCACATGGCCCGCACCCTCGGTGACCTCGGCCGCGCCCTCGACACCCGGACCTGCCCCCTCGGCACCGAGACCGACAGCCAGGCCCTCATCGCCATCGACACCGAAGGCCGCGTCTACGCCCTCGACCACACCGGCGACTGGTACCTCGGCCCCGACATCGACCAGGCCCTCGCCACCCTCGTCTCCGGCGCCCAGCCGACCCGCCTCACCACGGGCTGACAGGCCACCGCGAGCCGACAGGTCACCACGGGCCGGCAGGCCACCACGGGCCGACAGGCGTCGCGGCCGGTCTCGCGGCTACGACGCCGGAATCACCGCCGACACCCGGAAACCCCCCGCGTCGGTCGGCCCCGACACGAACACGCCGCCCAGGGCGGTCACCCGCTCCTTCATCCCGACCAGCCCGTTGCCCCCCGACGGCAACCGCGCCGAGGACGACTCCTCCGGCGGCGGCTCGTTCTCCACCTGCATCGCGATCTCCGACGCCCGGTGCGCCAGCCGCACATACGTCTTCGCGCCCGCCGCGTGCTTGTGGACGTTGGTCAACGCCTCCTGCACCACCCGGAACGCCGTCGACTCCACCTCCGCCGCGTACGAACGCCCCTCCCCCTCCACGGACAGGTTCACGACCATCCCGGCCGCCTCCGACTGCCCGATCAACTCGTCCAGCTCGGACAGAGCCGGCCCGTCGACGGACCCCTCACCGCCGTCCGCGGCCCGCGAGGCCGCCGCCGCCGCGGCCACCCCCACCGCCGCCAACGGCACCGAAGCCCGCTCCGCACGCCCACCGTCCCCACCGCTGCGCAGCACCCCGAGCATCTCCCGCAGCTCCGTCAGCGCCTGCCGCCCCATGTCCCCCACCAGCGCGGCGTTCTTCACCGTCTTCTCGGGGTCCTTCCGGGCCACGGCCTGAAGCGCGGCGGCATGCACCACCATCAGACTCACCCGGTGCGCGACCACGTCGTGCATCTCCCGCGCGATCCGCGTGCGCTCCTCGTTGCGCGCCCACTGCGCGCGCTCCTCCGCACGCTCGGCGAGCAGCTGAAGCTCCCGCTCCAGGCTGTCCGCCCGCTCCCGCAGGCTCTCCATCAACCGCCGCCGCGCCCCCACGTACATGCCCAGCAGCAGCGGCGGCGCGGTCATCCCCAGGGACGTTCCGATCGACGCGAACGGGAGGAACCAGTCCCCGAAGTCGATGCCGTCCCGCGCCATGTCCTGCCGCAGGCGCACGAACGTCACGATCAGCGTGCCCAGGAACGACATTCCGGCCAGCGACGCGATGATCCGCCGCGGCAACTCCGACGCCGCCAGCGTGTACAGGCCGACGACGCCCAGCAGGAAGCCCATCTCGGCCGGCGTGATGGCGATCCCCACCAGCACGACCGCGAGCGGCCACTTCCTCCGCACCACCAGCACCGAACCGGCCAGCAACCCGAAGACGACCCCCGCCGCCATCGGAATCCCGGCTTCCCGCGCGAACGGAATCCCCTCCACCGCGCACTCCAGCGCGGACACGGCACCGAGGCTCACATCGAGCACCGCACCGCGCCGCCTGTCCCACCACCAAGGCCCACCCCGGGCCGGTACGTGGTCTTCCCCCGTCGTGGTCATGCCCTCCAGCCTACGGGCGGGGGGCGCCCCATTTCCGGTGACTTTCGACAAACGATAGGACGCGATATCCCTCGAATACCTGAACGGCCCACCCGGCACCCTCGGAAGCGGGGATCAGGTGCCGAGTTGTACCGTCGCACGGAAGGCACCTGGTACGGCATAGTGTTGGGTGCCGACTCGGCGACCTGACGGAATGTCCGGATCGGTCGAGTTCCATCCCCCATGGTGTAATCAGGCAGCACTGAGGGTTTTGGTCCCTTAAGTTCAGGTTCAAATCCTGATGGGGGAGCTGCCTCTTCCGGGCCCTGGCGCGTCTGCCAGGGCCCGCACTCATGTCCCCCACAAACCACCCCGGTATCCTGCGGACGTCCACCCCCACCCCCAAAAGCCGAAGGGCATCCCGTGAGCGCCATTCGCCCGGCAGCCGTCGTCGTTCTCGCAGCGGGTGAGGGCACCCGTATGAAGTCGGCCACCCCCAAGGTCCTGCACGAGCTGTGCGGCCGGTCCCTCGTCGGACACGTGCTCGCCGCCGCCGGTGAGCTGGACCCCGAGAACCTGGTCGCCGTCGTCGGGCACGCCCGCGAGAAGGTCACCGCGCACCTCGCCGAGGTCGCCCCCGACGTACGCACCGCCGTGCAGGAGCAGCAGAACGGCACCGGGCACGCGGTGCGGATGGGCCTGGAGGCGCTGGGCGGTGCCGTCGACGGGACCGTGGTCGTGGTCTGCGGCGACACCCCCCTCCTCACCGGCGAGACGCTCCGGGACCTCGCCGCCACCCACACCGCCGACGGGAACGCCGTCACCGTGCTGACGGCCGAGGTGCCGGACGCGACGGGGTACGGCCGGATCGTGCGGGACGGGGCCTCCGGTGCCGTCACGGCGATCGTGGAGCACAAGGACGCGTCGGAGTCGCAGCGGGCGATCCGCGAGATCAACTCGGGCGTCTTCGCCTTCGACGGGCAGCTGCTCGCCGACGCGCTCGGCAAGGTGCGGACGGACAACAGCCAGGGCGAGGAGTACCTCACCGACGTCCTCGGCATCCTGCGTGAGGCCGGTCACCGGGTCGGCGCGTCCGTGGCCGGTGACCACCGGGAGATCGCGGGGATCAACAACCGCGTGCAGCTCGCCGAGGCCCGCCGGGCCCTGAACGACCGGCTGCTGACGCGGGCCATGCTGGCCGGCGTGACCGTCGTCGACCCGGCGACGACGTGGGTCGACGTGACGGTGACGTTCGAGCAGGACGTCGTCGTCCACCCGGGTACGCAGCTGGAGGGCTCCACGCACCTCGCCGAGGGCTGCGAGGTCGGGCCGAACTCCCGCCTCACGGACACCCGTGTCGGTGCGGGCGCCCGCGTGGACAACACGGTCTCCCTGGGCGCCGTGGTCGGCCCGGAGGCGACGGTGGGTCCGTACGCGTATCTGCGGCCCGGCACCCGGCTCGGCCTGAAGGCCAAGATCGGTACGTACGTGGAGACGAAGAACTCCTCGATCGGCGAGGGCACCAAGGTCCCGCACCTCTCCTACGTGGGTGACGCGACGATCGGCGAGTACACGAACATCGGCGCGGCGAGCGTCTTCGTGAACTACGACGGGGAGAGCAAGCACCACACGACCGTCGGCTCGCACTGCAAGACGGGCTCGGACAACATGTTTGTGGCTCCTGTCACGGTCGGGGACGGTGCCTACACCGCCGCCGGCTCGGTGATCACGAAGGACGTGCCGCCCGGTTCGCTGGCCGTGGCCCGCGGCCAGCAGCGGAATATCGAGGGTTGGGTGGCTCGTAAGCGTCCGGGGAGCGCGGCGGCGAAGGCGGCCGAGGCGGTGTCCCGGGAGGCCGGCGGCGAAGGCTGACCGGAAACCGGCGCGCCGAACACGGCGTACCGTGATAAGTGCATACCCGCACCCCACCAGCTGAGACGCCCCCCGCGGCCAGTCGGGAGAGCGCCCGTGACGCTCAGCTGCGAAACCTCTGAGGAGACAGTGCTGTGACCGGGATCAAGACGACCGGCGAGAAGAAGCTGATGTTCTTCTCCGGCCGCGCCCACCCCGAGCTTGCCGAGGAGATCGCCCACCAGCTGGGTATCGGGGTCGTCCCGACGAAGGCCTTCGACTTCGCCAACGGCGAGATCTACGTGCGTTATCAGGAGTCGGCGCGTGGTGCGGACTGTTTCCTGATCCAGAGCCACACGGCCCCGATCAACAAGTGGGTCATGGAGCAGCTGATCATGATCGACGCGTTGAAGCGCGCGTCGGCCCGCTCCATCACCGTCATCGTGCCGTTCTACGGTTACGCGCGGCAGGACAAGAAGCACCGGGGACGTGAACCGATCTCGGCGCGTCTGATCGCGGATCTGATGAAGACCGCGGGTGCGGACCGGATCCTGGCCGTGGATCTGCACACGGACCAGATCCAGGGCTTCTTCGACGGCCCGGTGGACCACCTGTTCGCGCTGCCGCTGCTGGCGGACTACGTGGGCGCGAAGGTGGACCGCTCGAAGCTGACGGTGGTCTCCCCGGACGCCGGCCGGGTGCGGGTGGCGGACCGCTGGTGCGACCGTCTGGGCGCGCCGCTGGCGATCGTGCACAAGCGGCGGGACAAGGACGTGGCGAACCAGGTCACGGTGCACGAGGTCGTCGGTGACGTGAAGGGCCGGATCTGTGTCCTGGTCGACGACATGATCGACACCGGTGGCACGATCTGCGCCGCGGCGGACGCCCTGTTCGCACACGGTGCGGAGGACGTCATCGTGACGGCGACGCACGGTGTGCTGTCGGGTCCGGCGGCGGACCGGCTGAAGAACTCGAAGGTGAGCGAGTTCGTGTTCACGGACACGCTGCCGACGCCGCACGAGCTGGAGCTGGACAAGATCACGGTGCTGTCGATCGCGCCGACGATCGCGCGTGCGGTGCGTGAGGTGTTCGAGGACGGTTCGGTGACGAGCCTGTTCGACGAGCAGTGAGCGTCGTGCAGTAACCGTTCTGCAGGGCGTCACCCCTGATCGTTTTGGGTACGGCCTTCCTCTCCGAGTAGACTGCACAAGTTGCTCGGCGAGGGAGGCCGTACTCGTCTTTTCGAAGGCGTGGGTACGGCGGTCCGTAATCGACGCGCTCTTCGTAGCAGGCCGTTCGTGGCCGGGTGACCACGTCCGTTCTGATTTCTACGAGGAGTGATCATGTCTGAGGTAAAGCTCACCGCCACGACGCGCAGCGAGTTCGGCAAGGGTGCCGCGCGCCGCATCCGCCGTGACGACAAGGTTCCGGGTGTTCTGTACGGTCACGGTTCGGACCCGCTGCACCTGACGCTTCCGGGTCACGACCTGCTGATGGCGCTGCGCACGCCGAACGTCCTGATCGCGCTGGACATCGACGGCAAGACCAACGAGCTGGCGATCCCGAAGTCCGTGCAGCGTGACCCGATCAAGGGCTTCCTGGAGCACGTCGACCTGCAGCTGGTGAAGCGCGGCGAGACGGTCAGCGTCGAGATCTACGTGCAGACCGAGGGCGAGCTGGCCCCGGGCGGCAACCTGCTGGAGCACGTCCTGAACGCGCTGCCGGTCGAGGCCGAGGCCACGCACATTCCGGAGTCGGTCACCGTCTCCGTCGAGGGTCTGGAGGCCGGCGCCTCCATCCTGGCCAAGGACATCCCGCTCCCGGCCGGCACCAAGCTGGCCGTCGAGGAGGACACGGTCGTCCTCCAGGTCCTGGCCGCGCAGGCCGAGGAGGCCCCCGCCGAGGGTGAGGGCGACGAGGCCGCCGAGGCCTGATCCTCGCTACGGTCTTCTGTCGTCGGCCGCTGTTCCCGTGCGGGGCAGCGGCCGACGCGCATGTGTGGACGGGGTGGACTGGTATGAGGGATACGAAGGAGACAGGGACGTGACGACGGACGCGAGTGCGCCCTGGCTGGTGGCCGGTCTCGGCAATCCGGGCCCCGAGTACGCCTCGAACCGGCACAACGTCGGTTTCATGGTGGCGGATCTGCTGGCGGAGCGGATCGGGGCACGGTTCAAGCGGCACGGCAAGGCGCAGGCGCAGGTGGTCGAGGGGCGGATCGGGCCGCCCGGGCCGGCGGGCCGGCGGGTGATCCTGGCGAAGCCGATGTCGTTCATGAACGTGTCGGGCGGGCCGGTGACGACGCTGCGGGACTTCTACAAGGTGCCGGTCGGCAACATCGTGGCGATCCACGACGAGTTGGACATCGACTACGGCGTACTGCGGCTGAAGCTGGGCGGCGGCGACAACGGCCACAACGGGCTGAAGTCGATCACCAAGGCGCTCGGGTCCGACTACCACCGGGTGCGGTTCGGGATCGGACGGCCGCCGGGGCGGATGCCGGTGGCGGACTTCGTGCTGCGGGACTTCTCGTCGACGGAGCGCAAGGAGCTGGACTACTTCGTGGACCGGGCGACGGACGCGGTCGAGGCTCTGGTGATCGAGGGGCTGGAGCGGGCGCAGAGCGCGTACAACTCCTAGGACTTTCTGCCTGGCAGGCCCGTGAATCAGAGGAGCAGGGTCAGCCTGGTGGGCTCCTCGAGGACCGATGCGGCCCTGTCCGGATCCGCCAGACGAGCGGCCAGCGTGGCCGTCGCGAGACGCTCCGGCAGGGCGGCGCTGAACTTCAGTCCCCGCGACGCTCGCGGGTCCACAGAAGGCAGACTGAGCTGTTCTGCCGCTCGGGTCCTGGCCTGCTGCCATTCGGCGGCTGTCAGGTCCTCTCGGAGGCGGATGCAGGCGTCCGTGGGGTACTGAAGGGGGTCGGCGATCTCACTGAGGGTGGCCGCGAGTGTGGCGTTCGCTCTCTGCCCGGCCCACGTCCACCAGCGCACGCCGGTATCGCGACCTCCACGGACGACGACGGTTCCGCCCGGGTGCACGCGTTCGACGGCGTTCTCGCGGGCGGCGGCCAGGGCGTCCTGGGCGCGCCGTGTCAGCGACACGGACGGATCGGTACCCATCAGGACTTCGCGTACGCCGCGCGTGATTTCGTACGAGGCTCCCCGGGCCAAGCCCGCTCCGGCCCACCGTGCCTTCCCGCCGCTCTCCACAGGCTCGACGAAGCACCGGCGCCTGGACCAGTCGACGTAGGTGACCTGCCAGCTGCGTCCCGCCAGCAGGAGGCGTCGTGGGCCGGCCACTTTCTCGGTCAACAGGGCGGGATCGGTCGATCCGATCTCCTTGCGGCCGAAGAGCACGGTGAACTCCGGCGCGGCGGTGAACACCGCCGTCAGGTCCATGAAGTGGCGGTAGCCGAAGCGCTGCTCCGCTTCGGGGCCGATGAACAGCATGCCGCCGTCGCGTTCGAGGTAGCCCTCGTCGACCAGGTGTTTCACGATCGGTTCGGCCGGGGGTCCGAAGGGGCCCAGCCCGCCCCACCATTCCTGCCAGAGGTGTTCCCCGACGGTGTTCTCCTGCAGGCAGAGGGCGAGTACCTGCTGCGCGGCGATGTGGCGGGGCTCGGGTGGGGCCACCACTGGCTCGACCCAGCCTCGTGACCACTGCAGGAGCAGGGCCGCGGCGGCGAGCAGGCCGTCTTCGTCGAGGGTGAGGAAGAGGCAGTTGCGGGTGGTTCCCGGCCGTCTGCCGGTTCGGCCCAGACGCTGGAGGAAGGACGCCACGGTGGGCGGTGCGTCGATCTGAACGACTCGATCGAGGTCACCCACGTCGATGCCGAGTTCGAGGGTGCTGGTGGAGACGATGACGCAGTCGCGCGCCTCACTGAACGCTTCCTCGGCGCGTCGGCGCTCGTCGACCGCGAGGGAGGCGTGCGAGAGAAACGTGGTCACGCCTTTGGCGCGCAGGCACTCGCCGAGCTTCTCGACGTGCCGCCGGGTCTCACAGAAGACCAGGCGCTTCTCTCCTCGGTGGAGTGAGGCGATAACGGTGGCGGCGTTCTCCAGGGAACCCACGTAGTCGAGCTGGATGTCTCCGGACGGCGGAAGGCCGGCCGTCGGTGCGGGGCTGCTGACATCGACCACCTGTGAGGGTCGTTTCCCGGCACCGGAGCCCTGCAGCCAGGACAGGAGCTGCGGAGGATTACCCACGGTCGCGGAGAGGCCGATCCGCTGCACCGGACGGCCGGCGACCCGTTCCAGGCGTTCCAGCACGGCAAGGAGGTGCCAACCCCGGTCATCGCCTGCGAAGGCGTGGACCTCGTCCACGACGACCGCCCGAAGCCCCGAGAAGAAGGCGCGGTGATCGACGTTTGCGCTGACCAGCATTGCTTCCAGCGACTCCGGCGTGGTCAGCAGGATGTCGGGCCGCTCCCACAGAATGCGTTTGCGCCGGGTCTGTGAGACGTCGCCGTGCCAGAGGGCCGTAGAACGTCCGAGCCATGAGGTGTAGCTCTCCAGGCGCGGCAGCAGGTTGTTGAGCAGTGCTTTGAGCGGACACACGTAGAGGATCGAGGTCCCCGTCCACCGTGCCTGGGCCATTTTCGACAGCAGCGGGAAGGCCGCGGCTTCGGTTTTGCCGCCGGCGGTGGGCGCGAGGAGCAGCGCGTCCGTGCCGTCCATGAGCGGATGGATCGCGGCTTTCTGAAGAGGGCGCAGATCGGGCCAGCCGAGGGTGTTGGCGATGTGGTGCAGGACGACGGAATGGAGCCGGTCGACCGCGTCCGGGGTGTAGCCGGAGTTCACGGGCGCCTCACAGAGGGAGTTCGATGTCGTCGGCCGAGCCTGCCGCGGCGTTCCTCTCGGTCCCGGTGAGCTCGGAATCAGTGACTGTGAGCGCGTAGTGCTTGCGCGGATCGAAGTCCTCGAACTGCTCCACACGGTCCAGTACGTCACCCACGAGCTTCTTGAGGAAGAGCCTCGGTGCGACGCCGACTCTGCCACCGAGATTTCCCGCCACGGCGCGCGCGAGGTCGGCCACGTAGGAGTCGTCGACGACGCCCAGTACTCGTTCTGCGGCTTCGCGTTCGGCGCCCGAGGCATAGATGTCCCGGACCCTGCCACCGAGGTCGGTCAGGGATTCCACGGTGAAACCGGGGAGCCTGAGCTGCACGGCGCGCGGGTTGTCGAACCGTGCGTCGGTGGTGAAGTCGGTGGCCAGGCGCTGGGCGAGCGGTGCCAGCCGCTGGACGCCCTGCGGCCCTTCGAAGAAGGCGGGCGTGCCGGTGATGAGGAGGTAGAGGCCCGGGAACCGCCCGGAGTGCACCTCGTCGATGAGTTGACGCAGTGCGTTGAGTGCCTTGTCCCGGGCGTCCGAGCGGACTCGCTGCAGCGTCTCCACCTCGTCGAGGACGAGAAGCAGCCCGGGGTGGCCGGAGTCCTTGAGGACGGTCAGCAGGCCCTGGAGGAAGCCGAGGGCCCCGAAGTGGTCCAGGTCGCCGCGGACGCCTGCGCTTCGGCGGGCCGCCGCGGCGACGTGGGGCTGCCCGCCGAGCCAGGCCAGGACGGATTCGGCGGTGGCGTCGTCGCCCGCGTCCTGGGCGCGCCGGTAGCCGCGCAGGGCGGTGGCGAACGCCGGTGCGACGCGGGAGACCTCGGCAAGGCGTGCGGTGAGGAGGCCGTCCACGGCTTGCGGCAGTTCGTCGTCGGTGGCGTCGGCGGCGAGTGCGTCCTCCTCCAGGGCGTAGAACCAGGCGTCTACGACGGGCCGGAAGGCGCTGGGCGGGAAGGTGTTGGTGGCGAGGCGCTCGGTGAGTCGCCGGTAGACCGTCTCCAGTTTGTGGAGTGGGGTTTCGTTCTCGGAGACCTGTACTTCGGCGACGGCGAAGTTGCGGTGCTTGGCGCGTTCGGCGAGCCAGCGGGTGAAGAAGGTCTTGCCCGAGCCGTATTCGCCCCGTACGGCTTTGAAGACGGCTGATCCGGTGGCGACCGCGTCGAGTTCCGCGTCGACGGCTGCCTCGAACCGGCCGAGGCCGACCGCGAGGACCCCAAGTCCGGTCTCGGGTACGGCGCCCCGCCGCAGTGCGTCGATCAGTCGCATGCGGCGTTCGGGGCTGATGCCCTGGGCTGTCACGTCCGTGCTCCGTCTGTCGTGCCGATGCGGAACTGCCGTCTTAGCAGCGGTACGTCGAGCCGGAGGGAGCGTCCGTTGTCGGTGAGGGTGAGGACCTCCGCCTGGTCGTAGTTGAGTACGCGTTGCAGTGTGGCGGCGAAGCCCGCGGCGCGCGTGGCGCGTTTCCCGGCCCGTTCCGCGACCGCGGTGACCGGGAGGATTCCGTGGGCGTCGACGAGTGCCTGGACGGCCTTTGCGACGGTGTCGAATTCCTCGGGGCGTGGCAGTGAGCCGAGCTGCGCGCTCATGATGTCGGACGTGCGCAGCTCCTCGATGAGCTGTTCGGCGGCCGAGGCCGGGGCGGGCTGGGGGGAAGTGCGGCCGGCCCGGTCGGCTCGGTCGTGCTGATGTCGTCGAAGGACAGCAGCGCTCCCTGGCCGGTCTCATGCTCGGCGGCCTGCTGCTCTTCCGCCCTCTTCCGCAGATCGGCGGCCGAGGGCGTGCGCCTGGCCGGCGGTGTGATGGCCGGTGCCGGTGCGGACGGGACCGGTACGCCGGGAACGGTGTCCTCTGTCAGGGACCACCAGAAGGGCCGCTGGGGGCCGAGCTCCCGCCAGCCCTTGGGTACGAGGGCGCCGTGGGGGGCGAAGGCCAGCACGGGGATGGCAGCTTCGGCGAGGGCGACACCGCCGTGGTATCCGGCCTGCCGGTTTCCGTAACGCAGCCCGGTGTCCCACAGGGCGGTGATGCGCTGCCCTTCGGCGACGACGCGCCGTCCGGCGAGGACGGTCTCGCCACGGCCCGCTGGTGTGGTGCCTCGGCGGTGCCGTGCGGAGAGCGCGTCGGGGACGTTCTCCTTGTCGGTGCCGTGGTCGATGACGTGTCCGTGGTCGGCGGTGATGACCAGGGCGCGGCCGGTGGTGCGGGCCTGGGTCAGCAGTGGTTCCATGCCGAGGAGTTCGTTCAGCTGCCAGTGGGACATGGCCCGGTCCTCGCCGAGGCGGTCATCGATGGTGTTGACGACGACGGCCACGTGGGTGTCAGGGTCGGCGAGTGCCTCGGCGAGTTCGCCGCCGAGGGCGTGTCCCGCGCCTCCCCGCAGGTCGGCCTTGTGGAAGAGCTGGACTTTTGCTCCGCCCCAAAAGCGGTGTGCCGCGAAACGCCTGCGTTCTTCCTGCTGGTCGATCTCGGTGAGCTCGCCGGCGAAGAGCGAGCCGCGGGAGGCCCGGGTGATCGTGGGCAGCGCGGCAAGCATTCCGCGCCGCTGACGGTCTCCCGCGGTGTCGGCCACCGGGTCATATTCGGCCCAGGACCGAGCGCGCAGTTGCTCGGCGAGGGCCGCGGCCACGGCGGCGCTCGCTCCGTCGAGTACGACGAGGAGGAGCGGCGGGCTTCCGGCGCTCGACGGGCGGGCGGGTTTGACCACCGGTGCCAGGACGCGGCGGGCGAAGTCCTCGACGACAAGGGCGTCGCGCGGTGCGGCACCGCTGCGGGTCTCCTCGGCGAGGCAGTGGGCGAAAGCCTCGTCGAGAGCCTGCCGCCGGGCCCGTACGGCGGTGCTCAGTGTGGCGAGCGCGCCGGGCAGTTCCGGGTGGGCGTGGTCGCCGTCGGTGATCCAGCCGTGGGCGAGGTCGACCCACCCGTAGGTGGCGATGTGCTGCTGCACCGCCTCGGCCGCGGTGATGAATCCGGTGGCCGGGGGCTGGGCGAGCCAGTGCACGAGCCGCTGCGCCATACGGATCCGGGTCATGGTCGCGCGGTGGCTCGCGAGCCGGGACAGCTCGTGCCCGGTCAGGCGTTCGACGGCGTGTTTCAGGTCGCGGATGCGTCGCTCGGCCGGGGACTTGCCCGGGTCGGTGGGAACACAGGCGGCCAGTGCGCGGGCGACGGCTCCGTAGCGTGCCCGTTGTCCGGTTTCGAGCAGGTCGCTGGCGGCGGCGGCGTCCTCTGCTCCCATGTCGCGGATGAGGACGTCCGCGCGGGCCATGAGAGCGCGGGGGTCGGGTCCCGGCAGCACCGGCTCGTCCTCGGTCACGTCCGCGGAGCGGGCGGTCAGCAGAACCCGGACGTAGTCCTCGGTCTCGGCACCGAAGGCGGCGAAGCTGTCGTCGTCGAGTCGCCGGCCGCCGAACTTCAGCTCCGCGCGGCCACGGGCACGGTCCACTCCCGCGGGTACTTTCCCGCCCCACAGGGCGGCGCACACCAGCCCCATGGGCACAGCGTCGGCGCCGTTGCCCGCCTCGAAGAGCGCGAACAGCGCGGTGAGCGCCTGGTGCGCCCGGAGGCCCACCCGGTCGGAGTCGGCGAGCCAGGCCGCGAGTCCGCGCCGTTCCTGGTCGCGCAGCGAGGCGACGCGTTCGACCGCGCCGGGAGCGAGGGACCAGGCCATCAGGGCGTGCAGGTCGAGCCGGCCGGGGTCGAGGCGGTGAGCGGCGGTGGACAACCGCCCGGCGGCGAGCCGGGACAGGGCGGTGTCGCGGGAGAGGACCGTGCCGGGGGTCTTGGGCCAGCTCTCTTGGCCAGCCGCGTCGATGAGGGCTTCCGCCGCCCAGCCCTCGGCGGTCAGGCGGGGATCGAGGCCCACGGCGCCGAAGAGGCGACGGACGACGGCCCAGGGCTCTATGGGGTAGACGCGGTTGCGGTAGACCCGGGCGAGCAGGCCGGGGCCGAGGTCGGCGTCCTCGACATCGGTGATGACGGCGAGCACGTCCTGTTCGCCGGCGTCGGTCCGTTCCCATGCGACGAGTGTGTCCAGCACGGCGAGCGGTGAGACGGCGGTGGTGATGTGCGCGCTTCGGCCGCCGCCGAGTGGCAGCCGACGGGGCCCGTTCCAGTGCGGCTCCGCACGGATGAGGACGATGCGGGGCTCGCCCTCGGTGAAGGAACGGGCTTCCAGTACCTGGACGACCGCGGCGGGGTGGGCGGGCCTGGGGCGGGACTGCCCGGCGCCGTGTCCGGGCGGCGGAGCGGTGGTGCTGTTCGCGCTCACGGCTGGTCGATCACCTGCCAGGTGATCTGGACGCGGACGTGCGGGTGAGCCTCGGTCACTTCGGCGAGTTCTGCCCGCAGCCGGTCGATGGCGTCGGCGGCCTCCGTCTCGTACTGCCCGTGCGACTGTTCCGGTACGGCGACGGACGTGCCGTTGCCGTTCGGAGCCGGAGCGCCGTTGCTGGGCAGGGGGAACCGGGCGGGCGCGGGAACCGGCGCGGGGCCGGGCTGCGGGCCGGCGGGGGGCGCGGGCGGCGGGGTCTGTGCGGCGTTGGCGCGGCGCAGGATCGCGGTGAGTTCCCGGGTCGCTTTCTCCAGCGCGGTGTCGAGGACGGCGGTGTTCTCGTCCGCCCGTGCCGTGCCGTGCAGGGAGTCGAGGACGACGCGGGCCTCGGTGGCGTACGGTTCGCGCACGTCGCGGGCCATGTCGTAAACGCTGGACCAGGGCACGCCCGTCAGAGCGCCGAGGACGGCGGGCGCACTGATCAGGGACGTCCCGATTCGCTCCTGGCCGGCCCGGTCACCGGTGTCGGCACTGGCGAGCAGGGTGACGACGGCAAGCGGGTCGTGCCGGTCGGCGTCGGTCAGGTCGTCCGCGAGGACGGCTGCGCGGCGGGCGGTGCCGAGGCGCCCCTCGTCGTTCTCGGTGTCCAGACCGAGGTAGCCGGCGTGCTCCTCCAGCTCGTCGACGAGTTTCCTCGCCGCGGGGCGCAGCTGCGCGGCCCGGGCCCTGATCCGGTCGCTGAACTCGGCGATGATGCGGGCCCGGCGCATCGGCGACAGCGGGGCTTCGCCGAATATGCGTGCCGCGCGCTCGACGGCCTCGTTCCACACATCCTCGGTGGGGCGTTCCTGCGCCCGCAGGCTGTAGACCGTCTTGAGGGCGGCCGGGTCGGCGACCTCGACAGGTCCGTTGTGGTAGGTCCACACCCGGTCGGTGCGCTCGGCGTAGGCGCAGAGCACCAGGTTGGCGAGGACCGGGTCGAGGCCGTGCGGCAGGGGCTCGTCGATCCAGTCGAGGAGGGTGCGGACGGGGATGTCCTGGTCGTCGTAGACGGTGCCGGCCTTCTGCCCGAAGTGCTCCTCCCAGTGCCGGCCGAGCTGGAAGCGGGCCTCGAACATGGTGCCCAGTTTCAGGCCCTTCTGACCGGCGATGCGGGCCATCAGCGGGCGGTCCTTCGGGCGGATCTCGACGACGTCGGTGCCTTCGTCGGAGGCGGTGCGCAGGTACCCGAAGACGGTCTTGACGTCGGCCGTCCGCACCGACAGCTGCTCGTTCTGCGGGTCGAAGTCGGGATGGGCCGGGTACTGGTGGGCGAGGGCGTTGGAGATGATGCGCCGCGCCGCGTCGTACAGCGACTGGTTGTACTCCAGCACGATCCCCTGCATGTCGGGGACGGGCAGGATGTGCTCGTCGTAGGCGCCGACGACCGCCGGGTCCTTCGGCAGGAGGCCGTAGGCCTGCTTGAGTGCGGTCCGTACGGTGCTGGACAGGCGGCGGTGCTGGTTGCGCAGGGCGTCCTTGGCGCGTTCCCGGTCGTTGGGGCTGAGGTGTCCGGCGTAGGACTCGAAGCGCTGCCCGTTGAGGACGTAGTCGATGATGACCAGCCGCTGGAACTTCGTGTACATGGCGTGCGTGAAGTGCGCGGGGATCCAGCCGATGGTGCGGATCTCGTCGTGGTCGGGGAGGTTCTTGAGCCGCATGATGCGGTCGCGGTCCTCGGCCTCGCCGTAGACGTCGTCGAAGGGCATGTCGACGATGAGCCGCCAGTTGCCGGGCTGGCGCGGCTTGACCTTGTCGTCGTCCAGGGTGTTGGCGTCGGCGAGGTTGCCGAAGAGGACCTCGGCGGTCCGCCGGGAGCCGCGCCACGACAGGTTGAGCTGGTCGTCGAGCTGGCCCTCGGTCACCCCCAGCTCCTCCCACAGCATGCGCTTGAGGAGGCCGCGGCGGTTGGACGGGTTGTTGTTGGTCTGGGCGCGGGTGACGACGGACTCGTAGTCGACCCCTACGAGCTCCAGCGAGATCCCCGCGTCGGGTCCTTCGGTGTACTTGATCTCACCGAACTCGTCGGCCCATTCCTTGGCCTTCTTCGCGACTTCCTTGGCCTCGAAGCCGCGCACCCGAGAGGTGACGATGCCGTGGTTGAGGGCGGTGAGCCGCTTGACGGTCAGGTTCTGGAAGGCGGGCACGGACGGCACGAGGGCGGACAGCAGCAGGGTGCCGATGAGCCGGTTGTCGACGATGAAAGACTCCACCCGGGCGCGTACGGCGGGGTCCAGTGCGTCGGGGTCGCGGCGGTACACCTCGGTGTCGTCGTGGGTGAGCTCGTACCGGCCGAACAGGTAGGGCTGGAGCTTGTTCTTGTACAGCTCCTGCGCGGAATGGAACTGCTCCCGCAGGGTCTGGGTGAACGGGTCGCTGCCGCCCCGGTACAGCACCTCGTACAGGTCACCGAGGGGCACGAGCTGGCCCAGGCGGAGGGTGTCGCGCTGGTCGAACAGCATCTGGCCCATGAGCTTCAGGCCGGTGCGGGAGCGGGACAGCGCCTCGGCGACCCGCACCAGGGTGTCCATGAAGGCCGGCGAGAACGGGAAGGCCCGGCGGAAGGCCTCCTCGTCCGCGGTCGTGATGTCCTTGCTGTCGCCCAGCAGCGCGTCCCACACGTCGGGCTTGACGCGCTTGATGTTGGTGAAGGCCTGGTCGATGCGGGCCTTCGCGTCAGGCACGTCCTCGCGGGGCTGCAGCAGCCGCGCGTGTGCGATCGCCGGCAGGTCGCTGTCGGGCAGCGGGATCGTACGGAACCGGTCGTCGGCCAGGGAGAGGGTGTCCTGGATGGACACCTCGGCCGAGCCGAGCACGGCCTCGTCGCCGACCAGTTCCCGCAGGTCGCGCTGGCGGGCGATGAAGGAGACCACCGGGATGGCCCGGCGGGCGTCGCTGCCCTCCACGAAGTTGGTGATCTTGGCGGCCTGCTCGGAGACGAACTCCTCGTCCCGGATGCGGTTGGCGAGCCACAGGATCAGCTCGTCGAGGAAGAGGACGAGCGCGTCGTAGTTGAGGGACTTCGCGTGCGCCGCGATGATGCCGAGCCCCCGGTCGAGGGAGACGAACGCCTGCCGGTCCTCGGCGGCGTCCCGGAAGAGCCCCTTGAACCAGGTGGTGAGCGCGTCGGAGACCAGTTTGGCGCGCAGCCCGCCGGGGGTGACGGGCTCACGGTGCCACTGCGGGTCCACCTCGTTGAGAGTGTCCTCGTCCACCTGCTCTGCGGCGAGCGCGGTGTCCAGCTTCTCGGAGGTCCAGAAGACCGAGTCACCCCACTTGTCCTCGGCGTCCCCGCCCGGAAGTCCGTCGATGAACGCCTCGTCGCCCATCCGCTCCCGGTGGCTGCGGACGTTCTCGAACAGCGCGTCCGTGCGGTAGACCTGCGGGATCGGAGCCTCGGGGTGGAGGCGACGGATGTGCTCCACGTAGCCGCCGAGCACCTTCTGTTCGAGGGACTTGCCGTCGAGCATGTGGAAGGGCAGGAGCAGGAACTTCGTGTGGTGCAGCCAGGGGTGCATACGCATGGCCCCGGCGAAGCTCTCGTGACCGCGCATCCTGAGCGACGCCCGCTCCTGGATGCCCAGCAGCGCGGCCAGCACCGCCATGAAGTGCGACTTGCCGGAACCGAAGGAGCCGTGGAGGTAGGCGGCCTTGGAGCTGCCGCTGGTCAGGGCGGCCTCGATGAGGGACAGGGCGTCCCCGAACCGCTCCACGAGGTTGTCGGTGAGGACGTAGGCGTCCAGCGCCTTCGCAAGCTCCTCGTCGCTGCCCAGCGCCTCGGTGAGCTTCAGAACGAAACTCTCGTGACTGACGGTGGGGATGTCGATGACCTCACGCAGCAGGGGCTGGGTGGGGTGTGCCATCGCGTACTCCTCGTGTGTCCCGTTTGTGGCCCGCTCGGCCGCCCGGTCCGGCCTGAACGGCAGCCGCCGCTCGCCGGGCCGTCCGCCCCTGTCTCCGGGTGCCGCCGCGCAGGTCCGCCGGACCGGTGCCCCGCCCGCCGCACGACTCGCGTACGGCAGGCCCGACCGCCTGACCCGGACGGCCCACGTCACCCGAATACCTCAGCGTAACGTGCGGGGAGCACGGATCTGCCGGGTTTGCACGGGTGAGCGGGGCGCGGGCGGGGTGGTGGGTCGGGCGGGGCCCCTCGCAGGGGTCCCTGCGAGGGGCCGACTACACCTGCCGTCTCTGTCCCGGACTCCGCCGGGGCGGCGAGAGTCTCCTCTGTCAGTCCTTCGCCTTCCGGCTCTTCCCGCCGGCGGGCTTGGCCGCGGCCTTCTTCGCCGTCTTGCGGGCGGGGCGCCAGGCGCGCAGCTCCTCGTCGGTGACCGCGAACTCCTCCTCCCGCTGCCAGTCCAGCAGCGCCTCCTCGAACATGCCGGCGTCTTCCGGGTGCCACTGCCTCAGCCACGGCAGCAGCTCCAGCAGACCGGCGAGGTAGGGGATGAAGTCCTCCCGCTCCCAGTTTCCAGAGGTCGTACGGGCCTCGATGGTCTCGGTGAGGGCCGCGGCCTGCTCCAGGTGATCCCATCCGCCCCAGCCCAGGACCTCGATCGCCGGGTTGAGGGTGCGGCTGTAGGAAATGAACCGCTCCTTGGGGACGTCGAGGCCGCCGCGCTGGGCGGCGTAGGAGGCCTTGCGGTAGTCCGCCGTCGTGTACTTCGGCGGCACAGGCGTGCCGTCACGGATTTCCATCGCCTTCAGATGGTCACCGTCGGCAGTGGCCGCATCTTCCTGCCGTTGCCGCTCCCAGACCTGCTCCCAGACCTCGCGCTTCTTCTTGTGGGCCGTCTCCGTGTAGCGCAGGGCCGCCAGGAACGGCACGTGCTGATCCTCGACCAGCTTGGGGATGATCACGGACAGCTCCTCGCCGGGCGCGTAGAGCTCCGCGACAGCCACGAAGTCGTGGTCACGGGTGAGGTCGTCGACCAGCTCGGGGAGGGAGCGGGTGCGAGGGCGCTCCGTCCCGTCGTAGTCCGTCTCGTACCAGAGCTCCCGGCTCTCCATGCGCGCGAGCAGCCACTCCTTGAGCGCCGCCTGCTGCTGGACGTCCCACTCGTCGGTGAGCCAGCGCCGCTTGTACTCGGGGCGCTCGATGAGCCCGATCACGGACGAGTTCTTCATGGCTTCGAGCCGGCGGCGGACGGTCTCCTTGTACGCCTCGGGCCAATCGGCCGGGATCTCGGTGATCATCTGCGACTTGTGACGCCGGAACCATTCCGTCTTGACACTCTGATCCTTTACGCGCCTACCAAGATCGATCTCGAAAGCACGCTGCCCGAGGACCAGACCCTCAACGGGCAGTGAGCCTTCAGGCGCCGTGAGGTCGGCATGCAACCCATAGATGCCGTACACCTCCCAGTCCAGCTCCTCCTGGACGGCAATCATCCGGGCACGGATGCGGTTCCATTCCACCTTCGCCCCAGCAAGGACGTCGGCCGTGGGCAGCTTTTCCGGGTCTGCAGCGACACTCAATGGGGTTACGGCAGCCAACTGCTGGGCTAGATTGTCAAGTTCCGTTGCCCGAGCTAGAGGGAACACCTCAGGAAGCGGGAACTCTCGAACATTAGTCGAGTTGAACTGTGACCACACTGTCCATTTTTCTGATTCAAGACCACGTCCGACCCCATTACTAGGCTTAATGTGGCACATCTGCTTAAGCCAGAAGCAGGCGGCAGAGGAATTGAGGACGCCAAGCAGCTGAACGTAATCTCGTTCGACCAAATTCTCCGCAAGCTTGATAACGGGGGCAGTCTGCTTAAAAACCTTATCGCCACGATCGAGGGCGAAGTGATTATGAGTGGCCACTTCTGCGTAGACGATCGACAACGGGTTCTCAAGCTTTGACGAGTAGAGTTCCTGCCACTCATACCATGCTAGGCCACGCTGCACCATTGGCGTGCCAAAACGTCGCCTGTGCCGGATTACACTCTTGCCAGCCGAGAGGATTTTTTCGGAGTCATCAAGCCCGGAGAATGGAATGGTCTTGAAATTTTCATCATAGGTCCAGATTGCGTCGAACTCCGAACGGGCCTGGAAATCCCGCACGGCATCACCGGAAACCAGAGATCGATAGCTCTCGATCCCCAACCTTCGTACAGCACCGTTCCTCGGCAAAAGATAAAGGTCATCTTCTCCGGTAACCGATGTGATGCCAACCGTAGCACGCCACGATTTTTTGAGAGTTCCGACGGAATTTCTATCGATCTCATCAATCGTTTCCACCCCGCCATCAGCCAGAATCCAGGGATGCCTGCCGAAATACTTTTCACGATCAAGGTTGTCAACGGAGACCCAGTCACCGACACTCTTCCCAGGATCATCAATTCGCTCAACGATGTCCCGCCAGACGTGCCCCTGAGCGGCCTCATCCGGAATTCCCGGCTCACCCTGCACTCCACGTACCGTACGCACGGTCTTTGCTCCGCTGGCAGCAGGGCGATTCCTCCCTACAACGATTACCGTCGGAGTGCCATGGTGAGGAATATAGGCTCCAGAAGAGTCGATTACCTCAGTCAGGTCTACGGCACTATTCAGATACCCTTCGACCAACTTCTCGCCGAACTCGCGCTTCATGAAAGCACTGGAAGTGATCTGTCCGACATAACCAGCCTCAGCGCCGCTTTCATCACGCTTTGCAAGCTCAAAGAATCTTTGCATGAACGGAACTGAGAGCGTATACCGCCCGTGGCAAACATGCCTATATAGACTGCGGTAAGTGTCCCTCAACTTCGAATCTTTGACCGCGATGTACGGTGGATTCCCTACTACTACATGATAACGCCCCGGTGTGAGAATTTCCAAATGTTCGGCAAGATCTTCTACGCCGAACCAAAAATCATAATCCTCGCTATCCCTAACCTCTCCCCCACTCGCATCAAATAGTTTGCCTTGCTGAGACTTGAAGAGAGCATCGCCCGTCGCGACATGAAGCGGCCATTTATAGCGGGCCGTCTCCCGCAAATTTGTTACGCCCGCCGCTTTCAGCGCAGCGATTATTAGACGAAATCTAGCAATAGCTACCGCAAACGGATTCAGGTCAACTCCGTGAATGGCGTCAAGGGCACCCGCCACGCGTGTATGTACGTCATCGTTAGGGGCTCTGCGCTCCCATTCGCCTAGAATCTGATGGAAAGCTCCCAGAAGGAAGTGCCCCGAACCGCAGGTCGGGTCGATCATTTTGACGACGTCATACCCAATCTGAGCAAGCGCCTTCTTCAGGGTGCGATCAAGAATAAATTGCTCAACGAACTCCGGTGTCTGAAATAGAGCATACTTTTCTTGCGCGTCCTGCGATAGATCTTGGTAGATGTCACCGAGGAAACGCGTATCCCACTCATCGCTGCCGAAATCGTGCACGAGACCTGTGCCGCCCTCTTCAGTCTCTTCGTGAAGGCGCCAGAAATCAAGCAACTTTTTGGCGCCCTCATTCGAAAGAGGGATTTGATAGAGGGGGTTATGGCGTTTATCGAAGAGAAGTCGTCCAGCTGGCGAATCTCCGATCTCCTCAAAGGCCGAATATAGCCAGTCACGGTGAGTGTGTGCCGGATTTTCTGCCATGAAATGGCCGTGGCGCTCCTGCGCCTGTGTCTCACGCGTGGTTGTTGTTCCAGCAAGGAAGGGGAGGTGAAGGAGATGGTTATCTTCGCAGAAACGCACGAAAACCGTTCCAAGTACCCATGCCACGGCGGACTGGGTCACCCGTTCCTCGATCCAGCGAGGAAGCGCTGCCGACGTCTTGCCCACTTTGAAAGCTTTGTCGTACTCGGCGCGCAGACGCTTCGCGACCTCAGGTAGCCTCCCAAGTTGAGCCTGGAGGTCCGTCTCGGCTTCGGCCACCTGCTTCTGCAGATCCTCGAGTAGACGCACGCTGTCAATCACTGAGCCCACCAACAGTTGAGGTGTTTGGTCACGGATGGCGCCTTGCGGCGCACAAGCATCCATTGGACCACGACTCAGCCCCGTCTCTCAGGTGAGTGACGGGGCTGACACAGATCGTGAGGGTGTGCTCAGTGCGTACCAACCACACCCTCCTTGACCGCTGACACAAAGGACGCCCATCCCTCAGTCCCGACGACGATGACTGGGCCCTCGGGGCGCTTGCTGTCGCGGACAGGCATCACTGCGGGGAAGCCCTCTGCGATCTCGACGCAGTTCCCCCCTTCACCATTGGTGTATGACGACTTGCGCCATACCGCGTTACTCAGGTCGCGCGGGGTGATCATTATTTCAGCAAGTCCTCCGCCACCGATTCGATCAGGGTGAGGGACGCCTCCGGCGGCAGTGCGGCGGCCCTGGCCAGATCGTATGACGTTTGGTACCGCTCAACCAGTGCCGGATCCTCGATGAGTTGGCCACTGTGTGGGCCTTCGACGTAGGCAACGGGCGGTGCGTCTCTGAACGTCATGAGGGAGACCACCCCCATCATGAAGGTGTGAGGCCCAGCCCCGTATGGATGGACCTGGATCAACACTCCGCGGGTACGCGCCAGCTCCCCGAGCCACGCCAGTTGCTCAGCCATGACGTCCGCCCCTCCAACTGGCACACGCAAGGCTGCCTCGTGAACGATCTGCCACAACAGCGGCCCTGTCGGATCGCTGAGGATCCTTTGACGTTCAACTCGGGCGCGAACGTACCTCTCCACCTCATCTGCTGCCCCATAGGGCAACGTGGCCTTCGTCAACGCCCGCGCATACGCCTCCGTCTGCAGCAACCCCGGCACCAGCATCGGCGCGTACTCGCTGATCGTCTTGGCGCGGGTCTCCAGCTCCGCCGCGTCCGCGAAGTAGTCGGCGTGCTTGGACTTGCGGGCCAGTTCGCACAGGCGCTGGAAGTGCTCGCCGGTGTCGAGGACGTCGTCGAGGAGCTTGGACAGGTCCGGCTGTGGTCGCCTCGTCGCAGACTCGAACTGGCCGATGTACGTGCCGGAGCAGAAGACCCGCTCGCCGAGCTGGTCCTGGGAAAGGCCGGCGGCCTCGCGGGCCCGGCGGAGCTCGCTGCCGAAGAAGGTCCTCGGCGAGGTGAACGGGTCCAGGTCCTGGTTACGGTTCTGTCGGCCGGCCATCGGCTGTGCCCCCTTGCGGTGTCCATGTGCGCACCCGCCGATTCCGCGGGGCCAAGTGCCGCATGCTGCCCGCAACTCCGTTGCTGGCACGCGGCCTCTACTGAGCGTAGCTTTACGCAGGCACGCTGTGAGCATGAACAGTGACAATCACTCCACCGGCACCCGAACCGCAGCTGCCCTCCCGACCGCCTCGTTCGCCTACCCCTTCCCGGACAACCCCCTCGCCTCCGCGCTCGCCGTATCCGACGAGCTCAGCGCCGCCCTCGCACGGCACGGCGTCACCCTGCCCTCCCTCAGGCCTGACCTGGCGTCCTGCACGACGACCACCCTCCACCGCCCGCTCCTGGAGCTGGGACGGGTGAACCTGTCCACGGCCCACCATCTGACCGCCGTGCTCACCGACGCGGCGGACGCACGTGAAGCAGCCGCCCACCCGAGCACCAGCAACGGAACCGGCACCGGCGGGAACACGTGACCGCACCACCACCCAGCCCCCCACCTCCGCGCCCGCTCGCAGCGTCCCCGTGCCTACTGGCCACCGGAACGGTCGTCGTCGACGAGCGCACGAGCCGGACCGGGGTCGTCATGGATCAGGTCGGCCCGTACCTCCAGTTGCGGCCGGTCGGCGGCGGCCGGGAGTGGGACGCGGACCCGGCGCACGTCCGCGTCGCCTCCTCCAGCGAACGGTTGCGCGCCTCCGTAGCTGCCGTGAACGCCCGGAGCCGGGCCCTTCCGCCGGACCCGGCGGGGCGGAACTGAACCGAGGCGAGCCGGCCGAGTCGGGCAAGAGAAGCGGAAGCGGGCGTTACGCCGCCCGCTCCTCCCCCGGGTCGTTGACCACCCAGGCGTGGTTGAGGCTGATCCACTCCTCGCGGTCCTCGATCGGCACGGTCACGGAGTCCAGCCGAGGTCCTGCCGTCTGGTCCGTGAGCGGGCTGAGCAACCAGAGGCCGCGCCCGTCCGAGCCGCCGCGGCGGGCCAGGTCGGCGAGCCGCTGAAGGACGCCCATGCCTCCGTAACGGGCCATGACGGAGGCGTCGTGCAGGAGCACCGGGCGGCGGCCGACACCTGCGTCGGCCTCCCCCGCCGTCGCGTCGGAGCCGGTTCCGGAATCCGCCGGGGCCTCCAGGACGGCCAGGATGTCCTTCTCCACGTCACGCCACGCGGCGGCCGTGTACTCGCCGAATTTCAGCGCGTCCCGCGATCCCGGTTCCGCGTTGTCCGCCTCCAGGATGGTCTCCCAGGTGGGCCGGGGCCGGGCCTCGACCATGCGGCGCAGGGACGCGAGGAAGAGGCCGCTGACGTCGACGGGTTCGGCCCGCCACTCGCGTCCCTGCTCGGTGAGGGTCCGCAGGGCGAGGCGCTGGTCGTCGAAGCGGACCGTGAGGAGCCGGAAGCCGGGACGGCCGCCGGACTCCTGCAGCTGGGCCCTGGCCTTCAAACGGGCCCGCTGTTCCGGGTCGCGCGCCGTCCAGTGGTCGGTGCGGGTGATCCGGCTGGGGCGGCGCTGCGTGACGACAGAGGTGACGTCACCACCGGCGGACTCCCGCTTCGGTACGAACCAGCCGCGCGGACGCCTCCGGCTCGTACGCCACTCCAGCTCGAAACCAGCCTGCCGCAACAGGCGGCCGAGCAGGACCCGGTCGTCCGGAAGGCTGGACAGGTCGGGGAAGCGGGCGTGGACCCGGTCGCGGATCTGCTCGACAGTCAGCCCGTCCTGCTCGTCGTCGGACCTGCCCGCCAATGGCAGCAGCAGACCGGCCTGGGCCAGACGGAGGGCACGTACAGGCTCCAGGGAACGGGCGTAGATCTCCAGCCGGGCGTTGGCGGCCGCGTCCTGGGAGGCCGCCGCCGCCAGGGTGACCATGCGGGCCTCGTCCATGGTGATCTGTGCCTCGGGCCAGCGGGCCCGGAACGCCGCGTCCGCGGCGACGACCTGTTCCAGTACGGTGCCGGGGCCTGCGAGGGTGTCGCGGGCGGCCAGGGCGTCGGCCGCCTTGCCGAGCCGGTCGGCGTAGTTGAGGAGGGCGGGGGCCGAGGGGGTGTCCGGGGCGTCCTTGTCCTCGTCGACCTCCAGGGCCAGCAGTAGCCGGTTGTCGCCGGTCTCGCCGTGGCGGCGGCTGCGCAGGCGGCGCGGGGTCATCCCCCAGTCGACCTCGCACGCGGCCCGTACGGCGGCCATGCCGAGGGCGCGCCGCACCCCGGGGTCGGACTGGGAGGTGCCGCGGCGCCCGATGAGGGCTTCGGCGAGTTCGGTCGCCGAGGCGACCCGGCCCATGGTGGCGAGTATGTCGAGAAGCTCGTCGCGCAGGGCTACGAGTGCCGGGTCCCGGCCCCAGCGTTTGCGCTGGGCGCCGACGATCTGGGCGATGCGGCCCTCGGTGACCTGGTCGCTGGTCAGCGGGGCGACGGACTTGTTCAGGGGCCAGCTGGGCAGCTCGTCGGGCAGGTTCCCCTCTTCGCTGGGGAGTCGCAGCAGCAGCCGCACCGCCTCCACTTCGGTGGCGTTGCGTCCCCGGGGGGCAGGCTTGGGCACCAGGAGGGTGACCAGGGCGTCCAGGGAGATGCGGCGCAGTGGCAGGTCGCTGCCCTCCTCGCGCTGCTCCGAGCGTGCCTCCGCGATCTCCTCCGCGGAGTCGCCGCGCTCGGCCGGGGAGAGCGGGGAGGGCTGACGGACGTCGAGGGCGAGGCGCCACTGCTTGATGCGGCGGTTGATCTCCTCGCGGGTGCGAGCACCGAGGCCGGGGCGGTTGACGAGTCGGCGGGTCGAGTAGTCGAGGAGGTCGCCGACGGTGTGGACGTCCAGGCCGTTGAGGAAGGAGACCGCTCTGAGGGACAGGCCCGCCACGAGGAGTGCGGTGTCGCGGCCGGCCTTGGCCGCAGCTTCCTCCCGGGCGTTCTCGTCCGCCGCGGGGTCGACGGGCGGAAGCTCACCGACGGGCAGCGCGCCGGCCGACGCGGCGGTGTCCTCGGGGTGGCCGCCTGTGCGGCCCTGGACGGGGAGGTCGGCGAGGGCGAAGACGCGCTGCCAGGCGCGCTGCATCTCCTTCAGGTCGGGGAACCGCTTGCGGTGGTCGCGATGCAGGGCGCGTGCGAAGAACTCGGTGAGCCCGTCGCGGAGGGCCGAGTCGAAGGCCTCGGAGGCGATCTTGGGGTGGGGCCACTTCTTGGGGTCGGTCTGGCGTGCGAGGACGGAGCCGTCGCCCCACTGGGGCAGCTCTCCGGAGGCCATCTCGTGAAGGGTTACAGCCAGGGCGTACCACTCGGCGTGGGCGTCGTAGCGGCCCCGGGTGATGTTTTCGACGAACGGGTCGAGATAGCCCTCGGTGCCGGCCCTGACGGTGTCCACGTCGAGGCCGGCGAGGGAGAAGTCGAAGAGCACCAGTTGCCGGGTGCCGTTGGGGCGTACCCGGATGGCGATGTTGTCGGGCTTGAGGTCGCGGTGCCACACCCCTTCGCCGTCGAGGAAGTCGACGGCGGCGAAGAGGTAGGTGGAGTAGGTCTCCAGCTGGTCGGTGAGGAGCGGGCCGCGCTCGCGCAGCTGGCGGGCAACGGTCCGGTCGCCCGCGTGGTCGAGTACGAGGACGGTGCGCGGGCCGATCCGGATCGGCTCGGGCAGGGCCGGGTGGATGACCTTGGAGTCGTTGCGCAGCCTGGACAGGACCTCGGCTTCGCGACGCAGTGCCTCGGCGTACTTGTCCTTGCGGGCGATCTTGAGGACGACGGGTGCGTTCTCGCGTTCGAGATCCTCAGCGAGAAGGGCTCGGGAGGTGGAGCCCTGGCCCAGGCTCCGCCTGATGCGGAAGCGGCCGCCGACGACGTCGTCCGGGGCGGCTTCCAGCGGGTCGCCCTCTTCGACATGGGCTTCGGGGACCGGCTGGGTCCCGGGCTTCGTGGGTTTGAGCCCGTGTTCGACGACGTCGAGCCACTCGAGGAATTCCGCGGCGGTGCGGATGCGGGCGTACGGGTCGAAGGCCGTGGCGTCCTGGACGATCTGGTCGACGTCCTTGGTGAGTCCGTCGGCCACGGCGGATGGCACCAGTCCGCGGCCCTGTTCGAGTCTGGCGCCCAGTTCGGCCTGGCTGCTCGCGGGCGGCCTGCCGGTGAAGATCAGGTAGCCGAGCACGCCGAGGCCGAAGACGTCTAGGGCGGTGGGGTCCGGGGACTTCGCGGTCACCTCGGGGGCGAGGTAGGGATCGGCGGCCTCGGAGACGTACGCGGCGAGGTTGTTCGACGGGATTATCTCGTGGCCGCTGCTCAGCGTCCCGCCGGAGCCGCCCGGGGCGCCCTGGGGGCGGGGGTGGCGGACCGCCGTCTGCCATTCGGCGATCTGGACGACCGGATTGAGCCAGCGGTCCTCCTCGCTGCCGGTCCCGGTACGCGGACCGGGCAGGACGTGGACGGCCCGGGCGTGCAGGGCGCGGTGGAAGAGGAGGTGCCGGTGCGCGTAGTGGACCGTTTCGGCCAGGCGGCGCAGGAGGGCGGCACGTGCCTGGGCGTCGAGCTTCGCGCCGTACTGGAGGAGGTAGTCGTCCAGGCGGAGCGTGCGCGGGTGGTAGGCGTAAAGGAGGGCGGGGCCGGCGCTGTGGCCGTTCTCGTCGAAGTTCTCCAGGGCGACCAGGCCCGGGTGCCTGAGGCCCTCCAGCGCGCGCGCCTCGCGCTCGGCGGTGTGGCTGATGGACTCGCGGGCCTGTCGATCCGCTCCTCGTTCGCGCAGGTAGATGCGTACGCGGCGGGTCTTGCTCAGGGAGTCGTGGCGGCCGAGGTAGTCGGCCCAGTTCGGTCCGGTGTCGAAGGGGGTGCGGTCCAGTCGGTAGGTGCCGACGTGGTACTCGGCGTCGGAACGGCCGATGCCCACCTCGGCCAGAAGCTTGCCGAGCCCGCGGGAGAACTGGCGGTCGATGCCCGACTTGATGTCGCGAGCGGGGCGCTGGAGCTCGGTGAGGACGTCGTCCAGCCCGCTGTGCCCGGCCTTGCCGAAGACGCCCGCCAGGTCGTTCGGCGCGAGGCGGATGCGCAGTCCGGGGTCGGTGAAAAAGATCAGTTCCTGAATGTACGGGACATGGCGTCGGGGATCGGTCTTCTGCAGGGCATCCCTGAGCAGGCCCTTGAGTTCCTTCGCCTTCTGGTTGGCGAGGTGGCGGGGGTTGCGATGAATGCGGGTACGGCCGTCGGAAAGTGTCTGTACCCAGCTCGCCCCCGAGGAGCTGACGGTGCCCTGCCAGTTCTTCAGCTCGACCAGAAAAAGACCGGCCGGGGCGGCGACCAGCAGGTCGACCTCGCGGACATGGCCGCTGTGCGCGGTGAAGGTGAAGTTCGACCAGGCACGGTAGGGCTCGTTGTCCGGGAGCCGCTCCTTGAGATACAGCAGTCCGTTGCGCTCGTGCTGGAACTGCGACTCGGTGACAGTGGTCCACCTGCCGTCTCGCATGACCGCGACGCCCCTTTCCGTATCTCGTCCGTATCTCGCCGGTTTCCTGCCGGTGGCCGGATCACAGCAGGTGGTCCAGCCTATCGAGCAGGTCCGGCGTACCTGAACCGCGCACCGGCATCCTGTGGACAAGCGATCACAACAGATGATCTGTTGTGGCTCTGCTCCCCCACGGCCCGAAGCCCTGACCTAGGGTTGGGGCATGCCGTCGTACAAGCTCTCAGAGGTGACCGTCGAGGGGTACACCTCCCTTCGATCCAGCACGCTGGAGCTGGGTGACGGCGTGACCGTCCTGGTGGGTGCCAACGGAGCAGGCAAGAGCAACGTCGTCGGCGCGCTCGAGCTGCTCGGGTGGATGGCTGACGGTGATCTGGCGCTCCAGGTGGGTATCCATGGTGGGGCCCAAGCCCTTCAGTTCGCAGGGCGCGGCACCGAGAAAGGTATCCGGCTCAAGGTCGGCGCTCCCCCTTACCGCTATGAGGCGCATCTCGTTCCCGCGGCGAACGACAGCTTCGTCTTCGCCGAGGAGAAGGGGCATTTCCACGAGCCGGGTCCCGGTCTCCCGATGGAGGAGAGTTTCGGTCGCGGACATCGTGAATCGCTGCTGCGGCAGAAGGAGGAGGAGCAGCTCTCGCGTCTGGCGGGTCCTGTGCGGAACATCCTCGCCGGCTGCCGGGTCTTCCACTTCCAGGACACCAGCCGTGAGGCGCCGGTCAAACAGTTCGGATACGCGGCGGACAACGAGGCGCTGCGGCCGGATGCGGCGAACCTCGCGGCGTTCCTGTTGCGGCTGCGTGAGGGTGAACCGAAGTCGTACCGGCGCATCGTGCGGGCCATCAAATCAGTGGCGCCGTTCTTCCGGGACTTCCTGCTGAACGAGGAGCCGGGCGGGAGGATCCGCCTGCGCTGGATGCAGGAGGGCGTCGACGCGGTGTTTCCTGCGGAAGCGCTTTCGGACGGCACTCTGCGGTACGTCTGCCTGTGCGTTCTGCTGCTCCAGCCCGATCCGCCGGCTCTCTTCACACTTGACGAGCCGGAGCTCGGGCTGCACCCGTACGCAATCGTCCAGCTGTCGGACATGCTCCGATCGGCCGCCGTGCGCAGCCAGATCGTGCTCGCCACGCAGTCCGTGACGCTGCTGAACCAGTTCTCGCTCGACGACATCGTGGTGGTGGAACGCGAGGAAGGAGCGACGGAGCTGAGACGCCCGGCTCCAGAGGAGCTCCAGGGGTGGCTGGAGGACTACTCCCTCGGGGAGCTGTGGGAGAAGAACGTGCTGGGGGGCAGGCCCTCACCGGAGCTGCCGGTGCGGAGCCGCTCGGAATGATCATGGTGGGGGTGCTGTGCGAGGGGCAGACCGAGGAGAACATGGTCAACGACTTCCTTGCACCCGAGCTGTCGGAGCACGGCATCTGCCTGGTGCCGACCATCCTGATGACCCGGATGCCGGCGGGTGGTCCCGCGAGCAAGGGCGGGGTCAGCAAGTGGGCGAAGATCGAGAAGGACCTGCACAAGTTGTTGGCCTCCACCCACTGGGCGGCGGTCACCACTCTTCTCGATTACTACGGCCTTCCTCAGGACAGCCCGGGGATGGCGGACCGGCCGTCCGGCTCGGCCGTGGACAAGGTGACGCATGTCGAGCGGCGCCTCGCTGAACACATGGGCCATCCGCGCTTTCTTCCTCATGTCGTCCTGCACGAGACGGAGAGTTGGGTCTTCGCTGCCGCGGAGCAGCTCGGAGACTGGGCCGACGACCCGGCGCTGGCCCACGAACTCAAGCGGCAGGCCGACCAAGCCGGGGGGCCCGAGAGCGTCAACGACGGGCCCGAGACGGCTCCCTCCAAGCGGATTCTCAAGCTGCACCCGCGGTATGTGAAAACACAGGACGGCCCGGTGGCGGTGATGGACCTGGGTCTGGCCGCTCTGCGAGCCGCCTGTCCCCACTTCGACGAGTGGATCGCGAAGCTGCTGGCCCTCACGCCGCGCTGATTCTCGACCGCCCGCCTTCATGGTCGGCGATGTTTACCGGCTTGGGCCGACTCGTCCTCCACTACGGTTGACCGCGTGTGCAGGTATGGCCAATGATCCCGGCCATGCCTGCCTCAGCCGCCGCCGCTGCCCGTCCCCGTCAGGCCTCACGCGCCGTGCTGCGGTTCGGCCGGGTCGCGGCCATGGGCACGGTGACGGCGCTGATCCTGATCGCGGGGGTGTGGGCGTCCTGGGGTACGGCGCAGCACGTGCTGCTGACCAAGGGGCGGGAGCAGGGCACGGTCGAGGTGACGCGGTGCGGCGGGGGGACGTGCAGTGGGCCGTACGCTCCGGTGTCGGCGGGGTCGCAGGCGCGGGAGCGGGTCGTCATCGAGGATTCGGTCGCCGTGGCGAAGGGGCGGACGTACTCCGTGGTGATGAAGCCCGGCAGTGACGACGTGGTGCGTTCGGGCCCGGCGGGGGTGCTGTACGCGTGGGTGCCGCTGGGCGGGGCGCTGCTGCTGGCGTCGGTGGTGGTGGCGGGCGGTCTGCGGCGGACCCGGGCGGGGTGGGTGATGGCCGGCGCGGGTGTGGCCCTGCTGACGGCGGCGTTCGTGGCGGTCTGAAGCGTCTGTACGTACGTGACGGTGCCCCCGTGCTCTGGGTGGGCGCGGGGGCACCGTCGTGCGTGCGGGGTGCGGGTCAGCCGGTGTTGCGCAGGCCCGCGGCGACGCCGTTGACCGTGAGGAGCAGGGCCCGGGCGAGCAGCGGGTCGGCTTCCTCGCCCGCGGCGGCGGCTTCGCGCTGGCGGCCGAGGAGGGCGACCTGGAGGTAGGAGATCGGGTCCAGGTAGGCGTCGCGGATGGTGAACGTCTGCTTGAGGACCGGGTCGGCGTCCAGCAGTTCGTCCTCGCCGGTGACGCGCAGGACCTCGGCGACGGTGAGCTCGTGCTCGGCCTTGATCCGGTCGAAGACGTGCTTGAGGTCGTCCGGGACCAGGGTGTCGACGTAGTGCTGGGCGATGCGCAGGTCGGTCTTGGCGAGGGTCATCTCGACGTTGGAGATGAAGTTGCGGAAGAAGTGCCACTGCTGGTGCATCTCGTCCAGGACGGTGTCCAGGCCGGCCTCGCGCAGCGCCTTCAGGCCCGAGCCGACGCCGTACCAGCCGGGGACGATCTGCCGGGACTGGGTCCAGCCGAAGACCCACGGGATGGCGCGCAGTCCGTCGAGCGAGACACCCGAGCCGGGGCGGCGGGAGGGCCGTGATCCCAGGTGCAGGTCGGCGAGCTGGTCGACCGGCGTGGAGGCCAGGAAGTACGTGGGCAGGTCGGGGTCCTCGACCAGCTTGCGGTAGGCCGTGTGGGCCGCGTCGGAGGCGACGTCCATGGCGGCGTCCCAGCGGGCGAGGGCCTCGTCGGACTGGCGCGGGGCGGTGTGCAGGGCGGAGGCCTGGAGGGTGGCCGCGACGGTCAGCTCCAGGTTCTCCCTGGCCAGGGCCGGGATGAGGTACTTGTCGGAGATGACCTCGCCCTGCTCGGTCACCTTGATCTCGCCCTCCAGGGTGCCCCAGGGCTGGGCGAGGATCGCGTCGTGGGTGGGGCCGCCGCCGCGGCCGACGGTGCCGCCGCGGCCGTGGAAGAGGCGCAGGCGGACGCCGTAGCGGTGGGCGACGTCGCGCAGGCGGCGCTGGGCGCGGTGGATCTCCCACTGCGAGGTGGTGATGCCGCCGAACTTGGAGGAGTCCGAGTAGCCGAGCATGACCTCCTGGACGTCGCCGCGCAGGGCGACCAGGCGCCGGTAGGAGGGGTCGGCGAGCAGGTCCTCCAGGATGGTGTCCGCGGCCTTCAGCTCGTCCGTGGTTTCCAGGAGCGGCACGATGCCGATCTTGGCCCAGCCGGCGTGCAGGTCGATGAGACCGGCCTCCCGCGCCAGCACCGCCGCCGCGAAGACGTCGTCGGCGCCCTGGCACATGGAGATGATGTAGGACTCGATGACCTCGGGGCCGAACACCTCCAGGGCGCGCTTGACGGTCTGGAAGACGCCGAGGGTCTTCTCGCCTGCCGCGTCGACGGGCGCCGGGCTGGGCGCCAGCGGACGCCGGGACCGCAGCTCCTTGGCGAGGAGCTTGGCGCGGTACTCGCGGGGCATGTCGGCGTAGCGCCAGGACTCCTCGCCGAGCCGGTCGAAGAGCTGGCCGAGGGCGTGGTGGTGGGCGTCGGCGTGTTCGCGGACGTCCATGGTGGCGAGCTGGAGGCCGAAGGCGGCCAGCGTGCGGATGGTGCGGGCGAGGCGGCCGTCGGCGAAGAGGCTGCCGCGGTGCTCGCGCAGGGAGGTCTGGACGAGCCGCAGGTCGTCCAGGAGCTGCGCGGTGCCGAGGTAGTCGCGGCCCTCCTCGTGGGGGGTGCCCTTGGCGAGGCGCAGCTTGGTGTTCTCCAGCTTCTGCCGGATGCAGGTCGCCTTGAGCCGGTAGGGCTCCTCGGCGTTGAGCCGCTTGTAGCGGGGGCTGATCTCGGGCAGCCGCTCCAGGTCGGCCTGGAGGGACTCCAGGAGCTCCTCGGTGGCGCCGGCGTAGCGGATGGAGTTGGAGAGGAAGCCGCGCAGCTCGTCGATCATCTCCAGGGCGTCGTTGATGCCGTGCTCGTGCTGGAGGATGAGGACGTCCCAGGTCACCTGGGGGGTGACGTTGGGGTTGCCGTCGCGGTCGCCGCCGATCCAGGTGCCGAAGGTGAGCGGGCGGGTGTCGTCGGGGAGCTTGACGCCGGCCCGCTCCAGCTCCGCCGTCAGGTCCTCCAGGACGTCGCCGACGGCGCCCGCGTGCAGCTCGTCCAGGTAGTAGATGGCGTTGCGGGCCTCGTCGGCGGGCTCCGGGCGGACCACGCGCAGCTCGTCGGTCTGCCACACCAGGTCGATGTTCTCGGCGAGGCGGATGTCGAGGCGGCGCCGGTCGGACTCGATGACCGGGGTGTCCAGGAGAGCGGCGATGCGGCGCAGCTTGTTGAGGACGGAGCGGCGGGCGGCCTCGGTGGGGTGCGCGGTGAAGACGGGCCGGACGTTGAGGTTGCGGACGGTGTCGCGCAGGTGCTCGGGGTCGGCGTCCTTCAGCCGGTCGGCCGTACGGGCGAGCAGTCCGCCCTCGGCGGCGCGCTTGGCACCCAGCTCGCGGCCTCGGTGCACCTGCTCGGTGACGTTGGCGAGATGGAAGTAGGTGGAGAAGGCGCGGACCAGCTTGGCCGCGGTCTCCAGTTCGGTGCCGCGCAGCAGCTCGGCGGCGGCCTCGCCGTCCTCTCGGGTGAGTCGGCGAACCTTCTCGACGAGTTCCAGCAGCTCGGGGCCTTCCTGCCGGACGAGGGTCTCTCCGAGGAGATCACCCAGCCGGCGGATGTCGGCGCGCAACTCGCTGCTGGTCGTCGTGGTGGTCTGGTCGTCGGCACTGCTCACAGGTGCGGCTCCTTGCAGTGTTGAAGCTCGTCTGGGAGGGAACCCGAACGGCGTCTCGCGCGGCGGGCGCCGCTTACGGGCCGGACGTCCGGGAAGAATTCAGAGCGGACCGCGCTGTCCGACCGACTCCAGGATAGGTGTCGACCAGGACGCGCAGGCCCTCGGGCTCTTGCCGCGGGACGACGCGCTGCCATACTTACGTCGCCGTAGGTTACGGAACCGTAGGAAACCGTGCATGGTTCCCGAGACCCGGCACCGGACACAACCCTCGACCCCACAGGGGACGCGCATGACCACGAGTTCCGATGTGATCCCAGACGCTCCGAAGCCCTCCGACGGCACCGCCGCGCCCTCCGCCACGCTGGGCGGTGAGCAGAAGCGGTCCCTCGAGCAGATCACGCTGCTGCTGTTCATCACCGTCCCGTTCCTCGCGCTGGTGGCGGCGGTGCCGCTGGCGTGGGGCTGGGGCGTGAGCTGGCTGGACCTGGGCCTGCTGGTCTTCTTCTACTTCCTGGGCTGCCACGGCATCACCATCGGCTTCCACCGTCACTTCACCCACGGCTCCTTCAAGGCCAAGCGGCCGCTGAAGATCGCGCTGGCGATCGCCGGCTCGATGGCCGTGGAGGGGCCGCTGGTCCGCTGGGTGGCCGACCACCGCAAGCACCACAAGTTCTCCGACGACGAGGGCGACCCGCACTCGCCGTGGCGCTACGGCGAGACGGTGCCGGCCCTGATGAAGGGCCTGTGGTGGGCCCACATCGCATGGATGTTCGACGAGGAGCAGACCTCGCAGGAGAAGTACGCCCCGGACCTGATCAAGGACCCGGCGCTGCGCGCGATCTCCCGCCAGTTCGTCCTGTGGACGCTGGTGTCGCTCGCCCTCCCGGCGCTGATCGGCGGGCTGGTCACGATGTCCTGGTGGGGCGCGTTCACCGGGTTCTTCTGGGGTTCACTCGTCCGGGTGGCGTTGCTGCACCACGTGACGTGGTCGATCAACTCGATCTGCCACGCGGTCGGCAAGCGCCCGTTCAAGTCGCGGGACCGTTCGGGCAACGTGTGGTGGCTGGCGATCCTGTCCTGCGGTGAGTCCTGGCACAACCTGCACCACGCCGACCCGACCTCGGCGCGGCACGGGGTGATGCGCGGGCAGCTGGACTCCTCGGCCCGGCTGATCCGCTGGTTCGAGCGGTTCGGGTGGGCGTACGACGTGCGGTGGCCGTCACGCTCGCGTATCGATTCCCGCCGCAACACGGACCAAGACGGCTCCCGCCGCCGGAAGGAAACCGTCGAAGCGGCATGATGGTCGGCGTGGCGACCGACTCCAGCAGCACCCCGAGCAATGAGAAGCCGCGGCGCGCGCGTCGTACCCGGATGACCGGTGCCGAGCGCCGCCAGCAGTTGCTGGAGATCGGTCGCACCCTCTTCGCGGCGAAGGGTTTCGAGGGCACGTCGGTGGAGGAGATCGCGGCGAAGGCCGGGGTGTCCAAACCCGTGGTGTACGAGCACTTCGGCGGCAAGGAGGGGCTGTACGCGGTGGTGGTGGACCGTGAGATGCGGCGGCTGCTGGACATGGTGACCAGCTCCCTGACCGCCGGCCACCCCCGCGAGCTGTGCGAGCAGGCGGCCTTCGCGCTCCTCGACTACATCGAGGAGTACACGGACGGCTTCCGCATCCTGGTCCGGGACTCCCCCATCCCGCAGTCCACGGGTTCCTTCGCCTCCCTCATCTCGGACATCGCCACCCAGGTGGAGGACATCCTGGGCCGCGAGTTCAAGAACCGCGGCTTCGACGCCAAGCTGGCCCCGCTGTACGCGCAGGCGCTGGTCGGCATGGTCGCGCTGACCGGGCAGTGGTGGCTGGACGTGCGCAAGCCGAAGAAGGCGGAGGTGGCGGCGCACCTGGTGAACCTGGCGTGGCACGGGCTGGACGGCCTGGAGCCGAAGCCGCGGCTGATAGGGCACCGCAAGAGCTGAGCGCCGGCCGGCGGGGCGGCACGTCTCGTCGTCCGACGTCCGTCACCGCTCACCGCTCACCGCTCACCGCACCGGGGAGAACACTGATGCAGCCGCTGCGCGGAGTCACCGTCGTCTCGCTCGAACAGGCGGTCGCCGCGCCGTACGCCAGCCGCCAGCTCGCCGACCTCGGCGCCCGGGTGATCAAGGTGGAACGCCCAGGGACGGGGGACTTCGCCCGCGCCTACGACACCCGTGTACGCGGCCTGAGCTCGCACTTCGTCTGGGTGAACCGCAACAAGGAGTCCCTCACCCTGGACTTCAAGGACCCGCGCGGCATGGACGTACTGCACCGCCTGATCGCGAAGGCCGACGTCTTCCTGCAGAACCTGGCGCCGGGGGCGGCGGCCCGGGCCGGGCTCGGCGCCGAGGAACTGCGCGCGCTCCACCCGCGCCTCATCGTGTGCGACATCTCCGGCTACGGCGGCCCCGGCCCGTACGAGGGCCGCAAGGCGTACGACCTGATGGTGCAGTCCGAGGCGGGGCTGCTGTCCGTCACGGGCACGCCGGACGACATGGCCAAGGTGGGCGTCTCGGTGTCGGACATCGCAGCCGGGATGTACGCGTACAGCTCGATCCTCGGCGCGCTGCTGGAGCGCGGGCGGACGGGCCGGGGCACGCATCTGGACGTGTCGATGCTGGAGGCCACCGTGGAGTGGATGGGCTTCCCCCTCTACTACGCCTTCGACGGGGCCGAGCCGCCCCCGCGGGCGGGCGCCGCGCACGCGACGATCCACCCGTACGGGCCCTTCACGGCGGGCGACGGCAAGGTCGTCATGATGGCGATCCAGAACGACCGCGAGTGGCGCGGTTTCTGCACGGGCTTCCTGGACCGCCCGGAGCTGGCCGAGCACCCGGACTACGCCACCAACGCGGACCGCAACGCCCACCGGGAGGCGCTGGGCGCGCTGATCGCGGCCCGTTTCGCGGAGCTGACCAGCGCCGAGGCGATGGAACGGCTCAGTGCGGTGCCGGTCGCGAGCGCCCGGGTGAACACGCTCGCCGAGGTGTGGGGCCACCCCCAGCTGGCGGCGCGCGGCCGCTGGCACCAGGTGCCCACGCCGGCCGGTCCGGTACCGGCGCTCGCCCCGCCGGGCCCGACCGGGGACGCGCCCCGCATGGACGCGGTACCGGCACCGGGCGAGCACACCCGCGCCGTACTCGGCGAGCTGGGGCTGTCCGAGGAGGCCGTGGACGCGCTCGTCGCGGACGGGGTGGCGTGAGCGGGGACCCGACCGACCGCGCCGGTCAGCGGGTGCCCTCCTTCCGGGCGACGGCGAAGACGCGGCGGAAGGGGAACGGGGTGCCGTGCGCCCCGGCGGGGTAGGCGGCGCGCAGGACGTTCCGGTACTCCTCGACGAACGCGTCGCGCGCCTCCGGGTCGTCGTCGAGCGCGGTGAGTACGGGCCGCAGCCCCGTCCCCTTCACCCAGTCCAGTACGGCGTCCTCGCCGGGCAGCAGATGGACGTACGTCGTCTCCCAGACGTCGGCGGTGCAGCCGGCGGCGGTCAGGTGGGCGAGGTAGGCCTCGGGCGTGAGGACGGCACCGTCGTGGCGCAGGGTGCCGGCGAGGCGGCCCCGCCAGCGCCGGGAGTGGGCGAGTTCGCGCATCAGGCGGTGGCTGGGGGCGTCGAAGTTGCCGGGCACCTGGAAGGCGAGGACGCCGCCGGGGGCGAGAGCGCCGATCCAGTCGGCGAAGCGCTCGACGTGACCGGGGACCCACTGGAGGGTGGCGTTGCTGATGAGGAGGTCGTACGGCTCGGCGGGGGTCCAGGTGCGGGCGTCGGCGGGGGCGAAGTCGATGCGGCCGCCCCGCGGTGTGGGCCCGGCGTGTTCCCGGGCCCGTTCGAGCATCCGGGGTGAGTTGTCGTAGCCGGTGACGCGGGCGGTGGGCCAGCGGTCGGCGAGCAGGACGGTGACGTTGCCGGGGCCGCAGCCGAGGTCGGCGATGCGGGGCGGTTCGCCGGGCAGATCCGGGACGCGGGCGAGGAGGTCGGTGAAAGGGCGGGCGCGGGGCCCGGCGTGGCGCAGATACTGGGCGGGATCCCACGTGGGCGCGGTGGCGGGCATGGAGCCTCCAGGAGCTGGACCGGGCCGGCTGTCCGGGCCGGGTACCCAGCGTGGCGCCCAAACTATCTCGACGTCAAGACAGTCAACATCAAGAGACTTCACGTCGACACAACCACTACACTGATCGTCATGGAGGACGAGGTCGATCGGCTGGTCGCAGCGTGGCGCCGGGAGCGCCCGGACCTCGACGTGGAACCGCTCGAGGTACTGAGCCGGGTCAGCAGGCTCGCCCGGCACCTGGACCGCGCACGCCGCCTGGCCTTCTCCGAACACGAACTGGAGCCCTGGGAGTTCGACGTCCTGACGGCCCTGCGCCGCGCGGGCACCCCCTACCAGCTCTCGCCGGGACAGCTCCTCACCCAGACCCTGGTCACCTCGGGCACGATGACCAACCGTATCGACCGCCTGGCCAAGAAGGGCCTGGTGGAGCGCCTGCCCGACCCCAGCGACCGGCGCGGCGTACTGGTCCGGCTCACGGACGAGGGCCGCGACCGCGCCGACCAGTCGCTCGCCGGCCTCCTGGCGCAGGAGCGCGCCATCCTGGCCGAACTCTCCCGGGCTCAGCGCAGCGAACTGGCGGCGCTGCTACGCCAGCTGACCGCCCCGTTCGACAACATCCCCGGTTAGGTCGGCGGGCCCGACCCCTGCTCTGCGCGCCAGTGCCACGGCGGCGAGGGTGGAGTGGACGCCCAGCTTGCCCAGCACGTTCTGCATGTGCGTCCGCACGGTGTGCGGGGACAGGTACAGCCGCTCGGCGACCGCCTTGCGCCCCAGCCCGGCCACCATGCAGCGCAGCACCTCCCGCTCCCGCGGGGTCAGCGACTCCACCAGCCGTTCGCTCTCGGTGCGGTGCTTGCGGGCGGCGGTCAGTTCGCGCAGGACGCCGGTGAGCAGCGCGGGCGGCAGATGCGTCTCGTCGCGCAGGACGCCCCGGATGACGCTGAGCAGCCGCGACAGCGAGCAGTCCTTCGCCACCCAGCCGGAGGCACCGGCCCCCAGGGCGAGGGCGGCCCGCCGGGGGTCGTCCTTCTCGGCGAGGACGACGATCCGTACGCCCGGCTGCCCCGACCGCACCCCGGCGACCAGCGAGATCCCGTCCACCAGCCCGTCCTCGTTGCCGTCCCGCACGGGCACGGCCGGGCGCGCGCCGGGCACGTGACCCCCCAGATCGGCGTCGACGAGCAGCACGTCGAACCGCCGCCCCTCGGACGCGGCCCGCTCCAGGCAGCGCAGCGCGGCCGGGCCGCTGCCGGCCGCGGAGACGTCGACGTCCGGCTCGGCGGCCAGGGCGGCGGCGAGCGACTCGGCGAAGATGCGATGGTCGTCGACGACCAGGACTCGGATACGAACCACGAAACCCCCTCCCCCAAGCTCCTGGAGGAGCAGGGGATACCCATCGTCTGTCCATCCACGGAACACGGGACCCGGAACCCGGAACCCGGAACCCGGAAGACGACACCGGCACGGGTACGACGCCCGAAGCCCCGTATCCAACTGCGCACTCGGTACTCCGGGACGGGTCGCCGCAGCCGCACGGCCGCCGCCGTGCAGTAACCGCTACCCCCGCCCCGGGCGCCGTACCCGGCTGTCTCGCCCCCTGAACGGCACCGGCCCCCACCGGTGCTGCTCATCAGAGTACGGGCGGGCGCCGGGAGCGGAAGGTTATTTGCAGAACTGACAGCCCGGCACGTTTATGGTGAGCCGCATGTTTCGTCTAGTGACAGAAGTGGACAGGGAACGACGCGATCTGCTGCGCACCCGCCTGCGGGAGACGAACACGGCGGCCTCCTCGATCCTCCGCTCCCTGCGCGGAACCCCTCACGAACGCGAATTCCCGCTGCACGTCTGGGTGCTGGACGAGACCGGCGGCCTGGCGGGCGGCCTCGTGGGCCACACCTGGGCGAGCTGGCTCCACGTGACATACCTGTGGGTGGACGACCGGCACCGCGGCGCGGGACTGGGCTCGGCCCTGCTGACGGAGGCGGAACGAACGTCCCGCGAGGAACGCGGCTGCACGGCGTCCCGCGTGGAGACCTGGGACTTCCAGGCACCGGACTTCTACACACGGCACGGCTACGACGTGATGTGCGTGATCCCCGACTATCCACCGGGGATCACGGAGTACACGCTGGTGAAGCGGCTGAGCTAGCAGCTGGGCCGAGGTGATGTCGATGTCGTGCGGCACACCGAGCGTGACGAGCTTCCCGGTGCTGGTCTCCAAGTCACCGCTCCCGCCTTTCACCCGGCAATTGTGGGCTCGGCGTCGGCGTCGGTCTGCCCGTCCTCAGAGAAGCGGAGGCTCCGCAGGACGCTCACCATGATCGGGGCGTAGCACTTCTCCCAGTGATCGATGTTCGGGGTGGAGAACGAAAGCAGGCACATGCGTTGACCATCCACACCTGCCTGGGCGGGAACAGGGACAATGGCCTGGAATTGAGCGGTAAGCACGTCGATTGGCTCACCGTGGGGCGTGAACGCCAACGGTACGCTGTAAGCCTGGCCGCCCGTGAATACGGCTGATGGGCCGCATGGTGCCTCAATTACGGAGCCTGTCCACTCCGGCCCCCGCGCCTCCAGGATGCCGCGCACGGCTCCCCGGACGGCGGTACCTGGATTTCTTCCGTACGGAAAGTCCACTACCGCGACTGCGAGTGACCCTGTGGAAGGGACTCCCTGAAAGGAGTGGGTGCAGTCGGCCGCATAGACCACACCGACTTCATCGAGGAGACACGACACTTGATGTAGCGTCCGGGCCAGCTCGGCGAGCTTCTCCTGTCCGACGTCGAACGACGTGGACGCTCTCAGCAGGCGTCTGTTCATCTCCGCCCACGCAGCATCGAAGTCCGCACCCAGTGGTATTTCTTCGAACTCGACTGGCACAGAGAAACTGACCTGTGTCATTGACCGCTTCCCTCGCCAGGACGCCGATCGGCAGCATTGCGGGGGTACGGAGGCGGGGGTGGAGGCGGGCCCACATGCCCGTGCCGCTCTCGATCATGGAGCCGTATCAGTTGCCGGTTCTTCTCATACCAACGCGCCAGCCACCTTGGAACCAGGGCTGCCGCCACTGCCAAGCCGACAGCCACCACCAACAGGGCGATCACTCCACCCAGTGAGCCACGCGCCGCCCAGGCGAGAGCGAGGAATCCGAGGCTGAGCAAAGCCGCCAGGACGACAAGGCCCTTGGCCCCACTGGCCTCGTAAGCGACGAGCCGTCGACGTATCGCCGCTATCTCGATACCCGACATGACCCTGGTCGTACCCGGCTGGGACCCTGGAGCCACCCATGGCGGCAGAAGCGGACCACCCCCGCGCAGCCGGTCCGCGGTCTGCTGTGCACGCAGGCGGGCCGTCGCCGAATCATTGCGCATATAAACCATACGCATCGTGCTCTTGCTAGGCATCTCGGACACATGGAGGTCATAACCGAACTCGAAAGCAAAGGCCGTGATCTTGTTTGAAGCCATGGCCTCGAAACCGCCGAGCAAAAACTCAACGCGGCCACGACCGTCGAAGCGCGCCAAAATCGCTGCATCATTCACGTGAACTTCACCCTTCCTTTCGAGCGGCCTGATCCTTCTCGCTCCCGGCCTTCCAGGCATTCTCGAACGCGACAAGCATAGGACCCGCTCCGCCCGGAAGTGCGAGTTCCCATTTCTGCCGAGTGTCCTTCGGAGCGAAGTAGCCAAGCGCTGTCGGATCGGCGATGAATGCGGCGACAGTGTCCACCAGGCCGAAGTTGGCTGCAGAATCCGCCGCACGGCTCCCCGCGGCCACCCTGGTGACTCCCTTGAAAGCGGCGCCGAACGGAAGGGCACCGAGCACGTCTTGGGCCAGGGTCCGATTGGAGACAACGGACTCACCACCGACAGCCCGGGCTGTGCCATGAAGCATCAAGCCACCAAATGCCAACCCTCCGGAGGTAGTTCCGGCAGCGACGGCAAGGGCTCCGAACACCGGGGCGAACGGGCCGGACAACGGAGCAGCCAGAAGAAGTGCCAGTGACACCGCGCCAAGTGCCGCGCTCGCGGCCGCGAGCACGTCCCCGAGTGCAGCGATCGCGTAGGCGTGTTCCGCAAGCCACTTGACCGCATCGGCCACGGCCGCACTGACGACCTCGGCGACGAGGTCGTCGAGTTTTCCGAGGGCCTTCCCGATGTCGACGATGGTGTCGCCCAGTTTGTCCAGTACGCCCGGCTCGTTCGGCGCGATGTTCATCGCCTTGTCGAGGCGCCGCGCGACGGATCGGCCTTCCAGGTCGTAGTCGGTGGCCAGCTTGCGGGCCTGTGCGCGGATCCGGTCGAGGTCGGACTCAGCCGTACTGGCTGCCAGTCGCGCCGCGGAGCGGTCCTTCTCGGCCTTCTCCTGCTTGCTTGCCTCGGCGTCGTCCTTCGGCGGCAGGTCGAGCAGCGGTTTGGACGGAAGGCCGGACAGCTTGTCCTTCGCCGCGCGAAGCGCGTCCTTCGCGTCCTGTGCCTGGCTTTCCAGGGCCTCGGCCTTGCGCTGCCAGGCCGGCATCTCGTCGGCCCAGCCCGTCAGTGCCGTCGCGGCTTTACCGAAGGATCGTTTCGCCTTGTCGACCTTGGGCCGGAAGTCGTCGTCGAACTGCTCCCGGAACGCGTCGGCGTGACGCCCTTTCCAGTCGGCGTCGTCCGTGCCGTGCAGGGCGTCGGCTATCTCGTCCAGCGCTTTGGCGGTGCGCTGGACGATGCTCGCGACGTGCCTCGCGGTCTGCGGATCCCCGGGGCAGGGGACGAACTCAAGGGCCGGGAACCGGTCCCTCAAGGGAGAAGTCTGCGTGGGTGACAACCAGGAGAACGGATCGCTCACGCCCGCTGCTCCCGTGCTTTCCGCAGTTCTTTGGCCAGCGTGTCGTCGATGTCCTCGAACGCCTTCTTCATCTTGTCGAGCGTTTTGACCGCGGCACCCGAGTACTTCCTGATCTGCTCGATGCCGTAGGACCACTCGTCACCGAAGTCGTTCATGCGCGAGGCGAGCGTGCTCACGCCCATGGACGCGCGCGACCTCGTCCATCTCCTTGCCGGGTCGCTCCATGATCTCGCCGATGTGCTCGATGTTGCTGCGCACACGGTTCAGCACACCGAAGTCGATGTGTATGTCGCTCATCGTTCCCCCGTTTTCCTGGTCTAGCGGTTCACGGCCTGGATCTCCTGGACCACGACATCCTGGTCAGCTCCGAACTCCCCGTTGGGAAGGTCGCCACCCGCACCAGTCGTGCTCGTCCAGCTGATCTTCCAGGTGACGGTGGCTTGGAGCTTGTACGAGCCGTCGCCGGAGGAGCGCAGGTACTTCACCCCGCACGGCGGGGTCTCGTCGGCCTTGCCATCGGCATAGGGATCACCGATCTGCCCGTCATGGATCTCGCACTGGCCGGCGGCGGGGTACGTGACCGCGTCTTCCGTCCCCGGGGTGATCTTCAGGGAGACGGGCTCGGCCGTGGTCGTGGCGCTGAGACCGAGCAGCGGAACGGACGCGGTGACGGAGATCGGCTTGAACTCGGCGGTGTCCAGCCAGGCCCACGTCGGAAGGTTCACCTTCGTGGCGTTCGCCGGGGCGAGTTCGACCTCAGTGGAGGGCACGCGGATCTCGGCGTACGCGAGCTGGGCGAGCATGTCGGGTGTGATGGCCTGCGGAACATCGGCCGGCGGAGCGTCGCCCTCGTCAACCCAGAAGGGCAGCTCGTCACAGTCCTGGGCCGCCGGATCCGACTCCCGCCCCTCAGTGACGTACGAGTCCCACCAGTACCCCTCGCCCTCCTTGTCCTTGTTGAAGTCCTTGTAGGGCTTGCCGTTGACGAAGTGGTTCTGCGTCTTCAGGGACCACTCGGGGCTGGGGGCGCTACTCATCCACACCTGACGCATCTGCGAATCAAGCTGCTTGGGCGTGTACTTCGGCGCGTAATAGCAGGCCGGAGGCGTCCAGGACGTGGTCGACGTGACGGCACCGGCTGACTCTCCGCTGCCGTTCTTCGAGCGTTCGAAGACGATCACGCCTGCCGCGGACGCCGAGACGGTGTCGCCGTCGACCTTGGCCGACGTGCCGGAGTCGACTTCGGTCACGGAAGGAGCGGGCCCTGGTGTCGCCCATGCGGCATTCGGCATGAGAACCGGCAAAAAAGCCAGGAGGGCAACCGTGCCGGTCCGCGTTGGCGTAATCAGCCTCCGCACCGCTCGTGCCCCCTCTTGGTGAGCAGGCCGGTGGTCACCCACACACCTTCGCCGTTTCTCTCCAAGCGAGTGTTGTAAAGGACGTAAGGACTGTCGCTGGCCGGCGCCTTGTCCACCTTGCCGGTCTTTCGGTTCTTGTTGTACGCCTTGCTGTCGTCCGCGCAGTAAACGACAACAGCCGTCTTCTTGTCGCGAAGCGTCACTTGCGGATCGAAATAGCGGATGGTTCCCGTCCAGGAGATGTTGGCGTCGAGCCACGCCTGGACCCACTTGACTTCACTGACGAGCGCGTCCTCCTGGTAGTAGAAGGCCAGCGCGTCCGACTTCGTGTCGCCCCGGGCGATCGCATCGTCGACAGACCCGAGCGCCCGCTCCGCATCGGCCAGAGCAGCATCCTTCGCGGCGTCCCCGGTCTTCCAGCCTTCAAAAACACTCTTCATGTCCTTGGGTAGCGTGATGTCTGGCCGGTCGGCGGCGTCCGACGCACTCGCACTCGCACTCGGCGAAGCCGAGGTCGACGAGTCGGCTTCCGTGTCGGCGCCCGCGATCTTGTCGTTGTCCTTGGAGCTGTCCTCACCGCTCCCGCAGGCGGACAGTGACAGAGCCGCAACAGCAGCCAGCGCGATGGCTGCGAGCGGGGTGGGGCGGCGGTTCACGGATGGCTCCCGGTGGGGCGAGGGTTCTCACGAGTGTGCCAACGCTATCGGTTGGGACTTGGGTGACAACAGCCGCCTTTACGTCAACCCCGACTGCCTGAGCAGGTAGGCCCTGGCAGAAGCCGCCGTGACGGCAGGGCTGCAGATGCGCTGTTCCGTAACGCAAGCTGTGAACAGCGTGAGTGCCTCCACGCCTCGCAGGGTGAAATCCAACCACGGGGCCCCCGCCTCACCCCACCCGTCGAGCCCCCGCCGCAGGTACCGCCTCGAACACGCGTGGGGCCGTGAAGCCCGACGCCGCGAAGGCCTCTTCCACCGCCTTGGTGATGGCGTCGACGTCGGACTCCTCCGCCAGGACGATCGCCGAGCCGCCGAAGCCGCCGCCGGTCATGCGGGCGCCGAGGGCGCCGGAGGTGAGGGCCGTGTCGACGACCAGGTCGAGTTCCGGGCAGGAGATGCGGAAGTCGTCGCGCAGGGAGGCGTGGCCCTCGATCAGAACGGGGCCGATGGCGCGGGTGTCGCCGGATTCCAGGAGGGACACGACGCGTTCGACGCGCTCGTCCTCCGTGACGACGTGCCGGACCAGGCGGCGCACCTCCTCGTCGTCGGCCAGGCGCTCCAGGGCCGAGTCGAGCTCCGCGTACGGCACGTCCCGCAGCGCGTCCACGCCCAGCAGTGCGGCGCCCTTCTCGCAGCCCGCGCGGCGCTTGCCGTACTCGCCCTCGCTGTGGGAGTGCTTGACCTGCGTGTCGACGACGAGCAGGCGCATGCCCTCGGCCGCGAGGTCGAAGGGGATCTGGCGCTGGGAGAGGTCGCGGGTGTCGAGGAAGAGGGCGTGGCCCGCTTCGCAGCAGGCCGACGCGGTCTGGTCCATGATGCCGACCGGGGCGCCCACGTAGACGTTCTCCGCACGCTGGCACAGGCGGGCCAGTTGCCAGCCGCGCAGGCCGAGGGAGTAGAGGTCGTTCAGGGCGAGGGCGACCACCACCTCGAGGGCCGCCGAGGAGGAGAGGCCCGCGCCCGACGGGACCGTCGAGGCCAGGTGGATGTCGGCACCGGTCAGCTCGTGGCCGGCCTCGCGCAGCGCCCAGACGACGCCCGAGGGGTACGCGGTCCAGGACTTGTCCGACTCGGGGGTGAGGTCCGCGACGCGCAGCTCGACCGGGTCGGCCGCGATGTCCGCCGAGTGCAGGCGCAGGACGCCGTCGTCGCGCCGGGAGACCGCCGCGACCGCGGTGTGCGGCAGGGCGAACGGCATGACGAAGCCGTCGTTGTAGTCGGTGTGCTCGCCGATGAGGTTCACCCGGCCCGGCGCCGCCCACACCCCCTCGGGGTCCGCCCCGTACAGCTCCCGGAACCGCTCGCCGACAGCCCCTGCGACAGCCTCGCTCATGCCCTGACCCCTCGCCCTTCCTACGGTCTACTTCGCGCGCCGCTGCGCGAACTGCCACGCGTCCGCCACGATCCCCGCGAGGTCCGCGCGCGACGGGTTCCAGCCCAGTTTCTCGCGGGCCGTGCCGGCCGACGCCACCAGGACCGCCGGGTCGCCGCCCCGCCGGGGGGCCAGGACCTCGGGGATCGGGTGGCCCGTCACCCGCCGGACGGTCTCGACGACCTCGCGGACGGAGAAGCCGTTGCCGTTGCCCAGGTTGCAGATGAGGTGCTCGCCGGGGGCGGCCGCGTCCAGGGCCAGCAGGTGGGCCTCGGCCAGGTCGGCGACGTGGATGTAGTCGCGGACGCAGGTGCCGTCCGGCGTCGGGTAGTCGTCGCCGAAGACGGAGATCGCGTCGCGCCTGCCCTGCGCCACCTGGAGGACCAGGGGGATCAGGTGGGACTCGGGGTCGTGGCGCTCGCCGTACTCCCCGTACGCGCCCGCGACGTTGAAGTAGCGCAGCGAGACCGCGCCCAGGCCGTGGGCCGCCGCCTCGCCGGTGATCATGTGGTCCACGGCCAGCTTCGAGGCGCCGTAGGGGTTCGTGGGCTTGGTCGGCGCGGACTCGACGATCGGGACCTGGTCCGGTTCGCCGTACGTGGCCGCCGTGGAGGAGAAGACGAGACGGCGGACGCCCGCCGTGCGCATCGCCTCCAGCAGGGCCATGGTGCCGCCGACGTTGTTGTCCCAGTACTTCTCGGGCTTCACGACCGACTCGCCGACCTGGGAGAAGGCGGCGAAGTGGAGTACACCGTCGAACGACGCGTCCAGCCACTTGGCGGCGTCGCGGATGTCGCCCTCGATGAACGAGGCGCCCGCGGGCACGCCCTCCCGGAAGCCCGTCGAGAGGTTGTCGAGGACGACGACCTCGTGGCCGGCCTCCAGCAGGTGCTGGGCGACCACGCTGCCGACGTAGCCCGCCCCGCCCGTCACCAGGTACTTCCCGCTCATCAACTCGCTACCTCTCGCAGTCGCTGGGCCGCGCGCTCCGGGGGCACGTCGTTGATGAACACGTTCATGCCGGACTCGGAGCCCGCGAGGAACTTCAGCTTGCCGGACGTACGGCGGATGGTGAAAAGCTCGAGGTGCAGCGCGAAGTCGTCCCGCACCACGCCCTCGAAGTCCTCCAGCTGCCCGAAGGGGGCCTGGTGCCAGGCCGCGATGTACGGCGTCGGAGGCTCACCGATCCCGAAGATCCGGTCGAAGCGCCTCAAGAGTTCCAGATACACCTGGGGGAATTCTGTGCGCGCCGCCTCGTCGAGTCCGAGCAGGTCGGGCACCCGCCGCTTGGGGTAGAGGTGCACCTCGTACGGCCAGTGCGCGGCGTACGGCACGAAGGCCGCCCAGTGTTCACCCTCCAGGACGACCCGCTCACCGGCCAATTCCTCCGCCAGGACGGCGTCGAACAGGTTCTCCCCGCCCGTCGCCTCCTTGTGCGCGGCCACCTGGCGCAGCATCAGGGCGGTGCGGGGCGTGGTGAAGGGGTAGGCGTAGATCTGCCCGTGCGGGTGACCCAGCGTCACTCCGATCTCGGCGCCCCGGTTCTCGAAGCAGAAGACCTGTTCGACGGAGGGCAGATGGGACAGCTCCGAGGTGCGGTCGGTCCAGGCGTCGAGCACGAGCCCGGCCTGCTCCTCGCTCAGGTCGGCGAAGGAGGCGTTGTGGTCGGAGGTGAAGCAGACGACCTCGCAGCGGCCGGAATCGCCGGCCAGCGAGGGGAAGCGGTTCTCGAAGACCACCACGTCGTACGACGAGTCCGGGATCTCGCTCAGCCGCTCGCCCGCGGACGGGCACAGGGGGCACTCGTCGGCCGGCGGGTGGTAGGTCCGGCCCTGGCGGTGCGAGGCCACGGCGACCGAGTCGCCGAGCAGCGGGTCGCGGCGGACCTCGGAGGTGGTGACGGTCCGCTCCAGCGGACGGCGGTCGACGGCGTCCCGCACGGTGTCGTCGCGCAGGTCGTAGTGGACGAGCTCGCGACCGTCGGCCAGCCGGGTCGAGGTCTTCTTCACTGCCGGACTCCTCTACACCTGCATCCGCACCCAATCACTCAACAGAAACAAACATAACACATCACAACCAACCAGCAACCAAACAGCGATCCCGTCGGCCCATCGATCATCACAATCAAACAAAGAACGTCACCAGAAGTGTTCAATAACTGAACGCGGAGGCGTAAGTTCCGCTCGGATCAGTTCGCGCAACGAAGCGAGTTCGTATGCATACCCCCACACATCTAGCCGCGGAGCTTCGACTCCCCACCAACTGGCTCGACTACTCGATCCTCGGGATCTACTTCGTCGTCGTGCTCGGCATCGGCTTCGCCGCCCGCCGTTCGGTCAAGACCAGCCTGGACTTCTTCCTGTCCGGCCGCTCACTGCCCGCCTGGGTGACCGGTCTCGCCTTCGTCGCGGCCAACCTGGGCGCCACCGAGATCCTCGGCATGGCCGCCAACAGCGCCCAGTACGGCGTCTACACGACCCACTGGTACTGGATCGGCGCCATCCCGGCGATGGTCTTCCTCGGCCTGGTGATGATGCCGTTCTACTACGGCTCCAAGGTCCGCTCGGTGCCGGAGTTCCTGCTCCTGCGCTTCGACAAGGCCTCGCACCTGCTGAGTTCGATCCTGTTCGCCGTCGCCGCCATCCTGATCGCCGGGGTCAACCTCTACGCCCTCGCGATCGTCGTCGAGGCACTGCTCGGCTGGCCGCAGTGGGTGGCCATCGTGGTCGCCGGCTTCTTCGTCCTGGCCTACATCACGCTCGGCGGCCTGTCCTCGGCGATCTACAACGAGGTCCTCCAGTTCTTCGTGATCCTGGCCGGCCTCATCCCGATCACCGTCCTGGGCCTGAAGAAGGTCGGCGGCTGGGACGGCCTGTCCGACTCCCTCACCCAGTCCCGCGGCGCCGACTTCATGACGTCATGGGGCGGCACGGGCATCGGCAGCGACAACCCGCTCGGCGCCAACTGGCTGACCATCGTCCTCGGCCTCGGTTTCGTGCTCTCCTTCGGCTACTGGACGACGAACTTCGCCGAGGTGCAGCGCGCCCTGTCCGCGAAGAACCTCTCGGCGGCCCAGCGCACCCCCCTCATCGCCGCCTTCCCGAAGATCTTCATCGTCTTCGTGGTGATGATCCCGGGCCTGGTCGCCGCCGTCCTCGTCCCGAAGATCGGCACGCCCGGCTCGGACCTCCAGTACAACGACGCGATCCCCTACCTGATGCAGCAGTTGCTGCCCAACGGCGTCCTCGGCATCGCGGTCACCGGCCTGCTGGCCGCCTTCATGGCCGGCATGGCGGCGAACATCTCGTCCTTCAACACCGTCTTCACCAACGACGTCTGGGCGAGGTACGTCGTGCGGGGCCGCGAGGACGGCTACTACGTGCGGTTCGGCCGCCTGATCACCGTGATCGGCGTCCTCGCCTCCATCGGCACGGCCTTCCTGGCGTCGTCGTTCTCGAACATCATGAGCTACCTCCAGACGCTCTTCTCCTTCTTCAACGTGCCGATGTTCGTGGTCTTCATCATCGGCATGTTCTGGAAGCGCGCGTCCATGAAGTCCGGCTTCTGGGGTCTGATCGCGGGCACCACCGCGGCGATGGTGAACTACTTCGTCATCTACAAGCAGGGCATCATCGACATCCCCTCCGACCAGGGCGCCAACTTCGTCTCCGCGATCGCGGGCTTCGTGGCCGGTGCGGTCGTCATGGTCGCCGTGTCCCTGTTCACCGCGCCGAAGCCCGCCGCCGAGCTCCAGGGCCTGGTCTACGGCACCACCTCCCCCGGCATGTCCGAGGCACCCGCCAAGGGCGACGACGCGTGGTACCGCAAGCCGGCTCTCCTGGGCTGGGGCGCGGTCGTACTGGCCGCCGCCTGCTACATCCCGTTCTCGTTCTGATCGCGGGAGGATAGAGAGAGCATGTCTGATTCCAACTCCTACTCCGACAAGAACGTGCAGGACGAGGTCTCCGAGCTGGAGACCAAGTCCGTCACGGCCGCGCGGCTGTTCGACATCCGGCGGATCATCGGCGGGCTGTTCGTGGTCTACGGCGTGATCGTGACGATCGCGGGCCTCGTGGCGTCCGACGACGAGATCGACAAGGCGCAGGGGGTGAACATCAACCTGTGGACCGGGCTGGGGATGCTGGTGCTGGGGTTGTTCTTCCTGGCTTGGCTGAAGGTGAGGCCTACGGCGCCGCCTACGCCGCCGATCTCTGCCGAGGAGGCGCCGGAGAAGTAGCGCGGGTACTGGTGCCGGGTGCCCTGCGTTTGGGGCACCCGGTGTTGGTGCGGGACGGGGGTGGGTGTCGCGGGCCGGCGCTGGCCGGGTGCCGCTGCGCCCACCCGTGCCGCCCCAGCGGCACGACTGCCCGCAGCTATGCGGCAGGTCCGCAGCTACGCGGGCGGGGAAAACCGGTAGCCGCGTACGGCGCGAAGGGGACGTGTCGGGGGGTGTTCGCCCGCAGCGGTTGGCGCGTCAACGGACGGCACTTCTGCGGCCGACCGATTCCGCGCCGTTCCGAGGACGGACACCCCCCGGCGCGGCCCCGACCCACAACGAAACAAACCGCGCTACGCGCACCCCACCAAAGCCGCACAGGCCGCCGCAGGCATCGCGCGCCGCTCAACCGCCGGCGGTGCCGGCGCCCGCCCGGTCCAGTAGGCCCGTGCGTGCGGCCAGGGCCGCCGCCTCCAGTCGTGATCCGACGCCCAGTTTCATCAGCACCCGCTGGACGTGCGTACGCGCCGTGGACGGGGCGATGCCCATGCCCGCCGCGATCAGCCTGGTGTCCTCGCCGTCGGCGACCCGGACCAGGACCTCCACCTCCCTCGGCGTGAGCATCTGCAACAGCCGCTGCCCCTCGTCGTCGGGTTGGGCCGCCGGATTCAGCAGCTCACCGAACGCCCCCTGCAACAGCGACGGCGCCACCGCCGCCTCCCCGGCCCGCGCCTTCATGATCGCCCGCTCGACGCCCTCTATCCGCTCGTCGTGCCGGACGTACCCCGACGCCCCGGCCGCGAACGCCGCCGCGATCCCGCGTGGGCTCGGCACTGGCCCCAGCACCAGCACCGCCACCTGCGGACGCTCCCGCTTGATCCGCAGCACCGGATCGAAGATGCCCGGCTCGGCCGGGGTCGCCGTCCCCAGCAGGCACACCTCCGGCGCCCGGCTGATCACCAGCTCCGCCGCACCCGCGGCCGGCGCCGCCGCCGCGAGCACCCGGTGCCCGCGCAGCTTCAGCGCCGAAGCCAGCGCCTCGGCGAGCAATCGGTGGTCGTCGACCACCATGAGCCGTACTCCCATAGAGCAACCCCCCAGTCACCCAGCCCCCGGCACGGACGGAAACGACCCCGGGCTCCCCCGCCCGCGCGCTCCCGGCCCCACCCCGCCCTTCATGCCCCGGAAGCTACACGCTGGCTCGACGTCGCGCTGCCCCTACCGGCGAGAACCGCCCCGGATCGCCGAAATCCCCCGCAATACGGCCCCGCCCCTGAACAGGGACGGGGCCACAAGAAGGACCGTGGAGTCGGCCGGCGGTGCGCCGAGCGGCGTCAGCCGCTGGTGCCGAACCCGATCGCCAGGTACTCCTTCTCGTCCGCGCTGGACGGCTCGCTGGCGTACACCTGCGACATGTACAGGTGCCCCTGCGAGTAGAGGATCTCGGAGTACTCCGGCAGCATGCTCGACTCGACGTCCCGCACCGCCTCCGTCGCCGGGTTCTCCAGCAGCGTGGTCTGCTTGAACGACCCGCCGTCGATGCTCACGATCTGGCCGCCCTTGTCGTACGGCGGACGCTTGTAGGCGATCACGTTGCCGCCGTCCATGCGCAGCGGGGTGATCGTGTAGCCGTCGCCGGCGTCGGCGCGCTGACCGGTCTGCTTGCCGGTGGCCAGGTCGAAGGCGACGACCTCGTTGGTCCGGCTGTACGACTCGCCGCTGCCCTCGTGCTCCTCGGTCGGGATGTAGAGCCGGTCGTTGCCGACCGCGAGCCCCGAGCAGTGCTCGATCTTGGTGATGGTGTCGCAGCGGGCCGCGAACTGCTCGCCCGGCGCGGAGATGCGGGTGAGCAGCTTGCCGGTCTTGTTGTCGATCGAGAAGAAGTCCGAGATACCGCTGCCGTCACCGGCGGAGTCGCCGACGTCGGCGGCCACGACCAGCGGGTTCGTCGACACGATGCCCGCGTACTCGATGCCCTTGGCCATCTTGTACTCGGAGATCACCTTCCCGCTCTTCGGGTCGATGGTCTGGATGTTCAGCTGCCGTGCGTCGTACGAACCGCACTTGCGCACCGCGACCAGCTTCTCGCCGCCGCCGTAGCCGGCGTCGTAGCAGGTGTCGGTGGTCTTCGGGGACCACAGGAGGTCGCCCTTGGCGATGTTCCAGGCGACGCCGCCGTCGGTGCTGCCGGCCGCGACGGTGTCGCCGCTGATCGTGACGTTGTCGAAGGACATCGGCTGGTCACCGGCGGTCTTCGTCCACAGCTTCTTGCCCGCGTCCAGGTCGATGACCGCGACCTGGGTGCAGCCGTGCGAGGGCTCCGCCTTGGTGGGCATGGCGGGCTGGTGGACGACGACCGTCTTGTTGTCGTCGGTGACGTGCCGGCTGGCCGTGCAGACCGGGCCGGCCAGCTTGATCGTCCACTTCTCGCTGCCCTTGGCGGGGTCGTAGCCGACGATCTCGGCGATGCCGCTCTTGGCGTACACCTTGTCGGTGAGCCACGAGCCGGAGACGACGACGCTGTTGTCCTCCTTGCTCACCGCGGGCGCGGGAACCTGGAAGAGCACCTTGGAGGCGGGGTCGGAAGGCACCTTCTCCTCGCCGCCGGAGGACTTGCCGCCCTCGCCGCCCTTCTCGTCCGTGCCGCCCTTGCCACCGGTGCCCCCGCTGGAGCTCGCGGTGTCGTCCTTGCCGCCGTCGTCGGAGCCGGCGTACCAGACACCGCCGCCGATGATCAGGGCGATGGCGACGACGGCCACCACGATGATCGCCATCTGCGCGTTGATCTTGCGTCCGCCGCCCGGCCCGCCGGCCTGGGCCTGCATCGGCACGGTCGCCTGCGGATAGCCGTAGCCGGGCTGACCGGGGTAACCGGGCTGGCCGGGCTGACCGGGCTGGCCGTAGGGCGGCGTCGGCTGCCCGTACGGACCGGGCTGCTGGCCCGGCTGCTGACCGGGGTAGCCGTACCCGGGCTGGGGCTGCGGCGGAGTCTGCGGATACCCGTACCCCGGCTGCGGCGAACCCGTCGGCGGGGTGGGCGGAGCCGCGGGCGCCTGCGGCGGCGTCTGCGGGTAGCCGTAGCCAGGCTCCGGGGTCTTGCCGAGGTTCGGCCCTCCGCCCGACGGCGGGGTGGGCGGCTGCGGCGGCGGGCCGAAGCCTCCCCCCTGCGGGGGCTGGTTGGGCGGTGGGGGCGGCGGCTGGGTCATGACGTGAGTACCTCGGGGAGCGGAGACGACGGGGACGGCCGGGATGGCCGGGCGAACCGGCCTGGGCGGCCGGATCGCCCGGGCCGGGCTGATCGCACGGGTCGGGCGGAGAAGGTCACTTGCCGAAGGCGAGCATCAACTTCTCCTTCGACTCGTCGTTGCCGGTCAGGCGGGTGGTGGAGATGTAGAAGCGCCCGTCGACCCAGTCGATGTCCTTGGAGTAGAAGCTGTTCTCGATGTCCGCGACACCCTGCGGGTTCTGCAGCAGCTTGACCGGCTTGTGGCTGCTGCCGCCGGTCGCGATCGACACGACCTGGCCGCCGGCGTCATAGGACGGCTGCACGTAGGCGATGAGCTGGTCGCCCTCGACCCGCAGCGGCATCATCGACTCGTCCGCGGGGGACTTCGCGCGCCACTTCTCCTTGCCGGTGGTGAGGTTGATCGCGACGATCTCGTTGGCGCCGCTGGTCGCCTCGGTCGGCAGGTAGAGCGTGCCCGCGGCGACGGCGACGCCCGCGCAGCCCTGGAGGTCGCGGTCGAGGATGGCCCAGCCGCACTCGGGGGCGAAGTCCTCGTCGACGCCGACCTGTTCGAGGACCTTGCCCTTGGAGGTGAAGGTGGAGATGTTCCAGACCTTCTTGTCCTCGTCGGTGGCGTAGACGACGAGCGGGTCGACGGAGTAGGCGCGCTCGACCCGCCAGCCCTTCTCGTACTTGTAGGTCCACAGGACCTTGCCGGTCTTCGGGTCGAGGCCCTGGACCTCGTCGTGCTCGTTGTTGCCGCCGGCGCCGCAGGAGGCGACCTGGATGATCGTCTTCGGGCCGCTCGCGAAGCCGGCGGGGAAGCAGGCGTCGCCGTACCGCTTCTTGTCGTACAGCTTCTTGCCGCTGCGGACGTCGTAGGCGGTGCCGGACTGGGAGCGGCCGACCATCAGGATGTCGCCGCTGACGTTCAGTTCGACGGAGAGGGTGGTGTCGAAGAGTTCACCGTCCTCGACCTCCTCCTTCCAGCCCTTCTCGCCGGTGGCGAGGTCGATCTCCTGCATCTGGTTGCACTTGGCGCGGTCGCTGGAGCCGCTCATGTAGGCGACGACGATCTTGTCGGCGGCCGTCTTCTCCGGGGTGACCGCGCAGATCTTCTCCGGGAAGGCGATCGGGTCCCAGCTGGGCTTGCCGTCGCCGACGTCGTAGGCGAAGACCTGCTTGTACGCCGCCTTCACCGCGGTCTCGCCGGTGATCCACATGCCGGGGGCGTCGGCGCCGGAACCGGGGGCGTCGGGCGCCTCCTTGTACCAGAGCACCTTGGACTCACCGGCCTGGCGGCCCTCGTTGAGGTCCTCGGGGTCCTCGCCGCCGTCGCCGCTGCCGTCACCGGGGTTGACCGGGGCGCCGCCGGAGCCGGAGGGCTTGGGGTCGTCGCTCTTGCCGGCGACGGGCTTCTTGTCCTTGTCGTCGCCGCTGTTCGCGGTGACCGCCCACACGCTGCCGCCGATGACGAGCAGGGCCGCGACGGCCGCGACGACGGCCAGGGCGGGCTTGCCCTTGAAGGGGTTGCGGGACCCGGAGCCGCCGGGCGGCGGGGTGCCGGGCGCGCCCGGGAACTGCGGCTGCGGATAGCCGTAGCCGGGCTGCTGGCCGTACGGACCCGGCTGCTGGGGCTGGGCGTACGGGCCGGAGTTGTACGGGCCCGGCTGTCCGTAGGGACCGGGCTGACCCGGTTGTCCCGGCTGCTGCTGCGGGTAGCCGTACCCCGGCTGCGGCTGCTGCGGCGGACCGGGCGGCGGGCCCTGCGGGGGCGGCGGGGTCGGTGCCCCGAAGCCTCCCGGCGGTGGATCCTGCGGTGCTCCGAAGCCACCCTGCGGCGGCTGGTTGGGCGGCTGGCTCATCAGCGCGTTCCCCCTTATTACTCACTGATTTCTAGCCACGCCCCCGAGGTACGCGCTGGCCTCGGAGTCGTTTGACGGCAGTCACTCAGACAGTTCTCGGACGGCCTTTCTATCACCCGGGCAGGACGGCACACCGGGCCGCGTCCGCCCCTGTTCCCAAGGGAGGACCGGCCCGTGATGCCTCTGTTACGGGCCTTCACGCCCTCTTCACGCCCTGCGCGCCCGCCGCGCGCAGGGGTCAGGCGTCCTCCGCCAGTTCCAGCCAGCGCATTTCCAGCTCCTCGCGCTGACCGGCCAGTTCGCGCAGCTCGGCGTCCAGTTCGGCCACCTTCGCGAAGTCGGTGGCGTTCTCGGCGATCCGCGCGTGCAGCTTGGTCTCCTTCTCGGAGACCTTGTCCAGCTGCCGTTCGATCTTCTGGAGTTCCTTCTTGGCGGCCCGCACGTCGGCGGCGCTCTTCTCGGGCGCCTCCGCGGCCGGCTTCGCGGCCGCCGCGAGTACGGTGGCCGCGGCCGCCTCCTCCATGCGCCGGCGCCGCTCCAGGTACTCGTCGATACCGCGCGGCAGCATCCGGAGCGCGCCGTCGCCTAGCAGGGCGAAGACCCGGTCGGTGGTGCGCTCCACGAAGAACCGGTCGTGGGAGATGACGATCATCGAGCCGGGCCAGCCGTCGAGGACGTCCTCCAGCTGGGTCAGGGTCTCGATGTCGAGGTCGTTGGTGGGCTCGTCGAGGAAGAGGACGTTGGGCTCGTCCATGAGGAGTCGGAGCAGCTGGAGGCGGCGCCGCTCACCGCCGGACAGGTCGCCGACCGGCGTCCACTGCTTCTCCTTGCCGAAGCCGAACGTCTCGCACAGCTGCCCGGCGGTCATCTCCCGGCCCTTGCCGAGGTCGACGCGCTCGCGGACGCGCTGCACGGCTTCCAACACCCGCCAGGTCGGGTCGAGTTCGGCGACCTCCTGGGACAGGTACGCCAGCTTGACGGTCCTGCCGACCTTGACCTGCCCGCCCGCGGGCTGCTGCTCCCCGTCGCTGTACGCCGCGTTCGCGAGGTCCCGCAGCAGGGAGGTCTTGCCGGCGCCGTTGACGCCGACGAGGCCGATGCGGTCGCCGGGGCCGAGCTGCCAGGTGACGTGCTTGAGCAGCACCTTGGGGCCGGCCTGGACGGTGACGTCCTCCAGGTCGAACACGGTCTTCCCGAGCCGCGACGACGCGAACTTCATCAGCTCGCTGCTGTCCCGGGGCGGCGGCACGTCGGCGATCAGCTCGTTGGCGGCCTCGACGCGGAAGCGGGGCTTGGAGGTGCGGGCGGGGGCGCCGCGCCGGAGCCAGGCCAGCTCCTTGCGGACGAGGTTCTGCCGCTTGGTCTCCTCGGTGGCGGCGATGCGCTCGCGCTCGGCGCGGGCGAAGACGTAGTCGGAGTAGCCGCCCTCGTACTCGAAGACGTCGCCGCGCTGCACGTCCCACATGCGGGTGCAGACCTGGTCGAGGAACCACCGGTCGTGGGTGACGCAGACGAGGGCGGAGCGGCGCTCGCGCAGGTGCTTGGCGAGCCAGGCGATGCCCTCGACGTCGAGGTGGTTGGTGGGCTCGTCGAGGACGACGAGGTCCTGTTCGTCGATGAGCAGCTTGGCGAGCGCGATCCGGCGCCGCTCACCGCCGGAGAGCGGCCCGATGACGGTGTCCAGACCTTGCGGGAAGCCGGGCATGTCCAGCCCGCCGAACAGCCCGGTCAGCACGTCCCTGATCTTGGCGTTGCCGGCCCACTCGTGGTCGGCCAGGTCCCCGATGACCTCGTGCCGGACGGTGGCCTCGGGGTCGAGGGAGTCGTGCTGGGTGAGCACGCCGAGCCGCAGCCCGCCGGAGTGGGTGACGCGGCCGGTGTCGGGCTCCTCCAGCTTGGCGAGCATCCGGATCATGGTCGTCTTGCCGTCGCCGTTGCGGCCGACGACACCGATGCGGTCCCCTTCGGAGACGCCGAGGGACACGCCGTCGAGGAGGGCACGGGTGCCGTACACCTTGGTGGCGTTCTCGACATTGACCAGGTTGACGGCCATTTCTCTCCTGACTGGGGGACGATCAGCCTTCAAGCGTAGGCCCTCCGGGGGGTGGGGTGGGGCGGACGGGGGTCGTCACTCTTTGTGGTGACGTATGTCGGACCACCCGGCTACGGTGGGGAGCAGGCAGCAGCATCCCGTCCATGGGAGGAATCATGACCGCCGAGTCCGTAGAGCACCGCCACCAGCGTTGGCCGGTGCCGCCCGTGGACGGTTACACCGTGGACGACCTGTTCACACTGCCTGATCTCCCGCCGCACACCGAGTTGATCGACGGGAGCCTGGTTTTCGTGAGTCCGCAGCGCCGCTTCCACGCGAATGTGATCGACCTTCTGGTCTGGGGGCTGCGCGCAGGGTTGCCCGCCGAGTTCAGGGTCAGTCGGGAGATGACCACCATCCTCGACCGGCGCAACGGGCCGGAGCCCGACGTGAGCGTCATCCGTGCCGAGGCGGTCACCGGGCCGGCGCAGACGAGCTACAAGGCCAAGGACGTCCTCCTCGCCGTCGAGGTCGTCTCCCCGGACTCCGAGTCGCGCGATCGCACGACCAAACCCCAGAAGTACGCCGCCGCCGGTATCCCGAACTTCTGGCGCGTCGAGCAAGGCGGTACGGACGGCAGGCCGGTCGTCCACGTCTACGAACTCGAACCGGTGACAAAGGCATACGTACACACGGGAATCCACCGTGACCGCATCAAGGTCGACAAGCCCTACGTCATCGACATCGACCTGACGGCCGTCGACGAACTCTGAGCCGGTCCTCCCTCACACCACCGAAGCCCCCGCCACCGCCCCCACCGCCGTACGCACGTCACGGCAGGTGCCCGACGCCCGCAGCACCCCGGCGATGTCGGAAGCCGACCGCGCGTCGGTCGCGAGGAAGGCCGTCGTCGGGCCCGACCCCGAGACCAGGGCCGCCAGCGCACCCGCCGCCCGCCCCGCCGCGAGGGTGTCGGACAGCTCGGGGAAGAGGGAGAGCGCGGCCGGCTGGAGGTCGTTGGTGACGGCGACGGCGAGTGCGGCGGTGTCGCCCTTGGCGAGGGCGTCGAGCACGGGCTGCGCGGCGACCGGCTCCGGAATGTCCAGGCCCTCCCCGAGCCGGTCGAACTCGCGGAAGACGGCCGGCGTGGACAGGCCGCGCGCGGCCATCGCGAAGACCCAGTGGAAGTCGCCGCCGACCTCCAGCTCCGTCAGCTTCTCGCCCCGCCCGGTGCCGAGCGCCGCCCCGCCGACCAGGCTGAACGGCACGTCGCTGCCCAGCTCGGCGCAGATCGCGAGCAGCTCGGCACGGGAGGCGCCGGTGCCCCACAGGGCGTCGCAGGCGACCAGCGCGCCCGCGCCGTCGGCGCTGCCGCCCGCCATACCGCCGGCGACGGGGATGTCCTTGGCGATGTGCAGGTGGACGTCGGGTTCGCGGCCGTATCGCGCGGCCAGCGCCTCGGCAGCCCGTGCCGCGAGGTTGGTGCGGTCGAGGGGGACCTGGTCGGCGTCCGGGCCCTCGCACGTGACGCGGAGTCCGTCGGCGGCCGGGGTCGCGGTGATCTCGTCGCACAGGGAGACGGCGAGGAAGACGTTGGCCAGGTCGTGGAAGCCGTCGGGGCGGGCGGCGCCGACCGCGAGCTGGACATTGACCTTGGCGGGGACGCGGACCGTCACGCTCACTTGCTCGTCACTCCTCGTGTTAGGCGGTACGACGCTCGGCGATACGCGCGAACTCTTCCACGGTCAGCGCCTCCCCGCGCGCCTGCGGCGACACGCCCGCGGCGACGAGGGCGGCCTCGGCGGCCGCCGCCGAACCGGCCCACCCCGCGAGGGCGGCCCGCAGGGTCTTGCGGCGCTGGGCGAAGGCGGCGTCGACGACGGCGAAGACCTCGCGCCTGGAGGCGGTGGTCTTCAGCGGCTCGGTCCGCCGGACGAGTGACACGAGCCCGCTGTCGACGTTCGGCGCGGGCCAGAAGACGTTGCGGCCGATGGAACCCGCCCGGCGGACCTCGGCGTACCAGTTGGCCTTCACGGAGGGCACGCCGTACACCTTGTTGCCGGGTCCGGCGGCGAGCCGGTCGGCGACCTCGGCCTGGACCATGACGAGGGTGCGCTCGATGGTCGGGAAGGTGTCGAGCATGTGCAGGAGGACGGGCACGGCCACGTTGTACGGCAGGTTGGCGACCAGCGCGGTCGGGGCGGGGCCCGGCAGCTCGGTCACGTGCATCGCGTCGGAGTGGACCAGGGCGAAACGGTCGGCACGCTCGGGCATGCGGGCGGCGACGGTGGCGGGGAGGGCGCCGGCGAGTACGTCGTCGATCTCGACGGCGGTGACCCGGTCGGCGGCCTCCAGCAGGGCCAGGGTGAGCGAGCCGAGACCCGGACCCACCTCGACCACCACGTCGTCGGGGCGTACCTCGGCGGTGCGGACGATACGGCGGACCGTGTTCGCGTCGATCACGAAGTTCTGGCCGCGCTGCTTGGTGGGGCGTACGCCGAGCGCTGCCGCGAGTTCGCGGACGTCGGCGGGACCCAGGAGGGCGTCGGGGGTGGGGCTGCTCACCCCGCAAGGGTAGCCGGGGGCGGCAGCGGGGCCGTCCGGACCGGGAAGGGCGGGCGCGCGGTGGTCCGGGACCGTCGCCGGTCAGCCCTGCAGTCGTGCCCCGCAGTGCGGCCACGAGTCGGCGCCGCTGCGTACGTACAGCTTCTTCGCGCGGTACGTCTGTTCCGATGCCGGCGCGTCCTGGGGGCGGCCCTCGCCGCCGAGGCTCTGCCAGGTGTGGGTGTCGAACTGGTAGAGGCCCCCGTACGTCCCCGAGGGGTCGACGGCGTCCGGGCGGCCGCCCGACTCGCACGCGGCCAGGCCCTGCCAGTTCAGGTGGTCGGCGCCCCGCACGGACGTCGGCCGGGCGCGGGTGCCGACCCGCACGATCTGCGGGCTGGGTTCGCGCACCACCTCGGTGTGCAGCCGGCGCGGCTTCTCGCGGACGCCGTTGACGGTGCGCAGCGCGTAGGTGGTGCGGCGCAGACCGGGCCGGCCCGCCTGCTCGACGACCTCGGTGCCCCGGTAGAGGGTGGCGTCCTCGGCGCGCCGCACGTCGAACGGGATCGGGTCCTCGTGGACCTCCTGGGAGCCGGTGATCCGCAGCACCGTGACGGTCTGCCCGTCGCGGGGGAAGCCGGTCGCCGGGACGGAGGTGGTGTCCTGGCCGCGCAGGGTGACCCCGGCCTCCTCGACGGCCTCGCTCACGGTCGCGGCGTTGGTGCGCACGGTGCGGGCCCGGCCGTCCGCCATGACCGTCACCACCCGCTCGGTCCGTACGTTCAGGGCGAGGCCCTCGCGTCCGATGCGCCGGGAGCCCTCGGTGGACAGGTACGCGCCCTCCGTCCGCACGCCGAGTTGCCGCAGCGCCCCCGCCACCGTCTCCGCGGTCGTCCACACCTGGCGCCGGTGGCCGTCGAGGGTGAGCAGGACGGGCCGTCCGTAGCGGACGGAGACCTCCTCGCCGCTGGTGAGCGGGGTGCCGGGCGCGGGCACGATCACGTCGTGGGCGCCCACCTCGACGCCCTCCCGCGCGAGCAGTTCGGTCACGTCGTCGGCGAAGGTGTGCAGTGTGCGCGGGGTGCCGTCGACGGTCAGCTCCACCGCCTTGTCCTTGGCGACGAAGGCGGTGGTGCCGCCCGCGAGGAACGCCACGACCAGCGCACGCGGCAGCAGCCGGCGCAGCGAGCCGTCCGCGCGCCCGGCGCACCGCTCCCGGCGCCGGCGCGCGGCCCGGCCGTCGCCCGGCACGGGAGCGGGGGTCCGGGGAGCACCCTGTCGGGGCAGCGCGGGCCCGGTCGGCTCGTGGGCGGGGCGGTAGGTGTCGCCGTACGCCAGGGTCGGTGCGCTGTGCACGTCGTACGGTGCGTGCGTCTCGTGGGTCGCGAAGGTTTCGGACTGCGTTGTGCTCACGCCGACACGCTCCAGGGGTCCGGATCGGGCCCCCAGAACCTAGCGGAGCGTTCGTCGCTCTCCAAAGCGACGCGACTACGCAGCGTGGCGCGACTCCCGCTCAGTACCCGAAGGCGCGGGCCGTGTTCGCGGCCAGGGCCGTCGCCAGCGTGTCCTCGTCGACCGCCCGCACGTCGGCCATGGCACGCACCGTGACCGGCACCAGGTAGGGCGCGTTGGGCCTGCCCCGGTAGGGCACCGGCGTCAGGAACGGCGCGTCGGTCTCCACCAGGACCAGCTCGGGCGGGGCGACCGCGAGCGCGTCGCGCAGGTTCTGGGCGTTCTTGAAGGTGACGTTGCCGGCGAAGGACATGTAGTACCCGGCGCTCGCGCAGATCTCGGCCATCTCCGCGTCGCCGGAGTAGCAGTGGAAGACGGTGCGCTCGGGGGCGCCCTCCTCCTTGAGGACGCGCAGGACGTCGGCGTGGGCGTCGCGGTCGTGGATGACCAGGGCCTTGCCGTGCCGTTTGGCGATCTCGATGTGGGCGCGGAAGGACCGCTCCTGGGCCGCCTTGCCCTCGGGGCCGGTGCGGAAGTAGTCGAGGCCCGTCTCGCCGACGCCCTTGACCTGCGGGAGCGCGGCCAGCCGGTCGATCTCGGCGAGGGCGTCGTCGAGCGCCGCGTCCCCGCCGGGCTCGCGCGCCCCCTGCCGCGACCAGCCGTCGGGGTCCCCGTGCACGATCCGCGGCGCCTCGTTGGGGTGCAGGGCGACGGTGGCGTGGACGGCGTCGTGCGCCGCCGCCGTCTCGGCCGCCCAGCGGGAGCCGGCGAGGTCGCAGCCGACCTGGACGACCGCGGTGACCCCGACCGACGCGGCCTTGGCGAGAGCCTCCTCCACCGTGCCCGACTGCATGTCGAGGTGGGTGTGCGAGTCGGCGACCGGCACCCGGAGGGGCTCGGAGAGCGGGGGCGCGTCGTTCTTGTCGGACCGGCCGGCGGCGTTCGAAGGCATGCCTCCGATCCTACGAAAGGTGCCCCGGGTCCGGAACGGCCGTCAGCTCGCCCTGCGGTGCAGGTGCAGGGCGTTCAGGAGGTCGGCCAGGTGCCAGTGCCGGCGCTCGGGGGTGAGCCCCGGCGCCCCGGGTCCCGGCGCCTGGGGCACCTGCGGCACCTCCAGGGGGCCGGCCGGCGGCACCCGGTGGAGGCCGTGCGAGGCGCCGCGCACCGAGGCGACCCGCCCCGGCCGCATGATCCGTACGAGGTGGTTGCCGCAGTTGTCGCAGGTCGGCCGGGTCAGCGGGGAGGGCACGACCCGGCCGTCCGTGACGTAGAGCACGAACTCGTTGCCGCCGGCGTCCTTGTGGTGCTCGATCTCGAACGACTGCTCCCAGCCGTGCCCGCAGCGCATGCAGGCGAAGGAGTACGACTCGTGGACGACGGCGGTGGCTCCGGCGCGCAGTCCGGTCCGCGCCGCACTCTCACTCGTGCTCATCCCGGCTCCTTCGGTTCGCTGGGCGATCCTTGTTCGCTCCTTCCTTCAGTGGACTCCTCCACCAGCGGGAAAGCACCGGATCTGCCGAGTGTTTGAGTCGATTTGGGTCGCCCTTGGCGCAAGGGACCGAATGGTCAGGAGCGGGTCAAGCGCGGCCGGATCGCGACCGTAAGGAAGAGCAGGACCGTAAGGAAGATCAGGCCCGTCAGGCCCCCGCGTTCTTCGCCGCCACCACCGCGTCGAACACCTCTCGCTTGGGCAGGCCCACCTGTGCGGCCACCGCGGCGATCGCCTCCTTGCGCCGCTCCCCCGCCTCCTCGCGCACCCGCACCCGGCGCACCAGTTCCTCCGCGCCGACCTCCTCGGCCCCCTGTTCCGGCGCGCCCTCGACGACGACGGTGATCTCACCGCGCACCCCCTCGGCGGCCCACGCGGCCAGCTCGCCGAGGCCGCCGCGCCTGACCTCCTCGTAGGTCTTGGTCAGCTCCCGGCAGACAGCGGCCCGCCGGTCGGCGCCGAAGACCTCGGCCATGGCGGCGAGGGTGTCGTCGACGCGGTGGGTGGACTCGAAGTAGACGAGGGTGCGGCGCTCCCCGGCCACCTCGCGCAGCCGGGTCAGCCGCTCGCCGGCCTTGCGCGGCAGAAAGCCCTCGAAGCAGAACCGGTCGACCGGCAGTCCGGACAGGGCGAGCGCGGTGAGCACGGCGGACGGGCCGGGCACGGCGGTGACCCGCACGTCCCGCTCGACGGCGGCGGCGACCAGCCGGTAGCCCGGGTCGGACACGGACGGCATCCCGGCGTCGGTCACGAGCAGCACGCGCGCGCCGCCCGCCAGCTCCTCGACCAGCTCGGGCGTACGGGCGGACTCGTTGCCCTCGAAGTACGACACGACACGCCCTCGGGGCGTGACGCCGAGCGCCTGGGTGAGCCGGCGCAGCCGCCGGGTGTCCTCGGCGGCGACGACGTCCGCGCCGGCCAGTTCCTCGGCGAGCCGCGGCGGGGCGTCCCGGACGTCGCCGATGGGGGTGCCCGCGAGTACAAGGGTTCCAGTCACTCCCCCATCCTCCCAGGGACGGGCGGACGTCCTGCCGGGAGGACGCATCCGGACCACCGGTGAGGGCCATGCGCGGGACGCGCACAGTACGGTTCCCTACGATGGCGCGGTGACCAGTACCGCGTCCTCCACGGACACCCGGCAGGACCAGGCCCCGCACGACCGGCGGCCCCCCTGGCAGCAGCGGCTGCGCCGCTTCGGCTACACGGCGGGGCCCGCGGCCGGCGACGTCCGCGACCGGCTGGTGCCGCCGTACACGAGCCCCGGTCCTCGCCTGTGGGCCTTCCTGGGCCTGGCCAAGGCGCCGGCCGACCGGATCGTGCGCTGGTCGGCGTGGGGCGGGCCGTTGCTGGTGGCGCTCTTCGCGGGCGTGCTGCGGTTCTGGAACCTGGGCAGCCCGAAGGCGGTGATATTCGACGAGACGTACTACGCCAAGGACGCCTGGTCGCTGATCCACCGCGGTTTCGAGGTCAACTGGGACAAGAACGCCAACGACCTGATCCTGAACTCGGGCGGTGACGTCCCGATCCCGACGGACGCGGCGTACGTCGTGCATCCGCCGGTCGGCAAGTACGTCATCGGCCTGGGCGAACTTCTGTTCGGGTTCGACCCGTTCGGCTGGCGGTTCATGACGGCCCTGCTCGGCACGCTGTCGGTGCTGCTGCTGTGCCGGATCGGCAGGCGGCTGTTCCGCTCGACCTTCCTCGGGTGCCTGGCGGGCGCGCTGATGGCGGTGGACGGGCTGCACTTCGTGATGAGCCGCACCGCGCTGCTGGACAGCGTGCTGATGTTCTTCGTGCTGGCGGCCTTCGGCTGCCTGGTCGCCGACCGCGACCGGTCCCGCGGGAAACTCGCCGCCGCGCTGCCGGTGGACGACGACGGCCTGGTCCGCCCGGACGCGCACATCGCCGAGACGTTCCGGCTCGGGTGGCGTCCCTGGCGGCTGGCGGCGGGGCTGATGCTGGGCCTGGCCGCGGCCACCAAGTGGAACGGCCTGTACATCATGGCGGCCTTCTGTGTGATGGCCGTGCTCTGGGACGTCGGCACCCGCCGGGTCGCGGGCGCCCACCGGCCGCATCTGGCGGTGCTGAAGTACGACCTGGGCTGGGCGTTCCTGTCGACGGTGCCGGTCGCGCTCGGCACGTACGTCCTGTCCTGGCTGGGCTGGATCCTCTCCCCCGCCGACGGCAGCGGCGGCTACTACCGCGACTGGGCGGCGACCGACGGCAGGAACAGCTCCTGGTCCTGGCTCTTCCCGGACTGGTGGCGCAGCCTGTGGCACTACGAGACGCAGGTGCTCGAGTTCCACACCAACCTCACCTCGCCGCACACCTACCAGTCGAACCCCTGGAGCTGGATCGTCCTGGGCCGTCCGGTCTCGTACTTCTACGAGTCGCCGGCGCCCGGTTCGGACGGCTGCCCGGCCGACGCGGGCGAGAAGTGCGCCCGCGAGGTCCTGGCGCTCGGCACCCCGCTGCTGTGGTGGGTGGGCTGCTTCGCGCTGCTGTACGTCCTGTGGCGCTGGGCCTTCCGCCGCGACTGGCGCGCGGGCGCCATCGCCTGCGGCATCGCGGCCGGCTATCTGCCCTGGTTCCTGTACCAGGAGCGGACGATCTTCCTCTTCTACGCCGTCGTCTTCCTGCCGTTCCTGTGCCTGGCGGTGGCGATGCTGCTGGGGGCGATCGTGGGCCGGCCGGGCTGCGGCGACGCCCGGCGGGTCGCCGGGGCGACGGGCGCGGGCGTACTGGTGCTGCTGATCGCGTGGAACTTCATCTACTTCTGGCCCATCTACACGGGTACGGCGATCCCGATGGAGGACTGGCGGTCGCGTATGTGGCTCGATACCTGGGTCTGAGTCCGGGCCCGAAGACGCCGTATCTCCATTCGGCCAACAAACGGAAACATCCGTCCCGCCGGTCACGCGCTGCACATAGAGTGCAACCCACAACTGCTTCTGAACGTGTTCAAGAGGGCGGACGGAAGTTCTGAACGGGGATCCGGGAACGGGGAGGGGACTGCCGATGGGCAGGGGGGTGAAGGTCGCCGTCATAGGCGGCGTGTTCGCCGTGATGGTGGGCGGGGCCGGGTACGGCGCCTACAACGTCGTGTCGGCGCTGGACGGCGGCGGGGGTTCGGGAGCCGCGGGGACGGCGAAGAAGAGCGGCCCGCCGAGCGTTGACGAGGTCGGGGAGACGACGGAGAAGTTCTTCACGGCCTGGGAGAAGGGTGACGCGACCACGGCGGCGTCGTACACGAACAACGCCACGGTCGCCGGGACGCTGCTCACCGCCTACGGCGAGGCGGCGCACATCACCGACGTCGAGATCACGCCCGGCACGGCGACCGGCACCGCCGTGCCGTTCACCGTGAAGGCGAAGGTGTCGTACGAGGGCGCGACCAAGCCGCTGACGTACAAGAGCAAGCTGACGGTGGTGCGCGGGGAGACCAGCGGACGCGCGTTGGTCGACTGGGAGCCGTCCGTCGTCCATCCGCGGCTGAAGGACGGCGACACCCTGGTCACCGAGGAGTCGGCGACGCCTCAGATCCAGGCGGTCGGCCGTGACGGCACCGTGCTCACGAAGGAGAAGTACCCCTCCCTCGGCCCGGTCCTGGACACGCTGCGCCAGAAGTACGGCGACAAGGCGGGCGGCACCCCCGGTGTCGAGCTGATGGTCCGGCACACGGCCGCCGAGGCCGCCGACACGTCGCTCCTGACGCTGACCGAGGGCGAGCCCGGCAAGCTGGAGACCACGCTCAGCGCGAGCGTGCAGGCGGCGGCCGAGAAGGCGGTGAAGCGGTACGGCGAGTCCTCGGTGGTCGCCGTCAAGCCGAGCACCGGTGAGGTGCTGGCCGTGGCGAACAACCGCGCGGACGGCTTCAACGCGGCCTTCCAGGGGCGCGTCGCCCCCGGCTCCACCATGAAGATCATCACCGCGGCGATGCTCATCGACAACGGTGTGACCTCGATGAACGACCCGGCGCCCTGCCCCGACACGGCGACCTGGCAGAGCCAGACCTTCAAGAACCTCACCGACATGAAGGCCGACATGAGCGCCACCCTCGCCAACACCTTCATGCGGTCCTGCAACACGGGCTTCATCAAGCTCATCGACGAGGACCCACTCACGGACGGCTCGCTGACGGCGGAGGCCGAGGAGCGGTTCGGGCTGAAGGGCGACAACTGGCAGACCGGCATCGTCTCCTTCGACGGCAGCGTGCCCGCGTCCGGCGGCCCGGACCGCGCCGCCAACGCCATCGGCCAGGGCCAGGTCCAGATGAACCCGCTGAACATGGCGTCCGTGACGGCGACCGCCATCACCGGCGAGTTCCGCCAGCCCTACCTGGTCTCGCCCGACCTGGACGACCGGCAGCTCGCCACCGCCAAGGGCCTGCCGCAGAGCACGGCCGCCCAGCTCAAGCAGATGATGCGGCTCACCGCCACGCAGGGCACCGGCGCCGCGGCCATGTCCGGGCTCGGCGGCGACATCGGCGCCAAGACCGGGTCGGCCGAGGTCGACGGTGAGTCCACGTCCGACAGCTGGTTCACCGGCTTCCGGAACGACGTCGCGGCGGCGGCCATGGTCGAGCAGGGCGGCCACGGCGGCGACGCGGCCGGCCCGATCGTGGCGGACGTGCTGCGGGCGGGGGGCTGAGAGGGGCCGGACGCGACGGGTGCCCCTACTGTGGTCGCCGTCGTTGGAAGCATGAGGCAACGAGGGCACCGAGGGACCCCGGGAATCCGGGCGCCGCGGAGGAACGGGACACAGTGGGCAGCAGAAAGGCCGCGGGCGAGCGGCGGAGGACGAAACCCGCCGTGATCGGCAGCGTGGCCGCGGTGGTCGTGGCCGGCGCCGGATTCGGCGCCTACGCGATGTACGGCGGCGGGGCCGGCACCGAGGACGGCGCCCGGACGACGTCCGCGGCCGGGGAGGAGGTGAAGTCGGGCCCCCTCACGGCGGCCGAGGTCACCTCGACGGCCCAGCGGTTCCTGACCGCCTGGCAGCAGGGCGACGTCGCCGGGGCGGCCGCCGCGACCGACGACGCCGAGGCCGCGAAGGCCCTGCTCACCGGCTACGACAAGGACGCCCGGGTCAAGGACGTCAGACTCACCGCGGGCACCCCGGCCGGGGCGGAGGTCCCGTTCGCCGTGAAGGCCACCGTCGCGTACGAGAAGACGACGAAGCCACTGGCGTACGACAGCGCGCTGACCGTCGTCCGCCGGGCCGGCGACGGCGAGCCGCGCGTCGACTGGCACCCCGCCGTCGTCCATCCGGAGCTGAAGGACGGCGACAAACTGGTCACCGGCGAGGCCGGGGCCCCGCCGGTCGAGGCGCTGGACCGGGACGGAGCGGAGCTCACCGCCGCGAAGTACCCGTCGCTCGGCACCGTCCTGGACGGCCTGCGCGAGAAGTACGGCGAGCAGGCCGGCGGCACCCCGGGCATCGAGCTGCGCGTGGTCCGCGGCAAGGAGTCGAAGGCGGCGAAGGCCTCCGACAAGACGCTGCTGGAGCTGAGCGAGGGCACGCCCGGCACCGTGCAGACGACCCTGGACCCCGCCCTCCAGGCCGCCGCCGAGAAGCAGGTGGCCGGCAAGGCGCGGGCGTCGGTGGTCCTGCTGCGCGCCTCCACGGGCGAGGTCCTCGCGGTCGCCAACGGCGGACACGGCTTCAACACCGCCTTCCAGGGCTCGCTGGCTCCCGGCTCCACGATGAAGGTCATCACCGCCTCGATGCTGATCGAGAAGAACCTGGCGTCGATGGACAAGAAGCACCCGTGCCCGAAGTACTTCAGCTACGGCGGCTGGAAGTTCCAGAACGACGACAAGTTCGAGATCAAGGACGGCACCTTCAAGGCGAGCTTCGCCCGTTCCTGCAACACCGCCTTCATCAGTCAGGCCCCCGAGCTGGCCAACGACGACCTGACCAAGCAGGCGAAGGAGGTGTTCGGCCTGTCGATGAACAACTGGTCGGTCGGCGTGCCCACCTTCGACGGCTCGGTGCCGGTGCAGAGCGCGGCCCCGATGGCCGCCTCGCTCATCGGCCAGGGCGGGGTGCGGATGAACCCGCTGAACATGGCGTCCGTGTCGGCGACCGTGAAGTCGGGCAGCTTCCACCAGCCGTACCTGGTCGCCCCGTCGGTCGACGGGCGCAAGCTCGCCACGGCCTCCCGCACGATGTCGTCGTCGACGCTGGCGCAGCTGCGCGAGCTGATGTCCTACACGGCGGTGGCGGGCACCGCCGCGGAGGCGATGGCCGGGGTCGGCGGTGACGCGGGCGCGAAGACCGGCTCGGCGGAGGTCGACGGCCAGGAGAAGCCCAACGGCTGGTTCACCGCGTACAAGGGAGACGTGGCCGCGGCGGGCGTGGTCCAGCAGGGCGGCCACGGCAGCGAGTCGGCGGGCCCGATCGTCGCGGCGCTGCTGAAGAGCGCGGGCTGAGACGGCGGCCGGGCTTCGGCGCGAGCACGCGCGGCCGGTGGCTCAGTGGGCCACCGGCTGGGCCACCGCCGTGTAGGTCCGGCGCAGGAACCGGATGAGCGCCTTGGTCTCGAACTGGACCACGGAGCAGCCCTGCGGGGTGTGGAACTCGACGACCGCCTGCACCCGCCCGCACGGCCACACCCGGACCTCGCCGCTTCCGGCGGGGGCCCGCAGGCCCTGTTCCAGCAGCGCCCGGTCGAAGGTCCACTCACGGAAGCCGGTGCCCGGACCGCGGCCCCGCGCGGGCAGTCCGACGCACACCGACCGCGGGTCGTGCTCGGGGTCGTAGCGCAGCACGACGGGTATCGCTCCGCCGTCGTCCTCGTCGGGAAGGTCCGCGTCCGTCAGAACGTGGGCTCGTGCGTACTGTTCGACAACGGACATCGGATCGCCCCTTGCGCTGTGCCACCTGTGCGAAAGCTCTGCGTCCACCCCTTCTCCAATGTCCCATAATTCCCGGGCCACGCCCTTCGAGGCGTATATCACATGTGAGATCAGCCTTTACCTCGCTCTTGCAAAGGGGTTGCAACTGGTCCCTATCATCGAGTCGTGCATGTACCTGACGGATTCATCAACGCCCCGACCTCCGCCGTGACCGGAGTCGTCGCCGCGGGCGCCATCGCGGTCAGCCTGCGCGGCGCGCGCCGCGAGCTGGACGAGCGGACGGCGCCCCTCGCGGGGCTGGTCGCGGCGTTCATCTTCGCGGTGCAGATGCTGAACTTCCCCGTCGCCGCGGGCACCAGCGGACATCTGCTCGGCGGTGCCCTCGCGGCGATCCTCGTGGGCCCCTACACAGGGGTGCTGTGCGTCTCCGTCGTCCTGCTCATGCAGGGCATCCTCTTCGCCGACGGCGGCCTGACCGCGCTCGGCGTGAACATCACCGACATGGCGATCGTCACCACGGTCGTCGCCTACGCCCTCTTCCGGGGCCTGGTGAAGGTCCTGCCGCGCACCCGCCGCTCGGTCACCGTCGCCTCCTTCGTCGCCGCCCTCGTCTCCGTTCCGGCCGCCGCCCTCGCCTTCACCTTCCTGTACTGGATCGGCGGCACCACCGACGTCGCCATCGGCAAGGTCGCCACCGCGATGGTCGGCGTGCACGTGCTGATCGGCATCGGCGAGGCCGCGATCACCGCACTGACCGTCGGCGCCGTCATCGCCGTACGCCCGGACCTCGTGTACGGGGCGCGCGGGCTCACGCGGAAGCTCAAGCTGCGGGTGAACGGCGAACTCGTCGACGTCCCCGACGCGGAGCCGGCCGCCGCGCCCGCCGCCGCCCGCTCCCACCGCAAGCTGTGGATCACGGGCCTGGTCACCTCGCTGGTCCTCGCCGGCTTCGTCAGCTTCTACGCCTCCGCCGACCCCGACGGCCTGGAGAAGGTCGCCGCCGACAAGGGCATCGACGAGAAGACCGAGGAACACGCGAACGCCGACTCCCCGCTCGCCGACTACGGCGTCGAGGACATCACCGACGCCCGCGTCTCCGGCGGCCTCGCGGGTGTGATCGGCGTCGGCGTCACGGTCGTCGCGGGCAGCGCGGTGTTCTGGTCGGTGCGCAGGCGACGCGGCGACGACACCTCGCCGACCAGCGTCCCGGACCGCACGGACACGAGCGCCTGACGTGGGCGCCGGCCACGCGCACCGGCTCTACCGGCACGGCCACTCCCCCGTGCACGGTCTGCCGCCGCACACCAAGCTCGCCGCGACCTTCGCCTTCGTGATCGTCGTGGTGTCGACGCCCCGCGAGGCGATGTGGGCCTTCGGCGCCTACGCGCTGCTGCTCGCGACGGTGGCCTACGCCGCCCGGGTCCCGGCCGGCTTCCTGCTGGGGCGGCTGCTGATCGAGGTGCCGTTCGTCGCGTTCGCGGTGCTGATGCCGTTCGTGGCCGAGGGCGAGCGGGTCGAGGTGCTCGGCATGTCGCTGAGCGTGAACGGCCTGTGGGGCGCCTGGAACGTACTGGCCAAGGGCACCCTGGGCGTCGCCGCCTCCGTGCTCCTCGCCTCCACCACCGAGCTGCGTGAACTCCTGCTCGGCCTCCAGCGCCTGAAGCTGCCGCCGCTGCTGGTGCAGATCGCGTCCTTCATGATCCGGTACGGGGACGTGATCGCGGACGAGATGCGCCGGATGCGGATCGCCCGGGAGTCGCGCGGCTTCGAGGCGCGGGGCGTCCGGCACTGGGGCGTGCTCGCCAAGTCGGCCGGGGCGCTGTTCATCCGCTCCTACGAACGCGGCGAGCGCGTCCACCTGGCCATGGTCAGCCGCGGGTACGCCGGTTCGATGCCGGTGATCGACGAGGTGACCGCCTCCCGGGCGCAGTGGTCGTACGCGCTGGCCCTCCCGTGTGCGGCGCTCGTCGTCTGTCTGCTGGGATGGGTGCTGTGATGGGTGCTGTGATGGGTGCTGTGACCGCTTCTCTGGACGTCTCCGGCCTCGCCTACGCCTACCCCGACGGGCACCAGGCCCTCTTCGGCGTGGACTTCTCCGTCGCCCGCGGCGAGCGGGTCGCGCTGCTCGGCCCGAACGGCGCGGGCAAGACGACGCTCGTCCTCCACCTCAACGGCATCCTGACCGGCGGCACCGGCACGGTCACGGTCGCCGGGCTGCCCGTGGACAAGCGGAACATGGCGGAGGTCCGGCGCCGGGTCGGCATCGTCTTCCAGGACCCCGACGACCAGCTCTTCATGCCGACCGTGCGCGAGGACGTGGCGTTCGGACCGGCGGCGGCCGGGCTGAAGGGGGCGGAGCTGGAGCGCTGCGTGGACCGGGCGCTCGCCCTGGTCGGCATGGCGGAGTTCAAGGACCGGCCCCCGCACCACCTCTCCTTCGGCCAGCGACGCCGGGTGGCGGTGGCGACCGTGCTCGCCATGGAGCCGGAGATCCTGGTCCTGGACGAGCCCTCGTCCAACCTCGACCCGGCCTCCCGCCGCGAACTCGCCGACATCCTGCGCTCCCTGGACGTCACGGTCCTGATGGTCACCCACGACCTGCCCTACGCCCTGGAGCTGTGCCCCCGCGCCCTGATCCTCAGCGACGGCGTGATCGCGGCGGACGGCCCCACCGCCGGCCTGCTCTCCGACGACGAGCTGATGCGCGCCCACCGCCTGGAACTGCCCTTCGGCTTCGACCCGCGGTCGGTGTCGGCGAGCGGGTGAGGAATCGCAGGGGGCCGGCGGCGGTTGCACCCACTGTCGCAGGCGATCCGAAGGGACGGGTGGAGAAGTGAGCGCGGACGTGGACGTGCACGGCACGGTGGCCGAGGGCTTCGAGCCGGTCAGGGACGCGTTCGCACGGAACTTCGCGGCGCTCGGTGACCGGGGCGCGGCGGTCGCCGTCTACCGGGACGGGCGCAAGGTCGTCGACCTGTGGGGCGGCACCAGGGACGTCGATGACACAGCCGGCACCGAACCGTGGCGCCGGGGCACCGCCCAGGTCGTGCGCTCCGCCACGAAGGGCGTCGCCGCCGCCGTACCGCTGCTGCTGCACCAGCGCGGGGAGCTGGACCTGGACGCGCCGGTGGGCGAGTACTGGCCGCAGTTCAAGGCGCACGGCAAGGAGCGGGTGCTGGTCCGGCACGTGCTCAACCACCGAGCCGGGCTGCCGGTCCTCGACCGCCCGCTCACCCCGGAGGAAGCGCTCGACCCGCTGCGCGGGCCGCAGGCCGTCGCCGCCCAGTCACCCGTCTGGGAACCCGGCACCGACCACGGCTACCACGCGCTGACGTACGGCTGGCTGCTCGACGAACTGGTCCGCCGGGCGACGGGCGGGCGGAGCACCGGCGAGTGGATCGCGGACGAGATCGCCGGGCCGCTGGGCCTGGACCTGTGGCTGGGGCTGCCCGCCGCGGAGGAGGCGGCGGGCCGGGTCGGGCGGGCCGGGCGCGTCGAGGACCCCGAACCGTCGGGGAGCGGCCCGCGGCTGCGCCCCAAGCGCGCGGTCACCGAGGCCTACCAGGACCCGGACTCGCTCACCCGCCGCGCCTTCGCCGCGATCACGCCGTTCCCCGACCAGAACGACCCGGCGTACCGGGCGGCGGCCCTCCCCGCGACCAACGGCATCGCGACGGCCGACGGACTGGCCCGCTTCTACGCCGCGCTGATCGGCGAGGTCGACGGCGTGACGCCGCACGCCCGGCTCTTCGACCCGGCGACGCTGGAGCGGGCCCGCGCCGAGGAGTCGGCCGGGCCGGACCGGGTCCTCGTCGTGGGCACCCGCTTCGGCCTCGGCTACATGCTGCACGGCAGCGCGTCCCCGTTCCTGTCCCCCGACTCCTTCGGCCACCCGGGCCGCGGCGGCGCGCTCGGCTTCGCCGACCCGGAGGCGGGCATCGCCTTCGGGTATGTCACCAACGGCTTCCGCAAGACCGTGACGGCGGACCCGCGGGCGCAGGCACTGGTGCGTGCGGTGCGGGCGTCGCTCGGGCGGACCGGTTCAGACGTGAATGGGGTGTGAGGTCCTCCCCGACGCCGCGTCGATCTCGTCGTGCGCCTTGGTGAGCAGTTGCATCGCCAGCTCGTTCAGGGCGCGCGCCCCCGCGACCTCCTCGCCGACCCTCGGCTGGTGGGAGTCGACGCGGTGGCGGCTGGCGTGGCCATGGCCGCGGACCTCGCTGCCGTCGGGGAGCCGCACCATCGCGACCGCGCGCGTGTGCTGGTCGTCCTCCATGAACTCCAGCTCGACATGCCATCCCACTGCGGTGTGCATCATGACGATCACCTCCGGAACACTTGCTTCCAGGGTGCTCCTCGCAGCCGCCGTGCGCACTATCCCGTGTGCAGCATCAGTCCGATCCCGACGACGAGGAGGCCCGCCGCCGCGATCCGGGGCGCGCCGAACCGCTCCTTGAAGAAGAGGGCGCCGATCGCCGCGCCGACCAGGATCGAGGACTCGCGCAGGGCGGCGATCGGCGCGAGTTCGGCGCGGGTCTGCGCCCACAGGACCAGCGCGTACGCGGCGACGGACAGGACCGCGCCGAGCAGCCCCAGACCGGCGTGCGGCCGCAGCAGCGCCCGGGCGCCGGCGCGGTGGCGGTAGAGGAAGTACGCCGGGAGGACCGTCCCCTGCACCGCCATCAGCCAGGCGATGTACCCGAGGGAGGACCCGGAGGCGCGTACGCCCAGTCCGTCGACGACCGTGTACGCCGCGATGGTCGCCCCGGTCGCCAGGGCCGCGCCGATCGCCGCCCAGTCGGGCCGGCGCCCGCGCAGCCCCCACAGGGCGACGCCGGTCAGCCCCGCGCAGGACACCAGGATGCCGCCGGTCGCCCAGCCGTCCGGCACCTCGTGCGCGAAGACGGCGGCGAGGACGGTGACCAGCAGCGGCGCGCTGCCGCGGGCGATCGGGTAGGCCTGGCCGAAGTCGCCCAGCCGGAAGGACCGCATCAGCAGGGCGTAGTACGCGATGTGGATCGCGGCGGAGACGAGGAGGTAGGGCCACGCGTCGGCCGCCGGGAACGCCGTGAACGGCAGCAGCGCGAGCCCGATGAGCATCCCGCCGCCGGATATCAGCGCGAAGCCGGTCAGCTTGTCCGTGATCCGGTGGGCGATGGCGTTCCAGCTGGCGTGGGTGACCGCGGCGAGCAGGACGGCGCCGGTGACCAGGGGTGTCACTCGGAGCGCTCGCGCACGTCCACGAGGGTGGCGCCGGCGGTGGCGACGAGCTCCTTGGGTTCCATCGGGAAGACGGCGTACGGGGTGCCGGCGGCGGCCCAGACGACCTCGTGCGCGAGGAGGGAACGGTCGGCGAGTACCCGGGTCCTGCTCCGGTGCCCGAAGGGCGGCACGCCGCCGATGGCGTATCCGGTGGTCTCCCGTACGACGTCGGCCTTGGCCCGCGTGACCTTCTCCGCGCCGAGTTCCTCCCGGACCCGCTCCAGGTCGACGCGTGAGGCGCCGTCCATGAGGACCAGCACGGGCACGCCGTCGGCGGCGAAGATGAGCGACTTGCAGATCTGGCTCAGCTCGCACCCGATCGCGGCGGCGGCCTCGGCGGCGGTGCGGGTGGCCTCGGGGAAGCGCCGGGCCCGTCCGGCCAGGTCACCGAGGCCGAGTCCGCGCAGGGCTTCGGCGAATCGGGGGTGGGCGGCGGGGGTCGCGGAGGCGTCGTCGGTCGTCGTCATGGACGGCACCGTAGCGGTACGTGTAGCCGGCAGGCGACCGGGTTGCGGCGTCCTCGCGCGACAGGAAGCCGGTGAGGGCAGCCCCGTCCCCACGGAGCCCTCACCGGCTGGTCTGTCGTCCTGTCAGAGGTGGCGCGTCAGGTGCGTGCCGGCTCCCGGTCCGCGTCGGGGCCCGAGCCCCGCTCCTCGGCCGTGCGCAGGCCCTCGCCCTCGACGTCCACGTTGGGCAGCGCGCGGTCCAGCCACTTCGGCAGCCACCAGGCCTTCTTGCCGAGCAGCGCGAGGACCGCCGGGACGATGGCCATGCGGACGACGAACGCGTCGAAGAAGACGGCGATCGCCAGGCCGAAGCCGATCATCTTGACCATCGACTCGCTGGAGCCGATGAAGCCCGCGAAGACCGCCATCATGATGACCGCCGCGGCCGTGACGACCCTCGCTCCGTGCCGGAAGCCGGTGACGACCGCCTGGTGGGGCTTCTCGCCGTGGACGTAGGCCTCCCGCATGCGGGTGACCAGGAAGACCTCGTAGTCCATCGCCAGGCCGAAGACCACGCCGACCATGAAGATCGGCATCATCGACATGACCGGGCCGGTCTCCTCCACGCCCATCAGGCCGGACAGCCAGCCCCACTGGAAGACCGCGACGACCGCGCCCAGCGCCGCCATGACGGAGAGCAGGAAGCCGAGGGCCGCCTTCAGCGGGACCAGGATCGAGCGGAAGACCACGATCAGGAGGAGGAAGGCCAGGCCGACGACCAGGACCAGGTACGGCAGCAGCGCGTCGTTCAGCTTTTCGCTGACGTCGATGTTCATCGCCGTCGAGCCGGTGACCAGGGTCTCCGCGCCGGTGTCGGCCTTGATGTCGCCGCCCGCGTCGCGGATGGCGTGCACCAGGTCCTCGGTCTGGACGGAGGACGGCTTGGAGTCCGGGATCACGGTGATGGTCGCGGTGTCGCCGCCCTTGTTGGGCGCGGGCGGGGTGACCGCCACGACGTCCTCCAGGCCCTTGATCTCGTCGGAGACGTCGGTGAAGACCTGCTTCGGGGCGTCGCTGCCCTTCGCGTCGACGACGACCATCAGCGGGCCGTTGAAGCCCGGCCCGAAGCCCTCCGACAGGAGGTCGTACGCGCGGCGCTGGGTCGTGGACGTCGGCTGGGAGCCGTCGTCGGGCAGGCCCAGTTCCAGGGAGGCCGCGGGGATCGCGGCGGCTCCGAGGCCGATGACGCCGAGGAGCAGGACGGCCAGCGGGCGGCGGACGACGAAGCTCGCCCAGCGGGTGCCGAGGTTGGCCTTGGCGGGCTTGGCGGGCTTGGCGTCGGCCGCCGCGTCGTTCTTCTTGCCGGCGCCGCCCAGGAGCCTGCTCTTCGCGCCGGTCGGCTTCACCCTGCGGCCGGCGTAGCCGAGCAGCGCGGGGACCATCGTGAGGGCGATCAGGACCGCGATGGCGACGGTGCCGGCCGCCGCGATGCCCATCTTGGTCAGCATCGGGATGTTGACGACCGCGAGGCCGACCAGGGCGATGACGACCGTGAGGCCGGCGAAGACGACCGCCGAGCCGGCGGTGCCGACCGCCCGGCCCGCGGCCTCCTCGCGCTCACGTCCCTCGGCGAGTTCGGCGCGGTAGCGGGAGACGATGAACAGGGCGTAGTCGATGCCGACCGCGAGGCCGATCATCATCGCCAGGATGGAGGTGGTGGAGCCCAGTTCGAGTGCGCCGGCGAGGGCGGTGATCGAGGAGACGCCGATGCCGACGCCGATCAGGGCCGTGAGCAGGGGCAGTCCGGCCGCGACCAGCGAGCCGAAGGTGATGACGAGGACGACGGCGGCGACCGCGATGCCGATGATCTCCGTGGCGCCGGTGTGCGGGACGGCCTGGAGCGCGTCACCGCCGACCTCGACGGTCAGCCCGGCGTCGCGCGCCTGCTGGGCGGCGTCCTCCAGGGCGTCCTTGGTGGTGTCCGCCAGCTCCATGCCGGAGACGTCGTACCTCACGGACGCGTAGGCGATCGTGCCGTCCTTGCTGACGGCGTTGCCCGTGTACGGGTCGGCGACCGAGGCGACCTCGGAGCCGTCGGCGAGGTCGGCGACCGTCTTCTCGACGGTCGCCTTGTTGTCGGCGTCCGTCATCGTCTCGCCGGACGGTGCCTTGAAGACGACGCGTGCGGTCGCCCCGTCGGCGCTGGTGCCGGGGAAGCGCTCTTCGAGCAGGTCGAAGGCCTTCTGGGCCTCGGTGCCCGGGATGGAGAAGGAGGTGGTGCCGGCGGGCGGGGCACTGGCCGCGCCGACGCCCGCGAGGGTCAGCAGCGCCACCCATATCAGGGCGACGAAGTGCCGTCGGCGGAAGGCGAGCCGGCCGAGTTTGTAGAGGAACGTGGCCACGAGGGCGTACTCCCGGTCAGGTCGTGGGAACTTCAGGGCAGGGGGGATCGGCCCGACGACGTGAGCGGTTACGTCAGGTGGGGCTCAGGCGGGGTTGCTCAGGTGGTGGGGACGCCGAGGGCGGGGAGGATCACGGCGTCGATGTAGGAGGTGAGGAAGGCCCGGGTCGGTGGCTGGTCCTCGAGCAGCGTGCGGGTGGCGAAAGCACCGACCAGCATGGGCACGAGGAAGTCCAGTGCCGGGCAGTCCGCTCTGATCTCGCCCCGGTCGACGGCGCGTTGCAGCAGGTGCCGGAACTCCGCCATCTCCGGTTCGACGAGTTGGTCCCGGAAAGCTTGGCGCAGGTCCGGGTTCTGGTGGAGCGCCATGGCGACGCCGCGCATCAGCGCGGAGTTCTGGGCCATGGTGCAGTCGTCCTCGCGGGCCATCAGGGCGTGCAGGTCGCCGCGCAGCGAGCCGGTGTCGACGTCGCCGATCTCACCGGGCTTGTTGTGCCGCATGGCCTTGACGACCAGCTCGGGCTTGCCGCCCCACTGGCGGTAGAGCGTCGCCTTGCTGGACCGGGTGCGGGCCGCCACGGCGTCCATGGTGAGGGCGTCGTAGCCGACTTCCCGGAGCAGGTCGAGGACGGCCTCGTACAGCTCGGCCTCGCGCTCGGGAGTGATCCGACTGCGGCGCGCGGTGGCTGCCTCGGTCATCTCGCTCACCCCTCTCCGTCCACTCCGTCTGAACGACACCGTTTCGTACATGACCAAGGTACCCCACCCCCTAGCGAAACGAAACGGTTTCGTTCGTGGTCTGGGTCACGGTTGTCGGATACCTGTAAGTGCCGGCGGGAGCGCGGGCCGAGTTGCCGGGGCCCGGCCCCCGGCAAAGCATGGGGTGGGTGAGCTATCTGCGCCTTCCGCACCTCAGTGGCGACCAGCTGTGCTTCGTGGCCGAGGACGACCTCTGGCTCGCGAACCTCGACGGTCCGGGCCGTGCCTGGCGGCTCACCGTCGACCGCACCAAGGCCGGCCACCCGCGCTTCTCGCCCGACGGCCGCCACATCGCCTACACCAGCTGGCGCAGTCTGTCGCCGGAGGTCCACCTCGTGCCGGTGGACGGCGGTCCCGGACGGCGGCTCACCCACTGGGGCGGCCTCGACACCCGGGTCTGCGGCTGGTCCCCGCCCGAGCCCGACGGCCACGCCGCCATCCTCGCCGTCGCCTCGCACGGCGAGCCCTTCTCCCATCTGACCTGGGCCTACAAGGTCACCCCCGACGGCGACCCCGGCCGCAAACTGCCCTGGGGACCGGTCACCGACATCCAGGCCGCCGACCTCGACGGGGAGCGCAGGACCCTGCTCCTGACCGGCACCCCGCCGCACGAACCCGCCGCCTGGAAGCGCTACCGGGGCGGCGCCACGGGCAGGCTCTGGCTGCACGGGCAACGGCTGCTGCCCGACCTCCAGGGGCACCTGCACTCCCCCATGTTCGTCGGCGGCCGGATCGCCTTCCTCTCCGACCACGAAGGCGTCGGCAACCTCTACTCCTGCGCCCAGGACGGCTCCGACCTGCGCCGCCACACCGACCACGACGCCTGCTACGCCCGGCACGCCGCGAGCGACGGCGACCGCGTGGTGTACCAGTGCGCGGGCGACCTGTGGATCGTCGACGACCTGGCGCCCGGCTCGGTGCCGCGCCGGCTCGACGTCCGGCTGAGCGGGCCGCGCGCGGGACGGCGTACGTACCAGGTGCCCGCCGCGCAGCACGTGGGCGGCGTCTCCGTCGACGAGACGGGCCGCGCGAGCGCCGTCGTCGTACGCGGCAGCCTGTACTGGCTCACCCACCGCGACGGCCCGGCCCGCACCCTCGCCGACACCCCGGGGGTACGGGTGCGGCTGCCGGAGATGCTCGGGGCGAGCGGGCGGATCGCGTACGTGACGGACGCGGAGGGCGAGGACGCCGTCGAGATCGCCCACCTGCCGCGCGCGACCGGGGGCCGCGCGCCCAGGCGGCTCGCCTCGGGGAAGCTGGGCCGGGTCCTGGAGCTGGTCTCGGACCCGGCGGGCGAGCGACTCGCCATCGCCTCGCACGACGGCCGGCTCCTGCTGCTCGACGTCTCGGAGGAGGGCGCGGAGGTGGCCCGGGCGCTGGACGCGGTGGATACGAGGGGCCCGGCGGAGGCAGGGGACACGGAGAGCCCGGCGGAGGCAGGGAATTCGGGGAGCCCGGCGGAGGCAGGGGACACGGTGGCCGCCGACACCGATACCGGCGCCGGCGCCTCCGGCCTCACCGGTGCCGCCGTGGGCCGCGTCACCGAGCTGATCCGGTCCGTCAACGGCCCCGTGAGCGACCTCGCCTTCTCCCCGGACGGGACCTGGCTCACCTGGTCGCACCCGGGCATCGGACGCTCGCTGCGCCAGATCAAGATGGCCCGGATCAACGGGCAGAACGGCCATAGCGCGCAGGAGGGCCCGCTCGTCGTCGACGTCACCGACGGCCGCTTCGAGGACGAGAACCCGGTGTTCACCCGGGACGGCCGCTACCTCGCCTTCCTGTCCTGGCGCGGCTTCGACCCGGTGTACGACGTGCACACCGGCGACCTGTCCTTCCCGCTGGGCTGCCGCCCCTACCTGGTACCGCTGTCCTCCGCGACCCCCTCCCCCTTCGCGCTGAACCCGGAGGGCCGTCCCGCCGCCGGGGGCCTGGACCCGCTGGAGGACGAGCCCGGCGAGGGCGGCGCGGTGACCGTCGAGGTGGAGGGGCTGGAGAGCCGGGTCACCCCGTTCCCGGTCACCGCGTCCAAGTACTCGGCGCTGCACCCGGTCGCGGGCGGCGGCCTGGTCTGGCTGCGCTGGCCCATCTCCGGCGCGCTCGGCGAGACCTTCGCCAACCCGGCCGACCCGAGCGAGCGGCCCACCCTGGAGCACTTCAACCTCGCCAAGGCGAAGAAGTCCGAACTGGTCGACCACCTCGACTGGTTCCGGGTCAGCGGCGACGGCACCCGCCTGGTCGTGCTCGACGAGGGCGACCTGCGCGCCGTACCGGCGACCGAGATGGGCGACGGCGACTCGACCACCTGGATCGACCTGCGCCGCATCCTGCACGAGGTCGACCCGGCCGCCGAGTGGCGCCAGGCGTACGACGAGGCGGGCCGCCTGATCCGCGCCTACTTCTGGGACCCCGGCATGTGCGGCATCGACTGGGACGCGGTGCTGGACCAGTACCGGCCGCTGCTCGAACGGGTCGCCTCCCCCGACGAGTTCGCCGACCTGCTCCGCGAGGTGCTCGGCGAACTCGGCACCTCGCACGCGTACGTCGCCGCCGCCCGGCGCAACGAGGGTCCGGCCCACTACCAGCGCTGGCAGGGCCTGCTCGGCGCCAACTTCGTGTGCCGGGACGGCCACTGGGTGGTCAAGCGCATCCTGCCCGGCGACTCCTCCGACTCCAAGGCCCGCTCCCCGCTGGCCGGCACCGGCATCCGCGAGGGGGCGGCGCTGACCCACGTGGACGGCCGCCCGGTGGATCCGGTGGCGGGCCCGTACCCGCTGCTGGCGGGAGCGGGCGGTACGACGGTGGAGCTGACCTTCACGCCGGGCGAGGGCGGCCCGGGACCGGCCCGCCGGGTCGCCGTCGTACCGCTCGTCGACGAACGGCCGCTGCGCTACCAGGACTGGGTGGCCAAACGCCGCGAGGTGGTACGGGAGTTGAGCGGCGGACGGTGCGGCTACCTGCACATCCCCGACATGGGCGGCTCCGGCTGGGCGCAGTTCAACCGCGACCTGCGCATGGAGGTGTCCCGGCCCGCGCTGATCGTGGACGTGCGCGGCAACGCGGGCGGGCACATCAGCGAACTCGTCATCGAGAAGCTGACCCGCACCATCCTCGGCTGGGACCTGACGCGGGACGCGCAGCCGGTGTCGTACACCTCCAACGCCCCGCGCGGGCCCGTCGTGGCGGTCGCGGACGAGGCGACGTCCTCCGACGGCGACATGATCACGGCCGCGTTCAAACTGCTGCGCCTCGGCCCGGTGGTGGGGCAACGCACCTGGGGAGGCGTGGTCGGCATGACCGGCCGGCACCGCCTCGGCGACGGCACGGTGATCACGGTGCCGATGAACGCGGCCTGGTTCGACGCGTACGGCTGGTCCGTGGAGAACTACGGCGTCGCCCCCGACGTCGAGGCGCTGCGCACACCACTGGACTGGGCCGAGGGCCGCTACCGGGTCCTGGATGAGGCGGTCCGGCTGGCACTGGAGCTGCTGGAGACCAACCCGCCCGCCACGCCGCCCGGTTACGACGACGTACCCGACCGGTCGCGGCCGCCGCTGCCGCCCCGGGCGTGACCCGGGGCAGGCGAAAGGGCGCCCTCCGCGTGTGCGGTGGGCGCCCCTTCAACTCAGCGGCGGCGCGTCAGGCGTCGTAGCTCTCCTCGAACCGCTCGTCCGCGTCACGGCGGCGCGTGGCGGGCTCGCGCTCCTCCGCGTCCCGGCGGCGCGACGGGTCCATCTCGTCCTCGTCACGACGGCGGTCGCGGTTCTGGAACTGCTCCCTGGCCTGGTCGGCCCGCTGCTTGCCCTGCTGCTGCATGCGCTCGGCCTTGTCCTGGAACTGGTCCTTCATACCCATGTGGGTTCACTCCTGTGATGTTCGGGCCCGGCCGGATCGGCCTGGCTCGATCAGATTCACATGGGCCGTGACCGTGCGCATGTCGATCACTTACGGACCGTAGTCCTGCTGGTCGGACGCTGTTCGTCGGCCGCTCCGCCCGCACCGACCAGGCCCGTGCGCACACCGTCGAGCCGGTCCCCGAAGCGCCGCATCTCGCGCTGACCGACGGTGCCGATGACGGCCGGCAGGTAGCCGCGCATCCCCTGCATACCGCGCAGCCACCACTGTCCGTAGACGTGCGCCGAGCGGCGCTCGATGCCCTCCACGAGCCGGTCGACCGCCGGGCCCAGCGGATAGGTCTTGTTCGACGGCCAGGGCAGCCGCTGGCGCAGTTCGCGCATGACGTCGTCCTGGTCCGCGCCGCGCACCATGTCGGTGTCGGTCCAGGACAGATAGCCGACGCCGACCTTGACGCCCCGGTGCCCGACCTCGCCGCGCAGACAGTGCGCGTACGCCTCGACACCGGACTTGGAGGCGCAGTAGGCGCTCATCATCGGCGCGGGGGTGATGGCGGCGAGGGACGCGATCTGGAGCAGGTAGCCGCGGCTCTCCAGCAGCGCCGGCAGGAAGGCGCGGGCCGTGACCGCCGAGCCGATCAGGTTGACCTCGACGACCCGCCGCCAGGACTCCGGGTCGGAGTCGACGAAGGGCCCGCCGGTGGCGACGCCCGCGTTGGCGACGACGATGTCGATCCTGCCGAACCGTTCCTTGACCTCGCCCGCGACCCGGGCCATCGCCTCGTGGTCGGTGACGTCGGCGTGCCAGTGCTCGCTCTCGCTGTGCAGCCGGGCCGAGACCTGCTTGAGCTCGTCCGGCTCCAGGCCGACCAGGGCCACCTTCACCCCGCGCGCGGACAGCTTGCGGGCCAGCAACTCCCCGACGCCCCGCGCGGCTCCGGTGACGACGGCGACCCGCCCTTCCAGGCTCACCCTGCTCATGCGCTCTCCTCGGCGTGTACGGCACGCTCACCGCGTGCGGTGGGTATGTGGTTGGCGGCGAGGGCGCGTATCTTCCCGGTGACCAGCTCCGGCGCCTCCACCGGCGTCATGTGGCCGAGCCCCGGAAGCTCCGTCAGGCCCACGCAACGGGGCAGCGCGGCGGCCAGCGAGCGGGCGTGCACGGGCGGGGTCAGCCGGTCGGCCGTGCCGACGACCACCTCCACCGGCATCGTCAACTCCCGCACCCCGTGGTCGAGGTCGAGCAGGTCCAGCACCTGCGACCAGGCGTGCCGGACCTTGCGCGGACAGGCGTGCACGATGCGGGCACAGGCGTCGACCATGTGCGGGGCCGAACCGGGGCCCATCGTCCCGTACTTGAGGATCCTGCGCGCGAGGGGCGTGACCGGCCCCAGCGGCGCCCGGGAGCCGAGGATGCGCCGGGTCAGCCAGGTGCGCACCCGGCCCTCCCCGAGCGGCACCACGGTCGAGGCGGCCACCAGCCGCGAACTGCCCGTGCTGCACAGCAGGACGGCCGCCGCGTGCGCGCGCACCGCCGGCCGGGTCGCGGCCGCCATCACCGTCATCCCGCCCATGGAGTGCCCGGCGATCACGGCCTGTTCGTCCGGCGCGAGCGTGGCCGTGAGGACGGCTTCGAGGTCGTCGGCGAGGGCCTCGGTGCCGCACGCCGGGTTCGCCGGACTGCGGCCGTGGCCGCGCTGGTCGTACACGACGACCCGGTGGTCGGCGGCCAGCGCACGGACCTGCTCCGCCCAGAAGGCGGTCGAGCAGGCCCACCCGTGCGCGAGGACGACCGCGGGGGCGTCCTCGGGGCCGTGCACCTCGACGTGTATCCGGGCGCCGTCGGCGGCGGTGACGGTCAGCTCGCGGGCGGGGGCGGGCGGCGTGTACGGCCCGGCGGCGACGTGCAGCAGGCGGCTCACGCGCCCACCTCCGCGGTCGCGTCCGCGCCGGGGGCCGCCTCGGCGTCCGCGGCCGCGCTCGGTGCCGCCTCGGCGACGGCCGGGCGCAGCACCTCGTACTCCGCGAGGTCCACGCGCCGCGTCGCGCGCCGGAACTCGGCGGTCGTGCCGGGCCAGACGGTGGTGTTGCGGCCGCTCGCGTCCAGGTACCAGCTGGTGCAGCCGCCGGTGTTCCACACCGTGCGCTTCATGCGCTCCTGCACCCGGTGGTTCCAGTTCCGCACGGCGGCGGGCCGGGCGTCGAGGGCGGCCCGGCCGCCGAGCACGTTGATCTGCCGCAGGTAGTCGGCCATGTAGTTCAACTGCGACTCGATCATCAGGATCATGGACGAGTTCCCGAGGCCGGTGTTGGGCCCGATGACCGTCATGAAGTTGGGGAAGCCGGCCGCCGAGGCGCCGCGCAGCGCCTCCATGCCGCCCTTCCAGGTCTCGGCGAGGGTCCGCCCGTCCGCGCCCACGACCCGCTCGGCGATGGGCATGTCGGTGACGTGGAAACCGGTGCCGAAGATGATCGCGTCCACCTCGGCCTCGGTGCCGTCGGCGCCGACGAGGATCGAGCCGCGCACCTCGCTGAGCCCGCTCGCGACGACGTCGACGTTCGGCTTGGCGAGCGCCGGATAGTACGTACTCGACAGCAGGATCCGCTTGCAGCCGATGCGGTAGTCGGGGGTGAGTTTGGCACGCAGGGCCGGGTCCTTGATGGCGGCGCCCATGTTGCGCTTGGCGATCTGCTCGACGAAGCCCAGCTCGTTCGGGTGCTTGGTGAAGGCCTGCACCTGGAGTTCCCGGATGCCCCACAGCAGCCCGCGGCGCAGCTTGGTGGTGGCGGGCAGCGCCCGGTGCAGGGCGCGCTCGGCGCCGCTGATCGGCCGGTCCATGCGGGGCATCACCCAGGCCGGGGTGCGCTGGAAGAGGGTGAGGCGGCCGGCCTTCGGCTGGATGGACGGCACGATCTGGATGGCGGACGCACCGGTGCCGATCATGGCGACCCGCTTGCCGGTGAGGTCGTAGTCGTGGTCCCAGCGGGCCGAGTGGAAGACCTTGCCGGGGAAGGAGTCGAGACCCGGGATGTCCGGCACCTTGGGGTCGGACAGCGGCCCGGTCGCGGACACGACGACATCGGCGGTGAGACTCCCGCTCGCGGTCTCGATCTCCCACCGCAGTTGTTCGCCGTTCCACGCCATCCGCTTCACCTCCGAGTCGAAGCGGAGGTGGGGGCGCAGCCCGAAGGTGTCCGTCACGTGCTCCAGGTAGGCGCGGATGTGCTCCTGCCCGGAGAAGGTGCGCGGCCACTCGGGGTTGGGCGCGAAGGAGAAGGAGTACAGGTGGGACGGCACGTCACAGGCGCACCCGGGGTAGCTGTTGTCCCGCCACGTGCCGCCGACGCTCGAAGCCCGCTCCAGCACCACGAAGTCCGTGATCCCCTCGCGCCGCAGCCGCACGGCGGCCCCCAGCCCGCCGAAGCCGGACCCGATCACCGCCACCCGCACGTGTTCTTGAACCTGCTCGTGCTCGGCCATCCCGAAGCCTCCACGCGTCGCCTAGAACTCTGCCAGTGAACACTGGCGCAATGGGGAGAGTAGAGCAGCACCGTACTGATGGGTAGGGGTTGGGCGGAGGAAAGTTACCGCCGGTACGACTTAAGGTCGGGGGCGTGACCGAGAAGCGCGAATACCGCATGGAGGAACTGGCCCGGCTGGCCGGCATCACGGTGCGCACCCTGCGCTTCTACCGCGAACGCAAACTGATCCCCCCGCCCCGCCGCGAGGGCCGCATCGCCTGGTACGACGACCACCACCTGGCCCGCCTGCGCACCATCGCGGCCCTCCTGGAGCGCGGCCACACCCTGAACGGCATCGCGGAACTCGCCGACGCCTTCGACCACGGCCGCGACGTCGGCGACCTCCTCGGCCTCGGCGAACCCACCGAGGAGACCCCGGTCCGCCTCACCCCCGAGGAACTCGCCGCCCGCTTCGAGGGCGAGGTCACTCCCGAGAACCTCGCCGCCGCGATGGACCTCGGCTACCTCGGCACCGACGGCGACGAACTCGTCCACATCAGCCACCGCCTGCTGGAGGTCTCCTCCGCCCTGGTCCGCGAGGGCATCCCCCTGGGCGAAGTCCTCCAGGCAGGCGCCCGAGTCCGCGAACACGCCGACGCCCTGGCCGACCTCTTCGCCAACCTGATACTGCGCCACGCCCCCGAGGAGGAACTCCACCGCCTGCGCCCCCTCGCCCGCAGCGTCATCGAGGCGGAACTCTCCCTGGCGCTGGACCGGCGGATACGGAAGCAGGACAGAGAAGGCGGAGAGGACTGACGGGGGTCTAGCGGTCGTAGACGACCGTCACCGGCGCGTGGTCGGACCAGCGCTCGGCGTGCGTGGCGGCCCGCTCGACGTGGCCCTTGACCGCCTTCGCGGCCAGCCCCGGGGTGGCGACGTGGTAGTCGATGCGCCATCCGGAATCATTGTCGAAGGCCCGCCCCCGGTAGGACCACCACGAGTACGGCCCCTCGACATCCGGGTGCAGGGCGCGTACGACGTCGACGTAGCCGCCCTCCGCCGGATCCAGGACGCGTCCCAGCCACTCGCGCTCCTCCGGCAGGAAGCCGGAGTTCTTCTTGTTGGCGCGCCAGTTCTTGAGGTCGGCCTCGCGGTGGGCGATGTTCCAGTCGCCGCAGACGACGACCTCGCGGCCGTCGGCGGCGGCGCGTTCGCGCAGTTCCTTGAGGTAGGCGAGGAACTCGCCCATGAAGCGGACCTTCTCGTCCTGGCGCTCGGTGCCGACCTCGCCGGAGGGGAGGTAGAGGGAGGCGACCGTCACACCGGGCAGGTCGGCCTCGACGTAGCGGCCGCCGGCGTCGAACTCCGTCGAGCCGAAACCGACCTGGACGCGGTCGGGCTCGCGGCGGGTGTAGAGGGAGACGCCGGCGCGACCCTTGGCGGCGGCGGGGGCGTGCGTGACGTGCCAGCCGTCGGGGGTGCGGACGTGTTCGGGCAGCTGCTGGGGCTCGGCCCGCACCTCCTGGAGGCACAGCACGTCGGCGGAGGTGTCGGCGAGCCACTCCACGAAGCCCTTCTTCGCGGCGGCGCGCAGACCATTCACGTTTACGGAGGTCACGGTGAGCACCAGGGCACGATACCGGCACACTGGACGATGTCCCGCTCCGGATAGCGCATCCATATACGGTAGGTAGCATGAACATACGCCGGGTTCCCTTCGACCACCCCGACGCCGTGAAGCTCAACGACGAGGTACAGGCCGAGTACGACGTCCGCTACGGCGACGGCGGCGACGCCACGCACCTGGACCCGTCGGACTTCGCGCCGCCGAACGGCCTGTACCTGGTCGCGTACGACGAGAACGACGTCCCGGTCGCCTCCGGTGGCTGGCGCAGCCAGGAGACCAACGACGAGGGTTACCGCGACGGGGACGCCGAGCTGAAGCGGATGTTCGTGATCGAGCAAGTGCGCGGGCGCGGGCTGGCCCGCCGCATCCTGGCCGCCCTGGAGGAGGACGCCCGTGCGGCGGGCCGGACCCGCATGGTGCTGGAGACCGGCACCAAGCAGCCGGAGGCGGTGGCCCTGTACACGTCCAGCGGCTACGAGCCCTGCGGGAAGTTCGGCTTCTACCGCTTCCACGAGGAGAGCCTCTGCTACGCGAAGGCTCTGCGGGTCCCATAGCGCTGGACCATCAGGCCCTCGTCAGGCCGTGTCGGCTGCCTTGCGGCGGCGTGAGACGGCGAAGAGTACGCCGCCCGCGGCGAGGGCCAGCACCGCGCCGGCCGAGGCGAGCAGTGCCGTGGAGCCGGTGGAGGCCAGCAGGCCGTCCTGGCCGCCCTGCGGCGACTGGCCGCCGGTCGTGCCTCCGGTGGAGCCGGTGCCGCCCGTGCCGGTGCCGCCGGTGGCGCCCCCGGTGGAGGCGGAGCCGCCGGTCGTGCCGGTGCCGCCCGTGGTCTCCGAGCCGCCGGTGGTGCCGGAACCGCCCGTGGAGCCGCCGTCGGTGCCGCCCGTGGTGCCGCCGGTGTCGCCCGGCGTCTCCTCGTCGCCGGTGCCGTTGAGCACGATCCAGCCGGTGTCGTTGGACGGGTCGCCCTCCCACGGGTTGTCCCACTCGGGAAGGGCGATCTTGCCCTTGGCGCCCTCGACGACCTTGTCGATGCGGAGCTGGAAGGGGAAGGTGCGCCGGTCGTCCTCGAGGAACGGGGTGTCGGCGAAGCAGAGGTACTCGGACGTGGCCTCGTCGTTCATGGGACGGCAGGGGCTGTCCACGACGCTGGCGCCCTCGGGGATCCGCACGCTGAAGCCCAACGGCTCACCGCCCGAGCGCAGTGCCCCGATCCAGGCGGGTCCGTGGTTGCTCAGGCCGATGTCGACCGTGACGGTCTCGCCCTGCTCGCCGTCGACGCGCGCACCGGTGAGGTCGAGGTCGTAGCTGTTCTGCGTGGGCAGGTCGATCTCGGCGTACTTCGTGTAGTCGCCGTTCTGGCCGCCCTTGACCGGCTTCAGGGTGAGCGTCCCGCCGGACCCCTGCCGGTAGTCGGCGCCCGACCGCAGCGCGTCGGCCTCCTCGGCGCCGACCGCGTCGAAGCCGTAGTGGAAGATGTCGCCGAGCGCGAAGTCCGCGGTCTTCACCCGGACCGGCTCGCTCAGTTCGTAGGCCGTGCCGGGCAGGAACTCGCCCTCGAAGGTGCACAGGGCGACCTTCTGATAGCGGATCAGGTCGTCCTTGTTCTCCTCCGCGTACGAGCAGTTGTCGTACGAGTCGGGGAAGGACAGGCCGCGCGTGCCGCCGAAGCGCAGGACCACGCCGTCGGCCGCCGTGCTGCCGACGTTGCGGAAGCCGAGCGGGGCGCTGTAGGTGTCGCCGGCCTCGAAGTCCTCGGGTTCGGCCGGGAGCTTCTTCTTCAGCAGCTCGGGCCCGCCGACCAGCACGTCGACGGCGTGCTCGTTGAACTCCAGGCCCTCGCCGGCGCCCGTCACCCGTATCTTGCCGAAGTCTCCGGCCTCGGCGGTGTCCTTGAGGCCGAGGCGGATGTTCCAGCTCGGGTTGTAGGAGTCGCCGGGGTACAGGCTGCTCGTGTCGCAGACGGCGGTCAGTCCGTCCACGTCACACGACTGCGGCAGGTCGACCTCGGCGAAGCCCTTGAGCGCGGTGGCGTCGATGGTGACGCTGTAGCCGTTGTTCGGGACCGGCTCCGGGTCCGTGCCGCTGTCCGGGTCGTACTCCCCCGGCCCGGTGATGCCCAGCCGGATCTGCGGCTCCCCCGGCTCGCCCTCGGCCCCGTCCAGCGCCAGGTCCACCTTGTCCGGACCGGTGATGGTGACGGGAAGCGGCGCCTGGCCGCCGTCCGCCTGTGCGACTCCGGCCAGCCCCAGCGTGGCGAGTCCCGCGACGGCCACTTGGGCCACTGCCGCGCGAGTCCACGGCGCGCGCAGGGAGCTACGTCTCATGCTTCTCTTCCGTTCCCCAGACGACAGGACGGCGCCACTGCGGTGACGCCGCGCACAGGTGACCCGCCGGTAACGGTGAAGGTTGCACCATGCCCGGTCACGGATTTATCTCGGCCCTACATGCCTACCGGTGCGCCGCCTACCGGTGCGCCGCCTGCAGGTGCGCCCCGGAAACGACGAAGGTCCCGTCCGATCGTGATGATCGGACGGGACCTTCGTCAATGTGCGTGGACCTGTGGGGATTTGAACCCCAGACCCCCTCGATGCGAACGAGGTGCGCTACCAGACTGCGCCACAGGCCCTTGCGACGTGTGAAACTTTAGCACCCCGACCGGCCTGCTCAAAAATCGCTTACGACCGGCGAGCAGGCGGCCCGGCGGGAAGCTACTCGTTGGCCGCGCGGGGGCGGTCTCCGTCCTCGTACTGGTCGAAGAGCGGGGTCCGGCCCCGTTCCCGGGACCGGCGGGCGGAGGCGGCGCGGCGGGCGTCGCTGCGGCCCGGGGTCTCCGCCCGGTCCTCGGTGTGGGTCGCCGGGTGGTCCGGCTGGGGGGCGGCCGCCGCGTCCTCCTGGTCGGCGACGGCGCTGGAGCGTGCCGAGCTCCAGGCGTCCGGCGCCGCGAGGTCCACGTCGGGCGTGGCGCGGGGGGCGACCGGCGCGGTGACGTAGGTGGGCAGGGGGACGGGCACCGGGTCCCAGCTGTCGCCCTGCGGACGCCGCTGCCGTTCGCGCTGCTGGTCGACCCACTCGGCGTGGTCGGTCTGCTCCACCAGCGCGCGCCGGTCGGCGGCGAGCGCCGACAGGCCGGAGTCGGGCTCCTCCTCGGGTCCGTCGTCCGGCTCCTCGGCGTCGGGGTCGCCGACGGGGCCGGCGGGGTCGGCGGGCATGCGCCGGCGCGGGCGGCGGTCGCCGTCGCGCAGCCGCTGCGCGGCGACCTCTGCCTGGCGGCGGTCCATGTGGAAGGCGAACCGGTGGCGTTCCTGCGAGCGCAGATAGGCGATGTAGGCGCTGAGCAGCACGGCGGGCACTCCGGGTGCCCACAGGAAGGCGAGTCCGCCGACCGCCGCGACGACCGAGCCGAGGGTGAAGGCCAGGAACAGCATCACCGTCGTGCGCCGACGGCGCGCGAGGGCCTTGGTGCGCCGGGCGCGGGCCGCGGCCGCCGGTGAGACGGGTGCGCGCCGGGCCTGCGGCACGCGCTTGCGCGCCGCCGCCGCACCGGGTCCGGAGGGCTGTTCGGGTCTGGGGCCGTGCGGACGTCCACCGGTCTCCTGGCGCGCCGGTTCGGGCCGGCGCGCCGTCCCGGGCTGCTCCGCGGGCTGGGCCGCGGGCTGCTGCCGTGCGTCGGGGCGGGGGTGCCGGCGCGTTCTGGACACGGCGAAGGCCCGGACGTCCACCGAGTCGGTGGCGGCGTCCGGGGCGTCGGAGTCGGGCTCCGCCTCGTCGGCGGAGCGCGACCGCAGGTCCTTGGCGTACCGGCGCTCCATGCCCGCCCGTCCGGACAGCAGCCGGATGGCGGTGCTGAAGCGTTCCGTCGGACGGGCCTCGTTCAGCTCGTCCTGCCTACGGAGCCACATCGGCACCAAGTAGGCGGCCCAGGCCCCGACGATGACTGCGTAGATGAGGCCGCTGCTGCTCACGCCTCACACGGTAGAGGGGTTTGCTTGAGGCCATCCGCCAATTGAGCCGGTGTGTCGCACGATCTGGCTGATATTTCGAACTTTTTTTGTGATCGATGCGATCAGCCGACTACCAGAGTCGCGAAATTATCCGTTCCGGACGGTCGCACCCAGGTGCCGCACGCGTCAATTTCGAACGTTTATTCAATTACCGGTCTTCCGCGTACTCCGGTCCCGTGACCGGTGCCAGCGCCGCAGCAGCCCTTCCGGGACCTCTTCCGCGGTGAGCGCGAAGACGAGATGGTCGCGCCAGGCTCCGTCGATGTGGAGATAACGCGGCCTGAGACCCTCCTCGCGGAATCCGAGTTTCTCCACCACCCGGCGACTGGGCGCGTTCTCGGGGCGAATACAGATCTCGACACGATGCAGTCCGACGGTGCGGAAACAGTGGTCCACCACCATCGCCACGGCGGTCGGCATCACCCCGCGGCCGGCCACCGCCTCGTCCACCCAGTAGCCGACGTGCCCGGAGCACATCGAGCCCCAGGTGATGCCGGCCACCGTCAACTGCCCGACCAGTCGCCCCTGGTACTCGATCACGAACGGCAGCATCCGGCCCGCGTGGGCCTCGGACCGCAGGTGCCGCACCATCTGGCGGTAGGTGGGCCGGTGCGTGAGCGGACCGCCGGGCGTCGGCGGCGGAATCGTCGCCTCCCACGGTCGCAGCCAGTCGCGGTTGCGCCGGTTGACCTCCCGCCAGGCCCGCTGGTCGCGCAGCCTTATCGGCCTGATGACGATGTCGCCGTCCACCAGCTCCGCGGGCCAGGATGGGCTGTTCAGCTCGCACCCCCACCACTGGCGGGTCTGGCGTGGTCGCCGCCGCGGAGCTGGTCCACGGCGTGCGTGAGCAGCGGCTCCAGCACGGCGAGGCCGTCCTTCACCCCGCCGGAGGAACCCGGCAGGTTGACGATCAGCGTGCCGCCCGCCACTCCGGCCAGGCCCCGGGAGAGCACCGCGGTCGGCACCTTGTCCCGGCCGTACGCCCGGACGGCCTCCGCGATGCCGGGGACCTCGTAGTCGATCACCGCCCGGGTCGCCTCGGGGGTGCGGTCGGTGGGCGAGATGCCGGTGCCGCCGGTGGTGACGATCACGTCGTAGCCCGCCTCGGCGCCCGCTCGCAGGGCGGCCTCGACGGGGTCGCCGTCGGGGACGACCTGCGGGCCGTCGACGGCGAAGCCGAAGCGGCGCAGGCCCTCGGCGATCAGCGGCCCGCCCTTGTCCTCGTAGACCCCGGCGGCGGCCCGGTTGGAGGCGGTGACCACGAGGGCGCTGTACGGCGCGAGGGGGGCGCCTCCGGCCGACCCGTCCAGCTTCATGACCGGCTCCAGTCGCCCGACTTTCCGCCCGTCTTCTCCTCCACGCGCACGTCCGTGATGACCGCTCCCTTGTCGACCGCCTTGACCATGTCGATCACGGTGAGCGCGGCGACGGAGACCGCGGTGAGCGCCTCCATCTCGACACCCGTGCGGTCCGTCGTGCGCACCGTGGCGGTGATCTCCACGGCGTCGTCCGCGACCGACAGGTCCAGTTTCACACCGGAGACCGACAACGGGTGGCACAAGGGGATCAGGTCCGGGGTGCGTTTGGCACCCATGATGCCCGCGATGCGCGCGGTGGCGAGGGCGTCGCCCTTGGGGACCCCCTCGCCGCGCAGCAGCTCGACCACACGGGGCGCGACCAGGACGCGTCCGCTCGCGCGCGCGGTGCGTGCGGTCACTTCCTTGGCGGACACGTCGACCATCCGGGCCGCGCCCGCCTCGTCGATGTGCGTCAGCCGGTCCTGCGGGTCGTGCGCGTCCTGGCCGTGGTGCGGGGGTCGGTCCTGCGTACTCATGCTTGTGTGGCGCTCCCGGTCCGGGCCCGGCGCGGTGCGGCGCGTGGGCCTGCTGTGCGCGACACGGTACCGCCAAGCGGGCCGGGTCAGCCGAGCAGGACCACCTCGACGTCGGCGCCGGGCTCGACGGACTCGGTGTCCTCGGGGACGACGATCAGCGCGTCGGCGTGCGCGAGGGCGGCCACGAGGTGGGAGCCCGAGCCGCCGACCGGGGTGACCGAGCCGTCGGCGTAGCTGCCGCGCAGGAACTGCCGGCGTCCCTTCGGCGAGGTCAGCGCCTTCTCCGCGGCCAGGGACGCGGTGGTCGTCGGGCGGTGGACGTCGGTGAGGCCCATGAGGGTGCGGATCGCGGGGCGGACGAACAACTCGAAGGAGACGTACGACGACACCGGGTTGCCGGGCAGGGCGAGCAGCGGGGTGTGGTCGGGGCCGATGGAGCCGAAGCCCTGGGGCTTGCCGGGCTGCATGGCGAGCTTGCGGAAGTCCACGCCGCTGCCGGGCTCGTCCTCGTCGGCGACGTGCGCCAGCGCCTCCTTGACCACGTCGTACGCCCCGACGCTCACGCCGCCGGTGGTGACCATCAGGTCGGCGCGGACCAGCTGGTCCTCGATGGTGGACCGCAGGGTCTCGGCGTCGTCGGCGACGGCGCCCACGCGGTAGGCGATGGCGCCGGCGTCGCGGGCGGCCGCGGTGAGGGCGAAGCTGTTGGAGTCGTAGATCTGGCCGTGGGCCAGTTCCTCGTCGGGCTGGACGAGTTCGCTGCCGGTGGAGAGCACCACCACGCGGGGGCGCGGGCGGACGCGGACCCTGCCCCGGCCGATCGCGGCGAGCAGCGCGATCTGCGGCGGTCCGAGGACCGTGCCGGCCTCCAGGGCGCGGTCGCCCGACTTGACGTCGCTGCCCTTCGCGCGGACGTGCGCGCGGGCCTCGGCCGGGCGGTACACGTGGACCTGGCCCTCGGCGCCCTCGGGGGCCAGGCTGCGGGCGCGCATGCCGGCCACCGGGCCCTCGCCGAGCCCGCCGTCGGTCCACTCGACGGGGACGACGGTCTCGGCGCCGGGCGGCAGCGGGGCGCCCGTCATGATGCGGGCGGCCTGGCCGGGGCCCACGGACGGCGGGTCGGCCTGGCCGGCGGCGACGTCCCCGACGACGACCAGGGCGGCGGGGAACTCCTCGCTCGCGCCCGCGACATCGGCGACCCGCACCGCGTACCCGTCCATGGAGCTGTTGTCGAACGGCGGCAGGGAGAGCGGCACCGTGATGTCGTCGACCAGGACGCAGCCCTGGGCGTCGAGCAGGTTCAGCTCGATGGGTTCCAGGGGGCGGACGGTGGTGAGGATGTCGTCCAGGTGGTCCTGCACCGACCACAGCCGGTCCGGACCGAAGTCCGCGGGGGCGTGGTCGTGGCCGGTGTCACGGTGCGCTGTGCTGCTCAACGTCCCTACATCTCCTCGGCTACGTAACTGCGAAGCCAGGTCCGGAAGTCCGGGCCCAGGTCTTCACGTTCGCACGCGAGTCTGACAATGGCACGCAGATAGTCGCCGCGGTCGCCGGTGTCATAGCGGCGGCCCTTGAAGACGACGCCGTGCACCGGGCCACCGACCCTTTCGTCCTCGGCGAGCTGCTGGAGGGCGTCGGTCAGCTGGATCTCGCCGCCGCGGCCGGGCTCGGTCTTGCGGAGTATGTCGAAGATGTGGGGGTCGAGCACATAGCGGCCGATGATGGCGTAGTTGGAGGGCGCGTCGGCCGCGTCGGGCTTCTCGACCAGTCCGCCGACCTTGACGACGTCGCCGTCCTCGGTGCTCTCCACGGCCGCGCAGCCGTAGAGGTGGATCTGCTCGGGCGCGACCTCCATGAGGGCGATGACGCTGCCGCCGTACTGCTCCTGGACCTCGATCATGCGCTGCAGCAGCGGGTCGCGCGGGTCGATCAGGTCGTCGCCGAGCAGGACCGCGAAGGGCTCGTTGCCGACGTGCGGGGCGGCGCACAGCACGGCGTGGCCGAGTCCCTTGGGGTCGCCCTGGCGGACGTAGTGGATCATGGCGAGGTCGCTGGACTCCTGGACCTTGGCCAGCCGGTTCGCGTCGCCCTTCTTCTGGAGGGCGGACTCCAGTTCGTAGTTGCGGTCGAAGTGGTCCTCCAGGGGGCGCTTGTTGCGGCCCGTGACCATGAGGACGTCGCCGAGGCCCGCGGTCACGGCCTCTTCGACCACGTACTGGATCGCCGGCTTGTCGACGACCGGCAGCATCTCCTTGGGAGTGGCTTTGGTGGCCGGCAGGAACCGGGTACCGAGCCCGGCTGCGGGGATGACAGCCTTGCTGATCCTGGGGTGGGACTGAGTCATGCGCGCCACCATATCCGGTGCCAATAGGGAGAATCTGTGACTCCGGATCATTGGCGCTCATATGAGCGCATTAGCGAGGTACGGGAGCGACCTTTGAGTCACATCGGACCTATTGGCCAGCCTGACAAGCGGACGTTGCGGCGGGAGTTCCTCGCGGTGAGGAACAGGTTGACGGCCGATGACGTGCGAGAAGCTGCGGACTCGCTGGCCGCGCGGGCGCTCGCGATGCCGGAGGTGGCGCAGGCGCGCGCCGTGGCGGCATACGTCTCCGTGGGCGCCGAACCGGGCACCCTCACGCTCCTGGACGCGCTGCGCGCGCGGGGGGTGCGCGTCCTGCTGCCGGCGCTGCTGCCGGACAACGACCTGGACTGGGGCGAGTACACGGGGGAGGACTCCCTCGCGGTCGTGCGGCACGGCGGGCGGATGGCCCTGTCCGAGCCCGCCGGCCGGCGCCTGGGGCCGGAGGCGGTGACGGAGGCCGACGTCGTGCTGCTGCCGGGCCTGGCGGTCGACGGGCGCGGCCTGCGGCTGGGGCGCGGCGGCGGGTCGTACGACCGGGTCCTCGCGCGGCTGGACCGGGCGGGCGCGCGTCCCGCGCTGCTGGTCCTGCTGTACGACTCGGAGGTCGTCGCGCACGTCCCCGCCGAGCCCCACGACCGGCCGGTGGACGCGGTGGTGACGCCGTCGGGGGTGCGCAGGTTCACGCGCGCGTGAGTCCGGGGTGCGCGGGTGCACGCGCGCGTGAACTGAAGCGGCCCTCCACGCGCGCGTGGAGGGCCGCTTCGGGTCAGTCGTCGGCTACGGCTTCAGCACCAGCGTGTCGCTCGTGCTGTCGTCGACCGCCTTCTTGGAGAAGGCCCACGGCAGCAGCTCTCCCTTGGCCCACTTGTCCGTCTGATCCGTGTAGTGGGCGCTGTAGGCGTGTCCGGAGGCGCCGGTGAGGTTGATCCACCGCGACTTGTCGAGGTCGCCGAGGTTGACCACCATCCGCATGGACGGCACCCACACCACCCCGTAGCCGCCGGCCGCGTTCCAGCCGGAGGCGTTGACCGCCGCCTCGCCGCCGCTGAGCTTCCACGGGCCGCGGTTGAGGGCGTACTTCAGGAAGCCGGGGCCCTCGGTGCCCAGGGTCTGGTTCTTCAGGAACAGGCGGTGCAGCCGGCCCCAGTTCCAGGTGTCGATGTCCTTGCCGAGCTTGGCGGTCAGCTCCCAGCGGGCGTCGATCATGGCCCGCTTGAAGAGGTCGTCGCGGTTGTGGTCGGCGCCCTTGCGGGTGCCGGAGGCGGGCGTCGTCCACCAGTCGCTCTTGGGCTTGTCCATCAGGGTGCGGACGACCTCGAACCAGCGGTCGCCGCCGTCCGGCTGCGCCTGGTCGGCATCCCGCTGGCCGCACTCGCGGACCTTGTTCGTCTCGTCCGCGGGTCCGGTGGTGTTGACCGGGTCGACCCACAGGCACTGGCCCTCGACCCGCAGTTCCTTGGGCAGCTTGTTGCCGAAGGCGAGCTTGAGGACGTTGCGCCACACGGCGTTGAAGTAGGCGGCGGCCGCCGAGTCGGCGTCCTGGGTGTAGTCCCAGCCCTCCAGCAGCTTCTGCGCCTCGCGGACGTCCTTGTCCCCGACGTCGATCTTCAGCAGCTGGGGGACGAGCAGCTTGGCCATCTCGCTGCTGTTGTCCAACTGCATCTGGCGCATGTCGTCGGTGGAGATCTTGCCGCCGTCCTTGATCTTCTGCTCGATCAGGGAGGTGATCCGCTGGCTGCGGGTGCCGTAGCCCCAGTCCGTGGTCAGCGTGTACGGGTACTCGTCCGCGTCGACGACGGCCTGGTTGGCGGTCACGATGTAGCCGCGTTCCGGGTCGTACTCGTACGGCAGCTCGTCCGGGTCGATGTACTCGCCGGTCCAGCGGTACTTGGAGGTCCAGCCCGGTGCCGGGACCGAACCGTCGTGGTCCTCGGCGCGCACCGGGATCTTGCCGGGCAGCGTGTAGCCGATGTGCTCCGCGTCGGCGTAGACGAGGTTCTGCGAGGGCACGTCGAACAGGGCGGCGGCCTCGCGGAAGGCGTCCCAGTCCTTAGCCCGGTCCATCGCGAAGACGGCGTCCATGGTGGTGCCGGCGTCCAGCGCGGTCCAGCGCAGCGCGACGCCGTAGCCGTCGCCACGGTCGGGGGCGGCGGTGTCGACGGTGGCCTTCTTGCCGACCTTCACGAGTTCGTCGTCGCGGTCGGAGAGCAGGGGGCCGTTGTTGGTCTCGCGGACGACGATCTTCTTGGACTCGCCGCCGGCGACCTTGATGGTCTCCTCGCGCGTCTCGAAGGGGACCACCTTGCCGTCGTACTGGTAGCCGTTGCCGGTGATCTTCTCGAGGTAGAGGTCGGTGACGTCGACGCCGGAGTTGGTCAGGCCCCAGGCGATGTCCTGGTTGTGGCCGACGACCACGCCGGGCATGCCCGCGAAGGTGTAGCCGGCGACGTCGTACTGGCACTTCGCGGAGACGCTGCGGCAGTGCAGGCCCATCTGGTACCAGACGGACGGCAGCGACGGCGACAGGTGCGGGTCGTTGGCCAGCAGCGGCTTGCCGGTGATGGTGTGCTCGCCGGAGACGACCCAGGAGTTGGAGCCGATGCCGTTGCCGTTCACGCCGACGGCGGTGGGCAGGTCGTCCAGGACGTCCTGGAGACCGGCCAGTTGGCCTTGCAGGGCGTTGCCCGTACCCGCGCCCGTGCCGGTACCGGCCCCGATGCCATTGCCGGTGCCCGTGCCCGTCCCGGTGCCCGTGTCCGTGCCGGACGAGGAGTCGTCGCCGCCGCCGGACGTGCCGCCGCCGTCGAACGTCTCGGTCAGCTCGTCGTACTGGCCCTCCTGGACGATCGCCTTGTTCCGGTCGTACGGGTACGCCGGATACAGGTCGGCGATCTGCTTGGGACCGAGGCGGCTGGTCATCAGGGCCCGGTCGACCTCGTCCTGCATGTTGCCGCGCAGGTCCCAGGCCATCGCCTTCAGCCAGGCCACCGAGTCGACCGGCGTCCACTCCTGCGGCTTGTAGTCGTTGGTGAAGCCGAGGGCGGCGTACTCCAGGGAGATGTCCTCGCCGTCCTTGCCCTCCAGGTAGGAGTTGACGCCCTTGGCGTACGCCTGGAGGTACTTCTTGGTGGAGTCCGACAGCTTCTCGTCGTACTCCTTCTTCGCCACCCGGTGCCAGCCCAGTGTGCGCAGGAACTCGTCGTTGTCGACCTGGCCCTTGCCGAACATCTCCGACAGGCGCCCGGAGGTCATGTGGCGGCGCACGTCCATCTCGTAGAACCGGTCCTGCGCCTGGACGTAGCCCTGCGCCATGAACAGGTCCTCGTCGGAGGAGGCGTAGATCTGCGGGATGCCGTAGTCGTCGCGCTTGACGTCGACCGGCCCCGACAGGCCCTCCAGCGTGATCGAGCCCTTGGTCTGCGGAAAGGACGCGCGGACGGTGCTGATGGACCAGTACGCCCCGTAGACGAGGCCGCCGATGATGGCCAGAACCAGCACGAGGACGAACAGGCGCGCCTTGCGCCCCTTCTTCCTGCCGGACTTGCCGGGCTGCTGACCCGTAGAGGCGGTGTTGGTGGGGGGCATCGCTGTCCTTGCTGTCCTAACACGAGCGGCAGGGGCGGGCTGTGCTTTGTACTGAACGCTGGAGCAACTGTAGGCGCAGGGCCCACGCCCCCTTGACGCGGAGTCGGGTACCGGCGGGCACGGGCGTTCGATCTTGCCAAGCCGAGCGTCAAGAAATCGTCAAGAGTTAGGTAAGGTAACGAAGTAGTTGTCCGCAGAGCACTGGGTCTCGTGTGCCATGGGGGTGTGCTTTCGCGCACCGCGCGGGAGGCACTCGTCCGTGCCGCGATCCGCACCGTGGTCCGTGCCGCGATCCGTGCTGTGCGCCAGGGAAGGGAACGGCCGCTGACTGTCCACCACCTCAACCAGCTCCTGCTCGTCTGCTCGCTCGTCCTGCTCATCGCCGTGGCGGCGGTCCGGATCTCCTCGCGCAGCGGGCTCCCCAGCCTGCTCGCCTATCTGGCGATCGGCGTCGCCATGGGCCAGGACGGCATCGGCGACATCCGGTTCGACGACGCCGAACTGGTCCAGGTCATCGGGTACGCCGCCCTGGTCGTGATCCTGGCCGAGGGCGGTCTCGGCACGAAGTGGAAGGAGGCGAAACCGGCCCTGCCGGCCGCCTCCGCACTGGCGCTGGCCGGGGTCGCGGTCAGTGTCGGCGTGACGGCCGCGGGCGCGCACTACCTGACCGGGCTGGAGTGGCGGCAGGCGCTGATCGTCGGTGCGGTGGTGTCCTCCACGGACGCGGCGGCCGTCTTCTCGGTGCTGCGCCGGATCCCGCTGCCCTCGCGGATAGTGGGCACCCTGGAGGCCGAGTCGGGCTTCAACGACGCCCCGGTGGTCATCCTGGTGGTCGCCTTCTCCACGGCCGGACCGATCGAGCACTGGTACGCGCTGCTGGGCGAGATCGCCCTGGAGCTGGTCATCGGCGCGGCCATCGGACTCGCGGTCGGCTGGCTGGGGTCGCTGGGACTGAAGCACGTGGCGCTGCCCGCCTCCGGCCTCTACCCCATCGCCGTCATGTCGATCGCCGTCGCGGCCTACGCGGCCGGCGCCATGGCCCACGGCAGTGGCTTCCTCGCCGTCTACCTCGCCTCGATGGTCATGGGCAACGCCCGGCTGCCGCACTGGCCCGCCACCCGAGGGTTCGCCGACGGGCTCGGCTGGCTCGCCCAGATCGGCATGTTCGTACTGCTCGGTCTGCTGGTCACCCCGCACGAGCTGGGCGACGACATCCTGCCCGCCCTGGTCATCGGGCTGGTGCTCACCATGGTGGCGCGCCCGCTGAGCGTCGTGCTGTGCCTGGTGCCGTTCCGGGTGCCGTGGCAGGAGCAGGCCCTGATGTCCTGGGCCGGACTGCGCGGCGCGGTGCCCATCGTCCTGGCGACGATCCCCATGGTGGAGGGCGTCGACGGCAGCCGCCGGATCTTCAACATCGTCTTCGTCCTGGTCGTCGTCTACACCCTGGTCCAGGGGCCGACCCTGCCGTGGCTGGCCCGCAAGCTGCGCCTGGGCAAGGGGGACGAGGCCGCCGACCTCGGCATCGAGTCGGCGCCCCTGGAACGGCTGCGCGGGCATCTGCTGTCCGTCACGATCCCCGAGGGTTCGAGGATGCACGGCGTCGAGGTCAGCGAACTGCGGCTGCCGACCGGGGCCGCCGTCACGCTGGTCGTCCGCGACGGGAAGTCGTTCGTGCCACTGCCCACGACGGGGCTGCGGCGCGGGGACGAACTCCTCGTGGTCGCCACCGACCCCGTCCGGGACGCCGCCGAGGCGCGGCTGCGCGCGGTCGGCCACGGCGGCAAGCTGGCCGGCTGGCTGGGCACCGGAGACACCAGCGGCAATCACAGGCGCGCGTGAGAGGCGAGCGCGGGTGTGGGGCAGGGGTAGGTATGGGGCAGGGGCCAGGTGTGCGGCGAGCGCGGGCGGGCGGCAAGCGCAGGTGTGCGGCAATCGCAGGCGTGAAAGAGAGGAGTGCGCGCTTTCACAGGTTGCGCCCCTCTTGATCCCTGTACGATGAAGGCGGCACCTGATCGAACCAACTCTGCCTGAAGCAGAGCTGGCGCGACCGTATGGCGGCCGGCACGCCCCCTCCCCAACCGGGCTCCGGCATCTACCGCAGTCCGCGCAAGAGGACAGCTCTCGGCGCTCCCGCACGGCGACAGCCGCGAGGCGGACCGCGCTACCAGGCGGCAGAAAGGCACGGGCCGTGGCATCCACGGTCACCCCGTCGAAGAAGTCGCCGGAGGGGGAGCGGCACACCGCGCCCGGCTCCGCCCGCCCCGGATACGGACAGCTGCTGCGCACCCGCGGCGCCTGGACGTTCCTGCTCCCCGGCTTCGCGGCACGCCAGCCCTTCGCCATGCTGACGCTCTCCATCGTGCTGCTCGTGCAGCACACCACCGGTTCCTACGGCGTCGCGGGCGCCGTCGCGGCCGTCACCGGCGTCGCCATGGCCGTGTTCGCCCCCTACACCGGCCGGCTCGCCGACCGCTACGGACAGCGCGCCGTCCTGCTCCCCGGCGTGCTCGTGCACGCCGCGTCCGGTCTGATCCTGACCGCCCTCGCGCTCGCGGACGCACCCCTGTGGGCGCTGTTCGTGGCGGCCGTGCCCACCGGTGCCTCGGTGCCGCAGGTCGGGCCCATGGTGCGCGCCCGCTGGGGCGTGAAGCTCAAGGGCTCCCCCCTGATGGGCACGGCGGCCGCCTTCGAGTCCGTCACGGACGAGCTGACCTTCGTCCTCGGCCCGCTGATCGCGACCGCTCTGTGCACGACCGTCGACCCGGCCGCGGGCCTGGTCACGGAGGCGGCACTCACCCTGGTGGGCGGTCTGCTGTTCGCCGCGCAGAAGAGCACCCAGCCGACGGTCGGCCGAGCCGACGGCGACCACGCGCGCGTGGAGCACGTTCCGGCGCTGCGCATCCCCGGGGTGCGCGTCCTGATCGTGGTCTTCCTGGGCATCGGTTCCGTCTTCGGCGGCATGCAGGTCTCGCTGGCCGCGTTCACCGAGTCGATCGGCGAGCCCGGGCTGAACGGCGTCCTGTACGGGATCTTCGCCGCGGGCAACATGCTCTCCGGCCTGGCCTGCGGCGCCATCGCCTGGAAGATCGCCCCGCAGCGGCGCCTCCTGGTCGGCTACACCGCCCTCGCGCTGACCGCGTCCGGGCTGTGGGCCGCGCACTCGGTGCTCGTCCTGGCCGGCCTCGGCCTGCTCGTCGGCATGTGCATCGCGCCCGCCCTCATCACCGGCTACACGCTGGTCGAGGGGCTGGTCCCGGCCGGCGCCCGCACGGAGGCCTTCACCTGGCTGACCGGCGCCGTGGCACTCGGCCAGGCGGCGGCCGTGACCGTCTCCGGGCAACTGGAGGACCGGTTCTGGGACGGCGCCGGGTTCCTGGTGCCGATGGGCGGCACCGTGCTCGCGCTGGCGACGCTGGTGGCGCTGCGATCGCGGCTGGAGACCCGGGCCCGGGGGCGTACGGTCGCACGTGGCGTCGGTCACCGCGAGCACGCCACAGTGGACTGATCCCGCGGAATACGTCACTATGGACCGTCGTTAGCACTCATCGAGTGAGAGTGCCAGGAGGAAGACAAGTGCCGACGTACCAGTACCAGTGCACCGAGTGCGGCGAGGGCCTCGAGGCGGTGCAGAAGTTCACCGACGACGCCCTCACCGAGTGCCCGAACTGCCAGGGCCGCCTGAAGAAGGTGTTCTCGGCGGTCGGCATCGTCTTCAAGGGCTCCGGCTTCTACCGCAACGACAGCCGCGGCAGCTCGTCCAGCAGCTCGACCGCGTCGAAGTCCTCGACGTCCTCTTCTTCGTCGAAGTCCTCGGACTCCGGTTCGTCGTCGGGCTCCGGTTCGTCGTCGAGCTCGGGATCGTCGAGTTCCGGCAGCTCCTCCTCCAGCACCACCGCCGCGTAAGGCCCATCAGGACTTCTTACGGGACCCTGTCGTCGTCCGACGACGGGGTCCTCGGCGTTTTCCGGGGCGGCTAGGGTGCGGGCATGGCGAACATGGCGAACAAGGTGGATGCCGAGATCGGCGTGATCGGCGGCTCCGGTTTCTACTCGTTCCTCGACGACGTGACCGAGGTCGAGGTGGAGACCCCGTACGGGCCGCCCAGCGACTCACTCTTCCTCGGCGAGGTCGCCGGCCGGCGGGTCGCCTTCCTCCCCCGGCACGGGCGCGGCCACCATCTGCCGCCGCACCGCATCAACTACCGGGCCAACCTGTGGGCGCTGCGGTCGGTCGGCGCGCGCCAGGTCCTCGGCCCGTGCGCGGTCGGCGGCCTGCGCCCCGAGTACGGGCCGGGCACCCTGCTGGTGCCGGACCAGTTCGTCGACCGTACGAAGTCCCGGCCGTCGACGTACTTCGACGGGCTGCCGATGCCCGACGGCACGGTGCCCAACGTGGTGCACGTTTCGCTGGCCGACCCCTACTGCCCCACCGGACGGGCCGCCGCGCTGAAGGCGGCCCGGGGGCGGGACTGGGAGCCCGTGGACGGCGGCACCCTGGTCGTGGTCGAGGGGCCGCGCTTCGGGACCCGCGCGGAGTCCTTGTGGCACCGGGCACAGGGCTGGTCGGTGGTGGGCATGACCGGCCACCCCGAGGCGGCGCTCGCCCGTGAACTGGAGCTCTGCTACACCTCGCTGACCCTCGTCACCGACCTCGACGCCGGTGCGGAGAGCGGCGAGGGCGTTTCGCACGAGGAGGTTCTGCGGGTGTTCGCGGCGAACGTGGACCGGCTGCGGGGCGTCCTGTTCGACGCGGTGGCAGCGCTGCCGGCGACCGGGGCTCGGGACTGCCCGTGCGGGGCGGCGCTGGGCGGGATGGATCCGGGGATCACGCTGCCGTAGTCGCGGGGCGGTGCCGATCGGGGGGGGCGGTGCCGGGGCGACTGGGGCGCTGGTGTCGGTGGCGGTGGCGGTGGCGGTATCGGTGGCGGTGGCGACTCGGGCGCTGGTGCCGGTGCCGACCGGGAGCTGGTGTCCGTGCCGACCGGCGCGCTGGTGTCGGTGCCGACCGGGACTGGTGTCGTGGGGCGGAACGTCCCGTTCGGGTGAGGGAGTTGTCCACAACCGGTGGGTGGCCCACGGGCTCCGGCGGGCCACGGCGAGAAGCCTCATCGTGGGAGCGCAAGCCGATCCCTCGCCGTCTCCTCGTCACAGGTGGTGGTCACCGTGTCCCGTTCCACCGTTCCCAGCCCGCTTCCTCTCCCGCCCCCGCTCCCGCTCGGCACCGAGGCGCCGCCCACGTGCGAGGTGCCGCACTTCGCCCCGGTCCGGGTGCGCGGCGGACTTCGTCTGCTGCACCGGCTCGTACGCCACCGGCGGCGCGCCGTGGCCGCCGGGCTCGCCGTCACCGCCGCGGCGCTGGTCGCGGCGGGCCCGCACCCGGGCGCCGGCGCACCGGACACCCAGCGGGCACGGGGGCATCCGGCGACGGACTCGGAAACGGCAACGGAGACGGCGGGCAGGCGGCACGGCGCGCGACTCGTGACGGCGCCGGTGCGGATCGCCGACGCGGCCACGGTGCGGCTGCTCGGGCCGGGCGACCGGGTCGACGTCGTCGCGGCCGGGGACGGCGGCGCGGGCGACGCCTCCGTGATCGCGCGCGGAGCGCTGGTGGCGGAGGTGCCGGAGCCCATCGACGGGACCGCGGCCGGCGGCGCACTGGTGGTGGTCTCGGTGCCGCGTGCCACCGCGCACCGGCTGGTCGGCGCGAGCGCCCTGTCGCGGCTGGCGGTGACGCTGTGCTGAGCCAGTCAAGCCGCTCGTCAAGTCGCTCGTTCGAAGGACCTGATTGGACAGGACGGCCCAGCACTGACGTAGGTTGCGGAGCGTTTTGTTCCACACCCTGTCCGTGCGAGACCCGTTCGCGCGAGACCTGTGCATACAAGGAGAGCCCCCGAGGTGAGCGAGAAGAACGAGCCGAGCGTCTGGCAGGGCTTCAAGGCCTTCCTGATGCGCGGAAACGTGATCGACCTGGCGGTGGCGGTGGTCATCGGTGCCGCCTTCACCAACATCGTCAACTCGGTGGTGAAGGGGGTCATCAACCCCCTGGTCGGAGCGTTCGGCACCAAGAGCCTGGACAGCTACAGCTCCTGTCTCAAGGGCCCGTGCACCGGTACCGGGGACGCCGCCACGGGCGTGCGCATCCTGTGGGGCTCGGTGCTGGGTGCCACCCTCACGTTCGTGATCACCGCGGCGGTCGTCTACTTCATGATGGTCCTGCCCATGGCGAAGTACCTCGCGCGGCAGGAGGCCCGCCGCAAGGCGAAGGAGAGCTCGCGGGAGATCGTCGAGGTCTCCGAGCTGGAGGTGCTCAAGGAGATCCGGGACGCGCTGGTCGCGCAGCGCGGTTCGGGCCACGACCGCCCGTAGGACCGCCCGAGGCGGGAGCGGCTCGGCGGGTAGCCGCACGGTTCAGAGGTGGTGGGGCGGCTTCTCGTCGAGGAAGCGCTTCAGGTCGGCCGCGCTGTCGCCCTCGGGCCGCTCGCCCCATCCCCGGTCGGTGTCGTCCGAGGTCTGCTGGTCCAGCGGGTCGTCGAAGACCAGCGCCGGCCTGGGCGCGCGGGGCTCGGGTTCGGGGGTGGTGCTCATGGCTCCAGGGTACGGCCCCTCCGCTGCGGGGCGCCCCGACTTCCCGGGCGCCCCTGATGCCGCCGTCAGGCGCCGGTGCCTGGACGAGACTGGCGGCATGACAGTTGACGCATTGACGGACGTGGCCGGCCTGCTGGTGGGGCACGCGACGCGCACCGGCGACGGGTGGCTCACGGGCACGACGGTGGTACTCGCGCCGGAGGGCGGGGCGGTCGCCGCCGTGGACGTGCGCGGAGGAGGTCCCGGCACCAAGGAGACGGACGCGCTCGATCCGCGCAACCTGGTGCAGAAGGTCCAGGCGGTGGTGCTGACCGGCGGCAGCGCGTACGGGCTCGACGCGGCGTCCGGGGTGATGGCCTGGCTGGAGGAGCGGGGACGCGGGGTGCGTGTCGGCCCGGACCCCGCGCACGTGGTGCCGGTGGTGCCCGCGGCGTGCGTCTTCGACCTGGGGCGTGGGGGCGACTTCCGGGCCAGGCCGGACGCGGCCACCGGACGCGCGGCGGCCGAGGCGGCCCACGCGAGCACGCCGGGCGCGGGGGTGGCCGAGGGGTCCGTCGGGGCGGGCACGGGAGCCGTGGTCGGCACGCTGAAGGGCGGTATCGGCACCGCGAGCACCGTGCTGGGCTCGGGGATCACGGTGGCGGCGCTGGTGGTGGCCAACGCGGCGGGATCGGTGACGGATCCGGAGACGGGGGTGCTGTACGGGGAGTTGTTCCGGGGCGGACGGGTGGAGTACCCGGCGCCGGGTGTCCACGAGGCGGCGGGGCGGCGTCTCGCCGAGGTCGCGGCGAGGAACGCGCCGCCCCCGCTGAACACCACGCTCGCCGTGGTCGCCACCGACGCGGACCTGTCCAAGGCGCAGGCGCAGAAGCTGGCCGGCACGGCGCACGACGGCATCGCGCGTGCCGTGCGGCCGGTGCACCTGCTCAGCGACGGGGACACGGTGTTCACCCTGGCGACCGGGCGGCGCCCCCTCGACGCGGCCCAGCCGCTCGCGCTGAACGAGGTGCTGGCGGCGGGCGCGGACGTGGTGACCCGCGCGATCGTGCGCGCCGTCCGGGCCGCCGAGCCGGTGGACGGGCCGGGCGGGGCGTGGCCGTCGTACGAGGAGCTCTACGGACGTCCGTCCAGGGCCGGCTGACCGGATCCGAGGAGCAACTCTCCCAAGTAGTGCGGTCCGTGCCGAGCGGGTGATTGTCCCGGTTCTGTCACGCGTCGGCGTTCCGGGCGGCCGGTGGGAACCCCGTCGGCCGCCGGGCACCTCTACAGGTCTGAAGCGAACACCGCACAACACCCGAACCTGGAGCAGCCCGTGACAACGCCGGACATATCTGCGCGGCGCGTACTGGGCGCCTGTGCCGCCCTGGTGGTCGGCGCCCTCACCCTCACCGCCTGCGGCGGAAGCGCCAGTGCCGAGGACAAGAAGGACGGCAAGGGCGGGGCGGGCTCCGCCAGGACCTCGGTCGCGAAGGTCGTGATCTCGGCGGAGAACGGTTCGACCGGCGCCTCGATCAACGCGACCGGCGTGCAGGTCAGCGACGGCAGGCTGACGGACGTGAAGATGACGGTGCCGGAGACGGGCGCCGTCGTGCCGGGCGAGGTCTCCGCCGACGGCGGGAGCTGGAAGCCGAAGGAGCAGCTGGAGCGCGGCACGAAGTACCGGATCACGGCGACCGCGAAGGACACCGCCGGCCGCACGGCCGCCGCCGACTCGGTCTTCACCACCGTCTCCTCGGCCAACAGCTTCATCGGCACGTACACCCCGGACGGTGGCACGACGGTGGGGGTCGGGATGCCGGTGTCGTTCACGTTCGACAAGGCGATCAGCGACCGCAAGAGCGTGCAGTCGCACATCACGGTCACCTCCAGCAGCGGGCAGGAGGTGGTCGGGCACTGGTTCGGGTCGCAGCGGCTCGACTTCCGGCCCGAGGAGTACTGGAAGGCCGGCTCCAAGGTCACGATGAAGATCGACCTGGACGGGGTGGAGGGTGCGAACGACGTCTACGGCGTGCAGAAGAAGACCGTCACCTTCACCGTGGGCCGCGCACAGGTCTCCACGGTGGACGCCAACACCCAGACCATGACGGTCGTGCGCGACGGCAAGACCATGAAGAGCGTCCCGATCTCGGCGGGCGACGCCCAGCACACCACGTACAACGGGCAGATGGTCATCTCCGAGAAGATCCTGCAGACGCGCATGGACAGCAGGACGGTCGGGCTCGGCGGCGCGTACGACATCCGGGACGTGCCGCACGCCATGCGGCTGACGACCTCCGGTACCTTCCTGCACGGCAACTACTGGTACAAGCCGAGCAATCCGCCCTTCGGCCGCCAGGGCACCAGCCACGGCTGTGTCGGACTGCGGGACGTCCAGGGCGGGCAGGGCGACACCCCCGCCAAGTGGTTCTACGACAATTCGCTCATCGGGGACGTCGTGGTCGTCAAGAACTCCCCGGACGACACGGTCGCGCCGGACAACGGACTCAACGGCTGGAACATGCCCTGGAGCGAGTGGGTCGCCGGAAGCTCCGCCTGACCGGCCTCTGAGCAGCGTATTTTGACGATTCGTCGGGTCGCGCGGGAACTTTTCGCGCGGCCCGCGCGTTTTTCGGACGTACGTTTTCTCGGTTCCCGGACATGATGTCCGACCGAGGGGCTACGGTATGCACCCACAAGGTGACATGCAGCAACGCCGGGAGAAACCTTGAGCGTTCCGTACGAGACGGCAGCGTACGAACCACCCGAGTCGCCCGAGTCTCCGGAGGAGCACCTCATGCGACTGCTCGGTCGCGCCCTGAACTCGTTCGAGCTGCCCGACGAGACGATACGGCAACTGGACTGCGCGCTGGCGCACGACGGTTCCCTGCACTCCGCGCACCACAGCGCGGGGCTGCACCGCGAGACGTACCGGCACACCTGGCTGCTCGCCGACGGCTCGGCGGTCACGCTCTGGGAGCTGGTCCACAACACCGCCCCGGGCAGCGAACCGCAGCACGAGGTGTACGTCGACGAGGAGGAGCTGCGCACCGCCACCGCCCGGCTGGCACTGCCGCCGGACACACCGGACTTCGAGCTGCCGGTGCAGGTGCAGCTGTCCCCGGTGCCCGCCCCGCGGCACGCCTACGTCCCCGACGCCTCGGCGGACCACGCCCGCCGGCTGCTGCGCCGCGCGGAGAACGCGGACCGGCCCGGCGCCGACCTCGCCGCGCTGCTGGCGACGGCGTCCGCGCACCAGATCACCCAGGCGTTCGGCGGCCCCGGCCGCACGGGCCGCGCCCGGATCGGTTTCTCGCTCTACGAGCACGCGTTCCTGCTGCGGGACGGCGCGGAGGTCTCCCTCTGGGAGGTCGAGCACACGGCCACGCCCGACGGGCGGCACATGTGCGAGGTGTACGACAGCGAGGACTCCGCCCGCCGCGCGATGGAACGGCGCGCGGCTCAGGTCTCCTAGACCGCGGCAGGTCTCCTGGGCCGGGGACGCCGCCGGGTCGAGGAGGCAGCCGGGCCGAGGAGGCCCTCGGGCCGGGTCCCCTGCGGAACCCGGCCCGTGCATCGGCACCGTTGACGAAGACCGCCCCTACGCGGCCACCGGCTGCTTGGCCCCCGGCGCCGAGGCCGACGGGTCCGCGCCGCCGGGGCCCGGTGCCGGCACTCCCGGCGCCGGCTTGCGCAGGCCCTTGAGGACGATCACCAGGGCCGTGGTGACGCAGACGCCCGCCGCGATGGCGACCAGGTAGAGCAGCGGGTTGCCGATCAGCGGGACCACGAAGATGCCGCCGTGCGGGGCGCGCAGCGTGGCGCCGAAGGCCATCGAGAGGGCGCCGGTGACCGCGCCGCCCACCATCGAGGACGGGATGACCCGCAGCGGGTCGGCCGCGGCGAACGGGATCGCGCCCTCGGAGATGAAGGAGGCGCCCAGCACCCAGGCGGCCTTGCCGTTCTCGCGCTCGGCGGCGTTGAAGAGCTTGCTCCGCACGGTCGTGGCCAGGGCCATCGCGAGCGGCGGGACCATACCGGCCGCCATGACCGCCGCCATGATCTTCATCGCCGAGTCGCTCGGGTCGGAGACCGCGATGCCGGCGGTGGCGAAGGCGTAGGCAACCTTGTTGACCGGGCCGCCGAGGTCGAAGCACATCATCAGGCCGAGCAGGGCGCCGAGCAGGATCGCGTTGGCACCGGACAGGTCGCTCAGCCAGTCGGTCATCGCCTTCTGCGCGGACGCGATGGGCTTGCCGATCACCACGAACATCAGGAACCCGACCACCGCCGAGGAGATCAGCGGGATCACCACCACCGGCATGATGCCGCGCAACGCCGCCGGGATGCGTACCCGTTGGATCGCCATCACCACGGCACCGGAGATCAGACCGGCCGCCAGACCGCCGAGGAACCCGGCGTTGATGGTCAGCGCGATCGAGCCGCCGACGAAGCCGGGGACCAGGCCCGGCCGGTCGGCCATGCCGTAGGCGATGTAACCGGCCAGCACCGGGACGAGGAAGGCGAAGGCCACGCCGCCGATCTGGAACAGCAGCGCCGCCCAGCTGTCCGCCTGGGACCACACGAAGTGGTCCATCACCGACGGCGCCTTGTTGATCTCGTAGCCGCCGATCGCGAAGCCCAGGGCGATCAGCAGACCGCCCGCGGCGACGAACGGGACCATGTAACTGACACCCGACATCAGCCAGATGCGCAGCTTCGTCCCGTATCCCTCACCGGCCCCGCCACCGCGCTCGACGGGCGTCGCACCGGCGGAACCGGCCGAACCGCCCGCACCGGCCGCCGCGACCTCGCCGCGGGCCGCCTTGCCGCGGACCTCGCCGATCAGTTCGGCGGGCCGGTTGATGGCCGCCTTGACGCCGGTGTCGACGGTGGGCTTCCCGGCGAAGCGGTCCTTCTCGCGCACGGGCACGTCGTGGGCGAAGATCACGCCGTCCGCCGCTTCGATCACCGCCGGGTCGAGCCGGGTGAAGCCGGCCGAGCCCTGGGTCTCGACGGCGACCTCGACGCCCGCCTCGCGGCCCGCGTTCTCCAGCGACTCGGCCGCCATGTAGGTGTGCGCGATGCCGGTGGGGCAGGAGGTGACGGCGACGATACGGAAGGGGCGCCCGGGTTCGTCGCTCCCCTCGTCGGGGCTGCCCGTGGCGGTCTCGGCGGAGGCCGCCGCCGAGACCGCCACGGAGTCCTCGGCGCCCTCGGAGGCGTTTTCAGGGACACCTTCGGAGTCGCCTTCGAAGTCGCCTTCGGAGACGTCTCCGGCACCGGTCGGCTCCTCCCCGCGGATCAGCGCCGCGGCGGCACTCGCGTCGCCCACCGACCGCAGCGCGCCGGTGAACTCGGCGTTCATCAGCTGCCGGGCGAGGGAGGAGAGGATCGTCAGGTGGGCGTCGTCGGCGCCCGCCGGGGCGGCGATCAGGAAGATCAGGTCGGCCGGGCCGTCCGCCGCCCCGAAGTCGACGCCGGCCGCGCTGCGCCCGAAGGCCAGCGTCGGCTCGGTGACATGCTCGCTGCGGCAGTGCGGGATGCCGATGCCGCCGTCGAGGCCGGTCGGCATCTGCGCCTCACGCGCGGCCACGTCGGCGAGGAAGCCGTCCAGGTCGGTCACCCGGCCCTGGGCCACCATCCGCTCGGCGAGGGCGCGCGCCGCCGCTTCCTTGGTGTCGGCGGACAGGTCGAGGTCGACCAGATCCGCGGTGATCATGTCGCTCATCGCGGGCTCCTTAGCTCGCGTATCGCCCGGAACGTGGGGTGGTGGGCGGGGGCGGGGAGGGGGACGGGGGCACTGCGGTGGGGGCGTGAGCCCGGGCCGCGGGGGTCCGGGACGGGATGGGGGTCAAGGAGCAAGCCGGGAAGGCAGTCGGGATAGGAGCCGGGGAGGGAGTTCATGACGCCGGCTCCTTCAGTGCGCGGTCCACCGGCACCTCCGCCGTGACCGTCACCGCCCCCGGGTCCAGGTCGCCCGGCGTCGGCATCACGCTGCCGGGCAGCTGCACGGCGGCGGCGCCGTGCGCGACGGCGGAGGCGAGCGCGCCCGGACCGGCACCGCCGGCGACGAGGAAACCGGCGAGGGAGGCGTCACCGGCGCCGACGTTGCTGCGTACGGCGTCCACGCGGGCGCTGCCGAACCAGGTGCCCGCGTCGTCCACGAGGAGCTGGCCGTCGGCGCCGAGGCTGGCGAGCACGGACCGGGCGCCCAACTCCCGCAGTTCCTCGGCGGCCTTCACGGCGTCGCCGACGGTGGCCAGGGGGCGCCCCACGGCCTCCGCGAGCTCCTCGGCGTTCGGCTTGACCACGTCGGGCCGCTCGCGCAACGCCTGGAGCAGGGCGGGCCCGGAGGTGTCCAGGGCGATGCGGACGCCGGCGGCGTGCGCTCGGGCGACCAGGTCGGCGTACCAGGAAGGGGCGAGTCCGCGGGGCAGGCTGCCGCAGCAGGCGATCCAGTCCGCGCCGCGCGACTGGCGCCGTACGGTCTCCAGGAGCAGTTCCCGTTCGGCCGCCGACAGCTCGGGGCCCGGCGCGTTGATCTTCGTCAGGACGCCGTCGGCCTCGGCGAGCGCGATGTTGGCCCGGGTGACCCCGGCGATCGGCACCGGTGCGACCTCGATGCCCTGGGCGTCGAGCAGTTCGGTGACGAGGGCGCCGGACGGGCCGCCGAGCGGCAGCACCGCGACGGTGCGCCGACCGGCCGCCGTCACCGCGCGCGAGACGTTCACGCCCTTGCCGCCCGGGTCCACGCGCTCGCCCGTGGCGCGGACGACCTCGCCGCGGTCGAGGGAGGGGACCTCGTAGGTGCGGTCCAGGGACGGGTTGGGGGTGACGGTGAGGATCATGCGCGTACTACTTCCGTGCCGGCGCGCTCGATGGCGGTGGCGTCTTCGGGGCTCATCCCGCTGTCGGTGATCAGCAGGTCCACATCGCTCAGGGCGCCGAAGCGGGCGAAGTGCTCCTGGCCGTGCTTGGAGGAGTCGGCGAGCAGCACCACGCGACGGGCGGCGGCGACCGCGGCCCGCTTGACGGCGGCCTCGGCGAGGTCCGGGGTGGTCAGACCGTGCTCCGCGGAGAAGCCGTTGGCCGCCACCACCAGCACGTCCGCGCGGATCTCGCCGTACGCGCGCAGCGCCCAGGCGTCCACGGCGGCGCGCGTACGGTGCCGCACGCGCCCTCCGACCAGGTGGAGCTGGATGCCGGGGTGGTCGGCGAGCCGGGCCGCGATGGGCAGGCTGTGGGTGACGACGGTCAGCGAGGTCTCCGGCGGGATCGCGGCGGCCATGCGGGCCACCGTCGAACCGGCGTCGAGGATCATCGTGCCCTCGGTCGGCAGTTCCGCCAGGGCCGCCTTCGCGATCCGGTCCTTCTCGTCGGCGGCCGTCGACTCGCGCTCGGCGAGGTCCGGCTCGAAGTCCAGCCGCCCGGCGGGGATCGCGCCGCCGTGCACCCGGCGGAGCAGACCGGCGCGGTCGAGCGCCTTGAGGTCGCGGCGGATGGTCTCCGCCGTCACCTGGAACTCCTCGGCCAGCGACACCACGTCCACCCGGCCGCCGTCCCGGGCGAGCCGGAGGATCTCCTGCTGCCGCTCCGGTGCGTACATCACCGATCGCCTCCGACCTATGCCCGAACCTGTGGTTTCACTCGGAGATTACGCCCGGTATTCCAGAATGTAAACAGGAAATCGGAAGCGCTCGGACTCAAACAGACATGAACGGGCATCAGGAAAGAAGGGGGCGGGCCCGGCACCGAAGTACCGGACCCGCCCCTCCGTCCCAGCGTGGGCTCAGACCAGCGTGGGCTCCTTCTCCTCCGCCCGCGCCTCCTCCTGGGCGCCCTCCACGTGCTGGGCCGGCCGCCTGGGCAGCGCGAACATCAGCAGGAAGATCACGCCCATCACCCCGGCCACCCAGCCCAGCGCGTTCTGGAAGCCGTCCGCGTAGGCCGCACCGATCCGCGCCGGTGTCAGGTGGTCGCTCATCGTGCCGAAGAAGACCACCGAGACCAGCCCCAGTCCCAGCGCGTTGCCCATCTGCTGGACCGTGTTGATGAGCCCCGACGCCGCCCCGGCGTGCTCACGCGGCACCTGGGACAGCACCGCGTCGGTCAGCGGGGCGACGATCAGCCCCATGCCGAGGCCCATGACGACGAGCGGCAGCGCCATCTGCCAGGACGTGATGCCGAGCCCGTACCGCTCCGACTCCCAGATGTAGAGCAGCACTCCGGCCGCCATCACCAGCGCGCCCGCCTGGAGCACCTTGCGCCCGAAGCGCGGGACCAGCTTCTGCACCGACACCCCGGCCGCCACGGAGACGGCTATGGAGAACGGCACGCCGGTCAGCCCGGCCCGCAGCGGGCTCCAGCCGAGCCCCTCCTGCATGTACAGCGTCCAGACCAGGAAGAAGATGCCGAGCGCGACCCCGAAGACGGTCTGCACGGCGATGCCCGCCGCGAAGCTCTTCACCTTGAACAGCGACAGCTCCACCAGCGGCGAACCGTCCCGGGCGGTCTTCCGCCGCTCGTACGCCACCAGCACCCCGAGGACGACGACCGAGCCGGCCATCGACAGGTACCCCCACAGCGGCCAGTCCAGCTCGCGGCCCCGGGTGAGCGGGTAGACCAGCATCAGCAGACCGAGGGTGACCAGGGCGACCCCGACCAGGTCCAGCTTGAGGGCGCGCGGCGCCTTGGACTCCGTGATGAAGCGGCTGCCGAGGACGAGGCCCGCGATGCCGACCGGCAGGTTGATGAGGAAGATGGGCCGCCACTCCAGCCCGAAGAGGTTCCACTCGGTGAGCAGGGCGCCCAGCAGCGGGCCGGAGACGGCCCCCAGTCCGACGATCGCGCCGAACAGCCCGAACACCTTGCCGCGTTCGTGCGCCGGGAACGTCGCGTGCACGATCGACAGCACCTGCGGCACCATCAGCGCCGCCATCGCGCCCTGGAGGATGCGGGAGGCGACCAGCATCTCCGGGTTCACGGCGAGGCCGCACAGCGCGGACGCGACGGTGAAGCCGCCGATGCCGATGAGGAACACCCGCTTGCGGCCGTGGATGTCACCGAGCCGCCCGCCGGTGATCAGACCGGCGGCGAAGGCGAGGGCGTAACCGGCGGTGATCCACTGGATCTGGCTGAAGGTGGCGCCCTCGTCCTGCCGGATCGACGGGATCGCGATGTTGACGATGGTGACGTCGACCAGGTCCATGAACGCCGCGGTCATCACGATCGCGAGGGCGAACCAGCGACGTCGGTCGCCCGCGGCGGGCTGGGCGGGTGCGGGCCCTGGGGTGTGCGTTGAGGTCATGGAAGAAAGCTATGGGCCCAGTAGGACAGGTCGCGTCCTAGATGTACGGCATCCTCGAACGCATGACGACGGACACACCGGCCCGGCTCCTGACGCTGCTCTCCCTCCTCCAGACGCCCCGCGAATGGCCCGGCGGCGAGCTCGCCGACCGGCTCGGGGTCTCCCGCCGCACGGTCCGGCGGGACATCGACCGGCTGCGCGAGCTGGGCTACCCCGTGCAGGCGACCATGGGCTCCGACGGCGGCTACCGGCTGGTGGCCGGCAAGGCGATGCCGCCACTCGTCCTCGACGACGAGGAGGCGGTGGCCATCGCGGTCGGGCTGCGCGCCGGCGCCGGTCACGCGGTCGAGGGCGTGGACGAGGCGTCGGTACGGGCGCTGGCCAAGCTGGAGCAGGTGCTGCCGGGCCGGCTCCGTCACCGCGTCGCCAACCTCCAGGCCGCGACGACGCCGCTGACCAGCGGGGACGGTCCGAGCATCGCGCCCGAGACGCTGACCGTCATGGCGTCGACGGTGGCCGGGCGGGAGCGACTGCGGTTCGCCTACCGCGCGGGAGACGGTGTCGAGTCGCGCCGCGTGACGGAGCCGTACCGGCTGGTGTCGACGGGCCGCCGCTGGTACCTGGTCGCCTACGACCTCGACCGGGACGACTGGCGGACCTTCCGGGTCGACCGGGTGAGCGAGCCGTTCGCGACGGGTGCGCGGTTCGCCCCGCGGGAGCTGCCGACGGGGAGCGCGGCGGAGTACCTGCGGCGCTCGATGCAGCGGCGCGGCGACTCGTACGAGATCGTGGTCGCCTTCGACGCACCGGTCGAGGTCGTCGCGGCACGGCTGCCGCAGTGGCTCGGCACACCGGAGCCGGCGGACGACGGCGCGTCGTGCGTCCTGCGGGCGACCGTGTCCGACGCGGTGGAGTGGATGGCGGTACGTCTCGCGATGCTGGGGGTGGACTTCCGGGTGCGGGAGCCGACGGAACTGGTGGAGTGCGTACGGGGGTTGGGGGCGAGGCTGGTGAGGGCGGCAGCGGACCGGTGACCGGCCCCGCCACCGGCGACACCGAAGCGCGCCCGACCCCTACCCCGTAGAACCGCCCGGACCACCCGGACCACCCGGACCACCCGGACCGCTCGGACCACCCGGACCACCCGGACCACCCGGACCACCCGGACCACCCGGGCCGCCCTCCCAAGGGACCTCCCGCAACACCTGCAGATTCCGCAACGCCAGTTCCAGCGGGCTCCGCGCCCCCTCGGCCGAGGGGGCCTCCGCGGAGACCGCCCAGTACTCCACCGCCACGCGCACCGCCGCACCCGCCACGGCTGCCGCGAAGTGCAGTTCGGGAGAGGCCCGCAGCCGCGCGGCAACGTTGTCGTCCCCCTGCGCCGTCCGCACGGCCAGCACCTCCACGAGGCGTCGATCCGCCGTCTGGCAGACCTCCGCCCACACCTTCCGCAGCGCCGGACTGGTCTCGGCCAGGCGGATGAGCGCGCGGGCCCATTCCCAGGAGGGCGCCGACACCCCGGCACCCGGCGTCAGCGTGTGCCGTACGGCGTACTCCAGGGCCTCGGGCTGGGACAACTCGGCCGGGGCCTCGCGCACCGCCTGCGCCCAGCGCTCGGCGCCCAGGGCGTAGAGCGGGGCGACGGCCTCCTCCTTCGTCGCGAAGTAGCGGTAGAAGGTGCGCGGCGCGATACCGGCGGCCCGGGCGATGTCCTCGGCGCGGGTGGCCCGCAGGCCCTGGCCGACGAAGAGCCGGGCCGCCGCGCGGGCGATCTCCATCCGGGTCTCGGCCTTGCGCCGCTCGGTCAGGGAGACGGGGGCCGGACCGGGCGCGGGGGCCGCCGACGATGCTGGGGTGGTGCTGCTCACTTCGGCAGGCTATGCCGCTGTGGCAGAATCTGCCATTCGGCGGGCCACCCCGGGGTTCAGGTTCGGGGTGCCCCGCCTCCCACGCCCCGCTCCGGCCGGGGGAAGTCCCGCCTCGCCGAGCCGCTCGGGCGCGCGGCCGGCTCGTGCTTGCGATGCGGAAGGAGCCGGGCTGCGGCGCCCCGGGGGGAGAGGCGCCGAGCCCGGCTCGGGAGAGTCCCGGCGCCGGGGGGAGTGCGTCGGGACGTGGTCCAAAGGGGCGGAGGGAACGGTTCGGGGCCCGTGTCCCGGACCCGAACTGCTGTCCCGGAGTTCTTGTTCCCGGGCCCCCGCCGGTTGAAGCAGCGTTGTACAGCCATGTTTGCGCGGGGTTCGGCCACCGGCGTACGCCCCACGCGTCACGTCACGCCCCCGCATCACGACCTCCGGCGGCGACCCGCCCCTGCCGTGCCGCCGGCTGTCCCGCCACTCGCTTACGCCGCCGCCTCGAACCCGGTGTCGCGGGCCAGCTTCTTCAGCTCCAGCAGCGCGTGCTTCTCGATCTGCCGGATCCGCTCGCGGGTGAGCCCGTGCTCCTTGCCGACCTCGGTCAGCGTACGCTCGCGGCCGTCGTCGATGCCGTACCGCATCTTGATGATGGAGGCCGTGCGCGGGTCGAGGCGGCCGATGAGGTCGTCGAGCTCCTCGCTGCGCAGCAGCGTCATCACCGACTGCTCGGGCGACACTGCGGAGGTGTCCTCCAGCAGGTCGCCGAACTGGGTCTCGCCCTCGTCGTCCACCGACATGTTCAGCGAGACGGGGTCGCGGGCCCAGTCGAGTACGTCGGTGACGCGCTCGGGCGTCGAACCGAGCTCGGCGGCGATCTCGGCGGGCTCCGGCTCACGGCCGTGCTCGCGGTTGAACTCGCGCTGCACGCGCCGGATCCGGCCCAGCTCCTCCACCAGGTGGACGGGCAGCCGGATGGTGCGCGACTGGTCCGCGATCGACCGGGTGATGGCCTGGCGGATCCACCAGGTCGCGTACGTCGAGAACTTGAAGCCCTTGCGGTAGTCGAACTTCTCGACCGCGCGGACCAGGCCGGCGTTGCCCTCCTGAATGAGGTCGAGGAGGGGCAGACCACTGCGGGGGTAGCGGCGGGCGACCGCGACGACGAGGCGGAGGTTGGAACGGATGAAGACGTCCTTCGCCCGCTCGCTCTCCTCGATCAGGGCCTCCAGCTCCTCCCGGGTGGCGTCCGCCCCGGTCTCCTCGTAGCCTTCGAGGACCTGCCGCGCGAACACACCCGCCTCGATGGTCTGGGACAGCTCGACCTCCTTGGCGGCGTCGAGCAGGGGGGTCCGTGCGATCTCGTCGAGGTACATGCCGACCAGATCGCGGTCGGCGAGCTCGCCGCCGGCTGCGCGGACGCTGGTTGCCGCGTCGGAGGTCCCGCCGGTGGCGGACTTACGACGGGCGACGGCACGGGTTGCCATGCGTGCTCCCTTGCGATGGTGGTTCAGCGGGTGGTCCGGTGGACGCCGGGCACCGTGTGGGGTTGTCGTCTACGGTGTGCTCGGTCCCGGATCCGGTCTCCGGTCCCTCTCGGGACTCTCCTCGGGTGCCCTGCATCCGATGGAAACAACGACTGGAATCCGGACAGAATTCCCAACCCGCCCCCCGATTTTTCTGATCATGCAGTACCCTGTGCCGCCACATAAGGAGGCACGATGGCGCCGGGACGTACAGAGGTCCAGGTCAGGCCGGGAGTCGAGGACGATCTCAAGGCCCTCACCGACCTCTACAACCACTACGTACGTGAGACGCCCATCACGTTCGACACCGACACCTTCACCCCGGAAGAGCGCCGCCCTTGGCTGCTCTCCCACCCTGAAGACGGCCCGCACCGGCTGAGGGTTGCCACGGACGCCGACTCACAGGAGATTCTGGGCTACGCCACATCCAGCCCTTATCGCGCCAAGCCCGCGTACGGGACCTCGGTGGAGACGACCGTCTACGTCGCCCCGCGGGCCGGCGGCCGGGGCATCGGCACGCTTCTCTACGCGTCCCTCTTCGAGGCCCTGGCCGGCGAGGACCTGCACCGCGCCTACGCGGGCGTCGCGCAGCCCAACGCCGCCTCCGCCCGGCTGCACGAGCGCTTCGGCTTCCGGTACGTCGGTACGTACCGCGAGGTGGGCCGGAAGTTCGGCCGGTACTGGGACGTGGCCTGGTACGAGAAGCCGCTGTAGCCCACCGCAAGGCGCGAGCCCTCCCCGTGGGGCGCGCGCTCAGCCGAACTGCACCGACCGCTTGGCCAGCCCCATCCAGAACCCGTCGATCACGGATTCACGCAGGTCCGGCTCACCGGCCGCGTCCGCCGCCCCCATCGTCACGAACAGCGGGGCGAAGTGCTCGGTGCGCGGGTGGGCGAGCAGGCCCGCCGGGGACTTGCGGGCGAAGTCGAGCAGCCCGTCCACGTCACCGGCCTCCAGCGCGCGCCGCCCCCAGTCGTCGAACTCGGCGGACCAGGCGGGGACGCCGCCCTGGCGCAGCGCGGCCAGGTTGTGGGTGAAGAAGCCGGAGCCGATGATCAGCACGCCCTCGTCGCGCAGCGGCGCGAGCCTGCGGCCGATCTCCATGAGCCGCGCGGGGTCGAGGGTCGGCATGGAGACCTGGAGGACCGGGATGTCGGCGCCGGGGTACATCTCGACGAGCGGCACGTACGCGCCGTGGTCGAGGCCGCGGTCGGGGACGTCCTGCACGGGCGTGCCGGGGGCGCGCAGCAGCTTGCGGACGGACTCGGCGAGCGCGGGTGCGCCGGGAGCCTCGTAGCGCACCTGGTAGTAGTGCTCCGGGAAGCCCCAGAAGTCGTAGACCAGGGGGACGGTCCGGGTGGCGCCGAGGGCGAGCGGGGCCTCCTCCCAGTGGGCGGAGACGACGAGGATCGCCTTGGGGCGCGGCAGGGCGGCGGCCCACGCGGCGAGTTCGCCGGGCCAGACGGGGTCGTCGGCGAGCGGCGGGGCGCCGTGACTGAGGTAGAGGGCGGGCATGCGCTCCCGGGTGGCGGCGGACATGAGGGCGGCTCCCAGTACTTGAACTCTCAATCTCTCTCTGTGCTCGAATCTACGCCCACTTTGTTTAAACTTCAAGAAGTGATTGCGTACGATGGGTTACATGAACACGGCACCCATTCCGGCCGCCCCCGCCGAAGAGCCCCGCTGGCTCACCGCCGATGAACAGCGCGTCTGGCGCTCCTACATCGAGGCCGCGACCCTCCTGGAGGACCACCTCGACCGTCAGCTCCAGCGCGACGCGGGCATGCCGCACGTCTACTACGGCCTGCTGGTCAAGCTCGCCGAGTCACCGCGACGGCGGCTGCGGATGACGGAGCTGGCCCGGTACGCGAAGATCACCCGCTCCCGCCTCTCGCACGCGATCGCCCGCCTGGAGAAAAACGGCTGGGTGCGCCGCGAGGACTGCCCCTCCGACAAGCGGGGCCAGTTCGCCATCCTCACGGACGAGGGGTACGAGGTGCTGAGCGGGACCGCGCCGGGCCATGTGGAGGCCGTACGCCAGGCCGTGTTCGACCGGCTCACGCCCGAACAGCAGAAGTCCCTCGGCGAGATCATGCGGATCGTCGCCGAGGGACTTCAGCCGAGCGAAGCGGGTGCGGACCTGCCCTGGCTGCGCTGAGCGCGCGGCCGGGGCAGGTCCTGGGAACCGTGCGCGAGGGGGCGTCCCCTCCCCCTGCGCACGGGTGGAACAGGTGGCCCGAAGAACCGAAGGGGTACCGCGTCCGGCGTCGTCAGTGGGCGACGACCGGCACCGGCAGCTCATCCTCCGCCGCGTCACCCGAACCGGACCCCGTGACGGCGGTGCCGCCCGGGCGGCCGGCGTTGACGAAGGTCAGGGCGATCACGGCCGCCGCGACCAGGATGCCGACGGCGAACCAGATGGCGCTGGTGTAGCCCTGCACCTGACCCTCCAGCTGGACCAGCTGCTGCTGGGACCGGGAGGCCGCGCCGCCGATGTGGTCGGCGATGTAGGACGTGGTCGCGGAGGCGGCGATCGTGTTCAGCAGCGCCGTACCGATCGCGCCGCCCACCTGCTGCGAGGTGTTGACCATCGCGGAGGCGACACCGGAGTCCCGCGGCTCCACGCCCATGGTGGCCAGGGACATGGCCGGCATGAACGCCGTACCCATGCCGAGACCGAGCAGGAGCATGCCGGGCAGCAGCACGGCGGTGTAGGAGGTGTCGATCTCCAGCTGGGTCAGCAGCAGCATGCCGACGGCGGCGACGAGGAAGCCGGGGCCCATCAGCAGCCGGGGCGCGACCCGGGTCATCAGACGGGTGCCGATCTGCGTGGAGCCCGTGATCATGCCCGCGATCATCGGCAGGAAGGCGAAGCCGGTCTTCACCGGCGAGTAGCCCTTCACGATCTGCAGGTAGTAGGTCAGGAAGAGGAACAGACCGAACATCGCGATGATCGCGAGGCCCAGCGAGAGGTAGATCCCGCCCCGGTTGCGCTCGGTGATCACGCGCAGCGGCAGCAGCGGGGCCTTGACCCTCGACTCGACCAGCACGAAGGCGAGGAGCAGCACGGCGGAACCGACGAACATGCCGACCGTCACCGCGTCGCTCCAGCCGTTGGACTCGGCGCGGGTGAAGCCGTAGACGAGCGCGACCAGACCGAGGGTGGACAGGATCACGCCGGGGATGTCGAGCGGCGAGCGGTTGCGGCTGCCCTGCGGCTCACGGATGACGAGGTACGCACCGGCCGCGGCGACGATCGCGAACGGGATGTTGACGAAGAACGTCCAGCGCCAGTTCAGGTACTCGGTGAGGAATCCGCCGAGGATCAGACCCACGGCGCCGCCACCACCGGCGATCGCACCGTAGATGCCGAAGGCCTTGGCGCGCTCCTTGGCGTCCGTGAACATCACGGCGAGCAGCGAGAGCGCGGCGGGCGCGAGCAGCGCTCCGAAGACGCCCTGGAGGGCGCGGGAGCCGAACATCATCGCCTCGTTGGTGGCCGCACCGCCGAGCGCGGAGGCGACGGCGAAGCCGCCCAGCCCGAGGACGAAGGTGCGCTTGCGGCCCCACAGGTCGGCTATCCGGCCGCCGAACAGCAGCAGACCGCCGAAGGCGAGGGCGTAGGCCGTGACGACCCACTGCCGGTTGCCGTCGGAGATGCCGAGGTCCTGCTGGGCCGAGGGCAGGGCGATGTTCACGATGGTGGCGTCGAGGACGACCATCAGCTGGGCGAGCGCGATGAAGACGAGCGCTTTCCAGCGTCCGGCGTCCGGGGCGTCGGTGACGCCGGAGGCCTTGACGGCTGTTTCAGACATGGGGATACCCACTTCGGGACTTCGTGACGGAAAAAGGTGAGTAAAGGGACGACTGGGCCGGGGTCGACGGCTACGGGAGCCGTCGTCCTCCGGTCAGACGGTGAGTCTTCGCGTGACTACTGGTCGCAGGGCCGGCGCAGGTCCTCCATGGTCACGGCCGCGCCCGGCAGGGCGGAGCGGGCGGGAGCCCGCAGCCCGTCCAGGAACAGTTGCAGGTGGCGGTGGACGAACCGGTCGGCGCTCAGACACCCCGTACCGGCCGGGGGCCGGCTGAGCTGGGCCGCGGCGATCATCAGGTCGCCCACGTCCACGTCGGTACGGAGCTGACCGGCCGCCTTCGCCCGGTCCATGACCTCGGCGACGAGTCGCTCGACCCGTTCGCGCGCCGCTTCCAGGTCGGGGTGGTGCTGGTCGAACGTGCTGGACACCATGGGGCACAGGGCACTGATCCGCTCGTCGACGGAGGCGTGCACGAAGCGCTCCAGCGCCTCGAAGGCGTCGCCGGTCTCCGCGAGAGCGAGCTCGGCCGCCCGTGCCGTACGGTCCATGACCGAGCAGACGACCTCGCGGACGAGGGCGTCGCGGTCGGGGAAGTTGCGGTACACCGTGGCGTTGCCGACGCCGGCCCGGCGGGCGACGTCGTCGAGCGGCACGTCGGGCCCGTGCTCGACGAACATCTCCCGGGCGGCGGCGACGATCCGCTCCCGATTGCGCAGGGCGTCGGCTCGGGGCCGGGTCGCCTTGTGCTGCTCGGGGGTTGCGGTCTGCACGGCGTACTCCTCGGACGGCTTGGCTGGCGATCCGGGGAGGGAATCCCCGTTTCGCTCGGACACAGGGCTAAACGGGGAAACGATCCCCGGTTATTTCCCGGACTCGATGAGATTCACTGTGACCTGCGTCACGACCTGACCGCCGCCCCCGAATACGCCCTCCGGGCACGCCCCCCGATCGGCGGCTACCGGCGAGAAACCCACGATCGGCTCCTCCAGCGCGCGCCCTCCCACCCCTCGGCACAGGGTGATCGCAAGGGTGCAGCCGGTGTCCGGCGGCTGCCGTGGTCCGGGAGGTCCGCATGCAGCCGCAGCCGCAGGCGCCGAGCCGTCGGATACGCCCGCGCCGGCTGGCCGCGATCGCGACCGTCACCGTCGTGACCTTCGCGGTCAGCACCTCGGCCGGCACCGGCCGGCTCGCGCCGAGCACCACGGCGTCCGGCCCCGGCCCGGCCGCCCTCTCCCGCTCCTCCGCGCACGGCCCCTGCATGATCAGCGGCGGCTCCGAGATCCAGATGTCCGAGGGCGTCCCGACCTCCGCCGGCTACGCCCGCCCGACCGGCACCGTACGCGCCCTCACCCTGATGATCGACTTCTCGGACGCGCCCGGCGAGGGCAAGGCGCTCGACCGCTACGCGGAGTTCTTCCCGCAGACCGAGGAATGGTTCCGCACCAGCTCCTACGGCCGCCTCGACTACCAGCCCGAGACCCCGATCCGGGACTGGCTGCGCATGCCGAAGTCGTTCGCCGAGTACGGCATAGAACGCGGCGCCCCCTTCGACCCCGGCTACCGGAGCCTGGTCCAGGACCTGGTGGCGGCGGCCGACGCGAAGGTGGACTTCCGGTCGTACGACCTCCTGAACGTGCTGGTCACCCCGAACGCGGGCCCCTCCGCCCTGGACACGGTCCTGTCCGTCACCTTCGCCGGCAACACCGAGGCCCCGGTCGCCGACGGCGTCCCGGTGGCCAACGCGTCCTTCGTCTACTCCCGCCAGGACGACGGCTCCGGCTCCTACGACGAGACCGGCTACCGGGTCCTGCCCCACGAGAACGGCCACGTCTTCGGCCTCCCCGACCTCTACACCCAGGAGGGCGGAGGGGCCGTCGGCCACTGGGACATCATGAGCGAGGACTGGGGCGCCAACAACGACCTCCTCGGCTGGCACAAGTGGAAACTGGGCTGGCTGGACCCCTCCCAGGTGCACTGCGCCGCGGCGCCCGGAACGACGGAGTACACACTGACCCCGCTGGCCGACAAGGGCGGCGACAAGCTGGTGGTCGTCCCACTGGACGGCAAGTCCGGCTACGCCGTAGAACTGCGCACCCGCGCGGGCAACGACGAGACGGTGTGCCGCCCGGGAGTACTGATCTACAAGGTCGACGCCGACGTGGACACGGGCATGGGCCCGGTGACGGTCTACGACTCCCGCCGGGACAGCGGCGGCTGCACCCGCAGCCCGAACGTCCACGCCGAACTCTCGGACGCCGCCTTCACCCCCGGCGAGACCTTCAAGGACCCACGCCGGAACATCACGATCGCGGTGTCCGGAGCGGACCTGAAGGGCGACCACCAGGTGCGGGTCACCCGCAAATGACGCCCAGGTGACGACCGGCCCGTCCGGTGGCGGCATTACGGTAGCCATCGCCCAGCCGCACCGCCGCACCGGAGAGCCGGAGAGCCGGAGAGCCGATGCCCACCCACACGGCGACGGCCGACCCCGCCCGGCGACGGCATTACCGTGGGCCTGCCGCGACCGCCGTACCCGCCGTACCGGAGAACCCGAGAACCGATACCCGCCCACACGGCGACGGCCGACCCCGTCCCCCGGCGGCATTACGGTAACCCTGCCGCGACCGCCGTACCGGAGAGCCGATGCCCGCCCACACCACGAACGACGCCGCCCGCGGGGAGGCCGCCGCCGCACCCGGCACCGGGAACGCCGAAACACGACCCGCGCACGCGCCCCCTCCGTCCGCTCCATCCGCCCCGCCGGCCGAGGCGGTCGCGCCGCTGCTGCGCGGTATCGCCGTACTGCGGCGGCTGACCGAGGCGGACGACGGCGGCACCCTCAGCCTCAGCGGCCTGGAGAAGGCCACCGGCCTGGCCCGCTCCACCGTCGACCGCGTCACGGCGACCCTCGCCCGTGTGGGATACGTCCGCCTGGACGGCCGCGACGTCACCCTCGCCCCCCGCCTGACGGAACTGGGCAACGCCTACCTGGCCGCACTCCGCCTCCCCGCCCTGCTCTCCTCCCGTGCCGACGCCCTGGCCGGCGAACTGGACGAGTCGGTCTCCCTCGCGGTCGGCGACCGGGACGGCATCCGCTTCATCCACCAGGCCACCCGACGCCGCGCGATGTCCCTGAGCTTCCGCATCGGCGACCTCCTCCCCGCCGAACGCACCGCGCCGGGACCGCTGTTCGCCACGGAGTGGACGGAGGCGGACTGGCGCCACTGGCACGAGCGCCGGGCCGCGGACCCGGAGGACCGCACCTTCCCCGCCGTACCCCCACGCGAGCACACCGCCCAGGACGACGACTTCGAGCACCGCACGGCCGCCGCGGCGGCCACCGACTGCGCCCTGGACGACCAGCTGATCGAACCCGGCCTGGTCGCGATCTCGGCCCCGGTACGGGACCCCGGCACCGGCCGGGTGGCGTGCGTGGCGAGCGTGGTGAGCCACACCAGCCGCCACACGGCCGAGAATCTGCGCACGACCCTGCTCCCCCGCCTCCGCTCGACGGTCACCGCGATGGAGAACGACCTGCGCACCGCCCCACCACCCGAACCGGGCACCCCCCGCTCCGGCCTGGCCACCTGGACGACCGCGTCGAAACACGAACTGGGCCGGGAGTTCATCGAATCCCTGGCCCGCGGCCTGACGGTACTGACGGCGTTCGGCGAAGGCCGCAGCGCGCTGACCCTCACGGAGGTCGCGAAGGCGACGGGCCTGGCCCGCGCGACAGCCCGCCGGGCCCTGATCACCCACGAACACGCGGGCCTGGTACGGCAGACCCCCGACCACCGCTTCACCCTCACCCCCCGAGTCCTCTCCCTCGGCTTCCCGCCCCTCTCCCGCACCTCCCTCCCCCAGATCGCCCAGCCCCACCTGACCGCCCTCGCCGACCGCGTCCACGAGTCGGCCTCGCTGGCCGTCCTGTCGGACTCGGGCGAGGAGATCCAGTACACGGCCCGCGCATCGACGAGCCGCGTCATGAGCGCCCACATCACCCTCGGCACCCGCCTCCCGGCCCGGTCGACGGCCCTGGGCCACGTCCTCCTCTCCCTCCCGGAGGCCCGCTCCCTGGGCTACGCCCTGGTCGACGAGGAACTGGAGGCCGGCCTGCGCTCCCTCGCGGTCCCGGTACGCGACCGCGAGGGCCGCACGGTGGCCGCGGTGAATGTCGCCATGCACGCCGCACGCCGCACGGCAGCGGACTGCGCGACGGACATCCTGCCGCCCCTGAAGCAAACGGCCGCACACATCGAGGCCGACCTACGTGAGGCGGGCCGCTTCCGCCGGGTCCCCCTCACCTGACCAGCCCGCCACCCTCCGACCCACCCGCTACACTGTCGGCGGTGGCACATCCGCACCTCACCGTGCCGCCACCGGCCTTCGTAGCTCAGGGGATAGAGCACCGCTCTCCTAAAGCGGGTGTCGCAGGTTCGAATCCTGCCGGGGGCACAGAGAAAAGGGCCAGCTCAGGAGGGGTTCCCCTCCTGAGCTGGCCCTTCGTCGTGTCCGGGACGTGCGCTTCGGTCAGTCCCTCCGCCTGCTGCGTTTCCGTGATGGGAAACCAGCTGTGAAGGAAGGGGAATTCGGAAGAGGACGTCCGTATGCGGGTAGGAGTGGTAGGGCTCAGGATGGGGTTTCATCTGGCAGGCTGGTGCCGCAAGGTGGGCATGGAGGTCGTGGCGGCATGTGACCGCGACCCCGAACGCCGTGCCGTGGCGCGGGCGCGGTTTCCCGGTGCGGTGCTGGTGGAGCGGTGGCAGGAGCTGCTGGAGCACCGTCTTGACGGGGTCGTGCTGGCCAACGACTTCGACGAGCACGCGCCGTTGGCCATCGCGTTCCTGGACCGTGGGGTGCATGTGCTGTCCGAGTCGGCGGCATGCGTGGACGCCGCGGAAGGGGAGCGGCTCATCGCGGCGGCGGACAGGTCGTCCGCGACCTACTCCTTCGCCGAGCACTACGTGGTCCATCCGCACGTCCGTCTCAGGCGATCGAGGCCGGGGGGCTGGGCCGGATCAGCCTGATCGAAGCGGACTATCTACACGGCACGTCCCCAGCCGAGGCCGCTGGCCTGATCGGTGATCCGGCGCACTGGCGCGGGCGTATCGCTCCCACGGCGTACTGCACGCACCCCCTCTCCCCGGTGCTAGCTCTCACGGACGCCTGGCCGGTGGGGGTGTCGGCGGTCAGTCCGTGTCAGAACGGAGGGCTGGGCAACCCCGGAGGGCCACGCACGCGAGGAGGAACGCACCCCTCCGACCTTCACCCTCGCCGGGGAACCTGTGGCACGCGGGGCCGAGGGCACCGTACGAGTACTGCGCGCCTTCCGGGCCACGATGGCGCACGGAGAGCCGCCGCTGGTACCGGTACGGCCTGCCGTGGCCGCGTCACTGGTCGGTGTGGCCGGCGCGGAGTCACTGGCCGACGGTTCCCGCCCGGTCCCGGTACCCGTGATGACGGCCGGCCCACAAAGACCCACGGGCCAGGCAGACCCTGGCATCCGTAGCTGACATCAACGACACCGGACGGGGAGGTACGCCAGCGTCTCCGTCCGGCCGTCGCACCGGTCACCGACAGCACCCCTCAGCGCCCCCGCATCGAACTCCCAAAACGGGTGTCGCAGGTTCGAGTCCTGCCGGGTGCACAGAGGTAGGGCACCTGTGGACTCGTATGTGCCCTTCGGAGTACGTAGTCGGCGGTTCGGCTGCCGCGGGCTCAGGCGGCGTGTGGGGTGAAGGTGACATGCGAGTCGCCTTCGTCGATGGTCAGGTTCAGCGTGCCTTCCAGTGCCTTGGCCAGGCGCCGCAGCAACGGGAGAGTCGGCACGGTGTCGCCGCCCTCCATCCGGGAGACTTGGGGCTGGGTCATTCCAGCCCGCTCTGCCAGGTCTGTCTGAGACAGGCCGAGCTCGATCCGACGGTCGTACACCGCCTGCCCCAGGTCGCCGGCCAGCCGCGCGTCAACATACTCCTGGTCGTACTCCACCGCCTCACCTGCGAGCTGCTGAGCCCGGCGTGTCCTCCACGTGCTGTGATTCATCAACTCTCCTTGCGCCGCTCGTACGTGTGCTGGGCATGTCCATGCTCGGCCTCGCAGACTTTCTGGGCCTGATGCGCACGCTCGACTTCCGCCGCCTCACGCATCCTCGTCTTACGGAACACCGTCAGCAGAACGATCCGTTGCGCCGGCGCGAGCCAGTACGGAATGCGTACGGCTTCGCCGTCCAACTCGAAGCGAAGCTCACGTAGCTTGCCACCCAGGTGCCGCGAGTACGGCTCTCCGAGGGTCGTCGGCTTGTCCAGCAGTCGGTCCGTCTTGTCCTCGACCCGCCGGTACAGGCGGAACGGAAGCAGCTCCAGCCAGTCCCGTACCTCGGGTTCGATCTCGATCTCCCACCGCCCCGTCATGCAATCAACGGTATATACCTCGGAATGCATAGCGCAAGCCATCACGAGCCCCTGGAGCCGCCCGCTGCAACCTCAACCCCGTCTGAAAAGGTCGCTGCCTCCGCCCGGCCGACCTAGAACAGGCTCGGCACACATGAGGATGGGGCCCCGGCTCCGCTGCCCGGGCTCGTGTCGTCAGCGGTGGATCGACCAGCCGCGTTCGCTGAGGGCTGTGCTCAGGGCGGGGGCCGCTGTGGGGCTCACCAGCAGTTGGACCAGGCCTGCTTGGCGGCCGGTCGCGTGGTCGATGTGTATGTCCTCGATGTTGACGCCCGCGCGGCCGGCGTCCGCGAAGATGCGGGCCAGTTCGCCCGGCTGGTCGCTGATGAGGACGGCCACCGTCTCGTAGGAGGCGGGTGCCTCGCCGTGCTTGCCGGGTACTCTGGCGCGGCCCGCGTTGCCCCGGCGCAGGATGTCCTCGATGACCGCCGCGCCGCCGCGCCGCTTGGCCTCGTCGGCGGACTGCAGGGCGCGCAGCGACTCGACGGTGTCCTCCAGGTCGGCCGCCACTTCCGCGAGCACCTCCGCGACGGGGCCCGGGTTGGCCGCGAGGATCTCGGTCCACATCCGCGGGTCGGACGCGGCGATCCGGGTGACGTCGCGGATGCCCTGGCCGCACAGTCGCACCGCTGTCTCGTCGGCGGCCCGGAGTCGTGCGGCGACCATCGACGAGACGAGCTGCGGGGTGTGTGAGACGAGGGCGACGGCCCGGTCGTGGGCGGTGGCGTCCATGATCACGGGCACGGCGCGGCAGAGCGCGACCAGTTCCAGGGCGAGGTTCAGCACCTCCGTGTCGGTGTCCGGCATCGGGGTGAGCACCCAAGGGCGGCCCTCGAACAGGTCGGCGCTCGCCGCGAGCGGGCCGGAGCTCTCCTTGCCCGCCATGGGGTGGGTGCCGATGTACGAGCCGAGAGGGAGGCCCAGGTCCTCCAGCTCGCGCCGGGGGCCGCCCTTGACTCCGGCGACGTCGGCGTAGCCGCGCGCCACTCCCGCGCGCATCGCCCCGGCCAGCACGGCGGCGGTGTGCGCGGGCGGCACGGCGACGAGTGCCAGGTCCACTGGGCCGGGGGGCGGCTCGTCGCTGCCGGCGCCGAGGGCCGCCGCCGTCCGGGCCCGGTCCGGGTCGTTGTCGGCCAGATGCACCGTGACGCCGCGTCCGGCGAGCGTCAGGGCCGCGGACGTGCCGATCAGGCCGGCTCCTATGACCAGGACGGTCCTCATCGGACGCCGTCCCCGTGCCAGGCGGTCGCCACGTGGCGGAGTGGGGCTGCGAGCCCTTCGTGCTGCTGGTCAGTGTTCACTTGCTCCGTCCAGGTTCGGGTGGGGGCCCTTCGCCAGGACCGCGCCGGTCCCATTCATCAGGGACGCGCCGGTCCGGTCGGGGGCGGTGTCAGTCGTGCCAGTGTTCGAGGACCCTGCGGCGGATCCGCTCCGGGTATGCCTGGGCGAAGGAACTGTGCGGGAGCCGGCCCTCGCCGGGGGCGGGCAGCAGCCCGTCGTGGAAGACGATCGGGCCGGACTGGGCGGCGCGCTCCTCGTGGGTGTAGCAGTTCAGCAGCGGGTGGACGAAGCCGTACCACGCCTCCGCCCGGTCCAGGGGGTGGATCCGGGTGGCCAGCGCCCACAGCAGGTCGGTGTCGTCGGCCGGGTCGATGTCGTCGTCCAGGACGAAGGTGGCAGCCGTGGCGCGGCCCGAGTGGGACTCGGAGAGCACCTTGCCGATCCGGTGCGTGAGTTCGGCGGAGTCGACGCCGGGCAGCCGCTCCCGCCAGTCCCGCGGGACGGTGACCACCATCCAGTGCGACGCGGCGCGCAGCGGTGACCAGGCCGTGGTGACCGGCAGGCCGGCGGCGCGCAGCTCCGCCAGGACCTCGGCCGCCTGACCGACGCCCGTCACGGTGTGGAACTCGTCCACCGGCCGGCCCTCGGCCACCAACGGCCAGATCGGGTCGTCGCGGTGGGTGATGGCCTCGACCGTGTACACCGGCTGCATCGACGTCTCTGTGGAGCCGTATCCGGCGAACTCGCCGAATGGTCCCTCCCGCGCGTCGCGGCCGACGGACAGGTGCCCTTCGATGACGATCTCCGCGCCCGCGGGCACTTCCAGGTCCACCGTCTCGCACCGTACGACGTCGACCGGCTCGCCGTGCAGCGCCCCGATGTAGCCGGCCTCGTCGACGCCCGGCGGCAGCGGAACGCCCCCTACGAACGGGACGGCCGGGTCACCGCCCTGCACCAGCGCGTACGGCATCGGCTCGCCGATCTTCACCCACTCCGACCAGATCATGCCGATGTGCTGCGCCGGGATCACCAGGCCGGTCATGTGCTTGCCGTCGATCAGCATGATCCGGGCGATCGACCAGTTGGTCCACCGGCCGTCCGGCGTCCTGGCGACGATGATGCCCCAGGTGTTGGCGTAGGGGCCGCCGTCGAACTCGTGGACCCGGGGTACCGGGAAGCGGTCGAGGGTGGCGTCGTCGCCCAGCAGCACGTTCTGCTTGCAGGGCGCGTCCTCCCGCGCGACCGGCCGAGGGGGGACGGGCTTCGCGTCGCGGGTACGGGCCAGGTGGTCGACCAGTTCGGCGGCGGTGGTCCCGGCGGGCAGGCCGACGGACAGGGCGACCCGGGCCAGCGGCTTGCCGGGGGCGGAACTGAGCGCGGCGGGCGCCCCGAGCAGCCGGAAGCCCGGCGCGACGCCCTCCACGTTCTCGAACAGCGGGGCCGGGGCCTGTCGTTCGCAGGACAGGCGGCTGATCGCGGCGGCCTCCAGATCGGCGCTCACCGGCCGCGTGACGCGACGCAGGTCGCCGAGCGCCTCCAACGCGTCGAGGTAACCGCGCAGCTCACCGAACCGGATCAGCGGCCTGGGGCCGGCCGTGGGGTCGGTCGTCGCCGGGCTGGTCGCAGGGCTGGCTGTGGGGGCGGTCGTCGAGCCGGTCGCGGGCCCGGTCGCCGTCCTGGTCGTGGGGCCGGTCGCCGTGCTGGTCGCGGGCCCGGTCGCCGTCCCGGCCGTGGGGCCGGTCATCGAGCTGGTCGTGGGGTCGGCCGCCAGCCCGGTCGCCGGGCCGGCCGTGGAATCGGTCGCCGACCCGGCTCCAGAGTCGGTCACCGACCCGGCCGCAGAATCGGCCGCAAGGTCGGGCACCGCCCCGGCCGCGGGCTCGGTCGTCGCCCCGCCCGTAGGCTCCGTCATAGGCCTGCTCATGAACGCGCGCTCCTCTGCTGCGTGCCGTTGTGGCGTATCGCGGGGACGTCGGCCGCCAGGCCCGCCCGGGCGGCCGACGGCCGCTGCGGGAAGCCCTCCCAGCGGCGGGCGCCGGTGGCCTCGAGGCCGAACTGGTCGAGAACCCGCATGACGATGTGGTCGACGATGTCGTCGACCGACTCCGGTCGGTTGTAGAAGGCGGGCATGGGCGGCACGATCGAGACGCCCATGCGGGCGAGTTCCAGCATGTTCGCCAGATGGATCTCGTTGAGCGGCGTCTCGCGCGGCACCAGAACCATCCGGCGCCGCTCCTTGAGCGTCACGTCGGCGGCGCGGCCCATCAGCCCTTCGGCGTACCCGGCCCGGATGCCGGCCAGCGTCTTCATGCTGCACGGGATGATCACCATGCCGTCGGTGGGGAACGAGCCGGAGGAGATCGCCGCCCCTTGGTCGTCGGGCGAGTAGGTGACGTCGGCCAGCGCGGCCACCTCGCGGGTGCTCAACCCGGTCTCCAGTTCCACCGTCGCGCGCGCCCAGCGGCTGAGCACCAGGTGTGTCTCCACCTGCGGGTTCCGCTGCAACTCGGTGAGCAGTCGAACGCCCAGCACCGCGCCGGTGGCGCCGGTCATTCCCACGATCAGCCGCATCCTGGCCCCCACCGCAATCTTCCGTGTACGGAATATCCTTGTACTGAATATACTGGCCGACATGACGAACACAAGCCCTCGGCCACGGCCACAACTGGAAGAGGCGCTGCCGCATCAGCTGCGCCGGGCCGGGCAGGCGTGGGCGGCGCTGTGGCAGCAGCGCCTGCCCGACCTGACCAGTCCCCAGTTCGCGGTGCTGCTCGCCCTGGACGACCACGGCAGCCTGGACCAGTCCGCACTGGGGGCCCTGACCGCCGTAGACCGCTCCACGCTCACCGTTCTGCTGGACCGCCTGGAGGCGCGCGGCCTGGTGACCAAGGAGATGGACCCGGCGAACCGCAGGCGCCGCATCGTCGCCCTCACCGACACCGGCCGCCGGCGTCTGGCCGAGGGGGTCGAGGAGGCCGCGCAACTGCACGCACGGGTGGAGGAGTTGCTGGGCGAGGAGCGGACAAGGCAGCTGGTCGAGATGCTCCGTGTCATGGGCGACATGCCGCAGCCCACTTCTCCTCAATAGGCCGCCCCCCACTTCCCCTCAATAGAGGGATGGGCCCTCCGAGTCGGCGCTGGAAGTGTGATCAGCGAACCGACTGGCTCCGTCTGGGAGGGCTGACGCATGTACAGACCGGCAACCGCGCAACGGCTTGCCGGGCGCCTTTCCGGTCCGGTGCTGGGGCCCGGCGACGAGGGGTACGCGGCCGAGGTCGCCGGGTTCAACCGGGTCCTGCGGCACCGGCCCGCGATGGTCCTCGGCGCACGGGACGCCACGGAGGTGCGCAAGGCCGTCGCCTTCGCGGCCGAGACCGGACTGCCGACGGCGGTCCAGGCGACCGGCCACGGTCCCTCGCGTGTCACCGAGGGAACCGGGCTGCTCGTCAACACCCGCCGGATGACCGGCGTGACCGTCGACCCCGCCGCCCGGGTCGCCCGGGCCGAGGCCGGCGCGCGCTGGCGGCAGGTCGTCGACGCGGCCGCCGTCCACGGACTCGCTCCGCTCAACGGCTCCTCACCACTGGTGGGAGTGGTCGGCTACACCCTGGGCGGCGGACTGGCGCTGCTGTCCCGCGCGTACGGTTTCGCCGCCGACCACGTCACCGCGGTGGACATCGTGACCCCCGACGGACTCCCCCGCACCGCCACCGCGCGGCGGCACCCGGACCTCTTCTGGGCGCTGCGCGGCGGCAAGGGCAACTTCGGCGTGGTGACGGCCCTGGAGTTCGGGCTGGTGCCGGTCACCCGGCTCTACGGCGGCGGTCTCTTCTTCCCCGGCGACGCCGCCGCCGAGGTCCTGCACGCCTGGCGGTCGTGGACGGAGTCCGTGCCGGAGGAGACCGCCTCCTCGCTCGCGCTGCTGCGGATGCCCGACCAGAGGCCGATCCCGCCCTTCCCGCGGGGCGGGCTCCTGGTGCACGTCCGCGTCGCCCACCTCGGCCCGGGCGACGAGGGGGAGCGACTGGTCAGGCCCCTGCGCGCCGTCGCCCCGACGCTCGCGGACACGCTGGGGGAGATGCCGTACACCCGCTTCGCGGACATCCACAACGACCCGGCCTTCCCCATCGCCTACGACGAACGCTCCGCCATGCTGCGCGAGCTGGGCCCGGACGCGGTCGACGACCTGCTCCGCCTCGCCGGTCCGGGCAGCGGCTGCACGGACGCCGTGGTCGAGCTGCGGCACATGGGCGGCGCGCTCGGCCGGCCGGCCGCGGTGCCGGGCGCGGTCGACCACCGCGACGCCCGGTACTGCCTGACCACGCTCGGACCGCCCGGCGGACGCCCGGAACACGTCGTGGACGGCATGGCGCATCGCGGGACGGGCCGCGCCCATCTCAATTTCCTCGCCGGGCCGGGCACCGCCCGGCTGGCCCACCGGGGCTACGCGCCCGCCGACTACGCGCGGCTGCGCGAGATCAAGGCGCGGTACGACCCGGAGAACCTCTTCCGGTTCAACCACAACATCTCTCCGCGCGTGCGGGCCTCCGAACGCCCCGCACAGAACCCCCGACCACACGAAAACGCCGACTCGGCACACCTCACGAACCCTGGAAGGGACGACTCTCGATGACCACCAACAGCGCGGTGCAGGCTCCGCCGCGAACCGCACCCGGTGCGGGCTTGACCGGGCTCAGGCTCGGAGCCCTCTTCGGCCCCGTGATCTTCGGAGTGACCGCCGCGGGCGTGGCGCTGCCCGACGTCGCCATGGAGATGGAGGTCCGCCCGGCGGTCGCCGGCTGGGTGCTGACGGCGCACGCCCTCGCGCTCGGCGTGGGCACCGCGTTCTTCGGGCGGCTCTCCGAGAAGTGGGGCGTGCGCAACACCCTCCTCACCGGGGCCCTGTTCCTCGCCGTGGGCGCGGTGCTGTGCCTGGTCGCACAGGACTTCGGCACCTTGATCGCCGGCCGTTTCGTGCAGGCGGCGGGCTCCGGCGCCATGACCTCCAGCGCCCTCACGCTCGCCTCGGGAGCGGCGGCCGAACACCGGACGAAGATCCTGGCCATCTTCGGCGCGTCCATGGCGTTGTTCTCCTCCACCGCCACCCTCATGGGCGGCATGGTGACGGACTGGCTGGACTGGCGGCTGACCCTGGTGCTGCCGGCCCTCTCGCTGCTGCTGGTGCCCTTCTGCCTGGAGCTCGCGGCCTCCCGCCCCGGCTACGGCAAGGCCGTCGACGTGACCGGCGGCGTCCTGCTGGGCGCCGGTGCGACCTCCCTGCTGCTCCTCATCCAGGCGTCCTCCCTCGACCTCGACACCCCGCTGGTGATGGGGCTGGCGGTGCTCCTCGTGGTGTCGGTGGCCGGCCTGCTGACGCGGATCGGCAAGCGGCCCGACGGGTTCCTCCCGCGTGAACTGGCCACCGACCGGACCTTCCTGACCTCGGCGATGATCGGCGTGGGCGGTTACGCCGGCCTGTTCGCCGCGATGTACGCGGTGCCGCAGATCCTCACCGTGCAGTACGGCTGGGGCGTGTTCAAGATCGGCGCCTGGCTGCTCCCGGGCGCGGTCGTCGGCGCCGTGGCCGCCCGTGTGGCCAGCAAGCTCACCGTCGGCAAGGGCGGCAGCCTGCTGCTCGCCGGGACCGCCGTCAGCTGTGCGGTGTTCCTCGGCATCGTCGGCCTCGTCGACGGCGGCATCGTCGTGATGCTCATCGGCACCTCCATGGGCATGGCGACGTTCGCCGCCACCCAGGTGCTCACCACCGCCGTGCTCTCCAGCCGCCTCGCGCCCGCCCAGCGCGGTGGTGCCATGGGCGTGCTCAACCTGCTGTTCTTCGTCGGCGGCGGCATCGGCTCGGCCGCGGCCGGCACCCTCTCCGAACACATGGACCTCACCAGCGCGCTCGCCGTCGTCGCGGCGCTCCCGCTGCTGGCCGGTCTGATCGCCCTGACGCTCCCGCCCGCCCGGGCGCAGCAGGAGGCCTGACGCGTACGGGGCGGAGGCCCGAAAGCCGAAGCCCAAAAGCAGCGGCCCAAGAGCAGAGGCCCGAAGCAGCCGCCCTGAAGGTGAAAACGCGGCACGCCCCTCCCCCTGGTCCTGTCCATCGAGGAGCAGAGGGAGGGGCGTTGCCGTGAGCCGGTTCAGTAGGCCGCGACGCCCAGGTCGACGTCGCTCAGGTCCAGCCAGAGGGACAGGATCCGGCGGAGCCCGTCGCGTTCCGTGCGGAGCAGGTCGTTCTCCAGCCGCAGTTGCTCCAACGGGTCGGCCGTGACGGTGTTCGGCGAGGTCCGGGAGAGCAGCGCGACGCCGGCCGGGCGGCGGCCCTGGTGACCGTCCGGGCGAGGGGTGGCGTAGGCGGGCGGGTCCGCGGGAGGTGCGCCCGCCGAGGAGAGCCGCCCCACCAGGATCGACTGGTGCAGGACGTGCAGGTCCCGGGCCGGCTCGATGCCGAGGTCCTCGGAGAACCGCGCCCTGACGGCGCGGAAGGTCTTCAGGGCGTCCGCCTGGCGGCCCGAGTGGTAGAGCGCCAGCATCAGTTGGGCGCAGGCGCGCTCCCGGAAGGGGTTCTCGGAGACGAAACCGGTCAGATCGCCGATGATCCGCTGGTGGTGCCCGAGCTTCAGCGCCACGTCGAAGTACTCCTCCTGCACGGTCAGCCGGTCCTCGTGCAGCCTGACGACGAGCGCGCCCAGCGCCGGACTGTCGAGGCCGGCCGCGACCGGTCCGCGCCACAGCGCGAGCGCCGACTTCAGCAGCCTCTCGGCGCGCTCCAACTTGTCGTCGCGGACCATGGCCCGCCCCTGGGAGACCAGCCGCTCGAAAGTGAACAGGTCCACGGCGTCCTCGCCGTGGACGTTGATCCGGTAGCAGGAGGGGTGGGTCTCGATCACGCTGTCGCGCTCGCCGCCCCTGAGCAGGCGGCGGAGGCCGGAGACGCAGATGCGGATCTGTCCGTGGGCGGACGCGGGCGGCTTGTCGTCCCACATGACGTCGACGAGCCGGTCGAGGCTGACCATCTGATTCGGCTGCAGAAGCAGTGCGGCGAGTAACTTCTGCCTGCGGATACCGCTTATTTCTATCGGCTCCCCGCCGTTCGTCACTAGTAGCGGGCCAAGTATGTGGAACACGTGGTCGGCGCACATATCTATACCCCCGGTAATGATGTGCGAGAAAATGACGCACGGGCGCGTGAAGACCCGTAATTACGCCAATGCAGTTGCCATCGGCATCACGTGAATGTCGATGGCAACTGTCGTCGGCGGCACAGGACTACGGTCGTGCGAGATGTTTCCTGGACCTCTGAAGAACCCTATTCGTAACGGTAGAACTTCGTGTGATCGAGCAGATCGGCCGGTGTCATCGTGTACCAGGGCGCGAGCTTGGTGTGCAGCGAGGGCACATCCGGGTGCTCTTCCACCGGAAGGTACTGAGGAACGTCCGGGTGCTGCTTCTGCCAGATCGACCAGGCCTTGTCGAGGAAGGAGTGGTGCATGAAGAAGATGGGGTCGTTCGGCGACCCGATGTACAGCATGTGGCCGCCCACCCAGGTGTGGCCGGCGCCGTGCAGTTTGCCCAGGTTGGCCTCGTGGGGGAACTTCGCGTACCCCTCCAGGTGGTTGCGCAGGGACTGCGTCTCGGTGCCGTACCCCGAGGTGTAGTTGTAGGGCGGCGTGTCGTACGTCGGCAGGGCGAGGGTGTCCTCCAGCTCCTTCGTCGTCGGCAGGACGGGGTTGGTGGTGCCGAAGTCGCGGACCAGGTAGTCCCGGTCGTCCGCGGTGTAGTTGCCGTTGAACGCCGGGTGCTCGTCGCCGACCGGGACGACGCTGACGTTCAGCTTCCAGCCGTTGCAGCGGGCGAACGGGCCGGTCATGACCATGCCGTCGCCGGGCCGGCCGTTGCCGCCCATGAAGTCGTCGGCCCACAGGGGCGAGTCGGGACTCTGGTCCTTGGTCCAGTCCCAGTACGGGATGGTGACGGTGGGGTCGAACCGCTGCATGGCCCGCTCCAGGACCAGCAGGTACTGGCGGTGCCACGGGAACAGGCCCGGGCCCATGTGACCCCAGCGCTTGCCGACGCCGCCGTCCTTGTCCAGGTAGTCGCCCGAGTTGATCTTTATGTGTATTCGGACCAGCTCGTCGTAGACGCCTGTCTCCTTGACCCGGAGCAGGGCGCGGATGAAGCGTCTCTTCTCCGCGCGGGTCATGTCGAGGTGGTTCTTGCGAACGGGAACCATGGGCTTCTTCCTTCTCGGTTCTCTCGCGTCCGGTTCAGGCATGGTGGTGGCCGCCGGAGGGCAGCAGGTTCGCCCCCCGCAGCTCGTCGACGGCCTGGCGGCCGGCGGCCAGCGGGGTGGCCTCGAACCGGTAGTGGCACATCGAGCTGAGGTACGCACCCTCGCCCAGCTTCATCAGGTGCAGTTCCCGGCCGTCTATCCGCACCTTCTCGGTGCTCTTCGTCACGGTGATCGTGCGGCCCTTGTACTGCTCGGTGTAGAGGTCCCCCGACTCTTCCCCGGCCGCCCCGGGGGCGGCCGCGTCTTCGTTCGAGGCGGCCCAGGTGTTGCCCGCGTGGATGACGGCGGCGGGCGCCGCCGCGACCGCGACGGCGCCCGCCATGCCCTTCATCACGTCACGTCGTTTCACTGCTGTCCTCCTGATTGAACAATCCATCAAACAGTGGTAAGCGTCCCGGCCAGCCTTGCAATGGGATGTATCGGCGGGATATCGCGCCGGTGCTACCGCGCCCGCGGGTGCGCCGCGCCGCTCTTTCGCGAGCTCAGGCCTGCCGGGGACGCGGCGCGATGTTGTGGTTGAAGCGGAAGAGATTGTCCGGATCGACCCGGGCCTTGATCTCTGCCAGCCGGGCGAAGGTGGCCGGTTCGTAGCCGCTCTCGGTGAGGTCCGCCGCGTCGGGGCTGGCGAGGAAGTTGAGGTAGCGGCGCCCGGTGCCCCACGCCGCCATGCCGTCCACCACCAGCGGGGGCCGGTTGTCGGGCAGCGAGAGGGTCGACAGCGCGAAGGCGGCGTCCCGGTGGTCGACGGCGTTGGGCGTCTTCGGCGGCCGGCCGACCGCGCCGCCCAGCTGCCGCAGCTCCACGGCCAGGTCGATGCAGTCGGCGCCCGGGCCGGCCAGCTCCAGCAGCGCGCCCACGGCCGCCTCGTCCAGCTCGCGGAGCATCATCGACCGCTCGCTGAAGGGGATCGGCTCGGTGGGGTCGTTGTGGATCTCTCCGCACCTCGTGTACGGCATGTCGGCCAGCGTGTCGACGACCAGCGGACCGGCGGCACGCAGCGGCCCGACCAGCTTGTCGCCGTCCTCGGCCGAGCCCAGGTAGGCGATCCGGACGTGCACGGTCAGCCGGCCGCGCAGGAAGGGCGGGATCGACTCGACGTCCGGCAGCCGCAGCAGCGCCAGCGAGGAGGTGAGGTCCTCCGGCACGGTCGCGGTCCACTCGCGCCAGGCGTGCAGCACCTCCGCGGCGGCCTCGCCGGCGAAGAACAGCCCGCCGCCGTACAGCCGCTCCACCGGGACGAGGCCGAACTCCAGGGCGGTGACGACACCGAAGTTGCCCTTGCCGCCGCGCACGGCCCAGAAGAGGTCGGTGTCCTGGTCGGCGGTGGCCCGGTGCGACTGGCCGTCGGGCGTGACGATCTCCAGGGCGGTGACGTGGTCGGCGGCGTAGCCGTACTTGCGGGCCATCAGCCCGAGGCCGCCGCCGAGCGTGTAGCCGATCACGCCGGTCAGCGGCGACGAGCCGTTGAGCGGGGCGAGGCCGTGCTCGGCGGCCGCCTCGACCACCTCGAACCACTGCGTGCCGCCCTCGACCCGGGCCGTGCGCGCGGCCGGGTCGACGCGCACGCCGCGCATCCCGCGGGTGCTGATCAGCAGCCCGCCGTCCGCCGCGGTGGACGGGCCGTGGCCGGTGGCCTGGACGGCGACCGGCATCCCGCGGGCGGCGGCGAAGGACACGGCCTCGCGCACGTCCTCGGCTCCCGCCACGACCGCCAGCAGGTCCGGAGCGTGCTCGGTGATCTGGTTGAACCCGTCCAGCTCCGGGGCGAAGTCGTCGTCCCCCGGCAGCAGGACCCGGCCCCGGAGCCGTTCGGAGAGCTCCGCCGTGGCCGGCTTCTCGATGCTCTTGCCTGTCGTCATCCTCAGTCCTCCCGGACCCGGTTGTGTGGCGGGACGGAAAGGACTCTGCCAACGGCGGGAGCCGTGTCCCACCCCCCGTTTGAGGAGGATGCGGCGACCGGCCGCCGGACCGGGCCCGGCGGCCGTCGCCGTTACGGGAGGGAGGCGGCCCCGTCGAGGATCCGGTGCCCCGCGGGCAGCTCGCCGCGCATCGCCGCGCCGAGTTCCTCCAGGTCCTCGTGGACGAGCGCCTGGGGCCCGTCGCACAGCGCGGTCGCCGGGTCGGGGTGCACGTCGACGATGACCCCGTCGGCGCCGACGGCCAGCGCCGCCCGGGTCAGCGGAAGCACCAGGTCGCGCCGCCCGCCCGAGTGCGAGGGGTCGACGATGACGGGAAGGTGCGACAGCCGCTGGACGATGGGCACGGCGGAGATGTCCAGGGTGTTGCGGGTGGCCGTCTCGAACGTCCGGATGCCGCGTTCGCACAGCACGATGTCGAGGTTGCCGCGCTGCGCGACGTACTCGGCGGCCATCAGCCACTCCTCGATGGTCCCGGACATCCCCCGCTTGAGCATGACCGGCTTGTCCACGTCGCCGACGGCCTGCAGCAGCGCGAAGTTCTGCGCGTTGCGGGTGCCGATCTGCAGCATGTCGGCGTACGAGGCGACCAGTTCGACGTCGTGGGCGTCGACCACCTCGGTGACGACGGGCAGGCCGGTCTCGGCGCGCACGTCGGCGAGGATCTTCAGCCCGGCCTCGCCCAGGCCCTGGAAGGCGTAGGGAGAGGTCCTGGGCTTGAAGGCACCGCCCCGCAGGACGGTCGCGCCGGCCGCCCGGGCCATCAGCGCCGCCCGCAGCGTCTGCTCCGGCGTCTCCACCGCGCAGGGCCCGGCGATCAGCGTCGGCGCGCCGGGGCCGATCGGCGCCCCGCCCACCCGGACCACCGAGCGGTCCGGGTGGCTCTCCCTGCTGATCAGCTTGTACGGCACCGAGATGCGCACCACCTCGGCGACCCCGCGCAGGGCGCCGAGGCTGAGCGTGCCGAACTGCTCGATGTCACCGACCAGTCCGACGACGGTGCGGCTCGTCCCGCGGCTGACGAAGGCCTCGCCGCCCGCCGACTCGACCCGCGCGACGACCGCGGCGACGTCCGACGCCGTGGCCTGCGCGGCCATCACGATCACCATGTCTCAACCCCGGACAACGGCCTGCCCCCAGTCCTCGTCGGGCCCGAACAGTTTGCGCGGCTTCATGGCGTCCAGTTGCTCCGCCAGCAGCGCGGTCGGCACCAGCGTGCCCTCGGGCACCGCGCCGGCCACACAGGGCACCCCGAGTTCCGCCTCGACGGACGCGGCGAGCGACGCGGCGGCCTCCGCTCCGTCCGGGCCGGGCGCCTCGAACTCGACGACCAGGCGGTCCCGTTCGGCCCTGGCCCGCCAGAACAGCACGCCGTGGGAGGCGGGCAGCCGGTAGACCATCTCCTCCACCTGGATCTGCCCGAGGCGCCGCCCGGCGACCGTGTAGCCCTGGCCGAGCCGGCCCATGACCCGCACGGTGGGGAGCTGCCACCCGCAGGGGCAGTCCTCGTACCGCAGTTCCACCAGGTCCTCGAGGTTGTAGCGCACCAGCGGCATCGCCTCGCGGTACAGCGGGGTGATGACCAGCTGCCCGGCGCCCTCGGCGGTGATCCGCCCGGTCTGCGGGTCGTAGATCTCCGGCAGCACCCGGTCGGCCCAGAAGTGCATCCGGCCGTACGGGCAGTCGCTGCCCAGCGGGCCGACCTCGGTGCAGCCGTACTCCTCGATGACCGGGGCGCCCCAGATCTCCTCGATCCGGCGGCGGCGCGCGTTGCTCATCGGCTCGCCCGCCACGTACAGCGCCCGCAGCGACTTGAAGGAGTCGGCGGGGTGGCCGGCGGCCTTGGCCGCGGCGACCCACAGCAGGCACTCGCTCGGCGTCGACCAGGTCAGCGTCACCTCCAGGTCGCGCAGCACGCGCACCACCCGCGAGTAGGGCACCGCGAGCGAGCGGCAGTCGCCGGGGACGACGGTCGCGCCGCCGCGCATGGCGGCCCAGTGGGCCATGTGCCCGGCGAGCACCAGCCCGTAGGGGATGCGCACCAGCATGGTGTCCTCGGGACCGAGCGGGACGGTCTTGCGGACGAACCGGTCGGCCAGGTCGGTCCACTCCGCCTCGGTGAAGTAGGCGGGGGTCGGGTTGCCGGTGCTGCCGCTGGACTCGTGGTAGGAGGCCAGGCGCTCCCTGGGCACGGCGAGCATGCCGAAGGGGTAGCTGTCGCGCAGGTCCGACTTCCCGGTGAGGCCCACCGTGGACAGCTCCTGCCCGGCCCCCAGCCGCTCGGCGTAGAACGGCGAGTCGAGAGCGTGCCGCAGCGTCGGCCCGATCCGCTCCCGCTGGAGCGCCCGCAGTTCGTCGAACGTCTTCCAGTCGCCGATGGCCGGCAGCGCGCCGGACGCCGGACCGGAGGCGGCCGCTTCGGTGTTCAGGGCGACGGTCACGGATTGCCTCCCGCCCGAGCGGCCTCGGTGATGGCGCCGGAGGCGATCATCTCCACGACCGCGGTGATGTCGCCGTCCATCTGCCGGTCCTTGGCGGCGAAGGGAACCTCCTTGCGGATGCGCGCGTGCACGGCCCTGGTGCGCGGGCTCATCTCGTCGACGCCGCGCAGCTCGACGGCCTGGCAGGCGGCGAGGAGATGGATGGCGGCGACCTCACGGGTCAGTTCGATCACGTTGCGCGCGTCGCGCGCCGCGATCGGGGCCATGCTGACCTTGTCCTGGTTGTGGGCCTCGGTGGAGCGGGAGAACGTGGAGGCCGGACCCGCGTGCTTGAGCGCCTCGGCGGTGAGCGCCGAGCACGCGATCTGCATGCCCTTGAAGCCGTGCTGGAGCCCGGCCTCGGTGTCGTCGTCGTCCACCCGGGCGATCAGGTTCGGGGTGAGGCCGTTGTTGAACTTCTCGTCGACCAGGAGCGCGAGCTGCCGGTCGAGCAGGTCGGCGACGCCGGCGACGGCCGTCTTCAGCGAGTCCATCGCGGTGACGACGTGCCCGCCGTAGAAGTTGCCGCCGCTGTACACGGCGCCCGTGGAGGGGTCGAACAGCGGGTTGTCGCTGGAGGAGTTGATCTCCACGGTCATCCAGGTGCGGACCCAGTCGAGCATGTCCCGCAGCACGCCGTTGACGTGCGGGGCGCAGCGCAGCGAGTAGCGGTCCTGGATGCTGCGCGCGAGCTTCTGGTAGTGCCGGCCCTCCAGCGGGACGTTCAGGTCGACGACCTGGTCGTACGTCATCGCCAGCGAGGAGCCTTCGAGCATCTCGTGGATGAACGCGGCGCTGGCGCCCTGGCCGCTGTGCGGCTTCTCGTTGTGGATGAACGGCGCGTAGTGGCCCCGGTTGCCGAGCATCCCCTCGCCGGCCAGCGCGGTGCAGATGTCGGCGACGTCGGCGAGTTCGGCCGCCGCCTCGGTGTTCAGGACGGCGAACGCCGAGCTGAAGGAGGTGCCGTTGATCAGCGCCAGCCCGTCCTTGGCCTCCAGCGTCACCGGTTCGAGGCCCAGCTCGGCCAGCACCTCCGCGGTCTGGCGGGTCTCGCCGCGGTGGCGCACCTTGCCCTGGCCCGTCAGGGCGTTGGCGAGGTAGCAGAGCGGGACCAGGTCGCCGCTGGCGCCGACCGAGCCGCGCTCGGGGACGGCCGGCAGGATGTCGTACCGGAGGAAGTCAAGGAGCAGGTCCACGACGGGGAGGCTGACGCCGGAGTTGCCCCGGGCCAGGCAGTTGGCGCGGATCAGCACGGTGGCGCGCACGACCTCGTCGGAGGCCAGCGGGCCGGTTCCGTTCAGGTGGTAGCGGATCAGCTCGTTCTGCAGTCGTGCGGTCTTCTCCGGTGATATCTGCCGGTTGACGCTGTCACCGAAACCCGTCGTCACCCCGTAAATGGGCTTGCCGGTCGCGAGGATCTCCAGCTTCAGGTTCCGGGAGGCGTTCATCGCCCGCAACGCGTCCTCGGAGACCGCGAATTCCGAACCTTCGCGGGATGCGGCGGCCACGGTCTGGGCGATGCTCAGGCCGTGCCCGTCAATCTTCATGGTCGTCACTTTGTGGACACCTTTCTCGCCGGTTGCCCACGAGTCTTGACCGCTGATGTTTCCCGTCGATATCGGAAAGGCGCCGCACGCGATATGCGGATGAGACGCCGAAGATACCCGCCCTCTTCAGGGTTGATCCAAGACCGGCACGGAGAAATGAGGAACCCCCATGATCTCCAATGGCGCGTTCGGCAGGCGGCTACGCCTGCGGCGCCTCTACCGAAACGATTCCGAACGGCTGCTGATCGTGCCGATGGACCATTCGGTGAGCCAGGGACCGATCACCGGCGGCGAAGGGCTCGACGCACTCGTGGGCCGGCTGGCCACCAACCGGGTGGACGCCATCGTCCTGCACAAGGGCAGTCTCCGGCACGTCGATCCCGCCTGGTTCGGCAGCACCTCGCTCATCGTCCATCTGAGCGCCAGCACCGTGCACGCTTCCGACCCGGACGCCAAGTACCTGGTGGCCGGCGTCGAGGAGAGCCTGCGGCTGGGCGCGGACGCGGTGAGCGTGCACGTCAACCTGGGTTCGGACGGCGAGCAGCGGCAGGTGTCCGACCTGGCGGTGGTCGCCGAGGCCTGCGACCGCTGGAACGTACCGCTGCTGGCGATGATGTACCCCCGCGGCCCCAGGATCAGCGATCCGCGCGACCCCGCGCTGGTGGCGCACGCGGTGACCCTGGCCGCCGATCTCGGCGCGGACCTGGTGAAGGCCCCGTACGTCGGCTCGGTGACGGAGATGAAGGAGATCGTCGCCCGCTCTCCCGTCCCGGTCATCACCGTCGGCGGTCCGCGCAACGACGACGAGGGCCAGGTCCTTGCCCACGTCGGCGAGGCGCTGAGCGCCGGCGTCGCGGGCGTGGCCATGGGCCGCAACGTTTTCGAGGCGCCCGATCCCGGCGTCATGGCCGGGAAGCTGGCCGACCTCATCCACAGTGAGTGACCACTAGGAGCCCTGCACATGAAGCTCAGTTGGCTGGACATCCGAGGCGTCGACGAGGCGCGGGACGCCATCGTCCAGGAGGCGCTGCACCAGCGGGTCGACGGCATCGTCGCGGCGGACCCGGCATCCCTGGAGGGCCTGCCCCCGACCGTCACCAAGGTGCTGTTCCCCCGCGGCAAGACCCTCCCGGAGGACTTCGGCGAGGCCACCGTGGTCATCGTGGACCCCGACTTCCACAAGATCACCCCCGCCGAGCTGCGGCTCGCGCATCCGGGGCTGGAATTCGGCCGGTTCGTGGAGATCGTCGACGCGAAGACGCTGGAGGACGCCTGTCAGTCGGCGCGCACCGAGCAGTGGAGCCTGCTGCTGTTCCGCGACCCGACCAAGATCCCGCTGGAGATCGTCATCGCGGCGTCCGCCGCCGCCCGGGGCAGCCTGATCACGGTGGCGGCCGACGTCGAGGAGGCCGAGATCATCTTCGGCGTCCTTGAGCACGGCTCCGACGGCGTCATGATGGCGCCGCGCAAGGTCGGCGACGCCACCGCTCTGAAGGCCGTGGTCAACGCCGAGACCCCCGACCTGGTCCTGACCGAGCTGGAGGTCGTCGGCACGGAGCACGTCGGCATGGGCGAGCGTGCCTGCGTCGACACCTGCACGTACTTCCGCGAGGACGAGGGCATCCTGGTCGGGTCGCATTCCAAGGGCATGATCCTCTGCGTCAGCGAGACGCACCCGCTGCCGTACATGCCGACCCGCCCGTTCCGGGTGAACGCCGGCGCCATCCACTCGTACACGCTGTCCAAGGACGGCCGGACCAACTACCTCAGCGAGCTGAAGGCCGGCAGCAAGGTCGTGGCGTCCGACGTCGAGGGCCGCACCCGGCTCGTCACCGTCGGCCGGGTCAAGATCGAGACCAGGCCGCTGATCTCGGTGAACGCGGTCTCCACCGACGGCCGCGAGGTCAATCTGATCCTCCAGGACGACTGGCACGTGCGGGTGCTCGGCCCGGGCGGCAAGGTCCTCAACAGCACCGAGCTGAAGCCCGGCGACAAGGTGCTCGGCTTCCTGCCGACGGAGGACCGGCACGTCGGCTACCCGCTCGACGAGTTCTGCCTCGAGACGTGACGTAGTGGACGCGCTCCTGTATGTCCCGGTCCGGGTCGGCGACCTCGACGGCGCGGCGGCCGTCGTGCGTACGGCCCGGCCGGGCGCCGGTACGGAACGGGTCGGCCTCGCCTTCACCCGCGAGGAACGGCTCCGCGCCGCGCTGGGCCCCACCCAGCGGTGGATCCGGTTGTCCCGGCCCGCACTCCTGGCGCTGCTCGGGCCACTGGGCATCGAGCACATCCGGATCGACCCGCTCTACGTCGGGCCGGAGATGCCGAGGATGCCGGAGGCGGCCGGCCTGCCGACCGTGGACATCCGCGGGAACGGGCCCGTCCTGACCGGCCCGCGGCGGTACGCGCAGTGGCTCCCGGACGACGTGTGGTGACGGTCGGCCCCGGCCGGCGTCACCGCCCCGGAACCGCCAAGTGGCGTACGGTGGTGCCAGGTTGTGACAGGCAAGGCTGACTCTTCATCCGTCGACCACCCCGGAACGGAGTGCCGGAGATGCCCACTGCTCTCGGTCGCGACGAACTCCTCCTGCGCGCCGGACGCGCGGACAGCCCGCACACGCTGTTCAGCACGCTCGCGACACAACTGCGCAGGGCGGTCCCGTACGACGCCGCCGTCTGGCGGGCCACCGACCCGGAGACCGGCATGATCACGTCGCCGATCTTCGCGGAGAACATCGAGGATCACAGCTGTGCCGTCTACTGGCAGTACGAGCTGTTCACGGAGAAGATCAACCTGTTCCGGGACCTCGCGCTGGCGCCGGTACCGGTGGCCAGCCTGTGGGAGAGCACGGGGGGCGAGCCCGAGCGCAGCTCCCTGTACCGGGGTTTTCTGGCGCCGCGCGGGGTGCACGACGAGTTGCGGGCCGTGCTGCGGGTGGACGGCCGGCCCCACGGGTACATCAGCCTGTTCCGGGAGAAGGGGCGGGCCGAGTTCTCCACCGGGGAGCGCAGGTTCATGGAGGACCTGGGCACGCCCGTCGCCCGCCTGCTCAGGGCGTACGCCAAACAGCGCCCCGAGCCCTCCGGCGACGCTCTGACCGGCACCGGGCTGCTGCTGTTCGACGCCGAGGGCGCCCTCGTCTCGGTCAACGACGAGGCACGGCGCTATCTGGAGGAGATGCCGCAGGGTCCCGCCTCGCTCACCGCGCTCGGTCTGCGCGTACCCCTGTGGGTGCACGGCACCGCGATGCGGGCCAGGGCGATCGCCGAGGAGCGCGGCGGGGACACCGCGCGGATCAGGATGCGCACCCGCACCGGCCGCTGGCTGGTGTGCCACGCGTCCTGCCTGCGCGGGGCCGACGGGCGCCCGGGAGCCTCCGCGGTGATCATCGAACGCGCCCCGGTCTCCGACGTCACGCCGCTCGTCGTGCAGGCCTACGAGCTGTCGGAACGGGAGCTGGAGGTCACCCGGCGGGTGGCGCGCGGCCTGTCCACCAGCGGGATCTCCGAGGAGCTGCACCTGTCGCCGCACACGGTGCGCGACCACATCAAGGCGATCTTCGAGAAGCTCGGCGTGTCCAGCCGCGGCGAGTTGGTGGGCCGGCTGTTCACCGAGTACTACGAGCCCGTGGGTTCGTCCCCCACCGGCCGGCGGAGCTAGGCCCCGGCCCGCCGCCGCCGATCAGGCGCCGGGCCCCGGGCCCGGCACGCGCGCCGAAGGAACCGGCACCACCCGAAGAACCGACCGCACCGCGGCCCCGCGCGGGCCGCCGCCCGAGCGGCCGTGCCCGCGCGCGCCCGCGGCCGTGCGCGGGGCCGGCATGTGCTCGAACCGGCTGCGGATGAGCTACCAGGAAGTGAAGATGCCGACCTTATCCATGCCGTACGGCGCCCCGCCGTACGCGCCGCCCCGGGCCGACGGCCCGGAATTCACCGTCCTGCTCGGCCCGGACTACTCGGGCAAGTCGTCGGTGCTGCGGCGTCTCGCCGACAGCGGTCGCTGGACGGTGGTCACCTGCGACCAGACGCCGCTCGACACCGATTACGCGCTGATCGGCCGAGCCCGCCGGGAACTGCTGTCCGAGGCGCTGAAAGCACCGGCCGGACGCTACTCGCCGGACATCCTCCTCACCCTGATGCAGCTGGCCGTGGTGCACATGCGCGACCGCGTGACCGGCGCCCCGCCCGGCCGCCCGGTGATCGTGGACTCCTACTACCTGAAGATCATGGCCAAGTGCACGCTGCTCGGGTACGCCAATCCGTCGCTGTTCTCCTGGTGGCGGTCGTTCCCGCGGCCCGCCCGGGTCGTCTACCTCGACGTTCCGCCCGCCGTCGCCTGGGAGCGCAGCGGGCGGGGAGCGGCGTTGAACCCGATGGAGCACTACGGCGACACACCCACCGAGGAAGCGTTCACCCGGTTCCAGGACGACCTGCGCGACATGCTGCACGCGGAGGTGGCGGGCATGGAAGTGACCACCCTCGAACCGGGCTCCGGCATCGACCGTGCCGTCGAAGCCGTCGTGCACGCGACGGGACATCGGGCCGGTGTCTGACATGGAAGCGGAACTGTTCCCCGCGTACCGGGAAAGGGTGCTGGCCGAGCGGGACGGGCTGCGAGAGGCGCTCGGCGACGTGCGGGCGGCACAGGACGGCGCCCTGCGGCACCTGCTGAGCGCGAACGCCGACACCGAATTCGGGCGGCGGCACGGCTTCGCCCGCTGCCGGAATGTCGACGACTTCCGCGCGGCCGTCCCCATCGCCGACTACGAGGCCCTCGGCCCCTGGATGGAGGCCGCCGCGGCCGGCCGGCCCAACGTGCTGAGCGCCGATCCCCCCGTGGTCTTCTTCAAGAGCAGCGGCAGCACCGGCGACAGCAAACGGATACCGGTCACCCGGGAGTTCATGCGGACCTCCTTCTTCCCGCCCTACTACGCGGCCTGGGCGAACATCGTCGAGCACCATCCGGAAGCCGTCCGCAGGCCCGACGCCACGCTCAACCTCAAGCACGACCCCGCGCCCGCCGCGGACGCGACCCGCTCCGGACGCCCCCATCTCGGCGCCAGCCAGGTCGACTTCGGCCGGGCCTTCGGTGAGCGGCTGGCGGCGGAGCCGGGCAGCCGCGCCCCCTGGACCACCCTGCCGTCGTTCGTGGACCCGGCCGACCACCCGCGGCGCGACTACGTACGGCTGCGCGCCGCCATGGCGCACGACGTGCGCTGCGTCATCGGCATCAACCCCGCCGTGGTGGCCGCGCTGCCCCACCAACTGGTGCAGTGGTGGCCGCGCCTGGTCAAGGACGTGTACGACGGCACGGTCGACGGCCGTCCGGGGCCCGCCCCCGACCCGGAGCGCGCCCGGCTGCTGGACCGGCTCGCCGAACGCGCGGGCGCCCCGCTGCCCGCCCATGTCTGGCCGCGCATGGAAGTGCTGTTCTGCTGGACCACCGGACTGGCCTCCCTCTACCTCCCCCGGCTGCGCGAGTCGTTCGGGCCCGGGGTGAGCGCGCTGCCCGCTCCCGCGGCGGCGTCGGAGGGCTTCGTCGCCGTGGCGCTGGACCGGCATCCCACGGCCGGCTCGCCCGCGGTCACCGGCGGGCTGCTGGAGTTCGTCGACGCCGACGAGGAACTGTCGCCCGGCAGCGACACGCTGCTCTGCGACGAACTGGCGACGGGCGGCGAGTACCACGTCGTCCTCAGCCATGTCGGCGGCCTCTACCGGTACGCCCTCGGCGACGTGGTGCGCGTCGTGGACCGGGCCGGGGGCGTGCCCCGGCTCGAGTACGCCGGCCGGCGCACCCTGTCCGACGCCGCCGGTGAGCGGCTGCGCGAGGGGCACGTGGTGAGCGCCCTGCACGGTGCGACGCGTGCCACCGGCCTGGAGATCCGCAACGCCACCTGCCGGGTGGCCGGGCGCCCCGCGCGGCCGGGCGCGCCGGAGCCCGGTGCGGACGGCCCGCGGCGGTACGCCTTCGCCGTGGAGCCGTTCGGCCGCTGGTCGCAGCAGGAGAGCGAGGCGTTCGCCCGGGCCCTGGACAGCGCGCTCGGCGGGCGGTCCGACGGCTACCGGGCGGCTCGCGCGAGCGCCCGCCTCGGCGCCGTCGACCTGCACCGCGTGGCGCCCGGCGGCTTCGCCGCCGACTGGCAGGCCAGGGTCGCCGGGGGCACGCGGCCGGCGCAGGTGAAGGACCGGGTCTTCCAGAACGACGACGCGGCGTGGCACCGGCTGCTGGGCACCTGAAGGGGCGCCCGCACCCGCCGGGCGCCGGCCACCACAGGCGGGCGGACCCTTCCCGACCCCAGAACGAGCACCCGCACCCGCCAGGCACCGGCAGAACAGGCGGGCGCGCCCTTCCCGACGCCTGAACGGGCCTCCGCGCCCGCCGGCAAAGGCGGCGGCCGACGCCGACCGGCACCTTCCCCCCTCCCACCCCCTCCCCTTCTTCAAGGAGCAAGCGTGGAAACCCTCGACGCGGTCGCCAGGACCTCCCTCCTCACGGCGGCTCTGCGGGCCCAGGAGAGCCGGCGCCCGGACCGGTTGTTCCGGGACCCGTTCGCCGCCCGGCTGGCCGGCGTCCTCGGCACCGACCTGTTCGGCCGGATCGGCGACGCCACCCGGCCGAACCGCGCCGGCCCCGCGGCGCCCGTACCGAGCACGTTCGCCTACAACGCGATCAGGACCCGGTACTTCGACGACCTCCTGCTCGCCCGCGCCGCGGAGGCCGACCGCCCCCAGGTCGTGATCGCCGCGGCCGGCATGGACACCCGGGCCCACCGGCTGCCCTGGCCGTGCCCGGTCGACGTCTTCGAACTCGATCGCGCGGACGTCCTCGCGGCCAAGGAGTCGGTGCTGCGCGCCGAGCCGCCGCCCCCGCGGGCGACCCGGCACCGGGTCGGCGCCGACCTGCTCGGCCCGGACTGGACCGCCGCGCTCACCGAGGCCGGCTACGACCCCGGCCGGCCCTCCGTCTGGCTGCTCGAAGGATTCCTCTACTACCTCACGCGGGAGCAGGTCCGCCAGGTGCTGGACCGGGTGCGGGACGCCACCGCGCCCGGCAGCACGGTCGCCGCGGACCTGGTCAGCGCCACGGCCCTCACCGCACCCGCCGTCGCGCCGCTGCTCGCGGTGTTCGAGAGCTGGGGCTGCCCGTGGCTGTCCGGGCACGACGAGCCGGAGGCGCTCTTCGCCGAGCACGGCGTCGAGGCGACGGTCCTGCAGGCCGGGGAGCCCGGCGCCGACTTCGGCCGCTGGCCCGACCCGGTCCCCCCGCGGGACGTTCCCGGGGTCGGGCGCGTCTTCCTCGTCCACGGCCGGCGCCTGTGACCGCGCCCCGCCCCAGATTGCTGATCGCGCCGGTCACCGTCACCCCCACCAAGGCGCTCGGCCTCAGCCACCTCAAGGGGCTGCTGTGGGTGGACGTCATGTACCGCGCCACGCGGATGCTGGACGACCACGACGTCGACTACCTCTACAGCAACACGACCTTCAACGGCACCCGGCAGACCGCCGGCTTCTGGGAGTACCTCGACCGCGTCCACGGCGACGCCGACCTGAGCGCCGCCACCGAGGACGAAGTGGGCCTGCTCTACACGGAGTTCCAGACCCGCGGCGACCCGCCCGGCGACGCTGCCCTGCTGCCGTACGTCCGCGCCGTCGAGCAGACCGGCTGGACCCACCCGGTGAGCCGGCGGCTGCTGGAGCTGTGGCGCGGCCACTTCGCCTGGCTGGGCATGCACGACCCGGGTCTCACCGCCACGCGGCGGCCGGGGCTCGAGTTCGAGGAGACGGTCGAACGGCTCGCCAAGCACGGACTCTGCCTGGACACGCGCGACGACGGCGGCCCCGTCTACCTGGACGCCACCGCCCAGGGACTGCCGCTGCGCCCCGCCACGTCCGCCACGGGCCGCCCCAACTACCTGGGCTACGCCCTGCGGGACCTGCTGCCGGCGGTGGAGGAGTACGACGAGATCGTCCTGCTCCACGACCGCGAGCTGACGGAGGACTACGTCCTGCTGCAGAAACTCCTCGGTGCGCTCGGCGGCGCCCGTGCGCACCGGGTCTGTCTGGACCGGGTTCCGCTGGACGGCGCGGTGCGCTCCAGCCGGCACGGCGTCGCCCACGCGCACACCGTCGCCGGGCTGGCCGGCGCGCTGCGGGACCACGCGTCACCGGAGGCCGTCCGGCTCGGCACGAGGCTGTACTTCGTCGCCGGGCTCGGCAAGGGCGTGAACGGGCAGTCCTACCGCGAGGACCTCCTGCGCCAGACCGTCGAGCGCGCCGCCGGACTGCTGGCCCGCGAGGACCCGCCGTCCGCCCCGGACGCCCCGGACGCCCCGGAGTTCGTGCGCCGGCAGACCGGCGGGCGGGCCCACGTGGATGCCTACCGGCTCACCTCCGCGCTGCTGCGCAGGCACCAGCGGGTGCCGCTGCGCGCCGTGGCCTCCGCCGTCTACCTCTGACCGCCCGGCAGAAGGGGCACCACCCGTGTTCACCCAGCAGTACCTCCGGGAGCACGCCGAACGCCGCGTCCGGGCCGCGCACGCCGGTCGGGCGGCCGAGCCGGGCCGGACGGCCGTGACGGTCGTGCTGCGGCGCTTCGAGCCCACGACGTTCGCGCGGTCCGCGGTGGCCTACGCCCTGAACCTGCCGGACACGCTGAGCGAGCCGTGGCTGCGCTCCTACACCCGTACGGTCTTCCTCTCCGGCAACCCCGACAACCTCCGCACGCGATTCGCCTTCCACCACGTCAGCGCGGACGGCGCCATGGCGTGGACGCTGCCCGAGGACTCCGGCGAGACCCCGCCGCTGCGGCGTCTGCTGCGGCTCTTCCCCGCGGCCGCCCTGCCCCCGCTGCCCGCCCGGATCGAGATTCCGCCCCGGGCCCGCGCCGGTGCGGACCTCCGCACGGCACGGCTCGACGTCGTCACCACCCGGGTGTCCCTGGCCGACTACCTCGTGCACGTCCATCACGCCCTGACCGAGGCGGTCCTGTCCGGGGTGATCGGCGCGGGCACCGGAGTCGTGCTCCGGCACCTGCCCCGACTCGACCCGGCCGAGGGGCCCTACGCGATGCTGCGCGCCGTCCCCGACCGGGACGCGGCCGACGGCCGGCTGCGCGCCTGCGCGGGCGTCGCCCGGTGCGACGTTGAAGGCGAGGAAAGCGAAGGGACTTGGGTTCATTTAGAGTGAAATGAGAAGGAAGCCCCTTCATGGCCTCGCCGCGGGCAACGCTAGCACTCAGCCCGGTATCAGGTCGCGCAGATTTTCGAGGGTGACGACCCGGGAGTCCGGGTGCAGCCCCTCGGGGCGTTCGAGACCGATGTACGTCACGGGCTCGTCCGGGACCGGCTCGCCGTCCCACAGGTCCATGGCCGTGGTGTCGCGGGACATCAGGTCGATCAGGTACCCGACCGTGAGCTGTTCGCGCTCCACGAGGGCACGCACCACCTTGGACACCGACACCTGGTTCTCCTCGACCCGGTTCGCGTACGAGAGCCCCTTCAGGTGCAGGTGCAGCCACTTGGCACGCCACCTGCCGTCGTCCCCACGCCGGAAGACGAGCGGCAGCGCCACCCGGCCCGTCCCGCGCAGCTCCGACTTCATCCGCACCGTGCGCGGTTCGAACGGACGGCCCTTCTGCTCACCGTCGCGCAGCATGAACCCGAAGAACGACTCCTCGACCTCCTCGAAGCTCTCGCCCGCGTAGATGTTGACCTGCGGAACGACGAACGTGCCGCGCACCCGGTCCAGGGACAGCTCGATGAACTCCGAGGCCCCGTCGGGCGCCTCGGTGACATCGCCCGAGTGCTCGCCCCCGACGGCTGTGAGGGCCGTGTAGGAGAGCCAGGAGTCGGTGCTGTAGTCGCTGTGCAGGAGCAGGGCCGACAGGTCGTAGTCGGTCCGCTCCCCGGTCTCCTTCCAGTACACGAAGAAGCGCAGCCGTTCGCCGTCGATCTCCGAGACCGAGCCCCGCGGCAGTACGCCGAACCCGGCCGCGGTCGCCCTGCCGCTGAGCGGGAGCGACACGTCGAGGACGTCGGGGTCGACCAGCAGCCGGCCCGGCGCCGGGAGCCGACGGCGCGTCTCGGCGTCGAGGGCGGCGATCAGGCGGTCGCGGTCGCCGGCCGGTATCGCGGGCCGGACGTCGCGGGCGGCCCAGGCGCGGCCCCGGCGGTTGACGAAGATGCGGGGTTCGTCGGTCTCCCGCTCCCGGTTGTGGAAGTGTTCACGGACCGAGAGGACGACCCGGCCGGAGACCTCGGGAGCGACCTCCACCGCGGCGGCCACCACCGCGTCCCGCTCCTCCTGGTCGGCGGCGATGCGCAGCAGGAGGTCCAGGGCGCGGAACAGCCTGCCGGGAGCGGACTTCAGCAGCTTCACCGCACCGGGGACGTCGAAGTCGTCGAGCAGCTGCTCGAGGCGGCTGCCGAAGGACCGCGCCTCCTTCTCGCCCCGCGCGACGGCGAACACGTCGGCGGCGTGCGGCCAGCGCGGGTACTCGTGCGGATGGAGACGCTCACCGAGCCGCTTGAAGGGCTCCCGGTGCGCGTGCACGTCGGCGAGCTTCGCGGGGTTCGCCGCGACCACCGCGTCGAGGCCCGCGAGCAGCCCCCGGCGCACCGGCCGCGACAGCTTCCGGAACCGGGTCGGCTCCTGGAGCGTCACGTCGCCGCCCGACAGCGCGCAGGCCAGCCGGAGCACATCGGTGACGGTGTCCAGCAGCAGGCCGGCGCCGACGCCGAGGCGGGCCTCGTTGACGACCGCCCGGTTCTCCCGGACGGGGATGGACTCCGGCTGGGGGCCGAGCGCGCATCGCTCGGCGAGAACCTTGAGGTCGCGCAGGTGGTCCTCGCCCAGTGGCGTCGTGCTGCCCGCCAGGGCCAGGTACAGGTCGGTGAGTTCGCCGTCCAGGTCCCGTCCGAGATGCAGGACGGTCACCCGGTCGCCCGCCGCGGCGATCAGCTCGTCCTGTGCCGCGAGCATCTCCTCGTAGGTGTGCTGGTAGCGGCCGTACGTGGGGAGGCTGAGCAGGTCCAGCACCCCGTGCGCCAGCTGCGTCAGCACGCTCTCGCGCGACGTGTCGTCGCCGAGCGCCTCCGCCACGCACCGCGCCCAGAACTCCTCGGTGTCCGGCACGTTCGCCGGGAAGTCGATGAAGTACGCGTTGTGCCGGACGTGGTCGCCCACCATCTCGCTCACGGTGGGCAGCGTCCGCTCGGCCAGGTGCACGACCGCGGCCCCGGACAGCCCGGACAGCCGCTCCAGCAGCTCGGCCGAGAGCTTGAAGCCCACGGAGGTCAGCGCCGCGTCGAACTGCCGTGCGGCGGCGGCCCCTTCACCGGCGGGGCCCTCGGGGACGGGGAGGCGGCGGGTGTGCCGGATGACCAGCGATTCGGGACTGTGCGCCATTCGGGGATGATCGCAGAGGTGTACGAGCCGACGCACAGGAGTTTTGGCGGCGGCGACGGCCTTGGTCTCGGCGGGGCGGCTCAGGAGCGGCCGTACTCCGCCAGGGCCGGTGTCAGCAGGTCGAAGGCGCGCGGCGCCTCCCGCGTCAGCACCTGAGCGATCTCCGGGTTGGCCGAGCCGGCCAGCGTCAGTTCCTGGATGCGGGAGAACAGGACCCGGTGGACTCCGCCCAGCAGTGCCGCGGCCGTGCGGGGCGTGATGTCGTCGGGCGAGGTGTCCGTCGCCGCGGCCAGGGCCGCGGTCAGTGCCTCCTCCCGCCGGTCGTGGAGGCCGCGCAGGCAGGAGGTGAGGGTGGGGCTGTCGGCGATCATGCGGGTGAAGGCCGGGCCGGCGAAGCCCGCGACCGGGTCCTGGGCCGCCACCGACGCCATGAAGGCACGGCGCAGGGCCGCGAGCGGGGTCTCGCCCGGTGCGCGCGCGGTCACGGTGCCGGCCAGGGCGGCGACGAATTCGTCCTGGTGGTCGAGGGCCAGGTCCTCCTTGCGCGGGAAGTAGTTCGTCACCGTCTTCTTGGCGACGCGGGCGGCGTCGGCGATCTCCGCGATCGTCGTGCGCTCGAAGCCCTGCTCGATGAAGAGCCTGGTCGCGTGGCCGGAGATCAGTTGCCGCGTCTCGCGCTTCTTGGTCTCACGGAGGCCAGGCGCCGGTGTGTTCAGGTCCATGGGTGAATCTTACCCCGGTAGCATATTTATATTGACAGCTAATATGCTCTCTACGTAAGCTTACTCTCGATGAACGAATTAACCGTACGGGAGTTCACCGTCAGCAGCCCGGACGCCGGCCCCTACGCCCTCGCCGAAGGGCCGGACGGCGCCCTCTGGTTCACCCTCGTCCACCAGGACGCCGTAGCCCGCCGGGACCCGGGCGACGGGAGTGTCACCGTCCACCCGGTCGGAGCCGGGCCGACCGTGATCGCGCCGGGCCCGGACGGAGCGATGTGGTTCACCGAGTACCGGGCGCACCGCGTCGGCCGTATCGCCCCCGACGGCGGCTACTCCTCCTTCGCGCCCCTGACCCCCGAGGGCGGGCCGTTCGGGATCGTCGCCGGGCCGGACGGAGCCATGTGGTTCACGCTGTCCGGCGTCGACCGCGTCGGCCGCGTCACCATGGCCGGCGAGGTCACCGAGTACCCGGCGCCCGGCGCCTTCCCGTCGGCCGTCACGGTCGGCCCGGACGGGGCCCTGTGGTGCACCCTCAACCAGCAGAACGCCGTCGGACGGCTGACCACCGACGGCCGCGGCACCGCCCACCCCCTGCCGACCGAGGGCGCCGCGCCGGTGGGCATCACCGCGGGGCCCGACGGCGCGCTGTGGTTCACCGAGATCGGGGCCGGGCGGATCGGCCGGATCACCGTGGACGGCGAGATCACCGAGTACCCGCTGCCCGACCCCGCGGCCCGGCCGCACGCGGTCACGGCCGGGCCCGACGGCGCGCTGTGGTTCACCGAGTGGGGCAGTGGCCGGGTCGGCCGGATCACCGTCGACGGCCGCGTCACCTCGTACCCGCTGTCCCGCCCCGACAGCGAACCGCACGGCATCGCCCGGCACGACGGCACCGTGTGGTGCGCCCTGGAAACCGGCTCCCTGGCCAGGATCGAGGTCACCGCATGACCGACCCCGCAACCGCTCCCGACCCCGGCGTCCTGCACCCGCTCGCGCAGCACCCCCGGGTCGTCCTCCTCAAGCCGCTCGTCACCGACGAACGCATCCAGGTCGGCGACTTCACCTACTACGACGATCCCGACGACGCCACCGCCTTCGAGACGCGCAACGTGCTCTACGCCTACGGGCCGGAGAAGCTGATCATCGGCAGGTACTGCGCGATCGCCTCCGGCACCCGGTTCCTGATGGCCGGGGCGGAGCACCCCACCATGGGCGTGTCGACGTTCCCGTTCACCATGTTCGGCGGCGCCTGGGCCGAGGCCACGCTCGACCTCGTCACCGGCATGCCCAGCCGCGGTGACACGGTCGTCGGCAACGACGTGTGGTTCGGCCACGGCGTCACCGTCATGCCCGGCGTGCGCGTCGGGGACGGGGCGATCGTCGCCGCGGGGGCGGTGGTCACCGCCGACGTCGCGCCGTACACCGTCGTCGGCGGCAATCCCGCCCGGCCCATCCGCAGCCGGTACGACGCCGACGACGTCGCGCGGCTTCAGCGGGCCGCGTGGTGGGACTGGCCTCTCGAGCTGGTCACCCGCCATGTCCGGACGATCATGTCGGGCAGCCCGGCCGACATCGAGGCCATCGCGACGAAGGAGCTCTCCTGACCGGCACCAGCCACATTCCCGGCCGCCCCGCGACAGGCTCGACGGAAGGAACCCGCTTGACCGACCGAACGCACCACACCAACGACTCCCCCGTCCTCGACGCCGCCGCCGAGTTCGACCGGCAGGTGCGTACGCTCGTCGCGCTCGGCTACCCGGCGCTCTCCGGGCGCACGGAGGAGGAGTTCGCCGAGCTGGTGGCGCCCCTGCGCGCCGAGGCCGTGGCCCACGCGGGCGACCCGGGCCAGGAGCACGACGCCGCCGCGTCCGGCCGGGTGCCCTTCGTCCTGGTCGTCGCCCGCGAACTCGCCCCGATCGAGCGGACCGTGCCGCTGACCACGCTGCACGGCGGTCGGCTGCCCGGGTTCGTCGACCGCAGCTTCGAGCCCGGCTCGCTGGAGCGGTTCGTCGCCACCGAGGAGGCCGCGCCGCCCTCCCCGGACGGCGTCCACCTGCTGTTCGACGTCGAGCGCGGGGAGGAGTTCTGCGGGGTCGTGCCGGGCGACGCGATGGCCACCGTCGCCGAGCGGGGCCGCACTCCGCTCACCATCGAGGAGGGCGTCGCGCTGCTGACGCACGTGCCGCGGATCCTGGTCAAGAACAAGTGCTTCTCGCTGGGCGGCTCACGGTCCGGCGACCGCCGGGTCCCGGCGATCTGGATCAGCCAGAAGGCCCCGAAGCTCGGCTGGTGCTGGGAGGGCAACCCGCACACCTGGCTCGGCATGGCGTCGGCCGGCGGCCGGCGGGCCTGACCGGACGCTCACGCCGGTCCGGCCGCTGCCCCGCCGTCATCGCCCTGGTACCGCAGCAGCAGCATCGCGGCGTCGTCGTGATGCGGTCCGGCCGCGTGCCGCACCAGGTCCTCGCGGAGGGCGTCCAGGGCCCGGTGGACGTCGGGGTCCTTCAGGAGGTGGGCGCGTTCGGCGAGCGGGTAGAAGCCGCCCTCCTCGTCCCGGGCCTCCGTCACGCCGTCGGTGTAGAGGAGCAGCTGGTCGCCGGGGGTGAAGGGCACCGAGAACAGCTCCGGGCCGGGGCCGCCGTGTGCGGCCAGGCCCAGCGGGAGGGCGTAGGAGGGCGGCTCCGGGAAGTCGGCGGTGCCGTCGCGGTGGACGACCATCGGGGCCGGGTGGCCGTAGTTGAGGAGGACGACCTGGTGGTCGTAGCCGATCTCGGCGACGATCGCGGTCACGAACTTCTCGTCCTCCAGCTCGCGGGCGACGCTGCGTTCCAGCCGCTCGCCGAGCTTGACCAGGTCCTTCTCGTCGTACGCCGCCTCCCGGAAGGCGCCGAGGACCCTGGCCGCGGTCTCCACCGCCGCCAGGCCCTTGCCCTGCACGTCGCCCACGATCACCCGGACGCCGTGCGGGGAGGCCATCACCTCGTACAGGTCGCCGCCGATCCGGGCCTCGGCGAGCGCCGAGGTGTACGAGACGGCCGCGTGCAGCGGGCCGGCGGTCAGCGGTACCGGGCGCAGCAGGACCCGCTGGGCCGCCTCCGCGATCGACCGCACGTTGGCCAGCTCCGTCTCGCGGCGCGAGCGCATCACGGCCGCCGCGATCCCGACGCCGGTCACCCCGGCCACCGACGCCATGGCGGTGAAACCGCGCGGACGGTCGAAGAGTCCGTTGTACAGGCCGAGGCTCACGCAGAGCGCCAGCGCGACCAGTCCGATCACCGCCGTACGCCGCCAGCCGCCGACCAGACTGGCGAACGCCGGTCCCAGCGAAACCAGCGGCAGGAGCCCCACCCCCGGCCCGGCCGTGACGTCCACGACGGCGACCACGGCCATGGCCGCCACGGGCATCCAGGACAGCATCACGGAACTGGACGGCGACTTCTTCACGGTCATGACTACTCCGGTGTCGCAGCGCTCAAGAGTCGCCTCTTCCCTGTTCTCAGGCGTCCCTCCCCAGTCTCTTAGACTATGCAACGGTTTGTTGGCGCAGGAGTTCCCGAGCGGTCCTTAACCCAATCGAGGCCGAGTGACGCGCCCGCCGGCACGACATGTCGCGGGGCTAGCATCCGGACATGACGACCTCAGAGAACACGCAGCGCGATGACAGCCTCCCCCTCGACGTCGGGATCGGCGCCCTCCAGGGCGGATCCGCCGACCTCTCCCAGTACGCGGGCCGGGTCGTACTGGTGGTCAACGTGGCCTCCAAGTGCGGGCTCACCCCGCAGTACGCCGGCCTGGAGCGGCTGCACGAGCGGTACGCGGAACAGGGCTTCACCGTGCTCGGCGTGCCCTGCAACCAGTTCATGGGCCAGGAGCCGGGCAGCGCCGACGAGATCGCCGAGTTCTGCTCGGCGACGTACGGCGTGACCTTCCCGATGACCGAGAAGGTGGACGTCAACGGGGAGGGCCGGCATCCGCTGTACGACCGGCTGACGGGCTTCGCCGACGCCGAGGGGCACAGCGGGGACATCCGCTGGAACTTCGAGAAGTTCCTGATCGGGCGGGACGGCAAGGTCGCCGCGCGGTTCTCGCCGCAGGCCAAGCCGGAGTCGGCCGAGGTCGTGGCGGCCGTGGAGGAGCGGCTGGCGGGTTGACCTTGCCCCTGGGGCAGGCCCGAGCGTCGTCGTCGCCGGGCGGAACAGGCCGCCCGGTGACGGAGGATGACGACGTGGACGATGCACGCGACGACGAGTTGCTGACCATCGGGGCGTTCGCCGCGCGGGCCCGGCTGTCGGCCAAGGCTCTCAGGCTGTACGACCGTATGGGCCTGCTGGTGCCCGACCATGTGGACGAGGCCACCGGCTACCGCTATTACCGCACCCGGCAGACCGAACGCGCCCGGCTCGTGGCCCTGCTGCGCCAGCTGGACATGCCGCTCGCGAAGGTCGCGGAGGTGGTCCACGCGGACGGGCCCGGGGCCGCCGTGCTGCTCGACGCCTACTGGGCGGGAGTGGAGGCCCGGGTGGCCGGGCAGCGGACGCTCGCCGACTACCTCCGTGGACGTCTTTCGGGGAGGAGCTCCGAGGTGTACGGAAAGTTCGTGGTCGAGACGGTGGACGTGCCCGCGCAGGTGGTGATCAGCGAGACCCGGCACACGCTGGCGGGCGAGCTGCCGGCGTGGATCGGTGCCTCGCTGACCCGGCTGGAGGAGGCGGCGCGGGGCTGCGGGGGTGTGACGGCGGCGCCGTTCGTCGTCTACCACGCCGAGGTGTCGATGGAGAGTGACGGCCCGGCGGAGTCGTGCGTGCCGGTCGCCGACGAGGCGGCGGCCCGGGCGTGGAGCGAGGAGCGGGGGCGGGCCTGGCAGTCGCAGGTGCGGGTGGAGCCGGCCCGGCGGCTGGCCTACACCCGGATCACGAAGGCGCAGGTGGCCCATCCGCAGATCCTGGCCGCCTTCGAGGCGGTGGAGGAGTGGGTCGCCGCTCAGGGTCTGACGGTGGCGGGTCCTTGCCGTGAGGTGTACTTCGCCGACTGGGAGGCGTCGGGCCCCGAGGACCCGGTGTGCGACATCGCGTTCCCCGTGAGCTGAGCGCGACGGAGCTGAGTTGGGCCGACGCGGGGTCGGGACTGAACAGAGCCCTCTCGGCAAGGTCGGCGAACTGGTCGAGAGGGCTCCGTCGGCGGTGCTGGTGGGCGGAGCGTGGAGCCGTTACTCCTTGACCGAGGTCACGAAGGCGTTCCACGCGTCGGCGGGGAAGGCCAGGACCGGGCCCTCGGTGACCTTGGAGTCGCGGACGGCGAGTGCCGCCACGACCGGTGACTTGACCTCGACGCACGCGCCGTTTCCTCCGGAGTAGGAGGACTTGGTCCACGATTCCTGGGCGCCCTGAAGAATTGCCATGTCTGCTCCGATGGCGAGTGCTGAGTGCGGTTTACGCCAATGACGCTTGATCTTTGGCGTGATCGACGCTACTCGCTGCCCTCGCCGATCGGAGCAGCCATTCACCCGACCGGATGGCATATTCCAGGTGACTCTTCCAGTACCACCCACCAGGGGTGTAACATCCGCCGCCACATCAGCGGGCGTACTCCTTCGCCACATCCTCGATGCGCCGCCGCGACTCCTCCACGTTCAGCGCCTGCGCCCGCAGGTGCTCGTACATCACCGTGTACTTCTGCACGTCCTGCGCCTTCTCCAGGTACAGGTCGCTGGTCACACCCTCGATGTACACGACGCTCGAGTCGGCGGCGTCGGCGAACTCCAGGATCGAGTACTGGCCGTTGATGCCGGGGTGCGCCCCGACGTCGAACGGCAGCACCTGCACGGTGATGTGCGGCAGCTGCGACATCTCGGCGACGTGCTCCAGCTGCTCGCGCATCACCTGCTTGCCGCCCACCACCCTGCGCAGACAGGCCTCGTCCAGGACCACCCACAGCCGCAGCGGGTTGCTGTCGGCGGAGATGCGTTCCTGGCGCCGTATGCGGACCTGGACCCGTTTCTCGATGTCGGCGACCGAGGTCTCGGGCAGGGCGCCCTGGATGAGCGCCTCGGCGTACGGCCGGGTCTGCAACAGGCCGGTGATGATCTGGGGTTCGTAGGTCCGCAGCGACTCCGCGTCGGTCTCCAGGCCGATGTAGACGCTGTACGGGATGTCCCCGAAGGCGTGCCACCAGCCCTGCTGGCGCGAGTCCTTCGCCATCTGCATCAGCGAGTCGACGATCCGCTGGTCCTCGACCTCGTAGACCCCGCACAGGTCGCGGACGTCACGCTGGCTGATGCTGCGCCGGCCGTTCTCCAGGCGGCTGATCTTCGACTGCGAGACCAGCAGCCGCTCCGCCACCTCCTCGGCCGTCATGCCCTTGAGCTCACGGAGCCGGCGCAGCTCCTGGCCCAGCCGGCGTCGCCTGACGGTGGGATTGACATTGGACGCCACGGGACGTGCACCTCCGGCTGCGTGACTCATACCTGCCACTTTGCGTATCTGCTGCTGAGCAGACTGCCACCAAGGTGCTTTCTACCGCTGGGAAACGGTCGATATGCGCCGCGTACACGCCAGTTCGGGGCGCCACCCGCACACATGGCCGCGCGGGGCGGCGGGACCGCGCCGCCGTCCGGGCGTGCCGGACGTACGGTCGGTCCCGCCGCCCCGCGCGGACCTGCGGCTCCCGTGACCGGGCCTGGGGGACTGGCGGTGCGGCGGTGCGGTACTGCTCGCGTTGCTGCGGTGCGTTGCTGCGGTGGGTGCGGCTCAGTGGGCCACCGCACGCGCCATGGATCCGTGGCGCGGTTGCGCCGGAACACCGCGGGCGGGTTCCGGGGCGGGCCTGGCTCCCGGTCCCGCGGCCTGGCGGCCGGCCGGGGCCGGGGCACGGCGTGGCTGGGCCGCCGCGCCGTTCTGGACGTCCATCACCGCGTGCGCCACCAGTCCGCCCATGGGGTCGTGCCTGATGAGGTCCCGCAGGCGGGACCGTGACGAGCGTCCTTCGTTGCCCGGATAGAGGTGCTTGCCGAGACCGACCGCGTGGGCCAGCGCGGCGAGCGCCGCGGTCCGCGGGTCCGGCGGTACGCCGGTGCGGATCGCCGAGTCCAGCCGGGCCTTGATCTCCCTGCTGATCGCCGTGTCCGTCGCCTGATAGCGAGTCGTCGGCAGCACCCCGCACATCTGGCCCTCCACGGCATGCACCATGCCGCATCGCTCCAGATGCGAGAGGTAGGTCTGGCGCAGCCCCAGGCGGGGCCCGCCAATCCAGTTGACCGCCCGTACGGGAGCGCCACGCCTTCGCAGCAACTCCAACGCGCAGTCCAGTGTTGGATCTCCTGTCGGCCGTGGTGCCACCACGGCGATACGATCCCCGTCTGGGGCTATCCGTCCGGCCAGCGCCAGCTCCACCAGCTGTGCTCCGGCCAGACCGAGGTCGAGCGACTGCGGCTGTGCGGTGGTACCCGTGGTCGGGTCCAACGCCAGCAGCAGAAGCTCCTCCGGAAGTGTTCTGCGGCTCCTGCCCATCCATGCCTCCCCGCGTGGATGAAAGACAGGGTGACCCCTCTCACATTGGTCTGTCGAGGGTGCGTGACCGGTTCGCAATGGAACCAGTAGGTATGTCGTTCTCGTCTACCGCGTGGGTTCCCCCCGTACACAGGACACTGGTACATGGTTTCGGTACGGGTTCGGCAGCGCACACACGACGTGCGGCGCATGGAGGAGGCATCGGTGGCGGGCGAGTCCCCCGACAGTTCGAAGCAGCGCGAGTCGTCGGAAGAACCGACGTCGGGGAGCGCGGGTCCGGTTCCCGAAGCCAGGACCGAGGCGAGCGAGACGCGTGATCCGCGGCTGGCGGTGGCACGGGAGGACGCGAAGCCGTCGGCGTCCGCCGGGTCCGCCGGGTCCCGTGGGGGCGTCGATACGGCGACCCGGGTGCTGTCGGTCCGCGAGACGGAGGCGGAGTCCGACACGGAGGCGGAGTCGGAGGTGGAGGCGGAAACCGAGGGCGAGTCCGAGGGCGCCGGCTCGGAGAACCCCGTCGAGGACGGCCCCTCCGAGACGCCCGAAGAGTCCGGTACCTCCGAGATGTCCGATACGTCCGGCACCTCCGAGGACGATCGCGCCGAGCCCGCCGCCACCACCGACGGCCGGCTGCGGGACGCCGTCGCGGCCTGGGTGGCGACCGCGGACGAGCGGGCCGCCGCGGAGGCCGACGCCGGGGACACGCCGCGCCCGGGGGCCGCGGAGGAGACCCGGCGGGACGCCACCGCGGACTCCGACGCCCCCGAGGACGAGCGCGACGCGCAGGCCACGGACGCCGACACGGAAGCCGAGACCGGCTCCGACGCGGCCGAGGACGCCGACGAGCACCCGGACGGCCGGTCCGACGACGAACCCGACGCACGCGAGGCCACGGAGGAGCGCGCGAACGCCGCCGCCACCGCGGACTCCGACGCCTCCGAGGACGCCGAAGAGCACGTGGGCGGGCGTCCCGTCGATCAGCCCACCGCCGTCTTCAAGGCCCCGCGGCCCTCCGCGCCCGCCGTCGACCAGCCGACGACCATGCTGAAGCTGGGCGACACCGCCAACCCGCCCAAGACCGGCAAGGAAGACAAGGAAGGCAAGGAGGGCAAGGAGGGCAGGGAAGACAAGGGCGGCAAGGGCGACAAGGGCGGTGACGCCCCCGCGCGGGTCTCCGAGACCGACGCCGAGCGGACCAGCAAGTTCGTCGCGCTCCGGCACCCGGACGACCCCGCGACGCGCAAGCCCCCGCCCGAGGCCCCCAGGGCGCCGCAGGCACCCCGTACCGGGGCCACCACCGCCGTACCGCAGGTCGGGCCCGAGCGGACGACGCAGCAGCCGCTGCCGCCGAAGCCACCGCTGGACCTGCTGGCGGAGCTGACGAACACCCCGCCGCCCCCGGAGACCCCGCTGCGGACGACGGTGCGCCGGGTCAAGATCTGGACGCCGCTGGTCATCCTGCTGGTGATCGTCTTCGGCGTCGTGCAGTCGATGCGCGAACTGCCCGCGCCGGAACTCGACCTCACGGCGCAGGACAGTTTCACCTTCGAGGGCGGCAAGCCCGAGATCCCGTGGCCGTCCAGCGGGCAGGCCGCGCTGGACGTGCAGGGCATCGGCACGTTCGGCTCGTCCGGCGACCAGAAGCCCGTGCCGATCGCGAGTGTCGCCAAGGTCATGACCGCGTACGTCGTCCTGCGCGACCACCCGCTCAAGAGCGGCGCCGAGGGCCCGAAGATCGAGATCGACCAGGCGGCGGAGGACCAGTCGCAGGCCGGCCAGGAGTCGACCGTCAACGTGTTCCAGGGCGATTCGATCTCGCAGCGCGAGGCCCTGGAAAGCATCCTGATCGCGTCCGCGAACAATGTGGCGCGGCTGCTCGCCCGCTGGGACGCGGGGTCCGAGAAGGCGTTCGTGGAGAAGATGAACGCCGCCGCGAAGGACCTCGGCATGACCAACACGACGTACACCGACCCGTCGGGCCTGAACAACACGACGGTGAGCACGGCCGTGGACCAGGTGAAGCTGGCCAAGGAGGCGATGAAGTCGCCCGCGTTCCGCGAGGTCGCCGCGATGATGTCGTACGACGACTACAAGGGCGTCAACCACTCCAACTGGAACCAGCTGGTCGGCCACAACGACGTCGTCGGCATCAAGACCGGCACCACCACCTCCGCGCTCGGCAACCTGGTCTTCGCGGCGAAGAAGGAGGTCGGCGGTGAGACCCGGACCATCGTCGGTGCCGTGGTCCGCCAGCCGGCGGGCGGCAAGGACAACACCATCCTCGGTGCCGCGCTGGACTCCAGCGACAAGCTGATCCGGGCCGCGCAGGACACCCTGGAGTCGTCGACGATCCTGAAGAAGGGGAGCGTCGTCGGGTACGTCGACGACGGCCTCGGCGGCCGGACGCCGGTCGTCGCCACACAGGACGTCAAGGCCGTCGGCTGGCCGGGCCTGACCGTCAAACTGACGTTCAAGGCGGACGAGGTGCCGCACACGGCCGCGGCCGGCACGAAGGTCGGCACGCTCACGGTCGGCGACGGCGAGGCGGCCGGCGCGGTGAAGGTACCGGTCGCCCTCCAGAAGGATCTCGTGGAGCCCGCCTTCACGGACAAGCTGACCCGCCTGGGCTGACGGCCGGCCCGCACGGGCCGCACCGACGCGGACGCCCCCGCGGCCACCCGGCCGCGGGGGCGTTTGCGTCCCGGAAGCTCCTGGAAGGTCCCGGAGGGTGGCCGCGGGGTCCCGGAGGGGAGGAAGCCACGGTGCGGGAGTGCGTGCTAGCGTCACGAAACGGGCAGGTCGCCGGTCACGGGAACGGGACACGGCCGTAAGCAGAAGACGGGACACGGGGAGTGCCTTCAGGTGGCCACTGCGGAGCCGACACGCGCCGACGACGCCGATGCGGGCCCGGGAGCCGGCCCGCGACCACACGTACCCGCGCCCCGCGAGGACACCGGGGAGAGCGGGCGGAGCGGGAGGGTCGGCAGTGGCCCGGCGGACGGCGGCCGTGAGCCGGACCGTGCCGAGCCGGAAGCGCCGTCCGCTGTGAAGGCCGCCTTCCTGGCCCTGCGCGAGCGCATGCTGCGCCACCCCGTGCTGTCCGTGACCGCCCTGGCCGGAATCCTCCACATCGCCTGGTTCTTCACGTTCGCGAACAGTGGCGGCGACCTCGCGGCGCAGGACGCGTGGTCGGAGTTCGTCGGCCGCCATCCGGACTCGGCGTACAACCTCGCCTGGTACGGCGGCATGCACCCGGTGTCGTACAGCGTGGTCTCGCCGTATCTGATGTCGGTGCTCGGCGTGCGTACGACGATGATGATCGCGGGGACGCTGTCGGCCGGGCTGCTGACGATGATCCTGATCCGCAGCCGGGTGGTCCGCAATCCGCTGTGGGCGTCGCTGGCGGGCCTGTTCGGGCTGCTGGGCAACGCGGCGTCGGGGCGGGTGACGTTCGGGCTGGGCATGATGTTCGGCCTTGGCGCGGTCGCGGTGGTGTTCTGCTGGCCCTACCGCTGGCGGTACGAACGCTGGGCCAAGGGGCTGTGCGCGGCGCCGCTGGCCGCGCTGTCCACGATGGCCTCGCCGGTCTCGGGGCTGTTCGTCGGCCTGGTGGCGGTCGCGCTGTTCCTCCAGAAGCGCCGCCCGGGCGCCTGGTCGCTGGGCCTGGCCCCCGCGGCGGTCGTCGCCCTGTCGGCCGTACTGTTCCCCTTCTCCGGTACGCAGCCGATGGCCTTCGGCTCGGCGGTCCTGCCGATCCTGTACGCGGGCCTGGTGTACGTGTTCGTGCCGCGCACCTGGACGACCGTACGGATCACGTCGGCGGTCTACGGCCTGTCCGTGCTGCTGGTCTGGCTGATCAGCTCCCAGATCGGCTCCAACATCACCCGCCTCGCGATGCTCTTCGCCGGGGCGGCCCTGGTGGCCGCGCTGCCGTTCACGGTGGCGCGGACGCGCAAGTGGTACGCGCTCGTGGTCACGATCGTCGGCTTCGTCGGCTGGATCGGCTTCAAGTCGGCCGACGACGTCATCCACACCCAGCCGACCGCTTCCTGGGCGCGCGAGCTGGCGCCGCTCCTCAACGAGCTGCAGGAGGTCGGCGCGGAGAAGGGCCGGGTGGAGGCCGTACCCGCCCGCTCCCACCGGGAGGCCTCGGCGCTCGCGCCGTACGTGAACCTGGCCCGCGGCTGGACCCGCCAGGCCGACATGGAGCGCAACCCGCTCTTCTACGACGACACGCTCAACTCGGCGAACTACCACGAGTGGCTGAAGCGCTGGGCCGTGCACTACGTGGTGCTGCCCAAGGGCGAGCCGGACGGCGACGGCGGCAAACGCGAGCGGGAGCTGCTCCAGCGGGGCCTGCCGTACCTGAAGCAGGTCTGGGGGGACGCCAACTGGCAGCTGTTCGAGGTGCTCGACCCGACGCCGCTGGCGGAGCCCGACGCGGTCGTCCAGCGTGCCGAGCAGGACGAGTGGACGATCGACGTGAGGCAGCCGGGCCGCGTTCTGGTCCGGATGCCGTACTCGCCGTGGCTGAGCCTCGTCGACGCCGAGGGTAAGAAGCTGGAGCCGCCCCAGGAGACGGAGGCCTCCAAGAACGGCCCGGAGGGCGCGCCGAAGACGTTCGACAACGTCAACGGCTGCCTGACGGAGACGGAGGAGACCGCCGAGGGCGACAAGTGGACGGTGCTGATCGCCCCCGAGGCGGGCACGTACCGGCTGGCGTCGCCGTACGGGCTGAAGCGGGGCACGCCGTGCCCGGACGAGCTGAAGTAGGCGGCCTCGGCAGGGCCGTCGCGATGTTCATGTAGGTGAACCGAGGTCAGCAAGCCGAACATTTTTACTTGCTCTTGACCCTCCCCTTCCTTGTCGTGCCCGCGTCGGCGCAACCACGATGAGCGGGCACTTCGCGGCCTGCCTCGCCCCTACCCCGCTCGTGCGAAGTGCCAGCCAGCTGAGCGGAGTTCACAAGGCGGACCCCGGAAGGGGGCACATGAACGGTCTCGACTGGTCCGTGCTCATCGGCTACTTCGCCGTCATGGTGGCGATCGGCCTCTGGTCGCACAAACGCGTGGACAACGTCAGCGACTTCTTCACGGCCGGCGGCAAGATGCCCTGGTGGCTCTCCGGCATCTCGCACCACATGTCGGGCTACAGCGCGGTGATGTTCACCGGGTACGCGGGCATCGCCTACACCTACGGCGTCACGTCCTTCGTCACCTGGTCCTTCCCCATCGCGCTCGGTATCGCCATCGGGTCCAAGCTGTTCGCGCCGCGCATCAACCGGCTGCGCTCACGGCTGCACGTGGCCTCTCCCCTGGAGTACCTCAAGAACCGGTACAACCTGCCGACCCAGCAGGCCCTCGCCTGGTCCGGCATGCTGCTGAAGATCGTGGACGTGGCCGCGAAGTGGGCGGCCATCGCCACGCTGCTGTCGGTCTTCACCGGCATCTCCCTCAACCAGGGCATCCTGATCACCGGCGTCGTCACGGGCATCTACTGCACGATCGGCGGCCTGTGGGCGGACGCGCTGACCGAGCTGGGCCAGTTCGTCATCCAGTTGCTGGCGGGTGTGGCGATGTTCGTGGCCGTGGTCATGAAACTCGGCGACCACGGCGGCTTCTTCGGCGTCTGGGACGAGCCCGAACTCCAGGGCCACGGCGAACCGCTGGTCGGCCCGTACGGCACGGTGTTCCTGCTCGCCTTCCTCTTCATCAAGCTCTTCGAGTACAACGGCGGCATGCTCAACCAGGCCCAGCGCTACATGGCCACGAGCAACGCCCGCGAGGCCGAGCGGTCGGCGCGGCTGTCTGCGGTGCTGTGGCTGGTCTGGCCGCTGGTGCTGTTCTTCCCGATGTGGATGTCGCCGCTGCTGGTGGAGTCGCAGAAGGCGGACGGCTCCGACTCCTACGCCCTGATGACCGAGCAGCTGCTGCCGCACGGTCTGCTGGGCCTGGTCATCGTCGGCTTCTTCTCGCACACGATGGCCATGTGCTCCTCGGACGCCAACGCCATCGCGGCCGTCTTCACCCGTGACGTGGCGCCGGTGCTGTCGGTGCGGGCCAGGGGCTGGAGCGACCGCGCCGGGCTGCTGGCGGCGCGGCTGGCGACGGTCGTCTTCCTCGGCCTGTCGATGGCGGTGGCGACGCAGGTCGACTCGCCGACGTTCAAGGACATCATCACCGTCGTGATCAAGTGGGTCGCCGGACTGATGGGTCCGATCGCGATCCCGATGATGCTCGGTCTGCTGCGGCCCTTCCGTCGCTCGGGTCCGACGGCCGCGCTCACCAGTTGGGCGCTGGGCCTGCTCGCCTTCTGGCTGGTCAACTACCCGATCAACTGGAACGTGGAGGGCGGGGTGCCGCTGGAGTACCAGGTGTCGATCCCGCTGGCCGTGTCGCTGGTCCTGTACGTCCTGATCGGTTTCCTGAAGCCGGAGGACACCCCGGAACGGCTCGCGATCATCGAGCGGGTCAACACGGACGGCGACGACGACGCCTCCGGCGCGGCGGCGGCCGTCCCGGCGCCGGCGGGCGGCGTGGAGGACGCGGTGGGACGCACCCGGGTGGGCGACCAGGGCTGACCGCTCGGTCGGCTCCCGGACGACCCCGGCGTTCGCTAACCCCGCGGGTACCGTGCCAGCCACCCCGGAGACGATCCCGCCGGGCCGTGCAGCGCGGGGCCCTGGGTCATCTCCATGGCGAAGTCGTCGGCCAGTTCCAGGATCGTCGGACGGCCCTCCAGCTCGGCCAGCCAGGCCGGTGGGAGGGCCGTTTCCCCGTGCAGCGCGCCGAGCAGCCCGCCGGTCAGGGCACCGGTCGCGGCGGAGGGCCCGCCGTGGTTGACGGCGAGCCGCAGCCCGTGCCGTACGTCCTCGCCGACGAGGGCGCAGTAGACGGCGGCGGCCACCAGCCCCTCCGCCGTCCCCTCGCCGATCAGCTCGGTCACGCGCGCCGGGCCCGGCATCCCCTGGCGTACCGCGCCGAGCGCGTGCTGCAAGGCGTCCGACACGGGCTGGTGCCCCGGCCTGGCGGCGAACAGGGCGAGTCCCCGCTGCACGGCACCGTCCAGGCTCTCGCCGCGCGCCAGCCCGTGCACGATCACGGCGTACGCGCCCGCCGCCAGGTAGCCGGTGGGGTGGCCGTGGGTCTGGGCCGCGCACTCCACGGCGAGCTGGGCGACCAGTTGCGGCTCCCAGCCGACCAGGAGCCCGAACGGCGCCGACCGGGCGGCGGCCTCGGATCCGCGATCACCGGGGTTCTTGGGTGCCTCCGGGGTGCCCATGGTCTCGTCGCCGAGGCCGAGCAGCAGGGCGCGGGGGGCGTCCCGGCGGGCGTACAGCCACTCCTCGTGGGCCAGCCAGCCGTCGTCCTTGCGCCGCAGGTCGGGTCCCCAGTCGCGCTGCGTGGCGGCCCAGCGCCGGTACGCCCGGTGCAGGTCGGTCGGCGGGTGCCAGGCGCCGGTGTCCCGCCGGACCTGCGCGCGGATCAGCCCGTCCACGGAGAACAGGGTGAGCTGCGTGAGGTGGGTGACGGCACCGCGCCGGCCGTAGGCGGGGGCCAGGTCGGTGAGCCCTTCCGCGCCGTGGGCCTCGCGGATGCCGTCGAGGTCCAGCCCGTCGACGGGCGCGCCGAGGGCGTCCCCGACGGCCACCCCGAGCAGCGTTCCGCGCACCCGGCTGCGGAAGTCCTGCTGCTCGGCACGGCCCCAGACGGCACCGGTCGTCGCGCCCACCTGGACCTCCCCTCGGCACTGTCCCCATCACTGTCCACACCACTGGCCGTACGTACGACGTCCAGCACTGTATTCGAACCAGGGTGGCCGGTCAGGGCCGGAACGGTGTGGAAACGTTCACGTGGCGACGCGCCTCTCACGGCAGCAGCGGACGAAGTCCTGGACCACGGGATTGTCGTCGTCGGCGGGGGCCCAGGCGACACCGACGCTGCTGGGGCTCACTCCGGTGACGGGACGGTGGACGACGCCGGGGCGGGTGTAGAAGCGGGCCGCGGATTCGGGGGCGAGGGCGATGCCGTATCCGTTGGCGATCGCGCTGAGCCAGTCGTCCGGCTGCTCGGTGACCGCGCCGACGCGCACCGGGTGGCCGTCGCGCTCGTCGGCGGCCAGCCAGTACTCCCGCCACCGGCCCGTTTCCGGTGGGGCCGCCACGAACGGCTCGTCCCACAGATCCCGGAAGGCGATCACCTCACGAGCGGCGAAGGGGTGCGCCTCGGGCAGCACGACGCAGCGGGGTTCGCTGAACAGGACCGTCACCCGCAGCGCGTCCTGACCGGGGAACGGCAGTCGCACCAGGGCGACGTCGACGTCCGCGTCCGCGAGTCCGGCGGAGGGGTTCGACCAGGCGGCCTGCCGCATCTCGGCCCGCCAGCCCGGCCGGCGCCGGGCGAACTCGGCGATGATCGGCTGCGTCGCCTCGTTGGCGGCGCTGGCGATGAATCCGACCCGCAGGACGCGGGCCGCACGGCTCGCCGCGGACCTCGTCCCCCGCAGCGCCCCCTCCCACCCGGCCAGCACCGCAGGGGCCCGTTCCGCCAGCGCCCGCCCCGGCTCGGTGAGGGTCATGCCGGTCCTCGACCGCGTGAACAGGTCCACCCCGAGGCCGGCCTCCAACTGCCGGATCTGCTTGGTCAGCGCGGGCTGGGAGACGTACAGCCGCTCGGCGGCCCGGGTGAGGCTACCCTCCTCCGCCACAGCCACGAAGTACCGCAGCAACCGGGTGTCGACGTCCATGCCGCCAGGTTATAGGCGCAGGTATTGGACGTCGCGGCACGCCGAGATGAAGGCTTGGTCCCGTGGTTCCTTGGCCCCTGGGCCCAGGAAAACGGGTGGAAGGAGAGGCGTGTGTTCACGGCCTACGTGATCGTCACCGTCGTCGCCGTCGTGGCGAACGCCGGGATCGCCGTCGCGGACCTGATGGGGGCCCGGTTCGTCCTCGCCAACTCGGCCGAGGTGGAGGTCCCCGCGTCGTGGCTTCCGGGGCTGGCCGTACTCAAGGCCGCCGGAGCCGCCGGGCTCCTCATCGGCCTGCTGGGCGTCCGGCCCCTCGGGACCGCCGCCGCGGTCGGTCTCGTCCTGTTCTTCGTCGGTGCCGTCGTCGCCCACGTCCGCACGCGGGTCTTCCACAACATCGCCTTCCCCGCCGGGTACCTGGCTCTGAACGCGGCCGCGCTCGCCCTGGTGGCCATGTGAGTCGGAAAGCGTGAACACTTCGGGCGGTTCTGTCATCCGGCTACTCGAATGAGCCGGCGGAGGACAGATTGCCGTCGGGTGTTCGCGGTTTACGCGGCTACATGGTCCGTGGGGCTGCTCGCGCGGCAGTCACGGCAGCGGCCCGGTCGCGGGGCGCGGAAGGCGCGTTCGCAGCCGTCACAGGTCTGGAGGGGGTCGGGCCGACGCGGGCCGGCGACCGACGGGCGTGGCGCGGGGAGCGCCGGAGGCAGATCCGCGGTGAGGCGGCGTTCCAGAAAGGCCGCCGGGTGACGGATCGGCTCTTGGGGCAGACCGGCCGTCAGGGTCCGTTCCACGGCCGTCGCGGGTACGCCGCGCTCCAGCCAGGCTGTGACGGCCGGGGCGAGACGCCGGACGTCACGCTCGGTCAGCAGCAGACGGGAGTCGTGAACGCGGAGACGAGCGAGCAACCCCGCCGCCGGGTCCGCCCCTTGGTTCACTGCCGGGACCGCCGCCCGGTTCACTGTCGAGTCCGCCGCCCGGTTCACCGTCGGGTTCGCCGCCCGGTTCACCGTCGGGTGCGCGGCCCGGTTCACCGTCGGGTGCGTCACCGGGGCGGCGTCGGCACGGAGCGCCAGGGCCGGGGATGCTGACTCGTCCGCGACCGGCCGGGCGGGGCCCGCCACGGCCGCGAAGGCGGCGCGCGGCCGGTTGCGGGAGACCGTCCGGGTCACGACTCGGCCCGATTGAAGACGCTCCTTGGTGCGTGCGAGGTAGCCGTGCTCCTCCAACTCCCGCAGCGCGGCGGCGATGCGGATCTCGCCCTCGGGGAACTTGCCCGCCAGCGACTTGATCCCGACCGGGGCTCCGACGGGCAGTGACTGGATGTGGACGGCCAGGCCGATCGCCGTCAGGGACAGCTCCGGGTGCTGGAGGAGGTGGTTCCCGACCACGGTGAAGTTGTCGTGGTGGGGGTGGTTCTCGTGCTCGACGCCACCGGTGAAACGGCCGGACGCGGCGCGCGAGCGCGCGCTAGGGTGCTGCTCAGTCATCGGGAAGCCCTTACTTCCTCGGTGATCAGGCCCTCGCAGTGGGATGGCAGTCCCGGCGGGGGCCGAATCATGTCTGGGGTTGCCGTCGCGGCTGACGCTGCACCACGAACGCCTTCCCACGCCAGCCGAGTTGGTGATATTCACTCCGGAGAGTGAGCGCCGGGGACGGCAGGGGTGGGTTCGGTTCTTTCCCCGGTTCTTTGGTCTTTGGTGTCGCGTCCGGCCGGGTCACGTCCGGCCACGACCCGGTGACATTTCCACCCAGACGGTCTTGGCGGGGGCCGGCCCCTCGTCCACGCCCCAACGGTCCGCGTACGCCGCCACGATGCGCAGCCCGCGCCCCGACTCCGCGTCGTCCGCCACCGGGTCGGCGGCGCGCGGGACCCGGTCGCCCCGCGCGTCGGTCACCTCGACACGGAGAGTGCCGTCGGCGCGCGGCCAGAGCGCCAGCCGGAAGTCCCGGCCGGACACGCGCCCGTGCAGGACGGCGTTCGACGCCAGCTCCGCCACCACCTGCGTCACCTCCTCGGACGGCAGCCCCCAGTCGTCGAGTTGGCGCTCGGCGAGCAGCCGGGCGAGCCGGGCGCCCCTTCGCGTCGCGGACAGCTGGATCGCGAACCGCTGTCCGACAGAGGCGGCCTGTAGGTCCAATTTCGCATTCACGTCACCCAGCGTGGCCGCCTGTCCCTACTCTGAACAGCGACGACCTCGGTACCCAGCGTGACTGTCCGGGTGCCCGCCGTGGTCGTACGGGTCGTACGCCGGGAGGGGAAGACGTGGAGGACGAGGAAGCCGCGGCCGTACTCAAGACGGTCGGGCGGCAGATCAAGATGTGGCGGGAAGCCGCCGGCATGCGGCAGGCGGAACTCGGAGCCGCCATCGGTTACGGCGAGGACATGGTCTCGTCCGTCGAACGCGGACGCCGGGTGCCGAAGCCGGACTTCCTGGACAAGGCCGACGAGGTTCTGGGCGCGGGCGGGAAGCTCGCGACCATGAAGGAGGACGTGGAGAAGGCTCGGTATCCGAAACTGGTCCGGGACCTGGCCAAGCTGGAGGCCGAGTCCGTCGAGATGGGCGCCTACGCCAGCCATCACATTCACGGCCTGCTTCAGACGCCGGAATATGCGGAGGCGCTGTACGCCATGCGGCGGCCCGCGTACACCGATGACGAGATCGAGCGCCACGTCGCCGGACGCATGGCACGGAAGGGCGTCTTCGAGCCCCAGCCCCGGAGAACGATCACCTTCGTTTTGGAGGAGGTGACATTGCGACGGCCCTACGGGGGCAGAATGGTGCTGCGCCGCCAGCTCGAACACCTGCTGGAAATGGGGGCGTTGCGGCACGTCGAGCTACAGGTGATGCCCACCGACAGGGAGGAACACGCGGGCGTGATGGGTTCCTTCCGACTGCTGAAGCTCCGGGACGGCAAGACACTCGGGCATTCGGAAGGACAGCTGTACAGCCGGGTGATCCACGATCCTCGGGAGGTCCAGATCCTCGAGATGCGCTATGGCATGATCCGGGCGCAGGCTCTCACCCCCCGGGAGTCGCTGGCCTTCGTCGAGAAAGTGCTGGGAGAAGAGGCATGACCGCACTTCAGTGGTTCAAGAGCAGCTACAGCGGCAACGACGGCCCCGACTGCGTCGAGGTCGCCATAGCCCCCGCCGACACCACCGTCCACGTCCGCGACTCCAAGGACAGGCAAAGCGGCGCCCGACTGGCGTTCTCCGACGCCTCGTGGACAGAGTTCGTCGAGTTCGCGGCCGGGCGTTGACGGATCGGGCCCTGGGAGGAAGATCGTCGTCATGACGACCACCCCACGCGCCCTCAATCTCGCTGCCACCGTCCTCACGGGCATCCTCGCCCTCTACATCGCCCTCGTCGCCTTCGGGAACATCACCGACTTCGGCACCAACCAGCAGTTCGTGCGCCACGTCCTCGCGATGGACACGACGTTCAAGGACGACGACCTGATGTGGCGGGCGATCACGAGCGAGGGCGTTCAGGACACCGCGTACGTGGCGATCATCGTCTGGGAGACGGTCGCCGCGTTCGTGCTGATCTACGCGACCTGGCTGTGGATACGCCGGGACCACGCCCCCGCGCGGCGCATGACCACGTACGGCACGCTGATGCTGATGCTGCTCTTCGGGGCCGGGTTCATCGGGATCGGCGGCGAGTGGTTCTCGATGTGGCAGTCGGAGGACTGGAACGGGCTGGACGCCGCCACCCGGATGTTCCTGATCAGCGGTGTCGTGCTGATCGTCGCCCAGCTCACGCCCGGTGACCCGGAAGCTACCCGACGACCGTGACCTTCGTGCCGGACGTCGCGAACTCCCAGAGCGCGTCGCCGTCCGCCTTGGGCAGCCGTATGCCGCCCGTCTTCGCGTCGGCGGCGGGAGGCGGCGAGGAGCCGTCCACGGCGTTGGAGAAGGCGACCCAGACGCCGTCCTCCTGGGCGAAGTACATGATCTGCTCGACCTGAATGCCGTCGGAGCCCGTCGTCGGGTCCTCGCGCCGGGTGCCGACGCTGTACTCGCCGGAGTCGGGGTCGACCGTGCCGGGCCACACCGTGAAGGACCGCCGGGCGGCGTCGCTGGCGTCGACCAGCCACACCCGGTCCTGGCCGACCGAGTAGACGACGCGCCGCCCGGTGCCGGAGCCGTCCGGTACCGGGGCCGGGGCGGTCTCCTTCGGCGTCGGGTGCGCGTCGGCCGACGCGGAGGGGCTCGGCTTGGCGTCCGCGGCGGTGGGACGGGGTCCCTGGTCCGCCTGTACGGCCAGGACGCTCACCGCCGCGATCGCCCCCACGGTCAGTCCGGAGACCCAGGCCCATGAGGGAAGTCGGGCAGGCACGGGCACGCATCTCCTCAGCTACGAGAACCCCGACACACCGGGGGCCCGATCATCGTACTGCGGGCGGCCCGTGCCGCTGCTCCTCCCCGGATGTCAGTCCAGTACCGGCAGCAGCTCCGGCAGATGGCCGTCGGAGGCCGTCGCCGCCCGCTGCCGCTCCTCCGGTACCGGGCCGTACAGCGTCGTGCGGGGTTTGGCCGGGCGGCCCGCGGCGTCGGCGACCGCGATCAGGTCCTTGACCGACTTGTACGAGCCGTAGGACGAGCCCGCCATGCGGGAGATCGTCTCCTCCATCAGGGTGCCGCCGAGGTCGTTCGCGCCGGAACGGAGCATCTCCGCCGCACCCTCGGTGCCCAGTTTGACCCAGCTTGTCTGGATGTTGGGGATGTGCGGGTGCAGGAGGAGACGGGCCATCGCCGTCACCGCGCGGTTGTCGCGCATGGAGGGGCCCGGCCGCGCGATGCCCGCCAGGTACACCGGCGCGTTGGTGTGGATGAAGGGAAGCGTCACGAACTCCGTGAAGCCGCCGGTGCGCTGCTGGATGCCGGCGAGGGTGCGCAGGTGGCCCAGCCAGTGGCGGGGCTGGTCGACGTGGCCGTACATCATGGTCGAGGAGGAGCGGATGCCCAGTTCGTGGGCCCTCTCGACGACCTCGATCCAGGTCGCCGTGGGCAGCTTGCCCTTGGTGAGGATCCAGCGGACCTCGTCGTCGAGGATCTCCGCCGCCGTGCCGGGGATCGAGTCCAGGCCCGCTTCCCTGGCCGCGCTCAGCCACTCGCGGATGGACATGCCGGTGCGGGTGGCGCCGTTGACGACCTCCATCGGGGAGAAGGCGTGCACGTGCATGCCGGGGACGCGTTCCTTGACCGCCCTCGCGATGTCGAAGTACGCCGTGCCGGGCAGGTCCGGGTGGATGCCGCCCTGCATGCAGACCTCGACCGCGCCCACCTCCCAGGCCTGCTGCGCGCGGTCGGCGACCTGCTCCAGGGAGAGCGTGTAGGCGTCGGCGTCCGTGCGGCGCTGGGCGAAGGCGCAGAAGCGGCAGCCGGTGTAGCAGACGTTCGTGAAGTTGATGTTCCGCGTGACGATGTACGTGACGTCGTCGCCCGAGACGGACTTGCGCACGTCGTCGGCCACCTTGCACAGGGCGTCCAGCGCCGGGCCGTCGGCGTGCAGCAGGGCGAGGGCCTCGTCGTCCGTGAGCTTCGTGGGGTCGTCGGCCGCCGTGGCCAGCGCGGCGCGTACGTCGGTGTCGATGCGCTCCGGTGCCATGCCGGGGGCGGCGGCCTCGCGCAGGGCGCCCCAGTCGCCGTACACCTCGTCGAAGTCGTCGCGGCGGTCCGACGTACGGCCCTCGGTGTCGATGGTGGTGTGCAGGTCGGTGCGGCCGGTCGCGGTGAACGCCTCGTCCGGTTCCTGCCACGGGTGGCCCTCGACCGTCGCGTCCTCGCGGGCCAGGCCGGTGGCCGGGTCGGCGAGGGCCGCGACGTGCGGGCGCAGCCGCGGGTCCAGCCAGGGCTCGCCGCGCTGGACGAACTCCGGGTACACGCAGAGCCGTTCGCGCAGCTCGAAGCCGGCCGTGCGGGACTTCTCGGCGAGTTCGTCGATCTGCGGCCAGGGACGCTCGGGGTTGACGTGGTCGATGGTGAGCGGGGAGACCCCGCCCCAGTCGTCGATGCCCGCGCCGATCAGGCGCTCGTACTCCGAGTCCACCAGGTTGGGCGGGGCCTGGAGGCAGCCGGACGGGCCCATGATGTGGCGGGCGACGGCCACCGTGGCGACCAGTTCGTCCAGTTCCGCGTCGGGCATGCCGCGCATCGCCGTGTCCGGCTTGGCGCGGAAGTTCTGGATGATCAGTTCCTGGATGCCGTGGTAGGCGCGGGAGACCTTGCGGAGGGCGAACAGCGACTCGGCGCGCTCCTCGTAGGTCTCGCCGATGCCGATGAGGACACCGGAGGTGAAGGGGACCGAGGAACGGCCGGCGTCCTCCAGGACGCGCAGGCGGACGGCCGGTTCCTTGTCCGGGGAGCCGTGGTGGGGGCCGCCGGGCTCGGACCACAGGCGGGTCGCGGTGGTCTCCAGCATCATGCCCATCGACGGGGCGACCGGCTTGAGCCGCTGGAAGTCCGTCCAGGTCATGACGCCGGGGTTGAGGTGCGGGAGGAGGCCCGTCTCCTCCAGGATGCGGATCGAGATGGCGCGGACGTAGGCGATGGTGTCGTCGTAGCCGTGCGCGTCGAGCCACTCGCGCGCCTCGGGCCAGCGGTCCTCGGGCTTGTCGCCGAGGGTGATGAGGGCTTCCTTGCAGCCGAGGGCGGCGCCGCGCCGGGCGATGTCGAGGACCTCGTCCGGGGACATGAACATCCCGTGGCCCTCGCGGCGCAGCTTGCCGGGGACGGTGACGAAGGTGCAGTAGTGGCACTTGTCCCGGCACAGCCGGGTCAGCGGGATGAAGACGCTCTTCGAGTACGTGATGACGCCGGGGCGCCCGGCGGCCTCCAGGCCCGCGTCCCGGACCCGGGCGGCGGACGCGGTGAGCGCTTCGAGGTGCTCGCCGCGGGCCTGGAGCAGCACCGCCGCCTCGGACACGTCGAGGGCGACGCCGTCCCGAGCGCGTTTGAGAGCGCGACGCAGGGAGTTCTCGGTGGGACCCGCAGGACCCGTGGGGTCGGCGGGTCCGGTTCCGGAGGTCGCGGAAGTCGTCATCCTTCGAGCATACGAGCGGGGTGATCAGGACGCCGGGCCCGTCCCGCCGGCCCACCGCGGCGGGCCCGTGTCCGCACCGCGCGGTTCCCCGCTCTCAATCCGTCGAACCCCTTTCCTTGCACGGGAGTTCACGGCTCAATACGAGGGTTGCACGCACCACCCCTGCACCACCGATGTCATGGCACTGACGACACTGGGAGCAGCAGCATGTGCGAGGACGACCACGCCGGCACCGGCCCGGGCAGACGCGCCCTGTTCGTGACGGGAGCCGCCGCCGCGCTTACGTTGGGAAGCGTGAGCTTCGCTTCGGCGTCGGACCGGAACAGCCCGGGCCCGCAGACCAGGACCGTGCGCGGCACCCTGCCGCCCGGTTCCCCCGATTTCGTGTACGTCCCGGTCGAAGTCCCCTCGGGGGTCCGGGAGATCCGGGTCGCCTACACCTACGACCGCCCCACCGTCCCGGCCGGCACCCAGGGCAACGCCCTCGACATCGGTCTCTTCGACGAGCGCGGCACCGATCTGGGGGGCCGGGGCTTCCGCGGCTGGTCGGGCGGCGCGCGCACGGAGTTCTTCGTCCGGGCCGACGAGGCGACACCGGGGTACATTCCGGGACCCGTGCGACCGGGTGTGTGGCACATCGCGCTCGGCCCGTACACGGTGGCCCCGCAGGGCCTGTCGTACGAGATCACGATCACGCTGACGTACGGGGAGCAGGCCAGGGCCGTACGGCCGGTGTATCCGTCCGAGCGCGCCAAGGGGCGGGGACGCGCCTGGTACCGGGGCGACTGCCACCTGCACTCCGTGTACTCCGACGGCCGCTACACCCTCGCCGAGATCGCGGCGCTGGCACGGGCGGCGGGCCTGGACTTCATCAACTCCTCCGAGCACAACACGCACTCGGCGCACGCGCACTGGGCCGAGGAGGCCGGGGACGACCTGCTGATCCTGCTCGGCGAGGAGGTGACGACCCGCAACGGCCACGTCGTCGCGCTGGGCACCGATCCCGGCACCTTCGTCGACTGGCGCTACCGGGCCCGCGACAACCGCTTCGGCCGTTTCGCCCGGCAGATCCGCCGCGCCGGCGGCCTGGTCGTCCCGGCCCACCCGCACGCCACCTGCATCGGCTGCAACTGGAAGTTCGGGTTCGGCGAGGCGGACGCGGTCGAGGTGTGGAACGGGGCCTACACGCCCGACGACGAGGTGGCGCTGGCCGACTGGGACGGCATGCTGGTCGCCGCCGTGCGCGACGGGCGGGACGGACGTGGCTGGCTCCCGGCGATGGGCAGCAGCGACTCGCACCGCGCCCCGGACGTCATCGGCCGCCCGCAGACCGTCGTCCTCGCCGACGACCTGACCCGGGAGGCGATCCAGGAGGGCATCCGGGCCGGGCGCTCGTACGTCGCCGAGTCGGCGAAGGTGTCGCTGGCCCTCACCGCGTCCGGCGGCCGGGGCGAGCACGCCGGCATCGGCGAGCGGCTGCGCGTGGACGGTGACACCCCGGTCACCGTCCGCCTGGAGGTGACGGGCGCCCCGCGCTGCACGGTGCGCTTCGTCACGGACCAGGGCGTGCTGTTCACCGGCCCACCCCTGCCGGTGTCCGGCTCGGGCGTCGCGGAGTGGCGAACGACCGCCTCGTACGCGGCATACGTACGGGCGGAACTGCGACACGAGGCGGCGGCGGGGCCCCTGCCGGGAGCACTGGCCGCGTTCACGAACCCGATTTTCCTGGGGCGCGGGTAGGCCGAAGGCAGGTCGACGGCAGGCATATTCGAGTAATCGGGAAACCGGCCGAATTACCGTTCGCCGCCTCGAGCCGTGTAGCGCTCATGTAGACTCGTCGTGCGTTATCGCAAGGGGAAGGAAGCCTCAAGGTGATCTGACAGGCGTGGAAACCGAAGGTCCCTCGGACTTCCTTCCCCGATTACCGCTCTTGCTCCTCGGCGAAGAATGCGCAGTCGTGCAATTCCCCGCGCTACTGGCGGACGAGGACGATCACATTCCAGACGAACGCCCCGTGGACGAGAAGACACGTGGCCCATGCCCCGCCCGTGCGGGTCCCGTGGCGCAGCACCGTGCTCCACCCGACCGCCATCAGGACGGCGGACAGGGCCAGAAGCCCCCAGGAAGCGGCGAGCCACGGCGTGGAGGGCTCCGTGAGGAGCCTGACCAGCGCCAGGGGAGCGAGCACGAGCAGAGGCAGGGCCCACGTGCCTTCCGTGGCGGCGCGGGGGGACATGGTGTCGGTCATACCGAGTACTCCGTGTCTTCGTGTTCGGCCGAGTGGGGCCCGCGTCAGCGAAGGGCGTTGTAGATCTCGAGGAGCGTCAGGCCCGGGGTGATGGCCTTGAGCGGCGCCTTCACCCACCAGGACAGCCCGTCGTACCACTTCTTGAAGTCGCTGTACTTGCCCTTGATGGCCTTCGCGAAGCCGCCGATCTTGCTGAACGCGGCCTTGATGGCGCCCCACTTGCCGGCCGCCGCGTACTGGCCGTCGGCGACGGCGCGCATCTCCGAGCGCTCGGCCGCGGAGAGTTCGGCTGCCAGCGGGCTCGCCAGCAGGGTGCGCGCCGCCTGCTGGGCCTCGGCCTGCTGCGTGGCCGTGACGGCGGTCCGCGTCGTACTCGCCGGGGCGGGCTGTGCCGCCTGGGCCAGCCCCGCGGTCCCACCGAGAGCGATGGCCGTGACGGCCGAGACGGCGGCCATGCGCAACGTATTGCTGTTCATTCGTATCTTCCTTGCGTCGTCGCAAGGGGAAAGAAGCCCGTACATGGGCGATCTGAACAGGCGTGGAAACCGACGGTCCCCCCGGTACTTCTTCCCCCGATTCGGTCTGCCGCCGACTCTCTGGTCAGGAGAGAAAGCAGCATGTACCGGAACTCCATTGGTCGGTGGAGCGCCAGGCACACGTGCATGCTACCCACGAATCGATCACTTGACCACCGGCACATACACGCACGGTAATTGAGCATTCATCGAATTCGTGCCGGGCGGACATGCCCGCTCTCCGGCGTCAATTGCCGGCCAGGTCCACGACGACCGCCGCGTGGTCGGAGGGCCATACGCCGTCCACGGGGCCGTCGCCGGCCCGTCGTACGGCGCGTACGCGGGCGAGTCCCTCCGGGCCGGGCGGGCCGACGAGGACGTAGTCGATCCGCGCGCCCGGCACCGGGCCGCCGGGGATGTACGGGTTGGCGCCGTCCCAGGTGGCGGACGGGGCCGACGGGTCGGCGCAGTCCCAGGCGTCGAGCAGGGCGGCCCGCCCGGGGACCGGGCGGGTGAGGAGCCGGACCTCGGCGGAGTCGGGGGTGGCGTTGAAGTCCCCGGTGACTACGGGCGGGAAGGCGGTGCCGTGGCGGTTGGCGGCGACGAACTCCGCGAGGGCTGCCGCCTGTTCGCGGCGCACCGCCGAGGCGTTGCCGCCCGAGTTCAGGTGGGCGGTGAAGAACGGCACCGGGTGGCCGGGCGCGTCCAGGCGGGCGTACAGCGCGAGGCGTCCGTCGTCGAGTTCCTCGGGGGCCGGCAGGCGCAGCGCGGCCCGCTCCACCACGGGCCAGCGGCTGAGCACCGCGGTGCCGATGGCGACCGTGTCGTCCCCGATCCGGCGCTGCCACCGCTCGGGGGCCTCGGAGGCGGCCCAGGCGCAGTGCAGGCCGAGTTCGCCGGCCAGCCACTCGGCGAGGTTCCCGCCGTCGTCGGCGGCCCACACCTCCTGGAGCCCCACCACATCGGGCCGCGACTCCGCCAGCACGGCGAGGATCGCCTTCTGCCGGTCGGCCCACGGCCCGAACCGCCACCACAGATTCCAGGTCACGACCCGCACGACCGCACCACCCGTCTCTTGGCCCTGCCCAAATCTTCCCTCTGAGGTTTTCCGGGGAACATGGAGGCACACGAGACGGGAGCGTGAACGAACGATGTCGAAGTCGTCCAACGCCGGGAAGCCGCCCCACGCCCAGAAGCCGCCCTACGCCGAGAAGAAGTACCGGGCCGTCACGGCCGTCCAGCGCCGACTCAACGCCGTCCTGCGCCGCCTGCCGAGCCAGACCCTGCTGGAGACCACCGGCCGCGCCTCCGGCCTCCCCCGCCGCACGCCGGTCGGCGGGCGCCGCGTGGGCGACTCCTTCTGGCTGGTGTCGGAGTTCGGCGAGCGGTCCCAGTACGTCCGCAACATCCGGGCCGACCCGCGGGTACGGGTACGGATCCGGGGTAGCTGGCACCCGGGGACGGCCCACCTCCTCCCCGACGACGACCCGATCGCGCGCCTGCGGCGCCTCCCCCGCTTCAACAGCCTCGCGGTGCGGGCCATGGGGGTCGGGACGGGGCTGCTGACGGTGCGGGTGGACCTGGAGAGGTGAGGGAGCAGGTGAGGGACCTGTGATCGGCGTCTCCCACGGCTGACGAGGTCGGCATGAACAAGGCAAACTGACGTAGTTGCTCAGGATGTCTAGGGGGACTGCATGGACGGTGTACCGCGGGTACCGGAGCAGCGGCGTCCCGGGTCCCCGGCGGAACCGGACGAGTCGACGGCGCTGCGTTTCGGGGTGCTCGGACCCGTACGCGCCTGGCGCGGCGAGGAACCGCTGGCCACCGGCTCCCCGCAGCAGCGCGCCCTGCTGGCCGCACTGCTGCTCCGCGAGGGCCGTACGGCCACGGCCGCCGAACTGATCGACGCCCTGTGGGGCGAGGAACCTCCGTCGCAGGCGCTGGCGGCGCTGCGCACGTACGCGTCCCGGCTGCGGAAGGTGCTGGACCCCGGGGTCCTGGTGAGCGAGTCGGGCGGGTACGCCGTGCGGGGCCTGGGCGAGGGGGCGCTGGACCTGGCCGCCGTCCAGGACCTGGCCGCCGAGGCGGAGAAGGCGCGGGCCGCCGGGAACCTGTGCCACGCCCGTGACCTGCTGCGCCGCGCGCTGGCGCGGTGGGACGGCGAGGTGCTGGCGGGCGTCCCGGGCCCCTACGCGGAGGCGCAACGCGTCCGCCTGGAAGAGTGGCGGCTCCAACTCCTCGAAACCTGCCTCGACATGGACCTGGAGCAGGGCTGCCACGCCGAGGCGGTCTCGGAGCTCACGGCCCTCACGGCGGCGCACCCCCTGCGCGAACGCCTGCGCGAACTGCTGATGCTGGCCCTCTACCGCAGCGGACGCCAGGCCGAGGCCCTCGCCGTCTACGCCGACACGCGGCGCCTGCTCGCCGACGAACTGGGCGTCGACCCGCGCCCCGGCCTCCGGGAACTCCAGCAGCGCATCCTCCGGGCCGACCCGGGTCTGGCCGAGCCGTCGGCACCGGCCGCGGAGACGGTGGTGGCCCCGGTCCGCCCGGCCCAGCTGCCCGCCTCGGTCTCGGACTTCACCGGCCGGGCGTCCTTCGTGCGCGAGCTGAGCGACGTACTGGCCTCCGCCTCCGGCGAGAAGCACGCGGGCCGCGTGATGGCGGTCTCCGCGCTGGCCGGCATCGGCGGCGTCGGCAAGACGACCCTGGCGGTGCACGTCGCCCACCAGGCGCGGGCCGCCTTTCCCGACGGGCAGTTGTACGTCGACCTCCAGGGCGCGGGCGCGCGGGCGGCGGAACCGGAGACGGTACTGGGCTCCTTCCTGCGTGCCCTGGGCACGGCCGACGCGGCCGTACCGGACTCCCTGGAGGAGCGGGCCGCCCTGTACCGCTCCGTCCTGGACGGCCGCCGCGTCCTCGTCCTCCTCGACAACGCCCGGGACGCCGCACAGGTACGCCCGCTGCTGCCCGGTACGGACGGCTGCGCGGCGCTGGTGACGTCGCGGGTGCGGATGGTGGACCTCGCGGGGGCGCATCTGATCGACCTGGACGTGATGTCCCCGGAGGAGGCGCTGGCCCTCTTCACGAAGATCGTCGGCGAGGAGCGGGTGGCCTCGGAGCGGGAGGCGGCGCTGGACGTGGTGGGGGCGTGCGGCTTCCTGCCGCTGGCGATCCGCATCGCGGCGTCGCGGCTGGCCGCCCGGCGCACATGGACGGTGTCGGTGCTGGCGGCCAAGCTGGCGGACGAGCGACGCCGCCTGGACGAACTCCAGGCCGGCGACCTGGCCGTCAAGGCCACCTTCGAACTGGGCTACGGCCAACTGGAACCGGCCCAGGCCCGCGCCTTCCGGCTGCTGGGGCTCGCGGACGGCCCGGACATCTCCCTCGCGGCGGCGGCGGCCGTACTGGACCTCCCGGCGGAGGACACCGAGGACCTCCTGGAGTCCCTGGTGGACACGTCGCTGCTCGAATCGGCGGCACCGGGCCGGTACCGGCTCCACGACCTGGTCCGCCTCTACGCGCGTGCGTGCGCGGAGCGCGACGAGCATCCGCCGAGCGAGCGGGGGGCGGCGCTGTCGCGGCTGCTGGACTTCTATCTGGCCACGGCGGCGGCGGTCTACGCGATCGAGCGGCCCGGGGACCGGCTGGTGGACGGCCTGGAGCCGACGGAGTACCCCGGGCTCACGTTCGACGACGGTTCGGCGGCGCTGGACTGGCTGTACAGCGAGGCGGCGCCGCTGCTCGCGTGCGTGCGGCAGTGCGCCGGAACGGCCAGGCTGCGGCGGGCGGTGGACCTGCTGTGGGCGGCCAAGGACCTGACGGAGTCCGGTGCCAACTCCCACCAGTACGAGACGACGGCACGCGCGATGTGCGACGCCACCGAGGACGCCGGGGACGCGCGCGCGCAGGGCCGGGCCCGGACCACCCTCACCAACGTCCTGCTGGTCTCCGGCCGCATCCAGCAGGCCGCCGAACAGGCGGAGTCGGCCATGACGCTGGCGGAGTCCGCGCGGGACACGACCGCCGTGAGCTGGGTCGCCAACGACCGGGGGCTCATCTCGCTGCACCAGGGCCGGTACGCGGACGGACGGGCCTTCCTGGAGCAGGCCATCGACGGGTACCGGGCAGCCGACAACCGGGCCGGCGAAGCGCTCAGCCTGTGCAACCTCTCCCGCGCACACCTGGGTATGGGCAACACCGAGAAGGCGGTGGCCATCGCGCACCGCGGACTGACCGCACAGCTCGACATCGGCCGGACCATGCGCCTCGCCAACGGACACTTCACGCTGGGCATCGCGCTGACCGCGGCCGGCCGCCACAGCGAGGCGCTCCAGCAGTTCTCCGACGCCCTGTGCATCTTCGAGACCCACCGGCAGCGCCTGTGGCAGGGAACGACCAACTTCCGCATCGCCGAGGTGCACCTGGCCGCCCGCCGGCCCGCGCAGGCGGCCCGGCACTCGGAGCAGGCGCTGGCGCTGGGATGCATCGGTGGCGACCGGATGCGGGGCAACGTCCTGACGCTGCTGGGACGTTCCCTGTCCGCACTCGGACAGGTGGACAGGGCGAAGGCGTGCTGGCAGGAGGCCCTCAACCTGCTCCAGCAGTGCGGCGCGCCGCAGGCGGACGAGGTGCGGGCACTCCTCTCGCCGCTGACGGCCGCCTGAACCGGCCCTGTGGGGCGTGCGGGTGGGGCCTGCGGCTGGGACGTTCAGCATTCGTTTATCGCCCTCGGGCACTGTCGTTCCTGTCACACCGTCGCGTCGGGGGGCAGGCGGGGTGGCCGGGAGCCCGGGAAGTATCGTGCGGCTCCGAACGCCCGTCCGGCGGCCCACGGGGGAGCTACCGGACGGGCGTTGCTCACTCGCCGACACCGCAGCAAAGGACTGATGACATGAGCGACAAGAAGACGGACGCGGAGATCACCCCGCAGGACAACGCCATGCCCACGCCGCCGGCGAACGACGAGACCGTCACCACGCTCGACAACGCCATGCCCAGCGGGCCCGCCCATGACGCCATCAGGACGATGGACAACGCCATGCCGGCCCCGCCCGCCCTGGACCTGGACGGCGACGGCAAGTAGACCTTTCTTCCCACACGGGGATCGGCCGCGGCGGCGCGGAGGGGAGCCGCCGCGGCCGACGTGTGTCCGGGCCGCGGCCGGTGTGCGCGCGGTCCGGACTCAGGTGGTGCGGGCCGTCCCGGTGCCCTTCTCCGCGTCCAGCGCGTACACGCAGCGGTCCTTGCTGCACGCGTACACGATGCCGTCGCGGACGACCGGGGAGCCGGTGATCTCGCCGCCGGTCGCCAGCTTCCAGCGGAGGCGGCCGTCGTCGGCCTTGAGCGTGTAGAGCAGGTGGTCGGTCGAGCCGAAGTGGATGCGGCCCTCGGCCACCGCGGGGGCGCCCACGATGTCGCCGCCCGCCTGGAAGCGCCACTTGGGAGTGCCGGTGACCGCGTCCAGGGTGTAGAGCCCCTTGCCGCTGCCCACGTGGACGTGGCCGGCGGCCACCAGGACCGGGTCGGTCGAGGAGCGGGCCTCGGTGGCGATGCGCCAGCGGTCGCGGCCGTCGGTGGCGTCGAGGGCGTAGACCGTGCCGAGGTAGTCGGCCAGGTAGACGCCGCCGCCGGTCACCGCGGGGCCCGGCACGAAGGTGGGCGGGGCGAGGAAGACCGCCGGGGCCTCGAAGTGCCAGCGGACGTGGCCGGTGGTGACCTCCAGGGCGAGGGCCCGGGTGCCGGCACAGACGTAGACGTATCCGTCGGGTGCCTGGGCGACGCGGACCGGCACCCCGCCGCAGGAGGCGGCGTCGCCGATCGGGTACGACCAGCGCTCGTCGCCGGTCCGGGCGTCCAGGGCGCGCAGCCGGGCGTCCTGCCAGACGTACACCGTGCCTTCGTGCAGGGCCGCGCCCGCCTCCGGGGACTCGAAGTCGGTCTGGGCGCCGGTGATCTCCCACAGCTTCTGGCCGCCCGAGGCCTCCCAGCCCTGCACGCCGCCGCCGCGGGTGGCGGTGACCACGGTGCCGCGGGACGCCTGCAGCGAGTACACCCAGGCGTCCGTCTGCAGGCGCCACAGGTCGGCGCCCTCGCGGGCGTCCAGGGCGAAGAGGGTCGGGCCGTCGGAGGCGTGGATACGGCCGTCCGCGACCGCCATCGACCAGGCGACGTCCCGGGTCTTGAAGCGGCGGCGCCCGGTGGCCACGTCCAGGGCGTGCACCTCGAAGGAGGTGACGTAGACGAGGTCCCCGGCGACGGACGGCGTGCCCCAGACGTCGTTGGACATGCGGAAGCGCCAGGGGCGCCAGCCCGCCGGTGACGCCTCGGGAGGCGCGGTGGGGGCGGGCGGGGCCGCCGCCGGTACGGCGGGGTCGGCGCCGTTGACGCCGGGGCGCGGGCGGGACCAGGACGCGGCGAGGGCGGACTCCGGCGGGGGTGCGGCGACCGCCGCGGAGCGCATGTCGGCGACGCGCGGGCCGGGGCCGATGGGCACCGAGCCGCCGGCCAGCCGGACCGGGCCGGAGTCGGGGGCGCCGACGGGCGCGGGCACCGGCGGTCCGTGCACGGGCGGCGCCGGTACGACGGGGTCGTGCGAGGGCGGGGGCGGCAACACGGGCGCGGGCACGGCGGGGCGGGCGCCGGCCGGGCCACCGCCGCGTCCGCCGCCCGTCGCGGCGGGCTTGACCGGGGGGCGCCCGTTGCGGCGGCCCTCGATCAGGCCCACCGCCCGCTCGGGCAGCCACGCCGACGCCGTACCGCTGTCGTCGGAGCCGGAGCCGAACAGGTGCGGGGCGAGCTGCGCCTGGAGGTCGGCGGGGTTGGGGCGGCCGGTCGCCTCCATCTGCATGCAGGACTCGATGAGCGGGCGCAGCTCGTCCGGGAGCCCTTCCAGGTCCGGGCCCTCGCGCAGCAGCATGAAGACCGTCTCGACCGGGTTGGCACCGTGGAACGGCGGGTGCCCGGTGGCGGCGAAGACCAGCATGGAGCCGAGCGAGAACACGTCGCTCGCGCCGGTGACGCTGCGGGAGTCCTTCGCCTGCTCCGGGGACATGTAGGCGGGGGTGCCGACGGCGACGTTCGTCATCGTCAGACGGGTGTTCGAGACGCCGGACGCGATGCCGAAGTCGATCACCCGGGGGCCGTCCTCGACGACGAGGACGTTGGAGGGCTTGAGGTCGCGGTGGACGAGTCCGGCGCCGTGGATCGACTGGAGCGCCTCCGCCACGCCCGCCGCCAGCCAGCGCACCGCCTGGGCCGGCAGCGGCCCGCACTCGTTCACTATCTCCTCGAGGGAGGGTGCGGGAACGTAGGCCGTGGCCAGCCACGGGACCGCCGCGCGGGGGTCGGCGTCGACCACCGCCGCCGTGTAGAAGCCGGAGACCGCGCGGGCCGCCTCCACCTCGCGCGTGAAGCGGACGCGGAACAGCTGGTCCTCCGCCAGCTCCGTGCGGACCGTCTTGATCGCCACGCGCCGGCCGGACGCCGAGCGCGCGAGATAGACCAGCCCCATGCCGCCGGCGCCGAGCCGGCCCAGCACCTCGAACGGCCCGATCCGCCGCGGATCGTGCTGCGTCAGCTGATCCACCACTTGCCTGCCACCTCCCCGTACGGGCCGCGCCACCCACATATGTACGCGACCGAAGTGCAGCGTCTCACCACCGCACCTCCGTGGCGCCACGCACCCCGATTCTTCCTGTCCGAGGCGCTGGTGGCGAACCTGGGGACAATCGGGGTGTCTCACCCGATCCCGGACATAGGGTCACGGTCCCGCGGACCCGTTCAGCGTTGCAGCAGCGCGAACGACGCCCCCTGGTCGTCCGAGACCACGGCCACCCCGCCGTACGACGTCTCGAACGGCGGAACCCGTACCCGCCCGCCGAGCCGGGCCACCGCACCGAGCGCGGCCTCGACGTCCCCGACCAGGAAGTGGACGAGGAAGTGCGGCGGCATCTGGGCGGGGAAGACGGAGGAGACCGGGGCGCGGCCGAAGTCGGGGGCGGCCTCCGGGCCGAAGAGGGCGTCGTGGAAGAGGTCGCCGTAGAAGGTGTTGGCGGCCTCGGTGTCCCGGGTGTACAGCTCGGCCCAGGTGAAGGTGCCCGGCTCGTGCCGGCGCCCGAAGCCGGGGTGGCCGGCCGGCTGCCACAGGGCGAAGACCGCTCCGTCGGGATCGGCGGCGAGCGCGGTGGTGCCCAGGCCGCCGACCGGGTGGGGCGGGGTGACGACCTGCCCGCCGCCCGCCCGGATCCGCTCGGCCAGTGCCGCCGCGTCCGGGGTGTGGAAGTACACGGACCACACGGTGGGCATCCGGCCGTCCGTCTTGCGGACCAGGGCCGCGACGGGCTCGCCGTCCAGCCGCGCCCACACCCACTCGCCCGCCGCCGCATCGGCCTGCTCCTCGAAGGTCCAGCCGAAGAGCTCGCCGTAGAACCGCTTGCCCGCCGCCACGTCGGAGAGGTGTGCGTCCACCCAGCAGGGAACGCCTTCCGGGTGTGCGGACACCTCGCCCGGGTCGCCGGACGTCCGCTTCGCTGATGCCCCGTTTTCGGCCATGCCGTCAAAGTAACCGCGCCGCCCGCACCGCGCAGACCAGGCACACCAGCCTCTCGACGCTCGCGCACCCCATTTGCAGTCGGCCGAATCGCGCTCGGATCACCCGTCGGTAAGCTGACGGCATGACAGGACAAGTGCGTACCGTCGACGGCCGCGTGGCCGGTCGACGTGGGCAGGCGACCAGGCAGAAACTGCTCGACTGCCTCAGCGAAATGCTCAGCTCCTCCCCCTATCGCGATGTCAAAGTCATCGATGTCGCCCGCAAGGCCGGCACGTCGCCCGCGACCTTCTACCAGTACTTCCCGGACGTCGAGGGCGCCGTCCTGGAGATCGCCGAGCAAATGGCCGCCGAGAGCACCGGGTTGGCCGAGCTGACGGCGGGCCGCTCCTGGGTCGGCAAGGCCGGCTGGCAGACGGCGCAGGAACTCGTCGACGGTTTCCTGGAGTTCTGGCGGAAGAACGACGCGATTCTCCGGGTGATCGACCTGGGCGCGGCGGAGGGCGACAAGCGGTTCTCCAAGATCCGGATGAAGATCCTGAACTCGGTGAACTCCTCCCTCGCGGACTCCGTCGCCGAACTGCAGGCCAAGGGCAAGGTCGACAAGGACGTGAACCCGGCGGCGATCTCCGGTTCGCTGGTCGTCATGCTCGCGGCCGCCGCGTCGCACCAGAAAGGATTCTCCTCCTGGGGCGTCAAGCAGGCCGAACTCAAGCCAAACCTGGCCCTGTTGATGTATCTGGGCGTCACCGGCAAGAAGCCCACCAAGTAGCGGTACGCCCGGCAGCCTGTCATCCGGGCCGCGCGCGCCGCGCGCCGCGCTACGCCGGCAGCGGCCGGTCCTGCACCACGTGCTTCATCACCAGCGTCGACGTCAGCCGCTGCACCCCGGGCAGGGTGGCGAGCCGCTCGTCGTAGAGCCGCTGGTAGGCCGCCAGGTCGGCGGCGACCACGCGCAGCAGGTAGTCCGGCTCCCCGAACAGCCGCTGCGCCTCCACCACCTCCGCCACCTCGCTGACCGCCCGCTCGAACTCGGCGACCGTGTCCCGGTCCTCCTGCCGCATCGACACGAAGACCAGCGCCTCGAAGTTCAGCCCCACGGCGGCCGGGTCCACCACCGCCCGGTAGCCGCCGATGGCCCCCGACCGCTCCAGCTCACGCAGCCGCCGGTGACACGGTGAGACGCTCAGCCGCACCCGCGCGGCCAGCTCGGTCACGGTCAGCCGCCCGTCCTGCTGCAGCTCGGCAAGAATCTTCCGGTCCATGTCGTCCACGGGGCAGATTCTTCCACTGCACGCGCTCACCGGGGAAAACTTCGGGAACACCTTCGGGACGTATGCGCCTAATCTTCCCGGCATGGACTCGGGACTCCTCATCTCCTTCCTCGCCCTGGACCTCCTGCTGGTGTGCGTGCCGGGCGCGGACTGGGCGTACGCCATCACGGCCGGGCTGCGCGACCGGTCGGTGACGTGGGCGGTGGGCGGCCTGGTCGCCGGGTACGCGCTGCACACCCTGCTGGCGGCGGCCGGGCTGGCGGTGCTGGTGGCCGGGTCGCCGGGTCTGCTCACGGTGCTGACGGTGGCGGGGGCGGCGTACCTGGTGTGGCTGGGGTGGTCGGTGCTGCGCCGGCCCGGCACTCCGGGGGCGGCCGCGCAGGACGGCCCGGCCGCCGCGGAGGGCGGCTCCCGGGCCCGGGTGTTCCTGCGCGGTGCCACGATCAGCGGGCTCAACCCGAAGGGCCTGCTGCTCTACCTGTCCGTGCTGCCGCAGTTCCTGGTCACCCGGGGTGCGCACCTGCCGGTGCCCGTGCAGACTGTCGTCCTGGGACTGCTGCACATGGCGTGCTGTGCCGCCGTCTACCTCACGGTCGGTGTCGCCGCCCGTGCCGTCCTGGGCGCGCGCCCGGCCGCGGCCCGCGCGGTCACCCGTACGTCGGGCGCCGCGATGCTGGGCATCGGGGCGTTCCTGTTGGTGCAGCGGCTGGCGTTGTCCTGACGGACGTCCGGCGGGAGAGCGATGTCCTGACGGACGCCTGACGGGGAACAGCCGTGTGCCCGGCCGGTGTTGAGCCAAGACAACGACGTCCGTACCCGCTGGAGGAGACCGGAATGGCCCTGACCCGCGAAGAGCGTGAGAAGTTCCTGGCCGAGCCCCACATCGCGGCGCTCGCGGTCGACGCGGGAGCGGGCCGCGCCCCGCTGACCGTGCCGATCTGGTACCAGTACGAGCCCGGCGGCGACGTATGGATCATGACCGGTCTCGACAGCCGCAAGAACGAGCTGATCAAGGCGGCGGGCCGGTTCTCCCTGATGGTCGACCGGCTGGAGCCCACCATCCGGTACGTGTCGGTGGAGGGGCCGGTCGTCGAGACGGTCACCGCCACCGAGGACGACCTGCGGGAGATCACCGCCCGCTACCTCCCCGCCGAGAAGGTCGACGGCTACGTCGCCTTCGCCTCCGCGAACCACGGCGAGCAGGTCATCGTCCGCATGCGGCCCGAGCGCTGGGTCTCCTCCGACCTCGGCTCGGTGTGAACCGGGGCCCGGCGCCCGTGACAATCGGGGCATGGGAACCGATCTTCACGAGTCGCTGAGGTCGCTGCGGGTGTGGGATCCCGCGGTCACCGAACTGCCGCCCTTCGACCCGGCCACCGCGCCCGGCGATCCCCTGGCCCTGTTCACGGCGTGGTTCGCCGAGGCGGTGGCCGCCGGTCAGAGCGAGCCGCACACCGTGTCGCTGGCGACGGCGGACGCGGAGGGCCTGCCGGACGTACGCGTCGTGATGCTGCACGGTGCGGACGCGGACGGCTGGTCCTTCGCCACGCACGCCGACAGCCGCAAGGGCCGCCACCTCGCCGCCCGCCCGTACGCCGCGCTCGTCTTCTACTGGCCGGTGCTGGGCCGCCAGGTGCGCCTGCGCGGCCCGGTCGCCGTCGCCCCGGCCGACGTGGCGCACGCCGACCTGCACGCGCGGTCGACGGGCGCCCTGGCCGCCGCCCTCACCGGTCGGCAGAGCGCCGACCTGGACTCGCCGGACGAGCTGGCCCGTGCCTCCGAGGCGGCCTGGGAGCGGGCCGGCCGGGAGCCGGACGCGCCCGTCCCGTCCTGGACGCTGTACCGGCTGCTCCCCGACGAGGTGGAGTTCTTCCAGGGCGACGCCCGCCGCCGCCACGTACGGCTGGCCTACCGGCGGACGGAGGAAGGCGGCTGGGGCACGCGGCTGCTGTGGCCGTGAGCGACGGTCACCGAGCGGCGGGCGCCGAGGGCTCCGGGTCCGTCGCCAGCCGCGCGTGCAGATGCGCGTCGCGGAACGTGTCGTGCCGGCCGGCCTCGAACATCGCCCCGCGCATCGTGCCCTCGTAGGCGTAGCCGCAGCGTTCGGCGATCCGGCAGGAGGCGTCGTGGCCGACCGCGTGACCCAGTTCCAGGCGGTACAGGCCGAGTTCCGCGAAGGCCCAGCGCGACGCGAGGAGCAGGGCGCGGGAGGCGACCCCCCGGCCGCGGGCCTCGGGGAGCACCCAGTAGCCGACCCGTGCCAGCTTCAGCGGCAGGTTGATCTCGTTGACGCCGATGTGGCCCAGCACCGTGCCGCTCGCCTCGTCCGTGATCCGGAACGACGCGGACCTGCCCTGCCCGGCGTCCCGGGCGCGGGCGCGCAGCGACTCACGGGCGCCGGCGAGGTCCGTCCACAGCCTGAGCGGTGTGTTCCAGCGCTGGAACTCGGGGTCCAGGCAGCCGCGCAGCCACGTCTCGGCGTCGGCGTCGGAGCCGGCGTCCCAGGACCGGAGGTGGAGGCCGTGTCCGCGCGGTTCGGTGAGGGAGGGCGCGAGGGTCTGCATGCGTGTGTGGGCCATCGAGCCATTCAATCCGACCGCCGGCGGTGGTCGTGACCGATCCGCAACCGATTCCGCTCTTGACCGAGACCCATCAACCACAAGCATGATTACGCTCGCCGCATGGCCGACTCCACAGCGTCCGCTGAACCGCAGCCCGCACACCCCGCGGACCGTCCCGTGTACGTCATAGGCGCCGGTCCCGGCGGCCTCGCCGTCGCCCACGCGCTGCGCGCGCGGGGTCTGCGGGCCGTCGTCCTGGAGCGGGCCGACCACGTCGGCGCCTCCTGGCGGCGCCACTACGACCGGCTGCGCCTGCACACCACCCGCCGCCTCTCGGCGCTGCCCGGTCTGCCGATGCCGCGCCGCTTCGGTCGGTGGGCGGCCCGGGACGACGTGGTGCGGTACCTGGAGAGGTACGCCGAACACCACAAGCTGGAGATCGTCACCGGTGTCGAGGTCTTCCGCGTCGAGCGCGCGCCCGACGGCGCCGGCTGGCTGCTGCACGCCTCGGGCGGCCGCGAGCTGACCGGCGCCGCGGTCGTGGTCGCCACCGGCTACAACCACACCCCGCGCCTGCCGGACTGGCCCGGCCGGGACACCTACACCGGCGAGGTCCGGCACGCCGCCGAGTACCGGAACGCGGCCCCGTACGCCGGCCGTGACGTCCTGGTCGTCGGCGTCGGCAACACCGGCGCCGAGATCGCCGTGGACCTGGTGGAGGGCGGGGCCGCCCGGGTCCGGCTGTCCGTGCGCACCGCGCCCCACATCGTCCGCCGCTCCACCGCCGGCTGGCCCGCCCAGTACAGCGGCGTCCTCGTACGGCGGCTGCCGACCCGCCTCGTGGACCGGCTCGCCCGGCCGCTGGCCAGGATCAGCACGCCCGACCTGTCGGCGCACGGGCTGCCCCGCCCGGACACCGGCCTCCTCACCCGGGTCGCCGAGGGCGCCGTCCCGGTGCAGGACGTCGGCCTGATCGACGCGGTGCGCGGCGGCCGGGTGGAGATCGTGGCCGCCGTCGACGGCTTCGAGGACGGCAAGGTGGTCCTCGCCGACGGCACCCGCGTCGCCCCGGACGCCGTGCTCGCCGCCACCGGCTATCTCCGGGGCCTGGAGGGACTGGTCGGCCACCTCGGCGTGCTCGACGCCCGCGGCGGACCGGCCGTGCGGGGCGCCCACTGTCCCGACGACGCCCCCGGCCTGTACTTCACCGGCTTCACCAACCCGATCAGCGGCATGCTCCGCGAACTGGCGCTGGACGCGGCGCGGATCGCGAGGGCGGTGGCGAAGAGGGACGGAGGGAGGGACGCGGGCCGGATCTCGCGGCTGCCGGGCTGAGGGGCGCGGCGGGGCGGCGGGGGCGTCGTCTTCCGTCCCGTGCCGGGGCAGCCACGCCCCGGTCACGACAGGGCGGTCACCGGTGCCGGGCGGCGCCGGATCACCAGTGCCATCAGTGCCGCCGCCGCGCACAGGGCGCCGGAGGCGATCCAGACCACGTCGTAGGAGCCGAAGGCGTCGCGGGCGACGCCGCCGAGGAAGGCGACGAGGGCGGCGCCGACCTGGTGGGAGGCGAGGACCCAGCCGAAGACGATCGCGCTGTCGTCGCCGTAGTGCTCGCGGCACAGGGCGAGGGTGGGCGGGACGGTGGCGACCCAGTCGAGGCCGTAGAAGACGATGAAGAAGATCATCGGGGGATGGACGCTGGGCGCGAGGAGGAGGGGGAGGAAGAGGAGGGAGACGCCGCGCAGGGCGTAGTAGACGGCGAGCAGGCGGCGCGGTTCGAAGCGGTCGGTGAACCAGCCGGAGGCGATGGTGCCGACCACGTCGAACACGCCGATCACGGCGAGCAGCGACGCGGCGGTCGTCAGCGGCATGTGGTGGTCGTGGGCGGCGGGGATGAAGTGGGTCTGGATCAGGCCGTTGGTCGAGGCGCCGCAGATCGCGAAGGTGCCGGCCAGCAGCCAGAACGGGCCGGTGCGGGCGGCGGAGAAGAGGACCTTGAGTGCGCGGCGGGCGGCGCCGGGCACGGGGGCGGGCTTGGGCACGAACTCCTGGGCGCCATAGGGCTTCTGGCCCACGTCCGCCGGGTGGTCGCGCAGGAGGAGCCAGACGAAGGGGACGACGGCGAGGGCGGCCAGGGCGACGGTGACGGCCGCGGGGCGCCAGTCGTACGTCTCGACGATCCAGGACAGCAGCGGCAGGAAGATCAGCTGCCCGGAGGCCGAGGCGGCGGTGAGGACGCCGGTGACCAGGCCGCGCCGCTCGGTGAACCAGCGGTTGGTGACGGTGGCCGCGAAGGCCAGCGCCATCGAGCCGGAGCCGAGGCCGACCAGCAGGCCCCAGCAGAGGATCAGTTGCCAGGCGGAGTCCATCCACACCGTCGCGCCCGAGCCGAGCGCGATGACGATCAGGGCGACGGCGACCACGCGCCGGATGCCGAAGCGGTCCATCAGCGCCGCGGCGAAGGGGGCGGTCAGCCCGTAGAGCGCGAGGTTGACGGAGACGGCGGCGCCGATCGTGCCGCGCGACCAGCCGAACTCCTGGTGGAGCGGGTCGATGAGGATGCCGGGCAGGGAGCGGAAGGCGGCGGCGCCGATGATCGTCACGAACGTGACGGCGGCGACCCACCAGGCACGGTGCACCCGGGCACGGCGGCGCGGGCGGGCGGGCTCCGGCCGGTGTACGGATGCTGCGGCGTCGGTTGTCTGGGGCACGTCATTGAGCTTCCGATGCGCGATCCGTCCGATCCAGTGGCCCGAAAGACAGTGTTCGCTAGGATCGGGCCATGACGTCCGATCGTACGTACCGCGCACACCGCGTCGTCGTTCTCGCCCTCGACGGCCTGCTCCCCTTCGAACTGGGCATCCCGCAGCGGATCTTCGGGCGCGCCAAGGACGAGCGGAGGCGCCCGCTGTACGAGGTCGTCACCTGTTCGGTGCGCCCGCCGGGGCCGGTGTGCACCGACGCCGACTTCGCGATCCTGGTCGAGCACGGCCCCGAGGCCCTGGCCACCGCCGACACGGTCGTCGTCCCGGCCTCCTACGAGCTGGGCCCCGTGCACGAGGAGGGCGTACTGACCGAGGAACTGGCCGCCGCGCTCGCGCTCGTCCGGCCCGGCACCCGGCTCGTCGCGATCTGCACGGGCGGCTACGTCCTGGCCGCCGCCGGGTACCTCGACGGCCGGCCGGCGACCACGCACTGGGCGTCCGCCGAGCACTTCCAGCGGCTGTTCCCGAAGGTGCGGGTGGACCCGGACGTGCTGTTCGTCGACGACGGCGACGTGCTCACCTCGGCCGGGGTCGCGGCCGGGATCGACCTGTGCGTGCACATCGTGCGCCGGGACCACGGCACCGCCGTCGCCAACGAAGTGGCCCGCCGCACCGTCGTGCCGCCGCACCGCGACGGCGGGCAGGCGCAGTACATCGAGCGGCCGGTGCCCGATCCCCAGCAGTCCTCGACCACCAGCGCGCGCGCCTGGGCGCTCGGCCGCCTCCACGAGCCGATCCAGCTGCGGGACATGGCCGCCCAGGAGTCGATGTCCGTACGCACCTTCACCCGCCGTTTCCGCGAGGAGGTCGGCGTCAGCCCGGGCCAGTGGCTCACCGGTCAGCGCGTCGAACGGGCCCGGCACCTGCTGGAGTCCACCACCCTGTCCGTCGACCAGGTGGCCCGCGACGCCGGCTTCGGCACGGCCCAGTCGATGCGGCAGCACTTGCAGGCGGCGCTCGGGGTCACCCCGAGCGCGTACCGGCGGACTTTCCGTACGGAGTTGTCCACAGCCTGTGGACAGTGAGCGGGAACTTCACCGCGCTCCTTCGGGCCCCCCGGTTCGGCTTTCCCGCACCCCCGGTTCCCCGCACGTGTCGGAACGGCGGCGCGACGCTGTCCGCCCCGAGCATGGCACCGCGCGCCGCCACCCGACTCCGGCGCTCCCGCCCGGCTCCCGTCGCCCCCGAGGGAACCGCCGCCGAATCACGACCCACGCTCGTCGAGGGCTCCGTCACCGAGGCCTCGTCGTCCCCTCGCGGCGAATCGTTGCCTACAAGCGTGAGGAAACGGTCACGATCCGTCAACCGGCAAAGGGGGATTCATCACTTACGCCCCGTATGCGCAGGACGCGCACGGAAGCATGCCCGGCGCACTGCCGCATCACCGCCGCCAGGAGCGGGGGCTCGTGCACCCGGCGCATCCCGCGCCGCCGGCCGCTACACCACTTCGTAGGCGAACCCCTCGAACGCCACCGCGCCGCCACCGCTTCCGCAGACCGGCGCGGCGTCCTCGCGCCCGGCGCAACGGTCCAGTTCGCACCAGATGCGCTTGCCGGCGCCCTCCCGGCTCCAGCCCCAGCGGTCGGCGAGGCCGTCGACGAGAGCGAGACCCCGGCCGCCCGTCGCCTCGCCGTCCACACAGCGAGGCACCGGGGCCCGGCCGCTGGCGTCGTCCACTTCGAGGCGGACGGTCGCCTCCTCGGACTCCTCGGCCACCGCTCCCGGCAGCACCAGCCGCAGCACGGCGGAACTGCCGGTGTGCACCACGGCGTTGGTGACCAGTTCGGAGACGAGCAGGACCAGCGTCTCGGCGAGTGGTTCGTCGGCCTGTATCCCGGCCCCGGCGAGCCGTGAGCGCGCCCACCGCCGCGCACGCCCCACTTCCGAGGGGTCGGGCCGGACCTCCAGCTGCACTTGAAGCACCTGCACCGCTCACACCATCCGAACCGGCGGACACAAAGGCTCGCGCCTCATGAGGGCCACGATCGTAGCCATTCTCTGCATGGCCAGAACAAAGGCCGGGTCAGGGATCACGGAACGTGAATCCCCTGTGGGACAGCATGGTTGACGTACAGTCACGCCAACAAGCGCTTCGGGCATATTCCAGCGCGAAGGAGTACCCGTGCGGCATACTGTGCGACGCTCGTTCCGGGGAGTCGAACAGGCGGCGGCCGACGGCCGTTCCACCCTGCGAGGCAAGGCGCACACCGCCGGTTCCGGAGCCGCCCCAAGGGCAACTCCGGCACGGCTGGCGCTCGGGACCACTCGCATCCCACACAAGGTACCGGAGTGTGGCGCCGACTCCGGGCCGTGACGGGTCACACGGCGGACACAACCCGGTATCAACGCTCTGTGATGCCGTCCTGCCACGATCCGCGACATCTGTTCGGGAAGGCGATGACGGCCGCCGGCGCGGGACGCGCTACTCGGGCACGGTGAAGTAGCGGGCGAAGGCCGGGACGATCTCCGCCTCCCCCACCTTGCCGTCGCCGTCCGCGTCGAGCGCCTCGGCGACCGGCCGGGCGGCGTCCCCGGGCACGCCGAGCGCGGTGAGCACCCGCGCGGCGGCCTCGACCGTGGCGGCTCCGTCACCCTCGGTGTCGGCGACGTCCAGCGCCGCGTGCAGGAAGGGCCGGGCGATCTCGGCGAACCGGTCCGGGTTGTCCCGCAGCCGCTTGACCGCTCCGGACACGAACTCCTCGCGGGTGATGCGCTGGTCGCCGTCCCGGTCGGCGATGCCGGCCATGCCCTGCCAGAACGCCTCCGCGCCGCCGTACAGGGCCTGGCCCTTCTCGGAACGGGCCGCGGTGCCGAACTCGGCGAGCACCGCCTTGGCCGCTCCGCTGAAGTCCGAACGGTCGATGTAACCGTTGCCGTCCTGGTCGAAGGTGGCGAACCGCGCGGCGATCCTGCGCTCGTACTCGCTGTTGACCATTGTCTTCTCCGGCCGCCTCACGTCGTCGGTTTCGGTGGGTGCGTATCGCTCGTGCGCAGCCCCGTGCGCAACGCTGGGAGCGTACGACGCCGGGCGCGACCGCGGGCGGGATCTACGCGGAGAGCGGGCGCGGTTCGTCGCCGGTCGCCGAGGCGAGGTCGGGGTGGACGTCGAAGAGCCGGCGCACCCCGAGCGCGCCCAGGACGCGGTTGACGTGGGAGCCGTCGACGGCTCCCTGGGCGGGCAGTATCAGGCGGAGCCGGCCCTGACAGGAGCGGATGAGCCGCCGGGAGGCGATGAGCACGCCGACGCCGCTGGAGTCGCAGAACAGGACCTCGGAGAGATCCAGGACAAGGCTGTGCCGCCCCTCGGCCACCTCGTCGTGCACGCGCTGCCGCAGCACCGGTGACGTCACCAGGTCCAGTTCGCCCGACACCTGGAGCACGGCCCACTGGCCCTGCTCGCCGCCGATCACGTTGAACGTCACCACCATGCCCTTCATTCGTCGGAACGTCCGGAATCACCCGAAACGGAAGCCATGCTTACGCTTCTTGGCGGCGCGCCTGCCCACCGGCCGTTCCCGCAAACGCCCGCCCGGAAACGGGGTCCGGTCAGAAGAGGCTTGTTTCAGACGGTTTCGATCCTGTTCGATCGAATCCGGTCGCACGTTAGAGGGTAGGTGAGGCGCATCGGGGGCGTTTACCATCTGCGGGCCGTCGGGGGCGCGCATTGGCACAAAGGGGCGTGCGGTGTCGGACGTGCCGACTACATTCGGGGAGACGGTGGCCGCAGGCTGGAGACCGGCACGGGCAGGGAACGAGCCGCACGAGCACGCACGAGTACGGAACGAGCAGAGGACCGCACAGGGGGTGAAGGGGCCGTATGGCGAAGAGGGACGTACCACTGCGCTGGGACCGCAAGATGCAGCAGCGGCTCGCGCGTGGGGAGGCCGCCGCCCTGGGCGAGCTCTACGACCGGTTCGCCTCGCTCGTGCACGGCCTGGCGCACCGCGTGCTCGGTGACGAGCGGGCCGCCGACCGCATCACGCGCGACGTCTTCGCGCACGTCTGGGAGCACCCGGACGCCTACGACCCCCGGCAGGGCCCGCTGCGCACGTGGGTCGCCACGCTGACCCACCGCCTGGCCGTGCAGCGGCTGCGCGCCACCGAGACGGCCGCCCTCGCCCGCGGCGGACCAGGCACCACCGAGGAGCTGGAGAGCAAGGTGCGCCACGCCTCGGTCGCCGCCCGCGCCGACTACATCGTCCAGTCCATGCCGGCCCCGCTGCGGGCCGCCCTGGAACTGGCCTACTTCCAGCGCCGCGACTACCGCCAGACCGCCGCCGACCTCGGCGTCACGGAGGACGAGGCCCGCCGCCGCCTCCGCCTCGGCCTCCAGCTCCTCTCCACCGCCCGCGACGCCGGCGCCCCGGAGACCCCCGGGGCGCCGCCGGGATACGGGGGTGCGGCATGAAGGGGGCGTACGACGACAACGGGGGCTTCGAGGCTCCCGACGGCCCGGGCGCCGAGGGGGCCGGGGAGGGGTCCGGGGGGCCGACGGGGCTCGGGGGGCCTGATGGGCGAGCTGGTGGATCTGATGGCCCTGATGGGCCTGATGGTCAGCCTGGTGGGGTTGATGCACCTACGCCCAACCGTGGGGTCGATGGGCCCGACGAGCCGGCGTCCCACGGCGGAGGCGGCGGGTCCGGTCCCGGTCCGCGCATACCGCTGCCCCGCGCGTCCGTCGAGGACGGCGGGCAGACGCTGCCCGACGCGGTGCCGGGCGGGGCGGTCGCGCTGGGACACCACGTGCTGACGTCGCTCCTAGGGGCGTGGGCGCTGGCCGCCTGCTCGGCCGAGGAGACCGCGGCCGTCGAGGAGCATCTCGGCGAGTGCGACGCCTGCGCCGAGGAGGCGCTGCGGCTGCGTGAGGCCGTCGCGCTGCTCCAGCGACCGGAGAGCCTCGACCTGGACCCGGCCCTGCGCACCCGCGTCCTGGACGGGTGCCTGGAGCGGCGCCCGCCGCGCATCCCGGTACCGGAGTGGGCCACGCCGTACGACGCCGAGACCGCGCGGCTGGACGCGCTGCTCCAGGACATCGGCGACGCCGAGTGGCACGCGCCGGTGCGGCTGCGCTGGTTCCAGGCCGACGAGGCCGCGAGCCGCCGTACCACCGTCGCCGGGGTCATCGCCCACCTGCTGACGGTGGACGGGATGGTCGCGGTCACCCTGGGCCTCGACGACCCGCTGGGCGACATCACGGCGCCCACCCCCGCGCCGGCCGGCCGCACCGAGGCGTACTGGCGGGCCTCGCACTACCCGCCCACCCGCGCGGTGCGCGCTCCCTGGCGCGAGCAGAGCCACGGCATCGTGCGCACCGTGTCGTTCACCGGCGACGCGGGCCGGATGCCGGTGTCGTACGGCGACTTCGAGCTGCCGCTGCACGACGCGATGCTGGACCGGGCGTTCGAGTGCTGGGTGCACGCGGAGGACATCGCCGACGCGGTGGACTACCCGTACGAGCCGCCCTCCGCGCGCCATCTGAACCGCATGATCGACCTCGCGGCCCGGATGCTGCCGGGCGCCCTGGCGGCGCGCCGCCGGGCCGGGCTGGCCGCTCCGGGCATCCGCCCGCACCTGGTCACGGCGGGTGAGCCGGGGCGCAGCCTGCGGCTGGAGATCGAGGGCTCGGGCGGCGGCGAGTGGCTCATCCCGCTCGACTCCCCGGGCGCGGTGGGCTCCGCCGAGCACGAGGTGGCCCACGTCGCCCTGGACGGCGTGGAGTTCTGCCGGCTGGCCGCGGGCCATGTGCCTCCGGCGGAGGCGGCGGCGGGTCAGCTGGGCGACCGGGAGGCGATCAGGGACGTGCTGTTCGCGGCGGCGAGCTTGAGCCGGATGTAGGGGGCGGTGACTGTTTCGCCGGGTGCTGCGGGGGCGTCGTGGCGGGTCGCGCCGTTCCCCGCGCCCCTTGAGTGCGTGCAGTGGGCGCCCCTTCAGGGGCGCGGGGAACGGCGCGAGCAACCACCGACCACCCGCAGCCGCCGCTGAACCAGAACCCCCACCCCGCTAGGCGAACACCACCGTCCGCCGCCCGTTCAGCAGAATCCGACGCTCGGCGTGCCACTTCACGGCCCGCGCCAGCGCCTGGCACTCCACGTCCCGCCCCACCGCGACCAGCTGGTCCGGCGTGACGTCGTGGCCGACCCGCTCGACCTCCTGCTCGATGATCGGCCCCTCGTCGAGGTCGGCCGTCACGTAGTGCGCGGTCGCGCCGATCAGCTTCACGCCCCGCGCGTGCGCCTGGTGGTACGGCTTCGCGCCCTTGAAGCTCGGCAGGAAGGAGTGGTGGATGTTGATGATCCTGCCGCTGAGCTGCTTGCACAGGTCGTCCGAGAGGACCTGCATGTAGCGGGCCAGCACGACGAGTTCGACGTTCTCCTCGCGCACGATCTCCAGGACGCGCGCCTCGGCCTCCGCCTTGGTGTCCTTCGTCACGGGGATGTGGTGGAAGGGAATGTCGTAGGACCCCACCAGCTCGGCGAAGTCGGTGTGGTTGGACACCACCGCCGCGATCTCCACCGGCAGCGCGCCGATCCGGGCCCGGAAGAGCAGGTCGTTCAGGCAGTGCCCGAACCTGCTGACCATGAGCACGATGCGCATCTTCTCGTCGGCCCGGTTGATCTGCCAGTCCATGTGGAAGGCGTCACCGATGGCCGTGAAGCTGGCGCGCAGCTTGTCCACGGTCACCGGCTCGTCGGCCGAGAAGTGGACGCGCATGAAGAACAGTCCCGTGTCGTGGTCGCCGAACTGCTGGCTGTCCTCGATGTTGCAGCCGGTCATGAACAGGTAGCTCGAAACGGCGTGCACGATGCCCTGCTTGTCGGGGCAGGACAGGGTGAGGACGTACTGGTCGGCCGGGGCGGCGGCCCGGGAGGCGGCCGCGGAGGACTGCTCGTTCATGCAGGACAGGTTCCCATATCCGGACCCGCTCCCGGTGGGCGTCCCGTCAGGCGGACCGGGTCAGGATCTGCAGCACCTCCAGCGTGCGCGGCTCCGTCTCCGGGTCCTCGCCGTCACCGGCGGCCAGCCGCACGTGCGCGTCGCGCGCCGCCCGCACCGCCTCCGGCCAGTCCGGGTGGTCGAGGTAGGCGTGCACGGGCGCGTCCGGCCCCACCTGGTGCATGATCCGCAGTACGCGCAGCACGGCGGTGTCGACGAGCGCCGCCTCCTGCGAGTCGCGGAAGACCGTGCCCACGTACTTCTCGGCGGACCAGTGATCCAGCCAGGTGTCCTCCACCAGCCGGTACACCGCGTCGGTGACGTCGCCGTAGCCGTCCACACCGGCCAGCCAGACGTCCCGCTGGAAGGCGGGGGCGGAGAGCATGTGCAGCGCTGAACGCACCTGGCTGCGCCAGCGCCACCACGGCATGTCGTTGAGTGGCATGCCGCCCATGGTGGAGGAGCGACGGCCGCGACGGGAAGAGTTCTCCGAACCTTGCACGGTCATCGATCGTACGTTCCCCTCCACCCGTGCCTCACCGCCCCCCGTAATTCACCTCCGCGTCACCACGCGTTGACCGCAGATCACTTACAGGTTAGCCGTGTGACGGAATCGTGCGGGTACATGACCGGCAGGCGACCCACCCGCAGCACCTTCCTCCGCGGCCTGATCGGCCGCTCCCGGGCCACCCGCACCGGCGCTCTGTCCGCGGGCGCCCTGGTGGCGTGTGCGTCGCTCGCCGTCGGCTGCGGGATCGTCCCCGGTGCCACGGGGGGCTCCGGGGACGATCCGATCACCGTCATGACCTGGGCCCCGCAGGACACGGGCGCGACCAACAAACCGGGCATGCCCGCCTTCGCGCAGGCCTACGCCCGCTGGATCAACGACCGGGGCGGCCTCGCCGGCCGCGAACTCAACGTCCTGACCTGCAACGACCACAACGACGGCATCGCCGCCGCGAAGTGCGCCCGGCGCGCCGTCAAGGAGAACGCGGTCGCCGTCGTCGGCTCCTACAGCCAGCACGCCGACTCCTTCTTCCCCGTGCTGGAGGGCGCCGGCATCCCGTACATCGGCGGCTACGGCATCACCAACACGGAGTTCACCAGCCCGCTGTCCTACCCGGTCAACGGCGGCCAGCCGGCGCTGCTGGCCGGGCTCGGCAGCACGCTCGCCGACTCGTGCGGGCCCGTCACGCTCGTCCGGCCCGACACCATCGCGGGCGACCAGCTGCCCGTGCTGCTCGACTCGGGACTGACCGCGGGCGGGCACGAGCGGGCCCACGACCAGCGGGCGGCGGAGGACGCCACCGCGTACGACGGGCAGTCCGGGCAGGCGCTGGAGCGCACGACCACCGACCCGGCCGAACCGGGGTGCGTGGTGCCCGTCCTCGGGGACCGCACCGGCACCTTCATGGACTCCTTCCGGCGGGCCCGCGAGGATTACCCCGAGGTGGGTACCGCGAGCGTGCTCGGCAGCGTCGACCAGACCACGATCAACGCGAGCGGCGGGGCGTCCGGGCCCTACGAGGGGGCGTACGTCACCGGCTGGTACCCGGCGGTGAACGACCCGGCCTGGGATGCGATGAAGAAGGTGATCAAGGAGCAGTCGTTCGGGGACAACGACGTCGACGCGGCGGACGCCGGGGTGCAGACCACCTGGATCGCGTACACCGTCCTCAAGGCGGCCGTCGAGTCGCTCGGCGACGGCGAGGTCAGCGCCGACACCCTGACCCGCGCCCTCGACGACGGGCTGAAGATCGACACGGGCGGGCTCACCCCGCCCCTCCAGTGGGAGTTCGCGGACAAGCTGGCGTCGGTCGGCTTCCCGCGCCTGGTCAACGCCGAGGTCACCCTCCAGGTCGTACGGCAGGGCCGCCTGGTGTCGGCCCGCGAGGGCGCCGTGGACACCACCCGCACCCTGCGGAACGCCGACGTGGCCTGAACGAGCCGGCGGCACGGGCGGCCCGGCGGGGGCCGCCCGCCCGGCGGGTCACAGCTGGGTCGGCCGGCGTTCCGTCAGGCCGTACTTCTTGGCGATGGTGTTCCAGAGCTTGGCGGCCTCGGTCTTCTCCTTGCTCGCCGTGACGCTGTCCCGGTTGCCGGCCTGGGTGTGGCTGGTGGTGCGGGCCTTGCCCTTCTTGCAGCCCTTCTTGCCGGCCGTCTGGTCGGCCCAGGCCGCGTAGTGGTTGTCGGCCGACGCGGAGGCCTGCCACGCCTTGGTGAGGGCGGTGGTCAGCTCGGTGTGCTGCGGCAGCTTGTCCACGGACAGCTGGGAGAGGCTGGTGACCAGCCCGGTGCGCTGCTTGGCGGCCTCGCGCAGGTCCTTGGCCGCCTTGGGCAGGTTGTCGCAGGACTTCACGTCGCCGACGGCGTTGATCACCGTGGTCCGGCCGGTGCCGCTCTCGGCCAGCAGCTTGTCCAGCTCGACGGCCTGCTGCCGGACCGGGTCCACGGACGGCGAGGCGGGGGCCGACGTGGACTCGGAGACCGGGGCCGTGGCGGACACGGTCTGGTTGCCGCCCTCGTCCTCCTCGCCACCGCCGCCGGCCATCATGGCGCCGGCGCCGACACCGACGACGGCTATGCCGACGCCCACGGCCGCGAGGAGCGGCAGGCGCGAACCGGTCCGCCCGCCGCGGCCACCCCGGCCGCCCCCGCCGTCGTGCCCGCGTCGCCTGCCACCGCCACCACCGCCGCCGCCCGGGCCCTGCGAGGCGTACGTGGGCTGGTCGCCGGGGCGCGGATGCTGCGGCTCGTCGAAGGCGGGCAGCTGCTGGGTGGCGGAGGCGGGGCCGTCGGCGCCCGGCGCGCTGCGGAAGAGGTTGTCGAACTCGGCCGGCGGCTGCCGGCCCTCGTCACCGCCGGGCACGGCACCGTACGGGGCCGGGGCGGGGCCGCCGGGCACGGGCGCGATGAACTGGGTGGCCTCGGCGTCGGGGTGGGGCGCGGGCGCGGCGGGGGCGGGCTGGTAGCCGGCCGTGGGCTGCGCGGGGTACTGCGGTGCCCGGCCGAGGAACTGCGTCGACTCGGCGTGCGGCTGGGCGGGTCTCTCCGGAGGCAGCGCTCCCGGGGCCACGGGGGGTATGTACTGCGTGGCGCCCTCGTCCGCGGGTATCCCGACCGGCGGCAGGTACTGGGTGGCACCCTCGTCGGCGGGCGCCGGGAGCGCGGAGGGGTGCGGCGCGTGCGGCTGGGGCGCCTGCGACGCGTGTGGCTGATACGCCTGGGGCTGGGGCGCGGACGGCTGGGGCGCAGGCGCCTGGGGCGCGGGCGCCTGGCCGTGTTGGCCGTGCTGGCCGTGCTGGCCGTGCTGACCGTGCTGGCCGTGCTGGCCGTGCTGGCCGTGCTGGCCGTGCTGGCCGTACGTCGGCTGCGATCCGTACGCCTGGCCGTCGGCCGGTCCGCCGTACGCCGGGGCCTGCGCGCCCTCCGGGGGCAGCGGACCCGGGCCCGCCTGGGGCGGCAGGGCGCCGGGTGCCTGTGCCGGGCCGCTCCGCGCGGGCCAGCCATGCGAGGCGGACTGCTGGGCGGGCGGCTGGGCGGCCGACGGGTCGGTCTCCGGGGTCCCCCAGGGCTGGGCGCCGGGCGGCGTGGGCCAGCCCTGGCCGCCCTGGTCCTGGGCCGGGCTCTGCTGCTGCTCGGGGCCCCACGGCCGGTCCCAGGCCTGGCCGCCGGGCGGCGCCGAGGCGGACACGGGCCGACCCGCCTGGGGGCCGGCGGGTCCGCCGGCCGAGCCCGGCAGCAAGGGCTCGCCGCCGTCCGAGGGCAGCACGATGCCTTCGTGCGCTTGCCGCGCCGAGGGCTCCTCGCCCTGTCCACTCTGCGTCACCGGGACTCCTACGAATGGGGGACCTTCGGAATCGTCGGCTCACGCTACCGGGTCCCCGGAGCCCACTGCCACGCCGCATGGGGCGTGGACTCCTTCCCTGTGACGGCAGTAACAAAACCAGGCCGCGGCACGCTGTTCATGGCGCCTGCCGCTCACCGCGCCGTCGTTTCCGGCGCGTTCACGCGTCCGCGGCCCGTTCGTTCACGCGGCGGCCTGCAGGTCGAGCCGCGCCCCGAACTCCCTTACCACCGCCTCCTCCCGGTACGGTTCCAGCCGGGCCTGGAAGTCCTCCAGGTACTCGGCGCCCCGGTTCGAGCGCAGCGTCTCGAGGAGTTCCACGGCCTTCGTCGCGGTGTTGCAGGCCTGTTCGACCTCGCGCTGCTGCACCTGCGCGGTGGCGAGCAGCACATGGCCGATGGCCCGCCTGCGTGCCCGCGACTCCGGATGCCCGTCCAGGGACTGCCGCGCGTACCGTGCCGCCGCGTCGGCCTGTCCGAGGTCCCGGTGGCAGTGCGCCAACTCGTCGGCCAGATAGGCCTCGTCGAAGTGCGCGATCCACACCGGGTCGTCCCCGGAGGCCGGATCGGCCGTCTCCATCGCGCCGACCGCCCGCCCGGCCGCCGTGTGGGCCGCCCGTACGTCGCCCAGCAGCGCGTGGCCGCGGGCCTCGGCCGCGTGGAACATCGCCTCCGCGCGCGGCGTCACCCGCCCGCGCGCCCCCTCCTGCGCCGCGCGCGCCAACTGAGCGATCTCACGCGGGTTTCCGAGCTGTGCGGCCAGGTGGCTCATGGACGCGGCGAGGACGTACCCGCCGTAGCCGCGGTCCCCGGCCGCCTGCGCCAGCCGCAGCGACTGGATGTAGTACCGCTGGGCGAGGCCCGGTTGCCCGGTGTCGACGGCCATGTATCCGGCCAGTTCCGTCAGTCGGGCGACCGTGGCGAACAACTCCCGCCCGACCGCCTCCCGGTAGGAGCCGGCCAGCAGGCCGGAGACGACGCTGTTCAGGTAGTGCACGACGACCGGGCGCACGTGCCCGCTGCCGTACTGGTGGTCCAGGTCCACCAGCGCCTGCGTCATCGCCCGCACGGCCGCCACGTCGGACTGGCCCACCCGCGGCCCGGCCGAGCGCGACACCTGTGAGTCGGGAGCGGAAATCAGCCAGTCCCGGCTGGGCTCGACGAGCGCGGACGCGGCGACGGAGGAGCCGGACAGGAAGTCCCGGCGTCCCACGTCGCTGCGCCACAACTCGCAGACCTGCTCGATGGCTCCCAGTACCGTCGGCGAGAACTGGAGGCCGACGCCCGACGCGAGGTTCTTGCCGTTGGCCATGCCGATCTCGTCGATCGTGACCGTGCGGCCCAGCTTGCGTCCGAGCGCCTCGGCGATGATCGCCGGTGCCCGGCCGCGCGGTTGCTGCCCGCGCAGCCAGCGGGCCACGGACGTCTTGTCGTACCGCAGGTCGAGGCCGTGCTCGACCCCGCACATGTTGACCCGGCGGGCGAGGCCCGCGTTCGAGCAGCCCGCTTCCTGAATGAGCGCCTGCAGTCGTTCGTTCGGCTGCCGCGCGACGAGCGGCCTTGCGGCCATGGCGTAACCCCCATGCGGTCTCATGCGGTCTCGGTGCTGTCCCGGCGGACGAAAAGTTCCGGCCGTGAAGATCAATGCCCCGTCGATGTGCCGACAATGCGAGACTTGCGAAGCTTGCGAGGATTGCCGGAGCAACGGCTGACGTCGGCCCCACACGTGGCTACCCAGCTCCCGCGGCGAATCCTCCCGCGCGCCCCCATGCATGCACCCATGCGCCCCGGATGCGGAATCGATGCTCCTCCCCCGCGCGCACAGCCCCCGTAACCCCCGGTGAGCACGGGAGTTGAGTTCCACGTGGAAGAGACCATCCCCGGCACCGAAGCCGCTCAGATCCCCCAGCAGCGCGGCACATCGCTGCTGGAGACCGCCGTACGCTATGCCGAGGAGCGCCACTGGGACGTGTTTCCCGGTACCTGGTTGGTAGCCGCCGACGGCGCGCAGCACTGCTCCTGCGCGGACCCCGCGTGCGCCGCCCCGGGCGCGCACCCGGCGCGCGAGGACTGGGCGACGCAGGCGACGGGCAGCGCGACCGTGGCCCGCCGGATGTGGCAGAAGCAGCCGACGGCGTCGATCCTGCTGCCCACGGGGCGGACCTTCGACGCGATCGATGTGCCCGAGACCGCGGGGTTCCTGGCCCTGGCCCGGATGGAGCGGATGGAGCTGACGCTGGGGCCGGTGACGCTGACGCCGGACCGGCGCATGCGGTTCTTCGTCCTCCCGGGGGCCGCGGTGAAGGTGCCGGACCTCGTGCGGCGGTTGGGGTGGTCGCCGTTGTCCCTCGACCTGACGGCGCTGGGGGAAGGGACGTACGTGGCCGCGCCGCCCACCCGGTACGGGACGCGGGGGGCCGTGCAGTGGGCCTGCCGGCCGACGCCGGCGAACCGGTGGCTGCCGGACGTGGAGGAGCTGATCTCGCCGTTGGCGTACGCGTGCGGCCGGGATCGTTAGGGATCGTCAGGCCCGTTCCCCCGTAGGGTTTCGACTCGACGGAGGGAGACGTGGTGGCTGGTAGCGCCGTACGTGTGCAGGGGCTCTGGAAGCGGTTCGGGCAGCAGGCCGCCGTGGGCGGGATCGATCTGGAGCTGCCCGCGGGCAAGTTCATCGGGCTCGTCGGGCCGAACGGGGCGGGGAAGACCACCACCCTGTCCATGGTGACGGGGCTGCTCAGGCCGGATCAGGGGTCGGTCGAGGTCGTCGGGCACGACGTGTGGCGTGATCCGGTGGAGGTGAAGGCCCGCATCGGGGTGCTGCCCGAGGGACTGCGACTGTTCGAGCGGCTGTCCGGGCGCGAACTGCTCGCCTACACGGGACGGTTGCGCGGACTGCCCGGGTCCGAGGTGGACAAGCGGGCCACGCAGCTGCTCGACGTGCTCGACCTGTCCGGAGCCCAGCACAAGCTGGTCGTCGACTACTCGACCGGCATGCGGAAGAAGACCGGGCTCGCGGCCGCGCTGCTGCACAACCCCGAAGTGCTGTTCCTGGACGAGCCGTTCGAGGGCGTCGACCCGGTATCCGCCCAGACCATCCGGGGCGTCCTCGAGCGCTACACCGCCTCCGGGGCCACCGTCGTCTTCTCCTCCCACGTCATGGAGCTGGTGGAGTCGCTGTGCGACTGGGTGGCCGTCATGGCCGCCGGCCGCATCCGCGCCACCGGCACACTCGCCGAGGTGCGCGGCGAGGCGGCCTCGTTGCAGCAGGCGTTCCTCGAACTCGTCGGCGCCGGGGCCCGCGACGCCGGTTCCGACCTGGACTGGCTGGGCGGCGGTTCCCGGTGAGCGCCGAGGCCGCGTCCGCCCCGGCCGCCCCGGCCCCTGCCTCCGTCACGTCCGTCTTCGTACGGCTGAAACTGTCCCTGCTGCGCAACGGGCTGCGGCAGTCCGGTGGCCGGCGGGCCGCCTACATCGCCTCGGCCGTCGTCGTGCTGCTCTTCGCCGCGCTCCAGCTGATCGGTCTGATCGCGCTGCGCGGATACGCGCACGTGGACTCGCTGGTCGTCCTGCTGGCGGCGGTGCTGGGCCTCGGCTGGGCGGTGATGCCGCTGTTCTTCCCCGGCGGCGACGAGACGCTCGACCCGACCCGGCTGGTGATGCTGCCGCTGCGGCCCCGCCCGCTGGTCCGGGCGCTGCTCACGGCGTCGCTCGTGGGCATCGGGCCGCTGTTCACGCTGTGCATGTTCGCCGGTTCCGTGGTCGCGGTCGCGCACGGCGGGGCGGCGTACGCCGTCGGAGTCGTCGGCGCCGTCCTCGCGCTGCTGGTGTGCGTGACCCTCGCCCGGGCCGTCGCCGCCGCCAACGTGCGGCTGCTGACCAGCCGCAAGGGACGCGACCTCGCGGTGCTGAGCGGGCTGGTCGTCGCGATCGGGGCGCAGCTCGTCAACTTCGGGGCGCAGCGGCTCGGCTCGTCGGGACTGGAGCAGCTCGACCCGGCGGCGGCCGTGCTGCGCTGGGTGCCGCCCGCGTCGGCGATCGGCGCGATGGACGCGGCGAGCGACGGGTCGTACGGCATCGCGCTCGCCCAGCTGGCGCTGACCGCGGTGGCCCTGGTGCTGCTGCTGTGGGTGTGGGAGCGCCACCTGACGCGGCTGATGACCACGCCCGACGGCTCCACCCTGCAGAGCGACACCCGGCCGGTCCGCGAGCGCGGCTCGGCCGGACTCGCCCGGCTGCTTCCCGCGGGCCGCACCGGCACCACCATGGAGCGCGCCCTGCGGTACGTGTGGCGCGACCCCAAGACCAAGGCGGCCTGGGTGACCTCGCTGGCCATCGGTCTGATCGTGCCGGTGTTCAACGCCTGGCAGGGCACCGGCTCGGTCTACTTCGCCTGCTTCGCCGCCGGGATGCTCGGCATCCAGATGTACAACCAGTTCGGGCAGGACACGTCCGCGTTCTGGATGGTCGCGATGACGATCTCCTCCACTCGGGACGCGTACGTCGAGCTGCGCGCCCGCGCGCTGGCCCTGCTGCTGATCACCCTGCCGTACGCCACCCTCGTCACCGTCCTGACCACGGCGATACTCGACGACTGGCGGACACTGCCCGAGGCGCTCGGCCTGTCCTTCGCGCTGCTCGGCGCGATGCTGGCGACCGGCGCGTGGACCTCGGCGCGCTTCCCGTACTCCATCCCGCAGGAGGGGTACAAGAACGTCGCCCCCGGCCAGGTCGGGCTGGCCTGGATCTCGATCTTCGGCGGCATGGTCGGCGCGGCCCTGCTGTGCGCTCCGGTGATCGCGCTGACGATCTGGCTGAACGTGCGCGAGGGCGGCGACGGCGGCTGGCCGCTGCTCCCGGTGGGCGCGGTGTACGGCGCCGCGCTGACGCTGCTCGGTCTGCGGCTGGCCGCGCCGCGCACGGCGGGGCGGCTGCCGGAGATCCTGACGGCGGTCAGCAAGGGGTGACGGGGCGTCCCGGGGTCGGTCAGCTTTCCCGGAGGGAGTCCAGGAAGGGTTCGATGGCCGCCCGCCACGCCTCCGGCTGGTCGTAGTGGACGAGGTGGCCGGCGTCGGCGACCTCCGCGTACTGGCCGCGGGGCAGCACGCGGACCATCTCCTGCGCCTCGGCCCGGCCCAGCTCGCCGTCGAGGCCGCGGACGACCAGGGTCGGGCAGCGCACCTGGGCCAGCTCCTCCCAGTGGGCGTCGTAGACCCAGGTCTCGCGGGACCTGAGCATCTGCTCCGGCTCGAAGACGGGGCGCCAGCCGTCCGGGGACTCGGCCATCACCTCGGCGTAGAACGCGCCCCGGGCCGGGTTCGGCCGCTCCACCCACGGGTCGTCCTCGCCGAACCACTTGCGTACGTCGGCGAGCGTGGCGAAGGGGACCGGCCAGGCGCGGAACCACTCGGTCCAGGTGTGCTGCGAGGCGGCGCCGAGCGCGGAGGCCCGCATGTCGCAGATGATCAGGCCGCGGACCAGGTCGGGGCGTTTGGCGGCCAGCTGCCAGGCGGTCAGCGCGCCCATGGCGTGGCCGATCAGGACGGCCGGGCCGAGGCGGAGCTGCTCCAGGGTGGCCTCCAGGTCCTCGACGTAGGCCTCGCGGGTGTAGGACGCCCGCGGGGGCTTGTCGCTGCGGCCGTGGCCGCGCTGGTCGAGGGCGACGGCCCGGTGTCGCTCGGAGAGCCAGCGGGCGGTGGGGGCCCAGTGCGAGGCGCGCCCCATCAGGCCGTGCAGTAAGAGCACGCCCGGCAGGTCACCGGCCCCGTACGCGGCACTCCCCCGGACCGGGTCCGTCGGGGCCGCGTCCCCCGACGCCGTGTCATGCGTCCGGTGGTCGGTCTTGGGAGGGTCGCCGAACTCCCAGGCCGCGAGGCGTACGCCGCCCGCGCCGGTCACGTCGATGCGCCGCGCCATAGGTCCTGGCACCCCCAAGCTCCGCTCGGACCGCCCGCCCCTGCCGGGCCGGCCGGTCCTGTGAACCGTGTTCTGCCTGCCGTGCCTTGCCGTACCTGCCGTGTGTCCGCGACACCCGCCGTGGTGTCCGCGACCGATCGATATCCGCAGAGTATCGAATGCCTATTCGAGAATGCCGTTCCGGCGGGCAACACCCCTCATTCGAGTGACACCTCTCAGGGATTGATCGCCGCCGCCGGGGGGAGATCTTCAACGGGAGGCGGACCGCTCGGGGAAAACGGTCCGAGGGGATTGACCCTGAGAGCTCGGGGCTCCGGGTCAGCACAGGGGAGGACAGGCCCCGGCGCCGCAAGGCGCCGGGGCCCTCTCCATCTCTCCGGCACGCCCCACCCCTCTCCGTCCGGCCTCTCCGACCTGGCGACATCGCTGTCAGGCCACGGCCAAGAGCCCCCGCACGTCATATGCCTCGCGCGACAGCCTTGCACGCGAAGCGTTCGGGCGCTGCGATTCGGCGCACTGAATCTCGGAAACGACGGGATCGGCTCGGTGGCGCAAATCCCCCTCGCGTGGCGGGAAGTTGACGACCCGACGACCAACGGCCCGACGACCGCTCAGCGCTTGGCGACGAACACGTGGGAGGCGACGTCCGCCTCCAGCTCGGCCGCCTCGCCGCCGCTGCCCACCAGCACGCCGCCCGCCGACTCCGTCACGCTCACCACCGAACCGGGCTGCACGCCCGCCCGGCGCAGTGTGTACATCAGCTGCGCGTCCGTCTGGATCGGTTCGCCGATACGGCGCACGACGACCGTCTTGCCCTCCGGCCCCGGGTCCAGGTCGGCGAGGGACACCATGCCCTCGTCCAGGAACGGGTCGGCGATGTCCGTCTCGCCCAGCTCCTCCAGGCCCGGGATCGGGTTCCCGTACGGCGACTCGGTCGGGTGCCGCAGCAGCTCCAGCACGCGGCGCTCGACGGCCTCGCTCATCACGTGCTCCCAGCGGCAGGCCTCGGCGTGCACCTGCTCCCACTCCAGGCCGATCACGTCGACGAGCAGGCACTCCGCGAGCCGGTGCTTGCGCATCACGCGGGTGGCCAGCCGACGGCCCTCGTCGGTCAGCTCCAGATGCCGGTCGGCCGCCACGGACACCAGACCGTCGCGCTCCATCCGCGCCACCGTCTGGCTGACCGTCGGGCCGCTCTGGTCGAGCCGCTCGGCGATCCGGGCGCGCATGGGGACCACACCTTCCTCCTCCAGCTCGAGGATGGTGCGGAGATACATCTCCGTGGTGTCGATCAGTCCGGACATTCGTGCCCCTTGATGAGATTGCCGGAGGCTACGGCCCACCGGCGCGTGCGCTGGCCCTGCATTCAATTCTGACGCATACCACCGACAACCGTGCCTCGCCGTGGAAACCCGGGCCCGCACGGCCCGCTGTGCCGCGTTGACGCCGTATTGACACCGCACTGGTCCAGACCGCACGGTGATCCGCGACGCAGCCACACCGAAGGGGTCCCGCATGAGCGACCGCAAGCCGGCCGGCCAGTTCATCGACGCCGCGATCGACCTCCTGCGACGCGTCCGCGACGAGGAGGCCGACACCGTCGAGGCGGCCGGCACGCTGCTCGCCGACACGGTGCAGAACGGCGGCCGGCTCTTCGCCTTCGGCGCCGGTCACTCCTCCCTCGCGGCCCAGGACGTCGTCTACCGCGCCGGCGGACTCGCCCTGATGAACCTGCTCGCCGTGCCCGGCGTCGTCGGCGTGGACGTGATGCCGGCGACGCTCGGCTCCGCGCTGGAACGCGTCGACGGCCTCGCGAGCGCCGTACTGGACTCCTCGCCGCTGCGCGAGGGCGACGCCCTGGTGATCATCTCCCTCTCCGGGCGCAACGCCCTGCCCGTGGAGATGGCCCTGAACGCCCGCGCGCTCGGCGTACGGGTCATCGGCGTGACCTCGGTGGCGTACGCCTCGCAGACCAAGTCGCGGCACACCTCCGGGACCTTCCTCAAGGACCACTGCGACATCGTGCTGGACTCCAAGATCGCCGTCGGCGACGCGGAACTCACCCTCGACACCGTCCCGGCGCCCTTCGCACCCGCTTCCACGGTCGTCACCAGCGCCCTCCTCCAGGCCGTGATGGCCACGACGGCCGCCACCCTCGCCGACCGGGGCATCGAGCCCCCGCTGCTGCGCTCGGGCAACGTGGACGGCGGCCACGAGTGGAACGGACGCGTACTGGAGCAGTACCGGGACCGGATCTTCTACCGCCGCTGAACGACTACCGCGAGGCGGGGGCGACGGCGCGGGGCAGCCCAACGCGGGGCGTACGGCGCGGGGCGTACGGCGCGGAGCAGCCCGGCGCGGGGCGTGCGGCGCGCCGCACGGCCCTCACCCGAACCCGCAGAGCACCACCGCGCGGTGCCTGGCGGGACCCGCCGTCACAGACCTGGCCGGGCGGCGAGCCCCCCGCGGCCGCGCCGGGCTCGCCGCCCGGGCGCCGCAAGGGCGCCGTCCGGGACCGGTGCCAACGTCCGCCCCGCCTGTCCCGCGCCCTCCGCTACCGCCGCCGCGCCGGGCCTGCCGCCCGGGCCCCCGGCAAGGGCGCCGTCCAGGGCCAGTGCCCAGGTCGGCCCTGGCCGTCCCGCGCCCTCCGTTACCGCTTCTCCACCACGCCGCCCAGGCCCGCAGCCCAGGCCCCGCAAGGGCCCCGTCCGGGACCGGGCCCAGGTCGGCCCCGGTCGTCCCGCGCCCTCCGCTACCGCTTCTCCACCGCCCCGGCCAGGTCCAGTGCCGTCGCGATGCGGACCGCCACGTCCTCGGCGTACATCGCGTCGGGGCGTTCGAACGCGCTTCGTCCGGCGCCCCGCAGGAACGTGACAACGCCCAGCGTCCGGCCCCGGCTGCGCAGCACCGCGCACAGGCCGTGCACCGTGTCCGCCGGCCACTGCCGGGCCGCGGCCCACTCGCGCACCTGCTCGGCCTGCACCGCCCGGACGCCGGCGCTGGCCCGCACCGAACCCGCCCGCTCCACGCACTGCACCGCCGGATGCATCTCGCCGTAGCGCACCGGCATCCCGGCCGTCCCGGTCGGCACGCTCGGCCCGGGCGCGCCGGACGGCGTGGCCGCGACCCGGACCAGCCGGACCGGCTCCGACGCGTCGGTGTCGGCCACCGCCCCGCCCACGACCCGGTCGATCAGGGCGTGGTCGGCGAACCCGGCGAGCGCGAAGTCGAGGTGGACGACCGCCGCCTCCGCCGGGTCCTCGCACTCGGCCGCCGCACGCGCCGCGCGGTGCAGCTGGTTGCCGCGGAAGCGCAGCAGGGCCGCCTCCTGCTCGGCCTGCTTGCCCTCGGTGATGTCCTCGAACAGCCAGCCGACGCCCAGCGGCACCGGCTCCTCCGCCAGCGGAGACGCCAGCCGCACGAACCCGCTGCGCCAGCACCGGCGCCGCTCGCCCTCCGGGGTGCGCACGCTCACCCAGACCTCGGCGGGCGCGGGCGGCGCGCCCTCCGCCAGCACGTGCGTCAGCGCGTTCTCCAGCTCCTCCACGCCCTGGGCGAGCAGATCCCCGAGCGGCCGGCCCAGTACGGATGTGCGCCCGGCGCCCAGCGCACGCGCCGCGTGGGCGTTCACGACGGCGGGGCGCAGGTCCACGTCCACCAGCACGACACCCCAGCTGGCATCCTCCAGCAGGGCCTCGCTCAGCGCGATGGACCGCTCCAGGTCGATCTGCGCGTGCACCTCGCTGAACGCGCAGTACACCCCCGCGGGCCTGCCGTCGGGACCGCGTACGGCCGCGGACTGGGTGCGCACCAGCACCCGCCCACCGTCCTTGGTCAGCAGCGCGAACTCGTGCACCTGCCGCCCCGGGGCCCGCATCGCGGACAGCAGCCGCTCCTCGACCTCCCCGGCGTCCGCCCGGCGCACGGCCCACCCGGCGAAGCCCTGCCGCCCCACGGCCTCGGCCGCGGTCCAGCCCAGGATCCGCTCCGCCTCGCGGTTCCAATGGGTGACGATGCCCTGCGCGTCGAAGGCGCACAGGGCGGCGTCCATCCCGTCGAGGAGCGCGGCCAACAGGTCCGCGCCGTCCCGCTCGGGCTGTTCCGGTTCGTCCGGTCCCAGCTCGTCGGTGGTCCCACTACGCCGGGAAGCACTCACCTGGACCCCCTGCAGGCTGCGTCCGCCGTACGGTACGTCGGTTCGCTCACTGGCCTTCATTCAACTCGAACGTGATGCAGCACACATCGAGTTCCCGCAAGATTGCAGAAATCGTTGTACTGCGGAAACTCCGCATACGCCCCCGTCATGAGGGGGAAAAAACCGATTGCTCGGCGGCCGACCGGTTCCTAGGGTGTGGAGTACACAAGAAGGGAGGTGGTTCGGCAGATGTATGAGAACCGGACGCGTGAGGTGGCTGCGGGCTAGCGGCCCGTCACCACACCGAGTGCGGTGCCGGACCAGCGCGTGAAAGACGCGTGCAGCCGGCCCAATCCCAAGCAGTCACCCGACCCGCGAGTCGCCGGTAAGTCCGGCCGGCTCCTCCACTGGAGGAACCAGACTCGCGGGTCGTCTGCGTTCTACGGGACTCGTCAGTCCGCGATGTCGGCGTAGCCCTCGATGTCGCGCGGGTCGCGGGAGCCCGGGCCCACGTAGCGGGCGGAGGGGCGGACCAGGCGGCCGGTGCGCTTCTGTTCCAGGATGTGGGCCGACCAGCCGGCCGTGCGGGCGCAGGTGAACATCGAGGTGAACATGTGGGCCGGGACCTCGGCGAAGTCCAGCATGATGGCGGCCCAGAACTCGACGTTGGTGGCCAGGACCCGGTCGGGGCGGCGGGCGTGGAGCTCCGCCAGGGCGGCCTTCTCCAGGGCCTCGGCGACCTCGAAGCGCGGGGCGCCCAGTTCGCGGGCGGTGCGGCGCAGGACGCGGGCGCGGGGGTCCTCGGCGCGGTAGACGCGGTGGCCGAAGCCCATGAGGCGTTCACCGGCGTCGAGGGTCTTATTGACGTAGGCCTCGGCGTCGCCGGTGCGCTCGATCTCCTCGATCATGTGCAGGACGCGGGAGGGGGCGCCGCCGTGCAGCGGGCCGGACATGGCTCCCACGGCGCCGGAGAGGGCCGCCGCCACGTCCGCGCCGGTGGAGGCGATGACGCGGGCGGTGAAGGTGGACGCGTTCATGCCGTGCTCGGCGGCGGAGGTCCAGTAGGCGTCGACCGCGGCGACGTGCTTGGGGTCGGGCTCGCCGCGCCAGCGGATCATGAAGCGTTCGACGACGGACCGCGCCTTGTCGATCTCCCGTTGCGGGACCATGGGCAGGCCCTGGCCGCGGGCCGACTGGGCGACGTAGGACAGGGCCATGACGGCGGCGCGGGCGAGGTCGGCGCGGGCCTGCTCGGCATCGATGTCCAGGAGGGGTTTCAGGCCCCAGACGGGTGCGAGCATGGCGAGCGCGGACTGCACGTCGACGCGGATGTCCCCGGAGTGGACCGGGATCGGGAAGGGCTCCGCCGGCGGCAGGCCGGGGTTGAAGGCCCCGTCGACGAGCAGGCCCCAGACGTTGCCGAAGGAGACGTGCCCGACCAGGTCCTCGATGTCGACGCCGCGGTAGCGGAGGGCGCCGCCCTCCTTGTCGGGTTCGGCGATCTCCGTCTCGAACGCGACGACTCCCTCTAGCCCGGGTACGAAGTCGGACATCAGGCGGCTCCTCGTGATCGTGATGTGTGGCGACCGGTGCGGGGGCGGTGCGGTCGTCCCCATGGGCCCGCCGGTCCATGGGATCCGGCAGGACCGTCGGATCGGGCGGGTCCGTCGGATCCACGGTCGTGTCGACGACTCGCGGTCCTGGCGGTCACCCCTGTGATGCCCCGTACGGTCGGCGGTCATCCAACCGGATCGGGAGCAAGCACGATATCCCCGAGTGCCGCGCTTGGGGAGGGGCTGCGGCACTCAGTGCCACTGGGTGACATAAGACACGGGCGCATCGGCCCGGATACGGCAGGATGGCCGATGTGACCGATCGCGAAGCCGACCCCGCCGTTCCCTTCGATCTCGCCTCGATGCGCAAGCAGTACCGGGCCGAGGGGCTCGCGGAAACCGAACTGGCCGCGACTCCCGTCGAGCAGTTCGCGCGCTGGTTCAAGCAGGCCGCGACGGAGGGCGGGCTCTTCGAGCCGAACGCCATGGTCGTCTCCACGGCGGACGCGGAGGGCCGGCCCGGCTCCCGCACGGTGCTGCTGAAGCACTTCGACGAGCAGGGATTCGTCTTCTACACCAACTACGACTCCCGCAAGGCGCGTGAACTGGCCGAGAACCCGCACGTCTCGCTGCTGTTCCCCTGGCACCCGATGGCCCGCCAGGTGATCGTGACGGGGGTCGCGCGGCGGACCGGGCGGGACGAGACCGCCGCGTACTTCCGCACCCGGCCGCACGGCTCCCAGCTCGGTGCCTGGGCCAGCGTCCAGTCCGCGGTGGTGGCGGGCCGGGACGCCCTGGACTCCGCGTACGCCGAGCTGGCGGCGCGTTACCCGGAGGGTGAGCAGGTGCCGGTGCCGCCGCACTGGGGCGGGTTCCGGGTGGTGCCGCGGGCGGTGGAGTTCTGGCAGGGTCGGGAGAACCGGCTGCACGACCGGCTGCGGTACGTGGCGGAGGACGGCGGAGGCTGGCGGGTGGAGCGGCTCAGTCCGTGAGCGGCCCGACCGGCGACTCCGAACGGCGTCGCTCAGTCCAGCGCCCCGTCCAGCAGCCGGGCCCACTGCTCGATCACGCCTTCCCGGCGGGCGGCGTCGTCGGTGAGGAGATTCGCGAGGCCCAGACCCCGGGCCATGTCGAGGAGGCCCTGGACGGTTTCCCGGGCGCCGGGGCGGGCCTCGTCGGCGCCGAGGAGGTCGACCGCTATGCGGTGCGTCTCGCGGCCGACGCGGGCCTCCAGCTCGGTCACCCGGCCGCGCAGCTGCTCCTCGTTGGAGGCGGCCACCCACAGGTGGAGGGCGGCGCGGAACAGGGGGCCCGTGTAGAGGTCGACCAGGGCGGCCACCACCGCGCGGCGGTCCGCCGCCGTCGCGCCCTCCGGGAACAGGGCGCGCAGCGCGACGGAGCGTTCCTCGGCCACGTACTCCACGGCCGCCGTGAAGAGGTCCTCGCGGGTCGGGAAGTGGTGCTGGGCGGCGCCGCGGGAGACGCCGGCGTGTTCGGCGACGACGGAGACCGTGGACCCCGTCCAGCCGTGTTCGGCGAGGCAGGCCACGGCGGCTTCGAGGAGCCGTTGCCGGGTGGCCCGGCTGCGGTCCTGCTTGGGAACGCGCTCCGCGCGGTCGGCCGTGTTCACGGCACCGCTCACACCACCCATTCCGGATCCCGTCGTTCGAGGAAGGCCGTCATCCCCTCGCGGGCCTGCGGGGAGGCGAACAGCCGGGCCGAGAGCGCGGTCAGGTCGGCCGCGTCCCGGTCGAAGGCCTCCAGCACCCTAGCCGTGAGCAGCCGTTTCGTCTCGGCCAGCGCCTGTGGTGAGGCGCGACGCACACCGTCCAGTACGGGTTCCAGTACGGCGTCCACGTCGTCGCCCGCCGCCGTGACCAGGCCCATCCGGGCGGCCTCGGCGGCGTCGAAGCGTTCGCCGGTGAGGTAGTGGCGGGCGAGGGCGCGGGGGACGGTGCGGGGCAGCAGCGGGAGGGAGATGACGGCGGGAGCCACGCCGACGCGGACCTCGGTGAAGGCGAACGTCGACGCGGTGGACGCGCCCGCGATGTCGCAGGCCGCGAGCAGACCGAGGCCGCCCGCGCGGACGTGTCCGGCGACGCGCGCGACGACCGGCTTGGGCAGCTCGACGATCTGCCGGAGCAGGGCGACGAGGGCGTCGGGGTCGGGCGGGTCGCGCAGGTCGGCGCCGGCGCTGAAGGTGTTGCCGGTGTGGGTGAGCAGGACGGCGCGTACGCCGGTGTCCTGGCCGGCTTCGGTGAGGGCGGCGGCCAGGTCGCCGACGAGGGCGGCGGAGAGGGCGTTGCGGTTGTGCGGGGAGTCGAGGGTGAGGGTCTCGACGCTCCGCTCCCGGGTGCGGCCGACGAGGCTCATGAACGGCCCCGCAGTTCCCGGCGGAGGATCTTGCCGCTGGCCGCCCTGGGCACGCCGTCGATGAAGGTGACCCGGCGGACGCGTTTGTAGGGGGCGACGCGTTCGGCGACGTACATCATGATCTCGCCCGCCGAGAGTTCGGGCGCGTCCGGCCGGCGCACCACGAAGGCGTGCGGCACTTCGTTCCCGTCGTCGTTGCAGGCGCCGACGACGGCCGCGTCGGCGATGCCCGGGTGGGTGAGCAGGAGGGCTTCGAGTTCGGCGGGGGCCACCTGGAAGCCCTTGTACTTGATCAGCTCCTTGACGCGGTCGACGACGAACAGCCAGCCCTCGGCGTCGACGTGCCCGACGTCCCCGGTGTGCAGCCAGCCGTCCCCGTCGATCATGGCGGCGGTGGCGTCGGGGCGGCCCAGGTAGCCCTTCATCACCTGGGGTCCGCGGATGAGGATCTCGCCGGACTCGCCGACGCCGAGGTCCTTGCCGGGGTCGTCGAGGGAGACGACGCGCATCTCGGTGCCGGCGATCAGCTTGCCGACGGTTCCGGGCGGTGCGGCGCTCATCGCGTCCAGCGGGACGACGTGGGTGCCCGGGGAGAGTTCCGTCATGCCGTACGCCTGGCCGACGGGCGGCAGGCCGAGCCGCCGCGAGCAGGCGGTGGCGAGCTTCGCGTCCAGGGGGGCGGCGGCGCTGACGATGTACTTCAGGGACGAGAGGTCGTAGTCGGCGACCAGGGGGTGCTTGGCGAGGGCGAGGACGATCGGCGGGGCGACGTACAGGCTGGTGATGCGGTGGTTCTGGATGGCGGCGAGGAACTGCTCCAGGTCGAAGCGGGGCAGCACGACGACGGTGGCGCCGAGCCGCAGCGGGGCGTTCATGAGGGCGGTCAGGCCGTAGATGTGGGACAACGGCTGTAAATGACACCCAAGCATCGGGCCCCCTTCTCTGCGCTGATGTGCGGCTTTCAGAGAGTGGCAGCAGGCACGGAAACAATCAAGCGTGCCTGCATGCTTCCTGCTCTACAAGTCGGCCCAGGGGTCGGGTTCCCACACGGGATGAACCTCGAACGACACGTCAAGGCGTCCGGTCTTGCCGTGCCCCACCTTGCGCGCCGTGCACACGATGCGCCGCACCAGCTCTTTCAAGATCGCGTTTTTGGCGCGAGGCTCGAGGGTCTTCCATTCCTCGACGACGCCGACGGCGAGGGACACAACCTGTTCGCGCTGCGGAGTCTCCTCGACGGCCGACAGGTTCCCCAACTCGCCGAGTAGGGCCGCCTTACGGCCGGCGAGCTGGTCGCGCACCCGCTCGAACGACTCGGCCGGGTACTTGTCCGGGTTCATCACGTGGTCAGTGACGAGCCGGTCGAGGGCCGCCTCTACCTTGGCGATCTCCGCTTGAGTACGGGTTCGTTGCTGCGCGATCCGGGCCGCAGGGTCGACGGCCTCGCCGCGGCCCGCGTCCGGCGAGGGTGGCAGCGCGTCGAGGTCATCGGCGACCTCGCGCCGTAGCCAGTCCAACAGGGCCGCCTCAACCTTGGCGCGGGCGACGTAGAGACCCTGCTCGCACGCCCCGTGTCCCTTGTTCCGGTGGTTGTAGCAGACGAGCGTGTCACCGCGGGCGCGTCTGCTCGAGCGTGCTACGGCCGTTCCGCGGCAGTTCCCGCACCGTGCGAGGCCCGTCGTTGTGTAGGTGGCAACGCGGGCCCGGGGTGCCGTGACGCGCGTTTCGGCGCGGTGCTTCTGGTAGCCCTCCCACTGGTCAAGGGTGATGATCGGTGGTTGGGCACCCGGTAGGTAGAGCATGCGCCCGTTGCGGCACCCCGAAAAGTGCTCTTGCCCCAGCTTGCAGGGGCATTCGGGATCGTGTGTGTGCAGCAGACCAGCGGCGAACCCTGTGTCGAGGTACCGCTGTACCGTGTTGATCCCCCATCGGTTGCCGCGTGATGTGCGTATGCCGAGTTCGTCATTCAGCCAGTGCGCGAGGGCGCCGAATCCGTCGCCTGCGATCTTGCGTTCGTAGAGTTCTTCGACGATCGGGGCGTGATCGGCGTGGAGTTCGTAGCGCTCGGTTTGGAGCCGGACGCCGCCGGGTGCCTCCGGATCGGGGACGCGCCGCGGGTGCCAGATGTACCCGAAGCGGCCCCGCCCTGTGGCCGGTAGCTTCATGGCGCGCCGGTACTCGTGCGTCTCGCGCCACTGCTCGCCGGCCCGGTTGCTCTCGAAGTTGCCGAAGGCGAAGATCATCTCTCGTTGCAGCTCGCCGACGGCCGTTCTCGCGTCGGTCGCCTCCGTGGCGGACTCCAGCTGTCCGCCTACGGCCTCGAGTCGGGCGAGGTTGACCGCGTTGCCGGTCCGGTTGCGGCCGAAGCGCGAGTATCGCCATACGGCGATACCCCGGGCCTCGCCCGCTTCAACGCGCGTGATGGCTTGCATGATCTTGCGTTTGAAGTTGCGGCCCGTGGCGTCGAGGTCGATCACCCAATCGACGATGCGGCGCCCGGTCCGGGCCGCCCATTGCTCGATCGCCGTGCGTTGCAGGGTGTCGCTGATCTTCTCCTCTTTCCAGGTCGAGACCCGGATATAGCCGATCCACGGTTCGGCTGTGAGGCTTTGCGTGCTGCGGAAGGTGTCGGGTGGTGGAGTCATCCGGCCTGCCGTTCCTGTCCGTTGTTCTTGCGGTGAAGCCTGACGACGCGGGCGGCGAGCTCGCGGTCGTCGAGGTCGTCGAGGTCGTACCGGTGTCCGTGCGGAGGCGTGTCGTTGTGCTGGTCGAGCAGGCCGCGTGCCACGTGATCGAGGGCGAGCACGTATCCGGCGCGGTGCGCGTCGGCGAGCTGTTCGTCGGCGACGCGGTGCGCGTGGCGGATGTGCCCGACGATGAGCGCGGGCAGGGCGGCGATGCCGAGCAGCATTCCGGCCCGCATGATGTCGTCGTCCTCGCCGATAAGGCCGATCACCCCCATGGCCAGGCCGACGAGCAGTACGGCGTACGCGCTCGCGGGCAGGGTGAAAGCGACGGCGGGCAGGTGACGACGGCTCATGCTGTGGTGCCTCCGTACATGGTTCATTGCTCGGCGCGGTGTCCCTCTCCCGCGCTGGGGGGTGGCGTTCTTTGAAGCGTCTCGGTCATGGAGACGAACAGGCGCCGTGTCTGTTCGTCTTCGATGCCGAGTTCGGCTGCGGCCTGCTCCGGCGTGATGCGTCGCTCGCCCGGTTGTGGGTTGCGCACATAGGCGAGCTCGCGTTCGTCGAGGATGCCGGCGCGCACCAGGACCTCACCGAGCGGCACGTGTAGCGCCGCGGCGAGCAGGCCGAGTACGCGCGTGTCGGTCACGTTGTCGCCGCGCAGCATGCGGCCGACGGTCGCAGGGCTGATCCCGGAGTCGGCGGCGAACGCGGTACGTCCGCCGCTACGCAGGCCCGATAGGTCGTATCCGCGGCGCGTCAGCTGGTCGCGCAGCCAGTCGGCGAAGCTCGCCGCGGTCGCGCCGTCGTCGTTGCTGTTTTTCATGAGTGAAATCTAGCGCGCCGTGACAGATCGCGGCACGTTGGGATTCGGACATGGCGAGGTGAGGCACGGGCAACCTCCATCGGCATATGCAGGCCCGTGACCTGCGGCTTTATATCGAACGCGTGTCCGATTGTTGCCGAGTCACCACGCAGTGTCAATGCGTTACCGCTACACCGACACCCCCCGTAACTTTCACCTCAGAAAGCTACGTGTTACTTTCCTTTCTGTTCGGACAGCTGTCCGACCAGAAAGGATCGCTCACGTGTACGACCGCACTGCCCTGCGCACCGTCGCCGCCGCCAAGGGCGACGAATGTTACGTAGACCTCGCAGACCGGTTGAAGGTTGCACCGGTTACCGCATGGCGCCTGTGGAACGGCAAAACGGCACCCAGTGCCCGCGTCGCCGCCGCCGTCGAGGTCGCCTACGGCCTGTCGGCGTCCGCGCTACTCAAGCCCTCACAGCAGGCCGCCGCATGAGCGCCGCCGCCGTCGTCGTCATCCCCCGCGAGCAGGCCCTCGCCTGCGCCCGCCGCGCCCTCGACCGGGCCCGCGCCGAGCGCGACCGCGACCGCGCCGCCGGCCGACTCCCCGCCGAGCTCGACCTCGAGTGCCGTCGCCTCGAGCGCCAGCAGGCCACCGCCGCGCCGCACCGCGCCGCCGCCTGAAACGCCACGGGCCGCCCGGACGCGACCCGGACGGCCCCCACGCCCACCACTCGAAAGGCACCGGACGTGACCCCCGACCCTAGCGCCCCGTCACTCGACGTGATCGCGCTCGCCTACGCGCAGAACCCGAACACCGTCGGCCGCCTGCTCGCCTCGCACGCGGCCCGCGTGATCGCCCTCGACGTGGCCGCCGTCACCGACACCCCCGACCACCAGCGCGCCATGCGCGCCGCCGCCGCCAACGGCACCCGCGACGCCCTGCTCGACCAGATCGCCGCCGTGCGCGCCGCCGAGCAGCCCCTCGCGGACGTGATCCCCCTCGCCGCCGCCCGCACCGCACAGAACGGACACCGCGCATGACCACGCCCGCCCCGCACCTCGCCGCCGTCCCCGCGCCCGCGCCGCGCCTCGAGACCGCCTACATACCCGCGCCCGAGGGAGCGCCGGCCGACGCTCCGCGCGTGTTCGCCGTCGTCGCCGCCGTCATGGCCGCCGCGATGCCCGTCGGCAAGGACCAGCGCAACGAGCAGCAGAACTACAACTTCCGCGGCATCGACGACGTGATGAGCGCCATGGCGGGCCCGATGCGCGCTCACGGCCTGTTCATCCTGCCGAGCATCGTCGAGCACCGGCAGCAGCGTGACGGCAAGATGACGCGCACCGTGATCACGATGCGGTACCGCATCTATGGGCCCGCGGGTGACTGCCTGCTCGCCGACGTGCCGGGCGAGGCGTTCGACTACGCCGACAAGGCCACCAACAAGGCACAGTCGGCCGCGCTCAAGTACCTGTTGTTCACCCTGTTCATGCTGCCTGTCGACAGCCGCAGTATCGACGACGGCGACCGCCACCACCCGGAGCCGCCGGCCGAGCACCGCGCCGAGCAGGCACAGCGCCAGCAGCGCCAGCAGCGCCGCGGCGGGCAGCGCGGGCAGCAGCGCCAGCAGGGCGAGGGCGGGCAGCAGCCACGCCGCAGCAACCGCGCCGAACCGGGCCCGTGGGAGCAGCAGCCGCAGCAGGCCGGACCGAACCGCGACTACCTCACCGACGCACACCGCGCCCGCACGCCCGAGGAGTTCGCCAAGGTGCGCGCCGCCGCGGAGAAGGCCGGGGCGCCGGCCGACTACCTCGCCCGCCTCGACACGATCGCCGCGCAGAAGCGCGAGGCCGCCCAGCAGGGCGGGCAGCAGCGCGGGCAGCAGGCCCCGCCGAAGGGTGAGCAGCAGGGCGCGGCGCCCGCGCCGCCCGCGAGCGTCGACCGCGCCGCCGCCCTCGCCGCCATGTACGCCGCCGCCACCGACGCCGGAGTCACCGACCGCGGCGAGGCCGACGAGCTGTTCACCTCGCGCCACGGTGTGAAGCCGGGCGAGGCCACCCTCGAGCAGCTGCGCGAGATGCGCGCCGACCTGCTCGACGCCGCGCAGGGGGCCGCCGCGTGAGCGCCACCGACACCGCGCCGACCACGGAGCAGGCCCGCGAGGAGCAGCCGGCCGAGTCCCTGCGCGACCTCGCCATCGAAGAGGCCGCCCTCGACCTGCTCGCCGCCCGCGTCGCCGCCGCCAAGAAGGACGTACGCAAGCGGACACAGGCCGCCCTCGACGCCGCCGCCCGCCGGGATGGAGTCGAGCGGATCGCTGCCACCCTGCCCACCGGGCAGCAGGTCGCCACGATCTCACTCCGTAAGGGCACCGTCGGCCCCGTCGTCACCGACGAGGAAGCGTTCGCCCGATGGGTCGCCGCACGGTGGCCCGAGCGGCGCCAGGAGTACACCGAGACCCGACTCGTGCGCACCGTCAAGGAGTGGCGCGCCGCCGAGCTGGTCGCCGAAATGGCCGCGCTCGAGCTCGGCCTCGACGGCAAGGGCACCCGCCCCGCCCAGTGGGCCGACCCCGAGTCGGGCGAGCTGGTCGAGGTACCGGGCGTGCTCATCAAGCCGACCAGCGCCCGCACGCACGCCCTCACGTGGCGCAAGGACGGCAAGGCGGCGACCGCGGAAGCGTGGCGCACCGGCACCCTCGCCCGCCAGTTCGCCGCGATCACCGCGGGGGGTGACGAGAAGTGACCGAGCTCGCCGTCGCCGCCGTCGCCGCCCTGTCGTCGCTCGCCGCCCTCGCCGTCGGGGCGTGGGCGATCGAGACCCGCCTCGCCGCCCTGTTCCGCGCCGACGACGCGGCCGACCGCACCAAGTAGCCGGACCGGCCCGCCCCTCGAGGGCGGGCCCCCCGATCGGAGCACCCCCCCGTGATGACTTGGGAACAACTCGAGCGCACCGTCAGCCAGCCGACCCCGGACCCGATCCCCGGACAGATCGCCGTCGAGGTCGAGCGGCCCGGTATCCCCCGCGGCCTCGCCGCACAGTTCACCTTGCGCACGCGCGAGGTCGAGGGCGGACACCGCGAGTGGAGCGCCCCGACCAAGGGCCGCGCCGGCAGGTTCCGCCACCGTGGCCGCGACTACACCGCCTATCAGGCCGCGTTCATCCTGCGCACCGGCCGCAACCCCGACGGGCCCGCCCGCCCGTCGTGCGAGCACCCGCAGTGCTGCGAGCCCGCGCACGTCGACGACGGCGCCACCCGCCAGCGCGACCGTGCCGCCCTCGCCGGCATCACGGGCGTGACGCACCGCGCATGGTCGTGCGACCACGACGAGGAGCAGCACGCCCGCCACCGCGCCGACGGCAAGCGGTACTGCGCCGAGTGCAACCGCCTGTCGAGCAAACCGAGTTGCGAGCACGGCAACCCCCAGTGCCGTGACGACGACGTGCGCCCCTACCCGTGCGGTCCGCGGTGCGACGAGCACCAGCCCGCCCGCACCCTGCGCCGCCGCACCCCGTGAACCGGCCCCGGGGCGAGGACGAGCCGCGCGCCCCTCGCCCCGGGCGCCCCGCACCACCCGAACAGGAGCAACCCCCGTGCCATGGTTCAAAGTCGACGACACCGCGCACGCCAACCCCAAGATCCTGAAAGCGGGTAATGCCGCGCTCGGCCTGTGGGTACGGTGCGGCGCCTACGCCGCCCAGCACCTCACGGAAGGCACCGTGCCGGGCGTCGTCGCCCAGCTGTACGGCACCGCGCCGCAGGCCCGGAAGCTGGTCGCCGCCGGACTGTGGCACCCGCACGGCCACGACTGCCCGCGTTGCCCGCAGCCGCCCGCGGGCGACTACCAGATACACGACTTTCTGACGTACAACCCGACCCGCGAGAAGACCGAGGCCAAGCGCGCCGCCGCGGCCGAGCGCCAGCAGCGGGCCCGCGAGCGTGCCGCCGAGGAGCGCGCCGACCGCCAAAATCGCTCGGAATCGCCGACGAATCGCGGCCGATTCGACGACGGATCGTCGACGGAAAATCTCGAACGCGGCCCGAATCAGGGTGCGTTTTGGGAAGAGTCCGCAGGTCACGGCGGCACGTCACAGCGTGACGGCGCGCACCCGTCACGGTCCCCCCGACCCGACCCGACCCCTAGTACTCCCTACGGGAGTACTAACCCCCCTACCCCCCGCGGTCCGGCAGGCCCCGCCGAGCAGCTGCTCGCCCGATGGTGGGAGACCTACGGCCGGCAGACGGCGCAGAGTCGCACGAACGTCGGGCGGGCGATCGCCGACGCGCTCGGCAACGGCCTCGAGGTCGACACCCTGTGGCCCGCCCTCGCCCGACTCGGCGACCTGTCCAAGCCGATCACCGGCGGCACGCTTCAGTTCGCCCTTGCCGAGCTGAAACGGCCCGCCGTCGGCGCCGAGGTGATCCCCCTCGACCGCGCCGCCCGCCCCTCGACCACCGATCAGCGCGTCGCCGCGGGTATGGAGCTCGCCGCCCGCCTGCGCGCACAGGAGGCTGCACAGTGACCCCCGCCGACGCCGCCGAGCTGTTGACCCTCGCCGCCGCGTTCGACCGCCGCACCGTCGGCGAGGCCGACGCCCGCGCATGGGGCGCCGCGCTCAACGCGATACCCCTCGACGACGACGCCCGCGCCGCCGTCGCCCAGCACTACGCCGAAACCGACAAGTGGCTCACCCCCGCCCACGTGCTCAAGCAGCGCGCGAAGATACGCGCCGACCGCATCGAGCGGGCGAACGTGATGTACGAGGGCCGAGTCGGCGAGACCGGGCAGGAGTCGGCCGAGCGCCGCCGCGCCCTGCTCGCCGCCGTCGGCGACGGCCGGATCGCCCCGCAGAGCGTCGATCAGCTCATGGGCCGCGCCCCCGCGACCGCGCCGCCCGCCCTCACCGGCGGGCCCGCCCCCGAAGTCGCCGCCCGCCTCGCCGCGATCGGCCGCCGCATCCCGGACGAGGCCGCCGAGCTGCTGCGCGACTACCGGCCCATACGCGCCCAGCGCGAAGCCCTCGCGCAGCACGGCTTGCCCGACCCGCTCGACGTGGCGTGCACGTGGTGCCAGACCCCGCCCGGCAAGCCGTGCCGCATGGGCAAGAACCGCGCGCGTGTCCGCCGCGACCCGCACCCCTGCCGTATCGACGACGCCACCGCCCGACAGCACGCCCGACAGGAGCAGTCCGCGTGAACCGCAACGCCAAGCACCCCGACCGCCCGTACCGCCGTCGTGCCGTCGCGGGTGACCACACCCCCAACAGCCGCGGATACCGCGTCACCGCGTCATGGGACGCCCGCCCCGACCGGCCCGCGATCCGGACGACGCCCGACAAGGCCAAGGCCCGCCGCATGGCCCGCGAGTACGCCGAGCAGGGCGCGTACGTCGTCCTCGAGGAGCACCGCGGGCGCAACCAGTGGCGCACCGTGCGCGAGCTCGACGGCCCCGCGATCGTCGCCGAGCGCCGCGCCGCCGAGCAGGCCGCGCGCGCCGCCCGGGAAGCCGCGCAGGCCGCCGCCGACGCGGCCCGCCTCGAGCAGCTGCGCGCCGACCGCCGCCGCCGTCGCCTTGCCGCGGAGGCCACGACGCACGCCCGCGAGCTCATGACGCCGCCCGCGATCGTCCGGCCCGAGCACCGGCAGCGCGCCCGCCACGTCACCGGGGCGCAGCGATGAACCCGCCGGCCGCCGCCCTCGCCGTGCTGCGCGCCGCGCTGGTCGACGCCCGCCTCGAGCACCCCGACGACGAGGCACAGGCCGTCGTCGACGCCCTCGCACGGGACGGATGGACCCTCGCGCCCGTCGAGGTCGACAACGCCCGCGAGACACCCGCACACGCGTTCGTCACGAACGGATAACGACCGGCCGGGGGGTGCCCTCGAGCAGACCAGCGCACCCCCCTGCCCGGTAACTTTCTGTCCTGACAGATAGATGATCTGTCGGAAAAGAACATCCAGGCCAACACCCCCGTACATCCCGGAGGCCCCGCCGATGAGCCGCCCGACCGCCGCAAAACGGTTCGCCGCCAAGGTGAACACCGCCGGCCCCGTGAGCCTGTACCGCGGCGCACCCGGGCCCTGCCACCTGTGGACCGGCGGCACCGTCGACGACCGCGCCGGACAGTTCGGCGAGCACTACGGGAAGTTCTGGCACGCCGGCCGCATGGTCCGCGCTCACCGCTACGCCTACGAGCAGGCCAACGGCCCCATACCCGACGGCCTCGAGGTCGACCACAAGTGCCGCCGCCGCGACTGCGTGAACGAGCGCCACCTCGAGGCCGTCGACCACCGCACCAACACCCTGCGCAGCACCGGCCCGACCGCCGCCAACGCGCGCAAGACGCACTGCCCCGCAGGCCACGCCTACGACGCCGCCAACACCTACCGCGGCTCCGACGGAGGCCGGAAGTGCCGCGCATGCAAGCGCGCCCGGGCCCGCGGCGAGCAGCACCTCGCCCCCGTCGCCACCCTCACCGCCCCGACCCTCGAGAGGACCGCCGCCTAATGGCCGGAGAGACCACGATCACTGTCGTTGGCAACGTCGTTGCCGACCCCGAGCTCAGGTTCACCCCGTCCGGCGCCGCCGTCGCCAACTTCCGCATGGCCTCGACGCCCCGCCATTTCGACCGCCAGACCAACGAATGGAAGGACGGCGACCCCCTGTTCCTGGGGGTGAGCGCATGGCGCCAGCTCGGCGAGAACGTCGCCGAGTCCATCCAGCGCGGCGCCCGCATCGTCGTCGTCGGCCGCCTCATTCAGCGCCAGTACGAAGACCGCGAGGGCAACAAGCGGTCGTCGTACGAGATCACCGCCGATGAGGTCGCCCCGTCCCTGCGCAACGCCACCGCCACCGTCACCAAGACCAGCGGACAGCGCAACGGCCAGCAGCAGGGCGGATACGGCGCCCAGCAGGGCGACCCGTGGGCGACCAACGGCCAGCAGCAGCACAGCGGATACAGCGACGAGCCCCCGTTCTGACACCGCGCCGCGACCGGCCGCCGAGTCCGGTCGCGGCGCCCCCCGCGCGCACGCGCGACCCCCTCGACTCCACCGAGCCCGACAGGAGCAACCCGCCATGCCCCGTATCCCCGACGCCGTGAACGTGGCCAGCCTCGACACTCACTGTCTGATCGTCACCGTGCCGAACCACGGCCCCGCCGACGTGTCGTCGTCCCTGCCGCGACCGGCCGCCGCCGCCGTACTGCGCCAGATCGCCGACCAGCTCGAGGGCGCACCGTGCCCGACCGCGCGCGCCACCGGCCGGCCGTGCCCCGTGCACGACGCCCCGACCGCGCCGCGCCCCCGCGGCCTCGACGCCCTGCTCGCCGCCGTCGGCGACCAGCTGCCGCAGGACGACCCCGACCGCGCCGCCCGCGGCCTCGCCGACATGACGACGCCCGCCGACCGGCACCCCGCCGACGGCGAGCAGCCGCGCCCGCACCCGAACCCGTTCGCCCTCGACCCCGAGCAGGTCGCCCGCGCACAGCAGCAGCTCGGCGAGGCGTTCACCGCGTTCGGTCGCAAGCTGCGGACCGCGATCGAGCAGGCCGCCGCCACCATGCAGCAGGCCGACGACGACCCGCGCCCGCGCATCGAGGTCGACCTCGAGGAGCCGGCCGAGCCCGAGCCCGTCGACACCCCGCCGGCCGTGCCGACCGTCGTCGAGTGCGCCCACGGGTACGGCCTACTGCGCGACAGCTGCCCCGGATGCGACCACGAGGGCGAGACCCCCCACGAGGCCGACCCCGTGACGATCCGGCCCGAGTGGGCGAAGCGGAACATGCGCCGTTGCCGACGCTGCACCCTGCGCCCCTCGCACCCGATCCACCGCGCCGAGCGCACCGCGTGAGCGCCCTCGCCCGCGCCCGGGCCGCCCTCGCCCGCAGGGCGGCACGGCGCCGCGCCGACCGCGCCCTGTTGCGCCTCGCCCGCGAGAACTGCGGCGACCCGTGGTGCCCCACATGCCGCGCCCTCGACCAGCTCGCCCACCACGGCGACACCACCCACCACGCCCGGAAGGCCGACCGATGAGCCGCAGAAACCCCGCCCACCACGCCGTGACCCTGATCAACCATCTGCACGGCGAGACCGCCCGCACCGCCGACCGCGCCGACATTCCCCTCGAGGTCGAGGTCGCCGTGTGGGGCGTACAGGCGCAGCTCGCCACCGCGTCCGCCCTACTCGCCGTCGCCGACGCCATCAAGGCCGCCACCCCCGCCACCGTCGAGGAGAACAACCGATGAGCACCGCCACCGCGCCGGCCGCCGTCGACGCCGAGCTCGAGCCCGCCGAGTGCACCGAGTGCGGACGACCGCTCAAGCGGCCGAGCGCCGACGGACTCGGCCCCGTGTGCCGCCGAAAGGCCCGCGCCACCCGCGCCCGCCGCGCCGCCGGCACCCGGTACCGCGTCACGTACGCCCGCGTCGGCCGCCACGGAGGCCGCAACGGCACCCCGCCGCCCGGACAGCTCACCCTCACCGCGGCCGACGCCGACGACCTCGCCGAGCAGGTGAGCCGCGACGCCCGCCGCTACCTCGCGTCAAGCGAGGTCGAGGTCGAGGTCGACCTCGACGCCGGCACCGGTCAGATCCTCGCCGGATTCCGCAACGCAGGAACGTTCACCCTCGAGCAGCTGCCCGCCGAGGAGGCCGCCCAGTGAGCACCACCCGCCGCGCACCGAAGCGCAAGCGCGACCGCCGCCGCGCCGAAACCGAGCAGCTGCGCACCGCCCGCCGCGACACCCTGTCGATACTCCTGTCGCGGGCGCAGCGTGGCGTACTCAGCCGCGACGAGGGCGCCCTACTGCGCACGCACGTCGAGGCCGAGCTCGCCGACGGCGACACCGCCCGGGCAAGCGAGCGCGGGCAACAGCGCGCCATGGAACGGCACCGGCAGCGCGTCGAGGCCGCCGAGGCGACGATCGCCGAGCTCGAGCGCGACCTCGCCGAGCAGCGCCCGAAACTGTCCGACTCGGAAACGCTCGGCCACCGCCTGTTGCAGCGCGCCGAACGTGCCGAGGGCGAGCTCGCCGCCGTCCGCAACCAGCTGCACGACGTGAAGGCCCGCCGCGACGACGCCCGCGCCGGCCGACAGGATGCCGAGCGCGCCCTCGCCCGCGTGCGACAGGCCGACACGCTCGGCGCCGCCCTCGCTGCGGTCGCCCAGTACGACGGACTCACCCCGCAGGCCGCCGCCGCACAGGCCGCGATCACCGACCGCGCCGACACCCTCGACGCCCGCCTCGCCGAGCAGGCCCGCGAGCACGCCGTCGAGCTCGCCACCGTCAAGCGGTTCGCCGCCGACCTCGAGCAGCGCGCCCGCAAGGCCGAGAACACCCTCGACGCGATCCGTCGCGTGCGCACGTGGGGCGGAGTGTGGGCACAGCTCGGCATGTTCTACCGCCTGCGCCCGGAGGAGTGCGGGCAGGAGGCCCGGGCCCGCCGCACCGACGACGAGCGCGCCGCGCGCGACCGCGCCGAGCGTGCCGAGCAGCAGCTCGCCGCCGCCCGGAGCGCCGCCGACGGACAGGCCGCCACGATCCGGCACCACCTCGAGCGCGTGCGCGACCTCGAGGCCCGCCTCGCCGCGGTCGCCCGGTACGTCGACGCCGCGTACGAAGCCGACGTGTGCAAGGGCGTGCGCGACGACGTGCGCCGCCTGCTTGCCGGCAAGCAGCCCACCTACGGCGCCCCGTGGCACGCCACCGAGCCGGACGAGACGGCGCCCGGCATCGTCACCGAAGCGTGCGCCCGCGTCGACGAGCACGACGCCCACCACTGGCGCACCGGCGAGCAGGTCAAGCACTGCGCCGGCCGATACATGCCCGGACACCCTTACGCCCCCTCGACCGCCAGGAGCGCCACCCGATGAACACCCCCGCCCGCGCCGCGGTCGCCGGCACAGCCGCCGTTGTCCTGCTCGGCGCCGCCGTCGTCGCGTGCGAGTCGACCGCATGCGCCGCCACCAGCCCACGCCCCGCGCCGCCCCGCGTCACCGCCCCACGGCCCGCGCCGGCCCCCGCACCGCGCCCGCCGCTCAGCAAGACCCCGACCACGCCGAACAAGCCCCGCCCGCACCACGACGACGGCCCCGACCTGTTGCCCCTGCCCCCGTTCGCCGACAACGGACAGTGCCAGTAACCCCCCTCGACCGCCAGGAGCGCCGACCATGACCAGTAACAGCCGCGCCCTGCTCGCCGAGCTCGACCGCGCCACCGCGCCCACCGTGCAGGCGATCTACGATCTACGCGCCGTGCGCGAGCAGTGGGGCGACCTGCTCGCCGCGATCGAACGCCCACCGGCCGCCGAGTGGCCGCCCCGCGAGGCCCGCGGATTCCTCGACCAGCTCGCCGCCGCCGACCGCACCGACGACGACCTCGAGCCGTCGGCCGCGGCCCGCGTCGGCCGGTTGCCGCTCATCCTGCGCGAGCACCCCGCCCCGTTGAACCTCGACGCCCTCGACGCCGCGATCGCCGTCGAGCGCGACCTGTTCGACCTCGCCGACCTGCTCGCCGCCGCAATCCAGCGCCCCATACGCACCGGCCGCGACCCGCACGGCCGCTTCACCCGCGACCACGACGACGCCACGAACCCCGCCCGATGGCACCCGCCCACGCACCGCGACACCGGGCCGGCCGCGGCGAGCTCGGCCGGATCGCGCGCGTACGGCCTCCATTGGGCCGCCGTGTGGCTCGAGGGGCGCGTGTGCGGCGAGGACACCGACGGCGACCTGTTCGCCCTGTTGCCGCCGTACCTGCTCGAGCAGGCCGCCCAGGTTGCCGCCCGGGCGCGCCGCACAGTCGAGCGGGCCCTGTCCCGGGACGGCCGCACGACGACCCTCGACGACCCGTGCCCGTGGTGCCGCGGGCAGCTGGTCGGCCGTACGCGCCCCGGCGGCGAACCGGTCGTGACCTGCTCGACGGGCGAGGGATGCGGGGCGCCCGCGATCCTCGACCACGGCCGGCGCACGTGGCGGGGCGCCGAGCTGGTCGGCCTGTTCGGCGCCCTCGACGCCGCCCGCAACCGGGCGGAAGACTCGACGCCATGAGCACCCGCGATCTGATCGAGTTCTACCGGGCCCGCCTCGACGAAGAGGAGGCAGCCGTACGCGATCTCATCGAGTCGGCCGAGCCCAACATCGGCGAGGCCGACCTCGACGAGCTCGCCACCCGGCGCACCGTTCTGGACATGTACGAGATTGCCGAGCGGAACGCCGACGAGCGGGCCCCGGGCCTACGCCTCGCCGTGCAGTACCTCGCCGCCCACTACGGCCGGCACGCCGACTACCGCGAGGAGTTCCGGCCCGGGCAGTAACCCAACTCCCCCAAGGGGCGCCGGAATTGCCCGGCGCCCCTTTGCTCGACCCGCTTGTGTAGCCGCTACACAAGCCGCTACAGTGGCATTCCTGCCGTACTCCACACGGCGCCGCCGGACTCCACCCGGCACCCCAGCGACACAGGGAGCAACCCCCATGAACGCGATCTACCGCCCCGCCAACCCCCGCAGCCGCGGCGCCGCCCACTACCGCCGCCCCGGCACGAGCGCGAGCTACTGCGGGCGCACCCTCGAGGCCACGCCCACCGAAGAGAAGTACGTCACGGGCCTGTGCCAGCAGTGCGCCAAGGGCGAGCAGCGCGAGCGCGTCGAGGCCGAGCAGGTCGCCGCCGGCCGCGCCGTCGATGGCCCGACCCTCGCCGAGCGCGCCGGCATGCGGTACGCGCTGGTCGGCACCGGCCGCCGCGTGCACTACAGCAACAACGACGACACCCTGTGCGGGCGCGAGGTCACCGCGTACACCGACGGCCTCGACGACCGGCACGACGCCCTGTGCGCCCGTTGCATCAACGCGGCCGAGCAGCGCGCGTACGCCCGCGCCCTCGCCGCCGCCTCGCCCCTCGCCGCCGCCGCCGTCGAGCTCGCCGAGACCGTCGAGGCCGCCGACGCCGAGCGCGAGCAGGCCGCCGAACAGCGCGTCGTGATCATCCCCTGTGGCGCCGCCAAGCTGGACCGCCCCGCGCCGGCCGCCGAGCTCTACACCGGCAGCTACCACCGCGCCTGTGCCCGCGCCGCCGCCGCGCTCACCGCCACCGGCGGCACCGTCGTGATCCTGTCCGCGCTTCACGGACTGGTGCCCCTCGACCGCGTGCTCGCCCCGTACGAGATGCGCATGGGCGACGCCGGCAGCGTGACCCCCGACGTACTGCGCGAGCAGGCCCGCGAGCTCGGCCTCGACCGCGCCGACGACGTGACGATCCTCGCCGGACTCAGCTACACCGCGCCCGCCCTCGCCGTATGGCCGCACGCCTCGACGCCCCTCGCCGGACTGCCCGGCATGGGGCACCACATGCGCACCCTCGCCGCGATCGCCGACGACGAGCAGGCGCCGGCCGACGAGCAGGCGCCCGCCCTGTACGCGCCGCGCGGCCTGCGCAACCTCACAACCGGGCACCTGCTCGACGAGACCACCGGCCGCGCCTACTGCGGCGCCGAGCTCGCCGGCCCGAACGGCGCCGCCGTCCTCACGTGCGCCGCGTGCCGCCACGTCCGCAACCACCAGCCCGCCGACGCCCTCGAGGCCGACCTCGACGACCAGTTCGCCCGCGTCGCGCACGCCGTCGACGCCGTGACGCACGCCGAGCAGGTCGAGGCCGCCGTCGAGACCGTCGCCGACGCCGTGACCCTGCACGACGACCACCTCGCCGCCACCCCCGTACGCTGCACGCTGCACGGCGACCAGTGCGACCGCGACCCCGGCACCCCGCACAACTTCCCCGACGTGCACCTCGCGCCCACGACCGGCCGCGCCACGCCGACGATCTGCCCCGAGTTCGCCGCCCTCGACGGCCTGCTCGCCGACGAGTGGCGCACGGGCGCCCAGCTGGTCACCGAAGCGGAGGCCACCGACGGCACGTGGCGGGGCGCATGGATCGGCGAGCAGCCGACCGACGCCCTGTTCACCCTCGACCGCGCCGCCGAGCAGGGCGCATTGTTCACCGCCGACCAGTAACCACCGACCGGCCCGCCCTCGACTGGGGGCGGGCCCGACCCTCACCGACAGGAGCAGCACACGTGAACGCCACCGACCAGCCCGACGAGCAGCGCGACGACGAGCCGACCGTCGCCCACTACCAGCGCGCCGACGCCGACAAGATGCCGACGACGCCCGCCGGGCAACAGGCCGCGGTCGAGGGCATGCTCGCCGCCCGCGGCCTCACGCCCGCCGACCGGCCCGCCGTCGCCGACCACAACCGGCGCACTGCGCAACGGATCGCCGCCGAGCTCAACCGGCGAGGCGAGCCCGTGACCAACACGCCCAGCGCCCGACTCATGGCCGACATGCTCGACCTGTTCAACAAGTACGAGCGCGAGCGCGCCGCCGAGCGGGCCCTCGCAGGCGACACCAACCCGTACGACCTCGACCCGCTCGAGCAGGTACGGAACATCGCAGACGACTACACGCGCCACGCCGACCAGCCCGACGCCCTCGCCGACCTGCTCGACCTGCTCGCCGACGAAGTGCTCACCCTCGACGACATTCGCGCCCTGCGCCTCGCGGGCGAGGCCGCCGTCGCCGCCACCCCGCGCGCCATCAAGGCCGCCAAGGATCGCGGCATGAAGCCGCCGCAGATCGCCGCCGAGCTCGGCCTCACCCCGTCGCGCGTCTACCAGGTGTTGCGCGAGCTCGCCGCCGAGCAGGCCGAGCAGCCGTCCGCCGACGACCAGCAGTAGCCCAGACAACAGCGCGGGCCCGTACGCGGCGACTCCACCGCCGGACGGGCCCGACTAACCACGATCGGAGCAACCCCGACATGGCCAAGCACCAGACTACCGACCCCGACCTCGCCGCCCGCCGCGCCCGCGTCGCCGCCCTGCGCGGCACCATGACCAACCGCGCCATGGCCGAACGACTCGGCGTAGGCGAAACCACCGTGCGCCGCGACCTCGCCGCACTCGACGCCGAGCGCGCCGCCGCCGAGCAGACCGCCGCGTCGGCACCCGCCGCCGAGCCGCGCCACGATGCGCCGCCGCGCCGCCGCCTCGAGCTCGAGGTCGACGACGCCCTCGCCGACGCCCTGCGCACACTGGTCGCCGCCGTCCCCGGCGCGCGTCACGATCTCGCCAACTACCGCGCCGCCGCCCGCGCCGCAATCCGCAGCGTGGCCGACACCATCCGAGAGGAGCAGCGCGCCACCACCGCCCACCGTGCGCCGTCCGGTCGCGCCGCCGCGCCGCGCGCGCGAGTTGCGCCGTGATCATTCCGTGACCTAATGTGGGGCGCGTCTTCGGCGTGCCCGGAAACGGACCGCCCCACAGCTCACCGAACGCCCCGCAGGCCACCGCGCCCGCGGGGCGTTTCGCATGCCCGACGCGAGGAGGTGACGCCATGGCTCGACCAATCACCGACCACGACCGCGAGCAGGTGCGCACCCTCCACGCCCAGGGCAAGAGCCGCAACGCGATCGCGCGCACCCTGCGCCGCTCGCCGTCGACCGTTTCCAAGATCGCCGCAGCGTTCGACCCGCCCCTCGAGTTCGACCGGGCCGCCGAGGTCGCCGTCGCCACCGAGGTACGCCGCGCCGACCTCGCCGCCCGCCGCGCCGCGCTCGCACTCGGCCTACAGGACGACGCCGAGCAGCTGCGCGCGCAACTGTTCGCCCCGTGCACCGTCGGCGAGTTCGCCGGCCGCGACGGCGAGTGGCACGAGACGCACCTCGAGCGCCCACGATTCGGCGACCAACGACAGATCATCGGTTCCGTGCAGACGGCCGTATCCACGTCCCTACGCCTCGCGCCCGCGGAGGGCGGCGAGAACGCCGAGCAGGTGCGTTCGATGCTCGGAGCGCTCGGCGAGGCGTTGCAGCAGGCCGCAGCCGACGGCGACGACGGGGGCGCCGACGGGGGGTGAGCAGTGCTCGACCTCGACACCCTGCCCCTGTCCCGCAAGCAGCTGCGATCGATCGGCCAGGCCACCGCGCGCGTCAACATCTGGCATGGGTCGGTCCGGTCCGGCAAGACGATCGCCTCGCTACTCGCGTTCGTGATCGCCGTCGCCACGGCCGGCCCCTCCGGACTCATCATCATCTGTGGCCGCAGCTTGCAGACCATCGAGCGCAACGTGTTCGAGCCCCTGCAAGATGCCGCCCTGTTCGGCCCCCTCGCCCGCCACGTGCACCACACCCGCGGCGCCACCACGGCGACGATTCTCGGCCGCACCGTGCACCTCATCGGCGCCGCCGACACCCGCGCCGAGGGCCGCCTACGTGGCCTTACCGCGCAGCTCGCCTACGTCGACGAGGCAACCCTCGTACCAGAGGGATTCTGGACACAGCTACTCGCCCGCCTCAGTGTCCCGGGCGCCCGTCTCTACGCCACGACGAATCCCGACTCGCCCCGCCACTGGCTCAAGACCGGGTATCTCGACCGCGCCGCCGAGCTCAATCTCAGGGCGTGGCACTTCCGCCTGTCGGATAACCCGAGCCTGTCGCCCGAGTACATAGCCGACCTCACCGCCGAGTACGTCGGCCTGTGGCGACGGCGCATGATCGATGGGGCGTGGGTGGTCGCCGAGGGCGCCATCTACGACATGTGGGACGAGGGCGCGCACGTCGTCGACCAGCTGCCCGACATGCGCCGGACGTGGCTAGGTATCGACTACGGCACGACGAACCCGTTTGCCGCGATCCTGCTCGGCGAGGGCACCGACGGCCGCCTGTACGCCTGTGCGGAGTGGCGGCACGACTCCCGCACCGCGCACCGCAGCATGACCGACGCGCAGTACTCGGCCGCCCTGCGGAAGTGGCTCGACGCCTACCGGCCCCCGAACGCGGGCCCGGACACGCCCGCGGGCGTGGCGCCCGAGTGGACGTTCATTGACCCGAGCGCAGCGTCGTTCAGTACGCAGCTGTGGACCGACGGACACCCGGGCCTCGCCCGCGCCACGAACGACGTTGCCGACGGAATCCGCAGCGTGTCGAGCCTGCTCGCCGCCGGCCGCCTACTCGTGCACCGGTCCTGTGACGGCCTGCTCTCCGAGCTCCCCGGTTACAGCTGGGACCCCAAGGCCACCGAACGCGGCGAAGATGCGCCGCTCAAGGTGGACGACCACTCAGCCGACGCCCTGCGCTACGTCATCCACTCGACGGCGCACGAGTGGCGGCACCTGCTCACCGCGCAGCGCCAAGAGGAGGACGCCGCCGCATGATCACCCTGCCCGTTTCCGTCGTCGTCGGCGACCGCCCGATGCCCGTCGGCGACCTCGAGCTCGAGCACGGCGAACCCGTCGCGCCCGCCCTCGCCGCCCTGTTCCGCGCCGCCGCCGACGCGTTCGACCGCGCCGCGCTCGAGGAGGTGAGCACCGATGGCACTGCCGAGTGACGGCGCCCCATGGCCGCCGCCGCAGTGGTCGCGCGTGTACCGCGAGATGCGCCTCGACGACGCGTGGTACAGCGGCGACCGGCACCGCCTCGAGCGGATCTACGGCCACCACCCGGACACCCGGGAGCGCCGGAAGCTGTGGGGGCGCCGCTCGACCGAGCACCGCACCCGCAAGCGCGAACAGCGCCTACACGTCCCCCTCGCAGGCGACATTGCCCGCACCAGCGCCGACATGCTGTTCGCCGACATGCCGGCGATCCGAGTCGACGACACCGCGACACAGACCCGCCTCGAGCAGCTGCTCGACGAAGGGTTTGTACAAGAGACCCTGCTCGGCGCCGCGGAGCAGGCCGCCGCCCTGTCGGGCGTGTTCCTGCGCGTGATCGTCGACCGCGAGCTCGCACCGCGCCCGCTGCTCACCGTCATGCAGCCCGACGCCGCGATCCCCGAATTTCGGTTCGGCATGCTGCGCGCCGTCAACTTCTGGCAGGAGCTCGCCGGCAGCACCGAAAACACCGTGTGGCGGCACGTCGAGCGGCACGAGCCGGGGCGCGTCGTGCATGCGCTGTACGAGGGCGGGCCCGACACGATCGGCCGCCGTGTGCCGCTCACCGAGCACCCCGACACGGCCGACCTCGCCGCACAGGTCACCCTCGCCGACGACGGCGAGCAGGCCATCACGACCGGAGTCGACCAGCTCACGGCCGCGTACGTGCCCAACATGCTGCCCAACAGGCTGCACCGCTCGAGCCCCGTCGGCCGCAGCGACTACGCGGGCGTACACGACCTGTTCGACGCCCTCGACACCACGTGGACCAGTTGGATGCGCGACCTACGCCTCGCCCGCGCGAGGCTCATCGTGCCCGACGGGTACTTGCGCAGCGAGGGCCCCGGGCAGGGCGCATCGTTCGACGACGACCGCGAAGTGTGGCACGGCCTCAAGATGCCCCCGAACGAGGGCAACGGAATTACCCTGAACCAGTTCGAAATCAGGGTTGCCGAACACCAGGCCACCGCCGACGCGACCGTACGACAGGCCGTGCAGACCGCCGGGTACGACGCGCAGGCGTTCGGCCTCGACGGCGACGGACAGCCCGCCACCGCAACGGAGGTCGACGCCCGCACCGCGCGCGGCATGGTCACCCGGAAGAAGAAGGCCGGGTACTGGCGACGCGCCGTCGCCGACATGCTGCACGTCATGCTGCGGATGGACGCCGCCCAGTTCACCCCCGGAATCGCGCCCGAGCGCCCGCGCGTGGAGTTCGGCGACGGCGTGGCCGAGTCCGAGCAGCAGACGGCGACAACACTCGACCTGCTCGCCCGGGCGGGCGCCGTCAGCACCGCGACGAAGGTCAAGATCCTTCACCCGGAATGGCAGGACGACGCCGTACAGGCCGAGGTCGCGCTCATCCTTGCAGAGACCGGAGCGGGCGCGCCCGACCCGGGCGACCCCGGCGGCACGTACCCGCTAGCCGCATGAGACGACGGGGGGTGAGCCTGTGCCGATTCACCCGGGCATGGTCGAACCCCTCGCCGAGCGGACCCGCGATCTGTACGCCGACGCCGAGCTCAGGCTGTTGCGGCTCATCGCTCGGCAGCTCGCCGACGGCCTCGAGGCGCCCGGTTGGGCCGAGCGGAAACTCGCCGCCGTACAAGCCCTGCGCCGTGGCGCACAGGGCGTCGTCGACGAGCTCGGCAAGGCCGTGCGCCTCGACGTGTTCGACGCGATCGCCGAGGCGTACAACACCGGGCACCGCGCCGCGGTCGCCGAGCTCGGCGCCCTGTCCGACCGCGCCCGGCAGCTGGTCGACGACGTGACCCCGCAGGCGCAGGCAGTCGACCGCCTCGCGCAAGAGGCCGTGCAGGTGGTCACCTCGACGCACCGCTCGATTCTGCGCGCCGTCGTCGACGGATTCCGGGCGATCGTCGCGGAGGTCACCGCAACACCGTTGCTCGGTATCGGCACCCGCCGGCAGGCCGCGCAGGATGCCATGCGCCGGTTTGCCGACCGCGGCATCACCAGCTTTGTGGACCGCGCCGGCCGCCGATGGGCCCTCACGTCGTACGCCGAAATGGCCGTACGCACGTCGGTCGCCCGGGCCGCGACGGAGGCACACGCCCGCACGCTCACCGACGCCGGTATCGAGCTGGTCATCGTGAGCGACGCACCGCGCGAGTGTCCCCTGTGCCGGCCGTGGGAAGGCCGCGTGTTGACGCTCACCGGCCCAGACAGCGAGCGCACGGTCGAGGTCGAGCACGCCATCGAAGACGGCCGCATGGTCCCCGTGCGCGTCGCCGGCAGCCTCGAGGCCGCCCGCGTCGCAGGGTTGCAGCACCCCAATTGCAGGCACAGCGTGTCGGCCTACACCCCCGGATTGACCACGGTCGAGCAGGCCGAGAGCGACCCGGACGGGTACGAGGCAGGGCAGCGACAGCGGGCGATCGAGCGGCACATCAGGAAGTACAAGCGGCGCGCCGCTGGGGCACTCAACCCCGCCGAGCGCCGCGCCGCCGAGCGCAAGGTCAGGCAGTGGCAGGGCGCCATGCGGTCGCACCTCGCCGCGCACCCCGACCTACGGCGCAACCGGGCCCGCGAGCAGGAGGGCGCCGGCAACCTCCCGCCCGAGCAGCGCACCCGCAGGCAGGGCACGCCCCGTACGCCCCCGCCCGCGCCGCCGACGGCCGACCAGCTCGACGCCGCCCGCGTGTGGTCCGGCGACGAGCAGTCGATACGGGAGATGAGCGACGACCAGCTCGCCGCCGCCATGCGGTCGCAGCTGCTCGACGACCGCGCCCGCGCCCGCATCATGGCGGAGGCCGACCGCCGCGACCGCGAGCAGCTGCTCGACCGGATCGCGCCGGGCGGCACCCTCGCCGACGACCTCGCCGAGTTCAGCGACGCCGAGCTCGCCCGCGCGTACGGGCACCTCGACGACGCCGACGCCCTGCGCGTCATGGCGGAGATGGACCGACGCGACCGCGCCGCGCAGCTTCCGGGCGTGACGCCCGAGCTGGTCGGCCTGTCCGACGCCGACCTCGCCGCCCGGGCCCGCGGCGCCGACGAGCAGACCCTCGCCCAGATCGCGGGCGAGGCCAACCGCCGCGACACGCTCGCCCGCCTGTTCCCGGGCGGGCAGCTGCGCGACGACCTCGCCGAGCTCGGCGAGGATGAGCTCGCATGGTGCATGCAGTACGCCAACGAGGGCGAGCTACTGCGGATCGCCGACGAGTTCGACCGCCGCGACGACCTCGCCAACGCGCCGCCGCTCCCCGCGCCGGCCGATACCGGCGATTCCGTGGCCGACCTGCTCGCCGACCGCGACGCCCTCGCCGACGCCATGGGCAACGTGCCCGACCCCGCCCTGTGGGGCGCCCTCGCCGCCGACGACGACGCCACCGCGCCGCCGTCCCGGGATTGGGGCGCACTCACCGACGAGGAGATCGAGCAGCTTTCCGACGAGGAGTTCGCCGAGTTCCGCACCTCGCCGGCCGCCGCGGCCTACTGGCAGCGCCTCGAGGAGCGCACGGCGAAGGCCGCCGAGGAGGCCGGCGACGACGCCCGCCCCGAGCACCGCATCACCCGGGCCGAGGCCCGAGAGATGTACTGGGAATGGGTGCAACGGCAGATCGCCGCGGCCGAAGAGGCGACCAACGGGTACATGTACAACAAGAAGTACGCCGCTCAGAACCTCCCGTACGAGAGCCTGTTCTCTGGCCCGCACCGCATCGGTTACGCCCGCGCGTCGGATGAGCTCAAGGAGTGGTGGGAGAGTAACCCGCGTCTCACACAAGCCGAGTTCATCACGAAGGTGACGGGCAAAACCCAGCGATGGGCCGCCCGTGCCGTTGAGAATCGGTGGGACCAGGAGCGGAAGAGGTGAGGGTATGGGTGCGCGAGGCGACATCATCCGGGCAGTCGTGGCCGGCCGACAGGCCGGCCGGAACGGCGACCCCGTGACCGCGTGCCCGTACCCTGCCACGTCGCTACTGCGTACCGCGTGGATCAAGGGATACACCGAGACCAAGCCCCGCGACCCCGCGCCGGACGGCGACGACTAGCACACGCCACCGACAACGGCGCACCGCGCCGACACACAGACCAAGGGCCCGCCCAGTGCGGGCCCTTTTGCATGCCCGCGCAGGCCCGCCAGGAGCGGCCCGCAGGCATGCCCGGGGCGCGCCAGGAGCGGGCCCCAACAGCGACACCCACGCCCGCCAGGAGCGGGCCCCAACAGCCCCAGGAGGGCGCATCCATGAGCGACGACAACGGCACGCAGGCAGGCCAGCAGGGCACCGGGCAGCAGGGCGACCCGGGCGCCGGACAGCAGGGCGGGCAGGGCACCGGGCAGGACCCGGCCGGCACCGCGCCGCCGAACGGCCAGCAGGCGCAGCAGGGCAACGACGGCGAAGACCCGGCGGCGAAGATCGCACGGCTCGAGGCCGACCTCGCCGCAGCCCGCCAGGAGGCGGGCAAGAACCGCACTACGGCGAAGCAGCGCGCCGCCGACGAAGCGCGCCAGCAGCTCACGGCGCAGCTGCTCGGCATCCTCGACCCGAGTAAGGCAGGCCAGCAGGCCACGCCCGAGGAACTGACGCAGCAGCTCACCACCGCGCAGGACCAGGCACGACAGACCGCGGTCGAGCTCGCCGTGTACCGCACCGCGTCGACCGCGGGCGCCGACCCCGACGCCCTGCTCGACTCGAGGACGTTCGCCGAGTCCGTCGCCAAGCTCGACCCGACCGACACGACGGCGATCACCGCCGCGATCACGGCCGCCGTGCAGGCAAACCCGCGGCTTGCCGCGCAGCAGCAGGCCACGCAGCAGCAGGCCGCCGCAGGGCCCGCGCGCACGGGCGCCGAGTTCGCCGGAGGCGGAGGCGCCGCGGAGGTCACCCCCGCGCAGTTCGCCGCCATGACCTACGCGCAGCGCGTCGAGCTCATGCAGTCCGACCCCGACACGTACCGGCGCCTCGCCGGATCGTGACGCCCGGCGCCCGCCGGGCAATCCCACCGCCCGGCACCGCGCCGGCACACCCGTAAGGAGGGCCCACCGTGCCCGAGACCACCGCAGCCGATCTGATCGTTCCCGAAGTGTGGGCCGATCTGTCGCAGGCCCGTTTCACCGGCGCCGCCCGAGTGCTCAACTCGGCCGCCGTGCAGTCCGACGACACCCTCGCCGGGCAGCCGGGCGACTCGATCAACTTCCCCAAGTGGGGCACGCTCGGCGAGCTCGACGACCTCACCGAAGCCGTGGCCATGAACACGCAGGCCATGACGCAGAGCTCGAGCTCGGCGACCATCAAGGAAGCCGGCAAGGCCGTCGAGATCACCGACAAGGCCATGCTGACCGGACTCGGCGACCCGCGCGACGAGGCACAGCGCCAGTTCGGCATCCTCGCCGCCCGCAAGGTCGACGCCGCGCTCATCGCGCAGGCGCAGGCCGACGAGACCGCGCAGGGTGGCGGCACCCCGTACACCGTCACCGTCACCGGCAGCGGTGCGGGCGTCACGGCCAAGCTGTCTTGGGGCGCTGCGATCGTGCCGGCCCTCGCCACGTTCGGCGACGAGTTCGACCCGGCGGAGTTCGCCGGACTGTTCATCAACTCGGCGCAGATGGCCGAGGTTTTCGCCGACGACCAGTTCATCAACGCGTCGTCGCTCGGCACCGCGACCCCCGTCACCACGGGACAGGTTGGCGTGATCGCGGGAATGCCCGTGGTCGTCACCGACCGGATCGCGGCCGGAAAGTTCCTGCTCATGAAGCGGAACGCGCTCGGCGCCCTCTACAAGCGGCGCCCGATCGTCGAGACCGACCGCGACATCCTCAAGCGCACGACCGTGATCACCACGAACGTGCACTACGCGGTGAAGCGGCTTGACGACAAGGGCGTGTGCGTCGGCACCCTCGCGCCCGGCGCCTGATCCCAGGAAGGAGGCGACGCCGCATGATGCTGCGCCGCTACCACGACACCGCGCCGGACGACGGCGACCCGGACGGCACCGCGCCGGACGGCGAGCAGCCGACCGGCACCGACGACGCCCCGCAGGCAGACAAGCCCGCGGGGCGTTCGCGTACCCGGAACAAGACCAGCAAGAGCGGGGGGTGACCGGTGGCCCGCGTCTACGCAACGCCCGAGCAGCTGACCGCGTGGACCGGGCAACCGGCGCCAGCCGACGCCGACCGCCTGCTCGCCCGCGCGAGTGAGGACGTAGACGACGCCCTCACGACAGCCGTGTACGTCACCGACACGGCCGGCATGCCGACCGAGCCCAAGATCGTGCAGGCCCTCGCCGACGCCACGTGCGCGCAGGTCGAGTACCAGCAGGCGACCGGCGACGACGGCACCGGCGCCGCCGGTAGGTGGGATTCGGTATCGATCGGCCCCGTGGCCCTGTCGGGGCGCAAGGACGGCCCCGCCACCGCGGGCGACGTTGACCTCGCCCCGCGGGCGCACCGCGCCCTACGCCGCGCCGGACTGTTGCCGGGGGTGATCTGGTGAAGGTCCCCGCGTGGCTACTGCGCCACCGCGTCAAGGTCGAGCCGTACGCGGGTGACTCGGCGTACGGCCCGACGTACGGGCCCGCCGTCGAGGACGTGCCCGCGCTGGTCGCGCTCACCGTCAAGACCGTCCGCGACAAAGAGGGGCGCGAGGTCACCAGCACCGCGACCGTGATCGCCGGCCCCGACCTCGCATGCCCTGCCGAGTCCCGCATCACCCTGCCCGGCGGGCGCGTCACCCGGGCGATCGCCGTCGCCGAGCACACCGCGCCGGGCCTGCCCGTGCCGGAATCGGTGGAGGTGAGTTGCGAGTGACGCAGCGAACCCGCCTGAACTGGAACGGCGCCGCCGCCCTGCGCGGCACCCGACAGGGCGCGATCCGTGGCCTGCGGATCGCCGCCGAGCACGTGCTCACCGAGTCCCGTAAGCGTGTCCCGATCGAAGAGGCCACCCTCGAGCGATCCGGCACCGCGACCGTGGACGAGTCGAGCCTCACCGCCGCCGTGGCGTACGACACCGTGTACGCCATCCGGCAACACGAGGAACTGACCTACAGGCACGACGCCGGCAGGACGGCGAAGTACCTCGAGGGTCCCCTCGAGGAGCAGGCCGGCACCGTGGCCGCGATCATCGCCGCGCAGCTGCGGAGGTCGCTCCGTGGCTGACCTGCTCGACGGCCTCGCCCGCCTGCTCGCCGACAACGGCCACGCCACCTACGACCCGACCGGAGTCGGCGGCGACCTGTTCATCGAGAACATGCCGCCCGGGCCCGATGCCGCGGTCGGCCTGTGGCTGTACGACGGCGGCGAGCAGGACGCCCGCAACCCAATCGACACCGTGCGCCTACAGGTGCGCGTGCGTGGCGGGCCCGACCCGCGCGTATCGCGGGCCCGCTGCACGGCCATCTACAGCGAGTTGCACGGCCTCGCGGGCGTCGAGCTCGCCGACGGTACGTGGCTCATCCTCGCCGCCGCGCGCGGCACCCCGGCGCCCATGGGCCCGGACTCATCCGGCCGACATGAGCACGTCGTGAATTTCGACCTTGACGTGTCGGCCCCCACCAAGCACCGAAGCGAATAGGAGGCGCCCCCATGGGACGGCCCATTGACGCGCGCGGCTGGATTTTCGAGGTCGAGGACCACGCCACGCCCGGCACGTACATACCGCTTGGCCTGCTCACCAGCTGGACGAAGAACGCAGGTGAGAACGAGGAGACGGCCGATACGACGACGTTCGACTCGAACGGCTACTACGAACAGGACGTGATGCAGAGGGGCGCGACGATCGAGGTATCGGGCCTGTACGGCGCCACATCTGGCACGCAGGACCCCGGACAGCTGTACGTCGACGAGACGTGGACGTACCTGCTCGGCGAGGACTCCCGCGGGAAGATGCGGTACCGGCACACGTCACAGGACGAGTGGACCGTGTGGGAGTGCACCGTCACCCCGGGCGAGCAGGGCGGCGAGACCAACGCCAAGACCTCTTGGGGCGCCACGTTCACCCGCTGCGGCGCCCCGACGACTGAAGCCGTGGTGACGACGCCGTGACCGACCTCGACGACAACCAGCTCGGCGACGCGCACGAGGTCGCCGACTTTGACGCGTTCTTCGCCGAGCAGGCCGAGCCGGAACCCAAGGGCGTACCGCTGCGCCTGTTCGGCCGCACGTACACCCTGCCCGGCGCCCTGCCCGCCCTGTTCACGCTCCAGCTGCACCGCGTGCAGAACAGCGCCCGCCCCGACGACATTCGGCGCCTGCTCGGTTCCCTGTTCGGCCCGGATGCGGTCGACCACTGGACCGAGCGCGGCATGTCCGACCGGCAACTCGGCGTCGTCCTGCTCTGGTCGACGGCGAACGTCGCCGACCCGGGCACCGTATCCATGGAGCGCGCCGCGCAGCTGTACGACGAGCGCGAGCAGGCCAAGGCACAGGGAAAAGCACGACCGCGGCCGGCGAAGCCCAAGGGCGGCAAGGGCAACGGCAGCAAGAGGCCGCGGAGTTCTGGCAAGCGGTAGTCGCTCACTGGGGCGCCGTCGAGTCCGACCTCGCCCGCGTGTACGGCCTCGAGGCCGAGCAGGTCGCCGCCCTGTCGACGCGTCGTCTGGTCGTGCTGCTCGGCGGACTCCCCGCCGACGGCGCACGGTTCCCCGAGCTATGGCGCAAGACCCCGCGCACGGTCACTGACCCCGCGGAGATCGCCCGACTGACCGGGCGTTGATCAACAACCACAACTGAATAGCGCGCCCCGGCGGGCGCCGATGGGGGGTGCACAGTGGCCCTCACGATCGGCGAGCTCACCGGGTATATCGACCTCGACGACACCGGGGCGCAGCGTGGCGTAGCCCGTACAGAGGCCGCGCTGAACGGCTTGTATCGGGACACCGACGGCCGGTTGCGCGACATGCGGGGGCGTTTCGCTGCGGCGGGCGCCGACGCTGGGGGCGCCCTCGCCGACGGCATCGGGGGCGGTGCGGAGGAGGCCGGCCGCGGCCTCGCCGGTATCGGCCCCCTGATCGGCACCGCCGCCACCTCGACGAAGCTACTCGCCGGGGGTGCGGTCGTCGCCGCGGGCGCCCTCGCCGCCGTGCCGCTCGCCGTCGTAGGACTCGGCGCGAAGGTGCTCGCCGAAAACGAGCAGGTGAAGTCAGCGTTTTCGGACTTGTCCGAGAACGTCAAGGGCCAAATGGCCGACCTCGCACAGCCGTTGGTCGGTCCGTTCGTCGACGCGGCCGACCAGCTCGGCGCGATCTTCGACAACCTCGCCCCGGACATTGGGCGACTTTTCGAGGGCGTCGCCCCGCTCATCGAACCTCTTGTACAGGGGATCGGCGAGCTCGCCGTCGGCGCCATGCCCGGGCTGGTCGCCGCGGTCGAGGCCGCGGGCCCCGTGATCGACGCCCTGTCGACCGGACTCGGCGCCGTCGGGCAGGGCATCGGCGGATTCTTCGAGGGCGTCGCGTCCGGCGCCGGGGGCGCCGCCGAAGGACTCGGCGGCCTGCTCGGCGCGGTCGGCGAGATCCTGCCCGCCGTCGGCGAGCTGATCGGCGCACTTGCGGAGGCCGGCGGGCCCGTGCTCGCCGCCCTCGCCGAAGCAATCGCCCCCGTCGTCAAGTCGTTGGCGGGCGCGCTTGGCCCCGCGCTGGCCAAGCTCGGCCCGCCGCTCGCCCGGTTGGCGACCGCGCTCGGCGACGCGGTGTTGCCGATCGTCGACGCGCTCGGCCCGGTCCTTGAGTCCGCGGCCGGAGCGTTCGGCGCACTGATCGACGCCGTGTCGCCGATCCTGCCGGTGGTCGGCGAGCTGGTCGCATCGATCCTGCCCGCGTTGACGCCCCTGTTCGACGCGCTGACGACGATCATCAAGGCTGCCGCTCCGGTGGTCATGCTCCTGGTCAACGCCCTCGCGGGCGCCCTCGAGCCGATCCTCGCCACGCTGCCGGCGATCATTGAGCCGATCGCCGCGGTGCTCGCCCGCCTCGCGGTCGAGCTGTTCCCGATCCTGGCCGATCTGGTCGTCGCGCTCGCCCCGACGATCGCCCAGCTCGGCGAAACGTTTGCGCAACTCATGGTTGCGCTCGGCCCGCTCATCCTCGCCGTAGGCGAGCTACTGATCGGCGCACTGCAAGCGCTCATGCCGATCATTCAGCCGTTGATCGGGTTGGTGGCGCAGCTCGCCGCGATCTTCGCCGACGGCCTCGCCGCCGTCGTCGAGCAGGTCGTCATACCCGTGGTCGAGGCGATCGTCGCCCTGCTCAACGGCGACTTCGGTAAGGCTTGGGAGCTCGCCAAGCAGGCCGTATCGAACGCCGGAAAGCTCATCGGCGAGATCGCCGACAAGATCGCCCAATGGGTCGGCGAGGGCATATCGGCCGCCATTGACTGGATCAAGGGTCTGCCCGGCAAGGCGTACGACGCCCTCGCCCCGCTCGCCGGCCGCATGTGGGATCGCGCGTCGGCCGCGCTGCGCCGCTTCAAGGACGGCATTGTCAGCAAGGCCACCGAGGCGATCGCGTGGGTGCGCGGCCTGCCCGGGCGCCTGTCGTCCGCGCTCGGCAACCTTGGATCGCTGCTGGTCAGCAAGGGCAAGGACGTTGTACGCGGCCTGTGGAACGGCATTAAGTCCATGGGCAGCTGGTTGCGGTCGACGCTGATCAGCTGGGCAAAGGACCTGATCCCGGGACCGATCGCCAAAGCGCTGGGGATCGCGTCGCCGTCCAAGGTCATGGCGCGCGACGTGGGCCGCTGGATTCCCGCGGGCGTCGTCAAGGGCATTCAGGGCGGCGAGGGCGCGGTCGCGCGCGCCATGTCGTCGCTGGTGCAGTCGCCCGCCCTGCCCACACTCACGCCCGCCTACGCGGGCCCGGGCGGGTACGGCTCCCCGTTCGCCGCGGCCGGCGCGTCCGGCTCACTGGTGCACGTCGAGCACTGGCACGCCGCCGAGCACGGCGATCCCGAGGACAACGCGCGGGCCCTCGAGTGGCTTGCCAAGGCGAGGGGGTGAGCCGTGGCAGTCGGCGACCGGGTGACCATGCCCGGGCATGTGCAGTACGGCGACCTGTTGCTCGGCCCGGGCACCCCGTACCGGTGGCGCCGGATCACCGGATGGGGCGACCTGCCCGCCCTCGACTCCGGCACGGTCGCCCGCGCGGGCGCGCACGGGGCATTCCCCGGGCAGCTGCTCGCGCAGGCCCGCACGATCGGCCTCGACGGGTTGATCGTGCGGGCGCCCCGCGCCACGGTCGGCGCGGTCGTCGGCGTCCTCGAGGACGCGACAGGGCCCGTCGTCGACGAGCTGCCGTTCGTGGCGTGGCTCGACGAGCGCGGGCCCCTGCTCGCGTACGCCCGCGCGGTGCGCCGCGCGGTGCCGGCCGACAAGGGATACACGGTCGGGACGATCACCGGCGGGGCGATTGAGTTCGAGGCGACCGACCCGCGCCGGTATGAGCTCACCGAGCGCACCGCTACGGCGACCCTGCCCGCGGCCGAGCAGGGCATCGATTGGCACGTCGACGAGCAGGGCGTCGAGGGTGGCCTCGAGTGGCCGCTCGAGTTCGGCGAGGCAGGTTCTACCGGCGCCCTCGCCGTGACGAACCGCGGCAAGGCCGAGACACACCCCGTGATCGTGTTCCGCGGGCCCGTCGTCCGGCCCGCCCTTACGAACCTCGCCACGGGCGACGTGCTCGAGTACGACCTACCGCTCGCCGCGGGCGACGTGCTCGAGGTCGACACCCGCGCCGGCACGGTCACCCTCAACACGACGGCCTCGCGGATCTACACCGCGACCTCGCGCTCAGTGCCCGAGCAGACGTTCACGCTCGCCCCCGGCACGACGAACCTCACTTTCCGGGCCGCCCCGGAATCCGACCCGTCCGCGTCCGTCGTCGTGCGGTACCGCTCGGCCTACTGGTAAGGAGACACCCCCCGTGACCGTGCGCGCTGCATGGCTGCTACTCGGCGGCACCGGAAACCCCGGGCAGACCCGCGAAGACACCCGCCTCGCCCCCGTGGGAACGATGCTCCCCGACGGCGAGCTCAGGACCCGCCCGGGCATCCTGCCCGGCGGCGACCCGTTCGCCGCCACGGGCGCGGGCGCCATGTCCCTACAGATCGGCGTCGGCCGCTCCACCGTGCAGGGCACCACCGCGCAGGGCGCCTACCCCGTGTGCCTCGACGCCCCGGAGGTCGTCACCTTCACCGACGGCGACGCCCTGTTCGACCGCATCGATACCGTGATCTTGCACGTGTACGACGCCCTGTTCGACGACCAGGGGCAGAACCTCGCCCGCGTCGAGGTCGTCGTCGGCGACGCCACGGAGACGCCGACCGCGCCGACCCTCGACCCTGCCTGTCTGCCGCTGTGGGACGTGACCATTCCCGCGGGCGCGTCCGCGGGTGTGGGCGGTATCGACTGGACCAGCGCACTGACCGACCGGCGCCGGTACACAGTCGCCGTCGGTGGCGTCATCCCGCAGGCCGCGTCATCCGACGTAGGCGCCTACGACGGCCAGTACGCCGACATAGACGGCACGCTGTACCGCTGGTCGGCCGCCGACGCTGCGTGGCAGGTCTACCGCGCCCCCGTGGAAACCGTGGGATGGACCGAGCCCGCCCTCGCGTCCGGATACACCAACAGCGGCAACTCGCAAGGCAACGTCGCCTATCGGGTGATCACGCTCGGAGGCGTGCGACACATGCAGTGGCGCGGGGGCGTCAGCTGGGCGACCAACAGCGAACCGCCCGGCTCCGGGTACGTGCTCGCCGGCACCCTGCCCGCCGACTGCCGGCCGAAATACCTGGTGTCAACGCCGATGGCCGCGGGTGGCCTGCCGATGAAATGCGACTTCCAGACCGGCGGGCGCGTGCGCTTCATCGACAACACCAGCGTGACCGACTGGGCGAGCTTCAACAGCATCATCTATCCGCTCGACGCGTAAGGGGGCGCCCGTGGCCACCGCGCCCCCGTACCGCATGGTGTTCTGCGATCTGCGATCCGGCACCGTGCTCGACGCCCTGCCCGTGCAGGGGGTCGCCCTCGACGACTACATCGGCAAGACCGGCAGCATGCGCGGCACCGTGCCGATCCCGAACCGGGAGATAGCCGAGCGGGCCCGCCGCGCCCTTGTGCCCGGGCGTACGGGCGTGTGGGTCGAGCGCGGGCGCGAGGTCTGGTGGGGCGGAATCCTGTGGACACTCGCCCTCGCGTCCGACCGCCGCGGGTTTCTGTCCGCACAGGTGCAGTGCGGCGGGTGGGAAAGCTACCTGTACCGGCGCCTGTTGCTCGACACGCTCACGGCCGAGCAGGTCGACCAGTTCGACATAGTGCGTGAGCTGGTCGACTATGCGCAGATCACGCCAGGCGGGAACCTGGGAATCACGTACGACGACGACGTGTCGGGCGTCGTGCGCGACCGCACGTTCCTGCGTTTCGATCTCTCCACGATCGGCGACCTGCTCGACCAGCTCGCCGCGGCCGAGAACGGTTTCGAGTGGAGGATCGCCAGCTTCCGCGACGGCGACGGCCGACGCGTCAAGCGCTTGCAGCTCGGACACCCCGTGATCCGTACCGGCACGTCTGAGATCGTGCTCGACCACCCCGGGCCCGTCCTGTCCTACTCGTGGCCGATCGATGCCACGAGGAAGGCCAACGCGTGGCAGAGCCGCGGCGCCAGCATCAACCGCAACCAGGCCGCCGACTCCGTGCCGCTCATGTCTGAGTTGCTGGTCGACGACGCCGATATCGCCGCCGGGTGGCCACGCCTCGACGGCACCAGCGATCACACGACCGTTGAACAACAGGCCACCCTCGACGGCCACGCCCGCGCCGACTGGACCGCGGCCCGCCGGCCCGTGGCGATCCCCGACGTAGAGGTACTGCTCGGCGGGAACATCACGCCCGCCCTGCTCGGCGCGACCGTGCGCCTGCGTATCCGTGACCTGTGGCACCCGACCACGCTCGACGCCCGGTACCGCGTCGTCGGCCTGTCCATCTCCCCGCCCGAACGAGGCCGCCCGGAAACCGCGCGGCTGTACCTGGAGGTCCCTTAGTGCCGTACGTGCCACAGGATCTACTCGACCGTATCGACGCGCTCGAGCGCGAGGTACGGCAGCTGCGCGGCCGAGCGCAGATCCGGCCGGCCCTCGACCAGATCCTCAACGGCGACGTGACGATCGGCGAGGGCGGCGTCTTGCGCGTGCTCGCCCCCGACGGAACGGGCCTGTTCGGCGTCGGCGAGTTCGGCCCCTTCTACGACCACACCGACGGCACGCCGCAACAGGGCGTGATCATGCAGCGTGAGGACGGCTCGACCGCGTTCACCATCCGCGCCGTTCCGTCCGCGCTCGGTGTCGACGACCAGCCCGTCATCATGTGGGACCGCACCGGGCACGGCGTGCTCACCGACGACGCCACGTCGGGCCGCGGCCTAGGCTCGCCCGCCCTGCCCCTGCCGTTTCAGAAGCTCCCGCCCGGCGGCGAGGTGATCACCGGTAGTTCGTTCGAAAACTGCTGGTTCGCCACCGTGCAGCGCATGAACCCCGTTGCCGCCGTCCTGCTCGAGTTCGGCGCAGCCCCGGGCAGCAAGTGTGAAGTACGCGTGCAGTACCGGCCCGCGAGCGAACCCGACTTCACCAACATCGCTACCGACTCCGTAACCGCGGCATCGTCGGCGTCCGGCGTGCAGTACAAGACCAGTTGGTACACGTTCCCCCTCGACCGCGCCGAGTTCGAAGAGACCGTGTTCATTCGCATTCAGGCCCGCGAGGTATCCGGTACCGACGGCGTGATCTGCAACGCGCTCGGCGGAGTCACCCGCCGCACCTACTCGACGGCCGAGGTACCCGAACCGCCGCCCGGCGCCACGCTCGCCACGTTCGCCGCCCGCACCGCCACCGCGCCCGACAGCACCGCGTCGGGCGAGGGCGTCGACGTGCCCATACCGCCGCCGCCGTGGCCCGACGCACCGGCGACCGCCGAGCCCGAGCAGGAACCGACGCCGGCCCGCCCGCCCGGCGTGTACCGCGTCGACGACTAGGAGAGTCCCCCCGTGCTGCCTGAAGGCATTCCCACCGTCACCGTCACCGGCCGGTACCTGTTCCCCGACGGCCGGCCCCTGTCCGGTCAGATCGTGTGGAGGGCGCCCGCGCTGATCACGTTCGCCGATTACGACGTGATACTCGGCGGGCCCGTTACGGTCCCCCTCGACGAACAGGGCCGCTTCACCGTCGAGCTACCGGCGACCGACGCGCCCGGCATGAATCCCGCCGGCTGGTCGTACTCCGTCGCCGAGCAGTTCGCCGGAGTCGCGCAGAACCGCGTGTATCAGATCCTGTTGCCCGCGGAGTCGCCCGAGGTCGATATCGCCGACCTCGCGCCGACCGACCCGACCACGCCGAACTACGTCGCCGTACGCGGCGACAGTGCGTACGAGGTCGCCGTCGACGAGGGTTTCGTCGGCACCGTCGAGCAGTGGCTCGCCTCACTGGTCGGCCCGCAGGGCGCCACGGGCGCCACCGGCGCCCCGGGGTCGCAGGTCTACACCGGCAGCACCGCGCCGCCCGCCGAGCTCGGCGTCGACGGCGACGTGTTCACGCAGTACACGACGACAACCGCGCTCGGCGTCACCTCGACGACCGTCAACCTGTGGGCCCGCAGCGGCGGGGCGTGGGCCCCCGTCGGCGGCGACGTGCGCGGCGCCGCATGGTACGTCAACAACACCGGCACCCCGAGCGCCGATATCCCGCTCGGCGACCTGCTGCTCAGGGTCGACAGCGGCGACGTGTACCAGCGCGCCGCCGCCGGTTGGGAACTACAGGGCAACATCCGCGGCCCGCAGGGCGAGCAGGGCCCGCAGGGCGACACCGGACCGGCCGGCGCCCCGGGCGTCGTGCAGTCCGTCAACGGGCAGTCCGTCGCCGCCGTCGTGCTCGACGCGGCCGACGTAGGCGCCGTGCCGGACACCGCGCCGGGCACCCCGAACGGAGTCGCCACCCTCGACGGCACCGGCAAGGTCCCCGCCGAGCAGCTGCCCGCCGCCGGGGGCGCCGTGACGAGCGTCAACACGCAGACCGGCGACGTAGTGCTCGACGCGGCCGACGTAGGCGCCGTGCCCACGACGCAGAGGGGAGCAGCGAACGGCGTCGCCACCCTCGACGCCTCGAGCAAAGTCCCCAGCGTGCAGCTGCCCGCCTACGGATTCCGGCCGAGCGATCTCGGTTTCAAGGCGTGGGCGTTCGATCCCGCGACCGCGCAGAGCGGCGGGCGCACGCCGTCGTCTGGCAGTTTCCGGATCACGGCCGTGCCCGTGCGCGAGACGATCACCGTTTCCAAGCTGGTTTGGCACGTGCTCGGCTACGAGGGCACGGGCCTCGACGGAGGCAGCAACGCCGGCATCTTCACCACGGCCGGCGCCCGCCTCGCGCAAGTCGGCGACATGGCGGACACGTCGAAGATGATCGACGTACACAACGCAGGCGGGCAGACCGTCGCCGTCAACCTGTCGGCCGCCGTCACGCTCAACCCCGGCATCTACTACGTGTGCTTTCGGTTCGTGATCGGCACCAGCGCCAACGCGCCCGTACTGATGTGCGCCGACTCGAGCAACGCGGCCCCCGTGACCACGCTGAACAGCGTCAAGCCGTTCGGAGTGATCTCCAGTCAGGGCAGTTGGCCTAGCTCTTTCAGCCCGTCCGCCATCGAAACGGACCCCATCAAGTTCTGGGCCGCGTTCGCGTAGCACCGCGCCGCCTCGCCCCTCACCTCGCACGCCCCGGCACCGCGCCGCGGGCGTTTTCTCATGTCTGGAGTTACCCGCATGGCACGCATGCCCGGCGCCAAGTGGCGCCCGATCCCCGTCAACCACACCAACGGCGGGCAGGAGTCCGTACGGGGCGTCGTCGTTCACATCATGGCCGGCAGCTACAACGGCACCGACTCATGGTTCAGGAACCCCGCCGCACAGGCGTCGAGCCACTTCGGCACCAGCAAGGCGGGCGCCCTGTGTCAGTGGGTCGACACCGCCGACCGCGCGTGGGCGCAGGCCGACGGCAACCGCGATTGGCTCAGCGTCGAGAACGAAGGCCAGGGCGGCGACACGCTCACCGACGACCAGCTCGACCGCAACGCGGAAGTACTCGCGTGGGCGCACGAGAAGTACGGCGTACCGCTCAAGGTCGCCGACGGCCCGGGCGACCGCGGACTCGGCTACCACGCCATGGGCGGGCGCCCGTGGGGCAACCACCCATCGTGCCCCGGCTCGAGGATCGTCAAGCAGCTGCCGACGATCGTCGACCGCGCGAAGAAGATCGCCGGCACCGGCGGCACCAGCGGAACCGCGCCGGCAGGCGTGGCCCGCTACACCGTGACGATCAACGGACTCACGTACGGGTACGGGGCGCACGGCGACCACGTGACCCGCGTCGGTAAGGCACTGGTCGCCCGCGGGTACGGGAAGCACTACGCCGTTGGTCCGGGCCCGGAGTGGACCGACAGCGACACCAGGAACTACAGCGACTTTCAGAAGTCGCTCGGCTACAAGGGCGCCGACGCCGACGGCGTGCCCGGCGCCTCGAGCCTGCGGGCCCTGCTCGGCGCCCTGCCGAACAAGGCCACGCCGACCGTCGACCTGTCCAAGCTGGTCAACGCCGCCAAGGTCGACCCGCCCAAGCGCGGCACTCCCGTGAGCTACGCGGGCGCCCGCACCGTCGAGGCCGCCCTCGCCGCCGAGGATCTGCTCGACGAGCAGTACGTCGACGGCCATTTCGGCACGGCCACGAAAACCGCGTACGCCGCATGGCAGCGCCGATGCGGGTACAGCGGGCGCGACGCCGACGGCATCCCGGGCCGCTCGAGCCTCGCCGCACTCGGCAAGCGCCACGGCTTCCGAGTCGTCGCGTAGCCACCGCGCCGCGCCCTCGAGCAGCTGCTCGCCCCGCCCCGCCGGCACCGCGCCGCGGGGCGGGCCCCCGTCACCCCCCCGCACGAAAGGCCCCGCCCATGAGCGACAAGACCAAGCGCGCCATCCGTACCGGATTGCAGACCCTCGCCGCCGTCGCCGCCGTCCTGCCCGCCCTCGCCGCCACCGTCGCGGACGCCGACGAGCTCGCCGTCGCCGCCCCGTGGCTGATCGCCGCCGCCGGCACGGCCGCCGTCGTCGCGGGCGTCGTCGCCCGCGTCATGGCCGCGCCCGCGTTCGAGCGCCTGCTCGACCTGTTCGGCATCGGCCTCGACGACAAGGGCGGCACCGAGTGACCGAGCCCTCGCCCCACGAGCCGGCCGCCGTGGCGATCGAGCTCGAGCGCCTGCGCCGCACGATCGAGGTCGGATTCACCCGCACCGACGGCGCCCTCGCCCTACTCGTGCAGCGACACGACCAGTCCGACGAGCAGATCAAGGAGCACGGCCGACGGCTCGACGAACACGACGCCCGCCTCGACACCCTCGAGCGCGGCGACACCGACCGCCAGAAGCGCGCCCGCGACCGCCTCGACGCCCTCGAGCGCCGGCAATGGCCCCTGCCATCCGTGGCCGCGCTGGTCGCCCTGTGCGGCCTGCTGCTGTCCGTGTGGCAGTACGCCACCCAATGACACGCCAACGCCCCCCGTACGGCCTGCTACGGCCGCGCGGGGGGCGTTCTCGTGCGTTCGGGGCGAGCTCGCTACTTGACGCCCGCCACCAGTCCGGCGAACTGATCACGGGTGAGCAGCAGGGCGGGCCCGGTCGGGTTCTTGCTGTCGCGCACCGCCACGCGCTCAGGGTCGACGACGGCGCACTCGACACAGTCAGACTGTGCGCCGGACGCCGACGACTTCCACCACGTCACGGGGAGCGTCGACGCGTCTTCGATGTGGTTCATTCCGTCTTATCCCTTATCTCTGCGATGCGTTTCGCGGATAGTTCGGGCGAGAGCGCAGCAGCACGCAACCGCTCGAACGCGTCCCGATAGACGCCCACGTGTTCCGCTTCCTCGACGTACAGAGCCGAGGTCAACGACTCCACGTGCACAACGTCGAGGTCTGCCTGTTCGTCGAACGACAGGAGCGAATAACTGCCCAGCTGCCCGACGTGCGGCGGGGCGTCCGACGGGAGAATCTGAATCGTGACGTTCGGCCGCCGGCCGCGGTCGAGGAGCCGCGCCAACTGGTCGCGCATGACGCCCTCGCCGACGCATGTCGTACGTAGCGCACCCTCAGCGATGATCGCCCACAACTCGACCGGATGCTCGCGGGTAAGCACCGACTGACGCGCGAGGCGCACCTCAACCAACGGATCGATACGCCCCTCGACGGCCGCAGACATGGCAGTCGCCGTGATGATCTCCCGCGCATACTCGCCCGACTGCAACAGACCCGGGATCACGCCCATCTGCCACGACCGGACGGACGACGCCTCATGCTCGAGGCTGATCAAGTCCTCATACACGGGCGAGAGCACACCGCGATAGCTGTGCCACCACCCGCGCTGTGCGCCCTCGCGGGCGAGGGACAGCAACGCACCCCGCAACTCGCCATCGTCAACGCCGTACAGGCCGAGCAGCGTCTCTACGTCCGCAGGTTTGGCCGCACTCCGCGCAGTCTCCAGCCTCGACAACTTGGCCACCGTGAACGCGCCGTCGCTCTTGTCGGCAACGTCCTCGAGGGTGAGCTGTTGGGCGTCACGCAGGGCCCGCAACTTCTTGCCGAGCCTGCGCCGACGCACGGTAGGACCGCTCAACTTCGCCTCCCCTCCTGGTTCCTGCCCGACAGTCTGCCGCCTCGCCTCTAACCATGTCACCTGCGAACGACCTCTCGTGAGCTGCCCCTATCGCGGGCATATGCAAATTCTCATTCCCTCTTTGAGAGGGTTGCATGGCTGCGGCGAGAGGGTGCACTCTCGTGTCACGAAAAGTGACCGTGCCACCGATTGGCGTTACGAAACTTCGCGCCTACTGGCACCACGGCATAGGGAGTTTGCATGGTGCACATGCGGCCGGACGCGTTAGAGACCTGCTGTGAACCCCCGTCCGGGCCCCCCGCTCAAGCGGTGTTCCTGTCCGACCCGGAGGCCGCCGCACGGGCCCGCGCGTACGTGCGTGAGCTGCTACGCAAGGAAGACCCGCCACTCGCCGACGACGCGATCGACGACGTGTGCCTCATCGCCTCCGAGCTGGTCACGAACGCCTACCGGTACGGAACCGAGCCGGGCGACTCCCTACTCGTCGTCGTCCTGCCCACCCTCGAACACGTGCGCGTCGAGGTACACGATCCGGTACGACGCCGGCCGCAGCTGCGCACCGACTCGGACGAGCGGGCCCGCGGGCGCGGCCTCCACATCGTCGACGCCCTCGCGGCGCGGTGGGACGTAGACGACCGACCGCTCGGTAAGGCCGTGTGGGCGGAGGTGGCGCGGTGAACAACGCAGTAGGCACCCTGCCCGGCCCGACGTTCGCCGCCGGTATCCAGCTCGCCACGGGCGTACACCGAACCGACGTGTTCGCCGTGGCGCAAGTGCTCGCGTTCCACGTGCCGCCGCCCAGACAGGAACAGACTCCGGAGATCGCCGCCGGCATGCGGGCGATCGCGGCCTCGCTCGGACTCGGCGCACACGACGGCACACCGCCGTACATCGGCCGCCCGATCACCCTGCGGCGCGGTACCCCGGTCCTCGACTACGGGCACCCCGACGCCCGCCTGTGGCTGCCTGTCGGCGACGAGTGGCGCAAGGTCGCCGAGAACGGCGGGCCCGTTCGTATCCTGATCCTGTTCGACCCCCTGTGGCCTACGAACCGACAGGGCGCCCTCGCCGAGCACGTGCACGCGTGTTACGACCGCGGCGCCATGCAGTGGGGAACGACATACCTCTAGACCATCTGGCCGCGGACCGCCCCCGGGCCCCCGTCGGGGCCGGCCCGCAACAGAAACGCCCCCGTCAGCCGACTGACGGGGGCGTTTCGCTGTACCGCGGCGAGGGTGCCTGCTGTCATTTACACCTGTTGTTGTGGAAGAAGGGCAGCACCGCCAGGACGCGGTCGCCCGGTGCGGCCGGCATCAGTGGTTCGAGCTGGGCGAGGTTGGTGGCGATCTGCCGGTGGGTGAGCATCACGCCCTTGGGGGTGCCGGTGGTGCCGGAGGAGTACGGCAGGGCGGCGACGTCCTCGGCCGGGTCGACGGCGACGGACGGTTCGGGCGCGGCGGACGCCAGCATGTCGATGAGCGAGCGGTGACCGGGCGCGCTGTCGCAGACGAGGATCTCCTGCACGCCGCCCGCGAGTTCGGCGGCCCGGCGGGCGGTGTCCAGCAGCGGGGACACGGTGACGACCCAGCGGGCCCGCGAGTCGCCGAGCTGCTTGGCGAACTCCTCCGCCGTGGCGAGCGGGTGCACCGTGGTGACCGAGGCACCCGCGCGCGTGGCGGCGTAGAAGGCCAGCGGGAAGGCGACGGTGTTGGGGCTGTGCAGGGCGAGGACGTCGCCCTTGCGCACGCCGGTCTCGGCGAGGGCGGCGGCGACGCGCCGGTGGAACCGGTCCACCTGCTCGTAGGTGAGGGTGGTGCCGTCGGTGCCGTCGATCAGCGCCGGGGTGTTCCCGTAGGCGGCGGCCCGGCCGAGCACCGCGTCGTGGATGGGCAGGTCGACGGGCGGGACGTCTGCGTACTCGCTGCGGAACATGGTTCCTCCAGTACGGACCGTGTGGGCTAGTACGACTTGGGCAGACCCAGGGTCTGGTGGGAGACGTAGTTGAGGATCATCTCCCGGCTCACCGGGGCGATACGAGCCACGCGCGACGCCGCTATCAGCGAGGCGAGCCCGAACTCGCGCGTGAGGCCGTTGCCGCCGAGGGTGTGCACGGCCTGGTCGACGGCCTTCACGCAGGCCTCCCCGGCGGCGTACTTGGCCATGTTGGCGGCCTCGCCCGCCCCCGTGTCGTCGCCGGCGTCGTAGAGGTGCGCCGCCTTCTGCATCATCAGGCGGGCCAGTTCGAGGTCGATGTGCGCCTGGGCGAGTGGGTGGGCGATGGCCTGGTGGGCGCCGATGGGGGTCTTCCAGACGGTGCGTTCGCGGGCGTAGTCGAGGGCCCGGGAGAGCGCGTAGCGGCCCATGCCGATCCCGAACGCCGCCGTCATGATGCGCTCGGGGTTGAGTCCGGCGAAGAGCTGGAGGAGGCCCGCGTCCTCGTCGCCGACGAGCGCTTCGGCGGGCAGCCGTACGTCGTCGAGGGTCAGCTCGAACTGCTTCTCGGCGGCGTTCAGTTCCATGTCGATCTGACGGCGCTCGAAGCCGGGGGTGTCGCGGGGGACGATGAACAGGCAGGGCTTGAGCCTGCCGGTGCGGGCGTCTTCGGTGCGGCCGACGATGAGGGTGGCGTCGGAGATGTCGACGCCGCTGATGAAGACCTTGCGGCCGGTGAGGATCCAGTCGGTGCCGTCGCGGCGGGCGGTCGTGGTGATGCGGTGGCTGTTGGAGCCGGCGTCGGGCTCGGTGATGCCGAAGGACATCATGCGGGTTCCGTCGGCGAGGGTGGGGAGCCAGTCCTGTTTCTGCGCCTCGGTGCCGAAACGGGAGATGACGGTGCCGCAGATCGCCGGGGAGACGATCATCATCAGCAGGGGGTTGCCGGCGGCGCCCATCTCTTCGAGGACGAGGGAGAGTTCGGTGATGCCGCCGCCGCCACCGCCGTATGCCTCCGGCAGGTTGACGCCGATGTAGCCGAGCTTGGCGGCTTCCTGCCAGAAGTGTTTGTTGTCGGTGCCGAGGGTGCGGGGGTGGTTTCTGGCGAAGGTGGATACCGCTTTGCGGAGGGACTTGTGCTCGTCGGATTCGATGAGGGTGGTCACGGAGCTCCTTCGGTCTCTTTTCGGGTGCGGGTCCGTCGTGGCTGGTCGCGCAGTTCCCCGCGCCCCTGGGTCAGCCGGTCTCGACGACCGCCAGGAGGGTGCCCATCTCCACTTGCCGTCCAGGAGCCACTGGCAGCGCGGTCAGCTTCCCCGTGGCCGGGGCGGTGATCCGGTGTTCCATCTTCATCGCCTCCAGCCACAGGAGGGGCTGGCCGGCCTGGACCGTCGTGCCCTCCGTGAGGCCCTCCGCGACGCGGACGACCGTGCCGGGCATGGGGGCGAGGAGGGAGCCCGGGGCGTGCTGGGCGGTGGGGTCGGGGAAGCGGGGCAGGGCGGTGAGGCGGGTGGCGTCGACGTGGATCTGGTCGCCGTACGCCGCCACCTCGAACCTGCGTCGTACGCCGTCCGCTTCCAGCAGGACCACATGCGCGTCGGCGTGGACGACGCGTACGCCGTCGGCGGCCGGACCCGTGCGGGTGTGGTGGTAGCGGACCTCGTGTTCCTCGCCCGCCATGGCGTAGCGCTTCACCTGGGGCTGCGAGGTCAGGTTGCGCCAGGCGCCGCCGAAGCGGGAGCGGCCGTGGGCGTCGGCGAGGGCGGCGGCCAGCGGGGCGAGGGGGTCGGCCGTCCCGCCGCGGGTGAGGTCGGCGAGGTGGCGGTCGTAGAAGCCGGTGTCCATGCGGGCGGACGTGAACTCCTCGTGGCGCAGGGAGCGGACGAGCAGGTCCCGGTTGGTGACCGGGCCGTGGATCGCGGCCCGTTCCAGGGCGCCGGCGAGGCGGCGGACGGCCTCCGCGCGGGTGGGCGCGTGGGCGACGGCCTTGGCGAGCATCGGGTCGTAGTGGACGCCGATGTCGTCGCCGTCGGTGTAGCCGGTGTCGAGGCGGATGCCGTCCGGGACGGCGAGGCGGTGCAGGCGGCCGGTCTGCGGAGCCCAGCCGTTCGCCGGGTCCTCGGCGTACAGGCGGGCCTCGACGGCGTGGCCACGCGCGCGCGGGGGATCGTTCTCGAGGGCGTGGCCTTCGGCGACGCGGAGTTGGAGGGCGACGAGGTCGAGGTCGAAGAGTGCCTCCGTGACCGGGTGCTCGACCTGGAGGCGGGTGTTCATCTCCAGGAAGTGCGCCCGGCCGTCCGCGACGAGGAACTCGACGGTCCCGGCGCCGGCGTAGTCGACGGCGCGGGCGGCGCGTACGGCGAGGTCGTGGAGTTCACCGGTGAGTTCGGGCGTCAGGCCCGGTGCCGGGGCCTCCTCGATCACCTTCTGGTGGCGGCGCTGGAGGGAGCAGTCCCGGGTGCCGAGCGCCCACACCGTGCCGTGGGTGTCGGCGAGGATCTGCACCTCGACGTGGCGGCCGTTCTCGACGTAAGGCTCCACGAACACCTCGCCGTCACCGAAGGCGCTCGCCGCCTCCGCGCGGGCCGCGGTCAGTTCGCCGTCGAGGTCGGCGAGGCGCCGTACGACGCGCATGCCGCGTCCGCCGCCGCCCGCCGCCGCCTTCACCAGGACCGGCAGGTCGGCCTCGGTGACGTGCGTGAGGGGTGCGATGCCCATCAGTTCCTTGGCGCGCGTCTTGGACGCCATCGCCTCGATCGCCTCCGGCGGCGGTCCGATCCAGGTCAGGCCCGCGTCGACGACGGCGCGTGCGAAGCCGGCGTTCTCGGAGAGGAAGCCGTAGCCGGGGTGGACGGCGTCGGCGCCGGCGGCGACGGCGGCCTTCACGATCAGGTCGCCGCGCAGGTAGGTGTCGGCGGAGGCCGCGCCCGGCAGTCGTACCGCCGCGTCGGCCACGCGCGCGTGGAGGGCGTTCTCGTCGGCGTCCGAGTGCACGGCGACGGTCCGGATTCCCAACTCACGGCAGGTGCGGAAGATCCGGCAGGCGATCTCGCCCCGGTTGGCGACGAGGACGGTGCTGATCACAGTGTTTCCCTCGCTGGTCACAGTGTTCCCCTCACATCCGGAAGACGCCGAAGCCGCCGCGCGCACCCTCGTAGGGCGCGGTGTGGACGGCCGACAGGCACAGGCCGAGCACGGTGCGGGTGTCGCGCGGGTCGATGACGCCGTCGTCGTAGAGCCGCCCGGACAGGAACATGGGCAGCGACTCGGACTCGATCTGCTGCTCCACCATGGCGCGCAGCGCCGCGTCGCCCTCGTCGTCGTACGGCTGTCCCTTGGCGGCGGCCGACTGGCGGGCCACGATGGAGAGCACTCCGGCGAGCTGCTGCGGGCCCATGACGGCGGACTTGGCGCTGGGCCAGGCGAAGAGGAAGCGGGGGTCGTAGGCCCTGCCGCACATGCCGTAGTGGCCGGCGCCGTAGGAGGCGCCGAGGAGGACGGAGAGGTGGGGGACGCGGGAGTTGGAGACCGCGTTGATCATCATCGCGCCGTGCTTGATGATGCCGCCCTGCTCGTACTCCTTGCCGACCATGTAGCCGGTGGTGTTGTGCAGGAAGAGGAGCGGGATGTCGCGCTGGTTGGCGAGCTGGATGAACTGTGCGGCCTTCTGCGACTCCTCGCTGAACAGCACCCCTTGGGCGTTGGCGAGGATGCCCACCGGATAGCCGTGCAGGGCCGCCCAGCCGGTCGTCAGGCTCGTCCCGTACAGCGGCTTGAACTCGTCGAAGTCGGAGGCGTCGACGATCCGGGCGATGACCTCGCGCGGGTCGAAGGGGGTCTTGAGGTCGCCGGGGACGATGCCGAGGAGTTCCTCCGGGTCGTACTTCGGCGGCTGGGCCGGGCCCGGATCGGGGTGCGCCTTGCGGTGGTTGAGGCGGGCGACGACGCGGCGGGCCTGCCGCAGCGCGTCCGGTTCGTCCACGGCGAAGTAGTCGGCGAGACCCGACACGCGCGCGTGCATCTCCGCGCCGCCCAGCGACTCGTCGTCGCTCTCCTCGCCGGTGGCCATCTTGACCAGCGGCGGCCCGCCGAGGAACACCTTCGCGCGCTCCTTGACCATGATCACGTGGTCGGACATGCCGGGGATGTACGCGCCCCCGGCGGTCGAGTTGCCGAAGACGACGGCGACGGTGGGGATGCCGGCCGCCGACAGCCGGGTGATGTCCCGGAAGATCCCGCCGCCCGGGATGAAGATCTCCTTCTGCGACGGCAGGTCGGCGCCCCCGGACTCGACCAGGCTGATGCAGGGCAGCCGGTTGGCCAGCGCGACGTCGTTGGCGCGCAGGGCCTTCTTCAGCGACCAGGGGTTGCTGGCACCGCCGCGCACGGTCGGGTCGTTGGCGGTGATCAGGCACTCCACGCCCTCGACCGTGCCGATGCCGGTGACCAGGGAGGCGCCCACGGCGTACTCGCTGCCCCAGGCCGTCAGCGGAGACAGCTCCAGGAACGGCGTGTCGGGGTCGAGGAGCAGCTCGATGCGCTCGCGGGCGAGGAGCTTGCCGCGCCCCCGGTGCCGGGCGACGTACTTCTCGCCGCCGCCGGCCAGCGCCTTGGCGTGCTCGGTGTCGAGGTCGGCGAGTTTGGCGAGCATCGCTTCGCGGTTGGCCCGGTGGTCGGGGCCGGCCGGGTCCACCGCGGAGGGCAGGACGGTCACAGGAGAACCTCCGGGATGTCCAGGTGGCGGGCGCGCAGCCACTCGCCGAGCGCCTTGGCCTGCGGGTCGAAGCGGGCCTGCGCGGCGACGCCCTCGCCGAGGATGCCCTCGACGACGAAGTTGAGGGCGCGCAGGCCGGGGAGTGTGTGCCGGGTGAGGGGCAGGTCGCGGGCCTCCGGGATCAGCTCCCGGAACCGGTCGGCGGTCAGCTCGTGCGCCAGCCAGCGCCAGGCGTCGTCGGTCCGCGCCCACACGCCGACGTTGGCGTTCCCGCCCTTGTCGCCGCTGCGGGCGCCGGCGACGAGACCGAGGGGGGCGCGGCGTACGGGACCCGGTGGGAGCGGCTGCGGCAGCGGCGGTTCCGGTACGTCCGCCAGTACGGCGGTGTCCTGGGCGCCTGATACGGGAATCCGTTGCCCGTCGTGGAGGACGGCCACATGGTCGACGGCTCCATGGGGGACGTACACATCCTCGAAGACCCCATAAGGCGCGCCCTTTCCTGGTGGCGCCAGCACATGGAAGCCGGGATAACTGGCGAGGGCCAGCTCGATGGCGGCTCCGCTCAGCGCCCGCCCGACCACTTGCTGGTCGGCGTCCCGGACGACGAGCCGCAGCAGGGCGCCGGCCGTCTCCTCGGTCGGGGCGTCGGGCCGGTCGGTGCGGGCCAGGTCCCAGCGGACGTCGGCGACCTTGGCGAGGGCGGGTTCCATCTGGGCCCGCACCAGGGCTGCCTTGGCCTCGATGCCGAGGCCGGTGAGCACGAAGGCGACCTCGTTGCGGAAGCCGCCGAGACGGTTGCGGCCGACCTTGAGGGTGGGCGGCGGGGCCTCGCCGCGCACGCCCTCGACGCGAACGCGGTCGGGCCCGTCCTGCGTGAGCCGTACGGTGTCCAGCCGGGCGGTGACGTCGGGCCCCGCGTACCGGGCGCCGCCCGTCTCGTACAGCAGCTGGGCGGTGACCGTGCCGACGTCGACGAAGCCGCCGGTGCCGTCGTGCTTGGTGATGACGCAGCTGCCGTCGGCGTGCAGTTCGGCGAGCGGGAAGCCGGGCCGGCGGACGTCGCCCTCCTCGAAGAACGCGTAGTTGCCGCCGGTCGCCTGCGCCCCGCACTCCAGCACGTGTCCGGCGACGACGGCGCCCGCGAGCCGGTCGTACTCCGTCGGCGCCCAGCCGAAGTGCGCGGCGGCGGGCCCGGTGACCAGGGCGGCGTCGGTGACCCGGCCGGTGACGACCACGTCGGCGCCCGCGCGCAGGCACTCGGCGATGCCGAACCCGCCGAGGTAGGCGTGGGCGGCCAGCGCTCCCGGGTGGGCGGCGGTGAGGTCGTCGCCCTCGACGTGCGCGACCCGCACGGGGATGCCGAGCCGTGCGGCGAGGGCGCGTACGGCGTCGGCGAGTCCGGCGGGGTTGAGCCCGCCGGCGTTGGCGACGATGCTGACGCCCCGCTCGTGGGCGAGGCCGAGGCACTCCTCCAGCTGCCGCAGGAAGGTGCGGGCGTACCCGGCGTCCGGGTCCTTCAGCCGGTCCCGGCCCAGGATGAGCATGGTCAGCTCGGCGAGGTAGTCGCCGGTGAGGACGTCCAGCGGGCCGCCGGTGAGCATCTCGCGCATGGCGTCGAAGCGGTCGCCGTAGAAGCCGGAGGCGTTGCCGATGCGGAGGACGCTCACCGCCCCTCCCCACGCGGCGGGCGTCCGGTCCCCGGCGGGCGTCCCGCTCCCGGCGGCCCCGCGAAGGCCTGGGCGATGTCCAGCCAGCGGTCGGCGTCCGCTCCCTCGGCACGCAGGGCGAGGTCCGCGCGGTGGGCGCGCTGGGTGGCGAGGAGGCAGAAGTCGAGGGCGGGGCCGGTGACACGCTGGTCGGCGCCCTCGGGGCCGTAGGTCCACAGCTCCCCGCCGGGTGCGGTGAGTTCGACGCGGAACGGCTCGGCGGGCGGGGTCAGGCCGTGGGTCGCGTAGGCGAAGTCCCGGGCGCGGACGCCGATGCGGGCGATGTGCCGCAGCCGGTCGGTGGGCGGGCGCGTCACACCGAGGGTGTCGGCGATGTCGAGGCCGTGGGCCCAGGTCTCCATCAGGCGGGCGGTGGCCATGGAGGCGGCGGCCATGGGCGGGCCGTACCAGGGGAAGCGGGCCCCGGGGACCGACTCGCGCAGCGCCTTGTCGAGGGCGGCGCGGCCTTCCCGCCAGGCGGCCAGCAGCTCGGCGGGGGCCCGCCGGGCACCTTCCTCGGCGCCGTCGTCGACGTACCGGTCGGGCGCGGCGAGGGCCTGCTCCACCAGGGCGCGGAAGCCGTCCTCGTCGGTGACGGCGAGCAGGGCGGACCGGTCGGTCCAGGCCAGGTGCGCGATCTGGTGGGCGATCGTCCAGCCGGGAGCCGGGGTGGTGAGCGCCCACTGCTCCGGGCTCAACCGGGCGACCAGCGCGTCGAGTTCCTCGCCCTCCTCGCTCAGGTCGTCGATCACGGGCGTCGGGTCGGACACGGGCGCTCCCCTCGGGCACGGTGGTGTGCGGCGCGGTGTGGTGAGGAGCATGGCAGGGGCGGTGATAACAATCAAGCACGCTTGCATGATTTTTGACCGCGGACGCCCGCGGACGCCTGCGGAGGCGCACGGAGGCGCACGGGGGACGGAGGCGCCCGGACGGCGGGGAAAGTCAGGCCTCCTGGCCGGGCTCGGACCTCAGTCCGCGCGCCAGACCGTCATGTCCGCGGTGACGAAGCCGGCCTCCGGCATGGCGGTCGACTTCACCTGGACGACCAGCAGCATGATGTCGCCGTTGCGGTGCTTGGCGCAGATCTCGGTCCCGGCCGAGGCGGCGGCCAGCGGGAGGCGGTGGCCGTCGATGTCGGCATCGGCCTCGACGTCGGCCATCCTGTGACGGCAGTCCTCGTACGTGGCGCCCGGCTCGCCGAACATCATGGAGAAGACGCTGGTGTCGCTCTCCAGTGCGCAGGTCTGCGCGCAGGTGAAGCGGATGTCTCCCTTGCGGTCGTCGCGGGTCCTCCCGTCGCTGACGCTGAGTGAGTTCTTGCCGTTCAGATACTGGGGGCCGTAGGCGTGGGCCACCGGAGCGGTGGAACCGGCGGCGGCACCGTCGGCCGCCGCGTCCGGCGCGGCCGATCCGTCGGCCCCCGACCCGGACCCCTCCGTGGCCACCGTTCCGGACGCCGGGCCTCCGGATGCCGCACCGCCGGACGCCGCATCGCCGGACGCCGCATCGCCGGACGCCGACGATCGTGCCGTCGGGCCGGGGCTCCCGGACTCGGACGCGGACGCGGCCGTGTCCCGGTCGCGGGTTCGGTCCATCGCGTCCCGCAGCGTCCACGCCGCCGTGAGTACCAGCCCGCCCGCGGCCAGGGCGGCGGCCGCGATCAGGGCGGCGCGTCTCCTACGGCGCTTCCGCTCGTCCGGTCCGGCCGGCCGCTGCGGCGCGGTCGTGCCGTACGGACCGGCGGGCCAGAGCGCGGCACCCGGACCGTACGGGGCGGCGCCCGGCCCCTGACCCGTATGGGGCCACTGAGCGGTAGCGGGCCACTGCGGGCCGGCGGGCCCCTGCTGGGCGGGTGCCGATTCCGGGCCGGCGGGCCCCTGCGGGACGGCTGCCGAATCCGGGCCGACGGGCCCCTGCGGGACGGCTGCCGAATCCGGGCCGGCGGGCCACTGCGGGACGGCTGCCGAATCCGGGGCGGTCCACGGCCGGGTGTGTACCGCGGTCGGAGCCGGCGACGGCTCCGGAGCCAGGGGAGCAGGCGGCGGGACCGTCGCCTCCGACCCCGCGAACTCCCGCCAGACGTCCGGCCCCGCGCCCGTCTCGGCGTCCCGCCCCAGTTCCCGTCGGCACCACTCGACGACCTCCGCCGGGGTGACCCGCTCCCCCGGTTCCGCGGCCAGGCACCGGGCGAGCAGCCCGCGCAGTCGCTCGGGCAGTCCGGACAGGTCGGGCTCGGAGTGCACGATCCGGTACAGCACGCTGACCGCGGGCCCGTCCCCGTAGAGCGGCCTGCCCAGCGCCGCGAAGGCGGCCGTCTGGCCGAGCGCGAAGATGTCGGTCGCCGCCGTGACGTCACCCGCGGACGCCTGCTCGGGAGCCATGTACTGGGGCGTGCCGATCGCGGTGCCCGTGGCGGTGTGCGCGGTGCTGTCGGCGGCGAGCGAGATGCCGAAGTCGATGACCCGCGGTCCGTCCGAGGCGAGCAGCACGTTCGACGGCTTGAGGTCCCGGTGCACGATCCCCGCACCGTGGATGGCCTGCAACGCCTCGGCGACCCCCGCCATCAGCCACAGCACCGCCGGGACCGGCAGCGGCCCGCTCCGGGCGACGACGTCCGACAGGGCGGGGCCGGGCACGTACAGCGTGGCCAGCCAGGGCGGTGTGCCGTCCGGGTCGGCGTCGATCAGTTCGGCGGTGTAGGCGCCCTTCACCTTCCGGGCCGCCTGGATCTCCCGGCCGAAGCGTCGCCGGAAGGTCGGGTCGTCGGCCAGTTCCGACCGTACGACCTTGATGGCCACCGGCCGGCCGCCCTGGGTGTGGGACAGGTAGACCCGGCCCATGCCGCCCGCGCCGAGCCGCGCCGCGAGGCGGTAACCGGCCACCGTGCGTGGATCGTCGTCCTGCAAGGGCTGGAAGACCTCGGCCGTGTGGTTCATCGGTTCCTCCCCATGATCCCGATGAGATGACCAGGTCCGCAGCCTATGCGGTGGGGGTGAGCGCCGGTCCGGCCGGGGCGCCGGTGATCAGTGCGCCTGGGACACGTCCGGGAGCGCCTTCACCCGGCGCCGCCCCACCTGCGTACGCACCGCGCCCATGCTGGCCGCGATGACCAGGGCGATGGCGGCGGACTGGGTGGCGGACAGGGCCTGGTCGAGGATGAGGAAACCGGCCGCCGCGGCGATGGCGGGCTCCAGGCTCATGAGGATGGCGAAGGTGGGCGCGGGCAGGCGGCGCAGGGCGAGGAGTTCGAGGGTGTAGGGCAGGACGGAGGAGAGCAGGGCGACCCCGGCGCCCAGCGCCAGTGTCATCGGGTCGAGGAGCTTGCCGCCCGACTCGGCGATGCCCAGCGGCAGGAACAGCACCGCCCCGACCGCCATGGCGAGGGCCAGCCCGTCGGCCTGCGGGAAGCGGCGCCCCGTACGCGCGCTGAAGACGATGTACGCCGCCCACATCGCGCCCGCCCCCAGCGCGAAGGCGACACCGGCCGGGTCGAGGCTGTCGAAGCCGCCGCCACCGAGGAGGAAGACGCCGGCCAGGGCGAGCGCGGCCCAGACCAGGTTGACCGCGCGGCGGGAGGCGAAGACGGAGAGGGCGAGCGGGCCGAGCACTTCCAGGGTGACGGCGGGGCCGAGGGGGATGCGGTCGACGGCCTGGTAGAAGAGGCCGTTCATGCCGGCCATGGCGATACCGAAGACGACGACCGTGCCCCAGTCGGCCCGGGAGTGGCCGCGCAGCCGGGGCCGGCAGATGAGCAGCAGTACGACGGCGGCCACGGCCAGCCGCAGGGTCACCACGCCGAGCGCGCCGGCCCGGGGCATGAGGCTCACCGCCAGCGCGGCGCCGAACTGCACGGAGAGGCCACCGGCGAGGACCAGACCCACCGGCCCCAGGGAACCCCGTCCGCGCGGGGCACCCGCCGGGTCGGAGGCGGGCCCGGTGCCCGCCACAGGTGCGGTGGCCGCGGTGGCCGGAGTGGAGGGGGGGGCGGCGCTGGGGGTGGTCACGGGGCCTTCCTGGGTCTGGGCGTCGAGTCCGGGCTCTGAGTCTTGGCGCGGGGAACGAAACTCCTGCCGGGCGCCGCGCATCGCACCGCGCCGGCCGCTCCGGAGTCGCGCCGACCGGTCCAGAGTAATGACCTCCGGACAGGACCGTGCAAGGTTTACACACCTGACGATGAGTCCCTCGCCCCGCCCGGGTCAACTCCGTCCGTCATACGGACCGCCCGCCGCGGCGGGTACCGTCCCCATGGCGCGTCCCGTGCCCGAATCCGTGTTCCGCCCCCACCACATCCCCCGAGGTCCCGTGCGACGACTTCTTGCCCGCCTCTGGCGGCTTCTGCGCCCCGTTCAGAGCCGCGTCATGTGGATCCTGCACGCCAAGTTCGTGGTCGGCGTGACCGGCGTCGTGCGCGACGACGAGGGGCGGGTCCTGCTCCTGAAGCACCGAATGTGGCCGCCGGGCCGCCAGTGGGGCCTGCCGAGCGGTTTCGCGCGCAAGGGCGAGGACTTCCGGGAGACCGTGGTCCGCGAGGTGCGGGAGGAGACGAACCTCGACGTGGAGGTGGGCCGCCTGGTCATGCTGAACAGCGGCTTCCGCACCCGGCTGGAGGTGGCCTACGAGGCTCGCCTGCTCGGTGGCGAGCTGCGCATCGACCCCTTCGAGATCCTGGAGGCCCGCTGGTGCCGCCCGGACGACCTTCCCGAGGGCGTCCAGCCGGTGTGCCATCCGCTGGTGCGGGGCGAGACGGTTCCCTGAATCGCCCGCGCGGGTGTGTCGAAAGCGCCGGTCCCCGATCGACGCAAGGAGTGAAGACACACGCGAGTGAGACACACCCACCCACCCCGAGGAGCACCCCTCATGACCACCGTGACCGCGGACCTGGCCATCACCCTCGACGGCTACGTCGCCGGCCCGAACGTCACCCTCGACAACCCGGGAGGCGACGGCGCCGAGCCGATCTTCGAGTGGATCCACACCCTGGCGAGCTGGCGGGAGCGCCAGGGCATGACCGGCGGGGAGGAGAACCGCGACTCCGAGCTGGTCCGCGAGTGGTTCGACGCCACCGGGGCGGTGGTCATGGGCCGGACGATGTACGACACGGGCGAGGAGTTCTGGGGCGACAACCCGCCCTTCCGCACCCCGGTCTTCGTCCTCACCAACCGCCCCCGCCCGACCCTCGTCAAGGAGGGCGGCACCACCTTCACCTTCGTCACCGACGGCATCCACAGCGCACTGGAGCAGGCGAAGGCCGCCGCCGGGGACCGGAACGTCGACATCGGGGGCGGGGCGAGCACGGTGCGGCAGTACCTCGGGGCCGGGCTCATCGACGAACTCCAGCTGCATGTGGTGCCCGCGCTCCTCGGCGACGGACTGCGCCTCTTCGAGGGGCCGGGCGCGGGGCGGCGCGACCTCGAACAGATCAGGGTCGTCGAGACGCCCCTGGCCACCCACCTGAAGTACCGCTTCGTGAAGTGACCCGGACGCCGCCGGTCAGCCCATGCTTTTCGCGCCGTCCAGGGACTCGCGGATGATGTCGGCGTGGCCGGCGTGCTGGGCGGTCTCGGCGACGATGTGCATCAGCACCCGGCGGGCCGACCACTGCCTGTCGGCCTCGAACCACGGGGCCTTCGGCAACGGCTGCGTGGCCCCCAGGTCGGGCAGCGTGGCGACCAGGTCGTCGGTCCGGCGGGCCGCCTCGGCGTAGTCGGCCAGGACCCCGGCCAGCGTCTCACCGGGCAGCATCCGGAACTCGTCGGCCCGCTGGGCCCAGTCGGCCTCGGTCATGGTCGTGAAGTCTCCTCCCATCGCCGACGGGCCGTCCACGATGAAGTTCGCCCAGCTCCGCTCGACGGAGGACACGTGCTTGATCAGGCCGCCCAGGCAGAGCTCGCTCGCGGTGGTCCGGAGCCCGGCCTGCTCGTCGGTGAGGTCACGGGTGGTGAAGCGCAGGAAGTGCCGTTGGTGGGCCAGCATCTCCAGCAGGTCGGCACGCTCACCGGTGACGGCCGGGGCCTCGGCCGGGTCGCCGGTGGTCAGGTCGCGGGTGGTCGACGCGTCGAGAGTGGTCATGGTCTCCGCCTTCCGGTGTACTGCTCCGTCGGTCGAGGACCACGCTATGAGTCATAGAGGTCAGATCGTGTCCTAGATCACCCACGGCAGAGGACGGATTGTCTAGGTGAACTGAGAAGCGACGCCCCGTGGCGGCCCCGACTCCTCCTGCGGGGCCGTCCTGCCTCGGGCAACTGCGAGCAGAACGGGGCCGGGCCGCTGCCTCTAGGGTGTCCACGCGAAGGTTCACCGATCGGTCCGGAGATGCCATGCCACTGCAGATGAAGTTGGCCGCGATAACACTCGACTGCCCCGACCCACCGGCTCTGGCGGAGTTCTATCAGCAGGCCACCGGCCTTGAGCCACACCCGAATTCGGATGCCGACTTCGCGGGTCTCAACCGTGAGGACGGCCTTTTCATCGGATTTCAACGGGTCGACGACTACCGGGCTCCACTCTGGCCCGGCCAGAGCGTTCCCCAGCAGCTGCACCTCTGCTTCTACGTCGCGGACCTGGACGAGGCCGAGGCCCTGCTGCTCGAGCTGGGGGCGGGGAAGCCGGATCACCAGCCTCATGAGGCTGCCAGAGCGCGTGTCCTCACCGACCCCGCTGGTCATCCCTTCTGCATCTGCCGAGGCTGATCAGGGACACCTGGCCGGCGAAGTCGGCTGAGGCTCTCGGATCCGCCGGTTCCGCTCTCAGATGAGCGCGGTAAGTACATCAACCCGCCTTTGTCCGCGCTTTCTCCGACCTCCCTCGGCGGAGGGACTGTCGCCACCCGCCCGTCACTCTCCCTCCAACGCCTCCGCCAGCACCTCCGCCAGATGACGCCCCCGCACCCCCGCCAACTGCTCCAGCTGCGTCCGGCACGAGAAGCCGTCCGCCAGGACCACCGCCCCGTCCGGTGCCTCGCGCACCGCCGGGAGCAACTGGTCCTCCGCGCAGGCGGCCGAGACCTCGTAGTGGCCGTCCTCGAAACCGAAGTTGCCCGCGAGGCCGCAGCAGCCGCCGGTCAGCTCGCCGGTCAGGCCGGCCGCCTCGCGCAGGCGGCGGTCGGCCGCGTCGCCCAGGACCGCGTGCTGGTGGCAGTGGGTCTGGCCGGTGACCGGGCGGTCCAGGGCGGGCGGCGTCCAGTCGGGGGCGTGGCGCTCCAGGGCCTCCGCGAAGGTCAGCACGCGGGCGGCGAGCCGAGCCGCCCGTGGGTCGTCGTGCAGCAGCTCCGGCAGGTCCGTGCGCAGGGCGGCGGCGCAGCTCGGTTCCAGGACGACAATCGGCGCCGAGGTCTCCAGCACCGGGGCCATCAGGTCCAGCGTGCGGCGCATCACCGCGCGGGCACGGTCCAGTTGGCCCGTGGAGACGTACGTCAGGCCGCAGCAGACCCGGCCCCGGCGGGCGGTCAGCAGCGCCAGAGCCGACTTCGACGTACCGTCCCCGATCACGGCACGCCCCCGCAGCAGCGTCGGCGGCAACGCCACCCGCAGCCCCGCCGCCTCCAGCACCCGTACGGCCGCCCGGCCCACAGACGGCGACAGGTGCTCCGTAAAGGTGTCCGGCCAGAGGACCACCAGGTCGCCGGTCCGCCCCGCTTCCGCGGGCCGCCTGCGCCACCACCTGCTGAACGTCTCCCCCGCCAGCCGCGGCACCTCCCGCTCGCCCGCGATCCCGCCCAGCCGTTTCGCCACCGCGGCCAACGGGCGCACGGACGCCAGCGCGTTGACGGCCGGGGCCAGACGGGCCCGCGCCGCCCAGCGCAGCCACACCGGCAGCCACCCCATCGCGTAGTGGGCGGCGGGGCGGCGGCGGCCGGCGTAGTGGTGGTGCAGGAACTCCGCCTTGTACGTGGCCATGTCGACCTCGACCGGGCAGTCGGAGCGGCAGCCCTTGCAGGACAGGCACAGGTCGAGGGCGTCCCGGACCTCCGTGGAGCGCCAACCGTCGGTCACCAGCTCACCGGCGAGCATCTCGTGCAGCAGCCGGGCACGCCCGCGAGTGGAGTGCGCCTCGTCTCCCGTCGCCCGGAACGACGGGCACATCACCCCGGACCCCGCCGCCGACGTCGTACGGCACTTGGCGACCCCGACGCAGCGCCGTACCGCCGCCGAGAAGTCGCCGCCGTCGGACGGGTAGCCGAACGCCACGTCCACCGGCTCACGCGGCAGGACGGAGAAGCGGAGGTTCGCGTCGAGCGGCGCCGGGCGGACCAGCATCCCCGGGTTGAGCAGGTCGTCCGGGTCCCAGACGGCCTTCGCGCGCTCGAAGAGGGCGACCGTCTCCTCGCCGTACATCCTCGGCAGCAGCTCCGCCCGCGCCTGCCCGTCCCCGTGCTCCCCGGACAACGAACCCCCGTGCGCCACGACCACGTCCGCCAGCTCCTCCGAGAAGCGGCGGAAGCGTGCCACCCCGGCGTCCGTCAACAGGTCGAAGTCGATGCGTACGTGGATGCAGCCGTCCCCGAAGTGCCCGTACGGCGTGCCGCGCAGGTCGTGGGCGGACAGGAGGGCCCGGAAGTCCCGCAGGTAGGCGCCGAGCCGGACCGGCGGCACCGCGCAGTCCTCCCAGCCGGGCCACGCCTCCGAGCCGTCCGGCATCCGCGTCGCCGTCCCGCTCGCGTCCTCTCGGATCCGCCACAGCGCCCGCTGCCCGGCCGGGTCGGTCACCACCAGCGCGTCGACGACGTCGGCCGCCCGGACCACCGCCTCCGCGCGTGCGCGCGCCTCCGCCGCCGTGTCGCCGCCGGTCTCCACGAACAGCCATGCCCCGCCCCGGGGCAGCCCGGCCGCGGACGCCGGCGGCACCAGGTCCACCGCCATGCCCTCCACCGTCAGCGGCCCGAGCGGCAGCAGCCCGGCCGCCGCCTCCGCCGCCCCGGACTCGTCGGCGTATCCGAGCACCGCCAGCGCACGCGCGCGCGGTGCCTCGACCAGCCGGACCACCGCCTCGGTCAGCACGCCCAGCGTGCCCTCGGAACCGCAGAAGGAGCGGGCCACGTCCGCGCCGTTCTCCGGCAGCAGCGCGTCCAGCGCGTAGCCGGAGATACGGCGGGGCAGGTCGGGGAAGCCGGTGCGCAGGCGCGCCAGGTCGCCGTCGACCAGTTCGCGCAGGCCCTCCGGCGCCCCGGCCCACTCCTGCCCGAGCCGCAGCCGCTCCCCCCGCGCGGTGAGCACCGCCAGCTCGCGCACGCTGTCCGCCGTCGTGCCCCACGCCACCGAGTGGGAGCCGCACGAGTTGTTGCCGATCATTCCGCCGAGCGTGCAGCGGCTGTGGGTGGAGGGGTCGGGGCCGAAGCGCAGGCCGTGCGGGGCGGCGGCCCGCTGGAGCCGGTCGAGGACAAGACCCGGCTGGACGACGGCCGTTCGCGCCTCCGGGTCGAGCGAGACCAGTCGGTTCATGTGCCGGGTGAAGTCCAGGACGACTCCCGTGCCGGTCGCCTGTCCCGCGATCGACGTGCCACCGCCTCGTGCCACGACCGGCACCCCGCGCGCCCGGCACACCTCCAACACGGCGGCCACGTCGTCGGCGTCTCTCGGTGCCACCACACCCAGCGGGACCCGCCGGTAGTTGGACGCGTCCATGGTGGTCAGGGCCCGGGAGGTGACGTCGAAGCCGACCTCGCCGCGTACGGCCGTGCGCAGTGCTGCCTCCAGATCGGTCATGACTCCAGCATGGGCTCTCGTAGGTCGGCACAGGTCCGCAAGACGGAGATCTCGTCTCATCGGACGGACATGGCTTCGCCCGGTTTGGCCGACGGGATACCCTCCGGCTCGTGGCTGAGATCCAGATTCCTGCTGACATCAAGCCCGCGGACGGTCGATTCGGCGCGGGTCCCTCCAAGGTGCGGGTGGAGGCGCTGGACGCCCTGGCCGCCACCGGTACGTCCCTGCTCGGCACCTCCCACCGCCAGGCCCCGGTCAAGAACCTGGTCGGCAAGGTCCGTGAGGGCATCCGCGAGCTGTTCCGGCTCCCCGACGGTTACGAGGTGATCCTCGGCAACGGCGGCTCCACCGCGTTCTGGGACGTCGCGACCCACGGCCTGATCGAGAACAAGTCGCAGCACCTGAGCTTCGGCGAGTTCTCCTCCAAGTTCGCCAAGGCGGCGAAGCTCGCCCCCTGGCTGGCCGAGCCGACGGTCGTCTCCTCCGACCCGGGCACGCACCCCGAGGCGCGGGCCGAGGCCGGCGTGGACGTGTACGCGTTCACGCACAACGAGACCTCGACCGGCGTCGCCATGCCCATCAAGCGGGTGGCCGGCGGAGACGAGGGCTCCCTCGTCCTCGTCGACGCCACCTCCGGCGCCGGCGGCCTGCCCGTCGACATCGCCGAGACCGACGTCTACTACTTCGCCCCGCAGAAGTCCTTCGCCTCCGACGGCGGCCTGTGGATCGGCGTGTTCTCGCCGGCCGCCATCGAGCGCGCCGAGCGGATCCACGCGAGCGGCCGGCACGTCCCGGAGTTCTTCTCGCTGCCGACCGCGATCGACAACTCCCGCAAGAACCAGACGTACAACACCCCGGCGCTGGCCACCCTGTTCCTGCTGGGCGAGCAGCTGGACTGGATGAACGGCCAGGGCGGCCTGGACTTCACCACCGGCCGCACCAAGGACTCCTCGTCCCGCCTGTACGCCTGGGCGGAGGAGGCCAAGTACGCCAACCCGTTCGTCACCGACCCGGCCAAGCGTTCGCAGGTCATCGGCACGATCGACTTCACGGACGAGGTGGACGCCGCCGCCGTCGCCAAGGTGCTGCGCGCCAACGGCATCGTCGACACCGAGCCGTACCGCAAGCTCGGCCGCAACCAGCTGCGCGTCGCGATGTTCCCGGCGATCGACCCGGCGGACGTCGAGGCGCTCACGAAGTGCGTCGACTACGTGATCGAGAAGCTCTGAGCGCCACGCTTCCCGTAGTACGTCCACTCCCGTAGTACGTCGATGAGGGGCGCCCGGCACTCGCCGGGCGCCCCTCATCCGTTCCCCGCTCCTACCTGCTGAGCCGCTGGAAGCGCCGCACCGCCAGCGGCAGGAAGATCGCCGTCAGGATCACCGGCCACACGCCCGCCATCAGCAGCGCGTGCTGCTCGACCCACGAGTCGCCGCCGCCGACCGGCGTGCCGAACAGTTCGCGGGCCGCCGCAGCCGTGGACGAGATGGGATTCCAGGCCGCCACCCAGCCCAGCCAGTCGGGCATGAGCTGCGGGGCGACGAAGATGCTGGAGATCATCGTCAGCGGGAACGCCACCGCGAACAGGCCGCCGGCCGCCTCCGGGTTGGGGACCAGCAGGCCCAGCCAGACCCCGATCCAGATCAGCGCGAACCGCAGCCACAGCAGCAGTCCGAAGGCGCCCAGGAAGCCCCAGCCGCCGTCCGGCCGCCAGCCCATGGCCAGCGCCGTGAGCATCATGATGGCCAGCTCGGCACAGGCGACCACGAGGTCGGTCACCCCGCGCCCCGCCACCACAGCCGAGGAGGACATCGGCATGGAGCGGAACCGGTCGATGACGCCCTTGGTGGAGTCGTAGACGACGACGGTCGCGGTGTTGATGAAGCCGAACGCCATGGTCATCACGAACATGCCCGGCATCAGGAAGTCCTTGTAGTCCCCGCCGCCCGGCACCGTCATCGCGCTGCCGAAGACATACCCGTAGAGGAGGACGGACAGGATCGGGAAGCCCAGCTGCCAGGCGATGTTGACGGGCTGGCGCTGGTAGTGGGTCAGGCCGCGGCGGACGATGTTGCCGCAGTCGGCGAGCAGCCAGTACAGCCGCCCGCGCTCACGCGTGCCTCCGGTCGTCAGGTCGAGGGCGCTCATACCGCCACCTCCTGCTTCTCCGCACTCGTACGGTGTCCGGTCAGGCGCAGGAACACGTCGTCCAGGCTCGGCCTGCGCAGCCCGATGTCCTCCACCGCGACGCCCTCGTCCTGGAGGGTGCGCGCCACCTCGGTCAGCGCGGACACCCGGTCGGTGACCGGGGCGTGCACCCGCAGCGCCTCCTCGTCGGCCTCGGGTTCGCCGTCGCAGACACGGGCGACCACCTTCACCGCCCTCGGTATCTCGGCCCGTTCGGCGACCATGACCTCGATGCGGTCGCCGCCGACCAGGTTCTTCAGCCCGTCCGGGGTGTCGTCGGCGATGGACCTGCCCTGGTCGATGACGGTGATGTGCGAGGCGAGCTTGTCGGCCTCCTCCAGGTACTGCGTGGTCAGCAGCACCGTCGTGCCGCTCGCCACCAGCGCGCGGACGGACTCCCAGACCTCGCCGCGACTGCGGGGGTCGAGGCCCGTCGTCGGCTCGTCCAGGAACAGGACGGACGGGGCGAGGATCATCGACGCGGCGAGGTCGAGGCGGCGCCGCATACCGCCGCTGTACTTGCCGACACCCCGGTCGGCGGCGTCGGTCAGGTCGAACTGCTCCAGCAGCTCGACGGCCCGCGCGCGGGCCCGCGCGCCGCCCAGGTGGAACAGGCGCCCGAACATCTCCAGGTTCTGCCGGCCGGTGAGCACCTCGTCCACGGCCGCGTACTGCCCGGTGAGGCCGATCCGCGCCCGTACCTCGCGCGGCCGCCGGGCGACGTCCAGGCCCGCCACCTCGGCCCGTCCCCCGTCCAGCCTGATCAGCGTGGACAGGATGCGCACGGCGGTGGTCTTGCCCGCGCCGTTCGGCCCGAGCAGGCCGTGCACGGTGCCCTCACGGACGGTCAGATCGAAGCCGTCGAGGGCGCGTTTCTCGCCGTACCGCTTCTCCAGGCCCTCGGCACGTACCGCGTAACCGTCGCTCATGGGTCCCCCTCTCACTCCCTAACTGAGTACACCGTACCCTATTACGCGTACGCCGTACCCAGTTTCTTTCTCGCGGACTTAGACTGACCTCATGGCAAGCGGTACGGAGACCAGCGGCAGCGGTGACATCGGCCGCACCCTCGAACTGTTGTGGGACACCGGCAGGCGGCCCAGCCGGGGACCCAAACCGGGCCTGACGCTGGAGCGGATCGTCGAGGTCGCCGTCGAGGTCGCGGACCGGGACGGGCTGGGCGCGGTCTCGATGCGCCGGATCGCCACGGAGCTGGGCACCGGCACGATGTCCCTGTACCGCTACGTCCCCGGCAAGGGCGAGCTGATCGACCTGATGCTGGACCGCGTACAGCGCCCGTCCGAGGACCCCGACGACTTCGGCGACGGCGGCTGGCGTTCGGCACTGCACGCCCTCGGGCACGCCACCCTCGCCCTGTACCGCCGCCACACCTGGCTGCTGGAGGTCAACCAGTCCCGCCCGATCCTCGGCCCGAGCGCCATGGACGGCATGGAGAAGGTCCTGGCCAGGATCAAGCCGATGGGCCTGACCGATCCCGAGCTGCTGTCGGCGATCATCACGATCGACGGGTACGTCGTCGGCGCCGCGCGCACACAGGTGTACGAGGCGGAGGCCGAGCGCCGGTCCGGGCTGACGGACGCTCAGTTCTGGGGAGCCCAGCAGCCCGCGCTGGAGAAGGCCATGCTCAGTGGGCGCTATCCGGTCCTGGCCTCCCTCTCCGAGGACACCTTCGGCTCCGACTTCGACCACTTCGAGTTCGGACTGCAGCGCATCCTGGACGGGCTGGAGGTGCTGGTGGCCGCGCGGAGCGCGGCGCACGGCTCAGCGGCGGCGGAACAGTCGCCGTAGCCCGAGGAACACGGCGGCGCACGCGACGATCAGGCCGACCGCCCCGACCTTGAGGGTGTCCCCGCCGGATCCGTCGTCCCCTCCGCCGCCCTCACCCGAGGCGTCGGAGCCGCTCCCTGCCGACCCGCCGCCGCCCCCGGGCGCGTCCTCGGCCTTCACGGGGCTGCCGGCGCCCTCCATCCCGAGCAGCAGCTTCTCGCCGTCGGTGGTGTAGGTGACGGACTCGCCCTGCCCGAGGGGCACGCTGATCCGCCCCTTGCGCTGGATCTTCCCGCCGTTCCAGTCGTACCAGATGCCCCCGAGGTAGCCGCGTACGGCGAGCGTCTCGCCGTCCGGGGAGAAGGCGGCGTCGGTGGCCCAGAGGTCGACGGGGGCGGCGCGCCGGAAGACGTTGGTGCCGGAGGCGGAGAGCTTCGCCGGGCCCTCGTACAGGTGCCCGCCGTCCTCGTTCTTGTCGATGATGTAGACCTGCCCGGTCTTCGGGTGGACGGCCATCGACTCGGCGTCTCGGGAGCCGTCCGCGTACTTCACGACGTACTGCGTCGCCTTGACCGTCTGGTCCTTCAGTTCGGTCGGCTCGGGCAGCTCGTAGATCCACACGTACGGCCAGGTCACGCCCTCGTTGTCGCCGATGTCGCCGACGAAGATGCGGTTGCCCGGCCCGATGGAGATCGCCTCGACGTCCCGGGGCGTGCCGACGCCGGAGAGCGCGACGCGGGCGACGGTCTCGCCGGTGGAGCCGTCCACGGCGTAGAGGTAGGGGCCGTTGTCCTGGTCGTTGTGCGTCCAGTAGACGCCGGGGTGCAGGCGGGAGGCGGCGAGGCCGCTGGACTCGGTGATGCGCGGGTCCTCGATCGTGAAGCCGTCGCTGCCGCCGACCCCGTCGGCGGCGGAGGCGGGCACGGCGAACGCGCCCACGAGAAGGGCCGCGGCGAGGAGGGCGAAGGGTCGGCGCATGCGCCAAGCCTGCCATCCCGCACGGGTGTTCACGGCGGGGGTCACGCATGGAGTCACGCTGCGTGGCCGGGCTCACATCGCGCGGGCCAGGGAGATCGTCCATGATGAGCGGATGCTCAGGTTCATGTTCGTCGGTGACTCCATCACGATCGGGAGCGCAGGCGAACACACGTGGCGCTACCGGCTGTGGCAGCACCTGCGCGACTCCTACGGCCGCCCCTTCACGTTCGTCGGCCCCCGCGAGACGCTGCACGACCCGTCGACGGACGCCCCCACCTCGTACGCCTACGCCGAGCCCGACTTCCCCCGCGCCCACCTGGCCGGCTGGGGCGAGGGCTGGCACCACATGGCCCCGCTGATCGGCGAGACGGTACGGACCTGCCGCGCGGACGTGCTCCTGGTCTCGCTCGGCCTGATCGACCTCGGCTTCTACACGAACGCGGAGCAGACGGCCGACAACGTCCGGGCCTTCGTGGCCGGGGCCCGCTCGGCGAACCCGCGCGTGCGCATGGCCGTGATGCCGGTCGTCCCGAACATCCGGGTGGCGGCCGACACGTCCTTCGCCGAGCAGGTCACCCGGTTCAACGGCCTCCTCGCGAAGACGATCGCCGACCTCGACGACCCCCGCTCCTCGCTGCTGCTCGTCCCGCCGCCCGCGTCCTACGACTTCCACGTGGACACCTACGACGGCACGCATCCCAACGAGAGCGGCGAGCACCGGATCGCGGAGGCGTTCGCGGAGGCGATGGACGAGGGGTGGGGGCTGGGCGGGCCCTATTCGGCTACGAGGACTTCGAGTATGTAGCCGAGGTCATCCCACCCGCTTGCCTGGAGCGCACTCCAAGTCGTTGGCTTGGGGACCATGAAGTACACGCAGCTCGGACGCACAGGACTCAAGGTCAGCCGGCTCGTCCTCGGGACCATGAACTTCGGTCCGCAGACCGACGAGGCCGACAGCCACGCCATCATGGACGCGGCGCTGGACGCCGGCATCAACTTCTTCGACACCGCCAACGTGTACGGCTGGGGCGAGAACAAGGGCCGTACCGAGGAGATCATCGGCAACTGGTTCGCCAAGGGCGGCGACCGGCGCGACAAGACCGTCCTCGCCACCAAGGTGTACGGCAACATGGGCGCCGACGGCGAGGCGTGGCCCAACCACGACAAGCTCTCCGCCGTGAACATCCGGCGGGCCGTCGACGCCAGCCTCAAGCGGCTGCGGACCGACCGTATCGACCTGTACCAGTTCCACCACATCGACCGCGCCACCGGGTTCGACGAGATCTGGCAGGCCATCGACACCCTGGTCCAGCAGGGCAAGGTGCTCTACGCCGGGTCCTCGAACTTCCCCGGGTACAAGATCGCCCAGGCCAACGAGACCGCCGCCCGGCGCGGCGGCACCATCGGGCTGGTCAGCGAGCAGTGCCTGTACAACCTGGCCGAGCGCCGCGCCGAGATGGAGGTCGTCCCGGCCGCGCAGGACTACGGCCTCGGCGTCATCCCGTGGTCGCCGCTGCACGGCGGACTGCTCGGCGGGGTCCTGAAGAAGGAGGTCCAGGGCGGACGGCGCGCCTCCGGGCGGGCCGCCGACGTCCTGGCCGACCCCGCGGGCCGCGCACAGATCCAGGCCTACGAGGACCTGCTCGACAAGCACGGCGTCGAGCCCGGCGAGGCCGCGCTGGCCTGGCTGCTGACCCGGCCCGGCGTGACCGGCCCGATCGTCGGCCCGCGCACGGCCGAGCAGCTCACGTCGGCGCTGCGGGCCGTGGAGCTGGAGCTGTCGGACGAGCTGCTGACCGGGCTGGACGAGGTCTTCCCGGGGCCGGGGCCGTCGCCGGAGGCGTTCGCCTGGTAGTGGCGTGAGCGGGGCGGCGGCCGCCCCACGGCCTGCTCACGGCCGCTCAGCCGAGCGCCGCCGCCACCGCCACCACGACGAGCATCAGCACGAGCACACCGGCCATGATCCGGTTACGGGTCTTCGGGTCCACGCCCCCGAGCCTAACCGGAGACGCCGAGCGGGCTGCGGGCGACCGTCTCGTAACGGGGCTGCTCGCCCGGCACCCCGGACCTCGGCAGGTTGCTGCGCACCAGCGCCAGGTCGGTCACGGTCCAGGTGCGGCTGGTGAAGCCGTCCAGCGTCTCGACGTACGGCCGCACGTCGAACGCCTCGCGGCTGCGGGCCACGGTCAGGTGGGGCTTGTAGCGCCGGTGCTCGCCCATCTCGACGCCCGCCTTGCGCCCCGCCGACTCCGCCCGGTCCGCGAGCAGCCGCAGGGTCGCCACGCCACCCTCCGCTCCGGCCCACAGCGCCCGCCCGCGCCCGAACTGGCCGCCCCCGCGCAGCGCCAGCTCGAAGGGCGCGGTGCGGTGGGCCGCCCGCTCCAGGCGGGCCGACAGATCGGGTACGAGGTCGTCGTCCACCTCCCCGTAGAAGGCGAGCGTGAGGTGCCACCCCGGGCGGCCGGTCCAGCGCAGCCCGTCCGCACCGGGCAGCTTCCGCAGCGCGGCCACCTCGGCGGCGAGGGCGGCGGTGACGTCCTCGGGAGGCAGTACGGCGGCGAACAGTCTCATGGGGCCACAGTCTGCCCGGCATGACCCTGGCGCTGTAGCGGTCGTTGTACCGCGTGGTTGTATTCGTCCGGAGAGGCGCGACAGACATGACCGACAGCGGCGACGAACTCACACCTGATCGTCGACCCGTACACCGGCGAGTGGCACCTGCACACCCTGCCGAAGGACGGCAAGTACCACGCCGCCGTCAGCTTCGGCTTCGGTGCGGACATCGACCTGACCGGCACCGTCGTCGGCCTCACCCTGGAGACCGGCGACTTCCCCCGCGACTGAGCGGGCGACCGGTCACGCCGCCGGCGCCAGTTCCTCGCGTCGTTCGCGCGGCACGAAGCGCACCTGCGGATGCCCCCGGTGCCAGCCGACCGACAGGCGCAGGTTGCCGACGCGGGCCAGGACCAGGCCGATCACGACGGCCGCCGTGGCCGCCACCGCGCCGCCCGCGGCGAAGCCCGCCCGGGCTCCGTACGTGTCCGTCACCCAGCCGACGATCGGGGCGCCGACCGGGGAGCCGCCGAGGAAGACCATCATGTAGAGGGCCATCACGCGGCCCCGCATGGCCGGGTCGGTGGACATCTGGATGCTGGTGTTGGCGGTGACGTTGACCGTCATGCTGAAGACACCTATCGGGACCATCAGCAGCGCGAACAGCCACAGCTCGGGTGCCGTCGCCGCCACCATCTCCAGGGCGCCGAAGGCGAGCGCCGCCGCGATCAGGACCCGCAGCCGGGCCGTGCCGCGCCGGGCGGCGAGCAGGGCGCCGGCCAGCGAGCCGACGGCCATGAGGGTGTTGAAGAGGCTGTAGGCGCCGGCCCCCGCGTCGAAGACGTCGTCGGCGAAGGCGGACAGGAAGACCGGGAAGTTGAAGCCGAAGGTGCCGATGAAGCCGACCAGCACGATGGTCCAGATCAGCTCGGGGCGGCCGGCGACGTAGTGCAGACCCTCCCGCAGCTGTCCCTTGCCGCGCGGGGCGCGCTGGACGGCGTGCAGTTCGCGGGCGCGCATCAGCACCAGGCAGCTCAGCGGCGCGACGAAGGACAGGCCGTTGGCGAGGAACGCCCAGCCGGTACCCACGCCGGTGATCATCAGACCGGCGACGGCGGGGCCGACCAGGCGGGCCGACTGGAAGTTGGCCGAGTTGAGGCTGACCGCGTTCTGGAGCTGGTCGCGGCCGACCAGCTCGGCGACGAAGGACTGGCGGGCCGGATTGTCGACGACCGTGGCCAGGCCCATCGCGAAGGCGGCGACGTAGACGTGCCAGACCTGGACGTGGCCGGTCAGGGTGAGGACGGCGAGGAAGAGCGCGGTCAGGGCCATCGCGGACTGGGTCACCAGCAGCGTGGGGCGCTTGCGCAGGCGGTCGACGAGGACGCCGCCGTAGAGGCCGAAGAGCAGCATCGGCAGGAACTGCAGGGCCGTGGTGATACCTACGGCCGCCGAGGAGCCGGTGAGGCTGAGCACCAGCCAGTCCTGGGCGATGCGCTGCATCCAGGTGCCGATGTTGGAGACGACCTGGCCCAGGAAGAACAGGCGGTAGTTCCGGACCCGGAGGGAGGCGAACATCGAGGTCTTGGTCTTGCGAGGGGCGTCGGGGGCGGTCGGGTCGTCGTGGCCGTCAGGTGCGGGGGCGGAAGCTGCTCCGGGTCCCGTACTCAAAAGGGTTCGCCTCCTCGCGAATGCCGCTTACCGGTGTGCGAGCTTCTCCAACACGGGGGCGGCGGCGCGCAGTTTCGCCCACTCGTCCTCGTCGAGTCCCTCGACCAGCGTGGCCAGGAACGCGTTCCGCTTGCGGCGGCTCTCCTCGAGCATCACCACGGCCTGCTCGGTCTGCGTCACGACCTTCTGGCGCCGGTCCTCGGGATGCGGCTCCAGCCGGACCAGCCCCTTCGCCTCCAGAAGCGCCACGATGCGGGTCATCGAGGGCGGCTGGACGTGTTCCTTGCGGGCCAGCTCGCCCGGGGTGGCGCTGCCGCAGTTGGACAGGGTGCCCAGCACCGACATCTCGGTCGGGCTGAGCGACTCGTCGACCCGCTGGTGCTTGAGGCGACGGGACAACCGCATCACGGCGGAGCGCAGGGAGTTCACGGCGGCGGCGTCGTCGCCATGCTTGAGGTCCGGCATGTTCCTTAGCGTAACTCATTAGTCTCGCGAAATACCACCGCTCACCCGCCCGCGTGCCCGTGACGCCCGCCACGGAAACCCGGACTTCACCCGTACGAGTGAGCTGTTTCCGGAAATCGGAGCATCACCCGGTCGGTGGGGGCGACCCTCGTGCGCATGGGGACCAGCGTGCTCAGCCTGCGGATGGACGGGGAGCTGCTCGACCGGCTCCGGCACCATGCGGCGAAAAGGGGAATGAGCGTCCAGGACTATGTCGTCCGGACGCTCATTCGGGATGACTTCGACGAGCGGTTCCAGTCCGCCGTGGAGGAGACGGAACGGTTCTACGGGGTCACGTGAGACCCACCGGTCAGGTGAGACCCAGGGCCGGCATCAGGTAGTAGAAGGCGAACACCGCCGACACCACGTACATCGTGACCGGGACCTCCCGGCCCCGCCCGACCGCCAGGCGCAGCACCGAGAAGGTGATGAAGCCCATGCCGATGCCGTTGGTGATCGAGTAGGTGAACGGCATCATCAGCATCGTCACGAAGGCCGGGACGGCGATCGTGAAGTCGGACCAGTCGATCTCCCGGATCGAGCCGGCCAGGATCAGGAAGCCGACCGCGACCAGCGCCGGAGTGGCCGCCTGGGACGGGACCATCGTGGCGACCGGCGTGAGGAACAGCGCCACCGCGAAGAGCGTGCCGGTGATGATGTTCGCGAAGCCGGTGCGCGCGCCCTCGCCGACGCCGGCCGTGGACTCCACGAAGCAGGTCGTGGCCGAGGAGGAGCTGGCACCGCCCGCCGCGACCGCGACGCCGTCGACGAAGAGGACCTTGTTGATGCCCGGCATCTGCCCCTGGGCGTCGGTCAGCTTCGCCTCGTCGCTGACGGCCATGATCGTGCCCATGGCGTCGAAGAAGGACGACAGCAGGACGGTGAAGACGAACAGCACGCCGGTCAGGACGCCGACCTTCTCGAAGCCGCCGAACAGGCTGACCTCGCCGACCAGGCCGAAGTCGGGGGTGGCGACGGGGTTGCCGGGCCACTCGGGGGTGGTCAGGCCCCAGGAGGGGATGTCGGCGACCGCGTTGATGATCATCGCGAGGACAGTCATCACGACGATCGAGATGAGGATCGCGCCAGGGGTCCTGCGGACGATCAGCGCCAGGGTGAGCAGCACACCGAGGGCGAAGACCAGCACCGGCCAGCCGAGCAGGTGACCGCCGGTGCCCAGCTGGAGGGGAACGGTGGTCTGGGCGGCGTCCGGCATCCGGGTGACGAACCCCGAGTCGACCAGGCCGATCAGCATGATGAACAGGCCGATACCGATGGCGATGGCCTTGCGCAGGCCGTAGGGCACGGCGTTCATCACGCGCTCGCGCAGGCCGGTGGCGACCAGCAGCATGACGACGAAACCGGCCAGCACCACCATGCCCATGGCGTCCGGCCAGGACATCCGCGGGGCGAGCTGGAGGGCGACGACGGAGTTCACGCCGAGGCCGGCGGCGAGCGCGATCGGGACGTTGCCGATGACGCCCATCAGGAGCGTGGTGAACGCCGCCGTCAGGGCGGTCGCGGTGACCAGCTGACCGTTGTCGAGCTGGTTGCCGTACATGTCCTTCGCGCTGCCCAGGATGATCGGGTTCAGCACGATGATGTAGGCCATCGCGAAGAAGGTGGCGAAACCGCCGCGGATCTCACGGGGCAGCGTGCTGCCGCGCTCGGAGATCCTGAAGTACCGGTCGAGGCCGTTCTGCGGGGGCCGCCTGTCTTCGGGCGACTCGGGGGACGGGGGGACCTTGGCGGAGGCCGAGGTGGGCATGCGAGGACCTCATCACCAACAGGTTCCCCCACGGCCTTATTGGTGTTTCCTACGAATGAAAGCGGTCAGAGACAAACGGGTTCAGTATGAACGTATGAGCCACCCGAGCGCTATCTCCGCGCGTAGACCCGTGTGGTGCGGTTCGGTGAACGCGCGGTCGGCCTCCTCGTAAGCTGTACGCATGAAGAAGTGGACACCCACGCACGAGGCGCCGGAGCCCCTGGAGGGCCCCGTGGTTCCGACCATCGTCGGCGGCACCGTCCTCTGGTTCGTCCTCTTCCTGGCGCAGTTGCCGTTCTACGGCTGGTTCGAGGACCACGGGCACACCTGGTGGGTGTGGACCTGCCTGGCCGGCGCCGGGCTCGGACTGATCGGCATCTGGTACGTGCGGGGGCGCGACGCCGCGCTCGCGCGGGCCGCACGGGATGACGCCTGACACCCGTGCCCGAGCTGCCTGATCTTCCCGATCCGCCCGGTCCGGCCGAGCTGCGACTGCTCCGGCTCGACCACGCGCCCGCGCTGCTCGCCTTCGAGCGGGAGAACCGCGCCTGGTTCGCCGCCTCGGTGCCCGACCGGGGCGAGGACTACTTCGCCCGGTTCGACGAGCGCCTCCGCGCGCTGCTGGCCGAGCAGGAGGCCGGGATCTGCTTCTTCCACGTGCTGGTCGGCCCCGGTGGCGAGGTGCTCGGGCGGGTCAACCTCGTGGACGCGGCGGGCGGTGTCGCCGAGCTCGGGTACCGGATCGCGGAACGGGCCGCCGGGCGCGGCCTGGCCACCCGGGCCGTACGGGAGGTCTGCGCACTCGCCGCCCGCGCGTACGGGCTGACCGCGCTGCGGGCCTCGGCCACCCTCGACAACGCGGCCTCACGGGCCGTGCTGGCCCGCACCGGGTTCGTCACCACCGGCACGACACGGCTCGACGGGCGCCCCGGTCTGACCTACCTGCGCACCCTGTAGTACCTGGGCATCAGGGGCCGGATCACCCCGTCCTACCCAGGTTGGAACTTCCCCGCATTCGGCGGGTGAAGCCGGAAATCCGCCCTTACCGTCGAACGCATGACGCATCTCGACGCGGACGACCGACTCGATCCCGCGGACCCCGTACACGCCCTTTCCCCCGCGACCGGACTGACCGCGGCCGGGGTCGCCGAACGGGTCGCGCGCGGTCAGGTCAACGACGTCCCGGTGCGCAGCAGCCGCTCACTGGCCGACATCGTGCGTGCCAACGTCTTCACCCGGTTCAACGCGATCATCGGCGTGCTCTGGGTGATCATGCTGTTCGTCGCGCCGATCCAGGACAGCCTGTTCGGCTTCGTGATCCTCGCCAACACCGGCATCGGCATCGTCCAGGAGTGGCGGGCGAAGAAGACCCTCGACTCCCTGGCGCTGATCGGCGAGGTCCGCCCGACCGTGCGCCGGGACGGGAAATCCGCCGAGGTCAGCACCTCGGAGATCGTGCTGGACGACGTCATCGAGATCGGGCCCGGGGACAAGGTCGTCGTCGACGGGGTGTGCGTCGAGGCGGACGGGCTGGAGATCGACGAGTCCCTGCTGACCGGCGAGGCCGACCCGGTCGTCAAGCAGCCGGGGGACCAGGTCATGTCCGGCAGCTTCGTGGTCGCGGGCGGCGGCGCGTTCCGGGCGACCAAGGTGGGGCGCGAGGCGTACGCGGCGCAGCTCGCCGAGGAGGCCTCCCGCTTCACCCTGGTCCAGTCCGAGCTGCGCTCCGGCATCTCCACGATCCTGAAGTACGTCACCTGGATGATGGTCCCCACCGCGATCGGCCTGATCCTCAGCCAGCTGGTCGCCAAGGACAACGAGCTGGACGACTCCATCGCGCGGACGGTCGGCGGCATCGTGCCCATGGTCCCGGAGGGCCTGGTCCTGCTCACCTCCGTCGCCTTCGCGATCGGCGTCATCCGCCTCGGCCGCAAGCAGTGCCTCGTCCAGGAACTGCCCGCCATCGAGGGCCTGGCCCGCGTCGACACCGTCTGCCTGGACAAGACCGGCACCCTCACCGAGGGCGGCATGGACATCACCGGACTGCGCCCGCTCGACGGCGCCGACGAGGACTACGTCCGTACGGTGCTCGGCGCCCTCGGCGGGTCCGACCCGCGCCCGAACGCCTCCCTCCAGGCGATCATCGACGCCTACCCGGCCGCCGAAGTCGCCGGGGACTGGCGCTGCACCGAGTCCCTGCCCTTCTCCTCCGCCCGCAAGTACAGCGGCGCCACCCTCGTCGAGGGCGACGGCGCCTTCGGCACGTGGCTGCTGGGCGCGCCGGACGTGCTGCTGGCCGAGGACGACCCCGCGCTCGCCGAGACGACGCGGCTCAACGAGCAGGGACTGCGCGTACTGCTGCTCGCCCGCGCCACCCGCGGCCTGGACGACCCCTCGGTGGCCGAGGGCGTCACGCCCACCGCCCTGGTCGTCCTGGAGCAGCGGCTGCGTCCGGACGCCGCCGACACCCTGCGCTACTTCGCCGACCAGGACGTCCGCGCCAAGGTCATCTCCGGGGACAACGCGGTGTCGGTCGGCGCGGTGGCCGCCAAGCTCGGGCTGTCCGGCGCCACCGTCGACGCGCGCCGGCTGCCCGCCGAGCGGGAGGAGATGGCCGAGGCGCTCGACGGGGGGACGGTGTTCGGGCGGGTCACCCCGCAGCAGAAACGGGACATGGTGGGCGCCCTCCAGTCGCGCGGCCACACGGTCGCGATGACCGGCGACGGCGTGAACGACGTCCTGGCGCTCAAGGACGCCGACATCGGGGTGGCGATGGGCTCCGGATCGGAGGCCACCCGGGCGGTCGCGCAGATCGTGCTGCTCAACAACAGCTTCGCCACGCTGCCCTCGGTGGTGGCCGAGGGCCGCCGGGTCATCGGCAACATCACCCGGGTCGCGACCCTGTTCCTGGTGAAGACCGTGTACTCGGTGCTGCTGGCGATCCTGGTGGTCTGCTCACAGGTCGAGTACCCGTTCCTGCCCCGCCACCTCACCCTGCTCTCCACGCTCACCATCGGCGTCCCGGCCTTCTTCCTGGCCCTCGCCCCGAACAAGGAACGGGCCCAGCCCCACTTCGTACGGCGCGTGATGCGGTACGCGATCCCGGGCGGGGTGCTGGCCGGGGCGGCGACCTTCACGACGTACCTCGTCGCCCGGCAGCACTACTCCGGGCCGGGCGCGCTGGACGCGGAGACCAGCGCGGCGACGCTGACGCTGTTCCTGATCTCGATGTGGGTGCTGGCGATCATCGCCCGCCCCTACACGTGGTGGCGGGTGGCGCTGGTGGCGACGATGGGCCTGGGCTTCGTGGTGGTGCTGGCGGTGCCGTGGCTGCAGGACTTCTTCGCGCTGAAGCTGGTGGGCGTGACGATGCCGTGGACTGCCGTCGGCATCGCGGTGGTCGGTGCGGGTCTGTTGGAGCTGGCTTGGAGGTGGGTGGACCGGCACCTTCCAGCATGACGGTCGGAGCACGCACCTTAGGGGCGCGGGGAACTGCGCGACCAGCCACGACGGCGCCGCAGCGAACCACGTACAGAAAACCCCTCAGTCGAACCAGCGGTCCCGCGCTAGCTCCTCCGTCCGCGACTCGTCCTCCAGCAGCGCCGCGACCTCGAAGCGGCGGGGCCACTGACCGGCCGCCCAGGCCAGTCCCGCCGCCACCCCCTCCAGCGTCGCCGCGTGCAACGCCCCGTCGGCCGTCAGCCGCCAGTCGATCTCCACACCGTCGACGACCAGTTCCTCGTGCTCCACGTACGACGCCGGGGTCCGCGCCCCGAGCAGCACCCGCACCGGCTCCGGTACGTCGTGCTCGGCGCCCTCGGAGTGCACCTCGCCGGTGACGGACTCGCTCAGCCGCCGCACCTGGAACAGCTCCGCCAGCCCGGCGGCCCGAGCCGGGCGTACCGGCAGCAGCGGCACGCCCGACGTGAAGGGCAGCAGGTCCGGTGAGTCGACGACCACCGCGTCGGCGGCGTCCACCACCTCCACCCGGCCGTCGACCACGGCCCGCACCTCGTCCGGCAGGGTGACCTGCTCCGGGTCCAGCTCGGCCAGCGCGCCGTACAGGGCGTGCAGTTGGGCGGCCGTGACCGGGCGGTCGGGGTCGGCGAGGCGGTCCAGCAGCTCCGCCGCGCCGCCGGGTTCGTCGAGCAGGGCGGCCACCGACGTGCGTACGCCCAGCGCCCGCAGCACCTGCTCGTCCTCGAAGCCGGTGGCGTCGGCCTCGTCGTACAGGCCGCGCAGCAGCGGGTCGCCGCCGGCGGCGCGCAGACCGGCCGGGCGGCGTCCGCCGAGCACCGGGTGCCCGCGCAGCCACCACGCGGTGTACGGCCGTACGACCTCGTGGGTGCCGTCGGGCAGGAGGACGCGCACGGACTGGACGAGCGCGTCGCGCAACGGGGGTTGCGACAGCAGGGCGAGGGCCTCGGGCCACCGGTCGTCGTCCACGAGGTCCAGGTCGCGCACGGCGACGATCTCGGTGGCGACCGGCGGTACGGGGCTGTCCGGGAAGCGGTCGAGGATGTCCTCGCTCCACACGTCCACGGCGTCCAGCAGGCCCGCGTCGTCCGGTTCGGCGAAGTCGCCCTCGCGGGGCTCCAGTTCGTCCGGGTCGAGGACGACGTCGGTGGCCCGGACGAGCGCGAAGGTGACGAGTACCCCGCAGGCGGCCAGGGGCTCCGGCCCCCACTTCTCGGCCAGCTCCGCGTCCACGGCGGCGAGTTCGTCCTCGCGCATGACCTGGGCGAACGGGCCGCCGGGGAAGACGAGTTCGCCCGCCGGGGAGAGTTCGCCGTCCTCGTCGGGCAGGGCGAGCGCGCCGAGCCAGGGCTCGTCCCCGGCGTCGAGTCCGGCGTCGCGGACCAGGCCGAGGACGGTGTCGGCCAGTTCGTCGGCGTCGAGCGTGTCCTCCTCCCAGTTCGTGCCGCCGTCGTCCTCCAGGGAGGCGGCGACGGCTGCCCGGACCTGCGGGGTGGTGAGCACGGCGCGCGGGGTGGCCGGGAGGGCGCCGAGCTTCTCCAGGAGGCCGTGGGCGGCGTCCGGGTGGGCGACCTTCAGGCCGAGGCGGGTGAGCACCTCCGGATCGAGGGAGGCGGCGTCCGGGGAGGGCAGGAGCACCTGCCGGGGGCCGATGGTGGTGCGGCCGTCGGCGAGGGGGACGGGCAGCCCGGTCAGCCGGTCGGGGTCGACCCCGGCGAGGCTGTCGTAGAGCCGCCGCCACCAGCCGGGGGCCTTCTCCAGCCCGGCCAGCCGGTCGATCGCGTCGGTCAGCGGCACCCGGGCCACCCCGAGCGTGCGCAGCTCCGCGCGGCGCTCCAGACCGGCCGGGAGCAGCGTCGGCAGCACCTCGGCGAGGACCCGCACGGTGTCGGTGCCCGCGCCCTCCACGACCTCGGCGTCGCGGGGCCGCAGGGACTCGGGCAGGTCGGGGTCGTCCTCGCGCGGTTCGGCGGCGGGCGGCAGGAAGGAGGTGCGCGGCAGCCGTTCGAGGATCGCCTGCCGCAGCGCCCCGTCCAGCTCGCCCTTGCCCAGCGGGCCGGGCACCAGGTCGATGAGGCCGGTCGCCACCGGCCGCCAGTCGGCGAGGAGGCCTGCGTAGGCGTCCGCGGCCCGTTCCGTCAGGAAGTCGGTCAGCGGGCCGGGCGCGGCGTGCCGGCGGGTGGAGTCCAGCGGGAAGGAGGCGATGAGCAGCGCGGGCACGCCGAGGGGCTCGTCACTGGGCGTGGGCGCGTGGACGAAGGGGGTGGTGCGGGGGCGTTCGGGGCCGCCGTCCGCGTCCACGGGCACCGCCCACGTCACGGACCAGTGGGGGCGCAGCCGCTCCTCCACGGGCCGGTCGGCGAGGAGGTCGGGGGTGAGGGGCCCGTGCGCGGCGACGGTGCGCCAACGGGTGACGCCCTCCCGGGAGTCGTCCACCACGGTCAGGACGCCCTCGGTGCGGCGGCCCAGCGTGCGCACGTCGTCCGCCACCTCCACCACGACCTCCTCCAGCCCCGGCAGGGCGAGGAGCAGGGCGTCGTCCACGGCGTGCAGGAGCCGTTCGGCGAGGTCGGCGGCGGCCGTGTCGCGCAGCGGGAGGATGACGGCCGTGTCGTAGGGGCCCGGCGCGGTGCCCTCGGCGGGGAACGGCAGCCGCAGCAGCGGGACGTGCCCGTCGCGCCGCCGGATCTCGTCGCCCAGGCCGGGACTGTGCAGCGCGGTGTCGGCGGCCAGGCCCCGGGCCTCGACCAGGGACCAGCGCACACCGCCGTGCCGGCCGACGACGGCGGGCTCGTCGGTGACGGCCAGGACGGCGGCGAAGCCGACCCCGAACCGGCCGACCGCGCTGTCCCCGGCGTCGCGCTTGGCGGAGGCGCGCAGGGTGGACAGCGACTCGACGCCGGCCGCGTCCAGCGGGGCGCCGGTGTTGGCGGCGACCAGGACACCGTCGCGCAGGGTGAGCCGGAGCCGGCCGGGCACACCGGCCCGTGCGGCGGCGTCGGCGGCGTTCTGCGCGAGTTCGACGACCAGCCGGTCGCGGTAGCCGCCGAGGACCAGGTCCTCCTCCGCGTTGGCGTCCTCACGGAACCGGGCCGGGCTGGTCGCCCAGGCGTCCAGCACCCCGCGCCGCAGACGTGCCGTACCGAACGGATCGGCGCCCTCGGCGGCAGGCCGCACGTACATGCTCACGGTGACTCTCCTCTTCGACGGACCATGAAGGTACCGCCCACTCAGCCCGTCCGGCGTTCGAGGACGAGGCCGTCAAGGCCGAAAGGGGGGTCTGGGGGCGCGGCCCCCAGGAACCCGGCCACCAGCCCGCGCACGCTACGAGTGCCCCAGCTCCGCCGACGCCTCGTCCTCGGCCACCGACACCGACCCGGAGTCCGGCGCCGGCCGCAGCGGGAACGGATCGACCCGCGTCTCGTCGATCACCGGCGGAGCCACCCGCGGCGGCTTCGGCATGACCGCCGCCTCGGAGTGCCCGCCGCACCCGTAGGCCAGCGACACCACCCGTCCGTCCGCCGGGGAGAACTCGTTGGCGCACACCCCGAAGGCCTGCCCCAGCGAGCCGCCGATACGGGCCAGGAAGCCGCAGCTCTCGCAGGACGCGGGCGCCGCCTGGGCCATCGCGGTCTTGGGGCCGAAGCCCTCCTCCCAGCGGTCCGCGGCGACATGCAGGCCGTACCTGGACAGGACCCGGGTGCGGCGCAGGCCCAGTTCCTCCGCGACGGCCGAGATCGACCCGCGGGCCGGGACGGTCGACAGCTCGGCGGGCGGCCCGGCCGTGACCTCGGCGTCCTCCGCCTCCACCAGTTCGGCCATCTCGTGGGAGACGGCGGAGTTCGGCGGCGGCTCGTCCTCGCCGGTCCAGCCGGGCTCCAGCCGCAGGTCCTCCGCGTCGGTGGGCAGCAGGTCGCCGGGGCCCATGTCGCCGGGGCGCAGCCGCTCGCTCCACGGCACCCACTCGGGGGCGAGCAGCGCGTCCGGGCCGGGCAGCAGTACCGCCTCGTCCACCGTGACGATCTTGGCGCGGGAGGCGCGGGCCACGGTCACGGCCCAGCGCCAGCCGCGGTACCCCAGCTCCTTGCAGGCGAAGTGGTGCGTGACGACCCGGTCGCCCTCCGACACCATGCCCTCGTGCTCGCCGACGACGCCAGGTGCGGCGGCCTCCTCGGCTGCGGCGCGGGCGAGGTCGACGGCCTCGGCGCACAGACGGTCAGGGGTGCGGCTTCGCGTTGTCGCTGCGCTCACAGGTATCGCTTCTCTCCATACGCCGTCTCACGAGTGCGCCGCTGCCTGCGAGGGGCGGACGGAGCGGACCTGTGGACCGCGTCGACGTCCGCGCCCGATCGCGCTCGGGCACACCTACGTCATCCATTCTGCGGGATGGCCGTAAGGCGCGCGGCCGAGAACGTTCGCCACGGCGCGCTAGGCACGCTACCTGCTCATGTGCGCTGGGCCTACACCGACGGGAGTTTCGGCGGGGTACGGACCCGCGTTCCCCGCCCGTGACGGGGTCAGTGTCACCCGACTCGATCACCGCCATCCGTGCCGTATGGACGCTACAGCCCCCGCTCTCGGGGCACTATGACGGGGTGGCAGCCGCACGGACTGAGTTCAAGGGCGGGAGCCGGAGGCGCGGCCCCGGCTCCCGGTTCCGTGCGGTCGGCCGTGTCCTGCGCCTGCCGGTGACGGGGACCGCGCGCGGCATCCGCAAGGCGACGCACGCGCACGGCGCGGGCGAGTCCGGCCTCGGCAAGCTGATCGAGCTGCACGGGGTGAACGGCGCCGGCGACGTCATGATCACCGTGGCCCTCGCCTCCACCGTCTTCTTCTCCGTGCCCACCGACGAGGCGCGCGGCCGGGTCGCGCTCTACCTGGCCATCACCATGGCGCCGTTCACGCTCCTCGCGCCGGTGATCGGCCCGCTCCTGGACCGCCTGCCGCACGGGCGCCGCGCGGCGATGGCGGCCGCGATGGGCGCCCGGGCGCTGCTCGCGCTGGTGCTGTCCGGGGCGGTGATCAGCGGCAGCATCGAGATGTATCCGGCCGCGCTCGGCGTGCTGGTCGCCTCGAAGGCGTACGGCGTGGTCAGAAGCGCGGTGGTGCCCAGGCTGCTGCCGCCGCGTTTCTCCCTGGTGAAGGCGAACTCGCGGGTCACGCTGTGCGGGCTGCTCGCCACCGGCGTCGCCGCGCCGATCGCGGCGGGGCTCCAGCAGGTCGGGCCGCGCTGGCCGCTGTACGGCGCCTTCGTGATCTTCGTGGCGGGCACCGTCCTGTCGTTCACGCTGCCGCCGAAGGTGGACTCGGCGCGCGGCGAGGACCGGGCGCTGCTGGCCGCGGACGAGCGGCATCTGCACGGCCCGCACCGCAAGCCGGTCAAGCGGCCCGGGCTGCGCACGGTGGGCCCGGCGGTGACGCACGCGCTGGCCGCCAACGCCGGCATCCGCTGCCTGTCCGGCTTCCTGATCTTCTTCCTGGCCTTCCTGCTGCGCGTGCATCCGCTGTCCGGGCAGAGCGCGGCCGTGTCGCTGGGGATCGTGGGCGTCGCCGCCGGTGCGGGCAACGCGCTGGGCACGGCGGTCGGGGCGTGGCTGCGCTCGCGCGCGCCGGAGATCATCATCGTGACGGTCGTCGCGATCGTGCTGGGCGCGGCGGTCACGGCCGCGGTGTTCTTCAGCACCGTCCTGGTGGCGTGCCTGGCCGCGGTCGCCGGGTTCGCGCAGGCGCTGGCCAAGCTGTCCCTGGACGCGCTGATCCAGCGGGACGTGCCGGAACAGGTCCGCACCTCGGCGTTCGCGCGCTCCGAGACGCTGCTCCAGGTCTCCTGGGTGTTCGGCGGCGCGGTGGGCATCGTGCTGCCGCTGAACGGCACGCTGGGCCTGTCGGTGGCCGCCGCGATCATCGCCGCCGGGTGGCTGACGACCGTACGGGGTCTGATCGACTCGGCCCGGCACGGGGGACCGGCGCGAGCGAGGGTGGCGTGACCACGCCACGCCGTACCCAGGTGGGGAACGGGCCGGAGGCGCCGTATAGCCTTCGCCCATGACCACGTTGCAATCCTCTGTGCGACGCCGCCGCGCCGTCGCCGCCGCAGGCGCCGTATCCGCTGGACTGCTCCTGCTGTCCGCCTGTGACCAGCCGACGCCCATGGCGACGGTCACCGTCGGCAGTGACTCGGTCAGCTCCGAGGCCACCTGTGGCGGCGAGGGCAAGGTCCTGGAGACCGCCGAGATCCAGAAGTGCCTCCAGGACGACTCCGTCGAGTCCATCACGGTCAACCCGGACGACACGGTGCGCTTCGGTGTGGACCCGGAGGTCGCCGACGAGCGCTGGACGATCCTGATGAACGGTCAGCAGCTGACCGACGACACGGACAACACCTACCGCACCGTCCCGGGCAGCGTGTTCTTCAACGCCCAGTACGGCGCCCAGGGCGACTCGACGCTCGTCACCATCAAGGCCGGCGACGGCAAGGACGACAGCGAGGAGGCCACCGGTCTGTGGTCCTTCAAGCTGAAGAAGGACGACTGACCACGTCCTCCATGCGCGTCCTCGTGGCCACCGCGGTCCCCGTCGAACGGGACGCGGTGGCTCGGGCGTTCCCGGAGCGGGGCGCCGAGGTGTCGAGTCCCGGGGTGGCCCTGCACCGGCTCCCGGGCGGCTTCGACCTGCTGGCCGCCGGTGTCGGCCCCGCCCTCGCCGCCGCCTCCACCGCCGCCGCCCTGACCGCCGCGGCCCTCGGCTCCGCGCCCTACGGCCTGGTCGTCTCGGCCGGTATCGGCGGCGGCTTCGGGCCGGACGCGCCCGTCGGCTCGCTCGTCGTCGCCGACGAGATCACCGCCGCCGACCTGGGCGCCGAGACGGCCGACGGCTTCCTGCCGGTCACCGATCTCGGCTTCGGCACCGTCACCCACCGGCCGCCCGCCGGCCTCGTCGCCGCCGTGGCCGCCGCGACCGGCGCCCGCCCCGGCACCGTCCTGACCGGGTCCACCGTCACCGGCACCGCCGAACGCGCCGCGCTGCTGCGCGACCGTCACCCGCGCGCGCTGGCCGAGGCCATGGAGGGCTTCGGCGTCGCCGAGGCCGCCGCCGCGCACGGGGTGCCGGTGCTGGAGCTGCGCGCGGTCTCCAATCCGGTCGGCCCGCGCGACCGCGCCGCCTGGCGCATCGGCGACGCGCTCACGGCGCTGACGGACGCCTTCGGGAAGCTCGCACCCGTCCTCACGAGTTGGAACCGACATGACCGCTGATTCCTTGCAGATCGCGTACTCCCCCTGCCCGAACGACACCTTCGTCTTCGACGCCCTGGCCCACGGCCGCGTCCCCGGCGCCCCCGCCCTCGACGTGACGTTCGCGGACATCGACATCACCAACGGCATGGCCGAACGCGGCGAGTTCGACGTACTGAAGGTGTCGTACGCCGTGCTGCCGTACGTCCTCGGCGAGTACGCCCTGCTGCCCTGCGGGGGTGCGCTGGGCCGGGGCTGCGGGCCGCTGGTGCTGACCCGGGAGCCGGGCGCCGACCTGCGCGGGCGCACGGTGGCGGTGCCGAGCGAGACCTCGACGGCCTACCTGCTCTTCCGCCTCTGGGCCGCGGACACGGTGCCCGGCGGGGTCGGCGAGATCGTCGTCATGCCGTTCCACGAGATCATGCCGGCCGTGCGGGACGGGAAGGTCGACGCGGGGCTCGTGATCCACGAGGCGCGCTTCACGTACCAGAACTACGGCCTGCACAAGCTCGCCGACATGGGCGAGCACTGGGAGCACACCACCGGGCTGCCGATCCCGCTCGGCGCGATCATCGCGAAGCGGTCGCTGGGCGAGGAGACGCTGACCCGCCTCGCCGACTCGGTCCGGGCATCCGTACGCGCGGCCTGGGACGACCCGGAGGTCTCCCGGCCGTACGTCATGGAGCACGCGCAGGAGATGGACCCGGCCGTCGCCGACCAGCACATCGGGCTGTACGTCAACGAGTTCACGGCCGACCTCGGCGAGGACGGCTACGCGGCGGTCCGGGGCCTGCTGACCCGCGCGGCGGCCGAGGGACTGGTACCGGCCCTCGGCCCGGACGCGCTGGCGTTTCCCTGACGGGTGGGGTGCGGGGTCAGACGTCCAGCTGGTCGGCGACCGCGCGGAGCAGGCCGGCGATCTTCTTGCCGGCCGTCTTCTCGGGGTAGCGGCCCCGCTCCAGCATCGGGGTGATGTTCTCCAGGAGGGTGGTCAGGTCCTGCACGATGGAGGCCAGCTCGTCGGGCTTCTTGCGCTGCGCGGCCGCGACCGAGGGGGCCGGGTCCAGCAGGGTGAGGGACAGCGCCTGGTCGCCGCGCTGTCCGGCGACGACGCCGAACTCCACGCGCTGGCCCGGCTTCAGTGCCTCGACTCCGGCGGGGAGGACCGAGGAATGGACGAAGACGTCACCGCCGTCGTCGCGGGAGAGAAAGCCGAAGCCCTTCTCACTGTTGAACCACTTGACCTTGCCGGTAGGCACGTCTGTCCTCGTCCTCGTACTCGTCGGAAAACTGCTCGGAAACGGCTCTTGATAGCACTTGGGCGGGTCGTCCGGACCCGCCGGTACCAAGGCTAATGGTCTGTAGGCCGGTGACAAGACGTCCCCCGGCTGTTCCCCAGGCCTGGGAACTACCCTGGTCGGGTGCGTGACAAAACCCAAACGAATTCCGCCGCGCCCGGTGACCGACTGATCCGTGCCGGTGCGATCGTCTTCTTCGTCGGAACCGTGGCCACACTGGTCACGGTGGCCCCGCTGTTTCTGGGGACGACGCCCTTTCCCACCTACATGTTCGGATTGAGCATGCTGATGGGAGTGGGCTTCCTGATCGCCGGTGCGGGGGTGTTCCAGTCGATCGCGGCAGGCCGGCGTCAGGCCCGCGCCGCGTCCGGCCCGGCTCCGTCGCGGTAGCCCGCGAGCCATTCCGGGAACCCGGCCAGGTCGGCGAGGACGACGTCGGCGCCGGCCGCGCGCAGTTCCTCGGCGCTGCACGGCCCGCTGGCCACGGCGACGGAGTGGGCGCCGGCGGTGCGTGCGCCGCGTACGTCGCCGAGATGGTCGCCGACGTACACGTCCGCGCCGTGCTCGCGCAGCGCCACCGCCTTCTGCTCGGCCCACAGGTCGCCGATCACGGCGTCCGGCTCGATGCCGAGGTGGGCCAGGTGCAGCTTGGCGTTCGGCTCGTACTTGGCGGTGACGACGATCGCCCGTCCGCCCGCCTCGCGTACGGCGGCGATGGCCTCCCGGGCGCCGGGCAGCGCGGGCGTGGCGGCGACGGCGTACGTCGGGTACATCTCCCGGTACAGATCGGCGGTGGCGGCGATCGCCTCGGCCGGGAACCAGTGCGCCAGCTCCTCCTCCAGCGGCGGCCCGAGCCGCGTGACGGCCAGGTCGGCGTCGACGTACGTCCCCGTCCGCTCGGTCAGCGCCAGGTAGCAGGCGCGGATGCCGGGGCGTGAGTCGATCAGCGTCATGTCGAGGTCGAAACCGACGGTGAGCGCGGGGCGGGTCGTGGAGGCCATGGGGCCCATTGTGCCGGGCGGGCCGACGGGTCAGCCGCGGGGGCGGCGGGAGCGCCAGAGGAGATACAGGGCCGTGGCGACGGCGGCGCCGCGCAGGACCCAGGGCCAGGTCTCGGTGACGGCGTCGTTCATGTGGCCCTCGGCGATCGGGTCGCCCCAGCGGCCCTCCGTGCGGCCCCACAGCCAGACGACGCCGGCGGCGGCGACCGTACCGGGCAGGCCCAGTACCGCCCACTTCGACTGGGCCGGGGAGAGCCGGCGGGAGAGGTAGGCGATCAGCCAGCCGAGGCCCAGCGGGACGAGGCTGCCGAGGACGGCGCCGGCGACCAGCAGGGCGGCGGCGAGCAGCAGCAGCGGGTTGTTCAAGCCGCCCTCGGGCCACAGGCGGGGCAGGCGGCGGCGCGGGGCTCCGTCCGGCTCCCCGGCGACCGGCTCCACGGCCTCCGCCACCACCTCGGCGGCCGCCTTCCCGGCGGTCCCGTCCTTCTTGGCCGCCGGGTCCTTCCCGGCCGTCGGGTCCGCCCCGTCCTTGTCCCGCGGCGGGGGCTTGAGCAGCTCCGGGATCTCCACGCCGCCGACGAACCCCGGCACGCTGTCGACGCCGCCCCCGAACGGGCCGTTGTCCACCCGCCACCAGTCCGGCCGCGTGACGGCGCTGTCCCCCAGCTCCTGCGCGCTCGCCAGGTGCGGCGGGGAGGGAGCGGGCGCGGACTCGGGCGCGGCCGGGCGAGGGCGCGGTACGGCGCGCCGCAGGCCCTTGAGCCGCTCCGCCTTCCGCGGCTCGGCCTCCCGCTGTACGGGGACGGCGGTGGGCGGCGGCACCGACGGCCGCGGGGCGCCGCTCGTGCCGCCCGCCGCGTCGACGATGTCGTCCGGGCTGCCGAGCCGGTCCAGGATGCGGCGGACGGCGGCGGGACTGTCCACGGTGGTCCTGGCGCGGTGCCGGTCGATCTCGTCGCGCAGCTCGGAGACCAGCCGCATGCGGGTGGCCGACGGCAGCTGCCGTTGCTGGGCCACGTCGCCGACACGGCTCAGGTACTCGTAGACGACCTGGTCGCTCTCGATCCCCACGGAGCCCTCCGGGGCGGTGTGTTGTGGTACGCCGTCGGACGAAGGTACCGAATCCTCCCGGGTGCGGCGGACGCGCACCGCGCGACCGCGCGCGCACCCCGCCGTCGTACCCACCCGCTAACGTGGGCCGGATGAGCACCGAGGAGAAGTCCGCGGCCCCCCGGTCCCTCGCGGAGGCGCTCCGCGTCAGGGACGACGTCTCGCTGGCCGCCCTCCTGCGCAGCCGTCCCGACCTCATCACCCCTGTGCCCACGGACCTCACGCAGCTCGCCACCCGGGCGGGCACCCGGGCCTCGGTCGTACGGGCGCTGGAGCGGCTGGACCGGTTCACGCTGCAGACGGCGGAGGCGCTGGCCGTGGCGGCGGACCCGGCGCCGTACGACGAGCTGCTCCGGCTCATGGCCGGTGACGAGCGGGACCCCGTCGTCGCGGCGGCCCTGCCCCGGGCCGTCGCCCTCCTGCGCGAACAGGCCCTGGTGTGGGGCGCGGACGACCGGCTGCGGCTGGTGCGCACCGCCCGTGAGCTGCTCGCGCCCTCCCCGCAGCACCCCTCTCCGACGGGGCTCGGGCCCTGTGTGCGGGAGGCGACGGCGGGGATGTCGCCGGGCCGGATCCAGGAGATCCTGGCCGCCGTCGGGCTGCCCTCGACGCACGACTCGGTCTCCGCCGTGTCCGCGCTCGGTGAGCTGTTCACCGACCGGCAGCGGATGGCGGGGCTCCTCGCCGGCCTGCCCGAGGAGTCCCGCGAGGTGCTGGACCGGCTGGTGTGGGGGCCGCCGTACGGCCAGGTCACCCACGATCCGGCGGCGCACCTGCGCCACCTGCTGGACAGCGGCCTGCTGCTGCCGACCGCGCCCGGCACGGTCGTCCTGCCCCGCGAGGTCGCCCTGCACCTGCGCGCGGGCCGGGCGCACCGCACGCCGGAGCCGGTGCCGCCGCCGGTGGAGGCCGCCGCCGCGCACCGTCCACAGGTTGTGGACGCCACCGCCGCCGGGCAGGCCCTGTCGGCGCTGGCGACCGTCGAGGAGCTGCTGAAGGAGTGGGACGAGGGCGGCCCGGCGATGCTGCGGGCCGGCGGGCTGAGCGTGCGCGACCTGAAGCGGACGGCCGTCGCGCTGGACGTGCCCGAGCCGGTGGCCGCGTTCTGGGTCGAGCTGGCCTACGCGGCGGGGCTGATCGCCTCCGACGGTGAGGCCGACGAGCGGTACGCGGCGACCCCGGCGTACGACGAGTGGCGGGAGCTGCCCACCGCGGAGCGCTGGGCGCGGCTCGCCGGGACGTGGCTGACGGCCACCCGCACGCCGGGTGTGGTCGGCGGGCGGGACGCGAAGGACCGCACGCTCTCGGCGCTGGGCCCGAACCTGGACCGCTCGGCGGCGCCGGAGGTACGGCACCGGGTGCTGGCCCTGCTGGCGGGGCTGCCCGAGGGTGCCTCGCCCACCGAGGAGTCGGTGCTGGCCCGGCTGCGCTGGGAGCGTCCGCTGCGCGGGCCCCGGCGGGACGGGCGGGACGGCCAGGACGACGACCTGCGCACCCGGCTGGCCCGCTGGACGCTGTCCGAGGCCGAGCTGCTGGGCGTCACCGGGCGCGGTGCGCTGGCGGCGCCGGGGCGGGCGCTGATCGGGGCGCCCGAGCCGCCGCACCCGGCGCGGGAGCCCGAGGGACCGGGCGACAAGCTCCCCGTCCACCACCGCACGCCGCCCGCCCCCGCTCCCGCTCCCCCGAGCCCCGCCGAGCAGGCCGCCGCCACCGCGCGGGCCGCCCGGCTGCTCGCGCCGCTGTTCCCCGAGCCGCTGGACCACGTGCTGCTCCAGGCGGACCTGACGGCGGTGGCGCCGGGGCCGCTGGAGCCCGAGCTGGCCGACGTGCTCGGGGTGCTCGCGGACGTGGAGTCCAAGGGCGGGGCGACCGTCTACCGGTTCACGCCGGGCTCGGTGCGCCGCGCGCTGGACGCCGGGCAGGCCGCCGCCGACCTGCACGCCTTCCTCGCCCGGCACTCCCGCACGCCGGTGCCGCAGCCGCTCACGTACCTGATCGACGACGTGGCCCGGCGGCACGGGCGGCTGCGGGTGGGCGCGGCCTCGGCGTACGTGCGCTGCGACGACGACGCGACGCTGGACGAGATCCTCGCCGACAAGCGGGCCGCCGGCCTCGGCCTGCGCCGGCTCGCGCCGACCGTGCTGGCCGCGCAGGCCGACCCGGCGGCGCTCCTTGAGGGGCTGCGCGGGATGGGGTTCGCGCCGGCCGCCGAGTCCGCCGCGGGCGATGTGCTGATCGCCCGTGCCGACGCCCACCGCACGCCGCCGCGGACGGCACCGGAGCCGGTCCCGGACGGTCCGCCGGTGCCCGACGACACGCTCCTGACGGCGGCGGTCCGCGCGGTCCGGGCCGGCGACCTGGCCGCCACGACCCCGCGCAAGCCGGGCCCCGGGAGCGATGCGGGCGGCGCCCCGGCGGCGGGGGGCGAGCTGCCCCGTACCGGCGCCGCCGAGACCCTCGCCACCATGCAGGCGGCCGTCATGACCGGCGAGGCGCTGTGGATCGGCTACGTGAACGCCGAGGGCTCCGCCAGCCAGCGCGTCATCGCCCCGATCCGGGTCGAGGGCGGCTTCGTGACGGCGTACGACCACACGGCGGACGAGGTGCGCACGTATCCGCTGCACCGGGTCACCGGCGTGGCCGAACTCGCCGACGACGCGACCTGACGGGCCCCTCTTTCGGGGGTACGGGCCGGATCATGCACGCCACGCCGGGTGATTAGCACCTGAGAGGGAGCTTTTTTCATAATCCGCATCGATTTTTCGGCGGTCGGGCAGCCACCGGGTGTCCTGCACACCGAACCGGAAGGAACCACCCGATGCGTGCCGTTCGTCGAGTCGCCACTGTCCTGACCTCCACCGCCGCGCTGATCGCGGCGTTCGCCGCCGAGGCCGCCGCGGTCGGCATCGACCTCGGTGGGGGCCTGACCCTCTGACCACTCGCTGAGCACCCTCTGAACGCCCCGTTCCACGTCCCCTGACGGCGGGCCGGGTCCCAGTCCCCCTGGGCCCGGCCCGCCTTCCCCCCGGCCCCCAGCCTTTCGAAAGGCACGCCATGCGCTCCAAGCCCACCGATCCGGACGGCGCCGCCCGTTCCGCCGTCGCCGTCTCCGTCGCCGCCCTGATCACCGCCGCGGCGCTCTTCGGCGCGCTCGCCCCCGAGGCCGCCGCGCTGCCGCTGCCCCTGCCGTCCACCGGCGTGGAGACCCTGGTCACGGAGGGGGTCACGGTCGAGGGGCCGCTGATCAACAACCTCACTCTCCGGTAGCCCGGCGCCGCGATCAGGCACACTGGACGTTTGGCCGATCCGTCCAGTCGCTGTCGGCCGCACGCACGCGAAAGGGTGCCGCCCGTGAATGGTCCGCTGATCGTCCAGTCCGACAAGACGCTGCTCCTCGAGGTCGACCACGAGCGGGCCGGCGAGTGCCGACGGGCCATCGCGCCGTTCGCCGAGCTGGAGCGGGCCCCGGAGCACATCCACACCTACCGGGTGACCCCGCTGGGCCTGTGGAACGCGCGGGCGGCGGGCCACGACGCCGAGCAGGTCGTGGACGCCCTCGTCGAGTACAGCCGCTACCCGGTGCCGCACGCGCTGCTCGTCGACATCGCCGAGACGATGGACCGCTACGGCCGCCTCACCCTCTCCAAGCACCCGGCGCACGGGCTGGTCCTGACGACCACCGACCGGCCGGTGCTGGAGGAGGTCCTGAAGTCGAAGCGGATCGCGCCGCTGGTCGGCAACCGCATCGACCCCGACACGGTGGCCGTGCACCCCTCCGAGCGCGGGCAGATCAAGCAGACGCTGCTGAAGCTGGGCTGGCCCGCCGAGGACCTCGCCGGGTACGTCGACGGCGAGGCGCACCCGATCGAGCTGGCCGAGGACGGGTGGGCGCTGCGGCCGTACCAGAAGCAGGCGGTGGAGAACTTCTGGCACGGCGGCAGCGGCGTCGTCGTGCTCCCCTGCGGCGCGGGCAAGACGCTGGTCGGGGCGGGTTCGATGGCGCAGGCCAAGTCGACGACGCTGATCCTGGTCACCAACACCGTCTCCGCCCGGCAGTGGAAGCACGAGCTGGTGAAGCGCACGAGCCTGACCGAGGACGAGATCGGCGAGTACAGCGGGACGAAGAAGGAGATCCGGCCCGTCACCATCGCCACCTACCAGGTGCTGACGACCAAGCGGAAGGGCGTCTACCCGCACCTGGAGCTGTTCGACTCCCGGGACTGGGGGCTGGTCGTCTACGACGAGGTGCACCTGCTGCCCGCGCCGGTCTTCAAGTTCACCGCCGACCTCCAGGCGCGGCGGCGGCTCGGCCTGACCGCGACGCTCGTCCGCGAGGACGGCCGCGAGTCCGACGTGTTCTCCCTCATCGGCCCGAAGCGTTTCGACGCGCCGTGGAAGGAGATCGAGGCGCAGGGCTACATCGCGCCCGCCGACTGCGTGGAGGTCCGGGTCAACCTCACCGACTCCGAGCGCCTCGCGTACGCCACCGCCGAGACGGAGGAGAAGTACCGCTTCTGCGCGACGACCGCGACCAAGCGGAAGGTGACCGAGGCGCTCGTGCGGCGCTTCGCCGGGCAGCAGATCCTCGTCATCGGCCAGTACATCGACCAGCTCGACGAACTGGGCGAGCACCTGGGCGCGCCGGTCATCAAGGGCGAGACGTCCAACGCCCAGCGGGAGAAGCTCTTCGAGTCCTTCCGCCAGGGCGAGATCAGCGTCCTCGTCGTCTCCAAGGTCGCGAACTTCTCCATCGACCTGCCGGAGGCGACGGTCGCCATCCAGGTGTCGGGCACCTTCGGGTCCCGGCAGGAGGAGGCCCAGCGCCTCGGCCGGGTGCTGCGCCCGAAGGCCGACGGCCACCAGGCGCACTTCTACTCGGTCGTCGCCCGCGACACGCTCGACCAGGACTTCGCGGCCCACCGCCAGCGCTTCCTGGCGGAGCAGGGCTACGCGTACCGGATCATGGACGCGGACGAGGTGCTGGCGGAGAGCTGAGCGGACGGTGCCCAAGGTCCGCTTCAAGACTCAAGGGCGTCAAGACTTCGAGACCGATACGCTCAAGGCGCAGTGCAGACACGGCAAGGGAGAGCGCCATGCCTCACGAGGACGTTTACGAGGTGCTGTACACGGAATCGGCGGCCCGTGACCGCGACCGCCTGGACCCCGTGCGCAGGGCCGCGCTCGACAAGGCCGTCGGGATACTGGCTCGTGATCCCTACACCGAGGTGTCGCGGCCGATAGGGCTGGGTGACCAGGACCGTGAAATCAGGCTCACCTCTCAGATCGTCGCCGAGTACATGGTCTCGCGGGGCCGTCTGCTGCTGGTGATGCTCCGGATCTTCGACGACGCGGACATTCTGCTGCCCGAGTAGGGCTGACGCGTCGGTCCTCAGTCGGCGCGGCGGGGGACGCGGGCGTCAGCGGCGGCGGACGCCGGCCTCCTCGCCGTACTCGCCGAGCACGACCACGTCGAAGGCGGCGCCCGCGAACACCCTGACGACACGCAGGGCGTCACCGAGCCGGTGCCGGTGGCTGCCGGCCACGGGCGTGGCACCGGACGCGCGGCCCGGTGCCGGGACGGGGGAGATGGTTGCTGCGCTCATGTCTCCATGGTGCGACCGTGGGCCCCGGACCGGCATCGGTCCATGGACCGAACCCCCTCCCCCGCCCCGTACGCCTCCGGGTGGAGCCGTCCCCTCAGCCCGGAGGGCGCCGACCCCTAGGGGTCGGAAAACCCGTTGGCCCGCGCCGTGCCCGCTCCCCTAGACTCTCCGCTCTTGCCCGCCTCCCCACGGAGCGCCGCCGTCCGGACGGAAACCGGTCGGCCCACCGCGCGCAGCCCGCGCCCACCACGCCGCAGGTCACCCGGAGGCACCCCCTTGTCCACGCCCGTGCACGACGATCCCCTCTCGAAAGAGCGCTCCCACCTGGCCGACTCCCGTTCCGCGCTGCGCGCCATGCGGGAGGACGTCGAGTCCCTGGACATCACCGACGTCACCGCGAACTGGGTCAACGCCGCCGTCCTGGAGAGCCAGATCGAGCAGCGCATCAAGGCCCTGGCCGACCTCAGCGAGACCCCGCTGTTCTTCGGCCGGCTCGACTACCTGCACGCTCCGGGCGCCGAGCGGGCGGAGGGCGGGGAGGGGGAGCGCCCGCAGCCGGAGGCTGCTTATCAGACACTGCATGTCGGGCGGCGGCACGTGCACGACGCGGACGGCGACCCGATGGTGATCGACTGGCGGGCGCCGGTCTCGCAGCCGTTCTACCGCGCGTCGAAGAAGGACCCGCTGGACATCTCGCTGCGCCGCCGCTTCGGATACACCGGCGGGGACCTCACGGCCTACGAGGACGAGCACCTGTCCGACCCGGCCGAGGCGGCGGTCACCAGCAAGCTGCTCCAGCAGGAGATCGAGCGGCCCCGCGTCGGCCCGATGCGCGACATCGTGGCGACCATCCAGCCCGAGCAGGACGAGATCGTGCGCGCCGGGCTGACCGGTTCGGTCTGTGTGCAGGGCGGCCCCGGTACCGGGAAGACGGCGGTCGGCCTGCACCGGGTCGCCTACCTCCTGTACGCCCACCGCGAGCGCCTCGCCCGGACCGGGACTCTGGTCATCGGGCCCAACAAGTCCTTCCTGCACTACATCGAGCAGGTCCTCCCGGCCCTCGGTGAGCTGACGGTCCGCCAGGCCACCGTCGACGACCTGGTGGCGCACGTCGAGGTATGCGGGACGGACGAGACGACGGCGGCGGTGATCAAGGGCGACGCGCGGATGGCGGAGGTCCTGCGCAGGGCCCTCTACTCGCACGTCACCATGCCCACCGAGGGCGTGGTCGTGGTGCGCGGCTCACGCCGCTGGCGGGTGGCCGCGTACGAGGTGGAGGAGATCGTCCGCGAGCTGCTCGCCCGCGACATCCGCTACGGCGCCGCCCGCGAGGCCCTTCCCCAGCGCATCGCGCACGCCGTGCTGGTGCAGATGGAGCGGGCCGGTGAGGCGCCGGACGACCGGGTGCAGAACGCGGTCGCGCGCAACGCCGCCGTGAAGGCGGTGGTGAAGACCGTCTGGCCGCAGGTCGAGCCCGCGAAACTCGTCCTCCGCCTCCTCTCGGACGCGGACTTCCTCGCCGAGCACGCCGAGGGCGTCCTCACCGAGGACGAGCGGAAGGCACTGCTGTGGGTGAAGCCGGCCCGCTCGGTGAAGTCGGCCAGGTGGTCACCCGCCGACGCCGTGCTGATCGACGAGGCCATGGATCTGATCGAGCGCACGCACTCCCTCGGGCACGTGGTCCTCGACGAGGCGCAGGATCTCTCCCCGATGCAGTACCGCGCGGTGGGCCGGCGCTGCACCACCGGCTCGGCGACCGTCCTCGGCGACCTGGCGCAGGGCACCACGCCGTGGGCGACCCGCAGCTGGGCGGAGGCGCTGGCCCACCTGGGCAAGGACGAGGCCGTGGTCGAGGAGCTGACGGCCGGCTTCCGCGTGCCGACGGACGTCATCGCGTACGCGTCCCGGCTGCTGCCGGACATCGCGCCGGGCCTGACGCCGGTGGCGTCGATCCGTGAGAACCCGGGCTTCTTCGACATCCGTACGACCGCGGCCGGGGCGGCGGACGTGGTGTCCGCGTGCCGCGAGCTGCTGGAACGCGAGGGCTCGGTCGGCCTGATCGCCGCCGACGCGCGGGTGCCGGAGCTGGCCGACGCCCTCGGGGCGGCGGGGGTCGGCTTCATCGGGCCGGGCGAGGAGACGACCCACGCCACCCGCCTGACCCTGGTCCCGGCGTCGCTGGCCAAGGGCCTGGAGTACGACTACGTGGTCCTGGACGAGCCGCGGGCCGTGGTCGACGGCGAACCGGACGAACGGACGGGGCTGCGTCGGCTGTACGTGGCGCTGACCCGCGCGGTGTCGGGGCTGATCGTGACGCACGGGGCGGGGCTGCCGGCGCAGCTGACCTGAGCTGCGGGCAGCCATGGGCGCGGCTGCGGGCAGCCGCCGCAGCTGCGGGCAGTCGTGCCGCTGGGGCGGCACGGGTGGGCGCAGCGGCACCCCGCGAACGCCGGGCTGCGTGCCCACCCCCTGCGAGCGGCGACGCGGGTCGGCGCGGCGCCGCAACACCGTGGTCCGTCGGGCGGTGTCCGGCGCCGCTGAGGGGTGGGTGACGCGGCCCGGCGCTGACCGGGTGCCGCCGCGCCCACCCGTGCCGCCCCAGGCGGCACGATTGCCCGCGGTTACGCGGGCACGCGGCTACGCGGGCGCGCGGTCACGCGGGCACGCGGCTACGCGGGCGCGCGGTCACGCGGGCACGCGGCTACGCGGGCGCGCCGCTACGACCCCAGTACCCGCCGCCACTCCCCCACCGCCGCCGCCGACACCGGCCCGTCCCACCCGGAGGGCCTCGCCGCGCCGCCGATGTGGAAGCCGTCGATCCCCGCGTCCAGCAGCCCGGGTACGTGGTCCAGCCGCAGGCCGCCGCCGACCAGCAGCTGCTGCTCGTACCCGGGCTCGCCCCGCCGTCGCGCCTCGGCGAGCAGCAGCGGCAGCCCGTCGTCCACCCCGCCGGCCGCCCCGGCCGTCAGATACGTGTCCAGGCCCGGGAAGTCCGCGAGCTGCTTGCGCAGGGCGTCCCGGTTCGAGGCGCGGTCGATCGCGCGGTGGAACGTCCACCGGCACCCGTCCAGCACGCCCGCGACCCGCTCCACCGCGCCCAGGTCCACGTCACCGTCCGCGTCGAGGAACCCGAGCACGAACTGCGCGGCCCCGGCCTCCCGCATCTCCGCTGCGACCCGTGCCAGCCGCTCGACGTCCCCGGCGGCGAACCCGTCCGCGAGCCGCAGCATCACCCGTACGTCGATGTCGACGGCGGCGCGGATCGCGGCGACGGTCGCGGCCGACGGGGTGAGTCCGTCGGCCGCCATGTCGGTGACCAGTTCGAGGCGATCCGCGCCTCCGGCCTGGGCGGCGACCGCGTCCTCGACGTCGAGGGCGATCACCTCCAGGACTGCACGCTTGCTCATGGGACCCCATTCGTCGGCCTGCTACAGGTCTAGTCCAATCCAAGACTACGCCCAGACAGCCGGCCAGGGCTCCCACTCATCCCCGCTCAGTCGCCGAAGAGGTTCAGCTCCGCCGCCTCCACCCCGGCCAGCTCGTACCCGGCCGCGTCGTCCACGGGCCGCCCCGCGTACAGCCGTACGAGGGTGGCGGCGTCCCCGATGAACCGTCCCGGCGGCCGCTCACCACTCACCTCGCCCAGCTTCAGCGGCTCGTCCACGTCGTCGAGGTCGGCGTGCAGCGGCACGTGACCGCGGTCGCGGGTGAGCGTGCCGAGCAGCGCGAGCGCGTCCGGCAGGCCGGGCCCCCCGTACGCACCCGGCTCGCCGAGGGCCACCCGCACATCACCCGCGTGCACCCACTCGCCCAGCGCGATCGCGTCCAGGACACCGCCCGCGCGGCCGATCAGCGGACCGGCCTCGGTCATGCCGCGCTCCAGTTCGTCGAGGATCCGGGCGTTCGTCCAGTCGGCGCGTTCGGCGATGTCGCGGTCGTTGGAGGCGGGTGAGAAGACACCGTCCTCGTAGCGCCTTTCCACCACCCGGATCAGCGCGCTGGAGCAGTGCGCCAGCACGTCCCGCACGGTCCAGCCCGGACACGCGGCCACCGGCAGCGCGAAGTCCCGGTCCGCCCGGGACCGCAGCAGCGGCACCAGTTCGTCGCGCTCGACGGCCAGCAGCCGCCCGGGCACCTCGGGGTCGCGTACGTCGTTCACGTCAGCAGGAGTCGTCATGGGCTCCACGGTAGGGCCCGGTGCGGCTCCCGGTCAGCGTTCGAGCAGGTCGTCCAGTTCGGCGGCGTAGAGCAGGGCGGGGTCGAACCCCATGCCGGTGAAGTGGCCCGCGAGTTCCAGGGACAGGACGCCGTGCAGCCGGGTCCAGACGGTCAGCGCGCGGTGGACGGCGGCGGGCGGGGCGGGATGGCCGTCCGCCCACTGCCGGTGGCCCTCGATGTGCGTGTCGAACGGTGTCGTGGGGCGGTCCGAGGGCAGCGCGGCGCAGGCGTCGAGGATGACCGCCATGGTCTCGGCGGCGATCCCGGTGACGTCGTCGGGCGCGCGGTAGCCCGGGACGGGGGTGCCGAAGACGAGGAAGTAGCGGTGGGGGTCGTCGAGGGCCCACGCGCGCAGGGCGTGCGCCAGTCCGGCCAGGTCGGCACCGGCCCCGGCGGCCGCCCGGAAGGTATCGGCGAGGCTCCGGTAGGCGTCCCGGACGAGTTCGGTGATCAGCTCGTCGCGGCCGGCGAAGTACCGGTAGAGGGCGGGGCCGCTCATGCCCATCCGCTTGGCGATCGCGTTGAGCGAGAGCGCGGACGCGCCCGCCGTGGCGATCTGCTCCCACGCGTGTTCCTTGATCTCCGCGCGCACCTGGGTGCGGTAGCGCTCGCGCGGGGTCTTCGTGCGCGTGTCCGTCATGGTCCGCAACCTCTCGGTGCCCGCTGCGCGCCTGCGCCACTACAGCTTCCAGATTCAGTGAGAAGTTATCACCCGAGCGAGAGGCACACCCGCTGGAACAATGAGCCCATGGCCGACCTCGACGCCCTGCGCTCCCGTTTCGCCCGCGCTCTGGACCGAGCCGCCGCGCCCGGTTCCGGCCGTCCCGACCCGGCGCCGTACGCCGACAACCTGCTCGCCCGCTGGCAGGAGCCCCAGCGGCGCTACCACACGCTCGCGCACCTGGCGGCGGTCCTGGACCACATCGACGTACTGGAGGAGTACGCCGACGACCCGGACGTGGTGCGCCTCGCCGCCTGGTTCCACGACGCCGTCTACCTTCCCGAGCGCTCCGAGAACGAGGAGCGCTCGGCCCGCCTCGCCGAGCGCGCCCTGCCCGAGGCCGGCGTCCCGGCGAAGAAGACCGCCGAGGTGGCCCGGCTGGTCCGCCTCACCGTCACCCACGCCCCGGCCGGCGACGACCGGGACGGGCAGGTGCTGTGCGACGCGGACCTGGCGATTCTCGCCTCGGCGCCGTCGGCGTACGCCGCGTACACGGCGGCCGTACGGCAGGAGTACCACTTCGTCCCGGACGACGCCTTCCGCGCGGGCCGGGCCGCCGTCCTCCGCCAACTCCTCGGCCTCCCCCGGCTGTTCCACACCCCGCACGGCCGACGCGAGTGGGAGGCGACCGCCCGTTACAACCTCACCGGGGAGCTGGAAATGCTGTCGCTCGGGGACAGCCCGGCACCGTAGCCTGCCCGGCATGCGGAGCATGGGCGGGGAACAGGTGGAAGAGGCCGTGGCGGGCGCCGTCGCGCTGCTGCGGACGGCGACGGACCGGGACTGGGCGGCGCTCCCGGCCGGGCGGCTGGAGTGGAGCTGCCGGTACACGGCGGAGCACATCGCGAGCGACCTCATCGCCTACGCGGGCCAGCTCGCCGGACGCGCCACCGAGGCCTACGTCCCCTTCGAGATCACCCTCGACGACGGCACGGACAACGAGGGCGTCCTGCACGTCGTCGAGACGACCGGCGCACTGCTCGCCGCCACCGTCCGCACCACCCCGCACGAGGTCCGCGCCTTCCACCCGTACCCCTTCCGCAGCGCCAACCGCGGGGGCTTCGCCGCCATGGGGATCACCGAGGTCCTCGCGCACACGCACGACATCGCCGAGGGCCTCGGGCTGGCCTATGAGCCGCCCGCCGAACTGTGCGCGGACGTCCTCGCCCGCATCTTCCCGCACGTCCAGCCCGGCGCCGACCCCTGGCGCACCCTGCTGTGGGCCACCGGCCGCGGCGAACTGCCCGGACGCGCCCCGGTCACCGAGTGGCGCTGGCGCAACAACCTGGTGATCGAGGCCGAGCGCCTCACCCTCCAGGGCGTCACGCCCGCCGCCGCCACCGACCTGGCCGCGGGCGGCGGCGGGGGCTTCGAGTGGGTCGAGAGCGGTCCTTTCCAGGGCACGCGGGACGCCGCCGGAATGCTGCTGAAGGCGTACGAGGCGGGTGTGCACCGGCCGGAGTGGGGCGTGTTCGTACTCGTGCGCCGCCAGGACGGGCGCGCGGTCGGCGGCATGGGCTTCCACGGGGCGCCGGACGAGGACGGCCGGGTGGAGATCGGCTACGACCTCGCCGAGGCCGCCCGCGGCCACGGCTACGCCACCGAGGCCCTGCGGGCGCTGTCCGCGTGGGCGCTGGCCCGCGAGGAGGTGACGTCGGTGTTCGCGACGACCGAGCACGCCAACCTCGCCTCCCAGGCAGTGATCGTCCGCGCCGGTTTCACCCGGGTCGCCGGGGACGAGGAGCAACTCGCCTACGAGCTGCGCGGCCCGCGCGGCTGAGTCCCGCTCTTTCTGCGCCGCAGCCCCGCCCCGTGCAGCAGCCGCACCACCTCGCGGCTGCTGACCTCCAGCGCACCGGCGGAGACGACCTCGGCGTACCGCTGGGCGGGGATGTCGTAGTGGTCGCGTTCGAAGGCGCGGCGCGGCACGCCCAGGGCCTCGGCGAACGTGTGCAGCTCGGCGTAGGAGACGTCGCTGACGAGGTGCGACCACATACGGCCGTGGCCCGGCCAGGTCGGCGGGTCGATGTAGACGGTCACCGGGTCGTCCTCGTCACGTCCGCGGGCCGCCGATGGCCGAGCCCAGTGAGCCGACCGCCGCGACCTTGACGCCCGCCTTGCCGCACACCCAGTGCGGGTCGGGGCCGAGTTCGGGCTCGACGTCCAGCGCGTGCGGGTCGCCCGAGCCGCACACCGGGCACAGCGGCCAGCGGCCGTACCGCTCCAGCAGGGCGTCCTGCACGTCCTGCGCGACCAGCCCGGCCACGAACTCCACGCCCTCCGGCCACTGCTCGACCCACCAGCGCCGCTGCACGACGGACTCCTCGACCAGCGACACGACGTCCGGCTCGGCGACCTGTCCGGCCACCAGGTCGGCGAGCACGAGGGCGCGCGCGGCGTGCAGCGCCTGCTCCAGGGGGCTGATGGGGTCCATGCACCCATTGTGCGCACTCTTGACCCGCGGACCGAAACGAAAATATCTTTCATGAGTGACCGATGAAGTGAAGGAAACTTTCGGCAGCGCGGGCGGCGGCAGCAGTGCGACCGGTACGACCGGTGGCCGCCGGGGCGCCGTCGCCGGAAGCGGCGGCGCGCCGCCCGCGCCCGCCGCCCTCGCGGCCAAGGTGCGCACGCTGGCGCCGTCGATGACCCGTTCCATGCAGCGGGTCGCCGAGGCCGTCGCGGGCGACCCCGCCGGCTGCGCGGCCCTCACGGTCACCGGCCTCGCCGAGCTGACCGGCACCAGCGAGGCCACCGTGGTGCGCACCGCCCGGCTGCTCGGCTACCCCGGCTACCGCGACCTGCGCCTCGCGCTCGCCGGACTCGCCGCCCAGCAGCAGTCCGGCCGCGCGCCCGCCATCACGACCGACATCGCGGTCGACGACCCGATCGCCGACGTCGTCGCCAAGCTCGCCTACGACGAGCAGCAGACCCTCGCCGACACCGCCGCCGCCCTGGACACCGTCCAGCTGGGCGCGGCCGTCGCCGCACTGGCCGCCGCCCGCCGCACCGACGTGTACGGCATCGGCGCGTCCGGGCTGGTCGCCCAGGACCTCACCCAGAAGCTGCTGCGCATAGGGCTGATAGCCCACGCGCCCGGCGATCCCCACCTCGCCGTCACCAACGCGGTGCAGTTGCGGGCCGGGGACGTCGCCATCGCGATCACGCACTCCGGTTCGACCGGGGACGTGATCGAGCCGCTGCGGGCCGCCTTCGAACGGGGCGCGACGACCGTCGCCGTCACCGGCCGGCCCGACAGTCCCGTCACGCAGTACGCCGACCACGTGCTGACCACGTCCACGTCGCGGGAGAGCGAGCTGCGGCCGGCGGCGATGTCGTCGCGGACGAGTCAGCTGCTGGTGGTGGACTGTCTGTTCGTGGGGGTGGCGCAGCGGACGTATGAGGCGGCGGCGCCGGCGCTGGCCGCGTCGTACGAGGCGTTGGCGCATCGGCATGGGTCGCGCGGGAGACCGTAGGGGTTGATCGTCGTGGGCGGCTGCGGGTTCGTTGTGGCTGGTCGCGCAGTTCCCCGCGCCCCTGGGGTAATACAGAGACCGACGTTGGAAAGAGCCGTTTCCTGATGACTGCAACCCCCCATCACCCCGATCTTCGCTCCCAGCTGGAGACCCTCGCCACCGAGGCGTTCCGGCCCGAGCTGGCCGAGATCGATCAGCTGGCCACCCTCGACATCGCGCGGACGATGAACGGTGAGGACGCCACCGTCGCCGCCGCAGTCGCCGCGCGGTTGCCGGAGATCGCCGCCGCCATCGAAGCCGTGGCCGCCCGGATGGCGCGCGGCGGACGGCTGGTCTACGCGGGCGCCGGTACGGCCGGCCGCCTCGGCGTGCTGGACGCCTCCGAATGCCCGCCCACCTTCAACACCTCCCCGGGGCAGGTCGTCGGACTCATCGCGGGCGGCCCGGACGCCATGGTCACCTCCGTCGAGGGCGCCGAGGACTCCGCCGAGCTGGCCCGCACCGACCTGGACGCCCTCGGCCTGACCGCGGACGACGCGGTGGTCGGCGTCTCCGCCTCCGGCCGCACGCCGTACGCCATCGGCGCCGTCGAGCACGCCCGCGCGCGGGGGGCCCTGACCGTCGGGCTGGCGTGCAACAGCGGCAGCGCCCTGGCCGCCGCCGCCGAGCACGGCATCGAGGTCGTCACCGGTCCCGAGCTGATCACCGGCTCCACCCGCCTGAAGGCCGGTACGGCGCAGAAGCTGGTCCTGAACATGCTGTCGACGATCACGATGATCCGCCTCGGCAAGACGTACGGGAACCTGATGGTGGACGTCCGCGCCTCCAACGAGAAGCTGCGCGCCCGCTCGCGCCGCATCGTCGCGCTCGCCACCGGTGCCGCCGACGACGAGATCGAGCGCGCGCTGACCGCCACCGGCGGCGAGGTCAAGCACGCGATCCTGACCCTGCTGGCCGATGTGGACGGCCCGACGGCCGCCCGCCTTCTGGAGGACTCCGGCGGCCACCTGCGCGCCGCGCTGGCGGCGGCGAAGGGCTGACCGCACGCTCGGGGAGTGCACAAGGACACCCCCCACTCCACTGCCGCCGCGCTGCTCCCCCTGGTCGGCGGCGCCGCGAACGTCACCTCCGTCGCCCACTGCATGACCCGCCTGCGCCTGGGCCTGGCCGACCGCACCCGGGTGGCGGACGCGGCGCTGCGCGCGCTGCCCGGCGTGCTCGGGGTGGTGGAGGACGGCGACTCGTACCAGGTAGTGCTGGGGCCCGGGGTGGTCGGCCGGGTGACGGAGGCGTTCGAGGCGCTGCTGGCGGCCGACGGGGGCGGCGCGGCGGACACTCCGGTCGGCGCGGCGGACGCTCCCGCCGTCCCGGTGGACGGTGGGGGCGGCACGGCGGACGCCCTCGCCCTGCGCGGCGTCGAACTGAAGGCACGGCAGAAGGAGCGCAACGCGACCCCGCTCAAGACGGCCCTGCGCCGGGTCGCGAACATCTTCGTCCCGCTCATCCCGGCCCTGATCGGCTGCGGGATCGTCGCGGGCATCGCGGGCCTGCTGACGAACCTGGGATGGCTCCCCGGCGTCACGCCCGCCCTGGCCGCCCTCTCCTCCGCCTTCATGGCGCTGATCGCGGTGTTCGTCGGCCACAACACGGCGAAGGAGTTCGGCGGTACGCCCGTGCTGGGCGGCGCGGTCGCCGCCGTCGTCGTCTACCCGGGCGTGGCGAAGGTGACCGCGTTCGGCGCCGCGCTCGCCCCCGGCCAGGGCGGCGTCCTGGGCGCACTGGCGGCGGCACTGCTGGGGTGCCAGGTCGAGAAGTGGTGCCGCGCCCGCCTCCCCGGCACCCTGGACGTCCTGCTCACCCCGACCCTGACGGTCCTCGTCTCCGGCCTGGTCACCCTCTACGTCCTCATGTACGCGGCCGGCGAGGTCGCCACCGCCATCGGCACGGCGGCCGACTGGCTCCTGACGACGACGGGCGCCCTGGCCGGTCTGATCCTCGGCGGCCTCTTCCTCCCCCTGGTGATGCTGGGCCTCCACCAGGCCCTCATCCCCATCCACACCACCCTCATCGAGCAGCAGGGCCACACCGTCCTGCTCCCCATCCTGGCCATGGCGGGCGCCGGCCAGGTCGGCGCGGCAGCGGCGGTCTACGTCCGTCTGCGCCACGACACCACCCTCCGTACGACGATCAGATCGGCGCTCCCGGCCGGCCTGCTCGGCGTCGGCGAACCCCTGATCTACGGCGTCTCCCTCCCCCTCGGCCGCCCCTTCCTCACCGCCTGCGTGGGCGGGGCGGCGGGCGGCGCCTTCGTCGGTCTGTTCGCGATGCTCGGCACCGGCGTCGGGGCGACGGCGATCGGCCCGTCGGGCTGGGCACTGTTCCCGCTCCTCGCGGGCGGCGGAGGCTGGGCGGCGACGGCGGGGGTGTACGGCGGCGGGCTGCTCACCGGATACGTGGTCGGCTTCGCGACGACGTACTTCTTCGGCTTGGGCGACGGCACCGCCCGCACCGTGTGCGACTCTGGGGAACATGAACCACGCCCAGCTGACCGCCCTGGGCCGCGCCCTGCGTCTCCTCGGTGAGCACGGCGAGGCCCTGACCGCCGACACGCCGGACGCCAAGCTGCACGAGGTCCGCGCGGACCTCAAGCGCGCGATGGACCAGCTGGAGGAGAGCGTCTCCACGACGGCCCCCAGCACCCGCTGCCCGGAACACCCGAACGGCCCGGTCGACAAGGCCGCCCCCGACCTGTGCCTGCTGTGCGAGACCCGCCGCCGCACCGCCCGCCGCACCGAGTACAACGGCGGCCCGCTCCCCGCCCGGCACACCGAGCCGGTCCAGTCCCGGTACGGGATGCGCGGCGAGCGGCCGCAGCCCCAGCAGCGCTGGCTGCCCGAGCTGTGGAACGGCCAGGCGTGGCAGCTGTGCGGCACCCCGCGCCGCGACCGCCGCGAGGCCGAGCTGTACATCGCGGCCCAACTGCGCGCGCCCCGCGCCGCCATGGCGTACCGGCTCGTCCACGAGTTCACGGACTACGAGGTGCTGCGGGTGTGGGGCACGCCGGTCCGGGTGGACATCGAGCCGATGGGCGGCATCTGAGTCCGACCTCGCGTAGTACTATGCCCACAGTGGTTTACCTGTAGTACTACGCCTGGAGTGTTTTCACCATGGTGAGACGGAACGACGAACGTCGCGCCGCCCTCGTGGACGCCGCGATCGAGGTACTGGCCGAGCAGGGCGCCCGGGGCCTGACCTTCCGCGCGGTGGACACGAAGGCCGCCGTCCCGGGCGGCACCGCGTCCAACTACTTCGCCAACCGCGACGACCTGCTCACCCAGGCCGGCGCCCGCGTCTACGAGCGGCTCCACCCCGACGAGGCCACCATCGCCCGCCAGCGCACGGCCGGCCGCGACCGGGACACCTACGTCGTCCTGATGCGCGAACTCGTCGACCGCATCGCCTCGTTCCGCACCGGCTACCTCGCGCTGCTGGAACTCCGCCTGGAGGCCACCCGTCGCCCCGAGCTGCGCGCGGTCCTGACCGAACGCATCCGCGCCGACGTCGCCGCCAACGTCTCCTACCACCAGGCGTCCGGCCTCCCCGGCGACGCGATGGCCGTCAAGCTGCTCTACCTCGCCCTCAACTGGCTGATCGTCGAACAGCTCACCCTGCCGGACGTCTTCACCCAGGAGGAGCGGGACGCTCTGGTGGCGGCGGCGGTCGAACGCATCGTCGCACCGGACTAGGGCCGTACGCTCTCGTGGTTGGTCCGGCGCAGCCGGGCCCGCATCAGCTCCTCGGGCCGCGCAGCCGCCAGCGAGACCTGCGGGCAGTCCCACTCCCGGCCACCGGCAACCGGGCGCAGTTGCACGCTGCCGCCGACGTGCCCCATCACCTCCCCCACACGCCCGTCCCGCGCGTCCACGGCATGCGCGCCCACCGGCGGCCGCTCACCTCGCACCACCGACGCCAGCCGGTCGGCGACCCGGACGTTGCAACGCCCCAACTCCACCAACGCGAACGGCTCCTCGCTCGCGCCGGTCACCGGATCGACGCACAGGGACGGCAGCACGATGCCGACGTCCACGAGGGCCTGCCGCAGGGACTCGACGACTTCTTCGGTCGACCGCACGTTCTCCCACCTCCACGCTGAGTTCGTGATTCGCGACACAGCGTGTCCGTTCCGCCCCTAACCTGGCCATACAGGGCGCCCCAACAACCTCTGCTGTGCGACCGGGAGTTCCGTGCCATGCCTGGACCGAAAGACCTCGACCCCGCCTCGTCCCCCCGCGCCCTGCTGGGCGCCGAGCTACGACACGCCCGCGAGAAGGCCGGGCTAAGCCAGGAGGAGCTGGGCGGACGGCTGTTCGTCAGCGGCTCGTTCATCGGGCAGTTGGAGTCCGGTACGCGGAGGATGCAGCCGGAGTACGCGCGCCTGTTGGACGAGGTCCTCGCGACGGAGGACTTCTTCCAGCGCAACTGCGCGGCTTCGGCGAAGTCGAAGTATCCCGAGCACTTCGCGGAGGCGGCGGAGGCGGAGGCCGTCGCTACGACGATCAGGCACTATCTCCCGCTGCTCATCCCCGGCCTCTTGCAGACCCCGGCGTACGCCGAAGCCCTGTTCCGCACCTACCGTCCCATGGCTTCCGACCCGGAGATCGAGGAGCTGGTGGCCACCCGCATGGAGCGCGCTCGGCTACTGGACGGTCCAACAGCGCCGCTGTTGTGGGTCGTACTTGACGAGGCCGCGCTCCGACGGCCAGTCGGCGGAACAGCGGCCATGGCGGAGGCCCTCCACCATGTCGCGAGCCTGGTGGGCCGTCGGCGGGTCATCGCGCAGGTGCTCCCGTTCAGCGCCGGGACGCATGCCGCCATGGGAGGCTCGCTGAAGCTCATGGAGTTCGCCGACGCGGCTCCGCTCTGCTTCGTCGAGGGACTGGACATGGGCAAACTTCTGGACGATCCCGCCACGCTCGCCCGTCACACCCTCACGTTCAGCCTCCTGCAGGCCACCGCTCTCTCCCCACCCGATTCCCTGGCCCTGATCCACTCGGTGGCGCAGACTTACGAGCATGAACAGCACCCCTGATGCCCATCTCCGTAGCGTCACTTGGCACAAGTCCAGCTACAGCGCAGGGGACGGGGGCGACTGCCTCGAAGTCGCCGTCGAAGGGACCGTCGTCCCCGTCCGCGACAGCAAGAACCCCCACGGCCCGAACCTTCTTTTCCGGGCTGACGCCTGGGCGGCCTTCGTCAGCGACCTCAAAGAAGCCCCGGCCAGCAAGTGACCGTTGCTACGAAGGCCCCCACCCCCCTCTCCCAAACCGAGGACACTTCGGGCCCAAGTGTCCTCGCTTTCGAAGACCACCCGCCGAAAGCCGCCGAGACGGCCCGGCGTGCATGTGAGGCGCGAGCGCGCTCCCGCACGCCGGGGCACTGGGCAGCCCACGTACGGGACCGACGTACCCGGGCCACCACTTTCCCCGGGCCGCCCGCTCGCTTCTCACCCGTGCTGGAGCGACCCGAGTCAAGGGTCGGCCGCAGGCCGATCGGCGCAGCCGACGCGCAGCGCCCTTTACTCGGGTCGCGGAAGCACGACACTGGCAAAGAGGCGGGCGGCCCCAACGGCCTCACCCCAACAGAGGCAGCGCCGCGAACTCGTGCCCCTCCCACAGCCGCCTCGACGCCTCCTCCGGATACGGCGCCACGACCGGCTCCGCGTCCAAGACCTGGACCAGGCGCCGTTCCGTGTCGTACGCGGGCCAGCCGGGGTCGCCGGTGTGCGCGAACGCGGTCCACGAGGACCGGAAACGGGACGACAGGGCGAGCGCCTCCGGCGACGGCACCGTGCCGGAGAACAGCAGCAGCCCCAGGTCGGCCTGGAAGGTGCCGAACAGGAGGGGGACGTCCAGGGCGTGGCAGGCGCCGAGGACACCGTCGTTGGCCGGGGCCTGCCAGGTCAGCTCATAGACGAACGACCGGCCACCGCCCGCGAGGTGCGCCTCGGCCAGGTGCAGCGAGGGCATGGCGAACAGCCAGTCGGTCTGGACGCGTTCGTACAGCTCGTTCGCGGACGCGTCCGGGAACGCGGCGCGGTAGGACGTCTCGCCGCCCGGCGCGTACAGGCCGAGCGCCGCGCTCGCGCGCTCCTCACTGATCTGGCCGAGCTTGCCCGCCATCGCGGTGAAGAGGCGGTTCTCGTCGCGGTTGTGGCCGACGATCAGGTCGACGTCCCGGGACGCGCCGGACGCGAGTGCCTGCCACGGCGTGACCGGCAGGACGTCACCGTCGACGACCGGCGAGTACGGGGTGACCGTGGGCGCGGCCCGTCCCCAGCGGTCCACGCACCCGGGCATCTTCGGGGCGAGCGACTGCCCCGCCTTGACCAGCTGTCCCGGGTCCACGGCCGCCAGGTCGGCGACGGTGGGGCGCAGGCCCAGTTCGGCGGCGAGGGCGGCGCCGATGTCCCGGGCCAGCTCGTCGGAGTAGAACGTGCCCGGCACGCTCTGGGCGATGGCCCGCCGAAACAGTCCTGCCGCACGAGGCATGGCCAGCAGCGAGGCCACGGAACCGGCACCCGCCGACTCGCCGAACACGGTGACCCGGTCCGGGTCACCGCCGAACGCCGCGATGTTGTCCCGTACCCACTCCAGCGCGGCCACCTGGTCGAGAAAGCCCCGGTTGGCGGGGGCGCCGTCGATGCGGGCGAAACCCTCCATGCCGACGCGGTAGTTGAAGGTGACGACGACGAGGTCTCCGTCGGCGGCGATGCGGCGGGCGTCGTAGCCGGGGCTGCCGGAGTGGCCGAACTTGTAGGCGCCGCCGTAGATCCACACCATCACCGGGCGGCGGGCGGCCGGGTCGGGTTCGGGGGTCCAGATGTTGACCGTCAGCCAGTCGTCGCCCTCGGGGAGGGCGACGGGCGGGCCCGCGACCCCCGCGTCCTGCGGAGACGGCGGGCCGAAGGCGTACGCCTCGCGCGTGCCGTCCCAGGCGCGGACGGGGCGCGGCGCGGCGAACCGGGCCTCGCCCACCGGCGGTTCGGCGAACGGGATGCCGCGGAAGACGGTCAGGCCGTCCTCCCGCCGTCCCCGCACCGGACCGGCGACGGTGCGCACCACGGGCCCCGGGACCTCGGGGTTCGTCATCGATCACTCCTCACTGAACGCCGCTGGACGTACGTACGGCAGTAGTTGGTGATCCCACGGACTTTACGCCGCGGTGCGCATCCGGACCGGGTCGGGTCAGCTGAGGGACTTCAGGGACGCCGCGTCGTAGGGGGCGAGCGCGTCGAAGTTCCCGGCGAGGACCTTCTCGGCCCACCGCGGGTCCTGGAGCAGCGCGCGGCCGACGGCGACGAGGTCGAACTCGTCGCGCTCCAGGCGGTCGAGGAGGTTGTCGAGGCTGCCGACCGGGGCGCCCTCGCCCAGGAAGGCCTTGGTGAAGTCGCCGTCCAGGCCCACCGAGCCGACCGTGATGGCGGTCCTGCCCGTCAGCTTCTTGGTCCAGCCGGCGAGGTTGAGGTCGGAGCCGTCGAACTCGGGGCGCCAGTAGCGGCGGGTGGAGGCGTGGAAGGCGTCGACGCCGGCCGAGGCGAGCGGGGCGAGGATCGCCTCCAGTTCCTCGGGGGTCTCGGCGAGGCGGGCGCCGTAGGCCTCCTGCTTCCACTGGGAGTAGCGGAAGATCACGGGGAACTCGGGCGAGACGGCGTCGCGCACGGCGGCCACGATCTCGGCGGCGAAGCGGGTGCGGGAGACCGGGTCGCCGCCGTAGGCGTCGGTGCGGCGGTTGGTGCCCGCCCACAGGAACTGGTCGACGAGGTAGCCGTGGGCGCCGTGGATCTCCACACCGTCGAAGCCGATGCGCTCGGCGGCGGCAGCGGCCCCGGCGAAGGCGCCGATGACGTCGTCCAGGTCGCGCTGGGTCATCACCTTGCCGGTGACCTCGTCCTCGCCGATGCGCAGGCCGGAGGGCCCGACGGCGGGGGCGTCCGCGAACGGCGGGTCGCCGGCCTTCCGCACCATCCCGATGTGCCACAGCTGCGGCACGATCGTGCCGCCCGCCGCGTGCACCGCCTCCGCGACCTTCGCCCAGCCGGCCAGCTGCTCGTCACCGTGGAAGCGCGGGACGCTGTCGCTCTGCCCGGCCGAGTCGTGGCCGACGTAGGTACCCTCGGTGACGATCAGGCCGACACCGGCGGCGGCGCGACGGGAGTAGTACGAGACCACGTCCTCGCCGGGGATGCCGCCCGGCGAGAACATCCGGGTCATCGGCGCCATCGCGATGCGGTTGGGCACGGTCAGGCCGTTGATGGTGGCCGGGCGGGCGAGGATCTGGGCGGCGCGCGAGGCGGCGTCGGGGGCGGTGACGGTCACGTGGGGGCTCCTCGGGTGGGTACCGGACGGTATGTGCGCATGCATGCATCCTGCATCAACGAGAACCATCGCACCCGGCGCGACCATTCCGGCCACCATGGCCCGACTGGCGTGATCCGGAGCACACCGGGGCCGGGGCACTGGCACCACGTGGCGCCACGTGGTGCCAACTGGCACCCAATGGCGCCAGGTGGTACCACTCGACGACACCCCCCATTAACGCAGGTCAGAGCACTTCTGATCTGGCCCGTCTCTCACCCGGCGCCAATGAGGCTTGCTTTGGCACCATAGTGGTGCCATCATGGCGTCATGGACCTCACCCCGTACGTCGACGCCCTCCGCCGCGAACTCGCGGTGGCCGCCGAAGCCGGCGGCGACGAAGCCCGCGAGCTGGCCGAGAGGCTCACCGCTCCCCTGGAGTCGGCGACCCGGCTGACCATGCTCAACGTGCTCTCCGCCGCGATGGACGAGATCACCCGTGAACTCGCCCCCGGCTCGGTCGACGTACGGCTGCGCGGACTCGACCCCGACTTCGTGGTGACGCCGCCGCCCACCGACGGCTTCGGGGAAGCGGCCGGCGCGTCCGTCGAACCGCTCAGGTCACAGGCGCCCTCCGACAGCGAAGAGGGCGGCACCGCCCGCGTCAACCTGCGCCTGCCGGCCCACCTCAAGGCGCGCGCCGAGGAGGCCGCGAGCAGCGAGGGCCTCTCCGTCAACGCGTGGCTGGTGCGGGCCGTGTCGGCCGCGGTCGACGGCGGCAACCGGCCGCGCACGACGGAGAAGACCCGCACCGTCGGACAGAGCTTCACGGGCTGGGTGCGCTAGCCGCGCACCCGCCCGCACCACTTCACCGGCGCCACTTCATTCGCACCACGCCCACCAGCGAAGACGCTCCAAGGACTCACGAGGACGGTACAGCCATGCCTTCTTTCGACACTCCCGAACCGATCGCGGTGACCGCCCACGTGGGCGCGGGTTCCATCCGGTTCACCGCGGGGGACCGACTCGACACGGTCGTCGAGGTGCGGCCCGCCGACCCGAAGCGGGACAAGGACGTACGGGCCGCCGAGCAGACCGAGGTCTCGTGTTCCGGCGGCGTCCTGACGATCAGCACGAAGGAGCGCCGGTTCATCGGACCCACCGGCGCCGTCGATGTGTCGGTGGAGCTGCCCGCGGGCTCGCGCATCGACACGACCGGCTCCTGGACGCAGGTGCTCGGCGAGGGCCGGCTCGGCGAGGTCCGGGTGAAGACCTCGGGCGGTGACGTCCGCCTGGACGCTACCGGTCCGCTCCGGCTGACCGCCTCCCACGGCTCGGTCACCGTGGACCGGGTGGAGGGCGCGGCCGAGATCACCACCAGCTCCGGCAGCGTGCGCGTCGGCCTCATCGACGGCCCCGCCGTCCTGAAGAACTCGCACGGCGCCACCACCGTCGGCGTCGCCACCGGCGACCTGCGGGTGAGCCACGCCAACGGCGACATCAGCGTCACCCGCGCCGAGGGCTCCCTCACCGCCACCACCGCCTACGGCACGCTGCGGGTGGGTGAGGTCGCCCGCGGCGAGGTGCAGTTGGAGACCTCCTACGGCGCCATCGAGGTCGGCATCCGCGAGGGCACGGCCGCCTGGCTCGACGCGCACTCGGGCGCCGGACGCGTCCGCAACACGCTCACCGCGTCCGACACCCCTGGGGAGAGCGAGGACACCGTCAAGATCCGGGCCCGCACCAAGTACGGCAACGTCGACGTCCGCCGCGCCAGGGTCTGAGCACAGCCGCAACAGACCGCCACTGCCCCAGCGACTTCCGTCCCAGCCACTCCACCCCCGAACGGGAGGGCTCCGTGCCTTCGTCTGTCATGCCCACATCCAGGAAGGGTGACGGTCACCCGGCGCCGGCCGCCGTCTCCACCGTCGGCCTGCGCAAGTCCTACGGCGACAAGGTCGTCCTCGACGGCATCGACCTGCACATCCCGGCCGGGTCCGTGTTCGCCCTGCTCGGCCCGAACGGCGCCGGCAAGACCACCGCCGTCAAGATCCTCTCCACCCTCGTCTCCGCCGACGGCGGCCAGGCCCAGGTCGCCGGCCACGACATCGCCACGTCACCGGACGGAGTGCGGGCCGCGATCGGTGTCACCGGGCAGTTCTCCGCCGTGGACGGCCTGATCACCGGCGAGGAGAACATGCTCCTCATGGCCGACCTGCACCACCTCTCCAAGAAGGAGGGGCGACGGGTCACCGCCGAACTGCTGGCACGCTTCGACCTCACCGAGGCGGCGAAGAAGCCCGCCGCCACCTACTCCGGCGGCATGAAGCGCCGCCTCGACATCGCCATGACCCTCGTCGGCGACCCCCGCATCATCTTCCTCGACGAACCCACCACCGGCCTCGACCCCCGCTCCCGCCACAACATGTGGCAGATCATCCGCGAACTCGTCACCGGCGGCGTCACCGTCTTCCTCACCACCCAGTACCTCGAAGAGGCCGACCAGCTCGCCGACCGCATCGCCGTACTCAACGACGGCAGGATCGCCGCCCAGGGCAGCGCCGAGGAACTGAAGCGGCTCATCCCCGGCGGACACATCCGGCTCCGCTTCACCGACCCGGCCGCCTACCAGCGCGCCGCCTCCGCACTGGGCGAAGTCACCCGGGACGACGAGGCACTGGCACTGCGACTCCCCAGCGACGGCAGCCAGCGCGAGCTGCGCTCCGTCCTCGACCGGCTGGACTCCGCCGGCGTCGAGGCCGACGAACTGACCGTGCACACCCCCGACCTCGACGACGTGTTCTTCGCCCTGACCGGCCCCGGCATCCCGAACCAGCCCAAGGAGACTGTCCGATGAGCTCCCTCTCCCTCGCCGTGCGCGACTCGTCCACCATGCTGCGCCGCAACCTGCTGCACGCCCGGCGCTACCCGTCCCTCACCCTGAACCTGCTGCTCACGCCGATCGTGCTGCTGCTGCTCTTCGTCTACATCTTCGGCGACGTGATGAGCGCGGGGATGGGCGGCGGCGCCGACCGCTCCGCGTACATCGCCTACCTGGTGCCGGGCATCGTGCTGATGACCATCGGCGGCACCGTGGTCGGAACCGCGGTGTCCGTCTCCATGGACATGACCGAGGGCATCATCGCCCGCTTCCGCACCATGGCGATCCACCGCGGCTCCGTACTCATCGGGCACGTCATCGGCAGCGTGCTCCAGTCGGTCTTGAGCGTGGTCCTCGTCGGTGCCGTCGCCGTGGCCATCGGCTTCCGCTCCACCGACGCCACCGCCGTGGAGTGGCTGGCCGCGTTCGGGCTCCTCGCGCTGGTCGCCACGGCGCTCACCTGGATCGCCGTCGGGATGGGCATGGTCAGCCCGAACGCCGAGGCGGCCAGCAACAACGCGTTGCCGATGATCCTGCTGCCGCTGCTCTCCAGCGCCTTCGTCCCGGTCGACGCGATGCCGGGCTGGTTCCAGCCGGTCGCCGAGTACCAGCCCTTCACCCCCGCCATCGAGACCCTGCGCGGGCTGCTGCTCGGCACCGAGATCGGCCACAACGGGTGGCTCGCGCTCGCCTGGTGCCTGGCTCTCTCCGCGCTCGGCTACTTCTGGTCGAAGGCGGTCTTCAACCGCGACCCGAAGTAGCCGGGACGGGGCCGGCGGCGAGCACCCCGGACGCGCCCGAGGGCGGCACCCCCTGCCGGAACAGGGGGTGCCGCCCTCGGTACGTGAAGGACGGTTGATCAACCAGAGGTCGATCAGAAGTCCATGTCACCGCCCGGCATGCCGCCCGGGGCGCCGCCCGCGGCGGCCTTCTCCGGCTTGTCGGCGATGACGGCCTCGGTGGTGAGGAACAGCGCGGCGATGGAGGCGGCGTTCTGCAGGGCAGAGCGGGTCACCTTCGCCGGGTCGATGATGCCTTCGGCGATCATGTCGACGTACTCACCGGTCGCGGCGTTGAGGCCGTGGCCGACGGTCAGGTTGCGGACCTTCTCCACGACGACGCCGCCCTCGAGACCGCCGTTGACGGCGATCTGCTTCAGCGGGGCCTCCAGGGCGAGCTTCACGGCGTTGGCGCCGGTCGCCTCGTCACCCGACAGCTCCAGCTTCTCGAAGACCTGGGAGGCCTGGAGCAGGGCCACGCCACCACCGGCGACGATGCCCTCCTCGACGGCCGCCTTCGCGTTGCGAACGGCGTCCTCGATGCGGTGCTTGCGCTCCTTGAGCTCGACCTCGGTGGCGGCACCGGCCTTGATGACGGCCACGCCGCCGGCCAGCTTCGCCAGGCGCTCCTGGAGCTTCTCGCGGTCGTAGTCCGAGTCGCTGTTCTCGATCTCGGCGCGGATCTGGTTGACCCGGCCCTGGACCTGGTCGGCCGAGCCGGCGCCGTCCACGATCGTGGTCTCGTCCTTGGTGATGACGACCTTGCGCGCGCTGCCCAGGAGGTCGAGCGTGGCGTTCTCCAGCTTGAGGCCGACCTCCTCGGAGATCACCTCGCCGCCGGTGAGGATGCCGATGTCCTGGAGCATCGCCTTGCGGCGGTCGCCGAAGCCCGGGGCCTTGACGGCGACGGACTTGAAGGTGCCGCGGATCTTGTTGACGACCAGGGTCGACAGGGCCTCGCCCTCGACGTCCTCGGCGATGATCAGCAGCGGCTTGCCCGACTGCATGACCTTCTCCAGGAGCGGCAGCAGGTCCTTGACGTTGCCGATCTTGGAGTTGGCGATCAGGATGTACGGGTCGTCGAGCGACGCCTCCATACGCTCCATGTCGGTGGCGAAGTACGCCGAGATGTAGCCCTTGTCGAAGCGCATACCCTCGGTGAGCTCCAGCTCCAGACCGAAGGTCTGGGACTCCTCGACGGTGATGACGCCTTCCTTGCCGACCTTGTCCATGGCCTCGGCGATGAGCTCGCCGATCTGGGTGTCGGCGGCGGAGATGGAGGCCGTGGAGGCGATCTGCTCCTTGGTCTCGACGTCCTTCGCCTGCTCCAGCAGGGCGGCGGAGACGGCCTCGACGGCCTTCTCGATACCGCGCTTCAGGGCCATCGGGTTGGCACCGGCGGCGACGTTGCGCAGGCCTTCCTTGACCAGGGCCTGGGCGAGAACGGTCGCGGTGGTCGTACCGTCACCGGCGACGTCGTCCGTCTTCTTGGCGACTTCCTTGACCAGCTCGGCGCCGATCTTCTCGTACGGGTCCTCGAGCTCGATCTCCTTGGCGATGGAGACACCATCGTTGGTGATCGTGGGGGCGCCCCACTTCTTCTCGAGGACGACGTTGCGGCCCTTGGGGCCGAGCGTCACCTTGACGGCGTCCGCGAGCTGGTTCATGCCGCGCTCGAGGCCGCGCCGTGCCTCCTCGTCGAACGCGATGATCTTGGCCATGTGAAGTGGTCCCTCCAGGACTGGGGGTGATTCCTTCGGACCGCGCCCGCGCCCGCGACGGACGGCTCGCCGACCTGGCGGTTCCTTCCCCACCCGGCCCGCGGACCTCACCGACTCGGTCCTTCGTTGTCACTCTCACCTTCAGAGTGCTAACGCCAATGATTAGCACTCGCCCCTGCCGAGTGCAAGCGCCTCTCGGGGATCGGCGCGGGTTCCGGGCAGACCGAAGGGCCCGCACCCCGTGGGGTGCGGGCCCTTCGGAGAAGACCGCTGACTTGCCGTGGTCGCGCGTCTCAGGCGCTGAGGCGAACCATGTCGGCCTGCGGGCCCTTCTGACCCTGCGAGATCTCGAACTCGACCCGCTGGCCTTCTTCGAGGGTGCGGTAGCCGTCCATCTGAATCGCGCTGTAGTGGACGAAAACATCCGCACCACCGTCGACCGCGATGAAGCCGTACCCCTTCTCCGCGTTGAACCACTTGACGGTGCCCTGAGCCATGCCTAACTCCCCTATTACTGGCCCTTGCACAGATCCGCACTTCGCGGACCCGGGTCAGACCTCACCCCCCACGACTGGGGGCGTGCGCCGGAACGCGTCGACCGCGGCTGAATGTATCTGTCCAACTGCCGTCTGCAACAGGTCAATCGGACGAGAAATCTGGACGTACCCGGTCCGGAATGTGGCGAGAATTCGCCTGAATTCGGGTCAAGTCGGGGCACACAAAAAGAACAAAAGCCGCGAAATACGCCCACACTTTGGCTACATCTGGTCGGGCGAGCGGCAGGAATTCAGGGTTCCCGACCTTCCGATCGGGAGCGCGTTCCCCAACTCTACCGCGCTCAACCACATGGAATTGCCCCCTCCGCTTCTCTTACGGAGGGGGCAATTCGATGAACCGAGCGTTACTGCGATTACCGGAGGTAATCGAGGGGCGGGTCAGCCGCCGGCGACCGCCGGGATGATGGAGACGCCGGCGCCCTCGGGGGTCGCGGTCTCCAGGCCCTGCTCGAAGCGGACGTCGTCGTCGTTGACGTAGACGTTGACGAAGCGACGCAGCTTGCCCTGGTCGTCCAGGACACGGGCGGCGATACCGGTGTGGTTCTTCTCCAGGTCGGCGATGACCTCACCGAGGTTCGCGCCGTCGGCGGCGACCTCGGCCTTGCCGCCGGTGTAGGTGCGCAGGATGGTCGGGATGCGAACGGTCACGCTCATGCGAGGCCAGCCTCTCGGAAGGAGTCCAGGTTCGGGCGGATGGTGGCGGTGAGGCCGGTGCCGGCCACCGCGTCGAGGGTCTTCAGGCCGTCGCCGGTGTTGAGGACGACGGTGGTGAGGGACGGGTCCAGGACGCCGTCCTCGATCAGCTTCTTCGTGACGCCGACCGTCACGCCGCCCGCCGTCTCCGCGAAGATGCCCTCCGTGCGGGCCAGCAGCTTGATCGCGTCCACGACCTGCTCGTCGGTCACGTCCTCCACGGCGCCGCCGGTGCGGCGCGCGATGTCGAGGACGTAGGGGCCGTCGGCCGGGTTGCCGATCGCCAGCGACTTGGCGATGGTGTCCGGCTTCTGCGGGCGTACGACGTCGTGGCCGGCCTTGTACGCGGTGGACACCGGCGAGCAGCCCTTGGCCTGGGCGCCGAAGATCTTGTACGGCTTGTCCTCGACCAGACCGAGCTTGATCAGCTCCTGAAGACCCTTGTCGATCTTCGTGAGCTGGGAGCCGGAGGCGATCGGGACGACGAGCTGGTCGGGCAGCCGCCAGCCGAGCTGCTCGCAGATCTCGTACGCCAGGGTCTTGGAGCCCTCCGCGTAGTACGGCCGCAGGTTGACGTTGACGAAGCCCCAGCCCTCGCCCGCCGAGTCGCCGATCAGCTCGGAGCAGAAGCGGTTCACGTCGTCGTAGTTGCCCTCGATGCCGACCAGCTCACCGCCGTAGACGGCGGCCATGACGACCTTGCCCTGCTCCAGGTCGTGCGGGATGAACACGCAGGAGCGGAAGCCGGCGCGGGCGGCGGCGGCGCCGACGGCACCCGCGAGGTTGCCGGTGGAGGAGCAGGACAGGGTGGTGAAGCCGAAGGCGCGGGCGGCCTCGATGGCCTGCGCGACGACGCGGTCCTTGAAGGAGTGCGTCGGGTTGCCGGAGTCGTCCTTGACGTAGAGACCGCCGGTGACGCCCAGCTCGCGGGCCAGGTTGTCGGCCTTGACCAGCTTGGTCCAGCCAGGGTTGATGTTCGGCTTGTCGGCCACGTCGGCGGGGACGGGCAGCAGCGGGGCGTAACGCCAGATGTTCGCGGGGCCCGCTTCGATCCGCTTGCGCAGTTCCTCGGTGTCGTACGCCGAGAAGTCGTAGGCGATCTCGAGCGGGCCGAAACACTCCTCGCAGGCGAAGACCGGGCCGAGGGGCACGCGGTGACCGCACTCGCGGCAGGTGAGCGCCGCGGCGGGACCGAGGTCGACCGGGGAGGCGGCGGAGGGGGTGGAAGCGGTGGTGTCGGTGTTGCTTGCGACAGTCTGCACAGCCATGTGAGGCGAGGCCCTTTCTCCTCATCTTCCTCACGACGCATCTCGCCGTGAGACGGATTTGGCACCTTCCCTAGCCGGGAGCCTCGCCACGTCCGCGTGACAAGAACCGACTGGAGGGTTGCCGGGGCTTCAACGGGCCGTATCCCTCTGCCCCTCTGGATGAGCGGTCTTCAGTTGTTGTTCGCGCGGCGACCCCGGCATGCGATGGTCACCCGCGTTGTTCAAGACTGTAACCGACGTCCATCACTGTTGAGATAGTCGTCCGAACCGCGAGATGGATCACAGAGGGAGCCGGAGACCGTGCTGGAAGAAGTCGAGCGCTGGCTGAGCGCACGCTCCTGGTCCGTGACGGACCGGCCGATCCAGCAGCTCATGGCCGCCAAGCACGCCACCGGGCAGTCCGTCAGCGTGGTGCTCCCCGCCCTCGACGAGGAGGCGACCGTCGGCGGCATCGTCTCGGTGATCCGCCGGGAGCTGATGGAGCGGGTGCCGCTCGTGGACGAGCTGGTGGTCGTGGACTCCGGGTCGAGGGACCGTACGTCGGCGGTGGCCGCGGCGGCGGGCGCCCGTGTCGTGCACCGCGACACGATCCTCCCCCGCGTACCGGCCGTGCCGGGCAAGGGCGAGGTGCTGTGGCGCTCGCTGCTGGTGACCGGCGGCGACATCGTCTGCTTCGTCGACGCGGACCTGCGCGAGTTCTCGGCCGACTTCGTGTCCGGGATCGTCGGCCCGCTGCTCACCGAGCCGGACGTGCACCTCGTGAAGGCCATGTACGACCGGCCCCTCGACGCCGCTCCCGGCCAGGGCGGCCGGGTCACGGAACTCATGGCCCGTCCGCTGCTCAACATGCACTGGCCGCGGCTGGCCGGCTTCGTCCAGCCGCTCGGCGGCGAGTACGCGGCCCGCCGCTCCCTCCTCGAACGGCTCCCCTTCCCCGTCGGCTACGGAGTCGAGCTGGGCATGCTGGTCGACGCCCTGCACCTGGTGGGCCTGGACGCCCTCGCACAGGTCGACGTCGGCGTCCGCAAGCACCGGCACCAGGACGGCCAGGCACTGGGCCGCATGTCCGCCGCCATCTACCGCACCGCCCAGCTCCGGCTGGCCCGCGGCCACCTGGTCCGGCCGTCGCTCATCCAGTTCGAGCGGGGCACCGACGGCTTCGAGCCGCGCACGTACTCCGTGGACACCGAGGAACGGCCCCCGATGACGGAGATCGCGGAGTACGCAGCCCGGAAGGTCGCGTGAGCGCCGCCACGCCGTCCGACCACGTTTGAGGGTTTCGGGGCCGGGCTAGGTTGAGGCGTATGGCTTCAAGCTTCGGTACTGCTCAGGTGCTGGTCGCCTCCAACAGGGGGCCGGTCTCGTACGAGGTACGGGAGGACGGTTCGCTGCACGCCAGACGCGGCGGTGGCGGGCTGGTCTCCGGACTGTCGGCCATCGGGCCGGACGCGGGGGCGCTGTGGGTGTGCTCCGCGTTGAGCGACGGCGACCGCGAGGCGGTACGGCGCGGGGCCGGCGAGGACGGCGTACGGATGCTGGACGTACCGGCCGACGTGCACGCGGACGCGTACAACGGCATCGCCAACTCCGTGCTGTGGTTCGTGCACCACATGCTCTACCAGACCCCGCTCGAGCCGGTCTTCGACGCGGAGTTCCGGCGGCAGTGGGCCTCCTACGAGGCGTACAACCGGGCCTTCGCCGAGGCGCTGGCCGAGGAGGCGGCCGAGGGCGCGGTCGCGATCGTGCAGGACTACCACCTGACGCTGGTGCCGGGGATGCTGCGGGAGCTGCGGCCGGATCTCAGGATCGGCCACTTCTCGCACACGCCGTGGGCGCCGGTCGACTACTTCCGGCTGCTGCCGGACGACATCGCCGAGCAGGTGCTGCGCGGCATGCTCGGCGCCGACCGGCTCGGGTTCCTCACCCGTCGGTGGGCGGACGCGTTCACCGCGTGCTGCGACGCCGTGGTGGGCGGGATCGGTGGCACCGAGATCGGCGTGCACGGGCTCGGCGCGGACGCGGACTTCCTGCGGCAGCGGTCGCACGAGGCCGACGTGGACGAGCGGATGGCGGCGCTGCGGGCGGAGATCGGGGCGGCCCCTGACGGGAGCGCGCGCCGGACGATCGTGCGGGTGGACCGGACCGAGCTGTCGAAGAACATCGTGCGGGGGCTGCTGGCGTACCGGGAGCTGCTGGCCGGGCGGCCCGAGTGGCGCGAGCGGGTCGTGCACGTCGCGTTCGCCTACCCCTCGCGGCAGGATCTCGCCGTGTACCGGGACTACACCGCCGAGGTGCGGCGGGTCGCGGATTCGATCAACGAGGAGTTCGGGACGGCCGGGTGGACGCCGGTCGTGCTGCATGTGAAGGACGACTTCTCGCGGTCGCTGGCGGCGTACCGGCTGGCGGACGTGGCGCTGGTCAACCCCGTCCGGGACGGGATGAACCTCGTCGCGAAGGAGGTGCCGGTCGTCTCCGACGAGGGGTGCGTGCTGGTGCTGTCCCGGGAGGCGGGGGCGTACGAGGAGCTGGGGGACGACGCGGTGGTGGTGAATCCGTACGACGTGTCGGGGACGGCGGAGGCGTTGCACGAGGCGTTGTCGGTCGGTGCCGGGGAGCGGGCGGAGCGGTCGAAGAGGTTGGCGGCGGCGGGGACGGCGTTGCCTCCGGCGCGGTGGTTTCTTGAGCAATTGGAGGCGTTGCGGGGCTGAGGGGGGCGTTGCGCTGCCCGGCGTTGCGGGGTGCCGCCTGCGCCCACCCGTGCCGCCCTAGGCGGCACGAATGCCCGCAGGCTGGGGCGGCACCAATGCCCGCAGGCTGGGGCGGCACGAATGCCCGCAGGTTGGGGCTGAGCTGCTACGCGAGGCGTGCGGCCAGGGAACGCAGGAGGTGCACCACGCCCTCCGGGCCGTCGACCACCACGTCCGCTCGTTTGCGGAGGTCGGGGACCTCGTCGCTGCCGCTGCAGACCAGGAGGCCGGGGGTGCCCTCCGTGCGGAGGGTGTCGACGGCCGTGAAGGCGGGGAGGTCGCCGAGGTCGTCGCCGGCGTAGAGGACGGCCCCCGCGTCCAGCTCCCGCACGTAATCCCGCAGGGCGGCGCCCTTGTCCATGCCGGGTGGGCGCAGTTCCAGGACCATGCGGCCCGGTTCGACGATGAGGCCGTGGCGGGTGGCGAGGTCGGCGAGCGGGGCGCGCAGAGTGTCGAAGGCGGCCTGGGGGTCGGGGGCGCGGCGGGTGTGGACGGCGACCGCGTGGCCCTTCTCCTCGATCCACGTGCCCTGGCCCGCCCCGGAGCGCTCCAGCAGCCCCGGCAGCTCGGCGCGGACGGCGGCGACGCCGGGGTGCGGTTCGGGGGTGGTGAGGGCGCCGGTGGCGGCGTCCCAGCGCTCGGCGCCGTAGTGGCCGAGGACGACGAGGTGGTCCAGGCCGGGGACGTCGGCGAAGCCGCCGTGGTGGACCGCGACCTCGGCCGGACGGCCGGTGATCACCGCGACGGAGGCGACCTCCGGGGCGAGGGCCGCGAGCGCCGGTACGGCATCCGGGTGGGCGCGGGCCCGGTCGGGGTCGGCGACGATCGGGGCGAGCGTGCCGTCGAAGTCGAGGGCGATCACCGCGCGGCCGGGGGCGGCGAGGAGGGCGTCGAGCCCTTCGCGCCCGGCCGCCGTCGCGGGGGTCGGCAGGTGGTCCGGGGAGTCGTCACGGGTGGAGTCCTGGTGGCTGCCCATACCGCGAACCTATCCCGCCCGGGCGGAAGACAATCTCACCGCTGCCTACCACTGCCTCGCCGCTGCCTCACCGCTCCGAGCGGCGCGACTCCCGTATCCGGCGCAGGCGGTTGACCGTCACCGGATCCGCCGCCAGGGCGCGGGGGTCGTCCAGGAGGGCGTTGAGCAGCTGGTAGTAGCGGACGGGGGCCAGGCCCAGCTCCTCGCGGATCGCGCGCTCCTTCACGCCGGGGCCGGAAAAGCCGCGGCGCTCCAGCGCGAGGATGTCGCGCTCCCTCTGTCCCAGGTCCATGGACGGCACCGTAACGCCCGCCACCGACAGCGGGCCGCTACTCCCTACGCCGCTACTCCGCGCTGCCCGCCCGCATCGCCGTCGTCTGGATCTGGCCGAGTACCTCCTCGGGGCTGCCGCCGGGGGCGACCGCCTGGCCGATCTGCTTCTTGACGTCCGCGCTGACCGAGGCCCAGGAGGTCTTGCCGACCGGGTACAGCTCGGAGAGCAGCAGCTCGTCCAGGAAGGGCTTGAGCTTCTTGTCCTCCGCGGCCGTGCTCATGACCTGGGACGCGGACGTGGTCACCGGCAGCAGGTCGTACTTCCGGGAGAAGTCGAGGACGTTCTCGTCGCTGTAGACGAAGTCGAGGAAGTCGCCGACCTCCTCCTGGTGGCCGTTCTCCTTGAAGGCCGTCATCCAGTCGGTGACGCCGAGCGTGTTCCGGCTCTCGCCGTCGATGCCGGGAGTGGTCACCATGCCGTACTTGACCCCCTTGTCGGAGGCCATCTTCATCAGCGAGGGGTGCCCGTTGAGCATGCCGACGTCGCCGTTGGCGAAGGCGGCGAAGGCGTCGGCCCGGTCGAGCTCGCCGGGGGCGACCGGGCCGGTGAGGCCCTCGCCGACCAGTTCGTCCCGCAGCCAGGTGAAGGTGGTGACGTTCTGCGGCGAGTCGACGGAGTAGGTGCCGACGTCGTCGGTGTAGCCGCCCCCGCCGCTGAGCATCCACTGCATCGTCTCGGCCTGCGCCTCCTCGGCGCCCAGCGGCAGCGCGTACGGGTACTTCACGCCCTCCGCCTTGAGCGCCTCGGCGGCGTCCGCGAGGTCGTCCCAGCTCTTGGGCGGGGTGACGCCGGCCTCTTCGAAGAGGGTCTTGTTGTAGAAGAGCACGCGGGTGGAGGCCGCGAAGGGCAGGCCGTACTGCACCCCGTTGACCTGGCCCGCGCCGGCGAGCTGGGAGACGAAGTCGGCCTGGACCGGGATGGAGAGCACCTCGTCGGCGCTGTAGAGCAGGTCCTTGTCCGCGTAGTCGGAGTAGGCGCCGATCTGCGCCAGGTCGGGCGCCTCGCCGGCCTCGACCATCTCGCGGACCTCGCGGTCGACGTCGGTCCAGGAGTGGACGGTGACGTCCACCTGCACGTCGGGGTGCTCGGCCTCGTAGGCCTTGGCCAGCTCGTCCCAGTATTTCTGGGAGCTGTTGGCCTTGCTGTCGCCGTAGTCGGCGGCGACCAGTTTCAGCGTCACCTCGCCGGAGTCCCCGGTGAGCCCGCAGCCGCCGAGGACCGCTGTCATGCCCAGCGCGGACACCACCGCGATCGTTCCTGTCCTACGCCGCTGCACCGTGATTCCCCAACCCTGCCGACGACTCGTCGTTCACTGCTTTGCTTACGCGTTCGCTTGTTCGCTTGTTCGCTTAACGGATTAAGGTCTACACCACGGCAGTGGACTAGACCTCTCCCGGGTCAACGGGCCACACTGTCCCCGTGAGACATGTCATCGCCCTCGATGTGGGCGGCACCGGGATGAAGGCCGCCCTGGCGGGGCCGGGGGGCGAGCTGCTGCACCAGGCCCGCCGGGCCACCGGCCGCGACCGCGGGCCCGACGCCGTCGTCGCGGGCATCCTGGACTTCGCCGCCGAACTGCGCGCCTACGGTGCCGACCGGTTCGGCGAGCCCGCCCGTGCCGCCGGCGTGGCCGTCCCCGGCATCATCGACGAGGAGCACGGCACCGCCGTGTACGCGGCCAACCTCGGCTGGCGCGACGTACCGCTGCGTGCGCTGCTCGGCGACCGGCTCGGCGGTATCCCGGTCGCCCTCGGCCACGACGTGCGCACCGGCGGGCTCGCCGAGGGCCGGATCGGGGCCGGGCAGGGCGCCGACCGGTTCCTGTTCGTGCCGCTGGGCACCGGCATCGCGGGCGCCATCGGCATCGACGGCCGGGTGGAGTCGGGCGCCCACGGCTTCGCGGGCGAGATCGGCCACATCGTCGTACGGCCCGGCGGCACCCCGTGTCCGTGCGGGCAGCGCGGCTGCCTGGAGCGGTTCGCGTCCGCGTCGGCGGTCAGCCAGGCGTGGGCCGAGGCGTGCGGCGACCCGGACGCGGACGCCGCCGACTGCGCCAAGGCCGTCGAGTCGGGCGACGCCCGCGCGCTCGCCGTGTGGCGGGACGCCGTGGACGCGCTCGCCGACGGGCTGGTCACCGCCCTCACTCTGCTGGACCCGCGCGTCCTGATCATCGGTGGCGGCCTCGCCGAGGCGGGGGAAACCTTGTTCACACCGCTGCGGGACGCCGTCCGGCGGCGCGTCACCTTCCAGAAGCTGCCGGAACTGGTCCCCGCGGCGCTGGGGGACACCGCCGGCTGCCTGGGTGCCGGGCTCATGGCCTGGGACCTGCTCAGCACCACTCCCACAACCGCGACTCCCCCGGAGGTAACCACCTGATGGCCCCAAGCAAGGTTCTCGCCGGTGCCCGGGTGGTACTGCCCACCGGCACCGTGGACGACGGCCGCGTGATCGTCGGCGGCACGCGGATCGCGGACACGGCGCCCCCGGGGGCGGAAGTCATCGACGTGTCGGGCCACTGGGTGGTCCCCGGCTTCGTCGACATCCACAACCACGGCGGCGGCGGCGCCTCCTTCACCGGCGGCACCCACGAGGACATCCGCAAGGGCGTCGAGACCCACCGACGGCACGGCACGACGACGGTGGTCGCCTCCGCCGTCACCGGTGACCTGGACTTTCTCGCCCGGCAAGCCGGGCTGCTCGCCGAGCTGGCCCAGCAGGGCGACATCGCCGGCATCCACTTCGAGGGGCCGTTCATCTCCCCGTGCCGCAAGGGCGCGCACGACGAGCAGCTGCTGCGCGACCCCGACCCGGCCGAGGTCCGCAAGCTGATCGACGCCGCGCACGGCCACGCGAAGATGATGACGCTGGCCACCGAGCTGCCGGGCGGCCTGGACTCCGTACGGCTGCTCGCGGAGCACGGCGTGATCGCGGCGGTCGGGCACACCGACGCCACGTACGAGCAGACGCTCCAGGCCATCGACGCGGGCGCCACGGTCGCCACGCACCTGTTCAACGCGATGCCGCCGCTCGGCCACCGCGCCCCCGGCCCGATCACCGCGCTGCTGGAGGACGAGCGGATCACCGTCGAGCTGATCAACGACGGCACCCATCTGCACCCGGCCGCGCTCCGCCTCGCCTTCCACCACGCGGGCGCCGCCCGGGTCGCCTTCATCACCGACGCGATGGACGCGGCCGGCTTCGGCGACGGCCGCTACCTGCTCGGCCCGATGGAGGTCGAGGTCGCCGACGGCGTGGCCCGGCTGGTGGAGGGCGGCTCGATCGCGGGCTCCACGCTCACCCTGGACCGCGCCTTCAAGCGGGCGGTGACGGTGGACGGGCTGCCCGTCGAGGACGTCGTCGCGGCGATCTCCGCCAACCCGGCGCGGCTGCTCGGCCTGGCCGACCGGGTCGGCTCCCTGGAACCCGGCAGGGACGCCGACCTGGTGGTCCTGGACGACGCCTTCGACCTGGTGGGCGTCATGCGCCGGGGCGAATGGGTGGTCGATCCCCAACTGGGCTGATCCGTCCCCGAGTCCGGCCCCGGACCGGCCGACGGTGGCCGATCCCGGGGGTGGGCCCACCGCCGTCCTTTTGGCATGATCGTGTCCCCGGAAGACAACTTCCGGGGACACACGGCAGCCGCAGCCGATCGGGGGAGGTCGACACAGGTGACACAGGTGACACGGGTGATCCTCACCGTCACGCTGAACACCGCTCTCGACATCACCTACCGTGTCCCGGCCCTGCGCCCCCACGCCTCCCACCGGGTCACCGCGGTGACGGAGCGCCCCGGCGGCAAAGGGCTGAACGTGGCCCGGGTGCTGGCGACCCTCGGACACCGGGTGACGGTCACCGGCTTCGCGGGCGGCACCACCGGGGACGTCGTGCGCGAGGGACTCACCGGCGTGCCCGGGGTGACCGACGCGCTCGTACCGGTCGCGGGGGCGACCCGCCGCACCATCGCCGTCGTCGACGAACGCACCGGCGACACCACCCAGCTCAACGAACCCGGCCCGGCCGTCGCCCCCGCCGAGTGGAACGCCTTCCAGGAGACCTACGAGGACCTGCTGGCCGGTGCCGCCGCGGTGGCCCTGTGCGGCAGCCTGCCGCCTGGCGTCCCGGTGAACGCCTACGCCGGGCTGATACGCACCGCCCGCGCCGCCGGCGTCCCCGTGCTGCTGGACACCAGCGGGGAGCCGCTGCGCCGGGGGGTCGCCGCCCGACCGGACCTGATCAAGCCGAACGCCGACGAACTGGCCGAGCTGACCGGTTCGCACGAGCCGCTGCGGGCCACCCAGGCCGCCCGGCGCCGCGGTGCCCGCTCGGTGGTCGCCTCGCTGGGCGCCGACGGGCTGCTCGCGGTGACCCCGGAGGGCCGCTGGCGCGCCGCGCCGCCCGCCCACGTCCACGGCAACCCGACCGGCGCGGGCGACTCGGCGGTCGCGGGACTGCTCTCGGGCCTGGTCGAGCACCTGCCCTGGCCGGACCGCCTGGCCCGCGCGGTCGCCCTGTCCGCGGCGACGGTGCTGGCACCGGTGGCGGGCGAGTTCGACCGGGGGGCGTACGAGGAGCTGCTCGGACGCGGGGTCGCGGTGACGGCGGAGGCGGCGGGCGCGGCGTAACGCGCCGGCCGGGGACGCCCCAGGGCCTGTCCGCCGGTCCCTAGTCCTTGACCTGGCCCTTCTTCAGGGAGAACTGGTCCAGCAGGACGTTGCACTTGTCGCCGTCGGCGCAGGAGAGCGAGATGGTGTTGGTGCCCTTGTTGAGGGTGGGCCAGGCGTAGGTCTTGGTCCAGCCCTTGGCGAAGTCGCCGTCCTCGGCACCGGTGAAGTTGCCCAGGTTCAGCTTGCTGCCGAACTCCTTGCCGTTGACCGTCAGGGTCATCGACTGGTCCTCGCCGGCCGCGCTGTAGCCGGCGAAGAGGGTGTAGAGGCCGTCCTCGGGGATGCCGTCCACGGTCCAGGTGACCGAGGCGCCGGGCTGGTTGAGATTGGCCACATAGACGCCGCCGTCCGACCGGGCGCCGTCGATCTCCGACGCCGTCGCCACGCCGGGCGACAGCCGCAGCGCCTTCGCGTCCACGGCCGGGAGCTTCACCTCTTCCTCGGCCCCGTCGCTCGCCGACGGGCTCGGCTCGGTGGTGTCGGACTGGGTGGGGGCGGTGCCGCCACCCGCCTCGTCGCCGCCCTTGTCGTCCTCCGAGCCGCTGCTCGTCATGGCCACGGCGATACCGATGACCACCGCCGCGACGACCGCGACCGCGCCGATCAGCAGACCCTTGGTGTTGGGGCCGCGGCGCCCGCCGCCCCCGCCGTGCGCCGACTGCTGCGGTGCGGTGGGAGAACCGCCGCCGGGGAAGGTCTCCGGCGCCGCGTAGTGCGCGTTCGGCCGGCCGTAGGCGCCCTGCTGCTGGCCGTAGGTGCCCTGCTGCTGCGGGGCGGCCTGGCCGTAGGCCGCGGTCTGGGCGGCCTGGCCCTGTGGTGCTCCGTACTGCCGCGTGCCGACGGGACGCACCCGGTTGACCGAGTTCGGGTAGCCGTAGCCACCGGACGGCGGCTGGGCCCCGTTGGCCTGCCCGTCGGCGTAGAGGTAGCCGAAGGGGTCGTCGTCCTCGGGCGTGCTCGCGCCGTTGTTGCCGGGCGTCATCCCTAGGTCTCCTAACCAGATGCGGTGCGTGTGCGGTATGGGTGTGAGATGGCGAGCCTACCCGCTCCCACTGACCCGAAAGGGTGACTCAGACCGCATCAAGGCGCTGACCTGGTGATCATCCGGCTCGGCGATGCTGTTTGGGACGAGATCGTTTCTCGACGTACATCCGTTCGTCAGCTGACTTCAGCACTTCGTCCGCCGTCATGCCGCAGTGGGCCCACCCGATGCCGAAACTGGCACCCACGCGGACGGCCCTTCCCTCGGCCCGGATGGGCTGGATGATCTCGTTGCGCAGCCGTACGGCGAGGTCCTGGGCGTCGGCCCGGCCGAGCCCGTTGGCGAGGATCACGAACTCGTCGCCGCCGAGCCGGGCCACCGTGTCGCCGTCGCGCACGCCGCCGCTGAGCCGGCGGGCGACCTCGATGAGCACGGTGTCACCGGCGTTGTGCCCGAACCGGTCGTTGATCGACTTGAAGCCGTCCAGGTCGCAGAAGAGGACCGCGAGCCCCTTCGTGCCGTCGTCCCGGCCGTCCGCGGGGGCGACGGCGTGCACATGGTGGTCGTAGGCGCCGTACGGCTCGGTGACCGCGCCGAAGTCGAAGGTGTGGCCGCCGGAGTCGAGGACGGCGGAGTCCCCGTACGCGGCGTCCATGGCGTCCACCACACCCGCGTGCGGCGACTGCGGGCGCCGGCAGAGCCGGGCGGCGAGGCGGGAGCGCAGCTCGGCGGAGTTCGGCAGGCCGGTGAGGGAGTCGTGGGAGGCGCGGTGGGCGAGCTGGAGCTCGCGCCGCTTGCGCTCCTCTATGTCCTCGACGTGGGTGAGCAGGAAGCGCGGCCCGTCGGCGGCGTCGGCGACGACACTGTTGCGCAGCGAGACCCAGACGTAGGTGCCGTCGCGGCGGCCCAGGCGCAGCTCGGCCCGGCCGCCCTCGGCGGAGGTGCGCAGCAGGGTGCCGATGTCCTCGGGGTGGACGAGGTCGGAGAAGGCGTAGCGGCGCATCGCGGAGGCGGGGCGGCCGAGGAGGCGGCAGAGCGCGTCGTTGGTGCGCAGGATCCGGCCGTGCTGGTCGCCGCCCATCTCGGCGATGGCCATGCCGGAGGGGGCGTACTCGAAGGCCTGCCGGAAGCTCTCCTCACTGGCCCTGAGCGCCTGCTGGTCGCGCTCCAGGCGGACCAGGGCGCGCTGCATGTTGGAGCGGAGCCGGGCGTTGCTGATCGCGATGGCGGCCTGGAACGCGTACATCTGCAAAGCCTCGCGGCCCCAGGCCCCGGGGCGGCGGCCGTTGCGCGGCCGGTCCACGGACAGGACGCCGATCAGCTCGCCGCTGTTGCCACTGCCCTGCGGGCCGGGCGCGTACATCGGGGCGAAGAGCCGGTCCGAGGGGTGCCACTCGTCCTCGAAGCGGGGCGCGGGCCCGTCGGTGTACCACTGCGGGACGTCGTCGTCGTCGAGGATCCAGCCCTCGGTGTGGGGTATGAAGATCAGGTCGCCCCACTGCTCGCCCATGCTCAGGCGGCGGTCCCAGGACTCCCGGGAGCCCGCCCGGCCGGTGATGAGCGCCTCGGCGGCCTGGTTGCCGGAGAAGGCGGCGACGACGAGGTCGCCGTCGGGGCGGACCAGGTTGATGCACGCCAGCTCGTACCCGAGGGCCTGGACGACGCCGTCGGCGACGGTCTGCAGGGTGTCGGCCAGGCTGCGGGCCGTGTTCATGTCGGCCATGACCTGGTGCAGTTGACGCAGGGACGCAAGACGGACGTAGGGCTCCGACTCGGTCTCCATGCTCGCCCTCCCCCCGAGACCTCGCAGCGAATCAAGGGTTCTCTTCGGCGCCCTTACTGATGGTGCCCTTGCAGGTTCCCCGCCACTGAATCACAGCGCGCTCCCCACTCGGTACACAGGGTCAACAATTACCGCTCCTTGTGACTCAAGTCACAGCGAAAGATGAACAATTGAGTGGTGTTTCTGCGTTTTCCCTGTGCGTTTACTGAACGCAAAGTTTGTAGGTATGCGCACGTCTCCTTCTGTGGTCCTAGGTCCCGATTCGGACCGGGGCCCGATGCCCCGCCCGCGGCCCGCCGATTAGCGTGGCGGGGTGCCGAACACTCCTTCCCTCGCGTCCCCCGCGTCCCCCACGCTCCCGTTGCCGTCGCCCCTCGCCGGGCATGCTGAGGGGGTGAGCAACGAGGAGTTCCGTGCCGCCATGTCCCGGCTGGCCTCGGGCGTGGTCCTGGTGACCGCGCAGGAGCCGCCGCTCGACCCCGACGACCCGCAGGCACCGCGCGGCGAGGACGTCGGGATGACGGCCACGGCGTTCATGTCGGTGTCCCTGGACCCGCCACTGGTCCTGGTCAGCCTGCGCGAGGGCTCCCGCATGGACGACCTGCTCGACGAGCAGCCCCTGTGGGCGGTCTCCGTCCTGTCCGAGAGCCAGCGGCACATCGCGGGCCGCTTCGCGATGAAGGGCCGCGTCAGCGACCGGCTGCTGTTCGCGGACATCCCCTACCTGCGGGGCGAGGCGTCCGGAGCGCCCCTGGTGGGCGGGGCGCTGGCGACCCTGGAGTGCCGTACCGAGCAGCGGGTGCCCGCCGGCGACCACACGCTGGTCATCGGCCGCGTACTGACCGCCTCGCTGCCGAGCGCGGACGGGGGGCCGCTGGCGTACTTCAAGGGGCGGTACCGGCAGCTGGGCTGAGCCGAATTCGCTCGCCCGCGCGTGAGCCGCGTATTTAGGGTGCGCGCATGACGACCGGTACCTCGATCCGACCCCCGCTCCGGCTGGTGGAGATCACTCCCGCGAACCTCGACACCGCCCTCGGCATACGGGTGCTCCCCGAGCAGGAACACGCCGTCTCCCCGGTGGTGAAGTCCCTGGCCGAGGCCTACGTCCACCCCGACGCCGCCTGGCCCCGGCTGATCCTCGACGGCGACCGCCCCGTCGGCTTCCTCATGGCCTTCTTCGACATCGACTGGTACGAGGACGGCAGCGTCCGGCGCTCCGGGCTGTGGCGGCTGAACATCGCGGCCGGGGAGCAGGGCCGGGGGTACGGCCGCTTCGCCGTGGAGTCGGTGGCCCAGGAGGTCCGCCGCCGCGGCGGCAAGGAATGCTGGGTGACCTGGCATCCGGGCCCGGACGGCCCCGAGGGCTTCTACCTGGGCCTGGGCTTTGGCCCCAACGGGGAGACCAGCGAGGGCGAGACGGTGGGCGTGCTGGAGCTGGGCTAGCTAGTCCCAGCTCTTCGGGGTGCGGCCCCGCTTGGTCTGCGAGCGCTGTTTCTTCTCCCGCAGCCGGCGTTCGTTGATGCCGCGCGGGATGCGGGTCGGCCTGCGGGGCTTGGGCGGGGGCGCGGTGGCCTCGGCGAGGAGCGCGGCGAGGCGTACGGCGGCGGTCTCGCGGTTGCGCCACTGGGAGCGGTGCTCGGAGGCGCGGACGGTGACGACGCCGTCGGTCAGGCGCCCGGCCAGCCGCTCCAGGGCCCGCGTCTTCCACACCTCCGGCAGGGCCTCGGTCCTCGCCAGGTCGAAGCGGAGTTCGACCGCCGTGTCCGTGGTGTTGACGTGCTGGCCGCCGGGCCCCGAGGAGCGCGAGAAACGCCAGACGAGCTCGGCCTCGGGCAGGGAGACGGAGCCGCGGATGACATGGGGACCGGACATGCCGTCCATGTTCCCGTCCCCGGACGGCCCACGTCATCCCAATATCCTGATCCAGGCCTCGGTAAAGAAAGTAAAGAGAGCAGGAACCTTGCGTACCCCTCTCGTCGTTCATGGGGGTAGCTGTAGCTTTCTTGCCGTACGTACACGAAGGAAGGGACTCCCAACAATGGCTGTAAGCCTGTCCAAGGGTGGCAACGTCTCGCTCACCAAGGAGGCTCCGGGCCTGACCGAAGTCACCGTGGGCCTCGGCTGGGACGTCCGCACCACCACCGGCACCGACTTCGACCTCGACGCCTCCGCGATCGCGGTCAACACGGAGGGCAAGGTCTACTCCGACGCCCACTTCGTGTTCTTCAACAACAAGCAGACGCCGGACAACACGATCGTCCACACCGGTGACAACCGCACGGGCGAGGGCGCCGGCGACGACGAGGCGATCAACGTCAACCTGGCCGGCCTCCCGGCCGACATCGAGAAGATCGTCTTCCCGGTGTCGATCTACGACGCCGAGAACCGTTCGCAGAACTTCGGCCAGGTGCGCAACGCCTACATCCGCATCCTCAACAAGGCCGGCGGCGCCGAGATCGCCCGCTACGACCTCTCCGAGGACGCGGCCACCGAGACCGCCATGGTCTTCGGCGAGCTGTACCGCAACGGCGCCGAGTGGAAGTTCCGCGCCGTCGGCCAGGGCTACGCCTCGGGCCTGGTGGGCATCGCCCAGGACTTCGGTGTGAACGTCTGACGTTCACTCACCCGTTCGTTCCGTACGAAGGCCCCCCGGTCGTGCGCCGGGGGGCCTTCGGCGTACCGGCAGCGGGGCGTCACGGCAGCAGGCGCCGCTCCTTGGCCACCGCGACCGCGCCCGCGCGGGTGTCGACGCCGAGCTTGTCGTAGATGCGGCGCAGATGGGTCTTCACCGTGGCCTCGCTGATGAACAGGGCGCGGGCGATCTCCCGGTTGCCGAGTCCGGTGGCGAGCTGGGCCAGGATGTCGCGTTCGCGGTCGGTGAGGGAGGGGCGCGGGCTGCGCATGTTGGCCATGACCCGGCTGGCGACCGGTCCGGACAGAGCCGTGCGGCCCTCGGCGGCGGCGTGGATGGCCGCGAAGAGTTCCTCGGGGCGTTCGGCCTTCAGCAGATAGCCGGTCGCGCCGGCCTCGATGGCGCGGGTGATGTCGGCGTCGGTGTCGTACGTGGTGAGGACCAGGACGTGCGGGGCGGTTCCCCCGGCTTCTTCGGCCTGCGTGAGGCGGCGGGTGGTCTCCACGCCGTCGATGCCCTCGCCGAGTTGAAGGTCCATCAGCACCACGTCCGGCGCCAGCCGCGCGGCGAGCGCGAGCGCCTCCTCGCCGGTTCCCGCCTCGCCGGCCACCTCGATGCCGGGGGCGCTGTCGAGCAGGGCGAGCAGCCCGGCGCGTACGACGACGTGGTCGTCGCAGACCAGGATGCGCACGGGGGCGGGGCCACTGCCTGCCGGGTCGGTCATCGGGGGGCCTCCAGCGGGGTGGCCGAAGCGGTCATCGGGGTGCCTCCAGCGGGTCGGCCGGGTCGGTTCGGGGCGCTTCCAGGGGGACGGCGGCGGACAGGACGGTGCCCTCGCCGGGCGCGGACTCGACGGTCAGGGTGCCGCCGAGCTGACGCAGCCGGGCGCGCATGGCGGGCAGCCCGTGTCCGCGCACCCCGGCGGGGGCGTCGGGCAGCGCGGCCGGGTCGAAGCCCTGCCCGTCGTCGGTGACGTCCAGGACGGCCTGGTCGTCGAGGAGGGTGAGGGTGAGCGCGACGGTGGACGCGTCCGCGTGTTCCCGGACGTTGGCCAGGGCGCCCTGGGCGATGCGCAGCAGGGCCGACTGGACGCGGTCGGGCAGCGGCGGGACGCGGGCGCCGTCGTCCACGTGGACGCGCACGGTGAGGTGGTCGCCGGACTCCCGTGCGGCCAGGGCACGCAGCGCCGCCTGAAGGCCGCCGCCGCGGGCGAGGTCGGCGGGGGCGAGGTCGTGGACGAAGCGGCGGGCCTCGGTGAGGTTGTGCTCGGCGACGGAGGCGGCGCCCCGGACGTGGGTGCGGGCCTTGCCCGGGTCGGACTCCCAGACCCGCTCGGCCGCCTGGAGCAGCATCCGCTGGCTGGACAGGCCCTGGGCGAGACTGTCGTGGATCTCCATGGACAGCCGCTGGCGTTCGGCGAGGGTGCCCTCACGGCGCTCGGAGGCGGCGAGTTCGCGGCGGGTGCGGATCAGGTCGTCGATCAGGGCGCGCTGCCGGGCCGCCTGCCGTTCGGTGTGCAGGAACACGGCGGCGGCGATCGCGGCGACGGCGGGCGGCGCGAGCAGCAGGTTCGGGTCGAAGCGCCCGGCGAGCCGGAACTGCGCGGCGACGACGAACACCGTCAGGACGGTCACCAGCACGAGCGCCGCCCGGGCCGGCAGGGTGCGCAGGCCGGTGTAGAAGAGGGGCACCGCGCACCAGGAGAAGCTGGGCGCGAGGACGACCAGCACCATCCACACCACGACCACCAGGCCGAGCCAGGCCAGGCGCCGCCGGGTGGGCCGCGCACCGGGGCCGCTCAGGACGGGGCCGAGCAGGTGCAGCACGGCCAGCGCGAGGGACAGGGCGAGGATCCACGGGGTGCGGGGCTCGCCGGGGTGGCGCAGCAGGAAGCGGGCCAGGGCGCCGCCGAGCAGCAGGAAGAACGCCACGTGCATGACGGCGCCGAGCCACCGGGTGTCCGGGTCGTACGGCTTCGGCATCCCACGCGCCTCCTTTGTCGCCTTCGTGTCCTACAACGTGCCGTAGGAGACCGCTGAGCTGCGCGGACACTCCCATGGTGGCCCTTCGGGAGGGCCGGCGGGTCAGCCGATCGGATGACCCCGCCGTCGCCCGTTCCGTCGCCCACGAGCACCCGGAACGGCGACCGTGCGCCCGGGGTGCGGGGCGGAGGGTGGAGAGCAGACGGAACAACCCCTTTCCCACCCCCTTCCCCACCGCGATATCCCCCCGATATCCCACCCCGAGGAGCAGACCACCATGAAGAAGACCCTCTCCCGGCGGACCCGCATCGCCACCGGCGGCGCCGTTCTCGCCGCCGTCGCCGCCGGCACCTTCGGCACGGTGGCGGCGAACGCCTCCGCACCGCAGGCCGCCCAGGACTCCGCCGTGGCCACCGCCCCCGCCGCCGCGGCCGGAAAGCGTGACACCACCACCTCCACGCACCTGACGATCGGCGCCGCGAACGAGGCGGCGCGGGCCGCGCTGAAGGCCGCCGAGAAGGAGGGCCAGCGGATCACGGTCGCGGTCGTCGACCGCAACGGCAACACGATCCTCACCATGCGCGGCGACGGCGCCGGCCCGCAGTCCTACGAGTCGGCCGAGAAGAAGGCGTTCACCGCGGTCTCCTGGAACGCGCCGACCAGCGAGTTGGAGGGCCGCCTGGAGAACGCCCCGAACCTGAAGGACATCCCGGGCACCCTGTTCCTGGGCGGCGGCGTCCCGGTCACCGCCGACAAGGCGCCGATCGCCGGCATCGGCGTCGCGGGTGCCCCGTCCGGCACGCTGGACGAGAAGTTCGCGCAGGCGGGTGCGGCGGCGATCGACTAGCAACGCCCCACGCCTCCCCAAAGGCCCCGACAGCCGGTCCCAGCGGGCGTTTCACGTGAAACGCCTCATAGGATCACGACGTGCGCACCACCCGTCTGCTCGTAGCCGCCGCCACCGCCACCGCCCTCGCGGCGTGCAGCGGTGGCGGCGCGGTCGACGGCACCCCCGGTGGCTCGGGCGTGCGCGACCCGTACTTCCCGAAGGCGGGAAACGGCGGCTACGACGTCGGGCACTACGACCTGACCCTGGCCTACGACCCCGACGCCGAGCACCTCACCGGCACCGCGACGATCACCGCCCGCGCGACCCGGGACATGTCCGCCTTCAACCTCGACCTCAAGGGCCTGGACGTCGAGAAGGTCACGGTCGAGGGCCGGAACGCCCGCTTCAACCGGGCCGGACAGGAGCTGACCGTCCGCCCGGCGGACGAGCTGGACGACGGGGAGACGTTCCGTGTGACCGTCCGCTACTCCGGCGACCCGGTGACGGTGACCGACCCCGACGGCTCCGAGGAGGGCTGGCTGCCCACCGAGGACGGCGCGGTCGGGCTCGGTCAGCCGACGGGCTCGATGGCCTGGTTCCCCGGCAGCCACCACCCTTCCGACAAGGCCACCTACGACCTCGCGGTGACCGTGCCGGAGGGGCTCGGGGCGGTCTCCAACGGCGAGTTGACGGGCGAGAGGACCCGCGACGGCCGGACGACGTTCACCTGGCACACCGCCGAGCCGATGTCGAGCCACGTCGTCACGGTGGCCGTCGGCGACTGGGAGACCGACCGCTCCACCACCGACGACGGCTTGCCGGTGTACACGGCCGTCGACCCGGAGCAGGCCGACGCGAGCCGGAAGGTCCTGGGGCGGATCCCCGAGATCGTGGAGTGGGCCGAGGAGAACTTCGGCCCGTACCCCTTCTCCTCCACCGGCGCGATCGTCGACCGGGTCCAGGACGCCGGCTACGCCCTGGAGACCCAGAACCGGCCGTACTTCCCCGGCGCCCCCGACACCGTCCTGCTCGTCCACGAACTCGCCCACCAGTGGTACGGGAACTCCGTCAGCCCGAAGACCTGGCAGGACATGTGGCTCAACGAGGGGTTCGCCACCTACGCCGAGTGGCTGTGGGAGGAGGACGAGGGCGGCGACAGCGCGCAGCAGACCTTCGACGCGCTCTACGACGGGACCTACTACCCCGACGAGGACGCCGACGCCTCGATCTGGGCGTTCCCGCCCGCTGACCCGCCCGACGCGGAGGACATCTCCGCGAGCCCCGTCTACCAGCGCGGCGCGATGGTCCTGCACAAGATCCGCCAGAAGGTCGGCGACGACGCCTTCTGGGACCTCCTGCGTGGCTGGGCCACCGCCCACCGCCACGGCAACGCGGACACCGACGACTTCACGGCGTACGTGGAGAAGTCGGCGCCGGACGAGGACTTCACGGAGATCTGGGAGGACTGGCTGTACGGGGACGGCCGGCCGGAGAGCCCGTGAGGCACCGCACCGCGACCGGTCCGGCGCCGGCGGCGGCCGGGCCGTGACACCATCACCTGCGTGCTCGACATCGGCTACGCCCTCTCCACCCGCTTCCCCGACCCCCCGCAGACCGACTACCGCCGTGCGGACGTCCGGGCGCTGCGGCACGACCTGTTCTGCGGGGACGTGTATCTCGCCGACACCAAGGCGGACCGGGAGTTCTCCACAGCCTGGGGATGGGTGCCGGTGCTCGACTTCGCCTGGGCGCTGTGCGACATCGTGGAGCGCGTCGACCGGGACCCGGCGGGGTCCAGGGCCGCCCGGCCGCAGCGGGCGGAGCTGGACTTCACCGAGTCCACCGACCGCCTGCTCTTCGAGCGCCGCTTCGGCTGGGTCGACATCGAGGCCGAGTGGCTGCCGGAGAGCGAGCCCCCGCTCTCCTTCTCCCACGCCGAACTGCGCCGGGAGTGCCGCGACTTCCTGCACGACCTGATCGCCGACCTCACCGACATGCACGACGACCTGGCGGACAACCCGGCGATCTGGACCCTCCAGGCCCGCTTCCCGCGGGTCTCCTGAGCGCCTCGGGCGCCGCCTCGCGCCGGCGCCCCGCCCGCCCTACTCCCCCGCCAGCACCCGCACCCCCAGCTCCGCCGCCAGCACCGGCGCCAGGTCCAGCAGCTGGGCCGGGCTGATCACCGCCCCCGACAGCCGGTCCACGCCCCGGGCCAGCTCCAGCGGGGCGGCGCCGCGCAGGTCGACGTCCGTGAGGGTCGCCGCGCTGAAGTCCGCCCCCTTCAGGGCGCAGTCCACGAACTCGACCCGCTCCAGCCGGGCGCCCCCGAAGTCCGGCTCGACCAGGACGCAGCTCTCGAAGACGACGTCCTTGAGGCGGGCCCGGCGCAGGTTCAGATAGTCGATCTTGCCGCCGCGGACCAGCACCCTCTCCAGGACGGCGCCGTGCAGCTGGGTGCCGCCCAGGCGGGCGTCGACCAGCTCGACGTCGCGCAGGGTCGCCTCGGCGAGCCGCGTACCGACGCCCCGGACTCCGCTGAGGACCGAGTCGAGCAGCCGGGCCCGGGTCAGGGACGCCTCGTCCAGCGCGCACCCCGTGAGCGCGCAGTCCATGAAGCGGGCGCCGGCGCCGTCCTGACCGGCGAAGTCGGTGTCCCGGAACTCCAGCCCGTCGTAGTCCCCGTCCGGTTCCAGCTGCCCTCCGTCGTGCGGCTCCAGCGGCGGCAGCCGCAGCTCCGGGCGCCGTGCCGCCCGTACCTTCGTCGCACCCGTACCGCCGCCGCCCGCCGCTCGCCTCGCCATCCCCCCATGCTGCACCCCGGCACTGACAACCCGCTCCGGCCTGCGCGAACGCCTTTTCTCCCGGCCGCATGTCACATTCGGCACCCCGCGGCCGTCGTACTCGCAGACAGGCACCACACCAGGCGACCCCGACCCGAGGGAGACCCCGAGCCATGCATCGCATCACCGTCATCGGCGGCGGCTTCGCCGGACTGACCGCGGCCATCACCGCCGCCGAGGCGGGCGCCAAGGTCACCGTCCACGAGGCGCACCACACGCTCGGCGGACGGGCCCGGACGGCCGACGGCCGGTACCGGACCAACGACGGCCCGCACGCCCTCTACAACGGCGGCCCGCACTGGGCGTGGCTCAAGCAGCGCGACCTGATCGGTCCGCTCGCGCCGCTCCCGCCGCTGGAGGGGGCCCGGCTGCGGCTGCGCCACAAGGGCGTACTGCGCCGCACCCCGCCCTTCGCCATGCTCAAGCTGCTGCGCCGGGGCGCCGGACAGGCCCCCGTGGACACCGACTTCCTGACCTGGGCGACCGGCGTCGCGGGCGAGGAGGGCGCCCGGGCCGCCGCCCACTACTGCGCCGTCGCCCTCTTCCACCACGACCCGGGGTCGCTGTCCGCCGCCTTCGTGCAGGAGCGGCTGCGCCGGGCCACCAAGCTGCCGCCCGAGGCGCACTACCCGCGCGGCGGCTGGTCCGGGGTGATCGACCGGATGGCGGCCCTCGCGTGGAACCTCGGGGTCCGGGTGGAGACGCTCTCCCGCGTCGACGCGGTGCCGGCCGGCTCCCCGGTCGTCGTCGCCACCTCTCTCGACGCCGCCCGCCGCCTGCTGGGCGACCCCGCGCTGAGCTGGCCCAGCGGCCGCACCACCCTGATCGACCTGGCGGTACGGACCCGGCGCGGCGACGCCTTCGCGGTCTCGGACCTGGACGCACCGGGCTGGATCGAACGGTTCACCGCGCAGGACCGCACGCTGGCCCCGGCGGGCGAGCAGCTGATCCAGGGACAGATCCCCATCGCGCCCGACGAGTCGAAGGCCGACGGCACCGCCCGCGCCGAGCAGCTGCTCGACCTCGGCTTCCCCGGCTGGCGCGAGCGCCTCACCTGGCGGCGCGAGGCGATCGCGAACGGCCGTACCGGCGCCGTCGACCCGCCCGGCACGACCTGGCGCGACCGGCCCGCCGTCGACCGCGGCGACGGGGTCTACCTCGCCGGTGACCAGGTCGCCGCTCCGGGGCTGCTGTCGGAGGTGTCGTTCAACAGCGCGCTGACGGCGGTGTCCCTGGCCCTCGGCCGGCGGGAGCTTGACCTCAAGGGTGCTTGAGGTCGTTGGGTGGGACGCACACAGCCCGCCTCACCCTGGGGGATCCCATGCGCGCCATCCGCCTGCACGCCTTCGGCCCGGCCGAGAACCTCACCCTCGAAGAGGTCGAGGATCCGCGGCCGGGCCCGGGCCAGGTCCGGATCGCCGTCCGCGCGGCGGGCGTCCACCTCCTGGACACCACCCTGCGCGAGGGCATCCAGGGACCGGCGCCCGAGCTTCCCGCCCTGCCCACGGTCCCCGGCCGCGAGGTGGCGGGCGTCGTCGAGTCCCTCGGGGAGGGCGCGCCCGGAAGCCTGCTCGGCGTGCGCGTCGTCGTCCACCTCGGATTCGCGCCCGGCGGCTACGCGGAACTCGCCGTCGCCGACCACGCCCGGCTGCACGAGATCCCCGGGAACCTGGACTTCGCCGAGGCCGTCGCCATGATCGGCACGGGGCGTACGACGATGGGGATCCTGCAGTTCGCCGACCTCGGTCCCGGTTCGGTGGCCGTGGTCCCGGCCGCCGCCGGCGGTATCGGCACCCTGCTCGTGCAGTACGCCAAGAACGCCGGCGCCACGGTGATCGGGCTCGCCGGCGGCCCGGAGAAGACCGCCCGCGTCGCCGCGAACGGCGCCGACTTCGCCGTCGACTACCAGGACCCGCGATGGCCGGCCGCGGTCCGCGCCCACCTGGGCGGCGGCGGTGCCACCGTCGTCTTCGACGGCGTCGGCGGGGACGTCGCCCGCGAGGCCGTCGCCCTGCTCGGGCCCGGCGGCAGGCACCTCGTCTTCGGCTGGTCGGGCAAGGGGCTGCACGACGGCGCCCCCTACCTCGTCGACGGCGTCTCCCAGCAGGTGCTCGGCCCGGTGATGATGGAGCAGGCCGGCGGCCCCGATCCCGTACGCACCCTGGAACTGCGCGCCCTCACCGAGGCCGCCGAGGGCCGGCTCACCCCGGCCGTGCACCGCTTCCCGCTCGCCGGCGCCGCCGCCGCGCACCGCGCGCTGGAGACCCGGGCGACGACCGGGAAGGTGGTCCTGGAGCCATGAAAGGCGGCGGTACGACCACCTGCGCAACGGGATGCGATACGCCCCGTTTCATGGTCTTCTGGCCAGATGAGTGGCACCCGGACAGGTGAGCCGGCCGCGCCCGCGGAGGCCGACCCCCGCCGCTGGTGGGGGCTGGTGGTGATCGCCCTGGCCCAGCTGATGGTCGTCCTCGACGCGACCATCGTGAACATCGCGCTGCCCTCCGCGCAGCGCGACCTGGGCATGTCCGACGGCAACCGCCAGTGGGTGATCACCGCCTACACCCTCGCCTTCGGCGGTCTGCTGCTGCTCGGCGGCCGGATCGCGGACCTGGTGGGGCGCAAACGCACCTTCGTCATCGGGCTGATCGGCTTCGCCGCCGCCTCCGCGATCGGCGGCGCCGCCACCACGTCGGCGATGCTCTTCGGCGCCCGCGCCCTCCAGGGCGTCTTCGCCGCCGTCCTCGCGCCGTCGGCACTGTCGCTGCTGGCGACCACGTTCACCGAACCGAAGGAGCGCGGGAAGGCCTTCGGCATCTACGGCACGCTGGCCGCCAGCGGCGCCGCCGTGGGTTTCATCGTCGGCGGTGTACTCACGGAGTACCTGAACTGGCGCTGGTGCCTGTACGTCAACATCCCCATCGCCGTCGCCGCCGTGATCGGCGCCTTCCTGCTCCTGCACGACCGCCCCGGACACACCGGCGCCCGCCTGGACGTCCCCGGGGTCGTCCTCGGCTGCGGCGGTCTGGTCGCGCTCGTCTACGGCTTCAGCGAGGCGCAGCCACGCGGCTGGACCGACCCGCTGGTGCTGGCGCTGTTCGCCGCGGGCGTCGTGCTCCTCGCGGTCTTCGTGTGGTGGCAGACCCGCGCCCCGAGCCCGCTGCTGCCGCTGCACATCATCCGCGACCGCAACCGCGCCGGCTGCGTCGTGACGATGATGCTGGCCGTCGTCGGCATGTTCGGACTCTTCCTGTTCATGACCTACTACCTCCAGGAGATCCTGCGCTACTCGCCCCTGAAGACCGGCCTGGCGTTCCTGCCGATGACCGCCGCGATCCTCGTCGGCTCCACCCAGATCTCGGCCCGGCTGCTGCGCCGCGTGGGCCCGCGCATGCTGATGGTCCCCGGCATGCTCCTCGCCTCCGGCGGCATGGTGATCCTCACCCGGATGACCGTGGACTCGGCGTACGCCACCGCGATCCTGCCCGCCCTGCTCCTGATGGGCCTCGGCATGGGCCTGACCTTCATGCCGGTCTTCTCCACCGCCACCGCCGGGGTCGCCCCGCGGGACTCCGGCGTGACCTCGGCGACGGTCAACACCGCGCAGCAGGTGGGCGGCTCGATCGGCACGGCGCTGCTCAACACCATCGCGACCAGCACCAGCGCGTCCTACATCGCCTCCCACCTCACCGGCCCGTCCCAGCGGGAGTCGGTCGTCCGGGAGGGCATCGTCCACGGCTACACGGTCGCCATCTGGCTGGCCGCCGGCATCATGCTGCTGGCGGGCCTGGTCGCGGGCCTGATGGTGACGGCCAAAGCCCCGAAACCCGGCACCCCGGCCGACCGGCCGGTGCCGGAACCGGTGGCCTAGGGGGACAAGGGGCCCCGCAGTCTGCCGTCCGCGGGGCCCCTGCAAGTGTCCGGTCTGCGCCCGGCGTGCGTCCGGCGTGCGTCCGCGCGGGCGCAGTCTCAGCTTCGGCCCGCCACGCGGTCCGCGATCCGTGCCAGCCGGGACGACCCCGCGCCGTGGCTCGTGCGTTCGCGCCGGTCGGCCTCGCGGTAGACGGCGTACATGCCCTGCACGCCGAGCCAGCGCAGGGGCTCCGGTTCCCAGCGGCGCACCCGGTGGTTCACCCAGGGCAGTTCGGTGAGGTCGGTTCGGCCGCCCTGGCCCGAGTCGTGCTGGACCAGGTCGCACAGGGTGCGGGCGGCGAGGTTGGCGGTGGCGACGCCGGAGCCGACGTAGCCGCCCGCCCAGCCGAGGCCCGTGGAACGGTCCAGGGTGACGGTCGCGCACCAGTCGCGGGGCACGCCCAGGACGCCCGACCAGGCGTGCTCGACGCGCAGTCCGGCGAGGGACGGGAAGAAGCGGACGAGGATCTCGCGCAGCGCCTCGACCGTCGCCGCCTGCGTGGTGCCGTCGTTGTCGGTGCGGGAGCCGAAGCGGTACGGCACTCCGCGCCCGCCCAGCGCGATCCGGCCGTCGGCGGTGCGCTGGGCGTACATGTAGGCGTGTGCCATGTCGCCGAGGGTCTGCCGGTCCGCCCAGCCGACGGACTCCCACTGGGCGTCGGTCAGCGGCTCGGTGGCGATCATCGAGGAGTTCATGGGCAGCCAGGTCCGCCGCTGGCCCTTGAGGGAGGCGGTGAAGCCCTCGGTGCAGCGCAGGACGTAGGGGGCGCGGACGGTGCCGTACGGGGTGACCGCGTGCCGGGGACGGATCTCCGTCACCGGCGTCGACTCGTGGATCGTCACGCCGAGGCGCTCCACGGCCGCCGCGAGGCCCTTGACGAGTTTCACCGGGTGCAGGCGGGCCCCGTGCGGGGTCCAGGAGGAGCCGACCGCGTCCGCGACCCTGATCCGCTCGGCCGTCTCCCGGGCGCCGTACAGCTCCCGGTCCTTCTCGCCGTAGGCCAGTTCGGCCTCGTGGAACGCCTTCAGCCGGGCCGCCTGCGCGGGCGTGCACGCCACTTCGAGCACCCCGCCCTTGTGGACGTCGGCGTCGATGTCCTCGGCTTCGGCGGCGCGGATCACCTCGTCGACGGTGTCGTTCATCGCCCGCTGGAGGCGCACCGCGGCCTCGTGGCCGTGGAGTCTCGCGTACCGGTCGCGGCCCGCGATGCCGTTGTAGAGCCAGCCGCCGTTGCGGCCGGAGGCGCCGTAGCCGCAGAACTTCTGCTCCAGGAGGGTGATCCGCAGGAAGGGGGCGGCCTGCTTCAGGTAGTACGCCGTCCACAGGCCCGTGTATCCGCCTCCGACGATCACCACGTCCGCCGACGCGTCGCCGGCGAGCGGCTCGCGCACCGCCGCCGGGAGACCGTCGTCCGCGTACCAGAAGGAGATGCCACCGTTGACGACGCCGCTGGTCGAGCTGCTCATGGCAAGGACGTTAGCCCTGGTGAACGACGCCTGTCTCCTTCGGATTCCGTCGAATTTCCGGGCCTGCGGGGACCGGAGGGGTGCCGTCGGCGCCGGATAATCCCGTGACCGCCGGGCCGCCCGCCGGTAGCGTCGGCCGACGTGATCGACGTTCCGGACGCGCTCGCCGTCTCGCAGGTGAAGTACAACGGTGCGGCGGGCCGCGCCTTCATCGACGGACTGCCCGCGCTGGCGGCCGGCTTCCTGGACCGCTGGGAGCTGCGCCTCGACGGGCCCTCCATGCACGGCTGGGCGGCCCTGGTGCTGCCCGTCGTGCGCCCCGACGGCACACCGGCCGTGCTCAAGCTCCAGATCCGCGACGAGGAGACCGAGGGCGAGCCCGTCGCCCTGCGGCTGTGGGACGGCGACGGGGCGGTACGGCTGCTCGACCACGACCCGGCCACCGGCACCATGCTCCTGGAGCGCCTCGACGCGGCCCGCATGCTCAGTCACGTCGAGGACTCCCGCGAGGCCGTCCTCGTCATCGCCCGGCTGCTCGCCCACCTCACCGCCACCCCCGCGCCGCCCGGCGTGCGCCGTCTCGGCGACATCGCGCGGGGCATGCTGGAGCGGACGCCGTGGGCGCTGGAGCGCATCGCGGACCCGGCGGACCGACGGCTGGTCGCCGACTGCGCCGCCGCCGTGCGCGAGGTCGCCGACGAGCCCGGCGACCGGCTGCTGCACTGGGACCTGCACTACGACAACGTCCTCGCCGCGGACCGCGCCCCCTGGCTCGCCATCGACCCCAAGCCGCTGGCCGGCGACCCCGGGTTCGACCTGCTCCCGGCCCTCGACAACCGCTACGACCCGGACGAGACCCGGTGGCGTTTCGACGCCATGACCGACGTCCTCGGACTGGACCCGGAGCGGGCCCGCGCCTGGTCCCTCGGCCGCGTCCTGCAGAACAGCCTGTGGAACGTGGCGGACGGCGACCCGCTGGAGACCGAGCAGTTGGAGATCGGGCGGCTGTTGCGGACGGGGTGAATTGTCAAGGCCCGCCGGATGCACCGTGGTTGAACAGCGAAAGAGGTCTCGTCGACGATCTCCCCGAACCCGGCCGCATGCCCCGTACGGCCGCTTCCGCGTCCATACGCTGACGCGGGTGCGAGGACAGCGGCAGGGACAACGGCAGACGGACGAGCGCCAGGACGGCGCCCGTGGGCGGACGCCCTCGGTGCCCCGGGCGGAACGCGCGCACGACCTGGGTCGGGCCGGCGGCCCCGGGCCGCGCTCCATGCTCGCGCTCCAGCAGAGCGCCGGCAATTCGAGGGCCACGCGGGCGATGCGGCCGGGTACGGCGAACAGCGCGGCCGCGCCGGGCGGGCCGGGCCTGGGCACCGTGCCGGAGGCCGCCGAGCGCGGCCTGACCCTCCCCCCGTACCTGCTGGGCCTCCAGGCCCCGGGGCTGTCCTCGACGTACGGGCTCACCGGGCACGAGTTCGTCCGCACCGTGGTGGCCGGCGCCGTCGCGCGCGCCGACGGCACGGTCGCCGAGATCGCGGCGGAACTGGCCGCGCGGCCCGAGACGTTCTACGGGCGGGGCCGCGCGTTCGCCGTCGAGGGGGGCGAGGGGCGGGGCTGGTTCGACGTGACCGTCACCATTTCCCCGGCCACCGACGAACGGCCTCCGGAGATCGAGCCGGCCGCCCTCGCGCGGGCCCAGGAGGACGCCACCAAGGTCGACGTCCACCACAACTCGGCCGCCGCGGTGGGTTCCAGTTCGGGCGGCTCGACGAGTTACGGCGCGGGCGGGACCTTCTTCGGGCTCGCGCCCGTCGCGCCGGGCCTGTACCTGGGCGGCGTGGGCATGGCGCAGGCCCAGCCCTGGCAGTCGTCGCAGGAGAGCCGCAGCCAGAAGGGCGTGGCCGAACCGCGGGTGCTGCGCAGCGAGTCGGGGTCGGTCGAGGTACCGCGCAGGGTGCGTTACGGCGTACGGATCAGGCAGCAGGACGCGGCAGCCGCACCGCCCGTGTACGGCACCGGCACGCTGACCATGCGGGTGCCGACCGAGAGCCTCGTGCCGTACGACACCGCCGCGCCGCCACCGGTCCCGCGCGTCGACGACCCGGCGCTGGCCAGGCGCGTCCGGCACGCCGGTTCCCTCGCCCCGGTCGCCGTCACCGACGACGCCGGGCCGCGCACCGACGACGCCGGGCCGCACGCGGGCGGCGGCGGGCTGTTCGACGCGGTCGCCTCCGTGCTGCACCCCTCGCTCACCGAGCCCGGCTCCCCCGGGCGGGCCCGCCTGTACGCGGCGACCTCCTCCACGGCCGTGCTGGAGGACATGCCCCGGCTGCTGGGCAACGGCGTCGTGAGCGACGACCTGACCGGGCCGGACCCCCGTACGGCCGGCGCGTACCGGATGAGCGCCCGGATCGCCGGCCTCGCCCCGGGCTGGGCCGCCGGCCAGACCCAGCTGCGCACCCACGCCCACGCCCAGCACACGGCCGCCGACGCGGCGGGCAAGGGGCGCTCCGGTGCGATCGGCGCGGGACCGGCCGTCGGTGTCGGCGTGGCCATGAACGCCGCCGTCGCCCGGGCCGGGGCGATGCCCACCGCCGCCGCCCGCAAGGCCCGCTTCACCCAGTACGACCAGACCACGGCCCGCCGGGTGGGCGCCGAGGTCCGGGGCGACAAGGTGCTCTACCTGGCCACCGTCGACCTCACCGTGGAGGGCACCGGGACCAGTTCCGCGAACATGCTGCTGGGCCGGGCCTCCCGGGTGGCCCGCCACTCCCTCCGGATGTGGATGACCCTGCGGGCGGACGAGGCGCAGGACCTGGGGCTGCCGCTGCCGCCCGGGGTGAGCGCCGGCCCGCTCGTCACCAGACCGAAGCGGCGACGGGAGGGAGCCGCGGGCGACCAGGCGACGGAGGAGGACGTCGAGCGTCACCTGCCGTTCGGGGCGATGGGGGCGAGCGTCGCGCTCGACCGGCTGGACACCACCGGGATGATCGCGTCCATCGAGAGGATGTTCGCCGCCGACCCCCGGCTGGAGGGCTTCCTGCCTCCCTTCGGCGACAAGCGGAAGCTCGGCACTCCCGCGGCGGAGGCCCAGGCCCAGCGGCACAACTACCAGGAGCTGGTCACCCGGCTCTCGGAGACCAACCTGAAGGCGAACAAGGACCAGTTGCTGTCCACCGGCGTACCGGTGCGGCTGCGCCGCAAGAGCCGTATGCACGCGCACGACGTGCAGATACGGGTCACCGGCACGCTCGGCGACGCCGAGTACGCCGGTGACATCGAGAAGTGGCTGGTGCGCAGCCACTCCGGCGTCAGCAGCAACCTCCAGAGCGGGCGGAGCAGCTCCCGGTCGGCCGGCTGGTCGGCGATCGGCCAGGTGCGGATCGTCCCCGGCGTCCTGACGGGCTCGGCCCGCCGCGACCGCAACCACATCAGCTCCCGCCGCAACCAGGCCGGACCCACCACACGCAGCGACGTCCTCACCAACGGCTCCGAGGACGCGAGCGTCTTCTCGGCGCCGCTGAACATGCAGGTGCAGATCACCATGACGCACCGGCAGCGCAAGGCCCGGCGCTCGGTCCTGCCCGGCTCACCGGGGCGCGACGTGCCCGAACCCGAGCGGATCGCCCGGATGGACGTGGAGCAGCAGGACGTACGGCTGGTCACGCCGACGGAGTTCACCCTGGACGGCGAGGAGAAGCGGCGCCTCGACGACGACGGGGCCGCGCGCGGGGCACGGCAGCGGGGACCCGAGTGGCGGGTGGACGCCGCGGGCATCGGCGACCTGGCCGCGCTGACGCCCCGCCCGGCGAGCGGCCGGGCCCTGCGGAACTGGACGCTGGTGGAGACCGTCGGCTCCGGCGCCCCGATCCGGGACCTGGCCTTCGACCTGCTGGCCGGGGCGGCGGCCCGGGACAAGGGGGTCCGCGAGGACCGGGCGCTGGGGACCGAGGGCCTCGCACCCCGGCAGGCGATCGAGGAACGGCTCGGTCCGGGCGCGCTCACCGGGGCGCTGCGGCAGGCGGTGTCCTCGGGGTGGGTGGTGAAGAACCTGAAGTACCCGCGCCGGCTCGCCGCGCTGGACGGGGCGGTGGGCATGCGGCTGGCGCTCACCAACCCGCGGGTGACGCACGAGGGTTCGGGACCCGGCACGGAGACCTTCCTGCTCGGCGGTCACCAGGCCGGCGGCCAGGAGGGGCGCGGTACCACCACGACGTACCAGGGCGGGCTGATGGGCCTGCAGAACGGTGCCGAGTGGCGCACCGGGCAGGGCGCGGCGGTGACCCGGAGCAAGGGGGAGAGCACCGCCGGGGCCGTCACCGTGTCCGGCACGGTGGAGCGCAACTCCCACACCCCGCGCAAGGCCCCGCTCTACCTGGTCCGGTGCGATCTCCTGGTCACCATGGTCGCCGAGGTCAAGGTCACCGGCGGCGGCCCGTACGTGACCAAGGAGGCGCGGACGCTGCCGGGCGAGGTGGGGGTGTGGCTGACGGCGGAACAGCTGTCCTCGCAGGGGCTGAGGCTGCCGAAGTCGGCGGCCGAGGCGCTGGGCATGGAGAGCGTGCTCGCGCCCCGGCCGGACCCGGCGGGGGCGGGGGCGGAGGGGTCCCGGCGGGCCGGCGGGCGGCCGGCGGACCGGCAGGCCGGCGCGCCGCTGGTCCCGCCCGCCGACCCCGCCCGCACTCCCGCGCGGCCCGTGCCCGACCTCGACGCCCGCCTGCCCCTCGGTATGGGCATGATCGAGAATCTGCCGAACTTCGTGCCGCTGCTGGCGGAGCTGCGCGCCGCCCTCGCCCGCCGTGACAAGTCCCTGGCGGCGGACCTGCTGCCGCGCCGGCAGTTGGACGACCCCAACGACAACGTGCAGCGGCTGCTGCGCGTCCTGGACCGGGACGGCTCCGAGGGACTGCTGTCGAGCGCCATGGACGGCGGCGTCACCGTGGAGCTGTTCGACGGCCGCAGGACGCCGTACTGGGCGGTGTTCCGGGTCCGCCGGGCGGGTCCCGGCAGGTTCGCCGAGATGGCGACCGACAAGCGGGACATGGAGTACATCACCTCGGCCACCGCCCAGCGGACGGACTCCCAGGAGCAGGGCGGCTCGCTCGGCGCGGAGGGCGTCCTCGCCGGCTCCGCCAAACCGGAGGGCGGTGCCGGGGTGCTCAAGAGCACGGGCGGGGTCGCGGGCCTCGGCGCCGCCACGGCCGACTCGCAGCGCACGGGCTCGGCCTCCCGCGCCCAGGTGGGCATGAAGCTGGTCGCCGACTCCGCCACGGCGCCGGCGAAGATGCGCGTGCCGGTCGACGCCTCGCTGGAGCTGCACTCCGCGAAGGGCCGGGTGGCTCTGGCCCAGTCGGGGCGCAAGGAGCTGGTACACCGTGTGCCGAAGGACGACCTGACGGCCCTGGCCCGGCTGGAGCCCGTCACCGCCCGGCCGGCCGGCGAACGGCCGCCGGCCGCCGCGGACGCCGACCCGGCACGGCTCGGCGCCTGGCGCGACGGGGGAGTCCGGCTGCCGCTGGAGGCACAGGTCAACGGCTTCCAGGGGGCTCCGCAGGTACGGCAGTTGGTGGACGCGGCGGTGAAGGAGGCCGGCGGCGGGCGCCGCTACCGCGACACGGGGCAGTCCGCCGCGTACACCCTCCAGGAAGCCGTCTCCACCGAGTGGTTGATCTCGGCGCTGCCGCTGCTGACCAACGCGGGGGCGGAGCTGCCACCGGTGCACGCGAGCGGGCTCCAGGGCCAGGATCTGCACGCTTCGGTGCACGCGCGGCTGCGCGCCGGCAAGGTGCTCGGCACCGGTGCCAAGATGTCGTTCGAGGCGATCGCGCCCAGCGGCCCGGAGGGCCCCAGGCCCACCCAGGAGGACGGCCAGTACTCGGCGGACCGCGGGCGGGCGGGGCGCGGACTGTTCGGTGCGGGCCTGCTCAACGCCACCGAGTTCCGGCTCAACCAGGCCCTGGCCAACGCGGACAGCGCGGGCGGGGCGGCCGACATGACGGCGAACGGCTCCGGCTCGATGCCGGTGCACAAGCCCAAGCAGCGCTCCGTCCTCGTCCAGTTCACGGTGGACGTGCGGGTGGTGGCGCGGGTCGTGGCACGCGGCACGCACCGGACCGGGACGGCGGTACGGGAACTGACCCTGCCCGCGCCGGTGGTGGTCCGGATGCCCGAGCCGGTCGCCCGGCGGCTGCTCGCCGAGACGGCGGACGACAGCAGGCTGCGGGCCGCGGAGGGGCGGCTCGCACCCGCCGATCCTCAGTCCTGAGCGGTGCGCCGTGTGGTGTGGCGTGCGGTGTCCCGTGCGGTGGGGTGCGCGGGGTCCTGAGCGGTCCGTGCGGTGGGGTGCGCTTCCCTGGAGCGGCCGGCTCCGCCCAGCGCACCGGGCAGCTCGGTCCTGCGGCGTATCCGCAGTTTGCGGTAGGTGCTGGTCAGGTGGGTCTCCACGGTGCGCCTGGCCAGGTGCAGCAGGTCGGCGATCTCGGTGTTCGTACGTCCGTCGGCGGCCAGTTCGGCGATACGGCGCTCGCTGCCGGTCAGCGCCCCGGAACCGGTCCGCGCCGTCACCGCGCCCCGGGCGCCGCTCTCGCGCAGGGCCTCCCCGGCCGTGGCGAGCAGCCGCAGGGCGCCCTTGCGTTCGGCCAGCTCCGCCGCCTCGCGCAGGCAGTCGCGCGCGCGGCCGCGGTCGCCGGTGGCGGCGAGCTGGCGGCCCTGGGCGATGAGCGCCGCGACCAGCTCCACGTGGGTGTCGACGGGCGCGTCCCGCAGGGTGCGTACGGCCTCCTCGGCCAGCTCCAGGCCGCGCCGCCCGCCGGTCGCGGTGCCCAGCACGCGCAGGGCGCGGCCCACCGTGCGCGGGGTGTTCCACACCCGGGCCAGCCGCAGTTCCTCCGTCGCCAGGGCCAGTGCCTCCTCACCGCCGCCCAGCGCCAGCCGGCACTCCGCGATCGCCGTCCGCCACGGGGTGACGACCGGGCTGACCACCTCGCGGGCGGTCTGGCGCCGTCCGCACTCCAGGAAGTCGTGGAGCGCGCCCGCCGGGTCGCCGGTGGCGGCGCGCAGCACGCCCCGGGCGTACAGGAAGCGGTTCAGCTCCCAGTTCTCCGGCACCTCGCGCAGGTCGAACCGGTCGGCGAAGCGCTGTGCCTCGTCGGTGCGGCCGGTGTGGACCAGCGCCAGCACCGTGTGGGCGTCCCGGTTGGAGGGCCCGGTGCGGGACGGTGCCGGGCCCCCCGCCGCGTCGCCGGTGGCGAGCAGCCGGGCGTGGTCGCCGCGGGCCCCGGCGATGTCCGCGCGGGTGTTGAGGAGCGCGTGCTGCATCGGGTGCAGCAGGGCGGGGTGCTGTCCGGCGAGTCCGCGCTCCACGAGCCGGTCGGCCTCGTCGAGTTCGTCGGCCCACTGGGCGACCGCGGCGGCCGTGCCCAGCAGGAAGGGCTCGGCGAGCGGGTCGGTGGGCTGCGCGAGCAGGGCCCGTACGCGGGTCATCGCCTCCTCGGCCGAGATCAGCGCGGCCGTCGCCGCGTACCGCACGAGCAGGGCCTGTCCGGCGGTGCCCACCAGCTCCGGGGAGTTCTCGCCGGTCTCGCACAGCGACCGGTACACCTCCTGCCGGGTCGCCAGGTCCTCGTCGGACAGCAGCAGGCCGGCGGTCTGCACGGTGCGGGTCAGACCAGGGTGGCCGGACAGGCGGCCCTCCGTTCGCCGCAGCACCTCCATGGCGGTACGGATCTCGCCGCGGCCGGCCAGCGCGGTGCCGAGGGCGACGGCCGTACGCACCCGGTTGCGGGGATCGGCCGGCAGGTGCTGCGCCTCGGCCAGGCGCGCGATGGCCGCCGGGGTGTCGGCCGACGCGTACTCCAGGGAGCCCAGTTCGGTCAGCAGCCGCTGGCGGAGGTCGTCCGGCAGCGGCTCGTCCAGCACCCGGCGCAGATAGCCGACGGCGTCGTCGGGCCGGGCGTCGTGCACGGCGACCGTGACCGCGTCGCGCAGGACACGCAGCGCCCAGGGCAGGCCGACGGCCGGCGTCCGCAGCAGATGCCGGGCGACCGCCTCGACCCGGTCGCCCCGGCGCAGCATCGCCTCCGCCGCCGCCCGGTGCGCCGCCTCCCGGCGGGGCGTGGGCCAGCCGGTGAGCACGGCGTCGCGCAGCAGCGGGTGCGCGTAGCGGGGGCGGCCGGCGGCGTCCGGTCGCAGCAGTCCCAGCCGGGTCATCGCGGCGAGCCACCCGGCGACGCGGGCGGGATCGGCACCGGCCGCCTCGGCGAGCAGATCGACCGGGTCCCCGGCTCCCGCCTCGGCCGCACGTCCCCGGGAGGAATGGAGGGCCTGCCCCGGCGCCGTCCGGTGCGGTGCGTCGGGGGGCCCGGAGAGGCGGCCGTACTGGGGGTAGGGGGCGTGCGGGGCGTACGGCGTGGACTCCGTGCGTTGGGCGTACGGTGCGGGCTGCGTGTAGGGGGTGTGCTGCGTGTAGGGGTCGTGCTGCGCGTACGGGTCGGACTGAGCGGGCGGCGCGTCCTGCGCGTACGGGTCCGACTGAGCGGGCGGCGTGTCCTGGGCGTACGGGTCGGACCGCGCGGGCGGCGCGTCCTGGGCGCGCCGCGTCTCCTCGTCGCCCTGCGCGGACCGCGTGGGCGCCGTGGACGCCGTGGGCTGGGCGCGCCGCGCCTGCTGGTCGTGTCCCGCGCTTTGCGCGTGGTCGGGTGCGGCGGCGGAGTGGCTCGGCTCCGTGTCGGGGGATGTGAGGGCATGCCCGGCCGCCCCGCGCCCGTTCGGCGGGTCCGCCGGGTCGGGGGCCGGGTCGCCGTCCGTGCCCGGTGGCCACGCCTGTTCCAGTGCCGCGAGGCAGCGGGCCACGTCGGCCGTCGCGGGGCCGGCGCTGTTCAGCCACCAGGAGACGGCCGCCGGGTAGGTCCCGGGGTACAACGCGGCGCAGGTGTCGGGCAGGGGCGGGGCGCCGTCGGGTGCGGAGCCGTCCTGCCGCGGGATGCCACCGAGGTCGTCGAGCAGGGCGTGCAGGAGCAGCGGGCTGCCGGCGCCGGCCCGTACGCACTCCCGCGTCCAGCGCGGTCCGGCCGCGGGAAAGGCGGCGCGGACCAGCCCGGCCGCCGCCGCGTCGCTGAGCGGGGCGAGGGTGTGGGTGCGCACGAGGGAGGGTGACAGGGCCTGCGTGAGTCCGGCGGGCCGCGGTTCGATGTCGTACTGGCTGCGCTCGGTGGCCACCAGCAGTACCGGTAATCGGTCGACGCGCCGGGCCGCCTCGACCAGCCAGCGCCGCGAGGCGTCGTCGGCCAGGTGGACGTCGTCCACGGCGACCAGCAGCGGGCCCTCGTCCGCGTACGAGCGCAGCAGCCGCCACAGCCGGGCCGCGCTGCCGCGGTCGTCGCCGCCCGGCGCCAGGTCCGTGAACTCCGGTACCGGACCGAGGAGGTGGAGGACCGTGGCGAAGGGGACGCCGGTGTCCTCGGGTGAGCAGCGGGCCCGCAGCACCCGCAGGCCGAGGCCCGCGGCGTGCCGGGCGGCGGCCTCGAGCACGGCGGTGCGGCCGGTGCCGGTGGCCCCGCGCAGCAGGACGAGGCCGCCGGTGCCGGCCCGGGCGCGCTCGGTCTCGGCCGTGAGCAGCGCCAGGGCGTCGTCGCGTTCGCGGAGCGGTCCGGTCATCGGTGCCTCCTGTGGTGGATGGTGCTCCCCCGGCATGTGAGACGTAGGAATGCGGACGCGGGTGGTGTGAGGTGGCCCACCAACAGGAACGGTCTCCCACGACCCGGGCGGCGGCCGCGGCTGTGCCTGTGCCTGTGCCTGTGGCGAGGCTCACGGTGGTGCGCGCCCGGCGCCACGGACCCGCGCGTCTTTGCGCAAGACCCTCCTGACCTGCTGGAACGTCCGCCCGGCGGCCTGCCCGAGAGGGTCTCCGCACTGGTCTCGTGGTGTGCCTCGTGGTGCTCCACGATTGCGCAGCCCCAGCCGTCACAGAAGTGTGGAACACGCTCATCCGCTACCGGCCTGCGCCGAACGGCGGGCTCGTGAACAGGGGGGAAACGGTTGTTCAACTCACCCCGGACCACCACCACATCCAGTCTCGGCGCCGACGGATCCGTCGGCGTCGCCGACCGGCGCGTCCCGGTGGCGGTGTCCGCGCCGGACCCGATCAGCCGCGAGGGCGCGGTCAGCCAGTTGCGCCGCCACCCGGAGATCGATCTGCGCGAGGAGTCCGGCCCCGGCACGGTGGCCCTGCTCATCGAGGACGCGCTCGACGAGGCGGCGCTCACCCGGCTGCGCCGGATCGTGCGCAGCGAGGGCGCGCGCGCCGTGCTCGTGGTCGGCGCGATCCGGGAGAGCGAGCTGCTGGACGTCGTCGAGTGCGGCGTCGGCGCCATCGTCTGGCGGCACGAGGCCACCGCCCACCGGCTGGTGCAGGCGGTACTGGCCGCGTCCCGCGGCGACGGCGACCTGCCCGCCGACCTGCTCGGCCGGCTCATCAGCCAGGTGGGCACCCTGCACCGGGGCGCGGCGGGCCGCCCCGGCGCCCCCTCGCTGGGTCTCGCACCCCGCGAGGTGGACGTCCTGCGACTGGTCGCCGAGGGCCTCGACACCGGAGAGATCGCCGGCAAGCTGTCCTACTCCGAACGGACCGTCAAGAACGTCATGCACGGACTCACCACGCGACTCCATCTGCGCAACCGTGCGCACGCCGTGGCCTATGCCCTGCGGGAAGGCTACATCTGACCGAACGGGCAATCGAAGGCGACCCCTCGGGGCCGCGCGGGCACCCCGGCCTGCCCGGCCGCCGTCCCCGGCGCGCCTGCGGGCGGGACGGCCCCCGGGGCACGATCGGTGACGGACAGTGGCGGACGGCTGCGGCGAGACGGCAGGGCGGGAGCGCAAGAGTGATCCACGAGGTGGACGAGGTCCTCAAGAGCCTCCTCGGCGGTGGCGCGCTGACGGGCTCGGGCATCGACGTGTCCTTCGAGGCACCCACCCGTGACTGGGCGGCCCGGCGCAACGCCCCCGTGGTCAACGCCTATATGTACGACATCCGCGAGGACGTGGCCCGGCGTCAGAGCGGACACATGTCGGTGCGCGACGAACGGGACATCGAGGTGCGGCGCCGCCGGCCGCCGCGCTGGTTCCGGCTGTCGTACCTGGTGACGGCCTGGACGAAGACCCCGCAGGACGAACACCGGCTGCTGTCCGCCGTACTGGCGACCCTGCTGCCGCGCGAGGTCCTGCCGCCCTCCGAACTCCCCGCCTCACTCCGGGCGCTGGGGCTGTCGATGCCGCTGACGGTGGCCGGCGCCCAGACGGAGTCCCGTTCCCTCGCCGAGATCTGGTCCGCCCTCGGCGGCGAGCTGAAACCGTCCCTGGACCTGGTGGTGACCGCCCCCTTCCCCGCCTTCCCGGAGTACGACGCCGGGCCCCCGGTCACCGAGGGCGCGCTGGTCCGGGTGCGCGAACTGCCCGGCGAACCGGCGCAGTCCAGCGAGCGCGCCCACCGTCCCCACCAGGTGGCCGCCGCCCGCGCCGCCCGCAAGGACGCGGCCTCTCGCAAGGACGCGGCCCCCCGCAGGGACACGACCGCTCGCGAGGACGCGGTGAACCACCGCACGGACCAGCGGTGAGCGCCCCCACCGAGGAGGCGACGGCAGCCGCCCCCGGCACCCCGGCTCACGACCCGTCCGACCCCCCCGGTGCGTACGCCCCGAACGTCCCGCACGACCCGCACGACCCGCACGACGATCCCGCGCACGCCCTGCTCGCCCACCTCGCCGCCCTGCGGGAACGGGTGACCGCGCTGGTCGAGCACCGCGCCGCCAGCGACCCCACGGCCGACGACCCGCTGCGCGGCCTGTACCTGTCCGACGACGCCGTACGCCACCTGCTGCACACCTGGCCGTCCGCCGACGCCACCGATGCCACGGAAGCCGCCGCTGCCCCCGCTGCCGCCGAAGCTCCCGAAGGCGCCGACGCCGCCCCACCGCACGCGTCCGCCGACGATCCGGGCGGGTCCGGTGACCGGCTGGCGCTGCTGGCCGGGCGGGCGGGGCTGACCGAGCTGGACACCGCCGTCCTGCTGATCGCGCTCGCCCCCGACGTCGACCGCACCTTCGAGCCGCTCTACGGCTACCTCAACGACGACGTGAGCCGCCGCCGCGCCACCGTGGGCCTCGCCCTCGACCTGTGCGGGGTGCCCGCCCACCTGGCGGCGGTCCGGGGCCGCTTCCACGCCTCGGCGCCTCTGCGCGCGCTCGGACTGCTGGAGGTCGAGGAGCCCGAGCGGCCCTTCCTCACCCGCTCGTTGCGGGTCCCGGACCGGCTGGCCGGCCATCTGCTCGGCGACGACACCCCGGACGCCGCGCTCCTCGGCCGGCTGCACCCGATGCCGGACCCGCTGCCCGCGAGTGCCGACGCCGAGGACTTCACGCGCCTCCTGGCCGCACGTCTGCACGACGGCCCGCTCACCGTCTACCTGCGCGAACAGCGCGAGGGTGACGGTCTGGCCGCCCTCGCCTCCGTCCTGCGCGCCGCGGGCCTCGACGCGCTGTGCTGCTCAGGACCCGAGGACGACCTCTCCGCCGTTCCCGAGCTGCTGCGCGAGGCACGCCTCGGCGGCCGGGCCGTCGTGGTGTCCGGCCTGCCCGGCCAACCGGGCCCGCTGGTACGGGCGCTGACCGCGGCGACGGACGTGACCGTACTGCTGACGGACCCCCGCCCGTACGACCCGCACTGGGCACCCCACGACCCGCTGGTCCTGGACGCGCCGGGCCGCCGGGCCGGCGGAGCGGCCGCCTGGCGGGCCGCGCTGGGCCCGGACGCCGACGGCTTCGACCTGGCCACCGCCGTCGCCCCCTACCGCCTGGGCGGCGACCGGATCCAGCGGGCCGCGCACGCCGCCCGCGCCCTCGCCGCCTTCGACGGCGGCCCGGTCACCGCCGAGCACGTCCGGCTCGCGGCCCGCCGGCAGTCGGCCTCCGGCCTGGAGAGCCATGCCCGGCGGATCCGTCCCGCCGTGGACTGGCGGGACCTGGTCCTGCCCGAAGCGCCTCTCACCCAGCTCCGCGAACTCGCCCTGCGCGCCCGCCACCGCGACCGCGTCCTCGGCGACTGGCGGCTCAGCGCGGGCGGTGGACGCGGCCGGGGCGTCCTCGGCCTGTTCGCGGGCGAGTCCGGCACCGGCAAGACCCTGTCGGCGGAGGTGGTGGCGGCCGACCTGGGCCTCGACCTCTACGTGGTCCAGCTGTCGTCGATCGTGGACAAGTACGTCGGCGAGACCGAGAAGAACCTCGAACGGATCTTCACGGAGGCCGACCGCACCGACGCCGTACTCCTCTTCGACGAGGCCGACGCCGTCTTCGGCAAGCGCTCCGAGGTCAAGGACTCGCACGACCGGTACGCCAACATGGAGAGCGCCTACCTGCTCCAGCGCCTGGAGTCCTTCGACGGCATCGCCCTGCTCGCCACCAACCTGCGCGCCAACATCGACGAGGCGTTCACCCGGCGCCTGGACCTGGTGGTCGACTTCCCGTTCCCGGACGCCGGTCAGCGGCTCGCGCTGTGGCGGCACGGCCTGTCGCACGTCCCGTCCGCCGACGGCATCGACCCGGCCCCGCTGGCCCGGGACTTCGAGCTGGCCGGCGGGTCGATCCGCAGCGCGGTGGTCACCGCCGCGTACCTCGCCGCCGGACGCGGGGACCACGTGACGGCGGGCGACCTCCTGGAGGGCGCCCGCCGCGAGTACCGCAAGGCCGGGCGGCTGGTGCCCGGCGAAGGCGGTTGGTGACCGTCAGTCCTTCTTCCCGTCAGTCCTTCTTCACCGGGACGATCTTCCACTCCTGATCGTCGGAGTTGGTGCAGTTGTAGATCGTCAGCCGGGCGAAGAGGCCGCCGCCGTTGGCGTTGCTCACGTCCAGGCACTTGTTGTCGCTGACGAAGTTGCGGATCCAGTAGTCGCCGCTGGGCTGCTTGTCGATCCACCAGAGCTGGTTGTCGCCGGTCGTGCCGTCGCAGTGGAACTCGGAGACGGGCGTCGTGATGGGCCGGGCACCGAACTCGCCCAGGTCCATGCAGAGCTTGTCCTTGACGTTCCGGATCTGGAAGAGAGCCGCCCCGCCGGGACCGCCCTTCTCGACCTTCACCTCAAGGTCCCAGATCTGGTTGTCCCCGTCGGTGTCGTCGCAGACGGCCTGCTGGACGGGGCCGTTGATCTCGCCCTTCTCCCGCCCGGGGAGTTCGGCGCACATACCGGTGGTGGCGTTGCGCAGCAGGACGTTCTCGGCGGGCACCACGGGCTTCTTCTTCGCGGGCTTCTTGGGCTCCCCGCCACCGCCACCGCCACCGCCGTCGCCCTTGCCCCCGCCGCCGTCGCCCTTGGTCTCCTCGGAGGCCGGCTGCTCGGGCGCCTTCGGCACTTCGGGGGCCGACTCGGCCGCGCTGGGCAGCGTCTCCGGGCCGGCGCTGGCACTGGGACTGGGCGCGAGCGCACTGCCCGCCTGCTCGATCTGATCCGTTGCACTGGTGCGGACCTGCGGCTTGTACGCGATCCAGATCATCACGAACGCGATCGTCAACGCCAACGCGATACCGAAGAACGCCGCCAGCCAACCCGGCAGAAACCCACGCTGGACATACGTCCCCTCGACCTCCGTCGGCTCGACCCCCGACCGGCGCACCGCCAGCGAATAAGGCCGCTCCTCCTTCGACCCGAACCAGATGATCTGCCGCGGCTTCAGCGTCGTCTCCACGAACGCCGCCCGACCCGGCTCGATCTGCACATTCCCCGGACGGATCTCGTACGACAGATGATCCCCGGTATCACTCCCGGAAACCGACGCCGTCACCTTCGTATTACCGAGATTGTCCACCGCCAGCCGCGGCCGCCCCCGAAACCGCCCCTTCACCGTCGGCGGCACCAACTCCGCCCGCACCTCGGTGAACGGCGTGATCGTCAGGTTCCCCTCCGGAACCGTCACCGCATCCGGATGCTCCGTCGGCGTGATCCGCACCGCATACGGATTCGGCCCCGCCACCGCGTCAGGCGTCCGCGGCGGCGCGAAGGTCAACTCGACCGTGCCCGTCGTCCCCGGATACAGGCGCAGGGTCTGCGGTTCGACCGTCGTCCAGGGCGCGATGTCCCCGACGGGCTCGAACCGGTACTCGTCAACGACATCACCGGTATTACGCACCCGCAGCCGCACACGCGTGCTACTGCCGGGATCAACGGTGGCGGACGCGGGCTCCAGAGAAGTCCAAAGGCTCACACACCGACGCTACGCGCGTTCCGATCGACCGTCAGGAGCCCCGAGGGCAGACCGGGTTGCCCTCCTGGGCCTCGGTCACACGGTGATGCGGACGGCCTCCAGTTGGAGCTTCTGGTCCATCGGGCTGCCGAAGTACCGCCAGTCCGCGGACTTGGTGCAGCCCTGCTCCAGCCAGCCCTTGTCCTTCACGTGGGTGTTCGGGCAGACGGTGCCTCGCGACGTCTTCAGGGTGAACCCCTGGAGAGGCGAGACCGCCTCCTTGGAACTGCCGAGGTACATGTCGACTCCGTCGGCGGCACTCGCCCACTTGGAGCCGGTCAGCCACCCCTCGACGACGTGGGCCCCGTTGCCGGTGACGCCCTCGGTTCCCGCCACGGCGATGTTGAGGGCCTTGATCGGCAGGTTCTTGCCGACCGTGCCCGCCTCGGCCCCGTCGCACACCGGGTCCTGCCATCCCTGGTCCGCCACGTAGGCGCGGTAGCAGACGTGCCGGCCCTCGCTGCGGGCGGCGATCTCCTTCACCGCCGTGGCCGCGGTCCGGGGCTTGGGCGGATCGGCCTTCTTCGACTCACCGCCACCGCCACCGCCGTCGCCCTTGCCTCCGCCGCCGTCGCCCTTGGTCTCCTCGGAGGCCGGCTGCTCGGGCGCCTTCGGCACTTCGGGGGCCGACTCCGCCGCGCTGGGCAGCGTCTCCGGACCGGCACTGGCACTGGGACTCGGCGCCAGCGCACTGCCCGCCTGCTCGATCTGATCCGTTGCACTGGTGCGGACCTGCGGCTTGTACGCGATCCAGATCATCACGAACGCGATCGTCAACGCCAACGCGATACCGAAGAACGCCGCCAGCCAACCCGGCAGAAACCCACGCTGGACATACGTCCCCTCGACCTCCGTCGGCTCGACCCCCGACCGGCGCACCGCCAGCGAATAAGGCCGCTCCTCCTTCGACCCGAACCAGATAATCTGCCGCGGCTTCAACGTCGTCTCCACGAACGCCGCCCGACCCGGCTCGATCTGCACATTCCCCGGACGGATCTCGTACGACAGATGATCCCCGGTATCACTCCCGGAAACCGACGCCGTCACCTTCGTATTACCGAGATTGTCCACCGCCAGCCGCGGCCGCCCCCGAAACCGCCCCTTCACCGTCGGCGGCACCAACTCCGCCCGCACCTCCGTGAACGGCGTGATCGTCAGATTCCCCTCCGGAACCGTCACCGCATCCGGATGCTCCGTCGGCGTGATCCGCACCGCATACGGATTCGGCCCCGCCACCGCGTCAGGCGTCCGCGGCGGCGCGAAGGTCAACTCGACCGTGCCGGTCGTCCCCGGATACAGGCGCAGGGTCTGCGGTTCGACCGTCGTCCAGGGCGCGATGTCCCCCACAGGCTCGAACCGGTACTCGTCCACCACATCACCGGTATTACGCACCCGCAGCCGCACACGCGTGCTACTGCCGGGATCAACGGTGGCGGACGCGGGCTCCAGAGAAGTCCAAAGGCTCACACACCGACGCTACGGGCGCAGGCGACGTCACGTCCCGATCCGGGGGGGCAGGCCGGGTGGTCGCGAGGGCCGGGCCGTCTGCCCTCACGTCCCCGCGCGGACCGTTCTCACCTGGGGTGCCACTTGCTGACCGGCAGGCCGTTCGGCACCTTGAGTTCGAAGGCTCCGCCGATCGCGGCGTCCAGTGCCGCGGCCGGTTCGTTTCCCGCTCCGAAAGCCGAGGCCGCCAACAGCTCCTTCAGCTTCGTGCCGGATCCCCGGAACGCCCGGGCTCCCTTGAGCGCCTCGCGCGCTCCGTCCGCATCCATGTTCTTGTTCATTCGCTCCAGCAGGTCCGCGGAGACCCAGCAGTCCGGGATGCTGTCCAGGTCCCACTCCGCGTACCAGTGCTTGTTGTTGAGCCAGTTGCGGTCGGGCACCTTGCCGTCGACGGCCACCAGGTAGAACGAGAACTTGATGTTGCCCAGCGAGCGCCAGTCCGCGACGTTCGTGTTCGCGCTCGCCCCTCCGGCCTTCGCGTTGTCGTATGTCGACATGATGTCCCGGAAGGTCGGCGGGGACTTCGGGTCATCACCCGTGTAGTGGCGGATCGTCCACCGCTTGGCCAGCAGGCCCTGGGACGCGGTCTTGCGGACAGGGGGGATCCTGTGCTTCTCGACGTCCTTGATGTGGGAAAGCATGTCGAAGTCCGCCTGTCCCTCACCGGCGGGGAACTGCTGCTTTCCCATGTACTGCATCAGCTCCCAGGCGTCGTCCTTGGAATGCCCCGACGCCTCCAGGGCGGCGATCATCTCCGCCGGGTTCCGGGCAGTGCGCAGCGCGTCGTCCCCGGCCCGCTGCACCGTGCCACCGCCCGTGTCCCCCGTGCTCCGCTGGACGGCCTGGTCCGTGTCGCCCGCCTGCTCCCCGACGCTTCGCTGGGCGACGACGGACGGGGCGGTGCCGGCTCCGGACATGAAGGCGTCGCTGTCGGTGTCCGCCGCCCGCTCGGAGCCTTGCCCGGGGTCCGTGACGGTGAGGCCGGCACCGTGGTTGTTGCCCGTCTCGGGGATGCCGCGGATGTTCTTGTCGAGGTGGCTGGCCTCGTGGGCGAGGGTCTTCGTGTTACCGACGGCCTTCGGACCGAGGAAGATGTGCTTGCCGACCGTCATGGCCTCGGCGCCCAGCGCCGCTGTGGCGCGCTGGGCTATCGGGTTGTCGTGCACCCGCCCCTCGGAGAGCCGGTCGTTCTGGAAGAACGGCTTCGCCTTGGCGAGGAAGGCCCCGGGGAGCGACGTGCTCGGCGTGTTCCTGGCGGCGTCGAGGAGGCTGCGCTGAGCCGTCGGACCGGTGTCCTCCACAGCTCCGTGCCCGCAGCCGGGCCCGTGCTCGTGCGGGGCTTCCCGGCGCTGCACGGTCGGCGCCGCGTGCCCGCACCCCGGGCCGTGCTGGTGCCGCTCCGCCTCGACGGACCGGGCCACGGCCGCGTTCCCGGCCAGGCGCTGGAGGTCCAGCATCCGCTGGACGGGCGCGCTCACCGCGGCCAGCTGGCGGTTCGTCGCGTCCCGCTCGTCGGACGATCGGCTCCGCGTTCCGTGCGCGCGCACGACGCTCCCTTCGACACCGGACGGTTGACCACCCAGCCTTACCGGAGCACCCCCGCCTCCGGCAGGTCCGCGAGGGCAGCTTCGCGGGCAGTCCGGGCGGGCGACGGGAATCGCCGACCGGTCCCGCCGACCGGCCCTACCCGTCTCCGGCGAACCGCCGTGCCTCGGACGCCGGCATCCGGATCACCACCGGGATGGGCAGCACGCCGTCCCGGACACCGACGGCCTCCGCGCCCCGCACCCCGTGCGTGTGCCGGCGCCGCACCCGCGCCACGGCCCGGAACTCCAGGGTGAACTGCACGAGCGCCGAGGTCTCCTTGGGCTTCTGGAGCGGGACCGTGCCCGCCGCGTTGCCCACCGTGCCGGCCGCGCCGCCCTCGCTGCCGACGCCGCCGGGCGCGTTGGTCAGGCCGGACTGCTCGACCCGCACCGGCCCGCCGCCGCCCGAGAAGCCCGCCGAACGACCGTGCCGCGCCGCCTGCCGGTGCTCCACGCCCGCGGGACGGGGGCCCTCCGGGCCGCTCTGGGCCACCGTCTCGAAGGTCATCGCCTCGCTCTCGCCCAGCGGCCGGGCGTCGAGCAGCCGCGCGTGCAGCTCGCAGTCGACGTCGCGGCCCTCGGCGCCGGAGATGTGCACCGGCGGCAGCTCGGCACCGGCGGACACCAGGAGCGGCAGGGCGGCCAGCAGCCACTCGGTGGAGACCGCCTCGCCGTGCGCGTAGTGCGCGGCGCTCCCCGTGCCGAGGCCGGTGCCCGCGTCGGCGCTCGCCATCGCCCGGCCGATCAGCGCCCGCACCTGCGGCGCGCCCCGGAATCCGTCGGCCTGCGCCTCCATCGGCAGCCTCGCCCCCGCCGCCCGCCACGTGCCCAGCGCGGCCGGGTGGGCGCCGCTTCCGCCCGGCGCGATCTCCGGCCGCCGTCCCGGGAGGCGCTCCTCGGGTACCGGGGTCACGTTGGCCAGGGCCGCCAGGTCCTTCTCCAGGGCGCGGTGCACCAGGGCGCCGCGGATGTCGACGCTGACCACCTGCCCGTCGGCGGACCGCAGTTCCAGCTCGGCCGTGACCGGGACGCGCACCTTCACCGAGGGCGCCTCGCCCACGATGGCCCGCAGCCCGGTCTGTCCGCGCTCGGCGACGGCCCGGCTGGTGGCCTCGGAACGGCCGGCCGCCGGTCCGAGGACCCCGGCGCTGCGGTCGGCGGCCGCCTCCCCGGACGCCTCGGAGCCGGTGAGCACGAGGCCCACGCCGTCGGAGCGGCTCTCCTGGTGGGTCCTCGTGCGCTGCGCGGCCGCCACGGTCGCGTACTCCATCTCGCGGTCGCCGCCCGACGGCCCGACGATCTCACCGGCACCGGTCCGCCGGATGTGGAACACGGCCAGGTACGGCTTGGCACGGCGGCCGGGCCGACTGCTGTTGCGCAGCAGTTCCACGGGCACGCCGCCGTCCATGGCCCCGGCGAGCAGACCGGTGGCGCCGGCCCGGTCCAGGACGCGCAGCAGCCGTTGCACGTTGTCGAAGCGGTCGTCGAGCCGGTGCGAGGGCAGCAGGTCCTCCGCCAGGGTCCGGTCCTTCACGGCCGAGCGCAGCCGCTTCAGGAGGGGTACGAAGTCGGGCAGTTCGTCGATCAGGCCGAAGCCGATGGGCATGCCCTCGGCGTGCGGGGGCAGGGGCGTGGGGGCCGCCGGGGTGTCGGTGTCCGTCTGCCGCTGCCGTTCCCTGCCTTCCTCCTCTCCCGCGCCGGTCTCGCGAGCCCTGCCCTTGCCCTTGCCCGTGACCTCGCCCGTGCCTGTGCCCGTGCCGTCGCCCTTGGCACCGTTGTCCTCCGCCGCCGGGCCGGGCGTGCCGAACAGGCTGGTCGGGCCCATCTGCGCGAGCGCTTCCTCCCGCTCCTTCGCCCGCTCCTCCGGGTCGCGCAGCCCCGCCGCCGCCAGCTGGGCCCCGGTGAGCCACAGGCCGACGCTGCCGGGGATCGTCCGCTGCCTGGCCGCCGTGTAGGGGCCCCGGCCGTTGACGGCGACCTCGGCGACCATGCTGACGGCCAGGTCGCACTGGACGAGGTAGAGCGGGCGGCTGCGCGGGGCGACGGCGTTGCGTTCCACCGTGCCGCTCAGCGTCGCGCTGTCGGCGTCGGTCGAGGCCTTGGTGTTGCGGTAGGCCGGGGTCTCCCACATCGACCAGCCCTGGCCCGTCTCCATCGCCCGGGCGTTGCCCGAGTACGTCCGGCTCGTGGTCCGCGCCCGCTGTCCGGAGCCCTGGTGGCCGCCGAGCGCCATGTTCTCCATGCCCGCGCCGGTACTCCGGTGCCGTACCCGGGGGTTGGTGAGGGCGAAGCGGGTACCGACCGCGCCGTCCAGCGCGGCAAGCCGCCTGGGATGGCGCAGGCCCGCCACCACCCAGCCCGTGCTGACGCCCTGCCGCAGTGCCGCCGTGACGGCCTGCGGGCCGAACCGGTCCTCGACCGCCAGGCGCGGCGCCAGGCCCTCCGCCTCGAAGGCGGTGTCGCCGGGCTTGTCGGTACGGCCCCCGCGCGCGGCCTCGGCGAGCAGCATGAAGGCCAGGTCGCGGATCTCCTTGGCGTCCCCTACGGTCTCCACGAAGTCCCAGTCCCGCAGGCCGCGACCCGCGGGCCGGGTGGTCAGGTCGGTGATGCCGGTGGCGTCGAGCTTGCCGATCCGGCCCTGCCGCGCCGCGGCCCGGCGCCGGTTCAGCCCCTCGTACGCCTCGTCGTCCAGGGTGGTCGCGGTCGGGGCGCTCAGCCGCACGTCCTGGCCCTGCTCGCTCAGCTCGCGCAGGGGATTGTCCTCGGCGGTGCGGTCGTCCGAACTGGCGATCACCTCGGCCGCCGGAGTGTGCCGTCCGGGACGGCCGGGGGTGAGGGCCCGCTTCGCGGTGCGCTCCCGGCTGGTCATGGTGACGTGCACGCCGAGCGACAGCCGGGTGGCGAACGTACTGGTCGACACGTCACCGCTGTTCAGCGAGTCGGTACGGGTCACCGGCCCGCCCTGGGCGCTGCGGCTGCTCTCCACCGCCGCCTCGGCGGCCACCTGCGCGGACAGCGCGCCGGGGACCAAGGTCCCCTGGACGGCGCCCTGGACGCCCGCCTTCCGGGCGGACATGCCACCCGTCTGACCGCTCGACCCCACGCCGGCGCTGCTGCGCACCAGCCAGTCGGGGGTGTCGCCGAGGTAGGTGACCGGGCCGATCCGGCCCCGGACGCGGACCTGTACGTCGTCCGACCTCAGCCCGGACTTGCGGCGCAGCCGCACGGGCACCCCCGTGGACAGCAACTGGTCCTTGTTGGCGCGCAGGTTGGTCTCGGACAGGACGGTCAGCAGTTCCCGGTAGTTGCGCCGCTGGGCCTCGGCATCCGTGCGGTTCGCGGCACCGCCCGCCGCGGCCCTGCCGGTGGCGGCCTCGCCGAACGGCGGCAGGTAGCCGGCCAGCCGGGGATCGGACGCGGACAGCCGCTCCAGCGTCTCGATCAGGGGGCGGGTGTCGAGGTGGGTGAGCGCGGCGCTGGAGCCCATCGCGTCGAACGGCAGATGGCGTTCGGTCTTGCGCGGGCTGCCGTCGGCGTTCAGTTCGGGGGTGCCGTCGGCCTTCGTACGGTCCGCCTTGGTGAACAGCTCGCCGGCTTCCGTGCCGGCGGGCAGCGGCAGCCCCAGGTGCCGGGCCTCCTCGGCCCGCATGCTGATCCAGGCGTCGACGGTGTGCCGGGCCGTGCGGCCGGCGGGGGTGACGGTGTGCCCCGGCGCGGCGGGCCCGGTGCCCTCGACGGTCAGCAGGATCCGGCCCAGGTACAGCGCCTTGGTGCCGCGCACCTCGGCACCCTGCCGGGTGGCCGCCGCCTGGTCGGCCGAGGAGAAGCGCATCCGCCGGAAGCTGACGCCGGGCATCGTCTTGAGGCGTACGGACGGCCCCGCGCCCGGAGCGCCGAAACCGACGGCGGGGCCGGCCCCCGCCATGCCGCTCATGCCCTTGCCCATGGAGGCGCCCATGCCGTGCTGCGTCTGCTGATGGGTGCGCAGCTGGGTCTGGCCGGCCTTCCACGCGGGGGTCAGCGAGACGATGTCGGCCCGCATCCGGTAGGCGCTCTCGGCTCCGGCGGCGCCGGCCGACAGGTCCTCGCTCGCCACCCAGCCGGTCAGCAGGCGCGGCAGGTCCTGGAGGATCGTCGCGGCGCTGGTGGCCTCGTAGAGCCGGGTGCGGTCGGCGGAGTCCGGGGGCGCCGCCTGGGGGTGCAGGGTGGCGTTCACCTTGTCGAACAGGCCCCCGCCGCCCGCGTGCGGGGCGCCCCGGTCCTCCACGCCGACGACCGCCATCGACGTGGCCTGCCGTACGCCCTTGCGCTGCTCCTCGGAGAGGCCGGGTCCGGTGGCGGGGGCGGGCCGTTGGGTGCCGAGGGGCACGAGGTGTTCCTGCGGCACGCGCATGGTGAGCGTGCCGTCGGACTCCACGACCCGCGCGGTGCCGTAGGGGCCCTGCGGTCTGATCCGCACGGTGTAGCGCACGTGCCGCAGCGCCCGGACCGTGCCGCCGGAGCTGCGCAGGGTGCGCGGCTCGGCCACCGTCCTGGTGTTGTGCGCGTCGTGGTCGCTGCGCAGCCCGAGGCCGCCCGCGAGTTGCGCGCCGCCCCAGACGCCGGGCACGGGCGTCGGGACCAGGACCGTACCGGAGCCGCTGAGGCCGATCTGCTTCGAGCGGGCGGTGTCGGTCACCACGGTGGCGGACGAGGAGTGCTGCTGGTCCACCTTCGTGTCGTCGTCCCGGGCCGCCCGGTCGGCCGGCGCCCGTTCCGCCGGCAGGACGGGCGAGGCGGCGTCGGGGTTCTCGAACAGGGCGGGCTCCGGCGCGGCGTGTGCCGGGTCCGGCCGGACGGAGACCGTGACGTCGTACGCGCCCTCGCTCCCCCGCACGGTGAAGACCCGGCCGCGGCCGTAGAAGGTCTCCGGCCGCCCCGCCAGCTCCCGCTCCACCGCGGCCACGTCGCGGTCCGCCCCGCCCGGGATCGAGGCGATCGCCCGGCCCACCGCCTGGTGGCCGGTCAGCCCCGACACGGTGGAGAGGCCCGCCGACGTCATGTCCGTCAGATACGGGGGCAGTACCAGCGGCGGATGCTTCGGGGCGTTGCCGGGTCTCGCGATCTCCGGCCCCGTGCTCCGGCCGGCGACGGGCGGGGTGCGCCGGGCGCCCCGGACCGGACGGCGGCGCGGCGGGGCCGGGACGGCCGCCGTCCGCTCCCCTGTTCCGGCCTCCTCCTCCACGATCGGGGCCAACGGCGCCCGCGCCACCACGAGCGGGCCGCCGGCGGCGTCCGGCGGGCGCGGGGCGGGACGGTTGCCGATGAGGAGGGAGGCGGCGGCGTTTCCGGCGCTGCCCTGGATGGCCAGCAGCTCCCGCGGGCCGAGCGCGGCCCCGGGGCCGGCCGCCGGGGCCGGTCCGCCTGCCTGTGGACCTGTCTGTCCGCCGTACGACTCCCGCGCACCAGGCCTGCCCGCGTCGGCGGACCTGACCGGCGGGGGCACCGCCGCCGCGCGGCCCGGCACGCCGCCGTCCGGGCCGGGCTTCTCCTGTCGTCCCCGCATCGCACGCCCCTGCCCGACGAGGCGTCGGCCCCGTCCCCTCGTCGCCGGCCGTCGAGAACCGGCACGGGCTCGGCGTGGTGCGGAGCCCGCCAGGCCGGGAGGCTAACTCATGAACGGGGCCCGGCCACAGGGTGAAGCTTGAACGAAGACTTCCTCAACAGGCGGTGCCGGAGGCGGTGTCGGGGCTCCCACCAGCGGTCGGGCGCCCCGGCCTGCCCCAACGGGCACAGCCGGGGGCAAGGTCGGTGCCCCCACTCCGGCACCCCAGGGCGTTTCCGGGGGAGCAACGCGCGCGCGAGGGTGAGGGGCGTCCTGTCTCGTACCCCGAGGAGAGCAGAGCATGCCGTCCTACCTGTCGCCCGGCGTCTACGTCGAGGAGGTGGCCAGCGGCTCGCGCCCGATCGAGGGAGTGGGCACCTCGGTGGCGGCCTTCGTCGGTCTCGCGCCGACCGGCCCGCTGAACGAGCCCACACTGGTGACCAACTGGACGCAGTACGTCGCGGCCTTCGGTGACTTCACCGACGGGTACTACCTCGCGCACTCCGTCTACGGGTTCTTCAACAACGGCGGCAGCGCCGCGTACGTCGTCCGCGTCGGCGGCTCCGCCGAGGACGCCGCCGCCGGTTCGGACGGGACGACTCCGGCCGCCGTGACGGGTACCGCCGCCCCGGCCGCGCTGCCGGCCGCCGAGCCGAAGCAGCTCGGCACGTTCGCCGTTACGGCCAACGCCGCCGGTCAGCACGGCCCGCTGTCCGTCGAGGTCGCCGACCCCGAGGGCGAGGGTCCCGCCGAGCGCTTCAAGCTGATCGTCAAGGACGGCGAGAAGCCGGTCGAGACGTTCGACGTGAGCGCCAAGAAGGGCAACCGCTCCTACGTCGTCACCCAGGTGAAGGAGCGCTCCAAGCTCATCACCGTGACGGAGGCCGCGCCCACCGCGCAGCTGGCCCGCCCGGAGAACCAGAGCCTGACCCTGCCGGCGCCGCCGGCCGCCGCCCCCGCCGCCCCGGTCGAGAAGAGCGAGAGCTCGCACCCCGGCCCGGCCCACTACCTCGGCGACTCCGCGGACCGCACCGGCTTCGGCGGCCTGGAGGCCATCGACGAGATCTCCATGGTCGCGGTGCCCGACCTGATGGCCGCCTACCAGCGCGGCGCGATCGACCTGGAGGCCGTCAAGGCCGTCCAGCTCGGCCTCATCGCGCACTGCGAGCTGATGGGCGACCGCGTCGCCATCATCGACCCGCCGCCCGGCCAGAACGCCCGTCAGATACGCGTCTGGCGCCAGGAGACGGCCGGCTACGACTCCAAGTACGCGGCCCTGTACTACCCCTGGATCAAGTCCTTCGACCCGGCGTCCGGCCAGTCCCGCCTGATCCCGCCGAGCGGCCACGTCGCCGGCATCTGGGCCCGCAACGACACCGAGCGCGGCGTCCACAAGGCCCCCGCCAACGAGGTCGTCCGCGGCGCCGTCGACCTGGAGATCCAGATCACGCGCGGCGAGCAGGACCTGCTCAACCCGATCGGCGTCAACTGCATCCGCGCCTTCCCCGGCCGCGGCATCCGCGTCTGGGGTGCCCGCACCCTCTCCTCCGACCCGGCCTGGCGCTACCTGAACATCCGCCGGTACTTCAACTACCTGGAGGAGTCGATCCTGATCGGCACCCAGTGGGTGGTGTTCGAGCCGAACGACCACAACCTCTGGGCCCGCATCCGCCGCAACGTCTCGGCGTTCCTGGTCAACGAGTGGCGCAGCGGCGCCCTCTTCGGCCAGAGCCCGGCGGAGGCCTACTACGTCAAGTGCGACGAGGAGACCAACCCGCCGGAGTCGGTCGACCTCGGCCGGGTCATCTGCGAGATCGGCATCGCGCCGGTCAAGCCCGCCGAGTTCGTGATCTTCCGGCTGGCCCAGTTCTCCAGCGGCAGCGGGGAGCTGGAGGAGTAGGACACGCGTCCTCCGCCTCTCCGGCCCCCTCTCCCCCCGCCTCTCCCAGATCATTAGAAGGACAGCGAACACATGGCTCTGATGCCGGGTGACTCCCTCACAGCGAACAACTTCGGGCTCCAGATCGACGGTGTGATGGTCGAGTACCTCGCCGAGGTCAACGGCCTCACCCTCGAACAGGACGTCATCAAGTACCCGCAGAACAACAGCACCACCGGCAAGCACGAGACGGCCGTGCTCCCCGGCAACAAGAAGGACGGGCAGTGCACCGTCGTGCGGGGCATGACCCAGTCGTCGTCGTTCACCCAGTGGATCAACGATTCCATGAACGGCCGGATGTCCACGGCCCGCAAGAACGCCTCCATCATCCTGATGGACTCCGAGGACACCCCGGTCAAGCGCTACAACCTGCGCAACGCCTGGTGCAGCAAGATCGACGCCAGCGCGGTGAAGGCCGGCGACACCTCCGCGCTGACCGAGACGGTCACCATCGTGTTCGAAGAACTGGTCATCGAATAATGCGGCGCGCGGCTGTCGGGGCGCCCGTCGCGGCCCCCGAGGACCCCCAGACCGCGGCGGCGGGAGCGGACTTCCCCCGTTCGGCTCCCGCCGTCGCACCCACGGAGACACCTGCCGAAGCGGCACCGCGGCAGCAGCTGCGCACCGAGTTCCCCTTCGAACTGCCGCGCGGCTACGTCGACGACTCGGGCACGGTCCACCGGGACGGCGTGATGCGCCTGTCGACGGCGCGGGACGAACTGATCCCGCTCCGCGACGTGCGGGTGCAGGAGAACCCGGCGTACCTGTCGGTGGTGCTGCTCGGCCGGGTCATCACCCGGCTGGGCACGCTGACGATGGTGCACGACGGGATCGTGGAGAACATGTTCGCCTCCGACCTGGCGTTCCTCCAGGACTTCTACCGCCAGATCAACGCGGAGGGCCACACCCGCGCGGCCGTTCAGTGCCCGCACTGCACGGAGCCCTTCGAGGTGGAACTCGGCGGGAGCCGCCTGGGGGAATCGTGACGTACGCGACCGACCGGCTGCACGAGGAGATCGCGTACGTCGCCTACCACTTCCACTGGAGCCTGGAGGCGATCCTGGATCTGGAGCACCAGGACCGCCGCCGGTACACGGACCAGATCGCGTCACTCGTGACGCGTGGCGCGGCGGAGGGCTGATCGGTGGGATTCCTGGACCGGCTGCGAGGCCGTCGTGACGGAGCGCGGGACGGAGCCGGCGGAAGTGTCGGCGGGGGCGTCGGCGGGGACATCGGCGGGGGCGCGGACACGCCCCCGGCCGAGGCCGCCGGCGGCCCCGACACGGGCGGGAGTACGGCGAGTACGTCACGCACGCCCGCCCCCGCACCCGCCCCCGCCCCCGTGGCCGTCGCCGCCTGGACGGGCCTGCCGCCGATCCAGCGGGCGACGGGTGACGCGCGTACGGGAGTCGCGGACGCCGGGTTCGGCGGTCGGCTGCCGACGTGGCAGAACCCGTCGTTCACGGGGGCGCCGTCCCCCGCGGTACTGAACCCGGCGGCGGGCAGCGGCATGCTGTCGGGCGCGTTCGGCGAGTCGGCGCAGCCGGTCGAGGGGCCCGGACGTCCCGTGCGGGCGCTGCCGTCGGCGCCGTCGGCCGGCGCGGCTCCGGTGCAGCGGATGCCGGTCGCACCGCTGCGGGCGATACCGGCGGCGACGGCGCCGTCCGCGCCCGGTCCGGCCGCTTCGCCCTCGACGGTTCCCGGGGCCGCGTCCGCGGCACCGGCCGCGCCGGTCCAGCGGACGCGCGCCACCGGACCGGCGTCGTCCGCGGCGCCGGCGAGCACACCGGCCCAGGCCGCCCGCGGGGTCCGCGTGTCACCGGTGCCGTCCGCCGCGCCCCGCCCCCGGCAGTCCCTGACCAAGGCCCCGTCCGGGTCGGCGGCCGTGCAGCGCCGGGCCCTGCCCGCGAGCCGCCGGACCACGAACGCCCTGCCGGACTCATCGGGAGCGGCACCTTCGTCGCCGGACGGTGACCGAGGGGAACCCGGCGCGGCCCCGGCACGCCCGTCCGGCGCCGGACCGGCCTCCGCACCCACGCCGCCGACCGGCACCCCGGCCACCGCCGCTCCGGCCCAACGGACGCCCCGCCCGCACCAGCACCCCCCGACGACCACCGCGCCCGGGGGCGACACCACGGCCGACCTCCCGGTACAGCGCGCGACACTCCGCCCCGGTCCCGGCCCGGCGTCCACACCCACTGCCGCCGGCGACGGCACAGCAACCGGCACCCCGGTGCAGCGCTCGGCGCCACGTTCCGGGTCCGCACCGGCGTCCACACCCACTGCCTCCGGCGACGGCACGGCAACCGGCACCCCGGTGCAGCGCACGGCGCCACGTACCAGCCCCGCCCCGGCCTCCCCCTCCGCTGCCGCCAGCGGCGGCCCGGCAACCGGGGCCCCGGTGCAGCGCTCAGTGCCACGCCCCGGCTCCACCCCGGCCTCCACACCCACTGCCTCCGGCGACGGCACAGCAACCGGCACCCCGGTGCAGCGCTCGGCGCCACGTACCGGCCCCGCCCCGGCCTCCACACCCACTGCCTCCGGCGACGGCACAGCAACCGGCACCCCGGTGCAGCGCACGGCGCCACGTACCAGCCCCGCCCCGGCCTCCGGTGCCCGGCACACCGCCCCGGCCGCCTCCCCCTCCGCTGCCTCCGACGGCGGCCCGGCAACCGGGGTCCCGGTGCAGCGCTCGGCGCGACGTCCCGACTCCGCCCCGGCCGCCTCCCCCTCCGCTGCCTCCAACGGCGGCCCGGCAGCCGGCACCCCGGTGCAACGGCCCGGCACCGCCCCGAACCCCGGCGCGCGGCACAACACCCCGACCTCCACCTCCGCTGCTTCCAGCGACCGCCCCGCAGCCGGGGCCCCGGTGCAGCGCACGGCGCCACGCTCCGGCCCCGACCCAACCGCCGGTGCCCGGCACAACACCCCGGCCTCCACCTCCACCGCTTCCGGCGACGGCCCGACACCCACCCCCGCCGCTCCCGGCGACGGCACGGCAACCGGCACCCCGGTGCGGCGGCCCGGCACCGCCCCGGCCTCCGGCGCCCGACAGACCAACTCGGCCTCCACCCCCACTGCTTCCGGCGACGGCACAGCAACGGGCACCCCGGTGCAGCGCGCGGTGCAGCCGCCCGGCCCCGCACAGGCCCCCCGCACCGGCCCCGCCCGCGGGGCCCAGCCCGGCAGTGGCCGCCGGACCTCCTCGCCGGACGCCCCGGACGCCCCGGCGCAGCGCGCCGTACCGCAGCCAGGCCCCGCTGCGGCCACCCGTGCCACCCCCCGGCCCGCCCCCTCCCCGCCCGGCACCCCGACAACGCCCGCACCCGGCACCGACCCGACGACCGGCACGCCGGTGCAGCGGGCCGTACCGCGGTCCGGCCCCGCACCGAGCGGCGCGAGCGGCGAGTTTCCGGTGCAGCGGGCGGTGCCCCAGTCCTCCACCGGCACGCCCCGCAGCACCCGCACGCCCGACGCCGCCCCCGCCACCGGTCGGTCGGCCGCCACTGCGGACGGCGCCACCAGCGACCTCCCGGTACAGCGAGCAGCGGCTCAGCCCACCACCGGCACTCCCGCGCCCGGCACCTCGCGCACCGGCCGAACACCGGCGGGGTCGTCGACGACAGGAGCCACCCCGCCCGCCGACCGCCCGGCGCCCCCGGTCGGAGGCAGTGCGACGCCCGGCGCCCCGGCCCAACGGATCATGCCTCCGCTCAACCGCCCCTCCACCACCGCCGACCGGGCACCGGCCGCGCCCCACCGCGCCGCGGCTCCCGGCACCCCGGTCCAGCGAGCGGCGGCCCGCACCAACCCGACATCGGCCCCGGGCAGCAGCGCGGGCACACCCATCGCGTCCCGCCCGGGCGGCACCGACCTGCCGTCAGGCGGCCCTGCGGTCAGGGGAAACCGCCCGGACGCACCCGGAACCACCACCTCCCCCGGCACCGGCGGCGCGGCCGATACGCAGCGACCCTCATCGCCTCCCGCCGCCCCCGGCCGCCACGCCAACCCCACCGGCGCGCAGCCCCCTGTCCAACGGCAGCCCACAGCCCCCGGCCGGCCAAAGACACCGAGCCCCACCCAGCCGCCCACGCAGTCTTCGCACCCCTCACCGGCCCGCCGCGCCCACAACACCCCGGTCCCGGCCGCCCCCGGCACCGCACCGCACCCGCCCACCGGCCCGTCCCCCGCGACCCCGCGCACGGCGCCGACCCCGGTGCAACGCTCCACGAACCGGCCGCCCGAGGCACCGAACGCGGCCGCCACCGACCCGACTTCCGCGGCCCACCGCGACGCCCCCGTCGGCTCCACGCCACCCCCCGTACAGCGATCGCTCCCGGGGAACGCCGGACCGACGGCCGCCGTGCCCCTCTCCCGGCCGGGGATCGAGAAGCCGGCCGCCCCCAACTCCGCACGTCCGGTGCAGCGCAGCGCCACGACGCCCCGCCCGGGGCTCGGCGCCCCCACCTCGTCCAGGCCGGTCACCGCCGTACGCCCGCCCGCGGAACCCACTGCCGCCCCGCACACCCGCCCGGCCCCGTCCGCACCCACGCCTTCGACGCCGACCCCGCGCCGCTCTCCACTCGGCGCCCCCCGCCACGCACCACCGACCGACACCACGTCACTCGCCGCGGCGTCACCGTCACCGTCACCGTCACCGGCACCGGCCCCCAACACCCCCCGCATCGAAGGCCGTACCCTGCCGCCGGTCCAGCGGGCCACAGCACCGGCCACCGCCTCCACCCCAGCGGCCCCGCCCTTCGCCCCCACGCCCCACCCAACGGCCGCCGCCCCCCTACCGGCGGCCCCGGGCGGCCCCTCCCCCACCGCGCTCCGGTCCACGCCCCTCGTCCAGCGCTCCGCCCGGACCACGCCCACGACCAGCAAGGCCGTACCCCTGCGCCGGCCCACCCCCGCGGGTGCCACCGCCGCCGCGACCCCGCTCCCCGTGGCCCCCCTCACGCCACCACCCGCACCGTCACCGCCCGGCCCGCCGCACCCCGTCAGCGCACCCGCGGCACCGGCGGCGGACGCCGACGCCTCCTCCGCGCCCACCGTCCAACGCTTCTTCGGGCGCCGCACCGCCACCGGTGCCCTGGCCGCGCATGCGGCGGCCACCGTGTCCTCGGCCCTGAACCACCTGCTGCCCCCGACGCCCCGGCAGGCTCCGGCCGACCCGCCGCCCCCCTACAGTCCGCCGGAGTCCCAGAGCGCGTCACCGCCCGGCAACCCGCCGCCGTACTCGGCGAGTCATGCCTCCCCGGCGCAGGGGGACCCACCCCCGGCGTACACGGCGGTCCCGGCCGGCGGGTTCGACCCGCGCCAGCTCACCGAGTTCCAGCTGGACGAACTGGTGCACCGGATCGTCGGCCGCGTCACCCGCCACGTCCGCACCGAACTGCGCATGGACCGCGAACGGATCGGCAGACTCCGCGACCCCCGCCACTGACCGGCCCACCGATCCCCACGAGGCCCCCACGGCGCAACCGACGCACGCGACGCACCTGACACACCTGCCCCGCCCGACAGAAAGGCCCACCCCCGATGCCCCGCCAGGACCCGGGCTCCACCATCTGGTTCACCCTCACCATCGACGGCGAGAGCCTCGGGTACTGGAACGGGTGCGAAGGCCTGTCGTCCCAGGTGGAGATCGAGCAGCGCCAGGAGGGCGGCAACAACGGGTTCGTGTGGCAACTGCCCACCCGCGTCTCCTTCTCCAACATCCGGCTGACCCGCCCCCTCACCCCGGACACGACCAAGGTCGCCAAGTGGATCTCCTCCGTCCAGACGGGGATCAAGCGGCCGACCGCGCAGATCTCCGCCCTGCGCGCGGACGGGTCGCTGGTCGCCCGCTGGGGGCTGATCGACGTACTGCCCGTCAGCTGGCAGGGCCCCAGCCTCGACCCCGGCAACCCGGCCGTGGCGAACGAGGTCCTGGAAATCACCCACCACGGCTTCACCGACTGACGGCGCCGCGGAGCAGAGAGGAAGACCCATGGCAAAGAGCGGCAAGGGCGCCGGCAAGAGCCTCGTACGCGCCAACCTCGCCATCCACGAGCCGCCCACCGGCACGACCACCACACCCGGTGCGCTGATGCGTACGTTCGGCTTCGAGTTCAACCCGGCGCAGCTGTCCCTCACCCAGCGGACCCAGTGGACGGCGACGCCGACGGCGGCCGTGCGGAAGGCCGCCAAGCCGCAGTTCATGGGTGCCGAGCCGCGGGAGATGACCCTGGAGATCTTCCTGGACTCCTCCACCAAGCCGGGCGGCAACACGGTGCTGAAGAAGGTCGAGTCGCTGCTGCGCTGCTGCGAGGTGACCGCCAAGAGCCTCGCCTCGGACCAGCCGTCGCCGCCCTGGGTGGTCTTCGAGTGGGGGTCGTTCTCCACGGCCCGGTTCACCGCGTACGTCGCGTCCATCGAGGCGTCGTACACCCTCTTCGGCACCACCGGCATCCCCATCCGGGCCACCTGCCAGGTGCACCTGGTCGAGATCCCCGGCCCGACCCGGGGGCAGAACCCGACCTCGGGCGCGCTCACCGCCCAGCGTGTGCACCGGGTCGTCGCGGGCGACTCGCTGCAGTCGCTGGCCTGGCGGGAGTACGGCAGCGCCAACGCGTGGCGGGCGATCGCCGAGGCCAACGGCATCGACGACCCGTCCCACCTGCCGACCGGCACCGAACTCATGCTGCCCGCCGCCGAGGAGGTGCCGCACTGATGGTGCGTCCCGCGTTCTCCAGCATCGTCCAGGTCCGGATCGGCGCCGCGAAGCTGCCCGACGACATCGCCCTGATGCTCGTCGACGGCTGGGTCGACCAGGGCATCGGCGTGCCCGCGGCCTTCCGCCTCACCTTCCGCGACCCCGACCACCTGGTCCTCGGCAAGCTGAACGTGCAGTTCGGCACCCGGGTGGTGATCACCCCGGTGGCCGACGGCCAGGGCGTCGGCAAACCCCTGCTGACCGGCGAGGTCACCGCCATGGAGGCCGACTACGACGGCACCGGCAGCTACACCGTGATCCGCGGCTACGACTTCGGGCACCGCATGATGCGCCAGCGCCGGGTGGCCGCGTACCGCAACCAGAAGGCCTCCGACATCGCCCGCAAACTCGCCGCCATGGACGGCCTGTCCATCGGCCGGATCCAGCCGACGAAGGGCGCGTACGGGTTCATCAGCCAGTCCAACGTCACCGACTGGGACTTCCTCGCCCGGCTCGCCGACGAGAACAACATGGTGATGTCCGTGGACGCCAAGGGGAAGTTCCGGTTCGTCAAGCCGAACCCGTCGGCCGGCGCGCCCTCCCCGAAGACGGACGGCGACAAGAGCGCCTTCGTCCTCCAGGCCCGCCACGACATCATGCGGCTGCGGGCCGCGGTGACCGCCGCCGACCAGGTCGGCAAGGTCGAGTCGCGCGGCTGGAACGTCACCACCAAGAAGAAGATCACCGAGCTCGCGCCCGCGAAGACCGACCCGGGCGTCACCATCGGCTCCACACCGGGCGAGGCCGCCGGCAAGTTCAAGGCCGCCAAGCTCGTCGAGACCGCCAACCCCTACGACAAGCAGGACGAGGTCCGGCACGCGGCGCAGTCCCTCGCCGCCGACGTCACGTCCTCCTTCGCCGAACTGGAGGTCGCGGTGAAGGGCAGCCCCGACCTGCGGCCCGGCGTGCCCGTGGCGCTCAGCGACGTCGGCAAGCCCTTCGAGGGCAAGTACACCGTCACCTCCGTACGCCACCACTTCGGCGACAGCGAGGGCTACCAGTCCTGGATCACGGTCAGCGGACGCCAGTGGCGTTCCCTGTACGGGCTGGCCTCGGGCGGCGGCGGTGGCGCGGACCCCGCGAGCGCGGCCCGGCTGCCCAGCGTCGCCAACGCCATCGTCACCGACGTACAGGACCCGCTCAAGCAGGGCAGGGTCAAGCTTCAGTTCCCGTGGCTGGACGACACCTACGTCAGCGACTGGGCGCGCAGCGTGCAGCTGGGCGGCGTGGGCGGCGGCGGCGTCTTCCCCATGGACGTCGGCGACGAGGTGCTGGTGGCCTTCGACCGGGGGGCGCTGGACCACCCGTTCGTGATCGGCGGGCTCTACAACGGCCGGGACCTGCCGACCAAGGTCGACGTGCCGCTGCACGACGGCCTGAAGAAGAAGGCCGTCCGGCACACCCTGTCCGACCGCCAGGGCAACCGCGTCGACCTGCTCAGCCAGCGGACCGGTGGACGCAAACAGGGCGTCCGGATCGCCAGCGGGAACGACAGGCTGACCATCAACCTCGACCGCACCAAGACCGAGATCACCGTCGACAGCGCGGGCTCGGTCAGCATCACCGGCAGCCGCTCGGTGTCGGTGGAGGCGGGCATGAACCTCACGCTCGAAGGCCGCCGGTCGGTGACGATCAGGAGTGGCGGACCGCTCACCCTGGAGGGCAAGGGCATCGTCAACCTCAAGTCGCTCGGCGGCGTGGTCGCGGTGAACGCGCTGGGCGGCGCCCTGAACCTGACGTCGACCGGCGCCGCGACCCTCACCGCCACGGGCCTGGCGACGATCACTGCGGCCAACACGAAGATCACCGGCGCCAAGCTCGACCTGTACGGCGGCTTCTTCGTCAACGAGATCAAGTACCCCTTCGGATGACCGGACGACCGCGCCGACGCCCTGGGTTCACAGGGTTCGCCGGCACAAGGAAACGGGAAAGGCAGGAGGCCCCCTGATGGCCGAACAGTTCGTCGGCTCCGGCTGGTCGTTCCCCCTGCGCATCGGGCCCACCGGCGGCATCGCCCTGGTCAGCGGCGAGCGGGAGATCGAGGAGGCCATGCAGCTGGTCCTGGCCACCGCCCCGGGCGAGCGGCCGATGCGGCCCGAGTTCGGCTGCGCCATCCACGATCTCGTCTTCGCCCCGGTCAACGAGCAGACCGCCGGGCGGATCCAGCACGAGGTGTACACCAGCCTGGACCGCTGGGAGCCGCGCATCGAGGTCCACGAGGTCGAGGTCACCGCCGGTGACGACCAGAGCGTCCTCTACATCGACGTCCGCTACTCGATCCGCGGCACCAACAACCCGCGCAGCCTGGTCTTCCCGTTCTACGTCATCCCCTCCCACGACGAGCCGGACCTCCCCGACGGTACGGCCGGCCCCGCGGGCCCGGCGGGCTCTCCCGAAAGCGATCGCTGATGTCCCTGCCCTCCCCCAACCTCGATGACCGCCGCTTCCAGCAGTTCGTCGACGACGCCAAGCGCTACATCCAGCAGCGCGCCCCGGAGTGGACCGACCACAACGTCTCCGACCCCGGCGTCACCCTCGTCGAGACGGTCGCCCACATGGCCGACCAGATCGTCTACCGGCTCAACCGGGTCCCGGAGAAGAACCATCTCGCCTTCCTCGACCTGGTCGGCATCACCCTCTTCCCGCCGTCCGCCGCCCGCACGGACGTCACCTTCTGGCTGTCCGCGCCGCAGGAGGACGCGATCCTGGTCCCGGTCGGCACCGAGGTCGCCACCCTGCGCACCGAACGGGACGAGGCCGTCGTGTTCGCCACCGAGCGCGACCTGACCGTCGTACCGTGCGAACTCGGCCGCCTGGTGGTGCAGCACAGCGGCGAAGCCGTCACCGACCGGACCACGGACCTGGCCGAGGGCAAGGACCTGCTGTGCTTCTCGGAGGCCCCGGCCCCCGGCGACTGCATGCTCATCGGCCTCACCAACGCCACCCCGCACTGCGCGCTCGCCCTGGAACTCGACAGCCGCGTCGACGGTGTCGGCGTCGACCCCCGGCAGCCGCCCCTGGCCTGGGAGGCCTGGACCGAGGACGGCTGGCAGCCCTGCGAGGTCGACCGGGACGGCACCGGCGGCCTCAACCGGCCCGGCGACATCGTGCTCCACATACCCGGCGGCCACGTCCTGTCCCGCAACGGCGGCCACGAGGCCGGCTGGATCCGCTGCCGGGTCACCGAGCCGCTGCCCGGCCAGCCGTTCTACACGACCTCGCCGACCATCCACTCCGCCGAGGCGTACACCATCGGCGGCACCACCGGCACCGTCCACGCCGAGACCGTCCACGACGAGGCCCTCGGCGAGTCCACCGGCCTGCCCGGCCAGCGGCTGCGGCTCGAACACGCCCCCGTCGTCGCCGACGACCCGCCCGTCCTCCTCCAGACCGCCGCCGGCGACGGCTGGCAGGACTGGCAGGTCGTCCCGCACTTCGCGGGCTCCGGCCCCGACGACCACCACATCACCCTCGACGCCGCCACCGGCCAGATCGCCTTCGGCCCCGCCGTCCGCGAACCCGACGGCACCCTGCGCCAGTACGGCACCGTCGCCCCCAAGGGCGCCGTCATCCGCGCCCGCCGCTACCGCACCGGCGGGGGCCGGGCCGGCAACGTGGCCCGCGGCGCCGTACAGGTGCTGCGCACGTCCATCCCGTACGTCTCCGAGGTCGTCAACCGCGAGGCCGCCCGCGGCGGCGTCGACGGCGAGACGGTCGAGGAGGCGAAGCTCCGGGCGCCGATCACCCTGCGCGCCCAGGAACGCGCCGTCACCCTGCGCGACTACGAGGAACTCGCCCGCCGCGCCGCCCCCGAGACCGCCCGCATCACCTGCCTGGAGGGCAAGGAGGGCGAGCACGGTGCCTACGCCGTCCGCGTCCTGGTCGTCCCCCAGGCCGTCCCCGACCCCGGCGGCCGGCTCCGCTTCGAACAACTCGTCCCCGGCGACGCCCTCCTGGGCCGCATCACCCGCCACCTCGACGAACGCCGCCTCATCGGCACCCGCCTGGCCGTCGGCCCGCCCTACTACCAGGGCGTCACCGTCGTCGCCACGGTCCACGCCTTCCGCGGCGTCGACACCGACCGCGTACGCCGCCAGGCCCACGACGCGCTCTACCGCCACCTCGACCCGCTCACCGGCGGCGCGGACGGCAAGGGCTGGCCCTTCGGCCGCCCCGTGCAGACCGGCGAGGTCTTCGCCGTGCTGCAGCGCGTCCCCGGCGTGGAACTCGTCGACGACGTCGTCCTGCACCCCGCCGACCCCCTCACCGGCAAGCGCGGGGACCCCACCGACCGCATCGACCTCGAACCCCCGTCCCTGGTCTTCTCCTTCGACCACCGGGTCCGAGTGATCGGGGACGGCACGTGACGGCCGCGTCCCACCGGGGTTCCGTCGACGGTCTCGGCTCCTCGCTGCCCATCGCCTCGATGCTGCCGGCCGTCTTCGCCGACGACGACCTCGCCCAGCGCTTCGTCGGCGGCCTCGACGACGTCATCGCCCCGATCCTCAACGTCCTCGACTGCCTGGACACCTACTTCGACCCGGCCCTCACCCCGGCCGACTTCGCCCAGTGGCTCGGCTCCTGGGTCGGCGCCGAGACCGACGGCACCGAACCCGAGGACCGGCTGCGCGCCGCCGTCGCCGCCGCCGCCCGCCTGCACCGCGTACGCGGCACCCGGCGCGGGCTGTCCGAGGCGGTACGGCTGGCGTTCGGCGTCGAGCCCGACATCACCGAGAGCGGCGGCGCCGACTGGAACGCCCGCCCGATCGGCCCGTTCCCCGGCACCCCGCGCCCCCACCTCCACGTCGCCCTGCGGCTGCCCGACCCGTCCCCGGCCGACACCCATCGCCTGGACACCCTCGTGGCCGCCGCCCGCCCCGCCCACATGCCCTACACGGTCGAAGTGACCGCCTCCGAAAGGACCCCGGAGAGATGACCACGCAGAACTGCGCCGAGTGCGGAACCCGCGCGGAACCGGGCCAGTCCTTCTGCGACGCGTGCGGTGCCGTACTCCGCTGGGACCAGGCCGGCACCCGCACCCCGCAGCCCGCGGCCTCCTCGCCCGACCAGGGCCCCGGCTGGGACGCCTTCGCCCGCCCCGGCCCCGGCGGCACGGGCGTGCCCCCCGCCCGAACCGGCCGCACGACGCCCACCACCGGCGCCCCGGACGACGACGACACCGAGGAGACCCCGGTGGTACCCCACCCACGCCACCCGACGGACGCGGCCGGGGGCGGGAGCATGCCGGGGGCGGCAGGCGCGGCAGGTGCCGCAGGTGCCGCAGGTGCAGCGGGCGTCGCCGGCACCGCGGGCGCGAGGGCCGCCACAGGTGCCGCCCGTTCCGCGGGCTCCGCCGCGCCCTCCGGCACTGCCGGTTCTCCCAGCGGCGGCACCGGAACGACCGGGCCGACGGGCACCACCGGAAGCGCAAGCACCTCCGGAGGCCCGGGGGCTGGCGGAAGCACGAGCACCGCCCGAAGCACCGGGACCGCCGGAGACACGGACCCCAGTGGACGCACTGGCCCCACCGGAAGCACAAGCACCGGAGACTCCGGCACCGGAAACTCCGGCACCACCGGAGACGCCCGCAACGCCGGAGATGCCCACAACGCCGGAGACGCCCACAACACCGGAGACTCCAACACCGCCGGAGCCCCCCGCACGCCCGAAGCTACCCGCACCGCCGGAGCCCCCCGCACCGCCGGAGGCCCCCGCACCCCCGACACGGACGAGACCGCCCCCACCACCCCAATGGCGTCCGCCCCACCCCCGAACGCCCTCACCGACACGATGTCCGACCGCGCCCGCTCCCTCCTCGTCCCCGTCGCGGACCCGGAGGCCCACGGCCCGACCCCGCCCCCCGCCGTCGCCCCCGTGCTGCCCGGCCGCCCCGACGCGGACCGGCCGCAGGTCCGCGCCCCCGCCCACCAGCCGGACATCGCCAACGGCCCGCCGTGCCCGTGGTGTTCCACCCCCAACCGCCCCGACCGCCACTACTGCGCGCGCTGTGCGATGCCCCTGGACCGCACCGGCGAGGACACCACCGCGCCCGCCCCCTGGTGGCGCCGTCTCTTCGGCGGCCGGCGCGGCGAGACCCCCTGGGCCGGCGACCGCCCCCGCCTCCGCCGCGTCTTCGACCGCATCGGCACCTGGATCACCGTCCTGGTCGTCATCACCCTGGTGGTCCTCGGCTTCGTCTACATCCCCGACGGCGTCCAGGCCACCCGCGACCACTTCGCCAAGCGCGCCCCGGTCTCTCCGGACCGGATCACGGCCTCGCGCTCCTTCACCGGCCACAAGCCGGAGTTCCTCATCGACAAGCTCAGCAACACCTGGTGGGGCCCGGGCATCTCGCAGTCCGGCCAGGGCGAGTGGATCGAGGTCAGTTTCACCGAGCCGACCCGTCTGCTGGACCTGATCATCACCCCGGGCACCTCCACCAAGCCCGACCAGCTCAACAAGTCGGCCCTGCCGCACCGGGTGAAGGCGACGATCACGACGAAGGACGGCAGGACCACGACCCGCGACCTCACCCTGGACCAGGGCGCCGGCGGCCAGCGACGCCCCTTCCGCGTCGGCGAGGTCACCAAGGTCCGCTTCACCATCGAGTCGGCCCACGCGGCCTCCGCGAAGAAGCAGGTGGCCATCGCGGAGATCGAGTTCTTCGGCCCGTCGAGCGCCAACCGCACCTGACCCACGCCCCGGAACACAGGGGATACGGCCTCCGCCCGGCACCGGCGGGGGCCGTATCCACCGAATGGACGCCACGCCGCGCGCCCCCGGACGGCCCGCCGGAGTCTGAGGCCATGCCCTCAGCACGAGCGATATCCACCGCTGTCCTGCTGTCCACCGCCACCCTGCTCTCCTGCTCCCTGACCGCCTGCGCGCCGACGGCGCGGGACGGCGGCCGGGCAGGTGACGGCGGCGGCACGGCGACCGGCGCACAGGACGAGAACCGCTTCCGGAAGCAGACCCTGAACTGGAAGGACTGCCCCGCCCCCTCTCCCATCCAGGGCGGCGGCGAGGCCCCCGCACCCCTCCCCGACGGCACCCGGTGGCAGTGCACCACCATGCAGGCGCCACTGGACTGGAAGAACCCCTCCGGGGAGTCGATCGGCATAGAACTGATCCGGGCCCGCACCGGCGGCGACACCGACGACCGGATCGGCTCGCTGCTCTTCAACTTCGGCGGCCCCGGCGCCTCCGGAGTCACCACCCTGCCCGGTCTCGCCCCCGACTACGAGAAGCTCCGCTCCCGGTACGACCTGGTGAGCTTCGACCCGCGCGGCGTCGGCAACAGCCGGGGCGTGCGCTGCCTGGACCCCGACGCCGCCGAAGAGGCCGCGGACGAGGTCGACGAGATCCCCGACGACGGCGGCGACGAGACCGACGCGCTGGTGGAGCTGAACCGGTTGATTGCCGCGGCGTGCGAGAAGAACTCCGGCGACGTCCTCCCGTACGTCGGCACCACCGAGGCCGCCCGGGACATGGACCTGATGCGGCACCTCCTCGGCGACGAGAAACTCCACTACTTCGGGATCTCGTACGGCACCCAACTCGGCGGCGTGTACGCCCACCTGTTCCCCGAGAACGTCGGCCGCGCCGTGCTGGACGGCGTCGTCGACCCCACCCACGACATGATGGAGGAGGCCCTCGCACAGGCCGGAGGTTTCCAGCTCGCCTTCGAGCACTTCGCCGACTGGTGCGTCGAACAGCGCTGCACACTCGGCGAGGACACCGAGGCGATCGTGGCGGCCGCCGTGGAGCTGGAGGCGGGCCTGGACGAGACTCCGCTGCCCACCTCGGACGGGAACGAACTCGACGGCGACGAACTCGTCGAAGCCATCACCGGGTCGCTCTACAGCCAGACCCTCTGGCCCGCGCTCCTGGTCGGCCTGGAGGCGGTGACCAGGGGCGACGGCGATGTCCTGCTGGACCTGGCGGAGGCGCTCGGACAGCACGGCTCCGGCGGCGACACCGACGACGACAGCACCGACGACGAACCCGACGAAAGCAACGAGAACGACGCCTTCAAGGCCATCACCTGCGACGACTCCAGCGACCGCTACACCCCGGCGGACGTGCGGGCCCGGCTGCCCGAGTTCGTCGAGGCGTCGCCGCTGTTCGGTCCGGGCCTGGCGTGGAGCGCGCTCTCCTGCGCCGGCTGGCCGGTGCCTGGAGAGGCCGAGCACCCGGAGGTGAGCGCGCCGGGCGCGCCGCCGATCCTCCTGGTCGGCAACACCGGCGACCCCGCCACCCCCTACGCGGGCGCCGCCCGCATGGCCGAGCGGCTCGGCAAGGGCGTGGGCGTCGAGCTGACCTACGATGGTGAGGGCCACGGCGCCTTCGACAGCGGGAACCCCTGCGTGCGCGACGCCGTCCACGCGTACCTGCTCGACGGCAGGCTCCCGAAGAGCGGCACGGTGTGCGAGCCGGAGCCGCTGCCGGAAGGCAAGTAGCACCCGCGCAACCGCGTGAAGCCCTGCCGTCCGGTGGACGGCAGGGCTTCGTCTCGCTCCCGAGCCCCCTGTCGGATTCGAACCGACGACCTTCGCTTTACAAGAGCGGCGCTCTGACCAGCTGAGCTAAGGAGGCATCGCGCGGCGGCGCGCGCGGAGGCTGCTCCACTGTACACAGAGCCGGTGAACGATGGGGTTCGAAAATTTCGGCGAAGTTCACAGGTCCACAGGTACTGACAGACCAGGTGAACGCCAGGTACCGTCCTGTGCCAGTCCACCCGTGTGGACTACACCACACCACCTTCCTACAACGGATCGTCCGGCACGTTCCTGCCGGTAGAAGGGGGCCCATCACCATGGCCACTGTTACGTTCGACAAGGCAACCCGCGTTTACCCGGGTTCCACGAAGCCCGCCGTCGACGGTCTCGACATCGACATCGAGGACGGCGAGTTCCTCGTCCTGGTCGGCCCCTCCGGCTGTGGCAAGTCCACCTCGCTCCGCATGCTCGCGGGGCTCGAGGACGTGAACGGCGGCGCCATCCGCATCGGCGACCGCGACGTCACGCACCTGCCGCCGAAGGACCGGGACATCGCCATGGTGTTCCAGAACTACGCGCTGTACCCGCACATGACGGTCGCCGACAACATGGGCTTCGCGCTCAAGATCGCCGGCGTCAACAAGGCGGAGATCCGGCAGAAGGTCGAGGAGGCCGCGAAGATCCTCGACCTCACCGAGTACCTGGACCGCAAGCCGAAGGCGCTCTCCGGCGGTCAGCGCCAGCGGGTGGCGATGGGCCGCGCGATCGTGCGTGAGCCGCAGGTCTTCCTCATGGACGAGCCGCTGTCCAACCTGGACGCCAAGCTGCGTGTCTCCACCCGTACGCAGATCGCCTCGCTCCAGCGCCGGCTGGGCATCACCACCGTCTACGTCACCCACGACCAGGTCGAGGCCATGACGATGGGCGACCGCGTGGCGGTCCTCAAGGACGGTCTGCTCCAGCAGGTCGACAGCCCGCGCAACATGTACGACAAGCCCGCCAACCTCTTCGTGGCCGGCTTCATCGGCTCCCCGGCCATGAACCTGGTCGAGGTCCCGATCACCGACGGCGGCGTGAAGTTCGGCAACAGCGTGGTGCCGATCAGCCGCGAGGCCCTGGCGGCCGCCGCCGACAGGGGCGACCGCACGGTCACCGTCGGCGTCCGCCCGGAGCACTTCGACGTGGTGGAGCTGAACGGCGGCGTCTCCAAGACCCTGTCGAAGGACGCCGAGGACGCCCCGGCGGGCATGGCGGTCTCCGTGAACGTCGTGGAGGAGACCGGCGCCGACGGCTACATCTACGGCTCGGTCGACGTCGGCGGCGAGAACAAGGACCTCGTGGTCCGCGTCAGCAGCCGCGCGGTGCCGGAGAAGGGCGCGACCGTCCACGTCGTGCCGCGCCCGGGCGAGGCCCACGTCTTCTCGTCCTCCACGGGCGAGCGCCTCACCGACTGAGAAACCACGCGGCCGGGTGAATTCACCCGCGTTGACGCGAAGAGCCCCGCGGCCTGCTGCGGGGCTCTTTACGTTGTCGACAAATACCCCGGCACAACGGACGTTTCGAGCAATAGGCGTCAACGCTCTACCCATTTCCCGCCCCCTCTTCATCCCCCATCCGGGTGACTAAATGTCGCCAAATCATTACCGGGCGCTACCCTCACTCGCGTGAAGCACTCCGTGAAGCACTCCACCACCCGACAGACGCGACGCGGCCGGGGCCCCGCCCGCCGGATCGGCCGCTCTCTCGCCTTCGTCCTGCCCGTCGTCCTGGTGCTCTCCGGGACCCTCGCCGTCACCCGGGTCAACTGGTCGGGCGACCCGGCCGACTCGGTGCTCGCCGCGTCGGAGGCATCGTCCTCCAAGGCCTCGTCCAAGGCCGCCGCCCGCGCCCCGCACGAGGTGCTGCGCGACCGGCTGCTGACCGAGCTGCAGGAGGAGGATCCGGGCGTCGCCCTCACCCACCTCCAGCAGGCCGTGAACGAGCGCCCGTCGCTGGCCGGCCACTGCGCGTCCATCGCCCGCGCCCTCGGCCGCGCCGCGGTCAAGGTGTACGGCCCGACGCGCGCCCAGTCGTACGCGCGCCCCGTCTGCGACACCGCCTTCGCCTCGGGCGTGCTGGCCGCGCACGGCTGAGCACCCTTTCGGGGGCCGGTGGGCCGCCGCGTACAGTTCGGGCATGACCGATCCGAGCGCCGCGTCCCGCCGCCCCGTGCAAGCCGTCGTCCTGGCCGGCGGACAGGGTTCCCGGCTGCGTCCCTACACCGACGACCGGCCCAAGCCGATGGTCGAGATCCCGGGCACCGGGACTCCGATCATCGGCCATCAGCTCGCCTGGCTCGCCGAGGAGGGCGTCACCGACGTCGTGGTCTCCTGCGGTCATCTGGCCGAGGTGCTGCAGAAGTGGCTGGAGAGTGCCGACCTGCCGCTCTCCGTCACCACCGTCGTCGAGACGGAGCCGCTGGGCCGCGGCGGCGGCCTCAAGTACGCCGCCGCGCACCTGCCCCACCCGGACCGGCCCTGGTACGCCACCAACGGCGACATCTGGACCCGTTTCTCCCTGCGCGACATGGCCGACTTCCACGCCGAGCGGGACGCCGTCGCGACCCTCGCCCTGGCCCGCCCGCGACTGCCGTGGGGCGCCGTGCAGACGGACGGCTTCGGTCACATCACCGACTTCATCGAGGCACCGCCGTCGACCTTCGAGATCAACGCCGGTGTGTACGTCTTCTCGTCCGGCTTCGCCGCGATGCTGCCGGAGCGCGGCGACCATGAGCGGACGACCTTCCCGAGGCTGGCCCGTGAGCGCCGGCTGGCCGGCTTCCCGATCCCGCAGGGCTCCTACTGGCGCGCGATCGACACCGCCAAGGACCTGACGGAGGCGGCACGGGAGCTGGCGGCCCTGCGCGGCCGCTGAGCGCCCCGGTACACCGATACGCCGAAGGGGCCCCGCACGACGTCCGTGCGGGGCCCCTTCGGCGTACGGAGGGCTGTGTGAGCCCTGTGGGCCGGCTAGCCCAGGAGACCGCCCACGAGGCGGCTGCCCGGCTCTCCGGTGGAGGAGGAGCCGCCGCCGTCGCCGCCGCTTCCGGTGCCGCCGGTCGTGCCGCTGCCGCCGCCGGTCGTGGTGCCGCCGGAGGTGGGTCCCGCCGTGCTGCTCGGCGCCTGGCCGGCCGGGGAGGACTGCCGCGGCGGGGCCTGGCCCGTGGTGCCCTGGGTCTGGCTGGGCGTGCCGCCGGTGGCGGTGCCGCTGTCGCGGGTCGCTCCCGGGGTGGTCGCGGCGTCCTCGGAGGGGGTGGCCGCGCCGCTGGTGGTGCCCTGGGTGGGTGAGGCGGAGGCCTCCGGCGACGTCTTCGGCTTCCGGGTGCCGGGCTCCTGCGGGAGCGGGGTACCGGGCAGTTCGTTGCGCGGGGCCTCACCGGGGCCGGGGACGACCACGCGGTCGGCGTCCCGGACCGCGCCGCCGAGCAGCGAGCCGACGAGGAGGGTGACGCCGGCGACCAGGAAGGTGACGAGGGCACCGCGGCGCAGGACGTAGCGGCGCAGGTCCCAGATGTCGGCGCGGGGGCCGAGCCGGCGCCAGGCACTGCCGGCGAGCCGGCCGTCCACGGAGTAGACGGGGGCGCCCGCGATGATCAGCGGGGACCAGGCGGCGAGGTAGATGATGTCGGGCGCGTCGTAGACGGGGACGCTCTTCCAGCTGACGGTGACGAGCAGCGCCGCGGACAGGCCCGCGCCGATGACGGCACCGACGCGCTGCCAGCAGCCCAGGACGGTCAGCACGCCCACGATCACCTGGAGGAAGGCGATGACGAGCCCGGCGCCGACCGGGTGTTCGAGGGCGAACTGACGCAGCGGCTCGGCGACGTCCCACGGGTGCAGGGTGTTGAGCCACTTGACCATGGAGCCGCGCTCGCCGCCGTCGAAGTAGACGGGGTCGCAGAGCTTGCCCATGCCGGCGTAGATGGAGATGAAGCCGAGGAAGACGCGCAGCGGCAGCAGCACGACGCCGAGGTTCATGCGGCGGCCGGGGAAGTAGGCGTGCCGCGCCGGGTCGTCGGCGTGGCGCCTGGTGCGCGGCCCGGCCGGCTCCGTGCCGTCGTCGTAGCCGTCGGGACCGGCGGCGGAGTCGAAGTCCTCGCCGGTGTAGGCGGGTTCGTCGTAGGCGCTGCCGACGGTGCGCATGGCGGGCAGCAGCCGGGTGCCGTCCGGGACGGGGCCGCGCTGGGCGCCGACGAGCGGGGTCTCGAGGGTCTGGGTGGCGGGCCCGTCGTCGTAGCCGTCATAGCCGTCGTAGCCCGGGGCGCCCCCGTCGATGTCGACGCGGGGGATGACCTGCGTGGCTCCGGCGTCGGCGACCGGGTCCTCGGCGTGGTGACCGGCTCCGGCCCGCACCGCCTGGAGCAACCGGTGTGCGCCGGTGTCGTCCGGGTCGGACCGCCCGCTCCACACGAGGGCGCGGCGGCGGGCGGCGGCCGGGGCGGCGGGGCCCGCGGCACCTGCGACGGGCATGCGGGCGGTGTCCTGGGTGGCGCTCAAGTGCCGCGCGATCCGCGGGGATTGGGTCTGCCGCGCGGAGGCACCGAACTGCACGCGGAAACTCGCGTGATTGACGATGACCTGGGCCGGATCGCTCGGCACCTTCACCATGCTCAGCGCGGGAGCGTCGTCGATTCCCGACGAGCGGTCCCCCGTGGGTGTGCGGGGTGTTCTGGTGTCCACACTCATCTAACCGAGTGATGTGTCGTTAGGACACTGCCTTGACCGCCCCGAACTGTCCGGACCGCGTCAAGCCTGCCCGGACCGCCCGGAACACCCCGTGCGGGGGACCGAGTCGAACACCCGCTCCCCCTCCGGCCTCACCTGCGCCGACGCGCCGCCTCGTACAGCACGATGCCCGCGGCGACACCGGCGTTCAGGGACTCGGCGCCACCGGGCATCGGGATCCGCACCCGGAAGTCGCACGTCTCGCCGACGAGCCGCGAGAGCCCCTTGCCCTCGCTGCCGACCACGATGACCACGGGGCCGTCGAGGGCCGCCAGCTCGCCGAGTTCGGCCTCGCCGTCGGCGGCGAGGCCCACCACCGTGATCCCGGCCTTCTGGTACGACTCCAGCGCGCGCGTGAGGTTGGTGGCGCGGGCGACCGGCGTACGGGCGGCCGTACCGGCGGACGTCTTCCAGGCGCCCGCCGTCATGCCGGCCGCGCGCCGCTCGGGCACGACGACGCCGTGGCCGCCGAAGGCGGTGACGGAGCGGACGATGGCACCGAGGTTGCGCGGGTCGGTCACGCCGTCGAGGGCGACGATCAGCGGGTCCGCGCCCTCATCGTGGGCGGCGGCGACCAGGTCCTCCGGGTGCGCGTACTCGTACGGCGGCACCTGGAGCACGAGCCCCTGGTGGTTCAGCCCGTTGGTCATCCGGTCCAGCTCGGGGCGCGGCGCCTCCATCAGGTTGATGCCGCCGCGCTCGGCCGCGAGCTGGAGCGCCTCGCGCACCCGCTCGTCGTTGTCGATGAACTGCTGGACGTAGAGCGTCGAGGCGGGCACACCGTCGCGCAGCGCCTCGTAGACGGGGTTGCGGCCGACGACCAGCTCGGACGTCGACCGTCCGCCCCCGCGCCGCTGCGGGGCGCGTCCCGTGGCGCGGCGCGCCTTGGCGTTGGCGACACGCTGCTTGACGTGCCCCTTGCGCATCTCGGCGGGAGGCGTCGGCCCCTTGCCTTCCAGGCCCCGGCGTCGCTTGCCGCCGCTGCCGACCTGCGCGCCCTTCTTGCCGGACATGCGGCGGTTGTTCGCGGCCATGAGTTACCTGTCTCCGCTCTCTACGGGAGTGTGCGTAATGCTTGCGTCTTATGCAGTGTGCCGCCCGGGAGGCCGGGCGGCACAATCGATCTACGGAACCCGCGCAGCCGACGGGCCCGGGCTTCGGTGAACCGGGCGGGGGTCAGCGGGAGCCGAGGCTCCAGCGGGGCCCCTGCGGGCCGTCCTCGATGACCAGTCCGGACTGACCGAGCTGGTCGCGGATGGCATCCGCGGTGGACCAGTCCTTGCGCGCCCGCGCGGCCTCGCGCTGGTCCAGGACGAGGCGTACGAGACTGTCGACGACGTGCCGCAGATCCTCGCCCTGCTCCTGCTCCCCGGCCCAGTGCGGGGCCAGCGGGTCGAGGCCGAGCACCCCGAGCATCGCACGGACCTCGGCGAGGCGGGCGACCGCGGCGTCCTTGTCGTCGGCGGCCAGCGCGCTGTTGCCCTGCCGGACGGTGGTGTGCACGATGGCCAGCGCCTGCGGCACGCCCAGGTCGTCGTCCATCGCCTCGGCGAAGGCGGGCGGCACCTCGGCGGCGGGCTCGACGGCCTGGCCGGCCAGCTCGGTGACCCGCTGCACGAAGCCCTCGATGCGCGCGTACGCCGACTCGGCCTCGCGCAGGGACTCCTCGCTGTACTCGATGGTGGAGCGGTAGTGCGGCGTGCCCAGGTAGTACCGGAGCACGACCGGCCGCCACGCCTTCACCATCTCGCTGACGAGCACGCTGTTGCCGAGCGACTTCGACATCTTCTCGCCGCTCATGGTGACCCAGGCGTTGTGCACCCAGTACCGCGCGAAGGCGTCGCCGAACCCCTTGGCCTGGGCGATCTCGTTCTCGTGGTGCGGGAAGATCAGGTCGATCCCGCCCCCGTGGATGTCGAACTCCTCGCCGAGGTACTTGTGCGCCATGGCGGAGCACTCCAGGTGCCACCCCGGACGCCCCCGCCCCCACGGCGCCTCCCAGCTCGGCTCCCCGGGCTTGGCCGCCTTCCACATGGCGAAGTCCCGCGGGTCCCGCTTGCCGGAGGCGCCCTCGTCGGGCTGCCGCAGGTCGTCCAGGTCCTGGTTGGACAGCGACAGGTATCCGGGCAGGGACCGTACGTCGAAGTAGACGTTGCCGTCCGCCTCGTAGGCGTGGCCGCGCTCGATGAGACCGCGCATCATCTCGACCATCTCGGTGATGTGCCCGGTGGCACGCGGCTCGTACGTCGGCGGCAGGCAGCCGAGCGCGTCGTAGGCGTCGTTGAACGCCCGCTCGTTCTCGTACCCGATGGACCACCAGGGGCGGTTCTGGTCCGCCGCCTTCCGGATGATCTTGTCGTCGATGTCGGTGACGTTGCGGATGAAGGTGACGTCGAAGCCGCGGTACGCGAACCAGCGGCGCATGATGTCGAAGTTCAGCCCCGACCGGATGTGCCCGATGTGCGGGGCGGCCTGCACGGTGGCACCGCACAGGTAGATCGAGACGCAGCCCGGCGTGAGGGGGGCGAAGTCACGGATCTGCCGGGCGCTGGTGTCGTACAGGCGAATAGTCACGACTCCAGGGTAGTAGGCGCCGGCCAGTGCCACGGGCGCACGTGCCCCGCTTGTTACGCCGCCTTACCCGACCGAGCCCGCGAGACAGGCCCGGCTTCTCGCCCGACCGAGCCGGTGAGGCAAGCCCGGCCTCTTGCCCGACCGAGTCGGGTGGTGGGTGGGCATAGGCCGGGGTCCAGGGGCGGAGCCCCTGGCGGGGCGCGGGGCGGAGTCCCGCACGGCACGCCCGACGCCGGCGCGACACACCCCCGGCCCAGGACACACCCCACCCCGCTCACCCCACCCCGCTCAACCCACCCGCACGACCAACGCCGTAGCCACCGCCATCAACCCTTCCCCCCGCCCGGGAAACCCCAGCCCGTCCGTCGTCGCCCCGGACACCGACACCGGCGCCCCCACCGCCTCCGACAACACCTTCTGCGCCTCGTCCCGCCGCTTGCCGATCTTCGGCCTCGGCCCGACCACCTGCACCGCGACGTTGCCGATCCGGAACCCCGCCGCCCGCACGATCCGCGCCGCCTCCGTCAGCAGCGTCACCCCGGACGCCCCGGACCACTCCGGCCGCCCGGTGCCGAAGTGCTGTCCGAGGTCCCCGACCCCCGCCGCGGAGAACAGCGCGTTGCACGCCGCGTGCGCGACGACGTCCGCGTCGGAGTGCCCGGCCAGCCCGGCCCCCTCGCCCTCCCACTTCAGCCCGGCGCACCACAGTTCACGCCCGTCCTCGAAGGCGTGGATGTCCGTACCGATGCCGACCTGGGGCAGCACGAGGATCCCCTCCGCGTCAGGACTGTCGGACCTGTCAGAACCCATCGTTCAGCCTCCTCCGCGCCAGCACGGCCTCCGCCAGCACCAGATCGAGCGGCCGCGTCACCTTGAACGCCTCCTCGTGCCCCGGCACCACCATCACCGTGAGCCCGAGCTGCTCGACCATGCTCGCGTCGTCGGTGACGTTGTCGGTCACCGTCTCGTGGGCGCGCACCAGCGTCTCCCGGTCGAACCCCTGCGGTGTCTGCACCGCGCGCAGCCGCGCCCGCTCCGGTGTCGCCACGACCGGTTCCGGCTCACCCGGCACGGCGGCGGGCTCGACCTGCTTGACCGTGTCGGCGAGCGGCAGCGCGGGCACCACGGCGGGCGCGCCGTCCCGTACGGCCTCGATCACCGCGTCCACCGTGTCGACCGGCACCAGCGGCCGGGCCGCGTCGTGCACGAGGACGGTGGCGTAGTCGGCCGGCAGCGCGTCCAGGCCGAGCCGTACGGACTCCTGCCGCGACTCGCCGCCCGGCACGACGAGGAAGTCCGTCCGCTCCGGCAGCGCGTGCGCGTCGAGCAGGCTCTTGACCTCGGCGGCTCCGTCGGGAGGCGCGACGACCACGACGAGCGAGACGCCGCGCGAGGCGGCCATCGCCCGGACCGCGTGGATGAGCATGGGCGTGCCGCCCAGCGCGCGGAGGGCTTTCGGGGCGCCCGGACCGAGCCGGACGCCCCGGCCGGCGGCCGGAATGACGGCCGCGGTTCGGGTGTTCGCACGGGTGGCGGGGGGCATCTCGGCGGGCGAGGGACGCGATTCGTCAGACATCGGTTCCTGTCAGGTTTGTGTGCTCGACCTAGTTGGGTATGGCCTCACCGTGCCGGGCGCGAAGCCTTGACCGGACCCTTCCGTGACCCCGGTCGAGCCAGCGACCCGGGCCCGGCACGCCAGCACCACGCCAGGCCGGGGGAAGTCCCCGGGGTGATCGTACGAGGACTCGATCCGGGTACGAACATGCCGCAGCGCCCGGCGACAGCATGAATGTCATCGGGCACCGCGGCATTTCAGTGCGCTGAACCGAGTGGGCAGCGGCCTGCGCCTCGCCTCAGAGGCTCAGGTCAGAGGCTCAGGAGGCGAGCACCTCGTCGAGCAGGGCCTCCGCCTTGTCCTCGTTGGTGTTCTCCGCAAGAGCCAGCTCGCTCACCAGGATCTGGCGGGCCTTGGCGAGCATGCGCTTCTCACCGGCGGAGAGTCCGCGCTCGCGCTCACGACGCCACAGATCGCGTACGACTTCCGCGACCTTGATGACGTCGCCGGAGGCGAGCTTCTCCAGGTTTGCCTTGTAACGACGCGACCAGTTCGTGGGCTCCTCGGCGTACGGCGCGCGCAGCACCTCGAAGACCCGGTCCAGCCCGTCCTGACCAACCACATCACGCACGCCGACGAACTCCGCATTGTCCGCTGGCACACGTACCGTCAGGTCACCCTGGGCGACCTTCAGCACCAAGTAGGTCTTGTCCACGCCTTTGATCTGGCGAGTTTCGATAGCCTCGATCAGCGCGGCCCCGTGATGGGGATAGACCACGGTGTCGCCAACCTTGAACGTCATGTGACAGGTACCCCTTCCGTGGCTATCCAGGGTAACACGGATACGGCGTCTTCTGAATGGCGTTTTCGCAGGTCAGGGCATATCTCGGGGCTTGACAACAGCAACAGGAACGTGCTGCGACGGGCGAGCGGAAGAAAGTATTCGCAGGTCGGAGCAGCTCTTCAGGTCGCACGAAACGCGCACGTCACACACATCCGGAGGCCCTCCCACCTGCCCGAAGATACCCAAATGTCCGGTTCCAGGCGTGCGACTTCCGCTACTCCGTTCGGTGACCGGGGCGGGCTTCCGGACGAATCCGGAATTGATCACGAGGTGCCCCGGCCGACCCTCCGATGATCAATTTCCTGGCCGTCCGCGCATTCCTCCACGGAAAATTCGCGCGCCGATCGACGACCGGTATGACAGCCGGCTTCTTATGTGAATGACGGACGAGTACGAGCCACAAAGCGACGCGGGAACCGGCCTCGGAACGAGCGCGCCGCGCACCCCGTCCACGCACCCCCTCCGCGCGCCGGTCCTACCGCCTGCCGGGCGAAGCCGGGCGTCTTGGGGGAGGGTCGGGTGCGGCGGCCCGGGAACGGCTCGGTAGCCTGAAGCCGCTGACAGACACTTAGGGCGGCTTTATCCGTTGCCGCCACCTCGCTCGAGTCCAGGGAGTTGCCGCCGCCGTGAGCAGCAGCCTTCGACGCGGTGCCCTCGCCGCCGCCGCCATCGCGTTCTCGATCGCCTCGCTCGCCGCGTGCGGTGCCGGTCACAACGCCCAGTCGCTGGAGATCAAGCCGGACAACGCTGCGACGACCGTGGGTGACATCCAGATCCAGAACGCGATCGTCATCACGCAGCCCGACCTGGAGTCGACCGGCCCGGCCGTGGTCTCCGCCACCCTGTTCAACAACGGCAGGTCCGACCAGAAGCTCGAGTCCATCACCGTGGCCGGCACCGGCAAGTCCGCCGAGCTGAAGCCCGCCGAGGGCGAGAAGGGCGGCAACGGCGGCCTGACCGTCCCGGCCGGCGGTTCCCTGATCCTGGGTGGCGAGGGCAACGCCTCCGCCGTCCTGCCCAGCAGCCGCGAGGCCATCCAGGACGGCAACGCGCAGGAGATCACCTTCACCTTCAGCAAGACCGGCGAGGTGAGCCTGCGCGCCTTCGTCGTCCCCGCCGAGAGGTACTTCTCCGAGTGGGGCCCGAGCGACGTCCCGGCGGCCCCCGGCGCGTCGGCGAAGCCGTCGCGGGAGACCTCCGGCGAGCCGTCCGACGGCCAGACCTCCGGCGCCCCGACCGACGGTACGACGGACCCCGCGACCGGCGAGTCCGCCGACGCCGGGGACGGCACCGAGGCCGGGACCGGCGCCGGCACGGCGACGGACGGCACCTCGCAGGGGACCGGCACCGACGCCGGTCACTGAGCACCGTAACGACGAAGGGCGGGACCTCTCCGGGAGGTCCCGCCCTTCGTCGTACCGCTTGCCGTCGAGGGCGCCGGCGACGCGCGCCCGGGCGCTCTACGGCTCGAACTTGTAGCCGAGCCCGCGCACCGTCACCAGGTAGCGCGGCGCGCCCGGGTCGGGCTCGATCTTGGCGCGCAGCCGCTTGACGTGGACGTCGAGGGTCTTGGTGTCACCGACGTAGTCGGCACCCCAGACCCGGTCGATCAGCTGCATGCGGGTCAGCACGCGGCCGGCGTTGCGCAGCAGCATCTCCAGCAGGTCGAACTCCTTCAGCGGCAGGTCGACCTTGGTGCCGCCGACGGTCACGACGTGCCGGTCGACGTCCATGCGGACGGGGCCGGCCTCCAGCGCGGCGGGGGTGACCTCCTCCGGCTCGCCGCGGCGCCGCAGTACGGCGCGGATGCGGGCGACCAGCTCGCGGGAGGAGAAGGGCTTGGTGACGTAGTCGTCGGCCCCTATCTCCAGCCCGACGACCTTGTCGATCTCGCTGTCCTTGGCGGTCACCATGATCACGGGGACGTTGGAGCGGCCGCGCAGCTGGCGGCAGACCTCGGTGCCCGGCAGGCCGGGCAGCATCAGGTCGAGAAGCACGAGGTCGGCGCCGTTGCGCTCGAACTCGTCGAGTCCGTCGGGGCCGGTGGTCGCCACGGCGACCTCGAAACCCTCCTTGCGGAGCATGTACGACAGGACGTCGGAGAAGGACTCCTCGTCCTCGACGACGAGCACACGGGTCACGGAAGGACCTCCGGGGCGGGAAGCGTTTCGTACGGGGAAGTATGGGGGGATGAGGGGGACCGCTCGGTCTCGGCGTTGAGTCCGGCGCGGTCGGGGCGCCGCTGTGCGCGGGCGCGGGCGGGGCCCGACTCCGGCAGTCGCAGCGTAAAGGTGGAGCCCTGGCCTTCGGCACTCCACACCGTGACCTCCCCGCCGTGCGAGGCGGCCACGTGCTTGACGATCGCGAGACCCAGGCCGGTGCCTCCGGTGGCCCGTGAGCGGGCCGGGTCGACGCGGTAGAAGCGCTCGAACACGCGCTCCTTGTCCTTCTCCGAGATGCCGATGCCCTGGTCGGTCACGGCGATCTCGATCTGATCGCCGCCGGGGGCGTTGACGCGGCGGGCGGCTATGCCGACGCGGGTGCGGGCGGGCGAGTAGTTGACGGCGTTCTCGACGAGGTTGCCGAGGGCGGCGGCGAGCTGGCCGCGGTTGCCGCGTACGTGCAGATCCGCCGTTCCTCCGGCGGCCATGGTGATCTGCTTGGTGCCGGCCGCGTGCCGGCAGCGGTCGATGGCCTCGGCGACCAGCTCGTCCACCCGGACGGGCTCGGCGTCGTCGAGGGGGTCGTCGTTCTGGACCCGGGACAGGTCGATGAGTTCCTGCACCAGGTTGGTCAGGCGGGTCGCCTCGATCTGCATGCGCCCGGCGAACCGCTCCACGGCCTCCGGATCGTCCGAGGCGTCCATGACGGCCTCGGACAGCAGCGAGAGCGCGCCCACCGGCGTCTTCAGCTCATGGCTCACATTGGCGACGAAGTCGCGGCGTACGGCCTCGATGCGGCGGGCCTCGGTGAGGTCCTCGACCAGCAGCAGCACCAGCCGCGACCCGAGGGGCGCCACGCGTGCGGACACGGCGAGGGCCTCCCCCCGCCCGTTCCCCCGCCTCGGCAGATCCAGCTCGACCTGCCGTATCTCCCCGTCCCGCCGGGTGTCCCGGGCCATCTGCAGCATGGGCTCGACGGCGAGCTTGCCGCCCCGGACCAGGCCGAGGGCGTACGCCGCCGAGCTGGCCTTGACCACCGCGTCGGCCTCGTCGAGGACGACCGCGGAGGAGCGGAGTACCGACAGGACGGTGTCCACGCCGGGCGGCAGCACGGGGTCCGTGTGGAGCGAGGTGCGCGTGGGGCGCTTCTGCTCGCGCTCGCTCCAGCGGAACGCCAGCATGGCGATGACACCGGTGAGTACTCCGGCGATCGCTGCCGCTGCGGCGACCGCCGCGTTCACGTCCATGCATCCAGGTTAGGCATGCCGAACGGCCCCGCCCCAGCCATCGGACTGCGACCTCGAACACTCGTCGCCCAGAGTTCACCTTGGAGCCAGGGATGGTTCATTTGTGGTGCCGGAAACGGACGCGTACAGGCCGGAACGTGTAAGCGTGGGGGCACGGCACGGGGTGCGAGCCGGCAACGAGCCAGTGCAAGCGGGTGCGGGCCGGTGCGAGCCCCATAAACGGACGTACGAGAGGGAACCTGATGCGGGACGCGTACCACGAGGAACTTGATTCGATCGGCGACAGCCTGGTGGAGATGGCCCGGCTGGTCGGGTCGGCGATCGGGCGCGCCACGACCGCGATCCTCGACTCCGACCTGAAGCTGGCCGAGAACGTGATCGAGGGCGACCAGAAGGTCGACGAGCTCCACCACGAGCTGGAGGCCCGCGCGATAGCCCTGCTGGCCCGGCAGCAGCCGGTGGCGACGGACCTGCGCATCGTCGTCACCTCGCTGCGGATGTCGGCCGACCTGGAGCGCTCGGGCGACCTGGCCCAGCACGTGGCCAAGCTGGCCCGGCTGCGCTACCCGGAGCGCGCGGTCCCGAGCGACCTGCACGCGACCATCCTGGAGATGGGCCAGCTCGCGCAGCGCCTGATGGCGAAGGCGGCCGAGGTGATCATCACCAAGGACGTCGACCTCGCCCTCCAGCTGGAGCAGGACGACGACGCGATGGACCTCCTGCACCGCACCCTCTTCCAGCACCTGATGGACGACCGCTGGAAGCACGGCATCGAGACGGCCGTCGACGTCACCCTCCTCGGCCGCTACTACGAGCGCTACGCCGACCACGCCGTCTCGGTCGCCAAGCGCGTGGTCTACCTGGTCACCGGCGAGCACGTGGGCGACCTCCAGGCGGACATCCAGCCGACGACACAGGTCGACGAGGCCTGACGGGGCCCGGCGGGGCCTTGCGGGGCCCCGTCAGGACCCGACGCGGACCTGGGCGGGGCCCGCCGCGGACCTGGCGGGGCCCGACGCGGGCCTCGGCGGGAGCGCCCGGCGTGGGGCGGGGGGCGCGCACGATCGCCCCAGTGCGCCGTTGATGCGACGGCCACTGGGGGCGTGCAATGGGCCCAGGCACCAGCCTCTAGGAGGAACCCATGGCCGATTCCCCCAGCACCAAGCCCGCCCCCACCCAGGAACGCCGGACCGAGCAGCCCCCCGAGCCCCGCAGCCTGCCCCTGATCGCCGCGTGCGGCTGCGGATCGGGCTGCGGCTGCGGCTGCCAGTCGGGAAATCCGTGCCAGTGCGGCTGACGCACCGGCAGTACCACGGCGGCCGGGTTCGCCCCGGCCGCCGTACGGGCGCACCCTGGAGGTAAGACCCTGAAGGGGGTGCCAAGCCATGGCTCACTTCATGGACGTGCACCACGGTATGCACGGCATCACAGCGGACCAGCTCGACAAGGCCCACCAGGCGGACCTCGCCATCGAGAAGGACGAGGACGTCCACTTCGAACACGCATGGGCGGACCCGGCCTCCGGCACCGTCTACTGCCTCTCCGAAGCCCCATCGGCCGACGCCGTCCAACGCGTCCACGAACGCGCGGGCCACAAGGCCGACGAGATCCACGAGGTCCCACTGACGGTATAACCCTTACCTCTCCCCTCCCGGGTACCGCATCCTCCGACTTGAGTACGGGTACTCAGGCCCGGGCCCCCGCCCCCGTCCGACCCTGGAACACAGGACGACGACCAAGGGGAGACGACACCCGATGAAGACCAGCCGGACCAGCCCGATACGCACCCTCGCCCGCCGTACCTTCGCCAACCGCGCCTCGGCGGTCTACCTCGCCCTGGTCGGCGGCGCGATGGCCGTCGCCGCGCTGGAACCCCTCTTCGCGAACAACCCGGACGCGTCCCTCATCTGGGTCTGGCCGGCCCTGTTCACCTTCCCGGCCTTCGGCTTCGTCGCCTGGCTCGGCGAGGCCGGCTGGGGCGGCGACGCACCCACCTGGTTCTTCACCGGCGGCATCGTGCTCGCGGCCCTGCTCCAGTCACTGGCACTGGGCACGACCTGGGACGCCCTGCGGGGACGCCGGGAGCGCCGGGGGCGCTTGACGACGGCGAGCTGACGCGGGGGTGTCGGCGGATCGGCCAGGCTGCGACGGGCTCTGACCGAACCTCCCGCAGCTGCCGCTAGGCTCCCCGCATGAGCAGCGACGGAGCCCTCTTCGCGTCCATCGAACCGTCAGAAGCAGCGCCGGCGAAGCCCGTCGAGGCTGAGCCGTTGGCCGACGCCAGTGCCGAGGCACCTGAGCGAGTGCGGCCAACGCCGCACAAGTCGAAGCTGGTTGAGCTGCTCAAGAACCCGAAGCTTCCCGAGGACGACAGGTTCGCGGTCGAGGAATCGATAGAGCGGTACAAGTCATGGATCGGCGACATGGCGAGTATCGACGCCACCGGCAACGAACTCGTGCGGCGCCTGGTTGACCTGACCAACGACTACAAGAAGAGCGTGGAACTCGATCTGATCTGGGACAGCGGAGAGGATTTCCTGTTCCGGCAACGGGGGCAGCTGAAGATCGACAACTCCATCATTGAAGAGTTCTTGCCATGGCTGATCGATCCTCGGGTGATTCCCGCCTTGGCCGATCAGGAGCTGTTCGCCGGGCCGGCCGGAGCTTTCGCTGCCGCCTACTTCTCCAGTTCTCTCACGGCCCCGGCCAGTGACATCTCCATGGAGGTCAGGAAGAAGGACCAGGACTTCACACTGAGCAGGCGCGCCTATTTGAAGGCATCGTTCAAGTCGGACTTTCCCGCTGGAGCCACCTCCAGCATGGATGTATGGCTGGCCTACGTGGCCGCCGAGTGCAAAACCAATCTGGACAAAACGATGTTCCAGGAGGCGAGCGCAACCTCTCACGACCTCAAGGTGGCAGTACCAGCCGCTCGCTATTACTTGATCTGCGAGTACCTCGACATGACGCCGATCAGTACTGCTGGTACAGACATCGACGAAGTGTTGATCCTGCGCGGTAAGAGGCTGGGCTCCCACAAGCGGAAAGCGTACTCGTCAGCCGCAAACAGGAAGCGACTCAGGTCGGAATATGTCGATTACATCGAGGCCAATCCGATCAGGTATGATGTCGTGCAGCGATTCGTCGACCATCTGAAATCCCTGTTCGAGGCAAAAGACCCGAACGAAGAAGATGTCGTCACCAAGGGATATTTCTAGAAAGCAGGAGAATGGACGTCGAGGAGACCTTTGACGCGGTCCGGAGGCGTGAATTCGACCGCAGCTTCATCGGGCAGGCCGATCTCGACGTGCTCGTGCGGGAGCGGCGCAGCGCGCTCCCCTGGCGCGGCCAGTTCACTCCGGGCCTGGTGAGCAAGCTCCTCGACGCCTACTATCCCGGCTCCGGAATGGTCGTCGATCCGTTCCTGGGCAGTGGCACGACTGTCCTGGAATGCATTCGGAAGGGTATCCCGTCTGCCGGTGTCGAAATCAATCCCGCAGCGTTGGAGCTGTCCGGCATCCTGGAGATCGCGTCACTTCCTCACGATCAGCGACTACGGATCGTGCAGGAAGCCTCGTCGTACCTGGACAAGGTAGACGACGCAGGGCAGGACACACTCTTCGGCAGCTCGGCAGGCATCGAAGACGTCGTTGCATATCTGCTTGATGGCCATCGCGGTGCCGTCGACAAGAACATCGAGCGCATCTTTTCCACCACCCTCCTGCTGAGCATGGGGGACAAGAAGGAAGCAGACGCGAAGAAGGTCAAGAAATCCTGGAACCAGGTGCGAGACCTGATCATGGATTTCCCTTCCGCCTCGGTCCCCTCCCAGGTAATCGCCGGCGACGCCCGCAGGATCCCCCTCGGTGACGGGTGCGCAGGCCTCGTAGTCACCTCCCCTCCGTACATCAACGTGTTCAACTACCACCAGAACTATCGTCCTGCGGTGGAAAACATCGGCTGGAATGTCCTGCCTGCCGCCAGAACCGAAATCGGGTCCAACCGTAAGAATCGCCAGAACCGATTCCTGACAGTCATCCAGTACTGCGTCGACATGATGCAGGCGCTCTGCGAGATGGAGCGGTTGGTTTTCGAGGCAGGGAACGTCGTCCTGGTCGTGGGCCGCGAGTCCAGGGTGCGTGGCGTCGCGTTCTCCAACTCCGAAATCGTGGCCGCCCTGGCTGAAGGGCTTCCCAACCTGCGGTTCGCGCGGTGGCAGGAGCGAAAATTCACCAACAGGTTCGGCGCTGTGATCTACGAGGACGTTCTGTCTTTCGAGGTGGACAAAACATCCACCGTCCCTGCCAGAGCCAAGTTGGATGAATTCTCTCGTGAGGTAGCACGCCACGTATTGACGGAGGCGCTGGAGCAATCGACGGATGACGTTCGGAAGGACTTGCAGAGCGCCGTCGAGAGCGTAACGAAAGTCGAAGCTTCGCCAGAATTGAGCCTGCTGAAGGTCTGAGAACACTTGAGCCCCCGCACCGCGAAGCAACCGCGGTACGGGGGCTCAGCGCTGTGGGCCTACTTCTTCTTGCCCTGGTTCTTCACGGCCTCGATCGCTGCCGCGGCCGCGTCCGGGTCCAGGTACGTGCCGCCCGGGTTCAGGGGCTTGAACTCGGCGTCCAGTTCGTAGGAGAGCGGGATGCCGGTCGGGATGTTCAGGCCCGCGATGTCGGCGTCGGAGATGCCGTCCAGGTGCTTGACCAGGGCGCGGAGCGAGTTGCCGTGGGCGGCGACCAGGACCGTGCGGCCGGTGAGGAGGTCGGGGACGATCGCGTCGAACCAGTACGGGAGCATGCGGACGACGACGTCCTTCAGGCACTCCGTCCGGGGGCGCAACTCCGGCGGCAGGGTCGCGTAGCGGGCGTCGTCGAACTGGGAGTACTCGGCGTCGCGGTCCAGCGCGGGCGGCGGGGTGTCGTAGGAGCGGCGCCACAGCATGAACTGCTCCTCGCCGAACTCGGCGAGGGTCTGGGCCTTGTCCTTGCCCTGGAGGGCGCCGTAGTGGCGCTCGTTGAGGCGCCAGTGGCGGTGGACGGGGATCCAGTGGCGGTCGGCGGCCTCCAGCGCGAGCTGGGCCGTGCGGATCGCGCGCTTCTGGACGGACGTGTGGACCACGTCGGGCAGCAGGCCGGCGTCCTTGAGCAGCTCGCCGCCGCGCGTCGCCTCCTTCTCGCCCTTCGGAGTGAGGTTGACGTCCACCCAGCCGGTGAACAGGTTCTTCTCGTTCCACTCGCTCTCGCCGTGGCGGAGGAGGATCAGCTTGTACGGTGCGTCGGCCATGGCTCCGAGCGTAATCGAACCCCTTGATGCCCCGCGCGGTGCGCCCGGTGGGCGGACGGTTGACGAGAAGTGTTAATTGGCTGGTCTCCCGCGGTCCCGCGCTCGTAAGTTGTGCTCGCCGTCAGAGGTGCTTACAACCAGCCGCTTGTCGTTCACGGGGGTCTCCATGTCAGTCGCCGGAGTGAGACGTGCCGTGCGCGAGTCCGTCTCCGGGCTCCCTCGCGAGTTCTGGTGGCTGTGGACCAGCACCCTGGTCAACCGGCTCGGTGCCTTCGTCGCCACCTTCATGGCGCTGTACCTGACCATCGACCGCGGGTACTCCGCCTCGTACGCCGGACTGGTGGCCGCTCTGCACGGGCTCGGCGGGGTCGTGTCCTCGCTCGGGGCCGGGGTGATGACCGACCGGCTCGGGCGGCGGCCCACGCTGCTGGTGGCGCAGGTCTCCACCGCGCTGTCCGTCGCGCTGCTCGGCTTCGTGCGGGAACCGGTCGCCATCGCGGCCGTCGCCTTCCTGGTCGGCATGGCGAGCAACGCCTCCCGGCCGGCCGTGCAGGCGATGATGGCGGACATCGTGCGGCCCGAGGACCGTATCCGGGCGTTCTCGCTCAACTACTGGGCCATCAACCTCGGCTTCGCGATCTCCTCCATGGCGGCCGGGTTCATCGCCGAGGTCAGCTACCTCGCCGGGTTCCTGATCGAGGCGGGCATGACCATGGCGTGCGCAGTCCTGATCTTCGTCAAGCTGCCCGAGTCCCGGCCGGAGCGGACGCCCGGGAAGGGCGGGGCCGCCGACGTCTCCGCGGCGAGCGAGCCCGCCGTCTCCCTCGGAACCGTCCTGCGCGACGGGCGCTACATGAGCGTCGTCGGGCTGTCCTTCCTCATCGCCCTGATCTTCCAGCAGGCCTACGTGGGGCTGCCGGTGGCCATGGGCGAGGCGGGGTTCACGCCGGCCGACTTCGGCATGGCGATCGCCGTCAACGGCGTCCTGATCGTCGTACTGCAGATTCCCGTCACCCGGTTCATCGAGCACCGGGATCCGCGGCTGCTGCTCGTCCTGTCGTCCCTGCTGGCCGGGTACGGCTTCGGGCTCACCGCCTTCGCCGGGTCGGTCGGTGTCTTCGCCCTCACCGTGTGCGTGTGGACGCTGGCCGAGATCGTCAACGCGCCGACCCAGACCGGGCTCGTCGTCCGCCTCTCCCCCGTGCACGGGCGCGGGCGCTACCAGGGCATGTACACCATGTCCTGGGCGGTCGCCGCCCTCGTCGCCCCGCTGATGTCCGGTTTCGTCATCGACCACTGGGGCGCCGAGTGGCTGTGGGGCGTCTGCGCGGTCGTCGGCACGGTGGCGGCGGCGGGGTACTGGGCGCTCATGCGGGGGCTGCCCGAGGAGGAGACGTTCACCTCCGGAGCCCCGAAGGACGCCGGCTCCCCGAAGGACGCCGGCTCCCCGGAGGGCGCCGGCTCCCCGGAGGGCGCTGGACCCCTGGAGGACGCCGGAACCCCCAAGACCACCGGTCCGCCCGGGGCCTCCCAGGCCCCCGCGCCCGCGCCCGCGCCCGCCGAGCCCGAGGTCAGCACGGCCTGACGGCCGCCTTCGGGCGCCCGCATGCTCACGGGTGCATCCGCGCCCCCTTCAGCACCTTGTCCACCGCGTTCTTCGGGCCGTACACCGCGAGGCCGACCAGGTCCAGTCCGGCCGTGGGCACGGCCCGTACCGCCGCCCGGTTGTCGCGGTCGTTGCCCGTGGTGAAGAGGTCGGACGTGAAGAGTGCCCGGGGCAGGGAACGGGAGAGCACGCGCGCGTGGGCGTTCGTCAGCGTCTCCTTGGTGCCCTCGAAGACCAGTACCGGCTGGCGGAACATCGGCAGGTAACCGACCGCGTCGGCGTCCTCGTACGGCTCCCCGACCACCTCGGGGAACTGCGCGCCCAGGCCGCTGACCAGGAAGGCGGTGACGTTCAGGCGCTGCCAGGTCTCCAGGTCCTCGCGGAGCAGGACGGCGATCTTGGTGTCGAAGCGGACGGGGGCGTCGGAGGGCGCGGGGACCGCGTCGTGCGTGCTCATACGGTGAGACTGCCGGTCGGCGTGCGGCCGGGTCTTGTACGTTTTTTGCATGGCCGACCAGGACCGGCGGACCGTCTCCGCCTGGCGACCCCTCGTCCCGGGCGTCGTCGAGGTCTTCCACGCCCACTTCACCGAGTACGCCTACCCGATGCACGTCCACGACGCGTGGACGCTGCTCATCGTCGACGACGGGGCCGTACGGTACGACCTGGACCGGCACGAGCACGGCACCCCGCACGACACGGTGTCGCTGCTGCCGCCGCACGTGCCGCACAACGGCTCCCCCGCCACCCCGGACGGCTTCCGCAAGCGCGTCCTGTACCTGGACGCCTCCCGGCTGGGGGACGAACTGATCGGGCCGGCCGTCGACGGACCCGACCTGCGTGATCCCGTGCTGCGGCGGCGGGTCGGGCAGCTGCACTCCGCGCTCGCCCTGCCCGGTGACGAGCTGGAGGCGGAGAGCCGGCTGACGCTGATCGGCGAGCGGCTGCACGAGCATCTGCTGCCCCGGGGAGAGGGAAGCCCGGTGCGCCGACGGGACCCCGTCCTCGCCCGCCGGCTGCGTGAGCTGCTCGACGAGCGGGTCGTCCGGGGGATCGGCCTGGAGGAGGCGGCCGCGCAGGTGGCCGCTCATCCGGCCCACCTGGTACGGGCGTTCAGCGGCGCCTACGGCATCGCGCCGCACCAGTACCTGATGTCCCGGCGGGTCGACCGGGCCCGGCGGCTGCTGCTCGCGGGGAGCGGCCCGGCCGACGTGGCCGCCGCGACCGGGTTCTACGACCAGGCCCATCTGACCCGGCACTTCAAGCGGCTGGTGGGGATCACGCCGGGGCGCTACCGCACCAGCGGGCACTGAGCGCGCGGGCTCAGTCCTCGGTGCGCTCGGTGCGCTCGGTGCGCTCGGTGCGCTCGATCAGGTGCTGGAACGCCTCCAGGTTCCGCGTCGACTCCCCGCGCGAGGTCCGCCACTCGTGCTCCTTGCGGATGGCGGACGCGAAGCCCAGCTCCAGCAGGGTGTTGAAGGCGCCGTCGGCGGCTTCCAGGACCTGGCCGAGGAGGCGGTCGATCTCGTCGGGGGTGACGGTGGCGAGGGGGAGTTTCGCGGTGACGTAGATGTCGCCGAGGCGGTCGACGGCGTAACCGACGCCGTAGAGCTTGAGGTTGCGTTCCAGGAGCCAGCGGTGGACGGCGGGTTCGTTCTCGTCGGGGTGGCGGATGACGAACGCGTTGAGGGAGAGGGAGTGCCGGCCGAGGAGGAGGGAGACGGTCGTCGACAGCTTGCGGGTCCCCGGGAGCTTCACGACGTAGTTGCCGGGCTCGGGGCTCTCCCACTCCAGCTCGGCGTCCTTCAGGGCGTCCTCGACGACCTGTGCTGCCTTCTGTGCTGCCTCAGCCATGGTGGGAGCGTACGCGACGGCGGTGGGAGTGGATCGCGGCCGTGTAGGCGTCGGCCGTCGCGGCGGCGGCGCTGTCCCAGCCGAAGGACTGGGCGTGCCGGGCGGCGGCGTCGCCCATCCGGGGCGTCAGCTCCGGGTTGTCGGCGAAATCGCGCAGCACGCGCGCGTACGCGGCGGGATCGTGGCCCTCGACGAGGCGGCCGGTGTGCCCGTCGCGCACGGCGACCGGGAGGCCGCCGACCGCGGCGGCGAGCACCGGCGTACCGGCCGCCTGGGCCTCTATGGCGACCAGGCCGAAGGACTCGCTGTAGGACGGCATCACCAGCACGGACGCGGCCCGGAACCAGTCGGCGAGCTGCTCCTGCCCGACGGGCGGGCGGAACCGTACGACGTCGGCGATGCCGAGCCGCGCGGCGAGTTTCTGCAACCCCTCCGGCTTGGCGAGGCCGCTGCCGCTGGGGCCGCCGACGACGGGGACGACGATGCGGGAGCGCAGGTCCGGGCGTTCGTCGAGGAGTACGGCCACGGCGCGCAGCAGTACGTCGGGCGCCTTCAGCGGCTGTATGCGGCCGGCGAAGAGCGGGATCAGCGCGTCCTGCGGCAGGCCGAGGCGGGCGCGGGCGGCGGCACGGGCGGACGTGACGTCCCCGGGGCCCGGGTCCGAGCCCTTGGGGAAGGGGCGGAAGCGTTCGAGGTTCACGCCGGGGTGGACGACGGCGACCTTGGCGGGGTCGGCGGCGTAGTGCCGGACCAGCTCGTCGGCCTCCTCGGCGGTGTTGGCGATCAGGCGGTCGGAGGCGGCGACGATCTGCGTCTCGCCGATGACGCGGGCGGCCGGTTCGGGGGTGTCGCCGTCGGCCAGGTTGGCGTTCTTGACCTTGGCCATGGTGTGCATGGCGTGCACCAGGGGGGCGCCCCAGCGCTGGGCGGCGAGCCAGCCGACGTGGCCGGAGAGCCAGTAGTGGGAGTGGACCAGGTCGTAGTAGCCGGGGCGGTGGCCCGCCCAGGCCTGCATGACGCCGTGCGTGAAGGCGCACAGCTGGGCCGGCAGCTCTTCCTTGGCCAGGCCCTCGTACGGTCCGGCGTCGACGTGGCGGACGAGGACGCCCGGGGCCAGTTCGACGGTGGGCGGGAGCGCGGCGGTGGTCGCGCGCGTGAAGATCTCGACCTCGATGTTGATCGCGGCGAGGCGCTGCGCGAGCTCGACGATGTAGACGTTCATGCCGCCGGCGTCGCCGGTGCCGGGCTGGTGGAGCGGCGAGGTGTGCACGGAGAGCATGGCGACGCGGCGGGGCCTGCGCAGCAGCCGGAGCCGCGGGGAGGCCGCCGGTGAACGACGCCCGAGCCTGCTGACGTACTGGCTCACGAGCCGTCCTCCTCGCTGCGGGCATGCCGGTCGGAGGACACGCGCCGCCCTCCAAGGGGTGCAAACACCGGATGGCGGTGCTCCATTTCCGGTTTCCCGACCTTTGCCGAATCATTACCGCTGATCGCTCAACCGTTCGAGCTCTGGTTGCGTCAAAGAGAGCAGGCCGAGCCGCATACCCTCGTACGCATGCCCTCCCGCGCCACCCCCCGCCCTGTGGGCACCGTCACGCGCGGGACGACGAATCCGAACCGGCTGCGCCGCATGGACCGCTGGATCGCGGCCACCCACGGTGCCGAGCTGCGCCGCGCCGCCGATCCCGTCGCCGTCGACCTCGGCTACGGCGCGGCCCCCTGGACGGCCGTCGAGCTGCTGCACCGCCTGCGCACGGTCGCCCCGCACGCGCGCGTGGTGGGCGTCGAGATCGACCCGGCGCGGGTGGCGGCGGCCGAGCGGTACGCGCGCGCGGGGCTCGCCTTCCGGCACGGCGGCTTCGAGGTCCCCGTCCACCGGCCCCCGCTGCTGATCCGCGCGGCGAACGTGCTGCGCCAGTACGACGAGGACGAGGTGGCCGCCGTCTGGCAGCGGCTGTGCGCGCGGCTCGCGCCGGCGTCGGGGCACTCCCGCGGCGGGCTCCTGGTCGAGGGGACCTGCGACGAGATCGGGCGCCGGCACGTGTGGGTGGCGCTCGGCCCCGAGGGGCCGCGCACGGTCACCTTCGCGACCCGGCTGGGCTCCCTGGACCGCCCCTCCGACCTGGCGGAACGGCTGCCGAAGGCGCTGATCCACCGCAACGTCCCCGGTGAGCCCGTGCACGCCTTCCTGCGCGACTTCGACCGCGCCTGGGCCGCCGCCGCGCCCTACGCCTCCTACGGCGCCCGCCAGCGCTGGATGCGGACCGTGCGGGACCTGACGGCCGACTGGCCGGTGACGGACGGGCCGGTGCGGTGGCGGCAGGGCGAAGTGACGGTGCGGTGGGGGGCGTTGGCGCCCCGCGCGTGAACTCGCGGGCACGGGCGGGGCCGCGGGTGTGCCGGGAACGATCTCGGTGCGGCGTTCGTCACACAGCGGGGGAATCGCCGTACCGCGCGGCAGAAGGGGGGAAGCAGGAGGGAAGCACGACCTCTGTCGCTTTCCACGCCGGCATGGCACGATCCCCCAGGCGACCTATGTTACTGACGGTTAATCAGTTTGGGGGCGAGGTATGCGTACGGGGAAGCATGGCTTGATGACCGCTGCCGTGACCGTGGTCTGCGCGGTCACCGTGCTCGCGGCACCGGGCACGGCGTTCGCGGATCCCGGGCCCACACCCTCGCCCGGCACCCCGAGCGCCGCACCGTCCCCGGCCGCCACACCCGGCAAGGACCTGGAAGCCGTACGCGAGAAGCTCGACAAGCTCTACCGCGCGGCGGCCTCCGCCACGGACGAGTACAACGCCGCCGAGGAGAAGGCGGACAAGCAGTCCGCCGAGATCGTCGAACTGGCCAAGAAGATCGTCAAGGGCCAGGAGAAGCTCGACGGGCTGAAGGACCGCGCGGGCGCCGCGGCCCGCTCCCAGTACCGCACCGGCGGCCTGCCCGACGAGGCCAAGCTGCTCCTGAGCGACGACCCCGAGGACTTCCTCGACGGCACCGGCCGGGTCAACCAGGGCCAGCGTGCGACCAAGGGCCTGCTCGGCGAGATGACGCGCACCCAGGAGGACCTGAAGGCCTACGCGGCGGACGCCTCCGCCCAGTTCAAGAAGCTGGAGGCGAACCGCAAGGCCAAGGCCACCGCCCAGAAGAAGATCGAGAAGCAGATCGCGGCGGCCGAGAAGCTGGAGTCCGAGCTGGAGAAGGAGGAGAAGGAGCGCCTCGCCCGGCTGGAGCGGGAGGCCCAGGCCAAGGCCCAGACCGCCTGGCTCGACTCCGGCATCCTCAAGGACCTCGACACCGAGGCGACCGAGCGGGGCAGGAAGGCCGTCGAGTACGCCACCGCCCAGATCGGGAAGCCGTACCAGTGGGGCGCCGAGGGCCCGAAGGCCTACGACTGCTCCGGTCTGACCTCACAGGCCTGGGTGGCGGCGGGGCAGTCGATACCGCGCACCTCGCAGCAGCAGTGGAAGCAGCTCGAGCGCGTCGACATCAAGGACATGCGCCCCGGCGATCTGATCATCTACTTCGACGACGCCAGCCACGTCGGCATGTACGTCGGCGACGGCTCCGTCGTGCACGCCCCGCGGCCGGGGCGCTCGATCACGATCGCGGGGGCGGGCACGATGCCGATCCTCGGCGTCGTACGTCCGGACACGGGCGCGGACGCGGGAACGGGCACGGGCGCGGGCACGGGCGCGACACCCCAGGAGTGACGCGGGCCACGCCCCTCGCGCCGGGCCGTGAAACGGGCCACGTGACCCAGTCCACGCCCGGCGCCCCACCCCGCGTGACGTTCGTCATCCCCGGCCCCCGGTCGACGTGTCCAACTGCGGTACGGAACGCGGCATATGACAGTGGCCGAGGGCCGACCGGCGTGTTCTGGACCATTCCGCAGCGGCACCGTCACCCGCTATGGTCCCCGTCGGTGGGTCGAGGTCCCTCGCCCCGCCATGCCCTCGGAGGGAGGGAAGGAAACCAAGACGATGCCCGTACCCGTACCGCGGCAGAGGGCGATCCCGGCCGCGGAGTGTGGTCAGGCGCCCGCCGTGTCCCCGGACAGCGGCCCTTCCAAGGAACAGGCCCCGCCCGGGACGAACCCGGCCGAAAACCCCACCACTCGGCGAGAGAACCCCACGGAGAAGCGCGAGAAGACCACGAACGAGACCACGGACCAGCACGGGAGCACCGCCCCCACCAACCTGACGCTGCTGCTGATCGAGGACGATCCGGGCGGCTCGCCGATCGTGCCCGACCTGCTCGACCAGTCCGGCAAGCCGATCCGCGTGCGCACGGCCCGCAACCTCACCGAGGCAGAGCGGCTGCTGACCGACGACGTCCAGTGCATCCTGCTGGACCTCGCCCTGTCGGCGCCCGCCCCGGCCCGCGCGAGCGCCGACGGCAACGGTGACGGTGACGGGAGCGGTGACGACGAGCTGGCCGTGCTCAGGCACGTGCTGGAGCTCGCGCCCCGGCACGCCGTGCTCGCGCTGACCTCCTCCAGCGACGCCGAGCGCGGCGCGGAGGCCGTGGCGGTCGGCGCCCAGGACTACCTGTTCCGCGACGAGCTCGACGGCCGGCTGCTGAGCCGGGCGATCCGCTACGCCGTCGAGCGCAAGCGGTCCGACTCGGCGGAGCGGCGCCTGGCCGAGGGCCGGCTGCGCGCCCAGGAGAACCGCCGCCTGGAACGCGGCCTGCTGCCGACCCCGCTGCTGGCCGGCTCCTCGCTGCGCTTCGCCGCCCGCTACCGCCCGGGCCGCTCGCGTGCCCTGCTCGGCGGCGACTTCTACGACGTCGTCCGCACCCCGGACGGCACCGTGCACGCCATGATCGGCGACGTCTGCGGGCACGGCCCGGACGAGGCGGCGCTCGGCGTGGAGCTGCGGATCGCCTGGCGCGCGCTGACCCTGGCCGGTCTCTGCGGCGACGAGCTGCTCGGCACGCTCCAGCAGGTGCTGGAGCACGAGCGCTCGGACGACGAGATCTTCGCGACCCTGTGCGCCGTGGACATAGCCCCGGACGGCCGCCGCGCCGGCCTGTGCCTGGCCGGGCACCCGTCACCCCTGGTTGCCGGTCCGGGCACGCCCGCGCGGCTGCTTCCCTACGACAACAACGGCCCGGCGCTGGGGCTGCTGCCGGGCGCCCGCTGGCCGCGGACGCAGGTGGAACTGGGTGCCGAGTGGAGCCTGATGCTCTACACCGACGGCCTGATCGAGGGCCACGTCGGCGAGGGCCGGGAGCGGCTCGGCCAGGACGGCATGGTGGAGATGGTCCGCCGTCAGTTCGCCGAGGGGTTGCAGGGTGAGCAGTTGCTGCGGGCGACCGTCAACGAGGTCCGCGAGCTGAACGGCGGCGAACTGGCGGACGACGTGGCAGTGGTCCTGCTGGACCGGACGGCCTGAGCGGGGCGGACGCGACGCGACGCCCGCGGTGCGGATTGAGCGCCGTACGTACGCATCGCCGTACGGATGACCGTCGTACCCCGCCCGCCGGTCCGCTGTGGCTGGTCGCGCAGTTCCCCGCGCCCCTTAAGGAGCGCGGGGCGCTTCAGCGTCCGCCGTTGTACGGGCCGTAGGGGCCGTCGCTGCTGGAGCCGCGGCGGCTGCTGCGGCCGCCGCCCGGCAGGCCGCGCAGCGCGGGGCGTACGTCGACCATGTACACGATCGTCGCGATGAGCCCGATGATCGGCAGGAACGACAGGATGTTGAAGATCAGGTTCACCACGAAGGCGATCCCGAGGATGATCAGCCAGAACGGCTTGGTCTTCTTGTCCGCCGCGCGGTAGGCGTCCTCACGGCGCACGGCGGCGTCGACCAACGCGAAGCCGCTGAAAAGGATCAGGGCGATGCTCAGCAGCCACATGAAGCCTGCGAACCCCTGCATCAGCACAACGTCCACCACCAGACTCGGATCGTCTCTACGCGGTCACCGTACCCGGAGAACGGGCCGGACACCCCAAGGGTGCCCGGCCCGTACCGCACCCGCGGTACCCGTCGCCGGTTACTTGGCGGGCGGCGTCGTCTTCTTCGCGGTGCCGTTGGTGCTCTTCTTGGCCGGGGCCTTGCGCGGGGCGGGGGCCTTCTTCGCCGCGGCGGCCTTGTCCTCCGTGACCTCGACCGGCTCGGACTTGGCGGGCTTGGCCGGCTCGACGGCCACGGCGAACTCCTCCACCTCCTCGGCGATGTCCTCGATGCCGTCGGCGGCCTGGCCGCGCCAGGTGCGGACCGCGTGCTCGCCGCGCTCGGCGACCTTCTCGTAGGTCTCCCGGGCCTTGACGGCGTACTCGGCGGCGACGCCGACCGAGCGCAGCGCGAGGTCCTGGGCGCTCTCGCCGAGCTTCTTGAGGTCGGTGTCGAGGGAGCCGAGGAGCTCGTTGGCCTTGGCCTGGAGGGTCCCCTGGGTCTCCTTGACGCGGGCCGTCGCCTTCTCCTGGACGGCCTTCGGGTCGGTGTTGCGCACGGCCTCGATACGGGACGGCGCCTCGGCGCGCAGCTGCTCCACCAGCACCGGCACCTTCTTGGCCTGCTGGAAGGCCAGGTCGGCGGTGCCCGCGGCGAAGTAGAGCGGGGTGGGGTCGCTGAAGGTCTTGCGCAGGTCGTCGGTGATGGCCATGGTGATGGTCCTCCGGTATTGCGTTCGGCTGAGGGTTTTGTGGTGGTCCCGCGCCCGGCCGGCTACTCGCTCCCGCTCATCCGGCCGTCTGCTGCGGGCCGGCGTCACTGCCGCCGGTCGTACGGGGGCCGAGGCCCGGTATGGAGGCCCCGCCTTCGGCGGCGTCGCCCGCCGTCGCGTCCTGAGCCGGCACCTCGTCGTCGGCGTCGGTGCCGAATCCGTTCTCCTTGCGGAAGGACTCGTAGATCTGGAGCAGCACCTGCTTCTGCCGCTCGTTCAGCGAGGGATCGGCGAGGATGACCGCACGCGTCTCCACGTCGTCCCGGTCGCGCTCCGCGTCGAGGATCCCCGCGCGCACGTACAGCGTCTCGGCGGAGATCCGCAGCGCCTTGGCGACCTGCTGGAGCACCTCCGCGCTCGGCTTGCGCAGCCCGCGCTCGATCTGGCTCAGGTAGGGATTGGACACGCCCGCGGCATCGGCGAGCTGCCGCAGCGACAGCTGCGCGTTGCGCCGCTGCTCGCGCAGGTACTCACCGAGATTGCCGACGTTGAGCGATGCCATGCCTCCACGATGCACCACACCGCTAACTATTGCAAGCATGCGCTTGCAATAGTGTGCCTCCGCGTGTCGCACCGGTTCGAAGACCAGGTCGCCGCCGCTCGCGGGGAAGCCCGCGGCGCTCATCGAGTACCGGGGCGGTCGCCTCGCGGCAGTCCTTCGACGACCAGGTCATAGGAGTGCTCGACCGCGTCAGTGACCAGTCGCTCGGTGACGCCGGGGCCGGGCCCGAGCGAGATCCAATGCCGTTTGTCGAGGTAGCGGCCCTGCGTGATCGTGGCGTAGCCGCGTTCTTGCGCCCGGGCGTGCTCGGGTTCGCACTTGACCGTGATGATCTGTTCGTCCGGGTCGTCGGTGACGATCAGGAACACCTTGCCCGCGACCTTGTACACGTCGAGTGCGGGGGTGAAGGGGCGACCGTGGCTGACACCGGACAGGGCGAGCGCCACCTGGCGGGCGGTGTCCTGGAGCCGGTCGCCGGCCGCGCTCACCGGGCCGCCCGCGTGCCGGTTCCGCAGGTGTGCGGGGCTACCGGCCGGTCGGCCTCGGGCAGGCGGGCGACGACGAGTCGGTAGGAGTCGGCGACGAGTTCCCTGACGAGCGCCTTGTCGATGCCTTCCCAGCCCTCCACCGTGATCCGGTGCTTCTTTCTCATGGGGGTGCCTTCCTCGGATGGTGACGGGACTGCGGATTCGGCAGTCGCGGCGTGCGGCCGCGGGGGCCCGTCCCATCGTCCCCCTGAAGCCGGCGATGGTCCGCCCGGTCGAACCGGCGTGTCAGCCGGGTTCTTCCAGCGGCAGCGGACGGTTGGCGATCACCTCGGTGATCGCGTAGGCGGTCTCTACGAAGGCTGCCGCCTGCTGCTCGGTCAGGTTGCCGGCGGAGATCTCCTCCAGGCTCTGCCACAGGGCGGCGATGGGTTCGCGCATGGCGCGGCCCTTGTCGGTGAGGTGGACCACCATCACGCGCCGGTCGTGCTGGGCCGGTTCGCGCACCAGCAGGCCCGCCTCCTGCATGCGGCGCAGGGACTTGGAGACGGTGGAGTGGTCCAGGCCGACGGCGTCGAGGAGTTCGGACTGGGTCTGGCCCTCGCGGTCCAGCAGCTGCATCAGCAGCAGTTCCTGGCCGGGGTGCAGGTCCATCTTGCGCAGCAGGGCGCCGGCGTGGGCTCGGTGGGCGCGCGCGAGCTGGAAGATCGCGTAGCTCATCGGCCCGCCTGCGGCAGTCGTGGGAATGTCAGGCATGGTCTCCGCTTGTTCAGCCGGTGTACGTGGGGTAGTCGGTGTAGCCGACCGCTCCGCCACCGTAGAAGGTCGCCGGGTCGGGGGTGTTCAACTCCGCCCCGACGCGCAGCCGCTCGACCAGGTCCGGGTTGGCCAGCGCGAGCGCGCCGACGGAGACCAGGTCGGCCGTGCCGTTCTCGACGTCCTTGGCCCGGGCGGGGATGTCGGCACCGCTCCGGTTGAGCATCAGCGTGCCCGGCCACTGCGCGCGCAGCGTGTCGAGCAGGGCCTCGTCGCCGACGTGCATCAGGTGCAGGTAGGCCAGGCCGAGCGGGCGCAGCGCCTCCACGAGCGCCGGGTACAGCTCGTGGGTGTCGGACTCAGAGATGTCGTTGTAGGGGTTGCCGGGAGAGACGCGGATGCCCGTGCGCTCGGGGCCGATCTCGTCGGCCACCGCGGCGGCGACCTCGACGGCGAAGCGGATGCGGTTCTGGACGGAGCCGCCGTATTCGTCGGTGCGCTGGTTGGTGTTGTCGGCCAGGAATTGGTGCACCAGGTAGCCGTTGGCGCCGTGGATCTCCACACCGTCCGCGCCCGCCGCCACGGCGGCCGCGGCGGCCCGGCGGAAATCCTCGACGGTCGCGGCGACCTCCCGCGTCGACAGGGCACGGGGCTCGGGCATCTCCTGCGGGCCGGACGCGGTGAACATCACGCCCGCCGGGCGGATCGCGGACGGTGCGACCGGCCGGCGCCCGTGCGGGGTGTTGTCCGGGTGGGAGATCCGGCCGACGTGCATCAGCTGGATGACGACCCGGCTGCCGGCCGCGTGCACGGCGTCGGTGACCTTGCGCCACCCGGCGATCTGGGCCTCGTCATAGATGCCGGGGGTGAGCAGGTAGCCCTGGCCGTCGGCCGACGGCTGGGTTCCCTCCGTGATGATCAGCGCGTTGGAGGCACGCTGGGCGTAGTACTCGGCGTTCAGCTCGGTCGGCACACCTTCCACCGTGGAGCGGTCTCGGGTCATGGGGGCCATGACCAGGCGATGGGGCAGGGACATGGAGCCGAGGGTGGTCGGCGTCCACAGGGATTCCAGCACGAGAGGTCCTTCGGTACGGCGGTGGCCGGGCGGCCACCGCATCAGGAGGTGGAGCAGAGGGGGTGGGGGCAAAGGAGGGCGGGCGTGCTCAGTCGACGGTGAGGACGAGCTTGCCGCGCACGTGCCCGGCGTCGCTGGCCCGCTGGGCCTCGGCGGCGTGCGCCAGCGGGTAGGCGGTGACGGTGGTGGTGAGCCTGCCGGCCGCGGCGTCCCGGGCCACGGCGGCCAGGCGCTCGGCGGAGCGTTCCCGGGAGCCCTGGGAGAAGGTGACGCCCAGCTGCCGGGCACTGAAGTCGGCGATGGTGACGATGCGGTCGGTGCCGCCGCGCAGGGTGATGGAGTCGGGCAGGGCGCCCTTGCCCGCCAGGTCGAAGACCGCGTCCACGCCGTCGGGGGCCAGCGCGCGCACCCGCTCGACCAGGCCCTCGCCGTAGGTGGTCGGGGTGGCGCCGAGTGAGGCGAGGTAGTCCTGGTTGGCGGGGCCGGCGGTGGCGATCACGCGTGCGCCGCGGGCCGTGGCGAGCTGAACCGCCAGGGTGCCGACCGCCCCGGAGGCGCCGTGCATCAGCACGGTCTCCCCGGCGGCGACCTCCAGCTGGTCAAGGACCCGCTCGGCGGTCTCGCCGGCCACCGGCAGTGCGGCGGCGTCCTGCCACGCCAGGTCGGCGGGCCTGGGGGCCACGGCGGTGGCCAGCGCGTACTCGGCGTAGGAGCCGGTGTCCGACCAGCCCAGGACCTCGTCGCCGACCCGCACATCGGTCACGCCCTCGCCGAGCGCGTCGACCACACCGGCGAGCTCACGGCCGGGGGTGGCGGGGAAGGTCGTGGGGTAGACGGCCTCCAGCATCCCGGCGCGGATCTTGCCGTCCAGGGCGTTCAGCCCGGCGGCCTTCACCCGGACCCGGACCTGACCGGGTCCGGGCCGCGGGACCTCGACGTCGGCCTCGTGCAATACGTCCGGGCCGCCGAACTTGTCGAAAACGATCGCTTTCATGATGACTCCGTTCATTCCACTCGTTCCGCCACGAAGAATGTGGCTGGCCACATAGAAACCGTAACACCAATCATGTGGCTAGCCAAGTATTGGCGAGGCGGGACGAAGCGCGCGGCGACCGACGGCTCAGCGCAACTGGGCCGGACCGTGCGCCTCCGGGCGCACGGTCACACCGTCCCGCAGCGACCGCGAAGCAGTTCCGCACCCTCGCCGTCGAGTTCGTCGCAGTACGTCGCGCGGCCGGTCATGGCCATCACCAGGGCCAGGGTCGGGCCGGACACGAGTGGCCCCGAGCCGGTCGTGAAGGGGCCGTCGTCCGCGACGAGCCGCAGCCCGTCGACGCGCCCCTTGGCGAGGACCACGAGATCCGAGCCCCGGTAGTACTCGGCCACCCGGGTGACGACCTCGACCGGGTGGTCGCGGCGGATGCCCAGCGGGCGCCGGATGTCCTCTCCGTGCACGACCGTCTCGCCCAGCATGGCGATGGCGGGCAGGGGAGGCTTGGTGGTGCTCGGGACGACGCGCCGGAAGCGCTCGAGCGTCTCGGCCGGGGTCGGGCCCAACTGCTCGGCCAGCCGCATGGCCACCTGCTTGTCGAAGTCGAACCGGCAACGGATCACCCCCGCCATCCAGCGCACGGTGTTGAGGCTCGCGCCCGCGGTGAGGTGGGCGAGCACCTCACGCACCGTCAGGCCCGCGCAGAGCGACGGCGTTTCCCAGCGCTCGTCGGTCATGTCCCCGAGATCGTCCGCCAACGCGGCCCGCTCGGCGTGGATCAGGGGCCAGGCACCGGCTCCGCGGCCGCGGGGCGCTGTCACTGCCGGATCAGTCATAGGGGAAGCCTCCTGTCACGGGCCGATCACGAGGGCGTACTCCAACACCGCGCCCGGCACGGGTGTTCGCGAGGAAGACCGGTATTCCGGAGCAAAGTCATCGCCCGGGACAGGACGGCGGCCCCTACCCACTTTTTTGTGCGTACTTGGCAGCGCGCACTCCTCGGCCGAAGCTGAAGGGGCGGGTGATCGTCAGGAGGCCGCGCGGGTGGTGGTCTCCGTCCCGGCCAGCCTGTCCAGGCGCCGGTGGCCCCAGTCGGAGAGAGGAGAGAGGGCCTCGGCGAGGTCGCGGCCGAACGTGGTCAGGGAGTACTCCGTCTTCAGCGGAAGCACGTCGTACACCCGCCGGTCCACCAGTCCGTCCGCCTCCATCTCGCGCAGCGCCTGGGTCAGCACCTTCTCGGTGAGGCCGGGCACCCGTCGGCGCAGTTCGGCCGGCCGCTGCGGGCCGGACTCCAGCAGCCACAGCAGCGTCGTCTTCCACTTGCCCTCGATCACGGCGATCGCGGCGGTCACTCCGCAGACGTTCGGATCCTGACGCCGGTGCGCCATGCCGTGCCCCTTTCCTCAGCAATTGCTCACTACGTTACGGGAGTTGAAGCATGTCCGTGCACACCGACCAGTCTGCCGCCGCCGTCACCGTTCTCGGCCTCGGTCCGATGGGCCGGGCGCTGGCCGAGGCGTTCGTGGCCGCCGGACTGCGGACCACCGTCTGGAACCGCACGCCCGGCCGGGACGCCGACCTGGTCGCCCGGGGCGCGGTCTCGGCCCGCTCCGCGGAGGAGGCGGTCGCCGCCTCCCCGCTCACCGTCGTCTGCGTGGTGAACTACGACGCCTCGGACGCCGTACTGCGCCAGGACGCCGTCACCGCCGCGCTCAAGGGCCGTACGGTCGTGAATCTGAGCGCCGACACCCCCGAGCGGGCCCGGGACACGGCCGAGTGGGCCGGCCGGCACGGCGTCCGCTACCTGGACGGCGCGATCATGACGCCGACCCCGACCATCGGCACGGACGACGCGGTGTTCCTGCACAGCGGCCCCGAGGAGCTGTACCGGGAGCACCGGCCCGTGCTGGCGGCGCTCGGCGGCACCCACACCCACCTCGGCGAGGACCCCGGGCGGGCCGCGGCCTACGACATCGCGCTGCTCGACATCTTCTGGACGGCGATGGCGGGCTACACGCACGCCCTCGCCGTGGCCCGGGCCGAGGGCGTCACCGGCGCGGAACTCGCCCCCTTCGCCCAGGGCATCGCCGCGATCCTGCCGCCGCTGTTCACCGAGTTCGCCGCCGACACCGACGCCGGTTCGTACTCGGGCGAGCTGAACCCGATCACCTCGGCCGCGTCGACCATGGCGCACGTCGTCCACGCCTCCGAGGCGCACGGCATCGACGCGAGCGTGATGCGCGTGATCGAGGGTCAGGCCCGGCGGGTCATCGCGCTCGGGCACGGCACGGACGGGTTCACCCGGGTCGCCGAGGTGATCGGCCGGAGCTGACCCGCGCGCGGCACGTCAGAAGGGCAGGGGCCGCCCGTGCACCACGTCCAGCCGGGACACCGCGCGGGTGAGCACCACGTACAGCCGGTGCAGGCCCCGCCCTCCGGGGCCATCCGCCTCCGCGATCGCCGCCGGTTCGACGGCGACGACGTGGTCGTACTCCAGTCCCTTGACGACACTCGCGGGCACCACGGCGACGCGGGCGCCCAGCGCCTCCGGTCCCGCCGCCGCGATCCCGGCGGCGTCGAGGGCGTGCCGCGTCCGGGGCACGTCCGCGTCGGCGGCGACGACACCGACGGAGCCCTCCCGGGCGAGAGCGTCCCGTACGGCGTCGACGACCGCGCTCCCGACCTCCCCGGGCGCGACGGGGCGCATCGTCAGCTCCCCGTCCTCGCGCGGGGAGCGGGCCGCCGGCACGTCCACGTCCAGCCGCGCCAGCAGCCGGTTGGCGAGGCCGACGACCGCCTGCGGCACCCGGAAACCGGTGGTCAGCGGCGTCACGGTCGCGTCCGGCCGGCCCAGGTGCGCGAGGGTCGTCCGCCACGACCGCGCCGCCCACGGCGTGGTCCCCTGGGCCAGGTCGCCGAGGACGGTGAGCGATCCGAAGGCGGCCCGGCGGGCGATGGCCCGGCACTCCATCGGGGAGAGGTCCTGGGCCTCGTCGACGACGATGTGCCCGTAGCCCTCGGGGTGTTCGAGGAGCCCGGCGACCTCGTCGAGGAGGACCAGGTCGGCGGCGGACCAGCGGGCCGACCGCCACGACCGCGGCGCACCGGCCGCCGGCCACCGGACCGCCTTCTGCTCGTCGTCGTCCAGCAGCCCGTCGGCGGCCCGCGCCAGCGCGTCGGGGTCGCCGAGCAGCCGCGCGACGACCTCCTCGGGACGCACCCGGGGCCAGACGGAGTCGAGGTGGGCGCCGACCGGCCGGGACCGTTCGATCCGGCGCACCCAGGCGTCCGTCCGCGGCCCGGCGCGCCGCTCGGCCAGGTCCTGGACGTACCGCACGGTCCGGGCCCGCACCCGCTCCCGCCCGACGGTGTACGGCGGTTCCTCGTCCCGTACGTCCGCCACGATCCGGGCCGTCTCGTCGGCCGGGACCCGCCAGCGGTAGGAGCCGTCCGGTACGGCGAGGGAGTCGGCCGCGTCGGCGGCCACGCGCGCGTACAGGGCGCGGCGCAGCACCTCGGCCATCCGGGCGTCGTGCTTGACGGCGGCGGCCCGCTCGTCGTCGGTGCCGGTGACCGGGTGCCGGGCGATCTCCTGGGGGAGCGTGGACTGCCGTACGCCGGTCTCGCCGAGGGCGGGCAGTACCTCGGCGATGTAGGAGAGGAAGGTGGGGTTGGGGCCGAGGATCAGCAGTCCGCCCCGCCGGATTCGCTGCGGGTGGGTGTAGAGCAGGTACGCGGCCCGGTGCAGTCCGACGGCGGTCTTCCCGGTGCCCGGGGCGCCCTGGACGCAGACCGTGGCGGTGAGGTCCGCGCGGACCAGGTCGTCCTGCTCGGGCTGGATGGTGGCGGCGATGTCCCGCATGGGTCCGACGCGGGGCCGTTCGATCTCGCGGGCGACGATGTCGCTCGCCCGGGACTCGCCGCGGTCGAGCCGCTCGTCCTCCAGACCGGTGAGGTCGGCCGAGTCCCCGCGGCTGCCGGGCGCCCAGCCGAAACGGCGGCGGACGGCGACACCGCGCGGGTCGCCGGCGGTGGCCTGGTAGAAGGCCCGGGCGACGGGGGCGCGCCAGTCGACGACGAGGGGCGGGGCGGCGGGGTCCTCGGTGACCCGCAACCGGCCGACGTGCAGCCCGGCCGGGTCGCCGCCGGTGTCCGTGTCCTGATGCGCGGCGAAGTCCAGCCGTCCGAAGAACAGCGGCCCCTCGGGCAGTTCGCGCAGCGCCTCGGCCCGGCTGCGCAGCCGGTGTCCGAGCACCTCGGCGTCGGCACCGGAGGCGGAGACGTCCTCGCCGGTGACCACGTGTTCCCGGGCGCCGTCGACCATGGCGGCGAGAGCGGTACGGCAGTGGTCGTGGTGGGCGCGTTCCTGGGCGAGGGCGTGCTGGAGGGCGGGGTCGGGTGACGTCATTCCATCGAGCGTACCCGAATAACGTTACCGAGTAACGTTTTTTACTCGGTCGCGAGACGAACCGAGTTCCGGCCGGTCGAGTCCCGGCAGCCCCGCCGCCAGCCCGCCGAACGCCCGCTCCGCCGCCGCCACGGCGTCACCCCGCACCTCCGCCACACCCTCCCCGCCCGCGATCCGGCGCCAGTTCTCCTGCGCGAGGACCCGCCGCACGGCGATGATCTGCCCGGCGGCCAGCCTGGCCTCCAGGTCGCCGCCGAGGGCCTCGGCGAGCGCGCTCTCCGACCGCTCCAGGTGCGTGTGCAGCCGGGCGACGAGGGCGGGGGTGCCGTAGAGCAGCGCGTGGAAGGCGAGTACGTCGGGATCGTCACTGAGCCCGGTCACCGGGTCGGACCGCTCCAGCCCCGCCAGGAAGTGCCGGCGCAGCGCGGCGAGCGGCGCCGGCCCCTCCCCGGCCACCCGTGCCGCCTCGCCCTCGTGGTCGGCGATGCGGTGCAGGACGAGGTCCTCCTTCGCCGGGAAGTACCGGAAGAGCGTCGGCTTGGACACCTCGGCCGCGGCGGCCACCTCGGCGACGGACACCGCGTCGAAGCCCTTCTCCACGAAGAGGCCGATGGCGATGTCCGACAGCGACTGGATCGTCCGCTGCCTCTTGCGCTCACGCAGGCCGGTCTCCACCATGCGACGACCCTACGCCGGGTCCGCCGGCCCCGGTGACGGCTCAGGCGTCCGCCGGAACCAGGGCCGCCCGTGGCCCCCCGCGGGCTCCGCGCGGCAACGCGCGGGCGAGGTAGGGATTGGCCATGGACTTGTCCGGCAGGCCGAGGGCCGCCGTGGCCTCGGCCAGCGTCATCGCGTAGGCCTGGACGGCGCGCTTGACGTTGGGCGCCTCCAGGCCGGCGCCGGTCACCAGGCGGTGGAGGTCGACGTAGGCGGAGCGGACGGTCTCGATCCACCGGTACACACGCCAGTCGTCGCGCCAGTTGCGGGCGCAGTCCGGCGGCAGCCGGCGCTCCCACCGCCGGAACATGCGGTCGCGGATCTCCGGCCGCGTCGGCGTGAGGTGCATGTGGCGGACGAGGTCGTACAGGGGATCGCCCACCATGGCCATCTCCCAGTCGATGAGCGTCAGGCCCCCGTCCGGGCGGCGCACCAGGTTCCACGGGTTGAGGTCACCGTGCAGCAGTACGGGCCTGCGCCGGCTCAGGGTGTGCCGGGTGAGGATCTCGGCCAGCCGCACGTTGTCCGGCAGTCCCAGTTCGCGGGCCAGGTCCATCGTGGCCTTGGGCAGCTCGCCCACCATGCGCACCAGCTCGCCGCGCAGCCAGGGATAGAAGGCGGCCCCGTTCAGCGGGTCCAGCTCTCCGCACTCGACCTCGGCCAGTTCGCCCAACTGGTCCACGAGGTCGTCCGCCTCGTGCGGGCGCAGCCCGTGCTCGGGGTGCTCCGGGGGGCGGAAGCCGCCGGCCGGCCCTTCGTAGGAGTGGATGGTGAACTGCTCGCGCAGCCCGCTGGTGCCCAGGGCCAGCACCCGAGGAGCCCGTACGCGCGCCCCGGAGCGTTCGATCGCCGTCAGCACGGCGTGCTCGCTGAGGAACCGGCGCTCCAGGGATTCAGCGGTGCCCACCTTCCGGCGGACCATGACGGGGAAGCCGACGCCCTCGACCTGCACCGCCGTGTTCAGATGTGCGGTCCCCTTGAACACCCGGTCGGCGGCGGCCGCGCCCTCCTCCAGCAGCGCCCGGCTGACCGCCCAGGCGGGGAAGTCACCGCGGATGCGGACCCTCCGGTCGCGCTCCCACACGATCCGGTCGAGGGTCCGCTCCCGGCCGGGCCGGACGCCGTGCGACTCGTTCCACCGGAAGAGGATGCGTTCGATGGCCGGCTCGTCCGGCACGCTCCTCAGCCGCAGCGGTTCCTCCGCCGCCACCAGCGCCCGGCGCACCGCCCGGGTCGCGGCGTCCAGGTCCCGCTGGTCGAAGCGGTCCCCGAGCGACTTCGCGGCCCGCATGATGTCCGGATACACGGACTGGGCCCGCTCGAACGCGACGTAGTGCCTCAGATCCCGGTCCAGGCCGTTGACGGCCTTGCCGCGCCGCTCCCCCATCACCTTGCGCCAGGCCTCGATGACCTCCGGCCACTGGTGGTCGGGGTAGCGCATGCGCACCAGGTGGGTGGCGAGGTCGTGGAGGGGGTCGCCGTAACCGGCCAGTTCCCAGTCGACGCAGACCAGCGGGGGGTCCCCGCCGTAGGAGACGATCACGTTGTCCCGGTGCAGGTCCGTGTGGAGCAGGCTGAAGGGGCGGCTGACGAGGGTGGGCACCCGTTCGGCGAACCGGACCATGGCGTCCTCCGGAATGCCCAGCATGGCGAACAGGCCGCCGAACTCCGCCCGGTTGCGCTGCCTGATCTGCTCCTCGGCCGCGAACGCCAGCGCTTTGAGGAACGCGCTGCCGTCCCGGCTGGACCGGGGCCAGGAGGCCGGCAGCGGAGGCAGGTGCTGCCTGCGCACCCGCGTCATGTCGGCGAGCAGCCCCGCCAGCGCGACGATCAGGTCGTGGTCGACGGGCGTGTCGCCCGGGCAGACGCTCGACAGGGGCACGCCCTCGACGTAACTGAGGACGACGACGTCACGGTGCTTGGCCAGACACCGCGGGACGTTGTGCAGCACACCCCAGATCCGGTTGAGCAGGTCGGCCTCGTCCTGCCAGGTCCGGATCACCACCGGCAGGGCGGACGGGATGCGTTTGCGGACGGTGACCGGCGCGCCGTTCTCGGCGGCGACCAGCCGCGAGTCCTCGGCGGTGAGGGGGCGCACCATGTAATTGAGGTTGTGGTGACCCCGTCCGAACCGCCCCAGTGCCGTCGCGTGGGCGAGGAACCGGTCGAACGCCTCGTCCGCCGCCCGCTCCAGTGCCGGCTTGCCAAGCGGGGACGGACGACTCACGGAGTGCTCCAGGAGGGACTTGCGACGCGCCAGATCTTCAATGCTGCGACGAAGAAAGTGGGCACACAGTACAGCCAGGACACGTGCCCCGCTGGAAGTACTCCAGTATCCGGAACGCACTTGAGCAACTCGGGTGACCGGAACGGGCGAATCAGCCCCGCCACCCGGACCCCGGACACCCGTCGCACCGGATCGGCCGACGGTCCCGGTCCGAGACCGTCCTGACGCGGTGACTCAGGCGTGGCCGCGCACCCGGCCGTCCTCCCACAGCAGCCTGAGTACCGGCTCCAGTGAGCGCACGACCGTTTCCGCGCCGGCCTGTCTCAGGAGCTTCGCCTTCTCGTCGTCGCGTGCGTAGCCCAGGAACGGCACCCCGGCCCGCCGGGCGGCGGTCAGGTCGGACGTGGTGTCGCCGACCATCAGGGCCTGCCCGGGGGCGGCGCCCATCGCTCGGAGGGCCCGGTTCAGGCAGTACGGGTCGGGTTTGAGCAGGTGCAGATCCCGGGTGCGGCCGTAGATGTGGGGGGCGAAGCAGTCCAGCAGGCCCCGATTGGCGAGGTACTCGCCCACCACGCGCGGCGAGTTGTTGGTCGTGACCGCCAGTCCGACACCCAGCGCGGTCCAGGTCCGGATCAGGGGGTCGGCGTACGCCGTCGGCCGCGCGGTGGGCACGGCGCGCAGCTCCTCACGGGTCAGCCGCTCCTCGAAGTCGGCCGCGAGGTCACTGCGGTGCCGCCTGCGGTCGACCGCTCCCAGCAGGACGTGCGGGTCCGGATGGACCTGCTCCTCCTCGCTCAGCAGCTCCTTGAGCCCCAACCGCGCCAGCCAGTCCACCAGTTCGCCCGCGACCCGGTCCGCGGAGTAGCCCGCGAACAGCCTGCAGACGGGGCCGTCGAAGTCCCAGAGGACGACCCGGGCGCCCAGGACCAGATCCCTCAGCCCATCGGCCTGCTCGGCCACCGGTTCCGTCTGATCCGTATCAGAAGTCACTAGGAGAGTGTCATGTCCGAGGTGATGGTTTCCCAGAGGGCGTCGAACCACTTCTGTGATTCCTCCACGAACACCGCGTCCCGGTGACCCGCCCGCTTCAGGAAGGAGAACAGCAGCGACTGGGAGCCGAGGGCGTCGTACATCTCCAGCGTCCTGCTCTCGTACTCCTCCTCGCGCCGGGTGAGCATGTAGTAGCCGAGGAGCGCCTCGTCGCCGTTGAGCAGGTAGAGCTTCATCGGCGGGGTGAAGGGCAGCGCGCGGAAGGCGATGTGCACGTCGACGCGGTGGGTGGAGCGTACGGCGTGCAGGTTGTGCTGGAGCACCCGGGCCTGGGCGTTGCGCATCTGGAGCCAGCGCTGGTGCACCGGGTCGTCCTCCTCGTCCTCGACCAGGACGGGGAAGGCCAGCTCGATGTCCCGCGACGGCATCAGGACGCGGAAGTCGATGGCCTCCGGGTGGATGCGGCCCTCGTGGATCAGGCGGAGCGGCTCGCTCAGGGCCAGCATCAGCGTCTCCGAGGTGTGGCACACGACGTCGACCCGCACCCGCGGTGCCGAGAACGCCTCCGCCAGCCGCGGCCCGAGCGCCACCATCGTCGGCTGCGGCTCGCCCCGGGGCGTGGCCGGCTCGGCGATGCGGGGCGGGCTGCCCTTGCTGACGTTGGTGAGCAGGCCGTCCTCCTGGAGCGCCCGCAGGGCCTGGCGGACGGTGCCGCGCTCCACCTTGAACTCGTCGGCCAGCTCGGCCTGGGTGGGCAGGCGGTCGCCCGCCTTGAGGTCTCCCCCGCGGATCCGTTCCCGCAGGATCTCGGCGATCTCCTGGGACGAGAGCCTTCTGCTGCCGTTCACGGACACGTTCTCCTGAGTCACGACCAAACGCTACAACTTCGACCTACCTACAGGGAGTTGTTTGAAACTTGTTTATAGATAGTAGCCAAGTGGGGACAACATAGACAGAGTTGGTTGCCAACTTGGTCTAGTTGGTGGAAGTTTCCCGTTCCAGACTTCCGAAGGGGGAAAGACCATGCCCGTTCTCGCCCTTGTCTCCGCGGTCCTCGTCGTCGCCTTCGAGCAGATCGTCCAGTGGAAGTACGGCGCCTCCGGCATCGTCGGCCTGGTCCTGCTCACCATCGGCATCAAGGCCAAGAGCCCGTCCGTCAGCTCCGTCGGAGCGGTGGTGCTGGCCCTGCTGGTCGCGGGCCCCGCGCTGTGACCGGGAGGTGATCAGGCGGTGAGCAGCAGCTCCGAACTGATCGTCTCCCACAGCGCGTCGAACCACAGCCGCGACTGCTTCACGAACACCCCGTCGCGCAGGCCACCGCCCTGCTCGAAGGCGAACAGCGTCGAGCGGATGCCCTCCGCGTCGTACATCTCCATCGGCTCGTGGTCGATCTCCTGCTCACGCCGGCTGAGGGTGTAGTACGCGAAGAGGGCCTCCGCGCCGTTGAGCACGTACAGCTTCACCGGCGGTGTGAAGGGCAGCGCGCGGAAGGTCACGCGCACGTCGATGCCGTGCGTGGCCCGCAGGCCGAGCAGGTTGTGCTGGAGCACCTGTCCCTGGGCGTTGCGCATGGCCAGCCACCGCTCGTGCACCGGGTCGCCGGCCCCGCGGCCCGCCACCGCCACCGGGAAGGCCAGCGCGATGTTCCGGCTCGGCAGCAGGACGCGTACGTCGATCTTGGCCGGTTTCAGTCGCCCCGCGTGGATCTGGCGCAGCGGTTCGCCGAGGGCGAGGGTGAGGGAGACCGAGGTCAGGCACAGGGCGTCGATCTCGACGTGCGGGGCGGCGAAGGCCTCGGCGATCCGGGGCGCGAGGGCGACCGTGGTGGGCATCGGCGGCGCCGCGGGCCCGGTCAGGGCGCTGTGGAGGTCGGGCGCGACGGTCGCGGGGCTCCCTTTGGACACGTTGGTGAGCAGACGTTCCGACTGCAGGATGCGCAGGGCCTGGCGGACGGCGCCGCGCTCCACGCCGAACTCGTCGGCCAACTGGGCCTGGGTGGGCATGCGCTGGCCCGGCTGCAGCCGACCGGACCTGATCCGGGCGCGCAGTTCGTCGGCCACCTCGCGGTGTGTTCGCTGTGGCCGCTGCGGTCTCTTCCGCCCGTTGACGGGGGCATGTTCCGGCTCCACGACCAAACACTACAACTTCTCGCCATCTTTAGGCAGTTCGCGGGAAGGTGGTTATGAGACGTGCCCAAGCGGAGATAAGTACAGTGAAGTTGGCAGCCAACTTGAGCAACGTGGTCGGACCTTCAGGGGGTTGGCCACCACGGTGACAGGGGGACCACCATGCCGCTCATCGCCATCGTCGTCGCCGCTCTGGCCATCGGGTTCGAGCAGCTCGTGCAATGGAAGTACGGGCCCATGGGCATCATCGCGTTCGTCGCGCTGTCCATCGGCATCAAGGCGAAGAACACCATGATCGGCGGTGTGGGCGCGGTGATCCTCGTGATGCTGCTCGCCCAGTCCGGCTGAACCGACGTACTGCTGTCCGGGCCCCCTTCCGGAGGGGAGCCGGGAGCCCGGACAGTCAGTCGGCACGACGCACGACAACCACAACTGAACAACGGCACGACAACCACAACCGAAGAGCAAGCGCTACGGATGCGCACACCCACCCGTCACCGGCAGAAGGGAGCCGCCTCAGAACATGTCCGGGCACCAAGGCCGCCTGGACGTACGCAGCAGGGCGTCGGCCACACGGGCGGCGCCCGCTCGTTCTTCCCGGACCCGGCCGAGCGCGGCCAGCCGCACCGCCGACTCGTCGCCCAGCCACAGCGCCGCCAGCTCGGCCACGTCGAGCACGAGGTGGGCGCTCTCGGTGGTCGGCGTGCAGGACGCCCCGTCCGCTCCCGCCTCCAGCCGCCACCGCCCGCCGGTCAGCCCTCCCCGGTCCACGGCCTCCAGCACCAGCGAGCCCTGCCCCTCGTACGTCCGCGCCTCCAGCGCCCGTACGACGTCCAGGATCCTCACCCACAGCCAGTCCGCCTGCGTGGTGATCCTGGCCGCGCGCGGGTCCGGCAGGAGGTGCGGGAGCAGGTCGTCGGGGGCCCGCCAGCCGCTCTTCAACGTCATGACCCAGTCGATCGAGCACAGGTAGCGCCACAGGGCGCGCTCGGCGTCCGGCGTCACGGCCAGCAGCCAGTCGACGGTCGCCGTGTTCAGCGGCTGCTTGGCGTCGCCCCATTTGGCGTCGGCCCGGTACGAGGCCATGCCCTCGACCTCGCCGTCCACCGAGCGGTACACGGCGTAGAAGGGCTCGGTCCACGGGGAGCCGTCCGTACTCACCACCCCGGTCCGGGTCTGCCACCACAGCTCGGACCGGCTGACCGCGCCCGGCTGGGCCCGGCGCAGCCGCTCGTGCAGTTCGGGGCCGAGCTTGCGGACGTCCTCGCCGTCCACGAGGTCGATCCGGCCGCCGTCCTCCGGGGCCGCCCAGCGCGCGTCGAGACCGGCGCGCGGCACGTCGACGGTCCACTCGGTCATCGTGGTGGCGGGGCCGAAGCCGTAGCGGCCGTAGATCGGGTACTCGGCCGCGATCAACGTCGCGACGACGTCCCCGCGGTCCTTCGCCGCCGCCAGGTCCTGGGCCATCATGCGGGTGAGCAGGCCGCGGCGGCGGTGGGTCGCGGTGACGGTGACGTTGGAGATCGCGTCGGCCTGTACGGGCGTACCGCCCACGGCGGTGACCTGCTGGTCGAAGGACCGGAAGGTCGCCACACAGCGGTCGCCGTCGAAGGCGCCGAGCAGCCGGCCGGGCACGAACTGGTTGCGCCGGGCCTCCAACTGTTCCTCGGCGACGGCGGGCGGCATCAGGAACCCGGTGTTCAGGGCGCGGTTCCAGTCGGGGAACTCGGCCTCGGAGATGGGACGTACGTCGATGTCGGTGCGGCGGGTCATACGCTCACGGTAGGTCGGCGACCACACCGGCGTCGCGCGGATTTGCCCGGCCCGGCGGCGTCCCGGAAGTGCGCCCGCTCTCCGAGACCCGCCCGCTCACCGAGACCCGCCCGCCCTCAGAAGGCCGCCCGGACCTCCCCCACCTCGTGTCCGCCGCCCAGCAGGGGCGCACGGCCGATGCGGTCGACCACCGGCCCCTCCACGCCAAGCAGCGTCAGCGCGCGGGCCAGGACCGGGCCCAGGGCCCGCGTCGCGCCGTCCTCGACCTTGAAGGCCAGGGCGCGGCCGTCCGGCAGGGCCACCGCCTGGACGGCCTCCGCGCCCATCTTGGAGAGCGTGCCGGGCACCTCGCGCATCAGCCAGGTGTCGGCGCGGCGGGTGCCTGCGACGTACTCGGGGTGGGCGCGCATCGCGTCGGCGACCCGGCGCTCCGCCGATCCCGGCTCGGCACCGGCGAAGGAGCGGAAGGCGCGGGCCAGCCCGACCAGGCTGATCGCCATCAGCGGCGCCCCGCACCCGTCCGTGCCGACGGCGGCGACCGGCTCGCCCGCCGCGTCCTCCACAACCCTGTGGATGATGCGCTGGAGCGGGTGCTCGGGGTCGAGGTACGACTCCAGCGGCCAGCCCCGCCGCGCGCAGACGGCCAGCATCGCGGTGTGCTTGCCGGAGCAGTTCATGGTGATCCGGTCGGGCGCCGCACCCGAGGCCAGGTACGTCTCCCGCTCCTCCGCGTCCAGGGGCAGGTCGGGCGGGCACTGGAGCAGGTCCGGGTCCAGGCCGTACTCGTCCAGCATCCTGCGGACCAGGCCGCGGTGGAAGGGCTCCCCGGAATGGCTCGCGGCGGCCAGCGCCAGCCGCTCCCCCGCGAGGTCCAGGCCCGCCCGCAGGACGCCCGCCGCCTGCATCGGCTTGTTCGAGGAGCGCGGGAAGACCGGCGCCGTCACCTCCCCCAGCGCCAGCTCCACGGCGCCGTCGGCGCCCAGTACGACCAGGCTGCCCCGGTGCCGCCCCTCGACGAAACCGGACCGGACGACCTCGGCGAGGACGGGCGGTACGACTGGCGAGAGGGCGGACGTGGGCGCGGGCTGGGACGGCTGGGCCGTCGGGGGAGGGAACGGTTGCGACGCGGGCATCGGCGGTGGCCTTCCGGACGGACGGCCCGCCGCGGCGACGGCCCGGGGTCGCCGGGCTCCGGAGGGCGGCTCCGGAAGCCGCCCCTCGTGTCACACGAGCAGGTCGTCGACTTGTGCTTCCCCCTCACGGTACCGGCGTGCGATCTCCGCGCTGCAGTCGTCGGCCGTACGCTGCAGCCGCTGCCGCCGACGGGAGACCTGCTGTTCGTAGCGCACGAGCCGGCCCATTCCGGCGGTCAGCTCGACGTCGGTGCGGGCCGTCAGGTCGGACAGCTCGACCTCGCCGAGCATCTCCGCGGCCAGCCGCCGGCACTCCTCGCTCCGCGGCGTGCCGAGCGTCACATGCCGCGCGGAGGAACGCTGCCGGGCCGGCGCGTCGGTCAGGATCTCCGACAGCCGCTCGACCACGGACCCCTTCGCCGCGGTGGTCACCACGGACGCCGGGCGGCGCCGCGCGAGCTCCGCACGCAGAATGTCGATACGGCCCTGCAGCAGCCGCCGTACGTAGCTCAGGTCGGCCTCCTCGCGCTGCGCGTCCCGGCGCAGCGTGCGCAGCTCCGGCAGGCTCAGCGCGATCAGGTCGTGCCCCGGAGGATCCGCGGGCAGCTCCGGGCTGTCCGTGCGCTGCACGGGCGGCCGGGGCGCCTCCAGGCCACCCGGATATGTCAACGCGACAGTCCCAAGCGGCTGCCCCGTACTCGGTGTGCTCATGTGCCTCTACCGTCCGTCCCCTCGACCGGCCTCTGGAGAGCATCGTGCCACCCCAAGTGGCCGCTATGTGACCGAGTGCCCACGATCGGCCCCGATCGGCCCCAGATGGGGGGTTAGGGAGCGAAAAAAACCCCGGTACGGGCCCGTGTGCCCTCACCCTAGGGGCGCACGGCATCATGACGGGATGCGTGCAGTGGTACAGCGGGTGGACGGCGCGAACGTCGTCGTGAACGGCGAGACCGTGGGAGCGATCGACGGCGAGGGCCTGTGCGTCCTGGTCGGCGTCACCCACGACGACACCGAGGAGAAGGCGGCGCAACTGGCCCGCAAGCTCTGGTCGGTGCGGATCCTGCACGACGAGAAGTCGTGCAGCGACATCGACGCACCGCTGCTGGTGATCAGCCAGTTCACCCTTTACGGCGACGCCCGCAAGGGCCGCCGCCCCACCTGGAACGCCGCCGCGCCCGGCGACGTGGCCGAGCCGCTCGTCGACGAGGTCGTCGCGCGACTGCGCGCACTGGGCGCGACCGTGGCGACGGGCCGCTTCGGCGCACAGATGCGGGTGTCGCTGACGAACGACGGCCCGTTCACGGTGATCGTCGAGGTCTGAGGCCCCGGGCTCCTCCCGGGGCCCCGCGCTCTCAGGGCTCTACGACCGTCTCCTGGGCCGCCGCCGTCTCCTCCGCCATCAGGCGGGCGTCCACCGGCACGTTCCGCTTCACCAGGGCGAGGGCGACCGGGCCCAGCTCGTGGTGGCGTACGGACGTGGTGACGAAGCCGATCTTCCGGCCGTCGGGGCCGTCGTCGGCGAGGCGCACCTCGGCCCCGTTCGGCGGCAGGTGGACCTCGCTGCCGTCCAGGTGCAGGAAGACCAGGCGGCGCGGCGGCTTGCCGAGGTTGTGGACGCGGGCGACGGTCTCCTGGCCCCGGTAGCAGCCCTTCTGCAGGTGGACCGCCGTCCCGATCCAGCCCAGCTCGTGCGGGATGGTCCGGTGGTCGGTCTCGAAGCCGAGGCGGGGACGGTGCTGCTCGACGCGCAGCGCCTCGTGCGCGAGGATCCCGGCCGGCGGACCGGCCCGGTCGGCGAACGCCTCCAGCTCCTCGCGCGGCAGGAAGAGATCACGGCCGTACGGCGTCTGCCGGACGGCGACGCCCTCGGGGACCTCGGTGATCGAGCCGGCCGGCAGGTGCACGACCGCGGTGTCGGCGGTGCGGTCGGCGACCTCGACCCGGTAGAAGAACTTCATCGACTCCAGGTAGGCGATCAGCGCCTCCTGGCTGCCGGGCTCCACGTGGGCCCAGACGGTCGTGCCGTCGTCGACGAGGTACAGGGCGTGTTCGATGTGGCCGTTCGCGGAGAGGATCAGCGCCTCGGTGGCCTCGCCGGCCGGCAGGTCGCTGACGTGCTGGGTGAGCAGCAGGTGCAGCCAGCTCAGCCGGTCGTCACCGGTGACGGCGACGACACCGCGGTGGGAGAGGTCGACGAAGCCGGTGCCGTCGGCGAGGGCACGCTGCTCGCGGAACAGGTCTCCGTAGTGGGCGGCGACGCCTTCGTCCACGCCTTCGGCTGGGACGGCGCCGGGCAGGGACAGCAGGGGGCTCTTCATGGCTCCAGCCTACGACTCGGTAGTTGAACCCTTCAGGGAACAGTCCTTGCACCGGCCGAAGATCGCGAAGTGCTTCAGGTCGGTGTCGAAGCCGAACTGCTCCCGCAGCTTGGCGGTGAACTCGGCGGCCACCGACAGATCGGCCTCGATCACGTTGGTGCAGTCCCGGCAGACCAGGTGGATGTGGTGGTGCCGGTCGGCCAGATGGTAGGTGGGCGCGCCGTGCCCGAGGTGGGCGTGGCTGACCAGCCCCAGCTCCTCCAGAAGCTCCAGCGTGCGGTAGACGGTGGAAATGTTGACCCCCGACGCCGTCTTCCTCACTTCACCGAGGATGTCGTCGGGGGTCGCGTGCTCAAGGGTGTCCACGGCTTCGAGGACCAGCTGCCGCTGCGGGGTCAGCCGGTAGCCGCGCTGCCTGAGATCGCTCTTCCAGTCGGTGCTCACCACACCCACGAGTCTAGGACCTCTTGGGCGGGTGCCTACTTGAAGAAGGCGATCCCGTCGTCGGGCATGTCATCGGGCAGGGCCTTGGCCCAGCGCTCGACGTCCTCCGGGGTGACGACCTTCTTCAGGTGCGCCGACATGTAGGGGCGCAGCTCGACCTCGGGGGTCTGCTTCTCGCCCACCCACATCAGGTCGCTCTTGACGTAGCCGTACAGCCGCTTGCCGCCGGTGTAGGGCCGCGAGGCCGCGGTGCGGGCCACCGCGTCCGTGACCAGGTCGATCTGGGGCTTCTGGTCGGCCAGTTCGCCGTACCAGATCTCGATGACGCCGTCGTCGCGGGTCATCGTGACCTCGACCCTGCGGTTCGCGTCGATGCGCCAGAAGCCGTACTCGGACTCCAGCGGGCTGACCTTGTTCCCGTCCTGGTCGAGGACCCAGGTGTGGGACCGGTACTCCAGGAAGTCCCGGCCGTCGTGGCTGAAGGAGACCTCCTGGCCGAAGTTGCACTTCTCGGCGCCCGGGAAGTCGTGCACGCCCGCGCCCGCCCAGTCGCCCAGCAGGAAGGCGAGGGGGACGAGGTCCTTGTGGAGGTCGGACGGGATCTCGATCATGAGCGGTACTTCCTGGCGTCGGTGATCAGCGCTGGCCCTGGTACAGCTTCTTCACGGTCAGACCGGCGAAGGCGAGGACGCCGACGCAGACCAGGACCAGCAGGGCTTCGAAGAAGATCTCCACGGGGTGCTCCTTGAGCGGGGGGCATAAACAGGGCCGCCCTCAGCTTACGCGGCCCGCCCCGGCTCCTCTCGCCGGACTCCGTCCACGAAGGCGGCCCACGCGGGGGCGGCGAACAGGAGCGCGCCGCGAGCGGGGTCCTTGCTGTCCCGGACGGGGACGAGGGGGAGGCCGGGGGCGACCTCGACGCAGTTGCCGCCGTCCTGGTTGCTGTAGCTGCTCTTGCGCCAGGTGATCGTGCTCAGGTCGATGGCTCGCATGGCGCTTCCTCCAGCATCCGCTCGATGAACTTCCGCGAATCGCCCGGAGACAGGGCCATATCGCGCACCCGATCGTATCGGAGCTGAAGCTGGTCGACCGCCGTTGTTTCCTGGACCAGTTCGCCCGAGTAGCCGGTCTCGACCCAGGCGACGATCCGGCCCGCGCCGTGCAGAAACATGGTGTCGGTGTTGGTCAGCGCGTGCAGCCCCGCCACCCATGGGACCACCTGGACGCTGATGTTGGGGCGTCCCCCCATCGCGACGAGATGGCGCAATTGCGCATGCCATTCAGCGGTGCTGCGCAGCGAACTGTGCAGCACCGTCTCCGAAAGGATGGCGCGGAACGGCGGCCCGCCCTCGGCCAGCAGCGGTTCGCGGCGGCCCATGCGCGCCGCCACCTGCTTCTCCAGCTCCACGCCCGTCAGTCCGCCCTGGCTGAGCAGCTCCGCCGCGTACTCCGGCGTCTGGAGCAGGCCCGGCACGATGCTGGGCGAGTACTGCCACATACTCACCGCCTCGACCTCCAGCACCATGTACCGCCGGTACCGCTCCTTGAACTGCGTCGGGTCGGCCACCGCCAGCTCCCACAGGGTGAGCAGCATGCCGCCCGTGCCGTAGTACTGGTCGAGCGCCTCCACGATCTCCGGGCCGCCCAGGGTGTGGCCGTTCTCCATCTTTCCGAACTGGGAGGCGTCCCACCCCACCATCTCCGCCACCCCCCGCAGGGACACGCCCCGCGCGTGCCGGAGCAGCCGCAGCTCCTCCGCGAACCGCGCCCTCGGTTCCTGACTGCGACCCGTGATCGCCCTCCGCTGCGGCACCGCACCCCTCCCGGCTGTGGAATTTGTGGAATTTGGAGCGCCCGTTGTGGCACTAGCGGCCGTTCCGGGCTCGGCGACCCCCGGCATGGGTCATGCTCGTAACTGCCCACCGCTACGCAGAGTAGGGCAACTGTCGCATTCCGTACAGACGTTGACGTAAGGGAGCGGACCCGTGAGAACAGAACCGGCCACCTTCGAGCCCGGCACCGTGCTCTACGACACCGCTGCCGCCAAGGTCGGTGAGTACCGGGGCCGCAGCGGGGCGCGCGTGATGCTCCGGCCCCTCGGTGGCGGCCGGGAGTGGGAGGCGGAGCCGGCCGCGTTGCGCCCGGCGACCGACCGCGAGCGCCTCGGGGCGAGCCTGCGTGCCGCGAACGAGCGCACGCTCGCCACACCCCCGGCCCCCGGCGACCCGGGCAGGCCGCCCGCGCCGGTCCCCGGCTGCGACGCCTGCGCCTGGCTGACCGGCCGGTGGGAGGCCGCGCGGGCGGCATTCGACCACAGCGCGGTGACGGACGCGAACGTCCTGCTCCGCCAGCATCAGCGCAAGGAGCACGAGGGATGACGTACGACGGCGGACTGCCCTACGAGGAGTGCCGGCGGGCCCAGCGGCTCGCGCCGCGACGGGACGGGGCTGCCCTCTTCCCCGGCTTCGCGATGCCCCCGTTCCACCCGGACCACCCGCCTAAGCCCGCTCCGAAAGCCGCGCGGCCCCGGCCGTACGCCAGGCTGGACGGCGCCACCGTCAGCGGCCTGCTCACCGTCCTGTGCGTCGCGACGCTGCTGGCGACGATCACCTTCGCGGTCTGACGCCGCCCGCGCGGGCTACGCTTCCGGCATGGCGAAGAAGCTCGTGATCAAGGTGACGGCGGGGGCGGACGCACCCGAGCGGTGTTCTCAGGCGTTCACCGTGGCGGCGGTGGCCGTGGCCAGCGGGGTCGACGTGTCGCTGTGGCTGACCGGTGAGTCCGCCTGGTTCGCGGTGCCGGGACGCGCGGCCGAGTTCGAGCTGCCGCACGCCGCGCCGCTGCCCGACCTTCTCGACTCGGTCCTCGCGGGCGGCCGGGTGACCCTGTGCACGCAGTGCGCGGCCCGCCGCGACCTCACGGAGAAGGACCTCATCGAGGGCGTACGGATCGCGGGCGCGCAGGTCTTCGTGCAGGAGGCGCTGGCCGACGACACCCAGGCGCTCGTCTACTGACTCATGCTGAAAAGCATGAACACTAACGGAAAAGTGTCCTCGGGGCGCTCGGATGAGCACCTCGAGGACAGCTGGGGCCGTCAGCGGAGCAGCAGGGACTGCAGAGCCACGGTCTGCTGGAAGGGCACCGCCTCGGCCTCGCCCTTGCGGCTCTGCAGGACGACGGCCAGCACGTCACCGGCGCCGAGGTATGCCTGGCGGACGTGTTCGGTGCCGTAGGGCTCGGGTTCGGTGTACAGGGAGTACGACAGGTCGTCGACCTGTGCCTCCCTCGGGAAACCGTCGTCGGGGACGGTCTCTTCCGCACCGCGCACGGCGTAACCAGGGCCGCTGTACGACGTGAGATGACGGCTGCGCAACTCGTCCACAACGGCCGCGGTATCGAACTGGAGAAGGTAGACACGGGTGTGGGTGCCGTCATCGGTGGTCCAACCGCGAGCGGCGATGTGGCGCAGTCCGTGGTCGACGAGTTTCTGCCGCAGTTCGTCGTGTTCCGCGGTGTCCCGGTACTCCTTCAGGAAGACGTCCGTCGCGAGCCAGCCGTCCGTGCCGTGCAACTCCTTGTCGGCCTTCGCTCCCTCGGGCGCCGGCAGTACGAGGGAGCGCAGATCGGCGTAGTGGGCACCTGCCCTGTTGGCTTCGGCGAACGGTCCGGGGCTGCCGGACGGCAGCGGCGGCCTGGTGAGTGCGGGGTAGGACCATCGCCCGTCCGACTGCGTCGCCAGCCCGGGTACGTCCGTCCGCTCCGTCCGTGTGATGCCGTACGCCGTCGCCGACCCGACGGCGGCGAACACGGCGACGGCCGCGGTCCAGCGCAGCACGGCGCGCAGCGCGCGGCGGTCCTTCGTCACCACCGGGGGCGTCCTAGCCGGATCGGTGTCCCGGAAGGCGGGTGGTGCGTCGGGCATGGGCGGCAGGGCGGGTGGAACCGGACGAGCAGCCTGCTCCGTCTGCTCGGTCTGCTCGGTCACACCGCCTCCCCGGGCTCCGCTATGCGGTCGAGCTGCTCGGTCAGCAGCGCGGCGACACTCTTGGCGCCGAACGGCCGCACCCCCTCGCCCGTGGCGGAGACCAGCACGTCGCCTCGATAGGCGGCGCAGAACATCATGTCGAGTCCTTCGTCCGAGTCAGCGGGCAAGCGGTAGCACCGGGCGTCCTTGTGGCCCTCGATGCGCGGTCCCGCCCGGAAGACGTCCAGGGCTTCGAAGAACGCTTTCTGGTCGGCCGCCCCGGAACGCACGGCCGCCCGGTCCTTCATCCGGGTCAACACCACGGTCAGGGAGAGTGCGCCCATCTGTTCGCCGTCGTGAAAGCCCCCGGTGCTGGCGTAACTGCGCATGGCCACGCCCGTGATGTGCCGGCGTTCGATCTCCTTCTCCACTTCCCTGCGCTGCGATCGGGGCAGGCCGCTCAGCGACTCCTTGCTCAGCGCGGTCGCCTGGGCGCCGCTCAACGCGACGTCCGCCCCGAATTCCCCGAGGTCGGGCCCACGCGTCCAGCCGTCGGGACGGTACGGCACCAGGGCCCGGGCCAGTCCGGTGGCTCCGGCCGACGGCTGCTTGCTGTCCGCCGCGGCCTCGGGGAACGCCCAAACGGGCGCGCCCGCGTCCCGGGCAGCGTCCTTGACCGTGTCGACCGTGTACCCGACGGCACCGACGACCGTCGCGACCAGCAGCCCGCCCGCGACGACACCGGCCCACCGCACGCGACCCGCCCGCTCCTCGCTCACACCCGCTCCATCTGCCGCTCGGCCAGATCCATGATCAGCTTCTTGTTGATCCGCTTCGTGCCGGTCACCCAGACCTCCATCTGGATGTCGCCACGCCAGGCGTGCGCCTCGGCCTTGTACAACGGCGCAGAGCCCTCCTCGGCCTCGGGGCGGTTGTGCACGAACGCCTCGCCGTCACCGGTGCCGGGAATCCCCCACCTGTCGGTGTCCTCCTCCCGAGCCCATCCGGCCCAGTGCCGGCCGTTGTCGCTGGCCTCATCGGCCGACATGACCTCTTCCTGCCGGAACTGGATCAGGCGGATCTCCACGCTGTAGTCGTTCCCGACGTCCCAGCCGGTGACGGCCGCCCGGCGGAACTCGTCAAGGATGTACTGCGAGAACTGCTCGTCCGGCCGCCCGAAGGTTCCGGTGTAGGTCGCGAGGTCCATCCAGCCGTCGACGCTCTCCAGCCACTCGGCCTCCCGCGCCCCCTGCGGCTTCTTCAGCAACAGCTCACGCAGGTCACCGTCGGTCCGTACCCTGCGGTCCTGGTCGGCCGGCAGCGGTTCCGGTGCCTTCCCGGCGCTGCGCGCGAGCGTGGCCTGCGACAGCGGCGGCAGCTTCGTCGGCTCCCGGTCCGCCTGCACGAGCACTCCCGCGCAGGTACCGGCGACCAGGCCCAACACGGCGGCGGCAGTGATGAGCAGGGTCGTACGCCCGCGCCGCCGGCGTCGTCCTGCCCCCTCGACGGTCCCGGACGAACCCGCGCCGCCGATCGGCGGCGTGCGGACCTCCGATGGCGTCGGCACGGCCGGTGCCGCGGGTCTCGCTGGTTCCTCTTCCATGATGTCCCCCCACAGAACGTGAAGTGCGCGTTCCGTATGCGCGCACCCAGGAGACCCACAGCCGACGACCGGGGTTGCGGCGACGTTGATCACGATTCGGCCCCGACGCTGCGCACCCGGTGCTCGCGGCCCGGGCGCGACACGCAGGCGCCGCTACTGGGAGTGCGGGCGTTTCTTTCCGTCCAGCTCGTCCCACCACTCGTCGGACTTCGGGTCGCCGGAGGGGTCGTCCCACCAGCGGTCGTCGGGGCCGCGGCGGTTGGCGACCATCGCGGCGAGCGGGGGGATGACCATGGCGACCACGCACATGCCGACGGCCGCGGGGACCGACCAGAGGCGGACGACGCCCCAGGCCAGGACGAACAGGGCGATGCAGACGCCCATCATCACGAAGTAGCGATGCCGCCGCCGCGCGTACATACCTCCCAGGGTAGGTCCGGACACGCCGAAGGGCCGCACCCCGGGCGTCCAACCCGTGGGGTGCGGCCCTTCGGCCGTCGCTTGCCGCTGCCGCGTGCCGCGTGCCGTCAGACGGCGATCGCGATCTCCGCCAGTCCGCCCTGCTGGGCGACGACCGTGCGGTCGGCGCTGGCGCCCGGGACGAGCGCCCGTACGGTCCAGGTGCCCTCGGCCGCGTAGAAGCGGAACTGGCCCGTCGCGGAGGTCGGGACCTCCGCCGTGAACTCGCCGGTGGCGTCCAGCAGACGGACGTAGCCCGTCACCGGCTCGCCGTCGCGGGTCACGTGACCCTGGATCGTGGTCTCGCCGGGCTTGATCGTCGAGGCGTCGGGGCCGCCGGCCTTCGCTCCGCACATGTCGTACTCCTGAGGGTTGAGAGGGGCGGACTTACTTGTTGGCGCCGAGCTCGATCGGCACGCCGACCAGGGAGCCGTACTCGGTCCAGGAGCCGTCGTAGTTCTTGACGTTCTCCACGCCCAGCAGCTCGTGCAGGACGAACCAGGTCAGGGCCGAGCGCTCACCGATGCGGCAGTAGGCGATGGTGTCCTTGGCCAGGTCGACCTGCTCGTCGGTGTAGAGCTGCTTGAGCTCGTCGTCCGACTTGAAGGTGCCGTCGTCGTTGGCGTTCTTCGACCACGGGATGTTGCGGGCGGACGGGACGTGGCCCGGGCGCTGCGACTGCTCCTGCGGGAGGTGGGCCGGGGCGAGCAGCTTGCCGGAGAACTCGTCGGGCGAGCGGACGTCGACCAGGTTCTGCGCGCCGATCGCCTTGACGACGTCGTCGCGGAAGGCGCGGATCGCGGTGTTCTGCGGCTTGGCCTTGTAGTCGGTGGCCGGGCGCTCGGGCACGTCGGTGCCGTCGACCAGCTCGCGGGCGTCCAGCTCCCACTTCTTGCGGCCGCCGTCGAGGAGCTTGACGTTCTCGTGGCCGTACAGCTTGAAGTACCAGTAGGCGTAGGACGCGAACCAGTTGTTGTTGCCGCCGTAGAGGACCACCAGCGTGTCGTTGGCGATGCCCTTCGCGGAGAGGAGCTTCTCGAAGCCCTCCTGGTCGACGAAGTCGCGGCGGACCGGGTCCTGGAGGTCCTTGGTCCAGTCGATCCGGATCGCGTTCTTGATGTGGTTCTTCTCGTAGGCGGACGTGTCCTCGTCCACCTCGACGATCGCGATGCTCGGGTCGTCCAGGTGGTCCTGGACCCAGTCGGCGTCGACCAGGACGTCGCTGCGGCTCATGATTTCTCCTCCGGGGCAGTTGCGGCGGGGCGTGCGGTGAGAGGGGTGCGCGCGCTCGGGCCGTGCGGCGGCGCGCGGATGCCCTGGGCAGGGCGGGTGAGGGGGACGGACGGCGGCGTCGCCGTACGCTCAGAAGGTGCGACAGAGCATGGCGGCAACGCGGCACAGGTCCACTGCCCGCCGCTTCGTGAGATCCGCCTGTCGCTTCATGGGTACCGATCGTAGGGACGGATACCGGGCCATGTCACCGGTGTGTCGCATCATGAGACGGGATCGTCCGCGATGTGGGATCGATCAGGGGACGGGACGTCGCCGCATGCCCCCCGGGCCGGGGTGCTCGCCGTCGCATCTACGGTACGGACGACGCCGTCTCGCCTGTCGGACGTTTACCCGGCCAGCTCGACGTTCGAACCCTTCACCGTGATCTCGACGCCGTCCTTCGCCGCCTCGACCTTGTCCAGCTCGATGCCGCCCGGCAGTTCGTCGATGGTCTGCTGGAAGTCGGTGATGGCCCGGATGCGGGACTCGGCGAGTTGCTTGCCGCCGATCTCCGGCAGGCCGTCGGCGACGACCTCCACGTCGTTGTCCTTGACCGTGACCGAGCTGAGCACCTCGACCGGCTCGGGCAGCTCGACACCGAGCACCGTGGCCTGGAGCGACACCTTGATCTTGCCGTTGCCGCCGTCGGAGAGGCCGACGACCTTGGCGGTGATGCCGGGCGCGATGTCCGTGGGCTCGGACTTGGTGGCCTTCATCAGCTCGTCGTAGCCGACGGTCGCCGTGCCGGTGGCGGTGGCCGCGGTGGCGGAGCTGTAGTCGCCGGAGAACTCGACGCCCTTCATGTTCGCGCGCAGGTGGTCGATACGGATCTTCTCGCCGCCGTCGCCGGTGGACGCCTCGTAGTCGTCGATGCCGATCTCGACGTCGTCCAGCTCGCCGCCGGCGACCTGGGTGAGGAAGGGGAAGCCGTTGATGGAGACGTCGGGCGTCGAGGGCAGGTTCTCGGTGCTGCGCAGCTTGTCCGCCGCCTCGTCCTCGGCGAAGTTGACCGCCACACGGTCCGCGATCACGAAGAGCCCGCCCAGGATCACGACGACGATCAGCAGTATTCGCAGTGCACGCATGCGGTGTTCCCCAACCCTGGGCGGTCAACGACGGCGGTCCCCGACGACCGGCGGCCGTCCAGCGCGAGGGTAACGCGGCCGGGCGGGGCCGCCGGGGTTTTGTCGATCACCTGTGACAGGGGTGCGGGAGGCGGATCAGGCGAGGGCCCTGCCGAGCACGTACACCGCCGGTGCCGCCGCCGCGAGGGGCAGGGCCACGCCCGCTGTGAAGTGGACGAACCGGGAGGGGTAGTCGTAGGCCGCCACCCGGTGGCCGATCAGCGCGCATACCGCCGCGCCCGCCCCGAGCAGCGCCCCCGACGCCCCGAAGTCCGTCATCGAGCCGACCGCGATCCCCGCGCCGGCCGCCGCGAGCAGCGCGACCACCACGGAGGCCGGCGTCGGCAGCGGCAGGGCACGGGCCACGACGGCCACGGCCACCGCGATCGCGCCGACCGTCACCGCGTCCGCGTCGGCGGCGAGGAATCCGCCCGCGACGATCGCCAGGGCCGCCGCGGCGACGGTCGCGATCAGGCCGTACATCCGCTCGTCGGGGTCGGCGTGCGAACGCAGTTGCAGTACGAGGGAGAGCAGCACCCACACCCCGAGCGTGCCGAGGATCGCCGCCGGGGAGCGGTCCGACACCAGCAGCGCCGCGTCGGCGGCGAGCGCGCCCGCGAAGCCCAGCGCGATGCCCTGCCGGGCGGGCCACATGCCGTTCAGGCGGAACCAGCCCGCCGCGGTGACGGCCTGGAGGGCGACGAGCGGGACGAGCAGGGCGTACGTACCGAGCGCCGCGCCGCCCGCCAGCAGCAGCCCGAGCAGCGCCGTGAGCCCGGCCGGCTGCATCCCCGGGTCGATGATCGGCGAACGCCCCTCGGCGCGGGCGCGCTGCGCGTCGGTGACCCGCGTGTTCCCGGCGAGGGTCGAGGGGCCGTAGCCGGGCGCGTCGGAGGAGGACGCGGCGGCTGTGGGCTCAGCGACGGCGACAGGGGGAGCGGGGGCCGCCGGGGCGGTGGGTTCGTAGGGCTGGGGGTGGGGTTGAGGGTGGGGCTGGGGCTGGGCGGCGTACGCCTGCGGCTGGGACGGGTACGGCTGCGGCTGTGACGGGTACGGCTGCGGGTGCTGCTGCGGCGGCGCGTAGGGACCGGTCGTTCCGTACGGCGTGCCCGCCGGCTCCTGGTATCCGTTCGAGGCCTGCGGCGGCAGGTACGCCGTCTCCTCCGCGGAGACCGGCGGCTGCACCTGGGTCTCCCAGGTCTGCCCCTGCCACTGCTGCGTGTACTGGCCGGCGTTCGGGTCCTCGTAACCCTCGTAACCCTGCCCGCCCTGATACGCCTGCTGCCCCTGCTGTCCCTGGGGCTGCTGGTGCGCGGGCCACGCCTGGGCGTCGTACTCAGACTGCCCCTGCTGCTCCTGCTGCCATCCGTCGTGTCCCTCGTACGGCTGGTTCTGCCCGTACGGCTGATGCGGCTGGTTGGTCATCGCTCACCCTCCCGCGAACGGCGGGAGGACCTCGACCGTGCCGCCGTCGGCCAGCCGTACCGTCTCGTGCCCGCGCCTGCCCACGGGGTCGCCGTCGACGAGGAACGAGCAGCGCAGCAGTACACGCGTGAGTTCGCCGGGGTGCCGCTCGCGCACCGCGCCGAGCGCGTCGGCGAGTGTGGCCGCCTCGTACGGCTCCTCGGCCACTCCTGCCGCGGCCTTCGCGGCGGCCCAGTAGCGCACCGTGACCTTTGCCATCTGGATCCTTCGTCGCCGGTGCCGATCGGCGTCCGTGTCGATCGGCGGTGAACACCGTCAGGCTAGCCCGCCCGGGACACGGCCCAGTCGCCGATCCGGCACAGCAGGGCCTCGTCCGACGCGTGCTCGGCGTGGCCCATGCCGGGCTCCAGCCAGAGTTCGCCGTGGTCACCGGCCGCCTCGGCCAGCATCCGGGGGTGGTCGACGGGAAAATAACCGTCCCGGTCGCCGTGCACGACGAGAAGGGGCGTCGGCGCGATCCGCGGCACCGCCTCCACCGGCGACAGCGGCACGGGGTCCCAGTCCCGGTGATGGATACGGGTGCGCATGCCGTAGCGGCCCACCAGGCGCCCGGCGGGCCGCATCACCAGCCAGTGCAGTCGGCGCATGGGCGCCGTGCCCCGGTAGTACCAGCGGGCGGGGGCGCTCACCGACACGACGGCGTCCGTGCGGGCGTCGCTGTCACCGCCGTCACCCTCGCCGCCGTACAGCGCGGCGTGCCGCAGTACCACCGAGCCGCCCATCGAGAAGCCGACGGTCACCACGCGCGCGTGCCCGAAGCCGCGCGCCCAGGTGACCGCCGCCGCCAGGTCGAGCACCTCGCGGTCACCGACGGTGGAACGTCCGCCGGAGGCACCGTGGCCCCGGAAGGAGAACGTGACCACCGCGCCGTAGCGCCCGAACGCCTCCGCGATCCGCCGTACGTGGGGCCGGTCGGCGTCGCCGGTGAAACCGTGCGCGACGACGAACACCAGGTCGCAGGGGCCGCGACCGCTCACGCCCGGCTCGTACACGGCGTCGATCCGGACCCCGTCGGAGGCGTGCAGGAAGGTGCGTGCGGGCGTGCGGCGCGGCGTGCCCCGGGGCGTCTCGGGATGCGGACGGACGGTGGAACGCGCCACATGACCTGCCGGTCGGTTGCTCATGTCGGCTATTCTGCTGGGCAGAGGACTCGGGCAACGTAGCCCCCGGGTCCTTTTGTGCTTCCGGGAGCGTTGTCGAGCGTTCACCTCCCGGACTCGCAGCGGGCCCCACGGGCACGGGATCCGCACCTGTACGAAGCAGTGCCGTAAACGTCCTCGCAGGGACCGAGGAGGAACCAGACGTTATGGGCGAGCGAACCGTGCACGACCGTAAGACGACCCAGGCAGGTGGGGCGCGATGAGTTCTCTGCTGCTCCTGACCAACGCCCTCCAGCCGTCGACGGAGGTGCTCCCCGCCCTCGGCCTGCTGCTGCACAACGTCCGTGTCGCGCCGGCGGAGGGCCCCGCCCTCGTCGACACCCCCGGCGCCGACGTCATCCTCGTCGACGGGCGCCGTGATCTCCCGCAGGTCCGCAGCCTGTGCCAGCTGCTGCGTTCCACCGGGCTCAGCTGTCCACTCGTCCTCGTCGTCACCGAGGGCGGCCTCGCCGCCGTCACCGCCGACTGGGGCATCGACGACGTACTGCTGGACACCGCCGGCCCGGCGGAGGTCGAGGCCCGGCTGCGGCTGGCCATGGGCCGCCAGCAGATCGTCGGCGACGACTCCCCCATGGAGATCCGCAACGGCGACCTCTCCGTGGACGAGGCGACGTACTCCGCCAAGCTCAAGGGCCGGATCCTGGACCTCACCTTCAAGGAGTTCGAGCTGCTCAAGTACCTCGCCCAGCACCCGGGCCGGGTCTTCACCCGCGCCCAGCTGCTGCAGGAGGTCTGGGGCTACGACTACTTCGGCGGCACCCGCACGGTCGACGTGCACGTACGGCGGCTGCGTGCCAAGCTCGGCCCCGAGCACGAGTCACTGATCGGCACCGTCCGCAACGTCGGCTACCGCTTCGTCACCCCGGAGAAGCCCGAGAAGGGGGAGCGCGCGGAGGACGCCAGGGCGAAGGCCGGGACCCGGCCGGAGGCGCCGGCGGACACCGCGGTGGAAGCGACGTCAACCAAGGTGTGATACGCCCTGCCCAGGGCGGATCCATCCGCGTAGACTCCGCGCGTGGCCAAGGTGACTCGGGATGATGTGGCGCGACTGGCGGGGACTTCCACCGCCGTCGTCAGCTATGTCATCAACAACGGACCCCGGCCGGTCGCCCCGGCCACGCGCGAGCGTGTCCTCGCCGCGATCAAGGAACTGGGGTACCGGCCGGACCGGGTCGCCCAGGCGATGGCGTCGCGGCGCACGGACCTCATAGGACTGATCGTGCCGGACGCGCGCCAGCCCTTCTTCGCGGAGATGGCGCACGCGGTCGAGTGGGCCGCCGCCGAGCGCGGGAAGATGGTGCTCGTCGGCAACTCCGACTACGTCGGCGAGCGCGAGGTCCACTACCTGCGCGCCTTCCTCGGCATGCGCGTCTCCGGCCTGATCCTGGTCAGCCACGCCCTGAACGACATGGCAGCCGCCGAGATCGACGCCTGGGACGCCCGGGTCGTCCTGCTGCACGAGCGCCCCGAGGCCATCGACGACGTCGCCGTCGTCACCGACGACCTGGGCGGCGCCCAGCTCGCCGTACGCCACCTGCTGGAACACGGGTACGAGTACGTCGCCTGCATGGGTGGCACCGCCGAGACCCCGTCCGTCGGCGACCCGGTCTCCGACCACGTCGAGGGCTGGAAGCGCGCGATGAAGGAGGCCGGGCTCTCCACCGAGGGCCGCCTCTTCGAGGCGCCGTACAACCGCTACGACGCGTACCGCGTGGGGCTGGAGCTCCTCTCCGGGCCGCAGCGCCCGCCCGCGATCTTCTGCTCCACCGACGACCAGGCGATCGGCCTGCTGCGCGCGGCCCGTGAGCTGCGCATCGACGTGCCCGGCCGGCTGGCGGTGGCCGGCTTCGACGACATCAAGGAGGCGGACCTCGCGGACCCGCCGCTGACGACGGTCGCCTCGGACCGGTCGGCGATGGCGCGGGAGGCCGTGGACCTGGTCCTGGACGACGGTCTGCGGGTGGCGGGCTCACGGCGCGAGCGGCTGAAGGTCTTCCCGTCGCGCCTGGTGGTCCGGCAGTCCTGCGGCTGCGAGTAAGCAGCTTCGACGCACGGCCTTTTGGCTTTTATGACGCACGGCCTTTTGGCTTTTATATCGGGCATACGAGGTTCTGCCGGGCTTCTCAGGCAGCACTCAGGCCGCTCTCATACGGGGGCGGGAAGCTCATGAACATGACCGAGAGCCTCCGCCGCAACGGCGAGTACGAGCACGCGCAAGAGAACCCGTACGAGAATCCGTACCAGGGTGCCCAGCAGCACGCCTCCTCTCCCGTCAACCCCGAGTGGCCGCCCCCGCCGGCACAGCCGCCCGCCGCCTCCTTCCAGGACGGACAGCCCGAGCAGCCGCACAAGAAGCGCGCGTCCCGTCGACGCGGCCCCGTCGCCCTGCTCACGGCCGTGGCGATCGTCGCGGCGGCCGTCGGCGGCGGCACCGCGTACGGCATCCAGGAGCTGACCGGCAGCGGCACCGCCGCCTCCAGCGCCACCAGCACCAACGTGGTGCCCACCGGCCAGAAGGGCACGGTCGCCGGGGTCGCCGAGGCGGTCAGCCCGAGCATCGTCGAGATCAACGCCACCTCGAACGCCGGTTCCTCCACCGGTTCCGGTGTGATCATCACCGGCGACGGCGAGATCATCACCAACAACCACGTCGTCTCCGGCGCCTCCTCCATCAAGGTCACGACCAGCGACGGCAAGCAGTACACCGCCCGGGTCGTCGGCACCGACAGCAGCAAGGACCTGGCGCTGATAAAGCTGGAGAACGCCTCCGGCCTGAAGGCCGCCACCCTCGGCGACTCCGACGCCCTGAAGGTCGGCCAGCAGGTCGTGGCGATCGGCTCCCCCGAGGGTCTGACCGGCACCGTGACCAGCGGCATCGTCTCGGCGCTCGACCGTGACGTGACCGTGGCGACCGACGAGGGCCAGCAGCAGCAACAGCAGCAGCGGCAGGGCGGCGGCTGGCCGTTCGAGTTCGGTGGTCAGGAGTTCAACGGCGACACCGGCTCGTCCACGACGACGTACCAGGCGATCCAGACCGACGCGTCCCTCAACCCGGGCAACTCCGGCGGCGCGCTGATCGACATGAACGGCAACATCATCGGCATCAACTCCGCGATGTACTCGTCGGCCGAGTCCTCCGCCAGTGCGGGCAGCGTCGGCCTCGGCTTCGCCATCCCGGTCAACACGGTGAAGGCCGACCTGCCCAAGCTGCGGGCGGGGGCCGACGGCTGAGCGGTCGGTCCGGGGCCGATGCGAACATGCGACGCTGAAGACGTTGGCAGCCGTCACCCGACACCGCATCACACCTCATCACACCGCCTCCGAGAATGCCGAGGAATCCGAGCCCATGAGCCCCGCAGAAGGCGACCGCGACCGTGACACCCAGCGCATCCTGATCGTCGACGACGAGCCCGCGGTCCGCGAAGCCCTCCAGCGCAGCCTCGCCTTCGAGGGGTACGACACCGAGGTCGCCGTCGACGGCGCCGACGCCCTGGAGAAGGCGGCGGCGTACCGGCCCGACCTGGTCGTCCTCGACATCCAGATGCCCCGCATGGACGGCCTGACCGCCGCCAGGCGCATCCGCGGCGCGGGCGATGTCACCCCCATCCTGATGCTGACGGCCCGCGACACGGTCGGCGACCGGGTGACCGGCCTGGACGCCGGCGCCGACGACTACCTGGTCAAGCCCTTCGAACTGGACGAACTCTTCGCCCGCATCCGCGCGCTGCTGCGCCGCAGCTCCTACGCGGCGGCCGTGGAGGCCGGCGCCGACAACGACGACACCCTCACCTTCGCCGACCTGGCCATGGACCTGGCGACGCGGGAGGTCGCGCGGGCCGGGCGGCCGGTGGAACTGACCCGCACCGAGTTCACCCTCCTCGAGATGTTCATGGCACACCCGCGCCAGGTCCTCACCCGGGAGCAGATCCTCAAGGCGGTCTGGGGCTTCGACTTCGAGCCGTCGTCCAACTCCCTCGACGTGTACGTCATGTACCTGCGCCGCAAGACCGAGGCGGCCGGCGAACCACGCCTCGTCCACACGGTCCGCGGCGTGGGCTACGTGCTTCGGCAGGGCGGCGCGGAGTGAGAAGGCTGATCCGCCGTTTCCGGGCGCTCCCGCTCCGCTCGCGCCTGGCTCTGCTGGTTGCCGCGTCGGTGGCGTTCGCCGTGACGGCGGCGGCGGTGGCGTGCTGGTTCGTGGTGAAGAGCGTGCTGGTCAGCTCGCTGGACGAGGCGCTGAAGGCGAACCGCATGGACGGGCGGCAGGTGAGCCAGTACGTCAACCTGCAAACCGGCCTGTGCGCCCACGACCCCGTCACCCACGAGCAGAACCCCTTCGGCTCGTCCGTGCAGCTCGTGGACCGCAAGGGCGGCAGCTGCCTCATCATCGGTACGGAGGAGGTCCCGCTCACCGACGCCGACCACGCCGTGGCCGAGGGCACGTCCTCCGACGCGCTGCACGACGCCACGGGGTCCGACGGCACCCAGTACCGCGTCTTCACCTACACCGTGCCCAATCTGCAGGGCGTCGCCGTCTCCGCCGCGCGGCCGCTGGGCGAGGTGAACAGTTCCCTCAGCAACCTCGCGCTGGTGCTCGTCTTCGTCGCGGGCGCGGGGGTCGTCGGCGCCGGTGCCGCCGGTCTCTGGGTGGCCCGCACCGGCCTGCGCCCCGTCGACGAACTCACCCGGGCCGTGGAACACGTGGCCCGCACCGAGGACCTCACCGTCCGCATCCCCGTCGAGGACGACAGCGAGGACGAGATCGCCCGCCTCTCGCGCTCCTTCAACAGCATGACGTCCTCCCTGGCCAGCTCCCGCGACCTGCAACAGCAGCTCATCGCCGACGCCGGCCACGAACTCCGCACCCCCCTCACCTCCCTGCGCACCAACATCGAACTCCTCACCCGCAGCGAGGAGACCGGCCGCCCCATCCCCGAGGCTGACCGCAAGGCGCTCCTCGCCTCGGTCAAGGCCCAGATGACAGAACTGGCCGCCCTGATCGGCGACCTCCAGGAACTCTCCCGCCCCGACACCGGCCAGCACGAGGGCCGCACCCGCATCCTCGCCTGGCACGACGTGGTCGAGTCGGCCCTGCGCCGCGCCCGCCTGCGCGGCCCCGAGCTGACCATCACGGCCGACGTCCAGCCCTGGTACGTACGGGCGGAACCGGCCGCGCTGGAACGCGCGGTGGTCAACATCCTCGACAACGCGGTGAAGTTCAGCCCGGACTCCGGCACCGTCGACGTACGCCTCGCCGACGGCGTCCTCACCGTCCGCGACCACGGCCCCGGCATCCCCGCCGAAGAACTCCCCCACGTCTTCGACCGCTTCTGGCGCTCACCGAGCGCACGCGCCCTGCCCGGCTCGGGCCTCGGCCTGTCGATCGTGGCCCGCACGGTGCAGCAGGCGGGGGGCGCCGTGAGCCTGACTCCGGCCGAGACCGGTGGCGGCGGAACAGTGGCGACCGTACGGCTGCCGGGGGCGCCGGTGCCACCGCCGGAGACGGGGGCGGCCGACGGGGGTCAGTGGTAGCCGAGCATGCCGGGGGCATCGATGTCGACAGTGAGGAAGCCCGGTGGGTAGAGAGCCTCCTCCCCGGTCAGGATGATTGACATACCCCCCGAATCCAGGTGCGGCGTCGCCACGTAGAGCGCGTGACACGTGTCCGCACCACCCCAGCCGTCCCGCACCATCCCGCCGACAGTAATGGCCGCGACCTGACCGAGCGGATCGACGTGCAGGCCCGGAAGCGCCATCAGCGCGCCTCCGACGTTCGCCTCGCTCTCCTCGGCCTTCATGAGGCACAGCGCCGGGAGGTGCAGCCAGTCACCCGGCGTGTGCGCGACGTTGTCGGCGAGGCGATGGAGGGCTTCGTGGCCATGGGCGAGTGCCAGGGCCGCACCCGCGTCGAGAATGATCACGCGGCGCGCTCTCCGAGGGCCCGGGTCTTGTCCGCCGCCATCGCGTAGATGTTGGCCAGCACGTTCGGTCCGTTCTCGAGCTCCTCGTCGCTGAGTGTGCAGCCCAGCCGTTCACGCAGCACCGCGCGCGTGGCCGCCACCCGCTCCGCGATCTGTTCCGCCGTCGGCTGCTCCGAGGCCAGCTGCTCGACGAGCTGGCCGAGGGTCATGCCTCGCTCCTTGGCAACCTGCGCGAGGTGGTCACGGGCCTGGCGTGACACCTGAATGGTCGTGTTCTCTGCCATGACCCCACCATAGTCGCGCCACAGCCAGGAGGCCGCCGTCCGTTCCTTCCTTCACCCGAAGGTGCCTATGCCCCTCACCCCGCTTGACTCCGCCGTGGCAGTCGATTGCGGTGACACTTACAGGCCAACTGTTCGCGCCGGGCCCATATGAGCGCGGCGCGAACATCACATGCCGATGTGTACTCGCTTCGGCAGGGTCGGCTACCGCACGACCGTGATGCGGTCGGCCGCCGGCGGGGTGATCGGGGCGGTCGCCGACGAGTTGGCCGTCAGGTACTGCTCCAGCGCCGTCAGGTCGTCCGCGCCGACGAGTTCGTTCGCGCCCTCGCCCAGCGTGGGGAAGCCGTCGCCGCCGCCCGCGAGGAAGCTGTTGGACGCGACGCGGTAGGTGGCGTTCTCGTCGATCGGCGAGCCGTTGAGGCGGATGGAGTCCGTGACGACCCGGTCCGCGCCGGTCCTGGTCAGGTCCAGGGTGTAGGTGAGGCCGGACGAGATCTGGAGGATCTTCGGGGCCGCCTCGTTCGGGCCGCTCACCTGCTCCTTGAGGACCTGGACGAGCTGGGCGCCCGTGTAGTCCTTGAGGTTCACGGTGTTGGCGAAGGGCTGGACGGTGAAGCCCTCGGCGTACGTGACGACGCCGTCGCCCTCGCCGCCCGTGGCGGTGTAGGTGAGGGGTGCGCGGATGCCGCCGGGGTTCATCAGGGCCAGGTCGGTCTCCGGGTCCTGGGTCCTGCCGTAGGCCAACTGCGCGTCGGCGATCAGGTCGCCGAGCGGGGACTCGTTGCCGTCCCGGTTGATGTCGCCGGAAATGTAGCCGATGGGGCGGTTGCCGATCGGGGCGGCGAGGGTGCTCCACTTGTCGATCAGGCGGGTCATGTCCGGCGCCTTCGGGACGTCCCGCGTGACCACGTGGTTCGCGGACTTCACGGCCGTACGGGCGATGTCACCCGTCGCGCGGTCGTAGGTCAGCGTCGTGTCCGTGTACAGGCGGCCGAAGGACGCGGCCGACGTGACCATGCGGGGCTTGCCCGCCGGGTCGGGGATCGTGCAGACGTACGCCGCGTGGGTGTGGCCGGTGACCAGCGCGTCCACCTTGGGCGTGACGTTCTTCGCGATGTCGGCGATCGGGCCGGATATGCCGTCGCCGGCGCCCGGGGAGTCGCAGTCGTAGTTGTAGGAGGACGAGGCCGGGAAGCCGCCCTCGTGGACCAGGGCGACGATCGACTTCACGCCCTGGCGCTGGAGCACCTTGGCGTACTTGTTGATCGTCTCGACCTCGTCCTTGAAGGAGAGGCCCTTGACGCCCTCCGCCGAGACGATGTCCGGGGTGCCCTCCAGGGTCACGCCGATGAAGCCGACCTTGACGCCCTTCTGCTTCCACACCCAGTAGGGCTTCAGGATGGGCTTCTTCGTCTTCTCGTCCAGGACGTTGGCCGCCAGGTACGGGAAGTCGGCGCCCTTGAACTCCTTGTCCGTGTAGCAGCCCTCGGTGGGGTGGCAGCCGCCGTTCTGGAGGCGGGCCAGCTCCTTGGCGCCCTCGTCGAACTCGTGGTTGCCGACGCTCGTCACGTCCAGGTCGAGCTTGTTCAGCGCCTCGACGGTCGGCTCGTCGTGGAAGAGGCCGGAGAGGAGGGGGGACGCGCCGACCATGTCGCCGCCTGCGGCGGTGATGGAGTAGCGGTTGCCCTCGCGGGCCTCGCGGAGGTGCGTGGCGAGGTACTCGATACCGCCCGCGTCGACCGTCTTCGTGGTGCCGTCCGGCTGGAGCTCCGTGACGCGGCCGGAGGAGCCGGCCGGGGGCTCCAGGTTGCCGTGCAGGTCGTTGAAGGAGAGGAGCTGGACGTCCTGGTAGCGGCCGTGACCATGGCCATGTCCGTGGCCGCGACCGTCGTTGCCGCGGTGGGTCCCGCCCGCGTTCGCCGACGCCGGAAGCGCCGCGGCGGCGAGCGCGCCGGCGGTGACGACCGTGGCGGCCGCGGCCAGGAGACGCTGCGTACGGCGCCCGCGGCGCGGTTGGTGCGACTGTGCTGTGACTGGCATGCGCCCCCCTGTGGGTGTGCGTGAGCGCGAGCCGCTGAGGAGACGGCTCGTCGGCGCAGCAGCCTAGAGTCAACGCGCGTAGCGCGACAGGGGGTGACGGGTTACATCCTGGTGTACCTCCTCCGCCGGCCAACTGCCCCGACTGCCACCGGTTTGCCGCACCCGCCCCTTACCCTCGTACGCATGACCAGCGACGACACCGTGCAGCCCGGCCGCCCCCGCTCGATCGAGACGCTCGCCGAACTCGCCCCGGAGCAGACCGAAGCCGTCCTCGCCCTGCTCTCCGAGGCCGCCCGCAACGACGGACAGCAGGCCGTGTCCGAACAGGGCCGGCTGCAACTGCGCGGCCCCGCGCGGGAGGGCATCGCGCACCTGCTGCTCACCGTGAACGGCGGCGAACTCGTCGGCTACGCGCAGCTGGAGGGCACCGACCCGATCGAGCCCCCGGCCGCCGAACTGGTCGTCCACCCCTCGCACCGGGGGCAGGGGCACGGGCGGGCGCTGGGTTCCGCGCTGCTCGCCGCCTCCGGCAAGCGGCTGCGGATCTGGGCGCACGGCGGCCACTCCGCCGCGCGGCATCTCGCGCAGGTGCTCGGGCTGACCCTGTTCCGCGAACTGCGTCAGATGCGGCGCCCGTTGGCCGACCTGGAGCTGCCGGACCCGCGTCTCCCCGAGGGCGTGACCGTACGGACCTTCGTGCCGGGGCAGGACGACGCCGCCTGGCTCGCGGTCAACGCCGCCGCCTTCGCCCACCACCCCGAGCAGGGCTCCCTCACCCAGCGGGACCTCGACGACCGCAAGGCCGAGGCGTGGTTCGACCCGGCGGGGTTCTTCCTGGCCGAGCGGGGCGGCGAGCTGATCGGCTTCCACTGGACCAAGGTGCACGCCGAGGAGCGGCTCGGTGAGGTGTACGTCCTCGGCATCCGTCCCGACACCCAGGGCGGCGGCCTCGGCAAGGCCCTCACCACGATCGGCCTGCGGCACCTGGCGGACCAGGGACTGCCCACGGCGATGCTGTACGTCGACGCCGACAACAAGGCGGCGGTGTCCGTCTACGAGCGCCTGGGCTTCGTCACCCACGAGACGGACCTGATGTACCGCACGGAGACGTGAGACGGCCCGATCCCGAGCCGGCCCGCCGAAGCGCCCGCTGAACCGGCCCGCTAAGCCGGTCCGCCAACCCCGCGCGACCGTCTCCCCCACCGCCCCAGCGGCTCCGGCCCGCACACCCCCCACACCACGGCCGCCGCCGCCAGCAGCGCCGCCCACCGGTCGTGCGCCGTCGGCCACCGCGGGTCTTCGGGCGGCACGAACAACGCCCAGCTCTCCGGCGCCAGCAGCGGCGCGAGGACCGCCGCGAGCAGCAGGGCCGCCGCGACGGACGGCCCCGGACGCGCCTCGTCCGTCAGCCGTACCGCCGTCGCGGCACCGGCGAGCGCCAGTACGCCCAGTAACGCCGCCTCCACGGTGATGTCACCGGCCGGGGGCCGGGACGCCGAGGGGGCGAGCAGCAGTACGGCCGTCCACCACAGCGCGGCGAGCGGTGCGACCATGGCCACCCGGAGCGCCTGCCGCAGCGGGCGCCGGGTCGGGACGGGTGCGGTGAGGTTCCGGGCCGGGTCGTCCAGCAGGAAGGCCAGGCCGAGGGCGCCGATCAGGGCGACGCCCCGCAGGAGGGTGAGCGTCTCCCAGGAGGTCGGTTCCGCGCCGGCGGCGTCCGGGGTCGCGGCGAGCAGCAACCCGAGAGTGCCGGCCGCCGCGAGGCCACGCCACGGCAAGGTGCGCCACACCGGGCCGACGAGGGCCGGTGTCACTCCTCGCACGAGTCCGCCTTCTCCGGCCCGGCCACACCCAGCAGTTCGGCGGCCCGGGCCGTCGTGACGCCCGGCGAGGTCAGCTCGTCCCAGTGCGCCTTCACCTGCTCGCCGACACCGGCGGGCGGGTTCTCCAGCAGGCGTCGTACGACGTCCGTCTGTCCCTCCGTCATGGACAGCGGGTCGGTGGGCGACAGGACGACCGCGGAGCCCCGCACGCTGTCGTCGACGCGGACCCGGCGCAGGGCGTTCACCGGGTCGTCCTGCCAGCTCAGGGACAGCCACATGAGGGTGACCATCCGTCCGTCGCAGATCTCGCTGCCCGCCTCCTCGGTGCCCGCGACGAGGACGGCGGCGACGGCGCTGGAGAACTCGGGGACCCGGTTGCCGCCCCAGGAGGTGCCCACGGTCACCTGGTGGGCGTCGGTCAGCGCGGGGATCGCGGCGTCGCCCTCCATCCCGTACCGGGCGTCGATCCGCTGCCGTACGACGAGTCGCCGGTCGTGCGCGGAGCCGCCCGTGAGGGACTGGACCCGGTCCACGACCCCGGCCCAGGTGCCGGTGCGGGGCTCCCACTCGGGGAAGGCGCAGTACGTCGACCGGCCGTGCTCGACGCAGGTCAGGTCGGGGCGTACCGAGGCGCGTTCGCGGGCCGCGGTCAGTTCCGGCGACGGCGACGCGCCCCCGGCCTGCATGACGCCGCCCGTCACCGCCAGTGCGAGGGTCAGGACGACACCCGCCCGGACGGCCAGGTTCCGCGCGCCGGCGACGAGCACCGCGAGGAAGGCCGCGCACAGGGCCGCGCCCGCCAGGTAGAGGGCGTGCCAGGCGGCGGGCCGTCCCAGCAGGTCGGAGGGCAGGGTGTTGGGGCTGACGTCGGCGACGACCGGCGCCAGCCAGGACAGCCCGCTCGCGCCACCCGGCGCCGTACCGAGAACGAGCGTGAACAGCAGCAGGACCAGCACCAGCGGCGCGGCGGGCGCGGACCGGATCACCCGGGCCAGCAGCACCCCGAAGGTCCCGAACAGCAGCACCGTCAGCGGCCCGACGAGCAGCTCGGCCGGCGAACCGTGCCCGACCGCGCCCGGCTTGAACGCCTCCCAGGCGAACTGACCGGCCACGCACACCGCGGTGAGCAGGGCGGCCGGTACGACGGACAGCGCGTGGGCCGCCGTACGGCGCCAGGGCGTCATCACCAGCACCGCGAAGTGGTTCTCGGTGCCGTGCCGTCCGGAGCGCAGAACGGCGAGGTTGGCGGACAGCAGAACGGCGAGGCCGACGAGCATCGGCATGCTCTGGGTGGCGCGGTCGATGTCCTGCAACGCCGGATAGCCGTCCCAGGAGCTGCGCGTACGCCAGACGATCCACGCGACGTACGCCACGAAGGCGATGACGACGGGGACGCTCAGCAGCAACCGGCGCGCCTCGAACCGGGCCAGGGCGAGCACGGCCCGCGCGCCGCCGCGCGGCCCGGCCTCCACGGCGGGCGGGGTCACGGTGAGTACGGCGCTCATGCGGACACCTCCGCGTCGGCGCCGTCGAGGGCGAGCAGGTAGCCGTCCTCCAGGGTGGGGTCGACCAACTCCGCTCCGGCGGGCGGATCACCCACGTTCCGGAACGATCCGGTCCCGGTACGCCACCCGGCCTTCGCGCCCGCGTCCCGCTCCGTGCTGCTCCACACCCGCCCGGCGGCCCGCGCGGTCAGCTCGGCCGGGGTCCCGTCGAACTTCACGGCGCCGGCGGCCATGACGACCACCCGGTGGCAGAGCATCGCCACGTCCTCGGTCTGGTGGGTGGACAGCAGCACGGTCCGCCCCTCCCCCGCCCCGGCGACCAGCTCCCGGAACCGCATCCGCTGTTCCGGATCCAGCCCGACGGTCGGCTCGTCGAGCACCAGGAACCCGGGGTCCCCCACCAACGCGGCCGCGAGCGCCACCCGCTGCCGCATTCCCCCGGACAGCTTCTTGATCCTCCGCCCGCGCACGTCCGCCAGATCGACCTCCTCCAGCACCCGCCGCACCTCACGGTGCCGGGCGCCACGGTCCGTCAGTTCCTTCAGGATCGCGACGTAGTCGACGAACTCGAAGGCGGTGAAGTCCGGGTGGAAGCCGGGTGTCTGCGGCAGATACCCGAGCCGCCGCCGCACCTCCTGCCGTCCGCTCGCGGTCCCGGGGTCGTGCCCGAGCACGGTGAAGGCCCCCCGGTCGGCGGGCACGGCGGTGGCGAGCACGCGCAGCAACGTGGTCTTCCCGGCGCCGTTGGGCCCGAGCAGCCCGGTGACGCCCGGGGTCAGCCGCAGCGACACGTCGTCGAGGGCGCGGGTGCGGCCGTAGTGCAGGCTGAGCCCGGAGGCGGAAACGGTGGGGTGGTTCATACGGCACTCCCGTACAAGGAAAGGACAAGGCAGAAGGCAGGACTCAGGCGGCACCCCGCGGGAACGGGGCTCACGCGGCGCCCCGCGGAAAGACGTCGAACCGGTCGCGGAACAGGAACAGCAGCCCGGCACCCAGCACGGCCACGACCCCGGACACGCCCTGCCCGGCCGCCGTGAACGGCGCCAGCGGACCGTCCTCGGCCGCGCGCGCCGCGTCCGCGGCGAGCAGCACGGCCACCCACGTCCCCGCGACCACGGACGGCGCGAGAACCGGGCCCAGCCGGGGCGTCAGCGCCAGCCCGGTCGCGGTGAGGGCGAGGCCGGGCAGCAGCCAGGCCAGGGCGCGCAGCCCGTACCCCGGCAGGGCGAACGTCGCCAGCCCGTTCACCCCGAGCGCGACGGCCAGCACGGCGACCGTACGGATCATCAGCAGCCGGAAGCCGTGCATCGGCGAGACGACCGTCATCTCGTGCGTCGGATCCAGCGCGGGCCCGTAGGCGAGCGCCACACCGGCCAGCGGCAGCAGCGGAGCGACGGCGAGGAAGAGCGCGGGCTTGTCGGCGGCGCCGGCCATGAGGGCGACGGCGAAGGTCATCAGCAGCACGGCGACGACCGCGCCGAGCCAGGACCGGCGCAGTACGGGGGTGGCCGCGAGCAGCCGCGCGGTGCCGTCACCGACGCCGCACCGCACCAGCAGCCCTTCGAACCAGCCCGGCCGGGGCGCGTCCAGCTCGGCGTCGAGCCGCTCCCACCCCGCCTCCAGAGCGGCGGCGTCACTCACCTCGGCGAGAACGCCGCGGCAGTGCGCGCAGGCGGTCAGGTGGGCGTCGGCGGACCACAGCGCGGGCGCCGCCAGTCCGCCCCGGGCGTAGGCCCGCAGGTCGTCCTCGTCCACGTGCCAGGTCCCTCGGCGACGGCTGTCCTCGTCACTCATGCCAGCGCCTCCCGCAGCTGCCGGCGGGCGCGCATCGCCCGCGTCTTGACCGTGCCCGGCGGGATGCCGAGCAGGACGGCCGCCTCACGGGTGGTCAGCCCGTCGATGACGGTGGCCTGGAGCACCGCGCGCAGCTCCGGCGAGAGCCGTACGAGGGCGCCCGCGAGGTCGCCGTGCTCGACACCGGCGAGCACCCGCTCCTCGGCGGAGGCCTCGTCGCGGTGCCGCAACCGGGCCAGCGCGTGCCGCAGCCGCCCCCGCGCCCCGTCGCCGCGCAGCACGTCGACCAGCCGCCGCGACCCGATCCGCCACAGCCAACCCGCCACGTCGCCCTCCTCCCGGTAGCGCGCACTGCCGCGCCACACCGCCAGGAAGGTCTCCTGCACGACATCGTCGACGACACCGGCGTCGGCGCAGCGGCCGCGCAGGCGCGCGGCCAGCCAGGGGGCGTACCTGCGGTACAGCTCCTCGAAGGCACGCCGGTCGGCATCGGCGGCGACGGCCCGCAGCAGCTCCCCGTCGCTTCTCGTTTCGCTCACGTCTCCTCATCGCACGAGCCCGGCCAATCGGTTCACACGATCGCAGGCGGAAATCCGGGCGGGGAACGCGGGCACGTCGTCCTGTGGCCCGGCGCCCGGTGTCTGCCACCCGGCGCCCGATGCCTGTCACCCGGCGCCCGGCCCGGGCGTGGGGCGCGGGGCGCGGGGCGCGGGCGCAGGGCGCAGGGCGCGGGCGCAGGGCGCAGGGCGCGGGCGCAGGGCGCAGGGCGCAGGGCGCGGGCCAACCGGCGCTGGCCGCCGCGGGCCCGCCCCATCACCCGACGCGAGCACGACCGCAGGCCGAATCCGCCCGAGCCGCCGCAGGCACCCGCACCACCGCCGGAGGCCCGCCGCTATCCCACACGTCATGTCCTCGTAACCATCGATTCAGACAGCCTTGCGACGCTCACCGAATGAAGCCGACCGCGCCACCAGGAGCAGAGCATTCCGCGCCTTCCGACGCGCCTGTCCTGCGCGCGGCGCGGAAGAATGGGTTCATGAGGCAGCCGAACAGCCAGGCAGAGGTCCAGCACACGCAGCCCTCCGTGGGTTCCATCGCCGCACACCGCCCGCACACCGTGGCCGCCACGGTCTCCGACCTGGAGCCCGACATCGACGCGGACCTCGACGGGTACGAGGAGTCGGAGGAGTCCCAGGCCGGCGGCGCCCAGCTCCCGCAGGGCCGCTTCCTGGACCGCGAACGCAGCTGGCTCGCGTTCAACGAACGCGTGCTCGAACTGGCCGAGGACCCGGGCACGCCCCTCCTGGAGCGCGCCAACTTCCTCGCGATCTTCGCCAGCAACCTGGACGAGTTCTTCATGGTCCGCGTCGCCGGCCTCAAGCGCCGCATCGCGACCGGCGTCGCCACCCGTTCCGCCTCCGGTCTCCAGCCCCGCGAGGTCCTGGAGATGATCTGGGCCCGCTCCCGCGAACTCATGGCCCGGCACGCCGCCTGCTTCCACGAGGACGTCGCCCCGGCACTCGCCGAGGAGGGCATCCACCTGGTCCGCTGGAACGAACTCGCGGAGAAGGAGCAGGCCCGCCTCTTCACCCTCTTCCGGCACCAGATCTTCCCGGTCCTCACCCCCCTCGCGGTCGACCCGGCCCACCCCTTCCCGTACATCTCGGGCCTCTCCCTCAACCTCGCGGTCGTCGTCCGCAACCCGGTGACCGGCCACCGCCACTTCGCGCGGGTCAAGGTCCCCCCGCTGCTCTCCCGCTTCCTGGAGGCGTCCCCGGGCCGCTACGTCCCCATCGAGGACGTCATCGCCGCCCACCTCGAAGAGCTGTTCCCCGGCATGGAGGTCCTGGAGCACCACGCCTTCCGCCTCACCCGCAACGAGGACCTGGAGGTGGAGGAGGACGACGCGGAGAACCTCCTCCAGGCCCTCGAGAAGGAGCTCATGCGGCGCCGCTTCGGCCCGCCCGTACGCCTGGAGGTCGAGGAGTCCGTCGACCGCGAGGTCCTGGACCTCCTCGTCCGCGAGCTGAAGATCGGCGAGGCGGAGGTCTACCCGCTCCCCGGCCCCCTCGACCTCACGGGCCTCTTCCGCATCGCCGGCATCGACCGGCCCGAGCTGAAGTATCCGAAGTTCGTCGCCGGCACCCACCGCGACCTGGCCGAGGTCGAGTCCGCGTCCGCGCCGGACGTCTTCGCCGCCCTCCGCAGCCGCGACGTGCTGCTCCACCACCCGTACGACTCCTTCTCCACCTCCGTCCAGGCCTTCCTGGAGCAGGCGGCGGCCGACCCGGACGTCCTCGCGATCAAGCAGACGCTGTACCGGACGTCCGGCGACTCCCCGATAGTCGACGCGCTCATCGACGCGGCCGAGTCCGGCAAGCAGGTCCTCGTCCTGGTCGAGATCAAGGCCCGCTTCGACGAGCACGCGAACATCAAGTGGGCCCGCAAGCTGGAGGAGGCCGGCTGCCACGTCGTCTACGGACTGGTCGGCCTGAAGACCCACTGCAAGCTGTCGCTCGTCGTCCGCCAGGAGGGCGAGACGCTACGCCGCTACAGCCACGTCGGCACCGGCAACTACCACCCGAAGACGGCCCGCCTCTACGAGGACCTCGGCCTGCTCACCGCGGACCCGCAGGTCGGCGCGGACCTCTCCGACCTGTTCAACCGCCTCTCCGGCTACTCCCGGCGCGAGACGTACCGCCGCCTCCTCGTCGCGCCCAAGTCGCTGCGCGACGGCCTGGTCTCCCGCATACACAAGGAGATACAGCACCACCGCGCCGGCCGTCCCGCCTACATCCGCATCAAGGTCAACTCGATGGTCGACGAGGCCGTGATCGACGCGTGCTACCGCGCGTCCCAGGCGGGCGTCCCCGTCGACGTGTGGGTGCGCGGCATCTGCGCGCTGCGCCCGGACGTGACGGGCCTGTCGGAGAACATCCGGGTCCGTTCGGTTCTCGGCCGCTTCCTCGAACACTCGCGCGTCTTCGCGTTCGGCAACGGCGGTGAGCCCGAGGTCTGGTTCGGCAGCGCCGACATGATGCACCGCAACCTCGACCGCCGCATAGAGGCCCTGGTCCGGGTCACCGACCCGGCCCACCGGGCGGCCCTCAACCGGATGCTGGAGACCGGCATGTCCGACGGCACCGCCTCCTGGCACCTCGGCTCGGACGGTGAGTGGACCCGGCACGCGACCGACGCGGACGGCTCGCCCCTGCGCAACGTCCAGGAGATGCTCATAGACGCCCGGAGGCGCCGGCGTGGCACAGCGACACCTTGACCCGACGGACCCCGCCGCCACGGCCACGGCCGCCGCCGGCCCGCCGGAACCCGCGGACCCGGACGCCCTCGCGGGCTACCTGCGTGCCCAGGCCACGGAGTTCCTCCGCGCCCTGCGCCAGCACCGGGAATCGGGCACGGGCACACACGGCGGGAACGGCGCGCACGGCGCGCGCCGCTCGGACAGGGCGACCCCGGACGCGGCCCCCGTGGACGCGGCCCGCGCCCTGCGCCGCGCCGCCCGCCGTCTCAGCGGCACCCTGCACACCTTCCAGCCCCTGCTGGACGCCGACTGGGCGGAGGGTATGCGCCCCGAGCTGGCCTGGCTGTCCGGCACGCTGGCGATGGAGCACGCGTACGCGTCCCGCCTGGAACGCCTGCTCCAGGCCCTGCACCGGCTGTCCGGCTCGTCGGCGCTCCCGGCCCAGCAGACGGCCGGCCGGGCCACCGCCGCCGTGTCCGCCACCGTGCCCGCCGCCCACCCGGCGCCCCCGGAGCGCGGCAGCCTCACCGTGGGCGCGGCCAAGGCGGGCGCGCTGCTCGACCGCCAGCTGACCCTGGCCCGCACCCGGGCGCACTCCACCGCCCTCCAGGCCCTGGGCAGCAGCCGCTTCCACGCCGTCGCCGACAAGGTCGCCTTACTGGCGAGCGAGGTCCCGCTGAGGACCACCGGGCCCGCCACGTCCGGGACCCGGACCACCGCCCCGAACAACGCCGCGTCCCCCACCGACCTCCGTCCCTTGGCCGCCGCCGCGGAGAACCGCCTCACCGACGCGGTGGCCGCACTGCCGCTCGTCACCGCGGGGAGCCCGTACAACGCGGAGGCGCTGATCCACGGCCTCTCCCCGGACCCTGTCGCCCACCCCCAGGACGCCCCGTGGCACCAGGTCCGGCTGCTGCTGCGCCTGCACCGGTACGCGCTCGAAGTACTGGCCGGCGAGGACGCCGAGGGCTCCGGTGACGTACGCCTCCTGGCCGCCGGCGAGGCCCTGAACCGCCACCGCGACGCCGCGGAGGCGGCCGCGGCCGCGGCCCAGGCCGCCCGTACGCCACGCATCGCACCCGCGACGGCGTACGCGCTCGGCGTGCTCCACGCCGACCAGCGGCATGAGGTGGAGGCGGCGAGGTACGCGTTCCAGCACAGCTGGCGCAAGGAACCCATCAGGCTGCCGTAGGACAGGAGGCGCGCGCGTGAGTCCCGCAGGCGACACGACCGTCCACGCGGCCGGCTGCGTGCTGTGGCGGCGCTCCCCGGCCGTCGGCGAGCTGGAGCTCTGCCTCGTCCACCGCCCGAAGTACGACGACTGGTCGCACCCGAAGGGCAAGCTCAAGCCCGGCGAGGACCCGCTCGCGGGCGCCCTGCGCGAGGTCGCGGAGGAGACGGGGTACGCCGCCGCACCGGGCGCCGAGCTGCCCACCGTCCGCTACCTCGCGGCCGGCCGCCCCAAGGAAGTCCGGTACTGGACGGCCGCGGCGACCACCGGCGTTTTCGCCCCGTCCGACGAGGTCGACCGCATCCTGTGGCTGGAGCCCGCGGCAGCCCGCGCCCGCCTCACTCAGCCGCACGACCGGACCCTCGTCGACGCTCTGCTCGCGACGCATCCGCTCGGAACCACTCCGTGTCCTTGACGTAAGCGTTCCGTGACCTCACCGCACCGTCCACAGGGGTTCACCCCCCGTTCATTTATGCCCTTCGGCGGCTTCACCTGTTCTGCCTAATTTCGGCCTTACAGATACGGGGCGCTTCCCGAAAACGCGTCCGTATCGCCCCAGTCTTGATCGTCTTCAACGCCACTCCTCGCACGCCGCCGGATTCAGGACGGCGGCTCCTGGAAGGAACTCCCTCAGTGAAGCTTCAGCGCATGAACCGGCGGGCCCTCGCTCTCGGTGCTCTCGCCGTCTCCGGCGCCCTGGCCCTCACGGCGTGCGGCTCCGACGACACCGGCGGCGGCAGCGGCGGGGACGCCAGCGCCACCGCCAACAGCAACATCAAGTGCGACGACGCCAAGGGCCAGCTCCAGGCCTCCGGCTCCTCCGCCCAGAAGAACGCGATCGACGCGTGGGTCAAGCAGTACGTTTCGGCCTGCCGGGATGTACAGATCAACTACAACCCGACCGGCTCCGGCGCGGGCATCACCGCGTTCCTCCAGGGCCAGACCGCCTTCGCCGGCTCGGACTCCGCACTGAAGCCCGAGGAGATCGAGCAGTCCAAGAAGGTCTGCAAGGACGGCCAGGCCATCGACCTGCCGATGGTCGGCGGCCCGATCGCCGTGGGCTTCAACGTCCCCGGCGTCGACTCGCTCGTCCTGGACGCCCCGACGCTCGCCAAGATCTTCGACAGCAAGATCAGCAACTGGAACGACCCGGCGATCGCCAAGCTCAACCCCGAGGCCAAGCTGCCCGACCTCAAGATCCAGGCCTTCCACCGCTCGGACGAGTCCGGCACCACGGACAACTTCACCAAGTACCTGAAGGACGCCGCGCCGAAGGACTGGAAGTACGAGGGCGGCAAGTCCTGGGAGGCCAAGGGCGGCCAGTCCGCCAGCGGCTCCTCCGGCCTCGCCCAGCAGGTGAAGCAGGTCTCGGGCTCCATCTCGTACTTCGAGCTGTCGTACGCCAAGGACGGCATGAAGACCGTCGACATCAAGACCGAGGCCGCCGAGCCGGTCAAGGCCACCGTCGAGAACGCCACCGCGGCCATCGGCGCCGCCAAGGTCGTCGGCACCGGCAAGGACCTCGCGCTGGAGCTGGACTACACGCCCACCGCCGACGGCGCCTACCCGCTCGTCCTGGTGACGTACGAGGTCGTCTGCGACAAGGGCAACAAGGCCGAGAGCCTGCCCGCCACCAAGTCCTTCCTGAACTACATGGCCTCGGAGGACGGCCAGGGCCTGCTGAAGGAAGCCGGCTACGCCCCGATGCCCACCGAGATCATCACCAAGGTCCGCGAGACCGTCTCGGGCCTGAGCTGACCCGAGTGCGGTCCGGCCTCCGAGCGGGGGCCGGGCCGCACCGTCCGGTGCACCGCCGCCAGGAGCCCCCGAGACGGACGGCTCCGCCCGAGCCGCCGCGTACGACGGCTCCGCAGACCGGAGAAACCCGATGGACATAACCACTGATCCCCAGAAGCCCGCACCAGCCCCCGTACCGCACCAGCCCCCCGGGAAGGACGCCAAGCGCGCCGCACGCGGCGCCACCCGCCCCGGCGACCGGATCTTCCTCGGGCTCTCCCGCGGTTCCGGCATCTTCGTGCTGGTCCTCATGGCCGCCATCGCGGCCTTCCTGACCTACCGCGCCTCGATCGCGCTCAGCAAGAACGAGGCCAACTTCTTCACCACCCTCGAGTGGAACCCCACCGGCATGCCGCCGGAGTTCGGCATCGCGGTCCTGGCCTTCGGCACCGTCGTGTCGTCGGTCATCGCCATGGCCGTCGCGGTCCCCATCGCGGTCGGCATCGCCCTGTTCATCACGCACTACGCGCCCCGCAAGCTGGGCGGCCTGATCGGGTACGTGATCGACCTGCTCGCCGCCGTGCCCTCGATCGTCTACGGCCTGTGGGGCGCGCTCGTCCTCGTGCCGCACATGGAGGGGCTCTTCGGCTGGCTGGACGAGTACCTCGGCTGGACCGGCGTCTTCGAGTGGAACCAGGGCGCGCCGCGTTCGCTGTTCACCGTGGGCATCCTGCTCGCGATCATGATCCTGCCGATCATCACCAACGTCAGCCGTGAGGTCTTCCGGCAGGTCCCGCGCATGCACGAGGAGGCCGCACTGGCCCTCGGCGCCACGCGCTGGGAGGTCATCCGCATGTCGGTGCTGCCCTTCGGCCGCTCCGGCGTCATCTCCGCCTCGATGCTCGGGCTCGGCCGCGCGCTCGGCGAGACGATGGCCGTGGCGATGGTGCTCTCCTCGAGCTTCGAGATCAACCTCAGCCTGCTCGACACGGGCGGCGGCACCTTCGCCCAGAACATCGCCAGCAAGTTCAACGAGGCGACCGTGATGGGCCGTGACGCGCTGATCGCCTCCGGTCTCGTCCTCTTCGTCATCACCCTGCTGGTCAACGGCGCGGCCCGGATGATCATCGGACGCCGCAAGGAGTACTCGGGGGCCAACGCATGAGCCACGCAACCCTTACCCCCAAGAGCCGCAGCTCCCTGCGCGGCGCCACGCTGCCCAAGTGGTTCCTGTGGGCGGTCGCCGCCGGCTCGATCGCGGCCGGCCTGGGCATCAGCGCCGCGGCCGGGCTGAACAGCAGCATCCAGTGGGCCCTGATCGCCGCGGTCCTCTTCGTCCTCGGCACGTACGCCATCTCGGCGCGCGTCGAGGGCGGGCGCCAGGCCAAGGACCGGGTGGCGACCAGCATGGTGTGGGTCGCGTTCATCGTGGCCGTGATCCCGCTGGCCTCCCTGGTCTGGGCGACCGTCAAGCGCGGTGTGAAGGTCCTCGACGGTTACTTCCTCACCCACTCGATGGGCGTGGTCGCCGACGCCGAGGTGGGTGGCGGCATCTACCACGCCATCCTCGGCACCCTGGAGCAGGTCGGCATCGCCACCCTGATCTCCGTGCCGATCGGTGTGCTGACCGCGATCTACCTGGTCGAGTACGGGAGCGGCAAGCTCGCCAAGGCCGTCACCTTCTTCGTCGACGTCATGACGGGTATCCCGTCGATCGTCGCCGGTCTGTTCATCCTCAGTACGTGGATCCTGATGCTGGACATGGGCCCGTCCGGCTTCGCCGGCTCGCTCGCCCTGTCGATCCTGATGATCCCGGTGGTCGTCCGCTCCACCGAGGAGATGCTCAAGCTCGTCCCGAACGAGCTGCGCGAGGCGTCCCTGGCGCTCGGCGTGCCGAAGTGGCGCACGATCCTGAAGGTGGTCCTGCCGACGTCGGTCGGCGGCATCACCACCGGCGTCATGCTGGCGGTCGCCCGCATCACCGGTGAGACGGCCCCCGTGCTGCTGCTGGTCTGGGGAACGGACTTCATCAACGCGAACCCGTTCCAGGACCCGCAGGAATCGCTGCCGATGTACATCTATCTGCAGTTCGCCAACAGCGGCGGCTACGGCGCGGCCTACGACCGTGCCTGGGCGGCGGCCCTGACGCTCATCGCCTTCATCATGATCCTCAACCTCGCGGCCCGCGGCATCGCCCGCTGGAAGGCCCCGAAGACGGGTCGCTGACGCGGCCAGAGCAACAACAGTCAGCGCCCCGGACACGCGAAAGAAGAAGTGATACCCATGGCCAAGCGCATAGATGTCAGCGGCCTCAACGCCTACTACAGCTCCTTCCTGGCCATCGAGGACATCTCGATGACCGTCGAGCCCCGCTCGGTGACGGCCTTCATCGGCCCCTCCGGCTGCGGCAAGTCCACGTTCCTGCGCACGCTCAACCGCATGCACGAGGTCACGCCGGGCGGCCGGGTCGAGGGCAAGGTCATGCTCGACGACGAGAACCTCTACGGCACGGGCATCGACCCGGTGGCCGTACGCCGCGAGGTCGGCATGGTCTTCCAGCGGCCGAACCCGTTCCCGACCATGTCGGTGTACGACAACGTCGCGGCGGGTCTGCGCCTGAACGGCAAGTACAAGAAGTCGGAACTGGACGACGTCGTCGAGAAGTCCCTGCGCGGCGCGAACCTCTGGAACGAGGTCAAGGACCGCCTGAACAAGCCGGGCTCCGGCCTCTCCGGCGGTCAGCAGCAGCGCCTGTGCATCGCCCGCGCCATCGCGGTCGAGCCGAACGTGCTGCTCATGGACGAGCCCTGCTCCGCCCTGGACCCGATCTCCACCCTCGCCATCGAGGACCTGATCGGCGAGCTGAAGGAGCGCTTCACGATCGTCATCGTGACGCACAACATGCAGCAGGCGGCGCGTGTCTCGGACCGTACGGCGTTCTTCAACCTGGCGGCGGTCGGGCAGCCCGGCAAGCTGATCGAGATCGACGAGACGGAGCGCATCTTCTCCAACCCGTCGGTCCAGGCCACGGAGGACTACATCTCGGGCCGCTTCGGCTAGGCCCGACCCGAGCCCCTCGCGGTGCTGCATGGCGGTGCCACCGCGAGGCGCACAAGGGCCCGCCCCCCGATCCGGGGGGCGGGCCCATCGCCATGCCGCCGCCGCTGCGGGCAGTCGTGCCGTTGGGGCGGCACGGGTGGGCGCAGCGGCACCCCGTCACGCCGGGCAGCGCACCCACCCCCGGCCCGCACCCACGCCGGGGCCGCTACAGGAACGCCAGATTCACAACCCAGAACGAACACGCGGCAACCACCGCAGCCGCCGGCATCGTGATGAACCACCCCATGATGATGTTCTTGGCGACGCCCCACCGCACGGCGTTCACCCGCTTCGTGGCCCCCACACCCATGATCGCCGAAGTGATCACATGGGTCGTCGAGATCGGCGCGTGGAACAGGAACGCCGACCCGAACATGATCGACGCCCCCGTCGTCTCCGCGGCGAACCCCTGCGGCGGATCCAGCTCGATGATCTTCCGCCCCAGCGTCCGCATGATCCGCCAGCCACCCGCGTACGTCCCCGCGGACAGCATCAGCGCACAGGCGATCTTCACCCACACCGGGATGGGATCGCCGTAGTCCTCGACATCGGCGATGACCAGCGCCATCACCACGATGCCCATCGTCTTCTGCGCGTCCTGCAGACCGTGCCCCAGCGCCATACCCGCCGCGGACACCGTCTGCGCGATACGGAAGCCCCGCTTCGCCTTGTGCGGATTGGCCCGCCGGAAGATCCACATGATGGCGGTCATCACCAGGTAACCGGCGAGCAGTCCGACCACCGGCGACACGAACATGGGGATGACGATCTTGTCGAGGACCCCGTGCCAGTACACGGTCGTACTGCCGGCCAGCGCCGCCCCGACCATGCCGCCGAACAACGCGTGGGAGGACGAGGACGGCAGACCGAAGTACCAGGTGATGAGGTTCCAGACGATGGCGCCGACGAGCGCCGCGAACAGGATCCCCATCCCCTTCGAGCCTTCAGGGGTCTCGATGACCCCCTCACTGACGGTCTTGGCGACCCCGGATCCCATGAACGCACCGGCGAGGTTCATGACGGCGGCCATCGCGAGCGCCGCCCGGGGCGTCAGCGCGCGCGTCGACACGGACGTCGCGATCGCGTTCGCCGAGTCGTGGAAGCCGTTGGTGTACGTGAAGAAGAGCGCGACCCCGATGGTCACGACCAGAGCGAAGGTGTCCATGAAGAGGTCAGGACTCCTTGACCGCGATGGTCTCCACCGTGTTCGCCACGTGCTCGAAGGCGTCGGCCGCCTCTTCCAGAACGTCCACGATCTGCTTCAGCTTCAGCACCTCGATGGCCTCGTACTTGCCGTTGAAGAGGTGGGCGAGCAGCTTGCGGTGGACCTGGTCGGCCTGGTTCTCCAGCCGGTTGACCTCGATCCAGTACTCGGTGAGGTTGTCCATGGTGCGCAGGTTCGGCATCGCCTCGGCCGTCAGCTCGGCGGCCCGCGCCAGCACCTCGATCTGCTGGTCGACGCCCTTGGGCAGTTCCTCGACGTTGTAGAGGACGACCAGGTCGACGGCCTCCTCCATGAAGTCCATGATGTCGTCGAGGGACGATGCGAGGTTGTAGATGTCCTCGCGGTCGAAGGGCGTGATGAACGAGGAGTTCAGCTGGTGGAAGATCGCGTGGGTCGCGTCGTCACCTGCGTGTTCGGCGGCCCGCATACGCTCTGCGATCTCGGCCCGGGCGGATGCGTCCGCCCCGAGCAGTTCCATCAGGAGCTTGGAGCCCGTGACGATGTTGTCCGCGGAGGCGGCGAACATGTCGTAGAAGCTCGTCTCCCTGGGGGTCAGACGAAAGCGCACGTGGGGTCCTCGGGGTGCATCGGTTTCGGTCAGGCTGATGCTAGGCGCATCATCCGGCCACGGCTAACGGGCCGTCCCCCAGTGTCGCCCATCAGGCAGAGTGATGAGCAGGGGGGCGACGCCAGGGGCTCTGTCAAGGGCCCCCTACCCCGCAAAGTTCGTTACCATATACCCGCCAGGGGTATATGTCCGCTATCTGCCCGAACTCTGCCCACTCTGCCCACTCTGCCCCACAACAGGAGGACGCGATGACGACCACCGAGGCCGGCGCAGGTGCGCCCTCCCCCGCCGTGGACGCGGTGGAGACGGACGGGACGGACGGGACGGACATCGTGACCGACCACGACCGCGGTGTGCACGGCTACCACAAACAGAAGGACGAGCACCTCAAGCGCCTGCGCCGCATCGAGGGCCAGATCCGCGGCCTGCAACGGATGGTCGACGAGGACGTCTACTGCATCGACATACTCACCCAGGTCTCCGCCTCGACGAAGGCCCTGCAGTCCTTCGCGCTGCAGCTCCTGGAGGAGCACCTGCGCCACTGCGTCGCCGATGCGGCCGTCAAGGGCGGCGCCGAGATCGACGCGAAGGTGGAGGAGGCGACGAAGGCGATCGGCCGCCTCCTGCGCACCTGACCCCGGAGCCGGCAGGACCGCCCGCCCGCCCGCGCGCCCGGCCGGCTTCCTACTGGTCGGCCCCGGCCCCTCGCTCCTCGGCCACCCGCAGCACCTCGTCGATGCTCTCCAGGCTGAGCCGCTCCCGGGCCGCCGACGCCGCGATGATCAGTTCGCCGCACAGCTCGATCTCGGCGAGGGCCACGTGGTCCTGAACCGTCGTACCGCCGACCGGAGCCACGCGCGTCACCTCGTCTCTGCCGTCACCGACTTCCTAGAGTAGGGAGCGGCCTACACACCGCGCATGGCACGGAAGGGCTAGTTCTTGCCGCCCGACCCCTCGCCCGACGCCTCCCCCGGCTCCTCCGGCTCCCCCGGCTCTGCGGCGATCTTGCCGGCGTAGATGTCCCGGTCCTCCGGCAACCGTACGCGGACGGCGGCGCCGAAATCGTAGAGCAGCGTCGTCGAGGCGACGGCCACGGTGCCCTCGTCCCGCCCGTTGGTGAAGCTGAAGCGGTGCCGGACCTTGCGGATACGGCCCTCGTCGTCGAGGTAGGCGTCGAACGGCACCTCGGCGGTGGCGAACCCCTTCGCCGCCGCGGCCAGCGCCTGCCTGTTCCCGTCCGACGCGCCACGCGCCGCCCGAGCGAGGTCGGCGGTCCCCCGGTAGTGCCGCACCGCGGTCCCCGCGACCTCCGTCCGCCCCACGTACGTCGCCGTCCGGGTCCCGCGCAGCACCTCGGCGGCGGCGAAGGGGTCGGTCGCGCCGCCGGTCACCAGGTTTCCGTCGGACAGCGACGCGGTCTCCACCCGCACCCACTTGTCGTCGGGCACGCCGGCCCCGCGGTTCTTCATGAAAAGGGCACCCGGTGCGAGCAGTTCGGTGATCGGCCGATGCTCACTGGACCCCGCCGGGTCCTGCGGCAGCCGGACCTTCAGCCGCCCGAGCCGCCCCTCGAAGTCGTACACGCCCTCGCCCCGGATGGTCACCCGCGTCCCGCCGCTGGCCATCTCCATCGCGGTGCGCGCCTTGGCGCTCCCGGCGGCCACCAGCCGGTCGGCGGCCCGGTGCAGCACGGCGACCGGATCGCCGCCGCCCGTCCCCTGAGCGGCGGCCCCCTGCCCGGAGCACCCGCTCCCGGCCAGACACGCGCAGATCACGCCCCCGGTGAGGACGAGCCCCCCGCCCACCCTCCTACTTCGCCGCTCCCTCTCCCACCCGACCATCGCCACCTACCCAGCCGTCACACGTGTTCCGGACCCCCTGCCGTCCCGGTTAACGAGGGGCAGGCGACCCCGGTAACGTTGTGGGCGTGGCGCAGCAGGAAGGTCTCGAAGCTCCCCAGGAAGTCCCGGAACACCTCACGAGGACGGTCGAACAGGGCCCGTTCTGCCTGGCCCGCTGCACCTGCGGCTGGCGAGGCCCGGCCCGCAGAGCGAGAAGCCAGGCCCGTACGGACGCGAAGACCCACGCACCGACCTGACGTCTCAGGCGGCGAGGTCCCGCTCTCCCGCCTCCGCACTCTCCTTGCGCGCCCCCGGGATCACGGCGTCGCGCCCGGCGGCGTCCCCTCGCCCCCGCGCGCTGACCAGCCACCCCACCCGGGGTGACCGCTCGACGGCCCGGGTCAACGGCGTCAGCAGGGCCATGGCGACCGGCGACAGCAGCAGCGCGACCGCCGTACCGAGGGCGAAGCCGCCCACGACGTCCGTCGGGTAGTGCACGCCCATGTAGACCCGGATGAACCCGCCGAACACCGCGAGCACGATGGCGAGGAGCCCGAACTTCCGGTTGGCGACGAACAGGGCGACGGCCAGGGCCATGCACAGCGTGGCGTGATCGCTCACGAAGGAGAAGTCGTCCTTCCCCGCGACGAGCACTTCCAGCCCGTCATGGGACTTGAACGGCCGCGGCCGTTCGACGAAACCCCTTATCGGCACGTTGACCAGTACCGCGACACCGGCCGCGAGCGGCGCCCACACGAGTGCCGCCACGTTCGAGGCCGCGTCCTCGCCGCCCCGCCGCCGCACGGACCACCAGCACCACAGCACCAGCAGCACGATCGCGAACAGCAGTCCGTACTCACCCACGAACTCCATGACCCGGTCGAACCAGTGCGGTGCATCCTTGGCCAGGCCGTTGATGTCGTAGAGCAGCTCGACGTCGGGGTTCGACCCGGATTCGGCGAGTCCAGCCATGGTGCTGCGGCCCCTTCGTCATGTCCTCCGGCGCACCGAGCGCACGCCTCTTCTGCCACCCCCGTGGTCGTAGATCCGCCGGTTCCTTCTCGGCCCGCACACCTACACGTCAACAGGAACGCACGGCCCCCGTTGATACGTTCCACGCTCCACCGAATGATCACGCAGACGTTATCGAAGAGAAACACGTCGCCGCAGCTCAGGGCATGGATTCACGCTGCGTCCAAACCATGGCATTCACACCGTCGTGGGCAGCGCTTTCGCGCCATCCTCGGTCACCCGGGTGGCCCCGAAGTAATCAGGGGTGTCGATCGGGTCGAACCGGATCACAGCACCCGTCCGCGGCGCGTCGATCATGTATCCGCCGCCGACATAAATCCCCACATGCCGGATGGCCCGGGAGTTGGTGAGATCGTCCGAGAAGAACACCAGGTCGCCGGGCATCAACTCGTCCCGCGACGGATGCGGCCCCGCGTTGTACTGGTCGTTCGCGACCCGCGGCAGCTTGATCCCCACACTCTCGTACGCCGCCTTGGTCAGCCCCGAACAGTCGAACCGCCCACCCTGCTCAGGCGTCCCGTTCCCGCCCCACAGATAGAGCGTCCCGAGCTTCTTCTGCGCGTAGGCGATGGCCCCGGCGGCCTGCTCGGACGGATCGACCCGCGTCTCGGGGGCCGCGAAGCTCTTCTCCAGGGTCGTGATCACCTTGACGTAGTTCTGGGTCTCCTTGTAGGGCGGCACACCCTGGTACTTGATGACCGCGTAAGCCCCCGCGTTGTAGGAGGCCAGCATGTTCTCGGTCGGATCGCCGGGCACGTCCTTCACGTACGACGCGAGGGAGCAGTCGTAAGACGCCGCCGACGGGATGGCGTCCTTCGGGTCCCACACGTCCCGGTCGCCGTCCCCGTCCCCGTCGATCCCGTGGGTGGCCCACGTCCCGGGGATGAACTGCGCTATGCCCTGCGCCGCCGCGTGGCTCTGCGCCCTCGGGTTGAAGCCGCTCTCCTGGTAGAGCTGGGCGGCGAGCAGCGCGGGGTTGATGGCGGGGCAGAGATTGCCCCACTTCTGCACGAGCGGCTGGTACGCCGCGGGCACCGACCCCTTGGCGAGCTTCTTGGCTCCGCCGCCGGCGCCGCCCGCCAGGTTGCCGGCGACGAGGTAGACGCCCACGACGAGCAGCATCACGAAGCCCATCCCGCCCGCGACCGCGACACCGGCGCCGACCCACATCTTGCGCATGGCCCAACTCTCCCCCATGTCGGAGCCGTTCAATAACACTTTCCGGCCATGTCGACGCACAAGCACCCCGGCCGGCGCAGACCCAGGTCACCTTCACTCACGGGGACGACCCCGACTGCGCCGTCCGCGTCCACGGCACCGGCGGCCCCGGGCCGCCGTCACGACGGATCGTCAGAAGTGGGAAGCCTTCCCGCTCGACGTGCGGACGGGCGAGTCCGATCACTTCGCAGAAGGGCCCAACGACGCAACCACACGACAGGTTGCGCCCCAGCCTCATTGCCCGGCGTAACCGGACGTGATACACAGAGTGACCATACGACCTTTGCATACCGGTCCGCGCAACCCTGTTAGGGCCCGGCGCGGACCGGTGGCAAGCTATTCGTACGAAACCCGCCAATCAATGACGCCAAGTCGACATACGACGGCGCCATTGTCGGCGACAATGAGGCCTGACCTCTGCACGTCCGCAGAGGGTGCGGAACTACCCAACAGGGGCGGTGACTTACATGCTCTTTGCGGCCGACGAGGGAGACATCAACACCATCATCGGGGGGATCGCTCCGGACTGGGGCCCCTTCGGCAGCCTGGGCAACGAGGCCAAGATCATGATCGAGGTGGTGATGGCCGTCGCGATTCTGCTCTGCCTCGGCATCGCCATCTGGGGCGCCGCCAAGCAGCGCATCGGTGCCACCGCGCTCCGCGACACCTTCAGCGCGGAGCAGGGCAAGGGCCTCATCGTCGCGGGCCTGACGGGCGTGTTCATCATCGGCTCGCTCGGCACGCTCTTCACCATCGTGTACGGAATGGCCGTGTAGCCCGGCGCGCATCCGTTCCACCCCTCCACCCCACCCGCCCGTCGTGCCAACCGGCTGAGGTTGCGTTTCCCTGATGTCGAGTCACCACACCGCGCCCGCGCGGGAACCAGCACGGCTACCGTCGTACTTCTACGGCAGGCACGACGTCGAGGGGGCGTACGCGGCATGAGTCTCGGAGACGACCACCAGTCCTCCGGCGGTTACGGCGGCACGGGTCAGACACGGACACGGCTGCCCGACGGGGACGGCGACGGCTACGGCGGCCCCCGTCGCGGCGGCCGCTCGTCGTCCCGGAGCCTGGTCACCGTGGTCGGCGTCGTCGTCCTCCTCATCGCCGCGATCGCCTTCGCGAACCGTGGAGGAGACGATTCCGCATCCCCGGACGACACGGCCGCGGACAAGCCGAAGGCCTCGTCGACAGCGCCGTCCGGTACGCAGCCGGTGCAGGCGGGCTTCGCCCGGGACGAGCAGGGGGCACAGAGCGCGGCGGCGAACTATGCGGTGGCTCTGGGCTCGGCCGACATGTTCGACAAGGCCAAACGTGACTCGATCCTCCAGGCCATCATCGTTCCCTCCAGAGTGACGGACTTCGAGGCCACTCTGGACAAGGCATACAGCCCGGGCTTCAACAAGAACGTCGGACTGAACGAGGACGGCTCCACGCCGAAGGGCTACACCTTCGTGTCCCGTACGAGCCCGATCGGCACCAAGGTCACCGAGAACTCGGCCGACAAAGCGACCGTCGAAGTCTGGTGCAGCGGTCTCCTCGGGCTCGCGGGGCAGAACTCCACAGCCCCGGTCACGAACAGTTGGTTCACGATCACCATGAAGCTTGAGTGGGTCAATGGTGACTGGAAGATCGTGACGCACTCTCAGAAGGACGGCCCGGCGCCGATTCCCGGCGACGACAAGGCTTCCAGCGCGGACGAGATGGCGAAGGCCGTCCAGGAGTACGGAGGGTTCACGTATGCCCGCTAGCCGCCGCGTACTCGAGCTGACCGGCGTCGTCATGACCGTCCAGACGGCAGCGGTCCTCTTCGCCACCCGCGCCTTCGCCGCCCCCACTCCGTCGCCCACCCCGAGCGATGACCCCTGCGACCTGATCCACGGCCCCGCCAAGGACTACTGCGAACGAGGCGAAGGCGGCGGCTCCACCGGAGGTGGCGGTGGCGGGACCCTCGACTCCCCCACCTCCGCCCTCGACCCCCTCTCCTCCCTCGCCAAGGGCTGTGCCGACGCCGCCTCCTGGACCATCGACAAGCTCAGCGCCGCCGTCCAGGACACGGCGAACGTCGACTTCACGAACCCGACGTTCCTCCAGCAGTACGCCGTCGTCTTCGCGGCGTCGACGATCCTCACGCTGCTCCTGTGGCTCCTCGCGGTGGCGAAGCGTGCCGTGCGCGGCGTCCCCCTCACCACCGCGCTGTCCGAGGCCATCGGGTTCCTCTGGCTCACCGTCCTGGCGTCGGCCTTCACGCCGCTGATCCTGTACACGGTCGTATCGGCGACCGACGGCGTCACCGACGTACTCGCCAAGGCGACCGGCGAGCAGACGGACACCTTCTTCGGCACGTTCTCCGCCGCCCTGGAGAAGGGCGAGGACATCGGCGGCGGACCGATCATGCTGATCGTCGTCTCCCTGGTGTCGATCCTCGCCGCCGGCGTCCTCTGGCTGGAACTCGTCATCCGCGCCGCCCTGCTCTACGTCGGCGCCCTGCTCGGCACCGTCGTCTACGCCGGCCTGGTCGACAAGAACCTGTGGGGCCACGTCCGCCGCTGGGCCGGGATCATGATCGCGGTCATTCTCGTGAAGCCCGTCATCGTGATCGTGCTCGGGCTCGCCGGGGCGCTCTCCGCCGACGACGGGCCGGACGCCTTCTCGGCCGTCGTCTCCGGCCTCGCCATCATCCTGCTCGCCATCTTCGCGTCCGCGATGATCTACCGCTTCGTCCCCGGCTTCGGCGACGAGATCGCGAACGGCCGCAACAACCGCATCATGCAGGGCGCCGAAGGCAAGGCCGCAGCCGTGATCAGCTCCCCGGCGAACCTGGTCGCCCAGGGCATCAGGACCCACAGCACCCGCCACAACGGCGACAGCGGAGGCGGCGGTGGCGGCCAGTCCAGCTCCTCCTCCGCGTCCCGTCCCTCGAACCCCGCCTCCGGCGGAGTCGCCGCGCACAGCTCGCGCCCCTCGAACGGCGGCGGCGGAAATGTCCCCTCCGCCGCACCCGCACCACGCTCCGGCAGCCCGGTGAACACGCCCCACGCAAGCAACACCCGTAACAGCAAAAACAGCACAGGAGGTGACGGGCGTTGACGACCGAGTCCCACGTGTCCCATCCGGTCACGCCCCGCCGTACGTATCTGATCGGCCGCGCCCGGCCGAACGCGATCGTCGGCCGCAACCGCGAGACCGGTGAGATCGCGCTGATCGTCGTGGGCGCGTTCCTCGGCATGATGTGCGGGCTCCTCGTCCCCGTCCTGACCCTGCGCATCGTGCTGCTCGTCGGCTTCCCGATGCTCGCGCTGGCGGCCGTCTACGTGCCGTACAAGCACCGCACGTTCTACAAGTGGTTCGAGATCAACCGCAGCTACAAGCGGACGCTGCGCCGCGGCACCACCTACCGCTCCGGCGCCATCGAGGCCGGCACCCGGCTCGACGGACGGGAGATCGAGGTCGGCCCGCCGCCCGGCATCGGCCGCATCACCTGGCTGGCGGCGCCCTTCGGGCCGGACGAGATCGCCGTACTGCTGCACGCCGACCGCAAGATGGTGACGGCCGCGATCGAGATCGAGGGCCCCGGCGTCGGCCTGCGCGACTCCGAGGACCAGGAGGCCCTCGTCGACCGCTTCGGCACCCTGCTCAAGCACGTGGCCAACGGCGACGGCTTCGTCACCCGCATCCAGATGCTCGCCCGCACCCTCCCGGCCGACCCCGACGCGCATGCCAAGGACGTCGCCCAGCGCGGCGACGACAAGGCGCTGCCGTGGCTGCAGCAGTCGTACGACCAGCTCCAGTCCATGGTGTCCACCAGCAGCGAGCAGCACCGCGCCTACCTCATCGCCTGCATGCACTACAACCGCGAACTGGCCGCCGAGGCCCACGCGATGGCCCGTGCCGCCCGCCCGCAGAACGGGCGCAAGCTGGACCGGGACGCGGGACTGGCGGTCGTCATGGCGCGCGAGCTGACCGACATCTGCTCGCGCCTCCAGGAAGCCGACATCCGCGTACGCCAGCCGCTGGGGCAGGGCCGGCTCGCCTCCCTGATCCACGCCATGTACGACCCGGACCACCCCATCGACCACATCCAGGCGATGACCAAGCGCAACGCCTGGCCGGCCGAGCTGGACGCCATGGAGCCCACCTACCTCCAGGCCAAGACCCGCGAGTCCTCCACCCGCGCCCCCTGGTGCCACGCCACCGCCTGGGTCAAGGAGTGGCCGATGACCCCGGTCGGCGTGAACTTCCTCGCGCCGCTCCTCGTCCACACCCCGGACGTCATCCGCACCGTCGCCGTGACGATGGACCTCGAACCCACCGAGGTCGCCATCGAACGCATGCTGACGGAGAAGACGAACGACGAGGCCGAGGCCTCCCGCGCCGCCAAGATGAACCGCACCGTCGACCCGCGCGACATCGCCGCCCACGGCCGCCTGGACCAGCGGGGCGAGGACCTCGCCAGCGGCGCGGCCGGCGTCAACCTGGTCGGCTACATCACGGTCTCCTCCCGCTCCCCCGAGGCACTGGCCCGTGACAAGCGGACGATAAGGGCCTCGGCCGGAAAGTCGTACCTGAAACTGGAGTGGTGCGACCGTGAGCACCATCGCGCCTTCGTGAACACACTTCCGTTCGCCACCGGCATCCGAAGGTAGGGGCTGAGCCTGATGCGGGACCCGCTGACCGTCCTCACCGAAGCCTTCACGTCCTTCCTCTTCGGGAAGGTGGAGACGACCCGCCTCCCCGTCCGCACCTCCACGGGCCAGGCGCAGGCCGTCTACCTGCCGACCGCGGCGCCCGGCCTCGGCGACTCCGGCGTGATCATCGGCCGCGAGGTCTACTCCGGCAAGGGCTACATCTACGACCCCTTCCAGCTGTACGGCCAGCAGCTCCCCGCCCCGCACTGGCTGGTGCTCGGGGAGTCCGGCAACGGCAAGTCGGCGCTGGAGAAGACGTACGTCCTGCGCCAACTCCGCTTCCGCGACCGCCAGGTCGTCGTCCTGGACGCCCAGGGCGAGGACGGGGCCGGTGAATGGAACCTCATCGCGCAGCAGCTGGGTATAACTCCGATCCGGCTGGACCCGATGGCGGCACTCGACCAGGGCATCCGGCTCAACCCCCTCGATCCGGCGATCACCACGACCGGACAGCTGGCCCTGCTCCGCACGATCATCGAGGTCGCGATGGGGCACGGCCTGGACGAGCGCTCCGGCTTCGCGCTCAAGGTCGCGCACGCCTACGTCAACGAGACCATCGTCCAGCGCCAGCCGGTCCTCACCGACATCGTCGAGCAGCTCCGCCACCCCGAGCCGGAGTCCGCCGAGGCGATGAACGTCGCCATAGACGACGTACGGGCCTGGGGCCTGGACGTGGCACTCGTCCTCGACCGTCTCGTCGACGGTGACCTGCGCGGCATGTTCGACGGCCCGACGACGGTCGGCATCGACCTCGACGCGCCCCTCATCGTCTTCGACCTCTCCCACATCGACCGCAACTCCATCGCCATGCCGATCCTCATGGCCATCGTGGGCGTCTGGCTGGAGCACACCTGGATCCGTCCCGACCGGAAGAAGCGCATCTTCCTGGTCGAGGAGGCCTGGCACATCATCAACAGCCCCTTCGTGGCACAGCTGTTCCAGCGGCTGCTGAAGTTCGGGCGACGGCTGGGCCTGTCGTTCGTGGCGGTGGTGCACCACCTGTCGGACGTCGTCGACGGGGCGGCGGCCAGAGAGGCGGCGGCCATCCTGAAAATGGCCTCCACCCGGACCATCTACGCCCAGAAGGCCGACGAGGCGCGGGCCACGGGGCGCGTACTGGGCCTGCCCCGCTGGGCCGTGGAGATCATCCCCTCCCTCACCCCCGGCATCGCGGTGTGGGACGTCAACGGCAACGTCCAGGTGGTCAAGCACCTGATCACCGAGACCGAACGCCCCCTGGTCTTCACCGACCGCGCGATGACCGAGTCGTCCGCCGACTTCAACGACGACGCCCTGCGCGCCGCCGAACTGGAGGCGGAGGAAAGGGCGGCGGCCTTCATGGAACAGCACATCGGCGACTCGTCCGAATCGACGGTGGCGTAGGAAGACGGGAGGGACCGGACGCATGAGACCGGACGGACCGGACGACCACCGCGGCCGGCGGCCGGCCCAGCAGGGCGGCATCCCCGACGGCCTGCTCCTCGGCATACTCGCCTTCCTCCTCGGCATGACCCTGCTGGTGTGGACGGCGACCGGCCTGTCCGCGCTCTTCGCCCACGGCTCCTGGCCCTCCGGCGTCACCTTCACCGGCACCCCCCTGGCCATGCGCCACCTGATCTCCGAGCCCCACGACATCCCCGGCGCCTGGCCGGACACCCCCGAGACGGCGCTCTCCGGGTACGGGCTGTTCTGGGGGCTGTTCATCGGCCAGATGATGGTGCTGGTCGTCCTGACGGTGTTCGTGATGGGAACGGTCGCCCGCTGGCGCGCGGTACGGCAGCAGGGGCGACGCGTGAAGGCGACGGCGGCGCCCGTGCCGGAGCCGGAGCCGACGCGGGAGCAAGTGGAGCGAGTGCCGGACCCGGAGCCGGTGCACGAGGTACCGGTCCCCAGGGCGCCGGAGCAGACGGTCGCGGAGGCCGAGCCCCTCACTGCTGTGGCCGACGGCAAACGCGTGGGTGGGTGGGAAACGAACCGCGTCGAGGGCGCGGTGCACTACGGCCCGCCGGACACCCGCCGCTCGGCCGCCACCGAGACCCTGCGGGACGCGGAGGGCCCCGCCCTGGTCATCACCTCGAACCCGGCCCTCTGGGCGGACACCAAGGACGCCCGGGCGAAACTCGGCCCCGCCCACCTCTACGACCCGAACCACCTCTGCGACACCCCGGACCGACTCCACTGGTCCCCCACCGCCGGCTGCGAGGACAGGCAGACGGCCACCACCAGAGCGGCCGCCCTCCTCACCCCGGTCCGCCCCACCGCCCGGCTCGACCAGGCGGTCGGTGACACCGCGGAACTCCTGCTGCGCAGCTACCTGCACGCCGCCGCCGTCGACGGCCGCACCGTCCGCCACGTCCACCGCTGGTCCCAGGGCCTCCAGGTCCAGGACGCCGTACGCATCCTCCGTACCAACCCCAAAGCGGCGCCCGGCTCCGCGGGCGAACTCGAAGGTGCCCTCACCGGCTACCCCGAACGCCGGGACATGGCCCAGCAACTGACCACCCGTGCGCTGGCCACCCTCTCGACGGTCAACATCCGCGAGGCGTGCACTCCCAACCGAAATGATGCCCTCGCCTTGGATTCCTTCATCCACGAACAGGGAACCCTTTACGTGGTGGGTGAATCCATCGAAGACCCCCGGACGAGCCCGGGCGCGATGCCGCTGCTGACGGCGCTCGTCTCAAGCGTGGTCGAGCGCGGCCGGCGCATGGCCGAACGGTCATCCTCCGGTCGCCTCGACCCACCACTGACGCTCGTCCTGGACGACGTCGCGGCCGTGGCGCCCCTTCCCCAGCTCCCCGAGCTGCTGGCCACCGGCGCGGACCGGGGCATGCCGACCCTGGCCCTGCTCCGGTCCCGCGAACAGGGCCGGGCCCGCTGGCCCCACGACGAGCTTCCGGTGTAGCGGCGCCCCCGGCATCGCCTCAGCGCTCGAGCACGAACTCCAGCTCGTAGTCACCGGGCCCGCCCACCAGCGGGACCGTCCGCCCGCTCGGCGCGAACCCCGCCTTCCGGTAGGCGCCCTGCGCCCGCTCGTTGTCCGGATGCACGATGAGCCGCACCCGCTCCAGGCCGCTCGCCCACGCCCACTCCAGCCCGGCGTCGAACAGCGCCTTGGTCAGCCCGCTGCCCCGCCACTCGGGCCGCACGAAGACACCGACCACGTGCCCCTGCCGCCGATCCACGGAGAACCCGGCCCAGTCCGTCGTCCCGGCCTCCTCCACCAGCACGGTCAACGTGCCTAGCCACATCCCCCCGGGCACCTCCGCGACGATCTGCCGCGCCCCGGACGCGCCCTCCGCGGCTCCGGCCGCCCGCTCCTGCCAGAAGGAGACCGGCCGGGCAGCGGCGACGTCGTACGTCTCCAGGTAGGCGAGGTGCGCGAGCGGATCCCGCAGCGCGCGCAGCCGCAGCTCCTTCAGGGCGGGCCATTCGTCGGCGCGTATGGAGCGGATCACGTAGTCACCGGGGGCCGTGGCACTCATGCGGGCCACCGTAATACCCGGGTACTACGCCCCTCACCTGATATACGGCCTCCGGGCGGACGCCCCCTCGCGCGCCGGGCCGCGATCATGGTCGGATGGACCCCGTGAAGCCCGTGCCGGAAGACCGAGCGGCCGAACCCCTCACCGAGTACGTCCAGCGCGTCAGCCGGCGGGTCCGCGCCTTCGACCGTCGCCGTCCCCTCGTGTGGGACCTGCACCTCACCGGTCTCTGGGTGCTGGCCGCCCTGATCGACGCCTCCGGCGGCTGGCGCAACGTCGCCCACGATCCCGACGTTCCCATCGGCCTCGTCCTCGCGCTCAGCCTCGCCCTCTCGGTCCCCCTCCTGTGGCGCCGCAGCCACCCCCAGGCCGCCCTGCTCGTCACGCTGCCCGCGGCCCTGGTGAACGCCTGGTCGGGCGCCGCCCTCCAAGCGGCCCTGCTCCAACTGCTCCTCGTCCACCACATCGCCCTGCGCCTGCCGCTGCGCAACCTCTGGTGGGCGGTGCTCGTGGTGATCGCCCCGACCTGTGTCACGGTCGCCCGCTACGGGGACAGCGCCGGCTCCTGGAACCAGCAGGTCGGCTCGCAGATCCTCTCCGTCGGCGTGGCAACCCTCATCGGCATCACCGTCCGCACCCGGCGGGACTACACCGAGGCCCTGGAGGACCGCGCCCGCCGCCTGGAAACAGAACGCGACCAGCAGGGCCGCCTCGCCGCCGCCGCCGAACGCGCCCGCATAGCCCGGGAGATGCACGACATCATCGGCCACAACCTCTCCGTCATCACCGGCCTCGCCGACGGCGGTCGCTACGCCGCCGCCAGATCGCCCGAACGCGCCGCCCAGGCCCTCGACGCCATCGCCACCACCAGCCGCCAGGCCCTGGGCGAGCTACGCCGCCTCCTCGACGTCCTCCGCGAAGAGGAGCAGCACGGCACCCAGGCTGCCGAGCTGGCCCCGCAGCCCTCCCTCACCGACCTCGACCAGCTCCTCGACGGCGTCCGCAGGGCCGGTCTCCCCGTCCGCACGACCGTCCAGGGCCGGGCCACTCTCCCCGAGGGCCGCCAGCTCACGGTCTACCGCGTCATCCAGGAAGCCCTCACCAACACCCTCAAGCACGCCGGCCCCGACGCCACCGCACACATCGACCTCTCCTACGAGACCGGCGGCGCCGTCGCCCTCACCGTCACCGACACCGGCCGCGGCGGACCGGCCCCCGCCCCCTCCGACGGCCGCGGCCTGCCCGGCATGCGCGAGCGAACGTCCCTGTACGGCGGCACACTTGAGGCCGGCCCGCGGCCACGCCCCGAGCGGGGCTGGCGCGTCCACCTGCACCTACCGGAGGAATCCCCGCAGTGACCACCGTCCTCATCGCCGACGACCAGCCGCTCCAGCGCTTCGGCTTCCGGATGCTCCTGGAGAGCCAGGACGACATGACGGTCGTGGGCGAGGCGGCCAACGGCGCCGAAGCCGCCCGTATGACGGCCGAACTCCGCCCCGATGTGGTCCTCATGGACGTCCGCATGCCCGGCGTGGACGGTATCGAGGCGACCCGCCGCATCGTCGCGGGCGGCGGCCGCACCCGGGTCCTGATCCTCACGACCTTCGACCTCGACGAGTACGCCTACTCCGGGCTGCGCGCCGGCGCCTCCGGTTTCCTCGTCAAGGATGCCCAGCCGGAGGAGCTGCTCTCCGGCATCCGTGCCGTGGCCACGGGCGACGCGGTGGTGGCCCCCAGCCTGACTCGTCGTCTGCTCGACGCGTACGTCCACCATCTGCCGGCCGCCACCGCCCCGGACGCCTCTCCCGATCCGCGCCTGACCGCTCTCACCGACCGCGAGACCGAGATCCTGCGGGTGATAGGTCAGGGCTGGACCAACACGGAGATAGCGGAGCGTCTCCACCTCGCCGAGTCCACGGTCAAGACCCATGTGGGCCGCATCCTGTCCAAGACCGGCTCGCGCGACCGTGTCCAGGCGGTCATCCTGGCGTACGACACGAAATTGGTGGGGTGAACGGCGGTAAACGCAGAAAACCCCGCACCGTTCCCGGTACGGGGTTTCCTCGCAATGATTGTTCGGCGGCGTCCTACTCTCCCACAGGGTCCCCCCTGCAGTACCATCGGCGCTGTAAGGCTTAGCTTCCGGGTTCGAAATGTAACCGGGCGTTTCCCCTACGCTATGACCACCGAAACACTATGAAACAGACAACCAGCACACCCCCGTGGCACAGGGGCGGGTTGTTCGTGGTTTCAGAACCAACACAGTGGACGCGAGCAACTGAGGACAAGCCCTCGGCCTATTAGTACCGGTCACCTCCACACCTTGCGGTGCTTCCAGATCCGGCCTATCAACCCAGTCGTCTACTGGGAGCCTTAACCCCTCAAGGGGGTGGGAGTCCTCATCTCGAAGCAGGCTTCCCGCTTAGATGCTTTCAGCGGTTATCCCTCCCGAACGTAGCCAACCAGCCATGCCCTTGGCAGGACAACTGGCACACCAGAGGTTCGTCCGTCCCGGTCCTCTCGTACTAGGGACAGCCCTTCTCAAGACTCCTACGCGCACAGCGGATAGGGACCGAACTGTCTCACGACGTTCTAAACCCAGCTCGCGTACCGCTTTAATGGGCGAACAGCCCAACCCTTGGGACCGACTCCAGCCCCAGGATGCGACGAGCCGACATCGAGGTGCCAAACCATCCCGTCGATATGGACTCTTGGGGAAGATCAGCCTGTTATCCCCGGGGTACCTTTTATCCGTTGAGCGACGGCGCTTCCACAAGCCACCGCCGGATCACTAGTCCCGACTTTCGTCCCTGCTCGACCCGTCGGTCTCACAGTCAAGCTCCCTTGTGCACTTACACTCAACACCTGATTGCCAACCAGGCTGAGGGAACCTTTGGGCGCCTCCGTTACTCTTTAGGAGGCAACCGCCCCAGTTAAACTACCCATCAGACACTGTCCCTGATCCGGATCACGGACCCAGGTTAGACATCCAGCACGACCAGACTGGTATTTCAACGACGACTCCCCCTGAACTGGCGTCCAGAGTTCACAGTCTCCCAGCTATCCTACACAAGCCGAACCGAACACCAATATCAAACTGTAGTAAAGGTCCCGGGGTCTTTCCGTCCTGCTGCGCGAAACGAGCATCTTTACTCGTAGTGCAATTTCACCGGGCCTATGGTTGAGACAGTCGAGAAGTCGTTACGCCATTCGTGCAGGTCGGAACTTACCCGACAAGGAATTTCGCTACCTTAGGATGGTTATAGTTACCACCGCCGTTTACTGGCGCTTAAGTTCTCAGCTTCGCCCCACCGAAATGGAGCTAACCGGTCCCCTTAACGTTCCAGCACCGGGCAGGCGTCAGTCCGTATACATCGCCTTACGGCTTCGCACGGACCTGTGTTTTTAGTAAACAGTCGCTTCTCGCTGGTCTCTGCGGCCACCCCCAGCTCAGACAGTAAATGTCATCACCAGGAATGGCCCCCCTTCTCCCGAAGTTACGGGGGCATTTTGCCGAGTTCCTTAACCATAGTTCACCCGAACGCCTCGGTATTCTCTACCTGACCACCTGAGTCGGTTTAGGGTACGGGCCGCCATGAAACTCGCTAGAGGCTTTTCTCGACAGCATAGGATCATCCACTTCACCACAATCGGCTCGGCATCAGGTCTCAGCCACAAGTGCGACGGATTTACCTATCGCACGGCCTACACCCTTACCCCGGGACAACCACCGCCCGGGATGGACTACCTTCCTGCGTCACCCCATCACTCACCTACTAACCGCTTGGTCCGGCGGCTCCACCACTTTCCTTTCCCCGAAGGGTCCGGAACGGCTTCACGGCCTTAGCATCACGATGCTCGATGTTTGACGCTTCACAGCGGGTACCGGAATATCAACCGGTTATCCATCGACTACGCCTGTCGGCCTCGCCTTAGGTCCCGACTTACCCTGGGCAGATCAGCTTGACCCAGGAACCCTTAGTCAATCGGCGCAAACGTTTCTCACGTTTGTATCGCTACTCATGCCTGCATTCTCACTCGTGAACCGTCCACAACTCGCTTCCGCGGCTGCTTCACCCGGCACACGACGCTCCCCTACCCATCACAGCCGGCGTTGGCCGTATTGCTGCAATGACACGACTTCGGCGGTACGCTTGAGCCCCGCTACATTGTCGGCGCGGAATCACTAGACCAGTGAGCTATTACGCACTCTTTCAAGGGTGGCTGCTTCTAAGCCAACCTCCTGGTTGTCTGTGCGACTCCACATCCTTTCCCACTTAGCGTACGCTTAGGGGCCTTAGTCGATGCTCTGGGCTGTTTCCCTCTCGACCATGGAGCTTATCCCCCACAGTCTCACTGCCGCGCTCTCACTTACCGGCATTCGGAGTTTGGCTAAGGTCAGTAACCCGGTAGGGCCCATCGCCTATCCAGTGCTCTACCTCCGGCAAGAAACACACGACGCTGCACCTAAATGCATTTCGGGGAGAACCAGCTATCACGGAGTTTGATTGGCCTTTCACCCCTAACCACAGGTCATCCCCCAGGTTTTCAACCCTGGTGGGTTCGGTCCTCCACGAAGTCTTACCTCCGCTTCAACCTGCCCATGGCTAGATCACTCCGCTTCGGGTCTTGAGCGTGCTACTAAAATCGCCCTGTTCGGACTCGCTTTCGCT